>CAVXMI010000001.1:0-198159 GCA_963763005.1 uncultured Actinomycetota bacterium
GGTGCACACGATCGACGTGCCGGCGGCTCGGGCCGAGTTCAGCTCGCTGGGACAGCGGACGGGGATCCGGCTGGACTCCGGGATCGTCGACGGCTCAACAGTGTCGGTCCACTACGACCCGATGCTTGCCAAAGTCATCTCGTATGCTCCGACGCGCAGGCAATCGGCGTTGGTGCTCGCCGACGCGCTGACCCGGGCCCATCTGCACGGACTGCGCACCAACCGCGACCTGTTGGTGAACGTGCTGCGCCATCCGGCGTTTATCGACGGCGCCACCGACACCGCGTTTTTCGATACGCACGGCCTGGCGGAGCTGTCGGCGCCGGTGGCCGACGCCGCGACCGTCCGGTTGTCGGCGATCGCCGCCGCGCTGGCCGACGCCGCATACAACCGCATGACGGCCGCGGTATTCGGCTCGATCCCCAGCGGCTGGCGCAACCTCGCTTCGGGCTGTCAGGTCAAGACTTACCGCGACGATGAAGACACTGAGCACCGCGTCGAATACCGCTTCACCAGAACCGGATTGGCGGTTGCCGGCGATGAATCGGTGCGACTTGTCTCGGCCACGTTGGACGAGGTTGTACTGACTGACGGCGACGGGGTGGCCTACAGCTTCGCGGTCGCGCGCTACGGTGACGATATCTACGTCGATTCGGCGCGCGGACCCGTTCACCTGGTCGCGCTACCACGCTTCCCCGAGCCGGGTTCGGCCGTCGAACAAGGGTCTCTGGTGGCTCCCATGCCCGGCAACGTCATCCGGGTCGGCGCCCAGGTCGGTGACACCGTCACCGGCGGTCAGCCATTGATCTGGCTGGAGGCGATGAAGATGGAACACACCATCACCGCGCCGGCCGGCGGCGTGCTCACCCAGCTCAACGTCCAGACCGGCCAGCAAGTCGAAGTCGGCACCGTCCTGGCAAGAGTGGAAGCGCCCGAATCCCAAAGCGCCCAAGAAGGAGACCAGAATGACTGACACCAGCTTCATCGAGAGCGAGGAACGCCAGGCGCTGCGTAAGGCGGTGTCCTCGTGGGCGTCCAACTACGGCAGCGAGTACTACCTGAAGAAGGCGCGTGCGCACGAACACACCACCGAGTTGTGGTCCGAGGCAGGCAAACTCGGCTTTCTCGGGGTGAACCTGCCCGAAGAGTACGGCGGTGGTGGCGCGGGCATGTACGAGCTGTCGCTGGTGATGGAGGAAATGGCGGCCGCAGGCAGCGCGCTGCTGCTCATGGTGGTGTCACCCGCCATCAACGGCACCATCATCAGCAAGTTCGGCACCGACGATCAGAAGAAGCGATGGATTCCGGGCATCGCCGACGGGTCCTTGACGATGGCATTCGCGATCACCGAACCGGACGCCGGCTCCAACTCGCACAAGATCACCACCACCGCGCGCCGCGACGGCAGCGACTGGATCCTCAAGGGCCAGAAGGTGTACATCTCCGGCGTCGACCAGGCCCAAGCGGTGCTGGTCGTTGGTCGAACCGAGGAGGCCAAGACCGGCAAGCTGCGTCCGGCGTTGTTCGTAGTGCCGACCGACACGCCGGGCTTCAACTACACGCCGATCGAGATGGAACTGATCAGCCCCGAGCGCCAGTTCCAGGTCTTCCTCGACGATGTCCGGCTGCCCAGCGATGCGCTAGTCGGGGCCGAGGACGCGGCCATCGCACAGCTTTTCGCGGGCCTCAACCCCGAGCGCATCATGGGTGCGGCCAGCGCCGTGGGCATGGGGCGGTTCGCGCTCGGTAAGGCCGTCGACTACGTCAAGACCCGCAAAGTGTGGTCCACCCCGATCGGCGCGCACCAGGGCCTGGCACACCCGTTGGCGCAGTGCCATATCGAGGTCGAACTGGCAAAGCTGATGACACAGAAGGCCGCGACACTCTATGACCACGGCGATGACGTAGGTGCGGCCGAGGCTGCCAACATGGCCAAATACGCTGCCGCCGAGGCATCGACCCGCGCGGTCGACCAGGCCGTGCAGTCAATGGGCGGAAACGGGCTGACCAAGGAGTACGGCGTTGCGGCCATGATGACCTCGTCGCGGCTGGCGCGGATCGCCCCGATCAGCCGGGAGATGGTGCTGAACTTCGTCGCGCAGACATCGCTGGGCCTGCCCCGGTCCTACTGATGGACACGCTCGTCGAGTACGCCGGCCCGGCCGAGTCCGGAGGCCCGCTGGCCCGGCTGACGCTCAACTCTCCGCACAACCGCAACGCGCTTTCCAGCACACTCGTCAGCCAACTGCATCAGGGGCTACGTGACGCCGCGGCGGATCCGGCGGTGCGGGTGGTGGTGCTCGGGCACACCGGCGGCACGTTCTGCGCCGGAGCGGACTTGAGCGAGGCCGGCGGTGGTGACCCGTTCCACATGGCTGTGGCCCGGGCCCGGGAAATGACCGCGCTGCTGCGCGCCATCGTCGAGTCGCCGCTGCCGGTGATCGGCGCCATCGACGGGCATGTCCGGGCCGGCGGGTTCGGTCTGGTCGGTGCGTGCGACATGGTGGTCGCCGGTCCGCGCAGCACCTTTGCGCTGACCGAGGCAAGGATCGGTGTCGCCCCGGCGATCATCTCGCTGACGTTGCTGCCGAAGCTGTCGCCGCGGGCCGCCGCGCGCTACTACCTGACCGGCGAGACGTTCGGCGCCAGCGAAGCCGCGGAAATCGGATTGATCACCACCGCAGCCGACGACGTGGACGCCGCGGTGGCCGCGTTGGTCGCCGACGTCGGCCGCGGTTCGCCGCAGGGCCTTGCGGCGTCGAAGGCGCTCACCACAGCCGCTGTGCTCGAAGGATTCGACCGCGACGCCGAACGGCTCACCGAGCAGTCGGCCCGGTTGTTCGTCTCGGACGAGGCCCGGGAAGGCATGCTCGCGTTCTTGCAGAAACGTCCTCCGAGCTGGGTCTCCACCTCGTGAGGCGGCCCTTGCGATCAGGGCGACCCCGGTTCGAACCCGGCATGAAGGTTGCAGTTCAGCCAACACCTCTTGCAGCAAAATTGTGAAGTCGTACGCTCGTGGGTGATGAGCAAGCCAGCCCAGCGTGACGCGAAGGACGCGCGCGACGATTCGTCGCGCGCGGCGGACACCGACCGCATCCAGATCGCGCAGTTGCTGGCGTACGCGGCCGAACAGGGTCGTCTGCAGCTCAACGAGTACGAAGACCGGCTTAACAAGGCCTACGCGGCAACCACCTACCGGGAGCTGGACCAGCTCCGGGCCGACCTGCCGGATGCGGTGGTAAGCCCCCGCCGCGGCGGCAACTGCAACCCGGCACCGTCCACGCTGCTGCTCGCCCTGATCGGCGGGTTCGAGCGGCGCGGCCGATGGAATGTCCCGAAGAAGCTGACCACTTTCACGTTCTGGGGCAGCGGGGTGGTGGATCTGCGCTACGCGGACTTCACCTCAACAGAGGTCGAAATCCACGCGTATTCGGTCATGGGCGCGCAGACCATCCTGTTGCCACCCGAAGTCAACGTCGAGATCCATGGCCACGGGGTCATGGGCAACTTCGACCGTGAGGTCGCGGGCGAGGGCAGCCGAGGCGCCCCCAAGGTGAAGATCCGCGGCTTCTCCCTGTGGGGCGGTGTGGGCATCAAGCGCAAGCCACGCAAGCCCCGCAAGTAGCCGACGAACTCGCAGGTCAGGATACTGAAGGCGAGTGGGTGGTTGCGATGGCCCACGAGTTGCAGGCGATTGCTGATGCGGCGTGCCATGTGGGCAATGAGCTGGCCGACCAGAGTGAGTCATTGCTGGCTTTACGGCGGTCTTGCCACGGCCAGGCCGCGGCAGGATTGGCTCGTCGGCGAGCGCGTTATCGGGGTTGCTGGATAGGTGGCGACCCACCATCACCTGATCCGGTGATGCGGAATGCGGCGAGCGAGCATGCGCGGAAACGCGCGTACACTCGGCCGCGCCCATGGATGAATCGCTGCGGTACGAGAAGCTCGACGGCGGCGTCGCGATCCTCACCAACACGGATGCGCCGCTGAACCGGATGGGCCTCGCCTACATCGATCGGCTCGGCGAGGTCGTTGACGACATCGCCGGCGACGACACGATCCGGGCCTTCGTCATCACGGCCGACGGACTCGACAACTTCTCCGTCGGCATGAACCTCAAGCAGTTGGCCAAGGGCATCCAGACGGCGGGCGGCGTCGACGAGTTCTTCGACCGACGCCTCGACCTCATCCAGCGCATCGAGACCATGGGCAAGCCATCCGTGGCCACGCTGTTCGGGCACTGCCTCGGTGCCGGCCTCGAACTCCCGCTGGGCTGCACGTTCCGGCTCGCCGCCGCCGAAGGCGCATCGATAGGTCTGCCCGAGATGCACCTGGGCACCACGCCTGCCTGGGGAGGGTCGGCTCGGCTGTCCAAGACAGTCGGGCGGCAGCACGCCCTCGACATGATTCTGCGAGCCAAGACCCTGAGTGGCCCCGAGGCGCACGCCATCGGTCTCGTCGACGAGGTGTGGCCCCTCGACGAGCTGAAGAACCGGGCAACGGACCTCGCCGTCGAGTTGGCCAGGCAACCGGCGCTCGCGGTCCGGGGCATGCTCGATGCTCTTTACGACTGCGAGCACCGCACCCTGGCGGATCTGCTGGCCGCGGAGCGACGCGCCGTCCGTGCAACCTTGGGGTCCGACGATGCCCGGGAGGGGATCCGGGCGTTCCTGGAGAAGCGGACGCCGGTGTTCAATCGCAATCCGGGCAACTCTGCACCGGATTGACGTCACCCACTTGCCGCCGCCCGCTGTGCCGCCGGACTTTCTGCGCCAACTCGTCGACGACAGCTTCGACATTGACTATCATCTGCGCCGTTCGGCGCCGGCCAGTCCCGGCCTCCCCCGGTGGCCGAAACTCCGACGCCTACCAGACGCCTGTCGATGAGCTACCGCCGCCTAACGGCGCCGCCGCGACCGCAGGTAGTCGCCCACCACGGCCGCGCCCAGCCCGTCGAGGTCAGGCACCACAACGCGTCCCTCCACCCGTCGCGCGACCTGGTCGATGAACCGGGCCAGACCGGGGTCGCTGCCAAGCCGGAAGATCGTTACTTGCGCACCCAGCCGCGCCATGTCGTCGAACCCGCGCACGGTGTGGGCAATGGTCCGCGGATGTGGCGGGTAATCAAAGAAGACAGACGTGCCGTCGCCGTTGACGTCCTCCAGGTGGGCGGTCGGCTCACCGTCAGTCACCACCAGCACGACGGGCTGCGCGTTGGGGTGCCGGCGCAGGTGACGCCCTGCCAGCGCCAGTGCGTGATGCAAGTTGGTGCCCTGCTCGTAGACGCCCTCCAAACCCGTCAGCTCAGCGGCTGTCACCGTCCGGGCGTAGCGGCCAAACGCGATGATCTGCAAGGCGTCCGACCGGAAGCGCGTGCACACCAGGTGGTTGAGTGCGAGCGCCGTCTGCTTCATGGGTAGCCAGCGATTCTCCATCACCATCGAAAACGAGGTGTCCACCAACAGTGCCACCGCGGCCTGAGTGCGGGTTTCGGTCTCGGAGACCTCGACGTCGTCGACGGTGATATGAATGGCCGGGCTCGGACGGTCCGCCACACTCCCCGCCTGCCGCAGCACGGCATTGGTCAGCGTGCGGGCGATGTTCCACGGCTCGGTGTCACCGAACTGCCAGGGACGAGTCGCGCCGGTCAGCTCACCGGCCGCCCCCGCGCGCCGGTGATCCCGCTCGCCACGACGCCCGGAAAGCTGTTGCACCACATCGCGTAATGCCGTCTCACCGAGCCTGCGCATCGCCTGCGGAGAGAGTCGCCACTGGCCGTCGGAACCGCGATCCAGGAAACCCTGATTGACCAGTGCGCGTTCCAATTCGGCGAGTGTTCGCGCGTCGACGGCGGCCTGGTCGCCGAGCTGGCGGGCCAGCGCGTCGAGGTCGACGTCGTCCATGGTGGCGCCCGGATAGCTCTGCGACAGCTGCTCGGCCAGCTGCTCCAGCTCACCGATATCGGCCAATGCCTGGGCGCCTTCGCCCATGCCCAACGGGTTGTCGCCGGAGAACTCCTCGGACCCGGTCCAGTCCTCACCCGGGCGCGCGGCTTGCAGATGCGCGTCGAGCCGATTCAACGACTGCATCAGCGAAGGAGATCCAAAAGCCTGTTGCGCCAAGGCATCTAATTCGTCGCGCTGCTCCTGGCTAAGGCTGTTGCGGAAGCGCTGCGCGGCGGCGGCCCGCTTGGCCAGTGAGTCCAGCAGCTCCTCGACATTGCGCGGGTTCTCCGGGAAGAACTCGCCGTGCTTGTCCATGAAGTCTTGGAAATCTTGGGGGGAGTCTTGTCCTCTTGCGTGCTTGTCCAACAGGTTATTGAGGTCGTCCAGCATCTCGTTGACACGCTGGCGATCCTCGTCGGTGGCACCTTCGAGCGCCTGCTTCATTCCGGCAAAGCGTTGGTCGAGCATCTCACGGCCGAGCAGATCCTTGATCTGCTCGTAGGATTCGCGGGCCTGGGCGCTGCGCCAGTTGTAGTCGGAAAGCTCCTGGACGGCCTTGGCCGGTGACGGCGGGAGCGCATCCAGTTGCAGCTCGCCGAATCGGGCGTCGTCGTCCAGCGCGCGGGCCAGTTCCTTGCGTTCGGCCAGCACCGCCTCGTCGAGCAGCTTCTTGATCTCCTGCAAGGTGCCGTCCAAGTTATTGCGGCGCAACAACTCCCGTCGGCGCCGGTTCGCCTCCGCCGCCAGCCGGTCGGCGCCCGGCATGGTCTTGGTGCCGCGGCGCAGCAACTCGGACAGGGCCCGGCGCGGCGAGGTGCCCGCCATGACGTCCTGACCGATCTGTTCGAGCGCCTCACGCAGATCCACCGGCGGAGCCAGCGGGTCAGGTCCGCCCGTGTACGCCGAATAGCGTAGTGAGTGCCCCTTAACCGGTTCAGCCATAGACGGTTCGACCCTCCCCGGACACCTTGTCGATTCGCTTGGCCAGATACAACGCCTCCAGCGCGAGTTCCAGCGCCGCGGCGCGCTCGCCTTCTGATTGGGCATGGAGCTTTGCCGCGATTCTGTCCACGACCGGCAGGCCCGGAACCGCGGCCAGCACGTCCTTGGCTGACACCCGCTCGCCCGTCGTGACCGCCGAACCGCCCTCGACCGCGCCCACCAGCGAACCGACGTCGATGCCGCCCAGCACACGCGACGCGGTGTCGGCGGTCGCACGGCGCAACAGGTGCTCGAGCACCGCCTGCTCCCGGCCTTCCTCGCCGGACTCGAATTCCAGCTTGCCGCGCAGGACGTCGATCACCGTGCCGAGGTCGACCACCCGGGCCACCGGATCGGTCTCTCCCAGCACCGCGCCGCGGTGCCGCGCAGCGGCCGCGACGGTCTCGGCTGCTGCGATCGCAAATCGTGCCGACACCCCGGACCGCTGATCGACCGAATTGGACTCCCGCAGGTATCGGGCAAACCGGGCGATCACCTGCATCAGGTAGTCGGGCACCTGCGCGCTCAAGTGCGCCTCCTGCGCGATGACGCCCATTTCGGCCTCCAGCTCCAGCGGGTAGTGGGTGCGGATTTCGGCGCCGAACCGGTCTTTGAGCGGAGTGATGATGCGACCACGGTTGGTGTAGTCCTCGGGGTTTGCGCTGGCGACCACCAACACGTCCAGCGGCAGACGCAGTGTGTAACCACGGACCTGGATGTCGCGCTCCTCCATGACGTTGAGCATCGACACTTGAATGCGCTCGGCGAGGTCGGGTAATTCGTTGACCGCCACGATGCCGCGGTGCGCCCGCGGGATGAGTCCGTAGGCGATGGTCTCGGGATCTCCCAGGCTACGGCCCTCGGCAACTTTGATCGGGTCTATGTCACCGACCAGGTCGGCGACGCTGGTGTCGGGGGTGGCCAGCTTCTCGGTATAGCGCTCGCTGCGGTGCTTCCACTGCACGGGCAGGTCGTCGCGAAGCTGCGCGGCCCGCCGGATCGACTCCGGCGTGATCGGCGTGTAGGGGTGCTCGCCCAGTTCGGCTTTACCGATCACCGGCGTCCACTCGTCGAGCAGTCCGGTCAGTGCGCGCAGCAGGCGGGTCTTGCCCTGGCCGCGTTCGCCGAGCAGCACGAAGTCGTGACCTGCGATCAGTGCCCGCTCCAGCTGGGGTAACACGGTGTCGTCGAAGCCCAGGATGCCCGGCCACACGTCGTCACCCTCGGCCAGCGCGGTCAGCAGATTTTCCCGGATCTCCTGCTTGACTCCCCGTTCACGATGACCGGCGGCACGCAATTCGCCGACTGTGCGGGGCAGGTTGCTCGGTGAAGTCACCACTCCACGCTACGACGCGTAGCGGACTGGCGCCGAGAAACCAGGCCTAGTGCGCCCTAGTGGGCAAAGTGGCGCGCGCCGGTGAGGTACAAGGTGACGCCGGCTTTGGCCGCCGCTTCGGTCACTTCCTCGTCGCGCACCGATCCTCCGGGGTGCACTATCGCCGTGACCCCGGCGGCGGCCAGTGTCTGAAGTCCGTCGGGGAACGGAAAGAACGCATCGGAGGCTGCCACCGCGCCACGGACCCGGTCGCCGCCGCGTTCGACGGCCAGCCGAGCAGCGTCGACCCGGTTGACTTGACCCATGCCGACACCGATGGTCGCGCCGTCGGCAACGATCACGATCGCATTCGACTTGACCGCGCGACAGGTCCGCCACGCGAAGACCAGGTCGGTCAGCGTCGCCGGATCGGCCGGTGATCCGGTCGCCAGGGTCCAGTTCGCCGGGTCGTCACCGGGCGCATCGAGCTGGTCGCGTTGCTGCAACAGGAGTCCACCACTGACCGGTCGCAGTTCGATACCACCTGTCAGCGGCTCGGAGGCCACCAGGACGCGGATGTTCTTCTTGCGCGTCAGGACGTCCAGGGCACCCGGCGCGTAGGCGGGTGCGACGATCACTTCGGTGAAGATGGTGCTCACGTACTCCGCCATCTCAAGGCTGACTTCGGTATTCGCCGCGATCACTCCGCCAAATGCGCTCAGCGGGTCGCATTCGTGAGCCTTGTGATGCGCGTCGGCTACCGACACCGATGAAATTGCGATACCACATGGGTTGGCGTGCTTGATGATTGCCACGCACGTCTGCTCGTGGTCGAAGGCGGCTCGCCAGGCCGCATCCGCGTCGGTGAAGTTGTTGTAGGACATGTCTTTTCCGTGCAGCTGCTCGGCCTGCGCCAGTCCCGGCCAGGCGGCGGGGTCGGTGTAGAGAGCAGCCTGCTGGTGCGGGTTCTCGCCGTAGCGCAGCATCGCCGAGCGGCGCCAGTTTCTGCCGAACCACTGGGGAAACGCCGCCTCCGGCTGCTCGGGCTGTTCGGGTGCCAGCGTCGATCCCATCCAGCTCGCGACGGCGATGTCGTACTCGGCGGTGCGCTGAAATGCCAGCGCCGCCAGCCTTTTGCGCTCGGCGAGGGTGAATCCCCCGTTGCGCACCGCGGCAAGCACTCCGTCGTACCCAAGCGGATCGGTGACCACCGCCACGCTGGGATGGTTTTTCGCCGCGGCCCGAACCATCGAGGGCCCGCCGATATCGATCTGCTCGACGCACTCATCGACGCCAGCGCCGGATTCGACGGTCTGGCTGAACGGATACAAGTTGACCACGACCAGTTCGAAAGCCGCGATCCCGAGCTCCTCGAGCGCCGCGGCGTGCTCGGGCTTGCGCAGGTCAGCCAGCAGTCCGGCATGCACTCGCGGGTGCAGTGTCTTGACCCGGCCGTCGAGCACTTCGGGGAAGCCGGTCAGTTTCTCTACCGGTGTCACCGGAATCCCTTTGTCGGCAATGGTCTTCGCCGTCGACCCGGTCGAGACGATGTCGACGCCGGCCGCACTGAGACCCTGCGCCAGGTCCACCAGCCCGGTCTTGTCATACACGCTGATCAACGCGCGACGGATCGGCTTTCTTGTGTCGTCGGTGCTCATCCTATGGTCGCCTTTCGTCCAATCGTCGTCTTTCGTCCGACCAAGGTCACGCCACCGGTTGCGATCGCGGCCACCACGTCCACCAAGAGCTGCCGTTCGGTGACCTTGATGCGTTCGTGCAAGGTCTCTTCGTCGTCGCCGTCGAGCACCGGAATTGATTGCTGCGCCAGTATCGGCCCGGTGTCCATGCCCGCATCCACCAGGTGCACCGTACAGCCAGTCACCTTCACTCCGTAGGCCAGCGCGTCGGCCACGCCGTGCGCGCCGGGGAAGGCAGGCAGCAGCGCCGGATGCGTGTTGAGGATGCGTCCGTAGAATCGTGAAAGAAACTGCGGTCCAAGGATTCTCATAAACCCGGCGGATACCACCAGGTCAGGCGAATACGCGGCGGTGGCGTCGGTGATGGCGGCGTCCCAGGCATCGCGGCTGGGGTGGTCGCCGACCCGGACGGTGAAGGCCGGCAATGATGCAGTCGCGGCGATCTCGGTGGCCCGGCAGTCGCGATCCGCGCCGACGGCGACGACGCGCGCCGGGTAGTCGCCAACAGCCGCGTCGAGCAGTGAACTCAGCAGCGAACCGGTGCCCGATGCCAGTACCACCAGCCGCGCCGGTGCACTCGGGGGTACACGGAGCGGTTCCTGCACACGGCGAGCCTAGTCGGGCGACGATGCCGGCCGCGTCAGCGGCCGGAGGTGGAGCCCGACAATCGAACCTAGTCGGGCGACGATGCCGGCCGCGTCAGCGGCCGGAGGTGGAGCCCGACAATCGAACCTAGTCGGGCGACGATGCCGGCCGCGTCAGCGGCCGGAGGTGGAGCCCGACAATCGAACCTAGTCGGGCGACGATGCCGGCCACGGCGGGCGGCCCGAAACCACGCCTCAGTCGGACTGCCGCTCCGATTCGTCGGGTGAGGGCGGGGGCACGTCGTCGTCAGCGGGGACCTCAAAGCCCATGCCGACGTCGTCTTCGCGGGGCGAAACTTCGTCCTCCGCGGAGTCGCGCGGCAGGTCCTCGTCGAAAAGCCCCGTAAGCGGCGTCGGTTCCTCGGCGTCTTCCTCGGCCGGCGGTGGTGGTGGTGGTGGTGCGGGCCGGGGTTTGGGCCGTTTGGGACGCCGCTTGATCCCACCGGCCATCACCACCGTGACGCAACCAACGACGGCGAACCAGAAAAACACACCCACCAGCAAGGCCCCCTCGTCCACGCCGATAGCGCCGAAGTTGCCCAGACTGCCGCCCCCGCCGTACCCGAGCAGCGCCATCACCAATGCCCCGGCGATCGCCGCGACCAGCAGCTTGGCCAGGGCCGGAAGAAGCGGCAGCGCACGGCGAGCACACTGCTGCCCGACCGCGACGCCGGACGAGGCTCCGACGATCAGCAGGGCAACCCACACCGGCCCGAGCGGCGGTGTGGGGGCCGCGGCCAGGATCGGCAGTGCCGGGATATCGCCGCCGAAGACAGTGAACGAGCTGAACGTCGCGAAGCCAATGTGCGCACTGGCCCCGACCGCGACCGCCGAGGCGCCGACGATGACGTTGGGCGCGTAGAGCACCGACAGCACAGTGAGGCTGAACTGGCCGAATATCGAATCGGTGATCCCGTAGAGCTCTTGCATTGTCGCCCAGTGCACAACCAGCGACCCCGCCGTCACCACGCCGGAGAGTCCGAGCAAGGCCAAGACCCCGGCGGCGGCTGCACGCATCGAATCACCGAGCCAATCGGGCAGTGGCGAGACCGCCAACGCAGGTCGACCGACCCGGGACCACACCCCCATCGCGGCCCCGATGGCATGCACCACCAGCACACTGGTGAACGCCCGCAGGGCGCTGGGCGTCTGCAGTTCGGTGATAACTGACGACGCGTCGTGGATGACCGCCAGGGCAATAGCCGCGATCAGCAAGGGCCCGCCCAGGGCCGACGCGACAACCCAGCGGATCACAAGCCACGACGAGTACGGCGAGGTGGCCCGCGCCGTGGTACGTGCCGTACCCCACACCATCAACAGAACTGGCAACAGCGGCATGACGCCCAGCTCGCGGCCACCGATCGAGATCGGCACTTGATGCACGCCCAGCCACATACTTGCGATGGCGCCCAATGCGCCGGTCATATCGCTGTTGGCGATCAGCAACTGGAGCAGCGCGACCGCAGCGATGATGACCAGCGCCAGTACAGCCGGGGCGAACGCGACCCTGACAAGGTCGCGCGCCTGGCGAGCGCCCGCTGCCCGATTACCCTCCACTCGTGTCACTCTCCGCGCACGTGCCCTACTAGGCGCGAGAGCGCCCGGTTAGACCGGCGCCGACCCAGGTGACGACGACTGCTGGCCCCCGCCGGGGTTTGAGTAGTTGACCGGAGCCGAACCAGCCTGGGACCCCGTCTCGGCACTGACCGGCGGTGGCGGGCTGAAGCTCGGGAAACCGGTGGGCGGGGTGGATGGACCCTGATGCATTGGCTGGGGCGCCGACTGCGCGGGAGGCTGAGCACCGAATCCGCCGGACTGGCTCGGACCAGGGTTCGGGCTGGACGAGTAACCGCCGTACTGCGACCCATACCCGGAAGATTGCTGCGACTGCTGCGGGTTGGGCGCGGGCTGCTGTGCACCCGGCTGACCGTAATACCCGCCCGGCTGACCCCCGTACTGGCCATACTGGCCATACTGGCCGTACTGCCCATACGGGTCGAACTTGGCCCGCGGTGCCGGCGCGCTGATAACACCCGCATCCAGCAGCAGCGCGCCGACTGCGGCAACCGCCTGGAACGCGGTGCAAACCAGGACAATCCACAGTGCCCAACCGGCCGAATAGACGCTCGGCTTGTTGAACGTCGCCGAGATCACCAGCAAAACGCCCAGTACCGCGAGCACTCCGACTACCGTCACGTAGCTCTTGGCCTTGGGCAGCAGACCCGCCCCAGCAAGCAACGCAGCCAACAGAGCCGCACCGACGGCCAGCCCAGCGCCACCGGACGCCTCGTCGCCGCCGCCACCACCGAATTCAGCGCCGATCGTGAACATCGGGCCGAAACTGGCGAGATACGCGGCAAAGCCAAGTGCCACCACCGCGATACTCAGGTAGAGGGCGAGCTTGCTTTCACCGTCGTCGGCCTTGGCGAAGGAAGGCGTGGTGCCTCCGTAGGAGCCGGCCGGCTGCGCGGGTGGATATCCGGGACTACCGGGCGAGTAGGTCATGGCTCCTCCTGTTGCTTCCGGTGCCGTCGCGGCGCCACTGCTGCAGCGCGACGCTGTGCTCCCTGCGACGCGATTCGATGAACCACGCTAGCGCACGTTCGGGTACTAGCGCCGCGGCGACCTGCTCGCCGCCCGACCAGCGCCATTCACCGCCGCGCATCCACGCCGACGTCATCTGCATGGGGGCCGCTTGCCCACCAAAGGTGGAACACGTTCTAATTCTGTGCATGGATTACGGGCTTGTGCTGTTCACCAGCGACCGTGGCATCTCCCCGGCGGCAGCCGCAAAACTTGCCGACGAACACGGCTTTCACACGTTCTATGTGCCTGAACACACTCATATCCCGGTCAAGCGCGAGGCTGCCCACCCGACGACGGGTGACGCATCGCTGCCTGATGACCGTTATATGCGCACGCTGGACCCATGGGTGAGTCTGGGCGCGGCATCAGCGGTGACGTCCCGGGTCCGGCTGTCCACCGCGGTAGCGCTGCCGGTCGAGCATGACCCGATCACGCTGGCGAAAAGCATTGCGACGCTGGACCATCTGTCCGGGGGTCGGGTCAGCGTCGGCGTTGGGTTCGGCTGGAACACCGACGAGCTCACCGACCACGGCGTGCCAGCCGGGCGTCGCCGCACCATGTTGCGCGAATACCTCGAAGCGATGCGGGCCCTGTGGACGCAGGAGGAAGCCGCCTACGACGGAGAGTTCGTCAAGTTCGGGCCCAGCTGGGCGTGGCCCAAGCCGGTGCAGTCACACATTCCGGTGCTGGTGGGCGCCGCCGGTACCGAGAAGAACTTCAAGTGGATCGCGCGCAGCGCCGACGGTTGGATCACCACCCCACGCGACTTCGACATCGACGAGCCGGTGAAGTTGTTGCAGGACACCTGGGCGGCCGCCGGCCGCGGCGGGGCTCCGCAGATCGTGGCCCTGGATTTCAAACCGGTACCCGAGAAACTGGCACGCTGGGCCGAGCTTGGTGTGACTGAGGTGCTGTTCGGCCTGCCGGATCGTCCCGAGGACGAGATCGCCGCCTACATAGAGCGGCTCGCCGGCAAGCTGGCCGCCGCAGCCTGACCGCGAGCAGACGCAAAAGCCCCCGCACGCCTGGCGTGTCGGGGGCTTTTGCGTCTGCTCGCGCTAAGGAAAGCAGCGATTGCCATAGTCGTACGCGCGCACCTGGACGGCCGTGCCCAGTGGGTCGCCGTCGGTCAGCAGTGCAATCAGATCGTCGTCCTCGGTGGTCGCCAGAAAGCGGCTGTCATCGGCAGCCAGCCGGCCGATGATGATCCCGGTAAGCCGCCCGGCGTCGCGGCGGACGGTATAGGTCTCGATGGTGCCGGGTCCGTCGGCGTTCTCGGTTACCGGTTGGGTGGGCCAGCTGTCGATCTGTGCTTGCAACTGCGCGCTGCGATCCGGCTTCCATTCCGCCGGGGTGGTGGAGTAAACCCCGACCGAGTACTTGCTCAGGATGCCGCCATTGGCGCCGACGAGGCCGAATTGACCTGGCGCGCTTCGCATCCGGGCCACCGTCTCAGCGACACCGTGCATCGAGTAGTTGTTGCCGGCGCCGCCGAAGAATGGCAGCCCGCCGGTCAGGGTCAGGCCGCGCGGATCGTCGGGCGCGATCCCCAAGCCGTCGCAAATGTTGAACACCGGCACTGGGAAGCAGCTGTACAGGTCGAAGGTGGCGATGTCGTCGGCACCGATGCCGGCCACGTCCAGCGCCTCGCGCACCGCCATGACGGCCGACGGGGCGTGCCCGAGATCCGGGCGCTGCAACAGGCTCTGTTCACTCAGGTCGGCGTGCCCGCGGAGGTAGACCCACTTCTCCTCGGGGACCCCCAGCCGGCGCGCCGCCCCGACCGACATCAGTAACGCGGCCGCACCTTGGTTCACCTGATCGCGGGCGACCAGCAGCCGCGGGTAGGGCTCCGAGATCATCCGGTTGCGGTCGGTCACCGTGATCAGTTCGTCGACGCTGCGTTCGACGGGCGCCGCGGCAAACGGATTAACGGCAGCTACCTTGGTGAACGGCGCAAACAGCTCACCCATCCGGCGCAGATACTCGGTAGGGCCGAGCCCGGTTGATGCCCGTCGGGCATTCTCCAGCAACGCGTACTGCGTCGGCGCATCGATCAGACCGTGGATCACCGTGTAGCGCGAAATGAGTGCGTCGATGCCTGGGCCGCGGTCTTCCAGGTCACCGTCAACGGTCTCGTTGAAGTCCGGCTTGTTAACGGC
The DNA here is from genome assembly GCA_963763005.1 of uncultured Actinomycetota bacterium. Classification (GTDB taxonomy): domain Bacteria; phylum Actinomycetota; class Actinomycetes; order Mycobacteriales; family Mycobacteriaceae; genus Mycobacterium. The sequence continues at coordinate 15,331 of CAVXMI010000001.1, forward strand.
CCCCGCGAAATGCCGCGTGGTGGACGTCGCGTCCGAGCCGAAGATCACGGTGACCTCCGAGTGGCCCGCGGCGATCTCTGCAGCCACCTCGCTGATCAGGTGCTGGGGTCCCTGACCGCCAACGATCTCCAAGATCGCGCGAGCGGGTTCGGCGCCGATCCGATTCGCCACGGATCGCGGGTAATTGTTGGACCGGCCCAGCGGGGCATTGGCGACGGGCCCGGAGATCTCGAATTGCCGGACGCCGGCCACGGTGTCGATGGCCGCGGCTATCGACTCGAAATCAGCGTCACAGTCTTTGACGGCGGCCCGGGCCGCGGCCGCCGCTAGCTCTGCCGGCGACATCGCCCGGTACTCGGGGTCGTCGATGCGTTCGGCGGCCTGCCCAACGCCGACGACGACGGGCGTATGCGGGTCAAGATTCATAGTGTCACTATCTACCGGGCGGCGATCGGGCCTGAACCCGGATCGCCGCAGCCGGAAACCTGGGGTGTTCTCGGAAACTCGGGATCTATTTCCCCTGAAGGCGATACGCGCTATAGCTGCTCGCTTCATCATTCTGACCTGGCGATGTTTGGACCGTCACCTTAATGCCCATCTCTCATCTCGGAGGTGTCACATGTCGTTTGTGACCACAGCGCCGGAGTTTGTGACGGCGGCGGCTTCGGATCTGGCGAATATCGGTTCGACTATCAGCCAGGCCAACGCGGCGGCTTTGGCCCCGACCTCCGGAGTGCTGGCTGCGGGCGCCGACGAGGTGTCGGCGGTCATCGCCACGCTGTTCGGCGCCCACGCGCAGGCGTATCAGGCGCTGAGTGCTCAGGCGGCAGCTTTTCATAGCCAGTTTGTCGAGCTCATGAGCACCGGTGCCGGGCAGTACGCGATGGCCGAGGCCGCCAATGCCTCGCCGCTGCAGACCGTGGAGCAGCAGCTGCTCGGCTTAATCAATGCGCCCACCGAGGCGCTGCTCGGACGCCCGCTGATCGGCAACGGCGCTCCGGGAACCGGGGCGGACGGCGGGGCCGGCGGGATATTGATCGGCAACGGCGGTGCCGGCGGGTCCGGCGGCGGCGCCCACCTGAACGGCGGTAACGGCGGGGCCGCGGGGCTCTTCGGCAACGGCGCTGCCGGCGGAACCGGCGGAAGCGGCGTATCCGCCGGCGCGGGCGGGAACGGTGGGGCCGGCGGCATCATCTTCGGCAACGGGGGCGCCGGTGGCACCGGCGCGATTACAGCAGCCGCTACCGCCGGGGCCGGCGGCGCCGGCGGGTCTGCCGGCCTGTTCGGCACCGGCGGCGCCGGCGGCATGCTCTTCGGCGCCGGCGGTATCGGCGGCACCGGCGGGACTGCGGGCAGTGCTTCTGGCACTGGCGGCACCGGCGGGGAAGGCGGCATCGGCGGCTTCCTCTACGGCATCGGTGGCAGCGGCGGCGGCGGCGGGTACGGACACCAGGGCGGGGTCGGCGGGGCCGGCGGCGCCGGCGGCACGCTGGCCGGCGACGGCGGCAACGGCGGCCTCATCGGCAACGGCGGGAACGGCGGCAACGGCGGGATCGTCCCCGGCATCCCCGCCGCCGGCGGTCTCGGCGGGTCCGGCGGCAAAGGCGGGCAGCTGTTCGGCGCGAACGGGGTGCCCGGGTTGACAACCAGGCCGTAAATCACGGCGGGCGCAAAGCCCCGCATCGGTTGGTGAGACGCAAAAGCCCCCGACACGCCGTGCGTGCGGGGGCTTTTGCGTCTGCTCGCGCCAGCGGTCGTTACCGGGATTTCAGGATCTCCCGGGCCAGCGCCGCCGTCTCCGACGGGGTCTTGCCGACCTGGACGCCGGCCGCCTCGAGCGCCTCCTTCTTTGCGGCCGCGGTGCCCGACGAGCCGGACACGATGGCGCCCGCGTGGCCCATCGTCTTGCCTTCCGGCGCGGTGAACCCCGCGACATAGCCGACCACCGGCTTGGACACGTTGGCCTTGATGAAGTCCGCCGCTCGCTCCTCGGCGTCGCCGCCGATCTCACCGATCATCACAATCAGCTTGGTGTCGGGGTCCTTCTCGAAGGCCTCGATGGCGTCTATATGGGTGGTTCCGACCACCGGGTCACCGCCGATGCCGATGGCGGTGGAAAAGCCGAGGTCACGCAGTTCGAACATCATCTGATAGGTCAGCGTGCCCGACTTGGACACCAGCCCGATGGGACCGGGTCCGGTGATGTTGGCCGGGGTGATGCCGACCAGCGACTGACCGGGGCTAATGATGCCCGGACAGTTGGGGCCGATGATTCGGGTCCTGCTCCCCTTCTCGAGGTTGTAGGCCCACGCATAGGCGCTGTCCTGCACCGGGATTCCCTCGGTGATGACGACCAACAGCGGGATCTCGGCGTCGATGGCCTCGATGATCGCGTCCTTGGCGAACTTCGGCGGCACGAAGATGATCGAGACGTCGGCGCCGGTTTTCTCCATAGCCTCGACCACGCTGCCGAACACCGGCAGCTCGATGTCGTTGTCGTCGGCGTCCTTGTGCGAGACCGTGGTGCCGGCCTTGCGGGCGTTGACGCCACCGACGATCTGGGTGCCGGCCTTGAGCATCCGCGCGGTGTGCGTGGTGGCCTCCGATCCGGTGATGCCCTGAACGATGACCTTGTTTTCTGCGGTCAGAAATATAGCCATGGGTCGTTGATTCCTTTCGCTCAGACGCTCGCCAGCTCGGCTGCCCTGTCGGCGGCCTCGTCCATCGTCGCCACCAGGGTCACCAGCGGGTGGTCGGCCTCGGCCAGGATGCGGCGGCCTTCGTCGACGTTGTTGCCGTCCAACCGCACCACCAACGGCTTGTTGGCCTCATCACCCAGGATTTCCAGCGCCTTGACGATTCCGATGGCCACCGCATCGCACGAGGTGATGCCACCGAAGACATTGACGAAGACGCTCTTGACATCCTCGTCGCCCAAGACCACGTCCAGGCCGGCGGCCATCACCTCAGCCGAAGCGCCACCGCCGATGTCCAGGAAGTTGGCCGGCCTCACTCCGCCGTGCTTCTCACCGGCATACGCGACGACGTCGAGGGTCGACATCACCAGGCCCGCGCCATTGCCGATGATCCCCACCTGACCGTCCAGCTTGACGTAGTTGAGGTCGTGCTCCTTGGCCTTCAACTCCAGCGGATCGGTGGCCGCGCGATCCTCGAACTCGGCGTGGCCGGGCTGACGGAAGTCTGCGTTGGCGTCCAGGGTGACCTTGCCGTCCAGCGCCAGGATCTTGTCGTCAGGTGTGCGCACCAACGGGTTGACCTCGACCAGGGTGGCGTCCTCGCCGACAAAGAGCTCCCACAACTTGGCGATGGTGATCGCGGCGGCGTCGAGCACCTCGGCCGGCAGATGGCCCTGCTCGGCGATGGAACGCGCGAACGCCAGGTCAACACCCTTCACGGCATTCACCGGGACCTTGGCGAGCCGTTCGGGTTTGGTGGCGGCCACCTCTTCGATCTCCACGCCGCCTTCCACCGAGCACATCGCCAGGTAGGTCCGGTTGGCCCGGTCGAGCAGGAAGGAGCAGTAGTACTCCTCGGCGATGTCACTGGCCTCGGCGACCAGCAACTTCTTGACGATGTGGCCTTTGATATCCAGGCCCAGAATGTTCTTGGCATGCTCGTAGGCCTCTTCGGGGGTGGCGGCGTATTTCACGCCGCCCGCCTTGCCGCGCCCGCCGGTCTTGACCTGGGCTTTGACCATCACGGGGCGACCAATCTCCTCCGCAATGGCCCGAGCACCTTCGGCGCTGTCGGTCACCCGACCCTGTGTGCCGGGTACGTCGTGCTTGGCGAACAATTCTTTCGCTTGATACTCGAAAAGATCCATGGGCTCACTGTCTTCGCTCGGCTTATTGGTAGGCGTATGGGGAGGCGGTGCCAGATTCGGCAACTCGCACGGTTGGAACTGTATCTAGGCGCCAAATGAGCTCGGCGATCGCATCCACCGGTGTGGCACAGGTCACTGCACGCCGACGCGATTCAAAAGTGATCCAGATCACAATTTTGGCGGGTTTCTACGCTGAGGTTGCCAGCCCCATCCGTTAGCGGATACCGTCTCAGGGTCCAGATAACGTTATGGTCACGATCCGAGGACATTTCAGGTTGTCCCAGCACCTATTCGCCCGCCCTGCCGCCGCAGGAGCGGCTCGCGCACCCCGCGATCGCTGGTTGCATCATGGCCGTAACGACGTCACCGAAATCATCCCGCTGGACGGTTTCGATGAACTCGATGAACTGGATTTCGCCGACCTCGATGACCTGGACTTCGGTGATTCCGACTTCGAAAGCGTCTTCGACACCGAAGCGCAGCTGCTGCAGGCTCCCGAGCTCGACGACGTGCATGACGCCGACAATCTGATCCCCGCAGCGACTGACGGCCCCCGCGACCGAGGTACTGCCGGCCCGGGTGACCATCGAGCCTGGCATGGACCCACTGCCCAGACGCTCGTATGCCACGAACGTCGCCCCGGCGCCGCGGCCCGGCGGGCAGCACCGCAAGGAGCCGACCAGCGCGGCCAAGGGACGCCTGCTGATCTCGGCCATGGCCGCCGGCGCGGTGGCCGCGGCGGCTCATACGGTGACCCATCAGCCGGAGACCACCACGGCCGAGACCGTGCTGACCGCTAACGCGTCGGCGCTCACTGGCGGGTCGGGCAGCAACGAACCGCGGGGCGTCCAGGTCATCGCCGCCCAGCCGGCATCGAATGTCGCGGTGCACAACGAGGAGCTCGCCAGAGGCGTGGCCTTCGCCCAGGAGCGCGCACAGCGCGAGGCGCGACTGCAGCAGCCGCTGTACGTCATGCCGACGAGGGGCATCTTCACCTCGCATTTCGGATACCGCTGGGGCGTGCTGCACGCCGGTATCGACCTGGCCAACTCAATCGGAACCCCGATCGTTGCGGTATCGGATGGTGTCGTCATCGACGTCGGTCCCACTGCCGGCTACGGAATGTGGGTCAAGCTGCGCCACGCCGACGGCACCGTCACGCTCTACGGCCACGTCAACACCACGTTGGTCAGCGTCGGCCAGCGCGTGATGGCAGGTGACCAGATAGCCACCATGGGCAACCGGGGCTTTTCCACCGGCCCGCACCTGCACTTCGAGGTACTCCTGGGCGGCACCGAGCGAATTGACCCTGTGCCGTGGCTCTCCAAGAGGGGACTCAACGTCGGCAATTACGCCGGCTGATCGGTGACCGCGCCGAACGACCCGTCTGTGCGCGAGACCCCACCCGAGCCCACTGAGTCACCCGAAGTATCACGGACCCGGATCATCCGGCGTGCGCCGACTGGACCTCTGCCCGCGATATCGGACGCTGGGACCAACCAACTCCTCAGTCGCCCAACGCCTTTGGAAGCGACCGCGCGTGCCGGCCGGGTGCTACCGCTGCCAGGCGTGCCGACCAATGAGCCGAGCTCGCGGACGGCTGTCGCCGCCTGCGCGGTCAGCATCGTCAGCGGGTGGACCACGTCGATGGTGGCCACCGATCTGATCGCCGGGTGGTGGAGGATCGACCGGTTGTTCTGCATTGCGGTCGGATTTCTCGCCCTGACCTTTGCGATAACCACCGTCACCGGCGTGATCATGCTGCTATTGCGCCGGCCTGTCGGGCGCTATCTGATCGTGACGGGTGCGGTGGTCGCGATGCTGACCTATGGCGGCGTCTTCCTCGCGGGCGCGCGCGTCGCGTGGATAGTGCACACGCTCCCGGTGCTGCCGATCGCCAGCGTGGTGCTGGCGCTGCACCCGCAAACCAAGCGCTGGCTCCTGGAGTGATTCGGCGCGTTAGAGCTTGGCGACCGGAGCGTGGTTGTGCATCAGCTTCACCCGCCCCGAACTGCCGAAGTCGATCAGCGACATCGCCGATTCGCCGACACCGGAGACTTCCTCGACGCGGCCCAGGCCGTACTTGTCGTGCGTCACCCGATCGCCGGGCTGTAGCACCAGCAGCGGGCGCTTGCCGGCACCCGAGCGGGTCGGCGCCGATCGCGGGGTACCGAACCGGCCGGCGCCGCTCACCGGCGCACTGAACGACGGCTTCGGCGCGATGCGCCGCCAGTTGACGAGCTCCTGCGGGATTTCCCGCAGGAACCGGGATTCCGGGTTGAGCATCGGCTGTCCCCAGGAAGACCGAACGATGGCCCTGCTCACGTACAGCCGTTGCCGGGCCCGGGTGATGCCGACGTAGGCCAGCCGCCGCTCCTCGGAGAGTTCGGTCGGGTCGTCCAGCGCCCGCATGTGCGGGAACATTCCGTCCTCCCAGCCGGTCACGAACACCACCGGGAACTCCAGACCCTTAGCGGTGTGCAAGGTCATCAGCGTGACCACACCGGCACTGTGCTCGGGGATTTCGTCGGTGTCGGCAACCAGCGACACCCTTTCCAGAAACGCCGCCAGGACACCGGGGTCCGGCACGTCTTCGTCGTCGGGGACGGGCTGGACGTCCTCAGTCTCATCCAGCGCGGCGGCATTCGCCTGGTCGGTGCTGAATTCGTGTGCGACGCTGACGAGTTCGTTGAGGTTGTCCAGCCGCGCCAGCTCCTGCGGGTCGGTGGAGGACTCCAGCTCCCTGCGGTATCCGGTGCGTTCCAGCACCGACTCGACCAGCTCGCCGAGATCGTCGTCGAGGCGACCCCGCAGCTCGTCGAGCAGCTCGACGAAGCCTGAGATCGCCTTCTCTGCGCGGGCTGTTCAGCATCGGCACTTTGCCCTGGGCCGCAGCCGCCAAGGCGTCGGCAAAGCTGGCGCCGGTGTTCTCGGCGTACACCGCCACGCACGCCTCGGCACGATCGCCGATGCCGCGGCGCGGTGTGTTGAGGATTCGCCGCATGCCGACCGCGTCGCCGGGATTGTCCAGCACGCGCAGGTAGGCGACAATGTCGCGGATCTCCTTGCGCTCGTAAAAGCGCACTCCGCCAACGACTTTGTAGGGAATTCCGGCGCGGATGAACACCTCTTCCAGCGAGCGCGACGAGTTGTTGGTGCGGTAGAAGACGGCCACGTCGTTGTAGGTGATGTCGCCACGCTCGGCCAGCGCGTCGATCTCTTCGGCTACGAACCTGGCCTCATCGTGCTCGTTGTCGGCGACGTAGCCGACGATCAGCTCCCCCTCGCCGGCGTCGGTCCACAGCCGCTTCTCACGGCGTCCGGCGTTACGCGCGATCACGGAGTTGGCCGCCGACAGGATGTTCTGCGTAGAGCGGTAGTTCTGTTCCAGCAGAATCGTTGTGGCGTCGGGGTAGTCGCGTTCGAAGTCTTCGATGTTGCGAATGGTGGCGCCGCGGAACGCGTAGATCGACTGATCGGCGTCACCGACGACACACAACTCCGCTGGCGGCACGTCGTCGGATGGATCGTCGGCACCACCGCGACCGACCAATTCCCGCACCAGCACGTACTGCGCGTGGTTGGTGTCCTGGTATTCGTCGACCAGCACATGCCGGAACCGCCGCCGGTAGTACTCGGCGATCTGCGGGAAGGTCTGCAGCACCGCCACGGTCTCGCCGATGAGGTCGTCGAAGTCCAGTGCGTTGGCCGCCCGCAGCCGCCGCTGGTATTCGCCGTAGACCGACGCAACGGTGCGCGCCAGGTCATCGGAGTCGTCGGACAGGTCGGCCAACGCGCGGTGCGGGTCGATCAGCTCGTTCTTCAGATTTGAGATGGCATTGGCCAGCAGTCGTGGCGAGTAGCGCTTGATGTCCAGGCCCATGTCGCGACCGATCATCTGCAGCAGGCGCCGCGAGTCGTCGGCGTCGTAGATCGAGAAGTTGGAGTTGAGGCCCTCGATCAGCGACGCCTGGTTGCGCAGGATGCGCACGCAGGTCGAGTGAAACGTCGACACCCACATATATCGGGCCCGGTCGCCGACCAGGCGCACCACGCGATCGCGCATCTCGGCGGCGGCCTTATTGGTGAAGGTGATGGCCAGGATCTGACCGATCCCGACACCGCGGGCTGCGATCAGGTACGCGATCCGCCGGGTCAACACCGCCGTCTTACCCGAGCCCGCACCCGCGACGATCAGCAGCGGAGAACCCTCATGCACCACCGCATGGCGCTGGTGCGGGTTGAGGCCGTCGAGCAGTTGACCTGCTTCGGGCTTTGCATCGGTCGCGCGCGCATTCATGTCTGTCCAAACTTACCGCCGACCGGCGACGACTCCTGTTGCCGGTGCCAAGGACTGGACAGACTATCGGCCGACCTTCACGACGCCGGCCACCAGTGCGCCCAGCCGCCCGTACGGACCGCTGGGCCGGCAGCCCCGACAGATGAAAGATCGCCACAGTCCTTCCTCAAATGGCCTGTCTCAGCCGGTCGCGGGGCAGTACGAATGACCGCTATTACGGCGCCCAGAGGCTAAGTCCATCGATACACACGTATGGGGCATTTCCTCCAAACTCCTCGCCAGGCGTACCAAGGTGTAACCGGGGAGCCGCCTCATGCGAATTCAATTGCTGGACAACGGAAACCGCGCACCACACCGCAGGTATCCGCCAAGTGCGTATCGATCACCTCAAGCCGGACCCACGTTTGGGGGCCAAAATCTTGGGGCCAGAATCTCGGGACTGTTTTTGCGCGGGCGTGGCCGTTGGTGGCACACTCAGTTGGTGCTCAACGCGCAGCGCCGATTTTTCTACGGGTACCGAACAGCGGTGCCCGTGGTCTAACTGCTTTCGCAGAGCCCCGTGGTCCGCTTCGGCGATTCGGGGCTCGTCTCTTGTGTGAGGCCCAATACCGGATGAGACCAGAACCCCCACCTCACGAGAACGCGGAGTTAGCAGAGATGGACATTGAGATGGTCGACACCCAACAGGTCCCCGACATCAACGAGCTGCGGGAAGAGATCGACCGGTTAGACGCCGCGATCCTCGCCGCGGTCAAACGACGCGCCGAGGTGTCCCAGGCGATCGGCAAGGTCCGAATGGCATCCGGCGGCACCCGGCTGGTGCACAGCCGCGAGATGAAGGTCATCGAACGCTACAGCGAGCTCGGACCCGACGGTAAGGATCTGGCGATGCTGCTGTTGCGATTAGGCAGGGGACGACTCGGCCACTAATCGGTTACTACTGTCGTTACCTTCCGCATATTTTCGCTTTGCTGCGGTAAATTGCGCCGGAAATGGTTACGGCAATAGCAGCTGGGGTTTCGCCATTGCGCCGGCTGATGCTCATATCAGCCGCAGCGTTGCTCGCCCTGCTCGGCGGGCTGTGCGCAAACTCGGCAACCTCGTCCGCGTGGTCCCGACGCAGTCTGCCGATCGAGTACCTCATGGTCCCGTCGCCGTCGATGCACCGCAAGATCAAGGTGGAGTTTCAAGGCGGCGGCCCCCATTCGGTGTACCTGCTCGACGGCATGCTCGCCCGAGACGACTACAACGGTTGGGACATACACCTCCCGGTTTTCGACTGGTTCGACCAGTCTGGCCTGTCGCTCGCCATGCCCACGGGAGGCATGGCGAGCTTCTACTCCAACTGGTACCGGGCGGCGGCGGGCAATGGCGGGGTGTGGACATACAAGTGGGAAACCTTCCTGACCGAGGAGCTGCCGCAATGGCTGGCGGCGAATAAGGGGATCAGCCCGTCAGGAAACGCTGTGGTGGGTGCATCGATGTCCGGATCGGCGTCGCTGATCCTGGCGGCCAAACACCCGGAGAACTTCATCTACGCGGCCTCGATGTCGGGGTTCCTCAACCTGTCCGCCGGACAATGGCCGTCCCTGGTCAGTGCGGCGCAGCTGGGCGCCGGTGGCTTTCACTCCGACGCCATGTGGGGTCCGCCGGGTGACCCGGCATGGGCGAACAACGACCCGACGGTCAATGCGGCGAAACTCGTCGCCAACAAGACGCGCATCTGGGTTTATACGGGCAACGGCGGGCAATCGGATTTGGGCGGTGGCAACAAGCTCGATGCCAGTCTGCTGGAAAGCGCCACGCGGGTGAGCAACAAGGCTTTTCAGAGCAGGTACAAAGCAGCCGGTGGGCACAACGGCGTGTTCAACTTCCCGGATAACGGCACCCACACCTGGTCATACTGGGGTGCTCAATTGCAGACCATGCTGCCCGATCTGCAGCGAGTGCTGGGCGCCCATTAGCTGCTCGCCGCCCGATCTGGCGGCTCTCCCTATTAGGCCGCTTCAGGCCGCATTAGGGTCGAACCATGACCTCCGAGCAATCCATCCCCGATATCACCGCCACCCCGGCATGGGACGCCCTGCGCAAGCATCACGATCAGATCGGAGAAACTCACCTTCGGCAGTTCTTCGCCGAAGAACCCGATCGCGGCCACCAGCTCACTGTCACGGTCGGCGACCTCTACATCGACTACAGCAAACACCGCATCACCCGCGAGACGGTACGGCTGCTGATCGATCTGGCCCGGGCGGCCAACCTCGAAGAGCGCCGCGACCAGATGTTCGCCGGTGTGCGCATCAACACCTCGGAGAATCGCGCGGTTCTGCACACCGCGCTGCGGCTGCCCCGGAAAGCCGAGCTGATTGTCGACGGCCACAACGTCGTCAAGGACGTGCATGCCGTGCTCGACGCGATGGGCGACTTCACCGACCGGCTGCGCAGCGGAGAATGGAGCGGAGCCACCGGGAAACGCATCAGCACCGTCGTCAACATCGGCATCGGTGGTTCGGACCTGGGTCCGGTGATGGTGTACAAGGCACTGCGCCACTATGCCGACGCGGGAATTTCGGCGCGTTTCGTCTCCAACGTCGATCCCGCCGACCTCATCGCGGCGCTGGCCGATTTAGACCCTGCCACAACACTTTTCATCGTTGCGTCGAAGACCTTCTCCACGCTGGAGACGCTGACGAACGCGACCGCCGCGCGGCGCTGGCTGACCGACGCACTGGGCGACGCCGCGGTGTCCAAGCACTTCGTCGCGGTATCGACCAACCGGCGCCTGGTCGACGACTTCGGCATCAACACCGACAACATGTTCGGGTTCTGGGATTGGGTCGGCGGGCGTTATTCGGTCGATTCGGCTATCGGGCTGTCGGTGATGGCCGTCATTGGCCGAGAAGCGTTCGCCGACTTCCTGTCCGGATTCCACATCGTCGATGAGCACTTCAAGACCGCCCCGCTGGAGTCCAACGCGCCTGCACTGCTCGGCCTGATCGGACTGTGGTACTCCAACTTCTTCGATGCGCAATCGCGCGCCGTGTTGCCGTATTCCAACGACTTGGTGCGTTTCGCGGCCTATCTGCAGCAGCTGACCATGGAATCCAACGGCAAGTCGACCCGCGCAGACGGCACACCGGTCAGCACCGACACCGGTGAAATCTATTGGGGTGAACCGGGAACCAACGGCCAGCACGCCTTCTATCAATTACTGCATCAGGGCACCCGGTTGGTGCCGGCCGATTTCATCGGCTTCAGTCAACCCATCGACGACCTGCCTACCGCCGAGGGCACCGGCAGCATGCACGACCTGTTGATGAGCAACTTCTTCGCCCAAACCCAGGTGCTGGCGTTCGGCAAGACGGCGGAAGAGATCGCCGCCGAAGGCACCCCTGCCGATGTGGTGCCGCACAAGGTGATGCCCGGCAACCGGCCGTCCACCTCGATTCTGGCCGACCGGCTTACGCCGTCGGTGCTGGGACAGTTGATCGCGCTCTACGAGCACCAGGTGTTCACCGAAGGTGTGGTCTGGGGTATCGACTCGTTCGACCAGTGGGGTGTGGAACTGGGCAAGACGCAGGCCAAGGCGTTGCTTCCGGTGATCACCGGCGACGCCTCGCCGGCGCCACAGTCGGACAGCTCGACCGACGCGCTGGTGCGTCGCTACCGGACTGAAAGAGGGCGTGCGGGCTAAGGGTCTTGCGCGACAGTGAATCTGACGACGCGACACGCCGATGGGCCGTCGTCTCATTCACAGTCGACGACCCCTACGCGAAGCGTTTGGCTAAAGCGGGTGGCAGCACCCGCATCACCTGCACCAACGGCGCCCAGGGCCACCGCGGCACCGCGGCCCGGCCGGGCTCACGCTCGATGGCGTCGACGAGTGCCTTGACGCCAGTTTCGTTGTCCACCATCAACATTGTGCTCCCTGACTTCGCCGTCATCTCCGACTCGATATAACCCGGCTCCATCACCGAAACCTTGATGGGACCCTTGGCGTACTCGGCGCGCAGCGATTCACCCAGTGAGCGCATTCCGGCTTTGCTTGCGGCATAAGCGGCTTTGACGCCCGGCACCCCTTTGGTGCCGAGCACCGAGGAGATGAGCACCAGATGCCCCGAGCCGCTCTTGTTGAACATCTCCAGCGCCGTTTCGATCTGTACCAGCGCGGCCACCAGGTTGGTCTCGATGGTTGCCTTGTTCGCCCACAACTTGCCGGAGCCCAGCCGGGCACCCTTGCCGATGCCGGCGTTGACGATGATGCGGTCGATGCCGCCAAGCTCGTCGCTCAACTCGGCAAACACTTTCGGCACCTGCCCATGGTCGTTCACGTCCAGCGCGGCCACTGCGATCTTGATAGCCGGATACTGTTGTGAAAGTTCGACTTTCAGTTCGTCCAGCCGGTCGGTACGACGGGCGCACAGCGCCAGGTCGCGGCCCTTGGCAGCGAAGGCGCGGGCCATCCCGGCGCCCAGGCCGGAACTGGCGCCGGTGATGAGGATTTTCTGGCGAGTCACCCCGGCAGCATATCGACTACTTGAGCAGCCGCGACATGCGCCGGTCAGCCAGCACTTTCCCGCCGGTCTGACACGTCGCACAGTACTGAAAAGACTTGTCCGCGAACGACACTTCGCGTACGGTTTCGCCGCACACCGGGCAGGGCAACCCGGTACGCGCGTGTACCCGCAGTCCGGAGCGCTTCTCCCCCTTGAGCATGGCCGCCCCTTGGCCGACGGACCGGCTCACCGCGTCGGTCAGCACCGACACCATCGCGTCGTGCAGGGTGGTGAGTTGTTCGTCGGACAGTTTCCCGGCGGTGGCGAATGGCGAGATCTTCGCAACATGCAGAATTTCGTCGCTGTAGGCGTTGCCGATACCGGCGATCACCTTCTGGTCGGTGATGACGGTCTTGATCCGCCCGGTGTTGCCGGCCAAGAGCCCGGCCAGGTCGTCGGCGCTGACGGCCAGCGCATCTGGCCCGAGCACGGCGATGCCCGGCACCTGCTGCGGGTCCTCGACCAGCCACGCCGCCAGCCGCTTCTGGGTTCCGGCCTCGGTGAGGTCGAAGCCCGGCGCGCTGCCGGGAACGCCCAGGTGGACGCGCAGCGCGATCGGCCCCTTACCTGGCCGTAGCGGCGCCGCGGCCAGCTTGTCGGACCACCGCAACCAGCCCGCACGCGACAGATGCGCGATCAACAACAGGTTCCCGGCCCGCAGACCCAGGTATTTACCCCACCGGTCCGCCCCCACAACCGTTTGGCCGTGCAACGCGGTGATCGGCGGATCGAAGGTTTTCAGCACGGACAACGCTGCGACATCGACGCGGCCGATCGGCAAACCGACGGCGTGCCGTCGCAAATGGTCTACCAGCGCTTCGATCTCGGGGAGTTCGGGCACCCGTTCAGTCTGCCGATCGCAACAGCGAGGTGCTACGCCGGTCCAGCGACCCCGGGCTGGCCGAACAGCTTTCCGCCGGAACCGCCGGCGCCGCCGGTACCGCCCTGGGTGGCACCAGCACCGGCCCCGCCGTCGCCGCCGTTGCCGATCAGCCCGGCGTCGCCGCCGTTACCACCGATACCGTTTTCCGTGGGGGCCATGAAGCCCGTGGGTACGCTGCCGGCCGCGCCGCCATCGCCGCCGCTGCCGTAGAAGAACCCACCGTTGCCGCCGCCACCGCCGTTAGCGGTCTGGTTCACATCGCCGGTGCCGCCGGTGCTGTAGCTTCCGGGCGTCCCGGTGGCACCGCCGTCAGCGCCGGCGCCGCCGTTGCCGAACAACAGGGCATCGCCGCCCTGGCCGCCGAGGGCGCCGGGACCGGCGTCGCCGAAGTGGTTGCCACCGCTCCCGCCGTCGCCACCGTTCCCGCCGCGCCCGGCGTTCCCGCCGTTGCCGATCAGCCCGGACTGTCCGCCGCTACCGCCGAACCCGCCAAAGCCGCCGGCGCCGTTATAGGACTGGGTTGTGCCACTGTTGCCTCCACCGGCCGCGCCGTTCCCGCCGAAGCCGCCGTCCCCGCCGTTGCCCCAGATGAGGCCGCCGTTGCCACCGTTGCCACCGAAGGCGCCATCGCCGCCCTGGCCGGCGAATGTAACGTCACCGGAAGCGGCCTGGCCGTCCCCGCCGTTGCCGCCATTACCGCCGGCGCCACCGCGGCCGAACAGCCCGGAATTGCCACCATTACCTGCGGATGCGCCGAAGTTGCCGCCGCTAGCGCCGTCCGTGATGCCGCTGCCGCTCTGGAATGTCCCGCCGTTTCCGCTGTTTCCGCCGGCCCCACCGTTGCCGTACAGCCACCCACTGTGGCCGCCATCGCCACCGTTGCCGGCAGACCCCGCAGTGCCGCCAAGGCCGCTGGGCGTACTGGTGCCGGTGGCATCGCCACCGTTACCGCCCTGACCACCAATTCCGCCCTGGCCGAAGAGGAATCCGCCGCGGCCACCTAAGCCACCACTGCCGCCGGCACCGCCGTCGGTGCCGTTGGTACCGGCCGTGCCGCCATTGCCACCGTTGCCACCGAACCCGCCGTTGCCGCCCAGCCCGTACAGCAACCCGCCAGAACCACCGAGACCGCCATTACCGCCCGCCACGCCGGCTGCACCGGCAGCCCCCGCCGCGCCGTCCCCACCGGCGCCGCCCATTCCGCCGTTGCCCCACAGCCCGGCCGACCCGCCGTTACCGCCGGCCTGGCCGGCCGCGCCGGACCCGCCGTTACCGCCATTGCCGTACAACCACCCGCCGTTGCCGCCGCCTTGCCCGGTCCCCGCGGCCCCGTTGGCGCCGTTGCCGATCAGCGGACGCCCGGTCAGCGCCAGCACAGGCGAATTCACCACGTTCTCGACCTGTTGCATCGGCGCCACGTTTGCGGCCTCGGTAGCGGCGTACTGCCCCGCACCGGCATTCATGAGCTGGACGAACTGCTGATGGAATGACGCCGCCTGCGCACTGAGCGCCTGATATGCCTGAGCGTGCGCGCCGAACAACGCCGCAATACCCGCCGACACCTCATCGGCACCCGCGGGCAGCACCGCCGTTATCGGGGCCGACGCCGCAGCGTTGGCCTGGCCAAGCGTCGAACCAATGCCGGCCAGGTCGTTGGCCGCCGCCGCCACATACTCGGGCGCTGCGATCACCCACGACATCAAAAACCCTCCCGACAACTGCGACAGCCCGGCCATCGACGCGTGGCCTTTGACACAAGTTGATTAAGACCCGATGTTACGCGACCCGGCGACCCGGCCGTCCGCTTAGACCAAATCCTTAATTCGCCATCCCGCTGTCGCTGTTCAGCGCGCCACCCTAAGTAGGCCCCTTAGCGAGCCCTCAGTAAGTAGGTATCCATGATCCAGCCGTGTCGTGCGCGAGCTTCGGCACGTAGCGCCACGATGCGGGTCCCGACCTCGCCGACGGTGCCTGCCACCAACAGTTCATCGTCGGTACCGAGATAGGCGCCCCACCAGATTCGGGTGTCCGGCGGGCAAGCCTGAAACGAGCAGTCGCCGTCGAGCATGACCACCGCCGAGCCAGACACCCCGTGCGCGCGCAGTTGTCTACCGGTGGTGATGAGAATCGGAGCGCCGACCTCGTTGAGCGGGATGCGGTGCCGGGCTGTCAGCGCCTGGACCGCGGTGATACCAGGAATGACGTCATAGCTGATGTCGACCTCGGCTGCCACGGCATCCAGGACACGCAGCGTGCTGTCGTACAGCGACGGATCACCCCAGGCCAGGAAGGCGCCCACGCCATCGGGTCCAAGTTCGGCGGAGATGGCTGCCGCCCAGACCCGCGCGCGCGCCGCGTGCCAGTCGGAGACCGCTTCCCGGTAGTCGGTGCCCGTCGACCGCTGCGGGTCGGGCAGCTCCACGAATCGGTACCCCGGCTCGCGGATGAACCGCGCGCAGATCGTGCGCCGCAGCGCCACCAGGTCGCTCTTGGCCTCACCTTTGTCCATCGCGAAGAACACCTGGGTGTCATTGAGCGCATGAATCGCCTGGACGGTGACGTAATCGGGGTCCCCGGCGCCGATACCGATGACGTGAATATGCCGACTCACCCTGCCCGTCCTCTCGAGCGGCCACATTGCGCGTAACGCCGCTGGGGTCAACCTAATTGAGATCTCAAAATGTCTACCCGGGACCGCCGGTACCCGGTACCATGGGTATTGACTATCGAGTGTGATCTCCCTAACGTCTGAAGCACCCGATGGAGGGACATCGAACGATGACCACTGCGGTGAAATCAAGTGGGCCGAGTCGTGAAGAGTTCTCCGAGCGTCTGCTCAAAGGCTCGGTCAAAAAGACCTACGAGCCCGTCGTCGACATCGACTGGGATGCCTCGCTGGACCCGGACAAGTTCTATCTACCTCCCAGGCTCGTGTCGCTGTACGGCAGTCCGATGTGGGATGCGATGACCCGCGAGCAACGCATCGAGCTGTCGCGCCAAGAGTTGGTCAACACGCTGTCGGCGGGCATCTGGTTCGAGAACCTGCTCAATCAGTCTTTGTTGCGCAGGCTGATGCACGAGGACCCGACGACCCGCGCGACGCATTACGCATTGACCGAAATGGGCGATGAAACCCGGCATATGGTTATGTTCGGCAAAGCCATCGAGCGCATCGGCGCCAAGCCGGTACGTCCACGGCTACTCCACCGGATGTTCATCAATGCACTTCCCTTCGCGTTCCAGCGAGGCTCGATGCTGTGGGTGGCGGCATTGATCGGCGAAGAGATCTTCGACTCGCTGCAGCGGCAGATGCTGGATGACCCCGAATTGCAGCCGATTATCCAGCGGCTCATGCGCATTCACGTCACCGAAGAGGCGCGCCACATTCAGTTCGCGCGTGACGGCCTGCGCAAGCGGGTGCAGTCCATGCCTCACTTCAACAAATGGTTTATGGCCAACATCAACGGCCTGGGTGGGTATTTCTTCCGCTACCTGTTCAGCAATCCGATTCCGTACGCGCGGACGGGTCTGGACGTAAAGCAGGCACGCATGACCGCCCGCAGCAGCCCGCACCGTCACGAAATGCAGGTAGCCGGATTCGCGCCGTTGGCAACGTTTTTGACCGAGGTGGGCCTGATGGGCCCGATCGCTCGCCGCGGCTGGAAACGCAGTAAGTTTCTGTGACTCAGAGAACCGGTGCCGGTGCGGCCGCGCAGGCCCACGTGGTCGTCATCGGCGCGGGTGCCGCCGGCCGGGGGGCCGGGGCCCAGCTACTGGCAGCCGGTATCACCGACTTCGTCATCCTTGACAAGACGCCCCAAGCGCGGCCGGATTGGCCGGCGGCCCTCGACGGACACCTGCGGCCCGGCCGCGAAGTCATTGCTGCAGTGTTCGATGACAACACCGACACCTGGACATTGAGTACCGACGGCGGCCAGCCCTTCCGGGGTCGTATCGTCGTCGCCGCCCACCGGCCGGCGTACGTCCCGTGGATACCGGATTTCCCTGGGCGCAACGACTTTCGGGGAGAGTCGTTTCACGCGGCCGCGTGGAACCCTGCTTTCGACGCCGCCGGCAAGCGCATCGCAGTGGTCGGCACCGACGCCGCCGCCGGCCACCACATCGGCCGGTTGATGCACTCAGCGGCCTCGGTCACCGTCTTCGCCCATGCACCGCGCCGCGTCGTCTCCGAAGTGCCGCTGCGGACAATCCGAGCCAAACGCCGGCTGAGCCGCCACACCCGGGGTAAGCAGGCGCGGCGGGCGCCCCTGGTGGCGGAGTCGGCGATCGACGCGGTGACCTTCTCGGGCATCCGGACCAACGATGGTGTCGACCATCTCGCCGACGCCATCATCTACGGCACCGGGTTCGCAATCCCCGATCAGATGCTGGTGGGCGCCCGCGGATTGACCATCCAGCAGGCCTGGGACGACGGCATGGAGCCCTTCCTCGGGGTCGCCGTTCACGGCTTTCCCAACTATTTCTTTACAGCCGGGCCCGACATCGGCGCGCAGATCCGCTACGTCGTCGAGTGCTTGGACCTCATGGAGCGCACGGCCAGCACCCGCATCGAGGTGCGCCGCAGCAGCCAGCAGGTATTCAATGAGCGCGCCCAACTGAAACCTGCCCCGCCTCACCGGGCGTTCAAGGCGTTCGACCTGTCATCCAGCGCACCCGACGCCGATGACACCTACGACGGGGCGGCGACGCTGGAGATAGGTGGCAGCCGCCATTCGGTGCACGTCCGTCTGACCGGTCACCTCGATCCGATCGACGGCAACTACCACTGGCAAGGGACCGTTCTCGATCCCCTACCGCAGGACTCACTCACGCAGGCCCGCGCGGGGACGCTAACGGTGGGCGAGCGCAGCGCACCTGCACGCATCATTGAACAAACGCCGTGGGGCACGCACTCCGTCGCCGGACTGGGCGCACCACCGTACGCCTGCAGCGGCCCCTAAACGACCTCCCCGACTAGACCCGAACGCCCACCATGCTGGTGCGGCGCTTGTTCGGGCTTGTTGCGCGGATTCGCCGCGTTTGCCTGATTGAATCCCGATAGGCTGGGTACATCCCAGACCGGAGGTTGACCACGCGCATTGTGTGGGTAACTCCCATGGGTGACGCGTGTTGCGGCAAACCACGACAAGAACGGCATGTTCGGCATGTTGGTGGTCGGTGCTTTGGACAGGCGGGGTCGAGGCATCTACCTGACCCGCCTGCAGCCGGCAGCGCGACCATGGGTTTATGGCCAACCGCCGCATCGTCCGGTCCGATGCACCGACCAAGAGCAATCACCGCGCGCGGTCCCCGGGCTGTCCTGTCACATTGCGATGTCAGGCCACGTCGACGGCACTCGTTGTGCACGAAGCGGGCGGATTGGCCGAAGATAGATGTTGTGCCCCCAACGGGGGCGGCATCCTCAAGCAATTGGCGGGGCAGAAGTTCGAGGAGCAGGCAATGGAACCGGACGACAGGATGGAACTGGCATGCCGGTTCATGGCGTCCCGCTGCTTTGCAACCGCGCTAGCAGTCGCGGCGCCGCGAACGCCGTTGGGACCGGATAAAGCCCTGGACGTGCGGGGAGGGCTCCGGTGAGCGCGGTGGCCAAGTCACCGAGCTCGCTGGCCGTTGCGGCGCGGACCGAACAGTCAGTGGTCGTCCTGGCAGCCGAGGGCGTGCTCGACGCCACCAACTCCGCGGCGCTGCGCGACAGCATCGTGCAGGCGACGCTCGACGAGCCCTCCGCCGTCATCGTCAACGTCACCGCACTTCAAGTCCCCGAAGAAGCTGCATGGTCGATCTTCATCAGCGCGCACTGGCAGGTCGACTCCCGGCCGGATGTTCCGATCGTGCTCGTCTGCGCCAATCGCGCGAGCCGCGAGGCGATCGCCCGCACTGGGGTCGCCCGATTCATGCCTGTCTACCCCACCGAGAAAGGGGCGACGAAGGCTCTCGGTAGGCTCGCGCGTCACGATGTCCGGCATGCCCGCGCGCAACTGCCCGCCAACTTGAACAGCCTTCGCGAGTCCCGCAAGCTGGTCCGCGAATGGCTCACCTCCTGGTCGAAACCCGGGCTAATCCCGGTCGCGTTGGTGGTCGTCAATGTGTTCATGGAGAACGTGCTGGAACACACCGGAAGCGACCCGGTGGTGAGGATCGAAAACGACGGCCCGACAGTGACCATCGCGGTGTCTGACGCCAGCAGCGCCCCCACCGTGCGGCTGGCGTCCCCCCCGAAGGGCATCGACGTGTCCGGCCTGGCCATTGTCGAGGCATTGTCGCGTGCGTGGGGCAGCACGCCCACCTCGTCGGGCAAGACGGTCTGGGCAATCATCGGCCCGGAGAACCAGCTTTAGCCGGGCGACGATGCGGGCCGCGTCGGCCCGGTGAGGAGCCCGGCAATCCAGCCTGAGCCGGCGACGATGCGGGCCGCGTCGGCCCGGTGAGGAGCCCGGCAATCCGGCCTGAGCCGGGCGACGATGCGGGCCGCGTCGGCCCGGTGAGGAGCCCGGCAATCCGGCCTGAGCCTGAGCCGGTCAAGCTTCCACCTGTGTTGTACGTGGACCCGACGCGAGTCAAATTAGAACACGTTCTAGTCTCGTGTCAATGCCCGCTCACGGAAGGTACGAATAGACGTGCGGTTCAGCTACGCAGAGGCAATGACCGACCCAACGTTCTATGTCCCGCTGGCTCAGGCGGCCGAGGCGGCCGGGTACAGCAGCATGACGATCGCCGACAGCCTCGCCTATCCCTTCGAGTCCGACTCGAAGTATCCCTACACCCCCGACGGCAACCGCGAATTCCTGGAGGACAAGGAAATCATCGAGACCTTCGTCCTGACAGCCGCGTTGGGTGCGGTGACGAAGACACTGCGGTTCAACTTCTTCGTCCTCAAGTTGCCTGTCCGGCCGCCGGCCCTGGTGGCCAAACAGGTCGGTTCCCTGGCCGCGCTGATCGGCAACCGCGTGGGGCTTGGCGTAGGCACCAGTCCGTGGCCGGAGGATTACCAGCTGATGGGTCTCCCATTCACGAAGCGCGGCAAGCGGATTGACGAATGCATTGAGATAGTGAAAGGCCTCACCACCGGCGACTACTTCGAATTCCACGGCGAGTTCTATGACATTCCCAAGACCAAGATGAGCCCGGCTCCCACTCAGCCCATCCCGATCCTGGTCGGCGGCCACGCCGATGCCGCGCTGCGTCGCGCGGCGCGCGCCGACGGCTGGATGCACGGCGGCGGCACTGACCCCGAGGAACTCGACCGACTCATCGCCCGGGTCAAGCAGTTTCGCGAAGAAGAGGGAAGCACCGGCCCCTTCGAGATTCATGTGATCTCGCTCGACGCCTACACCGTGGACGGCATCAAGCGACTCGAAGACAAAGGCGTCACCGACGCCATCGTGGGCTTCCGGGTCCCCTACATCAAGGGACCCGACACCGAGCCGCTGGAGACCAAGATCCGCCACCTGGAGCGTTTCGCGGAGAAAGTGATCGCGAAAGTCTAAGCACTACAAGGGATCCCACATCGGAGCCCGCTTCTCCTGATGCGCTTTGGCGGCCTCGGCCGGGTTGTTGGTGAATCCGCTGAGGATCTGGGTGCGGTTCTCGATCTCTTTGGCATGCCGCAAACTGGGTGCATCCAGCGCGGCGTTGAGGCCAATCTTGGTCTGCCACACGCCGTAAGCGTTGTTCTCGGCGATCGACCGGGCCAGCGTCTGCGCCGCCGTCATCAGGTCGTCGGCCGCCACCACCTCGTGGACCAGCTTGATGCGATAGGCCTCGGCGGCGTCGATGATGCGGCCGGTCAGCATGAGTTCCCGCGCCACCCCGGCGCCGACGATTTTCGGTAGCAGGTAACTGGTTCCCATATCCATCGACGAGAACCCCGCCTTGATGAACACCGATCCGAACCCGGCATCTTCTGATGCGACCCGGATATCGCAATGCAGCGCGAACGCCAGCCCACCCCCGACGGCAACGCCGTTTACCGCCGCGATCACGGGTATGGGTAGCTCGTAGAGCCGTGTCAACTGGTCGGCCAGGCGTACCTGGGCGTCATAGGTGGTCTTGAAAGCCGGGCTTGTCGGGTTGGCCTTGGTCCAGGACTCGCCGGCTCCGCTCAAATCGGCGCCCGCGCAGAACCCGCGTCCGGCGCCGGTAAGGATCGCTACCCGGAACTCGCCTCCGCTGAGCACGTCCAACACGTCGTCCATGGCGTTGATCAGCGATCCGTCGATCGCGTTCAGGAGCCTGGGCCGGTTCAACGTGACGCAGGCGATGTTGTCCTCGAGCGCTTCCAATTCCACTGCAGCCATACCCGAACGGTAGGCGACTCGGGTGTTTACTGACACGGCTTACGGTGGATTCGCCCGCACAAGTCGAAGGCAAGTAACCATGGCTTTCATGGCCCGCGGGTAACCACCGGTCATTGCGCCCAGACAGCACTGACCTAACCTCGTTTGGCCAACCACTCGGCCTGCATCACCAGCAGCCCCAGCACCTCCTGCTGCGGGGTGTCGGGATCGAGTTCGCGGTAGCGCTGATAGATGTTGACGACGACCCGTTCGGAGTCCAGCCAGGTCGCGTACTCGCCGAGGTCGACGGCCTCGACGGCCTCGGCGAAAGACAGGCCCTTGCGGTACGCGGCGTTGGCTTGCTCGCTGATGTGCACGAAATAGTCACGGACGCGGCGGATTCCATCAGGATCGGTGATGGGGCCGTGGCCGGGCACCACGATGGGCGCATCCAGCGCGATCATCGCATCACACGCCGCAATCCAATTGGCGATCGGGCCGGCCCACACGATCGGCGTACAGCCGATGAACAACAGATCCCCACCGAACAGCACGCCGGCGTCGGGCACATGCACCACCGAATCGGCCGCCGTGTGCGCGGGACCCAGGTTTAACAGATCCACCCTCCTGCCACCGACGTCGATGGTCAACTCGCGGTCGAACGTCTGGTCGGCGTTGCGCACCCTGATACCGCGGAAATCGAAGTGCCCGAAGCGGTCTCGCACGAACGGCGTCGCGACCGGACCCAGATCGGCGGTCTGGATCATGACCAGCCGGTCGGCGCTCGTGTCCTGGGCAATTTCCTCGACGGTGCCGGTGGCGGCGATGATCCGGACGTTGGCGTCCAGCAGCTGGTTGCCATGCGTGTGGTCGCCGTTGGAGTGGGTGATCAGGGCGTCGATGATCGGCGCCTGATCGGTGATGGGCCGCATCGCGGTCAACATTTCGCGAGTGAGCGGTAGGTCGAAGAGCGTGTCCACCAACAGTGATGCACCGTCACCGGCGACCAGTCCGGCGTTGCTCCACCCGAATCCGCCGTCCGGCAACGTCCATGCCCACACCCGTTCGGCGACCTTGTGCAGTCCACGGGTGTAGGGCACCTTTGCCGGGGCAGGATTGACCCGCGGCGGGGCGGGCGCGGTGGCCGGATTCGGCCGGGGCGCCAGCGGGAACGGCACCGGCGAAGATCGCACGGTTTGCCGAGTCTCCCCCAATCCCTCGACCCGGAGCGTCACCACGTCGCCGTCGCACAGCCAGCCCGGGAAGGATTCCGGCTTCGTCAGGTGCTCGACGAGGGTGCAGGTGGGCACCGTGCCGGAACCGAACACGTCGCCCGGGTGCAGCATCACCCCCCGCGACGCGTAAGAGATGACTTCGCCGAAGGTCCAGTCCATCGTTCCGGTCGACCCGGAGCCGATCACGGTCTCGTTGACCAGAGCGGTCACCTGCAGGCTCAGCTTGCCGTCACGGCGGTACGGTTCCAGCTCATCCGGGGTGACCAGATAGGGCCCCAGGGTGACCCCGCTGTCTTTGCCTTTGGCCTGTCCGATGCGCAGCTGACCCTCCAGCATCTGCAGGTCACGCGCGGACCAGTCGTTGAAGATCGTGTAGCCGATGATCGACCGTTCGGCCTGTTCGACGGAGAAGTTCTTGCCGGCGGTCCCGATAACTGCGGCGATCTCCAATTCGAAGTCCTGCCAGGCACTTCCGGGAGCCGTCGGTGCGTCGTCGTAGGGACCCAGAACTGTTGCCGGACAAGCAAAGTAAAACGCCGGGATGCGGTACCAGGTGTCCATGAGTACCCGGCCACCGCCCATCGCCTCCTGACAGTTGCGCATATGGTCCAGAAAGCACAGGGAATCGCGGATCGACGGCGGGCGCGGAATCGGGGCAGCCAGCGACACCTCGCCGATGCCAACCACCGCGGCCGGTGAACGTAACGCAGCCTCGCCGGCTTCACGCAGCCCGTCGGCGCCGCGCCCGATCAGGTCGAGCAGCGCCACGCCCGGCGGCATTACGTAGATCTCGTCCCCGGAGAGCACTCCGGTGTGTTCGCCATCAGCGCTTCGATACGTCACCCACTTCATTCCCGCACCACCTCACTTGGTTTCTTGTCCGGCCGCAGCCCACGCCAGCTTGATTGGCGTAGCCGGTTGTCCGGGGTCCACTCGCTGTAGCGCACCTCCCCGACCAGCGTCGGCTCCACGAACGTCACGCCCTTCCTTTCGCGGGCGGGAAGCGGTGTGTCGAAGGGGGATTCGTCGGTGCGCAGCGGTGCCAGCGTCTTTTTCAGGTTGGCCAGGGCGCGTTCGGTGAAGCCGGTGCCGACGCGGCCGGCGAAATGCAGACCGCCTGGACCGGGGATGCCCATCAGCAACGCGCCGATGCCGCTACTGCGCCCGCCTTCCCCGGCTCGCCAGCCGCCGATGACGACTTCCTGGATGTTCCAGTGCTTGTCCTTGACCCACGACGCGGAGCGCCGGCCCGGCTGATAACTCGAGTCGCGCTTCTTGGCGACCACGCCCTCCCAGCCGTGCCGACGCGAGTACTCCAGCGCCTGGGCGCCGTCGCCGGGCAGCAGCTCGGGAACGATGAGATTGGCTGCACTGCCGAGGGTTTCCAGTAGCTTTCGCCGGTCAAGGTAGCGGGCCCGCAGCAGCGAGCGGCCGTCCAGGTAGAGCAGGTCGAACGCCCAGAATTCGACGTGGGTGCCGCGGCCCCGGTTCTGCATCTCAGTGAAACTGGGCACGCCCGACTGGTCGAGCACGACAGCCTCGCCATCGAGCACGACGTGGTGATCGGCGAGATCTGTTGCCAGTGAATGTAGTTGGGGATATTCGCCGGTGACATCGCGTCCACTGCGGGACCGTAGCCGCACAGTGCCGTGATCTGCCTCGACCAGTAGCCGATAGCCGTCCCACTTGCCCTCGAACGCCCACGGACCCGCCTTGAGACCCGTCACCGAACCATGCGTCGTGAGCATGGGGGCGAGATTGTCGAATTCGAAGACCTTCTGGTCCTTCATCCGGTGCGCCAGCCACTGGTCGCCGTTGGTTTGAATCAGTGCATACCGACCGGAGATCCGATTGCCGTGCAGGGTGACGATGACCTCGTCGTCGCGGAACTTCTCAGTCTCGTAGCTGCCGGAGTCCCAGATGATCACCTTGCCGGCGCCGTACTCCCCTTTGGGGATATCGCCCTCGAACGTGGCGTATTCCAGCGGGTGATCCTCGGTGCGCACCGCCAGATGGTTGACCGATGTGGTGTCGGGCAGGTTCTTCGGTATCGCCCACGACACCAGCACCCCGTCTCGTTCCAGCCGGAAGTCGTAGTGCAGCCGACGGGCATGATGTTCCTGGATGACAAACCTATTGTCATGGCCGGTAGCCGGTTTCGCTGGTTTCGTCTTGGGCACCGGCTCCGGAGTCTTCGAGGCGTCGCGCATGCTGCGGTATTTCGTCAGCTTATCCCCACTGGATACGTCGGCATCCAGCGGCGCAAGCAGATCGCCGTCGCGGGCAACCCGGGTCAGCACCTCGTCGTAGTTGAGCTGGCACAGCGCCGGATCGTCGAGTTCCTCCCAGTCGCGCGGCGCCGCGACCGTCGGGTGCTCGCGTCCGCGCAGCGAGTAAGGCGCGATGGTGGTCTTCGAGCCGCTGTTCTGGCTCCAGTCCAAGAACACCTTCCCAGCGCGCAGGCTCTTGGTCATGGTCGACGTGACCAACGTCGGCATGGCCTTTTCCAGTTGTTGTGCAACGCGTTTAGCCAATACCGTGGCGCCCTTGCTGCTCACCGGCTCCTTCAGCGGCGTGTAGAGATGCAGCCCCTTGCTGCCGCTGGTGAGCGGGAAGGTGGTCAGTCCGATATCGGCGATCAGATCTCGGACAGCGCGCGCCACCTCGGCCAGCTGCGTCATCGTCGCACCGTCGCCCGGGTCCAGGTCGAACACCAATCGTGTTGCCGGGCCCGGATTTAATTCGCCGGATCCAGGCTCACCGACAAGCCGCCACTGCGGCACGTGCACCTCCAGGGCCGCCTGCTGTGCAATCCAGGCCAACCCGGTGGCGCTGTCGATGATCGGATAAGTCGTCGTTCCGGACCGGTGCACTAGGCTGGCGCGTGGCAGCCAGTCGGGCGCCGACGACGCCAGCTGCTTTTCGAAGAACGAGGGTTGATCGACACCGTTTGGCCAGCGCTTGCGCGTCGCCGGGCGCCCGGCGATGTGCGGCACCATGACCTCGGCGATGCAGGTGTAGTAGTCGAAGACGTCCTGCTTTGTGGTTCTGGTCGCCGGATACAGCACCTTGTCGGCGTTGGTCAGCTGCACACGTGGACCGTCCTCCTGACCAGGAGGCCAGACCTGCGCCGAACCCATATTGTCAACGTAACCTGTCGGCATGGCACGCGGGCTGGTGATCGGCGAAGCCCTGATCGACATCGTCGACCGTCCGGTCAACGCCGAGCATGTCGGGGGCAGCCCGTTGAATGTCGCCGTCGGACTGGCCCGGCTGGGCCGCGATGTCGATTTCCTGACCCACATCGGCAACGACGCACACGGCCGGCGGATCGCCGACTACGTTAAAGCCTCTGGCGCACGGCTTGTTCCGGGAAGTACCACGGCAGACCGAACGCCCACCGCGCTGGCGACGATCGCAGACCCCAGCTCAGGAGGATCGGCCACCTATGCGTTCGACCTGGACTGGCAGCTCTCCGGCATACCGCCCGTCCCCCCTCCGCTTTTCGTGCACACCGGATCTATCGCCGCCGTGCGCGACCCGGGTTGCTTGGCCGTTGCGGCCCTGCTGGACGCCTATCGCGTGTCGGCCACGGTTAGTTTCGACCCCAATGTGCGCCCGTCGGTGATCGTCGACCGGGATCTGGCCCGCGAACGCATCGATCACCTCGTCGAGCGCAGCGACATCGTCAAAGTCAGCGACGAGGATCTGCTCTGGATCAATCCGAACCGCGCGCCGGAGCTGACGGCCCGAACGTGGTTGGCATCCGGACCCGCTCTCGTGGTGCTGACCATGGGCGATCGCGGCTCGCTGGCGTTCTGCGCGGCCGGCGAGGCCCGGGCGTCCGCCAGGCCGGTCGCGGTGGTGGACACCGTCGGCGCCGGCGACGCGTTCATGGCCGGCCTGCTCGACACGCTATGGGAGCTTGGCCTGTTGGGCTCTGACCGGCGAGCCGACCTGCGCCGGATTGGGCTCGATGCGCTGACCTCCGCGCTCGAGGTGGCGGCCCTGGCGTCGGCGTTGACAGTCGCCCGCGCCGGTGCCGACCTACCCGATCGAGCCACCTTGAATTCTCAATCAGACTCTTCTCCTTAGCGTTTCACCGAGAAGGACGAGATTTCGGACGGGCAGATTGCCCGCCTCGGTGCGACAACGGGCGGTGTCCCCGTTTCGTCGACAACCCGACCGCAACGTTGTCGCCCGGAGGCGGGCAAAACAAGCATTCCCCGGTGCGCGGACCGCAACGGCCGCGGCGTGCTGTTAACCCAACCGACGTTGTGGGCATACTGACTCCATGCGCTCCATCTGGAAGGGTTCGATCGCCTTCGGGCTCGTGAACGTGCCGGTCAAGGTGTACAGCGCCACCCAGGACCATGACATCAAGTTCCGTCAGGTGCACGCCAAGGACAACGGGCGCATCCGGTACAAGCGCGTGTGCGAGGTGTGTGGAGAGGTCGTCGAATACGGTGACCTCACCCGGGCCTACGAATCCGACGACGGCCAGATGGTGGTGATCACCGACGACGACATCGCCACATTGCCCGAAGAGCGCAGCCGCGAGATCGAGGTGCTGGAATTCATCCCGGCCAGCGAAGTCGACCCGATGATGTTTGACCGCAGCTACTTCCTGGAGCCGGATTCAAAATCCTCTAAATCCTATGTGCTGCTCGCCAAGACGCTCGCGGAGACGGAGCGGATGGCAATCGTGCATTTCACCCTGCGCAACAAGACCCGGCTGGCGGCCCTGCGCGTCAAGGATTTCGGTAAACGCGAGGTGATGGTCGTGCACACCTTGTTGTGGCCGGACGAGATCCGCGACCCCGACTTCCCCGTGCTGGACAAGAAGGTGGAGATCAAACCGGCGGAGCTCAAGATGGCCGGACAGGTGGTGGAGTCGATGGCCGACGACTTCAACCCGGACCGCTACCGCGACACCTACCAGGAGCAGCTGCAGGAGTTGATCGACGCCAAACTCGAAGGCGGCGAAGCGTTTACCGCCGAAGGACAACCGACTGAGCTGGACGAGACCGAAGACGTATCGGACCTGCTGGCCAAGCTGGAGGCCAGCGTGAAGGCGCGATCGGATGACGGCAAGGCGCCGGCCAAGAAGGCCCCGGCGTAACAAGCGTCCAAGCCCTGAACAAAGCAGCCCGAATTCACGTAAGCTCGTGCTGCCGACCCCGAGTCTTCAGAGGAGTTTCGTGAAGTTCACTCGACCTGGCGCCGCGCTGAGCCTGCTACTCGCCAGCGCACTGGTGTTATCGGCATGCGGCGGCCATTCCAACACCACGTCATCCTCGACCGGCTCCACCGCCCCCTCGGTGCCGGTGGACTGCGGCGGCAAGAAGAAACTCCGGGCCGCCGGCTCGACCGCGCAAAAGAATGCGATGGAACAGTTCGTCTACGCCTACATCCATGCGTGCCCAGGCCACACGCTGGACTACAACGCAAATGGCTCCGGCGCCGGAATGAAGCTGTTCCTCGGCAACCAGACCGATCTGGCCGGCTCCGACTCGCCAATGAATCCATCGAAAGGGTCAGCCGGACCGGGCCGCGGAGCGCTGCGGGTCCCCGGCGTGGGACCTGCCGGTGGTGTTTGGCCCGATCGCGGTCACGTTCAACGTCAACGGCGTGAGTTCGCTGAATCTGGACGGACCCACACTCGCCAAGATCTTCAACGGCGCCGTCAGCACGTGGGACGACCCGGCGATCAAGGCGCTCAACTCAGGCAACGACCTGCCCCCGACAGCTATCCACATCGTATTCCGCAGCGACCAGTCCGGTACGACGGACAACTTCCAGAAGTACCTCGAGGCCGCGTCTAACGGCGCGTGGGGCAAAGGCACCGGCCAGACATTCAACGGTGGTGTCGGCGAAGGCGCCAGCGGGAATGACGGCACGTCGGCGGCCCTGAAGAGAACCGACGGATCCATCACCTACAACGAGTGGTCGTACGCGGTGGGCCATCAGTTGAACATGGCCCAGATCATCACATCGGCGGGCCCGGATCCGGTGTCGATCACCGCCGAGGCAGTCGGTAAAACGATCGCCGGGGCCACGTTCAAAGGCCAGGGTAATGACCTGGTGGTGGACACGTCGTCGTTCTATCTGCCAACCCAGAACGGTGCCTACCCCATCGTGCTGGTGACCTATGAGATCGTCTGCTCGAAGTATCCGGATGCCCCCACCGGAACCGCCGTAAAAGCCTTTATGCAGGCCACAATTGGCGACGGCCAAATTGCTTTGGACGAGTACGGATACATTCCGCTGCCGAAGTCGTTCCAATCGAAATTGGTGCGGGTGGTGAACGATATCGCATGATTACACGTCACCGTGGCCGGCACCCAGAGGGCGGGACTCGTTGCGGGGCGGCCGGTTCCAAGGCGCAGCTGGCCAGCTGTCGCCTGACTAGCGACCGCCGGACGAATTCCGGAGGGCCCGAGTTACTTTGGCCGACGAAGGATTCTCCCGGGTACAAACCGCCAAACACGCTGGAACAACAGCATGGCTCGGTAGGCGGGCTCCGTTACTCACTCGTGATTCAGAATTCACTGTGAGTAGCCCGATTTTGTTGTGCGCCTGCTCTCGGAGGATTTACCGTGTGTTAACCATCCGTGTCGGCGCGGCAGCACTGCCGGCGTCGCGACCCGCGGCCGGTTTGCGGCCAGCGGCATAGGGTGGCCGGGCGAAGGGAGCGTCGACGGGTGATCGACACCGGGCCGGGTTCACGCGTGGGGTCGCGCTTTGGGCCCTACCAGCTGGTGCGCCTGATTGGCCGCGGCGGGATGGGCGAGGTTTATGAGGCCGAGGACACCCGCAAGCACCGGGTGGTGGCGCTGAAGCTGATCTCGACGCAGTACTCCGGCAACCCGGTGTTTCGCGCGCGGATGCAACGCGAGGCCGACACCGCGGGACGGCTGACCGAGCCACACATCGTGCCGATCCATGACTACGGCGACATCGACGGGCAGTTCTACGTGGAGATGCGCCTGATCGACGGCGTCTCGCTGCGCTCGATGCTGACCCAGTACGGTCCGCTGACGCCGGCACGAGCGGTGGCCATCGTGCGTCAGATCGCCGCCGCGCTGGACGCCGCGCACGGCAGCAGCGTCACGCACCGCGACGTCAAGCCGGAAAACATCCTGATCTCCGACAATGACTTCGCCTATCTGGTGGATTTCGGTATCGCCCGTGCCGCCCACGACCCAGGGCTGACCCAAAGCGGGATCGCCGTGGGGACCTACAACTACATGGCCCCGGAACGGTTCACCGGTGATGAGGTCACCTACCGGGCCGATATCTACGCGCTGGCCTGCGTCCTGGGCGAATGTCTGACGGGGGCCCCACCTTATCGGGCCGACACCGTCGAGCGGCTGGTCACCGCTCACCTCATGGAACCTGCCCCCCGGCCCAGCATGCTTCGGCCCGGGAGAATTCCGGCGGCCCTGGACGAGGTGATCGCCAAAGGCATGGCCAAGAACCCGGAGGAGCGCTACATGACCGCCGGCGATATGGCCATCGCCGCTCACCACGCACTCACCACACCTGAGCAGCGACAAGAAGCCACCATCCTGCGCCAGGGCGACAATGCGACTCTGATGGCTCCCGCCGTCGATCCGGACTTTGGCGGCGGCTGGACCAATTACACGGGCTCCGGTCCCGACCCGCAGACCCCGCAGGCTATGGCGCCGCCGCCTCAGTTTCCCACCGGCGACGAGACCATGGCTCGGTCAGTGCCGTCAAAGACCAGCGGATGGCGGTCACCGCCGAAAGCATCCGACCAGCGGACACAGGCCGCCCCCGTCGCCGGCACCGGCGGCTGGCCCAGCCAACCCGCGATCGCGTCCCCTCCTGCACCGAGGCCAAGCCCCGGGGGTCCGCCGTCGTACGGCCAGCCTTCCCAGCCCCAACCGACCACCCCGCCCCGCAAAAAGCGGAAGGCGTGGATTATCGCCGCCGTTGCCACGGTCGGCCTCGTCGCCGCTATTACCGCATTCTTGGTCACGAGGCCGTCGGGTTCATCCACGACGGCGTCGGGACAAATCGTGCTGCCGTTCAACGGCCTCAACTTCCACCTCTCCCCCGGCGGAGTGGCTGTGGACAACTCCGGCACCGTCTACGTCACCAATCAGAGCATGTACGGCCGGGTGGTGGCGTTGGCCCCCGGGTCGAGCACGCCAACGGTGAAGCCGTTCAACGGACTTTACGAGCCGCAGGGGGTGGCGGTGGACAACTCCGGCAAGATCTACGTCAGCGATTTCAACGATCGGGTGCTGGCATTGTCGGCCGGTTCGAACAACCAGGTTGTGTTGCCGTTCAACGGCCTTCGTTACCCCGAGGGCGTCGAGGTGGATGCCCAGGGCAGTGTGTATGTCGCCGACCGGGGCAACAACAGGGTGGTGAAGTTGGCGGCCGGCTCCAACGCCCAGACCGTGCTGCCATTCAACGGCCTCAAGAACCCCGATGGGGTGGCCGTGGACAGCGGCGGCAACATCTACGTCACCGACACCGACAACAACAGGGTGCTGAAACTGGATGCCGGGACGACCAACCAGACCGTGCTACCGTTCACCGGCCTGACCGCGCCGTGGGGCATTGCGGTGGACGACGCCGGCAATATCTACGTCACCGAACACGACAACAACGTGGTGGCGAAGTTGGCGGCCGGGGCGACTGCCTCGACCGACCTGCCCTTCACTGGCCTCAACACCCCCTTATCGGTGGCGGTGGACAAGAAGGGGAACGTGTACGTCGCCGACCGCGGCAATGGCAGGGTGCTGAAACTCGCGCAGGGCTCATGAGCCGGACTGAAAAATCGGGGTAGCGCCGGTCACCGCCGCCGGGTGGCCACGAACCGAATCGCTGCGGCAATGAGGTTGATCGCGGCCACCATGATGATCAGGGTCAGCGCCGCACCCCAGACGCGCAGGAAGCCGGCGTGTTCGGGGTTGGTGAGTTCGGTGTAGATCAGCAGGGGCAGCGATGCCATGTTGCCGTTGAAGATGTCGAAGTTGATCGAGCGGCTGTACCCGACCAGCACCAGCACCGGCGCGGTCTCGCCAATGACGCGCGCGACCGCCAACAGAATGCCTGAGACGATGCCCGGCATCGCGATGGGCGCGACGATCCGCACAATTGTCTTCCATTTCGGAACACCCAGCGCGTAGCTGGCTTCTCGCAGTTCGTCGGGCACCAGCCTGAGCATCTCCTCGGTGGAGCGCACCACCACCGGCAACATCAGCAGGACCAACGCCAACGACACGGCGAACGCGCTCTGCTGAAACCCCAGGGTGGCGATCCACAGGCTGAAGATGAACAGTGCCGCCACAATCGAGGGCACCCCGGCGAGCACGTCGACCATGAACGTGGCCACCCGCGCCAGCCGACTGGTTCCATATTCCACCAGGTACACCGCGGTCATCAATCCCAACGGAACGGCGATGACGGCTGCCACCCCAGCCTGCACAAGTGTTCCGTACAGCGCGTGGTAGATGCCGCCGGCGAACTCCTCTGGCAGCACGCCGCGTAGTGAGTGGGTCCACCAGCCCGACCGCGTGACGGCGTACCAGCCTCGGGCGATCACGACCCACAGCAGCCAGACCAGCGGCACCAACGCTATGGCGAACGAGCTGAAGAAAAGCGTTGTCGCGATGTTGTTCTTGATCCGCCGCCAAAGGCTCACAGGGGGGAACACCACCGCTTTGACCGGCCAGTCGAGCGCGTCTGTAATCATTTGTGGCTCAAGAGTTGACCTTTTCGCCGGCGATCGCGCGGGCGGCTGCATTGACCACGAAAGTCAGGATGAACAGCGCAAATCCCGCGGCGATATAGGCCCCGGTCGGCAGCGGTTCGCTGAATTCGGAAGCCGCGGAAGCGATCTTGGAGGCGAACGTATAACCGCCGTCGAACAGTGACCAGTTCCCCGCCCGGGCGGCCGAGCGCAAGATGATCAGCACCGCAACGGTTTCGCCCAGAGCGCGGCCCAAACCCAGCATCGAGGCCGCGACAACACCGCTACGACCGAACGGCAGCACAGTCATCCGCACTACCTCCCACTTCGTCGCACCAAGCGCCTGTGCTGCTTCGATCTGCGTAAGCGGGGTCTGCCGGAAAACTTCGCGCGATACCGACGTGACAATCGGCAGGATCATCACCGACAGCACGATAGCCGCGGTGAAGATCGTGCCGCCGCCCGCCAAGGACACGTTTCCCTGCTTGAACAGAAACAGCCATCCCAGGTTGCGGTTGAGAAACCTGGCGACCGGCTCGAGCTTCGGCGCCAGCACGAAGATCCCCCACAACCCGAAAACGATCGACGGCACCGCAGCCAGCAGATCTACCATCGCACTAAACGGACGCGACAACGGTTTCGGCGCATATTGGGTGATGAACACCGCGATCCCGACCGCGACCGGCACGGCCAACACCAGGGCGCTGATCGAACTCAGCACCGTGACCATGAACAAGTCACGGATACCGAACGCCAGCTTCTCGTCATCGGCGGTGTCGAATTCGGCACTGGTGAAGAAATTCGCATGGTTCGCACGCAACGCGGGGACGGCGCGGACCAACAGGAATACAGCGATCAGCAGGATCGCGATCACGATCGTCGACCCTGCAGCTGACGCCACCAGCTTGAACAGCCGGTCCGCCCGCCGCGATGCGCGCGCGTCGACCGCCACTAGCGCAGGCTTGGCCAGCGGGATTCTGTCCACGTCGACCTCAGATCAGGCGATGGCGTTGACCGCGGTCGACAACCTCGACTTGAATGAGTCCGGAATGGGGATGTATCCATTGTCCCCCAAGCCATTCTGACCAGCGCCGATTGTGGACTGCAGGAACGCCTTCACCGCGGTACCGACCTCCGAGTCGGGATACTTCGAGCAGACAATTTCGTACGTCGCCAGCACGATCGGGTAGGAGCCGGCCTGCGTCGGCCGGTAGAACGAGACGGTGTCGAGCACCAGGTCGTTACCCTGACCCGTAATCGTGGCCCCGCCAATCGTCTTGCCAACCGAGTCGGTGCTGATCGCCACCGGGTCCGGACCGGCCGACGTGATGACCTTGGCCATGTTCAGGTGTTGCGCCTGGGCGAACGACCACTCGTTGTAGGTGATGGACCCTTCGGTGCTCTTAATGGCCGCCGACGTGCCGTCGTTACCCTTGGCGCCCTCACCGACACCGCCTGTGAACACCTTTCCGGCGCCCCTACCCCACGCCCCGCTGGACGCGGCATCAAGGTACCTCTGGAAGTTGTCCGTGGTCCCCGACTCGTCGCTGCGGAATATGACGTGAATGGCCTCAGCAGGCAGGTTGGTGCCTGAGTTGAGCGCCTCGATCGCGGGATCGTTCCAGCTGGTAATGGCGCCGTTGAAGATCTTCGCCAGGGTGGGACCGTCCAGATTCAGCGAGCTCACGCCGTTGAGGTTGTAGGTGACCGCGATCGGGCCGAACACCACCGGCAGGTTCCACGCCGGCGAACCGCAACGCTGCTGCGCCGCGGCCGCCTCGTCGCTGCTCAGCGGTGAGTCCGAGCCGCCGAAATCGGTTTGTTTGCCGTTGAATTCGCTAATCCCGGCGCCCGAACCATTGGGCGTGTAGTTCAAGGTCTGACCGCGACAGGCCTGCTCGAACGCCTTCACAAAGCGGGTCATCGCATTAGCCTGGGCGGTGGACCCGCTGGCTTTCAGCGTCTTCTTGCCGCCACAGCTCACATTGCCCGACGACGCGCCCGACGTCGAACTTCCTCCGGTTGCGTTGTTGTCACTGCCACACGCCGACAAAACCAGTGCACCTGAAGCCAGGACCCCCAGCGCGGCGCCAAATCGGTTGAGTTTCAATTCAGTTCCTAACGGTAGAGATGAAACATACTCGCCGCCAGCCGTGAGCGGCGGCCCGCCAACCAGCCGTTTTCCTCGCAGTCTCGAGGCTACATCAGCAACAGGCAACCTTTGAAGTATTCTTTCGGCCGCCGCTGCCGGGAGTTACATCTCCACACCCTTGTGACAAACTAGAACCTGTTACAGAAGAGCCGCCACCCGAGACGGCGAGCATCGCTGCCGCCTCGGCCGACAACAGAAGCGAGGCCACAGTGATCCTCGACAGGTTCCGTCTCGACGACAAAGTCGCCGTCATCACCGGAGGTGGCCGCGGCCTCGGTGCGGCCATCGCGCTGGCCTTCGCCGAGGCCGGTGCCGATGTCGTCATCGCTTCGCGAACGCAATCCCAGCTGGAAGAGGTCGCAGATCACGTCCGAGCGACCGGACGTCGCGCCCACGTCGTCGCCGCCGACCTGGCCCATCCCGAGGTGACCGCACAGCTGGCCGGTCAGGCTGTCGAGGCCTTCGGAAAACTAGACATCGTCGTCAACAACGTCGGCGGAACCATGCCCAACACGCTGCTGACCACCTCGACCAAGGACCTCAAGGACGCATTCACCTTCAATGTCGGCACCGCCCACGCGTTGACCGTCGCGGCGGTGCCGTTGATGCTCGAACACTCCGGCGGCGGCAGCGTCATCAACATCAGCTCGACCATGGGTCGGCTCGCCGGACGTGGTTTCGCCGCCTACGGCACCGCCAAAGCCGCGTTGTCTCACTACACCCGACTCGCCGCCCTGGACCTGTGTCCACGCATCCGGGTCAACGCGATCGCACCGGGTTCGATCCTCACCTCCGCGCTGGACGTGGTGGCCTCCAACGACGCGCTGCGCGCGCCGATGGAGAAGGCGACACCAATGCGCCGCCTCGGCGATCCCGTCGACATCGCAGCTGCGGCAGTGTATTTGGCGTCTCCAGCAGGCAGCTTCCTGACCGGCAAGATATTGGAGGTCGATGGCGGCCTGACCTTCCCCAATCTCGACATACCCGTCCCGGACCTGTGAACCCAGACTTCTAAGGAGTCCAGTCATGGCAATACCCGTCGTCCAACTCGGCACCGGCAACGTCGGCATTCACTCGCTGAGAGCGCTCATCACCAATCCGCAGTTCGAGCTCACCGGCGTGTGGGTGTCATCGGATGCCAAGGCGGGCAAGGACGCGGCCGAGCTCGCCGGACTTGCGGATTCCACCGGCGTGAAAGCCAGCACCGATCTGGACGCCGTACTGGCCACCGGGCCGCAGTGCGCCGTCTACAACGCGATGGCCGACAACCGGCTTCCCGAGGCCCTGGACGACTACCGGCGCGTCCTGGCAGCCGGGGTCAATATCGTCGGCAGCGGCCCGGTCTTCTTGCAGTATCCGTGGCAGGTCCTCCCCGAAGAGCTCATCAAGCCACTGGAAGACGCCGCGCACGAAGGTAATTCGAGCCTCTATGTCAGCGGCATCGACCCGGGGTTCGCGAACGACCTGCTGCCGCTGGCATTGGCCGGGACGTGTCAGAGCATCGAGCAGGTGCGCTGCATGGAGATCGTCGACTACGCCACCTATGACAGCGCCGTCGTCATGTTCGACGTGATGGGTTTCGGAAAGCCGATGGACGAGATCCCGATGCTGCTGCAGCCCGGTGTGCTGAGCTTGGCGTGGGGTTCGGTGGTACGACAACTTGCTGCGGGCCTTGGCATTTCGCTGGACGCGGTCGAGGAGATGTACGTCCGGGAGCCGGCGCCGGAAGCCTTCGACATTGCCTCGGGTCATATTCCCAAGGGCAGCGCCGCGGCACTGCGGTTCGAGGTGCTCGGGTTGGTCGGCGGCGCGCCTGCTGTTGTGCTGGAACACGTCACCCGGCTACGCGAGGACCTGTGTCCCGATTGGCCGCAGCCTGCCCAGCCCGGCGGTTCGTACCGCATCGAAATCACCGGCGAACCCTCCTACGCCATGGACATCTGCCTGAGCAGCCGCCGTGGTGACCACAACCATGCCGGGCTGGTAGCCACCGCGATGCGGATCGTCAACGCGATCCCGGCCGTGGTGGCCGCCGCGCCCGGTATCCGGACGACCCTCGAGCTGCCCCTGGTCACCGGCAAGGGGTTGTACACAGCCGGCGGGGAGCGGAATCCGTAGACGGCCGCGACGGGCTGTCACGACGTCGGCGATCGGCGTATGGCCGGACATGACCGAACACGGTTGGGCGACCGATGAATGGCCCGCCCTGTATCAGCGGGTCCTGGATGCCGACATCCTGATTTTGTGCGGGCCGATCTGGCTGGGCGACAACAGTTCGGTGATGCGTACAACTTGATGCACCTCGCGCAGATGTTGAGGGCCGCCGGGGGTATCCCGGCCTACGGAAATCAACGCACCACGTGGGACGCCGGCTGCCGTCCCCACTTCGCCAATCCCGAGTACCGGTAGCCAGCTCGCACCCGAACGGGGGGCTGCCGGTGGCCATACCCGAATAGTTTCGGTTAACCTCACTTTCTTATTCGGTGATGTGGATCGAAGGTCGGTGAGTTGGCGCAGGACACCCAAACTTCGCTCAAGACGAGCTGGTATCTGCTCGGGCCGGCCTTCGTCGCCGCGATCGCCTACGTCGACCCCGGGAATGTCGCGGCCAACGTCAGCTCCGGTACCCAGTTCGGCTACCTGCTGCTCTGGGTCATCGTCGTAGCCAACATGATGGCCGGCCTGGTGCAGTACCTGTCGGCGAAACTCGGGCTGGTGACCGGCCGCTCACTTCCCGAAGAAATCGGCAAGCAGATGGGCCGCCCCGCCCGGCTGGCCTTCTGGGCTCAGGCCGAAATCGTGGCGATGGCAACCGATGTGGCCGAAGTGATCGGCGGAGCCATCGCGTTGCACCTCCTGTTCAACCTGCCGCTGCCTGTCGGCGGGATCATCACCGGGGTGATCTCGTTGCTGCTGCTCGCGGTCCAGGACCGTCGCGGCCAACGCCTGTTCGAGGGCGTCATCACCGGCTTGCTGCTGGTGATCGCCGTCGGCTTCACCGCCAGTTTCTTTGTCGCGACGCCGCCCCCCGATGCCGTCCTCGCCGGCCTGGTGCCGCGCTTTCAGGGGACCGAAAGCGTGCTGCTGGCCGCCGCGATCCTGGGGGCTACCGTGATGCCGCACGCCGTGTATCTGCATTCAGGTCTCGCCCGCGACCGGCACGGACATCCCGACGCGGGACCAAACCGGCGTCGGCTGCTGCGAATCACCCGCTGGGACGTCGGCCTGGCCATGGTTGTCGCCGGCGGGGTAAACGCCGCGATGCTGCTGGTTGCCGCGCTCAACTTGCGGGGTCGCGGGGACACCGCATCGATCGAAGGCGCCTACGCCGCCGTCCACGACACCTTGGGGGCGACGATCGCGGTGCTGTTCGCGATCGGATTACTGGCGTCGGGCCTGGCATCCTCATCGGTAGGGGCCTATGCCGGCGCCATGATCATGCAGGGATTGCTGCACTGGTCGGTTCCGATGCTGGTGCGCCGTTTCGTCACGGTGTGCCCTGCCGTGGCGATTCTGGCGCTGGACTTCGACCCCACCCGCATATTGGTGCTCTCGCAGGTCGTGCTGTCGTTCGGCATACCGTTCGCGGTGCTGCCACTGGTCAGGCTGACCAGCAACCCCGAGGTGATGGGTAGCGATGTCAACCATCGCGCCACCACAGTTGTTGGCTGGGTGGTCGGAGTGATGATTAGCCTGCTTAACGTGGTCCTCATTTATCTGACAGTGGCCGGTTAATTCCCAGGCGCACCGCGCGTCAACTATTAACGGTCGCCGCTAGCGCCCCACTTGTCACTCGAGTCACCAGAGGATCGGGGGCGGATTTTTGCCCGCCTCACAGCGACAAATCCCGCCTCACAGCGACAAATGGAGTGGCGTTGCGCGCACGCGAAAAATACTGCGCTACATAGACTTTCCGCCCGCATTGACGTCCCGAATTCGACGGCTTACGGGTGTTCCCGGTTCACGGCAGACTGTTGGGATCGGTAGCGAACCCGTCCTTGTGTACTTGCCACCCACTCCACCGCCGAATCTTGGGTGCATCCCCCTCCCGTGCCTGCCTGGCTCCAAGCCGGGCAGCCGATACGTCGCGCGAAAGTCGCGGTATCGATCTGGCCTCGTTTTACCTGGTCAAGTGCGGCGCATAGGCTGACCTGGTGCTGATCTACCTGACGGTGACGGGCTGAATGCCAGCCCGCCGGCATCCCTACTTCGCATACGGATCCAACCTGTGCGTGCGGCAGATGGCCGCGCGCTGTCCCGACGCCGGTGATCCGCGGCCGGCGATGCTCACCGACCACGACTGGCTGATCAACCAGCGCGGGGTGGCCACCGTCGAGCCGTTCGCCGCAGGTCAGGTACACGGGGTGCTCTGGCAGGTCTCCGACCACGACCTGGCCACCTTGGACGGCGCCGAGGGAGTACCGGTGCGCTACCGTCGGGACCGCCTGGCCGTGCACACCGACGTCGGATTGTTGCCGGCGTGGGTGTACATCGACCACCGGGTGACGCCCGGTCCACCCCGGCCGGGCTATCTGCCGCGCATCATCGACGGCGCGATCCATCACGGGCTGCCGCAACGCTGGATCGACTTCCTGCACCGCTGGGACCCCGCGCACTGGCCGCTCCCAGCGTTGAGGTCCAATACGCTCGCGCCACAGTCGCTTTCGGCCTTGCTGAGCCAACCCGGGGTGATCGAGGCGAGCCGGCTGCGGTCACGTTTCGGCTTTCTTGCCATCCACGGCGGCGGCCTGGAAAAGATCACCGACGTGATCGCCGAACGCGCCGCCGAGACCGCGGACGCCTCGGTGTACCTGCTGCGGCATCCCGACCGCTACCCGCATCACCTTCCGTCGGCCCGGTTCGACCCCGAGGAATCGGCGCGGCTGACCGAGTTCCTCGATCACGTCGACGTCGCGGTATCGCTGCACGGCTACGGCCGCATCGGGCGCGGCACGCAGCTGCTGGCCGGCGGCCGCAACCGCGCGCTGGCCGCGCACCTCGCCCGGCACATCCGGCTGCCCGGATACCAGGTCGTCACCGATCTCGACGCCATCCCGCAGGAGCTGCGGGGCCTGCATCCGGACAATCCGGTCAACCGGGTACGCGACGGCGGGACGCAGCTGGAACTGTCGGTTCGCGTCAGGGGGCTGAGCCCGCGCAGCCCACTCCCGGGGGCCGACGGTATGTCGCCGGTCACCGGCGCCCTGGTACAGGGCTTGGTGGCCGCAGCTCGAACCTGGTAAGTGTTTTCCGATCGCTTAACGGAGGTTGTTGGTGGCCAAGGATTTTCGCTTCGGTCTGAGTCTCAGATTCATCAAATCGCGCGCTGCGCTGCAAGAGAACGCACAGCGGGCCGAGGATGGTGGGTTCGACATCCTTTGTGTGCCCGATCATCTCGGCGCAGCGGCACCGTTTCCGACGCTGACCGCGGTCGCCATGGTCACCACGAAGCTCCGGCTGAGCATGTATGTGCTCAATGCCGCCTTCTACAAGCCGGCCCTGCTGAGCCGAGACGTCGAAGCGCTGGACCAGCTCAGCGACGGCCGTCTCGAGGTAGGCCTCGGCACCGGTTACGTCCGCGAGGAATTCGAGGCCGCTGAGCTGCCATACCCCAGCGCCGGAGCCCGAGTCGACTACCTCGAACACATGACGACCTACCTCAAAGAGCATCACCCGACGGTGCCGATGCTGATCGCCGGCAACGGCGACCGGGTGATGACCCTGGCCGCCCGGCATGCCGACATCATCGGGCTGACCGGCGCCAGGGTTCGCGACGTCTATGACCCGATGGCCGAACGCGTCGAGTTCGTCCGCAACGCCGCCGGTGACCGGTTTGACTCGCTCGAGCTGAACCTTGCTATCACGGCGGTGCCGGCCGAGGGCGAGACCATCCCCGACTTGAAGCTGACCCGCAGGAACGCGCCCGCACTGTCTGACGAGGAGTTACTGGCCATGCCGTCAGTGCTCAGCGGGTCACCCCGCGAGATGGCCGACACGTTGTCCGGATATCGCGACAAGTACGGCCTGACGTCCTTCACCGTGCAGGACAATCACATCGAGAACTTCGCGAAGGTGATCGCAGAACTGCGGTAAGCCGTCGCCCCGGTAAGCTCAGCCAGTCCGCCCTCGTAGCTCAGGGGATAGAGCACGGCTCTCCTAAAGCCGGTGTCGCAGGTTCGAATCCTGCCGGGGGCACTATCTGACCAGCAGGGACTTTCGTCAGCGATCTTCACCACCGACCAGACTGCGTCTGCTCCGCTGGCCGGTCGTCGCATCGGTCAGGGCTGTGGGGGTTGTTGGGTAGCGGGTGGGCTTGGTGCGTGCTGGTTTTCGACGGTGTCGGGGCGATCGGTGTCGGCGAGGGTGAAGTAGTTTTCTTCTTCCTGCAGGAAGTGCAGGCGCAGCAGCGCATGCAGCCCGTAGAGGCAGGCGAGTAAATCGCTGATCTGATCGGACTGCACGTGGCCGGAGGTTTCAGCCAGGGCGAGGTGGTTGCCGATTCGATCGGTCAGCCGGTGGATCTCGGCGTGGGTTCTGCTCATCGTGGCCGTGGCTTCATCGCCGCCCAAGGGTGCGGCCAGTGCCGGGTAGAGCTGGGACTGTTCGGCGTCCTCGTGAGGCAGCACCCGTTCGGTGAGGAAGCTGTGGGCACGGGCCAGTGTGTTCAGCGCGGGCTTGCCGTTCCCGGCAGCCAGTTGGTCGGCGGCATCGCGCAGGAGCGTCAACGTGTCGCGCAGCTGGTCGTGTTCACCGGCGAAGCGGCGCAGCAGCTGTTCGGTGTCCTGCGGTATCTCGACCTCGACGGCCGGGTTGCCGCGCAGCGCGCGCAAGGCGTTGACGATCACCGCGACGTCGATGGCTTCCTGCAGCAACGCCCCCGCCGCGGGCGGCAGCCAGCCGACTGCTGCAATCACCATCGCGAGCAGCGACAAGCCCATGCCGACCACCGCACTCTGCACCGCGATGCGCCGCGACCAGCGGGCAATATCCATGGCATCGGCAAGCCGGTCCAAGCGGTCGGTGGTCAACACGATGTCGGCGGCTTCCGAGGACGCGGTGGCACCGCGGGCGCCCATCGCGACACCGATGGTGGCCGCGGCGAGGGCGGGGGCGTCGTTGACGCCGTCGCCGACCATGACGGTCACCGCGCGTTGCCGTTCGGCACGCACGGCGGCGACCTTGTCCGCCGGGCTCTGGTCGGCATACACCTC
Source organism: uncultured Actinomycetota bacterium (assembly GCA_963763005.1). Taxonomy (GTDB): domain Bacteria; phylum Actinomycetota; class Actinomycetes; order Mycobacteriales; family Mycobacteriaceae; genus Mycobacterium. The sequence goes on from CAVXMI010000001.1 coordinate 57,539, forward strand.
GTCGAGTCCAAGCACGGTGCCGACTTCCCGAGCGGGCTCCGCGCGGTCGCCGGTGAGCATGACCAATCGGTTGAAACCGGCGGCGCGCATCCGTCGCATGGTTCGGGGAGCGGTGCGGCGCAACGGATCACGTAGCAGCACCGCGCCGACAACCTCGTCGTCGACGACGACCCAGGCGATCGCGGCGGTATCGAGGCTCGCCCGGTTGACGGCCGCGCGGGCCCACCCCGCGTCGGACGCTTCGCCGCTGAGTTTGCCGACCCGAAGCCTGCGCCCGTCCACCGTGGCGGTGACGCCCTGGCCGGGTTGCTCGATCACGTCGGCGGGCAACGACAGAGGCAAGTCCCGAACAAGGGCTTCGGTGACGATGGCCTCGGCCAGCACGTGGGGTGACATCTGGTCCACCGAGGCGGCCAGCCGCAGGATCTCCGTGCTGTCGCACCCGGGTGCGGCGAGGATGTCCACGACCACCGGGCGACCGGCCGTCAGCGTGCCGGTCTTGTCCATAATCAGCGTCGTGGCGTGCCCGAGGTTTTCCAACGCACCGCCGCTGCGGATCACCACACCCTGCCGGGAGGCCCGCGACAGGCCGGACACGATCGCCACCGGCGCCGCGAGCAGCAGCGGACACGGCGTCGCCACGACCAGCACCGCCACCGCCCGCACCGCCGACCCGCTGGCCAACCAGGCCGCGCCGGCCACAACGACCGCCAGCGGCAGGAACCACGCTGCGTACCGGTCGGCCAACCGAACGATCGGGGCGCTTTCGGCGCCCGCTTCCTGCGCCAACCGCACAATCCCGGCGTAGGTGCTCTGCTCGGCGGTGGCCGTCGCGCGCATCTCGAACGCGGTTCCGGCGTTGACCACACCGCTGCGCACCGGCTCACCGACCCCGCGTTCGACCTGCAGCGGTTCACCGGTGAGGACCGACTCATCGAGCACCGCGACCGTGCCCTCGATCCGCCCGTCCACCGGCACCACTTCGCCGGGACCCACGACCAGGAGGTCCTCGACCGCGACCTCGGCCAACGGGATCACGCTCACCTCGTCACCGATGCGGCGCCGCGCGAAACGAGGTGCGTGCTCGAGCAGAGCCCGCAGATCGTGTGAGGCACGCCGCGCCGCCGCGGCGTCCAGGGTGCGCCCGGTGGACAGCATGACCGCGATCAACGCGCCGGCCACGTACTCGCCCACCAACAGTGTGCCGACCAGCGACAACACCGCGAGCAGATCCACCCCGGCCCGCCCCCGGCGCAGCGCCGCGATCACCCAGACCAGCGCGGGTACCACGGCGACCAGCGTGCCCGCGATCCAACACCCGTCGGCCACCACACGCCACCCGAGCAGCCACGCGATCCCGCCCAGCGTCAGCGCCGCCACCGTGATCACCAGCAAGGTCGGCTCGACCAGCTTGCGCAGCCGTACCGCCCAGCGTCGGGCCGTCGACTCCGAATCGGTCACCGCAGGCTCCTGTCGGATCGGCATGGCGCTCTCAGATTCCGGACAGGTGGGCGAGTTGGCCGACAGCGGCGGTGATGGCCATCGCCAATCCTCCGCCGATCAACACACGCAGCGCCGGGCGGGCCACTGCGGCGCCGGCCGCTTTGGCACCCAGGACGCCGGCGAACGCCAGGCCAACGACAGTGACCGCCACCATGAGCCATATCCGTGCGGTCGCGGTCGGGCCGAGCAGCCCGAGGAACGGAATCAGTCCACCGACCAGGAAGCTGACTGCCGAGGCGGCCGAGGCCTGCAACGGGCGCGCCGCGGTGGTTTTGGTCTGACCGAGTTCGTCCCGGAGATGGGCTTGCAGTGGGTCGGCCTCGTGTAGTGCTACCGCCACTTGGTGGGCCAGTTTGGTTGGCACGCCTCGTGATTCGTAGATCCCGACCAACTCCTTCAGTTCGTCCTCGGGGTTGGCGGCCAGTTCGCGTGCCTCCCTGGCGCGATCGGCCTTCTCCACATCGACCTGGGAGCTGACCGAGACGTATTCACCGGCGGCCATCGCCATCGATCCGGCAGCCAGCCCGGCCAATCCGGCGGTGAGGACGGTGCCGGCGGCCGCCCCGCTGGCGGCGACGCCGACCATCAGGCTCGCCGTCGACACCAGGCCGTCGTTGGCGCCGAGAACGGCCGCGCGCAACCAGCCCGCCCGGCCTGCGGTGTGGCGCTCGAAATGGGGATTGACCGCTTCGAACAATGACACGACAACCACCTCTACTTTCGTGACCTGACGAACCGGCTGTCGGGGTCATGTGGATGTAAGAGCCAGATCGCGGCACCATCGTCCCGGCGGTGATCACGACCAGCCGGATCCGCTGAGGTATACCGACCCAGCCGATCTCGTACAACGTCAGGCAGCCGAGCCCGCAGGTTAGCGGGATTGCCAATTGTAGCCGGGCGAGGATGCGCTCAACGGCCGTCCCGTCCACGGTGGCCAGGTGTTGGATCCCGGGCGCGACGACGATGATCGCGAGCAGCGTGGTCTGCCCCGACCCGGACGGGCCCAGCAGGACCACAAACTCACCCGGCCGAATTTCGAGGTCCACATCCTTGAGCGCCTCGACCGCGGTGGGCCCGGAGCTGTAGGTTCGGCTCACCCGCTCCAGGCGCAACGCCCGATGACCGGATACCGCCGCGGCCTCGGCCGCCGCGGCGAGGTCAGAGGAACCGTGTGTGGCCATCAGCCCAGCGTCGGCGTGCGACACGCCATCCGATAGGGGCCAAGGTCACCGCGCAGCGGTGCACTGGTCCCGTTGTCGGCCACCCCATCCTGACCACCCACACTGCGGCGGTGAGGGACCGCTGAAGCACGCGCTTTCACCCCGGGGTTGAGAAATGTTCTGCCAGCAGCTCTTTGACGACGAACAAGAGGCCAAAAGTCCCAGCAAACAGAAGTCGGGGCGCAAAGGCTTCTCGCTGACCGAGTGGTCGATCGCCTTCAGCTGGCGCAGACACGAATTCACGTAGCTGCGGAGCGCAGGCGACAAGTTGCAGCCCAGCAGGTAACGGTAAGGGCGGACCGCTTTGAGCGCCCACGACTTGGCCGCCGGCAGCATGCCGCTAAGCATGCCTTCGACGCTTGCCATGTAGTTTCTCGCGTCTTCGTGGGTGGTGCGTTGGCTGACCCGATCTGCTCGGCCTTCCCGCTCCATGTCACGACGGACCATGCAACGCCGGATAGCGCTGCTGGAACGCAGGTGCCCTCATATTCCCCGTCATCTCAGGCAAGAAGACTCGGATGAGAGCGTGTTCGATGAACCCGCGCCCTGCTGTACCTAGCGACGATCCGGAGCCGGAAGTTGAACACGGCCAATGGTTTACGATCGGATCCCCACCGAAGCCGATCCTCGGCACGGGCTATTCGGCGTAGGTGGCCCGCGAGAAGGCCCGAGTCGAGATTCTGGCCCGCGTACTTCACCCAGCCGTCGGCGATCATGTACGTCTCGATGTCGTCGCCATCGGCGCGGCCAAGCCGGCAAGGGAAGTCGGGATCTTCTGGGGTCCACGTTCTCGCCGTGACGTAATCACGCGACAGAGTCTTTCGGCCCTGATGCGCTCCCGGCTCGAGCGTTAACCTCGGGCTGAGGTTTCGGCCACCGGGTCGATTCACGCAAAGTAGGAGCAGACACTGTGAGCGGTGCGAATAAGGCGAAGAACAAGCGCCGAGAGCTTGGCGGTATGGCCAAGGAAGCGGTCGGCAAGGTCGTAGGCGACAAAAGCACTGAAGAAGAGGGCAAGCGCGACCAGGCGAAGGCCAACCTCAAAGACGCCGGCGAGAAGCTCAAGGAAGCCGGCGAGAAGCTCAAGGAGGCCGGCGAGAAGGTCAAGGAGGAGGCCGGCGAAAAGCTTAAGGAGGCCGGCGAGAAGGTCAAAGAGGCCGGCGAGAAGGTTGGCGAGATGGTTGGCGAGATGGTTGAGGAGGCCGCGGACAAGGTTAAGGAGGCCGGCGAGAAGGTTACGGACATCTTCAAAAAGTAAGTGCTGCGTCACCACGTAAATCGGGGTGACGGCCGGGTTTGCGCTCGGCTGCGCCAACGATTGCCAGTCGGTCGCCGTCTGGACGGCCAGCTGGACGCCGATCGGCACTCCCGACGAATCGAGCCGCCCGGCATTGCCGCAAAAAACAAAATTGTCGGGGGTCAAGCGGACCGACCCCTAAACCCTTGTACTAGCGGCAGAATGTTTGCCTCAACGTCGAGCTTCCACGCCTTAAGGCGATCTGCGGCAGGGTATTTCGACCCGGATCTGCGTGCCTTTGTACCCGAGACCGGCTGAGTTAGGCGGCTTGCACTTCCCGCCGCGGCCTGGCGAAGATCGCATCCTTGATGGCCGCGGGTTGGATAGCCTCCGATGCCTTGCGGCCGAAGTCATTGGGCAGCGACAGCCGCAATACCTTCTTCCATGCCGAGCCGACTTGGCGCGGAAGAGAGCCGCTGGTGTAGGTGAGCCCGTAGCGCTCGAACACCTCCTGCACCTTGGGCGCGATCTCCTGGTAGCGGTTGCTGGGCAGGTCGGGAAACAGGTGATGTTCGATCTGGAAGGACAGGTTTCCAGTCATGAAGTGCAGCAACGTATTTCCGGTGATGTTAGCCGACCCGAGCATCTGCCGCAGATACCACTGGCCGCGGGTCTCGCCGTCGATGGAGGTTTTCTCGTAGGTCTGCACGCCCTCGGGGAAGTGCCCGCACATGATCACCGAATGGGTCCACAGATTACGGACCAGGTTGGCGGTGAGGTTCGCGGTCACCGTCGTGAGCGCTGACGGGCCCGACAGCAACGGATGCAGCACGTAGTCGCGAGTCAGGTGCCTGCGCACTTTGGCGAGCACCTTTTTGCCTTGACGGCGGAACTCGTCCTTGTCGGTGCGGCCTTTGAGATATTTGCCGATCTCGAGGTCATAGGCGGCGATGCCATATTGGAACAGGCAGGCATTGATGAAGTTCCACATCGGCTGGCCGAGGTAGAACGGCTTCCAGGGTTGATCTTCGTCGACCCGCATGATGCCGTAGCCCAGATCATGGTCCTTACCAAGCACATTGGTGTAGGTGTGGTGGACCTCGTTGTGGGAGTGCTTCCACATTTCCGACGGCGAGGCGTTGTCCCACTCCCAGGTGGTCGAGTGGATCTTGGGGTCGCGCATCCAGTCCCACTGACCGTGCATCACGTTGTGCCCGATCTCCATGTTCTCAACGATCTTGGAGATCGACAGGCCTACGGTGCCGACCACCCAGGCGGGCGGGAACAGCGAGAAGAGCAACAGCGCGCGGCTGGCGAGTTCGAGCTTGCGCTGACCGTCGATGACGCTGCGGATGTAGGCGGCGTCGCGCTCGCCGCGGCTGGCGATGATTTGTTCACGGATGGCGTCGACTTCGCGGCCGAGGTTTTCGATGTCCTCGGCGGAGAGATGGGCGGTCGGGTCGGATTTGGTCTGTTGTGCAGTAGTCATGTCGCTTCCTTAGAGGTCGAGCTCGCAGGCACCTGCGGCTGCGGACACGCAGGTTTGGATTTGGACGTCGTCGCCGACGGTGGCGGTGGTGACGTCGCCGTTGCGTAGGTCGCGCACGGCGCCTTGCCGTAGCGGCGTCACACACCCGAAGCAGATACCCATCCGGCAGCCCGAGGGCATCAACACCCCGGCGGCCTCGCCGGCGTCGAGCAGTGTCTGGGAACCCCCGGCGTCTACGATGGTCCCGGTTTTGGTGAACGTCACGGTGCCGCCTTCGCCGGCGGTGATGACAGTCGGGCGGAACCGTTCGGTGTGCAGCCGATCGGGGATGCCGTCCGCGACCCAGCGCTGCTCGACCGCGTCGAGCAGCCCGGCCGGACCGCAAGCCCAGGTCTCCCGTTCGGCGAAATCATCGACCAAGTCTTCGAGACGCGCCACGTCGAGCATTCCGTCGGTATCGGTGTGCTTCACCACCAACCGAATTCGGCCCTGGCGGGCCAGCATACGCAGTTCCCCGTCGAAGATGACGTCTTCCAGCGTGGGCGCGGAGTGCACGACCACGATGTCTGGCGCGTAGTCACCCGCCATGTTGCGCAGCATCCCCATCACCGGGGTGATGCCACTGCCCGCGGTGAGGAACAGAATCTTGGCGGGGCGGTTGGCTGCCGAGGGTGAATTCCCCTGCGGCCTGGTCGAGTTGAACCACGGTCCCGACGGTGGCGCGCCGGACCAGATGATTGCTGACGGTACCGTCGGGGATGGCCTTCACGGTGATCGCGATGCAGCCGTCGCGTCGATTGGTTTTAGAGGTCAGCGAGTAGGCGCGCCACTGCCGGACACCGGCCACGTCCACCCCGATGCGGACGTACTGACCAGGCACGTACGGACGCCAACCGCGTCCGGGCTTGATCATCACCGTGGCGGCGTCGCGGGTTTCGGGGTGGATCGCGACGATGCGGCCGCGCAGGTCGGCGCGGGAGCGTAGCGGATCGATGACGTCGAGGTAATCGGTGGGAACAAGCGGGGTGGTCAACCGCTCGGCAAACTTGATCACCCGTTCACGCAACGCGGCGGCGGAGGTGGGTCGGGGTGCCGTTGTTGTCATAGCTCAATGATTCGTTGTCTGCCACTGTAAAGTCTTGACTGCCCTGGGTGGAAAATTGGCAGAATATTGTTCGGAAGGAATAGTTTTGTCGGATCCGACGCTGCGGCTGACCGGGTTGCAACTTGACGAAGGCGTGGTCAGGGCCCTGGAGGCACTGCTGCCGGCAATGGCCGAGCGCACGGTGACCGCGGTCACCGTCGAGGTGCCGAGTTATGCGGATGCGTTCAGTGGGCGGATGGGGCAGACCATCGAGAACGCCGTGCAGATGGCACTCGGTGCGTTCCTGCGACTGGCCACCCGCGCCGAGGACTCCGACCCCGGACCGCCGCTGTCCCCGGCGCTCGACGGCGCCTACGAGCTCGGTCGCGGAGAAGCCCGCCAGGGCCGCTCGATCGATGCTCTGCTGTCGGCGTATCGGGTGGGTGCACGCGTGGCCTGGCGGGAGTTGTCGACAACCGCAGTCGCCGCCGGACTTCCTGCCGCGACCGTCGCCAGGTTCGCTGAATTGGTATTCGCGTTCATCGACGAGCTGTCGGCGGCCAGTGCGTCCGGGCATGCCGACGAACTGGCCACCACCGGACGGGTCCGGCAGCGCTACCTCGAGCGGCTGACGCAGGACCTGCTGGCCGGCGAGGCCGCCACGACCCTGCTCACCAGCGCCGACAAGGCAGGCTGGCAGCCACCCGACACCCTGACGGCTGTGCTGGTGCCGCCGGCCCAGACACGCGGCCTGGCCGCGCGATTCGGCCAATCGACGCTGCAACTCTCAGAGGACCTGCCCGGTGTCGATGCGTCCGAGGTGCTCGCGGTGCTACTCGTTCCCGACATGGCCGGGACCACGAGGCGTCAACTGCTGTCGGCACTTGCCGGGCGTAGCGCAGTGGTGGGACCGGCCCGACCTTGGGCCGATGCGCAGTTGTCCTATCATCGGGCGCTTCGGGCGCGTAACCTGTTGAGCACCAACGAAACCGGTGAAGCCACTGCCATCGACACCGATGACCATCTCGTCGAACTCGTTCTCGGCGCTGATCGTGAGGCCGCCGGTGACCTGCGTGCACGCGCGTTGGCGCCGTTGTCCCAGCTGCCGCCGAAAACCGCCGAAAGGCTTACCGAAACCCTTCGATCCTGGGTACTGCATCAAGGTCGGCGCGACGGGGTGGCCGCTGATCTCTTCATCCACGCACAGACGGTGCGCTACCGGATGAACCAGCTGCGCGAGCTTTACGGCGACCGGCTGAACGATCCACAGACGGTTCTGGAACTGACGATCGCCCTCGGCCTCGACGCTCAACATTCAATTCGCACCACGTAAACCAGCCTGGCCATACCCGCCCCCAACGGCGTGGTGTGCTGAGGCGAGCCCCGATGCGGAGTGGCTCTTTGAATCCAAGCCAACGGTCACATTCCGCGTGGTCGCCATCGCGGAAGTCATCGCGGGTATCTATTCGCCCGAACAAGCCGCGCATCCGACCAATTATGTGAGCACCGTCGTCATCGACAGCCGCACCGCCAAACCCATCACCCTGGACGATCTGTTCCTCAACGAACAAAGCGGCCTGAACCGGCTCCCCGAGCAAACCAAGTTGATCTTTCCGCAGGTATATGGCGATGGCCCGGTACCGATGCCCGACGAGCCAGGAAGCAAGCCGATCCCGGAGAATTTCGCCAGCTGGATTCCGGCGGGATGGAGATTCAATTCGGCGACTACCAATTTGGCCACGGACTGCCGGTGATCACCGTGCCCTGGTCCGCATAAACGACGTGCTGGCGCCCGACATGATGGCGCTCACACGGGACTGGGGTGCTGCTGCGGGTGGAAGCAGGGCCAACTGCGGCGGGGCAAATACTTCAATTCGATATGGATCGCGGCCAAACCTGGGCCCGTTTAGCAGACAACGAAGTACCCTGCAGCTAAGGAGTGCCTTCCTGTCCGGGACCTCAAGACATTTACAAATCGAATTCCCTTACAAGACAGGCACTTCGGCGCAGGGGGAACATCGGCCGATCAATTGTGACGCTCGGAGTTAGGAGAATCTGATGTCGTTTGTGGTCACTCAGCCGGAGACTTTGGCGGTCGCGGCTGGGAACTTGCAGGAGATCGGTTCAGCGGTCTCCGCTCAGAGTGCGGCCGCACTGGCCCCCACGACAGGGGTGGCTCCCGCTGCCGCCGACGAGGTCTCGGCGCTGGCCGCGGCGCGGTTCGTCGCGCACGCCGAGATGTATCAGGCGATGAGTGCGCAGGCCGCGGCGATTCACGACATGTTCGTGACCACCCTTGCGGCCGGTGCCGGTTCATATGCGACCACCGAGGCCGCCAATGTGATCGCGACTGGTTAAGGGAAGGTGTCGGCAATGGACTTCGGGGTTTTACCGCCGGAGGTTAATTCGGGCCGAATGTATGCAGGTCCCGGGTCGGGGTCGATGCTGGCCGCCGCAACCGCTTGGGATGGACTGGCTGCGGTGTTGAATTCCGCGGCGGTTTCGTATGGGTCGGTGGTTGCGGGGCTGGCCGTTGAGTCGTGGCTGGGCCCGGCGGCGGCGTCGATGGCGGCCGCGGCCGCACCCTACGTGGGGTGGCTGAGTGCTGCTGCGGCGCAGGCGGAGCAGGCGGCGACTCAGGCCAGGACGGCGGCGGCGGCGTTTGAGACGGCGTTTGCGATGACAGTGCCGCCGCCGTTGATCGCGGCCAACCGCGGCCAGTTGACGTCGCTGGTCGCGACAAACATTCTGGGGCAGAACAGCCCGGCGATCGAGGCCACCCAGGCTGACTACGCCGAGATGTGGGCGCAGGACGCCGCCGCGATGTACGGCTACGCGGGGGCATCCGAGGCCGCGTCGACGCTGACACCGTTCACCCAACCGTCGCAGACCTCCGACCCGGCAGGGCCGGCGGCCCAGGCCGCGGCGGTCGCCGCAGGCGGTGGCCCGGACGCCGGAACGAACGCGCAGGCGGCCCTGGGACAGCTGTCTGCCATCGTCCCCCAAGCGCTGCAACGACTCGCGTCGCCCGCGTCTTCTGCTGCGCTCACGTCGGGGCTCGCAGCCCCGGCGGCCGCCAGCCCGATAATCCCCACCCCGATAGGGGATTTGGACGCCCTGGCTCTGTACATCGCGATCTCCGCGACCGCCAGCGTGGCCCTGGCGGTGACGAACACTGCCAGACCGTGGAACTACAACGCTGCCGGCCACGACGGCGCGGATAACGGCGGGGTCGGACCCACTCAGGGCGCCACCGTCGGTTCGGGGACGGGTGCGTTGGTGTCAGCGCCGAGCACCGGCGGGGGCGCCGCGTCCGCGGGTGTCGGCCAGGCGGCAATGGTCGGGGCCTTGGCGGTGCCGCACAGCTGGACCATGGCCGCCCCGGAGATCAGGCTGGCTGTCGAGGCGCTGCCCAGCGCCGGCCTCAGCGCCGCCCCGACGGATATGGGAGGAGCTCCGGCAGGCCTGTTGAGTGGGATGGCGCTGGCGAGTTTGGCCGGACGCGGCATCGGGGGTGCAGGCAACCGTGGCGTCAGCGGTGCTGCCCCAGAAGACGAGGGGCAACCCAAGCGCAAGCCCACGGTTGTGGTGATCCAGCAGCCGCCGCCCGCCGGAGGACCGGCGGGGAATCGTCCGCTATGACCCAAGCCGGCCGGCGAAGCTCGGCAGCGAGTGCAGCACTCCAACGCGAGCGCCCATCTCCATTGGCCGGACGCCCGATGATGAATTGCGGCCCAACGCAATCATCTTGTCGGCGATCTTCGGCGGCCCGGTGTCCAAACCTTGGCCGTGAGCGAGGTCGCCGTGGTGTCCATCGCCAGTGGACCGACATTAGGCGGCTGCCTGAGGTCGCGCAGTTTCCCAGGCATGCCCGTGCGCCCGATCGAGTGTGATGCCGCACAGCACTGGAGTTGGTAGACGCAATCCCTAGGTGTGTCAACGAATATGCGCTACGCTCACACATAAGGTTGAAATCACAGCCTGTGGACACACCGATTTAGCGCTTCAGGTGTCTTCCCGCCTTCCGTTGCGGATCTTGACTACTGGTCACAGCTTTCATTTCGATTCGATAGCGGCGTACCCAGCCCACTTTTCGCCAACCATCGAAATGAGATCCAGCTGATGATCGTCCCTTCGTCTCTGCACGTCCCTACCTCCAGCTTCACTGCACGCCCTGACGGCTGCACCGTCTATTGCAACAGCACCCAAATGCGCGCTCATTGTCGTCAGCAGGTGACCGTCGTCCAGGTCAGGGGTGACATCGACGCCACAAACGTCGACCGCGTCTACGACTACACCCACCGGTTCGCTGCGGTGGCACCGAGCCTTATCCTCGACCTCAGCGAGGTTGATTTTCTCTGCGCCAGAGGAATTTTCCTTCTTCTCGCGCTCGACAACGACTGCCGAAGCGCGGGAACGCACTGGGCCATTGTCGGCACCCGCATTGTTAGACGGCTCCTGCACATCGGTGACCCCAGCGACAGGCTGCGCACCGCAAGCTCGGCGCGCCAGGCTCTGGATATTATTGCCGCACAACGCAACGCGTGCCTCGCTGCGTCGTAGCCAGGGTTAGTGACACGGAACGCCGAACGCAGCCCCTGTTGAGCTCCCGCCCCGGTAGCTCTTCCGACTTACCGGGGCGGTGACGCTGCTGATTCGCATCAAGTAACGCCGGTAAGCGGGCGACACCACGACGTCGTGGACGTAGGCCCTCCGGCAGCGGCATGACCAATTTTCCAGACCCGGCGACTATGCACCGACCGCGATGCCTTCGCCCCAAGCGCGCTGAGGCGTGGACCAATGCCGGGTGTGTCGCGGCCGGAGCCGGAACGCTTAGCTACGGATTACCGGCCTCAGCAGGGCGTTCTGAGATGGGGAGCTGAGTTGTACCGACAACACGTTTGTCAATCGCCGCGGATGGCAACGCCCCGGTGGAGGTAGGCGTATCGGCCGGCCTATACGCCTATCCAGGTCCCGTCGGTTCAGCCCGAGAGCCGGCGGGACCGTCTTTTGTAGCCGCTCCACCGGCTCGCCGGATATTGCCGAGCGGGCGCGCCCGGCAGGAGTACCGTGCGGCGTATGGATGGCACTACAGGAGTGTGGATTCTCGGCGGCTACCAGAGCGATTTCGCTCGCAACCTCACCAAGGAGAACCGCGACTTCGCGGCCCTGACGGCAGAGGTCGTCGACGGCACGCTCACCTCAGCCAAGGTGAATGCCGCCGACATCGGAGTCGTCCACGTCGCGAATGCTTTCGGCGAGATGTTCGCAGGTCAGGGCCACCTGGGGGCGATGCCTGCCACGGTGTGCGACGACCTCTGGGATACGCCGGCCTCGCGGCACGAAGCCGCTTGCGCGTCGGGCAGCGTGGCGACGCTGGCAGCACTGGCCGACCTGCGGTCAGGCGCCTACGACACCGCGCTCGTCGTCGGCATCGAGCTGGAAAAGACGGTGCCCGGTGACACCGCGGCGCAACATCTGGGCGCGGCCGCCTGGACCGGTCACGAAGGAGCGGCGGCGCGTTACTTGTGGCCCTCGATGTTCGCGCAGGTCGCCGACGAATACGACCGGCGCTACGGTTTGGACGACACTCATCTGTGGGCCATCGCCCAGCTCAACTTCGCCAACGCGCGCCGCAACCCCAACGCCCAGACCCGGGGTTGGACGGTCCCCGACCCGATTACAGATGACGACGCGACCAACCCGATTACCGAAGGCCGGCTGCGGCGGTTCGACTGCAGCCAGATGACCGACGGCGGCGCGGGACTGGTCCTGGTCAACGACTCCTACCTGCGGGATCATCCCGATGCGCGCCCGATCGGCCGCATCGACGGCTGGGGACATCGCACCGTCGGGCTGGGTCTGCAGCAGAAGCTGGACCGCGCGGCCGACGACCCCTACGTGCTGCCGCATGTGCGAGCCGCCGTGCTCGACGCCTTGCGCCGCGCGCAGTTGACCCTCGACGACCTGGACGGATTCGAGGTGCACGACTGCTTCACCCCCAGCGAGTACCTGGCCATCGACCACGTCGGGCTGACCGGCCCGGGCGAATCGTGGAAGGCCATCGAAAACGGTGAGATCGAGATCGGCGGGCGGCTGCCGATCAACCCCAGCGGTGGACTGATCGGCGGCGGACACCCGGTCGGGGCTTCCGGCGTGCGGATGCTGCTCGACGCGGCCAAGCAGGTCAGCGGAGTGGCCGGTGATTACCAGGTCGAGGGTGCGAAAGTGTTCGGCACGCTGAATTTCGGCGGCAGCACCGCCACCACGGTCAGTTTCGTTGTCAGCACTACAAAAGGTTCGTGAGATGGAAAAAGGCTTCTGACATGGATGTTGAGATCGTCGGCAAGTACCTGTCGACTCTGCCCGAAGATGACGACCACCCCTACCGCACCGGTGCCTGGCGACCTCAGACGACCGAGTGGGATGCCGACGACCTGATCGCCCTGGAAGGCGAGATCCCCCGCGACCTGGATGGCATTTACCTGCGCAATACCGAAAACCCGCTGCACCCTGCGTTCAAGACCTATCACCCGTTCGACGGCGATGGCATGTTGCACGTAGTCGGCTTCCGCGACGGAAACGCTTTCTACCGCAACCGCTTTGTCCGCACAGAAGGATTTCTGGCCGAGAACGAAGCGGGTGAGCCGCTGTGGCCTGGGCTGGCCGAGCCGGTGCAATTCGCCAAACGCGAGAAAGGTTGGGGCGCGCGCGGGCTGATGAAGGACGCGTCGAGCACCGACGTCATCGTCCACCGCGGCATTGCGCTGACCAGCTTCTACCAGTGCGGTGATCTGTACCGGGTGGATCCTTACTCCGCCAACACACTTGGTAAGGAGACCTGGAACGGGCGCTTCCCGGTCGACTGGGGCGTGTCGGCACATCCTAAGGTCGACAACAAGACCGGCGAACTGTTGTTCTTCAACTACAGCAAGCAAGACCCGTACATGCGCTACGGCGTGGTCGACCAGAGCAACGAGCTGGCACACTACGTCGACATCCCGCTGCCCGGCCCGCGGCTGCCGCATGACATGGCGTTCACCGAAAACTACGCCATCCTCAACGATTTTCCGCTGTTCTGGGATCCCAGGCTGCTCGAGCACGATGTGCACCTACCACGCTTCTATCCGGAAATACCGTCGCGCTTCGCGGTGGTCCCCCGGCGGGGCGGAACTGCCGACATCCGATGGTTCGAGGCCGATCCGACGTTCGTGCTGCACTTCACCAACGCCTATGAGGAAGGCGACGAGATCGTGCTCGACGGCTTCTTCGAGGGCGCGCCGCAGCCCGTTGAAGGCGGCGCCACCGGTAAGTGGGACAAGCTATTTCGATTTCTGGCGCTCGACCGTCTGGAGACCCGGTTGCACCGGTGGCGGCTCAATCTCGTCACGGGCGCGGTGAAGGAAGAGCAATTGTCCGAGTCCATCACCGAGTTTGGGACCATCAACGCTGACTACGCGACCAGCAAGTACCGCTACACCTATGCCGCCACCGGCAAGCCGGGCTGGTTCCTGTTCGACGGCCTGGTCAAGCACGATCTGCTCACCGGACATCAGGAGCACTATTCATTCGGCGACGGTGTCTACGGAAGTGAGACAGCGATGGCTCCGCGGGTGGGCAGCACCGCTGAGGACGACGGCTACCTGGTCACCCTCACCACGGACATGAATGCCGACGCCTCCTACTGTCTGGTCTTCGACGCGGCCCGGGTCGCTGACGGCCCGGTGTGCAAACTTGCGTTGCCGGAACGCATTTCCAGCGGCACGCATTCGACGTGGGTGCCCGGCGCAGAGTTGCGGCGCTGGGATGCCGCAGACTCGCCGGCGAGCGCCGTCGGGATGTGAAGCCTGGTTCGCCGAGCCTGTAACCCTGCAGCATGAGTACGAGTAGCGGTCTGCTGAATTACAGGCTCGATGAATCGGAGTGCAATGGACAGCGAAAAGCCCTGTCGGACAACACAATGGCCAACGGACTTGGCGTCGATCGGCTCCATCCGCTTTGCCCGCCGCTCGTCGAACTTCAAAGAGACAGTGCGGTTCTACCGCGAGCTGGTGGGGCTGCCGCTCCACGAGACGTTCGGGGAAAGCTACGGCAGCAACGGTGCGATATTCGGCCTGCCCAGCTCGAACCTCACGTTCGAAATCGTCGAGGCGGTCGACGCCGTGGCGGTGGACCATCACGAACAGTTGTGCCTCTACTTCCCGGACAAGCAAGCACAGCAAGCAGCTATCGCGCGCCTTCAGGAGGCGGCGGCCGAACCCGTGGAACAGCACCCGTACTGGGAAGCGACGGGAGCCGTAACCTACCGCGACCCGGATGGCCGCGAAGTCGTGTTCGCGCCCTTCGTGTACGGAGTCAACGAGCCCGCCGACAGCTCCACCTCAGGAAAGCACGAGTTCACGTCGGACTGAGACCTTCAGCGCCTGGACCGACCGCCAAACGCTGCTGAGGCCACCGCCCAAAGCGCGCATGCCACCGCAAGTGCCGCGCTGGTCGCACCGACGTAGAGCCCGTATTCGGCTGACACCGGCGGGTTGACGTTGCGCTTGTAATACAACACCGTGAGCGCCACGATGAGCAGCGAAACGATCAGCGCGGCAATCGAAGAGAGCTTCACCGAAAGGCCGCGGCCCACCATCGCGCCAGCCACCAGCAGCATCGAGGACAACAAAACGATGAGCTGGCCGGCACCGAACCCCGACGGAAGTATCAGACTGCCGTGGCTGCCCCCGATAGCGTTGGCCCAGCCCCCACCGCCGACCCGCGTCGTCAGCCACGGCATCCAGGCGCTGGCGGACACGATCGCGGCGAAAAGCGCCACCAGCCAACCGGGGCGCGGGCGACGAGTCACGATTTCGACATTAATAGGATGTGGGACCGGTTCGCCGCTCGGCACGCGCACTACGCCGGCTTCGGCCCTCAGATCGCCAGTGAGGACAGGTTGAAGATGACGCCCGTCGGGTCAGTCGCCGCGGCAAGCCGCCCGTAGGGGGCGCCCAACGGCGCGCCGTACGAATGGGCACGATGACCTCCTTGTTGCGTGAGCCCCGGATCGGGGTTCACCGATATCGACTGCCCTCAACCCAGAAACTCATCGCACCGCCAAGATCTGATCCACGCCCATCCGGCCTTCCTCGAAGGCCAGCGCACCGCCGGCGAGATACAACCGCCACACCCGGGCGACCTCCTCGCCTTGCAGCGCCACGAATTCGCCGAAGCGGCTTTCCAGCGTGTCGATCCAGCACCTGGCAGTGCGTGCATAGTGCTCGCGCATCGCTTCGACGGAGCGGATCTCCAAGTCCGCGCCCTGCAGGTGGCGCAGCGTCTGCCAGAGCGGCCGCATGTACATATCGGACGCGATATACGCCTCGATGAAGGCCCCGCCTCCGGGAGCCGCGCCGGGTTGCCGCGACATCTGCTGCAACAGCAGACTGCCGCCGGGCTTCAACGCGCGAAACATGATGCCGACATAGACCGGGTACGACTCTTCGCCGACGTGCTCGCCCATCTCGACGGAAGCGACCGCGTCGAAGGCCGCCCGCGATGTCGGGAGGTCGCCGAAGGCACGGTAATCCTGCAGGCGAACCTCAACGCTGTCGGCAAGACCGCGCTCCTGGGCACAGGCGACGGTGAAATCACGCTGCTGGGCAGACAGCGTGATACCGGTGGCGCGCACGCCGTAGCGCTGTGCTGCGTACAGGATCAACGATCCCCAGCCGCAGCCGACATCCAGCAGATGCATCCCTGGTTTGAGGCCGAGCTTGCCACAGATCAGGTCCAACTTTGCGGTCTGCGCTTCGTGCAGCGACTGGCCCTCGTGGGTGAAATACGCTGACGAGTAAGCCATGTGGTCGTCGAGCAGCAGCCGGTAGAAATCGTTCGACAGATCGTAGTGGTGCGCGATCACGGCCCGATCGCGCCGCCGGCTGTGTAATTGGCCGGACACCCGCGCCTCAGCCACCGGGACCCTGGGCGGCGGACCTAACGCCCCCAACCGCGCCGCCTGCAACGCCGCCACCGTCCTGCCCGGCAGCGCTATCGCCGCGCCGGCACCCGGCTGGGATCGGGCCAGCCGCCTAGCCTGCCGCAGACCGTCGGTCAGGTCGCCGTCGACATCGATGTCACCGGTCACGTAAGCGCGTGCCAGGCCGAGTTCTCCCGGGCACCAAAGCAATCGGCGCAGTGCACGACGCGACCGAACCACCAGTACCGGGCCGTCGGCGGGCCCGGCCTCGCTGCCGTCCCAGGCGCGGATCCGAACTGGCGGGTCGATACCGACAGTGGTTCGGAGAAGGTCCGCTAGGCGGTCGGCGATGGGCGCCATGAATGCCGGTCAGCGCGAGTTTCACGTTGGAGTGAATACGCTGACGAACTTCTGCAGCGATTCGCGGATATCGCTTCTCAGTGCGGCGGCTACGACCATGCCGATGGGTCCGAACAGCGCCGGCCCACCTAGGTGCACGTCGAAGCTGACGACGGAGCCCTCTTCTTTCGGCGCGACCTTGGCGATCAACTTGACCTTGACACCGCCGACGCCGTCGCCGTTGAGCGTCATGCCTTCCGGCGGCTTGTAACGCACAATCGTCCACTTGATCCGGTTGGGCATGCCCTTGACCTCGACATACGACTCGATGACCGTGCCCTTCTCCAGCACTTCGGGCAACTTGCTGCGCCACACCTTGTGGATGGTCAGCCACTCCTTGAACCGGGTCAGATCGGAGGCATGGGTCCAGGCCTGCTCAGGTGGCAGCGGTACGTCGACGGATCCGGAGAGTTTCGCCATGTGCTCAGCTCTGCGGGTCGCCTGTGTCGACGACTTTCTTGGCCTCCTCCTGCACCTTGTGGATAGTGTCGGAGTACTTGCCCTGCGTCTTCTCGTCGACGAATTCGCCCGCCTTGTCGATCACCGTCTCGACCTTGTCGGCGTTCTGCGACAGCAGGTCCTTTGCTTTGTCCAGGATTCCCATGCTCACTGTCCCTTCCCTGGGGTCCCCAACGTACCCTGGGAACCCTATTTGGCTGGTGAAACCCCACTTGTCGGTGTCATTCGGGCCACAACCGCGGTGTCACCGCTAGGGCACGGACCCGTTGAGGAAGAAGCCCGAGAGTTGGCTGCCGACGTTCCCGACGCCCGAAATGAAGCCCGCCAACGTGAGGCCGAGGGCGTTGGTGTTGCCAAGGCCCGACATGACGCTGCCCAGGTTGGTGATGCCGGAAAGGAGGTTGCCGCCGTAGCTCTCGAAGCCCGATGCCTGTGAGGCGTTGTTCCAGAACCCTGAGATGCTGTCGCCGATGTTGCCGAAGCCTGACGCGCCACCGGCGCCCGAGTTGAAGAAGCCCGATGACGGGGTGCTGGTGGAGTTGCCGAAGCCCGGGGCCGGCGCGACATTGATGATCGGAATGGTGATCGGCCCGACACCACCGGAGATAGCGGCGTTCAGCGGTGTCGTGTCGCTGCCCAGCGTGAGGTCGAGGGGGATTTCGCCGATGCTGATATCCGGGAACACGATGGGGCTCAGCTGAGAGTCGACAGGTGCCGTTAATTCAATCGGCAGACCATCTATATGTACGTCGAAACCTACAGAGGTATGTGGGATGTCGACGTGGACAGTGGCTCCTCCGGACGCCCCGTCGACGGTGAGCACGAGGTTCACCGGGATTCCGGGGCCGTTTTGCCCGTGCAGCGTGAAGGAATTGATGGTCAGGCCGGCGATGTCGCCGGTGATGGGGAGTTTCAGGATGCCGCCCGCGCCGATGCTCAGCGGGATCTGGGGAATGGTCACGGTGTAGTCGGCGGCGATCAGGCCTTGGCCGTCACCGCGCCAGAACAACCCGTTGTCCATGTTGCCGGAGATGAACAACCCGGTATCGATGTTCCCGGTGTTGCCCACACCGGTGTTGGTGTGACCGGTGTTGAACCAGCCCGTGTTGACATTGCCCGGGTTAAACGAGCCCGTGTTGAAGTCACCGGCGTTGAAGCCGCCCGAGTTGTAGCTGCCCGCGTTGCCCCAACCCGTATTCACCAGCCCCGAGTTGAACAACCCCGTGTTCGTACTGCCGGTATTCCCGATACCGGTGTTAAAGCTGCCCGAGTTCCCAATCCCGAAGTTCCCGGTCCCCGAGTTGAAGAACCCGATATTCCCGGTACCCGAGTTGAACAAACCCACATTCCCGCTACCCGAGTTCCAGCCACCGAACCCGATCTGATGATCACCGGTCAGCCCGATACCGATATTGTTGCTGCCCTGATTGGCGAAACCGAAATTACCGGAACCGGTGTTGGCGAAGCCCGTGTTGAAACTACCGGTATTGCCCCAGCCAATGACATGATCACCAACGTTGCCGAACCCGATGTTGACGTCACCAACATTGCCGCCACCCACATTGTGATCACCAATGTTGCCAACACCCACATTGGCATCACCGACATTGCCGCCACCAACGTTGCCACCACCGACATTGCCGCTACCAATGTTGTGATCACCCAGGTTCGCATTACCCACATTCAAACCACCATGGTTGGCAAAACCCAGGTTAAACAGGCTCACCTTGCCCGGCCCCTGCGAGAACAAGCCCGCCAGATGATCGCCCACATTGCCCACACCCGAACCCAAGTCCGGGATCGTGTTACCCCACCCCGACAGGCTGTCACCCAGGTTCAGCACACCCGAACCCAACGCACCGACATTGCCCAACCCCGAATACCCCAAACCCCCGGCAGCAACATTCCACCAGCCCGAACTACCCCCACCAACATTCCCAAAGCCCGACGCACTACCCGTCCCACTATTGAAGAACCCCGACGACAAACCACTCGTGGAGTTCCCCAACCCCGGCCCCGCCGGCACATGCAGCACCGGGATCACCACCGGACCCAGACCCGGACCCGAAATCCCCAACTGCAACGACTCCCCCGGGCCCCCCACCAACAGATTCAGCGACGGACCCGTAATCGTGATCGGATCCACCGCAATCGGCCCAATAGTGCCGGTCAGACTATTCCCGCCATTACCAGACCCGGTCAGGTGTATCAGCGGAATCGTGAAGGTGTCCACCACGATGTCACCGAGGTGGCCCGTCACGGGGATGTTGACGGGGACGTTCGCCTCCAGGTCCAGCGAGATCTTCGGGATCCTCACCGTGTAATCGAAACCAACCTGGCCCTGCCCGTCACCGCGCCAGAAGAAACCGTTGTCCATGCTGCCCTGGTTGAACCCGCCGGTATCGAAATCGCCGGTATTGCCCACACCCGTGTTGTAGTCACCGGTATTGAACCAGCCCGTGTTCACATCACCCGGGTTGAACGAACCCGTGTTCGACACACCCGCATTGAAACTGCCCGAGTTATAACTGCCCGTGTTGCCCACACCGGTGTTCAGCAGCCCGGTGTTGAACAGCCCCGTGTTCAACCGTCCCGAGTTGAACAGTCCCGTATCAAGGCTGCCCGAGTTGCCCACACCCCAGTTCCCGGTGCCCGAGTTGAAGAACCCGACATTCCCGGTGCCCGAATTGAACAACCCCACATTCCCGCTACCAGAGTTCCAGCCCCCGAACCCGAACCCGCCACTCCCGCTCAGCCCGATACCGATATTGTTGTTGCCGGTATTCCCGAACCCGAAATTGTAATTACCCGTATTCCCGAGACCGACGTTGTGATCCGCCACATTGCCGAAACCAACGTTGTACGACCCCAGATTCCCCGGCCCGAAGTTATGCCCACCAATATTCCCCGAACCCACATTAAAGCTACCCAGGTTCCCCGAACCAAAGTTCCAACTACCAACATCCCCAAACCCGACATTCCCACCACCGAAATTCCCCCCACCCACATTCCCATCACCCACACTCGCAAAACCAACATTGCCCACACCCGAATTCGCCAACCCCGCATTAAAAATGCTGGTCCGGTCGGAACCCTGGTAGAACAACCCCGACAGATTGTCGCCGACGTTGCCCACACCCGACGTCGCAAGCCCGAGGGTGTTGGTGTTGTTGATGCCCGACAGCGTGTCGCCCAGGTTGGTGATGCCCGACAGCAGGTTGCCGTAATTCTGGTCGCCCGAGGCCTGCGAGCCGACGTTCCACAAGCCCGAGACGGTGCCACCGATGTTGCCGAAGCCCGACGCGCCACCGGCGCCCGAGTTGAAGAAGCCCGATGACGGGGTGCTGGTGGAGTTGCCGAAGCCCGGGGCCGGCGCGACGTTGATGATCGGAATGGTGATCGGCCCGACACCACCAGAGATATTCGCATTCAACGGTGTCGTATCACTACCCACCACAAAACCGTTCAACGTGATGGGCTCAATCGTGATCTGCGGAGTAAGAATAGCGCCTATCGCATCGTTGATGTCTACTCCGATGGAAATCGGCAGAGACGGTATCGGTATGGTGAAATCTAGGCCGATCGGCCCGGGATGCCGATGGAAACATCGAGTCATCGGATTGTAGCCCGAGGAGGGTGAAGATGGAGGTTCAGCGGGATGCCGGTGTCGCTAGCCCCGATTCCGTGCAGCATGAAGGGCTTGATGGTCAGGCCGGTGATGTCGCCGGTGATGGGGAGTTTCAGGATGCCGCCCGCGCCGATGCTCAGCGGGATCTGGGGAATGGTCACGGTGTAGTCGGCGGCGATCAGGCCTTGGCCGTCACCGCGCCAGAACAACCCGTTGTCCATGTTGCCGGAGATGAACAACCCGGTATCGATGTTCCCGGTGTTGCCCACACCGGTGTTGGTGTGACCGGTGTTGAACCAGCCCGTGTTGACATTGCCCGGGTTAAACGAGCCCGTGTTGAAGTCACCGGCGTTGAAGCCGCCCGAGTTGTAGCTGCCCGCGTTGCCCCAACCCGTATTCACCAGCCCCGAGTTGAACAACCCCGTGTTCGTACTGCCGGTATTCCCGATACCGGTGTTAAAGCTGCCCGAGTTCCCAATCCCGAAGTTCCCGGTCCCCGAGTTGAAGAACCCGATATTCCCGGTACCCGAGTTGAACAAACCCACATTCCCGCTACCCGAGTTCCAGCCACCGAACCCGATCTGATGATCACCGGTCAGCCCGATACCGATATTGTTGCTGCCCTGATTGGCGAAACCGAAATTACCGGAACCGGTGTTGGCGAAGCCCGTGTTGAAACTACCGGTATTGCCCCAGCCAATGACATGATCACCAACGTTGCCGAACCCGATGTTGACGTCACCAACATTGCCGCCACCCACATTGTGATCACCAATGTTGCCAACACCCACATTGGCATCACCGACATTGCCGCCACCAACGTTGCCACCACCGACATTGCCGCTACCAATGTTGTGATCACCCAGGTTCGCATTACCCACATTCAAACCACCATGGTTGGCAAAACCCAGGTTAAACAGGCTCACCTTGCCCGGCCCCTGCGAGAACAAGCCCGCCAGATGATCGCCCACATTGCCCACACCCGAACCCAAGTCCGGGATCGTGTTACCCCACCCCGACAGGCTGTCACCCAGGTTCAGCACACCCGAACCCAACGCACCGACATTGCCCAACCCCGAATACCCCAAACCCCCGGCAGCAACATTCCACCAGCCCGAACTACCCCCACCAACATTCCCAAAGCCCGACGCACTACCCGTCCCACTATTGAAGAACCCCGACGACAAACCACTCGTGGAGTTCCCCAACCCCGGCCCCGCCGGCACATGCAGCACCGGGATCACCACCGGACCCAGACCCGGACCCGAAATCCCCAACTGCAACGACTCCCCCGGGCCCCCCACCAACAGATTCAGCGACGGACCCGTAATCGTGATCGGATCCACCGCAATCGGCCCAATAGTGCCCGTCAGTATTATTCCCGCTCAGATTCAACGTCGGAATCGTAAAAGACGGGATCAGTGATATAGGGAATACCGTTCACCACGAGTACCGAGAGTGCCCGTCACGGGGATGTTGACGGGGACGTTCGCCTCCAGGTCCAGCGAGATCTTCGGGATCCTCACCGTGTAATCGAAACCAACCTGGCCCTGCCCGTCACCGCGCCAGAAGAAACCGTTGTCCATGCTGCCCTGGTTGAACCCGCCGGTATCGAAATCGCCGGTATTGCCCACACCCGTGTTGTAGTCACCGGTATTGAACCAGCCCGTGTTCACATCACCCGGGTTGAACGAACCCGTGTTCGACACACCCGCATTGAAACTGCCCGAGTTATAACTGCCCGTGTTGCCCACACCGGTGTTCAGCAGCCCGGTGTTGAACAGCCCCGTGTTCAACCGTCCCGAGTTGAACAGTCCCGTATCAAGGCTGCCCGAGTTGCCCACACCCCAGTTCCCGGTGCCCGAGTTGAAGAACCCGACATTCCCGGTGCCCGAATTGAACAACCCCACATTCCCGCTACCAGAGTTCCAGCCCCCGAACCCGAACCCGCCACTCCCGCTCAGCCCGATACCGATATTGTTGTTGCCGGTATTCCCGAACCCGAAATTGTAATTACCCGTATTCCCGAGACCGACGTTGTGATCCGCCACATTGCCGAAACCAACGTTGTACGACCCCAGATTCCCCGGCCCGAAGTTATACCGACCAATATTCCCCGAACCCACATTAAAGCTACCCAGGTTCCCCGAACCAAAGTTCCAACTACCAACATCCCCAAACCCGACATTCCCACCACCGAAATTCCCCCCACCCACATTCCCATCACCCACACTCGCAAAACCAACATTGCCCACACCCGAATTCGCCAACCCCGCATTAAAAATGCTGGTCCGGCCCGGGGGGGCAATGACCGCTGCCTGGGCGGCTGCGGCGATCGCCGCGCCGGCTGCGGCCGGGTTCTGCACCAACTGAGTGAACGGCGTCAACGCCGACGCGACCGCCGAAACCCCGGCGTGGTAGCCAAGCATCGCGGCCACGTCCTGGGCCCACATCAGCTCATATTCGGCCTCGACGGCCGCGATCGCCGGCGCGTTGAAGCCCAGCGGGTTGGAGGTCACTAGCGACACCAGCTGAGAACGATTGGTCAGGACCGCCGCCGGATGCACTGTAGCGGCCAGAGTCGCCTCAAACGCGGCCGCCGTCATCCGAGCCTGACCGGCCGCCTGCTCGGCCTGCGCTCCCGTCGAGGTCAACCAACCCAGGTAGCTTCCGGCCGCGTTTGCCATCGCCGCCGACGCCGAGCCCTGCCACGACGAACCCACCAGCGCCGAGGTCACCGAGGAGAACCCGGACGCCGCCGATCCCAACTCGCTGGCCAACTCATCCCAAGCCGCTGCCGCGGCCAGCATCGGGCCTACCCCGGCACCGCCGAATATGCGGGCGGAGTTGATCTCCGGTGGGGACACCGAAAAATTCATCGCCGCAACCTCTCTGAGGTGGCCACCCGCCGATCACAACCGACGACAACCCCTGCTAAGCCGGAAGAGCCGGATTCACCCGGTCGTCGCCCCTAGCCGACAGCCCAACAGCATACGGTGATCGCGGTAGGAGTTCAGGAACTTCATCAAAGAAAAGTGACCGCTGGTCATAGCCGAGTTAATCGCCGGTATGTAAAGTCGTTTTACAACGCGCATCTCGCGGCTGACACGGTTCAGGAATCGCGACAAGTTCCTACTTTTCGGGTACAGCACTACTTGTCGGCGCCATTGTCGCGTCAGCCGTTACCGCCAAACTCGCGGTTCCACTCCGAGCATCCTGGCCCGAATCCACCACATCGCCTCAATCACCGCGGCACCCAGAATGCCGATACCCAGCGCGATGGATGTGACCACTAGATTCGACGGATCAAGAAAGAACTTCTCCCGCGCCAGCGGAAGACTGAAGATCACCACATAAGCCAGGCCGGAGGCACACACGAGCGCCACTCGCCACCACTGATAGGGGCGCGCGACCACCGCGAGCACCCAGAGCGCGGTCACCAGCAACGTGATCAGTGCCGCGGTCGACGCCTGGTCCTGTTCCCGCCACGAGGCGTGGCGGCCCTGGTAGGCGACGAGGTAGGAGGCGAAAGTCGCGACGCCGACGACTAGTCCAGACGGGAGCGCAGACGTCAAGACCCGCCGGACGAAGCCCGGATAAGCCCGCTCATTGTTGGGTGCCAGCGACAGGATGAACGACGGGATTCCGATCGTGAACCAGGCGGCGATGGTGACATGGATCGGCTGGAACGGATACAGCAAGGGATCCCGCCCCATCGGTTTGGCAAACAAGCACTCAATACCCACCAGCAGGGCCAGCAGCACCGAGTAAACCGTTTTGGTCAGAAACAGATTGGCGACCCGCTCGATGTTGCCGATCACCCGACGACCCTCGCCGACGACATACGGCAGCGTGGCAAACTTGTTGTCCAGCAACACGATCTGCGCCACCGCGCGAGACGCCGGGCTACCCGCGCCCATCGCTACGCCGATATCGGAGTCCTTGAGGGCCAGCACATCGTTGACGCCGTCACCGGTCATCGCCACCGTGTGCCCGTGCGATTGCAGGGCGTGCACGATCGCGCGTTTCTGATCGGGCCGCACCCTGCCAAAGGTCGTGTAGGAATCCACCACATTGGCCAGTTCGGCCGGCTCCGTCGGGAGTTGACGCGCATCCATCGTCTCGCCATGCAGCCCGAGCCTGCCGGCGACCGCCCCGACCGACACCGCGTTGTCGCCGGAGATTACCTTGACGGAAACATCCTGGGCGGCAAAGTATTCGATCGTGTCACGGGCATCAGGCCGCACCTTCTGCTCAAGTACCACCAGTACGACAGGGGTGACCCGGCCGGGCGCGTCGGGATGGTCCACGGCCACATCGCCGGCACCCAACAGCAGTACCCGCAGCCCCTGTGCCCCGATCTGCTCGGCCTGTTCGGCGGCCGCCGAAGCCGGATCGAGCAGCACATCGGGCGCGCCGATCACCCAGTTGCCGTGCTCGCGGTAGGACACACCGCTCCACTTGGTTGCCGACTTGAAAGGCGCTGTCGCAGTGGCGACCCAGCCGGGCGGCGAATGATAGGCCTCGGCGATTGCTTGCATGCTGGCATTGGGGCGGGCGTCGGCTGCAGCCAAGGAAGCCAACACATCTGCGAAGCTCTCCGGTTGATCGGTCGCGTCAAGTTGTTCGACGTCGGACACCCGCATGCCACTCTCGGTCAACGTGCCGGTCTTGTCGGCGCAGACTACGTCGACTCGGGCCAATCCCTCGATGGCCGGCAATTCCTGCACGAGGCAACGACGTTGACCGAGCCGGATGACGCCGACCGCGAACGCGATCGACGTCATCAACACCAGACCTTCGGGGACCATCGGCACCAACGCACCCACCGTCCGCAGCACAGAATCTCGCCACCCCGCGTGCGTGGTGAACATCTGGGTGTAGATCGTCAGCACGCCCGCCGGGACCAACAGGTAGGTGATGAATTGCAGAATCCTGTTGATACCGCTGCGCAGTTCGGATTTCACCAGAGTGAACTTGCTGGCCTCCGCCGCCAACTTGGCGGCATATGCTTGGCTGCCCACCTCTGTGGCGCGATAAGCACCGGCACCGGCGACGACGAAACTCCCCGACATCACCGCATCGCCGGGATCTTTGGCAATCGGGTCGGCCTCACCGGTCAGCAGCGATTCGTCGATCTCCAGGTTGTCCTCCTCGAGGATCTGGCCGTCGACGACAATCTGATCGCCTGGGCCGAGCTCGATGATGTCGTCGAGCACCACCTCGTCGGGCGACAGCGTGCGTGTTCCGGATTGCCTGCGCACCAGTGGCTTTGCCTGTCCGACGATCGCCAGTTTGTCCAGCGTCTGCTTGGCCCGGATCTCCTGGACCATGCCGATGACGCTGTTCGCGACGATGAGCAGACCGAACAGCCCGTTGATCACCGAGCCTGTCGCCAGCACGATGAGTAGCAGCACGCCCAGGATGGCGTTGATCCGGGTGAATACGTTGGCACGGATAATCTCCGCGACGCTGCGCGTGGCGCGCTCCGGAATATCGTTGCCCTTGCCCTCGGTTACCCGTTGTGCCACTTCGGCATCGGTCAGGCCGCCGACGGAAGGCAACGGGGTCATCGGGTAAACGTTCCGAGCTTGTCGGAGTCGTAGTACTCCAAGTTCAGCGCAGCGCCGGGGAACCCGGAGAAGACGGCTTTGGAAATCGTTCCGGGCGGGGCGTTTTCGGTCGATATCCCGAACGTGAAGGTGTCGCCGTCCCAGTGCGTCAAATTGAAGGTCTGATTCTTCGGCCCCAGCGACAGCTGCAGTTGGCCGTCGTGTTCACTCACCGTGGCCGGCCCCCAGTAGTCGCTGGCGTACACGCCGACGTAGTCGCTCAGCGGTCTGGCCGGCGCAGGGTTGGCGGGGGGCTCCTTGCCGACCAGCGAACCCACCGGAGCAGTCATCGGGGCAAACGCCTTCTCGAACAGCGCTGCCCAATCCTCGCGCACCTGGCCGTATTGCACCAGATCCATGAATTCGGCGGTCAGCGTTTCCGGCACGCCGTAGGGCGCGGCGTTGGTCAGCGCAATGATGCCGAGGTCTTCGGACGGCAGCACCGCGAAGTTCGTCGCGGCCCCCATCGCGAAAGCACCGGAATGGCTGTACTGGGTGCGCCCCGACGAGGTCACCGACACATTGAACCCGTGACCATAGAAACCGGCCCGCGCCTTCGGCGACTTCGCGTGCCCCGAGATCACCTGTGGGGTGTAGACGGGAAGCAGGGCCTCTGGCGAGGTGATCCGCACTCCGTTGTAGACACCGTCGGCCAGCACCATGGTCAGCCAGCGCGCCATGTCGTTGACCGACGAACTCACCCCGCCCGCGGGCGTCTGTGCATCGGGATCCCGCTGGAAGCGGGCCTCCCATTTGTCTCCGACCTTGACGTGGTTGACCGCATGGTTGGGCCTGGCCAGGAAATCAGCGAACCGCGAGCTGGTGGACCCCATCCCGAGTGGGCGGTAGAGCACCTCATCAGACAAGTCTTCCCAGGACTTGCCGGCCGCGGCCGCGGCCGCATCCGCCGCCGCGGTCACCCCGAAGTTGGTGTAGGCGTAGCTGATTCGAAATGGCTCCAGCGGCAGGTACTTCAACCGGTCCAGCACCTGTCGACCGTCGTAGCCCAGATCCTCCAACAGGTCACCGGCGTGGTCGGGCAGCCCGGAGCGATGCGAGTACAGGTCGGCGATGGTCGCATGGCTCGTGACATAGGGATCGTTGAGCGCAAACCACGGCAGCTTCGACACCACGGGCGTGTCCCAGGTGACCGCGTTGGTGCTGACCTCATGCGCCACTACCGTCGCACCGACCGATTTCGACATCGATGCCAGCTGGAAGACGGTGTCGGCGTCCACCTTGTTACCCTGACCGTCACCCTTGCTGACGTCCCTGACACCAAAACCCTTCGCGTACAACGTTTTTCCACCACGAACAATGGCCACGGCCATGCCCGGGATGCCGCTGCTCTTCATGAGCTCGCCGACCAGGCCGTCGACCTTTGAAATGGCATCGTCGATACGGCCGGCGGGAATCTCCAGGCCCGACACCTCATTGGGCGAGACGTCAGACAAGGCCGACGGCGGGCTGGATACCGGTTGCGCAGGACCACATCCGACCAGCGCCAGCAACATCACTACGACTGCGGCCGTCACCGCGCGTTTGCTCATGGCGGAACCTTAACCCGGCGACCCAGAAACCTACGAGAGCGCGCTGTCGAATCAGAGCCGCCACCACGAGTTGAATCTCAGCGGTGCGGCCGGATCAATACGCTGACCGGGTGTGGGTACCGCCACCTGGACATTCGCAGGCTCAGCGGCTTTGAGCAGCCGCTCGACCGGCTCAGCCCACGGATGCGGGGCCAGCCGGAAGGTGCCCCAGTGCACCGGCACCAGCAGTCCCGAGCCCGAGTCGGTCACATCCAGATGCGCCCGGACCGCCTCCTCGGGGTTCATGTGAATGTCCGGCCACGCGGTGTTGTAGGCCCCGATGGGCATCAGAGTCACGTCGAACGGTCCGTGGTCCACACCGATCTGCGTGAAGCTCTTGGTGTAGCCGGTGTCACCGCCGAAGTAGGCGCGATGGTTCGGCCCGACGAACGCCCACGACGCCCACAGCGTGTTGTTGCGGCTCAGGAAGCGCCCCGAAAAGTGCCGCGCCGGCATACAGATCACGGTGAGCTCGTCGACCTGACCACTCTGATTCCAGTCGAGTTCGACGATGCGGCCCTCGGGGATTCCCCACGCCCGCAAGTGGGCACCAACACCGAGCGGCACGAAGAACGGGGCCCGCTGGGTGCGGGCCAGCGCGACGACGGTGTCGATATCGAGGTGGTCGTAGTGGTCATGGCTGATTACCACTGCATCTACGGCGGGCAGGCCCTCCAGTTGCACCGGCGGCGGATGCAGCCGCTGCGGTCCGACGACGTCGGATGGCGAACACCGGTCACTCCACACCGGATCGGTGAGCACGCGGTACCCGTCGATTTCCACCAGCGCCGTCGAATGACCGAACCAGCTGACGGCGAGCCGGCTGGCCTCACCCTGGTAGATATCCGGCGCGGCCAGCGGGATCGGCCCACCAGGGCGGCTTCCACCGCGTCCACCCACGAACTCCCACGCAATGAGCCGCAGTTCCTCGCGATCCATGGTGAACATCGAGGCGGGGTCGAGGTTGACGAATACCCCGTCACGGTAGTTCGGCGACTGCTCCGACACAGCCTGGATCGACGCGGGGTCGGCGCCCAGCGCCGCCGGCGCACCGTGCAGCGCCCGCACCAGCCAACCACCGGCCGCCAGCGAAGCGCTGCCGGCGGCCACTCGTAACGCTCGGC
Source organism: uncultured Actinomycetota bacterium (assembly GCA_963763005.1). Taxonomy (GTDB): domain Bacteria; phylum Actinomycetota; class Actinomycetes; order Mycobacteriales; family Mycobacteriaceae; genus Mycobacterium. Next base: position 86,847 of record CAVXMI010000001.1, read on the forward strand.
GCAGCATGACGATTAAGCCCCCTGGAACTTCGGCGGCCGCTTCTCCACCCGCGCGACCTGCGCCTCGATGACATCCTGGCTGCCCCAGGCCTTGTCGAACAACTCCTTGTGGCCCGGCCACGGTTGCTCGATGGCACCGTCGTCGTTGAGCACCCGCTTGGCGTGCTGTATCGCCAGTGGCGCCAGGCCGGCGATCTCGGCGGCCCAGGCCTGGGCGTCGGCCAGAGTTCCGATCCGGTTGGCCATGCCGGTGTGCAGCGCCATGTCGGCGGTCAGCTTCTCCGCAGCCAGCAGCATCGCACGGGCGCGTCCGTGACCGACCAGAGACGACAGTCGGCGGATGCTCCAGTTATCCAGGGCCAGACCGTATTTCGAGGTCGGGAACTGAAAGAACGCTTCGGGTGCGACGACCCGCAGGTCACATTGCATGGCCAGCTGCAGACCCGCGCCGATGGCAGGTCCATTGATGGCGCCGATCACCGGGATCAAAGTCGCGTCCATCACCCGGTGCAGCTCGATGAGCCGGTCCGGATAGTCGGCGGCGAATGCATCCCCACTGAGGTCTGCGCCGGCGCAGAACGCCGTGCCCTGGCCAGTGAGCACAATCGCGCGGATCGACCCGTCGCCGGCTTTCAGCACGGCCTCCCGTAGCTCCTCGACAAGCTGGGAATTCAGGGCGTTGCGACGCTCTGGGCGCTGCAGCTCAATAGTCATAACGGCTTCGGCCTGGGTGATACCGATCATGGGGCCAGCCTATATAGCCTCATCGAGTGAGTCGTATCACGACCGACCAACTGCGGGATGCGGTGCTGGACGAGGGCTCCTTCGTCAGCTGGGACAGCGAGCCGCTGGCGGTGCCGGTGACCGAGTCCTATGCGCGGGAGCTGGCCGCCGCCCGGGTCGCTACCGGCCGGGACGAATCGGTGCTGACCGGCGCAGGACGCGTATTCGGGCGCCGGGTGGCTGTGGTGACATGCGAGTTCGGCTTCCTTGGCGGCTCGATCGGGGTGGCAGCGGCGGAGCGGATTACCGCAGCCGTGCAGCGCGCGACCGCCGAGCGGCTGCCGCTGCTGGCTTCGCCGAGCTCCGGCGGCACCCGCATGCAGGAGGGCACGGTCGCGTTTCTGCAGATGGTGAAGATCGCCGCGGCCGTCGGACTCCACAAACAGGCGCACCTGCCCTACCTGGTCTACCTGCGCAATCCGACCACCGGCGGGGTGTTTGCGTCGTGGGGCTCGCTGGGCCATGTCACCGTCGCAGAACCGGGCGCCTTGATCGGCTTTCTCGGACCCCGGGTGTACGAGTTGCTCTACGGCGAACCATTCCCGGCCGGCGTCCAGACCGCGGAGAATCTGCAGCGGCACGGGGTCATCGACGGCGTCGTTGCGCTGGGGGAACTGCGACGGACGCTCGATCGTGCGCTGACGGTGCTCACCGACGTTCCCGAGCCGTTACCGACACCGCAAAAACCCGCACCGGTACCTGACTCACCGGCATGGGACTCGGTAGTGGCGTCGCGACGACCCGACCGGCCTGGCGTGGGACATCTGCTGCGACACGGCGCCACAGACCGGGTGCTGTTGTCCGGTATCGGTGATGGCGAGGCGGCAACCGTGCTGCTCGCACTGGCCCGATTTGCCGGGCAGCCCGTGGTGGTCCTCGGCCAGCAGAGGGCAGTGGGCGGCGGGGGGAGCACCGTCGGGCCCGCTTCGTTGCGCGAGGCCCGGCGCGGCATGGCGCTGGCCGCCGAGCTACGCCTGCCGCTGGTGCTGGTGATCGACACCGCCGGACCCGCGTTGTCAGCCGAAGCCGAGCAGGGCGGGCTGGCCGGCCAGATCGCCCAGTGCCTGGCCGAGCTCGTCACGCTGGACACCCCGACGGTGTCGGTGCTGCTGGGCCAGGGCAGCGGCGGGCCTGCACTGGCGATGGTGCCCGCCGACCGGGTGCTGGCCGCGCTGCACGGCTGGCTGGCACCTTTGCCGCCGGAGGGTGCCAGCGCGATCGTCTTCCGCGACACCGCTCACGCCGCTGAACTCGCTGCGGCCCAAGGTATCCGGTCAGCAGACCTACTGAAGTCCGGGATTGTCGACGTCATCGTGCCGGAGTATCCCGACGCCGCAGACGAGCCGGTCGAGTTCTGCCGACGACTATCCGGCGCCATCGCCGCCGAAGTCCACGCACTGCGGGCGGTTCCCGACGCCGAACGCACCGCCGCCCGATTGCATCGCTACCGCCGCATCGGTTTGCCGCGCGACACTTAGGACACGTACCCGAACGCCGGGCGTGCCGTCGGCGATGATCTCGCCCTGCTCGCCGAGCACCACGACCCGGTCGGCACCTTCGGCCGCGTCAAGACGATGCGGTCCGGTCCGCAAGCACCGTCTCGAGAGCGCGTTGCACCATGCGCTCACCGGGAACGTCCAGCGCCGACGTCGCAGCCTGAAAAGCGTTGAGAAAGTGCGTGATCTCGTGCATCGGCTCGAAGAACATGCGCAGGTACAACAAAAAAGCCGCAAACGTTCCGATCGTCATCTCGCCGTGCAGCACCAGGCTCCCGCCGCAGAGCAGCACCATCCCGATGGTCACGTTGCCGATCACTTTCACACCCGGCGTGAAGACGGTCATGAGCTTGAAGGACTTCTCGTTGATCACCCGGTACTGATCGGCAATGTCCTCGAAGATCACCTGGTTCCGCGGCTCCTGCCGGTAAGCCTGCAAGGCCCTGATACCGGCCATAGCGCGTGCGGTGGGGAATCAGATAAGGAAGCAGCCGTCGTAGATCCGCTACCGCCCGCCGGCGCTTCGGCGCAGCGGCGATCCCCGGCGACGAGTGAAGCGCTGCCGCACCCGCTACGCACATGACTTCAGTCACGACGAATTCGTCTCCCGACAGCCTGCCAACTGATTTCGATGATGGCATGGCGGCAAGCGCAGGCAGTCGCATCGCGGCGTCGAATCCGTGACCATTTAGCCAAGGTTGACGTCCACGATGTTTAGCCAACCGGCAATGCCGCCGCGCAGGTGTTCTCCGGTGCCCGAGGGCCGCCCGCGCTCCCCCGCGACCCGGCGGTCATCCTCCCACCGCCATAGCCAACAATCAGGCAAGATGGGCAGCATGGACACTGGTGCGACCTCACCTCGGGTCTTGGTCGTCGACGATGACTCAGATGTGCTCGCCTCGCTGGAACGCGGCCTGCGGCTGTCCGGGTTCCAGGTGGCAACCGCGGTCGACGGCGCCGAGGCTTTGCGCAGCGCCACCGAGAACCGGCCGGACGCGATCGTGCTCGACATCAACATGCCCGTACTGGACGGCGTCAGCGTCGTCACGGCGCTGCGAGCCATGGACAACGACGTCCCGGTCTGCGTGCTCAGCGCGCGCAGCTCGGTCGACGACCGAGTGGCCGGCCTGGAGGCCGGTGCCGACGATTACCTGGTCAAACCATTCGTCCTGGCCGAATTGGTAGCGCGGGTGCGCGCGCTGCTACGCCGCCGCGGCGCCACCGCCACGTCCTCCTCGGAAACCATCACGGTGGGACCGCTGGAAGTGGACATCCCGGGTCGGCGAGCGCGGGTCAACGGCGTCGACGTCGACCTGACCAAGCGTGAGTTCGACCTGCTCGCGGTACTGGCCGAGCACAAGACGGCCGTGCTGTCCCGCGCGCAACTGCTGGAGCTGGTGTGGGGCTACGACTTCGCCGCCGACACCAACGTCGTCGACGTGTTCATCGGCTACCTGCGGCGCAAGCTGGAGGCCAACGGGGGTCCCCGGCTGCTGCACACCGTCCGCGGAGTCGGGTTTGTGCTGCGTATGCAGTGAAAATGATAGAAGCAGCAATGAACCTCCTATCCCGGATCTTTGCCCGTACGCCCTCGCTGCGGACCCGGGTGGTGCTCGCGACGGCCATCGGCGCCGCGATTCCGGTGCTCATCGTCGGCACCGTCGTCTGGGTCGGGATCAGCAAGGACCGCAAGGAGCGGCTGGACCGCCGGCTGGACGAGGCCGCCGGTTTCGCGCTCCCGTTCGTGCCGCGTGGCCTGGACGAGATTCCGCGCTCGCCCAACGACCAGGACACCATCATCACGGTCCGTCGCGGCAACCTGGTCAAGTCGAATTCCGACATTACGCTGCCCAAGCTGAACGTCGATTACGGCGACACCGACGTCCGCGGGGTGCGCTACCGGGTGCGGACGGTGGAGATCCCGGGGCCGGAGCCGACGTCGTTGGCTGTGGGCGCGACGTACGACGCCACCATCGCCGAGACCAACAACCTGCATCGCCGGGTGCTGCTGATCTGTGTATTCGCCATCGGCGCGGCAGCAGTGTTCGCCTGGTTGCTGGCCGTGTTCGCGGTGCGACCGTTCAAACAGCTTGCTGAGCAGACCCGGTCTATCGACGCGGGGGACGAGGCACCGCGCGTCGAAGTGCACGGCGCCAGCGAAGCCATCGAGATCGCCGAGGCGATGCGAGGAATGCTGCAGCGCATCTGGGACGAGCAGAACCGGACCAAGGAGGCACTGGCTTCGGCTCGCGACTTCGCGGCGGTGTCCTCCCATGAGCTGCGCACACCACTGACCGCGATGCGCACCAACCTCGAGGTGCTGTCCACCCTCGATCTGGCCGACGACCAACGCAAAGAAGTGCTCAGCGACGTGACCCGCACCCAGTCGCGCATTGAGGCCACCCTGAGCGCACTGGAGCGGTTGGCGCAGGGCGAACTGTCGACGTCAGATGATCACGTACCCGTGGACATCACCGACCTGCTCGACCGTGCCGCCCACGACGCCACCCGGATCTACCCCGACCTCGATGTCTCGCTGGTGCCGTCGCCGACCTGCATCATCGTGGGATTGCCGGCCGGGTTGCGGCTGGCCGTCGACAACGCCATCGCCAATGCGGTCAAACATGGCGGTGCCACCCGGGTTCAGTTGTCCGCGGTCAGCTCGCGAGCCGGAGTGGAGATCGCCATCGACGACGACGGCAGCGGAGTGCCCGAAGCTGAACGCCAGGTGGTGTTCGAGCGGTTTTCCCGCGGGTCGACGGCCTCGCATTCGGGGTCGGGTCTAGGACTGGCGTTGGTGGCCCAGCAGGCCCACCTGCACGGCGGGACAGCTTCCCTGAAGAACAGCCCGCTAGGCGGCGCGCGGCTACTGCTGAAGATTCCCGGCCCGAGCTAGCCGTGCCCGCGGATACTGCCTCGCTTCCTTCGCGCGCTCTTGCGCCACGGTGTGAAAAACGCCCGTGCGGCAGACCCCTCGTCCTGGAACCAGACCTGGGCGACGATCGCGTCGTATGAAGGATCGTCGGGGGTGTAGTAGAGCCTGGTACCTGAGCGGCCCTTGACCAGCCAGCCCTCCGGTCCGCCGCCATCGGCGTCGGCGCGTGCGGAGCCCGGGCCGTACGGAGCGAATCGCGCAGTGGGAATGTGCGTCGTCGGAGACTCATTCGCGACCGGAATCTTGTGCTTCGCAGACTCTTTCGTAACGGAGTCCTTCGCGGTTGGCGACCTTTTCGTGGCCGGGACCTTCTTGGTCGGTGAACCTTTCGCGACGGCAATCTTCTTCGTGCGCGAGTCGGCGGCACTGGTTTTCTTCGTCGGCGGCCTGGACTTCGCGCCCCCCGCGCCCGTCCCGCCTGTTGAATACCCAACGGGCACTTGATATTTGGCGGGACGGACCATCAGCGCGAACGTCAAAATCATCCCGAGCGCAAACGCGAGGCCGACTAACCACCAGTGCACGTGGTCCGTCACCGCGCTGCTCCTGCCTCATGAGACTCGTGCACATCCGCCGCGTCTTCTTCTTCGCTGCTGGGTTTGATCGACACGGTGGCAATCACCCAGGCAACAGCCGAGCCTGCCGCGAAGGCAACCAGGTAGTGCAACCACTGGATCACGAAATCCATGCTGGACTCTCCTTAGCTGACGACGATTTCGACGCGGCGATTCTTGGCGCGACCCTCGGGTATGTCATTGCTGGCTATCGGATTCGTCGAACCGAGACCCTTGGTGGCGATGTGATCGCGGGCAACGCCGTGGGCAACCAGGAAGTTGGCGACTGTGGTGGCTCGCTGAGTGCTCAACAGAATATTGAGGGCCTCGCCGCCATTGTTGTCGGTGTAGCCGTTGAGCGTCACACGCGCGTCCGGGCACGCCTTGAGCTTGTCCGCTACCTGGGTCAGGATCTGATTATCCGCCGGGGTCAGGCTAACCCCATCCTTACCAAAGGCAATCGACCCGCCCGTCACGGCATTGATGGCTGTTTGCAAGTCGGCACACGGGCCAGGAGTCGGGGCTCCCGGCGGCGCGGGCGGCGGGGTGGGACCGGGAGCTCCGCCCGGCGGAACCTGGCCCTTAACCTCAATGTTGTTCGCGACATTCACTCCGGACCAGGCGTTCACGGCCGCGCGCCCAACCGCGTCCTTTTGGTCGGGCGATGCTGCAGTTCCCGTCAAGGTGACGGTGTCCCTCTCGACCTTGAGGTTGAAATCGGGAATCGGCACGCTGGCGGTGAAAACTGGTTCTGCGTTTGAGAAATCAAGTGCGCGGACAAGGGGGTCGATATGGATCTGGTCGATGACGGTGACGCCCGGGGTCAGTAAGCCGTTGAGCGCCTTCATCAGCGCTGCCTTGGCACCATCATCGGGAACGTCACCGATAAGAATAATGCTGTTGCCGCTGCGGCTAATTGAAAGCATCGCCAACGACAACCCCGGGGCAGTCGATGTGCCACCGGTGATTGTCGGCAGATCGCCCGTCGGCCCGGTAACGGACCGGGGTCGCTCGAACGCGCCGTAACCGATTGCCGCTATCAGCAACGGAATGACCGCCAGGCCGATCAGCCAAGAAATGCCAAGCGGGCGCCGGTGGAATTTCGGAGTTCGCTGCGCGTCGGTGGGCGCGGGCGCTTTGTCTAAATCCGCGTTAGAACCCACCAGCGCTCCTCCCTCAGGTAGTCGAAAAGAACTTGTCCGTGCTTCAGGCGATATGCAGCCTACCGAGTCGACACCGCACAACGGCCATGTCGGGCACACTGGAGCAATGGGCAACGGGCGGAAACCGACGGACAGCGAGACCTTGGCGCACATCCGCAACCTTGTCGCCGAGGAAGGAGCGCTGCGCGCGCAGCTGCAGCGCGGCGACCTCAACGCGACTGAGGAGCATCAGCAACTGCGCCGCATCGAGTTGGAACTCGATCAGTGCTGGGACCTGCTTCGGCAGCGGCGGGCACTGCGCGAAACCGGCGGTGACCCGCGCGAAGCAAGCGTGCGTCCCGCCGGCCAAGTCGAGGGTTACACCGGTTAGCACAGACCCGGTATGGCTGCTGGCACCACCATGCGGGATTTCGATGTCGTCGTCGTCGGCGGCGGCCACAACGGCCTGATTGCCGCCGCCTACCTGGCCCGCGCGGGCCTGCGGGTGCGGTTGCTCGAGCGGCTGGCACACATCGGCGGGGCTGCGGTGTCTGCGCAGGCCTTCGAGGGTGTCGAGGTCCGGGTATCGCGGTATTCGTACCTGGTCAGCCTGCTGCCCTCGCGCATCATCGACGACCTGGGTCCGCAGGTGCAGCTGGCCCGGCGGCAGTTTTCGTCGTATACCCCTGAGCCCGCGACAGCCGGGCGCTCTGGCCTGCTTGTCAGGTCAAACGGAAGGCACACGTTCGCTTCGATCGGCGCTGCCGATGACGAGCACGGGTTTGCCGCGTTCTACCGGCGCTGCCGCCTGGTGACCGAACGGCTCTGGCCGACACTGCTCGAACCGCTAGGCACCCGCGAGCAGGCCCGTCGGACTGTCCTGGAATGCGGCGATCCCGATGCGGCGGCTGCGTGGCGAGCCATGGTCGATGAGCCGATCGGGCACGCCATCGCCGACGCGGTGGACAACGACCTCGTCCGTGGGGTGATCGCTACCGACGCCCTGATCGGCACCTTCGCTCGCATGGACGACCCGTCGTTGATGCAGAACATCTGCTTCCTGTACCACGTGCTCGGCGGGGGCACCGGAGACTGGGACGTCCCAGTCGGCGGCATGGGCTCGGTGACCTCGGCCCTAGCCGCCACAGCTGCTCGCTATGGTGCCGAAATTACTACCGGCGCAGACGTTTTCGCGGTTGAACCGAACGGCGAGGTGCACTACCGCAGCGACGGCTACGAGCACCTTATCCGGGGGCGGTTCGTTTTGGCCGGCGTCACACCGGCGGTCCTGGCCGGCCTGCTGGGCAAACCCGAACCATCGCTGGCCCCGGGTGCGCAGGTCAAGGTGAACATGGTGTTGCGCCGACTGCCGCGGTTGCGCGACGCCGGCGTCACGCCAGAACAGGCATTTGCCGGGACGTTCCACGTCAACGAGACGTGGACCCAACTGGACGCCGCGTACTCGCGGGCAGCTGCCGGGCAGTTGCCGGATCCGTTGCCGTGCGAGGCGTACTGTCATTCGCTGACCGACCCCAGCATCCTGTCGGTTGGGCTGCGAGACTCGGGCGCTCAGACCATGACGGTATTCGGCTTGCACACACCGCACTCGGTGTTCGGCTCTGCGGACTCCGAAGCCTTACGCCACCAGCTGACCGAGTCGGTGCTGGCGTCGCTGAATTCCGTTCTGGCCGAGCCGATTCAGGACGCGCTGATGACCGATGCGCACGGCCGGCCATGCATCGAGACAACGACCACCCTGGACTTGCAGCGCACCCTGCTGATGACTGGCGGCAACATCTTCCACGGCGCGTTGTCCTGGCCGTTCGCTGACGACGATGAGCCGCTGGACACGCCGGCCCGGCAGTGGGGGGTAGCCACTGACCACGAGCGGATCATGCTATGTGGCTCAGCAGCCCGCCGCGGCGGTGCGGTGTCGGGCATCGGCGGTCACAATGCCGCGATGGCGGTGCTGGCCTCGCTGTGATGATGGGCGCTTGCGAGCGCGGCTAGCGCCCGTCCATGCCGACGTAGTCGCGCTCGGTGTAGCCGGTGTAGATCTGGCGCGGACGGCCGATCTTGCTGTCGCCCTCGTCGTGCATCTCACGCCAGTGGGCGATCCAGCCGGGCAGCCGGCCCAACGCAAACAACACGGTGAACATCCGGGTCGGGAACCCGAGAGCGCGGTAGATCAGGCCGGTGTAGAAGTCGACGTTCGGGTAGAGCTTGCGCTCGATGAAGTAGTCGTCGGTCAGCGCCGCCTCCTCCAGACCCTTGGCGATGCTCAGCAAGTCGTCGTCGCCGCCGAGCTTGGCCAGGATCTTGTCGGCCTGTTCCTTGACGATGCGGGCCCGCGGATCGTAATTCTTGTAGACGCGGTGGCCGAAGCCCATCAATTTCACACCGGCTTCGCGGTTCTTCACTTTCCGGACGAATTCACCGACATCGTCGCCGCTCTCGCGGATGCTCTCCAGCATTTCGAGCACCGCCTGGTTTGCGCCGCCGTGCAGCGGGCCCCACAGCGCGTTGATGCCGCCGGAGATCGAGGTGAACAGGTTGGCCCGCGACGAGCCCACCAGTCGCACGGTTGACGTCGAACAGTTCTGCTCGTGGTCGGCGTGCAGGATGAACAGCATGTCCAGAGCCCGCACCACCTCGGGATCAGGCTCATAGGGCTCAGCCGGGAAGCCGAACGTCATTCGCAGGAAGTTCTCCACCAGCGTCAGCGAGTTGTCCGGGTAGAGGAACGGCTGGCCGACCGACTTTTTGTAGGCGTAGGCGGCGATGGTGGGCAGCTTGGCCAGTAGGCGGATGGTCGACAGGTCTACCTGACCGTTGTCCATCGGATCGAGCGCATCCTGGTAATAGGCGCTCAGCGCATTGACCACGCTGGACAGCACCGGCATCGGGTGCGCGTTGCGCGGGAAGCCGTCAAAGAACCGTTTGAGGTCCTCGTGCAACATGGTGTGGCGCTGGATCCGGTGGGTGAATTCGGCCAGCTGATCGGTGTCCGGCAATTCGCCGTAGATCAGCAGGTAGCTGACCTCGATGAAGGTCGACTTCTCCGCGAGCTGGTCAATCGGATAGCCGCGGTAGCGCAGAATGCCGGCGTCGCCGTCGATGTAGGTGATGGCGCTCTTGGTGGGTGCGGTGTTGGCGAAGCCGACATCGAACGTGGTGTATCCGGTCTTGGCCAACAGCGGGCCCAGAGCAATGCCGTCATTTCCTTCGGTGGCGCGGACGATCTGCAGGTCAATCTCGCCCCCCGGGTACCGGAGATTAGCGGTGTCGTCAGTGTCGGCCACGAGAACCCCTTTGCGCTCTGGCTGATATGGCTGCCCGTACTAGGTGCGTATAGGTGAAGGTAGTCGTTATCGCGACGGCCCGCCTGCCCGGGGTCGGGTCTGCTGGTCGTGCGGCACTCCGTCAGGTAAGCCCCGGCCCGTCCTGGCGCCTGCGCGGGCGAGTTGACGGTGAAAACCGCCTGCTGCAGCGCCGGCAGGCACAGCACCACCCAGACGTCGTTAAGCGACAGCACGGCCTGCGGCCACAACGGCAGCGACGCCACTACACGGCGCGCATGGTCGCCGGGCGGACTCAGGGTTGCAGGCGCTCGATATGACCGCCGATGACCCGAATCCGATTGTGCACCCGGTCTTCCCGGCCCTGCCAGAATTCCACCACCTCAGGCGCGATGAGGTAGCCGCCCCAGTTCGGTGGCACCGGGATGCGCTCTGAGTCGGCGAAGCGCGCAGTCACCTCCGCAAGTTGGTCGAGCAGCGCCGCACGCGACGCGATCGGCTGCGACTGGTGCGACGCCCACGCGCCCAGCTGCGAACCGCGCGGCCGCTTGGACCAGTACTCCTCGGTCACCTGCGGATCGACCTGGCTCACCGGGCCGCGGATGTGGATCTGCCGACCCAGCTGGTACCAGGGGAAAGTCACCGACGCGTACGGCGTCGCCGCCAGTTCGGCGCCCTTGGCCGAGTCATAGTTGGTGAAAAAGGTGATCCCGGACTCGTCGGCGCTCTTGCACAAGACCGATCGGCTGACCGGCCTGCCTGCTGCAACGGTAGCCAGCACCATAGAGTTTGGCTCGGCAACTCCGGCACGTTCAGCGTCGTCAATCCACTTGCGGAACAACGCAACCCAACCGTCAGCCAGCCAGTCCGCGTCCAGGTCGGGGCTGCCGTCCTTCTCGACGGACCCGTACTCCACTCGCATCCCGGCCAGGTGCTGGTCGTCTGGTCCGCTCATCGTGACAACGGTACCGGGGTTGCTACCGGCCGGTAGCGTCCACCCGGAAGTGGGGTGCGAGAATTTTCCCATGACTTTGGTCCCCCAAGATTTTGTCCCTGGCCTCAACGGCGTGGTGGCCTTCACCACCGAGATCGCCGAGCCGGATAAAGATGGTGGCGCGCTGCGCTACCGTGGTGTCGATATCGAGGATCTGGTGAGCCAGCGGGTCACGTTCGGTGACGCGTGGGCTTTGTTGGTTGACGGTCAGTTCGGCAGCGGCCTGCCCCCGGCCGAGCCGTTCCCCCTGCCGATTCACACCGGCGATGTGCGTGTCGACGTGCAGGCGGGCCTGGCAATGCTGGCGCCCATCTGGGGGTACGCACCGCTGCTCGACATCGATGAGGCGACGGCCCGTGAACAGCTGGCCCGGGCGTCGGTGATGGCGCTGTCCTATGTCGCACAGTCCGCACGCGGCATCTACCAGCCTGCGGTGCCGCAGCGAATCATCGATGAATGCCAAACGGTCACGGCACGTTTCATGACCCGATGGCAAGGCGAGCCGGACCCCAGGCATATCGAGGCCATTGACGCCTACTGGGTATCGGCCGCCGAGCACGGCATGAACGCCTCGACCTTCACCGCACGGGTGATCGCCTCGACTGGTGCCGACGTGGCCGCAGCGCTGTCCGGGGCAATCGGGGCGATGAGCGGGCCGCTGCACGGTGGGGCACCGGCCCGAGTTTTGCCGATGCTCAAAGAGGTGGAGCGCACCGGCGACGCCCGCGGTCTGGTGAAGGGTGTGCTGGACCGCGGGGAGAAGCTGATGGGCTTCGGGCACCGGGTCTACCGCGCGGAGGACCCGCGGGCGCGGGTGCTGCGAGCGGCCGCCGAGCGACTGGGCGCGCCGCGCCACGAGGTCGCAGTGGCGCTCGAGCAGGCTGCACTGGCCGAACTGCGGGAGCGCCGTCCCGACCACCCCATCGAGACCAACGTCGAGTTCTGGGCCGCGGTCATCCTGGACTTCGCCCGGGTGCCGGCCAACATGATGCCGGCAATGTTCACCTGTGGGCGAACCGCGGGGTGGTGCGCCCACATTCTCGAGCAGAAGCGACTCGGCAAGCTGGTCCGTCCGTCGGCCATTTACGTGGGTCCGGCGCCGCGCAGCCCGGAATCTGTCGAAGGCTGGGACAGGGTTCTCACCACCGCCTGACGACGGCGGAAAAAAGTTGTCGGTGTCCCGCATTAAATGGACCCACCGCGATGATTTTTCATCGCGGCCGGGGTCGATATCTGTGCGCCGGTCCCTGCCTGGAACTGGCCAGGTACACCAACAACAAGGAGGCACCATGGCGATCAACGTCAAGCCCGCTCTGTCCCCACACCTCGTCGTCGGCGACGCCGCTGCGGCGATCGACTTCTACGTCGAGGCTTTTGACGCCGTCGAACTGGGCCGGGTGCCCGGTCCCGATGGCAAGCTGATCCACGCCGCAGTACAGATCAACGGCTTCACGGTGATGCTCAACGACGACTTTCCGCAGACGTGCGGTGGCAAGTCGATGACCCCGGAGTCACTGGGCGGAACCCCGGTCACCATCCACCTGACGGTCACCGACGTCGACGCCAAGTTCCAGCGGGCGCTGGACGCCGGCGCCACCGTGGTGACCCCGTTGGAGGATCAGTTCTGGGGAGACCGCTACGGCGTGGTCGCCGACCCGTTCGGCCACCACTGGTCACTGGGACAGCCGGTACGCGAGGTCAGCATGGAGGAGATCCAGGAGGCGATGACTGCGCAGGCGGGTAACTAGTTCGCGAGCGGCCAAGCGAGGTCACGCAGCCGGGTCAGCAGGCGGCGTCGTCGGGGCGCCGCCTGCGGCGCGGCGGCTGCCGCCGCGAGCATGTCGGCGACATCGGTGAATTTGTTGCGCGGCCGTCCGCCGTCACTGCCGCGGGCAACCTCGGCGGCATCGATGGCGTGCCACCCCGCGGAGTCGACGGCGTCGGGCTGGCGGGCGTCCACCAGCTTGGCCAGCGACGCCGGTTTGGCGACCGGGTCGGTCAGCTTGCCCGCATTGAAGTCGGCCACCAGCGCCTGAACGGTTTGGAAAGAGCATGATTTGTTCGTGCCGATGAATCCGGTCGGCCCACGCTTGATCCAGCCCGCGACGTACGCGCCGGGCACCGGCTGTCCGGTACCGTCGACGACGCGGCCACCGTCATTGGGTACGACGGCCGCCGCCTCGTCGAATGGCAGATCACGAATCAGCTTGCCGCGGTAGCCAATCGACGTCAGCACCAGGCCCGCATCGAGCCGGCGCACCTCGTCGGTTCCGGTGACCGAGAACTCCACGCCGGTTGCCCGCTGGTGGCCGAGGACGCGCTGGGGCGTGAGCCGATAGGCCAGCCGGATGCGCGGGCGCGATGCAGGTGCCGACCCGTCGCCCAGGGTGCTCAAGATCTCCAGCTTGTTCCTGGTCAACGGGTCAGAAACGGTCGCCAGATCCTCGAGTACCCGCTGGTGGTCGTCCGGGTCGAGCACGATGTCGGACGCGGCTGTGAGCCCGATCAGCTCGGGGAGGGTGAACGCCGAGTAAGCAGGCCCTCGGCGGGCTGCGATAACCACCTCGCGGACCGCCGAGGCGCGAAACGCTTGCAGCGCATGGTCGGCGATATCGGTTCGGGCCAAGTCGTCCGGGTCGGCAGTAAGCATGCGCGCCACATCAAGGGCGACGTTTCCGTTGCCGATCATCACGACACGTTCGTGGTTGAGATCGACTGGCAGATAGGCAAAGTCGGGATGCCCGTTGATCCACGCGACCAACTCTGTGGCGGTACCGGTGCCCGGCAGACCCATCCCGTCGATATCCAGCCGACGGTCATCGGGCGCACCGACTGCATACAGCGCAGCGTGGTGGTGGGCCAGCAGTTCGGCGTGACTCAGGTGCTTACCGATCTCGACGTTGAGGTAGAACCGGAATCTGCGATGGCGGACGACCCGGTCGAACAGCTGGGTGACCCTCTTGGTGCTCAGGTGGTCTGGCGCCACCCCGGCACGCACCAGCCCATAGGGCGTGGGGAGCTTCTCAAAGACGTTGACCTGCACGCCATGCTGGACCAACAGCTCATCAGCCGCATACATCGCCGCAGGCCCAGACCCGACAATGGCCACCGTGAGCGGCTGACGGCGCGCGTGCACCTGCGCAGCCGGGATCACCGGGGCCAGCTTCGACGTCGGCGGTAGCTTCACGTCGGCGCGCCGCTCGGGATAATACGACGCGTTGATCTCGACGAATGGCAGTTGCTTGGACTCCAGCCTGGTGTCGGGAGCGATCGCGCCGACCGGACAGGCACTCACACAGGCACCGCAGTCCACACAGGCCACCGGATCGATATAGAGCATCTCCGACGTCGCGAACCCCGGCTCGTCCGGCGACGGGTGGATGCAATTCACCGGGCACGCGAAGACGCAGGACCCGTCGTTGCAGCACGACTGGGTAATAACGTGCGGCATAAAACAGAACCCGTGAAGCGTTACGCAGCCGGCGCGGCGGCCAGGTGCTGGCGCTGCGGCTCGCTGCGGTAGCGCGAGGGCTTACCGTTGATCTTGCAGATCCGCCACGTCAGCCGTGCAACAGGATTCATCAGCCCGGTGTCGTAGGCCAGCATACGAACATCGGCGAACATGTCGCGCAACCACTTTCGCGACTCCGGCGACCGGAAGAACAGTTCCTTCCTGACCTCACGCGGGATGTCGAACTCCCGCCAGAATGCCTTGGGCGGCACGAGGATCGCTTGGCACAGCATCCGCATGGTCAGCGGGAAGTACAGCGAGATCCAGAACCGCTGCATCCGGGTCAAGTGTGGCAACCGCTTACGCAGGTACTCGTGTGCGAATGAGATATGCCGAGCTTCCTCGGCCACGTGAATGGCCATCACCCGCTCCATGATCGGGTGCAGCGACTTGCCCTCGCGCAGAACGTTTTTCTGGGTGTGGTCGATCGGCTCCTCGCCGGCGAGCACGCCGATGAAGAACGCCACCGGCAACGGGCCGGCCACCAGCGGCACCAACGGCGAAACCCAGCGCAGCATCCGTGGCATCCCGGGGACGTCGGCGCCGACGCGGTTGACCATCTCCTGGAACATCATGGTGTGGTTGCACTCTTCAACCGACTCGTGCAAGCAGTACCGATACTCCGGCGACCCGTTGGGGACCCAGAACGTGTAGTTCATCAGGCCGCGGATCAGGATAGATTCGAAGTGCAGCCCGACTTTGGCAACGTTGGCTTGGCGCCACATCCCGATCTTGATCTTGCGTTCTTCCGATTGCGCCTGATACCAGGGATGGCGCCCCAATGGGTCGGTCGTCGGCAGGATCCACCGGGGATCGTTGTCTGTGACAGCGAACTCCGGTGACTCCCAATCGATATCGGTGTACGGGTTGAAGTTTCGCCGCACAGACCCCTCGGACAGTGTGGCGAGCATGTCCACGTACTCAGCGTCCTCCCGCACCTCCATATTGCGGCGCCAGCGCCGAACCATGCGCGTCCTGGCCATTTGAAGCCTCCCCAATGAGGTTTACATTCGGACGTGTGACGAACACGGTACCGCCGGTACCGGGAATTATCTAGACCCCTCGGCGCCGCTGTGGCCTAACCCACAGCGCGCCACATCGAGTGTGGACTGGCTCACATCAGGTGCCTCAGCCAGGCATTATTTGGCCCGCTTGGTCGCCGGTCCGATACGGCTCACTACCCTGATGACCATGGCTGACCAGCTCACAACTTCCCTCGAGATTCCCGCTGACCTCAAACCCCGCGACGGCCGTTTCGGCTGCGGCCCGTCAAAGGTCCGGCCCGAGCAATTGCAGGCGCTGACCACCACCGCGGCGGCATTGTTGGGCACCTCGCACCGGCAGGCACCGATCAAGAATCTGGTCGGCCGGGTGCGGTCGGGGCTGTCCGAGCTTTTCTCGGCGCCGGACGGTTACGAGGTCATTCTTGGCAACGGTGGCGCGACGGCGTTCTGGGATGCCGCCGCTTTCGGGTTGATCGACAGGCGCTCGCTGCACCTGGCCTACGGCGAGTTCAGCGCGAAGTTCGCTTCGGGCGTCGCCAAGAATCCGTTCGTCGGCGACCCGATCATCATCAAGTCCGATCCCGGCACCGCGCCCGAGCCGCAGGCCGACCCGTCAGTCGACGTGATCGCCTGGGCCCACAACGAGACGTCGACCGGGGTCGCGGTGCCGGTGCGCCGTCCCGCCGACTCGAGCGACGCACTGGTCGTCATCGACGCCACCTCCGGCGCCGGTGGCCTTCCGGTGGACATCACCGAGGCCGATGCCTACTACTTCGCGCCCCAGAAGAACTTCGCCAGCGACGGCGGCCTGTGGCTGGCCATCATGAGCCCGGCCGCGCTGGCCCGCGTCGAGGCCATCGCCGCGTCCGGTCGCTGGGTTCCCGACTTCCTGTCGCTGCCAATAGCGATCGAGAACAGCGGGAAGAACCAGACGTACAACACACCGGCGATCGCCACGCTGGCCCTGCTGGCCGAACAGCTCGACTGGCTGTTGGGTAACGGCGGGCTGGACTGGGCCGTCAAGCGCACGGCGGACTCGGCACAGCGGTTGTACTCATGGGCGCAGGAGCGGTCCTACACCACGCCGTTCGTCACCGACCCGGCCCTGCGTTCGCAGGTGGTGGGCACGATCGACTTCGTCGACGACGTAGATGCTGCGGCCGTCGCCAAGAGCTTGCGGGCAAACGGCATCGTCGACACCGAGCCGTACCGCAAACTGGGCCGCAACCAGTTGCGGGTCGGGATGTTCCCGGCGGTGGAACCCGATGACGTCAGCGCCCTCACCGAGTGCATCGACTGGGTGGTCGAGCGTCTTTAACCTGGTGGTCATCAGCGCGCAACCGTCCAGCGTGTCAGCACGGGTTGCGGGCGTCCGCTGCACTAAAGTGCGCACTTAACGGGTCCGGTGCTGATCTGCACGGAGCCGGCGAGGAGAAGCCATGCGGGAACTCAAAGTGGTTGGGCTCGATGCCGACGGCAAATACATCCTCTGCGAGGGTGCCAACTCAGCCGAAAATTTCAGACTGCCGGCCGACGACCGACTGCGGGCCGCGTTGAGTGGTGACGCGCTACCGCCGGAGCAACCGCAGCTCGACATCGAAGTCACCAACATGCTGAGCCCCAAGGAAATTCAGGCCCGGATCCGCGCCGGAGCGTCTGTCGAACAGATAGCTGCCGCGTCGGGCTCCGACATCGCGCGGGTTCAGCGGTTCGCCAACCCGGTGTTGCTGGAACGATACCGCGCCGCAGAGCTGGCAACGGCCGCACACCCAATCCTGGCCGACGGCCCGGCGGTGCTGACACTGCTGGAAACCGTCACCGCAGCCCTGGTGACGCGTGGCCTCAACCCCGACAGACTCAGCTGGGACGCCTGGCGCAACGAAGACAGCCGCTGGACGGTGCAGCTTGCTTGGAAGGCCGGCCGCTCCGACAACTTGGCGCATTTCCGTTTCACTCCGGGCGCCCATGGCGGAACGGCCACCGCGATCGACGACGCGGCCAGTGAGCTGATCGACCCCGACTTCAACCGCCCGCTGCGGCCGTTGGCGCAGGTGGCCCGCCTCGACTTCGACGAGCCCGCGCAGCCAGCGCCCGCGGCGCCGTCCGAACAACCGGTCAGCAGCCGACGGGGCAAGCCGGCCATACCGGCTTGGGAGGATGTGCTGCTCGGCGTGCGTTCAGGCGGGCAGCGCTAGCCACTCCCCAATGCCGTCAGGGCGAGCAATGTCAGCCAAGCGCCCGCCACGCCTACTCCTGCACCCAGCACAAACCAGCGCAGTACCGGGGTGCGCCGCCAGCCCCACAGGGTCGGCGCCAGCCCGCCGACTGCCACGACGTTGAGGCCGACGGCCAACAACGGATGCACCCGGATCAGCCCGAGACTCAGCACCACGACCCCGGCTCCGGTAACTGCGGCGACGAAACCGGCCACCGCCAAACCCGTTGCCCAGGGCTGGGATTGGTCGCGCTCGCCGCGCTCGTCGGTCACGGGGCGAGCCTAACCCGCTCATAGAACGCCAGCGCGGCCGCCGTCGCGACGTTGAGCGAGTCTGTACCCCGCGACATCGGGATGCGCACCCGCATATCGCTTATTCGCAGAGCGGCCGCTGTCAGGCCCGGGCCCTCGGCACCCACCAGCAACGCAATCGGTTCATCTCGCACCGCGTCCATCGCCGCCGGCAGCGCGCACGCATCGCCTCGCGGAGTCATCGCCAGCAGCCGGAAGCCCTTTTCTTTCAGCATCACCAGGTCGGAGGGCCAGTCGATTGCCCGTGCATACGGGACCAACAACGCATGGCCCATGGAGACCCGGACCGCGCGACGGTAGAGCGGATCAGCGCAACCGCTGCCGAAGACCACCGTGTCCACACCCAGTCCCGCCGCGTTGCGGAAGATCGAGCCCAGGTTCTCGTGGTCGTTGACTCCCTCGAGCACCGCGACGGTGCGGGCGCCTTCGACCACCTGCGCAACGCTTGGCTCCGCCACCCGACTCGCGGCGGCCAGCACCCCACGATTGAGGTGGAACCCGACAGCCTGCGCCATGACATCCGCGGAGGCTCGATAGTACGGCGCCCCGGCGCCGGCCAAGTCATCCTTGAGCTCGGCCAGCCTGCGGTCGGTACCGAGCAGTGCACGCGGGGTGAACCGGGACACCAGCATGCGCTGCACGACCAGCACACCCTCGGCGATCACCAAGCCCTTGCCGGTCGGCAGATCGGGGCGGCGGTCGATGCTGTTCAGATCGCGGAAATCGTCGAGCCGCGGGTCATCGGGATCGCTGACATCCTGAACATCGACGTCTGGAACACAACCGTGTGCACTCACGGGCTTTCGTCGACCAGAGCCAAGATCAGATCGGCGGCGTTGCGCAGGGTGTCACGTTTGTCGCTGTCCAGCGTCGCGAGCCGCTCGGCCAGCCACTCCTGGCGGGCCCGCCGAGCCGCCTTGACTAACTCGGCGCCGGATTCGGACACCGAAACCAGCACCTGCCGGCCGTCGACGGGGTGCGGGGCGCGATCCACCAAGCCTATGTCGGCCAAGGAAGCGATCACCCGGGTCATCGACGGCGGCCGGACCCGTTCACGGATCGCCAACGCACCGGGCGTCATCGCGCCCTCATTGGCCAAGGTCGTCAATGCCGACAGCTGAGACAGCGACACCGGCGATGACGGGTTCCGAAATCGCAGTTGGCGAGCCAGCCGCATGACTGCCAACGACAAGTCGCTGGCCAGCCGCGCATCGCTGTCAGGCACAGCGCGAGGTTACAACGGAACCCAGGGACTCGCGGTCATAACGGCAAACGATTGCCAGGCTCTCCCCAGGCCGCTTGCGCGGCCTGCAATCGTCGCCGGGGCCCGGAAGCCCAACGCACCGCTGCCCACCGGCGCCGCTTTGGTCGCAGCTGTCACATGAGTTCCTGCGCCGGGAGGCACACGATTTGCCCGCCTAAGCGCGACACATCGCCGACGCGCCGAGGACGCCCGGTGGCACCCCACGCCTTGTCGCGCTTAGGCGGGCAAAACGAGCCGCTCTCGCGGCAGCGGCCAATGTGGCGGATGTGACAAGACAGCGCGGAGGCCGTCGTGCGTCTCAGGGGTTTGGCCAGGTCCGTTCGGGCCCGCATCGTCGCCGGGCCGGGCTGGATTGCCCAGCTTCTCCTCAGGCCGCCCAGCGGCCCGCATCGTCGCCGGGCCGGGCCGGATTGCCCAGCTTCTCCTCAGGCCGCCCAGCGGCCCGCATCGTCGCCGGGCCGGGCCGGATTGCCCAGCTTCTCCTCAGGCCGCCCAGCGGCCCGCATCGTCGCCGGGCTATGTTGAAACGCGATGAGTGTGGAACCCGACCAGAGCTCCGAGCCGCCGCCGCTACCGGCCGTGCTGCTCGAGGTTTGGCCGGTCATCGTGGTCGGCGCGCTGGCCTGGCTGGGCGCCGCGGCGGCCGCATTCCTCGTACCTAGCCTCGAAAGTTGGCGTCCGGTGGCAATGGCCGGGCTGGGAGTAGGATTGCTCGGCACCGGCATCTTCGTCTGGCAACTTGCCGCTGCCCGCCGTGGCGCACGCGGCGCGCAGGCCGGACTCGAAACCTACCTCGACCAGAAATAAATCGTTCGAAGAAAAATTGCATGCCCGGGAGGACGAATGGTAGCCCCGCTATTACAAGCGCAAATTGATATCGAGGCGCCGGCTTCGAAGGTCTGGGCGCTGATATCTGATTTCCGGCGAATGCCGCAGTGGAGCCCGCAGTGCCGTTGGATGAGGTCGTTCGGTCCGCTACGCCAGGGCACCCGCACCCTCAATTTCAACCGCCGCAAACGCCTGTTCTGGCCCACCACGTGCACAGTTGTTGAAGTCATCCCGGATAAGAAGCTGGCGTTCCGGGTCGACACCAACCGCACCATATGGAGCTACGAACTCGAGCCAAATGGCGAGGGCACCCGGGTGACCGAGAGCCGCCACGCCGAAAACGGCGTCAGCGCGTTTTCGAGCATGTCGGTGAACGCACTCCTCGGAGGGAACACGAATTTCGAACGCGAATTGGTCGACGGCATGAACACCTCGCTGGCAAACATAAAGGCTGCCGCCGAGAAAGGCTAGTCCGTCGACTCTGCCGGCTTCTCCATGATGTCCAGCACCCCGTCGTCGTATGGCTCATACATTGGCGAGCCGCCACCCGCCGGCGCGGGGGTGTCGGAGTGGGCGCCGCAGCCGTATCGCTTGTCGACGACATGTCCGTCGGCGGACAGTTCGTTACCGCATACCCCGAACATCGCGCCGAGCGATCCGGCGAGCGGCAGAAAGAAACCGCAGTCGCGGCACACTCGTTTGGTCGACCGCGACATCGATGAGCCGGGACCATATTCGCCGTCGTGCCATCGTTCGGCCGCCGCCGACCGGCCCCATGCGCTCATCACCCAGCGCCGGCCCAGCCCGAACTCGGGGGCGGTCTCGTCGACCTGCTCGTCACCACTGGCGGTGTAGCCGGGCACCAGCCGCGGGTCGTCCCGTGCCGGCGCCAGCAGGTCTCCCGGGCCCAAGTCGCCCGGCCGCACCCGTTGCTCCCACGGCACCCAGTCAGGCGCCAGCAGCGCAGTGGGCCCTGGGATCAGCACCACCTCGCTGATCGTGGCGTGGTCGGCACCGGCATGGGTAGCGACGACGACGGCCCACTGCCATCCCTGGTAGCCGGGCAGATGCGCCAGGAACCGGTGGGTGGCGGTATTCGGATCTTCGTAGCTGACGCCCAGGTAGTCTCCGACCGCGTCCGGGCCGCTGAACTCCCCGACAGCCGCCCTGGCCTGGTCGGCCGCGCCCGTGAGGACCGGCGCCAACCCTTCAGGCCACTCGGCCACAGTCGCCACGGCGGATTCCTGGATGGGTCCGGTCACGCTCTCCCCTCTCTGTGATGCCTATCCAATACTGCCGGAAGACACGGTTGGCGAGCCACACCCGGTTGCATACGCGGGGAGTCGACATAGGACAGAATTGATTCGTGTCTGGACGGCGGCGTGATCATCCGGGCCGTATGGCCCCAACTCCGGGCCGCCGGACCCGCAACGGATCGACCAATGAGCACCCGGGGTTGGCGAACTACCCGGCTGACGATTCCGACTATCGCCGATCGCGCCGCCCGCCGCCGATGCCCAGCGCCAACCGCTACCTCCCGCCGCTGAGCCACCGGCCGGAGCCCGAACGTAACAGCGGGCCGCCCCCACCCCCTGATTTCGGCAGCGGGGAACGGATCACCGTCACCCGCGCCGCGGCGATGCGCAGCCGCGAAATGGGCTCCCGGATGTATTCGCTGGTCCAGCGGGCCGCCACTGCCGACGGTGCCGACAAGTCGGGGCTGACTGCGCTGACTTGGCCGGTGATGGCGAACTTCGCGGTCGACTCCGCAATGGCCGTTGCCCTGGCCAACACGCTCTTCTTTGCAGCGGCCAGCGGGGAGAGCAAGTCAAAAGTCGCGCTGTACCTATTGATCACCATCGCACCGTTCGCGGTGATCGCACCGCTCATCGGTCCGGCACTGGACCGGCTGCAGCATGGCCGTCGCGTCGCGCTGGCGATGTCATTCGGGCTTCGGACCGCGTTGGCTGTGGTGTTGATCATGAACTACGACGGCGCCACCGGCAGCTTCCCGTCGTGGGTGCTGTATCCCTGCGCGCTGGCCATGATGGTGTTCTCGAAGTCATTCAGCGTGCTGCGTAGCGCGATGACACCAAGGGTGATGCCGCCAACGATCGATTTGGTGCGGGTCAACTCCCGGCTGACCGTGTTCGGTCTGCTCGGCGGCACCATCGCGGGCGGCGCCATTGCAGCCGGCGTCGAGTTCGGGTGTACCCGCTTGTTCGAGCTCCCGGGCGCGCTGTTCGTCGTCGTCGCGATCACGATCACCGGGGCCACGCTGTCGATGCGGATTCCGCGCTGGGTCGAGGTGACCGCCGGCGAAGTCCCAGCCACTCTGAGCTATCACCAGGATAGCGGCAAGCTGAGGCGGAGCTGGCCGGAGGAAGTCAAGAACCTCGGCGGAACACTTCGACAGCCCTTCGGCCGCAACATCATTACCTCGTTGTGGGGTAACTGCACCATCAAGGTGATGGTGGGCTTCCTGTTCTTGTATCCGGCGTTTGTCGCAAAGGCGCATGACGCCGACGGGTGGGGACAGCTGGCCATCCTGGGCATCATTGGCGCCGCGGCCGCAATCGGCAATTTCGCCGGCAATTTCACCAGCGCACGCCTGCAACTGGGCAGGCCGGCAGTGCTGGTGGTGCGCTGCACCGTGGTGGTAAGCGCGGCCGCGTTGGCGGCCGCAGTGGCCGGCAACCTGGCGGCGGCCGCCGTTGCCACCCTGATCACCTCGGGGTCCAGCGCAATTTCGAAGGCCTCGCTGGACGCCGCGTTGCAACACGATCTGCCTGAGGAATCGCGGGCATCGGGGTTCGGGCGTTCGGAGTCGACACTGCAGCTGGCATGGGTGCTGGGAGGCGCGGTCGGCGTGTTGGTGTACACCGAGTTGTGGGTCGGCTTCACCGCGGTCAGCGCCCTGCTGATCCTGGGGCTGGCCCAGACTGTGGTCAGCTTCCGGGGCGACTCGCTGATCCCCGGGCTAGGAGGCAATCGACCCGTCATGGTCGAGCAGGAGGGTACGCGCCGCGGCGCCGCGATGATGCCCGAGTGAAGCGCGTTGTGGCGGTGCTGATCGCGGTGGCGGTGCTAGTGCTCTCCGCCGGGGCCGGGGCCGGCGCGTGGCTGCTGGTGCGCGAGCCCGGTCCGCAACGACCCGTGATCAGCGTGTACTCGCACGGGCACCTGACCCGGGTAGGGCCGTACATGTATTGCAACGTGCTCCGGCTCGACGACTGTCAGACACCGCAGGCGCAGGGCGAACTGCCCGTGAGCGAACGCTATCCCGTGCAGCTCTCGGTACCAGAGGCCATTTCCCGCGCACCCTGGCGACTGCTGCAGTTATATGAGGATCCCGCCAACGCCACCGCCACCCTGTTCCGGCCGAACACCCGGCTGGCGGTCACCGTGCCCACAGTCGACCCGCAACGCGGCCGGCTGACCGGGATAGTAGTGCAGTTGCTGACGTTGGTTCTCGACTACTCAGGTGAATTGCGCGACGTCCCGCACGCGGAATGGTCGGTGCGCCTTATCTTCTGACGACCCAGATGCGGGTCCTCAAGCAGCCGCGCCACCCCGTGCGTCGAGGAAGCCTTGCCACCCTCGCCGCCGGTTGCCCACCCTGACCCGCCGCCGAACGTCTTGTTGTTGGGCCGAAAGGCATGCTTTCGCCGAACAAGTCGGCGCTGGGCTCCCGCAGCTTACGCGCCGCGGTCGGCCGGCACCCGCTCGCCCTCGACCGGCGGACCGGGCGGCGTACCATCGCCGAAAGGTCTGCCCCCCAAAGCTTCCCGGCCATGTGGGGTCAGCCAGCCAGCCAGCTCCGGGCCCTTGGGCACGATGCGGGTGGGGTTGATGTCAGCGTGCACGATGTAGTAGTGCTGCTTGATCTGGACGAAGTCGGTGGTATCACCGAAACCTGGTGTCTGGAACAGGTCGCGGGCGTACGCCCACAACACCGGCATCTCGCTGAGCTTGCACCGGTTGCACTTGAAATGCCCGTGGTAGACCGGGTCGAAGCGGGCCAGCGTGGTGAACAGCCGCACATCGGCCTCGGTGATGGTGTCGCCCACGAGGTATCGCTGCGTGGCCAGCCGATCGCTTACCCAGTCCAGCGCGGTGAACAACCGGTCGTAGGCCGCCTCGTAGGCCTGCTGTGAGCCGGCAAACCCGCACCGGTATACCCCGTTGTTGATCTCGGTGTAGATCCTCTTGCTCACCTCGTCGATCTCGGCGCGCAGCTCCTCGGGGTACAGCTGCGGTGCGCCGTCGCGGTGGTAAGCGGTCCACTCCGTGGAGAAATCCAGGGTCATCTGAGCGAAATCATTGGTGACCACGGCGCCGGTAGGGACGTCGACGATCGCCGGGACGGTGATGCCTTTGGGGTAGTCCGGGAAACGCTTGAAGTAGGCGTCTTGCAGCCGTGGAATCTTGAGTACCGGGTCTACGCCGCCGAGATCCAGGTCGAACGTCCAACTGCGCTGGTCATGGGTAGGGCCGCAAAATCCAATGGAGAGGACCTGTTCCAGGCCCAGCAGCCGCCGGACGATGATGCTGCGGTTTGCCCACGGACAGGCACGGGCAACGACAAGCCGATAGCGGCCCGCCTCTACCGGATAGCCGTCACGCCCGTCGGCGGTGATGCGAGTGGTGATGTAGTTGGTGTCGCGGTTGAATTCACCCGTCCCGGCAACATAGGAGGCCATGAGCGGCGCCTCACAGTTTCGCCTCAGTGGATGGTGACGCCTTCAGAAACCGCCGAGCCAGATTGGTCTCGGTGGACGGACCCGGTTCCCAGTGCGCGATCCACGGTCCGGTGCCCTCCGACTGATCGACTATCCCCTGCTCCAGCCAGGTGTAACGGTCCTCCAGCACGTCGGCTGCCAGCCGAACATCGCTGCTGTCGGTGTTGGTCCACAACGCGTCGAACAGCGCCTCGACCCGCAGGGTCGCTTGCTCGCAGAACGCTTCGGCCAGCTCGTATGCCTGTTGACCCATGGTCGGATCCGCGACCCGCTGGGCCTCAGCCCGGACGCACGCCGCCGACATGGCAAACAACTCGGCACCAATATCGACGATGCGACCGAGGAATCCCTGCCTTTGCTCCAGACTGGCCTGCCAGCGCGCCATCCCGTAGAAGGTGTTGCGGGCCAGCTTGCGTGTGGAGCGTTCGACAAACCGCAGGTGGGACGCGAGTGGGCCGAACTCGTTGTACGCCGTGGGCCGTTGGCCTTCGCCAAAAACCAGCTGTGGCAACCACTTTGCATAGAAACCGCTCGCGCCGACCGCCGCGGCAGCCTTCTCGCGCAAATCGGCTTTAGGGTTCGCGAGATCACCGGCGGCAGTCAGGTGGGCGTCGACTGCCTCACGGGCGATGAGCAGCCGCATGATTTCACTTGAACCTTCGAAGATGCGATTGATCCGCAGGTCCCGCACCATTTGCTCCACCGGTACTGCGCGCTCACCGCGTGCGGCGAGAGACTCGGCAGTCTCGTAGCCCCGGCCACCGCGGATCTGCAGCAACTCATCGGCGACAAGGCAGGCCATCTCGCTGCACCACAATTTGGCCAGCGCCGCCTCGATCCGGATGTCGTTGCGACCTTCGTCGGCCATCTGACTGGACAGTTCGACCACCGCATCGAGCGCGTAGCTGGTGGCGGCAATGAATGAGATCTTGCTGGCGACGGCTTCGTGTTCGCCGACCGGCCTGCCCCACTGCACCCGCTCGCGGGACCATTCCCGCGCTGTTTTCAGCGCCTGCTTGCTGACCCCGTTAGCTATCGCCGGCAACGACAGCCGTCCGGCGTTGAGTGTGGTCAGCGCAATCTTCAGACCGTCGCCCTCCCGGCCGATCAGGTTTTCGCTGGGCACTCGGACGCGGTGCAGCCGGGTGACCCCGTTCTCGATACCGCGCAGTCCCATGAACTGGTTGCGTCGCTCCACGGTGATCCCCGGTGAATCAGCCTCGACGACGAATGCGCTGATTCCGCCTCGGTGCCCTTCACTGCGGGGTATCCGGGCCATGACTACCAGCAGTTCGGCAACCACGCCATTGGTGGTCCACAACTTCACGCCCTCTAGCTCGTAAGCCTGTCCATCGTCAACGGGCGTCGCGGTCGAGGCCATGCGCGCCGGATCAGAGCCCACATCCGGTTCGGTGAGCAGAAACGCTGATATCGCGCCGGCAGCACACCGCGGCAAGAACTTCTGCTTCTGTTCCGGTGTTCCGGCAAGCTTGAGTGGTTCTGGCACCCCGATCGACTGATGCGCCGACAGCAACGCGCCAAGACTGGAGTGAACGCTCCCAACCATCATCAGTACCCTGTTGTAGGCGACTTGCGACATGTTCAGGCCGCCGTACTCGGACGGTATCTTCATGCCGAAACAGCCCAGTTCGGCCAGGCCCTTCACATATTCGTCGGGAATCTGGGCATCGCGCTCGATGACGCTGCCGTCGACGGTGTCGAGAAATTCCCGCAGCTTGCCCAGAAACGCGTTGGTGCGAGCCTCCTCGGCGTCGGACGGCCGGGGGAAGGGATGTATGAGCTCCAAAGAAAACCGACCGAGGAACAGCTCCTTGGCGAAGGACGGTTTATCCCAACCACTTTCGCGTGATTCCTCGGCAAGCGCCCGCGCTTGCTCCTCGGTGACCTGAGCTTGCTGTGCCATCGCCGTCTCCTCGCGCGCGAATCGCACCGAAGGTTGAGTACCTGGTGCTTGCCCGAATACTACGACGTTGCGCTGTCGAAGTTACGCGCCGGTAGCTTTGTACCGCACGTACAACGCTCCGCCGCGCGCACCATCGTCGAGCTAGGCCTCGAACTCCCGCGCCACCGCTTTGACCACCTCGGAGATCTGGCGGGCCGTCTTGCGATCCGGGTAACGACCCTTGCGCAGTTCCGGCTGCACCGTGCTTTCGAGCAACGTGATCATGTCCTCGACCATGCCGTGCAGCTCATCGGGGCTGTGTTTGTGCTCGGCCGGCGCCTCACGGCGCGTCCGGGAGAGGCTGGGCGGTGGGTCGAGCAGTTTGAGGCTCAGTGCCTGCGGTCCGCGCCGCCCGGAAGCGACGCCGAACTCAACGCGCTGCCCCGCTTTGAGCCCCTCGACACCCGCGGGCAACGCCGAGGAACGGACATAGACGTCCTCGCCATCCTCCTGCGACAGGAAGCCGAACCCCTTGTCGGAGTCGTACCACTTCACCTTGCCGGTCGGCACTGCTCTCACCTGCTTGTCTGACGGATCACTGGGTTTGCAACAGAAGACGCGTCCCGCATGCGCAGGACGCGATGACGATCTCAGATCCTACTCGGATGGTTGCCCGGCGAGCACCCCTGTTTACCCGGTACTGGGTAGGCTGGCACTACCACTGGAGGAGATTATGCGCCTGATCCTGAACGTTATCTGGCTGGTTTTCGGCGGCCTCTGGTTGGCCCTCGGATACCTGGTCGCGGCACTTGTCTGCTTCCTCCTCATCGTCACTATCCCGTTCGGCTTCGCGGCGCTGCGCATCGCGTCATACGCGTTGTGGCCGTTCGGCCGAACGATCGTGGAAAAGCCAACCGCCGGGACCGGCGCCCTGGTCGGCAACATCATCTGGGTACTGCTGTTCGGGATCTGGCTGGCAATCGGGCACTTGGTGAGCGCGGCGGCGATGGCTGTCACGATCATCGGCATTCCGCTGGCGCTGGCCAATCTCAAGCTGATCCCGGTGTCGTTGGTGCCGCTGGGCAAAGACATCGTTGCGATCGATTCCACTCCCGGACGGGTGCCCGCATGACGCTGACCGCGCTGGGTGTGCCGACGGTGCCCGGCCGTATGCAGGCCCGTAGCGTCTCGCGAGACGTACCCGGCGACGGCCCTTTGCTGGACACGTTCGGCCGGGTCGCGACCGATATGCGAGTGTCGCTGACCGACCGCTGCAATCTGCGATGCAGCTACTGCATGCCGGAAGAGGGCCTGAACTGGCTGCCCGGCGAGCAACTGCTGCAACCCAACGAGCTGGCCAGGCTGATGCATATCGCCGTCACCCGACTCGGCGTCACCAACGTGCGGTTTACCGGTGGCGAGCCGCTCTTGGCCCGCCACCTCGAACAGATGGTCGCGGCAGCGGCCAAACTGCTGCCCCGCCCGGAAATCTCACTGACGACCAATGGCGCCGGCCTGGCGCGGCGGGCAACCGCTCTGGCAGAAGCCGGCCTGGACCGCGTCAACGTATCGATGGACAGCGTGAACCGCGCTCATTTCGCGGCCATCACCCGCCGGGACCGGCTTGCTGACGTTCTGGCCGGCCTGGCCGCCGCCAAGGAAGCCGGTCTGGCGCCGGTCAAGGTGAATGCCGTGCTCGACCCCGGCTCCGGCCGCGAGGATGTCGTCGAGCTGCTGCGCTTCTGCCTCGAGAACGGGTACCAATTGCGGGTCATCGAGCAGATGCCGCTGGACGCGGGGCACCGGTGGCGCCGGAACGCCGCGCTGAGCGCGGACGACGTGCTGGCTGCGCTGCGGCCGCACTTCCGGCTGCGGCCTGACCCGGCGCCGCGCGGTTCAGCCCCCGCCGAGCTCTGGCTGGTCGACTCGGGCCCGAACACGCCGACTGGAAAGTTCGGGGTCATCGCCTCGGTCTCGCACGCCTTCTGCTCAACGTGTGACCGCACGCGGCTGACTGCCGACGGCCAAATCCGCAGCTGCCTTTTCGCCACGGAGGAGACCGACCTTCGCAGCCTGCTGCGCGGTGGTGCTGACGACGACGCGATCGAGGCGGCATGGCGGGCCGCGATGTGGGGCAAGCCTGCCGGCCACGGCATCAACGACCCGGATTTCATCCAGCCCGACCGCCCGATGAGCGCCATCGGTGGCTAACCCGATGGCGCAGGTGCCCGATGAACCCGCCGGAATTAAGGTGACTGTCCGCTATTTCGCGGCAGCGCGGGCAGCCGCGGGTACCGAATCGGAAACGGTGACGCTGCGGACCGGCGCCACAGTGGCGGAGTTGGTCGACGACCTAGCCGTCCGGGGCACTCGCCTTGCGACGGTGTTGAGCCGATGTTCCTACCTCTGCGACGGAATTGCCGTCCGAGATGACGCCACAGCGTTGTCCGCAGGCAACACGCTTGACATACTCCCGCCCTTCGCCGGCGGATGAAACTGTGACCTTTCTCACGTAACGGAACGATAACAACCCGGCCACGCTCTGATGTAGAGATGCTATGAGCTGCGCAAACACCTATCGTTCCTGGCGTTTTGCCCGGCGACTGTGAGCGAAACGCCATTTTTTCTCGCACGTGACGAGATCGTCTGAAGCCGCTACCGTCTCGGGAGGCTCGTCAACCAACCCAAGTGACTTGCCCTCCCTCTCTATAGCGCGCCGAGCTCCATCCAATAGGCGAGGGATTCCGACCGCGGATGGAGGCGGGGGACCCACCGGGTCCGCCGAGATCGGACCGGGGCCGTTAGCGGCTCCTTGGGGTGAAGCCGACGCCGTCTCACCGAAGTACGACGCCGGCCGGGTGACCTCTCCAACCCGAACCCGACAGCTGACCTCGTAGGCGCGTACAGAGAGGAATTACCGAACGTATGAGCGGACGTCACCGTAAGCCCACCACGTCGAGCGTCAGCGTCGCCAAAATCGCCTTTACCGGCGCGGTGCTCGGTGGCGGCAGCATCGCTCTGGCCGGCCAGGCGGCCGCGGCCACCGACGGCGAATG
Organism: uncultured Actinomycetota bacterium; assembly: GCA_963763005.1. Taxonomy (GTDB): domain Bacteria; phylum Actinomycetota; class Actinomycetes; order Mycobacteriales; family Mycobacteriaceae; genus Mycobacterium. The sequence continues at coordinate 116,885 of CAVXMI010000001.1, forward strand.
GGATCTGGTAGCCCGTTGCGAGTCCGGTGGCAATTGGGCGATCAACACCGGCAACGGCTACCTCGGTGGCTTGCAGTTCACCCAAGGCACCTGGGCCGCGCATGGCGGTGGCCAGTACGCCCCGACCGCCCAGCTGGCCACCAGGGAACAACAGATTGCCGTCGCTGAGCGAGTGCTGGCGACCCAGGGTCGCGGTGCCTGGCCGGTGTGTGGTCACCCACTGTCGGGCGCGACGCCCCGCGAGGTCCCTGCTCCGGCCGCGATGAACGCGCCGCTGGACGCACCCGGAGTCAACGGCGAGCCCGCACCGCTGGCCGCGCCTCCCGCCGACGCGCCCGCGCCGCCGCCGCCCGCGGAGCCCGCACCACCTGCTGACCCGGCTCCCGCGGTGCAATTGGCCGGCGATGACCTGCCCGCTCCGCTCGGTGAGCCCATCCCGGTAGCTCCCGCTGACCTGGCGCCCCCCGCCGACCTGGAACCCCCCGCCGACCTGGCACCACCGGCGGACGTCCTGCCGCCTGCTCCGGCAGACCTGGCACCCCCCGCCGACCTGGCACCACCGGCAGACGTCCTGCCGCCTGCTCCGGCAGACCTGGCACCCCCCGCCGACCTGGCACCACCGGCAGACGTCCTGCCACCCGCTCCGGCAGACCTGGCACCCCCCGCCGACCTGGCACCACCGGCAGACGTCCTGCCACCCGCTCCGGCAGACCTGGCACCCCCCGCCGACCTGGCACCACCGGCAGACGTCCTGCCACCCGCTCCGGCAGACCTGGCACCCCCCGCCGACCTGGCACCACCGGCAGACGTCCTGCCACCCGCTCCGGCAGACCTGGCACCCCCCGCCGACCTGGCACCACCGGCAGACGTCCTGCCACCCGCTCCGGCAGACCTGGCACCCCCCGCCGACCTGGCACCACCGGCAGACGTCCTGCCGCCTGCTCCGGGCGATCAGCCCGCTCCCGGCGACCAGCCTGATCCGGCAGTCGTCGACACGGGATTGCAGCTTCCCGAGCCGGCTGATGTACCCCCGCCGGTTCCCGGCGACGTCAGCGACGCGCCCGTGGAAATCCACCAGGTCTCGGATGTCGCCTACACGAAGAAGCTTTGGCAGGCGATCGTGGGACAGGACATCAACGGCAACGACGCGCTCGACGCGCTCGCGCAGCCGACCGTCATCGCCTGACAGTGGGCTTAGGCCGAACCCACCCATTCTTCGGACCCATCGTCGAAGAATTGGTGCTTCCACACGGGTAGCCGCTCCTTGATGGTGTCCACCAACTGCGCGCAGGTGGTGAAAGCCGCCTGTCGATGATCGGCGGCAACGGCAGCCACCAAGGCCGCTTCCCCGATCTGCAGGACGCCGATTCGGTGGCTGGCCGCGACAGCGCTTATGCCACTGGACTCCTCAGCGACCTCGGCCACCACGTCCGCAAAAACCTGCGCAGCGGATGGGTGCGCGGAATACTCAGCCGCAACACTTGGCGTCCGCCGTCGTGGTTGCGGATCATTCCAACGAACCCGACGATGGCTCCGGCCGACTGATGGCTCACCAGGTCCTCATGTTCGGCCAGATAGATCGGCTGGTCGGTCACCGCAGCGCGCAGGACCAACGTCATCGCTGGTGATCTTCGCCGGCGAGTTGTTCGAGCGCGTGGTCCAGAACGTCGGCAAGCACCTCGAGGCCGTCGCGAACACCTCCGGGTGAACCCGGCAGGTTGACGATCAAGGTTTGGCCGACCACACCGCACACCCCGCGCGACAACACCGACGTCGGCGCCTTCGGCAGCCCAGAGCGCCGGATCGCGTCGGCAAGCCCGGGGATTACGAAGTCCAGCACCGCCACGGTCTGTTCCGGGGTGGTATCGGTGGGCGAGATACCCGTGCCGCCGGAAGTGATGATCAGGTCAACTCCCGCGCCGACCGCGTTGTGCAGCGCCTCACCGACCGGGTCCCCGTCGGCGACAACCTCCGGATCCGTGTCCGAAAACCCTTGCCGCCCAAGCCATTCAGCGATAATTGGCCCACATCGGTCGGCATACACTCCGGCCGACGCGCGGGTTGAGGCGATGATGATCCGGGCGGATCGGGCGCTCACCGCCGTGCCCAGCTTCCGCTTCGGCCGCCTTCTTTGCGGAGCACCCGAATGTCGTCGATGCGCGCGGCCGGGTCCACCGCTTTGATCATGTCGTAGAGCGTAAGAGCCGCCACGCTGACGGCGGTCAGCGCCTCCATCTCGACACCCGTTCGGTCGGTGCTACGTACCGTGGCGGTGATCTTGACATCCGACTCGCCGACGGCGAAGTCGACGTCGACGCCGGTGAGCGCGAGCTGATGGCAAAGCGGGATCAGGTCGCTGGTGCGTTTGGCCGCCAAAATGCCCGCCACCCGTGCGGTAGCCAGCGCATCGCCCTTGGGCAGGCCGCCGGTCGAGATCAGCGCCACCACGTCCGCCGAGGTACATAGGGCGCCCGCGGCGACGGCCGTGCGCCTCGTGGCCCCTTTCTCGGTGACGTCGACCATGTGCGCGGCCCCCCGCTCATCCAGATGCGACAGGGCACCTGACGGTAGGTCGCCTGCCCCGACCATCCCGGCGACCTATCGGTTGACGACCGTCACCGGGTGGACGTAAGGCAGGTGGTCGGCGGGCACCGGGAACTCCACTTCACCGAAGGGTGATAGCGCGCCCGTCCGATCGGTCGCTAGTTCGCTTACCGCATGATCGTCCGGGTCGGTCGCCGGCCAGCCGTTGTCCACGTACCTGGTTTTACGCGCCTTGCTCTCAGCAGTGTCAGCCACGAGATCCATTCTGACAGGTCTCGCCCCCGCCCGCGGCGTAAGGTCGTGGGTCCGGCCTACGCTGATCAGCAATGACCGAACACACCCCGGAAATCCCGCTGGGGTCCTGGCTGGCCGACTTGCCCGACGAGCGGCTGATCCTGCTGCTGGAGCTGCGGCCAGACCTTGCCCAGCCGCCACCGGGCAGCATCGCCGCACTGGCCGCGCGCGCCCAGGCCCGTCAGTCGGTCAAGGCTGCCACCGATGACCTCGACTTCCTGCGGCTCGCGGTGCTCGACGCATTGCTGGTGCTGCAGGCCGATACCGCGCCGGTGCCGATCGCCAAGCTGCTGTCGCTGATCGGCGACCGCGCCGCCCAAGCCGAAGTGACCGACGCGCTCGCTGACCTCAAACAACGCGCCCTGGCTTGGGGCGAAGTCGCAGTCCGGGTCGCGGCCGATGCTGGCACGGCGCTGCCCTGGCATCCAGGGCAAGTCACGCTCGAGGACGGCTCGCGCACCGGGGATCAGATCGCCGAACTCATCGCCGGGCTCGACCAGGCGCAGCGCGACGTGCTGGACAAGCTGCTCGAAGGGTCTCCGATGGGGCGTACCCGCGACGCCGCGCCCGGGGCCGCAGGCGACCGGCCGGTGCCAGGGCTGTTGGCGATGGGGCTGCTGCGGCGTATCGACGCCGAGACGGTGATCTTGCCCCGCCACGTCGGGCAGGTGCTGCGCGGCGAGCACGCCGGTCCGATGCAGCTGATGGCGCCCGACCCGGTGGTTTCAACCACCACGCCCGACGATGCCGATGCCGCGGCAGCCGGAGCCGCCATCGACCTGCTGCGCGAGGTCGATGTACTGCTCGAAAACCTGGGCGCCACACCGGTTGCCGAGCTGCGCAGCGGCGGCCTGGGCGTGCGTGAAATCAAGCGGCTGGCCAAGGCGACCGGAATCGACGAACCGCGGCTGGGCCTGATCCTCGAGGTGGCGGCGGCGGCCGGACTGATCGCCAGCGGCATGCCTGAACCCGCACCAACCCACGGTGACGGACCCTATTGGGCGCCAACGGCGACTGCCGACCGGTTCACCGCGATGTCCCCCGATGAGCGTTGGCACTCGCTGGCCAGCACCTGGCTTAGCCTGCCGGGCCGGCCGGCGTTGATCGGCAGCCGCGGTCCGGACGCCAAACCTTATGGTGCCCTGTCAGATTCGTTGTTCTCGACGGCAGCTCCACTGGATCGTCGGCTGTTGCTGGGCATGCTCGCCGAGCTGCCCGCCGGCGCGGGTGTCGACGCAGCCGGCGCGTCCGCAGCGTTGATCTGGCGCCGCCCGCGCTGGTCCCGACGGCTGCAGCCCGGGCCCGTCGCGGACCTGCTGACCGAAGGCCACGCGCTGGGTCTGGTAGGTCGCGGGGCGATCAGCACGCCCGGCCGCGCACTGCTGGAAGAAGCCCGGGACGCTGGGGACCCCGCCGCCGCCGTCGATGCGATGAAGCGGGCGCTGCCCAAACCGATCGACCACTTCCTGGTCCAGGCCGACCTGACCGTCGTGGTACCCGGGCCGCTGCAACGCGACCTCGCCGATGAGCTGGCTACGGTCGCCACCGTCGAATCGGCCGGCGCGGCGATGGTGTACCGGGTCAGCGAGCAGTCGATCCGCCATGCACTCGACGTCGGCAAAACCCGCGACTGGATGCACGCATTTTTCGCTAGCCACTCCAAAACAGCAGTGCCGCAAGGGCTCACCTACCTCATCGACGATGTCGCACGCCGGCATGGGCAGCTTCGGATCGGCATGGCCGCATCGTTCGTACGGTGTGAGGACCCCGCGCTGCTGGCCCAGGCGGTGGCGGCACCCGCCGCCGAGGAGCTGCAGCTGCGCGCCCTGGCGCCGACGGTGGCGGTGTCACCCGCGCCGATCGCCGACGTTCTCGTCGCATTGCGGAGAGCGGGCTTTGCCCCGGCTGCCGAAGATTCCACCGGCGCCATCGTCGACGTCCGAACCCGCGGGGCCCGGGTGCCCACACCGCAGCAACGTCGGCCATACCGCCCGCCACCACGCCCCAGCGGCGAGACCCTGAACGCGGTCGTCGCGGTGCTGCGTAAGGTGACCGCCGCGCCGTTCGGCAATATCCGCGTCGACCCGGCAGTCGCGGTGTCGCTGCTGCAGCGCGCCGTGAAGGATCAGGCCACGCTGGTGATCGGCTATCTCGACGCCGCAGGAGTGGCCACCCAGCGGGTGGTATCGCCGATCGTCATACGAGGTGGCCAGCTGATGGCCTTTGATTCGGCGTCCGGGAAGCTGCGTGACTTCGCCATCCACCGCATCACGTCGGTGATGTCGGCCGAAGACCGATAATGGACGGTATGACCCGCGCCGGCGACGATGCAGAGCGAAGCGATGAGGAGGAGCGGCGCAGTGACTGACGGGCCCTTGATCGTGCAGTCCGATAAGACGGTGCTGCTCGAAGTGGATCATGAGCTGGCGGCAGCAGCACGCGCGGCCATCGCGCCGTTCGCTGAGCTGGAACGCGCACCAGAACACGTGCACACCTATCGCATCACGCCGCTGGCGCTCTGGAATGCCCGCGCCGCCGGCCACGACGCCGAGCAGGTCGTCGACGCGCTGGTGTCCCACTCCCGCTACGCGGTGCCGCAGCCGCTGCTGGTCGACATCGTCGACACCATGGCCCGCTACGGCCGGCTGCAATTGGTCAAAAGCCCGGTACACGGCCTGACGCTGGTGAGCCTGGATCGCGCGGTGCTCGAGGAGGTGCTGCGCAACAAGAAGATCGCACCGATGCTGGGCGCCCGGATCGACGACGACACCGTCGTCGTCCACCCCAGCGAACGCGGCCGGATCAAGCAGATGTTGCTCAAGATCGGTTGGCCCGCAGAGGATCTCGCCGGTTACGTCAACGGCGAGGCGCATCCGATCAGCCTGCAGCCGGATGGCTGGGAGCTGCGCGACTACCAGCAACTGGCCACGGACTCGTTCTGGGCCGGGGGTTCCGGAGTGGTCGTGCTACCGTGCGGCGCCGGTAAGACGCTGGTCGGCGCGGCAGCAATGGCCAAAGCGGGTGCGACGACGCTGATCCTGGTCACCAACATCGTGGCCGCGCGGCAATGGAAGCGCGAGCTGGTCGCGCGTACATCGCTGACCGAGGACGAGATCGGCGAATACTCCGGAGAGCGCAAGGAGATCCGGCCCGTCACCATCTCGACATACCAGATGATCACCCGCCGCACCAAGGGCGAGTACCGGCATCTGGAGCTCTTCGACAGCCGCGACTGGGGTCTGATCATCTACGACGAGGTGCACCTGTTGCCTGCGCCGGTGTTCCGGAGGACTGCCGACCTGCAGTCCAAGCGTCGACTCGGCCTGACCGCCACGTTGATCCGCGAAGACGGCCGCGAGGGCGACGTGTTCTCCCTCATCGGCCCTAAGCGCTATGACGCGCCGTGGAAGGACATCGAGGCACAGGGCTGGATCGCGCCGGCGGAATGTATCGAGGTGCGGGTCACGATGACCGATAACGAGCGGATGATATACGCCACTGCCGAACCCGAAGAACGCTACCGGCTGTGCTCGACGGTGCACACCAAAATCGCTGTGGTCAAGTCGATTCTCGAGAAGCATCCCGGCGAGCAGACCCTGGTGATCGGCGCCTACCTGGATCAACTCGAGGAGCTTGGCGCCGAGCTGAACGCTCCGGTTATTCAAGGGTCAACGAGGACCCGGGAACGCGAAGCACTGTTCGACGCCTTTCGCCGCGGCGAGGTCTCCACGCTGGTGGTGTCCAAGGTGGCCAACTTCTCCGTCGATCTGCCGGAAGCCTCTGTGGCGGTGCAGGTTTCGGGGACATTCGGCTCGCGCCAGGAGGAGGCACAGCGATTGGGCCGGCTGCTGCGACCCAAGGCCGACGGTGGCGGCGCCATCTTCTATTCGGTGGTGGCCCGCGACAGCCTGGACGCTGAGTACGCCGCGCACCGGCAGCGATTCTTGGCCGAGCAGGGCTACGGCTACATCATCCGCGACGCCGACGACCTGCTGGGCCCCGCGATTTAGAGCGACAGGATGGTCGCCGACGCGGTACCAGGTGCGCCGTAGACCTGCGCCAGGCCAACGCGCGGGTTGCCGGGCACCTGACGCTCACCGGCCTCGCCGCGTAACTGTCGCACCAACTCGTGCATCTGCCGCAGCCCCGACGCGCCGATCGGCTCGCCGTTGGCGATCAGGCCGCCATCGGTGTTGACGGGCATCGAGCCGTGGATCTCGGTGGCGCCGTCGGCCAGCAGTTTTTCTTGGTCGCCGTCTGCGCACAGACCCGTCTCGGCCATGTGGATCACCTCGGCGCCCGCGTCGGTGTCTTGCAGTTGCGCGACATCGATGTCCTCCGGTCCAATACCTGCTGCCTCGTAGGCGGCCTTGGCCGCGTACACCGTCGGTGCGGCGTCCTCGTCCAACGGAGCGAACGTCGCGTGCACTTCGTAGGCGCCGTAACGGCGGGTGCGGATCTCACTGGCTCGCACGTACACGGGCTTGTCGGTGAACTTGTGTGCGATGTCGCCCCGGCACATGATCACGGCGGCTGCGCCCTCGTCGGGCGCACAGAACATGTACTGCGTCAGCGGGTAGTTGAGCACGGCCGAGTTGAGGATCTCATCCTCGGGAATCGCCTTGCGGCGGAACGCATTCGGGTTCAATGCGCCGTTGCGGAAGTTCTTTGCGGCGACCTTGGCCAGCGTAGCCTGGGAGATGTTGTGATCGTGAATGTACTTGTTGGCCTTCATTCCGAAGAACTTGGTGGTGACGAACTGCCCGTTCTGCGCATACCACTGCGGTAGCGCCAGCTTGGCGGGGTCGTCGGTGAACGCGCCGCGCGGGTGCTTGTCCAAGCCGATGGCAATGCCGATGTCGTACTTGCCCAACCGGATGGTGTCGGCGGTCTGCTGAATGGCACTGGCCGCGGTGGCACAGGCGTTGAACACGTTGGTGAACGTGATGCCGGTCAGCCCGACCAGGCGGGTCACCGCGTCGGGGTTGGACACCTCGTAGCTTCCGCCGAAGCCGAACTGGATGTCCTTCCACTCCACACCGGCGTCCTTTAGCGCAGACTGGATCGCCTCGGCTCCCATCTGCATCGCGGTCTTCTCGAACCTGCCGAATGGATGCAGGCCCACGCCGATGATGGCCACATCGTTAGTCATCGCGGTGTCCTTTCGAAGTCCTCTTGTGCCCTTATCAGACCGGTCGGAACGCGAACGTCATGAGCTCGTCGCCGTCGACATCGGTGGTCAGCGGCACCATGATGAGCTCGACCTCCTGACCGAACTGCAGCTTGGCCGGGTCGTTCTCGGTCAGCCGCCCCTCGACCCGGATCACGTCGCCGAGCTGGACCAGGCCTACACCGAACGGCACGAAATCTTTGCCGGACGGGCCGGCGTAGGGGGGTCCGGGCGGGAAACCCTGGGTGGTCCATGCCACCACGCTTCCGCGGCGCGGCAACAACACCTCGCTCATATCTGCGCCGCTGCAGCGCGGACACCATTGCTGTACCGGAAACGTCGTGGCACCACAGTCGCCGCATCGACTACCGATCAGCTGCGGGTTCTCGTCAGGCCAGGTCGAGATATCAGGGGCTAGTGCCTTCTGCATCGAGGAATCCTCCGTCGTCGGCCAAAGGATAATGCGCCTCACTAAACAGTACAACAGCGTTCCACAAAAGTGGAAACTGCATTCTCGCTGCACCCGGCTGGGCGGAGGATTGCGCGATCCGCCCGCCTCACAGCGACAACATGCCGGGTGCGTGCCGAGTTGTCGCTGAGAAGCGGGCAAGATCCTCAGTGGTCGCGCGGGAGCACTAGCCCCGCGCCAGCCCAAATAGGACGTGGGCGTCGGAGGGCTTGAGATGCCTGAGTTATCTTGGCGGAGGTCTGCGGCTGGGCGACTCGAGATCGCCGCCGCAAACGTGAGGAGACGACTATGCCGATCACGGTGATACTTGAACTCAGGCTGAAGCCCGAAGCGGTGCCTGCGGCGCGCGATGTTATGTGCCGGGCGCTCCAAGATACCCGGGCGTTCGACGGGAACCTGAGTACCGACGTGCTCGTCGATCAGGAGGACGAAGCGCACTGGCTTATCTACGAACTCTGGGAGACGGTCGAGCACGACGAGGCCTACCGCAGATTTCGTGCCGGCGAAGGTCGATTGACGGAGCTCCCGCCACTGTTAGCCGCGCCTCCTGCCAAGACGAGGTATGTCACTACCGACGTCTGACGCGTGCCGCGCACGGGAATTAGCTCAGCGCCGGAATGACTTCGCGTTCGAACAACTCGATGCCGGAGCGGTCGTAGGCGGCCTCCGGAAAATAGCAGATCGCGTACTCGCACCCGAGGTCGCGGATCTTCGCGATCCGCTCGATCACCTGTTCCGGTGTGCCCGTCGCCGAATCCGGGCCGCTGCCACCGGCGATCATCGAATCCGCCACGGCCTCGGGAACGTAGCCGACCATGCGGTCACGCACCTGCTGCAGCCGGTCTTTGACTTCGGCGTCCGACGTGCCGACGACGGCGGTGAAGTTGGCCGATCGAACAATCGCGTCGAAGTCGGTGCCCAGCTTGCGGCAGTGCTGTGCCAGCACCTCCGACTTGTGAGCGAATGCCGCAGGCTCCGGCGTGAAGTTGGTGTACTGGGCGTATTTCGCCGCGATGCGCAGCGTCACCTTCTCGCCGCCGCCGGCGATCCACAGCGGAATACCATTGTCCTGCAAAGGCTTCGGAGCGACAATCGCGCCGTCGACCTGGTAGTGCTCACCAGCGAAGGTGACCTTGCCGTCACGCCAGGCATCCCGCATAATCTGCACCCCCTCGTCCAGGCGCGCCAACCGCACCCCGGCCGACGGGAAGCCGTAACCGTAAGCCCGCCACTCGTGTTCGTACCAGCCCCCGCCGATGCCCATCTGGATCCGGCCACCAGAGATGATGTCGGCGGTGGCGGCCACCTTGGCCAGATAGACCGGATTGCGGTAGCTCATCGCCGTGCACATCTGGCCGAGCCTGATCCGCGATGTGGTCGCCGCGTATGCCGCCATCAGCGACCAAGCCTCATGCGTGGCTTCGCCGGTCGGCATCGGGACCGTATGGAAGTGGTCGTAGACCCATAGTGAATCCCAAGTACTGCCGTCGGCGTAACTAGCCAGGTCGCGCATCACCGTCCAGTGCTTCTCGGGCTCGATGCCGACGAGATCCATTCGCCAGCCTTGCGGGATGAAGAGACCAAAGCGCATGGCTGGGACTTTAGCCGGACGAACGGGCCGGAACGGCCCGAGGTGGGGGCACTGACCCGCGACGCACGACACGATGCAGTTCAAGGAGCACAGCACGCCGGTGGCCGGCTAGGTGCGCGAGCAGACGCAAAAACCCCCAAAAACAGACTGTTTTGGGGGTTTTTGCGTCTGCTCGCGCAGGCGGCAGCAGCTACGTCAACGAGTCCGGCGGCAGGAAGCGGTCGCCGTACTTTTCCGCCAGCTCCCGGGCCCGGGCCACGAAGGCTTCCTTGCCCGTTCCGGCCGGGCCCTGGTAGCCGACGATGTACTGCGCGCTGCCACCGGTCCACGGCGGGAACCCGATACCCATGATGGACCCGATATTGGCGTCGGCCGTAGTCATCAGCACGTTCTCGTCCAGGCACTTCTGTGTTTCCAGCGCCTCGGCGAACAGCATCCGGTCAATCATGTCCTGCAGCGGCGGCTGCGAACTGCCGGACTTGAACGTCTCCCGCAGGCCCGGCCACAGGCGGGTGCGCTTACCGTCGACGTACTCGTAGAAGCCGGCGCCCTTCAGGCGGCTGGGCCGCCCGAGCTCGATCATCTTCTCGACGACGGCTTCCGCCGGGTGCGGCTCATAAGTGCCACCGGCGTCCTCGACACCCTTGCGGGTGGCGACCGCGATCTTGTGCATCAGCTCCAGGTTGAGCTCATCGGATAGCTGCAACGGCGGCGCCGGGTAGCCGGCCTGCGAACCGGCCTGCTCGACGCTGGCCGGCTCAACACCCTCACCGAGCATCGCCAGCGCCTCGTTGACGAAGGTGCCGATGACGCGGGAGGTGAAGAAGCCGCGGCTGTCGTTGACGACGATCGGGGTCTTGCCGATGGCCAGGGTGTAGTCGAACACGCGGGCCAGCGCCTCGTCAGAAGTCTTCTCGCCCCTGATGATCTCGACCAGCGGCATCTTGTCGACCGGCGAGAAGAAGTGGATCCCGATGAAGTCCTCCTGCCGCTTGACGCCGGTCGCCAGACCGGTGATCGGCAGCGTCGAGGTGTTGGACCCGAGCAGCGCGTTGGGCTCGACGATGTCTTCGATCTCCTGGAACACCTTGTGCTTGAGTTCCTGGCTCTCGAACACGGCCTCGATCACGAAATCGACGCCCTTGAAGTCGGCGGGGTCAGCACTCGGCGTGATCCTGCCGAGGACTTCACTGGACTTTTCGGGAGTAGTGCGTCCCCGCTCCAGCGCCTTGGCTTCCAGCTTCTCGGAGTAGCCCTTGCCCTTCTCCGCAGCCTCGATGCTGACGTCCTTGAGCACCACGTCGTACCCGGCCTTGGCCGAGACGTAGGCGATGCCCGCGCCCATCATGCCGGCACCGAGCACCCCGATCTTCTTGATCGGGGTCTTGCCGATGCCGTCCGGCCGCGACTTGCCCGAGTTGATGGCCTGCAAATCGAAGAAGAAAGCCTGGATCATGTTCTTGGCGACCTGGCCGGTGACCAATTGTGCGAAGTAACGGCTCTCGATGCGGCTGGCGGTGTCGAAGTCCACCTGCGCACCCTCGACCGCGGCGGACAGGATGGCCCGCGGTGCCGGCATCGGCGCGCCCTTGAGCTGCTTACGCAGCAGCGCCGGGAACGACGGCAGAATGGACGCCAACCCCGGTGACGACGGAGTGCCGCCGGGCATCTTGTAGCCCTTCTTGTCCCATGGCTGCTCGTGCGAGTCCGGGTTAGCCTTGATCCACGCCTTGGCGGCGGGCACCAGCTCCTCGACCGTCGGCAGCACCTCGTCGACCAGACCGATCTCCTTCGCCTTGGCCGGCTTGAACCGGGTGCCCTGCGACAGGATGTTGACGAAGGCGTTCTGGATACCGAACATCCGCACGGTGCGGGTCACACCGCCACCACCGGGCAACAGGCCCAGCGTCACTTCTGGCACACCGAGCTGGCTGCCCTTGGCGTCGGCGGCGATACGGTGATGACAGGCCAGCGCGATCTCCAGGCCGCCACCGAGCGCTGCCCCATTGATGGCGGCGACGACCGGCTTGCCCAGCGTCTCCAGGGTGCGCAACTGCTTCTTGACCGTCTCGACGGTGTCGAAGGACTGCCCGGCGTCCTCGGGCCCGGCCTGGATCATCGAGGTGAGGTCACCGCCGGCGAAGAATGTCTTCTTCGCGCTGGTGATCACCACTCCGGTGATCGAATCCTTCTCGGCGACAAGGCGATCCACAGCCTTGCCCATCGACTCGATGTAGGCCTCGTTCATTACGTTGGCCGACCCGGAGGGGTCGTCCATGGTCAGCGTGACGATGCCGTCGGCATCCTTGTCCCACTGGATTGTGTTGTCCGCCATGTGTTTTCTCAGCTTCCCTTCCGCAAAATGGCTCAGACGCGCTCGATGATGGTGGCCACGCCCATTCCGCCGCCGATGCACAAGGTGACAAGCGCACGGCGGGCGTTGCGGCGCTCCAGTTCGTCGACCATGGTGCCCAGGATCATTGCGCCGGTGGCACCCAGCGGGTGACCCATCGCGATGGCGCCGCCGTTGACGTTGAGCTTCTCGTCGGGGATGTTCAGGTCCTTCTGGAACTTCAGCACCACCGACGCGAACGCCTCGTTGAGCTCGAACAGGTCGATGTCGTCAACAGTCAGTCCCGCACGGTCAAGCACCTTACGGGTGGCAGGAGTCGGCCCGGTCAGCATGATCACCGGGTCAGCGCCAGTGGTGGCGGTGGCTACGACGCGGGCCCGCGGGGTCAGGCCCTGCGACTTGCCGGCGGTTTCGCTGCCGACCAGCACCAGCGCGGCGCCGTCGACGATGCCGGAACTGTTGCCGCCGGTGTGCACGTGGTTGAGCTTCTCTACCCAGTGGTACTTCTGCAGCGCCACGTCGTCGAAGCCGCCCATTGCTGCAAGGCCCTCGAAGGCGGCCTTCAGCTTGCCCAGACCTTCCTTGGTGGTGTCCGGCCGCATGTGCTCGTCGTGGTCGAGAATCAGCAGGCCATTCTGGTCCCTTACCGGGACCACGGACTTCTCGAAGTAGCCGCCCGACCACGCCTCGGCAGCCTTCTCCTGGCTGCGCAATGCGAAGTTGTCGACATCGTCGCGGGAGAAGCCCTCGATGGTGGCGATCAGGTCGGCACCGACGCCCTGCGGGACGAAGCCGATGTCGTAGTTGGTGGCCGGGTCCAGCGCCATGGCGCCGCCGTCGGATCCCATCGGCACCCGGCTCATCGACTCCACGCCGCCGGCCAGGACGAGGTCGTCCCAACCGGAGCGGACCTTCTGCGCGGCCATGTTGACAGCCTCCAGCCCCGATGCGCAGAACCGGTTGAGCTGCACGCCGCCGACGGTGTCGGGCATGCCGGCGGCCAGCACCGCGGCGCGGGCGATGTCGCCGCCCTGGTCACCGACCGGTGAAACCACCCCGAGGATGACGTCGCTGATCAGGTCCTCATCGAGGTCGGGATTGCGCCTGCGCAGCTCGTCGATCAGGCCGACGACCAGGCTAATTGGCTTGACCTCGTTCAACGATCCGTTGCGCTGTTTACCGCGGGGCGTGCGGATGGCCTCATAGATGAAGGCTTCTTCGGACATGTCGATTTCCTGTTCGCCAAAAATTGGGTGTTCGGATCCGTCTTGGAGACTCTATAAAGACTAGGTCCAGTAGAGGCACACTAACAGGGGCCTCGGCCAACCTGTTGGTTGGGCGAGGCTTCGCCGGTGACCCCCGAACGCGAAGCTGCGCTCACGCTCGCCGCCGCGCCGCGCGGCGGCTCGCGTCGTCGCCGGGCCTAAGCTCGTCTGCCATGACGGTATCGCGACTGCAGCCGTACGCGATCACGGTGTTCGCCGAAATGTCGGCGCTGGCCGCGCGCATCGGCGCAGTAAACCTCGGGCAGGGCTTTCCCGACGAGGACGGACCGCCGGAAATGCTGAAGGCCGCGCAAGACGCCATCGCCAACGGGGTCAACCAGTACCCACCGGGTTTGGGCATCGCGCCGCTGCGGGAGGCCATCGCCGCCCAGCGCCGGCGGCATTTCGGTATCGAATACGACCCCGACGCCGAGGTGCTGGTCACGGTCGGGGCTACCGAGGCCATCGCGGCAGCGGTGCTCGGCCTCGTCGAACCCGGCTCGGAGGTACTACTGATCGAGCCGTTCTACGACTCCTACTCGCCGGTGGTGGCGATGGCCGGCGCGCACGGCGTAGCCGTACCACTGGTCGCCGATGGCCGCGGCTTTGCTCTGGACGCCGACGCACTGCGGCGCGCGCTGACACCCCGGACCCGAGCGCTGATCGTCAACTCGCCACACAATCCGACCGGCGCGGTACTGAACGCGACCGAGCTGGCGGCCATCGCGGAGATCGCGGTGGCCGCAGACCTTTTGGTGATCACCGACGAGGTCTACGAGCACCTCGTGTTTGACAGCGCCACCCACCTGCCGCTGGCCGGTTTCGACGGCATGGCCGAACGCACGATCACGATCTCGAGCGCGGCCAAGATGTTCAACTGCACCGGCTGGAAGATCGGATGGGCCTGCGGCCCAGCGGAACTCATCGCCGGGGTGCGTGCGGCCAAACAATATCTGAGCTATGTGGGCGGCGCGCCGTTCCAGCCCGCGGTGGCCCTTGCGCTGGACACCCAGGACGCCTGGGTGGCGGCGCTTCGGAGTTCGTTGCAAGCCAGACGCGACCGGCTGTCGTCGGGACTGACCGAGATCGGTTTCGCGGTGCATGCCAGCTACGGCACTTACTTTCTGTGCGCCGACCCGCGTCCGCTCGGCTACGACGACAGCACGGCATTCTGCGCGGCACTACCAGAAAACGTCGGGGTGGCCGCGATCCCGATGTCGGCGTTCTGCGATCCGGCGGCGGTGCACGCCTCAAAGCAAGCCTCGAAACAAGCGAATGTGTGGAATCACTTGGTGCGCTTCACATTCTGCAAACGTGACGATACCCTCGACGAGGCGATCAGGCGAATGGCCGTGCTGCGTGACGGGCCCTAACCGTCGGCACCCATAACCCGCTTCCGCAGCCCCTCCAGCGCGGCATAGAGGATCTTCTTGCGGGCCCGGTTGACCCAGAACTCGGGAAGTGGCGCTGACGGTTCGACCGTGATGGTGAATCGCACCCGCGTCTTGTCGTCCCCCTCGCGGCGCAGGTTGTACTCGCCGTGCTGACCGTGTTGCTGGGTAGTCTTTTTGGCATCCCACACCATCCAGTCCGGCCCCCAGTGATATTCGAGCAGTTCCGTGTCGACGATGCCCGCCACTTTGATGCTGACCCTCACGTGGTGCGGTCGACCGTCAGGATGAGTGTCGACGACTTCCACCCGTTTGTGAACTGAAGACCATGACGGCACCGCGTCCATGTCGGCGAGCGCCTCCATGATCACCTCAGGGGGCGCGCCAATGACGATTTCGCGCGATGCTTGTACGGCCACTGATACCAAACTAGCAACCACGATCCTGGTTGCGGACCAGTAGAAGCCGAACTACGTCGCCTGCCCCAGATCGCTGCGCCCCTTGACCAAGTCGCTCAGCCCCTTCGCGGCGGCATCCAACACATGCTCGCTTGCCCGCTTGACGAAGAAACCGGGAATCGGCCCCGCCGGTTCGACGGTGATGTCGAAACGCACCCGCGACCTGTCGACACCCTCGGGCTTGACGGTGTACTCGATATGCTGGCCATGCTGCTGGAAAGTCTGGTCGGCATCCCAGCACACCCAGTCCGGGCCCCAGTGATATTCCAGGATCTCCTTGTCGACGAGCCCCAGGATCTTGACGGTGGCCTCCACATGATGAGGCCGACCATCCGGGTAATAGTCGAGCACTTCCACCCGTTTGTGCAGCGGTGACCAGGATGCCAGGACGCCCACATCTACTAGCGCCTCCATGACCACTTCCTGGGGCGCATCAATGACAAATTCTCGCGATGCTTTTACGGCCACTGAGTTCACGCTAGCAACGCTGCCCTGTTCGCGGGCCGTGTTCGGCGCAAATAGATAGTTACCAGTTGATTTCGTCAATCGGTGTGGTTGCGGCCGGCGGCGACCCGACCGGTCCGGCCGGTGTCCGGGAGAAGCGGGGTGCGGGCGCGGCCTGCTCGACACCATGGGCGGTGATCACCGTCGACCGTGCTCGCAAATGATCGTTGGCGGCGGCTTCGGTCCATGTCAGCACCGGCGTCACACATGCATCGGTGCCGGCGAAAACCTGCGTCCACTCGTCCCGGGTCCGGCTGGCGAACCGTTCGGCGAAGACGTCGTGCATCTGCCGGTATGAGGCGATGTCGAGCTGAGTCGGCACCTCTACGGCCGACAAGCCGAGCCCGGCCAGCAGCGCCGCGAAGAACTGCGGCTCGATGGCGCCGACGGCCATGTACTTGCCGTCGGAGGTCTCATAGCAGCGGTAGAACGGGGCACCGCCGTCGAGCAGGAACGATTCGCGCTCGTCGCGCAGGCTGCCGATGCCCTTCATGGTCCACATCATCTGGGCGAGCAGGCTGACCCCGTCGACCATCGCGGCGTCGACGACCTGGCCCTTGCCCGAGCGTTCCCGCTCATACAGCGCGCCCACAATGCCCAGCAGCACCAGCATCGAGCCGCCGCCGAAGTCGGCAACCAGGTTCAGCGGCGGCATCGGCGGCCGGTCTCGGTAGCCGAGCGCTGAGAGCGCACCGGTCTGCGACAGGTAGTTGATGTCGTGGCCTGCCGTCGAAGCCAGCGGCCCGTCCTGTCCCCAGCCGGTGATGCGCGCAAAGATCAGTCGAGGGTTGACCGCTGCGCAGTCGCCGGGACCGATGCCGAGTCGCTCGCAGGTGCCGGGCCGGAAGCAGTCCAGCAGCACGTCGGCCTTGGCAGCCAGCTCCAGAAGCGCCTCCGGTTGCATTTTGACATCCAGGTCGACGATGCGCTTACCACGGTGCAGCAGGTCGCGATCCTCGGAAGGCATCGTCAGGCCGCCGGGGCGGCGCACCCGCACCACATCAGCGCCCAGGTCGGCAAGCACCATCCCCGCGTGCGGCCCCGGTCCGATGCCGCCGAGTTCGATGACCTTCACCCCGGCCAGGGGCCCGCCGTTAGTCACCGCGACTATTTGCCCTTCTTCAACTTCAGCACCTGCTTGCGCAGGTCCTGGGTGGCCGTATCGACCGTCCCCTTGATGGCGCGTTTCAGCACGAAGCCGGGCAGTGGAACGTTCGGGTCAACGCTGATCTCGAACTTGACCAGGGTTTCGTCGCCCTTGGGCACCAGGGTGTACTTTCCGTCCTGCGAACGCTGCTGGGCGGAGCTGACCAGCGTCCAGCTCACCGTGTTGCCGCTCCAGGTGTAGGCGCACACCTGTTCGTCGGTGATGCCCGCCGTCTTGACTTTCATCTTCACTTGGCTGGGCCGCCCATCGTCTCCGGTTTCGAGCACTTCGGCGCTCTGATGGGGCGACGACCACTCGGGCATCGCTTCGAAATCGGCGATGACGTCCAGGATCTCCTCGGGGCTGGCTTCGATGACGATGTCGCGGGACTCTTTGATTGCCATGGCCCGCACGATAGCGAAATGGTGTCTCGCCCGAGGTGGTTTCGACAGCGTACCGTCGTCTTCGTGACTGATGCCGTCTACACCGTCGGTGACTACCTGCTCGACCGCCTTGCCGAACTGGGCGTCTCGGAGATCTTCGGCGTTCCCGGGGACTACAACCTGGAATTCCTCGACCACATCGTTGCCCACCCGACCCTTCGCTGGGTGGGCAACGCCAACGAGCTGAACGCCGGCTATGCCGCCGACGGGTACGGCCGGTTGCGCGGAATGTCAGCTGTGGTAACGACATTCGGCGTCGGAGAGCTCTCGGCAGCCAACGCGATCGCCGGAAGCTACGCCGAGCACGTGCCGGTGGTGCACATAGTCGGCGGCCCCTCCAAAGACGCCCAGGGCACCCGCCGGGCGCTGCACCATTCCCTCGGGGACGGTGACTTCGAGCACTTCTTCCGGATCAGTCGCGAAATCACCTGCGCCCAAGCCAACCTCATGCCGGCAACGGCCTGCAGAGAGATAGACCGGGTGCTCTGCGAAGTCCGGGAGCAGAAGCGGCCCGGATACCTACTGCTGTCCACCGACGTGGCACGTTTCCCCACCGAACCGCCCGGTGCGCCGTTGCCCCGCTACACCGGCGGCACCAGCCTGCGCGCGCTGTCGCTCTTCACCGAAGCCGCCACGAAACTGATCGGCGACCACCAATTGACCGTGCTCGCCGACTTGCTGGTCCATCGCTTGCAGGCAGTCAAGGAGCTCGAGGCGTTGCTGGCGGCCGACGTGGTGCCGCACGCCACGTTGATGTGGGGAAAGAGTCTGCTCGACGAGAGCTCACCCAACTTCCTGGGGATCTACGCCGGGTCGGCCAGCACCGAACACGTGCGCACGGCGATTGAGCGGGCGCCCGCGCTGGTGACGGCCGGGGTGGTGTTCACCGACATGGTCAGCGGCTTTTTCAGCCAGCACATCGACCCGGCCCGGACCATCGACATCGGGCAATACCAGAGCAGCGTGGCCGACGAGGTGTTCGCGCCGCTGGAAATGGGTGCCGCACTTGGGGCGCTGGCTGCGATCCTGGCCGGGCGCGGAATAACGTCACCGCCCGTGCCGGCACCGCCTGACGACCCGCCGGTGCCGACACCGCCGCGCGACGAGCCACTCACCCAACAGATGCTTTGGGAACGACTCAACGCGGCGCTCACACCCGGAAACGTGGTGCTGGCCGATCAGGGGACCTCGTTCTACGGCATGGCCGACCACCGGTTGCCCCAGGGCGTCACCTTCATCGGTCAACCCTTATGGGGCTCAATCGGTTACACGCTACCTGCGGCGGTCGGGGCCGGGGTGGCGCATCCGGACCGCAGGACGGTGTTGCTGATCGGCGACGGAGCCGCGCAACTGACCGTCCAGGAGCTCGGCACGTTCTTCCGCGAAAGCCTCAGGCCCGTCATCGTGGTCGTCAACAACGATGGCTACACCGTCGAGCGGGCCATTCACGGAGAGACGGCCCCCTACAACGACATTGTCAGCTGGCGTTGGACCGACATCCCCAACGCGCTGGGAGTGGCCAATCACCTGGCATTCCGGGCGCAGACCTATGGCGAACTCGACGACGCATTCACTGCGGCTGCGGAGCATCAGGACCGCATGGTGCTAGTCGAGGCGATCTTGCCACGGCTCGAAATCCCCCACCTGCTCGGCGAACTCGTCCAACCCGTGTCGCCGGACGGCAGTGTGCGCCGCTGACGAGGCCCGCACCTGGGCCGGGTGCGGTGTTCGATCCCCGCTCGATGAGCCAAGGATCGCCCGAACGATGCGCCGGCAGCGACGGCTGTGACGATAAAGGCCGCCATCTGGCTAGTGACACCGTTACACAGGCACACGAACATGGAGTGATCCGCTCACTCCGTCTCGATCCGCATGGTGTCGAAGAACCGGCCGACGAACAGCGGTGGGTAGGCACCTATTCCCGCCCCGCTCAGCCATTGGGCCGCGGCGTCGGGGTGGTCGATCCACTGCCGCGCGGTCTCCTCGTCGGGGAACTCCTGCAGGATCAGGACTTCGTGGGGATCGTCGAAAGCCTGGAAAACCCAGGTTTTTCGGATGCCGGCCGCGCTGAACCGATCCATGGCGAGGCCGACCTCGGCGGTCAGGGTCGACACGTCGTCGACCGACGCGAACGCGGCCACCACAACGCCGGGCGCATTAGGCGTCGACGGGGTCGTCGGGGGCGCCGCGACGAACCTGTCGACGATCTCGCCGGCAAAGACCGCCGGGATGTCGTCGACGCCGGCCGCGTCGAACCAGTCGAAGAAGACCCGCGACCGGAGCAGCTCCACAATCGGCTCACGGCTGTGCAGCCCGATCACCACCAGGACACGGCCGTAGTCGTGCGTTGACGTGTAGACCAGAACGTGATGGGCACCGATGTCGGCAAGAGCCGTTTTCTTGCGCTCGAGCAATGGCCACACACGTGTTGGATCGGGCACGCGATAGTCAGAGGCGATTACCAGTGACCGCAAGGTGTCGTTCGTCATCGTCGAATTCTCGTCACCCGCTCAGGCCACCGCGGCCCTACACGGGATTGAAGGACGAAATGAGCCATTTCCCATCAGCTTTCGTCAGCGTGACCGTGACACTGCTGGAGGTCAACGTCGGCTCCGGCCGGTCCGCGCTCTGGGTACTTTGGTTGACGAACAACAGCGCGACGGCCGAATCAGTATTGAATTCCGACAGGGCCGCGCGAAGCACCACCGCGGTCGTCTTCACGTGCTTCTGCTTGGCGGCCGGAGCGACGATCTGCTCGGTGAAGTGGTCGTAGTACGACAAGAAGTCGCCTGTCAAATGTGACTTCGCCGAGGCGAAGTCGCGGTCGAGGGTGTCCGGGGAATAGGACAAGACCGCCACTGTTCCGTCACTGGCAGCCGAGATCGCCGCCTTAGCCGCCGCGTCATCGGTGTCCCGATCCGGAAGGTAGGAGAAATAGAAAAGGCCACCCAGCAGTGCCAGCGAAGCCACGACCAGCAGCGCCACCAAGGCGGCAAGGACCTTTCCGGACGACCGCTTCCTGACCTCGGCGGTGAAGCGTTTCAGCCGGCTGGGCGCTGCGCCGTCGCCGTCGATGTCTTCGGCAGGTTCGGCGGCCGCCGTCTCCTCGACGTCTGCCGTCTCCTCTATTTCTGCTGTCTCTTCGACCGATGTTTCGTCTGCGGTCACGGCACAAACTCGACTTTCGATATCTTGAGCTGGCCACCATCGCGGGTGACTGTCACTATCAGCCTGTAGTTACGTGGATCCTGCTTGGCACCAGCCGCATTGGTAACCTCCGATGTGGAGGCGACCAGCACCACCGCTGAATCGTCTGTCATCGTGTCCAAGTCCACAGCGGCCGCCTGAACGGTGCCTTGCGAGACGACTTTCGACTGTTCCACCACCTTGGTGAAATCGTCAGCCATCTTGAGGAAATCGTCCTTGAACGTGCCGGTGGAGTTTTCGGCGATGCGCTGCACCCCTTCCTTGGCGCTATTGAAGTCCAGCGATGTCAGGGTCACGACGCCCTGCCGCGCTGCTGCGGCGAACTCAGCCGCACGCTGACGCTGCTGGGACGCCTGGCGATGATCCAGGACCATATACACACTGCCCGACAGCGCGGCCAGAACAACGATGATGGCCAGGCCCGCGGCGATGGTGGACCATTTGGGACGGCGGGGCCGGCCGGGCCAACGCCGTGCCGGCTTCTCCGCCGCATAGTCGGCAGACGAACTATCGGCGTCGGGTCCGGCGACGGCGCCGTCGGGACTCTCTTCGGTCTCGACATTTTCCGCCTTAGCCGCAGACTCGGTATCTTCCGGCTCAATCTCTCCGGTGTCTTGCACCTCGGTCTGAACGGAGTCTGCTGCTTCCGCTTCGTCTCCTTCTGAGGCGGCTTCTTCTGTGACTTGTTGTTCTTCGGCTTCGACGAGTTCGGCCTCGCGGCGTAATTGGATAGCGCGGGCGCGGGCGCGGGCGGCGGCAGCGAGAGCTTCCGCTTCTGCGGCCTCGGCCTCGGCCTGTTCGGCCAGCGACCGCATTTCCGCAGCAGTGCTAGGGGTTTCGTCCTCGTTCACCGGAACCGATTTCGTGTCAGCAGCATCCTGGCGGACGCCGCCGCTCACGGTTCACCAGCCCGAGAACGGGGCTGCTCGTGACTCAATGTCAAACTCCTCCACCGCTTGGCCGTCAGTGACATGTTTGCGTCTGGCCGCCAACAGCCGGCGACGCTATCCCGGCCTGGGCGTCGCCGTTGGGCCACCCTACTCGGCATACGCGAGAGCGCGCGAGCACCCAAGCCGACATTCTTCTGTCCTCTGACACCGGCAGTCATGATGACCGGCCGGACGCGTTGGTGACCATGTCGCGGTATACGACCCCTCCATATCGGTAATTCTAGGAGAGCCACGTTATCATCTCCTGCTGGCACCGGCTCCGGCGCCGTCGTAAAGCCACTTCGAAAATGCCCAGCGAGCTGCGGAAATGAGGTTCTCCTATCGAGCATATGACGCCGGGCATGCAGGGTCTAGCGCAAGAGGTCTTTGACCACCTTGCCGGTGGCGTTGAGAGGTAACGCGTCGCGAAACTCCACCGACCGGGGCGCCTTGAAACCCGCCATGCGCTCCCGGCACCAGCTCATCAAATCTTGTGCGCTGACAGGACTTTTCCGGACGACAAACGCCTTGCCCACTTGTCCGAGTCGCTCGTCGGGAACACCGATGACGGCCACCTGCGCGACGGCCGGGTGGTTCAGCAGGAAACCCTCGATCTCGGCCGGATAGGCGTTGAATCCGCCCACGATGAACATGTCCTTTTTACGGCCGACGACGCGCAGGCGGCCCGCCTCGTCCAGGTTTCCCAGATCTCCGGTGTGCAGCCAGCCATCGTCATCAATCGCCTCGGCGGTCGCGGCGGGATCGTCGAGATAGCCCTGCATGACGTTGTATCCGCGGACCAGAATCTCGCCGTCGTCCGCGATCTCCACCTCGATCCCATCGCAGGGGACGCCCGCGGTGGTCGCGATGTCTTCGAAAGAATCGCCGGGCATCGACAGCGTCACCGTACCCGCCTCGGTCAGGCCGTAGCCGGTCATGAGGGTCTGGAAAGGCAGCTCGGCGCGGACCCGGCGGATCAGTTCCACCGGGATGTCGGCGGCACCGGTCACACCGGCCCTCAGCGACGACAAGTCGCGCCCGCCTTGCGCGGACAACAGCGAATGATAGAGGGTGGGCGGCCCCGGGAGCATCGTAATCCGCTCGCGCTCAATCAATTCCAGCACGCGGTCAACGTCGAAGACCCGTACCGGAACGATGGTGGCGCCTCGGAGCATCGACGCGATGCAGCCGGCCTTGTATCCGAAGATATGGAAGAACGGGTTGACGATGAGGTAGCGGTCGCCCTGGCGCAGATCAGCGCGATCACACCACTCCGCGTACGTGCCGCAACGTCTGTGCGTGAGCCATCATCACGCCCTTGGGTCGCCCCGTCGTGCCCGAGGTGTAGACGATGTCCGCGATGTCTGAACCACTCACCGTCCGCTCGAACGGCTCGCCGCCGTCCAGAAATCCAGAGTTCAGATCGATCGTGGGAACGCCGTCCGGAGCCGTGAAATCCAGTTCGAGAAAACCCTTTTCAACCAGGACCAGCTTGGCGCCGCTGCGCCGGATGATGTCAGCGGCTTCATCTGCCTTGAAGCGCGTGTTGACTGGAACCAGCACGCCGCCGGCGGTCAGCAGACCGAACGCGGCGATGATCCACTGCGCCGAGTTCGGCGCCCAGATCGCGACACGGTCACCTTTTTCGATTCCCGCCGAGGCGAACGCCCCTGCCGCACGGCGCACCCGCTCTGTGAGCTCGGTGAACGTGAGCCGCAGCTGACCGTCGACAATGGCTTCGGCGTCGCCGAAACGTTCGCCCGCGCTAAGGACCATCTCGGGGATGGTCCGCCAGCCGTGTCCTCTACTGATTGCCGCTCTCCCCCGCATCGTCGCCGGGCGTCACACCGACATCAGTCGAGCGAGGTTGCCTCCCATGATCTTCGTTTGGTCTTCGACGCTGAGGTGCTGCAACGCATCCGCATAGTGCCGGGGTTGCGCGAGTCCCTCCGGGTGCGGGTAATCCGAGCCGTAGAGCACCCGATCCGCACCGATCAGCTCGACGAGGTCACTGATGCCGTCCTCGTAGAACGGGCTGACGTGGATGCGGTTCTTGATCTCCTGGACCGGGTCGCCGCCGGGGAAGCTTTCCGGCGTTTTCTTGTAGACGTCGGCCAGCTGATCCAGCAGCGGGAACAACCACCTCGAACCGGCTTCGATGATCGCGACCTTGAGCTGCGGGATGCGATACAACGCGCCGTGAATCACCCACGATGCGACGGCGTCCTGCACCGGGCGCCACTCGTTGAGCATGCCGAACGCATTGGTTTGGAAGGGCAGCATTTCGCTGTCGCCGCCGTCCCACTCCGCAATGTAGCGCGCATACCCGCTGTCCGACGAGTGCATGGCGACCAACACGTCGTGCTCGACGCAGCGTTGCCAGAACGGGTCGAACTCCGGCAGGGCAAACGACCGCGGCCCGCGATATCCGGGCACCGGAGCCGGGCGCACCAAGATCGCGCGGGCACCACGCTCGACCACCCAGTCCAGCTCCTCGATCGCCTTCTCGACGATCGGCAGGCTTACCACCGGCACGGTGAAGATCCGGTCCTGGTAGCGGAAACCCCATTCCTCGTGCAGCCATTCGTTGAGTGCATGCACCACGATGTGAATGAGCGCCGGGTCGTCGCGCATCCGTTCCTCGATCAGGCTGGCCAGCGTCGGGAACATCAGTGAGCGGTCGACACCCAACTCGTTCATCAGCTCCAAGCGTGGACCGGGCTCGCGAAATGCGGGGATCGCGCGCATCGGCTCGCCGAAGATCTCCCGACGGCTCTTGCCCTCGGGGTTGCCGACCTTGAAGTACTCCTCCATTGCACCCGGGCCTGGCGACCACCTCGAAGGTGGGGTTGGGGATGTAGTCGCTGATCTGCCCGCGAATCGCGATCTTGGTCCGGCCGTTCACCTGTACGTACTGGATCACGTTCTTGTACTGCTTGGGCAGGTACTTGGTCAGCGACTCCTCGGTCTCGTAGAGATGGTTGTCCGCATCGAACAGCGGATACGACAGCACGCCCGACGACATGAAATCCTCCTTCGCGATTTGCGAGAATCATATTCTCTTCCTGAGCCATCCGCAACGTGCACCACACCGACTGGCGTCAACCGAGGCCAGCCGGGAAAGCTTCAGGGAAGTCGGGTCGGCGCAGTCGTCGTCAGCAGTTCGCGACGATCTTGAACTCGGCTGTAGCCGGTTCACCGGGTTTCGCAGTATCGAACCCATTGGCGGTACCTGTGATCGCGAATTTGTCGCCACTGAAGCTGGTGTTCGCGTCGCCACCGTCGCCTTGCGAATACATGCCGGTAAAGCCGCCCAGGTTGTGGATACGGACGGAGGTCGTGGTGAGCGGCTGCGCGCGTTGATCGATGACGACGGTGGCCCCGGAAGCATCGTCGCCGAGTTCAATTGTCCGGTACCACTCCTGCTGGAAGCACCTGACGAGCTGCGGCCGCATGTCGTTTCCGTTGATGGTCACCGTTGCAGTGCTGGAGAGCTGGGCTTGCGACGGTGTGCCGCCGCAAGCCGCGAGAACGGTCACCGCGAGCGCCGCTGCGGCCGTCGCCGCGATTCGGTTCTGCACCTGCCCACCTCGATCCTGGGGCACGAAACCTCTGGGCAACTTCTGGACCTGCAGCGATGATGCTATTCTCCTTTGACGAGAATGCCAATATCGGCTTAATCTTCGGGGGCTCGTTCGAGGAGCAATACGCATGGTGGACCTGGAGTTCGACGAGTTCGACAAGGGTGTGGCTGTGCTGACCATCGATCGCCCCCACGCGCGCAATGCCATCGCGCTAGACACCATGGAGCAGCTGGAAAAAGCACTCGATGCCGCGGCAGGTGCTGCAACTCTGGTTATCAAGGGCGCCGGTGACCGAGCATTCGTCTCGGGCGGTGATCTCAAGGAACTGAGCGCGCTGCGGACCGAGAAGGAGGCCTCGGCGATGGCAAAACGGATGCGGTCCATCTGCGACCGGCTCGCGGCCTTCCCGGCTCCGGTGATCGCCGCGTTGAACGGCCACGCCTTCGGCGGGGGCGCCGAGGTCGCGGTCGCCGCCGACATCCGGGTGG
This sequence comes from uncultured Actinomycetota bacterium, assembly GCA_963763005.1. Lineage (GTDB taxonomy): Bacteria > Actinomycetota > Actinomycetes > Mycobacteriales > Mycobacteriaceae > Mycobacterium. The sequence goes on from CAVXMI010000001.1 coordinate 142,722, forward strand.
CTGCCGACGACATCAAGATCGCCTTCAATCAGGTCGAGCTCGAGATCATGCCGGCCTGGGGCGGCGCCGAGCGACTTGCTGCGCTCGTCGGAAAGAGCAAGGCGCTGCTCTTGGCGGGCACTGGAACTGCGCTGGACGCGGTCGATGCCGAGCGCATCGGATTGGTGGATCTGGTGTTGCCCCGCGGATCATTCGACGAGGGGTGGCGATCGATCGCCACCTCACTGGCGCGCCATCCGGCGGCCGAGATAAAGCGCGTAATCAGCGGAGTTTCGCCCGATGAGGCGATAGCATCCTTTGTACGGCTGTGGGTTGCCGACGCCCACTGGCAGGCCGCAGAGCGAGTGATGAACCGCACCGCCAGTCCGCGCCCGGCAGCCGGAGGAGCGACATGACCACCACCACCGTGAAGAAACTGTTGCGCGCCGGCTCGGCGATGCTGTTGGCTTCTCTATTAGGAGGAGCGGGTCTGCTGGCCAGCACCGGACGGGCACAGGCTGACCCGGTTTGGCATCAGGTCACCTACACCGTCTCCGCAAAAAACCCGATCTACGCAGACATCTATTACCAGGATCAGGACCCTGCGGCCTTCTCTGACTACAGTCACAACCCGTACACATTCACTCCGAATATCCAAGCCGATATCACCCCGGGTAAGCCGTGGGTCCAGCAGGTACCGCTGTTGAACCCCGACCAGTGGGCAATGGTCACCGTCAGCACGGGCCACGAACCGGGCACGCCGATGTTTCACTGCGATCTGTCGGTGGACGGGGTTGTCGTCGTATCCAAGGACGGACCCGGGGGGTGCTCTGTTCGCTGCGGACCTGGTGAACCACCCAGGCCGGCGGTACATCTGCAACCGGCTGTGGCTCGCCTTCCAGGCGGCGCAGGTAACTCTCGACCAACTCCATGGTTTCGGCGTGACCGCCAGACATGCCAAGTGCCTGCTCGAGCACCAGGAACCGCGACAAGCTGGTCATGAGTACGGTCCACACCACCGGTGGCACATCATCGCTGTCCACGCCGTAGCGCTGCAGCGCAGCCGACACGACCTGGCGTTGTTCGTCGCGGAAACGTTCCGCGTAGTAGGCGATTTCGGCTCGCATCTCCTTGCGGTGATTTGCCAGCGCCATGAATTCCATCGAAATCCGGGTGAAGCCGGGATCGGTGCCGAATCTCCACAGCGCCCACAACGGCTGCGGCGACTGGAGCGCCTGCGCGTGGGTCTGAAGACCTTCCTCGGCACGGCGGCGAAAGACGGCCAGGAACAGCTCCTCCATAGTGCGGAAGTAGTAGTGCACCAGCTGGGGTTTGAGCCCCGCCTTGTTCGCGAGCCGTCGCGACGTCACCGCGGCATAACCCTCTTCGAGCATCAACTGCTCGGCCGCGTCGAGCAGCAAGCCGCGATTCTTCGCGTCCGGCGCCCCGATCCTGCGCGCCGATGTCATGCCCTTACTCCGTACTCTCTGCGCTCACGTCCCGGCCACACCGATCGTATCGTCGCATGGCGTTGTCACCTTGACCACGACATTACCGCCATGCTAAGCAGGTGCCCAGCAGACCATCGGATTCGGGGCGGCGCCAGCTCTCGCCGCCGATGCACCATTGCGCAAGGCCAGCTTCGGGAGGCACGCACGACATGAGCGATTACGATTCGATCGACTTCTTCACCGACCCGTCTCTCGTCCCGGATCCCCACCCCTACTTCGATTACCTGCGCGGCCAAAGCCCGGTCCTCCGGCTACCGCACTACGGGGTCGTTGCCGTCACCGGATACGAAGAAGCCACCGCGGTCTACAAGGACAGCGACTCCTTCTCCAACTGCGTAGCACTCGGCGGGCCATTCCCGCCGCTGCCGTTCCAGCCCGACGGCGACGACATCAACGCCCAGATCGACCAGCACCGCGAGAAATTTCCGATGTACGAGCACATGGTCACCATGGACCCCCCGGAACACAGTCGCGCGCGATCGATTTTGAGCCGGCTGCTGACACCGAGCCGGCTCAAGCAGAACGAGGAGTTCATGTGGCAGCTCGCCGACCGCCAACTGGACGAGTTCCTGGCCAACGGCGAGTGTGAGTTCATCAGCGAATACGCCAAGCCCTTCGCCACTTTGGTGATCGCCGACCTGCTCGGCGTCCCTGAAGAGGACCACAAGGAGTTCCGCGTCGCTCTAGGTGCCGAGCGCCCGGGCTCACGGGTCGGAGGGCTTGACCACGAGTCGGTGGGAGTCAACCCGCTGCACTGGCTTGACGACAAGTTCAGCTCCTACATCGAGGACCGGCGGCGTGAGCCGCGCGACGATGTCCTGACCGCTCTGGCGACCGCCAAGTACCCGGATGGATCGACGCCTGAGGTCGTCGAGGTAGTCCGCTCGGCCACCTTCCTGTTCGCGGCTGGGCAGGAAACCACCGCCAAACTGCTGACCGCCGCCCTGCGGGTGCTCGGCGACCGGCCCGATATCCAGCAGAATATTCGCGAAGACCGCAGCCTGATTCCCGGGTTCGTCGAGGAATCGCTGCGTATGGACAGCCCCGTCAAGAGCGACTGCCGCCTGGCCCGTAAGAGGGCTACGGTCGGCGATCTCGACATACCCGCCGGCACTGTCGTGATGGTGCTACCGGGTGCGGCCAACCGCGATCCGCGCCGGTTCGACAACCCGCACGAGTTCCGCCTCGATCGAAAGAATGTCCGCGAGCACATGGCGTTCGCCCGCGGAGTGCACTCCTGTCCGGGTGGACCGCTCGCTCGGGTGGAGGGCCGGGTTTCCATCGAACGAATCCTGGACCGGATGGCCGACATCGGCATCAACGAGGACCGGCACGGGCCGGCCGAAGACCGCCGGTACACCTATGAGCCGACGTACATCCTGCGCGGGCTCAGCGAACTCCACATCACGTTCACGCCGACGGGGTAGGCACTTAGCCTTCCGGGGACATCGGGTGCGTGCCACCAGGCCGCATGACTAGCTGAACAGACCGGGCGTACGACCGCAATCTCGCCCCGGCGGTTGCCTTAACAGGGGAACCACCCGCTGCGTCCGCGGGTGATTTTGGCGAGGATGGATTCTGCGGTCGCTGTCCAGAGGCAAGGGCGTGGTTGTGGGTGGCGATGTATTCCTGGATCGCGACGCTCAAGCCGGGCACGATTGTCCAGCCACTTGTCGACGTCGTGGCCATCGGCCGCCATCAACAGCCGCGCCCCCCATCTGCAGATGCCGAGCCATCTGCGTGTCGGTGCTGGCGCTGGATTGCTCGGCCAACTCAATTAATGCGGCACAGCGCCTGTATTTGTTCGTCGGCGCCTGCGGCGATAGCTTTCGGGTGGTGAGCCCGAGTCCGGCGTCGGGCGGGCGTGGTGTTCGGTGTTGGTGCGTCGCCGGGGGGTTCGATCACTGAAATTTCTTGTGCCACTGTGGTTTCTCGGTTCACAAACGGGCCGTTTTTGTCGGTGGCTGTCGATAGCGTTCTGATATGCGTTCGAGTAGTCGCGAGGAGATCACCGCGGTCTTCGACGAACTCGATGTTGTCATGAGCCGGGCGTTGGCGCTGAATTTTGACGCGTTGACCACCCCCGAGCGCATGGGGTTGCTCGAGCGCAGTGAGCGGGTGCGCCGCCGGCTGCCGGCCATCGAACACCCGCTGATCAACGAGGTCAGCCGCCAAGCCACCCGAGCCGAGATCGGCGGCAAGCTTGCCCACGCGTTGGCAGAGCGCTGCCGGATCACCCGCAGCGAGGCCACACGGCGCATCAACGACGCCCGCGATCTGGGTCCGGGCCGCGCGTTGACCGGTGAGCCGTTGGCGCCACCGTTGTCCGGCACGGCCGCTGCGCAACGTGCCGGGGACATCGGCCAAGCACATGTGGCCGTCATCCGCGGATTCCTGCGGGAGCTGCCCGTTTTCGTCGACGCGCCTACCCGGGCCAAGGCCGAAGCACACTTGGCTCGCCGCGGTTCCCAGTTCCGGCCTGAACAACTGGGCAAGCTCGCCGAGCGACTTACCGATTGCCTCAACCCCGACGGCAACTACACCGACGACGACCGGGCACGGCGGCGTGGCCTGACATTGGCTAAACAAGAACCGGACGGCATGTCGCGGCTGTCCGGCTATATCTCCCCGGAGTTGCGGGCCACCGTGGAAGCGGTGTGGGCCAAGCTGGCCGCCCCCGGCATGTGTAACCCCGAGCAGGACACCCCGACCGTCGACGGCACGCCAAGCCAACAAACCGTCGACACCGACACCCGCTCAGCCGCTCAACGCCAGCACGACGGGCTCAACGCCGCACTGCGCGCCCTGCTGGCCTCGGGAAAACTCGGTCAGAACAACGGGTTGCCGGCCACCATCATCGTTACCACCACCCTGGCCGACCTGGAGGCCGCAGCCGGACAAGGCTTGACCGGCGGCGGCACCCTGCTGCCGATGAGTGATGTCATCCGGTTGGCCCGCCACGCTCATCACTACTTGGCCATTTTCGACAAGGGCAAAGCGCTCGGGCTGTATCACACCAACCGGCTGGCCTCCCCCGCGCAGCGAATTGTGTTGTACGCCAAGGACCGTGGGTGCACGCATCCCGGCTGCGACGTGCCGGGCTACTACTGCGAAGTCCATCACGTCACCAGATACGCCACCTGCCGCACCACCGATGTCAACGACCTCGCTCTTGGCTGCGGCGGCCATCACCCGCTGGCCGAGCAGGGCTGGACCACCCGCAAGAACGCCCGCGGCGACACCGAATGGATCCCGCCGGCGCACCTCGACCACGGCCAACCCCGCACCAACACCTTCCACCATGTGGAAAAGCTGCTGCGCGACAACGACAACGCCGAGGACGACGACGAGCCATAGCCCTAGCGCGGCGGCGCTGACCACCAACGCCGCCGCGCTGGTGTTGGCGCCTTCAGGTTCTCCTGACACGCCCCGGAGGTGCTGTTGTGTCTGTGCATCATGCCGCGTCAGTCACGTAGTCCACGATCGTCGTCTCCATCTACCACTTGATTGGTCACGACGACGGCTGGTCGCGGTATCGTCGCGCTGTGGGGACGAAGGCCGAACGCCGCGCCGCGCGCGAACGCGTAGCCGCCTACCACGAGGCGCGACTGGGCGAGCTCATCGGGCACGTCACGGCCGCGGTCGACCGCTTCCGTACCGGCGGGGTGGACGCCTATGCCGTCGACGAAACGATCCACCGCTATCACCAAGCCACCCGCGAGCTGTGGAAGTTCTGCTGGTCCTACGGCGGTGGAACGCACATCGAGATCGTCGCGGGCATCCTGGATCGGATGGCCATCGACGGCGAAACCATCGACTGGTGGGAACAGGTTCCACCACGACAACGCTCGTGATCTCGGCGCGTGCCCACCAGCCCGAGTACGTAAGCGGGTCGGATTAGTTCCGCTACTCGAACACCAACTACCCGATCGCCGTACCAGCGAAGTAGCTGCCGAGCAGGCTCACGGCGATGAGTACCACCCAGGCGTCCGTCAGGCGGCACAGCAGGGCCGGAGCGTTTCGCACTTCCATGAACTCCCGAAAGATGATGCGCACCTTGATGAGTGCGATCGCGATCACGCTCGACGTGACCACCGCACTGGGTCTCAGCGATCCGTCGACAGAGTGGTCTATCCACAGGTAGGCCAGCGTGAACGACGCCAGGACCACCCATACGACCAGCAGCCTTTTGTTGAATTTCACGGATCACCTCACCACGTACAGCAGCGCAAAGATGAGTACCCAGAGGAAGTCGACGGTGTGCCAGTAGGTGGCGCACGTTTCGACGAGCTCCTGGGATCCCTGAGATCTGCGCGCCGGACTCCGGAGTTGGTAGACGACGACCCCGAGGACCACGAAACCGATTAGCAGATGTACAAAGTGGATCCCGGTGAGAAAGAAGTAGTAGGTAAAGAAGTCGTTGCTGGACAAGCTATTCCCCATCCGGATCTGCTTGGCCCACTCGAATACCTTGGAAACGAGGAACACCAGACCGAACAATGCGGTGAGGAAGGCGTCTTTGACCGCCGGCCGGTACGCGCCGGCGCGGGCTGACTGTACGCATCGCGCCACCGACCAGGAACTCAGCAATAAGACGAGGGTGTTGAAGACCCCGATGCGCAGGTCCAGCTGCGCCTGGGCGTGCAAGAAGAGCTCGGGACTTTGTGCGCGATAGAACAGGTAGAAACCGAAATAGGCTGTGAAGATCAGCGTTTCGAAGAAAACGAAGGCCCACATGTCCGGCTGCCCGGGCACGAACTTGGCGGGCGTCTTCGCATCCGATGCCGCGACGCGGGTCACCGTGCCAACTCCGCCACGTCAGATCGGTCGAGCTTCCACTTCGGCGCGCGCTCAGGCAGCGGCCCGGTACCAAAGTCCTCGCGTTGAATCATCTGCCTGAGCAGGACGATGAAAACACCTGTGTAGATGCCGAACACAACAACGTTGAGCCACCACGCGATCTGGCCGTTCCAGGCCAAGACGCCCCGCCGCAGAATCCACGCGGGTGACACGACGATCTCGGTGAGCGCGTTGCAGAGGTTGAGGTAGCCGAACCACTTGGGGAACACCCGGTTCTTATCGATCAGAATCGCGAGCATCCACACCAGCGAGCCGATCAGGAACACTCCCATGGTGCCGATGAACGACAAGAAGGCGAAGTCGTAGAGCCAACTGATCAGCTCGGGATCGCGGTCGGGTCGCAGGGCTCCGACGGTCAGCGCGATACACAGCAGCAGCATGCCGGGAATCGCGCTGAGCGAATACAGCACGAGGTACGAATACCCGAAGGTGGGGCTCACTGACATACGCCGCATCGAATAGGCGATGAGCGCGTTGCTCATTGTCGTCATGCCGGCAACGAGGAACATGATGGCGAACCCGGTGAGTATCCCAAAGTGGTTGTCGTGGAACCATTGCACCTGCCGCGCGACGTTCCATCCGGGGTCCGGCGGGGGCTGGGCGCGCGTGATCACAAAGAACACCAGTCCGAAGAAGTTGTAGAAGACGACGAGCGTCCACCAGGCCAACCACAGCTCTCGCTTCGGGTTATGCCGCCAATGCCAGGCGATCCGGCGAGGCAGCGGACCCGAGGGCGCCTCGAGCGGCGACGCCGGCCGTGTCACCGCGGGGCTCATGCCTCGACTCCCGCTCGCTCCGGTCCTCGCTCTTTCCTCGCTGCCATCCTCACTCGCACTCGCCTTCGGGGGCTCATGCGGTGACCCGATTTTCGGCGCGCTGCAGGTACTCTGCGCGCTCCCGATAGACGGCTTGGCCGAGAACGACGGCCATCACGACGATCCACACGGCGATGGAGATGTTCTTGAGCCAGAACGACAGCGCTCCGTCCCACGCCAGGGGGCCGGCCAGGGCCAGTCCAACGAATGCCGCCGGCACCAGCGCGGCGGCGACGAGAAGGTTGAAATGCGCCACCCACCTGTTGAATACGGGGTGCGACGGGTCGTCGAAGTAGATCGCCAGGGCGAGAATGACGCTTTGCGCGATGAGGAACGGAACCTGGGTGGTGAACGTGATCCACGCGAGATCGTTGAACATCTGAGTCAGCTCCGGGTTCCGTTCGGGGCGGAAGGCGGCCAGCAGCCAGCAGCAGTTGGCGACGAGAAAAAGGGTGGGGCCGCCGGCCACGCAGCCGAGCATGCAGTAGGACAGGATCGGCGTGCGATGAGCCATCCGGCGGATCTGCATCACGAGCAGAATCAGAACGGGGATGAGGCCCACGCAGAACCAGTTGAACAGGATCATGCTGTAGCGGACGCCCGACTGGTTTTCCCGATAGAACGCGGCAACCTGCTCTGCCGGCATCCTGGGCGACATGGGCGGTGTGAAGCCCGGGAATAGGAGAAACGCGGCCAGCCAGATGATCGCCACCACGGGCAACGTCCACAACAGGATCAGCTCACCATCGATACGTCTTGGCGGGGTGCGCCGAAATCCCGGACCTTCTGCATCGTTCTCGCCGATGTCGGACATCGATGACCCCTTCCGGCACACGGCTTGGCTGCGCGACTAGTGAGCGAAAATAGCCGATCGGCTATCCAGCAGTCAATAGCCGATCGGCTACGCTCTCGGTGTGGTTTCTCCGCAGTTAGAGAGCCGGTTGCGTTTCATCACGCGCAGTGCCGCGCAGATACGCATCCTGGACGCCGCTCTGAAGTTGATCGCCGAGCACGGTGTCGGCGGAACCTCGCTGCAGATGATCGCCGATGCCATTGGGGTGACGAAGGCCGCGGTCTACCACCAATTCAAAACCAAGGAGCAGATCGTCATCGCACTCACGGAACGCGAACTCGGCGGGCTGGAGGAGGCGCTGGAGGCAGCCGAGGCGCACGACCAACGGACCCGGGCACGCGAGGTACTGCTCAACCGGGTCATCGACCTCGCCGTCGAGCGTCGCGGTGCGGCGAGCACCCTGCAGTTTGACCCCGTCGTCATCCGACTGCTGGCCGATCACGAGCCGTTCCAGCAGTTCATTCAGCGGCTCTACGGTGTACTGGTCGACGACGCTGCCGAGGACACACGGGTGTCGGCGGCGATGCTGTCGGGTGCCATCGCGGTCGGAGTTGTTCACCCTCTGGTGGCCGACATCGACGACGACACACTGCGTGCCCAACTGCTGCGCATTACCCATCGGCTCTTCGACGCGGTCTAGGTCGATCGGGCAACGAGCGAGACCAGTTTATTCGGCAGTCTCCCAGTTTCATTTCCATAGCAAAGCCGCTCAGATACCGTTCTCGCATGAGCACAGTCACGCGTTTCGCTGCCGCGGCGATCATCGCCGCCACCGGCTTTGGACTGGCGGGCGTGGGCACCGCCACCAGTGCTCGCGCCGACGATCCTCCCTGGCCGTTTGTGGGATACCACTGGTGCCCGGGCCAGCCCTTCGACGCGGGATGGGGACCCCAATGGGATCCGACCACCTGCCACGACGCGCACCATCGAGACATGGACGGCACGATTCACAATCGCGACTACTTCGGACCCAGCCCCTTCCAAGACTGGCCCGAGATACCGAACACACTGCCGTGAATTCGGCCGCAAATCGGGCTAGGTGTCGGCGCGCTCCCAGATTCGTTTAAAGTCATGCGCATTGCAGACCAGGAATAGGCCATCCGGCGCCTGTGCGACGTAGTACTCCGGGTAGTTCTCGCAATCCGAGTTCTCTTCCTTGACACCGGCCATCGGAGGTGACCGGAACCATCGAGGCTCATATCTCCTCGGTGAACCGCAGAACATCAGCCGTCCCGGCTGGGTGGCGAAGGATACGTAGTAGTCTGCGGTGGCGAACACGTAGTAGGTGGTGCTGTCACACGGCGCACCGAGGACCATATGCCCTCTGATGCCCGGCGTGCAGTCCGGGTAATCGCAGATAGACGGTCCGGCGGCAGCCGGCGGCGCCAACACACCGAGGCCCAGTATTATCGCGATCGCTGCCAAGATGAATCGCACCAGATTACTTTGCCACAGCTTCGCCACGGCCGGAATAGAATTCTCCCTTTCGAAGAAGACGAGCATCGAATATCGCCGCCGCCGGCACTCGCATCCCCGTCTGGCAGTGATAATGTGACTCTCTCCTGCAGGTGCGGACGAGGAGGTGATCCATGCCGCTGCGCGAGCTTCCAGCTGAGGCGCTCGACGCCGGTAATCCGCGGGTGGGGATCCTCTCCCACCTTTCTGACCCAGCGTCTACTTCGGTAGCCGAAGCAGACGAACTCTCCCAAGTCGAAGCTCGTGCCGAGGCCGCTCGTGCCCGTGCAACACGACTGCGCGAAGAAGCCGAGGCGGCATCGAGCGATCAAGGCAACCGGTCCGGCATGGAGGAGACCGCGGAGACCGATGGCGAAGGTGACACCAGCGCCACGTTCGGCGGGGGGGAAGCCGAGTCGGCGCCGTCAGGCCGACGGCGGCTGCATCGCCCAAGCCGAAAAGCCCTGGCTGCCGCTGCCGCTGTTGTGGTCATCTGCGCCTCGCTGACGGCGAGCGGTTATGTGGTGTGGCATCACCATAACGTCGTACAGCACCAGCAGCGCACCGCGGAGTTCTCCACAGCGGCCCGCAACGCCGTTGTGACGATGATGTCGATCGATGCGAGCAAGGCGAGAGACGACGTGCAGCGATTTATCGACAACACCACCGGGCAATTCAAGGCCATCGTATTGCTCGGCGCCCAGGATTTGGTCAAGACAGTCGAGCAGTCGAAGGTCAGCACCACGGCCGCCGTGCAAGCCGTCGCCGTTGAGTCCATGACCAAGGATTCGGCGGTTGTCCTGGTAGCAGCGAAATCTGAGCTCACCAAGCCCGATCAGGCTAAACCGGAATCGCGGTCGTGGCGAATCGTCGTCAACCTCCAAAGAGACGGCGGACAGCTCAAGATGTCGAAAGTCGAATTCGTCCCGTGACGGTCGACGACGAGGAAGCTCAGAAGCCGGCGCTTGGCCGATTTAGCCGCCGAACCAACGTGATCGGGCGCTGGATGCGTCGTTGCCTGGCAAGGTGGCGTCCAATTCTGTTGACGGTGCTGCTTGTTGCCGCGACGGGGTTCGGTGCCGGCTATTTCTACTTCGTGTACCGTCCGGATTTGCAGACCGACGACGCCGTAGCACACCAGGCCATCAAGGCGGCTGGCGATGGTGCGGTAGCGCTGCTGTCCTATTCGCCCGACACCCTTAGCCGTGATTTCGCCAACGCCAAATCCCGGCTGACCGACAGCTACCTGGCCTACTACCAGCAGTTCGCCGACCAGATCGTGGGGCCGTCGGCGCAGCGCGGCCAAGTCACGACAACCGCCACCGTGGTCAAGGCCGCCGTGTCGGAACTGCACCCGGATTCAGCTGTCGTGCTCGTGTTCGTCAAACAGAAGACCGCGAGCAAGGACAAGCCGGAACCGGTGGTGACATCGAGCAGCCTCCGGGTAACGCTGACAAAGGTCAACGGTTCCTGGCTTATTGAGAAATTCAACGCCGTGTGAGCGCCGCGTGCAGGCTCTTTCTCTTAAGGCGGACCGTGATAAGCGGAGACGGTGTTAGTCTTTGGACTTATTTGAGAATGCCGGTATGTAGCGCGTCGAGGAGCACGTGATGCGTTTAATAAGCGTGGCGGTAAGCGCAACACTGGTGGCCGCCAGCGTAGTCGGCGGCGTGGGCATGGCCCCGTCAGCATGGGCCTACGACCCTGCCATCAACGGAACGTACACCGCCACGGCGATCGGCGACTGGGCCAGGACGAGACAGGTGTATCACGACGAGGCGGTGGTGCGAAGCACCTGGACGATTAGCACTTCGTGCACCACCGCCCAGGACTGCACCGGGCAGGTGACCAGCGACCAGGGCTGGAGCGCACCGCTGACCATGCATGACGGGCTTAACTGGTACGTCAAACGCGACGTGCCGAACTGGGAAACCTGTGACGACGGCACCACATTCACTGGTCGCGACAACTACTATTTCTATCCCGCGGACCCGGACACCGGTGTAAACGTGCTTGGGTCGCCAGTCCTGGCCGGAAGGGAAATGACGACCGGCCCGAGCGGCGCCTGCGGCAGAAACCGCCCGCTGTATATCGAGCAGCCGTTCAGGCTGGACAAGATAGGGTGATCCGGCGCGCCTGGCCTGAAGGCCCGGCCGCGTCCAGCCCAAGGGCTTTAGGTGGCGAACATGTCCTTCCACGTTTTGGGCGCCTTCTTCGCGACCAGGTCTGACTGGCGATAGACCTGGCCATCCGGGGCGACGTAGGTACCGGTGTGCGGGTTGTACTGGGCAATCGCCACCGAGGGACCCACCGACGGGCCGGGCTGCGACGCGTCGTGTCCGAACGCACTCGGGGCCGCTGAAGGAGCGCTGCTTGGCGCACCGGTCGGGGGCGATGGAACGTCGATCGGCGCTATGGACTGCACCTCCCCCATGGGGCCCGGTGGGGTGAGCGGCCCCGGCGGCAACGGTGGTCCCGCCGGCGGACCCACCCCCGGAGGCAGTGGCGTTCCCTCCACCGGTCCGAAGATGCGGCCGCGGTTGAAGTTCATCCGGTCATCGGGCGGGATGCCCTGCCCGATCAGGTTCGGGTCCAGCGGATAGGTGCCGAACACATGCTGTCTCATCGCCAGCGGTTGGAATGGCTTGTCGCTGTCGCAGATTTCGACGGTCGGCGCGCGCTTTCCGGGATGCCCCATGCAGGGGTAGTTGCGCGCGCCGCGCACTCCGATGGGTGAATCCTGCGGCAGTTTGCAGTAAAGCCCGTCCGGCGTGTCGATATCCGTGGTGTCGCTGGGGGTACGCCATTGACTCGGCGGTAGAAAGCCGACCGTGCATGCGGGCGGATCACTGATGACGAGATTGAAGGCGCCCGTGGCCAACCCGGTCGGGCTCTTCGTGCCGAGGAACGACTGAATCGCGGCGGTGAACGGCGGCAGCAACACCAACACCTGCTCGAGTGAAGCGTGGTAGGTCACTCCGATCTGCCCGACGGTGGTGAGGTTGGCGAGCAGCACCGGCAGGGTCGGTTTGATTTGGTCGAGCAGCTTTGACGCCTCGTCGAAGGCCCCGGGCCCCTTTTGCAGCAGACTGCGGAACTGTGGGTCGTTTGTGACCAGCTGCCCGGTGAACCCGGCAAGGCTGCGGGCCCATAGCCGGATCGAGTCGGCGGTCTGCGCTTGGGTGTCCAGCAGCGGCCCGATGTCTTCGGTCAGGGTTCGGGCGCGGTCGGCGACGCCGTTGAGGTCGCCCGAGACTTGCGCCCCGGAATCGAACAACGATCCGAAATCGTAACCGGCCCCGTTGAATCCCTTGAACGACTCGTCGAGCAATGCGCTGAGCTTGCCCTTGGGGATGCTGTTGATCAAGGCACTGGTCTGATCGAGCACGGGACCGATCGGCTGCGGGATCGTGGTGTCGTTCACGGCGATGACTGAGCCGTCGTGCAGGTAGGGCGGCGAGTCGGTTCGTGGCCGCAAATCCACGTACTGCTCGCCGACCGCGGAGATGCTGCGCACCTCCGCTTGCAGGTCCGCGGGGATCTTCGGCGAACCATCAAGGCGAAGCGTGGCTTTCGCGCCATGGGGGGTCAGACCCACCGCGGTCACCTTGCCGATCTGCACCCCGCGGTAGGTCACATTGCTGAAGCGATAGAGGCCACCGGCGGCGGGCAGTTCCAGCGTGACCGTCATCTTGCCGATGCCAAGCAGCGTCGGCGCCTGGATGTAGTTCACGACCATCACGAACAGACCGACGAACCCCACGATCGTGAAGATCGCCAGTTGGATACGGACAAAACGGGTCAGCATCTACCCACTCCCCTCCGCCGGTACGACCGCGGGTGGCAACACGCCGGTCGGCGGGGCGCCCTGGTCTGCGGGCGGCGGCGCGTCAGCGGGCCCTGGGCCGGGCGGCGCCGGCGCCCCAGGCGGCCCGGGCGGCGCACCGAATTTGAATTGCAGGTACTCCGGATCCCCGGGCAGCGGCACGCCCTCCGCGCCCAACCGTTCCCAGTGGCTGCCCCGCAGGATGCTCTTGCGGAGCCCGGCATTCGTCAAGTCGATGATGAAATACCCGTTGACGTAGTCGCCTCGGATGTCCCGGTCGATGAAGCCCTGAGTGAACGGGAACGTCGGCGCGTACGCAATGGCCGCGTCGAGATCCGGCCCGACGTCGGCGAGCGCACCAAGCGCCGGCCCGAGATTTTTCAGGTTCGTGACCAAGTCAGATCCTGCGTCGTTGACCAGTCTGGTGGCGGTGTCGCTGAACACCCCAAGCTTGTTAAGCGCGCTTGTGATCCGCGGCCGCTCCCTGATGAGTACGTCCAGCGCCGGCGGAATCTTGTACAGCGCCTGCGTGATCACGTCGCGCTGTCCAGCCAGCGTGCCGGCAAGTCGGTTCAGTGCTTGTATCGACGCCACGAGGTTGTCGCGCTGCTGGTCGAGTGTGCCGACGAATCTGTCGAGGCGGGTGAGCAGATCGCGAACATCGCCTGCGCGCCCGGACAGGGCGGCGTTGAAGTTGTGGATGATGTCCCCGATCTGCCCCAGCCCTCCGGCGTTCAGGATCACCGACAGCGACGACAGCGTCTGCTCGGTCGACGGATAGGTCGACGACCGGTTCAGCGGGATCGAAACGCACTGAGCTATCGGGCGTTTTTTTGAACATGGTTGCAGCGGTCCGCTCGGCGGTTGGCCCAGCGGCGAATTCAGTTCCAGATGCATGGATCCCAGCAGGCTGGTCTGGCCGACGCTGGCCACCGCATTGGCGGGGATCACCGCACCGGGCTGCACCGAGATTTCCACGTCGGCGTGCCACCCGCGCACCGTCAACTTGCTGATGCTGCCGACGATGACATCGTCGATCATCACCGGCGAATTCGCCTCCATCGTGCCAACGTTGGCGATCTCAATGCGGTAGACGCTGGCGCCTGGCCCGCGCCCCACCGCGCCCGGCAGCGGCAGTGAGTTCAGGCCGTTGAACGCACATCCGGTCGCGGTGAGGATGATGCAGCAGCCGATGCCGAGCCCCCTTCGAATGGCCCGTATGGCGACTCGGGCGCTCATGGTTGCGGCCCTTCCGCCGGGAGCAGCATGTCCGGCACGTTCGTTGGGGCCGGCGGCGGTTCGGCCGGCACGCTTGGCGGCGGAGGCTCCGGCATCGCCGCTCCCGGTATCCGCCCCGGCGGCGGTGGTGGCGGCGGCCCCTCCGGTGTGTCACCAGGCAGCCCGGCATACGCGGATACCGCGAGCGGCAATTCGGGCGGCGACGGCTTCGGGCCCTCTCCGCCGGGCGCCAGCCGTGGCTCGGTGTAAACCACGTTTTTCGGGTCAAACGCAGGGGCTAGGAGCGGGTTGACCGGAATCGGGAAATAGTTGAAGTTGAAATACAGTAACGGGTTGAACACCTTCAACGCCGGGCTCAGATACAAGCCGCACAGCTTGCCCGTCTCGACCGCGGTGACGTTATCCAAGGCCCCGATCGCTGAGCAGTAGGCGAACGTCGGATTGCTGAAGTTCTGGATGCCAACCCCGCCGCGGACATTCCCGACGTCCGGGTCGTAGTCGTTGTAGGCGTTTGCGAGCGCGTTCGGCGTGACGTGCAGAACGTTCTGCAAGGCCATTTTGTTGTCGACGAGAATCTGCGTGAGGTCGGCCAACCGCGTAATCTGCTCAGCGGTCTGGTCACGACTACCCGCGATGAACCGCTGCACCTCCCCGACCGCGCTCGACAGGTCTGTTAATGCCGCGTCCAGGTCGGACCTATTTTCGTCGAGCACGCTGGTGAGTGTGGCCAGCCGATTGTTGAACTGCACGAGCTGGACGTTGCTGTCCCGCAGGGCGGCGACGAAAGTCTGCAGATTCTTGATGATGTCGACGATGTTGCCGCTGCCGTTGGCGAAAATCCGCCCCACCCCCGACAGTTGGGCCAGCGTCTGCCGCAGCTTGTCGCCGTTACCGCCCAGCGCGTCGGCGGCGGCGTCGATGAACCGTGCCACCGAGGGGGTTGACACCTTGCTGTTGGGCCCGAAATCCGTTGCCAACCGCATCAATTGGTCTTTCACCTGGTCCCATTCGACAGGTACCGCCGTCCGGTCGACCGGTATCACCGCGCCGTCACGCATGGTGGGGCCACTCGACCG
Source organism: uncultured Actinomycetota bacterium (assembly GCA_963763005.1). Lineage (GTDB taxonomy): Bacteria > Actinomycetota > Actinomycetes > Mycobacteriales > Mycobacteriaceae > Mycobacterium. Next base: position 158,336 of record CAVXMI010000001.1, read on the forward strand.
GTAGGCCGGGGTGAGCTGCACGTAGCGTGCCGCCACCAGGTTCTGGGCTACGATAACCGCTTTGGCGTCCGCCGGAATGGGCACGTCGCGATCGACGTGCATCACCAACTTCGCCCGGGTGCCCTGCGGTTGGATGGACTTGATGGTACCGACCTTCAGACCGGACACCCGCACATCGTCGCCCGGATAGATCGCGGTGGCGGTGGGGAAGTAGGCGGTGATCGTCGTCGGGCGGAAGAAGGTATTACGGATGGCGACTGCTGTGCCGAAGACGACGAGCCCGGCCAATACGATGGCCAGTCCGGCCTTGAGCTTGTTGCGCGGAATCGCCTCGAGCCGCATCATCGCGACCCTCCCGGGTTGAGGTTGTACGGCCATGGGAGCAACCTTCGCGGCCCGGCGTTGTCCGGTGGTTGACCGGGGGCGCCGTGGGCACGGAATCCAAAGGCGTAGTCGAACAACCACTGAAAAAGCTCGAACTGGAACAAGTTCGGGATGAACGGGTTGTAGTAGAACCCGCTGGACACGGTCTCCCCCTGCGTCAGCTCATACTTCGCCAGCCCCGGCAACGCTTTGGCGAGGTTGTCGCGGTTCTTTTCCAGCATCGCCGTCACAGCATTCAGCTTCCGCAGCGACGGTGCCAGCTTCGCCTCGTTGTCATGCACCAGGCCGGACAGCTGCTTGGCCACCGCAGAGGTGCTGGCCAGCAGCCGCACGATCGCCTGTCGCCGCGCCACCAGCATGGACAGCAGGTCGTCGGCGTTGAGGATCAGCGTGTTGAGTTGCTGACTGCGCTGCGAGAGGATGCCGGTGACATCGGCGGCGCCCTTGAGCAGCTCACCCAGTGTCTGGTTGCGGCCGTTGAGGGTTTGCGAGAGCCGGGTCAGCGCGTCGAACGAGGGTCCCAGTTGCGGCGCAATCTGATTCAGTGTCGCCGACAGCGTGTCAAGGGACTGGTTGAGCGATTCGGTGTTGGTTCCCGCGATGTCAGTCGTCAGGTCATCGACGGCCTCGGACAGTGAATAGGGCGAGGAGGTGCGCGACACCGGGATGAGGGCCATCGGATGTAAATTGCCGCTGCCCTCGGATTCGACGGTGAGCACCCGCTGGCCCAACAGCGAACCGGTCCTGATGTGTGCGGTACTGGCTGACCCGAGCTGGACTTTCCCGTTGACGGTAAACGTCACCAGAACGTCGCCGCGCCGCAGCGACATGCCCGACACACTGCCGACTTTGATTCCCGATACGGTCACGTCATTGCCGAGTGTGAGGCCGCCGGCATCGGAAAAAAGCGCCTGGTAGCGGACGGTGGTGGCCCGTTGCACCAGCTGCTCGGGGGCCAGCCCGACCGCGATGATCAGCGCCATCAGCACAGCGCCGATGAATCCGGCCCGAATGAGGCCTGCTCCGTGGTACTTATTCATCGGGTTCCGCGCACCTTCCGGTGACCTGGTGGGTTACGCCTACTTCCACCGTCCGGTACTGCAGATCGGAGACACGCAGCGACAGTCCGCACAGGTAGTACGGGAACCAGGCGCCGTAGGAACCGAGCCTCGTCAGTTTGCGGTAATTTTTCGGCAGCTTCTGCAGCGCAACGTCGATGAGGTTCTTGTCCTTGTCCAGCAGCGGGGCCAACCGATTCAATTGGTCCACGGTGCCGGCCAACGGCGGGCGGGCGCGGCTGAGCAGATCCGCGATCGAGGCGGTTCCATTGTCCAGGGCAGTGATGGCGGCGCCGATGGTGTCGCGGTCTTTCGACAGTCCGCTGATCAGCCGCTCGAGGCGGTCAATAGCGCCGGAGAACTTGGTGCCCTCCTTGTTGACGGTGCCCACCACGGTGTTGAGGTTGTCGATCAGCTCCTGCACCGTTTGGTTGTTGTCGGCCAACGCGTTGGAAAACGACGACGTCTTCGACAGCAGCGACTCCAGGGTTCCGCCCTCGCCCTGGAAAACCTGAATGAGCGATGCGCTCAGCGCATTGACGTCTTGCGGGTTGAGGCCCTGGGTAACCGGTTTCAGCCCACCGAGCAGCAGATCGAGGTCGAGGGCGGGCGCTGTGCGATCGATCGGGATCTCCGCCCCGGCGGGCAGCACCTTGGTGGATCCGGGACCGTCGACGAGCTCGAGGTAGCGATCACCGACCAGGTTGAGGTAGCGAATGACGGCCCGGGTGCCGGTGGTGAGCACAACGCTGCGGTCGGTGTCGAATTTCACCACGACTTTCTTGTCCGGACGCAACGAGACGCTGTTGACCGTGCCCACGCGAATACCCGCAACCCGCACCGTCTGTCCGGCCTTCAACCGCGACACATCGGTGAAGAGTGCCGAATACCCGTTTGTCGAACCGGTTCGGTACTGACCGAAAATGAAGAACAGGAAGACGGTCAGCACCGCCATCACCACCGCGAAGGCCCCGAACTTGATGATCATCAGGCGTGAACCGGTCATCCGGGTTGCCCAATCTGAATCGTGTTGCGCGGCGGTCCGTCGATCGGTCCGTACAGCAGCTGCTTGAGCCCGTCGGAGTTGAGCAGCAATTGCGGGTTGCCGTACTCCTGAGGGTTGGCGCCGACGTCGGCCACCACGAACGGCGGCGCAGCATCAAAGGGCACCAGCGGAAGGTCCTGGCACTGTGGACCGCCGGTCGCAGCCACCTTGGGCAAGTTGCTCGGGTAGCGGTAACGTTCGGCGCCGAAGCCAAGGTAGACAATTACCTTGAGCATCGGCTCGGGCAGGTTCGGAGCGTGCAGATTCACGAGCGACCCGGCAATGCCGCACCACAGCGCCTGGTGGTACTCGTTGAGCAGATCGGTGGTCGGCACCAGTAAATGCAGCACATCGGTCAGCGCTTGCCTGTTGCCGCCCACCACCTCGTTGCCGATGTCGGCCAAACCGATTGAGCTGATCAGGAACGCGTCCAGGTTCTGTTGCTCATCGACGATCGTTTTACTGATCCTGATCGCATTGTCGGCCGTCGTGAGAAGATCCGGCGCTGCGTCGGCATAGGCATTGCTCACCTCGGGTAGGACCGCGATGTCGTGGCTCAGCGCGGGCAGGCTTGGTTCCTGCGTGGCCAGAAACGCATCCAGGTCGGACAGCATCTGGCCGATCTTGTGCCCGCGGCCATTCACCGCCGACGCTATCGCGCCGAGGGTTTCGTTGAGTTTGGTGGGATCGATCGTCGACAACACCGACGTGAGTTCCTGGAATACCGTGTTGATTTCCACGGTGACATGTTCGCCCTCGAGTACCTGATGAGCTTTCAGCTTCCCCGAGGGTTTGTCGGGCGGCACCAGCTCGACGAACTTGGCGCCGAAGACCGTCGTGGACGCGATGTCGACGAGCACATTAGCCGGAATGAGATGCATCTGCGACGGTTGCATCGCAAGCTTCAGGACGGCTTTCCCGTCAGGCCGCACATCGATCGAGTCAACCTTACCCACCACTACCCCGCGCATCTTCACTTTGGCTTCTGGGTTCATCACCAGGCCGGCGCGCGGCGACACCACGGTCACCGGCACGCTCGTAGTGAAGTCGCCCCGGAACAAGCCCACCGCGACGGCGAAGATGCCGGCAATCACGAGCACGGTCGCCAAACCCGCCAACGGGCGCGCATACGACTGCACGCCGAAGTGACGGCCGGGCGACGCCGCGACAGGTGATGCGGCGCTTGTGGTTTCAGAGCGGTGAATGGGCCCCGGCCCGAGGTGGTGTGTCACTTTTCTTTTCGATCCTCCTCTACCCGGACAAGTTGAAGTTGCCGTTGGAGCCGTAGATGGACAACGAAACCAGCAGCGTCACCGATACCACCACGACCAGCGAGGTGCGTACCGCATTACCCGTCGCGACGCCGACACCGGCCGGTCCGCCGGTGGCAAAATACCCGAAGTACGTATGGATCAATAAGATGGTCAGCGCCATCAGCAAAGCTTGCAGGAAGGACCACAACAAGTCGATCGGGTTGAGGAACGTCGTGAAGTAGTGCTGATACAAGCCAGCTGATTGACCGAACAGGGCCACCGTCGTGAACTGGCTGGCGAGGAACGACAGGATGACGGCGATGGAATACAACGGGGTGATCGCAAGCATCCCGGCGACGAGCCTAGTGCTGACCAGATATGAAATCGGCCGGATCGCCATGGATTCCAGCGCGTCGATTTCTTCGTTAATCCGCATGGAACCCAGCTGTGCGGTCACGCCGGCGCCGAATGTGGCCGCCAAGCCGATTCCCGCCACTACCGGCGCAGAAATCCGAACGTTGATGAAGGCCGCCAGGAATCCGGTCAGCGCCTCGATGCCGATATTTCCCAGCGAGCTGTACCCTTGGACAGCCAGAGTGCCACCGGCGGCCAGCGTCAAGAAACCGACGATCACGAGTGTCCCGCCGATCATCGCCAAAGCTCCCGCGCCCATGCTGATTTCGGCGACGAGACGAACGATTTCCCGCCGGTAGTAGGTGATCGCGAACGGTGCCCCGGCGATCGCCTTGCCGTAAAAAAGCGTCTGATCGCCGATTCGGCTCAGGGTGCCGACCGGCTTCTGAAGTTGTCGCGTTAGCTGCGGATAGACGGCTCGAAGTACCACAGTGTGTCTCTACACCTCCTTTAGGTTTTTTGGTCCTTCTGGGCTACTTGGCCGACATCCGGATGCCGATAGCGGTGACAACCACATTGACGACGAACAGCGACATGAACGCGTACACCACCGTTTCGTTCACAGCGTTGCCGACGGCCTTAGCACCGCCGCCGGTTATCGTCAGCCCGCGGTAGCACGCGACCAATCCGGCGATCAGACCGAAAAGCGCTGCCTTGATCCCCGAAATGAGCAACTCGGGGACTCCGGTCAGCAGGGTGATGCCGGCAGCGAACGCGCCGGGGTTGACATCTTGGACGAACACCGAGAAGACGTAGCCGCCCAGAATGCCGATGATGCAGACCAGGCTGTTCAGCAGCGTGGCCACCAACCCCGAGGCGAGCATGCGCGGCGTCACCAAGCGCTGAACCGGATTGATACCCAACACCTCCATCGCCGCGATCTCCTCGCGGATCGTTCGCGAACCCAGGTCTGCGCACATCGCCGTGGCGCCGGCGCCCGCCACGATCAAGACGGTCACCAACGGGCCAACCTGGGTGACCGCACCGAACGCGGCACCCGCACCGGACAGATCCGCGGCGCCCAATTCTCGCAACAGGATGTTGAGGGTAAAGCTGACCAGGACAGTGAACGGTATGGCCACTAACAACGTGGGCGCCAAAGAGACGCGCGCGACAAACCACGCCTGTTCCAGGAACTCGCGCCACTGGAAGGGCCGGCGGAACGCGAACTTGATCGCGTCGGCAGACATCGCAAACAGCCCCCCGACCGCTTCCATGGGTTTGGAACCGCGCCCAAACGTAATGCCTCCGGTCCAGCGCTCCGGCCCCCTACCCGCCATCGGCCCGGGGTCCTTCCAGCATCGTGAAGGGCGCTGCCCCAGTCGAACCGCTCACGTTGTGTCCCATACCAACGAAAGCGTCGAGAACGGCGATCACCCTCACGCCAGTCCCTCCGATCTGTTGCGTGAATTGGCGCTCCCAAACCATCTCGGCCGCACAAGCTTCCACGTCTTCAAGCGTTTGCCGATTATGACTCATACCGCGTCCAGGCGGAACGGAAAGCGCACAACCGTTATCGGACGGCTCGTAACCAGAGCACTACAGCGAGTCTCGACAGAAGTGACGTTCGGCCTAAACATTTCCAGACAACTTCGCTCCTAGGTGACGGCGCCGGCCGTCTTGAGTTCGATGATGCGGTCCCAGTCGAGTCCGAGTTCCAGCAGGATCTCGTCGGTCTGCTCGGCGAATCCGGGCGCCGGCCCGGTCTGCGGCGCGGCGACATCGAACTGCACCGGGTTGGCGACCAGGTCGAGTTCGCCTGCGCGCAGGACATATTCGTTCGCCCGGATCTGCGCGTCCTCGGCCGCTTGCAGGGTGTCCTGCACCGGCGCCCACGGCCCGGCGAGCGTCGCAAAGCGTTCGCTCCACTGGGCAAGCGTGCGGGTTGCGATCACCTTGGTCAAGATCTCTACCGCATCTGCGGTGTTGGCGGCGATTTTCTCGACGGTGGCAAAGCGCGGATCGTCGGCCAGCTCTGGTAGGTCGACGTGCCGGCACACGTCAGCCCAGAACTTGGTGGGCTGCATCATCACGAAGGAGATATAGCGGCCGTCGGATGTGGTGTACAGCCCCACCAAGGGGTTATTCGGCGCGCCGTGCACACCAGGTGGCGGTGCTTCCAGTCGCTGGCCCAGATGCACCGTCAACGCCACCGTGTGTCCGAGCGACCACAGGCCGCTGCCGAGCAGCGACACATCCACGATGGACGGTTCGCCGGTGCGCTCGCGCTTGAGCAACGCCGCAGCGATGCCACCGGCGAGATTGGTGCCGGAGATGGTGTCGCCGTACGCCGGCCCGGGCGGCCCGATCATGCCCGGCGTCCCCACCGGAGTGATGGTGGCGGCGGTTCCGGCCCGGCACCAGAAGGCGGTCATGTCGTAGCCGCCTTTAACGGACTCTGCGCCGCGGGGACCGAGTGCGCTGCCGCGGGCGTAGATGATCGACGGGTTCACCGCGCGTATGTCGTCGACGTCGATGCCGAACTTCTGGCGTGCCCCGGGCAGGAAGCTGGTCAGGAAGACATCAGAGCGGCGGGCCAGCTCGTAGAGCACTTCTTTGCCTTCAGGCACCGACATGTCCAGTCCGATGCTGCGCTTGCCGCGGTTGGCGTGTTCGATGTTGGGGTTTGGGTCGCCTTCGACACGCAGCATGCCGGTCTGCCGGAGTCCGCGCTGGGGGTCGCCGGTCACGGCGTGCTCGACCTTGATCACGTCGGCGCCCCATTCGCCCAGCACGGCGCCCGCCGACGGGACGAACCCGTACATGGCTACTTCCAGAACGCGGATGCCCTCCAGCGGCCTCATCCGGTACCCCCTGCGGCTGCCCCGAGAACCGGGACCGCAAAGGTCTTGCGCTCCAGGAACTCTTCGAGCCCGGCGACACCCATCTCGCGGCCCACGCCCGACTGCTTGAAGCCCCCGAACGGGCTGTCGGCGCCGAAGTAGTTGCCGCCGTTGACGGAAAACGATCCGGCTCGGATCCGGCGCGCCACCGCGAGCGCCCGGTCCTGGTCGCGACTGAAGACGGCGCCGGCCAGTCCGTATATCGAATTGTTGGCGATCCGCACAGCGTCGTCGTCGTCGTCGAAGGCGATGACGACGAGCACCGGGCCGAAGATCTCCTCCTGCGCGATCTCACTGTCGGGATCGACATTGGTGAGCAGGGTGGGCGCATAGAAGTAGCCGGGATCCAGCCGCTCGCCGCCGGTGACCAGGGTCGCGCCGGCAGCAACCGCCCGCTGGACCATGCCGTCGACCTTGTCACGCTGGCGCTCGCTGATCAACGGTCCCATGTACGTTTTCGGATCGGCCGGGTCGCCGTGACGCACCTTGGCGAAATTCTGCGCGATCAGCTCGACGATCTCGTCATGGTGCGACTTGGGCACCAACAGCCGAGACGTGAGCGCGCACCCCTGGCCCGCGTGGGTGACCATGCTGAACGCCGCGAACATGCTGGCGCCGGCGAAGTCGGCGTCGTCGAGCATGATCACCGCCGACTTTCCGCCCAACTCCAGGAATACGTGCTTGACGGTCTCGCTCGCCGCGGCCATGATCCGTCGGCCGGTGGCGGTTGACCCGGTGAAGGTGACCACATCGACGTCGGGGCTGGTGGTCAGCGCGGCTCCCACGGCGGGATCCGAGGAACTGAGCACATTCACCACACCGGCCGGAATATCGGTGTAGTCGGCGATCACCTCACCCAGGGCCAGCGTGATGAGCGGGGTGTCGGGCGCGCCCTTGAGCACCACGGTGCAGCCGGCGGCCAGCGCCGGGGGCAGCTTGGCAAGTGCGAGCTGGTTCGGGTAGTTGTAGGCGATGATGGCCGCCACCACCCCGGCGGCCTCCTTCTCCACCCAGCGGTGATGCCGCATGCCCCGCGATTCGATCTCGCCGAGGTCTTCCGACATCGGATAGCGGCGAAGCAGGTCGGCGTAAAAACGCACGATGCCGATCGGCTCGTCGAGCTGAGCGCCCTGGGTCAGCGCGCGGGTGGCGCCGACTTCGGCGATCGTCAGCTCACGCAACTCCTCGGCATGGTCGCGCAGTGCCTGATACAGCTGATCGAGACAGCGGATCCGCAACTCGACATCGGTCGACCAGTTCGTCGTGTCGAAGGCACGCCGGGCCGCCGCGATCGCCGCCTCTGCTTCCTCGACTCCGGCATCCGGCGCGTGTCCCAGGACCGCGCCCGTAGCGGGGTTGATGGACGGAAAAGTCTTATCGGTGGTAACGAGCCGGCCGTCGATCAACAGTCGGCGGTCGGCCCGCGGTGCGGATTCGGCGCTCCCGCCGACTGGTCGCGAATCCGCGATGGTCGACGCCGTGTCCTGCGATGGCATTGCGGCCCCCTGGTCTGAAGCTGGAGTGGTGACGGCCATGATAATTTCATTCTCTTCCCGGGCGAATCTTACATTCGAACCCGAAGAATTCAAGAAAGCCACAGAAACAGAATCGGCCTGCTGAGCAGCGACGCAATCGTGCAGACGTCGGTCTTCGGCGCAGGCCGCGTGCGGTTTCGAGGTAGCCTTGCGAGCCATTCGAATGTGAGAGTAAGATTCTCATAATTGTAAGGGAGATTCTTTGTGATTGAGACCGTCCCGCCTGTAGAGGGCTCGACGTGAAGACCGCCGTCGTCACCGGTGGCGGATCCGGCATCGGGCTGGCCATCGCGCATCGCCTGCGCGCCGACGGTATTGACGTCGCCACCCTCGACCTCAATCCGTCCGACACCGATCTCGCCTACACCGCCGACGTGACGGACCGCTCGCAGGTGGACGCCGCGCTGTCGGCAATCCGCGATCGGCTGGGACCGGTCACGATTCTGGTCAACGCCGCGGGCCTGGACGGATTCAAGCGGTTCAGCAACATCACGTTCGAGGAGTGGCAGCGGGTGATCGATGTCAACCTCAACGGCGTTTTTCACACGATTCAGGCGGTGCTGCCCGACATGCTGGAGGCCGGGTGGGGACGGATCGTCAATATCTCCTCATCGAGCACCCATTCGGGTACCCCCTACATGGCGCACTATGTGGCGGCCAAATCCGCGGTCAACGGGCTCACCAAGTCACTGGCACTCGAATACGGACCCAGCGGCATCACCGTCAACGCCGTGCCCCCCGGTTTCATCGACACCCCGATGCTGCGCAACGCCGAGGCACAAGGGTTCCTCGGCGACGTCGAGCAGAACATCGCCAGGACTCCGGTGCGCCGGATGGGCAAGCCGGAAGACATCGCCGCGGCATGCGCCTTTCTGGTGTCCGAGGACGCCGGGTACATCACCGGTCAGATATTGGGCGTCAACGGCGGTCGGAACACCTGAGCGCCGAACCGAGGGGAGCAACTGTGGCAGAACGCGCAGACGGGCGCGTAAAAGGGAAAGTCGCCTTCGTCACCGGCGCAGCGCGCGGCCAGGGCCGCAGTCACGCCGTTCGGTTGGCCGAAGAAGGCGCCGACATCATCGCCGTCGACCTGTGCTGCGACATCGACACCATCGGATACTCCATGGCGGCGCCGGAGGATCTCGACGAAACCGCCAGGATGATCGAGAAGACCGGCCAGCGTGTGCTGATCGCCCGGGCCGACGTGCGCGAGGCCGCGCAACTGCGCACCGCGCTGGACGACGGCCTGGCTGAATTCGGCAAGCTCGATATCGTGGTGGCACAGGCCGGTGTCGCAGGCATGAAGGGCCGGCCGCCACTGCAGGCGTGGTGCGACGTGATCAACACCAACCTGATCGGGACCATCAACGCCATTCAGGTCGCGCTGCCGCACCTGCGTGCGGGCGGCTCGATCATCGCCACCGGGTCCACCGCCGCGCTGATGGACACCAGCAAGAAGGATGTTCCCGGCAACGATCCAGGCGGTATGGCCTACGTGCATTCCAAGCGCGCATTGGCGCACTATGTGCACGACCTGGCAACCGAACTTTCGGCGGTGGGAATTCGCGCCAACGTCATCCACCCGACGAACTGCAACACCCCGATGCTGCAGAGCGCGCCGATGTACCGGTCTTTCCGGCCGGACCTGGAACACCCGACCCGCGCGGACGCCGAGCCGTTTTCGGTGTGCAGCAGGCGATGAAGATCCCCTACGTCGAACCGGAGGACATCAGCAACGCCGTCCTGTGGTTGGCCTCCGACGAGGCCAGGTATGTGACCGGCATGCAGTTGCGCGTCGACGCCGGCGGTTACCTCAAGTGGTACGACTACAGCAACTAGAGATCACCGTGGAGGAGACACCGTGAAGGTCTGGGTTGATCCAGAACGTTGCCAGGGCCACACCCTGTGCTCGATGATCGCTCCGGATTCTTTCCAGCTCAGCGACATCGACGGCAGCTCGTCGGCGATCAGCGAAGTGGTGCCGGACGATCAGGAGGACAAAGTCCGCGAAGCCGCACAATCCTGTCCGGAGCAGGCCATCATCATTACCGACGACGCCTCGGCGGTTTCGGGTCAGGGGCCGGGCGCTGATTACGAAACACCAAGGGAGACAGTACTTTGAGTGTCGACGACGTCGTCAGCGACAGCGATCGCAAGAAGAACCGGTATCACTTCGAGCGGCACTCCGCGGAGTACCGCTCGCAGTTCAAGGCGATCACCCAGGAGATGCACGCCAAGTGCCCGATAGCGTGGAGCGACACCTATGGCGGGCACTGGGTCGCGGCCGGCAGCCAGGAGGTATTCGAACTCGCCCGCTGCCCTGCGGTCTCCAATGATCACGACGTCAACGGCGAACGCCGCGGCTACAAAGGCATTTCAATCCCGACGGCGAGCCGCATCAACGGGGTGCGGGGCGGCATCCTGGAGATGGACGACCCCGAGCACCGCACCTACCGCACCGTGCTCAACCCCTATCTGTCACCTGCCGCGGTCAAGCGCTGGGAGCCGTTCATCGACGACGTGACGCGCGCCTGCATCGACGAGAAGATCGAGGAAGGCCGCATCGACTTCGTCGACGATCTGGCCAACATCGTGCCGGCCGTTCTGACCCTGGCGATCCTGGGCATCCCGCTGAAGAACTGGAAGATGTACAGCGAGCCAACCCATGCCGCGGTGTACACGCCCGAACACTCCCCGGATATCCGGCGTGTCACCGAGATGCACCGGCAGATGGGGCTCGACCTGGTCAACAACATGATCGAGATCCGGAACAACCCGCGGCCCGGTGTGGTGAATGCTCTGGTCGAGATGCGGATCGATGGCGAGCCCGCTCCCGATCTGGAGATCCTCGGCAATCTCGGCTTGGTGATCGGCGGCGGCTTCGACACCACGACGGCGCTTACTGCCCATGCGCTGGAATGGCTTTCGGACAACCCCGACGAGCGAGAACGTCTCCGGCAACAACGCGACACCCTGCTCGATCCCGCCACTGAGGAGTTCCTGCGCTACTTCACCCCGGCACCCGGCGATGGCAGGACGTTCTCCGACGACGTCGAAATCGCCGGGACTGAGTTCAAAGAGGGTGAACGGCTGTGGATTTCGTGGGCCATGGCCAACCGCGACCCCTCGGTGTTCCTCGATCCAGACGAGATCATTCTTGACCGTAAAGGCAACCGACACTTCAGCTTTGGCATCGGTGCGCACCGGTGCATCGGGTCCAACGTAGCGCGCACAGTGTTCAAATCCATGCTGACCGCGGTTCTCGACAGGCTGACCGACTACCGTTGCGAGCCCGGTGGCGCCGTCCACTACGAGACCATCGGCGTCATTCAGGGCATGCGCAAGCTACCGGCCACCTTCACGCCCGGCCCCAGGGTTGGCGCCAGCCTCGACGACACCCTCGAAAAGCTGCAACGCATCTGCGACGAGCAGGAACTCGCCAGACCCGTCACCGAACGCAAAGAGGCTGCCGTCATCGACTAGGTGCGCTCCCTGGCGAGCAGACGCAAAAGCCCCCGACACGCCGTGCGTGCGGGGGCTTTTGCGTCTGCTCGGCGCTAGCCGCGCGGTAACCCGAGCACGCGCTGGGCGATGATGTTGCGCTGGATTTCGGAGGTACCTCCGGCGATGGTCCCGGAAAAGCTGCGCGCGTAGCGCTCGAACCAGCTGGCGAAATAGTGATCCAGGTTCATCGGCGCATACAGTCCGGTCAGCGCGGGGTGAACGAGCCCGTCGGATCCGGCGGACGACAGTGCATGCTCACACGCCCGCAGCTCTGCTTCAGAACCGAGGAGCTTCAGCACCGACATCGCGGTCACGTCATCCTCGCCTCGCGCAGTGCGGGCCAGTGCCACCGAACCCAATAGGCGCAGAGCATGTTTGTCCATGACCATGGTGGCGTAGTGGTCGCGGTCGAGTGCGGTCGCAGGACGAAGGTCGGCGATCAGATTGTCCAGCCGGTCGGCGAAACCCAGCCACATCATGGTGCGCTCGTGCCCGAGGGATCCGTTGGCCACCCGCCACCCCTGGTTGAGCGGACCGACCAGGTTCTCCGCCGGCACCTTCGCATCAGAGAAGAACACCTCGTTGAAGTCCAGGTCGTCGACGGAGCAGATCGACGGGAAGGGCCGGCGCGCCACACCTTCGGTATCGGTCGGGATCAGTAATGCGCTGATGCCCTTGTGTTTCGGTGCATCGGGATCGGTACGCACAAAGGTCAACAGCACGTCGGCGTCGTGTGCCCCCGAGGTCCACACTTTCTGTCCGTTCACCACGAAGTGATCGCCCTCTAGCACTGCCCGGGTGCGCAACGACGCCAAATCAGAGCCCGCACTCGGCTCGCTCATGCCCAGCGAAGCGGTGATCTCGGCCCGCAGGATCGGCACCGCCCAACGGTGTTTCTGCTCATCGCTGCCGAACGACAACAGCGACGCCGCAACGATATTCACTCCCTGCGGGTTGAGACTGTGGTAGATCCGCCGGCGGCACAATTCCTCGAGGTGGACGAACTGCTGAACCACCGTCGCGTTGCGCCCGCCGAATTCCGGCGGCTGACCGGGCAACAGCCAGCCGTTGTCGAACAGCAGCCGCTGCCAACGTCGCGCCCACTGCGGCATGTGCGAGACCGACCGGGGTCGCTCCAGTGTCTCGCTGGCGGCGGGCAGATTCTCGTCGAGGAAGGCCGCGAACCCGGCACGAAAAGCCTCGACATCGGAGTCAAAAGTCAGCTGCACGGTACTCCTCGGCGATCTGCGCCCGATGCTCTGCCGCGCCGCCGAGCATGAGCTCACCCGCCTTGGCTCGCTTCAGCGCAAACTGCAGGTCGTTCTCCCAGGTGAATCCCATTGCGCCGAAAAGCTGTAGGCCATGACGAAACACCAGTGACTGGCACTCCCCTGCGCCGGCCTTGGCCATCGCGGCGGCCAGCCGCCGTCTGGGATCGTCGGCGGCGATCGTCAGCGCGGCGAAATATGCCAGGGCGCGGGCTCGTTGCACCGCGACATGCATATCGGCGGCTTTGTGCTGGACGGCCTGGAATGAGCCGATCGGTACACCGAATTGATGACGGCTGCGGACATGGTCGAGGACCAGATCGAGGATGCGCTGGCAGGCGCCGACCATCGTGATGGCCATGCCGGTAAGCGCAATATGCCGCGCACGCTCGGAGTCGACGGTTATCCGAGCACTGTCAGGTACCCGAACCTCGCAGAATGACAGGTCGGCGACATGCAGCACCGGGTCGAACACCGCTTCGCGACGAGCCGAGATCTGACCGGCCTCGGCGATGAACACCCCGGCGTCGGTAACCACCGCCAACCGGTCGGCACGATCGCCGTCGAGGACATGGCGTGCCGTACCGTCCAGTACCCAGCCATCGGCGTCCAGGCGTGCCGTCACCCCGCTGTACACGGCCGTACCCGACTGGTGCGGGTCGAACCGATCCATGGCCAGCGGCGCGAACTGACTCATCGTCGCCAGGAATGGAGTGGGATCGGTGGCGTGGCCCAGCTCTTCGAACACAATCGCCAGCTCCACCGCACTGGCCGGATCGTTCAGCTCGGTCCAACCGAGGTCCGTATAGACCTTCCACAGCGGGTCCGAGTCGACACCATCCTCGGCCACGCCGCGCACCAGCGACGGCGGGCATTCCTTGGTGACGACATCGCGCACCGTGTGCTGCCACAGGCGCTGATCAGCATCGAACTCCAACAGCATCCGGGCCGCCTCCTGTCGTCATTACCTGGCGAGAATAACATTCTCTGATGTGGAAGTAGTAATCTCGAAAATTGGCTATAAGCTGCTGATCGATCACCGCGAAGGGACCGTGATGCTGGACCCAGCAACGACATTGTGCGAGATCGAGGCGATCAAGCAGCTAAAGGCCCGATACTGCCGCTACCTGGACACCAAGCGATGGGACGACTGGCGGCAGCTATTCACCGACGATTTCGTCAGCGACACCTCGCGGTCGGGCGGGAAGCTGATCTCCGGCGCCGACGAATTCGTCGCCTATGTTCGCAACATGTTGGGCAAGCCGTCACAACCCACAGCACATCAGGTGCACGCCCCCGAAATCGCGCTGACATCGCCGACGACAGCGACCGGGGTGTGGGCACTCGAGGACGTCGTGCGATTGGGCCCAGCCGTCAATCTCAACGGCCGCGGTCACTACCACGAAACCTACGAGAAGATCGACGGCCAGTGGCTGATCAAAACCTCCACGCTGACTCGACTACGTGAGGACGTCTTCAATCCGTTGTTCTCCGTACGCATCTCACCTCGGCTGCGGGACATTGGAGCCGCAGTAGCGCGCGGGTTCAGCCGCACCAAAGGATAACCAATGCCACTCGAAACCGTGCTTGTCACCGGCGCTTTCGGCCAGGTCGGTAAGCGCTGCACCGAAATCCTGCTGCACCGGGGCCACACCGTGATCGCTATGGATCTCCGCAATGACAGTTCGGCGGCCGTCCACGCGGCCCTAGCCGCGGCGCTGGCCGAAACCCCACGGCCGGGCACGCTGATCCCGACGTATACCGATCTCCTGGACGCCGACGCAGTCGCCACCGTGGTGAGCCGCCACCAACCCGCCGCGATCGTGCACCTGGCGGCGATCTGCTCGCCGCCCTCGTACCGCAATCCCCGGCTGGCCCGCAGGGTCAACGTGGACGGCACCCGGAACCTCGTGACGGCAGCGCTAGCGGTGAACAACCCGCCGCTGTTTGTGTTCGCCTCCAGCGCGGCGGTCTACGGCTCACGCAACCCGTACCGACAACCCGAACGCATCACCGGTGGCACCCCGGTAAATCCGATCGACCAGTACGGCGAGGACAAAATCCTGGCCGAGGCGGTCATCGCAGACAGCGGCCTGCCGCACGCCTTATTGCGGCTGGGGGCAATCGTCTCGCCCGACGGCGCAGCCAACCTCGACGCCGACTACCTGCTACTGGTGCGCGCCACCCCGACAGACAACCGCATGCACGCCGTGGACGCCCGCGATGTCGCGCTGGCCTTCGCCAACGCAGTAGAGCGCCCAGAAGCCGTCGACGGCAAGGTGCTCGTGATCGCCGGCAACGACACGTACGTCCACCTGATGAGCGACTTCCAGGACGACCTGATGACTGCCGTCGGCATCGGCCGACTCGGCCCATCGGCCGGCCTGCCCGGCAATCCCGACGACGACCGCGGTTGGGCTTTCACCGGCTGGTTCGACACCGCCGAATCCCAAGCCCTGCTTGACTACCAGGAACACAACTGGCCCGACACCCTCGCCTGGATCGCCGACGCGATGGGCCGACGCCGCGCTCTGGCGAGGGCGCTGAGCCCGGTGATCCGCCCGGCCATGCGGGCACTGCTGGTCCTCCAACGCCAGCGCGAACACCGTGGCCCTTACGCCGACCCGTGGACGCTGATCGGCGAGAAGTACGGCCCTGATGCCCTCGCACCCACCACCTTCTGACCAATGACCACCAGTGCCCGAGCGAAAAAGCTGGTCATCGGTGCCAGTGGTTTCCTGGGCTCCCACGTCACCCGCCAACTCGCGGCTGCCGGCGAAGATGTGCGGGTCATGCTGCGGCACACCAGCTCCACCAGGGGCATCGACGACCTCGACATCGAACGCTGTTACGGCGATATCTTCGACGATGCGGCGCTGCACGCGGCGATGGCGGGATGCGACGTCGTCTACTACTGCGTGGTCGACGCCCGGATGTGGCTGCGCGACCCCGCCCCCCTGTTCCGCACCAATGTCGAAGGCTTAAGACACGTGCTCGATGCGGCCTTGGAAAAGGCCCGGGCCGACGATCTGCGCAAGTTCGTGTTCACCAGCAGCACCGGCACACTGGCGATCAGTGAGCACCGAGCAGTCACCGAGGACGACCCCCACAACTGGAACGACGGCGGCGCCTACATCGAATCCCGGGTGGCCGCTGAGAATCTGGTCATGCAGTACGCGCGGCACAAGCGGCTACCGGCTGTCGCGCTGTGTGTCTCGACCACCTACGGGCCCGGCGACTGGGCGCCGACCCCGCACGGCTCGCTCATCGCCCGCGTCGCCACCGGCCGATTCCCGTTCTATCTCGGGTTCTCCTCCGAGGTCGTCGGCATCGAAGATGCCGCCCGCGCAATGCTTCTCGCAGCCGACCGAGGCCGCAACGGCCACCGCTACATCATCTCCGACCGCTACATGAGCACCCGGGAACTCCATGGCATTGCGGCTCGCGCCGTCGGTCAACGCCCCCCGCGTATCCCGATCCCGATGCCCGTCCTGCGTGCCGCAGCGCGCCTCAACGACCTGGCCGCCCGGCTGCTGCGCCGTGACCTGCCCTTCGCCTACGTCGGCGCGCGCATGGCAGAACTGATGTCGCCGCTGGACCACAGCAAGGCCGAACGCGAACTCGGCTGGACGCCGGAACCCGTCGAACAATCCATCCGCAAAGCCGCTCAGTTCTTTGTCGCTCTAAACGGGCGATGAAGGGCGCTTCAGGAGTTCGCCGGCCGACTGGTCCCAGTGGTCGAGGTTCACTACCTCGGCGAGCGGGCGGCGACGGACGGGGCCGTGCTTGCCCTTGGGCCATCCGACCACGATGTCGACCCACCGAGCAGAAGTTCGGATGCCGTCGGGTAGTGCTTTTGCGCGAATAAACGGTGAGCTACTTTTGTCCTGGCGTGCGGCAGCGGCGGGGAGATGGCTACCTGTTGTCGCCCAATCAGAATGGACGGTTATGAAAAACCCTGTGGGACAGGCCCTCTCCGCCATCGGCCTAGCCGCTCATCTGGGCCGCGGAGTCGGCCGGGTTGCCACCGATGCGGTCGTCGGAGGACGGGCGGGACTGCCACGCACGGCCGACGAACTCGACGCCGCCGTCCTCTCCAACATCATGGGCACCACCGTCACCTCCGTCAGCGTCCTCGACAAGGACGCGGGGACGTCGTCGCGGGCACGGCTAGCGCTGACCGGAGACGGTGTACCGGAGTCGGTATTCATCAAGCTTGCGGCGAAAACCGCCGCTACCCGACTGATGGGTGAACTTGGTCGACTCGGGCATACCGAAGTGCGCTTCTACAGCCAGCTCGCCCCGGAACTCACCGGGGTCCCGAAAGCCTACGGGGCGGCATTCGAGACCTGGACCGGCCGATACCTACTGGTCCTGGAAGATCTCCCGGCCGCCTCATGCGAATTTCCCGACACCTTGCACCCCCTTTCCACCGACCAAGCCGGCCTGATCGTCGAATTGCTGGCCACCTTGCACGCCGCCTTTTGGGGCCGCCTGCCCCGTGCCGGGCGCGGGCCGCTGGGATGGCTCTACACGCCATCAGGCGACGTCACCTCCCTGCTGACCGGCTCGCTGATGAACACTTCGATGAAGCGACTTGCCGGGCACACCAGGATCCCGGTGGACAACGGTCGCTTCATCGCAGACAACTACCGTGCGGTCGCCGCGGTAATCGACACTCCCCCACATACAGTCATGCACGGCGACGCCCATCCGGGCAACGTCTACTTCCGCGACGGCAGGGCTGGACTTCTGGACTGGCAGGCGGTGCGGCGCGGACACCCCTCGCGCGAACTGGCCTACACCCTGATCACCAGTTTGACGCCGGAGGACCGCCGCGCAGCTCAACGCGATCTGCTTGACGACTACCGACGCGCGTTGGCAGCAGCTGGCGGACCCGACCTGGACCGCGACGATCTCTGGCTGCGGTACCGGCAAGGCGCGCTGTACGGATACGTCGCCCCACTGATCACCGCAGGGATGGGCGGCATGCAGGTCCAAGACATCGCCATGGAAGGCCTGCGACGGGGCGTCACCGCGCTCGACGACCTTGAAACCGTCGCGGCACTGAAGAATTCGCTGTGAACACCACATCAGGATCGCGCCCGGAACCGACAGCGCTCGAGCAGGATTGCGGCCAGCCGTTCAGGTTCGCTGTACATCAGGTCATGACAGGTGTCGATGCAAACGAGTGTGTCGACGCCGCCGAGGGACTGGATGCATCGCTGCTGCTGTCGCGGTGAAAGCGCCCTATCCCGCAATGTCATGATCCAAGTCCGGGGCACCTCAGCGGGCAGATCACTGCGGTCGACGCGTTCGCTGATCACTCGAGCGGACTCCGGATACAGGCGCGACAGCGCGTACCTTTGCTGCTCCCACGACATGGCATTCCAAAACGTTAACCTCGCTGCCGCACTTGGCATTGCGCCAGATCTCCTGATCCGGGCTCCCACCCGCGCCAGCGGGGCCAGCGGACCGCCGAGGGTGTCCGCCACGGACGACCCTTGTGGAGGAATGAACGCTGCAGCCAGGATCATCTCGCGCACGCGGGTGCCGAGCCTGGCTACGACACCGGGTACGGTCAGCCCCCCCATCGAATGTCCGAAGACGACAACATCACCTAGCGAGGCGTTTTCCACTTCGGCGACCACCGAGTCCACCCAGTCGGTGATGGTTACCGTTGACAGGTCTGCGGGATTGCGGCCGCGGCCAGGCAGGTCGACGGCCAGCACCCGCAATTTTGGTTCCTGGCAGGCTAATTCGGTGATGGTCCAATCCCAGCAATCAGCAGCGTGTGCCCCGCCGTGAACAAGGACGAGATCGGGAGGGTCCATTTGGGTGTTGACTGTAACCCTCGCGGCGCAAGACCACCCTCAAGAACGCCACACCACAACGGAACCTTGACACAATTCAGCGCTGGGAGTCAGGGCTAGAGCCCCGTTCGCAAAGGAGAAGACCATTGGATCGCGAAACCTACCAGCGGGGGCGTGAAATCCGCTCCGCAGTGCTGGGCGAGGCGTATGTCGAGAAAGCCCTGGCCGACGCGGATGACTTCACCGGGCCGCTGCAAGATCTGGTAACCGAGTACTGCTGGGGGGCGGTGTGGGGGCGCGACGGGCTGACGCTCAAGACTCGCAGCATGCTCAATTTGGCTATGACTTCGGTGCTCAACCGGCCACACGAATTGCGGACCCATATCAAGGCGGCATTGACCAACGGCGTGACTCGCGATGAGATCCGCGAGATCTTCCTGCAGGTTGCCATCTACGCCGGCGTGCCGGCTGCGGTCGACAGCTTCCGCATCGCCGGTGAGACGTTCACCGAAGTGGACCCGAGCCCGGACAAGGATTAGCACTCGCGTGGAAATCGGGTTTATCGGATTGGGAAGATCTGCGGCTCTATCTCGACGAAGCCAAAGCGCTCGGCGTGCCGGTCGACGTCGCCACAGCGATTGCTCAGGTCTGGGAGGCTGCCGCGCGCGATCAAGGGCCCGATTCAGATTTCACGACGGTTGATCAAGCCACTCGAGAGGGCCGCCGGTGTCTTCGTGGGCCCGGTGGACGCGCCTCAGCCGACCTCACCGACGCCGCAGGCGCCCGTCGTAGCAACGAGAATGCTATTATCCTGGCTGAAGAACTACACTTGCATTGGCGACGGCAATATAGACAACTGCCAGCGACGATGACTAATCGAAACGCTTACCGGAAATCCGTTGATTGGCGGCCGAGGAGAATGTTAGATTATCTATCATATGCCCGGGCCGGGCTCACTTTGGTTGCCGGAGCCAGAGGGTGGTCCTCGTGATCGAACACGCTGACGGAACACGCACGCCTGTCATCGACGCCAGCGTGCACATCTTCTTTCCGTCCACCAAAGACCTGCGCACCTTCCTGCGTGAGCCGTTCAAGAGTCGCGGTTTCCCCGACTACGAGATGGACTGGTACGGAGCCCCCGGCGGCGAGTATGCGCCGAACACCGAGGGACCGGATCGCGAATACCCGGGTTCGGATCCGGAATTGGTTGCCAATGAACTGTTTTCGAAGCGGGGCGTCGACGTGGCGATCCTGCATCCGATGGGGCGCGGCATCATGCCCGACCGGCACCTCGGCAGCGCACTGCATGCCGCCCACAACGAGATGATGGTGTCGCGCTGGCTGGAGTCCGGCGAGTTCGCCGACCGGTTCCGCGGCACCATCCGGGTAAACCCCGACGATATCGCCGGCGCAGTGCGCGAGATCGAGAAATGGCGTGCGCACCCGCGCGTGGTCCAGATCGGCGTCCCGCTGCAGTCCCGCGAGCTCTACGGCAAACCACAGTTCTGGCCGCTGTGGGAAGCCGCCGCCGATGCGAACCTTCCGGTGGCGGTGCACATCGAGACCGGCGAGGGCATCGGGTTCCCCCCGACGCCCTCCGGGCACACCCTGACCTACGAGCACTACGTCAGTTTCATGGCGCTGAACTTCCTGTACCACCTGATGAACATGATCGCCGAGGGCGTGTTCGAGCGCTTTGGAAGCCTGAAGTTCGTCTGGGCCGATGGCGCCGCGGACTTCCTGACGCCGTTCATCTGGCGGATGGACACGTTCGGCCGGCCCCACCTCGAACAGACGCCCTGGGCCCCACGGATACCGAGTGACTATCTTCCCGGCCATGTGCATTTCGTCCAGGGCAGCCTGGACGGTCCGGGCGACACCGAGTTCGCCGGCGAGTGGTTCGGCTTCACCGGCAAGGACGACATGGTGATGTTCGGCTCCAGCTATCCGCACTGGCAGTGCGGTGATGTCAGCAAGCTGCCCAGATCGCTGTCCGCCGAACAGCGCGAGAAGCTGTGCTGGCGCAACGCGGCCAAGCTCTACGGGATCGATATTTCTGTCGACCTCACGACGGGCTAGTCGCAGAATAGAAGGTAGGGAGACCGAGGAGATCGAAATGACGTTGACCCATACGCAGGAGCGCGTTCCCGCCGCCGAGCGCATAGCCGTCCGGTGCGTCGACTCGGACATCCACCCGGTGCCCAAACGCGGCGAGCTGAACCAGTACATTCCGGAGCCGTGGCGCAGCAACTTCTTCCGGGACCACAAGGTCGGCGAGCTGATCTACTACGACGCTCCCGACTACGCGCACAGCTACGCGATGCGCACCGACACCTTCCCGCCCGACGGCGAGTTCCCCGGCAGTGACCCGGATATGGCGTTCCGCCAGCTGATCATGGCAGCGGGCTCTGACATCGCGATCCTGGAGCCCGGCGGCCGCACGCCGCGCCTGGCCGGAGCTCACCAGGCGTTCTCGTGCGCACTCAATGACTGGCAGGCCAATCACTGGCTCGACAGCCACAACAACTGGCACCAGCGCTGGCGAGGTTCGATCTGCGCGGCGATCGA
Source organism: uncultured Actinomycetota bacterium (assembly GCA_963763005.1). Taxonomy (GTDB): domain Bacteria; phylum Actinomycetota; class Actinomycetes; order Mycobacteriales; family Mycobacteriaceae; genus Mycobacterium. The sequence continues at coordinate 180,021 of CAVXMI010000001.1, forward strand.
GGATCCCGAAGGGGCCGCCCGCGAGATCGAGCGGTGGGCCGGACACCCCTACATGGCACAGATTTTGATCAAGGCCGAGCCGCGGCCGTCATGGGGCGACCCGAAGTACAACCCGATCTGGGCGGCTGCCACCAAGCACGACATCACGGTGAGCTGTCACCTGTCGCGCAGCAATTACGAGATGCTGCCGACGCCGCCGGTGGGCTTCCCCAGCTACAACCACGACTTCATGGTCACCTACTCGCTGCTGGCCAACAATCAGGTGATGAGCCTGATCTTCGACGGCGTCTTCGACCGGTTCCCGACACTGCGGATCGTGTTCGTCGAGCACGCGTTCACCTGGATTTTGCCGCTGATGTGGCGCATGGACGCGATCTACGAAGCCCGCAAGTCGCGGATGGAGATCAAGCGCAAGCCGTCGGAGTACGTCAAGGAGCACATCAAGTTCACCACCCAGCCGCTGGACTACCCGGAAGACAAGACCGAGTTGACCCGCGCGCTCGAGTGGATGGAGTGCGACAAGATCCTGCTCTTCTCCTCGGACTACCCGCACTGGACGTTCGACGACCCGCGCTGGTTGGTGAAGCACCTTCCCAAAGCGGCCCGGGATGCGGTGATGTTCAAAAACGGGATCGCGACCTACCACCTGCCGGAGACGGTACCGGTCCTCGAGGGCCAGACTCGGGTGTTCTGAATTGGCGTCTGAAGAAGTAGGGGCAACCGCTGAGCGGCCACTGCCCCGCCTCGCCCAGGGCCGCGAGCATGTTGTCGCGACAACAGACGAGATTCCGCCGGGTAGCCACAAGCTGGTGCCTATCGGTCGGCACGGCGTCGGTGTCTACAACGTCAACGGCACCTTTTATGCCATTGCGAACTACTGTCCGCACCAGGGCGGACCGCTGTGCTCGGGGCGTGCCCGGGGACGCACCATCGTGGACGAGACTGCCGCCGGTGACGCGGTCATGGTGCGCGATCTTGAGTACATTTTCTGCCCCTGGCATCAATGGGGTTTCGAGCTGGCGACCGGCACCACCGCGGTCAAGCCGGAGTGGAGTATCCGCACCTACCCGGTTCGAGTCGTCGGCGACGACGTTCTGGTGATGGCGTGAAACGGAGAATCTCGTGTCTTCTATCGAGGTGAACGAAGGAAACGTCGTCTACGAAATCATCGGTGAATCAGGCGATCTCATTGTCCTGACACCGGGCGGCCGGTTCAGCAAGGAAATCCCGGGCCTGCGTCCGCTGGCCGAGGCATTGGTCGCCGGTGGCTATCGGGTGCTGCTGTGGGACCGGCCCAATTGCGGCGCCTCCGATGTGCAGTTCTACGGGCAGAGCGAGTCGCACATGCGCGCCGAGACCCTGCACGGCCTGCTGAGCGCGCTCGGTATCAAGCGGTGCATTCTCGCCGGAGGATCCGGTGGGGCAAGGGATTCCATACTCATGACGATGCTCTACCCGGAAATGGTCTCCAAGCTCGTGGTGTGGAACATCGTCGGCGGCATCTACGGCACGTTCGTGTTGGGCTCCTATTACGTGGTCCCAAGCATTCTCGCGGCACGCGGAACCGGAATGCCGGGCGTGGTGAAGGTGTCCGAGTGGCGTGAGCGTATCGAGGAGAACCCGAACAACAAGCAACGGTTCCTTGATCTTGATCGCGACGAGTTCCTCAAGGTGATGCTGCGCTGGCTCAATGCGTTCGTATCCAAGCCCGGGCAGACCATTCCGGGTGTCGACGACGAAATGTTCGACCGCATCAAGGTTCCCACCCTGATCATTCGCGGCGGCGAGAACGACTGGGATCATCCCAAGCGGACGTCGCTGGAAGTCAGCTGCTTGATCAAGGGATCCGAGCTGATCGATCCACCTTGGCCCGAGGATGCGTGGGAGCGTGCGTCCGAAGACCGCGCGGCGGGCAAGGTCAAGCACTTCAACATGTTCGACACCTGGGTGCTGGCGGCACCCGCGATTCTCGAATTCCTGGGCTCGTGATGTCTCAAAATGCGCTACCCGGTGCGAATGTGAACCTCACAGTTGAGCGACGCTTCGAGGGCCGTATGGATCCGGCTTTCCGGAACGCGCTCGAGGTCGGCTTCGCGCAGCGTCACGTAGACGATGTCAAAGCCGTCATCGCCGGGCGACCGGGCAATCTCGCCGGCGAGGCCGAACGCCGACAGCACACCGTGGACGTCATCGTCGGTTCCCCTGCTGACAAACGTGACCACGCCGGCCACCGGAGAAGTGCTGAAGGCTTTGGCGCACAAGTCAATTCCGACTTGCTTGACGGCGTCGGCATCGTCACTCGGCGATGAGCAGCTCCACCTGGCGGCGGGTGGCCGGCATAGCCGCGAGATTGTTTTCGACCACGCCGGCGCCTATCTCGCCGATGAGCCCAAGGAGCGCGGTCATGCCCTGGCTTAGCTGTGCAGGCGTGAGCCGACCGGAAGGGTCGACGTTGACGCGCACCACCGCAGTTCGCATGTGCGCAAGACTAACCGCGACAACGGGGAGCTAGCTCATGGAAACCAGCGCCGCGCCGGCTATCACCGCAACCACCTGGCCGGGCTGTCCGTCGCGGCTGCTGGGCGATCGGCCCGGCCAGATCGGGGAGAACTACCCGGCTTACCGGGAGCTGGGCGGCTACCGTTCCCTTGCGGATCCCGGCGAATTGCTCGGCGAAGTCGAACGCAGTGGGCTGCAGGGCCGTGGCGGCGCGGCCTTTCCGCTCGCGGTGAAGTTGCGCGCCGTGCGCGACAACGGGCGCCTGACAGGGGGCCGGTGGCACCGTCGTCATCGCGAACGGCGAAGAGGGGGAACCGGCGTCGATCAAGGACCGGTGGTTGCTACGGCACCGGCCGCACCTGGTGCTCGACGGGCTGCGGCTGGCCGCGGCAATCGTGGCGGCCGACCGCGCCTACGTCTATGTGTCCGACCCGGAATCTGCTCGCAGCGTCGAAACCGCGATGAACCGAACCGTGCGTTCGGCGACATCGCGGTTGAGCTGTGGCAAGTCGATCCGGGATACATAGCAGGCGAGGAGACCGCGGTCACCCGCGCGATCAACGGCGGTCCGGTCAAGCCGACGGACAAGCCGCCCCGCCCCTTCGAAGCCGGCGTCGGCGGGCGGCCGACCCTGGTCAGCAATGTCGAGACCTTGGCCAACCTGCCCTACCTTCAGCACCACGGCTCGGCGGCGTTCCGCTCGCTGGGCACGTCAATGTCGCCGGGCACCTTCCTGGTAACCCTCACCGGCGCCAGCCGACCGCCGGCTCTCTACGAGATCCCGCACGGCTTGCCGTTCACCGAACTGCTTGCCCTGCACGGGGTTTCGTCCGAGCAGGTGCGGGGCGCGCTGCTGGGCGGCTATTTCGCCGGGCTGCTCAATCGCGCTGTGCTGGAAGCCACGTTGGACCACGAGACGCTGCGCGGCCTCGGCAGCGGCCTGGGTTGTGGTGCGATCACGGTGATCACCGACGACTGTCCGGTTGCGGTCGCCGCATCGGTGCTGGCCTACTTCGACCGCGAAAACGCCGGGCAGTGCGGTTCGTGTTTCAACGGCACCGCGGCGATGGCTGCCGTCGCCGGCGCCCTGCGTGACGGTGTCGCGACCTCCGAGGACCTCAGCCGGCTGCGGCGCTGGTCGGTGGTGCTGCGCGGCCGCGGAGCCTGCGCCACGCTGGACGCCGCGACCAATGTGGCGGGGAGTCTGCTCGACCAGTTTCCGCATGAGGTGGCGCACCATCTCGGCAACGCCTGCGAACCATGCCGTGCCCACGCGTTCCGCGCCGAACGGCCCTACGAAGTGGAGGCGGTGATACCCGCGTGACGGAGGGCATGAGAATCCATCTCGACCGCACCATCTGTGACGGATTCGGCATCTGCGCCAAGCACGCGCCCGGATACTTCTCGCTCGACGACTGGGGATACGCGTGTGTGGTCGGGGACGGCACCGTCGCCGAACAGGACCGCGACGCGGTCATGCGCGCGCTGATGGACTGCCCGGTGCACGCCATCATGGAGATGGACGAACGTCGACCGGATGACGTAGCGCCATCGTCAAACGGCGACGAGGATCCCGCCGCGCACCTCAAAACCGAGGCGAATGAAGCTGAGTGGGGTTTCACGCGTTGAGCAGCGATGCGGCGAAGACCGGGCGCCCGCTGCCTCTGATCTCGGAGGAGAACGAGTTCTTTTGGACTTCGGGAGCTGACGGCATCCTGCGGCTGCAGGAATGTAAGGCCTGCGAAGCGCTGATCCATCCGCCCGCGCCGGTGTGCCGCTACTGCCGCTCCCGCGATATGGGCGTGCGGACCGTCTCCGGTAAGGCGACACTGGCCGGGTTCACCGTGAACCATCGGTTCAGCCTGCCCGGGCTGCCCGCGCCGTACGTGGTCGCGCAAGTGGCGATCGAGGAAGACCCCCGGGTCCGGCTGACCACCAACATCGTGGGTGGCGATCCTGATCAGCTCGAACTCGGGCAACAGGTGGAAGTGGTCTTTGAGCAGGTCGAGGACGTCTGGCTGCCGCTGTTCCGCCCCAGTACCGATATTGAAGCCGCTGAGGCCTCTGGCTTGCCGGTCGACGAGATCGCGCCGGAGCGCTTCGGCGAATACGTCCGCCCCATGCTGACCGCGGAGAAGTTCGAGGACAAGGTCGCGCTGTCCGGGATCGGCATGTCGGCGATCGGCCGCCGGCTGATGGTGCCCCCGCTGTCGCTGACGGTGGATGCGTGCGAGGCGGCGATCGCCGATGCGGGGCTGACGCTCGACGACATCGACGGCCTGTCGACCTACCCCGGCGGCGGCAATCTCGGTGGGTTCGGCGAGGGCGGGGTGACCGCGCTGGAGGCTGCGCTGGGCATCCGGCCGACTTGGCACAACGGCGGCATCGAGACGTTCGGCCCGGGCGGATCGGTGATCGCGGCAATGCTCGCGGTCGCCGGCGGCCTGGCCCGCCACGTGCTGTGCTTCCGGACGCTGTGGGAAGCCACCTACAACGAGCTGATGAAGCAGGGCAAGATCACCCCGGCGCATGATCGGGGGCGCACCGCCAGCTGGCAGTTCCCGTTCGGCGCCACGTCGGCGGCACACACCCTGGCGATCAACGCGCAGCGGCACTTCCACCGTTACGGCACGACGAAAGAGACACTGGGCTGGATCGCGTTGAACCAGCGGGCCAACGCCGAACTCAACCCGACCGCCGTCTATCGGTCCCCGATGACAATGGGTGACTACCTCGACGCGCGGCCCATCACCACGCCCTTCGGTCTCTACGACTGCGACGTGCCGTGCGACGGCGCCATAGCCGTCATCGTCTCCGCCGTCGACGCCGCGCGCGACCTGGCCAAGCCGCCCGTCCTGGTCGAGGCGGTGGGAACGCAGATCATCGAGCGAATCGACTGGGACCAGAGCACGCTGACCCATGAACCGCAGGTGCTGGGCCAAGCCGCACACGTGTGGACGCGCACGTCGCTGCGGCCCACCGACGTCGACGTCGCCGAGCTCTACGACGGGTTCACCATGAACTGCCTGTCCTGGATCGAGGCGCTGGGATTCTGCGGGATCGGTGAGGCCAAGGAATTCCTGGACGGTGGCAAGAACATCGCCCGAGACGGCCTGCTGCCGCTCAACACGCACGGCGGCCAGCTCTCGCACGGCCGCACGCACGGCATGGGTCTGCTGCACGAAGCAGTCAGCCAGTTGCGCGGCGAGGCCGGCCAACGCCAAGTTGCGGACGCGCGGGTCGGCGTGGTCAGTAGCGGCGGGCTCACACCCAGCGGCGTGCTCCTGCTGCGGGCCGACGCATGACCGCGCCCGCCGTCCGCCCCAGGGTGGTGATCGTCGACGGCGTGCCGATGTCGGCGCTGGTCGCCGAGGCCGAAGCATCCGGGGTCCCAAAAGCGGTTGTAGTGGCCATGCACGGCGGCGGCACGACATCGGCATATTTCGACTGCCCCGGCCATCCGCGGTTGTCGTTGCTGCGGTTGGGCGCGACCCTCGGGTTCACCGTGGTCGCGCTCGACCGGCCCGGCCACGGCAGCTCGGCACCATATCCGGAGGCAATGGAACGGCCGGAGCAGCGCGTCGCCCTCGCCTTCGGGGCCGTGGACCGCATCCTGGACCAGCGCCCGCGCGGGGCCGGATTGTTTGTGATCGGTCATTCGGGCGGCTGCGAGCTGGCGATGCGCATGGCGGCCGGCCCGCGCGGCGCCGACCTACTCGGCCTCGAATTGGGTGGTACCGGCAGGCGGTACCACCCAGCCGCCAAGGAAGTCATGGAGGCGGCCAGCCGCCAGGATCGCCCGCCAGGCGTGCGCGAGCTGTTGTGGGAGCCGATGCGGCTGTATCCGGCCGACATCCTGCAGGGAATCACAAACTCTTCGGCGGCCCCGCGTTACGAGAGGACCATGGCGTTGAACTGGCCGCACCAGGACTTCCCGGCGCTGGCGCCTGCAGTGCAAGTGCCGGTGCGGTTCACTGTCGGTGAGCACGACAACGTGTTTCGGGCCGACGCGACGGCGCTGGCAGAGATCGAAGGCATGTTCTCGGCGACACCAGGTTTCGTCAGCGACCTGCAGACCGATGCCGGGCACAATCTCAGCCTCGGGCTCACCGCCGCCGAGTACCACCGCAAGGTCTTTTCGTTTGTGGAGGAATGTGTGGCGGCCCGTCAGAACCTCGCTGCCGCAGAAGCGCCGACGTCCCCCAGCGTGCAGCCGGCCTCACGCTCGGCAGATGAAGATGCAGATTTGGAGGCCGGTTGATGCACATCGGATTCATCGGGTTGGGCAGCCAGGGCGGGCCCATGGCACGGCGGATCATCGAAGCCGGCTATCCGACGACACTGTGGGCGCGCAGACCCGGGACCGTCGAGCAGTTCGCCGATACCCCGGCGAAGGTCGCAGCGTCGCCGGCCGAGCTCGCCGCCGAAAGCGATCTGGTCTGCCTCTGCGTAGTCGGTGACGCCGACGTCGAAGAGATCACCTGCGGTGAGCACGGGGTGCTGGCGGGGCTGCAGCCGGGCAGCGTGATCGCTGTGCACAGCACAGTGCACCCCAACACCTGCCGCGAGCTAGCGAAGAAGGCGGGCGCCCAGGGCGTTTCGGTCATCGACGCGCCGGTGAGCGGCGGTGGCCCGGCAGCGTCACAGGGTCGTCTGCTGGTGATGGCCGGCGGTGACGCCGACGTTGTCGAGCGCTGCCGTCCTGTCTTTGAAACCTATGCCGACCCGGTCGTCCACCTGGGCGATCTGGGGACCGGGCAAACCACCAAGCTGCTCAACAACCTGCTGTTCACCGCCAACCTTGGAACGGCGGCCACCGCCCTTTCGCTGGCCAAGGACCTCGGTATCGCCCCCGACCGACTCACCGAAGTCGTCTCCCGCAGCAGCGGGAACAGCTTCGCGCTCAGTGCTATTGGCGGGACGGGCGGCCTGGACCGGCTTGCCGGCCTTGCGGGAACACTGCTGCAGAAGGACGTCCGGCTGGTGGTGGACCTCGCCGACCGGGCCTCGGCCCGCCGTGGCGCGGTGCTCGATGCAGCCGACGCCGCACTCACCCTGATGGACCACGCCCGGTGAAAGTCGGGTTCATCGGCGCGGGGCGGATGGGCCGCCCGATGGTGGCCCGTCTCGTCGAGGCCGGCCACGACGTCCGTGCCCTGGGCCGGACCGCCGACAGGTGCCGCGACGTCCAGGAGTTGGGCGCGAAAGCGGTGAGCGAGCTGGCCGCGGCCGCTGCGCAGGCCGATGTCGTCGTGGTGTGTGTGTTCAACGACGAACAAGTGCAGCGGGTCTGCCTGGACAGCGCTCTGTTGCCGGCGATGCCGCCGGGTTCGGCGCTGGTGGTGCATACCACCGCAAGCCCGCGAACGGTCGAGGTCATCGCCGCTCGCGCCCATGACGTAGAGGTTGTCGACGCCCCGGTCAGCGGCGGCCCACATGACGCCGCGGCCGGCCGGCTGACACTGTACGTGGGTGGCGCCGACGACACGGTGGCCCGACTACGACCGGTGTTGGACTGCTACGGCGATCCGGTACTGCACGTCGGGCCGAGCGGCGCCGGCCAAAAGGTGAAGCTGCTCAACAACGCGCTGTTCGCCGGTCACATCGGACTGCTCGCAGAGTCGATCCGGCTCGGCGAGCGGCTCGGCGTTACGGAGTCGACGTTGCTGGACGCTCTGGCTCACGGCAGCGCCACCAGCCGGGTGCTGAACCTCATCGCATCGGCAGGTTCGGTCGCATCGTTCATCGAGGCCCGGGGTGAATTCGTCGGCAAGGACGTGGCCGTCATCCGCAGCAGCATCGGGCAACTCGGTAGCGATCTCGGCGTCCTGGATGAGGCCATCAACGTCATCAACGTCGCCGGGAAGGTCTGACATGTCGGCATTCCGGTCCTTTCCGGCGCACCATGAAACCGCTACCGTTAGCGTTACAGTCAGGCATTCCGCTGTAATTGTTCCGGCCCGCAGCTCGTCAACCAGGAGTGTGCAATGACCAGGTCCAAGGTCGTCTTCGATCCGTTCTCCGAAGAATTCTTCAACGGCGCATGGGAGACGTACCGGCGGATGCAGGAGGAAGCGCCGGTCTACTACAGCCAGGAGTACGACTTCTACGCGTTGACCCGTCACGAGGATGTGGCTGCGGGGCTCAGGGATTTCGAACTGTATTCGTCGGCCTACGGCATTGACCTGTCGATGGTGCGGTCCGGACAACGTCCGCCGCAGTCGATCATCTTCATGGACCCTCCTGAGCATCGCCACATGCGCAGCCTGCTCAACAAGGTCTTCACGCCGCGCGCCATCCAGTCTCAGAAACAGATGGTCATCGAGAAGATCGACAAGTACCTCGGCGCGGCCGATCCCGATCGGTTCGATGTGGTGCAGGATTTTTCCGGTCCGTTCCCTGTCACGGTGATCACCACGATGCTGGGGGTACCGGAGGAACACGCGCAGCAGATACGCCACTGGATCGACGAGTCACTGACTCGCGAACCCGGACAGGTCGAAGTCGGCGAGCAGGGCATGCAAGCCAACATCAACACCGCGATGTTGTACTACGAGCTGGTGAAGCGACGCCGCGAAGAGCCGTGCGACGACCTCTTCAGCAGGCTCATCGCCGCCGAGCTCGAGCGGGAGCACGGCGAGAAGACCAATCTGGACGACCTCGAAATCGCGGGTTTTGCAACACTATTGGGCGGCGCTGGCGCCGAGACGGTCACCAAGCTGGTCGGCAATGCGCCGGTGGTGTTCGCCCGCAATCCCGAGCAGTGGCAGAAGTTGCTCGACGATCGCAACAAGATCCCTGCCGCGGTCGAAGAACTACTGCGCTACGAGGCACCGTCGCAGTATCAGGTCCGTCGCTCGATGAAAGACGTCCAGCTGCACGGCGTCACGATTCCGGCCGGAAAGCCGGTGTTCCTCATCAACGGCGCGGCCAACCGTGACCCCGAGGCCTGGACCGATCCCGACACATTCAACATCGACCGCGACCCGCACGAAGCCACCAATCTCGGCTTCGGGTACGGGATTCACAGCTGTCTGGGCGCGGCGCTGGCCCGCATGGAGAGCGCGATCGCGCTGGAGAAGCTGCTCGACTTCATGCCTCGCTATGAGGTGGACTGGGCGGGCTGCAATCGCGTCCACATGCAAAATGTCGCGGGCTGGCAGAACGTACCGGTGAAGGTGATTCGGTGAGGGCAGCGCAATGAGAGTCGAAGTCGATTTCGATCTCTGCGAAAGCAACGGGATCTGCATGGGCATCATCCCGGAGGTTTTCCACCTCGGGGACGACGACATGCTGACCGTCTTACAGCCGGAAGTCACACCGGAGACCGAGTCGAGAGTGCGCGACGCCGTGCGTCAGTGCCCGCGGCAGGCGATCTCGATCGAGGAGTAGCCGGTCAGCTTTCGCTGATGGCCTGCTCGGGGCAGCATTCGATGGCCTCGCGGGTAGCTGCCTCCAATTCCTTTGGGACATTGGATGTTATCGCCACCGAGTAGCCTTCGTCGGTCAGGCTGAAGACTTCCGGACACAGCGTGAGGCACATACCGTGACCCCGGCAGCACTGATCGTCAACCCAGACTTTCATGCCGGCGTGAACTCCAGGTGCAACTCGGTGAGGCCGCGCAGGATGTAGGTCGGAACATATTGGTAGCGGCGGTCATTCGCCGGGCCGTGCACCCGCTCACAGATCCTGATGTCGGACGTCCGGTCGAGCAGCCGCTCGATCGCCACCCGGGTTTCGGCCCGCGCCAGCGGCGCACCGGGACAGCTGTGAATCCCCCGCCCGAACGAGAGATGCTGCCGGGCGTTCTTACGAGCCGGATCGAAAGTGGTGGGGTCATCGAACCGGCGCGGATCACGGTTGGCGGCCGCCTGCAGAACCATCACGGTGGTGCCCGCGGGAAGGTCGACTCCGCCGACGTTGGTGGGCACCCGGTTCAAGCGGAAGTCCCCCTTGACCGGGCTCTCGATGCGTAATGCCTCTTCGATGAAATTCGGGATCAGGCTACGGTCCTTGCGCAACTGCTGCTGGATGTCAGGACGCTCCCCCATGATCTGCAACGCGGCGCCCAGCAGCCGCACGGTGGTTTCCTGACCCGCCGAGAAGACGTTGGTCGCAACGCGGGCCACGTCTTCGACGTCGGGAACGGAGCCGTCGGGGAAGGTCGCGGTGGCCAGACCGGTCAGCACGTCGTCGCGGGGTTCACGGCGGCGGTCCCGGACATAGTCGGCGAAGGTTCCGTAGAGGAATTCCAGTGGGTTGTGCGCCAATGCCTTCTTGCCGGTTCCCCCGACTCCGCCACCCGCGTGACGGTGGATGTTGTTGATGAAGGCTGCCCGGTCTTCTTCGGGCACGCCCAGCAGGTCAGCGATGACCAGCATCGTGAAGGGGCCCGCGAAGCCCTTGATGAAGTCACCCTCACCCGGCGCCAGGAACCCGTCCAGCACCCGGTCGGCGAGCACCCACATGGCGTCCTCGTTCTCTTTGAGGCGCTTCGGGGTTATCAGGCGCATCAGCAGGGCGCGGTGGTTGGTGTGTGTCGGCGGGTCCAGGCTCGGCAACTGATCGCTGAACGGCAGCTCGTCGCGGTGCTGCTCAATCAGATCGGTGACGTCGTCACCTTCGAGCGGTACTGGAAAGCCGGGAAACGGGCCGGTCACCGAGATGCACGAGGAGAACGTCTCGGCGTCGTTCAACACCCCGACGGCTTCGTCCCATCCGGTCACCATGGTGACCCCGTGGTGATCCTCCCGGGCGACCGGACACTGCGCCCGAAGGGCCTCGTAGTAGGGGTAGGGGTTCTCGACGAGCCGGCCATCCCGGAAGAAATCCATCTCGGTGAAGTCATTCACCATCTCAAGCTCCGTTCGAATCTCGGCTGGCGAGAATGTGCCTCTCACAGATGAGTATCAGATTTCCACAGGTGCTGTCCGTCGTCAACGGCACCTGCCGACGCCGAGTGTGTAACGAGCGACGCGACACGCCGACATCGCGTCGCCAGATTCACAGTCGGCGTGGGTGCTCAGGTAGGGACCAGATCAGCCGCGACCGACTGGCACGCCATCAGCCCGCTGCGGAAGGTCTCGGTAAGACCGATAGAGCTCGCCGGTGACGCGGCGGCGGCCAGTGCCTGAGCCTTGAACGTCTGGGCCGCCATGCTCAGTCGATGCTGCACCAGGCCGACGCTGTCATCGAGCTCGGCCGGCCAACTCTCCCCCCACAGCGTGACTTCGGTGACGCCATGATCGAGGGCCTGCAGCACACCGCGCCGCACCCGCGGGTCGCATCCGAGCAGATCCGCCGCGGCCGCCAGGGCCTGTGGACGCGGGCGAGTTTCGACCGATGCCAACGCGTCTTCGAGGTCGAGTGTCTGGGCTCCGAGGATCTGCAATGGCCGTTCGTCAGGGTGGTCAGCTAGGTCTGTCAGGAGCACGGTGACATCCCACCCCGCCATCGCCCGGTCGAACAGCCAACCGCCGGCGAACCGCACCACGTCGACGACGCCGGAGGCTACGACGTCGAGCCGGTATCTCATGTCGTGCTCGGCGGGGAAAAGTCGCGCGCGAGCGCCTCGGCGTACTCCTTGAACACCTCGGTCAGCGGTATCGAAGGATCGAGCAACCATGTCATTTCCATTCCGTGGATGAAGGCGAGAATCTCCACTGCCCTGACGACGGGGTCCATATCGGTGCGATACCGGCCGGCTGCCTGACCGCGGCGGATGGCCTCGGCGACGATGTCGACCGCATCCCGCTGCCGGGCCACCAGGCGGTCGTGCAGCGGAGCGTCGGGATGGATGTTTTCCACCAGCAGCACCGTGAACGTACCCACCAGTTCGGGTGCCCGGTTGAACCGATCGGCGACCTGAGCGATTTCGCCCAGGAGATCGCCGCCGCGGTCCGAGTGGGCGTCGTCATCGAGGTCACGCGCGTCCAGCACCGCGTGCAACAGCTGCTCCTTGGATTCGAAGTGATGCAGCAGGCCCGCAGGGCTGACCCCGGCTTCGCCGGCGATCTGGGCCAGCGTCGTGCTACGCCAGCCGTTGCGCGTCAGGAGCCGCTCCGCGACCGCAAGGATCCGCTGTTTGCGGTCCTCGCCCTTGGCGAGAAGCGTGTCATATGGCCGTACGTCGGGCACCGCATTCCTTCGTCAAAGCGATTGGGCAAACCAACCTAGTGAATACACAGTAGGTTGGTTTACCCACCCTGACAAGGGCCGGGCGGTCGCCTGCAGGACCGAGCGCGTTAGACCCGCGCTAGTTCACGAGCTCGACCAGAGTGGCGTTGGCCGTACCGCCGCCTTCGCACATGGTCTGCAGCCCGTAGTGAATCCCGTTGTCGCGCATGTGGTGCACCATGCGCGTCATCAGCACCGCCCCGGAGGCGCCCAGCGGGTGACCCAGCGCGATGGCGCCGCCCAGTGGATTCAGACGACGCGGATCGGCTCCGGTTTCCGCGAGCCATGCCAGCGGTACCGGCGCAAAGGCTTCGTTCACCTCGAAGACGCCGACCTCTTTCAGCGCGACGCCGGACTTGCCCAGCACCTTCTCGGTCGCCGGAATCGGGCCGGTGAGCATGAGCACCGGATCCGCGCCAGTGACCGCTCCCGCGCGGTAACGCACGATCGCCGTCAAGCCCAGCTCTAGCGCCATCTCTGTGGTAGTCACCAGCAGCGCGGCTGCGCCGTCGGCGATTTGCGAGGAATTGCCCGCGTGAATCACGCCTTCGTCAACGAACGCAGGCTTGAGCGCGGCCAGCTTCTCGACGCTGGTCCCGCGCCGCACGCCCTCGTCGACCGTGACGACGGTGCCCTCGTCTCCTTCATCAGTGAAGACCGGGACGATCTGGTCGGTGAAGGCCCCGCTGTCCTGGGCGGCAGCGGCCCGCTCGTGGGACAACGCAGAGTATTCGTCGAGCTGGCTGCGGGAGAACCCCCACTTCTTGGCGATCATCTCCGCCGACAGCCCTTGGTTGAAGGAAAAATCACCATAGCGAGCAAGGACTTTCGGACCGTAGGGCATCCCGGTCGCCCTGGCCGCGCCGAGCGGAACGCGGCTCATGACCTCGACACCGCCGGCCACCACGACATCCTGCTGGCCCGACATCACCGCCTGCACCGCGAAATCGAGGGCCTGCTGGCTGGAACCGCATGCCCGATTGACGGTGGTCCCCGGGATGCTCTCGGGCCAGCCGGCGGCCAGGACCGCGTAGCGGCCGATGTTGCTGGACTGGTCGCCGACCTGGGACACACATCCCCAGATCACATCGTCGACGATCTCCGCGCCGACACCGGTGCGTTCCAGCAGTTCATTGAGCACGACCGCGGACAAGTCGGCGGCGTGCACACCGGACAGCCCGCCGTTGCGCTTCCCGACTGCCGTGCGTACCGCCTCGACGATGACAGTTTCACGCATACTTCTACTCCGAGTCTCCAGATCTTGATGCCGCCCACCGACCAGTAAACGACGGTTCTCGCCGCTGCGCGAAGGCGGCATAGGCGGCCGCTGCATCTGCCGTCGCGAAATTGACGGCCTGCGCGCGGGCCTCGTTGGCCAGCGCGTCGCGCAGGGTGCGGTCGGCGCCCTCGTTCAGCAGTGCCTTGCTCTGGGCGAGCGCGATCGGCGGACCGGCTACCAGCCGCTCGGCGAGGCCCTTGACGAAGGAGTCGATCTCGGCTGCAGACACCACCCAGGTCACAGCGTCCGCACCCCGCAAGGGAATTCGGGCCATCATGTTGGCCGCGAACTTTTCGTTGGTGCGGCGCCAGCGCGTTGACCAGAATGTTCTGGCGCGCCATCTCGCGCGCCAGCGACTTGGTGAGCCCGATGATCCCGGCCTTGGCGGTGGAATAATTCACCTGGCCAAGCGTGCCGGTAATCCCGGCCGATGAGACGACATTGATGATGCGGCCGGTCCCGTCGGCGGGCAGCGAGCCCAGCGTGGGCAGTCGCGGCGACCGCCGCACCGATCCCGCCGGCGGCCCCGGTCACCAATGCCGATCGGCCGGTGAGGTCGAACAGCGGATTGGCCATCAGTAGCTCCTCGGCAATTTCAGGACGTGCGATCCGAGGAAATTCAGGATCATCTCCTGGCTGATCGGCGCAATCTTCATCAGCCGGGCCTCACGGAAGTAACGTGCGACGTGGTACTCCTCCGCGTAGCCCATGCCGCCGTGGGTTTGCAACGCCCGGTCCGCGGCGGTGAAGCCGGCATCGGCGCACAGGTATTTGGCGGTATTCGCTTCGCGCCCACAGGGTTTGCCGTTGTCGTAGAGCCAGGTGGCCTTGCGCAACATCAGCTCGGCGGCGTCCAGCCGGGCCAGCGAGTCCGCGAGCGGGAACTGGATGCCCTGGTTCATGCCGATCGGCCGGCCAAAGACCTCGCGGTCGTTGGCGTATTTCACCGCCTTGTCCAGCGCCACCCGGCCGATGCCGAGCGCCTCGGCGGCGATCAGCATCCGCTCCGGGTTCAGTCCGTCCAGGATGTACTGAAATCCCTTGCCTTCCTCGCCGATTCGATCCTCGACCGGCACTTCCAGATTGTCGATGAACAACTCGTTGGAGCTGACGGCATTGCGGCCCATCTTGCGGATCGGGCGGACCTCGACCCGACTGCGGTCGAGATCGGCGAGGAACAGCGTCATTCCGTCGGTTTTCTTGGTGACTTCGTCGTAGGTCTGGGTGCGGGTCAGCAGCAGGATCTTGTCGGATTCCATCGCTTTGGAGATCCACACCTTGCGGCCGTTGACGATGTAGCGATCCCCGTCTCGCTTGGCGAACGTGGTGATGCGCGACGTGTCGAGCCCGGCGCCGGGTTCGGTCACCCCGAAGCAGACATGCACCTCGCCGGTCGCGACGCTGGGCAGTGTGCGCGCCTTGAGTTCCTCGGAGCCGTGCACCACCACTGGTTGCATGCCGAAGATCGACAGGTGAATCGAGCTGGCCGCATTCATGGCGCCGCCGGATTTGGCGACCTCTTCGAGCAAGATTGTGGCTTCGGTGATTCCGAGGCCGTGGCCGCCGTATTCGGTGGGAATCGTCATGCCCAGCCAGCCGCCGTCGGCTATCGCGCGGTAGAACTCGGTCGGAAACTCGTGCGCCTGGTCCTTTTCCATCCAGTAGTGGTCGTCGAACTTGCGCGCCAACTCGGCGACTGACCGGCGAATCAGTTCCTGGTCGTCGGTCAACTCGAAATTCATTCCAGCGCCGGGCACTGCTGGGTCTCCTCTGGTCGAAATGCACCGGCGCGCTTGCATTCCGGCGACGTGGTTTTCAGTCTTTGTTGCCGGTAAGCGCTTTCGCGTTGGCCGTGAAGTCCGCGACGGACGAACCCGCCCTGGTCTCTTTGTGGTGGCTGAGCGCCCGAATGGACACGTCGTGTCCCTCGGCGGCCTTGCGCAGCGCGCCGACTGTGGCCTGCTCCCGGGCGATGTGGGTGAAGGGGTCGAACGAGTACCAGCGCATGGCGTTCTCGTGGGTTATCTTGTTGATCTCGTCGTCCGGCACGTTGTTCACCGACAACACATCCCACAGCTCCTCGGGTGCGCCCGGCCACATCGAGTCGCTGTGCGGGTAGTCGGCCTCCCAGGCGATGTTGTCGATGCCGATGTCGTGGCGCAGCCTGACCCCGGTCTTGTCGCTGATGAAGCAGGTCAGGAAGTGCTCGCGGAAGACTTCGCTGGGCAGTTTGCCGCCGAAGTTCTGGTGCGTCCATGTCGAATGCATCTCGAACGTGCGGTCCACCCGCTCGAGGAAGTAGGGGATCCACCCGGTGCCGCCCTCGGAGAGTGCGATCTTGAGATCCGGATACTCCTTGACCGGTTTGGACCACAGCAGATCCGCGGCGGCCTGCACGATGTTCATCGGCTGCAGCGTGATCATCACGTCCATCGGCGCATCGGGTGCCGTGATCGCCAGCCTGCCCGAGGATCCGATGTGCACGTTCATCACGGTGTCGGTGTCGCACAACGCCTTCCACAGCGGATTCCAGTAGTCGTTGTGGAAGCTGGGGTAACCCATCGCCGCCGGATTCTCGGTGAACGTCAGTGCATGCACACCCTTCTTCGAGACGCGCCGCACTTCGGCTGCACAGGCCTCGGCATCCCAGATCACCGGCAGGCCCATCGGGATGAAGCGGGCCGGATAGGCCCCGCACCAGTCTTCGATGTGCCAGTCGTTGTAGGCCTGCACCAGCGCCACCGAGAATTCCGGGTCTTCGGTGGCGAAAAGGCGCCCCGCGAAGCCGGGAAAGGACGGGAAGCAAATCGAACCCAGGATGCCGCCGGCGTTCATGTCCTTGATGCGTTCGTCGACGTTGTAGCAACCCGGCCGGATCTCATCCAGACCCTGCGGCTCCAGCCCGTACTCGTCTTTGGGCCGGCCGGCTACCGCGTTGAGTGCCACGTTCGGGATCACCGTGTCGCGGAACTTCCACATATCCGAACCGTCCGGATTGTGCACCAGCCGGGGCGCGTCATCCAGGTACTTCTTCGGCAGATGGTTCTTGAACATGTCCGGCGGCTCGACGGTGTGGTCGTCAACACTGACCAGGATCATGTCTTCTTTGTTCATGGCCGTTGCCCTTCTCTCGGGTCCATCTAGTCGATTCCGCTCCCGTAAAGCTTCGGCGAACCGCTGGCCCGCGCCAAGATCACTATTTTGAAAACTATCTTCTCGTCAAGCGAGAATCAACATGCAGCGACTGTTATGGCAGCCGGCCCCTCCTGACCGGAGGCTGGGAGAACCGGCGGTTGCCCGCCTTCGAGCGACGCTGGGGCGCGCTGAGGGCCAGCGTCGCATGACAGCCTGACACCGCCCCTGACATTGTTGCTGGCAGCCCGGCGTCCCGGCCGCCGGCTTAGCCGTCGATGTCGGACGCCGGGTGTTCACTCACGCGCGGGGGCGCGCTGGCATTGACCGGCCGAGCGAATCGTGCAAACCTATTGGTTGGAAATGAGAATATGATTCTCTTTGACCGAGAGGTGGTCGAGGGGACGCCGAGAGGAGACTGCGGATGCGCCTGCAGCCGCTGCCCGCCGAGGAGTGGGACGAGGCTGTCCAGCGGTCGCTGGCCGTCATGTTGCCCCCGGACCGCTGCAACCCCCAGGACGCCGGCAACGCGCTGTCGACGTTCGCCCACCACCCGGCGCTGGCCAAGGCCTTTCTCCGGTTCAACATCCATCTTTTGTATTCGTCGACGCTGCCGCCACGCATCCGCGAACTGGCAATCCTGCGGGTCGCGCATCGTCGCGACTGCGCCTACGAGTGGACCCATCACGTAGACCTGGCCAAAGAAGCCGGATTGCGCGACGACGAGATAGCCGCGGTTCGCCGGGGCGGCGATGGCAGCGCCGGCAACTTCGATGCGTTCGAACGCGCAGTGCTCACCGGAGTCGACGAGCTCGACGAGAAATCGCAGCTGTCTGACCACACCTGGGCCGCGCTGAGCGAACGCCTAGACGACCGCCAGCGGATGGACTACGTGTTCACGGTCGGCTGCTACACGCTGCTGGCCATGGCCTTCAACACTTTTGGCATACAGCTCGAGAACGCCGAATAAGTCCGAAAAGAGAGGTTGGAACCTTGGCCCACTTCCCGAAGCCAGCTGCCGGAAGCTGGACAGAAAACTACCCCGAACTGGG
>CAVXMI010000002.1:0-1236518 GCA_963763005.1 uncultured Actinomycetota bacterium
CTGCTGCGCATGCCACACGCTCAGCGCTTCGGCGTCGCGGGGGAACGACCCGACGACGCAACCGCCGGGTAATGCCGCGCGTAGGCCAGGTCCCGGTCGAGCATCCACACCGAACGGACGAACCGCTGCGTGTGCGCGGTCACCGGTTCGGTCATGTCCCCGCCCTGCGGCGAGACCGCACCGATGATGGTGACCGACCCTCGGCGTCCACCGAGAGTGACGACGTGCCCGGCCCGTTCGTAGAAGGCCGCCATGGCCGACGCGAGGCTCGCGGGATACCCCTCCTCCGACGGCAAGGCCCCGGTCCGAGACGCGAACTCGCGCAGCGCCTCCGCCCAGCGCGACGTCGAGTCCGCGATGAGCACGACGTGATACCCCATGTCCCGGAAGTACTCGGCGACGGTGACGCCGGTGTAGATGCTGGCCTCACGCGCCATCATGGGCATGTTCGAGGTGTTCGCGATGATCACCGTGCGGCGACTGAGCCGGTCGCCGGTACGTGGATCCTCGAGCACGCTGAGCTCGGCGACCACATCGGCCATCTCGTTGCCGCGCTCGCCGCACCCGACGTACACGATGACATCGGCGTCGCACCACTTGGCGATCTGCTGCAACAGCAGCGTCTTGCCGGTACCGAATCCGCCCGGCACGGCGGCACTGCTGCCGCGGGCCACCGGGTACAGCAGGTCGAGTACCCGCTGCCCGGTGTGCAGGCCCTCCTCGGCGTTGAGGCGTTCGCGGTACGGCCGGGGACGCCGCACCGGCCACCTGCTGGTGAGCGCAACGTCGACCCCGGCAACCGTCGCGGCCACCGCGTCCGCGGCATAGCTGCCCGCCTTCGCGATGTGCTGCACCACACCGGCGGTGCCGGCAGGGACCAGGATCCGCAGCGGCAACGCAGTGTCGCCGCCGATCGATCCGAGCTCGTCACCTTCCGACACGGTGGCGCCTTCGGCGACCGAGGGAGTGAATTGCCACCTTCGGTCGGTGGCGGTCGCTGGTGCCGCGCCCGGAACCAGCCAGGTTCCGGCCCCGGACAACGGGCGCAGCAGTCCGTCGAACACCGAGCCCAGCAGCCCCGGGCCCAGTTCCGCCGAAAGTGGCGCGCCGCGAGCGACGACCGGGGCGCCCGGGGCCAGGCCACCGGTGTCCTCATACGCCTGCACGGTGATCCGGCGATCGGTGATGGCAACGACTTCTCCCGGCAGCCGGCGCTCACCGAGCAGCACAACGTCATACATGGCCACGCCGGCCAGACCCTCGAGCTCGACCAGCGAGCCCGATACCCGGGACACTTGTGCGCTCACAATGCGCTCACAACGACCAGAGCCCTTCGACGTCCGCACCCATCGTGTCGATCACCTGGTCGGCGAGTCCCACCAGGGTGTAGCTGGCTCGCCGACCGTTCGCCTCGGCGAGCACCCCGCCTTCGGGGGCCTCGCTCACCACTGCGTCGGATCCCAGCACGGTCCGGGCATGCTCGGCCAGACGGTCCCGCCACGGTCGGTAACCGGGGTCGTCCCGGATGGCGGGCAAGGCCTGCACCACCTGGGAACGCAGTTCGTCGTAGGCCTCGCGTTGCGCGGCCAGTACGAGGGCCCGGGCCTGGCGTCGAACCCGCGCACGCTTCGCGGAGAGCACCGCCGCGGCGTCGGACTCCCCCGCTGCGCGCGCCGCATCGAGAATGGCGTCCGCCTCGCTTCGCGCCGCCGCCAGGGTCGCGGCGGCGTCGGCATCGGCCTCCGCGAGCACGCGTTCGGCATCCGCTTGCGCCCGTGCCAACAATTCCTCTCGGACGGGGGCGAGTGGATCGACCAGGTCAGCTATCGGGGCCGCGGTTACGATGGCATGACCACCGTGAACGGGAGCAGCTTCGCGGTACGGGCATCGCCCAGGGTGCGGGCCGCCCGAGAAGTCAAGATGACGACCGCAACGTCGTCGGGCAGGCTGCTCCAGGCGCCGTGGACCGCGTCGTCGCCCTCGGCCGGCAGCACGAGGACGCCGGCGAGTACGTAACCGGATACCGCGGTTTGCTCGCCGATGACGGCGAGGCGTCCCATATCGCTCACCCTTTGCCGATCAGGATGATCGCGACGATGAGGCCGTAGATCGCAATTCCCTCGGCCAGTCCGACGACGACCATGGCGCGGCCGAACAACTCGGGCCGCTCACTCATCGCCGCCAGCGCGGCTGCGCCGGTGTAGGCCACCGCGATGCCAGCCCCGAGGGAGGAGCCCGCCACGGCGATGGCGGCGCCGAGGAGCGCGGCCGACGACAAGGACCCGGATCCGCCGTCTTGCGCCACGGTCGTGGTCACCTCGGCCGCCCCGGTGCCGGCGGTGGCGATAAAAGCGAGCGCCACCAGCGCGCCGACGAAGACAAAGGCGTTGAGGCCGAGCAGGATTCGCACGGCGGTCCGCTCTCGACGCCTCAGCAACCAGCTGGTCGCGGCGAACGCGGCGACCAGGACGGGAAGTGCAAGAATCCAGATCATCATGGTTTTCTCCCGAGGGTAGCGCCGATTATTGCCGAGCTATCCGTGGACTGGAATTCACCGCTTCCATCGGTGGGCACGTGCCAGGGGCGAAACGGTCGGCCCTCGCCGACGAAAATCCGGGAGAACAGCTCATAGTACTCGAGGCGCAGAGCCTGCACCCCGGCCACGAGTGCCTCGATGCCGAAAGCGGCCACATTCCCGACGACGAAGACGATGACCGCAGCGACCACCAGGACGCCACCTGACCTCCACAGCGCGGCAGTCCCGTCCCACACGATCATTCCGAGTGCCGCATGGGTGAGACCGAACGCTGCCAGGCGGGTAAAGGAGACCAGGTTGGTGCCGACCCGCATCACGGCGTCGAAGACTTCGACGGAGGCTTGGGTGATGCCCGCACCGCCGCCACCGGCCGCGGCCAGAAATCCGATGTACGCCAGGGCGACACCGCCCGCGATGACGAGAGCGCCGGCGATAATGAGCCACCCGGGACGGCCGATCGCCCCGAACGCGATGAGGCCGAGGCCGGCCAGCAGGGCCGCACCGGCGATTCCGGAGGAGGCGCTCAGTGCCAGCGGCCACCCTCCCTCGCGCCAGCGGTTGACCGTGCCGATGATCTGGGCACCGGCCAGAAGCACCGCGCCCACACCCAACGCGACAGCCATCAACGTGATCGGTTCGTCGAGCGGGGCCAGCCACAGCACCGGAACGACCCCCGTGGGCCCGAAGAAATCCCCATAGAGCAGCCCGAATACGATCGCGGCCAGCCCCGACCCGACGACGAATGGCCAGCCTTTACGGAACCGGGCAAGCGCGCGGGGTCTTCCGGTGCGCAGCAGGAATCCGAGAACGACGAGCAGGGCACCGTGTCCCGCGTCCCCGAACATCATTCCGAACATCAGCACGTACGCGATACCGGCGAGCGCGCTGACGTCGACGTCGGCGTACGGCACGGTCCCGTACGTCTCGACCAGCGGCGTGAACGACCGCCGCATGCCCTTTCCGGGGTGCAGCAGGGTCGGGGGGTCCACCCCACGCGGTGCCGGGATCGGCACGACGCCGGCTCCGACATCCGCCAGCCGGCCGGTCAGGTGAGGTAACTCCGTGGTGGGAACCCAGCCGGCCAGAGCGGCGACGTCGTCGCGGGCGACCGCCTCGTCGGCGTACGACACCAGTTCGGCTTCCCCTGTGAGCAGATCGTCCCGGCCGGCACGCTCGAGGTCAACGAGCTCAGGTGCGGTGGCGCACAAACGGGGATTCGGTGATCCGCCGGGGTGCGCGCCGCGGAGTCTGGCGGCCTCAGTTCCTAACCCGCCGGCGTTGCCTGCCGAGGTTGTGTGTTCGATCTCGACGACGCCGGCGTCCGCGACGCGCACGAGCATCTCGCGCAGTACCGCCCTGGGGCAGACCAGAGCCACCCGCTGCATGCGCTCCGGCGCAGCGGACTCACGCCACCCCATCGAAGGCCTCAAGCGTCGGTCCTGCACCACCGCGCGCCGCCGTTTCCAGCGCCGCACGAACCCGCCACACGTCGGCAGCCAACACCGCGAGGGCACCGACCACCGGTCCCTGGTCGTAGCCAGAACCGCGCAGCAACGCGAACCCGTCGTGCTCGACCCGATGCCACCACGCGGCTTCCCCGCGCCAGAGGTCCTGCCCCCGATCGAGGCCGTCGAGTACCCACCTGTCGCCGGACGGCAGACTGCCCCGCGGCCCCGCCAGGTCGACCATGCGAGGCGCCAACGCATCGACGAACGCCGGTCCCAGCACGCCCGACGCGCGCAGCGCCAGTGGCTCGGTAAGCCTTCGGCCCTCGAGGACGACCTCCTTGAGCACGAGTAGCGCGGCTGCGGCCCGTGCCCATCCGGCAGCCTCAGCCACGCCCATGGCCAGGGCATCGGCCCAGGCCAGGCGAAGTCCGAGATGAAGCTCGCGCGGTGTCCGGCAACCACGCAACTGCCAGCGCGACGTTTCGAGCACCTCGGCAACCCCGGTCAGTGTGGTCGTCGACGACAGCCGCGACCACGAGCTTTCGAGCATCCCGAGCGTGTAGGGCGGATCTGCGGGCTCGCCGCGAGGTGTCGAAAAGTGTTGCAGCGTCCAGAGGTGCTCGTCGAGATTGGCCACCTCGAAACCCGCTGCGAAGAGACGCACGAGGTCCACTTGCCCGCGGGGAAGCCACCCCGCGAGCACCCGCATGTTCCACAGCAATGACGCGGCGACCGCGTGCTGAGCGGCGCCCAGGCTCTGACCTGGGCGCACGTCGTGCCCGTACGACGACGAAGCCAGCGCGTCCACCGCCTGATCGAGTCCCGGCGACGTCGCAACCGCACGCGCCCCCGCCACACCCAGACGTCGTCTGGCCAGCGCTTTGGCGCGGACCACTCCCGCGACCCACGACGAGCTCACGAAGCGTGTTCCTCTGACGTGTCCAACGCGGCGGCCGTCGCCGACACCACCCGCTCGACGTACGACGGCATCATTTCCGCGGCACAGCGGCGCACCGTCATGGCATCCCGCTCGGCGGCAGCCAGAGTCGCCGCAGTCTCCTCCTCGGCCTGCCGGGCGAGGCGAAGGGCGGCGTCTGCGCGTTCGGCCGCCGCCTGCCGGTGGGCGGCGGCGACAAGAGCACTCGCGTCCTCGGCCGCAGCCTGCCGCCGTCGCTCGGCTTCCCGCTGCGCCTCGGCACGGATCCGCGCGGCGTCTTCCTGCACCGCGGCGAGCTGTTCGAGCACCGGCTCGAGCTCGGCCGACAGCTCGGCCTCCCGGTCTGCCGGGACACCGGTCGCCGTGGCCGCCCCGGGCGACCCAGCGGAAAAGAAGCGCTGCAGTATGTCTCCGGACCTCGGCATTGCCCTCCCGTCGTGGCGCTCACCCTCGGCCCATATTAAACGGCATGGCGTGGACTGGACTGTCGAGGAAGCCTCAACGGCACCCGCCGGCGCAGGTCCACCGGGGAGCGTCCCACCGCGGGTCAACTTCGCGAAAAGCCGCAAATCCACATGCATCGGCCGTACAGTTCCCCGCCGAACTCGACGGCATGGAAGTGCCACTGTCTGCCATGTTCAATGCACCAACCGAAGACCAATAGAACTGCAGCTCAAGGACGTCGGAGCGGCTTAGACTGGCTACCTGCCAAAGGAGGCCGTCATGACCGGCGACGCTGACACCATCTTCCTCAACGGCGACATCGTCACGATTGACGACGCGCAGCCGACGGCCGAGGCGGTGGCCGTCAAGGATGGCCGTATTTTGGCCGTCGGGACCCGCGACACGGTGGTCCGGCATCACCATGGGCCACGAACACGCGTGCATGACCTCGGCGGTAAGACGCTGCTGCCCGGCTTCATCGACCCGCACAGCCACTACATCAACGCGTTGACGGTGGCTAACCAGGTCAACGTGTTCGCACCGCCCGCCGGTCCCGGTGCGGACGTGGAAGCCGTTGTCGCGGAGCTGAAGAACTTCCGCGACGCACGCAACATCCCCGCGGGACAGCTCATCATGGGCTACGGCTACGACGAGACGATCATGCCCGGGGGCCGCACCCTGCATCGAGACGACCTCGACCGGGCTTTTCCGGACAACCCGGTGATGGTCGGGCACGTTTCCCTGCACGGCGCGGTTCTCAATTCTGCTGCGTTGGCAAAGTACGGCATCTCGGCGGACACGCTGACACCGCCGGGCGGCGTGATCGTGCGCCGGGAGGGCTCGAACGAACCCGACGGACTGGTGATGGAAACCGCGTTCCTGCCGATCTTCGCCGCCCTGCCCAAGCCGACGCGCGAGCAGGAGATCGAGTGGAGCGTCGCCGGCCAGATGCTCTATGCGGCAGCCGGGATCACCACCGCCCACGAAGGGGCGACCCACGCGACGGACATCGCGATCATGCAGCGGGCGGCCGCGGGAGGCGCCACTCTCATCGACGTCGTCGCGTACCCGTTCATCCTCGACCTCGGGGCGATCCTCGAGGACAACCCTCCCGACACGTTCGGCACCTACCGCAATCGCGTCAAGCTCGGTGGCGTGAAAATCACGCTCGACGGTTCCCCGCAGGGCAGAACCGCATTTTTCACGACCCCGTATCTCGTCGACGGCCCGGACGGGCAACAGAACTGGACCGGCGAGCTGCCGTTCTCCCAGGACACCGTCAACGATTGGTTCAAACGTGTCTATGACCTCGGGCTGCCGCTGAATATTCACGCCAACGGTGACGCCGCCATCGACGTGCTGCTGGAGGCGCACGAGTTCGCCGCAGCCGGAGATCTCGGCAGGGATCGCCACACCACGGTGATTCATTCCCAGTTCGTGCGGCGCGACCAGCTCGACAAATACGTCGAGTACAACCTGATCCCATCGTTTTTCACCGAGCACGCGTTTTACTTCGGTGATGCGCATGTCCATCTGCGCGGCAAAGCGCAGGCCGATTTCCTCAGTCCGATGCGGGCCGCGATCGACATGGGCCTGCGTCCGACGAATCACACCGACTTCAACGTCACGCCACTTGACCAGTTGTTCGTTGTGTGGACAGCGGTTAACCGCGTCTCCCGCAGCGGGCAGGTGATCGGCGGGGATCAGCGCGTGACGCCGATGGAGGCGTTGAAAGCCATCACCATCAACGCCGCGCACCAGTACTTCGAGGAGCAAGACAAGGGCTCGATCGAGGTCGGCAAGCTCGCGGATCTGGTGATTCTGGACAACAACCCGCTCACCGTGGACCCGCTGCAGATCAAAGACATCAGGGTCGTCGAGACGATCAAGGAAGGCCGGACGATCTATTCGGCGCCGGTCACGTCCTAGGAAATCAGTTGCCGCCAGGTGGTGGCGGACCAACTCCGGCGCACGACCCTGTACGGGCAAAGGCAGGGCCGGCACGAGAAATACTCTCGCACAGTGCGTTTGCCGATCTAGTTGAACATCGGGGCGCCCGACCGCGGGGTGCCGTGAGCGGCCGGGCACTCAGGGGTCTGCGCTGGCGTCTGGGTTGCTGCTTGCGACGGTGCGGGGACGTCCCTGATCTCCCGGACAGCGATGCGGGCGCCGCGGTGCGGCACCAAAATGACGTGCTTGAGCTTCTGACGTTCGCCGGCTGCCGTGGTGGTGCTCAACTCAACCCGGCGCAGGATCTCGCGTAGCACGATCCGCATCTCGACCATGGCGAAGGTGGCACCAAGGCAGCGCCGATTGCCGCCGCCGAACGGCAACCAGGTAGTCGGGCTCAGAGTCGCGCCGAGCATCCGATCGGGGTCGAACCGCTCCGGATCCGGATACACCGCGGCGCTCGCGTGTACCAAACCTATTCCGGGAACCACCATGGCCCCGGCCGGCAGCCGGTAGCCGGCCAGCTCGACCGGCTCGGTGAGGACCCGGCCCACGTCGTACACCACCGGACGGATCCGCAGCGTCTCCTTTGCCAGCGCGTCGAGGTACTCGTCGCCGGCCGGATCGCCCGCCGCGCTGGCGTCGGCCGCCCAGACCGCCTTGGCCAATACGGCCGGGTGGCGGGTCAGTCGCTCCAGCGCCCAGGCCAGGCCGGTGGCCGTGGTGTCGTGCCCGGCCACCAGCAACGTCATCAGCTGGTCCCGCAGCTCGCTGTCGCTCATCGTGCTCGCCGGTTTTGAGGTGTCGTGGTCGTCGGCGCGCACCAGCATGGCCAGCACATCGGTGCGTGCGGCCAGGTTGGGGTCAGCACGTCGCTCAGCGATCTCGGCGTAGAGCAGCTCGTCGGCTGCCGCGATGCGCCGACGCAGCCCGCCCCACAAGCGGTGACGCAGCAGGTCCGGCTTGGCGATTGCCAGCGTCTCCCACGGTCCTACGTTGAGCAGCGGGGGCATGACCTTGCGCAGCGCGGCCAGCCGGGCCGGGTCGGTGGCGCCGATGACCGTCCGCAGGATCACCTCGAGCGTGATCTCGGACATCTTGGGCGCCGCCGCGAACCTTTTACCCACCGGCCAACCGGCGATGTTCGCCGCGGCGACCTCGGCCATCAGCCCGGCTTGGCGCGCGACGGCGTCACGGTGGAATGGCGCCAGCATCAGACGGCGCCGGTCCCGATGCACATCGTCGTCGATCACCAGCAAAGAGCTGTCGCCGAGCAGCCCGCTCAACATCGTGTTGGCTTCGCCGGCATGAAAGACGCTCGGATCGCCGGCGAACACCGTCTTGATGGCGGCCGGATCGGCCACGTACACCATCGTGCCGACGCCCGCGAGGCGCACCGTGAAAACACTGCCGTAGCGGCGTCTACAGGCAGCCAGAAAGCTCGGCCCGTGACGCAACATCACTGCGGCCTGCACCGACCGGGGAAGGCGAGGTCCGGGAGGCAGCGCAGCAGGCGTGGTTTTGGTCATAGGCACAATTGTACGACCGGTGTTGACAGCAGTGACTGGCTTCGGGCCTGCGACAAAGGCCGCCATTCTCCACGCCGCTGGAAACGTCAACGACGTTCATCCGCAGGCGGATTTGCCGTCACTGCATCAAATGGTTGCTTCAAGTAGCAAGTGCGCCAATGTCTTTCGCGATTCAGGGGCGCGAGCAGCCGGCGAACATGATTCCGCGGCCATTTGTCGGGCGGCATGGTCTCAGCCGGCGCGGTGGAGTAGCGGACGTCGGCGAAGAGAACGCCGACCGGCAAGCGTCACGCCGCCGTGGGTGCCTTCTCGAAACAAGCCGGCGAGTTTCTGCTACTTGTAGGCGACCGCCGCGCTCGAGCCCGCGGCAAGCGGGATCACGTCGAACGACCGGAATCCGGCCGCGCTGCACCACTCCCGAAAGTCGGCACCGGAGTAGTCGAACGCGTCACCGAACTCGATCAGCATGTTCAGCGACATCATCAGTCCCTCAGTGTTCTCGCGCCGCGCGTCGTCGATCAGTGTCTCGATCACAACGAAAGCCCCGTCCTCGGGCAGGGTCTCGTAGGCCTTCGCGATCAGCTGTTGTTTGCCGTCAAGGTTCCAGTCGTGCAGGATCTGGCCCATCGTGATGACATCGGCAGCCGGCAGGGGGTCGGCCAAGAAGTCACCAGCGACCGCGCGCACCCGCTCGCCGAACCCCTCAGCTGCCAGGTTGCGCCGAGCGATCTCGGTGACGGCGGGCAAATCGAAGCTGACGCATTGCAAGTGCGGATGGGCGGTGGCAACGATCCGCGACAAGAGCCCATTGGCGCCGCCCACATCGCAGAGGCTCCGGTAGCGCTCGAACGGAAAGCGTTCGGCGAGGAGTTCGACGTTGCGCCGCGATGCCGAGTCCATGGCGGTCACGAAGACCTCGAGCCGCCGGGGATCGGCATAGACCGCCTCGAAGAACGGCCGGCCAGTTTGCTTGACCTCGTTCTGCGGCTCGCCCGTCTTCAGCGCCTCGGTCAAATCCGCCCAGAAGCGATAGTTGCGTTCTTCCCAGATCTTCAGCAGGCCGCCTTGGTACGTCGGACTGGCCTCGTCGAGAAAGTGGGCTGTTTCCGGCGTGTTGTGGTAGCTCGCCTTCGCTCCGTCGCCGTCGCGCGCCAGCAAGTCCAGCGACACCAAAGCGTCGAGAAAATCTGTTGCCGGTCGCTTCACCAGCCCGAGGCGTTCGGCGATGCCGTCCGCTGTCATCGCCTTATCGCCAAGTTCGGTGAACAGCCCGAGTCCGACCGCCGTGAGCAATACCTTCGATGCGCCGTAACCGCCACCGATCGCCATGATGCGATCGGGACTCAATTTGTCCACCACTCAACCTCCCGAAATCGCTTGAGCACGGTTGCCCGCCCGTCACTGCCTACCGACCGTAGGCCAAGTCGGCGTGCCAATGTGACTCGTTGCGTGGCGACGCCCTGATCCCGCGGATGACGTATTCAAGTTCGCCCACAGCGCTCCGCTGCCGACGACCTCGAACACCAGTTGGCCGTGAGGCCTTGCGCCACGCCGCGCAGCCATTGACGCCTCTACGCGATGGGCGATCGGTTAGCCATGATTTCTCAAACCGTGTGACAGCTGCCCGGCGGGCACGGGATCGCCCTGTTCGTCGACTGGTTCGACGATGTACCAATCACGATTGACGTGGAGTCGCTGAGCGGCGTATTCGTAGGTCGACCCGATCGCTTCCGAGGAGCCGTAGTAATTGCTCACTCGACACCCGAATGATGTTGCGATTCGCAGACGTGCCGCCGCGGTGAGGGTTTCCCCCGAAGACGGCAACGAGTCTGCCCCTACCACCCAGCAGTGCCCGTAGATTCGTCCGGGACAGCGCGGGTGAACCACCCGTGGGAAGCTGCGCTCGATGCTCCTACGGGTTGGTCATGACGCGGTCAGCGCCTGCTGGAATGTCTGCTGGTGGGTCTTCTCGTCGCCGGCGATTTCCCGGAACAGGTTGGCGGCCTGCGAGTTTCCCGCCTGATCGGCTTGCCGGGCATAGTCGGGATACATGACGTCGGCCTCGTGCTGCTCACCGTTGATCGCATCTTGCAGGTTCGCGTTGGTGTCGATGGCCACCAACCCGGCCAGCGTGGCCAACGTCGCGAAATGCTCGTTCAACTCGACGTTGGCGGTGTTGGTGAACAGTTGCGCCACAGCCGGGTTGCCGTCTCGTCGCGCCTGATCGGCGTAGCGCATGTACTTGGCGTAGGCGAAGGCCTCACCCTGCATCGCTGTGCGCAGGTTCGCCAGCGTGGTCCCGGCCGACCGCGGAGGCCCGGCCGTGATGGCTACCGGCGCCGGCGCTGTGCCGGTCGGTACCGACGCACCACTGCCCGGGTTGACCAGCGCGTTCAGTGCTGCCTGGAAGTCCTTGAGGTGGGCCCCCTCGTCGGCGCCGATCTCGCTGAAGGCGGACGCCGCGGCCGGGTCGTTGTCGGCGGTGGCCTGCTTGGCGAAATCCGGGTACATGGTGTTGGCCTCGTTGGTCTCGCCGTTGATCGCGTCACGCAGGTTGGCCGCGATGTCGCTGCCCAGCCCGATCAGGTCGGCCTCGTGCGCAAAATGATCCATGTGCTCGGTCTGAGCGGCGTCGGTGAAGTCCTGCGCTGCCTGGGTCCGCCCGGCCTGCTGCGCCTGGGTGGCATAGGCCAGATACTTCGCATGAGCGAGCGCCTCACCGTGCATGGCTGACAAAGCATTTGCTCGGGTGGAATCGGCGAGGGCGGACGGCGGTCCCGGCGCCCCCGGGTGACTCGAGCACGCCGCCACATGCCCCAGCATCGCCGCCGTGCACACCACAAGCAGTAACGACTTAGCCTGAAACATGGCTGGGCCTCCTCAGATGATCACGGCCGAGATGGGCCTGGCGGATTCCGAATTGGGGGCGGTCCGCCATCGTGGCATGGCCGTCAACCGTGCTCAAACGCACAACGGACGAAACTGCGGTGATGTACGCGGCCGCGTGCCGCGCCGAGTGGTCAATCAGCACCGCCAGTATCACGGTCAACCCCCAATTGATGCGCCGATCGTCTTGCTATAGCGCCGACGGTAGTTGTCATCGGCACGCCAGGCCTAGGGGCGTAAGTCCCGTGATTGCCGGCATCGCTCGCTGGCCACGACTTCGCGGGGCGGTGCCGCCCCCGGCGCCGTGCGGCCGGCGGGTTGTGCTGGTTTCGCACTGCCTGCTGAACGGCCACACCCGCTATGCCGACGGAGCCAGGGACCCGGTGCGGTGCCCGAGTCCGTCGACGAGCGGATCAGCGCGCGCGTTCGTCGACGGCTGTTGGTCCCCGCCCACCCAGAATGGCCTGCGAGAAAGAGGCGGCTCCCCAGCCATCACGTCTCCTTTCCCACGTGCCTTCATTGACAACGCAGACCCTGACTATCGTTCCCGTCCACCTTGCCCCACCCCACCCCGGGTGGGGTAAGGTGAAGTCAATTGATCGCGGGGTCACTGAAGGGCGAACACCGACGTGACTGAATCGTCTGAATCGAACACTGCGGAGCTCCGGCGGTCACCATGGGTCACGCCACGGTGCAGGGAACGGGCAGACGGGACCGGGACCGATGGGTTGCTCCGGCAAGATGGGATCGGGGGGTCAGATGGGGTCCGGCAGGATGATGGGCCCCGGCGGCCCGATGGGACCCGCGTCGCAGTCGCCCACAACCACAGCCCCGAGCGCCCCTCGGCCGTAACGGCAACGGGCACTAATCTGGTGAGGCGCACTGGTCCGATCTCCGGCACTGATCCGACAAAGCAGGTGAGCACAATGCAACCTTCTGTGCGGCAACCACATTGGGTCTCAGGATGGCGATGTTGACGCGCCGCGCGGCGCTCGCCGCACTTGGAGCCGGCAGCGGCGCGCTCGCGCTGGGCTATGTGCTTCGAGGAGCCCTCGGACGGCCACGGCCGGACATCCGACTCGCCGACCACAACGGCATGGGCGTCGATCCCGCGGACATGAGTCGCTACGCCGAGATGTTCGAGCGGCACAGCGAAATAACCCGCACAGTCGACGAGATACCCGGTGGCGTACGCACCACCACCGAATCGAACTCTCCCGATCTTGTCGGGCAACTCCAAGCACACGTATCGAGCATGTACTCCCATCTTGACCAGGGGGCAGAGGTCATGTGCATGAGCGACAGCCTGCCCACGCTGTTCAGCCAGGCGAACGGCTATCGCCGCCGGCTCACTTTCATACCCACAGGTGTGATGGCCGAGGAAACCGCCGATGATCCAACCATCACGCAAGCCATTCGCGCGCATGCCCAGGAGGTCACCGGCTTTGTACGCAATGGAATGCCGCCGATGATGAAGGGGATGATGGGCCCCGGGATGATGGGCCCCGGGAAGATGGGGCCACATTAAAGACCCGGACCTTGCGTCAATGCTGAAATCGCGTGCTCCGTGTTCCACCTGGCCGCCAATTCCCGGTGTCTCGTACTCGACCGGCGGAATGTGGATTTCTTTGGCACCGCCGGCTTTCAACTCTCCGCGCGATGTGGGTGCGCTGTGCCCACGCTGCGGTCGATTGGATGCTCGTCCCTAGCGGGTCTCACGGTATTCGGGAGCTGCGATCCGAAACACGCTCCCGGTTGGCGGACCTGAACACAGGCGCGTCGAAATGGTACAGCAGCCGGCCGAGAAGGTATCGTCACACAGGGTTGACTATCCAGCCTTCCGGAAACGTCACGGCGGCGATCTGACTTCCCCGCCGAAGGGGCTCCAGCTCCGATGTGAGCCGACCATTCAGAGTTTGTGCGTCCGGGCTGCGGGGCCTCTTGACTGTGGATTCAGCGGTTGTCGGACCGGTGTGGTTGGCGCTCCCGACACCATCTGGGTGGTACCAAAGATGGTCACGCTTCGCCGCAGTCGCACCTCAGCGGCTCTGTCGATACCGCCGCAACGCCAAACCGGCCAGCACCGGCCGGGCAGGCGCCCGGGAGCCAGAAAGATTGTCGTGAGCCAATTCACCGAGACGATGTATGACAACGCCCATCGCAGTCTGAAGGGCATGAACACCGGGGAGCCGGACGCCCCGGTCCGCCATACCTGGCGTCAGGTGCACGAGCGGGGCCGCCGGGTCGCGGGTGGTCTGGCCGCGGCCGGTGTCGGGCGCGGCGACGCGGTTGCGGTGCTGGCCGGGGCGCCCGTCGAGATCGCCCCGACCGCTCAGGGCATTTGGATGCGCGGAGGCAGCCTTACGATGCTGCACCAGCCCACGCCACGCACCGACCTGCAGCGCTGGGCCGAGGAAACGATGGCCGTGGTCAACATGATCGACGCCAAGGCGGTGGTGATCTCCGATCCGTTTATGGCCGCGGCACCGCTACTGTCTCAACAGGGCATACAGGCGCTGACGATCGACCAGTTACTCGACAGCCGTTCGACCGACCCGGTCGACACCGACGACGACGATGTGGCGCTGCTGCAATTGACCTCCGGTTCCACGGGATCCGCCAAGGCCGTCCGGATCAGTCATCGCAACGTGGTCTCGAATGCCGAGGCGATGTTCGTCGGCGCAAACGTCGACAGGGAGTCCGACGTGATTGTCAGCTGGCTGCCGTGCTTCCACGACATGGGCATGACCGGCTACTTGACAGTCCCGATGTATTTCGGCGTCGAGCTGGTCAAGGTCACCCCGATGGACTTCTTGCGCGACACGCTGCTGTGGGCGAAGTTGATCGACAAGTACAAGGGGACGATGACGGCCGCCCCCAACTTCGCCTACTCGCTGTTCGCCAAGCGGCTGCGCAAGCAGGCCAAGCCTGGCCAGTTCGACCTGTCCACGCTGCGGTGGGCTCTCTCGGGCGCCGAGCAAGTCGAGCCGGCCGACGTCGAGGACCTGTGCGAGGCCGGCGCGCCGTTCGGGCTGCGTCCGGAGGCGATCGTGCCCGGCTACGGCATGGCCGAGACGACGGTGGCCGTCTCGTTCACCGAGTGCGGCGGCGGGTTGATGGTCGACGAGGTAGACGCCGAACTGCTGGCCGTCCTGCGCCGAGCCGTCCCGGCATCCAGGGGCAAAACGCGGCGGCTTGCCTCGGTCGGCAGGCTGCTGAAGGGGCTGGAGGCCCGGATCGTCGACCAGGACGGCGATGTGCTGCCCACTCGCGGTGTCGGCGTGGTCCACGTACGGGGTGAACCGGTAACGCTGGGGTACACCACGGCCGCCGGTTTCGTCGCCGCCCAGGATCACGACGGTTGGTACGACACGGGTGATCTGGGCTATTTCACGGAGACCGGCAACCTGGTGGTGTGCGGCCGGGTGAAGGACGTGATCATCATGGGTGGTCGCAACATCTCTCCGGCTGACATCGAGCGTGCCGCCTCCCGGGTTCAGGGCGTCCGGCCCGGCGGTGCCGTGGCGGTGCGACTGGACGGCGGGCACCCGCGGGAGACATTCGCCGTCGCCGTCGAATCCAATGCCTGGGAGGACCCGGCCGAGGTGCGCCGTATCGAGCGTCAGGTTGCCCACGAGGTCGTCGCCGAGGTTGATGTACGACCCCGCAACGTGGTCGTGCTCGAGCCGGGGATGATCCCGAAGACGCCGTCGGGGAAACTGCGGCGCGCCCGCGCCCTGGCATTGGTCATCTGACCGGCGCGTAGATTTGTCGGTGACTATGGCCGACTATGACGCCCAGCCCGGGCGTGAACCGCCTGGGCAGCCCGAGTTGTCCGCTACCGAACAGGACGCGGACGAAGTCGACTTGTACGCGGGGCTGCGCGGGGTGGCCGGACTGGTGGCCGGAGCTGGCGGAGTGGTCGAACTGCTGGGCGAGGTGGCGCAGTTTGCGGCCCACGCTATTCCGGGCGTCGACGGTGCTGGAATTGCGTTGATTGACCCGCACGAAGGCAGAGCGACCATCCGAACAGCTGCCGCCACAGCGGATTTCGTCCACAAGATCGATGTCGTCCAGTACGACGAGCTGAACGAGGGGCCGTGCATCACGTCAATGCAGTCGCACCGGGCCACCGTCAGTGGATCACTGGGGAGCGACAGGCGTTGGCCGCGCTTCGGCGGCCGGGTCGCTCGGATGGGCGTGCATTCCGCCCTGTCGTTGCCGCTGGTGGTCGGTGAGCAAGTCATCGGCGCGATCAATACCTATGCGCATAGCCGCGACGCATTCGGCGAGCGCGCCGTGCGCTTGGGTTGGCAATTCGCCGGTCCTGCGGCGGTGTCGATCCACAACGCGCAACTGCTGGCCGCGGCTCGAGAGCGCACCGAACAACTGCAGCGCGCGTTGGACAGTCGGGCGGTGATCGATCAGGCGATCGGCGTCATCCGGAGCCGGTCCGGTGTCAGCGCGCAGGTGGCGTTCGACCGGCTCATCCGGATGAGTCAAGCAGACAACGTCAAGTTGCATGTGGTCGCCGAGCAACTTGTGCAGGAGGCCGTGCGGCGCGCCCAAGAACGGCAACATCAGCCGTGAGCCGGTTCGGACGTCGCCGCCAGTAGTGCCGGACGGGAATTCCCGATCGCGCCGTTGCGAATGTCCAGGAAGGCGATATCGGCGGCATCGCGGCCCGTGGCGATGCGCACCAACGTCTGCCTTGGCGCCGGCGGGCGTCGAATCAACGTAACTACCGAATTCGGTTGTGGCGAAACCATAGAACTCGTCGGCCTCGGCGTAGCGGCTGGGGCGCAGATACATCGACAAGTCGTAGTCCGTCACCGGCGCGGGGTCGGCCCGGCCGACGACCGTCGCGGCGTAGTCGACCGTCAAGTTGCCCACCGGAACGTCCAACCCATGGATGCGGTTTCCGTGCACACCGCTGATCTCTAAGGGCTGGAAAGGATTTCCGTCCAGCATGAACGACAATCGCTCCGATACTTCAGCATTCGGATGCCGCGCAACCGCAATCTGGAATTCCAGTGCCGTCAGCGCAATCATCTCGATTTCAAGCTCCGCGGCCACCTGTCGCTTCATAGCATCGATGACAGCCGGGTGCGGGTCAGCCCTTGAGAACCCGCGATATGCAGCCCTCAGCAGTTCTGGGCTGCCACTCGCATTCTCCGGCCGCGCCGCCCTCAGACTCCCACGCCGACTGTGCCGCAACCATTTCCCTCTGGCTACCCGAGGTGGCGAGCCGTTGGTCGGGTCGCGAATGGCACGTCTACATCGCGAGTTCGATTGTCCCGGGCACCCAGCCGCGAAGGCAATGGTGGAGCGTGCGCCCGGCAATGTCTTATCCGGCAAAACATTCACACGTCCGAAGCGCTCCGGTTCGGGATATATCAAACCGTCGCAGCTGGATTTGCAGGGCCGGCGTGCGCGAATCCGCCATCCTGCAGCCGTCGGGCGCAGACGGTGCTTTCAGCGCGCGCGGCGCGCACAACGTTGTCGCCGGTCCAGAATTCTTGAGTGTCCTGTTCTGCAGACGTGATGGGTAGGTTGGCGGCTTGACGCAGCACCATTACGGCAAGACCGCTGGACGTTCTGCACGGCACTACCAGCAGATTCGCCGACGCCTGAGCGCCCGTGACCACCATCAGACGTTGGTGGATGATCGCCCCGGCATGGTCCACCGCGTTGGGGCGCTTCAGCGCATCCAGATCTGGTGAACCCTCCAAGGATGACCAGTTGACGCTGATGGTGATGATTTCGCCCAACCGTGCTGACAGGGCGTCAATCAACTCGGGCAACTCGCGCGCCACCGAGGCCGTGTGCGGCCACCACGCCCCGTCAAGGGGCGAACCTAGCCTAGCCGCCAAAGCAAGCCGGACCGGGCTGGCCAGGCGCCGACCATGCACGGCACCGTTCACGGTGCTGACATCGTCGCGACCACAACGACAGGCGCAGCGCAGGCAAGAAAACCGGAGGGCTCGAGCATTCCCGAACAGGCTGTCGTCGACGGAGTCGGCGCCCCCGCGCGGCAACCCGAGCCTGAATTTCGGTAGTCCATCGACGATCCTTCACCTCGGGTTGACCCGGCACACGAATGTGAGGATCCACAAACGAACCCAATCGCAGATGTTCAAATTCGGTTGCGGTCCAATCCGAGGATCGGCGTTGGCCAGCAACCGTTCACCATTGACGTTACACTCCGCGTGCGGCAACCGCGCCGGTTCAGCGGCATCGAGACAAAACTGTGTCAACCCAGCGGCCTTCCTCCGAAGGCCGGGGACGGCTGAGCCCTCGAACCAGAGGCCTTGCGAAATCCAAGGCGCCAAGCGCCGAGTAGCGCACCAGGACGGCCGGCTAAGTTCGGGCCACGCGTGTACTTCGCTGAGCGTGCTACTCTTACGCGGGATGTTTTTCGTACATCCATTCTTCGAAATGAGAGAAGTTGAAAAGTATGGCACAGGGAACTGTGAAATGGTTTAACAGCGACAAAGGCTTCGGCTTTATCGCTCCTGACGGCGGTGCAGAGGATGTTTTCGTTCACTACTCAGAAATCCAGGGGAGCGGCTATCGGTCACTCGAGGAGAACCAGCGGGTTCAATTCGACGTCGGCCAGGGTTCCAAGGGTCCTCAGGCAGTGGGAGTGACACTCGTTTAGCAGACCGATTACGTCACGTGTGGGCTGGCAGACAGTGTGCTGCCAGCCCACATCCGTTTGGCTGGTCCAATCCCCCAAATCCCCGCTCCCCCATAGGCGTACCATCTGGGGAACCGGGACCAAACCAGACCCCATACGAAGGGGTCGGTGATGTCTGACAAGTCGCCTCGGCAAGCGCTGAGTAAGAAGTCCAACGAGACACTCAAACAGAAGCGCGCCGCCAAGCGCGCCAAAGGCGAACAGCCGACATTGAGTGTTGACGTTCCGAAGGCAAAGCAGCGCTGAGGCGCAGAACGTTTCGCCGGTCGATCGGTATTTCACTTGTCCGAATCATGAATCCGTAAGCCAAGCCGGGCATTTCGGGGCAGCGGCAGCGGGTATGTGGCTGGCCGTCGGCCCGCGAGCACGACTCGGACCACGCACACGACACCATGATGGCTGCTGCGGCCCCGAACAACGCCGCGACCACCGACTGCCTACTGCACGACCAGCGCGCAAGACAGCCAAGCCCGAACCAGAACAGCCGCCGGTTAGAAGTCCGAGGGACCCCCGGTGGGGCATTGGCATGCCGTTCTTTCACTGCTGGCGTGCACGGCTGTGGCGCTGTCTCAATAGCGCCGAGCGTGCGAACGCTTGGTGGCGTGCGACGTCATCTGCGTGACAACTGAGCGGCCCTGTCCGCGAGGGGATTTCAGTGCAGCCGCCACCAAGATGTCGACCGATTCGCCGATGCCGGTTGCGATGTCTTCGACAGCGGGCACGTTGTCGGGACACACGCACACGCTCACATCCATCACATCGCCGCGCGAGGTCAGCGTGATGTTCAACCCGCACCCTTCTCGTAGCGGCACCACGGTGTGCATACTGACGACTTTGCTTCCGGCACAGTACGCCGGCGCCGGTTGACCGGAAACGTAGGAAACACTGCCGTGACAGCCGGCTGTGAGCCATTGCCGCGCGCCCAGCGCGGCGTAGAGCCGCATACCCGTATGGACGACGGTCGTCGGCATCAGTGACGCGATGCCCATCAAATCAAGCCTTGGCCCGGCCGATTCGGCGTCGTGCATACGTGCGGTGTTCAGCCTGTCGGTCGCGGTATGGAGGTTGGTGAGCACCTGCACGGGGTCGTCGAGCTGCACCGGAATGCGAATTCGACCGATTGCCAACGGATTTCCAAGGGTGGCGGGATCGTCCCCGGGAATCGGGAGCGGCATCTGTATCAGCAACGGACCGTCGGGCACGGTGTCATGGCGTTCGAGCCAGGCACGCACCGACAGGGTGCAGGCAGCCAGGAAAACGTTGGTAACCGAACCCCCGAAAGCGTGGCTGACCGCCGCCAAGTCAGCAAACGGGATCGAGGCGAAGGCCACCGCCCGCCGCTCGGTCAGCGGCGCGTTGAACACACTGGCCGGCACCGGCCCGCTCATCGACGACACCGCGGGTGGCATCGGGTCGGGTTCACGCGTGCCGGACAGCCGGCCGTGCACGGCCCGCAGCAAACCAGTCACGGTCTCAGCTACGAACCACAGGCCCTTGACGTAGCTCTCGAGGAGCTCGGTCATCGCGTCGGTAACGAGTTCGCCG
Organism: uncultured Actinomycetota bacterium; assembly: GCA_963763005.1. Lineage (GTDB taxonomy): Bacteria > Actinomycetota > Actinomycetes > Mycobacteriales > Mycobacteriaceae > Mycobacterium. Next base: position 19,976 of record CAVXMI010000002.1, read on the forward strand.
AGGCAGGGCGTGCCCAGGCTCGGCTCAATCGGCTCATCGTTGGCCGGGTCATCCCCGGGACCGGAACGTAGTAGCCGCGAGCACACCGACGCTGCGCCGATGCCGCCGCCGTTCAGTGCAGGTGACATCCTCACCACCAATGCCCACCGGCCGCCGGCCAGACCGTCGATGCTCCATGCTTCCCATAGTGTTTCGGGGCGATCACGCGGTCCGGTAATCAGCTGCCCGACCAGGTTGGCGAACTCACGCCAGCCGCCGGGAGCGCAAATAGTTGCGCTGTGAATCTGGGACGTCGGGTCATAGTCGTCGATCTGGGCCCACAAGGGCTGACCCATTCCCATTGGCTTGCCCACCAGCCGGCTGCGGAAGCGCGCCACCTCCGGCAGCGACGATCCCACCAGCTGGTGTAGCCGCTCGTGGCTGAGCTGATCGGACGGCTCGATGATGATCACCGATACGGTGTGCCCCGGCATTGTCGAATTCTGGGAGTGGAGCCGCATCGCATCCGTCTTCGACAAGCGGGTAACCATCAGCGCACCTTCGCGTCAGCGATGGAAATCTGTTGGGAAAGAGTCTCTAATGCGTCGAGCGGATATGGTGGCGCGGCCAAGGCAACCGCGATGGACGATCGAAAAATGTTCATATGTGTCGCGCCAGTTTTCGTTTCAGGTCGATGAGTTGGGCCTCTGGTTCGACCACGGCGTGTGCGACGACGCTCGATGCGGGGGCTGCACGCGCAACTCGGATACCCGGCCCCGCGGTGGTCGCATTATCGATGTCCTCGTGTCGCCGAAGCATGCCTCGCGAGATCGCTGCCTCGGATGGCATGTCCTCGACACCAAAATTGCTGAATGCCCTGAATGCTGGCTCTTTACTTGTCACTACGCTGTACCTAACGTGTAATCCATTGACGTGCAACACTTTGCAGAACGACGACGGGAACGCCCGGCCGGCACCCGGGACTTCAATCGCCGCAACCGCGTCGTGTGGACGGGCGGTGCGGGCCGCCGGCTGACGCTGTTTCGGGTCTGTTCTCGCGTGATCGCGACGCTCCCGCCTTGACCGCGAACCGGCCAAACTGTTTCGAATCGGCGGCGGCGCGGCCTGCACGGCCGGCACGAAACACCACCAATGCTTTCAACCCTACTCGCGTCTGGTCCACAACAGAGGACGCTCCGGGGGAACTCCCCGGGCCTCCGCTTTCCCCCGCGCGGCGTAACGTCGAGGTTCCACCGCGGCGTCGTCTATGTGTCGTCGGCGGTGGCCACTGCCTGCACCGCCCACAACGCTCCCGACCCATCGGCCCAGCCACCGCCTACACTGCGGTGCCGATCAGGTCGCCGATGGCGATGGAGCATCGATCGTACGGTCCGCGTTTTAAAGTTGTTGTGCGGCTTGCCTCTATCTGGTGCGTCACTCGCCGGCAACGAGAACTGCATCGTTGGGTGTCCGCGCGCGGACCGGCAATAGGTCGTCGGCAGTTGCCACGGCGAACAAGTTCCGACACGCCGCAGTGGAGCCAACCTGCGCATGGCTACTGCCGGCAACCACTTCGCGTGATGCAGTGTCACCGGAAAGTCGGCGTAAGCAGGTACGCCGCCAACTCGGATGCGCTCGGGTGATCGCGACCTCGCCGAGTGGCCCGCTAGCTTGAGACCGGCTCGGTGTGGATGAAACAGATTCGGCGACAGCCCGCCGCAGGGACCATACGGTGGCTACAAAGCAAAGTGTTTCAGCCGCATCGAAGGGCGTTTGCTCCTTCGGTATGACTCCATCCTCGTTTCCAAGGTCTGGCGCCTCCACATTTCCCAGGCGATTCAACCCGAGGCCGTTCGAGGGTCCGGTGATCCGGTGGAAACGCGCTTGCTCTCCGCTGGGTCGCTAAGGTCATCGACATGATTTTCGGCATCGCGGTCGGGCGTTCTCTTTTCACGACAGGTGTCACGCGGTGACGGATCCGGTGGTCACGCACGCACCGGGCGAGCCGAAGTTGCTGCTCGGCTCCTACGACATTGCCAGCCTGGGCTATGCCGACGACGAGTTCTTCGTCTCGGGATCAGCATCCTGCTACGCCCCTGTTGGGGAGCTTGGTTCCGACGGGCGGTGGGACGCGGCGCCCTCGGATGTGGCGGACTACACCACTCGGATCGTCGTCTTGAAGCCATCGGATGTCACAAAGTTCAACGGAACCGTCGTCGTCGAGTGGCTCAACGTCAGCGCCGGTATCGACGCTCCCGCCATCTGGTTCATGGCGCATCGCGAACTGGTTCGCGAGGGCTACGCCTACGTCGCGGTCTCTACGCAACAAGTCGGCATCGAGGGCGGCGCGAGCCTGGGGATGGACATGTCGTTGAAGAAACAGGATCCGGAGCGGTACTGGCATCTCGAGCCACCCCGAAGACGCGTTTTCCTACGACATTTTTTCCCAGATCGGGCAGCTGGTCCGGGATACGGCGGGAACCGGTGTGCTTGGTCCGCTGAACCCGGAATTCGTTGTGGCCGTGGGTGAGTCACAATCAGCTATGTTCTTGACGACCTACGTCAATGCCGTCGATCCACTCGTGAAGATATACGACGGCTTCTTGATTCATTCTCGATTCGGGCCTGCCGCACCGCTGGACGGCAGCTCCATATTCGCGGCGCCGGAAGCATCCGCGCCTCAAGCCGTGAAGTTTCGTCCCGATCTGCGCGTCCCACTGATGACGGTCCTCACTGAAACCGACCTTGTCGGCGGCGTGCGGCCCGGCTACCACCTGGCGCGGCAGCCCGACACCGAATGGTTGCGGGCATGGGAGATCCCCGGCACCGCTCATGCCGACAACTACACGATTCAGGTGGGCCGAATCGACACCGGTTTCGCGCCGCTGGATCAGCTCGTGGCGGCGTATGCGCCGACCGACACGCTGATGGGTCAGCACTTGCCGCATTACATCAACTTCGCCCCACAGCACCACTACGTCCTGCAGGCGGCGATCGCCGGACTGCACGGCTGGATGCGCACCGGCGTTGCCCCCTCGAAGGCTGCGCGCATGGAGTTGAGCGACACCGACCCGCCTCGGCTGGTCCTGGATGGGAACGGACTCGCCAAGGGCGGTGTGCGCACCCCGTGGGTCGACGTGCCGATCGCGCGGACATCAGGCATAGGTACGGACGAAAGCCCCTTGTCGTATCTGTTCGGCTCCGGCGAGCCGTTCGATGCCGCCACCGTCGCCCGGATCTATCCGGGCGGTGCGGCGGAGTTCCTCGGACGCTTCACGGCGTCACTCGATGCGGCAATCCGGTCGGGGTTTCTCTTGCCGACGGATCGGGAGGAGATTCTCGATCTGGCCGCGGCGACGTACCCTCGCGGTTGATGAGGTGCGCCTGGGACTGACTCCGAACTTCGTGAGCAAAACCAGGGCCAACCGGGACCGACCGTCGGCTGGCGGCGTCGCCGGTGAACCAAGCAGTCGTCACCGCGGGTATCCGCGGGGACTCGAACGGGGCTGTCGGCGGACCCGGCTGACCGACCGCCATGGTCCGCGGCGGTTGCGAGCGGTCGATCGCCGAGGCTGGATTCTGGGGCACCGGCGCGCAGGCTACCGCCAACCGGTCTTGGCACGGAATGCCGCTGAGCGCCTTACCTGCGCGAGAGTGCCGCTTTGAGGGCCGCTAGCCCACGGTTGGCCGCCTCCGCAGCGGCGGGCACGACGAGCGCGAAACTGACGTAGCCATGCACCATCGTGGGTTCGTTGCGCAGTTCGACGGGCACCCCGGCGGCGGTGAGGAGTTCGGCATAACGGGCGCCGTCGTCGCGCAGCGGATCGTATTCGGCGGTGCCGATGAACGCGGGCGGCAGGCCAGCGAGGTCTGCGGCGTTGGCCGGCGCCAGCGTGGTGGGCAGCTTGGCCGGCTCGCTGACGTCGACATCGGGAAGATACCAGGTCAGAAACGCTTCGATCGCTTCGGCGTCCAGGATCGCCGCGCCGGCGTTCTCGGCGTGTGACGGCAGTGAGGTGTCAGCGGATGTTGGCGGATACCAGAGCAGCTGAAAGACCAACGGTGGCCCACCGTGGTCGCGCGCCAACTGCGCCATCACCGCCGAGATGTTGCCGCCCGCCGAGTCGCCGGCGACCGCGATCCGCGCCGGGTCGCCACCCAACTCCGCGGCGTGTTCGCCCACCCAGCGCAGCGCGGCCCACGAATCGTCGATACCGGCCGGAAACGGATGTTCGGGGGCCAGCCGGTAGTCCACCGACACGACGATGGCCTCCGCGCCGACGGCGTGGGCGCGGGCTACCGCGTCGTGGGTGTCCAGGTCGCCGATCGCCCAGCCGCCGCCGTGGTAGAAGACCACCACCGGCAGATCATCATGGGCGGGAATCGGCGGCCAGTAGATGCGCACCGGAATGCCGGTCAGGTCGCCGACGCCGATGGTGCGCTCTTCGATTCGCATGGTGGGCAACAGGTCTGCGGGTGGCTCGATCTGGCGCATCTTCTGGCGCGCGGCCTCGACCCCGTCGGCGACACTGACCTGCAAGGGGAGGGCGTCGAGCAGGGCCTTCAGGGTCGGATCGATACCCGGGCGCGTGGACGTCGGTTCTACCATCGCTTTACGGTAACGGCCCCGGACCGCGTCCGTCGCCAGAATGATGGATGTCTCCCCAGACGCTTTCAGAACTCCACATCAACGCGCAAGTCATAGAAACCGTCCCTGAGCTTGGTGAAGGTCGTATCCGTTGTGGCCGTCCAACACTGACACTCGAAAGCGCCCCGACACGTCGCAGATGGACTGTGAACCCCTAAACAACCTGCGCCGCAGTCGTTTTCGTATCAACACACAGCCAACGCGCCCTGCGCCTGTAACCATGCACGGCTGCTAACGTAGCCGTCTATGGGTACCTTGGATGGACGCGTCGCCTTGATCACCGGAGGGGCTCGAGGGCAGGGCCGCGCACATGCGTTGGCATTGGCGGCCGAAGGGGCGGATATCGTCGCAGCTGATGTGCCCGGTCCGATGATGGACCTGACCTACCCGCTCGGTACCGGGGACGATCTACGAGACACGGCCAAACGCGTTGAAGAGCTGGGCCAGCGCTGCCTGCCGATAGCTCTCGACGTGCGTGATTCGGCCCAGGTGGGTGCTGCGGTCGAACAGACGCTAGAAGAGATGGGCAGCCTCGACATTGTGGTGGCTAACGCCGGCATTGTCAGCACTGGGCCCCTGGAGGAGGTTAGCGATCAGGTTTGGCAGCAGCTGGTGGACACCAACCTGACCGGTGTATTTCATACCCTGCGGGCAGCCATACCGGTTATGCGGCGACAGCGCTTCGGCCGGATCGTGGTGACATCCTCGATGGGCGGCAGAATGGGCATCCCCGAGCTGGCGGCGTACAACGCCACCAAGTGGGGGATCATCGGGCTGGCCAAGTCCGTCGCCCTGGAGGTCGCCAAAGAAGGCATCACGGTCAACGTCATCTGTCCGACCACTGTGCAGACGCCGATGGTGCAGCCCGCGGGAAGTGGCGACGTGCCCGACGATTTGGTGCGTCGCATGATGAAAGCCAACCCGATACCTCGACCGTGGCTTCAACCCGAGGACGTCAGCCGCGGAGTGCTCTACCTGGTCACCGATCCCGGGGTTATCACTGGCAGCGTCCTGGAGATCGGCCTCGGCGGTAGCGCCCGCATCCACTGACCATGCGATCTAGATCACGTATGGCTGTCACCGCAATTTTCTGGGGGGACAAATGGCCAGGAGATAGCTGGCCGGCCATTGGCTCGGTTGTCAGACCGCAAGTCCTGGGAAGACCAGAAGCGTGCGGTTGATCTGAATGAGGTCTCCGTCTGATGAGCGGCCGACGCGGCGGGTGAGGCTGGGGGACCTCATTCACGAGCTCGCGCAGAGTTTCGCGCGGGTTGTGACAATGCATGACAATTTGGGGTGGTCCGAACGCGCTGTCGCACAGCCGAAAAGGCTCTGACCTGTGGTGGCAGGTACTGGATTCGAACTAGTGTAGGCGTAAGCCGACGGATTTACAGTTCATGCCGGGTGTTTGCGGCCGATTTGAGCTAACCGGCATCAGTGCAGGTCGAACACTTCGGCTAGGTCAGGCTTATCCTGTGGCGCAACCTATCTCGCGCTTCGATGGTGACCCATTGGAGACTATCGGTTGACTTTCGCAGGTTTGCGAGAGACCAGCATTAAACCCTGGCTGCTGGGACGGTGCTGAGATGAGACTTGGCGCCGCAGCTATCTTTGCTGTTCCGTAAGGTGCAGACCGCAGCCCCGCCCCAGGCGGCCCGCGCGGCTCAGCGACGCCACCGCGAACGGCGCTTCTTCGCCCGGGCCGAGCCCCCGAAGGGATGGATGCGCTTGGAGAGCAACCCGTTGTCGGTATTCCCGCGAAAGTTGTTGAGATACAATGGTTTTTATCCTGCAACCAGGCCGCCGATGAATTTCCCCTGCTGGCGTGCCGACTCGTGGTAGGTGTATGGATCGCCACCACGCCTCCGTCACCAGCCGGCCCGCAGTGGCCGCCGGTGCTTCTCGCGGGTGTGTCCTTGCACCCCCGCCGGCGGTACGGCACGCAGCGGGCGTAGTATTTGGTCAAACGCCCAAGATGATCGTCCAAATCGGGGAATCGCATGCCGACAGCGGCCCAGCGCGGAGCAGAGACCCGGGCTGCGCTGATGGCCGCGGCCGTGGCGGTGGTCGCAGAGCGGGGCTGGGAGGCGGTCACCACCCGGAGGGTGGCCGAGTGGGCCGGACTTCCGCCCGGGCTGGTGCATTACCACTTCGCCTCGGTGAACGACCTGCTCATCGATTCGGCACTGCACGCGGCCCGTGAGGAAGCGGCCCGCGTGCTTGACGGCCTGGCCGGCGAGTCGCCGTCCGCCGGCATCGACCGCCTGATCGACGCGGTCTCGTCGTATGACGTCGACGAGCCGAAGGAAAACCCGACCATCATGGCGTTCAGCGAAATGCTGCTCGCGGCAACGCGCTACGAGCGGTTGCGCTCGGGCCTGGCAGAGATTCTCGGCGACTACCGATCGGCCCTGCGGGAGTGGCTGGCCAACCAGGGCGGCGCCATCGACCCGAAGCGACCGCGGCGCTGATGTTCGCGGCCCTCGACGGGTTGGTATTGCACCGAGTAATCGACCCCCGGGTGCGCAGCCTGGCCATCGGGCCGGCACTGCGCCGGCTGGCAGGTCTGCCGATGGTCCGAACCGATGAAGGGACAGGAACATGACACGACACGAGGCGCCCGCTGCGCCCCGGGGCGGGGTCTCACTGCACGGCATCGACAAGACCTACGGGACCGCCGAAGCGTCCGTGCACGCACTGCGAAACATCGAACTGGACGTCGAACCCGGCGAACTGGTGGCGATCGTCGGCGAGAGCGGCTCCGGCAAGACCACCCTGCTCAACGTCATCGGCGGCATCGAGGAAGCCGATACCGGCTCGATCTGCGTTGCCGGACAGGATATCTCGGGACATAGACCCCGTGCGCTGAGCAGGTTTCGCCGCGACCACGTCGGGTTCGTCTTCCAATTCTTCAACCTCATCCCGACGCTGACCGCCAAGGAGAACGTCGAAGTGATCGTCGAGCTGACCGGGCGCGGCGACCGGCGCAGCGCGCCGGGCCTGCTCGAGGCGGTCGGGCTGGCCGACCGTGCCGACAGTTTTCCCGCGCAGCTGTCCGGCGGTCAGCAGCAACGGGTGGCCATCGCCCGTGCGCTGATCACCGATCCCGATCTCCTGCTGGCCGACGAGCCGATGGGAGCACTCGATGTCGCCACCGGGCGGCGAGTGCTGGAACTGCTTCAGGAGACCAACCGATCCGGCCTCGGCGTGATCATGGTGACGCACAACAGGGCGGCCGCCGATGTCGCCGACCGCGTCATTTACATGCGCGACGGTGCGATTGTCGAGCGAGCATCGTAACGCTGCCCCCGCCGAAGCGGCCAGCGTGCGGTGGTGATCGACATGCCCGGGACGCGAACTGACAGGACCACGCGGCTGAACTGGACTCTGCTGCGCAAGACGGCCCGCGATCTGCGCCGCCGACCCGCTCAATCCGCGGCCATCGCGGTCATCGTGATGCTCGGGGTGCTGCTTTTCATCGCCAGCTACGACTCGTTCCGTAACCTGACCGCGTCCTACAACCGCACCTACGAGCGGCTGCATTTCGCCGACTTGACCGCATCCGGGGGCAACCCGGACCTGCTGGCCGCCGCCGGTCCGCGATGCGGCGGGTGTCGAGCGACGTGTCCACTCGCATCGATGCGAGACCGGCCGCTGACCATCGACGGCACCAAGCTGATCGGGCGCGTGGTCGGGCTTGACCGGCGCGCGGGGTCAACAGCGTGGAGATCATCGACGGTCGCGCACCCGATTCCGAACGCCGACAGGTCGCCATCGAGAAACACGCCGCCGAGTCATTTCGACCTGAACCCGGGCGATCGCTTCGACGTCTACGACGGCGTCGAGTTGGCGAACCGTCGAGGTGACCGGGGTGGCGCTGTCGCCCGAGTACCTGTGGCCGGCGCGCAGCCGTCAGGACATCCTGCCCGACTCGCATTCCTTCGCGGTCCTTTTCGCGCCACCGCGACTCGCTGCGGAGCTGACCGGACAGCCGGGCCCCAATCAGACCCTGGTCCGGATGGACGCCGGCACAACGAAAACCGACCGGGACCGGGTTGCGCAACTCCTCATGTCCCACGGCGCGCTGGATGTGCAGACCCGCGACGATCAGCCCTCCAACGCGGCCCTGCACGAGGACCTCAACGGTTTCTCCGAACTTGCGGTGGGTTTTCCGGTGCTTTTCCTCACCGCCGCGGCGATCGCCGAATACGTGGTGGTCACCAGGGTCGTGCACGCCGAGCGTCGCATCATGGGTGCGATGCTCGCCATGGGTGCCCGCCCGGTAACCGTCGTCAGGCACTACCTGGGGTATGGCGCCGCGGTGGCAACCGTCGGGGCGGTCCTTGGCGTTGTTCTCGGTGCGGCCGCCACGTCGCTGGTCACCGGCCTGTATACAGTCTGCCATCGGCGTTCCCGACACAGTGGTCAGCCACCATCTGTCCACGGCGGTCATCGGCTTCGCCCTCGGCCTCGCCACCGGCCTGATCGCGGTACTCGTCCCCGCGATCGCCGCGGCCCGCACCGCGCCCGCCGACGCCATGCGCGGCGAACGCGTGCGGCCCGTGCCGATGGGGCCGTTGACCCGGGTGACCGCGCGATGGCGACTACCCGCCGTGGTCCAGCTTGCGCTGCGGTCGCTGACCCGCAGCCGGGGTCGGACCGTCGCGACCATGATGGGCGGTGTGCTGGCGCTGATCCTGGTGCTGGCCTCGGTCGGGATGATGACCAGCATGCGCGCCATGCTGGACATCCAGTTCGGCGACGTACAGCGGGAGGACGCCTCGGTGCTCGTTGCGCCCAACGCTGCGAGCCTAGCCGCCGAACTGGCAGCACTGCCCGGGGTGGCCGCGGTCGAACCCAGCACCACCGTCCCGGTGACCGTGGGCGCCAACGGGCACACGTACCCGACCTCGCTGACCGGATTCGTGCCGCACAGCTCGATGCACGGATTCCGCGGTGCCGGAGGCGATTTGGCCCTCCCCGAAGACGGCGTCCTGGCCGGCGCCGCGCTGGCCGACAAGCTCCACGTGCGGGTGGGCTCCGACCTGACCGTCATCCCCGCGGGTGGCGCGCCGCACCAGGTCCGCCTGGCCGGCCTGCTCGATGAACCGCTGGGAACGACGCTCTATGCCACCAATTCGACGGTTGCCTCGGTCACTGGCAGCGCCGTCAATGGGTACCTGCTGCGCTTCGGCGGCGACGCGGACCGAGACGCATTGCGGGCGGACATCACCTCGCTGCCCGGCGTGGTCGCCTATACCGAACACCCACGCGCTGGAGAACACGGTCAACCGCTACCTCGGGTTGTTCTGGGCATTCGTCGGTGTGATGTTGGCGCTGGGTGCGGCACTAGCCTTCGTGGTGATCTACGTGACCATGACGGTGAACCTGGCCGAGCGCACCACAGAGTTGGCGACCCTGCGGGCGGCCGGGGTGTCGACACCACGCCTCACCGGGACACTGACGCTGGAGAATCTGGTCGCGACCGCGCTGGCCATTCCCTTCGGTCTGGCCGCGGGCGCCGTCGCGGCGTGGTGGTTCCTGCAGTCGTTCAACAGCGACCTGTTCAACATGCATCTGACTCTGGGCTGGCCCACGCTAGTGCTCGCGGCGCTCGCCGTGCTCGTCGCCGCCATGGTCTCGCAGCTGCCCGCGATGCGGACGGTGCGGAACGTGGACATCGCCCGGGTGGTACGGGAGCGCGCGCAGTAGTACGCGCAATAGTAATAGTGCACTGCCGCCGCCAAGGGTGTGCCGAGATGGGACAGTAGTCGGGCCGACCCGAGCCGGCCGAGTCCGCGCGTCTCGCGCCAGACCGCCAATTCCGCTGGCGGGTTTACGGCAAGAGCGGGGGCTCGATGTCGACAATGCCGTTCCCGCCGGTCGCGTCGGCCACCGCTTTGGCGGCCCAGGCAATCGCAAGATTGCCATAGCCGGTCCCGGCGGTGGCCTGGGTGTCGCTGGCGAGAGCCCAGGCATCGTTGAAGTCACCGGTGACCACGACGCCGACCGCCCTGTTGATACCGGCTGCGTTAGACGAACCGATGGCGCCGGCTGTGTTGAAGCAACCGCTGACAGTGGCGGAGGAGCCCGCGCTCAACGCTAAAGCGGTATTGGTGAACGCGGTGCTGGAGCCGGCGGCAAGGGCTGTGTTGAAATTGCCGCTCGCGGTAGCGAGACCGTCCATCGCGGCAACACCATTGGCGGTGGCCACGTTGGCATACTGGGCGCCCCCGGCGGCCCAGGCTGTGTTGAAGTCGCCTTCGACGATGGCGCTGGCCGCGTCGCCGGTGGCACCGGCGCTGACGAAATTGGCGGTGCCCGCGCTGTTGCCGACCGACCCGGCTGTGTTGAAGCTGCCGGTGGCCGCGGCGGCGGCGTTGATGCCGTCCGCTCGGGCGGCGTTGACGAGTGCGGCACCGCCGCCGAGGGCCCAGGCATTGTTGAAGTTACCGCCTGCTGTGGCGGTAGCACCTTCGCCGGTGGCGGCGGTGTTGACCGTGGCAACGCTGCCACCGAAGGCTCCGGCTGTGTTGAAGCTGCCGGTGGCAATGCCGCTGCCGGTGGTGTCGTTGACGGCCGCAAAACTGTTGGCGCCCAGTGCGCAGGCAGTGTTGTAAAAGCCGCCGGTGGCGGTGGCGGTGGTGTTGTCACCGACAGCGATGGCTACCGAACCGAGGCCCGTCGCGGTGGCGGATGCACTGCCTACCCGCAGGAGTTGGATGCCGCTGATCGACACGGCCACATCGAGGTTCTGCAGCGCGGTCCCCGCTGCACCGCCGATGCCGTGGCCAATCAGGGGGCCTTCCAGCAACGCCTGGATGGGGGCGTTGACTCCACCCAGCACGTCCCGCAGCGGCGAGGCGTTGACGGCCTCGGCGGCCGCGTAAGAGCCCGCACCCCAGTTGAGGGCCTGCACGAACTGGCTGTGAAACACTGCCGCTTGGGCGCTCAGCGCCTGGTATGCCTACGCGTTCATGCCGAACAGCGCCGCGATCCCCGCCGACACCTCGTCGGCGCCCGCGGCCAGCAGTTCCGTTGTTGGGAGAGCCGCGGCCGCATTGGCCGCCTTGATCGTCCAACCGATACGCGCCAGATCAGTTGCCGCCGCCGCCACCATCTCCGGCGCCGCGATCACTTAGGGCATCTGGAGCCTCCCGTAGCCCAGGCATCGCACCGGGAATAGCGCACTTCTCACTGAGAAAGATCAGAATCCGATCGTATAGTCATACCAGCAGCGCGTTCCGCGCATTTGTCAAATCTGGCGTCAAAGCTGGCGCGGCAGATTGAGCGCAAGCCCACTGTTGGTGGCAGGTACTGGATTCGAACCAGTGTAGGCGTAAGCCGACGGATTTACAGTCCGCTCCCATTGGCCACTCGGGCAACCTGCCGCCTAGCAGGGTACAACGACCGGGTAGACAGAGCACAAACGGCTCTCACGCAAAGAAGGGACGCATCGAATGGCGGACTCATCGTTCGACATCGTCAGCAAGTTCGACCGGCAGGAGGTCGACAATGCGCTCAACCAGGCTGCCAAGGAGCTGGCCACGCGCTTCGACTTCCGCGGCACCGACACCAAGATCGCATGGAAGGGCGACGAGGCCGTCGAGCTGACCTCGTCCACCGAGGAGCGCGTCAAGGCCGCCGTCGACGTCTTCAAGGAGAAGCTCATCCGCCGCGACATCTCGATGAAGGCCTTCGACGCCGGCGAGCCGCAGGCCTCCGGCAAGACCTACAAGGTCACCGGCGCCCTCAAGCAGGGCATCAGCAGCGAGAACGCGAAGAAGATCACCAAACTGATCCGCGACGAGGGCCCGAAGACCGTCAAGACCCAGATCCAGGGCGACGAGGTGCGCGTCACCAGCAAGAAGCGCGACGACTTGCAAGCCGTCATCGCGATGCTGAAGGACGCCGACCTGGACGTGGCGCTGCAGTTCGTGAACTACCGCTAGCAGCGTTAGGTCATTCACTTCATGCAGCACGACTGCGGGTCGGGGTCCTGCACGGCAACGGCCCGCGACGCCTCGAAATCACCGCCGCTGACCTCACATCACGCCCGGCGTCGAGCTATGACAGCACAGTGCGGTGGGCCGAGGCGGCCCACGACGCCGGGTTGGACGGGTTGGTGTGGATGTCAGCGGAAGCGCAATCCCGATGTAATGCGGCCAAGGCGTACGTCTTCTTCGGCGACAGGTGCGGCTCAGAAGTACCAGCGTTCGTCCAGGACCCCAACCACGCGCGGATCTTCGCCAGCCCGGCCGATCAAATCTGGCTGATCGACCGGTGTGCGCCCTTGCATGTCGACGTGCTCATGGAGCCTGCATGACCTACCCCTGGCTCGACCAACCCGTGGGTGCCTACTCTGGTGGCGGCACCCCCAGAATCAAGCGAGGTTCACGATGACGGTGACTCCCCAAGAAGTTGCCGAGCGCACTCCGGCCGAGACGGGCTACGTCGACGTCGTCATCGTCGGCGCCGGCATCTCCGGCCTCGGCGCGGCCTACCGGATCATCCAGCGCAACCCGCACCTGACCTACACCATCCTGGAGCGGCGTGAACGGATCGGCGGCACCTGGGATCTGTTCCGGTATCCAGGCGTGCGCTCCGACAGCAGCATCTTCACGCTGAGCTTTCCGTTCGAGCCGTGGACCCGCAAGGAAGGCGTCGCCGACGGCGACCACATCCGCGAATACCTGACCACCACCGCCCACAAGTACGGCATCGATCGCCACATCCGGTTCAACAGCTACGTCCGCGCAGCGGACTGGGACTCTGCCACCGACACCTGGACCGTCACCTTCGAACAGGGCGGCGTCCAGAAGCAGTGCCGCAGCCGGTTCGTGTTCTTCGGCAGCGGCTACTACAACTACGACGAGGGCTATACCCCTGAGTTCCCCGGCATCGAGCAGTTCGGCGGCACTGTCGTACATCCACAGCACTGGCCCGAGGACCTGGACCACACCGGCAAGAAGGTGGTGGTGATCGGCAGCGGGGCCACCGCGGTCACATTGATCCCGTCGATGGCAGAACGCGCCGAAAAAGTGACCATGCTGCAGCGCTCGCCGACCTATCTCATTTCAGCGTCCAAATACGGCAAGTTCTCCGCCGTTCTTCGTAAAGTGTTACCCCGCAAAGCTTCCCACTTGGTTATCCGGATGTACAACGCCTTGATGGAGGCGGTGTTCTGGTTTTTATCCCGCAAGATGCCGGGCTTCGTGAAGTGGCTGCTGCGGCGCGTGGCGATCAACAACCTGCCGGACGGCTACGACGTCGACACACACTTCAAACCGCGGTACAACCCGTGGGACCAGCGATTGTGCCTGATCCCCGACGCCGACCTGTACAAAGCCATCGGCGACGGCGGCGCCGAGGTGGTCACCGACCACATCGACCATTTCGACGCCACCGGTATCGTGCTCGCATCCGGTGGGCACCTCGATGCCGACATCATCGTCACCGCCACCGGCCTGCAGCTGCAGGCGCTGGGCGGCGCCACCATCAGCCTCGACGGCATAGAGATCAATCCCCGGGACCGCTTCGTCTACAAGGCCCACATGCTCGAAGACGTGCCCAACCTGTTCTGGTGTGTGGGTTACACGAACGCGTCCTGGACGCTGCGGGCCGACATGACTGCCCGGGCGACGGCAAAACTGTTGGCGCACATGGCCGCTCATGGCTACACGCACGCCAGCCCACACCTCGGCGACCAGCCGATGGCCGAGAAGCCGTCCTGGGATATTCAGGCCGGCTATGTGCGGCGGGCGCTGCACGCGCTGCCCAAGTCAGGCACCAAGCGGCCGTGGAATGTACGGCAGAACTATTTCGCCGATGCCATCGACTACCGGTTCGACCGCATCGAGGAGGCCATGGTGTTCGGCCGCGCCGCCGACCGGGCATCCCTGGCCGGGTGAACCCGGGTAATCGCCTGATTTAGGAAGTGTCTCTACTAAATGTCGGATCGCGGCAATACGCTGAAGGCCATGTCAGCTGCTAAGCGCGAACCCAAAGTCGTTGTCCTCGGTGGCGGTTCCTGGGGCACCACCGTGGCATCAATCTGTGCACGCCGCGGCCCGACGCTGCAGTGGGTGCGCTCGGACGCGACTGCCGCAGACATCAACGACAATCACCGCAATAGCCGCTACCTGGGCAACGACGTCGTCCTCAGCGAAACCCTGCACGCCACCACCGACTTTTCCGAGGCCGCCAACTCCGCCGACGTCGTCGTCATGGGCGTGCCTTCGCACGGTTTCCGGGGTGTGCTCACCGAACTGAGCAAAGAACTGCGGCCCTGGGTGCCAGTGGTGTCACTGGTCAAGGGGCTCGAGCAGGGCACGAACATGCGGATGTCGCAGATCATCGAGGAGATACTGCCCGGCCATCCAGCAGGCATCCTGGCCGGGCCGAACATCGCCCGCGAGGTGGCCGAGGGCTACGCGGCTGCGGCGGTGCTGGCAATGCCCGACCAGCATCTGGCAACCCAGCTGTCGGCGCTGTTCCGCACTCGGCGCTTCCGCGTCTACACCACCGATGACGTCATCGGCGTCGAGATGTCGGGGGCGCTCAAGAACGTTTTCGCCATCGCTGTCGGGATGGGCTACTCGCTGGGTATCGGCGAGAACACCCGCGCATTGGTGATCGCCCGCTCGCTGCGCGAGATGACGAAGCTCGGCGTGGCAATGGGCGGCAATACCGAGACGTTCCCCGGCCTGGCCGGTCTGGGCGACCTGATCGTCACCTGCACCAGCCAGCGCAGCCGCAACCGTCACGTCGGTGAACAACTCGGCGCGGGTAAGCCCATCGACGAGATCATCGCGTCGATGAACCAGGTCGCCGAGGGCGTCAAGGCCGCCAGCGTGATCATGGAGTTCGCCAACGAGTTCGGGCTGAACATGCCGATCGCCCGCGAGGTCGATGCGGTGATCAACCACAGTTCGACGGTCGAGCAGGCCTATAGCGGCCTGGCCGCCGAAATACCCGGGCACGAGGTCTACGGCTCAGGATTCTAGTTCCAAACCGGGCGTTGTGGCTTGCCGGCACATCGCGGCGAAACATTTGCGTTCCCTATGCGCCCGGCTCGTCAGCTTGACCCGTGCTTGGCGGCCCAAATACCGTCGGACGCAGCAGCCAGGCGTTCCGGCCCGCTCCCGAACAATGGAGCGGGAAAGCGTATTCTGCTGTGCGCCAATACTTTACATCGAGTAAATACACCGAATCATGGGGCGGGGCATCGGAGCGTTCCCCGCTGAGACAAACGACGGGTGGCACGCAACGCGAGCGGTTCCCGGACCCGTCCGCGACCGCCGTCACTCCGAATAACTCGTGTTCCAACAAAGCAAGCGGATCCAAAGGGGAGGGGCCGGTGCAACGCATCGAACAACTCGGCAAGCCAGGTCTTGGCCAGAGGAACCAGAACCGCGCGGTGTCACGAACTGACAACATGCAATCGATTATTCGGCACGACTTGCCGTCGTCGATCGTGGTTTTCCTGGTCGCACTCCCACTGTCGGTGGGGATCGCGATCGCTTCGGGCGCACCGGTGCTCTCCGGCCTGATCGCGGCGATCGCCGGAGGGATCATCGTCGGATTCATGGGCGGGGCGCCACTGGTGGTCAGCGGTCCCGCGAATGGATTGATGGTCATTACCGCCGGTCTCATCTCCCAGTTCGGTTGGCGGCTGACGTGTTTCATCACCGTGGCCGCGGGCGTCCTGCAGGTTGTGCTGGGGCTCAGCCGGGTTGCACGAGCGGTACTGGCGATCTCACCTGTCGTCGTGCACGCGATGCTGGCCGGCATCGGAATCACGATCGCGCTTCAACAAACGCATGTGCTGCTGGGCGGAAAGTCCAAAAGCACGGCCTGGCATAACCTCATCGGCCTGCCAGGCCAAGTTATGAGCGCACACGGCGGTGGCTTCGTCCTCGGCGTGCTTGTGATCGGCACGCTGATCGTCTGGCGGTGGGTCCCGAAGCGTGTCGCCCAAATCCCCGGCCCTCTGGTTGCCATCGTGGCGGTAACGATGGTCTCGGTGATCTTCCCGTTCGACGGGGCCCGGATCAAGCTCGAGGGGTCGCCCCTGGATGCGCTGCAGCTGCCGGCCCTTCCCGACGGCAATTGGGGCGCCATCGCGGTGGCCGTAGTCACAGTCACGCTCATCGCCAGCGTCGAGAGCCTGCTGTCAGCGGTTTCGGTCGACAGAATGCACGACGGGACACCCACCGACTTCAACCGCGAGTTGATCGGACAGGGCACCGCAAACGTCACATCCGGCATGATCGGCGGCCTTCCGATCGCCGGTGCGATCGTCCGCAGCTCAGCAAATATCCACGCGGGCGCAAAAAGCCGCGCCTCGGCGATCATGCACGGCGTCTGGATCCTCCTTTTCACCCTCCTGTTTGCCGGGCTTATCGAACAGATCCCCACCGCTGCGCTTGCCGGCCTGCTCATTTTCGTCGGGATCAAGTTGCTGAAGCCAGCCCACATCGAAACCGCGCACAGGAATGGGGATCTCGCCGTCTACGTAGTGACCGCAGCGGGAGTGGTCTTCCTCAACCTCCTGCACGGCGTGCTGATCGGACTCGCCCTGGCCATTGCACTGACCGGATGGCGGGTGATACGGGCCAGGATCCATGCCGAGCCCGCCGGTGACGAGTGGAGCGTGCTGGTCGAGGGGGCGTGCACCTTCCTCGCCCTGCCCCGGCTGACCCGCGTGCTCGCGTCGGTCCCTGCTGGTTCGACTGTCACCGTCACCATGTCGGTCAGCTACCTCGATCACGCAGCGCATGAGGCGATTACTGACTGGCAGCGCCAGCATCGCGCCACGGGTGGCACGGTTCACATCCATGGTGGGGTCCATATCGGCCACCGTGCTCGCCGGGCGATGGACGACCTAATCGAATCCGAAACGCCGGAAGCCACCGCCTAATTGCCGTTCAGCGAGCTTCTGGACCACCCACCAATACCCTCTGATTCGCTGACGCGCGTTGCGACAGGAATGGTAGCTCGATACGCACGCCGACATACTGGTCGCCCTCGGGCGACCATGCAACGCGATTGGTAGGCCGAAGGTGTAGCGGTTCACGCCGAGTTTGACGGCACACGCGCTATCAACTTCGAGAAGGCACGCGTGGTTCGGCCCGCGTCAGCCCCGCGCCATCTCCTCCAGCCGGCGGATGCGGTCCTCGATCGGCGGGTGTGTCGAGAACAGCGACCCGATCCGCTCACCCGCACGGAACGGGTTGGCGATCATCAGGTGCGCCTGGCTGGCCAGCTGCGGCTCCGGCGGCAGCGGGGCCGCCTGCACGCCACCGGAGATCTTGCGCAATGCCGCCGCCAACGCCAGCGGGTCTCCGGTCAGTACGGCACCCGACTCGTCGGCCTGGTATTCCCGGGATCGCGACACCGCCATCCGCACTACCGTCGCGGCGATCGGGCCAAGCAGCGCAACCAGCAGCAGTGCAAAGGGATTGCTGTTATCTCGGTTGCCGCCGAACATTCCGGCCCACATGGCCATGTTGGCCAGCGCGGTAATCACCGACGCCAGCGCGCCCGCCACACAGGAGATCAGGATGTCACGGTTGTAGACATGAGATAGCTCGTGGCCCAGCACGGCGCGCAGCTCGCGCTCGTTGAGGAGCTGCAGGATGCCCGTGGTGCAGCACACCGCTGCGTTGCGCGGGTTGCGGCCGGTGGCGAACGCGTTGGGCGAGGCGGTGTCGCTGATGTACAGCCGCGGCATCGGCTGGTGGGCGCTGGTGGCCAGCTCGCGCACGATCCGGTACATCGCGGGCGCCTGCAGCTCGGAAACCGGCTGCGCGTGCATCGCCCGCAGGGCCAGCTTGTCGCTGTTGAAGTAGACGTAGACGTTCATTCCGACGGCGAACAGCGCCGCCAGAATCAGCGTCGTCCTGCCGAACAACGCGCCGGCGGCCACGATCATCGCGGACATACCGACCAACAGCACGAAGGTCTTCAGTCTGTTGGCATGCGGATGCCAGGTCATCAGTGTGGCCTCCTACGAACACCTCAGCTTGCCGGTTACGGCCATTCAACGCCCGGTATGACCCCCAGGTTCCGAGACGCCGGATGATCCCTAGCCGTGCCGGCTGACGGTGTAATCCACCAGCGCCGCCAGTGCGCGCCGGCCTGGGACGTCGGGCAGTAAGTCCAGCTCATGACACGCTTGGGCCGCGTGCTGCGCGAGGAGGTCTTTGGCCTTGGTCATACCCGGAGACGCCCGCAACAGCATCAGCGCCTCGAGCACCTCGGCGTCGTCGTGGATGGGTCCGGCCAGCAGCGTGCGGAGCCGCGCGCCGTCGCGCCCGGTTTCCTGCAGTGCGTAGAGCATCGGCAGGGTGCGCACGCCTTCGCGCAGATCAGTGCCGGGTAGCTTTCCTGACTCGTCGGATTCGCTGTCGATGTCGATGATGTCGTCGGCGATCTGAAACGCGGTGCCCACGATGCCGCCGAGGCGACTCAGCCGTTCGACCTGATGGTCGTCCGCGCCGGAGAACATCCCGCCGAGCCGCCCGGCCGCGCCGATCAGACAGCCCGTCTTCTCGTAGACCACCTTCAGGTACTGCTCGATTGTGTCTGCGCCCTCGGGAGCGCCGCGGGTCTCGCGCATCTGGCCGGTCACCAGCTGCGCGAAGGTATCGGCAATGATCCGCACCGCCTCCGGCCCCAGCCGAGCCACCAGCCGCGACGCCGTCGCCAACAGGTAGTCGCCGGCCAGGATCGCCACGTTGTTGCCCCAGCGCACATTGGCGGTCGGCGCGCCGCGGCGGACCTCCGCCTCGTCCATCACGTCGTCGTGGTACAGCGTCGCCAGGTGCACAATCTCGACGACCGCGCCGGCCAGCGTCACCGCCGAGGTGTCCGGGTTCGGCCCGGTCTGCGCGGACAGCACGGTGAACAGCGGGCGGAACCGTTTGCCGCCGGCCTTGAACAGATGCAGCAGCGAATCGGTCATCACCTCGTCGGCACCGCGCAGCTCGGCATCCATCAGCTGCTCGATTCGCGCGACACCGCCACGCACGGTCGCGGCGAATTCGGCGTCGCCGAAGTCAACGCCCGCCACCACCGTCGCCGGAGTTCTCATTCGACCAACATACTGGTGAGCGTGGAGACCAGAGCCGACGTGGTTGTCGTGGGAGCCGGACCGGCCGGGTCAGCGGCGGCTGCCTGGGCTGCCCGTGCGGGCCGGGACGTACTCGTCATCGACTCGGCCGGCTTCCCGCGCGACAAGGCCTGCGGCGACGGGCTGACACCGCGTGCGGTCGCCGAGCTGGAACGGCTGGGGCTGGGCGAGTGGCTGACAGGCCGCATCCGTCATCGCGGTCTGCGAATGAGCGGATTCGGCGGCGAGGTGGAGGTCGCCTGGCCCGGCCCGTCCTTCCCGTCGCACAGCAGCGCGGTCGCGCGCCTCGAACTGGACGACCGGATCCGCAAGGTCGCCGAGGATTCCGGGGCGCGCATGCTGCTGGGGACTAAAGCGGTTGCGGTGCATCATGACTCGTCGAGGCGCGTGGTTTCGGTGACATTGGCCGACCGCACCGAGGTGGGCTGCCGCCAGCTGATCGTTGCCGACGGGGCCCGGTCTTCGCTGGGCCGCAAGCTGGGCCGGCGATGGCATCAGGAGACGGTGTACGGCGTCGCCGCGCGCGGGTACCTGAGCACTGCACGCAGCGACGACCCTTGGCTGACGTCGCATCTGGAACTGCGCTCCCCCGACGGCGCCGTGCTACCCGGCTACGGCTGGATTTTTCCACTGGGCAACGGCGAGGTGAACATCGGCGTAGGAGCGCTGTCGACGACAAAACGGCCGGCGGACCTGGCGTTGCGCCCGCTGATGTCGTATTACACCGACCTGCGCCGTGACGAGTGGGGCTTCACCGGCCAGCCGCGGGCGGTGTCGTCGGCGTTGCTGCCGATGGGCGGCGCGGTTTCGGGGGTGGCCGGGCCGAACTGGATGCTGATCGGCGACGCCGCGGCCTGCGTCAACCCGCTGAACGGCGAGGGCATCGACTACGGACTGGAGACCGGGCGGCTGGCCGCCGAGCTGCTGGACTCGCGTGACCTGTCGCCGCTGTGGCCATCGCTGCTGGCCGACCACTACGCCCGCGGATTCTCGGTCGCGCGCAGGCTTGCGTTGTTGCTGACCTTCCAACGGTTCCTGCCCGCGACCGGGCCCACGGCGATGCGCTCCACAGCACTGATGAACATCGCCGTGCGAGTGATGGCCAACCTGGTCACCGACGAGGACGCCGACTGGGTAGCGCGGGTGTGGCGCGGCGCGGGGCGGGCGTCACGGCTGATCGATCGCAGACCACCGTTCAGCTGAGGGCCCGATCAATGCGGTCACCGAGGACGAACTGCGCGACGTGGTGTCCGGGCACTGGGCTATCGATGAGATCAAGCCGGCTCGCCTGTACGCGAAGTTGCCCTCCGACTTGGGCGGCATGCCAGGCCCGGCCGACATGCGCGACGAGGCCAACGGGCTCAAGTCCATCGGCGGCCGGCTGCTATCGGCCCACCTGGGCTGATAAGGCTCGCGGACGAGAAATAGTCGGGTGTATAGTTCGGCTAATGAAAGGGATGGGGCTGGCCACAATCGTTGGCGCGGCGGCGGCAGCGATCGCCCTCGCCGGGCCGGCGCAAGCCGACGATTACGATGCCCCGTTCAGTAACACCCTGCACGGCTTCGGTATTTACGGCCCACAGGACTACAACGCCTGGCTTGCCAAGATCACCTGTGAGCGACTGGAGAGGGGCGTCGACCACAACGCGTACAACTCGGCCACGTTCATCCAGCGCAATCTGCCGCTGGGCACCACCCAGGGGCAGTCGTTTCAGTTCCTGGGCGCTGCGGTCGACCACTACTGCCCCGAGCAGGTAGGCGTCCTGCAGCAGGTCGGCACTCACTAAAGCTTCGTCAGCCCGGCTTGTTCGGGGGCTTGTAGCCGGCGTGTAAGGCCACGATGCCGCCGGTCAGGTTGCGCCACCGCACCGCTGACCATCCGGCCCGCGAAATGTGGTGCGCCAGCGTCGCCTGGTCGGGCCAGGCCCTGATCGACTCCGCCAGGTACACGTAGGCCTCGGGGTTGCTGGATACCGCTCGCGCCACCCGGGGCAGCGCCTGCATCAGGTATTCCTTGTAGACGTTGGCGAACAACGCGCTTGTGGGCGTGGAGAATTCGCACACCACTAACCGGCCGCCGGGCCGGGTGACGCGGGCCATCTCACGCAGCGCGGCCGGGAAGTCGGCCACGTTACGCAGCCCGAAACTGATGGTTACCGCGTCGAATACCCCGTCGCCGAACGGCAGCCGGGTGGCATCACCGGCGACCTTCGGCACCTTCCGCGCACCGCCCGCCACGAGCATCCCAACCGAGAAATCGGCCGCCACACACCACGCTCCGGACTTCGTCAGCTCCACTGTGGACACCGCGGTACCCGCGGCCAGGTCCAGCACCTTCTCGCCGGGCCCGATCCGCAACGCCGACCGGGTGGCTCGCCGCCAGTACCGGTCCTGGCCCAGCGACAGCACGGTGTTGGTCAGGTCATAACGGCGTGCGACGCCGTCGAACATCGACGCGACGTCCCGGGGGTCCTTGTCCAGGGCCGCGCGACTCACGACCCAGACGCTACCTGGTCACGCGGCCAGTCAGGCGGCCTGAGCCCGTCGCCTCCCCCGCACCGCCTCGTAATGGCCGAGCAGCTCGTCGCAGATCACCGGCCAGCCGCGGCCGAGCACACTGCGCCGGGCGGCCGGCGAGTAACGGTTTCGTTGCTGGATCAGGTGCGCGACTGCGCCGGGCAGCCGGGCCTCGAACTCGGCAACGGGAAGCAGCAGCCCGGTGCGTTGCGGGGTCACCAGATCGCGCGGGCCGCCGGCGTCGGGTGCAATCACCGGAAGCCCCGACGCCAGCGCTTCCTGCACGACCTGACAAAACGTCTCGTGCTCACCGGGATGCACAAAGACGTCCATGCTGGCATACGCCGTGGCGAGCTCGTGGCCATACAACGCGCCAGTGAAAAGGGCTGTGGGCATTGCTGATTGCAGCTTGGGCCGGTCCACTCCGTCGCCGATGATGACGAGCTGCACGGCACCGCCGGCTGCCAGTACCGCGAGCCGGTCGACATGCTTCTCAGGGGCCAGCCGGCCAACAAAGCCGACGATCGGCTTTCCGTCCGGCGACCATTGCCGCCGCAGCGCTTCGTCTCGCGCGGACGGCGCGAACCGGAGCAGGTCAACCCCACGTGCCCACCGGCAAACCCGCGGGATGCGATGGGCGGCAAGGTCTTCCATCGTCGCCGTCGACGGTGCCAGGTTGCGGTCGGCAAGACTGTGCAGGTGGCGGAACCACGCCCACGCGGCCCGCGAGGTCATCGGAATGCCGTAGCTCGACGCGAAACCTGGTACGTCAGTTTGGTACACGGCGACTGTGGGCACGCCGAGCCGGCGCGCCGCCCGCAGCCCACCGTAGCCGAGCAGTGCCGGTGAGGCCAGGTGCACCACGTCGGGATCGAATCCGCGCAGCACGCCAACAATTCGGGGGGTGGGCACACCCAGCGGCAGCGTGGTCACCTTGGGGAACATCCGCGACGGCGCACGGTGTACCCGGACACCGTCGTGCAAGCGGTCGGCACGGGGTTCACCCGGCGGGTTGTCCGGGGCGACGACGAGGGCTTCGTGACCGGTCCGACGCAGATGCTCGAGTACCCGAATCACCGAGTTGCTGACACCGTTGACGTTCGGGAGGAACGACTCGGCGACGATCGCAACGCGCACGCCACCACAGTGTCAGCGCCGACTGTCGACAAGGTTGCCGACGGGCATACGGGGCGCGAAATCTGACGCCCGATCGACCCTGCCGCGCTACGACTTGCTCGTGGATCTGGCACGCCGATTCAGCCGCTTATCCAGCAGCACCAGACCGGCCAGCGCGCTCGTCGCGGCCAGCCAGGCCACCACCGCGATGGACCCCGCCGGGATGATCGCCAGCCCGGCGTTGCGGTGCCGCACCCGCACCAGATTGGGATCCCTCTTGTCGTATTCGACGTAAATCCGCATACCCGTGGCCAGCTCGGACGGATACAGCACACCGAGTTCGGGCCGGTAGGTGACGCGGTCGGGTGTGACGAACTCGATGGTTGAGCGTCGCGGCCCGGCGTCGAGCACCTGAGCCTGTGCGACTCCCATATTGCGGTCGATCGCCAGGTCGTCGCGCCAGGCGCCGGCCACCAGCAGCACCGACAGCAGCGTGACCAGACCGGTCACGATCAGGATGGCGATTCGCACCCAGCGCACCACAATCCTCGCCCGGGTGTCCGGCACTTCTTCGCTGGTGCCGTGGATCAGGATGCGCAGCAACGATTTCGGCGATTTCACAGTGCTGCCTTGATGGCGGCATGTAGCTGTCGCAGCGAGGACCGGTCCGCCTTCACCTCCAGCACCCGCATGCCGGCACCGGGCTCGTTGAGCGCCGCTTGCAGCTCGTCAACCTCGATCTGTCGACTCTCCACGTGGTACGCACGACACAGCGCGCCCACGTCGACGTCGTGCGGGGTACCGAAGATCCGTGATGACACGTCGGAGAACCGCGGGTCGCCCTGCTCGAGCAGTTCGAAGATGCCGCCGCCGTTGTCGTTGGACACCACGATCGTCAACTGCCGCGGCGCCGGTTCGGTGGGACCGATCAACAGCCCGGAGCTGTCGTGGACGAACGTCAGGTCGCCGATCAGCGCGAGAGTGCGCGGCGGGCTGTGGAGGCTGCCGGTGCGCTCGTGAGCCAGCGCCGCCCCGATGGCGGTGGACACCGTGCCGTCGATACCGGCGACCCCGCGATTGGACCGCACCTGGATGCCGCGGGTATCGAGGCCGACCAGCGCCACGTCGCGGACCGGGTTGGACGCCCCGAGTACCAGCTGGTCACCAGGCCGCAGCGCATCCGCCACGGCCGCGGCAACGTGCAGGCCTGTGGTCAACGGGTGAGCCGCGAGCTGCCCCCGCACCGCAGCGACCGCGTGCCGGTTCATCTCCGCACATCGATGTAGCCAGGCCGGGTTCGGCGCCCCGCTGGTGACCGCCCGCGTCCCAGTGGCCTGCGAGTTGCCCGAGACGTCCGGCCAGCGCGGCCCGGTCGTCAGCGCGTACACCGGCACATTGGGGTCGGCCAGCAGAGCCGATACCGGGCGGTGCAGTGTCGGGCGGCCCAGCATGATCACCTGCTCGGGGTGGAGCAGCGACAGTGCCAGCGGGTGCAGCGGGTTGGCCCCGGACGGCGGGGTCGGCGCCGTGGGCTCGGCCACGGTCGGCAACTCCGCAAGATTGGGGTGCACGCCCGCGCCGTGCCCGGCGATAACGACGGTGTCTGCCGACAGGTCGATCTCCAACGGCTGGTCGAAGGTGACCGGCGGCGTATAGGTCCACGGCTTGCCGTCAGGCCGGCCTTGCGGGATGGCGGCACCGAGGTGTTCTGGATCCGGCACCAGAGGTTCGCGCAGCGGGATGTCGAAGTGCACCGGGCCGGCGTTGGCGGTACGAGAACCTGTGGCAGCCGCCAACACTCGGCAGGTGGCAGATCGCCAGGTCGCGTTGAGGGCAACCATCCGTTCGGGCGCCTCCTCGGCCAGGCCCAGGCTGATGGTGGCGCGAACCTGAGAGCCGAAGTAGCCCAGCTGCTCCATGGTCTGATTGGCCCCGGTGCCCAGCAACTCGTAGGGCCGGTTGGCCGAGAGCACGATCAGCGGCACCCGGGCGTAGTTGGCCTCCACCACGGCCGGGCCGAGGTTGGCCACGGCGGTGCCCGACGTCATTGCGATACACACCGGCGCTCCTGCCCCGATCGCCAGGCCGATGGCCAGGTAGCCGGCGGTGCGTTCGTCGATGCGAACGTGTAACCGGATCCGGCCGGACCGGTCAGCGTCCTGTAGCGCGAAGGCCAGCGGCGCGTTCCGTGAGCCGGGGCAGAGCACCACATCGCGGACGCCGCCGCGGATCAGCTCGTCAACGACGACGCGGGCCTGTGTCGTCGAGGGGTTCACTAGTACAGGTTGTCACAACCGGCCATCACGGCCGGCTACTGAGCCACACCAGTCACACCAGTCTCGGCCGTCGCTGTCAGGCCTTCACGCCGGCGAAGAACTGCAGTGCCGCGGCGTTGACGGCCTGCGGCCGCTCGAAGAACCCGAGATGACCGGCGTCGGGTATCTGCAGGTAGCGGCCATTGGGCAGGGCGTCGGCGACCTCCCGTCCCAGGTAGGGCGGCGTCACCACGTCATCGGCGAAGCCGATCACCAGCACCGGCGCGGCGATGTTGCGGTAGGCGGGCAACCGGTTGTTCTGCGGGGAGCAATCTAACTGGCAGCGCAGCCCGGGGGTGGACTTGATCGGCCACATGCTGAACATCGCGATCCAGTCGGCGACGGCCGTGTCGTCGTTGAGGGTCTTGCGGGAAAAGTTTTCCAGCAAGCGAGCTTTCGCATCATATGAGGCCGGCAGCTCGATCCCGGCGGCATAGAGATCGGCCTCGGCCTTGTGGAAAAACTGGCGGGCGCGGTCCAGGCGGCCGCGGGTGGCCATCAGCACGGCAGAGCTGACCAGTTCGGGCCGGACCACCATGAGCTCCTGCGCGATAAAGGCGCCCATCGACACCCCGACGATGCGCACCGGGGCAATGTCCAGGGATTCGATCAGCGCCGCGGTGTCGGCGACCAGGGTTTGCGTCGTGAAACCTTCGGCGTTTTCGGTGGCGCCGATGCCGCGATTGTCGAAGGTGATGCAGCGATATCCGGCCGCCAGGAACGCCGGGACTTGATGTGGGTGCCAGGTGCGTCCGGCACCGCCGCGACCCGCGATGAAGACAACCGGCTCACCGGTCCCTTTGTCGTCGTAAGCCAGATTGATCACCTGCACGACGGTACAAGCCGTCATCGGATGCGGACCCAGGTGGCCTCACGGCAGCGGGGTATTCGCGAAGGCCGCTAAGGCACCGATGGGCCGGCGATGCGCGGCCACCAGGGGACCCGCCGCGCGATCGCCGCGTCCAGCGTGAAACGCCCGCCGAGCCCGTGCTCGAGCATCACCAACAGGGCACAGAACACCACCGCATAGATGATGGCGGGTCCGATGTCGGTGGCCCCCTGCGTGTACGGTCCGCCGAAACCGCCGGCCGTGCACCATATCAACAGGCTGTAGAGGGCACCGCCGATGTAGACGGCGCGGCGGGCAAACCCGAGGAGCACCGCGATCGCGATGAGCGTTTCGGCGATCGCGCCCAGGTACGCCCACACCTCCGGCGCGGGGCGTTCCAGCCGGAGCCAGAAATCGAACCAAGGCGCGAGCCAGTGGGGCTGTCCGGTAGCCGTCGCGATCATGTCCGGCAGGAAGGTCGCGCGGAACCCGGGCTGCCACTTCAGCCAGGCGGCGATCCCCCAGATCACCCCGAACGCGATCCGGACCGCCGTGGCCGCCCACCCCGACGGGGCGCTGGTGCCTACGCTTTTATCGGACATGGAACCTGAGCCTGCTGGATCCGTTCGGTCGGGTCAAGCTTGTCAACGAGACAGCAGCGGGTAGCAGGCCTTGACCCGATCGATCCACCACTGCCGGCGCTGCGCCGACGCGCCCAGCGCGTGCAGCCGTGCCGGGTCGGGCGTTACCGGCACCACCGGCAGGAAGCCGTGGACGGGCACCGCGGGCTCGGCGACGTCGTCGACGAAAAGCCCGCCGGTGCCCAACCCGCAGGCGTAGCGGAGCTGCGGCAACGCGGCCGCGGCGGTCAGCCCGGCGGCGATCCCGACCGCCGAATCGAGCGCGCTGGAGACCACGACCGGGATGTCGATCTGTGCGGCGATCTCGAGCAGGGCCGAAACCCCGCCCAGCGGAGCGACTTTCAGCACCGCGATATCGGCAGCGTGAGCGCGGACCACCGCCAATGGGTCATCGGCTTTACGGATGCTTTCGTCGGCGGCGATCGGCACGTCGACCCGCCGGCGCAGTTCGGCGAGTTCGGCGACGGTGGCGCAGGGTTGTTCGAGGTATTCCAGTGGACCGTCGGCCGTCAGGGCGGCTGCCGCCTGCACCGCGCGCTCGACACTCCAGCCACCGTTGGCGTCGACCCGCACGGTTGGAACCAGTTCTCGCACTGCGCTTACCCGGTCGACGTCGTCGGCCAGCGTCTGCCCCGGCTCGGCGACCTTCACCTTGGCTGTGCGAGCACCGGGAAACCGGGCCAGCACCTCGGCCACCCGGGCGGCGGCAACGGCCGGCACGGTGGCGTTGATCGGGACGCGGTCGCGGCGCACCGGCGGCGGCTCGCAGTAGGCGGCCTCGATCGCCGACGCCAACCACGCGGACGCCTCGGCGGCCTGATACTCCACGAATGCCCCGAACTCGCCCCAACCTGCCGGACCCTCGATCAAGGCGACTTCACGGGTGGTGATGCCGCGGAAGCGCACCCGCATCGGCAGCGCGACGACATACAGGCGGTCGAGCAAGTCCGTAAGCGTTGGCATCATTGCCGGTAAACCTGGCGGCCCGCCAGAAACGTCGCACGCACCTCGAGATCGGCGATCTGCTCGGGCGGCACCGTCCGCGGGTCCGCCGACAGCACCACCATGTCTGCGTACTTGCCGACCTCCAGCGAGCCGACGATGTCGTCGGCGAACAGCTGCCAAGCGGCATCGACGGTCTGTGCACGGATCGCCTGTTCGACCGTCAGGCGCTCCTCCGGAGCCAGCACCCGCCCGCTCGGCGCCACCCGGGTCGCGGCCACGCTGATGTTGCGCAGCGGCTCCTCGGGCGTGACCGGCGGATCGTTGTGCAGCGAGATGCGCATACCCGCGGCTACCGCGGATCCTGCTGGCATCCAACGGGATCCGCGCTCCGGCCCGAACAGCCCGTCGACGATGATGTCGCCCCAGTAGTGGATCTGGTCGACGAAGATGCTGCAGGTGACGCCCAGCTCGACGGCCCGCCGGAGTTGGTCGGGCCGAATCGCGCCGACGTGTTCGAGCCGCAGGCGGTGATCGTCGCGAGGATTGCGGCGCAGTGCTTGTTCGTAGACATCGAGGATGGTGTCGACCCCGGCGTCGCCGTGCACGTGACAGGCAATTTGCCAACCCCGTGGGAAATAGGCGCCGACGATCTCGGTCAGCTGTTCGGCGGTGTAGTTGGCGCATCCGCAGGAACCGGGCGCCACACCGATGGTGCGGGTGGCGGGGGTGTCCAGGTACGGAAAGGTCAGATCGATGTTGCCGATCCACGGTGAGCCGTCCACCCAGATCTTGATCCCCACCTGGCGCAACATCTCGTCGCCCTGGCCGGGCGTGGCGTCGGTGGACAGCTGCGCATTGGAGATTTCGTAGGTGCGCAGCCGGACCGTCAACTCGCCCCGCAACTGCTCGACCAATGGCCGAAACCCCGGGTCGAACGCCATCTCCGAACAGGTGGTCAGCCCCGCGCGGTTGAGCCGGGCGCACTCGGCGCGCAGCATGGCCGGGTAGTTGCTGGGGTCGGCCACACCGGCCAATAACGGGAACACCGCGCCGATTTCCTCGGCGGTGCCGTCGAGTTCGCCGTTGGCGTCACGGCCGTAGCTGGCGCCCTTGGGGTCGACAGTGTCGCGGGTTAGACCACTGAGCCAGGCGGCGTGCGAATTGAAGTAGGCCTTGTGTCCGGAATTATGGATAACCACCAACGGCCCGTCCGGCGCGATGTCATCGAGCCAGGTCAGAGTCGGCTCCGGAAGCCCAGGCTGGAGCAGTGCGTCCCAACCGTTGAGGTAGGCGCCGGCCGGTCCCCGCCGCGCGGCCTCGCGGCGGATCGCATTGATCACGTCGTCCGGGTTGCGCATGGTGACGGGCCGGATGTCGACGATCCGATCTGACAGCGCGATGGCCTCCATCAGCGGATGGCCATGTGCCTCGACAAAACCCGGCATGACACAGCCGGAACCCAGATCGATGGTCCGAGTTTCGGCACCAATGAGTCCGGCGACATCGGACCGGTCGCCGACGGCGATGATCCGGCCGTCGGCGACCGCGATCGCCTCGGCAGTCGGCCGCGCGTCGTCAACGGTCAACACGGTTCCGGTAATGACGACATCTGCGTTGGCCATGGGCAGGAATCCTAGTGATCTTTGAGGTCGCCAAGGCCGCGGCAGACCCGAATTGCAACACGTTCTAGTCTTGCCACATGACTCAAGCCGTCGACTCTTCGCGCGAGCGCTCATCGTGCGACCTGTTGCGAAACCCGACCCATAACGGCCATCTGCTGGTGGGCGCGCTCAAGCGCCACAAGCACAAGCCGGTGCTGTTCCTGGGCGACACCACGCTGACCGGTGGTCAGCTGGCCGACCGGATCAGCCAGTACACGCAGGCGTTCGAGGCGCTGGGCGCCGGCACCGGCGTCGCGGTCGGTCTGCTGTCGCTCAACCGTCCCGAGGTGCTGATGATCATCGGCGCCGGCCAGACCCGCGGTTATCGACGCACTGCGCTGCACCCACTGGGCTCGCTGGACGATCACGCCTACGTGCTGTCCGACGCCGGCATCAGCTCGCTCATCATCGACCCCAACCCGATGTTCGTCGAGCGTGCGCTGGGGCTGCTGGAGCGGGTGGGCTCGCTCAAGCAGATCCTCACCATCGGCCCGGTGCCCGAAGCGTTGAAGCATGTGGCGGTGGATCTTTCGGCCGAGGCGGCGAAGTACCGGCCGCAACCGCTGGTCGCCGCCGATCTGCCACCGGACCAGATCATCGGCCTGACCTACACCGGCGGCACCACCGGCAAGCCCAAGGGTGTGATGGGCACCGCGCAGTCGATCTCGACCATGACGTCGATCCAGCTCGCCGAATGGGAATGGCCGGCCAACCCGCGGTTCCTGATGTGCACGCCGCTGTCCCATGCCGGCGCGGCATTCTTCACGCCCACCCTGATCAAGGGCGGCGAGATGATCGTGCTGGGCAAGTTCGACCCGGCTGAGGTGCTGAAAATTATTGAGGAACAACGCATTACGGCCACCATGCTGGTGCCGTCGATGCTGTACGCGCTGATGGACCACCCGGATTCGCACACCCGGGACCTGTCGTCACTTCAGACCGTCTACTACGGTGCCTCGGCGATCAACCCGGTACGGCTGGCCGAGGCGATCCGGCGGTTCGGCCCGATCTTCGCCCAGTACTACGGCCAATCCGAGGCGCCGATGGTCATCACCTACCTGCCCAAGGGCGATCACGACGAGAAGCGGCTGACCTCGTGCGGGCGCCCAACGCTGTTCGCGCGAGTTGCGCTGCTGGGCGAGGACGGCAAGCCGGTGCCGCAAGGTGAACCGGGCGAAATCTGTGTCAGCGGACCGCTGTTGGCCGGCGGTTACTGGAATCTGCCGGAGGCGACGGCCGAGACGTTCAAGGACGGCTGGCTACACACCGGCGACATGGCCCGTGAGGACGAGGACGGATTCTTCTACATCGTCGACCGGGTCAAGGACATGATCGTCACCGGCGGATTCAACGTGTTCCCCCGCGAGGTCGAGGATGTCGTCGCTGAGCATGCGGCGGTCGCGCAGGTGTGCGTGGTCGGGGCGCCGGACGAGAAGTGGGGCGAGGCCGTCACCGCGGTGGTGGTGCTGCGTGCCGACGCGGCCCGCGATGAAGCCACGATCGCTGCCATGACCGCCGAGATCCAGGGTGCGGTCAAGGAACGGAAGGGCTCGGTGCAGTCACCCAAGCGGGTGGTGGTGGTCGACTCGCTGCCGTTGACCGGGCTGGGCAAGCCGGATAAGAAGGCCGTCCGCGCGCGGTTCTGGGAAGGCGCCGGCCGCGCCGTGGGCTGAGCGCGCTCCGAGCGCTGACTACTGTGGCAGGCATGGGTGACGAGCACATCAAGCCACCGTGGTGGCTCAAGCCGTGGAACAAGGTCTTTATCCAGATGTCGCGGCTGGGTTTAAGCTTCGGCGGTGAGAGCCCCCTCGTGCTGACCGTTCCGGGCCGCAAGTCCGGCACCCCGCGCTCGACGCCGGTGACCCCGATGACGGTGGACGGCAAGCGCTACGTCGTCGGCGGCTTCCCGGGTGCGGATTGGGTGCGAAACGTCCGGGCTGCAAGCGAAGTCACGCTCCAGCGCGGCCGCAAGAGTGAGCGCGTCCGGATGGTGGAACTGTCCGCCGAGGAGGCCAAGCCGCTGCTGCGGGCTTTTCCCACCGAGGTACCCACCGGCGTGGGTTTCATGAAGCGCTCCGGACTCGTCGGCGAAGGACGCCCCGAGGAGTTCGAGGCGTTGGCCGGGCGTTGCGCCGTCTTCCGTTCCGAGCCGATCTAGTCCAATGCGGCGGGTACTGCGCGTGCTTCTGGTTGTGCCGTTGGTGGCGGCCGCCTGCCTGTCAACCGCGCCGCACGCTTTCGCCGCGCCGGGCTGCGCACCCGGCGGCGCCCCTGCCCCGCCCGGTGCCGCCGAGCGGCAGGTCGGTGATCTCGATGGCGACGGCCTGCCGGACGCCTTGTGGATCGGCAAGATTCAGGCGGCGAACGGCGCCATGACGCGAGCGGTCGGCATCAGCACCGCCAGCGGTGCCAACAGCGACGTTCAGATAGCATCGGCAAGCCCAATACCGCTACGCGCCTTAGCTATTGATGTTCAGGACAACGGTGGCCACCAAGTCATCGTCAGCGACGGCCGCAGCGCGCACCTGTACGTGTTCGCCGACTGCCGGCTGCAGACCGTCCTGGACGATCGGGCCGGCCATGGAAAGCCCTTCCTGTTCGATCTGGAGAATCTGGCGGGCAACGGCACCGGGATCGGCTGCAGCGATCTGGGTGACGGCCGCCATCTGGTCGGACTGCAGGCATTGGATAACGGCGGCCAGTGGACCGTGCGCCGCACCGAGATCGACCTGAACGGCATACGTGCGACCACCGGGCTGTCCGACACCCTTACCGCCACCTCCGCGGAAGACTCCGTGGTGACGTCCGCACAGACGATCAGCTGCGGCGACCTCACCATCAACCAGGACGGAGTTCAAGAGCCTTGAATGACAACCCATTTGACGCCGACGCGTGGCAACTCGTCGACGGGTTCGACGACCTGACCGACATCACCTACCACCGCCACGTCACCGACGCCACGGTGCGGGTGGCGTTCAACAGACCCGAGGTGCGCAACGCGTTTCGGCCGCATACCGTCGATGAGCTGTACCAGGTACTCGACCACGCGCGGATGTCCCCCGACGTGGGAGTGGTGCTGTTGACCGGCAACGGACCCAGCCCGCGCGATGGCGGCTGGGCGTTCTGCTCCGGCGGCGACCAACGAATTCGAGGACGCAGCGGTTACCAGTACGCGAGCGGAGACACCGCCGACACGGTCGACGTAGCGCGCGCCGGGCGGTTGCACATCCTCGAGGTACAACGGCTGATCCGATTCATGCCCAAGGTGGTCATCTGCCTGGTCAACGGGTGGGCCGCCGGCGGCGGGCACAGCCTGCACGTGGTCTGCGACCTCACCCTGGCCAGCCGCGAGCACGCCCGCTTCAAGCAGACCGACGCCGACGTCGGCAGCTTCGACGGCGGCTACGGCAGCGCGTATCTGGCCCGTCAGGTGGGCCAGAAGTTCGCCCGCGAGATCTTCTTCCTCGGCCGGCCGTATACCGCCGGGCAGATGCACCAGATGGGCGCGGTCAACGAAGTCGTCGAGCACACTGAGCTGGAGAAAGTGGGCGTGCAGTGGGCGGCGGCCATCAACGCCAAATCGCCTCAGGCACAAAGGATGCTGAAGTTCGCGTTCAATCTGCTCGACGACGGCCTGGTGGGTCAGCAGCTGTTTGCGGGTGAGGCCACCCGGCTGGCCTACATGACCGATGAGGCCGTCGAGGGTCGCGACGCGTTTCTGGAAAAGCGCGCCCCCGACTGGAGCCGGTTTCCGCGGTATTTCTAGGCGCCGGCTCATCGAAGCTGTAGTTGGCGCGAAGAAGTGCGTGGGGACCACGGTATCTACCGGCTGGGTGAAACTAGACTCCGACGTGTGAGTAAGAGTCCGCTGCGCCGGTTGACCGAACAGATCGCACTGGCCGGCATGCGGCCGCCGGTTTCACCGCAACTGCTGATCAACCGGCCCGCGATCAAACCGGTCGGCCTCGACGGCAAGCGCATCCTGATCACCGGCGCGTCGTCGGGCATCGGCGAGGCCGCGGCCGAGCAGTTCGCCCGGCATGGGGCCACCGTGGTCGTCGTTGCCCGCCGCAAGGATTTGCTGGACGCGGTGGCGGACCGGATCACGACGTCGGGTGGCACCGCGATGTCGATCCCCTGCGACATCTCGGACATGGACGCCGTCGACGCACTGGTCGCCGACGTCGAGAACCGCATCGGCGGGGTGGACATCCTGATCAACAATGCCGCCCGGTCCATCCGGCGGCCACTGGCCGAGTCGCTGGAACGCTGGCACGACGTCGAGCGGACCACGGTGCTCAACTACTACG
Source organism: uncultured Actinomycetota bacterium (assembly GCA_963763005.1). GTDB lineage: Bacteria > Actinomycetota > Actinomycetes > Mycobacteriales > Mycobacteriaceae > Mycobacterium. The sequence continues at coordinate 54,073 of CAVXMI010000002.1, forward strand.
CTCCGCTGCGGCTGATCCGCGGGCTGTCGCCCGGGATGCTCGAACGCGGCGACGGCCACATCATCAACGTCGCGACCTGGGGCGTGCTGTCGGAGGCGTCGCCGCTGTTCGCGGTGTACAACGCATCCAAGGCCGCACTGTCAGCGGTGAGCCGGATCATCGAGACCGAGTGGGGCCGAAAGGGCGTTCATTCGACGACCCTGTACTACCCGCTGGTGGCCACTCCGATGATCGCACCGACAAAGGCCTACAACGGGATGCCCGCACTGACGTCACAAGAAGCTGCCGAGTGGATGATCACCGCCGCCCGCACCCGACCGGTACGGATCGCACCGCGGATGGCGCTCGCGGCGAAAGCGCTGAACACCGTCGGCCCGCGCTGGGTCGACGCACTCATGCAGCGGCGCACCAACCAGCTCAGCGACCCTCAGTAGCCCCGGGAGATCGCAATGTCTGAGGTCTGGACCGCCATTGCGGCCGAGCGTGGCGCGCTCGCCGACGACCTCGCCGGACTGACGTCGTCGCAATGGGACATGCCATCACCGTGCGCTGGGTGGACAGTCCGCGACGTCGTCGCACACAGCACCGCCGGGCCCCAAAGTCTCCCGGCTGGGCGAGATAGTGATCCACGGCGCCGATACGCCGTCCGCTGGGCATATCGCATGCGTACGCGCCGAGTGCGTTTCGCCCGCCGGTGCACTCCGACATGATAGACACGAGGCTATGGAGATTCTGGCCAGCCGGATGCTGCTCCGGCCGGCGGACTATCAGCGGTCCTTGAGCTTCTACCGCGACCAGATCGGGCTGGCGATCGCCCGTGAATACGGAGCGGGCACAGTATTTTTCGCCGGCCAATCGCTGCTCGAACTGGCCGGCTACGGCGACCCGGACCACTCCCGGGGACCCTTTCCCGGCGCGCTGTGGCTGCAGGTGCGCGACGTCGGCGCGACCCAGGCCGAGCTGCAGAGTCGGGGAGTGCCGATCACCCGCGAGGCGCGTCGCGAACCATGGGGTTTGCACGAGATGCACGTGACAGATCCGGACGGAGTCACGCTGATTTTCATCCAGGTCCCCGAGGGTCACCCGCTGCGCAGGGACACCCGGGGTGAACCGGGACGAACCTAGGGTGAACTTATAGGTAACATCTGGCGACGAGTCGAGGTACACCCGCGTTTCACGTATTTGTGGATTCGACAATGGAACACCCCGACCAGCAGAATCAGGCGCTGTGAACATCCAATTGTTCCTCTTGGTCATTGTCGTGGTCACGGCACTGGCTTTCGACTTCACCAACGGCTTCCACGACACCGGCAATGCCATGGCGACCTCTATCGCCAGTGGCGCTCTGAAGCCAAAGACGGCGGTCATCATGTCCGCGGTGCTGAACCTCGTAGGCGCGTTCTTGTCCACGGCTGTGGCGGCCACGATCGCCAAGGGCCTGATCGACGCACACATAGTCACGCTGGAACTGGTATTCGCCGGCCTCGTCGGCGGCATCGTCTGGAATCTGCTCACCTGGCTGCTCGGTATCCCCTCGAGTTCCTCGCACGCTCTGATCGGCGGCATCGTCGGCGCCACCATCGCTGCCGTCGGCGGGCACGGGGTGATCTGGAACGGCATCGTGTCCAAGGTGCTCATCCCAGCAGTGGTGGCCGCGTTGCTGGCCGTAGTTGTCGGGGCGGCAGCCACCTGGTTGGTCTACCGGATCACCCGGGGCGTCCCGGAAGAGCGCGCCGAGGGCGGCTTCCGGCGCGGCCAGATCGGCTCGGCGGCGCTGGTTTCGCTGGCACACGGCACCAACGACGCGCAGAAGACGATGGGCGTGATCTTCCTGGCGCTGATGTCGTACGGCTCGATCAGCAAGACGGCCTCCGTGCCGCCGCTGTGGGTCATCGTGGCTTGTGCGCTGTCAATGGCGGCAGGTACCTACCTGGGTGGCTGGCGAATCATCCGCACCCTCGGCAAGGGACTGGTGGAGATCAAGCCGCCGCAAGGTATGGCCGCCGAATCGTCGTCGGCCGCGGTGATCTTGTTGTCCGCACACTTCGGCTACGCGCTGTCCACGACACAGGTCGCCACCGGGTCGGTGCTGGGCAGCGGGGTGGGCAAACCCGGCGCCGAGGTGCGCTGGGGCGTGGCCGGCCGGATGGTGATTGCTTGGCTGATCACTCTCCCGTTGGCCGGGCTCGTCGGGGCGATCACGTACTGGATCACGCATTTCATCGGCGGATACCCAGGCGCGATCGTTGGCTTCTCGCTGTTGGTCGCGATGTCCGCCGCCATCTACATCCAGTCGCGCAAGGTGAAGGTCGACGCCAACAACGTCAACGCCGAATGGGAAGGCAGCCTGACGGCCGGACTCGAAGATCCGGACTATCAGCCGCCCCGCGATACGGGCCCTAAGTCCGGTACTTCCGCACGGCAGTACGGCTCCGACGACGGCGCGGTTACCGCGCGGAACGCCTCATGAGCGCCTGGTTCAACTACGAGGCCACGTGCAAGATCCTGGTCTTCAGCCTGCTGGCCGGTGCCGCGTTGCCGGCAATGTTCGCATTCGGGGTGCGACTGCAAGCTGCCGGCACCGGAGACGTCAGCCGTGACGGCGCCGCACCACAGCGTAATCCGGTGCTGGTTGCGATCGCCTGGGCGATCTACGGGCTGGTTCTTGCGGTGGTCATCATCGGGGTGCTGTACATCGCCCGCGACTTCATCGCACATCACACCGGTTGGGCCTTCCTCGGAGCCAAACCCAAGTAACGTCAAATATGTCCTTGCGATAGGGTTTGCCGGCGGCCCCGACCGGGAAGTTGTGACAGCGTGAACCGATTTCTGACCTCGATCGTGTCGTGGTTGCGTGCGGGGTATCCAGAAGGCGTTCCACCGACCGACTCCTTTGCGGTGCTCGCCTTGCTGGCCCGCCGATTGACCAACGAGGAAATCCAAGCCGTGGCCAACGAGCTGATGCATCGCGGCGAATTCGACCAGATCGACATCGGGGTGGCGATCACCGAATTCACCGATGATCTGCCGTCGCCGGAGGATATCGAGCGAGTGCGGGCACGGTTGGCCGCCAAAGGCTGGCCGCTCGATGACGCCCGCGACAGCGAGGACCACGCATAGCCGTCCTGCGTGCGCTCAGCATCCCACCCGGTTCCGCCGTCCGATTGCTGCTGCCCGCCCTGGAACGGGTTCTGGACGGCCGAGATCCGGCAATGGTCGCGGTCCCTGCCCAGCATGATCGCGAGTCCATGCTTCATGCTTTGCGAGTTGGCGAAGAGATCGACGACGACGTGGCACTGGTGGTGACGACGTCGGGCACCACGGGTTCGCCCAAGGGCGCCTTGCTGACCGCGGCCGCCCTGACCGCCAGCGCATCGGCCACCCACGACCGTCTCGGCGGACCGGGCAGCTGGCTGCTGGCTGTGCCGCCGTTTCACATCGCTGGCCTGCAAGTACTGATTCGCAGCGTGCTGGCCGGTTCCGTGACCGTCGAACTGGACGTCTCCGCGGGGTTTGAGATCTCCGAATTGCCCGACGCCGTGCGCAGGTTGGGCCGTGGTCGGCGATACACGTCGCTGGTCGCCGCCCAGCTGGCCAAGGCGCTCACCGACTCGGCGGCGGCGGCCGCGCTGGCCGGATTGGATGCCGTGCTGATTGGCGGTGGACCGGCTCCACAGCCGGTTCTGGATGCCGCTGCGGCCGCCGACATCACGGTGGTCCGCACCTACGGAATGAGCGAAACCGCGGGAGGCTGCGTTTACGACGGCGTTCCGCTCGACGGGGTCCGGCTACGCGTCCGGGCCGATGGCCGGATCGTGCTGGGCGGCAAGACGCTGGCCAAGGGCTATCGCAACCCGGCCGATCCCGATCCGTTCGCTGAATCGGGCTGGTTCCACACCGACGACATTGGCGCCGTGGATGATTCGGGTGTGCTGACCGTGCTGGGCCGCGCCGATGACGCGATCAATACGGGCGGGTTGACAGTGCTGCCGCGGCCGGTCGAGGCCGCGCTGTGCACCCACCCCGCGGTGAGCGACTGTGCGGTTTTCGGGCTGACCGACGACCGGCTGGGCCAGCGGGTGGTCGCTGCGGTTGTGGTCAGCGACGAATGTGTACCACCGACGCTGGACGCGCTGCGGGCACACGTCGCGGCGACCCTGGACGTCACGGCCGCGCCCCGCGAGCTGCATATCGTCGAGGCGCTACCGAGACGCGGTATCGGCAAGGTAGACCGGACGGCATTGGTGCGCCGGTTCGGCAATGATGTGTGACGTAGGGCAGAGGTCAGCCCAATACGTCGAGACCGAAAAAATCCTGGCGGCCTCTACTACCCATGGTGCACATCCAGAACCGGTTAAAACGCTGCAGCGCTTGGCTTTTCCCTAAGCCGACGACTGAAGCCGAAAAATCGGTCGCTCCGTTCTCCCAGCGCGGTACGCAGTCCGCGCCGGCCAACATGTCGAGCAGGACTGTGCGCCGCGGGCGCGGTGTCGGCACTGAATCTGCGTTCTGATGCGGTTTCGGGCGCGTCATCAGATGTTGCGGTCAAGAACCGGTCCGGGAGTGCCAGCTTGCAGATCGTACGCAGGGTCAACAGGTACTGACGTGGCAGCGGGCCGGTGGTGTACGGCAGATCGTATTTGTCGCAGAGCGCCCGCACCCGCGTGGCGATCTCCGCATAACGATTACTGGGCAAGTCCGGGAACAGGTGGTGTTCGATTTGGTAGCAAAGATTCCCGCTCATGAAGGCCAGCACCAGCCCCGCATCAAAGTTCGCTGCGCCCAACATCTGTCTCAAATACCACTCGGACTTGGTCTCGTGTTCCACGACATCGGGAGTGAACTTTTCGGCGCCGTCGGGGAAGTGGCCGCAGAAGATCACCACATTGGCCCAGAGGCTTCTGAGCAGATTCGCGGCGGCGTTGGCCGTCAGGGTGCGTCGCCATCGCCGTGCACTGAGTGCGGGAAAGAGCACATAGTCCTTGACTGTTTGACGGGCAACCTTCCTGATCAACGCCTTCGTCTGGGCGGACTTCTGGGTTTCGCTCGTCTCACGGTCACGCGCCGAATAGAGGCCATGAAGAGCGATGCCCCATTCGAATGTGGCTGCCAGCAATACGTTTCGAACTGGCGCCATCAGGTGGCTGGGCTGCCAGGGTTGGTCGCGAGTTACCCTGAGGACCCCGAAGCCGATGTCGTCGTCCATGCCGAGGATGTTGCTGAAAACGTGATGGGTGTAGTTGTGGGAATAACGCCATTGGGATGACAGACCCGCCATGTCCCACTCCCAGGTGCTGGAGTGAATTTCTGGATCGTTCATCCAATCCCATTGGCCGTGGCCGACGTTGTGGCCAATCTCCATGTTTTCGATACTCTTCGCAGCGGCCAGCGCGGCGGTTCCCAGCAGCCAGCCTGTCCGAGTCCGGCTGCAGGCGATGATGAGCCGGGCCGTTGCGTCGAGCGTCCGTTGGAAGGCGATTGTGCGACGAATGTAGGCGGCGTCCTTCGAGCCGCGGCCATCCTCGATGTCGCGCCGAATTGCGTCGAGTTCGCAACCGAGCGCCTCGACATCCGCTTCGCCCAAACGAGCGTAAGCAGCGACCCGGGTGATTGCTATCTCGACATCCTCGGTTAGATCCGGTCTTCCTCTGCGCCGGTGCTTGGTCTGCACTGATACTTACACAAAAACCTGGCCGCGCCCCAATCGGCACTTCCAGTGCGACCAGTACGCGGTCATCAGAGACGACCCGACGGCACTGTTGGGCGTTTCCCTCGAACAGTAGAACCGCCAGCAGCCCTGACAATAGGCTGGTCGGTCGTGAGGATCGGTCGCCGGGAGGCTATCCGGGAGACGGGAGCCGTCGTAGTCGGGCTTGTCCTGGTGACCGCCGCGTTCGTACTGCCCCGGTTGGGCCTCGGCGTCAATCCGCGCCAGGACACCGGGCCGGAGCGGTTTGCCATGCGGGCCGGCGCGGCGCCGATCTTCGGTTATTGGGATGCCCACGTCGGCTGGGGTACCGCGCCGGCAATAGTCATCGCGCTGGCCGCCGTTGTGTGGGGTCCAGTGGTAGCACAACGCCTTTCGTGGCGGGTGCTGCCCCTGGGCACCTGGGCCGCCGCCGGTGCGTGGGCGTTTTCGCTGGCGATGATCGACGGCTGGCAGCGCGGCTTCGCCGGCCGATTGACCACCAGCGACGAGTACCTGTGGGAGGTCCCCCGCATCACCGACATCCCGGCCACTTTGCGCACGTTCTCCAGCCGGATTGTCGACTTCCAGCCGAACTCGTGGGTCACCCATGTCTCCGGCCATCCGCCGGGCGCACTACTGACGTTCGTGTGGCTGGACCGACTCGGCCTGAGTGGCGGCGCCTGGGCCGGTCTGCTCTGCCTGCTGGTCGGCTCCAGCGGGGCGGCGGCCGTGACGGTGGCCGTCCGGGCGTTGGCCGGCGAGCAGACCGCGCGGCGGGCCGCGCCGTTCGTCGCGGTGGCGCCGACGGCGATCTGGGTCGCGGTCTCGGCTGACGGATACTTCGCCGGCGTCGCGGCATGGGGCATCGCGCTGCTGGCGGTAGCGGTGCATTGTGCAACCCGGTTCCCGGCGCTGGTGGCCGCCGGCGCAGGCCTATTGCTCGGGTGGGGCGTCTTCCTCAACTACGGCCTGATGCTGATGGGCCTGCCGGCGTTGGCGGTACTGATGTCCTCCTCGGACAAAAGGGGGGCGGACTGGCGGTCGGCCCTGCGGGCACTGGGGCCTGCCGTGTTGGCCGCGGTGGCGGTGGCGGTGGGCTTCGCTGTTGCGGGGTTCTACTGGTTCGACGGCTATACCCTTGTGCAGCAGCGCTATTGGCAAGGGATCGCCAAGGACCGGCCGTTCCAGTACTGGGGCTGGGCCAACCTGGCGTGCGTGGTCTGCGCTATCGGACTGGGCAGCGTGGCAGGTATCAGCCGGGTATTCGACGTGGCCGCCATCCGTCGCCGGTCAGGTTGGTACCTGCTGCTGCTGGCGGTGCTTGCCGCCATCGTCTGCGCCGACTTGAGCATGCTGAGCAAGGCGGAGACCGAACGGATCTGGCTGCCTTTCACTATCTGGCTGACCGCGGCGCCCGCACTGCTGCCGCCACGATCCCACCGCCTGTGGCTGGCCGTTAACGCCGCCGGAGCCCTGTTACTGAACAGCATCATCTTCACGAACTGGTAGCGATACGGCGGTCGAGACAGCGGACCCACCCCAAACCGGCATTGTCACCTCGGCTCGCCACCATCGACGCAGTGGTGATCGGGCTGGGATCGATGATCGGCGCCGTGGTGTTCGCGGCGTTCGGCCCGGCCGCGCGGGCTGCGGGTGCCGGCTGGGGACTGGCGATCGGCAAGAGCGCCTCGTGCGCGGCGATGGCGCTGCCCGTCGCCTCCTGCACCATTGCCGGTCCGGGAACACCTGCGTAGCGCAGCGAGCCGTCGCAGTCACCGCCGTGGTACTGGCCGCAATCGAGTGCGCGTTGACGGCACCGAGTGTGTGGGAATCCGGCCTCAGAGTCCGGCCGCACAGGTGACCCGTGCGAAGCGACTCTCCGGACCGCAGGCATCACGTACCACCGCGACGTCGTCGACGACGTCGAAATCGGCCACTCGCTGCACGGTAGTCACGTTAATACCGTTGTCGCGCAATGCCTTCAGTGTGAGTTCGCCGGTGTCCTGCTGGGACATCGGGACGGTGCGCAAGCACTCGGCCGCGGCCGGCGTTTGTACCCCTAGCACCCACCAACCGCCGTCGAACGCCAATCCGAGCACCGCCGGCGACTCGAGCAACCGTCGTGCGCAATCGTCCAGCAGCCCGGCGCTCACCTGCGGGGTGTCCATTCCGATTTGCAGGACTGGATACCCTCCGGATCCTGAGCCCGCGTCGGTGTGCGCGTTGACGAGCCGGTCGCCGAAGTCGTCGCCGCGCTGCCCGATCACGGTGAAGGACTCGAGTCGCCGCCGGATCTCGGCGGCGCCGGCGGCGTTGTCCAGGTCGCCGGTGAGCGCCACCACCCGCGCGGCCACCTGCGAGGCGACCACCGCGTCCAGCGTGTCCAGCAGCGCGGCGGCGGCGATGTCGGCAGCGACCCGGTCACCGACCATCGCCGCGAGCCGTGTCTTGGCCCGGCCAGGCTCCGGAGCCTTGGCGACCACCAGTACCGTGACCGGCAGACAGCTCACGAGATCACCTTCCAGAAGTCCAGAATCGCGGTGATGCTGCCTCGCAGCGAACCGCTCACCTTGGATTTGCCGCCGGTCCGGGGACCGTAGCTGATGTCGAGTTCGACCACGCGCCAGCCGGCGGCCGCGGCGCGGACCAGCAGCTCCAGCGGATACCCCGACCTTCGATCGGCGACGCCCAGATTCAGCAGGGCCTCCCGCCGGGCTACCCGCATTGGCGCGATGTCGTGCACCGGCAGGCCGTGGCGGGTACGCAGCCGCCAGCTCATCACCACCGTGCCCACCCGGGCGACCCACGGCCAATGCAGTCCGGGCACCGGCCGCCGGCGGCCGGTCACCAGGTCGGCGCCCCGGTCGAGTTCGGCGACCAGCCTGGGCAAATCACCGGCATCCATCGAGCCGTCGGCGTCGATCACCGCCACGATGGGGGTCCTCGCGGCGACCACGCCCGCATGCACCGCCGAGCCATACCCGGGCCGCGGTTCGGCTACCACCTGTGCGCCGTACCGGGCGGCGACCGCGGCAGTGCTGTCGGTGCTGTTGTTGTCCACCACCAGCGCCCGGTAGCCAGTCGGAATGGCGCCCAGCACCGCCGGTAGCGGCTCCTCCTCGTTGAGACAGGGCAGCACCACTGTCACCGCATCGCCGGGCATGCCCACCGACCTTAGGGGTGATCAGAACCCCGAGGAGTAACCACCACCTCCGGACGACGGCTTCGGGGCCTGCTGCGTCGGCTGCTGCGTGGGCTGCGGAGCCACAGTCTGCTGCGTCGGCTGCTGCGTGGGCTGCGGAGCCACAGTCTGCTGCGTCGGCTTCGGGGCGGCGGTCGTCGGAGCAACCGTCGTCGGAGCAACCGTCGTCGGAGCAACCGTCGTCGGAACAGCCGTCGTCGGAGCAGCCGTCGTCGGAACAGCCGTCGTCGGAGCAGCCGTCGTCGTCTTCGGCGTGGTCACCGGCGTCGTCGGCGGTGTCGTCGGCGCAGTGGTCACCGGTGTCGTCGTCGGCGGCGTGGTCGGCGGCGTCGTCGGCGGCGTCGTCGGCGGCGTGGTCGGCGGTGTCGTCGGGGGCGTCGTAGGTGGCGTGGTCACCGGTGTCGTCGGGGGCGTCGTCGGCGGAAGGGTCACCGGTGTGGTCGGCATTCCTGGCTGCCAGCCTGGGAACGGAATGATGATCGGGACCGGGATTGGCACCGGGGCGGGCACGACACCAGGGGCGGCCGGCGCCGGAACCGGGACAGCCGGCGAGGTTCCCTGCCGCGGAATCACGTTCTGGACAGCCGGGACGGTGCCACCCTGGAATCCCGCAGTGGGGTCATTAGGCGGGGGCGGTGGTACTGGCGCTTGTTGCTCCGTCGGCAACAGCGGCATGAACTTGCCCGGCTGGGCGTTCTGGTGTCCCTCCACCGCCTGCGAAGCCGCGGTCGGCCGCACGGTTACCGCCACCGCGACCGCCAGCGAAGCGAATCCGATGACCGCGAATGCGACGACAGCATTGCTGATCAGCAACGACCGTGAGCTCAGCGGCGTACGGGCCGCCGCGGATGCATCGTCGTCTTCGTAGTCGTCCTCGAAGTCGTCGCCATGGTCGTCGTAGCCGTCCGTCCCCGCGACCGGAAGCAACTCATGATCACCGGCCTGCGAGTAGGCCAGCTGCGGATCTTCTTCCTCACCCGACTGCGCTACCTCGGCCGGCGCCAGGTACGTGGTCGCATCCCCCGCCAGGGCCGGCTGAGCCATGGTCGAACTCGCCGCGCCGGCCGCCATCGCCGCGCCGCGGGCCAGCGCGAAGGTGGGATCCTCGGGAATCTGCACGCGCATGGTCGAGGCGGCGCGCAACTGGTCGGCAAGAACCGAGGTGTGCTCAGAAGACGCGCCCACCAGGAAGACCTCACCCGGGGCGCCGGCCTGGTCTGGGAGCTGGGCCATCAGGGTGTCGAACGTCGACGTGGCGTCGCCCTCAACCGGCGCAGCGGCCAGGAGCGTCGGCGGCGCATCCCCAGAACCCACGACCGACAAACTCGCCGTCTCGTCGCCGACCAGCAACACGGCGGAGCCGGAGCCTCCCGTCCCCAGCAGAGCGGTGGCGGCCTCCGACTCCGACAGCACCTCGACGTCCTGGACACCGGAATTGTCCAACGCCTGCCGCAGCTCGTCGGCTTTGTCCTGATCCGACCAGCACAGCCGGGTGGCGACCAGCCGGTGACTCTCGTCGGCCAACAACCGGTTCGTGCCGACCACGGTCTCGGTCAATATCGCGACCGGGTTGTCCGCCACATCGACCGACGATTGGTCGATCACGGCACTACCCTCGGCGGCCGACCCGACGAGCGCCAAGCGCGCGGCCCGACCCGCGACCGCCACCCCCAACACGACGTCCATTTACGGCTCCCCTTCGGCCGGCCACCCCGCAACCAGCAATGTCCCGGCATCATTACACTGCGATACCGTCGGCAGTATTCGTCATTCGGGCGACAAGGTTCCCCTATGAGCGCAGCGTAACCGGATTCCCAAAGGGGGGACGGTCACCACGGAACCCGTCCGCGGATTACCTGCTCTCATCCACTGCCGCGTTGTCCGAACGGAGAATATGTTCGCAATCGAACAACGCGGTGGGCGCGGCAGGGGGTTCCCTCGCCGCAAGACCGAACCTGCGCCGGCAGCAACCGACCTCGATCCCTGGGGGGCATTGTGAGCCTGAGCAGCGACGACACGCCTACCGGCCCCATCGCGGGAGCGCGGGGGCAGCAGGCACCTCCCGGTCCGACCGGTCCGGTCGGGGACTCGACGCAAGACCCGACACGAAGGCGCAACATCATCCGCGACCTGACTGGCGGTGCTCTGGTCGTCATTGCGCTGTTCTTTCCGTGGAACCTGTATTTCGGTTTCCGAATCCCGGATAGCAGCAGACTCCTGTTCGCGCTGCTGCTGCTGGTGACGCTGCTGTCCCTGATAGCTGTCGCCGTGCCCTATGCGGGTCCCTGGCGGTTGTCCGGCGCGCGGTTCAACCCTGTTCTGGCCGGCCGGCTTCGCCTGGGACTCAACGTCCCGTATCTGCTGCTGGTGTTGGCCTTCGTCGTATACGACGTTTTCCAAACGATCCGATTCGGTGGCACCGTCCACGTGCCGGGTGGTGTCGGGCCGGGCGGGTGGCTGGGGATCGCAGGCTCGCTGTTGAGCGCGCAGCCGGTGATTACCGGCCCAACTGCGGACGATGACAAGTACCGGAAATGGCTGTTGGCCGCCCGGATCATCGGCTACGCGTCGATGTTCGGCGCAGCGCTCAGCACCGGTTTCAACCTGTGTTGGCGGGTGCGGTACGCATTGCACGGCTCCGACGGTTCGATTGCCTTCGGCAAGCAGAACATCTCAGTCATCGTGACGGCGGTGGTGTACGGCGTGGTAGCACTCGCCGCGGTGCTCGTCGCGTCCTGGTGGATTCTTCGGGCCGCCAAGGCGGCTTCCCGGTTCACGATCCTCGCGCTCGGCGCGTCGACACTGGTAGCCGGGATCATCGTGTGGATCCTTCCCGTCGGCCGCGAAATCGACGCATTCCATGCCATAGCGCAGAACACGTCGACGGCTGGAGTCGGGTACGAGGGCTATCTGGCGTGGGCCGCCGCGGCGGCGATGTTCGCGCCGCTGACATTGTTCAGCTCCTCGAAAACGCCATCGTTCGACAAGGATGTCTGGTGGGCAGCGCTCCGGAACGGCTTGCTGCTCATCGTCGTATGGTGCCTGGGCTCGGTGCTGATGAGAATCACCGACCTCGTCGTCGCGGTGATTTTGAATTTCCCGTTCTCGCGCTACGACACCATGACTTTGGCCGCGTTCGATCTGGCCACCGCGGTCCTTGCACTCTGGCTTCGCGTCAATGCGGCAAACCAGGCCCTGCCCGCGAGGCTGATCACGTCGCTGTGCGGCTTTCTCAGTGCGCTCACCGTTTCTCGCGTCATCGTCGGCGTCGTGCTGGCACCCCGGTTCCAGCAATCCCCTGGCACGTCGCCCAACCCGGTCTACGGGAACGACCTCGCCCAGCAGATCACCAGCATCTTCGATGTGGTGCTGTGCGGGCTGGCCCTGTGCATCGTCGCCGCCGCCATCGTCAGCGGGCGCCTGCGCCGACCCCCGCAACCTCCACGGCACCCACGCCGGCGGCGGCGTCCCGCCGCTCCTCGGCCCGGCCCCGGGCGCAGACCCGGGCAAGCCCGTGCCGGTGTTCCCGTGCCGTCGGAGGCCAAGACGACCCAGTTCCGGACCGCGGACGCAGGCGGAGGCGATGATGCGCCCACCACAGTTTTGTCCGGGCCGGCCCGGTCGCCCCGGATCTTCCGGTCGGCCGACTCCACGCAGCAATTGCGTCCGAAGATCTACCGGCCGCCGGACAACCCGTCGTAGAGCGAGCTACCGAAGCGGCGCGAACGCGAATTCGCGCAATCCCTCGTGCGGGTCGACGGCCGCGCGGAAACCCAGCACGTCGCCGGCCCGAGCGGGGTCGGCGACAATGTGGCGCACATCCCCGCTGCGGTACTGCCCGGTGATGACCGGGGCCACCGTGCCGTTCGTGTCACTGCGCGCAGCGCACAGTGCGGTCGCCACGTCCAGGATCGAGATGGGCCGCCCCGAGCAGACGTTGGCCGCGGTGAAGCTGGCCCGGTCGGCTTCGGCCAGATTAGCCGCGGCGAGGTTCGCGGCGGCCACGTCGTCGACGTGGACGAAATCACGCATCTGACCGCCGTCTTCAAAAACCTTTGGCGGCTCGCCTTTTTCGAGCGACGAACGAAAGATCGCCGCCACGCCGGAGTACGGTGTGTCGCGCGGCATGCCGGGACCGTAGACGTTGTGGTAGCGCAACGCCACCACCGAGCCGCTGGTTGACTCCGACCACGCCAGCGCGTAATGCTCCTGTGCGGCCTTGCTGGCCGCGTACAGGCTTCGCGGCCGCAGTGCGGCATCCTCGTCGACCAGCCGCCACTGCAGCTCCTCGCCACCGAGCGGACAGCGGTGCTCGAAGATCTCAGCGTCGAGGTCGGCGCGCCGCCGCGGCAGCGGATCGACCGGCCCATGTTCGGGACAGTGATAGCGGCCCTGCCCGTACACCACCATCGACGACGCCAGTACCAGGCGGCGGACCCCGGCCGCGAACATCTGCGCCAGCAGCACCGTCGTCGCGAAATCATTGTGACCGCCGTATTCGGGCGCGTCAGCGGCGTCTACGCCGGCGCCCACCATCGCTGCCTGGTGACACACCAGGTCCACACCGGCTAACAGCGGAGCCAGCGCGTCGGCGTCGCGCACGTCCACTCGGTGGCATCCCTGCGGTAACACCGGGTTCGGGCCGTGCGCGGCGGGCAGCAGTGCGTCGACACCGACCACTTCATGGCCCGCGGCCCGCAGCGCCGCATCCACCCGGGACCCGATGAATCCGGCCGCGCCGGTCAGCAGCACCCTCATGGCAGCTCGAACGGCAACGTGACACCGGCGTGCGTCAGGCAGTGCGTGCAGGTGCGGTCGGCGGCGACCCGGCCGATCGCCGCCTGTACCAGCTTCTTGAGCAGCTCGAGGTTCTCCCCGAATTCGGCGAATACGTCGGCGGCTTTCACGCCTTCACCGACCGCAACGCCGGCGTCCACATCGGTCACCAAAGCTATTGCCGCATAGCATAGTTCGAGCTCCCTGGCGAGTATCGCCTCCGGATAGCCGGTCATGTTCACCAGACTGAACCCGGCGCCGGCGTACCACTGGCTTTCCGCGCGGGTGGAAAACCGCGGGCCCTGGACGACCACCATGGTGCCGCCGTCGACCACATCGGGCAGGGCGGTGACCGCGTTCCGCAACGTCGGGCAGTACGGATCAGCGAAGGTGGCGTGGACACCGCCCGAGTCGAAATAGGTGTCGGCTCGGCCACTGGTGCGGTCGACCAACTGGTCGGGCACCACCACCACACCCGGCCCGAGTTCAGGGTTCAGGCTGCCGACCGCACACGGCGCGAAAACCCGCCGCACGCCGAGCTTGCGCAGCGCCCACATATTGGCCCGGTACGGCACCGTGTGCGCCGAGTACTGGTGGTTTGCGCCGTGTCGGGGCAGGAAGGCGACTTCGTGGTCCCCGATGGTGCCCACCGTGATCGGGGCGCTGGGCCCGCCATACGGGGTGTCCACTTTGATGTCGCGTACGGACCCATTGGAGGGCCCAAGGAAGCTGTAGAAGCCGCTGCCGCCGATCACTCCGAGCATCCGCTCATTGTCGTGCATGCCCCGCGTTTGATCGCGTGCGCCGTGCTGCGCCTGCATCCTGGCAGGATGTTTTGGTGGCCAGTTTTGCGCAGTGGATCGCCGGCGCACGCCCACGCACCCTGCCGAATGCGGTGGCGCCGGTGATCGCGGGCACCGGCGCAGCGGCATGGCTGCACACCGCCGTGTGGTGGAAAGCGCTGCTGGCCCTGGCTGTCGCGGTCGCGCTGATCATCGGGGTCAACTACGCCAACGACTACTCCGACGGCATCCGCGGCACCGACGACGACCGGGCCGGCCCGGTGCGGTTGGTGGGCTCGCGGCTGACGAACCCGGGTTCGGTGCTGACCGCGGCGATTGTGAGCCTGACGGTCGGTGCGGTGGCCGGGCTGACGCTGGCGTTGCTCAGCGCGCCGTGGTTGATCGCGGTCGGCGCGATCTGCATCGCCGGGGCCTGGTTGTACACCGGCGGGTCGAAACCCTACGGCTATGCGGGCTTCGGCGAAGTCGCGGTGTTCGTGTTCTTCGGCCTGATCGCGGTGCTCGGCGCCCAGTACACCCAGGCCTTGCGGGTCGACTGGGTGGGACTGGTCCTGGCGGTCGCAACGGGAGCGCTGTCGTCGTCGGTGCTGGTTGCCAACAATCTGCGGGACATCCCCACCGACGCCCAGTCGGGCAAGATCACCCTGGCGGTGCGCCTGGGCGATACCCGCACCCGGGTGCTCTACCAGGCGCTGCTTGCTACGGCCGGGATGCTCACCCTCGTGCTGATGGTGGCAACGCCCTGGTGTGCGGTGGGGTTGGCGGCCACGCCCCTGGCGCTGCGCGCTGCGCGGCCGGTGCGATCCGGCCGTGGCGGCCCCGAGCTGATCCCGGTACTGCGTGATACCGGGCTGGCGATGGTGGTGTGGGCTATCGCGGTGGCGGGGGCTTTAACACTGGCCGGCTGAGCCGCCTACCGTGCATCGAGCGTGCTCTCCGGGCTTTGACCGTGCGCATAGGGTGGGGTTCTTGGGCGCGTCGACGCCGTGGGCGCACACTCGACGTGAAGTTCGACTCAACACCAACCGAGGACGGGTATGACGGAGATCGCCACGACCAGCGGGGCCAAAAGCATCGGATTGCTCAGCGTCGGCGCGTACCGCCCTGAGCGGGTGGTCACCAACGACGAGATATGTCAGAACATCGAGTCTTCCGATGAATGGATCCACACCCGGACGGGAATCAAGACACGCCGGTTCGCCGCTGACGAAGAGTCCGCCGCCTCCATGGCGATCGAGGCCAGCAGACGGGCGATTTCAACCGCCTTGCTCGAGGGGTCCGACATCGACGGCGTGATCGTCGCCACTAGCACCCACTTTCTGCAGACCCCGGCCTGTGCCCCGATAGTCGCAGCGGCGTTGGGCGATCAAGGCGTTCCCGCATTCGATATCTCAGCAGGATGCGCCGGCTTCGGATACGCGCTGGGCGTCGCCGCCGACATGATCCGGGGCGGAAGCGCCCGCAAAATGCTGGTAATCGGCTCAGAGAAACTGTCCCCCACAGTGGACATGCAAGATCGCAGCAACTGCTTCATATTCGCCGACGGCGCAGCTGCAGTGGTGATGGGCGAGACACCCATTCAAGGTATTGGACCGACCGTCTGGGGTAGTGACGGTGACCAGGCCAACGCCATACGCCAGGACATCGACTGGATCACCCATGCGGAGAACCCGAGTGGCCCACGGCCGTATCTGCGGCTTGAAGGCACGGCGGTCTTCCGTTGGGCGGCATTCGAGATGGGCAAAGCCGGTCGACAGGCAATGGACGCAGCGGGAGTCAGACCCGATGAGATAGACGTCTTTGTACCTCACCAGGCCAATAGCCGGATCAATGAGCTACTGGCCAAGAACCTGCAGTTACGGCCGGACGCGGTCGTCGCCAACGATATCGAGCACACCGGTAACACGTCGGCGGCTTCCATTCCCCTGGCGATGGCCGAACTACTGGCGGCCGGCGCAGCCAAGCCGGGCGATCTGGCTCTGCTGATCGGCTACGGCGCAGGCCTCAGCTATGCCGCACAGGTCGTGCGGATGCCGAAAGGTTGAGCGCGCGATTTCACTCGTCGTCGGCCCCGTCGTCGGGTCCCTCACCGGATACTGCCTCACCACGCAGCCGGGCCCGCAGCTGTTCACGTTCTGCGCGCCTACGCGCGCCGGCTGACGCGAGTGCCGCGGTAGCGCGCCTGCGCAGCGGGCTGAACATCCAGATACCCAGTGGCATCGCGATGATCAGACCGAACAGCGCGGCAACGACAAGCGGGAATTCGGCCACACCGATCAGCCGCGCCACCCCATAAATCGCACCGCTGACCACGAACACCAAGAGCAGTCGGGCCGTCGCGTAGACCACTACGTCGACGACACCGCGGTTCTCAGCGGTATTGCCGCGAGGCGCTTCTGACACAGTCTGAGCCTACGGCGCGGGTATATTCGCTCAAAGGAGGTGTTGAGTGCTTTACCTGCTCGTGGTCCTGGTTGTGGGGACGCTGATCTACATTGGCTGGCGTGCGGCGCGTTCGCAGACGAGCCGGCCGAAGACTCGCGTCATCGGACCCGACGACGATCCAGAATTCCTGCGGCGGTTGGGGCACGGGGACAATAACCCGCGCTAGGTGAAGTTCGGGTTGGACCGCCGCTGGTCGCCGGGGAATCCATCGGCGACAACAGCCGCCAATTCGGTGAGCGCTTCGCGAGTCTCCCGCTTCAACCGGCCCAGAGTGATCTCGGCGCCTTCCTCGAGATGCGGGTCGAAGGGCACCAGGCATACCGCACGGCAACGCCGTGAGAAGTGGTCGATCACCTTTTGCATGTCGACCTTGCCTGAGCGTGGCCGCACCCCGTTGATGACCGCGATCGAGTTGCGCACCAGGTCTTCGTGGCCGTGCGCCTCCAACCAATCCAGCGTCGCCGAGGCGCTGCGGGCGCCATCGATGGAGCCCGAGCTCACCACCATCAGCACGTCGGACTTGGCCAGTATCGCCGACATCGCCGAATGCAGCAGCCCGGTACCGCAGTCGGTGAGCACCAAGCCGTAGAAATGCTCCAGGATTTCCAGGGTGCGGGTGTAGTCGTCGGCACTGAATGCGTCCGACATGGCCGGATCACTGTCGGACGCCAGCACTTCCAGCCCGCTCGGACCCTGCGATGTATAGCCGCGGACATCGCTGTAGCGCTCGATGCCTTCGGCGTCGCGCAGCAGGTGCCGCACCGTGGCCGGCGTCTCGAGAGGGACCTTCTGGCTGAGCGTGCCGCGGTCGGGGTTGGCGTCCACAGCGACCACCCGGTCGCCGCGCACGGAGGCGAAGGTGGACCCCAGAGTCGCGGTGACCGTGGTCTTGCCGACACCACCCTTCAGCGACAGCAGCGCGATCCGGTAACAACCCCGCAGTGGCCGGTTGACCTGGGCGACCAGGTTGTTGTACCGGGTGGCCCGAGGACCCTCCCCCACGTTGATCAGCTGACCCGACAGCACGTAGAGCAGCCGGCGCCAGCCCTCCGACGGCGGCGGTTTGACCGGCTTCAGCAGCATGCTGGTGGACAGTTCCGGATACGGCGTTTGTGGCAGGGGCTCTGGGCGGTACCGGGGCCTCTCAGCCGGGGCAGCCGGCCTTTCGGCCGTGTCACCGGGGCCGCTGTAGTACGCGCCGTACGCCGTCGGGTCGACTCGTGGGATGCCGGTCACCGGGGTGGAATCCCAGCGCGGTAACTCGACAGGTGGCCGCGGCGGCGCGATGCCGGCCGCGCTCACCATGTCCTCAGGGGATGCGGGGATCCGTCGCTCGGTACGGAATCCGGCGAAGGCCCGGGTCGGTGTTTCGGCACCGGGTTCCGCGGGTGATTCGCCGGAGTAGGACTGAGCCGGCAACTGCATGGTCGGATGATCCGTACCGCCGCCGCCTTCGTAGCCGCGGGGCGCCCCCACGCCCTCCGTTGGATGCTCTGACACGTGCACTTCCCCCTTGGTTGCAATAACTCGGGTCGGTTGCTGCCGAAAGGTCAGCCCACGCCCGCATAGGAGTGCAGTCCGACTGTCACCAGGTTAACGAAGAACAAGTTGAAGACCATGGCCACGAATCCCGCGACGTTGATCCAGGCCGCCTTCCGGTCCCGCCAACCCGCGGTTGACCTGGCATGCAGGTACGCCGCGTACACCACCCACGCGACGAACGACACTGTCTCTTTGGGATCCCAGCCCCAGTACCTGCCCCAGGCTTCCTCGGCCCAGATCGCGCCGAAGATCACCCCGAATCCGAACACCGGGAAGGCGAAGATCGTGGTGCGGTAGGCGATCCGGTCCAGAGTCTGGGCATCGGGGAACCGCTGCACCACCCGCGCCAGCGTGCCTGCGGTGTTTTCCGGGTCGGGGTCGCCCAGCCGCGATGTGCGCAGCAGGAACAGGATGCTGGAAATGCCGGCGACCAGGAACACCCCCGAACCGAGGCTGACCACCGACACGTGAATTGGCAGCCAGTAGGACTGCAGCGCGGGCATCACGGGTGCGGCATTGGCGTAGAGCCAACGTCCGGACACCGTGAGCAGGATCAGCACCGGGACCAGCAGGAAAACCCACAAGGGGCGGTATTGCGGGCGGCGCAGCACGATCGCACCGGCGACCAGCCCGGACATGCAGGTCAGGTTGATGAACTCGTACATGTTGCCCCAGGGCACCCGCATGGTGGCCAGACCGCGCAACACAATGCACGCCAGCAGGAGCCCGATGCCGAGGTAGACCACGGCCAGACCGGCCCGCCCGACTCGTTCGTCGAACGGCCGCTGCGGCGCGTTCACCACGATGCCGGGGGTGGTGCTGTCGGTGGCCACCGATCCGGCCAACACCAATTCGCGCTCGACCACCTCGCGGCCACGGACGTAGGCCAGCTCGAAGGCCAGCAGCAGCAACGCGACCACCAGCGCGACCACGGCAGAGGTGAACGCCCAGTCCGAGTACCTGGCCAGACCGATGTTGATGTTCGGGGTGTTCATTTGACGTCCACCTGAGGGCTCCTTCTGGACTCTGAGGACGCTGTCGTTTCGGCCGGGCCGCCATCAGCGGACTCGGAACGGGGACCAAGACCGGCCAGCAACCGCTGGGTCAGCCGCTCGAACTCGTCGCCCCAGCCGGAATTGTCGGTGCGGGCCAGGCCGCCCAGCTCGACGTTCACCGTACCTGGCGCGTCGGTGACCGGCGTCAGGCGAACCCACACTCGGCGGCGGCGCACCAGCAGAGACACCACCAATCCGGCCATCATGGTGATGGCGAAAACCAGCACCCAGGTCTGGCCGGGATCGTGTGAGACCTGCAGATTGACGAAGGGTACGGCGCCGTCGAAGCGGACAACTGTGCCGGCCGCCGGGCCCTGGTCGATTCGGACCTGCCCGCCGGCCCGCAGGTTGACCCGCTTTTCCCTGGTCAGCCGGCCCTGCTCGATCAGCCGGGGATCCAGGGTGAACAACGACTGGGGCCGCCCGCTGTCCAGGCCGGTGTCGCCGCGGTAGATGTCGATGGCCACCGCTGGGGCGTCCAGGGCCGGGAAGCGTGACGACAACAGGGTGCCATCGAGCTGCTCGGTCGGTGCCAGCAGGCCCTGGATCGCGATCTCGTGTTTGCGACGCTCGTCGGCGCTGGGATAGCTGCCGGCCGGCGGGTCGATGCGTGCCACACCCGACGACAGCAGGGTCTGCGGGTTGTCGGGCCGCCACTGCACGGTTGACGTGCGGGTCTGCCCGTTGGGGAACATCACCGTGAAGGTGGGCGCGTAGCCGTGGCCCTGCAGGTACACCCGATCGCCGCCAACGCGCAGCGGGTGATTGACCTCCAGCCGGTAGGGGCGCCAGGTGTTTGCCGTCAGATCGTTGCCGGCCTGGTAGTCGATGTCCGCGGCGAACGAGGTGGCCTGCCCCGACGGCAGGTAGTGCGCCGCAAAGTCGTTGACCCGGACGCAGATCGGGTGCAACGACGTGCCGTCCACGGTGTTGCCGGCGCGGAACGAGTCGAACGCGGCCGGCGATGCCGAGCAGAAGCCGGGACCGCCGTCGGCGATGACGATCACGTTGCCCTCGTAGCCGAACAGCTTGCCGACGGCCACCGCGACCAGCAGGCCCAGCAGCGAGAAATGGAACACCAGGTTGCCGAACTCGCGCAGGTAACCCGTCTCGGCGGACACCACTGTCGATGTTTCGGAGCCCGGGGCTCCGTTCTGGCGCCGGATGGCGGTGCGCCAGCCGCGCAGCCGGCCGGCGATTGTGGTGGCCAGTGTTTCCGGGTCGGCGGGATCGGTGAGGACCTCGAAGCTGGCGTGCTTGGGCAGCCTGGCCAGGTTGCGCGGGGCGGCCACCGGCTTTGCGCGCAGGCTGCGAGCGTGCTCGACCATCCGCGGGGTCAGGCAGCCGACGAGGGATACGAACAGCAACACATAGATGGCGGTGAACCAGAAGCTGGAGAACACGTCGAAGGCCTGCAGCTCGTTCAGCCACGGGCCGATCACCGGGTGCATGGCCAGGTAGTCGTCGACCTTGCCGGCGTTGAGGCTGCGCTGTGGCAGCAGCGCCCCGGGTATCGCGCCGAGCGCAAGCAGAAACAGCAGCACCAGCGCGGTGCCCATCGAGGTCAGCGTGCGCCAGGTGTTGCGCACCCGCGACGCGAGCAGACGCAAAATCGCCCCAAAACGCATCGTTTTGGGCGATTTTGCGTCTGCTCGCGCCTCAACTTGCGCACTCAAATCGGCAACCTCATGTCGCTGACGAACGCGTCCCGCAGCCACGAGACCAAGTCGTTCCACACCCCGGTGACCAACGCCAGGCCGACGGCGATCAGCAGTACACCGCCGAAGATCTGGATGGCCCTGGCGTGCCGGCGCAGCCAGCCCAGGCCCGCCACCGCCCCCGCCGAACCCAACGCCAGCAGCATGAACGGGATCCCCAGGCCCAGGCAATAGGCGATCACCAGCACGATTCCGCGCGCCACGCTCGCACCGTCGGTGGCCGAGGCGACGGTGATCACCCCGGTCAGCGTCGGCCCCAGGCACGGCGTCCAGCCGAGCGCGAACACCGCGCCGAGCACCGGCGCCCCCGCTACCGTCGTCAACTGCCGCGGGCTGAACCGGGCCTGACGCTGCAGGGCGGGGATGAGGCCAACGAACACCAGTCCCATCACGATGGTCAGCACCCCGCCCACCCGCTGCAACAGCAATTGGTTGCTGATCAACGTGGTGGTCATTCCGAGGACGGCAACGGTGCCGAGCACGAACACCGTGGTGAACCCGGCCACGAACAGCGCCGCCGATCCAGCGACTCGCCACCGGTCAGCCGGCGGCGCTTTGACTCCGCCTTTCCCGGCCCTGACCTCGGGAAGCTCATCGACCCCGACTACCGCCGCCAGATACGACAGGTAGCCCGGCACCAGCGGCACCACACACGGTGAAGCGAACGACACCAGCCCCGCCAGCACGCACAGTCCGAGTGCCACCAGCAGTGGGCCCGCGGCGGCGATGTGGGCCAACCCGGTCATTGCGTTCCCGGCGTCGCCTGGGCCGCCGGCCCCTTCTCGGAAGCCTCCGAAGCCACCCGTAGCACCACCGGCTGCAGATCCTCGGCCAGCAATTCGCGCAGAAACACCGCCGCGACCCGGTGCTGCCGGTCCAACACCAGCGTGGACGGAATGACGGTGGTCGGGTACTTGCCGCCGAACGCGATCAGGGTGCGCATCGCCGGGTCGTAGATCGACGGGAACGTCACGTGCCGGTCGTTGACGAAGTCCTGGGCCGCCTCGCGGCCGTTGTCCCGGACGTCGATGCCGAGGAAAGACACCCCGGAGCTTCGGGTGGCTTCATAGACCCGCTGCAGTTGGGTGACCTCGGCCCGGCACGGCCCGCACCACTGCCCCCACACGTTGACGACGACAACGTTCCCGGAGAAGTCGTCCAGCGAGAGCGTGCGTGCCGGATCCACCAGATCCGGCCCCGACAGCGGCCCCGGGTGACCGCGGCTGGCCGGCGGATCGTAGAAGATGTCGGTCTTCCCACCGGGTGAGACGAATTCGAACGTGCCACCCTGTGCGACGGCGTCGCGCCCGGAACAGCCCGTGAGCAGCCCCGTGAGCAGCGCCAACACCGCCCCGGCAATTGCCAGCCGCCACATGCTCAAGTGCCCGCCGGTTGGGAATACACCACGTCGACCAGGCGGTCGCCGTCATAAACCAGCGAGGTCACCGACGCCAGCGCGCAGTCCCGGCGCCGCGGGTCGTGCCAGAGACGCCTACCGGTCAGATGTAGCCGCAACGTCCACACCGGCAGCTGGTGGCTGACGCAGACCGCCTCGTGGCCGGCGGCGCGGGCACGCACTTTGTCCACCGCGGTCGTCATCCGGTCCACGATCTGGGTGTAGGGC
This sequence comes from uncultured Actinomycetota bacterium, assembly GCA_963763005.1. Classification (GTDB taxonomy): domain Bacteria; phylum Actinomycetota; class Actinomycetes; order Mycobacteriales; family Mycobacteriaceae; genus Mycobacterium. The sequence goes on from CAVXMI010000002.1 coordinate 76,927, forward strand.
TCGCCCCAGGACGGCGTGAACGGGTTGCGCAGCTGCCACCAGAACCGCGGGTCGCGCCAAGCGCCGTCACCCGGGCCGACGCGCCGGCCTTCGAAGAAGTTGGCCGATTCGATCAGGTCCGGGTCGGTGTCCACGGTCAGGTCGTGCTCGGCGGCGATGGGCGCGGCGGTCTCCTGAGCCCGCTGCAGCGGGGAGGCGATCACCGCGACGACGTCGCGGTCGGCCAGGAATCCGGCCACCGCGGCCGCCTGTGCGGCACCTGCGTCGGACAGACGGTATCCAGGCAGCCGACCGTACAGAATGCCGCTCGGGTTGTGCACCTCGCCGTGGCGCACCACGTGGATCCTGGTCTGCTCGGCCATCAGGATTCCCTCTCCGGCGCGGCCCGGGCGGCGGCAACCGCAGCGGGCAGCGCGTCGGCGATCCGGTCGAATGCGCTGTCGTCGAGTGCGGCCGAGACGAACCACGCCTCGAAGGCACTGCACGGCGGGTAGACGCCGGCATCCAGCAGCGCATGAAAGAACGCTGCATAACGCCACGTTTCGCTGCTGCGCGCCGATGCGAAGTCGGTCACCGGCGTCTCGGTGAAGAACACGCTGAGCATGTTGCCGGCACGCGGAATTTGGTGCGGCACACCGGCATCTGTCAGCGCTTCGGCCAGCAGAGCGGACAGCCGGTCGGCGTTGGTGTCCAGTGCGGTGTAGACCAGTTCGTCGGCGGCACGCAGCGTTGCCAGCCCGGCGGCCATCGCCACGGGATTGCCCGACAACGTGCCCGCTTGATACACCGGCCCCAGCGGCGCCAGCCGCTCCATCACCTCGGCCCGCCCGCCGAACGCAGCGGCCGGCAGCCCGCCGCTCATCACCTTGCCGAACGTGAACAGGTCAGCGGCAACCGGATCGATTCCGTACCAGCCACTTCGGCTGACCCGGAATCCCGTCATCACCTCGTCGATGATCAGCAGCGCACCGTGCTCGGCGGTGATCGCGCGCAGCGCCGCGTTGTAGCCGGGCGCTGGCGGGACGACTCCCATATTGCCGGGGCTGGCCTCGGTGATCACGGCAGCGACCTGCTCGCCGAACCGGGCGAAGGTCTGCTGCACGGCGTCGAGGTCGTTGTAGGGCAGCACGATAGTGTCGGCCGCGGCGGCGCCGGTGACCCCGGGCGAGGACGGCAGGCCCAGGGTGGCCACGCCCGAACCCGCGTCGGCGAGCAGCGCGTCCGCATGCCCGTGGTAGCAGCCGGAGAACTTGATGATCTTGGCCCGGCCGGTGAACCCGCGGGCCAGCCGCACGGCGCTCATAGTGGCCTCGGTGCCGGAGTTCACCAGCCGTATCCGCTCGACGGGTGCCACCCGCCCGATGATCTCGGCGGCCAGCTCGGTCTCGGACGGCGTCGGCGCCCCGAACGACAGGCCGTTGGCGGCGGCCCTGGCGACGGCGTCGACGACGGCCGGATGTGCGTGGCCGAGGATCATCGGACCCCACGAGCAGACCAGGTCGACGTAGCGGTTGCCGTCGGCGTCGGTAAGCCGGCAGCCGTGCGCTTCGGTGATGAAACGCGGCGTGCCGCCCACTGCCGAAAAGGCCCGCACCGGGGAGTTCACCCCACCGGGAATGACCTTGCAGGCGTCCTCGAACAGCTTCGCGGACGCCGCTACCGCGGCTCCGGTCCGCACAGTCGCCTGGTCAGTGCTGCCCATGCCGACCAGTGTTCCAGCCTCCGCGGCCCGTTCAACTACAGGGTGTAAGAGTTGATGTCATCCGGGGCCGACGAGTTGGATGGTGGTATGCAACTACCTCAACGGCTCGCCCGGTTCAACCGGCGCGTCACCAACCCTGTTCAGCGACTGTGGGCGGGCTGGGCCCCGTCGTTCGCCATCATCGAGCACGTCGGACGGCGCTCCGGAAAGCCTTACCGCACACCGGTGAATGCGTTCCCCGCCATCGTCGATGGCAAGCCCGGCGTGGCGGTCCTGTTGACCTACGGCCCCGACCGCGACTGGCTGAAGAACCTCACCGCCGCAGGAGGCGGGCGAATGCGCCGCAAAGGCAAGACGATCGGCATCGCCAACCCGCATATCGTCAGCAAGGCCGACGCGGCGCTGCAGGTCACCCCCGGGTGGCGGCGATTCTTCACCCGGCTGCCGTTCGAGCAGGCGGTCCTGTTCACTCAGACAGGGTGACGCAGCTCACCGCGATCCTGGAGCGGCCGGTCGGATTCCACGGCGGCCCACGCGGCAGCCCCGCCAACGCGATGGTCGACTTCACACACCACACGGTCTCGTTGGTAGCTCTCGTCACCGACGTCAAGCGAGACGGAAAACCCGTGGTCGGGGTGGCCTTCAACTCGATCGGCCGGTTCGCCCAGAGCGGGATCCTGCGCGACCGGATGATCCCGCGCGTCCTGGCCGCGCCCGCGGACGCACTGCTGGACGATTCGGGCCGGATCGACCCGGCTGCTGTCTTGGCGTGCGCACTGGCCGACGAGAAGCCCGGCGGCCACGGAGACCGGGCAGCCGCGGCCGCCGCACTGGAACTGGCGTGCTGGGACCTGGCCGCCAAGCTCGACGACGAACCTGCCTACGCGACCATCGCACGCGAATTCGGACGGGCTCACGCCCCGGTGGTCGCGGTCTATGCCGCCGGCGGCTACTACTACCCGGAAGCCGGCCCCGATCCCCTGCGCGACGAGATGCGTGGCTACCTCGATCTGGGCTATGACGCGGTCAAGATGAAAATCGGCGGCGCGGCGCTGCGCGACGACCTGGCGCGCATCGAGGCGGTTATCGACATCGTCGGCGACGGGGGGCGGGTCGCGGTCGACGCGAACGGCAGGTTCGACCGGTCCGCGGCGACCCAATGGGCGGCGGCGTTGGCGCCCTGCGGCCTGCGCTGGTACGAAGAGCCCGGCGATCCACTGGATTTCGAGTTGAACCACGCGGTGACCGACTGCTATGGCGGCGCGGTTGCCACCGGAGAAAACCTGTTCTCGGTGCCCGACGTGACCAATCTGGTTCGATACGGCGGCATGCGGCCAGGCCGCGACATCTTCCAGATGGACGCCGGCCTGAGCTACGGATTGAGCGAGTACGCGCGGATGCTCGAGGTGCTCGAGGCCCATGGCTTCGATCGCCGATTCGCCTTCCCGCACGGCGGCCACCTGATCAACCTGCACATCGCGGCCGGCCTGGGCCTGGGCGGATGCGAGTCTTATCCGGGGGTGTTCGCGCCTTTCGGCGGCTACCCCGACGGCTGCGTACTGCACGAAGGCCGGATCGCGCCGACGGACGCGCCGGGCTTCGGGCTCGAGCAGAAGGCCGGCCTCGCCGAGCTGATCACCGGGCTGACGGCCTGAACCGTCCAGGAGAATGCGGATGAAGATTGCGATAATCGGCTGCGGCGCAATGGGTTCCATTTATGCCGCCAAACTCGCCGCCGCGGGTAACGACGTCGTGGCCATCGACCGCCACCAGGCCAGCATCGACCAGATCGCCCGGCACGGGCTGCGGGTTACCGGCCCCGGCTCCGACCAGGTGGTGCCGCTGCGGGCCGCCAGCGCCGCACCGGCCGAGACGATGGACCTGATCGTGCTCGCCGTCAAGGCCGCTGACGTGATAGCCGGTGCACGGCAAGCTCTTCCGATGTTGGGCGCCAGTACCTCGGTACTGGCCATCCAGAATGGCCTCGGGTCGGCGGAGACCGTCGCCGGCATCGTCGGGGACCGGCGGGTCGTGGTCGGGATCGCGAGCGGGTTCGGCGCCGCCCGCATTGCTCCCGGGCACGTCCATCACAACGCGATGCGTGCGATGCGCTTCGGCGCTTACTCCTCGCTGCCGTACGCGACGGTCGATTCGATCGCACGAGCCTGGTCCGATGCCGGATTCGACGCCACCGCGGTCACCGACATCGCCGCCATGCAGTGGGAGAAGCTGATCTGCAACGTCGCGTTCAGCGCGCCGTGCGCACTGACCGGCATGACCGTCGGCCAGGTGATGGACGACCCGGAGATGGGCCCGATCAGCCGGGCGGCGGCAGCAGAGGCATGGACAGTGGCCCGGGCGTCCGGTATCGCTGTCGCCATCACCGATCCCGTCGCGCATGCCCGCGCTTTCGGCGCGCAGATGCCCGACGCGAAACCGTCGGCGCTACTGGACCACGAGGCGCGCCGGATCAGCGAGATCGACGTCATCAACGGCGCGGTGCCACGGCAAGGGGCGCGAGTCGGGGTTGCAGCGCCGGTGAACGCGACGCTGACCGCGGTGGTCAAGTCGGTGGAGCGGCAATGGTAGAGCTATGTCGGTGAAGCCCCGATTCGGCTGTCGCCGCGACCGTTACGCGTCACCACCTTGGCGACGAGGTACAGCAAAACCACCACCGCCCAGGACAGCAGGCTGAGCCAGAGCTGGCTGCGTGCCGTGTCGTCGAACGCCATCCACACGAGCACGGCGACGATTCCGGTCACCGTCAAGATCGACAACACCGGGAAAAACCACATCCGTACCCGCAGCTTTTCCGGAGGCGTCCGGCGGCGCAACACGATCTGCGACAGTGCGATCAGCAGGTAGACAAAGAGGATGATGGCGCCCGACGAGTTGAGCAGGAAGATAAACACCGTTCCAGGCGCGACCCATGCCACGATCACGCAGAGGAAACCCACCGCAGACGAGCCCATGATGGCGAGGTAGGGGACTCCGCGCGGGCTGACCTTGACCAGCTGGGCCGGTGCCTCCCGTCGGGCGGCGAGCACGAACAGCATTCGCGACGAGGTGTACAGGCCCGAGTTCAGACAGGACAGCACCGCGGTAAGTACAACCGCATTCATGATCTGATCAGCGCCGGGAATACCCATGTGCCTGAATGCGGCAACGTATGGCGAGGCACCGGGCTCAATCGAGTTCCACGGCAGGATCACCGCAAGCAGAAAGACCGAACCGACGAAGAAGATCGCGATGCGCGCGACCACAGTACTCATCGCTCGCTGGACCGCCCGCTCCGGCTCAGGCGTTTCAGCCGCGGCGATGGTGACGACTTCCGTGCCGGTCATGGAGAAGATCGCGACCACGATGGCGGCGAAGACGGCCCCCACTCCCTTGGGAAAGAATCCGCCGTGCGAGCGCAGATTGCTGAAATCCACATCATGGCCCGGCAGCAGGCCGAAAGCGAAAACGGTGCCGAGGACGAGGAAGACGACGATGGTCGCAACCTTGATTCCGGCGAACCAGAACTCGAATTCACCGAAGGATGACACCGAGACCAAGTTCGTCGCGGTCATCATCATCATCAGACACAGCGACAGCAGCCACAGCGGCGCATGGATCCAATAGGTCAGAACTTTCCCGCCGGCAACCGCCTCGAACCCCACGACGATCACCCAGAAGTACCAATACAGCCAGCCGACCGAGAACCCCGCCCAGCCGCCCAGGGCATCTGCCGCGTAGTCGGCGAACGATCCGGTCGACGGGTTCGCGGCGGCCATCTCACCCAGCATCCGCATCACGAGAACGATCACTACGCCACAAAGCGCATAGGTCAGGAACGCCGCGGGGCCGGTCGCACGGATTACCACACCAGACCCGACGAACAAGCCGGCGCCGATAACACCGCCGATAGCGATCATATTGAGCTGACGCTGCGACAGTCCTTGGTGCAGTCCGGAGGTGGTAGCTATAGCGTCTGCCTTCCGGTGCGTCGAGGGCAGCACCGGCGTCGCCGGGCATTCATCCGCGCGACGGCCGACAAGCAGGCCGCCGCATCAACGATACGGGCCGGCCAACAGCGGCCGGGCCGACGGCGCTCGCAACTGAAGTCAGTTGGGCTTTCTGAAATGTTGGATACCCCACGCGAGGTGACCGTTGTCGGCCGCATCCACCCAGTTCTTCAGGCCGACCCGCATCTTGTCGAGGTACGCCGTTGAGGATTTCTGCTCGAGTTCCCGACGCCGGGCCTCAAGTTCCCCGAGCACCCGGCTGTAGTGAGTCCGGAGGTTGCCGACGAGGTCAATTTGGTTGAGCACCTCGAAACCGACTGCCTGTGCCGCCTCGCGATAGAAGCGCATCGAGCCAAGATCCGGCAGGTTGAGCCGGTCGTAGACCGGCTGCAATACACCGTCTGGCACATCGTCGGCCTGCATCGGATCGGTGAAGATCAGTTCGCCGCCGGGCTTCAACACCCGGAACGCCTCCTCGAGCACCTTACGGCGGTTGGTTGCGTGCAGGATCGCGTCCTGCGACCAGACGACGTCATAGCTGTTGTCCGGTTCGGGAACATCATCGAAACTGCCGTGGATCACCCGGATCCTCGGCTCGAGGCCGGCGCGGCGGTTCTTGTCCCGGTTGGTCTCGTTCTGCACTTCGGAGATGTTGAGGCAGGTGACCGAACAGCCGTATTCGTTGGCGAGGCGCCGCGCGGACCCGCCATAACCAGCCCCGAGGTCCAACACCGCGGCGCCGTCGTCGAGGGTCGGGAGCTGCCGGATCATGCGGTCCACGGTCTCGATGCCGCCCGCTCTGATGTCGCGGGTGTTCTCGTAGCAGCCGACGTGAATATCCTCGCCGCCCCAGATCATCGAGTAGAACGCGTCGGCGTCATCGCTGTCGTAGTAGGCCTCGGGCTCGCCCCGGGTGCCGGTCACAACATCTTCGGGACCCAGCTGGTCACCCGCATCGCGGGCCAATGACTTCTCCGCTATGTGGATGAAGAAATCGGGCTCGTTCTCCTCGTACGTCTCCTGGAAGTCACCGTACGTACGCACGGTTTCAAAGCCCGCCTCGTACATCAGCCGGCGGACATAGGATTTACGCAGCGGAAACATGTTCAGCGTGTATTCGGAGCCGTCCGGAAAAGTGTATTTGAAACGTGCGAGGCCGTCGTCGACGTGCTCCGGCTCAGCGGTTACTTGATCGCCGCAGTAATAGTATTTGTGTTTTGACTTGAAGCCGTGATCGAGCATCTCGTCATAATTCCGCTGGTCGAGGATCAGAATCCCGTCGTGCCGTAATGCGGCGTAGAACTCGGCCAGGGCCCGACGACGATCGCGCTCGTCGTGCAAGTGGGTGAATGAGTTGCCCAGGCAGATGATGGCGTCGTACTTGCCATGGATGTCGCGGTTCAGCTGCCGCCAGTCAGCTTGAACGGTCCTGATGATGAGACCGCGCTTCCGGCCGTTCTCGAAGGCCTTGGCGAGCATGGCCGCCGACCCGTCGGCACTCGTCACGTTGAAGCCCGCCTCGGTCAGCCGAACGGAATGGAAGCCGGTGCCCGTCGCGACGTCGAGAATGTTCTGCTTATCGCGGGCGCGCAGCACATCGACGAAGAACCGTCCCTCGGACTGGGCACGCGCATCCCAGTCGATCAATTCGTCCCATTTCTCGACAAAACTCATGACGTATTCAGCGCGGTACAGACCCGTCTCGCGGTCCGACAATGGATCGGCACCGTAAATTTGATCGTGCAGTTGTAGTTCTGCGTTGTCCCGAGAGATCGATAAACTAGACATCTAGCCTTTCTTTTCCACTCGTCCGCACGCAATTTCAAAGGCTCGCAGCGCGCGGTGCACCTATGGGCCAAGAATGCTGCAGACGCCCACCCGCGGGCCCAAGGCGAACGCATACCTGCGATGCATCCCGTCGAGCGAAAACGACGCCATCCCGGTCGAGCCCGAACGTGCCACGCCTGGTGAGCGGCTCAACGAACTAGCCGCACGGCCCCTCGCTTCCGCACTGACAGACGAGTGTACTGGTAGCCATGCGCAACAGTGCGCCTAGGCCAGAGATGCGCCGGGCGGTCGCACTGATTGCGACAAGACGAATACGACGGACGACCGTGCGCCGGCAACGCCGCTGACGGAATCTCAAATGAGCCGAGCACCTCGCCACGTGAGGCACCCGCGAAGTTTGCGATGTTCTTCTCGCTTCCTTGCAATCGAGGGGAGACGGTTAATTGTGTGCGGCATCGTTCACCAATTGCCCCAGCGTGACACCAGTAGACAATGAACGCAATCGTCTACTATGAAGGGGTCGCCTGAAAGTGGACGTCAACGCAACGTCACAATTGCCCAACTGATTCGGCGTGGCTGTGCGGGCAAGAACGGTCAGCGCGGCATTATGACGCTCGTGTCTGACCTGACCCGCCGTGCGGTGCTGCGCATGGGCGTCGGCGCCAGCGCAGGAGCCGCCGGCGTGTGGACCCTGAGCGCCCTGCTGGATCCGCTCAAGCCCCTGGCGGCGCCCCAGGCGCCCGCCCCGTTCCAGCCCCCGACGGCGGGCAGCACCTTGCCGACCAAGTTGTCCGGCTCGTTCATTTCGGCGGCTCGCGGAGGCATCAAGACGAATTGGGTGATAGCCATGCCGCCGGGCCAGACCGGCCTGCTGCGCCCGGTGATCGCCCTGCACGGCAAGGATGGCAACGCAGGGATGATGCTCGACCTCGGCGTCGAGGACGGGCTTGCTCAGTTGGTCAGGGCCGGCAAGCCACCGTTTGCGGTGGTGGGCGTCGACGGCGGCAATACCTACTGGCACCGAAGGGCTTCCGGCGGGGACTCCGGTGCGATGGTGCTCGAAGAGCTATTACCGATGCTGTCCTCGATGGGTATGGACACCTCCCGGGTGGGTTTCATGGGGTGGTCGATGGGGGGATATGGCGCGCTGCTGCTGGGTGCGCAGCTGGGCCCGGCACGGACCGCCGGGATCAGTGCGATCAGCCCGGCGTTGTTCACGTCGTTTACCGGCAGCGCGCCCGGGGCCTTCGACAGCTACCACGACTGGATGCACCACAGCGTGTTGGGGCTACCGGCATTGAACTCGATTCCCCTGCGCGTGGACTGCGGCATCGGCGACCGCTTCAATTTCGCCACCCGCCAATTCGTCAACCAACTGAAAAAACCGCCGGCGGGCAGCTTCTCGTCGGGCGGGCACGACGCGGACTATTGGCGCGAGCAGCTGCCTGGCGAGCTGGCCTGGATGGCGTCCTAGCCATGCGCAAAGCTCCCGTGAACCGACGAAGTCAATGACAATCCGGCAGGAAGACAGCTCCAGCCCGCCCCGTCCAATACGGCGGCGCATGCAGCGCATTCAGGGGACCGCCTTTCGCCCGGACATCGAGTTTTCGATGAATTATTTGCGAACGAACCTCGCGGCGACGACGAACGTGTCACGAATGAAACGGTTTGGGGGGTTTTGAGATGAGTCCGATGCTGTTGCTCCTCCTTACGGCAGCCGCGCCATTCGCCGGACGTGGTCTACTGAAATTGCAAGCGCGCCTTGAGCGTTGGGACTACGAACGGCACGCAGAGGACTGAAGCATCAACCCTGTTCACGCTAAACAACTTGCGCGGCTGGTGCTTTAGCCGTAAAGCAGGCCCTTCAGGAACACCGCGAACACGAGTGCCCACTCACCTGGACAACTGCGTGCGAATGAGTGGTGCGCTCTTGTCCGCCAGATACTCATGCCCCGCGTCGTTGGGGTGCACGCCCTCCGCGCCGATCAGGTCGGGCCTGTCGACGAAGCAGCGGTCGGCGATCGGGTCGACGAACGCTGCTCCTGCGGCCCGGGCCGCGGCGTTGAGCACGTCGCGGATCTGCAGCATAGTGTCAGGTACATCGGCGGTTGGCCACGGCGGTCCGATCACCAGGAACCTCGCGGACGGCGCAAGGCGGCGCGCCAGATCGAAGGTATCGCGGGCCCTCTCGGCCAGCTTGTGGTGTGACATGTGGTGTGGGGCCGCCCGAATTGCCGCACGCCGGTTGCTCGCCGGTTGCTCAAACCGAAAACGGCCATCATCGACGTTGCCTGGACTCGCCGCAGGCACCCCGAAGGACCCCAAAGTCGCTTCTTAGCAAAGAGTTAGACGCGGCTTTCGGTCTCCTTAGGTCTTGCAGGCAGCATTGAAGGCACTTTGGTCGGCGTTGAGTCGGCCTCGGCAATGCCACGGAGAATGAGGCTGATGATGACTATCGCGATCACGCCCCCAGTTTCGAAGTCGGCTTCGAAGGTCACCGATCGCACTCATCGACAGGGAAACGGCACCTTTGACTGCAGTGGTGCTCAGATTCGGGCTCACTGTCGTCACCTGGCGACAGTGGTGACCATCCGAGGCGAAATCGACGGCGTCAATGTCGATCGGGTCAGCGAGCACATTCGGCGTTTCATCCACGGGACAAACCCGATGGTGCTCGACATGAGTGACGTGAGTCACTTTGCTGCGGCTGGTATCTCGCTGTTGTACATCCTCGACGAGGACTGCCGCGCCGCAGGGGTGGAGTGGACAATAGTCGCGGGCCCGGCGGTCATCGAGCTACTGGGTGGCGGCTGTGACGAGGACGAGGCCGAGGCGATGTTCCCGACTACGTGCTCGGTACACGAGGCGCTCCGCAACCTGGCCGACGCCATCGTCAGCCGCCGTGAGCTGGTGCTGCCACTCATCACGAAGACGACCTAGAGCGCTGATTCAGGGCTTCCGCGCGTGCGTTCGGGTTTGACCAGACAAGCCGCAACCTGACCGTCCCCACCACCGCAAGCACCCCGGCGACCGTCGCCAGCAACAGAGTCAGCACCAGCAGTTGCGGGTGATAGACCATCGACATGGTGACCGGCTGCCCCTCGGCGACGGGCGCGACGGCCACGGTCGACCGTGTGTGCAACCAGCTCACCGCAGTGGCCACCAGGCCGGCGAAGGCCAGTGCCAGCTCGACGAGGGCCCGGGAGCGGGCGATCACAGCCCTGACCCGGCGTCGTCGTCACCATGGGCATCGGCATTATCGAGCTGGGCGGGCTGGACACGCTCCTGCACCAACGGAGTCAGCGCTGCCCGCAGGTGGCGATGGCGACGCGCCCAGGCTTGCGCGGTGCGGCCCCCGGTGAGCTTCAGACCGATACCGACCCGGCCGCGCGGTACCCCGACAAGTTCGCCCAGCGTCCGCGCCGACTGCCACCGCGCCAGCTCCTTGTCGGACTTCACCGAATGCTCAGCCTCGGGATAGACCTTGACGATCTCGGCCACCAGAATGGTCTCGGTGCCCTGGCGCAGGGCGTCTTCGGTCAGTTCGACCGAGGTGTGGATCCGCGCCGCCTTCACCTGCAACGCCACGAAGACCGTCACCAACACCAGGAAAATCATCGGAGTCACCAGCGCCACCCCGGCGCCGCCGGAGATTTCAATGAGAATCAGCGACACCGCCGAGAGCGGGCCTGCCAGCAGCCAGGACCAGCTGGCGCCGGGTTCGTAGAACAACGGTTTGGTCTTGGTTTCCCCCGCTGATGTCATGTGAGCCTCACCTCGTGATTGTTAATCGCAGGCCAGTCAGGAAAGCCAACTCGCCGCATCGGCGGCCCAATAGGTGAGCACGATGTCGGCCCCGGCGCGCCGGATGCTGGTCAACGACTCCAGCGCGGCGGCCCGCTCGTCGATCCAGTTGTTGGCCGCAGCCGCACATATCATCGCGTACTCCCCCGAGACTTGATAGGCGGCCACCGGCACCGGCGAGATGCCGGCCGCCGCGGCAACTACGTCTAGGTACCCCAAAGCGGGTTTGACCATCACGATGTCGGCGCCCTCGTCGATATCCAGTTCGATCTCGCGCAGTGCCTCGACGACGTTGCCCGGCTCCTGTTGGTAGGTGCGCCGGTCCCCGGACAGGCTGGAGCTCACCGCCTCGCGGAACGGACCGTAGAACGCCGAGGCAAACTTCGCCGCGTAAGCAAGAATCACCACATCGGCGTAGCCGGCGGCGTCCAGGCCGTCGCGGATAGCGCCCACCTGGCCATCCATCATCCCGCTCGGCCCCACCACGTGGGCACCGCATTCCGCTTGCGCCACAGCCAGTTCCACGTAGCGGGCTACAGTAGCGTCGTTATCGACCCGGCCCCGGCCGTCGAGGACACCGCAGTGCCCGTGGTCGGTGAACTCGTCCAGGCAGGTGTCGGCCATCAACACGGTGGCCTCACCGAGGTCCTTGGCCAGGTCCCGAAGCGCGACGTTGAGGATGCCGTCCCGGTCGGTGCCGGCCGAGCCGGTAGCGTCCTTGTCTTGGTCGCGGGGCACACCGAACAGCATCAGCCCGCCCACTCCGGCGGCTACGGCGTCCGCGGCGGCGCTGCGTAACGAATCCCGGCTGTGCTGCACCACGCCCGGCATGGACGCGATCGGCCGCGGTTCGTCGATACCGTCGGCGACGAACATCGGCAGCACCAAATGCCTTGGCTCCAAAGAGGTTTGCGCCACCAGGCGGCGCATCGCAGGTGTTGAGCGGAGCCGGCGCGGTCGCTGCCGCGGGTAGCCACTGAATCTCATCGAGCGGCGACCCGCTGCGCCCGGCTCCGCCGCGCTTGCGATCGCCACTACTTCAGACGAGCGGCGACCCGCTGCGCCCGGCTCCGCCGCGCTTGCGATCGCCACTAGCGTCGGCGGCTCTTCTTGCGTGGCGGCGGTAGCGCGCCCTCGGCGCGCAACCGGGCGGCATGTTCGGCCAGCGCTTCAACCAGCGGACCCACCGCAGCGGTTTCCGGCTGGACATCCACCCGAAGCCCGAATTCGGCGGCGGTCTCGGCCGTCTTGGGGCCGATGCAGGCGATGATGGTCCGCACGTGCGGCTTGCCGGCTATGCCGACCAGGTTTCGCACCGTCGAGCTCGACGTGAAGCACACCGCGTCGAAGCCACCCGTCTTGATCATTTCGCGGGTGGTCGCCGGCGGCGGGGCGGCCCGCACGGTCCGGTAGGCGGTGACGTCCTCGATCTCCCAGCCACGCTCGCGCAGCCCCTCGGCCAGCGTTTCGGTGGCGATGTCGGCGCGCGGCAGCAAGACACGGTTCACCGGGTCGAAAATGCTGTCATAGGGCGGGAATTCGTCGAGTAGACCCATCGAGGACTGTTCCCCGGACGGCACCAGCTCGGGGCTGATTCCGAAGGCGCGGACCCGGTCAGCCGTCGACTCGCCGACGCAGGCGATCTTCACCCCGGAGAACGCGCGGGCGTCCAGACCGAATTCGCCGAACTTCTCCCACACCGCACGCACCGCGTTGGTGGAGGTGAACACCACCCACTGGAACCGGCCGTCGACCAGGCCCTTGACGGCGCGTTCCATCTGCGCGGGACTGCGCGGCGGCTCGACGGCTATGGTCGGCACCTCGATGGGCAGCGCGCCGTAGGACGTCAGCCGCTCGCTCATCTCGCCGGCCTGGTCCTTGGTGCGTGGCACCAACACGGTCCAGCCGTACAGCGCCCGGCTCTCCCACCAGTTCAGCTTGGCCCGGCTGGTGACCGTCTTGCCGATGGTCACCACCAGCGGCCCGGTCAGCGGACCTGCGGGATCGCTGCCGCTCAGGACGGCCGGGTCGGCCAGTCCCTGCAGTGTGGTTTCGGCCGAACGCTGCTGGCAGGTGGTGCCTTGCGCGGTCACCACGCACGGAGTGGTCGCGGCCAGTTCGTGTTCGATCAGGATGCGGGCGGCGTCGGCCAGGTGCGATGCGGTGGCCTGCAGGATCAGCGGCCCGGGCGCTGCAGCCAGCGCCTCCCAGTCCACGTCGCCGCGCACGTCGGCAACCGTGTGCGACGAGCCCAGCGGCAGCCCTGCGTAGGTCGGCACCGCGCTGCTGGCGGCCAGGCCGGGCACGATCTCGATGTGCAGGTGGGTGCGTGCGACGGCGTTCGCCTCGGTGATGACCGCGTCAACCGACAGCGGATCACCCGCCACCAGGCGCACCACGTCGACACCCGAACGAGCCTCGGCGGTCAGCGTCTTGGCGACTTCGGCGGGATCACCGAGCGCCGGGCGGATGTCAGGACCACCGGACACCACCGCGGGCGCGGACTGGCCTGGCGCCCCGTCGGGGGAGCCGCCATTGGCTGCGTCGGCGTTCCCGCCTGCCGGACCGGCGGGTGCCGGGCCGGAAACGGGTGGCAGTTCCTTGCCGATCAGCGCCAGCACATGCTCGGGTACGTCCGGGTCGGTGAACACCAGGGCGGCGTTCGCCAGCACCGTGGCAGCCCGTGTGGTCAGTAGACCCGGGTCGCCAGGACCAGAGCCCACAAAAGTGATGCGGCCCGGTCTCGGCTTACGCCCTCGCGTCATCATTGTCGCTCCCACGTCACTCGTTCAAACTTCCTTGCACGGGCTCTTCCCGCGCTCCCCACATCAGCTCCCGGGCGCCCAGCTCGAACAGCTCCGCGGCGACGGAGAGCCCCAGCTCCCGTGCCCGACCGGAAGTGCCGATGCCGGACGCGCGGATCACGTCGGATCCGTCCAGCGCCGCCACGCAGCCGCGTAGCGACAGCTCTTCGAAGACCCGTCCCTCCTCATCGATGGAGTCGACCACTTCGGCGATCGCGCCCACCGGTGCGGAACAACCGGCCTCCAGTTCGGCAAGCAGGGCTCGCTCCGCAGTGACCGCCGCCCGCGTGTCGGCGTCGTCCAACTCCGCCAACACTGCCGCCAGCCGGCTGTCACCAGCACGGCATTCGATCGCGAGCGCGCCCTGAGCAGGCGCTGGCAACATTTGCACCGGCTCCAACGTCTCGGTGACATCATCGAGACGGCCCAGCCGGGCCAGACCTGCCCGGGCCACCACGATGGCGTCAAGATCACCACTACTTACCCTGTTCAACCTGGTATCTAGGTTGCCTCGTAGGGGGCGGATTTCCAAACCGAGACCTAATGCCCTAAGCTGTGCGGCCCGCCGCGGAGAGGATGTACCCACCAGCGAACCCACCGGCAATTCCCCGAGCACCAGCCCGTCGCGGGCTACAAGTGCGTCGCGAGGGTCACTTCGTGGCGGTATAGCCGCCACTGTGAACCTGGGGTCCGCCGCGGTTGGCAAATCCTTGTGCGAGTGCACAGCGGCATCGACGCGGCCGGCTTCGATGGCCTCGCGCAACGCGGTGGTGAAGACACCCACGCCGAGACTGGCGATCGGCGCCGACGACCGGTCGCCCACTGTGCTGATAGTCACCAATTCCGCGGGGTGGCCATTAGCGATGAGGGCGTCTCTGACGGTCGCGGCCTGGGTGGTGGCCAACAGGCTGCCCCGGGTGCCTATCCGGATCACGTGCGCCAATCAGCTACTCGGCGGACTGCTTCGGGCTACCCGGCAAGCCACCGGTGCCGTGGCGGGTGCCGGCGTCGAATCCGCTTGACACTACCGGCAATTCACCTGCAGTGGCGACGGCGTCGACGGAGGTCTGGTCCAGTTCGAAAAGCTCGCGCAGCGCCTCGGCGTAGCTGTCGCCGCCGGGGGCACTGGCGAGCTGCTTGATCCGCACTGTGGGCGCGTGCAGCAGCTTGTCCACCACCCGCCGCACCGTGCGGGCCACTTCTTCGCGCTCGGCGCCTTCCAGCCCGGGCAGCCGGTTGTCCAGGCGCAGCAACTCCGCCTCGACCACGTCGGCGGCTCGCTGGCGCAGCGCCGTCACCGTCGGGGTGACCTCGGCCATCCGCTGACCTGCCAGGTAGGCGGCAACTTCGGCCGCGACGATGTGGCGGGCGGCATTGACGTCGGCAGCCGCGGCGTGGGCCGACGGTTCATGCTGCACGCGGTCCACATCGGCGACCCAGACACCGGGCAGTCCGGCCACCGCCGGATCGACGTCGCGCGGCATCCCGAGATCGCATATGACCAGGGGCCGGGCCGCTTCGTCGCGGCGTGCAGCGGCCAGCGCGTGGTGCACATCGGCCAGCGAAACCACGGGGCTCACCGCCCCGGTGCAGCTGACCACCATGTCGGCATCGGCCAGCACGTGGGCCAGGCGGTCGAGGGTCAGCGCCTCGGACTGCACGCCCGATTCGCGGATCTTGCCCACCAATCGCTGCGCCCGGGACAACGACCGGTTGAGCACGTGGATCTGGCCGATGCCGGCACGAGTCAGGTGTGCCGCCGACAGGGCACCCATCGCCCCGGCGCCCACCACCACGGCGGTCTTGCCCGCCAGCCTGCCCAGTTTTCGTTCGGCCATCCCCAGGGCGACCGACACTACCGAGGCACCGGCGGCGTCGATAGCGGTTTCGGAGTGCACCCGCTTGCCCACCGACAACGCCCGCTGCGCCAGCTCGTGCAGCACCCGGCCGACGGTGCTGTTGGCCTCAGCGGCGGCATACGCGCGGCGCACCTGGCCAAGCACCTGTTGCTCGCCGATCACCGCCGAATCCAGACCGCTGGCCACCGCGAACAGGTGCTCAACAGCGGCCTCGCTGTAGCGGACGTAGGCATGTTTAGTCAGGTCACCCATCGACATACCGGAGTATTCGGACAGCACCTGGCCTATCACCGACAACCCGCCGTGGAACGCCTCCACCACCGCATAGACCTCGACCCGGTTGCAGGTCGACAGCACCATCGCCTCGGTCACCAGCGACGACTGCAGCATCCGGTCGACGATCTTGAATTGATCGGATTCGTCGATGCTGAGTTGTTCCAGGACCGAAACCGGCGCACTGCGGTGCGAAACCCCGAAGAGCAGGATGCTCACGGCAGCATCACCTGGCCAGCTCCCTTGCTTTCCCCACTAAGTGAACTGGTGTCTACGGTAGACGTTTGTCCGCTGGGCTACCAAATATCGGTTCGGGCCAGATCCGCACGCAGTCGGGCCTCGTCGACCTCCCAATAACTGTGCTCGTGACCATTCAGCAGGATTACCGGCAGTCGGTCGCCGAACTCGGCCCGTAGCCCGGGGTCGCCAGCCGACGCTGCGCTGTCGACATTGATCGTCGTCAGATCGAAGCCCAGCTCACCGGACAGTTCGGCCAGCTGCGCGTGTACCCGCAGGCAGATGGCGCACCCGTCGCGGGTCAGCAGCTCCACGTGCGGGCGGCTCGGCGGCGGCGTCATGGGCACCAGTGTGGCATTTCTCATGCCGGGTGAATTGCGGCCGTATCCGGACGCCATGAGGTGCCCGCTGTGGCTGCCGATAACAACCTGCGGGTCGACCTGGTGTTGATGCACGGATTCGCCCAGGCGCTGGTTGGTGGTGCCGAGGATCTGCGGAATCGATTGGCCGAGCCGGACGGTCAGGTCGGCGAGATGCTGGGCGGCTGGCAAGGCGGATCTGGGGCTCCTACCGGTCTGGGTGGGAGCTATGGCATCGGAGGCCGCGAGCCGAAATTGACTCTCTCGTAACCAATTTGCACGCGACGTGGTCGTCCGAAGGCGCGGCGGCCCACGCCGAGGCGCACCGCCACTGGGCTCGGGGCGAGGCGATGGTGCGCGAGGCGCTGGCTCAGTTGCGAGCCGCGGGTGCCACCGCGCATGCCAACTGCACCGGCGTGATGTCGACGACCCTGAGCCCGTGGTCATGACCTGATAACGCCGCTGGCAGTGGATCCCGCGTCATCGACCCATCTGGAAGATGCCGAACGTGACGCTGGCTTCACGCTCGGCAACGATCGGCCCGCATTGCGACCAGATCGACCCGGCCCAGGCAGCTAAATCTCCTCGAGACGTTCGCCAGATAGGGTTAGAAGCGGCCCGAGAACCGCCCACCGGGCAGGCACAGCGACTTGGGAGGTTTGTGATGGCTTCCTCCGACCCGGGCAGCGTGGACCACACCGGTCGCGTCGACCTGGAGTCGCTGGCTGCTGACGCCAGTGCCGAACGCGCCCTTGAGGGCATGCAGGCCGCCGCGGCTGCGGAGGATCGTCCACAACCGCCCATCGATCTGACCGCCGCCGCATTCTTCGATGTGGACAACACCCTGGTGCAGGGCTCTTCTGCGGTGCACTTCGGTCGCGGACTGGCCGCCCGTGACTATTTCACCTACCGTGACGTATTCGGATTCATTTACGCGCAAGCCAAGTTTCAGCTTCTCGGCAAGGAGAACAGCGACGACGTCGCCGCCGGCCGGCGCAAAGCGCTGACGTTCATCGAGGGCCGCTCGGTCGAGGAGCTGGTGACCCTGGGCGAGGAGATCTACGACGAGATCATTGCCGACAAAATCTGGCCCGGCACCCGTGAGCTCACGCAGATGCACCTCGATGCCGGTCAGCAGGTGTGGCTGATCACCGCCACCCCGTACGAGCTCGCCGCGACCATCGCCCGCCGGCTCGGCCTGACCGGCGCCCTGGGCACCGTCGCCGAGTCGGTCGACGGCGTATTCACCGGAAGGCTGGTCGGCGAGATCCTGCACGGCACGGGCAAAGCTCACGCCGTACGGTCGCTGGCAATCCGGGAGGGACTCAACCTCAAACGCTGCACCGCATACTCCGACAGCCACAACGACGTGCCGATGCTGTCACTGGTGGGGACCGCCGTCGCCATCAACCCTGACGCCCGCCTGCGCAGCCTTGCCCGCGAGCGGGGTTGGGAGATCCGCGATTTCCGAACCGCTCGCAAGGCCGCGCGGATCGGGGTCCCGTCGGCCCTGGCGCTGGGCGCGGCCGGCGGCGCATTGGCGGCTCTGGCATCCCGACGCCAATCACGCTGATAAGCTGCCGCCGCTGAGCAACTATTCGAGCGGAGATCGGCGGCGGCATGACAGTTCCCGAAGGAGCCCAAGGACTCATCGGTAAGCACTACCGGCAGCTGGACTACTTCGAAGTCGGGCGCGAAAAAATCCGCGAGTTCGCGATCGCGGTCAAAGACGACCATCCGACGCACTTCAACGAGGCTGACGCCGCCGCCGCGGGTTACCCCTCGGTGCTGGCCCCGCTGACCTTCGTGGCTATCGCCGGGCGGCGCGTACAGCTGGAAGATCTTCGACAAGTTCAACATCCCCATCAACATCGCCCGGGTTTTCCATCGCGACCAGAAGTTTCGGTTCTACCGGCCGATCCTTGCCCATGACAAGTTGTATTTCGACACTTACCTGGACTCCGTCATCGAGTCCCACGGCACGGTGATCGCCGAAATCCGCAGTGAAATCACAGACGCCGAAGGCAAACCTGTGATCACCAGTGTCGTCACCATGCTGGGTGAGGCAGCCCACCAGGACGCAGACAGCGCGGCGACTATGGCCGCGATTGCGTCCATTTGATGCGGAAAGTATGGTCGGCAAAATGACCCAAAGTGGTGAAAATCCGGTGCAGCTGGCACCGCCAGTCGAGGCAGTGCAGTCGCATTACGACCGATCCAACGAATTCTTCAAGCTGTTTCTCGACCCGTCGATGACCTACAGCTGCGCCTACTTCGAACGCGACGACATGACGCTGGAAGAGGCCCAGCGCGCCAAGCGCGAACTTTCGCTCGGCAAGCTTGGGCTGCAGCCGGGCATGACGCTGCTCGACATCGGCTGTGGCTGGGGCTCGACCATGCGGCACGCGATCGAGAAGTACGACGTCAACGTGATCGGCCTGACGCTGAGCGAGAATCAGCTGGCCCACAACAAGCAGAAGTTCGCCGAGATGGACAGCCCGCGGTCGAAGGAGGTACGGCTACAGGGCTGGGAGCAGTTCGACGAGCCGGTGGACCGCATCGTTTCGCTCGGCGCATTCGAGCACTTCGCCGACGGCGCGGGCGACGCTGGATACGAACGCTATGCCAACTTCTTCAAGATGTGCTACAGCGTGTTGCCCGATGACGGCAAGATGTTGCTCCACACGATCGTGGTGCCCAGCGCCGAGGAGGCCAGGGACGGCAGGCTGCCGACAACGATGAGCCTGCTGCGCTTCATCAGGTTCATCTTGACCGAGATTTTCCCGGGCGGGAAGTTGCCCCAGATCTCGCACGTCGACGAATACTCGACCCAGGCGGGGTTCAAGATTGCCCGCCACCATCTGATCGGGTCGCACTACGTCCCCACCCTGAACGCTTGGGCCACGGCGCTGGAAGCACACAAAGACGAAGCCATCGCGCTACAGGGCGAAGAGGTCTACGGCATCTATATGCACTACCTGACCGGCTGCTCGGATCTGTTCCGCGACGGCTACACAGACGTTTGCCAGTTCACTTTGGTCAAGTCCTAGCCATTCATGCCGTGAGCGCCGTTGCGCTGGGGCGCTGGCGTGACGCAGAACTCAGCCGAAGAAGATGTTGCGGCGCCCGGCCAACAGCCGGTACAGCGTCTGCTGGATCGTCTCACGCACCTGATCGGTCAACTCGAAGGTGACCATCGGGTCCTCGGCGTCAGAGGGGTCGTAATCGGCGGTGTAGATCGGCTCACCGAACGCGATGCGCCATTTCGACGGTAGGGGCACCAGGCCGGCAGGGCCGGCCAACGGGAACAACGGCGTGACCGGGAAGTACGGCAGGCCGAATAGCCGCGCCAGCAACTTGACGTCGGTCAGCATCGGGTAGATCTCTTCGGAGCCGATGATCGAACACGGCACAATCGGCGCCTTCGTGCGCAGCGCCGCCGAAACGAAACCGCCGCGACCGAACCTCTGCAACCGATAGCGGTCCTCAAAGCGCTTGCCCAGGCCCTTGTAGCCCTCCGGGAACACTGCGGTGAGTTCGCCCGACGCGAGCAACCGGTTCGCGTCCGCCGTGCAGGCCATGGTGTGGCCTGCCCGACGAGCGGCTTCGCCGACCACGGGTAAGTCGAACACCATGTCGGCGGCAAGCAGCCTCAGATCCCGTTCCGCCGGATGCTCGTCGTGAACCGCCACCGACAGCATCAACCCGTCGAACGGCAACACCCCGGCGTGATTGGCCACCAGGAGCGCGGCACCATCGCTCGGGATGTTCTCGATACCGCTGACTTCAACCCGGAACCATGACTTGAAGAAGAACCTCAGCAAAGGCCGAACGATCGCGTCATTGAAGTGCGGATCGAACCCGAATTCGTCGACGCTGTAGTCACCGGTCAGTCGTTTACGGAGAAATCCGGCAACCGCGGCGACGCGCTGCGCGAGATCGTTCAGAGGTGCTTCGGCTGACGAACTCGCACCCGCTGCGCGCCGATGGCCATCGATTTCACGGACGACAGCGGCGACCTGTTCGGCCGATGCCCGGCCATTTGGATCAGAGAGCAACGAGGGGTGCTGGCGAGACGTCTCTGCCCGTTGACCGGCACGCCGGCGCGCCGCTACCCGACCCCGATTTGTGTGCAGTGGAATGACATTCGCTCTGGTTTCACCCGCCACGATATCTACCTGACCCCACCCCTGAAATTGGTTTTCGGCTACCCCAGCGCTGCGCTAACGCTACGGCGCGACCCTCCCAGGAGCGTACCCGATGTGGGTCGATTATGGGAGTCAAGCCTCGGCCGCGAAGGTAGTCGTCGAATGCCTCAGCGGTCTGCCACTTTGGCTGGTAGTCGAGCTCGGAGCGCATTCTGGTGGTGTCCATCACCCGGCCGTAACTCAAGTAATCGAATTGCTCGCGATTGATCTCGGTGTAGCGATTAGCTCGTCTCAGCGAATCAAGGGCCCACACTCCGAACGCGGGCACCGGCAGCGGAATTCGACCGGCCCGCCTGATTGCCTGGGAAAGCATGATGATGCCGTCGGCACCGATGTTGAACGTGCCGGACTTGCCGGCCATCGCCGCGCGCTCCAGCGCACCCAGCGCGTCCTGCTCGTGGAGCAACTGCAGTCGCGCATCGCGCCCGAACATCGTCGGGACCAACGGCCCGGCGAGATACCGCGACAGCGTGGTATCCATCGCGGGGCCGATCATGTTGGCCAGCCGCAGAATGGTCACGGCGATATCGGGGCGGCGCCGGCCCAGCCCGCGCACGTAACCCTCGATATCGAGGCTGTCCTTGGCGAAACCCTCGCGGAAGGGTCGGCGGCTACTGCTGTCCTCGGTGAACACCACCGGATCGTGTGGGCTCGACCCGTAAATTTCAGAGGTCGACTTCAGCACGACGCGGCGAACCGAGGGCGCGTTTTGGCAAGCAGCGAACAGCTGCATGGCGCCCATCACATTGAGTTCCTTCAACGCCGCGCTACCACCGGACCGCGGAGCGTACGACGCCGCCGCAGCGTGCACCACCGTGTCGACATCGCCGTTGCGAATCACCTTGGCGATGAACGGATTACGAATATCAGCGCGAACGAACTCGGCCCGACCCATGCGGCGCAGCATGTCCTTGCTCGGCGCGATCGCGTCCACCGCCACGATCGAGTTGATCAGCGGGTTCTGCGCAAGCCGGGCAGTCAGGTAACCGCCCAGAAACCGGCATGCACCGGTCACCAGCACAACTTTGGGATAGTGCACGTTGTCGCTGTCGCTGCCGCCGCCGATTCCCCCGGCGCCGCCCCCCTGACCGCTCGACGAACTCACCCCGAAAGCCTAGCGGCGGGGAGGAACAGAGGCGTTACAGGCGCGTGACGGTAGGCGCCAGCGACGCTTACTTGCCAAGCTTTCTGCGCTGCACCCGGGTACGGCGCAGCAGCTTGCGGTGCTTTTTCTTCGACATGCGCTTGCGCCGCTTCTTGATTACTGAACCCATGAACTCCGCTATCTGCCCGTGACCGGCTTATATGAATGACCCGGACACTTTACCCAGCCCGCCGCACCGAACACCAAACCGGCGCCGATTGACCACCGTTTGACCCAGCAAGTCACGCGCTCAGACGACCACAGACCAGCGGCCGACCGACGCCCAGCGCCCGCTGAGGCCCGCGTTCAGGCCCGACGGCGTCACACGGACGGGCTAGGTTTTCGCCTAGCCAGCGTCGAAGTACGACGTCTCGAGCATGTCGTGGACGGCCTTGGCATGCACCCGGAAAGACCGCCCGACCCGAACCGCGGGCAGCTCGCCATTGTGCACCAGCCGGTACACCGTCATCTTGGAGACCCGCATCAGCGAAGCCACCTCCGCCACGGTGAGAAATTGTGTCCTGGCCTGGCCCTCAACCGAACCGGTATCCCGTCCGATTTACCAGCAGAATCCCGCGCAGATGGCCCGTTCGTAGACGTCATCGCAACCCAATCGTGTCAGGCCCGCGCAATGCCAGCGGCTTCCCCTCCGCTGGCACCCACACGTGCATACAAAGAGCAGAATAGCGGGACTAGTGGGGTTACTGGTACTGGTGGGGGACAATCAGTTCAAAATACTTGAATTATTCCGATGTAATTCTTAGCTGCTCAGAGCGGTTTTTAGCGGCTTGGACGGCGGCGTCGACAGCCACCCGAAACCCTTCCCGTTCGAGTTCGCGCAGCGCAGCCGCGGTAGTCCCACCGGGTGAGGTAACCGACGCCCGTAGTTGTGACGCCGAGGTGTCCACCCGCAACCCCAACGGCTCGCCGTCGGCTGGTCGCCCGTCTTGATCCATCCGCTCCAGCAGCATTGCCGCCGACCCGGCCAAGGTCTGTGCGGTCAGGTCGGTGGCCACCTGACGGCTCAAACCCACCGCGACACCGGCGTCGACCAGGGCCTCTACCAGCAGAAAGAAATATGCGGGGCCGGAGCCCGACAGTGCGGTCACCGCGTCCAATTGGTGCTCGGGAACGGTCAGTACGCCGCCGACCGCCTCGAACAGGGCGGAGACCTCCTCGAGCTGTTCCGGGGCCACGAAACGGCCTTTGGCCAGCGCGGTAACCCCGGCACCCACCAATGCCGCCGCGTTCGGCATCGCCCGGACCACCGGCGTCCCCGCCGACAGCTTGGATTCGAAGTACGAGATCGTGACACCTGCTGCGACGGTGACGAACACCTGCTCAGCGCTGTCATTCTCGGCAGCAGCGACCGCAGTGGTCAGGTCCCCCATCACCGCCTCGATGTCGGCAGGCTTCACCGCAACGACGACGAACGCCGCGTTCTCCACCGCATCGCTCACCGACGTAACCAACACCGAATAGGTGCTTGCCAGGTACTTGGCGCGATTCGGCATCCGTTCGGCCACCACCAGGTCTTTGACCTGCCGCCCGGCCCGCAGCAGACCCGATAGCAATGCCTCACCGATGCTGCCGCCGCCGATGATCGCGATTCTTGCCATGCCGCAAAGCATCGCAGACGGCTCGACCCATCCGAGCTACTGGGCAGGCACCATCGCCAGTTGGCGCGACTGCACCACGATGCGGCCCACGTGGTCGACGACGATGTGGTCCTCGTCGAACCAGTCCTGCCCGATCTCCATGCAGGTGCACATCACTCGCAGCCAGCCATCGACGGGCAGGGCCCGGAGGAAGGCCGTGAGCTGAACCGTGGGCGCCCAGCCGGTGCGGTCCACGGCGAAGGTCACCGGGGCCGACAAGTCCGCGCACATGAGAGCGAACAGCGCGTCCGGAGCGACGCCACGCGGGCGCGCCCACATCTGAATCACCGGCGGCCGCCCGTCAGCGCCGGACCGCAGCGTCGACACCACCGGCCGTACATCGCAGCCTTCGCCCAGGTTCACCAGGCCGGCCAGCGGGTGCCCGGGCCCGATCGGCGCGACATCGTCGGGCGGTTCCGGTGCCATCAGATCCACGACCGGGTTCGCCGACAGCAGCGGCGCGGCTCCAATCGCCCCGGCGCCCGCATGCTCACCGGGGAGGAAATGCTCCGGCTCGCCCAGGGTGACCACGGCGTGCACCGCGGTGCGGTCTCCCTGGGTGAGCTCGACATCCACCACACTGATCCGGCGACCGCGCTTGCGGATCGACGTCACCAGCCGCATCGCGCCCGGATCGGGCGCCCACAGGAAGTTCGCCGCCACTACGACCGGCTGCTGTCCGGGCCCGGCGTAAGCGGTGCGCGCGGCGTTGGCACACAGGGCGACCATCGCACCTCCATGCACCTTGGGCCCAATGGTCCAGTGCTCGTTGAGCTCGCCTTCCAACACCGGACCACCGGGACCGGCATCAACCTCGCGCAGCGACATCGCGGTCGTGAATAGCGCGTTCATGGTTTCTGGGGGCTGCCCGTCCATCAGCGCAGCAGGTGCGTGCGGGCGAATTGCAAGGACTCAGCCAGCATGGCCTCGCGCTCACTGGCCGAACGCGCCGATGAAGTGGACACCTCCAGCACAACGTGGCCGGCGAAGCCGCTCCCGGCCAGCATCTGGCACACCTCGGCGGTCGGTTGCGTGCCGCGGCCGGGCACCAGGTGCTCATCGGCGGGCAACCCGCTGCCGTCACACAGGTGCAGATGCACCAGCCCCGAGCCCATCCGCCGCGCCATTTCCAGCGAGTCGGTGCCTGCGGTCGAGGTGTGCGAGAGGTCCAACGTGTAATGCGCGTGATTGCCGTCCAGCGGGTCGTAGGAGGGCGCAAACGCCGATATCGCCGTGCCGGGGCCACCGCCGCGCCTGCGCATCCGTTCCCGTGACTGGTCGGCCCCGAAGAACCGATCCGCCCGGAACGGAAACATGTTTTCGACGGCCACCATCACGTCACTGGATGCTTCCAAGGCAAAAACCTGGTCGCTGAATCCCTCGGCATAGCGACGTTGCCAGCGGAACGGCGGATGTACGACGACCGCCTGTGCGCCCAGCTGTTCGGCGGCCCGCACGCTGCGGTCCAGCTTGACGATCGGATTGGCCCCCCATACCCGCTGTGAGATCAGCAGGCAGGGGGCGTGCACCGATAACACCGGCACGCGGTAGCGCCGCGACAGCTTCCTGACGGCATCGATGTCCTGGCTGACGGACTCACTCCAGATCATCAGCTCGACCCCGTCGTAGCCGAGCCTGTCCGCGTACTCGAACGCGGCCTCGGCCCGCAACGGGTACACCGAGGCCGTCGACAGGCCGACTTTGATTGCTGGGCGCACTGTCTGTGTGGAGGGCGCTTAGCCCGATTGCAGCAAGGCCAGCGGTCCCAGGGTGATCAGCGCCCCCACCGCAACCGCTATCAACGTACTGGCGATGTCCTCGGTCTTGCGGACTACCCGCACCCCGACCACCAGCCCGAGGATGACCAACACCGATAGCACCAGTGCCACGATGCTGTCCCACCGCCACAGCTGGTCGAAGGCGATGAACAGCGCGGCACCGAACGCAACGGCCAGGATCGACTGCAGCACCACCAGGATGCCGCGCCACAGTGCCGCGAGCTTGCCCAGCAAGCGGTGGGAATCCTGAGCTCCGTCAGCAAGATCACTTTCGGGGTGGTCCTCGTCGAATACCGCTGGGCCCTGCTCGCCGCGCCGCCGAGCCACCTCATCGGCGATGGACTGCCCGCCGAACAACGTCCCTTCCGAAGCCTGCAGACCTTCCGAAGCCTGCAGATAGGAACGCACGTAAGCGGAATCCCCGGCGGCTGGTTCGGCTCGCACCTCGGCGTCCACGACATCCACTGAGGTATCGCCGTAGTGCCCCACCGGATCGGGACTCATATGCTCGGCACCTGACTCCGGCCCTGCGGCGTCGCTTTCTTCGGTGTGACGCAGAGGCCGCGGATACTCACTGCGCTCCGGCCCGGACTTGCGACGCAACATCGGCTCGGATTTGGGCCAGCGCGGCTCGGGCTCGGACCAGTACACCGCTTTGGCCGGGTCTTCAGTCGCCGGTTCGGCCACGTGTTCAGGGATTTGTGCAGCCACTGGTTTGGAGATCGGTTCTGGGGGCGATTTGGGGGCCGGTTCGGCGACCTGAACTCGCCCGTGGGCGGGCGCGGGCTGCAATGGCGGCGGGGCCGCCGGGGCCTTCTCGGTGTCGTCGCGGTGCTCATCGTGACGATCGTCACGGACGATCGGAATCTCACCGGTCAGCTCGGCGACCGTCACCGAGTCGCTGTCACCGCGCCGACGGCGGCGCCGTCGAGTGACCGCCGGGGCGCCGATGCTCCCATTCCTGGCCAACAGTTCGGCCACCGAGATCTGCTTGGTGTCCTCCGTGTCGGAGTGTGGTCCAGTCATGGTTTGTTGCCTCTCGATCGGTTAGCAGCGTTCCGATCAACTACCTGACCTCTAGCATTGCGTACCGAAGCCTCGACAGGCGAAGTTTGCATGAAGGCGGTTCCGTCGGCTTCGCTGTCGAGTTTGCGCAAGATGAGACCTTCCCGTAGCGCCCACGGGCAGATATCCAGCGTTTCTATCGATAGCGCTCGCATGCTCGCCTCCGCCACCAGAGCGCCGGCCACGATCTGTGGCGCTCGGTCGGCGCTGACTCCTTCCAGTTCTGCACGGTCAACCGTCGTCATCCTAGAGATAAAAGCGATGAGTTGCCGCAGGCCGTTGGCCGTCAGGGTCCTCTTCACCCGTGATCCGGCCGCCGACGGCGCAGCACCGGTGAGCCGCGCCAACGAGCGAAACGTCTTCGACGTTGCCACCGCGAGATCGGGGCTGCCGGCTTCGAGGACGGCCACGCTGGCATCCGCCACCTCAGAATCCAGCCAATCACGCAGCATCGCCACCCGTCGCCGGCCGGGCGGATCGTCTGGCAGCCACTCCCGGGTCAACCGTCCGGCGCCCAGCGGCAGTGATAGAGCAACCTCGGGCTCCTCATCGACGCCGCTGGACAATTCCAGCGAGCCGCCGCCGATGTCGAGGTTGATGATTCGCCCCGCGCTCCACCCATACCACCGGCGCACCGCCAGGAAGGTCAGCCGCGACTCGTCCACCCCACGCAGCACCTGCAATTCGACACCGGTCTCTTTGCGCACCCGGGACAGCACATCTTCGGAATTCTCGGCGTCGCGGACCGCCGAGGTGGCGAAGGCCATCAACTCCGCACAGCCGGAGCTGACCGCGATCTTGGCCAACTCGTCGATGGTGGAAACCAGCTTGTCGGCACCGCGCTTGGTGATCTTGCCCGAGCTGTCGGTGGCCTCGGCCAGACGCAGCGTGGCCTTCGTCGAGCTCATCGGCGTCGGATGCCCGCCTCGGTGGGCATCCACCACCAGCAGATGGACCGTGTTGCTGCCCACGTCCAGCACGCCCAATCGCACGAAATCAAACTAGCCGGGCGACAATGCGGGTCGCTGAGCGACCCGCTGAGGAGGCCGGCAATCTACGCCGACTCGCGCTGGGTGGCGGCGGCTCCCGCGGCCGGAATCGTGGACTAACGTTGCAACCGTGGCAAACTCGCACCCGCGACCCGGGCAGGAGGTCGAATTGGATTTCGCCCGTGAGTGGGTGGAGTTCTACGACCCCGAAAATCCCGAACACCTGATCGCGGCCGACCTCACCTGGTTGCTTTCGCACTGGACGTGTGTATTCGGCACGCCGGCCTGCCGGGGCACCGTGGCGGGCCGGCCGAACGACGGGTGTTGCTCGCACGGTGCGTTCCTGTCCGACGACGACGACCGCGCCCGGTTGGACGACGCGGTGAAGAAGCTGACCGGCGACGACTGGCAGTTCCGCGAGAAAGGCCTGGGTCGCAAGGGCTACCTGGAACTCGACGAGCATGATGGCCAGTCGCAGTTCCGGACCCGCAAACACAAGGACGCGTGCATCTTCTTGAATCGGCCCGGGTTCGCCGCCGGCGCTGGCTGCGCGCTGCACAGCAAAGCCCTCAAGCTGGGCGTGCCGCCTCTGACGATGAAACCCGATGTCTGCTGGCAGTTGCCGATCCGGCGCAGCCAGGAGTGGGTGACCCGGCCCGACGGCACGGAAATCCTCAAGACCACCGTTACCGAATACGATCGCCGCGGCTGGGGCTCCGGTGGCGCCGACCTGCACTGGTATTGCTCCGGCGATCCGGCCGCCCACGTCGGCACCAAACAGGTATGGGAGAGCCTTGCCGACGAACTCACCGAACTGCTCGGCGCGAAGGCCTACGCGGAACTGGCGGCAATGTGCAAGCGGCGCAGCCGGTTAGGGCTCCTCGCCGTGCATCCTGCGACGCGGCGGGCCAGTAGAGGAACATGACCGCACTCAGCGAGCCGCCGGAGTCGCCTGAATCATCGGCCCGGTTTGTGATGCGCAAGCTGCCTGAAATCACCCTGCTGTTTTGGGTCATCAAGATTGTCGCGACCACGCTCGGGGAAACCGGCGGCGACCTCCTCGACCAGACGCTGGAGGTCGGATACCTGGACAGCACGCTGATTTTCTCCGCGCTGTTTCTGGTGGCGGTGGTGTTCCAGCTGAAAGCCCACCGGTTTCATCCGGCGATCTATTGGACCGTGATAGCGCTGACCAGCACTGCCGGCACCACATTGTCGGACCTGATGAACCGCACCGGCGGAATCGGGTACACCGGCGGCGCGCTGGTGTTGAGCACCGGGCTGGCGATCGTCTTCATCCTGTGGTGGCGCAGCGGTCAGACGCTGGACGTGGAAAAGTCGCCACGTTTCGTGGAGAGCTTCTGTACTGGGTTGCCATCCTGTTCTCCAACAGTCTGGGTACCTCCAGCGGCGACTTTCTCGCCGACGTCGTAGGGCTCGGCTTCCGGGATAGCGCGCTGCTGCTATCCGGGATCATGCTGGCACTGCTCGCTGCGCGCTACTTCAGCCGCATCAACGGCATGGTGTTGTTCTGGATCGCATTTGTACTCACCCGCCCCTTGGGCGCCACCGGGGGAGACTCCCTGAGCAAACCCCACGAACTCGGCGGCCTGGGGTGGGGCACCGAGTGGACGTCGGCGGCGCTGTTTGGCCTCCTGGTCGGGTTGGTCATCTACCAAGCCATTCAAGTCCGCCATCACCCGCTCGCCCCGATCCCCCTCCCGGTTAACCGGCGCACCGGCGAACCCCAACAACCGAACGGCGAACTGGTCTCTGAGCCAATCTGACCACGGACAGGCTAGTCCGGGCCCGCCGCGCGATGCGTCCGTTCGTAGGCCACGACCATGCGCAGCGCGCTGGCGTTCAGATACGCCTCCACCGTCGCGGCGGCCGCCGCCGCGTCGCGCGCCAGCACAGCCTCGGTGATCGCCCGCAGATCGGCCACCACCGGCTCGGCCTCGTCGTAGGCCCCGGTGAGCTCGTGCTCGCGGCCGCCGAACGCGTGCTCGACCCAGCGATACAGCAAGCCCAATGCGCGGTTGCGGGTGCCGTGGATGAGCGCACGGAAGTAGGCGAGATCGGCCTCCTGCCGCGTCGCGGCCGTGTCCGCCTCCTGCACCCCCGCCAGCGCGGCGCGTAATGCCCCGGCATCCTCGGACGTGCTCCGCTCGGCGGCCAGGCGGCCGATCAACGGACCTAGCGCCGCGCGGATATCGAGCAATTCGACCAGGAAGTCCGGGCCGAGTTTGCGCACCAGTGCCTCGACCACCGCGGGATGGGTGAGGCCTTCGGGGTCACGCACCACGCTGCCGCTACCGTGCCGGACTTCTATCAGACCCATCTGCTGCAGCCGGGCCAGACCCTGCCGCAGCGAGGTGCGATTGACATCGAGCTGCTCGGCCAGCTCCCGCTCGGGCGGCAGGGTCGAGCCGGGCGGGAAAACGCCGTCGAGGATCGCGTCGGCGATCGACGCAGCGATCTGTTCGTCGACTCGCTGGCGATCCGGTGGCCGTAAGGGACTTGACTGGTTCATTGGCTCAACCAATATAGTGGACTGGCCAACAACACAGCCAGAACCACAGCGCGTGTCGGGCCCATGGCGTCCTGCTGCGCATCCGGGGCGGAAGAACGGCCATTTTGCCGCCCTGAACGCACAGTCGCCGCCCTGAACGCACAGTCAACTCCGGAGGTAGTAGCTAGTGGACGAAGAAATGCGATCGGCCGTGGCTCCGCGCTGGCGGGGTAAGGCCGGGCGCCTGGAAGTCTGGTATGCCACCCTGTCGGATCCGCTGACGCGCGCCGGCCTGTGGATTCACTGCGAAACAGTGGCACCGACAACCGGCGACTCTCCCTATGCGCACGGGTGGGTGACCTGCTTTCCATCCGACGGCCCGCCGCGCACCGAACGCTTCGGACCCGCCCCCGTCCAGCCCGCGGCCGGCGCTGCCTGGTTCGAGGCCGCGGGCGCGCGGGTGGCGCAGGAAGAGCTGACCGGACGCGCGGGATCACTGGCATGGGACCTGTCCTGGAAGGACAGCGGGGCGCCGCTGTGGACGTTTCCCCGCATGGCGTGGGAGCGCGAGTTACTGCCCGGCGCCCAAGTGGTGCTCGCCCCCACCGCCGTTTTCACCGGCTCGCTGACTGTCGGCGACACCAACCACCCCATCGACGGGTGGCGCGGCGGCGTCGCGCACATCTATGGGCACGGCAACGCCAAGCGCTGGGGGTGGATCCACGCCGACCTCGGTGACGGCGACGTCTTGGAGGCCGTCGCCGCGGTGTCGCACAAGCCAGGACTGCGCAGGCTTGCGCCGATGGCGTTCGTTCGCTTCCGTATCGACGGAAAGGACTGGCCCGCAAGCCCTTTGCCGTCACTGCGGATGCGGACAACCCTCGGCTTGCGGCATTGGCAGCTGGAAGGACGCATCGGTGGCCGCGAAGTGCTGATCCGTGTCGACCAGCCGTTTGAACGGTGCGTGAGCCTGCAGTACACCGACCCCGACGGGGCCACCGCGGTGTGCACCAACACCGAGCAGGCCGACGTCCACATCGAGATCAGCCACCGCCAGGGAGACAACCGGGCGACCGACCGCACCTGGTCGGTACTGGGCAGCGGGCACACCGAAGTCGGCCTGCGTGGTTCCGAGGCACCCGCCGTCAACGAAAGGACCCTCTCATGAGTTTTGCCCTTGATCCGCCGATGTTGGTTGCCTGCGGAGTCCTCATCGAGCGCCGCCTGCCCGAGGACCGCCGCGATATCGCCGAAGCCGCCACCCTCGGTGTCTTCTTCTCCGGCTCGTTCGGGCTGTACAACAACGTGCCCGGGCTGGGGCTGTTGTGGCGCCCGTTCCGCGCGCAGAACGGCCGCGACTTCATGTGGAACAGCGGCGTTTTCAATGTGAATACGGACCCGAAAACGGAAGGGGCCGAATGGCCGCTGCACGCGGCGGCAGCGGGCATTTTCGCGACATATCCGTTCTTCCTCAAGCTCGGTCGACGGCTCGGGCGCCGAAAGTGAGCCGTCTGGCTGATCACGCAACAGCCTCGTTCGGTACCGCACTGCTACCCGAGGAACACGGCGGCCCGTCAGCGGCCAAACTCGTCGACCGCGTCGACCGCTACCTGAGGCAGATCCCGGCCACCTCACGGCTGGCAGTACGTGCCGGGCTGCTGTCGCTGGCGGCGGCGAGCTACCTCACCACCGGCCGGTCGCTGTCGCGGCTTGGCCCGGCCGAACGTGAACGGGTGTTGCAGCGCGTGGCCGCGCTCAACCCGGATGCCGGTGCGGCCGTGGAGGGCATGAAGGCAATAATGCTGCTGGCCAACGGCGCCGACACTTATGCACCGGAATTGCTCGCCCGCGGCCAAGAGCACGACCCGGTACGCCCCGACGCGGCGTTGAACATCACCTCCGCAACTGAGAGCCTTTCCGTCATCACCACCGATGCGGTGATCGTCGGCTCCGGCGCCGGCGGCGCGATGGTGGCGCGCACCCTGGCCCGAGCCGGTTTGGACGCCGTCGTACTCGAAGAGGGACGCCGCTGGACGGTCGAGGAGTTCCGCACCACCCACCCGATCGACCGCTATGCCGGCTTGTACCGCGGCGCCGGGGCCACTATCGCGCTGGGACGTCCGACTGTGGTGCTGCCGATGGGCCGGGCGGTCGGTGGCACCACCGTTGTCAACTCCGGCACCTGCTTCCGACCGCCACTTGCAGTGCAGCAACGCTGGCGCGACGAGTTCGGTCTCGGCCTGGCCGACCCGGACCGGCTGGCCGACCGCCTTGACGACGTGGAGTGCACACTGCGCGTCGCACCGGTGCCGCGCGACATCATGGGCCGCAACGGGAACCTGCTACTCGACGCCGCCAAGTCGCTGGGCTGGCGGGCGGCACCCATCCCCCGCAACGCTCCCGGCTGTGAAGGCTGCTGCCAGTGCGCAATCGGCTGTCCAAACAACGCCAAGTTCGGCGTGCACCTCAACGCACTGCCCCAGGCTTGCGCGGCCGGCGCGCGGATCATCTCCGAGGCGCGGGTAGAACGCGTGCTGCACCAGCACGGACGCGCCCGTGGCGTGCGAGCCCGCCGGCCCGACGGCACCGCGATCGACGTCCTCGCCAACAACGTCGTCATCACCGCCGGTGCCACCGAGACGCCGATGTTGTTGCGGCGCAGCGGTCTTGGCGGGCACCCGCAGCTCGGCCACAACCTCGCACTACATCCGGCGACGATGCTCGCCGGGCGCTTCGACGACGACGTCCACGCCTGGCGAGGTGTGCTGCAGAGCGCGGCCGTCCACGAGTTCCACGAGTCGGATGGCGTGCTGATCGAAGCGACCTCCACGCCGCCGGGCATGGGGTCGATGATCTTCCCAGGCTACGGCGCCCAGCTGCTCAGCTGGCTGGACCGGGCGCCCCGGGTCGCGACGTTTGGCGCGATGGTGGCCGATCGGGGTGTCGGCTCGGTGCTGTCAGTGCGGGGCGAGCCGCTGGTGCGCTACGACATCGATCCAGCCGACATCGCCAAGCTGCGGGTCGCAATGGAGGCCATGGGCCGGCTGCTCTTCGCCGCCGGCGCGGTCGAGGTGCTCACCGGTCTGCCCGGCGCGACGACGGTGACGTCACCGGAAGCGCTCCGGGACATGCTGCAGCGCAGCAACCCGAGAAGCCTGCACCTGGCCGCCTTCCATCCGACCGGGACCGCGGCCGCCGGCGCAGACGAGCAGTTCTGTCCGGTCGACCAGACGGGTCGGCTGCGCGGCGTCAACGGTGTCTGGGTTGCCGACGCGTCGATCCTGCCCAGCTGCCCGGAGGTGAACCCGCAGCTGTCGATCATGGCGATGGCGATGGCGGTCGCCGACGAGGTGATCAGCGCCCAGTAACCGACTGACTTTGCGAAACACTATTACCGATATCGAAGCCGGCAAAGTCTTGCTGCCCCCAACCCGGAGGCTCGAGTGACTCCCGCCCGTGCTGAAGAAGCCGGAGTTGAAACGGAGCAGAAACCACCGCTGTAAGTGCCGTTGAGCAGCAGATTAGCAGCAGACCCAGGCGCCACTACTGGTCTGAATTTCAGGATCTTCCCACACACGTTTCAGGCCGGACACATATCAACGCGCATCCGCCTGCCACACAGCCGCAATCGGGAAATTCCGGGGACCTAACCCTCCAGCTTGTAGCCCAATCCCCGCACCGTCACCAGGTGCACCGGGTTGGCCGGGTCGGCTTCGATCTTGGACCGCAGGCGCTTGACGTGGACGTCGAGCGTCTTGGTGTCGCCGACGTAGTCCGCGCCCCAGACCCGGTCGATCAACTGGCCGCGGGTCAGCACCCGCCCGCTGTTGCGCATCAGGTATTCCAGCAGGTCGAACTCCTTGAGCGGCAGCGTGACGGCGTCGCCGTTGACCGAGACGACGTGGCGTTCGACATCCATCCGTACCGGCCCGGACTCCAGCACGCCATCACTGATTTCGGAATCGTCGTCGCCGCCGCGGCGCAGCACAGCCCGGATCCGGGCGATCAATTCGCGGGCCGAATACGGCTTGGTCACGTAGTCGTCGGCGCCCAAGCTCCAGGCCGACCACCTTGTCGATCTCGCTGTCCCGGGCGGTCACCATGATCACCGGCACGCTGGAACGAGCGCGCAGCTGCTTGCACACGTCGGTGCCCGACATCCCCGGCAGCATCAGATCGAGCAGCACGATGTCGGCGCCGGCGCGATCGAACTCGGCCAGCGCGGCTGGCCCATCGGTAACCACCGTGGCCTCAAAGCCCTCCTTGCGCAGCAGAAATGCCAGCGGATCGGCCAGCGACTCCTCGTCCTCCACGATCAGCACACTGGTCATCTGCGCCACTCCTCCTCATCGCTTCGCTCTGCATCGTCGTCAGCGCGGGTCATCTGCGCCACTCCTCCTCATCGCTTCGCTCTGCATCGTCGTCAGCGCGGGTCATCTGCGCCACTCCTCCTCATCGCTTCGCTCTGCATCGTCGTCAGCGCGGGTCATCTGCGCCACTCCTCCTCATCGCTTCGCTCTGCATCGTCGTCAGCGCGGGTCATCTGCGCCACTCCTCCTCATCGCTTCGCTCTGCATCGTCGTCAGCGCGGCTCATCGACTTAGTTCTTCCTCTCGTTGTGACCGGTGGGCCGCACGTCGCGCCCCCTTGGTTGCTCGGGTTGGTCGTCGTTGTCCTGATAGGCCGGGATCGACAAGGTGAACGTCGATCCGGTTCCCGGCTTGCTCCACACGCCGATGCTGCCGTTGTGGTTGGCCGCGACGTGCTTGACGATGGCCAGCCCCAGCCCGCTACCGCCGGTAGCCCGCGAGCGCGCCTTGTCCCCGCGGAAGAACCGTTCGAAGACCCGCTCCTGGTCTTCGAGCGCGATCCCGATGCCCCGGTCGGTGACAGCGATCTCGATGTCGTCGCCCCGCCTGCGGCGGCTGATCGACACCGGCGATCCCGGGGACGAGTAGGCAATCGCATTGGACACCAGGTTGGCCAGCGCGGTAACCAGCAGGGTTTGGTCACCGAGCACCCGCAATCCGCTGGGCGCGTCAGTGCGAACCTCGATGGCGGCGTTGTCCGCGGCCACCTTGTGGCGCGAAATCGCCTCGGACACAATGGCATCGACCTCAACTTCGGTTACGTTGTGCAATCGCTCGGCACCCTGCAGCCGGGACAGCTCGATCAGCTCAGCGACCATGTCTCCCAGCCGATTGGCCTCGATGAGCACCTTCTCGGCGAACCGCCGAACGGTGTCGGAGTCATCTGCCGAAGCCAGCAGGGCCTCGGCGAGCAGGGCCATGGCACCAACCGGAGTCTTGAGCTCGTGGCTGACATTGGCCACGAAGTCACGCCTGGTCGCCTCCATGCGGGCATAGTCGGACTGGTCGTGGACGAAGACCACGGCGAACCGGCGGTCCTCCTCGCTCAGCAACCGGGCTTGCCCGTGCACCGACAGTCCGGATCGGCCGACCGACGCTTGCCCGGAGACAGGTCGAACTCGACGTCGTCACCGCCCAGCGCCTCGCGTGCGGCCTGCCAGGCTTGGTCGTCGAGCTGCCGGTCGCGCACCAGGCCCAGCTCCTCGGCCCGATCGTTGAGATAGACGACGTCGCGATGGGTGTCCACCACCGCCGCACCCAGCGGCATCAGCGCGACGATCCGTTGCAGCATCTGTGCGACGGTGATCCCTGTCCACTCGGTGGCCTCGCGTTGCCGGCGTCGCACGACCCGCTGCGACAGCCGGGTTCCGGCCGCAACACCTACGGCCAGCGCCAGCGCGGACAAGACCCCGGCCAGCAACAGTGCCGAGAACACAGTCACGTG
The DNA here is from genome assembly GCA_963763005.1 of uncultured Actinomycetota bacterium. GTDB lineage: Bacteria > Actinomycetota > Actinomycetes > Mycobacteriales > Mycobacteriaceae > Mycobacterium. Next base: position 112,928 of record CAVXMI010000002.1, read on the forward strand.
GAAAATCCTACAAATCAGGTGAACGCAGCCCTAGCGGAGCGAGGCCAAAATCGGACAAGTCACACCATACGCAACAGGTGTTCGGCTGTCGTTCACGTGATGTCCATCATACGGCCCTATTGGCCCTGTCAATCAGGCTTTACCCGCGCCTTGACTGGCCACCGCGGCGGCACCCGCGGCTGCCGCCTCCGGGTCCAGATAGGTACCGCCCGGCACCACCGGCCTCAGCTCGGCGTCCAGGTCATAACGCAGCGGTATGCCGGTCGGGATGTTCAGTCCGACGATCTCGTCGTCGGACATCTGGTCCAGGTGCTTGACCAGCGCGCGCAAGGAGTTGCCGTGCGCGACGATCAGCACCGTTTTACCGGCCCGCAGATCCGGGACGACGACGTCGGTGAAGTACGGCAGAAACCGGGCCACCACGTCCGACAGGCATTCGGTCAGCGGGCCGCCGCCGATGTCGGCGTAACGGGGGTCGGCATCCTGGCTGAACTCGCTGCCCTTCTCGATCGGCGGCGGCGGCGTGTCGTAGCTGCGCCGCCAGGCCATGAACTGCTCTTCGCCGTAGCGGGCCTTGGTCTCGGCCTTGTCCAGACCCTGAAGCGCCCCGTAGTGGCGTTCGTTGAGCCGCCAGCTGCGCCGCACCGGAATCCACAGCCGGTCGGCGCTGTCCAGCGCCAGATGGGCGGTTGTGATCGCGCGCCTCAGCAGCGACGTGTACAGCACATCGGGCAGCAGGTCCTGTTCGGCCAGCAGCTCGCCGCTTCGGATCGCTTCTGCCCGGCCCTTCTCCGTCAGGCCGACATCGACCCAGCCGGTGAACAGGTTGAGAGCATTCCATTCGCTCTCGCCGTGGCGGAGCAGCACCAATGTGGCAGCGTTTCCCTGTTGCATTGGCCTAGCATTTCACGGACGCGCGCTGTCGCCGTCATCTAGTCGTCGCGGCGTTGGTCGCCTCCGGGCTCGTCACCGTCATCCTCATCGTCGATGAGATGCGCGAACGCCTCCAGGTTCTTCAGCGACTCGCCGCGGGATACCCGCCACTCCCACTCTTTTTGAATCGACGACCGAAAACCCAACTCCAGCAACGTATTGAAATCCGAATCCACCGCCTCGAGCACCTGCCCGAGCACCCGGTCGATCTCGTCGGCGTCCACTGAGGCCGACGACATCCGGCCCACCAGGTAGATGTCGCCGACGTTGTCCAGCGTGTAGGCGACCCCGTAGAGCCGGCGGTTGCGTTTGAGCAGGAACCGGTAGACGCCTTCGTGGTTCTCGTCCGGCTTGCGACACACAAACGCCTCGACGCGCACCGAATGCTCGCCGATGCTGAGGATGGTGTTGATCTTGAGCTTGCGTTCGCCCGGCAGCTCCACGATCAGCCCCGGCGGCCCGCCGGGGTGTTGCGAGTACTTCAGCTCGCTGACCTCGAGTGCATCCTCGATCACTCGTTGCACGGTCGACGTCACGCGCCCACCCCGCGACGCGCCGTCCAGCGGCGAGGCTTGCGCACCGCTACCAGGTCCGATATCACGCCGCCCCGGCGTTGACGCTCGGCGGTGTAGTCGCTGATCGCACGCCGGTAACTGGCCAGTAAGGCATCGGTGGTGTTTTCCCAGGAGAACGTAGCCGCGTGCTTGGCCGCCGCGCGGCTCATCACCCATCCCTGCGGCCCGGCGTTGCGCCGCAGCAAGTGGTCGATCGCGTCCGCCCACTGGCCGACCTGGTGTCCGGATACCAGAGTGCCGGTGATTCCGTCGCGTACCGCGACCGGAAGCCCGCCGACCGCGGCCGCCACCACCGGCGTGCCGCAGGCCTGCGCCTCGATGGCGACCAGGCCGAACGACTCGGAATAGCTCGGCACCGCAACCAGATCGGCCGCACGGAGGACGGTAGCCAGATCCGTGCGGGACTGCGGCGGCAGGAACGTCACCCGCTCCGTGATGCCGAGTTCGCCGGCCAGCTGAAGCAGACCGTCCGGCGCGGCCAACCCACTGCCCGACGGTCCACCGGCGACGATGACGCGCACGCCGGGGAGTCTGGCTGCGGCACGCAACACGATGTCGGGTGCTTTCAGCGGCTGGATCCGTCCGACGAACGCCACGACCTGCTCGTCGGGCGGGAGCTCCAGTGCGGCCCGGGCTGCCCGCCGGTTACCGGGGCGAAACACGTCCAGGTCGACACCGGGATGGACGACGTCGATTCGCGCCGGATCTGCGTGGTGGATCGAAATCAACTGTCTGGCTTCATCATCGGTGTTGACGATGAGCCGGTCAGCCTCGTCGACGACCTGCTGTTCGCCAACGGTGCGCAGCGGCGGCTCGGGGGCGTCACCGTCGGCCAGTGCTGCGTTCTTGACCGCGGCCAGCGTGTGAGCGGTATGGACTAACGGCACCGCCCAGCGGTCGCGGGCCAGCCAACCGACCTGGCCCGACAGCCAGTAGTGCGAGTGCACGATGTCGTAGTAGCCCGGTTCGTGGGCGGCTTCGGCGCGCAGCACCCCGGCAGCGAAGGCGCACAACTGGGTGGGCAGGTCGTATTTGTCCAGACCTTCGAATGGGCCCGCCACCACGTTGCGCACCAGCACACCGGGCGCTACCCGCACGGTTGGCGGATCTACGGACGCGGTGGCCCGGGTAAAGATCTCCACCTCGATACCCCGCCGGGCCAGGTGCAGCGCGCTCTGCAGCATGTACACGTTCATCCCGCCGGCATCGCCGGTGCCCGGCTGGGCCAGCGGTGAGGTGTGCACCGCCAACAGCGCAACCCGGCGCGGGTCATCGTCGCCGGCACGACCCGATCGACCGACTCCTCCCCGAGCCCCACGGCCCGCATCGTCGCCGGCACGACCCGATTGACCGACTCCTCCTCGGGCCCCACGGCCCGCATCGTCGCCGGCACGACCCGATTGACCGACTCCTCCTCGGGCCCCACGGCCCGCATCGTCGCCGGCACGACCCGATTGACCGACTCCTCCTCGGGCCCCACGGCCCGCATCGTCGCCGGCACGACCCGATTGACCGACTCCTCCTCGGGCCCCACGGCCCGCATCGTCGCCGGCACGACCCGATTGACCGACTCCTCCTCGGGCCCCACGGCCCGCATCGTCGCCGGTCAGCCGCGAAACGTCATCCTGCCGCACACTGTCATCTTTACAGGACTCATTCCGGAACTGGCCCACGTGCACGGACTGCGCATGTCAGGCCCCACTAAGCGAGCGCCTCGGGTTCGGTGTCCGGCAGCCGGGTCTCCAGTTTCCCGGAGCGGCGCATCGCGCCCAACGGATCGGCATAGAGCCCGGCCAGCGACACGATGCCAGCCCCGGCTTCCTGCACCCGGTTGCCGAAGACGGTGACGCGGATATCGCGCGGCGCCAGCACCGAGCGCGCGGCGAAAGCCGCCTGCACCTGCTCCATCCCTTCCGAGTACTCGGTGAACGCCTGGCCACCGACCACCAGTTCGTCGGGATTAAGCAGGTCGCGCAGCAGCGCGACCGCCTCGCCGAGCACCCGGGCCCGCTCCGCCAACAGATCCTTGGCCTGTTGATTGCCGGCCCGCGCCACCCGCAGCAGGTCGGTGACAGCGGTAGCCGACCCGTTCGTGCGGGCCGCTGGGGCGACGGGGATGATCCGGAGCCGATGGGCAGCCGCCAATACAGCCTCGTCGCTGACGGTGGACTCGAGTTGCCCGGCGCCACCGAGCAACTCAGAGTGGGCCGGCAGGCCCGCGATGGTGCCTGGCCCGCTGGCCGGGCAGTGCACCCGACCGCCGATCACCAGCGCATAACCCACGGTTTCGCGGGCGTAGACGTACAGGCTGGTCGACGAGCTCGGCGCGAACCGTCGCATCCCGAGCAGCAATTCGGCGCCGGCCGTGGCGTCCACGTGGGATGCCACCGATACCGGCAGACCCAGCGCGTCGGCCAGCACGGGCCCGACCGGTGCTTGCCGCCAGCCCAGCCGCGGGTGGTCGACGTGGCCGGTGGCACCGTCGACCGTGCCACCGATGGCTACCCCGACCCACAGCGCGCGGCGCCGATGCCAGCGCCTCAGATACCTGCGGGCGCTGTGGGCCAGCGATGTCAGCGCAGGCGCCGCAGGATTGAGCGGCGTCGGCGTCTCGACCGAATCGAGCGTGCGACCGAACAGGTCGGTGGCCACGATGCTGGTGGTCCGCACACCGATGTGGATGCCCAGCGTCACGAACGGCTCGTGGTTGACCTCCACGGGCACCCGCGGGCGCCCGATAGCCCCGGAAACCGCCAGATCCGCGCGCTCACGCAGCAGACCGGCCTCGAGCAGTGCGCTGACCTGGCGGTTCACCGTCGCGATGCTCAACGAGGTGACACCGGCGATGATGTCGCGGCCAACCGGTCCGCGCAACCGTACGGCCCGGAAGACGGACGCCGCCGCGGAGTCAGACAGGTGCAGCGACGGCGGCACGACCTGGCGGTACGACCGCAGCGGGCCCTTACGGCCGGGCAAATGGGTGGTGGAGGTAGTCGTGTGCACTGGCGTCCCTATCGGAGTTCAGATGGCCGGGTCCTTGGCCACACCTGCTGACTGCTGGAAGTCAGGCGCGGCAAAGTGCGCGGCAACAACAGGCGCCCGCGAAAAGACACGCGGCCGTCGTGTTGAGCAAGGCGCTGCGGTACACACCGAAAATTTAGCACGCTTATTGTGGACCCGATGACGACTCCCGACGCGCAGAAACGAGTCGCGGTGGTCACCGGCGCCAGTTCCGGAATCGGCGAGGCAACCGCCAGAACCCTTGCCGCGCGAGAGTTCCATGTGGTCGCGGTGGCACGTCGGGCGGACCGGGTCACCGCCCTGGCCGACGAGATCGGCGGGACCGCCATTGTGGCCGACGTCACTAACGACGATTCGGTCCGAGCGCTGGCGGACGGATTGAGCCGGGTTGACGTTCTGGTCAACAACGCCGGTGGCGCAAAGGGGCTGGAATTCGTCGCCGATGCCGACTTGGACCACTGGCGCTGGATGTGGGAGACCAACGTGCTGGGCACGCTGCGGGTAACCCGCGCCCTGCTGCCAAAGCTGATCGACTCTGGCGACGGGCTGGTCGTCACCATCACCTCGATTGCGGCGCTGGAGGTTTACGACGGCGGCGCCGGCTACACGGCGGCCAAGCACGCGCAAGGAGCGCTGCACCGCACGCTGCGCGGCGAACTGCTCGGAAAGCCGGTGCGACTCACCGAGATCGCCCCCGGTGCGGTCGAGACAGAGTTCTCCCTGGTCCGCTTCGACGGCGACCAGCAACGCGCGGACACGGTCTACTCCGGCATGACTCCACTGGTGGCCACCGACATAGCCGAGGTGATCGGATTCGTGGCCACGCGGCCTTCGCACGTCAACTTGGACCAGATCATCATCCGGCCGCGCGACCAGGCATCAGCTACCCGGAGGGCTAACCACCCGGGCCGGAGCTAGGCGCCCCAGAGGACGGGGTAGTTGTCGTGGGCGTGCCCGACAGGGTAGGCGCAGTCGAAGGGGTGACCGGCGCGGTGACGGGGATCTGAGTCGATGGGGGATGTGCCGTCGGCGACGGTAACGCCGACATCGACACCCAGGTGTCCCAATCCACGGCCCAGTCCCAGATGTCGCCATCGGAGTAGGAAAGCTGGATCGAGCTGCCGGTCACCTCAACCGGGTCACCGTAGATCGCGGTGCTGTAGTACTCCCGCGCGTCGCCCGTCGACAGGTTGATGCAGCCGTTGGTGACGTTGGTATTGCCCTGGGCGCCCGCACTCGACGGGTTGGCATGAATGAACTCGCCGTTGTTGGAAATCCGCACCGCCCAGCGTTCGTGGATATTGCTGTAGCCGGCGGCCGGGTTGGACATGTAGAAGTCGGAATACTTCTCGGTGACCACGTGGATACCGTTGCGGGTGACGTTGCGGGCCAGGTCGGCCTCGCCGTAGCTGCACGGGAAGTCCATGATGACGCCGGCATCGGTGACGACCTGGATTCGGTGCGACGAGACTTCTGCCTTGACCAACTGCCGCCGCCCGATCTGGAAGTGCAACGACATGTCCTGGGCACCGTAGGCGCCGTCACCGAACGGCAGCCCGTACAGCTTGGCGTCGACGTTGACGGTGGTACCCGCCGGGTAGTACTCGCGGGTGCGCCAATGCACGCGTGCGCCCTGCGCCTCGTCGGGAAGCCACGCCCAGCTGCCCTCGACGGGCGGGTTGGTGGTCACCGTGAGCGCCCGCTCGACGGAAGCCTTGTCGCTGATCGGTGCATCGAACTGAATGATGACCGGCGCCGCGACCCCGACAGTCTGACCGTCGGCCAACTGGAATCCGCCATCGATCTTCTTGACCGGCGTCACGGTGGTGAGCTTGCCCGCCACCGGAACCGCCTTGCCGTCGTGGCCGACGGCCGAACCGCTCCACGTATACGTCGTGTCGTAGCCCAGCGGCTCGTTGATCGTGTAGACGGTGCGGTCCCGGTTGTACGCGCCGGCAACGACCTTGCCCGACGAATTCGTCAGGGCAACCCGCTGGAACCAGCCCTCGCCGACCTCGACGCTGATCGGCGCGATCGGCACCACGTCGCCGGAACCATCAGCCGGCCGGAACGTCAGACGGGGCGTCGGCGGCGGCTTCTTCTCGGATTGCTTGGTGACTCTGCCGGCGCAAGCGGCCAGCACGTTCGGCGCGAACACCCCGACCCCAAGGGCCGTCAAAGCCATGCGCCGATTGATCGGCGGCGGGGCGCTGGATGTGTTCACGAAAGTCAAAGATACCGGGCGCGAAACCATCTCCCCCGCCACAAAGACGCGCGGCGGGGGTGCTCCAGCACGAAAGTAGCAGCTACAACACACACCCGACCAGGACAGGCTCGGGTTTAAGTGTGATACCAAACACATCATGGACCCCGTCCCGGACGGTGCGGGCCAGCGCCATCACGTCTTCGGCGGTGGCCCCGCCGCGGTTCGTCAAAGCGAGCGCGTGCTTGGTGGACAGCCGGCACGGGGCTTCACAACCACCCGAGTCGTTGTGCGGATACCCTTTGTCGAATCCCGCCCGTTCCACCAGCCAGCCGGCGGCCAGCTTGACGCCGTCCGGTGCCGGGTAGTGCGGCACCGGGCCGTCGCTCGTATTGGCCGGGTCAGCAGCCAGCCGGTCGTAAACATCAGGTGCGACCACCGGGTTGGTGAAGAACGAACCCACGCTCCAGGTGTCATGGTCGGTCGCGTCGAGCACCATGCCCTTGCGGGCCCGCAGTGCGAGTACCGCCTCGCGGACCGCTTGGGGATCGACGCGCTCGCCGCTGGCCGCGCCCAGCGCCCCCGTCAGCTCGCCGTAGCGCAATGGCGCGCTGCGGCCCGATGAATCCAGTGCGAACTCCACTTCCAAGACCACAGCGGGCATCTGAAGCCCGTCAGCTTGCTTGAGCGCACTGGTCCGGTAACCGAAACGCAGCTCCCCGGCCGGTGCCCAGTGCACCGCGCCGCTGCTCCGATCCAACAGCCGGACCCGGGTGATGGTGTCGGACACCTCTACGCCGTAGGCCCCCACGTTCTGCACTGGCGTGGCCCCGGCCGATCCGGGGATGCCGGACAGGCATTCCAGCCCGCCCAGACCGTGCTCGATGGCCATGACCACCACGTCGTCCCACACCGCGCCCGCCTCCGCGCGCACGAGGTTCCCGTCGATGGTGATGCCGCTGTTGGCCAACCGCACCACGGTCAGGTCGGTCAGCGTCTCGGCGATCACCACGTTGGAGCCGCCAGCAAACACCAGCGGCGGGACAGAGTCGCCGCTGTCGGCCTCCGCGTCCAGGTGCCGCAACGTAGCAACCACCTGTTCGGCGCTTGCGCAGGTAATGACCCGCCGGGCAATCGGGCCCACGCGCAAAGTGGTCAGTGGCGCCAACGGGACCACCTCGGCGACATGCGCACCGGCAAAGAGCGAACCGACCACGGCCCGTAACGGTAGCCTGACCAGCTATGCCGCGTTCATTCGACATGTCGGCCGACTACGAGGGAAGCGTCGAAGAGGTTCACCGGGCTTTCCGCGAGGCCGACTACTGGCGGGCCAGGCTGGCAGACATCCCGGTCGACGTCGCGACCCTGGAGTCGATCCAGGTGGGTGGCGAGTCCGGAGCCGACGGCACCATCCAGGTGGTCACCCTGCAGATGGTGCGCAGCCACAACCTGCCGGGCCTGGTCACGCAGTTGCATCGGGGCGATCTGTGCGTGCGCCGCGAGGAGACCTGGGGTCCGGTCAACGATGGCACCGCGACGGCCTCCATCGTGGGATCGATCGTCGACGCTCCGGTGAACCTGTGGGGCACTGCCGTACTGTCGCCCATCGCCGACGCAGGCCGTGCCCGGCTGACGTTCCGGGTCAACGTCCAGGCACGTATCCCGTTGCTCGGCGGCAAGCTGGAGAACATCATTGGCAGCCAATTGGCCACGCTGGTGACATCAGAACAGCGCTTCACCGCGATGTGGATTTCGAACAACGCGTAACGGGCCGTCCGAGAGTGCCTGGCCACACCCCCGCCGGGCATTCGGCTCCTAAGCTGGTGCCCATGCGAATCGCGTTGGCGCAAATCCTCAGCGGCACCGACCCGGCCGCCAATCTGCGCCTGGTGCGCGAATACGCCGACGGGGCAGCCGATGCGGGCGCGCAGCTGGTGGTGTTTCCAGAGGCGACCATGTGCCGGTTCGGCGTCCCGCTGCAACCGATCGCTGAGCCTGTCGACGGGCCCTGGGCGAACGGTGTCCGACAGATCGCGACCGAGGCCGGCATCACCGTGATCGCCGGCATGTTCACCCCGGCCGGCGACGGGCGGGTGACAAACACGCTGATCGCGGCTGGGCCGGACACACCCGATCAGCCGGACACCCACTACGACAAGATCCACCTCTACGACGCGTTCGGCTTCACCGAGTCGCGCACCATCGCACCCGGGCACGAACCGGTGGTGATCACGGTCGACGGCGTCCGGGTGGGATTGACTATTTGCTACGACATTCGCTTTCCGGCGCTCTACACCGAGCTGGCCCGACGCGGCGCCCAGCTGATCGCGGTCTGCGCGTCCTGGGGCTCCGGGCCCGGCAAACTCGAACAGTGGGCATTGCTGGCCCGGGCCCGGGCGCTGGACTCGATGAGCTATGTCGCCGCGGCCGGCCAGGCGGACCCGGGCGACACCCTGACCGGCCCGGGGGCCGGCTCGGGCGCACCGACCGGGGTGGGGGGCAGCCTGGTGGCGTCACCGCTGGGCGAGGTGGTGGCCTCGGCCGGCTCCCAGCCGCAACTCGTGGTGGCCGACATCGATGTCGACAACGTTGCCACGGCTCGGGACAACATCGCCGTGCTGCGCAACCAGTCGAGCTTTGCTCATCTAGATAAGGCAGAATCGCGTAGGTGACGAACCCGCAAGGGCCACCCAACGACGGCCCGTCGACATGGTCGCGTCCCGGCAATCAAGGTCCCCTCGGCCGACCTCCGGCGCCCTCTGACCCATCCGCCGGGCAGCTGCGTCCTGGCGAGCCCGGAGCCGGGACTGCGCAGGAGCCTCCGACTATGGCCGGCCAGATGCCGCAGCACACCGAGCCACTGACTGCAGCCAATGCCGATGCACGCCGAGCCGGCTACACCCCGCCCCCCAGCTCGCAAGCGGACAAGACGACTCCGCTGGCGACGCCGAAAGAAGAGCCGGCATCGGTGAAGACCAAACGGCGCTCGCGGCGCGACCCGCTATCCATCTTTCTGATCCTCATCATCGTCTTTTCGCTCGTCGTCGCCGGGCTGATCGGATCCGAGCTGTACGCGCGCCACGTTGCCAACGGCAAGGTCGCTGCTGCGGTGGCATGTGAGGTCAAGGATCAGGCCACCGCGTCGTTCGGCGTGGCGCCGCTACTGCTCTGGCAGGTTGCAACACGGCACTTCACCAACATCTCGGTGGAGACGGCGGGTAACCAGATCCGCGACGCCAAGGGCATGAAGCTCCAAATCACGATCGACAACGTCCAGCTCAGAAGAACCCCTGACTCCAAGGGCACGCTCGGCGCACTGGATGCCACCATCACCTGGTCGTCGGAAGGCATCAAGGAGTCGGTGCAGAGCGCGATTCCGGTTCTGGGCGCCTTCGTCACCAGCAGCGTGGTAACTCACCCCAGCGACGGCACCATCGAATTGAAGGGCATGCTCAACGACATCGTCGCAAAGCCGGTGGTGTCCGGTAACGGCGTGGCGCTGCAGATCGTCAGTTTCAACACGCTGGGCTTCGTGCTGCCGAAAGAGACCGTGCAGTCAACGCTGAACGACTTCACCACCAGCCTGACCAAGAACTACCCGCTGGGTATTCACGCCGACAGCGTGCAAGTCACCTCGACCGGCGTGGTGAGCCACTTCTCCACCCGCAACGCCACCATCCCCACCGGTAGCGGCGGCCAGGACCCCTGCTTCGCCAATCTCTGAGCCAACCGGGTGAAGCCGCGACACACGCGGGTTAGTTCTGGCTGAGCCCGTCGAGCACCGCTCGGGTGCCGGACAGGCCGAGCCTGGTGGCACCGGCGTCCAGCATCGCGACTGCGTCGGCGGCAGTGCGGATACCGCCGCTGGCCTTGACCCCCAGCCGCCCGCCGACGGTCCTGGCTCATCAACTCGACGGCGCGCACCGTCGCCCCGCCCGCGGGATGAAACCCGGTCGAGGTTTTGACGAAATCAGCACCGGCGTCCTCGGCGGCACGACACACACCTGCCAGCGTGTGCTCGCCTGCCCGGCCCAGCAGCACGGCCGACTCCACGATCACCTTGAGCACCGCCCCGGCTACCGCAGCACGTACCGCCTCGATGTCGGCTCGCACCGCATCGAGGTCTCCGGCGAGCGCAGCACCGACGTCGATGACCATGTCGATCTCACTTGCACCCGACGCTACGGCCGCAGCCGCTTCGTGCGCCTTGATCGCGGATACGTGCTTGCCAGACGGAAAGCCCGCCACCGCCGCGACCCGCACGCCGCCTGCTGCCACCGCGGCCGGCACCATCGACGGGGAGACGCATACCGCGTAGACGCCGAGCCCGGTGGCTTCGGCGACCAGCGCGGCCACATCGGCGCCGGTGGCCTCGGGCTTGAGCAGGGTGTGGTCGACCAATGCCGCCAGCTGCCCCCGAGTAGGTTGGCTCGGCGTCAAAACCGTCCCCCACGGGCGGGAGGTGCCCCCACTTCGGGGCCAACCGGATTGCAGCCGGATGCGAACATCTCGGAGTCGTCCACGACCGGCCGCCACGGCTCGAGGTTCCAGCTGGTTTTTCCGGGTTGCGCGATTTCGGCGAACTGCCAGTGGCAGACGAACTGCGCGCGCATGCCGGCGGTGTCGGCGTCCGGAGACAGCGCGAGCACCTCGGCCCAGGCCTCGTCCACGGCGGCAGTCGTCCCCGGCTGTCGGGCAGCCGCGCGCCCGGTCGATGTCGGGTAGACCCGTAAGCTGCTCAGACGTCCCCAATACGCCCATTCGGTGTGGACGACAAAGGGTGGCGGATACGACGGGCCCGACGGATTTGACACTCCGGGTGCGGGTTGGGCACCGGGATCAGCGAATGCGGGAGCCGCACCCAACAGCGCGACAAATACCGCCGCCGGCGCGGCCACCAGGGCTTTCATCCGGCTAGCGCGACTTACCCTGAATTTCGAGAAGCTTGGGCCGCACGTCGACCAGATACACACCGGCCGCACATGCAGCTATCGCCATCCCGAGCACGCCAAAAACGAAACCGAGGATGGAGGTCAGCGCGACAGCCGCGCCAAGGATCAGTAACCACACCGACTTGGTCAGCTTGTCGGCGGCGGTATAGGCGTCAGGCCGCTGCAGCGCTGCATGCACAAACGCGTACACCGCCGTCACCAGGACGGCGATCTGCAAGACCAACATGACGGTACCCACGAGGTAGCTCACGCCTAAAGACTATGCGGGCACCCTCCAACACGTCGACTCCGAGTCGCCGCAGGGGCGACTCGGAGCCGAATGTGTTACCGGTCCCTGTCGCCGTCGGGCGACGAGGAACTCCGATTACTTCTGGGTGACCTTCTTGGCCGCTGCCTTCTTAGCAGGCGCCTTCTTGGCCGCCGCCTTCTTAGCAGGTGCCTTCTTGGCCGGGGCCTTCTTGGCCGCCGCCTTCTTGGGCAGCTCGATGCCGACCAGCTTGGCGGCACGCTCACCAACCGCGCGGGTCTGTGTCGCAACCGTCCCCAGGGCATCCTGGGTCAGCTCGACGGCCTGGTCCACGTAGCCCTCGGCACGCGCCGACGCGTCCTCGAAGCCGGATTGGCTGCGCAGCCGCTCCAGAGCGGCCTCGCCACGCTCGACCAGCTCGTTGTACCGGCCGGTGGCGGCCTCAAGGTAGCCCTCGGCGGCCTTGCGCAGCTCGTCACCGGTGAAGCGCTCACGCAGCTCGGTGAACTGCTCGGGCAGGTCCTCCTGCAGCTTGGTCAGGCGAGCGCGGCTCTCCTCGACCCGGCTGCGGGTGTCGGTGCGGGTCTCCTCGGCACGATCACGCAGGTTGGCGATCAGGTCGTTGACCGTGGCCAGGGCCAAGTCGGCCGCGCCCAGCGCAGCAAGCAGCGGAGCCTTCAGGTCTTCGATGTTGGTGTTTTCAGCCATGATGTTTCCTTTCATTGTTTTCGTTAATCGGCGTTATTACGTCTTGGTGTGAAAGTTGGGGCAAGCGTCGGCTCCTCTGGGGGGAGTAGTCAAGACCCGCGGATTGACATGGCACGCGACTTGCGGGGAACCTCCTGATCGTCGGGTCGGTTGGATGGTCGAGTTCGTGGGTGCCAGGCTCAGCCGTCAGCTGCTCAGGACCTACTGAAACGTCTGCTCTTACTGGTCACTACCTGTCTCCTTACCTGGAAATCATCGAGCGGGCTTGTCGATCTGCCAGACGGTTTATCGGCCGGCAGGGCCGGCAAACCCACCTGAAACAGATAGTCCTTCCTCCTGGGTTACCCGGCGGCCGGTGGTCTAGACGTCACCAACGTCACGTCTTACGGCCAACGGGCCGATCAATCGTCGATGTCGGGTGGGTTCGGACACTCCTCACGGATGGCTTCGTTCTGCTGGGTAAACGATGCGTAGATGTCCAGCAGAACCTGCTTCTGACGCTCGGTGATCGCCGTGTCGGTGATGATGGCGTCACGCACCTGGCTGGTCTCGCTGGGCTCGAGAATCCCGGCGCGCACGTAGAGGACCTCGGCGGAAACCCGCAACGCCTTTGCGATCTGGGCCAGGACGTCGGCGGACGGCTTGCGCAGTCCACGCTCGACCTGGCTCAAATACGGGTTACTGACACCAGACCGTTCGGCAAGTTGCCGCACCGAGACGTGCGCCGTCTCGCGCTGCGTCCTGATGAAGCTGCCGATGTCGGAGGCCTTAGAGGACACCGCGGACACCTTTGCGCCCAGCTTCTCCTCCGGCGGCATTGGTGCACTCCTTGCGCTAGGGTGATCGTCTACACCCACCAGGGTACAAACAGGTGCTTGCTTTTGCAAGCGGCTTGTTAGCACTCCTAGAACAGCAGCTGGGCGACGGCGTAGATCGCCAGCCCGGCCAGAGCGCCCACCACGGTGCCGTTGATCCGAATAAACTGCAGGTCGCGGCCCACATGTAATTCGATGCGCCGGCTGGCCTCCTCGGCGTCCCAGCGCTCGATCGTCTCGGTGATGATCGCTGTGATCTCCACCCCATACTGCGAAACCAGATGCTGGGCAGCGCGCACCATCCAATTGTCCACCTTGTCGCGCAGCTCGGCATCGTCGCGCAGTGATTCCCCGATGCGGACCACCGTGTCGGCGATACGGGTGCGCAACGCGCTGGACGGGTCGTCGACACCCTCGAGTACCAGCCGTTTGAGCGTCGTCCACGCCGTCGCGGCGGCGTTGGCGACCTCATCGCGAGCCATCAACTGCTCTTTGATCGCATCGGCGCGCGCGATGGTGGCCGGATCATGCTGCAGGTCGTCGGCGAATTCGAACAGAAAGCGGGTCGCCGAACGGCGCAATTCGTGATCAGGGTTGCGGCGCACCTTGTCGGTGAAATCCATCAACTCACGGTGGATGCGGTCACCGACCAGATGATCGATGAATCGAGGCGACCAGGTCGGCGAGTCGCGCTCGACCACCCGCTGAATGACCACGTCGGCGTTCAGCGACCACTGAAACGCGCGGTCGGCCAACAGCTGGATCAGAGCCTGCTGCCGGTTCTCGGCCAGCACAGTCTGCAGCACCCGGCCCACCGGCGGACCCCACTGTGGTTCGGCGATGCGTCGCACGATCATCCGGTCGATCACCTGCTGAATGTCGTCGTCACGCAGCAGCTCCACCAGCACTCGTAGCACCGTCGCCGTCTCGGCCGCTACCCGCTGGGCGTGTGCGGGCTCCGACAGCCACTTCCCCAGCCGGCTGGGCACCTGCGCGTCGCGCAGCTTGGTCTCCACGACCGACGCCGACAGGAAGTTCTCCCGTACAAAGCTGCCCAGGCCCTCGCCGAGCTGGTCTTTCTTGCGCTTGATGATGGCGGTGTGCGGGATCGGAATGCCCAGCGGATGTTTGAACAGCGCGGTCACCGCGAACCAGTCCGCCAGGGCGCCGACCATGCCGGCTTCTGCGGCGGCGCCGACGTAACCGACCCAGATCGGTGCGGTGCCGTGCGCCTGCGCCCAGCGACAGGCGAGGAACACGACGGTGGCACCGATCAAGAAGCTCAGCGCCACCACTTTCATCCGGCGCAGCGCCGCCCGCCGCTCGGCGTCCGCCTGCGGATCGGCCCCGGCGAACGATTCCGCTAAGGACGCGCGGGTCCGGCGCGCCACGTTCGGCAACGCGCTCGAGTCCTGCCCCGGCAGCGGCGAGCCGGGCGCATCGACTCTGTGTGCCACCACACCATCATCCGCTATCGCCAGGACCAGTTAGTGCGACGACACCGTTCGGAAGCCTCATGCGCTGCGGCCGGTGCGCCATCCGGGCCCCCGGAAGCCGTAGTATCAGGTGCGTCTAGTGAATGGGAATCGGCGGAAAGTGGCAGAGCATATCCCGGCCGTGACAGCTAAAACGGATGGTCGCAAGCGGCGCTGGCACCAGCACAAGGTGGAGCGCCGCAACGAGTTGGTGGATGGCACCATCGAAGCGATCCGCCGGCAAAGCCGCTTCCTGAGCATGGACGAAATAGCAGCGGAGATCGGGGTCTCCAAGACGGTTCTCTACCGTTACTTCGTCGACAAGAACGACTTGACGACGGCGGTGATGATGCGTTTCGCACAGACCACGTTGATTCCGAACATGGCCGCGGCGCTGTCCGCCAATCTTGACGGGTACGACCTGACCCGCGAGGTCATCCGCGTCTACGTCGACACCGTGGCGGCCGAGCCCGAGCCGTATGGGTTCGTGATGGCCAACAGCTCGGGCAGCAAGAGCAAAGTGATCGCCGACTCCGAGCGGATCATCGCCCGCATGATCGCGGTGATGCTGCGCCGACGCATGCGGGAGGCCGGAGTGGACACCGGCGGGGTGGAGCCGTGGGCATACCTGATCGTCGGCGGCGTGCAGTTGGCCACCCACTCGTGGATGTCAGACCCGCGGATGACCACCGACGAGCTGATCGACTACCTGACCATGCTGAGCTGGAGCGCACTGTGCGGGATCGTGGAAGCCGGCGGATCGCTGGAAAAGTTCCGGGAGCAGCCGCATCCTTCGCCGATCGTGCCGCCACCGGAGCAGGACTAGCCTTTAGGGATGCCTGAGGTGAGCGTGGGCTCTCGGCTGAGGTCGTGGGCATACGCACTTCGCACCACCAACCCGCCACCTGATGGGCCGATCGACACTGTCACCCGCTGGCTCGTCGTCACCCGCGCCGCAGTGCTTCCGATGACCCTGGTCTCCGGCCTGGTCGCGGCGCTGCTGGCGATTGGTAAGCCCGGCCTGGATTGGCGCTGGCTGGTCTTGGCAGTCGTGGGAATCACGCTGGCGCATACCTCCAACAACCTGATGAACGACCTGTATGACACGCAGGTCGGCACCGACAGCGCCAATTACCCGCGTGCCCTCTACGCCCCGCACCCAGTGCTGTCCGGCCTGATCAGCCGTCGCACGCTGGGCCTGGCGATACTCCTGGTAAACCTCGCCGACCTGGCGATCCTCGTCACGCTGACGTGGGCTCGCGGCTGGCCCGTATTGGCATTTGCGCTCAGCGGGTTCGCTCTGAGCGTGGCTTACACAGCGCCACCGCTGCGGCTGAAGAAGCGTGGTCTCGGCGAACCCGACGTTTTCGTCGTATGGGGTCCGCTGATGGTGTGCGGGACGTACTACTCCGCGGTGGGCGCGGTTGGTTGGGACGTCGTGCTGGCTTCACTCCCCTACGGGCTGTTGTGCACGACAGTGCTGATGGGCAAGCACATCGACAAGATCCCCTACGACGAACCGCTCGGCATCCGCACCCTGCCGGTCCTGCTCGGCGAAGCACGCGCCCGCGTTGTGACGCTGGCCATGATGGTCGGGTTCTACGTACTGGTCGCGGTAAGCGTCGCGGTGTCGGCGATGCCATGGCCTGCGTTGCTGGTCATCTTGGCGGTGCCCCGGCTGGCTAAGGTGTGGCCCTATTTCCGGCGCCGGCGACCCGAGCGGCCGCCACCGGAGTTTCCGGTGTGGCCGCTGTGGTACGCCGCGCTGGCCTGGGTGCACGTGCGTAAGGCGGGCGCTCTTCTGGTCGTGGGCCTCGCGATCGGCTCCGTACTGCGCGCAGTGTGAATCCTGCTCCCCACCGGACCCGGAAAGTCTCATCGGGGAAGGCGACCAGAACCGCTGGCAACAGTTAGCATTCATGGGATGCATCGGGGGTAAGGCAGGGTGCGCCGTTGGCGATTGCCTGAACGCCTCCGAGACACAGAAAGGCTCACATCGCCATGTCCGTGCAGCTCACGCCGCATTTTGGAAACGTACAAGCCCATTACGACCTATCCGACGACTTCTTCCGGCTGTTCCTCGACCCCACCCAGACTTACAGCTGCGCCTACTTCGAGCGCGAGGACATG
Organism: uncultured Actinomycetota bacterium; assembly: GCA_963763005.1. Taxonomy (GTDB): domain Bacteria; phylum Actinomycetota; class Actinomycetes; order Mycobacteriales; family Mycobacteriaceae; genus Mycobacterium. The sequence continues at coordinate 129,987 of CAVXMI010000002.1, forward strand.
ACGCTGGAAGAGGCGCAGCTCGCCAAGGTCGACCTGGCGCTGGGCAAGCTGAGGCTCGAGCCCGGGATGACGTTGCTGGACATCGGCTGCGGCTGGGGCGCGACGATGCGACGCGCCATGGAGAAATACGACGTCAACGTCGTCGGCCTGACCCTGTCCGAGAACCAGGCTGCCCACGTCCAGAAGGTGTTCGACGAGATGGACACACCCCGGAGCAGGCGGGTCTTGCTGGAAGGGTGGGAGAAGTTCCACGAGCCCGTCGACCGCATTGTCTCGATCGGCGCATTCGAGCACTTCGGCCGCCAGCGCTACGCCCGCTTCTTCAAGATGGCCCACCAGGTACTGCCGGCCGACGGTGTGATGCTGCTGCACACCATCGTCCGCCCCACCTTCAAAGACGCCAGGGCACAGGGTCTGCCGCTAACGCACGAAATCGTCCACTTCAGCCAGTTCATCCTGGCCGAGATCTTCCCCGGCGGCTGGCTGCCAACGATCCCGACGGTCGAAGAGCACGCTGCCGCGGCCGGTTTCAAGGTGACTCGGATCCAGTCATTACAGCTGCACTACGCCAGGACCCTGGACATGTGGGCAGCCGCACTCGAGGCCAACGAGGAACAGGCGATCGCGGTCCAATCGCGCAAAGTCTACGACCGCTACATGAAGTACCTCACGGGCTGCGCGAAGCTGTTCCGCCAGGGCTACACCGACATCGATCAGTTCACATTGGAGAAGTAGCCAGAATTAGCTGCGTCCCGGCCGCGCCGGTCGGTTTCCGGTCGGTTTTTCGCGGGCCGGTTAGTCGTGCCTAACAGCTGTCTGCAACTCGCTGCGGCGCTGGGTCTACTTCGTCAGAGTGAACTGCCCCACGTTGCTGATGCCCTTGCGGAAGAAGTTCTCGCATCCGGTCAGGTAGTGCATGTACTTGTCGTAGATCTCTTCGGACTGAATCGCGATGGCACGGTCGCGAGCCGCCTCCAGATTCGCCGCCCAGATGTTCAGCGTCCGCTCGTAGTGCTCCTGCAGCAATTGAACTCTTTCCACGGAAAACCCGGCGTCCTGTGCAAACTTGAAAATGTCTTCCTGCGCCGGCAACTGTCCACCCGGGAAGATCTCCGTGCCGATGAATCGCATAAATCGCACATCGTTCATCGTGATCGGGACGCCGCGCTCGTGCTGCTGTTTCTGCGTGTACGTCAGAATCGTGTGCAGCAGCATCCGTCCGTCTTCGGGGAGGACGTCATAGGCACGTTCGAAGAACGCGGCATAGCGCTCCATCTTGAAGGCTTCGAAGGCGCCGATGGTGACGATCCGGTCGACCTTGTCCTCGAACTCTTCCCAGCCCTGCAGGCGCACCTCCACGGTGCGCTCGGTGGGGATCTTGGCCAGTTTCGCTTTGCTGTACTCGCACTGATTGCGGCTGAGCGTGATGCCGATGACGTTGACGTCGTAATTCTCGATCGCTCGTTGCAGGCCACCGCCCCATCCGCAGCCGATGTCGAGCAGCGTCATCCCGGGCTCGAGGTTCAGCTTGCCCAGCGCCAGGTCGAACTTCGCGTTCGATGCCTCTTCCAGCGTCATGTCATCGCGCTCGAAGTAGGCACAGGTGTACGCCATCGTCGGGTCTAGGAATAACGCGAAAAATTCGTCGGAAACGTCATAGATCGATTGCGACTCTTCGTAAAAAGGCCTCAACTCAGTCATACTCGCCAGATACCTCTCGTCTCTTGATCGCGGAAATACTACCCGAAGTTCAGAACACCTGTCACACGATCGCAACGGCGCCGTCTCGGTGCTGTGACCTCCGCGTGAACGACGCGTGAGGCCGCTCAAACGCTTCAGTACGTGTAGAAACCCTGACCTGATTTCTTGCCCAACAGGCCCGCCTCGACCATCCGCAGCAGCACCGGCGGCGGTGCGTAGTGCGGCTCCTTGAATTCCTCGTACATCTTGTCCGCGATCAGCTTGAGGGTGTCCAGTCCGACCAGATCGGAGAGCCGCAGCGGGCCCATCGGATGCGATAGCCCGGCGACCACGGCCTTGTCGACATCTTCGACGGTGGCGAACCCGGCCTCGACCATCCGGATCGCCGACAGCAGATACGGCACCAGAAGTGCGTTCACCACGAAGCCGGACCGGTCGGAACAGCGCACCACTTGTTTGCCCAGAACCGCGCTGGCGAACACTTCGGTGCGAGCGGCAGCGGCTTCGTCGGTGACCAGCGTGCTGACCAACTCGACCAGCGGCAGCACCGGGACCGGGTTGAAGAAATGCAGGCCCAGAACCCGCTGTGGGTTCTTGGTGGCCGCGGCGATTTTCATGATCGGGATGCTGGAGGTGTTCGATGCCAGCACCGCGTCGGGATCGGTGACGACCCGGTCGAGTTCCGCAAAGACCTCGGCCTTTACCGCCTCGTCCTCGACAATGGCCTCAATCACCAGTTGCCGGTCGGCTAGGTCATTGAGGTCGGTAGTGAAGGTCAATTTGCCGAGCGCGCGGTCACGCTCGCGCTCCGTCACCTTGCCCGCGCTGACGCCACGCTCCAGCGACTTCACAACGCGGTTACGTCCCGCGGTGATCAGCGCCTCGGTGGTCTCGAACACCGTCACTTCGACGCCGGCGCGTACGGAGACCTCGGCGATGCCGGACCCCATCTGCCCGGCCCCGACAACCCCTACCCGCTGGATCGCTGCGTCGCTCACTAGTTATCTCTCCAGAATCTTATTGTCTTGCACCGCAGTAGGCCCCGCCCAGGTTGGCTGGGCGGGGCCTATGCTGTCAACTTTGCTTCAGGCTGCCGAGTGTGAAGCCGCTGCGAATGGTCAGTGGAAAACTCGCACCCGGTTCACGCTCGGCGTTAGCCAGCTCAGTGGCTCAAGCCGTCGGTTCCACCTCGTCTTCGCGGGCAAGCCCGTTGATCCTCAGTGGAACTGGCCCTCTTCGGTGGAACCGGTCAGAGCGGTCGTCGACGAGGTCGGGTCGACCGTGGTGGCGATGCGGTCGAAGTAACCGGCGCCGACTTCGCGCTGGTGCTTGGTCGCGGTGTAGCCCCGCTCCTCGGCGGCGAACTCGCGCTCCTGCAACTCCACATAGGCGCTCATCTGGTTGCGGGCGTAACCATAGGCCAGATCGAACATCGAGTAGTTCAGGGCATGGAAGCCGGCCAGCGTGATGAACTGGAACTTGAAGCCCATCGCACCCAGCTCCTTCTGGAACTTCGCAATGGTGGCATCGTCGAGGTGCTTGCGCCAGTTGAACGACGGTGAGCAGTTGTACGCCAGCAGCTGGTCGGGGAACTCCGCCTTGACGCCCTCGGCGAACTGTTTCGCCAGCTCCAAGTCCGGAGTACCAGTCTCCATCCAGATCAGATCAGAGAACGGCGCGTAGGCCCTGGCGCGGGCGATGCAGGGCTCCAGGCCGTTCTTGACGCGGTAGAACCCTTCCTTGGTGCGCTCACCGGTGACGAACAGGCGGTCACGCTCGTCGACGTCGGAGGTGATCAGCGTGGCGGCCTCGGCGTCGGTACGCGCGATGACAACGGTCGGAACATCGGCCACGTCAGCCGCCAGCCGGGCCGAGGTCAGGGTGCGAATGTGCTGCTGAGTGGGGATGAGCACCTTGCCGCCCAGATGGCCACACTTCTTCTCCGAGGCCAGCTGGTCCTCCCAGTGCGAACCGGCGACACCGGCGGCAATCATCGCCTTCTGCAGCTCGTAGACGTTGAGCGCACCACCGAAGCCGGCCTCGCCGTCGGCGACGATCGGCGCAAGCCAGTTCGCCACCGAGCGGTCGCCCTCGACCTTGGCGATCTCGTCGGCGCGAAGCAGTGCGTTGTTGATGCGACGGACGACCTGCGGCACCGAGTTGGCCGGGTACAGGCTCTGGTCCGGGTAGGTGTGGCCGGACAGGTTCGCGTCACCGGCGACCTGCCAACCCGAGAGGTAGATGGCCTTCAGGCCGGCACGGACCTGCTGCACGGCCATGTTGCCGGTCAGCGCACCCAGCGCGTTGACGAACTCCATCTCATGCAGCTGCTCCCAGAGCACCTCGGCGCCGCGGCGAGCCAGGGTGTTCTCCTCGACGACATGGCCTTGCAGGGCGACGACGTCGGCCGGCGTGTAGGTGCGGGTGATGCCCTTCCAGCGCGGGTTGTGGTCCCAGTCGTGCTGGATCTGCTCAGCGCTCTTCGGGGTTCCAACGACAGACATTGGACTGCTCCTTAACGGTCTTTACATTGCTGAATTGCTGAGACCACACCGCGGTCCGGGCGGGCGCGAATGGCTCAACTTCACTGACGTGCTAATTCGACGATGGCACAGCCCGCTAACCTGGTCCACCCGTTTCACTTGCCAATTTCAGCAACGGCTTTTAGCCATTTTGCAAATTTTGCAAAGGTGCCGATTAACTGAACCGTTTCAGAAGCTACCCGCCAGTAACCACAAATCCGCAGGTCAACAAGCAGTTTGGCGTCCCGCGGATTGGGCTACAGATTAAAGAGCGCGGCGACGGCTTTCGTCTCGTCGCCAACCGCATATGTGAGCGTTGTAACAGCGCGGTCGACCAGGCCGGGACCGAATTGATCGGTAGAGCCAGCCGGGTGAACGTGCGAGATGATCTCCAGCTTGTCGCCCAGCGCAACCGGCGCCTCGTGTTCGATGGTGGTGCGCAGCGGTCCCCGCAGTAATTCGGAGTGGGACACCAGGTAGTCCTCGATCACGCTCCAATACACCGAGTTGTTCATGTGAGCGAACAGGTCGATGTCGGTGACCCGAACGGGGAACTCGTGGATTTCCGTCGCGTCCTCACGGTTGCCCGGCTTCAAATAGCCCTTCCAGCGCAGCCGATCAACCGAGGTGGTCTTGTACAGAGCCGCCAGGAAGTCGTCGGCGATACGCGCCGGCATCTCGGTCTCCCGGTTGACGTGGATCCAGAATGCCTCGGATTCGATCAGGCCGCCCTTGCGGCCATCGACGCGAACCCGCATTTCACACCACCGGTTCGAGGTGCCCGAACACCACCGACGCAGCCGCAACATGTCCTGGAACTCGATCGGGCGGATCAGGTCGACCATGGTGCGCCGGACGATCCACAGCGGATGGGTCTCTTCGAAACCCATCTCGCGCAGCTGGTCTTGGCCGATGTCCTGGATGTGCCGGCACGCGGCGTCCAACCGCAGCCGGCCCGTGCGGTCGATGTCGCCGACGCGCAGCGGCCATTCGCGGTCGAACACGTCGGGGTGACCGTCGGGCACCGGCATTAACTTTTTGTCCAGGCTCACGGCTTCGCTCCCCGTTTCCTCCACGTCGGTATCCGGGCGCACCCCCCGATACCTGCTGCGAATCATGCCAACTACGTCTCTCAAACACCAATCGCAACCGCCCTGCCAACTCTGCAAACCATGTCTTCACAGAGCCGGGTACGCTGTGTGAAGTGTCCAAAACGTTCGTCGGCTCGCGCGTCCGCCAGCTACGCAGCGAGCGCGGATTCAGCCAGGCCACACTGGCCCAGATGCTGGAGATCTCGCCGAGCTATCTCAACCAGATCGAGCACGACGTCCGCCCGCTGACCGTGGCTGTGTTGCTCCGGATCACCGAGGTGTTCGGGGTGGACGCAACCTTCTTCGCCTCCCAGGACGACACTCGGCTGGTCGCCGAGTTGCGAGAGGTGACGATGGACCGCGATCTGGGTATCGACGTCGACCCGCCCGAAGTCGCCGAGATGGTCAGCGCTTATCCCGGCCTGGCCCGCGCGGTGGTCAACCTGCACCGGCGCTACCGGATCACCACCGCGCAGCTGGCCGCCGCCACCGAGGAGCGGTTCTTCGACGGCAGTGGCAGCGGGTCGATCACCATGCCCCACGAAGAGGTGCGTGACTACTTCTACCAACGCCAGAACTACCTGCACGAGCTCGACACCGCCGCCGAAGACCTGACGACCCAGATGCGGATGCACCATGGCGACCTGGCCCGCGAGTTGGCCCGCCGGCTCACCGAGGTGCACGGAGTGCGCATCACCAGGCGAATCGATCTCGGCGACACCGTGCTGCACCGCTACGACCCCAAGACCAACACGCTGGAAATCAGCAGCCACCTCTCGTCGGGTCAGCAGGTGTTCAAGATGGCCGCCGAGCTGGCGTATCTCGAGTTCGGCGATCTGATCGACAGCATGGTCACCGAGGGCAAGTTCACCAGCGACGAGTCGCGCACCCTGGCCCGGCTCGGGCTGGCCAATTACTTCGCCGCGGCCGCGGTGCTGCCCTATCGCCAGTTCCACGACGTCGCCGATAATTTCCGCTACGACGTCGAGCGGCTGTCGGCCTTCTACTCCGTGAGCTACGAGACCATCGCACACCGGCTGTCGACGATGCAGCGGCCCTCGATGCGAGGCGTGCCGTTCTCGTTCGTCCGGGTCGACCGCGCCGGCAACATGTCAAAACGCCAGTCGGCCACCGGTTTTCATTTCTCCTCCAGCGGCGGCACCTGCCCGTTGTGGACCGTCTACGAGACGTTCGCCAACCCTGCCAAGATCCTGGTGCAGATCGCCCAGATGCCCGACGGCCGCAACTACATGTGGGTGGCCCGCACCGTTGAGCGCCGCGCGGCCCGGTATGGTCAGCCCGGTAAGACCTTCGCGATCGGGCTGGGGTGCGAGCTTCGCCACGCGCACCGGCTCGTCTACTCGGAAGGACTCGACTTGTCGGGCGATATCGCCACACCGATCGGCGCGGGTTGTCGGGTCTGCGAGCGCGACAATTGTCCGCAACGGGCCTTCCCCGCCCTCGGGCGCGCACTCGATCTCGACGAACATCGCAGTACCGTGTCCCCGTACCTGGTGAAACAAGCATGAGCGGCACTCAAGACGGCCAACTCGCTCGAATCCCGTCGGGCAAGTTGCGCCAGTTGGGACCGATCAACTGGGTGCTCGCAAAGTTGGGCGCACGCACGGTCCGGGCGCCGGAGATGCATCTGTTCACCACACTGGGCTACCGCCAGTCCCTGTTCTGGGCCTGGCTGATCTATGGCGGCCGACTGCTGCGGGGACGGTTGCCCCGTGTCGATACCGAGTTGGTGATCCTGCGGGTCGCGCATTTGCGATCTTGCGAATACGAACTTCAGCACCATCGCCGGATGGCGCGCGGCGCCGGGCTGGATCTACAGACGCAGGCCACGATTTTCGCCTGGCCCGACGTTCCGGCAGGGGACGGACCCCGAAAAGTTCTCAGCGCCCGCCAGCAGGCGTTGCTGAAGGCTACCGATGAGTTGATCAGGGACCGGTCGATCACCGCGGGAACCTGGCAGCAGCTGGCAACTCACCTCAACAGGCACCGGTTGATCGAATTCTGCCTGCTCGCAACCCAATACGACGGGCTCGCCGCGACGATAACCGCCCTCGAAATCCCGTTGGACAACCCGATCGCCTAACCGTCAGAAGGTGATGTCGGCCAGCACCGCCAAGGTCATCAGCACGGGAAGAATGGGCAGGCCGAAAGCAAACGCCGCCCAGAGATACTTACCGAGCCCGCGCAGCACCCAGCCTCCCAGCCCCGCGCAGAGTGCCAGCACACCCGACAGCATCAACACCATCACGCTCCACCGACTCACCGTCGTGAGGTCATCGCCGACCGAAATGGCCACCAGCCAAAGGACGTAGCCGGTACCCAGACCGCCGACGGCACCCACAACGGTCTCGCTGCGAATCATCGGTTGCTCAGAAGTTGATCATGTGGCCGGTCAGGCCGTGGAAGCACTCCTGGAGCGCCTCTGACATTGTCGGATGGGTGTGCACATTGCGTGCCAGCTCGGTTGCCGTGAGGTCCCACTTCTGCGCCAGCGTGAGTTCCGGCAGCAACTCGGACACGTCGTGACCGATCAAATGCCCGCCCAGCAGCTCGCCGTGGTTGGCGTCGGCCACCAACTTGACGAAGCCACTGGGGTCGCCCAGGCCGTGGGCCTTGCCGTTGGCGGTGAACGGGAACTTGGCGACCAAGACGTCGTAGCCTTCGTCGCGGGCCTGCTGCTCGGTGAGCCCGAAGCTGGCGACTTGCGGCTGGCAGAACGTCGCCCGGGGCAGCAAGCGGCAGTCGCCGAGCGCTAAAGTCTCTGCGCCGGCGATGGTTTCGGCTGCCACCACACCCATGGCCTCGGCGACGTGGGCCAGCATCAAAAAGCAGGTGACATCGCCGATGGCGTAAATGTGCGGCACGTTCGTCCGCATGTAGTCGTCGATGCCGATGCCCCCGCGTTCGTTCAGCGCGACGCCTGCCTTGTCCAGTCCGTAGCCCTCGACATTGGGCGCAAACCCGATAGCCTGCAACACCTTCTCGGCCTTGAGCTCTTCCGACTTACCGTCCTTGCTGACGACCACCGTGACCACAGAGCCGTTGTCCGAGATGGACTCGACTTTGGTCCCGGTAAGAACCTTGACGCCCAGCTTCTTGAACTGCTTCTCGATCTCCTTGGACACCTCGGCGTCCTCGTTGGGCAGTGCGCGCGGCAGGAATTCCACGATGGTCACGTCGACGCCGTAGTTCCTCAGGACGTAGCCGAACTCCATGCCGATGGCGCCGGCCCCGGCGATGATGATCGACTCGGGCAGGTCGCGGGACAGGATCTGTTCCTCGTAGGTGACCACATTGGGTGACAGCGACGTGCCGGGAACCAGCCGGGTGCTGCTGCCGGTGGCAATGATGGCTTTGTCGAACGTGACCGTCTCGGTCCCGCCGTCGTTGAGCTCCACCGACAAGGTGTTGGCGTCGGTGAATCTGCCGTAACCGTCGATCTCGGTGATCTTGTTCTTCTTCATCAGGAAGTGCACGCCGGCGACGCGGCCCTCGGCCACCTTGCGGCTGCGGTCATAGGCGACCCCGTAGTCGAATGTGGCCTCACCGCTGATGCCAAAAGTCTTGGCGTCCTTGGTGAAGATGTGCACGAGTTCGGCGTTGCGCAGCAAGGCCTTGGACGGGATGCAGCCGACGTTGAGGCAGACTCCGCCCCAGTACTTCGATTCGACAATTGCGGTGTTCAGACCGAGCTGCGCGGCACGAATAGCGGCCACGTATCCGCCGGGACCGGCTCCGAGGACGACGACGTCATAGTGAGTCACGGCAACTACCCTAGTGGCCACGTACGCACTGAGCTCAAGAACGGGTCACGGGTCTGCCCAACAGCTCAGCGGTTGCGCAACATCGCGTTCGCGCGTGGCGCCGTGCGAAGTTGATCCGATCCAATCACCGGCCCGTCGAAAGCCTATTTATTCGGTACCCGCGGCCGGCTGTTACGCGACACGGTACAAATGTGCAAAATGCTATACGGCTGACTCGCTGACGGTAGTCAGTCCAACACATCGTGGCCGCCGGCGCCCGTCTCAACTAGTACGGAATGACGCCGACCAGACAGGGGCTCACTCGCTCGCAGTAGAAGTAGCCGTAGAGCGGCGCCGCGGCAGCGACGGACGCAAACGGCCCCGACATCACCGCGAGCGACAATGCCGTGATCAGCGGGCGGCCCTGCACCATCGAGAGCATCAGGCCACCCACGGTGCACACGACGACATAGACGAGCACGACGAACACGGCCGGCGTCTTATCGATGGTGTGGTACCACCAGTAGTACAAGCTCAGCCCAACCTCTGCGGCGCAGAACCATACGCCGAGGACCACCAGGACAAACTTCCACCACTTCAGGTAGGCGTACCGGCCGGGCACGGTAACCGAATGCACTGGCGTCGGCGTCGCCTCGGTCCCCGAATCCTGCTCCGAAGCAGCGACCGGTGGGGCCGTCTCGGGCTCCTCCTTGGGCTCCGCCGGCGACTTCTTTCCCGACTGCTGTACTAGTCCGGCCAACGGTAGAAGCAGTTGCGAGTCGGTGTCGAAATCCGGCACGAACGGCACGGACTGTTCGCCGGTGTCAAACTCCGGTACGAACGGCTCAGTGCCCGGGTTCGCCTCGCGATCGTCGTCAGCCACTGGAAGCCACCTGGATTGCGACGAGCACACCGAACCAACCCGGCGCCAACGCGAGGATGAACGCGCCCAGCAACGTCACCCATCGACGCCCGGAAAACAGGATCACCAACATCCCGATCACGCTGGGAATCCCGACCACCAGTGCGATGACGATGTCTGGCCGGACCCGGGTATGGACCAGCACGCTGGACGCCACCCCCGCCAGTTGCCCGACCGCGCTACCAACCAGCATGGCGCTGGTCAGCAGCCATGCACGTGGAAGGGGAATCACGGTGTACGACCTTACTGCGGTTAAGGCCGACTGGTCCGGCACGTCCCCGGCGCGTTGTCGGCCACGATATGACCCCGTGCCGACGGGCGTTCGCCACGCTCGTAGGCGGCGCCGGTGATCACGGGTACAGCCTGCAGCAACACCTTTTCGCTGTCGGTGTAGACCCGGCCGCGACTGAGGAACCGCATGCCCTCGGGCGCTTCCAGACTGAACCCGCCGCCGCGGCCCGGCACCACGTCGATGACCAGCTGGGTGTGTTTCCAGGTCTGGTACTGCGGACCCGAGATCCACACCGGCACGCCCTCTGGCTCTGATTGCGAGCCGGACTGCGGGCCTGGATCGAGCACGCCGAGCAATACGTCGCGGTCACCGACGAGGAAGTCCGCGCGCGGATAGCACATCGGCGACGACCCGTCGCAGCAGCCGCCGGACTGGTGGAACATCACCGGACCGTGGCGGTCCTGTAGCCGGACCAACAGCTCGGCAGCGGCCGCGGTGATGAGCACCCCCGGCGGCACGCTCATCAGAAGAACCCGAGCGCCTTGTCCGAGTAGGACACCAACAGGTTCTTGGTCTGCTGGTAATGCTCGAGCGCCATCTTGTGGCCCTCCCGGCCGAAACCGGACTGCTTGTAGCCGCCGAAGGCGGCGTGCGGCGGGTACACGTGGTAGCAGTTGACCCACACCCGGCCGGCCTTGATCCCGCGGCCGGCCCGGTAGGCGGTGTTGCCGTCCCGGCTCCAGACGCCCGCACCCAGACCGTAGAGGGTGTCGTTGGCGATGCGCATCGCGTCGTCGTAATCACGGAACGACGTCACCGCCACCACCGGCCCGAATATCTCCTCCTGGAAGATCCGCATCTTGTTGGTCCCGCCCAAGATCGTCGGCTGCATGTAATAGCCGCCGGACAGGTCGCCACCGAGCTCGGAGCGGTCGCCGCCGGTGATGACCTTGGCGCCCTCTTGCTTGCCGATTTGGATGTAGGACAACACCTTTTCCAGCTGGTCGTTGGACGCCTGGGAACCCAGCATCGTCTCGCTGTCCAGCGGATCGCCCTGCCGGACCGCCTTGGTTCGGATCGCCGCCAGCTCCAGGAACTCGTCGTGGATGTCGCTTTGGATCAGGCTGCGCGACGGACACGTACACACCTCGCCCTGATTGAGGGCGAACATGGCGAACCCCTCCAGCGCCTTGTCCTGGAAGTCGTCGTTTGCGGCCATCACGTCGGAGAAGAAGATGTTGGGGCTCTTGCCGCCAAGTTCCAGGGTGACCGGGATCAGGTTCTGCGAGGCGTATTGCATGATCAGTCGCCCGGTGGTGGTCTCCCCGGTGAACGCGACCTTGGCGATGCGGTGGCTGGACGCCAGCGGCTTGCCGGCCTCGGCGCCGAACCCGTTGACAATGTTGACCACCCCGGCCGGCAGCAGATCGCCGATCAGCGACATCAGGTAGAGCACGGATGCAGGAGTCTGCTCGGCGGGCTTGAGGACCACCGTGTTGCCGGCCGCCAGCGCCGGTGCCAGTTTCCAGGAGCCCATCAGGATCGGGAAGTTCCACGGAATGATCTGCCCCACCACCCCGAGCGGCTCATGGAAGTGGTAGGCGACGGTGTCCTCGTCAATCTGCGACAGCGAGCCCTCCTGGGCGCGGATCGCGGCGGCGAAATACCGGAAGTGGTCGGCCGCCAGTGGGATGTCGGCGGCCAGTGCCTCTCGGATCGGTTTGCCGTTGTCCCAGACCTCGGCCAGTGCCAACGCCGCCGTGTTTTCGTCGATACGGTCGGCGATTTTGTTGAGGATCGCCGCACGCTCGGCGGGGGCGGTCTTGCCCCACGCCGGCGCCGCCGCGTGCGCGGCGTCGAGCGCCTTCTCGATGTCGGCTTCGTCGGAGCGCGGCACCTCGCAGAACGGCTGGCCGGTCACCGGCGTCGGGTTCTCGAAGTAGCGGCCGCGGGCGGGCGCGACCCACTGGCCGCCGATGAAGTTCTCGTACCGGGATTCATACGACATCAACGCCCCGGGGGAACCCGGACGTGCAAAGACGGTCATCTGCTCGGCTCCTCGTTAGATCGTGTAATACAGCTCACACTACCGCCGTTGCCACAATGGCTTCCATGACAGCTGAGGCCCCCATAGACAGCGAAGACCCGTACTTATGGCTCGAGGAAGTCACCGGCGAGCAGTCGCTGGATTGGGTGCGCGCGCGCAACGAGCCGACGATGGCGGAGTTCTGTGACGCCGAGTTCAAGCGGATGCGCACCGAGGCGCTCGAGGTGCTCGACACCGATACCCGTATCCCCTACGTGGGCCGACGCGGTGAATACCTCTACAACTTCTGGCGCGACGCGGCCAACCCCCGCGGACTGTGGCGGCGCACCACGCTGGACAGCTACCGCACCAGCTCCCCCGAGTGGGACGTGCTGATCGATTTAGACGAACTGGGTCGCGTTGACAATCAAAAGTGGGTGTGGGCCGGCGCAGGCGTCATCGAACCCGACCGCACCCGCGCCCTGGTCGGTCTTTCCCCGGGTGGCTCGGACGCGTCTGTTGTGCGTGAATTCGACATGCTGACACGCGAATTCGTCGTCGACGGGTTCGTGCTGCCGGAAGCCAAGTCGCAGATCGCCTGGGAGGAACCGGATAGCGTGCTGGTGGGCACGGACTTCGGCGCGGACTCGCTCACCGAATCCGGATACCCGCGCGTGATCAAGCGATGGCGCCGGGGCACCCCACTGGCCGACGCGCAGACAGTCTTCGAGGGCACGCGCGCCGACGTCCGCGTCGTGGCATCGGTGGATCGGACCCCCGGCTTCGAGCGCACCATGCTTGCGCGAGCCCTCGACTTCTGGAATGACGAGGTCTACGAGCTGCGCGGTTCGGAGCTGATCCCCATCGATGCGCCCACCGACGCGAGCGTGTCAGTTCACCGCGACTGGCTGTTGATCGAGCTGCGCACCGACTGGACCGTCGGCACCACCACATACACAGCGGGATCCTTGCTGGCTGCCGCCTACAACGAATTCCTTTTCGGCACAGCAGAATTGCAGGTGGTTTTCGAGCCCGACGCGCACACCGCTCTGTACCAATACATGTGGACCCGCGACCGGCTGTTGGTCGTCACGCTGGCCGACGTAGCCAGCCGCGTCGAAATCGTCACGCCCGGGAGCTGGCAGCGCGAACCGTTGTCGGGTATCCCGGCCGCGACCCACACCGTCGTCGTTACCGCCGACAGCTACAGCGACGAGTTCTTCCTCGACTCCAGTGGATTCGACACTCCGTCGCGGCTGCTGCGTGGCACCGATGACGGGCAACTCGCTCAGATCAAGTCCGCACCGACATTTTTCGATGCTGAAGACATCACTGTGGCACAGTATTTCGCGGTATCAGACGATGGCACGTCGATCCCTTACTTCGTGGTACGGCCCGGCGACTCCGACGGGCCTGGCCCCACACTGCTGAGCGGCTACGGCGGATTCGAGACACCCAGGACACCCGGGTATGACGGCGTGCTGGGCCGGTTGTGGCTGGCCCGCGGGGGCACCTATGCGCTGGCCAACATCCGCGGCGGCGGCGAGTACGGGCCCGGCTGGCACACGCAGGCGACGCGCGAGGGCCGGCACAAGGTTGCCGAGGACTTCGCCGCGGTAGCCACGGATTTGGTGAACCGCGGCATCACCACCGTCGGGCAGCTCGGCGCGCGGGGCGGCAGCAACGGCGGGTTGCTGATGGGCATCATGGCGACCAAGTACCCGGAAAAGTTCGGCGCGCTGGTGTGCGACGTGCCGCTGCTGGACATGAAGCGTTACCACCTGCTGCTGGCCGGCGCCTCGTGGGTGGCGGAATACGGCGACCCGGACAACCCGGCGGACTGGGAATTCATCTCCGAATACTCCCCCTACCAGAACATTTCGGCGAACCGGAAGTATCCGCCGGTGCTGCTCACCACGTCCACCCGCGATGATCGGGTGCATCCGGGCCATGCCCGCAAAATGACGGCGGCGCTGGAAGCCGCGGGCCAGCGGGTCTGGTACTACGAGAACATCGAGGGCGGGCACGCCGGCGCGGCCGACAACGAGCAGTTGGCTTTCAAGTCGGCGCTGAGTTACTCGTTCCTGCACCACATGCTGGGCGAGTAAGCATGGCGGCAACTGACGCCATCGAACTCGGCTTGTTGATGGCCGGACTGATCTTCATCGTGGCCGGAGCATCGCAGGCGCGGTATCGCTACATCACCGACCGCCGTCGGGGCCGGCACTTCTACTGGACAACGTCGATCATTGGCGTCCTCTGTTTTGCACTCGGGATGGGCAGGATCTGGCCAAACGGCGTCCTCGCGGCGTCGTTCTTCGTGGCCCTCATTGTTGGGTCGGCCTACCTGACGACGCCGTACCTCAAGATCGGCGGGCGGATCTATGCGTTAACCAGTGCCAACCGACAGCCCGATCCGCCCAACGAGGAACCTGACCGTTAGCCTGGGTCGCCAAAACTACCGCTGGACACGTCGCCGCCAACCGACTTCGCTTGGGCTATGCCGACACCCGACTTCCAGACGCTGCTGTACACGACCGCCGGTCCGGTCGCCACCATCACGCTGAACCGCCCGGAGCAGCTCAACACCATCGTGCCTCCGATGCCCGACGAGATCGAGTCCGCCGTCGGGCTGGCTGAGCGGAACCAGAGCATCAAGGTCATCGTGCTACGCGGCGCCGGCCGCGCCTTCTCGGGCGGTTACGACTTCGGCGGTGGCTTCCAGCATTGGGGCGAAGGCATGATGACCGACGGGCAGTGGGATCCGGGCAAGGATTTCGCCATGGTCACCGCCCGCGAGACCGGGCCGACCCAGAAATTCATGGCCATCTGGCGGGCGTCCAAACCGGTGATCGCGCAGGTGCACGGCTGGTGCGTCGGCGGAGCCAGCGACTACGCGCTGTGCGCCGACCTCGTGATTGCCAGCAACGACGCCGTGATCGGGACCCCGTACAGCCGGATGTGGGGGGCCTATCTGACCGGGATGTGGCTGTACCGGCTGAGCCTGGCCAAGGTGAAATGGCATTCGCTGACGGGGCGGCCGCTGACCGGTGTGCAGGCCGCCGAAGTCGAGCTGATCAACGAGGCGGTGCCGTTCGAGCGGCTCGAGGCCCGCGTCGCCGAAATCGCAGCCGAGCTGGCGCAAATCCCGTTATCGCAGTTGCGGGCCCAGAAGCTGATCGTCAACCAGGCCTACGAGAACATGGGGCTGGCATCCACCCAGATGCTGGGCGGCATTCTCGACGGCCTGATGCGCAACACCCCCGACGCGCTCGAGTTCATCCAGACCGCGCAAACCCAGGGCGTGCGGGCTGCAGTCGAGCGCCGCGACGGCCCGTTCGGCGACTACAGCCAGGCCCCGCCGGAGCTGCGGCCCGACCCCACACACGTCATCGTTCCTGATGGCGGTGGTTAGTGAGATAGACTACGAACTGCCACCCAGCCGCCCGTCGAAGCCCCGAAAGTGTTAGGGTAGCCACTATGTCTCGGCTGAGTACCAGCCTGCGTACAGGCGCCTTTTTCTTCGCACTTCTTTTGACCCTCGGCATCGCCGCGGCGACCTTTTCCAAGACCGCCGCAGCCGACTCCACCGACGACTTTCCGATACCCCGCAGGCAGATCGCGACCACCTGCGACGCGGAACAGTATTTGGCGGCCGCGAGGGACACCAGCCCGATCTACTACCAGCGGTACATGATCGACTTCCACAACAGACCGGCCGACATCCAGCAGGGCGCGATCGACCGTATCCACTGGTTCTACTCCTTGAACTCCGCCGACCGCAGGCAGTACTCCGAGGACACCGCGACGAACATCTATTACGAGCAGATGGCGACACATTGGAGCAACTGGGCGAAGATTTTCTTCAACAACAAGGGCGTCGTCGCCAAGGCCACCGAGGTGTGCAACGGATACCCTGCCGGCGACATGTCCGTGTGGGACTGGACAGCATAGGCAGCGACTTTTCGTCGCGGGGTTGTGGGTTCCGGCGGTTTTGTCCGCCAACTAGGGGACACCTCATTTCATCCCCTCACGCTGACCTGTGGTTTTGCTCGACGTCGGGCCGGCCCACGACGAGTCGGAGGTGGGGGGGCTTAAGGCCGCGGCCCGCCAACGGCTGGCCGGAGGCCAGGGCGAGTTCGACCTGGGGCTGGATCCGGCCGAAATCCCAGCGGGCCACTGGAAATCACCGGTTCGCGGGCGGCGCATCTGTGGGACGCCTTATGCCGGTGTGGGCGTTGGTATACGGTCCGCCCGCCCCGCTGTGCCTGCTCCTGGTCGGCGGGAAGGCCGTCGTCGCCGACGGCGAGTTGCGCACCGCCGACACGTCCGCGTTGGCCCAGTAGGCGCGCAAGGCCGCGACGACGCTGCGACAACGTGGCGACGGCTGAGCTCAGCGCGTCTGTTGGCCTACTTTTCAGATAGGAACCGGACGGCTTTTTCGTAGATCAACAGCGCCACGCAACCCCCCACGCTGCCCGGCGAGTGCCTGGTGCCGGGCGGGTGAACGACGAAGCTGCCCTGCGGATAAGAGCCGTGCTCATCGAATTGGTCGCCTTCGAGGACCAACATGTGCTCATAGCCCACGTGTTCGTGCTCGGCGACGCGGGCGCCGGCCGTGTACCGCAGCAGCACCGCGGATGGCCCGCCATTGCCGTCGTTGTACAACCAGTGTGCGGTCACGCCCGGGCGAAATGCCGCCCAGTCACCTGGCTCGCGCAGCTGCTTCACCTGCTCGAGAAGGTTTGAAAAGACAATGTCGGATGGTGCGGACATGTGCGTGTCTCCTTACGGGCCGGGCTCGACGTCGGACGAGCCTCTTGGTTTCGCCATGGGAACCGCCCTAGCGGCGGGCACCGGCGCATCGAACCACTTTTGCTCGATCCAGCCCAGGCCGAGCACAAGCCAGGTGGTGAACACGAAGGGCGCGGACACTGTTTGGACCCCGACCGCGGCGATTGCCGGTATCAGGATCGTGGCGATGAGAGCGCCCAATATAGCGAGCCTGAGCTTGCTGCCGCAGATCAAATACACCGCTACGGCGGTCAACACGCCATTGAATCCGTAGAGCCCGAAGTTGAAGCTCGTCGGATCGACATCCCGGTAGTAGTACGAGACAGCGGTGCCGATGACGGCGCCGAGGAAGGCGATCACCGCGTGTCGCCAGTTGCTGAGCAGGATCCCGGCAAGAAACAGGAGCCCCGACCAGATGCTTGGCGAGAAGACCGCTTGGCCGAGGCTGAACAGCACCGCTGTGACGGGATGAAACGTTGTGGCCTCGGACGGTCCGGACACGGCCGGCTGGAGAACATCGAGGTGCGGCGCCAGGGCGTAGAGGACCCAAAAGATAATCAGGAAGGGCAATGCCAGGATGGGAAACGGCAGGATGCCAACAAGCAGCCGGACCAGCACCACCGCGATCGCGACGCAGACGACGAGCACGCCCCACATCCCGACATTGGTCCAGCTTGTTTGGAAGAAGGTGGGTAGCGAAAGCGCGATCAGACAGGGATTGAGACCCGGAAGCCCAGTCGCAAGAACCGGCCCTCTTTCCCCGAGCGCCATCCGACCGGCCGGAGCGATGATCGCGGCCACCAGAAAATAGGCGGAGGCAACCGGCGATACGACCAGAACGGCGGCCAGGAAGAACAAGCCGGTCAGCTCGTTGCTCTGAAAGCAAAGCTGCGAACAGCCGCGCAGGACCAGTCGGTAGTACGGGACAACGTTGCCGGTCCCGATCGGCGAACGGATGTCGTCGACGGGCTGGTTGACCGGCGGCTCCACGTCCGTTCTCCGCCTAGCGTGTCAAAGAGATGCCAACAGATCCAAGATCTTGTCCGACGTGCCCGTCCAGCCGACGATGCCGCCCTGCGCAACTACAGCCCGCAGCGTCACTTCCTTGAATTCGGGGAAGTAACTGTCCGTCCCATCCTCGACCATCAGGCAGTCGTAGCCGCGATCGTTTGCGCAGCGCATGGTGGTCTGCACACAGACCTCGGTCGTGACGCCGGTGATCACCAGGTTGGTGATGTTCCGGGTCATCAAGTACTCATGAAAGATGGTGCGATAGAACGCATCTTTTCCGGGCTTAGCGATGACCAACTCGCCTTCCACCGGAGCATTCTCGGTGATGAAGTTTGACCCCTCCTCGCCGTCGATCAAGATGCGCCCCATCGAGCCGACGTCGCCGATCTTGATCTTTGGGTTGCCGCGACTGCGCTTCGCCGTCGGAAGGTCGGACAGATCCGCCTTGTGGCATTCCTTGGTATGAATGACGGGTAGACCGGCCTTTCGGAAGGCAGCCTGAAGCGTCGCGATAACCGGAATGCAAGGAGCGACATTCTTGATGTCGTTACCGAGCGACTCGGCGAAACCACCCGGTAGACAAAAATCTCGCTGCATGTCGATACAAACCAGCGCTACATGATTGATGTCGAATTCGTAAGGGAATGGATTCGCGTCGATAGCCGGCATGTCTTCCTGCTCCCAAGCCCAGGCCACTGAGCGGGCGGCCGAGATTGATCAGGTCGTTGAAGGTGCTCGCGAAAGCTCATCATGCCCTGCCCCAACCGGTGGGTCCAGCAAACAGGCGCAAAAAGTAGAGGAAAGATTTGGCGCATCGAGAAAAGCTTCCGCATGTCCAAACACGACCTGCAGGCCGGCCGATCTATCACCACAAACGCGAATCAATCGAAGCGCACCTAAGTATCGCGTTCGCCACACTGGCCGTCAGCCACTGAACCGAACACCAAACCGGTTGGAGCATAAAGCAATTCGTCCAGACCACACGCCGCTACCGCACCATCACCATCCAAGCAGGACAACAAACACTGACCGCCGCCGACCCCCTACCCGACGACCTCGCTCAAGCGCTAACCGAAATCCACAGCCACGGCGGTGCGCACTGGTTTGATAAAAGTCGGGTCCTGCCTGACGTGCGGGGCCCCGGTGTCCGAACTGAGTGACATCATGCGCGACGTCGTTGCCATGTGAGCTAGTCAGTCAGAATCACTGAAGACGGCGTCCCGATCGCTGCGCATGCCGACAACGGTCCCGCCCTTCGCTTTCGCTTCATCGAGTGCCTTTTCCGCACCGGCGGCGTAGTCGAATTCGCGGTCAGCCCTTGGAAGGCCGAAAGGATTACACGGGGTCTGGCGACCCAGCCCCTTAGTAGTGCGGGGTGGTCACCGGGAATCTATCGGTGTTCGGTGAATCAGGCGAGTCACTGTCCCTGGGCAGCAGCAGGGCGCGAACCAGCGGACGGGGTCCGAACGGCCGCAGCAGCTGACTGGCGGGACGAGTGCGTACCTGTTGCGGCCACCAGAACCACCGCCCCAGCAGCGCCGCGACGGACGGCATCATGAACGAGCGCACGATCAGGGTGTCGAACAACAGACCCAGACCAATGGTGGTACCGACCTGCCCGACGACCTTCAAGTCGCTGAATATGAACGATGCCATGGTGGCGGCGAAAACCAGACCCGCAGACGTCACCACCGCGCCGGTACCGGCCATCGACCGGATGATTCCGGTTTTCAACCCGGCACCGATTTCCTCTTTGAAACGGGAAACCAGCAGCAGGTTGTAGTCGGATCCCACAGCCAACATCAAGATGATGGACATTGCCAGCACCATCCAGTGCAGTTTGAAGCCAATGATGTCCTGCCACAGGAGCACAGACAGTCCGAAAGAAGCGCCCAACGAAATCAGCACCGTACCCACGATGGTGATCGCGGCAACCAGACTTCGAGTGATGATCAGCATGATGATCAAAATCAGGCTGGCCGCAGCTATTCCCGCGATCATAAGGTCGTACTTGGACCCGTCGCGCATGTCCTTGTACACCGCGGCAGTGCCGGCGAGATAGATCTTGGCGCCTTCTAGGGGGGTGCCCTTGATGGCTTCCTTTGCCGCGTTCTTGATCGGATCGACGTGCGAGATGCCTTCGGAACTGGCCGGATCTCCCTCATGGGAGATGATGAAACGGGCCGCGTGACCGTCGGGCGACAGGAACATCTTCAGACCACGCTTGAAGTCGGGATTGTCGAAGACTTCCGGCGGTATGTAGAACGAGTCGTCGTTCTTGGCCGCATCAAAAGCCTTACCCATGGCGGTCGAGTTTTGGCTCATCACGTCCATCTGGTCATACAGCGACGACATCGAGCTGTGCATGGTCAGCATCATCGTCTTCATGGTCTTCATGGTCGCGATCTGCGGCGGGAGCTGGGCGAGCATCTGCGGCATCAATGTGTCCAGCTGGTCTAAATCGTGGGAGAGATCTGTCAGCTTTTCGGTGAGCTGGTCCAGACCGTCGAGCGCGTCGAATATCGACCGCAGCGACCAGCAGATGGGGACGTCGAAGCAGTGCTTATCCCAGTAGAAGTAGCTGCGAATCGGTCGCCAGAAGTCATCAAAATTGGCGATGTGATCCCGCAATTCGTTCGTAATGTCCACCATGTCATGCGTCAGGCCGTCCATGTGGTGTGTAGTGGCCACCATCTTGGTCATGATGTTGTACATGCGCTGCATGGTGTCGATCGACTCCTGCATCGCGTCGGCCTGTTTAAGCATGTCCTTCATGCGTTCATGCATGTACTGCTGGTTTTCGACCTGCGTTGTGTTCTGCATGCTGATCTGGAACGGTATCGACGTGTGCTCGATCGGCGTTCCCAGTGGTCTGGTTATTGCCTGGACGCGTGCAATACCCGGGGTGTGAAAGACGCCCTTCGCAATTCTGTCCAACACGAGCATATCCGCCGGATTGCGCATATCGTGATCGGTCTCGATCATCAGCAATTCCGGGTTCAGCCGGGATGAAGGGAAATGGCGTTCGGCGGCGGCGTATCCGACATTCGCGGGGGTGTCCTGAGGTAGATACAGCCGATTGTCGTAATTCGTTTGATAGCCGGGCAACGCGAGCAGCCCGATGAGGGCGATCCCGACGGACACCGCCAGAATTGGCCCGGGCCAGCGGACAATAGCGGTGCCCACCCGTCGCCATCCCCGCGTCCTCATCTTCCGCTTGGGATCGAACAGTTTGAAGAAACTGCCGACGGTAAGTACGGCCGGACCCAAGGTGAGTGCGGCAATAACAGCGACAAGCATTCCCACGGCGCACGGCACGCCAAGCGACTCGAAGTAGGGCAGCCGGGTAAAGCTGAGGCAATACATCGCACCGGCGATGGTCAGACCCGATCCCAGAACGACGTGCGCGGTTCCGTGGAACATGGTGTAGAAGGCGTTTTCGCGGCCCTCGCCCAGTCCACGCGCCTCTTGATATCGCCCGAGAATGAATATCGCATAGTCTGTCCCGGCCGCGATGGCCAACAATCCAATAGGTTAACCGCAAATGTCGATAGTCCGATGATGTTGTTATAGCCCAAGAAAGCGACGATCCCCCGAGCCGACATCAGCTCAATTCCCACCATAAACAGGACGCTGATCACGGTGATCAAAGAACGGTATACCCAAAGCAGCATCACGATGATCACCGCGAAGGTGATCATCGTGACCCTCTGGACGCTCTTGTGCCCGGCCGAGTGCTGATCGGCCATCAACGCCGCTGCACCGGTGACATAGGCCTTGACCCCGGGCGGCGAAGGCACACTGTCCACGATCTTGCGGACTGCCAAGACGGACTCGGTGGCCAAGCTCTCGCCCTGGTTACCGGCGAGATACACCTGTACATAGGCGGCCTTGCCGTCGTTGCTTTGCGAGCCGGCGGCGGTAAGCGGATCCCCCCAGAAGTCCTGGATGTGCTGGACGTGCTTCTTGTCCCCCTCGAGCTTCTGGATGATCTGGTCGTAGAAATGGTGGGCGTCAGCGCCAAGCGGCTTGTCGCCTTCCAGCACGATCATGACCGAGCTGTCGCTGTTGAATTCGTTGAACACTTTGCCGATGCGTTTCATCGCCTGCATCGATGGCGCGTCTTGGGGGCTCATCGACACGGTGTGTTCTTCGGCGACTGAGTCCAGCGATGGGACGAAGACACTGAGGACGACGACGAGTCCTATCCAGGCGAGGACGATCGGCACGGCGAAGCTGGTGAACCGTCCGTGCAAAGACTGGCATGTGCGGGAGCTGCGCAGCCTGGTTGTCGGTCATGCGGACTTCACTATGCAGAAGGTTTGAGCGTCCACTCCGTTCACGGACCTTTCGTCTTTGACTACGTCATTCACGATGATCCGGCAGCCGATCTGGTCACTGTCGCCCTGCGCCACAACGTTGACGCTCACCGAGGGAAGTGTCGTGGTGACCGAAAGCGTCCAGGGCAACGGCACGTTGCTTGCCCGCTGCGGCGTGGCATTGATGTCCAGGTAGTTGATGTTCGCCACGGTCCCGGGAGGGCCATAAACCTCGTAGACCACGTGTTTGGGGTTGAACGGCTTGATCTCATCGGAGATGCCGCTGGTATTGGCGTGATTGTCGTGCACGCCGAAGATGCCGCGGAGCCGATAGACGCTGAAACCCGCCACCGCGATCACGGCCACGACGACCAGTAAAATCCATACTTTCTTCAGCGCGGCGGCAACAGGAATCCTAGCCATCCGATCACCTTCCGCTACCCGGGCGCCCCTCCGCCCTTTCGACCGCCTCGGCCGCCACGTCGCTTTTGGCGAAAACGCCGACCGCCGTTGCCATCCCGCTGGATTATTTGGTGCGCTAAGCATCTTAGACGCCGGGGCAGAAGGTTGCGCGGTCTGGTCCGTTCCCGAGCCCTCATAGACCTCGGCATCGTCCTCACCGGTTGCAGTTCGCCAAGCCACAGCGTCCTGGTCTCCTTTCCTGTTCATGACGGTCCAGAGATGAGGCCGATGCACGTGGCAGTCAGCAGGCGGGTCAGAGCGGATGCAAAGTCCAAGTTCCACTCGGGCGGAACAACTTCCGACTCCTCGGCATAGGCGTCGGTGAGGCGCTCAGGAGGGTTGGCGATCTGCCAGAGCGTGGCCGCCAGCGAGTACGCGGCTAACAACATGTCGAGTGCCCCCGAACGCCCGAGCGCCGGCAACGCGTTCTCAATCGAATCAGCGAGCGAGAGGGTGGCAGCGGTACTGATCCGCTTGACCTCGATAACTCTTTCCACGTCCACCTCGTGCTCAAGGTGGAGGTGCAGGTTAGCCAGCAGGTCGCAAAACAGCGGGTCATCGGCCAGAGCGTTGGCCAGCGTCTCGGCGATCCGCGATGGCGACTTTGGACCGGACTCGGCCAACTTCTCGGATACGGTGGCCGACCACCGCACCCACCCCTCGGCGGAGAGATGCAGCAGGACTTCTTTATGCGAGGTGAAATAGCGGCGCACCGCGGAGTAGTGAATTCCGGCGCGGCCGGCGACTGCGGTCAAGGTCACCGACGCAACGCCGGTCTCCAATGCCAGCGAGCGCGCGGCTTCAACCAGCGCCGCGGCACGCTGGCGCTTGTTCTCTTCGGTGCGGGCGCGCCGGAAGGTGAGTTGCGCCACCGCCAGAGGATAACGCACATCGCGTGATTTGCGGGAGGGAAACCAACGAGGTGGCTTGCCGTTACGCACGTGATATGCGTTACACTGCCAAGCGCGGGGAAGGAGTCGACAATCCCACCCACCGCCATGATTTACTCGGGTAAGGCTTGGCTGCGCGCTCGCCATCGCGTCGCCGGCCGGAGGTGACTCAGGGTGACCCGAAATGATCAGGCCGGAGCTG
Source organism: uncultured Actinomycetota bacterium (assembly GCA_963763005.1). Classification (GTDB taxonomy): domain Bacteria; phylum Actinomycetota; class Actinomycetes; order Mycobacteriales; family Mycobacteriaceae; genus Mycobacterium. Next base: position 153,923 of record CAVXMI010000002.1, read on the forward strand.
CCGTAGCCACCGGGATCTACGTGCTGGCCGTCCTGCGCAGCGCGGCGATCTGAAGTTGAACATGTTCCAACCGGCGACGTGTCGTCCGGCCGTAGCAATCACAACCGGTGAAGGGGACTTGAGATTTTCAAGGTGCTGTCGCGGGCATGGATCCCACTGGTGATCCTGGCGGTGGTCATCGTCGGGGGGTTCACCGTGCACCGGGTCCGCGGCTTCTTCGCTTCTGAAAAGCGTGAGTCGTATTCCGACAGCAATCTCGACAACAGCAAACCTTTCAACCCCAAACAGCTGACCTATGAAGTCTTCGGACCGCCCGGAACAGTCGCCGACATCAGCTATTTCGATGTCAATTCCGACCCACGACGCGTTGATGGAGCAGTCTTGCCTTGGTCGTTGCATGTCACGACAAACTTGGCAGCAGTAATGGGAAACATCGTGGCGCAAGGCAATAGCGACAGCATTGGTTGTCGGATCATCGTGGATGGCGTCGTCAAAGCGGAGAGGGTTTCCAACGAGGTCAACGCCTACACCTACTGCCTGGTGAAATCCGCGTGACTATCAAATACGCGAACGACCCGGACACCCGCATCCACACCGAAAAGCCGTTCATCGCGAGGATGCTCCACGCGTTTGCGGTGCCCGTCATCCTCGGGTGGCTGGCAATCTGCGTCGCGCTCAGCGTTTTCGTCCCGTCGCTGGAAGTAGTGGGGCAAGAGCAATCGGTATCGCTGAGCCCTAGGGATGCGCCGTCATACAAGGCGATGAAGCGCATAGGCCAGGTGTTCCACGAAGGAAATACCGACAGTTCGGCGATGATCGTCTTGGAGGGCAGCCAGCCCCTCGGCGACGAAGCCCACAAGTATTACGACGTTCTGATTCATAACTTGAGAGACGACAAGAAGCACGTCCAGCACGTCCAGGACTTCTGGGGGGATCCGCTCACGGCGGCGGGCGCACAAAGCAACGACGGTAAGGCCGCGTATGTCCAATTGAATCTCGCCGGAAACCAAGGCGAGCCGCTGGGCAATGAATCCGTCGACGCAGTCCGCAAGATCGTCGCAGCGACGCCTGCTCCGCCCGGGATCAAGACTTGGGTCACCGGGCCGTCAGCGCTCATCGCAGATATGCACAAGAGTGGCGACAAATCCATGATCAAGATCACCGTGACAACCCTCGCGGTGATTTTCACTATGTTGCTACTCGTCTACCGCTCGGTCATCACCGTGATTGTGCTGCTGCTCACGGTCGGGTTCGAATTGACCGCGGCGCGGGGAGTCGTCGCGCTTCTCGGGCATATCGGGGCTATCGGACTTTCCACCTTTGCGGTCAGCCTGCTCACTTCGCTGGCAATCGCGGCCGGCACGGACTACGGGATATTCATCTTCGGGCGATACCAAGAGGCGCGCCAGGCCGGCGAGGACAAAGAAGCGGCCTTCTACACCATGTACCGCGGAACCGCCCACGTCATTCTGGGCTCGGGATTGACAATTGCGGGTGCGACGTTCTGCCTCAAGTTCGCTCGGATGCCCTACTTCGAAACCCTGGGCATCCCCTGTGCGGTGGGGATGCTGGTCGCAGTGTTGGTCGCTTTGACACTGGGGCCGGCAGTTCTGGTCGTCGGCAGCCGTTTCGGTCTGTTCGACCCCAAGCGGGTGCTCAAGGTTCGTGGCTGGCGACGGGTCGGCACGGTGGTGGTTCGCTGGCCTCTGCCCGTTCTCGCCGCCACCTGCGCCATCGCCCTCGTCGGCCTGCTCGCTCTGCCCGGATACCGAAACAGCTACAACGACCGGGCCTATCTACCCACCTCCATACCCGCGAACGAGGGATTTGCAGCCGCGGATCGCCATTTCTCCCAGGCCCGGATGAAGCCCGAGATTTTGATGATCGAGTCGGATCATGATATGCGAAATCCGGCAGACTTTCTGATCCTGGATAAACTGGCCAAAGGAATCTTCCACGTTCCGGGAATCTCCCGGGTCCAAGCAATAACCAGGCCCGATGGAACGGCGATGGACCACACGTCGATACCGTTTCAGATCAGCATGCAAAACGCCGGCCAGGTGCAGACCATGAAATACCAGCGCGACCGGATGAACGACATGCTGAAGCAGGCCGACGACATGGCCACGACCATCGCGACGATGAAGCGCATGTACGACTTGATGACGCAGCTCGCCACAAATACCCACCGCATGGTCATTGACACCGTGGAGATGCAGCAAATCACCAATGAGCTGCGCGACCACATCGCGGACTTTGACGATTTCTGGCGGCCGATCCGCAGCTACTTTTACTGGGAAAAGCATTGCTTCGATATTCCGATCTGCTGGTCGTTGAGATCGATATTCGACGCGCTGGACGGCCTGGACCAGATCGACGAAAAACTAAATACCCTCGTGGGTGACATCAAAAACCTGGACCTGCTGATGCCCCAGATGCTCGCAACGTTCCCGCCGATGATCGAAACGATGGAAAACATGCGGATCATGATGCTGACCATGCACAGCACCATGTCCGGCATCTACGATCAGATGAACGAGATGAGCGAAAACGCGAACGCCATGGGGAAAGCTTTCGACGCCGCAAAGAACGATGACTCGTTCTACCTTCCGCCCGAGGTCTTCAAAAACGCCGACTTCAAACGCGCCATGAACTCGTTCCTGTCACCCGACGGACACGCGGCCCGCTTCATCATTTTGCACAGAGGAGATCCCCAAACGCCCGAGGGCATCGCAAGTATCAACGCGATACGCACGGCGGCCGAGGAGTCACTCAAGGGAACCCCATTGGAGGACGCCAAGATCTACGTGGCCGGCACGGCGGCCGTCTTCAATGACATCGCCGAGGGCGCCAAATGGGACCTTCTGATTGCGGTAATTTCTTCGCTCTGCCTCATTTTCATTATCATGCTGATCCTCACCCGCGCCTTTGTTGCCGCCGCAGTAATCGTCGGAACGGTGGCGCTTTCACTGGGCGCTTCCTTTGGACTATCCGTGCTGTTGTGGCAGCATATTCTCGCTATTCAGTTGCACTATATGGTGCTTGCGATGTCCGTCATCGTTCTCTTGGCCGTCGGATCTGACTACAACCTATTGTTGGTTTCCCGGTTCAAAGAGGAAATCGGCGCCGGATTAAAGACCGGCATCATTCGTGCGATGGGCGGTACCGGCAAGGTCGTGACGAACGCCGGTCTGGTGTTTGCGTTCACCATGGCGTCCATGGCCGTCAGCGATCTGCGGGTTATCGGCCAGGTCGGTACCACCATCGGTCTGGGCCTGATGTTTGACACTCTGATCGTGCGCGCCTTCATGACGCCGTCCATCGCCGCGCTGCTGGGCCGCTGGTTCTGGTGGCCGATGAGAGTGCGTTCCCGGCCTGCCCGAACCCCGGTGGTACCCAGCGCAGCCCAACCCACGGATCGGTCCTTGACTATCAGCGGCGAACGGTAGAGCTGGCCAACTCGGCCGCCCGAGCGGCCGGCTGGGCCATCCGAGCGGCTGGCGGCTCCGAATACCTGATGTGCAGCAGATACATCCCTTGGGCCCCCCGGGGCGCTCGGTAGCAGTTATCGGCAGTGGCGTCGCCGGCCTCACCGCCGCCTACGTGCTGTCCGGACAGGACCGAGTCACCCTGTACGAGGCAGACGCGCGGCTCGGCGGCCACGCCCACACCCACTATCTGGACAGCGGTGACGGCACGGTCGTCGGCGTCGACTCGGCGTTCCTGGTACACAACGACCGGACCTACCCAACGCTCTGCCGATTGTTCATCGAACTCGGTGTGGCCACCCAGGAGTCGGATATGTCGATGTCGGTGCGAGCCGACGACATCGGGCTCGAATACGCCGGCGCCCTGGGAGTCCAGGGGCTGTTCGCATGCCGGCAGTCGCTTCGGCCGCGCTACCTGCTGATGCTCGCCGAGATCCTCCGCTTCCACCGCGCCGCCTCCCGAGTGCTGCACGACAGCGCCGACAGTGCTGGCCAGGACCTGGAAACGCTGGAAGCGTTCCTCAACCGGCACCGCTTCTCGTCGTTCTTCGTCGACTACTTCATCACGCCCCTGGTGGCCGCGGTGTGGTCGTGCGCCGGCGACGATGCGTTGCGCTACCCGGCCCGGTATCTGTTCGTCTTCCTCCACCATCACGGCATGTTGTCGGTTTTCGGGTCGCCGACGTGGCGCACGGTAACCGGTGGTTCGGCTCACTACGTGCAGGCCATTGCATCTAGGCTCGACGAGGTGTCGACGGGCACAGGAGTGCATTCGCTGCGGCGGGCGCCAGACGGCGTGCTGGTGCAAGCCGGTAACAGCGCGCCGCGGCTTTTCGACGCGGCCGTCATCGCCGTCCACCCCGACCAGGCGCTGCTGTTGCTCGACGACCCGACACAGTGGGAGCGTGCCGTCCTGGGAGCGATTCCCTACTCGACCAACCGCGCCCAGCTGCACACCGACGAGTCGGTACTGCCCCGCCACCGCCGTGCCCGGGCATCCTGGAATTACCTGGTGACACCCGGGAAGGACCAGGTGGCGGTCAGCTACGACATCAGCAGGTTGATGCGCATCAGCGGCAACCGACGCTTTCTGGTGACTCTCGGCGGCCAAGACCGGGTTGATCCAAAGTCGGTGATTGCCGAGATGACCTACAGCCACCCGCTGTACACACCGGAATCGGTTGCAGCCCAACGCTTATTGCCGACCCTCGATGACGATCGGGTGGTATTCGCCGGCGCCTACCACGGCTGGGGATTCCACGAGGACGGCGCCGCTTCGGGACTGCGCGCGGCCCGGCGACTCGGCGCCGACTGGCCGGCAGCAACCCGCCGGGAGGCGGTGGTGACGTGCTGACTCCGGCGATCTACCGCACCACCATCACCCACTCACGGCAGGCCCCGGTGCACCACTCGTTCGAATACCGAAGCTACAGCTGGTATGTCGACGTCGACGAGCTCCCCCGGCTGCCCTGGTGGCTGCGATCGTTCGCGCGATTCCGCGCCGACGACCACTTTGCTAACCCGCCGGATGGCTCGCTGCGCGACCGGCTGGACGCCTTCTTCGCTGATCGCGACGTTGCCGTGCCCGACGGCCGCGTCACCGCGCTGCTACAGGCACGCGTCTTCGGATACGTCTTCAACCCGATAAGCGTCTTTTGGTGCCACGACCGCGACGGCCGCCTGCGCCATGTGATAGCCGAGGTGCACAACACCTACGGCGAACGCCACGCCTACCTGCTACCACCGGCGGATCTGCCGGTGGTGACGGCCAAGAAGTTCTACGTCTCGCCGTTCAATCAGGTCGACGGTTACTACCTGGTGCAGGCACCACGACCCGATCGTGAGGTCGACGTCACGGTGGCGCTCCACCGCGAGCGCCGGCAGGCGTTCGTCGCCAACCTCCGCGGAGAGCGGCGACCGGCGACGACGAAACAAGTTGCGATTATGCAGTTCATTTCACCGCTGGCCCCGTTGGTGGTGGCCGCCCGTATCCGGATACAGGGGATCAAGTTGTGGTTACGTCGAGTGCCGGTGGTACCGCGATGAGCGTGCAAACCACCCGAGAAACCATCCGGACGCCTGCGGCGACAATCGATTCGGGGCGCTGGCCGGCGGTCGCGAAGGTGCCGTCCGGCCCGGTCGCCGCAGTATCGGCGACAATCGCGGACCGGCTGCTGCGTCGCGCGGCCGCCCGCCTGCCGCTACGACTGGTCTACCCGGACGGAACTGTGATCGGCGCCGCCGACCGGACTTTGCCGACCCTGATGATTCATGAGCCGGACGCAATGGCCCGACGGATCGGGCGCCACGGCCTGATCGGCTTCGGCGAGTCCTACATGGCGGGCGAATGGTCATCGCAAGACCTCACCCAGGTGTTGACGGTGCTCGCAGAGTCGGTGGCCGACCTGGTGCCGCGCTCGCTGCAAAGGCTCCGACCGATCGCGCCGGCGTTTCAACCCAGTTGGCGGGACCCGAGCCGAGATCAGGCTCGCCGCAACGTCGCCGAGCACTATGACCTGTCGAACGAGCTGTTCGCCGAGTTCCTCGACGAGACCATGACGTATTCCAGCGCGCTGTTCTCCGACCTGCCGGCCTCCCAACCAGTAGCGTGGCCCGATTTGGCCGCAGCCCAACGCCGCAAGATCGACCGGCTGCTCGATATGGCCGGAGTCCGGAACGGCAGCCGGGTGCTCGAGATCGGCACCGGATGGGGCGAGTTGTGCATCCGAGCGGCCGCCCGCGGAGCGCACGTGCGCTCGGTGACCCTGTCGGTCGAGCAGCAGCGGCTGGCGCGTCAGCGGGTCGCCGCGGCGGGCCTGTCCCACCTGGTCCAGATCGACTTGTGCGACTACCGCGACGTCGATGGGTGTTATGACTCAGTGCTCTCGGTCGAGATGATCGAGGCAGTCGGATACCGCGCGTGGCCGCGGTATTTCGCCGCGCTCGAAAAGCTGGTGCGGCCAGGGGGCCGGGTAGCGATTCAGGCGATCACCATGCCGCACGACCGGATGCTGGCCAGCCGCAACACACACACCTGGGTGCAGAAGTACATTTTCCCGGGCGGATTGCTACCGTCCACGCAGGCCATCGTCGGAATCACCGAGCGCCACACCAGCTTGCGCACGGTGGACACGGCCTCGCTGCGACCGCATTACGCCGAGACCCTGCGGCTCTGGCGGGAGCGATTCATGCAGCGGCGAGATGAGTTGGCACGCTTGGGCTTCGACGAGGTGTTCGGACGGATGTGGGAACTGTACCTGGCCTACTCGGAGGCGGGGTTCCGGTCGGACTATCTGGATGTCTACCAGTGGACGTTCGAACGTAGGGGTGTCCGGTGAACGACGCCGCCATCTTGATGGTTTCGGGCGCTTCGGCTTTGGCGCTGGCCGTCGTGCATTCGGTCACGTTCGTGATCGGCAGGAAGCTCGGCCGCTACAACGTCGTCGACGTCGCTTGGGGTGTGGGTTTCGTGGCCGTGGCTGCCGTCGCAGCCATACTCGGCCACGGCGACCCGACGCGCCGGTGGCTGCTGCTGGCGCTGGTGTCGATCTGGGGTCTGCGGCTGAGCTGGCACATCTACCGCAAGACGGCCGGTAAGGGTGAGGATCCCCGCTACGCCCAACTGCTGCGCGGTGCCACGGCGGTTCAGGTGGTGCGCAAGGTCTTCGTCACGCAGGGCCTCATGGGGCTGTTCATCTCATTCCCGCTGCAGCTATCCGCGGTCACCGGTCCGACGCCGAAGCCGTTACTGGCTGTCACCGGGTTGGGCTTGGCCGTGTGGTTTGTCGGTGTCACCTTTGAAGCGGTCGGTGATCGGCAACTGCGGGTATTCAAGTCCGACCCGGCCAATCGCGGGGCCATTATGGACCGGGGCTTGTGGGCCTGGACGCGCCACCCCAACTACTTCGGCGACGCCTGCGTCTGGTGGGGCTTGTGGCTGATCACGATCAACGGCTGGGTGCCCCTGGCCACCGTGGGCTCACCGCTGCTGATGACGTACTTCCTGGTCGACGTGAGCGGGGCCCGGCTGACCGAGAAGTACATGAAGGACCGTCCCGGCTTTGCCGAATACCAGCGGCGGACGGCATATTTCGTGCCCCGGCCGCCACGATCGGCGCGTCGGTGATGACACTCGCGTACCGGTCGCCCGCAGAGCCACACCGGCTGGCGATAGGCTACCAATCAATGACCGGACCGCCGCGGCTGAACAGTGACCTGGACGCATTGTTGCGACGGGTCGCGCATCGCGACAACGCCGCGTTCGCTGCGTTCTACGACCAAACCAGGACCCGCGTGTATGGACTGGTGACCAGGGTGCTGCGTGATACCGGGTACAGCGAAGAAACCACCCAGGAGATATATCTCGAGGTGTGGCGGAACGCGTCGGACTTCGACTCTGCCAAAGGTTCCGCACTGGCCTGGCTGCTGACCATGGCTCATCGGCGCGCCGTCGATCGGGTACGCGCCGAGCAGGCCGGCAGCCAGCGGGAATCGCGCTACGGCGCGGCCAATGTCGACCCTGCTAGTGACGTCGTCGCCGACTCGGCGATCGCCGGTGATGAGCGGCGCCGGGTCACCGAGTGCCTGGAGGGGTTGACCGATACCCAGCGGCAGTGCATCGAACTGGCCTACTACGGCGGGCTGACGTATGCCGAAGTGTCGCAGCGGTTGGCCGCCAACCTGTCGACGATCAAATCACGCATGCGCGACGCGCTGCGCGGCCTGCGCAACTGCCTGGACGTGTCATGACCGCGCCGGCGACGATGCAGAGCGAAGCGATGAGAAGGAGCGGCGCTCGTGACTGAGCCGACCGACTTCGAACTGCTCGAGCTGGCAACCCCGTATGCCCTGCACGCCGTGCCCGATGCGGAGCTGTCCGACATCGACCGGCGGGTCGCCTCTGCACCCTCGCCTGTCGCTGCAGCCTTTGTCGACGAAGTTCGTGCCGTGCGCGAGACGATGGCGGTCGTGTCGGCGGCAACCATCACCGAACCGCCGGAACATTTGCGCGCGGCTGTGCTGGCTGCGGTGAAGCCTGACACCAGTCGCCAGTCACTCTGGCGTACCAGGGTTTTCGCCTCCGCAGCGGCCATAGCGGTGGGGCTGGCGGCGTTCGGTCTCGGGGTGCTGATGCGGCCGTCGCCGACGCCCACGGTCGCCGAGCAGATTCTGGCGGCACCGGATGTGCGGACGGTCTCTAGTCCGCTCGGCGCCGGGACGGCCACGGTGATGTTCTCCCGTGACCGCAATGCGGGTGTGCTGGTGATGAACAATGTGGCGCCGCCGTCCCCGGGCACCGTGTATCAGATGTGGCTGCTGGGCGCTAACGGTCCGACATCGGCGGGCACGATGGGCACCGCGGCGGTGGCACCCTCGACGAAGGCGACGCTCGCCGACCTCGGAAGCTCGACCGCTCTGGCGTTCACCGTCGAACCCGGCATCGGGTCGCCGAAGCCGACCGGCACGATTTTGGCTGAGTTGCCGCTCGGGTGATCCCTGCGCTACGTCGAGATTGCTAAGCCTTCTTCAAGAAGCTGCCCAGCATTGCGACGAGCACGCCGAATACCACCAGCGCCGCACCGACAACCAGCGTCAGATTGAGCCACAGGTGCAGGCTGCCCTCGGCGTTGTCGACCATCGCGTCGGCCATCCGGCGGATGTCGCCGGTAGTTCGATTGAGCGCGCCGTTGATATACCGACTGCCCACCTCGATACCAGCCCAGCCGGCTGCACCGACAAGCAGCGCAGAGACGCCGAGGCTGGTCAGCGCCTTGCCGCGGCCGCGCGCCGCAACCAGCGTCAGCAGCGCGCAGACGGCGCTCGCGGCTATTGCGCCGATGCTCACCCAGGGACCCCAAACGGCGAGCCGCCTCAGCTGTCCCTGTCGCACCGGCTGCGGCACCGATACCGTCAGCGGCACCTTCAGCGTCTCGGGCACCTTCACGTTGTAGCTGCTCAACATCTGCTGTAACGAGCTGTCTTTGAGCATCGGCGCCACGTCGACCATCCATTGCTCACCGTTCTGACCGGACCGCGGCTCGCTGAACAACCAGCTGTGCGCGGCCCGGTTCACCTGGGCGAACAGCGGCGGAAACGAGGGGCCGGCGGTGAATGCGGTGGCGGCATCGTGCACCACCGAGCTGTCGATCGGGTAGCGCCGCCCACCGCGCTCGGCGATGAGCGTCATCGCCCGGGTGGTGAGTTCAGCCGCCATGGCGGACTGCAGAGCCGGATCGCCAGCCGCTTTCTGCGCCATCGCGGCGTAGCCATCCTCATCGACAATGTTCATCTGCGCCCACGCCACCGGGATCGCCACCGCCAGCGCAACCGTGGTAGCCACCCAGCACACCAACTTGGACATCGCAGCCGCGAATCGCATGCCTTAGAACTTCATTCCCTCGAAACCTACGGTGCGATCCCTCGCACGTAGGCGGCCTGCCCGAGGTGCTGTGCACAGTCGTCGATGATGCTCACCAACCGCGCGCCGGCAGTCACCGGCGGGTTCCAGCTGCTGTCCACGATGCGGGACAGCTCATCTGCGGTCACGCTGGTGATGTACTCGAGGGTGAGCTTGTGCACCGCGTGGTAATAGCCGGACAGCAGGTCGGCCGGTGCCCGCACCTTGGCCACGTCTTCGGCACTGTGCCCGTAGCCGGTGTCGTACCGCGGCAGGTCTAGCCCGAAGCGATCCACCCAGCCGTCGCGGGTCCACACCTGTTCGACACCGGCGACATGAGCGACCTGAATGTCCTGCACCCGGGCGCTGTGCCAGATCAACCACGCGATGCTGTTGGCGCGGGGAGTCGGCCGGTAGTTGGATACCTCGTCACCGAGCCCGTCGGTGAGCTCGTCGACGTGTTCGATCAACCGGGTGAACGCGTCGCGCAGCAGCTCCTGGGTGGCCTCGGCGTTGCCTGACATACCGGCGACCCTACGCGAGGTGAAAGACCGCTTCGACGTTATTGTCGTCGGGGTCGCGCACGAAGGCGCCGAAGTAAGCGGGGTGATATTCGGGCCAGAGCCGTGGCGCAGGCAACGACTCGGCACCCTGGCCCAGCGCCGCCTCGTGAAAAGTGCGCACCGCGTCTTCGTCGGCGGCTTCCAACGCGAGGTGGACTCCCGATCGGGCCCCATTCCCGAGCCACCGGAGATCCAGAATGACGGTTTGCCGTCACGGCCGTATTCGATGGCCACGCCGAAATCCATCTGTCGCGACAAGCCCAGCACGTCCAGCACCGTGTCGTAGAACTCTTGTGCTTTCGCCCCCTATCTGTCCCTGTCGGCGCAGTTGATTCCCATGTGGTCGATCACGCAACGATCCTGGCACGACCCACCGACACGGTCGTAGATTATTTAGATGACCTACGACCTCCTCATCCGCAATGGCACCATCGTCGACGGGCTGGGAGGTGAGCCGTACGTCGGCGACGTTGCGGTGCAGGACGGGGTCATCAAAGCGGTAGGTGCCGTAAATGGCGCCACTGCCAAACGGGAAGTCGACGCGACCGGGCTGCTGGTGACCCCGGGCTTCGTCGACCTGCACACCCACTATGACGGCCAGGCCATCTGGTCGGACCGGCTGACGCCGTCGTCGGCGCACGGAGTGACCACGGTAGTGATGGGTAACTGCGGGGTCGGCTTCGCGCCGTGCCGCAAGGAAGACCATGACGTGCTCGTCGACGTGATGGCCGGTGTGGAGGACATTCCCGGCGTCGTGATGACCGACGGGCTGCCGTGGACCTGGGAAACCTTCCCCGAGTACATGGATGCGCTGGACGCAGGCAAACGCGATATTGACGTAGCCGCTTATCTCCCGCATTCCCCGCTGCGCGTCTACGTGATGGGTCAACGCGGCGCTGACCGCGAGCCGGCTACGGCCGAGGATCTCGCGAAGATGCGGACGCTGGCCAAGGAGGCGATCGAGATCGGGGCGCTGGGCTTCGCGTCCTCACGGCTGACGATTCATAAGACCGAGAGCGGTTCGCCGATCCCCAGCTATGACGCCGCCCGCGAGGAGATCGAAGAGATCGCCAAAGGCGTCGTCGACGGCGGCGGCGGCCTGCTGCAATTCGTGCCCGACATTCCGGCCGGCGGCTACCAACCCGTGCTGCAGACGGTGTTCGACGTCGCCGAGGATGTCGGGCTGCCGGTCACCTTCACCCTGGTTGTCGCCAACGCAGGCGACCCGACATGGCCGGACGCCATCACCATGGTCGAGAAGGCCAATAAAAAGGCAGGAGCAGCTGGCTTCTTTACCGCACAGCTGCTGCCACGTCCGATCGGGCTGATCATCGGCCTGCAGCTCACCGCGAACCCATTCGTGCTCTACGCGAGCTACCGCGAGATCGCGCACCTGCCGCTGGCGCAGCGGGTGGCCGAGATGCGCAAGCCCGAAGTTCGCGCCCGCATCCTGGCCGATAAGCCTGGCGTCGGTCATCCGATCCTGTACGTGGCCCAGGCCTGGGATTGGATCTTCCCGCTGGGCGACGAGCCCAGTTACGAACCCGACCCGTCGACCAGCATCGCGGCCCGGGCCCGGGCTCGTGGGGTGAGCCCGATGGAGGAGGCCTACGACCGGCTGCTCGACGACGACGGCCATGCCATGCTGCTGGTCGCGACGAGCAATCTGGAGAACAACTCGCTGGATACCGTCGGCGAACTGCTGCACCGCGACGACGTGGTGCTCGGCCTCGGCGACGGCGGCGCGCACTACGGAATGATCTGCGACGCCAGCTACTCGACCTTCGTGCTGACGCACTGGGCGCGCGATCGGGCTTCGGGGCGGTTCACGGTGGCCGAAGCCGTCCGCGAACTCACCTCTGTTCCGGCCCGGGTGGCCGGACTGGCCGACCGCGGGCGCATCGCCGTCGGCTACAAAGCCGACCTCAACGTCATCAACCACGCCGCGCTGCGGCTGCACAAACCGGTCATCAGCTACGACCTGCCCGCCGGCGGGCGTCGCCTGGACCAGACGGCTGAAGGCTACGTCGCGACCGTGGTCTCGGGTCAGGTGATCGCCGAGAACGGTGTGCCCACTGCCGCCCGACCCGGCAAGCTGGTCCGCGGACGCCAGTCCGCTCCGGTCCCCGCCTGAAGTGCTTGCGGGTTCCTGTGGAACCCCTTATAGATAGCAGTTTTCGGATGCCGATACGGCCACGGCGACGGGCACTGCCAGGTAGCTTGGTTTGGTGACAAACCCGCATTTCGCGTGGTTGCCGCCAGAGATTAATTCGGCACTAATGTTCGCCGGTCCCGGGTCGGGGCCGCTGCTTGCCGCGGCCGCGGCCTGGAACGGGCTGGCCGAGGACTTGCTGTCGTCGGCAGCATCGTTCAGTTCGGTGACCTCCGAGCTGACCAGTGGTTCATGGCTGGGTCCGTCGTCGGCGGCGATGATGGCCGTCGCGGCTCAGTACATGGCGTGGCTGAGCGCGGCGGCGGTCCAGGCGGAACAGGCGGCCGGACAGGCCATGGCCACGGCCACCGCCTTCGAGGCGGCGCTGATGGCCACGGTGCAGCCCGCGGTGGTCGCGGCCAATCGTGGCCTGGTGCAGGTGCTGGCGGCCACGAACTGGTTGGGACAGAACGCTCCGGCGATCATGGACATCGAGGCCGCATACGAGCAGATGTGGGCGTTAGACGTGGTGGCGATGGCGGGTTACCACGCCGACGCGTCGGCGGCCGCTGAACAACTGGCGCCCTGGCAGCGGGTCCTGCGGAGCCTGGGCATCGACATCGGCAAGAACGGCCAAATCAACCTGGGCTTCGGCAACACCGGCAATAGCAACGTCGGCAGCGGAAACACCGGCAGTGGCACCATCGGCAGCGGAAACGCCGGCAATAGCAACGTCGGCAGCGGAAACACCGGCAGTGGCAACGTCGGCAGCGGAAACACCGGCAATAGCAACGTCGGCAGCGGAAACACCGGCAGTGGCAACCTGGGCAGCGGAAACACCGGCGACGGAAATATCGGCTTCGGCAATACCGGCAACAACGACTTCGGGTTCGGGCTTACCGGCGATCATCAGATCGGCTTCGGCGGCTTCAACTCAGGTAGCGGCAACGCCGGCTTCGGCAACTCGGGTACCGGGAACGTCGGCTTTTTCAACTCCGGCGGCGGAAACATGGGCATCGGCAATTCGGGCTTACTCAACTCCGGCCTCGGGAACTCGGGGAGCATCAACGCGGGCTTCGGCAATGCCGGCAGCATGAACACCGGGCTCTGGCACTCAGGGACGCAAGTCAGCGGCATGGAGGGCACGGACGCGGGCCCGGTCAACTCCGCCAGCTACGCTACGGGCGGCTTGGGCACAGCCGCCATGAGCTCGGGCCTCCTCAACTCGGGCCTGGCACATACGGGCGGCCTGAACCCCGGCCTCGCAAGCGCGCTCAACCCGATGCCGACCACCACGCCAGGCGCCGCCCCGGCCGCTGCTGTGACCGCCGGCCTCGAATCAGCCAGCCCGAACGCCGGTATCGCCAGTACAGCCACCAGCGCCGCCAACGCGGGCCTGCGAAACGCCGCCACCAGCTACACAGGCGTCTACAATTCGGGCACTAACGACTCAGGTTTGCGTAACACCCCCACCCGTGACGCGGGCATCGGTAACTCGGCCGCCCCTGGCTCGGGCATCCCCAAGTCGAACTTCTACCCGACAGGCGACCGCGACCCCGGCGACCCCGACACAGGCATCAAGCTGCCGGTCCGGCCGGAGTAGCGCACGCCCCACCGGAGCGCCCTGCCGCCTATCCTCGATTCCATGGGTGCCAAAAAGGTAGACCTCAAGCGGCTGGCCGCCGCTTTGACCGACTACCCGTTCGCCTACCTGATCACTGTCGATGACGGCTACCGCGTGCACACCGTGACGGTCGAACCGGTACTGCGCGATCTCCCCGAGGGCCCCGACGCACACCGGGCAATCGTCGATGTCGGGCTGATCGGGGGGCGCACCCTCAGAAACCTGGCCCACCGCCGCGACGTCACCCTGCTGTGGCCGCCGACCGAGCCGGGCGGCTACTCGCTGATCGTCGATGGCCGCGCTGAGGCCCACTCCGACACGGACTCCGACTCCGGGACCGCACGCTGCGGTGTCGTACCCACCCGAGCGCTGTTGCACCGCGACGCAGACCCCGAATCCCCCGCGGCGGCCAAGGGCTGCCTGCACGACTGCGTGGTGTTCTCAGAACCTTAAAGCGTGTCGAACAACTTCGTTGAGTGTTCGGCCACCGCCCTGTCTCGGGCGTCGTCGGTTCAGGCCGCTGGTGGGGTGTGAACGTCAGTTCCCGCGTCAACCAGGCTGGTTTCACACCGGCTGCGCCTGGCCGCCCCTACCGCATGACTTCACTGTGGGCTGCTCAGCGGCACACAAGCATTTCCTACGCTGGTGCCGCGCCGGCATCTGGGCCAAAGTGCTCACCGCGATCCGTGGTGAGGTTCGCACTCGATCGGGTCGACGAACACGACCCACCGCGGCCGTGCCCGGACTCATCGTCAGTCAAGGCATCACCGGTGGCCGGTCCGCACGGGTTCGACGACGCCAAGAAAGTGGACGGCCTCAAACGACACATCCTTGTTGATAGTGCGGGCATACTGGTCGCGGCTGGTCACGGCAGCCAAGGCCGGGGTCAGTATCGACATCGTGTCCGGCCCCAAGCCCGCCAGCGGGTTCCAGGTCCAGCGGCGCCGCTGGGTCGTCGAACCCACCAACGGTTGGATCAACCACTGCCGCCGCCTCGACCGCCACTACGACGTCACCCCCGAACGCCCGCGAGGGCTTCCTAATCCTCAGCCAAATCGCCCCGCTACTGCGCCGACTCGACCGCAGCCAGTTGTTCGACACCCTTGAGTGCGCGCACGAAAGGGCCCGGCCTGCACGAAGCAGACCGGGCCGTTTCGTACCCGGACCTAGAAGTCCATACCGCCCATGCCGCCGGTCGGGTCGCCCGCGGGAGCGGCCGCCTTCTCCGGCTTGTCGGCAACAACGGCTTCGGTGGTCAGGAACAGCGCCGCGATGGACGCTGCGTTCTGCAGCGCCGAACGGGTGACCTTCACCGGGTCGGCAACGCCGGCCTTGAGCAGGTCCTCGTAATCACCGGTCTGCGCATTCAGACCGTGACCCGCTGGCAGGTTGCGCACCTTCTCGGCGACAACCCCGGGCTCCAACCCGGAGTTGAAGGCGATCTGCTTCAGCGGAGCCTCCAGCGCCACCCGGACAATGTTGGCGCCGGTCGCCTCGTCACCGGAGAGGCTCAGCTCTGCCAGAGCAGGAGCCGCTTGCAGCAGGGCCACGCCACCACCGGCGACGATGCCCTCCTCGACGGCCGCTTTGGCGTTGCGGACCGCGTCCTCGATACGGTGCTTGCGCTCCTTGAGTTCCACCTCGGTGGCAGCGCCGGCCTTGATCACCGCAACACCGCCGGCCAGCTTGGCCAGGCGCTCCTGCAGCTTCTCACGGTCGTAGTCGGAGTCGCTGTTCTCGATCTCGGCGCGGATCTGGGCCACCCGACCGGCGATGGCGTCGGAGTCACCGGCACCCTCGACGATGGTGGTCTCGTCCTTGGTGATGACGACCTTGCGGGCCTTGCCCAGCAGCGAGATGTCGGCGGTCTCCAGTGAGAGTCCGACCTCCTCGCTGACGACCTGACCACCGGTGAGGATGGCCATGTCCTGCAGCATCGCCTTGCGCCGGTCACCGAAGCCGGGGGCCTTGACCGCCACCGACTTGAAGGTGCCGCGGATCTTGTTGACGACCAGGGTGGACAGCGCCTCGCCCTCGACGTCCTCAGCGATGATCAGCAGCGGCTTTCCGCCCTGGATGACCTTCTCCAGCAGCGGCAGCAGGTCCTTGACGGTCGAAATCTTGGAGCTGACCAGCAGGATGTAGGGGTCCTCCAGGACCGCTTCCTGCCGCTCGGCGTCGGTGACGAAGTAGCCCGAGATGTAGCCCTTGTCGAACCGCATGCCCTCGGTGAGCTCGAGCTGCAGGCCGAAGGTGTTGGACTCCTCGACGGTGATGACGCCCTCGTTGCCGACCTTGTCCATCGCCTCGGCGATCAGGTCGCCGATCGACTGGTCGCCGGCGGAGATGCCCGCGGTGGCCGCGATCTGCTCCTTGGTCTCGACGTCCTTGGCCGACTTGAGCAGCGTCTCGGTGATCTTCTCGACCGCCTTCTCGATGCCGCGCTTGAGACCCAGCGGGTTGGCACCGGCCGCGACGTTGCGCAGACCTTCTTTGACCAGCGCCTGGGCCAGCACCGTGGCCGTCGTGGTGCCGTCGCCGGCGACGTCGTCGGTCTTCTTGGCGACTTCCTTGACCAGCTCGGCGCCGATCTTCTCGTACGGGTCCTCCAGCTCGATCTCCTTGGCGATGGACACACCATCGTTGGTGATCGTGGGGGCACCCCATTTCTTCTCCAGGACCACGTTGCGGCCCTTGGGGCCCAACGTCACCTTTACCGCGTCGGCGAGGGCGTTCAGACCCCGCTCGAGGCCGCGACGGGCCTCTTCGTCGTACGCAATCATCTTGGACATTGCGAAGAGATTCCTCCGGATTGGGGATGACACCGGGTGACCACGTGTGGGCCACCGGTTACTTACGCTGGCCGGGCGCAGTGCCCGCGACGGACGACCAGCACCGTCGTGGAACCCACGACAAGCTCAGTCTCACCGTCCCGACCTAGCACTCGCCAGTCGCGAGTGCCAATGTCATTCTTAGCACTCGCCTATGCCGAGTGCAAGGTCGCCTGGCGACGATGCGCGCCGGGCGGCGGCGTGAGGAGGAGCCGGGCGATCAGCACGGGCCTGGCGACGATGCGCGCCGGGCGGCGGCGTGAGGAGGAGCCGGACGATCAGCACGGGCCTGGCGACGATGCGCGCCGGGCGGCGGCGTGAGGAGGAGCCGGGCGATCAGCACGGGCCTGGCGACGATGCGCGCCGGGCGGCGGCGTGAGGAGGAGCCGGGCGATCAGCACGGGTGGCTAGTACAGGCAAGCAGCCGCAGCAGACTGGGTCCAGACTAGGAAGATGTCGCTCGCACTGCCTCCCTATCCCCCGCCCCGCTACACCGGTGACGAAGGAGAGGTCAGTGCCCGCCTCAAACGCGCGGATGAGGCACCCGACTATGAGCTTTGGGGCACCAAATACCACTACCTGGCCACCCAAAAGTCCACCGACGGCGATTTCGGCCTCTACCGTGTCGACATCGCCCCAGCAGGTGGCGGGCCCGGCCCGCACTTCCACAAGACGATGTCCGAGTCGTTCTTCGTACTTTCCGGAGCAATGCGCATGTACGACGGCCAGGACTGGGTCGACGCCGGCGCGGGCGACTACCTCTACGTTCCGCCGGGCGGAGTACATGGCTTCCGCAACGAATCCGACCAGCCCGCATCGATCCTGATGCTGTTCGCTCCTGGCGGACCCCGCCAGGCCTATTTCGAGGGTTTGGCCGGTCTTGGCGACATAACCGACGACGAGCGCCGGGAGTTCTTCATCCGCAACGACAACTACTGGATCCAGTAGTCACCGACCTGACCTAGCACAGGTGTGGTCGCCGGGGATCAAGGTGCGGGTGCGTTCGAAGAATGTCCGGCCGCTGAACGGCAGCTGGGTGACAACCCTTCCGCTGTGTGAGCCAGCCCGGTAATCACGTTCTCAACTTCACTCAGTCCTGTCCTGGGCCGGTCCGGTCGGGGCTGAGTATGTTCGGGCCATGAACTCCAGCGGCAACAAAAACCACAAATGGTCCAGCACTGACATCCCGGATCAAAGCGGCCGTGTCGTCGTCGTCACCGGCGCCAACACCGGCATCGGCTACGAGACCGCTGCCGCTCTGGCCTTCCGCGGCGCGCACGTCGTCCTGGCGGTACGAAACCTCGCGAAGGGCAACGCCGCGCTGGCACGCATCGTCGCCGCCAAACCAGAAGTCGACGTCACGCTGCAGGAACTCGACCTGAGCTCGCTGAACTCGGTGCGCGCCGCCGCCAATGCGCTGCGCTCGGCCTACCCCCGCATCGACTTGCTGGTCAACAACGCCGGGGTGATGTGGACGCCGAAGCAGGTCACCAAGGACGGTTTCGAGATGCAGTTCGGCACCAATCATCTCGGTCATTTCGCGCTGACCGGGCTGCTGCTCGACCACCTGTTGCCGGTGCGCGGTTCGCGGGTGGTGACCGTCAGCAGTCTCGGACACCGGATTCGCGCCGCGATCCACTTCGACGATCTGCAGTGGGAACGCAGCTACAACCGGGTCGCCGCCTACGGGCAGGCCAAACTGGCCAACCTGCTGTTCACCTACGAACTGCAGCGCCGGCTGGCCGCAGATGCGAAAGCCGCCACCATCGCCGTCGCCGCCCACCCCGGCGGCTCCAACACCGAACTGGCCCGCAACCTGCCGCGAATTCTCCAGCCCGTCTCGAACGTGCTCGGGCCAGTGCTTTTCCAGAGCCCCAAGATGGGTGCCCTGCCGACGTTGCGGGCCGCCACAGATCCGGCCGTCCTGGGTGGGCAGTATTACGGCCCCGACGGTTTCGCCGAGCAACGGGGCCACCCGAAGCTCGTCCAGTCCAGCGCTCAGTCCCACGACGAGGACCTGCAACGCCGTCTCTGGGCCGTCTCCGAGGAACTCACCGGCGTCAGCTTCCCCGTCTAGCGGGCCGATAATGGCCGAATGCGGTCAGTCGACGAACATCAGCGTGTCGTAACGGAGATGATCCAGGCCCGTCCCTCGGTCACGGTTCCCCTGACCGAGGCCCAGGGCCTGGTCCTGGCCGACGACGTGGTCGCACAGCTGTCGCTGCCGGTTTTTGACAACTCCGCGATGGACGGCTACGCGGTGCGCGCCCAGGACACGTCAGCTGCGACACCCGAACACCCGGTGGTGTTGCCGGTGGCCGAGGACATTCCCGCCGGGCGCACCGACGAATTGACGCTACAACCCGGCACCGCCCACCGGATCATGACCGGGGCGCCGATGCCGGCCGGTGCGACGGCCATCGTGCCGGTCGAAGTCACGGACGGCGGCGTGGGATCGGTGGTGATCCGGCAGCATTCCGCGGCCGGCAAGCACATCCGGCGGGCGGGCGAAGACGTCGCCGCCGGTACCACCGTGCTCCGCGCGGGCCAGCTTGTGACGCCGGCCGCGCTGGGCCTGGCCGCGGCGCTGGGACTAGCCGAGCTGACGGTGATCCCGCGGCAGCGGGTGCTGGTGATCTCCACCGGGTCGGAGCTGGTGTCACCGGGCAACCCACTACAGCCTGGGCAAATCTATGAGTCCAACTCGATTATGCTGGCCGCCGCCGTCCGGGACGCTAGCGCCGTCGTGGTCGCCACTCAGACCGCCGGAGACGACGTCGCGGAGTTCGGCGCGATCCTCGACCGATATGCGGCCCACGCAGACCTGATCATCACCAGCGGGGGCGTCAGCGCCGGAGCCTACGAGGTGGTCAAGGACGCCTTCGGCCCCCAAGGCATTCAAGGCGACCGGCGCGTGGAATTCGTCAAAGTAGCGATGCAGCCGGGAATGCCGCAGGGCGTCGGACAGGTGGCAGGTACGCCGATCGTCACGCTGCCCGGCAACCCGGTCAGCGCGCTGGTGTCCTTCGAGGTGTTCATCCGTCCCGCGCTTCGGATGGCCATGGGCCTACCGGACCCCGAGCGGCCGCATCGGGCCGCGGTACTCACTGAGTCGCTGACCTCGCCGCGGGGTAAGCGGCAGTTCCGGCGCGCGATCCTCAACGCACCCGAAGGCGGGGTCGGCACGGTCACCAGTTACGGCCCACCGGCCTCACACCATTTGCGCTGGCTGGCCTCGTCCAACGGCCTGCTGGACATCCCCGAGGAAGTCGTGGAGGTGTCCGCCGGGACCGAGCTGCAGGTGTGGGATCTGACCTGACTCAAGTCTCTCCTATTTCGAGGGCGTCGCCGATTCCCGGTGGAATTGGTCGGCTGCGCCTTCGCGCGGCGCAGCTGGGCGGCCGGTACCTCACGACCTTGGGCCGAAATCCGTTTAGACATAGTGGACTTCGACTCCCCGCGACCGCTTCGTCGTCAGCATGCATGCCGATTACACCACCCCCCGGGGGCCGCGGTCCGGCGAAGAGCCAGACCGGCCAGACCGGCCCGGATTGACTGGGGCACGCCGGACGCGCGCCTTCCGTAAGATGACCGCGTGGCAAGACGCCCCCGCACTTCCGCTGAGGAAGGCCCTGCACACCTGCTCGCCCTGGTGCGCTCCACCGTTCCACCGATTCACCCGGCCGGTCGGCCGTTCATCTCTGCCGGCCTGGCCGTGGCCTCGGCCGGGGTTTTGGGCCAGGCCGCAACCGGGCGCAACTACCGGTGGCTGCGCCGGACGGGTCTGCTGGCAGCGGCTGCCTGCGCGGGGTTCTTCCGTCATCCCCCGCGGGTGCCACCCACCCGGCCCGGAGCCATCGTCGCGCCGGCCGACGGCATGATCTGCGTGATCGATTCGGCAGCCCCGCCCGCCGAACTCAGCATGGGCGACGCGCCGCTGCCCAGAGTCAGCATCTTCCTGTCGGTATTCGACGCCCACGTGCAGCGCGCCCCGGTGAGCGGCGAGGTGATCGCCGTGCAACACCGGCCGGGCCGCTTCGGGTCAGCCGATCTGCCCTCGGCGAGCGACGACAACGAGCGCACCAGTGTGCGCCTCCGGACGGCCAGCGGGGCCGAGGTGGTCGCTGTGCAGGTCGCCGGGCTGGTGGCGCGCCGCATCGTGTGCAACGCACACGTCGGAGACAAGCTGTCGATCGGTGACACCTACGGCCTGATCCGGTTCGGCTCCCGACTGGACACCTACCTGCCGCCGGGCGCCGAACCGGTCGTCAAGGTCGGCCAGCGCGCGGTGGCCGGCGAGACTGTGCTGGCTGACCTGCCATGACGACCAAGCCTCGGGGCAGGCGAGCGGTAAACCTGCAGATACTGCCCAGCGCGATGACAGTCCTGGCCATCTGCGCGGGACTGACCTCGATCAAGTTCGCCCTAGAACACAAGCCGGTACCCGCGATGGCACTGATCGCCGCAGCGGCCATCCTTGACGGACTGGACGGCCGAGTGGCCCGCATCCTGGACGCGCAGTCGCGGATGGGCGCGGAAATCGACTCACTGGCCGACGCGGTGAACTTCGGAGTGACACCCGCGCTGGTGCTCTACGTGTCGATGTTGTCGAAGTGGCCAGTCGGTTGGGCCGTGGTGCTGCTCTACGCGGTGTGCGTCGTGTTACGGCTGGCGAGGTACAACGCGCTGCACGACGACGGAACCCAGCCCGCATATACGCATGAATTCTTCGTCGGAATGCCCGCACCGGCCGGCGCGATATCCATGATCGGTCTGCTGGCCCTCAAAATGCAGTTCGGCGAAGGCTGGTGGACCTCGGTGTGGTTCCTCGCCTTCTGGGTCACGGGGACGTCGATCCTCATGGTCAGCGGGATCCCGATGAAGAAGATGCACGCCGTAGCGGTGCCGCCGAACTGGGCAGCCGCGCTGCTGGCGGTGCTGGCGATCTTCGCGGCGGCCGCAGTCCTGGCTCCCTACATGTTGATCTGGGTGATCATCATCGCGTATTTGTGCCACATCCCGTTCGCGGTGCGCAGCCACCGCTGGCTTGCCGCACACCCCGAAGTGTGGGACGACAAACCCAAGCAACGGCGGGCCGTGCGGCGCGCGAACCGCCGGGCGCAGCCGAACCGCCGGTCGATGGCGCGGCTGGGGCTGCGCAGGCCGGGCGGGCGGTCGATGGCGCGGCTGGGGCTGCGCAAGCCGGGCGGGCGGCTGCCGTGAGTTGCCCCGGCAACGATGCGGGCCGTCCCGGCCCGCCGATAAGCGGGGCCATCGAACTCGGCTCGGCATCCGGAGACACCCCGGCTGGTCAGCTCACGCTCACCGCCCGGCTGAACACCTCAGCCGTCGACTCGCGCCGCGGCGTCATCCGACTGCACCCGAGCGCCGTTGCCGCCCTTGGCATCCGGGAGTGGGACGCGGTATCGCTGACTGGGTCTCGGACAACTGCGGCAGTGGCGGGCATGGCCGCCCAGGACACCCCGGTCGGCACCGTGTTGCTGGACGACGTGACGCTGTCCAACGCCGGACTGCGGGAGGGCACAGCGGTGATCGTCAGCGCGGTCACCGTCTACGGCGCACGATCGGTGACGATTAGCGGCTCGTCCACGGCTACCCAGTCGCTTTCGCCGGTGACCCTGCGCCAAGCCCTGCTCGGCAAGGTGATGACCGTCGGAGACGCGGTTTCGCTATTGCCCCGTGACCTGGGTCCCGGCACGTCGACGTCGGCTGCCAGCCGCGCGTTGGCGTCCGCGGTCGGGATCAGTTGGACATCGGAGCTTTTGACCGTCACCGGCGTCGACCCCGAGGGACCGGTCAGCGTACAGCCCAACTCGCTGGTCAGCTGGGGCACCGGCATCCCGTACCGCGCCAGGACGTCCTCGCCGGAACAGGTCAGCGTCGCGAGCCCGGAGATGCTCGTCGAGGAACTCAGGGGCGCACAGCCGCAGGCCGCCAAGCTCACCGAATGGCTCAAACTTGCCCTCGACGAGCCACACCTGCTGAAGAGCTTGGGTGCCGGCGCCAACCTGGGTGTGCTGGTGTCGGGTCCGGCCGGCGTCGGCAAGGTGACGCTGGTGCGCGCGGTGTGCGGGGGCCGCAGGCTGGTGGAACTGGGCGGCCCGGAGGTCGGCGCGCTGGCCGCCGAAGACCGGCTCAAAGCCGTGGCGTCGGCGGTGACGGCGGTTCGCGACGGTGGCGGGGTGCTGCTGATCACCGACGTCGACGCCTTGTTGCCGGCCACCGCAGAGCCGGTGGCTGCGTTGATCCTGGCTGAGCTGCGCACGGCGGTGGCCACCGACGGCGTGGCGTTGATCGCAACTTCCGCACGACCCGACCAGCTCGATCCCCGGCTGCGCGCACCCGAGCTGTGCGATCGGGAGCTGGGCTTGCCACTGCCCGACGCCGGCACTCGCAAGGCGCTGCTGGAGGCGCTGCTCAAGCCGGTGCCCACCTGCGATCTCGATCTTGACGAGATTGCCGGCTGCACACCGGGTTTCGTCGTTGCCGACCTGGCTGCGCTGATGCGCGAGGCGGCGCTGCGGGCCGCATCGCGAGCCAGCGCTGACGGCCAGCCACCGAAGCTCAACCAGGACGACCTCGTCGGCGCACTCACCGTCATCCGGCCACTGTCCCGCTCGGGCAGCGAATCGGTAGTACTTGGCTTCCAGTTGGGTAGTGTGACGCTCGACGATGTCGGTGACATGGCCGAGGCCAAACAAGCCCTGACCGAAGCAGTGCTGTGGCCGTTGCAGCACCCCGACACCTTTGCCCGGCTGGGTGTCGACCCGCCGCGCGGGGTGTTGCTGTATGGCCCGCCGGGGTGCGGCAAGACGTTCGTGGTCCGCGCGCTGGCCAGCACCGGGCAGCTGAGCGTGCACGCCGTCAAAGGCTCCGAGCTGATGGACAAGTGGGTGGGCAGTAGCGAGCGAGCTGTACGTGAGTTGTTTCGACGCGCCCGCGACTCAGCCCCGTCGCTGATCTTCCTTGACGAGGTGGACGCGCTGGCACCGCGTCGCGGCCAGAGCTTCGATTCGGGCGTGACCGATCGAGTGGTGGCCGCGCTGCTGACCGAGCTCGACGGCGTCGACCCGCTGCGCGACGTTGTCGTACTGGGCGCCACCAACCGACCGGATCTGATCGACCCGGCGTTGCTGCGCCCGGGCCGGCTGGAGCGGCTGGTGTTCGTCGAACCGCCCGACGCTGCGGCCCGCCGCGAAATCCTGCGCACGGCCGGGAAGTCGATTCCGCTGAGCGCCGATGTCGATCTGGACGAGGTGGCGGCCGGACTCGACGGCTACAGCGCCGCCGACTGTGTGGCACTGCTGCGGGAGGCCGCGCTGACTGCGATGCGGCGTTCCATCGATGCCGCCGCCGTGACCGCCGCCGACCTCGCGGCAGCCCGAAAAGCCGTGCGCCCCTCGCTGGATCCCCTCCAGGTGGATTCGTTACGCGCGTTCGCCAAAGCTCCGTGAGGCCCGCAAGCAGCCCGTCGCGTCCCGGATGGCGGGCCAGTAGACGCTCGCCCAATAGGTTCGGCGGAAACCCGGATATTGCGCCTCCCATGTCGGTGCGCCGTCGATCGACACCGTGTTCGGGCACAGCTAGGGCTCAACCCTGGTCGGCGGTGCAGCCTCGGGCGACCATCACCTTGGCGCCAACAACATCATCGCGGTGGGCAGCCCCGGCATGCTGGCCGGCCATGCCGGTGACCTCAACCTCGATCCCGACGCCACCGGCTACGCCATAACCGCACGCGGTGATCCCCGTTAACGCTAGATTGCGACCTTGACCACACTGTCCACATTGTTCCCAGGTCGACTCCCGTTGCTAGCGGCGGCACCTGGGTTTGGTGATTGACAAAGGAGGCAGGGTGCCACTCCTGCTTGCGGCTCCCGAGTTGTTGGCTTCGGCGGCAGCGGATTTAGAGAGCATCGGTTCGGCGCTGAATGCGGCGAAAGCGGCGGCTGCTGTTCCGACCACTGGGCTTGTGGCCGCTGGCGCTGATGAGGTATCGACGGCGGTGGCGACGCTATTTGCCAGTTACGGTCAGGAGTATCAGGCGCTGGTCGGGCAGGTGGCGGCGTTTCATGACCAGTTCACGCGCAACCTGGTGGCCGGCGCGGATTCGTATGCGGCCGCCGAGTCCGCCAACATCGGGCAGATGCTGTCGAGCGCCGCCAGCGCGCCGGCCAACGTGATCAACGGGCCCATCCAGGAGCTGACCGGGCGTCCGCTGATCGGCAACGGCGCCAACGGGTACACCAACTCTCAAGGTGTGGGGACGTCCGGCGGGGTCGGCGGGTGGTTGTACGGCAACGGTGGCAACGGTGGCGATAGCACCCATGCCGGAGTGGCTGGGGGTGCTGGCGGAGCCGCGGGTCTGATCGGCAACGGCGGTAGGGGCGGGGCCAGCGGGCCTGGCGGTGTTGGCGGCACCGGAGGCCTCGGCGGCTGGCTGTGGGGCAAAGCCGGGGCCGCTGGCGTTAGTACACCTCTACCGGCGAACGAAACCCTGCTGCAGGTGGATCAATACGGCAACCCGCAGGTAAACATCTCCGTGGGCGGCGGACCGAGGGTGCCTGCGATCGTCGACACCGGATCCACCGGTCTAATAATCCCACCCCAAGACGTCAATATGCAGAACCTCGGCACGTCCACGGGGTCGGGTAGCGTCCGTTACGGCGATAGCAGCAATGCTTATGTAACCGTCCAGTACGAAACGTTTCAAACAACGGTGAATTTCGGGAATGGAATCGTCACCACGCCGACCAGCGTTGACGTTGCCACCTCCGCAACGCAGACGACAAATGGTGTTACAACCACTTTTCCGCTCTCGTCGTTACCTGTCTTTTTGGGTGTTGGGCCGAATGACGGGTACCCACTCCCCACCCCTGTGACCGCAGCGTTGCCGGGCGACCTCAATCAGGGTGTCCTCATCAACGAAGCCCAGGGTGTGCTGGAGTTCGGTCCCAACCCGCTACCCGCCGTTGTCTCGGTTTCCGGAGCGCCGGTGACCCAAGGCCTGGAGGTACAGATCAATAACGGGCCTCTCCAACCCGCTACCAACGGTGCGTTCATCGATTCCGGTGGTGTGTTCGGAACCATCCCGTCAGCCCTAATTCCGGGCGTTCCGGTCGGCGATGCCGTGCCGGCGGGAACAACCATTACCGTCTACACCATCAACGGTGTAGAGCTGTACTCGGAGACGGTCACTGCGGCCAACGCCCCATATGTTGTGTCATCATCAGGTAACCCGTTTAATACCGGGAATTATCCCTTCTCACTGGAACCGATCTACATCTCGAACAGCCCCAGCGGTGTTGGAACAACGATCTTTGATGCCTGACGTGAGGCGTCCCTGGTTTACTGGTAACCCGCTTTATTCGTCTCTGTCGTAGTCGTCGTCGATTCGCGTTGCCTCTCGGAGGTTGGGGCGCGCTCTCTGGTGCTTCTGGGATCGGGCCACGAATGTATGCATGTTCGTACCCCGGCACCGGCCAAGACGTCGCCACATTTGAAGGCAGCGATGCACAGTCATGGGACATGCGGCGTCTACCCAGCCCGCCGTCACCGGTGCGGGAGGTCTGGATGCGTTCGAAAGCGGCCTGTGCGCCTCCCATGTCGGTGCGCCGTCGATCGACACCGTGATCGGGCACAGCTACTGCTCAACCCTGGTCGGCGATGCGGCCTCGGGCGGCCATCACCTTGGCGCCAACAACGTCATCGCGGTGGGCAGCCCTTGCATGCTGGCCAGCTATGCCGGTGACCTCAACCTCGATCCCGGCGCCACCGTCTGCGCGATGACCGCGCGCAACGATCCCATTAATCTGGTCACCGACTTGACCCTGGGGTGATGATCCCAAGAAACCCGTTTGTTGGCCGACTCGGGGCCCAGCTCTGACCCAGCAGCGTCAAGGGTCTGGCATCCGAATATTCCCGGGTGTCCAGCTAGCGCTGGCGAGGCTGATTGCGTGCGCCAACTCGGCGGCGCGCTCAGCCAAGTCGAGCGGCGGCGGCAGAACGATTCCCGGGACGACGGTGACTGCAGTGCACGCCGCGATGGCGGCCTCACTCAGCGCGCCGGGTGCCGCGACGTGTGCTTGTGCGGGTGAATGATTCGGTGAAGAACACCAGCACAACGACGCGCACCCGGCAGTAGGCGGCGACCCCGTTGACGATCACACCGACGATCACCAGCGACACCGCGGCGCACGCTCCTAGTCCCGCAGCTGGAACTCAACCATTTCGGCAACGGAATCCACGGCCTCGCTCAGCGCGGCCAGCCGATCGGCGGCCGACGGCGCCGCAAGCACGGCGTAGCGGTCGGCCGCGCCGATCGGCAAATGCGAGGCCAGCGCGTACAGGCGCTGCCCGGCACCGCCCGCGTCGGCCTGGCCGATACCCAGTACCACGTCGCGGCCCGGCAGCCGAACGCCACGCGTAGCCGCGATCCGCTCGAACAGGGCCATCACGCGGTCCTCGACGTCGCGCAGCTGGGCACCGGTCACCGGATCTCCGGGATCGTCGGGCCAGGCCCGCACGGTCGCCCGCGGGTAGGGATCTTCGGGCAGCCAGTCGCGCACCCGGATCCGCTCGCCGGTCCGGCAGCGCAGCACGTACCGGTCTGAGCCGAGATCGGCGCATTCGGTGATCCTGGCCAGCACGCCGACGTCACAGCGCGACTCTCCGCCACCGACTTCACGGCCGCGAGAGATCAGCACCACACCGAAAGGATCGCCACTGCGCAGGCAGTCTTGCACCAGGGCGGCATAGCGCGGCTCGAAGATGCGCAACGGCAGATCTTCGTTGGGCAACTGCGCCGACTCGAGCGGGAACATCGCCAGCTCAATAGGTTCGGAAGCCGGCATCGGGCCATTGTCAAACCCCGTCATGACTACCTGTTTAGCGCACCCACCACCGACGCCTGCGCGCCGACCCGTCAGACGCTCCGAGCGTGCGCGCCGAACGACACCAACCGCTATGACTAGATCACCAGCTCACCAACCAGCGCGTCAACGACCGCGCGCAGGTCGCCATCATGCTCCTCGGCGACCCGCCGCTGCCGCTGGTATGACGCACCGTTGCGGCAAATGTCGGACACCGCGGCAAGCTCGTCGGCACAATTCAGCGACTTCGCGACCGGCTCCAGCCGGGTCAGCACGTCATCGAGATCCTCGGTAACCAGCCGCTCGTTGCTGTCGGCGTCCAAGATGATCACCGCGTCCAGGCCGTAACGGGCGGCACGCCACTTGTTTTCCTGGACATGCCAGGGAGGCATGGTCGGCAACGTCTCGCCGGCATCCAACCGGCGGTCCAGGTCGACGACCAGGCAATGCGTCAATGCGACCAGCGCGCCGAGCTCACGTAGGTTGGACACCCCATCGCAGATCCGTACTTCGAGGGTGCCCAGATGCGGCGACGGCCTGATATCCCACCGGATTTCATCGATATGGTCGATGATCCCGGTCTTCTTCTGGTCGTGCACGAAGCCTTCGAACTCCGCCCACGTCTGAAACTGAAACGGCAGCCCGGCGGTGGGCAACTGCTGAAACATCATCGCCCGGTTGCTGGCGTATCCGGTGTCTTCGCCGCCCCACCACGGAGACGATGCCGACAACGCCAGCAGATGCGGGTAGCACTCGAGCAGCGACGACATGATCGGCATGACCTTGTTGGCCGACGAGATCCCGACGTGAACGTGCACTCCCCAGATCAGCATCTGCCGGCCCCACCACTGGGTGCGCTTGATCAGCTCGGCATAGCGCGGCGCGTCGGTGAGCTTCTGGGTGGACCATCGCGCGAACGGGTGTGTCCCGGCGCAGAACAGCTCCATGCCGCGATCCCGCACGATCCGGCGGGCCGGGCCCAGGGTGTCGCGCAAATCCTCCACCGCCTCTGCGGCACATTCACAGATGCCGCTGACAACTTCGACGGTGTTGCGCAGCAATTCCTTGTGCACGCGCGGGTTTTCGCCGATCTCGGCGATGACCGCGGTGGCTTCGTTGCTCAGGTCGCGGGTCTGCGCGTCGACGAGCGCAAACTCCCATTCCACGCCCACCGTTGGCCGCGGTGAACGGGCGAAATCGATTCGGGCACCCAGCGTGCTAGCCGGAACTGATGACACCGCACGCCACCCGCTTGCCGGCGTCACCGGTGGCCATCGTGGTCTCGTCGGGACCCGGTGTCCCGTTGGCCTGGTTGTAGCGATCCGACGGGATGTTGGCGAAGTTGTCGGCACCGGCGTGAATGATGATCGCGGTCTTTTCGCCGGTCAACAGGTCGTCCATGGTGAAGGCATCCGTGGTGGTCACCAGCATCCCGCTTCCGTCCCCGCGCACCTGCAATGAGCTCAGGTCACCACTGGAGTTTCCGGCATGCCCAGGCAACTGCAAGTGCCCGCCCGCGGACAGAAAGTCGCCGGGCGCGCCGCCGGTCGGGGCGACTGAGTTGCGCTCACACTTGCCCACCTTGTGGATGTGCACTCCGTGGAAGCCGGGCGCGAGCTGACCGACGCCGGTCGTCAGGATCGTGATGGTGGCGTAGCCATCGGCGAATTCGAACTTCGCAGTCGCAACCTCGGTGCCGTCAGGCGCCCTCAGGTGGGTAGTCATGCCCTGCGAACCGGGCGACCCCTCCTGGTGACCCGAGATTCCCGACGGCGCAGGTGATCCGGTCCAGATCGACGGCGTGGTACCCGGTACCGTCGATGCGTGTTGGGGCGACGAGCACCCACTCAATAGCACGACCAAAGTGGCCGCGGAAAGGGCGGACATGGTGACGGCTGCGACATTGCGGTGACCGGCGGGCTTAGGCATAGCGAGAGCCTAACCTGGCGACCCAAAACCTATCGAGCGGGCCGAAACGAGCCGCAGAAGCGTCGGGATCAGCGTCAGCCCGTGACCAGGACGATGACGCCGGGCGGCTGGTCGGCAATTGCGGGGATTCGCTGCTCGACCGGTGCTCCCAGCTCCTGACCCACCGCGTCCGCGGTAGCCTGCTCACCATCGGCATCGGTGTAGTACACCGTGGTCGCCGGGACATCGACGACTGGCAGGTTCCCGACGTCGGTGACCTCGAAACCAGCCGCCTTGAGCTGGTCCGCGGCGCGCGCGGCGATGCCCTCTTTGTCAGAGATGTTGTACACACGCACCTCGGCCTGGTTCGTCGCCGCAGGTTTACCGCTTGTCGAGGTCGGCGCGGTGGTGGTGCCGGTGGCCATGGTGGTCACGGGCGACGAGTCATCGTCAGAGTTCCCGGAGGAACCCAGGGCCTGCCAGCCCAGCAGCAGGAAGATGACGCCGAGGAACAACAGCACCATCACCATGGCCCGCAGGGGTAGCCCCGAAGAGTCGGGTACGCGCTCGTTCATCGAGCCCACTGTAGCCAGGAGAAGGCCCGAACCTGTAAAGGCACGTGCAAAGACGGAAGTGTGTCAGGTCACCTCGAAGCCGAGGCGCCGCGCAGCCCGCGCCTTCTGACGGCTGGCGCGCAGCCGTCGCAACCGCTTCACCAGCATCGGGTCGGCGGCCAGCGCCTCGGGCCGGTCGACCAGCGCATTGAGCACTTGGTAGTAGCGTGTCGCCGACATCGAGAACAACTCTTTGATGGCTTCTTCCTTGACCCCGGCAAACTTCCACCACTGACGTTCGAAAGCCAGGATGTCGTGCTCGCGACGGGTCAGCCCATCGACGATTTCAGAGTCGTCCCCCGCTCGATGTGCCCGCGCCATGGCGCTGTCCATATGGCTTCCCCTGGACCCTTCCGGCGAATTCTCAATCTGCTCGAATGACGTGACCTACATAGGGGCATCTTTCGGCGAATATTGAACCACGCCCGGAAGTGTTGGACCGTAACCCTGACCCGCGAGTCGGCCGACTTGCTTGGATTGCCCGCCTCCTCCTCAGGCCGTTCCGGCCCGAATCGTCGCCGGGCTTAGCCCGATTGCCCGCCTCCTCCTCAGGCCGTTCCGGCCCGAATCGTCGCCGGGCTTAGCCCGATTGCCCGCCTCCTCCTCAGGCCGTTCCGGCCCGAATCGTCGCCGGGCTTAAGCTAGCCGACCATGGCAGTCGTACCCATTCGCATCGTGGGAGATCCGATCTTGCACACTCCGACGACGCCCATACCGGTCGCCGCCGACGGATCGTTACCGGCCGATCTGCCCAGCTTGATCACCACCATGTACGACACCATGGATGCCGCGCACGGCGTCGGCCTGGCCGCCAACCAGATCGGGTACGGACTGCGGGTGTTCGTCTACGACTGTGCCGAGGATCGCGGATTGACCGCCCGTCGCCGCGGTGTCGTCGTCAATCCGATCTTGGAAACCTCCGAAATACCCGAGACGATGCCCAACCCGGAT
The DNA here is from genome assembly GCA_963763005.1 of uncultured Actinomycetota bacterium. Classification (GTDB taxonomy): domain Bacteria; phylum Actinomycetota; class Actinomycetes; order Mycobacteriales; family Mycobacteriaceae; genus Mycobacterium. The sequence goes on from CAVXMI010000002.1 coordinate 185,340, forward strand.
AACGACGACGAAGGTTGCCTGTCGGTTCCCGGCGAGTCGTTCCCCACCGGGCGTGCCGAGTGGGCGAGAGTCACCGGACTCGACGCCGATGGCAGTCCGATCGCCATCGAGGGCACCGGCCTGTTCGCGCGGATGCTGCAGCATGAAACCGGACACCTGGATGGATTTCTGTACCTGGACCGTCTCATCGGCCGGCACGCGCGCAGCGCGAAACGGTCCGTCAAATCACACGGCTGGGGCGTTCCTGGACTGTCGTGGCTGCCGGGCGAGGGGCCCGACCCGTTCGGTCACTGATGGTCTCGTGGCCGGATCTCGGGACGCGGGTGACGGTTCGCTACCGTCGGCCCGCCGGATCGGTCCCGCCGTTGACCGACGCGGTGGGACACCTGCTGGCGCGCGACCCCGTGGTGCAGGTACAGACGAAGACCGGCGCGGTCGTCGAGTTCGCGCCCACCGACGTGGTGGCGCTGCGAGTGCTGACCGACGCGCCGGTGCGCACCGCCCAGATCCGGAGTCTGGAGCACGCGGCCGCCGCGGGCTGGCCCGGCATTGAACAAGCCTGGCTGGGCGGCTGGCTGCTACGGGCCGGACACGGAACCACCTTCGGCGCCAATTCAGCTCTACCGCTGGATATTTCGGCTCAGATCAGCACCCTCCCGGCGATCGTCGACTGGTACACGCATCGCGACCTGACGCCGCGACTGGCCATCGGCGACCGGTTGCTGGCACTGCCGGCCGGCCTGAAGGTCGAGCACACAGAACGGGTCCTGGTGCGCGACGTGTCCACCCGGGAACCCGACCGGTCAATCGCCTTGTCGGCCCGCCCCGACGACGCCTGGCTGCGGCTCTACAACCGCGAGATACCCGATGCCGTTCTTACCGCGGTTGTCGACGGCGAGCTGGCGTTCGGCACCTACCCGGGAGCGGCGGTCGCGCGCGCGGCGGTGACCGACGCGCCGGACGGCACCCGGTGGGTGGGCCTGTCTGCAATCCGCGCCGTGGACGACATATCGCCGACCGGCCCCGCCGCCCGGCTGTGCGAAGCACTGCTGGCCTGGGGCGCCGGCCGCGGCGCGACCCGTGGGTACGTGCGTGTGCCCGACACCGACCAGACCACGCCGGCCGAGTCTCTGGGTTTCCGGCTGCACCATCGCACCCGCTATTTCCCCGCGACGGCGCCCGGAACACCACCCGATAATCTCTAGCTATGCCCGACGGCAAACTGCGGCTGGCCACCTGGAACGTGAATTCGATTCGCACCCGCCTGGACCGCGTCCTCGATTGGCTTGCCCGCGCCGATGTCGACGTGCTGGCCATGCAGGAGACCAAGTGCTCGGACGGCCAATTCCCCACCATGCCGCTGTTCGAACTCGGCTATGAGGTCGCACACGTGGGCTTCAACCAGTGGAACGGCGTGGCGATCGCATCCCGCGTCGGCCTCGACGATGTGCAGGTCGGCTTCGACGGCCAACCCACCTGGAGCGGCAAGCCAGAGGTGGCCCCCACGGCAGAAGCCCGCGCACTGGGCGCCACCTGCGGTGGTGTGCGGGTATGGAGCCTGTACGTGCCCAACGGCCGGGCCCTGGACGATCCGCACTACACCTACAAGCTGGATTGGCTTGCCGCACTGCGTGATACAGCCGAATGCTGGCTGCGCGACGATCCCGCCGCTCCGATCGCGCTCGTCGGCGACTGGAACATCGCCCCGACCGACGAAGACGTCTGGAGCACCGAATTCTTCACCGGAGCCACGCACGTCTCCGAGCCGGAACGCAAGGCGTTCAACGCCATTGTCGACGCGCAATTCACTGATGTGGTACGGCCTTTCACCCCGGGACCCGGGGTCTACACCTACTGGGATTACACCCAGCTGCGGTTCCCGAAGAAGCAGGGCATGCGCATCGACTTCATCCTCGGCTCGCCGGCGCTGGCCGGCCGGGTGATCGACGCGCAGATCGTCCGCGAGGAGCGCAAAGGCAAGGCCCCCAGTGATCACGCGCCGGTGCTGGTCGATCTGCGCGACGCCTGAATCGCGTATACGGCGGACACTCCTGACCGCCGTTCGTTGTCTGCGCGTTTGTAACGTGGCAGGCTTTTACTTGGAGCACGCTGAGAACAACCTTGTTGTTGCTGTGAAGTTTGCGTCCCAGAGGTATATAAACGGTTAAAAGCCAGGGAGTCATCATGGGTGTCGTCGGTGGAGCGGTCCGCAGCGTTGGTCGAACAGTGAGTCGTGCCGCGACGGCGACGACGGCTGCCGCGGGCGCTGTAGGTGGCGCGGCAGTCGACGGAGTTGTCGGTGGCGTGAAGGGAGCCGCGGAAGGCGTTCAGCGCGGACTCAGCACCGGCAGCAAGTCGACGCCGGCAGCCGCGTTGGCCATCGGTGCGATTGGCGTCGCAGGCATCGTCGAGTGGCCGATTCTGTTGGCCGTCGGTGGCGGCGCGCTGTTGTTGCGCCGGATGAGTCAGAAGCCCCAGGAGGCCGCATCGCCCGCGAAGGCGAAGCTCACGCCGGTGCCCAGCAAGGCGGCCCCGGAAAAAGCCACACCCCAGAAGACACCCGGTAAGGCCGCGGCCAAGAAGACGGTCGGCCGCAGGGCAGGCACCCCGGATTTGCGCAGCACCAACTAATCGGCAGCGTTGAGCACCCATTGAGCATTGCCAAATCAATACGACGGTCTCTGCCGCTGCGCGCCATCGCGTCGGGCGTCCAGGTGGCCACCGCCCTCACAACCGCATCGGTCACCACCACGGCAGCCGTCGCAGGAACCCTGGGGAAGACCGCGGGCTCGGTGGCTCGGACGTGTTTCGAGGCCGGTATCGAGGCTGCCACCCTACCGCTGCGCGAAGGAGCCAAGGCGGTTTCCGGCGAGCTTTCCCGCGAGACACTCAGCCGGCACTGCTGGCGCGGTGAGGGCCGCGCGTGGATCGAGGTGCGCGGCCTCCACGGTCCAGGCGACACCGACCTCGGGCGTGTCGTGCTCGACGCAATCCGGGCCCACCCCGGCGTCACGTCGGCCAGCCTGAACTACCCCTTGTCCCGCGTCGTCGTCGGCATCGACCATCCGGACACGTCGCTGCGCGACCTGTGCCGCGTGGTCGACGAAGCCGAAAAGAACTGCCGGTCAACGCAAGACACCGACCAACGCGCGTCTGCGACAAGCCTGCCGGGCGACGGTGTGGTGGTGGCGACCAGAGCAGTGACCTTGGCCGCCAACGCGGCCGGGCTGGGCGTGGCACTCACCGGCCGAGCGCTCCGTTGGCCACGACTGCCGATCAGCGTGCTCGCGGGCGTGGTGGCGGTGGACTACCAGCCACGGCTGCGCAGTCTGCTCGAGGACCGCATCGGCGGCCCCGCGACGGACACCGTGATGACGCTGGCCGTGGCCGCTGCGGAAACACTCACGCAGGCACCGGCGTCATTGTCGGTGGGCCTGGTGATGCAGTCGCTGAAAGCCGCGGAATGCCGTGCCGGGGCGCGAGCCTGGCGGCACCATGAACCGGAACTGGCGCGCCACGCCCACCAACCTCGCCCCAACCCCCAATCACCGTCGACGCGGCCACAGCCTCCGCCCTCGCGACCCGTCGAACGCAACGCCGGTCGTTTCGCGCTCATCCAGGCGATCAGCGCCGGGCTGGTAGGCGCTGGCACCCGCAACGTGGACATGGCCGCCACGGCGGTCCTGGTGGCCACCCCCAAGGCCAGCCGAACCACGCCGGAAGCCTTCGCCGCGGCACTTGGTCAGGGGTTGGCCGATCAACATGGGGTATTGCCGTTGCGACCCGAGAGCCTGCGCCGGTTGGACTTGGTCGACGCGATCGTTATCGACCCCCGGGTGCTGTGCACCGACAGCTTGCGAGTGGCGCGCATCCGCGGTGCCGACGAGAACGACCTGTCCGCGGCGTGGAACCGCGCCCAGCTTGTGCTGGAGAAGAACGGCCTGCGTCCAGGCTGGCACCCGGTTCCCGGAATATCGGCCCGCGGGCCGGTCGAGGCACTTTTCCTTCCTGCGCGCGATCCGTTGGCCTCGGCGGTGGTTGGTGAGGCACACCGCACCGGAGCGGATCTGGTCTCGGTCGATATTGACTCCCTGGGCGAATTACGAGCCGCATTCGACGACATCCGGCCCCTGAGAAACGGATCCGTCGACGCCGCCCTGGCCGGCGCGGTGGCCGACCTGCACCAGGCGGGGCGAACCGTAGCTGTGCTGTCTTCGGTTGGCGGACAAGCAATTTCGTTGGCCGACGTGGCGCTGGGCGTGCTGCCGCGCGCGGGGGCCGGTGCGCCGCCCTGGTATGCCGATGTGCTGCTGCCCGATCTTGCGGCTGCCTGGCGGATGATGCATGCGATTCCGGCGGCCAGGGCAGCGCGTCGGCGCGGTGTCGAAATATCCGGTGGCGCATCGGCTTTAGGAGCCCTGTTGATGCTGCCGGGTGTTCGCGGCCTCGGGCCCGGACCGGTGACCACCGGCGCGGCGGCCGGAGTGCTTTCGGGATACCTGCTGGCGCGCAAGGTTGTCGGCGCGCAAACACCTCGACCGGCGGCCTTTCACGGGTGGCACGCGATGTCCGTCGAGCAAGTCCGGAGACTCTTGCCGTCGCCCGATGCTGAGGCATCGGAGGAGCCGCAGCATTCGACCTTGGCAGCCCGCGCCCTGGCCGGTGGCGTTCAAACGGCAAAGCGTGGTGCGCAACTCACCGCATCGCCCGTGCGCGCGGTCGGACAGTTCTTCGGGGCCGTACGCGCGGAGCTGTCGGACCCGTTGACTCCCATGCTGGCCCTCGGCGCGACGGCCAGCGCGGTGTTGGGTTCGCCCGTCGACGCCGTAATGGTCAGTTCGGTGCTGACCGGAAACTCCATACTCGCGGCCACCCAGCGACTGCGTGCCGAGAGCCGGCTGAACCGCCTTCTGGCTCTGCAGATTCCGTCGGCCAGGAAGGTGGCGACCGGTCCGGACGGTCAACCGGCCTATACCGATGTCGTCGCGGAACGACTGCAGCCTGGCGATGTCATCGAGGTGCGGACCCACGAGGTGGTGCCCGCCGACGCCCGGGTGATCGCGGAGGTCGACGTCGAGGTGGACGAATCCGCGCTAACCGGGGAATCGCTGTCGGTTACCAAACAGGTCGAAGCCACGCCGGGCGCCGACCTGGCCGAACGTCGCTGCATGCTGTACGCCGGCACCAACGTCGTGGCCGGGACCGCGGTTGGGGTGGTGACCGCTGTCGGTGCCGACACCCAGGAGCGCCGTGCTGCCGATCTCGTGTCCCGCGAGCTGTCCAGCGTCGGCCTGCAACACCAGCTGAGTCAACTCACCAACCGGGCCTGGCCGGTCAGCATGACCGGCGGCGCACTGGTCACCGGGCTCGGGCTGCTGCGCAGCCAGGGCCTGCGCCAGGCGGTGGCCAGCGGTATCGCCGTCACGGTGGCCGCGGTGCCGGAAGGCATGCCGCTGGTGGCGACGCTGGCGCAACAGGCGTCGGCGCGACGGCTGACCCACTTCGGCGCATTGGTCCGCATCCCGCGTTCGGTGGAGGCGCTCGGCCGGGTCGACATGGTCTGCTTCGACAAGACCGGAACGCTCAGCGAGAACCGCCTGCGGGTGGCCAAGGTCGCGCCGGCGCCGGGGTACTCAAGCGATGAGGTGCTGCGCTGCGCGGTGCACGCCTCGCCTGCGACCAGCGGCGGCCCGCAGGTGCACGCCACCGATGTCGCCATCGTTGAAGCTGCGCCGTCCGTCTCGTCCGCCAAAGGGTCCCAACCTGCCGCTCACCTTCCGTTCCGGTCCGGCCGGTCCTTCTCCGCCTCGGTGTCAGGCACCGAGCTGACCGTCAAAGGTGCGCCCGAGGTGCTGATGGCCGCCTGCGGACACATGGAGTCGGGCTCGGAAAAAGGTATGGACCAGACGGTCTCTGGACTGGCCGCCGGCGGGTTGCGGGTGATCGCGGTGGCGCAGCGCCGGCTGAGCCCGCAACAGGCTCAGTCGGTTCTCGACGACCCCGACGACATCGCCGACTTCTGTCACGACGGGTTGTCTCTGGTGGGCTTCCTCGGCCTGTCCGACACCCCCCGCGCCGCAGCAGCCGGTCTGCTCGCAGACCTGCGCGAGCACGAGCTGGACGTGCGGCTTATCACCGGTGATCATCCGATTACCGCCGCCGCCATCGCGCAGGAGCTCGGCATGCCGTTGGGCGACAAGCAGATCATCAGCGGCGCCGAATGGGACGCCTTGTCGCGCAAAGACCAAGAGCGGGCAGTGGCCGAGCGGATCATCTTCGCCCGGATGACACCGGAGAACAAGGTGCAGATCGTGCAGATGCTGGAACGCAGCGGGCGGGTGTGCGCGATGGTCGGCGACGGCTCCAACGACGCCGCCGCGATCCGGGCCGCCACCGTGGGGATCGGTGTCGTGGTGCGCGGCAGCGACCCCGCCCAGGTCGCCGCAGACGTGGTTCTGGTCGACGGCCGGATCGAGTCGCTGCTCCCCTCGATCCTGGAAGGACGTCAACTCTGGCAGCGGGTGCAGGCGGCGGTGTCTGTACTGCTGGGCGGCAATGCGGGCGAGGTGGCATTTGCCATCATCGGCAGCGCGATCACCGGGACCTCGCCCCTGAACACCCGCCAGCTGTTGCTGGTGAACATGCTGACCGACGCGCTGCCCGCTGCGGCGCTCGCGGTCAGCAAGCCAAGCGACCCGACAAGCCCTGACGCCCGCGGCCCGGACCAGCGCGCGCTGTGGCGCGCGGTCGGCATCCGCGGGGTGACCACGGCGGCCGCGGCCACGGCGGCGTGGACGATGGCCGGGTTCACCGGGCTGCCGCGGCGCGCATCCACGGTGGCGCTGGTCGCACTGGTGGCCGCCCAGCTCGGCCAAACCCTGCTGGACTCGCATGATTGGCTGGTTGTGTTCACCGCGCTGGGCTCACTGGCTGCGATGGGGACCCTGATCAGCATTCCCCTAGTCAGCCAACTGCTCGGCTGCACCCCGCTCGGCCCGGTCGGGTGGGCGCAGGCCCTGGGGGCCGCCGCGGCCGCGACCGTCGCGATGGCTGTAGTGAACCGCGTTCTGGAAAGTCGGGACGAACCGGACCCTTCAGGCCCCCAGCCACCCGCGACGAGTGCGCCCTCGACGCACGAGGCGCCGGATCCCGCTCCACAATCTCCACGACCCCGACGCGCCACAACAGCGCGTAAAGCTCCCGCAACGGAACGCTCAGCAACGCGGCAAACGACGAAACTATCGGATCGGCCAGGGCGTCGGTCCTCGACATACGTCTGACGGTGACGGCACGATCCGGCTCGACGGCAAACCCTTCGTTACTGAAAGGCAAATGATGGCGGAAAAGCAGGGGCGCAGGCAGACATCCCAGCGCGATGCCGTGGCGAAGATCCGCGAGGGCGAGACGTTTGTGGTTAACCTTCCGGTGGTGGGGCAGGTGGAGATACCGCGCCCGGAACAGCTGGCCTACTACGGCGGTTTGGCAGCACTGGCGGCCTTCGAGCTCATCGACTGGCCGGTGGCTTTGGTCATCGCCGGCGGCCACATTTTGGCGAGCAATCACCACAACCGGCTGCTGGAGGAACTCGGCGAAGCGATCGAAAAAGCCTAGGTGTTCTGACCTGACAGGTCGGTAGAGCTGCGCATAAACCCATTCGTCGGCCAGGGTGCTGGTGGTCGAGCCTGCTCCGACCGCAGCTGACATGGATGGCGGGCGGGAGAAGCGGGGATGTGGCGTGAAATCCCTGAAACCTGCCGACTGCAGCTCGGAGGCGGACACGACGATGTCGAAGTCCAGCGGCGGATCGGCGACAGTAGAGGCATCGCCAACGACGCAAGCAAGGCCGTCAAAACGCGATGCCGCACTCGTATTCGACCAAGGGTCGGTCCTGCTCGTCGCGTATCGAATGGTCTGCCCGGCCGATCGTCAGAGTGCGACGGTAAAAGCCGCCCCACTTCGTGAAAACGAGCATGGTGACGGTCGCGGTGTCATCGTTCATTACGACAGAAGGCTGCGGGCTCTCAATTGCTCGCGCGTCTTTTTGCTGTTGGGCAGACATCGGTCGACCATTAGAACCTCCACCTTCGGTGGAGTTGATGATGTCGTTGACATCCTTCGTGCCACACACGACCTGCCAATCGTTGTACCTGGCATGCCAGTCCAAATAGAACTGGTTCGCCGTCATCGCGAAAACGGCATACCCGAAGTAGCCTTCTGGGCTGTCCTGCGGCACGACGAACTCGAGATAATTCGGGTGATCGCTCGCCGCTTTGTACTCGGATTCGTTGAGGTAGGGCACCTGGTCAACGGGTCGGGCGTAAAGGACCGGGTAACCGCCCATGCCGTCTTGGTGATAGACGTAATCGAGAGTGAAACCATCCTGCATCTTCAGGTCGGGGAGGGCTTCGAAGTACCGGTTCGGATCGAACTCGCCACCCCGCTTTGCCGGGTTCTCTTTCGAGAAGTAGGGCGGAAATCTCAAATCGCTGCGCATCTGCTTGATGGCGGAAACGGTTCGCTCGCAGCTCAGGCCGGAAGGTTGGGTCTGTGCCGGGAAATCAGCGGCACATGCCGAAATGACAGCAACCAGGGTGACGATGACAGCGAGGCAGTACCTTCTCATGCCTCTCTCATCTCATCAGCGCAACGTCGCCCTGCGGTGCAGGCGCCAGTCTGCCAGTTCGGTGTGTCTGCTGGACCGGGAAACCGCATCTCCGCGTGAATTCGCGCGGCATCGGTTCGCGCGTCCGACCGGGGCACGGCGGATCGGCGACCGGAAGTCGACCTCGCCAGCTGGTCTGACCCGAGTGCCCGCACGCAACCGGTTCTCCCCGGAGCGAGTGCAGTGACGGGGTTCTCGGATTGTGGGTACTCGATGGCGTGCGGCTGCTTATGGTCCCGTCGCCGAGTCGAGGATATTGGGCGGTGGAGCGCCTTCGTCCGTGTTGGCCTCGACCTTCCAGAACGGTGGGAGCGAACCACTGCCGGCGGGGAACGGCGTGACGTACTGGTCGGCGAACTGTACCCGGTACCACTGGATGCCGAGCGAGGCGGACACCGCTATGTCAGGCGGCGTGTCGGGATCGTCGCGGTTGGTCGCCAGGTTGATGTCGAGTACCCGGACGCAGGCGACGTGCGCCGACATCATGGCCGCGAACGCATTCTCCGACCCGTACCGGGCTTGGACCCTGCTGTCGAGGTAGCCCCAGGCCGTGGCGTAGTCCCTGGCATTGATCGCATTGAAATAGCTGACCAGCACCTCCTCGGCCGGGGTGCGTGGAGTGAGGGACTTCTCTGATGACCCGCACCCCGACCCTGTTGCCGTGGGCGGAGCCGTCGACCCAGTAGTCGCGGGTTTACCTGTCGTCGAGGGCCGACCGTCGATGAGGCCGATGCCGTTGAAGATCCAGTTCGAAGCCGGGGGCAGAGAAATTTGGTAGCCGACGAGGAAGGCGTTGTTCGACAGGAAGCACCTGTCGAACCTGTCGCTGTTCGATACCCCGGCGGGATCGGCCGGTTCGCAGTGGTCGAGTGTCAGTGTTCTGGCGAAGTCGTCGGACAGGCCCCACAGATAGTCCAGGACGTTCACCGAAGCGCACGTGCCGGCGTCGACCCGATCGTCACGGCGACGGGCCTCAAGCAGTCGGTTCGCCGCGCCCTCGGATGTCGAGGCGCAGATCCCGGCGCCACCCCCGGCGGGGGTGCCTCCGCCGCCTTCGAGCGGTTTGTCCTGGGTTCCGCTGGTACCTGTGGGCCGGTCGAACCAGTCGCCGGTCTGGAGGTCGACGAGGACGAAGACGTCGATGTCGATCCTGGTGTCGGTTCGGATCACGACCGTCTGGTTCAGTGCGAATCCGGGCCAGGGCTGTCCCTGGTAGCGGACGTCGCCTTCAATCGGTGCGGGCGCGGTGAGGGGGTTGCCACACATGCATCGCGCTCGGGGGGTGCCGTATTTGTCGACGAGGATGGCGGTGCCTGCTTGGAGGACGGACTGGAGTGCGGTGGCAGTGCCGTCGACGAAGCCGTGGTTGGTTACCCGAGTGTCGTGACGCAGCATGACGGGGGTGAGGCCGCGTATGTAGTCGGGGATCTGGTTCGCCGAGATGTCGAGGACGGAGGCGAACGCTTTCGCCTTGTCGGGGTTGGTCTGAAGGAACGAAATCTGTTTCTCGCGGTCGCAGGATGCCTCGTTGAGGGTGCCGCCGTAGAGGCCGGCGGTGCTTCCGTCGACGGTTCCGATCACGCTCTGGCCTTCGGCAGGTGCCAGCGGGGCGGTCGTCGGCAGGGTGGGCGTGGTCCGTGACGTACCGTTGCCGGTGGCGGTCGAGTCGGTGAAGGGATCGGCACCGGTCGACGTCGCCGATTCGAGGAAGAGTTCACCGGATTCGCTGGACGAACGCGTGAGCAAAAGGGTGATTCCGACGGCTAGTCCGATGACGACCACTACCGTGACCGCGGAGAGCAGTAGGTTTCGGCCCTTGTGCCGACCGAAGGTGCCGCGGGTTCCGGCGGGGGAACGGAGGGTCCCGCACCGGAAGCTGGGGGCGGGATCGCGGCGGGTTCTCCTGCGGTGCTGCCGCCAACCGGATGCGCGCAATTCGGGCAGAAATGCGCATCGGGTTCGATTGGTGCACCACACGCGGAGCAGAAACGGTCCGTCACGACACCTCAACGTACGGATGACGGTCACAGCTCAACAGGGACCAAGGTCACCATAGGCGGTCACCAAGGGAACCCGGTTTGGCCGCCCGGCAAACGCCCTAACTGTCCTCGGAGACAGCCCTGTTCGCCTGTCGGCGAGTTCCATCCACCTGCGGCTCAGCCGCCTGTTGACTTCGTATGGCGGACCGGCCCATGGCTAGGACTCCACGAATGCGACGGATACAAATAACAGCGGGTTTCCGGTAAGTTGCTCCGTTTTAATTGTGGCCCAGCATGTTTGGTTGATCTTCGCCATATCCGATGCCCAGGGGCCCCTGAGCTTCTTGTTTACGGGCCAGTTCGATCATCCGCTCGGAGATATCCGATCCGATCACCGTTGCCGCACCAGCTTTGCGCAGTAGCCGGGTGAAATGGCCGTCACCGCAAACCACGTCGAGAGCCTTCTGACCCGAGCCGTCAGGCAACCGGTTTCAACAAAGAAATGGTGTCGATCTGATACAACGGCAGAGTGTTCTTGGCTTTCCGATACAAAACGGCAGCGTTGCCTTCGTCGTAATCTGTTGCCATACTGCGACCTCCTGAATGGCTGCGATCTTGAGCGGGGCGCGGGCAGTCGATGACGCTCGGCGTGTCTAGTGACTGAAGGCCCCTGACCTTCGGAAGTGTTGCGAATCGTTCAGACCAGGGTAGAGAACCCCACGGGCCGCGAGCTATGCGTCGTGCACCGGTCAGCGCAGTCGCCACGCCCAGCGTCGCCACCACGCCCAGCGTCGCCACCGCGCCCGGATCGCCCGGCGCAGCCGAAAACCGTCTCACTGCGCTAGCGTGTAAACCAGCCGGTTTCGGCCGGCACTAGACAAGCGGGAGCGCACGCCCAGTGCGCTGAGAGGACGGCTGGGGCCGTCGACCGTACGAACCTGACCGGGTAATGCCGGCGTAGGGAGATGACAAAATGAACTGTCCGACCGTCGAACCGTCTGTGACTACCGGCCCAATCGCAGGTAGCAGCAAGGCCTACCGCGCCGTTGAGGACCCCGGCGGCGGGCCCGGTTTCCGGGTGCCGATCCGGCGGGTGAACCTGTCCACCGGAGACCACTTCGACCTCTACGACACTTCCGGGCCCTATACCGATCCAGACGCGGTGATCGACCTCGCCGCCGGGCTGCCGCCGCGGCCCGGGGTGGTCCGCGACCGCGGCACCCAGCTGCAGCGTGCCCGGGCCGGCGAGATCACCGGGGAGATGGCGTTCATCGCCGCCCGCGAGGGCATGCCCGCCGAGCTGGTGCGCGACGAGGTCGCCCGTGGCCGCGCGGTGATCCCGGCCAACCACAACCATCCCGAGAGCGAGCCGATGGTCATCGGCAAAGCGTTCATGGTCAAGGTCAACGCAAACATCGGCAACTCGGCGGTGACGTCCTCGATCGCCGAGGAGGTCGACAAGATGGTGTGGGCCACCCGCTGGGGTGCCGACACCATCATGGACCTGTCCACCGGCAAGAACATCCACGAAACCCGCGAGTGGCTCCTGCGTAATTCGCCGGTCCCGGTCGGCACGGTGCCGATCTACCAGGCCCTGGAGAAGGTCAACGGCGATCCGACCGAGCTGACCTGGGAGCTCTACCGCGATACCGTGATCGAGCAGTGCGAGCAGGGTGTGGACTACATGACCGTGCACGCCGGGGTGCTGCTGCGGTATGTGCCGCTGACCGCCAAGCGCGTCACCGGCATCGTCAGTCGCGGCGGGTCGATCATGGCGGCCTGGTGCCTGGCACATCATCGGGAGTCGTTCCTATACACCAACTTTGCGGAACTCTGCGACATCCTGGCACGCTACGACGTCACCTTCTCACTCGGCGACGGCTTGCGGCCCGGTTCGATCGCCGACGCCAACGACGCCGCGCAGTTCGCCGAGCTACGCACCCTGGGCGAGCTGACCAAGATCGCGAAAGCCCACGGGGTCCAGGTGATGATCGAGGGCCCTGGGCACGTCCCGATGCACAAGATCGTCGAGAACGTGCGGCTGGAAGAGGAGCTGTGCGAGGAGGCCCCGTTCTACACGCTGGGTCCGCTGGCCACCGACATCGCACCGGCTTACGACCACATCACATCGGCGATCGGTGCGGCCATCATCGCTCAGGCCGGCACCGCGATGCTGTGCTACGTCACCCCGAAGGAACACCTCGGGTTGCCAGACCGCAAGGACGTCAAGGACGGGGTGATCGCCTACAAGATCGCCGCGCATGCAGCCGACCTGGCCAAGGGGCATCCCCGCGCCCAAGAGCGTGATGACGCGCTGTCGACGGCGCGGTTCGAATTCCGCTGGAACGACCAGTTCGCACTGTCATTGGATCCCGACACCGCACGGGAATACCACGACGAGACGCTGCCGGCCGAACCGGCCAAGACGCGCGCACTTCTGCTCGATGTGCGGGCCGAAGTTCTGCTCGATGCGCATCACCGCCGATGTGCGGGCGTACGCGGCCGAGCACGGACTCGACACCGAGGAAGCCATCGAGGCGGCGCTGGAAGTAGGGATGGCGGAGAAGTCGGCCGAGTTCGCCGAGCACGGCAACCGGGTGTACCTGCCGATTACGCAGTGAACTACCTGCCGCTGGCGCCGCCGGGGACGACGCCGCTGCGGGTCCTGACCATCGCCGGATCGGACTCCGGGGGCGGCGCCGGCATCCAGGCCGATATGCGCACCATGGCGCTGCTGGGCGTGCATGCGTGCGTCGCCGTCACCGCGGTAACCGTGCAGAACACGTTGGGAGTCAAGAGTTTTCACGAGGTTCCTGACGAAGTCGTCGCCGGTCAGATCCAAGCCGTGGTGAGCGATATCGGCGTTCAGGCCGCCAAGACCGGGATGCTGGCGTCGTCGAGCATCATCGCCACGGTGGCCGCGACCTGGCGCCGGCTCGAATTGACGGTTCCGCTTGTCGTCGACCCGGTGTGCGCATCCATGCACGGAGACCTGCTGCTGCCGGCGTCGGCCCTGGATTCGCTTCGCAGTCAACTGTTTCCGTTGGCCACGCTGGTGACACCCAACCTCGACGAGGTGCGTCTGCTGGTAGATATCGAGGTCATCGACGCGAAATCGCAGCGGGCTGCGGCCAAGGCCCTGCATTCCCTGGGGCCACGATGGGCGCTGGTCAAAGGCGGGCACCTGCGGTCGTCGCAGAGCAGCTGCGACCTGCTCTACGACGGCGGCGACTTCTACGAGTTCGACGCGCAGCGGATGCCGACCAGTGACGACCACGGCGGCGGTGACACGCTGGCAGCCGCGGTGGCCTGCGCGCTGGCGCACGGATTCACCGTGCCCGACGCGGTCGGCTTCGGGAAGCGGTGGGTCACCGAATGCCTGCGCGCCGCCTATCCGCTGGGCGGCGGCCACGGCCCCGTCTCGCCATTGTTTCGGCTGTCATGAGCCTCGAACAGATCGCGGGCGTCGCGCACCAACCCGAAGGCACCGCAGTCGGGGTTGTGGTGCTCACCCACGGCGCCGGGGGCGACAGGGAATCGCCTATGCTGCAACGAGTTTGCGACGAATGGGCGCGACGCGGCTGGCTGGCGGTCCGATACGACCTGCCCTATCGCCGGCGTCGACCCAAAGGTCCGCCGTCCGGCTCGGCGGAAACCGACCGCGCGGGGATCGTCGAGGCAATCGAGTTGTGCCGCGGCCTTGCCGACGGCCCGCTGATCGCCGGCGGACATTCCTACGGTGGCCGGCAGACGTCCATGGTGGTGGCGGCGAAAGAGCCCCCGCACCAGGTCGACGTCCTGACGCTGTTCTCCTATCCGGTCCATCCACCGGGCAAACCGGAGCGCACCCGAACCCAGCACCTGCCGGACATCACCGTGCCCACGGTGTTCACCCACGGATCATCGGATCCATTCGGGACCCTCGCGGAGGTGCGCGCTGCCGCGGCGCTGATCGCCGCACCGACCGAGGTCGTCGAGATCACCGGCGCGCGACACGACTTGGGCTCGAAGACCCTCGACGTGGCCGGCCTGGCGGTTGAGGCGGCGCTGCGCCTGCTGGGGCTGTCGGGGAACCAAACAACTTGAGCTCCATCAGCTTTCGTACGCACGCCGGTAGGCAGACTCGTCTGCTGGGTCTTCGGAGCTCACCATCCTGCCCAGATCGACCACCAGCGCCATGGCGGCGTGTGTACATCGGAATCGCCGGCCTGCTACTGGGGGTCATCGGACTGATGGCCCTGCTATTTCCAATCAATCTGGATCAATACGACTCATTTGGCGTTAAGGTCACCTGCGGCAATGGCTTGCGCTCCGACCTCTCCCAGTGCCTCCAGGCCAACGGCGACGCCCTTGTGACGCGGTGTGACACCGCGCTGGTTGTGCGTCGCGCCTGGGCGATCCCGGCCGTTGCCATCGGATGGGTGCTGGTCACCGGGTTCCTGGTGGTATGGGTACACAACGACCAGCAGCAGGAGCACGCCTTGAAAGGCGGTCGCTCAGCGGGGTTGCTGGCGGCTGCCGCGCGGGCCTGTGATTCGGCCTGCGACGGGGCCGGCAACTGAACGGCTTGGCTCCGGCGTTTCAGTGCGCGTTGGGCGGCCCGAGTAGTGTGGACAGCATCGGCGGTATTTCGTATATGACTGTTCAAAGTTGTGTCGTCGCCGATTCGAAGGATTTGGCCGGTTCGCGGTCAAGACGGGAGCGTCGCCATGACGCTACAACTGACCCGCAATAATGTCGGGCGACACTACACACCGCCGGTACACACTCCGCGGTTGCGCTTAAAGCCGAAGGCACCCCGCAGCGGGTATGTCGATGGCGCATGGTGGCCGCAAAGTGACGACCTCACCGCAGAGCTTCCTGACCTGCTGGCCGTGCTGTCGGTTCGGCTCGGGCGCATTGACCGGGTGCTGTACAACCTCAACGAATGGGCAAACGTACCCGCCAAACTCACCTCTGGCGGGCGAGCAGTGCGCCTCGACGGATACCGACGTCAGCCGTCCAACACCGTCGAAGTCCTCGGGCTCAACCACGACCGGATCGCCTTGTTGGTCGTTCCTCCCCACACCGACCCAGACCAGGCCCACACCACGATGATGGCTGCAGCCGGCCCGAACGACGCCTCAACTGTCGACGACCTCGCCATGATCAACGCGTAAGACGGGGAAATTCGCACTCAGGCGATGCCGCGCAGCAGCGCCGGGACTCAGAACGGGGAGCAACTGATCAACGCGTGCAGGTCGACGCGCGCTCCTCGCGATCGGTGCTCCCAGCTTGTCTACTGCCTGGTTTCGAGTGGCCGTCCGAAGCCGAACGCCTTGGCTTGTCGTCAAAGGCGGTTTCACCGAACATATTTCGGTGTCTGTCTGCGATGACCCGGCGAACCCAGCAGGATACCGGTGGAACTCGCCGCCTCAGCGTTGCGACTTCGACGGCCGACCGGTTTCGCTGGGGGAAGGTGATGAGACGTCGTTGCGCTACTCAGCGAATCTTCTCGGGGATCGAGTTCAGCGCACAAAGTACATGTACCGCAAGATCCCGCGCGGTGGCGTCGTCAAGCGCCGAATGCTCCCTCAGCGTCTCTTGGACGAGCTTTACGCGGATTTCATAGGGCGAGAGAAGTTTTGACCAAGATTTCATGGTTTACTTTCCTATTTCGTCGAGTGCGTTCGCTCAGAGGAACGTCGCCCGAAATTACCTACCTTACTGCGGTCCCGTATTCACAGTCATTCACGATTCGCTGGGGCGACGTCAACTCTGCCGTGCATTGCCCGCCGTCGCGCCGGCCGAGGGTGAGATAACGTGTGTAGCAGCGGTACTTTCACCTCGATCCGTCGCACATGTTTCGCAGGGGGAGGGTTGCGACGCCATTGGCGGACCGCCGTGATCGCTGTCTTGAGCCCGCGGCGGACCCCTGTCGCCAGGTCGGTCCCGGCGAAGCCGGGTTCCAGTTCGGTGAACATCCGCTCGCTGCGGGTCTCCGGAGCGTCGTCGGCGGTGTCGCGCAAGTAGCGGTCCGGCAGCGACAGCTTGGCGATGGTGCGCCACGACTTCCCGTATTGAACCAGGAATGAACCCGTGGTGTACGGGAGGTCGTACTTGTCGCAGACCTGCCGGACCCGCACCGAGATCTCGTGCAACCGGTTGCTGGGCAGATCGGGGTAAAGGTGATGCTCGATCTGGTGGCACAAGTTCCCACTCATGAACCGCAACGCCGGCCCGGCGTCAAAGTTGGCGCTGCCCAGCATCTGGCGCAGATACCACTGACCCCGGGTTTCGCCGATCATGTCGGTCTTCGTGAATTTATCAGCGCCATCGGGGAAATGCCCACAGAAGATCACCGCGTTGGCCCAGATGTTACGGATCACGTTGGCCACGACGTTGGCCTTCAGTGTCGATGTGTAGGTCGCCGCCGGCGACAGCGCGGTAAGCGCGGGGAACGCGACGTAATCCTTGACCACCTGCCTTCCGGCCTTGGCCGCGAACTCGCGCACCTGCAGGAGGGTGGTTTCGCGGTCCGAGCCAGCCTTGAGGATCTTGCTGAGCTCTATGGGCTGCAAGCCAATTCCCCACTCGAATCCGATTGCGAGGACGGTGTTGAACGCCAGGTTGCCGATGTTGTAGCCCTGCCAGGACTGATCACGGGTGACCCGCAGGATGCTGTAACCCACATCGTTATCCATGCCGAGGATGTTGGTGTACTTGTGGTGCTGAAAGTTATGGGTGAAGCGCCAGTGTTTTGACGCCCCACTCATATCCCACTCCCATGTCGAGGAGTGGATCTCCGGATCGTTCATCCAGTTCCACTGGCCGTGCATGACGTTATGGCCGATCTCCATGTTCTCGATGATCTTGGCCAGACCGAGGGTCACCGTTCCCGCCCACCATGCCGAGCGTTTCGAGCTACCGGCCAGCAGGAGTCGGCCGGCTATCTCGAGGGCACGTTGCGCGGCGATGGTGCGGCGGATGTAGCGCGCGTCGCGCTCGCCACGGGCATCCTCGATGTCCAGCCGGATCGCGTCCAGTTCAACGGCCAGATTCTCGATGTCGGCGTCGGTCAGGTGAGCGAAGGCTGCAATGTCAGTAATCGCCATCGCTTGCTCCCTTCTGTCGGGCTTCTATGGCGGGCTCCCAGCGTTGATCGGCAACGAGGAACCGCAACCACCGCATCCGCCGCGGCAAGCCATTGACGGGCAAGGCCGTTACTTCGGTGGCTTGACGACAAAGGCTGGGCTGCAAGAACTTCAGCCGCAGACGGTTAACGCTTCTGCGGTTCCTTCCGGTTGGCGGACTCAGGTGTTTCCGATGTCTGGGCGCGCAAATCCAGTTTGTCTGTGCGCTCCCTCGCGGCGATAAGCGACGTCAGCCTCGACTGGCCGAGCCGGGTAGACCGCTAGGTACATCTGGCCGCTTAGTAATAGTGGCGGCGGCCGCCGACGGCGTGTCCCGTCCGTCCCGCCACCGCCAGTATCAGGCCGACGACGAGGAGGATGACCCCTACAACCAGCACAGCATGGGCGAAGGCGAAGCTAGGGAGGAGGCTAGGGAGGACGAACCCGAGGACGATAAGGATGATTCCGAGAATGATCATGACGTTCGTTTACCTAGTTTCTGCGTAGAATGTTTGTACGGTTGCCCGGATCATTTAGCTTGGCCCCGGACGGTTTTGGCGTTGCCCCGGCCTGATCGGCACGTCCTTCATTGCGAGTGATCGAGATAACGACGGGCACGGGTTGGGTGAACGCAGAGTTGGCGGTCCTCCGAATTCCGGGCTGGCGAGGGAATGGGCGAAATGTGCATGCTGTCTGACCGCAACGGGTAGAAATCGGAATGTGCGGCGCGAGCAAACGCTCATCAAGTTCAGCAGCGTACGGCCGAACTCTCTCCGGACTGGCTGAAGGACTCAGCAACTACAACGCTACACCCACCGGGGACGCGCTTCGAACCCCAGCGTCAGCCGCCGTCGAGGCATGGCCATCGAGTTTGGCGATCGCTTCTGTCAAGGTCCGCTGTTCGTGCGGGACCTGTTTGTACTGCCGCAGACCAAGCACACCGTGCGTTCACATCCAGCGTTTGTCCGGGGTTCCTGCGGCTCGCGCTGAGCTGTGGTGGAGGGTGCGACTGGCCTTGGACTGTGGCCATCGCCGCCTCGACGGTGCTGGCGGCGGGTAGCAATCCCTGTGGGTCGCCGATCCGCAGCATCCGGGAGACTGCCTCACCGGGCACTAGTGCCCAGGCTATGCCGGCGCGCGCGCAGCAGACGGAAACCCTGTGCAGCGCCGAGAAGCCTTCGGTTCCAAAGAAATCCACGCTGCGCAGATCAAGAATCAAGCCGCGGCAACGCATCAGATGATCCACCGTGTACCGGGTCAGAACATCAGAGTTGGATGCGTCGATGCCGCCGTGGGCGCTGACGACAGCCACCGACGACCTGAACCGACGACTGGATAACCGTGCGATGTGACCCCGCCATAGCTGGGAAACAAAGCCGCCCTCCGGCAACACGGAGGGGGCGAGCTGAGCATTCATGGTGGTCCCCGGCATACGGTTGTCACCGGTCTGTCCGGCGCGAGCTACCACTCTGCGAGGACAGCGGCGGACGGCTGGCCCCATTCCGGACTGGTTGAGAGTCCCAACTCGCCTGACGTTCCACTCCGCGGGAGCAATTGTCAAGGCCCCAGGAAACGCGGAGACCGAGTGGGCAGGCCACTGCAGCGGCTGTCCTGAGCCGAGACACGGCCCGGCTCGACAAGAGTCGACCGTTGCTTTAACCGGGATAGCGCAAGTAGCACGGGTCCATCTCGCCGAGCACGCCGGCGCGGAACGCGGCTATCCGAGTGAAACCGGCCGGCACGCTGACACCGTCCGCGTCACTGGCGACCATGTGGTTGGTGAGCAGCCCGGCCACGGCTTCGTCGAGGTCACCGGCGGTCAGGATGAGTTGCTCACCGGAAGGCAGGTCGATGGGCTCGGCCATCTGGCGGTGCGCAACGCCGGTCAGGCAGGCCGTCCGTAGCGCGGTCCACGGGCTCTGCATCGCCAGACCGCGTTCGTGCTGCACGGCCAGCGCGTATCTCGACATCACGATCGACAGGGCGGTGTCGTCTCCCTGCGGCAGGGTGTGTTCCCTTTCGTCGGCGACCTCGCCCATCGTCGCCAGGGCGGGCAAGTTGACCACGATGGTGTTGGTGGCCGGACAGTAGGACGCCGGTGGGCTGGGCTTCGCATCGGGGCAAGTGGCCGCCTTGTAGGACAGCGTCGGCGGATTCTTGGGCGAGAAGATTTTGCCCATCAGCTCCATCAGCGTCGTCAAGGTGTCTTCGTTGATCGGGATCTCACCGATCTCCGGGTCACCGTTGGGATCGACCCGCAAGGCCGTCGGCAGGTCACCGCGGCGCTGCTCGATCTCGGCCTTGTTGATCGCCGCGCACGCCGGGGCGCCGCTGATGAAGCCCATCTGGAAGGCGCTGACCCGATCCAACGCCGACCCATGTTCGTCGTCGTTTTGCGAATCGGCGTCCATAACCGGGTCGCGGGCGGTGATGATGCCGGCGAGCACATGGTCGAGCCCGTCCGCGGTGCTCAGCGTGAAGCGCGGCGACTTACCGTCGGCCACCGACCACAGATAGACCCCTGCGAAGCAGTCGGCTTGTTGCTCGCGGACGATGGTGGGGTCTTTCTTGGTGACCAATTTCGCCATCACCTGCAGGGCGTGCCCGAACTCGTGCGCCAAGACGCCATTTACCGCCATGTCGCCGAAGTACTGTTGAGCGACGGCCATGAACACTGCGCGATCCCAGGCGATCATGTTGCAGCGAGAGGTGAAAAAGGCGTTGACGAGCTGGTAGGTATCGTTGTGGCAGACGATCGGGCCGTTCGGATCGTTGGAGTCGTAGGACACCAGCTTGCCGACCGGCTTGAAGGTGCCCTTCAGGGATTCGCTGTATACCGCCTTCCAGTACTCCTGGATGTCGTTGATCGATAACAACGACAACTTGTCGATCGGTCCGTTGTTGGTGTTGATCACCGTGCCTGTCGGAGCGGGTCCATTCGGGCGGGGGCCGCTCGGGCCGTTGGTCGCGGGCAGACCCCCCACCCGGAACGGGTCGTTGAGGATCGACAGCGCGCGTCCCTCGACCATGGTCGTGCAGCCGGCCACCACGAGTATCGCCCCCAGGCAGGCCATCGCTGCCTGCGCTGATGCAATCACCCTGCGCGGGAGCCCCCACCGCAACCGAGGTCTACTCAGCCCGCGGTTATTCATTTGACCAACCCCGTCCCAACCGGCCTACACCCAAGGAACCTCAGTTTAGATCGCCCGGTTTACGGTCATTGCCCAAACGCGGTGACATCGGCCTCGGCTCACGGTCGAGTGTGCATCCCGGGCTTCGAGTGTGCTGAGAGGGCGTTGCGCCACGGCGTTTTGTCACCCCGAGCGCACAGTGAAAACCTGACCCGTCGGGCCCGCTACGACACCCGCGTGCGATGGCGCTTGTCGTGGGGCGTGACGCCGTTGACGCCCCTGATGGACTCCGCGTAGCTGCCCACCGCGAATGCCACTCCAGAACCCATGACCCCCAATGCTTCCCGGTTGATGTTGTCAACCGTGTCACGGACGCTCTGGTAGTTGGGGTCGAACGCTACCCCCGGCTGGCCGCCCCAGAGTCGGGCCTGAACAGTGGTTTTCGTCTGCAACGCGCCGGTGGTCATACCGCCGATCGGCACACCTGCGACCAGAAAGGGATGGTAGTCGGCCCTGGTGCTCAACGGCATGTCGGCGGGCCGCTTGCCGGCCAGGTTCAGGTAGCCGGCCAGGGTGCGCTCGATGCCGGCCGAACCTTCCGGCACATCTGCAGATGCCACACCGGGCCCCGGCGGACCGGACTGGTCGCCGTCGTCGGTGAAGAAGCCTGCGTTCGGCGATCCCAGCATGTCGAAATTCAGGTACAGCGCGATGTCGTCGAGTTGATCGTTATCCAGGCCGAAGACGTAGTCCATGGAGCCGTTGAGCCCGTCCTCCTCGGCTCCCCAGAACACGAACCGCACGGCATTGGTCACCGGTGGCAACGGACCCAGCTGCAGCGCCGTTTCCAGCACCGCGGCCACCCCCGACCCACCGTCGTTGATGCCCGGACCGCCCGGCGGGCCGTCGAGATGCGCGCCGACCATAACCACCTCATTCGGCACGCCGGTCTTGGTCTGTGCCAGCACGTTTCGCGATATGATCTTGACGGTCTGAGTGTCCAGCACCAGACGCACCGGCGCGGTCGCGCGGCCCAGCGCCGCGGCGCCGTAGCCGCCGACAACCGCGACCGGCACGGTCAGCTGGTTGTAGTAGCCGGGGCCGAACAGATTGGGCGGGGCTCCCTGACCGTTGGGCTCACTGACCACGATCAGTGCCGCGGCGCCTTTGGCCACCGCGCTGTTCTGTTTGTCGACCACCGAGCACCCACTGTCGTCAACCACGGCGATCGCGCTCTTGGGTACCACGGTCGGGTAATCGCCCGCGGTGCAGCCACCCGGTTGCGTGGGCCGGACCGGCTGGCCGGTCAAGCCGCCCGGCGGCGTCCGGACCAGCAGCGAGGCCTGATCGACGGGATAACTGCGGCCGGCGACCGTCAGCGCCGGCTTACCCTGCGACGCGGTGTACAACCGTTCGAACTGTGGCGTCGATACCTTAAACCCCCTGCTGCGCAACGCTTTTGCCACATAATCAACGCTGGCGTCGTAACCAGGTGTTCCCGCTGCCCGGTTCCCTTTGTTGGAGTTGGCGATAGCCTGCAACGCACGCAGGTGGGCGAACATCCCGTCCGCGGTCACCTTTGCGGCCAGCGAACGACCCAGGTTCGGTGCTGCGGCCGGCGGCCCAGGCTTCGGCGTCGAGCATCCCGCCAGCAGGCAGGTCAGCAGCAGCGTCGCGCCGAGGCCACGAACCATGGCGGGCATCATGGCTTGACGAGCACGTTGCGCGTACGGTCCCCCACGATCGGAACTCCATTTCGGCCACCGAGGTCCTGCGCATACAGACCCACGGCATAAGCGACGCCGCCACCGTTGATGCCCAACGAGGTGCGGTCGATGTGTTCGAGGGTGTCGCCTTTCTGGTGATAGTTGGGATCAAAAGGCTCATTGGCGGTCCCGCCCCACAGCTTGGCCTGTTCGTCGGACTTCTTGACCTCCGCGCCGGAGAACAGTCCGCCCGACGGGATACCCGTCAAGGTGAAGCCGTCGTAGTCGGAGCGACCGTCGAACGAGGTGTCCTGCGCGGTCTTGCCGGCCAACTTCAGATAGGCGACCAGGGTGCGCTCGATTCCGGCCGAGCCTTCGGGCACCACCGGCCGGCCGCGGGCGTCCAGCGGCAGCGACTGGTCTCCGTCGTAGGTGAAGTAACCGGGATTGGGCGATGCCAGCATGTCGAAGTTCAGGTACAGCGCGATGTTCTTGAGCGCGTCGAGATTCAGCGACTCAACGTAGTTCCGCGATCCGATCAGCCCGAGCTCCTCCGCACCCCAGAAACCGAACCGCACCGCGTTGCGCACCTTTGGTGAGTTCCCCAGCTGCACTGCCGTTTCCAGAACCGCGGCCACCCCAGAGCCGTTGTCGTTGATGCCCGGTCCCTCGGGCACACTGTCCAGGTGCGCGCCGGCCATCACCACATCGGTAGAAGACCCCGTCTTGGTCTGTGCGATGACGTTGCGGGCCTTGAAACTCTGGGTGCTCGCAGTGAGCTTGATGGTGGTTGGTCCGGACTTCCCGCGTAGCTGGACTCCGACGGACTTGGTGACGCTCACCACCGGGATCTTGACGTCGGTGTTCACCCCTAAGGTGCCGCCCATTTGCTGCTCGTCGACGTTGTCAATGACGATCATCGCCGCCGCGCCGCGCTGTACCGCGGCGTCTTCCTTCTGGGCGAACGGGCAGGTGCCGCGGTCAACCAGCACCACCGCACCTTGCACCGGCAGTTTGTCGTAGTCAGAGGCTGTGCAGCCCGGGCTGTCGTCGGCGGGCGCGATCAGCAGCGGCCCGGTCACCCCGTCCGGTGGGGTGCTGAGGCTGTACTCCAGGGCGTGCGCCTCCACAGTCTGGCCGCCGACCGCCACCGACCCCTTTTCGGCGTGAAATACGCGGGCTGAAAACTCGGGTGTTTGGACGTCAAAACCACTGTTGCGCAACGTGTTGACCACATAGTCGACGCTGGCTTCGTAGCCGGGGGTGCCCACCGCCCGGGTGCCGTTGTTGGCGTTGGCGATGTCCTGCAGTTTCGACAGGTGCTTCATCATCGCGTCGGTGCTCACCCGGTTACGCAACGTGGTGGCGAACTCGGCCGCGGCGGGGTTGCTGATAGCGGGCTGCGATTGCGTTGACCAATGGACGCAGCCGACTGCCAGGAAGGCAACGACCGCAGCCACGGCCAGCACCGCCGGCATGGTCCTCGATTTGTTCACCATCGCGCCCAGATTAGACCGCGGCTCCTGTGGGCGCGGATTGACCACCCGTCCAGCTATCCGACGATCCCTGCTGATACCAAAAATCAGACGAAAAGCGCACTGAACGGCGCGAACGGAATGTTGCGCACCACAAACCAAGCCACCACCAGCGACAGTGTCACTACGGCTGCCCAGCGACTGTGCTGCCAACTCCCCATTCGTCGACCCACCAGGCGGCCATAAGTCCAAACCAGGTAAGCCCACACCAAGAGCACCAGCGCCACCAGGCCAAGTGCGTTAAACCTGGCGGCCGCCAACAGATTGCCGTGCAGCAGGCTGTACAGCATTCGTAAGCTGCCACAACCTGGGCAATCGATTCCCAACAGCGCCTTGGTGGGGCATACCGGCAACGGGCCGTTCGGGGTCGTCGGATCACTCACCCAGATAGCGGCGCACAACAACGTGGTGGACGCGGCCACCAGCAGTGGCGCACCCAAACTCAGCGGCACCGACGCTTGACGGGTCACCACGAGCGCAACCCAGCCTTAGAACATCGCCGCAAGCATCGCCGCGTTCGTGTCAGAGTTCATAGCGCCCACCGCCATCAAGATGCCATAGATGACGAATACGACGACGCCGGCGATTACCGACCACATCACGAACTTCTTAGCGCTGTCCGCCGATGCCTGCGCCTCTGCGTAACGGCCCTGTGCCCACAGCCCACTGACCTGGCTGGACTTGACGATCGCAACGATCCCAAGGGGAAGACAGCAGAACAACGTCACCAGAATGGACCACACCAAGTAGTTGTCAGGTTGTTGCCCGGCGGGCGGCTGCTGCGGCGGGTAACCTGGCGGTGGTGGTTGTGTCATGGATTCTCCAGATCAAAAGAAGTTAGCTGGCGTGAAGCGGTGCTTACCATACCGGAGAGCTGTCGCTACAGCATCACCTAGCGCAAAATCGCAAATTCCCGCATAGCGCTTCTCGAGCCCCTTCCCAGCGGGTCAGGATGATTCGGGTCCGATCGACCCCAGCGGCAATCGTCGGGCCGAGGTCATCCGAACCGACCGGCAGCGCGATCCATCCGCCGATCGTGGGCCAAATATCCCTGCCGCCTTAGGATTTCATTACTCTGCGACATCTGGAAGCCGGTTTATTCGAACCTTGCCCGGACCGCGCCGGTATGCCGGAATTAATGCCAAGACAGACAATTTTCAGCGGAATATGTTGCATAGTATGGACATAGCTCTACGATGCCAATTGGTAACAAAGTCCTGTTTTCCGGTGAGCGACATAAATGCACTGCTGGATGTCAGCGCAGCCACATCGTCGGTCCGACAACCTTAAGGAGTCAAAGATGTCTCACCTCACCACCACGCTGCGAGCCGCGACGGCTGCGGCGCTCCTGGGTGGTTTCGCCTACTCGAGCGCGGCCACCGCGACCGCAGATCCCAACACCGACACGCTTGCCGCCGCACTGTCGAAGGGCTACACCCTCAACGATTGCACCTCAGAGGAAGCTCCTGCCGGTATGCTCGCAGTACTCAAGTGCGGACAAAACCCCGACCCCACCGGTCCCGTCGTGGGCGAGTACATGCTCTTCGGCAACGCGACTGATCTCGCCAGCGGGTTCTCAAGCAGAATCAAGGACGACGCCCTGGCCAATTGCGGGGACACCAAGTCACCGACCTCGTGGCACCAGGGCAGCACCGGCGCCACGGCCGGACAGGTGGCCTGCGGGACCTCCCAGGATGCCGCCGAGATCATCTGGACCACTGACGCCAAGAACGTTCTGAGCTACATCCGCGCATCCGACACTGACGTCCCGGCGCTCTACCAGTGGTGGCGGACCAACGGCTGACCTTCACAGTTGGGCGGCAACCAGTTCCGCCACTGCGTGCATACCGGCACCGTTGGGGTGCAGCGGCGCTGGCCGACCCGGTAGCGGCACACCGGATCTCGTCGTCCAGGGCGCCGCTGACCACGCGTGATGGCTGCGGCTGGCCGCCCCGGCGCGCACGATCTCACAGTCTGTTGCCGCGGCGGCATCGGCCGTAAGTCGCTCCAGGGTGGCGGCAACGTGGCGGCCCAGCTCGGCGTCCTCGTCGGACAGCGGCGGAGCCGGCGCACCCGCAGGCGGCAGCACCGTGAGGTAGTCGACGAAGAAGATCCGGGCCCGTGGGGCGCGCTGACGTAGTGAGCGACCGACCTCGCACAACGAATCGAACACCTCGGCCAGGGCCTGATCACGTGTCTCGCGGTCCAGCAGTTCACCTATGCGCCCGCCCAGCAGGGGCAGGCGCCGCGCGACGCGCGGCAACGACGCGGCCATCAGCAGCGGAATGTAGCCGACGTCGTTGCCGCCGATGGTGACCGTGACCAAGATCTCCGAGCCGTCCAGCGCCGCGATTTGGGGCGGTGCGCCACGCTGCTGATCGGCGAGCACGTGGGCCGTGGTCGCGCCGGAATAGGTCACGTCGACCAGTTCCAGGTTCAGTCGCTCCGCGACCAGATGCGGGTAGTTGCGCGCGGATCGGCCTGACCCCCAGGGAGAACCCGCCGCCCGGGGCCGGATGCCGGGACCGGCCGCCATCGAACTACCCAGTGCAACATAGCGTTTCATCGATCAGGCCTGGGTCTCAATTGCCCGGCTCTCCTCGGCGGGCCGCTTCCCGGCCCGCGTCGTCGCCGGGCTGGACGCCTGCGCCCAGAAGCGTTTCGGGATCCGCCCGGCGCGACGCGCCAGGTAGCCGGCGGTGACGGCCGCGGCCATCGCGGCGGCCATCGCCGGCGGGTCGGCGGCCCGGGTCACCGCGGTTGCCAACAGCACAGCGTCACAACCCAACTCCATCGCCAGCGCGGCATCGCTAGCGGTGCCGATGCCCGCATCGAGCACTACCGGAACGCCGGCCCGAGCGACGATCATCTCGATATTGTGTGGGTTGGTGATACCAAGGCCGGTGCCGATCGGCGACCCCAGCGGCATCACCGCCGCGCAACCGGTGTCTTCCAGCCGGCGGGCCAGCGCCGGGTCGTCGTTGGTGTACGGCAGCACCACGAACCCGTCGTCCACCAATTGCTCTGCCGCCCGCACTAATTCGACTGCATCGGGCAGCAAGGTGCGTTCGTCTGCGATCACCTCGAGCTTGACCCAGTTGGTGTTCAGCGCCTCGCGGGCCAACTGCGCGGTAAGCACCGCCTCGGCGGCGCCGCGGCACCCCGCAGTGTTGGGCAGCAGCGTGATACCTAGCCGCTTGAGCAGGTCAAGCAGTCCGGTTCCGCCCTCGGCGTCGACCCGGCGTATCGCGACGGTGGTCAGCTCGGTACCCGACGCGACCAAAGCCTCTTCCAGCACCGCCAGATTGGTCGCTCCCCCGGTGCCCATGATGAGCCGCGAGGCGAACCCGCGACCCGCGATCGTCAGTTTGGAATCAGCCACCCTGCACCGCCGTCACCACCTCCAGCCGCAACGGATCCGATAAGCCAGAAAGCTCCGCAAGTCTTGTCGCCCAGTCGGATCGCGGCAGCACCGACAAGTCCAACGCCACGGCTATCCCCCGGTCCGGAAAACCCAGCGACTCCAGCAGCGCGGCCACGGTGGTCTGCTCGTCGACCTCGATCTGTTGCTCGTTGACAACCACGATCATAGCTGGGCTCCGACCGGAACTAGTTCGGACACAATCTGTTCGGCGGTCCACGGCGCCAACAGGAACCCCGATCGGCCGTGGCCGGCGGCGACCAGGGTCCGTGCGTCCAGGCGGTGCACGAGTGGCAGGTTATCGGGTGTCGTCGGGCGCAGCCCCGCGGCGCACTCGGCCAGCTCGTACTCCCCCAACGCCGGCACTACCGCACACGCATCGTCAAGTAGGTCACGCACTCCCGACACGACCGGGGCGGTATCGCGGCCGTGTTCATACTGGGTGGCGCCCACGACAACCCCGTCCGACCGCGGCACCAGGTACACCTGTCGCCCGTGCACTCGTGCACGAATTACTTTCTGCAACAACGGCATACAACCCCTTCGCCATCGCAGCCGCAGCACCTCGCCCTTTACCGGCCGCACCGGCAGGCCGGGCCACAGCGCAGGGGCGTCAATGCCGTTGGCAATCACCACCGCGTCGCCCTCGGCGCCGGACAGATCGGTCAGCGGTGCCGCCCACTGGACTCCGAGCCGCTCGCAGTCCAGGCTCAGCGCGTCAAGCACGGCGCGGTTGTCCACTGCCAGCTCAGTGGGAGCACGGAAGCCTTGCCGGATGCCTTGTGCCAGTAGGGGTTCGACCTCGCGGGCAGCCGACTCCCAGATCACCGGGTGACCCTGCTCGGACAGCCAGTCCGCGACGGTATGCAGGTCGGCGACGTCGGCCCGGTCGACGGCCACCACCAGCGACTCACGTGCGGTGACCACCTGCGACGGCAGCCCGTCCAGAAAGCCACCCTCGCGCCACAGCCGCAGCGACTCCAGGCCCAGACGCAACAACCGTTCCTCACCGGGCCAGCCTTCGCTGTGCGGGGCCAGCATGCCGCCGGCAACCCAGGACGCGCCACGCTCGCCGCTGCGATGCACCCGCACCGACCAGCCGGCCTGCGCCGCCCGGCGCGCCACCGACAGCCCGATGACGCCGCCGCCGATGACAGCCAAAGACCCCCCGGGTGGCCCTGACGGCCCCCTTGGCGGATTGGGCGGCATCCTCTGCTCCCTTCGCCGGCATGACCCGGATCAGGTGTGACGGTAAGGGCAGGTCCAGTTGCACACTGGCTGTGCCCACTCTCAGCCCCGCCGGTTACCCGGGACTCCCGTGCTCTTCTAATGGTGCTTCTGCGTTCTAAGCTAGCGCGCTAACGTCGCGTTGTGCACCAATCTGCTACCGGACCGGCATCCCGTCTCGCGGTAGCAATGCTCTATCTGTGCACCGACGCCCGCCGTGAGCGCGGCGACCTGGCCGAGTTCGCCGATGCCGCCCTGGCCGGCGGCGTCGACATCATCCAGCTGCGCGACAAGGGTTCGGCCGGTGAACAGCGGTTCGGCCCGCTGGAGGCGCGCGCCGAGCTGGCCGCCTGCGAGATCCTCGCCGACGCGGCCCGCCGGCACGGCGCCCTGTTCGCGGTGAACGACCGCGCCGACATTGCCCGGGCGGCCGGCGCCGACGTGCTGCACCTGGGTCAGGGCGACCTGCCCTCGGGCGTGGCGCGGCAGATCGTCGAACCGGGCACGCTGATCGGCCGGTCCACCCACGACCCCGACCAGGTTGCTGCGGCCGGGGCCGGGTTCGGGGCCGGCGACTGCGACTATTTCTGCGTCGGACCCTGTTGGCCCACCCCGACCAAGCCGGGCCGCTCGGCGCCGGGCCTGGACCTGGTACGGGCCGCCGCCGAACTCGGCGGCGACAAACCGTGGTTCGCGATCGGCGGTATCGACACACACCGCCTGCCGGAGGTACTCGATGCCGGTGCTCGCCGGATCGTGGTGGTGCGGGCGATCACCGCAGCCCAGGATCCGCAGGCCGCGGCCCTAGAGCTCAGGGCGGCGCTTGCAGCAGTGAGCTGATCCGCCGGCTCAGCTGCGACGGCGCCTGATCCGCGTCGCCCAGCATGCACCAGACGAAAACTCCCGCCTCGATCTCCACGGTGCGCGGCAGTCGGCGCCGGCGTTCGTCGCCTTGACCCAGGGGCACGGTCGCCGGAGCCGTGCGCAGCCGTTGCCAGCTGGCGGCGAATCCGGGATGCAGCGACAGCTCGGCCACCTCGTCCTCACCGACCCAGCGCAGCTCGGCGCTTTCCCGGTTGGGCACGGTGTCCAGCAACTCTCCGGCATCGGCGACGACCGTGGTATAGCTCCACTGCGTACCGCTGACACCCGGGATCTCAGCCGTGACCACCGCCGCCCGGACGGTAAGACGCTCGGCAGGCAGGCCCGCTTCCTCATGCGCTTCGCGGACTGCAGTCTGTTCCGGGGTCTCGTGGCTGTCCCGGGCACCACCCGGCAAGCCCCAGGTGTCGCCTTGATGGCTCCACGCCGCCCGATGTTGCAGTAAAACCGCAGGAGTACCGTCCTGCCGCGGGGCCCTGAGCAGCAGACCGGCCGCGCCATACCTACCCCAGTAGTGAACGCCGCTGTCGGATATCACCCATCCGTCACCGTCGCCCTGCACGAATTCAGGATATGCAGGCGGATCCACGAGGTTCCAGGTAATTGGGGGCAATTGGGGGCAATTGGGGGCAATTGTGTCCGCCTCCCCCCATCGGTCGCAACATCCTCTTAGAATTCGCTTATACGGGTTGGTGACATGGCTGAAAGATGGGGTCCGAGCAGACGTGACGGTTGAGCTGGCGCACCCGTCGACCGAGCCGCTGGGATCGCGGTCGCCCGCCGAACCGGCCCATCCCCGCTGGTGGTTCGTGTCGACGACACCCGGGCGCATCCTTACCATCGGCATCGTGTTGGCGGCCCTGGGCGTCGCCAGCGCGTTCGCCACCTCGACGACCATCAACCACCGGCAGCAAGTGCTGACCATCGTGCTGAACCACACCGAGCCGCTGTCATTTGCGGCTGGACAGCTCTACACCACGCTGTCAGTGGCGGACGCCGCAGCGGCCACCGCATTTATCGCCCCAACTGAACCGCACGCGGTCCGGCTGCGCTACGAACAGGCCATCACCGACGCCGCGGTGGCCGTGACCCGGGCGTCGAGCGGGCTGACCGACGAATCGTTGGTGCAACTGCTGGGCCGGATCAACGCCGAATTGGCTGTCTACACCGGGCTGATCGAGACCGCACGCACCAACAACCGGGCGGGTAACCCGGTCGGGTCGTCGTACCTGTCGGAGGCATCGGGGCTGATGCAGTCGACGATCCTGCCCGACGCACAACAGCTCTACCAGGCGACGTCAACGCGGGTAGACAGCGAGACCACCGCGTCCACCCAGATCCCGGCTCCGGTGATCCTCGTCGTCGCCACCACCGTGGTTTTCGGCGCGTTCTCGCATCGCTGGCTGGCCCGGCGCACCAGGAGACGGATCAACCCCGGTCTTGTCGTGGGCGCGCTAGGTATTCTCGTCATGGTGGTATGGGTGGGAACTGCGCTGACAATCTCCACGGCGGCCAGCCGTAGCGCCAAAGACACTGCGGCTGAGTCACTCAAGACCATCACCAACGTGGCGATCACCGCCCAGCAGGCACGAGCCGACGAGACGCTGTCGCTGATCCGCCGCGGCGATGAAGAGGTCCGCAAGCAGGCCTTCTATCAGCGCATCGACTCCATGCACCACCAGCTCGACGACTACATGTCCCGCCGCGACGCCGTCGACAAGCCCGACCTGCAGGGCGCCGACCAGCTGCTGGTCCGCTGGCGGCAGGCCAACGACCGGATCAACTCCTACGTCTCGGTCGGCAACTATCGGGCGGCCACCCAGGTGGCGTTGGGTAAGGGTGAGGACGACTCCACCCCGGCGTTCGACAAGCTCGACGAAGCGCTGACCAAAGCCATGGAGCAAAGCCGCACGCAACTGCGCAACGACGTGCTCAACGCGCGCCGCGGACTGTCCGGCGCCCAGGTGGGCGGCGTGGTGCTCAGCCTGGGCGCCGCCATCGCGGTCGCGCTCGGCCTGTGGCCGCGGCTGAAAGAGTATCGGTGATGACGCGCCTGCCCATCCTCCGGCGGGCGTCCACCTCTCTCGGGGTGCTCGCCTTGGTGATCGTGCTGGCCGGTTGCGGCCACTCGGAACCGCTGAAGGTGGAGGCGACTCCGACGCTGCCGCTGCCCACGCCCGTCGGCATGGAGGTAATGCCACCGGAGCCCCCACTGCCGTCGGACACTACGAGCCAGGATTGCAACCCCACCGCCAGCCTGCGCCCCTTCCCCACCAAGGCCGAGGCCGACGCCGCGGTGGCCAACATCCGCGCCCGCGGCAGGCTGATCGTCGGGCTCGACATCGGCAGCAACCTGTTCAGCTTCCGCG
The DNA here is from genome assembly GCA_963763005.1 of uncultured Actinomycetota bacterium. Taxonomy (GTDB): domain Bacteria; phylum Actinomycetota; class Actinomycetes; order Mycobacteriales; family Mycobacteriaceae; genus Mycobacterium. The sequence continues at coordinate 217,364 of CAVXMI010000002.1, forward strand.
ACCCGATCACCGGCGAGATCACCGGCTTCGACGTCGACATCGCCGGCGAGGTGGCACGCGACATTTTCGGCAACCCGTCGCATGTCGAGTACCGGATCCTGTCAGCCGCGGAGCGCGTCACCGCGCTGCAGAAGTCGCAGGTCGACGTCGTTGTCAAGACCATGACCATCACGTGCGAGCGGCGCAAGCTGGTGAACTTCTCCACCGTCTACCTCGATGCCAACCAGCGCATCCTGGCCCCACGTGACTCGCCGATCGTGAAGGTGTCCGACCTGTCCGGCAAGCGAGTCTGCGTGGCCAGGGGCACCACGTCGCTGCGCCGGATCCGGCAGATCGTGCCGCCGCCGGTCATCGTGTCGGTGGTGAACTGGGCCGACTGCCTGGTAGCACTACAGCAGCGCGAGATCGACGCCGTCAGCACCGACGACACGATCCTGGCCGGGCTGGTGGAAGAAGACCCATACCTGCACATCGTCGGACCGGACATGGCCACCCAGCCGTACGGCATCGGGATCAACCTGGACGACACCGGGCTGGTCCGGTTCGTCAACGGCACACTCGAACGCATCCGCACTGACGGCACCTGGAACACGTTGTACCGCAAGTGGTTGACGGTCCTCGGGCCGGCGCCCATGCCGCCCCAGCCGAGGTACGTGGACTGATGGTGAAAGCCAGTAATAAACCTGAGCAGAAGGCGTCCGGGACCGAATACTCGGACCCCGGCCAAAAAGACCAGGTAGACCCGGTAGACCAGGAAGACTCAGGCCCCGGCACCCAGCCGGCGGACGCACAGACCGGTGCGTCAGCGAGGAGCCGGCCACCGGCCACCCAGGCGCTCTTCCGCCCCGATTTCGATGATGACGGCGAAGACCTGCATATCGCCATCGGCACCGGGGACACCGAGTCGCAAGACCGGATCATGGCTGCGACGCGGGTGCTTCAGCCAGTCAGACAGCTCGGTGGCGGCCTGGTGGAGATCCCGCGGGTGCCCGACATCGATCCCCTCAAGGCCCTGATGACCAGTCCGGTCGTCCCGGAGGCCAAGAGGTTTTGCTGGAACTGCGGACGACCGGTCGGCCGATCCGGCTCGGAGGCCAACGGGGCATCGGAGGGCTGGTGCCCCTACTGCGGAAGTCCGTATTCGTTCCTGCCGCAGCTGAATCCCGGAGACACCATCGCCGGCCAATACGAGGTCAAGGGCTGCATCGCGCACGGCGGACTGGGCTGGGTCTACCTTGCCGTCGACCACAACGTCAACGACCGTCCAGTGGTGCTCAAGGGCCTGGTGCACGCCGGTGATGCCGAGGCGCAGGCGATCGCGATGGCCGAGCGGCAGTTCCTCGCCGAGGTGGTGCACCCATCGATCGTGCAGATCTTCAACTTTGTCGAGCACACGGACCGGCACGGGGATCCGGTCGGCTACATCGTCATGGAGTACATCGGCGGGCAATCGCTCAAGCAGGGCAAGGGCGAAAACCTACCGGTTGCCGAGGCGATCGCGTATCTGCTGGAAATCCTGCCCGCGCTGGGCTATCTGCATTCCATCGGCCTGGTCTACAACGACCTGAAGCCCGAGAACATCATGCTCACCGAAGAGCAGCTCAAGCTGATCGACCTGGGTGCGGTGTCGCGGGTCAACTCGTTCGGATATCTCTACGGCACTCCTGGATTCCAGGCGCCGGAGATCGTGCGGACCGGCCCGACGGTGGCCACCGACATCTACACCGTGGGACGAACGCTGGCGGCGCTCACGTTGAACCTGCGCACCCGCAACGGCCGTTATGTGGACGGGTTGCCCGAAGACGACCCGGTGCTGAGTACCTACGACTCGTTCGGCCGGTTGCTGCACCGCGCCATCGATCCCGATCCACGGCGCCGGTTCACCACCGCCGAGGAGATGTCCGCGCAGCTGATGGGCGTGCTACGAGAGGTGGTCGCCCAGGACACCGGGGTGGCGCGGCCCGGGCTGTCGACGGTCTTCAGCCCCAGCCGCTCGACGTTCGGCGTGGACCTCGCGGTCGCGCATACCGACGTGTATCTGGACGGCCAAGTGCATTCGGAGAAGCTGACCGCCAAGGAGATCGTGACCGCACTGCAGGTACCGCTGGTCGATCCGGCCGACGTCGCCGCCCCGGTGCTGCAGGCGACGGTGCTCTCTCAGCCGGTGCAGACCTTGGACTCGCTGCGCGCTGCGCGCCACGGTGTACTGGACGCTGACGGCGTCGACTTGTCCGAGTCGGTCGAGCTGCCGCTGATGGAAGTCCGGGCCTTGCTCGACCTGGGCGATGTAACGAAGGCCACCCGCAAACTCGATGACCTGGCCGAGCGCGTCGGCTGGCGCTGGCGATTGGTCTGGTACCGGGCCGTCGCCCAGCTGCTCACCGGCGACTACGACTCAGCCATCAAAAATTTCACCGAGGTGCTGGACACCTTCCCCGGCGAGCTGGCGCCCAAACTGGCGCTGGCTGCCACCGCCGAGCTGGCCGGCGACACCGACAAACACAGGTTCTACAAGACGGTGTGGAACACCAATGACGGTGTGATCTCAGCGGCCTTCGGACTGGCCAGATTCCAGTCGGCCGAAGGCGATCGGACCGGCGCGGTGCGCACCCTCGACGAGGTGCCCGCCACCTCAAGGCATTTCACCACCGCAAGACTGACCAGCGCGGTGACCCTGCTGTCGGGCCGGTCGACGAGCGAAGTCACCGAGAAGCAGATCCGCGACGCCGCCCGGCGAGTGGAGGCGCTGCCGCCCACCGAACCTCGCGTGCTGCAGATCCGCGCCCTGGTGCTCGGCGGCGCGATGGACTGGCTGCAGGACAACGAGGCCAGCACCAACCACATCCTCGGTTTTCCGTTCACCGATCACGGGCTGCGGCTAGGCGTCGAGGCCTCGCTGCGCAACCTGGCCCGGGTCGCGCCCACCCAGCGGCACCGCTACACGCTGGTGGACATGGCCAACCAGGTGCGGCCCACCAGTACCTTCTGATCGGCGTCGAATGTGCTGCCAGGGCTTCGAGTGTGCCGGGCCGGGTTCGGAGTGACGGGCCCGCAGGTCGACGCGGTGGTCGGCCAGGACTGGCCGGCCTACGTCGACGCGGCCCTCGGCGCCAACCCTGACGCCGATCCGGGCGCGGTCGCCACGCCGATGCCAACGCTGACCATGCCGCGGGCCCCCGGCAAGGGCGCGACGCCCGCGGCCCGCAAAGAGTTCGGCCGCCAGCTGCCCGAGCAACAGGCCGTGTTGTCCGGATGGTGGTTGCGCCGCATGGTCGCCGTCCAGCAACCACTGCATGAAAAGCTAACTCTGTTGTGGAGGAGTTCGGACGCAGAGTGGCCGCCAATGCTTCTCAGGGCACCGACCACGGCACCGCCGGGCCTGTCTTGGTCGCGGGCGTACCCGTCAAGGGCGGGTTCTACGGCGACGAACCGAGCCTCACCGACCTCGATCACGGAGACCTTAAGCCCACCAATGACTTTCGCGACATCTACTACGAGCTGCTGGCGCACACCGTTGGCACCGACCCGACACCATCGGTTGGAAACGGCCGAGCCGCCCTCGGCTTCCTATAGACCCGCCAGCACACTGACGCAGTCCCGGGCAATGGCCAGTTCTTCGTTGGTTGGCACCACCAGAACGGCAATCGGTGAGTCGTCAGTGGAAATCCGTCGCGCCCCGCCAGACGGGCTGAGATTGCCGTCACCGTCGAGCTCGATGCCGAGTTCGACCATCCCTGCCAATGCGTCACGGCGCACCGCCGCATCGTGCTCACCGATGCCGGCGGTGAAACTGACCACATCGGTGTGGCCCAGCACGGCCAGGTAGGCGCCGATGTACTTGCGCAACCGGTGGATGAACACGGCGTACGCCAATTGCGCTGAACTGTCGCCTGATTCGATCATCGATTTCAGCCGGCGAAAATCACGTTCACCGGCCATGCCCAACATCCCGGATTGATGGTTGAGCATCGACTCGATCTCGTCCACGCCCATCTTCGCGGTGCGCCACAGGTAGCTGATCACGCCTGGGTCCACGTCACCGCTGCGGGTGCCCATCACCAAACCCTCAAGCGGCGTCAGGCCCATTGATGTCTCGACCGGCCGGCCGCCGGCAATCGCCGAAGCCGATGCACCGTTACCCAGGTGCAGCACAATCTGATTCAGGCTATCCAGCGGGCGGCCCAGGAAGGCTGCGGCCTGCGCGCTGACGTATTCGTGCGACGTGCCATGAAATCCGTAGCGGCGGATCTGCCAGGCGTCGGACAATTCGCGATCGATGGCGTAGGTCGCAGCCGCCGATGGCAGGTCGTGGAAGAAGGCGGTATCGAATACCGCGATGTGCGGAACATCGGGCAGCAATTTACGCGCCACCCTGATGCCCAGAACCGCGGGCGGGTTGTGCAACGGGGCCAGTGCCGACAGCTCCTCGAGCTTGCCGATCACTGCGTCGTTCAGCAGTGTCGGTTGGTAAAACTGCTTGCCGCCGTGGACCACCCGATGTCCGACCGCCACCAGACCAGCGGTCTCCAGATCGATCCCGGCGTCGGCCAACAGGTCGAACGCCAAGCGCAGAGCCGCGTCATGGTCGGCGACCCGATCGTCGCGTTCCAGTCGCTGTTCCCCGGCAGCCAGCCGGGCTGACGACGACCGCTCGGAGATCCGCTTGACGCTACCGACGGCCCGTGACACACCGGAGTCAGGCTCGACGAGCTGGAACTTGAGCGACGATGAGCCGGAGTTGATCACCAGCACAACATGATTAACGTTAGCGGCCATCACGTACACCCTGTGCCTGGATCGCGGTGATGGCCACGGTGTTGACGATGTCTTCGACCAGCGCACCCCGGGACAGGTCGTTCACCGGCTTGCGCAAACCTTGCACCACCGGGCCGATGGCGATCGCCCCGGCGGAGCGCTGAACCGCCTTGTAGGTGTTGTTGCCGGTGTTGAGGTCGGGGAAGATCAGCACGGTCGCGCGGCCGGCCACCAACGAATCACCCATCTTGGTGGCTGCGACCGAGGGTTCCACCGCGGCGTCGTATTGGATGGGACCCTCGACCAGCAGGCCTGGTTCCCGGGTACGTACCAACGCCGTTGCCGCTCTAACTTTTTCGACATCGACGCCGGTGCCGGAGTCACCGGTGGAGTAGGACAGCATGGCCACTCGCGGCTCGATACCGAACTGCGCGGCGGTGCGCGCCGAGCTGATCGCGATATCGGCGAGTTGTTCGGCGGTCGGATCCGGGACGATCGCGCAGTCACCATACGCCAGCACCTGATCGGGCAGGCACATCAGAAAGACGCTGGACACCGTCGAGATACCCGGCGCAGTCCCGATGATCTCGAGCGCCGGCCGAACCGTGTGCGCTGTGGTGTGCGCGACACCGGACACCATGCCGTCGACCATGCCGTTGTGCACCAGCATGGTGCCGAAGTATGAAACGTCGCGCATCATCTCCTGTGCCCGCTCGACGGTCATGCGCTTCTTCTCGCGCAACTCGGCATACTGGTTGGCGAACTGGTCGCACAACTGGCTGGTGCACGGGTCGAGCACCGTGGCGTTGTCCAGGTTGATGCCGAGTTCAGCTGCGCGCAGGCGGATCTGGACTTCGTCTCCGAGGATGGTCAGATCCGCGACGCCGTGCTGCAGCAGGTGGCCGGCGGACTTGAGGATGCGATCGTCGTCGCCTTCGGGAAGCACGATGTGCTTGCGATCCGATCGCGCCTGCTGGCGCAGCCGATAGGTGAACATCTGCGGTGTGGTCACAGTCGGGATCGGAATGGCAAGCTGCGACAACAGATCCGACACATCGACGTGGCGCTCCATCAGTTCCAGTGCGGTGTCGATCTTGCGCTGCGAGGACGCGGTAAGCCGGCCGCGTGCCGCTGCGACCGCGCTGGTCGTCTCGAAAGTGCCTAACAGGGTCGTGATGATGGGTAGCCGCAGCCGCAGGCCGGACACCAGCGCCGCGATCGACGGATGCAGCTCGAACCCGCCGTTGAGGATGATGCATGACAGTGACGGAAAGCCTTCGGCGGCATGGGCGCTGGCGACGGCCAGCACAACGTCCGAGCGGTCACCGGGGGTGACCACGGCAACACCGCTGCGCAGCTGTTCCAGCACATGGTCGGCGGTCATCCCGGCGACCATCACACCCATCACTTCGCGTTCCATCAGCGCGCGGTCACCACTGACCGGAGTCCCGTCCACGGCCTTCTGCAGGTCGGCCACCGTCGGCGCGATCAGCAGCGGCGCCGCGGGCAGCACATAGGTCCGCAGGGTGAAACCTCGCAGCGCGTCGGCGACGGCGGCCAGCTGCAACGGCTCGCAGCGGTTGGCCACCACCGCCGCGGTATGGGCATGGTGGGCGGCCAGCTCGGCCAGACACATCTCGACGACAGCTGCGACTTCATCGGCGGCACGGCCGCTGGCGCGCACCGTCAGCAGCACCGGCGCGCCGAGGTTGACCGCGATCCGGGCGTTGACGCTCAACTCGGCGGGGTTGGTGACGTCAGTGTAGTCACTGCCGACGATCAGCACCGCGTCGCACGCTTCGGCCATCGCGTGGTACCGGTCGACGATGTCTTCGATCGCCGCGTCGCGATCGGCGTGCAGGTCGCGGTAGGTCACGCCGACACAGCGCTCGTAGGGTAGACCGGCGGTGGAATGCGCCAGCAGCAGCTCCAGGATGTAATCTCGGTCCTCACCGAGCCGGATGATGGGCCGGAACACACCGACTTTGGCGACTGTCGCGGTCAGTCGGTGCAGGATCCCGAGCGCGATCATCGACTTGCCGGTCTCCGGTTCGGGCGCAGCGATGTAGATCCCAGAGGTCCCGGCGACCCCGGATCCGCCGGAATTGTCCGGCACCCGCCTGCCTTTCAGCCCAACCGCCGCAGCCTGGGCGCCAGGTCCTTCTCAAACAGGTCCAGGAACCGGCGCTGGTCATGTCCAGGTGCGTGGAATACCAGGTGGTTGAGGCCCCACGTCACGTACTGGCCGACCTTTTCGACGGCCTCGTCGGGGTCCGACGCCACAATCCACCGTTTGGTGATCTGCTCGATCGGCAGCGCGTCGGCCGCCCTCTCCATCTCGATCGGATCGTCGATGCTGTGCTTCTGCTCGGCCGTCAGTGACAGCGGCGCCCAGAACCGGGTATTCTCCCGTGCCAGTTCAGGGTCTGGATCGTAGGACATCTTGATTTCGATCATCTTGTCGATGTCGTCGGCGTTTCGGTCAGCGGCCGCGGCCCCGTCTAGCACGGCGGGCATCAGCTTTTCGGTGTACAGCTCCTCGCCCTTGCCGGACGTGCAGATGAAGCCGTCGCCGGCGCGGCCGGCGTATTTGGCCACCGCAGGGCCGCCGGCGGCGATGTAGATGGGCACGCCCCCCTGGGGAACGTCATAGATCGAGGCGCCTTTGAGCTGGTAGTACTCGCCGGCGAAGTCGACGCGGTCGCCGCGCCACAGCTCGCGCATCAGCCGCACCGATTCGCGCAGCCGGGCGAACCGTTCCTTGAACTCCGGCCAGGCGCCCTGATACCCGGTGGCGATCTCGTTCAACGCCTCACCGGTGCCCACTCCGAGAAAAACGCGGTTCGGGTACAGGCAGCCCATGGTGGCGAAGGCCTGTGCGATGACGGCGGGGTTGTAACGGAAGGTAGGGGTGAGCACTGATGTGCCCAGCAGCAGCCGGTTGGTGCGTTCGCCGACGGCGGTCATCCAGGACAGCGAAAACGGCGCATGCCCGCCCTCATGGCGCCAAGGCTGGAAATGGTCGCTGACGGTGGCGCTGTCCATGCCGTGAGCTTCGGCGGTGACGGCCAGTTCGACGAGCTCGCGCGGTGCGAATTGTTCAGCGGATGCTTTGTATCCGAGTTTCAGTTCAGCCACCAGCTATTTCTACTCCTACACTCGCGGGCATGGCCCACCAGTTGAAGACGTCGACTGAGCTTGTTCAGGTCACCGACATCGTGCACCTCGCCCGGGGCCACGCGGTCAACTGGGTGCTGGTCACCGACGATACCGGCGTCATCTTGATAGACGCCGGCTATCCCGGCGACCGCGAGGAGGTGCTGGCCTCGCTGCGCAAGCTGGGCTACGACCCCGGCGATGTGCGCGCCATCCTGCTGACCCACGCGCACATCGACCACCTGGGCTCGGCGATCTGGTTCGCCAGCGAGTACCGCACACCGGTGTACTGCCATGCCGACGAGGTGGGTCACGCCAAGCGGGAGTACCTGGAGCAGGTGCCGATTCTCGACGTCGCGCTGCGTATCTGGCGGCCTCGCTGGGCGGTGTGGGGCACTCACGTGGTTCGCAGCGGCGGCCTGATTCGCGACGGCATCCCCACCGCCCAGCCGCTGACCAACGAGACAGCAGCCGGGTTGCCGGGCCACCCGATGGCCGTATTCACCCCGGGGCACACCAGTGGTCATTGCTCGTATCTCGTCGACGGTGTGCTCGCCAGCGGCGACGCGCTGATCACCGGCCATCCGCTGCTGCGTCACCGCGGGCCGCAACTGCTGCCGGAGGTGTTCAGCCACAGCCAGCAGAACTGTCTGCGCAGCCTGACCGCGCTGGCCCTGCTGGAAACCGAGATCCTGGCTCCCGGCCACGGCGACCTGTGGCACGGCCCGATCCGCGAGGCCACGGATCAGGCCTTGAAACTGGCCGGAGCGCCGGCTCGGTGAACAGGTGAGGCGAACCCGCACTGTCGGGCACATCCGCGCAGCACGGGAGTCGGTGTCTCGGGCTCTGGTCGACGCCGAGGCGATCGCGGCGTGGCGGGCCCCAGACGGCATGAGCGCGGTCGTGCACGTGTTCGACGCCCGCGTCGGAGGCCGATTTCGTGCCTCACCGACATATGAATCACCGACCGGGCTAGGCAAGACAACCACCGAAGAGTGCGAGTTCGAGACGTCCGATCCTGCTTTCCATGGCCTGCTGCGGATTACGACATTAGCCCAGTACCGACCGCTGAGCACCGACCTGGTCTCGGCGCCCGATGCCAATGTGGCCCGCCATGCCTGTGGGTGCCAGCCATACCCATCCAGGGCGACTGCCAGATGCAACGGACCGGTCATGCCAACCCTTTTAGGAACGCGATCGGCAAGACCGGACCCCGGGGGGACAGCGGTCCGGGCAGCCGGGTGTATCCCCCAGTCCGATACAGTTCCTCGGCCTCGGGCTGACGATCGCCGGTTATCAGATAGACCTTCCGGTAGCCGCGGGCCGCAATCTCGGCCTCCAGTTCGGCCAGCAGCGCCCTGGCGTAGCCGCGACGGCGATGCTCGCGGTGTGTCCAAACCCGCTTCAGTTCGGCGGTGTCGGCGTCAAACCTGCAGAACGCGCCACCGGTGACGGGCCGGCCATCCAGCACGCCGATCAGCATGCCGCCGTCCGGCGGCGCGAACTCCCCGTCCGGGCTGTCAATGAGCCAGGCCAGATACCTTGGCGGCGTTCCGCCGTATCGCTGCGCGTATTCGACGGCCAGCTCGCTTAACAACGGCTGAGCCAGCGAGTCGTCCAGGGCAGCCGTCACGAACCGGAGCTCCCCCGCGTGGGCCGGCCGGCCGGATTCCGACATCACTTAACCGTCCAACGCCTGTCACCCCGCCACATTCCAGCCCGGCTCATCGCGGCCGGCTAGATTCGCGTTGCCGTGACATACCGGGGAGTGATCGCCACGTCACGGGCGCGCAGACGCCGGTGGCCCGGCATCCCCATGGCGGCGAACAACTCGACCACATTCCTCTCCACCGTCTGCCAGCCGTGGGACGTGAGATACTCAGGGAGATAACGGTATTCACCCGGGTAAGTCAGGGAAGCCAGGTCAACGTCCAGGCCGAATTGCCGCCAGCGGTTGACAAACGCCCGTCCCGCCTCCAGTTGCAGCGGGGTCCACGTGGGCATGTGATCGGCGGCGAACCGGCTGCCGGCCGCACTCACCGCTGTGACATCGCGCAGTAGCCGATTCTGGCTGGTGGGCGACAAGTACCCGACGAGCAGATTCTCGGCAATCCACACAGTGGGCTGAGCGGCGTCAAAACCCACCCGCCGCAGCGCGGTCAGCCACTCCTGACGGAGATCGATGCCAATCGCGCGGCGGTGGGCGGTCGCCTTGGCGCCCGACCCCCGCAACGCCAGAGTCTTGAACTCCATCACTCGGGGCTTATCGATCTCATACACCGTTGTCCCAGGCGGCCACCACAACCGATAGGACCGAGTGTCCAGACCCGACCCCAGGATCACCGCCTGACGGATCCCCGCCCGCCCGGCGTCCGCAAGGAAGCCGTCCAGGAATCGAGTGTGCGTCACGAGGATGTCCATGAGCCCGGTCGTGGTCGGGTTGTCGCTGCCGTCCACCCGATCCGGATCGCCGTCGATCATCTGGGTGAAGTACTCCACCCCTGCCGCGCGAACCAAGTGTTCGGCGAACGGATCATTGAGCAGCCCTTTGCCGGTGGCCACGGCCCTGGCGGCCGCGCCGAATGTGGCGGTCATCCCAACACCGGTGGCCGGATCCCAGTCGTCGTCGTCTGTCCGTACCATGTGGGGCTGCCTCGTCAGCCGTCCAAGCGGTGCCGCAGGATCAGCCCGACAGCCGCTCGCCAACCGAGCAACAGCACCGCAGTGACCGACGCCGCAACCACTACGAAACTCGCCGCCACACCCGCCGAACTGGCTTTGCGCAACAACATGCCGACCGCCACGGTGCACACCCAGACGATCACCCCGGTGGGAGCCACAGCGGTGGGCCGCCGCCAACCGCCGGACACCAGCCATCCGAGGACGGTTCCGGTGAGAAACGGCCACGCCGTAGTCGCGACGCCGGTGATCGTGATTCCTTCGGCGTGGCTGCGTCGTCCAACAGCACAAAAAATCAGTACAGCGACGACGTCTGTAGCTGGCCAGGCCAGCCACTTCGGCCCGCGCCGCGGTTGCATGCAGCGAGACTACCGGGCCGGGTCGGGTGCTTGACCCCGCCGAGCGGTGAACTTAGATTCGTTTCGAATGAACACGGATTCATCCAGCGGCAGGCTCGCGGTCGTGACCGGCGCCGGCTCGGGCATCGGCAAGGCGATAGCGCCGGCGTTGGCCGCACGTGGCGACCGAGTCGTCGCCGCCGACCTCGACGCGGCAGGCTGACCTCCATGAGCACTGAAACACCACCCCCCTTCGACCGATACGACCCGCTTGGCCTGGACGCATCCCTGTCGAGCGACGAGATCGCGGTCCGCGACACCGTCAGAAAGTTTTGCGCCGAGCACGTCACCCCGTACGTCGCCGACTGGTTCGAGGCCGGCGACCTGCCGGTCGCCCGTGAACTCGCAAAGCAATTCGGTCAACTCGGCCTGCTCGGCATGCACTTGCAGGGCTACGGATGTGGTGGGGCCTCGGCCGTGCACTATGGCCTGGCCTGTGTGGAACTGGAGGCCGCCGATTCCGGCGTTCGGTCGATGGTCTCGGTGCAGGGGTCGCTGGCGATGTTCGCGATCTGGAACTTCGGCTCGCAGGAGCAGAAGCAACAATGGCTGCCCGGCATGGCCGCCGGTGAACTACTCGGCTGCTTCGGGCTGACCGAGCCCGACGCCGGATCCGATCCCGCCGCGATGAAAACCCGGGCGCGCCGCGATGGTTCGGATTGGGTGATCAACGGCCGCAAGATGTGGATCACCAACGGCTCGGTCGCCGACGTCGCGGTCGTGTGGGCGGCCACCGACGACGGGATCCGCGGGTTCATCGTCCCCACCGAAACCCCGGGCTTTGCCGCCAACACCATCCACCGCAAACTGTCACTTCGGGCGTCGATCACCAGCGAGTTGGTGCTCGACGACGTGCGACTGCCGGCCGAAGCGATGCTGCCCGGGGCGCGGGGCCTCAAAGGTCCGCTGTCCTGCCTGTCCGAGGCGCGCTACGGAATCATCTGGGGAGCGATGGGAGCGGCGCGCTCGGCCTGGCAATCCGCGCTCGACTACTCAACGCAGCGCACCCAGTTCGGCCGTCCGATCGCCGGATTTCAACTGACCCAAGCCAAACTCGTCGACATGGCGGTTGAACTACACAAAGGTCAACTGCTGTCACTGCACCTGGGCCGGCTCAAGGACGATGTCGGGTTGCGTCCCGAGCAGGTCAGCTTCGGCAAGCTCAACAACACGCGTGAGGCGATCAAAATCTGCCGGACCGCACGAACGATACTGGGCGGCAATGGTATATCTCTGGAATACCCGGTCATCAGGCACATGGTGAACCTGGAATCGGTGCTGACCTACGAGGGCACACCCGAGATGCACCAGCTTGTTCTCGGCCACGCTTTCACCGGTAGCGACGCCTTCCGCTGACAGGAGCACTCGATGGCCGCACGCCTGGAATACATGCCTGAGCATCATCAGTTCCGGCAACTGGTCCGCGATTTCGTGCAGCAGATCGTGGTCCCGGCTCACGAGAGCTGGGAGAAGGACGGTCAATGGGACCGATCGCTGTTCATCGAAGCCGGACGGCTTGGGCTGCTGGGCTTTTCGGTGCCGGAGCGCCTCGGCGGCCCAGGAGTCGGCGACTTTCGCTACAACGCGATCGTCATCGACGAACTGCAGCGGGCCGGAGCGGCGTCGGAGGCTATCGCCTTCACGCTGCAAAACGACGTCGTGCTGCCATATCTCACCGATCTGACGACGCACGAGCAGCAACAACGATGGCTGCCCGGCGTGGTGACCGGTCAGACGGTGCTCGGCATCGCGATGACCGAGCCCGGCACCGGCAGCGATCTGGCCGGGATCCGCACCACAGCGGTGCGAGACGGCGACCATTACGTCGTCAACGGCGCCAAAACGTTCATCTCCAACGGGCAGAGCGGCGACCTGTTCGTCATAGCGGTGCGCACCTCACCAGATCGGCACGACGGGCTATCGCTTCTGGTGGTGGATGCAGACACGCCGGGATTCCACCGCGGCCGCAACCTGGAGAAGATCGGCCTGCACGCCCAGGACACCAGCGAGCTGACCTTTGCCGATATGCGGGTGCCTGTCGAGAACCTGCTGCAAGACGAGGGCATGGGCTTCTACCAGTTGGTGCGCAACCTGCCGCAGGAGCGGCTCGCGCTTGGGGTCAGCGCGGTGGCCGCCGCCGAGAGCATCTTGGCCGAGACGCTCGACTACGTCCGCCACCGAAAGGCGTTCGGCTCGCCGATCGCCAGTTTCCAGCACAGCCAATTCGTGCTCGCCGAACTGGCGACCGAAATCGACGTCGCCCGAACCTATCTCGACGACTGCCTGGCCGAGCACCTAACCGGAGAACTGACCGCGGCGCGCGCCGCGCGGCTGAAGTGGTGGACTACCGAACTTCAAGTGCGCACCGCCGACCGCTGCCTGCAACTGCACGGCGGATACGGCTATATGCGGGAGTACCGGGTGTCCCGTGCGTTCGTCGACGCCCGCATCCAGACGATCTACGGCGGAACCAACGAGATCATGAAGACCATCATCGCCAAGGACCTGGGCATCTGACCGGCATGGCCACCGACTACAGTGACCTTCCCGTCGAGGAGGCGGTTCGCGCGGCCCGGGCCGGCTCGAGGCGCCGGCAGGTGCTGGATGCGGCGGTCAAAGTCATGGGCAAAACCGGGTTCCATCAGATGTCGATGCAGGATCTGGCCGCTGCGGCCAATGTCAGCGTCGGCCTGATCTACAAGTATTTTGGCGGCAAAGAAGACCTCCTGCTGGCCACCATCGTGCGGATCCTGGATGTATTCCGCGATCAGCTGGCGCCGGTCATGGACGCTGCCGGCGACGACGTCGTCGAACGGTTGGCCGCCGGTATCCGTCGCTACATCCAGATCGTCGACGCGAACCTCGACGGGGTGGTGCTGACCTATCGGGAGAGCCGAACACTGGGGCCGGCCGATCGCGCGCAAATCAAGGAACTCGAAATCGCCACCGCCGCACCGCTGCGCGCGGCAATCGAGGCCGGTATCGCCGACGGTGTATTCCGCGACGTCGACGTCGACCTGGTGGTGTTCGACATCATGCTGCTCGCGCATGGTTGGGCGCTCAAGCACTGGCACTTCGGCCCGATCTACACCGTCGATGAATACACCCGGTTGCAGATCCGCTACGTGCTGAACTCATTGGTTTGCCAGGATCGCCGCGCGGACTATGCGCACCAACTGGCAATCGTCGACTGCTAGCGCGCCCTGCGGTAGAACTCAGGCATGCCAATTTTGCGACGCGTCGCGTGTTTGGTTTTCGTCCTGGGGATGGTGGCCGGCTGCGGCCGGCCGCACACTGCACCGCCGGCCTCGTCTCCGGGTGGCTCCGGGGCCAAGGGCGACGCGGTAATGCGGGTCGTCCGTGACTTCATGGCGCAGGCTCACCTCAAAGCCGTGATCGTCCGGGTCACCGTGGCCGGCAAGGAAGTCGTCACGCAGGCCGTCGGCGATTCGATGACCGGCATGCCGGCCAGCACCGGTATGCACTTTCGCAACGGCGCGGTCGCGATCTCCTACGTGTCGACGCTGTTGCTCAAGCTGGTCGACGAGAAGAAACTGAGCCTTGACGACAAGTTGTCGAAATGGTTGCCCGACTTCCCGCACGCCGACCGCGTCACGCTGGGTCAACTGGCGCAGATGACGTCCGGTTACCCGGACTACGTCATCGGCAATGATGCGTTCAGCAACGCGTCGTACGCTAACCCATTCCGGCAGTGGACAACTCAAGAACTGCTCGCCCAGATCTCCTCACGACCGCTGCTTTACGACCCGGGCACGAACTGGAACTACGCGCACACCAACTACGTCCTGTTGGGGCTGGCGTTGGAGAAGGCCACCGGCCAGGACATGCCGACGCTGTTGCAGCACAAAGTGTTTGCGCCGCTAGGCCTGACGGCGACCGCCAACTCCGAGACCCCCGCCATCCCCCAACCCGCCCTGCACGCTTTCAGCTCCGAGCGCCGCGCGTTCCTGAAAATCCCGGCTGACATACCCTTCTACGAAGAATCGACGTACTGGAACCCGTCCTGGACCATCACTCACGGCGCTATTCAGACCACCAACATCTTCGACATGGAGGCCACTGCGGTCGGTATCGGCTCGGGCAAGCTGCTCTCGGCAGATTCGTACAAGAAAATGGTGTCGACCGATCTGCGCGGCAAGACGCATGCCCAACCCGGCTGCCCCACCTGTTCCGAGCAAGCCGACGGCTACACCTATGGTCTCGGGATCATCGTATCCGGCAACTGGCTGATGCAGAATCCCATGTTCGCCGGGTCCGCCGCTGTGGAGGCCTATCTGCCGTCGCAAAGGGTCGCGATCGCGGTCGCAGTCACCTACGCCCCCGAGGCCTTCGATGACCAGGGTAACTACAGCAACCAGGCCGACATCCTGTTCCGTAAGATCGGCGCCGAAGTTGCCCCGAACGACGCGCCACCCATGCCGCCAGGGAGATAGCCAATGAAAATTGTCGCATATCGGATCGCTGTGTTTATCGCTGCGTGCGGTCTGTCCCTGGGCGCTTTCTTCGGGTTGCCCGTGGCAGACGCCGATCCCAGCGTGACGCTGCCCCCGATGACATCCAGCGGCGCCGGACCGATCATCGGTGGCGGTGACGCCGCAACACAGCAGCGGATCTCCCAGCAGCTGTTCAGCTTTGGCAATCCCAACGTCCAAGAGGTTGACGGCTCGGACGCGGCTCAATTCATCTCGGCTGCAGCAGCTGTCGCGGACCGTGACCTCGCCTCCGTCTTTCTGCCGTTGCAGCGGGCGTTGGGCTGCCAACAGGACAGCGCCGGATTCGGGGCGCGCACCTACCGACGGACCGACGGACAATGGGGAGGCGCGATGCTGGTCATCGCCAAGAGCACCATCGCCGACGTCGACGCCCTTACCGCCTGCGTCAAGTCCGGCTGGCGCAGGGCCACGGCCGGGGGGCCGAATTCGATGTGCGACAGCGGCTGGACCTACCCCCCTTTCAGCAATAGCCGCGGCGAGGGCTATTTCGTCTTGCTGGCCGGAACGGCCTCGGACTTCTGCAGTGCGCCCAACGCGAACTACAGGACCACCGCGAGGTCGTGGCCGAACTAAATAAACGGGCGGTGGATCGTTGCCGGCCGTGAGGAGCTCGGCGCGTCGGGCCGCCTCCGCGGCGATGCGTGCCTCGTTGATGCCGCGTTCCCAGCAGACGCGGGCGGCGCGGTCCTGGGCCCGTGTTTGTCGTCGGGCAGGCATCATGAGTCCACGGTTGTCGCCTTGCGGTGGCATATCCGTCGACCGCGCCGGCGTGCCGGTTGGGACAGCCGACGCCGGAAAGGACAGAATACCAACGGTTTTGGTGATGTAGGTGTGTCCGGACGGTGATCTCCAGATCACGGTACCGTCCGGCTCCTGACGATCCCGCCAGCCGTTGGATCCGGTATAGAACGTCTGGTAGATGGTGAATCCGGCAGAGCAGCTTCAGGTTTGAGGCATGTGTGGGCCCGAGGGGTGCGGCACGGTGTGATCGATGTCGGCATGTTCGGCGGGGCGATCACACCCCGCGCGCATCGCAGCCGCTGCCGGTGGTGACCGTTGCACCGACTGACGCCCTGATGGGTCGTCTTCCGTTTGATCTGTCCCACCGGTGGGCGATTGCCGCTGGAAAGCCCCGACAGGACGGACATGACTCCATCGGGAGCCTGACAGTCCCTCGTCAATGCCTTATCTGCCCGTCCGGCCGGGGTGTCCACCGTTTTGCAGTAGTGAACCAGCAGAAGGAGACACCACCTCACCACTATCCGCCGAACTCAGGGCGTGGCATCACAGTGGGGCGAACACCTGCCCGCGGCGCGGCGCTGCTCAGACCGCCCTCACCGCGGGGAGCCATGCCGGCAATCGGCAGCCCGCCCAACATGTTTGAAGGCGCGCTTGTCTGTAGCGCCGGAATGCTGCCGAGGCCGGCACCCGGCAAGGGCGCAGCGACCGGGCCGGATGCCAGGGCAGTCGAACTCCAACTCTGCGGCACCGACAAACCGCCGAGCGACACTGCCCTGCCCACCTCCGCCGACACCGCGGATTGGGGCCCGGCCAGCCCGGCGAAAAGCCCTGGCGGCAAAGCGCCCGCGGCTGAGCTGAACTCGCCTGTCAGTGCCTTGACTTCGCCCGAAGCCACAGTGGTGGAAGACCCCAGGGCCTTAGCCACCGAACTCACCGACGACATTGCCGACATCGACGAACTCATTGTCGAGGCAGCCGAGCTGGCGGGCGACGTTAGCGAGCTCAGTGTGCTCAAAGGCTGCGCGAGTTGTTGCAATGCCTGGGGCACAGGGGATGTCACCTGGGACAGTGCCGCGGCTTGGTGGGCGGCCCCGGCCGGATCGGTCACTTCGGGGGGCGGCGTGAACACCGTCAAGGTCGACGCCGCCGCCGAAGCACTGGCGTATCCGTACATGACGGCGGCATCTTGGGCCCACATTTCGCCGTAGTGGACCTCGGCGGTCGCGATCGCGGGGGTGTTGACACCCAACACGTTGGTCGCAGTCAGCAACATCACCAACGCACGGTTGGCGGCGATCACCGGCGGGGGCACCGTGGCCGCGAACGCCGCTTCAAACGCGCCGGCGGCCGCCCTGGCCTGGGCGGCGGTCCGTTGTGCTTGTGCCGCGGTGGCACTCATCCACGCCACATACGGTGCGGTCGCGGTCGCCATCGCCACCGACGCCGCGCTCATCCAGGCATCATCGGCCAGGGCAGAGATTGTTGCGTTGCAGGAACTCGCCGCGGAGTAGAGCTCATCGGCAATCCCTTCCCAGGCCGCCGCAGCGACCAGCATGGACCCCGCACCGGGGCCCGAGTAGATTTTCCCGGAGTTGACCTCCGGTGGTAGTGCTCCGAAGTCCATTGTTGTTTTTCTCCAAATGATTTGGCTGCCTGCGTGATGCTGACGAGGGAACGCGGCGGCCGCCCATCGCGCGAGATTCAGGGCACGACCGCCCGTCGCTGAAGAGTCAGCGACGAGCCACGCACAGCCGGGTCAGTAGCGCTTGACCGCCAAGAGGAGGAACCAATCTGGCAGGCGGACTCCGCCCGGCCGGCGCAACGAGATCGGAGAACACACCGGCAACGGCGACCACCGCCACCACGGCGCCGAACGGAGCCGATGCGGTGGCCGATCGGGGCAGCACCGCGGTCGCAAATTTGGCCGGGCACGGCGATGTCGAGCCGTGGTAAACCTGCGCGTGGTCGACACCGGCTGCAAACTCAGTGCCTTGTGATGTCAGCAACGGGTGCGACACCGCAGCAGCGTGCGATTCGAAAAGCGGCAACCCACAGCGAGCACTGGCTGTGCCGGCGAGGAGCAGCACCACAACAACCACCACCAAGGCAGGTGACCGGCAGGGGCGTGCGCTTCGCCCCTTGGGCGACAAGTGCCGCGCATCCATGGCTATACCATATACCCCTATGGGGTTATAGGGAGCGGACCTACCAACAGCCCCGCAGCTATTCAGCGCCTCGGCAAGCTCGATAGCGAAGTCGATCAATGGCGAAAATATGGCCCGGCTGCACCGCCTGGCCGACATGCGACAAGCGCGCTGCCGTCGCATCAACGGTTTCCGCATCAGAAAGGTCAATCCAGAGGTTGGGGACATCGGGCGTACCTGGCGGCGAAATCCCCTTGGCAACAAGGGCTTTAGTGATAATTCGACCGCGCTCTACGTAGGTTTGACGCGCTCGGCCGAGCTGGGCGGCCGTGGCCGGGCCGGTCGACAAATGTGCGGCGGCGGCTTGCAGCAGATGGTCGGGCGGCACTGCTGCGAGCGTTCTGAAGCCCCGGGCCGTCGCCGTCGGGCGCAAACACACGACTTTCGTCTGATGGAGTCGTACGGTGTACATGCGCTGCAGTGACCGTTGAGACAGAAGGAGGACCATGACGCCACCATCCAGCGAACCCTCGGTCGTCGGCAGGCGCCATCGTGTCGTCATCATCGGAAGCGGGTTCGGCGGGCTGAACGCGGCCAGAGCGCTCAAGCGTGCCGACGTCGAGATCACCCTGATCTCCAGGACGACCACCCACCTGTTCCAGCCGCTGCTGTATCAAGTGGCGACCGGGATCTTGTCCGAAGGCGAGATCGCCCCGACCACCAGGCTGATCCTGCGCAAGCAGAAGAACGTCCGGGTGTTGTGGGGCGAGGTCACCACGATCGACCTCAAGGCGAAGACGGTCACGTCACACCTGATGGGCATGGAGACGGTGACGCCATACGACAGTCTCATCGTGGCCGCCGGTGCGCAGCAGTCCTACTTCGGCAACGACCAGTTCGCCACCTTCGCTCCCGGCATGAAGACCATCGACGACGCCCTGGAGCTGCGCGGCCGCATCCTCGGCGCGTTCGAAGCCGCCGAAGTCACCACCGACCATGCTGAGCGCGAACGCCGGCTTACCTTCGTCGTGGTCGGGGCCGGACCCACCGGCGTCGAGCTAGCCGGTGAGATCGTTCAACTCGCCGAGCGCACCCTGGCCGGAGCATTTCGGACCATTACGCCCAGCGAGTGCCGGGTGATCCTGCTAGACGCCGCGCCCTCGGTGTTGCCGCCGATGGGCCCGAAATTGGGTCTCAAGGCGCAACAGCGGCTGGAAAAGATGGATGTCGAAGTCCAGCTCAACGCGATGGTGACCGCGGTCGACTACAAGGGCATCACGATCAAGGAGAAGGACGGCGCACAGCGCCGCATCGAATGCGCGTGCAAAGTGTGGGCGGCCGGCGTCCAGGCCAGCTCGCTGGGCAAGATGATCGCCGAACAGTCCGACGGAACCGAAACCGACCGCGCCGGAAGAGTGATCGTCGAGCCCGACCTCACCGTCAAAGGCCACCCGCACGTCTTCGTCATCGGCGATCTGATGTCCGCGCCCGGCGTACCCGGGATGGCCCAAGGCGCGATCCAGGGGGCGCAGTACGCCACCACGTTGATCAAGCACGCAGCGAAAGGGCACGACGATCCGGCCAACCGCAAGCCGTTCAAGTACCTCAACAAGGGCAGCATGGCCCTCATCTCCCGGTACAGCGCCGTCGCGCAAGTCGGCAAGGTGGAGTTCGCCGGCTTCATCGCCTGGTTGGCGTGGCTGGTGCTGCACCTGTACTACCTGGTCGGCCACCGGAACCGCATCGCCGCTATGTTCGCCTGGGGGATCTCCTTCTTGGGCCGCACTCGCGGCCAAATGGCCATCACCAGCCAGATGGTCTACGCCAGGGTCGTGACGAACTGGATGGAGGCCCAAACCCAAGGAGCTCTGGCCGCCGCCGAACGGGCCGAACAGGCCGAACAACAAGCAGCCGGTTAGGGATCGCTACCTCTAGCTGAGCGCCTGGTCGATATCGGCGATCAGATCGTCGGTGCCTTCCAGCCCGACGGAGATGCGCACCACGCCGTCACCGAGCCCGATCGCGGCGCGGCCCTCCGGGCCCATCGCCCGGTGCGTCGTGGTTGCCGGGTGGGTGACAAGCGATTTGGCGTCACCGAGGTTGTTGGATATGTCGATCAGCCGCAATTTGTCGAGTACCTCGAAGGCCCGTTGCTTGGCGGTACTCTCCGGGCAATCCAGCTCAAAGGTGACAACGGTTCCGCCGCCGGACATCTGGCGCTTGGCCAGGTCGTACTGCGGGTGTGATACCAGATATGGGTAGCGCACCCAACCCACCGCGGGATGCCCCTGCAGGAACTCCGCTATGCGCTGCGCTGAGGCATTGCTGTAATGGAGCCGAACCGCCAGTGTCTCAAGGCCTTTCAGTAGGATCCAGGCATTGAAAGCGCTTATCGCCGGGCCGGTGTGCCGCATCAGCTTCTGCACCGGACCGTCGATGTACTCCTTTGCACCGAGAATGGCGCCGCCCAGCACCCGACCCTGACCGTCGATGTGTTTGGTGCCCGAGTACACCACCACGTCAACCCCGAGCGGAAAGCCCTGCTGCATTAGAGGCGTGGCAAAGACGTTGTCCAGCACCACTTTTGCGCCCGCCGCGTGAGCCAGCTCGGTCACAGCGGCGATGTCCACCAGTGACTGCATGGGATTCGACGGCGTCTCGAAGAAGACCGCCGCAGTGGGCACCGAAAGTGCCTGCTCCCATTGCGAAAGGTCATCGCCGTCGACGAAGACGGTCTCCACTCCCCAGCGCGGCAGGATCTCGTTGCACACCACGAAGCACGACCCGAACAGGCTGCGGGCGGCGACCAACCGGTCGCCGGCGCCCAGCAGCGCGCCCAGCGAGGTGAACACCGCAGCCATGCCGCTGGCGGTGGCGAATGCCGCAGGGGCTCCCTCGATCAGGCGTAGCCGTTCCTCGAACATGGTCACGGTCGGGTTGCCGTAGCGCGAGTACACGAAGTGGTCCAGCTCGCCGGTGAACGACTGCTCGGCGGTGGCCGCCGACTCGTAGACATAGCCGGACGTCAGATACATCGCCTCGGCGGTCTCTTCGAACCCGGACCGCATCATCCCGCCGCGCACGCCGATCGTGGCCTGGCTGACGCCGTCGGGCAGTGCCTTGGGCGTGCGGACCGAACGGTCGTCGGTCATCGCTGCTTCCAGGGCAGTCCGACCGCCCGCCAGCCGGCTTCGCCGCGGTGACCATCCGCGCCGAGATGTCCTTCGAAGCCGTCCAGCACGTTGTAGGCGGGAGCAATGCCCGCCCCGGTCGCGACTTCGGCGGCGCCGATGGAGCGGTTACCCGAGCGACAAATGAAGACCACCGGCCGCTCACCCTGACCGGCGTCTGCCGGCGGGACCTGGTCCTGCAGTTCGGCCAGGAAGTTCTCGTTGTACTGCCCGTCGGACGTGTTCCATTCGACGTAGACCACTTCACGGCCGAGGCTCGACAAGTCTGGCACACCGACGAAGCGCCATTCGGCGTCGGTGCGCACGTCCACCAGTACCGCTTCGGGGTTGTCGCTGAGCATCTTCCACGCCTCGAGTGGCGTGATATCTCCTGCGTAGCTCACCCGCGTGAGTCTCGCATATTCAGCCGACCCGCGACGTCGCGGGCGCGGTCACGTGCGGTCGCCACGTCGGGTGCGGTGGCCAGCGCTACGCCGAGCTTGCGCGGCGCCCCGGCGCCGGCCCGCCCGAACACCCGGACATCGCTTTCGGGCACACCGAGCGCACCGGTGAGCGCGTCGGCGCTCGGCGCCGCACCGGCTGTTGCCCGGCCCGACTCCCGGCCCGGTTTCGGGCCCGGATCGATCATGCGGGCAGCACCCGGCGAGACCATCAATGTGTCCACCGCCAGGCCCAGGATGGCCCGGGCCTGCAGCTCGAACGCCGAAAGCCGCTGGCTGCGCAGTGTGACCCAGGCACTGTCACGCGGGCACGCGGTGACGTCGGCGAAGTACACCTCGTCGCCGTTGATCATCAATTCGACACTGAAAACGCCGCGCCCGCCGAGCGCCTTGACGATGCGCGCGGCGATCGACTTGGCCGCGTCCAGCGCGGCCGTGCTCATCCTCTGCGGTTGCCAGGATTCCAACTCGCCGGTGCCCGCGCCGCGATGACCGATGGGTGCGCAGAACTCGATCACCGGCCCCACGAGGCCCTCGCTGCGCACAACGATCAGGGTGACCAGAAACTCGATCTCGACCACCGTCTCGGCCCACACCCGGTGGTGTGGTCCCCTTACGCCAGGCCCTGTGTCGCCCCCGACCGCATGCTGCCAGGCACGCGCGATCTCGTCGGGCCCGGTGACCACCGACTGCCCCTGACCGGCCACCCCTGCCACGGGTTTTACCAGCAACGGGAACCCGGCATGGGCGGCCACCGCCTCGAGTTCGCCAAGCGATCCGACGAACCAGAACGGCGCGGTGGGCAGGCCGAGCTCGTCGGCGGCCAGCCTGCGCAGGCCCTCTCGATCGGCCGTCAGCCGGACGCTGCGGGCACTCGGCACCAGTTCGGTGAACCCGCCTCCGGATCCGGCCTCCCGCGCCTCCAGGGCAGCCAGCGCATCGAGGGCATCCACTGAGACCGCATCGGTGAGTGTGACCACGAAATCCGGTTGCAGCCGTCCGAACACCGCCGCCAGCTCGTCAGCGTCGGTCATCGTGACGACCAGCGCCTGGTCGGCGACCCGGTGCGCGGGCGCAGCGGCATACCCGTCGACTGCGATCACCTCGGCGCCGAGGCGTTGCAGCGCGACTGTCAGCTCCCGGCTGAGCTCACCGGAGCCCAGCAGCAGCACCCGCGGCCCGACGCCGGATTCGGCTTCGTCAGGCTCGGGGACAGGTTCGTCGGAGGGCCTGGGCGTCATGACAGGTGGTACTACAATCGCCGTCGTCTTGTCATCTTCGTCAGCCGCGGGGCGCTCGTGCCTGCCGGGCTCGTCCTGTCCTTCGGTCAAGCCGTCAGTCACCAGCCCACCCTCTCGCTCGGTCTCGCCCTGTCAAGCCCGCTGCCGGACGCAATCGTGCCTGCCGCTTAAGAATAGGGGCGCGTGGTGGGGCAGCGCGCAGGCGATGGCGCCCACGCCGACGCTTTCGCCGAGACCTCTATAAGAGAAAGACGCGTCTGCGCTCTTTTTTTGAATTTTTGTGCAACTCTGCTGACAGTTCCCTGCGCAACTTGGCCGTGAGGAGGTGAGGGCGAGTGAATGACGAGTGTTGAGCTGAACCATCTGAAATTGATGACCGGGCGCAGGGCTTGATCCGGGCACCGACAGCCCAATTCAGCGGTGGCGGAAGGCCCTTCGCCGACCGGACAGTCTCGTCAAGGAGAAGTCGATGTCTTTCGTGACGACACAGCCAGAGATGCTGAGCACGGCCGCCGGCGATTTGGCGAGCATTGGCTCGGCAATGAGCACCCTGAACGCCGCCGCGGCCTCCCTGACAACCGTGGTGGTTCCCGCTGCTGCCGATGAGGTGTCCGCGGTGACTGCCGTGCGGTTCGCCATCCACGCCCAGACGTATCAGGTTGTCAGCGCTGCGGCCGCAGCGATTCACGACCAGTTTGTGGCCATGCTGACATCCAGCGGGGGGTCTTATGCCGCCACCGAGGCCGCCAACACCGCCGCGGCCGGCCTGGGAGGGGCATAGCAATGGTTATGGATTTCGGGGCACTACCGCCGGAGATCAATTCAGCCAGAATCTATTCCGGCCCCGGCTCGGCGCCGCTGATACAGGCGGCCGCAGCCTGGGAGCGGCTTGCCAACGAACTGAACTCGACGGCAACTTCCTACTCCTCGGTGATTTCCGGGCTCAACGGCGGGGGGTGGCGGGGCCCTTCGGCCCTGTCGATGGCGGCCGCGGCCGCCCCCTACGTGGCATGGATGAGGGCTACCGCCGCTCAGGCCGAGCAGGCCGCGGCCCAGGCCGTCGCCGCGGCGAACGCCTACGAGTCCGCGTACACGGCGACCGTGCCCCCGGCGTCGATCGCGGCCAACCGCAACACCGTGGTGTCGCTGGCCCAGACCAATGTTTTCGGGCAGAACACTGCGGCGATCGCCACCAGCGAAGCGGACTACGGCGAAATGTGGGCCCAGGACATCGTCGCCATGGAGGGCTACGCCGGCACCTCGGCAGCCGCGTCGGAGTTGATGCCGTTCGCCCCGCCACCGCCGACCACCACCGGCGCCGGGCCGGCGAGCGAAGTCGCCGCGCAGGCCGTCTCGGCCGCCGCGACGCCGGCCGCAGCAGCCGCCGCACCGGCTGCTCAAGCCGCCGCAGCGGGCCTCGTATCAACCCTCCAAGCCGCCCTATCCCCCGCCCTGGCCGCCTTACCAACCCCCTCCAGGAACTTGACCTTCTGGTGCTCGCAGCGGTGGTAGTCGCGAGTGGCGGCCTGGCGGTATCCGGCGCGCAGCTGGTCGAGGTCTATCGCCACGACACGGTCGACGAGTGGGAGAAGGCTCCGGATTGCGAAGCGGAATCGGACGGGAATCCCCCGGCCCCCGGGCGAAGGCCTTCGTCCCTCGGCGGGGGAAGGCTCTCCAGCCCGCCCGGGCCGCCGATCGCTGCGCTTTCGGGCTACTCGACCAATATCGGCGGGCTCTCGGTGCCGCAGAGCTGGATGCTTCCGCCCGCGGTACGCCAAGTCGCCGCGATGTTCCCCAGCGCAACTCCGATGTTCATGACGGGCGGTTCGGACGGCGGATACACCGGCATGGCAGCGGCCGGTTTGGCCGGCACCAGCATGGCGGGTCTTGCGGCCCGGGGCGGCGGCTCCCCGGCCACCCCCGCCGCGGCCGCGCCGGCGGCGGGCGGCGGGGCAGGCGCGGCCGCCCGGCCCGCTGCGAACACGCCCGCGATCCCCGCGGCGGCCGCCGGGGCGAACATACCGGGCCTACCGCCCGGCCTACCGCCCGGCGTCGTGGCGAACCTTGCGGCGACTCTGGCGGCGATCCCCGGGGCGACCATCATCGTCGTACCGCCGTCACCGAACCAATAAAACGGCCGGCGCAGCCTTACGGCTGGCCGGGCAGTAGCCGCACCATCAGGCCGTTGCCTTCGGCCAGCAGCGTCTCGTCGCCGTCAACCAATTCCGCGGACACGAACGCTTTGCGGCCCTCGATACGGGTGACCCGTCCGCGGGCCACCAATGGCGCATCGATCGGAGTGACGTTGCGGTAGTCGACGTGCAGGAACGCCGTCCGGCTGATCGGCCGTTCCGCCGCGTGCGAGATCATGCCGAACATGTGATCAAACAGCAGCGGCAGCACACCGCCGTGCACCGCCGAGTTGCCCCCGACGTGAAACCGGCTGAAGGATCCCGTCATTTCGACGCCGTCGGGGGCGTACCGCGTCAACGTCCACGGCGGCAGCAACACGCTGCCCATGCCGGGCAAGCCGGGGCGTCCGCCCAGCCGGCGCCTTGCCTTCAGCTGCCTGAAACGGGCCCAGCAACTCGACCAGCGCGGCGGCGCGCTCGGCCGCCTCGTCCCACACGTCGTCGCCGGGGTCGGCCGATACGGCCAGATCCTGCAATCGGCGCATGGTCGCCACAAACCGGCCGAAACCCGGGCCGGGGTTCGCGCGGGCCGTATTCCGGAAAGCCGCCGTGATGTTCGTATTCAGGATCGAGTTCCTCGGGGTCCTGCGAAGTATCCGTCACGGGCGGGCCTGCAGGACGTCGCGGCGCACGATGGTCTGATCCCGCCCCGGACCGACGCCGATGCACGAAACCGGTGCTCCGGCAAGCTCTTCCAATCGCAACACATAGTCACGCGCTTTGGCGGGCAGGTCGCCGAATTCACGTGCCGCGGAAATGTCCTCCCACCAGCCCGGCATCTCCTCATAGACCGGTTCGGCGCGGCAGAGCTCGCTCTGGGTCATCGGCATTTCAGGGGTGCGCACCCCGTCGATCTGATAACCGACGCATATCGGCACCGTTTCCAGGCTGGACAGCACGTCGAGCTTGGTCAGGAAGTAGTCGGTGATGCCGTTGACCCGGGTGGCGTAGCGCGCGATGACCGCGTCGAACCAGCCGCAGCGCCGGCGCCGGCCGGTGGTCACCCCGAACTCGCCGCCGGTCTTGGACAGGTATTCGCCATTCTCGTCGAACAGCTCGGTGGGGAACGGGCCCGAGCCCACCCGGGTGGTGTAGGCCTTGAGGATCCCGAGCACCGTGCGGATCCGGGTCGGGCCGATTCCGGAGCCGACCGCCGCCCCGCCCGCTGTCGGATTCGACGACGTCACATACGGGTACGTGCCGTGGTCGACGTCGAGCAGGGTGCCCTGCGAGCCTTCCAGCAGCACCGTCTCGCCGGCCTCCAGCGCGGTGTTGAGCAGCAGCCGGGTATCGGCGATGCGGTGCCGGAAACCCTCGGCCTGCTCCAGCAGCGATTCCACCACGTGCTCCGGGTCCAGCGCCTTGCGGTTGTAGATCTTGACCAGCACCTGGTTCTTGAACTCGAGCGCGGCCTCGACCTTGTGGGCCAGCTGATCCGGATCCAGCACGTCGGCGACCCGGATCCCCATGCGGGCGATCTTGTCCTGGTAGCACGGCCCGATGCCGCGGCCGGTGGTGCCGATCTTCTTGCTGCCCATGTAGCGCTCGGTGACCTTGTCGATCGCCACGTGGTAGGGCATCAGCAGGTGCGCGTCGGCGGAGATCAACAGCTTGGAGGTGTCGACGCCGCGATCTTCCAGACCTTGCAGTTCGTTGAGCAGGACACCGGGGTCGACCACCACGCCGTTGCCGATGACGTTGGTGACCCCGGGCGTGAGCACGCCCGACGGGATGAGGTGCAGCGCGAAATTCTCGCCGGTGGGCAAGACAACAGTGTGCCCGGCGTTGTTGCCGCCCTGATAGCGCACCACCCACTGCGCACGCCCACCGAGCAGATCAGTGGCCTTACCTTTGCCCTCGTCGCCCCACTGGGCGCCGATGAGGACGATTGCCGGCATTACGCGCTCCCCCTGGTCTCGCGGGTTATGCCCGCTTATTGTGGTCCAGCCGGTGACCTACCCTACCCAGCAAGTTGCGAGGAGCCCGGAAAAGGCATGGAAAAGCCGTGAAACAGGCATGAAACCGGCCGAGAACACGCCCAGCGCGGTGGTGTTGCTGTTCAGCGATCAACCCGTACCTTCGCCGTTGCGCGGCCTGCCCACCCACCGGGCCGAGGATCCGGCCAACATCGACACCGTTCTGGACACATACCGGCGGCTGGTGGTAGTCGGCGGCGACGCAGAACTGGCCACAGTGCTGACCCGGCTGTTGCGCGCCGGCCGGCTCGACGTCGAGGTGGGTTACGCGCCGCGCCGGCGCACCGCCGCAACCCGGGTCTACCGCTTACCGGCCGGACGCCGGGCGGCGCGGCGCGCGCGGCGCGGGGCCGCCCGGCGGGTGCCGCTGATCCGTGACGAGACCGGGTCGGTGATCGTGGGCCGGGCCAGTTGGCTGCCGGCCGACAGGGCCAACAGAGGCCAGCTGATCCACGGCGAGGCGGTCGTCGACGACACTCCGTTGTTCGACGGCGATGTCGCCGGGGTGTGGATCGAGCCGACGCTGGCTCTCCCGGGCCTGCGGGCGGTGGTGCAGGGCGGCAGAACGTGGCGCCGGTGGATCAGCGGGCGCGCAGCCCAGCTGGGCACCACCGGTGCCGCCGTGGTGCGTGACGGTATAGCGGCGCCACGCAAGGTGCGACGATCGACGTTCTACCGCAATGTCGAAGGCTGGCTGCTGGTCGGGTAGTTTTCGACCGATGAGAGACACGGGCCTGCACGAGTCGGTGCGACCCAGCCCGATTTTTCTGGGCCTGGTCGCATTGACGGCCGTCGGAGGGGCGCTGGCCTGGCTGGCCGGGGCGAGCGTACGACCACTGGCCTACGCCGGAGTGTTCATCTTCGTGATCGCCGGCTGGTTGGTCTCGCTGTGCCTGCACGAATTCGGGCACGCGTTCACCGCCTGGCGTTTCGGCGACCACGACGTCGCAATGCGCGGCTATCTGACGCTGGATCCCCGGCGCTACAGCCATCCGATGCTCTCGCTGGGTCTGCCCATGTTGTTCATCGCGCTGGGCGGGATCGGCCTGCCGGGTGGCGCCGTTTATTTGCGGACCTGGTTCATGAGCACTACCCGCCGGACCCTGGTCAGTTTGGCGGGACCGGCGGTCAACGTGCTGCTGGCGGTGCTGCTGCTGATTGCAACCCGGTTGCTGTTCGACCCGGCGCACGCGGTGTTGTGGGCCGGGGTGGCGTTCCTGGGATTCCTGCAGCTCACCGCGGTCGTGCTGAATCTGCTGCCGATCCCGGGCCTGGACGGCTATGACGCCCTGGAGCCGCATCTGAGTCCCGAGACCCAGCGCGCGCTGGCACCGGCAAAGCAGTTCGCGATGCTTTTCCTGCTTTTCCTGTTCTTGGCACCGGGGCTCAACCGGTGGTTATTCGGGATGGTGGACTGGCTCTTCGACCTGTCCGGTGTGCCGCACTTGCTGGCAGCTGCGGGCAATACGCTGACCCGCTTCTGGAGTATCTGGTTCTGACTATTACCCCATTGCTGTACGCCGTGGACGGCGTGACCGAAGTGCACGACCTCCATGTGTGGACACTTTCACCCGGTAAGGACATGGCCACCGCCCACCTGACCAGCGATGGCAACTCCGCGCGAGTGCTGCAGGAGGCGCGTGCGGTGCTGTCCGCCCGTGGGCTGGACCACGCCACCGTCCAGATCGAATGCCCGGACGGCAAGTGTTCGGAAACCCGCTAGAACCCGAGCGCCGAACGGGCCGCGGGGTCGCAATCGTCCAGCAGATCCAGGCACCGCCCGTACTCGTTCGTCTCGCCGATGGCGTCAGCGGCCCGTCCCAGCGCCGCCACACACCGCAGGAAGCCCCGGTTGGGCTCGTGCGCAAATGGCACCGGGCCGAAGCCCTTCCAGCCATTGCGGCGCAGCTGGTCCAGGCCACGGTGGTAACCCGTGCGCGCGTACGCGTAGGCGGTGATGGCCTTATCCTCGGCCAGTGCCTCCTCAGCAAGCGCCGCCCAGGCCACCGACGCCGACGGATGCGCGGCGGCGACGATGCCCGGGTTTTCGCCGGCCAGCAGCTCCGCCTCGGCCTCGCTATCGCCAGGCAGCAGAATCGGATCAGGTCCCAGAAGATCACCCATCGGCGTCATGGCACCTATCTTGCCAATGGGGCCTACCCGACCTATTCGGCGTCCCCCGTTCGCCCTACGTCGGCGATCACGCCAACCGGGGGGTTGAGTCGCTAAGCTCCAACTACCCACCTATAGCGGGAGGACAGCAGTACTCATGCCCAACGCACCCGAGCCCGACCGCGACGGCACTGAATCCAGGGGCGAACCGGCCGGC
This sequence comes from uncultured Actinomycetota bacterium, assembly GCA_963763005.1. Classification (GTDB taxonomy): domain Bacteria; phylum Actinomycetota; class Actinomycetes; order Mycobacteriales; family Mycobacteriaceae; genus Mycobacterium. The sequence continues at coordinate 247,120 of CAVXMI010000002.1, forward strand.
CAAGAAGGCACCGAGGGCTACCCTCTGATACCCAGCGACGCCGAAACCGAGACTGTGGTGATCTCCAGGCCCGATCCGCAGAACAACCCCGAGACCGCAAGCCCGGGGGAAGGGCAGCGCGAACGCCGCTTCACGGCACCGGGCTTCGACGCAAAAGAGACTCAGGTCATCGCTACTGCACCGGAGGCCACCACCGAGGTCTTCCAAACCCATCCGGCGCCGACCGGTCCACCAACGCCGAGTGGGATGCCACCGAAAACTGCGGTGCCACAATCAATTCCGCCTCGGACGGGGGCGAAGCCGCCAGCGTCCAAGCAGCGCAACTGGGGCTGGGTGCTGGCGATTGTCGTGATCGTCCTGGCGTTGGCGGCGATCGCCATCCTGGGCACCGTACTGCTGACCCGCAGCAAACATTCGAAAGTGTCGCAGGAAGACCAGGTGCGGCACACCATCCAGAGCTTTGACATCGCGGTGCAGACCGGCGACCTGACGACGCTGCGCACCATCACCTGTGGCGCCACCCGCGACGGCTATGCGGATTACGACGAGCACGCGTGGGAGGAAACGTACCGCCGGGTTTCAGCGGCCAAACAATACCCGGTGGTTGCCAGCATCGACCAGGTCGTCGTCAACGGCGGACACGCGGAGGCGAATATCACCACGTTCATGGCCTACGACCCGCAGCTTCGCTCGACACGCAGCCTTGACCTACAGTTCCGCGACGATCAGTGGAAGATCTGCCAATCCCCCAGCAACTAGCCCGGCGCTAAACTGCCACCGGAATTCCCGGAATTCCCGGATTTACCGGCATTTGGCCGATTCGTCACCACTAGTACCGGCCCACATCACCAGCGCGTCACGATGATGCGGCGTGATCCATGCTGTGGCAATGTATTGGCGAACTGCCTGCTCCCGCACAGATATCGGCCCGATTCGCTGTTACTTCGGTGTCAGGTCTCGTTTCTCCAGGAGAGGCAGGTGAACGTCACTTGAGCATCCGCTATCCCGCCGTCGACCAGTCAACAATCGACATCCGGCAGGTTGTCGGCATGGAGACTCCGAAAGCCGTCGATTTGTGGCTCGATGTGGTCACCGATGCGCCGGATCGCGCCCGCGAACTCGCCTCGTTATCCAAAGGCGGATTAGCGAAACTCGGCCAGCTGCTTGACGGCACCAGCGGTGTTGAGCTGTTCGAGTCGGTCGACGACAAATTGTCCGCTAAGGCGCTTCAGGCGATGGACCCGTCGCTGGCCGCCGCACTCCTCGATGCCCTTGACTCCGACCACGCCGCCAACATACTGCGCGAGTTCAAAGCGCCGAGGCGGGAAACGCTGCTGACGTTGTTGCCGCTGGAACGAGCGCTGGTCCTGCGTGGATTGTTGAGCTGGCCGGAGGACTCCGCCGCGGCGCACATGGTGCCCGAAACGCTGACCGTGCGCCCGGACATGTCGGTTTCAGAAGCCGTCGCCTCCGTGCGTGAGCACGCCTCGGGCTTGCGTAGCGATTCACGAACCACCGCCTACGTCTACGTGATCGACGCCAGCTCCCACCTGCTGGGTGTGGTCGCTTTTCGGGCCTTGGTGCTGGCCGATTCCCAACGGCGGGTCTCGGAGTTGATGACTGACGACCTCATCGTCGTCTCGCCACTGACGGACAAGGAGTTGGCGGCACAGACACTCATGGGCCACAACTTGATGGCGATTCCCATCGTCGACGGCGACAAACGCCTACTTGGCATCATCGCCGAGGACGAAGCCAGCGACATTGCCGAGGAGGAGGCCACCGAAGACGCCGAGCGACAGGGCGGGTCGGCCCCGCTGGAGGTGCCCTACCTGAGGGCGTCGCCCTGGCTGCTGTGGCGCAAGCGCGTCGTCTGGCTACTCGTGCTTTTTGTCGCCGAGGCCTACACCGGCAGCGTCCTGCGGGCATTCGCGCAGGAGATGGAGGCGGTGATCGCGCTCGCGTTCTTCATCCCTCTGCTGATCGGCACCGGCGGCAATACCGGTACCCAGATCGCGACCACGCTGGTCCGTGCGATGGCCACTGGTCAGGTCCGGTTTCGCGATATGCCTGCGGTGTTGGTCAAGGAGCTGTCGACCGGTGCACTGGTCGGCCTCACCATGGCAGGGGCCGCGGTGGTCCGCGCGTGGACGCTGAACGTGGGTCCGCAAGTCACGGTCACGGTCGCGGTAACCGTGGCAGCCATCGTGGTGTGGTCCTCGGTGGTGGCCGCGATCCTTCCGCCGGTGCTGAAGAAGTTGCGGGTCGACCCAGCGATCGTTTCGGGCCCGATGATCGCCACCATCGTCGACGGCACGGGACTGATCATCTACTTCATGATCGCGCACTTGATGCTGGCGGAACTCCAGGGTCTGTGAGCGGTCAGCCGGTGACTGACTTTCCGGCACAGTGCAGGTCGTTGCACGCCTCCACGACGCGCTCGGTCATCCCGGCCTCGGCCTTCTTGAGGTAGCTGCGCGGGTCGTAGACCTTCTTGGAGCCCACGTCGCCATCGACCTTGAGCACGCCGTCGTAGTTGCTGAACATGTGACCGACGATCGGGCGGGTGAACGCGTACTGGGTGTCGGTGTCGACGTTCATCTTCACCACCCCGTAGCGCAGTGCCTCCTCGATCTCCGACTTCTCCGAGCCCGAACCGCCGTGGAAGACGAAGTCGAACGGCTGAGCGTCGTCCGACAATCCCAGCTTGGCCGCGGCCACCTTTTGCCCTTGGGCAAGGATGTCGGGGCGAAGCTTGACGTTGCCGGGCTTGTAGACGCCGTGCACGTTGCCGAACGTGGCGGCAAGCATGTATTTGCCATGCTCGCCATGGCCCAGGGCATCGATGGTCTTTTCGAAGTCCTCCGGAGTGGTGTACAACTTCTCGTTGATCTCGGCCTCCACGCCGTCCTCTTCCCCGCCCACCACACCGATCTCGACCTCGAGGATGATCTTGGCCGCCGCCGCCGCCTTGAGCAGCTCCTGCGCGATGGCGAGGTTCTGGTCGATCGGCACCGCCGAGCCGTCCCACATGTGCGACTGGAACAGCGGGTTCTTGCCGGCAGCTACCCGGTCCGATGAGATCGCCAGCAGCGGACGCACGTAGGTGTCCAGCTTGTCCTTGGGGCAGTGGTCGGTGTGCAGCGCGACGTTGATCGGGTATTTGGCCGCGATGCTGCGGGTGAACTCGGCCAGCGCTACCGCGCCGCTCACCATGTCCTTGACCCCCAGTCCAGAGGCGAATTCCGCGCCGCCGGTGGAGAACTGGATGATGCCGTCGCTGCCGGCGTCGGCGAAGCCTTTGATCGCGGCGTTGACGGTTTCTGAGGAGGTGCAGTTGATGGCCGGGAAGGCGTACGAATTCTCCTTGGCACGTCCCAGCATTTCGGCGTAGACCTCGGGCGTTGCGATGGGCATGAACTTCCTCCTGAAGGCTGGGTCTATTCAGTATTGCAACACCACAATTGCGATTGGCAGGCAGTCTGGGCGGCGACTTTGTGCTGGGCCGGTGTGTGGCGCCGGTATGTTGAGACATCATGAGCAGCACGGTGGTGGCCTTGCCGGACATCCTCGACCCGATGTACTGGTTGGGCGCCGACAGCATTTTCGGGTCCGCGGTGCTGCCCGGGATTCTGGTCATCATCTTCATCGAGACCGGGCTGCTGTTTCCGCTGCTGCCCGGGGAGTCGCTGTTATTCACCGGCGGGCTACTGGCCGCGAGCGCACACCCGCCGGTCACCATAGAGGTACTCGCCCCGTGCGTCGCGGTAGTCGCCGTGCTCGGCGATCAGACGGCATATTTCATCGGGCGCCGTATTGGGCCTGCGCTGTTCAAGAAGGAAGACTCCCGGTTCTTCAAGAAGCACTATGTGACCGAGTCGCACGCGTTCTTCGAGAAGTACGGGCCGTGGACGATCATCCTGGCCCGTTTCGCGCCGTTCGTGCGAACCTTTGTGCCGGTGGTCGCCGGGGTGTCCTACATGCGCTATCCGGTGTTTCTGGCGTTCGATATCGTCGGCGGCATCGCTTGGGGTGCGGGTACGACGCTGGCGGGCTACTTCCTGGGCAACGTGCCTTTCGTCCACCAGAACCTGGAAAAGATCATCCTGGCCATCCTGCTCGTATCGCTCATACCGGCGCTGACCGCAGCCTGGCGGGGCTACCGGTCGCGGCACCGGGCAGCCAAGAACGAGTCCGACCCGATAGTGCTACCCGAGTGAACTAGCCCGCTGCGGCGCTATGGGCGGCCTCCATCAGCATCCACCCGGAAAGCTGCACCGACAGGTCCCGCTCGGCAACCTCGGAGCTATGCACCGCGCCCTCGACGAACTGCGCCTGCTCGCCGCCCGCGGTGGGCAACTCCGCGTCGCGGTCCCAGAACGCCCCGAATACCGGCAACCCGTCCACTGTCTGCCGGTAGTCCCATGCTGATTTCCCCGAGGACAGCACTATTGCGCGCGCGGTGTTGCGGGCCGCGACGTCGTCGGCGGAGTCACCCGGCAGCGTGGTGGCCACCAGCGCGAGGTAGCGGGCGGTGATGCCGGAGAAGAGGCCGCCGTCGCCGCCGCCGGCGCCCTGCAGCACACCCGCCGGCGCCATCTGCTCGTTGACCGCTGCGACCAGGCGATGGACGCGAGCCGCGTGCCGGTCGTTCCCGGTGCGCGCCGCCAGCTCGGTCTCCAGCCCGAGCACTACGCCCTGGCAGTAGGTGTACTGCGCGCGGACCAGCGACCCGGCCTTGATGCCGTCGAACACCAGGTGCGTCTCCGGATCGATCAGCGTGCGGTCGATCCAGTCGCCCATCTGCTCGGCCCGCTTGAGCCGGTCTCCGTAGCGGGCCAGGAAGACGCCCGCCGGGCCATTGGCGGGTGCGTTGAAGAACTGGTCCTGCTTGCGCCACGGGATGCCGCCGCCGTCCTCGGGCACCCACGCCTTGACGAACTGGTCGGCGAGCTTCGGCAGCGCGCGGCGGCGCTGCACGCCGGCTATCCGGGCGGCACGTTCCAACGCCAGCGCCAGCCACGCCATGTCGTCGTAATAGCTGTTGGTCCAGGAGAAGTTGTTGCGCAGCCGGTGCGTGCGGACCTGCCGGTTGATCCTGGTGTGCCTTTCTGGCTGCGGGTCGCGCAGCTGCGCATCGACCAGGCAATCCAGCAGATGCGCCTGCCACCAGTAGTGCCAGGTGCCGAACATCCGGTCTTTTCGATCCGACGGCCAGGCCACCACGCCCAGCTGGGTTCCCGGCAGTGCCCAGAGCCGTTTCAGGTGCCGCTGCGTGACGGCGGCCTCGGAGCTGGCTGCCCGGTTCGCCCATACCTGATCCATACCTGCCGATCCTGCCCTATGCCCCGCCCTATGAAGCGGGTGCGCCCGCCAGCACCGTGAGCAACTGGTGCAGGCCGGTCAGCGAATGCGCCGGCAGGAACAGATCGCAATAGGGCAACGCCGCCGCCATCGAACCGGCCAGCGGCTGGAATTCGCTGTGCGCGGCGCGCGGGTTGAGCCAGACCAGCATCTCGGCGCGGCGACGCAGCCTGGCCAGCGCGTGCCCGAGCACGTCGGGAGGATCGCTGTCCCAGCCGTCGGAGGCGATGATCACCACCGCGCCGCGCAGCGCGTTGCCGTGTGGCGGGGCCAGCAGGGCAGCGACGCTGCGGCCGATGGACGTGCCGCCGTACCGATCGGTCACCTTCGCATTGGCCCGTTCCAGGGCCACCTCTGCCGAGTGATGGGACAGCACCGAGGTGAGCCGGGTCAACGACGTCGAAAACGCGAAGACCTCCGGGCGGATCCCCGCCCGGCGCAGTACCGCCGCCCGCATCAGATGCAGATAGATCGCGGCGTAGGGCTGCATCGAGCGGCTCACGTCGCAGACCAGGACCACCCGTCTGGGCCGGCGGCGGGGCCGGGTTCGCGCCAGGAGCACCGTTTCCCAGCCGGTCGACCGCGAAGCGTTCATCGTCGCCCGCAGGTCGATGCGTTTGCCGTGCGGGCTGGACTCACCCCGCAGGCTGCGCCGCCGGGGCCAGCGCTGCACCGAGTTCTCCAGCCAGGAACCGAGCAGACGCAGGTCGTCGGGATCGAATTGGTCAAACGGTTCATCGGCCAGTGCAGCGATGCGACCGGGCAGGAAGTCGGGCAGTTGGATGCCGGGTGCGTCCCGATCGGTTGCGGTCCGGGTGGCCCAGGGCAGAGTCTGGGTTTGGGGGGCACTGGATCGGTTGCCCGCGCGGTGCACGACGCCGGCCGCCGGTGTCCGCGGGCCTGGCAGCGGCAGTGACGGCTCGGGGCGTCTCGCGCCGTCGGGATCGTTGGTTCCGAACATCCCGAACACCGCCGTGAACACCGCATCGAAGGCGCCCAGATCGTCCATCCGGTTCACCAGCGTCAACCGCGCAGCCCAATACAGCGCCGACGGGCTGTCCGGCACCATGTGCCGTATCGCCTGCACGAAATCCGCTGGGCCGCTGGCGGACACCAGCACCCCGGCGCCGCGCAGGCGCACCACCATCGCGGCCGCGAACGCCGCCAGATCGACGCCCGGCAACAGCAATGGGGTATTCATGCCCGTCTAGCCCGATTTAGCCCCGCGGCGCAGCACCCAGACCAGCACCAGCGCGGCGAGCACGACCAGAACCACTGCGCCGTACTTCTTGAGCTGGCCGCCACCGGCGAGCTCCAGTAGGTCGATGGGAGCCGGCTCGGCAGCAGCCGGCGGCGCCGGGGTAGCGGCCGGGCTCTCTGGGCTCGCCGGGCTCTCTGAGCTCTCGGCGCTTTTGGCCGCCAGTTCGGCCTCCAGCGAGTCCACGAACTGGCCGAGCAACTTCTCCGACACCTGCTGCAGCATCCCACTGCCGAACTGGGCCAGCTTGCCGACGATCTTCAGGTCGGTGTCGACGGTGACCTGAGTGCGGTCCCCGGCCTCGTGCAGCCGGGCGGTGACCGTGGCGGCCGCGTTGCCGGTGCCGCGCGACTCCTTGCCCTTGCCGTCGATGACCGCGCGGTGCTGTTCGCGGTCCCGCTCCACGAAGCGCACCTTACCGCTGAATTCGCTGGTGACCGGGCCGACTTTGACCTTGACCTTGCCGAGGTAGTCGTCGCCTTCGTGGCCGACCAGCTGCGCCCCCGGCATCAAGGGGATCACCTGCTCCAGGTCGCATAGCACGTCCCAGGCCTGCTCGATAGGAGCGCTGACGGTGAACTGGTTGGCGATCTTCATCCTTTGAGTCCTCTCATGTCCGGCTGTAGTCGATGAACGCGTCGCGAATCAGGGTCCGGTCGTCGGGCGTCTTGGCCAGTGCCCCCAGGCTGACCAGTGCGGTCGGATCGACGAGGTCTGCGACCCCGAGCGACACCAGAGCGGCGACCCAGTCGATAGTCTCGGCCACGCCGGGTGGCTTGTCCAGATCGAGATCGCGTGCGCTGCCGACGAATTGGGTGGCGTGCTCGATCAGCGGCGCCGTCGCCCCGGGCACCGTCCGACGGACAATCGCGGCTACCCGGGCCGGCTCCGGGTAGTCGATCCAGTGGTAGAGGCAGCGCCGCCGCAGCGCGTCGTGCAGGTCGCGGCTGCGGTTGGAGGTGAGCACCGCGATCGGCGGGCGCTCGGCGACGAAGGTGCCCAGCTCGGGGACGGTGACCGCGGATTCACCGAGGAACTCCAGCAACAACGCCTCGAACTCGTCGTCGGCCCGGTCGATTTCATCGATCAGCAGCACTGGGGGTGTGGGCCCGCGATGGCGCACGCACTGCAGAATGGGCCGGTCCACGAGATACACCTCGTTGTAGAGATCTGCTTCGGAGATACCGGAGATACCGGCACCGCGCGCCTCGGCCAGCCGGATGGACAGCAGCTGGCGTTGATAGTTCCAGTCGTAGAGTGCCTCGTTCGCGGTCAGCCCTTCGTAACACTGCAGCCGAATCAGTGTGGTATCCAGCACCGCTGCAAGGGTTTTCGCTGCTGTCGTCTTGCCGACGCCCGGCTCGCCTTCCAACAGCAGCGGTCGTCCGAGCGTCACCGCCAGGTAAATCGCGGACGCGGTTCCGCCGTCGAGCAGATAGTCATGTGCGTCGAATCGGCGGACTACGTCGTCGGGGTCGGCAAACGTCACGGAGCTCATCAAGGCACCGATTCCCGTAGCCGCCGATAGTCGTCCCAGGTGTCCACGTCGAGTGGCATCGGGCCGTCCACCGCGAGCTCGCGCACCGGGTACCGCCCCGACTGCACGAGCTTCCAGACCCCCTTGTCGCCGTGCAGTTGCGAAAGTTCGCCGAACACGTTGCGGCTGAACCAGAACGGATGGCCGATGCCGTCGGTGTAGCGGCACACCATGACGTCACTCGCCGGCCCTACTCGGCCCTTCTGGATCATCCGCCGCACGGTCGCGGGGTCCACCCCCGGCTGATCGCCGAGCATCAGCACGATACCGGCAGCCTGCGGGTCCACCCGTCCCAACGCGACACGCAGCGATGCCGAACACCCGGTGCCGAAGTCGTCGACGGCCACCACGTCGGCCCCGTCCAGCGACACCTCTTCGCGCACCGCCTCGGCGGCACCACCCAGGGTGACGATCAACTGGTCGAAGCCGGCGCTGCGAGCGACATCGAGGGCGGCCCCGAGCACGGTCGTATCCCGGTATGGCAGCAGCTGTTTGGGTGTGCCCAGGCGGCTTGAGCCGCCGGCTGCCAACACGACACCGGTGACCCGTCGCGGTGTCATGTGCCGATTTCCCTGCCCGCGAACGCTGTCCGGCATCCCGGGCTGCAGAACCAGTAGTCCGCGCCGGCCAGCTGTAGGTGCTCGGTGGCGGGGCCAACCGTCACCGTCATGCCGCACACCGGGTCGACCGCCGCCAGCGGGGCGGCATTCACCGTTGCGGGCAGAGACAGGGTGCCGCCGCGGAGGGCGGCGATGAGTTCCGCGGCGATCGACACCGCGATCTCGGCCGGGGTCTTGGCGCCGATGGCCAAGCCGACCGGGGTGTGCACGCGGGCCCATTCGGTGTCGGACAGGTCGAGCGACTTCAGGATCGAGGCACCGCGAATCTTGCTGGCCACCAGCCCGATATATCTGACGTCGTGATCCAGTGCCGCGCGGATGATTTCGGCTTCGGGCCCGCCGTGGCTGGCGATCACCACGGCGGTCGTCTCGCTCAGGTCGGTCTCGGCCCGCGCGTCGTAGCCCAGCACACCGCACACTTGGATCAGCGCGTCGGCGATCGGTGTGGCTCCGTAGATCCGGATCAGCGGGGCCGGCAGCTGCGGCGTCAGAAAAATCTCCAGCGAGCCGCCGGACAGGCACGGATTGACCACCACACAGGCACCCGGCGCCTCGGGAAAGTGCACGTCGCCGTCGGGAAGCACGCGCAGCAGCACACTTTCGCCTGCCTGCAGTACACCCAGCGCCGCCTTGCGAACCGAGTTCTGCGCGCACTGCCCGCCGACGAAACCCTCGATTGTGCCGTCGGCCAACAGGATCGCCTCGTCCCCCGGATATACCGAGGTGGGCGGCTGGGCCCGCACCACTGTCGCGTGCACAAACGGTGTACGCGCCGCCAACAACTGCTGAGCCCGCTCGCTGATAGTCATCGCTATATCGGCGGTCTGGCGCGGCCCTGCATGGCCTCCCAGACCCGGGACGGCGTCAGCGGCATATCGGCGTGCCGAACCCCGAACGGCGCCAACGCATCCACCACCGCGTTGACCACCGCGGGCGGCGATCCCACGGTGGCCGATTCGCCGATGCCCTTCGCGCCGATCGGGTGATGTGGCGACGGCGTGACGGTGTGGCCGGTCTCCAGATGCGGCACCTCGAGCGCGGTCGGGATCAGGTAGTCCATCAGCGACCCGCCCAGGCAGTTGCCGTCCTCGTCGAAGGCGATCATCTCCATCAGCGCCATGCCGATGCCGTCCACGATGCCGCCGTGCACCTGACCCTCGATGATCATCGGGTTGATCCGGGTGCCGCAGTCGTCGACGGCCAGGAAGCGGCGCACCTTGACCACCGCGGTGCCCGGGTCGATGTCGACCACACAGAAGTACGCGCCGTACGGGTAGGTCAGATTCGATGGGTTGTAGCAGACTTCGGCGTCCAGGCCGCCCTCGATGCCCTCGGGCAGGTCACCGGCGCCGTGCGCGCGCATGGCGATGTCCTGGATCGTCACCGACGCCGACGGGTCTCCCTTGACATGGAACGAGCCCTTCTCCCACTCCAAGTCGGCAACCGACACCTCGAGCATGCCCGAGGCGATGATCTTCGCCTTGTCGCGCACCTTGCGGGCCACCATCGCAGCGGCCGCGCCTGAGACCGGTGTGGACCGGCTGCCGTAGGTGCCCAGGCCGAACGGTGTCTGGTCGGTGTCGCCGTGCACCACCTCGATGTCGTCGGGCGGGATTCCCAGCTCCTCGGCAACGATCTGCGCGAACGTCGTCTCATGGCCCTGGCCCTGGGTCTGAACCGAAAGCCGCACAACGGCTTTGCCCGTCGGGTGCACCCGCAGCTCGCAGCCGTCGGCCATGCCGAGGCCGAGAATGTCCATGTCCTTGCGCGGGCCGGCGCCGACGGCCTCGGTGAAGAACGATATCCCGATGCCCATCAGCTCGCCGCGCACCCGCCTCTCCTGCTGCTCGGCGCGCAATGCGTCGTAGCCGATCATGTCCATGGCCTTGCGCATGGTGGTCTCGTAGTCGCCCGAGTCGTACACCCACCCGGTCTTGGTCGTGTACGGGAATTGCTCAGCCTTCAGCAGGTTTCGCAGTCGCAGTTCGGCCGGATCCATCTTCAGCTCGTAGGCCAGGCAGTCCACCAGCCGCTCGACGAAGTACACCGCCTCGGTGATCCGGAACGAACACGCGTAGGCCACCCCGCCGGGCGCCTTGTTGGTGTACACCGCGGTCATGTGGCAGTAGGCGGCCTCGATGTCATAGCTGCCGGTGAACACACCATAGAAGCCGGCCGGGTACTTCGTCGGCGCCGCCTGGCCGTTGAACGCACCGTGATCGGCCAGCACATTGGACCGCAGCGCCAGGATCTTGCCGTCCTTGGTGGCCGCGATCTCGCCGACCATGATGTAGTCGCGCGCAAAGCTGGTGGAGGTCAGGTTCTCGCTGCGGTCCTCCATCCACTTGACCGGCTTGCCCAGCACCAGCGAGCCGACGATCGCGCACACATAGCCGGGATAGATCGGCACCTTGTTGCCGAAGCCGCCGCCGATGTCGGGTGAGATGACCCGGATCTTGTGTTCGGGCAGGCCGGCGACCAACGCGTAGAGCGTGCGGTGGGCGTGCGGCGCCTGCGAGGTGGTCCACAGCGTCAGCTTGCCGGTGACCGGGTCCAGATCGGCAACCGCGCCACAGGTTTCCATCGGCGCCGGGTGCACCCGCGGGTAGACCATCTCCTGCTTGATCACGATGTCGGCCTTGGCGATCACCGCTTCGGTGGCGGCCGGGTCACCGGTTTCCCAGTCGAAGATGTGGTTGTCGGTCTTGCCGTCCAGATCGGTGCGGATCACCGGCGCCGATGAATCCAGCGCATGCCTTACATCTATGACGGGATCCAGCGGGTCGTATTCGACGTCGATCAGCTCCAGCGCATCCCGGGCCGAGTACCGGTCCTCGGCAACGACGAACGCCACCTCCTGGCCCTGGAAGCGCACCTTGTCGGTGGCCAGCACGGCCTGCACGTCGTTGGACAGCGTCGGCATCCAGGCCAGGCCCTTGTCAGCCAGGTCGGCGCCGGTCACCACCGCCTTGACCTTCGGATGCGCAAGGGCTGCAGTCACATCGATGCCGACAATGCGGGCGTGCGCATAGGGTGAGCGCAAGATCGCCAAGTGCAGCATGCCCGGCAGCGTGACATCGTCGACGTAGGTGCCACGGCCGCGGATGAATCGCGGATCCTCTTTGCGCATCATCCGGCCGTGGCCACACGGCTTCTGGTCGTTGTCGGCCAGATCTTCCGGCGACGGCGGACGCGCCTCGGTCGTGGTCATGATGTGGCTGCCTCAGTCTTGGAGTTCCGTGCCGCCCACTGGATGGAGCGCACGATAGTGGTGTATCCGGTGCACCGGCAGATCTGCCCGGAGATGGCCTCCCGGATGGTCTCCTCGTCGGGGTCCGGGTTGCGGTCCAGTAGGGCCCGGGCGGTGATCATCATTCCCGGTGTGCAGAAGCCGCATTGCAGCCCGTGGCAGCGCATGAACCCTTCCTGCACCGGGTCGAGCTGGCCGTTCGCTGCCAATCCCTCCACGGTCCGGACGCTGTGCCCCGACGCCATTACGGCGAGCATCGTGCAGGACTTCACCGGAACGCCGTCGACGTCGACCACGCAGGTTCCGCAGTTGCTGGTGTCACAACCCCAGTGAGTTCCGGTGAGCCGCAGCTGATCACGCAGAAAGTGCACCAGCAGCATCCGGGGTTCGACGTCGGCGGTGACCGGCTCGCCGTTGACGGTCATATTCACCTGCATGGACTTGCTCCTTTCGGGTGGCGACCCGCTGCGCGCGGCTTCGCCGTGCTGGCGATCGCCACTAGGTCCCTTCCGGCTGAGTTACCTTGCGCACCCGCTCGACCGCGGTGCGCAACGTGCGGATGGTCAGTTCGGAGGCCAGGTGCCGCTTGTACTCGGCGGTGCCGCGGATGTCGGTCACCGGCGCACAGGCTTGCGCGGCCCGACGGCCCGCCTCGGCGAAGACCTCTTCGGTAGCAGGCCGGCCGACCAGTGCCGCCGAGAGCTCGGCCAGCGCGGCCGGGTCGGGATTCACCGCGGTCAGGCCCACGCGGGCGGCGGCTATCGCGGCTTCTTTTTTCTCGCTGTCCAGTGTGAGACTCGCGCCGGCAGCGGTAACCGCCCAGTCGCCGACGCGCCGTTCAACTTTCGCGTACGCGCTGGAGGTGTTGTGCCGCAGCGGGATCCGGACTTCGACCAGGATCTCGTTGTGGGCGAGCGTGGTTTCGTACGGCCCGGCCAGGAAATCGTCGATCGCGATCTCGCGTTCGCCCGAAGGTCCGCGGGCCAGGCACACCGCATCAAGCACCGTGCAGACAGTCACCAGATCCTCGGCCGGATCCGCCTGGCAGAGCGAACCGCCGAGGGTGCCACGATTGCGGACCACCGGGTCGGCGATCACCCGTTCGGCATCGCGGAAGATCGGGCACACCGCGGCCAGCGCATCCGACTCCAGAAGCTCGCAATGCCGGCTCATGGCACCGATGCGCACCAAGGTCGGATCGGTGATCACGTACCCGAGTTCAGGCGCCAGGTCGTTGATGTCGACGAGGTACTCGGGGTTGGCGATGCGCAGCTTCATCATCGGCAGCAGGCTGTGCCCACCGGCGACCACATGCGCCCCCTCCCCCAACCGATCCAGTAGTCCGATGGCGTGGTCGACGCTCGTCGCGCGTTCGTATTCGAAGGGGCCAGGTACTTGCATGCGCCTCAGTGTCAGCCGCCCCCACGTTGGCGTCAATGTCGAGTTAAGGAATCCTTGAACTAGCTCTGAACCCGCCTTCCACCTGCGCGTCATGGTGGATTCGCCCGACGATGTCGGCCAGCGGGCGCCCCCCGCCGCCCCACCGCCGGGCGATGATGTCGGCCGCGATCGACACCGCCGTCTCCTCCGGGGTCCGGGCGCCGAGGTCCAGTCCGATCGGGCTGGACAATCGGCTCAACTCGGCGTCGGTCAGCCCCGCGGCCCGCAGCCGGGCCATCCGGTCGTCGTGCGTCCGGCGCGATCCCATGGCCCCCACATATCCCGCGCGGGGCAGGCGCAACGCCACCTCGAGCAGCGGGACGTCGAACTTCGGATCGTGGGTGAGCACGCAGATCACCGTGCGCTCGTCGATAGCACCCGCCGCTGCCTGCGCGGCCAGATAGCGGTTGGGCCAGTCGACGACGACATCGTCGGCCGTCGGAAAACGCGCCGGCGTGGCGAACACCCCGCGAGCGTCGCAGACGGTGACGCGGTAGCCGAGGAACGATCCCTGCCGCGCCAGCGCAGCGGCGAAGTCGATGGCACCGAACACCAGCATCCGCGGGCGCGGCGCGTAGCTGGACACGAAGACCTCCATGCCGTCGCCGCGACGCTGTCCATCGGGCCCATATTTGAGGACCTCGCTGCGGCCCACCGCGAGCAGACCCAGCGCATCGTCGGTGACCGCCGCGTCGGCGCGCACCGAACCGAGCGATCCCGCCCTGGGACTGCTCATGTCGGGCCGGACAACGAGCCGGCGGCCAACCCACTGCGCGTCCGGATGGGTGATGACGGTCGCGATCGCGACCGGCCGATGGGCGCCGATGTCGTCGGCCACCGCATCAAGTTCGGGAAACGTGGCCCGCGACACGGACTCAACGAAGACGTCGATGATGCCGCCGCAGGTCAGACCAACCACGAACGCCCCTTCCGTCACGGAGCCGTCGCTGACCCCGTAACGTTCCAGCCGCGGTGTCCCGGTGTGCGCCACCTCGGTGGCGAGCTCGTACACGGCGCCCTCGACGCAACCACCCGACACCGACCCGCTCACCGAACCGTCCGGCGCCACCACCATCGAGGCACCCGGCGGCCGGGGCGCCGAGGAGAACGTTCGCACCACCGTACCCAGTCCCGCGGTGTCGCCGGCACGCCAGATCGACATCAGCTCGGCAAGCACGTCACGCACGCTTCCCAAGGTAGGCCCCCAAAGTAGGCTGGGCCGCATGACCCCGGCTCAGCTTCGGGCCTTTTCAGCGGTAGTGCGTTTGGGCTCGGTGCGAGCGGCCGCCGCGGAACTGGGCGTTTCCGACGCCGGAGTCTCGATGCATGTCGCGGCACTGCGCAAGGAGCTCGACGACCCGTTGTTCACCAGGACCGGTGCCGGGCTGGCGTTCACGCCCGGCGGGCTGCGACTGGCCAGCCGAGCGGTGGAAATCCTGGGCCTGCAAAAGCAAACCGCGATCGAGGTCACCGAGGCTGCCCACGGGCGCCGGTTGCTGCGCATCGCCGCGTCCAGCACCTTCGCCGAATACGCCGCACCGGGTCTGATCGAACTCTTCTCGTCCCGGGCCGACGACCTGTCCGTCGAGTTGAGCGTGCACCCGACGAGCCACTTCCGCGACCTGATCCGCTCGCGTGCCGTCGACATCGCGATCGGCCCGGCCAGTGAAAGTTCCATGTGCTCCGACGGCTCGATCTTCGTACGGCCCTTTCTGAGGTATCAGATCATCACCGTCGTGGCGCCCAACAGCCCACTGGCCGTCGGTATTCCGACGCCCGCGCTGTTGCGCCACCAGCAGTGGATGCTCGGCCCTTCGGCCGGCAGCGTGGACGGCGAGATCGCAACCATGTTGCGCGGCTTGGCAATTCCGGAGTCACAGCAGCGGATCTTCCAGAGTGACGCCGCCGCACTGGAGGAGGTTCTGCGCGTCGGCGGTGCCACCCTGACCATCGGTTTCGCGGTCGCCAAAGACCTTGCCGCGGGGCGGTTGACGCACATCACCGGTCCGGGGCTGGATCAGGCCGGCGAGTGGTGTGCTGCGACCTTGGCGCCCGCGGCGCGCCAACCCGCCGTGTCCGAACTCGTTCGCTTCATCACCACCCCCCGGTGCATCCAGGCGATGATCCGGGGCAGCGGGGTGGGCGTGACCAGGTTCCGGCCGAAGGTACACGTCACCCTGTGGAGTTAGCTATACGCTGACAGGCATGAGTGTGTACAAGGTGATCGACATCATCGGGACGAGCCCCACGTCGTGGGAGCAGGCCGCGGCGGAGGCCGTGCAGCGGGCGCGGGAAAGCGTCGACGACATCCGCGTGGCTCGAGTCATCGAGCAGGACATGTCCGTGGACGCCGCCGGCAAGATCACCTACCGCATCAAGCTGGAAATCTCGTTCAAGATGAGGCCACCGCAACCGCGCTGACAAACTGGTTTCACCAGGCGCGTGCCATATCCCCGTGCTGCCTGATCCAGGCGTGCATCGCGATCCCGGCGGCGACGCCGGCGTTGATGCTGCGCGTCGAGCCGAACTGGGCGATCGACACCGTGATCGCCGCACCCGCCCGGGCGTCATCGGTGATGCCCGGACCTTCCTGACCGAACACCAGCAGACAGTCCCGCGGCAGCGCGGTCTGCTCCAGCCGCGCGGCTCCCGGGACGTTGTCCACCGCGACCACGGTCAAACCGGCGCCCACCGCGAAGTCCAGCAGTTCGGCCGTGCTGTCGTGGTGGCACAACCGCTGGTAGCGGTCGGTCACCATGGCGCCGCGGCGGTTCCAGCGCCGACGGCCGACGATGTGCACGGTGTCCACGGCGAACGCGTTGGCGGTGCGCACCACCGAGCCGATATTGGCGTCGTGGCCGAAGTTCTCGATCGCCACATGGAAACGGTGACGACGCCCGTCGATATCGGCGATGATCGCCTCCCGGGTCCAGTACCGGTAGGCATCGACGACATTGCGGGTATCGCCTTCGCGCAACAAAACCGGGTCATAGCGCGGGTCGTCGGGCAGGTCTCCCACCCAGGGCCCGACGCCGCCGGCGGGTGCCCCCCATTCGGTGGGCCCGACAGGCTCACTCATCGGGAAGTCCACACCGCGGCGTGCGTGCCGACTATCGCCACCGTCGCGTACAGCAGCGCCTGGCTGATTTCGCCCTGCGTGCACAGCGACGCGTTGACGTGCACCGCGTCCAGCGACGCCTCGGGCAGGATCAGCACCGATGACCCGTACGCCGCGCAGGCCGGGCTCAGCCCGCGGCCGGGAAGAGTCGGCGCGCCGAGCAACATCATCGGGCCGCCGCGGGCGGCGGAGTCGTCACGATAGCGGGCCGCGACGGCATCGGCCTCCAGCCCCAGCAGCATGTAGCCGTTGCCGGCGAACACCGCCGGGTCCCCGAGCTGCGCCTTGGTCAACGGCGTACCGTCGGCGCGCCAGGCTGACACGCTGGTGGTTCTGACCACCAAGCCGGTGTCGCTCTCCTTGGTCGGCAGCATCCCCACCGGAAACGCCGCCGGATAGGCCGCGGCGGTATCCGGGATCCGATCGCGCGGCGAGTACGTGTACACGCCGCGGACCGCGCTTCGGTCCTGCAGCGGGCCCAGGCAGACCGTGCCGGTCAGCCGGTCGGGAGGCGCCGATAGCGGCGAAGTGATGTCGTGCACGTGCGCCATCGCGTCGTCGCAGCTGCCGAGACCGGCTGACTCCATCGGGTGCGCCAGTGCGCCGTAGAGGCCGAAGCGAATGTCTTCGGGCTTGGCGTGCGGCGCGTGCGGGTCGGTCGGGGACGCGTCCACGTCGATCAGCACATAGTCGCCGTCCCAGCGCAGATTCGACACCGCCATGTTCCAGCCCAGCACCCCCAGCGATTCACCGATCCGCGCACCCTGGGCGCCGTAGGGGCGATTGGAATGACTCGAACCCGAGCAGCCCACCAGACAGGCTGCCACACAGGCGACCATCGCAATGAATGTGCGCACAGTGATCCCGCTGGCGGCCTAGCCCAGCCCAAGATCGGCCAGACCCAGCACGCTGCGGTAGCGCAGGCCCTCGGCTTGGATAGCCTCGGCGGCGCCGGTGGCGCGGTCCACCACGGTGGCCACGCCGACAACCTCACCACCCGCGTCTTGGACGGCATGGACCGCGGTCAGCGCCGAGTTGCCCGTGGTGCTGGTGTCCTCCACCACCAGCACTCGCTGGCCGGATACCTCGGATCCCTCGATAAGTCGTTGCATACCATGGGTTTTCGCAGACTTGCGGACCACGAACGCGTCGATCGGACGGCCGGGCGCGTGCATGATCGCGGTCGCGACCGGATCCGCGCCCAGCGTCAGGCCGCCGACGACCGCGTAGTCCCAGTCGTTGGTGAGTTCGCGCATCAGCCGGCCTATCAATGCGGACGCCCGGTGCTGCAGGGTGGCGCGGCGCAGGTCCACGTAGTAGTCGGCTTCCTTGCCCGACGACAGTGTCACGCGGCCATGTACCACCGACAGCCGGCGTACCAGCTCAGCCAGCTCGCCGCGCTCAGGTTCGGCCACGGCTGCCGCCGACTCGTTTGGTTGCGGCCCGAACCAGACTCCGCGGAATCATCCGCCCGGCGGCGACGAGCGCCTTGTACTGCATGCCCGGAATGCTGATCACCTTGCCGCCGGCGATATCGGCCAGGCTCTCGCTGACCACGTCGTCCACCTCGAGCCACATGAACGACGGCAGTTTGGCCACGTCGATGCCGGCCCGGGCGTGGAATTCGGTGTGCACGAACCCCGGGCAGACGGCGTGCACACCGACGCCGGTGCCCTTCAAGCCGCCGGCCAGGCCCTCGCTGAACGAGATCACCCAGGCCTTGGACGCCGAGTAGGTCGATCCGCGTCCGGACAGCAGCCCGGCAACACTGGCGACGTTGATGACGGTGCCCGCGCCGGCGTCGAGCATGGCCGGCAGTGCGGCCCGGGTCAGGTGCATCACCGCGGTCACGTTGACGTCGAGCTGCGCCTGCAACAGGGCCGGATCCGCCCTCCAGAATTCCCCGGACGTGCCGAAGCCGGCGTTGTTCACCAGGACCCGCACTCCCCCGGAAGGCCCTGCGAGCCGGTCGGCGACTTCGTCACGGCCGGCTGCATCGGCCAGGTCAGCGGGCAGAATCTCGACGCTGCCGGCCGCCTCGGCCTCGAGCTCGCCCGCCAATTGCTTCAACCGGTCGACATCACGGGCGACCAGAACCAGGTCGTAGCCGTCGCGCGCGTAGCGCCGCGCGTAGCCGCCGCCGATCCCGGAAGTGGGCCCAGTGATCAGGGCAACGGGGCGTGGCATGAGCGACAGTGTACTGACCGGGGCCCGGCCGTCCCGGCGTGCTATCAGCGCTGGTAGTTCGTGGCCTGCTGGCCGTTGCGCCCCGTTGGCGGCGGGCGCCGAACGGCTTCAGAACGACCTTCATCACGACGGACTCGCTCGGCCGCACGGCGAGCCGGATCGGGCATCACACCGCCGGCCGGGTCCGCCTGTGCGCGCCGGGGCGGCAACTCCGCCCGGCTGGCCGCCGCCAGCGGACGGCCCGGTGCCGCACCACGGAGTGCAGCCGGCTCCCCCGTCTCCTGAGCGGGTCTCCTGAGGCAGCGGCGGCAACACCCGCAGCAGGTCGTTGAACTGGCGCACGGTGCGCAGCCCCTCGTCCCACTGGGCGCGAGTGCTGGCGATCGGCATACTGACCAACGTCCAGTTCTGCTCGTTCCACATGATCTCGGCGCAGTCGGGTGCGGTATGCGCGAAGGTGACCATGCGCCGGTCGCAGGCCCGCCGGGCCGCGTCCAGATTGGTGGAGTACACCATCCGCGGCCCGATCGCGCCCAGCAGCCAAATATCGCTCTCCCGTGGCTCTTTGAGCCCCTTGAGCCGCAGATCGACCACGACGTTGGTGCCCACCTTGCGGTGCAGCGCAATCACCGTGGCGACTTCCTCGAGGTCGAAGATGTACACCGCCTCGCCGCGGATCTGACCCAGCACGACGTTTTTGGCCGGGATATCGCCGACCGTCGACATCACGCCGCGCTTCCAGCGCTCCAGGATCTCGGTTGAATCGCGTTCGAAGTCGAACCCATGCGACCGCGCCCACGACTTACGGCGCCTGCTGCGCCCACGGCGTCGATCGAGGTCGACGTACAGCAACACCACCGCACCGACGAAGCACAGTGCGGACAGCGTGAACCAAAGGGGGACCATCCCAAACAGGGTAACTTCTGTTAGCCCCTAACCGGGAATGCGACCACGTCACAACCGCGCATCAGGCTCGTGACGGCGAGGCCGACGGGTGACCCGGCTCGGCGAGGCGGCGACGGTCAACTCCCCGCACCGTCGGAGTCTGCAGATTCCGGGCAAGAATGGTGCACATTCATGCAAGAATCGCCGAGTGCCGCGAACCGTCGCGATTGGGCTCGCCAGCTGGAGGAAGCCATTGCGCTGAAGTCGTTTCGCCGCTTGTTCTGGCCTCTCAGGGCTACCAAGAGGCTGTTCGGCTTGATGGTGCTGGTCGCACTGTCGGGCCTCGGCCTGTTGTGGCCGCTGGCCCAACAAAGCATCAGCGCGAAGTCCGGACCGACTGAAGCCCCAGTCGATTGGCAGTCAGAGATCAAAGACTATGCCGCGACCTATCGCGTGGCCGCCGACGGACACGTGGCGGCCACGGAGGTACTCACGGTGCAACTGGGCGCGAACCGACACGGCATATTCCGCTTTTTCCCCGTCGCCGACCCCACCGACCCGCACGCGCGGATGATCCCCACCGTCACCGGCATCACGATGGACGACCGGGCAGTACCGGTGAGCTATGAGTGGCGCGACAGTCGCCGCGTGTACGTCGCCAGGATCGGCGACCCAAACGTGACGGTGAGTTCGGGTCTTCACACGTACACGATCAGCTACACGGTCGACGGCGGACTGGTGAGGCCGTCGACGGCGCCGGGGAAGTTCACCAACCGCGCCGGGGTCAACCCGACCGCAGCGACCGCGTCGTTCTATTACAACGTGGTCGGCTTCTGGACGATGAAGATCGGTGCCGCGCACGTGAGCATCGACCTGCCCGGTCCGTCGGGGCTGGTGCAATGCGCCGCAGACGACACCGGAGCGATCCCGTGCGCAATCGCGGGCGGCGGTACCGACCACGTCACGGTGACGACCGGAGGTCTGCCGCCGCAGAATCCGGTCACCGCGCGGCTTGATCTGCAGGTGCCACTTCCGCACCGGGCGACGCTGCCGTGGACCGTGCGTTTCGACAAAGTCTTCGGTCGATCGGTTCCGATTGCCGGCGTGGTGGTCCTGCTGTCAGTTCTTACCGGGCTGGGCGGTTATCTGTGGGACCGACGGTCGCGCGAGGCATCCCCCGGGGCTCCGGTGCTGTACGTCCCGCCCGATGGGCTCGGACCCGTGCAGACCACCTACATCGTCACGGAAAAGGTTGGCGACCACGCCATGGTGGCGACGCTGCTGTACCTGGCCGAGCGGGGACTGGTGCGACTGGACAGTGCCAAACCCACGCACTGGACCATCACCGGCCTGGGCACTCCCGAGCAGTGGGCGGCCGCCGACCCGGTGACCCGGGAGGTCGGCGACGCACTGGGCGTCACCACCGCGGGCGCCAAGTTCAGTGTCACCGGCAGCCAGACCGCAGGCCTGAAGTTGTCGGATGCAAAGGATCGGCTCGGGTCCAGTTGCCGATCCTGGGCCCGCACCCAGGGATTGGTGGTGAGTGTCGCCGCGGAGTGGGCCGGACGGGTGCTGGTCATCGTCTGCCTGGTGTTGGCCGTCGTCGGGTTCGCGGGTTTTTTCACGTGGACCATGTGGGGTCTGCCCTTCGCGGCGTTCGCGATCGCCGGCAGCGGATTGCTCGCCAGCGGTGTCGGTACCCGCCGCACCCCGTCTGGTCGCCAGCTGTGGTCGCGCGCGGCCGGCTTCGAGCGACTGTTGTCCACACCGTCGGCCGAGGACCGGTTCGACTACGCCGCGCGTCAAGACCTGTTCATCTCCTACATCCCCTACGCCGTGGCCTTCGGCGTGGCCGAAACGTGGGCCGCCAAGTACCGGACCGCAACCGGGTCGGAGCCCCCGATCCCCACCTGGTACCCGGTCTCCCGGAGCAGCAGTCCGGCCACGCTGTACTCATCCGGCGGATTCGCCGGCTTCGACTCCGCTGTGTCGGCATCGATCAGCGCCTACAACAGTTCCCAGAGCTCCTCGTCCAGCTCGGGAGGGTCGAGTTTCAGCAGCAGCGGCGGCAGCTGGGGCGGGGGCGGTGGCGGTGGCGGTGGTACGTGGTGACTGCAGCCGGGAACGATCGGCACAACAACAATCGGGCTGGGACACTCCCGGGCCGGAGGAGGTAGGAGCCAATGGGTATGACCGTCGTGGTCATCGTCGTGATCGCGCTGGCCGGGCTGGTCATGCTCGGCATCACCGGGTTCAACTCGCTGCGCCGACTCGACGTGAAGGCCCAGGAAGCACTCGGCGGCATCGACGTCCAACTGACTCGCCGTGCCGACTTGGTGCCCAACCTGGTCAACACCGTCAAGGGATACGCGGCGCACGAGAAGTCGGTCTTCGAGGAAGTCACCGCCGCCCGTGCGGGTGTGGCCCGAGCAGCGGCCTCCGGCACCGTCGACGAGAAGTCCCAGGCGCAGGGACAGTTAGACCGCGCGATCGTCAACGTGCTCGCCGTTGCCGAGAACTACCCGGACCTGAAGGCCTCGACCAACTTCCTGCAGCTGCAGGAACAACTCACCGACACCGAGAATCAGTTGGCGTTCGCGCGCCAGTACTACAACGACGCGACGGCAACTCTGAACCAGCGAGTAGTCACGATCCCCTGGATGTTCTTCGCCGGTCTGGCGGGTGTGACCAAACGCCCGTTCTACCAGGCGCCGGAAGGTCAGCAGGCGCCGCCGCAGGTCCAGTTCTGAGGGGCGAGCAGACGCAAAAGCCCCCTATTTCGGGACGAAATGGGGGCTTTTGCGTCTGGTGGGCGACACTCAGCCGAGGATCAGCGAGTCGCCGTCGGGGCTGACGTTGACCGGAACGGTGTCGCCGTCGTGCACCTCACCGGCCAGCAGCTTCTTGGCCAGCTGGTCGCCGATGGCCTGCTGCACGAGCCGGCGCAACGGCCGGGCGCCGTAGACCGGGTCGAATCCGCGCTGCGCCAGCCACTGCTTGGCGGCATCCGACACCTCCAGCTGCAACCGCCGCTGGGCCAGCCGCTTCTGCAGCTGCGCCAACTGGATGTCGACGATCGACACCAGCTCACCGGGCTCGAGGCCGTGGAAGACGATCACGTCGTCGAGCCGGTTGATGAACTCCGGCTTGAACGCCGCACGCACCGCCGCCATCACCTGCTCCTCGCTGCCGCCCGACCCCAGGTTGGACGTCAGGATCAGGATGGTGTTGCGGAAGTCGACGGTGCGGCCCTGCCCGTCGGTGAGCCGGCCCTCGTCGAGGACCTGCAACAGCACGTCGAACACGTCCGGGTGGGCCTTTTCGATCTCGTCGAACAGGATCACCGTGTACGGACGCCGGCGCACCGCCTCGGTCAGCTGGCCGCCCTGGTCGTAGCCGATGTAGCCCGGAGGGGCACCGACCAGGCGGGCCACGGAGTGCTTCTCGCCGTACTCGCTCATGTCGATGCGGACCATCGCGCGCTCGTCGTCGAACAGGAACTCCGCCAGCGCCTTGGCCAGCTCGGTCTTGCCGACGCCGGTCGGGCCGAGGAACATGAACGACCCGGTCGGCCGGTTGGGGTCGGCGACGCCGGCCCGGGAACGCCGCACCGCGTCAGAAACCGCGGTCACGGCGTTCCGTTGCCCGATGACGCGCCGGCCCAGCTCGTCCTCCATGCGCAGCAGCTTGGCGGTCTCGCCTTCGAGCATCCGTCCGGCGGGGATGCCGGTCCACGCCGACACCACGTCGGCGATGTCGTCGGGACCGACCTCCTCCTTGAGCATCACGTTCTCGCGGGCCTCGGCCTGCGGCAGCGCGGCGTCGAGCTTCTTCTCGATCTCGGGGATGCGCCCGTAGCGCAGCTCGGCGGCCTTGGCCAGGTCGCCGTCGCGCTCGGCGCGCTCGGACTCCCCGCGCAGCGCCTCCAGCTGTTCCTTGAGTTCGCGCACGACGTCGATGGCGCTCTTCTCGTTCTGCCACCTGGTGGTCAGCTCGGCCAGCTTCTCCTCCTGGTCGGCCAGCTCGGCGCGCAACTTCTCCAGGCGCTCCTTGGACGCCTCGTCTTCTTCTTTCGCCAGCGCCATTTCTTCGATCTCGAGCCGGCGCACCAGTCGCTCGACCTCGTCGATCTCGACCGGCCGTGAGTCGATCTCCATCTTGAGCCGGCTGGCGGCCTCGTCGACCAGGTCGATGGCCTTGTCCGGCAGGAACCGGGCGGTGATGTAGCGGTCGCTCAAGGTGGCCGCGGCCACCAGCGCGGAGTCGGTGATGCGCACACCGTGGTGCACCTCGTACCGGTCCTTCAGCCCGCGCAGGATGCCGACGGTGTCCTCCACCGACGGTTCACCGACGAACACCTGCTGGAAGCGCCGCTCCAGCGCGGCGTCCTTCTCGATGTACTTGCGGTACTCATCCAGGGTGGTGGCGCCCACCAGCCGCAGCTCGCCGCGGGCCAGCATCGGCTTGATCATGTTGCCGGCGTCCATCGCCGATTCACCGCTCGCGCCGGCCCCGACGATGGTGTGCAGCTCGTCGATGAACGTGATGATCTGCCCGGCGGAGTTCTTGATGTCGTCGAGCACGGCCTTGAGCCGTTCCTCGAACTCGCCGCGGTACTTGGCACCGGCCACCATCGACCCGAGGTCCAGTGCGACCACGGTCTTGTCGCGCAGGCTCTCCGGCACGTCGCCGGCGACGATGCGCTGGGCCAGTCCCTCCACGATCGCGGTCTTGCCGACGCCGGGCTCGCCGATGAGCACCGGATTGTTCTTGGTGCGCCGCGACAGCACCTGGACGACGCGCCGAATCTCGTTGTCCCGCCCGATAACCGGGTCCAGTTTGCCTTCGCGGGCCTGGGCCGTCAGGTCGGTCGAGTACTTCTCCAGCGCCTGATAGGTGGCCTCGGGATCGGCGCTGGTGACCCGGGCACTGCCGCGTACCTTGACGAACGCTTCCCGCAGCGCCTGCGGGGAAGCGCCGTGACCGGTCAGCAGCTTGGCGACCTCGGAGTCACCGGTGGCCAGCCCCACCAACAGGTGCTCAGTGGAGACGTATTCGTCGTCCATCTCGGTGGCAAGGTGCTGAGCGGTGGTGATAGCGGCCAGCGAGTCACGGGCCAGCTGAGGCTGCGTGCTGGCGCCGCTGGCCTGTGGCAACTGGTCGAGCAGGCGCTGTGCTTCAGTGCGGATGGTGGCGGGCTCGACGCCGACGGCCTCCAGCAGCGGTGCGGCGATCCCGTCGTTCTGCGTCAGCAATGCCATCAGCAGATGAGCGGGCCTGATCTCGGGATTGCCGGCGGCCGAAGCCGCCTGCAGCGCCGACGTCAGGGCCGCCTGCGTCTTGGTGGTCGGATTGAAAGAGTCCACGACACCTCCATTCGGGGTACGTCTGAAAATGCTTGTCTCGTTGTGCAACGCCGTCAAGGTTGAGTCTGTTCCGCTCAATTTTAATCATTTGCCCCAAGATCACCCCAGTCGATCGGGCACCTTGAACCAAATACCCGGTCGGCCCGCATACAAGTGCAACAGGGGTCCGGTGCGGGGATGACCGTGCGGTCGGCTCGTGTCCAGTTGGCCGGGCCCGTTGAAATGGTGCAGGGGAATGCCTTTCGTGATCGCCGCGCCGATTTGCCGAGTATCGGCTCGAGGATCAGCGCGGCCGACGCGGCCGCTGCTGCGCACGACGGCCTATTTCTCCGGCGCCGGAGCGACGACCGCGATCATCGTGCTGTGCTACTGGGCGTTGACCGGAGTGGCCCTGATCGTGATCCCCAGGGTGCCCGGGCGAGCTTAGAATCGGGGTCCGTGGGCCTCGAGGACCGGGATGCATTGCGGGTGTTGCGCGACGCCTTCAGACAAGACGCTGACGAAGCCAACGAACTCGTCCGCCGGTTCTACACCCACTGGTTCGCCCTCGACGGCTCGGTACGCGACCTGTTCCCGCCCGAAATGGACGGCCAACGAGCCGCTTTCGCGCACGCGCTGTACTGGGTCTATGGCGAACTCGTCGACCAGCGCGCCGAGGAACCGGTGACCCTTCTTGCCCAGCTCGGCCGGGACCACCGCAAATACGGTGTGCTGCCAGCCCAATACGAGACGTTGCGCCGCGCGCTGTATGCAACGCTGCGCAGTTATCTGGGCGATGAAAGCCGGCGGGCCTGGACCGACCGCGTCGACAGTGCCGCCAGTCAGTCGCTCAACCTGATCACCGGGGTGATGAGCGGCGCCGCGGACTCTGACGACGGGCCCGCCTGGTGGGGCGGCACGGTCATCGAGCACACGCGGGTGTCGCGCGATCTCGCGGTCGTCCGGCTGCGTCTGGACCGCCCGCTGAAATACCACCCCGGCCAGTACGTCAACGTGCACATCCCGCAATGCCCACGCCGCTGGCGGTACCTCAGCCCCGCCATTCCGGCCGACCCGGACGGCGGGATCGAGTTTCACGTCCGCGTCGTGCCTGGCGGCCTGGTCAGCAATGCCATCGTCAGCGAAACCCGGCCCGGCGACCAGTGGCGGTTGTCGAGTCCGCACGGCGGCCTACACGTCGACCGGAACGGCGGCGACGTGCTCATGGTCGCGGGCAGCACCGGCCTGGCGCCGCTACGGGCACTGATCATGGACCTCAGCCGCTTCGCGGTGAATCCGCGAGTGCACCTGTTCTTCGGCGCGCGCTACCTCTGCGAGCTCTACGACCTGCGCACGCTCTGGCAGGTTGTCGCCCACAATCCGTGGCTCTCGGTCTCGCCGGTGACGGAGTACAACCGCGACCCGTCATGGGCCGCCGACTACCCCGACGTATCGGTGCCGCGCGGTCTGCACGTGCGCCAGACCGGCCGGCTGCCCGACGTGGTCACCAGATACGGCGGCTGGGGCGACCGGCAGATCCTGATCTGCGGCGGACCGGCCATGGTCGGGGCGACCAAGGCCGCCCTGATCGCCAAAGGCGCTCCGCCAGAACGTATTCAGCACGACCCGCTATCCAGGTAACCCTTCGGGCTAGGCTGGCCGTCGTGCATGTCGTCACATTGCGCGACCCGTCGTCATCGGTGGCCGCGCAGTTTGTGCCCGAGGCCGGGATGATCGGCAGTGCGCTGACCGACGCGGGGGTGCAACTGCTCGGCCAACGGCGCGGCCTGGACGCCTACATCACCGCGGGCAAGACGATGGGGATCCCGATCCTGTATCCCTGGGCGAATCGGTTGGGCGGGAACACCTACACCGCCGAAAACGCCACGGTAACGCTGACGCCGGGCGAAAACGGTGTTCGTCCCGACCCCGCGGGGTTGCCGATCCACGGCGTACTGGCCGCCTATCCGGGCTGGCGGGTAACGGCCGAATCGGCGAACGAGCTGGCCGCCGAACTGGACTTCGGCGCCGACCCGAGGTTGCTGGCCAGCTTCCCGTATCCGCATGTGCTCGCATTGACCGTGCGGCTGGCCGAGCGGACGCTGACGGTGCGCACCACGGTGACCGCGACGGGCGACAGCGCGGTGCCGCTGTGCTTCGGCTTCCACCCGTACCTGCGCGTACCGGATGTGGCCCGCAGCGAGTGGATCATCAAGACACCGCGGCTGCGTCATCTGTCCCTCGACGAGCGGGGACTACCCACCGGCGAGACGGTCCAGCGACCGGCAAAGTCGGAGCAATTGGGCGACGAAACTTTCGACGATTGCTACGACCAGGTGGACGACGGAGCGGTATTCGCGGTCGCCGGTGGCGCACGCCGCCTGGAAGTGCATTTCGAACGGGGATACCCGGCGGCGCAGATCTTCGCGCCCCCTGGCGAGGACGTGGTGTGCTTCGAACCGATGGCCGCACCGACCGATGCGTTGCGCCGCGGCGGATACCGGTCTGCGCACCGCGGTGAACCGGACGTCGCCGTGTTCTCAATCCGGGTCTAGCCGACTAAGCACCGTAAGGGCCATAACCGCAGCTCAAAGGCACAAACACGCGTTTTCGCAGGGATTTCTTTCACACGGGGTTTGCGACAACCGGCAAAGCCCGCGAGTGTGAGAGCCCATTCATAATTTGAACTATATCTCCCGACAACTGTTGTCTCCGGGTAGTTATGGTGCTAGCCGTGCCACACCGGATGATCATCCTGTGTAGCCGGGTTGCGGGCCACGACTAAATCAATTTGTGAACACACGAATCGTGCTTGGTCTTCTTTTCCTCGTACATCAGTTTGTCGGCGTGCGCGAGCAGTTCGTCGAGCGTGCTGAAGTCCGAGGGCCACGCCCGGACCAAGCCGATACTGGCGGAAAGACTGTAGGGCCGGTTGGCCGTCTCGTTGAAACGCCGGAACGCCACGAAGATCCGCTGTCTGAGCACCGCTGGCTCACCCTCGGGCTGCGGAACCAGTATGCAGAATTCATCGCCACCGATTCGGGCGAGGATGTCGGAGTTACGCGTGGTGGCGCGCAGCACCTCGACGACATCCAAGAGCAGGCCATCGCCAACGCCGTGACCCTGTTCGTCGTTGATCTGCTTGAGTCCGTCGATGTCGAGGTAGGCGAGCAGGTAGCCGCGGCCAAGCCGGCGCGCCGTGTGCAACGCTGCCTCGGCCAGCGGGTAGAAGCCGCGGCGATTGTGCAGCCCGGTCAGCTCGTCGGTGACAGAAAGCTGGCGGATCTCCTCGTTGGCCTTCTCCAGCGCGGTGGTTTGGTTGCGAAGAGTGCCGCGCATGGTTTCGGCCGCATCGGCCAGCATGGCGACTTCACTCAAACCGGCGCTCCGAATCGTTCGATCGTAGTCGCCCCTAGCGACTGCGGTTACGTCCTGCAGCACGCTTGCGACTGGCCGCATGAGCATGTGGCGCGACAGCCAGTCGGAGATGATCACTCCCGCCAGCAGCAGGAGCGCCGCCGCGCCCTGGGCGATATTGGTCAGTTGCTGCGCGGCACGGACCCGATCGAACAGCTCGGCGATCAGCTCACGTGTGCGGGCTTCCAACGCTGACAGCCGCACCCGCAGCTGATCGAACTGGCGCTTGCCCGCCAGCGTCATCGCCTCGAGCCGATCCGGCGGTATGGATCCTGTGCGCCGGGCGGCGATCTGGGGTTCGGCAGCTTCGGTGACCCAGTCGTCGGCAGCAGCGACCGCAGCATTCAGCCGTCGGCTGGCCTCGCCGTCGCCAGCCAGGCTGGCGTCTAGCTCGGCGACCAGTCGATCCGCCGTGGTCTTCCCCGCGACGTACGGCTCGAGAAAAACCTGGTTTCCGGTGAGCATGAATCCGCGTTGACCCGTCTCTTCATCGACATACGCCTTGCCCAACGCCATAATCCGCTCCTGGGCAGGCAGCAGGTGCTGGTTAAGCTGGTCCATCGCGCGCGTCACAGCGCCGCGCGCGATCACGGAGGACGCCACCGAGACGAGGAAGACCACGGTGATCGTGCCCAGGCAGATCCAGATCAGCTGTCGAAGCGACCAGCTCGACATCGCCTGTTCGCCACGGATCATCGGCCTTCTCCCTAGCGTCCCGATCGTATGCTCACAGTGCCAGAGCGTGGATCCAACGTGAACGTCTCCATCGCAACTCCTTGAGTGCCGACGATTTCGGTGCTTTCCGTGACAAGACAATCGTCGATACAAGCGGCTTCGCCATCCAGAGCCTTTTGCCCCCTTGCTCCATGGCCTGTAGTCATCGAACGAACCTCGGCATTGGCCATGCCATTCGCGGGGATCGCCCAATATACCGTTGGGAACTGAGCGACCTCAGCTGCGGCGGCCTTGGCCATCCCAGGGCGTCGAGCTGCCCGTTGGCGCTCTGGTCATTCGTCGATACCCGCGCGTACCCCAGCAGTTCCACGCAGAGCGTTCCACCATCTGGGCAATAATTCAGCGCTATAATTCTCTAGCGGAGATCGGCCGGAACCGTCCGCGTTCGCGCCTCATTGGAATACGCCGGCGCAACCTGGCCTCGGGGTCGTCATAGTGGACAAATGAGTTCGAGTGATGTGTATCCGCCGCGCCCCACGCCGTTACTTCCCGATGTGACTGCCGCTGAGTTCGTCCGCGAAGCGCACCGCCAATCGGCACTCGTCGCCGCCAGCGAACAGGATGTAGATGATCAAGCCTTTGTCGATGCGGTCTCGGCCGACTGGGACGACGCCACCTAAACGTGCGGCGAGGCGACATCTACGCCGCGGCCGCGCGCGGTGCCTACAGCGGAAAACCAAGTCCCGTAGTCGTCATCCAAGATGACCGGTTCGACGCAACGGCTTCCGTCACCGTGGTGCCGTTCACCACGAGTGAAGTCGAGGCGCCCCTGCTTCGAATTCCTGTGCAAACTTCGGATACCACCGGCTTGGCGGAGACCAGCCGACTGATGGTCGACAAGGTGACAACGGTCCCCCGCGCCAGCCTGACCCGGCAGGTTGGTCGTCTATCGGACGGAGATCTCATTCGGCTCAACCGTGCGCTACTGGTATTCCTCGGACTTGCCGTCTGACAACCCGGTCAGGACGGCTCATGCGACGAGATGCTGACGATCAACTCGTGTGGGATGTTCATCTAAACCGCTAACCGGTAGGCAACCGAGGTGGATGTCGGCGCTTGGCGAGTTCGTGGACATCTCAGCGGATGAGTTGCGGCAGGTTGCCGAGTGACATGGCACCGTGGCAGATCCTGGCACATGGTCGCCGCGATAGCCTTGCGTCGGCCGCTTCTGCTGGCGATCCCCCGATCCAATGATGGGCACAGCGAAGAAAGGTGTGACCGTGACAGAACCGATGCCACTTGCTGTGGGCCGGCGTCACCTTCTCGGGATCTCGATATCCGCAGCCGGTGTGATCGCCCTATCGGCATGCGGCAGCTCGCCACCCAAGCCCAGCCCGGGCCAGGCTGGCGCACCCTCGGCAGAGGAGGTGCCGGTCACTGCACCCGAAGACTTGATGCGCGAGCACGGAGTGCTCAAACGCGTCTTGTTGATCTATCGAGAAGGGATCCGCCGCCTGGAGGCCGGCGAACAGGGTCCCGCTCCATCGCTCAACGCGGGCGCAGGGATTATTCGAGGCTTCATCGAGGACTACCACGAACACCTGGAAGAACAGTACGTCTTCCCTAAGCTAGAACAGGCAGGCAAACTCACCGACGTCACCACCGTATTGCGCACCCAGCACCAGCGCGGCCGCGTGCTCACGGACCGGGTGCTCGCCGCCACCACTGGAGCGGCTGCGCTCGATCAGCGTGCGCGAGAAGCCCTGGTGCAAGACATGTCGGCGTTCATCCGGATGTATGAGCCGCATGAGGCACGCGAAGACACCGTCGTTTTCCCCGCGTTGCGCGACGTGATGCCCGCTAGGGAGTTCCGCGACCTGGCTGAGACCTTTGAAGACGAGGAGCACCGGCGGTTCGGCCAGGCCGGCTTTCAAGGGGTGGTCGATAAAGTCGCCGATATCGAAAAAAGCCTCGGCATCTACGACCTGAGCCAGTTCACCCCGGCCTAGTGGTGTGTCCTGTTTTTAGCTGACTTTTTCGAGGGCGATCCGACCGCGCGCGACTTTGGCGAGGATGGACTCGGCGGTGGCGGTCCACACGTAGGGTTTGGGGTCGTTGTTGTGGGCGTCGATGTATTCCCGGATAGAGGCGACTAGGTCGGGCACGGAGTGGAAGACTCCGCGCCGCAACGCTTTGTCGGTCAGTTCCCGGAACCAACGTTCGACGAGGTTGAGCCACGACGACGACGATGTCGGCGTGAAGTGGAGGTGGAACCGAGGGTGTTTTTCTAGCCACTCGCGGACTTCTTCGCGCTTGTGGGTGGCGTAATTGTCCAGGATCAGGTGGATCTGCAGGTCTTGGGGCACCTGCCGATCGATGGACTTGAGGAATTTCAACCATTCCGGCTCTGCACGCTTTCCAAACACCAATCCACCTACACGCCGGCTTCCGGGTTTGTGGCCATGCTCACGAATCGACCGGCGCACCGCAGCCAGCAACGAGTGCTTCACATGCGCCGGCTCCAACAATGCCCCGATCTGCACCGGCTCACAGGTGTCCATTGCTACCCGGGAGCGGACGTCGTAGCCGATCCGGGTGAAGCTGGTGACGACCGGTACCTCGAGCGCGACGTCGATCACTGCGGCGACGTCCACCACATCTAGGCCACCTGCTCGCCCTCGAGAACCCGGCGCAGACCGGCGGCAGCCCGGTCACCGATCCGGTCGAACACCAGCCGCAGGCCCAGGTCGCCTACGCGCAACAGGCCGTTCAGGCGCAGGTCCGCGTCGTAGGTGACGACCGATCCGGTGCCGTTGGGCTCGACCGTGACCCGGTCGATCGACGTGAACGTGCGACTGCGGGCCACCACTAGGAGGTTCTGCGGTGCGTCGTGCTCTTCGGTCACGTACCGCAGCGTCAGGTCACGGCCCGGACCGGCGACGGTGACGTCGAACACGGCGTCCGGGCCGCCGCCCGAGCCCTGCACCTGCTTGGCGGCCTTCACGCCGGGATCCCACTCGGCGAAGTTGCGCAGGTCGGCCATGTAGGCGAACACCTCCTCCGGAGCCCTCGCGGTCCTCACCTTCGTCACGTAGCGCGCCACGTCCGTCTCCTCTCCATCACCTCTAGTGTGCGCCCGTTCCGCCCGGCGCTGTCCTCCTGCCGGCTTCTTGGACCCCGAAGCGACGAATTTCCTCACTTCTCACGGCCGAGTAATGCGCTGGCAGGATTCGGACGGCGTAGCCGTCGCCCCGGGAAGAAGCGGCGGCCGCCGGGCGCAACGCGACGTGCGAGCCGGGGTGGCTGGCATCACCGGCACGACACGGTGAAGGGCATGAACGGCAAGAGTTACCGCACCCAGCCCCTGGCTGCCTACGCGCGCTCGCTCACCGGCCCCGGCCGACGGCGCGGTTGCCAGACAACCAGCGCCGTGCTCTTGGGCACCACCGCGATCTCGCGACGCTGATTGGCACGCAAAACCGCCAACTCATCGGCCATCTCCCGCAGCCTCGACTGCAGCGCCTCTACCTGATTGCTCAGTTCGATGATGCGCTTGATGCCGGCGAGATTGACCCCCTCGTCCTGCGAGAGGTGCTGCACGTGACGCAGCAGGTCGACGTCATGCTGCGAATAACGGCGCCCGCCACCAGAGGTGCGCCGCGGGCTGACCAGTCCGAGCCGATCGTAGGTACGCAGAGTCTGCGCGTGCATGCCGGCCAGCTCGGCGGCCACCGAGATCAAATACGTCCGGGATTCTTCTTTCTTAGCCATCAGCGATTGCCTGCCCATCCGGTCCTGGGGTTGAACCCACTGGACCGTTCAGCCGCCGCATAGGCCTCCAGCGCCTCTTGGGCGGCGCCTTCCAAGTTGGGCGGGACGGCCACCTTCACGGTGACGAGTAAGTCGCCGCTGCCGCCGCTGCGCTTGGGCACGCCACGCCCGCGCACCCGCAGGATGCGGCCGTCAGCGGTACCTTTGGGCACTCGGACACCGACCGTACCGTCCAGCGTCGGCACTGAAAGCGTTGAGCCCAAAGCCAATTCGGTGAAGCTGACCGGAACGGTCACAGTGAGGTCGTCGCCGTCGCGGCTGAAGATCTTGTCGGGCCGCACATGCACCGTCACGTACAGGTCCCCCGACGGGGCACCGCGCAACCCGGCCTCGCCCTGCCCGGCCAACCTGATCCGCTGTCCGTCCTCGACGCCCGGTGGGATCCGCACGTTGATGGTGCGGGTGCGGGTCGTGACGCCGGTGCCTTTGCACTCCTCGCAGGGGTGCTCGATGATCGAGCCGCTGCCCCGGCAGTCGGTGCAGGGTTCGGAGAAGCCGAACGCACCCTGGTTGCGGTTGATCACACCGGCGCCGTTGCAGGTGGGACACACCTTCGGGCTGGTGCCCGGCCGCGCGCCGCTGCCGTGGCAGTTGGTGCACGGCGCCGGGCTGGTCAGCCGCAGTGGCATCGCCACGCCTTTGGCGGCCTCCACGAAATCCAGTTCGGTCTCGGTCTCCAGGTCGTTGCCGCGTCGCGGCCGGCTGGGACGGGCGCTGCCGCCGCGTCCGAACAATCCGCCGAACAGGTCGCCGATGTTGGCGCCACCGGACCGGCTGGCGGCGTCGAACAAATCGTTGAGGTTGAACTCGGCGCCGTCGCCACCTCCGCCGAAGCCACCGAAGCCGCCAGTGTCGAACCGACGGCCGCCTAAGCCGCCGCCGGCGAACAGCCGGCGGGTTTCGTCGTACTCCTTGCGCTTGGCCTGATCCGTGAGAACTTCTTTGGCCTCCGATACAGCCTTGTACCGATCTTCGGCCGCCTTGTTGCCGGGGTTGCGGTCGGGATGATTCTCGGCGAGCAGCTTGCGGGCCGCCCGTTTGACGTCTTCAGGGCTGGCGTCAGAGGCGACGCCGAGCTCCTTGTAGAAGTCCTTTTCGACCCATTCACGCTGGGCCATATCGCGTCACCCCCTCACCTTTCTCTATATCTCTTTTTTGTCGTCCTGATTCTGTGTCCTATTCACCGGATGTGTCGGCGTTATCGCGCGAGTGGTCCTGCCCGGTTTCGGCGGTGCCTGCGGCCGGGTCAGCCGGGTCGGGTTCGCCGGCTACCGTGTCGACGACGGCCACCAGGGCGTTCCGCAGCACATGCTCACCCAGTTGGTAGCCCTGCCGCATGACGGTGCCGATCACCGGCTTGGAGCCCTGCCCGCCATCGCCCTCGTGCTGCATGGCTTCGTGTAGTACGGGGTCGAAATCCTCGCCCTCGGCACCGAACGCCATCAGTCCCAGCCCGTTCAACGCACTCATCAGCTTGTCAGCGACCAACTTCAGCGGACCCGAATCCAGATCGCCATGCTCGCGCGCCCGCTCGAGATCATCCACCACGTGAAGCAATTGGCTGACGATGCCCGCCTTGGCCCGATCCGCAGCCGCCTGCTGATCGCGCAACGCCCGCTTACGGTAGTTGGCGAAGTCAGCTTGCACCCGTTGCAGATCGGCGGTCAGCTCGGCGACTTTGTCCGCCGCCGCGGGATCTGTGCCCGCCGCTGAGCTTCCGGGCCCTCCCGGCATAGCGCCGGGAGGGACATGCCGTACTTCACCCGTCTCGGGATCGATCCGCCGTTTGTCGGTGACGGTTACCTGCTCCTGCTGATTGCTTTCGGTCACTGGGACTCCTGATCGTCGTCGACCACCTCCGCGTCCACGACATCGTCAGCGCCCGGCTCGGCTCCGCCAGGCTGGGCCGCACCTGCGGCCGACGCTCCGGCCTGAGCGGCTTCGTAGATCGCCTGCCCCAGTGCCTGCGACTCCTCGCCCAGCTTCTCCATCGCCTCCTTGATGGCGGCGATGTCGGTGCCATCCAGCGCCGTCTTGGCGTCGGCGACCGCAGCGTCAACCTTGTTCAGCGTGTCCTCGGGGACCGCCGAGCCATCCCCGGCTTCCCGCTGTTCTTTAACGAACTTCTCCGTCTGGTAGACCAGTGTCTCGGCCTGGTTGCGGACGTCGGCCTCCTCGCGACGCGCGTGGTCTTCCTGTGCGTGCGCCTCGGCGTCCTTGACCATCCGGTCGATCTCTTCCTTGGACAGGCCCGAGCCTTCCTGGATCCGGATGGTGTTCTCCTTGCCGGTGCCCTTGTCCTTGGCCGTGACGTGCACGATCCCGTTGGCGTCGATGTCGAAGGTGACTTCGATCTGCGGAATGCCCCGGGACGCCGGCGGAATACCGGTCAGCTCGAAGGACCCGAGCAGCTTGTTGTGCGAAGCGATCTCGCGCTCACCCTGGAAGACCTGAATCTGCACCGACGGCTGGTTGTCGTCGGCCGTGGTGAAGGTCTCCGACCGCTTGGTCGGGATGGTCGTGTTGCGCTCGATGAGCTTGGTCATCACGCCGCCTTTGGTCTCGATACCCAGGCTCAGCGGGGTAACGTCAAGCAGCAGAACATCTTTCACCTCACCCTTGAGCACGCCCGCCTGCAGTGCGGCACCTACGGCCACAACTTCGTCGGGGTTGACGCCCTTGTTGGGCTCCTTGCCGCCGGTGAGCTCCTTGACCAGCTCGGTCACCGCGGGCATACGCGTCGAACCGCCCACCAGAACGACGTGGTCGATGTCGGACACCGAGATGCCGGCGTCCTTGATGACCTGCTGGAAGGGCGAACGGGTGCGGTCCAGCAGATCCTGAGTGATCTTCTGGAACTCGGCGCGGGTCAGCTGCTCGTCGAGGAACAGCGGGTTCTTGTCCGCGTCGACCGTGATGTAGGGCAGGTTGATCGAGGTGCTCTGGCTCGAGCTCAGTTCGATCTTGGCCTTCTCGGCGGCTTCCCTGAGCCGCTGCATGGCCATCTTGTCCTTGGTCAGGTCGATGCCGCTGGTCGCCTTGAACTTGTCGACCAGCCAGTCGACGACGCGCTGGTCCCAGTCGTCGCCGCCGAGGTGGTTGTCACCGCTGGTGGCACGAACCTCGACCACGCCCTCGCCGATCTCCAGCAGTGAGACGTCGAATGTTCCGCCGCCAAGGTCGAAGACCAGGATCGTCTGTTCCTTCTCGCCCTTGTCCAGGCCGTAGGCCAGCGCCGCAGCAGTCGGCTCGTTGACGATCCGCAACACATTCAGACCGGCGATCTGGCCGGCGTCCTTGGTCGCCTGACGCTGAGCGTCGTTGAAGTAAGCGGGCGTGGTGATCACCGCGTCGGTGATGTCCTCACCAAGGTAGGCCTCCGCATCGCGCTTCAGCTTCATCAGAACGCGGGCACTGATCTCCTGCGCGGTGTAGTTCTTGTCGTCGATCTCGACGGACCAGTCGGTGCCCATGTGCCGCTTGACCGAACGAATGGTGCGGTCGACGTTGGTCACCGCCTGGTTCTTGGCGGGCTGGCCGACCAGCACTTCACCGTTGCGTGCGAACGCGACGACTGACGGAGTGGTCCTGGAGCCCTCGGAGTTAGCGACGACGACGGGGTCGCCACCTTCTAGAACTGCGACGACGGAGTTGGTGGTCCCGAGGTCGATCCCGACCGCACGAGCCATAGTGATTCCTCCTGATTTAGGTAGAGCTTCTTTGTTGCAATATGCTGAGTGAACCCCGCTCAAGACTGCCCCTGACGGTGCTGTCTTGTCAAGCCAGACTTGAGTCTGATTCACTCAACTTCTTAACCATCTCAACGACGCCCGCTCGGTTCTTGTTCCCGGGCCTGGCTCGTTTCGTCCCCCAGGCGACTTTCGCCTTGCCGTGATCCGGGACGGTCCGCTCGGGTGCCAGCGCACGCAGTGAGTGGGAATTCGGCGATCCGCACTGTCAACAGTGTAGACTTACGTCGTACGTCTACATCGTAGGCATGCGACTGGAGTTACCGGCAAAGTTAGCCCCGCCCAGAAAGAAGTCGATAATGAACGCAAAACATCTGACCGCTGCGGCGGCGATCGCCCTGGGCATCAGCCTCACCGGGCTGGGAGCCGGCATCGGCACGGCATCCGCCGACCCTGGGCATAATCCGTCGCCGTGCGGAGGAAACTGCCAAGGCGGCGGCCCACATCACCCACGCGGTGACGATGGACACGGCGGGCCGGGTCGGGGCGGTCCACCGTCTGATCAGTTCCGATGGGATCAACGTGGCATCGACCAGGGACGCTATGACCATCAACCCTTCAACTATCACGGTCAACGTGCCGAGCCCTACTTCGACAACGACCGCGGTGCCTGGGGATTCTGGTTCCTGGGGCAATGGCTGGGAATGTGATCTGAACGGGTGACGTCCGCGCGGGCGTGCTAGCAACAGGTGGGGCCGGTGGCGAAATGCCGCCGGCCCCACCGCTCGGCAGCCGATCCACCCCCCGCCCGTGAGATAGCCTGACAGCCAGTCCGTTCCTCTGGTGTGCCCGCGTCGCGGGTTCCACAAAGGCCACCACGGCAGGAGCTCGATGCCACCGCTAGACATCGCCGCCGAGAGGCTCGGCCGCGAGGACATTGGCTACCACAAGGCCCTCAAAAACCGGCAGCTGCAGATGATCGCCCTCGGCGGCGCCATCGGGACCGGGCTTTTCCTCGGCGCCGGTGGACGGCTTGCGTCGGCGGGGCCCGGTTTGTTCCTCGTCTTCGCGATCTGCGGTATCTTCGTTTTCCTGATCCTGCGCGCGCTCGGCGAACTGGTGCTGCACCGCCCGTCGTCGGGATCGTTCGTGTCCTACGCCCGCGAATTCTTCGGCGAGAAAGCGGCTTTCGCCGCAGGCTGGATGTACTTCGTGAACTGGGCGATGACGGGGATTGTGGATACCACCGCGATCGCGCACTACTGCCACTACTGGACGGCCTTCCGAGTCATCCCGCAGTGGACGCTGGCGTTGGTCGCGCTGCTGGCGGTGTTGTCGATGAACCTGATCTCGGTCAAGCTCTTCGGTGAGCTGGAGTTCTGGGCCGCGTTGGTCAAAGTGTTGGCGCTGGTGACGTTCCTGATCGTCGGAACGGTCTTTCTGGCCGGGCGCTTCAAGGTCGACGGTCAGGAGACCGGGCCAACGCTGTGGAGCAGCCATGGCGGGTTCGTGCCGACTGGCGTGCTGCCCCTGGTGCTCGTCACCTCGGGCGTGGTATTCGCCTACGCCGCCATCGAACTGGTCGGCATTGCGGCCGGGGAAACAGCGGAACCGGAGAAGATCATGCCGCGCGCGATCAACTCGGTCGTGTTCCGCATAGCGGTCTTCTACATCGGGTCGACTGTCCTGCTGGCCCTGCTGCTGCCCTACACCGCCTACCGAGAACATGTGAGCCCGTTCGTGACGTTCTTTTCCAAGGTCGGTATCAGCGGGGCGGGCAGCCTGATGAACCTCGTGGTGCTCACCGCCGCGCTCTCGAGCCTGAACGCCGGACTCTATTCCACCGGACGGATCCTGCGGTCGATGGCGATCAACGGCAGCGGCCCGAAGTTCACCGCCCCGATGTCCAAGAACGGTGTGCCGTACGGCGGGATCCTGCTCACCAGCGCGATCGGCCTGTTTGGCATCGTGCTCAACGCGGTCAAACCGAGCCAGGCCTTCGAAATCGTGCTGCACATCGCGGCTACGGGCGTCCTAGTGGCCTGGGCGACGATCGTGGCGTGCCAGCTGCAGTTCCACCGGCTAACGAAGGCCGGGAAGCTGCAGCGGCCGAAATTCCGGATGCCCCTGTCCCCCTACAGCGGCTATGTCACGCTGGCTTTCCTCGCGGGCGTGCTGATACTGATGTTCTTCGACAAGCAATTCGGTCCCTGGATGCTCGCCGCGGTATTGGTTGGCGTCCCCGGCCTCATCGGCGGCTGGTATCTGGTCCGCAATCGCGTGGCGGCCGCCGCCCGGGACGACGTCGTCGAGTCTGCGTCACGCCAGTAGCTCTTACCGCGGTTCATCGATGTCGCGGCCGCTGGCCAGGTCGCCGCAATCGACAACTTCGACGTCCTGCGTTTCACGCAGGTATACCGCCGCGCCCTGATCCCCGGAGATTGCGGCGAGCACACCAGGCCAATGTTTCCGCGCGATGACCACGGGATGGCCTGGCCGGTCCTCGAAATATGCGCGCGCGAGCCCACTGCCGGATGCCAACGCGCGGGCGATGACTCGCGCCACCACCGCCGCGTCGACATCGGGCGTATCGATGACGTGCAAGACGGCGTAGTCCGCGTGCATGCGGTCGGCCTGGATCAGGCCGGCGCGAACCGACGCGCTCAGGCCCTGCTCCCAGTCCGGCGCGGTAATCGCGGTGACACCGGGCGGAGCGGAAACCTGGGCAGCCCCGAGCACCAGAACGACATCAGCGCAGCCGCCGTCTCGGAGCGCGGCCACCGCGGTCTTCCAGCCAGCCGTCGACCAGCACTTTCGGGCGTCCATACCGCCGCCCGGCCCCCGCGGCCAGCAACAGTCCGATGACTGTCGACTCCGATAACGACACTCTCCTATGATGACATTCAGCTTCTCATTGGGTGACAACCGGATGGAGCGCGATGACTCAGGACGTGCAGGGGGCCCCCGGTGCCCCAGCGCCCCGGTACGCCGGCACCCGCGTCCAGCGGGTGGAAGACGGTCGGCTGCTGACCGGACGCGGCAGCTTCGTCGACGACATCACGCGGCCCGGCATGCTGCACGCCTGCTTCGTGCGCAGTCCGTTTGCCCGCGCCCGGATCAACAGCATCGACGCCTCAGCGGCGCTGGCTCTGCCCGGCGTGCACGCGGTGTTCACCGCCGCCGACCTCAACCCTGACGTCAAGGAGGCGTGGCACGCCGTGGCGGGCAAGGACATGCCGGACACCCCACGGCCGCCGCTCGCTGAGGGTGAGGCGAAGTTCGTCGGAGACCCGGTTGCGCTGGTCGTCGCCGAGAACCGCTACCTCGCCGAGGATGCAATCGAACTGGTCGACGTCGACTACGAACCGCTGCCCGCGATCACCGACTTCACCCGCGCGCAGTCCTGCGATGTGCTCGTCCACGACAGCTACGCCAACAACGTCGCGGGCGGGATGGCCGGGGCGCCGCCAGACGAAGAGATTTTCGCGACGTCGGCATGTGTCGTGAAAGAGAACGTCTACCAGCAGATCTATGCGCCAGTGCCGATCGAGACCCGGGGCCTGGTCGTCGAGTGGGCGGCGGCATCCGAGGAACTCACCCTCTGGGCATCCACCCAGACACCCCACGAGCTACGGGCGTTCTGTGCCCGCCTGTTGGGCATTGCGGCACAACGGGTTCGGGTCATCATGCGCGACACCGGCGGCGGCTTCGGCCAGAAGGTCGTCCCGATGCGCGAAGACATGTGCATCATGCTGGCCGCCCGCAAGGTGCCCGCGGCTCTGAAGTGGATCGAGGACAGGCGCGAGAATCTGATGTCGGCGGGACAGGCCCGGCATGTCAACGGCACGGCCAGAATGGCGTTCGACGACGACGGCAGCCTCCGGGCGGTGGATATCGACTTCGTCCAGGACATCGGGGCATATCCGACGCCGTACCCGGTGCTCACCACCGCCGCCATCGGCATGTTCTTCCCGGGGCCCTACCGCGTGCCCAAGGCCAGCTTCAACTACAAGGCCGTCTTCTCCAACACCAGCGGCCTGGCCGCGTACCGCGGTCCGTGGCAATACGAAACGCTGGCGCGTGAAATCCTTCTCGACATCGCCGCGCGCAAGATGAACATCGATCCGGTCGAGCTGCGCCGGCGCAACCTGTTACGCCGCGACGAGATGCCCTACTTCAACCCCAACGGCATGCCGTATGACCACGTCGCTCCGATCGAGACGTTCGAGCAGGCCGTGAAAATCCTTGACCACGAAGGATTTCGCAAGGAACAGCGCGAAGCGCTGGCCCAGGGCCGTTACCTCGGCCTCGGGTTTTCGGCGTACATCGAGCCCACCGGCGCCGCGACCGGCCACCTGGCCACCGAAGGCGCCACCATCGCGATGGAGCCGACCGGCAAGATCAACGTCTACGTCAACGGAGGCTCAAGCGGAAACAGCCTGGAAACCACCGTCATTCAGCTGACTGCCGACATGCTGGGCGCCGACATCGACGACGTGGCCACCATCCAGGGCGACACCGCCGTCACGCCATACGGAGCGGGGACACAGGGCAGCCGCAGCGGCCCCATGACGGCCGGAGCGGTCAACGAGGCGGGGACCATCCTGCGCGAAGGGATAGTGGCGCTGGCCGCACACCACCTCAAGGTGGCCGAATCGGAAGTGGAACTGGCACATTCGAGCGCAGCGGTGCGGGGCGACCCGTCGAACAAAGTGAGCTTCGGCGAGCTGGCCTATCTGGCGTACTACCAGCCTCAACAACTGCCGCCGGAGATGTCGCCGGTGCTGGAGGCCACTGCCCGCTACGTCGCCAAGGCGCCGATCCTGTGGGCCAACGCCACCCACGCCTGCACCTGCGAAGTCGATACGCAGACAGGCAAAGTCACGCTGCTGCGCTACATCGTCAGCGAAGACGTCGGGCCGATGATCAACCCGGCGATCGTAGAGGGCCAGATCGCCGGCGGAACGGTGCAGGGCATCGGTGGCGCGTTGATGGAAAACCTCGTCTACGACGACGACGGCAACCCGCTGGCCACCACATTCGTGGACTATCTGCTGCCAACGGCCACCGAGGTCCCGTCCATCGAATACGGCCATGTCGAGATACCCGGCCCCGGGCCCGGCGGATACAAGGGGGTCGGCGAAGGCGGGGCCATCGGCTCGGTGCCCGCGGTGATCAACGCGATCAACGACGCACTTGCGCCGCTGGGCGTGACAATCACCAAGTTGCCGGCCAGCCCGGCGTCAATCGTCTCGTTACTTACGGAGGGGCAGCGGTGAAACCGGCGTCGTTCGACTACCACCGCCCCGACACGGTCGAGGAAGCCGTGAGCCTGCTGGCCGAACTGGGCGAGGATGCCAAGATCCTGGCCGGCGGGCAGAGCCTGGTGCCGATGCTGGCGATGCGCCTGGCGTTCTTCGACCATCTCATCGACATTTCCCGGCTCAGCGAGCTGCAGGGCATCGAGCACCGGGGTGACCAAGTATGGATCGGCGCGGGAACCACCGAGGCCAGGGTGGGCGCCGATCCGCAAGTCCGCGAAGCGGTTCCGCTGCTGACCCGAGTGACGCCGTTCATCGGGCACTTCCAGATCCGCAACCGCGGCACCCTCGGCGGGTCGATCGCGCACGCCGATGCCGCGGGCGAATACCCGGCGGTTGCCCTGACACTGGATGCGACGATGGAAGTGCTTTCCCCGCGGGGACGACGCGAAATTGCGGCGCCGGACTTCTTCGCCGGCTTATGGGAGACCACCATGGAGCCAGATGAGGTGCTCACCGGAGTCCGATTTCCGAAGTGGAATAGCAGATCCGGCTTCGCCGTGCACGAATTTACTCGCCGCCATGGCGATTTCGCGATCGCCGGCACGGTAGTCGCCGTCCAGCTCGACGACGATAGCCGGGTATCCCGGTGCGCGATGGGGCTGCTGGGCCTCGGCTCCACACCCCGGCGCGCGACGGCGGCAGAGGCGGCAGTAATCGGCAAGCCGGTCAACGAAATCGCTCCCGAGGAGGTCGGCCGGGCCGCCATGACGGGACTCGATGACATTCCGGCAGACCTGCAAGGGTCGGCGTCGTATCGGACCCGGGTGGGCGCCGCCATGACGGCGCGAGCCTGGACCCAAGCCGTTGACGAGGCAATCGCGGAGGCAATCAATGCATGAACGACCAGTCCGGTTGTCGGTCAACGGAACTCCCACCACGGCCAGCGTCGAACCACGCATGACACTGGCGGACTTCTTACGGGAGAGGTGCGGCCTCACCGGCACCCATCTCGGCTGCGAGCACGGGGCATGTGGCGCCTGCACGGTGCTGCTGGACAGCGAGGCCGTGCGGTCGTGCCTGCTGTTCGCGGTGCAGGTGGACGGCATGGAGGTGACAACGGTCGAGGGGATCGCCTCGCCCGCCGGCGAGCTGTCAGCGGTTCAGTCGGCGCTGCGGGAGTGTCATGGACTGCAGTGCGGCTTCTGTACGCCGGGTTTCGTCATGTCGCTGACCGCATTGCTGCGCGACAATCCGGACCCCACCGACGACCAGATCCGCGAGGGCCTGTCCGGGAACTTCTGCCGGTGCACCGGCTACCAGGGCATCGTCGCCGCCGCTCATCGGGCCGCAGAGATGACGCGCTAATCCAAAGGCGCGTCACTACAGTAACTTGCGTCACCTCGTGCGTAATCTGAGTTCTTATATTTCAGATTTTCGGGAGTAGCGCGTGCGGATATCGCAAAAGGCACGGTGGGGTCTGGCAGGTGGGTCGCTGCTGCTCTCGCCCCTGCTCGTGAGTGCTATGCCCGTTGCCGGTTGCAGCTCCAACATCGAGGGCAGGCCGGTTGCCGCGCCGGGGGCAGGGCCGGTCGAACC
This sequence comes from uncultured Actinomycetota bacterium, assembly GCA_963763005.1. Classification (GTDB taxonomy): domain Bacteria; phylum Actinomycetota; class Actinomycetes; order Mycobacteriales; family Mycobacteriaceae; genus Mycobacterium. Next base: position 290,596 of record CAVXMI010000002.1, read on the forward strand.
CACCTTCCCCACACCCAGGCCGAGCACCATGCCACCGGCGCCCACCACGACTTCGGCCGCACCGGCGAGCCCGACCACGCCGGCCGGCGCCATCCCGCTCCCGCCCGACCAGAACGGTTACGTCTTCATCGAAACCAAGTCCGGTACGACGCGTTGCCAGATCAATAAGGACAGCGTCGGCTGCGAAGCACCCTTCACCAACTCCCCGCTGCAGGATGGCGAGCACGCCAACGGCGTCAGCATCACCGCTAACGGCTCCGTCCAGTGGGTGCTGGGCAATCTGGGGGCCATCCCCACCGTCACCATCGACTACAAGACCTACGACGCGCAGGGCTGGACGATCAACGCCACCGCCGACGGTACCCGGTTCACCAACGACCACACCGGCCACGGCATGTTCGTCAGTATCGACAAGGTCAACACGTTCTGAGCTGACTAGCTCCGCTGCGTCAGTACCATCGGTGCCGTGGCACGTTACGGCCCACCCGAAGACTTCAACAGCCAGCAGACCCAGCATGCCGGGTTCGCCGCGGGCGGATACCCGCCACCCGGTCCGCCTCCTCCACCCTCTCAGGTCCCGCAGGCCGGACCACCCCCGCAGGGCCCGCCACCCGGCCCACCACTTCCGCCTGACCAGTTCGATCCGTTCGAACCTCACGACCCGGAGGCCGAGCCCAAGCCCTGGTACCGCAAGCCGGTGACGCTCATCGGATGGGCGCTGCTTGTCGCGATCCTGATCGCACTGATCGTCTACGGCATCATCGAGCTGGTCGGTGGTGACCAAGGCACCAGCCGCACCCCGGCCACCACCACGACGACCGCTACCACGACCACCACCGTGGAGTCGACGACAACGACCACGCCGGTCACTACCACGGAGCCGACCACCACGGTTCCGCCGGCCACCACCCGAGTCCAGCCGCCGCCTCAGCAGCCAACGCGGTCCCCGCACCACTACCCACATCTGCCGCCGCTGCCGTCGGTGATCACCATCCCGGGGGTGCCGACGCCGATTACGCTGCCGCCCAACCTTCCCTAACCAAGGTCACTGATCGGCAACGGGCCAGCGTGGCGGCAGTGTTCAGGCAGCCGTAGCCGATAGCATCAGCGGCCGTGGCAAGGTACGACCCGCCGGACCATGGCGCCGATGACCCGACCGTCTACGGCAATTACGGTTACGGCGACGACCAGGGCGGGTACGGACAACCGCCAGGACCCAAGCCCACCCCCGGGTGGCGGAAACCCCTCGCATTGGTCGGGTGGGGCGTACTGATCGCCGCCCTGATCGGGCTGATCATCTATGGCATCATCCAGCTCGCCCACGGCCGCCCGACGCCGGCGTCGGTGACAACAACCGTTAGCACCAGCGCCACAACCACGGCGCCGACCACGACCACCCAGACGACGACCACCACGACCACGACCATGACCACGACCACCACCACAACGACCACGACACCGACCACCACCACCACGACGCCGACGACCACCACCACGACGCCGACGACCACCACGACGCCGACGACCACCACGACGCCGACGACCACCAACCCCCCGGTGCCCGGGGGGTTGCCGACGCTGCCGTCGCAGATAACGCTGCCGTCAATACCCACCGTGATCAATTTGCCGCCGGGCCTCTGACCCCAATCCCGCCGGAGGGACGGCGGCTATGGTGGGGAACGGCTGTAGGCCGGCAGCAAACAATGGACACAGAGGGTGGGATATGAGCGAGTCGCTCGGGTTGTCGATCGGGGTGGCCAACCTGGTCGCGGTCCGGGCAGGTGGCGCCCCGGTTGCCCGCACCCCGGTGTTGACGCTGTTCGACCACCGGGAAACTGAAGTCGGTCTGCCAGAAGAGAACCCGAACCTGACAGAACCTGGCCTGGTGCTACGCGGATTTGTCGAGCGGGTCGGGGATCGGGCTCCGCTGGTGGCGGCCGACGGGACGAAGTACCTGGGCGAGGCGCTGACCATCGAAGCGCTCGAAGCGATGGCACGCACGGTCGGCTCCGGCGCGCCGCTCACTGTCGCGGTCCCCGCATATTGGTCGGACGCCCAGTTTGCCGCGCTGCACGACGAGTTGTTCGCCCAGCCGGACCTGGGGGCCGACGGTGAGCCTCCGACGTTGGTCTCCGACGCCACGGCTGCGCTCGCGGCGCTGTATGCCAAACCTGGATTCCCGACGAACGGCATAGTCGCTTTGTGCGACTTCGGCGCCAGCGGCACCAGCGTCACTCTGACCAACGCCGGATCCAGTTTTCAGCAGATCGGCCCTACCGTCCGGTACCGCGGGTTCTCCGGCGACGACATCGACCAGCTCATCTTGAATCACCTTCTCGCGGTCGCTCCCGGTGTCGACACCACCGACGTTTCCGGCACCGCAACGCGAATGGGCTCGGTGACCCGCCTGCTCGGTGCCTGCCGGCACGCCAAGGAACGATTGTCGGCGGCGACGGCGACCACCATTGGAACGGGCACGGCCGGGCAGCCGGGTTCCGGTGCCGATGTCCGGCTGTCCCGCGCCGAGTTTGAGCAACTCATCTCGGGACCACTGGACCGATTCGTTACCTCTGTCGAAGAAATACTGCAGCGCAACGGGATTCCGCGGGCCAACTTGGCCGCTGTAACGACCGTCGGCGGTGGTGCCGGCATCCCGCTGATCACCGCACGACTTTCGGAGCGCTTCCAGCTTCCTGTCTTCACTACACCGCAACCCATGTTCAGCGCCGCGATCGGCGCGGCGGTTCTCGGCCAGGAGCGATCGTCAGCGGGCCTCGCGACCGGCGCAGGCCCCGCGGTCGACGCACCGACCAACATCGTCGGCGCAGTCGGCCCCGCGACCGAGGTATCCCCGACGGCGTGGGCAAACCAGGCTGCCAGCGCAGCGGCCAGCGAATCGGCCTCCGACAACGCCAAATCTGCGACCTACCGGGCGCTGGCCTGGTCCGAAGACGCCGGCACGGGCGACGAACCGGTCCCCTACACCGGTCCCGCCGATTATGGCCGGGTCGCAACGACTCCGGATTTCGCGCCGCCGGGAGACGACAACGCCGACCGGGACCGCTACGCCGCCGAACCCGAGCCCCTGCCGTGGTACAAACGCGCAGCCGTGGTCTTCAGCCTGGCCGCAGCGGGGGTGGCCATATTGGTCGCTGTGGTGTTGGCGCTGACCCTGGGCCCTGACAAGAGCAAGCCGGCCAACACCACGTCCCCTGAACCGGTGCCCCCGCCATCGCCGATCACCACGACCGTGATCGGGCCGAACAACAGCCCCACCGTTACGGTGATCACCCCGGCGCCCGTCACCACCACGACGTCGGCGCCGGCCACCACGACAACCACCCAGCCCAGCACCACCACCACCACCACAACAACTCCGCCGACCACCACGACCACAACTCCGCCGACCACCACGACCACCAAGCCGACGACGACCCCACCGACGACGACTTCGCAGGTAACGACCACCGCTCCACCGACCACCACGCAAAAGCCGCCGACGACGACGGCGGCGCCCGTCACGCCCACCACCGCGGCGCCAGGAGGCTAACGCGTTAGCGGCGTGCGGAGAACTCCGCCACCATCGCTTCAGCGCTGCGCACCGCGGCACGACAGGCCCTGGTGGTGAACGGATCGTTTCGCGGGTGCTCGGCACGGCGGCGCCAGCGTTGCGCCGCAGCGAATGCGGCGCGCGGCAGATGCCCGTCTGATTCATCTCAGCGGTGGCCGGTCAGGCCGCAGCGCAAACACCCGATGCCCGGGTGTCCGGGGCCATGCTGCAACTGGCACGGGACCTGAAACCGGGCACTGGTTTTGGCGACCTACCCGATACGGAACGGGCTGCGGGCTCGGAGATGCTGTCGATGCTGCCCACGATTTTGGCTCCACAGGGCTGAGCCGCAGGTGAGAGCCACCGGCGACGGGTAGGTTAGGACAGCCTTTCTCGCGGCGAAAGCCATACAGATGTCAGTATGAGCAGGCTATGCAGTCAGCAAAGGCGCTTCGCCGCGCACTGATATCGGCTGTGTTCCGTTGAGTGACTACGAACTGGGGTGACCTTCCGTGACCACGCAGACGCTCATCAGACTGGTACTGGGCCTGAGCATGACAGCGATCGTGGCCGTGTTCGCTCTGCGGCGAGTCTGGTGGCTGTTCAAGCTGACGATGTCCGGCCAGCCCGCAAGTGGACGCACCGACAATCTGGGCACCCGGATAAGGACCGAAATCGTCGAGGTGTTCGGGCAGCGTCGGATGCTGAGGTGGTCGCTGCCGGGTACGGCGCACTTCTTCACCATGTGGGGCTTCTTCATCCTGCTCACGGTCTACATCGAGGCCTACGGGGTGCTGTTCCAGCCGAACTTCCACCTCCCGATCATTGGCCGCTGGGATGCGCTGGGTGCCTTGCAGGACTTCTTCGCGCTCGCCGTGCTGACGGGCGTCGTCACGTTCGCCATCATCCGGTTGCGCAGCGAGCCGAAGGAATATGGCCGCCAGTCCCGGTTCTACGGCTCACACCTGGGCGGTGCCTGGCTTGCCCTGTTCATGATCTTCAACGTCATCTGGACGTACGCGCTTTTCCGCGGGGCGTCGGTCAATACCGGCAACTTCCCCTACGGCAGGGGCGCGTTCTTCTCACACACCATGGGCGCCCTGCTGCATCCGCTGGGTCACGCCGGCAACGAGATACTCGAGACCGTCGCGCTGATGCTGCACATCGCCGTCATGCTGGCTTTCCTGATCATCGTGTTGCACTCCAAGCATTTACACATCTTCCTGGCGCCCATCAACGTACTTTTCAAGCGGCTGCCGGACGGGTTGGGTCCGCTGCTGCCGATGGAGTCCGGCGGCAAGCCGATCGATTTCGAGAATCCGGGCGAGGACGACGTGTTCGGCCGGGGAAAGATCGAAGACTTCACCTGGAAGGGCATGCTGGACTTCGCCACCTGCACCGAGTGCGGGCGCTGCCAGTCGCAATGCCCGGCCTGGAACACCGGCAAGCCCCTTTCGCCCAAGCTCGTCATCATGGACCTGCGCGACCACTGGCTGGCCAAGGCACCCTACATCCTCGGCCAGAATCCGGAGCCGCTTGAGGGTCTCGACCTCGAGACGGCCAAGGAAGAGGGCCACCACGTGCCAGAGTCTGGCTTCGGCCGAGTGCCCGGGCACGGGCCGGAGCAGGCGAGCCGCCCGCTGGTCGGCACCGCCGAGCAGGGCGGTGTGATCGATCCCGACGTGCTGTGGTCCTGCGTCACCTGCGGTGCGTGCGTGGAGCAGTGCCCAGTGGACATCGAGCACGTCGATCACATCGTTGATATGCGCCGCTACCAGGTGATGATGGAATCGGAGTTCCCTTCCGAGCTGTCCGTGCTGTTCAAGAATCTGGAGAACAAGGGCAACCCGTGGGGCCAGAACGCCTCGGACCGCACCAACTGGATCGACGAGGTCGACTTCGACGTGCCGGTCTACGGCGAGGATGTCGAGAGCTTCGAAGGCTACGAATACTTGTTCTGGGTGGGCTGCGCGGGCGCCTACGACGACAAGGCGAAGAAGACCACCAAAGCCGTCGCCGAACTGCTCGCCATCGCCGGGGTGAAGTACCTGGTGCTGGGTACCGGGGAAACCTGCAACGGCGACTCTGCGCGCCGGTCGGGCAACGAATTCCTGTTCCAGCAACTGGCCCAGCAGGCCGTCGAGACCCTGGACGGGCTGTTCGAGGGTGTGGAGACCGTCGACCGCAAGATCGTCGTCACCTGCCCGCACTGCTTCAACACCATCGGCAAGGAATACCGGCAACTGGGCAGCAACTACACCGTTTTGCACCACACCCAGCTGCTCAACCGGCTGGTGCGTGACAAGAAGCTGGTGCCCGTCACGTCGGTCTCCCAAGACATCACCTATCACGACCCGTGCTATCTGGGCCGGCACAACAAGGTGTACGAGGCGCCCCGTGAGCTGATCGGGGCTGCGGGAGCGAACCTCACCGAAATGCCACGCCACGCCGAACGCAGCTTCTGCTGCGGCGCGGGCGGCGCACGCATGTGGATGGAAGAGCACATCGGCAAGCGGATCAACCACGAACGGGTCGACGAGGCGCTGGCAACTAACGCCACCACCGTCGCCGTCGCGTGCCCGTTCTGCCGGGTGATGGTCACCGACGGTGTCAACGACCGGCAGGAAGAAGCCGGTCGCAGCGGCGTCGAGGTGCTTGACGTAGCCCAGGTGCTACTGGGGTCGCTGGACCGCGACACGGCGAAGCTGCCGGAGAAGGGTACGGCTGCACAAGAGGCCTCGAAAAAGACCGACGAGCGGGCTGAGGCGCGGGCCGCGACGGCCGCACCCAAGGCTGCCGCACCGAGCGCACCCGCTGAGGCACCGGCAGAGACACCCGCGGCGCCGGCAGCCGCAGCACCTGCTGCACCCGCTAAGGGTCTGGGTATGGCTGGTGGCGCCAAGCGACCCGGCGCCAAGAAGGCAGCGCAACCAGCAGCTGAGGCGGCGCAGACCACCGAGGCGGCGGCAGCTGCCGCACCCGTCAAGGGTCTGGGCATCGCCGGCGGCGCCAAGCGACCCGGCGCCAAGAAAGCGCGGCGCCGCCCCGGCCCCAGCGACTGCGGCGGCTGCGGCACCAGAGGCGACCGAGGCTCCAGCAGCACCCGCGGCGGCTGCGGCACCAGAGGCGACCGAGGCTCCGGCAGCACCCGCGCCGTCCGGTAAGGGTCTGGGTATCGCCGCCGGCGCCAAGCGCCCGGGGGCTAAGAAGAGTTCACCCCCAGCGGGGGCTCCCGCACCAGCCGCACCCCCCGCGCCGGAACCGGAACCCGAAGCAGAAACGGAACCCGAGCCGTCCGCGCAAACCGAGGGTGAGCCGGCTCCGCCGGCCGCACCCGCCGCGCCCGTCAAAGGGCTGGGCATCGCACGCGGCGCCCGTCCGCCGGGCAAGCGCTGACCATGGTTTGACACCTGTCAGCAAATATCAGTGGACAGCGATGGGACCATTGTTGACGTGACTACTCACCAGCTGCCCTGGCACGCCTCGGGTCATCAGCGCCAGCGCGCCTTCGCGCAGTCGTCCAAACTTCAGGACGTCCTGTACGAAATCCGCGGCCCGGTGCACCAGCACGCCGCGCGGCTGGAAGCCGAAGGGCACCGCATCCTCAAGCTCAATATCGGCAACCCGGCACCTTTCGGCTTCGAGGCTCCTGACGTGATCATGCGCGACATGATCCAGGCGCTGCCTTACGCACAGGGCTACTCCGATTCCCAGGGCATCCTGCCGGCCCGGCGTGCGGTGGTCACCCGCTACGAGCTTGTCGAGGGCTTCCCACGATTCGATGTCGACGATGTCTATCTGGGCAACGGGGTCTCCGAGCTGATCACGATGACGCTGCAGGCCCTGCTGGACAACGGCGATCAGGTGTTGATTCCCTCACCGGACTACCCACTGTGGACGGCATCGACCTCCCTGGCGGGCGGCACACCCGTGCATTACCTGTGCGACGAGACCCAGGGCTGGCAGCCCGATATCGCTGACCTGGAATCCAAGATCACCGAGCGCACCAAGGCGCTGGTCGTGATCAACCCGAACAACCCGACCGGCGCGGTCTACAGTCGCGAAATCCTCGCCCAAATCGTCGATCTGGCGCGCAAGCATCAACTGCTGCTGCTTGCCGACGAGATCTACGACAAGATCCTTTACAACGACGCCAAGCACATCAGCGTGGCCTCGCTTGCCCCCGATATGTTGTGCCTGACCTTCAATGGTCTGTCGAAGGCCTACCGTGTCGCCGGATACCGGGCCGGCTGGCTGGCGATCACCGGACCCAAGGACCACGCCAGCAGCTTCATAGAGGGGATCAGCCTGCTGGCGAATATGCGGTTGTGCCCCAACGTCCCGGCGCAGCACGCAATCCAGGTCGCCCTCGGCGGGCACCAGAGCATCGAAGACCTGGTACTTCCCGGCGGTCGGCTACTCGAGCAGCGCGACATCGCTTGGACCAAGCTCAACGAGATCCCGGGGGTGTCCTGCGTCAAACCGGAAGGTGCGCTGTATGCATTTCCCCGGCTGGACCCCGAGGTCTACGACATCGCCGACGACGAGCAGCTTGTCCTCGATTTGCTGCTGTCGGAGAAGATCCTGGTCACCCAGGGCACCGGGTTCAATTGGCCGGAACCTGATCACCTGCGCCTGGTGACGTTGCCGTGGTCCCGTGATCTTGCGGCCGCGATCGACCGGTTGGGCAACTTCCTGGTCAGCTACCGGCAGTAACCGCGGCATCGCACACGCGCTTTCCGTTCCGTTGGCGACGGCGATCGCCGCGGTACTGGCTGAGCCCACCCGCGAGCACGCCGCAGGCTCCACCGAAATCAGCTCCGCTCCAACAGCTCCAGCAAGTAGCTGCCGTATCCGGACTTGACCAGGCTGCGGGCGCGTTGCGCCAGCCGCTCGTCGTCGATCCAGCCCAGCCGCCACGCCACTTCCTCGGGGATGCTGACCTTCAGCCCCTGCCGGCGTTCCAGCGTGCGGACGAAATCGGCGGCGTCCAGCAACGAGTCGAACGTCCCGGTGTCCAGCCACGCCGTCCCTCGGGCCAGCACCTCGACCGCCAGCCGGCCCTGGTTGAGGTAGAACTGGTTGACCTCGGTGATCTCGTACTCACCGCGCGCCGATTTGCTCAAGCCCTTGGCGATCTCGATCACGTCGTTGTCATAGAAATACAGGCCCGGCACGGCGTAGTGAGACTTCGGGGTGGCGGGCTTCTCCTCAAGCGACACCGCCATGCCGTCGGCGCCGAATTCAACGACACCGTAGGCCGATGGATTGGCCACCCAGTAGGCGAAAATCGCTCCGCCGCTGAGGGATTGGAAGCGCTTCAGGCCGGTCCCCAGCCCTGGGCCGTAGAAGATGTTGTCCCCCAACACCAATGCCACCGAATCGTTGCCGATGTGGTTGGCACCGATGACGAATGCCTGCGCCAGCCCGTCAGGCTGATCCTGGGTCGCGTAGCTGATGTTCACACCCAATTGCTCTCCGTCGCCGAGGAGCCGGTGAAAACCGGGCGCGTCGTGGGGAGTGGTGATCAGCTGAATGTCGCGGATGCCGGCCATCATCAGCGTGGTCAGCGGATAGTAGATCATCGGCTTGTCGTAGACCGGCAGCAGCTGCTTGCTGATGCCCATGGTGATCGGGTACAGGCGGGTGCCCGAACCGCCGGCCAAAATGATCCCGCGCATACGTGGCTCCTAACACCTCAGTCGACTTCAATCGACCCGGTCCGCCTCGGTGAGTTCGGTGGCCGCCAGCGCCGACGCCAAGTCCTCGTGACGGAACACCGAAGTGACGTGGTCGTGGACCACCCGGAATGCCGACGCGTTCGTGACGGCGGCGGGGTCGTCCGTCCTGCTGATTTTCTGTTCGACGACCACGACCCCATCGTGGACGTACATCCGGCCGAGGTCCGCTTTCGCGTTGAGTGAGGCGGCCCACCGGCGAAGCGCCTGGTGGCCCTGCGCGGCTCCGTGTGCGTCACCGATATCGATGTCGTCACTGGACAAGGCCACCAAGGTCTCGAGGTCGGAGGCGTTGAGGGCGTCGTGCCAAGCCAGCACGGTGGCGATCTCCGATGTGGTCATGGTCTGCAAGGTACCGTGTCGGCCCGGGCTGGTCCCAGGATTAAAGAGGCGTGCGGTCCAGCCATCTTTGCCACACGGCGTCGTCGCCGAACAGCTCGATACCGGCGTCGGCGACGCAGACTCGGCGCACCATCGCCAGCAGCAGTTCGGTGGCGCCGCCACGCAGCGCCACCGTGCCCTTACCGTGCTCGTGCGACCAGGTGATCCGCCCCTCGGCGACACCGACCGTCCATTCGCCGGCTTCGCCCAGCCCGGGATCGGTGGCGTGCAGATGTATGGTGTGGCCACCTTCGAGCGGCAGTGCTGCGCCGTCGCTTCCAGCCTGGATCACAATGCGCTCAAGCCATTCGCTGATCCCGTCGGCTGCCACGTCCGGTTCGAGCGTGAAGTCGCTCCCGACGGCGATCGCGGCGTCGGCGCGGTGCACCGCCGCCTCGTGCAGCCGGCGCCGGACCCACCAGTTGGCCGGGCGCGGCCCGAGAAAGGTCCACACCGGTGTTTGCACACCAGTCAGTTCGACGGCGTCGACAAGACGCTGCGCCCCGCCGTGCAGCCAGGAGATCGCGCCGTCGGGATCCGGTGGCGGCTTGCCACCCTCGACGCTGCGGGGATCGAGGAAATCATCGAGTCGATCGCGGACGATCTGCGCCGCCCAGCGGTCCCCGCGGCCGACGTGGCGAAACACTTGCCCGAGGTTCCAGCCCGGGCAGGTCGGCACCGGCGTCGATTGATCGGCGTTGCGGATCAGTTCCCCAAAAGCGCGGTTCTGCCCAACGAATGCCGACGCGTAGTCCATCTTGACCAGGCTACGGCGATGGGGTGCGGACGCTTGATCGAGGTCCTGTTCTGGGGCATGGACGATATCCATCGGGCCGCGGTCAGCGCGCAGGTCGTCTAGGTCGATTAGCCGTTGGGCTTCATCGGCGGCCGGCTGCAGGCGGGCCAGGGCATCGGCGCGCCAGATGCCGCCGTGAGTGATTTCGAATTCAGAGAAGTCGGTCTGCCCGACCCGGTTGCATTCACCGGTTAGATCGCGGAACACTTTGCGCCGCAACACTACCCAAGACTCGCGATCGGCCCGAAATCCCTGGGGCAATAGCAGGTCGCGTCGACGCAATGCGCGGGCCACCGACGCTTCAACAGCTACTTCTCTGCATTTAACATGGTAGACATTGATTGTCGGTCAACATTGTTGACGCCCACCCCGGCGAGGTGTGTACTGAAGGTCTATTACCAGAATCAGAGGCGTCGACATGCGTGTCATCAGGGGTTCGCGGATGCAGAACCTGACCCGGTGGAGTGCGGCGCCGGCAAGGAATGCCGAGACCGCGTCGACCTCGACGGTTAATGTGTTGCGGGGGTTGGTGGCTCGCGCGACGACGCCCCTGCTGCCCGACGACTACCTTAAATTGCTCAATCCGCTGTGGTCGGCGCGGGAACTGCGTGGCGTCGTGGTCGATGTTCGCCGTCCCTGAGAAAGGACCGACCGTGGCAATCGAATCGACAGATTTCCGGGTAGCCGCCGGACGAAAAGTCGACCTGGCCAATCTGCCGACAACGGTGAAGCCGCTCTATAAGTCGCACAAGAACTACAAGAAGCAGCTGAAGAAACACACCAAGAAACTGAGCGCACTGCAACAGCTGCATTACGCCTCGGATCATTGGGCGCTGCTGCTGATCTTTCAAGGTATGGACGCCGCCGGTAAGGACGGCGCGATCCGCCACGTGATGTCCGGCGTGAACCCGCAAGGCTGCCAGGTGTTCAGCTTCAAACAGCCCACCGATCAAGATTTCGAGCACGACTTCCTCTGGCGCACCACCTGCAGCCTGCCCGAACGCGGCAGGATCGGCATCTTCAACCGCTCCTACTACGAGGACGTCCTCATCGCCCGGGTTCATCCCACGATCCTGCACGGACACGGACTGCCCGACGAGCTGATCGACCAGAAAGGCCTGTGGAAGCAGCGCTACCGGTCGATCCGCGACCTCGAGGGTCACTTGCACCGCAACGGCACCCAGATCGTCAAAATCTTCCTGCACCTTTCCAAAGACGAACAGGCGCAGCGGTTCCGCGCGCGCATCGACGCACCCGACAAGAACTGGAAGTTCAGCCTCGCCGACATCCACGAACGGTCCTACTGGGACACCTACATGCAGGTATACGGTGACTGCCTGCGAGCGACCAGCACCGAGCATGCCCCCTGGTACATCGTGCCGGCCGACGACAAAGACAACGCCCGACTCATCGTCTCCCAGATCGTCCTCGACACCCTCGCCAGCCTCAAGATGGCCTACCCCGAAACCACACCCGAGCGTCACCAGGAACTGGAATCGTTCCGAAGCCAGCTCTGACGCCCCGCTCACCGCTGCTCACCACGACTTGAGTCGCGCGCTGTGGCCGGTGCAGCTGTCGGACCGACCCAACAGTGCCATGGGGCGGATAGGCTGCGGCGGTGTCTCGATCCAAGTCCGCGGCCGCTCCTGCGGTCGGGTTGTGGGCCGCTGTCGCGATCGGTGTCGGCGGCATGGTGGGTGGCGGGATCTTCGCCGTCCTGGGACTGGCGGTGCAGATCACCAAGGGCGCAGCGCCGGTCGCCTTCCTGCTGGCCGGGCTGGTGGCGTTGCTGACCGCGAGGTCCTACGCCCTGTTGTCCAAGACGTACCCGAGCCGCGGGGGCACCGTGACATTCGTGAACCGCGCCTTCGGCACCGGGCTGTTCTCCGGCGGGATCAACGTCTTGCTGTGGCTCAGTTACATCGTCATGCTCGCCCTGTATTCCCAGGCCTTCGGCAGCTACGCGGCGAGTTTCCTTCCTCGCGCTTTCCACGCCTTGGGCAAGCACCTCTTTCTCACCGCGGCGATCGTCCTGATCACGGTGGTCAATATCGCCGGCGCGTCCACAGTGGCCCGCGCCGAACGTATCGTCGTAGCGATCAAGATCGCGATCCTGGTTTTCTTTGTTGTGGTCGGTCTGGCCGGGGTGTCGGCAGCCAGACTCGAACCGGGGCAATGGAGCTCGCCGGTATCCCTGGTCGCGGGCGGCATGATCATCTTCCTGGCTTACGAGGGCTTCGAACTCATTGCCAACGCCGCTGAGGACGTCGCCGATCCGGACCGCACCCTCACTCGGGCGTACTACATCTCGGTGCTATTCGTGATTGCGCTCTACGTGCTCGTCGCTATCGTCGCTGTCGGATCGTTGCCGGTCGCACAGTTGGTGAACGCCCGCGATTACGCTCTGGCAGAGGCCGCCCGACCAGCACTCGGGGCAGCGGGGTTCACGATGATCGCAGTGGCGGCGATGCTATCGACCGCGTCGGCGATCAACGCCACCCTGTACGGATCCGCACGAATGACCTACATCATCGCCAAGTCCAGAGAGCTACCCACCCAGCTGGAACGACCGGTCTGGAATCGGCCGCTCGAAGGACTGCTCATCACCGCCGGATCGACAGTCTTGATCGCAAACGTATTGAACCTCGAAAGCGTCTCCACCATGGGCAGCGCCGGTTTCCTCGTCATCTTCGCCGTGGTGAATGCAGCCGAGGCGCGCACCGCGCGGCGCCGTGGATCGACACGGCCATGGATCTCCGTGCTCGCCGCCGCGGCGTGTGTGGGGGCAATAGGCGCTCTTGTCGCAAACAGCAGTCTCGAAGCGTGCACCGTCCTGGCCGGGATGGTCGCGCTGGCCTTCGGCATCGAAGCCGCCTTCCGGCGAGTCAGCGGCGCACCGATCCGGGCCTAACCCCATCAGAATCGGCCCTCGATGTGCAGACCACGTGATGCATGTGGCAGCCGACATGCACCGGCAGTGTCAGTACGACGCGGCAGGGCCTACGAGTTGACCCGTAATGGGTCATGCAGCACCAATCATCTTGGGGGTTGGTTGTTTTCGGCTGGGTCCGCGACGTCCAGGCCTTGGGGCTGGACTGTTCGGGGGTGGGCCGAGCGCTGCTTGCTCAGCAGAGGCCACCGGGTGGTGGCTGCCGGTCCTGGCCGATAGCTGCCGACACCACCGTCGGGCCGGCCCAGCGGCTCCTATCCCACCTATGCCAAGACTCAGCAGGCGGTCGAAGTTTTTTCGCCGCGGAGCTCCCCGGTCTAAGACGAGCGGTGCCGCGCCCGGAAGCGGGGCTTGCGCCTGGTGATGGTGGAGTGGTGTGGAGTCACCATCGAAAGGATCCCCATGCCATACAAGCTGAGCCTGTCGCCGTCGCTCTCTCCCGCCTACACCGGGCGGCTGTCCACCGCGCCGGTGCCTGCACTGAGGCTGCCCGACGAAGACATGGAGCCCGCCGCCGCGTACCGGTTCATCCACGACGAGTTGATGCTCGACGGCAACTCGCGGCTGAACCTGGCGACGTTTGTCACCACCTGGATGGATCCCGAGGCCGACAAGCTGATGGCCGAGACATTCGACAAGAACATGATCGACAAGGACGAATACCCGGCCACCGCGGCCATCGAGTCGCGGTGCGTGTCGATGGTGGCCGACCTGTTCCATGCCGAGGGGCTGCGCGACGACGACCCGGCCACCGCCACCGGGGTGTCGACCATCGGGTCCAGCGAGGCGGTGATGCTGGGTGGGCTGGCGCTGAAGTGGCGGTGGCGTCAGCGGGTCGGTGACGAGCCGAAGACCGGCTGGAGGACCCGCACCCCGAACCTGGTGATGGGCTCCAACGTGCAGGTGGTCTGGGAGAAGTTCTGCCGCTACTTCGACGTCGAGCCCAGATACCTGCCGATGGCCAAGGGCCGCTACGTGATCACCCCCGAACAGGTCCTGGACGCCGTCGACGAGGACACCATCGGCGTGGTCGCGATCCTGGGCACCACCTTCACCGGTGAACTGGAACCCGTTGCCCAGATCTGCGCGGCCCTGGACAAGCTGGCCGCCGGCGGCGGCGTGGATGTCCCGGTGCACGTCGACGCCGCCAGCGGCGGGTTCGTGGTGCCGTTTTTGCAGCCGGATCTGCTGTGGGATTTCCGGCTGCCGCGGGTGGTGTCGATCAACGTCAGCGGCCACAAGTACGGGCTGACCTATCCGGGCCTCGGTTTTGTGGTGTGGCGCGGTCATGAACACCTGCCCGAGGAGTTGGTGTTCCGGGTGAACTACCTCGGCGGGGACATGCCGACGTTTTCCCTGAACTTCTCCCGGCCGGGCAACCAGGTCATCGGCCAGTACTACAACTTCCTGCGGTTGGGTCGCGCGGGCTACGCCCAGGTGATGGGGTGCCTGTCGTCCACGGCGCGCTGGCTGGCCGACGAGTTGCGCAAGGGCAAGCACTTCGAGGTGATCTCCGACGGCTCGGCGATCCCGGTGGTCTGCTTACGGTTGGCCGGGAATTTCGGCTACACCGAGTTCGACGTCTCCCACGCGCTGCGGTCCTACGGCTGGCAGGTGCCGGCCTACACCATGCCCGCCGACGCGACCGACGTCGCGGTGCTGCGCGTCGTGGTGCGCGAAGGGTTCTCCGCCGACCTGGCCCGGTCACTGCGCGACGACATGGTGTCAGTGCTGGCCAGTCTGGACGACCTCAAGCCCGGCGGCCACTTCAACAACCAGCGGCCCTTCGCTCACTAAGCCGCAGACATGCACATTCGCGAATGCAGAAGTACTCAAGCCAGCCGCCGAGCACCCATAATGACCCCATGACCGGTACTTCACCATCATCCTCGGAGCCACTCGCTTCTGCCGATAGACCGCAGCAGAGCGGGCGAATCGTGGTCGGCGTCGACGGGTCACAGGGATCGGTGGACGCCCTTCGGTGGGCGTTCGGCGAGGCACGGGCACGCAAGATCCCCGTCCACGCGGTCCTTGCCTGGCAGTACCATCCAAGGTGGACCGACCCCGGGCTGGGCAGCATGTTCCCGTTGGGCTATAGGCCGGACGAGGGTGTGCCGGCAGACGAGTTCGGCGCCGCAGAGGCATCAGTGAAGAAGCTGCTGAACGCCGCCGTCGGCAAGGCCACCGAGTCCGACCCGGACAGCCCGACGGATCCGGTGCGAATTACGCAGGAGACGGTGGAAGGACACGCCGCCCAAGTGCTGCTCGAGAGCGTCAACGGATACGACCTGATGGTGGTCGGCTCTCACGGACACGGCGGATTCATCGGAGCGATGCTCGGCTCCGTCAGCCAACACGTCGTGTCCCACTCGCGGTGCCCCGTGGTGGTCGTCCCCGCCCCGCAGCGGGCGGCGAAGGGCTAGCCAGCGCGGGCGAAATCGTCACCCGGGCGCTCGGCGATCTGCACCGCTTCATTGATCTCGCGCCGGGTACCGCCGACGAGGAGCACCCCGTTCACAATCGCGTTGGGTTCGTGGCGCATCGCGGCAAAGGTTCTGGGGTGCGCGGCCTTTCAGCCGGAGATGGTTGCCGGAGATGGTTAATGGTCCTGTGGTTCTTTCTGGGTGGCGGACTCAGGTGTTTCCGATGTGTGTGAGGCCGGATCCAGTTTGTCCGCGCGGTCCCACTGCTCGTTGAGTTGGGTGCGGGAGGTGGCTGCCTCACCGGGGTGGGCGGCGGCTTGCTGTTGCAGACCGGAGGCTTGGGCCGCTTTGACGTCGGCCTCAGCCTGAGCGGCGCGGTCCTTGGCGGCGGTCTCATCGGCGAGTGCTTCTCGCTGCCTTACCCGCCGCGTTTCTTCCTTGGCCCGGCCACGGATCTGCTCGGCTTCGACGTGGCGGTGTTGGTTGCGTTTGTTGCGCGCGACCCACATCAGAGCGGCGATGAGCGCAAGCGCCACGACCGCGACGGTGACGATCAAAACGATAGTGCTGGTAGTCGTGTTGGTTCCTCGAGTTGGTCGAGCGATGGTTCAACCGTCGTGAACCGGGCTTTGATCGCGCCGCGTGCCGGCTCGACGACGGTGTTATGAACTGGGGCACATCCGACGTGGTCGGTCAGTAGTAGTGACGGCGGCCGCCGACGGCGTGTCCCATCCGTCCCATCAGCATCAGGGCCAACCCGACGACGAGGACGGCGATCCCGATGGGTATCAGCGGGATGTTCGTCTGCAATAGGAATCCGGCAACGATAAGGACGATTCCCAGAATGATCATGACATTTACCTAGTTTCGATGAGGGTTGTGCAGAAATACCTGGAAAGCGGAGGTCAGTGTTTGAAGGCGTCCTTTAGCTTGGCCCCTGACTGTTTGATGTTGCCTTTGGCTTGACCGACGCGCCCCTCGTTGCGCAGCCGGCTGTTGCCGGTGGCGCGCCCGAAGAACTTCTTGACGGCACCCTTGGTGGCTTCGGCCTTATGGGAGATCTTCTTACCTACGCTCATCTCGAACCTTCGCTTTCGGTGATCAAGGCCCGGTGGCTAACCGGTTTCCGTCAACGTGATTGGCGCTCGTCGGTTGTCGACCGCGCGAGAAGCGCCCAAGCAGCGGAGTCCTGGGCCGGCCGGTGGCGGCCACCGGGTTCGCCGGTGCGCCGGTGGCTGCGCCGCCGTGCCGCCGTAGTTCGAGCAGTCGGTCGCGGTCTTGGTTCAAAAGCGCGGTTTCGCGTTGGGAGCTTTGGAGGTCGCGCCGGGCGTTGCGCCCGCGGCCCGCGGAACGGCGCGCGCCAGCTAGCAACACGCTCAATCCCAGCATCGCCACCGCCCCGACCACCATCCCGAACAAAAACAAGGTGCCCGTCGACCCGGTGACGTGATAGCCCAATACCGAGAAGTGCCCGGTCAGCGGGTGAGCGGGCCCCGCGTTGGAAAGCACGCCCACCAGCCCGACGATCACCCCGAACAACAAAACAATCAAACCCACGATGACAAGCATGTCGACGCCTCTGATTCCGGTGCTAGATCTCCAGTAAACACCGTCCCGGATCTGGCGTCAACAATGTTGACATACGGCATACGTCTACATCGCCGACATTCGGTAATAGCGGGTGAAGTCCCTGCTGGTGCAGGAACAGGATCTGCACGCGCAACCTCGTGGTTGATGGTCTTGGGATCCGGCTTCATGATGGTCGATTCGCTTGCGCCGGTTCCGACACCGAGTCGCAGCGAAGTGTGATCGACTGCGGCGGACGTGGCGGCGCTCGAAAAGGGATCGAAAAGGGAATTGTCCATGCGTAATTTCACCTGCCCCAACTGCGGGCAGCACCTGGCGTTCGAGAACTCGGTGTGCTTGTCGTGCGCCAGCAAGTTGGGTTTCTCCCTGGACGAGGGGGCGTTGCTGGTGATCGCCAGCGGCCAGGACAACGATCATCGTGGTGCGGTCGACTCCAGCGTGTATCAGTTGTGTGCCAACCTCCATGTGGCCGAATGCAATTGGCTGGTCGAGGTCGACCCCGCGGGAGGCCGAGACGGCGCGTTATGCGCCTCGTGCCAACTCACCAGGACACGGCCGCGCAACGAGGACGCCGGGGCGCTGGCTGCGTTCGCCGCGGCCGAGAGAGCTAAGCGCCGTCTGATCGTCGAATTGGTCGAACTCAAGCTGCCGATCGTCGGGCGTGACCAGGATCCGGAGCACGGCCTGGCCTTCGACCTGCTGTCCAGCGAGTCCGAGCGGGTCGTCACCGGCCATGACAAGAGCGTCATCACCCTGGATCTGGCCGAGGGTGACGAGGTGCACCGCGAGCAGCTGCGCATCGCGATGGCCGAGCCGTACCGCACCCTGCTCGGACATTTTCGCCACGAGATCGGCCACTACTACTTCTCCCGTCTCGTCGGCGCATCACCGGACTACCTGCCCCGGTTCCGCGAATTGTTCGGCGACCCCGACACCGACTACCAGCAGGCGCTGGACCGCCACTACAGCCAGGGTGCGCCGCCGGGCTGGGAGCAGAACTACGTCTCCTCATATGCCAACATGCACCCCGCCGAGGACTGGGCCGAGACCTTCGCGCATTATCTGCACATCCGCGACACGCTGGACACATCGGCGGCGTTCGGCTTCGCCCCGTCCGGCGCCGGCTTGGACCGTCGCGCACTCGGGTCCAGCGCCTTCGACACCATCATCCAAATGTGGCTACCGCTGGCCTGGGGGCTCAACATGGTGAACCGCTCTATGGGCCGCGGCGACCTCTACCCGTTCGTGCTCCCGGGACCGGTGCTGGGCAAGATGGAGTTCATCCACACGATCATCGACGAGGTAACCTCCGATCCGGCCAAACTGGCATCAGCCCGCGGTGAGCGATAGCGTGACCGTGAACAGCCATTTCCTCTGCCGAGACCGTCGCATTCGACTACACCTCTGTCAACGGCCACACAGAAGTCCGGGCGTAGCTGAAGATTCCGGATCGATCGGAACCTGAGGTCCCGATGGGCGGACACGCCTGTTGGCACTGGCCGCGCGGCCCGCACAGCCCAGCCGCCGAGCGCGCCGGCCCCGTTACTCACCTCAGCCCCAAGGTCCCAGCTGCGCCGCTTGGTGAATCGCGGCACGGGCCGAATTTGGGGCAGCACCCAGCGGGGCGCCCCGCGTGTAGCGGCAGTGACCATCAACACCGCACGTCGGCATAGGCGGTTTTGTGCAGCAGCTTGTCAACGGATTCACCGCGATGACCGGTGGTTCGCTGGGTGAGCGGCACGCTCAGTGTCAGGAACGTGACGACGATGCCGACGAGGACCGCAGTGCAGGTCGACGTGATAGCCGAATACAGAGAAGTTTCTCGGTCACTGGGTGAGCGGTCTCCGTGTTGGTCGTTTCGCCAATGATCCGAGGATCACGGCGTACCCAGATGAATCGATCAATCCCACAACGGCATTCATCGACGCGTGGTTTGGGGCGGACCTGCGGGAGACGCCAGTTGGATCTGGGGCATTGCCATCGGATCTGAGGCAAGCCGGTCAGTTCCGCGGGTTGACCAGGCGGACGCCTGTTTCCTCGAAATGTCTCGTGTTGCGTGTGGCAAGTGTCGCGCGGCGGGAAGTTGCGATGCCGGCGATCTGGACATCGCGCGTCTCGACCGTGCGGCCAGCCCTCTGGCGTGTCGCCGCAATGGACCCGGCAGCGAGAGCTGCCGACTGTTCGAAGGGCTGGACACGAGCATCGAGATCCTCGGCCAGGAGTTGCGAAAATATCTGCTCGAGGCGATTGCGGCGCCGCCCGCATTCCAATAGCGCTATGCCGGTGTATATTTCGAAGGCCGTTATCAAACTCGTCCATATCGACTCGACGGGGGAAGTGGCATCAAAGCGGAAGGGTTCAATTACCGGTGGACGGCTTGCGACGCATTGGTCAGGTGTGCCGGGCGGCCTCATGGACGAGTTGGACGCGGGAGGTCAGCCCGAGCTTGGTGTAGACGTGGGTGAGGTGGGTCTGCACGGTACGCGGTGAGATGAAAAGCCGGGCGGCGATGTCCTTGTTGCCCAGCCCGTCACTGACCAGACGCACAACGTCACGTTCGGTGGGGGTGAGCGATTCCCAGCCTGAGGTGGGGCGTTTGCGTTCGCCGCGGCCGCGTTGAGCGTAGGCGATGGCTTCCTCGGTGGACAGCGCTGCACCCTCGGCCCACGCAGAGTCAAAGTCGCTCTGCCCCAATGCGTCTCGAACCGCTGCCACTGCGGCATCGTAGCCGCCTTGATACATCGGGAAGCGGACCTCTCCGGTGCGCTGACGCATGGCGTCTGCGGCGCCGAGCAGTCGCGCCGCGTAGTGCTGGCTGCCGCCGTCGGCGGCCAGGCGGGCCAGGCATTCCAGGGTGTCGGGCACGCGCAGATAACCCTGGGTGCGGGCGGCGATCGCCAGCGCGTCGTGGGCGTCGCGCTCAGCCTGGTCGGGTTCGCCTTGGGCGACCGCGACGTGGGCGCGCACGGTCAGCGCGTTCATCTGAAACCACCCCGGTGCCACCGCGACGGCGTTGTCGGCCCACCGGCGCGCCGCCACGACATCACGGCCGGCCAGTTCTGTCTCAGCCAGCGGGTTGAGGCTTCTGATAAAGACGTCGTAAAGCGGAGGCGGGTTCCGGCAGGCCGCCTCGGACGCCTGCCGTGCCGCAGCGGCGTCGCCGCCGGCCAGCGCGGCACAGGCCAATATCGCATACACCGAATACGAGTAGGGCCCGCCCAGCGCCTCGTCGGCCTCCAGTGCGGATTCCGCGGTGGCGTGCGCGGCAGCAGCCTGCCCCTGGTGTGCCAGCACACGGCCGTGGCCGACGCAGCCAAAAACCGTCATTACAAGGTCTCTGGCCGCGTCGGCCTCCTCAACCAGGGATCCGAGAACGTGCCCGGCATCGGCGAGATCTGCCTGCATCCACAGCGCGAAGCCCAGCCACGTCCGACAGCCCCTCGAGGCGAACCGGTCGCCGAGCGCGTCGGCGAGGTCTTGTCCTTCTTCGGCGGCCGCGCGCGCTCCGATCGGTTCACCGGCGAATACGCCCATGCACGCCTGATTGGCCAGGAGTTGGCACAGACTCCACCGGTCACCGGCCTCGCGGACCAGATCGATCGCCTCGGCGAAGTAGGGCCCGGCCACCTCGGCGTTGTCAAGGGCGAGCAGCCCGCATCCAGTGAGGGCCCGCGCGATGCAGAGCCGGGTCGTCGAACTCACGGGCTACGGCCAGGGCTTGCTGTGCCCGCTCCCGGCTCGCCGACACGCCCAGCCACCCGGCCAGGGCGCTGTGGTCGGCGACCGCGCGCACCCATATCGCCGGCTCGACGTCGGGGGGCGCTGGTCGGTCAACACGGCGCCGAACCCTGCCAGGCCTTCCCGGAACCGGCCGCGCTCCAGCCAGTACGGATGCAACGAGGACACCAGCCGCAGCGCGGTCGCGTTGTCGCCGATCTCGCGGCTCCAGGCGAACGCGGCGCGCAGGTTGTCGATCTCGACGTCCGTCCACTTCAGCAGCGGCTCAGCGCCGTCCCGCACGCCGCGATTCCAGCGCCGCGGCCGTGCCGGCGTAGTAATCGCGGTGCCGCGTGCGCACCTCGTCGGCCTCACCCGATTCGCCGAGCTTCTCCAGCGCATACTGGCGCACCGTCTCCAACAACCGATACCGCATCACGGTCGCTGTTGTCCTCGGCGACGCACCAGAGACTTGTCGACCAGCAGGCCGAGTTGATCCAGCAGCTGGTAGCGCTCGGCGTCGGATTCGGCGCCGACAGCTTCGGCGGCCTCCAGATCAAACCCGCCGGCAAACACCGCCAGCCGCCGAAACAGCACCCGCTCGGGCTCGGTCAGCAGCGCATGCGACCAGTCCACCGAGGCGCGCAGCGTCTGCTGGCGGCGCACCGCGCTGCGCGCACCCCCGGTCAACAGCCGGAACCGATCATGCAGACCGTCGGCGATCTGGGCCAGCGACAACGCCCGCACCCGCGCCGCGGCCAGCTCGATCGCCAGCGGCATCCCATCGAGGCGTCGGCAGATCTCGCCCACCAGCACGGCGTCGTCCTCGCCGACCCGAAATGCGGGCCGCACATGGCGGGCCCGGTCGGTGAACAACTCGACCGCCTCATCGGCAACAGACAGCGACGGCACCCGCCAGCTCAGCTCACCGGCCACCCCGAGCGACTCCCGGCTGGTCGCCAGCACCGTCAACTGCGGACAGCCGTCAAGCAGATCGATGATCAAGCTCCCGCACGCGTCCAGCAGGTGCTCACAATTGTCGAACACCAGCAGCATCGTTTTCTGGCCGATGAACCCCAGCAGGGTGTCCCTGGTGTAGCGGCCCGGCTGATCGGGCAGCCCCAAGGCGCGTGCCACGGTGACCGGCACCACCACCGGGTCGGTGACCGGCGCCAGGTCGACATACCACACCCCGTCACGGAACTCGTCTCCCAGACGCTCGGCGCGACCTCCACCGCCAGCCGGGTCTTGCCGGCACCTCCGGCGCCGGTCACCGTGACCAACCGGTGCTCGGCGACGAGTGCGCGCAACTCCGCCATCTCGGTGCGCCGGCCGACGAAACTCGTCAACCGAGCCGGAAGGTTTTGCGACGCAGCAGTATCGGTGACTCGCAGCGGCGGGAACTCGGTGCGCACATCCGGATGGCACAGCTGCACCACCCGCTCCGGGCGGGGCAGATCCCGTAGCCGGTGCGCGCCCAGATCGGTCAACCACGCGCCCTCCGGGAAGGTGATCGGCTACCAACGGCTCGGTCGCGCCCGACAGCACCGTCTGCCCACCGTGCGCCAGATCGCGTAGCCGCGCGGTGCGGTTGATCGTCGGACCGATGTAATTGCCCTCATCGCGCAGCTGAATCTCACCGGTGTGCACGCCGATACGCAGCCGGATCGGCGCCAACGGCGCCCGCTGCAGCGCCAACGCACACGCCACCGCGTCGCTGGCGCGGGCGAACGCGGCCACGAAACTGTCGCCCTCACCCTGCTCGACCGGGCGCACCCCGTGATGAGCGGCGATCGCCTCGGTCACCACCCGGTCCAGGCGCGCCAGCGCGGCGGTCATCTCCTCGGGGCGGGTCTCCCACAGCCGCGTCGAGCCCTCGACGTCGGCCAGCAGCAGCGTCACCGTTCCCGTCGGCAGCTCGCTCACACCCAACTCACTCCAGTTCAGCGGCGGCATCTCCGCGTATTGGCTCATGCTAACCAGCGTCGACGCCACCGCCGGTGAAAACATCAGCACAACCGCGCACATCGCCACCGAAAGCATGCGGATATACGACCCCCCACTGCGCAGATCTACGCGCTGACGCCGATGGTCTGTGCCCCCGGCCGATGGATAGTCGAGGACGTAAGTTGCCGAACTTGTCCGACAAGGGGGTTCCCAAAATGGTCAACACCGTGAAGGCAGCGGATGTTGCGTCGTTGCCCCGACCGCCCAAGAATTCGTTGCCCTACATGGAGAGGGTGAAGGCCGTCAGGTCCCTCAATATGGGCATAGAAAAGTTGCGGGATGCCGGCGGGCCCGTCACGCGACTTCGGTTAGGCCCGAAGTGGTTGATGCCACCGATCGTGGTCACCACGTCGCCTCAGGGCACACGCGACGTCCTGGGGCGCAGAGATGCGTTCGTCGACAAGACGTTGCCATTCCATGAGGACATGCGCCGGCTCTTCGGCCGCAACTTGTTCAACATGACTCACGATGACTGGCTGCCGGTCCGACGCTCAATACAGCCGGTCTTCACAAAGCAGCACGTGCGCCAGTTCGGTGGTCACATGGCGCAGGCGGCCGAAACAGTCAGCGCCACATGGAGTACGGGCGCCGTGCTGGACCTCGACGCCGAATGCCGCACATTGACCCTGCGAGCGTTGGGGCGTTCGGTGTTGGGGCTCGACCTGGCCGAACGCGCGGAGGCGCTCGGCGCGCCGATGCGGATCACGCTTGAGTACGTCTCCGACCGGGGGGTGCGACCGATCCGTGCCCCCTGGTGGCTGGCGACACCGGCCCGCCACCGTGCCCGCGGCTCCAAAGCTGCACTGCACAAACTCGCGGCCGACATCCTCCGCAGCTGCCGCGCCGATCCGACCCTGGACGCACCGCTGGTTCATGCGCTGATCGCCGCCACCGACCCCGACACGGGACGCGCTCTCTCCGACGAGCAGATCTGCGACGAACTCATCGTCTTCCTGATCGCCGGTCACGACACCACCGCGACGACATTGACCTACGCATTGTGGGCCATGGGCCACCACCCGGAGATCCAGGACCGGATCGCCGCTGAAGTGGCGCAACTGGGTGAACGGGCACTGACACCCGACGACGTGCCTCGACTCCCGTACACGATCCAGGTTCTCAACGAATCGCTGCGGCTATGTCCGCCAGGACCGGCCCTGCACCGGATGGCCCTGCAGGACATCGAGATCGACGGATACCGAGTCGAAGCCGGCACTATGGTCATCGTTGGAATCTATGCGCTGCACCGGGATCCGCGAGTGTGGGACGACCCGTTGAAATTCGACCCGGAAAGGTTCAATCCGGAAAACTCGAAGGGGCGCGATCGCTGGCAATATGTGCCGTTCGGCGCTGGTCCACGCTCCTGCATCGGCGATCACTTCACGATGCTCGAAGCCACCCTGGCGATGGCGACAATCATGCAGCAGGTCGAGGTTCGATCGCTTGACGATGACTTCCCGATGGCCGTGCCGTTCACGATGGTTGCCGGCGGGCCAATTCGGGCGAGGATCAAGCGCCGGGTCTCGAAGGACGAAGCCGGCGGGCGCCGCGACTAACCTTGGTTCTTGGCTTTAGCTAATACCGGGGACTGCGCACCCGGCGCGTACGAATGTCGAACATGGGATTCCTCAGCACGGGCCTGTCGAGCCCACCGCCCAACGCGCAGATTGAAGTTCACTGAGCCCGTCGCGGGCGCGCAGCTACCGTCTGCGGCATTTCACCGGCTGGCTTCTGGTCAGCCGATGACGGATCAATGACTCGTGTGCTCAACATGATTCGAGTGGGGGCAAAGGCCTTTCGTATCATCCACCCGGTTGCGCCGCTCATACTCAAGTCGGCAGCAGGGCGTCGCATGATCCTGCGCAACTTCGTCTGCCATGGCGAGCGACTGAGCGCGGCCCGAGCACTGGATTTGTACTTCGCCGATCCCCTGGGCTGCATGATCATCAGCGACATGCTGGCGTGGCGTGACACGGTGGAGCCACTGGACCCCCTGCCATGCCCCATCACTCTCGCATGGGCAGAAGTTGATCGATTTGTCCCGGCGACGACATACGGAACGACGCCACGCGAACGGCTGCCCGGCGCTACGTGGGTTACCTTGCCCGGCGTCGGCCATAACGCCATGGTTGACGACCCAGGCCTGGTGGCTCGGACAATAATGGCAGTCACAGGCGTTGGGGTTTAGGTGTCGCCCAGGCTCCGATGAAGCGTTCTTAGCCAATTCGCAAACACCACAGCATCAACCCGTTCAGCCACGTGCATTCGACGACGCACTACCTGTTACGTAGCCCGCTATACGGATCTGGCGTGTTGCGTAGCTATGGCCGATCCGCCGCCCGTTTCGGAGGTCGTGCAACAAGCTGCAGTGCTCCGGAGATGCAATGATGCATGACTATCCAATCGGCACCCGGCGGCATCTTGCCTTTGCGGTATGCGATGGCAATCGGGAGCAACGTCAGAAACAAGATCGCGCTGATCAGGTTGTGGACTATTCGGCGATCGGCCTTACCGAAGATCGCAGCCAAGCCGATACCAGCAAACATGATGGATGTGCCGGCCGCCCAGTCGCGCGCTGCCAGCCCCGCTAGCTCGTTTGCCTCCGACGATGCCATGGCGATGTCCTTGGGCACGGTTGGTACACCCAAGTTTCTTGCAAAGCCGACCTGGATCCCGGTCGATACGAACAACCCGGTGGCCGCCGCCAACGCGATCGTGGACAAGTTGTTGCGTGTTTTTTCGTTCACCCTCATATCCTGAATCCTTCAAGGGGTCCGCAGAACAAGTTCGTAAGAAGAGTTGGTTTTTCGACTGCAAAACGTGTTCCAGGTTGAGTGTTCTTCACGCAGTCGGTGTCACCATTTACAGAAAACGTTTCGGTGGCGGCGGCATCGCGCCCTGCTGAGATTTCATCTGCTCCTCAACGAGGTCAAGAAACGCGTCAACCTCGTCTTCGTTGTAGCCGCGTTTTCCGAGGGCTGGCTTAGCGAAAGCCACGTTGTGGACCTGCTCTGGAGTAAGAGTGCGTCCCGTCGGATCTCGCAGCGCTGCCTCAACGAGGTCAAGAAACGCGTCAACCTCGTCTTCGTTGTAGCCGCGTTTTCCGAGGGCTGGCTTAGCGAAAGCCACGTTGTGGACCTGCTCTGGAGTAAGGCAAACGCCCGTCGTTAACGCGGATCGGCCGGTGGGTGGCGGCGGGAACGTGCCCTGCTGAAACCCGCGGTTTGCGCCGGGGTCGCCGGCGGCGCGCGGCTCAGCGAGCTGACGTTCGAGGTCGGCGATGCGTTTCTCGGGGTCGTCCTGGTCCATCAGCAAATGATGCCATCCTGGGGGCCGCCCCGTAAGGAAATCGTGGACGCCCGCCAGCAAAAGTGGTCGGCGCCTCATGGCTGAAATGTTCTTTAGGGTTCCGGTGTCACCATCTACTCAAGACGTTCTGCTCCGGGCCCAACGGATGGCGCGACCGGCAAACCCCGACGGCGCTATCACCTGTACGTCGCCCGGCGGACATACCTACACCACCCGGCCCGGCAGTCGGCTGCTCTTTTACCACCCTGTGCCTGCCCACCGGCGAATTGACCACCCCAACGGCAGAACCACTTTCCCGCGGACGTGGCGTGATGATGCCCACCCGTGGTCACACCCGCCAACAAGACCGCGCCTACCGCATCAACGCCGAACGCGCCCTCAACGCCGGCCACGTCGCCGAACGCAACCGGCCGCCGCCTTTCTGAGCGAACATCCTGACCGCTACGGGCCGAACACGGACCGGTAAGGTGTCGAGCCTAGACGCGAGGTGATTGCATTGACGTTCGACACGGTGGTCTCAAACGGCCGGTGGTTCGACGGCACCGGGGGGCCATCGGCGATCCGCAACATCGGCATTCGTGACGGTCGAGTCACCGCCGTGTCCCACGCACCCCTCGACATCGAGGGATGCCCGAATGTGATTGATGCCGAGGGCAAATGGGTGATTCCCGGCATCGATCGACATCCACACCCACTACGACGCCGAAGTGCTGGCGGCGCCGTCGCTGTCAGAATCCCTCCGGCACGGTGTCACCACGATCGTGATGGGCTCGTGCTCGCTGTCGACCGTGCACGTCGACGCGGGCGAGGCCGCCGACCTCTTCGGGCGAGTGGAAGCGATCCCGCACGAGCACGTTATCCGCATCGTCGGTGAGCACAAGTCGTGGAACAACGCGCAGGAGTACATCGACGCGCTCGAGTCATTGCCGCTGGGTCCAAACGTGACCGCTTTCATCGGTCATTCCGACATGCGGACCGCCGTGATGGGCCTTGACCGGGCTACCCGTAAGGACGCTCGGCCGACCGCGGCCGAGCAGACCCGGATGGAACAAATGCTGACCGAGGCGCTCGACGCCGGATTCATCGGAATGTCCTCGCAGCAACTGCTTTTCGATAAAATCGATGGCGAAACCTGCCGCTCGCGCACCCTGCCTTCGACGTACGCCAAAGGCCGCGAGCTGCGTCGGCTCAAGTCGCTGCTGCGTCGAACCGGACGCGCCCTGCAGTCCGGCCCCGATATCACCCACCCGCAGAACATCATGTCGCAGGCATTCCAGTCACTGGGGATCCGGCGACCCCGGCTGAAGACCAGCCTGCTTGCGGCTGCCGACATGAAGTCGACGCCGGCCGGTATGTGGTTGACGAGCTCGCTGGCTGCGATCGTGAACCGGCTCGGCGGCGATTTCCGCTTCCAGCATCTGCCCGTGCCCTTCGAGGTCTACGCCGACGGGATTGACCTGGTGGTGTTCGAGGAGTTCGGAGCGGGCGCCGCCGCACTGCATCTCCGGGACGAGCTCGAGCGCAACGAACTCCTGCGCGACGAGAAGTACCGGCGGTCATTCCGCAAGGACTACGACAGCAAGTTCGCGCCGCGGGCCTGGCACCGCGACTTCTTCGACGCCGAGATCGTGTCCTGTCCCGACAAGTCAGTGGTGGGCAAATCGTTCGGCGAGGTCGGAGTGGAGCGCGGTGGCCTGCACCCGGTCGACGCCTTCCTGGACCTGGTGCTCGAGCACGGCACGGCTATCCGTTGGCGCACCACGATTTCCAACCACCGACCGCATATGCTGCGCCGTCTGGCCCGTCAGAACGGTCTTCAGATCGGCTTTTCGGACGCGGGCGCCCATCTGCGGAACATGGCGTTCTACAACTGCGGACTGCGACTGCTTCGGCACGTGCGCGATGCCGAGAACGCGGGTCAGCCATTCATGTCGGTCGAGCGGGCGGTACACCGGCTCACCGGAGAGCTGGCGGACTGGTACGGGCTGGATGCCGGCCACCTGAGAGTCGGCGACTGGGCAGATCTGGTGGTAATCGATCCGCGCCGCCTCGACGAATCGCTGGATTCCTACCATGAGGCCAATATTGCTGCCTATGGCGGACTTTCACGCATGGTGAACCGCAACGACGAGACGGTCAACGCCGTCTTCGTCGCCGGCCGCGAGGTGTTCCGCGACGGGCAGCCCACGGAGATCCTCGGACGCCAGCGGACGGGCGGCTTCCTGCGCGCCGACGGTCGGCCGCGCAACGTGCCCACGCCGGTTACGAGGTCCGTCACCGCATAGGCCGCCGAGCGCCGAGCCGGAACACCCGCCAACCTGCCTGCTCCCAGCGGGAGACATCCAGGCAGTTGCGGCCATCGACGATGACCCGGGCCCGCACCCGGTCGGCCAAGTCGTCAGGGTCGAGGTCGACGAACTCCCGCCATTCGGTAAGCACCAGCACGGCATCCGCGCGCTCGCAGGCCTCTGCGACCGCAACCGCGTAATTGAGCGTGGGAAACAGCCGGTTCGCGTTGTCCAGGGCCTTCGGGTCGTACACGTTGACCGCGGCGCCGTTGAGCTGCAGCTGACCCGCGACATTGAGCGCAGGCGAGTCGCGCACATCGTCGGATTCGGGTTTGAACGCCGCGCCGAGCACGGCGATGTTGGCGCCCAGCAGCGAACCGCCGCACGCAGCGGTAGCCAGTTCGACCATCCGGGTGCGCCGGCGCATGTTGATGCTGTCCACTTCCCGCAGGAACGTCAGCGCCTGGTCGGCTCCCAGCTCGCCGGCGCGGGCCATGAACGCGCGAATGTCCTTCGGCAGGCAGCCGCCGCCGAAACCCAAACCCGCGTTGAGGCATTGACGCCCGATGCGTGGGTCGTAGCCGAGCGCATCGGCCAACAGGCCGACATCGGCACCCGCGGCCTCGCACACCTCCGACACTGCGTTGATGAACGAGATCTTGGTCGCCAGAAAGGCATTCGCGGAAACCTTGACCAACTCCGCGGTCTGCAGGTCGGTCACCAGGAACGGCACCCCAGCCTCCAGCATCGGCCCGTACAACTCGCGAACAGCCGCCTCGGCGCGTATCGAATCATCTTGCACCCCAAGCACGATGCGGTCCGGATTCAGGGTGTCGTGCACCGCGAAGCCCTCACGCAGGAACTCCGGATTCCAGGCGATTTCGACGTCGACTCCACGCGGTGCCAGCGCCGCGGCTCGGTGGCCCAGCTCGGCCGCGGTGCCCACTGGGACCGTCGACTTGCCGACGAGGACCGATGTCCTGGTCAGACGCGGTACCAGTGCATCGATGACGGCATGGACATGGCGCACGTCAGCGCCATATTCGCCCTTCTTTTGCGGCGTGCCAACGCCAAGGAAATGCACCTCGGCGAACTCGGCCGCCATGTCGTAGTCGGTGGTGAAGTGCAGACGTCCCGCGGCGAGGTTGTCAGTCAACAGCTTTCGCAGGCCGGGCTCGTAAAACGGAATATCGCCCCCGGCGAGCTTGGCGACCTTACCCGGATCGATATCAACCCCGACGACCTCGTGTCCCAGTTCCGCCATTCCGACGGCGTGGGTGGCACCCAGATAGCCCGTGCCGAAGACGGTGCATCGCATACCACCTTGTGTAGGTGGCCCCGATGAGCGAACTGCATCGCGACGCTGAACGTCAGGTGACAGCTACCCGGCGAAATTAGATACCGGGGATGCCAAGGATCCCCGGAAGCCCCGGAATCCGGATCCCACCGCCGTGACCGTCATCACCATGACCCCGGCCGCCGCCGTGGCCCCAGCCGCCACCGTCGTCATCGCCGACATGCGGTACAGGCGGACTGAAGATTTGGGGCAGTTGAGGTATTACCGGAACGGGCGCCACCGGCACCGGAACGGGCGCCACCGGCGCCGGGGCAGGAGCAACGGGCACCGCAACCGGAGCCTGAGGAACCGGAGCAGGAGCCTGAGGAGCCGCAACCGGAGCCTGAGGAGCCGCAACCGGAGCCTGAGGAGCCGGCGCCGGAGCAGGAGCCTCCGGCGTAGGAGCCGGTGCCGCTGGTGCAGGAGCCTCTGGTGCCGGCCTGGTGGGGGCGACGATGTTTTGGCCGGGATCGGGCTTTACGCCGGACGTTGTCCGGATGCTGACGGCCAGCGAAACGACCAGCGCCACCACCCCAATGATGAAGATCGACACAAACACGCTACCGAGCACCGCGAACGGCCTCCGTCCGCCATCGGCGTAGCCGGCCTGGCTCGCCCTGTCGTGCTCGCCGGAGACGGCGCTGTAGGCCACGACGCCGTCACCTGTTTCCACGCTGTCGGAGACGTCATCGAAGTAGGCGGCATCGAGCGCGTACGGGTTCAGCGCACCCGTCCCGGGATCCTGCGCGTAGGCCCGCGCCGCCGTGGACGACACCAACAGCGGCGTGTTCGCCGATGCCAGTGCCGCGCCGCGGGCCAGCGCCGCATCCGGCTCCTCCGGCACAGTCACCGGCAGCGACGTCGCCGCCTGCAACACCGGCTTGATCAGCGGGATGTCGATGCCAGAGCCGACGACGAAAACTGCCCCCGGACGCGTCGGCAGCTCCTGAGCACCCGAGACCATTTGGGTCAATTGGGCCACGGCCGCGTCGTCGTCTTCGGACAGGGGCTGCCGATGAATGTCGGTGATCGACCCGTCGGCGCTGTCGACGACCGCCAAGGTCGCCGTATCAGGCTCTATGAACAGCAGTGCGGTCTGGGCGTAGCTGGTTTCGTTGCCGACCGCATGAGCCAGTGCCGCGGCGGCCAGGAACGCTGAAACCAGCGTGACGTTCTCGATCTTGCGGGTGGCCAACGCGTCGCGTAGCGCGGCGGCCTGGACCGGGTTTCTCCAGGTCACACCCGTCGAGATCAGCTGGTAGCCACCCTCAGCCGCACCTTCCCTGGTCCCTAGGATCGCCGAGATCACCTGTTCAGCTGCACTGAACGTTGCTACATCCCCATCGCCGGCGACGTCGAACTTGTCTTGATCAACTAGGGCGCCGTCGGCGTTTTCACCTTCGACCAGCACCATCCGGACTGCCGTTGGCGCCATCGACACTCCAAGTACGGTGTCCAAAGCTCCCCCAATAGTCCTTGGCCTCGTCGTAGATTCCGTGCCGGCGAGACCGCGCGGGTCAGCCAAACCTGTATTACAACCTTACCCGCGCCTCGGGTAGCGGCCAGGTACGCGCGGAAACGGGCTACCCGTGACCGAAGCCACCGCCGTGGCCGCCACCAAAACCACCGCCACCAAAGCCACCGCCGTGGCCTCCGCCGCCGAAGAGACCGCCGTGACCTCCGCCGCCGAAGAGACCGCCGTGACCTCCGCCGCCGAAGAGACCGCCGTGACCTCCGCCGCCGAAGAGACCGCCGTGACCTCCGCCGCCGAAGAGACCGCCGTGGCCTCCGCCACCACCGCCGGGACCGCGGCCCGGCCTGGGTGAGGACGGCCCCAGCCCCGGGGGAGTTTGACGGACCGGCGATTGCGGAGCCGGGCTGGCGATTCGTGGCGGTGAAACCGGAGCCTGCACGCGAGGTTTGGGAGCCTGCACGCGAGGTTTGGGAGCCTGCACGCGAGGTTTGGGAGCCTGCACGCGAGGTTCGGGAGCCTGAGGTACCTGCGGGCGTAGCAATGTTTCGGGGACGGGTGAATGGGCGAGTGGCACCCGAATCGGCACCAGCGGCGGAACGGCAACAACCGGGTCAGGCAGTACCGGAGCCGCGGGAGCCGGCGCGACCGGAGCAGCAGGCAAAGGAGCCTGGACTTGCGGGCTGGCAGCGCGGGGCACCACACGCGGTGCCGGCAGATTGACTTTCGGGCGCGGGGCTGCCACCTGAGTCGGCGGGGGCGCCTGCTGAGTAGGTGCGACGAGTCGGCTTTCGCTGGGGCGGGGCAGCAAAGCGACAGTCGGGCGGATGCCAATAGCCGCTGCAACCTCCAGCGCCACCACCGCGGCGATGACGACCACCGCCACTGCGCTACCGATCAGCAAGCCGGGCCGGTGCCCGACGGTGTCTTCCTCAGCGACGTGGTCCGGCACGGTGCTGTAGGCGAGGTCGTCCCCGCCCGCAACATCGGGCGCTTGCAGATCCTGCGCGTAGGCCAACGCGGCCGTCGACGAAGCAAACAAAGGCGCGTTGCCCGAAGCCAGCGCCGCACCCCGAGCCAGCGCCATCTCGTGTTCCTCGGGTGCGCTTACCGTCAGTGACGTCGCCGCGTCGAGTGCCGGTTTGATCAGGGCGACGTCGACGCCTGCGCCAACCACATACACACCGTCGGGGCGGTTCTCCATCGACTCGATACCAGAGACCATCGCCACCACTTCGGCCACTGCCGTGTCGTCGTCTTCAGCCAAAAGCTGCCGGCGCACATCCCAAACCGACCCGTCTGCGCTGTCCACGACCGCCAAGGTCGCTGCCTCGGGCTCGATGAACAACACCGCGGTCCGCTCGTAGCCGATGGCACCGCCGACGGCCTGCCCGAGTGCCGCCGCAGCCAGAAGCCCGGAGACCAGCATGACGTTCTCGATCTTGCGGGTGGCCAGCGCGTCACGCAGCGCGGCCGCCTGGGCGTGGTCGGTCCACGTCACGCCAATGGAGGACAGCCGGAAACCGGCGTCGACCGCCCCTTCGCGGGTGCCCAGAATTGCAGCGATCACCTGATCAGATGCGCTGGCAGTAGCCGAGTCGCGCGCGACTTGAAAGCTGTCTTCTTCGACGATCAGGCCGTCGGCGTCTTCGCCTTCGACCAACGCCATCCGGACAGCCGCCGGTGTCATCGAAACCCCGAGTACGACGTCCAAAACCCCTCCCAAGGTCTTGCGAACCAGCCACGGTCTATTCGGAGGGAACAGCCAGATCTCAATGGTCGCCGCAAAAGCTATGCAGGAGCTAGGTAGACCTTATGAAGTTCTGGTACGAGCGAGACGGCGTGGGCCCCCGCTGATCCTGGTATTTCGACCCTACTCCCGAACTGCCGTACGGGTGCTCAGCCGGGCTGGTCAACTTCAAGATGCACAGCTGACCGATTTTCATGCCGGGCCACAACGCGATTGGCAGATTGGCGACGTTGGACAGCTCCAGCGTGATGTGGCCGCTGAAACCGGGATCGATGAAGCCGGCAGTGGAATGGGTCAGCAATCCCAGCCGGCCCAGCGACGACTTGCCTTCCAGCCGTCCGGCGAGATCGTCGGGCAGGGTGAAGAGCTCGAGGGTCGAGCCGAGCACGAACTCGCCCGGGTGCAGCACGAACGGGTCTCCTCGGGCCGGCTCCACCAGGCTGGTCAGCTCGTCCTGCTGCTTCGCGGGGTCGATGTGGGTGTAGCGAGTGTTGTTGAAGACCCGGAACAAACAGTCAAGTCGGACGTCGACGCTGGACGGTTGAACCAGGCTGTCGTCGAACGGGTCGATGCTCAACCGCCCGGCGGAAATTTCGGCTCTGAGGTCGCGATCGGAGAGCAGCACCCGACGAGCGTATCTGCCGCTGGCTGCTAGCCGTCCCTGGCTCAGCGGACGTAGATGTCCCCACCCGTGGGGTATCCGCCTCCGGTAGTGGTGATGTGGACGTGGTCATAGTGGCCGGCCCCGGTCGCTTGCGCGCCGTAGGGCGTGTAGTAAACGCCACGCCAAATTGCATCTTGCATCCCGAATTGAGTTGCGTTCTGCAGCACGAACTCGACGATCTCATTTCCCAGCTCTATCCCCTGGGGGGTGCCAGGGTTGGGAATCATCACGTCGAGCGCCAAACCGTTGGGATGCCATCTCAGCGCATCCGCTCGAACGCCGCCGATTTCGTGAATCTCGGGGAAAGCCGCGCTGATACTGCGAGCCGCCAAGATGGTTCTGACTTGTAGGCCCTGCTCCCGCGCGACCCCAACGGGCAACGAGCGGGACCGATTGTCAACCCGCCATCTCGATGCCGGAGCGAACTGGCCCAGAGTGAACCTCATACGGGACATATCCAACGAGAACGCAATCGGTGCTGCCACGATCTCCAGACAGCACGGCGCAACGTCGGCGACAACTAGCTTGGCGTCGACGCGGGCGGCCACGGGATGGACATCTGCACCCACCGCGAAGAACACGGCGGCTGGGGCGATGGCCGCAGCCAGGACTACTGCCGGCTTTCGTCGGCTCCTGGCTAATTCGTGCCGGCCCACTCAATGCACATTACGAGATAACGAAAAAATAACAATCCCCCATTTAATATTCGGGGAAAGGTCTGCTCGTTTGGGCTAATCGGGCAGCAGAGCCTCCCATCGCCAATGGCGACACCGGCGACGTCAGATCTGCAATCGGGACGGGACCGGTTCGTTGGTATCGGAGAACTGCCCGATGGCAGCTTCGATGCCCGCCGTCACTCCGGCGACCGCTGTCTGCACTGACATGCTCGGAGCGCCGAGGTTGTGATCGAGGGCGGCAACGCTTGGCAGGCAGGGCAGATGAATCCAGCCGGCGCGGATGGGCAAGCTCTTCTGGGCGATGTGGTGCAGCACGCCATACATGAGGTGATTGCACACGAACGTGCCCGCCGCGTCCGAGACGTCAGCCGGCACACCGGCTTTGCGCATGGCCAGGACCATCGCGTGAATCGGTACGGTCGCGTGGTAGGCGACCGGGCCGGCTGGATCCGTCGGCTCACCAACCAAGACCGTGCCGGCGGTGTCGGCGAGGCCATACCGCCCGCAATCGTTGACGTTCTGGGCTATCCGCTCGACGGTAAGCATGCTGCGTCCCGGGTATTCGCCCAACATGATCACCAAATCCGGACCAACGTCAGCGATGGCCTGTTGAGCTGCCGCGATCGACTCGAAGTACGCTCCGGGCACAATCCGCGAGACCATCGTCGCGCCGGCGATGGTGCGGCCATCAAGTGCCTCAGCAACTAGCTGCGCTGGATTGTCGGGTGTCACGCCATACGGTCCGAATCCGGTGACCAGCACTTTCGACATGCTGCTCCTTCCTAGTCAAGTGAGCGTTCGGTCATAGGTGTCACCCTGGAGTCCTCCAGCATCGCGACGCGATGCGGAAGATCGGCCTGCACCTCCGCACTGGACATCAGCGCGAAGAATGCGTCGAGGGACGGATACCTCACGAACTGCATAACATCCCATCGCTCATCCGGGGGACCGATCAAACAAGACCCGGCGTCGGCAAGAAAGACCCGCTTCGCGCCGACCTTTGCCAGCAGCGGCTCCATACCAGCGGCATAGCGATCGAAGAGTTCGCGACCGCTGACCGGAGTCGCCGGCGAAAGCTCTGGACTCGCTGAATAGTCGGCGACGTCGCGAAGACGGTAGAGGTTCAACATCACGAACGGGCCGGACGGCATCCGGCTCAGCATCGCCTCAGCGGCTTCCGGCGTCGGAACGATGTGCACGATTGATCTCCTCCAACGGCGCAATTTGTGCGACCTGCCGTCAATTCTCGTTTACCGGGCCGCGTCGCGTCGCCGCATCGGTCCACTAGGCGCGACAATGTTCGGGCGCGCGCGATCAGACATCTTCGAACGAACCCGGGAGGTTGGGATCAGCACCGTAGCAACGGCCGCCCAGTTGGTCGTCTTCCCTGTCCTTGCCGGCATCATCGGTGGCGGCGTCGCAGTCTTGCGCACGCCGTCAGCGGCGCTGGTCAGCGGCGTACAGCATTTCGCCGCGGGCGTCGTGATGGCCGCCGTCGCCGGCGAAGTGCTGCCAGATCTGCGCGCGAGGGGTTCGCTCTGGCTGATAGTCGCGGGCTTTAGCGCGGGCGTCGCGGTCCTTGTCGGGCTGCGCCAATTTGGAGACCACGGGGGACATGAGGGAAGCGATGAAGGCGATGAGACAAGCGCAGGGGGCGAACTGCCCGTCGGGTTCCTCGCCGTAGTCGCGGTCGACCTCTTCATAGACGGGTTGCTTGTCGCAACGGGCGCTACCGTGTCGAGCCGCACCGCGGTCATCATCACCATCGCCCTGACGGTCGAGGTGCTGTTCCTGGGTCTGGCGGTGGCGCTGCGCCTGGCGGGCTCCGGAGTGACCAGGATCCGGGCCGCGGCGATCACTGCCGGCGTGAGCCTGGTTACCGCAGTGGGTGCTGTGCTCGGCGCGTTTGCGCTCGCCGGGGCGGGAAACACCGTCCTGACTCTCGTGCTTGCGTTCGCGGCGGCGGCGCTGCTTTGGCTAGTGGTCGAGGAACTGCTCGTCGAGGCGCACGAAACCCCGGAGCGGCCATGGATGGCGGTGATGTTCTTTGCCGGATTTCTGATCTTGTACTGCCTGGGAGTGCTGGAATGACGCTGGATGCTAGCCTTTCGGGCAACCGCGCCGATGTAGTTCAATGGCAGAACATCAGCTTCCCAAGCTGAATACGCGGGTTCGATTCCCGTCATCGGCTCCGAATCTACCTCGACGTTTGGATTCGAACGATGGTTCGGCCACCGGCCCGCTACCCCGCCCGTACCCCGCGCTGAGGCAGCGGTCCGCCGTTTTCGGGAGTGTCCGCCCGGCGCAATACACTGGCAGTCGAGTATCCGGTGTCACCCGTGGGGAGCAGCATTGCTGGACAAGAAGACGCGCATAAGGCTTGCGCTGTCC
This sequence comes from uncultured Actinomycetota bacterium, assembly GCA_963763005.1. Taxonomy (GTDB): domain Bacteria; phylum Actinomycetota; class Actinomycetes; order Mycobacteriales; family Mycobacteriaceae; genus Mycobacterium. The sequence continues at coordinate 327,631 of CAVXMI010000002.1, forward strand.
GTCGTCGACAACCTTAATGAACTCGACTTCAACTCCACCAATCTGATCTTGCGGACGTACGGGTTGGAAACCCTCGGCGATTTTGACGGGCCCACTGTGCACGACATCGTGAGCTGGGCGTCGGATGAACAGCTCGTGGAAATCGCGGAGTACTTCGAGCTTGAGGTGCCCGACAGTGCAGCCCCGCGATCGCGGGTGGCGACGGTCGGCTCTGCCCGCCCGCTCTTCGTGTTCGGTTCGCACCTGACGGCGCACAAGGTGCTTGTCGGAGCAGTGCGCGAGAGCCTCCTCCGCTACGGCATCGACCTGTTTGTCGCGCATGACACGATCGACCACGACAAGCTCTGGCAAGACGAGATTGAGAAGGCGCTAGATCGTGCCGACGCCGGTCTGGTCTTCATTCACCAAGGTCTGCGGGACAGCGATTGGTGCGACCGGGAAATCGGTTGGCTGCAAGGGCGACACGTACCGGTGATGGCGCTTCGGTTCGACCTCACCCCATACGGCTTCTTCGCAAAGCACCAGGCGCAGCCCGTCCAGCGTGGTACCTCGGCCGCAACCATCGCAGAGATGACAGTGGATCGGATTGCATCGAAACCGGAACTCACGGCTGGCTTAGCGGCGTCGCTGGTGTCCGCGATGAACTCCTCACGCAGATCAGAGTCAACTAACAGCCACATCCGCTGATGCGCGGTCCGCTAGGCAGCGCTTCAGCAAGAGGAGTATCGGGATGGACGAGACTAGTGCCGACAATGCGAGCGATCGGGTCGGCCACGAGCCCGGCACAAGCCAGCAGTCTCCAGCCGACCCCTATCGCAGTCATGCCTTCGACGAGCTCGCGCGACTTCCTACGGTCTTTCGGAACGATCTCTTCGCCGGCAAGTCAGTGCTCGTCTCGGGCGGCGCCGGGGGGATCGGCCTCGCGATCTGCACGCTCTTCGGTCGCTTGGGCGCGACGATCATCACCTGCGGGCGCGATCCTGCCAAGCTAGAGAAAGTCGAGGAGCAGCTAAAGTCGATCGGAGTGGGCTGCTGGTCGATGGTCGCGTCGATTCGGGATCCCGAGCAGGTGGCGGCGCTGATGGATCGGGTATGGGAGCGCCAGGGTGGGCTCGATGTGCTCGTGAACAATGCAGGCGGGCAGTTCGCCGCCCGCTCCGTCGACATCAGTCCCAAGGGCTGGGCGGCGGTCGTCGAGACAAACCTCTACGGGACCTGGTACATGATGCAGGCGGCGGCCCGGCGTTGGATTGCCGATGACGGCGGAGAAGCCCGGCCCGCCGGAACCTTGCCCGATCGATCCGTCGTAAACATCAGCACATTGACCGGACAGGGAAGCATCGGCGTTCCCCATACCAGTGCAGCCCGAGCCGGTCAGATTCAGCTCACCCGAAGCCTGGCGCTGGAGCTTGCACCCCATGGCGTGCGAGCCAATGCCATCGCGGTCGGCGTGGTGCGGAGTCCAGGGCTGGCCCACTATCCGGCGGAGGCGCGGCCGAGCTTCGACCACAACCCGCAGCGCCGACTGGGCGACGTTCACGATGTGGCAGAGGCCGCCGTCTACCTTGCCGGGCCAGCCGCCAACTTCATCACGGGTACGGTCCTAGAGGTCGCGGGTGGGGCCAATATATGGGGGGAGTACTGGCCGCTAGGCAAGCCCGACTGGTTCCTCGTCGACGAAAGGCCCGCAGCTGGCGGCAAGGGCAGGGAGTGAAGGGATGACGAAGCTCCAGATCGATTCCACCCGCCCTAGTAGATGTCCGCGTGCGTATACGAAGACAGCAACTCGGTGCGCGACCATCGATCTGGGCTGTTCACCGCGGTCCAATGAGACGTCGGATGAGGCCAGTGTCGCCGAGGCCCTCGGAATCAGCCTGCTAGTCGAGTGATTGGCCCACCCTGATCTCACGCGCGTCCTTCGCAGCACCGACACATCCGGAGTAGCCGCTCACCTGGTCGTGGCCCCGCACCTCCCGCAGGCCATGGAACCCGTGGGTGGGTAGTGCCATGCTGGCTATCGCCAACAGCGCAGCACGAGGACTCCCTGTGCTCGGTGGAAGTCGGCCCGGGTTCCTGACTCAATCGATTCCGGGATGGTTTCGTACGGAGCCCGTCCGTCAGAGTTGACCGCACTGCCGAACGCGGCGCAATGTGATACTCGTGATATGACCACCTGGTCACACCGGGCAGAGAGGCGGCTGCGCATGACTACGAGGGACAAGTACACGGAAGTGCCCACGCCGTACTCGTGGCAGGTCCCGAGCGCCGGCGACGCGCGCTTCACGTGGGAGTACGACGAGGGGCGCGCCCGGCTCCTTTCCCTGTACCAAAAGGGAAAGGACAAGCAGTGGGACGCCCAGTCGCGCATCGACTGGGCGCAAGACGTCGACCCGATGAACCCGGTCGGGCTGCCCGACCAGTTCCATCCGCTGTTCGGCAGCCCGATGTGGGACGCCGCAGACGAATCGCGGCGCGCCGAGATGCGCCAGCACTCTCAGGCCTGGCAGTTCTCGCAGTTCCTGCACGGCGAGCAGGGGGCGATGGTGTGCGCGGCCAAGATCGTCGAGGTCGTCCCGGATATGGACGCGAAGTTCTACGCGGCCACCCAGACCATGGACGAGGCCCGACACGTCGAGGCGTTCTCGCGGTTCCTGCAGGAGAAGGTCGACATGGTCTACCCGATCAACAAGAACCTGACCGCACTACTGGAGGACACCCTGCGCGACTCGCGCTGGGACATGCCCTACCTCGGCATGCAGGTCCTCATCGAAGGGCTCGCACTCGCCGCCTTCGGGACGCTGCGTGACTTGGCACCGCCGGACTCGCTGGCCAAGCAGTTGCTGGCCTACGTCATGCAGGACGAGGCCCGGCACGTCGCCTTCGGCCGAATATCGTTGAAGGACTACTACTCCGCGCTGACCGAAACCGAGCGGGACGAGCGTGAAGAGTTCGTCGTGGACGCCTGCTACCTGATGCGCGACCGGTTCCGCGGCGAGGAGGTTTTCGAGACCCTCGGCCTGGACGTCAAAGCGTGTGCCGAGTGGGTCGACACGTCGCCGCTGATGATCCAGTTCCGCTCGCACCTGTTCAGCCGCATCGTGCCGATCGTCAAGGACATCGGGTTGTGGGGCGACAAGGTGCAGAAGGCCTTCACGGACATGGGTGTCCACGACATGGCCGGCTTCGACATCGACACGCTGATGAAGGCCGATGAGGATCAGGCCGAAGCGCTGGACAAGTCACACGCCGAGATGGCCGGCCGGGCCCTCGAGGTGGACCAGGTGATCGCGGCGGGCGCGAGCTAACCCAATGTCCGGTTCGGCGATCGGGTGCTTCCTGGTGTCGTGACGCGGGTCAGCGGTGACCCCATCCACATCGAACTCACCATCGAGGGTGCCGACGAGCCAATCGCGAGCTTCGATGCGATCGCTGCGACTGACGATCGGGTCTGCTGCACCGATAGCGGGCAGTCCCGCGTCCTTCGATTCCGGTTGAGGACGTCTCTAAGGTAAACAGGTGACTACTCCTCCCCGCGCCACCGACCCGGGGACCGGCGGGCTGTCGGAGCGCACGCGGACTATCGGAATCCTGGCGTTCGCCGCAGTCGGCTGGCTCGGCGCCTACACGCTGAATGAGTACGCCTGGGACGCGGTCGCCGGTTGGCTGGGACGCGATATCCACATCCGCGCGGTCAGCGCCGTCCAATTCTTCCTGTACGACACGGTGAAGATCCTGCTGCTGCTCACTGGCCTGATGTTCGTGGTCGGCATGTTGCGGGCGAGCCTCGATCTGGACAAAGCCAGGGACTATCTGCAAGGCCGCGGACTATTTGTCGGGCTAGTCCTCGCCGTTGTTCTCGGTGTCATCACGCCGTTCTGCTCCTGCAGTTCGATTCCGTTGTTCATCGGCTTCGTCGCAGCGGGCATCCCACTGTCGATCACGCTGACCTTCCTCATGGCGTCACCGCTGATCAGCGAGATTGCCGCGATCATGATCGGCGACCAGTTCGGCTGGAATATCGCCGTGGCCTACGTGGCGGCGGGCAGCGTGCTGTCTCTCGTCCTCGGCTGGGCCTTCTCCCGCTTCGATCTCACTCGATGGGTCGAGGACGTGGTGTTCACCACGAAGGTAGCCGCTCTGCGTGCCGAGGGTCGTGTGCCCTCGTTGGACGAACGTGTCGCTGCGGCGCTCAGCGAAACGAAGGACATCTTCCGGAGCGTATGGCTATGGGTTGTGCTCGGAGTCGGCATCGGAGCAGTCATCCACGGGTGGGTCCCGGCCGAGTTCTTCGTGCGTCTTGCCGGGCCGGGCAACCCCTTTGCGGTCGTCGTGGCGACCGTGGCGGGCGTACCCCTGTATGTCAACGGCGCGGGCGTCGTGCCGATCGCAGAAGCGCTCTATGCCAAGGGAATGTCGCTGGGTACGGTCATAGCGTTCACGATGAGTACGATCGCCCTGTCAATCCCGCAGGCGGTCATGTTGCGCCGCGTGCTGAAGCCGCCGCTGCTGGCGATCTTCTTCGGCACAGTGGCGGTCGGCATCATGATCATCGGATTTCTGTTCAACCTCGTCAGTTGACTAAGTTCACCCGCACGAAACGGAGCTCGCCTCATGATCGTCGAAATCCTTGGACCTGGCTGTCGCAACTGCAAGACGCTGGAAGCGCGCACCCGTGAGGCGCTCGCCGGACTCGGCCTCGATGCCGAGGTCGAGTCCGTCACCGACTACGCACGGATCGCCGGCTACGGTGTGATGAAGACCCCTGGCCTGGTGGTCGACGGCGAGGTCGTGGTCGCCGGAAAGGTGCCCAGCGTCAAGGAACTCGCGCAGTTGCTCGCTGCGCGCAATGCCTCACAATAGGAGACGTGTCACCACGCGCTGCGGAAATTCCCAAGTGCCAAAGGTGTGGGCATCTCATTACGGATCACTAAAGGTATGAGTACGGCGGCTGGGGTCGCTTCCCGTGCTCCTATGCGATTCTCGACGATGCGTGTCACGACGATCTGGTCAATTGCCACCAGAACCACACACATGCACGCTGCGAATGCAACGACTACGTCGACCCCGCATCGGGCTAGTCGAGAGGCCGGACGTCTGGGAGGAGACGCGCCGGTCTGCCCACGGAGGAAGCCTGAAAAGACTGTCAATGAACATTGAGCAACTCGTCGTGCTGCTCGACAGCGGACTGAATGTTGAGGAAGCGGCCATCGCCGAGAAGATGCTCAGCGACCTTCGCGGCACTGATTACGCCCGGCCACCAGATCAGGAACGGCGGCACAGCAAGCCCGGACGTAAACTGTCGGCTCCAACCAAGGATCGGGCACTGGGAGCAGAACGTTCTCCGCGTCGTGCCAGCATCCCCGAGCGAAATCTTCCCGAGCCCCGAACCCGGACGGAGAAAGCGATCGCATGTCAGGACGCCTCGTCCTCGTCATCGTTCCCGACGCCGAAGCTGCAGCGGCGCAGGCGCTCATCGCGAGGGACTGCAGGCGCTATTGGCGGGAGCCCATCCGCGGTGGACTGGAAGGGTTCACGTGCATCGTGCAACGGCGATACGTCGGGCGTCTGCTGGCCGAGCTGGAGGAGAGCTTCGGTCACCTCCTGGGCTTTTCGGTCGTCGTCCTGCAGTCGGAAGCGATCTTGCCGCCGCTGAAGGAATCGGCGGCGACCGTTCGTCCCGAGGCGCTCGGTCTGCCGCCCCCCTCGCGCCTGGAGGCGTTCTTCACGCGCGAGCGCATCAGCACCGACGAGCTCTACGACGACATCGAGCCGAGTCTCTCGATCCGGCCCGCCTATCTGCTGACCGTCGCGCTCTCGGCGCTGATCGCGGCGCTCGGGATGCGGAGCGGCCAGACGGCAGTCGTCATTGGCGCCATGGTCATCGCCCCGCTGCTCGGCCCCACGATGGGCATGGCGCTCGCCGCCACGGTCGGCGACTGGACGCTCGGGCGCCGTGCCTTCACGACGCTCGCCGTGGGGTCTGTCACCGGACTCGCGCTCACCGCTGCGCTCGGCCACTTCATCGACATCGACCCGACCGTGCCCGAGTTGCTCAATCGCTCGATCGTCCAGCCTGCCGACGTAGCGCTCGCCCTGGCTTCCGGTGCGGCGGGCGTCCTGGTCTTCAGCCAGGGTTCCTCCCTGGCGCTCATCGGCGTGATGATCGCCGTCGCGCTCGTGCCCCCGCTGGCTGCGGCCGGGGTGTTCTTCGGCCACGGCTATGACGCGCTCGGCTTCAATGCCCTCTTTGTGTTCGCCACCAACCTCGTGTGCATCAATGTCGCGGGGATCGCGATGTTCCTGATCCAGGGCCTCCCGCCCAAGAGTTGGCGCGCGACGGGCGGCGTACTCGCGGTGTGGAGCGCGATCTTGATGATCCTCGCAGGCCTCATCGTCGGACGGTTGACGCTCGGGGTCGGATCGCACGAGCTCGTCAATCGCCTCGTCGATCTCCTGCAGCAGCGTTGAGGCCAGCCGCACGCCACACCGGGCAGAGTTGAGCCGACCTAGCCGCGCAGGCCGGGCGGCATCCGCCACCGGCCGGTGAGCGCCTCGTCGACGGCCAACGCGACGCACTCCAGATGATCGCGTTCGACGTCGTCGAAGTCCTGGCTGGACACCGTCCGGCGCGCTCGGCCCAATTGAGTGGCGATGACCGACCGGTGCTCGGGCACCGTGGTGCACCACGCCAGTTCGCGCAACAGCCGCAGCAATCCGGACTGCACTTCCGCGTCGGCGGCACCGTAGCGCCGGGGCTGTGCCACCGCAAGTTCCAGCAGGTCGGCGAGTTCGGGCCGGCGGATCACGACCCGCGCCACCCCGTCGTCGTCGCGGTGCACCGTCGAGCCGAGGCGTCGCCCCGCCAGGTCGCACAGCAGCGCCGAGCTGTGCCCGAGAACGTGGACGGCGGTGGTCGGGTCGTTGATGCCGGGCGAGAGAGCCTTGATCGCGACATCGGTGAGCTGGCGAAGTCCGTATGCCACGTCCTGGACCTGGGTGCGTTCGTCTCCGGTGCGGACCGCCGCCGCCACGCATCGGCGGATGGTCTCGAGGGCTTCGTCGTCGAACTTCCCGCCCCCGGCCGGCCAGGTGACGGCGACCGGCGTCCCGGCCACCAGCCATTCGCCCGGCATCCGGTCCACCATGACCACCCCGTCGACGCGCGCAGCCGCGTCGACCAGCGTCTGCTCGTCCACACCCAGGAGAAACCCGGTGCGCTCGGCGTTGACGGCTGCGGCGTCGGGTGGGGGGGTGGGCGCTGGCCCGTGGATATCGGCGTCGTCGACCTCACCGAACATCGCGTCGGCGGCGCCGATCGAGTCGGCGTGAACGGTTTCCAGAATCGTCTCAATCCGGATCTGCCGAACCAGATGAGCCAGGAACAACACCAGGCTGATGGCGCTGACCAATGCAAGCAGGTAGGCGACGGTCACCGACACCATCGGCACGAACACGGACTGGCCGTCACTACCTGTGCGCACCGCCCGCAGCACGGTCAACGCATAAACGAACGTCGCCAGGAACAGTGCCAGCGTGCGATGCACGAACCTGTCCCGGGCGAAGGTCCGCAACAGTCGGGGCGAGAACTGCCCGCTGGCCAACTGCAACGTCAGCAGGGTCAGCGAGAAGGTCAGCGAGGTCACGGTGATCAGTGACGCCGCAATCGCGCTCAGCACCCCGCGGGCGGCGTCGGGCCCTCCGCCGAACAGATAGTCCGATACCAGGCCAGGCAGCCGTCCGTCGAAGGAGGAGTCGAGATAGACAAGCAGGACTCCCGCCGCGACGGCCGCCACCACGCCCATCACGGGTACCGGCCAGAGCCGGGTTCGCACCCCGTCAAGCAACCATGCCTTGCGCCGCTTGACCGCCGCCCAGACCTTCACAGGTACCACCTCCGCTGGACCGATCCTTTCAGACCATCGCCTGTGCTGAAGCTTCCCAAGCTGAATACGCGGGTTCGATTCCCGTCATAGGCTCCACGTTTAGCTGGGCAAACCCGCCGCGCTACCCGCCCAACCGGGCCGGTGACCCCGTAACGGTCCGACAAATCCGAAGGCAATTCGAGTCCAAACTGGTGTCTGCCAACACCGGCACCGTGAAGCCCGCGAGCAGACCGGCCACCAGCATGGTAGATCTCCACCATGGGCGAACGTGTCACATTCAGAAGCTCCGCGGGCCCGAATCTGGCAGGGATCATCGACGTGCCGGAAAGGGCGGTGCGCGGCTGGGGCGTGTTTGCGCACGGCTTCACGCTCGGTAAGGACTCGCCGGCCCCGGCCCGGATCTGCAAGCAGCTGGCCGCGGACGGTATCGGCATGCTGCGCTTCGACGCGCTGGGTCTCGGTGGATCAGAGGGAGACTGGGGTGACGGGTCGTTCACCGTGAAGGTCGACGACATCGTCAAGGCATGCGAGTTCATGGCCAACCGCGCGACCCCGGCCGACATCCTGGTCGGGCACTCGTGGGGCGGCGCGGCCGTGCTAGCCGCGGCGCGGCAGTCGCCAGGCGTGCGGTCGGTTGTCACGGTGGCGGCGCCGATTGACCCCAGCCACGTCGAGAAGCATTACGACGCAGTGGTCGACCGCGTGTTGTCCGAGGGCAGCGCCGAGTGGATGGTCGGTGGGCGCACGCTGAACCTGAAGCGGGCATTCGTCGAGGATGTCCGCGCGGCTCACCTGCACGCCAAGATCAAAGGCTTGCGCCTGCCGTTGCTAATCCTGCACTCGCCCACCGACAACACGGTCGGCATCGAGAACGCGAGCGAAATCTTCCGCTTGGCCCGCCACCCGCGCAGCTTCGTCTCACTCGAGGGCTCCGATCACCTGCTCACCGCCCGCGGCCAAGCCCATCGGGCAGGCCGAATCATCGGCGCCTGGGCCGACGCATACCTCGATGATCCGTAGGTTGGAACGCAAGGCGCAGAATTGATGCGCCGAACCGGCGGCGGGCGCGATGAAACATGATTGGGGTGTGATCCAGGCAACACCCCCGCCAAAAACGCCCGGAATTCCCCCGACGATGCAGGCTGCGGTGCTTGTCGCGACCGGTCGAATCGAGCTACAGGAGCGCCCCGTCCCAGAGCCTGGACCCGGCGACGTCCTGATCCGCGTCGGCTCGGTCGGGGTATGCGGATCCGACACGCATTACTACCGCGAGGGCAGGATCGGCGACTTCGTTGTCACCTCGCCACTGGTCCTCGGCCACGAGGCTGCGGGCACGATCGCCGCGGTCGGGCCGGGCGTGCAGCCACAGCGAGTCGGCCAACGCGTGTCCATCGAACCGCAGCACCCCGACCCGAACAGTGACGAGGCGCGCCGCGGCGACTACAACCTCTGTCCCCGCATGCGCTTCTTCGGCACCCCGCCGGTGGACGGCGCGCTGTGCGAATACGTCACGATCGGATCCGCGTTCGCGCATCCGGTGCCCGACTCGGTGTCCGACGACGCCGCCGCGTTGTGTGAGCCGCTGTCGGTCGCAATCGCCGCGATCCGGAAGGCGGCGGTCACCGGCTGCTCACGGGTGCTGATCGCCGGCGCCGGCCCGATCGGCATCATGACCGCGCAGGTCGCCCGCGCGTTCGGCGCCACCGACGTCGTCGTCACCGAAGTCGACCCCCAGCGGCGCGAGCTTGCGACCCGATTCGGCGCGACCACCACGCTGGACCCCCGGGTTGACGACGTGTCCGACATGGGGGTGGACGCGTTCGTCGACGCATCAGGCGCACCGGACGCCGTCGCGAGCGGCCTGGCCGCCGTCCGCCCCGCCGGCCGTGCTGTGCTGGTCGGGATGGGCGCGGCCACGATGGAGCTTCCGGTGCAGTTGATCCAGAACCGCGAGCTGACGCTCACCGGCGTGTTCCGGTATGCGAGCACGTGGCCGACCGCGATCGCGTTGATCCGCTCCGGGCTGGTGGAGCTGGATGCGATGGTGACAGCCCGGTACCCGTTGGAGGAGACTGCCGCGGCGCTGGAGTCCGACCGAGTGCCCGGCAACATCAAGTCGATCGTCGAGGTGTCACAGTAGTGAACCTGGGCACACAGAACTTGAACGCCCTCGAGATCCCAGTCCCGCAGTACGATCGCAGCCAAATCGGCATCGGCATCGTGCATTTCGGCGTCGGCGGCTTCCACCGCGCTCACCAAGCCATGTACCTCGACAAACTGCTCAACGCGGGACTCGCGCGGGACTGGGGGATCTGCGGTGTCGGCGTGCTGCCGGATGATCGGCGCATGCGCGATGCGCTGCGCAGCCAGGACTACCTGTACACGTTGATCCTGCAACACCCCGACGGCACCCGGCAACCGCGAGTCATCGGCTCGATCCTCGACTTCCGTTATGCGCCTGATGATCCCGAGGCGGTGATAGAGCTGCTCGCCGCTCCGAGCACCCGGATCATCTCGCTCACCATCACCGAGGGCGGCTACAAACCACCGCTGAGCAACGCCTTCGGGTTGGTGGCCGAGGCCCTGAACCGGCGACGTAAGCAGAACCTTCCGTCCCCGACGGTCGTGTCGTGCGACAACATCGTCGAGAACGGCGAAGTGGCACGCCGGGCGTTCACGTCATACGCCGAAATCTCCAATCCCGAACTCGCGCAATGGATGAGAGATAACACCAAGTTCCCGAACTCGATGGTCGACCGGATCACGCCGGTCACCACACCCGAGGTGATCCAGCGACTGGACTCCGAATACGGTGTGGCGGACGCCTGGCCGGTCGCCGCGGAGCCGTTCGCCATGTGGGTTCTCGAAGACGATTTCAGTGACGGCCGGCCCGCGCTGGACAAGGCGGGTGTCCAGCTGGTCGACGACGTGTCGCCGTACGAGGCGATGAAGCTGCGGCTGCTCAACGCCAGCCATCAGGGCCTGTGTTACTTCGCGTACCTGGCCGGGTACCGGCTGGTGCACGAAGCCGCCCAAGACCCGGTGATCGCTGAATTCCTTACCCTCTACATGGATTCTGAGGCGATGCCGACACTGACGCGGATTCCGGGGCTGACCGAGTTCAAGAACAGACTCCTCCCACGCTTCGCCAACGCGTATGTCCGCGACACGGTGGCCAGGTTGTGTGCCGAATCATCCGACCGCATCCCGAAGTGGCTGCTGCCCGTGGTTCGCGACAATCTCCGATCCGGAGGTCCGGTGCGGCTGTCGGCGGCGATCGTCGCGAGCTGGGCACGCTACGCCGAGGGCGTCGACGAGAACGGCCAACCGATCGAGGTGGTGGACCGACTCGCGGACACTCTGGTTCCGATCGCCCGCTCGCAGCGCGACAACCCCGCCGCATTTCTCGAGAACCGTTCCGTTTTCGGTGACCTCGTCGACCGGTCGCGCTTCGTCGAGCCGTACCTGTGGACGCTGGAATCGCTGCACCGCGACGGCGCCCGCAAAACACTGGAGGCGCTGCTCAAGGACGACGATTTGACTCGATCGACCACGCGGCCCTGATGGACCGCGTGCGGCGGCGGGTCAAGGACAAGCGGGTGCTGGGCCTGGTCAAGGCGTTCCCCGGGGCTGGCGTCCTCACCGAGGTCGGCGACCGCGAGGACACCCACACCGGGACGCCGCGGGGAGGCATCGTGACTCCTCCAACGCAGTTGGCCAACATCGCCTTGTCGGTGCTCGGCAGCGAGATCGTGGACGCCGGCACACACGAATAGGTGGGGCGGTGCCGGCGTAGGCGCCGCCGTGGCTGCCTGCACCGCCACGTCGCGCTCACCGTCCAATAGCGCTCTGGCGGGGCATTTCGTCGCCGAAGTTGATCCCCATATCGCGGGCGGTCAGTATCGAGTCGCAGTCGAGCGGGACCTTCTTCTGCCGGCGGGTGGCCTCGGCGAGCGGTACGTAGTCCACCGTCGGCGGGTTGAGAGCCACCATCACACCGCTTTGGCCCTCGTCGAGGGCCCGCACGGCAGCGGCGCCGAAGCGCAGGCCGAGCAACCGGTCGAATGAGGTAGGTGAACCGCCCCGCAGCAAGTGGCCGAGTACGACCGTGCGTGCCTCCCGTCCGGTCATCTGTTGGAGCTCGGCGGCCACTTTGGCGCCGATGCCGCCGAGGCGTTCGGCCTGCCCCGGCGCCTTGCCGACGATCGATAGCTCTCCGCTCACCGGCCGGGCGCCCTCGGCGACGCAGACGATAGAGAACTTCGCGCCGTGCCGCTCGCGGTGGGTGATCAAGGCGGCCACCGGCTCGAGACTGAACGGGATCTCGGGGATGAGGATGGCGTGCACCCCCGACGCCATGCCGGCGTTCAGGGCGATCCATCCGGCGTAACGGCCCATCACCTCCACCACGATGATCCGGCCATGCGAGGTCGCGGTGGGGAACAGCCGGTCGATGCACTCCGAGGCGAAGTCCACAGCGGAGTCGAAGCCGAATGTCGACGTCGTCTTTTCCAGGTCGTTGTCGATCGTCTTGGGTACGCCGACCAGACGCAGCCCAGCCTCGTGCAGGTGTTGGCCTATCGACATCGATCCGTCGCCGCCGATCATGATCAACGCGTCGATCCGGTGCTCCTCGATGCGGCCGAGTAGCTCTTCGGTGCGGTCGATTTCGATCCAGGTGCCGTCGCGCTGTTGCACCGGATAGGCGATCGGGTTGCCACGATTGGTGGTGCCGATGATCGTGCCACCCTGGTGGATGATGCCGCGAACGCTGTCACGCGTCAGCTCGATCAGCCCACCATCGGGATAGTCGTCCGGCAACAGCAAGCCGTTGAGGCCGTCGCGGATCCCTAAGACATCCCAGTCGCGGTTTCGTGCAGCCAGGGTGGCCGCGTGGATGACAGCGTTGAGTCCCGGCGCGTCACCGCCACCGGTGCTCAGAGCGACACGTTTTATGGGAGATTTCACCAGACGAACGCTACGCCAGCGAAAACATCCAAGCTTGGGATTCCAGTCGCTACCCGCAGGTCTTTCGCTCGAGGAAGGCTGGAAGAGCCTGGAACTGTGCGGCTTCCTGCCCACCCTTCGCCGGCCGGGCGGCCACCATCGGCATCGTGACCGGCCACCCCGCCTCGCGACGCAATTATCCAGTGCGCCAAGGTTTTTCTCCTGAACCCGAAGGCGATCGGGTAGGTCACCAGCCCCCACCAGTCGCCCCGCTCGCAGATGCCCCAGCAGGTCAGCCGCCCCTCGACAACCTTGTGCAGCTGCAGGCCGTTGGGCAGCACCCGAAACGGGCCGCGCACCGGTTGCCCGTTGTACCCGATCGACGCGAGCTGACCCATCCATCGATCATACATTCGAATAGCTGCGGTCAGCCGATGCGGATCGGATCGTTGGGATGCGGACTCAGCGGCGTGGTCTCGATCGTCATCCAGCCCGAAAGCGGTAGCGATTCCAGGATGGCCATCAGCTCGCCGGGATCGCGAGCTCGCCACAGACCGAGGATGCGCGGGCCGTCCGGCCCGCCGGGCAGCGCCCACAGCCGCACCAGGTGTCCCCGCCCGGCCAGCTCACGGGCTCGGTGACCCTCGCGCGCAGTGGTGTCATCAACGACATGAGCCGGGGTACCCGGCGGCACCGTGACGGTCATCGTGATCAGAAACTCCGGCCCCTTGCCCGGCGTGATCGTTATCCCCGCGCCAACCGGGTCGTTCGGGTGGGCGCCGAGTGCCGTGACGTCGTCCGTGCGCCAGATCCGTAGCGGCATCGAGGCGAGCACCTGCTCCAATTGGCGGTCGTCATCAGCGGCGAACAGCCCGAGGGTGCGCCATTCGCCCGGCTGCAGCGGCGGGCGCCACAGGCGGAGCAGCTGTCCCTGTGCCGCGAGCTCGCGCGAGCGCGCGGCCTCGCGAGCACGGACCCCGTCGACCTCGTCCTCGGACGTGCCATTGGGAATGTGGGTGGTCATGGTGACCAGAAATTCCATGCTGTCTCCAGACCGATTCCTTGATGCGCAGAAATACAGGCGTGTTGGTTCATCGCGCAGGCTCTTTGTCGGCCGGGAAAAGCTTGCCTGTCAGCGCACGTCCGACGATGCCCACAACGATCATGCTGATTACGGTCACATCCTGCAGCGTTGTCGGAGTCTTTCAATGCCGCTTCAATGCCGCTTCAATGCCGCGTCACCGATGAAACCGATAGGCGCTCAGTTCGTACCACCTGCCGCCCGATCGGGGCTGGGCGCGGCGCGCAGCACGACAACCAGAAACGCCGACATCAGCATCACCACGCCGACCGCCCACATGCCCGCCTTGTCGGTTCCGGTCCCTTGTTCAAGCGCACCGGTGACATAGGGGGCGGCGAAGCCGCCGAGGTTGCCGATCGAGTTGATCAGCCCGATCGCACCCGCCGCCGCGGTGCCGGTGAGGAAATGTGTCGGCAACGCCCAAAAGCTGGGGATGGCACTGAACACCCCCATCGCGGTGATCACCACCGGCAACATCACCAGCGCCGGGCCGCCCAGGTACAGCGCGACCGGAATGGCCAGCCCGCCAAGGAAAAGCGGGATCGCCACATGCCACACGTGCTCGCCCGTGCGGTCAGCGTGACGCGACCAGAGATACATCGCTACCGCGGCGCACGTGTAGGGGATCGCAGTGATCAGACCCACCTGCACGATCGAGAACTCGACCCCGAAGGTCTTCTTGAACCCCGAAATGATCGACGGCAGGAAGAACGTCAGCGCATAGAGCCCGTAGGCGATACCGAAGTAGACAAGTGCCAGCGCCCAGATCCGTGGGCTGGTCAGCGCGCGCCGCAGTGGAAAGTGGAAGCCACCGCGGACCTGGCGCTCCTCCTCGGCCAGCACGTCGACGAGCCACCGCCGTTCGTCGGGTTGCAGCCATCCCGCGTCGCCGGGGCAGTCGGTCAGGTAGAACCAGCAGATCACACCCAGCACTATCGCCGGAACACCGGCGAAGATCATCATGAACTGCCAGCCCGCCAGCCCGAACACCCCCTCGCCGACCTGGATCAGCCACGCTGACACCGGGGTGCCGACCGCCGCCGCGATAGGGCTGGCCATCATGAAAAGCGCGATGACGCGGACCCGATAGTCGCGAGGGAACCAGCAACTCAGGTAGAAGATCACCCCCGGGAACAGGCCCGCCTCGGCTACGCCGAGAAGAAACCGCAGGACCAACAACGTCGCGGCGTTCGGCGCGAACCCGGTGGCCACGACGACGATCCCCCACGACACCGCGATACGCGCCAGCCAGCGGCGGGCGCCGTAGCGGTCCAGGGCGAGGTTGGAGGGAACCTCAACCAGCACGTAGCCGATGAAGAAGATGCCTGACGCCAGGCCGAATATCGTCGCTGACAGCTGCAAGTGCTCGCTGATGTCGTTCTTGGCGATGCCCAGGTTGGTACGGTCCAGGTAGTTGACGAAGTACAACGCCATCAGTAACGGGACGATGCGGATGCTGGCCCTGCGCATCGTGCGCGCTTCCAGCGATCGTTCGGCGGTGGCTGCGGCGTGCATCATGCCTCCTGGAAATTGGCCCCGATCCTGCCAACTCCTTTGGCACCGTCGGTCGGAAGCCAGGTCCGCCGCGCCCTAGAAGACACGCACCCAGTCGACGAGCATCTCCTGCGGGTAGGAACCCGCCCCGGGATCGCCGCCACCGGAACCACCAACCGCAAGGTTCAAGACCGGAAACACCGTGTAGCCGGGGTCGTTGAATGGCCACTCGCGGATGGGCTCGTTCAAGTCCTCGATGCCGATCGCCGGAACACTGAAGTACGGCTGCATGCCGTCCGCGTAGTCCAACCAGAAATACATGCCGCTCGGATTCCACGTGACTCGCCAGTTGTGCCAGGCGCCGTCCACGCCGATGGGGCAAGTCTCGAACGCCGTGCCGTCCGCGTTTGCGTGGACGGTCGTTCCCGACGGCCAGCTCCCGTTGCCGTACCACTCGATCAGGTCGATTTCGCCACTGCGACCGGGATCGTCATTGGACAACCACCAGGCGGGCCACATGCCGGGACTGAGGCAGTTGAACTTGATTCGGGCCTCCCAGGTGGTCCCGACGCCGCCCCGCCAGAGGCCATGGACCAGGCCGCCTAAGTAGCTGTTGCCGTTTCTTGTGGCGCGTAGAACGAGGTTGGAGTTGCCGTCCAGAAACACGTTCTGGCGACTGTCGCTGTACTGCCCGAAGAACTCAGGCCGGTCAAACCCGACCGGGTTCCTGATTGGCGTCCGGTGTGACGAGACCTGCCACTTCGACGGATCGGGGGCCGAGCCGGCCGGGCCGTCGAACTCGTCTTGCCACAGGAATCCGCCGGGCGCCCCCGCAGCCGGTGCGGCGGGCGCCGGGGCCGGACCCGCCGGCGCTGCCGGTCGGGACGGGTTGGCCAGGGCTTTCGGGGCCGGGATCGCGGCCGCCAGTGCGCCGAATCCCGCCATGATCATCATTCGGCGACGGTCCATCTCAGGCATGGCAAGGGACGATAGCAGCCCAGGCGGCGGCGCGTTGAGTTTGCGATGTCACGCAATGCTCAAAGATTCAGGAACTGGCGGCGGCGGGCATGACTACAGACCGAATGGTCGGCAGTCTGGTGAAGGCCAACCGGCATCTGCACGAGTTGACGTCCTCGGCCTGCAGACCTACTTCAGCGATGTGTGGAATCCGTTCGTCGAGTCCGGATTCGCCACACCCGGCTGGGCCGATGTCTGGTTGACACTGCCGCCGGCGCTGGTATCAAGGAAGTTGATATATCGATGACGGTCGTCAGCACGGGAAAGGAAGCAGTAGACATGTTTGGTGGTGGATTCTTCAGCGGCGGATTCGGCGGTGGCCCCGGATTCGGCGGTGGCCCCGGATTCGGCGGTGGCCCCGGATTCGACGGCCCCGGCTTCGGCGGCCCCGGCTTCGGCGGCCCCGGTTTTGGCGCGCCCTTTGGCAGGCCGGGCCGGGGTGGTCTCAAACGCGCGACATTCGGCACCGCGGCGATGCTGCTCGACGGGCCGGCCGATGCCGCGCAGGTGGTGCAGCGGGTGTCCGACAAAACCGGCGGCGAAATCACTCCGCCCCAGGAGATGGCGGAGCTTGCCATTGGACTGCTCGCCGGCCGCGGCATGGTGACCGTGGACAACGGCGTGGCCACCCTGACCGAGCTCGGCCAGAACCTGCTGGCGTGGCGGGGTGTCAACAGCGAGACCGCTGCGGCCTTCCTGGCGCGGGCAGCTAAGTTCGGCGACGTCTTCAAGATCCGCAGGGAACTCTCCGAAATCGCCGGACTGGCCCGCACCATCACCTGGACCGGCACCGACGAGCAGAAGCAGCAGCTGGCGCAGGCCCGGACCAAGGTCCTGGAAGCCCTGCGCGACGCCAAGAAGACGCTGCACCGCGCTCTGGCAGAAAGCTAGAGCCCGGCCTTATTTAGGGCGGGCACCGGGTTCGCTGAGCTTGACCAGCGTCTTGCCGATGTTGGCCCCGGTGAACAGCCCGTTGAGGGCGTCGACGCACGACTCGATGCCCTCGAAGACGGTCTGCCGGTGCTTGAGCCGGCCGTCGGCCTCCCACTGGCGGAGGTTGGCGAAGGCCTCGTCGAAGCGGCCCCACTGGTCGAGCGCGTTGAATCCCTGCATGAGCGCGGTCTTGGCGAGCAGGTTCACGTAGTTGGCCGGCCCCGGGTGCTCACCGGTCAGGTAGCTGGAGATGACGCCGCAGAGCACGACCCGTGCTCTGGGGGCCAGCCGGCCCAGCACCGCGTCGAGGATCGGCCCGCCGACGTTGTCGAAGTAGACGTCGACTCGCCGGGGGCAGTGCTGTTTGAGCGCCGCGGGCAGGTCATCCGCCTTGTAGTCGATGCACGCGTCGAACCCGAAGTCTTCGACCACCGCCCGGCACTTCTGCGGCCCGCCGGCAATGCCCACCACCCGGGCTCCGGCGATCTTGGCGATCTGCCCGGCCACCGATCCGGTGGCACCCGCCGCCGCCGAGACCACCACCGTCTCCCCGGGCTGCGGCCGGCCGATGTCGGTCATCCCGAAGTAGGCGGTGGCACCGGTCGGGCCGTACACCGACATGATCGCCAGCTGGTCGTCCTCGCCCGGGATGGGCGTGCTGAACACGTCGTCGCGGACAATCACGTACTCCTGGAAGCCGGTCAGCGTGGTGATCACGTCGCCGACGGCGTAGGCGTCGCAGCGGGACGCGACGACCTGGCCGATCCCGGCCGCCCGGATGACCTCGCCCAGCTGCACCGGCGGAAGGTAGCCGGGCTGGTCGTCGAGCCAGGTCCGGGCGGCGGCGTCGATGCCCACATAGGTGGTGCGGACCAGCGCCTCACCTTCAGCGGGCTCCGGCGCCGGCGCGGTGACCAGCTCGGTGTCACCAGGCTGGAGGAGCCCGGTGGGGCGGCGACGCAACAGGATCTGGCGGTTCGACAAGTCCGGCACGGTACCGAAACTACCCAAGGAACATGGCCTATTCGGCGCGATCCCCGTGTGGGAGCATCTGTGCATGAACCCAGAGGATGACCCGGAAGCCCGGATCCGGGAGCTGGAGCGGCCACTGGCCGACACGGCACGAGCATCCGAACTGGGAGCTACGCAGCCACCCGGCGGCTCTGTCTACCCGCCCTATCCGCCGCCCCCACCTGGTCCAGTGCCACCGCCCTCGTTCGGCTACGGCGGCCCGTTCCCCGGTTCAACGCCGCGGACTTCCTCGGGCAACCGCATCTGGTGGATCTTGGCCGCGGTCTTCGTCGTTGGCACGCTGGCTCTGGTAGGCGGCATCGTCGCCTACAGCGCAAACCGGATTTCGCGTGGCTTTGTCGTTCTGTCCCCCACTCCGAGCACTTCGGCAATTAGCGGCTCGCCCAGGAACACCCCGCATAGCCCAGCGACATCACCTGCTCCACCGGCGGGCGGCAGTCTCAGCGTCGCCGGCGTCAACGAGGACAAGACGATCGCCTGCAACGACAGCATCGTCAGCGTCAGCGGGGTTTCCAACACGGTCGTCATCACCGGCCACTGTGCGAGCCTCACCGTGTCCGGCTTCCAGAACACCGTCACCGTCGACGCCGCCGACACCATCGACGCCTCCGGCCTCAACAATCAGGTCACGTATCACTCGGGCTCGCCGAAGATCACCAACTCCGGCGGAGCGAACGTCGTCGAGCAGGGCTGACGGACCAAGAGCTGCGGCAATATCCACGACCGCACCACGTCGGCGAACAGGACCGTCACTTGTTTGTATTCGGCCGGCTCGACGACCAGGCGGCGAAATCCGGTTAGGTGGTCTCGCTCGACGGATCGTCGAGGACGCTGACAGCAATGCCGTACGGCAGGAAGCGGACTTTCCGCTTGGGGTCGGTATTGGTCTTGTTCGCACGCAGAGCGTCCAGTTCGGTCGCGTACACCTGCTCGACGCGGGCGCCGCCGTCGGGGTCCACCGTGTGGATGGCCCACACCCCGTCACCGGCCTCGCCCGCAGTTTCCGGCGCGGGGCGCGAGCGGCGCGCCAGATCCTCGAAAATCACCGACCACCCTGATCGGTCGCCCGGGGCGGTGATGAACCTGCTGATCCGCTCGAACGCGTCGCGCAGTCCCTCGCTTCCCTCTCTGATCACTCGGTCGAAGTCGTCGGGGTCAAATCCGAACGCACCGTTGTCGCCCACGCGACCTCCTCGCAATTCATAGCGGTACTGCACAGTCTGCGCTCAGTCGAACCGATCCGCCACGCGCCTACGGCCCTGGCTCCGCCGGCGCCGGTTCCGGCGGTGGGGGTGGCGGTGGCGGGTTGATCGGAATCGGAATCGAGATAAACGGCAGGTGCAGGTACATCGTCAGCGGCGGCTGCGCAGGCACCACAGGAGCTGCCGGAGCCGGTGCAGGCGCCGAGGCCGGCGGCGGGGTGGCCGGTGACGCAGCCTGCACGGGGGTCGGCGTGGGCGCTCGGCGGACTGGTGCCCGACGGGGCTGTGTCGCGGGCGCCATGTTCTGCGGCGGCTTCACGACCGTGCGCGGCGCCTGCTGCACCACCGGCGGCGGCGCAGGCGGGGCAGCCACCTCCACCGGGGTCACGGCCGGCGGAGAGCTGGGAGCCGGCAACGGCACCTGCGCCGAAGTCGCCGGCATTCGAGCCGGCATTTGAGCCGGGGTGCTGGCGCTTTCGTGCGGGCTGCGCGGCGCAGCGGCCGCCGGCCGAACGTCCGACGTCAGCGAAACCACCAGCACCCCGGCCACAACGGCGGCCACCCCGACCATTGCGCTACCGGCCAGCACGAGGGGCCTGCGCCTGCGCTCTGTGTCTTCTTCGTCGTCGTCCAGGGCGCTGTAAGCCAGCGCTCGCTGGCCCAGATCCGCATTGGCGCAGACATCGAGGTAGCTCGGAGTGAGCCCACCAGGGTTCACCTCACCGGTGCCCGGATCCAGCGCGTAGGCCAGCGCAGCCGTCGACGACGCGAACAGCGGCGCATTCGCCGACGCCAGCGCCGCCCCCCGGGCCAGCGCCATGTCCGGCTCCTCCGGAGCGCTCACCACAAGCGATGTCGCCGCCTCCAGCGCGGGCTTGATCGGGACGATGTCGACCCCACAGCCGATGACGAACACGCCATCCGCCCGCGACCCCGGCGCATCCAGTCCGGCGACCATCGGCACCAGCTCGGCTGCGGTGGCGCAGCGAGCGCGGTCCAGAGACTGCCGGTGCAGATCGACGATCGAGCCGTCGGCGACATCGACGACGGCCAGCGTCGCGCTGTCGGCCTCGACGAACAACATCGCGACGTGCTCGTAATCGAGCGCGAAGCCCACCGTCTGCGCCAATGCGGCCGCCGCCAGCAGCGGGGAGACCAGCATGACGCTTCCGACGTCGCGGGCGGCGAGCTCGGCACGCAGCACGGCAACCTCGGCGGGGTTCGTCCACGTCACCCCCGTCGACGTCAGCTGGTAGCCGCCCTCGGCTGCGGCTTCGCGGGTGCCGATGAGCGCGGCAATCGCTTGCGCGGCCGCACCCGAAGTTGCCGAACCGTCGGCCGAAGCGACCTCGAAGTTGTCTTCCTCGACGGTGACACCGTCCGCATTCACGCCTTCGATCAGCACCAAGCGGACCGCTGAGGGCTCCATCGATACCCCAAGGACGATGTCCATAACCCCTCCCACGCCATTTGCTAGCTAGCCCTGGGGTCTGGGCGGACGAGCGCACCGCGCGGTCCGCTGTCGACAATTCTCTCGCCGCACCGCCGGTGCGACCATTACATCCGGATTAGCTGGCACGTTATGCAGTTTTGCCAGTTCACAGCCTACTCGCGTGCAGCCGGACGCGGATCAATTCTGATCGAGCTCAAATGAGCTTGCGACGCGCCGGGCCCGAGATCACGGGGTGCCGGGGCTCAGGAACGGGTTCTGCGGGCCCGGATCCTGCGGGACCTGGTTCTGCGGAACCTGTACCGGTATCGGTATCGGTACCGGTATCAGCGGGACGTGCAACCACTCCGTCGTCATCTTTACCGTCGACGTGGTGGGCGGCGGCTCTGTCGTGGTCTCGGGCTCAGTTGTCGTCGTTGGCGTTGTCGTTGTGGTGGTGGTCGTTGGTGTTGTGGTCGGCGGCGGGGTTGTCGCCGTGGTTGTGACCGGCGGTGCCTTTGTGGTCGTCACCACCGGCGTCGGCGTCGGCGTCGGCGACGGAGGCGGCGGAGGCGGCGCGACGCGGGTTGGCGCAGATGCAGCACTGGGGACCGGCGCGGCGCTGGCGGGCGGCGGGACGGGACTGGGCGCTATGGGACTGGGCGCTATGGGACTGGGCGCCATGGGACTGGGCGGCGGCGCCGGCAGGGGCGCAACACTGGGAACCACGGGGGCCTGGCGCCGCTCCATGGCCGTCAAGGTGAATGCCACACCGCCGATGGCGGTCATGGCCACCACGGCGCATAGCCCGATGAGCAACTGAGACACCCGGAAACGCCGCCACGGTGGTTCTCTGGACGCCTCGATCACGTTCAAGCGCATCGACCAGCAGGGACTGTCTTCGTTGTACGAATCGCCCTCGAATCGCACCGGCACGTCGCCCGGGAACTCGGTCTGCGACCAGGCCAACTCGCGATCCGTCAACGCATCCTGGTCGATCACCATCACGTCGCCGGCCGGCAGTTCGATCACGCTGGCGCCGGAAGCGGCTGCAGCCGCCGCCATCAGGCCCATGGACGTCCGCGTCCGAAAATCGAGCCGTTCCCCGCGGGTAGCGAGCAACAGGGAGCCCGTCGCCGCCGCGCACGCGGGTTGCGACGCGGTCAGCACCGGTAGACGGGTGTGGGACGAAAGGCGTTGAGTGACAAGCGGGATACTGGCACCACCGCCGACCGTGACTACGGCCGCAAGGTCCGCCCAGCTCGCGTTGTTGCGCGCCAGCATGTCGTCGAACGCGTAGATGAAGCCGGTCAGCCGATCCTGGATCAGATCTTCAAGCTTTTCGCGGGTGACCTGAATGCCGATAATGGATCCCGAAAGCTCAGCGGCCAATTCCGTGACGGCATCGGTGGACAACCGCTCCTTGGCCTCACGGCACTGCTCCCTGAGTTTGCCGAGTTGGCCTACGGCGGCGGTACCGGCCGGATCGATGTCATCGTGGCCGAGTTCGTCAATGACATGGAGCAGCAACGCCTGGTCGATCTGGTTCCCGGAGAGATCCTCGTAACGCATTGTGGCGCTGACGGGCTCGAAATCCGCCTTGGTCTCCACCAACGTGACGTACGTGCCGGAGCCGCCGAAATCGAGCAGCCCTACCACCCCGCCGGCGGGAAGGCCCAATTCGGAGTTCACCGCCGTCAACGCCGCGATTGCGTCCGGGACAAGACGCGGCGCCATGCCGCTGCGGACGAAGCCGACATGCGTCCGCAATCCGTTGCGCAGTGCCTGTACAGTTTCCGGTTTCCAGTGAGCGGGAAAGGCAATCGCGATCTCCGAGGAACTCGCGTCCGCACCGGCGGCAACGACCATCGCATCCAGCGCCTCGACCGTCAGAAGATCAGGGTCGTGAGCGGATCCGTCGGGGGACACGAGCGCCACCGAGTCACCGATGCGTTCCACAAAGCCACTCATCAGGGTACCGGGCTGGGTGGAGCTCGGGTTCTCACCGGGTACACCGACTTTCGGCGCGCGGTGCGGATAAAGTGTCAGCACAGCGCGACGCGAAACCGGTGGACTCGCATCACATGCTGCGACCAGGTTGATGGTCCCGATCGACAACCCCAGCGGGTCGTACATAGGGCGCAGACTTTCATCGAAAGGGGTCGGTGGCCAGCGTTAACCATAGCCACGGACGGCCCGTATGCAGTTCGGTCCCAACCTCATTGGTATGCGGTCGATGCCGTGTCGTCACCGAAGCGGTACCGGCACCACCTTGACAGATTGCGTCGAGTCACACCGCGGTGAGCGGCAGCGAACGCCTCGGCTCGAACTGGAATGCCGACCCGCGACTTACCTTGGCCACCAACACCTCCGGCAGTTCGGTCGCCGGGGTATCGGTTTCCACCAGCTCAGCGGTCCAGTCGGTGTCTGTTCCGCTGACCCGAACCTGGATTTGCGGGTCGACAGCGGTGGCGATCGCCTGCAGTGGCTGCACCGATTCGGGTGTGCACAGCGAAATCCAGGCGCCGTCGTCGTGGGCCGGCGACCGGTGCACCACCAACCGGTCCCCCGCTGTCTCGGCCACGACATAACCGGCCGGGTTGAACAGCGGGTGCAACTGAAACACCCGCAACGCGCCTTCGATTCCTCCGGGCAATCCCAGTGCGCGGTGAATGCGTTCTGCGCCAAGCCCGGCCACGCCGGTCAACTGGCGAGTGCCCACCGAGACGGCCAGTTCGTCCTGCGCCGGCCCTGGGTCACCGGCCCGCTGCCGGACTGCGATGGCGAACGACAGATAGAGCAGGTGCATCTGCAGGCACACTTCGTCAGCCATCCGCACCAGCGCCGAGTGTGAGAACGCACTGAAGTCGAGATCGGACAGCAGCGGGCCCGAGTAGTCCGCCAGTCCTTCGTCCGAAGTGTCAATGGCCGCCAATTCCCAGGTGGCAGCGCGGCTTTCACGAACCACGTCCAGCGCCGGAATGCCCTCGACCACGGGATGGGACTCGTCGATGATGACGGTCCACGCGCAGTGCGGATGCCGATCCGACGGCACCCGCGGCGGCCGATGGATGGGGCGCATCTGCGCGTGCGGGTTGGTCGCGAACGCGGTGGCGTCAAACGTCGGGTCTTCAATGGTGTGGCACATCCCGAAGACGTACTCGTCGCCCATCGGCTCGACGTCGAGCAGCGCGCCGCAGTGGTCGAGGTGGAATTCGCCGTGCCAACGGTCGTGGATGGTGTAACGGAAGTCCATGAACTGCGGCGGAGCGCCGATGTCGAGCTGCAGGCCTTTGAAGATGGTGGGGACGTCGTCGCCCTCGAAGTTCAGCGCCCGTTGCATGCGTTTGGCGTAGACCGGACTGGCGCCCGCCCACTCCTCGACGGCGATCTGCAACATCTCCTCGCGACCGAACGACTGGATGCACCAGGCCATGCCGGAACGGTCGATCATGTGCCCGATGAGGAGCAGTTCGGGTACCAGAATTGCCAGCTCAGTGCGGGACAACCCCGCGTATCGGGATTGACTCATGCCCCGACGATAGTGTTGCCGGCGAACGTGCTGCAATGGCGTGATGAGCCTTCCTGATTCCCCGAACGATGCCCCGGCCTTTCCCATGGCCGATGTCGAAGCAATCAAGCGGGTCAAGTACCGGTACCTGCGCGCGCTGGACACCAAGCACTGGGAAGACTTCGCCGACACACTGACCGAGGACGTGCGCGGCGACTACGGGTCATCGATGGGTAAGGAACTGCACTTCACCAACCGCGCCGACGTGGTGGACTTCATGCGATCAGCACTGGGCCCGAACATCATCACCGAACACCGGGTGACCCATCCCGAAATCACGGTGACCGGCGACACGGCAACGGGGAGCTGGTATCTGCAGGATCGGGTCATCGTTGCCGAAGCCAATTTCATGCTGATCGGCGCGGCGTTCTACCGCGACCAGTACCGGCGCACCACCGGCGGTTGGCGGATCAGCGCAACCGGTTACGACCGCACTTATGAGGCGACGATGTCGGTGGCGGACATCGGTTTCACGCTGAGACCCGGTCGCGCTCTGGCCGATGAGAAGGCTGATTGAACGGACCGGCTATTTCGCGATCGCGATCACCGCACCGGGCCGCAGCCAGCGGATGATCTGCACCAGCGTGGCATCATCGATCGCCACGCAACCCGCGGTGGGACCGCCGTCGGTGGTGTGAAAGAAGAACGCGGAGCCGCCGCCCGGAATCTTGTTCTTGTTGACGCCCATCACCACCGAATGCTTGTACTGCGGGATTTGCAGGTTCTCGCTTTCGGCCGTATTGAACCGACATTGAGCCTTCTGGCACACCTGCATGCTGTTGAAGGTGGGGCTATGGTCGTCTCCACTCCACCAGTGGTTGGGTCCGACTTGGGTGTACGGAAGTCCGCCACCGGGATTCGGCGCAGTACCGAAGGCGGAGTCGAGGCTGTAGACCCCCATGGGGGTGGCTGGATACCCGCTCTTTGCTTGCGGCGCCATGCCCGCCGAACCGACATGGGTGGAGATCCCGGTCTTGAGCGGTTGCCAGCCGGCGGCCGTACGCTGGTAGACATCCATCTTCGCGGCCGAGCCGCCGGTTGAGACAACCGAAACCACCTGCGTGGCATTGCCGACCGAGTTCGCGAACCACGGGTTACCCGCCGCCGCCGTCACCGGCGCGAGCCCCACGGCCGCACCGCCCATGCACACCGCAGCACACAGCAGAGCTCCCAGTCGGCGCATCGTTTCATCGTCAGGCGGGCTAACCTCGAGGTCAAGTAAAGGTTGGGGTGCGGTTGGGTCACTGCGCCGTGATAAAGCGGAAGGCGCAGCGCAGCAAGTCTTTAGCCAGCCCTGGCGAGCCGGGCCGGGTCATCGGCGCCTATCGGTACCGGCCGAAATACCCATAGGCAAACCAGGAAATACAGATATCCCAGCGACCAGCCTGCGACCACGTCAGACGGGTGATGCACATTCAATGCCACCCGGGCTATGCCGACCGTCACCATGCTCAGCGCGGCCGCCGCGACCGCGACGACTCGTATCCACCGGCGTTTCGTCATCGGCAGCAGGAAGGTCAGCAGCGCGAGCACACCGGCCACCAACTCGAGCGCATGACCGGACGGGAACGAGGTAGAGGATGCGGTTACCAAGGCAGTCGCCGGTCGCGGCCGGTCGGCCAGACCTTTGGCCGCCATCGTCACGAATCCGTTGAGCGGCGCACAGGCCAACAGCAACAGCGCCATCCGCACCTGGCGCTGCACCAGCGCGATCACCGCGGCCACCAAACCCAGCAGCCGCGTCGGGATCGGACCCAGGACAAAGGACACGACATCCCAGAACCGCACCCATGCCGGGTGCTTGATCCCAACGTCGTGCGCCGCGTTCAACAACGACCAGTCCAGGCTGTGCAACCAACCCCAGTTCTGGCGGTGCCCGACCCACAGCACGGCATAGATCACCACGGCGGCCACGGCGAGAAGAACGGACAGAGTGGTCCTTGGGCGAATCATGCCTAAACGGATACCAGCATCGGTGCGGAGCCGACGAAACGGCTCCATACTGGCGTCATGGCAGTGATTTTTCGCAGGCTGTTCGGCATCGGCAAACTGCCCGTCGATATTCGGGCTCAGATCGAAGCCGAAGGGCTCATCTATCTCGAAGAGTACGTCGCGGTCACCAGGCGGTTCACCGGCGTGATCCCGGGTCTGCGGGCGTCGCACAGTGTCGCCAGCTACCCGGGTGCGCTGGCCTTCACCTCACTGCGGGTGCTGGGCACGCTGTCGTCGCTGCCCAAGCTGGCCGGCCGCGCCATCGACGTGCGCTGGGACTCGCCACAGACCGGCGCCGCAAAAGCCGAGATCTCCTCGACGGGTCTGCAACTCGATCTCGACGTTGCCAACGTCGATCCAAGGTTCCACGGCGAACTCTCGCTGCACTACAAGACAGATATCCCCGAGGTTGTGCTCACCCGCCTGCCGCTGCGTTCGCTGGCATTCGACGTGCCGCCTGAATACGTCTTCCGCGCGGTCGGCGTTACCTATAGTCCGTGATCGTCATATCCGGCCCTTCTTCCCCGTCTTCATGGTGTTCGTCCCAGTCTTCACATTTCTACGATGGCTGTATGCCCGATTACGCGTTCACTGCACAAGAGCGGCAGGCGGTGTACCGCGTGATCTCCGAACGGCGAGACATGCGCCGCTTCCGACCCGGCGGCGTGGTGCCCGAGGAAGTGCTGGCACGCCTGCTGCAGGCCGCGCACGCCGCACCCAGCGTCGGCCTGATGCAGCCGTGGCGCTTCATCCGGATCACCGACGAGGTGGTGCGGGCAAGCATCCACGAACTCGTCGACGAAGAGCGCGCGCTGACTGCCCGAGCCCTCGGCCAACGGGCCGAGGAGTTTCTGGCGCTGAAGGTCGAGGGCATTCTCGAGTGCGCCGAGCTGATGGTGGTGGCGCTGTGCGACGACCGCGATGCCCACATCTTCGGCCGGCGCACGCTACCGCAGATGGATCTGGCGTCGGTGTCCTGCGCAATCCAGAATCTGTGGCTTGCGGCTCGCTCCGAAGGCCTCGGCATGGGCTGGGTGTCCCTGTTCGACCCGCAGCGGTTGGCGGCCCTGCTGGAGATGCCCGTCGATGCCGAACCGGTGGCAATCCTGTGTCTGGGCCCAGTGCCCGAGTTTCCGGATCGGCCCGCACTGGAATTGGACGGCTGGGCCGTCGCACGACCACTGGCGGAGTTCGTCTCGGAGAACCGATGGGGTCAGCCACCGCCGGATCGAGCCGACGGCGGCCGGTAGGGGCTGAGGTATCGTCGCCGGTCGCGAGGGCACGCTGGAGAGGTGGCAGATATGACAGGTGAGGGTGCCGGCATAAAAAAAGACAATGTGCTGATCGTGCACTGGCACGACCTGGGGCGCTACCTCGGCGTTTACGGTCACCCGGATGTCGTGAGCCCGCGGCTGGACCAGCTTGCCGCCGAGGGCATGCTGTTCACCAGGGCCCATGCCACCGCGCCGCTGTGCTCGCCGTCGCGTGGATCCCTGTTCACCGGTCGCTACCCGCAGAGCAATGGTCTGGTCGGCCTGGCCCATCACGGCTGGGAATACCGCACCGGAGTCCGGACGCTGCCCCAATTGCTATCCGAATCGGGTTGGTACTCAGCTCTTTTCGGTATGCAACACGAGACGTCGTACCCGCCGCGGCTGGGCTTCGACGAATTCGACGTGTCGAACTCCTACTGCGAATACGTGGTTGAGAAAGTCCAGGAATGGCTGCAGAAGCGCGTCCCGGCGCTTTCCGGCCAACCGTTCCTGCTCACGGCCGGGTTCTTCGAAACCCATCGGCCCTACCCGCGCGAACGCTACGAACCGGCCGACACCGCGACCGTCACCCTGCCCGACTATCTGCCCGACACCCCCGAAGTGCGCCAGGACCTCGCCGACTTCTACGGGTCCATCAACACGGCAGACGCAGCTGTCGGCCGGATTCTGGACACGCTCGCCGAAACCGGACTGGACGCCAGCACCTGGGTGGTGTTCCTCACCGATCACGGCCCGGCATTGCCGCGCGCGAAATCCACGCTGTACGACGCCGGAACCGGCATTGCGGTGATCATCCGTCCGCCCACCCGCCGCGCTGCGGCACCCTGCGTCTACGACGAGTTGTTCAGTGGCGTCGACCTGCTGCCGACGCTGCTGGGCCTGCTCGGGCTCGACATCCCGGCCGACGTCGAGGGCCTGTCACACGCGCACACCTTCATCGCGCCGGACGGCCATAGCGAACCGGTCCGCGACCATGTGTACACGATGAAGACCTATCACGACTCGTTCGATCCGATTCGGGCGATCCGGACAAAGGAATACAGCTACATCGAGAACTACGTCCCCCGCCCATTGCTGGACCTGCCGTGGGATATCGGTGAAAGCCCGTCCGGACTGGCCGTCGCGCCGTTCGTCAAGGCGCCGCGTCCAGAACGGGAACTGTACGATCTGCGCGCCGACCCCACCGAGACCACCAATCTGCTGGTCGGTGACGACATCCAGGACATGGAGGCGATCGCAGCGGATCTTGCGGTCCAACTTCATGATTGGCGTCAACGCACCGGCGACGTCATACCTTCGGATTTCGCCGGTTCCCGCATCGCGGAGCGCTACACCCAAAGGTATCTGCAGATCCATCACCCGACGCCAACCAGCAGGTCGGCAATCGCCATCGACCGCGGCATCGACGAAGAAGTCACGCCGGCCAATCACTAGCGAGTGGGTCGACCGGGCTACCCAGCTGAGCGGCGCGCCCCGCCAACCTCGGCGACGATGAACAGCCGCCGGAACGGGAAGATCGTCGTACCGTCGGTCCGGGGCGGGTACGCGTCGTCCAGCAGCGGGATGAGCTCCTGGCGGAACTGTTGCCAGCCCGCGTCGTCCAGCCGCTCGCGCACCGGGACGAGCGCGGTGCCGGTGATCCAATCCAGCACCGGGTACTCACCCGTGAGCTGGTGCAGGTACGTGGTCTCCCAGACATCGACCTTACAACCGGCGTCCATCAGCAGATCGGCGTAATGTGTCGGCGGCTGGACCACCGCCCCCACTCGAAACGGTACGTCGCGCAGGATCTTTGCGTAGGGTTCCCGGCGGGCCAACGCCCGTACCGCGGCATGCGACGGTGCCTCGAAGTTGGCCGGGATCTGAACGGCGATCCACGATCCGGCCGCCAGTGCACCTGCCCACCGGACCAGCAGTTCGGAATGCTCGGGCGCCCAGTGCAAGGCGGCGTTGCTGACCACGACATCGGTGTCAGGCCGGGGCTTCCAGGTCCGCAAGTCACCTGTGGTGGCATCGATCCCGCGTTCCCGGGCGGCGGCGACCATCTGCGGTGAGCTGTCCAATGCCTCGATCGCCGCGCCGGGCCAGCGTCGCGCCAGGTGGCGCGTCAGGTGGCCGGGACCGCAACCGAGGTCAACCACCCGGCGTGGCCGGTCGGCACCCACCCGCGACATGAGGTCGTAGAACGGACGGCTGCGATGATCCGCAAAAGCCAGGTAGACGTCGGGATCCCACATATCGGTCCTCCTGATCACACCGTCGCTCGTCAGCTTCTATAGACAAACCGTATTACCGGACACGTCCGGAGTGCGCACCCGACCGGTGGAGAAATTGACGATACTGTCGAATCCGCCGGCGCTCGGGAGGATCGCCGGGATACCATCGGCGAGATGTCTGAGTTTTCAGGGATGTCGGGGAGGCCTGGGGCCGATCCAGTCGATCCGCCGGTCCCGATTCCCGACGTGCCCGGTGCCGACGCCGGCGCCGCGGGGTTACCCCCCCGCTCGGCACTGTCGGTCCGCCAGCGCATCGTCGTCGAGGCGTCGGCGATCGGCGATGTGGCGCTGCGCACCGCGGTCGCCTCGGCGCTCTCCACGACGGTGGCTCCGGCCGTTGTCGCCGGCACCCTGCGCCGTGTCGATTCCGGCAGCGAGCGCAGCAACCTGGGTTTCTACGCCGAACTCGGGGCCGAACATGATCCGGCGAAGTCGTTTCCGGCGCCGACGGAATTGCCCGAGGTCTCGTCCCGGCGGGCCAGCGCACTCGCGCATCGCATCGTGCGCGGCAGCGTCGACAACATCTCATTCGCCAGCAGCTTTCGCGCCATCAACCCCAATATGCGCGCGCAGTGGAGTGCGTTGAGCGCCAACAACATCGTGCGTGCGCAGCACTGGCGCCACGACGACGGACCACGTCCCACGCTGTGTGTCATCCACGGCTTCATGGGCTCGTCCTACCTGGCCAACGGACTGTTCTTCTCGCTGCCGTGGTATTTCCGGTCCGGCTACGATGTTCTGTTGTACACGTTGCCATTTCACGGCAAGCGGGCCGAAAAGCTCTCGCCGTTCAGTGGTTACGGTTATTTTGCCGGCGGCTTGAGTGGTTTCGCCGAGGCGATGGCTCAGGCGGTGTGCGACTTTCGTTCTATCGTGGACTACCTGCGTTACACCGGCGTCGAGCGGATTGCATTGACCGGCATATCGCTGGGCGGCTACACCTCCGCGCTGGTGGCTTCGGTCGAGAACCGGCTCGAGGCCGTCATCCCCAACTGCCCCGTCGTCACCCCCGCGAGGATTTTCGACGAATGGTTCCCGGCCAACAAACTCGTCCGGCTGGGACTGCGGCTGTCCAACATCAGCCGTGCAGAGTTAAGCGCCGGACTGGCCTACCACGGCCCACTGAACTACCGGCCGCTGTTGCCCAAGAACCGCCGGATGATCATCACCGGCCTAGGCGATCGGATGGCTCCACCTGACCAGGCCGTAATGCTCTGGGACCATTGGGATCACTGCGCGCTGCACTGGTTCCCCGGCAGTCACGTCTTGCACGTGAGTCAGCTGGATTATCTCCGGCGGATGACGGAGTTCCTGCACGGCTTCATGTTCGACTAGCAGCTTCGGTGAGCGGTGCGCGGTGGGCCCCCGCGGCAGGAGTGGGCCACGCCAGTCGTGTCAGCAGGTCTGCGGATGCATCGGTGTGCCCGTCGAGTCGCTGTGTGGACGACGGATTCAATGCCATCAACGCCGGCCGCTGGCTTCCGCGTTGCGGGGTCAGGCCGGCCAGCGGCGCGGCGCCCCCGGGCTGCGTATCGGTCCGGAAGGCGCATGCAGCCGCAACCGTGTAATGGGTTCCCGATCCGCTTCCTGATCCGGGGGGGCCGGCGACCTCCAGCGCAGTCCAGGTCTCGCGCGCCGGATGCGACCGGATCGCGTCCAAGGTTTCAGGCAACGCAACGTCCACACTGACCCGGTATGCCGCAACGTAATCCGAGTCGCTGTGCCGCACCCCGCGCCAAGTTTCGCGGGAGTCCGGGGCGATCAACTGCGGGATGTCTTCGGACACAACTGTGCCGGCTTCCCAGCCGATTTCGCGCAGGTGGTCGGCGAGCCGGCGCGCCGCAACCTGGGCGGTCTCGTGCAACGGGATTCGCGAGGAGCGGGCCTGCAGCGCCGCGAGATTATCGGCGGCCGACACCGTCAGCCCGATCCAGGTCTGCCGTTCGTCGGATGCGCTGTCGCGGCTGGTGATTCGGATCGTGTCGGCGCGAACACCGTAGCAGTTCAGGTATCGGGCGATCAGCGGCAGCGGGAGCACGTCGGAGTCGGAGGCCGGCGGTCCGATCCGCAACAGCACCGTTGTGCGCGTATCGGTTCCGGACTCGGGAGCAGAACGCCGGCGACGGCGCATCATCGCCAGCCGGCGGCGCAGGATCGTCGTGAAGCGCAGTCCGCGCCACCAGCCGAACAACAGGATCACTACGGCGGCCGCGATGCCGAGCAGCCAGTAGTCGCGTGTGGACTGCCAGGGGTAGGCCATCACCGCGGGCACCACGGCCAGCAGCGCCAGGGTGAGCCTCCCGCTCGTTGGCCAGACAGGGGTGAGCATCGATCGATTCAACCTCACGGGGTGGGCTCCTTACGTCGGCGCGAAATCGCGACGGTCGCTGCTGTGATCGCGACAAGCAGGGTCAGCGCAGCGGCCCCGGCGAATGCGACGTTTCGCGGTGTGGTGTCCTTCGGCGCCGGTGCCGGCGGGACGGCCACTGGCTTTGTCGGTGCTAGCCCGGTTTCGGCACCCGGTCGGGTGCCGGCGGGCAGTTCCCAGGTCAGGGCCGCCACCGGGTCAAGGTTGCCGGCGCCGACGACGTTCGAGGGTTCCCGGGCGCCGTTGTGCGCGGTGGCGGTGATGCGGCGCACCACCTCCGTCGCCGTCAGTCCGGGATACTTGCTGCGGAGCAGCGCGGCGACGCCGGAGACGTAGCCGGCCGCGTAGCTGGTGCCGCTGAGGGCGACCAGCTGCTGGTGGTCGTCGGGCAGGCCGTTGGCCAGGCCGCCGTCGTCTCCGTTGCTCACCGACGCGATGTTTTCGCCGGGTGCCGCGATGCCCACCCACGGCCCGGCCATGGTGAATTTCGATGGCTGGCCGTCCGGTGTCAGTGCAGCCACCGACAACACGTAGGGCTGCCACCACGACGGGATGGAGACCGACGTGACGCCCGCCCAGTTCCGCGGATCGTCCGGACGGCTCAGGTCGGTCAGCGGATTGGACTGGCAGGACGTTCCGCCGGCGACCGATCCGGTCGGTCCGCTGTTGCCGGCGGCGGCCACGATCACCGCGTCCTTGTCCACTGCCGCATAGCGGATCGCCGCGCCGAGTGCGACCTGGTCGACCGTCTTATCAGCGGGCAGGCAGGTTATCGCGGAGATGTTGATCACCCGGGCGCCGAGGTCGGCCGCATGCACGATCGCGCGGCCCAGCGCCACGATATCGAGGGACGCCCGCGCCAGCGTCGGATCGCCGCCCGGAGTCCGCGGTGAAAACTTGGCCGAGGTCACCCTGACGGACAGCACCCGCGCCGCGGGCGCGACTCCCGAGAAGCCGTCGTCACCGGGCTGGCCGGCGACAACCCCGGCGACCAGGGTGCCATGCCCGTCGCAGTCGGTCAGGCCGTCAGTCGAGTCCACGAAGTCACCGCCGGGATCGACGTTAGGCAGTCGCGGGCCTGGCCGTACCCCGGTGTCGATGATCGCCACCAGCTGGCCTTCGCCGCGGGAAAACTGCCACGCCGCAGGAAGATTCAGCATCGCCTGGCTGGGTGTCGGGACGCCGGTATCGGTACCGGGAATGAGCCCGGAGACGCTGCACGGGCCGCGTTGCTCCATCGGCTGCACGGGTCCCGGGGTCCCGCTCGGAGGTTGCGCCGCGGCGTCGACCACCGGCGGGCTGATCGCCAGCGCCTGCGGCGCCGCCCACACCGTCCCTGCCTGTAAAGCAACCAGAGTTGCGGTGAGGCAGGCCGAACCGACACGCATCATCGATTGAGCACCCAGCTGAACAAACCCACCAGGTAGGCCATGACCGGGATCAGCGAGGCATCCAGGCCGGCGGCGACGAAGCCCAGCAGCCGCCGCAGCGGCAGCGAGTAGCCATCCGGTGAGGCGATGCGTGGGTTCAGGGCCACGACGATCCACGCCAGCGCGAGCACTGCGAGCACCAGCACCGCGCCGAGCGCGGCGACATAGCGTCCGGTCGCGGTGTAGAGCACCAACAGGACTCCGGCCACCAGATAGGGCTGGGCGAGCAACCATGCCTTGCACGCGGCCGAATCCCACACCCGGGCGCGCAGCGTGGCTGCGGCCGCGGTTGCCGCCACCACGTACCAGCCCATCGGACTCGCCGAACCACTCAGGGTCTCGGGCCGCAACACGATCGCCACCGATCCCAGGACGCTGAGCAGCACGGCTCCGGCGATGAAACCGCTCTGATGGGCGTCACTGACGCGCACCCGCCGCGGCAGGTCCTCCAGCACCCGTAACGACGGAGCCGACGGGGTGGGATCCCCCGGTGCCGGGATTACCGGCAACGGGAACCGCGCCCACAGCGCCGAAAGCTGAGCCGCCTGGATGGTGACCAACAGAGCAGCCACAATCAGCCCGCAGCCGATGTCCAGTATCGGCAGCTGCCATAGCAATTCAGCACCAGTCGCCAGCACCACGCCCGCCCCGACCACCGCCACCGCGGTGAAGAAGGCGACGACACGCTCCCGCTCCGCGGTGGAAACCATCAGGGCGATCAGCGACCACGCGGTTACGCCCGCAGCCCCGAGCAATACCTGCGCCGGTCCGAATCTTCCAGGTACCGCCAGCGTCAACGCAGCGCCGATGGGCACCAGTGCAGCGATCGACAGCGCGATACCCGTACGTGCGCAGCGAGCGGCGACCAGCAAGCCGGCCAGCGCCATGACCGCAGCGATCCCGCTGACCGCCAGCAGTCCGGCCAGCGCACCGGTGGCGACCCGGTGGGTGACCGCCAGGCCGGTTGCCACGAGAGCCACGCCGATCACCGCGGCCAGCGCTCCGCGCTGGATATGCGTCGTGCCCCAGGGGTTGCGCCGGGAGCTCGAGAAGATCATGGCAGCGTCGGCGATGTCCTCGACGATGCCCGGCGCGGCCGGACCGGCGGGCACCGGCTGCAACGCGAGCAGATCACCGTCGACGACTCCGACGGTGTCCAGGCTGGCGTCCAGGCTGAACGGCGCCCCACCAATGGGCGCCAGGCTCAGGTGGGAAGCCGCACCGGAGTCGGCTTCACCGGCATCACCGGTTTGCGCCGCGGGAGCCACCAAACGCCGCACCGCGGGCAGGATTTCACGTAGCGGCAACTCGGCGGGCAGAGCCATCTCCGTCAACCGGCTGTCCGCGAGAATCGCGACGCGGACAATCGGCATGACGGTGCCGGACATCACTGGGCCCTCCAAAGACGCTGGGGCCGTTGCTGGGACATCATGCTCTCTTTCTGATTTCCGTTATGAGGGTTGGGCAGAAAAATCTCGGGACAGCCGCTGGCCGGGGAACCACTGCCCATCCGGCAAGCAGGCGATCAACTGTTCGATCGCGACGGCGGTCGCAAAGGGTGTCCCGGGGCTGAACGTCGAGACCCACTCGCCGTCGAATGCCCGGGACGGACTGACCAGCACCCGGCCCGCGGTGGTGTCGACAATGCTCAAGCCGACCTCGGTGGTGGTGTGCCGGCCGTCGCGGTTGCAGCCGGCGACGATCTCGACGTAGCTGCGCGACCCGGAGAAGACCGACTCCACCACCGGTCGTGCCGATGCCGGGATACCCAGGTAGTCAAAGACTTCCCCGAGCGGCGCGCCGGACCGCAGCCGCTCGTCGGCCCGGGCGCCGACGCGCGTCGGCATGCTGAACTCCTCGAACCGGGCCGGCGGCCGCTGCTGCAGCCCGACACCGAGGACGGGGACAAGCGCCCGGGGGTCGTCAACATCCATCGCGGTAAACGTGATCAACTGCGCGCTGCGCAGCGCGACAATCGTTCTCGGGGCCTTGGGGGCCGTGGAGGTCTTACCGGCATTGTCGGCACGCTGCGCGACGACGCCGCGCAGCAGTTCGCCGGTGCCCCTGTCCGGAGTGTCCGGGGTGGGCCCCAGATAGCGCAGGTCGAGCCACCGGTCCGGGAAGCACACCACTCTGATCCAGTCGGCGACCGCCGGATTGACGGCACCGTCTTGTGACAACAGACCCATCCGGGTCAGTTCGTGCCTCTGACGGTCGAAGAACGCATTTCGCTGCGCGGCATCGCAGTAAGGCGTGGTGATCGCCAGCACCCACGGAAAGCTTCCCGCCCCAACGGTTTCCGCGATGAACCAGGCGTTATCGACCGTCAGCTCGACGGCGTTGGGCTCTGCGTTCATCTAAAGGACTAGCCGCCCCATTTGGCGGCTTCAGCCTGGTCGCGGGCCATCATGGCCATGGTGTTGGCTTCATGGGTGCCGGCCATCGACTGATAGGCCCGCACCAGGTCTTCCATGGCCTGGTTCCACTGCGCCTGCCAGGCCTGATACGTCATCCCGGTATCGCCCTGCCAGGCGTTCGACAGCGCGGCCTGCTCAGCGGAGATATCGGCACCCAGCCCCTGCATCGTGCCGGCATACCCCGACATGTCCCCGGCATGGGCCAGCATCGCCGGGTAGTTGTACATGATCTGCGACATCACAAATCCTTTCGTTTTGGACCGGTCGGTAGCCCTGGGCTCAGAACCCGGTATAGGTGGACGCAGCCGCGGAATCGGCAGCCACGTACGTACCGGCAGCGTCACCCAAGTTCGCCTGCGCGATATCCAGCAAGGTGTTGACCTTGGCCGCTACCGCGACAAAACGGGCATGGGCAGCCTGAAACGCCGCCGCGGACTCACCCTGGTGAAACGCCTGAGCCGACATCGCCGCCTGCTCAGCCTGACCAATCGTGTGGCGCATCAACCCCGCCTTGGCGCCAAACGCCGACTGCGAGGCCACCAACTGCGGAATATGCGCATCCAAAAGACTCATAGCTTCTCTCCTCTCGGCCCTTTCGGGTCCACTCGATTCGGATTTCGGTTACTCACTGTCCCGCTGTAAACCGTCGCTAACTTTCAGGCCCGCCTCCCTCTGTGCCGTGGTCCCAGGTCCCCGGCATCATCGGCATCCGCGGACCGCCGCCAAACTCATCACCGGCCAGCGCCGTCAATCCCGCCGCCTGCAGCACGGTCGCTTTGGGCGCGGTCCCGGCAAACCCCAGCGTCCCGGCCCCGTGGTCTGAGGCCTGTGCGCCGGAGTCAGGGCCGATGCCACTACCGGAGTCCATATCCAAGAACTCGTCGCCGTAGTCGCGCAATTCGGACCGCCGGCGCCGCCGCGCCCGTGCCGACGCGCGGCTTGCCGCCGCCGCACCGGCCGCCGGGATGGTCGCGACCGGCGCCTTGATGCCACCACGGCCACCCACCGTCGGGCCCAAGCCGGGCCCCCAATCGCCACCGCCGCCCACCACATAGGCGAAACTCGCGGTAGCGGGTGCCGGAGCGGGCGCGGCACCCGCACCCGCACCCGCGGCCGTCGACGCCGGGGCACCAGCGGGGCCGGCAACCGTTGACGCCAGACCGGCCGCCGGCCACACCGACCCGGCGGTGGCGGCGACTAATGGCGCTGCCGCGGCCGCCGGCACTGCAAGCGGCGCAATCTGCGCAGGCAGCAGCGTTATTGCGCTGAGGCCCAGGCTGAGCCCGACCGGCAACAGGAACGGGGAACTCAAGACCATGGCCCAGGTCGGCCAGCCGACGAGGTTGAAGAAGACCTGATATCCGAGCGCGAACAACAGCGGCCCGTAGGTGATCAGCGCCGCCCACGGGTTCGTCAGGAATGCCTCGATGATCTTTATCGAGTTCCCAATGGGATCCTGCAGGAATTCAAAGATTACCTGGTACATCCACGAGAAGGAGTTGATGTACGCATTCCACAGTTGCTGGAGCAACTGCAACAGCCACTGCCAGGGGTCGGCCGCCGCTGCGGCCTCGCCGGCTTGCACCCGGGCCGCGTTGGCCGCGGCGCCGGCGGTTTCACCAGCACCGGGATTCACCACAGTCGGCGCCGGGGTGGTGCGCGGCGCCGACGCCAGCGCCGCACCCGAGGCCGCCTGATAAAGACCCATGGTGGCAGCGGCCTGCATCCACATCCGCATGTAGTCGGCCTCATTCAGCGCGATCGGAATCGTGTTGAGCCCAAAGAAATTCGTCGCCACCAACACGCCGTGAACGACGTGGTTGGCGGCCAACTCCACCAATGTCGGCATTGCCGCCAAGGCGGCGGTGTATGCCGCCGCGGCGGCCTCGTGCTGGGCCGCTATTCCTGCGCTGTCGGCGCTGGCCTGCATCAGCCACGTCACGTACGGCGCGTGCGCGGCCACATACCGCTCAGCGCTCGGCCCCTGCCACGCCCCCGCTTGAACCGCCCCCAAGAGCCCACTGAGCTCTGCTGCCACCGAGGCATATTCGGCGCTGAGCGAGTTCCAGGCGCCGGCGGCGGCCACTAGCGACCCCGGACCCGGACCACTGCTCAGCAACGCCGAATGGACCTCCGGCGGCGAAGCGATCCAGACAGGCCCTAACGGGCCGCCCAAGGGGCCTAGGGGGAAAGCCACAGTCAGCCGCCTGCGAACCCATACGTAGCGGCGGCCGCGGC
Organism: uncultured Actinomycetota bacterium; assembly: GCA_963763005.1. GTDB lineage: Bacteria > Actinomycetota > Actinomycetes > Mycobacteriales > Mycobacteriaceae > Mycobacterium. The sequence continues at coordinate 366,215 of CAVXMI010000002.1, forward strand.
ATCACCGGCGAGATAACCGGCGCCGGATTCGCCCACACCCGCACCGGCGCGACCCAACTCTTCAACACCCTGGGCCGCAACGACGGCGTGCTCGGCGCCCTGGGCGCTGAACCCGGCCGCGGTCTGCAGCGACACCGGATCCGCCGCCGGTGGCACCACCGCGGTAATCACCGGAGCCGCGCTCGCGTGCGCGGCCGCCAGCCGCGCCGTCAGTGCCTCCACCGCCGCGCCGGCCGCTGCCAGGCCCTCGGGAACCACTCGCAACGTCATGACACCCACTCCTTCTGTTGCGTCTCATCGAACATCAGCGCACGCCCCTCCTCGACCCCTCACCGACCGCCTCGTCCACCAGGGGGTTGACCAACTGCACGTACGTCGGAATATCGCTGTCGCCCAACAGAATCGCCCGTCCGGCAGGCAACCGGCCAAATCGCTGACCCCGGATCTTGCCGCTGTCGGCCGGATTGCCCGCCAACATCAACGTGGTCGCCTGCAGGTCGTTGAACCGGCGCAGCAACGAGCTGGTCATCAGCGCATGCGCCGATCCCGAAGCGCGCGCTGTGACGATCACCCGCAGCCCCAAATCGGCGGCCTGGGCGAGTAGGCCGATGAGCGGGGTCCACGGCCGCTGCCCGACATACGGACCGCTCATCGCCGCCGAATCCGGTATCTGGTCGACGTCGTCGATGAGCAGGTAGTGGGTGTGGCCGTCATAGGTCCAACGGGACAGTTCGGCCGCCGACCAGCCCGCCGGTGGCCGCCGTGACTCGATCAGGTTGGCCAGCCCGAGCATCGCCGGGATGATCCGGTCGACGTTGGCCGTGTATTCGTTGTCGGGGAACAACGGCTCGTCGACGAGGTGTAACCGGCGATCCAGCACGGTGAATGCCACCTGGTCGGCGCTGGAGTGCTCGCGGATAGTGCGGATGATGTGGCGCAGCAGCGTGGTCTTTCCTGACTTGCTGTCACCGAACACCATCAGCAGGGGGTTCTCGGCGAAGTCGAGTACCACCGGCGCCAGGTCTTCTTCGCGCTGGCCGATGACCACTCGGTCGGGGCCCCGATAGAGGACGCCGACGGCTTCGGGCGCGAGGTTGGTGGGCAGCAACCGCACCGGTGGAGCAGCCATCCCGGGGTGGCGGGCGTTGATCGCGGCCACCTGGTCCAGCTTGGAGCCGCGAACAGGAAATGCTGCGCGGCCATGGTCAACCCGCGGCCCGGCTGATCGTGCGGGACCGCATCGGCCGGGCGCCGCAGGGCGCCAACCACCCGCACATTGCTGTCGCGCGCGTCGTGCAGCCTGAGCTCGAGTCGCAGCCCGAGGCCGTCCCGCATCGCCAGCGGAACCTCCAGCCAGCTCGGCGTGGTGATGATCACGTGGATGCCATATGCCAGGCCCACGTTGACCAGTTCAGTTACCTTGGCCAGCAACGGATTACGGGTATTGAACTGATCGGTGTTGTCGCGGCCGAAGGCGTAGAGGTTGTCGATGACCAGGAACACCTCACCGAAACCGTCATCTACGGACGAACCGCCGCTCGAGCCGTTGCCACGCCGGTCCCGGAATGCCTGCCGCTGCTGCCGGGACAGCAGCAGTTGCTCCAGTTCGCCGAAGGTGCGCCGGATGCGTTCGGGTTCCAGCGCCGACGCGATGCTGCCGACGTGCGCGAGATCCTGAAGCGCGCGCAACTGGCCGCCGCCGTAGTCCAGGCAGTAGAAGGTGACGTCGCGTGGCGAGTGCAGGCTGGCTGCGGACAGGATGAAGGTCTGCAGCGCAGTGGATTTACCGGACTTAGGACCACCGTGGATCACCATGTTCCCCGCCGACGACGTAGCGTCGAACACCAGCGGGTCGCGACGCATCTCGAAGGGCTTGTCGATCTCCCCGAGCGGCCAGCGCCACTGCCGTGGCGGTACCCCGGACCGGGCCAGCACCGCGACCAGCGGGATCGGTTCGTCCAGCGGCGGCAGCCACAACCGAGGCGCCTGCGGCCCGTAGCGGGCCAACTGTTCGCCGATGGTCGCGATCAGCTTGCGCGGCGGGCCGGCCGGTTCTTCCTCGTCAGCGCCGGAGATCACAGTGCCCGGATCCGGCTCCACCGCTGCGGCGGTGAACAGCTTTGGCTCCGGAATAGATGGCACGACAAGGGCTTTGGTTGTCTGCGGGGGATCGTAGATGCCGTCGACATAGGTACTGCGGAACTTGATCGGGGTCGCACCCGGCGCGGGCACCAAGAAGCCTATGCCCTTGTGCTCTTTGCCCGACTCAATGTGGTAGGCGTCCTCCACACCGATGATCTGGCGGGAAACGCTGGGGCTGGCCACCTTCAACCCGATCCGGTAGGAGGTGTTCTTGTCGATGTCTTTGATCTTGCCGACATCCAGCGTCTGGGACGCAAACAGGATGTGGATGCGGAACGAGCGGCCCTTGCGTGCCACGTAGTCGAACAGCTCCGCGTATTCCGGGTGATCGGCCAGCATCAGGGTGAACTCGTCGGCGACCACGAACAGCGTCGGGATCGGCGGTAGATCAAGTGCGTCCGGCCCGCCTAACTCGCGAGCGTTCTCGTACTCCAGCACCGAGTTGAACGCACTGCCCTGAATCCGGCGGCCGGCCTCACGCAGCAGCATCTCGCGCCGGGCCACCTCGCCGCGCAGCGTGTCGGCGAACCGTTCGGCCAGCGACTTCTTCTCGGCCATGTTCGAGATCACCGCGACAACCTGCGGGAAGTTCCGGAAGCTGTCGGCGCCCGCCTCACCTTTGAAGTCGGCGTAGATGACGATCAGCCGGTCCGCGGAGTGAGTGGTCAACAGCGACAACAGAATCGCCATCAGGGTCTGTGACTTCCCGGAACCGGTCATACCGATCATCAGGCCGTGCGGACCCATTCCGCCCTCAGCTTCGTCCTTGAGGTCGAACATCAGCGGCTCGCCGGTCGCGGTGACACCGATCGGGACGCGCAACTCGTCGTCGCGGCGTCGCGGCGCCCACAGCGCGGGCACATCCAGTCGCGAGGCGTCCGGGATTCCCAGCAGCGTGGTGAAACTCGCGCCGCGCGTCGCCGCCGAGCGAAGCCCGGTGTGCGTCGGGTTGGAGTCCCACCGTGACAGCCGGCGAGCCAGGTGCGAGGCCTCGTCCGTGCCGAACTCGTCAGCGGCGTCGATGTAGGGCTGCCAGCCGCCGGTCTGCCACCGTTCGATGGCACCGTCCGCTACGCGCAGGATCGGCCTTTCGGGATCCGAATACTGTTCGCGGTGCGGCGGTGTGGCCGAGCAGTGCACGACGGTGACCCCGGCGCGGCCCACCCCCAGCGTCGAGCCGTTCACGTCGTAGTCGGGTTCGTCCACGACGATCAGCAAGTGCCGCAACGTATCTGCCGGCCGACCGGTGAACGGCGGACGATCTAGGAGTACCGGGCCCAGCAACTCGACCAGCTCGTCGGGGTCGGTTGACAGGTAGCGGGCCGGGCCCACACCGTCGATCTGGCCGGGAATGTCGACGTGCGGCAACCACTTCAGCCAGGACCAGTCGCGGCTCTCCAGATCACGGACGGCCAGCGCCACCCCGAGCACCGTGGGGTCGTGCCAGGTCACCGCCTGAGCGATCCAGGCGCGCAACGCGGCACGGACTTCAGCAGGGTCCCCCAACACCGAAATCCGCGAAACCTTGGTCAGGTCGATTCCGGTCGGCACGTCGCGTACCGTGCGCTGGGCGTCGAGCAGGCTACGTAATGCACTGTGCGACACAGGTTCCAGGTCGATCTCGTCGGCGGTGTCGTTGACCCGCAGGGCAGTGGCCAGGGGCAACGAGTGTCGGCCGGCCCGCACCACCAGGAAGTCGGGGTCGTGAGGGTCACGCTCCCACTGGCGGCGGGACCCGGACACGGTTGCCAGTGCCGCAGGGTCAGGATGGGACCACTGCGCGGCCGCCCGCTGCAGCGCGGCCTGGGCCCGGACATTGTCGCGGACCACCGACAGGTAGCGCAGGTAGTCGGCCCGTTCGGCGTCGACCTCCACGGTACGCATCTTGTTGCCGGTACCGCGGAAGAGCGCGGTGCCGGCCAGCAGCATCACGAACGGGAAGAACAGCATCTGCGGGGAGATCAGCCGCATCCCGGTGGCGACCATCGCCACAATCATGCCGACGATGAGGATCACGATCACGATGGGCAGCGCCCGCTGCAGGAACGACGCCGGAATCACCCGGGGCAGCTCCGGCGGCGCCTCGATGGTGATGGTGCCCTTACGGCTGCTCGGCGGCGCCAGCCGCCGGCGAGCCTCGAAGATCAGTCTGCTCATCGGGGCTCTCCCTCGGCCGATACCGGACGACCGGGCTTGCTGTCGGGCGGCAGGCTGTCGTGCGCCAGCAGTGCGTCGGCACGCGACAGCGTCGGGCCGGGCGCAAATAGTGCCAGGATCGACCACGGGATTGAGACCGCGGGCGTTTCCAGGCCAAGGGCCTCAACCGTTTTGCCGTGACCGGCGACCCCGGTATCGCCGGCCACCTCGCCAGTTTCAGTGTCGATGCCGTAGCGCACCCCGGTGTCGGAAACCCAGAACAACGACCCGGTGGCCGGTGCAGCCGCACCGCCGCTCACGGTCTGGGTGAAATACCCGGTGCCCGGCGCCAGCGCGACTCGGGTTGCGGTTCCGTCACTGCCCGCGCCGACCAGCTCGACGGTGCGCACCCCGTCGGGCACCGGCAGCGCCGCACCAGACAACAAGCGCAGTGAGCTGGTGGCCGCCCCGGCCGGCTTGCTCCAGTACGCGCAGGTGACGGGGTCGCGAGCCGCGTCGACGAGGCTGACCGGCTGGGCCGGATAGCGCGTGGCGTCCAGCATCCGCGACACGGGCAGCTTGGCGACCTCGTCGGCGCCGAGCCGCGGGGGCTGCTGCAGACCGTAGGAATCGGTGTTACGCAGGATCGCTGCCAGTACCGGCGAGATCGGCTGCAGGCCGTCCGGCAGCACCGCGTAGTAGAGGATGGTGCCGGATACGTTCTTGTCCAGCGAGTATGCCTCCACGACGGCCCCGATAGGCTGGGACAGCCCGAAGCCCGGCCGGCTGCCGGCGTTCGGGATGGCTGGTGCTGTCAGCGGCGGCGCTTCGGGTATCGCATTGAACAGCCCGGGCGCGATAGGTCGCGGCGCGGGCACGTCGGCGCCCAGGCCCAGGGCGCTGGTAACCGCGTGGTCGGCCAGGTCGATCCGGCTGCGCCTGCCGTCCCACAGCAGCCAGCTGCTCGAGCCTCTGTCAGCCGGGACGTCGATCAACACCACCTGCGGCGAGCCGAGTACGGCCGCCCGCGCGCCGCCGCTGTCCGGCGAACCCGCGATGACGGTGACGCCAGTGCTGTGGACGGCCTGCCCGCCTTGGGACGGCCCACTGACGGTGTCGCACACGGTCCAGTCGGCGTCGTGGGAGGTGTTCTGCACCATCCGCTCGGGTGCGCCCGGAATGCCGATCAGGTTGCCTCGCGGAAACCGGTCCAGCTCACTGCTTTTCACCGTGGTGGGGTTGACCGGCCGGCCGACGATCAGCCGGGCCGAGGTCAGGTTGAGCACCGGGTGCAGGTCATCACCCACCCGCACGTACAGTGCGGCGGTCGACCGATCGGCAAGCACCGAGTTGGTACCCGCCGACCCGCTGGGCCGGATCAGTGAGAACACGAAGCAGCCCGCCAGGCCGGTGATCACGATGAGCGCACCCATCAGCACCGCCCGCGACTGGGTGCGCAGCGGGTCGACGAGCATCCTGGTGTCGTGCAGGGCGATACCGGAGGCGATCCGGCGCATCACGAAACGCCAGCCGCTCACCTGGTGGCGGGTGACGAAACCGCGGCGGTAAACCACCTGGTCGGGGTTATCGTTGACCGGGGTTCGTGAAGAGAACGAACGCCGTTCCTCGTCCGGCTCGTAGTTGGTCATGCCGGCACCGAGAGCCCGAGACCACGCAGCAGCGGGGCAACCGTACTGGCGACATCTGGCGCGGTGATTGTCATCAGGTCCTCATCGGTGAATGCACCTGTGCCGGCCTGTTCGGAATGGTCCAGTCGGAATTCGCGCTCCTCCTCTGACCGTTCGACGATGTTTCGGACGAACCGGCCGTTACCCGCGATGTCGAGGCTGCGCCGTGCGATCCCATTGCTGTCGGGGGTCGACGACTCGGCCAGATGGGTGAACAGCGCCTGCATGTCGTCGAGCGCGGCCTGTTCGAAAATGCTGTCCCGTTGCTCCGCCATCAATCTCGCGATCTCGACCAACTCCGACGGTGCATAGGACGGGAAGTCGATACTGCGGGTGAACCGGGACCGCAAACCCTCGTTGGTGTCCAGGAACCGGTCCAGGTCGGCCCGGTACCCGGCGACGATGACCACCAACCGGTCGCGGTCGTTTTCCATGCGGGCCAGCAGGGTGTCGATGGCAACCAGGCCGAAGTCGTTCTTGGCGCCGGTGGCCACCAGGGCGTAGGCCTCGTCCAGGAACAGCACACCGTCCAGTGCGCTGTCGATGATCGCGTTGGTCTTGGCCTCGGTTTCGCCGATGTGCTGGCCGATCAAGTCGGCGCGGTGCACCTCTCTGATGTTCTCTCTCTTCAACAGGCCCAGGCCGCAATAGATTTTCGCGACGACACGGGCGATGGTGGTCTTTCCTGTTCCGGGTGGCCCGGCGAATACCAGGTGGTGGGTGCGCTGCGCGACCGTGAGCCCGTGTTGCTGGCGCCGGATGGCCATCGCCACCGAGCTCTTGAGCCGTTGCACCTGGTTCTTGACGTCGTCCAGCCCGATGAACTCGCCGAGCTCGTGTTCGGCCTCGGCCAGCAGCGCGGCTTTGCGCTCGTGGGCTCCAGGGTCGATGAAGTCTGCGTCGGTGGGCTCGGTGGCGGGGTCCCACGGGTCGGTTCGGGCGTCGATGCGCGCCGCGGTGGTGGTGACAATCCCGAAGCTGGGGTCAGAAAGTGCCTGCTCGATCTGTTCGTTCTCCGGGTTGGCCGCGTACAGCTCGTGCAGCACGTCGCTGGCCGCCTCTTCGTCGACATGCGCACGCAGGGCGAGGGCTTTGGCCAGCGCACCGTCGACCGCCGCGACGGCGATGGGACCGTCGGGTTCCTCGAGATACGACAACGCCGGAGCGAACATGCCCAGTCGGGCCAGCGCAGTGCCCAAGGTGATCTTGACCGCGTGTGAGAAAGCCTCGTCCAGATCGGAGTTGTTGACGATCGCGGTCAGCAGCTTGACGACGTCCGACCAGCGCTCGGCGCGGTAATTGATGACGACCGCGATCCAGCGGGCTTCGCGCCAGCTCGGGCGACGATCAGCGATGCGGGTGACGATTTGGTCGGCTTTGGCGTATTCCCCCGCCGACGCCAGCGCCGCCGCATACGCGAGATGGAAATCGTCCGGTCCGGTGGCACGAAACCGCAGGTAAAGGCCAGTGTCGTAAAGGAACCCCAAGGCCCCGCGCGCCAGTTCCACCTGACGTTGCAACACGCCTGTCGTGGCCGCGGTACGTGAGACCTCTTCAAGCACGCGGATGGATAGGTCGCCGGCGGCGGCCAGTCCGGTCCACGCGTCGCACTGGTCGTGCGCGACGCGGGTGAGCGCGGTGAAACCCGACCGAGCGGCGGTCAGGTCCGCCGGACGTTGGCGCTCGTAGACCGCGATCCCGAGAGCGCGGCAGCAGGTTGCGAACCGGCTGACGACATCACTGTCTACCCTGCCGTCTACCCGGGATGCGACGGGCTGAGCCGCGAGCATGCCGACATCACTGCGTTCCACGCCCCCGCCGTCTCCTGAACCTCGCGTTGCCATTGGCTAATTCCGCCTGAAGTTAGCCCCGAAGTTAGCATTGCATAAGCTAACTGTCGAGACGGCCGAGACCCGTCGATTCACCACTGCGCTCCCGTCGGATGGCACGACTCGCAACGCCACAGCGCACAGCTCCTCCGCAGGCAAGGCCACTAATCAGCATAGCTTACTGAATATGATTTTCATTATCGAAGCAAGGGTCGCCGGAACTCTGCCCGGGCTCCCAGGTCCCGGGCATCATGGGCACGACCGGGCCGCCGCCGAATCCGTCACCGGCCATCGTGGCCAGCCCTGTCGCCTCGCCGACCGCCCCCTTAGTCCCGGTTCCGGCAAATCCCAAGGGCCCTGCACCCTGATCCGGCCCCGCAGCCGAGGTGACCCACTCGTCCCGTTCCACGCAACCGGAGGGCTCTGCATCCGGATCGGAGTCCAAGCCCAGGAATTCGTAGCGGTAACCGCGGTCCTGCAGCGCCGCCCGACGGCGCCGGCGCGCCCGCTCTTTCTGGCGCACGGACGCAGCGGCCGCTGCAGGGGCCGCGACGATATCGGGCTCTGGCGCCTTCCGCTGTGCGCTGGTGCTCATCGCCGAGCCGGACCCAATGCCGGGACCCCCAACCAGATAGGGGTAGGCAGTGCCGCCGACGCCCGGGGCCGGCGGCGGTGGGGCTCCGGCCGCAGGCGCCGTGGCCGGCGCGGCAGACGGCGCCGAGGCTGGAGTCGGGGCCGGGGCCGTTGCAGTGCTCGCGACGGGGGAGCTGACAGCCGCCGGCTGACTGGGCGTCTCTGGCATCGGAAAAGCTGCTGCGGGGGCTGCACCAGGCTCAATCCCGGCCAACCCGGCCAGCCCACTCAGGCCCGCGAAGCCGCCCACAAATCCGACGTTCGCGATTGGCAGACTGAGTGCAAGCGCCTGCAATTGGGGGCCGAACGTAGTGATAACTTCGCCCACGTGGGTGACCTCGTCGGCCACAAGTGCCGGAATGTCGGACTCCAACTGCGCGATCGCCCCGGATGGATTCTGCGGAAACTCCAACACGTCCCGCCACAAGGTTTGGATAATCTCGGTGAACCGATTCACCCACCAACTCAGTTGCGTTGGGTCGCCGCCATCATTGTCGATAATGTCCTGGAGACCGCTGCCGCCCGTGTTGTTGGAAGTCTGGATTTGTGGCGCCGGCCCGGTGCCGGGCACGGACGCCGCCGCCGCACCGGAGACCCCCTGATAGGTCGCCATCGTGGTGGCCGCCTGGATCCACATCCGCACATAGTCGGACTCGTTGAGCGCGATGGGGATGGCGTTGATCCCAAAGAAGTTGGTCGCCACCAGTACCCCGTGGATCGCATGGTTGACGCCCAGCTCCGCCAAGGTCGGCATCGCGGCCAACGCCGCGGTGTACGCCGCGGCAGCGGTCTCATGCTGGGCAGCCGCCCCCGCACTGTGGGCGCCAGCCCGCATCAGCCACGCCAGGTAAGGCACATGCGCGGCCACATACCGCCCGGCGGTCGGCCCCTCCCACGCCCCGGCCTGCACCGCCCCCAGCACCTCGATGAGTTCGTCGGCCGCCGACTCATACGCAGCACTCAACGAACTCCACGCCCCGGCCGCAGCCAACAAGCCGCCAGGCCCCGGACCGCTGCTGAGCTGGGCCGAATGGATCTCCGGCGGCAAAGCCATCCACACCGGTGCCGTCATTCTCAGACCAGTCCCCGGGGAACAACCCGTAACGCCATACCTGAGGACCCCTTGCCAGAATGAGTTCAACGACCGCCCAGGATGAGTTCAACGACCGCCCAGGCTGCTGGCGACGCACACGGCACGCCGGTTAGTAGTCGGCGGCTGGCCCGGGAAAGTTCCCGACCGAGCCGAACTGATTTCACCTTCGTTGAGAAGAAGCCATTGAGCCCCCGCAGGGCCGCCGATCAAGGCTTGGCAGCACTCACCAGGGTGTTGCGGGCGAACATCGTCGCGGCCTCGGATTCCGGGCCGGGCACCGGCCTGCCCACCTCGCGGAGATAGTCGTTCAACGGCGTGCCGACCGCCGTCCAGCCTCGCTTGCCGAACCATTCGGTGGCCGGTGCGCACTGCTCGTTGTAGACCAGTTGAAAGAACTGGCGCTGGTCCCCTGCGGCGACCGCGGCGCGTTCTTCTTCGACTCTGGCCGCGAATTCGTCCGGGGGTAGTGGGGCGCCGTCCTCAACGGCGACGTGGCTGCCGAGGCTGGCCAGGGTATCGATGCCGGTGAACAGCTGGTCCTGAGCGCCAGCGGGAAGATAGATCAGCAGGCCCTCGGCAATCCAGGCCGAGGGCCTGGTGGCATCGAAGCCGTTGTCCTGCAAAGCTCGTGACCAATCATCACGGAGGTCGACTGCGACCTCACGACGCTCGGCGCGCGGTTGGACGCCGTGGCCGGTAAGGACCTCGCGCTTGAAATCGAGGACCTGCGGACGGTCCAACTCGAAGACGGTCGTCCCGGCCGGCCACGGCAGCCGGTAGGCGCGGGAGTCCAGTCCCGCCGCCAAGATGACCACCTGGCGCGCGCCGGCGTCGGCCGCCCGGCCGAAATATGCGTCGAAGTACCTGGTGCGAGCACCTTGGAAAGTGACGAAATGCTCGCCGAAGTCGCTGGTCTTCAATTGGTGGTCGGGATCCTTGCCATCGAGGACGTCGGCCCAGGACCCGCCGACGGCACGGCAGAACAGCTCCGCATACGGGTCGACGGCCAGCGGGTCGGGTTTCTGGGCCTCCAATGCTCGCGCGGTCGCTACGAATAGCGCGGTCGCACCAACACTCGTTGTGATGTCCCAGCTGTCACCTTCGCTACGCACCCAACCGACCCTACGCGGCTAGCTGAGCTCGGCCCGGTCAAGATCCCAGGTGCCCGGGACCATCGGCATCCTTGGGCCGCCACCGAACTCATCACCGGCCAGTGTGGTCAATCCCGCCGCTTCACCGACCGCTTCCCTGCGTACCGTGCCGGCAAACCCCAGATTTCTGACGCCCTGTTCGGAGGCCACCGTCGACACGACTGGCTCCTCGCCCGGCGGTGCGCCCCAGTCCGGGCCGACCTCGACGTCCATATCCATAAATTCGTCGCCGTACTCGCGCAGCCCCGCGCGCCGACGCCGACGCCGACGCGCCTGCTCGCGCGCGGCTGCCGCGGCTGCCGCGGCAGCGGAGTCGGGTTGCGGCGCCTTCTTCTTGGCGCTGGCGCTGGCGCTGGTGCTCATTCCCGAGCCGAACCCGATACCGGGACCACCGCCGACCAGAAAGGGGTAGCCGAAACCCGCGGCGCCGGTGGCCGGGGGCGGTGTCGGCCCGGTGCCGGCCACAGTGCTCGGCGCGGGCGCGGGAGCCGACGGTGACGCAGGTACCGAGGCCGGCGCGGCGACAGCTGGGGCCATCCCAGCGACCGGCAGCATATTCGGCACAGCCGCGACCGGTGGCGCGACGGCGGGGATCACAGCAGGCTGAATGGCGGCCAGGCCGGACAACCCCGCAAAGCCGGCTACCGCTCCCAGGTTGGAGATGGCGGCACCGATCGCGACCGCCAGCAACTGCGGGGACGTACTCAGCCAGCTCGCAATCTCGGCTATGTGGGTCGGCCAATCGAACAGAATGAGGTCAGTAAGGAACTGAAAAGCCGCCGCCGGATTGGTCAGCAGGTTGTTCCCAAAATGTTCAAAATCCTGAGTGAGTTCGAGGGATCGAACAAGCCACCAGATCGGTTGGCCTGGGTTGGCATATGAGTCGTAGGGGATGCCGTTGACGGTGCCCCGAACGGGGTCCCAATTCACCCCGAAGATCTTGAGGATCTGCGCAATGAGCTTATCCAGCGGGCTCGAGCCCTGAACCGCAACTCCGCCCCCGGAGCCCTGGGTTGGCGCATTGGAATTCAGGATTTGCGGTGCCGGCGTGGTCTGTGGAGTCGACGTCACCGCCGCGGTTGAGACCGCCTGATAGGCCGTCATCGTGGTGGCCGCTTGGATCCACATCCGAACGTAGTCGGCCTCGTTGAGCGCGATCGGAATGGTGTTGAGCCCAAAGAAATTCGTCGCCACCAACACCCCGTGGATGGTGTGGTTGGCGGCCAGCTCGCCCAGCGTCGGCATGGTCACCAATGCGGTTGTGTAGGCGGCGGCCACGGTTTCATGCCGGGCGGCCGCGTCCGCGCTGGTTGCGCCGGCCTGCATCAACCACGCCAGATACGGCACATGGGCGGCCACATACTGTTCGGCACTGGGCCCCTCCCAGGCCCCGCCCTGCACCGCACCCAGCAGTGCAATGAGTTCGTCTGCCACCGCGACGTATTCGGCGCTCAGCGAAGACCAGGCCGCCGCGGCCGACAACAACGGGCCCGGTCCCGGGCCGCTGCTGAGCAACGCCGAATGCACCTCCGGCGGCGACGCCATCCACACCGGGGCCGTCACAGCGAACTAGACCTCCAGATGAACATGATTTTCATTATCGCCATTCGACACCACGGCGGGCCGCTTTGCAAGTCCCCGCGGGGACACCACGCAAATACGAGGCCGCGCTCGAGTGCCGACACGAAGGGTCAGCCCGCCGACCCGATGACGGCTCGGCGAGCGAGACCGGTTGGCTCAAAACAACTTCCGTCAGGCTAGTGATCAGTACCGCCGCACGACCGCCCGAGGCGCGGTTCGCCACCTCCTGAGCCCGTTGGGCTGCTGCGCTACTCCATTTGGGTTTCGGGCTGGCTGCCGGGTTACTCGGCTGCGCCGTGACGTTCGGTGTCGACCGCATTTCCCGCGGCACGCCGGCTACACCAACCGACGACCCGTCCTGATCCGCCGGTCCAGATCCCAGAGCATCACGTTGAACGGGAACTCCCGGACAAACCCCGGCATCAGGCGGTTCACTGTGCGCAGCACGGCCATCAGCCGGTCGAAGCGGCGTTGCCTGGCGGCGTCCCACGGCAACCGCATCTCGTCGCGAAACCGTTGCGGCAGAAAGCCAGTGGTGATCAGCAGTGCGACACTCTCGGACAACCGCCGCAGCGGGCCCGGCAGCGTGATCCCCCGGATCCGGGACACGGCGATCGGATACAGGTATTCGCGGACCGCCTCATCGATGTGGACCTTCTCCAGCGACTCCTGCCAGTACCGGTCGAAGGCAGCCCGATCCGGTGGCCACATCTGCGGCGGCACCTGCAACGTGGTTCCCATCGACATGCCTTCGCGGTAATGGCGATCGGCTTCCTCGTCGTCCATCTCACCCACGAAGGTGCGGTAGATATCGACGCCCCCCTTGTACAGGCAGGCAGCCACCCACAGCTGCAGTTCGGAATCGAACGCGTTGTAGGACACCGGGCTATCGGGTGTCGAGTAAACCTGCGCGTGCGCACGGTTGACGGCGCGACGGAAGGCTGCCTTCTGCGCGTCGCTGCCCGCTGTGGCCACGGCGACGTAAGTAAAGGTGGTGCGGGCCCGCTTGATGGGATGGCGGTCAACTCGGCCGCTCTCGACACGACTTTCCATCACGCCGTAGCCAACGCCCGGCATCGCCAACTCCATGATCACGTTGGCAGGGCCGGCCAGCAGCGCCACACCCATCAAGCCGTCTTGCCCACCAGTCGGCCGCCGACGCTGGGCCGGCTGCGGACGGGGTGGATCGGCGATCGGACGTTGGACATGGGGGATGGGCTGGTGAACCGTGTGTTGAATCGCCATCACTGGACTCCCACCGCACTCGCCCGGCTAATTGTGAGAACGCTCGTATCCTGATATTGTCGGCATCCTGTCCTGATGTCAAGATGGTGGCCATGTCTGACCAATCCGGGTTAGCCGACACCTCGAGCGTGCGACCGTACCGCGGCGTCGAGGCTTCCGAGCGGCTGGCAGCGCGCCGTGGCCGGTTACTGGCCGCCGGCTTGGACCTGCTGGGGTCGGACCAGTCGAGCATCTCCGCGCTGACCGTCCGAGGCGTTTGCCGCCAGGCTGGCCTGGCCTCCCGCTACTTCTACGAAAGCTTCACCGACAGAGATGAATTGGTCGGCGGTGTCTTCGATTGGGTGGTCGCCGAGCTGGCCGCCACCACCCAGGCCGCGGTGGCGGCGGTACCGGCACACGAGCAGGCCCGCGCCGGGATGGCCAATGTTGTACGGACCATCGCCGGCGACGCCAGGGTCGGACGTCTGCTCTTCAGCACGCAGCTCGCCGACGCCGTGGTGGTGCGCAAGCGCGCGGAATCCAGCGCACTGTTCGCCATGTTGTCCGGCCAGCACGTCGGCAACGCGCTGAGAATGCCGGCAAACGACCACATCAAAGCGGCGGCGCACTTTGTCGTCGGCGGCGTAGGCCAGACCATCAGCGCCTGGCTGGCCGGCGACGTGAGACTCGAGCCGGACCAGCTCGTCGATCAGCTGGCATCGCTGCTCGACGAACTCGCAGACCCAAACCTGCTCGGCCCCCGTATCACGGCAACAGCGGCAGCTGCCACAGCCGCATCCCAGGATCCAGCAACCACAGCCGGGCGAGAGTGAGTCGCATAATGCGCTGTGCACCGGTGATCATGAGGATCGCCCACGGCACCTCGACCAGCAACGCTGTCGTCACCGACAACCACAAGTCGTCGGGCCCGGCGGTCATCAGGTCGAACCACGCGTCGCAGATCAGCAACACCCCGGTGGTGAATGCAGTAAGTAGCAGCAGTTGGCGGCGCAGGTACCCCAGCACGGCCGTCGCCGCCATGAACCCGACCAACAGAACGTCGAACCCGACCCAGGTGGCAGGCCAGTTGTGGGCAACGTAGTTCGGCGGCAGCGTCACCGCGAGGTAAGCAATCCAGGGGATCAGGCCAATCGAGCCACCGACCATCAGCCCCAGTCGCAGACGCCGCATCCGGGCGAGGGCTATCGGGTCAACCAGCTCGCTCACTGGTCGCTCCAACCGGTGAATCAGGTCCCGTCGCTGTGCGGCAGTCAGCGCCCCGATCTGGTCATCGGTCAAAATACCGTCAGTCATGATGAGCAGCCCCGGGCTCGGACACAGGTGGGCAGATTACCGTCCGGCCGCCACCGGAGGTCGCCGGTCGGCCGCCGTCCTGGGTACGGCCGGCGCGTCATGCACGGTGAACTCCTTTATCCAGCAGGCGAATTCCAGTGTGATGCCGTCGGGGTCCTGGAAGTAGAACGAGCGCACGTACACCCCTGGATGCACCGTCGCGGACACCTGCATCGCGCTCTCGTCGTGGTTGAGCACCGGGCCGACCCGCACACCTTTGTCCTTCAACCGCTGCCGGTAGGCGTCGAACTTTTCGGCCGGTACATGAAACGCCAGATGGTTCATGGTGCTCACCGCGCTGGTGATGTCCCCGATGCCCGGGATGGCGCCCGGCGACGAGACGCCGGGTACCCGGTCGGGTGCGTCGGCGAACCAGAAGAACGCGACGCAGTCGCCGTTGCCGGCGTCGAAGAAGAAGTGTTGCCCCTGGCCGCCAGGCAGATCGAGCGACTTGATCAGCGGCATGCCGAGGATGTTGCTGTAGAAGTCCACGGTGCGGGCCATGTCCGAACAGACCAGCGCGACGTGATTGATTCCGCCGAGCTCGAACTCGGTGTTGGTGTTGTGCGGCTTGATCATCTCGCGGCTCCCATCGGTCCCCGGCGGTGCAGGCCCTAGGCTAAGATTCAGATCTGAATCTAACATCAGATTCAGATCTGCTCCAGGGGAGGTGCGCTCGGTGACGACCGCGTCCGAACAAGAGCGCAGGCCCGGCCAGGTTCCAGTGTTCCCGACGCACCGCGGCCGGCGGACACAGGCGGCGATCGATACTGCCGCCCGGACGGTTATCGCCCGCAAAGGCATCTTGGCGACGACCATCGCCGACATCGCCGCCGAGGCCGGCCGCTCGGCTGCATCCTTTTACAACTACTACGACTCCAAAGAGGCGATGGTCCGTCAGTGGGCACTGCGCTTCCGTGACGAAGCCAACGAGCGGGCGCTTTCGGTTACCGGGCACGGCCTGTCCAATCGCGAGCGAGCGCACGCGGCCGCGGCCGCGCACTGGCACACCTACCGCAACCGCCTCGCGGAAGTGATCAGCGTGTCGCAACTGGCGATGGTCAACGACGACTTCGCGCAGTACTGGGCCGAGATGTGCGCGATCCCGATCTCGTTCATCGCCGACACGGTCAGACGCGCCCAGGCGCAAGGCCACTGCCCCGGCGATGACCCGCAGCTGATCGCTGAGGCGATCGTGGCGATGTTCAACCAGTTCTGCTACGTCCAGCTCAGCGGCCCCAACAGAGAGGCCGGAGCACCCGACGACCGGGCCTGCATCCAGACCCTGGCCAACATCTACTACCGGGCCATCTACAGCAAGGAGGATCGCTCAAATTGACTGGTAAAACCGGTGCGCCGGGGGTTATCCGGGAGTTCGTCGGGCTGCCGTCGACGACCGCCGGGCGCGCGGGCGCGGGCGGGCACCCATGCCAGGGCCTCTACTACCGCGGCGTGGGCCGCAAACCGAAGGTGGCCATGATCGCCACGCACTACCAGATCGATTTCTCCGAGCACTATCTCGCTGACCACATGGCCGCCCGCGGCATCGGGTTTCTGGGCTGGAACACCAGGTTCCGCGGTTTCGAAAGCAGCTTTCTACTCGACCACGCATTGGTCGACATCGGCGTCGGGGTCCGCTGGCTGCGTGAGGTTCAGGGTGCGGAAATAATTGTGCTGCTGGGCAATTCAGGGGGCGGTTCACTTATGGCCGCCTACCAGTCACAGGCCGTCGACCCGAACGTGACACCGCTGGAGGGTATGCGCCCGGCGGCCGGAGTGAGCGAGTTGCCCGCTGCCGACGGCTACGTAGCCACCGCCGCCCATCCCGGGCGCCCGGACGTGCTGACCGCATGGATGGACGCCGCCGTCGTCGACGAAAATGATCCCGTCGCAACTGATCCCGACCTGGACCTGTTCAACGACCGCAACGGCCCGCCATACCCACCGGAGTTCATCAGCCGCTACCGCGCGGCGCAGGTCGCGCGTAACGACGCCATCACCGACTGGGCCACGATGGAGCTCAAACGTGTTCGCGCTGAAGGCTTTTCCGATCGGCCGTTCAGCGTGATGCGAACCTGGGCCGACCCGCGCATGGTCGATCCCAGCATCGAGCCGACCAAGCGGCAGCCCAACCTCTGCTATGCGGGCATCCCGGCCAAGGCGAACCGCTCGGCACACGGCATCGCAGCGGCCTGCACGCTGCGCAACTGGCTGGGCATGTGGAGCCTGCGGGTGGCGCAGACCCGGGCCGAGCCGCACCTGGCCCGCATCACCTGCCCGGCCCTGGTGATCAATGCCGAGGCCGACACCGGGGTCTTCCCGTCTGACGCCCAGTGCATCTACGACGCGCTCACGAGCACCGACAAGACACGGGCCTCGATCGAGACCGACCATTACTTCACCACCCCCGGCGCGCGCGACGAGCAGGCCGACACCATCCTCAATTGGATAGCCAAGCGGTGGCGCTGAGAGTCCTCGCCCACTTCGTTCCCGGTGCCAATGTGCTCGATTTCCTTGCCGCCGAGGCAGATTGGCTTGACATCCGATGGTGCGCCGACGATGACGACACCAACTTCTACCGCGAGTTGCCCAGCGCGGAGGTGATCTGGCATGTGCTTCGCCCGCTGTCGGGAGCCGACTTGCAGCGCGGAGCGCGACTGCGGCTGGTACACAAGCTCGGGGCCGGGGTGAACACCATCGACGTTCAGACCGCGACGAAGTGCGGTATCGCGGTCGCCAATATGCCCGGCGCCAACGCGCCGTCGGTCGCCGAGGGCACGGTGCTGCTGATACTGGCCGCGTTGCGCCGGCTACCGGCGCTGGATCGTGCAGTCCGCCAGGGGCGCGGCTGGCCGGCGGACCCGGAACTGGGCGAGACGGTACGCGATATCGGCGGCTGCACCGTCGGCCTGGTCGGCTACGGCAACATCGCCAAACGCGTCGGCGGCATCGTTGCCGCAATGGGCGCCACCGTGCTGCACACCAGCACCGGAGACGACGGGCGGCCCGGCTGGCGGCAGCTGCCCGAGCTGCTGGCCGCCAGCGACATCGTCTCGCTACACCTACCGTTGACGACCGACACCCATCATCTGCTCGACGCCGACGCGCTGGCCCGGATGAAACCGACCGCGGTGCTGGTCAACACGTCTCGCGGTGCCGTCATCGACGAAGACGCACTCGTCGAAGCGCTGCGCGGCGGGCGGCTGGCCGCCGCGGGGCTGGATGTTTTCGAAGCCGAGCCGGCGGCGCCCGACAACCCGCTACTCAGCCTGGACAACGTGGTGCTGACACCCCACGTCACCTGGTACACCGCCGACACCATGCGGCGGTACCTGGTCGAGGCCGTCGCCAACTGCCGCCGGCTGCGCGACGGGCAGCCGCTGGCCCACCTGGTAACCCCAGTGGTTAACCAACCGGCCGGTTGTTAGCTTGGAAGGTGCTTGGCCGAAACGGCGCCCAAAATGCAAGGGAAGGCGAGCAATGCCGATCGCAATAACCCCTGAGCATCGTGACCTGGCCGATTCGGTGCGGTCCCTGGTGGCGCGGGTAGCACCGTCCGAGGTGCTGCACGAGGCCATGGAGACCCCGATCGAAAACCCACCGCCGTACTGGCGGGCGGCGGCCGAACAAGGCTTGCAGGGTGTGCATCTCGCGGAATCCGTCGGCGGACAAGGTTTCGGCATCCTCGAGCTGGCTGTGGTGCTGGCCGAGTTCGGCTATGGGGCCGTCCCCGGGCCGTTCGTGCCGTCGGCGATCGCCAGCGCGCTGATCTCCGCCCATGACCCGGACGCCAAAGTGCTCGCCGAACTGGCAACCGGGGCGGCCATCGCCGCCTATGCGCTCGATTCCGGTCTCACCGCCACCCGGCATGGCCTGGAGGACAAGGGAGCGCTGGTGATCCGGGGCGAAGTCCGCGCGGTTCCCGCGGCGGCACAAGCATCCGTTCTGGTCCTACCGGTGGCGATCGACAGCGGCGACGAGTGGGTTGTGCTGCGCAACGACCAACTCGAGATCGAGCCGGTCAAGAGCCTCGATCCGCTGCGGCCCATCGCACATGTGCGGGCCAACGCCGTCGATGTCGGCGACGATGCCGTGCTGAGCAACCTGACCATGACGACCGCCCACGCGTTGATGGCCACTTTGCTGTCGGCCGAGGCCGTCGGCGTCGCACGCTGGGCTACCGATACCGCGTCGGCGTACGCGAAGATCCGGGAACAGTTCGGCAGGCCGATCGGTCAATTCCAGGCGATCAAGCACAAGTGCGCGGAGATGGTCGCTGACACCGAGCGGGCCACCGCCGCGGTGTGGGACGCCGCGCGCGCCTTGGACGAGGCGGACGAGGCCGACACGCACCTCGAGTTCGCCGCCGCCGTGGCGGCGACGCTGGCACCTGCAGCAGCCCAGCGGTGCGCGCAGGACTGCATACAGGTGCACGGCGGGATCGGGTTCACCTGGGAGCACGACACCAACGTGTACTACCGCCGGGCGCTGATGCTGGCCGCGTGCTTCGGCCGCTCCTCGGAGTACCCGCAGCGGGTGGTGGACACCGCGACGACCACGGGTATGCGTGCCGTGGACATCGACTTGGACCCCGACACCGAAAAGCTGCGGGCCGAGATCCGGGCCGAAGTCGCCGCGCTGAAGGACATGGACCGCGAGCCGCGCAAGGTCGCGATCGCCGAAGCCGGGTGGGTGCTGCCGTATCTGCCCAAGCCGTGGGGGCGGGCGGCCAGTGCCGTCGAGCAGATCATCATCGCCCAGGAGTTCACCGCCGGGCGGGTCAAGCGGCCACAGATCGCCATCGCGGCGTGGATCGTGCCGTCCATCGTGGCGTTCGGAACCGATGAGCAGAAACAGCGCTTCCTGCCGCCCACCTTCCGCGGAGACATCTTCTGGTGCCAGCTGTTCTCCGAGCCGGGCGCGGGATCGGACCTGGCCGGACTCACCACGAAAGCGACCCGGGTTGACGGCGGCTGGCGAATCACCGGCCAGAAGATCTGGACCACCGCCGCGCAGTACTCGCAATGGGGTGCGCTACTGGCACGGACTGACCCAAACGCACCCAAACACAATGGCATCACCTACTTCCTGCTGGACATGAAAAGCGAAGGCGTACAGGTGAAGCCGCTGCGTGAGCTCACCGGCAACGAGTTTTTCAACACCGTCTACATCGACGACGTGTTCGTGCCCGACGAGTACGTGCTCGGCGAGGTGAACCGGGGCTGGGAGGTCAGCCGCAACACGCTGACGGCGGAGCGGGTGTCGATCGGCGGCAGCGACTCGAATTTCCTGGCCACCCTGGACGAGTTCGTCGACTTCGTCCGCGACGGCCAGTTCGATCAGGTCGCCCGACACCGGGCCGGCCAATTGATTGCCAAGGGTCACGCCGCCAAGGTGCTCAATCTGCGCTCCACGCTGTTGACCCTGGCCGGTGGCCGAGCAGATCAGGCCATGCCGTCGGCAGCGATCTCCAAGCTGTTGTCGATGCGCACCGGCCAGGGCTATGCGGAATTCGCGGTGTCCACCTTCGGCACCGATGCCGCGATCGGCGACACCGACCAGTTGCCGGGCAAGTGGGGTGAGTACCTGCTGGCCAGCCGGGCCACCACTATCTACGGCGGCACGTCGGAAGTGCAGCTGAACATCATCGCCGAACGGCTGCTGGGCCTACCCCGCGACCCGTAGTCCCCTGCGCGAGCAGACGCAAAAGCCCCCTAAATCGGCACCGATTGGGGGCTTTTGCGTCTGCTCGGCACAACCCGCTACTCGACCTCGATATCGCGCAGCTCACGCTTCAGAATCTTGCCGGTGGGGTTGCGCGGCAGCTCATCGAGGAAAACCACTTCCCGCGGCACCTTGTAGCGGGCCAGATGCTCGCGCACGTAGTGCTTGATGGCGTCCTCGTCGACGCTGGCGTCCTGTTTCTTGACCACGAATGCGCGCAACCGGTGGCCCCACTCCTTGTCGTCGACCCCGATCGCGGTGGCCTCCACCACGTCGGGATGTCCGCTGATCAGATCTTCGACTTCGGCGGGGAACACATTCTCGCCGCCCGAGACGATCATCTCGTCGTCGCGGCCGCTGACATAGAGCAGGCCCCGTTCGTCGAAGTAGCCGACGTCACCCGACGACAGCAGGCCGTCGATGATCTGCTTGTTGCCGCCGCCGGTGTAGCCCTCGAACGGGAAAGCGTTGCCGACGAAGATCCGGCCGACGTCACCCTGCGGCACCTCGTTGCCGCTGTCGTCGAGGATCTTGACCTTAACGCCCTTGACAACGGGCCCCACCGTGCTGGGGTTGAACTGCAGATCCTGCGGGCCGGCGATGGTGGCGAACGCGACCTCAGTCGAGCCATACATGTTGTAGACGACGGGGCCGATGTCTTTGAGCGCGCGGGTGGCCAACTCGGCGCCCAATTGCGATCCGGACACAAAGATGATCTTCAGGCTGGACAGGTCGGGCTTCTTCTCCAGCTTTTCCAAAGCATCGAGGAGCCGCGACAGCATCACCGGCACGACGACCATCGCGGTCGCCTTGTGCTTCTCGATGTCTTCCAGTACCAACGGCGGCTTGAACTTCCGTCGCAGCAACAGAGTCGAGCCCAGGAACATCGCCAGCGTGGCGTGCAGATAACCCAGCGCGTGGAACATCGGAGACGGCAGCGACGTCACCTCGCCGGCCTTGAACGGAACGTGGGACAAGATGCCGCCGACCGGCGCCAGCGTCGGCGGGGTGCTGCGGTTCGCGCCCTTCGGGGTGCCGGTGGTGCCGCTGGTCAGGATGATGATCGACGCGTGCTTGCTCGCCTTGGGGGCGGGTGCTGTGCTGCTGCGGGCAATCAGCTCGGCCAGCGTCTCGTCGGTGCTGTCCGACGGCTCGTCCGCGTCGGGGTTGACACCGAGCGCCCGCAGCATGCCCAGCGGCGGCTCGGCTTTGCTGACGGCCTTGGTGTACTCGTCGTCGTAGATGATCACCTTGGCGCCTTCGCGCTCCGACACCTCTTTGATCTGCGGCCCGGAGAATTCGCTGTTGAGCAAGATGATGCGGGCGCCCACCCGGGCGGCGCCGTAGTTGGCGATGACGAACCAGCGATGGTTGCGCGCCAGAATGGCGACGCCGTCCCCGCCGCGGACACCCTTGGCAAGGAGGCCATTGGCCACCGCGTGGGCGGCGTCGTCGAGCTCCTTGTAGGTGAGCGTGCCTTCTTCGTCGATGAGCGCCGCTCGGTTTCGGGGCGCGCCTGGCATTGTGCGCCGGCAGCATTCCGAACTCGCCCCACTTGCGGATATCGGCAGCCATCGCGGCGTAGTTCAGCGGCGGCTCCAGCCCGATCGCGCCTGATTCGATGATCTTGCGCAGGTAATGCAATTCGGCTGTGCCGCGTTCGACGTACTGCTGAATTTTGGCTTGAATTTTGGCTGGGGTCTGCCCGGGCAGGTCGCTGAGGTTAGGCATGGACTCACAATATGTGACACGAGCCGCAAAGCGGCCATGAAATCTCCGCAGAACTACCATGAACGCATGGCCGGCCCAGTGTCACTGGATGTGGCCGGACGCCAGGTCACCATCACCCACCCGGACAAGATCGTGTTCCCCGGCCAGGCCGGTCGACCCGGCCACAGCAAGCTCGACCTTGTCCGTTACTACCTCGCCGTGGCCGACGGCGTGTTGCGCGGCGTGGCCGGCCGGCCGATGATTCTCAAGCGTTTCGTCAAGGGCATCTCGGCCGAAGCGGTGTTCCAGAAGCGCGTGCCCGCCAACCGGCCGGACTGGGTGGACGTTGCCGAACTGCGCTACGCGTCGGGCACGTCCGCCGAAGAAGCCGTGATCCACGACGCCGCCGGACTGGCGTGGGTGATCAACCTGGGATGCGTCGATCTCAATCCGCATCCGGTGCTGGCCGGCGATCTCGAGCACCCCGACGAGCTGCGGATCGACCTCGACCCGATGCCCGGGGTTACATGGCAGCGGATCGTCGAGGTCGCGCTGGTCGCCCGCGAGGTGCTCGAAGACCACGGCCTGGTCGCGTGGCCCAAGACGTCCGGGTCGCGTGGCTTCCATGTCTATGCCCGGATCGCCCCGCACTGGCCGTTCGGCCAGGTACGGCTGGCCGCCCAGACCGTGGCGCGTGAAGTCGAGCGGCGCGTGCCCGACGCGGCAACCAGCCGCTGGTGGAAGGAAGAACGCGAGGGCGTGTTCGTCGACTTCAACCAGAACGCCAAGGATCGCACGGTCGCGTCGGCCTACTCGGTACGGGCCACCCCCGATGCCCGGGTGTCCACGCCGCTGCACTGGGGTGAAGTCGCTGGCTGCAATCCGGAGGACTTCACCCTGGCCACCGTTCCCGACCGTTTCGCGGAAATGGGTGACCCGTGGGCGGGAATGGACTCACATGCAGAGGGGGCGGTCGGCGGCCTCGACCAATTGCTGATGCTGGCCGGGGAACTGGGCCCACCGGAGAAGGCGCCGAAAGGGTCGGGAAAGCGTGCCGAGGGCAGGCGTCCTTCTTCGATGCCGCTCATCGAGGTCGCCCGCACCAAGACCAAGGAAGAGGCAATGGCCGCGCTGGACACCTGGCGCGATCGCCATCCCGCCGTGGCCGATCGGTTGCAGCCCGCCGACGTCCTGGTCGACGGTATGCGCGGGCCGAGTTCGATCTGGTACCGGATCCGGATCAACCTGCAGCACGTGCCGGCCGACCAGCGCCCGCCGCAGGAGGAGCTGATCGCCGACTACAGCCCCTGGCGGGGCTACGCTCCTAAAGCCAGGCCCGCATCGGACGACGGAGCGCGTCCGGTCTGATCCTCGACGTTGGACTGCGCGGGGATGTGACAGTCGGGCACACGATAATCTCACGCGATGCAACAGGGATGGAGTCGGCGCGGATTCCTGCAGGTCGCCGGGACCACAGGGCTGCTCGCCGCTGGGGTCTCGGGGTGCTCGTCACCCAAGCCGGCGTCGGGCGCTGGCGGCGGATCGGTGACAATCACCCACCTTTTCGGTCAGACGGTGATCAAGGACCCGCCCAAGCGTGTGGTCAGCGCCGGTTACACCGAGCAGGACGACCTGCTTGCGGTGGGTGTGGTGCCCATCGCCGTGACCAACTGGTTCGGTGACCAGCCGTTCGCGGTGTGGCCGTGGGCCCAGCCCAAGCTCGGCGCAGCACAGCCGGTGGTGCTCAGCCTGGACAACGGCATTCCGGTCGACCAGATCGCCGGCCTGAAACCCGATCTCATCGTGGCCATCAATGCCGGCGTGGACGCCGATACCTATCAGAAACTGTCGGCGATCGCCCCGACCGTCCCGCAGTCGGACGGCGACGCATTCTTCGAGCCGTGGAAGGACCAGGCCACCGCGATCGGCCAGGCGGTGTTCCAGGCCAACCAGATGAAGTCACTGATCGACGCCGTCGACAAGCAGTTCGCCGCCGTTGCCCAGAAGAATCCGCAATGGACAGGCAAGAAGGCGTTGCTGATGGAGGGCAGGCTCTGGCAAGGCACTGTGGTCGCAACCGCGGCGGGCTGGCGGACAGACTTCCTGAACGAGATGGGCCTGGTCATCGCCGACAGCATCAAACCCTTCGCCCTCGGTCACCGCGCGGTCATTCCGCGCGATCACATCAAAGCGGTGCTTGACTCAGCCGACGTGCTGATCTGGTCGACCGAGAGCCCAGAGGACGAACAGGCGCTGCTGGCCGACCCCGAGATAGCGGCTGCACAGGCGACCGCGGAAAAACGCCACATCTTCACCTCCAAGGACGAGGCAGCAGCGATCGCCTTCGCATCGCCGCTGAGCTATCCCCTGGTTGCCGATCAGCTGCCCCCACAGATCGGCAAGATCCTCGGCTAGATGAGCATTTGCTAAGGCACCTCTGGCAGTGCTCGAAAAACCCTCGCCGGACCCCGATTCCGGCGTTACCGTCGAAGCATGAGCGTGACGGACATCTCAAAGGATCTGGCGGTGACCAGCACCGTTCTCGACTTCGGCGACCAGGCGCTACTGCTGCAATGTGACAACAGCGCTGACGTATTGGCGTGGACCGATACTTTGCGTGCGGCGGCGCTGCCCGGGGTGGTCGACATCGTCCCGGCCTCCCGCACCGTGCTGGTGAAGCTCAGCGAACCCCGCTTCCAAGGGGTCAGCCGCCAGCGGCTACGCAAGTTGGAGGTCACCTCTGAAGATGTGCCGGCGGATCACCTGGGCGACGCGGTGGTAATCGACGTCGTCTACGACGGTCCAGACCTTGCCGAGGTCGCCAGTCATACCGGCCTGACTACCGCGCAGGTCATCAACGCCCACACCGCCACCCCGTGGCTGGTCGGATTCAGCGGGTTCGCACCCGGCTTTGCCTATCTGATCGACGGCGACCCGCGACTGCGGGTGCCGCGCCGGTCTGAACCGCGGACGTCGGTGCCGGCCGGATCGGTCGCCCTCGCCGGCGAATTCAGCGCGATATATCCACGTCGGGCGCCCGGCGGGTGGCAGATCATCGGCCACACCGACGCGGTGCTGTGGGATATCGACCGACCCAACCCGGCGCTGCTCACGCAGGGCATGTGGGTCCGGTTCCGGGCCGCGTAGGGCCGAACTGAAGAAGCCTGCAGGAGGAGCCGTGACAACCCCGGAAATCCTGCGCAGTGGACCACCGCTGGCCGTCGTCCAGGACCTCGGCCGGGCCGGGCCGGACCACCTCGGTGTCGGCCGGTCCGGGGCACCGTCGAAGTGGCGTTCGGCGGTTTCTCGGCCCGGGTCGGCGGCGGTGACGTCGATATCGCGGTGACGGGCGCCGATACCGACCCGACCGTCAACGGAATCATGTTCGGCACCAACAGTATTCACCATGTGCGTGCTGGGGTCGTGCAGCTACGACGTGATGTCGGCGGTCGGCCCGTTGCCGCTGCACGCCGGGGACGTGGTGCCGGTCGGCGAACACGACGATGACTACCCCGAACTCGACCAGGCCCCGGTTGCCGCGATCGCCGAGCATTTGGTGGAACTGCTGGCGGGGCCGGGGCCGCGCGGCGACTGGCTGGTCGATCCCGACGCCTTGGTGCACACGATCTGGATGGCATCCAACCGCAGCGACCGGGTGGGAATGCGGTTGGAGGGCCGCCCGCTGCGGTACCGCCGGCCGGATCGGCAGCTGCCCGTCGAAGAAGCCACCCGTGGCGCAATCCAGTTGCCGCCCAACGGGTTACCGGTAATCCTGGGGCCTGATCAGCCGATCGCCGGCGGCTACCCGGTCGTCGGCGTGGTGATCGACGAGGACATCGACAAGGTCGCCCAGGTGCGGCCCGGCCAGTATGTGCGGCTGCACTGGGCCCGGCCGCGCTCGCCGCCGGGGGCGCGGCCGTAACGCCGGCCTGGTAAACAGGGACTTGTGCACACCCAGGTACACACGGCACGCCTGGTCCACACCGCCGACCTCGACAGCGAGACCCGCCAGCGTATCCGTGAGATGGTCACCGGCGCGTTTGCCGGCGACTTCACCGAGACCGACTGGGAGCACGCCCTGGGTGGGATGCACGCCCTGATCTGGCATCACGGCGCGATCATCGCGCACGCCGCGGTGGTGCAGCGGCGGCTGATATACCGCGGCAGCGCGCTGCGCTGCGGTTACGTCGAAGGTGTTGCGGTACGTGAGGATTGGCGTGGCCAGGGATTGGTACGGGCGCTGCTGGACGGGGTCGAGCAGGTGATGCGCGGCGCCTACCAGCTCGGGGCGCTCAGCTCCTCGGCTCGGGCCCGCAGGCTGTATGCGTCGCGCGGCTGGTTACCTTGGCGCGGTCCGACATCGGTGCTGGCTCCCACCGGTCCGACCCGCACACCCGACGACGACGGAACGGTGTTCGTGCTGCCGGTGGAAATCAGCCTGGACACCTCCGCGGAGCTGATGTGCGATTGGCGCGCGGGAGACGTCTGGTAATCGGTGCGGTAGGGCCGGTCAACGGCGTAGTTTGACAGTTATGACCGTGTCCGCATCCGGACTCCCGCCTTCCGGCTCCGAGATGTTCGAGCACCTCTACCGCAGCGAAGAGACCTCCGATGACGGGGCCACCCCGAGCACAATCCCGTGGGACATCGGCCAGCCGCAACCACCATTGATGGAACTCGAGGCCCTCGGCGGTATCCGCGGTGAAGTGCTCGACATCGGTTGCGGCCCAGGCGAAAGCTCTATTTTCCTTGCGTCTTGCGGATATTCGGTGACCGGCCTGGACGGGTCCCCGACGGCCATCGAGCGGTGCTGGACTGTGCGCTGTACCACTGCCTCGACGACGACGGTCGCCGCGCGTACGCCGCCGGACCACACCGTGCGACCAAAATGATTCCGTCGATCTTTGAGGCGCGTAGCCACGCGTTGCAGATCAGCGAAGCCGAGCACCGGCAGTGGGCGCGTTCCATGTCGGGTGCGCTGATCGGCTTTGTCGGGGCGATCGGCGCGCTCGGCGGCGTGGTGTCAATCTTGCTCTGCGACAGTCTTATCTGAACAGCGGCACGGCAACATCGGCTTTCTAGAACTTCGCATTGCTCTACGTGGCAGCCCCGGTGCTGGTGCGGAGACGGTATCCGCGGGACAGGAAGGCAGGCAACAGCGGACACCCGAATGTCACCGTCGCCCCCGCATTGGGGCCAAGCCGGGGGATCGCAAATATCCTCACCCAGCAGCTGGTGGAATCCGTTTGGTGTCCTGACGATTCGGCGATCCTCGCGGGGGCGGGCACATCGGATCGACGGGCGCTCGCCGACCTGCACCCCGCTCGGGCATTGCTCGCCACGCTGACCGGATCACGAGTGGACCTGGGATTCGCGGCCACCGGCGGTCCGGATGTGCACACGGCAGTCACCAACGCCCGCCGGTCTGGTAACCCAACCGCTGGGCGCCCATCCCGGGTTGCCACGCCTGATTGCGAGCCGATTCCGCAGCGCCATGCCGCGTCGATCCGGCAGTCGACGACTGCGCCGGCTGCCGAATTGCCTGGAGCACAAAGCTTTGCCGGCGGGGCACGCCGACGCCGGTGACGCTTGATCTTTGCTGACATCCGGGTGATCCTGACAAGATGGCCCATCACGAAGAGCCCTCGCGTGGGCTCCTCGACGACGTGGCGAAAATGCTGCGTTTGCCGTTCGGCACACCGGAGTTCATCGACCGTATCTTCACCGGCAGCGTCAACCAGGTAGGCCGCCGCACGCTATACATGCTGATTACCACCTGGGACGCCGCTGGCGGCGGACCCTTTGCCGCCAGCGCCGTCGCATCCACCGGGCTGGCCAAGACCGCCGAAATCGTCCAATCCATGTTCATCGGGCCGGTCTTCAACCCGCTGCTCAAGATGCTGGGGGCCGACGCGATCGCCATCCGGGCGTCGTTGTGCGCCTCTCAGCTCGTCGGGCTGGGCATCATGCGCTACGGGGTGCGCTCCGAGCCTCTGCACTCAATGTCGGTGGACATGCTCGTCGACGCCATCGGCCCGACAATGCAGCGCTACCTCGTTGGTGATATCAGCCGGGGATAACTAGGCAACGTTCTCTAGGCCGCCACCCTTGGATCGTCCAGACGGCAACCGTCGTCGAGCGCGAAAGCCTGCTTCAGGATCGGTGATTGGACCGTGACGCGACTTCCACGGTCGCCGACGATCCCACGTGACAGCACCGCTGCGCCGGAAAACGGATCGACGTTACCGACCGCGTGCGCTGACCCGTCGTCCAGCCGGAGCAACGCCGCCAGGGTGACGTCGTCGAGCAGCACACCGACACCACAACCAGGAATGAGGTGCTCGTAGTCACAGGCGGTCGTCCATACCTGAATGTCGTCGAGAAGTGTCACAGTACCTCCTGGTGCCCTCTCGGACTCTATGATCGGACCCGCGGAATGCCAATGGGCACAGGCACTTTCCGCCCGGCGCGCTCGGTGAATGTCACCGTCGAGTCGACGGCGTCCGGCGCGTCGACGAAGGAGACGAACCGCGACATCTTGTCCGGATCCTCCGGCACGCCCTTCCATTCGCATTTGCAGTTCTGAACATGCCGCTCCATTGCGGCCTCGAATTCCTGAGCATGGGCCGCAACACCGCGTACGACGAGGCATCGACCGGCCGGTGGCCCCACCATGCCGTTCCCGACCACGATGACGTGGCGTAGCGCATCGCGCGCGGGAGGTTCCGGCTGAGGCCATGCAATCGAGGGTACGAACGCGATGTTGCCGAAAATAACGCGAAATGCGACGTGCGCATCACCCCGTCATCGCACCCGAAAACTAGCTGTGCGACGACGTTCGCTCCCAGCGAACGCCCTGCTGGAACTTAAGCGCAGATGACTCATGTTTTACCTAACAGCCGACCGATACAGCGTCGGGCACAGCTAACTCACGACAAAGAGTAAGGAGCTAACCATGAGCAATCTCGCATTGTGGTCGCGTCCGGCCCGGGACACCGACCGCTGGCTGCGTGACTTTTTCGGTCCTGCCGCGACGGCGGACTGGTACAAGCCGGTGACCGGCGGATTCAATCCGGCCGCAGAGATCGTCAAGGATGGCGACGACGCGGTGGTTCGCCTGGAATTGCCGGGTGTTGACGTCGAAAAGGACGTCAACGTCGAACTGGACCGTGGCCGCCTGGTAATCCACGGCGAACACCGGGATCAGTACGCACAGGACTCAGAGGAAAAGGACGGCCGGACCCTGCGTGAGATCCGCTACGGATCGTTCCGCCGGTCGTTCCAGCTGCCCGCGCACGTCAGCAGCGAGGCCATCTCGGCTTCGTATGACGCCGGCGTGCTGACCGTCCGGGTCACCGGTGCCTACACCGGAACTCAGGCGCAGCGCATCGCGGTCACAACCTAAGTTTCGGGTAGCCGTAGGGCGGCTCTGATCCGGCGGGGCCAAGTGGCTCCGCCGGATCAGTTTCAGATCGTCAGCGCCAGCGAGCCAGCATCTCCGTGGCCCGGCCGGACAAGGCGGCCTGCAGAAAGGGGCCGAAGCTGATCCGGCCGACACCCAGCGGACCGAACGATGACGAGTCGTCCTGATCCGGCAATGCAATCGCGTTGATCGGCAACGGCAACTCGGCGGCCAACCGCCGCAATGTCTCCGGGTCGTGACGGCCCACCGGATAGAGAACATCGGCACCGGCCGCGGCGGCCTCGGTCAACCGCGCCACAGCCAGTTCAACGACGTCCGACGGCCCGCCTTCTTTCACACCATCGCGGCGCAAGAAGAGATCGGTGCGGGCGTTGACCACGACATGTAATCCCGGCCGCATCGGCAGTCGGCTTTGCCGATCGAATCGGCCAACGGATGGCTACCCACGGTCAGAGCGGCAAACCCGGCGTCCGCGGCAAGGCGCGCTGACCATGCACCCCACACCGTCGGCAGGACTACCGGGTTGCCGGGCTGATGCAGCTCCAGCAACGCCCTGGCACGTTCAGCCGGGGTGGGGTGACCGGGCGCGGGTGCATAGGGGCCTGACTTCCTGGTGGCTACCTGGGTCGCCGCGACATGTCTTGTCCGACGGCCGGCTGGGACTGTGGATAGTATCGGGTGGCGTATTGTGATCCGTAACACCTCAGCCCAGGGAGCATACGTTGTCCGCCACGACTGAACTCGCCGAACTTCACGACCTCATCGGCGGCCTGCGGCAGTGCGTAACGTCGCTGAAGTCGCGATATGGCGACAACCCGGCGCTGCGCCGCATCGTCATCGACGCCGATCGGATCCTCAGCGACATCCAACTACTCGACACCGACGTCTCTGAATTGGACCTCGATCGCGCCACTGTGCAGCAATACGACGAGAAGATCGCCATCCCCGACACCGAGTACGACAGCGATTTCTGGCGCGACGTCGACGACGAAGGTGTCGGGGGTCACAGCCGGTACTGACAACCAAGCCCCGGAGGAAAGAGGGTCCTCTATCTGTGTACCCTTCGACGAGATAACACTCGAAGAGGATCACACTAGATGAGCGCACCTACGGCAAACCGTCCTGAGACCGGCGTTTTCTCACCCACCCGCGCACGAATCCCGGAGCGCACCCTCCGCACCGATCTCTGGTGGTGGGCACCGCTGATAACCAACATCGGGTTTTTGGCGTTCATCCTCTACGCGACCATCCGGGCGTTTTGGGGCAGCGGATACTGGGTTGAGAAATACCATTACCTGACACCGTTCTACTCTCCGTGCATCAGCGCGTCCTGCGCACCCGGTTCCAGTCACCTGGGGGTCTGGCTGGGCCACTTTCCGTGGTGGATTCCGTTGGGAGCGATGGTATTACCGTTCCTGCTCGGGTTCCGGCTGACCTGCTACTACTACCGCAAGGCCTACTACCGGTCGGTGTGGCAGTCGCCGACTAGCTGCGCGGTGCCCGAACCACGCGCCCACTACACCGGCGAAACCCGGCTACCGCTTATCATTCAGAACAGCCACCGGTACTTCTTCTACGTCGCGATGGTGGTCTCACTGGTCAACACCTATGACGCGATAATGGCTTTCCGCTCCCCTTCGGGTTTCGGCTTCGGCTTGGGCAACGTCATTTTGACGATCAACGTGCTCCTGCTGTGGTGCTACACCGTCTCATGCCATTCGTGCCGGCACGCCACCGGCGGTCGGCTCAAGCATTTCTCCAAACACCCGGTGCGGTACTGGATCTGGACACAGGTCAGCAAGCTGAATACCCGGCACATGCAATTCGCGTGGACCACGCTGGGTACCCTGGCACTCACCGACTTCTACATCATGCTGGTAGCCAGCGGCAGCATCACAGACCTCAGATTTATTGGCTGAATAGCCCTTCAGCCCCATCAAGAATAAGCGAGTTATTACCGAAAAGCTGAGCGAGGTTTCATGGTTGAGGTCGAACGGCACTCCTACGACGTAGTCGTGATCGGTGCCGGCGGCGCGGGGTTGCGCGCAGTTATCGAGGCCCGTGAACGCGGCCTCAAGGTCGCGGTGGTGTGCAAATCCCTGTTCGGCAAAGCCCACACGGTGATGGCCGAGGGCGGCTGCGCGGCCGCGATGGGCAACGCCAACCCGAAAGACGACTGGAAGACTCACTTCGGCGACACCATGCGCGGTGGCAAATTCCTGAACAACTGGCGGATGGCCGAACTGCACGCCAAGGAGGCACCGGACCGGGTATGGGAACTGGAGACCTACGGTGCGCTGTTCGACCGCACCACAGACGGCAAGATCAGTCAGCGCAACTTCGGCGGGCACACCTATCCACGGCTGGCGCACGTCGGCGACCGCACCGGCCTGGAGTTGATCCGCACCCTGCAGCAGAAAATCGTCTCGCTGCAGCAGGAGGATTACGCCGAACTCGGCGACTACGAGGCGCGGATCAAGGTATTCGCCGAATGCACGATCACCGAGCTGCTCAAGGACCGGGGTGCGATCGCCGGAGCCTTCGGCTACTGGCGGGAAAGCGGCCGGTTCGTCTTGTTCGAGGCCCCGGCGGTGGTGCTCGCCACCGGCGGGATCGGCAAGTCGTTCAAGGTGACATCCAACTCCTGGGAGTACACCGGCGACGGGCACGCCCTGGCGCTGCGCGCCGGTGCGTCACTGATCAACATGGAGTTCGTCCAGTTCCACCCGACGGGCATGGTGTGGCCGCCCAGTGTCAAAGGAATCCTGGTCACCGAAGGCGTTCGCGGTGACGGCGGCGTGCTGAAGAACTCCGAGGGAACCCGGTTCATGTTCGACTACATCCCGCCGGTGTTCAAAGGCCAGTACGCCGAGACGGAACAAGAAGCCGACCAGTGGCTCAAGGACAACGACTCAGCCCGTCGCACCCCGGACCTGCTGCCCCGCGATGAGGTCGCACGCGCGATCAACTCGGAGGTCAAAGCCGGCCGCGGAAGCCCCCACGGCGGGGTTTTCCTCGATATCGCTTCCCGTCTGACGCCCGCCGATATCAAGCGGCGACTGCCGTCGATGTATCACCAGTTCAAGGAACTGGCCGAGGTCGATATCACCACGCAGCCAATGGAAGTCGGGCCTACCTGTCACTACGTGATGGGCGGTGTCGAGGTCGACGCGGACACCGGTGCGGCCACGGTGCCCGGGCTGTTCTCCGCCGGCGAATGTTCCGGCGGTATGCACGGCTCCAACCGGTTGGGTGGCAATTCGCTGTCCGACCTGCTGGTGTTCGGCCGGCGGGCCGGCCTGGGGGCAGCCGACTACGTGCGGGCACTGAGTAGCCGTCCGGCAGTCTCACAAGAGTCCGTCGACGCGGCGGCCGCGCAGGCGCTGCGACCGTTCGAAGGGCCGAAAGACGGTTCGGCACCCGAGAATCCGTACGCGCTGCACATGGACCTGCAGTACTTGATGAACGACCTGGTCGGCATCATCCGCAACGCCGATGAGATTTCGCGGGCGCTGACCCTGTTGGGCGAGCTGTGGACGCGGTACAGCCACGTGCAAGTCGAAGGGCATCGCCAGTACAACCCGGGCTGGAATCTGTCCATCGACCTGCGCAACATGCTGCTGGTCAGCGAGTGCGTGGCCAAGGCCGCGCTGGAACGCACCGAAAGCCGGGGCGGCCACACCCGTGACGACCACCCCGGCATGGACGCCGATTGGCGCAACACCTTGCTGGTCTGCCGCGCCGCCCACGACGACACCAACGCATCCCACGTCAGCATCACGCGGGAACCACAGGTGCCCATGCGGCCCGACTTGCTGGAGCTCTTCGAGATCTCGGAGCTGGAGAAGTACTACACCGAAGAAGAGCTGGTCGAGCATCCAGGACGGAGAGGCAAATGACCTACAACGCGAGTATGCGGGTCTGGCGCGGCGACGAGACCAGCGGCGAACTCCGCGATTTCACCGTCGAGGTCAACGAGGGCGAGGTCGTGCTGGACATCATCCTCCGTCTACAGCAGACGCAGACGCAGGACCTTGCGGTGCGCTGGAACTGCAAAGCGGGCAAGTGCGGTTCCTGCTCGGCGGAGATCAACGGCAGACCGCGGCTGATGTGCATGACCCGGATGTCGACATTCGCCGAGGACGAAGTCGTCACCGTCACCCCGATGCGAACCTTCCCGGTGATTCGCGATCTGGTCACCGATGTCTCGTTCAACTACCAGAAGGCACGCGAGATCCCGTCCTTCGCGCCACCCAAGGAGCTGCAGCCGGGTGAATACCGGATGGCGCAAGTCGACGTTGCGCGCTCGCAGGAGTTCCGCAAGTGCATCGAATGCTTCCTGTGCCAAAACGTCTGCCACGTCGTGCGCGATCACGAGGAAAACAAGAATGCATTCGCCGGGCCCCGCTTCCTGATGCGGATCGCCGAGCTCGAAATGCATCCGCTGGACACGCGGGACCGGCGCAACCAGGCGCAGGAGGAGCACGGCCTGGGCTACTGCAACATCACCAAGTGCTGCACCGAGGTGTGCCCGGAGAACATCAAGATCACCGACAACGCGCTGATCCCGATGAAAGAGCGGGTCGCCGACCGCAAGTACGACCCGATTGTGTGGCTGGGCAACAAGCTGTTCCGGCGCTGAGCTCTTCGGCTTGCGTTTTGCGTTATAGCCCCCAGTGCATCGGGTATCCCCTATGCATTCTGTCGGGCCGACCGGGTCCCAGTGGACCCAAGTCTGCCCGCAACCGGGAAGGCAGAGTGGGAGCCCATGCGAGAAACAACCAGCATCGACGACATTCGGACCGCGATCCGGGAGATGTCCGTTCGCGCCGAGCTCGCGCACAAGGAAGGCCGGCATGACGAGGCCGCCGAAATCGAACGGCGCATCCAGGGCTTTCGGGAAGAACTCGGCAACCGCCCCTAACCGGCGACGATGCCGACCTCCTCAGAAGCCGAGCCGGCGGAAGACGCTGCGGTGGAACACGATCGGCGCCACCTCGGCATCTACCGAGACCTGACTGACCCGTAGCACCACGATGGTGTGGTCCCCGGCCGGGATCAGCTGCTCGATCGCACTCTCCAGCCACAGGCCGGTTCCTTTGATGAAGACGGCGCCGGTGTGGTTGGACACCGTCTCCAAGCCGGCGAACCGGTCCCCGGTCTTGGCGGCCAGGGTGCGTGCAGCCTCGTCATGCGCCTCGCCCAGCACGCTGATACCCAGCATCGGAACATCTTTGAGTTTGGGCCATGTCGTCGAGATGTTCTGTACGCAGAACGACACCAGCGGCGGCTCCAGCGAGACCGGAACGAAGGTGCTGACCGCCAGGCCTTCCCGCGCTCCGTCGACCTCAGCGGCGATGGCCACCACCCCGGTCGGGAAGTGGCCGAAGGCCTCACGCAGTGAGGACGGTGTCAGATTGCTATTCGAGTTCACCGACTTCATTCGCCCTTTGAGCTGAGAACGGAATTCTGGATCCCGACCCTACCTGGCGAATATCCGTGCGCGGCGGCTACATCCGGGTGGGCCCGCAATCTGCTCTTCCAGGCTTTGCGCCCGTCGACGCAGAAGATGGGATCCGACGGGTCCGCGAACTCACCCAGCCGGGTGTAGCCACGGAAATGCGGACTGTCACCATCGCGACGGCATCCCTAACCGCCTGCGGCAGCGCGAATAGCCGACTGGCCGCTTCGCGGAGGTTCTTGCACAGTTGGCCGGGGTCCGCGCGCAGATCCACCACCGGTAGTACCGTGACGCTCCCCGCACTCGTCATTGAGGCCATCATCGTCGCAGGCAGACGTAGCTGCCAGCGCCCGCGACCAGCGCATACCAACCGGTTGGTCACCTAGCCGGCGGAATGTAGCTCACACTGACTTGCGTTGAACTATCCAGCCGATATATTTTAGCAGTGTTACTGGTGGGTAACTTAGCGTTAGTACCCAACCATCAGGTGGCATTCTCAACGAGGAGGAACGTAGTGAGCCACTACAGGAGCAACGTCCGCGACCAGGAATTCAACCTGTTCGAGGTATTGGGCGTTGACAAAGTTTTAGGTGAAGGCGAGTTCAGCGACCTGGACGCCGACACCGCCCGCGAAATGCTCGCGGAAATCAGCCGACTGGCCGAGGGGCCGGTCGCCGCGTCGTTCGTCGAGGGTGACCGTAACCCGCCGGTCTTCGACCCCGAGACGCACTCGGTGACGCTGCCGGAGTCGTTCAAGAAGTCCGTCCACGCGGTGCTGGAAGCCGGTTGGGACAAAGCCGGCCTCGACGAGGCACTCGGCGGCATGCCGATGCCCAAGTCATTGATGTGGGCGCTGCACGAACACATTCTCGGTGCCAACCCGGCGGTGTGGATGTACTCCGGCGGCGCAGGTTTCGCCCAGATTCTCTACCACCTCGGCACCGAGGAGCAGAAGAAGTGGGCCGTGCTGGCCGCCGAGCGCGGCTGGGGTTCGACCATGGTGCTCACCGAGCCGGACGCCGGCTCGGACGTGGGTGCCGGCCGGACCAAGGCCGTCCAGCAGGAGGACGGTTCCTGGCACATCGACGGTGTCAAGCGGTTCATCACCTCGGGTGACTCCGGCGACCTGTTCGAGAACATCTTCCACCTGGTGCTGGCGCGCCCGGAGGGCGCCGGTCCCGGCACCAAGGGGCTGTCGCTGTTCTTCGTGCCCAAGTTCCTGTTCGACTCCGAAACCGGCGAGCTGGGCGAGCGTAACGGCGTGTTCGTCACCAACGTCGAGCACAAGATGGGTCTGAAGGTCTCGACGACCTGCGAGCTGTCCCTCGGCCAGCACGACGTGCCCGCCAAGGGCTGGCTGGTCGGCGAGGTCCACGAGGGCATCGCGCAGATGTTCGAGGTCATCGAGCAGGCCCGCATGATGGTCGGCACCAAGGCCATCGCGACCCTGTCCACCGGTTACCTGAACGCGCTGGACTACGCCAAGTCCCGCGTCCAGGGTGCCGACCTGACCCAGATGACCGACAAGACCGCACCACGGGTGACCATCACGCATCACCCCGACGTGCGCCGGTCCCTGATGACCCAGAAGGCCTACGCCGAGGGTCTGCGTGCGCTCTACCTCTACACCGCCACCTTCCAGGACACGGCAGTCGCCGAGGCGGTGCACGGCGTGGACGCCGATCTGGCGGTCAAGATCAACGACCTGATGCTGCCGATGGTCAAGGGCGTCGGCTCCGAGCAGGCCTACGCGAAGCTCACCGAGAGCCTGCAGACCCTGCGGCGGGTCCGGCTTCCTGCAGGACTACCCGATCGAGCAGTACATCCGGGACGCCAAGATCGACTCGCTCTACGAGGGCACCACCGCCATCCAGGCGCAGGACTTCTTCTTCCGCAAGATCATCCGCGACAAGGGTGTGGCGCTGGCCTACGTATCCGGCCAGATCCAGGAGTTCATCGACAGTGAGTCCGGCAACGGCCGGCTGAAGACCGAGCGTGCGCTGCTGGCCAAGGCACTGGCAGACGTCCAGGGCGATGGCCGCCACGCTGACCGGCTACCTGATGGCTGCACAGGAGGACGTCACCAGCCTCTACAAGGTGGGCCTGGGTTCGGTGCGCTTCCTGATGAGCGTCGGCGACCTGGTCATCGGCTGGTTGCTGCAGCGTCAAGCCGCGGTGGCCATCGAGGCGCTCGACGCCGGTGCCACCGGCGACGAGCGGTCCTTCTACGAGGGCAAGATCGCGGTGGCGTCGTTCTTCGCGAAGAACTTCCTGCCGCTGCTGACCAGCACCCGCGAGGTGATCGAGACGCTGGACAACGACATCATGGAGCTCGACGAAGCCGCGTTCTAGAACACAGCTGACGACGATACAGCCGCGCGGCGGCTGAGGAGAAGTCGGCGCATCGACCCAAGCTGCAACGCAAGATCCCCGTTTCCACATTGAAACGGGGATCTTGCGTCTGCAGCGGACGGCCCAAAAAGACCGCCGCTGGATCCCCTCACTCCAGCGGCGGCCCTTCTCGCACGCCCGTCGTACACTGCGCTGACCGGCGGTCGATACGGGGATTGCCCCGCGTTGCCGTCGGAGTTGGGGGCTCAGACCGCAACACGGGGCTATCCGACTCATCGGATACCGACGCGTTCGCGTTACCAACCACCCGACACGGAAATCATTTCCGGCTGAGCTTTCCGGCGTCAGGCCTCGAGAATCGCGGCCACACCCTGGCCGCCGGCGGCGCAGATCGAAATCAGCCCTCGAACGGGCTGGCCCGGCCCACTGCCTTTTCGCTCTGCCTTCTTCTCGGCGAGTTGCTTGGCCGTCTGCGCCAGAATCCGCGCGCCGGTGGCGGCGAAGGGGTGCCCGGCAGCCAATGACGAACCGTTGACGTTGAGCTTGGACCGATCGATCGAACCAAGCGCAGCGTCCAGGCCCAGCCGCTCCTTGCAGTACTCCTCGGACTCCCACGCCTGTAGATGCGCCAGCACCACCGAAGCGAACGCCTCGTGGATTTCGTAGAAGTCGAAATCCTGCAAGGTCAGCCCGTTCCGCGCCAATAACCGGGGCACCGCGTAGGTCGGCGCCATCAGCAGGCCGTCGTTCCCGTTGACGTAGTCGACCGCAGCGGTCTCGGCATCCACGAGGTAGGCCAGCGGAGCCAGCGAATGGTCCGCCGCCCACTGCTCGGTGGCCAGCACTGCGACCGAGGCGCCGTCGGTCAGCGGAGTCGAGTTGCCCGCAGTCATCGTCGCGTCACCGGCCTTCACCCCGAAGACCGGGCGCAGCGTGGCCAGTTTCTCGACGCTGGAGTCGGGTCGCAGATTGTCGTCGCGGTACAGCCCCAGGAATGGCGTGACCAGGTCGTCGAAAAAGCCGCGATCGTAGGCGTCGGCCATGTTGCGATGGCTGGCCGCGGCCAGCTCGTCCTGGTCGACGCGTTTGATGCCCATCTGCTTGGCGGTGACGGCGGCGTGCTCCCCCATCGAGAGCCCGGTGCGCGGCTCACCGTTGGCCGGGATCTCGACTCCCAGCCTGGCCGGCAGCGTGCCCACCAGCTTCAGCCGCTGCACGTTGGACTTGGACCGGCGCAGCTTCAGCAGGGTGCGGCGCAGGTCGTCGCCCAGGCCGATCGGCGGGTCAGAAGTAGTGTCCACCCCGCCGGCAGCGGCCACGTCGTAGCGGCCGGCGGCGATCCCGTCGGCCGCTGCGATCGCCGCCTGCAGGCCGGTGCCACAGGCCTGCTGCAAGTCGAACGCCGTTGTGTAGGGGGACAGCTCGGACCCCAGCACGCATTCGCGCATCAGGTTGAAGTCGCGGCTGTGCTTGAGCACGGCGCCGCCGACCACCATGCCCAGTCGCTGGCCGGCCAGCCCGAGCCGGTCCACCAGCCCACTCAGCGCCGCGATGAACATGTCCTGGTTGGAGGCCTCGGCGTAGGCGCCGTCTGATCTCGCGAACGGGATCCGATTGCCACCCAGCACGGCGACTCGTCGCCTGGTCGCAGAACCGGTCTGAGCAGCCTTGCCACTTGCCGCAGAACTTGCAGGGGCCACTTTTGTCTCCGTGTTTTCAGTTTGGGGGATCGGCCGTTGGCGGCCATACTACCCACTGTTCTTACTCTGAAGTAAGTTCGTCCTCGATACGGTTGCCTATACAAGGCACACCCGACACGGAAGGCAACCCAGTGGCCCCCAAGCCCTCGTCCGATCTGTTCTCGCACGTTGTCAACTCCGGCCCCGGATCGTTTGTGGCCAAGCAACTTGGTGTTCCGCAACCCGAGACACTTCGCCGCTATCGACCCGGTGACCCGCCGCTGGCCGGATCGCTGCTGATCGGAGGTGGGGGCAGGGTGGTCGAGCCGCTGCGCGCGGCGCTGGACAACGACTACGACCTGGTAGCCAACAATCTGGGGGGCCGCTGGGCCGACTCGTTCGGCGGGCTGGTTTTCGACGCCACCGGCATTAAGGAGCCCGCCGGACTCAAGGGCCTGCACGACTTCTTCACGCCCGTCCTGCGCAATCTGGGCGCCTGCGCGCGGGTGGCGGTAGTGGGCACCACCCCCGACGCGATCGCCAGCACCGACGAGCGGATCGCGCAGCGCGCGCTGGAGGGCTTTACCCGCTCGCTGGCCAAGGAGCTGCGTCACGGGGGGACCGCGGCGCTGGTGTACCTGTCGCCGGACGCCAAACCGGCCGCGACGGGCCTGGAATCCACCATGCGGTTCATCCTGTCGGCCAAGTCGGCGTACGTCGACGGCCAGGTCTTCTACGTCGGTGCCGCCGACTCCACGCCACCGGCCGACTGGGACCGTCCGCTGGACGGCAAGGTCGCCATCGTGACCGGCGCCGCCCGCGGCATCGGAGCGACCATCGCCGAGGTGTTCGCCCGCGACGGCGCCCACGTCGTCGCGGTCGATGTGGAGTCCGCCGAAGAGTCCCTGGCCGAAACTGCCAGCACCGTCGGTGGCACCGCACTGTGGCTCGACGTAACCGCCGACCATGCCGTCGACAAGATCACCGAGCACCTGCGCGACCACTACGGCGGCAAGGCCGACATCCTGGTCAACAACGCCGGAATCACCCGCGACAAGCTGATGGCCAACATGGATGACGCCC
Organism: uncultured Actinomycetota bacterium; assembly: GCA_963763005.1. Lineage (GTDB taxonomy): Bacteria > Actinomycetota > Actinomycetes > Mycobacteriales > Mycobacteriaceae > Mycobacterium. Next base: position 406,477 of record CAVXMI010000002.1, read on the forward strand.
GCTGGGACGCCGTGATCGCCGTCAATCTGCTTGCCCCCCTGCGGCTCACCGAAGGGCTGGTCGGCAACGACAGCATCGGCGAAGGTGGCCGGGTCGTCGGCCTGTCCTCGATCGCCGGCATCGCGGGCAACCGCGGACAGACCAACTACGGCACCACCAAGGCCGGCATGATCGGCATCACCCAGGCGCTGGCACCGGGTCTCGCCGAGAAGGGCATCACGATCAACGCCGTGGCGCCGGGATTCATCGAAACCAAGATGACGGCCGCCATCCCGCTGGCCACCCGCGAGGTGGGCCGCCGGCTGAACTCGCTGCTGCAAGGCGGTCTGCCCGTCGACGTCGCCGAGACCATCGCCTACTTCGCCAGCCCCGCTTCAAACGCAGTGACCGGTAACGTTATTCGCGTCTGCGGCCAGGCCATGATCGGCGCGTAGGTCTGGCGGCGATGCGGGCCGGATCGGCCCGAGGGGGAGCCGGACAAATTGATCGAGGCGCGAAGGAGAAGCCAGTGAACCAACCAAGCGGCCTGAGAAACATGCTGCGCGCGGCAGCCGGGGCATTACCCGTGGTGCCCCGCGGGGACCAGCTGCCCAACCGCACGGTGACCGTCGAGGAACTTGCCATCGACCACAGCAACGTGGCAGCCTACGCCGCGGTCACCGGCCTGCGCTACGGCAACAATGTGCCGCTGACCTACCCCTTCGCGTTGACCTTTCCCTCGGTGATGTCGCTGGTGACCGGGTTCGACTTTCCTTTCGCCGCAATGGGATCGGTGCACACCGAGAACCACATCACGCAGTACCGGCCGATCGCGGTAACCGACACGGTGAGCGTGCAGGTGCACGCCGAGAACCTGCGCGAGCACCGCAAGGGCCTGCTGGTCGACCTGGTGACCGATGTCAGCGTCGGCAACGACCTCGCGTGGCATCAGGTGACGACGTTCCTGCACCAGCAACGCACCAGCTTGTCCGGCGAACCCAAACCGCCGCCGCAGAAGCAGCCCAAGCTACCCCCGCCGGCCGCCGTCCTGCGGATCACACCCGCCCAGATCCGCCGCTACGCCGTCGTCGGCGGCGATCACAACCCGATCCACACCAACCCGATCGCCGCGAGGTTGTTCGGCTTCCCTACCGTCATTGCGCACGGGATGTTCAGTGCTGCAGCGGTATTGGCGAACATCGAGGCGCGGTTCCCGGACGCGGTGCGGTATTCGGTGCGGTTCGCCAAGCCGGTGCTGCTGCCGGCCACCGCGGGACTCTATGTCGATGAAGGCGATGACGGCTGGGATCTCGCGTTGCGCAACATCTCCAAGGGATATCCGCACCTGACCGGGACCGTCCGGCCCCTGTAGGGCTCAGCCGGCACGGTGCTCGAGCAGCGGGAGCCGACGCCGCATATCGAGCGTCTTCAGGCCGTGTGCGCCGACCGAGGTGACCAGGAAGACCACCAGCATCCAAATCGGTGGCCGGGCGAGCTCCCAGACGAAGATCGCGGCCCAAATCGGTGAGCCTTGGGTGACGGCGAGCACCCCGGCAGCAGTACCCAGCGAAATCACCGGCCCGTGCAGGTTGGTTCCGGCCACTGCGTTGATCGTCAGCACCAGCAGCGATCCCGCCGCAGCGCCGGTGGCCAACGACGGTGTGAGCATCCCGCCCGCCCCCCCGGCACGCAGGAACAGCGCGGTCAGCAGCGGTTTCAAAACCAGGATCACGGCTGCGGCCGACAGCGTCATACCACTGGCGAGACTGACCGTCAGGATGCTTTTGCCGTTGCCCGGGAGTTCGGGCCACCAATGCGAACAGATGCCGATCAGCAACCCCGCAGCGGCGAGCGCAGGGATCAGCACCCAGGTCCGCATCAGGCTGGCCGGACGTGCCGCTGCCATGATCCGGTTGAACGCCAATCCCACCACAAAGGCCACCGGCGCCAATGCCAGTGCGTGCGCGCTCAGCAGATAAGTCGATTCAGCGCTGGGCCAGTCCAGCACCGGGCGGTCGTGGGTAACGGCCGAACCGATCGCGACGGCCAGGCTGGAGGTGATTAACGCCGCACCCACCGCCCGCGGATGCCAGGTGTTCAGCATGATCCGCAGAGCGAAAAGCGCACCGGCCAGCGGGACAGCGTAGACCGCACCCAGCCCGGCGCCGGCCGCACACGCCAGCAGGATCTCCCGATCGCCTCGCGACAGGCGCTTCAGCCATCCGGTAGCGAAATCGCCCAAGGCCGCGGCGAATTGGCGCGGAGCCCCTTCCCGGCCGAGCGACGCGCCGGAGCCGACCAGCACCACCTGCAGTACGGCGTCGATGCTCCACGACAGCCGCGGTATCCGCTGATGACGGGCGATGGTTCCGGCCAACGGCGGCACCTCGGTTCTGCGCCGCAGGATCCACCAGCCCAGTCCTGCCAGCGCAGCCCCGACCATGGGACCCAGCGCGCGGCGGACCGGACTGCTGTCGGTGATCCCGTCGAGCAGCGAGCCGAAAGTGTAGTGGTAGGTGAGGTGTTCGACGAAGCGCAGCACCACCGTCGTCGACAACCCGGCGAACCCGGCCAGCAGGCCGACGATGACTGCCGCGCAGAAGAAGTCGAGGTTCCGGCGGGGCACTACCACCGCACGAATCTAGCCCGCGGCGAAGTTCGAGCCGACTTCCCGATCCGCCGGCGTGCCCCTGAGACCGCGCCAGAACAGGTCGATCATCATCTCGGCCGCCTCTTCGACGTCGGTGTCACCCGTGCTGAGCCGGGTCGCCACCGCCTCGCCCGCGCCTACCAGTGCCACGGCCATCATGTCGATTTCGGGGTCCGACCGCGGGCTGCGGGTGCCGGCCCGCACCATCGCGGCCACCAGTTCGATGATCTGCTCGCGTCCCTCACGCACCGTCTGGGCGAACGCTTGCGAGCTAGTGGCCTGGGTGTACATCACGATCCACGACGCCCGGTTGGCGTCGATGTAGCGCAGGAACGAAACGATGGTGTTGCGCAGCAGGTCCTTCGGGCTCTGGCCTAAGTCGATATCCGCGCGCACCACATCGATGAACCGGCTCATCTCACGGTTCAGGCAGGCGCCGAACAGGTCCTCTTTGGAGCCGTAATACAGGTACAGCATCGGCTTGGAGATCTGCGCCTCGGCGGCGATCGTGTCCATCGAAGTTTCGTGGTAGCCGTTGACCGAGAACATCTGCACGGCGGCGTCGAGCATCTGCTGCTCGCGGACAGCACGCGGAAGCCGCTTGGTACCACCAGCCATCGCTGTCCCCTTCAGGCCTCTGTAGCCCGTCTATCTGACTCCAGAGTAAGCAAGTGCGCCGCTGCTGCACACGCTAGTGCCCACACGCCGGATCAGGGCCCTTCATCTTCGCCACCCGGACTACTGATTCCTCGATCGCCGACATCTGCAATTTGCCCTCGTTCACCGCCTTCACCAGCCCGTCCAGGACTGCGGGCACCTCAGTGGTGGTGACCCAGAGCGCGATGTCGGCACCGGCCTGCAAAGTGCGCAGCACCGCCTCGACCACGCCGTACTTGTCGGAAATCGCGGCCATGCTGGACAGATCGTCGCTGAATATCGGGCCGTCGAACCGCGGGGCGCCGTAGCCGGTGCCGGTGCGCAGCAACTGCACCGCTTCCCGGCTCAGACTGGCTGGCTGGTCGCCGGTCAACCCGGGAACCTGCAGATGACCCACCATCACTCCGACCGGTGTGTCAGCAACCAGTTTCCGGTAAGGCACCAGGTCGCTGTTCTGCAGGTCACTAAGCGGCGGCGTGGTGACCCCGCCGGTGTGTGAATCGCCGGAGGCGTGGCCGTGACCCGGGAAGTGCTTGAGCACCGGAAGCACGTCGGCCTGCCGAAGACCCTGTGCGTACGCCCCGGCGTATTCGGCGACCACATTCGGATTCGAGCTGAACGACCGATCACCGATAGCAGAGTCGTCGGGGGCGTCGGTGACGTCGACCACCGGGGCGAAGTCGATGGTGATGCCCAGCTTGCGCATCGCTTCACCACGGTCTCGTGCCAGGGCGCGGACCTGGTCGACGGTTTGGGTCTGTGCCAATTCCCGGGCTGACGGCGACCTGCCGATCAGCGACTTCAACCGCGACACCCGGCCGCCTTCTTCGTCGACACTCACCGCCAGTGGCAATCGCCCCGCAGTGCGCGCGATGTCCGTCAGCGCGCCGTTGGTCAACATCGATAAGTCTGTCCAGCTGCCGATGAAGATGCCGCCGACGTGGTAGTCGGTGACAACGGCCTTGGCGTCGGCGGCATCTTTCACACCCACCATCAGCAGCTGGGCCAGCTCTTCGCGGGGGTCGTGGTGCAACGCCGCCGGCACGGCCGTCGGGTCAGCACACACCGGTGGTGCGGGAGCGGCCGCTGGCTTGCCGACCGTGGTCGACGACGGGCCGGGGGGCCGGGCGGCGTGGTGGCTGCACGCTGCCACCAGTGCCGATGCCGCGGCGAGCACAGCCAGTGTGCGGGGAAATGGCATCCGGACATGCTGTCACGGTGGCGGCCGGCCACCGGATCCGGGGCGCGCCGAGGAACGTTTCATCACGGGGTTTGGGGGGCAGCCCCTGTTACGTTGACGATCGACCCAGCAGGGTGACAAACCTAGGAGCCAGCGATGCCCGGGTTCACGCTGGCGGCGGTGGCCAGCATCGCGGCCGGCCTGTCGATCGGTGCCGCCGCGACCGTTGGTGTGACGCTCGTCGTGGCGCACGGCAGCATGGCACCCACTCAGGGCGTGCCGGTCCCAGTGGTATCCACGGTGGTGCAGTACGGCGACCGCTGCTTTAGCGACTATTGCCCGCCAGCCTGCGGCACGACCACGGCCTGCTTGAACGCGGGCCTGCACCCTGAAGATCGCCATCGCAAGCCATGAGTGCTGTTCTGCTAGGTTGGCGCTAGGTTTTTGACACCACGACCGCACGCCTCAAGGAGCCATCGATGAACCGGATCGTCGCGCCCGCCGCCGCGAGCGTGGTGGTTGGTCTGTTGCTGGGCGCGGCCGCAATCTTCGGGATCACCCTGATGGTGCAGCAGGACACGAAGCCGCCACTCCCCGGGGGCGATCCGTCGTCGTCAGTACTCAACCGGGTCGAGTACGGCAACCGTAGCTAGCCCGGCGAGTATGACGGCGCTGGCGGCGCCTGCAGAAACGGCATCCGCCCCGCCGGTGATCCCGCTTTCTCGCCGGTGGTTGCTGTTGGTCGGGGCGGTCACGCTGGCCCTGACGTTTGCCCAGTCCCCCGGGCAGGTCTCCCCCGACACCAAACTCGATCTCACCGCCAACCCGCTGCGCTTCCTGGCCCGTGCGACCAACCTGTGGAACAGCGAACTGCCGTTCGGCCAGGCACAGAACCAGGCCTACGGCTACCTGTTTCCGCACGGCACGTTCTTCCTGATCGGCCACTTGCTGTCAGTGCCCGGATGGATCACCCAGCGGCTGTGGTGGGCGGTGCTGCTCACGGTCGGCTTCGCCGGCCTGCTGCGGGTTGCCGAGGCGCTGGGCATCGGCAGCCCGACGTCACGCGTGATCGGCGCGGCAGCGTTCGCGCTGTCGCCACGGGTGCTGACGACACTCGGGTCGATCTCGTCGGAAACCCTGCCGATGATGCTGGCGCCGTGGGTGCTGCTGCCCACCATCCTGGCCCTGGAATCAAAGGCCTTGCGGGCCGAGACCGGCAGGTCGGTGCGGGCCCTGGCCGCCCAAGCCGGGCTGGCGGTGGCGCTGATGGGCGCAGTCAACGCCATCGCGACGCTGGCGGGCTGCCTGCCGGCGGTGATCTGGTGGGCCTGTCACCGGCCGAATCGGTTGTGGTGGCGCTATACCGCGTGGTGGCTGTTGGCCCTCGCCCTGGCGATGCTGTGGTGGGTGGTGGCGCTGATTCTGTTGCGCGGCGTCAGTCCGCCGTTCCTGGACTTCATCGAATCCTCCGGCGTGACAACACAATGGTCCTCGCTGGTGGAGATGCTGCGCGGTACCGACAGCTGGACACCGTTCGTGGCACCCAACGCGACCGCGGGTGCCCCACTGGTCACCGGGTCCGTCGCCATCCTGGGTACCTGCCTGGTCGCGGCGGCCGGATTGGCCGGGCTGGCCAGCCGGGGGATGCCGGCGCGCGGACGGCTGGTGACGATGCTGCTGGTCGGGGTGGTCCTGCTGGCCGTCGGCTACAGCGGCGGGCTGGGCTCGCCGCTGGCCCACCAGGTGCAGGCGTTCCTGGACGCCGGCGGCACTCCCCTGCGCAACGTGCACAAGCTGGGGCCAGTGATCCGGCTCCCGCTGGTGCTGGGCCTGGCGGAGCTGCTGGGCCGGATTCCGCTACCCGGTAGCTCGCCGAAGTCGGTGTGGCTGCGCGCATTCACCCACCCGGAGCGGGACAAGCGGGTCGCGGCCGGAATTGTCGCCCTGATCGCGTTGATGGTCAGCACCTCGCTGGCGTGGACCGGCCGGCTCACCCCGCCCGGCGCGTTCAGCGCGATACCCCAGTACTGGCATGATGCCGCCGACTGGCTCAGCGAACACAATGCCGGAAAGGCCGGGAGCCCGACGCCCGGGCGCGTACTGGTGGTCCCGGGGGCGCCGTTCGCCACCCAGGTATGGGGCACCAGCCACGACGAGCCGCTGCAGGTCCTCAGCAGTGGCCCGTGGGGAGTGCGCGACTCCATCCCGCTGACCCCACCGCAAACCATCCGGGCGCTGGACTCGGTGCAACGTTTGATCGCGGCTGGGCGCCCGTCGGCCGGCCTGGCCGATACCCTTGCCCGCCAAGGCATTCCCTATGTGGTGCTGCGCAACGATCTGGATCCCGAATCGTCACGGTCGGCGCGCCCGATCCTGGTACACCGCGCCATCGCGGGGTCACCGCGGCTCGAGAAGGTGGCCGAGTTCGGCGCACCGGTAGGTCCCGGTTCGCTGGCGGGCTTCGTCAACGACAGCGGACTACGGCCGCGGTATCCGGCCATAGAGATCTATCGGGTCGTTACTGCCGCCGATCCCGGCGCGCCCTACTTCGCCGACACCGACCAGATGGCCCGAATCGACGGCGGGCCCGAGGTGCTGCTGCGACTCGACGAACGGCGGCGGCTGCTGGGCCAGCCGGCACTGGGTCCGGTGCTGCTGACCCCAGATGCTCGGGCCGCCCGCCTGCCGGCACCGCTCGTCACCGTCACCGATACCCCGGTAGCGCGCGAGACCGACTACGGCAGGGTGGATCAGCACTCATCGGCGATCCGGGCGGTCGGCGACGCCCGGCACACCCATAACAGAGTTCCCGACTACCCCGTCCCGGGCGCCGAGACGGTTTACGGCGGGTGGAGCGGTGGGCGCATCACGGCATCGAGCTCGTCGTCGGATTCCACGGCCATGCCCGATGTCGCTCCGGCGACCTCGCCCGCCGCCGCGATCGACGGCGACCCGGCGACCGCGTGGGTGTCCAACGCACTGCAGGCCGCGGTCGGGCAGTGGCTGCAAGTGGATTTCGACCACCCGGTGACCAACGCCGTCATCACCCTGACACCCAGCGCGACGGCCGTCGGCGCCCAGATCCGCCGCATCCTGATCGAGACCGTCAACGGCAGCACCACGCTGCGGTTTGACGAGGCTGGAAAGCCACTCACCGCGGCGCTGCCCTACGGCGAAACCCCGTGGGTACGGATCACCGCGGCCGCCACTGACGACGGGTCCGCCGGTGTGCAGTTCGGTATCACCGACCTGATGATCACCCAATACGACGCGTCCGGATTCGCCCACCCGGTTGCGCTGCGGCACACCGTGCTGGTGCCCGGGCCGCCTCCGGGTACGACGATCGCGCGTTGGGACCTGGGATCGGAACTGCTGGGTAGACCCGGCTGCGCCCGGGGGCCCGAAAGCGTGCGCTGCGCCCCGTCGATGGCGCTGTCACCAGAAGAACCGGTAAATCTCAGCCGCACGCTGACCGCGCCGCGCCCGATGTCGGTGACCCCGATGGTGTGGGTGCGGCCGCGGCAAGGCCCCAAACTGGCCGATCTGATCGCCGAGCCCGACACCACACGGGCCCGCGGCGATTCCGACCTGATTGACGTCCTCGGCTCGGCATACGCGGCCACCGACGGCGATCCGGCCACCGCGTGGACGGCGCCGCAGCCGGTGGTGCAGCACAAGACCCCGCCGACGCTCACCCTGGCCCTGCCGCGGCCCACCGAGGTGGCCGGGTTGCGCCTGCTCCCCAGCCGGTCGACGTTGCCTGCCCATCCGACGATGGTGGCCGTCAACCTGGGCGACGGACCCCAGGTCCGCGCATTGAATCGCGGTGACGACGGGGCGGGCGAGCCGCAAACCCTGTCACTGAAGCCCCGCGTCACCGACACCGTCACCATCAGCCTGCTCGACTGGGAAGACGTCATCGACCGCAACGCGCTGGGGTTCGACCAGCTCAAGCCGCCGGGGTTGGCCGAAGTCTTGGTGCTCGGCGCCGACGGCAATCCGATTGCGGCCGCAGACGCCACCCGCAACCGCGGGCGGGAGATCGACCTCGGCTGTGACCGCGGCCCGGTGATCGCGGTCGCGGGCCGCTTTGTGCACACCTCGATCCGGACCACGGTGGGCGCACTGCTGGACGGCGAGCCGATTGTCGCGCTCGCATGCGAACGCGACCCGATCGCGTTGCCCGCCGGGCAGCAGGAGTTGTTGATCGGCCCCGGCGCTGCGTTCGTCGTCGACGGAGCCGAGCTGTCAGCTCCGGCAGCCGCCGAGTTGCCCAGCGCCACAATCGCTTCCGCTCCCACCGGCACGTGGGGGCCCAGCCGCCGCGAAGTCCGGGCGCCCGCGTCGGCCACCTCCCGGGTGCTGGTCATACCCGAGAGCATCAACCCCGGCTGGACGGCGCGCACCAGTACCGGGGCCCGGCTGACGCCGGTCGCGGTCAACGGATGGCAGCAGGGCTGGGTGGTGCCCGCCGGGGATCCCGGCACCATCACACTGACGTTTGCCTCCAACTCGCTGTATCGGACCGGTCTGGCGGTGGGGCTGGCCTTGCTGCCGGTGCTGGCCCTGTTGGCCTTCTGGCGGACACGGCGGCGAAGTCCAGCCGGCCGACCCGCACAACCATGGACACCCGGGCCATTGGCGGCGGTCGCAGTGTTGGGAGCCGGGGCGGTGATCGCCGGCGCGGCCGGTGTCGTGGTGGTCGGCGCCGCCTTCGGTTTGCAGTACGCGTTGCGCCACCGACAGCGACTGTGCGACGGGGTCACCATCGGGCTGAGTGCGGGCGGGCTGATCCTGGCCGGGGCAGTGCTGTCCCGTCATCCGTGGCGCTCGGTCGACGGCTATGCCGGGCATGCCGCGAGTGTCCAACTGCTGGCATTGATTTCGCTCGCTGTATTGGCCGCCTCGGTCGCGATGGGAACCGATCGGGTGGAGAAGGACAGCTGATGACCGATAGCGGCGTGGAGTATTTTCGCACTGCCGGACGGATTGCTATCGCACACCGGGGATTTACCTCGTTCAAGCTGCCCATGAACAGTATGGGGGCGTTCCGCGAGGCGGCCAAGCTCGGATTTCGTTACATTGAGACAGACGTTCGCGCCACCCGTGACGGCGTCGCGGTGATCCTGCATGACCGTAGGCTCGGACCCGAGTCGGGGGTGCCGGGCGCTGTCGACCAGTTGTATTGGCGGGATGTCCACAAAGCGGATTTGGGCGCAGGGGAACCGATCCCGACCCTGGAAGAACTCCTCGTCGCACTACCGGACGCGCGGATCAATATCGATATCAAAGCTGCGTCGGCCATCGAACCGACCGTCGAGGTCATCGAGCGGTTGAATGCGCACAACCGTGTTCTGATCGCTTCGTTCTCCGATCGCCGACGACAGCGCGCGGTGCGTCTGCTGTCCAAGCCAGTCGCCAGTGCGGCAGGTACGGGTGCGTTCGTGACATTCCTGGCGGCGAGAACGGCGGGCAACGCGTATGCCTGGCGGCTGTTGCGCGACAGCGACTGCGTGCAGTTGCCGCCACGGCTTGGTGGTGTCCCTATCATTACGCCGGCACTGGTGCGGGCTGTTCATGCTTCGGGACGCCAGGTTCACGCCTGGACGATCGACGACCCGGCGACGATGCATGCGCTTCTCGACATCAACGTGGACGGCATCATCACCGATCGCGCGGACTTACTCCGTGATGTTCTTAATTCCCGCGGCGAGTGGTCGACTTAGCCTGTGCCCTGTTGGCTACCGCTTTGCCGGCTGGTTGACTGGATACCCGGGTTTGTGAGAGCGCCACCGTCCGAGGAGTACGGCCATGGGATGGTTTTCAGCACCCGAATACTGGCTGGGCAGGCTGATGCTCGAGCGCGGTGCCGCGGCCATCTATCTGATCGCGTTCCTCGCGGCCGCGTGGCAATTCCGAGCGCTCATCGGAGAGCACGGGATGCTGCCGGTGCCGCGGTATCTGGTTGGCAAGTCCTTCTGGAGAACACCGAGCGTCTTTCACTTCGGCTACTCCGACCGGCTGTTCGCCAGCGTGTGCTGGTTCGGTGCGGCAGTGTCGGCGGCTACCGTCGCGGGCTTGGCAGACCTGGTGCCGTTGTGGGCCGCAATGCTGACGTGGCTGACGCTGTGGGTGCTCTACCTGTCGATCGTCAACGTCGGACAGGCGTGGTACTCGTTCGGCTGGGAGTCATTGCTGCTGGAAACCGGGTTTCTGATGATCTTCCTCGGCAACGAACGCACGGCTCCGCCGATTCTGACGTTGTGGCTGGTGCGCTGGCTACTGTTCCGGGTCGAGTTCGGCGCCGGGCTGATCAAGATGCGCGGTGACCCGTGCTGGCGCAATCTGACGTGCCTGTACTACCACCATGAGACACAGCCGATGCCGGGGCCGTTGAGCTGGTTCTTCCATCACCTGCCCAAGCCGCTGCACCGGATTGAGGTGGCGGGCAACCATTTTGCTCAGCTTGTCGTGCCGTTCGGGTTGTTCACTCCACAACCGATAGCCAGCGTGGCCGCCGCGATCATCATCGTCACCCAACTGTGGCTGGTGATGTCGGGCAACTTCTCCTGGCTCAACTGGCTGACGATCATCCTGGCGTGCAGCGCGATCGACCATTCATCTGCGGCGGCGCTGCTGCCGATGCCTGCGCAGCCGGCACTGCCGGGACCGCCGCTGTGGTTCGCCGCACTGGTGCTGGCGCTCACGGCGGCGTTGTTGTTGCTGAGCTACTGGCCGGCCCGCAACATGCTGTCGTCTCGTCAGCGAATGAACATGTCATTCAACCCGTTTCACCTGGTCAACACTTACGGCGCCTTCGGCAGCATCAGCCGCGTCCGCCGGGAGGTGGTGATCGAAGGCACCGACGAGCCCCAGATCACCGGGCAGACGGTCTGGAAGGAATACGAATTCAAGGGCAAGCCCGGGGCATTGCGGCGGCTGCCGCGGCAATGGGCGCCGTACCACCTCCGCCTGGACTGGCTGATGTGGTTCGCCGCCATTTCGCCTGGCTACGCGCTGCCGTGGATGACGCCGTTGCTGACGCGACTACTGCGCAACGATCCGCCGACGCTACGGCTGCTCCGCCGCAATCCCTTCCCAAAGTCCCCACCGCGCTATGTACGCGCACAGCTGTACCAGTACCGCTTCACCACTGTGCAAGAATTGCGACGCGATCGTGCTTGGTGGCATCGCACACTGATCGGTGGATACGTCTCGCCCATGACGCTCGGGAAAGCGACGCCCCCGCGCACCGGCTGAGCGACTCGCCGCTCTTGACCCAGCGCCTACGGACGTCGTCGTGGTGGTGTTGCTACGGCACACCGACTTCGAAGGGCCAAACCTTCATCTCTTGCAGAACATCGAATCCCGTTAATCTCTCCTACATTTGAGACTCCGTTCCTCGTTCGTGGCACACGTGGTGGTAGCCATTCGGTGTCTCGGTTGGCGTTTTTTCGGGTGGTCCAGCCCCTGGGTGTGAGCATGCGGTGTTGTGTGCGGCAGCCGAAGGTGAGGTCGTTGACGTCGGTGGTGCGGCATGTGGCGTAGTCGGCGACGTGGTGGACCTCGCAGTAGTAGCGGCCCCAGATCGGCGGCTTCGCGGATCCGCCGGTTGGCTTCGGGGCGGCTGATCAGGGTCCACTGGGCCAGCGCATGAGACGGCTTGCCGCCCAGCTCTTCCGGGGTGGCCAGCGCCTCGAAGTCCAGCCCGGCCTCCCGATTCACGACACCGTCAGTGAGACAGGAGATTTCAGAGCTACAGCGTTTCGTCCAGCTCGCCGAGCCGGTCGGTCAGCCGCAGATTCTCGGAATAGTCGACTGGACAGGAGATCAGCGACACGCCGTCGTCGTCGAGGGCGGTCTTCAGCGTCGGCAGCAATTCCTCGGCTTTGGTGATCCGGTATCCGTTGGCGCCGAAGCTTTCCGCATAGCTCACCACGTCGGGATTGCCGAACTTCACATAGTAATGCTCACCGAGTTCGAGATCCATCTTCCATTCGATGAGGCCGTAGCCGCCGTCCTCCCAAATCAGTACTACCAGTGGTATCCGTTCCCGAACCGCCGTCTCGATCTCCTGCGAATTCATCATGAACGCGCCGTCGCCCACCACGGCCAGCACCTTCGCCTCCGGCCGGGCCAGCTTGACACCAAGCGCACCAGGCAGGGAAAAACCCATGGTGGACAGACCGTTTGAGACCAAGCAGGTGTTGCGCTCGTACGCCGGATACAGCCGGGCCATCCACATCTTGGTGGCGCCGGTGTCGACCAGCACCACATCGCTGCGGCCCAGCGCGGCGCGAGTGTCGGCGACCACCCGCTGGGGCGCCAGCGGGTACCGCGAATCCTGTTGTCCCCTGGCGAATTCCTCGGTCAGCAGGCCGGACCCGGGTATTTCGGCGCTGTCGTCGAACTTATGGCCGTCGAGCGCGTCGGTGAGCGCATCCAGGGATGCGCTGATGTCGCCGATGATCCCGACATCGACCGAATACTTCGCGTCGACCTCGGCCGGGAAGCGATGGATGTGGATGATCTTCTTGTCGCCATTCGGATTGATCCGGACGGGATCGAACTCCTGCAGCTCGTAGCCCACCGCGATGACGACGTCGGCGTTGTCGAATCCGAAATTGACGTAGTCATGCCGCATGAACCCCAGCGTCCCGATGCTGTTGGGGTGGTCGTCGGGCATGATGCCCTTGCCGTGGAACGAGTTGGCCACGTGGACACCCAGTTCCTCGGAGAATCGGATCAGGGCCGCGGTCGCGTCGCCGCGGGCGGCGCCATGTCCGGCCAGCACCACCGGCCGCTGTGCGTTGCGCAGGATCTCGGCGGCGCGGGCCACCTGACCGGCCGCCGGCGCTTCGGCACGGACGACGTTGCGCGGCAACGGTGATAGCTCGTAGTCGGCCTCATCCGCATCGATGTGCTCGGGCACCGCCAGATAGACCGCGGCCGGGCGTTCGGTCTCGGCCACCTTGAACGCTTTGCGGAACATCTCCGGGATGGCGCGCGCGGTGGGGACGCCGGCCGCCCAGCGGGTGATCGGAGCGAACATCGACACCAGGTCGACGTACTGGTGCGACTCTTTATACTGGCGGTCCTGCCCGACCTGCGCGGAGATCGCGACCATCGGAGTGCTGTTGGTGGTGGCGTCCGCGACGCCGAGCTGCATATTGATTGCGCCCGGGCCCAGGGTCGCCGAGACCACCGCGGCGCGACCGGTGACGCGGCCGTACATCTCGGCCATGAAGGCCGCCGCCTGCTCGTGCCGCGTGAGCACGTAGCGGATTTTGGAGGCGGCCAGCGCCTGAATGAAGCGGATGTTCTCCTCGCCGGGTATCCCGAAGACGACGGTTACCCCCTCGTTTTCCAGGCACTTGACCATCAGTTGAGCCGCTGTGCTCATCCGGCACCTCCCTGCGGCCCACGATAGTGGCAGGCTGGACACCGGACGCTTCACACACGAACCCAAAACGAAGAACGAACCCAACGAAGGATGGTCAGCGTGCCCATCGCCACTATCAACCCGGCCACCGGCGAGACAGTCAAGACCTTCACCCCGGCAACCGACAATGACGTCGACGCCGCGCTGGCGCGTGCCTACGCGCGGTTCCTCGACTACCGCCACTCCACCACCTTCGCCCAACGGGCCCAGTGGGCAAATGCCACCGCCGACCTGCTGGAGGCGGAGGCCGACCAGACCGCCGCCATGATGACCCTGGAGATGGGTAAGACCCTGGCCTCGGCCAAGGCCGAGGCGCTCAAGTGCGCCAAGGGTTTTCGCTACTACGCCGAGAACGCCGAGGCGCTTCTCGCCGATGAGCCGGCCGATGCGGCAAAGGTCGGCGCGTCCAGGGCATACAGCCGCTACCAACCGCTCGGAGTGGTCCTGGCCGTGATGCCGTGGAACTTCCCGCTCTGGCAGGCCGTGCGGTTCGCCGCGCCTGCGCTGATGGCAGGCAACGTCGGCCTCCTCAAGCACGCGTCGAACGTGCCGCAGTGCGCGTTGTATCTGGCCGACGTCATTGCCCGCGGCGGATTTCCGGACGGCTGCTTCCAGACGCTGCTGGTCCCCTCCGGTGCCGTCGAACGGATCCTGCGCGATCCCCGGGTCGCGGCCGCGACCCTCACCGGCAGCGAACCGGCCGGCCAATCCGTCGGCGCCATCGCCGGCGACGAGATCAAACCGACCGTGCTCGAACTCGGCGGCAGTGACCCGTTCATCGTGATGCCGTCCGCGGACCTGGACGCCGCGGTCAAGACCGCGGTCACCGGCCGGGTGCAGAACAACGGCCAATCCTGCATCGCCGCCAAGAGATTCATCGCCCACGCCGACATCTACGACGCGTTCGTCGAAAAGTTCGTCGAGAAGATGTCCGCACTGCGGGTTGGCGACCCGACCGACCCGGAGACCCAGGTCGGTCCGCTTGCCACCGAGCAGGGACGAGACGAGGTCGCCAAGCAAGTCGATGACGCCGCTGCGGCCGGCGCGGTGATCCGTTGCGGCGGCAAGCTTCCCGACCGACCGGGCTGGTTCTACCCGCCGACCGTGATCACCGACATCACCAAGGACATGCCGCTCTACACCGAGGAGGTTTTCGGCCCGGTCGCCTCGGTGTTCCGGGCGGCAGACATCGACGAAGCCGTCGAGATCGCCAACGCCACCACCTTCGGGCTGGGATCCAACGCCTGGACCCAGGACGAGGCCGAGCAGAAGCGTTTCATCGACGACATCGTGGCGGGTGCTGTCTTCATCAACGGGATGACGGTGTCCTACCCCGAATTGCCGTTCGGCGGTGTCAAGCGGTCAGGCTACGGCCGGGAACTCTCCGCGCACGGGATCCGCGAGTTCTGCAATGTGAAGACGGTCTGGGTCGGCTAGACGCCCGCCAGGGCCCGCTCGTCCTCGTCGGCGAACGTGTCCTCGAGCTGCACTGGCGAGTAGTCGATGTCGATGTCGCCGACCGGCCGCCCGCGGGCACTCGAGATCGTTCCGAACCGTCGCATCCCTTTGTCGGTGGCGTACTGCATGAACTCGTCCTTTGTCAGGTTGAAGGGGATGTCGTCACCGTAGGAGGCAAAGAACTCGTCGGTGTTGCTCAGCGCCAGCGGGATGAGCTCGTTCATGCGTGCTTCGAACACCGTCCAGTTGGCGTCGTCGGCGGCGACATGGCGCCGGCAGGTGAAGGTGCCCCATGCCATGTGGCGTCGCTCGTCGTCGCCGATGCGCCGGATCAGCTCCTGCATGCCGGGCAGAATGCCGCGGTCGATGCAGATCTTGTGCCACGCGTAGTAGCCGGTCAGCGCCATCATGCCCTCGACCACGTGGTTGTACGTCGCGGATGCCCGAACCTGGGCAGCCGGCGAAGGATCGCTCGAGAGAACGCTGAGTGATTCTGGGAGCTCCTCGTAGAACATCTTTCGGTAAGCCGGAAGACCGTCGAAGTAACCGTGCAGGTCGTCGGTGATTCCGACGGCATCCAGCCACAGCCGGAACACCTGCGTGTGTTTGGCTTCCTCGAACGCGAACTGCGTCAGATACATCTCGTCTCCGAGCCGTCCCTCGGCCCGCATCGCAGCCATGAACGGCTGGATGTCCTCGGTAACCGCTTCCTCGCCGGCAATGAACTCGGCGCACAGCTTGGTGGCGATGTCGCGTTCGGCGGCCGACAGCGACTCCCAATCCTCGCGGTCGCGAGAGAAGTCGATATCGGCCGGATCCCAGAACTTCGCGTTGCCCCCGGCGAACAACTTCAACGGCAGGCTGTCCCAGTTGAGTCCGCCCGCAACGAGCGATCCCATACGTGTGCGTGTCATGTGGTTGACCTCCTCAGATCATTTGGGGCTGGGTTGATAGCGCGGCAAGGGAGAGAATGCGGCCGCCAGTACGGCGACGAGCCTGCGCACGGCCAGTGCCGGCTGCTCCGGTGTGGGCTCGTCGAGCCCGAGGACCGGATCCAAACCACGCATGTATGGGGCCAGTGCCAGGTGCGGGAAGATCATCAGCAGCAGCGACAACAACGCATCGGTGTCCGAATCCGGTCGCAGGTCGCCCCGGGCCTGCGCGTCGCGCACCAGCGGCCGCAGCACTTCCAGGTAATGACAGTGAATGACGCTCCGCACAGTGATCCGGGCATCGGTGTCGACCTCTAGAGTCGCCGCAGCATGAAGCGCGCGTTCTCGTGGATGCTCGGCGTAGTAGGCGATCCAGGCGTCGAGGAGGTCGGTCAGAAATTCGAAGAACGGCCTGCTGGGGTCGAGCTCGCGGATGAGATCTTCCATGTGGGCGCGGACGCGCTGGCTGGCGATGTCGGCGATGAACGCGTAGATGTCGCGCTTGTCGGCGAAGTACTGGAACAAGCTTCCTTTGGCGACGCGCGCGCGCCGGGCGATGACATTAAGGCTGCCGTTGGAGAATCCGTGCGCCCCGAACTCAGCCTCGGCGGCTTCCACAATGGCTGCCCTGCGAGTCGGGTCGACACGCGCCCAAGTCACCGTCGGCATTGGGACTCCTTCGCGTAAATGACCACTGGTCATATTACTGTGACCTACCCCACAGTCAAGGCCTGACCTCAACGGCCACACCGGCAACGCCGCCGTGGGAAAGGCTGCCGCAATCTCCCAACCTCCCAGTGCTCAGCTCCCGTCATGGTGCCGAGCGAATCCTGGGCAAATGTTGAGCGGTGTATGAATGGCCTGTCGCAGGTTTGGGCCTGCGCGGCTGCGCAGGGGCGCATCACAGGCGCTGCTAAGGGCGCATCTCGTACGCGCCGTTGAGCGGCAGGACGTGTCCTTTCCAAACGTGGTCGTAGCGCGCCGGGTCGTTCACCGGACGGCGGATCATCCGCATTGCAAAGCGGGCCTGCTCGTCGGTCGCGGCCGCCTTGTCGTTCAGCTCGACGGCATAGCTGTTGAAATCCCGGACGAGCAGGCTGAAGATCTCGTCGATCAGCGCCTCGTCCACGCCGGACAGCGGGGCCTCCTCCAGGATGAGCTGGGCGTAGGGCACCGTCGCGAACAGTTGTCCCACGCCGAACGCGAAGTCAATGTCCTTCTGCTGCGCCGCATCCGGGGTAGCTCTGGCCAGCATCTCGGTGAGCACGTCGATCTGCTCGCGCAGCAGGGCGACGTTCGGGAGGTGGGCGTAGCTGTCGAACGGCGCGCGCCAATCGTGGAAACGCACCTTGCCCAGGCCGCCGGTGGGTCCCTGCGCGAACAGGAACGTGTCGTCGGCCGCGTCGTCGCGGCGCGGGATCAGTGGCAGTGCGGCATCAGGGGCGAACAGGAAGTTCGGCATGAATTTGCCCAGCAGCCCGATGTTGATGTGCACGGTGCCTTCCAGCCTGGGCAGCAGGCCGATCTCGCGGGCCACTGTCTCGAAGAAGGTGTCTTTCTCCACGCCCTTGGCGGCGATGACGTCCCACAGGCCGATGATGACTCGCTCGCCTTCGCTGGTGACCTTGGCCTTGGTGAGCGGGCTGTAGAGCAGGTAGCGACGGTCGTCGGCCGACGCGCTGCGCATGTAGTCGCAGGCACGACTGGCGACCAGCCGCATGGCGACCAGCCGCACGTAGGCGTCGGTGAGCAGTCGCCGCACGTGGGTGAAGTCGGTGACGACGGTGCCGTACAGGTGGCGGTTGGCCGCGTGGGTGATCGCCTCGTAGAAGGCGTGGGTGCACATGCCGATGGCGCCCCACCCCAGGTTGTACTTGCAGACATTGACCGTGTTGAGCGCGGCGTGGAAGGCCTCGGGGCCACGGTGCAGCATGTCGGCCTCGGTGACCGGGTAGTCCCGCAGCGCGTAATTGGCCACGTAGTTCTGCGAGTTCACCACGTTCTTGATCAGGTCGTACCGATCATGCTGGGAGTCGGCGGCGAAGAACACGTACTCTTGGTTTTCTGGGTTCCCGTCGATCTTGCCGAAGGTGGAGACCATCCGCGCGACGTTGGCGTTGCCGATGTAGTACTTCTCGCCGTTGGCGGTCCAGCCGTTTTCCGCTGGCGTCAGGATCATGTCGGTCTGGTAGACGTCGGCGCCGTGGGACTGCTCGGAGAGCCCGAAGGCGAACACCTCGCCGGCCTCGAGCTGAGCGGCGGCCTTGCGCTTGGCGTCCTCGTTGTCGCTCATCCAGATCGGGCCCAGGCCCAGGGCCGTGACCTGGAATGGGTACCAGTAGCTCAGCCCGTAGAAACCGACGATCTCAGCGAACTCGCTGATCCGGTAGGTGTCCCAGCGGCAGTCGTCAGCACCGTACTTCGCCGGCGTCAGCAGAGAGGCGAAGATGCGCTCCCGCCCGACATGGTTCAGAAAGTCGGAGTACCACGTCCGCTCATGGTCGTCGTGCTTCAGCCGCGCCTTTCCCCGCGACTCGAAAAAGTCCACCGTCGCGGCCATGATCTCCCCCGAGCGGCTGTCAGGGTACTTACGTTCCAAGCGGTTGGGATTGAGCAGCATGCGGATGGCCCCCAGTGCGGGTTCAGACGGGTTTGGAAAACGACGAGGGTAGACGGTACTGCAATACCATCGCCGTCGGGGCTCCACCCGACAAAATCAGCACTGTCGGCGGAACGCCAAAGCGACCTAACATCGATTACGTGTCAGAACTAAATACCGCTCGCGGACCCATCGATACCGCTGATCTCGGCGTCACGCTCATGCACGAGCACGTGTTCATCATGACCACCGAGATCGCGCAGAACTATCCCGAGGCCTGGGGTGATGAGGAAAAGCGGGTGGCTGACGCCATCACCCGGCTGGGCGAGCTGAAGGCCCGCGGCGTGGACACCATCGTCGACCTCACCGTTATCGGGCTGGGCCGCTACCTCCCCCGAATCGCCCGGGTCGCGGCGGCCACCGAGCTCAACATCGTCGTCGCGACCGGCTTGTACACCTACAACGACGTCCCGTTCTGCTTCCACTACCTCGGCCCGGGCGCACAGCTGGGCGGCCCGGAGGTCATGACCGACATGTTCGTCCGCGACATCGAGCAGGGCATCGCCGACACCGGCATAAAGGCGGGGATCCTCAAGTGCGCCACCGACGAACCGGGCATCACCCCGGGCGTCGAGCGGGTGCTGCGCGCCGTCGCCCAGGCGCATAAACGCACGGGGGTGCCGATCTCCACCCACACCCACGCCGGCCTGCGGCGGGGACTCGAGCAGCAGCGCATCTTCGCCGAGGAAGGCGTCGACCTGAGCCGGGTGATCATCGGCCATTCCGGCGACAGCACCGACGTCGGCTACCTCGAGGAGCTCATCGCCAGCGGTTCCTACCTCGGGATGGACCGGTTCGGCATCGACGTGATCCTGCCGTTCGAGGACCGGGTGAACATCGTGGCGCAGATGTGCGAGCGCGGCCACGCCGACAAGATGGTGCTTTCGCACGACGCCAACTGTTACTTCGACGCGCTGCCCGAGGAACTGGTTGCGGTGGCTGCCCCCAATTGGCACTACCTGCACATCCATAACGACGTGATCCCCGCGCTCAAAGAGCGCGGTGTCACCGACGAGCAGCTGCACACGATGCTCGTCGACAACCCGCGCCGGATATTCGAGCGGCAGGGCGCCTACGAGTAACAGACGGTATAGCCGGCGCCGCGCTCAGGGCGCGATCGCGTCCGCTTCACGGTCGATGTTCTGCAGTTCGGTTTGCTTCCCCCGGCGTTCCCAGCGGCGCAGCGCTTCCCGGCAGGGCGACTCGACAAGGGCGTAGCTCACGGCGGCGATCGCGAAGCCGAAGATCAGCGTCAACACCAACACCGTCGGCATCCGGCCGGTAAACGGGAAAGTCCCGATCACCGGGAACACCATGTCCAGTGCGGCCAAGTGCCAGATGAACAGTCCATAGGACCAGCGCCCCAGGGTCACCATGCCGGTGCTGCCCAGCAGGCGGTGGGGCGTGTCGGGCCGGTCCAGCACCAGCGGCGCCACCAGCGCGAACGCCACCACCGAGCCCATTGCGGTCTTCACCGCGAATTGCGCAGAAGTGCTCGGAACCAGGCCGGCCGGACCCGCCAGCGGGGAGGCCGCCACCAGATAGGCCAGCACCGCCGCGACGGCGATCAGCACACGCCGGCGTGCCAACCGGTGCGCCGGCCCGATCGGGCTGTGGACCCACTCCGCCAGCAACATTCCCGCGGCGAACCAGGAGAAGAACGCCGGCGGCCAGTTCAGCGGGTTGGCCCCAGGACCGGCATCCACCAAATCCAAGGGCATCCAGCCCCAGGCCCAGCTGAGAGCCGCCATTGCGGCGATGGCCGGCACGCGGGCGCGGACCGGGATACGGCGGGCCAGCAACGAGAGAATCGGCAGTGCCAGGTAGAAGCTGACTTCGACGGACAGGCTCCACATCTGGGTCAGACCGCCGGTCAGGGTCAGCGGCACATAGATCTGGGTGAGCGTCAGGTTCGCCAACCAGACGGTCGGGCTGGCGTGGTCCGCGTCGGGCAGCAGAGACAGGATCACGACCACCGCCACCACATAGGCCGGCATGATGCGGACCACCCGTGACCGCAGATAGTGACCCGTGCGCGGGCGCGGCCCCAAGTCTCGCGCCGCCGCGGCGTGCCCGCGCCACAACAGGAATCCCGACAACGTGAAGAACACCGCCACGGCCAGATCGAAGCGGCCGAATAGCCGGCCGGCGACGCCGCTGGAATGGCCGGTCTGGAAAGCGACGTGAGTGACGACCACGCCCATGGCCGCGCATGCGCGCATACCCTCGACGGCGGGCAGAAAGCTGCGCGTCCCCCCCACCTGCTGGCCATCGGTCACGATCACAGTCTGCCCCTGATGTGTCGGCGGGCGAATCGGGTACACCTGAAACCAACCGGCAAACCGGGGATAGGTTCGTACGCCGGGGCCATACATTCTGCTGTTAGGGTCAAACGGGTTTTGCCTCGCTGCTTGGTCGGGTCGGAGCGGGTCGCGACCGACGAGTCGTTGGACCAGAAGGAGGTCACAGCAACGTGAACCGAGCAGTCATGTTGCGGATCGCCGCATGCGGAGCGATCGGGCTCGGAGCCGCTCTGCTGATCGCCGCGCTGCTGCTGTCGACCTATACCAGCAGCAGGATCACCAAGGTCCCGCTCGATATCGATGCCACCCTGATAAGCGAAGGCACGGGATCAGCAATCGACTCGGCGTCGCTGTCCAGTGATCACGTCGTCGTCAACCAGAATGTGCCGCTGGTGGCCCAGCAGCAGATCAGTGTCGAGTCGCCCGCCAACGCCGATGTGGTCACCCTCCAGGTCGGCTCCTCGCTCCGGCGGACCGATAAGCAGAAGGACAGCGGTCTGTTACTGGCGATCGTCGACACCGTCACCCTCAACCGCACGACGGCGATGGCCGTTTCGGACGACACGCACACCGGGGGCACGGTCCAGAAGCCGCGCGGCTTCAACGACGAAGCCCCGCCGACCGCCATCCCGTTGCGGCACGACGGGCTCGCCTACCGCTTCCCGTTCCACGCCGAGAAGAAGACATACCCCTATTTCGATCCGATCGCGCAGCGGGCATTCGACGTCAACTACGAAGGCGAAGAGGACGTCAACGGCTTAACCACGTACCGATTCACGCAGAACGTCGGCTACAACTCTGACGGGAAGCTCGTCGCTCCCATCAAGTACCCGTCGCTGTACGCCGGCGATGAGGACGGCAAAGTCACCACGAGCGCGGCGATGTGGGGCGTTCCCGGTGAACCGGGCGAGCAGATCACGATGACCCGCTATTACGCCGCTCAGCGAACCTTCTGGGTGGACCCGGTGTCAGGCACGATCGTCAAGGAAGTGGATCGCGCCAACCACTACTTCGCCCGCGATGCGCTGAAGCCGGAGGTGAGGCTGGCCGACTACAAGGTCACCTCCACCGAAGACACGATCGAATCGCAGGTCAACGCGGCCCGCGACGAGCGCGACCGGCTGTCGCTATGGTCGCGGGTGCTGCCGATCACGTTCACCGCGACCGGCTTGATCGCACTGATCGGCGGCGGAGTGCTGGCGTCGTTCAGCCTGCGGACCGAGAGCGCGTTGACCGATCCCAGCCTCGACCGGGCCGACACCGACTTCCTCCGCCGCGCCGGGCTCGAGGAACCGGTGCCCGGAGCTGAAGCCGAGACCGAGAAGCTACCTGCGCAGCGCCCGGAGGCGCAGGACGATCCGAGTCCACCCGGCTCGGATCCGCCCCAGGATCCGGCACCGCCCGATTCTGGGCCACCCGATACTGGTCCGCCCCCTCCGGGTCCCTCCAGCCCCGGCCCGCCCGAACGGACTTAGCTCTGTGCGGGCCGGCTTGGCCCGGCCGGCGTATGCGTTGGTTCTGGCGCTGCTGGTGGTGGGGCCGCTACTAAGGCCCGGCTACCTGCTGCTGCGCGATGCGGTGTCCACGCCACGGTCGTATCTGTCCGATAGCGCCCTGGGGTTGACGTCTGCGCCGCGGGCGACGCCGCAGGATTTCGCGGTGGCGCTGGCGTCGCACCTGATCGACGGCGGAATCCTGGTGAAGGTGCTACTGGTCCTGGGGCTGTGGCTCGCGGGCTGGGGCGCGGCCCAGCTGGTCTCGACGGCGCTGCCTGCGGCGGGGACCAGCGGACAGTTCGTCGCGATCACGCTCGCGATCTGGAATCCCTATGTCGCTGAACGGCTTCTGCAGGGCCATTGGAGCCTGCTGGTCGGCTACGGCTGCCTGCCGTGGGTCGCGACGACGATGCTGACACTGCGGTCAGCGGGTGCGGTCGGCTGGCTGAGCTGGTCGGGTTTCTTCGGGTTAGCGTTCTGGATCGCGCTGGCCGGGCTGACCCCGACCGGGCTGCTGCTCGCCGCGACCGTTGCGCTGACCTGCGTGGCCGCTCCCGGTGAAGGCCGGCCACGGTGGCTATGCGCCGCCGCGGCGCTGGGTACCGCACTGGTGGGTGCCCTGCCCTGGCTGACGGCGTCGGCACTGGGCTCGTCGTTGACCACCCACACGGCCGCGAACGAGCTGGGGGTTACCGCGTTTGCGCCGCGCGCCGAGCCGGGCCTGGGCACGCTCGCCAGCTTGGCCAGTCTCGGCGGGATCTGGAACGGTGAGGCCGTACCCGGTTCGCGGACAACGCTTTTCGCGGTGGCATCCGCCGTGTTGCTGCTGGGTGTGGTGGCGGTCGGAGTCCCGGCAGTGGCGCGCCGGCCGGCGGCGGTTCCGCTGCTGGTGCTGGCGGCGCTGTCCGTGGTGGTGCCGGCTGGTTTGGCATCCGGCCCTGGCCTGCACGTGTTGCGTGCGGTAGTTGACGCCGCTCCCGGCTTCGGAATGCTGCGCGACGGGCAGAAGTGGGTGGCGCTGGCGGTGCCGGGATACACACTGGCCGGCGCGGGTGCGGTGGTGACGCTGCGCCGTCGGCTGCCGCCCACGGCAGACTTTGTGACGGCGTTGGTCTGCTGCCTGGCGCTGATCCTGGCGCTGCCCGACTTGGCGTGGGGCGTGTGGGGCAAAGTTGTGCCAGTGCACTACCCGTCCGGGTGGGCGGCCGTGGCGACGACGATCAACAGCCGGCCGGGTGCGGTCGCCGTCTTGCCTTCGGGCACCATGCGCCGCTTCTCCTGGTCCGGTCCTGCACCGGTACTCGATCCGCTGCCCCGCTGGGTTCGCGGCGACGTGCTGACCACGGGTGATCTGGTTATCTCCGGGGTGACCGTTCCCGGGGAGGGCGCTCACGCCCGGGCGGTCCAGGAGCTGCTACTGGCCGGGCCCGACCCGTCGGCCTTGGCCCAGGCCGGCGTGACATGGCTGGTCGTCGAATCGGACAGCGCTGGCGATATGGGTGCGGCCACACGCACCCTCAACCGACTGCCACCGGCCTACCGCGACGACGAGTTGGCTCTCTATCGGGTCGGCCGGCAAACCGCCGGTGCACCTTCTGCCCACCGCCGAGCGACAGTGATCGCGCATCTGGCGTGGCTGGCTCTGCTGGTCGTCGGCGCTGCCGGCGCGGCCGGCTGTGGTGTGGTCCGGCGGGCGCGACTGGACCCCGGCCCGGTTACACCACGCCGCTGATCCAGTCGCCGGCCTGCACCGCTTCCAGCACAGTGCGCATTGCATCGGCGCTTTGTTGCCACGAGAATTCGACGCTGCGTACCTGTGCCTTGGCGCCGAGTTGGTCGCGCAACAACCAATCGGACAGCAGTTGTTCGAGCCGATCCACCAGCTCGGCGCGATTGTCAACCAACATGCCGGTCACCCCGTCGATGATCGAGTCGGTCAGACCGCCGGAGGATCGATATCCGATGGTGGGCACGCTGTGCTGGGCCGCCTCGACGACCGCGAGACCCCATCCCTCCTTGCGCGAGGGCAGCAAGTGCACCCAGGAGCTTTGCAGCACATGGTGTTTGGTCACGTCGTCGACGTGACCGTGGAAAGTCACCGCGTCGGAAATACCGAGCCGGTGCACATGGTCGACGAGTCGCTGCCGCCACCACCCGCCGCCGACGACATCTAGATGCAGACCCGGGATCCGCGGGCGCAGTTCGGCGACCGCTTCCAGCGCATCCTCGATCTGCTTGTGCGGCACCAGCCGGGACAGCACCACCACTCGCGGCCCAGCCGCGCGCGGGCCGGACAACGTTTGCGCGGGCGCCTCGTCGAGACCGTTGCGGACTACCGCGATCCGCTCATTGTCCACACCGAGCGCAACCAGATCCCGCGCCGACGGCAGCGACACCGTCACGTACTGGTTGCGCCTGTTCAGCCGGGGCGACAAAGTCGATTCGACGTACCAGCCCAGCCGGGAGAGCACCGGGCCGGCCACCGGCCACTGCTCGCGGTGGCAGTGGTGCACCAGTACCACCACTTGCCGGCCGTACGGCAGCCGGGCGAGAAACGGCAAACCATTCTGGGTATCGACGACTACGTCGGGGCGAACCCGGCGCAGCGGTCCGAGCCCGAATCTGGGCCCCAATCTGGCTAAGGCCATCGCCAGCAACGCCCATACGTACACCGAGTAGCGCCCACCCGCGCGGCTGATCCGCACCCCGTCGACCACCTCATGTCGTGGCGCACCCGGATAGCGTGCAGTGCGCAATGTGACGTCGATGCCCGACGCGGCCAGCTGCGCGCCGACGCGCTGCAAGTAGGTTTCGCTGCCACCGCCCTGGGGGTGCCCGGTATCGCGCCAGCACAGCAGCAACACCGAGCGCAGACCAGACATTGGTCGATAGCCTAGCGGGCGCGGGCGTGAAGCCGGCTTCACGCTCGGCGGGCGAACACCGGCCGTAGGGTGTGGCAGGTGGCGGGCGCCCCGAATGTCACCGACGTATTCGCACGGCGGGCAACCCTGGCCCGATCGCTGCGGCTGCTGTCAGAGTTCCGCTTCGAGCAGCCGGACCCGGCACGCTTCTACAGCGCCCTGGCAGCCGACACCGCGGCGATGATCAGTGATCTATGGCTGGCCGCCCACGGCGAGCCCCCGGCCGGCCGCACGCTGCTCGACGTCGGCGGCGGGCCCGGATACTTCGCGTCGGCGTTCGCCGATGCCGGTGTCCGCTACATCGGTGTCGAACCGGACCCCAACGAAATGCACGCGGCCGGAACGGCTTTCGCGCGCGATCCGGGCACGGTCGTTCGAGCCTCGGGCATGGCCCTGCCAATCGCCGACGACTCGGTGGACATCTGCCTGTCTTCTAACGTCGCGGAGCATGTGCCGCGGCCCTGGCAACTCGGCGCTGAGATGCTGCGGGTAACCAGGCCGGGCGGGCTGGCCGTGCTGTCCTACACCGTGTGGCTGGGCCCGTTCGGTGGGCACGAGATGGGCCTGACCCATTACCTCGGCGGGGCCCGCGCCGCCGCACGGTATGCCCGCAGACACGGCCATCCGGCAAAGAACAACTACGGGTCGTCGTTGTTTGCGGTCTCTGTCGCCGACGGTCTGAGCTGGGCCGCCGGCACCGGAGCCGCGATAGCCGCATTTCCTCGCTACCACCCCCGATGGGCGTGGTGGCTGACATCAGTGCCGGTGCTACGCGAGTTCCTGGTGAGCAATCTGGTGCTGGTGCTCCGACCGCGATAAGCCAGCCACAAAGCCATCGCCATCTCTTGACTGAAACATGTTCTCGTTTTGCTTTCGGCTTGGGTAGGGTGGCGCCATGAGCGACAGTAAGACGGAATACGACAAACTTTTCATCGGCGGCAAGTGGACGGAACCGTCGACCGACGAAGTCATCGAGGTGCACTCTCCGGCCACCGGTGAGTACGTCGGCAGGGTGCCGATGGCAGCGGCGGCCGACGTTGATGCCGCGGTCGCGGCGGCCCGGGCGGCATTCGACAACGGCCCCTGGCCCTCGACGCCGCCGAAAGAGCGCGCGGCTGTCATCGCCGCGGCGGTCAAGTTGATGGAGGACCGCAAAGACCTGTTCACCACCCTGCTCGCCGCCGAGACCGGTCAGCCGCCGACCATCATCGAAACGATGCACTGGATGGGGTCGATGGGGGCGATGAACTTCTTTGCCACCGGCGCCGTCGACCAGATCAAGTGGACCGAGACCCGCAACGGCTCCTACGGGCAGACCATCGTCCATCGCGAGCCGGTCGGCGTGGTGGGCGCGATCGTGGCATGGAATGTGCCGCTGTTCCTGGCGGTCAACAAGCTGGGCCCCGCCCTGCTGGCCGGCTGCACCCTGGTGCTCAAACCGGCCGCGGAAACCCCGCTGACCGCAAACGCTTTGGCGGAGGTGTTCGCCGAGGCCGGCCTGCCTGAGGGTGTGCTGTCGGTGGTGCCCGGCGGGATTGAGACCGGACAGGCCCTGACGTCCAACCCGGACATCGACATGTTCACCTTCACCGGCAGCTCGGCCGTCGGCAAGGAGGTCGGCCGGCGCGCCGCCGACCTGCTCAAGCCGTGCACCTTGGAGCTCGGCGGCAAATCGGCGGCCATCATCCTCGAGGATGTCGACCTGGCCGCCGCGATTCCGATGCTGGTGTTCTCCGGGGTGATGAACGCCGGGCAGGGCTGCGTGAACCAGACGCGCATCCTGGCCCCGCGCTCGCGTTACGACGAAGTCGTGGACGCGGTAAGCACTTTCGTGCAAGCGCTACCGGTGGGGCTGCCGTCGGACCCGGCGGCACAGATCGGGCCGTTGATCTCGGAGAAGCAGCGCACCCGGGTCGAGGGCTACATCGCCAAGGGCATCGGGGAGGGCGCGCGGCTGGTATGCGGCGGCGGCCGTCCCGAAGGCCTGGACAACGGCTTCTTCGTGCAGCCCACAGTGTTCGCCGACGTCGATAACAAGATGACCATCGCACAGGAGGAGATCTTCGGGCCGGTGCTGAGCATCATCGGTTATGACACCGAGGAGGACGCGATCGCGATCGCCAACGATTCGGTGTATGGGCTGGCCGGCAGCGTGTGGACCACCGACGTCCCGCACGGCATCGAGATCTCGCAGAAGATCCGCACCGGAACATACGGAATCAACTGGTACGCCTTCGATCCCGGCTGCCCGTTCGGCGGCTACAAGAACTCCGGCATCGGCCGCGAGAACGGGCCCGAAGGTGTCGAGCACTTCACCCAGCAGAAGAGTGTGCTGATGCCGATGGGCTACACGGTCAGCTAACGGCCGGCTAACGGCCCACGAATCGGGCTTGCCGTCGCTCGATGAACGATTGCACGCCCTCGGCGGCATCCTCGCTGGCGAACAGCGCCACCATTTCGGGAATCGGGCGCTTGATCGCCGCGGCCTCGCCCTGTTGACGTGCCAGGTCGGCGAACATCGCCCGGTCGAACGAATTGCGTTTGTGCGGCCCGTTCAGCCCGATCAGCAGGACGTGCCCGTCCCGCTCAAGGGACACAGTGTCGCTAGTCACAGGCAAGGTGAACCGCAGAAATATTGACTATGCAATATAACATAAGACTTATTGGAGGCATTGATCACATTTCGGTCGAGCGCGCTTGCTTACTTTGCGGCCGCTTAATATGCTTCTTTGCATAAGCATGGGCCGGTGGCCCCGGTGCATGAGAGCAGCACACGTGCCGGGAGAAACCATGTGGATCATCGATCTCAACGTCGCCGGCTATCGGTTCACCCGCGAGGTGCCCGATTTGCGGGGCCGGCGGTTCCGTTTCAGCCCGCGCAGCATGCACCGGCCGGTACAGCGGCGCTCGCACGCCGCATGACGCCGGCCAATCCTGCCGCGACGAAGCGCGGCGGCACCCGCGACAAGATGCTGGTCAGCGCTGCCGAGGTTATGCGTGAGCGTGGCGCGGCCGGGGTGACCATCGACTCGGTGCTCGCGCGCAGCGGCGCCCCACGCGGCTCGGTCTACTACCACTTTCCCGACGGGCGCAATCAGATTCTGACCGAGGCGCTGCGCTACGCCGGCGATTCCATCACCGCCGTCATCGATGACGCCGCCGACCGCGGCGCCCGGGCCCTGCTGCGGGAGTTCGTCAACTTCTGGGAACACCTGCTGACCG
The DNA here is from genome assembly GCA_963763005.1 of uncultured Actinomycetota bacterium. Classification (GTDB taxonomy): domain Bacteria; phylum Actinomycetota; class Actinomycetes; order Mycobacteriales; family Mycobacteriaceae; genus Mycobacterium. Next base: position 435,376 of record CAVXMI010000002.1, read on the forward strand.
AAGGGGGCTTCACCGCCGGTTGCCCCGTGGCGGCAGCCGCGCTCGGCTCGGCTGACGATGAACTCGAGCTATCCGCCGACGCCGGCGTCATCTTGGACCGCTGGTGTACCGCATTGACCCAGGCGTTCGTCGCTGACGGTTTCGACGAGTCGAATGCGGCGTCGCTGGCGGTGACGTCGATCGCCGCGCTGGAAGGCGCCATCATGCTGTGCCGGTCGACGCACAGCACCAGCCCGCTGCGCGAGGTCGGCGATCAGCTCGAATTCCTGGTCAAAGCAAGGGAATTCGTTGCCCGCAACAAGGTCGGGCAGGCATGACGAGGCGGCCCGAGAGGGCTTAGTCGCTGGCCGGTAGCGGCTTGACCTCTTTGAGTTGCAGCTTGGTCTCGCCAACGCTCAACGTCCCGGCGCCCGGTTTGGTGACCAGCAATTCGGCACCGTTTTCGTCGACATATCGCTTGCCCATCACGCTGCCGTCTGCGAACGCCGGGTCCAGTTCGCCCGAACGCTGCGCGCCGATCGCCACCATCGGTGCGCCGCCGCAGCGCAGGTCGTCCAGGCTGTCGGCGCTCCTGACGACGATGACCTGAGTGTCACACACCTGGCTGGCGAGGCGGGTTCCGTTCTTGATCATGATTTCGTCCCTCCAACGCTTACTGCTCGGCCGGCGCGGCGTGCAGTTCTTGCACAATCTCCCGGCGAAGCACCTTGCCGGTGGCGGTAGTTGGCAGCTCGTCGCGAAACACTACCCGGTCGGGGGTACGCGACCCGCGCAGACTCTTGCGGACATGCTCGCGCAGTACCTCGGGGTCGGGATCGATACCCGCAACCGGCACCACCACGGCGACGATCGCCTGGCCCCACTGCGGATCGTCGACACCGACCACGGCGACATCGCGCACGTGGGAGTGCTCGATCAGCACCTCCTCCAGCTCGGCCGGCGCGATGTTCTCACCGCCGCGGATGATGGTGTCGTCGCTGCGTCCACTGATGAACAGGTAGCCGTCTTCGTCGAGGAGGGCGATGTCCCTGGTTGGAAACCAGCCGTCCTCGTCGAGCACCGAGCCGATCCCGGTATAGCGGCCGGAGACCTGCTCGCCACGTACGAACAGCTCACCGCTCTCGCCCCGCCCGAGCACCGTGCCGTCCTCGTCGCGGATCTGCAGCTCGATGCCGGGCACCGGCCGTCCGACCGATCCCAACCGCTTGGCGACATGGGCGGCCGATGCGGAGTGCGCCGCGCGGTGGTCGTCGGGGGTCAGCATCGCGATCGTCGAGCTGGTCTCGGTCAGGCCGTAGGCGTTGACGAAGCCCACACCCGGTAACAGTTCCAGGGCCCGGCGGACCAGCGGCAACCCCACCTTCGAGCCGCCGTAGGCCAGGTTGCGCAGCGACGGCAGATCGTGGCCGCCCTCCTCCAGCACGGTGACGATACGGTCCAGCATGGTCGGCACCACGGTCGCGGTGGTGACCTGCTCGGCATCGGCCAGCCGCACCCATTCGTGCGCATCGAAGTTCGGCAGGTAGACCATTTTTCGGCCGGCGTACAGATTCGACAGCGCGGCCCCCACCCCGGCGATGTGGTAGGGCGGCACACAGATCAGCGCGGCGTCGCCAGGCGCGGCCGACTCGAATTCGACGGTCCCGGTGACATAGCTGGTCAGGTTGTTGTGCGTGAGTTCGACGGCCTTGGGCTGCGACGTGGTGCCCGAGGTGAACAGCACGATCGCGACGGCATCCGGGTCGGGAAACTCCGTGACCGGTTCGGTGCCGCGCGCGGCCACCAGGAATTCGTCGGAGACCATCAGCCGATCCGACGCACCCCCGAGCATCTCCCGGTAGCGGTCGTCGACGATCACCAGGGGTTCCGGCAGTCGCTCGATGAGGGCCGCAATACCGTCGGCGGACAGCCGGTAGTTGATCGGGGTGAAGGCCAGCCCGGCGCGCGCCGCAGCGAAGATCAGCAGCGGCAGCATCGCGCCGCCGCTGCCGACGTACACGACATGCTGAGCACCTGATGCCGCGATGACACCCGCACCGCCGTCAGCGTGATCGCTGAGCTGCTGAGTCGTCAGCCTCAGGTCTCCGGAGACGACGGCGGTGCGGTCAGGGTTGCTCGACGCAGCCATCTCGAGAAGCAACGAAATGCTCATCCTCGATCCTTCTGGGAGATCCCAACCCTTGACAAATCTAGCCCGTAGTTAACTCATCGTCCCCACCCACCCCAGTCGACATAGTCACTGCCATAGCGCCGCTCGAGATGGGGCTCTTCCCAGAACCGGATGACGACCGCGAGGACCGCAAGGAAGATCGCGAACCATCCCGGCAGCCAACCCGACCCCGCGGTGGCCGCCTCCCCCAGCAGAATGCACAGCACCCCGCTGATCATCGGGTTTCGCACGTGCCGATAGGGGCCGCGCACAACCGGCGTGACCGGTTCCCCGAGCACGTCGCCCGCTCCGAGGATGCCGTTACCCACTCGGTCGAAAAGCGCCACCGTCCAAATCAACAGGCCCGACCCGACCGCGATCAGTAGGCCACCGAGCGTCACCAGTCCAACCGTTGCGGGCGAATCAAGATCAAGCGCCCGCACGCCGGCCAAGATCACGATGAGTGCCGGTATGACGAGCGTCATGGTGACCGGAGCGATGAGGAACGAAATCAGGTGTCGCCACCAAAGCTGTCGTTCGCGCGTATTTGCCATCATGGCTGACCTCGTTCAACTGCGTCGCAGTCAATACTTCAACCACTGTTGAACACATCAAGCGTAACGCTCGCGCCGGATGATGGTCAACGAGTGTTGAAGTATGCTCACGTGCATGTCAGAAGCCCGGCGCAGCGGCCGGTGGCGCACCGGCCAGCAGAACAAGCAGCGCATCATCGACGCGGCGCGCGAAAGTTTCATGCGCGACGGGTACGAGCGGGCCACCGTCCGGGCAATTGCCGCCGAGGCCGGTGTGGATGTCGCGATGGTCTATTACTTCTTCGACAGCAAGGAAGGGCTTTTCACCGCGTCAGCGCTTTCCGGCGCCGAACACCCACTGCACCAGCTGGCCACACTCCTCGACGAGGGGATCGAGCAGATCGGTCCGAGGCTGGTGCGCCGCTTCCTCGAGCACTGGGACGAAGGCGCCGAGTTCGAGCCGCTGCTGACGCTATGGCGCTCGGCAGCCATCCAGCCCCAAGCGCGAAAAGTGTTGCACGACAGCCTTACCGGCCCGATCGCCGAGCGGGTTGCGGCCGAGTTCGGGGTGACCGATGCCGAGCTGCGGGCCGAGCTGGTGGCCAGCCATCTGGCTGGACTGGCATTTGCGCGTTACCAGCTGAAGATCGAGCCGCTCGCCTCCACCAGCATCGAGGACCTGGTCGCCTGGCTAGGGCCGACCGTGCAGCGCTATCTGGCCGGTTAGGTCCCGGTCCAGCGGGGCGGGCGCTTCTCGGCGAACGCGATCGCGCCTTCCTTGGCGTCGTTCGAGGTGAAGATCGGGAATAGGATTTTCATCTGCTCGGCGAACCTGGTGTCGAGGCTCCAGCCGCGGGATTCGGTGATGATCCGTTTGGTGGCGGCCACCGCGAGCGGACCGTTGGCGGTGATCTTCTCCGCCAACGCGAACGCGGCGTCCAGTGCCGTCCCCGGCTCTGCCAAGACGTTGACCAGCCCCAGCTCGTGGGCACGTTCAGCCGGCAGATTGTCACCGGTCAGCGCCAGCTCCATGGCGATCGCATACGGGATGCGCTCCGGCAGCCGAAGTAGTCCCCCACCGCCGGCGACCAGACCACGTTTGACCTCGGGGATCCCGAACGCTGAATCCCTGGCCGCCACGATCAGGTCGGTGGCCAGCGCCAGCTCCGTGCCACCTGCCAGCGCGTATCCTTCCACCGCCGCGATGAGCGGCTTGGCGGGTGGACGTTCGGTGAAGCCCAGGCCACGGCCCTCGACGACGACGTTCTCGCCGCGCGCGAACGCTTTGAGATCCATGCCCGCGCAGAACGAACCGCCCGCGCCGGTCAGGATCGCCACCGAGAGGCCGGCGTCGGAGTCGAGCCGATCCATCGCATCGGCCAGGCCCCGGCTGACCCCGGCGTTGACAGCGTTCTTGGCCTTCGGCCGGTTGATCGTGATGATCAGAATCCGATCACGTTGTTCGACCAGGACTTCGGGTTCGGTGTTGGCGGGTTCTTCGCTCACGGTGCTTCGCAACTCCTTCAGGTGTGGATCAGGCCTCGGATCAAGCTTGAGCCATCGCCGTCTCGACGACGGTCAGTTCTTCGGAAATCCCAGCGGCCCGGCGTATTTCGATGAAGTCGGCCAGCATGGCGTCAGTAACTTCATGCGGGTCTTTGACGGTGGCACCATCGGCCAGCACCGAGATATTGAGCTGATCGACGTAACTCCAGACGGTGATGTTCAGCCCGCTGCCCGCGGTCAGCGGCCCCACCGAATAGATCTCGGTGACCAGAGCGCCGCCCACCCGGCCGCGTTCGCGGGGGCCGGGAACGTTCGAGATATTCAGATTGAGGACTTTGTTCTGCCCGTCGCGGCTCGATGCCCACCGGAAAGCAGCTTCGGTAGCCGCCGGCGGCCAGTAGGCCGCCCAGTGGCTGATCAGCTCCGGTCCCATCAGCTGGTGGCCCTCCTTGGCGGTGCCTGCGTTTTCGTGACAGGCCTGCACCCTTTGCAGCGGGTCGCCGCAGTCGGCCGGCAGCGCCACCATCATTCCGCTGAAGTAGTTCCCGGAGATCCGCTCCGGCGAGAAGTTGAAACTCACCGGGACCGACGCCAGCAGCGGTTCAGCCTTGCCGTCATAGCGCAAGAGCAAGCTGCGCAGCGCCCCGGTGGAGATGGCCAGCACCATGTCATTGATCGTCGCCCCGAGGCGCTTGCCCGTCTGCTTGACATCGGCCAACGCAAGTGTGGCGGTGGCGAACCTGCGCTCAGGCGTAAGCATGTGATTCATGAAAGTCGGCGGCGGGGTGAACGGCATGGTCAGTTCCGGTGAGAGCTTGCGCGAGCTGCGTCGGACCCGGCCGATACCTTGCGCGGTGTAGCGGATGGTCGCAGGGATCCGCACGATGTGGCGCAGGTGGTCCACGAACGCCGAACCCATCAACTCCGGCTTGGTGGGAGCCGGGTCGGACACATACGGGTTGCCTTCCGGTCCCGGCAGCAGGTCCATGCCGCGTGCCATCAGGTTCGCTGAAGCGACGCCATCGGCGAGCGCGTGGTGAATCTTGGCGACCACCGCGACCCGGCCGTTGGCCAGACCCTCGACGAAGTACATCTCCCACAACGGGTGGTCGCGGTCCAGCGGGGTGCTGGCGATCTGCCCGATCGCCTCGTCCAGTTCGCGACGCCCGCCGGGTGCGGCCAGCTGCCAAGGCCGGATGTGGTAGTTGAGATCGACCTCGCAGTGCTCGCGCCACATCGGGTGATGGAACTTGAACGGGATGTCGATCAGCTGATAGCCCAACGGTTCGAGCTTGCCCATCCGGCTGCCGATGACCTCGCGGAACGCGTCGATACCGAGTTCACGGCTGTCCGGGTCCAGCTCGATCACGGCAACCTTGATGGTGTGCATGTGCACATTCGGCGTCTCGCTGTACAGCAATACCGCGTCCCAGCCGCTGAGCCGTTTCACCGCCGTCCCTTACTCATAGCGCGACCTTACAATCGGCCGGCGCTCAGATAACCTCTTTCGCGAACTGTGTCCGAGTGCGGTGAACCTGGTTGAGGAACAGCGAGATCGCGTGCGCCGTCGGGCCGGTGCGAGCGCCGTCCAGCAGGTCGAAGCCATGGCCCGCCCCGGGCAGCTCCACGTAGCCGACCAGCGAGCGTGAAACCGCGCGTAACCGCTCGACGAAGCTGCGCGCCTGCTCAACCGGGATGACGCTGTCGCGACTGCCGTGAATCACCAGGAACGGTGGCGCATTCGTATGCACCCGGGCGATCGGCGATGCGTCGCGGAACACGTCGGGGTGACGCTTGATCCTCCGCCTGACCACGACCCGCTCCAGGAAATCGACGAACCGGACGCGTTCGCGGGTGGAGCGGTCTTCCCAGTCGTAGCGACCGTAGATCCCGACGACAGCGTCGACCGAGGTGTCGGAGCCTTCCGGCAGTTCGGCCTGGAATTTGGGGTCGTGGGCGGTGAGCCCGGCCAGCGCGGACAGGTGCCCGCCGGCTGAACACCCGGCCACCGCAACGAAGTTGCGATCGCCGCCGAATTTGTCGACGTTGGCCCGAGCCCAGGCGATGGCGGCTTTGACATCTTGGATGTGGCGTGGCCAACGGTGGTGCGGCGATACGCGGTAGTCGATCGACAGGCACACCCACCCCTGCTCGGCCAGCCGTGACAGCAGCGCAGACCCCTGGATGGTGCGACTGCCGTGTATCCAGGCGCCGCCCGGGACGAAGATCAGCACCGGCGCGGGCTCGGCAGGCAGGTCTTTGCGCCGCCACACGTCGAGCAACTGGGCCGGGCTGTCCCCATAGTGGACGCCACGGCGGTGCAGGTAGCGACGGTGACGCAGCGCTCCCCACACCGGCGGCGTGCGCTCCGGCGCCGGCCATTCGAGGTCCAGGTCGGCGGCTGACACGATGTCTCGCAGGGCCGCCGCGGACACCTCGTTGGTGCTGGCACGATCCTGGCGGCGAACCTCGCTGGTACCCGGGTTCAGCCAATCCTTGGCCCTCGCGGACAGCAATTCTGGTGCCTGACGAGCACCCCAGACACTCATCGCGGTGACACTGCCCAGCGGCTCGAGGTGCTTGCCCACTACTGGGAGCGAAGCCCCTGCGACGCTTAACGCCAGCATGTAGTCCCCGGGGCGGGCGCGTAGCAACCATCTCAAATACGGTGTGATGCTTGGCCCCGTCGCCGTCATGGGGCGAGCGTACTCCTAGCCGTTATGGCTTGCTGCAAATGGCAGCGCGGTTTGTCTGCGATAACGAAATAATCATTGCCGTAGAAATTTAGCCGTGAGTTGCGTTTATAGTGCTCAATGTTTATTGGTTTATTTGCTCAAAATGATGCCGGCGGGCAGCGACGAGTCGAGCGCCGTAGGCGATGGCACTAATGGCGAACATCGCCGCGGTGAGCAACAGCCACCTGCCCAGAAACGGCTGCTGAGTTTGTCCGGTCGCCGCGCGGTAAGTCGGTGCGCCCTGTTCGATGATGCCGGGCAGGAATATCAGCAGTGTCAGTCCGGCTCCCATGGCTGGGAGCCGAATGTAGTTGCGGGCTAGGGCTTTTGGGCTTAAAGGGGCGGGCTGGGCCGGGCGCTCCACGGCGCGTCTGGACAGTGTCCAGTCGACCAGCGCGTAGAGCGGGAAGAGCACGAGGTCGTGGCCGATGACAGCGGCGGCGAACCAGACGGCAATTGACTGCCACCAGGTATCCGGGTTCCACAGCGTGGTGGGCTTGAAGGTAGCCAGGATGTAGCCCAGCAGCGCGAAGCCGGACAACATCGTCAGCAGATGCAGCGGATGGGAGCCGTAATGGCCCCAAAAAAGCTTTGAACGTTTTGGGAGTCTTGGCATCTCAGCTCGACTCGAATTCGATGGACGCGACCCATTTGGTGTTGTGCACACCGGGCAGTGCCGGAACGATGATCCGGGCCGGATAGCCGTGATCGAGTGCCAGGTCTTCGCCATTGACCCGCAGCGCCAGCAGCGCATCGGGATCGCTGATCTGGTTGGCCTGCAGCGTCGCCGCACCGAAGGCGCCGCCCCGCTGCAGCGATACCACTCGCGCCGAGCGCGGTGCCGGCACCCCGGCGATGCGGGCCAGGTCGGCCAGCCGTATCCCGCTCCAGGTCTGAACGGTCGACCATCCTTCGACGCAGGCGATCGGCAGTCGCGCGGCGCGTTGCGGCAGTCCGGCCAGCATGGCGCGGTCCAGCACCACCTCGGAAGGCCCGCCGCGCAGTATCAACCGCCAGTTCTCACCGACGGCTTCGGGTGTGATCCCGGCGACGGCGGCGGTCTTGTTGACCGGGAAGTCGCGGCTCCCTGGTCCTGGTCGGCCACGCGGCAGCAACAGAGCTACGCTGCGCGCGGGCCCGCCGAGGGTCTGACCGACGGTCAATAGGGCGATCAGCACCACACCGGAGCCGACCAAGGCCAGCGCACCGCGCCTGCTCATCGTCGGCTCAGCCGGATCGGCCGCCACCAGCCCGGTGGGATCCAGTGGCTCCGGGCGGGTGTCAGTCACTTTGGTGCGCAATACTTCTCGCATCGACAATGACCGCAGTCCGGTGACCATGTGCGGAATCTTGACCGCGATATGCATCAGGAAACCGGCGATGAAAACCCAGGCCCCGAAATAGTGCCCGTCGTAGAAGCTGAACCCGAAGACGTAGTCGTACTGGATGTTGAGCACACCGGTGACGATCTCGAACAGCAGCCCGCCGACCAGCATCAACAACGACAGCCGCTCCAGCAGCTGGGCGATCGAACGCGCGGGCGGCCAGACGAACAGTTTCGGGATCACCGACCACAGCTTGGCCAGCACCACCGGGATGATCACCAGACCCAGCCCCACATGGACACCCTGGGTCAGCCGGTACAGCCACGACGGACGGGTGGGCCAGGTGAAGGCGGGCAGCCGCAGCCAGCCGACGTTCGCAGGAATGGCCTGGCCGAACTGCGGCGCATAGGCGATATAGGACAGCAGCCCGGTGATGACGACAATGGGCAGCGCCACCAGCAGCACCAGCCCGAACACCGACGTCAGCCAGGGGCCGCGCAGCGGACTGCGCCACCGTGCCACCCGCTGCACACCCGGCGGTGGATGACGCTCCAGCGTGCGCCACAGCCCGGCAGGAAAGCCGTACGCGTTCTCGTGTTCCGGGCCTTGCTCTAGATCGCTCATAGTGCCGCCAGGTTCGCGATCACCCGACCGCCGATCAACCGGACACTGGTCAGCGTGAGACCAACCTGCGCGGCCAGCATGGCGGCGCTATCCACACCGACCGATGCCCATCGAAACCACGGCCCGACATCGCCCGCCGACTCCAGCCGAACCCAACGGGCGCGGATACCGATGGCCTGGGTGTCGAACTCGGCCACACAGCGGCCGCCGCGGCCCAACAACTCGGCAGCCCGGCCCAGAATCCGTCGCGGGTCCCCGCCGAGGCCGACATTCCCGTCGACCAGCAAAACCGTCCGCCAATAGCCAATGCCGGGCAGTGGCTCGAACACGTCACCCAGCAGAGCTGGTGCACCGCCGCGACCGGCCAAGTGGATCGCGGTCGCTGACCGGTCGATGCCCAACGCGGGTACCCCCCGCTGAACCAGCCGTGCCACCAGCCGTCCAGGCCCGCACCCCAGCTCGATGGTCGGCCCGCTGCACATCTGCGCCACCGCCTCGTCGAAGGCTTCATCGGAGGAGGAGACGCCCTCGGCAGAACGGCCGCTCAACCAACGGTGAGCCGGCAGCAGGCGCAGCTCACCGTCGTCATGACGGATCCAGCATCGCTCGCCGCCGAGCGCCCGATCGTAGAGATGCCCCAGCATTTCACGCCCTTCGCATCGTGCCCGACCAGGCGGAACGGACGCGTCCGGGCCCCCATCGGGGACCGTGCGAGGAATCCGCTAGGGCCAACACGCTGGCCATACCCGCGTGTGCCGGCATTCCCATCGATACCCCGATCCTCGCTCGGCTACACCAAAGCATGCCAAGAGTACGTCTGGAATAGGCGAAATGGTTCAGGCAAAAGCGCATGCATGGCGGAACTCAGGATCCGGTGCTGACGGAACCCAAGGTCCGGTAACTGATCCCGCGCTCCGGCAGACGGTCACCGGAGCGATGCGGTGCCGCGATGCACGAACCGCACCACGCATAATGGATTGGTGCCGGACGACGATGTCCATCCAGATCTGCGCCGAACCGCCCGATTCGCACCGCGACGATTGGTCGGTCCGCGCACGTTGCCGATAATGCGGGCATTGATCACATTGACGAGTCGTCGTGCACCCGGCGATGTCGAGGTGATCACCCTGGGATCCGGCGCCGGTGTTCGGCTCTACCGGCCCATCGCCGTCAGTGCACCGGCGCCCGCCTTGTTGTGGATCCACGGCGGCGGATATGTGATGGGCACCGCTGCGCTGGATGACCGGCTATGCCGCCGGTTCAGCAGACAGCTGGGCATCACCGTCGCATCGGTGGAGTACCGGCTGGCACCCGAACATCCGTATCCCGCCTCGCTTCAGGACTGCTACTCGGCGTTGACCTGGCTGGCCGGACTGCCCGCAGTGGACCCGGGGCGGGTGGCGATCGGCGGCGCCAGTGCCGGCGGCGGCCTTGCGGCGGCGCTGGCCCTGCTGGCCCGCGACCGCGGCGAAATCGCGCCGGCCTTTCAGCTGCTCACGTACCCGATGCTCGATGACCGCAGTTCGGCGGGCCCCGCCAACCCGCGCCATCGGTTGTGGGACACGCGCGCAAATCATTTCGGCTGGACGGCGTACCTCGGCGATGCGGACCCGCAGGTCGCCGTCCCGGGCAGACGTACCGACCTCAGCGGCCTGGCGCCGGCGTGGATCGGCGTCGGTACGCACGACCTGTTCCACGACGAGGATCTCGCCTATGCCGGACGGCTGGTCGGCGCCGGGGTGCCGTGCCAAGTCGAACTGGTCCCGGGCGCGTTCCACGGCTTCGACCTCGTTGCGCCGAAAGCGCAAGTGTCACAACGATTCTTCACCAAGCAGTGCGACGTATTGGGTGCGGCGCTGGCCCCGACGGGTTGAACACCGGGTCATGTTGCGGCGTAGGCGATCTCACCACCGACGATCGTCGCGGTCACCATACCGGCATCCAGCTCGGCCAGCAACGCCGCGGGCGCCTCCGACAGTACGCATAGGTCCCCGGGCTGTCCGGTTTCGACGGCCCGGACCCGGCCCGGCTGATCGGAGCGGCCCAGGAACATCGTCAAAGCTTTTCGCGCCGCGATGCATTCGCCGCTACCCAGGACGGCGCCGCTGGCTGTGGTGCGGTGTACCGCGGCGCGCATCGCCGCCCACGGGTCGCCGTGACCGAATGGCATGTCGGTAGAGAGTGCAACGGGCACATTCGCGTTCAGCAGGGACGCGACCCGCCAGAGCTGACCGTGCTCGGCGACAGGGACCTCGGCGAGGTACTGATCGCCGCGCTCGGCGACGAAGTTGGGCTGGGTTACCACGGTTAGGCCCAGGTCGGCCAGGTCCGCCAGGTTATCGTCGGGCACAACGGAGGCATGCTCGATGCGATCGAGTGGATGACTACCGGTTGCGCGCAGGGCGGCGATGGTCACCACCAGTTGAGCCACGGTAACGCAGTGCACGGCAACCGGTTGGCCGGCGTTGTGCAGGGCTGCGATCCAGGCCGTCAGCGCGTCCAGGTCAAGACGGTCGTCATGCAGGATTTTCTTGCCCGGCGACAAGAACCTCACCCGCGGCCGAAACTCTGCGCGACGGTGCGCCACCATCAGCGAGACCATGTCGTCTGCGCCGAGATCCGGTGTGGCGTCGGTGACTCCGGTGACACCGACCGCGGTGAGCCGGCCGCTCAGTTTCGCGAGGTCGGTTTGGCGCCGTCGCAGCGCGTCGGACCAGCCGGGATCGGCACTGCGCAGGCGACCGTCGGCATGTTCGGCCAGTCCGACCCGGCCCAGTGCTGCGGAGTTCAGGATCCACAGCGCGCCGCTGCGATGCTGGACGCGCACCGGAATATCCGGCAGCACAGTATCCAGAATGGCCCGATCCAACTCCCCTGCGACGGATTCGTGATAGCCGACCGCGCGGATCCATCCGTCGGAGCCGGGCCGGGCATTCGACAAGGCCTGCGCCAATTGGTCTTTGGTGCGAACAGCTGGCGGTCCGACAGCTAGCGAATCCAGGGCGGAGGCCGCCGACCGCACGTGCACATGATGGTCATGCAGGCCGGGCATTACGGTTCCACCGGCGGCGTCGAGCACGCTCTCGCCGCGGCCGGCAACAAGGCCCTGGCCAACCTCGTCGATCCGGGCGCCCACCCGGATGTCGGCCATCGTTCCGTCCAGCAACGTGGCACGCTGAATCAGCATGACGGGCAGCGCCTTTCGGAGACCAGGCGCCGCACGGTGTCATTGTCGGCGCCAAGCTCGGCGGCCGCCCTGGACGGCGGCGGAGGCGGCGGGGGCGGGGCGGGGTGCGCCGAGACCGATGCCTCGACGGGCAGCGCCGCGTAGGTCGCGGCGACGGCCGCCATGGACACGTCGATGAGTTCGCCGCCCCCGCGGCCCAGCGATTCGGCCACCGCCAGGCTCGCCTCGAGCCCGGCCAGCGGGTCGGCGATGGCGTCGCCGCAGAATACCGGCCCATCGATGCCGGCACCGACCAGGCCGCCGGCCACTGCGGCATCGTCACCGAACGCGGGCCGTCCGGAATGTTCGCCGTGCCCGGTGATCCGCAGCCAGATTCGACCCGCTCGCGGTGCCACGTGGTCCGGTCCGAGCCGGCGTCGCGCCAGCGCGGCCGGCCGTGACCCTTCGATCACGATGTCGGCCACTGCCAACAGCTCGCTCAGCTCGTTGGCGTGCTGGTCAAAGGCAAGACAGTAGGAGAGCTTTTCACCGTTGATCCAGTCGAAGAAGACGCGATTGCCGGCTCGGGTGCCGTCGGGACGGCGCGGGCTTTCGACCTTCACGACGGTTGCGCCCGCCCGGGCCAGCAGGTGCCCGCAGAGCGGGCCGGCCCACATTGACGACAAGTCGGCGACCAGCAGGCCGGCCGGCCCGCGCGCGGGCGCCCGCGTCCCAATGCGACGCATCCGCGGCGGTGCGGCCACAGCCTCGCCGAGGGCGGCGCCGGGGATGTCCAGCAGTTCGGCCCGCTCGGTGAGCGCGGACACAGGACACGTTACGGCCCAACGCCGCAGCATTGGCCAGGGGTCGTCGGGCACTGCATCGACTTGCAGCAGCGCGGGGACGGCGGCAATGTCGTCGGGGCGAGACAGCGTGATCGCAAACCAGCCATCGCGGGCCTTGAGCAGCCGGGTCGCGCCTCCGGCCGACACCCGCCCCCCGCGGGTGAGTCCGAGTAATCCGGCCCGCCCCGTCAGCAATGTGGCCGCATCGGCGGCGATCTGCTCGGCGCGACCCAGCACGTTCGCGCGGGAGTAGTCGGGAGGCCCGGCCGGCAGACCGGTCAGGTAGGCCAGCCCGCTGCTCCCCCACTTGTTGGCCCACTGGGAACTCACACCACCATGGTGCTCGTAGCCTGCGACCGGGGCGGCGACTGCTCCAAAGCGTCTCCGAGGTTGACCGACTCGGGTGCGGCGTTGGGCGGGTTGTGGAAACTATTTGAATGATTTTGCAGGATTTTGAGGGAAACTGGTTTGTGGTTGCCGGAATCGGGTTATCGTTCGTACCTGCCGAGTCATTGGCACGTGACGGGGGCCACGTGCACGACCTATTGATCGCGACCTAGCCAGTTGGGTGGTCTCAGATGTCATATCTGATCGCAGCGCCGGATGCACTGATGGCCGCGGCCTCAGACTTAGCGGGCATCGGTTCGACAATCGAGATGGCCAACGCTGCCGCGGCGACCCCGACCACGAGCCTGCTGGCCGCGGCCGAGGACGAAGTTTCCATGGCCATAGCGGCGTTATTCGGCACACACGCCGAGGCATATCAGGCCGTCAGCGCTCAAGCGGCGGCATTCCACAACCAGTTCATCCAGACCTTGTCCACAGGTGCTGGCTCCTACGCCCTGGCCGAGGCCGCGAACGCCTCTCCCATGCAGCAACTACTCGATTTCGTCAATGCGCCCACCGAGGCGCTGTTCGGACGCCCATTGATCGGCAACGGCGCCGACGGGCTGAACGGGACCGGGCAAAACGGCGGGGCCGGTGGATTCTTGTACGGCAACGGTGGTGACGGCGGGTCGGGCGCAGCCGGCCAAATCGGTGGTACCGGCGGGGCTGCCGGGTTGATCGGCAACGGCGGTAATGGTGGGGCCGGAGGGTTCTCAGCGAACGGCGCCGGCGCACCCGGCGGCGCCGGTGGCACCGGTGGGTGGCTGTTCGGCAGCGGCGGGGCCGGCGGGGCCGGCGGCGCCAACACCGGCGGTATCGGGGCCGGTGGGACCGGCGGGGTCGGCGGCAATGCCTGGCTGCTGGGCAACGGTGGAGCCGGCGGGGCCGGCGGGGCCAGCGCGAGCTCTGACGGTGGCGCCGGCGCGTCCGGCGCCAGCGGCGGGTTGCTGTACGGCAACGGCGGAGTCGGCGGGGCCGGCGGCGCCAACATCGGTGGCACCGGGGCCGGTGGGGCCGGCGGGGCCGGCGGCAACACCTGGCTGCTGGGCAACGGCGGAACCGGCGGGGCCGGCGGCACGAGCGTGAGCGCGGGCGGTGGCGCCGGCGGTGGCGGCGCCAACGGCGGATTCCTGTTCGGCAGCGGTGGCGACGGAGGTGCCGGCGGCGCCAACACCGGCGGTTTCGGGGCCGGCGGGGCCGGCGGGGCCGGCGGCAACGCCTGGGTGCTGGGCAACGGCGGGTCCGGAGGGGCCGGTGGCGCCAGCGTGAGCGCCGACGGCGCCGCCGGCGGGGCCGGCGCCAGCGGCGGGTTCCTGATCGGCAGCGGCGGACTCGGCGGGAACGGCGGCGCAACCAGCGCCCTGAACGCCTCCGGCGGTAACGGCGGGACCGGCGGCAACGCCTGGCTGCTCGGCAACGGCGGGGCCGCCGGTAGCGGCGGAGACGGCACCAACGGCTTCGGCGGTAACGGCGCGACCGCCGGCAACGGCGGGTTCCTGATCGGCAGCGGCGGGGCCGGCGGAGGTGGCGGTAACGGCACGACCCCTGGCAACGGCGGGATCGGCGGAGGCGGCGGGAACGCGGGGCTGCTCGGATGCGGCGGCGACGGCGGGAACGGACTTATCGGCGGCACAGCCGGCAAGGCCGGGCTGCTGATCGGGAACGGTGGCGACGGTGGAACTGGGCGGCCCGGTGCCAACGGTGGGTTCCTGCTGGGCAACGGCGGCGACGGCGGCAATGGCGGAGTCGGCCTTGCCGGCGACGGCGCACGCGGTGGCAATGCCTGGCTGATCGGCAACGGCGGGACCGGCGGCACCGGCAGCAACGGAGTCCTCACCATCGCTGACGGAAACGGCTTCCACGGCGGTGACGGCGGCACCGCCGGGCTGCTATTCGGCTGGGGCGGTGCCGGCGGCTCCGGCGGCGGCGGGCTTACCACGAGCGCTGGTCCCGCGGCCGGCGGTAACGGCGGCACCGGCGGCAACAGCGGGTGGCTTTTCGGCGGCGGCGGTGACGGAGGCGCCGGTGGCAGCGGCGGGATTGGCACCGCTACCGCGGCCGGCGGTACCGGCGGCACCGGGGGCAACGGCGGTACAGCCAGGCTGCTCGGGAGCGGCGGAGCCGGTGGAACCGGTGGGTTTGGCGGGGACGCCGGGCTTAGTTTGTCGGCCGGAGCCGGTGGTCAAGGCGGCGCTGCCGGCAACAGCGGGCTGATCTATGGCGCCGGAGGTGCCGGTGGGACCGGAGGCGCCGGAGGCGACAACTCGGGCCTCAACGTCGGTGGAACCGGCGGTGGCGGCGGGAACGGCGGAAACGCCACGTTCATCGGTAACGGCGGGAATGGTGGGGCCGGCGGGAAAGGCGGGGCCGGCACTCCGACCGGTACCGGTGGCTCTGGTGGTGGCGCAGGCAAGGGCGGGATATTCGGCCAGAGCGGCGCGCCCGGCCCAACCGGCTAGAACCGGGGCCACCCTCTGGGACGACGCCGGCCCCCTGCCGTAGATGGGAAGACGGGCTGCCAACGGCATCTTTGGGCCGGTTTCGTGGACGACTCTGCATGCGCAGCGCTCTCGACCACGTTGCCAGGGACGCCGTGGACCGCCCCCTTTTTGGCCGTTCGCCTGCAGGGAGCCCCTTAGCAAACGTTCTGACCGTGGCTGGCCGCACACCGGGTAGCCGACGTGTAAACCACCCGTAAATTCGACCGATAGCTGCGATATCACTTCATAGGATGTTGTGCGTGCGGCTGCTGGCTCAGTTCTCCGCGCGCATGACTGTATTGTGTCGTAGATAATGACCGGGACTCAGTGTCCTATAGCTCGCTTTTAGAAACTTTTTGAATGATTTTCGGGTTTTTATCGGAAACATGGTTTGTGCTTGCCGGAATCGAGCTATGTTCTTAACGCCGGTTCGTTGGCATGGCGACGGGGGCCATGTACACGACTCTTTTGTCGTACCTAGCTAGTTGGGTGGTCCCAGATGTCGTATCTGATCGCAACGCCAGACGCACTGCTGTCAGCGGCTTCAAACCTGGCGGGTATCGGGACGGCGGTCGAGACGGCCAACGCAGCCGCGGCAGCACGAACCACGAGCCTGGTGGCCGCGGCTGAGGACGAGGTTTCCACCGCCATCGCAGCATTGTTCGGCACCCACGCCGAGGCCTATCAGGTCGTCAGCGCACAAGCAGCGGCATTCCACACCCAGTTCACGCAGGCCCTGTCCGCGAGTGCGAGCTCCTATGGCCTCGCCGAGGCCGCAAACGCCTCGCCTCTGCAGAACTTTGAGCAGGCGGTGCTCGATCTGGTGAATGCGCCCACCCAGACGCTGCTGGGGCGCCCGCTGATCGGCAACGGCGCCAACGGGCTGAACGGGACCGGGCAAAACGGCGGGGCCGGCGGGCTGTTGTGGGGCAACGGCGGCAGCGGTGGGTCCGGCGCATCCGGCCAAGCCGGCGGTGCCGGCGGGTCTGCCGGGTTGATCGGCAATGGCGGTGTCGGTGGGGCCGGCGGTATCGCGGCGAACGGCAACGGCGGGGCCGGCGGCAGGGGCGGCAACGGCGGGTGGCTATTCGGCAGCGGTGGAGTCGGCGGTGCCGGCGGCGCTAACACGGGTGGTACCGGGGTCGGCGGGTTCGGCGGGGCTGGCGGCAACGCCTGGCTGTTGGGCACCGGCGGATCCGGCGGAGCCGGCGGCGGCGGCGCAAACGGCGGAGCCGGTGCGGCCGGCGGCAACGGCGGATGGTTGTACGGCAACGGCGGGGCCGGTGGGGCCGGCGGGGCCAACACCACTGCTACCGGGACCGGTGGAGTCGGCGGTGCCGGCGGCAACTCCTGGCTGCTGGGCACCGGCGGGGCTGGCGGTGCGGGCGGTGCCGGCGGTAGCGGCTTCACCGTCGGGGGCGACGGCGGCCACGGCGGCCACGGCGGTCTGCTCTACGGTCCCGCTGGTGCCGGCGGTGCCGGCGGCGCCGGCGCGATCGGCGGTGACGGCGGAGCCGGCGGCCAGGCCGGTTGGCTCTCCGGCGGTGCCGGCGGAGCTGGCGGCGTTGGCGGGACCGGCCACAGTGGGGACGGCGGGATCGGCGGCCGCGGCGGTGCCGGCGGGCTGTTCGGTGCCGGCGGAGCCGGCGGCGACGGCGGGACCGGCGCGGCCACCGGTGGTAACGGTGGGTTAGGCGGCAACGCCGGCTTCCTGTTTGGCGCCGGCGGGACCGGCGGCAACGGAGGGTCCGGCGGCACCGGGACCAACGGCGCGTTCTCATCGAGCGGCGACGGCGGCAACGGCGGCGCCGGCGGGTCCGGCGGATGGCTGTACGGCAACGGTGGAGTCGGCGGCAACGGCGGCAACGGCGGGATTGGCAGCACCGGCGTCACAGGCGTCGCAAACGGGGCCGGAGGCACCGGCGGCAACGGCGGGTCCGGCGGTGTCGGCGGCAAGGGCGGGCTGCTGTTCAGCGATGGCGGCAACGGCGGCAATGGCGGACTCGGCGGGGCCGGCGGGTCCGGCGCCAAGGGCGTCGACGGCGCACCAGGGACCTTCCCCAGCGGTAACGGCGGCGATGGCACTGACGGCGGGGTCGGTGGGGCCGGCGGCAACGGCGGCAACGGCGGCGCTGGCGGCAAAGGCGGCCTATTCGGCCAGTCGGGCACAACCGGTGTCGGCAGGGCCGGCGGCAACGGCGGGTCGGGCGGGGTCGCCGGCAACGGCGGGGCCGGCGCGGACGGCAACGCAAGCAGCCTCAACGGCGGCAACGGCGGCAACGGCGGCAACAACGGCGGTGGCGGTGCCGGAGGCACAGGCGGGTACGGCTCCGTCATCGGTGCGCATGGCACAGCCGGCAGCACGCCCACGACCCAAGGCGGCAACGGCGGGGCCGGCGGAGACGGCTACAGCCAGCCCGCCGGCGCAACCGACGCCACTGGCAATGGCCTGGCCGGTGGGGCCGGCGGGAACGGTGGGGCCGGCGGTAACTACGGCAACGGCGGAAAAGGCGGCGACGGCGGGGCCGGCGCCAACGGTGCCAACGGGACCAGCGGCCTGCAAGCCGGTGACTCCGGGACCGCGGGCCACACCGGCGGGCAGGGCGGCGCCGGCGGTAAGGGCGGTACGGCCGGCGGAATCGGCACCCACGCCGGTAACGGTGGGACGGGTGGCCAGGGTGGTTCCGGCGGGGTCGGTGGTTCGGGTGTCAATGGCGCCGACGGCACCGGCACGAACGCCGCGGGTGTGGGTAACGACGGCGGTAAGGGCGGTAACGCCGGGGCCGGCGGTGACGCCGGGGCTGGCGGTAAGGGCGGCGCCGCTGGTGACGCAGGTACGCACGGCGGCAGCGCCGGCACGGCCGGTGCCGGTGGCGCCGGGGGTGCCGGTGGGGCTGCGGGCAGCGCCGGTGATGGTGGCGCGGGTGCGGGCGGCGGCTGACGGCGTCACCGGGGTGAACTACGGCACCGGTGTCGGTGATGGCGCCAAGGGCGGTGGCGGCGGGCTCGGCGGTAACGGCGCCAAGGGCGGCGACGGCGGCGCGGCGGGCCTCAACGGTGACGGCACGGTCGCCGCGGCGGCCAATGGTGTGGGCGCGGCCGGTTCCGATGGCGGTCACGGCGGTAACGCCGGCGCCGGTGGTATCGGCGCGGCCGGGACCAACGGCACCGCCGGAGTTACCACGGCTAACGGGCTGGGCGCGGGCACTGACGGCGGTAACGGTGGCGGCGGCGGGCTGGGCGGTAACGGCGGTCAGGCCGGCGCCGGTGGCCTCAACGGGGACGGGATCACCCACGCCGCGGACGGGACCGGCGGCACGGGCGGTAACGGCGGTAACGCCGGCGCCGGTGGCGCCGGTGGGCGTGGTGCTGATGGCGTGGCCAACACCACCAACCTTGATGGCGGCAACGGCGGTCTGGGCGGCAACGCCGGCGCGGTGGGCGGCCAGGGCAGTGGCGGACTCAACGCGGCCGGCGGCACCGGCACCGGTGCCGGTACTGCCGGCAACACCGGCGCCGGCGCCAACGGCGGCAAGGGCGGTGACGGCGGCAACGGCGCCACCGGTACGGCCGGCAAAGACGGGGTCAACCCCGGTGACAACGGCACCGCCGGCGGCGCCGGCGGCAAAGGCGGCGACGGCGGGGCCGGCGGTGCCCGCAGCGGCACCGACGCCACCACCCACGACGGCAGCGGTGGCGCCGGCGGTAGCGGTGGTGACGGCGGTCAGGGCGGTTCGGGTCGTGATGGCAGTGACGCCACCGGCACCACCGCTAATGGCGTGGGTAACGCCGGCGGCAAGGGCGGTGACGCCGGGGCCGGCGGTAACGCCGGGGCCGGCGGTAAGGGCGGCGCGGTCGGCGGCGCCGGCGTGGGCGCCACCGCCGGTGCCGGCGGGGCCGGGGGTGCCGGTGGGGCTGCGGGCAGCGCCGGTGATGGTGGCGCGGGTGCGGGCGGGGCTGACGGCGTCACCGGGGTGAACTACGGCACCGGTGTCGGTGATGGCGCCAAGGGCGGTGGCGGCGGGCTCGGCGGTAACGGCGCCAAGGGCGGCGACGGCGGCGCGGCGGGCCTCAACGGTGACGGCACGGTCGCCGCGGCGGCCAATGGTGTGGGCGCGGCCGGTTCCGATGGCGGTCACGGTGGTAACGCCGGCGCCGGTGGTATCGGCGCGGCCGGGACCAACGGCACCGCCGGAGTTACCACGGCTAACGGGCTGGGCGCGGGCACTGACGGCGGTAACGGTGGCGGCGGCGGGCTGGGCGGTAACGGCGGTCAGGCCGGCGCCGGTGGCCTCAACGGGGACGGGATCACCCACGCCGCGGACGGGACCGGCGGCACGGGCGGTAACGGCGGTAACGCCGGCGCCGGTGGCGCCGGTGGGCGTGGTGCTGATGGCGTGGCCAACACCACCAACCTTGATGGCGGCAACGGCGGTCTGGGCGGCAACGCCGGCGCGGTGGGCGGCCAGGGCAGTGGCGGACTCAACGCGGCCGGCGGCACCGGCACCGGTGCCGGTACTGCCGGCAACACCGGCGCCGGCGCCAACGGCGGCAAGGGCGGTGACGGCGGCAACGGCGCCACCGGTACGGCCGGCAAAGACGGGGTCAACCCCGGTGACAACGGCACCGCCGGCGGCGCCGGCGGCAAAGGCGGCGACGGCGGGGCCGGCGGCACCCGCAGCGGCACCGACGCCACCACCCACGACGGCAGCGGTGGCGCCGGCGGTAGCGGTGGTGACGGCGGTCAGGGCGGTTCGGGTCGTGATGGCAGTGACGCCACCGGCACCACCGCTAATGGCGTGGGCAACGCCGGCGGCAAGGGCGGTGACGCCGGGGCCGGCGGTAACGCCGGGGCCGGCGGTAAGGGCGGCGCGGTCGGCGGCGCCGGTGTGGGCGCCACCGCCGGTGCCGGCGGGGCCGGGGGTGCCGGTGGGGCTGCGGGCAGCGCCGGTGATGGTGGCGCGGGTGCGGGCGGCGCTAACGGCGTCACCGGGGTCAACTACGGCACCGGTGTCGGTGATGGCGCCAAGGGCGGTGGCGGCGGGCTCGGCGGTAACGGCGCCAAGGGCGGCGACGGTGGGGCCGGTGGGCTCAACGGCAGCGGCATTGGCACCGGCACTAATGGTGCGGGCGCTGCCGGCAGCGACGGCGGTCACGGTGGTAACGCCGGGGCCGGTGGTATCGGCGCGGCCGGGACCAACGGCACCGCCGGGGTCACCACGGCTAACGGGCTGGGCGCGGGCACTGACGGCGGTAACGGTGGCGGCGGCGGGCTGGGCGGTAACGGCGGTCAGGCCGGCGCCGGTGGCCTCAACCGGGGCTTGGGTACCCACGCCGCGGACGGGACCGGCGGCACGGGCGGTAACGGCGGTAACGCCGGCGCCGGCGGGACCGGCGGTAAAGGTGCTGACGGGGTGGCCGGCACCGCCAACATCGATGGCGGTAAAGGCGGGGCCGGCGGTAACGCCGGTGCGCTGGGTGTGGCCGGTGCTGGTGGCGCCAACGCCTCCGGTAACACCACCCCGGGTAACCCCGGTGTCGGTGCGGCCGGTAACACCGGCGCGGGTGCCTCCGGCGGGAACGGCGGCGGCGGCGGGAACGGTGCGGCCGGCACGGCCGGTAAAGACGGGGTCAGCTCCGGTGACAGCGGCACGGCCGGCACCAATGGCGGTAAGGGCGGCGACGGCGGGGCCGGTGGTGCCCGTAGCGGCACCAGCGCGGGCACTCATGACGGCTCGGGTGGGGCCGGTGGCTCCGGCGGTGTCGGCGGGGCCGGCGGCTCCGGTGCCGACGGCGCAGACGCGTCCGGTACCAACGCCGCGGGTATCGGGAACACCGGCCAGACCGGCGGTAACGCCGGGGCCGGCGGGAACGGCGGCGCGGGCGGTAAGGGCGGCGCGGTCGGCGGCGCCGGCGTGGGCGCCACCGCCGGTGCCGGCGGGGCCGGGGGTGCCGGTGGGGCTGCGGGCAGCGCCGGTGATGGTGGCGCGGGTGCGGGCGGGGCTAACGGCCTGGCCGGGGTGAACTACGGCACCGGTGTCGGTGATGGCGCCAAGGGCGGTGGCGGCGGGCTCGGCGGTAACGGCGCCAAGGGCGGCGACGGCGGCGCGGCGGGCCTCAACGGTGACGGCACGGTCGCCGCGGCGGCCAATGGTGTGGGCGCGGCCGGTTCCGATGGCGGTCACGGCGGTAACGCCGGCGCCGGTGGTATCGGCGCGGCCGGGACCAACGGCACCGCCGGAGTTACCACGGCTAACGGGCTGGGCGCGGGCACTGACGGCGGTAACGGTGGCGGCGGCGGGCTGGGCGGTAACGGCGGTCAGGCCGGCGCCGGTGGCCTCAACGGGGACGGGATCACCCACGCCGCGGACGGGACCGGCGGCACGGGCGGTAACGGCGGTAACGCCGGCGCCGGTGGCGCCGGTGGGCGTGGTGCTGATGGCGTGGCCAACACCACCAACCTTGATGGCGGCAACGGCGGTCTGGGCGGTAACGCCGGCGCGGTGGGCGGCCAGGGCAGTGGCGGACTCAACGCGGCCGGCGGCACCGGCACCGGTGCCGGTACTGCCGGCAACACCGGCGCCGGCGCCAACGGCGGCAAGGGCGGTGACGGCGGCAACGGCGCCACCGGTACGGCCGGCAAAGACGGGGTCAACCCCGGTGACAACGGCACCGCCGGCGGCGCCGGCGGCAAAGGCGGCGACGGCGGGGCCGGCGGTGCCCGCAGCGGCACCGACGCCACCACCCACGACGGCAGCGGTGGCGCCGGCGGTAGCGGTGGTGACGGCGGTCAGGGCGGTTCGGGTCGTGATGGCAGTGACGCCACCGGCACCACCGCTAATGGCGTGGGTAACGCCGGCGGCAAGGGCGGTGACGCCGGGGCCGGCGGTAACGGCGGCGCGGGCGGTAAGGGCGGCGCGGTCGGCGGCGCCGGCGTGGGCGCCACCGCCGGTGCCGGCGGGGCCGGGGGTGCCGGTGGGGCTGCGGGCAGCGCCGGTGATGGTGGCGCGGGTGCGGGCGGCGCTAACGGCGTCACCGGGGTCAACTACGGCACCGGTGTCGGTGATGGCGCCAAGGGCGGTGGCGGCGGGCTCGGCGGTAACGGCGCCAAGGGCGGCGACGGCGGCGCGGCGGGCCTCAACGGTGACGGCACGGTCGCCGCGGCGGCCAATGGTGTGGGCGCGGCCGGTTCCGATGGCGGTCACGGCGGTAACGCCGGCGCCGGTGGTATCGGCGCGGCCGGGACCAACGGCACCGCCGGAGTTACCACGGCTAACGGGCTGGGCGCGGGCACTGACGGCGGTAACGGTGGCGGCGGCGGGCTGGGCGGTAACGGCGGTCAGGCCGGCGCCGGTGGCCTCAACGGGGACGGGATCACCCACGCCGCGGACGGGACCGGCGGCACGGGCGGTAACGGCGGTAACGCCGGCGCCGGTGGCGCCGGTGGGCGTGGTGCTGATGGCGTGGCCAACACCACCAACCTTGATGGCGGCAACGGCGGTCTGGGCGGTAACGCCGGCGCGGTGGGCGGCCAGGGCAGTGGCGGACTCAACGCGGCCGGCGGCACCGGCACCGGTGCCGGTACTGCCGGCAACACCGGCGCCGGCGCCAACGGCGGCAAGGGCGGTGACGGCGGCAACGGCGCCACCGGTACGGCCGGCAAAGACGGGGTCAACCCCGGTGACAACGGCACCGCCGGCGGCGCCGGCGGCAAAGGCGGCGACGGCGGGGCCGGCGGTGCCCGCAGCGGCACCGACGCCACCACCCACGACGGCAGCGGTGGCGCCGGCGGTAGCGGTGGTGACGGCGGTCAGGGCGGTTCGGGTCGTGATGGCAGTGACGCCACCGGCACCACCGCTAATGGCGTGGGTAACGCCGGCGGCAAGGGCGGTGACGCCGGGGCCGGCGGGAACGGCGGGGCGGGCGGTAAGGGCGGCGCGGTCGGCGGCGCCGGCGTGGGCGCCACCGCCGGTGCCGGCGGGGCCGGGGGTGCCGGTGGGGCTGCGGGCAGCGCCGGTGATGGTGGCGCGGGTGCGGGCGGGGCTGACGGCGTCACCGGGGTGAACTACGGCACCGGTGTCGGTGATGGCGCCAAGGGCGGTGGCGGCGGGCTCGGCGGTAACGGCGCCAAGGGCGGTGACGGCGGCGCGGCGGGCCTCAACGGTGACGGCACGGTCGCCGCGGCGGCCAATGGTGTGGGCGCGGCCGGTTCCGATGGCGGTCACGGTGGTAACGCCGGCGCCGGTGGTATCGGCGCGGCCGGGACCAACGGCACCGCCGGAGTTACCACGGCTAACGGGCTGGGCGCGGGCACTGACGGCGGTAACGGTGGCGGCGGCGGGCTGGGCGGTAACGGCGGTCAGGCCGGCGCCGGTGGCCTCAACGGGGACGGGATCACCCACGCCGCGGACGGGACCGGCGGCACGGGCGGTAACGGCGGTAACGCCGGCGCCGGTGGCGCCGGTGGGCGTGGTGCTGATGGCGTGGCCAACACCACCAACCTTGATGGCGGCAACGGCGGTCTGGGCGGCAACGCCGGCGCGGTGGGCGGCCAGGGCAGTGGCGGACTCAACGCGGCCGGCGGCACCGGCACCGGTGCCGGTACTGCCGGCAACACCGGCGCCGGCGCCAACGGCGGCAAGGGCGGTGACGGCGGCAACGGCGCCACCGGCACCGCCGGCAAAGACGGGGTCAACCCCGGTGACAACGGCACCGCCGGCGGCGCCGGCGGCAAAGGCGGCGACGGCGGGGCCGGCGGTGCCCGCAGCGGCACCGACGCCACCACCCACGACGGCAGCGGTGGCGCCGGCGGTAGCGGTGGTGACGGCGGTCAGGGCGGTTCGGGTCGTGATGGCGGTGACGCCACCGGCACCACCGCTAATGGCGTGGGTAACGCCGGCGGCAAGGGCGGTGACGCCGGGGCCGGCGGTAACGCCGGGGCCGGCGGTAAGGGCGGCGCGGTCGGCGGCGCCGGCGTGGGCGCCACCGCCGGTGCCGGCGGGGCCGGGGGTGCCGGTGGGGCTGCGGGCAGCGCCGGTGATGGTGGCGCGGGTGCGGGCGGCGCTAACGGCGTCACCGGGGTCAACTACGGCACCGGTGTCGGTGATGGCGCCAAGGGCGGTGGCGGCGGGCTCGGCGGTAACGGCGCCAAGGGCGGCGACGGTGGGGCCGGTGGGCTCAACGGCAGCGGCATTGGCACCGGCACTAATGGTGCGGGCGCTGCCGGCAGCGACGGCGGTCACGGTGGTAACGCCGGGGCCGGTGGTATCGGCGCGGCCGGCTCGGACGGCAAAACCGGGGTGAACCTGGGCAATGGTGTCAGCGCGGGCACTGCCGGCGGTAACGGTGGCGGCGGCGGGCTGGGCGGTAACGGCGGTCAGGCCGGCGCAGGTGGCCTCAACGGGGGCGGGGTACCCACGCCGCGGACGGGACCGGCGGCACGGCGGTAACGGCGGTAACGCCGGCGCCGGTGGCGCCGGTGGGCGTGGTGCTGATGGCGTGGCCAACACCACCAACCTTGATGGCGGCAACGGCGGCAAGGGCGGCAACGCCGGCGCCGTGGGCGGCCAGGGCAGTGGCGGACTCAACGCGGCCGGCGGCACCGGCACCGGTGCCGGTACTGCCGGCAACACCGGCGCCGGCGCCAACGGCGGCAAGGGCGGTGACGGCGGCAACGGCGCCATCGGTACGGCCGGCAAAGACGGGGTCAACCCCGGTGACAACGGCACCGCCGGCGGCGCCGGCGGCAAAGGCGGCGACGCCGGGGCCGGCGGCACCCGCAGCGGCACCGGCACCAGCGCCGGTAGCGGCGGGGCCGGGGGTCACGGTGGCGACGGCGGTCAGGGCGGGTCCGGCGTCAAAGGCGACAACGGCGTGGCTACCAGTGGTGACGGAACCTCCGGCCAAAAGGGCGGCGACGCCGGGGCCGGCGGCAACGGCGGGGCCGGTGGCAAGGGCGGCGCCTCCGGCGGCACTGGTGGTACGAACGGCAATGGCGGTGCCGCCGGCAACGGTGGGGCGGCGGGCACCGCGGGCAATGGCGGCGCCGGCGCGAGAGGCGCCGACGGCACGGCGGGCTTCAACAACGGCGCCGGAAACAACGGCGGCGGATACAACGGCGGCGACGGCGGCAACGGCGGTGCTGGCGCCAAGGGTGGTAACGGCGGCCTCGGCGGCCTCAACGGCAGCGGCTCTGGCCGCGGCGCCAGCGGCAACGGCGGCAACGGCAGCAACGGCGGCAACGCCGGAACACCCGGCGACGGCGGCAACGGCGCAGACGGGACTGCCACCAGCATCAACGGCGGCAAGGGCGGCGCCGGCGGCAACGCCGGGACCGCTGGCAAGGGTGGCGCTGGCGGCGCCGCCGGCGGTACCGGAGCCATCGGAGGCAACAACGGCACCAGCGGTGCCAGCGTCACCGGTCCGGCCGGTAACGGCGGTAATGGCGGGACGGGTTACACCTCCGCCGCCGCCGGCGCGGATGGCGGCAACGGCGGCGATGGCGGCAACGGCGGCAACATCGGCAACGGTGGCCGCGGTGGCGACGGCGGTAACGGCGTGGCCGGTGCAAGCGGCACCAACACGGGTAACTTGGGCGCCAGCGGCACCGACGGTCAAGCCGGCGGCAACGGCGGCAGCGGCGGCCGTGGCGGCAATGGCGGCGTGACCTCCGGCAACGGCGGCGCCGGCGGGGCCGGCGGCACCGGAGCAAACGGTGGCGACGGCGGGGCCGGTGTCACCGGCGCCAACGGCCAATCCGGCGTCGACAACTACGGCAACGGCGCGGGCGGCGGTCAAGACGGCGGCAGCGGCGGCAACGGCGCCAAGGGCGGCAACGGCGGCAACGGCGGGGTCGGCGGGCAATCGCCGCATGGCACCCCAGGCGTCACAGGCGCAGGCGGTGCAGCCGGAAACGGCGGCAACGCCGGAACGCCCGGCGACGGCGGCAACGGCGCAGCCGGCATCGCGACCAGCATCACCGGCGGAGCAGGCGGCAAGGGAGGCAGCCCCGGTACGGTAGGCGCCGGCGGTACTGGCGGCACCGGCCTTACCCAGGGGGCCAACGGCACCGACGGCGCTCTGCCCACCACGCCGGTCGGCAACGGCGGCCACGGCGGGGTCGGCTACAGCGCCACCACCCCTGGCGCGGCCGGTGGCCAAGGCGGGGCCGGAGGTGACGGCGGCACGTACGGCAGCGGCGGCGGCGGTGGCGACGGAGGCGCGGGCGCGGCCGGCACAGACGGCACAAACGGCGTCAGCGGATCCGCCCAAAACGTCAACGGCGGCGACGCCCAGGCCGGCGGTCTCGGCGGCGGAGGCGGCAAGGGCGGCAACGCCGGCACGATGATGGGCAACGGCGGCACCGGCGGCAACGGCGGGGCCGGCGGAGGCGGCGGCAAGGGCGGAAACGGCGGCACAGGCGTCGCTGGTCAGTCGGGCGTCAACTATGGCAATGGTGACGGCGGCGGTCAGGACGGCGGCACCGGCGGCCAGGGCGGCGTCGGCGGCGGCGGCGGAGCAGGCGGGGCCGGCGGCACCTCCGGAATATATGGCTTCAAGGGTGCCACCGGTACCGGCGGAGCGGGTGGAGCCGGCGGCGACGGCGGCAACGGCGCAACCGGTGGGTCCGGCCACAACGGTGCCAACGGTGTTGCCAACCAGGACGCCTACGGCAACGGTGTCGGTGGCGGTGAGGACGGCGGTAACGGCGGCAGCGGCGGCGTCGGCGGCAAAGCCGGTAACGGCGGCGCCGGCGGCACCGGCAGCACCACGGGCGTCGGCGGCGCCGCCGGCGACGGCGGCCACGGCGGCGACGGCGGTCAGCAAGGCGATGGCGGCAACGGCGCCAAGGGCACCGCCCACAACCCCGACGGCGGCAAGGGCGGCAAAGGCGGCAACGCCGGCGTCGGCGCCAGCGGCGGCCAGGGCGGAACACCCGGCACCGGAGGCACCGGCACCCCCACGGCCAACGGCGCTCACGGCGCTCACGGCGCCACACCCTCCGGCATTGGCGGTAACGGCGGCGACGGCGGCGACGGCTACAACCCCGTCACGCCCGGCGCGTCCGGTGGCAACGGCGGGGCCGGCGGTGACGGCGGTGACTATGGCAACGGCGGCACCGGCGGTGACGGCGGCAACGGCGTCGCCGGCTCGAACGGCAGCGCGGGCACCTCCACAGATCCCAATGGCACCGACGGTCAGGCCGGCGGCAACGGCGGTGACGGCGGTCTGGGCGGCAACAGCGGCAGCCACAACGGCTACGCCGGAGTGGGCGGTAACGCCGGCAGCGGCGCGGCCGGCGGAACCGGTGGCAACGGCCTTAGCGACCCCACCTTGCCGGGCGGCAACGCCGGTAACGGTGGCAACGGCGGGACCGCTGGAAAGGGCGGCGCCGGCGGCAACGGCTTCCTCGGCGGCGGCGACGGCGGCGCCGGCGGCAACCCCGGCGCCGGCGGCGCGGCGGGCACGCCCGGCACCGGAACTACCCCAGGTACGAGCGGAACGCCTGGTACCGACGGCCAACTCCTCAGCCCCGGCACCGGCCGCGGTGACGGCGGCGACGGCGGGGACGCCTTCGGCATCCCCGGTGCTGGGGCCAAGGGCTACAGCGGCGGCGACGGCGGTGACGCCGGCGCGTACGGCAACGGCGGCAACGGCGGCAACGGCGGCACCGGCGGCACCGGCATCACCGGCCCCGACGGCACCCCCCCAGGCGGCAACGGCGGCACCGGCTTCCAAGGCGGCACCGGCGGCGACGGCGGCACGGGCGGTAACGGCGGCACGATCTCCGGCAACAGCGGCAACGGCGGCAACGGCGGCCAGGGCGGCACCGGCGGCACCGGCGGCAAGGGCGCCACCGGTGACTTCAGCTACAACTCTGGCACCGGCGGCGACGGCGGTGACGGCGGCGCGGGCGGCACCGGCGGGACGGGCGGCAACGCCGGACACGTCTACAACGGCACCGAGGGCGCCGGCGGCGGCGGCGGGACCGGCGGCACCACCGGCCTTGGCGGCAACGGTGGCACCGGCGCGGCGGGCACCTCCGCCAACACAACGGGTGGCAAGGGTGGCACCGGCGGCAACCCCGGCACCACTGTCGGCGGCGGTGGGGCACCCGGCACCGGTAACCCCAGTACCACTCCGATCACCAACGGCCCCGATGGCCAGATAAACACCAGCACCGCCGGCGGGGCGGGCGGGACCGGCGGCGCCGGCTACACCCCGCCCGCCACCGCCGTGGGCGCTAGCGGCGGTAACGGTGGCCTCGGCGGCGACGCTGGGATGTACGGCAACGGCGGTACCGGCGGAGCCGGTGGCAACGGCGTCGCCGGCACAGACGGCACCAACGCCGTACTTCCCGGCCAGAGTGGCACGTCGGGTATCGCCGGCGGCTCCGGAGGTCAGGGCGGAGCCGGCGGCAATGGCGGAACGGTGGCCGGTGACGGCGGTAAGGGCGGCGCCGGCGGCAACGGCGCAGCCGGCGGTAACGGCGGCAACGGCACGGACGGCCACTGGGGTGTGGCGGGCACCGACTACGGCAACGGCGTCGGTAACGGCCAAAACGGCGGCAGCGGCGGCAACGGCGGGGCCGGCGGCAGCGGCGGCAACGGTGGTGCCGCCGGTGTCCACCTGGGAACAGGCAGCGACGGCACCAAGGGCGCGGGCGGCAACGCCGGCAACGGCGGGAACGCCGGAACACCGGGCAACGGTGGTGCGGGCATGGCCGGCACTGTCGCCCACCCGAACGGTGGCAACGGCGGCACCGGCGGCAACGCCGGTACCGCGGGTGCCGCCGGCACAGTCGGCACCGGCTCGACATCCGGCGCACCCGGCACGCCCGGGACCGCGGTAACCGGCCCGGCCGGCAATGGCGGTCAGGGCGGTGCGGGTTACAACCCGCTCACCCCCGGCGCCAGCGGCGGTATCGGCGGTAACGGCGGTAACGGCGGTAACGTCGGCAATGGCGGCGACGGCGGGGCCGGTGGTAACGGCAAATCCGCCGTCGTGAGCGGCACCAACGGCACCGGTTCCGGCGACAGCGGCACCAACGGCCGCGCCGGCGGCAGCGGCGGCGCCGGCGGCACCGGCGGCAGCGGCGGCACCGGCATGACCGGCGGCCAGGGCGGGGCCGGCGGCAGCGGCGGCAACGGCACCAACGGCGGCAACGGCGTGAGCGGCGGCGCCGGAGCAGCCGACGTCGACAAGTACGGCACCGGCATCGGTGGCGGCCAGAACGGCGGCAACGGCGGGACCGGCGGGGCGGGTGGCAACGGCGGCAACGGCGGGACCGGCGGCACTGCCCCCGGCGGTACCACTGGCGCCAACGGCACCAACGGCAACGGCGGCAACGGCGGCAACGCCGGAACGCCCGGCAACGGCGGTATCGGCGCGGACGGCACCGCCACCAACCCCAACGGAGGTAAGGGCGGCGACGGCGGCACCACCGCCTTCGGCGCCGGCGGCACCGGCGGCACCACCGGCCCGACACCCGGCGGCAACGGCACCAACGGGACCGCGCCCACCACGCCAACCGGCGACGGGGGCAAGGGCGGCGCCGGCTACGACGCCGCCACCGACGCCTCCGCAGCCGCCGGCACGAGCGGTGGCAGCGGCGGCGCCGGCGGTAACGGCGGCAACTACGGCTCCGGCGGCAACGGCGGTAACGCCGGCAACGGCAAGGCCGGCACGGACGGCACCAGTGCGACCACCGCCGGCGGCAGCGGCACCAGCGGCACCAATGGCGGTTCCGGCGGCACGGGCGGCGCCGGCGGCAACGGAGGCGCGATGCTGGGCGACGCCGGCAGCGGCGGCACCGGTGGCAGCGGCGCCAAGGGCGGCGACGGCGGCAACGGTCTGGCGGGCGCGGCCGGCACCGGCGGCTCCGGCGGCACCGCGAGCCCCGGCCAGACCGGCGGGTCGGGCGGCAACGGCGGCACCGGTGGGACCGGCGGTGACGGTGGCGCCGCGGGCACCCACCCCAGTGGCGCCGCGGGCAC
This sequence comes from uncultured Actinomycetota bacterium, assembly GCA_963763005.1. Taxonomy (GTDB): domain Bacteria; phylum Actinomycetota; class Actinomycetes; order Mycobacteriales; family Mycobacteriaceae; genus Mycobacterium. Next base: position 466,122 of record CAVXMI010000002.1, read on the forward strand.
CGACGGCGCAGGTGGGATCGGCGGCAACGGCGGCAACGCCGGAACGCCCGGTGACGGCGGCAAGGGCGCGGCCGGCACCCAGGCCAACCCCAACGGCGGCAAGGGCGGCGACGGCGGCAACGCGGGCACGATCGGCGGCGGCGGTGCCGGCGGCTTCGACGGCAGCCACACCGTCCAGGCCACCAATGGCGCTGACGGCGCCCCGGTCACCGCCCCAGCCGGCAACGGCGGCAACGGCGGAGCGGGCTACAACGCGGCTGCCGGCACCGTCGCCGGTGCCAACGGCGGCAGTGGCGGGGCCGGCGGCAACGGCGGCAACATCGGCAACGGCGGCGACGGCGGCGCCGGTGGCAACGGCAAGACCGGCGCGGTCGGTGGCGGCGGGGTCACCCCCGGCCAAGACGGCAGCACCGGTCACACCGGCGGGTCCGGAGGCGCCGGCGGCGCTGGCGGCAACGGCGGTTCGATCTCCGGCGGCGGCGGCAAGGGTGGAAACGGCGGCGTCGGCGCCAACGGCGGCGCCGGCGGTGCCGGCCAGACCGGCGACAGCTCCTTCACCGTCAAAAACGGCGACGGCGGCACCGGCGGCAACGGCGGAATCGGCGGCGACGGTGGCAAGGCCGGCGCTGGCGGTAGTGCCCTGGGAACGGGCAACGGCGGCAACGCCGGCACCGCCGGTAAGGGCGGAACCGGCGGCGCGCCCGGTACCGGTGGCAAGGGTGCGGATGGCACCCCCATAACCCACCCCGACGCCGGCGACGGCGGCAACAGCGGCACCGGCGGCAAGGGCGGTAATGGCGGAGCTGGCGCCAACGGCGGCACTGGCGTCACTGCTGGCACAGGCAGCAACGGCGGCGACGGCGGCGACGGCGGCAGCGCCACAAGCGGCCAGACCGGCGGCGTCGGCGGCAACGGCGCCACCCCCGACGGCAACGCCGGCAATGGCGGCAATGGCCCCAGCGGTGGTAATGGCGGTAACGGCGGCACCCCGGGCACCGGCGCCATCGGCGGCGGCGGCGGCACCGGAGGGACCGTCGACCTCGACAACGGGGGCGACCCCGGCGTCGCAGCGGGCGCCGGCCTACCCGGCACGAAAGGCACTGCCGGCAACAGCGGCACCGACGGCACCCACGGCTAGGCCACCGGCGCTTAGAACTGCAGCGCGCTGAAACGCCAGTCCAGTACCTGCCGGTCCGGCTCGTCGGCGGTGTCGCTGGCCGCGTAGACCAGCGAACGCAGCCCCAGCACGCCCCCATGCTCGGTCGGTTCCGCGGACTCGACGTGCAGCTCGCTGTAGAGGGTGTCGCCCTCTCGCACCGGCCCGGTGTGGTCGCAGTGTTCCCAGCCCAGGACAGTCACCAGGTTGGGCAGCAGCCGGCTCGCCTGCGCGAACGCCAGGCCGATGGTGTGCCCGCCGTAGACCAGGCGTTGCCCCCCTACCCGGGAATCATGGTGTGTGGCAGCGATGTTCAGGGTGAGTCGGGCCAGTTCGGGCGCGCTGCTGACCAGGTCTCCGGTGCTGTGCAGCACCGTGCCCGCAATGCCGCCGTCGAAATGCGGACCGGGCACCCGGTGGCGGAAGACCCCGGCGTCCCAGTGGGCGGTGGGATCGACAACAGGTGCCACCACGTCGACACCGATGGACGACAAGTCGTCGTCGGGCCCCTCGGGACGCCAGTCGGGGCTGGCGGGCAGCATGGCGCACCGGTAGAAGTCGAGCACCAACTGATCGGCCTGGTCGATGCTGGTCATCCGCAGCGCAGCCATTCCCGTTGGGGCACGGCCCGGCTTGGCCGCGTTGGCGCGCAGCCCGACCACTTCGGTGCGGGTGTATATGGTGTCGCCGATCACCGGGAATCGGTGAAACCTGAGCGCGCGGTAGAACAGGTTGGCTTTGACCCGTTGGGTCACCAACGTCGACTGCCCGATCGCCACATCGCACACGAGGCCCGGATGTGCCAGCGCTGCCGGTACGCCGACCACCGCGGCGCACAGATCGGCGTCCAGCGCCAGTCGCAGCCGGTCGCCCACGATCCCCTGATGGGCGGCCGCCAGCCCCGAGGACAGTGTCATCGCCGGCGCCCAGTCAAACACCTGACCTATGGACAGGTCGTCGAAGTAGGGCCCGCCCTCGCGTATGCCCGAATACCTGTTAGTCACAACGCCACATGCTGGCAGGCTGTCGAACCAGGGGTCAACACGGCCGGGCCAACAGGGTGGCGCAGATGAACAGTGAACTGAACGACGACGAAGCAATGCTGGTCGCTACCGTGCGGGCGTTCATCGACCGCGACGTGAAGCCAACCGTCCGCGACGTCGAGCACGCCAACACCTACCCGGAGGCGTGGATCGAACAGATGAAGCGCATCGGCATCTACGGCCTGGCCATCCCCGATGAGTACGGCGGGTCGCCGGTGTCGATGCCGTGCTATGTGCAGGTCACCCAGGAGCTGGCACGCGGCTGGATGAGCCTGGCCGGCGCGATGGGCGGGCACACCGTCGTCGCCAAGCTGCTGACGCTGTTCGGCACCGAGGAGCAGAAGCGGGGATACCTGCCGCCGATGGCTACCGGCGAACTGCGGGCCACGATGGCGCTGACCGAACCGGGCGGCGGTTCCGACCTGCAGAACATGTCGACCACCGCTTTACCGGACGGCACCGAGGGGTCTGCCGGCTTGCTGGTCAACGGCTCCAAGACGTGGATCAGCAACGCGCGCCGTTCCGGTTTGATCGCTTTGCTGTGCAAGACCGACCCGAACGCCACACCGCGGCATAAGGGAATCTCGATCGTGCTGGTCGGGCACGGGCCGGGCCTGACGGTGTCGCGGGACCTGCCCAAGTTGGGCTACAAGGGCGTCGAGTCCTGCGAGCTGTCGTTTGAAGATTTCCGGGCGCCGGCGTCTGCCGTTCTGGGAGGCCTTATGGGCCAAGGCTTTTCGCAGATGATGAAAGGACTTGAGACGGGCCGGATCCAGGTGGCCGCCCGCGCCCTCGGCGTGGCAACTGCGGCATTGGAAGACGCACTCGCTTATGCCCAGCAACGCGAGAGTTTCGGCAAGCCGATTTGGAAGCATCAGGCGGTCGGCAACTATCTGGCCGACATGGCAACCAAACTCACCGCCGCCCGCCAACTCACCCGCTATGCCGCCGAGCGCTACGACAGCGGCCAACGGTGCGATATGGAGGCCGGCATGGCCAAGCTGTTCGCCTCCGAGGTCGCGATGGAAATCGCCCTGAACGCCGTGCGCATCCACGGCGGCTACGGCTACTCCACTGAATACGACGTCGAACGCTACTTCCGCGATGCGCCGCTAATGATCGTCGGTGAAGGTACCAATGAGATCCAGCGCAACGTGATAGCCGGACAACTGGTGGCCCGGGGCGGTCTCTAGACAGTGCCCCAGGAGCCCTTGCTGTATATTTGCCTGACCTCGGCACCAGCAATGCGGCGCGGGAGTAAACCTGTTGGAGCGGAGGGAACCCAAGGAAAGGCAGCTGCCATGAGTTATCCGCCAGGGCCGTACGGAGGTTCCCCGGAATGGCAAGGCCAGCAGCCGGGTTGGCCGGCCCAGCAGCCCGCGTGGGGCCAGCCGCCGGGTTATCAGCAGGAGCCGGACAACTACCTCGTCTGGGCGATTCTGTGCACAGTTCTGTGTTGCCTCCCGTTCGGGATTGTGTCGATCGTGTACGCCACCAAGGTCTCCGGGCTGTGGGCTCAGGGACGGTACGCCGAGGCGCAGGCCGCGTCCGCCAACGCCAAGAAGTGGGCCATTATCGGCGCGATCACCGCCGTCGTCGCCGCCGTGATCTTTACGGTGCTCTACATCGCTCTTATCGCGGTGGCCGTGTCCGTCGATCACAGCATCCCCTCCACGATCACCACAACGTATTCCGGCTACTGAGCAGTACACGTGTTGCGTTGAGCATCAATAGGTTTAGCGCGCAGCCGACGAGACGGCGTCCACCAGCCCCCAGGCCAGCGCGGTATCCGCGTCGATGGTTCGTCCGGAGAGCACCAGATATGCCGTGCGCCAGCGGCCGATCCGGCGGGTGAGGCTGACGGTACCGCCGGCGCCGGGGATCAGACCCAGACTCAATTCCGGCAGTCCGAACACCGAATCCTCCCGCGCCTCAATCCATCCGCAGAACGCCGCCATCTCCAATCCGCTGCCCAATACCCGGCCGTGGACTTCGGCGCGGCAGGCCCGCCCGAGGCGGGCGGTGAGCTCGTCGAGCACCAGGGCCGGGCTGTGGCGGGTGCGGGCGAGATGAGCGCTGGCCGGGTCGGCGAAGGTGCCGAACTCGGCGAGGTCTCCACCACTGCAAAACGATGGGCCGTTGCCGCTCAACACGATTCCGGTGACCGACGGGTCTAGCTGCGCAACGGTCAGTGCCTCCAGCAGTGCGGCGCGTGCATCGGTGGAAAATGCATTGTGGCGTTGCGGCCGGTTGAACCTGATACGCAGGGTGTCATCTTCACGCTCAGCCCGCACCGGATCGGCGATGTCGGGAATGCGGGCCGGACCGCGCTCGTCGAGCCAGCGTGCGAACTCCGGTCCGGCCTGCAAAGTCGAATAGGCCAGCGATTCGGTCACCACCGCGGCCAGCGTCGCACCGGAGGGGTCGATGGTGCGCAGCACGTCGTCGCACACGGCGCTGGCGTGCGGCCAGCGTTGGCAACGCTGCGTCAGCTCGGCCAGGGCATCGGGCACCGAGTCCACGGTGATTACCCAGCGATCATCGCAGGGATCCTCGGTCAGAGTGAAAGTTGCTGTATCCAAACAGGAGTCAGCCGATGGCGAGCCGACCGCGACGATCACGCCCGGCGGTGACGCTGCGCCAGCATCGGCGCCGGCATCCGGCGCACTCGACAGGTCGACCACCCGGAGCATGGGTCACACCGAGTATTTCTCGATCAGCCCGTTCTTGTAGAGCTTCCCCGTGTCGGTGCGCGGAAGCTGCGCCTCGAACGCGATCGACCGCGGACACTTGAAGTGCGACAAGTGGTCTCGCAGCCAGGACAGCAGCTCGTCAGCGAACTGATCGGTGGCGTCGGCTGGGTCGACGGTCTGCACGGCCGCCGTCACGCGTTGGCCCATCTCGTCGTCGGGAATGCCGAACACCGCCGCGTCGAGCACCTTCGGATGGGTAACCAGAAGGTTCTCGGCTTCCTGTGGGTAGATGTTGACTCCGCCGGAGATGATCATGTGGTGGCGCCGGTCGGTCAGGAAAAGGTAGCCCTCGTCGTCGAGATAGCCGATGTCGCCCACGGTCACCCAGCCGTGCTTTTCGCGTGACGCAGCGGTTTTCGACGGGTCGTTGAGATACTCGAAGGAATACCCGCCTTCGAAATAGATCTCGCCCGCCTCGCCCGGCGGCAACTCACTGCCGTCCTCGCCCAGGATGTGAACGCCGCCCTGCATGGGCTTGCCGACTGAACCCGGATGCGCCAGCCAGTCCTCGGCGGCAATCAACGTCGACCCGATCGCTTCCGAGGATGCGTAGTACTCGTCGACGATCGGCCCCCACCAGTCCATCATCTGTTTCTTGATCTGCACGGGACACGGCGCAGCGGCGTGCATGACGCGCTTCAGACTGGAAATATCGTACGAATTACGAACGGATTCAGGAAGTTTCAGCATCCTGGTGAACATGGCCGGCACGAACTGTCCGTGGGTTACCCGGTAGCGCTGGATGGCGTCCAGTGCTGCCTCGGGTTCGAATTTCTCCATCACCACGGTGGTGACACCGCCGGCCTGCGCGCTCATCGACCACACCGACGGAGCGGTGTGGTAAAGCGGCGCAGGGCTCAGATAGACCGAATCGCGGTCCATCCAGTACTCAATCAGCGCCGACATCATCCCGGGTGCCGCATCCGGTGCGACGTGCGGCAACTCGCGTTTGATTCCCTTGGGCCGGCCGGTGGTTCCCGACGAATACTGCAGCAGGTCACCCTCGCGTTCGTCGTCTATCGGGGTATCGGGTTGATCCGCAACGCATTCCGGGTAGCGCTCCCAGCCCGGCAGGTCGCCTTCGGGTTCGGGGCCGGCGATCATCAGCAGGTCCGGCAGCCCGCCCGGAAGGTGCTCGGCCAAGCCGGCGCAGGTGTCGCTCAGTGCCGCCGAGCCGATGATCGCCTTGGCCTTGCTGTTGTCGACGATGTAGGCGGCCTCGGCCGCGGTCAGGTGGGTGTTGATCGGCACGTAGTACAGCCCACTGCGGCGGGCCGCCCACATGACCGCGTGGATGTGCTCGTTGTTCTCCATCAGGATGGCGACGGCGTCGCCCTCGCGCAGCCCCGCCTGGCGGAAGCGATGCGCCAGTCGGTTGGCCCGGGCTTCCAGCTCGTCGAAGCTGATCACCGTCCCGGACGGGTGCAGGATGACAGCAGGTTTGTTGGCGCCCTTCTGACCGGAAGTGTGCTGGCGAATCTGCATGGGCCGACTGTACGACGCGCGCCTTGACGGGTGTCATGCGGGCAGCAGCAGGGCACTGTCGCCGAATTCATGCCACAGATAACCGTGTTCGGCGGCTTCCCGATACGCCGTGGCGACCAGGTCCGGGCCCGCAACGGCCTCGAGCAGTAACAGGTGCGAGGAGCCGGCATCGTGCCATCCGGTGACCAGGCCGTCGACGACCCGGCACGGGCGGCCGGGGCCGAGTACCAGATCCGTCCAGCCGGCGGCCTGGCGTACGACGCCGTTGACGTCGGCGGCTGACTTCAGCGCGCGGGTCACCGTGGTGCCGACGGCGACCACCCGTCCGCCCGTCGCCCGCGTGAGGTTCACCAACCGCGCAGTGGCGGGCGGCACGTGGAACAGCTCAGGAACTGGTGGCTCGCCCGGCTCCGCGGACGACACCCCCGCGTGCAGTGTGATCGGCGCGATCGAAATGCCTTCGGCCACCAGCGCGGAAACAAGTTCAGTGCTGAAAGGGCGCGCCGCGCTGGGCATCTCAGCGCTGCCGGGACGTCGGGCGAATACCGTTTGGTAGTACGCGAGCGGCCAGTGTCGCGACACGTACGAGTACCGGATCGGCCTGCCATGTCGGGCCAGGTAAGGTACGACGCCACCTCCTGGGCCTTCCAGGACCACCCGCGCAGTCCACAACCGCCCGCTATCGACCCCCGGCTCCGGATAGGACGACCTGATGACGATCGCGCCGCCGCCAGGCATCTCGATGCGTTCGCCCGCCCGGATGTCGGACAGGTATCCGGTCGCCTCAGCGGCCGGTCGGAGTTCAACCACCCAGACCTTTTCGGTGCGCGCCGTCGAGAAGTGGATGACGACCGGATGCCCGGCACGGCGGCCGTCAATTGCGGCGGGCAGCGTCGCGGAGTTGTTCACGACCAGCAGGTCGCCGGGGCGTAGATGGTCGCCAAGGTCGGCGAAGCGGGAGTGGCTGACGCCGGTCGGCCGGGCGACCAGCAGCTTGACAGCGTCACGGGCGACGCCGTGCGCTTCCGGCGGCTCGGCGGCGTCGGAGGTCGGCGGCCGGTGGAGCTGCAGGTAAGGATGGTTCGCGAGAGTCATGGCAGCGCTCCGGATAGCGTCAGATCGGCTGCCCGGTAGTGACCGGCGCCCGGGCGGGTGTCGAGCAGCCACAGCAACGCAGGCACGACAGACTCCGGCTCGGCACGATCGGAGATGTCCTGGCCGGGGAATGCGGCCTGGTGCATCTCGGTGCGCATGTCACCTGGGTCGAAGGCGTAGACCGGCACAGTGGGGATCTCGGCACCCAGGATGGCAGAGAGCTGATCGAGCGCGGCCTTCGACGACCCATACCCACCCCAGCCCGGGTACGGCTCGACGGCGGCGTCTGAGGTGAGGTTGACGATGACCCCCGCGTTGTCGGCAAGCGCCGGCAGCGCAGCCTGGATCAGAGCAATCGGGGCGAACACGTTCGTGTGGTAAACGTCCCACAACTCGCTTGCCGGGTAATCGGAGAGAGTTGGTTGTGGACTGGGCCCAAGCCGGCTGGCGTTGTTCACCAGCAGGCGAAGCGGCCCAGCGTTGATCGCGGCCGCGACTAATGCGTCACGATGCGACGCGTCGGTGACATCTCCGGGTAGAGCGATCAACTGCGCTGAGTTGAGCTCTCGGGCCGTCGTTGCCAGTTCGCCGGCACGGCGAGCATCGCCGACGACGGCCCAGCCGCGGCCGAGCAGAGCGGCGGTCACCGCCCGGCCAAACCCACGTGACGCGCCGGTGACGATTGCAACGGGACAGGTGTTCTCGAATCGGGTCATACAGGCATACTGGTAGTTAAAGTTAACTTTAAGTCAAGAGGTGAATCGCATTGGCCATCGGGGATTGGTTCACGGTCGGTGAATTGGCGAATCGCAGCGGCTTCGCGGCATCCGCAATCAGGTTCTACGAGAGCCAGGGCCTCATCACAGCCTCCCGGACGGCCGGCGGACAACGCCGATTCGAACGACAGATGCTGCGTCGCCTGGCGTTCATCCGGGCTGCCCGGAACGTCGGACTGACCCTGGACGAGGTTGCGGCCGCGCTGGCGAACCTGCCAGACGGCCGCAACCCGACCCGCAGCGACTGGGCCCGTTTGTCCAAAGGCTGGCGCGCCCGCCTCGACGATCAGATCGCGGGGCTGATGGCGCTTCGCGACAACTTGGACTCGTGCATCGGCTGCGGCTGCCTGTCGCTGAAGCGGTGCGCCATCTCCAATCCGGGCGACTCGGCATCAGTCGCCGGACCCGGTGCGGTCTATCTGCCCAAGTCGTTGCGGCGGAACTAGTTTGCCGAGCAGACGCAAAAGCCCCCGACACGCCGGGCGTGCGGGGGCTTTTGCGTCTGCTCGCGCTAGGTTAGTCCGCTTATGCCAACCGCTCCTTCAGCGCGTCGAACTCGTCCTTGATGCCGGTCGGCAGCTTCTCACCGACGAACTTCAACCACTCTTCGATAAGCGGCAGCTCCCGGCGCCATTCGTCGGCATTGACCGTCAGCGCCTCGGCCACGTCGGCGGCGTCGACGTCCAGCCCGTCCAGGTCCAGGTCCTCGGCGGCGGGAACGGTGCCGATCGGGGTGGTCCGGCCGCCGGCCCTGTGCTCGATGCGGTCGACGATCCACTTCAGCACCCGGCTGTTCTCGCCGAAGCCGGGCCACAGGAAGCGACGGTCGTCGCCACGGCGGAACCAGTTGACGAAGAACACTTTTGGCAGCTTGGACTCGTCGGAGTTCTTGCCCACGTCAATCCAGTGCTGGATGTAGTCGCCGACGTTGTAACCGATGAACGGCAGCATGGCCATCGGGTCGCGACGCACGTTGCCGACCTTGCCTTCCGCGGCGGCGGTCTGTTCGCTACCCAGGGTGGCACCGATGAACACGCCGTGCTGCCAGTCCCGCGCCTCGGTCACCAACGGCACCGTGGTCTTGCGGCGGCCGCCGAACAGGATCGCCGAGATCGGCACACCCTGGGGGTCGTCCCACTCGGGCGCCAGGATCGGGCACTGCGACATCGGCGTGCAGTAGCGGGAGTTCGGATGGGCAGCAAGGGTTTCGGTCTCCCGGAAGTACCAGTCGTTGCCCTTCCAGTCGGTAAGGTGCTGGTGGTCGCCTTCCAAGCCTTCCCACCACACGTCGCCACCGTCGGTGAGCGCAACGTTGGTGAACACGGTGTTGCCGGCGGCGAGGGTACGCATGGCGTTGGGGTTGGACTCCCAGTTGGTGCCCGGCGCCACGCCGAAGAAGCCGAATTCGGGGTTCACCGCGTACAACCGGCCGTCCTTGCCGAACCGCATCCAGGCGATGTCGTCGCCGAGTGTTTCGGCGCGCCAGCCCGGGATGGTCGGCTGGATCATGGCCAGGTTGGTCTTACCGCAGGCCGACGGGAATGCCGCCGCGATGTAGTACGCCTTGTTCTCCGGCGAAATCAGTTTGAGGATCAGCATGTGCTCGGCCAGCCAGCCCTCGTCGTGGGCCATCGCCGATGCGATACGCAGCGAATAACACTTCTTGCCCAGCAGCGCGTTGCCGCCGTAGCCGGAGCCGTAGCTGCAAATTTCGCGGGTTTCCGGGAAGTGGGTGATGTACTTGGTCTCGTTGCACGGCCAGGGCACGTCTTCTTGACCGGACTCTAGCGGAGCGCCGACCGAGTGCAACGCCTTGACGAAGAAGCCGTCGTCACCCAGCTTTTCCAGGGCAGCGGCGCCCATCCGGGTCATCACCTTCATCGAGACCACGACGTATTCGGAGTCGGTGATCTCCACCCCGAGCTTGGGGTCCTCGGCACCGAGCGGGCCCATGCAGAACGGCACGACATACATGGTGCGGCCGCGCATGCAGCCGCGGTACAGGTCGGTCAGGATGGACCGCATCGCGGCGGGGTCCATCCAGTTATTGGTCGGTCCGGCATCGATCTCCCGCTCAGAACAGATGAACGTCCGCGACTCGACGCGCGCCACATCGGACGGATCGGACAACGCCAGGTAGGAGTTGGGGTACTTTGCGGCGTTCAGCTGCGTGAACGTGCCGGCCTCGACCAACTCAGCGGAGAGCCGCTGAAACTCTTCGTCGGAGCCGTCGGCGAAGACCACCCGGTCAGGCTGAGTGAGCTCGGCGACCTCCTCTACCCATGACAGCAGCGCCTGGTGATTTGTCGGCGCGGTGTCCAAACCGGGAATGGTCGCTGAGGTCATCGAACTCTCCTGAATTCTCCTGCTAGGAATCGGCTAGGTATCGGCTTCTCGGGGGCACGTATGGGTCTACTTATGCATTCGCCCATACAACTGTTGACACGGTGACGCTCTTCTACAGGTTATCGCGCATCACTTGTCCGGGAAGGCCCGGGCGGGTATAAGCCTGCTCACAAGACCGATTCAGAAGGTTCAGAATTATTAGAAACTGTTGCCATTGGCGTCAAACCGCGACGGGGTTTCGGCCGGGATCGTGGCTCGGCCGGATTTGGGGTGTGGTTTGCGGATGACCGGTTCACCGAGTTCTGCACGCACCGCGTCGAGCGCGGCCCGGATCGTCGGCATCTCCCGGTCGCGCAGTGCGGCGGCCCGGGCCGCGGCGACGGCGTGTTCGCGCAGCTCGCTGTCGATGACGCTGACCTGGTCGGCCACCCGTGCGTTCTCGGCCTCATCGCATGCACTTATCGCGGTGCTCAGCAGCGACTCGGCGACCAGCACCCGACTGGCGACCAACTGTTCCAGCACGGACCGCAGCGATGACGTCACATCACCCGTCCAGCGGTCCAGCACGGCACGGTCGCTGAGCAGGCTGCGGGTGTTCACCACCCACACGGTCACCGCCAGTCCGACGGCCATGGATGCCACGATCCCGGCCGCGGTCAGTCCGGGGGGCGGCCCCGGAGCCAGACCGGCCACCAGCCGGCTCAGCGTCAGCGCTACACCCAGGCCGAAACCGGCACCCAACAGCATCATCAGCCGGGTCTCCAGCCGCCGCGATTTCAGTGGCGGGGCCGGGATGGCGACCGTCGGTAGCTTGTCCAGGCGCGGTAGGTCCACCGGTACACCCATCGCCCGCGGGACGTCGGCGAGGTGCGCGGCGGTGCCGTCGCTCACCTCGACGACCACCTCGCCGACCCGGCCGCGCGTATACGCCTCGAACCCGGCCATCCTCCGTCGGGACAGACCCGCGATGTCCTCCTGTAGCTCACCGCGTACCGACGAACAGCGGTTGCGCGCTAAGTAGGACAGCTGGACGCGAGCCTGCTGGATGTGACCGCGCAGCGTAATGGTGCGTTCGGACCTCGACTGGCGCCGCTGCCGCAGGGCCGCGCCGCGCTCCTGGCGCAAGGCGTCGACCCGCGCCCGCCGACCAGCACCCTCGGCGTCGCGATCGAACCTTTGCGCAACCAAATGGAGCCGGGATTCCCATGCTCGCAACCTGTTTCGCCGAGCGATATCCGAATCGGCGAGCTGCCCCCGGACCGTTGCGACCAACTCGTCCACACACGGTTTGCCCAGGTCGGGCGCGGCCGCCGCGCCAACCCAGGGCACCTGGCCGTAGCGCGGCGCGTGCGCAGCCAGCCTGCCGCGGTCAGCGGTCAGCACGTCGCGCCAGGTGAGGTGCACGTCGATCTTTGAGACCACACCGACCACCACGTCGGTGTGCTCGGCTGCAGCATCCAGCAGCATGCAGTCGGATTCGGTCAGCTGGGCCGCCGCGGAAACAACGAACACCACCGCCATCGGCGCATCGCCGGGATCCAGGTGCGGCGACTCGATGAACCTGTGTTGCGGCACCTGTTCACGCAGGGCGGCAACCACACTGCTTACGCCGGCCAGCCACGGACCGGTCACCAGGACCACTTTGCGGCGGTTGATGGCCGGCGAACCCAGCTTTGGCCCGATCGCGGCCACCAGCGCGTCCACCCGGGCGGCCGGATCATCGCGGGTCGCGCCGATCATCGGGACTCCCCTAAATCCCCTGACCCGCCTGCCCGCGACCAGAGTCGAAGCGATCCTCTGGCAATATCCGCACCGCACGCACGGTGCACGTCGCTCACCGGGTCGAGGCTGCTCAAGCGGTTTTCAAGGCTGTAGCGCTGCCATCGCACCGCCCGCTGCAGGTGTGTGGCCGGGCCGTCCTCCAGCCCGGATGCCTGGGCCACGTCCAGGGCGGCAGCCATGCTGGCGACCACGGTGTCGTCGCGGGACAGGAACTCCCCGATCCGCTCGTCGGCAACAGCCAGAGCCTCGAGTTCCGCGACGGCCTCCAGCACGCGCCGGTAGCGCACCTCGGCACCGGCGGCAGCGACCTTGCCGACGACGGCATCGACACCGCTGACCCGGCGCACCAGGGCCCGCGCCTGAGCCTCGGTGCTGCCCTGCCGGAACGCTGCGATGCCCAGCGCGATGCCGAACAGGTCAAGGGTGTCCAGCAACCGCATCCGTACCTGGAGCGGGACCGGAAGATTCGCCGCCAGGAAACCGTCGAAGGATCCCTCGAGGGAGGCAGAACTGCCGGGATGAGCGGCCAGCGCCCGCAGCGCGGCCCAGGACGCCTCATCCAGATCGTCGAGCGCGACGACGGCGAGCAACCCGACCATGGGCTTCATCGGTAACCCGACCAGAGCGGACAGACGCGCGCAGCGGGTTTGCGCCGCCGCGATCGGCCCATCCCCGGCGAACCCGGTCAGATCCGCCTTGTTCAGCACCGCCAACACCGGCTGTCGCGCGGCATCATTGGCGTTAGTGGCGGCTAACGCCTCGGAGTCCTCGGGTTTGACCACCTCCGCGACGACGTACACCTGCACGTCGGCAGCACTTGCGTGCGGTGTCACCCTGATGCCCGACGCGATGCCCGCGCGGTCCAGGGCACGCGCCACCGTGCGGCAACCCACTCCCCGGCGCCCGCGGACAGCGACGCGCAATGGTTCGGCGATCCGCTCGACGATGGCCTGAACCCGCTGGTCAGCGGTCCTGTCAGCGAACCGCGTCAGCTCGTCGACGAAAATTTGATGCCCCTGTCCCGTCATATCCCGCCTGCCCGGTCGGATCCGCCCGAGGGTCGATCAGCCCCCACCGAATGGTGGCACCTGCGCCGCAGAGACGCGAGCCACCGTTATCTGTTACCAGCCGAAGGCAACTGTTGGGTATCAATCTGGACCACAAGCGGCTACAGCCGGGGTTCATGGGCCACCATGGACAAATGCATGCGCAACCCGGGGTGGGGTTACGGCCCGACACGGCGGTGGGGTCCGGCCAAGGGTTCGAGCAAGGGGACGTGGGAAGCGCCTGGGGCTATCTCCCGGCCACGAGCTTTCGCTCACGGCGTTCTGCGCTCTCGAATGCCCAGCGCCAGACCTGGGAGCGGCTGTGGCCGCAGCTCGGCATGCAGGCCCAATTTCAGTCCCACGCCGGGCCCCCAGGAGACGGACCGCTGGACACCCGGGCCTGGTTTGGTCGTGACGCGCCGCTGGTGCTGGAGATCGGCTCCGGCAGCGGCACGTCGACGCTGGCGATGGCGCAGTCCGAGCCCGATATCGACGTGATCGCCGTGGACATCTATCGCCGCGGGCTGGCGCAGCTGCTGTGCTCGATTGACAGTGAGAACGTGGCCAATATCCGGTTGATCCGCGGGAACGGGATCGACGTGCTGGAAAACCTGATCGCCCCGAATTCGTTGTGCGGTGTTCGGGTCTTCTTCCCCGATCCCTGGCCGAAGGCGCGACACCATAAACGCCGGCTGCTGCAGCCGGCCACGATTGCCCTGATTGCAGACCGGCTGATCCCCGGCGGTGTCCTGCACGCCGCGACCGACCACCCCGGCTACGCCGAGCACATCGCCGCTGCCGGCGATGCCGAACCGTGGCTGGTTCGCGTCGAACCCGGCAGCACCGAACCGCTGCCGATCTCGGTCGTCCGCCCCACCACCAAGTACGAGACGAAGGCCCAGCATGCGGGCAGCGCCGTCACCGAGTTGTTATGGAAAAAGCGCGGTTGTCATGAAAAAGGCGCGGTTGCAATGGACAAGACCCGAAATCAGACGACTAAATGAGCCTGACCGAGGAAGTGACCACACAAGCGTCCGAACCCCTCGCCCGGCCGGCGGTACTGTCCGGGGACGGCCTGACCGGCTTGGCGGCACCGGTGGGACGTGTCCTGCTGGTATGGGACGCTCCGAACCTCGACATGGGCCTGGGCTCCATTCTGGGCCGCCGGCCGACAGCACTGGAACGACCCCGCTTCGACGCACTGGGCCGCTGGTTGCTGGCCCGTACCGCTGAGGTCGCGGCCAGGGCGCCAGGCGGCCCAGACATCCGGGTCGAACCCGAGGCCACCGTCTTCACCAATATCGCGCCCGGCAGCGCCGAAGTGGTCCGGCCGTGGGTGGACGCGCTGCGTAACGTGGGATTTGCCGTCTTCGCCAAACCGAAGATCGACGAGTACAGCGACGTCGACAGCGACATGCTCGAGCACATCGACCAGCGGCGCAACCAGGGGCTCGCAGGGCTGGTGGTGGCTTCTGCCGACGGCCAGGCGTTCCGCCAACCGCTGGAGGAAATTGCCCGCGGCGGAACCCCAGTTCAGGTGCTCGGATTTCGTGAACACGCTAGTTGGGCGCTAGCGTCGGATAGCTTGGAGTTCGTCGACCTGGAGGACATTGCAGGTGTTTTCCGGGAGCCGCTGCCGCGAATCGGCCTTGATTCGCTACCTGAGCAGGGGGCTTGGCTGCAGCCGTTCCGGCCGTTGTCCTCGCTGCTGACCTCGCGCGTGTGACAAACGACGTGTCTGAAAACCGAAAAGCAGTGCGCGGGTCGCTATAGATCCAGTAAGGAGCTTACGTGTTCGCCTGGTGGGGTCGCACGGTGTACCGCTACCGGTTCATCGTCATCGGCGTCATGGTGGCTCTGTGCCTCGGCGGCGGCGTTTTCGGGATGAGCCTGGGTTCCCACGTCACACAGAGCGGTTTCTACGACGAAGGCAGTCAGTCGGTAAAGGCGTCGGTGATCGGCGACCAGGTCTACGGCAGGGACCGAACCGGTCACATCGTCGCGATCTTCCACGCCCCGGACGGCAAGACCGTCAACGATCCCGCGTGGTCGAAGAAGATCGTCGATGAGCTCAACCGGTTCCAGCGGGACCACCCCGACCAGGTTCTGGGATGGGTCGGCTACCTCAGAGCGCCCGACACGACCAGCACGGTCGTTCAGGGCATGGCGACTCAGGACAAGAAGTACACATTCGTCAGCATCCCGCTCAAGGGCGACGACGACGACACCATTCTGAACAACTACAAGGCCATCGCGCCGGCCCTGCGGAAGCTCGACGGCGGCACGGTGAAACTCGCCGGGCTGGAACCGGTGGCCAGCGCCTTGACCGGCACCATCGCCACCGACCAGAAGCGAATGGAAGTTCTGGCGCTGCCGCTGGTGGCAGTGGTGCTGTTCCTGGTGTTCGGCGGAGTGATCGCCGCCGGCCTGCCTGTGATGGTCGGCGGACTGAGCATCGCCGGCGCGCTGGGCATCCTACGACTGATCGCGGTGTTCGGGCCGGTGCACTTCTTCGCCCAACCCGTCGTCTCGCTGATCGGCCTCGGTATCGCCGTCGATTACGGACTTTTCGTGGTGAGCCGGTTCCGCGAGGAGATTGCCGAAGGCTACGACACTGAGACCGCGGTGCGGCGCACGGTCATGACGGCCGGCCGCACCGTGACATTTTCCGCGGTGCTGATTGCCGCGTCCGGGGCCAGCCTGCTGCTGTTGCCGCAAGGCTTCGTGAAGTCGCTGACCTACGCGCTCATTGCGGCGGTGACGCTGGCCGCAATCCTGTCGATCACCCTGTTGCCGGCGTGTCTGGCCGTCCTGGGTCGCCACGTCGACGCGCTGGGCGTACGGACCCTGTTCCGGGTGCCCTTCCTGCGGAACTGGAAAGTTTCGCGCGCTTACCTCAACTGGCTCGCGGACCGGCTGCAGAAGACCAAGACCCGAGAAGAGGTCGAGGCCGGATTCTGGGGCAAGCTGGTCAACGTAGTGATGAAGCGGCCTCTGGTGTTCGCCATCCCGATCGTGGTCGGCATGATCCTGCTGATTATCCCGCTGGGCAATCTGTCGCTCGGCGGCATGAGCGAAAAGTACCTGCCGCCGACCAATTCAGCACGCCAGGGGCAGGAACAGTTCGACAAACTCTTCCCCGGGTACCGCACCAACCCGCTGACGCTGGTGATCCAGACCACCAACCATCAGCCGGTCACCGACCAGCAGGTCGCAGACATCCGCAGCAAGGCAATGGCGATCAGCGGGTTCAGCGACCCGGACAACAACCCCACAAATATGTGGCAGGAGCGCTCCTATGCGGTGGGCGCATCGAAGGATCCGTCGGTCCGGGTTCTGCAGAACGGGTTGGTCAACCAAAGTGACGCCGCAAAGAAGCTCACCGAACTACGCGAGATCACGCCGCCCAAGGGAACCGAATTATGGGTAGGCGGCACTCCCGCACTGGAGCAGGACTCGATTCACAGCTTGGTCGACAAGGCTCCGCTGATGCTGGTCGTGCTGATCACCACCACCATGCTGTTGATGTTCCTGGCGTTCGGCTCGGTGGTACTGCCGATCAAGGCCGCGGTGATGAGCGTCGCTGACGCTCGGTTCCACCATGGGCATCCTCACCTGGATCTTCATTGACGGGCACTTCTCGAAGTGGCTGAATTTCACGCCGACACCGTTGATGGTGGTGATCATCGCTCTGGTCGTCGCGGTGGGTTACGGCTTGGCCACCGACTACGAGGTATTCCTGGTGTCCCGCATGGTGGAGGCGCGCGCGCGCGGCATGTCGACCGCGGAGGCCATCCGGATCGGCACCGCGACGACCGGGCGTCTCATCACCGCCGCCGCGCTGGTGCTTGCCGTGGTCGCCGGTTCTTTCGTGTTCTCTGACCTGGTAATGATGAAGTATCTGGCGTTCGGGCTGATGGCGGCGCTGTTGCTCGACGCGACCGTGGTGCGAATGTTCCTGGTGCCGTCGGTGATGAAGTTGCTCGGCGATGACTGCTGGTGGGCTCCGCGCTGGATGAGGCGCCTGCAGACCCGTATCGGGCTGGGCGAGTTTGAACTGCCCGACGAGCGCAAGCGACCGGCCGGCAACGGACGTACCGCGCGGCCGCCGGTCACCGCTGGGCTTGTTGCCGCAAGCACACGTCCACCGCACGACCCCACTCAACCCGCCGCGCCGGAGTCTTCGCGGCTGGCGCGGTCGGGCCCGGCCGCCCCGGAGATCGGGCCCGCGCAGAACGGGCCGTCGAGTGCTAGCACCAAGCAGATTAAGACCAGGCCCAGCCAGTCTGCGGGCCAGTCTGCGGAGCCCCCGACCACCCGACTCTCGGCGCCTGGCAGCCCAAGCGCACAGCTCCGCGGCTCAGCGCCGGGTCCGCCGGCAGCACCGGGGTCGGCTCCGACGCGGCCGCCAGCACCACAGCCGCCGGCACCGACGCCGCCAGCACCCCCGGCACCGCCGGCGGCCCCGTCCGCCGGTCAGACCAGGGCGATGCCGATTCCGGGGAACCGTTCCGGCGAAACGAAGAGCGACCCGGCTGATCCAACAGCCGCGCTCCCGATCCAACGGTCGGACGGCAACGACTCTGATGCAGCCACCGAGAAGCTGAACTCCCGCGGACAGGCCGAGAATGGCGCCGACAACACGCGTCGGCGCGGCCGCGGGGGCGGCGGCCTCAGCGCCCAAGACCTGCTGCGTCGCGAGGGACGCCTTTAGCCGCTGCCTTCGGGATCGTCCGGTGTCGCCTGGACGACGGCCGAAACCTCGTCTGTCTGCTTGTCCGATTCGGCGGCCGGATCCTTGGCCAGCAGCACCTGCATCGCATTGTTCAGGAACGCCACCGTCGGGACCGCCAGCAAGGCACCGACGATCCCGGCGAGCACACCGCCAGTGGAAATGGCCAGCACCACCGCCAGCGGGTGAATCGAGACCGCACGACCCATCACCAGCGGCTGCAGCAAATGCGCCTCGAGTTGGTTTACCGCAATTAGCAAACCGAGCGTGATCAGCGCGTAGACCATCCCCTTGGCGAGCAAGGCGACCACCACGGCCAGAAAGCCGGCGACCAGGGCACCGATCAGCGGGATGGAGGCACCGAGAAACACCAGCGACGCCAGCGGCAGCGCAAGCGGTATGCCCATGATCGCCAACCCCGCACCGACGCCGGCGGCATCGGTCAAGGCCACCAGGAACGTGGCCCGCACGTACCCGATCAACGACCCGTATCCGGCCCGCCCGGCCTCAAGGACCCTGTCCCGGACGTCGGCCGGGACGATCTTGGCAACGTACTGCCAGATGTTGCGGCCGCCGTAGAGGAAGAAAATCAGCGTGAACAGCACCAGCACCGCCGCGGTGACCAGCTCGGTGATGGTGGCCGCAGTGGACAATGCGCCGCTGGTCAACTTCGCTTGATTGTTGCGCAGCGCCTCGATCGCTGCGTTGCCCGCGTTGTCGATCTGTTCGCCGCGCAAATGCGCCGGCCCTTCGATCAGCCATCTGCGGCTGGAATCGATGCTGTGCTCGACCTGCTCGACCAGATCGGGCAGACCGACGATGAACTGGCTGATGACGAACGTCAGGATGCCGCCCAGAATCGCGAAGCCGCCCAACAAGACCAGCGCCACCGCGGCACCGCGCGGCAGGCGCCCCTTGTCCAGCCAGTCCACCGCCGGCACCAGCAACGCGCTCAACATCAATGCCAGCAACACCGGCACGACAATGATCTCAAGCTTGCTGAGGACCCACAGGAACGCTGCCGCAGCGGCCATGATGACTAACAGACGCCACGCCCACGCTGCGGTCTTGCGGACCAGGGGAACTACCGAAGCGTCGTCGAGGCCGGTCGACATCCGGCAAGCCTAACCGGGTGCCGCACCCAGACCCGCGGAAAGCCTCATGGCGTAGCGGGGTCGGGGCGGGGTCGGGGCGGAGTTGCTTCAGGTCGCGTCGAGCCGGCACTGCCGGCACGATCCGGTCACGACGTCGACACGGTCGGCGGCGTGCGGCTATTACGGCACCACCTGCACGGTTACCCTTATTCGGTGTCGCACGACGCACTCGTCCTCAAACTCCGCCAGCGCGTGGGGGCACCTCCCGCTCGCGGGGGAGTGGCTCCGCGCGGCAAGTACTGGTGGCTGCGGTGGGTGGTCCTGTCCATCGTCGCGATCGTGCTTGCCGTCGAGGTGGCGCTGGTGTGGGACCAGCTTGCCAAAGCCTGGATGAGCCTGTACCAGGCCAAATGGTGGTGGCTGGCCGCTGCGATGGGGGCGGCGGCAGCGTCGATGCACAGTTTCGCCCAGGTCCAGCGCACGCTGCTGAAATCCGCCGGCGTGCACGTCAAGCAATTGCGGTCGGAAGCCGCGTTCTACGCCGCAAACTCGCTGAGCACCACGCTTCCCGGCGGGCCGGTGTTGTCGGCTACGTTCCTGCTCCGCCAGCAACGCATCTGGGGTGCCTCCACGGTGGTGGCGTCGTGGCAGCTGGTGATGTCGGGCGTGCTGCAGGCGGTGGGACTGGCACTACTCGGGCTGGGCGGCGCTTTCTTTCTGGGCGCCAAGAACAACCCGTTCTCGCTGCTGTTCACCCTGGGCGGTTTCGTCGCGTTGTTGCTGCTGGCCCAGGCGGTGGCGTCACGGCCGGAGTTGATCGAGGGGATCGGCAGCCGGGTCTTGTCGTGGGTCAACTCGATTCGCGGCAGGCCGGCCGAAACCGGGCTGGCGAAGTGGCGCCAGATACTCATGCAACTCGAGTCGGTCAGCCTGCGCCGGCGCGACTTGGGGGTGGCGTTCAGTTGGTCGCTTTTCAACTGGATCGCCGATGTAGCGTGCCTCGGCTTCGCCGCCTACGCCGCCGGCGACCACGCCTCTGTCGCCGGGTTGACGGTCGCCTACGCGGCCGCCCGCGCGGTCGGCACCATTCCGTTGATGCCGGGAGGTCTGCTGGTCGTCGAGGCTGTGCTGGTGCCGGGCCTGGTATCGAGCGGCATGGCCCTGCCGAATGCCATCACGGCGATGCTGATCTACCGGCTGATCAGCTGGCTGTTCATCGCCGCGATCGGCTGGGTGGTGTTCTTCTTCATGTTCCGCACCGAGAACATCGCCGAGTCAGACACCGACGACGACCCACCAACCGACCCGGGTCTGCGGCCCGCCATGCAGGTGCAGGTCAGACCTACCAATGACCCAGCCGAAACCGCCCTGCAAGGTCCGTTACCGCCGCCTGATCATGATCCGGAAAGCACCAACCGAGCAGGTCGGCAGATCTAGTTACCCGACAGTCCACCAACATTGTTGGTCCGCGCCGGACCCGGAAGCGGCCCGGTCGCTGCGGGCGGGGTCCCCTGCGTTCCCCCGCTGCCGGGCCGCCGCCCGGCAGACCGGCCAGCCCACCCGCACCCTGCGCCGCCTGCGCGAGGCCCAGCGCCTGCGGAAGCGTGACCGGCAGCTTGCACTGCGTCGAAAGATTGGTCAACGGTTGCGAAAGCGACTGCAGATCGCCGGCGACTTTGGGGTTCGCCTCGAAATAACCCTTCAGCGATCCCACCGATTGTGGGCCCGCCGGCTGCTGCAGGACAGCGGTCATCGCCTGGTTGGTCTCCGGATGCGAGTCCAGATAGTCGCCCGTCGATTTGGCGACCGAACCGATCGTCCTGGCCACTTCACTGGCCGCACACGGGTCGGACGCGCCGGTCGCCGAAGGCTCGGCCAGCATCACCACGGCGGCACCCGGCAACCCGACGGCGATCAATGCGGCGAACAGCCTGCGGCGCCTGGTCGCAGTACCTGTCTTCATGGACAACTCCTCACGGATTGCGAATGCGTGCCGAATTCCCGCGCGTCACAAGGGGCTGCGACCAACGACCACATTTCTCGCGGTTCATCGCGGACTCCCCCTACGCTCCGCGCCGCCATCAGACATCCTGCCACCTCCGACATCGGCCCCGCCAACTCGTGTGACCCATATCCCGCTCCACACGGGTATTCGCAGCAGCCTCGCAGCGGCTTGGCAGCAGCAGCGTTGCCGCAGC
Source organism: uncultured Actinomycetota bacterium (assembly GCA_963763005.1). GTDB lineage: Bacteria > Actinomycetota > Actinomycetes > Mycobacteriales > Mycobacteriaceae > Mycobacterium. The sequence continues at coordinate 487,628 of CAVXMI010000002.1, forward strand.
TCAGCAACCCGTAAGCCAACCTGGTTCGCGTTGCTCTGCGGTAGGCTCGCGTGCACGCGTTGCGCGAGAAATACGGGGAGACCGACATCCAGCAGCTCATGATGCGCCTAAGCCGCAACCTGCGCAGATTCCGTTGGTTGGTCTTCACAGGCTGGTTACTCACTTTGGTGCCGGCGATCTATCTGGCCATAACGCAGTCGGGGAATCTCACCGGCGGCGGCTTCGAGGTAGCCGGTTCCCAGTCACTGCTGGTCCACGATCAACTCGACGCCCAATACCCCGACCAGGGGGCATCGTCGTTGGCACTGGTGGCGGCCCCCCGCGCGGATGCCGGCTACCAGGACATCAACGACGCGGTCGCGCAACTGAGGCGGATTGCCGGCGAACTCCCCGGGGTGTCGGAAGTGCCCAACCCCACCCAGCGGCCCCCGCAGCCCGACCGGCCGTATGTGGTGTCGCTGCGACTGGACGCCCGCAACGCCGGCACGAGCGATGTCGCCAAGAAGCTGCGCGCAAGAGTCGGCGTCAAAGGTGATCGGGCCGGACAGACCGCCAATGGCCGAGTGCGGCTCTACGTCATCGGGCAGGGTGCGCTCAGCGCTGCTGCGGCAGCCAACACCAAACACGACATCGCCGCCGCCGAGCGCTGGAACCTGCCGATCATTCTGATCGTCCTGGTCGCGGTGTTCGGCTCGCTTGCCGCCGCGGCAATCCCGCTGACCCTCGGCATCTGCACGGTCGTGGTCACCATGGGCCTGGTCTACCTGTTGTCGATGCACACCACCATGTCGGTGTTCGTGACATCGACGGTATCCATGTTCGGCATCGCACTCGCCGTCGACTACTCCCTGTTCATCCTGATGCGCTTCCGCGAGGAGCTGCGTTCCGGCCGCCAGCCCAGGGAAGCCGTGGACGCCGCGATGGCCACCTCTGGGCTCGCGGTGGTGCTTTCCGGCATGACCGTCATCGCCTCGCTCACTGGCATCTACTTGATCAATACCCCGGCGCTGAAGTCGATGGCCACCGGAGCGATTCTCGCGGTCGCGGTCGCGATGCTGACGTCGGCCACCCTGACACCAGCGGTACTGGCGACGTTCGCCAGGGCGGCCGCCAAGAGGTCGGCGCTGCTGCACTGGTCGCGCCGGCCGGAAAGCACCCAGTCCCGGTTCTGGGCCGGCTGGGTCGGATGGGTGATGCGCCGGCCATGGATATCTGCGCTGGCGGCGTCGGCGGTCCTCCTCCTCATGGCGGCGCCGGCTGCATCGATGGTGCTGGGCAACAGCCTGCTGCGCCAGTTCGACTCGTCGCACGAGATCCGGGCCGGGGTGGCCGCGGCGGCCCAGGCGCTCGGGCCCGGTGCACTGGGTCCGGTTCAGGTGCTGGTCACGTTCCCGGACGGCGGTGCATCCACACCGGCGCACAGCCAGACAATCGCCGCGATCCGTCAGCAGATGACGCAGGGTCCCAACGTCGCCTCGGTGGCACCGCCGAAGGTCGCCGACGACAACCGCAGCACGCTGCTCAGCGCGGTGTTGTCGGTCGATCCCGAGGACCTGGGCGCCCGGCAGACTGTCGACTGGATGCGGGCCCAGCTGCCGAAGGCTGCCGGCGGGGCACAAATCGACGTGGGCGGATCGACCGCACTGATCAAGGATTTCGATGATCGGGTGTCTGCGACCGAGCCGCTGGTGCTGGTCTTCGTCGCACTGATCGCATTCCTGATGCTGCTGATCTCGATCCGCTCGGTGTTCCTCGCACTCAAGGGCGTACTGATGACCCTGCTGTCGGTGGCGGCCGCCTACGGCAGCCTGGTGGTGGTCTTCCAGTGGGGCTGGGCGGAGAGACTCGGTTTCCCGCCGCTCAGTTCGATCGACAGCACCGTGCCGCCACTGGTGCTGGCGATGACGTTCGGGTTGTCCATGGACTACGAGATCTTCCTGCTCACCCGAATCCGGGAACGCTTCCTGCACACGGGCCAGACCCGCGATGCGGTTGCGTACGGCGTGAGCACCAGCGCACGCACCATCACCAGCGCTGCCCTGATCATGATCGCGGTGTTCTGCGGATTCGCCTTCGCCGGCATGCCGCTGGTGGCCGAGATCGGCGTGGCATGTGCCGTCGCGATCGCCGTGGACGCCACCATCGTGCGGCTGATCATGGTGCCGGCCCTGATGGCGATGTTCTCCCAGTGGAACTGGTGGCTGCCCCGCTGGCTGGCCCGCGTCCTGCCGTCGGTCGACTTCGACCGGCCGCTACCCGACGTAGACCTGGCCGACGTCGTGGTCATTCCCGACGACATCGCCGCAGCGATAGCACCCAGCGCCGACCTGCGCATGGTGCTCAAGTCCGCGGCCAAGCTCAAACACCTGGCGCCCGACGCCATCTGCGTGGCCGACCCGCTTGCCTTCACCGGCTGTGGACGCAATGGCAGGGGGCCCGAACAGGTTCCGCAACTGGTCAAGCACGACCTCGACACCACCCCCATCGCCGCGCCGGCTGCCGCCCCCGCTTCTGCTTCCGCTGAGGAGAAGACCGACACCAACAGCCATTCGGCGGCCAGGAAGGTCGTCGGCCTCGCGTACCGCAACGGCATCGCCCGGGCGATGTCGTGGGGTGAGCGCCCGGTCCATCCGGTGACCGTGTGGCGAGGGCGGCTCTCGGTCGCCCTCGACGCGCTGGCAACCACTGCCTCGGAGCGACGAGCCTCACACAACGCGGCGGGGCGCCCGAGGTACGAGCGGCGCAGCCCGGTGGAGACCACCAACGTCCAATTGCCCACCGGCGACCGGCTCCTGATCCCGACCGGCGCGGAAACACTGCGCCTCAAGGGCTACTTGATCATGAGCCGTAACAGCAGCCGCGATTATGCCGAATTTGCTGACATGATCGACACGATGGAGCCCGAGACCGCAGCTGTGGTGCTGGCGGGGATGGATAGGTATTACTGTTGTCAGGCACCCAGGCGGCAATGGATGGCTACCCAGCTGGTTCGTCGGCTGGCGGATCCAGATCCGTCTGACCTCGATGATCAGTCGTCGGAACCCGATGCTAAGGCAAGCTGGGAGGAGGTCAGGCAGCGCTGTCTGTCGGTGGCCGTGGCGATGCTGGAGGAGGCGAGGTGACGTTGGCAGCCGACCGACGCCCCGCACCGCCGCCGCAACGGCCCGCCTTGGACCCCAGCAGGCCCGGCGCTGACCCTGACCAGCCGGTGGAGTTTTGGCCCACCGCCGCCATCCGCTCGGCGCTGGAGGGCGGCGACATCGCCACCTGGAAGCGCATTGCCGCCGCGCTCAAGCGCGACCCCTTCGGGCGGACGGCCCGTCAGGTCGAAGAGGTCCTCGAAGGCGCGTGGCCGTATGGCATCTCCAAAGCGCTGTGGGAGGTATTGGACCGCGCCCGCGCTCACCTGGAGGCCAACGAGCGTGCCGAGGTCGCCCGTCACGTGCAGTTGCTCATGGATCGTTCGGGCCTGGGCCAGCAGGAATTCGCCTCCCGCATCGGCGTACCAGCCCAGGACCTGGCCGCCTACCTCGACGGCAGCGTCAGCCCGTCCGCCTCGCTGATGATCCGGATGCGGCGGTTGTCGGACCGGTTCGTCCGGGTCAGGAACACACGCTCGGCGGATTCCGACGACGGCTAGCGGGAGTTGATCGGCGTTACGTCGAGCACCAGCCAGTCACTGCCGCGCTTGGTCAGTGTCACCCGCAGTGCGGGCGCCGCTTTACTGGTCGGCTGCTCGGGCGCGTTCTGGGTGACCCGCAGGATCACCGCCACACTGGCCGCCGACGGCCCAATGGCCTCGACGCCGGCCGCCAGCGTCGACGCCTGAGCCGAAACATTGCGCTGGACCAGATCGGCGGTGGATTTCGTGTAGTGCTCTTTGAACGCGCCCGCCTGTTCCGGCACCATCATCGCCACGGCCCGGTCGATGGAGTCTGCCGGTGCGCTCGGGGAGAACGACGCCACCGCCTCCGCCATCTCGCTGGCGATCTGTACCACCTGCCGCGAATCCTTCTTCAAGTCGCTGTCCGGCGCCGTCCAGTGGTTGTATCCGGTCAGCACCGCTGCCGAAAGGGCGGCAGCGCACAGCAAGACAACAGCCAATCGCAGCCCGGGGGCCTCGTCGTCGGTACCTACGGTTACCGAATCACGGCGAAACAGCCAGTAGTTGACGCCCGCCCCTTCCAGAATCAACAGCACCAACACCGAGCACGCCGATACCCACCACAGCGGCCAGTCGAGCACCACTCCGATCGCCAGCAGCGCGCCGATCGCGGCCAACGGCGCCACGATGTCGAATACCAAGATCCGCCATGCGTTTCTCATCGGATCGACTCGATCCCGGAGATCATCAGCTTGCCGTCCACGTCGGAGACGTCCAGCCGCAGGTTCCAGTGCACCGTCTGCGGCTTGGCGCCGGCATTCTCGGCAACCGACGTCGCTACCACCATGACCGAGTCGGTGCGGGTGGCGAACGCTGGCAATTTCGTGGTCACCACTGGCCGGGCGGCACCGGGCTGGGTGTCCAGGTCATGGTGCACCGTGTCGATCGCCACAGCTTCGATCCGGCCGACGCTACGGGACTGTAGCTTCTCTACCACCTGCCGGTAGGGCAGCACGGCTGCGTCGAAGTCGACGTTGAGTTCGCCGACTGTGCCGTCATGCAGCCGCTGCAGGCTGGCGTCGATGTTGCCGGTGTTCATGTTGATCAGGACATCCGTCCATTCGACGGCGGTCTTCATGACCCGGGTCAGGTAGGTGCGCTCGCCGGAGTCGTCACGATGCACCGACCAGATGAGCGCACCGAGCACGACCGCGGCGACCGACAGCACGCCGAGAATCGTCGAGGCGATGCCATAGTTTGAGAACATCGCACCGCGTGACGGTTCGGGCCCAGAGGAGTCGGGCCCGGAGTCGTCATCAGAATCGTCGGCATAATCGGCAGAATCATTGTCGGCCGGCTCCCCGGTCTGCTCCCCGTCTGGCATGGCCCGATCGTTGCACCTGAAAAGAGGTGGAAGGATGGCGGGGTGACACTAGAGACCATCCGCTCGGGTATCGATCTGAGCTATGTCGACACCGATGCCCGACCTCAAGACGACCTGTTCGGCCACGTCAACGGCCGCTGGCTGACCGAATACGACATCCCCGCCGACCGGGCGACCGACGGAGCGTTCCGTCATCTGTTCGACCGGGCCGAACAGCAGGTGCGCGACCTGATCACCGAAGCCAGCCAGACCGGCTCCGTGGTGGCAACCGCGGATACTGATGCGCAACGCGTCGGCGACCTCTACGCCAGCTTCCTCGACGAGGAGGCCGTCGAGCGCCGGGGCGTGCAACCGCTCCACGACGAACTGGCCACGATCGATAACGCTGCCCACGCCGCCGCGCTGGCGGCTGCCATCGGCGCCCTGCAACGCACCGGGATGGGCGGCGGAATCGGACTCTATGTCGACACCGACTCCAAAGACTCGACCCGCTACCTGGTCCACTTCTCTCAGTCGGGCATCGGACTGCCCGACGAGTCCTATTTCCGCGACGAACAGCACGCCGACGTGCTGGCCGCTTATCCCGGGCACATCGCCCGGATGTTCGGCCTGGTGTTCGGGGGTAACAGCGAAGACCACGCCGAGACCGCTTCCCGCATCGTGGCGCTGGAGACCAAGCTCGCAGCCGCTCACTGGGATGTGGTCAAGCGCCGCGATGCCGACCTCGCCTACAACCTGCGCACCTTCGCCGACCTGCAGACCGAAGGGGCGGGCTTCGACTGGGCCGGCTGGCTGACCGCGCTGGGCAGCACGCCGGAGACTGTCGCGGAACTGGTTGTGCGCCAACCCGATTACCTCACCGCCTTCGCAGCGCTGTGGAACAGCGAGGACTTCGAAGACTGGAAATGCTGGGCGCGTTGGCGTTTGATCCGCGCCCGTTCCCACTGGCTGACCCGCGAACTCGTCGCCGAGGACTTCGACTTCTACGGCCGCACGCTGACCGGCGCCCAGCAGATCCGTGACCGCTGGAAGCGGGCGGTGGCACTGGTGGAGAGCCTGATGGGCGATGCCGTCGGAAAACTCTACGTACAAAGACATTTCCCGCCGGGCGCCAAAGCCCGCATCGACACACTCGTGGATAATCTGCAAGAGGCGTACCGGATCAGCATCAACGAACTGGACTGGATGACGCCGCAGACGCGGGAACGCGCGCTGACCAAGCTGCACAAGTTCACCGCCAAGGTCGGCTATCCGGTCGAGTGGCGGGACTACTCCAAGCTGGTGATCGACCGCGACGACCTCTACGGCAACTTCCGGCGCGGCTACGCGGTCAACCACGACCGTGAGCTGGCCAAACTCGGTGGTCCGGTCGACCGTGACGAGTGGTTCATGACACCACAGACCGTCAACGCCTACTACAACCCGGGGATGAACGAAATCGTCTTCCCCGCAGCGATTTTGCAGCCACCGTTCTTCGACGCCGAAGCCGATGACGCCGCCAACTACGGCGGGATCGGTGCCGTGATCGGACACGAGATCGGGCACGGCTTCGACGACCAGGGCGCCAAGTACGACGGCGACGGCAACCTGGTCGACTGGTGGACCGACGATGACCGCACCGAGTTCGGCACCCGCACCAAAGCGCTGATCGAGCAATACGACGCATACACGCCCCGAGCGCTCGCAGGCAGCCCCGGCCCACCTCATGTCCAGGGCGCGTTCACCGTCGGCGAGAACATCGGCGACCTGGGCGGGCTGTCCATCGCGCTGCTGGCCTATCAGCTGTCGCTGAATGGCGAGCCCGCTCCGGTCATCGACCACCTCACCGGCGTGCAGCGTGTGTTCTTCGGCTGGGCTCAGGTATGGCGGACCAAATCGCGTGACGCTGAAGCGATCCGGCGGTTGGCAGTGGATCCGCACTCCCCGCCGGAGTTCCGGTGCAACGGCGTCATCCGCAACGTCGACGCGTTCTACGACGCCTTTGACGTCGCCGAGGACGACGCGCTGTTCCTGGACCCGCAGAACAGGGTCAGGATCTGGAACTAACCCACGAGCCCCCGCGAGCAGACGCAAAAGCGCCGCGACACGCCGCTAAATGGGCGATTTTGCGTCTGCTCGGCGAAGTTCGATTCTGGCAGGTACGTGCTTGTGCCAGGGCGTGCCGGCGTAGGGGTCGCGCCATCTCGTAGAGGTGAGTGCGTTCGGGGCGACGCCCGGAACGACGGTACGGCCGCCGTCGTCGGTGTAGTCGAGGCCAAAGCCGTTGGGCAGGGAGGCGTGTCCGGGAAGCATCGTCTCGGTGATCTCGACGATCGCCTCGGCACTGCCGGCCGCGGTGGTGACGCGGGCCCGGCAGCCATCGGCAAGCCCAAGGGCTTGCGCGTCTTCGACGCTGACCCGCAACGCCCCGTCAATGTCGCGTTTGCGCCAGGACGGGTCGCGGAATATGTCGTTGGCGGTGTAGGCGCGGCGCTCGCCGACCGACAGCACGATCGGCAACTCCGGAGTGGTCAGCTGCGGGGGGGTTCGGGTCAGCGACCTCATCTCGTCCAGCATTTCGGGGATCTCCAGAGCGATCTTGTGATCGGCGTGGCCGACAAGTGCGAAGTCGTCCTCGTAGTTGTGCACGGTGAATGTGATTCCGGAGGGGCTGTTGAGGATCGCGTCGAACAATGCGTTGCCGTCAGCGTGGCCGGCGCGCCGGACGGCGTCGGGATGGGTCAGCGCCGCCTTCTGCGCGAGCCCCCATAGAGCGGCTGCCCCGGCCAGTCCGTCCGGCAGTGTCGGGCCGAGTGTTTCGTAGAGCACGTAGGGAATCACTCTGGCCAGAGTCGGATTGGTTGCCACAGCGGCAAGGAACGCTTCGGTATACGCCTCGCGGCCCCGCCGAGCCGCTTCGTGCAGCGGTCGCAGATCCGAGTCGTCGACCATGCCGAGTGCACGCACCAGCTGTGCCCAGATCTCCGGTTCGGGCAGCGTTCCCGGCAATGGTTCCAGTAGCGGGTGGCGCAATTGCATTGCGTTGTGCGGGAATTCGAAATTGAAGAAGGTGGCTTCCGGCTTCTCGAATTGCGACGACGCGGGCAGCACGTAATGGGCCAGCCTGGCGGTTTCGGTCATCGCGATATCGATGACCACCAACAGTTCCAGCGCCCGAAATGCCTCCCGGCAGGCGGCCGAGTCGGCCAGAGAGTGTGCGGGATTGCTGCTTTCGACGATCATGGCGCGGAACCGGTCCGGGTGGTCGGTCAGGATCTCCTCGGGCACTACATTGCCCGGCACCAACCCGGCGATGATGGGAGCGCCGGTGACCGGCGTGCGTCCGGAGACCTGGCTGAACAGCGGCGCGAAGGACGAATGCAGATGCTGGCCACCTTTTTTCGCAAAGTTGCCGGTGAGAATCCACAGCATTTTGTTCAGATAAGAGCACAGGGTGCTATTGGGCGCCTGCTGGACTCCGAGGTCTTCGAACACCGAGACACTGCCGGCGGTACCGATGCGCCGCGCTGCGGCACGCAACAATTCCTCGTCCACCCCGCAACGCTGCGCGTAGTCGGCCACCGGGACCTCGTGCAGCGCAGCGCGGACGGTGTCGACGCCGCGCACGTGCTCATCGAGAAATGCTTCGTTGCACAGGTTTTCCTGGACCAGGACGGCGGCCAGAGCCGCCATGCACCAGGCGTCGGTACCGGGTCGCACCCGTAGATGGAAGTCGGCCATCTTGGCGGTGTCGGTGACGACGGGATCGATCACGATCATCGACCGGGCGGGATCTTTGGCGATCTCGTTGAGCACCACCCGAGCCCGGGGGAAGCTCTGTGACATCCACGGATTCTTCCCGACGAACACCGACACCTCGGCATGCTCGAACTCGCCCCGCGTGTGACCGCCGTACAGCTGTCCGTCGACCCACGCTTCTCCGGTCTTCTCCTGCGCCAGCGCATTCGACCGGTAGCGCGACCCCAGGGCCTTCAGGAATGCGCCGCTGTAGGCCCCGCCGAGGTGATTACCCTGTCCGCCGCCGCCGTAATAGAAGATCTTGTCCCCGCCGTAGGCATCACGGATGTGCTTGAAGCCTTCGGCGATCTCGACAATCGCGGTGTCCCAGTCGATCTCCTCGTAGGTCCCATCGGGACGGCGGCGCATCGGCGAGGTCAGGCGACCGCGGCTGTTCTGGTAGTGATCGAGTCGTAACGCCTTGTTGCAGGTGTAACCCTGCGATGCCGGATGCGCCTTGTCACCCCGGATGCGAGCCAGTTTGCGATCTTCGACCTGCACGACGATGCCGCAATTGCATTCGCAGAGGATGCAGGCGGTGGGCTGCCAATCAGTGGTGGTCATCGCGGGTTCCCTTCCGACAGCTCAGCCAGTAGCAGGTTGTGCAGCTGGCGGTGAACGAGATCGAGGGGCGTCAGATCGCGCCGCACCCGGGCCAGCAGGATTGCACCTTCGAGCGCCGACATCGCCACCACCGCCAATTCGTCGGCCCGGTCCGCCGGTATGCCGTCGGCGATGAAGCGCTGCGCGATCAGGTCAGACCAGCGGTCGAACACCATTGCCGCGCGCTCGATCACCGGGGCCATCCGCTCACGGTCCGCCGCCTCGCCGGCTTCGACGGAGACTGCCGCGATCGGGCAGCCGGCGCGGAAGTCACTGGCAAGCAGCTGCTGGCGGTACTTGTCGATCAGCGTGTCGAGCAGCTCGAGGCCCCGCTCGGCTTGGGTGATGATGGCCGCGACATGCTCCCCGGCGTAGTCGACCGCCTCGCACAGCAGTTGGGTACGCCCGCCCGGGAAGTAGTGATAGGCCGAACCCCGCGGCGCGCCGCTGTGCTGCAGGACATCGGAGATAGCGGTGGCATGTGCACCGCGCTCTCTGATCAACAGCGCCGCAGACACCACCATCCGATCGCGTGGGCTTCGCATCGCCGCTCCTCAAGTACCCGACAGTCTATGTATGATGCTATACATAACCGCTGCGCCGGCGGAAGTCCGCCCGCAGATGCAAAATCGCCCTCCTTGTTTTCAAAGAGGGCGATCTTGTGTTTGCTCGGCGAAGGTCAGATCTGCCAGTCCTGGGCGCCGTCGTTCTTGTTGTAGGTCCCGACGGAGTTCTTCACGACGATGGGATCGCCGCTGCCAAAGTTGTCGAAGAACCACTTCGCGTTGGTGGGGCTGAGGTTGATGCAGCCGTGGCTGACGTCGCGCTTGCCCTGATCGCCTACCGACCACGGCGCGCTGTGCACGAAGTTACCGCTGTTGTCGATCCGCACGGCGTCCGAGACCGTCACCTTGTAGCCCTGCGACGAGTTGACCGGAACCCCGTAGGTGGAGGAATCCATCACCACCGTGGGCATCTTCTCGAGCACGTAGTACGTACCGTTCGGGGTCTGGTGGTTGCCGGCCGACATCCCCATGGACATCGGGAAGGTCTGCACCACGACCCCGTCGCGCACGATCGTCATCTGATGCGTGGCATCGTCTGCCGTGGCCACCAGCGAGTCACCGGTCCGGAAGCTCGACCTGGTCCCGGCCGCATCGATGTTCACCACCGTATTGGCCGGCCAGAAGTCGATCGGGCGCCAGCGCACCTGGGTCGGGCTCATCCAGTAGAACTTGCCCGGCACCGGCGGGATCGACGAAATGTGGATGGCTCCTTCGGCCATCGGCTGGTCAGCGATCGGCACCGCGAAGTTGATGATGATCGGCTTGGCCACACCGACCATCGAACCGTCGATCGGATTGAAGGACGGCGGCCGGAATGGCGGCGCGCCGAAGAACGGCGTCGGGTCCTGCCCGGCAGGCGCGGGCCCTAACGCCGCCGGCAATGCCAGCGGGTCGAACGGCGGCGGCGCGATCGGGTCAGGCGGCGGCAGCGCCAACGGGTCGGGCCCGGGTGGCAGCGCCAATGGGCCCGGCGCGGGTGGGTCAGCGGGTGCAACCACCCCGGGATCGCCGGGAGCCTGGCCCGGGTCTGCCAGGGCAGGGCCGGTGCCCAGCACCAGCGCAGCGACCACTCCGGCTGCGTTCAGAGCGGCAAAGAGGCGTCCCCTCGTCCAGCCCCTCGTCCAGCGCGACATATTGCATCCCTCCAGTCACGTTCTGGATCCAGTGTGACATAGCACAGCGCCTCGTTACCCCTTCCGCAGCCCCCCGAGTCTCGATCAACCATCCAATTCAGGGCGCTGACCTGCAGTGTTATTCGACGTGTGAAGTTACGCGTGGATCCTGCAACGGTGCCTCGAACACGTGCCGGGCAGCCGTCATCCCCAACAACGCAACCCCCATCAAGCCCGCCGATGCGGTCAGCATCATCGCCACATTGCGCTCGTACAACAGTCCACCCGCCAGCGACCCGGCCATGATGCCCACCTGAAACGCCGTCACATACAGGCCCGAGGCCCCGTCGGGGTCATCGGCCCCGCTGCGCATCGCCGCGGATTGCAGCATCGGTGACACGGCGGTGGCAGTGGCGCCCCACAGCACGATCGCGGCCATCCCGACCAGCGCCGTCGCCGCCGTATGGTGCCCGCCGAATGCCAGCACCGTCAGCACGACGAACGCGGCGGTCAGCCCGGCCATGCAAATAATGAGGGCACCCTTGGGCCGACGGTCCAGTGGCCGCGCCACCAGCGGCACGGCGATCACTCCGGCGATCCCGTAGGCGGCCAGCAGCCAGGCCTGATTCGGCCCGCGCACGCCTAAGACCTCGCGGATGATCACCACGATGAACGTGTAGGAGACGAAATGGCCGGTGACGCCGACCATGGTGATCAGGCTGACAATGACCAGCCGCCGATTGCGGTGATGACGCGCCCGGGCACCGACATGCTCGAGCTGGCCCGCGCTAAGCACCATTTCGGGCAGCAGGAGCCGGGCCGCAACGGTGACGACGGCCGCCGCGACGGTGATGCAGACCGCTGCCAGCCGCCAGCCCCACATCAGGCTCAAGGCAGCTGTCAGCGGGCTGCCGATCACCAGCGCCAGGCTGGTTCCGACGTAGATCGATGTCGTCGCGCGTCCAGCGTGGCTGGGCGGCACCAGCCGCGTCGCGACCGGCGCGATCACCGACCACAGCAGGCCGTGCGTAACCGCGCAGAGCACCCGCCCGGCGGCCAGCACCGCGAAGTTGGGCGCCAGCGCCGAGATGAGCTGTGAGACGGTCAGACAGACCAGGCTGAGCACCAGCGTCCGGCGACGCGGCCAGTGCGCGGTCCAGCGCACCAGCGGAACCGTTGTCAGCGCCGCGACAAGGGCATACCAGGACAACAGGGTCCCGACCAGAACGACGCTGACGTGCAGGTTCCGCGCGATCGCCGACAGTGCGCCCACCGGCAGGATTTCGGCGGTGACATAGATGAAGGCCGCCGCGGCCAGCACGGCCAATTGCGCAGCAATCCGTGGCGTCCACGGGCGGGTGGCCGCGGCGGTGGCTCCGGTTTCGGCAGTCATGGCGTGGGACGCAGAATCGGCCGGACGGGGCGGTTGCCCGGGGCACGATCGCGCTGCTCTCACCGTACGCACCGCAGCGACGGCTTTTACGGAACTCTGCGTTTCAACACGCCCGTCGTATCAGGAACGAACGAGGCGCGCGATAGCGGCAGAGGCTTCGGCGAGCTTGCCCTCGGCCTCGGCGCCGCCCTCGGCCACCGCACGGGTGACGCAGTGGCTCAGGTGCTCGTCAAGCAGGTTCAGCGCCACCGACCGCAGGGCACTGTTGACGGCGCTGATCTGGGTGAGGACGTCGATGCAGTACTTGTCCTCCTCGATCATGCGCGCGATGCCACGCACTTGACCCTCGATGCGGCGCAGCCGTTTGGCGTAGTTGTCCTTCTGCTGCGAATACCCGTGTGCGGTTGTCATCACTCTCCAAACAAGGCGAACTCTCCAAACCGGCGGTCCGGACCGGGGCGGCCGCCGTACCGCGATCATACCCTATACCCCAGCGGGGTATTAGGCGCGGATTTTGGCGACGGTGGCGGCGCGAGCATACTTGGACGATGCCCCAGGCCACCGAAAAGGCTCCACCGCTGTCGGCCGAAGCCGACATCAAACCCCGCAGTCGTGACGTCACCGACGGCCTCGAGAAGGCCGCCGCCCGTGGCATGTTGCGGGCGGTGGGCATGGGGGACGAAGACTTCGCCAAGGCGCAGATCGGCGTCGCGTCGTCATGGAACGAAATCACGCCGTGCAATCTTTCGCTGGACCGGCTGGCCACCGCGGTCAAGGAGGGGGTGTTCGCGGCGGGCGGCTATCCGCTTGAGTTCGGCACGATCTCGGTGTCCGACGGCATCTCGATGGGCCACGAGGGGATGCATTTCTCGCTGCCGTCACGCGAGGTGATCGCCGACAGCGTCGAAACGGTGATGCAGGCCGAACGGCTCGACGGCTCGGTGCTGCTGGCCGGCTGCGACAAGTCACTGCCGGGGATGCTGATGGCCGCCGCACGGCTGGACCTGGCAGCGGTGTTCCTCTACGCGGGCACGATCCTGCCGGGGGTGGCCAAGCTCTCCGACGGCACCGAGCGCGAGGTCACCATCATCGACGCGTTCGAAGCGGTCGGCGCATGCTCGCGCGGATTGATGTCCCGTGCGGACGTCGACGCCATCGAACGCGCGATCTGCCCCGGCGAAGGGGCCTGCGGCGGCATGTACACCGCCAACACCATGGCTTGTGCCGGCGAGGCACTGGGCATGTCATTGCCCGGCAGCGCGGCCCCGCCGGCCACCGACCGCCGCCGTGACGGGTTCGCCCGGCGCAGCGGGGAGGCCGTCATGGACCTGCTGCGCCGCGGCATCACCGCCCGCGACATCCTCACCAAAGAGGCGTTCGAGAACGCGATCGCGGTGGTGATGGCGTTCGGCGGCTCTACCAACGCGGTGCTGCACCTGCTGGCCATCGCCCACGAGGCCGACGTCGAGCTGTCGCTCGAGGACTTCAGCCGGATCGGGTCGCGCGTGCCGCATCTGGCCGATGTCAAGCCATTCGGCCGCCACGTGATGTCGCACGTCGACCACATCGGCGGTGTGCCGGTGGTAATGAAAGCACTGCTGGATGCGGGTCTGCTGCACGGTGGTTGCCTGACGGTGACCGGCCAGACCGTAGCCGAGAATCTGGCCACCATTGCCCCACCTGACCCGGACGGCAAGGTGCTGCGAGCGCTGGACAACCCGATCCACCCGACCGGGGGGATCACTATCCTGCGCGGTTCGCTGGCGCCCGAGGGCGCGGTGGTCAAGACAGCCGGATTTGATTCCGACGTATTCGAAGGCACCGCAAGGGTTTTCGACGGCGAGCGAGCCGCGCTGGACGCCCTTGAAGATGGCACGATCACCAAGGGCGACGCGGTGGTTATCCGCTACGAAGGCCCCAAGGGCGGCCCTGGGATGCGCGAAATGCTCGCCATCACCGGCGCTATCAAAGGCGCGGGACTGGGCAAAGATGTGCTGCTGCTTACCGATGGCCGGTTCTCCGGCGGAACGACCGGCCTGTGCGTGGGCCACGTCGCGCCGGAGGCCGTCGACGCCGGACCGATCGCATTCCTGCGCGACGGCGACCGCGTCCGGCTCGATGTCGCCGGCCGCACTCTTGACGTGCTGGCCGATCCGGCTGAATTCGCATCCCGGCAAAAGGATTTCACTCCGCCGCCGCCGCGCTACAAGACCGGCGTACTGGCCAAGTACGTCAAGCTCGTCGGCTCAGCCGCCCGCGGCGCGGTCTGCGGCTAGCCGGGTCGGGTTCGTATTGGGTGCCGAGCCGCGCCGTTGCGGTGAACCTGTTGATGCCCTTCGCGGGTCACCGCCACATCGGGGTGTGTGTCGATACTCGTCTTGATGTCGTCGTGCTGGCGTTCGGCGGGACTGGAAGGCTTGTCGAGCATCTGCGCGATGCCGGGATCCTCGTCTTGGTGATGGTCGGCACCCAGGCGCAGGCGCACCGCGCTGTCGCTTGGGGCGCTGACGGTTTGATCGCCCAGGGGCGAGAGGCGGGCGGGCGTACCAGCGGCGAATCATGCATGCGGACAAGACCATTGAAACGAACCTCTGCGGGGTGAGCTGGCCGCTCCGGCGCCGGGTATTACCCAACGACGCCACTCGGCGTTGGCGCCGTGACGACGGGATGGCCAAAGCGTTACCGACTCCCGTCAATGCGGGGAGCGGCCCATTGCCGGCACTTGGCTACCGCGACACAGGCATGTTGTTGCGGCTGCAGTCGCCGCGTCGCCCGCTGTTCTCACCTGCGGCTCCGGTTAGCGCAATGCCCGATTCATGGGCGGACAGCACGGCACGGTATGCCGGCGAGACGGCACTGCGGCTGCGCGAAATCACCTCGGCCGCGCAGGCTGTCAACGATCTCAGCCCGCGCTGAAACTCAACCCTGCTGGCGCACAGATGCGATCGCGAATCCGTCCCAGCCCTTGACCCCGACCGTCTGGATCACTGCGGTGTCCAGGCGTGGGTGCTCGCCCATCAGCTGCAACGTCTGGCGCGTGGCCTGGACCCTGGCGTCTTCGGACTCCACCAGGACGCGACCGTCGCGAATGACGTTGTCCACCAGAATCACTGCGCCGGGACGGGCCAGCCGGAGCGCCCATTCCAGGTAGGCGAGGTTGTTCTCTTTGTCGGCGTCGATGAACACCAGGTCGAACGGGCCACCGGTCACCGTCGGCAGTGTGTCCAGCGCGGCGCCGACCACCACCTCCACCCGATCGGCGACGCCGGCCCGCTGCAGGTTGGCACGGGCAACCTCGGCGTGCCTGGGCTCGTATTCGAGCGTCACCACCCGCCCCTGCGGGCCCGCGCCGCGCGCCAGCCAGATGGTGCTGAAACCACCCAGCGTGCCGAGCTCGAGTATGCGGCGCGCCTGCATCGCACCTGCCAGCAGGCACAGGAACTTGCCCTGCTGGGCCGAAACGGCGATGCGGGGCAACCCGGCCGCGTTGCTGGACTCCAGGGCCGCGGACAACGCCGGATCCTCGCCAATCAGGGTGCTGTCCAAGAATGCGTCGACGTCTTGCGGGGTCGGTGCAGGGGACGGTTCGGGGGCCATGCAGAAAACGCTAGCCGGAACTGCCCGCACCTGCGGGAGCGCCCCAGTCAAGAGTTCCTGACGCGCCGAACGTGGTTTACCAGATACCCGTATGGGGTATATACTGTCATCGGAGTTAACCAATGGGACTTCAGTCCCCGACCTGGATGAGGGTGAATACAGATGGCAACCCATGAGGCTGGAACCATGTTGACCTGTGGCCACGAAGGCTGTGGGTGTCGCGTTCGTATCGAGGTCCCCTGCCACTGCTCGGGCGCTGGCCAGGCTTACCGCTGCACGTGCGGCGACGAGTTGGTCCCTGTCCAGTAAGTCTGGCAAGCCGGTCGTGCGCTCGGAGCTCGCCAATCAACGCCCGAACGCACGGCCGGCCAACTCGACCTCGGCTGCCAGCTTCAGGGCTACTGCCGACGCGCCTACTGCCACGGTGTAACCGCCCGGCCTGATGCGCCAAGCGCTGCGGTCATAGCGGGCAAGCAGTCGCGGCTCCGCCTTGATGGTGACGCGGCGGGACTGCCCGGGTTCGAGGTGGACCCGCTGGAATCCCAATAACCGCGAACGCTGTTCACCTGGGGTGGCGGTCAGATACAGCTGCGGGATGTCCGCCCCGCTGCGGTCGCCGGTGTTGACGACGCTGAAGCTGACGTTCACGGTGTCATCGCCCGTCACCGCCATGTCGTGGTACTCGAAGCTGGTGTAGGACAAGCCGTGACCGAACGCGAACATCGGAGCCTGGCCCGTTCTGGCGAACCAGCGGTAGCCGACATCGGCACCTTCGGAGTAGCAGATGGTGGTCGGTGTCCCAACCCGCGTACCGACACCAGGCAGCTCCGGGCGCGGTGTCTGACTCAGATCGACCGGGAAGGTGACCGGCAGCCGGCCCGATGGATTCACCCGGCCGGCAATGATTTCCGCGATGGCCCGGCCGCCGGCCTGGCCCGGATACCAAGCCTGCACAATGGCGTTCACCGATTCTCGCCAGGGCATGGCCACCGGATTGCCGGTCTCGAGCACCACAACTGTGTTCGGGTTGGCGGCCGCGACAGCGGCGATCAGCGCATCCTGGCCCCACGGCAGCGAAAGGTCGGCGCTGTCGAAACCCTCCCCTTCTGCTCGGGTCGCGAACACTATCGCGACGTCGGCTCGCTGCGCCACCGGCACCGCCTCTGCCGGGTTGATCCCGGGATCGAACTCGATGTGCGCGTTGGGGAATTGCTTTCTCAGCTCGTTGAGCGGGCTCGACGGCAGTAAGTAGAGGTTGCGTAAGCCGGCCTCCAGGCCCGACCCGCCGATCGGGATCACGTCAGCGTAGCCGCCCGGTGGAACAACAGCGCTCGAACCGTAGCCGGCCGGCACGCCGAGGTGTGCATAGCCGCCGATCACAGCGATGCGCGCCGACTCAAGTGTCTCGGGTGTCAGGGGCAGCACCCCCCGGTTCTGCAGCAATACGATTCCCTGCCGTGCGATCTGCAGGGCAATCTCGTCGTGCGCGTACATGTCCGGTGCGGGCACGGGCTCCCACTGGTCGATTCCGACAGCGAACATCGAACGCAGGATCCGCCGAACCATGTCCGACAGACGCTCTTTGGACAGCCCGCCGGCGGCATAGGCGGCTCGCAGGCGGTCGGTGAACGCCTCCGCCTGCCACAGCACGGCGTCGATCTGGGCGCCGCACTCCTGGTCGAGGCCGTTGAGCGCGCACTCCCAACTCGGCGTCCCGCCCCAATCCGACATCACCCAACCGCGGTATGCCCAGGCACCTTTCAGCACATCATTGATCAAGACGCCGTTTGCGGCGGCGTAGTCGCCGTTGACCTTGTTGTACGCCGTCATCACTGCGCCGGGCTGCGCCCGCTCGATGGCGATCTCGAAGGCCAGCAAGTCGGATTCGCGGTGTGCGTCGGGATCGATGACCGCGTCCAGCCAGTGCCGGTTGGTTTCGTTGCAGTTCAGCGAGTAGTGCTTGGTCGTCGAGATGACACCTTGTTGCTGTATCCCGATGATCGATTCCGCGGCCATGGTGGCGCTCAAAAGCGGGTCTTCGGAGAGGTATTCGAAGTTGCGGCCGTTACGCGGGTCGCGTGCCAGGTTGATTGCGCCCGCCAATTGGACGTTGAACCCACGACTACGCGCCTCCCGGCCGATCGCCTCGCCCGCGGCCCGGGCGAGCCCCGGGTTGAAACTCGCGGCCAGCGCCAGTCCGGCCGGCAGCGCTGTGGCCGTGTCGCCCGGACGGTAACCGGGGTTTGTGACACCGAGACCGGCGTCACTCATCAGCAGCGCCGGAACCCCGAGCCGTGGAATCCCGGGCACATAGCCGGCGCTCATCGGAACCTCCGGCGGGATACGCGCATCCCGCAGTGGCCACAATTCGCCGGCACCCATCACGCCGACCAGCAGCGCGAAGCGCTCGTCGTCGGTCATCCGGGTCTCGACTTCGCGCGCCCGGACGTCAGCGTCGCCTAGGTCGCCCACCGCACACCCTCCTTCGCGTACACGACGCGCAACACATGGCCAAGTTCTGGTCCCATCACCAACTCCGTCAGCGTGCAAATCGTCGCCACGAACTCCGGGCCGTGCGGCGGCGGCACCTGGCACAAGTGATGCGCTACTTCATGCAACACCACCAGCTCGCGCATCGCCCAGTCGGCGGTATCCCGGTCGGGGACAGCGATGGTCCCTGTACCGTCACGGTTTTCGTAGTGCGCCGCGGTGGCTGCCCGCCGTGCGCGTACTCGCGGCGGCTGCACCGCCGGCCACGTCTGCCGTACCGCCGGCAATGCCAGCACGTCGTCGACGTAGCGCTGTACGGACGCCACCGACGCGAACCGCCCTTCGGGCGGCAGCGTCAACTGCGTACCGAAGAACTCCACCATGGGTGAGCCGTGTTCGGCGGCACGGTCGAACAAGGTCCGGACGAATTCCTCAGCCGCGTAGACCTTGGCGCGCTGGGAATCCCGTCTGGGCGAATCCGCCTGTGTCACGGGCCCAGGGCGGCCCGTGCCCCGGGCAGCTCGGGGCTGTTTCCGAGCCGCGCTCTCCGGCCGGCCCGGTCACCCGCGCGTCGCGCCGCCGACGAATACCCGGCTGAGGCTCTGCTGGCGTGCCAGGTGCCACGGGCCTTCGACGCGCTGCGGTAGTAGGCGCGCAGCTCGATCTCCTTGTCCCGCAGCGCAATGGCGGTACCCGGCGCACGACCACGGTCCTTGGCAATTTCCTGCCGGGCCTGCTCGCGGGCCTCGGCCAGACGCTGCCCGACGCGAACCCCGAACGCAAGCTGGAAGTTCAGCCTGGCAGTGATCGTCGGCGTCGGCCGGTGCGCACCCGAGGCGAGGTAGGCATCCGACGCCCGGACCATCTGGACAACCAGGCTGGCGTACAGGGCGTGGGTCGCGTCGATGTCCTCGGTGAACCCGTAGGCGTAGAGGAACGTCGAATTCGACGCGATGTCACAGCGCACGTCGTTTGCCGCCGCGATGAGTACGAAGAGCTGCGCATAGGTCCGCAGCCCACGCGTCCCTGCCGTCCCGATGGTGATGGTGCGCTGGGTCGGTGCCTGCGCGGGTGAACGGGCAGCCGCGTGGGACCGGGCGACCGCCAGGTCGATGGACGCCGCCGTCGCCAACCGCTGCGCGGCGTTCATGAAAGCATCCGCCTCATGCGAGTTGTCGGTGCCTTCGGCCTGACGTAGCAGGGCCGCGATACGTGCGAGCATCTTGTCGTCGGTCATGGCGCCAAACTACTGGAGCGGTGCGACATTTCAGGGCCAGTGCGGTTACACCCGCGCGGTGATCCAGGAGACCACATCGTCGAGCACCTGGTTGCGCTCGGGCTCGTTGAAGACCTCGTGGTACAGCCCGGTATATTCCTTCAGCTCGACATCAGTGGATCCCACATATTCGACCAGGCGACGGCTGCCATCGGGGGGGATGAGCCGGTCATCGGAGCCGTGCACCACCAACAGCGGCGACGTCAATGCCGGTGCCCGCCGGGGCATGGTCGCGCCGACCTGCAGCAGGGCGCGGCCGATCCCGGCAGGGACCCGTCCGTGGTAAACCAGCGGGTCCGTGTTGTAGGCCTCCACCACCTCGGGGTCGCGGGAAATGGCGTTGAAATCCAGTTCCTGCACCGGCAGGCCGGGTACCACGGTGCCCAGAACTTTGGCGGCGAGCGCCACTATCCCCGGCACCAGGTCCTGCGCCGCGACCGCCGGCGCCGACAGCACCATCAGGTCGTAGTTGTCCGGGCGTTCGACACCGAAGGCGAACACGATCCCACCGCCCATGCTGTGGCCGAGCACGATGCACTTCAGGCCCGGGTTTTCCCGCTTGGCGATGCCGACGAGGGTGTCGAAGTCAGCGGTGAACTCGGAGATGTCTCGCACCAGCACCCGCTTGCCGCCCGAGCGGCCGTGTCCACGATGGTCGAGCGCATAGGTGACCAACCCGGCCTCGCTGAACCGCTGCGCGACATGGTCGTAGCGGCGGGCGTGCTCGCCGAGACCGTGCGCCAGCACGACCACTGCGCGCGGCGGAGTTTCGGGTGCCCAGACGTCGTAGACGATGCGCACGCCGCCGACACCGTCGAAATTCCGTTCAGTGCGGGTCATGGAAATTGGTCGTAGTCATTAGGGGCAGCGTAATGGCTCCCGGGGCGGGACTGTCAGGGACTCTGCGTAGGCTCGTGCGCGTGAGTCAGCTCGCAGAAAGTTCCGATCGCGAGCCCAAGGGCGCCGGCGGCGGGGATTTCTCCGTCCAGGCCGAGCCCTACCGACGTGAACTGCTCGCGCACTGCTATCGGATGACCGGGTCGTTGCACGATGCCGAGGACCTGGTGCAGGAGACACTGCTGCGGGCCTGGAGGTCCTACGACAGTTTCGAGGGCAAGTCCTCGCTACGGACCTGGCTGCATCGGATCGCCACCAACACCTGCCTGAGCGCGCTGGAGGGCCGGCAGCGCCGTCCGTTGCCGACTGGGCTGGGCACGTCCAGCTCGGACCCGACCGCAGGTTTGGTGGAGCGCGCTGAGGTGCCCTGGCTGGAGCCACTGCCGGACTTGACGGAGGATCCGGCCGATCCGTCGGTCATCGTCGGGTCCCGGGAGTCTGTGCGGTTGGCGTTTGTGGCCGCGCTGCAGCACCTGTCGCCCCGGCAGCGGGCGGTGCTGTTGCTGCGCGACGTGCTGCAGTGGCGCTCCGCCGAGGTCGCCGCGGCGATCGGCACCACCAGCGTCGCCGTCAACAGCCTGCTGGCGCGGGCCCGGTCCCAGCTGGAGACCGTTCGGCCCAGCGCCGGTGACCGGCTGGCCGCGCCGGATTCGGCGGAGGCGCAAGACCTGCTGGCCCGCTACATCGCTGCGTTCGAGGCCTATGACATCGACCGGCTCGTGGAGCTGTTCACCGCCGAGGCGATCTGGGAAATGCCCCCGTATGTCGGCTGGTATCAAGGCGCGCAGGACATCATCACCCTTATTCACCAGCAATGCCCCGCCGAATCCCCCGGCGATATGCGCCTGATCCCCTTGGTCTCCAATGGCCAGCCGGCCGCGGCCATGTACATGCGCGCCGGCGACCGGCATGTCCCGTTCCAGCTGCACGTGCTGGACATGAGCGCCGATGGAGTCTCACATGTGGTGGCGTTCCTCGACGGCGCGTTGTTCCCGAAGTTCGGCCTGCCCAGTTCCCTCTGATGACGGATCCCCTGGTCGTCGTACCTGCGCCTGACAAACCACTTCTCTTGGTTGGGGGCCTTTGACATTGGCAGCCTGGGCTATGCCGCCGAGGAGTTCTTCATTTCTGGAAGCGCCTCGTCGTATACCCGTGGGGGAGCTACGTCCAGACCGCCGGTGGAGTGTAATGCCTTCGAGCGCCGCCGATTACACCACTCGGACAGTGGTGCTGACGGCAGCCGATCGGGCGCAGTTCAACGTTGGCCAGCCGGAGTATCAAATTGAGATCCATCTGGGCGGCAAGATCGGCCTGACGCCGGCCGAACTCGACGCCGTACTCCGGCGGGCACAGAGCCTGCTCACGAGCACTACCCTGAATCCATGCCCGCCGCCGTGGAGATCAGACGAGCAGCCGACCGGGCCGTCACCACGACATCCTGGCTGAAATCCAGGCATTCGTTCTCGTTCGGCGACCACTACGACCCCGGCAACACCCACCACGGGCTGCTGCTGGTGAACAACGACGACCGAGTGGAACCGGGTACGGGTTTTGATACCCACCCACACCGCGATATGGAGATCGTGACCTGGGTGCTGGAAGGCGAGCTAACGCACCAGGATTCCATTGGCAACCGCGGAGTTATCTATCCCGGCTTGGCCCAACGCATGTCGGCCGGCAGCGGAATCCTGCATTCGGAGAAGAATGATTCTGCGACGGCGCCAGTGCATTTCGTGCAGATGTGGGTGGTCCCCGATGAGACCGGGATCACCCCGAGCCACCAGCAGCACGAGATTGACGGCGAATTGTTCAACAGGGGCCTGGTGACCATCGCGTCAGGCATCCCGGGACACGATGCTGCCATCGCCCTGCACAATCGCAGCGCCGCGCTGCACTGCGCGCGATTGCAGACCGGCCAAACACTCGACCCGCCCCCGGCGCCCTACCTGCACTTGTTCGTCGCGCGCGGCCGGCTCGCGCTGGAAGGGATCGGCGAGGTCGCTGACGGAGATGCGGTCCGCTTCACCGACGCCGACGGCCGGCGGCTGACCGCCGACCAGCAGTCAGAAGTCCTGATCTGGGAGATGCACGCGAAGCTGGGCGGCTGAGCGACATTAGAGTGGGCACGACAGACAGGAGCCCGCATGTCCCAATCGCAGCCGCGGCACGCGGCGCCCAAACCTAACCGGAATGTAAAAGCGATTCGTACCGTGCGGTTCTGGGCGGCGCCGATCGTCATCACGCTGGCCCTCATGTCGGCGCTCTCCGCGCTGTACCTGGGCGGCATCTTGAATCCAACGACCAACCTGCGGCATTTCCCGATCGCCGTGGTGAACGAGGATGCCGGGCCCACGGGCAAACAGATCGTCGACGGTCTAGTCGCCGGATTGGACAAGAACAAGTTCGACGTTCGAGTGGTTTCCCATGACGAGGCCAAGCAGCTGCTCGACAGAGCCCAGGTATATGGCTCGGCGGTGATTCCACCGAGCTTCTCGTCGACGCTGCGGGAGTTCGGGGCGAGCGCGGTGACGACTACCCGCGCGGACCGGCCGGCGATCACGATCTCAACCAACCCGCGGGCGGGCACGCTGGGCTCCAGCATCGCGGGCCAGACCCTGGCCCGGGCGCTGGCTGTGGCGAACGACAAAGTGGGCGAACGGCTTACGGCGGAAGTGGCGGCGCAGACCGGTGGAGCGCCGCTGGCAGGGGCGTCGGCGTTGGGGCTTGCCAGTCCTATCGATGTCAAATCCACCGTGTACAACCCGCTACCCAACGGCACCGGCAACGGGCTGTCGGCGTTCTACTACGCGCTCCTGCTGCTGCTGGCGGGCTTTACCGGCAGCATCGTGGTCAGCACGCTGGTGGACTCGATGCTCGGCTACGTGCCGGCCGAATTCGGCCCCGTCTATCGTTTCGCCGAGCAGGTCAACATCTCGCGATTCCGCACCCTGTTGGTCAAGTGGGCAGTGATGGTGATGCTGGCGCTGCTCACGTCGGCGGTCTATATGGCAATAGCCCACGGGCTCGGCATGCCCATTTCGCTCGGGTGGGAGTTGTGGCTGTACGGGGTGTTCGCGATCACCGCGGTGGGCATCACGTCGAGCTCTCTGATCGCGGTGCTGGGCTCGATGGGTCTGCTGTTCAGCATGTTGATCTTCGTGATCCTCGGGTTGCCGTCCGCAGGCGCCACGGTCCCCCTGGAGGCGGTGCCGCCGTTCTTTCGCTGGCTGGCCGAATTCGAGCCGATGCACCAGGTGTTCCTGGGCGTGCGGTCGCTGCTCTATCTCAACGGCCACGCGGATGCCGGCCTGTCGCAAGCATTGACGATGACATCTATCGGGCTGATCATCGGGCTGTTGCTGGGCGGGATCATCACGCACATGTACGACCGCAAGGGCTTCCACCGGATTCCGGGGGCAGTCGAGATGGCGATCGCCGTGGAACACCAAGCTCAATACAAAGCGCGGGAAAGTCCGCGCGAAAGTTCAAGCAGAAGCGCACCCGAAAGTTCGCACGAAAGTCTAAGCGAGCAAACGTAATTCCGGTGCGGCCGAACCGTCACGCGACTGTGACTTAAGTTGACAGTGCGACTGATGTGACGAATGCTGTGCTGGTTGCATCTGAATATGGGCCGAAAGGGCTACCGTGCTGACCAGCCTGCGCCGACTGACGGCTTGCTGCGCCGCGGTGGCGGTGTGCGCCACGCTGGCCAGCACCATAGGACGGCCTGTTGCACGTGCGGCTGACGGGCGCGAGATGCTCGAGAGCGCCATCGCCACCACCAAGGGCTCATACCTGGTCTACAACTTCGGCCCCGGGCATCCCACGCCGCTGCTCAACGCCGGTGGCGGCTGGTACGAGATGAACAACGGCGGCCATCTGATGATCATCAAGAATGCGTCGCAACGGCTTCGACCGCACCTACTGGTTGACACCCACCGAGGTGACCAGGCGCGCTGCGAAAACAATCCGCGGGCCCGCACCGGCGAAGGGTTGTGGCAGGCATCGGAAATCTACCCACCACTTCAGGCATGGCAGCGGATGGGGCAACCGACAATCGCGATCAACGCCAACTTCTTCGATGTGCGCGGGCAAAAGGGCGGCTCATGGCGATCGACCGGCTGCAGCTCGCCGCTGGGCGCCTTTGTTGACAACACCCACGGCCAGGGCCGGGCCAACCAGGCGGTCACCGGTACCGTCGCCTACGCCGGCAAGCAGGCCCTTTCGGGTGGAAACGAGTCGTGGAGCTCGCTGACGACGATGATCCTGCCGTCGGGCGGTGCACCTTATGTGTTGCGACCCAAGGGCAGACAAGACTACGACCTCGCCACCCCGGTGATCCAGGACCTGCTCGACAAGAATGCGAAGTTCGTCGCGGTGGCCGGGATCGGGCTGTTGTCCCCCGGCAACACCAAACAGCTGCACGACGGTGGTCCAAGTGCGGCGCGAACGGCACTCGCCTATGCGAAGCAGAAGGACGAGATGTACATCTTCGAGGGCGGCAATTACACGCCGGACAACATCCAGGACCTGTTCCGCGGGCTGGGCAGCGATACGGCGATCCTGCTCGACGGCGGTGGGTCGTCGGCGATTGTGCTGCGCCGCGACACCGGGGGGATGTGGGCCGGCGCGGGGTCGCCGAGGGGATCATGCGACAACCGTCAGGTGCTGTGCGACTCGCACGAGCGGGCGCTGCCCAGCTGGCTCGCGTTCAACTGAGAGTTGACCCGTAGCGGGTCATGCGGCGCCAATCAGCCTGGGGGTTGGTTGTTTTCGGCTGGGCCCGCGACGTCCAGGTGTTCCTGGCCTGTTCGGGGGTGGGCCGAGTGCTGCTTGCTCAGCAGAGCCTGACGAAACCTGTTGCCGCTCAACGGACTGACCGCAAACCGGTCGCGAAGGTCACCGGCAATAGTGCGGCAACCGTCAGCCGGTGGAACACCGGCGAACTAACGGCCTTATGGTCCAGTATCTTTGGGCGCAGTCCGGAGCGCGGTCACGCTACAGGTGAGGCGTCAAATCCAGCGAGGTGATGGTCGTCATCCTGGTCACCATCCAGCGAGCATCGTCGCGCTTCATGATCAGCCGGTACGACAGATACTTCATTGCTGGGATGTTCTTGGTCAGCGGGCTGGTGGTCGTGGTGTTCGTGTACACGATGGCGACGGCATTCGGACCATCCAGCGACTCGACCGCTACGCCGGTGACTTCGGTGCTGTTGCTTACTTTGGCCTGTTTGTTGGGCGCCACAATCGTGTCGACGAATTTGCGGTACTGGGCTCCGAAATCGCCGCTGAGGTAGGTCGCGGCGCGATCGGCAAGGCTATCCATGTTCTCCGGCGTGTAGGTCCATAACGTGGTGATCGCGTTGGCCGCGGTCCGCGCCACTTTCAGCTTGATTGCGACGGTGGCTCGATCGGCCAGGTACGGCTGCACGGCCGCGCCCGCGAACGCCGCAGAACCCACAAACAGTGCGGCAACCACCGCGGCCACCACGACTAGCCACCTGCCGGTCCGTCGTCTGCTGGGAGTGCTGCTGTCGCGATCTTCAGCCGCGGCCGCGTCGACACCCTCCTCGGCATCTGTGTCAGATTCTGTGTCTGCCAAGCCGTCTTCCGGTTTATCACTGTCGACCTCATCGCGGTCACCTGAGTCAGGCTGTCCGGCTTCTGTTGCCTCGGCCTCTTCTGTTCTTCTGGTCTCGGTTTCTGCAGCTTCGGTTTCGACGGCTGCGTCGACTTCGGGTTTGTCATCCGCGGTCTTGTCGGTCAAATCACCTGCAGCAGGTTGCTGATCTTCCACTGATTCCCTTCCTGCTTAGCCGTCGCAGTCCAACGATTCGTGTTCTCGAAGACTTGTTTTTCATCCGGCGACTTGGAGGTGACTTCGGTGGCCACCAGCACAGTGACGCTGCCATCGTCGTTCCACCGTTCCACGCCGGCGTCGAGGACGGTGCCAACGGCTGGTTCTGCACGGGCGACCTGGAGGAGGATCTCATTCGCCTTATCCTCGTACTCCTTGTGGAATTCGCCGGTCGCTTGTGCCAATACCCGGTCTACATAGTCGTTGGCGTGAAACGGATCAATCGAGGTGAACCCTGCCATGAACCATGTCACGTAGTTGACCACCTCGCGGTTCTTGCGCGCGGCGCGGTCACGCGATTGGTGGGAGATCAGCATCAGGGTGGATACCGTGATTGCCGCCACCATCACCAACGCGGCGACCGTGGCAGCGAGCGGGAACCCCCACCGTCGCCTCGGCGCTAGCGCGTGCGGGACGAGCAGTGGCTCGTCGTCGGGTTGAAACTTGCGACGGGGACTCATTTCCCATTCCCGGGCGGTTTCGGCTTGGTAATGACGGTGAGGTCGTCAACGCGCCAACGGCCGTCCCGGTCTTTCGCGAAGCTCACCCGGACGGTTGCGCTGATGTACCGTACGTCGGGCGGTGCGCCTCGCCGACCCTGCATGAACAACAGCATCGTCGCGCGATCCGGGGTCGCGGACTGTATCGAGCTGTCCGTCGGCCAATACTCGTTGACGACGGGGTGCGCCTTCGCCACCGCATCCTGCTGTGCGGCCAGCCGGCCGCGATATTTGTCGGTGGTCAGCGACTGGGCGCGCGCGAAATCCTCGCGCAAAGAACTTGGATCGTACGTCAGCATCTGCGCGACGATTTTCGGCCCCTGCGTCGCAATCTCGGCGACAGTTTGATCGATCGCCCGGTCAACCACGTAGACCACGCGATAGCTCGCACGGGCACCGTCCAGACACACCACCGCCGCGGTCAGCAGGACCACCGTGGTCCACTCCCGTATCTTGCGTAGCCGCTCGTCCGGTTCGACGCGTCGCACTTCTGTGCGCAGCAGTATGTCGGCGAAAGTGCGGCGTCGGGAATCCCACAGTGGCCACATCCATCCCACGAATAGCGGCGCGGTGTCGAGCAGGTGGGCCAGATCCCTGAGCAGCAGCCCCCACGGCCCGGTGGCTGCCCCATCGCGCCGTACCACCGCGATTCCACACAGGGCACGTCCCAGACTCCAACCGGTGACCGTCGGCAGCAGCAACCGATTGACCAACACCAGCAGGACGACGAACCCGCCGACGGAAATGCACAACCACCACCACACGCTGCGTAGCGGCACGGTGAGGCAGACCAACGCCATCGTGGTTATTACGGCGATACCCGGCAGAACGTCAACAGCGAATGCGCTAACGCGTAAATGCCATGGCGCCAAGTTATCCCCGGGTGAGTCTTGGTTGGCAGCCGCGGTCTGGATCTCTTCGACCACCACCGTCACTTCGTCACCTGGTCGAGTTTGGAAATCTTGTATTGCCCGTCTGTGGGTGTCATTTTCACGCGCAGGCGGTAGCCCGTTTCCTGGTTCTGCGTCTGATCGTTCGTAACCTTGATGCGGAGCGCGACGAGCACGTCGACCGAACCATCGTTGTTGTTGCGCTCGACCGCTGCCCGCATATCGGACACCTGAACGTGCACGTTCGCGGCCTGATAAGCCTGAACGAGCATGCTGCTGTACAGCAGGGCCTGGCTGCGGAATTGATCGGTGCCACACTCGATGATCTTTTGTTCACTGGCGGCCATGGTGCTGGTGTCTGGTGCCTGTGTCGCCGCGACACAATCCTTCGCCGCCTGGAGCGCCGCGGCATCGTAGCGCGCTATTGCCTGGCTTTCCTGGTGGGAACGCATCGCAAGGTAGCCGCCGGCCCCGACGGCGCCGGCGACCAAGAGAAGCGCCACACTGATACCGGCCAGCCAACCGCGCCCCAGCCGCGATGGACCGCGGTGGACACCCGTCTCCGAGCCGTCGGCTTCGACCTCCGATTCTTCCGAATCTTGGGTCGTCACCTTGGTGCTGATCTCGTCGGCTTCGACCTCCGATTCTTCCGAATCCTCGGTCGGCACCTCAGTGCGCAACGAATCGTCCGCGTCGATGGGGTTCAGCCGGCTGGCGCCAGCATCTCCTTCCATCCGTCGTCTCCTGTTTTGATCGAGTTTTCGACGGAGTATTTGACTCCGTCGGGCCCTACCAGTTCACCGCTCTGGGGACTGTAGACGGCTGTGGGAGGCCCGTTCGGAGTGTAGACACACGGATTGGGCTGCTGTCCGTTGCACTGCACAGAACCCGAACCAGGTCGCTGCAGCGGGTCGCTGAGCGGGGGTGGTGTCCCCCCCGGCGGCAGCCTGTCGGCCGGTGCCGGGTTCATGCCGTTATTCACCGACGGCGCCGGGATTACCATGCCTGGCTTCACCGGCTGATCGCAGCGCGCTGCGGGCGCCGGGCAGGTCACGATGTCGTTCGGGTCGCCGAACCAGGGATTGGTTCCCGCCGGAACGTACGGAGCGGGGTCGCGGCACTCCCGTGGCGTGGCCGCTCGCTTGCCGGGGACATCGACACACGGAATATTGCGTGATCCGCGCACGTTATTGGCCGGCGTGTCCATCGGAATCTTGCAGTACGTGCCCTTGGGCAACGGCTGCATGCTGGTGTCCGCCGGAGACCGCCACTCCGATGCCGGGATGAAGCCGGTAAGACACGGTGGCGGCTGGTTGATCGCCAACGCCAGGTCAAGTGCGGCCATTTTCGGGAACGGCGTGGCCACCGTCTGCGTGATCGCGGCGCCCTGGGGCAGGAACACCAGCACCTGCTCGAGGCCTTTGTGGTAGCGCTTGAGCATGTCGAAAACGATCTCTAGATTCGCCAGCGTCTGGGGCAGCGAATCGCGGACATCGCTGAATACCTGGTTGACCTGATCGGCGGAAGGCGCCGCTTGGGAAAGGATACTTTTCAGGTTCTGGTCCCGTTGCGCGGTCTGCGCGGCCAAGATGTTGAGGTTGTGCGCCCAGCGCTCGATTGCGGCCCCTGAGTTGACCTGACTGTCCAGGATCGGTCCGGAGTGCTGGATGAGGTCGTTGATGTCGGTGATTTGCGTGTGGAAATCGCCGACGATCGCCTGAGTGGAGTCGACCAGCCGTTGCAGGGCGGGCCCCAACCCGCCGACCGCTTGTGCTGTCTCGTCGAGCAGCTTGCTGATCTTGTCCCTGGGCAACGCCTCAAGCCCTTTGTAAGCGGTGTCCAGCGCCGGCCCGATCTCACTGGGCACGGTGTTCCTGCACGGGGCTGGTGGACTATCAGCGCCGCAGGTCATGGTCTGTCCGGGTGAGAAGTACTTGCCAGGGTCCGCGGTCGACACCAGGTCCAGGTACTGCTCGCCGATCGCTGACACCGAGTGCACGTTCGCCAGCGCATCAATCGGGATTTTGTAGTCGCTGTCGATGCTCATCGTCGCCCGGGCGCCACGTTGGGTCGGCTCGACGTCGGTGACCTTGCCGATAGTGATACCGCGATAGGTCACGTTTGCCGTTGGGTACAGGCCGCCCGATGCGGGCAGCTCGGCCGTCAGTGTGTACCGACCGACACCCATCAGGGTTGGAATCTGCAGGTAGTACACACCCAGCACCAGCAGCGAGACCACAGTCATGACCCCGAACAGGATCAGCTGGCGTCTGATGAAGGGAGTCAGCATTGCCTATCCGCCCTTTCGACCAGCGGCCCGCCGGGGGCGTCGTTCGGGTTCGACGTGTAGCGGACGTCGGGGATCATCGTTTCGGGATCGCGCCCAAACGACTGCTCGAGCGCGCGCAGAGCCCCGGACAATCCGGTACCGGTGAGCAACGCATTGTCAATGGAACTGTAGGTCACGTCGATCGTCGCCGACAGGTTCAGGTAGTCGCCGCGGAATAACTTCGGAACGGTGTCTATGTCGAACGGCTGGGTAAGAATCAACTTCACCGCGCCGATCAGATAGGGGGAGGCCCGGCCGAGTTCCTTCAGCGGGCATTGCAGCAACTGCAGATCGGTATGCAGGTTGCTATGTGCCTCCGAGAGGTACTGGGCGGTGACCTGGCTGAGCCGTCCCACCGAATCGACGGCGTTGATGAGCAGGTTGCGGGTATCGGCGAAATGTTTGATCAGTGGCGGGAAGTCGGTCAGCACCCGATCCAGGACGTCGGCGCGACCACCCACATACGCCAGCAGTCGGTTGGTGGAGTCGATGGCGTGGGTGATGTCATCGCGTTGCTGGTTGAGCTGGTCGGTAAATGTGTCCAGCTTGCCGAGGAAGGCCTTGATCTGCTCGCCTCGCCCGTTGAAGACGTTGTAGACCTCGTTCTGAAGCACTTCGAGGTTCGGAACGCCGCCACCGCGCAAGATCAGGGCGAGACTGGCCAGCGTTTGCTCTGTAGTGGGATAAGCGGACGAATTCTTCAGCGGTATGGTGTCGCCGTTCTTGAGCAATTGCGAAGACGGTTCGGGTGGTGCGGACAGCTCCACATGCTGCGAACCCAGCAGGCTGGTCTGTCCAATCTTGGCGATGGCGTTCTTCGGTAGCTCGACGCCCTCGTTTATACCCAGCGTCAGGGTTGCCACCCAGTTCTTCAACTTGATGGCGCGAATCGAGCCGACAGTGACGTCGGCAACCAATACCTTGCTGTTGCCGTTGATCGCCAGGGTGTCCGGCATCTGCACATAGACGGTGTAGGCCCCGCTCCCAGTGCCCGGAAGACCCGGAATCGCCACGTTGGAGATTCCACGCCATCCACACGAGCTCAGCACCATCGCCGCCATAAGCAGCACCAGCCCCTGCCAGCCCCGGTGGCGGACCTGGCTCATCACGCTCATCACGCTCACTGACCCCCTCCTGCCTCAGCGGGCAGCGGTGCGCCAACCGGTGCGGGCGCCGGCCCTGGCGCAGGCGTCGGAGCGACGGGGCCTGGGACTACCCCTGGCCCGGGCGGCGGCGGCTGTACCGGTACTGGAGCCTGCAAGCCTATAGGTGGCACCACCGGGTACTCGTCGTACGCGTTCGGCGGTCCAGGCGGAGTCTGCAGGGTCGATTGAACAGGCTCGATGTCGGGGCCACCCATCAGTTCAGCCAGCGATTCAGGAGTCATCAGTCCCGCCGTGATCGGCCCTACCTGCTGGCCTTGCATCCCCGGGGCGACAATCCAGCCCGGTTGGGTGTTGCGATGCGATAACGGTGTATCCGGCACCCAGATCCCCGGGACGGTGGTGTCCTTGTATCCGGGCGGCGGCTGCAGCCGCGGCTCGGAGTAGGCGACCTGCTTGGGAAGCACTTCGGCGGTGCTGAAGGCGTTGAAGCCGAACGGAAAGTAGTTGAACTTGATCGCATCAAGGACCGGTGCCAGATATTGCGCACAAAGTTCGGCGGAGTCTTGATACCCGAGCCGGCTGCCGGCTTGAATCGAGCTACAGATGAACTGCATCGGGTTCGCGAAGGTGATCGCCGGAACGGCGACAACGGAACCGTGCGCCGGGTGGTAAACCTGGTTGACGTTCGCCGCGGCCGTCGGAAGGACGTGCAGGGCGGTCTCCAACCCGTTACGGGGCTCCGGTTGAAGCAGCGCCGTGGTCGCTTCGGCCAGATTGTTGACGTCTTCAGTCAGCACCTCGCGGTTCTTGTTGAGGAACGGGCGCAGAGTGGAAAGCAGACCGTCGAACTGCTGTAACGCATTGGCGAGGTCGCGGTCGGAGTGCGTGAGCCGATCGGTGAACGACGCCAGGTTCTGGTTCAGCGCGACAAACTGCTTGTCGTCCTGGTGCAGTGCGTTGACGAAGAGCGCCAGGCTGCGCACCACCGCAAAGAAGTCACCCCGACCCTCGTTCAACGCGGTCAGCGCCTTAGAGAGGCTGTCCAGCGTGGTGTTGAACTGCTTGCCCTTACCGGACAGCCCGTCGGCGAACGATTCGATGAGCTCACCGAACGGCCCCGTCGGCTGCTCTTTCGTCGGGCCGAGTTTGGAGATGATGTTGGTGATGCTGTTACGCAGCTCGTCCCACTCCACCGGCACCTGTGTGCGCTCGATCGGGATCACCGCATTGTCGGCCAGCACCGGGCCACCTTTGTACGGCGGCTCCAACTGGATGGAGCGCGACGCGACCAGGGTGGGGTTGAGGATCACCGCGGAGGCATTGGCCGGCACTTTGTATTTGTTCTGGTAGTGGAATTTGACCTTCATCTTGTCGCCGGACGGCTCGATGCTGTCGATCGCGCCCACTTTCAGGCCCATGATCTGGATCTTGTCCCCCACATAGAGCGCGTTCGCAGCGGGGAAGTAGGCAACCACGGAGTTGTTCGTCAGCTTCTCGAAAAGCCGGTAGCCGACGAACGCCGCGACGAGGGCCAGTACCACCACCAGCGATCCGATAATCACCGACGTCCGCGAGAACTTCGGTAGCCGCAGGTTGCGGATATCAAAGATGGTGCTCAATTCTGGCTACCTCCCGCCGCGCCGCTGCCGCCCGCTCCACCTGGGTTGATGAACGGTGCCGGCAGCTGGTTCCCAGGCCCAGGCGGCGCCGGGGGACCCGGCGGTAGCCCCGGCGCGAAAGTTGACGGTGGCGGTGTCTGACCGGCCGGTCCCAGCGGCTCGGTGCGAGCGCCCGGAGGTGCGTTCGGCGGCAGCGGCACCGGGATACCTGGAGCGTCCGGAGCCGGGGCGCCCGGCCGCCCGGCGATCGGAATACCCGGTGACGGCGGCACGCCGTTCGGGTTCGGTGGCGACGCCTGGACGTCGATGGGTGCCGGGAAACCGCCCAGGATCGGGCCATACGGGCCTTGGTCCAGACCCGCGCAGGGCAGCGGATTCTCGGGCCGGGGCAGCGCGTCGCCGGCTGGCGTGTAGGAACAGGGCGATCCCGGCGGGACGGCCGGCCCCGGATGTTCCGGGGTGCCCTCCAGCACCGTCGGTGGCGGCGGCGGTGCGCCGTTGGGGAACCGGGTGCCATTGGGGTCGGGGAACCGGTACGCAGGCAGCCCGGCGCCGCGCCAGAAGTTTTCGGGGTCGAGGCCGCGCTTTTTGAACGCAGCATCTATGAACGGCTGCAGAATCTGACCCGGGACCAAGTTGTGGATGACCACTTTGAAGAACGGTCCCGACCCGAGGGACTCATTCAACGACGGGAGGAACCCGCCGACCTCGACGAGCCCCTCAGCCAGGTCGTCTTTGTGCTCGACCAGGATCTGGCTGATCGTACGCAGCTGTTCCAGCACGTGATTCAGGTTCGGGTTGTCGTTGATCAGTCCCTGCACCTGAACCGAGAACGACGAGATGTTGCCCAGCAGTGCGTCGATGGCGCGTCCGCGTTCTTCGAACGCGGCCACCAGGGTGTTCGCGTTGACCAACAGCCGGTCCACCTGCTCGCTGCGGTCCCCGAGTACGCTGGCCACCTGGTTGGCCTGGGCAAGCAGATGCTTGATCTGCTCGTCGCGCTTGCCGATCGTGTCGGAGAACTTGGCCACACCGTCGAGCGCAGCGCTCAGGTGTGGGTAGGTCTGATCAATGGTCTCGGACAACACATGCAGCGACTGCTTGACCGTGTCGATGTCCCAGCCGGTGGCGGCCCTGGTGACGTCGAAGAACGCGTCGTAGATCTGGTAGGGAGTAGTGCTTTGCCCCAGCGGCAAAGTGCTCCCCGGCCGCAGTGGTTGGTTGCCGCGCGTCTCGATCTCGAGGACCTTCTTACCGAGGATGGTGTCGGTGCGGATCGCCAGCCGGCTTTCGGTGCCGATGGTGTTGGTGCCAATCGAGAACTTCATCACGATGTGGTCACCGTCGATCGTGAGCGCCTCGATCCTGCCGACGTCCATACCGGCAATGCGCACCTTGTCGCCTTTGTTGAGTCCGCCGGAGTCGGTGAACTGCCCGTAGTAGCTGGGCCTGGCGAACAAGACCGGGACACCGGTGAAGCTCTGGCCCACGCCGACGACGATGAGCAGCACGATGATGCCCATGAGCCCGATGTGCATCCGATTGGCAGGTTCCAGCGTTCTCATTGCGGCGCGCACCTACCCGTCGGCTGGTGGAAAAGCCGGACCGTGCGGACGGGGCCACCAGCCTGCAGCCCATTGATCTTGAGCGAGATGTCGCAGCTGTAGTAGTTCACGAAATCTCCATAGGAGCCGATGGCGCGCCCGATCATGTTCAACGCGTCCGGCACCTTGTGGATGTAGTCGGTCAACTGATCACGCTGATCGACGAGCGGCTGCTGAACCGCATCCAGGTAGTTGATGGTCTTGTGCAGCAGAGCGCGGTCCTCGGCCAGCAGATCGGCCACCGTTCCGGCGGCATTGCTGACATTTGCGGTCCCGCCCGCCAGCTGGTCGCCGTGGTCCTTCAGCCCGGTGATCAGCACCTCAAGGTTGTTGACGGTCTGATCGAAGTCCTTGCGATGCCGAACCGTCGTATCCAGGACGATGTTCAAGTTCTTGACCACCTCGCCGATCGCCTGGTCACGCTCGCCGATCTGGGCGGTCAGCTGCGCGGTGTGGTCGAGAATGTCGTTGATGGTGCCGCCCTGACCCTGAAACACGGTGATGAGGGCCGTCGCGATGGTGTTGACCTTGTCCGGGTCCAGCGCCCGAAACAGCGGCTTGAAACCACCAACCAAAGCGTCGAGGTCCAGCGCCGGCGTCGTTCGCGACAGCGGGATGAATCCACCCGGCGGCATGATCCGCTCAGCGCCGTCGCCCTCGCCCCGTTTGAGCTCTACGTAGCGATTGCCGATCAGGTCGAGATAGCGGATCTGTGCGGTCGTCGACTGATACAGCGGCACCGAGCGGTCGACTTCGAAATCCACCCGCACCCGTTTGCCGCCGTCGATCAGATGCAGCGATTTGACCTTGCCGATCTCCACCCCCGAGGCGCGCACGAATTGACCTGCCCGCAGCCCGCTGGCGTTGCTGAACTCCGCGGTGTAGCCATAGGTCCGGTCGAAACGGATCTGACCGAACACCATGATGATCATCAAGCTGAACATCAGCAGCACAAACGAAAAGATGCCGAGTCTGATTACGGTACCGGTGATTTTCATGGGTTGATCGTGTTATCCCCTACCTGACGGCCCCAGACGTATTCGAGCGCGTAGGGCGAACCGGTGTCCAAGTGGTTGTAAGGCGCGACGCTGTTGCCGGTGTCCATCACCAACTCGGGCGCGGGCCAGAGATCGCGGGTGATCGGCTGCCAGCAACCCGGCGCACCCCCCGGCCCGCCGTGGGCGTTGATCCGCGGCAGATTATCGGGCCAGACATAGGGATTCGGCGCCCCGCCCACCACTCCGGCCAGCCCTGCACCTCCCAGTGTGAGCGCCCCGGCCCCCAGGACGGTTACCGCCGATAGGGGGTTCAGGAAGAGCCCTAAGCCGGATAACAGCTCGGCATGGGTATTTTGCGAGTAGCCGTTGCCACCGAGGAACGCAGCGGACTTGGGCTCGACGTCGTGGTAGTTGCGGATGGTACAGAACAACTCCGGGCTGTAGGTGTCCAGCACCTGGGCGCTGGGTACTAGATCGGCGGCTCCGCGCACCAGATACGGCCCGCCTCGCTCAAAGACATCCGCGCCGGTGTTGCCGAACCCGGCCGCCGCCAACAACGCAGCGTCCAAATCCTTTTGCTGCGCGTTGATCGTGCGCGCCGCGGGCACCGAATTGTTGAGGAAGTCGAACAGATCCGGCGCGGCGTCGGCGTAGGTGTCGCCCAGAGCCGCCAGCTGTTGGATATCCCGACGGGCCTGCGGCATCTGCGGGTTGACGTCGTCGAGGATCGCGTTGGCGTTGACGATCGACTGTCCGAACTTATCGCCCAATCCGGCCAGCGCTTGCGCGGCGGCGCTCAGCGTCAGGTTCAGCTTGACCGGATCCACCTTCTCCGCGATCGAGGTGATGGTCTCAAACAACGTATTGGTCTCCGTCGTCACCGACCTGGCGTCAATCAAGTCTTTCTTGGGGTTGATCCTTTGCGTCGACGGGCTTTTCGGCGTTGTCAGGGACACATACTTACCGCCGAACACGGTGGTCCCCTTGATATCGGCGTTCACATTCTCCGGAATCAGCGAGAGGTACTTCGGATGCACATCCAAGGTGAACTGGGCGGCCGGCTTGCCGTCATGAGTGATCTCCGAGATGGTGCCGACCCGGCCGATCTGCACCCCGTTGTAGGTGACCTTCGAGCCCGGATCCATCACCAACCCGGCACGATCTGACAGCATCGTCAACTCGGCCTTTGGCGTGAAATCGCCCCGAAACTGCCCGTACACCAAGGCCAAAATCACCGCACCGACAACCACCAATCCGACGCCGGCCAACTTATACGGCGGGTTCCGTGACGTGTTCATCTTTGCCGGCGTCGTCATGGCGCTACACCGTGAGCGCGAAGTTCGGGTTGACGCCGTAGAGAGCCAACGCGGCAAGCAGGACAACCACTACCACCGAGACCAGCGAAAGCCGCATCGATCGGCCAACGGCCTCGCCGACGCCGACCGGCCCGCCCCCGGCGCTGTACCCGTAGTAGCAATGGGTGATCATCACGACCGCGGTGATGATAATGACCTCCACGAAGGACCAGAACACGTCATCGGGGCGCAGAAACGTCCGGAAGTAGTGGTCGTAGGTGCCGTTCGACTGTCCGTATAAGACTGTCGTGACGAACTGCGGCGACAGGAACGCCATGATGAGTGCCATTGCATACAGCGGGATGATCACGATCATCCCGGCCATGATCCGCGTGGTTGCCAGGAACGAGATCGACTTGATGCCCATCACTTCCAGAGCGTCGATCTCCTCGGCGATGCGCATGGCCCCCAGCTCCGCGGTGGCGCCGGCGCCGACCGTAGCCGCCATCGCGAAACCGGTGACAACGGCGACGACGAAGCGCACGTTGATCAGTGCGGCCAGGAACCCGGTGAACGCCTCGACACCGATGTTGCCCAGCGTCGCGAAACCCTGGATCGCGACCAAAGAGCTGCCCGACAGCGTCACGAAACCGACGATCGCGACGGTGCCACCCATAACGGCCATGGCACCGGTGCCCATGCCGATCTGGGCGATCAGCCTCAGCGTCTCCTTGCGATAGTGGATCAGCGCATGCGGTATGTGGCTGATGGTCATTGACGCGAACCAGGTCATCTGGCCGATGTCGTCGAGCCCCCGGCCCGCGGCACCCCCATAACGGTTCAGATTGGTGGCGGCCCGTGGGAATCGGGCGCGCACTAAAGCGGCTGTCGACATGTCAGTGCCCCGTCCCGAATCGCACACCGATCGTGGTCAAAATCACGTTGACCGCGAACAGCGCGACCAAGCACAGCACCACGGTCTCGTTGACCGCGGTGCCCAGCCCCTTGGCACCGCCGCGCACGGTCAGCCCGCGGAAACAGCCGACCAGGCCGGCGATCAGACCGAACGTCGCCGCCTTGACCGTCGCGATGACCACCTCGGGCAGGCCGGTAATGGCGGTCAGGGTGGCAAGGTAAGCGCCGCCCGACACATTCTGCAGGTAAACCCCGAAGAGGTAGCCGCCCACCAGACCGACGGTGATCACCAGCGCGTTGAGCAGTGTGGCGACCAGGGTCGCGGCAATCACCCGGGGCACCACCAGCCGGTGGATGGGGTCGATGCCGAGCACCTCCATGGCGTCGATCTCCTCACGGATGGTGCGGGCGCCGAGGTCGGCGCAGATGGCCGTCGACCCGGCGCCGGCCACCACCAGCACCGTCACGATCGGGCCGAGCTGGGTGACCGCGGCGATCCCCGCGCCCGCCCCGGACAGGTCGGCGGCGCCGAACTGGATCAGCAGGATGTTGAACGTGAAGATCAGAAGCACCGTGTTCGGTATCGAGACCATGATGGTCGGCAGGATCGCCACCCTCATGAGGAACCAGCACTGCAGGATGAACTCGCGCCACTGGAACGGCGAGCGAAACAGCGCTTTCCCGGTCAGGACGCACATCCGGACGAACCCGCCGATGATTGTCAGCGGCGGCTGCACCTGGTCGCGGAGGTAACCGACCAGATGCGGACCCGTAGACGTCGTCACGATTGCCCCTTCACGATGGGACCGCGCGTGTCGCGGCGTCGCGGCCGATCATGTCGCACGCCTCCTCCTTGCCCCAGCCCTGGGTGTGTGACCGTCGGCTCCCTACCCGTAGGTAGTAACGCAGACCACAGGAATGTACCTGATGGTCGCCTACGTGTGAACCGCATCCGCACAATTAACCCTTCGTCGACAACGAGCAAACGTTACCGCTTGCTTCAACTTTCCTTTCTTGCCGTTAAATTCGTTGGAACAGAGCATTTTTCAGAATCCTTAGCGGCCCCGTAGCGCAAACGCAGTTCAGTTTTGAGGACCTTCCCGGCGGGGTTGCGGGGCAGTGCGTCTACGATCTCGAGCGCCTTCGGGTGTTTGTAACGCGCGAGCCGCTGGGTCAGGTACTCACCTAACACTTCGATCCGAAGGTGCTCATCCGTTACAGCCACGATCGCGATCGGCACCTCACCCCACTTTTCGTCGGCCCGGCCGATGACCGCGACTTCGACGATGCCGGGATGGCTGGCCAGAACGTTCTCCACTTCGGCGCAGTAGATGTTCTCGCCGCCGGAGATGATCATGTCCTTCTTGCGGTCCACTACCCAGACGTAGCCGTCCTCGTCGATGCGAACGAGGTCGCCGGAATGGAACCAGCCGCCCGCGAATGCCTCAGCGGTGGCCTCCGGGTTGTTCCAGTAGTAGCTCATCAATGTCGGTGCCCGGTAGACGATTTCACCCACCTCACCGACGGGTACGTCGTTCATGTTGTCGTCGACCACGCGGGCGGCGACCGTAGGGATCACCCTGCCGACCGATCCCCGCTTCCGGATCGCGTCTTCGCCGAGCAGCATGCAGGTGACCGGCGACATCTCGGTCTGGCCGAACGCGGCCAGGATCTGCGTTCCGGGAAAGATCGCAGACATCTGCCGCAGCAACGCATCCGGCGCCGGAGCGGCCCCCCACGACATCACCCGCAACCTCAGATCACGTGGTCTGGCCTGCTGCTCGGCGCATACCGCCTGCCACTGTGCGGGAACCAGAAAGATGCCGGTGACCTTCTCTGCCTCCAGCACATCGAGCAGTTGCCCGGGGTTGAACGCACCGAGCGGATAGATCACCGTGGGGACGCCGAGCAGCATCCCGGTCAGCATGTTGCCGATTCCGGCGATGTGGAAGAACGGGACACCGATGAAACCGACGTCGCTGTTGATGTTGGCGCCGCTGGTGTAGAGCGCGGTCATCGTCTGGCCGGTCAGGTTGGTATGGGTCAGCACGGCACCCTTCGGACGACCGGTGGTACCCGAGGTGTACATGATCAGGGCCGGCGAGTCGTTCGGGATGTCAACCGGTTCGGGTGCGTCCCCGGGCTCGTTGATGAGTGCTTCATAGCCGAACACACTGTCGTCGCCTGCGCCACCGGCCACCACGATCGTGTTCACCAGCGGCTGGATGTCGCGGACACCGGTGGCCACCGGAGCCAGCACCGCCTCGGTGATCATCGCGCACGCTGCGCAGTCCTCGACCAGTAACGCGATTTCGGTCGGGGTGAGCCGGAAATTCAGCGGGACTGCGATGGCCCCGATCATGTTGGCGGCCAGCACTGACTCGACGAACTCGGTGC
Organism: uncultured Actinomycetota bacterium; assembly: GCA_963763005.1. Lineage (GTDB taxonomy): Bacteria > Actinomycetota > Actinomycetes > Mycobacteriales > Mycobacteriaceae > Mycobacterium. The sequence continues at coordinate 527,839 of CAVXMI010000002.1, forward strand.
GGTTGAGCATCAGAATCATGACCCGATCGCCGAAGCCGACCCCTCGGCGGCTCAAGGCACCGGCCAGCGCCGCAACCCGGCGCCGCAGGTCAGCCCATGTCACAGTGTTGCCCAGAAACCTCAACGCCGGCGCGTGCGGCTGCATCATCGCGTGCCGCTCGAGCTGGTTGACCCAGTTCTGCCGCCGAGCAAGATAGGGCTGCTCAGTGGCATGTGCCAGGTGGCTGGCCAGTTGCGCGGTCAACTATCCCGTCCCTTCACTCGCGCACCGCTTGCGCCAGGCTGATATTTGATAAAACATGGTGTTGCCTGGGTCACATTAGTGGCCTGAGCCGCCCTTAGACAAGCCCCGCCAAGCCCCTGAAAGTCCTGGCAGGCCGCATGAACGCACCTCTCTCCGCGCGCCCGCGAAGCCGGCGGCCGCTGCGCCGGGCGCAGTTATCCGACGAAGTCGCGGGTCACTTGCGGGCGGCGATCATGTCGGGGACGTTGCGCCCGGGAACGTTCATCCGCCTTGACGAGACCGCAGCCGAACTCGGGGTCAGCATCACACCGGTTCGTGAGGCCCTGCTGAAACTGCGCGGCGAGGGCATGGTGCAGCTGGAGCCGCACCGCGGCCACGTCGTGCTGCCCTTGACCCGTCAGGACATCGACGACGTTTTCTGGCTGCAGGCCACTATTGCCACCGAACTTGCCCTTGCGGCGACCAACCGGATCACCGACGGCGAGATCGACGAGCTGGACCGCATCAACAATGCGCTGGCAGGGGCTGTCGGGTCTGCTGATGCCGAGACCCTCGCGGCGATCGAGTTCTCGTTTCATCGCGTCTTCAACCACGCGAGCCGCCGGATCAAACTGGCCTGGTTCCTCCTCAATGCAGCGCGCTACATGCCGACACAGATGTTCGCCGCCGATCCGGAATGGGTTGCGGCCACGCTCGATAATCACCGACAGTTGATCGCCGCCCTGCGTCACCGCGACGCTGCCGCGGTGGTCGAACGCACCGTCTGGCAATTCACCGACGCGGCACGCCGACTGACGCAGACGCTGGACCGGACTGGAATCTTCAGCTGAGCCGGGTTGCTCCCCCAGTTGTCCCCGTTTCCCAGTTAGGCCAGTTGCTCGGCGCGTAGCTTGAGGTTTTCGGCGAGCTGGTCCAGCACGTTGTTGAGCAGCATCTTCACCATCGGCACAGGCACCGGCAGGGTGACCTCGACTTCCAGGTCCACGGTCAGCAAGCTCGTCGCACCGCTTTCCACCACACTGAATATCTGCTCCTGCTTGGCGAACAACTCACCCTGCTGCATGACGGTTTGAATCTGGTTCGCGCCCGGGTAGTACACGGCCTGGATATAGGTGCCTTCAATGCCTTGAACGACGGTGTCGAGCCGCAGCTGGCTGGGACGCCCGTCGTCATAGCGAGCGAGCACCCAAGCGCCCTGGATGCCTTCATTCCACTCCGGGTACCGCTCGAAATCGGCGACGATGGCCATGATCGCTGCGGCCTCTGCACCGACCTCGACGGTCTTGCTCAAAACTGGCATTGGCGAAGCATACCTGGGCGTATGACCGGCTCCTGGAGTGCAGCCAGGGCCGAGATTCGGGTGCGGCTCTACCTAATTCACGCAAGCCGTCGACAGCAGCGAACGGATGGCGTCGGGAATCGGGACCGGTTTGCGGCTGGTCCGATCGACGTACACGTGCACCCAATGCCCGAGTGCGGTGATCGGCTGCGCCTGAGCGTCTTCTTTTTCGGCCCTTTCCAGGCCGGCCTTGAACACGCCGAGCCGGTAGGTGACGCTGCTGCGGCCCAGCCGCGTCACCGCCATGCCCACCACAAGGCTCTCCGGGAATCGCAGTTCAGAGAAGTAGCGGCAGCCCGACTCGGCGACGATGCCCAGCGAAGGAATGGTGAGCGGGTCAATGCCGGTACGCGTGTTGATCCAGGCGTTGATCGCGGTGTCGAACAGTTGGTAGTAAACGGCGTTGTTGAGGTGGCCGAACATGTCGTTGTCGGCCCACCGGGTTCCCACCGGCCACAGCACCGGGAAGTCGCCGCTGGTGAGGTTGTCCGGTGCCGGCGGAACCGACGGAACTGAAGCCATGGTTGTATTCCAACATGTTTCACATCCGGGGCGCGGTGCTGGATCGGATCGGCTCACCCCGCCCGTACGCCGAATCCCGGCCGATCAGCGTCGTCGATCTGGACCTCGAGGGCCCGGGCGGCGATGAGGTTCTGGTCCGCATCGAGGCGGCGGGCGTGTGCCATTCCGACCTATCTGTGGTGGACGGCAACCGGGTGCGGCCGGTGCCGATGCTGCTCGGTCATGAAGCCGCCGGAATCGTCGAAGCGGTCGGTGACAATGTCGATGACATCGAAGTCGGACAACGGGTCGTGCTGGTCTTCCTGCCGCGTTGCGGCCACTGCAAGGCCTGCGCGACCGAGGGCCTGACGCCGTGTGAGCCAGGTAGCGCGGCCAACACCGCCGGGACGCTGCTGGGTGGTGGGATCCGACTCGGCCGGGCCGGTCACCCGGTGTACCACCACCTCGGAGTGTCCGGCTTCGCGACCCACGCCGTCGTCAATCGGGCCAGCGCCGTTGCGGTGCCGCAGGATGTGCCGCCGGACGTAGCGGCCCTGCTCGGATGCGCGGTGCTGACCGGCGGAGGTGCGGTGCTCAACGTCGGCAAACCACGACCGGGCCAGTCCGTCGCCGTCGTCGGACTCGGGGGTGTCGGCATGGCGGCGGTGCTCACCGCCCTGACTTACGACGAGCGTTCGTGTGGTCGGTGTCGACCAACTACCCGAAAAGCTCGTAGCCGCAAGGAACCTGGGCGCCCACGACGCCTACACCCCGCAGCAGGCCGCTGACGCCGGGGTGAAAGCCGACGTGGTCGTCGAGGCCGTCGGCCATCCAGCTGCGCTTCAGACTGCGATCGGGCTGACCGCGCCTGGCGGCCGCACCATCACCGTCGGGCTGCCCCCGCCGGACGCCCGGATCAGCTTGTCGCCGTTGGGTTTTGTCGCCGAGGGCCGGTCGCTGATCGGCAGCTATCTGGGCTCGGCGGTGCCCGGCCGCGACATTCCCCGGTTCGTGTCGCTGTGGCAGTCCGGCCGGCTGCCGGTGGAATCGCTGGTGTCGTCGAGGATTCGGTTGGACGACATCAACGAGGCGATGGATCACCTGGCCGACGGCACCGCTGTGCGCCAGCTCATCACCTTCGACACATGAGGCTTCAGTCTTGGTGGAACACGCTCGACAGGGCATGTCCCTGCAGCGTGAACAGCCGCTCGGAAGCGGACCAGTCGGGCAGCAGCGAGTCGAAACCGTGGCAGGTGCCCGGAAACACGTGCAACTCGGTGGAGACTCCGGCACGAAGCAGGCGCAGCGCGTAGTCCACCGCTTCGTCACGAAACGGGTCGATCTCCGCGCAGGTGATCAAAGTGGGCGGCAGACCGTCTAATTGGCTTCGCCGGCCGGGGACGGCATCGGTTGATCCCGTCTCCGAGTCCAGGTAATAGCGCCACATCAGATCCGCTGCCTCGCCGTCGAAAGCCGGGGTCGTGCGAAACTCCGCCTTCGATGCGGTCGGGCGATCATCCAGCACCGGCTGGTGCAGCAACTGGAACACCACCGCCGGTAGCGACCCGTCGGCGGCACCGTGCGCCAGGCATGCGGCCAGGGCGCCACCGGCGCTGCTGCCCGCGACAGCCAGGCGCGTGACGTCGACGCCTAATTCCGTTGCATTGGTGACCACCCAGCTCAGCACGGTGATCGCGTCGTCGAACGCAGCCGGATAGGGGTGCTCCGGTGCCAGCCGGTAGTCGACCGACACCACCGAACAACGGCCACGACGCGCAAGCTCCAGGCACTGCCGGTGATCGGTGTCGAGGTTTCCCAGCACGAAACCGCCCGCATGGCAGTAGATGACCGCCGGGGCCGGTGACGGGCCGCCGCGGTAGATGCGCACCGGCACAGATCTGCCGCTTTCGGCCACCGCGATATCGTCGGCGATGGGCACACCCAGAGCAGCAGTCTCCTGATCAGCGGCATCCCGACGGCGCTGATTCATCGACTCGCGTATCAAACCGATCGATTCCGGCGAAAAGTTCGTTCGCGACGTCGCGACGGCGCGCAGCGCGGGATCAAGCCGATCGACTACGTCCATTCCCGTCACCGGTGTCCGGCGGTAAATGCGTCTGGATCGACGGCGGACACGGCTGGGGCCGCAAAGCTGAAGTCGGCGGGTTTGAACCGGCGCGTCATTCCCCAGAAGGTACGCGCGCTGCGCGGCCACTGCGTGACCACGCGCCCATTGGCCGAACGGAAGTAATTGCTGCACTGGGTGGTCCAGACGGTTCCGTTCAACCATCGGTCGATCTTGGCGACGAATTCCGCCAGCGCCGACCGCCGCACCGCGACGTAGGCCTTGTCCTTGCGCTGCATGTACGTCAGCGCCCGCACGATGTAGCGGGCCTGAGCTTCGAGCATGAAGATCACGCTGTTGGACCCCACATTCGTGTTCGGCCCGTAGAGCATGAAGAAGTTCGGGAATCCGGGCACGGCCATGCCTAGATAGGCGTACGCCCCGTCCCGCCAGACCTCGCGCAGCGTTGTCCCGCCCTCGCCGGAAACCACCAACTGCCCCAGATAATCGGCGGCGGCGTAGCCGGTGGCGCACACCACGACGTCGACGTCATGTTCGTTGCCGTCTTCGGTGACCAGCGACCGGGCCCGAAGGTACCGCGCCGGGCTGGTCACCACCTCCACATTGGGCCGGGTCAGCGCGGGCAGGAATTCCGACGAGAACACAAGTCGCTTGCAGCCCATCGGATGGTCCGGAGTGAGCTTGCGACGCAGTTGCTCATCGCTGACGGTGCTTTCGAGCATGCGCAGGGCAATCGCGGTGAATTCCCGCGTCTTTTCGCTGCCATGCTCTATCACCGAAATATTGGACTCACTGCGCAACCACAACCGGGTCCGGTACAGCTTCTTGGCCAACGGAACATGGGCGAAGATCCAGCGCTCGCGCCCAGTGTAGGGCCGGTCCGGCTTGGGCAGTATCCAGGTCGCCGACCTTTGCACCGAATACACCTTGCCGGCGACCTTGGCCAACTCCGGCACCAGCTGCGATGCCGTCGATCCGGTGCCCAGCACGGCAACCCGTGCACCCGCAAGCGGGACCGAGTGATCCCACCGCGACGAGTGCATCACCGTCCCGGTGAAGGGCTCCTGCTCGACAAGATCCGGAAGAACCGGCCGGGTGAACAGGCCGACGGCGGATACCACGATGTTGAAATGGTGCTGTTCGCCGTCCGTAGTGGTCAGACACCATCGCTGGGTATCGCCATCCCAACGCGCGGAACGGATTTCGGTGCACAGCCGCAAGTGAGGACGCAGGCCGTACGCATCGGCGCAACGCCGGAAGTAGGTCAGGATCTCCGGCTGCGGAGACCACAGCCTCGACCACTGCGCGTTCAAGTCGAAGGAGTACGAGTAAAGATGCGACTTGACGTCGCACGCGAGCCCGGGATAGGTGTTGATCTGCCACGTCCCGCCGACGTCGTCTTCCCGGTCGAAGATGGTGAAGTCGTGGAACCCCTTTCTTGCCAGCATAATTCCCAACGCCAGCCCACCCGGACCGGCACCGATGATGCCGACCGACAGATTCGTGCTCATCGGATCTGCAGGCATTGTCCACCGTCGACGACGAGTTCCGAGCCGGTGATGAACGAGGCTTCATCGGAGACCAGAAACGCGACCGCGTCCGCGATCTCGCCCGGGCGGCCGAGCCGCCCGAACATCGACACCGCTGCCAGCCGCGTCTGGGTCACGTCATCGAGCATCGGGGTCGCGATCGGTCCGGGGAACACCGCGTTGACACGGATACCGGCTGGGGCCAGTTCGGCCGCGGCGGTTTGGGTCAGACCCCGCAGTGCCCACTTCGCGGAGCCGTAGGCGCTGTGCTGCGGGAACGGACGGATGGCTCCGGTGCTGCAGATGTTCACTATCGCGGCGTCTTTCGCCGCACGTAGCTGCCCGAGCGCCGCGCGCATACCGAGGAAGGCTCCCAGACAGTTCACCCGCCAAACATTTTCGAAGTCCTCAACGGTCTCGTCGGCCAGCGACGCGCGGTGCAGAACTCCGGCGTTGTTGACCAGCGTGGTCAACAACCCGAATCGGTGCACGGCAGTCTCGACGGCGGTCTCCCACTGCGCGGGGTCGGTGACATCCAGCGGGATCCCGATCACCGCGTCGTCACCCAACTCGCCCACGGTGGCGCTGAGTTCGTCGGCCCGTACGTCGCAGGCCGCCACTGAATATCCGGCGACGCGAAGCCGTTTGACGATCGCCCAGCCCTGTCCGCCGGCGGCTCCGGTGACCAACGCGCCACGTCGACCGCCCGTCATAATGACGGAACCTCAGGGCTGTCGCTCAGCCCGCCGCTGGTGATGAACCGGCACCGGCGCCGCTGGAATCGCCACCGCCCGTCTTGGCGGACCAGTTCGTCGTCATAGAGAGCCGAACGCAGTTGCACACTGGTCGCATTGACGAACAACACCTGCGACCGAACCTGGCAAACTCCAGGCACTCGTCAACGTCGCCGGCGTCAAGGGCGAGGGCGTAGCCGGCGAGCAGTTCACGGATCGCCGCGTGGTCGCGAGACGAATCGTCACTCATTGCCCGGTCGCCTCGCGTAAGTGCGCCACCGCTCCCCGCCGCAGCGCTTGCGACTCCGCTGCCAGGGTGATCATCCGGAATCCCAGCTGCGCCATGGTCTTGCCTGTCTTTCCCTCGCCGGCATGGATGCCGGACACCAGGCCGGCGTCCGTGGCGGCTCGGCGGATGCGAACCATCGCGTCCAGCACCTCGGGATGTCTGACGGCCCCGGCGACCTCGGCGCCCATCGAGATTGCCAGATCCGCGGGCCCGACATAGATTCCGGCCAGGCCGTCAACAGCGCAGATCTCATCGATGCCGGACAGTGCCGCGGCGGTCTCGATCATCGCGTACACGCTCACCCGGGCTTCGAGGGCGGCGGTGTCGTGCCCCAGGCTGGCGCGTAGCGGACCGAAACTGCGCATGCCCGCCGGCGGGTAGCGGGTGGCAGCCACTGCTGCGGCTGCCTGATCGGCCGACTCGATCATCGCGATGACGACAGCGTCGGCGCCGGCGTCGAGCACGCGCCCGATTGGTGCCGGATCAGCGTTGGGCAGCCGCACCACGGTGGCGATCGGGACATGTTCGAGGCGCCGGAGCATGCCCGCGACATCGGCGTCGTCGAGATAGCCGTGCTGGGTGTCGAATCCGACGTAGTCATAACCGGCTCTGGCGAACTCCTCCGGCCCCATCAGCGTCGGGCCGGTGATCCAGCCGCCCCAGATCGGGGTTCGGTGGCTCAGTGCTCGCTGCAGGCTGCTCTGGGACGTTTCCGACATGCTCACTCGGCAATCGCGATCTTGACTCGCTCCGGCACCGGCCGGCAGGCCAGGTCGAACGCGGCCTGCACATCTTCGACGCCGAAGGTGTCTGTCACATACCCACCGAGTAATTCGGGATGCTCTGCTGCGAACTTGCCGGCGAGCTCCAATACCCGCCGCCGGTCAAGCGTCACACCGGATTTCAGGGTCAGGTTGTTGCGCAGCATGCTGCGCATGCTGATCGGGTAGGCGTCGTCGTCGGCGACGCCGAAGTAGAAGACGGTGCCGCCCGCGGCGGCGGCATCGATGGCGTGCCCCAGGGTGGCCACCTGGTGACCGACGGCCTCGATGACCACATCGGCGCGATCCTCGTCGGAAAGCTGGCTCACCCACCTGTCGCTGGTGGCACGGACCGCGTCGTCGACTCCGAATGCCCGCGAGAGGTTTTCCCGGTCGACCGGATCGACCCCGGTGACCCGCCGTGCCCCGGCCGCTTTGGCGACGTAGGAGAACAGCAGCCCGATCGAGCCCTGTCCAATGATCGCGACGTGTCGGCCGGCCAGATCGGGCAACTGCTCGCAGGTATACAGGACACAGGCCAACGGTTGCAGACCGATCGCCTGGGCCGGGGTGAGCGCCGGGTCGTACGGTGCCAGCCCGTCGCCATTGCTGACCACGCGTTCCATCAGGCCATCGAATCCCGACGCCCAGCCCACCACGCGATCGCCCACACGGTGATCGGGATGCCGGCTGGCGATCACCTCGCCGGCTATTTCGTGAATCGGATAGCCGTCCTTTTCCGCCGCGCTACGGCCGTGATCTCCCGGGAGCCGTCCCCGGGCGCCGCGGAAGGCGGGCAGATCGCTACCGCAGACACCGGCAGCCAGGAACCGCAGTAGCACTTGACCGTCGGCCAGGCACTGCGGTGTCTTGTCAGCGATCGATGTCCGCTCGAACAGGTACGGGGCGATGATCCGGTAGGACCACACGTCAAACCTCCACCGGGATCTTGTTCCATCCCCACTGGAAGCTGGACGGCAGCCGGGTGGCGCCTTGGCTTCGAATTGCGTAATCCGGGACCCGCCGGAGCCATTCCTGCAGCAGCACCGCAATTTCCAGCCTGGCCAGGTGGTAGCCGATGCAGAAGTGCTGGCCACGGCCGAACGCCAGAGACCGCCGGATCGGCCGGTTCCAGATGAACTCGTCGGGCTCCGGATACTCCCGTTCGTCGCGGCTGGCCGAAGCAAGCAGTGTGATGACACGCTGGCCCGGCTCGATGGTTTCGCCGTGAATGGTGAAGGGTTTCCGCGCCGTTCGGGCGAACCACTGTGCGGGCGCGCAGTAGCGGATCATCTCTTCCCGCGCGATCGCCACGTTGACGGCGGGGTCGGCGCGCACCGCCGCCAACTGCTCGGACCGTTGGCTGAGCTCCCACAATCCGTGTGCCACGATCTTGGGCACGGTTTCGGTTCCGCCGATGAAGATGCAGAGCATCTGGGTGGCGACCTCGACGTCGTTGAGCGCACTGCCGTCGGGCAGATGGTAGCCGAGGAGGCCGTCCACGACGGGGAGCTCTCCGATCGGGTCGGCCCGGCGGCGCTCGACCACCGGCACCAGGAATTCCAGATAGTTCGGCCGCGCTTCGGCGGTGTCGACGCCCACGCCGGGCTCGGCCAGGCTGCCGGCATTGACAGCGGCCAACACCTGTGGTGCGAGATCCGTTGTTATTCCGAGTAGTTCGCACACGATCGACGCGACCACGATGCCGCCGTATTCCTGGGTGAGGTCGAAGGCACCTTGCGGTATCAGCAGGTCGAGCCGTTCGTTGGCCAGAGCGCGGATTCTGGTCTCCAGCGCGGTGACCGACTTCGGTCGCAACGGTTGGGAATGCGCGCGACGGATCTCGCCGTACAACTGCGCGTCGAACACCGCGTGGAACGGCAACGGATGCAAGGGCGGGTCGTCGACCGGCCCGGTGTTGTGCTGAGCCAACACCGACGCCGCCGGCAAAGTCCCTTCCGAGGCAACAAATGTCCCGTCGTTCACTTCCAGCACCCGCCAGATGTCGTCGAAGCGGGAGAACGCGAAGGTATCCCACTGCGGCATGTAGTACACCGGATGATGGTCACGCAGAATGCGGTAGTACGGCAACGGATTTGCCATCACCTGCGGGTCGAATGGATCGTAGGAGAAGTTCTTCATCACAGGGGCTTTGGAACCACCGTTCACTGCAGCGGCGATGGCGGTAGGGCCTGCAGGATGGAATCCTCCCAGCCGTCACGCAGCGCCGGCGCCAGGCTCATCCAGGTGACGATCTCGGCGGGTGGGCTCTCCTTCCAGGACGGGTAGTGCTTGGCGAAGCAATCCCAGCCACCATCCAGCGCCCAGTAGTGGATGACTTCGTTGTAGCGGAAGGTCGTGGTGAACGAGCCGAGCCAGCGCTTACCCGTGCGCTCCGACCACGGGACGTAGAGCCGTTCGAGCTCCCGGATGTAGTCGTCCTGACGGCCCGGCTTGGTCTGCATGATCTCCTGAATGACCAGCGGCGCAGTGAAATTGACCTCGCGCAGCTGGGCCAGCGTGCTATTGCTCGGGCCGGGGTACATGATGCGCCCCTCCCCCGAGGCACCGATATCGGCCAGATACGCCGACCATTTCCCGGCTGCGGCCTCATGGCTGCCGCCGCGAGCCTGCGCGGCCCCGATCTTGGCGTAGTCGGCGAACCCGTCGATCTCCCAGATGATCGTCACTTGCGGCCACTGACCGTTGTAGGGGGTGGATTCCCAGATCGCGAACAACCGGGCACCCAGCTCGTCCATCATCGGCTGGCAAGTGTCGACGAACACCTCGGTGAACCGGTCGCTGCGCCCGGACCCCAGCGCGATCGTCTCGTGCAGGTAGAGCAACGTGTGGCCGTAGTACTTCTTCATCGTTGCCCGGCTAGTCCGACCATGTCATGTCGCTGAGCAGCGTCTCAGTGGGATCGATTGAGGGACAAGGGACTCCGGCCGCCATCAGGGCCTGGATCTTGAACGCCCGGGCAGCGGCACTGAGGACGTGCTGCACTCTGGTCATCCCGCGATTCACCCCCAGGGGCCACCCGTCACCCCACAGGACGACTTCGGTCAGCCGGTGGCCCCGTGCCTCGCGCACCCTCTCAAGAACGCGATCGTCTGCGGTGAATGCCTCGGCGCTGACGGCCAGGCTCTGGCTCACCGGGCCCGTTACGGCCAACCCCGATGCCAGCTTCGTGTCCAGATCCGAAGCCCGCACCCCGAGTATCTGCAACGGCCGGGTATCGCAGCCATGCGGCACCAGCGCAGTCACCTCCCAACCCGCCATCACCCGGTCGTACAGCCAGCCGCCGGCGGCCTGCGCCACGTCAATCGCGCCGGCGGCCACAACGTCGAGTCGGTATCGCAGACAGTCGCCGTCCGCACGGTGTCGTCGTGCCCTGCCTCTCTCGAAGCCTCTCTCCAGGTAGTCGCTGATGTGGAAAGTTGGAGTGACCATCGATTCATTCCTCTTACAACAACGAAGCCACTCGTGCGTTTAGCATGGCCTGTCGCGCTTGTCATCGGCTGCCACCGCCTCTGGCCCGGTTCGGCGAATCGGGTGACGCGGCTCACCGGACAGCGTGACATTTCCGCGCGATTTTGTAAAGGTCGCCGATGGGCTCAGGACTTGCGGCCGGCCTCGAGTTCGGCAAGAACTTCGTCGGTGTGCTGGCCGAGTTCCGGTGCCGCAGAACGGGGCGCCCACGGCGTGCCATGGAAATCGGCCGGGGTGGCCACCATCGGCACGCTCGATTCGCCGTCGGGCACGTCGACGATCCCGCCCGCGGCGTGAAACTGCTCGTCGGCAATGACATCCTCGAGGGTGTTGATCGGCGACCAGAAGAAATCCGGTTCGCCCGCGAACACTTCCGCCCACTCGGCAAGCGACCTGGTCGCAAAGATCTCGTCCAAACCGGCGACGAGTTGTACGGCGTTGGCTGCGCGGGAGCGGGCATCACAGTATCGGGGGTCAGTCAGCCACTCGGGCCGGCCGACGGCGCGACACAGCGCGGGCCAGTGCCGATCGACGTCCAGTCCGACGATCCAGAAACGCCGCCCATCGGCCGCGGTGTAGTTGTTCATGCACGGGTTGCCCATCGACTCCCGTTGCCCGATCGCGATCGGTTGGCCGGTCAGCAGGTAAGTGTTGAGATCGAAGCTCACGGTGTAAGCGCCCTGGCGGTAAAGCGAGGTGGTCACCAGCTGACCGGTTCCGGTGCGCTCACGGGCGAGCAGCGCCGCGCACACGGCGGCAGCCAGGGTCATGCCGGCCGAGTGATCGCCCATGCCGCCGCGCTGGAACGGCGGCGTGTCGCCGGGCCGGGTGAGCAGATGGGCGACACCGGCGCGCGACCAGAACGCCGCCACGTCGTAGGCGGCGCGGCCGGCGTCGGGTCCGGTTTCGCCGTATCCGGTGATCAGGCCGTAGACCAGCGCAGGGTTGCGGTGCGACACCGACTCGAAGTCGAGCCCCAGGCGTTGCAACGCCCCGGGGCGCACGTTGGTGACGAAAACGTCGGCATCGGAAAGCAATTCGAAGGCGGTGTCGCGGCCGGTGTTGGTAGTGAGGTCCAAGACGATGCTGCGCTTGGAGCGGTTGTCCATTTCGAACGGCGGATTCACCCCGAGATCGCATCCCAGCATCCGGCCGAACATGCGCCCCGGGTCCCCAGCCGGGGGTTCGATCTTGATGACGTCGGCGCCCCAGTCGGCCAGGATGCCGGCCGTGGCCGGCCCGGCCACCCAGACCCCGAGCTCGACAACTTTGATGCCTTCTACTGGTCCCGCCATAACTGGGACCTTAATCAGCCGTTCTAGAAGAGTGGGTCGTCGGGCAACGGCTTCAGGACCGGTTCGTCGGGTGTCCAGTCCGGGGGTAGTTCCTCCGGCTCTCGGGGATCGTTCACCCAAGTGCAAAACGGGCTGGTGCTCGGCGTGCCCTTGAATAGAAACAGCGCGTCGCGCATGTGGTTTCGGAATGCGCGCTCGGCGATCTCCTCTTTGCGCCCTTGCTCGAGCCAACGCCGCTGCTCGTTGACGGGCCGCTGCTCCCGGTTGCGCTTGCGCGCCCGGCCAATTCGGCTGCTCCGTTGTTTGGACCTGCTCCGCCGGTTCGGAGCCGGCGGTCTACACGCCGGTTTTCGGGCCCGCTGGAACAGGCCAGCCCCGGCCGGGGAGGTCCGATAGGTCCGCCCGGTAAGCGAGTTCCAGACGACGGTGCCGTCAGCCGGCTGAGTGTCACGCCAACCGCCGAAGGTCTTGAGCCGATGATGACACCAGATGGCTAAAGAACACTCTAGGACGCCGGCGAACGCGCTCCGGATAACACCGTCAGATGATCAACAGACGGTCGTCGCGGCTGGAACCAGTGGCTGGTAATCAAACCTTAGGTACCAAAGTAGAGGGCGAGCGTGTAGATACTCATCATGGTGAGAGGCGCCAGATGCAGCTTCTTGAGTTTTCCGGGAGGCATGCCCTTGTGCTTAGTGACCATTTTCCACTGCTGATAAAAGATGGCGATAGCCACGGGGTAACCACCAAAAATTATCAGGTGACGAATCACGTCCAGCTTTCCGGTGGCCGCGGCAGCGAGCAGAGGAATCGCGTACGCAAAGTGCCACAGACCTGCGAACTCCGTTTGCGACTGGAGTCCCGGCGTCATTTCCCACCGGTAACCCATGAACTTGTAGAATTTAGCCGGGTTAAAGAACATTGCAAGGCCCATGACGAAATATGCAGTGCCGGGAATAATTGCGCCAACCGTTAGCGCCCACATTTTTCAATTTCTCCTTTTTATGTCCCAGATGTTCCACTATATTTCGGGCCGGCCCGGGCCCACAGAATGTGCTGTATCGGCACGATACTCTCTGCTTCGATAGGGCCTGGCCCCAAATCGGTGGTGGCGATCCATATCGTGCTTCACGCGATAAGCCGCCCGGTACGCGAGCAGTACAGACGGTGGCGATCGGTCATAGTCCAAGGAGTACGTCACTGACGGCACAAGCCGCGGACTACGTAAATCGTGTAGCGCATCGGCAAATGCGCATCGCCAACGCGGTTGATGTTGTGGTGTAGCCGGCACAGGTATTTGAGGTTCTCGAACACCGTCAACCCGCCCGCGCTCGGATCCTGGCGGTTGAACGGAACCTTGTGAATCGAAATCAGAGTCAGACCGCCACCGCGAGTGACACCTCATCCTCTCTGTCCACATCGCAGTACACGGCCTGGCGGCTGCACCCAGGGAAGCGGCAGGTCAGATCCCGACACCGCACGGCACGCTCCAACGCCGCCGACGGCTGGTAGCGCAGCAACCCGGCCACTCGTGCTGGACAGTGTCGGGGGAACCGCTTCGCTCATGCCCGACCCCTTCGCAAGCGAAGTCCTGCTCATCCGCGCGGCAAGCGTCATCGGCAGTAGCGTCGCGACGGAAACCGAGTCTCCTTCGGCAGCGTCGACAAGATCGCTAGCTTCGACATAAGTTCGATCGTGGCACCGGTGCCCGACGCGCCGGTGTGCGTCGACTTTGCTCCACTGACTCAAACTTCGGCATGGTCGCGTTATCCACAGCGCGGCCGCTGTTGAAGGGGGTGGTTGGCACCAGAGCAAAGCTGCGCTGCGGGTGCCTGACACGGAGGAACGTGATGAGCCTGGTCGCCGGACGTGGTCCGCTCAGCAGGAATCCGGCGGGACGATTCTGCCCTCCGGTTCCCGCGAATCTTGTTTACCTCGAACCACATCCGCGCCGCATCCAGGCATTCCGGGACGGGCGCCCGGTGATCGACACCGAGCGGGCGCTGATGGTGCACCGGCGAGATCGCCCGCTCAGCTACGTCTTCCCGGTGGACGAGGTCGGCGACTTGCCGACCGAGCCCGAGACGGAAGCGCCGGGCTTCGTCCACGTGCCCTGGGACGCCGTCGACACCTGGTTGGAGGAGGGCCGCAAGCTCGTCCACTACCCGCCGAACCCGTACCACCGCATCGACTGCCGCCCCACCACGCGCCATCTCAGCGTCTCCCTCGCCGGCACCGCGCTGGTGGACACCCAGGACACCATGATCGTTTTCGAGACCGCGCTCGAGCCCCGGCTCTACGTTGAGCCGTCCCAGGTGCGCGCCGATCTGCTGCGGAAATCCGACACGTCGAGCTACTGCAACTACAAAGGCGCGGCAACATACTGGTCGGCTGCCCTGGACGACACCTTCGTCGAAGACGTCGCCTGGAGTTATGAAGATCCCTTCCCCGAAAGCCTGCCCATCAAAGGATTTCTCAGCTTCGACGCCACGCGCCTTCACGTAGTCGCGGAGTTGCCGGGCCGGTAGTTGGGACGGCCGAGCCCGAGTTCGTGCTGGGCGATCATGTTGCGGAACACCTCGAGGGTGCCGCCGTAGATCCCCATCGGTAAAGCCAGCCGGAAAAGGTACTCCACCGCCCCGTCACCGGCGGAACCCCGGGTATCGGTCGGCAACGCGGACGCCGACCCCAATACATCCATCAAATCCCCGGAGATATCGCGCATCGTCTGGGCGATCGCTACGCGTCCGAACATGCCGGGAGTGGACAGCGCCGCCTCCATCCGGGCGACGCTACGTCCGAGTCGGTGCTTCACGGACTCGTCGTCTACCTCCGCGACGAGTGCCGCGACCTTGTCCACCGCCTCAGCCATCAGGTCACCGTGGCCTGACATCGCCGAATGGCTTTGCAGACCATGGTCTTCCCGGTCGACCACACCGTGCTCGGAGTCGAGCGCGGCGCGCATCACCGTCCAGCCGCCATTCACCTCACCGATCCGGTAGAGGTCGTCGACACGTACGTCGCTGTAGTAGACGATGTTGGTGCGGTCGCCGTCCAGGGTGCGGATGCCCTGAATCTCGATGCCCGCTGAATCGAGCGGCACCAGAAACATGGTCAAGTTCTTGTGTTTCGGCCCCTGTGGATCGGTGTTGGTGAGCAGAAAGACATACTTGGCGTTCTGCGCGTTCGAGGTGAACATCTTGGAGCCGTTGATAATCCACGCGTCCCCATCGCGCACCGCCCGGGTCTTGCAGGTGGCGACATCGGATCCGCCTTCGGGCTCTGTGTAGCCCAGACACAGCCGGATGTGGCCGGACAGCACTCCCGGCAACACTTGGCTGCTGAGTTTCGCCGTAGCAAATTGCTCTACCAACCGCGCGACCACGGAAGTGGTGCCCCAGTGGTACCAGGGCGTATGAGCCCGGGCAATCTCGAGCTCAAAGATTCGCCGGCGAACAGGGCCGAATCCACCGTCGGAATCGGGCTGCCAGTCCGCCGCCAGATACCCGGCCGCGCCCAGCGCCAAATGCACTTGCTCGTCGAAGTTTTCGCCCGTTTCCCGATCGCGCCGGCGCACTTCATCGGTGACGTGTTCGGTCACGAATGCCCTTGTCTGATCACGGAAGGCCTTGTCGTCGTCGGAGAGCGTGACCCGCGAGAAGTCCATTCAGATCACGCCGATGACCTGGCTCCGGAAGCGATCGATGCTCTCGAGCGCGCTCGCCAGACTGTCGCCGGGCAGGTTGACGGGTACCCATGTCACGCCCAGTGCCGTCAGTTTTTCCAGACCGCCGAGGTAGGCATCGGCGTTGAACTCGTCGCTGGCGGGGCTGCCGCCGTCGAAGTTGGTGAAGGTCACGTCGATTGCCGACCAGTCCCTGCCCGCCGCGTCGCATCGACGCCGCAAGTCGTCGATGCCGGCGGCAAGGCCCTCCAAGGAATCGATGACGGCGGTGCCCGCAGTCCTGGCCAGGCCCGCCGGGGCCGGAAACGGACACCAGCCATCGCCGTACTGGGCAACTCGCTGTCGGGCCGCCGTCGTGTTGCCACCGATCCAGATCGGCGGATGTGGACTGGTGACCGGGCGGGGGTGCGCGGTGATTCCACGCGCAGTGAAATGCCTTCCGGCAAAAGACATGTCGTCGGAGGTCCACACCGCCCGGATCACCTGCAGCGCCTCTTCGAACAGCTCGGCACGCTCGTCGTAGTCCACACCCAGTGCCGCGAATTCCCTTTTGAGGTAACCCACGCCGACCGCGAGGGTGAATCGGCCACCCGAGAGCAGGTCCAGCGTCGCGCCGGATTTGGCCACCACGAACGGATTTCGATAGGGCAGCACCACGATGTTGGGGATCAGGCGCAGTGTCGTGGTCTGGGCCGCCGCGAAACCCAGTGCGACAAAAGGATCTAGGGCGTCATGTCCCCCGGCTTCCAGCCATCGCTGCGATGGCGCCGGGTGGTCGGTGAAGCCGAACCCGTGCACCCCCGCCGCTTCGGCTGCCGCAGCCACCGTCGCAATACTGGCCCCACTCAGCAACTCCGGATTGTAAGGATGGCTGTGCATCGGGTGGGTGATGCTGAAGCGCATGGGATTTAGAACCGCGACCGGGAGTCGATCGAGGTGTCGCTGGTGCGCAGCGGCCGGATCAGCGCTTCCTGGGCAAAGGACGCGATGAGCTCGCCCTGCTCGGTGTGCACGGCGCCGCGGACATACGACATCCCCGCACCGACCTGAGTGCTCTCGTGGGTGTAGAGCAGCCAACCGTCCCAGCGCACCGGTTCGTGGAACGCGACCGAGATCGTCATCGGCGCGGTGGACACCGTCAGGTGCGCCTGGCTGGTACCGATGCCCAGGTGCGCCCGCATGGTGGTCGAAATCCCAAGGTGGCCGGTGAAATACGCGACGAGCGCCTTGGCCAGGTCGTCACGGGTCGGGATGGGCTCATAGTGCAGCCACGCGTACAGCTCAGGCGGCCCCACCTCGTCGGGACTGTTGACGTCAACCACGTCGACGAGCCGCAGTTCGCGCCCTAGCATCGGCATCTCGGACACGTTGGCCTCCGCGGGAGGCGCAACGTCGGGCCGCGGCAGATGATGGCGGATCACGTCGCCCGTCGGGACGTCGGCCAGGACCGTCACGGTCAGGCAGCGTCGGCCGTTCTGCTGCGCGGCGACGATGGCGGTAGCAGTAGAGCGGCCTTCGTGCACAACGTCGATGACGAGTTCGACCGGCGGGCCGACGGTGATGGCGCGCGCGAACACCGCATGCGCCGAGCGCACCGACTTTCCCTCGAATCGTTTCGCCACGGCGACAATCGCCTGCGCGACTACCTGGGTGCCTTCCACCACCTGCCGGTCGTCCTGCCCGGCAATGCCGGTGTCTGCAGTGAACCGATCGGGCCCATCGGCCTGCACCTCGAATAGTTCGAGCAGGCCGTCGACCGACCATTGGGCCTGTCCAGAATCTGTCGTCAAATGCGCTCACCTCTCGCTATCCCACGACGGACGAGTCGCGACAGCAGCTCACGGCCCAGCGTGACATTTTGCGCATTATTTGTAAAGCTCACCTGCGCGCGGCGCCCGCGTTGACAGTGATGGCCGCGGTGCGTGACACTTTTGCGGTGTTTTGTAAAGGTATGACCAGATGATCCCGACACCGTTGGCCAATGGCTTCTGCTTCGGCGAAGGGCCACGCTGGTTCGAGGGGCTGCTGTGGTTCTCCGACATGCTGGGCGAAGCCGTACACACCTCGGACATGCGCGGGTCGCTGACCACGTTGCCACTGCCGGGCCGCAGCCCGTCGGGCCTGGGTTTCCGCCCCGACGGGTCGCTGCTCATCGCCTCGGCCGAAGACCGGCAGGTACTGCGCTACGACGGCGAAACCGTCCACACCGTCGCCGACCTCACCGATCTCGCACCGGCCAACCTCGGCGACATGGTCATCGACGACGTGGGCCGGGCCTATATCGGCTCACAGGCGTTCTCGGGCGGCGTCATCATCCGGCTCGATCCCGACGACAGCGCGACCGTCGTCGCCGAGGACCTGGACTTTCCCAACGGGATGGTCATCACACCGGACCGCAGGGCCTTGATCGTCGCCGAGTCCATGGGCCGACGGCTGAGTGCGTTCACCATCGACGACGACGGAGCACTGCGCGACCGCCGCGTCTTCGCCGACGGGCTGGACGGGCCGCCCGACGGCATCGCGCTCGACGCTGACGGCGGGGTGTGGACATCGATGACGCTGGCTCACCAGTTCGAGCGGATCACCGCGGGCGGCGAGGTGACCGACCGCATCGACATGGGCGAGCGGGTGGCCATCGCGTGCACGCTCGGCGGCCCCGGACGCCGCACGCTGTTTCTGCTGTCGAGCACCGACGCGTACCCCAAGCGGCTGGTCGGCACCCGGCACTCCCGGCTGGACGCAGTGACGGTTGCCACCCCTGGCGCCGGCCTGCCCTGACGACGAACAGGTGGACGAATGACCGACTCCTATTACGAGCTGATCGATGACGCCGACGAGCTGGGCGAAAAATTCAAGGCGACGGACCTGGCGCGAGGCACCTGGTCGGCCGCGATACAGCACGCCGCGCCGGTGTCGGCGCTGCTGGTCCGAGCGCTTCAGCGGTGCTCCCGACGCGACGACACCCGGCTCAGCCGGGTCGTCGTCGACTTGTTGGGTGCGGTGCCCTCCGAGGGTGAGCTGTGGGTGCGGCCGAAACTCGAACGCACCGGCAAGCAGATCGAGCTGGTGAGCGCCGAGATGCTGGCGCTGGGCCCCGACGGCGAGCCCCGGCCGGTCGCCCGCGCCAGCGGTTGGCGGCTGCAGCAGCTCGACACCCAGGCCATTGCCCACGCAGCGGCAGTCCCGCCCCGCCCGCTCACCGAGGCGCGCGACCGCAACCTGAAAGCAAAGGATTGGGACCGCAACTACGTGCACAGCCTGGAGTGGCTCTGGCTGACCGAACCGCTGAACCAAGGCCCGGGAGAATCCTGGATCAAGCCGACAGTGGACCTCGTCAATGGCGAGACCATGACACAGTTGGAACGGCTCTTCGCGGTGGCCGACTGCGCCAACGGCATCGGCAGCAAACTGGACATCACGAAGTGGACGTTCCTCAACACCGATCTGGCCGTGCACGTGTTCCGGATCCCCGAGGGTGATTGGATCGGTATTCGCGCGGAGACCAACTACGGCCCGGACGGGATCGGAACGACGGTCGGCACACTGTTTGACGAACAGGGTGCAATCGGCGCCATACAGCAGTCGGTGCTGGTGCGCCGGCGTCCGGAGCGACAGAAATGAGCCGGGCGGCCCACGCGACGAACATGACCGAGACCGAGACCGACACCTCAACTCGCCAGCGGATCCTCGCGGCCACCGCCGAGGTACTGGCCCGCAGCGGCAAAACCAAGCTCAGCCTCTCAGAAGTCGCGACCCAGGCCGGAGTATCCCGCCCCACGCTGTACCGCTGGTTCGCGTCCAAAGACGAACTGCTCTCGGCATTCTCGCGCTACGAGCGCCAGGTCTTCGAAAGCGGTTTGGCCAGGGCGACCGCAGGGCTGAAGGGCGTCGACAGGCTCGACGCCGCGCTGCGGTTCATCGTCGACTACCAGTACTCCTACTCCGGTGTGCGCATGGTCGATGTGGAACCCGAGCATGTCATCCCGCAGGTTTCCCGCGTCATCCCGGAGATGCGCGAAGGTCTGCAACGGCTCCTTCCCGGACCCAACGCCGCGGTGAAAGCGGCGACGGTGATCCGGATCGCGATCTCGCACTACGTGGTCCGAAGCGACGACGCGGATCAGTTCCTGGCGCAGTTGCGCCACGCCTGCGGCATCAAGGGCACCGACTAAAGGGTGTCGAACAACACTGCGGCGTTGAGGTAGCCGGTCGGGTCCAGCGCCGCCTTGATGGTCCGCATCGCGGCGATGTCGGCGGCCTCCCGCGACATGCCCAGATAAGGCCGCTTGCGGCTGCCGACGCCGTGCTCGGAACTGACATTGCCACCGCAGTCAGCGATGAGGTCCATCATCGCCGCGTACAACGCCTGCTCCCGCTCGAGCGGGCAGCGCAGCACGTTGAGGTGCAGGTTGCCCTCACCGATGTGGCCGAACAACACCGGCAGCGCCTCCTGAACATGCGCGAGCACCAACGCGACCGCGTCGCGGGCGAACCTGCCGATCGCCGACAGGGGCAGCGAAACGTCGAACTTCAGCGGCGGACCGTACACGCCGAGGACCTCGGCCAGCGATTCGCGAGTGCGCCACAACCGTTGCTGCGCGGCCACATCCACGCCGACCGCGGGCTCGCCGCGCACCTGCGCGCCGCTGAGCAGGGCGGCGAGCCGGTCGGTCTGATCGTGATCGGCGGCCAGTTCCACCAACAGCAGCCAGTCACCCTCGACCGGGGCACCCACCCCGAGATGCTCGCCCGTCAGCGCGGCGGCCCGGCCGTCGATCAACTCCAGCGCGGCGATGCCGTCCACGTCGCGGAACACGCGGCCGGCCTCGACCAGCGCCTCGAGGTCGTCGAACCCGCAGACCGCCGTCACCCGATGCGACGGTGTGGGGTGCAGCCGCAGATCCAGCGCGGTGATGACGCCGAGAGTGCCTTCGGCGCCGACGAACAACGCCGGCAGGTCGTAGCCGGTGTTGTCACGGCGCACCCGGCTGTGCCGGCGCAGCACCGACCCGTCGGGCAGCGCCACGTCCAGGCCGACGACCTGCTCAGCCATGTTGCCGTAGCGGACCGTGCGCAGGCCACCGGCGTTCGTCGAGGCCATGCCGCCGGCGGTCGCGGTGTCGCGGGCCGACAGGTCCACGCCGAACACCAGGCCGGCCGCGGTCGCGGCATGCTGCACCGCCGCCAGTGTGGCTCCGGCACCGACCTCGATACGTCGCTCGATGGTGTCGACATCGCTTACCGCACACAGTCTTTCGGTGGATACCAGCACATCGTCGTGCTCGGGCACGGTGCCGGCCACCAACGAGGTGCGACCACCTTGGACGGTGACGTACGCCCCGGCGTCCCGGCACACCCGCAACACCTCGGCGACCTCTTCGGCCGAACCCGGCCGCACCAGCGCGCCGGCCCGGCCGCGATAGCGGCCGGTGTGGTCGACGCTGCGGCCGGCCAGTACGTCGGGGTCGGTGACGACGTGGTTCCAACCCACCGCGGTCGCCAGGCTGCGCAGCATGCTCGCGGTTATAGCACCGTTACAACTGTTTGTGTGGCACGTCGGTCACCAGGCCGCCGTCCATGACGAACTCGCTGCCGGTCGCGTAGGACGAATCGTCGCTGGCGAGGAACACGACGAACGTCGACACTTCCCTCGACTCGCCGGGGCGGCCCAGCGGAACGGTGACCAGGTCTTCCGGCAGTTTGGCGGTCATCGGAGTGCGGATGAAGCCCGGGTGAATCGAGTTCACCCGGATGTTCAACGGCGCCAACTCCAAGGCCGCGGACTTAGCCAGGCCGCGTACCGCCCACTTGGACGCGACATACGGGTGCACAGCCGGTGCGCCCCGCAGCCCCTCGATGGACGACACGTTGATGATCGAGCCTCCCCCGGCTGCGGTCATCGGCTCGACCGCCACCCGCATGCCCAGGAACGTGCCGGTCAGGTTGACGTCAATCACTTTCTGCCACTTGCCCAGATCGAAGTTCTTCAGTTGCCCGAGCGCGACGATGCCGGCGTTGTTGACCAGCACGTCGAGCTTCCCGAATTCGCCTGTTGCCGTCGCGACCGCGGCGTCCCACTGGTCGGGCTGCGTCACGTCGAGGTGGACGTAGCGCGCGGAGTCGCCGATCTCATCGGCCAGCGCTTTGCCCTCGTCGTCCAGAATGTCGCCGATCACCACCTTGGCGCCTTCGGCCACCAGCAGGCGCGCGTGTGAGGCGCCCATCCCCCGGGCACCGCCGCTGATCAGTGCAACTTTGCCCGCTACGCGTCCTACATGTCCCATGAAGGCCGAGTCCTTTCGATTAGGTGACCATCAGGTCGCTTGGCGTGTAGAGCCCTTTTCCGGTGACCAGCGGCAGGTCCAGCGTGGTCCTGATACCCGGTGGCGCCGCGATCACCGCGGGGATGGCGTTGACGATCCGCCCCGCGGCTCCGACGATCGCGGCGTGATTGTGGTCGCCCTTGCGGCTGGTCGGGCAGATGTCCACGGCGTAGGACGGCTCCCCGACGATCTCGACGCGATACGAGCCGCCGCCTGAAGCCGGTTGCGGCCAGTCAGGCCGCAGGTCGGGGCGCAGCCGGGTGATGTGCTCGATGACAATGGCCGGTCGGCCATTGACCATGCCGCGGATCTCGAACTGCAACGCGGCCAGTGCGCCCTGCCGAATGCGTCCCACCGCGATGTCGAAGGCTTCCGGCGCCGGTTCGCGCTCATATGACTCGGTGATCTCGTCGAGCTCGATGCCAAGGCCGGCCGCCAGCTGACGGATCGCCGCCCCCCAGGCGATGCTGAGCACGCCCGGTTGCAGCAGCATCGGGATTTCGTCCAGGGGCTTGCCGAACCCCATGACGTCGAACATGACCTCGGAGCCGTCGTAGGTGGCGTAATCGGCGATTTCCATGCAACGCACCTGCTCGATGCGCTGGCAGGTCCCCGCGAGCGCGAACGGGATCAGGTCGTTGGCGAATCCCGGGTCGACACCGTTGATGAAGATGCTCGAATTGCCTTGCCGGGCAGCATCTTCGATGCGGGCGATGTACTTGCCGGGCATAACGCCCCACGGGTATTGCAGCAGCCCCGGCGAAGACCCGACGACGTTGAAGCCCGCGGCCAGGATGCGCCGGACATCTTCCATCGCGTCGGGCAGCCGGGTATCGCCCATGGCGCAGTAGACGACGCACTCGGGTCCGGTAGCCAGCACAGCGTCGAGGTCGGCGACGGCCGCAATACCCGCCTCGACGTCGACTCCGGCCAGCGCTCCGGCATCCTTGCCCACCTTTTCGGGCGTTGACACACACAGCCCGGTCAATTCGAACGCTGCGTTGGTGACGAGTTCGGTCAGGGCCAGCCGACCGACATTTCCGGTGCCGACATGAGCGACGCGGATCGCCATGAGTGTCCTCCGTCTCCCGAACGCTCGAACTTTTCTAGACAGTAGTCCATAATTTTCGATGGGGCGCGGCGGCACTATGGTGGCGCTTATGCCGCAACGTGAGGATGTCTGGTTCACCTCCGGTGACGACCGGATCAGCGCGTGGCTTTATCGGCCTGCGAGCAGCGGCGCCGCGCCGCTGCTGGTGATGGCGCACGGCCTGGGCGCGGTGCGCACCATGCGGCTGGATGCCTACGCCGAAAGATTCAGTGCGGCCGGCTACGCCTGTCTGGTGTTCGACTACCGCAACTTCGGCGACAGCGAGGGCCAACCCCGCCAGCTGCTCGACATCAAGATGCAGCTGGCGGACTGGGCGGCCGCCGTCGCCTACGCGCGCAGCCTTCCGGACATCGACCACAACCGAATCGGCCTGTGGGGCACGTCTTTTGGCGGTGGACACGTGATCGCGACGGCAGCCCGGCTGCCAGGCATCGCCGCCGTCGTGGCCCAATGTCCGTTTACCGACGGCGTCGCCTCCATCCGCGCGCTAAACCCGGTGACCGCCGCACGCATCAGCGCGCGGGCAGTGCGCGACCTCATCGGAGCCGGACTGGGGAAACCTCCGGTGATGGTCCCGACGGCAGGTAGGCCGACAGAGCTTGCGTTGATGACCGCACCCGACGCTTACGCGGGCTACCTCAGGCTGGTACCGGAGGGCGTGGAGCTGCGCAACGAGGTCGCCGCCCGCATCGGGCTGAAGGTCATCACCTACCGCCCGGGCCGGCTCGCCGCGAAGATCGCCTGCCCGATCCTGTTCTGCGTGTGCGAAACCGACTCGGTGGCGCCCGCCGGCCCGACCCTGCGCTATGCGGCCAAGGCTCCCCGCGGTGAGGTCGAGGTATATCCCGAAGGCCATTTCGCGATCTATGTCGACGACGCCTTCGAGCGTGTCGTCGCTGACCAGCTCGCCTTCCTCGACAAACACTTGAAAACCGGCGTCTAGCCGCTGTCGGAAAAGCTTTGGTCCAAACGCCGGACTTCCCGGCAGGACAGCTCTACTCTCGGTAAATACCCAATACCAGCGGTTACGGGTCGGTCCGGTTTCGTCGGCACGAGCCGAGTTTGTAAAGGACGGGGAGATGTCGTACGTGCTCACTGCCCCTGCGATCTTGGCGTCGGCAGCCACGGACGTGGACGGGATTGCTTCGGCTATCGGCGCGGCCAACGCGGCGGCGGCGGCACCAACATCCGGCGTGCTTGCAGCGGCCGGAGATGAGGTGTCGGCAGCCATCGCGAACCTATTCGGCGCATACGGCCAGGAGTACCAGGCGATCGTCAAGCAAGCGGCAGCGTTCCATAGCGAGTTCACCCAGGCGTTGGCCGCCGCGGGGAACGCCTACGCGCAAGCCGAGGCCGCCAACGCGGCCCTGGTGAATGGGGGGGTGTCGAATGCGCTGGGCACGATCAACGCGCCGATCCAGTCGCTATTGGGAGGCGCCCCGGTCAGCACCGGCGGGTCCAGCGGGATCACCGGTCTGAGTTCGATAGTGAACATGGCATCTTCGAGTCAGGTAACGGCGCTGATCATGGGCGGCACCAGTAACCCGCTACCCGACTCCAAGTACGTCACGGACATCAACAACAAGTACATCCAGCCCCTCTTCCCGGGGGCCATCAAGCAAGGCCTGTTCACGCCGGAGCAGTTCTGGCCGGTCACCCCCCAGCTCGGCAACCTGACGTTCAACCAGTCCGTCTCCCAGGGCGTAACTCTGTTGAATACCGCGATCAATGACCAGCTGGCCCTGGGGAACAAGGTCGTCGTTTTCGGCTACTCGCAGAGCGCCACGATAGCCACCAATGAAATCAGCGCCCTCATGGCGTCCGGCGCGCCCCATCCAGACGACCTGTCCTTCGTGCTGATCGGTGATCCCAACAACCCCGACGGCGGCCTCCTCTCGCGCTTCCCCGGCTTTTACATCCCGTTCCTGGACGTGCCATTCAATGGTGCAACTCCGCCGAACAGCCCCTACCCGACTCACATTTACACAGCTCAATACGACGGCATCGCCAACGCTCCGCGATACCCGCTCAACGTCCTGTCGGACGTCAACGCCGTCATGGGTTACTTCTTCGTGCACGGCAACTACCCGGATCTCACGGCCGCGCAGGTTGCCAACGCTGTGCCGTTGCCGACGTCTCCGGGCTACACCGGCAGCACCCAGTACTACATGCTGATGGCTCAGGACCTGCCGCTGGTCCAGCCGATTCGTGACATCCCCTATGTTGGTCCCCCGATCGCCGACATATTCCAGCCCGACCTGCGGGTCCTCGTTGACTTGGGCTACGGCGACTACGGACCGGGCCTCAACTATGCGAATGTTCCCACCCCAGCCGGGCTGCTCTCGATTCCCAACCCGTTCACTGTCATCCCCGACCTGGCCTTGGGGGCCGTGCAGGGACCCTATGGCGCTGCGGTCGAAATCGGGGTGGAAGCCGGATTGCTGTCGCCGTCCTATTTCCCGAACACCTACCCGTGGGTTCCATCCATCGATCCGGGCCTGAATATCTACCTCGGCCAGCCGCAAGTGACGGCGCTATCTGTGCTGAGTGGCGGCCTCGGGGACGTACTACATTTGATTCCACCTATCTTGAATTGATCACCTGCTAAGGATCGACTCGCCGCGAATCAGCCAGCGCAGCAACGCAGTGCTGAAATCGGCGGCAATTTCCATGGCCTTGAGCGTTTACCAGAGCTTGCGAAAACGCCGGACTTCCTGGCAGAACCGCTCTACGCTCCCGTTAACCAGCGATAGGTTCGCCCCAGTCGTCAGGGAGGACGAGAGATGTACGTGCTCACCGCCCCGGAGATGTTGGCGACTGCGGCCGCGAATCTAGAGGGGATTCGTTCGGCGATCAGCACGGCCAATGCGGCTGCCGCAGGCCCGACATCTGGTGTGCTCGCAGCAGCAGGCGATGAGGTGTCGGCGGCCATCGCGAACGTATTTGGCGCACACAGCCGGGAGTACCAAGCGGTTATCAAGCAGGCGGCGGCGTTTCACGCTGAGTTCAACGCGGCACTGGCCGCCGCGGGCAGCGCCTATGCGGAAACGGAGGCGGCCAACACAGTTGCGGTCTCGAACGCGCTCGGCGCATTCAACGCGCCGATCGAGACGCTGTTGGGGCAAACGCCGGTCGGCACTGGCACATCCAGCGGGATCGGCGCGCTGACTTCGATGGTGAAGTTCGCATCCGCGGACCCGTTAACAGCGTTGATCATGGGCGGCACCGATAACCCGCAACCCGACCCCGCCTACGTGACGACCATCAACAACGCTTACATCCAGCCCCTTTTTCCGGGGGCCATACCGCAAGGCTTGTTCACCCCCGAGCAGTTCTGGCCGGTTACCGGCAATCTGACGTTTGGCCAGTCCGTCGCCCAGGGCGTCACTTTGCTGAACAACGAGATCGATCACCAGATCAACACCCTGGGAAATAGCGTCGTTGTCTTCGGCTACTCGCAGAGCGCCACAATCGCCACCAACGAAATCAACGCTCTCATGGCGATGGGGGCACCTCATGCCAGCCAACTGTCCTTCGTGCTGGCCAGTAATCCCAACAACCCCGACGGCGGTATCCTCGAGCGCTTCCCCGGCTTTTACATCCCGCTCCTGGATGTGCCATTCAATGGTGCAACTCCGCCGAATAGTCCCTACCCGACCTACATGTACACGATCCAATACGAGGGCATCGCCTCCGCGCCGCAATACCCGCTCCATGTCTTGTCGGACGTCAACGCCATCATGGGCTACTTCTACTTGCACGACACGTACCAAAATCTGACGGCCACCCAGGTCGGCAACGCGATACCTTTGCCGACGTCTCCGGGCTACACCGGCAACACCCACTACTACATGTTGTTGACCCAGAATCTGCCGCTGGTGCAGCCGATTCGTGACATCCCTTATCTGGGTCCACCGCTTGCCGACCTGATCCAGCCGGACCTGCGGGTGCTCGTGGACCTGGGCTACGGCAACATGGGAGTCGGCGCCGACTATGCGAACATTCCCACCCCTGCCCGCCTGTTCCAGATAGTTGACCCGTTCACTGTCGGCTTCGACCTGGCCAAGGGGGCCGTTCAGGGACCGCAGGGGGCCCTGGTGGATATCGGGCTGTTGCCGCCGGCCTACCTGCCGGATACCTATCCGTACGTTCCGTCCTTGAATCCAGGCCTGTCGTTGAGCTTCGGTCAGCCGAGTGTGACGGGGCTGTCCGTGCTGAGCTGTGCGGCCGGCTCGATACTGCACTTGATCCCGCCGGTGAACAATTGCTGAGGCCCGGCAGGTCCTAAGGTCCCAGCGGAGACTGTTCGCGGATCGTCTCGTCGCGAATCAGCCCGCGCAGCAGTGCGGTGCTGAACTCGGCGGCGATTTCCTTGGCCGTGCGCCGTCCGCTCGGCCGCAGCCAGCGGTAGCTGCCCAGGGTCATCCCGATGTAGCCCAGTGCCACCACATGCGAGTCGCACTCATAGAACTCGCCACTGGCAATCCCGCGGTCGATCAGGCCGTGCACGTGCTCGTAGACCTGAGCTTCCTTCTCGCGGACCTCGGCAACCTGTTCGGTGGTGAACCATTCGGTGATGTAGGGCTGCTCCTGGAAGTACACGGCGGCCCGTTCGGGATTGTCCGCGATCCCGGTGAGCAGCCGGACGGTGTACTGGTAAAGCGCTTCGCGAGCCGTCGAGGACGGATCGTCGTGCACGGCGGCCAGCGTGCCCTCGGCGGCCTGGCGGTAGATGTCGAAGAGGATCAGCGCCTTGCTGGCGTAGTAGTGGTAGACGGTCGCTTTGTTCAGCCCGATCACATCGGCGACGTCGTCCATCCGGGTGCCGTGATAGCCGCGAGCCGCGAACAGCTTGGTGGCGACGGCCATTAACTCCTCACGGCGCGAAAGGCCACTTTCGGATGGCATCTGTACTCACTATCGTCGCTGCCGGGCCGGGCCGGAAAGGGCCCGGAAAGGGCCCCGGTAGAAGCACGGTTAGAAGCAAAGTATCAATCAACTGGTTGGACAGTTTAGGCAAGGCCGCTGCCGCCTGTCGCACCGACGCGGAGAGGACTAGACTCCGTGACGAACCAAGTCGCGAGTCGAGAGGTGACCTCATGGATCCGAGTCCGGACTACGACGTGAGCGACGAGATCGAATTCTTCTTCGGATATCTCACCTGGGGCCTCCGTGGAGTCGAAGACGGCAACGGATACCCGCCACCGGCGTACCCGCCCGTCTAAGGATCCAGCGAAACCCGGCGACTGGGACCAACCCGGGTTATAGAGCCTTGAGTTCCTCGGCGACTGCTGTCACCGATTTCTTCGCGTCGCCGAACAACATGGTGGTGCCCTCTGCGTAGAACAGCGGGTTGTCGATGCCGGCGAACCCGGAGTTCATCGACCGCTTGAGCACGATCACCGACCTCGACTTGTCCACGTTGAGGATCGGCATGCCATAGATCGGGCTGGACGTCTCGTTGCGGGCCGCCGGGTTGGTGACGTCGTTGGCGCCGATGACGATGGTGACGTCGGTGCGAGCGAACTCGTCGTTGATGTCGTCCATGTCCTTCATCGCGTCGTAATCGACTTCGGCCTCGGCCAGCAGCACGTTCATATGCCCGGGCATCCGGCCGGCGACCGGGTGGATCGCGTATTTCACCGGCACACCCTTGTCTTCCAGCAGGTTGGCCAGGTCCTTGACGGCGTGCTGCGCCTGCGCGACGGCCAGGCCGTAGCCCGGCACCACGATCACCTGGTTGGCGTAGGCCATCTGAATCGCGGCGTCGGCGGCCGAAGTGGACCTGACTTGCTTGTCTCCGCCACCCTCGCCGCTGGGTGCCACGCCGCCACCGCCGAAACCGCCCGCGACGATTGCGGGGATGGAGCGGTTCATCGCCTTGGCCATCAGGTTGGTCAGGATCGAGCCGGACGCGCCGACGATCATGCCCGCCACGATCATCGCGGTGTTGTTCAACGCCAACCCCGCCGCCGCGGCCGACAGGCCCGTCATGGCGTTCAGCAGCGAGATGACCACCGGCATGTCGGCGCCGCCGATCGGCAACACCACCATGAGACCCAGCACGCCGGCGGCGCCCAGCAGACCGACCATCCACCACAACGACACCCCGCCGGTTCCGGGATGCGCGTCCAGACCGATGACCACCGCAGCCGCGACGGCCGCTCCCAGCAGCAGCAGGTTGATCAGCTGCTGCGCCTTCCCGAGGCCGATCGGGCGGCCCGAGATGATCTCCTGCAACTTGCCGAACGCGATGATCGAGCCCCAGAACGAGATCGACCCGATGATCGCGGCGAACAACGAGGCCACCACGATGTGCACGGTCGGCGATTCGCCGTGCTGGAAGGCGGAAAAGCCGGCGGTCTCCATGAACTCCGCAAGCGCGATCAGCGCGACGGTTCCACCGCCGACGCCGTTGAAGAACGCCACCAGCTGCGGCATGGCCGTCATCTTGGTCAGCCGCGCCGGCGGTACGCCGAGCACGACGCCGACGACCAGGCCGGCGATGATCAGCGGCCATTGGCTGGTGTGCCTGATCATGACCAGCGTGGCGGCGACGGCGAGGGTCATGCCCACCGCGGCGATCAAGTTGCCGCGCACCGCGGTCTTGGGTCCGGTAAGGCCCATCAGCCCATAGATGAACAGCGAGAACGAGATGAGGTAGAGGACGGTGACCAGGTAGTTCATTTCGCCGCCGGCTCCTTGGTCTTCGCGGGTGCCGGTTTCTTCCCCTTGAACATGCCCAGCATCCGGTCGGTGACGATGAAGCCGCCGATGACGTTCAGCGTGCCGAACACGACGGCAACGAACAGGACGATCTGCACGGCGATCGATGGGTGTTCGACCTGCCCGAACACCACCAGCGCACCGAGCACGACGATGCCGTGGATGGCGTTGGTCCCTGACATCAGCGGGGTGTGCAACGTGTTGGGCACTTTGGAGATCACCGCGAACCCGACGAATCCGGACAGCACCAGGATCGCCAGGTTTTCCAGCAGTTCGTCGTACATCTAGGAGTCCTCTCAATCCTTTTCGAGGGTCACACAGGACGCCGCGACGATTTCGTCGTCAAAGTCCGGGGCCAGCTTGCCGTCCTTGATCAACAGCTCTAGCACCGCCGTGATGTTCTTGCTGTAGAGCTCGCTGGCGTGCTCGGGCATCGTCGCCGGCAGGTTCAGCGGCGAGGCGATGGTGACGTCGTGCTTGACCACGGTCTGTCCGGGTTCGGTGAGCTCGCAGTTGCCGCCGTTTTCCCCGGCCAGGTCCACCACCACGCTGCCGGGCTTCATCGCTTCCACCGCGGCAGCGGTCACCAGCCGTGGCGCCGGGCGGCCCGGGACCAGCGCGGTGGTAATCACCACGTCGAAGCCGCTGATCGCCTCTTCCAAAGCTTTCTGCTGCTGCGCGCGTTCGTCTTCGGTGAGCTCACGGGCGTACCCACCCTCACCGGATGCGTCAATGCCCACATCGAGCCATCGCGCCCCGACCGAACGCACCTGATCGGCCACCTCCGGACGCACGTCATAGCCGGAGGTCCGCGCACCCAGCCGTTTGGCCGTAGCCAGCGCCTGCAACCCGGCCACACCCACACCGAGCACCAAAACGCTGGCCGGCTTCACCGTTCCCGCCGCCGTTGTCAGCATGGGAAAGAACCGGGTCAACTCCGAGGCCGCCAGCAGCACGGCCTTGTACCCGCCCACGTTGGCCTGCGACGACAACGCATCCATGACCTGGGCTCGCGAGATCCGTGGGACGGCCTCGAGCGCGAACGCCTGCACACCGGCTTCGGTGAGCGCACCGATCGAGTTGTCGGCGTTGCGAGGTGCCAAAAAGCCGATCAGCGTCTGCCCGCGACGCAACCTGCTGACCTCGGCTGCTGTCGGCGGTGCGACCTTGACCACGACATCGGCGGCCCAGGCATCCCCGATGGTGGCGCCGGCGTCGGTGTACAGCTCGTCGGGAATCTGCGCGCGCTCGCCGGCCCCGGCTTCCACGATGACGCTTGCACCGCTTTTCACCAGCGGCGCGACCGCCTTCGGCACCAATGCGACGCGCCGCTCGTCGGCACCTGACTCGGCGACTACCCCAACCGTCGTCTTCGAATCTGTCATGACGCGGACATCTACTTTCCCGTACTTTCTGCCCCGATGAATATGCCGCTGCCCGGCCACCATAACGCGTGGACTGTTTCACCACGGACGAGTGATCACCCAGCGCAACATACCTGCCGGAAGTCGATCGGCTCTCTCGGGTCGATGCTGCGCTACCCGAAGCGCATTCAGTAGCGGTCGTGATGTTGTGGCGCCACAAGATGGCGTTGTGTTGCGCAACGAGAGGCAGCCGGCCATCAGCCGCCCTCCGGCTGTGCGGCGCCGGTATACCTCCTCGGTGTGCAGCTACCAGAGCGGGATGTCTTGGCCGTGTTCGGACGCCGGACGAGGTCCGAAATAGCGGCGCTCGGATTCGTCGATCGGCACGTCGTTGATGCTGGCTTCGCGCCGCGCCATCAATCCCGACGGCGTGTACTCCCACAGCTCGTTGCCGTAGCTGCGGTACCACCGTCCGGCGAGGTCACGGGACTCGTACTGGAACCGCACCGCAATGCGGTTGTCGTGGAAGTCCCACAGACTCTTGCGCAGCGAATAGTCGAGTTCGCGGTGCCACTTCCGGGTCAGAAAGGCCACAATCTGGTCCCTGCCGACGATGTGCCCGTCGCGGTTTCGCCATTGCGAATCGATCGTGTAGGCCCGGCTGACGTGGTCGGGGTCGCAGGTGTTCCAGGCATCCTCTGCGGCCTGGACTTTCCGGGTCGCGGTTTCGAGGGTGAACGGCGGGAATGGGGAGCGAGTTTCCGTCATGACGTCCATCGTGCGCGTTCGGGACCACCGTCGGCCGCGAGCCATATCGCGCGTGTCCTATCGTGGCGGAATGGACTTCGCGATGTCGGCCAAGGCGATCGACTACCACAAGCGGTTGTCCGACTTCATGACGGAGTACGTCTTTGGAGCAGAGGCCGATTACGACCGCTACCGCGACGATGCCGGCCCGAACGAACACACCGTGCCGCCGATCATCGAGGAACTCAAGGCCAGGGCCAAAGAACGTGGCCTGTGGAACCTGTTCCTGCCGGCGGAATCGGGATTGACCAACCTGGAATACGCGCCCCTGGCGGAGCTGACCGGCTGGAGCCTGGAGATCGCACCCGAGGCGCTCAACTGCGCGGCACCGGATACCGGCAATATGGAGATCCTGCACATGTTCGGCACCGACGAGCAGCGCACGCAGTGGCTGCACCCATTGCTGAACGGCGAGATCCGCAGTGCCTTCTCGATGACCGAGCCGGCGGTGGCCAGCAGCGACGCCCGCAACATCCAGACCACGATCTCGCGCGACGGTGGCGACTACGTCATCAATGGCCGCAAATGGTGGACGTCGGGGGCGGCGGACCCGCGCTGCAAGATCCTGATCGTGATGGGCCGCACCAACCCGGACGCGGCCGCCCACCAACAGCAGTCGATGATCCTGGTGCCCATGGGCACGCCAGGGGTGACGATCGTGCGCTCGACCCCGGTGTTCGGCTGGCAGGACCAGCACGGCCACTGCGAGGTGATCTACGACAACGTCCGGGTACCGGCCACCAATCTGCTCGGCGAAGAGGGCACCGGCTTCGCGATCGCCCAAGCCCGGCTGGGACCGGGCCGTATTCACCATTGCATGCGCGCGCTCGGCGGAGCCGAACGTGCGCTGGCACTCATGGTGGACCGGGTCCGCAACCGCGTGGCGTTCGGCCGTCCGCTGGCCGAGCAGGGCGTCGTGCAACAGGCGATCGCCAAGTCCCGCAACGAGATCGACCAGGCCCGGCTGCTGTGCGAGAAGGCCGCGTGGACGATCGACCAGTACGGCAACAAGGAGGCCCGCCACCTGGTGGCGATGATCAAAGCGGTGGCCCCGCAGGTCGCCTGCGATGTCATCGACCGCGCCATCCAGGTGCACGGAGCCGCCGGCGTCAGCAACGACACGCCGTTGGCGCGGATGTACGGCTGGCATCGCGCGATGCGGATCTTTGACGGGCCCGACGAGGTGCACATGCGGTCCATTGCGCGCGCCGAAATCGGCCGGGAGCAGTCCGCGTTCGCCGCGGCGGTCACCTCATATGGCTGAGACTTCCCTGGAACTGCCGGGCGCGTGGAACTTTCGTGACGTTGCAGGCAGCACCGCGGCGCTGCGGCCGGGGCGGTTGTTCCGGTCCAGCGAGCTGAGCCGCCTCGACGACGGCGGCCGCGCAACACTGCGCCGGCTGGGGATCACCGACGTCGCCGACCTGCGGTCGTCCCGGGAGGTCGCCCGCCGCGGTCCCGGACAGGTTCCCGACGGCATCGACATCCACCTGCTGCCGTTTCCCGACCTCGCCGATGACCAGGCCGGGACCGACGACGCAGCACCGCACGAAACCGCATTCCAGCGGCTCCTGGCCAACGGCGAATCGAACGAATCCGACGAGTCCATCAATGAGGCCGCCGGCCGCTACATGATCGACGAATACCGCCAATTCCCAACCCGCAATGGAGCGCAACGCGCGGTGCATCGGGTGTTCACCCTGCTGGCCGCCGGACGCCCGGTGCTGACGCACTGTTTCGCGGGCAAGGACCGAACCGGCTTCGTGGTCGCGACGGTGCTGGAAGCCGTCGGCCTGGACCGCGACATCATTGTCGCCGACTATCTGCGCAGCAATGACGCTGTGCCACAGCTGCGGAACCGGATCTCAGAAATGATCGAGCAGCGCTACGACACCGAACTGACGCCCGAGGTGGTGACGTTCACCAAGGCCCGGTTGTCCGACGGGGTCCTGGGCGTCCGGCCGGAGTACCTGGCCGCGGCTTGGCAGACGGTCGATGTGGCCTACGGGTCGCTGGACGGCTACCTGCGCGACGCGGGCATCACCGAGGCCGACGTGCACCAACTGCGCGGTGCCCTGCTCGGCTGAACCGCGCCACATACGGGTCGACCCAAACGCCAGACACAATGGCGGAATCGCTTTACCCGCAACGGATACCGGGTCACCGAGCGGGTGGTGGGCCCCGTCGCCAGGAGGGACGGGGCATTGCTTCTCACAGCAGACATCGTCAATGCCGCCCTGACCACTGTTCCCTCCTATGACGTGAACCTGTTCTTGGACGGGATCCAGCAAGCGCTCGACGGTGACCCGATGGGGCTGATCAATGCCATTGGCTACCCGGTCGCCGCTGACACGGCATTGGTCGCGCTGGGTGGCGGTCTCGCAGGGATGGTCCTCCTAGACGCGGTTGTTACGGAGTTCTAACGTGCCACGAACAGCCGAATCCCCGGTGCCGCGGCACTGACCGTTGCCCCGTTGTCCTGCCCGTTGTTCCCGGCCCGGTTCGCTGGCAGCCCGCAGCTTCGTCGATCCACCGAAAAAGCTTGGTGTTAAACGCCAGACAGGTTTGCAGGATCGCTCTACGCTTGCGCCAGTGCAGTTCGAGGTTCGCCGGGGTCGCGTGTTGACAGGTGCCGGTCAACTGATGAGAGGCGCCCTGGTTGTTGGGAAGGATTGTGCCGATGTCATACGTGCTCGCTGAACCGCAGATCATGGCGGCCGTTGCCGCGGACATCGACGGGATTGGTTCAACGATCAGCGCGGCGAGCGCGTCCGCGGCAGGACCGACGTCCAGTCTGCTGGCGGCGGCCGGCGATGAGGTGTCGAAAACCATCGCGAATCTGTTTGGCGCATACGGCCAGGAGTACCAGGCCGTCCTCGCGCAAGTCGAGGCGTTTCACAACGAATTCAGGCAGACATTAGCCTCCGCGGGGATCGCCTATGCGGAAGCCGAGGCCGCCGGCATCGCCGCCCTACAGGGGACCCCGGGAGTGTCCGCCGCGCCAACCCCGGCACCGAGTGCCACCGCGATTCCGCCATTCTCCGCCAACCTGACGACGTTGTTCGTGGGCCCTACCGGAGTGCCGATACCATCACAAGCATATATTAACGCCGCTAACACGCTATTCGTCCGTTCGTCTAACACCCTGCAAGGGCTGGTCACGCCAGAAGAGTTATACCCGCTCACCGGCGTCAAGAGCTTGCCCCTGAACACGTCGGTGGAAGAGGGCGTGACCATTCTCAACAATGCGATCACAGGCCAACTCGGTTCCGGAAACACGGTCACCGTTTTCGGCTACTCCCAAAGCGCCATCCTCGCCTCGCTGGAAATGCAAAAGCTCGCGGCCCTGGGTCCCAGCGCTCCGCCCGCAAACCAACTCAACTTTGTGCTCGTCGGCAATGAAATGAACCCCAATGGCGGCATGCTCGCGCGTTTCCCGGATCTGTCCATCCCGAGTCTGGGTCTGACGTTCTACGGTGCAACGCCCTCGGACACGATCTACCACACGGCCAACTACACGCTCGAATACGACGGCTTCGCCGACTTCCCGCGGTACCCGCTCAATTTCATTTCCGACCTCAACGCGGTTATGGGCATCCCCTACGTACATGTCAATTATTTGAGCCTCACCCCCACACAGGTTGATAATGCCATTAGCTTGCCGACATCGCCGGGCTACTCCGGCGTCACCAGCTACTACATGATTCCCACGCAAAATCTGCCGCTGCTGCAACCTCTGCGCGCCCTACCTGTCATAGGAAATCCCCTGGCCGACCTGATCCAACCGGACATGAAAGTGCTCGTTAATTTGGGCTACGGCGACCCGAACTATGGCTACTCGACAAGCCCAGCGGACGTGCCAACACCGTTCGGTTTGTTTCCTGACGTCAGCCCGGGCACCGTCCTCGACGCGCTGGCCGTCGGTACCCAGCAAGGAATCCACGACTTCACGGGCGACCTGCAAGCCATGTCCGCGCAGCCGATCACAGCCCCGTCGTTCTCGATACCGTCCCCGAACGACCTCATGGCAACGGTGGCGGCGGCCCCGACGCCGACCCAGGTTGTCAACACAGCCTCATCGATCATCTCCACCGACTACGCCGTCCTCCTTCCGACTGCAGACATCGGACTTGCCCTCGTCACCACGATGCCCGCGTACGACGCCAGCCTCTTCGTGAGCCAGCTCGCGCAGGGCAACCTCATCAATGCCATCGGATATCCAATTGCGGCCGACGTGGGTTTGGCCGCGATCGCTGGCGCCGTTGAATTCCTCACCCTTGCCTCAGCGGCCGCAACCACGATTAGCGATATCCAGAGCCTCATTCCCTGACGCGCGGTCTCGAAGGCTTAGTCCTCTGCGGCACCGTTGTCACGGATTTCCAGCGAGCCACCGAGCAGCCGGTACCGGCAGTCCGAAGTCCCCCGGATGGCAGCAGGGTTGACGCAAAAGCCGGACAGGGTTAGCGAGATCGTCCTAGGCTGACCAGGGCTGCCTTGCTGGTGGCCGGAGTCGCGGGGGTCTCGGTTGGACCGAGAAAATCTCTGGTCGACACGAAGGGATGGGCCGATGACGTACGTGATCGCTGAGCCGCAGATCATGACGGCGGTTGCCGCGGACATCGAGGGGATTGGTTCGGCGATCAGCGCCGCCAGCGCTGCTGCGGCGGGACCGACATCCGGCCTGCTGGCGGCGGCCGGCGATGATGTGTCGGCCGCCGTCGCGAATCTGTTCAGCACATACGGCCAGGAGTACCAGGCCGTCCTCAGGCAGGTTGAGGCGTTTCACGCTGAATTCCACCGGATGTTGGCCGCCGCGGGGTTCGCCTATACGGAAGCCGAGGCCGCCAATGCCGCCGCGGTAGGCGGCGCGTCGGCACAGGCGGCAAGTCCGCTTTTGGCGGCGGTCACCGCAAACGACGTGTCGTTGATCATGGGCGGCACCGGAGTCCCGATACCATCACAGAAATTCATTGACGCGGCCAACGCGATCTACCTCCGTTCGGCCGGCGTCCTGCAAGGGCTGACCACGCCAGAAGAGTTATATCCACTCACCGGCGTCAAGAGCCTGACCTTGAACACGTCGGCGAGCGAGGGCCTGACCATTCTCGACAACGAGCTCTACAACCAAATCCATAACAACAACCAAACGGTAACCGTTTTCGGTGTTTCCCAAAGTGCCGTCATCTCCTCGCTGGAAATGCAGAGTCTCGCCTCGGGTATGTCCGCCTTCGGTTCGACCCCTCCGACTGCAGGCCAGCTCAACTTCGTGCTGGCCGGCAACGAGATGAGCCCCAACGGCGGCATGCTGTCGCGTTTCCCGGGCCTGTCCCTCC
Organism: uncultured Actinomycetota bacterium; assembly: GCA_963763005.1. Classification (GTDB taxonomy): domain Bacteria; phylum Actinomycetota; class Actinomycetes; order Mycobacteriales; family Mycobacteriaceae; genus Mycobacterium. The sequence continues at coordinate 565,458 of CAVXMI010000002.1, forward strand.
CGAGCCTGGGGCTGACGTTCTACGGTGCAACGCCCGCGAACACCATCTACCCGACGAGCAATTACACGCTCGAATACGACGGCTTCGCCGACTTCCCGCAGTACCCGCTCAATCTCATTTCCGACCTGAACGCAGTCGCGGGCATCGTCTACGTACACCCCACATATTTGTCACTCAGCCCCACGCAAATTGACAACGCCATCTTGTTGCCGAAGAGCCAGCCCAGCGTCACCGACTACTACATGATTCCCACGCAAAATCTGCCGCTACTGCAACCTCTACGCGCCCTACCCGTCATCGGAAATCCACTGGCCGACCTGATCCAACCGGACATGAAGGTGATCGTTAACCTGGGCTACGGCGACCCGGCTTACGGTTACTCGACTGGCCCCGCGGATGTGCCAACCCCGTTCGGTTTGTTCCCAGACGTCAGCCCGGGCACCGTTCTCAACGCTCTGGCCGTCGGGACCCAGCAAGGAATCCACGACTTCACGGGCGACCTGCAAGCCATGTCCGCGCAGCCGATGACGACCCCCTCGTTCGCGATGCCAACCCCGACGGGCCTCATGGGGGCGGTCGCGGCATTACCGACGCCGACCCAGGTCGTCAACACAGCCACGTCGATCATCTCGACCGACTACGCCGTCCTGCTTCCCACAGCAGACATCGGTATTTCGATGGTCACCAGTATTCCCGGGTACGACGCCAGCCTCTTCGTGGACCAACTCGCGCAGGGCAACCTCATCAACGCGATCGGATATCCGATCGCAGCCGACGTGGGGTTGGCCACGATCGCCGGCGGGGTTGAATTCCTCACCCTCACAGAAGCGGCCGCAGCTAACATTCGCGACATCCAGTCCCTGATTCCGTGACGCGCTCGGGTGATGCCCGGCGGCCGCCCGGCACTCCGCGCGGCGGCCCGAATACTCGGGAAACACACGGAAGATAAACAGGAAATACACAGGAATCGAATTAACGACACGCGGCGGGTCCGATCATCTACGCTGACAACTGCCGGGCTTCACGATGGCCGACTTCGCCGGGTCATCGGATTCACAGCATCGTCGGGATCACAAACGAAAACCCTGGTCTTGGAGGGAATTGGCCGATGACGTACTTGACGACGCAACCTCAGGTCATGGCCGCCGCTGCGGCGGATGTGGCAGGAATTCGCTCGGCGATCGCCGAGGCCAATGCGGCCGCCGCAGGCCCGACAACCGGTTTGGCGGCAGCCGCCGCCGACGAAGTGTCGGCGGCCACGGCGATGCTGTTTGGCACCTACGCCCAGGACTACCAGGCCGTCATCGGCCAAGCGACGGCGTTTCATGACGAATTCGCTGCGGCGTTGGCCGCCGCCGGGAACGCCTACGCGCAGGCCGAAGCCGGGGTCGCGGGTACGCTCGGGGCGCTCACCGGCACCGCTGCGACCAAACCGGTATACGCAGCAGCCACCGCGGCGGCGGACCCGGCCGTTAAGGCCATTTTGATCATGAGTGGCAGCGGCACGGCGAACCCTCCAACGGCCTACATGAACAACGTTTACAGCCGGTACTTGGACAATTTCAGCGGCCCCCTTCAAGCCGTGACCACAGCCGAGGGGCTGTATCCGTTTACCGGTACCAAGGACCTGACGCTGGACATATCCCTGGCCCGCGGCGTCACGTCGTTGGACAACGCGATCATGCAGGCGATCTCCCCCGGCGGCATGGGCCCCACTAATAACATTGCCGTTTTGGGCTACTCGCAGAGCGCGATCATCGCCTCGATGGCAATGCCGCAACTCCTCGCCCAGGGCTATTTGCCGTCGCAGATAGACTTCACGCTGCTCGGTGATCCGAGCGCTCCCAACGGCGGACTGTTCGCGCGCTTCCCCGGCCTGAGCCTCCCGAGCCTGGGCGCAACATTCGGCACCGCGACCCCAAGCAATGATTTCCCGACCACCATTTATTCGCTCGAATACGACGGATTCGCCGACTTCCCGCAGTATCCGATCAATTTCCTCTCCGACGCTAACGCCCTCGCGGGCATCATATATGTGCACGGGACCTATCCGACGCTCACGACCGCACAGCTGGATTCAGCTGTCACCTTGACGCAGTCGGGGGCCCCCTCCATGACCACCTACAACATGATTCCGACCCCCAACCTGCCGCTGCTGGAGCCGCTGCGTGCGATCCCGCTCATCGGGAACCCGCTCGCAGACCTGGTCCAACCGGATTTGAGGTATCTGGTCAACTGGGGCTACGGGGACCCGCTCTATGGTTGGTCGACCGGGCCGGCCGATGTTGTCACCCCGTTCGGGTTCTTGCCACCCCTGAGCGCAACCACTTCCCTGGGGCCCCTCTTGATCAGCGGCGCCCAGCAGGGAGTCGGCGCCTTCGTCGGCGACTTGTCCGCCCAGGTACCGACGTCGCTGCCCGCCCTGTCGCTGTCGAGCCTGACGGGCGCGCTTACGGGAGGTTCGTCGGGGTCCAGCGCACTAACCATGGCTGCCCCGACGTCCATTCCGTCCGCGATCACCGGCATTATCTCGGACATCGAGTCGGCGAACACCAACATCGTCGGCGGCTTGACGAATGATTTCTCGACCGCGTACGCGACGCTGCTTCCGACGGCAGATATCGCGACTGCCGTCGCAGTCTCGCTCCCGTCTTATGACGTCAACCTGTTCCTGAACGGGATCACGCAAGCGGTCAACGGTGACCCTGTTGGTGGGCTCGTCAATGCATTCGGCGATCCGATCGCAGCTAACGTTGGACTGCTCACGCTCGCGGGCGGTTTCGAATTCATATCCATCGAGAATTCGCTCCAGACGATCTTGACCGGGACACCCAATCCGGGTCCTGGATGATCGGCATGTCCTGCGGCTGAAGGTCTCCGGCCCCAAGTCTGGGTGTTGCAAAACAATCAGGCAGTCCATGGAGCCAAGGCGACGCTACGGCTGCACACCGCGATCGGACAGGCGATCGGGGAGTAGCCCCGCAACGCGAATGCTCTCGTCATGACCCTTGGCGGTCAAATCGGCCCCTAACGTCGCACGAGCAGCCGAAATCGCTTTGGCCGCAGTGTTTTTGGATACACCGGTATCAGCCGACAGCTACGGCTCGAGGACAACCTTGCCGAGCACGCCGCCATCGTCCAGGCTCTGCAACGCGGCCCGGGCTTCGCACAACGGATAGCGTTGCGGCGGAGGCGGTCTCAGCCCCGAGGAGACCAGCTGGTTCAGGCCCCGGGAAAGCAACGCCGCCGATCCGGGGTCCTTGTTGAGGTATTCGCCCCATGCGACGCCCAGCACGCCGACATTGCGCAGCAGCAGCCGGTTGACCGTGAGCGTCGGGATGCTGCCCGCGGCGAAGCCGATCACCAGCAACTTGCCGTCGATCGCCAGCACGCGAATCGCGTCGTCAAAGGTCGGGCCGCCGATCGGGATCTACGACGATGTCTACGCCCCTGCCGTAGGTGTGCTCGTGCACCTGCTCAACCCAGCCGTCGGTCAGCGGAAGCACCACGTCGGCGCCGAGCGAGGCGACATAGTCAATCGCTCCCTCGCGGTGCACCACGGCTATCACTTGGCCGGCGCCCATCGCCTTGGCGATCTGGACGGCCGCCGTGCCCACCCCTCCGGCAGCACCGAGCACCAGCACCGTGCCACCCGGCCGCATCGAAGCGCGGCGAGCCAGTGCAAAGTACATGGTGTTGTAGTTGACCAACAACGACACCGCTTCGGCGTCATCGAGTTCGGCCGGGCTGCGGACCACGTTGGAAACCGGAACGGCCACTTGTTCGGCGTAGCAGCCGAGGACGCCGAACGCCGAAACCCGTTCGCCCACATGAAAGCCCGAGCCCGCAGGCGCCGAACGCACGACACCCGCGGCTTCCAGGCCGGGGACGAACGGCGGCGACAACTTCAGCTGGTATTCACCCTTGGTCAGTAGCAGGTCCGGAAAGCACACCCCGGCAGCGCGAACGTCGATGACAAGGTTGACGCCCTCATCGGAGACGTCGTCGATATCGGTGAAAACTATGCCCGATGGGCCGGAAAGCTTCTGTACAACACAGGCTTTCATCTCAATTACAGCTTGAATCCAGCTTTTTGCGCGTCGGACAGGTCGGTGATCTCGGCCCAGTGCGCCCCGACATCCTGCACGGATGGCGGTGTGTCGAAGTTGACGCCCTCGTTTCCGAACAGCGCAACTCGCTGCACCTTGCCGCCACCGACGACGAACACCGACGCGTTGTCGGCGCATTCCTCGGTGCACAGGTAGGCCACCACCGGCGCGACGAACTCTGGCGTGAGCTTCTCCAGTATCTCGGGCGGCATGATGTCCTGGGTCATCCTGGTGGCCGCGATCGGGGCGACCGCATTGGAGTGGATGTTGTACTTGGCCCCCTCCAGCGCCAGCGTGTTGATCAGGCCGACGAGACCGAGTTTGGCCGCCCCGTAGTTGGTCTGGCCGAAGTTGCCGAACAGCCCGCTGGTGGAGGTGGCGACGACGACCCGGCCGTAGCTCTGCTCGCGGAAATGCGGCCAGGCCGCGCGCACCACGTTGTACCCGCCGTAGAGGTGCACCTTGAGCACGGCATCCCAGTTCTCCGACGTCATCTTGTGGAAGGTGCCGTCGCGCAGGATCCCGGCGTTGCTCACCACACCGTGCACGGCGCCGAACTCATCGAGTGCGGTCTTGATGATGTTCGCCGCGCCGTCCTCGGTGGCGACGTTGTCATAGTTGGCGACCGCGCGGCCACCCGCGTCGCGAATCTCGGTAACGACCTGGTCGGCCATCGCCGATCCCCGCCCGTACCGTCGCGGGCTCCGCCGAGGTCGTTGACGACGACGCTGGCGCCTTCGGCGGCGAGAGTTCGGGCGTATTCGCGGCCCAATCCCCCACCGGCTCCGGTAACGACGACGACGCGATCCTGCACTCCGGGCATCAGGTTCCTCTCTGCAATTAAGGAGTCGGGACTATCAGGGTTAGGTACCGGCGCCGGCCCTGGCCGGCCGCCGGGCCGGGGGTGATCCGGCTAGAACAACCTGCGAGCCAGCTTGAAGGCCCGCTCGGTGTAGGGCGGGTAGATGATGCTCGAGAAGTCGGGTCGGGTCGGTTTGGTCAACACCGACTTGCGATGGCTGAACTCATCGAAGCCCCAACGGCCGTGGTAGGCACCCATGCCCGACGCGCCGACGCCGCCGAACGGCAGCTTGGCCGTCGACACCTGGAAGGCGAGGTGGTTGACCAGCATGCCGCCCGCCGGTATCTCCTTGATCACCCGTTCGCGGGTTTCACGTGACTTGGTGAACAGGTATGCCGACAGCGGCTTGGGCCGCGCGTTGACGAAACCTATTGCCTCGTCCAGGGATTTGACGGTAAGCACCGGCAGTATCGGTCCGAAGATCTCGTTGGTCATCAACGGCCCGTCCGGATCGGGGTTGACGACGACGGTCGGCTGGATGCGCAGACTCGATGCGTCACACTCGCCGCCCACGGCGACCTCGCTCTTCCCGTCCGCACCCGCCTTGGATTTCACATCAGCGATATAGCCGCTCAACCGGTCGAACTGGCGCTGGTTGACGATGCGCATTCCGCTCGCGTCTTCTTGGGACCGGAACTTGGTGATGGCGGCGCCGATCTTGCTGACAAGCTCATCGCGGATCGTTGCGTCAGCCAGCACGTAGTCGGGTGCGACGCAGGTCTGGCCGGCATTGAGAATTTTGATCCAGGCAATCCGCTTGGCCGCGACATCCACGTCAGCGTCGGCCGCCACGATCACCGGGCTCTTGCCGCCGAGTTCGAGCGTGACCGGGGTCAGATGCGGTGCCGCGCCTTCGTAGACCTTGCGGCCGATCTCGGTGCCACCAGTGAACATCACGCGGTCCAGGCCCTGCGCGATCAGCTCCTGACTTACCGCGCCGTCGCCCTCGATCACCGCGATCGCATCGTTGTCGAGATAGCGGGGTACCAGCTCGGCCATCAATCGTGACGACGCCGCGGCGATTTCCGAGGGCTTGAGCACAACGGTGTTTCCCGCTGCGATCGCCCCGACTGCCGGACCCAGCGTCAGGTAGAACGGGTAGTTCCAGGCGCCGATGATCAGCACGGTGCCATAGGGCTCGTACTCCACCCAGCCACGGCCAGGCAGCTGCGGCGCCTCGAGTAGCAGGTACTTGCGTCGGGTCCACCTGCGTACCTTCTTGGCCGCGTACTTCGCTTCGCTGACGGTCGTTGCGATGTCGGCGATAAACGCCTCAACCGGGTTGCGGTCGAGATCTTCGGCGAGCGCTTTGGCGATCGCGTCCTCGTTCTCCTCCATCAACCTTTGCAACGCAAGCAACTGCCGCTTGCGCCAGTCGATGCTGCGGGTGCGCCCGGTGGCGAAGGTCTTGCGTAGCCGCGCCACTGTTCCAGCGACATCGGTTGGTTGAGATGCACCGGGCTTGGGTGCGGCTTCGGGTGGAGCTTGAGTTTCGGTGGTCTTGAGTTCCTGGGTCTTCGGTGCAACCGATTCGGTGGTCATCGTCGTCCTTCCATCCCGGAAGTGCCCACGCGCTTCGTCGCGCGGTCGCACATCGGTGATAACCGCGATCCTAATCACCCGGTTGGAACAGCAGTAGGAAAGATCCCGCACCGTTGGATGTATTACGCCGCAGCACCGGGTGGAATCGCGGCACCGAGATGCGGCCGTTCGGCGTGGAACAGCGGAACCGCGACCGCGGCGCCGAGCAAGGCCAGGGCGGCGAAAACGATGAAGGCGGTGCCAAAGCCCCAGGGCAGCAAGATCGCTTGGAATACGAGGCTGCCGACTCCCATGCCGACCCACAGGACGCAGGAGTTGAGCCCGATGGCTTGTCCGCGGTTCCCGGGGAGGTCGGTGACGATGGCGACCAACGACGGCTGGGTCATGTCGTAGCCCAGCGACAGCGTGACGACGGCGGCTTGGGCCCAGGCCAGCGGGGGTTCGGTGGCGAACACCGCTGCGCACGCGCCGGCCAGGGCCACCCCAAGCGGAATGATCCGCGCCCGGCCGTAGTGATCGGCCAGGCGTCCGATAGCAGGGCCAAGCAGCAGGCCTGGGATGCCATAGCCCAGCAGGACCAGTCCGATTTGGGTCTCACCCAGCCGAAGGTGCTGGTGCAGATAGACACCCAGCCACGTGTAGATACCGGCCTGCAGCACGGCGTTGACCAGCACATAGCTATAGGTCCGGCGGGCCCGGGAAGTGCGTAGCAGGTCGGCGAATCCGGCCGCGACCGCACGGACCGACAGCGGGTTTGGCGCCCGGGCTGTGTCCGGGACCAGCCACAGACCCAGCGCCAACAGCACCAGTCCGACGACGGTTGCCACGCCGAATAGCCCCCGCCAGCCCAGCACCGGTTCACCCAGGGCGCCCCCGGCGGCGCCCAACGCCATACCGCCGGCCATTCCGCCGAAGATCCATCCCAGCACGCGGCCCCGGTGCTGATACGGCACCAGGTCACCGATCAGCGCCACGCTGATGGGCACCACGCCGCCGGCGCCTACCCCGGTGGCGAATCGGAGCGCAATGAATTCGTGCACGTTGGCCGCCAGCGGGGTGACGGCTGTCAGGGCAACGAAGGCCGCCAGGGAGGCCACGATGACTCGGCGGCGTCCCCACCTGTCCGACACCGTCCCCCACCCCAGCACCGTCAATCCATAGGGCAGCAGAAAAGCCGGGACCCCCAAGCCGACCAGACCGGAGCTGCCACCAAAGTCGCGGGCCAGGGCGGGCAGGATCGGCGCGACCATAAAGATCTGCGCGAAGAGCAAGAACGCCGTCGCCGTCAGCAGCGCCAGCGCCGCTCCGGACAGGGACGTGCCGGTGGTTGGGGCGTGCCTCAGGCCCGGGATGGCGCGGTGGAGACGGCGCGCACCGGCACTCTCAATCGCCACGGCTGCGCCCCTGGATGAGCCGTCAGTCCGCACCCGGCCGAAGCCGTAGGTGAGCGAACGCGACGTCGGAGGCAGTTACTGACACGGCGGCTGCAGGCTCTGGGCCGGCCGCGTCGTCCAGGCTCATGTGACCGCTTCCTGATCGGGGGGAGCCTTAGCGTAACCAACGATCCACTAGGCGAACGCGGCTTTGGACGCTTTGCTAAGACCGTTGCGGCGGCCGTGTTCAGGGCTTGGTTGCCGTCACAAAGCTGTTCGCAAACGGCTTTTCCTCCGATTGCGGCGCTCGGCCCAGTCGGCCCGCCTCCTCGCGCGCATTCACCGCGTGCGCGGTCCAGCCGTGTGCGGCGAACCAGTCGGCAGGGTCGGGCCGGCCTTCGTCGTCAAACCAGAGGTCTAACGGATTGAACGAGGTGTCCTCGCCGCGCGCTTCGCGCTTGGCCCGCAGTTGAGCCCACTTCTCCTCGGCTTCTGGTCGCTTCTGTTCGTCGACCCCGAAGTTTTCGACTGCCACCCGGCTTCCAGATCCACTCAGCGAGTCGATCGAGGCGAACATGGCTTCCTGAGCCGCGGCCGGCAGAAAAGGCAACAGCCCTTCGGCGAGCCAAGCCGTTGGAAGGTTCACATCCAAGCCGGCGTCGCGCAACGCTTGGGGCCAATCGTGGCGCAGGTCGACGGGCACCGCTCGCCGGTCGGCTGCCGGCGCGGCGCCATGGCGGGCAAGTGTCTGCGCCTTGTAGTCGAGCACTTTGGGCAGATCGATCTCGTACACGATGGTGCCGGCCGGCCAGTCCAGGCGATAGGCGCGCGAATCCAGGCCGGCAGCCAGCAGCACGACCTGCCGGACACCGACCCCGACGGCGCCGGCGAAGTAGGCGTCGAAGAAGTGGGTGCGTACCGCCTGGTAGTCGATCATGTGCTGGGAGTCGACCGTGAAGTCCGGGTCGTCATCGGAGTCGGGATCGGGCCCCGCCCACCAGGCAGCAACCTGGTTCCGGACTCCCGCCAGCTCGGGCGTGGAGACCAGCGGCTCGGCGAACTCGTCCCGGATGAGCGGGTCGGCGCTGGCGGTTTCCGCGGCGCGGGCCAGCGCAACCATCACCGCGGTCGCGCCAACGCTGGTTGCGATGTCCCAGGAGTCGTCCAGAGTGCGCGCCATCACAACCGCTCGGCGGTCACAAACTCGGAGAATGCTTGCTTGTCGTCCGCCATCGGCACGCCATCAACCCAGCGGCCCACCCGGCGCATCTCGTCGGACGCGTTCTGGGCGGTGGCCCGCCAACCGTGCTCGTCGAGCCATTCGGCGACGGCCGCTCGGTCGGCGTCGTGGTAAATCAGCTCCTGCACGTCCACGGTCTGCTCGAGGCCGAGCGTCTCAGCCACCTTCTTGAACCGCTCCCGCATTTGTTCTCGCCGCTCATCGGCGTGGTTTCCCGCGGTTTCGGCCGCAATTCGGCTCCCCACCGCACTCAGCTCACCGATTTGGGTGAACAGCCGGTCCTGGGCGTCTGCGGGCAGGTACATCAATAGTCCCTCGGCCAGCCAAGCGGTCCGCGCTGTCGGGTCAAAACCGGCGGCGCGCAGCGCTGCCGGCCAGTCCTGCCGCAAGTCGATCGGCACCTCACGGCGATCGACCGCGGGCGTCACACCGTTGTCCGCCAGGGTCGTGGACTTATAGGCAAGCACCTGAGGCTGATCGATCTCATACACCGTCGTGCCCGCCGGCCAGTCCAGCCGATAGGCCCGGGAATCAAGTCCCGACGCCAGAATCACGATCTGGCGGATTCCGTCGGCGGCAGCGCCGGCGAAGTACGTGTCGAAGAAATGCGTCCGCACCGCTTGGTAGCTGCGCATGTGCTGCACGGTGGCCGCGGTTTCGGCGTCGATCGCCTCCACCTTGGCCACCATCGACTCGTCGAGCATCGCTTCCCACAGGACGCCGGCACCGGCGCTGGTGACCAGCAGTCTGGCGTAGGGGTCGCGGATCAGCGGGTCGGGCTGTTCGGTTTCGACCGCCCGGGCAGCAGCCACCATCACCGCGGTGGTGCCAACGCTGGTTTTGATGTCCCAGGTGTCGTCATGGGTGCGCAGTGTGCTCATCGCGTGCTCCCGCTCTCTAGCGAATCTCTACTTGATCAGTTGGTTGGCCCGACGAGACGAGATCGCACCAGCGTGGTGCGGACGGCCTCGTCGGCCAGGTCTTCGGGAATCGGCCGGCCCAGCCGGGCCATCTCCTCGCCGTTGGACGTGCTGTGCACCTGCCAGCCGTGGTCGGCCAGCCATTGCGCGGCGTCCGAACGGTCGGGCTCGTGATAGGTCAGCGCCTCGACGTTGACATCCAGACCGAGCCGATCGCGCATCCGATTCCAGCGCTGCGTGTTGCCGTGCGTGTTCATGGTGAACACCTCGACAGCGACCTGGCTGCCCGGCGCGCTCAAGGCGGTGCACATCTCGAAGAGGAGGTCCTGAGCGTCGCTGGGCAGGTAAGCAAGCAAGCCCTCGGCCAGCCATGCGGTGGGTCGGGTGCGGTCGAATCCGGCGCCTACCAGCGCAGCCGGCCAGTCGTCGCGCAGATCCACCGCGACGGCCTGCCGTTTCGCCGCCGGGACCGCGCCGTGGGATTCCAGAATCCCGGCCTTGTACTCCAAGACCTTGGGCTGGTCGATCTCGTAAACGGCGGTGTCCGAAGGCCAATCCAGTCGGTAGGCCCGTGAGTCCAGCCCCGCGGCGAGAATCACCACCTGCCGGATACCTGCCTTGACGGCTGCGCCGAAGTACTCGTCGAAGAAGTGCGTGCGCACCGCCTGGTAGTCGCACCCAACCCGATGCACCCGTTGCCCGTGCTGGTCGCCGTCGAGCCAGGCCATGTCGGCATCGGCCAGCCGGGCCCACGCGGGACCGGCCGACGACACCAACAATTCGGCGAACTCGTCACGAATCAGTGGATTTGCTCCGGCGGTTTCCACGGCACGGGAGGCAGCGACCCCCAACGCGGTGGCGCCGACGCTTTCGGTGATTGCCCAGCTGTCGCCAGCGGTCCGTAAGGAGGAGCGGAGAGCATCGAGATCAGTCATGTCCCGACCATGCTACCTAATAAGTTAGGCTAGCTATACTCTGTGTGGGCCACGTCACTTCGCTCAGACCGACCCCACACCGGGTCAGGTCTGGCGCCGCCAGAGCGTGCCGGCCAGCAGCCGCCCCAACGACGCGATGATGCCCTCCATCTCTTGGTAGCTCGCCACAAAGCCGGCATAGAACCCCACGCCGCACAACATGAGCAACAACGCCTCGACTAACGGATCGGCGTCGATATCGGCGGTGAGTTCTCCGCACCCGATGGCATCATTGACGGCCCAGACCAGAAATTCCCGGCTGATTGACACCGCGTCGTTTTCGGTTCGTCTCAATTCCGGATGCCGCTGCGACTCCAGCACGGCGGTGGTCAGAAACGCCGCCGTGCAAGGATTCTGGGCGTCAGCCTCTATCGCGACAGTGATGAAGGCGGCCATCCGCCCCAGCAGGGTCTTCTCGCGGCGTGCCCGTTCGATGCCGGCGGTCACGACGAGTTCGGTGGTTTGGTCCACCACTTCCTGGTAAAGCACGCGCTTACTGGAGAAGTAGTGATTGATCGCCGGCCGGGTCAGGTCGGCCCGGACGGCAATCCCCTGGAAGGTCGCCCCGTCGTAACCGCGTTCGCTGAATACCTGACGGGCGGCTCGGACTATGCGCCTCCGCGTCTCGTCTGCTTTCGCCGCCGGGGGACGACCCGGACCGCGACGCGCCGTGAGCGCCATCATTAGAGTGTGCCACCGCCGCGGCGCGGCATCAGCGCGTTCGGCGGGATGCTACCGAACTTGCCGGCTTGGTAGTCCTGTAGCGCCTCGATCACTTCGGCCCGGGTGTTCATCACGAAGGGTCCGTAGTGGAATACCGGCTCGCGAATCGGCTGTCCGCCCAGGATCAGCGCATCTAGAGCCGTCACGCGGAAAGAATCCCGGGCCGGCCGGGCGGCGACGGTGATCCGGTCGCCGGGCCCGAGAACGGCCAACTGCCCCTGCCGGATCGGGTGCCCCGCAGGACCGGCACTTCCATGTCCGGACAGCACGTACACCAGCGAATTGAAGCCGCGCCGCCATGGGATGTTGAGCCGGGCACCGCTTTCGATCGTCGCATGCGCCAGCGTGATCGGCGTGTGGGTGATTCCCGGTCCGCGGTGACCGTCGATCTCACCGGCGATGATGCGGACCAGCGCCCCGCAGTCGTCGGACGCGAGCAGCTTGGCTTCGCCGCCTTCGATGGCCTGGTACCGAGGTAGCGTGAACTTGTCCTTCTTCGGCAGATTCACCCATAACTGGATGCCATGAAAAATGCCGCCGCTGTTCACGGTATCGACAGGCGGCGTCTCGATATGCAGGAGGCCGGATCCAGCCGTCATCCACTGCGTCGCGCCGTCCGTGATCAGACCACCACCGCCGTGGGAATCCTGGTGCGCGAGCTTTCCGTCGATCATGTAGGTGACGGTTTCGAAGCCGCGGTGCGGATGCCAGTCGGTGCCCCTGGGCTCGCCCGGCAGGTACTCCACCTCACCCATCTGGTCCATGTGCACAAATGGGTCCAGCGCGGCGGTACTGACTCCGGCGAACGCCCGAACAACCGGGAAGCCCTCGCCCTCGTAGCCACGCGGGCCCGTGGTGATCGATCGGACCGGGCGCTCGGTATCGGCGGGACGGGCCGGACCCACCCGGGGCAATGTGAGCGTGTCTGCGGTCACAGCAGGCATTTCCACCTCGTCATCTGGATGCCCGTATAACCGGACCACAGTCCATCTATTCCCCTGTCTAAGATGGCGTCGTGATTGGCGACGTGGTGCCAGAGTTGCGGGTCGGGCCCGCGCTGTGAACGGCAGGACGCAGGACCAACCGGAGCCGGCAGCGGACTCGACCGCCGCCGCCGGCGGACGATTCGGCGCATCGATCAGGCAGGCAGGCTACCTGCAAAAGTGGTTGCTGCTGGGCATCACGATCGGTGGCATTGCGGGGCTCGGAGCAGTCGTCTTCTACCTCGCGCTGAAATACACCGGCGATTTTCTGCTCGGCTACCTGGCCGATTACCACATCCCCACCCCCGTTGGAGAGGGCGGTAGCCGCGGGTCCGCCGGTTTCGCACGTCCGTGGGCGATTCCATTGGTGACGACAGGCGGGGCGCTGCTGTCGGCCTTCATCGTGGCCAGATTCGCGCCGGAGGCCACCGGTCACGGCACCGACGAAGCCATCGAGGCGGTACACACCGATCCCCGCGCCATCCGCAGCCGGGCGGTGCTGGTGAAGATGGTGGCCAGCGCGCTGACCATCGGGTCGGGCGGGTCGGGTGGCCGCGAAGGCCCGACGGCGCAGATCTCAGCCGGCTTCTGCTCATTGCTCACCCGCCGGTTGGGGCTGTCCGACGAGGATGGCCGGATCGCGGTTGCACTGGGTATCGGCGCGGGCATCGGCGCCATCTTCGCCGCGCCGCTGGGCGGAGCGGTGCTGGCCGCATCGATCACCTACCGCGATGACTTTGACTACGGGAGCCTGCTGCCCGGCTTCATCACCTCTGGGACGGCATACGCAGTGCTCGGCTCCTTCTTGGGATTCGACCCGCTATTCGGCTATATCGACGCGGAGTATCGCTTCGAAAGGGCGTGGCCGCTGTTGTGGTTCGTGGTGATCGGTGTGATCGCCGCAGCCATCGGCTACCTGTATGCCCGGGTCTTCCACGCGTCGGTGGCACTCACCCGCCGGCTGCCCGGCGGTCCAGTGCTCAAGCCGGCCGTGGGCGGCCTACTGGTCGGGCTGTTGGGACTGCTGATCCCGCAGATCCTGAGCAGTGGCTATGGCTGGGCGCAACTGGCCGCCGGCCGGGGTTCGCTGATGGCGATCCCGTTGTGGATCATCGTCGTCCTCCCGATCGCCAAGATCATCGCCACGTCGCTGTCGATCGGCACCGGCGGATCCGGCGGGCTGTTCGGCCCCGGAATTGTCATCGGCGCCTTCGTCGGAGCCGCGATCTGGCGGCTGGGCGAGCTGTCCGGCCTACCCGGAGTCCCTCACGATCCGGGAGTATTCGTGGTGGTCGCAATGATGACCTGCTTCGGCAGCGTCTCGCGCGCGCCGCTGGCCGTCATGGTCATGGTTGCCGAGATGACCGGCTCGTTTTCGGTGGTGCCCGGAGCAATCCTCGCCGTGGGGATCGCGTCCTTGCTGATGTCTCGCACCAACGTCACCATCTACGAGGCACAACGGCTGAATCGGGAGACTGCCGAGGCCGAGCGTGCGCGCCGGGCCGCCGAAGAACTTGCTGCCGATGCTGACTGACCATCGTCAACAGATGGCTAGAGCGAGTGGATTTCCTGTACCGGCAGCCGGGGCCCGCGGCGCGGTTCGTATGCCAGTCCGCTGGCTTCGAGCAAGCGGACCACCCGGTGACGATGTGGCCGCATCGGTTCCAGCAGCTCGAGCATGACGGCGTCATCGACCGGATGGCCCAGCAGAGTCCAGCCGATCATTTTCGGAATGTGGTAGTCGCCCACCGACACCGCGTCGGGATCACCGAACGCCCGTTGCGCGGTCTCGGCCGCGGTCCACACCCCGACTCCCGGCAGCGACGTCAGCATCTCGCGTGCCTGCGCCGCCGGCAGCGATACCAACCGTTCCAGCGATGGCGCCCGACGCGCGCAGCCCACCACCGTCTGAGCCCGCCCGGGGTCGACATTGGCGCGGTGGAACTCCCAGGACGGGATATGTCGCCAGGCCTGCGCCGACGGCGGCACCCGCATGCCGTCCGGCGCCGGACCGGGGGCCGGCGTGCCGTACTTGGACACCAGCACGCGCCACGACCCGAAGGCGTCGGCACCGGGCACTCGCTGCTCGATGACCGCGGGGATCAGAGCTTCCAGCACCTGTCCGGTGCGACCCAGGCGCAAATTCGGAAGCCGTCGGTGCGCGGCTGCCACCGTGGGGTCCTGCGGCACGAAATCCGATGCGTCGTCGTCGGCGCCCAGCATCGCGGGCAGCATGTCGATGAGTTGCTCGGCGCCGCTGCCCCACGCCTCGCAGTGGGCGGCGTCGGGTCCCGCGCGGCTGATCTGTGCGGTAACCGGTCCGGTGGCGAGCAGGCTGGTCCGCCAGATCGTGCCGTCGCCGGAGACCCGAAAGCACGGATCCCGGCGACCCCGGCGCAGTGGCGCCAAAGTGTGCCCGAAGCCGGCCGCCCCTGGAAACGTGACAGTTCGTTCGATCTTCACCCCATAACTCTCCAATCCCAGGACATGACTCTCCAATCCCAGGACGCTGGATCGACAGCCCCCTCAATTGACCGCGAACTGTCTCCCAAGACAGGATGGCAGATGTGATGACGCCATTCGACGACCCGCAAGCCGAACTCGCATGGATGTTCCTGCAGAGCCTGTGTGAGGGTGGGGATCTCGACGAGGGCTTCGCATTGCTCAGCGACGACTTCACCTACTGGAGCATCGTCACCCGTACCTCGATCGACAAGGAGACGCTGCGGCGAGTGAACGAACAACGCAGACAGGTCTTCGAGGTCAACATCGATCTGCTCCGTTGTGTCAACGAAGGGGAGACGGTGGTGGTCGAGGCGCGGGCCTACGGCGCTACCGCCGATGGCACCCGATACGACAGCCCGTTCGTCTCCATCTTCGAGACCCGCGACGGCATGATCGTGTCGTTGCGCGAGTACAGCGACACGCAGTCGTTGGCGAAGGTGTTCCCCTGATTCGGCGCCGCTACGGGGCGACGCTGATTTCGGCTTTGTCGGGGTAAAAAGCAACGTGCCCGGCGATCGCGGCGACCGCGGGATAAGGCTGTTCGTATGTCCAGATCGCGTCGCCCACTGTGTCACCCGCTTCGGTGGTCACACTGTAGTAGCTGGCTTCGCCTTTGAAGGGGCAGTAGCTGCTGGTGTCGGTCCGGGTCAACCGATCTTGAACTACATCGGCGAGCGGAATGTATTGCACCAGAGGCAAAGTGGCCTCCTGCAGTTGCAGCGCCGCGGATGTGTCCGCGACCAGTTCGCCATTGACGCGAACCTGTACCCGTCCCTTTGTCGGCCCGATGGTGATCGGGTGCCCGGCGTTGGGTTCCAAAACTTCCCGGTGGCTCATTGTTCATATCCCTTGTGCTGGTCCAAAGACGCGGATGACAGGTGCAACGCCAGTGGGCGATCAACATTCCCGGCAGCTGCGCACGGGCAGGCGCGAGGTCATTCGGATTGGCCGGCCCCGGAGATTTCAGTGTTTTGGGTGTTTTTTCCAGGCTTGCGCATCGCGGCCCAGAATCTGGCCGCCTCCCGTATCGATTCCTCCACCGGGCGCGGCTGCCAGCCCAATTCCCGGACCGCCTTGCTGTGGTCGACGTCGGCTTCGGCGCGCATCATCCGCACCGACGCAAGGCTGAGTTCGGCATCTTTGCCGGTGAGCCGCGCTCTCAAGCTGCCCAGCGCGCCCAAGCCGTAGAGCATCGGCACCGAGACCGACCGTTGCGGCGGCGCTACGCCGGCCTCGTCCGCGGCGATCCGCACCACCTCCTTCAACGGAATCATCCGTTCGGAAATGAGGTAGCGCTCGCCCGTGCGTCCGCGCTCGGCGGCCAGGATCATCGCCCTGGCGGCATCGTCGACACCAACGACTTCGAGCTGGATGCCGTTCATCATGAACGGCAGCTTGCCGAAGACCGCCCCGGCGATGAAGGCGCCGTGCGGGGTGCGGCCCCAGTCGCCGCTGCCGTAGGTCGTCGAGACGCACATTGCGACGGCGGGCAGGCCCCGCTTCGCGACGTACTGCATCACGAGGTCCTCGGCCTGAACCCTGGATTGGACGTAGGGAGCCACCCGGCGGGAGCCGATCCGGTCGTCTTCGGTCGCCACGTGCCCATGTCGGCGATCCACGGTCGCGTAGGTGCTGGTGAACACGAACCTGCGCAGGCTGGGCTGCACTGGCCCTGAGATGGCTACGTCGAGGACGTTGCGCAGACCTTCGACGTTGGTGCGGAACAGCGGCGACGGGTCGCGCAACCATGCGCGGGTGTCGACGACGCAGTAGTACACGTCGTCGCAGCCGTCCATCGCCTCACGCACGGTGGCCGTGTCGAAGACGTCGCCGTGGAATCGGGTGAGCTGCAGGTCGTCGATGCTGCGGGTGTTGGCGGTGGGCCGCACCATCGCTCGCACCTCAGCGCCGTCCTCGACGAGCAGGCGGGTCACATGTGAACCCAGGAAGCCGTTGGCGCCGATGACCAGCTTGGGTTTCGTGCTCACAGTTTCCTCGCCTGTTCCATACCTTTTCCCTACCGGCTGTTCTCGTGCATCCAACGCGCAGCGTCCGCGTCGAGCGTCCCCAGTTCCTGTGCCTTGCGGCACCACTTCATCGACGCCCGCAGGAAGCGCAGTGGGTTGTAGATGTCTTCTTGCCGGCGCCACTGGCCGTCGCCGGCATAGGTGATGATCGAGATGTTGGTCGCGCTGACCACGGTGCCGTCGCCGGGGTCGCGCATCGGGTTGTCCAGTTCGCAGATGATCCGCCCCGTGGACTCGTCGATCACCGACCACAACGACGGAAACGCCACCATGTGACTGCCCGGGAAGGTCGTCATCGTCTGCTGAATCCAGGCGCGCACCTGCTCTCGGCCGTGCATAGTGCCCGCCGCGTGCTCGACGTACTCGACATCGGGTGTGTACTGCTGCACCCAGGTGTCCCAGTCTCTTGATTCGGCGGCACCGGCGACCGTCCCCTCGAACTTCTCGAAGGCTGCCGCCAATTCGCGACGGGAGAATTCCGGAGTGTTCAAGCGCGGACCTTGAATCTGCAGGTTGAGCGAATTTCTTGGCCGACATCGGATCTCGTCGCGCCGTTGCACCTCATCGGCGGAGTGTAGCCTGGGAGTGTCATAGGTCTCTGGGGGTCCCCGGGCCCGGCTAGGGAGGACAGGAAATGACGAGCACTCAGAAAGCGATCCTCGCCGGCGGCTGCTTCTGGGGGATGCAAGACCTGATTCGCAGGCAGCCCGGTGTGGTCTCGACCCGGGTCGGCTACAGCGGCGGCGACACCCCCAGGGCGACCTACCGCAATCACGGCACGCACGCCGAGGCCGTTGAAATCATCTTCGACCCGTCGGCCACCGATTACCGCACGCTGTTGGAGTTCTTCTTCCAGATCCACGATCCGACAACGAAGAACCGGCAGGGCAACGACAGAGGGACCAGCTACCGGTCCGCCATCTTCTACGTTGACGACGAGCAGAAGCGAATCGCGCTGGACACCATCGCAGATGTCGAGGCATCCGGCCTGTGGCCGGGCAAGTTAGTGACCGAGGTCAGCCCGGCCGGGGATTTCTGGGAGGCCGAACCCGAGCACCAGGACTATCTGGAGCGCTACCCCAACGGGTATACCTGCCATTTCATCCGCCCCGGTTGGAAGCTGCCACGCCGGGCTACTGCAGCCCAATAAGCCAACCGGTAAACGGCTGCAGGTTCAGCGCCGGCGCACCACGACCCGTCCGCCATCCTTGGGAGTGTAGGCGACACCGCGGCTGTGCCACCGCTCCGCCGGCGCCGTAGTGGTCTCGATGGTGAAGTGGCGCAACACGGTTCGAAGCACCACATCCATCTCCATGTTGGCGAAGGCGGCCCCCACACACCGGCGAGTGCCGCCGCCGAATGGGACCCACGCGAAAGCGGACGGCTTACTCCCGATGTACCGTTGCGGGTCGAAGCGCTCCGGGTCGGGGAAGATATCGGGGTCATCGTGAATCTGCGCGATGCTCACGAGGAGCGAATCCCCGCGAGGAATGGCCCACTCGCCGAGTTGGTAAGCCGGCGGATAGACTCGGCGAGCGGCGAAATCGATGACAGTCCGCGCCCGCTGGACTTCCAGGATCGTCGCCTGGCGCAGCTCGTGCCCGCCGTTATCGACTTCCTCGACCAGCGCCGCCAGCACATCCGGGTGCCGGGTCAACCGCTCGAACGCCCAGCCCAGCGTGGCCGCGGTGGTTTCATGCCCGGCGGCCAGCAACGTGAGCAGCTCATCGCCAATGTCCTTGCGCGACATGACCGAACCATCGTCGTAGGTGCTGCCCAGCATCAGCGCGAGCACGTCGGTCCGATCGGCGAAGTTGGGGTCTGCCCGTTCGGCGTCGATCAGCCTGTCGATGACGATGTCGTACTGGCGCCGCCACTCGGCCAGTCGGCCCCACGGGCTGTAGCGCCCATAGCTGCGTCCGGGTTTCGGCATCGCTGCCATTCGCGAGCCCAGGGTGACCCACGGCGGGATGATCCGGCGCAGCTCGTCGAGTTCGGCACCGTCGGCGCCGAAAATCGCGCGCAAGATGGCGTTGAGCGTGATGTGATTCATCGACGGCAACGTTGCGAAAGGCCGGCCTTCCGGCCAGTTCGCGGTTTCGCGCAGGGTCTCTTCTTCGATGATCGTCTCGTATTTCTTCATGCTCTTGCCGTGGAACGGCGGCGCCAACAGCCGTCGCCGGCGGCGGTGATCCTCGCCGTCGAGTGCGAATACCGAGCCGGAGCCGAACAGCCGGCTCAGATTGGGCTGGATGTTGCCGAGATCGTCTGGGCTGGTGGTGAAGATCTGCTTGGCCAGCTGAGAGTCCCCGACTACCACGACGCGGCCGTAGATCGGGATGTTCAGGGTGAAAACGTTGCCATAGCGGCGCGCCAGCCGCTGGATCATCCCCCGCCGCGATATCGCGAAAGCCAGGCCCTGAAGCACCTTCGGGATCCGGGCCGCAGGAGGTAACCTGACGGCGGGTGTCGCGGGTGCGATGGTGACTGCTTCGCTCATGTCAGTGGTGCTCCCAACATCTGCCCCTGATCGGGGTGGTACCACGGCGTACCGTTGGCCTTTCCCGGTACGGTACTCTGTGGTACCAAACCTGGCAAGGTGCCGTATTCCACCGAAGGGACGCCTGCCATGACATCAGCGGCAGCAGTGGCCGGCGACACGGTTGTGGACGACATCGACCCGTTTCGGCTGCGATTGCTCGATGGGCTGGCCGCCTCAATCGGTGAACGTGGCTACCGCGCCACTACCGTCGCCGACGTCGTTCGCAACGCCCGTACCTCGAAACGCACGTTCTACGACCAGTTCGCGAGCAAAGAACAGTGCTTCCTGGAGCTGCTGCGGGCCGACGTCGAGAACCTCGGCGAGGCACTCCGCGCGGCGGTCGATCCCGAGGCGGACTGGCACGACCAGATTCGTCAGGCGGTCGAGGCCTATGTCGGCTATATCGAAGCCCGGCCGGCTATCACGCTGAGTTGGATTCGGGAGCTCCCGTCGCTCGGTGCAGCCGCCCGTCCGGTCCAGCGCCATGGTTTGCAGCTGTTGACCAACCTGCTGGTCGACCTCAGCGACAACCCGGGGTTCCGGCGGGCGGACCTGCCGCCCTTGACGCCGCCGCTGGGCGTCATCCTGTTAGGCGGTCTGCGCGAACTGGCGGCGCTTGCCGTCGAAGATGGAAGGGCCGTGCGGGAAATCGTCCAACCCGCGGTGGATGCGTCCATCGCGTTGCTCGGACCCCGACACTAGGCTCGATTCGCAAACCGACTGCGAGCGTCTATCACCTGGAGGACTGCGATGCGCCTATCGACCCGGAACCAACTCAAGGGAACCATCACCGAGGTCGACCTCGGCAGCGTGATGGCAATCGTGAAGGTTCGGCTCGACGGCGGCGATCAGGTCGTCACGTCCTCGGTCACCAAGGCTGCCGCCGTCGACCTCGGCCTCGCGGTCGGCCAGCCCGCGACGGTGTTCATCAAGTCCACGGAAGTGACGATCGGCGTCGAGTAGCCGGACATGGCAGCCACCATGCGCGCCGAGCGTTTTTACTCGGCCACCCAAAAAGGTTGAGCTGAAAGATGTTCCGATCCCAGAGCCGGGTCCCGGCGAATTTCTGGTCAAAGTCGCCTTCTGCGGGATCGTCTCACTCGAAGATTTCCCGCCGGGCATCGAGAAACTGGAGCGCCAGGACGGCAACCCCATCCGTATTCTCGTCAAGCCCTGAGGAAGTCCCCCGGCTTTCCGCGACACTTAGACTACTGCGACGAAAAGCTCCCGAAAAGTGCTGCCGCAGTTTATGTTTCGGTACCAAGGAAGGCGCGTATCCGGTCCAGCACCAGTTCGGGGCGCTGCTCGACGATCCAGTGGCCGACGCCGTCGACCAGTTCGACCTCGAAATCGCTTGCGCGTTCGGCGTACCCATCAAGAAGGTCGGGCGTGATCACCGGATCGCCGGTGCCGTGCAGCCAGCGGACCGGGACGTCGACGCGCATGTTCTCGAACTCGCCGCGCATCCAGCGCAACGCCTCCCTGGTCTGAAATGTGCGGTACCACTTCGAACCGGCCACCGCATGCCCGGGCTGACGCATGCGCTCGACGTACATGCGGACGTCCTCCTCGGGCACGGTGAAGCCGCCGCCGACCCACGACAACAGCATCCGGAAATATCGGGCCTTGGGGTCGCTGATAACCCGGGGACCGATAACCGGGAATGCAATCGGGATCTGATACCAGAACCGCCAGAGGTTCCGGAACATAACGAGATCGCGCTTCATCCAGGGCGCCACGGTGTTCAATCCGAAGAACCCGGTCACCTTTGCGGGATGGCGCAGCATCATGATGAACGCGGCCGGTCCGCCCCAATCGTGGGCAACAAGCTTGACGTTTGCGACGCCCAAGCCATCCAGAACGGCGGCCAGATCGTCGCCCATCTCGGTCTTGGTATAGCCCGAGCGGGGCGCTGAACTCCAGCCCGCGCCGCGCAGGTCGGGACACAACACCCGGTAGCCGTCGGCCGCCAGCGGGCCGATCAGCTCGTGCCACTCCCACCAGTTCTCCGGGAAGCCGTGTACCAGCATCACCGCCGGCCCATCGGCCGGCCCGGCGTCTGCGACGTGGATCGTGACACCGCCACCCACATCCACAAACCTGTGTTCGACGCCTTCGAGGGCGGGCAATGTGGTCATGCGTTGAGAAGGTAGCGGACGGGCACGGCCGCCACGGCGGGAACCAACGATTTGTCGCTTGAAGGCGGGCAAACTGTCGATCGCTCCTCGGTCGCCGTCGAGCCTGCCTATGTCAGGAACCGCTCGACATATGGCGCGAAGCGTGCACGGAGACTGTCCTCCTTCAGCCCGAACATCTCGTACGGCGTTTCGACGTTTCCCAGTCGGCCGCGCTGGTGGCCCGCCAGATAATCGGCGATTGCCCTACGTGCTTGTTCGGTGAACGGTTCGCCGGCCAGGGCGTACACCTGCTCGGCAACGCCGAGTTCGTTGGCCATGAAGTCGTCGAAGCGGATGTCGATTGAGCGTTGGGGACCGATGGTGTCACGATCGCGGATGAGTGCGGTAAGCATCTGCTCGAGACGGTCGATCCAGGAAGCCGCGATCTGTGCCACGGGCACCGGGGAGCGGTGCATACGGGCGGAGTAGGTGATCATCGCGACCATCGACAGCGCCACCGGCACCGGGTCACGGTGCGTGAACATGATAATGCTGTCGGGGAAAACACGATCCAGTACCGGCACCTGCTCGAGATGCTGGGGTGACTTCAGCAGCCAGCGCCGCCCGCCGCGCAGGAACTGCATCGCTTTGAGTTGCCTGGCGAGGTACTCGTAGTGGGGCGTCTGGTTGTGCGATTGGTAGTAGTCGCGCCAGCGGGGCACGTCGGCAAGTGTCTCGAAGAACATCGTCGAGAAGTCGTTGGCCAGCAGTTGGATTTCTTCGTGGACGTGATCGGTGGTCATCTCGTGCATGAGCGCGAAATGCGGCATCACCATGTTGATCACCCCGACCGCGACGTCCATCCGTGTCCGCCGCGGATCCGGCCGGACTCCAACCTCCTGCGGCAACGGAAACGGCTCGACACTCTCCCAGTACGGCATGGTGCGGAAGGTGGGTGGCGCCGCCAGCAGATTGTGCAGGTGGGTGGTGCCGGTGCGGGGCAGACCGGCGATCACAATCGGCGATCGCAGTTCGATGTCATCGATCTCGGGGTGCCGGTTCAGCAGGTCGGCCAGCAGGAGCCGGTTCTTGAGCAACTGCAGCAGCTGCCCATAGAAGTTGACCACTCCGGCCCCGTGCAGCCCGTCGATGTCACGCAGCGCGGCGAGATAGACATCGAGTCGTTCCCGGTAGTCGTCGGGACCGAAATCGTGCAGGCCGGTGTCGGCACTGGCCTTGGCGTGCAGGGAGCCGGCATCCAACGGACAGGCCGGGGCCATCGCTGCCATCATGTCGAGGATCTGCTGGGCCTCGGCGCTGAAGCGGGGCTGGGCCAGGTCCTCCAGACGAACGGCGGCGGCTTCACTCACGCGACTTATGTTACTCTGAGTTTCGTAATGGCAGATGATTCTGGCCGGCCCCGTGACCCCCGAATCGACGGTGCGGTGCTTGGCGCCACGGTTGAACTTCTCGCTGAAACCGGTTACCCCGGGCTCTTGGTCTCCGCCATTGCCGAGCGGGCCGGCACCAGCAAGCCCGCGATCTACCGGCGCTGGCCAAGCAAAGCGCACCTCGTGCACGAGGCGGTATTCCCGATCGGCGCCGCGACCGCAATTCCCGACACCGGATCGCTGCCCGAGGACCTGCGCGAGATGGTGCGCCGCACGATGGCCGTCCTCACAACACCGGCCGCCAGGGCGGCCCTGCCGGGGCTGGTCGGGGAGATGGCAGCAGATTCGACCCTGCATTCCGCACTCCTGGAGCGGTTCGCCCACGTCATCGGCGGCGGCCTCGCGGAGTGGCTGGCAGGCGCCGCGGCCCGCGGTGAGGTCCGGGCCGATGTGACCGCCGCAGAACTGGCCTCCCAACTGGCAGAAGCCATCGCCGGCGTCACATTGGTGGCCCTGCTCACCCGCGGCACCGAACTCGACCAGGCATGGGTCGATCGCACGACCACGTTGCTCCTGAAAGGAATCAGCGCATGACCGAATCCGACACTCCGCTGCACGAGTCGACTGCCGCTTGGCGGGAGCTGCTTGCAACCCTCGGCGCCCTTGACCGCTCCTTCCTCGAGGGCGACCGTGCGGTTACCGACGACCGGCACATTGCCGACGGCTACCGCATGCTCGCCACCACACTGGGTGTGGCGTTAGACACCTACCTGTTCGCCGAGCCCGGTCGGCCGCAGTTCGTCGCGGTCAACACGCCGCTGCGTCGCGATCGTAGATGGGGCGGCGACAATACCGACGCTTATTACTTCGCCTGCCCGGTCGATCCGAAGCGGCGCTACCGCATCAGTGGCAACAGGGGCGACAGCGTGTACTTCTCGGTGACCGCCTACAACGAACCATCGCCCGGCGCGTGGTCGGACCGGGTCGTTGCGATAGTCCGTGACAGCGATCTCGACGTCGACGCCGAGGGCAACTTCTCCTTCGAATTCCCTCCGACGCCCGACGCGGCCGTGTTGATGACCCGTGATTACCAAGCCGACCCACTGACCGGCCGCCCGGTTGTCTGGCATATCGAGGCGCTCGACGAGCCGGACCCGATACGGCACAGCGACGCGGAGACCGCTGCAAGTCTGCGGGCGACCGCCACCTGGTTGCGCACCATGTTCGCCATCGTGCCGCTGGCCGTGGGGGACAGGGCCAGTGACAAGGACGCGGACAGGCACGCACTCGGGCACGAGACCGCACACGCGGCAAACCAATTCGCCGATCCCTATCAGGTGCCCGACGCCAACTTCGGCTGGTCGGCGCGCGATGCATGCTATTCCTACGGCAGCTTCGTGCTCGACGACGACGAAGCGCTGGTCATCACGCACCGACCTCCGTCGTGCAGGTTCTGGAACCTGGTGGTGTGGAACCAGTTCATGGCCACCTACGGTGCCTCCGAGGGCCCCGATGCCCGTTGCTCCATCAACGGCCACAGCGCCATCGCCAATAGCGATGGCTCTGTGACGATCGTGTTGTCCCGCGGGATGACGGCCCACCCGAACTCACTGACCGCGCTGGGCTATCCGCGTGGCAACCTCGCCTTCCGGTGGTTTCTCACCGACGGGCTGCCGGCGCGTCCCGAGGTGAAACTTGTGAAGTCATCGGAGGCCCCGACAGACGTGCAATGAATCACGCGATCTCGCGGACCAGCTCGACAGCCCGGCCCAGGGTGCTCAGCTTGGCGTCCAGCGTGTCGCCCGCGGGATATAACCGCACGGTGTTCACGCCGGCGTCTCGCCACACGGCAAGCCGTGCGCGGACCATCTCGTCGGTCCCGATCAGGGTGGTGGCCAGCACCATCTCGTCGGTCACCAGCCCCGCCGCACCCTCGCGGTCACCGCCCTGCCAGCGTTCCCGCACCGCAGCGGCAACCTCGGCCCAGCCTTGCCGGCTATAGGCCCGGTTGTAGTAATTGGTGCTGGCTGATCCCATCCCGCCAAGGCTGAACGCGAGCTCCGTCTTGCGCGCCGCGACCATGCCGCGCAGTTCGCCTTCGTCGGACGCGAACGCGACTTCGGCGCCCTGGCAGATGTCGATGTCGGCTCGGGTGCGACCAGCGGCGGCCAGCCCGGCATCGAGGTGGGCGAAGTAGGCGCCGGCGGCGCCTTCCGGCACAAAGCTGGTGCCCAGCCAGCCGTCGGCGATCTGCCCGGTCAACCGCAGCATCGCCGGGGACAGCGCGGCCAGGTAGATCGGAATCGCGTGCTGGGGCCGCGTCGACAACCGCATCGGCACCGCCTCCCCGCCGGGACGGGGAATCTGAAACTCGTTGCCGGAGTATACGATTTTATCGCCCGCAAACACCTGCCGCACGATGTCTACGGTTTCGGCGATCCGGGCCAGCGGCCGGCTGAACGAGACTCCGTGCAGGCCCTCGATCACCTGCGGACCGGAGGCGCCCAGGCCGAGCAGAAAACGCCCGGACGACAGGTTGGACAGCGTGATCGCGGTCTGGGCGACGACGACCGGCGACCGGGTGCCGACCTGCAGGACACCCGAACCGAGCAGCATCCGCTGTGTTCGGGCCGCAATGTAGCCCAGCGCCGACGGCGCGTCCGCACCCCACGCCTCGGCGACCCAGCAGACGTCGAGACCCAGCTTTTCGGCCTCGACGACGAACTCGACAACGTCCGCACCGGCCCCAGATAATTCGACCGTCGTGGCGGTCCGCATTAGCGCACCCCGTGTTCGGCCAACCTCTTGATCGCCGCCAGGGTCTTGTCGATCGCGGTCTCGAATTCTCGCAGCCGCACGAACACGATCTTTTGTTCCTTGTCGGGCATCGCGTCGATGGCCGCCGACAATCCCGATCGGCCCGGTCCCATCTGTACCCCGTACGTGAGGGCGGTACCGCCGTCTCGAGGTGTCAGCCGAAATCGCCATGTCGCCGAGGGATGTTCGGGATCACCGACCGCCCAGGAGAATTCGCGTGGCTCGTCGCAGACGACGATCTGTGACGTGGTGCTCCATTGTCCGAACGCGTCATGAACATTGTGTCCGATGAACCTGGCGCCGATCCGGGGCCCGTCGGCCCCCTCGACCCACTCCACAGCTTGCAGCTCGTTGCTCAGCGTCGGCATCAGCTCGATATCGCAAACCAGACTCCAGACCCGGTGCGGATCGGTGTCGATCCATGTCGAGGCTTCCACCGTTGGCTTGTCCGCATAGCGTGCGCCGGTCCAGTCCACGGACGCCATTGTCCCCCTGCTGGGCCCGTGGCCCGTCTCCGGCCCTACGCGACGGCGGCCACTCGATCGACTGGCTTGTTGGCAGTGGCTTTCGGGCGCAGCGACCAGGAGTCGGGGAAGGTCAGCCTGACGATCTTGCGGACGACGGTGCCGAACTGCTGCGGCAACGGGCCACTGTTGTAGGCGATGCCGTAGCGTTCGCAGATCTCCTGCACCTCGGGCGCGATCTCGGAGTACCGGCGGGCCGGCATGTCCGGGAACAAGTGGTGCTCGATTTGGTGCGACAGGTTGCCGGACAGCAGGTGGAAGATCCTGCCCCCGGTCAGATTTGCCGAACCGAGCACCTGGCGGAAGTACCACTGGCCACGGGACTCGCCCTGGGTCTCCTCGACGGTGAATTCCTGGGTGCCGTCGGGGAAGTGGCCGCAGAAGATGATCATGTACGACCAGACATTGCGCATGAGGTTGGCCGAGAGGTTGCCGGCGAAGACGAACGGCGCGAACGGCCCGGCCAGCAGCGGGAAGGCGACGTAGTCCTTGAGCGTTTGCCGGCGGGTCTTTTTCCAGATCGCCTTAAGGGTCTCGCGCTTGTCGGCGAGCCTGATCTCACCGGAACGGATGCGCTCGGTTTCCAGTTCGTGCAGCGCGACGCCGTACTGGAACAGCGCCATCAGCAGGAAGGCATAGACCGGGTTGCCCAGGAAGTACGGCGTCCAGCGCTGGTCTTCACTCATCCGCAGGATGCCGTAGCCGATGTCGCGATCCATCCCCACGATGTTGGTGTGGGTGTGGTGCATGTAGTTGTGCGAGTACCGCCACTGGTCGGCCGGGCAGGCGGTGTCCCACTCGAAGGAGCGGCCGGAGATCGTCGGGTCACGCATCCAGTCGTACTGACCGTGCATGATGTTGTGACCGATCTCCATGTTGTCCAGGATTTTCGCGATACCGAGCATCGCGGTACCCGCCAGCCAGGCCGGCGGCAGCACCCCTGCGAACAGCAGCGCGCGTCCGCCGACTTCCAGCGCGCGCTGGGTCTTGATGACACGACGGATGTACTCGGCGTCTTTTTCGCCGAGGTCGGCCATCTCGCGTTCTTTGATGGCGTCGAGTTCGCGGCCGAATGCGTCGGCCTGCTCGGGGGTCAGGGTGATCTTGTTCTGCGACATGGTTTTACCTCCCAAGGTTTAGGTGCGTTGTCAGAGCGACAGGTCGACGTCGCCGACCGGAACGGACACGCAGATCTG
Source organism: uncultured Actinomycetota bacterium (assembly GCA_963763005.1). GTDB lineage: Bacteria > Actinomycetota > Actinomycetes > Mycobacteriales > Mycobacteriaceae > Mycobacterium. The sequence continues at coordinate 593,303 of CAVXMI010000002.1, forward strand.
CACGTCCTCGTCGGGTCCGGTCGAGACCGCACCGGTGATCAGGTTGCGCACGGTGCCGGCGGTCTTGCGCCTCGTGCAGGTGTGGCAGATGCCCATCCGGCATCCGTTCTCTGGGGTCAAGCCGGCTGATTCGGCCTGCTCCAGCAGCGAGCGACCGTCGTCGACGGCGTCAATCCCGCTGTCCGCGAAAGTTATCCGTCCGCCCGACGGGCTCGCCGGCAGCTCGATCACCGGTGGCACGAAGCTCTCGGTGTAAACGTTTTCGCAGTGCTCCGCCACGGCCTCGACCAAAGCGGTCGGCCCGCAGACGAACACCGCATCGGGTGCCGGCATGGCCGCAGCCAGGTGCTCTGCTCCAAAACGGCCGACGAGGTCACCGGCATCCGATCGGGTGTAGCCGTGCAGCACCCGCACCCGAGGCATCGCGGCCAGCTCATCGCGGTAGCACGCCTCCGCAGCAGTGCGCGCGTAATGCACGAACGCGATCTCGGCACCGCAGGCTTGGGTATGGTCCGCGGCGACCAGCGTGCGCAGCATCGCCATGACGGGCGTGATGCCGCTTCCGCCGGAGACGAACAGGATCCGCCGCGGCCGTCCCCCGCAAGCGGGTGGCACCCCCAGCGCCGGCAACACGAAGTCACCGCCAATACCGTCCAGCCCGACCACCATGCCGCGGCGGGCCCGCTCATACAGGTAGGTCGAGACCAGCCCGCCGTCGTGGTGACCGATCGTCAGCTCAAGGTAGGGGCTGCCTTCGGCGTTGGCCGGTGAATAGCACCGGGTGTGCTTGCGGCCGTCGATCTCGACGGTCAGGTTGACGTACTGACCGGCCTTGACGGCAGCGCCGGAAGTGAACGCGGCGTTCGGAGCCAGCGTCAGGGTGACGCTGCGCGGCGTGGTCCGCTGCACATCGATGACCTTGGCGCGGGCCTCGCCCGACGTCCAGGTCGGCGTCACGAGCTCGGTGTACCGGTCGACGCCGTGCGGACCGGTGAGCAGATCAACCAGGCCAGAACCCAGGACTCGCTTAGCGAAAGTCCGAGTGAAAGTTTGAGTGAACATGTGTACACCGTGGTACTGCGGGATGCGAGTGGTCAAGTGTTTTGCCAGGTCTGTGTTACGGTTCACATAGTGAACAGTCGTACTCCTGGATCACACTCGCGGCGGTCGGGCCAGGACCGCGGCCGCAACAGCCCCTCGCGCGAGGAGCGCAAGGAAGCGACGCGTCGTGCCATCATCGCCGCCGCCCTCAAATTGCTCCACGACCGCAGCTTCAGCGGCCTGAGCCTGCGGGAGGTGACCCGCGAAGCGGGGATCGTGCCGGCGGCGTTCTATCGCCACTTCGACTCGATGGAAGCACTTGGACTGGTGCTGATCGACGAGTCATTTCGCACCCTGCGCGATACGTTGCGGGGCGCGCGCGCCGGCAAGCTCGATCCCAGCCGAGTGATCGAATCGTCCGTGGAGATCCTGGTCGCCAGTGTCGCCGAACGGCACGAGCACTGGCGCTTCATCGTCAGGGAGCGTTCGACTGGGCTCACCGTGCTGCGCTACGCGATCCGCACCGAGATCCGGCTGATCACCTCCGAACTGGCCACCGACCTGGCCCGTTTCCCGCAGCTGAATACCTGGAGCACCGAGGACCTCAACGTGCTGGCGGCCCTGTTCGTGAACGCGATGATCGTCACCGCCGAAGCGATCGGGGACGCGCAGAGCGCCGAAGCACTCGAAGAGATCCGGCGGATCGCCGTCAAGCAGCTGCGCATGATCGCCATCGGTGTCGCGGGCTGGCGGAGCAGCCCCTGAACCGCGACCCGGTCGTCGCGGTGCGCTTACACGCTGAGCGGGTAACCGCCGCTCACCTTGAGAGTTTCACCGGTGATGAACGACGCCTCGTCTGAACACAGATAGAGCATGGCCGAAACCACGTCGTCCATGGTGCCGATCCGGTTGACCAGCTGCAGCTCTCGAACGAGATGGTCAACCAGCACATGCGGCACTTGGGCAACAGCGTTCTCGGTGTTCGTCAGACCCGGCGCGATCCCGTTGACGCGGATCAGGTCGGGAGACAATTCGGACGCGAAGGCTACGGTCAAGCCGCGCACCGCCAGTTTGGAAACCCCGTAGGCACTGCTGCTCAGGAAGCCGGCCGTTGAGGCGATGTTCAGCACCACGCCGCCGCCCCGGGTTCGCATCGAATTGCGGCACGCCAGAGTGCAATTGATGACACCCATCACGTTCACGTCGAACAAACCGCGCACTTCGGCGCGAGATAGCGAACCGAACGGCTGGTTGTACTTCATCAGATGGCGGCCGGCGTTGTTGATGAGTATGTCGATGCCGCCCAACTTCGCGATCGCGGCGGCGACGGCGGCGTCCACCTGTTCCTCGTCGGCGACGTCACAGCGCACCGCGATCGCGCGAGCACCGTCAGACGTCAGTTCGGCGGCGGTACGGTCAGCGCCCTCGGCATCGATGTCGGCGATCGCGACGCTGGCCCCCTCGCCGGTCAGTGCCCGGGCGAAGGCCCGCCCAAGCCCGATAGCGCCGCCGGTGATGAACACGGTCTTGTTCTGGAATCGCACGAACCCAACATTATCGCGGCCAGGACGGTTACCGCGGTTCCCGCCACATCGCCCACAGCGGTGGTCCGCCATTAGGCAGCTCGATCTCACGGGTCACAGTGAAACCGAAACGTTCGTAATACGGCACATTTTCGGGCTTCGTCGACTCCAGGTAGGCCGGACAATACGCGGCGTCGCAGCGACCCAGCCGTGACCGCATCAGCGCCTGTCCGAAGCCCCGGCCGCGGACCGTCGGGTCGCTGCCGATCGCGGCGAGGTACCAGTGTGGTTCTTCGGGATGTGCGCGAATCATCACTTCCTGCACCGCACGTGCGGTAGCCGTCCGGAAGCCGAACACACGGAGGAATCCAAGCGTCATCGCCAGCTGCTGCCGGCGCGATTCCCGCCATCGATCCGGCGGATCCCACAGCGCCGCCGCGCCGATGCCCGGCCCGTCGCAGGCTACCTCCACGCCGCCCCCGGCCAGATGCTGGTGGCGGACAATCGTCGCGAACAACCGATTCAGCTGCGCGGTCCGCGCGTTGTCGTGCGGAAGTATCCAGGCCATGACCGGATCGTCGTAGAACGCCCGGGCCATGGTGCGTGACAACTCACCGACATCTGCTTTCCGCGCCGGACGCGCCTGCAGGGTCACCTCACCCAGGCTAGCGGGCCACGTTGGCGGCCAGATGGTACGGATGCCGAAGGTGTGGTGGGTTGGGTCGCCGATATTCCGAAGCGGTGACCGGTATCTCGAGACGAGCATTGGAGCGGATGGCCGCCGGTATCGGAGTGCCCGGCGCCGGATCGGCCGCGTCAAGCCCCTTGCCGCAAAAAATTACGCATGTAATCATCTGTAGCCGTGGGCCCGCTGGACGGCAAAGTCGCCGTCGTCACAGGAACCAGTCGCGGCGTCGGCGTGGGCATCGCACATGAGTTGCTGCGCGCCGGGGCCACGGTCATCGGTTGTTCACGATCGCCGCTGAACACGCTGCCCGGTGTCGAGTCCGAACCGCAGTGGGCGCAGCGTAGCGCCCAGATGGTCTGCGACCAAGGCGATTACCGCGCAATCGACACGTTCGTGCAGCAGGTCGCCGACAGTTACGGTCGCATTGACATCCTGGTCAACAACGCTGGCGGAACCGTGCCGACCCCGAACGTCGAAGACGTTCCCGAACTTGTGCAGCGGCTGCAGGGTTCACCGCGCAGCGCCGATGACTTCGAACGCACCGTGTTGTTCCACGCCTTTGCCGTGCAGATGAATCTGATCAGCCCGCTGTGGTTCGCGATTCGCGTCTACCGGCAGATGAAGCGCCAGGACGGCACCGGTTGCATCGTCAACATCTCCAGCGGCGCCGGCCACCCGGCAGGTGCGCCCACACTGGTGTCCTACGGGGCCGCCAAGTCCGGGCTCAACCACCTGACCCGCTCCTTGGCCCAGGAATGGGGGCCGAAGGTCCGGGTCAACTGCGTGGCTCTGGGCCCGACCATCACCGACAACTTTCGTGCGTTCGTGCTCAACAAGGACGATCCGACCGGCACACAGTACTTCGCGAAGGTCCCGATGCAACGTGGCGGCGAACCCGCCGAGGTGGGCCGCACGGTGGTCTTCTTGGCTTCGGGCACAGCCGATTTCGTCAACGGCACGACCATAGAGATCGACGGCGGCATGCTGCCCGGCGTGCTCTACGAGGCGGGCCTGAAGACCATTACCGACCTGATGTGAGGAGACTTTCATGACATACGACCGCGCTGAGTTCGACGAGTTCTGGAGCGACTGGCTAGAGGTGAACCGCCGAGCGCAGAACACCGGCGACTGGGGTGTGATGGCCGACTTTTACGAGCCTGACGCCAGCTACGGTTGGTCCTACTCGCCGACCGACCACTTCATGGCCAACGGCCGCGCCGAGATCCACGACCTTGCCCTGGGCACCGAAATGCTGGGCTTCCAGGGCTGGATCTACCCGTATCAGACGGTACTTTTCGACGACGGGTCCGGACAGGCGTTCGGGCTCTGGCGGCAGCTGTCCACCTTCGCCTCCCCCAGCGGCGAGCCTTACGAGATCCAGGGACTGGGCGGCAGCTGGTTCCAGTACAGCGGTCACCGCAGCTGGTCCTGGCAACGCGACATATTCGACGTCGGAATGGCCACCGCCGCAATGCTCGACATCCTGCGCGACGGCAGGAACTCGCCGCAGCTCGACGCGCGGATGGCCGCAATCCGCTCAGGTACACAACCGGGCCATTACGGCTCGTGGGCCGAAATGAGCGCGCCGCTATGGCCGGTGCCCGCTGTGCTGACATGAACGCCCCCACCGCCCGCCGAGTCATCCGGTAGTCGTCGGACGACACGCTCTGCGCATGCTGATCGAGCGGGCAGACGTCGAATTGGTCGGTGTGCACGCAGCCGTACCCGACAAGGTGGGCTGCGATGCCGCGCGGACATGCAGCGCGGCCCGCCGGATCTACGATGGTGTGGCTCCATCAACGATGCCGGTGCAATGCTGCGCCGGGGAACGGTGACCAACGGTGTGGGACTTCGAAACAGACCCGGAATACCGGGCGAAGCTGGATTGGGTCGAAAAATTCATGGTCGAGGAACTCGAGCCGCTCGATCTGGTCGCCCTTGATCCTTACGACAAGAAGAACGCCGAGATGATGGCGATCCTGCGGCCGTTGCAGCAGCGGGTGAAGGACCAGGGACTGTGGGCCGCCCACCTGCGGCCCGAGCTCGGCGGTCAGGGCTTCGGCCAGGTCAAGCTCGCGCTGCTCAACGAGATCCTCGGACGCTCCCGGTGGGCTCCATCGGTGTTCGGCTGTCAGGCACCCGACTCGGGCAACGCCGAGATCCTGGCGCTGTTCGGCACCGAAGAGCAGAAAGCCCGCTACCTGCAGCCGCTGCTCGACGGCGAGATCACCTCCTGCTACTCGATGACCGAACCGCAGGGCGGTTCTGACCCCGGGCTGTTCGTCACGGCCGCGACCCGAGACGGCGACGACTGGATCATCACCGGCGAGAAGTGGTTTTCCACCAACGCCAAGCACGCATCATTTTTCATCGTCATGGCCGTCACTAACCCCGAAGCCCACACGTACGAGAAGATGTCACTGTTCATCGTCCCCGCCGAGACACCGGGTATCGAGATCGTGCGCAATGTCGGTGTAGGAGCAGAGTCGTCGAAGCATGCGAGCCATGGATACGTCCGCTACAACGATGTCCGCGTGCCGGCCGATCACGTGTTGGGCGGTGAAGGCCAGGCGTTCATGATCGCCCAGACCCGCCTCGGCGGCGGCCGTATCCATCACGCGATGCGGACAATTGCGCTGGCGCGCAGAGCATTTGACATGATGTGTGAGCGGGCCGTGTCACGCAGGACCCGGCACGGGCGATTGGCCGACTTCCAGATGACCCAGGAGAAGATCGCCGACAGCTGGATCCAGATCGAGCAGTTCCGGCTGCTGGTGCTTCGCACCGCCTGGCTGATCGACAAACACCACGACTATCAGAAGGTGCGCCGCGACATCGCGGCGGTGAAGGTCGCGATGCCCCAGGTACTGCATGACGTGGCTCAACGGGCCATGCACCTGCACGGCGCGCTCGGCGTCTCCGACGAGATGCCGTTCGTCAAGATGATGGTGGGCGCCGAGTCACTGGCCATCGCCGACGGCGCCACCGAGCTGCACAAGATGACGGTGGCCCGTCGCACGCTACGTGAATACGAGCCTGTGACAACGCCTTTCCCGTCGCAGCACATTCCGACCCGGCGCGCGGAAGCCGAGGCCCGGCTGGCCGAACGTCTCGAGCACGCGGTCGCTGAATTCTGACAGCGACTCCGCGTCAGTGCGTTACGAGATGTAGCGAACGATGCTCTCGGCGACACACGCCGGCTTGCTGGACCCGTCGATCTCGACCGTGGTCGACACCGTCGCCTGCACGGCACCGTTGCCGAGGTCTTCGACACCGACCAATGAGCTCTGTGCGCGCACCCTGGAGCCGACCGGTACCGGTGCCGGAAAGCGGACTTTGTTGAGACCGTAGTTGACTGCGAGCTTGATGCCCTTGACCGTGTACATCTGGTGCTGCAGTCGCGGGAGCAGGGCCAGGGTCATGAACCCGTGGGCGATAGTGCCGCCGAACGGACCCGCAGCCGCCCGTTCCGGGTCGACGTGGATCCACTGGTGATCACCCGTCGCATCGGCGAACAGGTTGACCTCTTGTTGAGTGATCGTCACCCAGTCGCTCTGCCCGATGGTCTCGCCTGCAGCTGCAGCAAGGTCGGCGACTGACTCGAAGGTGCGCATGAGTCTCCTCTGCTTCTTCTGCCCGGCCCCGACGCAGGCCAGAGCGGCCGTGGAGAAGCCCGGGCGATTGACCGCGGTGTAAGCATCGTGCCACTCCGTGATCCAGGTGGCACCGTCAGCCCCGGCGGCATCGGCCTGAAAAGACCTGCTTGCAGAATTCCCGGGTCACCCCCCTGCCCACCTGCTCTGTCGGTTCTGTCAACCCACCGGGCCCGATGCCAGGATGATCGAGTGAGGCTGCTGCTGATTGCCGATACCCATGTCCCGCAACGCGCACGCGACCTGCCTGCACAGGTATGGCAGGAAGTCGCAACGGCGGACGTGGTCATGCACGCCGGCGATTGGGTGGCACCCGAGCTGCTCGACGAACTTGAAGCCAGGGCTGCACGGCTGGTGGCGTGCTGGGGGAACAACGACGGCGCCGTACTGCGGTCACGGCTGCCGGAACGAGCGGATGTCGTCTTGGCGGGTCTGCACTTCACGGTTGTCCATGAGACCGGCGCCGCGGCCGGCCGCGAGGCCAGGATGTCGCGGCTCTATCCGGACAGCGACGTGCTGGTGTTCGGCCACAGTCACATCCCGTGGGACACGACGACAAAGAGCGGCCTGCGGCTGTTGAACCCGGGTTCGCCGACCGATCGCCGCCGGCAACCCAGCTGCACCTACCTGACCGCGACCATCGGTGAGAGGTCCAGCGGCGCCTTGACCAGCGTTGTGTTGCATGAGGTCAGAAGATAGCTCGCCTACAGAGGTATTATGCCGGGGTGAGCCCTCACACCGATCTGGCCGTTGACGTGCCGCGAATCTTAGGCAGGTTCCGGCGGCAGTTGCGGCGATCTGCCGGCACCGGATATTCGTCCGGGCGCCTGTCCGAATCGCAGGCCGAGTTGTTGCGGCTGGTCGCGCGACGGCCGGGGGTTTCGGTCAGCCTTGCCGCTGCCGAGCTCGGATTGGTGCCCAACACCGCTTCGACGCTGGTGTCCAAGCTGGTCAGCGAGGGCTTGCTGGATCGAACCGTCGACTCCGCCGACCGCCGCGTCAGCCGGTTGCGGCTCACCGAGTCGGCTCAGGAGGTCATGGATGCCTCGGCTGCGGCACGGCGAGCGTTGCTTACGGACCTGCTCGACGAGCTCGACCAGCTCGGCCAAGGCCAGGTCGAGGCATTGGCGAAAGGATTGGAGGTCCTTGAGGGGATGACCGGAATGCTGCAGGAAAAATCACAATGAGCAACACGACTCCGATGGCGATCGAATGCCGGCACCTGACCTATCGCTATGGCCGGGACACCGCTGTCGATGACGTGACATTTCAGGTACGACCAGGCGAGACGATGGGCCTGCTTGGGCCCAACGGCGCCGGAAAGACGACCGTGGTGCGCATGCTGACCACGCTGGCGCCGGTCCAGCATGGCGAACTACGCATCTTCGGGCTGGATGCCCGCCGCCAGACAATCGACATCCGAAGCAATATCGGTTATGTACCGCAACAACTTTCGATCGAGTCTGCGTTGACCGGCCGGCAGAACGTGGAGTGGTTCGCACGGTTGTACGGCGTGCCCCGCGCGCACCGCGCCGAACGCGTCGATCAGGCGCTGGCCGCCATGGATCTACTCGACGTGGCGGACCGGCTGGCAACGACCTACTCCGGCGGCATGGTTCGGCGCCTGGAGGTGGCGCAAGCCCTGGTCAACCGCCCGTCGCTGCTGGTGCTCGACGAACCGACCGTGGGGCTGGATCCGATCGCACGTGACGGCGTCTGGACGCAGGTTCAGAACATGCAGGCTCAGTTCGGCACGACGGTGCTGCTGACCACCCACTACATGGAAGAAGCCGACACGCTGTGCGATCGGGTCGCGTTGATGCATCACGGTGCGTTGCAGGCCGTGGGAACACCCGACGAGTTGAAGTCGACGGTATCGCCGGACGCCACGCTCGAGGACGTGTTCCGCCACTATTCGGCATCCGACTTGGCAGCCGATGCATCCGAGTCATCCGGGTCCGATATGCGCGAAATCCGTTCCGGCAAAGAGGTTGCCCGCCATGCCGGCTGACCCGGCCTGCAAAGCCGTCGAAGTGAACCTGGTCCGCGCCCCGCGCGGATTTCAAAGATTCCGTGCAACGTCGGGCCGCATCGGGGCGTTCGCGATCGTCGAACTGCAAAAGCTGCAGCACGACCGCACCGAACTCGTCACCCGGATGGTGCAACCGGCGCTGTGGCTGTTGATCTTCGGTACCACGTTCAGCCACTTGCACGTCATCGACATCGGGTCGGTGTCCTATCTGGCCTTTCTGGCACCGGGGATCATCGCCCAGTCGGCGCTGTTCATCTCGATCTTCTACGGCATACAGATCATCTGGGATCGAGACGCCGGCATCCTCGCCAAACTCATGGCGACTCCGGCGCCTGCTTCGGCGCTGATCACCGGCAAGTCGTTCGCGGCCGGTGTGCGATCGGTCGCCCAGGTCGTCGGTGTGTTGGCACTCGCCTATTTGATGGACATCGGCCTGACCATCAATCCGTTGCGGATCCTGGCGGCAATGGGCATCGTCATGCTCGGTGCCGCGTTCTTCGCCTGCCTGTCGATGACGCTGGCCGGACTGGTTCGCAGTCGCGATCGCCTGATGGGGATCGGACAAGCCATCACGATGCCGTTGTTCTTCGCTTCGAATGCGCTGTATCCGGTCGACGTAATGCCCGCCTGGCTGCGCGCGCTGAGCAGGGTCAACCCGCTGAGTTACGAGGTGGACGCGTTGCGGGCACTGTTGATCGGCACCCCACTGCACCCGGTGGACGTCGCCGTGCTGATGGTGGCTCCGGTGATCGGAATCGCCACGGCGTCGACGTTTTTGCGGCGCCTTGTTTCCTAAGGACCTGGCGAAACGTTGGCGCGCAAAGTGATAGCGCATGCGCTGGCGCTTTCAAAGCCGGCATGGCCAATCGTTATGTGAATGCGACGATTCCGGCCCGACTCTCAATCGTTAGTCAACCGCGACATTTCGCCGCGGCCGCGACACGCGAATCGGTCCCTCCCAATGTGTTTCACTCGCCCCTGACAGATTCGACCGAGTCAGGCGGCAGATGAAAGTTGGGATGGGTAGGAGCTATGAAGTTCGTTGAGAAGTTGCGTGGCACAGCGGCCAGGGCGCCGCGCCGGCTGGCTATCGCGGCCATAGGGGCTGCCCTGTTGTCGGGTCTCGTCGGTGCCGTCGGCGGCTCGGCGACCGCGGTGGCGTTCTCCAAGCCGGGTCTTCCAGTGGAATATCTGCAGGTGCCATCAGCGTCGATGGGCCGCAACATCAAGGTCCAGTTCCAGGGCGGTGGATCGCACTCGGTCTACCTGCTCGACGGTCTCCGGGCACAGGACGACTACAACGGTTGGGACATCAACACCCCGGCGTTCGAGGAGTACTACCAGTCCGGCCTATCGGTGGTCATGCCCGTCGGCGGCGAGTCCAGTTTCTACAGCGACTGGTACCAGCCTTCGCAGGGCAACGGGCAAAGCTACACCTACAAGTGGGAGACGTTCCTGACCAGGGAGATGCCCACCTGGCTGCAGGCCAACAAGGGCGTATCGCCGACCGGCAATGCGGCAGTGGGACTTTCGATGTCAGGCGGTTCCTCAATGATCCTGGCCGCCTACTACCCGCAGCAGTTCCCGTATGCCGCGTCATTGTCGGGCTTCCTCAACCCATCCGAGGGCTGGTGGCCCACGCTGATCGGCTTGGCGATGAACGACTCGGGCGGTTACAACGCCAACAGCATGTGGGGCCAGTCCACCGACCCGGCCTGGAAGCGGAACGACCCGATGCTCCAGATTCCGCGCCTGGTCGCCAACAACACCCGGATCTGGGTCTACTGCGGTAACGGCAACCCCAGCGACCTCGGCGGCGACAACATGCCGGCGAAATTCCTGGAAGGCTTGACGCTGCGCACCAACCAAACCTTCCGGGACACATACGCGGCCTCGGGTGGGCGCAACGGGGTGTTCAACTTCCCGACGAATGGAACACACTCGTGGCCCTACTGGAACCAGCAGCTGGTTGCCATGAAGCCCGACATCCAGCAGGTGCTCAACGGGGGCAACAACGCCGCCTGAGACACAAGAGCCGGCATCGGCAGCAGCGCAACGGCCAGCGCTGCTGCCGATGTTTTTTGGTGGCGCCGGCTACTTGAGCAGGGTGCGGCGGTCAGTGTGGAAGTGCGTGTATCCGGTTGTCACCGCACACACGACCGTGGCAACCGCCAACATCTGGGTCCCACTGACGGCCAGGCTGATGCAGCCGCCGGCCGCGGCGCCCAAGCTGACGCTGGCGTACAGCAGAAAGTAGCCGAGCCAGTCCGCCGCCTGTCCGCCGGCGATGTGCCGTTCGATGCCCTGCCCAAATTTGACGAGTGTGCCGGTCACATAGCTCAGCGGAACCGACACCTCGCCGTCTTTGACGAACGACGTGTTCAAAGCGCCGATACCGAAGACAACGAACAGAATTGGCAAAAGGTCGAGTTGCCCTTCTGCCTTTTCACCCAGGACAATGTCGAGCGCGGTGGCGCCAACCAGACTCAAGGTGGTCAGCACGGTCGGGCCGTGCGGATGTGCCACCCAGCAATGCCGCCTGCACACTGACGCAATCACCACGCCGGCGACGAAGCACACTATTAGCAGCGTCGCAGTTATGGACAGCCAGACATCGTCCCGGAAAACTCCCAGCACGGCGCGCTGGGCATTGCCCGTCATGAAGGTCACGAAGTATCCGGCGGAGTGGGTAAATGCGGTTGCTCCCAGCAGCCCGGCCAGCGCTGCCAGCACCCACGACAACCTCGCCTCACTGCCATAGATCTCACTCCGCACACAAGCATGCTTCCAGACATTCACAGCGCAGGCACATTGACGCAGTAGTCAGTCAGGGGTCAGACGGGCGATCGACCGCAGCGGAATCGGCAGCCATCCGGGCCGGTGCCGCGCCTCATAGCCCGTCTCATAGACCGCCTTGTCGAGTTCATACGCGGCCAGTAGCAGCGGCGAGTCTCGCGGGTCGATTCCGGACGCGGCCGCGTACCCGTCACAGAACGCGGTGCGATTGCGCGCCACCCATTCCCGGGCGCGGGCGGCAAGCTGCTTGTCGTCGGCCTGGTCCACCAGCGGCCCGTAGGCGGCATACTCGAACGAGCGCAACACGCCGGCCACGTCGCGCAACGGTGAATCCAGCGCCCGCCGCTCATCCAGGGGCTGACCCGGCTCGCCTTCGAAGTCGATCAGCAGCCAACTCTCCGGTGTACGCAGCACCTGTCCCAGGTGCAGGTCACCGTGCACCCGCTGAACGGTGATCGTCTCGTCAGCCAGCTTCTGGAATCGCTGCTTGATCGTTGCCACGTACTGCCCCAGTTCGGGCACCGCCGCCACGACCGACGACAGTCGCGCCAGCATGTTGTCCACCGGGAATTCAGCCTGCGCTGTTCCGAGACTGTCGGCCAGTGTCGCGTGTACAGATGCAACCGCCTCGCCGAGCCGGTAGGACTCGCCGGCGAAGTCGCCGCCGACTTCGTAGGCATACAAGTCGCCCTCGGCGAACAGGTCGCGAACGCTGGCGGTGGCCATCGCCCATCCTTCAGCGGCATTTGCCTCATACTCGGTCGCCATGCCCAGGGCGCACGCCGTACCAGCCGAGTTGTCCGGCACGGCTATTTCATAGCTGCCGAGCAATCGGGCCACGTGCGGGTTGCCGGCGCGGCCCAGCACCCGGTTCAGTTCGATGTCGGGGTTGATACCACTGCTGACCCGGCGGAATACCTTGAGGATGACGCGTCGCTCGAAGATCACGCTGGTGTTGGTCTGCTCGGCATCTGAAACTCGGGGTAGCGCATCCAGCGGCAGCTCGATGTCTGGTTCTCTGGCGAACGTCACTTCCGTGCCGGACGGGCCACGGACGGCTGACGAGTTGATCAACGACAGCAGAAATTGCGGGGCATCGGCGTCATACAGCGCGTCAAAGCCGGTACGACCGTCGGCGGCGCCGATGGTGGCTACGGTGCTGAACTCGGAGACCGGCGCGGAATCCCACCCGAGGATCACCTGGTAGCGCTCCGATGAACCCTCGGTGTAGTCGACATCGACCAGCACCAGGTCGAGGTTGTCTCGAAGGGGGACGACTACGCCGGGCTCAGCGGCGGACAGTTGGCGGTTGCGTCCGGCGTACCAACGTTGCTGTGGAAGCCATTCGGACCAGGGCAGCTTGGCCGGCAAAGTCATGCGTTCTCCTCAGATGCGGACAACTGGAACCAGTAGAACCCGTGTCCGGGCAGTGTCAGCAGATAGGGGAGGTGACCGATGCGCGGAAACTCCACGTGCCCGGTCAGCTCAACCGGCGTACAGCCGCTCCAATGCTGCAGGTTCAGTTCGATGGGCTGCGGGAACCGCGACAGGTTGTGAACGCACAGCACAGTGTCGCCATCATCTGCTGCTTGGCGCACAAAAGCCAGCACCGACGGGTTCGAGCCCCCTAACTCCTGGAACGTCCCTATCGCGAACGCCTCGTGCCGACGGCGCACGGCCAGCATCGTGCGGGTCCAGTTGAGCAGCGATCTCGAGGTGTCACGCTGCGCCTCCACGTTGACGGCCTGGTACCCGTAGACCGAGTCCTGGCTGGGCGGAAGGTAGAGCCGGCCCGGGTTTGCGGCGGAGAAACCGGCGTTGCGGTCCGGTGTCCACTGCATCGGGGTGCGCACGCCGTCGCGATCCCCCAGCCAGATCACGTCGCCCATCCCGATCTCGTCGCCGTAGTAGAGGACCGGCGAGCCGGGCAGCGACAGCAGCAGTGCGGTGAACAGCTCGATCTGGTTCCGGTCGTTATCGAGCAGCGGCGCAAGCCGACGACGGATTCCGACGTTCGCCTTCATCCGCGGATCCTTGGCGTACTCGGCATACATGTAGTCGCGTTCCTCGTCGGTGACCATTTCCAGCGTCAACTCGTCGTGGTTGCGCAGAAAGATCCCCCATTGAGCCATGTCGGGGATCGGCGGCGTCTGCGTGATGATCTCCGAAATCGGAAAACGTGACTCCCGGCGGACTGCCATGAAGATGCGCGGCATCAGCGGAAAGTGAAAAGCCATGTGGCATTCGTCGCCGCCGGTGCTGGCATCGCCGAAATATTCGACAACGTCGCCCGGCCACTGATTGGCCTCGGCCAGCAGCACCCGGCCGGGGAATTCGTCGTCAACCACTTTGCGGACCCGCTTGAGGAAGGCGTGCGTCTCGGGCAGGTTCTCGCAGTTGGTGCCCTCACGCTCGAAAAGGTAGGGCACCGCGTCCAAACGAAACCCGTCGATACCCAGGCCGAGCCAAAAGCGGAGAACGTCGATCATCGCCTCCTGCACGGCCGGGTTGTCGTAGTTCAGGTCCGGCTGGTGAGAAAAGAACCGGTGCCAGTAGAACTGGCGACGGACTGGATCGAACGTCCAGTTCGACTCTTCGGTGTCGACGAAGATGATCCGGGCGCCGGTGTACATCTGGCTGGTGTCACTCCAGACGTAGTAGTCGCCATACGGGCCGTCGGGGTCGTGGCGGGACTCCTGGAACCAGGGGTGCGACTCCGATGTGTGATTCATCACCAGGTCAGTAATGACCCTGATGCCCCGTCGGTGGGCGGCATCGACCAGCGCGACGAAATCGTCGACCGTGCCGAATTCGGGCAGCACCTTGTAGAAGTCCCGGATGTCGTAGCCGCCGTCACGCAGCGGTGAGTCGTAGAACGGCGGCAGCCAGATGCAGTCGATGCCGAGCCACTGCAGGTAGTCCAGACGTTCCAGGAGACCGCGCAGATCACCGGAACCGTCCGCGCTGGCGTCGAAGAACGCCCGGACCAGTACTTCGTAGAAAACGGCGTGCTTGAACCACGTGGGGTCGGCGGGAAGTGGGGCGGCGTTGCCGAAATCCTTGGCATCGGGGTGCTCGACCACACCTCCTTCGACGTGACTGCCCTCCGCGGGACGGTGCCCGACGGTGTCTCTTGCGTTGTTCATCAATCCCACGATGCCACGGGTACCCGAGACGCAACTTCGGGAATCACGCCGGGATTCAGGCGGGCAAACACGGCCGGTGCCAAACGAATTGGCTGGCCGGCGGGAGGTATCCGCGGCGAGGTCAGGCCGGGGGCCCCTCCGCCAGCGTCACGTTCTCGGTGCGCGCGCCGCCCGACTTGGATTGCCAGCTAATCGAGATCACGTCCCCGGGATGATGCCCGTTGAGCGCATCCGACATCGCAGTGGCCGAGTTGATCGGTGCACCGTCCACCGCGGTGATCAAGTCGCCGGTCGAGATCCCGACCGACGCGGCCGGAGCGCTCCCCACCACGCGTTGGACGCTTGCACCGTGGCCGTTCGCGTCGACAACGCCCAGGCCGAGGAAGGCCGTGGGCCCGATGTGCACGGTGGGCGACCCGCCGCCGGACCGGATCTGCCCGGCGACCGCCATCGCGTGCCCGATCGGGATGGCAAAGCCCTGCCCACCCTGGGACAACTTGTAGTTCTCGGAAGCGGCCGTGTTCATGCCGACCACCTGCCCCATGTTGTTGACGATGGGCCCGCCCGAGTCGCCGGGCTGGATCGCGGCGTCGACCTGGATCAACCCGGTCAGCGTCTCTTCGGCGCCGGTCAGGGCGTCAGACGCCTGGACGGTCTGACCGACCGCGACCACCCGGCCGGCCATCGCGCGAGGTGTTCCGCCCTGCCCGGCGGTGTTGCCCATCGCCACGATCGGCTCACCGACCGTGACTTCGCCATCGATTGCGGCGGCGGGGAGACCACCGGCACCGCGCAGCTGCAGCACCGCGACATCCTGGGTGCGGTCGTAACCGACCACGTCGACGCCGTAGGTTCGACCGTCACCGACGCTGAACGCGCTGATGTCGGTGGCGCCCGAGATCACGTGGTTGTTGGTCAGCACGACACCGTTGGGATCGATGAGGATGCCGGTTCCGGCCCCGACCGCGTTGTTGTAGCCCAGTTTGGTGTTGATGTTGACCACCTGCGGGCCCACCTGCGCGACCATCGCCGACGGGTCAAGCGGCAGCGTGGGGAAGTCACCGAACCGGTCGAGCGCCAGGGTGGACGGCGCCGCGCGCGCGGGCGCCGGTGGCGCGGCCAGACCCAAGCCGAGCACAGCCGGCACGGCGACTAACCATGACCACCTAAGTGAACGGCGGCGCGATTTACTCATCCCTAACCTCCTGCGTCGGGGTAAGAATCCGAATTGTCCCAGCCTTAGGTCCGGGCGGCACGACTTTGTCTACATCACCGTAATCCAGATACCCATTTCAGCAGGTGGGAAGGCCTCAAATCTGCGGGAAAACCTCCAGGCGGGCCTGATGAGGCTAACGGGGCCTAATGGGGTAAGTGAGGTGGTGACTAACATCGCCGACCATGTCGATGAGCGTCAGGTCACGATAGGAAAACCGCCACTTTCCGTCGACGCATTCGAAGCGGTCGTGGTAGCGGCCGGTGACGATCGCCTGCAGCGGGAACTCATCGGTCTGCTGCAGCACCGTGTAGTAGCTGCGGCAATGGGCGGTCCCGGCGTCTCCGTCGACCTCGATGATCGGATTGCTGACCACATGCTTGGTTCGGGGCGTCCCATCCGGATAGAGCACAATCAGCGACTTCCAGATCCCCAGCAGCCCGGCCGCGTCAATCGTGTCTGGGCCACCGCCGACCCGGATGCGAGCCTGCTCGAAGAGCGCGGCCGCTCCCACCAGGTCGCCGGCGTCGATACATTCGGCATAGTGATAGAGGAGATTGGTGATCTGGGTCTCCGCCGGCATCGGATAAAGGTAGCGCGCCATCGATTCAAGCGCGGCCCCTAAGCTGACCCCGTGGGGGAATTCGACCCGAAGGTCAGGTTCACACAGTCCCCGGTAGCGCGACTGGCCACGATCACGCCGGCGGGTATCCCGCACCTGGTACCGGTGGTATTCGCGGTCAGTCAAGATGGCCGAGCCGGCGAAGACACCGTGTACACCGCCGTCGACGCGAAGCCGAAAACGACCCGGCGGCTGCGCCGCCTCTCCAACATCGAGAACAATCCTCAGGCCAGCCTGCTCGTCGATCTCTACGACGACGATTGGACGCAGTTGTGGTGGGTCCGCGCCGACGGCATCGCCGCGATTCACCGCGACGGCGAGGCGATGCGCACCGGATACCGGCTGCTGCGCGCCAAATACGCCCAGTACCAATCAGTTCCGCTGGACGGTCCGGTGATCACAGTCACCGTGCGCCGCTGGTCCAGCTGGCACGCCTGACCAGCCTGTGCGGGTCTGCACGGCCGACCCTTGTGCTGGGCGGCAGTTGGGGGAAAAGTTGCTACCGCGTCCTGTGGGCTGCGACACACCGCGTGCGCGGGTGAGCGGACAACCCCGCTCGCGGGGCGAGCGAACCTACCCGGGAGAACTGGAGGAAAGTCATGGCCGACAGAGCGAGTGCTTCCCAGGGCGCGGGAGCAGCTCCCACCGCGGACGGTCCGAACGCCGTTCGCAACGTGGTTCTGGTGGGGCCATCGGGAGGCGGGAAGACCACCCTCGTCGAGGCCCTACTGGTCGCGGCCGGGGTGTTGTCTCGACCGGGCTCGGTCATGGACGGCACCACAGTCTGTGACTTCGACGACGCGGAGATCCGCCAGCAGCGCTCGGTGAGCGTTGCGGTGGCTTCGCTGTCGCACGACGGAATCAAGGTCAACCTCGTCGACACCCCGGGGTACGCCGACTTCGTGGGTGAACTGCGGGCCGGGTTGCGCGCCGCGGATTGCGCGCTGTTCGTGATCGCCGCAAACGAGGGCGTCGACGAGCCGACCAAGTCCCTCTGGCAGGAATGCAGCCAGGTCGGCATGCCCCGGGCGGTGGTGATCACCAAGCTCGACCACGCCCGGGCGAACTATGACGAGGCGCTGGGCGCCGCACAAGATGCGTTCGGCGACAAAGTCTTACCGCTTTACCTGCCAACCGGCCTGCCAACCTGCGCGGGCCTGATCGGACTGCTGTCGCAAACCCGGTACGAGTACTCCGGCGGCAAGCGGACGACGCACCCCCCGGACCCGTCGGACGCCGATCGCATCGAACAGGCCCGCGGCAGCCTGATCGAGGGAATCATCGAGGAATCCGAGGACGAGTCGTTGATGGAGCGTTACCTCGGCGGCGAGGCGATCGACGAATCGGTGCTCATCCGAGACCTGGAGAAAGCCATTGCCCGGGGTTCGTTCTTCCCGGTGATCTCGGTATGCAGTAGCACCGGCGTCGGCACGCTGGAGCTGCTGGAGGTTGCCACCCGCGGATTTCCGTCTCCGATGGAACACCCGCTACCGGAGGTGTTTACCCCGCAGGGCGCTGTGCACGCCGAGTTGGCCTGCGACGTTGACGCACCCCTGCTCGCGGAGGTGGTGAAGACGACGTCAGACCCGTACGTCGGCAGGGTCAGCCTGGTCCGGGTGTTCTCCGGAACCATCAAGCCCGACGCGACGGTTCATGTGTCGGGCCATTTCTCGTCCTTTTTCGGTGCGGCCAACGGGAACGGGAACACGCATCCCGACCACGACGAAGATGAACGCATCGGGGTCCTGTCGTTCCCACTCGGCAAGCAGCAGCGCCCCGCGCCTGCCGCGGTGGCGGGTGACATCTGCGCCATCGGCAGGCTGAGCCGCGCCGAGACCGGCGACACGCTGTCGGACAAATCCGAGCCCTTGGTGCTGAGACCCTGGACGATGCCGGAGCCGCTATTGCCGGTTGCTATTGCGGCACATGCCAAAACCGACGAAGACAAGCTGTCGGTCGGGTTGGGCCGGTTGGCCGCCGAAGACCCGGCATTGCGGATCGAGCAGAATCCGGAGACCCATCAGGTCGTGCTCTGGTGTATGGGCGAGGCCCATGTCGGCGTTGTGCTCGACGCGCTGGCCAACCGGTACGGCGTCACCGTGGACACCGTCGAGCTCCGCGTACCGCTACGGGAAACCCTGAGCGGCAAAGCAAAAGGCCATGGCCGCCACGTCAAACAGTCCGGCGGACACGGCCAGTACGCGGTGTGCGACATAGAGGTGGAGCCGCTGCCGGAGGGGTCCGGGTTCGAATTCCTCGACAAGGTCGTCGGCGGAGCAGTGCCGCGGCAATTCATCCCCAGTGTAGAGAAGGGTGTCCGCGCGCAGATGGAGAAAGGGATGCACGCCGGTTACCCGGTAGTCGACATCCGGGTCACCCTGCTCGACGGCAAGGCCCACAGCGTCGACTCTTCGGATTTCGCGTTCCAGATGGCCGGTGCGCTGGCGTTGCGGGAGGCCGCAGCTGCGACGAAAGTAACCCTGCTCGAGCCGATCGACGAGATCTCGGTGGTGGTGCCCGACGATTTCGTCGGCGCGGTGATGGGCGATCTGTCCGGTCGTCGCGGACGGGTGCTCGGCACCGACACCGCGGGCCACGAACGCACCGTGGTAAAGGCCGAGGTGCCTCAGCTCGAACTCACCAGGTACGCAATCGACTTGCGCTCGCTCGCGCATGGGGCCGCATCTTTCACCCGCGCGTTCGCCCGCTATGAACCCATGCCGGAATCCGCTGCGGCCCGGGTGAAGACCACTGCGTAACAGCGGCAGGACTCATGTCGACAGTTAACGGACTGCCAGCCCACATACTGCTCATCCATTTGGTCGTCGTCCTGGGTCCGCTGGCAGCGATCCTGGCGGTCATCTGCGCGGTGTGGCCGGCGGCGCGACAGCGACTGATCTGGCCGACTCTGGCGCTGGCCGTGACCACGCTCATCGTGGCCCCGTTGACGGCCGATTCAGGTGAATGGTTGGGAGGCAAGGTCGGCTCGTCACCCGCAATCGAACGCCACGAAGACCTTGGCGAAACGCTGGCCTACTTCGTCGCGACTCTGGTATTCGCTGTCGCCATGCTGGCCATCGTGCACGTTCGCCGGGCGCGTGGCGGTTCGGTGAAGACGGCTGCACACGCCGTGGTCGCGGTATTGGTGATTGCGGCCGCTGCGGCCACGCTGGTCCAGACCTACCGCGTCGGCGAATCGGGCGCCCGAGCCGCTTGGGGAAGCGTCACGGCCTCTGCGCTGTGAGCCTGCTGGCCCTGCTACTCCTGCCGGCCGAACTGTTCGGCCACAGCGCGGCGATCGAGCGAGCCTTTCGCGGTATGCGGCAGCTCGCTTGCCACCTGGAAGGTGGCGGGAATCTCGAAGGCCGCCAATCGTTCCCGGCAGAACTGCGCGAGCTCCTCGGGGGCCGGGACGGTCTCACGGGGCACGATCACGGCCGCGACCGCTTCTCCGTAGAGGTGGTGCGGAACACCGAACACAGCCGTCTCCATGACGTCGGGGTGGCTGGCCAGCACTCCCTCGACGCGCTCCGGCGAGATCTTCTCACCGCCCCGGTTGATGAGTTCCTTGATCCGGCCGCGGATGCTCAGGTCTCCCGCCGCCGACAGTGACCCCAGATCACCGGTGCGCAGCCAACCGTCGGTGAAGTTCGCCGCGGTTATCTTCGGATCGCCGAGATAGCCGCGCACCACGGTGCTGCCATGCAGCCAGACCTCACCGACCGCACCGGGCGCGAGGGGCAGCCCGTCGGATCCGACGATCCGGATCTCGGCCCCAGTTGAGCGACCCACCAGACCGGTTGACGCGGCGGGGTTTTCGTCTTGGCCGAGGCCCGTACTAGTCACCTGGTGAGTGGCCTCGGTCATGCCGAAAGCACACAGCACCGGCGCGGAGAACTCGGCGTGCAGCGCCTGTGCCGTTTCCGGGGTGAGCGGAGCGCTGCAACTGCGGATGAAACGCAATGCGGCCGGTTTCCTCCCAGCCGGTTCAGTTGCGGCGCGCTCCAACAAGATCTGGTGAATCGTCGGCACCGCGGTGTACCAGGTGGCCCCGACGGCGTCGATATCGTCCCAGAATGTGTGCGCCGAGAACCGCCCGCGAGCCGGCAGCAACACCGTGCCACCGGATACCAGGCTCGACAGCAACGCGGCGATCAGCCCGTGGCCGTGGTACAGCGGCATCACCGCGACGGTCGCGTCCTGCGGGCCCAGCCGGTACCCGGCAATGATGGCCCGGACCGAGCCGGCGATGTTTGCGTGCGTCCAGGGGACCATCTTGGGCAACCCCGTGGTCCCACCGGTGAACATGATCATGGCGTCGTCGCGCCGCAGTCCTTCGGGGTCCGACGTGACTGGGTTCGGCTCCGTGGCAGCGTCCAGGTGGACCGACAGGGCGCCTTTCGGGGCGCCACTGTCGTCGCGGCCGAGGCCCATGGCGATCGGCCACCACTGAACCGTCGGCTCTCCCCTGTCGCCAGGTCCGATGCCGTCGACGAGAATCGCCCGCGCTCCCGCGGCCTCACTCCGGACGCGCTGCTCGCTCACGGGCAGCGCCGGATCCAACGGAACCACGATCAGATCCGCTCGCGACGCCGCCAGCAACGCGACGACGAATTCGGCGTTGCTGCCCGCACGCAGAGCCACTCGGTCACCCGGCAGGAGGCCGGCCCGCGTCAACTGCCCGGCCAGGTCATCGGCCAGACGGACCAGCTCACGGTAGGTGATCGGGACACGATCGGCGGTGACGATGAGCGCCGCGGCCTCCGGTAGGCGGGTTGCCGCCACCGCGACCAGATCCGCGATGCGCGGGCTCGACGCTTCGCCGGACCGTTCCGCCCCGAACGGTCCAGCCACCGCCTGGCCCCCGGTGATCGAGTCGGATGACATCGTGTGGGTCCTTTCAGGTCCTCCCGGTGCGGGATCGGCACCTAGTCAGCACCATGCCGGTGACAATGCTGGTTGTCCAATACCGATCCGCTAACGGTCAATAGCCGGTAGTTATTGAATCGGCATCGCGAGCACCCGCGCGGTTGACGATCGGTCGATAGACAGCGTGAATCGCTGCATAGCGACTCGGTCTTGGACACAAGTGGGTCACCGGACCACAGTGATGGCGGAGACACACGGTCGGGCCATCCGGCCCCAGACACGCACATGAGGAGTCGCCACCATGACCACACAACCGGCATCTCCCAGCGCAGCGCCGGCATCGACTCAGCTGACGGACGGCTTCCACCTGGTAGTGGACGCCCTCAAGGCCAACGACGTCGACACCATCTACGGGGTCGTGGGCATCCCGATCACCGACCTGGCTCGCACCGCGCAGGCGTCGGGAATCCGCTATATCGGTTTCCGCCATGAGACCTCGGCCGGCAACGCCGCTGCCGCCGCCGGGTTCCTCACCCAGCGGCCCGGCGTCTGCCTGACGACATCCGGCCCCGGCTTTCTCAACGGCCTGCCCGCACTGGCGAACGCCACCACGAACTGCTTCCCCATGATCCAGATCTCCGGATCGAGCGGCCGGCCGATCGTGGATCTGCAGCGCGGCGATTACCAGGACCTCGACCAGCTCAACGCTGCCCGGCCATTCGTGAAGGCGGCCTACCGGATCGGGCGGGTCGAGGACATCGGGCGTGGCGTCGCGCGCGCCATTCGCACCGCGATCTGCGGCCGGCCGGGCGGTGTCTACCTCGACATCCCCGGCGATGTGCTGGGCCAGGCCCTGGACACCTCGGCCGCCGCAGACACCATCTGGCGGCTCGTCGACCCGGCGCCCCGCCAGCTGCCCGCAGCCGAGGCGGTCGATCGCGCTCTGGACGTGCTCGCGCAGGCCCGCCGACCGCTGATCGTGCTCGGCAAAGGAGCGGCATATGCGCAGGCCGACAACGTGATTCGGGATTTTGTGGAGACCACTGGGATTCCTTTCCTGCCGATGTCCATGGCCAAGGGACTGCTGCCCGACGCACATGCACAGTCAGCTGCCGCGGCGCGCTCGCTGGCGATCGCCCGCGCCGACGCGGTGCTTCTGGTCGGCGCCCGGCTGAATTGGCTGCTGGGACATGGGGAATCGCCGCAATGGTCGGCCGATGCCAAGTTCATCCAGGTCGACATCGCGGCCTCGGAGTTCGACAGCAACCGGCCGATCGCGGCACCGCTGACTGGCGACATCGTTTCGGTGATATCGGCGCTTCTGGACGGCGTGGCCACCCATCCGATCGTGACGCCGACGGCGTGGACCAGCGAGCTCGCCGACCGCAAAGCCCGCAACGACGCCAAGCTGCGCCAGCGACTGACCGACGATCCGCGCCCGATGCGGTTCTACAATGCGCTCGGCGCTATTCGCGCTGTACTGCAACGCAACCCGGATGTCTACGTGGTCAACGAAGGCGCCAACGCGCTGGACCTGGCCCGCAATGTCATCGACATGGAGCTGCCGCGGCACCGGCTGGACACCGGAACCTGGGGCGTGATGGGCGTCGGCATGGGCTACTCCATCGCCGCCGCAGTCGAGACCGGACGACCCGTCGTCGCGATCGAGGGCGACAGCGCATTCGGCTTCAGCGGCATGGAAATCGAAACCATCTGCCGCTACCGACTGCCGGTCACCGTCGTCATCCTCAACAACGGCGGCGTCTACCGCGGTGATGAAGCGCCAACCGGAAACGACCCGGCACCCACCGTACTCAACGCTGCAGCGCGCCACGAACTGATCGCAGAAGCATTCGGCGGCAAGGGATATCACGTCACCACCCCGGCAGAGCTGGAGTCGGCGCTGACCCAAGCACTCGAATCGAACCGCCCCGCGATCATCGACTGCGAACTCGACCCCGCCGCCGGGGTGGAAAGCGGACACCTGGCCAACCTCAACCCCACCAGCGCAGCCACGCCCCCGCCGGCACCGGTCAGCGCCGATGGCTGATTCCCGGCGCCTGGGCCTCGAAGAACTCGTTCAGCACCAACTCTTGCGCGCATGCGACGAGTGCGCGGCACCAGGTCCACGTCCTGGGCGTCCTCGGGCGCCCGGCGCACAATGACAGCGTCGAGCTCGAAGTCACGCAGCCGCCGGGGACGGCCAAACCAATGGCGCCGACGGGTCCCGGACGTTGGGACACCAGAGCAACGCGAACGTCGCATTCGTCGGACTCGTAGATCGATGTCCGGGGGCAGGTTCAGCAACTGGAAGTCAACGAAAGAAACTGCTTTGCAGCTACTTTCGGCGAACGCGGTGACGTTGCATCGTCCAGCGTAACAAGGGTGGGCAACAACTCCGCGGCAATGTGTGCGCAATTGTCTCCCGGCGTGGCGACCCACGCGCTGCCAGATCAACCGCCGCTGAGCCAGGTCGATGTCCGGCCCCGTCGGGCCGAGCGCCCCGCCGGCTGTAACCAGCGCGGCGGGATCGAATGCCGGAATTGTTTGCTAGGACCCGCAATGGCTACACAACAACTAGAATGCTGTTGTGTTGATCGCACGATCTCGGAGGGCGGACGCCATGCGTCGAGCGGTTCGTTATCTATTCGTTATGGTTGCGATTACGGTGATGGCTATGACGGGGTCGGGCAACCCTGCTACCGCCACCCTCCCGGTACCGGAGCCGACCCCGGGCGTTGCTTCGGTTTTGCCGGCCAACGGCGCGGTAGTGGGCGTGGCGCACCCGGTGGTGGTGACGTTCACCGCGCCCGTGACCGATCGCCGCGCCGCCGAACGGACCATCCACGTCACCTCACCGAACGACATGACCGGGCACTTCGAGTGGGTCGACACCAATGTCGTCCAGTGGGTCCCGGACCGGTACTGGCCGGCCCACACCCGTGTTTCGGTGGGGGTGCAGGAACTGACCACAGGCTTCGAAACCGGCGACGAGGTGCTCGGGGTTGCCAACATCTCCGCGCACACCTTCACCGTCAGCATCAACGGAGAGGTGGTACGTACGATGCCGGCGTCGATGGGTAAGCCCACCCGCCCGACGCCGGTCGGTAACTTCACGGCTTTGTCGAAGGAGCGCACCGTTGTGATGGACTCGCGGACCATCGGTATCCCGCTGAGTTCCCCAGAGGGGTACAAGATCACCGCCCAGTACGCGGTCCGCGTCACCTGGAGCGGCGTCTACGTTCACTCCGCCCCGTGGTCGGTGAACTCGCAAGGATACGCCAACGTCAGTCATGGATGCATCAACCTGAGCCCGAACAACGCCGCGTGGTACTTCAACACCGTGAACATCGGCGATCCCATCGACGTGGTTAGCTAACTTTCACCGGCGCGCCGGGAACAGCAGGTTCCTGACGCAACTTGGGTCCGGCTGATTGTTTCGACGGTCACACCCCGGTAAGCAAGACACGCGTCGGCGCGCCAACCGGATCTTCGGCTCCCGCAGGTCTTGGAGACGCTGGTGGCGGGCTACGCAGCTCGCCCCGCACTGGGATGGCGCGCACGCTCGTTGACGACCGATCCCGCCGCCGGCCGCACCACCGCGGCGCTGCTGCCGCGGTTCGACACCATCACCTGCCGCGATCTGTGGGCCAACGTGCGAGCGATCTCCACGGCCTGGCGCCACGACGCAGTCAATCCGGCGGCACCTGGAGACTTTGTCGCCACCGTAGCCCCCAACGAGGCATTCCGCGAAGCGGTGCAGACAGCCAAAATCGCTGCAGACAAAGACATTCCGCATCTTTCGGCCTCAATGATCGCTAAATACGTCGCGGATCTGCAGTTGCTCGGACTCGTTTAGAACTGGCCGCAGTTCGGTGTGGTGGGAAACCCGTTGAATCGGTCCGCGATCCATTGCATTGCCCGCTCGCCATCCACCAGGGCCGTGAGCCCGTGGTTGACGACGAGCTTGTTGAGGAACGGGGGCTCCTCGTTGGTCCGGAATTCCACGTCGGCGCCCTGCGCGCACCAGTCACGGCCGAGCTGGTTGGCCCCTGCCCAAGGCACGATCGGGTCGTACCGGTTGATATCGATGAGGACCGGCGCATTCGGCTTCAGTCGCCCGATCCGCTGCAGATCGAGCAGGCTCTTTAACGGCTCCCCGGCGATCAGCTGCCCGAGGTCTGCGTTGAAGTAGGGCTGCAAATGCCGGAAAGCGAATTTGACACTCGTTTCCCCTACGCACTGTTTTCGGGTCTTGAATAGCAGATCCTCGCCACGCGGAGTCAGCGTGTCGTGGACCGCCGCCTCGGCTTCAGGGTAGGCGGCGATGAGACCGTTGAGCATGTAGCCCATCGCGCCCACCAGGACGCTGCCGTCAGCGTAGGGCAACAGTTCAACCAGGTCGGCCGGAGGCGCGCCCGAATAGCTGCCCACCACCGTGAGATCCGGGGCGTAGGCCGACGCGAGTTCGGCCGCCGAGGCCGTCGCCCCGCCGCCCTGCGAATAGCCCCAGAACGCGACCGGGCCATGCAGGCCCAGCGACGTCCCCGGCAATCGCTGGGCCGCCCGCGCGGCATCGAGCACCGCTTGTCCCTCGGCCAGCCGGTTCACATAGGTATGCACGCCGGGAGTGCCCAGTCCCTCATAGTCGGTCAGCACGATCGCGAAACCGCGTGCCACCATCGTCGCGACGAACGTCTCCTCGTAGTCCACCATGATATCGAGCCACGGCGACCAGTGGATGCCCTGGCTGACCATCCGCGACGGGGCACATTGATCGCCCTGCCCCTGAGTGCCCGGCGCATAACTTAGCAGCGGCCGTGGGCCGTTTCCCGGCCAAGGATTGTCGGGCTCGAAATACGTGCCGGTGACCGCGATCGGCTTTCCCCGGGAGTCGGTGCTGCGATACATGATGCGGGTGCCGGTCGCCATGATCGCACCCAACTGCCCAGACGGCTCCAGCACCAATCGCGCCGGCTCGGTGCGGATCAAATCGCCGGGCTGACCCGGCGGCAGCGGATCGGGTGGGGTGTAGAACTCCTCGTACTCGCTTTGATCGCCCTCGGAGTCGAACCCGCCGTCGGCGTGCGCTCGCGACATGCCCAGCACGAAAAGCGGTGTTGAGCCAAGCAATATGACCGCAACGGCAAACGCCGGTAGCGAACGGATCATCCAGTTCACTATCCTAAACTATCAACCTCATGGGGTTCGAAACGTTTGTTTCGGCGAGATTTGAGCTGCGAGCACTACGGAGAGCAGCACCGGACACCTCCGGACAAACCAGGGAAGGGATTCCAGATGACACCTCCGAAGGCCCGCGGCGGCGTACGGTTCGACCGCTACGGGGGCGTGACGTGTTGTATGTCGCCGACATCGATATGCCATCGCCCGGCCCGGGCGAGGTGATCGTCGAGGTTCGGGCCGGTGTGCGCCGAGTCCAGCACCGCCTGCCCGGACGGGTCGGGGGCCACCCCGGGGGCCGCAGTAGCGGTCTGGCCGAGGAGGGCAGTGCGGAGACCACCGCGTGTGGAGATCGAAGTCATCGGGTTCTCGCCATCTCAACAAGGTCAGGCTGTGGGACCGGCGACGATCACCGCGATCGGCATCCGTGCCACATACAGGTTGGCCCGCTCCTCCGCGGTCAGGTGGCGCGGTGCGCACAACCTGTCCGCCAGACGCCGACCGATACACAGCATCGAACGTCCCCGCCCTCTCGTCACACGAGAAACACGTTGTGAAACAACTGAAGTCATGATCTTCTCCTGCCGGTAGCCCGATCGGCTCGCGTCATTCAGGGCGGCAGACTGCACCCGGCTATCCAAAGCAGCCCACGCACAGCGAGAAGCGCGCGGCTGCGTGAACGTTCGGGAAAACTCAGGCGGCAGAAAGAATGCCGGAACCGGATCGGGACAAGACGGATTTCGGATAGGGACTATCGCTCGGACTCATCTCGCCCTCACCTCCTCACAGCCAGGACACACGGGGGTGTCACCACATCCACCGGTACGAAAGAGACACGAACGGTCGGCGGCCAAACCGCCGAACACACCCCTCTCGTCGGAGCTTCGGCACTGCACGGCGTATCCGGAATATCGTCCGGAAGCCACTTGGGCTCAACCCTTAGGCCGGGAAGAGCTGTCCTGACCCGGGGCGTCTTTCGACGTTCGGGGTCAGTGGCCTGTGTCCGTGCAGACGCCTCACCTACCGAGGTGCTTGCGGGTCCATGCTTGCATCGAGACCCGCTGCTCGTCAAACCCGTTACCCGGCAATTTTGATCGGCCTGTCGTGACGGATGCCCGGGCGATGGCGCCCACAAATCTCGAGGCCTACCCTCAGCGACATGGCCACTACATTGCAGGACCCGAGGGTCTCGGCGGCGCTCGACCGGATGTACAACGAGGCCAACAACCAGATGTCAGTGTTGCGCGAGCGACTTGGTGAGATCGAGCGGCTGTCGTCGGCGAGCGCGCAGGAACGCGCCGACGCGCTGAGCGATTTCTACATCCCGGTAACACCGGAGGCCGGGCGACTGTTATATGCGCTGGCGCGGGCTACCCGTCCGACTACCGTAGTCGAGTTCGGCATGTCCTTCGGCATCTCCGCTCTCCATCTGGCGTCGGCGTTGCGCGACAACGGCACCGGGCGAGTGGTAACCACCGAACTCAGTGCTGACAAGATCGCCGCCGCGAAGAAGACGTTCAGCGACACCGGGCTCGATGACCTGATCACCATTCTGGAAGGAGATGCGCTTTCCACGCTGACGCGGCTGGATGGACCGGTCGATTTTGTTCTGCTAGACGGGTGGAAGGAGCTGTACTTACCGGTGATCGAGCTGCTGGAACCGCTGCTGTCGACAGGCGCCTTGATCATCGCCGACAACACCGAGATGGCGGACACCCAGCCCTATCTCGGCCACGTGCGTAATCCTGACCACGGTTACGTCAGCGTCAGCTTCCTCGCCAGACAGAGCGACAGCATGGAAATCAGCTGCCGCACCGGCGCTTAGCAGCTACCTCACCGACTCCTCGAGCCACGGTATTAGCCACTTCACCCCTTCCGGGGTGAGGTGGACACCGTCACTGCGCACTTTGATGCCGTCGACCTTGGCGGTGTAAACGCCGTCCGGGCACAGCTTTTTGTTCAGATCGATGATTCCGACATTTGGATGTTGACCAACCGTGCTGCGCAACATGGTGTTCCACTGATTAGCCCGGTCGGGTTGATCCTCTGGATACAAGCGGCCGTCCGGTTTCTCCCCACCCCGGCTGTAGGGCACGGTGGCAACCATCACTCGAACACCGGTCGAGCCCACGATATTCAACGCTCGCTGGAGCTCGAAGTTCAGATATGCGTCGAAGACCGGGTCGCCGATGTGGGTCCACTTTCCTTCGTTGACCCGGTCAACCGTCTCCCAGCGACCGATGATCAGTAGCGCGGCGTCTGGCCGGTCCTGGCTTATCTGCGTTGACCATCGGCCCGGCCAGGTATCGCATTCTGCTCTCTGCTCCAGGGTTTGGCCGATATACCGATACGGGGTGCCGCGCACCAGGCTGCAGCCGATGACGGTGTGGTCGATGAACTTGAATCCGGGTGTCGGCGGAAGGTAGTGCATCATCGTCCACCCGATCGAGTCACCGAATACCGAAACAGTGAACGGTTGGTTGGGATCTCGCGGCCCGGGGGTCGGCCCTGGCTGATTCGCGCCCGGCGGTGACGGTGAGATGGCCGCGACCGCCGATACACCGGGCGGAAGACCGACCTCGCGCAGACCGGGTCCGGTGCCGACCGGGACAACCAGCATCGTCGCCGCGGCTGCGCTGGCGACGGTGGCCGCCGCCAGCGGCAACAGCGGCACCCGTTCCGGCCGCCAGCGCCGGATCGGCTGCTCGATCAACCAATACGATGCGGCGGCCGCTGCCAGGGTGGCGGCGCACCGGGCGCCGAACAGTCCGAATCCGGTCCATCCGGTGCGCTCACCATTGAGCGCCAGAAAGATTGGCCAATGCCACAGATAGACGCCGTAGGAGATGGTTCCCAGCCATACCAGCGGGCGCCAGGCCAGGATGCGGGCGGCGGCTCCGCGCTGCTCCAACGCCATCGGGGCGACCACGAGTACGGCGGCAATGGCCACCGCGATCAGCAGACCATGGCGGAACTCGCCCACGCTTCCTGTTGCGTAGTGGGTAATCGCCGCCAGTCCGGCCAGGCCGACGACCGGCAGAAAGCGTGCGATCCGCCGCCCCCACCGAGTCCGGATCAGGCACCAGCCTCGATTCAGCGACGGCCAATCCCGAACCAACAGAGCCGATGCCGCGGCACCGATCAGCAACGCCTGCGCACGGGTATCCGTGCCGAAATAGATCCGATCGCGCGTGGCGTCTGAGGTGAAGATGATGGCGGCCGCGGCCGAAGCCATCACGCCGAGTGTCGCAATCACGAATGCGGTGAACCGAACCCCGCCCACGGTAGCCCGTCTGAAGTAGCGCCTGGACCGAGCTGCCAGTAGCAGGGTCATCGCGATCAGCAGGAGTGGCCAGACAATGTAGTACTGCTCCTCCACCCCTAGCGACCAGGTGTGCTGCAGGGGTGAGGGTGGAGCGCCCTGGGTGAAGTAGTCGGTCTCCTGAGCTACAAACCGCCAGTTTGCAATCCACAGGAAGGCGGCGATCGCGTCGCTGCGCAACCCGGTAAGGGCCTGGTAGGGAAGAAGTTCGCGTGCCGCGGCCACGGTGAGCACCATCAACACCAGTGCCGGCAGTAGTCGCCGCGTACGGCGGATCCAAAACCCGGTCAGGTCGATACGCCCGCTGCGTCCCAGCTCGTCAAGTAGCAGCGACGTGATCAGGAATCCGCTGAGTACGAAGAAGATGTCGACGCCGATGAAGCCGCCGCCCACGCCGGGGATACCGCCATGCCCGGCCAGAACCAACGCAACCGCTATCGCACGAAGGCCGTCCAGCGCTGGAATGCCGCTGCGCCGGTCCGGACGATCCCAGACAGCCAGCCGGCCAACACGGCGCGCCGGGGCAACCCATCTGGGCCGCGGTGCACAACGCGCCGGTGCGGGGTGCCTCCCGCCCGGCTCAGTGCTCGCCGTTAGCGCGCCCTGACCACCTTGTCGCCCGGCGCCGTAGTTGCTGCCGATACGTCGCTGCCCCTCCTCTTGATCCCAGCAAGCCTAGATGCGCACGGTGCCAGATCCTCGGAGACACGCGAAGGCTTTCCCATAAAGCCAGGAACCGCCCGGCCCAAAAAGTCTGTCGCGCAACCGGCGACTCCTGGCCTCGCTGACCTCCACCACGTCGTCGGCCGCAATTGGACCGCCGCACTCAGATCACACTCGACGGACTCGGTTCGGTGCGGCCTGTTTGCGCCATTCGGTTCCGCAACTGATCGGGCGGGTCGACGACCGGGGAGTAAGCGCGCAACCGCAGTTTGGCCCGGTCTACGGTCCGTCATCGTCTTCGTCGTCGCGCAGGAGTTTTTCCGGGTGGAAGTATGTGTTGGTGCGGGCCTGTCCGTGGTCAAGATGTGCAGGCGGAATCCATTCGGTGCTGCCGTCTTTGCGTTTTCGGGTTTTCCAGCCGCCGGATGTGGCCAGTTTGTGGTGCGGGCCGCAGCCCTGGGCCAGATCGTTGATGTTGGTCTCCCGGCACTCGGCGAAATTGGTCACATGGTGCACTTCAGTGAGGTAGCCGGGGACATCGCAATTGGGAAACGAACAGCCGCGGTCCTTGGCGTACAACACAATTCGCTGGCCGGGCGAGGCAAGGCGTTTGGTGTGATAGAGCCCGATCGCTTTGCCTTTGTCGAAGATGGCGAGGTAATGGTGCGCGTGGGAGGCCATCCGGATTACATCGCTGATCGGCAGGAGGGTGCCGCCGCCGGTGAGGGCCTTGCCAGCGCCGGCTTCGAGCTCTTGCAGCGTGGTGGTCACGATGATGGACGCGGGCAGCCCATTGTGTTGCCCTAAGTCACCTGAGGCCAGGGTGGCGCGGGTCAGCGCGTTCAGTGCGTCATGGGTGCGCTGGCCAGCGCTGCGGGTGTCGTTGTCGATGGCCTCCTGGGACGGGGTGCCGCCCACGCACGGGGTGGGATCGGCGGGATTGCACATGCCCGGGGCGGCCAGTTTGGCCAGCACCGCGTCCCACCCGGCGCGGGCCTCCGGGGTCAGGTATCCGGTAATGCGGGACATCCCGTCGATGTCTTGCTTACCGATGGCGATGCCACGCCGGCGGGCCCGATCTTCATCGGTGAAATTGCCGTCGGGGTTTAGGCAGTCGGTGAGTTTGTCGGCCAGTTTGCCCAGCTGGTCGGGGCGAAACGTGCCGCCCTGCTTGGCCAGCTGCGCTTCGGCCTGCTCGCGGGTCTCGAAGTCGACGTCGCTGGGCAGTCGGTGCAGGAATTCCCGTATCACTCGCACATGGCCCGATCCGATGCGCCCGGCGCGTTGGGCTTCGGCGGTGGCCGTCAGCAGCGGCGGTAGGGGTTCGCCGGTCAGCGACCGGCGCGGCCCCAGATCGGCGGCCTCGCCGATGCGTCGCGATGCTTCGCCACGGGTGATGCGCAACCGCTGGGCCAACGCAAACGGCAGTTTGCCGCCGAGTTCAGTCTGGTCGGCCTGTTCGGCGACCTTATTGATGAACGGATGTTCGACGGCCGGGAGCAGGCGGCGCACGGTTTCGCAGCGCTCCAGCATCGCCAGGCACTCCGGGGTGGTCAACACGTCGATCGACAACTCCACAGCCCGGCCCAGGACAGCGTCGAGGGCGTCGAACACCTCGACGATCTCCTCCCGGCTATTCGAACGCATATTCGAATGCTACAGGAGTTGCCCGACACTTGCCGGGGTTATCCACAGGCAAAGTGGCAGTGACACAAATGGTTTCAGTGGCTGGTGGGGTCGTGGTTGTTGGTTGTGTTCGCCTCTCGCCGAACCGGGCTAAGAGCCTCCAGCAACGGTACGTTTCACCCAGCCCATTGCTGGCGAGCCAGCGGTGACGCATTCAGCCGATCGCGCCGCGCACGCCAGTCCGGCATGAAGCCGTCGATGAGTTTTGTGAAGCGCTCGCCGTGGTTGCGTTCGAGATAGTGCGTCATCTCGTGAACGACGATGTATTCCAGGCAGTCTCGGTGTTTCTTGGCGAGTTCGACATTGAACCGGATGTGTCGGCTCTCCCGGTTGCACGAGCCCCACTCGGTCTTCATGCACCGGATGCTCCAACGGAGCACCCAAACATCGAGCACGGGCTCCCACTTGGCGATGAGATTCGGGATCACGACTCGCAGCTGGTGCCGTTATCACTCATCGAGCAGCGTACGCCGCTGTTCCGGGTTGTGCCCTGGGGCACGTAGAACATGAGACGGTGACGCACACCCCACACGTCGTGCGACTCGCCGGTGAGGGTCGCGGCTGGGTAACAGTTGTCGAAGCGACGCTGGATGAATGCGACCGCATCGAATCTGACGGGTTGCGGGTAAGCGTGTTCTTCCATTGTGCGACAAGTAATCCCGCGCCGAGAGCCATGACGCTTAGCGATTTGCCGTAATTGCGTCGCTAATGCATCCGCGCGTGTGGCGCTAAGGCTCGCGGGCGTGCTGTGATACCTCCGTGGCGAGGCGCCAACGACCCCCCTTTCCCAAGAAAGGGTTTCGTTATACCGGGCCGGCCGGCTTCACTTCAGCGGCGGCCAGGCCGAGTTCTTCGAGCACCTCTGCGGTGTCAGCGCCCAGCTCCGGTGCGGGACCGGCGACTCGGCCCGGTGTTCGGGAAAACCAGGTCGGCACCCCTGGGAAGCGCACCGGCCCGTTGGGAGTGTCCACGGTCTCGAAGAACCCGACTGCGTTGAGATGCGGATCGTCGAACAACGCTGCGGGACTGGACAGCGCCGACGCGGGTATTTGCAGCTGACGGAACAGTTCGAGCCATTCCTCGGTCGTTCGCTGCGCCAACGTTTCGGCCAGCAACGCATACACGGAGTCGATCTGCCGCGCCCGCCCCTCGAGCGTGGCGTACAGGTCGCTCGCCCAGGCCGGCCGCACGGCGCCGATGAAGGCCGCCCAATGTTTGTCGTTGTAGATCAGCGCGGCGATATAGCCGTCACTGGTGCGATATGGCCGCCGGTTGGGAGCCACCGTCCGGGGATAGACCGCTGGGCCCAGCGGTGGATCGAACATGGCGCCATTGGCATGCTCGACCAGCATGAACGACGCCATCGTTTCGAACATGGCGATCTCCACCTCTTGCCCTTCACCGGTGCGCTCGCGGTGGAATAACGCCATCATCGTGGCGTAGAGCGCGGTAAGGCCGGCGACCTTGTCGGCCAATATCGTTCCGACGTAATTGGCCTCACCGGTCAGCTGCTCCTGCACGAACGGCAGGCCGCAGGCCGCCTGAATCGTGTCGTCGTAGGCGGGCATGTCCCTGTTGGGTCCACGTCGGCCGTATCCGTAACAGTTGGTGTAGACGATGGTCGGGTTGATGGCAGCAACCTCGCCGTAGCTGAATCCGAGCCGGTCGATCGCCTTGGACCGCATCGAGTGGATGAAGACGTCCGCCTGTTCGATGAGCGCCCGCAGCGCGGTCTGGCCGGCGTCGGACTGCAGGTCAATGATGACGCCACGCTTGCCTCGGTTCACATTGACGAACACGCCACTCATGCCGCGGGCCGGCCCGACCGAAATGTAGCGGGTGTCATCGCCGTCCGGGGGTTCGATCTTGATCACGTCGGCGCCCATGTCGGCCATGATCTGCGTGCAATAGGGCCCCATCACCATTGCGGTGAGATCGACGACACGCACTCCCGCCAGCGGGCCGGAGCTAGCCATGATGTGCGCCTTCCCGGGTTGCCCGGCCGGCCATCTCGAAGCTGTAGCGGATGTGCTCGGCATGACCGTCAGGAACGACGGGAAAGACCACTGGCGCGGCGAGGTCACAGATGGCGTCGAACTGTTCGGCCACACTCTCCATCGACCACGACGGGTGGTGCACCCCAGGGGTTTCGGCAACAACCGCTCTGGCTACCCGGCCCGCGATGGCCACCAGCATCTCACCGCTGACCGGGCAGGACTCGTGAGCCAGCAAGCCCACCACCG
The DNA here is from genome assembly GCA_963763005.1 of uncultured Actinomycetota bacterium. GTDB lineage: Bacteria > Actinomycetota > Actinomycetes > Mycobacteriales > Mycobacteriaceae > Mycobacterium. Next base: position 627,981 of record CAVXMI010000002.1, read on the forward strand.
GCGCCACCAGGTCTGTGCCCATCGGTGGGTACGCCGAAATGTCCAGGCCATCAGCCATTCTCGTCACGGCTGACGGAACAATAGCGTTGCAGAGCACACCTTCGGCCGCGCCTTCGAGCGCGACGACATTGGACAGGCCAACCAGGCCCGCCTTGGCGGCGGCATAGTTCGCGACACCTCGATTGCCGTAGAGGCCGCCGATCGACGAGGCCAAAACGATGCGGCCGTAGTGCGCATCGCACATCAGCGGAAACGCGGGCCGCACGACGTGGAAGGCGCCCCGCAAATGCACATCGATCACAGAATCGAAGTCCTGGTAGCTCATCTCCTTCAAGGACCCGCGTCGCACGTTGCCGGCATTGTGGATGAGGACGTCGATCCGGCCGTAATGGTCCAGCGCCGTCTGGATAATCGCCTGGCCGCCAACGGGAGTGGCTACCGACTCAACGGATGCGACCGCCTGGCCCCCCGCGGCCCTGATCTCGGAAACAACCTGACGAGCGGGTTCGGTATCGACGTCATCGCCGGTCAGGCTGCTGCCGGTGTCGTTGACTACGACTTTCGCACCTCTGGCAGCCAGCAGCAGGGCATAGGCACGGCCCAGTCCGCGGGCCGCGCCGGTCACCACGGCGACTCTACTGTCGAATCTGAGTTCAGCCATCACGATCCCAGGACGAGGCCATCCAGATCGCCCCTGCCGCGCCACTCGGCCAGCAGATCGCCAAAGGCGTAGAAGCCCGGCCCATAAGGCTCGCCGATATGGGACCGAATCCCTTCCCCTTCGGCAGCGCCCCCGCCGCCGCCTTCGTTGTTGTAATAGCCCGGCGTGCATTCCAGGTCGAACTGGGTGTTGTCGATCGCGGTCTCCCGGATGGTCCTGCACCAATCGTCTTGCGCCTCTTGGGTGGGCTCGACCGTCGCCACTCCGCGCGCCAGGGCCTCGGAGATGACATAGGCAATGTGCTCACCCTGCAGTTCGTAATTGGCGGCGATATTCGCCGAGATTCCGACCTGGGTGAAGCCGGTGAAGAACTGGTTGGGAAATCCGCGGCTGGTAAACCCGTGAAACGTCTGGTAGCCGTTGTGCCAGTAGTCGAAAAGCGACAGCCCGTCGCGACCTTCGATGGCGTCGATCGAGTAGCGGCGGCTGATCTCCGTCGTTATCTCAAAGCCGCTGGCGTAGATGATGCAGTCGAGTTCGTACTCAACGCCATTGGCAACCAATCCCTTTTCGGTGGCCCGCTCCACACCTTTCGTGGCAGACACATCGACCAGCGTGACGTTGGGACGGTTGAAGGTCTGCAGATAGTCGTCATTCGTGCACGGTCTCTTGCAAAGGAACCGGTAGTAGGGCTTCAATGCCTCGGCGGTGTCAGTGTCACCGACGATGCTCTCGACCCTGCGCCGGAGTCGCTCCATGACTTTGTAGTCCTCCTCCTCGCGGATCGCCATGAACTGCTCCGGGGTCATCGCCGCCGGGTCCTCCAGGGCCATCACCCGCGCAGCGGTGTTGCGACCCAGTTCGGTCCAGAAGTCACAGACGTAGTCGGGTTGACCCAGCGCCATTCCTTCGAACGTCCAGGCATGGAAGTTGCGCTGTCGCTCCTTCTGCCAACCCGGACGTAGCGATTTCACCCATTCGGGATCGGTCGGTGTGTTGTTGCGCGGGCCGACCGACGACGGTGTGCGCTGAAAGACATAGAGATGCTTGGCATGCCGGCCCAGGAACGGCACGATCTGGACGGCGGTTGCCCCGGTGCCCACGACCGCGACTCGTTTGTCGCTGAGCCTGTCCAGCCCGCCGGAACTGTCCCCGCCGGTGTATTCGTAATCCCAGCGCGAACTGTGAAAGCTGTGCCCCTGGAAATCCTTGATCCGCGGAATTCCGGGCAGCTTCGGCCGGTGGAAGGGGCCTGAAGCCATAACAACGAAACGAGCCCGGATGTCATCGTCGCGGTTCGTGCTGACCCGCCAGCGTTTGATCGACTCGTCCCAGCGCAACGCCCGGACCTGGGTGGAGAAGATCGCGGAGTCGTAGAGCCCGTAGTGCTTTCCGATGCGCCGGCAATGCTGGTAGATCTCGGTGCCGTCGGCGAACTTCTTCGTCGGGATGTAGTCCAGCTCCTCGAGTAGCGGTATGTAGCAGTAGGATTCGTTGTCGCATTGCAATCCTGGGTAGCGGTTCCAGTACCAGACGCCGCCGAAGTCGCCGCCCAACTCGATGATCCGGACATCATCGACGCCGGCCTTCTTCAGATACGCGCCACACAGCAGACCCCCGAAGCCGCCGCCGAGCACGGCCACGTCGATGTCCTCCGATATCGGATCGCGGACCAATGGTGGCGAGTGCGGATCGGTCTCGTAGTAATCTGCGAAGTCGTCGACGAGTTCGATGTACTGCTTGGAGCCTTCCGGGCGCAAACGCTTTTCGCGCTCCTGACGGTACTTTTCCCGCAGCGCAGGAAGATCGATATCGTCCGGTGTCTGCGTCGGTGGGCAATCAGGGACCGGAATATCACTCATGCCAAAGCGCTTTCCGGGAGTGCCGCGGGGTGCAGCGGCGCCTCCATCCGATGCACGGCGGGCAGTACCTCCTCAGCGAACAGCCGCGTGCTCGCCATCGCCTCCTCGAACGGCATGGTGCCGAACTGCGGGACGATGGTCAGCTCCGAGAACGAGCAGGCAGCTTGCGCGGCGCTGAGCCGGTTGAAAATCTCCTCCGGCGTCCCGATCAGCAGATTCGACGCGTGATAACCCGGGGTCTTAGGTGCGGCACTCTTGGCGTCACCGGTCACTGCCGAGGCCAGCACGGCCGTCGCGCTGGCCTCCCTGGCCGCATAGGCCTCGTAACCCTTGACGCCTTTGAAGTTCGACGCGTCGGCGAATCCGTAGTGCACGGTGACATCCCGGTTGGCCGTCCAGATCCACTCTTCGGATTTGGCGGCGCCTTCGGGGTCGGAGGTGCAGTACATGAACATGACGTTCTTCGGCTGGCACGGGGGCAGGCCTTCCTCCTTGCGGAATGTGTTCACCTGCTGGACTTCCCGACCGGCATCCTCGATCGGCTTGTTGCCCACGAAGAGTGGGACCATTCCCCGACGGGAAAGGATCTCCAGGGACTCGGCGGTCGACGAGGAGCTGTAGATGCGGGAAAACAGGTCACGGCTTTGGGGTTCGGGCCGAAGCGACATCTCGGGAACCGTGAAGATCTCCCCTTCGTAAGAGAACCGCTCGCCCGAGAACGCCAGCTGCAGAATGTCGAGGGTTTCGTTGAACCGCTGCCTGCTCTCCTCCCGAGGAACGCCGACGGCGGCGAACTCGCCTTTGGACACACCGCGCCCGATCCCGATGGTCGTATAGCGGCCGTTGGAAATGATGTCGAGGTAGGCCATCTGGTGCGCCATCCGGACGGGATGCCACCAGGGTGCGACCACCACGAAGGTGCCCAGACTGACGCGTTCGGTGCGTCCGGCGAAGTAGCTCAACGCCTGAATCGGGTTGGGCGTCATGCCGTACGGTGTCCCGCAGTGCTCCGGCAGCCAGATGCCGTCGAATCCCAGCGGTTCGGCCAGATCGCCGATGGCGAGCGTGGCCTGGACACATTCGGAGTCGGGGGTCGCGGGTGGGTGGCTGAAATCCTCACTCAGCACGCGTTCCCAGTCATGGGAGTTGTGTGCTCCGAGCCCGATATTGACCTTCATCGTTCCATCTCTCTTCCTATTCGGGATGCAAGTTCTCGTGGTGCGCCGGTCCCCATGTACTCGGCGAGGTTGCGGTGCAGATTGGCGGTGCTGCGTTCCATGTAGGGGTTGGGCTTTGGGCCCCTGAAGCCCAGTGACTTCATGCCTTGCTGAACCGCGGCCATGTTGGAGAAATCCTGCGGCAGCACGCTGCGCCAGTTCGGGTCGTCCGGCGGCGCATACACCCACTCGGCTTGTGGCTCTTCACCTTCCGGATACAGCTCGTAGCACGCGGCTTCGAAGATGCATTGGTCGGGGTTATAGCCGTGTGGGCGGGCGCTGTAACACAACGCGGTGGTCAGACCCTGCCCGATCTGGAAGTTCGGGAAGATCTGCCATGCGGTGCCGCTGTTGGCCAGATGTTCGGGATCGATGGTCGGCCAGATCACGCCCCGGGCCGCATCATCACGCCGTGCAGACGTGAGCCAGTGGTTGAGCACCCGATCGGCAGGCGCGTCTTCGGGCAGCTCGTCCACCAGCCGGCGCGCCGCCTCCGCCAGTGTCCTTGTGGTGGTGGCGTTGGTCTCCTCCAATGTGTAGAGCTGCATTTCGGCCGTCGAGACCCGGGGGTCTGCACCCGTGCCGAGCCGGATCTTGGATTTGGTCTCCTCCAGATCCTTGGGCGCGTCGTAGCCGATGTTGCTGTGCTTTCCATGTGCGGCGGCCCAACCACGAAAGTTGCCGAATTTGTTGAACTGCGGATGCGTCGTCGCGACGTGGTAGGTCTCGTTGAAGGCCTCCATCGCCACCTTCCAATTGCAGCCGAAGTGCAGCCACTTTCGCCATTTACAGCGCATGTCCTGCAGCCGGAACGGATCAAGCATGGTCGCGGCGGGTTCGAGGTAGTCACGCAAGGGCTCAGCGGCGGGATCCATGTTGATCCAGACCCAGCCGCCCCAGGTGTCGACGTTGACCGGGGCCAGATGGGTGTTCTCCGGAGTCAGCGCGCCCTGCCAATCCGGCTGTTCGGGTATGTGGATGCAGTTGCCGTCCTGATCGTAGGTCCAGCCATGGAATCCGCAGACGAACGACTTCTTATGGCCGCAAGCGCTTTTGGCTCCTTCGGGGATGTCCACGAGCCGGCGGCCGCGGTGCATGCACACGTTGTGGTGCGCCTTGAGCGTGCCGGGCGCGTTACGCACCACCACAATCGAGTCGTCGAGAATGTCGTAGGTGAGGTAGCTGCCCACCTTGGGGAGATCCTCGACGCGCCCGACTTGCTGCCATACCCTGCGCCACAGCTTGTCGCGTTCGGCGCGGGCATAGTCCTCGGAAATGTAGGCGTCGACCCCGATCGTGACCGGCACGGTCAGCTCGTCAGCCGCGTCCATCGCATCCTCTCCCATCTCCGTTTTCCGTCCTGCCGCTCAGAGCTCGTCCCAGCGCTTGATTGCTGCGCGGAAGGACTCGTCCTTGAGGAACAACGAGGTGTTGTCGGCACCCAGGTGCCCCCATTTGAGGCTCAGGCCGCCGTCGACCAGCAGCGTTTGTCCGGTGATGTAGCTCGACAGGTCCGACAGCAGGAAGAGGATGGCGCCGGCCACCTCTTCCGGGCGGCCGCGCCGTCCCATCGCAATTGCACGACGATCGCGTTGCGGGTCATCGTCGGTGTACGTGCGCGATGCCGGTGTCTCGGTCACCCCGGGTGCCACCGCATTGACCCGGATAGCCGCCCCGCCGTCATCGGCGGCCATTTCCAGGGCCATCGTGCGCGTCGCCGCCACAATCGCGGCTTTGGCGGTGCCATAGGCGATATGGAACGGCGCGGTGTTCATCCCGCTGATCGACGAGATCGAGACGATCGAGCCCGGACGCTTGCGACTCTTCAGTTCCGCGGCCACCGCCTGGCTCATGAAGAACATCGTCTCCAGATTCCGGGTGAACAGCTCATGCCAGTCGCTACGCGTCACCCGGGTCGACGGCATCCACGTCGACGGGTCCGCGCCACCCGCGACGTTGACCAGGCCGTGGAGTTCGCCGTCGATGCGCCGTACTGCCTGCAGGGTGGCAGTCACACCGTCATCAGTGGAGACGTCTGCCGCGACGGGCACCACCGACAGTCCGTCGGCCGCCAGTGGGCCGAGGTGCTGGTCGAGATTGTCCTGGCTGCGGCTCACCGCGACCACAGTCGCCCCCGCCTGAGCGACCATGCGCGTCACGGTGGTGCCGATACCGCCGCCCGCCGCGCCGGCAACCACAACAATGCGCCCGTCAAGGCTCAGAAGATCGCGTTTCATCGAATATCAGATAATTGTCCGGACAAGATAATGATGTGCACTCATTAGAGAGCATCATTCTCTCTACTAGGCCAGCACGTCAAGGTCGAGACCGAGTTACCTACTGGGTATTGTCTGGACCAAGTATTGATTGCTATCGTCCGAGCAGTGATGGCCCGATTGTCGCACCACAGTGGCCGCTCTCAAGGCCGCTACCCGGCCGCGCGGCCGCCCAACCTTGCCGAAGGCTGGACCCTGACGCGGCTCACTGGACCCAGCCGTCTGTTCGGCGCCAACGGTCTGCGCACGGGCCCGGACGGCAGGGTCTACATCGCGCAGGTGACCGGCAGCCAGATCAGCGCGCTCGACGTCGATACCGGTCGGCTCGACACCATCAGCGCCAAAGGCGGCGAGATCGTCGCACCCGACGACGTGGCCTTCGACCCGGAAGGCAACCTCTACGCGACCGAGGTCATGGACGGCCGGGTAAGCATGCGCGACTCCGCCGGCCGCACCCGGGTGCTTCGTGATGACGTCCCGTCCGCGAACGGCATCACCTTCCACCAGGGCCGGTTGTTCATCGGCGAATGCCGCGAAGGTGGGCGTCTGCTCGAACTTGATCGCAATGGCGGGGCCCCGCGGGTACTGCTGCAGAACGTGCCGTCGCCCAACGCCATGGAAGTCGGGCCGGACGGCTTGTTGTACTTCCCGGTGATGGGAGCCAACGAGATCTGGCGCATCGACCCCGAAGGCGGAGTCCCGGAACGCGTGGCGGGCGATCTCGGCGTGCCCGACGCGGTGAAGTTTGATTCGGACGGTTACATCGTCTCCACCCAGGTGCACAGCGGCCAGGTGCTGCGCATCGATCCCCGCAGCGGCGACCGCACCGTGCTGGCAGCCCTGAATCCCGGCCTGGACAACCTGACTTTCGTAGGTGAGCGCCTGTTCGTCTCGAATTTCACCGGCGAGATCACCGAAATCCTCGGCGCCGGAGAGACTCGGACGGTGCTCGCGGGCGGGTTGAACTGGCCGTTGGATCTGGCGGTAGCTGCCGACGGTAACCTCTACATCGCGGACGGAACCTACTTCTACGTCTTGCTCGCCGACGGCACACTGCATACCGCCGGAATGCTTTTCACGCCTGGGTATCCGGGATTCCTGCGCGGAGTCGCACCTGCCGGACCCGGCCAGTTCGTCGTCACCACCGCCAATGGCGAAGTGGCTTACTACCGGCCGGAGCAGAACGAAAGTGAAGTACTGGCAGAGGGTTTCGATCAACTCTACGGCGTTGCGGTCGCCAGCTCTGGTGCCTTCAAGGACGGGATTGTGGTGGCCGAACTCGGGGCTGGACGGGTGCTGTCAATCGAGCAGGGCCGGGTCCGGGTGCTGGCATCCGGCCTGAGCGATCCGGTTGGCGTGGCCATCGCTGCCGACGGGGCCTGCCTGGTCTCAGAAGCCGGCGCCGGGCGGCTGCTCAAGCTGGACGGGACCGGCGCAAGATCTGTTACAGCGCTGGACGGATTGCAGCGACCCCAGGGCGTCCTCGTGCTTGACGGGCAGGTGTACGTTGTCGACGCCGGCGCAAAGGAACTCGTCTCATTCGACCTGGAGAGCGGGGCCCGGCGCACCATCGCTGCGGAGCTGCCGGTGGGCGCCCCGCCCGGCGTCATCCCCAAGCCGCTGCGTGGAATGCCGCCGTTCTCCGGGCCGCAGGGGCCATTCGCGGGCATCGCCGCCGGGCCCGACGGCACGCTGTATGTCTCTGCAGACGCCGACGGCAGCGTGGTGGCGTTGCGCCGGGGATCCTGAAGGGCTGCAGCGTTTGTCCGAACCCAAAGTGATTGATCATCGCTATCTCCAGGTTGCGCGCACCTTGCGGAAGGAGATCGTCGACGGCGTCTATCCGGTGGGTTCGCAATTGCCGACCGAACACGAGCTGTGCGAGCGGTTTGCGGTGAGCCGCTACACCATTCGGGAGGCACTGCGACGCCTGCGCGACGACAACTTGGTGTCGTCGCGCCCACGGACCGGAACTCTGGTCGTACCGCGGCCGTCGTCGGACTCCTACGTTCAGCACGTCATGTCGATCAACGATCTGCTGGCATTTGCCACCGGCGCCCGGTTCGCGATCGAATCCATCGCCATGGTCACCATCGACGACGAGCTGGCGGCTCGGAGCGGGCTGGCCGGCGGCGAGCAGTGGCTGACCGTCCGCGGCTTTCGGCAGGCCGACGGAGCTCGGGTCTGCACTGTGCCGCACGGAGTACTACATCAACCGTGCGTTCGCCGCAGTCGGCAGACTGCTTCAGCGCCACGAAGGCCCCATCTTCCCCCTGATCGAAGACCTCTTCGGACTGAGTATCGTTGAGGTCCATCAAGAAATCGCCGCGGTACTCGTTTCACCGGAACTGGCGGAGGGCCTTGACGTCGAGTCCGGAACACCTGCGTTGCAGGTGCAACGCACCTACACGACGTCTGACGGGCAGGTCGCTCAGGTCACGATCAATACCCATCCCGCGTCGCGCTTCCGTCACTCGATGACGATGCGGCGGATGAAAGGTTAGGCTAGCGCCGCTGCCATGCCGAAGGGTAGTGACCAGAAAGCTGATCGGCGGCCGGTGGGTTCGTTGGGACGACGAACGTGCCGCCGACGCCTATGCACGGGGCTGGTGGGTTCGGGGCACGCTGGCCGACTCGCTGCGCGAGGCCGCACAGCACACGCCCCAACGGGTGGCGCTGGTCGACGCTGATCAGCGGCTGGACTGTCAGAGCCTCTACCAGCAGGCAACGACGCTGGCGCATGCACTGCACTCTCGGATTCCCCCGGGCAGCGTGGTGTCCTTCATGTTGCCCAACTGGCACGAGGCCGCGGTGATCTACCTGGCCGCAACGATGGCGGGAATGGTGGCCAACCCCATCCTGCCGTCCATGCGGGACCGCGAACTCCGTTTCATCCTCGAAGACGCCGACAGCCGCATGGTTTTTGTCCCGTCGCATTTCGGCCGGCCACGACTACACCGTGATGTTGGGCCGGGTGACCGCCCAGATGGAATCGCCGCCGGATGTCGTGGTGGTGCGGGGGGATTCCGGTGGGCCTATATCCCATTTGCATCGCTGCTGAACGAGCGGGCCGGCTCCCAGAGGACTGCCCACGCTGAATCCCGACGCCGTGCGCATGATCCTCTACACCTCTGGGACCACCGGGACGCCCGAAAGGTGTACTCCACAGCCATAATTCGATCCACGCACTGATCTGCCAGATCCGTGATCACTGGCTGGTCGAGCAGGGCGACCGTTTCTGGTTGCGTCGCCGATCGCTCATATCGGTGGTTCCATCTACGCGTTCGAATGCCCGCTGCTGCTGGGCACGACCGCGATACTGATGGACAGGTGGAACGGCGACGAGGCGGTCCGGCTCATGCGAGCCGAGCAGTGTACCCACATGGCCGGGGCGACACCGTTTCTGGAGCAGATGCTCGCCGCCGCACAACGCGCAGGTACCCGTCTGCCCGACCTGAAGCTGTTCGTCTGTGGCGGTGCGTCCGTGTCGCCATCGCTGATCCGCAGGGCGGCAGACGTATTTCGATCGTCGGTCGTCACCCGTGTTTACGGCTCGACGGAAGTCCCGGTCACGACATCGGCTCACCGGAGCACGTGACCACGCCGCCGACACCGACGGCCGCGTCGGCGTAGCCGAAGTCAGGCTCAGTGCGGTGAAGGGGCCGGCGAGATCCACGTTCGCGGGCCACAGATGCTGATGGGCTACCAGCACCCGAAGACGAAGCCGGATCTTTCGACGCCGACGGATACTTCCGCACCGGAGATCTGGCACGTTGGGTCGACGATGAGTACCTCGTCGTCACCGGACGCGCCAAAGACATCATCATCCGCAACGGCGAGAACATCTCGCCCAAGGAAGTCGAGGACATCCTGGCCGGCCATCCCGGCATCGCCGAGATCGCCATCGTCGGGCTGCCCGACGATCGGACCGGAGAGCGGGCGTGCGCGGTTGTCGTAGCCACAGCGCAGGGCCCGGTCCCGAACGGATCTAGCCAGCCTGCGCAGCTTCCTGGCATCCCAGGCGTTGCGCGGTTCAAAGCGCCCGAGCAAGTGGTTGTCTGGGATGTCCTGCCCAAAAACGATGCGGGAAAAATACTGAAGCATCAGATCAAGGCGGCGCTAATGGAAGCAGGGCAGTGACATGCAGGTAGCGATCATAACGGGGGCAAGCGGTGGGATCGGTTTCGGTTGCACGGTCAAGCTCGCCGAGATGGGTATGGCGGTGTTGGCGACAGGACGCGATGCGGACAAGCTCGCCGAACTGGCGCAAGCTATCGGCGACCCAGACCGGGTGGCCACGCACGCCGTCGACCTCACCGACGATGATGCGCCCAAGCGAATCGCGGATACCGCCGTTGACCGATGGGGCCATATCGACTTCTTGGTCAACACCGCCGGTGTTGGCAGTCCCAAGCCAGTACACGAGACCGATGACGAATCCCTGGACTATTTTCTCGGTTTGATGCTGCGTGCGCCATTCCGCCTGGCTCGCGAGGTGCTGCCGCACATGCGGCCCGGCTCAGCGATCATCAACGTCACGTCGACCTTCGCCGTCGTCGGCGGTCATGCGCGGCGGCGCCTACTCGGCGGCCAAAGGCGGGCTCACAGCGCTGACCACCCACATCGCCTGCCAATACGGGTCGCAGGGAATACGCTGTAATGCAGTGGCTCCCGGGGTCATTCAGACGCCGATGACCGAACATCGACTGCAGGATGAGCGGTTTCGGAGGATCAATATCGAGATGACACCGCATCAGCGGTTGGGGACGGTCGAGGACGTCGCGAGCACCGTGGCGTTCTTGTGCTCTCCCGGCGGCTGCCTTCATCAATGGCCAGACGATCGTCGTCGACGGCGGGTGGAGCTCCACGAAGTACCTGTCGGAGTTGGCGCTGACCTCGGAGTGGAAAGCCAAGTAGGGCTCGGGTTTTAGCAGCAGCTCAACCTGATTCAAAGTGACGCCGGATACCGGACAGCATCGCGATGTGCGCCTTGATCGCCTCCCGGGTGGTGAAAGCAGCCAGTGGCCGGGGTGCGGCTATGCGTATCCGCTCGGTGACACGGGTGCCGCCGTTAATCGGCGCAAAGGTTACCGTCCCACGAAGGCGCACACCCGGAGACTGATCGGCTTCGGTTTTCACGTCGCCCCGGCCGGGACATGTAGCCGAGCCCGGTACGTTGCCTGAATAGTGAACGGTCCCAGCGAGATTCGATCCACCACCTGATAACTCTGCTGATAGCCGTCCGGGGTTTCGCTGCGGGACAGCTCTTCTACGGACACGATCAGCGGGTGAACGAGCTTGATGTTGTCCAAGTCCACATAGAAGTCGCGGACTTGGTCCGGTGGGCCGGGTACGTCCTGTGTCAGCGTCCGCTCGCCTTCGGCGATCCACCAGCTCATAGCGACAACCTATCGCCAGACCGGGGGCTTACCGTGGCTTCCCCCAGTTCATCGAGGAACGGAGGTGACATGAGCGACGCGATTGGTGGTGGCAGCGGCGTTGTTGAGCGCTACCTGACGTGCCTGGCCGCCCACGATTGGGATGGCCTGACGGCCGCTATCGCGTACGAGGGCCTGATCCGCGAGGGCCCGTTCTGCGACGTCGTCGAAGGCAAGGAGCACTACGTCAATATCTGATACGCCTGCGCGTGCGCATCGAACAACGCGGCGATCGCCGCCGATACCGAGTCGGCAGCGGCAGCCAATACACCTGTAGTCGGGAGCGCCGCGGCAGCGTTAGCCGAGCTGATCACCGCACCGATACCCGCGAGATCCGTTGCCACTGCAGCCACCATTTCTGGCGCCGCAATCACGTACGACATCGGCCACCTCTCCTGTCGGTTACCGTCAAAAATCTCGGCAGGAGTAAAGCGGAACCGAGGTTCAGTTGTGCCCCGCGCAGCAATTTTTGCCGACCTGACCGAGCTGAATATCACTAGATTGGGAGCGAGATACCCGGTCCTTCAACCATTTCCGTATCGCCGACAGCTCGCCGTCACGGCAGAACCCGCGGCTGGCCGTCAATCGACAGCCAGCCGTTCACCGGCTCTGCATCGACTTTCACCACCGCGTGGGGTGTTCCCTGGCTCACTGAATTGCCTTACTGTGTTTTTCGTGGAGTCACACGGAACCCCTGAATTGGTGGCCGTCGAGACATTGCATTCCGGTGACCCGATCACCGATGTCAACGGTGGCGGTCAACGGTACATAGTTCTCGAGTCCAAGGCTGTCGGCGACGGCTGCGTGGTGCTCGAACTGGAGTCCAGAGTGGATCATCGGCTGCAGGTCATCGAGAAGTCTTTCCCCGTCGGGTACCACGTTGGCAAAGCAAACCACCGAATTCTGTAGAGCGATTTTTCTAGCGAGTCCTCCCATTCCTCCTGGCGCCCGAGCGCAGTCATGCCCGGGAAGCTCCACGTGGTCCCCAATGCCTCGTCGCCGCGGTTGTTGATGAAGTAGGTCGCGATGGCACGACCGAATCCACGGCTGCCCCGGTCACGCTCGCCGTAGTGCCGACGAGGTCGTCGGAGTGGGTTTGCGTGGGCTGGTTCAGGGGTGTGTTCACGGCTCGTGGTCGCTTTCAGTGAGTTGATCGCGCACTGTTACCGCATGCTCGGGTCGGTGCGCGACGCCGAGGACCTGGTCCAGGAGACCTATCTGCGCGGCTGGCGCGGCTACCCGGCTTTCGATCAACGCGCGGCGCTGCGGACCTGGCTGTACCGCATCGCGACCACGGCCCGCCTGCGCGCCGCAGAACCGCTCCCGCAGGGTGCTGCCCGCCGGCCTGGGCGCCGGGTCGGTCGACGCGGACGTGGAGCTCGGCGGATCCGGCGACGGCTATCACTGGTTCGAACCGCGGAAAGCGTGGCCGAGCCCGACGGCGCCGAGCGCCGTGAATTGCTCGACCGCTACTTCCGCGGCATTCGAAAAGGCGGACATGGCCGCCCTCACCGAGCTGCTGCAAGCCGACGTCAAGCTCGAAATGCCGCCGCTGCCTGTGCGGTTCACCGGCCGAGACACAGTGCTGCGCTTTCTTGCCGCACGTGCTTTCACCAAGGCCGGCGATATCGTGATGGTCCCGATGGCCGCCAACGGACAACCCGCGGTTGCCGAGTACCGGCGCAGCGCAGATAACATCATGCAAGCCCATTCCATCCAGGTCCTCACTACCAGCTCGACCGGGATCGCCGTGATGACCGTCTTTCTCGATCCGACACTGTTCTCCGCGTTCGGGTTGCCGGCGAGCCGGTAGCCCGGCCGGCCTTCGCAGCCGTGTGGACAGGTCCGTGAGAGGCCAGGAGGATTGGCGCGGTAGACGTAGTTGAAGGGTGACGGAATGAAGATCCCGGGTGTGGCCGACATCGTCGGCGGTATCACCGGAGGGGCAACGCAGGTACTTCGGGCCGGGGTGAATAGTGCGGCAGGCGCTGCGGGCGCGGTGGAGATGCTGGCCAGCCCCGTGCTGGAGCTGATCGTTCCGGTGGTGGAGTCGGCGGCACAGTCGACCGGACGCGCGCTCGGGATGGCGAATTCCTCCAGTGGGCCGGCTGAACACGTCTCGCCACCGATGCGCTGGCACAGCGGGCAACGGGTGCATCTGGACCTCGATCCGTTGCTGCCGTTCCCGCGCTGGCACGAGCATGCGGCAGTGGTTGAGGAGCCGGTTCGCCGGATTCCGGGAGTCGCCAAAGCTCACGTCGAAGGCGCATTGGGCCGGCTGGTGATCGAACTCGAGCCTGACGCAGACAGCGACGTTGTCCTGGACGAGGTGCGAGAAACAGTTGTTGCGGTAGCCACCGACTTGGCCCCCTCGGGATCCTCGTCGACGCCACGGACGGCACCATTCGCCGACCCGGCTAACCCGTTGGCCATTCTGGTACCGCTGACCGCCGCGGCAATGGACGCCGTGGCGGTCGGTGCCGCTGTGACCGGCTGGGTCACCCAACTGCCCGCTGCACCGCAAACCACCCGGGCTGTGGCCGCACTCATCAATCATCAACCGCGCATGGTGTCACTCCTGGAGTCGCGACTGGGTCGAGTGGGCACCGATATTGCGCTCGCCGCTACGACGGCGGCCGCGAACGGACTAACCCAAGCGGTCGGCACACCACTGCTGGATCTGGTGCAACGTAGCCTTCAAATCTCCGAGGCGACGGCTCACCGTCGCGTGTGGCGAGACCGGGAACCTCAGCTGGCCTCCCCCACGCGGCCGCAAGCTCCGGTGGTCCCCGTCATCTCCTCAGCCGGGGCAAAAACGCAGGCGCCGCGGCACAACTGGGCAGCCGCAGCTGCGGGCGAGGCTTCGCACGTTGTGGTCGGTGGAGCCATCGACGCCGCAATCGACACCGCGAAAGGGTCCATGGCCGGTCCGGTGGAGAGCTATGCCGATTCGGCGGCAAACGGTTCGTTGATTGCCGCGGCAAGTGCGTTGCTGGCCGGCGGTGGTACCGAAGATGCGGCCGGCGCGATCCTGGCCGGGGTGCCAAGAGCGGCGCACATGGGCCGGCAGTCGTTCGCCGCGACACTTGGCCGCGGCCTGGCAAATGCCGGGCTGCTGGTCCTGGACCCGGGCGCTCTGCGTCGCCTCGATCGGGTGCAGGTGGTCGTTATCGACGGCGCTGCGCTGCGCGGTGATCACCGCGCCGTCTTGGAAACGTGGGGAGATGAACCCGGCTGGGATGACGACCGCGTCTATGAGGTTGCCGACGCGCTGCTGCATGGCGAGCAGGCGCCCGACCCCGACCCCGATGAGTTGCCCGCTACCGGCGCTCGGCTGCGGTGGGTTCCGTCGCGGGGTCCGTCGGCGACGCCGGCGCAGGGCCTGGAAAAAGCCGACCTGGTGGTCGATGGCCAATGCGTGGGCAGCGTCGACGTCGGGTGGGAGGTAGACCCGTACGCGATCCCGCTGCTGCAGACCGCAAACCGAACCGGAGCCCGGGTGGTATTGCGTCATGTAGCGGGCACCGAAGACCTGTCCGCCAGCGTTGGCGCGACACATCCGCCTGGTACGCCGCTGCTGAAGTTGGTACGTGAGCTGCGGGCGGATCGCGGACCGGTATTGCTGATCACCGCCCTGCACCGGGACTTCGCATCGACCGATACGTTGGCCGCGCTGGCCATCGCCGACGTCGGCGTGGCCCTCGACGATCCCCGGGCGGCCACACCGTGGACCGCCGACATCATCACCGGCACGGACCTGGCTGCGGCGGTGCGGATCCTGTCAGCCATTCCCGTAGCCCGGTCGGCCAGCGAATCGGCTGTGCATCTTGCCCAGGGCGGCACGACGCTGGCCGGGCTGCTGCTGGTGACCGGTGAGCAGGAAAGAACCACCAACCCGGCCAGCTTCCGTCGCTGGCTCAATCCCGTCAACGCGGCCGCCGCAACAGCTTTGGTATCGGGAACTTGGTCGGCGAGCAACGTGCTCCGGCTGCCCGATCCCACACCGCAACCGCTGACCGCCTGGCATGCGCTGGACCCCGAGATCGTCTATTCGCGGCTGGCCGGCGGTGCGCGACCGTTGGCCGTCGACCCCGGTACCGCCGCCTGGCGACGCGTTCTGGACGACCTGTCCTACGAACCGCTTGTGGCGCCACTGCGCGGCCCGGCACAGACCCTGGGGCGGCTGGCGGTGGCCACCCGGCACGAACTCGCCGATCCGCTGACGCCGATCCTGGCAGTCGGAGCCGCGGCATCGGCGATTGTCGGCAGCAATATCGACGCGCTGTTGGTGGCGGGCGTGATGGCTGTCAACGCGCTGACCGGCGGGGTGCAACGGTTGCGAGCCGAGGCGGCGGCCGCCGAGCTGTTCGCCGAGCAGGACCAGTTGGTGCGCCGCGTCATTGTCCCGGCAGTAGCGACGACGCGACGCCGGTTGGAGGCGGCCCAGCACGCCACGCGCACGGCCACGGTGTCCGCGAAGTCGCTGCGGCCCGGCGATGTCATCGACCTGGCCGCGCCGGAGGTCGTCCCGGCCGATGCCCGCCTGCTGGTGGCCGAGGACCTCGAGGTCGACGAGTCCTTCCTCACCGGTGAGTCGCTGCCGGTGGACAAGCAGGTGGAGCCCGTCGCCGTCGCGGACGCCGACCGGGCCAGCATGCTGTTCGAGGGCAGCACGATCGTGGCAGGACATGCCCGCGCGATCGTCGTAGCCACCGGGGTCGGCACCGCCGCGCAGCGTGCGATCTCGGCCGTCGCCGACATCGAAACATCGGCGGGCGTGCAGGCCCGGCTGCGCGAGCTGACCAGCAAGGTCCTTCCGCTGACGCTCGCCGGTGGCGCCACGGTGACCGGTTTGGCGTTGCTGCGCCGTGCCTCACTGCGTCAAGCGGTTGCCGACGGCGTCGCGATTGCGGTGGCCGCCGTGCCGGAGGGCCTGCCGTTGGTGGCCACCCTCTCCCAACTTGCCGCCGCGCAGCGCCTGACGGCACGCGGAGTGCTGGTGCGCTCGCCCCGCACCATCGAAGCGCTGGGCCGGGTCGACACCATATGTTTCGACAAGACCGGAACGCTCACCGAGAACCGGCTGCGCGTCGTGTGCGCGGTGCCGGGCGCCACCAAGCCAGAGGACCCTTTCCCCGATACCGCAGATCCAGGCTCCGCTGGCGGTGCTGCGGGCGGCCGCCCGTGCGTCCACGCAGCCCCATGACGGGCAGGGGCACGCGCACGCCACCGACGAGGCGATCCTCACCGCGGCTAGTTCCCTTAGCAACCAAGGTGATTCGGAGTGGACGGTACTCGCGGAGGTACCATTCGAGTCCAGTCGTGGCTACGCCGCCGCGATAGGCACGGTGAGCACAGGCGCGGCACCGATGCTGATGCTGAAGGGCGCCCCGGAAACGATTCTGCCGCGCTGCCGATTCGCCGATCCCGACGCCGACCTCCAGCATGCCGACACTTTGGTGCACAACCTCGCCGAGCAAGGCTTGCGCGTGCTTGCAGTGGCGCAGCGCCCCTGGGCCCACGAGACCGACGACGACGACGACACCGACGCCGATGCCGTCGACGCTGCCGCCCACGACCTCGAATTGCTCGGCTATGTCGGTTTGGCAGACACCGCGCGAGTGTCATCGCGTCCGCTGATCGAAGAGTTGGTGGACGCCGAGCGCAACGTCGTGCTGATCACCGGCGACCACCCGGTAACCGCACGGGCGATCGCCCGTCAGTTGGGCCTGCCATCGGATGCGCGTGTGGTGACCGGATCCGAACTCACCGGCCTCGACGAGGACGCGCGCGCCAAACTCGTCGCCGACGTGCAGGTATTCGCCCGCGTCAGCCCGGAACAAAAGGTGCAGATTGTGGCGGCACTGCATCGCTGCGGGCGAGTGACCGCGATGGTCGGCGACGGCGCCAACGACGCCGCCGCCATCCGGATGGCGGACGTAGGTATCGGGGTGAGCGGCCGCGGTTCGTCGGCCGCCCGTGGGGCCGCCGACATCGTCTTGACCGACGAGGATCTGGGCGTGCTGCTCGACGCACTTGTCGAGGGCCGCAGCATGTGGGCAGGCGTGCGTGATGCGGTGACCATTCTGGTCGGCGGCAACGTCGGCGAGGTGCTGTTCACTATCATCGGGACGGCGCTCGGGACTGGGCGGGCGCCCGTTGGGACCCGGCAGCTGCTGCTGGTGAACCTGCTCACCGATATGTTCCCGGCGCTTGCGGTGGCCGTCACCTCGCAATATGACGAGCCCGACGAAGCCGAGTATCAATCCGACGAGGAGGCCGAAGAGGCGCGCCGTGCCCACCGACGTGCGGTGCTGACCGGGCCCAAGCCCTCCCTCGACGCTCCGCTGATGCGCCAGATCGTCACCCGCGGCGTAGTCACGGCCGCCGGGGCAACGGCAGCCTGGGCCATCGGGCGCTGGACTCCTGGCACCGAACGCCGCACGGCGACAATGGGACTGAGTGCCGTGGTGACGACGCAGTTGGCGCAAACGCTGCTGACGCGCAGGCACAGCCCGCTCGTCGTAGCGACCGCACTGGGCAGCGCGGGGGTCTTGATCGGCATCATCCAAACCCCGGTTGTCAGCCAATTTTTCGGATGCACGCCGTTGGGACCGGTCGCCTGGACGGGTGTCTTCGGCGCCACGGCAGGAGCCACCGTAGTCTCAGTGCTCGCACCGCAGTGGTTAGCCAACACAATCGGCGTGGCGGAACCCGATCAGGAGTGAGACCCGCCGGTGGCAGAGGTCTTCAGCTCCTTGCGTAGGACCTTGCCGGCGGGATTGCGTGGAATGCTGCTGACGATGTGGATGTCTCTGGGCTGCTCGAACCGAGAAACCCTGCCCTTCAAGTACTCTCGTATCGCATCCGGTTCGATGTCACACTCAGGTCGCGCCACGATGAACGCGGCCAATCGTTTACCGAACTGCTCGTCAGGGACACCGACGACCGCATTTTCGGCGATGTCGGGGTGTGCGGCGAGAGCGTTTTCCAGCGCCCGAGGATAGACGTTCTCTCCTCCGGAGACGATCATGTCGTCTTCGCGGCCAACGATGTACAGCCGGCCCGATCCGTCGAGATAGCCCATGTCACCAGTGCCGGCCATCCGGTCGATGACGGCTTTGCCACCGCCCCCGCCGGTGTAGCCTCCGGATGTCAGTTCACCGCCGACGAAGATGCGTCCGGTGACCCGCGGGCCGACCGGCCTGCCGGTTCTGTCGAAGACGCGTACTGGGCATCCCGCGACCGGTCTGCCCACCGTTTCCGGGGCAGCCCGCAACTCGGCCGGCGTTGCCAGAGTGCCGATCCCGACCTCGGTGGAACCGTAGAGGTTGTAGAGAATGTCGCCGTAGGCATCCATGAAGCGTCGCGCCAAGCTGGGATCGAGCCGGTCACCACTGGATATCACCACTCGCAGGCACGGCACCGGGTTTCGCGCCCGCACCCGCTGTGGCAGGTCCAGAATGCGCGCCAGCATGATCGGCACGGCGCTCAGCGCGTCGGCGCGATGCAGCGATGCCTGCGCGAGCGTGGCCTCCGCGTCGAAGCGCCGATGGGTCAGTACCGTGCCACCCAGGCCCACGGTGAGCATCAGTATGCCGAACCCCAGGCCGTGAAACATCGGCACCGCCAAGGCGATTCGCGACCCGACGCGTAGCCCGGTGCGCTCGAGAATCGTCACACCGACGCCCACTCCCGAGCTTATCCGGGGTGAGCGCGGCACCCCTTTGGGCACACCCGTGGTGCCCGAGGTCAGGAGAATAATCCGGCCCGACTCAGCGACCTTCGGCCGCGAATCGCCCTGCTGCGGCTGGACCGTTTGCGGATCGATAACCGTGACGGGTTCACCGGTTTCGCGTATCTGATCAGCAAATTCTTTGTCGCACAGCATTGTCCGGATCTGGTGTGTGCTCAACGCGCCGGCAAGCGCATCGGTGCGAAACTCCGTGTTCACCAGCACGACGTCGGCACCGACCAAGGCCGTGGCGAACACCGCCGCAATGAAGTTGCGCCCATTGCGGCACATGACACCCACCGCCTGCCCGGCTCCAACGCCAGTGCGGGAGAGCTCCTGAGCAAGCGATTCGGTCATCGATTGGACCTCGCGGTAGCGCAGCGCGCCGTCGTCATCGATGAGTGCGGTCCGGTCCGGCCATCGCGCCGCCGCAACCGCGAGCAGGGTGTAGAGGTTCGTGCCACCGCGATAGACCTCGCGGACCAGCCGCAACACCGCCACCGGGCCAGGCGGACCGAGTAACCCCGAAAACAGGACCGCCCGAGCCGCCGTGCCCACCACGCTGTCCGTCGTCATCGCGTCAGCTCATCCCTCCAATAGCGGGTCCCTGACTTGTGTGCTCGGCGAAGAACCGGCGATGCCATAGTCGTGCCGCACGGTCGGCGGGCCCGGCCAGCAGCACCGAGGCCAACTCGGCGGGCCACATCCAGGGCGGCTCGTTGGTACGGGGCCGCTCGATGATCGCTTTCGCGATCGCGTCGGCGGCCTCATCCGGATCAAGGCCGGGAAGCCTGCCCAGGATGGGCGTGGGCTCGATCATCCGGGTGCGGACCAGCGCGAAGTAGACCGACGTCACGTCCACGCCGTCGACATGCAGTTCCGGCGCCACACTGCGCAGCCAGCGGTCGAAAGCCCCCTTGGACGCCTGGTAGGCACCCCATTGCGGGCCGGGCACGACGCGCACGCCGACGCTGGAAACGTTCACAATGTGCCCGCGGCCCGACTCGCGCATCGCCGGGAGCAATCCGAGCAGCAGCCAGATCGGTCCCAGGTAATTGATATCGATCGTGCGCTGAAAATCATGCGGCCGGTCGTACTGTTCATCCAGCGACCGGCGTAGCGACTTACCCGCATTGCTCACCACGATGTCCAGCGGACCGTGGTTCTGGTTGATCTGCTTGGTCAGCACGCTGACGGCGGCCTCGTCAGTGAGATCGGCCGGGTAGGCGACCGCTTCTCCCCGCCGGCGTTGATCGCCGCCGCCAGGTCGTCCAGCCTTTCGGCCGATCGTGCCACGATCAGCACGGTCGCTCCTGCCGCGGCCAGTTTGCGCGCGGTCGCCTCGCCGATTCCGTAGGACGCGCCGGTCACCAGCACGGTCTTGCCGGAAACCACTTTGCGCAGCTTGTCGGGATCTGATACCCGCCCCGGGTTGGCCAACCGATCGGTGGCGTTTTTGAAGGCCTCTGCTATCACGTTCACCTTCACTACGCATTCGTTGGAACTGCATGCCGAGCCCGCTCTTCGACTCGTTTCTACAGCTAGCACACCACAGTGCAGTTTGAGCCCGGACTTCGAGCCCTGCCTAGCGGATGCGGCGTGTTATTCACGTTCCGCAGTGCTGCCGTACGTCAGTCCCCCGTTCAGTCCCTGATGAAGCCCTTGTTGCGCATCAAGACGTCCGCCAGGAACCCGTCGTGGGGGATTTCCGGTGCTCCCCAGTAGGTCGGATGGTGGCCGCAGTAAACATTGCTCACCGTCGGCTCGGCGAGCAGATCGCCGATCAACTCCTCGTCGCCGGTGATCGCGGTGACCACCAACGAATGCCGCAACGGATCCACGCCGACGGCGCGCGACCACGGCGACACCCACACGCACGGGAACGGCAGCTCGATGTTGAGCTTGTCAGTGAGCTTGCCGGAGCCGGGCTCGGCCATGAGATGCACGGCCGGACGCAGCGCGGCATAGCCGTCTCCTAGAACGGCGACCACCTGGTCGGCGCCGAGTAGCGGTGTCGTCCCCGCGGCCCTGGCCGCCAGATAGTTCGCCAGGGCCCGCGCCTTATCGATGGGCTGGGTAGGCAGGATCGCTCGCTCGTCCTCACTCGGCAGCGGCTCAATCGTCGCCAACCGCCCGGCGATCGCCTGAGCCAGCGGCGCGGGATCGCCCTCGTAGAGCACGGCGGTGGTGTTGACGCACGCCATCCCGCCCAGGTTGGCGATCGAGTCGACGATAATGTCGATGTAGTCACGCCAGTCCCGGTCCGCGGTGATCAAGATCTTCGCCCGTCCTGGTCCGTTCACCACCACCGTCGGATCGTTCGCGTATTTATCCACAACGTCGCGACCCCCGTACACCATGGCGATATCGGCCGACCGGATGATCTCGTCGGCGCCGCCATGGTCGGTGGGCAGATAAACCGCATCCGCTGGGCGAAACCCCGACTGGCGCAAAGCATTGACCAGCCGGTGCGCGGTCAATGGCTCACGGCGCGACGGGCGGACCGCCACCCGGTAGCCCAGCGCGAGCGCCTGCGGCCACAAGCCGTGAACGCCCGGACCGTTTCCAGCCGCGTGCACGGCGAACACCTCCCCGCGCCGCGCCCACACCGCACTGCCTTTGCGGGTGCGCTCCTCGCGCCAGTCGAGCGCTGCGCCCGTCGGCCGGGCGGGACGCACCGCGTCGAATGCCGAGGCCACGCCGTCGGTCACACTGCGGGCCCCGGCGCGGGTCACCGCGATCGGCAACCCCGAAATCCGGCTGGCCAGGACGACATAGGCGTCGAAGTCCAGTCCCGCGATCACGCCGGTCGCGAAGGCCTCGGCACTTTTGCCCAGCGCCGCTTCGCGCTGCGCGGCCGGCAGCGGTCGGACCTTGCGTTGCGCACCCATGGTGCGCGCGACATACAAGGGCGGCACGATGCTCAACTCGGCAACCGGCACACCCCCTGTGCTCGTGATCATTCCGCGGTTCCGGGTCCGGTACTCCCCGCCTGTGCCGAGCGCATCGACACACACCAGATCGGCGGTAGTACTTTTCTTTTCGCTTGGCCCGGAACCCACGATCAGTACACGCCTTCGATGACGGCCTCGCCCTCAAAGGTGGTCACCGGCCGCACCGCGCTGACCGAGTCGCTCATTTGTCCTGTGGGTCCAGGCATTCGGATGGCCCGATCGCGTTCCAGGTTGTTCGGTATGAACATCCCCTTGCTGATGTGGTTCATCACCACCTGGCCAAGCTGTCCGTATGGCACCTGTTCGCCGGTGTCAGGATCCACCACCCAGAAGACGACGTACGGGGTTCGCGGGTGGAAAACGAATTGCGCACCGCCGTCGGTCGTCCGGGTCACCGCTTGCGAAAGAACCATGGTGCTGCCGAAAGCCATCGTGATCGTCGTATTCGGGAAGATGTCACGTAACACGTCCAGTGTGTCGGCATCCACATGCGCGCCGCTGAGCAACAGGTAGCGGATCTTCTCGTTGACCAGGTCCACCAATTCGTCGTTGCGGGCGATGGCCTCGAGCAGCGGTGGCGTGGTGTGTAGATTCGCGACGTTCTGCGTCTGCAGAACGAACGCGGCCTGTTCGATGACGTGGTCGATATAGGCCGACACTTCAGTGGCGGCATTGCGGGCGGCAAGCTTTTTGACCCAGCGGGGATCTATATCGATCGGGTGGAATACCGAGCCCAGGCGCTCGGACACCAACCGCGAGAAGTAGCCCACCCCGTGTGGGCCGCTCGGCATCAGGCACAGGAAGCCCCGGCCCGGCAGAAAGCCACCCGTGGCGAAGTCCTCGGTTTGCCATTGGACAACCTGCTCGATCCAATCCGGCATTTGCACTGTCCGTTTGGGAGCGCCGGTGGTCCCACCGGACTCGAATATCTGGGGCAGCGGCGGCGGTGATCCATAGCCGCGCGGAATGAGATCCTCGATCGGCACACCTCGCAGCTCGTTGACGAAGTTGGGAAATAAGCGCAGATCCGTGAAGGTCTTGATGTCGGTCAATGGGTTGAAGTTCAGCGTTTTTGCAATGCGCAACCAAAAGGGGCAGCCGGTGTCCTCGCCGAAGTGCCAGGCGATCGCGGCGCGTAAGTAGGCCCCGGGATCTTCGACCGGTACCGATCTCGGCACGTCCAACAGCGAAAAGTCGACCGAGAAATCCGCATAGGCCATGCCACCGATCCTGTCGCATCTCAGACCGGCCAGCCACTCGGCGTTCAGCGGTTATGGATCGTGCGCGGGTCAACACCCGAGCGGGCCCACGCGCTGGCCGCCCACGGAGCGTAGATGAACCTGACGGGTAGCCGATTGATGAGCGGATTCAACGCACGCATGGCAGTGGCGAAGCGCTGAAATCGCTTCTCCTTCTTGTCATCCCATTCCAGGTTGCACACGTCGCGCATTTGCGCCGGCAGGGTACCCACAACGACCAGTCGGGCGTAGGCATTGAGTGGTGCAGACACAATCTTCCAGATCACCCCGGGAAACCTGCGTGGTCCCGGTATCCCCTGCCGGAGGTAACCGGTGCCGTACAGGACAGTCTTGTGGGGGATGAACCGCTCGAGCATGCCATCCCAATACGCGACGAAGTCGTCATAAGTCTGCGGCTGGCCACGGTCACTGACGCCGTAAAGGCTGTACCAGACCTTGCTTTCCTCGAAGATCTGCTCCTTCTCCGCGCGTGACAGCCGCCGGATGAACATGTCGGCGTTGTAGAGGACCTGGTCGACGAACGTGGCGTGCGCCCAGTAGAACAACTCCGGATTCAACGCGTGATACCTCGAGCCGTCGCTGACGGCGCCCTTGATCGGCTTGTGGAATTCGCGCACCGTGCGGCCCCACTCGTGCGGATCGTCGGAGTAAACGGTTTTCATCAAGGGTGGTGCGGTCCGCTTGGCCCTGCCCAACGTGTCACTGAAAATCACCGAGTGATCGAACACGCCCTGGGCGAGCTGTTCGATGCAGTTTTCGGTACCTGCGACGCGCTGGAACCCGAAGAGTTGCGCGCGGACATCTCCGTAGAACTTCCAGATCAGCGAATACGGCCCCAGCCGCGGCGACCCGTTGTCGATCTCGCCGTCAACCAGCACAGGCATCGCTTCGCGAACACCGGTGTCGAAACCTGCACCGGCAGTCGGTTCAGCCAATTGGTCGCGGGCGGTCATCCCAACCTCCTTGCGGCGCACCTATGCCGTTTACGAAGCAGAGAAACAAAAACGTTGTTTTGTTTCAAAATAGCCCCGACGCTTTCCCACCAAGGACGAGCTATTCGAACGTGTCGTGCTGCGCGAAGCCGAACCGTTCTTTACCACGCTGGACCAAGCCACCAGCGGACGTAATCCGCAAGAGGCCGTGATCGAGGCTTTCGCACTCGGTGTGCGCCTCATCCAAGACTCGCCACTGTATTCGCGCATCGCCGAAAGCGAAACCGAGTTGTTCGGCATGTTTTCGCGATCGCACGTCTTCCCGGTCAGCCAATTAGATCGGGTTCGACGAGGCCGCAGTCGCTGCTCGCTGAGCCGCGGGACCTCTACACCACATGGGGCTCGGGCGCGCCGACCTGGGCGAGTCGGGCGCGGACGGCACCGTGGGCAATTTCGCGCATTGTGGCGTCTAGTCTGAGCACTTCGCTGAAAGTCGTGCTGCCCAGCGCCCATAGGACCGATGGCTCACTCGCCCGCACTGTCGCTGCACGCCGCCAGCCACCGAGCAAAGCGATCTCGCCGAAATGGTCGCCGGCGACGAACCTGAGCACCACTTTGCCCTCGATGAGCGCCTCAAGCTCACCGGATTCGACGACGAAGAAGTGATCGGCCTGCTCACCCTGGCGGAAGACGATCTCGCCGGAGCGAACCTGAAGGCGGCGATAGCCCCCAATCGAGAGCAACGGTAGCCGGCTGAGAGATTGGAGCGGGATTTCGATGTTCAGGAACGAGGCCACGATGTCACCCTGGTCGATCAGCCCGAGATGCGGGTGATCGGACGACATGTCGCTGGCAACCGCTCCCGACGCGTGCACCACCGCGGCCGCCAGCAACGCCATAGTGAGCGCCATCGACTCATCGCCGCACATCGCCGAACCGTCGAAGTTGACCGGGAATCCCGAGTTCAGCAACGTGACGTCGACACTACCGTCGGCGATCTTGAGGTCGGCATGGCAGTCGGGGTTCGGCGTCGTGCGCCGACGCAGCGCGACGGCATCGGCGGCGCAATCTTTCGCGCGCGCCCGTTTTTGGTGATTGGCCGTCTGCCGGCCAGTGGGTCTGTCTACCGCTTCGGTGTGGCGCACGCCGCCCGCCGGCTATTGCGAACTAAACGTGCCGGCGACTGCACTTGTAGGCTGACAGGTGTAAATATGTCGACCTGAGGAGGGCCGTGACGGCTCCGCTTGTGGAGGACTCCGACCTCAGCTCTGTCCGGCGTGTCCAGTTGGATGTCTCAGGTATGTCATGTGCGGCCTGCGCGAGCCGCGTCGAAACGAAGCTCAACAAGGTCCCCCGCGTGCGCGCATCCGTCAACTTCGCTACCCGGGTCGCCACCATCGACGCCGTCGACACAGGGGTGGACGAACTGTGCCAGGTGGTTGAGAAGGCGGGATACCACGCCGCTCCACACGCGGAGTCAGCCGCCGAGCAAAGGGATCCTGACGCCGATCACGCCCGCAGCCTGGTGCGGCGGCTCATCGTCGCGGCAGTGCTGTTCGTGCCGCTGGCCGATCTGTCGACCATGTTCGCGATCGTGCCCACTGCCAGGTTCCCCGGCTGGGGGTACCTGTTGACGGCCCTGGCGGCACCGATCGTGACATGGGCCGCATGGCCTTTCCATCGTGTCGCGCTGCGGAACCTACGCCACCGAACAGCATCCATGGAAACGCTGATCTCGGTTGGCATCGTCGCGGCCACCGTCTGGTCGCTGTCGACGGTGTTCGGCCATAAGCAGACCCGGGAATCCCACGGGGTCTGGCAGGCCGTCCTCAATAGCGACTCGATCTACCTCGAGGTCGCCGCCGGTGTCACGGTCTTCGTTCTTGCGGGTCGGTTCTTCGAAGCCCGCGCCAAATCCAAGGCCGGCAGCGCGCTACGTGCCCTCGCCGCGCTGGGCGCCAAGAATGTGGCGGTCCTGCTGCCCGACGGGGCGGAGCTGGTGATACCGGCCGGCGAACTCAAGAAGCAACAGCGCTTTGTGACGCGGCCCGGGGAAACCATCGCCGCGGACGGTGTTGTTGTCGACGGCACAGCGGCAATCGATATGAGCACCATGACCGGTGAGGCCAAACCGGTGCGTGCGTATCCGGAGGCCACCGTGGTGGGGGGCACCGTCGTGCTGGACGGCCGCCTGGTCATCGAGGCCACTGCCGTCGGCGCCGACACCCAATTCGCCGCGATGGTCCGGCTTG
The DNA here is from genome assembly GCA_963763005.1 of uncultured Actinomycetota bacterium. Classification (GTDB taxonomy): domain Bacteria; phylum Actinomycetota; class Actinomycetes; order Mycobacteriales; family Mycobacteriaceae; genus Mycobacterium. The sequence goes on from CAVXMI010000002.1 coordinate 654,567, forward strand.
TCGAGGAGGCACAAGCACAGAAGGCCGGCGCGCAGCGCCTTGCCGATCGCATCGCGGCCGTGTTCGTACCGGTGGTTTTCGTTATCGCCGCACTCGCCGGTGCCGCCTGGCTCCTCAGTGGAGCCGGCCCGGATCGCGCTTTCTCGGTAACGCTCGGGGTCCTGGTGATCGCGTGTCCCTGCGCGCTCGGGCTCGCTACCCCCACGGCCATGATGGTCGCTTCCGGGCGGGGAGCGCAGTTGGGGATTTTCATCAAGGGTTACCGGGCGTTGGAGACCATCCACGGTGTCGACACCGTCGTATTCGACAAGACGGGCACGCTGACGGTCGGGCAGCTGACCGTGAGCACTGTGACGACAACCAGCGGGCGGGACTCCGGTGAAATTCTCGCGCTCGCCTCCGCTGTCGAAGCAGCTTCTGAGCATGCGGTGGCGACGGCCATCGTTGCCGCTTCTCCAGATCCGGGTCCAGTCACCGAGTTTGCCGCGGTTGCCGGCTGTGGTGTGTCGGGAGTCGTCGGTGACCACCATGTCGAAGTCGGCAAGCCATCCTGGATTACCCGGACCACACCATCCGACGCGGTTCTGGACTCCGCACAGCGCGACGGCGAGTCCCGGGGCCAGACAGTAGTTTTCGTGTCGGTCGATGGCGTAGTCTGCGCAGCCATCACGATTGCCGACACCGTCAAGGATTCAGCGGCCGACGCTGTCTCTGCTCTGCGCAGCCGCGGGCTGGGGACGATTCTGCTCACCGGCGACAATCAGGCCACGGCCGACGCGGTAGCAGCACAGGTCGGTATCGACACCGCTATCGCCGATGTGCTGCCCGAAGGCAAAGTCGACGTGATCCAACGGATCCGCGGGGAAGGCGGACCGTAGCCATGGTCGGCGACGGCATCAACGATGGTCCCGCCTTGGCATGTGCCGATTTGGGATTGGCGATCGGGCGTGGCACCGACGTCGCGATCGGCGCGGCCGACATCATCCTGGTGCGGGACGACCTCGATATCGTCCCGCAGGCGCTGGATCTGGCGCGCGCAACCATGCGGACAATCCGGATGAACATGATCTGGGCGTTCGGCTACAACGTCGCCGCAATCCCGATTGCCGCCGCCGGCCTGCTCAACCCTCTGATCGCCGGTGCCGCCATGGCGTTCTCATCATTTTTCGTCGTGTCAAACAGCCTGCGGCTACGCAATTTTGGTTCCCGGTAAACTTGACGCATGACTGAACAGACATTCTCCGTCGACGGACTGCACTGCCAGGGGTGTGTAGAAACCATCACCCATGCGCTCACCTCACTGGGGCCCGTCAGTTCCGTCAGCATAGACCTAAACACCGAAGGTACTTCCACAGTGCGGATTTCGACCGACGTCGAACTAACCCGTGAGCAGGTTCAGGCAGCACTGACCGGCGACGGAAACTTCTCGGTCGTCGGTTAGCCGCTTCATCGGCGCATCCGGGACAACTCGCGAAGCATCGCGTTGTAAGCCTCCAACTCGTCGTCGGCGTAGTCGCTGTCCGCATGCCGGTCCTCGCGGGAAGCGACTCGGCGGTCTTGGCGCGCCCACTGGGTCACTAGCGCCACAATGACGATGATGACCGGCAATTCCGTTAAACTCCAGGCAATTCCACCGCCGAGATGTTGATCGGCGACGATGCTCGCCAGCCAGGGCAGATTGACGGAACGGTAGAACGTGCCGCCGACTGCCGATGCCATTGTCATCAGCGCGATGCCGAAGAAGGCGTGGAACGGCATCACCGCGAACAGGAGCCCGATACGTCCAGGGTAGGGGAGTCGGCGCGGCCCCGGATCGATACCGATGATCGCCCAGTAGAAGAGATACCCGACGAAAAGGAAATGGATCGCCATGAACTCGTGGCCCCAGTGATAACGCACCAAGGTATCGAACAGCGGTGTGAAATAGACGATATAGGGCGAGGCCACAAAGAGGACGAATGCAGTTATCGGGTGCGACAAGAAAGTCGTCACCCGGGAGTGCAGCAGCCACGTCAGCCATTCGCGAGGGCCGGGTGGCTGTCCGTCGCCGGCGGCCGGCAGTACCCGCAGCGCCAGCGTGACCGGTCCGCCGAGAACCAATAGGACCGGGATGAACATGTTCAGTGTCATGTGTTCAGCCATATGGACGCTGAACATCGCCGACCCGTAAGCCCGCACACCTGAACTGCTGGTGAATACCAGTGCGGCACAACCAGTGAGCCAGGCCACCAGTCTGCCGACAGGCCAGGCGTTGCCTCGGCGCCGCAACCGGACGAAGCCCACCACATAACCGATCGCGAGAGCCACGCCGGCAGTTCCGACCAGGCTGTCGAACCGCCACAGGGCCAGCACGCTGACGATGGTCGGCGGTTGGGGCAGTTCATAGCCGAGGAATACGTCCCAGGCCGTGAACGGGTGCGTGACGAATCGCGGCGCGGTCGCAACGGCCATTGCGGCCATCGCAGCCATCGCAGCCATCATGGCCAGTGCGGTGATGGTGCCACCGCCGCGGGAACGCGATGGCCTGACGAACAACCCCCAGCAGTCGGACAGCCACACCAGCGTCACGAGAGTCCCCGCGAGGAGACCGAGGCGGGCAAAGTCTGAACTGATAGCCCAGCCCGGGATCAGTAGATAGAGCAGCACCGTTCCGTACGCCAGTGCGAACGCACCACAGCCAACCTGCACCACCTGCACAGCGCGGGTAGGCGTCGCTCCCGTCAACGCCGTCGCGGTCTTGAGCCCGGTCAGCGTGGCAACCGCGACCGCGAAGACGATCACGGTGCTCGTCGCGTAGTCATGGTCGGGTCCCTGTCCCGCATTACCGGTGACGGCGATCGCGACGACGGCAACCACGGTCGGGACGAGCAGCACAAAGTGACCCAGCCAACGAGTGTTGAGGCGCAACGTCACAGCGACCACCAGCGCGCAGATCGCCGCAACGATCCAACCACGTGCGATCTCGGAGGCGGCGATGGAGTCGGCCAGCGCCCCACTACCCAGCAGCTTCGCCGGCGCCACACCGGAGTCGTGCGCGGCCTGAATCACCACCATCGCTACGGCAAGCCCCAGCCAGACAATTGAAAGACGCTCTGCCACAAGGTGAACCCGGAACGCCGTGGCATCGATCAAACCATCTTGCGCCGGCCGCGACATCATGACCACGTAGACCAACGCGCCAAGACACAGTGCGCCCAACAAGGTCCCAGTGAAGTACCCAATCGGCTCGGCGGCGCTGAGGAAAGCACCGGGGTACGGATTGCCCGCCTCGGCGTACCGGTGCGGTCCGGAAATCAGGCCGTAGCAACCGACCGCTACTGAGATGGCCAGAAAGCCACTTGCCAGCCATGCCTTGGCTGCTATCCGCACGGAGCGCGGCCCGTCAGTCTCCACCCCTGGAGCTTACGGCTGCACGTCTTGGCGGCCCGAGCGCATATTCTTCGGTGACCGTGAATTCGAACGCGAAGGTGAAGGCTCGCATGATCGATGGCCTACTGCTTCGGTGGCTGGTCACCGGCCTGTTCCTGCTGAGCGGCGCGGGCTTCGTGATGGTTACCGACCGCCGATCGTGGACCTCGGTGCTCAGCCACGGATTGCATCTCATGATGGCAATTGCGATGGCAGCGATGGCCTGGCCGCAGGGACTCCGGTTGCCGACGACGCCGGCGGAGGTGTTTTTCCTGGCGGCGGCTTTGTGGTTCGTGATGACGGCCATCCGCGCGGCCCGCATGATCGCACAGCGGGCGGTGCGCGGGTATCACGCGTTGACGATGTTCGCGATGGCCTGGATGTATGCCGCTATGAACGGTCACCTGCCATCCGGCCGACTGGGCTCCGGCCACCACGCGCCGCCGGACATGTCGATTCCGGGTATGGAAATGACTGGGGTGGACGTGCAGGCAAGCGACACATACCCCGGATGGATCGATAGATGTAACTGGGTATGGACAGCCATCTTCGTACTCGCCGCGGTCTGTTGGGGTTACCGGTTCGTCACGCAGCGGCGGCGCGCGGGGGCCCGCGTCCGGCGCAGGAGGCTGGGTAGCGCAGTTCAGGCGATGATGGCTGCCGGCATGGCGATCATGTTCGGCACCATGTTATTTCAGGCCTGAACCGGCCCGCTCACCAACAGACCGCGTTGCGGTGGGAAATCTGATGGAACTTTTTCCGGTCTGATCCGGCTACCTGCTGAGTAGTTCGGTAAATCAGGCCGAATTATCCGACGAGGGGGCTGACGCCACGTTCAGCACGGCGCCCCGATGACGTTCGACCATCCCCGGCAGGAACCTGCTGCACAGGTCGACTACTGCGGCGACATCGACCTCGACCAGGTCAATTTCTTGCTCCGGAACAGATTTTGCGACGAGTCCGAGGGTGGACAGCCCGGCGGGCAGCGCATGCGCTTGCGGGCCCAGCCGTCCCGCGAGGGCTTCGAGACGGTCGGCGCTGCGAGCGACCAGGTTTGCCGAACAGTTGCCCGCCCGGCGCGGCAACCATTGCGGACCCGCCGTTACCGCCGTTACCGATAAACCAGGCGTCACCGCCCGCGCCGCCGGACGAAGCTGTCCCGATGCCATCCCCGCCGTTACGGCCGCAGGCTATTTCCACACCGGCACATTGACCGACGGTGAAACACGCAGCGTTCATGTGAACGAATGGCCCATCTCACGACGTCTGATCGCGGAAGCCGCGATGACCCCGTCAGGGTCCCGCGTCGGGTGCCTCTGCGAGTGCAGCGAGGCGGTCCACAGAGGCACGCAGCTTGTCGGCAGTCGTCGCTCGGGCGCGGGCCAGGCGGGTGGCGTCGGTCAGCGTCGTCCAATCGTAGGTGTGAGTCACCCTGGTGCATCTGCTGCTCACCGGCGTAAGCTCCCAGCGCCATAGATGACCGGGTGGCTCTTTGCCGGGTTCCGCAGGGCGCCAGGCGATCCGGCGACCTTCGGTGAATTCCACGACGTGATTCTCCCGGACGACACCCCTGATCAGTGTCATGCTGAAGATGTCGCCGACCCGATGCACGCGCTGCCCCGGGGGAGCCGCGGCGAGGTTGTCATTCCCGTCCCAGCTTGGCTGACGTGAGGGATCTGCGATGAGTTCGAAGATCCGCTCGGCGCTGGCCGCAACATCGCGGGTGGCGCTGACGACCTGTTCTGGTTGCCCTGATTCCGTGCCGTCCACAGCGCAATCCAATCACGCCGCTCGTGGGCGCATCGACGTCAGAGACCGTTGCGCGAGCTCGATGCGCAACGAGTTAGTGGCCCACCACAATGGGGCCTTCGAGTCGCCGTAGGCACCGGAACCGCCGACCCGGGACAAGACCGAGTGGATGTCGACCAGGGCTCCCCCGCCAGTGCGGGCCAGGATCGGAGCCAAGGCCCAGGCGATGCGCACCACATCGCAATACCTCCTCGACGATGGCCTTGCCTATTCCGCGCTGGCACCCGGTGACCACCACCGTCGCTCCTTGGATGTTGACCATGACCAGTCGTTTCAGTGACCTAGGACTGTCGGTCAACGTTTTACGACCGCTCGAAGCACAACAGCGGCGTGTGGCACAACGTGAAAGCCTGCGGCAACGCCGCAAATCTACGCGCGTCCCGGGCCCGGCTACGCGAACGCGACCAAGCGGCCGCCGGCCGGTAGCTCAGCCCAGCACCGCCGGCAATCGCAGCAAGATGCGGGCTGAGCTGGCCGCGACCTGATTGACAAACCGATTGAAGTCCAGCCCCGAGTCGGCGCCGGCCAGGTCGGACAACGCGCGGATGACCAGCCGAGGGGACGGAGAAGGATTCGCAGACTTGAGCCAGCGCGCCGCCCTCCATTTCGATGGCAAGGCCGCCAAAGTCGGCGTGCAGCCGGTTACGGGTGCGCTCGCAGTGTAGGTACTGATCGCCGGTCAGGGTGGTGCCACAGCTCATCTGCGGTAGCCGGCCACCGCCACCCGCGGAGGTTGACAGCGCCGGAAGGGCAAAGCCCTCGAGACGACGTTTGACATGAAGGGGACGTGTCCGGGCCGATAGGGCTGCAGTCGCCCGTTCTGAAGCAGCCCGAATCGTGCTGCACGACACGGTCCGCGATGACAATGTCGCCGATTGTCACCGTGAGCCGTCCGGCCGCAACTCGATCTCCAATCGCCGGTCACCGCCAGCCAGCGGCCTCGTCAGTACCGGCATTGTATCGGGATGCTGGGCTCCGGGCTAATTCGGCTGCGGTACAACAGCATTCCACGCAACAATGGGTGTTAGCGAGCTTGCGTCAGCCCCTCCCCCCGCGAGCGCTAGCCGTCTTCCCGGGGTACGCGGGGACCGCTCCTGAACCGTTTGAGGTACCCGACCAGTCGGCGCCCTGGCACCGCTCTCGGCCAGTCGTCGGCGCGGAAATACGCATCGGATCCGCCATCGACGAATACGACGGCACCGCAAAGGAAGTCCGCGGAATCCGATAGCATGAAACATATCCAGTCCGCCATATGCCGAACGTCGCCGAATCGGCCGACTGGAATCGGGAACGCCCGAACCGCCTTGGCCTCGGTGGGTGTCGACAGCTGTTCCTGCAGCAGCGGCGTCATGATCGCCCCAGGCGCAATGGCATTCAGGCGCACACCCGATCCCGCCCACTCCGGCAGCACTGCCTGCCGCCGAACCCAGCGGCTGACCGCGATTTTCGACGCGGCATAGATTATCGCCGGCGCTGCCCTGGCGAACAGCCGCACCGAGCGGACCGCCTTATCGGCGTCGTGCGCCAGAAACGCTCGCACAGTCCGCCCTGGAACCACCGGAACCGTGGTCGAAGAGTTGCTCGAGATGACGACGACCTTGGCGCGCTCAGCGGCAGCCAATGCCGGCCGCCACGCTCGGAGAAGTTCGACAACGCCGAAGTAGTTGACCTGCGCGATCTGTCGCAGACGGTCCCGGCCCGGACCTGGTCCCAGGCCCGCGGCCAGCACTGCACCGTCGAGCGTGCCACCGCAAGCCGCCAGCACGGCATCGGCGGCCGCCTTGCGTCCTTGCGGTGTCGACAGATCTGCGACAACGTCGGCGTGTTTGATGTCCACACCGATCACCGTGTGGCCGTCGTCCCTTAGCCGCTGGGCGGTTTCACCGCCCATCCCGGATGCTGAACCGGTTACTGCATAGGTGCCCATTCTGATCCCCGTTCCTCCTGACGCTGTATGCGTGCTCCAGTGCTCGGCCCGTCAGTGCCGGGCACCGGCGGTGGCTGCTCTCCACGATCGGCCCCGCACCTCTGCTTATCAGCGACCCTCCGCTGGGTCGGGCGCGGCACCGCTATGGCACATCCCACCACGCCCGCACACTTTGCAGCGAGTCGTTCACCACTGGGCAGGACCGTCATGCCAGTTTCGACCTGGGTAGAGCACCACTCGAACGGCCACTGCGCCCACAGGAGCGTTTCGACCGCGTCGAGGGGGCCAAGATTTTCGCCGTCGGCCACCTTGCCGACGCCGACGGCATCACGATTGAAGCAGAGGGCATTTTCATCCACCCCAAGCAGAATCCCGCGTGACACTAAACCTTGACGAAGACATGCCGCGCGGCGGCGCCCTGCGCAATTTCGAGGTTCCAGAACCCCGGGAGCGAAATCAGGCCATCATCGCGGCGCGTTCGAGGTCGAGCAGCTGCTCGCCGTGCTGTTCCTCGTCATAGGCCTTACGGCCACCCCGCAGGCCGAACAACCGCTTCGAGATCAGTAGGTAAACCACTGCGGCCACATTGATGGTGAAGGTAACCACGCGAGTCATCGTGATGCCCTTGGTCAGGTCATGGATCTCCAGCGGCAGGAAGATCGAGGTGGCCACCACCGCGAAGTACTCGCCCCAACGTTTGAGCATCCACAGGCCGACGCCTTCGACGACCTGCAGCACCGCATAGGTCGCCAGCATGCACGTTATCAGGGCCAACGTGGACGGTTTTGCAGCCAGCGCCTTCTCCAGCTCGTGTATCGCGGACATCTGATCGACCTTGAATCCGGCGGCGCGGAAGATCGGCAGGTCGCGGTCGAGGGTGGCTTGGATGGCCCCGCGCGCCCCGCGAAATTGCCACACCGCCCACGCGGCGAGCGCAAGCACCACCGCCCGGAACAAGCGTTCGACCCCGAGCGTACGAATGATGACGGCCTGGCGTAACGCCTTGCCCCGCATGATCAAGGGCGCGTCCTCGGGATGACCCCGTCCATGCGGCTCGCCGAGGGTGAAGTCGCCGCAACGCAGGCAGCGCCACACTTCGCCGAGCTTCGTGTTGGCACTGAGCCGGTCAGCGAGAGCGTCGTCGTCGGGTGCATAGGTGGCGTGCCCGCCGAGCGCACAGGCGATCAGCTCCCACCGGTTCATGCCACGATTTTTGCGCTTGGCCACGTGCCGATCATTCAATGCCGGCAGCGAACCATGCAAGGGGACGCTCGCACCGTCCTGCACACCCTGGAACCGACCGCTTCAGAACCGATTCCTGCTGCGCGGACGCTGGGCCTTGGGCCTCACCGCACCGAGGAGCCCGGCGAGCTCGGCGACCGGGATCTCGTCGAGGTGCTCGACGGCGGCGATGATATCGGCGCGCAGCGGTTGGTCGCAGAAGGGTTCGGCAAGCCAGTGGAACTTCTCCACGACCCGGTCCCATGACAGCGGCCGGGTCGGCGAACCCTCATAATCGACTCCCTCGCAGCTGAATTCGCGTCCGTCGTGCGTGAGCACATGTACCCGGGCCGCGGTGCGTTGCGGGTAGTCCGCCGTCAGATCGGCTGCGGACCTGACGTCGACCCGGGCCAGCAGGTCCTGGACATCGGTGCGCCGGACACGTTCTGTCTCAAGCTGTTCAGGACCCACGCCACCATCGAGTAGCGCAACCGCGCTCAGGTACTTGAGGTTGTAGTCGGCCTGTTCCTTCGTCCACGGATGATCCTTGTCGCCGTACACTCCCCCACCGGCGAAGTCGTAGGCGCCCTGGAAGACGTCAAGGGTCACCCCAGCGACGTCCTCACCGCGAAGATTGTTGTCGGTGCGAAGCGCTAATACCGCGTCGATGATGACCTGCCCGTGAATCAGTGAGCAGTACTGCTTGAGGTAGGTCTGTTCGACGGCGCTCAGGCTTCGGTCCGCGGTGTGGAAATCGATCGGCTGGCCGAACAGCTGCACCAAACCGTTGGGACCCTCGAACAACGACTTGGGCCCGGTGACTCCACGACTTGCCAGCATCGTCGCGTAAACCGCGCGCATACCGGTGATGGCAGGCGAGATTCCTTTCCAGTTGGAAACCGGTTCAGCGTGTAAGGCGGCCAGGGAGATGTTGTCAACCGTCGACGCTGCGATGGCGTCGGCAGTCCGGTCGGCGCCCAACCCGAGCAACTTCGCCGATCCGGCCGCGACTGACATCGCTAGCTGCAGAGCATGATTTAGCCCCCGCGCCATAACGGGAACCTGGGCGCTGAACCGGCATTGGACCTCGTAGGCGATCGCAAGAGCGAGCATAAGATCCGCTCCGCCGGCATTGACATGCTCGGCTACGGCGAGGACGGCACCGAAGTTGTCGGCGGGGTGGCACAGACCTCCCACGGTCAGATAAGTGTCGAGCAGATCTGGGTAACGCACCAGCAACGCGTTGAAGAACGCTGCCTGATCCACCGAAGCCCGTCCACCACCGACGAAGGTCGCCGTGGGGCGGCCGCTGAACTGCCGGGCGTGCTCGCGAATGCCGCCGATGAGCTCGCCGTCCAGCGCACCGACCGCACAGGCAATGCTGTCGAGCACGTTGCGTTTCAGCATCGCCCTGGACCGCCCGGCCAGATCCGCCGGCCCGGCGCCGACGACGAAGCCGGCAAGGTCGTCGACAACGTAGTTATGCACCATGACTCTTCGTCCTTCCAGGCTGTGCTTTCGACTCAAGCGCGACAACGACTCGCCGTCCAGGACTAATTGCCTACCTGTGCTCGGCCAGACTTCCTACCGCAGTTCAGGCTCCGAAGGTTGGCGGCCAACCCTAAACGATGGGTTCCGGCAACGTCACCGCAGCACACCGCTGGCATTCTGCGTGATAGCCGCCGTTTCGTCGATGAGGCGTTTGCCGATGTCCGAGATCTGACGTCGTGTGAGGGCGCAGAGCGGATGCACGGCAACGATGAGGGCAACCTCTTGGCAGTCGTCGAAGACCGGGGCGGCGATGGTGGCCACGAGTTGCTTCGCGAGACCGGGGTCGTCGTCGAAAAGGAATCCGCTGGTGGTGAACTCGGCGAGCAACTGGTCCAGAATCTGTCGCACCGGCGCCGGCATTTCGTCACTTTGCAGCGTTCCGACCAATTGGGCGGCCTGCGCAAGGGCCGGCGTTGTGCAGTCGACGTCGAATCCGCGTGCTCGGGTGTGCGCCAACACGTTCTCGAGGCGCTGCGTACGGTCGATGTCGGCGCCCGCGCCGCGCCGGATCCATTCGCGCTGTCCCTCAACCGTGTCCCAGGCGGCGAACGCGACGCCGAACGGCGGGGCGTAAGGGATGCCATCACCGGGCAGTCCCGCAGGCTCGGTGGCCTCCTCACCCTCGAACGCGGTGATCACCAGTGAGTGATCGAACCGCTCGACCACAGAACCGGCGTAGCCGACCTCGCTGGAAAGTCGGAGCGCCGCGGCGCGAGCGGCATGCGCGAGTGGCCGTGCGGTGTCGGTCCGCGCTGCCACCACGGCGAGCGCGGGGCCCAACGTGAACGTCTTCGCCACAGGATCGCGACTGGCCCACCCGCGGTCGCACAGCGTCTTGAGGATCGCGTGCGCCGTCGCCTGGGTGAGATCGAGCTCGCGCACCACGTCGGAGAATCGCAACTGCTCACTTCCCGACCGTGCGAGGAGTTCGACAACGTCGAGCACCCGAGCGGTCGGCGCCGATGTCGCTCCGCGAATAGCTTGACTCCCTCGTCCTGAACTTCTTACAGTAATCACGACCATTCGAGAGCATATCTCAATTATTCGAGAACTAATCGGGGATGGCGCATTGCGTGCTGCGGTGTTGAGGAACGGTCGACTGCAGGTCCGCGAGACACCGGACCCCGCACCCGGACCAGGCGAGCTGTTGCTGCGGACGCTGAGCACCGCGATCTGCGCCTCGGACGTGCATTTCATGGACCACCCGGATCTCGGTATCAACGATCCGACGGGTCGCTCGCTTTATGACGCGGACCGCGACATCGTGCTCGGCCACGAATTCGTCGGCGAGGTGATCGAGCATGGACCCGGCTGCACGGATCAGTTCGCGGTCGGCTCACGGGTGACCGCGATGCCGGTACGTCTGATAGACGGCGGCGCCGCCGGCATGCGCATCATCGGTCAGCACCCCGAAGCGCAAGGCAGTTTCGGTGAGCTGCTTGTGGTTTCAGAGGCGGCAGCCAAGCCGGTTTCGGGTGCTGTTTCCAGCGACGCCGTCGCGCTGACCGATGCGTTCGCCGTCGGCGAGTTCTACGTCCGCTCGGCGCAGATCCAACCGGGTGAGATCGCCATCGTCATCGGCGCGGGAGCGATCGGCCTGTCGGCCGTTGCCGCCCTGGCAAGCCGAGGCATTGAGCCTATTATCGTGGCCGACTACAAATCAGACCGCCGCGAGCTGGCCCGCGCTTGCTTCGGCGCGCACGTCGTGGTCGATCCCGCCATGAAGTCGCCGTTCGACGCGTTCAGGGAAGTTCGCGCCGAACGCGGGTTGCCCGGCCCCGCTGTCGTATTCGAGTGCGTCGGCGCCGCGGGGCTCATCCAGAACATCGTCGAGTCCGCCGAGATGGGCACCCGGATTTACTGTGCGGGTGGCTGGTACACCGGTGACACGCTAGACATCACCACCGCCACTCGCCAAGGCGTCACAATCCAATTCGGCGGCGGGCCGCACCCACAGGACTGGTACGGAACGCTCGACGCCATCACGTCAGGACGGCTGGACCCGCTACCCAGCGTCGGCAGGATCATTACCCTCGACGAAGTGCCGGACGCCCTGGGCCTGGCGCGGAAGTCCGACGGTCCGCCACGAATTGTGGTCCACCCCAACGGAGACATCGCATGACCGAACGTGAAGATCGCCAGGACATCTCCGAGCTGCTGGTGCGCTACGCCACCGGTATCGACCGGCGTGACTGGCCACTGTTCAGCACTGTGTTCACCGAGGACTGCGAATTGGACTACGGCGAGATCGGCGCGTGGAACGGCGTGGACGCCGTCACGGAATTCATGGAGCAGGTGCATGCGACGGCGGGGCACACGCTGCACCGCTTGAGTAATCAGGCCATCGCGGTTCACGGCGATGAAGCCGCGGCCCGCACCTACGTCGACGCGCTGATCATGTCCAGCGACAACAAAACCGGCGTTAACGGGATCGGTTACTACGACGACGAGATCGTCCGAACGCCGAATGGGTGGCGCATCGCCCGACGCCGGTTCACCGCGGTGCGCGTGAGTACAGTCGGCTAAGGGAGACGCTGGTGACCTTCGCAACGAAGTACGGACCATGGGCGCTCGTGGCAGGCGCCTCCGACGGCTTGGGTGCCGCGTTCGCCAGGGGACTCGCCGAGCGCGGCGTCAATGTCGTGCTGCTCGCACGCCGCCAAGCGGTGCTCGATCAGGTTGCGGCGGAGATCAACTCAGTGACGGCGGCGCAAACCCGCACGCTCGCTGTCGATCTCGCGCAACCCGGTGCGGCGGCAGCAATCGCCGAAGCCACCGCCGACCTGGAGATCGGGTTCCTCGTCTATTGCGCAGGAGCCGACCCGAACTTCGAACCGTTCCTGGCCAACCCAGTCGAGACCGCCGAAGTGATGGTGCAACGCAACTGCATGGTGCCGATGCAACTGTGCCACCACTTCGCCGCCGGAATGGTCGAGCGAGGGCACGGCGGCATCGTCATCTTCGGGTCCGGAGCCGGATTCGCCGGCGGTCCCAACATGGTCGCCTACGCCGCCTCCAAGGCTTTCGACATGGTCTTCGCAGAGGCGCTGTGGGCCGAACTGCACGACAAAGGGGTCGACGTCCTGGGCCTCGTTCTCGGCAAAACCGACACACCAGCGCTCCGGCAACTCGAACACAGCCGCGGCCAGATAAATTCGCCCGACCATGTGCCGCCGGGTGCGGCCGCCGTGGACGACGTGATCGCGGAGGCTTTCGAGAACCTGGCCAGCGGCCCGACCTGGATAGTGGGCGAAGACCTGCGCGCCGCAATGCACATGCTGGGTGCGCTCACCCGCAATCAGGCGGTCGAGCTCATCACACTGGCCAGCGCCGCCGCGATGGGCACCGACGGTTAGCCGGGTGCACGCCAGGTGACAAAGACGCGGCCGGGGAACAAGCGGCGGACGCGGGCGCCGGGAAGCGCCGCGCGGACGTGCGTGCGAAGTTGCCGCACAGTGTCCGGCGGCGGCTATTTGATGGGAGCGGTGTGTTCCCACCTACCCTCGACACGATTGACGGCGCCACACGTGATCCAGGCTGTTATGTGCCACAAGCGGTTTCGCGGCGAAGGTTTGCCGAAGGTGACCACGGCAGCGTCTCACCCGGACTCGCCAGGCCGGCCCGTAGTGGATGTTGGTGTTCCACGGCTTTCCCACAGCGGGGCTACCGCCCTGGGCTGCGAATTGATCCATGTGTATAGCATCGGCAATCAGCCAGAAACGTCTCGAATTCGGGGTGGCAATGACTCGGGAAGTGTTGACCGTTATCGGAGTGGGCGGTATGGGCCACGCGATTGCCCGGCGGCTGGGTTCCGGCAAGACGGTGCTGTTGGCCGACAACAATGTCGACGCGCTGGCGTCGGTGGCCGAATCCCTTTCCACAGAAGGACATCACGTCGAGGGGCGCAGCGTCGATGTCTCCTCACCGGAATCGGTTCACGGGCTCGCCGAGCACGCAGCCTCACTCGGCAACGTCACACAAGTGGCGCACACCGCCGGACTGTCCCCGGCGCAAGCTTCGGCCGAAGCAATCCTGGCCGTCGATCTACTCGGCGTCGCGCTGGTGGTACAGGAGTTCGGCGAAGTCATCGCGGCAGGCGGTGCCGGCGTGGTGATCGCCAGCATGGCGGGGCACATGTTGCCACCAGTAACCGCCGAACAAGGACATGCGTTGGCCCACAAGCCGCCCGGCGAATTGTTACAGCTGGACTTCATCAGCCGGGTCACAGAGCCGGCATTTGCCTACCCGATCGCTAAGCATGCCAATCACATTCGCGTCCGTGCGGCCAGCGCGCAGTGGGGCCGCCGGGGTGCACGAATCAATTCGATCAGTCCCGGCATCATCTCCACGCCGATGGGGCAGCAGGAACTTGACTCCCCGGTCGGCGACGGCATGCGGGCGATGATCGCCATGTCCGCGACCGGCCGGATCGGAACCCCCGACGACATCGCCGCGGCAACCGCATTCCTGCTCGGACCCGAAGCAACCTTCATCACCGGTACCGACCTCTTGGTCGACGGCGGAGTCATCGCCGCTGTAAAAGCAGGCGGCTAGCCGCACGTGTTTGACCGAGCATGCCTGAGCGCTGATCGCCTGATACTCCTGAGCATGGCCGGAAAACAGGGACGCGATGGCAGCCGATACCTCATCGCCGGCGGCTGCCGCCCGCCCGGTGGTCGGGCCCGCGGCCACCACATTCGGCGCGCTCAGCGCCGGGCCGATGCCCGCCACATCCGTTGCCACCGCCGCCAGCACCTCCGGGGCGGCCAGCAAATACGACGTCGACGTCCTTCCGCCAGGTGATCATCGAACCATATAATCAACCGATTGATTGCAAACATGTTTTCGGCCGTTTCCGGGGCCAGTTTTCGGAGCCCGCTTGCCGACGGCGACGTTGCGGTGGCCACGACAGAGAGGATAGGAGTCGATGAGAAGCCGCGCGGCCATCCTTTACGAATACGGCCACCCGTGGACCGTCGAAGAGTTTGAGCTAGATCCGCCGGGGGCCGGCGAGGTTCTCGTACGACTGGCCGCCACCGGATTGTGCCACTCCGACGAACACATCCGGCAGGGCAAGTTGGCTCCCCCACCAGAAACCCTGCGCTCCCTCGGATTACCGGCCATGTCGCCGACAATCGGCGGACACGAAGGCTCCGGCGTCGTGGTCGAGGTTGGCGAGCGGGTGAGCCGCTTTGCACCTGGCGATCATGTGGTGACGTCCTTCGTCGCGGTTTGCGGGCAGTGCCGATGGTGTGCCTCGGGCATGGAATACCTGTGCGACAAGGGATCTGGGGCGATGGCACCCGGCATGCCGACCGACGGCACCTTTCGCCACCACACCGCCGACGGGCGAAATCTTGGCCACGTATCCAAGATCGGGGCGTTCGCCGAACACACCGTCGTCTCGGCCGATTCACTGGTCAAAATCGATCGAGAGTTCCCATTGGTACCCGCCGCGCTGCTGGCGTGCGCGGTCCCGACCGGGTACGGCTCGGCCGCGCACGGTGCCAACGTGCGCGGCGGCGACACGGTCGTGGTTATCGGCGCCGGCGGCATCGGCACCGCAGCCATCCAGGGCGCACGCATCAAGGGCGCGGCCCATATCGTCGCGGTCGACCCGATCCCGTTCAAGCGCGAGTCCGCATTGAAGTTCGGCGCCACCCACACCGCGGCGACCGCAGCCGACGCGATCGAGTTGGTGCGTGAGCTGACCCGCGGCGTGATGGCCGCCGGGGTCGTCGTCTCCCCCGCGATGATCGGTGCGGCAGATGTCGGGGCGGCGCTGGCACTTACCAGCAAGGGGGGTACCTGTGTGCTCACCGGCCTACCGTCACCGGCGACGCATTCGATCGACGTGACGCTGCAAGACTTCATCCTGATGAATAAGACGTTGCGCGGAACTGTGTTTGGTTCTTGCAACCCCAAGAGCGACATTCCGAGGCTGGCCGCGCTGTACGCGTCCGGTCGGCTACTCCTCGACGAAATGATCACCAGGCGCTACGGGCTGGACGAAATCAACGACGCCTACGCTGATCTGGCCGCCGGCGAGCTGATCCGCGGCGTCATCGATTTCGGTCTTGACTGATCGCGGCCTGCTAACCGGGACGCCGGTGCGGTGCATCCAGTCCGGCGGCCTTAACCGCCAGGTACGGCGAGCGTATTCCAGCTCAGTGTAGGGCCATTGGGTGACGATCCGGCCGGTGGCCGAACGAAAGTAGCTGTCGCACCGGGTCCAGATGGTGCGCTCGAGGTCTGCGGAAAGGCGTTCGTTGTAACGCTTTTCGGCCTCGGGGCGCACATCAAGATATCCACCCCGACGCGCCACCCGGCTCACCGCGCTGGCCACCAGTCGTGCTCCGGCTTCGAGGATGTAGACGATCGAGTTGCCGCCCTGATTGGTATTCGGGCCATAGAGCATGAAGAAGTTCGGGAATCCGCCGACAGCCACACCCAGGTAGGCACTGGGGTCAGCGCCCCAGCGCTCGTGTAGGCGTTGCCCTCCGGTCCCGATAACGTCGATACCCGACAGATACTGCGATGTCTCGAATCCGGTTGCCAGCACAATCACGTCGACGTCGACGACCTCACCGGCGACCGTCATGACCGACGTCTCGGTGATCC
Source organism: uncultured Actinomycetota bacterium (assembly GCA_963763005.1). Classification (GTDB taxonomy): domain Bacteria; phylum Actinomycetota; class Actinomycetes; order Mycobacteriales; family Mycobacteriaceae; genus Mycobacterium. Next base: position 671,104 of record CAVXMI010000002.1, read on the forward strand.
GGTCGACAGGGTCGGTTAACAGCTCGACATGCTCTTGCTGCAACGCCCGGTAGTACTCGTCGCCCAGCAGCACCCGCTTACAGCGGAACGGGTAGTCCGGTGTCAGCGCACGACGAAGCCGCTCGTCGGCCACGGTGCGCTCCATGAACGAGGTCGCTATGTGCGTGCGGGCGGCGACAACCGGGTCGTCGGCCATCGTCGCGGTGTTGTCGTGCTGGAATTTCCAGATCTGCCAGCGTGTGCGGCGTACCGCCAGAGGGTTGCGCCGGAACTGTGCCAATTCTGTTGCGCTGTAAGGTCGGTCGTCTTTGGGGACCATCCAGGGCGGTGTTCGCTGAAACACCGTCAGGCGCTGCGCGATCTTCGCCAGTTCGGGAATTACCTGCACCCCGCTGGCCCCCGTGCCGATCACCGCCACCTTCTTGCCCGCCAGGTCGACGTTGTGATCCCACTGCGCGGTGTGCATGAGGGTGCCGCCGAAATCCGTCAGTCCAGATATATCCGGCAGCTTCACCGACCCGAACAGCCCGACGGCGCAGACGACGACGTCGACGGTGAGTGTCTCGGAGTGCCCGCCGCGGTCCACATGCAAGTCCCACCGCCAGGTGTCCGCGTTCCATCCAACCGTGCGCACCCTGGTGCCGAGCATGAGGTGTCGGCGCAGATCGAAGTCGTCGACCACCGACTCCAGGTAGGCCAGGATCTCGGGCTGCCGAGCGTAGGTACGGCTCCAGGATTTGTTGGGCGCGAAGGAAAACGAGTACAGGTGGCTCTGGATGTCGCAGGCAGCACCCGGATAGGTGTTGCGCCGCCAGGTGCCTCCCACGCCGTCGTCGCCCTCGATGATCACCAGGTCATCGATTCCGGCGCGGCGCAGCGCCACCGCGGCGCCCAGGCCGCCAAACCCCGCACCGATGATCGCTACCTTCGGCGAGCGACGACGCCGAGCCGCTGCCCTCACCCGGCCGAGGATGTACTTCATGGCCCGCCCTCCGCACCGCGAATCTCCAACCCCGCCAAGTCCCCTTTCGCGCGCCACGTCTCCAAGATGTCGGCGTACTCGGTGGGCCCACCGAAGAAGAAGCTGCCCTGCCGGGTCTTGGCGTCCGCCTTACCCTCCCGGTTGTAGTAGCCGGGAGTGCACGTCTTGGCCCGCTCGGCGGTCGCGGCCGAGCGTTGCACAACCGTCTCGACCCAGGCGGCTTCAGCACCCGGCGATGCCTCGACTTCGGTGACACCATGTTCGAGGGCCCACGCGATGATCCAAGCAGCGTGGGTTGCCTGCACGTCAAGCAGGTAGGGGAAGTTCACCGTTAGACCCGCCTGGGCGATGCTTTCGATAAAGCAGTTCGGGAAACCGTTGGCGCACAGGCCCTGGAACGTACGCACACCGTCACGCCACTGCTCGGTCAGAGTCACGCCGTCGCGGCCGGTCAGTTCGAACCCGGTACGACGACAGTAGTCGGTGCCCACCTCGAAACCCGTTGCGAAGATCAGGCAGTCGAGGTCGTAGGTCAACCCGTCGACGACAACTCCGGCCTCGGTGATGCGCTCCACCCCGCGACCGCGAGTGTCGACCAATGTGACGTTGTCACGGTTGAACGTCTGCAGATACTCGTCGTGAAAGCAGGGCCGTTTGCAGAAATAGCCGTACCAGGGTTTGAGCGCCTCCGCGGTGACGCGATCGGCCACGATTTCATCGACCCGCCCCCGGATTTCCTCCATCTTGGCAAAATCCGCGATCTCGATGTCGCGCGTGCGTTGCTCGGGGCTGACCGACCCGGCGGTGTCATGACGCATGACCGGAAGCTTCCGGGTGATGCTTGTCCAGGCATCGGCGACCAGGTCTTCGGATGCCTGCCCGCCGGCAGTGAGGATCTGAAAGTTCTGAATGCGCCTGCGTTGCCAGCCCGGCTGTAATGTGTTGGCCCACTGCGGGTCTGTGGGCCCGTTGGCCCGCACGTCGACCGATGATGGCGTGCGCTGGAAGACATAGAGCTGCTGCACCGCCGCGCCCAGGTGCGGCACGCACTGAACTGCAGTCGCCCCGGTACCGATGATGCCGACGCGCTTACCGGCCAGGTTCTCCAGCTTCTCGCCCGTGTAGCCATAGTCCCACCGGCTGGTATGAAACGTGTGACCGCGAAACGAGCTGATGCCGGCGATACCGGGCAGCTTGGGCTTCGCTTGATACCCGTTGGCCATGGATACGAACCTGGCCCGCATCACGTCACCCCGGTTCGTCCGGATGATCCAGCGGGAAATCGCAGCATCCCAACGGATCTCATGCACGTCAGTGCGCAGGCAAGCGTCGCGGTACAGGTCGTAGTGCTCGGCGATGCGCCGGCAGTGCGCAAAGATCTCGGCTCCCTTGGCGTACTTTTCCGTGGGGATGTAGCCGAGCTCCTCCAATAGTGGGATGTACACATACGACTCGACGTCGCAGGCAATCCCCGGATAGCGGTTCCAGTACCAGGTGCCGCCCACGTCGGCTGCCCTGTCGATCAACCGGACACTTTCGACACCGAGCTGGCGTAGCCGCACGCCCGTCAGCAGTCCGCCGAAGCCGGCGCCGACGATCGCAACGTCAACCTCGTCGGTGAGCGGCTCGCGTGCGAACTTCCCTTCTAACCACGGGTCTTCGGCGAACCGGGCGAACTCACCCGTGATCTCCACGTACTGCGCGATCCCGTCCGGGCGCAATCGCCGTGCCCGCTCTTCGGCGTACTTCTGGCGCAACGCATCGACGTCCAACGCCAGACGAACAGTTTCGGTCAAGGTCTCGGCTCTCTCCACGTGACCCCGACTCTATAATCAATCGTTTGATCGTATCAAGGAGATTGCGTCTGTCCGCGAGACAAATAGCCACCTGTGAGCTACGAACCACCGAACATTGTGCCTCTGACCAATACCTTCGCCGAGTTCAGCGCGGCATGGTATTCCTCCGGCGGCAAGGTGGCTGCCAGCTCGGTCAGCCCGTAGATAAGCGCATAGATCGCCTCCACCGCACCCGGCGGATCTGGGTGGTCACCGAGTTCGCCGCGCCGGTGCGCGTCCTCGATGGCACCCTCGATGATCTCGCGGAACGTCTCAAACCCGGGGGTACCTACTTCCTGGCTTGCCTCCCGCCCGTCGGAGGTGATGACGTTTTCCGCCCGGATCGCCCACTCGAACGCGGCCAGGTCCGGGTACTCACGCATCAAGTGGCCGCATTCGTCGAGCACCGCTTCGATTCGGTCGACGATGTCGCCGGCACCTCCCGCGGCCTGACGCAGCCGTGGCATAGCGGCGTCGGCTCTGGCCGCGATCGTCGCCTTGATCAATTGCGACTTGTTCGGAAAGTAGTTGTACAGGCTGGCGCTGGTCACGTTCGCCATGCGGGCGATCTCGCGGATCGTCGCCTGTGAGTAGCCGACCTCGGCCACACACCTCATGGTTGCGGCGATGATCCGCCGGCGGGTCTCCTGGCCGCTGGCGCCGACCGGGCGGCCCAGCTGTGTCCGGGTCATGGTCGTGTCCTCACTCGCAAGTTTGCCCACCCTTGGACCGCGGGCACAGTAACGACAGCATGGTCGAATATATTCGACTGATCAATTAGTTCCGGCGTCGCGGAGGTGCACGGTGAGTGACCGACCAATCGACGGCGGGCGCCGCGCGGCATGACCGTCAGCTCGTCTCATCTCGGCCGGCCGGTGGGCGCCAATGGTGTGCAGACCCGCCGGCGGATCATCGACGCGGCAATGCGCTGTGTGGCCGAGGTCGGCTACTCACAGGCGACGATCCGCGAGATCGCCCGGGCAGCCGAGATGACCAGCGGCAGCCTGTATCACTACTTTCCCAACAAGTCCGAACTGCTCACTGCGACCGGCGAGGCGATCGAGGAGATCGTCTTGCCGCGGCTGCGTGCCGCCGCGGCGCGCAGCGATGACGTCGTCGGCCGACTCGAAGCGGTGCTGGACGAGTCGCAACGGTTGCTGCGCGAATATCCCTACCTGGCCCCGTTCTTGCGGGCGATCCGCGCCGGAAGCAGTGCCCAGTCTCGGCGCGACGGCCCAAATTTCCCCGGGTCCAAGGCGCTGCGCGAGGTCGTCAGCGAGATCGTCGAGGACGCCCGGGTGCAGGGGGCGCTGTCTCCCGGTGCCGGCGCGGGGGCCGCGGTGGAGGCCATCTGTGCGCTGACGCGGGGTCTGTCGGAGCAGGCGGCCAGTGTGCCGCCGGAGGCCTACGACGCCACTCTGGGCTCGGTTAAGCGAATGATCAGGGGAACGCTGTTCGCGCGACCGAAGCGCACCAGCCGCTGACGGCGTGAGCCAACAATGAGTCTGCTCACCGCATTACGGCTGAACATGACCAACATCGCCGACCCGGTGGCGCGCCAGGCGGGTCGCTATCAGGCCGCGCTGGAGATGGCGGAGTATGCCGATCGGCGCGGCTTGACCGCGGTGAGCGGCGAAGAACATCACTTGGCCGCAACGGGTTGGCTTCCGTCGCCGCTGATCCTGGCCGCCGCGATCGCCGGGCGAACGCGACGCGTTCGAATCAGCATCAACGCTCTGATCGTCCCGCTCTACGATCCGGTGCGGCTCGCCGAGGATATCGCCGTGCTGGACAACCTCGCCCAGGGCCGGTTCAGCTTTGTGGCCGGCATGGGCTACCGGCCCGAGGAGTACCACGCCGCCGATAAGGACTGGTCCCAGCGCGGCGTCCTGATGGATCACTGCCTGTCGGTAATGCTCAAGGCGTGGAGCGATCAGCCCTTCGACTATGAGGGCAAACTCATCAACGTCACGCCGAAGCCGCATACGCGGCCGCATCCAATCGTTTTCGTCGGCGGTATGACGCCCGCGGCGGCCCGGCGAGCGGCGCGCTTCGGACTACCGTTCTCGCCGCCGATGGCTATGCCCGAACTGGAAGCGGTGTACGAGCAGGAATTGCAAAAGCGGGGTAAGTCGGGTTTCGTTTACCACCCAGAAAACGGCAGCACCGTCACCTTGCTGCACGCCGACCCCGACCAAGCCTGGTCCCGCTACGGCGACTTCATCATGAACGAGGCCGCCGAATACAGCGCCTGGAAGCGCGCCGGCGTACCTCGCCCCAACGAAATTGCCGCCGCCACGATCGAGGATCTCCGCCGGCTCAACAACGTTGAGATCCTCACCCCCGCGCAGTTGATCAACCAGATCCGTTGTGGCAGGGGAGAAGTCGTCATGAATCCACTCATGGGCGGGCTGCCGGTCGACGAAGGCTGGGCCAGTTTGCACCTGCTGGCCGATGAGGTTCTCCCCCACGTGTGAATCGCGCGACCGCCAGCGAGTCACCCAGAGTCCACAGCGCCACCCCGATCAGCACGAGATCCTTGAGCAGGAATCGGCCCGGCTGCGCGCACAGTACGGGCAGGCCGGCCGCATGGTTCGCGACGCCCTTGGCCATACCGGCCGAAGCACAATAAGACGCGCGACGACAGTGCGAATGTCCGGTCAACCACTCGGCGACGAGGCGCGCCCGTCCGTTGAAGCAATGTGCGAGCGCGAGAACCGCGTGGTGATCCGCTGCCGGCCTTACTCGACGTACGCAACACCGCCGCGCCACCTGGACCGCAATGACCAAGTGGAACAACTGACCCATTGGGTGTCTGGCGTGGTGGCCTGGGACACTGCCGATCCGTCGCGATTTACCGCGCTGCGTACCGATCACGCAGCTTGGCCAACGTCGCTTCGATGCCCGCTGCGTTGGCCTTTGCGGCGCCCATCCGCTCGTAGTACTTCAGCTTGTTTTTGAGCGCACCGGCGTCGTGATAGTCGAACGTCTCGGTGACGCGGGTAAGCGTCGGTGAAAGCGACTCGAATTCCCATCGCCAGCGGTGGCCTAACGGATGACGCCATTCGACCAATTCGTCCGGTTTCAGGGCGGTCACCGTGCTGGTGATGCGATATGGCAGCCCGAACATCCGCATCTTCATCGAAAACCTTGACCCCACAACCAATTGCGACGGCATCTTGATATTGGCCCGCACCGTGCCCGATCCGTCCAGTTCACTGTGGCGCCGAGGATCAGCGGCTATTGTGAACAGCTCGGCCGCTGGCGCGGCCACCTCGACGGACCGGCTGACCCGCCGGGGTCCCGCGTCGACAACAGTGACAGCCATGGTGTCTCCCCTAAAGTCTTCGGCGCCGTAGCCGATCTCATTATTATTAATTATCATGGCTCAGGAAAGTTAGGATCCCAAACGGGGGACGGCACGAACCTTGCGGGCCAGAAGCGGCCACGCCAAGCTCGTGGACCTGTCCGGCAAGAAGGCCTTTGTCACCGGCGCCGGCGGAAACGGCCTGGGTCAGGCGATTGCCAATCGTCTCGCCGGCTGCAGTGCCGACGTGGCGCTGATTGGCCGTACTGTTGTCGTCGCTGCGAGACGAGGCACGGTTGCACGACCGCGGGCGAGCTTTCCTGCATCAGCGCATCGTGGCCGCTGGCCGTGTGGATGGCTCCATTCGACTCCTGGGGTCAGCGAACAGCCTGCGCGGTGGTCGATCGAGCCAGACGGTCATCAAGGGTGGCGTGGAAATGACCTATCGCGCTCTCGTGCCGTCCGAACTCCACGAATTCGTTTGCGCCGGAACGCAAGCCGCGCTGCACACCCTCCGACATCTCGTTGTCCTCCACTGCACCGCGCGCGATTAAGCTAGCTGCACCCGCCGGGTTGTTCGGTCCAGGGTCATGCGATGCCCGCTCGGCCACTTCGGGCCTGACCATCGAATAAATGATGACCGTGGTGTGGTCGACGTCTACCGGGTCGACCACGACCATCAGAATCAGGTCCGGGAACGTCGCCAGCATGACGTTTGGGAACAGCTGATACAGATACGTCACCCGCGCGTCCGTTGTCCAGGTTGTCTCGTGACGGTCGCGGAGCCGTTCGATATTGCGGTATGGGAATGTGATTCGGCTATTCGGGCCGAACGTCTCGACCACGTTGAGGTCGTCGTACTGCACCGGGAAGAAGGTGTCCTCGTGCGTCGAGCGGATGTGATAACCCTCCAGGAACTGCTCGACGAGCACCTTCCAGTTCATCGCTCGCAGCGTGGACTGCACATAGACGAGCCGCCGCGCCGGGACAAGTTTGCCGCGCCAAGGGGTTCCGTCGGTCAGCCACGCCATCGCGTCGTCATCACCGTCTTGCGGGCCTGCACCGGCGGAGTCGAGCGCGGCGATGACGATGAGCCCGTCCACCTCGTGGCTGGTGACCTCCACCAGGCCGCGCGTCGTCATGTCCAGATCCGGGAATGCGTCGTCGTGGGGCACATGCGCGAGCGAACCGTCCAGACGATATGTCCAGCCGTGGTAGCGGCACACCAGCGCATGAGAGCACCCGGCGTCCTCGACAAGGGCGAAGCCGCGATGCCGACACGCGTTACGAAATACGCGCGCCCGGTGATCGCGCCCACGCACAGCGAATAGGGGCACCCCGAAGGCGGTTCGTTCGACATGGTCGCCCGGGTTCGGGATCGTCGCGGCGGGAACGAATACGCTCGGCATCGCACGCAGCAACCGGAGCTCCCCGGCGAACCGGTCTGGGTTCAAGTAGTTTTCGACGGGTTCCCGCCAAGCCGCACCCTCATCGGTGGTGCCGGCGTCGATATGGGCAAGGACGCGGCGAACGATCTCCACATCTTCAGCCACCAACGACTTGGGCGGGGAGCTCATGCGTGTCAGTATCACATCTTGGACATCACGCGTCAACGATTTAGTGATACGCACGATGGTCGGCCAAGATAAGTGTGTGCCTGCAGTACCCCAGTCCCGCGTCCGCGACCTGATCGGCAACCGATCGCTCAGCGCGCGCTCGGTGCTCGCGTCGGCTCTGTTGGGGTCCGACCAGGCCCGTCTTACGGTGGCGGAGCTGGTCGCGGTGGCTTCGGTGTTCGGCATCAGCGACGGCGCGGCGCGTACCTGCCTTTGGCGGATGGTCTCCAACGGCGAACTGGTCGGTGACGGTGGGAGCTACGCGCTCATCGGGCGTTTGCTGGAGCGCCGCCAACGTGTCGACGAGGCGTCCCGAATCGACGACGCGGCCGATCCCGGTTGGGACGGGACATGGGAACTGGCGGTCGTCTCGCTGGATCGCCGGTCGGCCGCGGATCGCCTCGAACTCAGGAAAGCGGCGATGGCCCTGCACCTGGCCGAGCTTCGGGAAGGTGTGTGGATACGTCCGGACAACCTCGACCCACAACGACTTCCGACATCCCGGGCGGTGCTGGACCAGCAGTGCACCCACTTTCACGGGGCCGCCACCGACATCACCGCCGATAAGATGCACGTGCTCTTTTCCCTCGATGGGTGGACAGCCGATGCCAGGGCACTCATCGAGGCGATGGAGGTCGCACTCGACACGAGCAAACGCGACGATTCGACCGAGAGCTTCACCTACGAGTTCGCATTGTCGATCGCCGTCGTCCGGCATCTTCAGCTCGACCCGCAGCTACCCGTCGAGCTCACCCCAAACCACTGGCCAGGGCATACGCTGCGCAGCACCTATCGCCGTTTCGACGATGCATTCAAACAACGAATGAACAGCGCCTTCCGTCGGTAGGTTCACGCGTTACGGCGGATGGTCTCGGATCGCCGGGGCGGATGTGAGTGTGACCTCGTCCCACCCAAATTGAGGACTGAGGTCACTAGAAACGGCGCGCAAGTCCGGGTGAGCATGGTCGCATGAGTGGCATTTCCTCCGTTGGGACGACTCCGATCTCCACCCTCGTCGGCAACCCGGTGGCACGCGTCGCCGCTGACGCCACGGTTGCCGACGTTGCCAAGGCCATGGTTGACGCCGATGTCGGGGCCATTGTGATCGGTGACGACGAGCAGCCCGTTGCGCTGGTGAGCGAGCGCGACATCGTTCGGGCAGTGGGCGCTGGAAAGGACCCGGCCGCCATCCGCGCCGTCGACGTGGCCAGCACCAAGCTTGTGTGGTGCGACGCCGGGGCCACGGTCGACGAGGTTGCCGTCCGGATGACTCAGCGCTATATCCGCCACATCCTGGTGAAGCGCGATGGCGCGCTGGCGGGCATCGTCTCGGCCCGCGACCTGCTGGGTGTTTACTGCACAGCTGCCGACCAGGATCTCGGTTAGGCATGAAGGGGCGATCCGTGGCAGCCCTGGTCAGCGGGAGTCTGGCCGGGGTGGCGGGTTGGGATCTCTTGCAGCGCCGTCACGCCATCTTGCGCAACTACCCGATCGTCGGCCACCTGCGGTTCCTTCTCGAAGCGGTTGGCCCGGAGCTGCGCCAATACATCGTCACCGACAACGACGCGGAGCGGCCCTTCAGTCGTGACCAGCGGCGCTGGGTGTACACGTCCTCGAAGTTGGCCAACCGCTACTTCGGGTTCGGTACCGACAACGATCTGGAACGCGTCCACAACTACCCCATCATCAAGCACGCGGCGTTCCCCGTGTCGGCCCCGGACGGCGAGCCTGAGCATCCCGACCCGGCCGTGCCTTTGCCCGCGGCAAAGGTGCTCGGCGGAGCGCGGGGCCGGGCCAAGGCTTTCCGGCCCTCGTCGTTGGTCAACATCTCCGCGATGAGCTTCGGGTCACTGAGCGGTGCGGCCATCACCGCGCTGAACAAAGGCGCAGCCACGGCCGGCACCCTGCACAACACCGGCGAGGGCGGGGTGTCGCCGTACCACCTCAACGGCGGCGACCTCGTCTGGCAGATCGGCACCGGTTACTTCGGCTGTCGCAATGACGACGGCACCTTGAGCCTTCCCCGTCTGATCGACCGGGTAGCCGCGACCCCGTCGATTCGGGCCATCGAGATCAAGCTCAGTCAGGGCGCCAAGCCCGGTCTGGGCGGCATGCTTCCCGGCGCCAAGGTCACCCCCGAAATCGCTGCGATGCGCGGCATTCCGGCCGGGGTGGACTGCAAGAGCCCTGCCGGACATTCCGCATTCCACGACGTCGACGGACTGCTCGAGCTGGTGGAGACCATCGCCGCCGAGACCGGTCTACCCGTAGGTATCAAGGCGGCAGTTGGCGAAGGCCCGTTTTGGCTCGACCTGGCCGCGCGCATGGCCCGCACCGGCCGGGGCGTCGACTTCGTGACCGTCGATGGCGGCGAGGGCGGGACCGGCGCGGCTCCGCTGGTCTTCAGTGACCACGTCGCCCTGCCGTTCAAGTGGGCTTTCACCCGTGTCTACCGGGCCTTCGCCGACCAGGATCTACATCACAACGTGGTGTTCATCGGCTCGGGCAAACTCGGCATCCCCGAGAACGCCCTGCTGGCCCTGGCCATAGGCTGCGACATGGTCAACGTCGGACGGACCGCCATGTTCTCCATTGGTTGCATCCAGGCCCAGCGCTGTCACACCGGCCGCTGCCCCACCGGCGTGGCCACCCAGACACCGTGGCTGCAGCATGGTCTCGACCCGGCCCTGAAATCAGTGCGCTGCGCCAACTATCTGGCCACCCTGCGCTTCGAACTGCTGACCCTGGCCCGCGCCTGCGGCTACGTCCACCCCGCCCTCGTACCCCCCGACACCATCGAGCTTCTCGACGTCGACCTGCGGACCGTGCAGATCGACAAGCTGTTCGACTACAAGCCTGATTGGGGCATGCCCGGCCCGGGCGACGTCGAAGCGATCACCACCCTCATGGCGGACAGAACCGCGCGTCCTACCCGACGATGACACTCACCCGGAGGTGCGCCTACTTCGCTACTTCGTGACCGTCGCCGAGGAACGACATTTCGGCCGCGCCGCCGAGCGACTCCACATCGCCCAACCGCCGCTGAGTCAGCAGATTCAATACGGATTCCAGGTCGAGCAACATCTGCAAGGTCTTGCGCAGTTCGCCAAATCGCTGCCGCCCCAGGATCTGTTGCAACCGCCTCTCCAAATCGAGTGCACTAGAGCGCATTACACGTAGTGCCTGGCGACCGCGCGGAGTCAGCTCGATGATTCGAGCGCGGGCGTCGACCGGGTTGGGCACGCGCACGGTGGGCTCCCACTCCGTATCCAGAACACGTCGCATGCCCCGGAGTCTGCCACTCGAGACACGAATGACAAGGTGCTTGTCAGGTAGGCACCCGCCTGCCACCATGTGCTCATGGCGTCTCGATACGTTCGAGTGCTCAACGTGTGTTTCCTGGCAGCCCTGCTTGTCGTGGCGGGCGGCCTTTTTGGCGGCGCTCATGCGTCGGGATCGCCCGATTTCCCGATCCCGGCCGGAAGGTCCATCCAGATCGTCAAGTCAGGCGGGACCTTCCGGACCTATCGTCTGTACCGACCGCGGGGATTGACCGGCGCGGCGCCATTAGTGGTGATGCTGCACGGCGGCTTCGGCGACGGTGCACAGGCTGAGCGTGACTACCACTGGAACACCGAGGCGGACAGGGGGCGTTTCGTGGTCGCCTACCCCAACGGCATACTGCGCGCGTGGAATGTCGGCACATGCTGCGGTGCGCCTGAGGGCATCAACATCGACGACGTCGGATTCATCACCACCATGGTCGCCGCCATCGAGCGACGGACCCCAATCGATCCGGCACGCGTCTATGCCACCGGCATGTCGGCCGGGGCCATGATGGCGCTTCGACTGGGCTGCCAGACCGACACGTTCGCCGCGATCGCCCCTGTGGCAGGCACACTTTTGACCGACTGTTCGCACGCACAGCCGACATCGGTCCTACAAATCCACGGCACCGCCGACGACAGAGTCCCCTACAACGGCGGACCCGGGAAACCGCGCTCGCTCGACGGTACTCCGCGCGTCGACGGTCCCTCAGTGCCGTCGGTCAACGCCACCTGGCGTTCCATCGACGCGTGCGCGCCACCGACCTCAAACACCTCCGGGACCGTCACGACCGAAACCGCCACCTGCGCCGACGGACGCACTGTGGAATTGATCTCGGTCGCAGGGGCCGGCCATCAATGGCCCGGCGGGAAGGCCAAACCCGTTCTGGAAAAGCTCGCCGGTATTCCCGCGCCGTCGACGGCGCTGGACGCCACCGGCACCATCTGGCAATTCTTCTCGCAGAGCCACCGCTGAAAAGCGTTGCAAGGGGCCCAGTCAGTGTCAGAGAGCGCTGCGCACAGTCCGTGCCGCGGCGACCGACATCTGTGCGACCTCGTCGATGAGGTCGTCTCGGGACACGGTGAGCTTTCCGTCGAGCCAGCTGGTGACGGCCTGGGCGGTGCCCGCCACGATCACCAGCGCGGCGAGCTGCAGGCGATCACGCTGGCTCTGGGTGCTCTCGGTTCCGGCGAGCAGCAACTGCGTGAGCAGTCGGGCGAGTGTGTGCTCAGCGCCGCCGACGGTGTCTTTGAGTAGCTCGCTGCCGATCAGGTCGGTGAAGAACCGGGCCTTGCGTGGATCGTCGGTCAGCAAGGTGATGACCCGGCCGATGCCCTTGCGCGCGCGATCCACCAGCTCCGGGGCAGAGTCGGATATCGAATCGAGGATGTGGCCGGTGATCTCGGCGAGCAATCTCTCCGCCAATGCCACGAAGAGCTCGTCGCGGGTGCGGAAACTTTCATAGAAGTACCGTTTTGACAGGCCGGCCTGGCGACTGACCGCCTCGATCGTCGTTGCCGCCATTCCCGTGGTGCCGACAATTTCCAGGCACGCTTCGAGCAATTGATTGCGGCGAAGGTCGCGTCGTTCGTCTGCGCTGACGCCGCGAAACGGCCTGACGACGTGGGTCACGGATCCATCTTGACACGGCATCGTGCCACTTCTATATTGTTGGAACGCTCTCGTTCCTACTTTTGCGATCAGGGGACCCTTTGCCGAGCCTTCTCAGCATGCCGCGGTCGCTGGCAGCGCGGATTGCCCACTTCAACCTGACCAAGCCTTATCCGACTACCGTCCCGCGGCCCAACGGTCCGTCCAAGCGGTGGGGCCAATCCCCGACTGCGTCGGCAAAGCGGCGCGTTCGGGTTGTCGACATCATCCGGGAGACCGACGATGCGGTGACGCTGCAACTCGAGGCGACCGACGGGCGGCCGGTTGAGTTTCGTGGCGGGCAGTATCTGACGCATTGCTTCGACATCGGAGGCACGACGGTCAAGCGCGCCTATTCGATTTGCGACGCCGAGGGCGATCGACTGGCGTGCACCGTCAAGGCCATCGACGGCGGGGTCGTGTCGGGTTTCGTGCACCGGGGCCTGGGAGTCGGATACGAGTACACCGTGCTGGGACCGTCAGGGGATTTCTTGCTCCCGCAGGATGACTCGGTGGCGCTGGCGTTCTTGGCGGCGGGCAGCGGCATAACGCCGGTGATCAGCATGATCGAGACCGCGCTGCGGCGCTCGCCCGCGCGGGTGATCTCGCTGGTTTATGCCTCACGACGGCAAAACGAGATCATCTTCGCCCGTCGGCTGTCCGCATTGGTCGAAAGGCATCCGCAGTTGCGAGTGGTGCATGTGCTCTCGCAGCCGGAGCCGGGATGGTCCGGGGAGGCCGGGCGACTCACCGGCGAGCGGGCCGCCGCCTTGCTCGCTGCGGGTCCTGGTGCTCAGGTGTTCCTCTGCGGTCCACCGGAATTGATGGATGCCACTTCGACGGCGCTGACGATCGAAGGCGTGGACGCGGGACATGTCCATCGGGAGCGGTTCTACGCGGCGCCGCACCATACCCGCACACTGCCGATCGAACCGCACGCGGTGGAGTTTCGCGCCTCGGGTGCCACGGTCACGCAGCGGCCGGGTGAGACGATTCTCGATGCGGGTCTGCGCAGCGGGTTGAGGCTTGACTTCAGTTGCACCGTCGGTGGGTGTGGCGCCTGCAAGATCAGGGTGGTCAGTGGTGGCGTGACTGTCGACGAACCGAACTGTCTGACCGACCAAGAACGATCCGACGGCTACATCCTCGGCTGTTCGGCATACGCTCATGAAAGCGTCGTCCTCGACGCATGATCACCCCGGGAGGCGCATGATGCGTAATTCGGCGAAAGCTTCTGTAGACACGATGCTGCGCGGGCTACCGATCAAGGCGCAGAACAAAATTCACGCGACCCTCGACAACGTTGGGATGATGTTATCGGTACAGAACCCGAAGGTTGCCGCTGCCATGGCGCCCTCGGCGGTGCGTGGTCTGGTGATGGGAAACGCCAAGCGCGGCGGTCACGTCGACATGCCCGCCCACCACAGTGCGCACTACACGCTGAATTACCAGGGCGACTTCACCGAAATGTACGAGTTGTACCGCCGCGCGGTGTCCAAGCAATGGGACGGTGACGGTGACCTGCCATGGGGGCTGGATGTCACCCCGGACAACCCGAACGCGCCGATCCTGCCGCGCAGCTTCGTGCCGTTCGACGCTATCGAGGGATTCGGGGTCAAGCTCAATGCGATAGAAGAACGCGAGCTGACCTGGGACGTGGCGGCGTGGATGCTCAGCCAGTTCATGCACGGTGAGCAAGGCGCCCTCTACGCGGCGGCCCAGGTGACCGAGTCCGTGCAGTGGCTGGACGGAAAGCTTTACGGAGCAACCCAAGTCATGGACGAGGGCCGCCACCTTGAGGTGTTCCTGCGATACCTCGAAACCAAGCTGGAAAAGATCTACACCGTCAACGACAACTTGTTCGTCATCATCGACGATCTGATGACCGATGGCCGGTGGGACTTCAAATTCCTCGGGATGCAGATCATGGTCGAGGGACTGGCACTCGGCGCGTTCACGACCATGTTTCAGGAAACTCGCGAGCCGCTGCTGAAACAGTTGCTCAAGATGGTGATTCAGGACGAAGCCCGCCATGTGCACTACGGCGTACTGGCTTTGCGCGAGCACTTCACCAAGAACATCTCGGACAAGGAACGCCGCGAGCGCGAGGACTGGGCCTATGAGGTGGCGCTGCTCATGCGTAACCGGTTCAAGATGCGGGAAGTGTACGAAGAGTGGTTCTCGCACAAGGTATCTCTGAAGACCTGGGACGAGCAAATGCTGCAAGCGCCGAGCATGTTCAAGTTCCGCAGCGTCATGTTCGAACGGCTCATCCCCAACCTCGACTACATCGGGCTGATGAGCGACCGGATCAAAGACCACTACGAAAAGTCCGGGCTCACCCAATATCTGGGCGGGAAGAACGCCACGCAGCTCACAGAGGACGATCTGACGGTCGAGGCGGGTGCTGGCCACGATGACGATACGATGCCCGAGGAGTTAAAGGAGTTGGCCGCGCAGGGGTAGCGCCTTGTTCGGTAATTGCACGTTCATGGAAGGCCCGCAATAGTCCGTTCGTGTGGTTCATCTCGGCAAGGTAACGAATGGTACCGGACCCATCCATGCTGTCCGCCTGCATCTTCCGTGATGCGCGGCCATGAACGGTCGCTCGTACTTGGCCGCTTGGCCGCCCGCGCTGCTTCGACACACGCTTTTCGAGCGGCCAATGGTCAGCCTGCTGCACCGCATTGATGTGGCGCTGTGAATGCACGCGATCCGAATCATTTTGGGCCATAGTGAAAGTCGAATTCTGCGACCGCTGCAATTGCCGTCGTCGCCACTCAGCCTTCGGTATGATCAGCCCCGTTGAGTTCGAGAACCGGCTCACTCAGACGGCACAAGTCGCCTGACCCTGTGTCTGCCTAACGGGTCGAGCCCAAAAGAGCGGAGGAGGAATCGTGGCAGATCTGCCGCCAGACGCATCCACTCGACTTGCCGCAGAACGCACCCGCCTGGCTAACGAACGAACGCTGATGGCGTGGATCCGCACCAGTACCTCGTTGATCGCTTTTGGTTTCACAATC
The DNA here is from genome assembly GCA_963763005.1 of uncultured Actinomycetota bacterium. GTDB lineage: Bacteria > Actinomycetota > Actinomycetes > Mycobacteriales > Mycobacteriaceae > Mycobacterium. Next base: position 686,844 of record CAVXMI010000002.1, read on the forward strand.
TTCAAGTTTTTCCAGTATCTTTCGACGACGGAGCATCGTCACCAACCGATCCTCAGTCCCTGGGTCGTCGGAATGCTCATGATCCTGCTGGGCGTTGCGGCGCTGACGCTGGCCTGGTTTCAGCATCGCCGGGACATGCGGGCCCTAAAGGCGGAGTTTGGACCGATGCCATACTCGCTAGCCGGGGTCATGGCCGGCTCGATCGCCTGCCTGGGTCTGGTCGCATTCGTCGCAGTGATCATGAGGCTGTAGCGCCTCGCGGGACGGCTCCCCGGCATTTCACCCGATGGGCGCTCTCGTCGGGCAGGAGTGTGTGCGCATCACGGCCAGTGAGTTCATCAGCGTGATCTTTTCGGTGCAGTACCGGCTGCCGAGCTACTACCGCTGGCTGCCGTATGAGGCGGACCACGCCGCCGCTTATCGCTTCCACCGAATCTTCCTGCAGCAACTGCAGTCTGGGGTTCCCGGTCAGTGGCTGCTGAAGTCGCCCGCGCACCTGTGGCACCTGGACGCCCTACTCGCCGAATATCCCGATGCGTTGATCGTGTGCAATACGCCGACTTCATGAACGACCCGCGGACCACCATCGGCGGCATCTATCAGAAGCTGGGCCGTGAGCTGCGACCCGACACCGAACAGCAGATGGGTGACTTCCTGGCCGCCCATCCTTCAGACGGCGGACGGAGCCGCTACACCTGGTCGGACACCGGTCTGGACGCCGATGAGGTTCGTGACCGGGTGAGCGCTTACCAGGACCGTTACCGGGTGCCGACCGAGCAGCTGCGGTGACTGCCGGACTGCGCCCGAAATATTTTCGTCAGCGCCCATCGGTGAACAGACCGAATCCTCAGTGCATCGATTCCGCCGACCAAGACCGCAGAGTACGCAGTAAAGCGTTCTTCTTGTAGTGGTGCTTGGCCATCCGCCGCATAATGTTGTCGAGCACGGTGACCGCATCGTTGAGGTATGGGCCCTTGTTCAGCATCACGCACTCGGCCCGCTCACTCATCGCCGCGTCGCTGATCTCGGCGCGGGATGGTAGTCCGGTCTTGGCGAGCTGCTCGAGCACTTGCGTGGCCCAGATCACCGGCAGGTGCGCGGCCTCGCACAGCCACAGAATCTCCTCCTGCAACTCTGCCAACCGTTCATAACCGCACTCGACCGCCAGGTCGCCGCGAGCGATCATCACCCCGACGTGGGGTCGGCGCATCGCCGTAAGCAGCAGCTGTGGCAGGTGTTCGAAGGCCTTCCGGGTTTCGATCTTGAGCACGATGCCCAAGTTATGACCGCCGAGCCGGCCGAGCTCGTCGAGTAACCGCTCGACATCGGACGGGGTGCGCACGAACGACATCTGAACCAGATCCGCCAGTTCGACGACGGTAGACAGGTCAGCGGCGTCACGGTCGGTGATCGCCGATATCGGCAAGTCGGTGTCGGGCATGTTGATGCCCTTGCCGGCCTTCAAGTGTGACGCCGCCAGCCCCGGGTGGTCAATGCGCGCGGTGAGGTAATCGCGGTCGACCGACACGACCTGTCCACTGATCTTGCCGTCGTTGAAGTGGACCGCGTCGCCGACCTGGGCGTGGTCGAACACCTCGGGCAACGTGCAACCGATACGTGGAATGGCTTGGCTACCGTTGACCTGGGCGGGTGAGCAGTCGCGCGTCAGCTGCAGAAGGTCTCCAGAGTGCAGCACCAGACTCTGCTCCGTCTCGGGGAGCTCACCCACTTCGGTCGACGCCCCGCCGCCCCGGACATGCAGCGCCGTCCCGGTGACCAGGTAGGTCGTCTTTCGCGCGGTCACCACGAATCCGGCCGGGCTGCCTTCGGTTTCATCCTGAACCTCAAGTACGAGTTGGCGTCTGGACGCGCGCGTGTCCTGCAAATCCAGCACATCGCCGGCGTGGCGGTTGGTCAGCCAATGCCGCGGCACCCTAAGCGACACCATGCCGGGCTCCGGCGGGTCGGTTGGTTCTTCAGTCGACGTCAGCCACGCCCGCGCCGGGGCGACCACCTGACCAAGAGTGTTTCTGCGCGGACGTAGTTTGACGACGCGCGGTCCCGGCTCCAGGGGACCGGTGCGCAGCTTGGGTCCGGCCAGATCCATTGCCACCAAACATGTTGTGCCCGCGGATGTGGCAGCCTGCCGGACACTCTGCGCCATCGCGCGCCACGCCTCGACATTGTCGTGGGCGCAATTGATCCGTGCGATGTTCATTCCGCGCCGCACCAATTCGCGAACCAAGCCGGGGTCGGTTGCGGCCTCAGATGGCAGCGTGACCATGATGCGGGTCATGCGATGCGCAGGGCGGGGCCCCAGCAACTCCACCGTATGTCGTCGCAAGATCTCGGGTCCCTGCTCAATGGGCACCGCCGACGGTGGAGGCGGTTGCCACCCACGGTCCAGCATGGCGGCGATCGCCGATCGAACCGCCTGAAGCGTGGCCTGCACATGTGGTTCGCTGCGGCCCAGCGACGAAAGCCCGAACAGCGCCAGCTCCAACTGCAGTTCACGCAAATCGGCTTGGCGAATCGCCCAGTAGTGCACCAGGTTTCGCGCGCTTGACCGACGCTCGGGAGCAACGGCGGATAGCCAGTCCGCCCATGAGGACTCCGTATCCGACAATCTGGTCAATAAGCCCTCGACCTGCTCGAGCAAACGGGCCAGTCGCCGGATGGTGTCACCCTCAACTTGCGGCCGTGCGCTGTGTGCGGTGCTGCTCACCCGGCCGGCCATGCGCTCACTGGGCACGACAACTCCTCGGCTCGTTGTTTCGCGGCCACACTGTGTTAATGTCCGCGTAACGATTCTCGGTGCGAATCGTCAAGGTACGCACTAAATTAACGGGGCGCAGTGCGCTGCGGCAGAGGCATTGGTCCCAAATCGGCGATCGCTTCGGCCCAAGCCGTCGTCCGCTACGCCACGGCAACGCTCAACGATGTATTGATCTGCCTCCAAAACCCACAACAACGCCGTCGATCAGTCGGTGTCCGAGACGCCTCTGAGTAACGCGTGGACCCGATACCTCGTCGGCGCGTCCTGCGACCACCGGATAATCAATCGCAACGACGGATCAGTCGCTGGCAAGTGCGCGGTGCTCGATCAGGTCGCGCAGCCCCCCCGCACCGAGTCGCTCACGGAACGCCTGCGCGGTGTAGCCGATGACTGTCGCGTCGGTGCGGGCGCGCACGGTCGCCGACCGTGGCATGTGAAACAGCACACCCATCTCGCCGAAGTAGTCCCCGGGCCCGCTCACCTTGACCAATTCCTCACCGCCGTCGGCCATTTCGTGCACGATCTCAAACTCGCCTTCGGCCACCACGTAGATCAGCTCGCCCATCGTGCTCTGCTCGAACAGCACCTCGCCCGCCTTCAGCCGCACGGTTTCGGGTTCCCGATTCGTCTCCGCGAAATCGGGTGTCAGCTCGACCACGCGATCGGCCATCGGCAGCATCCGGCTGTCGTGGGTCGCGACCACCACCACACGGTCACCGTCCGCGAGTTCGCGGATCAGCCGCAGCACCTCCTCCACCTGGATGAAGTCGAGGTGTGCGGTTGGTTCATCGGCGAGGATCAACGGCGGATCCAGCGCAATCGCGCGAGCGACCGCGACGCGTTGCTGCTGCCCGCCGCTCAGGTCGCCCGGTCGATGTTTCATTCGCTCGGCAAGATTGACGCGCGTCAGCAATTCCTCGCCGCGCTTGCGTGCGGCGGCGCGTGACATCCCGGCCGAGCGCAGCGGAACCATCACGTTCTCGAGGGCGGTGAGGCTCGGCACCAGGTTGAACGCCTGGAAGACGATGCCTACCTTGTCGCGCCGGTACTTCGCCAGCGCGGCGCCCTCGAGAGTCGTGATGTCGACGCCATCGAACTTGATTGCCCCGGACTTCGGTCGCAGGATGCCGCCGAGGCAGGACAGCAGCGTCGTCTTCCCGCAGCCACTGGGCCCGAGCAGGATCACCAGCGACCCGGCTGTCACGTCGAGGTTCAAACCGTTGATCGGTCGCAGCGCATATCCACCGCTGTAGTACTCGACGACGAGGTTCTGAATGCTCAGATCGCCCATGGCCTAGGGACCTCCGAACGCAAGGGCGGGATCGACGGCCACCACGCGCTTGAGTCCAGCGAGGCTGGCCAACAGGCCGATCGCGATCGCGGCCACCGGTAGCGCCAGGTAGGCACCCGTCGGAACAACGACAATCATCGGGAACAGCGGCGCCAGCAGCTTGGAAAGGATGACACCCACCGCCGCCGCGAGCAGCGAGACGACCAGCGCCTGCAGTGCGAGCCCCGCCATGATCGAGTGCGTCGGCGTGCCAATCGCCTTGAACACCGCAAAGTCACGCAGGCGCTCGAGCGCGGAGAGGTACACCACTGATCCGACGATCAGCACCGCCACGACCCACAGCAAGACAGCCACGATCGAGATCGAATTCACAGCGACCTTCAACGGGCGCAACAGGTCATCGACAGCGCCGGTTCGATCGAAGGTCTGGTAGCCGTCCGGGAGCGTTCGGGGTGTGCCGACGATCCCGATCGACGTGACCATCGGCTGCCCGTTGTACGCCACTTGCTGTAAGCCCTCGGTCGTCAGGAAGATGTTGGGAATCTTAGCCAGGGCAGTCGAATTGGGCACGATGCCGACGATCCGCAAGGTGTGCACACCGACCTGAATGGTGTTGTCGACGTGCCGGCCCAGTGTGCTGGACGCCGCGACCTCGTCCGGCTTCGACGGTGCCCGGCCCTCCGAGACCGGCGGCATGCCGGGTCCGTGCTCAGGCGCGCCGAAGGCCGTGATGTTTCGCCCTGACTTGCCTTCCTTCATGATTGTCCCCACACAGGCCAGTGGGGCGGCAGTCACGACCCCGGGCTCAGCGGCCACCCGGGCCAGGTCAACGTCGGGGAACGGTGTCGAACCCAGGAACGGTCCGGCGGCGCCGGCTTTGACCACGAATGCGTCTACACCCAGGGAATCGACGGTGTGCTGGGCCTCGACCCGAAAGCCGTTCGCAAGTCCGGTCAGCACGAGCGTCATCCCGAAGATCAATCCGGTGCTGATGATCGCGATGACAAGGCGCCGCTTTCGCCATTGCATGTCACGCAAGGCCGCGAAAAGCATTCCCAGACGCTACCAACGCCCACCCCTTTGCAGGCAGGGTGGCTACGCTTTCAGTACCCAGAGCCCCGAAGACATCGCGTCGACGACTTTGCTGGTGGTGAGAATGGCGCTGGCGTAGTTCAGGATATCGACTTCGAGAGCGGCGTGCATCTGCTTATCCGGGTAGCTCGCGTTCGCATCGCTGACCACCGTGACCTCATAGCCGAGCTCAGCGCCGTATCGAACGGTTGATTCGACGCGGGTACGCGCTATGAGGCCGATCACGATGAGTTGACGAACGCCGTGCTTCTTGAGCAGCAGATCCAAGTCGGTGTCGGCGAAACCACTAGAACACCAATGCTCTTGGGCAACGACGTCACCGAGTCGAGGCTCGAACTCGGGTCGGATTTCGCACGCATCGATCACGACGAGGCCGGTGAGGTGCCATGCGATCGATGAGCTGGTCGCGCAGAACCAGCGTGTGAAAGAGAACCGCGCGCCGCGCGTTCACGCGGCACCTGATATTTGGCGCGAAGTTCCCGCATTGGCGACGCAGGCGATTTAGAATCCCTGCTTGTGACGACCCCGTCGAACCCCTGGGGCGACGAACGAAGGAACCTCTCGCATCAGCTACCGATGCGAGGTCAGATTCTTGGCCGCAGGCAGGCGCGACGGCTGAGCCGGCGCTTCGCGCGCGTCGGTGTCGAAACCCCACCGAAGCGCCTTCGGGAGTTACTGGCGGGCGCGCCTGCCGCAGCTGACGAATTGACGGATGTCAACTTCGCCATAATCGCGACCCGAATCGACCGTGAAAAACGCATCGCGAAGTTCAAGCACCTAAAACGCCGCGGCACCCGCTCACTCATGTTCGCGGGCCTGGTTCTCGTCGTGCTGAACTTCCTTTTCTGCGTCGCCTACCTCTTGATAGACCTGACCCAGGCCTCGCAGCTGTGAATCACTCGTAGGTCCACTCGGGTGGGCCTACTCAGGCATAACGAGTAGAACTACGCAGGCAGCGGCACCTGACGATCAGCGATTCTGTTGGCGTGACAACTCTGATGGGCTTTCCCAGCCCCACCGAACTAGCCGCCCGCACCCCGGCCGACCGCGACCGGGCCATCGACGTCATCCGGATCACGGCCCTGATCGGCGTGGTGCTCGGCCACACTGTGATGGCAACCAGTGTCATCCGCGACAGCGTGCTCATCTGGGACAACCTGCTCACCACCTCGACCACGTTTCAGGCCCTGACCTGGATTTTTCAGATCATGCCGCTGTTCTTCTTCGCCGGTGTTGCGGCGTGCGTGACGTCCTGGCAGCCCGGCACCAACTGGGGCGGCTGGTTGATGAAACGCTGCACCAGGCTGTTCCGGCCGGTGTTCTATTACCTCGGGTTTTGGGCGATCGCGCTGACCATGCTCTACCCGGTGCTGCCCGAGCACATCTACGAGCCAATCGCCGGCATCAGCATTCAGCTGCTGTGGTTTCTCGGCGCCTATGTGCTGGTGTTGGCCACGATCCCCGCGTTGTGGCGAATCACCACTACCGCCCGCCTCACCGCGGGCGTGGTCCTGTGCTACGTGGTCGTCGCAGTCATCGATGCCGTCCGGCTGCACTGGCCCGCCGTGGCGCCGCTCGGTTATCTCAACATGGCGGTCTGGCTCCTCCCGGGCATGTTCGGCGTTGCCTACCGCCGCCAGCTACTCACTGGGCGCGCCGCGCTTGCCACGGCGGTGGCAATGTTCGCAGTCAACCTCGCGCTGCTGGGGTGGGGCCCCTACGAGCTGAGCCTGGTCGGCATCGAGGGCCAACGTCTTGCCAACATGAGCCCGCCGTCACTGCTGCTGGCCGGGCACGCAATCATCTTGAGCGCGTTGGCAATCGCCGCCGCACCGGCAATCGCCCGATGGGCGCAGCGGCCGCGCGTGTGGTGGTTGACCGCGATCGGCAACTCCGGAGCGATGACCCTGTACCTCTGGCACATGCCCGCGCTGCTGGGCGTGCACCTGCTCTTCGACCACTGCGGCCATCCGCGCTACCCAGGCCAGCCGCATTTCGCCGCGACCAGCGCCGAGCAACTTTTCATCATGGTCGGCGTGGTGGCAGTGCTGTTCGTGACGCTGCGGAACCTGGAGACCAATCCGCTGCCCGGCTGGGACGACGCCCCCACCCTCACGTCGGCCCGGCGGGGCTCGGCAGTCGGCGTCCTGCTGTGCGCGGCGGGAGCAGCAATCCTGGCTTCGGTGAAGTGGGGCCTCAAAGACGACGGACTTATCTGCATCTCCATGACTGTGGCCGCGCTCGTGGCCGCTCGGGTGCTGGCCGCAACGCGGCGACACCCGGGCAACGCCTCCGGCGACTTGCTCAACAGCGCTCCCAGGGCTAGCCGTGCACCCACGGCAGTGGCGCGCGCACTCGGTTGCCGGCCGTAATCATCACGGCCCGGAACGGCGCGTGCGTTCCGGGCGGGTATCAGACTGACGTCGCGTCGGATTCCGCGGAGAGCAAAGTCTGCAGGCTCTTGCGCAGTTCGTCGAATCGCCGCTGTCCCAGGATCTGTTGCCATCGCTTCTCCAAATCGAGTGCATTGGAACGCATCACCCGCAGCGCCTGCCGACCGCGCGGAGTCAGCTCGATGAGTCGAGCGCGGGCATCGACGGGGTTGGGCAGTCGCGTGACATAGCGGTGCCGTTCCAGTGCCGCTATCGCCTGGGCCACCGCCTGCCGACTTACCCCAAGTCGATCGGCCAGATCCGATGCATGCAGGCCGCCGGCCGCCAGCGGCACCAGCGCAACCGATTGCGCCGGGCGGATCCCGTCGAGTCCGGCTGCGGCGAACGCGGCTCTCAACCGCGGCGCACCGGTTGCCGCCACCAATTGCACCAATGCGGGCACGGTGGGCTCCCACTCGGCATCCAGAACACGTCGCATGGCCCCGAGTGTGCCACTCCAACCGACATTGACAAGTTACTTGTCAATTATCCATGCGCCTGTCACGATGGCTCCATGGCGGCTGAACGCGTTCGGATACTCAACGTCTTTCTCCTCGGGGCTCTGGTCGTCCTGGTCGGCGGGTGTTTTCGCGGCGGTCACGCGTTGGGAGCGCCTGCGCCCCAGACGATCCCGGTTGGACAATCCACCCAGAGTATCGAGTGGAATGGCGCCACCAGAACCTTTGATCTCTACCGGCCGCAGGGATCGACCGATGCGGTGCCGCTGGTAGTGATGCTGCATGGTGGCTTTGGCAACGGCGCACAGGCTGAGCGTGCCTATCACTGGGACACCGAAGCCGACAAGGGGCACTTCCTGGTCGTCTATCCAGACGGTCTCAACCGCGCGTGGAATGCCGGATCGTGCTGCGGTAGGCCGCAGCGCGCAGGCGTCGATGACGTCGGATTCATCACCACCATGGTCGCCGCCATCGAGCAACAGATCCCCATCGATCCGGCACGCGTCTACGTCACCGGCATGTCGAACGGCGCCATGATGGCGCTGCGATTGGCCTGTCAGACCGACACCTTCGCGGCGATCGCGCCCGTGGCGGGCACACTGCTGACCGACTGTTCGCGCGCGCGGCCGACCGCGGTTCTGCAAATCCACGGCACCGCCGACGACAGAGTGCCCTACGGCGGCGGACCCGGTAGAGCGTTCGCGGCCGACGGCAATCCACGCGTCGACGGTCCCTCAGTGCCGTCGGTCAATGCCACCTGGCGTGCCATCGATGCGTGCGCTCCACCGACTTCAAGTACCGCTGGGCCCGTCACGACCGAAACGGCGGCATGCGCGGACGGGCGCACCGTGGAGTTGATCTCGGTGGCGAACGCAGGCCATCAATGGCCCGGCGGTACACGCAGTCCCCTTTTGGAGAAGTTCGGTATTCCCGCACCGTCGACGGCACTCGACGCCACCGACACCATCTGGCAATTCTTTACTCAGAGCCACCGCTGACAAGGCACGGACTTAGCTCGCGTCCTGCGCGGCTCCGGTGGGCCGGAAGATTCATTGACTCGGCCTATCGGCAGGCATACGGTATGGAGATACGCTCCCAGGCGTAGCGTAATGGCCGTCCAGCCCGGGCCTGCCGCCCCGCCGACCGCGGAACCGGCGCGCCGCCCGTCTCGCGTAGGCAGCCTGCGGCGACGAGGAGGAGATTCATGTTCGACCTGAAGATCATCGGTGGCACTGTCGTCGACGGCACGGGCGCGCAGCGCTATCACGCCGACATCGCAATCAAGGATGGCACGATCGTCGACGTTGTCCGCCGCGGCGTCAACGACCCGGAGATGGCAGGCGAGGCCGCCGAAACCATCGACGCGACAGGGCATGTGGTGGCCCCCGGCTTCGTCGACATCCACACCCACTACGACGGTCAGGTGAGCTGGGACAGCTCACTCGAGCCGTCGAGCGGGCATGGGGTCACGACGGTCGTCACCGGCAACTGCGGTGTCGGTTTCGCCCCGGTTCGCCCCGGCCGTGAGGAATGGCTGATCAAATTGATGGAAGGTGTCGAGGACATCCCCGGCACCGCCCTTACCGAGGGCATCAGGTGGGGCTGGGAAACCTACCCCGAGTACCTGGACACGATCGGCGAGCAGAAGTTCGCAATCGACGTGGGCAGCCAGGTCGCCCACGGCGCCGTCCGCGCCTTCACGATGGGTGAGCGGGGCGCCCGCAATGAACCTGCTACCCCCGAAGACATCGCGGCGATGGGCCGGCTGGTCACCGAAGCGGTCGAAGCCGGCGCGCTCGGGTTTTCGACGTCGCGCACGCTGGCCCACCGTGCAATGGACGGCGAACCCGTTCCCGGCACGTTCGCCGCCGAAGAGGAACTGTTCGGCCTTGGCCGGGCCATGGCGGCCGGCGGTCAGGCGGTGTTCGAGCTGGCCCCGCAGGGGGCCGCGGGCGAGGACATCATTGGCCCTAAGAAGGAACTGGAATGGATGCGGCGGTTGGGCGGCGAAATCGACCGACCGCTGTCGTTCGCTCTCATTCAGGTGGATGCCGACCCGAACCTCTGGCGCGAGCAGCTGGACCTCTCCGCGGCCGCGCATGCGGCAGGCAGTCGACTGTATCCGCAGATCGCTGCGCGCCCGTTCGGCATGATGATCGGATTCGAAGGGCATCATGGCTTTTCCCATCGGCCCACCTACCGCCGGCTGAAGTCCGAGTGCAGCCGCGGCGAGCTCGCGCAGCGCCTCGCCGACCCCGCGGTGAAGGCCGCGATCCTGTCCGAGGACGACCTGCCCATCGACCCGACAGTTTTGTTCGACGGCATGTCCGCCTTCGTGCAGTACTCGCTGGAACGTCTCTACGCGCTCGGCGATCCGCCTGACTACGAGCCCACACCCGACCGCACCGTCGCCGCGATCGCCAGAGAACGGGGCGAGGACCCACTGGCGACTCTCTACGACCTCATGCTCGACTCGAACGCGAGCGCCATGCTGATGCTGCCGCTGTTCAACTACGCCGCGGGCAACCACGATGCGATCCGGGAGATGATGCTGCACCCCGCGGGCGTGCTGGGGCTCTCCGACGGCGGCGCCCATTGCGGAATGATCTGTGACGCTTCCTATCCCACCTTCCTGCTGACGCACTGGGCACGGGACCGCAAGCGGGGCGAGAAGTTGTCGCTGGAATACGTGATCCGCAAGCAGTCCCGCGATACGGCCCACCTGTTCGGTCTCACCGACCGCGGCACCATCGAGCCCGGTAAGAAGGCCGACATCAATGTGATCGACATGGACGCGCTGACACTGCACCCCGCGGCGATGGCATACGACCTGCCGGCCGGCGGACGCCGAATCCTGCAGGGAGCAAGCGGATACACCGCGACGGTCGTCAGTGGAACGGTGACCCGTCGCGACGATCTCGACACCGGGGCCCGTCCCGGCCGCCTGGTGCGCGGAGCGCGTTAGAGCTTGGCCTATATAGAAGCCCATGGAACGAACGCCCATGAAAGCAGCCGCCGGCAACCCGGCACGCACCCGCGACGAGGACGCAATCGGCACCCCGCCTTCATGCCCGACTCTGGTGCCGGCCGAGCGATACTACTCTCCGGCGTTCGCTGCACTCGAGATCGAGCGGATGTGGCCGAAAGTGTGGCAGGTCGCCTGCATGGTCGACCACGTCGCAGAGCCCGGAGACTACTTCGAATACCGGTGCGGCCCATACGGGGTGCTGATCGTGCGCGGAGACGACGGCGTGCTGCGCGCATTCCAGAATGCGTGCCGGCATCGCGGCAACTCGCTGTGCCTGGGCTCGGGTTCGGGACTGCACGAGCTCAAGTGCGGCTACCACGGCTGGACCTGGGACCTGGCCGGCGTGCTCAAGCGGGTGCCCAACCGCAAGGGCTTCGGGTCGCTAACAATGTCCGAATTCCCTTTGTTGCCAGCCAGAGTCGATACCTGGGAGGGGCTCGTCTTCGTCAACCTCGACGTCAACGCGATGCCATTGATCGAGTACCTTGACGCCGTGCCCGACGACATCGCCTGGTGCAATCTGGGCGACTTCCGCTGCTACGCCACGCTCACCGTCGAGGTCGAGGCCAACTGGAAGACGGTCGCTGATGGCTTCAGCGAGACCTATCACATTGCGACGCTGCATCCCGAATTGCTGCGCTGCGTCGACGACATCCACGCGCCACAACAAATCTGGAGTCATACGGGCAAGTCCGACCAGCCCTATGGTGTGCAGAGCCCCCGTTTTGAGGGTGCGCTGAGCGACGAAGAGGTCTGGGACGCTTACGTTTACACCCAGGGCGCGCTCATGGGCGCGCCCGAAGGCACGCCGTTCCCCGCCGACGAACGCCAGCCCGGTCAGACGGTTGCCGACCTGATTGCGACACGCACGCGGGCATTTGCGGCGAATCGTGGGGTCGATCTCGACTGGGCTGACACCGACCGGATCACTCGACTGCATCAGTACAACGTGTTCCCGAACATGACGTTTCTGACCAACGCCGACCACCTGACGATCATGTGCTCGCGGCCCGGACCGGACCCCGTCTCCGACCCCGACAAAGGCGAGGTGGTCATGTTCTTGATGACGCGGATGCCGCCGGGCGCGGCGCGCAACAAGCCGACGGACGTCCGCATGAGCGCCGGGGAAGCCGAACCCGGCGTCGTGCTCACCCAGGACCTTCGGGTTCTCCCGGGCTTACAGCGCGGCCTACATCAGCCCGGCTTCACCCACCTGGTGCTGTCCGGCGAGGAGCGGCGCGTGATCAACATGCATCGCAACCTCGAGCGCTACCTCGACCTACCCGAATCCGAGCGGATGACCGGGGGCGAGCAGCTGTAGCCTCTCAAAACCCTTGGTGGAGCTGACCGCCCGTGTCTCACCACGCGTCGGCGGGAGCCGGCCTCTCGGCCGGCCGACGAGATCGGGCAGCACGGAACGCGGCAGCACGGTCGCCAGATCCTGAACACCATCCACGTGTTGACGTTGCACGGCGGCGGCGACCAACTCCCCGGTCTGGCGGGTTATGGCCTCGCTCATCGAACGCAGAGCCCGTGGCAGTAGGCGGTGCGCGACGAGCTTGCGCTTGCCGCAACCGAGCGTAATGCGGGTGCGGGTCGAGGATCGCCCGCGTCGAATACAGGTCCGGCTGGTAGGCCGGGACGTCGGCCGGCCTACGCATCCGCGCCGGAGCCGGGCGGCGCAAAGACCGGTACCGCGTTGATGACGTCTGACAGACTTCGGCTGGCGCACAGCACCGTCCGGTCTGGTCGCACCACCGCCGCCCGCGCTCGACCGGACCGTAGCCAGAGAGCCAGTTCCGTTCCGGGGTGAGCCATTACGACAGTGGCGCCTCGACGGCTCATCTCGTCGCCCTGGGACGGGTCGAGTGGCGCGGAGGTGATCACCACGAACCCGCGACCGGCCACCTCATCGAGCCGCCTGCCCTCGCCCAGAATAGGATTCGGGCACAGTCGGCCGGCCAGTTGATGTCGTCCGCGTGACTTCACCACCAGTTCACTGCCGTGCAGCGCGGGGGTGGTGCTGTCGACAATCTTCTCCCGCACTCCCGGGATCAGATGCAGGCGTGGAACCACTACCCGGCGCAGCAGGTCGGCGGCGCCGGCACCGGCGGTCATCGCCGCGCCGACGGCCAGCGCGAACCTGATCATGTACTGCACGTGCGGTTTGCGCTCCTGCTCATAGGTGTCGAGTGCGCTCTCCGGCAACCATCCGTTGACCACGCCGGCGAGCTTCCACGCGAGGTTCACCGCATCACGCAGCCCCGCGCACAGGCCCTGGCCGATGAACGGTGGCGTCAGGTGGGCAGCGTCGCCGAGGATGAACATGTTGGCTCGGCGCCAGTGGTTGGCCACCTGCGCGCGGAAGGTGTATTCGGCGACGCGCACGAGCTCGAGCTGTTCGCTCGCGATGCCTTCCACCCACGGCCGGATCAATGGATAGAGCGCCGCCATGGTGGCGTAGTCGTCGGCCGTCTCGTCTGGCAGCAGCCGGAATTCCCAGCGGTAGCGGGCATCACCGATCCGCATGTAGGTGGCAGCCCGGTGCGGGTCACAGACCTGGTGGACGCCCCCCCACTGATTGAGCTCCGTGTCGGTCGCCACGTCGACGACCAGCCAACGCTGCTCGAATTTCAACTCTTCCATCCAGGCGCCGATCGCGGTGCGCACCAAACTGTTGGCGCCGTCGCAGCCGAGCAGGTACCGCGCCTCCACATGGTGCTCCTCGCCGCTGAGCCGATCGATGAAGGTGACCCGAGCTTTGTCGGGACCGATGTGAACGGCTTCGGTCACTTCGGCATTGCCGCACAGCACCGCATGGGGGTAGTTCTTCAGGTTCGTCCGTAGCAGCGCCTCGAACTCCGGCTGGTCGAACATGTTCGCCTGCGGGTAACCGTTGGCGCTTTCGGCGCACTCGCGATGGAACTGCGCCATCACCCGCATATTGCGGTCCCGCAACTGCAGGCCAAGCGCCGGCCGGGAGATCGCCGCGAACTCCTCGGCGATACCCAGGCCGGCCAGCAATCGGTAGATTTCGTCATCCAGGTGGACGGCACGTGGCTGGGGGTAGACGTCCTCCCAGCGGTCCAGCACGAGGCAGTCGACACCGTACTGCGCAAGCTTGGTCGCCGTGGCGATCCCGCTGGGCCCTGCGCCGACGATCACCACCGGGACGAAGTCGGGAATGTCGTTCAAGCGAACCTCACCTTGTTGCGCTGGGTGCCGAGATCAATCTTGCCGTCGTCGGTGGCGATACCCGCCTCGATCGCGTCACCGTCGTGGAGATACTTGGGGTTCTTGGCCTGCCCGGTGAAGAACAGTTTCCATTTGATGTCGTCAGGTAGCAGTGACACCAGCTTCTGCACCGCCTTGGGAGGGGCGGACAGGGCTGTGCCGACCGGTGTGCCGGTGAGCACCAGGTCGCCGGCAGACAGCTGCTGGAAGCGGGCGAGCGCGCCAAGCGCCTGCACCGGACGATAGATCATGTCGTTCTTGACTGTGCTGTCCTGGCGCAGTTCCCCGTTGACCCGCAGTTGCAGACGCAACTCGCCGAAGCAAGCCAACTCGTCGGCATCGAGCAGCACCAGCGCCGGACCCACCGGCGTGAAGGTCGGATACGACTTGGACTCGTAGAACTGCGTTTTCGTCAGTTGCACGTCGCGCGCCGACACATCATTGGTGACCACCAGTCCGCAGACGTAGTCGGCCAGGTTGTCGGCGGTGATTGTCGTGCCCACCGGCATGTCGCGCCCGATGACCAGACCGATTTCCACCTCGTAGTCGAGCAGCCGGACATGCTGCGGCTTGACGATGTCATCGGCGGGGCCGCTGATCGATCCCGATGCCTTGCGGAAATACGTCAGCGGCACCGTCTTCGGGTTTCCGCCGGTGTCCTCGACGTGGGATGCGAAGTTGGTCATCTGGGCGATTACGCGGCAGGGGGCGGTGATCGGCGCCCGCAGATCCAGGTCGTTCACCGCGACGGTCTCGGCGCTCCTCACCGCTTGGTCGATGGCTGACCGGTCGGCCAGCAGTTGGGCCGTCGTCGATGCCGCCGTGTCGATCTTGGCGACGGTGTCGGCCGTGCCGGCCCACCAGGCGTCGGAGGTGCGATAGATGCAAGTGCTCATGAACGTGCCACTTTCAGAAGTCCGCGCAGGCGGGCGAGGTCGAATTCGTTGTCATCGCGGATCGCGATCAGCATCGACCGCAGTTCGCGAACTGCTTCCTTACCTGGAGCCATCCCCAGGAAGTCTTTGGTGGCCGGCGGACCCCACTGGGCCAGACCGGACGCCGTCAACGGTGCCCATCCGGGCTCGGGGCTGTTGTCGAACATGTCGCCGTCGCTGAAGTGCTCGACCAAGAACCCGTCGGGGTCGCGCCAGTAGTCAAAGATCTGACTGCCCTGGATGTGCCTGCCGATCCCCCACGACCGCTGGTATCCCAACTCGCGCAGGTATTCACCCCCGGCCGCGATCGCATCCAGGTCGCACACCTGGTAGGCGGAGTGCACATAGCGGTCCGACGGGCCCAGCACCATCGCCAGCGTGTGGTGGTCGGTGGGCGTCGACCCGCGGTCACAGCGGATGAAGCTCATCGCCGGTCCCCGCTCGCGTTGGCCTCGGTAGTACATGAAGTCGCTGACGATCAACCCGAAGTGGTCGAGGTACCAGTTCAGCGACTGCATGTAGGTGGTGCTCTGCAGCACGACGTGTCCCAACCGCTGCACTTTGGCTGGTTCGCGCGGAGGTCGCTGGGTGCTGTTGGTGCGGTTCAACTCGTGGCCGAAGTTGAAGGTGTGCGGCTGTTGGGCGGGCAGGTCGGGCAACTCGTTCATTCCGGCGACAACGCGGACCGGAATCCCGCGAGGGTCGGTCAGGCCCACCGCCACACCGCCGATGTTCTCGGGCAGCCTGCTGGTCGGTGCGCCGGTTGCGGCGGCGAGCCGCTCGACGTCAGCGTTGTCGTGCGCGGCGAACGCCGGACCCACGAACCGGGAGCGGGCTCCGCGGCGAATGATCACACACGGCGAGCCGACGTCGGTTCCCCGAAGGTGCAACTCCTCGGTGGTGTGCAGCTCCGTGGTGAAACCGAACGCCCGCGCGAAGGCTTCCGCGCGGACCAGGTCTGGCTTCTCGAACTCCAGCCACGCCAGATCGCGAACCTTGATCACGGGGTTCCGGGAACGCCCGGGATGCTCCCCGCGCAGCGCGCCCCGCTCGCTGTGCAGGTCCCTGTGGGCGTCAAGGTGTCGGGTCACGGTGGCTCCTTCCTTGTACTGACGAAATCATCACTTACGAGGAGGTCCTCAGTCAAGTCTTTCTGACGAAATCCTCAATATTGATGCTTTCTGCTAGCATTGCCGCATGGCTGACGCGGAACCACCTGCGGGGAACCGCCTCGAACGGCGCAAGCTGCGCACCCGCGCGGCACTCATCCGCGCTGCTCAGAGTTTCATCGCGGCCGGAAAACTCAACGTGCCGGTGCTCGACATCACCCAGGCCGCCGACGTCGGGATGGGTTCGTTCTACAACCACTTCGACAGCAAGGACGAACTGTTTCAGGTGGCGGTCAACGAGGTGCTCGACGACCTTGGGGCGCTGCTCGACAAGCTCACCGTCGACGGCGAGGATCCGGCCGAGACATTCGCCCGTGGTTTCCGGCTCGTCGGGCGCCTGTTCAGGCAACGCCCGGAGATGTCCCGGGTGCTTCTCAACACCGGATTGACGCTGATCTCCGCTGACCGCGGAGTGGCTCCGCGGGCTATGCGTGACATCGGTGTTGCTGCGCGCGCCGGCCGGTTCACCGTCGCCGATCCCCGACTCGCGTTGGCCGTGGCGGGCGGCGCACTGATGGGAGTCGGCCAGTTGCTGCATGACGAGCCCGAACGCGACGGTGGCGAGGCGGCCGATCGCGCCACCCAAGACGTACTCATCATGTTGGGCTTGCCCGCCGACGAAGCCGCCGAGATCTGCCGACGCCCGCTACCTGACCTCGGCGAGTTGACCGAGTCCGACTCTGCAGCCTGATCCGCAACGACACGGGCGCACGCCGCTCGCGCCACCCATCGGCATTGAAATGCTTGTGCGGCAACCCTCTGTGATCTGCGGCAGCTGACTGACGACGACCTCGATCTCTCGGGGAGAGATGTTCTGGCCGCCGCGGCTTTCGGCTGTCCCACAACATGTTGAAGAGATGGCACGAACCAGCGGACCCCGATCGCCGATTCCTTCACCGCTAGGGAGGCGGGCCGAGGGCAGACGGATCCTGGTTCGTCCCCGTAGCACGCGTGCTACGCTGCCCAGGTGGCTACCGAAATCACCCAACGCGAGCTGCGCAACAACAGCGGCGAGATCATGCGCCAACTCGACCAGGGCCAGGCTTTCGTCGTGACCCGAAACGGCGTTCCCGTTGGCGAGTTATCCCCACTGCGTCGCCATCGGTTCGTGAGCGCTCAGGCAGCAGTGGCGGCTTTCCGGGGCGCACCCCGGGTTGACCTCGACGGGCTGCGCGCCGACCTTGACCAGACGGCCACCCAAGAGACCACGCCCCGTGGCTGAGCGCCTGCGCGCCGGGCAGGGGCTCATCGACACCTCGGTCGTGATCGACCTCGATCACCTCGACGCCAGCGAACTCCCGACCGAATTAGCAATCAGCGCACTGACTCTGGCGGAGCTGGCCGCCGGCCCTCATGCCACGGGTGACAGCGCCGAACGAGCCCGCCGTCAAGATCGTCTGCAGCGGACCGAGGCGACATTTGACCCGCTCCCGTTCGACAGCGCCGCCGCACGAGCTTACGGCCGCATCTACGCGGCGATCGCGGCGACCGGACGGAAAGCCCGCGGTCCGCGGGCCGTGGATCTTCTGATAGCCGCCACCGCCCTCGCTGCCGAACTTCCTCTATATACGCGCAACGCCGACGATTTCCGCGGCATCGAAGATCTCGTTGACGTCATCGGCGTTTGAACTTCGCGGCCGTGCGGTGTGCGCGGGCGCCCTTTGCGGTGTGCTTTCTCATTTTCAGTTTCATGTCGCGGCAGGTTGACCTGCAGTTCCGTCGTTTGTCTCACGCCGGTTCATCCGCGGTTTGTCTCACGAAGCGTTTCATTTCCTAGGGGCGGCGTCGTGACTGGGTCTGGGCGCCGCACCGAGAATTCGGTCATGGCCGGCGCACAGCGCGCCCGCGATTTTTCGGCCTCAGCCGTCGTGCCACGCGTCATCGGGGGCGAATCCGGCCACCTCGCGGGCCAGATCGCGGGTGTACACCACATTGGCGAGTTTGGACCGTGCGTATGCCTTCATCATGCTGTAGCCGGTGCGGTACCCGAGATCGTCGAAATCGAGCGTGCCCCGGTAGTGGCCGGTCGATGCGGTGATGACGATGCGCGACTGGGCGCTGGCGATCATCAGCGGTTTCAGCAGTTCGGCGAATAGGTATGGCGCGAGGTGATTGACGGCGAATGCGGCTTCGTAACCGTCTCGGTCTCGGTCCGGGTGGCATAGACCGTGCCGGCATTGTTGATCAGGACGTCAATGTGGTCATAGGTCTTCAGGACCTTCGAAGCAAGTGCGCGAACCGAATTCCACGAAGTGAAGTCGCAGACAAGTGTGTCGACCGCGGCTTCGCCTGCCGTTCGGGCTCGACGTTCGGCCGCCGCGAGCTTGTCCTGGCTGCGTCCAGCGAGGATGAGGTGATTCCCCGGTGCGAGCTGTGTTACGCATTCCAGCCCGATTCCGGCCGTTGCGCCAGTGATGAGGATCGTCGTTGGCTGCGTCACGGGGTCACCTGCGCGCCGGTGAGATCGAGCGCGATGTCGACGAGCATGTCCTCCTGGCCACCGACCATGCCCCGGCGGCCCGCTTCTTCGAGCAGGGTGCGTGTGTCGATGTCATAGCGGGCGGCGGCGGCTTCGGCATGGCGCAGGAAGCTGGAGTACACGCCGGCATAGCCCAGCGTCAGGGTCTCGCGGTCCACCCGCACCGGGCGGTCCTGCAGCGGGCGGACCAGGTCGTCGGCGGCGTCCTCCAGCCCGTGCAGGTCACAGCCGTGGTCCCAGCCGAGCCGGGCGGCGGCGGCGATGAACACTTCCAGTGGCGCGTTGCCCGCGCCGGCTCCCATACCGGCCAGCGAGGCGTCGACCCGGTTGGCGCCGTGCTCCACCGCGACGATCGAGTTCGCCACGCCGAGCGACAGATTGTGGTGGGCGTGGATGCCGATCTCGGTTGCGGGCAGCAGGGTTTGGCGCAGGGCGTCGACGCGGTCGGCGACGTCCCGCATGGTCATCGCGCCGCCGGAGTCGACAACGTACACGCAGGTGGCGCCGTAGTCCTCCATGAGCTTGGCCTGCTCTGCCAGCGCGTCAGGTGTGGTCAGATGGCTCATCATCAGAAAGCCGACGGTGTCCATGCCGAGCTCTCGGGCTGCGGCGATGTGTTCGGCGGAGATGTCGGCCTCGGTGCAGTGGGTGGCCACCCGGACCACAGTCGCACCCGCCCGGTGGGCCTCTTTGAGGTTGTGAACGGTACCGATTCCCGGCAGCAACAACGTGGCGACCTTGGCACGTTTCACGACACCGGCGACGGCTTCGATCCATTCCAGGTCGGTGTGTGCACCGAAGCCGTAGTTGCACGTCGATCCGGCGAGTCCGTCACCGTGGGCGACCTCGATGGAGTCCACCCCGGCAGCGTCAAGCGCACCCGCGATGGCCGTCAACTGGTCGGTGCAGTATTGGTGGCGGACGGCGTGCATGCCGTCACGCAGGGTGACGTCGCTGACGTAGAGGTCGTGACTCATGATCGGGCTCCGGCGGTTTGGCTGGTGTGGGTGGCGATGCGTTCTGCGGTGGCCTTGGCCGCCGAGGTCATGATGTCGAGGTTGCCGGCGTAGGCGGGCAGGTAGTGAGCGGCGCCGGTGACCTCGAGTAGCACGATTACCTTTGTGCCGGTGAACTTTCCGGTTTCGGGGATGTAGAGCGGATTGTCGGCGGTGAAGGTCTCGAACTGGACGCCTTGCTTGAGCCGGTAGCCGGGGACGTAGGCGTTGACCTTGTCGACCATGGCCAGGATCGAACGTTCGATAGCGCTGTGGTCGACGTCGCCGTCGACAAGGCAGTAGACCGTGTTGCGCATCAGCACGGGCGGGTCGGCGGGGTTGAGGATCATCACTGCCCTGCCGCGCTGGGCTCCGCCGACGGCTTCCAATGCGGCGGCGGTGGTTTCGGTGAACTCGTCGATGTTGGCCCTGGTGCCCGGCCCTGCGGACTTCGCCGAGATCGACGACACGATCTCGGCATAGGACACGATGCCCACCTGACCCACCGCGGCGACGATCGGCACGGTGGCCTGCCCACCGCAGGTGACCATGTTGAGGTTCGGGGCCGCGAGATGATCGTCGAGGTTGACCACCGGCACACAGTAGGGACCGACTGCCGCCGGGGTCAGGTCGAGAACACGTACCCCGGTGTCTTTCAACTTGGACCAGTTCGCGCGGTGCGCCCCGGCCGCCGTGGCATCGAAGACCATCTTGATGTCGCTGAAGTTCGGCATCGCCAGCAGGCCGTCGATTCCGTCGGCCGTGGTGGGAACACCCATGCGCTTGGCACGCGCTAAGCCGTCGGAGTCGGGGTCGATGCCGACCATCGCGGCCATGCTCAGCGGTCCGTCGCTGCGCAGGATCTTGATCATCAGGTCGGTGCCGATGTTGCCCGATCCGATGACGGCCACCGGCCACTTTTCTTGTGCAGACATGGTTTTCCTCAGGTGAAGGTCAGCGACACTGTGCCCAGGCCGCTGATGGTGGCCGACGCGGCATCGCCCGGGTGGACGAACGCAGCGGTGGTGAACGAGCCCGACATGATGAACTGACCGGGCCGGATATCGGTGCCGAACGGGGCGAGCGCGTTGGCGAGCCAAGCAACGGCCGCGGCGGGGTCGCCGAGCACGGCCGAGCCCAGGCCCGAGTCGATCTCGGTTCCGTTGAGCTGCAATGACGCCCGCGCACCGGCCAGGTCGACGCCGTCGCGGTAGGGCACCCAGTCGCCGAGGACCACGGCCCCGGAGCTGGCGTTGTCGGCGACGGTGTCGCGCAGTGTCAGCTTCCAGTCGGCGATGCGACTGTCGACGATCTCCAGTGCCACCGCGACCGCTTCGGTCGCCGCGCGCACATCGTCAACGCCGATCCCGGGTCCGCGCAGTGGCTTGTGAAGCAGGAAAGCCACTTCCGGCTCGACGCGGGGCGCACAGAACCCGGCCCGGGGCACCGCCGACCTGTTGGGCACGACCATGTCGTCGAGGATGTAACCGAAGTCGGGCTCGTCGACCCCGAGCAGGGTCTGCATGGGTTCGGACGTCAACCCGATCTTGTGGCCGACCAGGCTCCGCCCATCCTGCAATCGGCGCGCCAAGTTGACCTGCTGAATCGCGTAGGCGTCCGCGACGGACATGCCAGGATACCGCTCGGTCAACTGGGTGACCGGAGCCCGGTCGGCGTGTGCCGCATCGAGAAGTTCGGCAGCTCTTGCGATCTCGCTGGCGATCAGTGTCATCGGCTTTCGTTCTCCTCGATCATGCGCAGCGCGGTGTCATACAGGGCCTGGCCGTGCACGCGGAACAAACCGATCAGGTCGACGCTGTCGCCCCCGATCTCTTTTGCGATGAACAGTCCGTCGGCGCCGGCGATCGCGTAGGTGGCGAGCTGCGCCACCTGTTCGTCCGTCAGGCCCGGAGCGAGTTCCCGCACGCTGCCCGAGAGCGCATCGAACGCCTGGTCTCTGACCTGAACGAACATTGTCCGGGCTCGGGGTTCGACCGGCCGGCGCTCCAGCGCGAGCATCAGTCCGAGACGTAGGAAGTCCGGGGAGTCCAGCACCGCCTTGGCGGTGCCCGCCGCCACCTCCATCAGGCGGTCACGCGCCACCAGGTCGTCGGGCAACTGCCAGACCTTCAGCCAGTTGGCGAAACTGCGTTCGATGACGGCGGCAATCAGATCGTCCTTGTCCCTGAAATGCCAGTAGATCGAACTGGCCGGCAGGCCGCACTTGGCGCTGACCGCGCCGATGCTGGTCCCCTCGTAGCCACGTTCGGCGGCGATCTCGGTGGCTGCGTCCAGGATCCGGGTACGAGACAGCTCCCCATCGGCCCGCCGCTGCCGCGGCTCGGGCTCTTCTTTCCTGGCCATCTGATTCCTGACTCTTGACTCCGTAACGATCACTACAGTACCGTAATGATCACTACAGAACAAGTCCCCGGTCAACGAGGACACGGAGAGATGAGAGACAGCTATGAGTGACGCCTCAACCTGTGACGTGGCGATCGTCGGTTACGGGCCGGTCGGCGCCACCGCGGCCAACCTGCTGGGCCAGATGGGGCTCAATGTCGTGGTGGTGGAGCGCGATCCCGACATCTATTTCCGCGCACGCGCCATCTCCACCGACGAGGAAGTGGTCCGCATCTGGCAGCAGGTCGGGCTGGCCGATCGACTCAACGCCGACATGCAACCCGGCGCCGGGGCCAACTTCGTCGACGCCGACGGCGTGCCCTTCGTGAAGCTGCTGCCCGTCGACCGAGGTAACGGCCACCCGCCGCAGCAGTTCATCTACCAACCCGCGGTGGACAAGGTCTTGCGTGAAGGGGTGGACCGCTTCCCCAACGTGTCGATCCTGCTCGAACACGAATGCCTGCGGCTCATTCAGCACCCCGACTGTGTCGAGTTGATGCTCGCCGACCTCACTCGCGACGAGTTCCGCCGGATCCGTGCTTCGTATGTGATCGCCGCAGACGGCGGGTCGAGTTCCATCCGCGGCCAACTGGGTGTCGGATTCGGCGGTCGCACCTTTTCCGAGCGTTGGATCGTCATCGACACCAAAGTGCTCAACGAGTGGCCGGGCCATGAGCAGCTCCGATTCCACTGCAACCCCGAACGGCCCACCGTCGACTGCCCCACTCCGCTTGGGCATCACCGCTGGGAGTTTCCGGTGCACGACGAGGAAGACGAGAACGACCTGCTCACCGATGACGCGATCTGGAACGTGCTCTACCGGCAGGGAATCACCAACGACAACGTCAAGATCCTCGGCTTCGCCTGCTACAGCCACCACGTCCGGTTCGCCGACCGGTGGCGGGTGGGCCGGGTGTTCCTCGCCGGCGATGCAGCTCACGCGATGCCGCCGTGGATCGGGCAGGGCATGTGCGCCGGCGTGCGCGACGTCGCGAACCTGTGCTGGAAACTCGACGCGGTTCTGACCGGATCACTGCCCGAATCCGTGCTGGACACCTATCAAGCCGAGCGCCTGCCGCACGTCAAGGAAGTCACCAACCGCGCGGTCAAAACCGGCAAACTCATCATCCAACGCAATCCGTTGCGCGCCGCGGTGCGCAACCATTTCTTCCGCACCGTCACCAGGGTGCCCCACTTCGCCACCTGGCTGCGCGAACACCGGTGGCTTCCCGATGCGCGCTACCGCGAAGGACTGCTGGCGCGCAACGGCAACAGCGCCGTCGGCTGGCTGATGCCGCAACCGTGGGTCATCGACGAAAAAGGCGACAAATTGCGCTTCGATGACGTCATCGGTGGCAGGTGGACGGTGCTCCACACCGGGCCATCAGCCCAGTGGCTGGCTTGGCGATCAGCTGGGATACCCATCATCAGAATCGCCCCGGTCGGCAGCGCTCCAGCCGCTGATTGCATCATCGACCGTGATGGATCGCTGACGCGCTGGCTGGAGAAGAAGAAGGCATCGGTCGTGGCCGTGCGACCCGACGGGTTCGTCTACGCCGGCGGCGGCGACAACCAACCACTGCCCCCACCCCCGGCCGGATTCGCCGCCGGCGCGGTTCACCAGGCGAAGGACCAAGGATGACAAGCGACACCACACCCAATGACCGCTTGACGACGGTCGTGTCGGAATACACCGTGCGCGTCAAAGGCGCGGAGATACTCGTGGCCGACACCGGCGGAAGCTCGCCGCCTGTGGTCATGCTGCACGGCGGCGGACCGGGCGCGTCGGGGGTGTCGAACTACTCCCGCAACATCGACGCCCTCGCCCAGTCCTACCGGGTCATCGTGCCCGACATGCCCGGCTACGGCCGGTCGGCCAAAGGCGTCGACCACAGTGACCCGTTCGGCTACCTGGCCGACACGATCCGCGGCCTGATGGACGAACTTGGTTTCAGCACAGCGCATCTGGTGGGCAACTCCTATGGGGGCGCGGCAGCGCTTCGCCTGGCCCTGGACACGCCGCATCGCGCCGGCAAGCTCGTGTTGATGGGTCCCGGCGGCATCGGCACCACCCGCGGCCTGCCCACCGACGGCCTGAAAAGCCTGCTGTCCTACTACGGCGGAGAGGGGCCAAGCCGCGAAAGGCTGGCAACGTTCATCCGTACCTACCTCGTCTACGACGGTGCGACGGTCCCCGACGACCTGATCGACCTGCGCTACCAAGCCTCCATCGACCCGGAGGTCGTCGCCAATCCCCCGTTGCAGCGGCCGTCCGGACTACGCACGTTGTGGCGCATGGACCTCACCCGCGACAAACGCCTCAAGCTCCTGGCCAACCCGACCCTGGTTCTGTGGGGCCGTGACGACAAGGTCAACCGCCCTGCCGGCGGACCGCTACTGGTGAACCTGATGCCCAACGCCGAGTTGGTGATGACCTCGCACACCGGCCACTGGATGCAGTGGGAACGCGCGGAACTGTTCAATCAGCTCGTCGCCGACTTCCTGCGCCCCGACTCGACCCTGGCGATCTCATGACCGCGCCATCATCGGTGTTCGGCAAGGTCCACCTCGGCTACATCGTGATCGAGACCGAGAAGTTCGCCGACTGGCGACGGTTCGGCCGCGATGCCATCGGCATGCACCTCGACGAGACGCTGCCAGGCATCATGCGGTTTCGCCTCGACCAGGACGAATGCCGCTTCCTGCTGCAACGCGGACCGGCCGAGGACGTCAACGCCCTGGGTTGGAAGGCCGACGACCACAACACTTTCGACATCATCGAGGCCAGGATCAGGAGCCACGGCGTCCCGGTCAGCGACGGCTCGACTGAAGAGGCCGCTCTGCGCGGGGTCGAGCGCTTCGTTCGGTTCCCCGGGCCCAACGGCCTCGACCAAGAAATCTACGTCGAAGCCCGTCGGGCCTCGGCGCCGCTGCACATGGCGGCGCACGGCGGGTTCGTCACCGGTGACAGTGGGTTGGGACATGTCGCCATCGCGACCAAGAAGCCACACCGCATGCGTGGCTACTACGCTGCCGTTTTCGACGCGCGCCTCAGTGACTACATCGACGAGACGATCAGCGGGCTGAAGTTCAAGATCCGGTTCCTGCGGGTCAATGAACGCCACCACACGGTCGCCATCGCCGCGGTCAACCGGCTGCCGATCAACCCCATCCGCACCCACGTTCAGCACCTCAACACCCAGGTCACCGAACTCGACGACATGACCGCGTCCTATCAGCGCGTCAAAGAACTCGGCTTCCACATGGCGCTCTCGGTCGGCCAGCACACCAACGACAAGGAACTGTCCTATTACGCTCTGACACCATCGGGTTTCGAGTGGGAAGTCGGCTGGAATCCGATCGTCGTCGACGAATCGACCTGGGAACCAACCACTCACCAGGGAATCAGCATCTGGGGCCACACTCCCGAGGGGCAGACTATCGTCGACCTCTTCGAGCGATTCAAAGTCGGCGCACAATCTGTGCTGCACCGGGAGGACACCGTGGCCGCACTCGCCGGCTCCGGTATCGCCGACGACTGAACGCAAAGCCGGGATCGGCGAAGCCGGGGGCCGCGCCCTGCCCGACTGGAGCCCGAATTTCGCCCTGGGGCCCGGCAGG
Organism: uncultured Actinomycetota bacterium; assembly: GCA_963763005.1. Classification (GTDB taxonomy): domain Bacteria; phylum Actinomycetota; class Actinomycetes; order Mycobacteriales; family Mycobacteriaceae; genus Mycobacterium. Next base: position 712,757 of record CAVXMI010000002.1, read on the forward strand.
CCATCGAACGCAGCAACGCACTCGCGCTATTCCCCCGGCTGGGTTCGGCACCGCCGCCGCCGACGCGGTCCAGAATCGACGAAATCCGCCACCACGCGAGCAGAGCTGTGGTTCGAAGCGTTGTCCGGCTGATCAGCACCAACTGATTACGCCCGGGGCTCCGCGTCTCTTCGCGACCTGGTGGCCACGCTGGAACGCCAGCCGGCCGACGCCGCGCACTGGTCGCGAGCGTCGATGGCCAAAGTGTGGCGTAGTTGTCGCAGATCGCGACATGGCTGCACGCCCAACCCGAAACCCTCCTGGGATCGGTAAAAGCCGGCTGGTGCGCGAGGTGTCGGCTGCTGCGCGCCGCCTTCGGGGTCACCGGCCTTGATCGTGAGACCGCACGTTGCCATATCCGCGGCCGGGTGCCCGGTGCTGAGGCCGAGGATCTGCTGCTGTTCGAAGATCTGCTCGGGATCGCCGATCCCGGGGTTGAACTGCCCCCCTGGGGATTGACGAGGTCAGCGAATCGATGCTGTTCGACTTCCTTTCAGTCGTCGCGCGCACACCGACGTTGTTCCTGGTCACTTACCCCCCTGAATATCGGGGACCCGCTCAGCGGTCCCCGGTCCCCAGACCATTACCCCGGCAGCGCATCGGGGGCATGGTTTTTCACAGGCGAGTAGTGCACCGCGGGGCACGCAACACTTCTGCCGTCGAACTGGCCGCGGCGTTGCGGGAAGCGCTTTAACCTTGTGTGCCATGGAGTATGCGGGTCTTAGCGACATCGGCCGCCAACGATCCAGCAACCAGGACCGCTGGGGTGCTGATGCCGAGCAGCGTTTGTTCATCGTTGCCGATGGTGTGGCCCGCAGCACCGACGGAGCGCTGGCCGCTCACCTGGTGATCGAGTTGCTGCCGACGTATGTGGCCCGCCATCTCAAGCCGGATGACCTCGACGATTCGGCTGCGCCCGAATCGCTGGGCCGCGCGGTCGCAGAATTCTCTGATGACTTTCGCGCTTACGCCCACACCGATTCCCGCGCTGCCGGGGCCACCAGCACGGTGGTGGCCGTGGTCATCGCGGGTTCGCGCGCTTTGGTCGCCCATCTGGGGGACAGCCGCGCCTACCTGTACCGCGCGCAGCGGCTACAGCGCCTGACTCGTGATCACACCCTGCTGCAGGATCTGATCGACGCACACGAAGTCGACGTCGAGGATGCCGACGAGCACCCGGCCCGTGCCACGGTGACCCGGCATGTGGCGATGTACCCGCAAGCGCTGCCCGATGCTGCGGCGGTGGATCTGCAGGCCGGAGACCGGATCCTGCTGTGCAGCGACGGCCTGCACGGAGTCGTCGACGAACCATCCCTGGCGCAGATACTGGACTCCCATCACCTGCCCGGAGACGCGTGCGCGGCTCTGATCGAAGCCGCGAATCGTGCGGGTGGGCCTGACAACATCACCGCCGTGGTCATCAACATATCCGGCACCGGTCGATAGCGCTGAGCCACAGGAGATCCCGCTGCTATATCGAGGTAGCTGACATGGAGGACCGCGACGGTGCGGATCAATCCCCTCAGACAGCACCTCGCTTCACGTGACGGCTTACGCCGGGCGACAGTCGCTGCACCAGACCTCCCCATGACCGGATCGCTGATTTGGCCAGAAAGCGATGCTGCGGAAACCGGCGAAAAGCGCTTCCATGGGTGCTGGCAATCGACCCGCTCAAACGTACTGGACATGAATTAGATCCTGTTACAGTCACTTTCGAGATCGAAATATGATTGGGGTAAAGGCATGACTGGTGACAAGTCGGCGCGCTTTGCCGAATCCGCCGACGTCGTGGTGGTCGGCTTTGGCGCGGCAGGTGCGTGCGCGGCCATCGCCGCCCGCGAACAGGGTGCAGACGTCGTCGCGCTGGACCGCGCAAATGGTGGCGGTGCCACTGCAATATCGGGCGGGATCATCTACGCCGGCGGCGGTACGACAATTCAGGAACAGGCCGGTGTGAGCGACAGCTTCGAGCAGATGCTGACTTACCTTCGTCTCGAAGTCGGCGACGCCGTCAGCCAACAGACCCTGGAATCATTCGTGCGCACCAGCCCCGAAATGATCGGCTGGCTGAACAACTACGGCGTGCCGTTCGACTCCACACTGTGTCCCTACAAGACATCATTTCCGAACAATCGCTACTACCTGTATCACTCGGGTAACGAGAACGCCGGGGCATTCCGCTGCCACACCCCGCCCGTCCAGCGCGGACACCGCGTGAAGGGAAAAGGCACCTCTGGCAAGAAGCTATACGGACCGCTGGCCAAATCTGCACTTGCCCTTGGTGTTCGGCTCCGTCCCCAGACGAGGGCGACAAAACTGGTCCAGGATTCCTCCGGTCGGGTGGCCGGGGTGGACGCAATGACGATGAACTACGCACCGCTCCGAATCCGCCGGACATACGCGGCGCTGGCAAGGGTGTCATCGAAGCCCGGCGTCTACTATCCTCCGCTCCGCCGCCTGATGGAGCGCCGCCTCAACCAACTCGAGCGGCGCTACGCCCAGCCTGTGCGGATTGAGGCACGACGCGCAGTGATCATCTGCGCTGGCGGCTTCATCGCTAACACCGAATGGGTCCAACGGTTCGCGCCGCAATACTCAAACGGCCTTCAACTGGGGACCAGCGGTGACGATGGAAGCGGCATCGCGCTTGCTCAGAGTGTCGGAGCGGTCACACAGCGGATGGACAATGTCTCGGCGTGGCGCTTCATTACGCCGCCGAGTGCCTTCATCAGCGCCATCATCGTCGATGAGCGAGGGCAACGCATCGTCGACGAAAGTCGGTACGGTGCGGCAGTCGGGCAGGCCATGGTGAGAAACCACGATGGTAAAGGATGGATTCTCGCCGATGCCGCGTTGATGCGGGAAGCTCGACGCCAACTGATCAAGCAGCCGTTGTGGTTTCAGCGCGCCCAGGCCGCTGCGCTGATGTTCGCGGACTCGGTACAGGCCCCGTCGCTGGTCGAAGTCGCACGGGCCGCCGGTATCGATCCTGATGGCCTCCTGGCCACGGTCGAAGCGCACAACAACGCCGTCGACTCCGGGGCGGCCGACCCCGCCGGAAAGCCTCAAGAATATGTGCGCCGAATAACTCACGCCCCGTACACGCTCCTGAACATTTCCGTACGGCCAAGTCTGATCAACCCGACTCCGATGCTCACCCTCGGCGGTATCCGAGTCGATGAAGGCACCGGAGCGGTCGTCAACGAATCCGGTGAGCCGATTCCTGGCTTGTTCGGCGCCGGACGCACAGCAACCGGCATCTGCTCCAATTCATACGTCAGCGGGCTTTCACTGGCCGACTGCGTGTTCTCCGGTCGCCGAGCCGGGACACACGCCGTCACTGAGTCGGTAGATCAGACCTCCCGGTAAGCGATGGCACGCTCCACCTTGGCACGGGGCTCACGGGCCAGCCGCTTCCATGGTGGCCCATCGAATCCCAACCTCACCACCCCGTCGGCAACACGGTTACGCGGTGCCGACCGCGGGCTGATGCTTCCAAACGGCAGCACCGTCCTTCGGGCCTTCACAGACGGAAATACGCACGGACCAAAGCCGAACGCATCCTTCAGCTTCGATCGCATGGCTGAGATGATGGGGTCCATGGCAGTTCCGTGGGATTCGGCGGTCGCCGTCGACAGTGGCACCGTTGTGGGCTCGATAGCCAGCATAGACAGCGTCGCGGTCGCGGGATCGGTAGCGACCGCAGGCAGCGTCGCGGTCGCAGGCTCGGTAGCGACCGCAGGCAGCGTCGCGGTCGCAGGCTCGGCGGGCACCGCCGGCAGCGTCGCGGTCGCAGGCTCGGCGGGCACCGCCGGCAGCGTCGCGGTGATCGCCAGTCTGTTGACTGTGTTATGCATAGCCGCCCGGGAATGCGTGGCATGCCTGGCATGCATCGCCTGCACCCGATGCGTGGCCTGTATCGGGTGTGTGCGCTGCACCGACTGTGTGGGGTGCATCGGCTGCGTGAATTGTTCAGGACTACGGAATGTGAAGGGCGCCAGAAACCTTCGGGCGGAGTCCGCTGAAGAGAACCGTGGTCGGCCCACGGAATAGACAACCCCGGTGAGTTCTTCGGAGACCGTCCACAGCCGCCGCTGCAGCTCGATGTCGTGAGACTGGGCGCTGGATGCCGCCGGTCTGGTCGGGAATGTCGGCAGCAGTCCATTTGGTCATGAGGCGCTCCTCGCTATGATCCACTAAACGGGGCGAGCGCTCCGCTTGACCCGAACTATACGGAACGCACGCCCCGTTTCGTCGATGCCCGCTGAACCCCGCGGAGGTGTGACGTGGCTCCAAGCGATCGGTCGGTCCGCGCCGACGCGGCCCGCAACCGGGCGCGCGTGTTGGAGGTCGCCTACCAGACCTTTGCGGCCGACGGTTTATCGGTGCCGATTGACGAGATCGCCCGGCGCGCGGGAGTTGGTGCGGGCACGGTGTACCGGCATTTCCCGACCAAGAAGGCGCTATTTCAGGCGGTGATCGCCGACCGGATGAACCGCATCGTCGACGAGGGCTACGCCCTGCTCAAGTCCGAGCAGCCCGGCGAAGCGCTGTTCACGTTTCTGCGGTCGATGGTGTTGCAGTGGGGAGCCACCGATCGCGGCCTTGTCGAGGCCCTGGCCGGCGTCGGGATCGACGTCAACACCGCAGTCCCCCAGGCCGAGGAGGACTTCTTGGGCCTTATCGCCGACCTGTTGAGCACCGCCCGGCACACGGGCACCGTCCGGTTGGACGTTGGCGTGTCCGAGGTAAAAACGCTCCTGGTCGGGTGTCAAGCTATGCAAAGCTACAACGCCGAGTTGGCCGAGAGGGTGACCGACGTGGCCCTCGACGGCCTGAGAGGAAAGGGAAAGTGATCGAAGCCGAGCCACCCTGCTTGCCGAATCGTTTGCTGCGCAATCAATGTCGTCGTATTTCTGGGGCCGATTGGCGGGCCTGGCTTTGCGCGCTAGCGTGCGGCCTCGTAAGGTCTGCTGTGATGTACCGGGTCGGATGTAGTTGAGCTGGCTGTGCCGAGGACACCATTGCCACACACGCCGGAATCGATCATGATCAGCCCGTGGAATACCTCGCCGACGTGGTGACGAACGTACCCGACGGGACTCCCGACAGTGTGGTCGAAGAGACAAGAACATCTGAAAAGCGGCGCACGGCCGAACTCGCCGCACCTGGGCATCTGCTGAGGTTGTGGAGCCGCGATACTGATAGCCACCGTGACAACGCGGAGCCCCTCAAAGTCTGACCGACACTGACGCCGGGAGAACAACCATGAGCGCCCAGCAGCCGACCATCATCTACACGCTGACCGACGAGGCGCCACTGCTGGCGACCTACGCCTTTCTGCCGATAGTGCGTGCCTTCACCGAGCCGGCGGGCATCGAGGTCAAATCCAGCGACATCTCTGTGGCGGCACGTATCCTGGCCGAGTTTCCCGATTACCTGACCGAAGAGCAGCGCGTGCCGGACAACCTGGCCGAACTGGGCCGGCTGACGCAGCTACCAGACACCAACATCATCAAGCTGCCGAACATCAGCGCCTCGGTGCCTCAGCTCGTGGCCGCCATCAAGGAACTGCAAGGCAAGGGCTACAAGCTGCCGGACTATCCGGCAAGATCCGAAGACCGACGAGGAAAAGGGCCTCCGAAAGCGCTACGCCAATTGCTTGGGCAGCGCGGTGAACCCGGTGCTGCGCGAAGGCAACTCGGACCGCCGCGCACCCAAGGCGGTGAAGGAGTACGCGCGCAAGCACCCGCACAGCATGGCCGAGTGGTCGATGGCCTCGCGCACTCATGTGGCGACCATGCGGCACGGCGACTTCTATCACGGCGAGAAGTCGATGACTCTGGACCGCGCGCGCGACGTGAAGATGGAGCTGGTGACCAAGAGCGGCGAGACGATCGTGCTCAAGCCCGAGGTGTCGCTGGGGGACGGCGACATCATCGACAGCATGTTCATGAGCAAGAAGGCGCTTGTGCGAGTTCTACGAGGAGCAGATGGAGGATGCGCTACAAGACCGGCGTGATGTTCTCGCTGCACGTCAAGGCGACGATGATGAAGGTCTCGCACCCCATCGTCTTCGGCCACGCGGTGAAGATCTTCTACAAGGACGCCTTCGCCAAGCACCAGGAGCTGTTCGACGAACTGGGTGTAAACGTCAACAACGGGTTGGTCGGATCTCTACAGCAAGATCGAGTCGCTGCCCGCATCGCAGCGCGACGAGATCATCCAGGACCTGCACGACTGCCACGAGCACCGCCCCGAGCTGGCCATGGTCGACTCGGCCAGGGGAATCTCGAACTTCCATTCGCCCAGTGACGTGATCGTGGACGCCTCGATGCCGGCGATGATCCGTGCCGGCGGCAAGATGTACGGCGCCGACGGTCGGACGAAGGACACCAAGGCCGTGAACCCTGAGTCCACCTTCTCCCGCATCTACCAGGAAGATCATCAACTTCTGCAAGACCAACGGCGCGTTCGACCCGACGACCATGGGCACCGTCCCGAACGTCGGCCTGATGGCGCAGCAGGCCGAGGAGTACGGCTCACACGACAAGACGTTCGAGATTCCCGAGGACGGCGTCGCCAACATCGTCGACCTCGCCACCGGCGAGGTGCTGCTGACGCAGAATGTGGAAGCCGGCGACATCTGGCGCATGCCCGTCGTCAAGGACGCACCGATCCGCGACTGGGTCAAGCTGGCCGTCACCCGTGCACGCAACTCCGGCATGCCGGTGTTGTTCTGGCTGGACCCGTACCGGCCGCACGAGAACGAGCTGAGCAAGAAGGTTCAGACATACCTGGAGGATCACGACACCGAGTGGCCTCGACATCCAGATCATGTCGCAGGTGCGTGCCATGCGGTACACACTGGAGCGCCTGATCCGCGGGCTGGATACCATCGCCGCCACCGGCAACATCCTGCGCGACTACCTCACCGACCTGTTCCCGATCCTGGAGCTGGGCACCAGCGCCAAGATGCTGTCCATCGTGCCGCTGATGGCCGGCGGCGGAATGTACGAAACGGGAGCGGGCGGTTCGGCGCCCAAGCATGTCAAGCAACTGGTGGAGGAGAATCATCTGCGCTGGGATTCGCTCGGTGAGTTCCTCGCGCTGGGCGCCAGTCTGGAAGACATGGGCATCAAGACCGGCAACAACGCGCGCCAAGATCCTGGCCAAGACGCTGGATGCCGCGACCGGCAAGCTGCTGGACAACAACAAGAACCCGTCGCGCAAGACCGGTGAACTCGACAACCGTGGCAGCCAGTTCTACCTCGCCATGTACTGGGCGCAGGAACTTGCCGCGCAGACCGATGACCCGGAGCTGGCGGGAACGCTTCGCCGCACTAGCCGATGCGTTGACCGAGAACGAAGACGCGATCGTGGCCGAACTCACCGAGGTACAGGGCGAGCCGGTGGACGTCGGCGGCTACTACGCGCCGGACACCGACAAGACCACGGCGGTGATGCGGCCGAGCAGAACGTTCAATGCTGCACTCACGACTGGCCAAGGCTGACGCCGATCCATAACGATGTTGCGGCGCGGCACGGCACGTATGCCAAACCTGACGAACGGCCCCACCCAAAGCGAGGATCTGCTCAAGGTCATGCTGCGCGAACCCGACGAGCTCGGCGATCTCGACGAGAAGACATGGCAGGTCATCACCGACAACGCCTACCAGCGGTTCGCCGACGAACTGTCCTACGCCGCGACGCTGCAAGCGCTGACCGGCCACTCGCCCGGCAACATCGAGGACGATCACTACTTCGAGGCGTGGGTCAACCAGACGATCAGCGTCCTCGCGCATTACACCAACCACAGAAACCGTTAACCACCAACCTATTTCAGGAGTAGAGCTGTGACGTTCTCACTGCAACTGAGCGACGACGTGATCGAGGTCCGCGACTGGGTGCACCAGTTCGCGGCCGAGGTCATCCGCCCCGCCGCGGCCGAATGGGACGAACGAGAGGAAACACCGTGGCCCGTGATCCAGGAGGCCGCCAAGGTGGGCCTCTACTCCCCCGACTTTTTCGCGCAACAGGCCGCTGAGCCGACGGGGCTGGGCATGCTCGCCGCGTTCGAGGAGATGTTCTGGGGCGACGCCGGCATCGCGCTGTCCATCATGGGCACCGGCCTGGCTGCAGCGGCGTTGGCGGGCAACGGAACTCCCGAACAGCTGGGCCGCTGGCTTCCCGAAATGTTTGGTACGCCCGGCGATCCCAAGCTCGGCGCATTCTGCTCATCGGAGCCCGATGCGGGTTCTGACGTCGGCGCCATCCGCACTCGTGCGCGCTACGACGAAGCGGCCCGTGAGTGGGTTCTCAACGGCACCAAGACCTGGGCGACCAACGGCGGTATCGCCAACGTGCACATCGTGGTGGTATCGGTCTATCCCGAACTCGGCACCCGCGGCCAGGCCACCTTCGTCATCCCACCGGGCACCAAAGGTCTGGCTCAGGGCCAGAAATTCAAGAAGCACGGGATCCGCGCTTCCCATACCGCCGAGGTGGTGCTCGACAACGTCCGCCTGCCCGAGGACATGATCCTCGGCGGCCGGGAGAAGTTCGAAGCGCGGATCGCCCGGGTCAAATCCGGTGCCTCCACGGGCGGGCAGGCGGCGATGAAGACCTTCGAGCGCACCCGGCCCACTGTCGGCGCGATGGCCGTCGGCGTGGCCCGGGCCGCGTATGAGTATGCCCTCGAATACGCTTGCCAGCGTGAGCAATTCGGCCGCAAGATCGGTGAATTCCAGGCGGTGGCGTTCAAGCTGGCGGACATGAAAAGCCGCGTCGACGCGGCTCGTCTGCTGGTGTGGCGGGCCGGCTGGATGGCGCGCAACAACCAGAGCTTCGACTCGGCCGAGGGCTCGATGGCCAAGCTGGTGGCAAGCGAGACCGCGGTCTATGTCACCGACGAGGCCATCCAGATCCTGGGCGGCAACGGGTATACCCGCGACTACCCCGTGGAGAGGATGCACCGCGACGCAAAGATCTTCACGATCTTCGAGGGAACCAGCGAGATCCAGCGCCTGGTGATTTCGCGGGCGCTGACCGGTCTGCCCATCCGTTAGATACCGCACTGCGGTGGCACTGGCTCCCGCCGAGGGCACCAGCCATGATGGCCGCATGACCACCGACATTCGCGTTCTCGACAGCGAGGACGACCTCATCGCCGCGGCTAACGTGTTTCGCGCCGCCATGGTCGGCTTACCACCCCTGTCGAACCTGCCGCGCGGCCAGATCACCAAGTTGCTCGAACCCGGCCGTACCGTCGGAGCGTTCGTCGAAGGCCAACTCGTCGGCACCGCTGAAGCCGTGACGAGCGGACTGACACTTCCCGGCGGAGCGGTCGTGCGTCACGCCGCTGTGACACACATCGGGGTGCTGCCGTCGTTCACCCGAAAAGGTATCGCCACCGACCTGATGGATCATCAGTTGCGCGACATCGCGGCGCGGGGTGAGGTGGTTGCAACGTTGCGCGCGTCGGAGGCGACGATCTACGAGCGGTATGGCTACGGCGTAGCGAGTTCGTCGCAGACCGTAGAGGTTGCAACGGCACGGGCGGCGCTGCGTCCCGATGTCGGGCCCGGCGGTCGGGTGCGACTGCTCGACGCGGCCGATGCTTGGGATGTACTGCCGCGGATCTATGCCGGGAATCGTCCGTCCCGGCCGGGAACCATTGACCGCCCGGAGGTGTGGTGGCAGGGCTTGCGGCTGCGTACCGAATCGTTCTCGGGGGCTTCCTATGTCGCGGTGCACGGTGAACCAGGATCCGAGTCGGGATTCGCCCGCTACCGTCCCATCGACACCGAGACGTGGTTCGTGAGCGACCAGCGCACCATCGTGGTCGAGGATTTCTTCGCGCCCACCACGGAAGCCTATCTCGGACTGCTGCGTTTCCTGCTCGGGCTCGATCTCGTTGACCGCGTGGTGTTCTGGATGCTGCCCGTCGACGATCCGCTGCCCTGGCTGCTTCTCGATCGGCGGGCCGTGCGGGCAACCGCAGTGCACGACGAAACGTGGCTGCGCGTCGTCGACGCCCAGAAGGCGCTGGCGGCACGCCGATATGTTGGAGAAGGAGACGTCACCATTGCAGTCAATGACCCTCTGTTGCACAACAATTCAGCCAGCTTCACCATCGCGGGCGACGGTGCCGAACCGACGGACCGCCCCCCCCAACTTCACATCGGTGTTGAGGGGCTTGCCGCCGTTCTGCTCGGTGGCGCCACCTGGCGCAGTCTCACCGTCGCCGGGCTGGCCCGGGCCGCCGATTCGGCGGCGCTTGTCGTAGCCGATCGGCTGTTCGCGGTGCTCGACGCACCGTACGCCGGGTTCTTTTTCTAGTAGCGCTGGAGGTGAAGCGGGTGATCGTCATCATCGGCGCGGGGATATGCGGGCTCGCGGCCGCCTATGAGCTGTCGCTGCGCGGGGAGCACGCGATTGTGTTCGAACGCGGTGAGCCGTTCGCCGAGCAGTCCGCGGGACTGGCGCGGATCTTCCGCATCGCGCACCGGCGCCCGGCGTTGTGCACACTCGCCATGAAGGCCCGCGTCGGCTGGCAGCGCTGGGAGGCCGAGTTCGGCGCGGGGCTGCTGCTTGGCTCCGAAGGCTTTATCGCCGTCGGCGCCCGCGACGACACCGCGGCGGCGATGAAGGATGCCGGCGCCGCGTTCTCCTGGCTTGACCGGTCCGAGATCGCGGCGCGGATTCCATTCGCGGCTGCGCCGTGGGAGATCGGGCTACTCGATCCGCTGGGCGGCAGCCTGCGGATCCGCCGCGCGCTGGGCACTTTGGCGCGGCGGGTGGCCATCCACCGCGGCGAGGTCGTGTCGGTCGCCAGCGACGGCTCGACGGCCCTTGCGGACGGCACCGTGGTGCGCGGTGACCGCGTGCTCATCTGCGCGGGGGTCCAGACGCCGGCGCTCTTCGGCCCGCTCGGCGTCGAGTTCACCCCGCACACTCGCTTCACCTACGAGGGCGTCGACGCCACCGGCACCGCGTGCCTGTCCGCGCCCGAGGGCTACGGGTTGCCGCTTGGCAGCACGGGCCGCTGGGCCTTCGGGCAGGAGATGCCAGACGCGGCGACTGTGCGCGCGTTGTTCCCGTCGCTGTCGCCCGTGGATCAGGTGCACTGCGTTACGGTTGGCGCCCCGTGGCTCGACTCGAGCGGCGACGGCTGGACGGTGGCACGCCGCGGCCGCGTCGTCGCGTTCGTCGGCAGCAACCTCATGAAGTTCGGGCCGCTGCTCGGTGAACTGCTCGCCCAGGCCATGCTGAGCGACGAGTTGCCCAGCGACCTGACCCAGCTAGCAGCTAGCTGCGCCGCCGCACCAACCGATGCCCGAGAATGTCGAGGGCAGTGTCGCTGAGTTTGTCCAATCCGGCCAGGACAACGATCGCTCACCCGAGTGCCCCACGCCGCGAATCGGTTCGAGCACCGCAGTGAATTGCAGGCGATTTAGTCAAGCAGTTGGCGAAGCGTCTCGACGAGCCTGATCCTCTCGGCTGGCGTTGCCGCGATAGGTGCCACGTTCAAACTGGTCACCCCGGCCTCGCGGAACGCCGCCACACGCTCCTTGACGAAATCGCGGGTGCCGATCAGGTTGACGTCCCGCACGAGTTCGTCGGGCACAACCTTGGCGGCGCCGTCCTTGTCGCCGGCCAGGTAGAGCTCTTGGATCCGGTCGGCTTGAGGTCCGTAGCCGTACTTGGTGGCCAGGGCGTGGTAGAAGTTCTTGCCCTTGGCCCCCATTCCACCGATGTAGAGCGCCAGCTGCGGTTTGACGAATTCGCGCAGCGGCTCGACGTTTTCGCCGATGGCCAGCACCGGGCCGGCATACACGTCGAGCTCCCCCAACGCGGGGTCGCGCTTTGCCCGGCCGGCGGCCAGGGCCTCACCCCACACGTCCTGCGCCTTCTCGGGCAGGTAGAAGATCGGTTGCCAGCCCTCGGCGATCTCGGCTGCCAGCTCGACGTTCTTGGGTCCCAGCGCGGCCACCAGTATCGGGATACGTTGCCGGACAGGTTGATTGATGAGCTTGAGCGGTTTTCCGAGTCCGGTGCCCTGGTCGGCCGGCAGCGGGATGGTGTAGTACTTGCCCTGGTATTGCAGGTATTCGCGACGCCACACCTGACGGCAGATGTCGATGACTTCGCGGGTGCGGGCAATCGGGGCGTCGTAGGGCACACCATGGAAACCCTCGATGACCTGTGGGCCGGAGGCGCCCAGGCCGAGGGTGAAGCGGCCGTCGGACACGTAGTCGAGACCGGCCGCGGTCATCGCGGTCAGGGTGGGCGTCCGGGTGTAGAGCTGCAGGATGCCCGAGGCCAGTTGAACCCGTTCGGTGACAGCTGCCAGGTAGCCCAGCGCGCTCACCGCGTCGAACGAATACGCCTCGGGGACAAAGACGATGTCCAACCCGGCTCGCTCGAGGTCGGCCACCTCGGCGGCCACGTCCTTGAAGCCGCCCGCGTAATTGATGGCCAATCCGATCCGCATGATCTGCACCCTTTCGTACTCAGGAATTCACCGTGACCCAGCATGCCCGGCAAGCGGTGGCACCGCCTACGCGGTGGTGAACTCGATAGCCTCCTGCTGGATCCGATCGAACTGGGCGCCCATCGCCTCCGACAGCGCCGTCGCACCCGACAGCGGTCGCACCATCACCATGAAGTCGTCGATCAGACCGTCGTCGTTGAAGTGCAGGAAGTCGCAACCGGTGATCTTCTTGCCGGCCACCCCGGATACCTTGGCCTCGAACACGAACGCGTGGTCCCGGCCGTTGCTGTCGGCAATTTCACGAACGTAGTGAAAGTCCTCGAAGACCCGCAACACGCCGCGCAGGATCGCCGCGGTGATCGGCTTGCCGACGTACGGCTTGAACGCCACCGGGCTGGTGAACACCACGGTATCGGCCAGCATCGCCTGGATGGCGGCCTCGTCGCGGTCCTCGACTGCCTTGCGGAAGGGATGCATGAGATACCTCACATAGTCAATTTGTTGAGTAGGCGAGATCGACGGTAGAGGGCGCCCGCCCGCATGTCCATAGGCGATTACATCACTTTATTGATTAGTAGCATCGTTGTACTATCAGCCGATGTCGCTCCGTGACGCGGTGTTGGCCGCACTCCTCGAGGGCGAGTCGTCCGGATATGACCTGGCCAAAGGCTTCGATGCCTCGGTGTCCAACTTCTGGATGGCCACCCCGCAGCAGCTGTATCGCGAACTCGACCGGCTAGCCGAGCAAGGCCTCATCCAGGCGCGCGTCGTTCACCAAGAGCGCCGGCCCAACAAGCGCGTGTACTCGCTGACTGGGGCCGGCCGCGACGCGATCCAGCAGTTCACTGCCAGGGCGCCGAAGCCCTCGGTGATCCGCGATGAACTGCTGATCAAAGTCCAGGCTTCCGATGCGGGTAACGCGCACACTGTCCGTGACTTCATCGTCGAACGACTGCGATGGGCGACCGCCAAACTCCAGCGCTACGAACGGTTACGGACCCGCTTGCTCGACGGCAGCACCGAGCAGGATTACCTCGCCCAAGCCGAACGGGTGGGCCCCTACTTGACGCTGCTGCGCGGAATATCGTTCGAACAAGAAAATATTCGATGGGCCGAACACGCATTGGCCGTCATCGAACACCGCCTGCCCGTGGTGTCGTGACGCTGTCGTTCGTGGCCGCCCTCAGCGACGCCAGCGCCCCGGGTGGCTACAACGCCTGGCCGGCGGCTTCCCTTGCGAAGGCGTTGGGTCCATGGAATCGCCGAAAGCAACTGTGGGAGGGGCGCTTCGGGCGGCATGGACCATCCCCGGATGGATGGCGCCGGTGACAATCGGTGATCGGATGTATCTCGACGGCGGGGCCGGGTCAACCGCGTCGGTTGACCTCGTAGAACCCGACGATTCCGACTTCGTCTACGTCATCGCACCGATGGCGTCGGCGCCAGGCGTGCGTCGAGCACTGGCCGACAGCAAGATCGGCGCATGAGTCGGCGCGAGGGGGTCCAACCACGCGTCGTGATCATCGGCGCGGGCCTCGCCGGGATCACCGCGCTCCATATCTTCACCAAGCGAGGCTTCACCGATGTCCGCGTGCTCGAGAAAGCTTCTGACGTGGGCGGAGTGTGGCATTGGAATCGCTATCCGGGCCTCACCTGCGATGTGCCTTCTCAGCTCTACCAGTTCGGGTTCGCGCCGAAAGCCGATTGGGCACATGTCTGGGCCGGCGGCAGCGACATCCAGCAGTACCACCGTGAGGTCGTGGATTCACTCGGGCTTGGCAAGCATATCCGGTTGAACACCGAAGTCGTTGCCGCACAATGGTGTGAGGACACCGCCAGCTGGACGCTGATCACGACCGGTGGCGAGGAGGTCGAGGCCGACGTTGTCGTCTGTGCCACCGGCGTGCTGCATCATCCCGCCATACCGGACATCCCCGGACTCGACGACTTCACCGGCCGGGTTGTCCATACCGCGCGCTGGGACGACGAAATCTGCACCGACGGAAGGCGCATCGCGGTCATCGGTACCGGATCCACGGGCGTGCAGATCGTGTCCGCCCTCGCGCCCCGCGCAACGTCGATCGCCCACTACGTCCGCTCCCCGCAGTGGATTCTGTGGGCGCCGATGTCGTTGCGCCAGAGCGCTGTTGTCGGCGTCGCGCTGAAGCGATTCCCGACGGCACACGATGCGCTGTACCGAACTCTGCTCTGGGGATCGGGAATCCTGGCCGACATCACCACCCGCCCATCGTGGCGACGCCGCGTTGTCCAGGCCTACGCTCGTCTGTGTCTGCGCCTGCAGGTGCGCGACCACACCTTACGAACCCAGCTGACCCCCGATTACGAGCCGCTCTGCAAACGCCAGGTGGTCTCCGGAACGTACTATCGCGCAATCCAATCCGACAATGCGGAGCTGGTGACCGACCGGATTATCAAAGTGACGCGTACCGGGATCCGTACCGAGGAAGGTCGCCATCGGCCGGCAGATGTCATCGTCCTGGCCACGGGATTCCAGACGCACAACTACATGCGGCCGATGGACATCACCGGCCGCGACGGCCTCACCATCGACAAGGCCTGGGCCGGCGGCCCGAGGGCATACCGGATGACCGCCATACCAGGATTCCCCAACCTGTTCACCGTCCTCGGTCCGAACTCCCCCACCGGATCCATCTCACTGCAGTACTCAGCCGAACGGACGGCCAGCTACATCGTCGGGTTCCTGGAGATGCTGCGCCACGGTGCGGCAACCTCGATCGAGGTGACCGAGGAAGCGACCGACGAGTTCAACGCCGACGTGGCCGAGGCCATGACACCGACCGTCTGGAACACCGGCTGCAACTCGTGGTACCTCACCGCGAACAGCACCATCGATCTGTGGCCGTACGACCGTGCAACATTGGCGTCCATGCTGGCTGAACCGGAACCCGGACACTTCCACATCCGGTAGCAGTTTGCGTCGTCCATGCCGGCGAGCGCAGGGATGCAGAGAATGTAGCGAACCACCGCAAAGCCGAGCAGTTGCGATCCCACGAGGGCAGCGCGCTCGGGGCCACCCGGTCGACGTGGGCGGCTGCACTTGCTCGGTGGACCGGACAGCTCCGGGGCAGCCCCGTCGGGGTCAGGTCTGTTTGAATCGGCCGGCGAACCCACGCAGGGGCAGGTCGGCGCTGGTGAGCAGCCCTGGCGGTGCGGCGACCACTGACTTGATGGCGTTGAGGGCGGGCATACCAGTGACGGTCATGCCAATCGAGGCGAAGTTATCGGGATTGGACAGGTCGACTCCGGCTCTGGGGAAAATCATGTGCTTGTTGTAGATGTTCGGGTCACCCTTGATCTGGGTGATGTAGCAGCCCTTGATATCCCAGTTCGGGGCGGTGTGCGGGGTCATCTGCCACTCCAGGTGCGTCTCTACCTTCGGGACGGCGTCGACCATGCCTTGGTATTTGATGTAGTTGCCACCCAATGACCCCTTGGGCAGCGTGTACCAGCCGAGGTTGACGTCCTTGGTACATGCACCGAGTTCGCAGCTGAACTTCACCTCGTCGAGTTCCAGCCCGAAGCAGTCGGCCATCATCAGCACGCTGTCGGCGAAGACCCTGGTGTACTTCTCCAGCTTGCCGGGGATGCTCGGGTCATCGACGGGCAGTCCGTAGCCGACCTCGATCCAGGTGTCCTTGCTGTGGTGACACGACACGTCCACGGACTCGATGGTGACGATGTTCTCGATCTCGGCCACATCGGCCGAACACACCACCCCCAGGATCTGATTCAGCCCTGGGTTCATGCCGGTGCCGTAGAAGCTCGCGCCACCCTTCGCGCACGCGTCGGACAGGAGCTGCGTTACGGGTTTGCCTGACGGGTGCGGATGGTTGGTGTCGCGGTGCCAGCCGGTGATCCAGTCAGCGGTGGTCACGACGTTGATTCCCGCTTCGAGCACCTTGACATAGAGGTCCTCGTCGGGGAATACGCCGTGGAAGGTGAGCACGTCGGGCCTGGCGGCGATGATCTCTTCGATCGAACCGGTTGCCTTCACACCGTTCGGCGCAATCCCGGCGAGCCCGCCTGCGTCCTTACCTATCTTTTCCGGTGAATAGCAGTGCACGCCAACAAGTTCCAAGTCAGGTTGAGTAGCGATTCGCTTGATCATCTCGGAGCCGACATTGCCCGTGGCGACCTGAAACACGCGGATCGGTGTGCCGTTCATGGAGTTGGCCTTTCTGCCGGATCGATGTTTAGGAGGTGGTGGCCGGAGACTTGGATCGCAACTCGGCTGCACTGCCGCCGAGTCCGTCGGGATAGAACTGGAGAGCCCAGTTGCGGATCGCGGTGAAGCCTTCCTGCTCGGCGTTCGCCAGAGCGGGCGGGTCCGAGTAGCGCTGGTGGGACCAGATGTGAACGTCCTGGCAGAACTGCCGGATGACCTCGTTTCCGAACTCTGCAGCTCTGGCCTGTGCCTTCGGTGAGTCCTTGCCGGCCACGCGGCCGATATAGACCATGAAGCGAACATCGCAGGTGCGCTCGTCCACCGGGGTGATCGCAGAGATGGTGCGGTTGTCGATCATCCCGCTGCTCTTGGTCACCGCAACGCCCAGTCCGCCGTTGATCGCCTCAACGCCGCTTGCGACGTCGTCGATGGATTGATGCTCGTCGCCTTCGAAGGTGATGGTGAAGTCGACATAGGAGACCGGTTCGGCGAAATCGTGACGCGTGAAGACCGGCACGATCGGTGTCTGGTGCACGTATTTGAAATGCGCGAAGTCCACGCCGTTCTCCAACACGTACTGGGGATGAAGTTCCAGCCCTTCGCGATAGAGGCGCTGCTGCGGGTAGTAGTCGTCGGCGCTGCTGCCGTCGTTGAAGCTGGCGAACACGTCGGGTGCGTCGAAATACGGTTCCCGGCCGTCGATGTCGTGCCAGATGTAGATGGACTCGTTTTGCTCGACGACGGGATAGGTCCGCACGCGCTTCCCGCGGTTCGGACGGTCCTGATACGGGATACACACGTTGCGCCCCTCGCCGCTCCACTGCCAACCGTGAAATGGGCACTGGATGACCTCGCCGACGACGTGACCACCAAACCCGAGATGCGCACCAAGGTGCTCGCAGTAGGCGTCCATCACTACCGCTTGACCCGACTGCGATCGCCAGGCGACCAGTTCGCGATCGAAGTACTTCATCGAATGGATCTCGCCGATACCCACCTCGGCAGACCACGCGACCTGAAACCAGCCCGTCGGCTTCATCGACAATGGCGGCTTTGCCATCTTGGTGTCCTCTCCCGCAGTACTGCCTGCGTGTTGGCCTGACCGGAGACAGCCCCGAATAACAGTGGGTACTGTGAAAATATCACGGTGCCCGCTGTGAAACTAGGCCGTTCGCGCTTACCATGCGGTGGATGACCGATGCGGGCGTTGCTGCGCGACGTGGGAACAGGCGTGGGCATGCCACCCGCGAGAACATGCTCAATGCGGCGCTTCACGCACTGGCTTCGGGCCGCCCAGATGCGGTGTCGGCCAGCAGGATCGCTCGAGACATGGGCGCGACCTGGGGTGCGGTGAAATACCAGTTCGGCGACAACGACGGACTGTGGGCCGCCGTGCTGCACTACACCGCCGAACGTCGGGCACGTGTGCTGACATTCAACGACACCACCGCTCCGCTGAGCCGCCGCGTGCAAGAGATCATCGACACCCTCTACGACGGCCTCACATCCACCGATTCCCGCGCCATCGAGAATCTGCGAGCGGCGTTGCCGCGTGACCCCGGCGAACTCGAGCGGCTCTATCCACGCACTGCCGCAGAACTGTCCTCATGGGGACAAGGGTGGCTGGAAACGTGCCAGAATGCCTTCGCAGGGTTAGCACTAGATCCGAGCCGTGTGCAGGGGGTCGCCGCACTCATCCCCGGCGCGATGCGCGGGATCGTCTCCGAACGCCAACTCGGCAGCTACTCAGACCTCGACGTGGCACGGCAGACATTGACCGACGCCATCGTGGCCTACCTTGAAGAACCGAATGAGGTCGACGCACTGCCCGACGAGCCATCGGGGCTTTCCCAAACCGGAGGGACTTGCGACGTGGACAGGCCCCCCTCGATGTAGCGCTGGATTTTTGGTGCGATCGCGGAGACCACCTCGTCTTCGGTCATCGCCGCGACGGGTTCGATTTTCCAGACGTAGCCGAAGACCACCGCTACGTGCGTGACGTCCACTGACAA
The DNA here is from genome assembly GCA_963763005.1 of uncultured Actinomycetota bacterium. Classification (GTDB taxonomy): domain Bacteria; phylum Actinomycetota; class Actinomycetes; order Mycobacteriales; family Mycobacteriaceae; genus Mycobacterium. The sequence goes on from CAVXMI010000002.1 coordinate 731,511, forward strand.
CTCTCCGAGCCACGGCGGAGGTCGCAGAAGTCCCCCCCGCGGGGCTGCGCGCAGTCGCTGCTTTGACGTGGCTGGGCCCGGGCGTGGCAAACTCAGGCCGGTGTGACGACCGAGACATAGTTAGTACGCTAACTACTAGGGTACGATACAAACATATCGGCACTGCCTGCGGCTTTGTTGAAACCACCGACTTTTAGGAGCGACCATGGCCACCGCTCGCCCCAGCGTCTTGCAGCACATCGCCTACTCGTATGGACGATGCCTGCCCGACTCGATGCGGGACTGGGTCGCCCACGACCTGGCCGGTGAGGGAGCCATCCGTCGACATCTGATCCGGTTCGCGATTCCCCCGCTCTTTGTTCTCGCCCCGTTATGGCTGCTGCCGGCATCGTTGTATGTGCATACGGAGATGACGGCGCCGCTCTACATCTGGTTCTTGCTGATGGCGCTGGCGTTGAACAAGGTGTGGCGTCGACACCGGCTGGTCCAGCACGGCCTGGACCCGAACCTGGTCGACGTGATCAAACGCGAGAAAGATGCCCACATTCACGACGACTATGTTCGTCGTTACGGACCGCGACCCGATTCGGCCAAGTGGCAGGAGAACAGCAGCCCGTTCTAGCCAAGCATGCGGGAGGCGTGATCCTGCTCACCCGCCGCGTGAGCGGCAGCGCGCGAACAACCCGCGTGCAAAGAAGACGGCAACTGTTACGGTGCAAGCGTTTTCGCGGCAAATGCGGAAGCTCGGACGCACGCTGACAAGCACGATGACCACTGTTGTCAGCGAGCCTGGTCAACATGCCCCGCAAAATGCATAGTGCACTAATAGATCTGGTGCTAGCGCATAGTCCCCTAACTACACGGGTACGATGGCACCATGGCCAAAGGAGTTGCTGAGGACATCGACCCACTGTCACTGGAGCGCCAGGTTTGTTTCGCGCTTGCCATCACCAACCGCGCGGTGCTCGCGGTCTACCGGCCGTTGCTGGAACCCCTCGGGCTGACCCATCCGCAGTATCTCGTGATGCTGACGCTGTGGGACAACGCGAAATCGGGCGGAAAGCCGCTGTCGGTCAAGGACATAGCCGCGTTACTGCAGATGGATTCGGCCACCCTGTCGCCGATGCTCAAACGGCTGCAGGCGCAGGACCTGATCACGCGGATGCGCAGCGCCACCGACGAGCGCACAACCCACGTGGACCTGACCCCGAAGGGCCGCAATCTACGCCGGCAGGCGCTCAAGGTTCCACCGGCGGTAGTCCAACGGCTCGCTGTCGAGCTCGCCGAGCTCGAGCATCTGCATGAGGTGCTCACCAAAATCAATGCGGCCGCGCTGGCGGCCGGTACGCTCGACTCGTAGGTGGTTCGATAACGCTCGATAGGGCAGGAATCAAACCCTGCAACGCGTCACACTGTCATCGCGTGCACTTTGTCGGTGGAGTCGTCGGTGTGCTGTTGATCGGGCTGCTCGCCACCGCGGTGATGACCCACGGCCCGCAGGGACTTTTCTACGGCGGCGGAATGGGCCAACTCGGCAAGCAGGCTCTGGCGATGATGGTGGTCGGCCTCTACGCCTTCGCGGTGAGCTACGGGCTGGCCAGGCTGATCCAGCGTTTCATGGGGTTCCGGGTCGGCGCCGAGGACGAGGTGAGCGGTGTCGACCTCACCCGGCACGCCGAGACGGCCTATACCGAGGGCGTCTACGGGCACCAGCAGTTGCGCCGCTGGCATGCGGCACCTGCTTCGAAGTATCGGGCCGACGCCCAGCTGTGCCGGCGTGCTCGAAGGCGCTAATGTCGACAGCGCTGACATCGGAGGTTCACATGGCCGAGCAAATACCACTAGTCGACTATCTGGTGCTGGACGAGGGCGAACCGCACTTGGTCGCACAGGAGTGCACGAGCTGTGGTGCCCGGTTCTTCGACCGACGCAACGCCTGCGCCGGCTGCTTTGCCACCGAGTTTAGGGCGGTCCCGATCGCTACCGAGGGCATCGTCCGCGCGTTCACGATCGTCGCGTTCGCAGCACCTGGAATCCCGACCCCGTTCGTGGCCGCAATTGTTGATTGTGCCGGAACCCAAGTCCGCGCCAACCTGATCAACGTCGAACCCGATCCCGAGCACGTCCACGATGGCATGAAGGTGCGGCTCACAACCTCCTCCATCGGTACCGACTCCGCGGGCACCGACGCTATTGGTTTCGGCTTCGAGCCCGTCGCGTGACGGAGGACATTACTACCCTGACGAAGGAGCACCGACGATGAGCGCCAGCGACGAGGTATGGATCCTCGGAATCCGGATGACCAAGTTCGGCAAACACCGCGAGCTCGACACCGTCGACCTGGCCGCCGAGGCAGCCATGGGTGCGCTGTCCGACGCAGATATCACCATGAGGGACGTCGGTGTCCTTGCGGCCGGCAACTTGATGAACGCGAGTGCCGGTATCGGCCAGCAGTTGCAGAAGCAAATCGGCCAGACTGGCATCCCGGTCTACAACGTCGCCAATGCGTGCGCGACCGGCGCCACTGCACTGCGGACCGCCATCATGGCGGTCAAGGCCGGCGAAGTCGACTATGGCCTGGCCGTCGGCGTTGAGAAGCTGGCCGGCGCGGGTCTGCTCGGCGGGGGCGGTACCAAGAAGAAGGATGCCGACACGTGGACGCCGGCGGGTCGTTACGGTGCGGTCGCACCGGTCGATGGCCGGATCGGCACCGAGACCATGCCCGGCGTATTCGCCCAAATCGGCATGGAGTACGGCCACAAGTACGGCGGTACGGGCTTCGAGCTCTTCGCCAAGATCAGCGAGAAGAACCACGCCCACTCAACTCTCAACCCGCTCGCCTCCTATCAGAAGAAGTTCACGCTGGAGCAGATCATGAACGACGTCATGATCGCGTACCCCAACACACGCCCGATGTGCTCGGCCAACTGCGACGGCGCCGCAGCGGCGGTGGTGTGCAACGGCGAGACGCTGAAGTCGCTGTCACTTCAGCAGCGACGGCGTGCGGTGAAGGTGTCGGCATCGGTGCTAACCACCGACCCCTACGAAGAGGGCTGCCAGGTCCTCCCGAACGTCAACACGCTCACCCGCAGGGCCGCCGACATCGCCTACGCGCAGGCTGGCGTCGGCCCGAGCGATCTCGACCTGGTTGAGCTGCACGACTGCTTTGCCACCGCCGAGTTGGTGCACTACGACAACTTGATGCTGTGCGACGAGGGCGGTGCCGCAGACTTTTTCAACTCGGGTGCCACATGGCGGGACGGTTCGACACCGGTAAACGTGTCGGGCGGCCTCGAATCAAAGGGTCATCCCATCGCGGCGACCGGTATCGCCAACATATGGGAGATTTGCCACCACCTCCGCGGCGAGGCAGGTGATCGCCAGATCGAGGACGCCAAAGTGGGCCTTGCCCACGTGATCGGACTTGGCTCCGCCTGCGGCGTGCACATCCTCGAAAGGGCCGCGGCATAGAGCACACGTTGATCGCTTGCGCGGGTTGTCCTTTGGGCCGTTCGTCAGGTTCACGTGGTGTCCCGGCTCGGTGGCCCAGTCGGTGATTGCGTGTCCGAAAGGTTGCTCTCCAGGGCCGAGGCACACTCGGCGGCTAGAAATTCACCCCGGAGTACATGACCCGGCCGGGATCATACTTCTGCCGTACGGCGCTCAGCCGGGATAGGTTCGGGCCAAAGTACCGCGACGGCGGCTGGTTTACCTCCAGATAGTTCACATAGCCGCCGACCGAATACGGTTGCACCGCTTGGTGTGCGGTGTTGAGCCAGCTGGTCGCTGTCGACGGGGAACCGGATGTTTCGACGTACCACTGCACCAGCGCGGACTGCCGACGCCACGGAAAGGCTGTGGCCCCCGGTGCCACACTGGCGAGGGCTCCGTCGAGCGCGTGCATGATCGCCAACATACGACCGGCCCCACGCGGAAAGGCATCGACCGCCGAGGCGATCCTCTGGGCGGCCGCCGGAGTGACCGTCGTGAAGACATCGGATCCGCCGACATAGCCGAGCGGCGACGGGTTGAGGTTTTCAACGGCCAGATACCTCACCAGGTCCAGATGATTGAACGTGTGGTTCTCGGTCCCGGTCGGTTGCGCTCCGACGGCTGAAATGATGGCGCCCGCAACGCTGCTACCCGACCCAACCGGGCAGGTCGCCATGATGCGACAATGCGTGCCCATCGCGTCGGTGGTGCTGTCCGCCAGTGCCCAGCTGCTTCGGTCCGCGGTACGCAGCCAATTCTGCCAACCGAGCAGGACCTGCGCGAACGACTGCGGTGGGAAATTGAGGTTGACGACGTCGAGGTCCCCGGTCGGGAATGTGGCAAAGGTCAGCGAGGTCGTCACCCCGAAATTGCCGCCACCGCCACCGCGCAAACCCCAGAACAAATCGGGATGGTTGGTGGCAGACGCGGTGACCGCCTCGCCGCTGGGCAGCACCACCGACGCCGACGTCAACGCGTCACAGAGCAGGCCCGCGTGCCGCGAATCGGCGCCCAGCCCGCCGCCCAGGGCGTGCCCCGCGGCACCGACAGTCGGGCAGGTACCCGTCGGGATGCCCCGGCCGGCCGCGGCCAGCGCCTGGTGCATCTCATACAAACCGGTCGCGGGCGTCGCCGTGATCTGCCCGGTGGCGGCGTCGTAATTGATTCCCCCGGGCAGCTGACGCAGGTCGAGCACCATGGTGCCGTTCGCCGTGGACGCCCCCACATAGGAATGGCCACCACTGCGCGGAGCGACCTTGAGGTTGTGGGCAGCAGCAAATGCCATCGCCTTTTGCACGTCCGCCTGCGATGTCGGGGTAACGATCACCGACGGCGTCGAGCCGTTGTAGTTGGTGTTGAAAACCTGTTTGGCCGTTGCGAACTGGGGACCGTCGTCCGGTCGTAACACTCGCCCGCCGATGGCGGCAGAAAGACCGTCCCAGGCAGAGGTATTCGGATCAGCGGTAGCCGGGACCGAGCCGAAAACCGTGCTGGCGGCCAACGCTCCGGCGGCACCCCGCAGAAACGTCTGGCGTGAGATCTCACGCGCCAACGTCGGGCTCCCGCATTTGCGTCATATCCCGCATTGTCAACCACGGGACCACAAGACCGTGGTGCCGTGTCGCGTGACACCTGAAATGTGCCCGAACCTTTATCCAACCTGGCTGAACTCCTTGCCGGGAATTCCCATAATCCCCGGCACAACTGGCTCAGGCCTAAGCTGCTCGCTCCGTTGAGTCACCCGGCAAGGAGATGCGGCGCATGTTCATTGGCTTGGTTCCCGTCGGAGCGCCCATCTCAAGCAGGAGCCGCATGAGACGTGACGGACGACCGCCAGCCGCCTCCCAGTTCCGACCGATTCGACGAGCCGTCGTCCGCAACGAGCTTCGCGGCCGACGCGGTGGCCGCAGCACGAATTAGAGCCTCACTCGCCGCCCACCGGCAATCCCCGCCTCTGAGCACAGTCGATCACTCCGTAAATAGCGGCGATGTAGGTTCTTATTCTCCGTGGCGGATGTCAGCCCGACTACGTGCGTGTTTGCCGAATTCTCAGCAAAATGGCGGACCGCTTTTTCTCATCTTCGTGGCGGATCCTGGAACCGTACGGTTGCGCATGAACCAACGGGTAGCCGCAACCCCTATATAAGAGCGGCCAACTCCAAATGCGCCGAGCAGGTACTCATAGCCTGTACATTTCGCGAGCCACGAGGGAGTGCTCGAGGTACCTGTAGCGCTCTGGGTTGTTTTTGCGCGCCGGGAGTGCAGCTACCGTCGGCGTTAGGAAGACGCGGCGCATCGACGCGGCGACAACGCGAGACGCGTCGGCCAGCCAATGACTTGACGAAATGGATGTGGTCTTCTTGCGCTGCAACGGCACTGCTACCGACGTGCTGAAGACAACCTCCTGAATATCTGTCGTCATGGGTTCATTCCTTCGCTCGTCGGCCCAAGGCCCCCGACATCATCCAGCGCAAAGCATGGTGTTGCGGATTGAGGTCGTTGAGTACGCCGTGGTGATGGTTGTGCTCCTTTACGAGTAATAATACCCATACCCGTATGGGTATTCCCCCCAGTGACGGATTTCATAGCTGGATGCGCTCGCCACCCGTGGCTCAGGCCGCTGACATCGCTTGCGCGCTGACCACCGCCATTGCTGCGGCGCGAACAAACGGGCCTGCGGTGTTGTTGCTGCCCAAGGACCCTTCCTCCGGGTCCTTGGTCCACGGCGCCTGTCTACCGGGGTGGATGCTCTCCACAGCGGTGAGAGTTAGTTTGGAATCGACTATATTAATTCAACGCTTTTAGGGAGTCGAAATGGAGTTCAAGCTCACTCGCCTTGGTGCTGCGATATTGGGCTGTGCTGCGGCGTTTGTGTTTTCTACTGCGGTTGCCAGCGCTGATCCGCCTGACCCGCACAAGCCGGACATTACGAAGGGCTACTGCCCGGGTGGTCGATGGGGTTGGGGCGAATTGGCCGTGTGCGACGGCGAGAAATATCCTGACGGATCGTTTTGGCACCAGTGGATGAGGACCTATATGACCGGCCCCCAATTTTACTACGATTGCGTCGGCGGCGACGAACCTCTCCCGGGCCCGCCACCGCCAGGTGGCTGCGACGGGGCGATTCCGCCCGCGTAGCCTGCCCCGCCCGCAGCCTGACCGCAGCTGGCGGTTGGGTGGGCGGAGTTCCGCACCCAATGGCCAGTACGTCATTCCCTCTGGCGTGTCCCCGGTGAATGAGTCCGCCTTGTTTTAGAGTCCTGTGCCCTGGATAGGGCTGGAAGGGATGCTCCCCCTCAGGGACGATGAAGCACATGGCTGGCCGGAAGAAGCATTCCGCTGAAGGATGTGGTGCGTAAGCTACGTCGCGCCAACGAGTTGGCGGCGTCGGGCAAGACCAACGAGGAGATCGCGGCGGAGCCGGAGGTGTCGGCGGGGGCGGCCTTGCGCGCGCTCGTCTCGCCCGGCCTGTCTCAAGTTCACTGCACAAATGCAGCCGTGGCGCAGTCAAACTTGAGAAAGTGCGGTCAAACTCGAGAACCTACAAGGCCTCTCACCTCGCCATGTTGGCGAATCGCGACAAGTGCAGTTGATGAGCGACGGTGACCGTCTTGGTCGGGCCGTTGCGGTGCTTGGCGAGAATGAAGTCCGCCTCTCCCCCACGTGGATCGTCGCGGTCGAAGGCGTCGGGCCGGTGCAGCAGAATTACGACGTCAGCATCCTGCTCGAGCGATCCCGACTCGCGAAGGTCGGCCAGCATCGGCTTCTTGTCGGTGCGCTGCTCGGGACCACGGTTGAGCTGGCTGATTGCGATCACCGGGACCTCGAGTTCTTTGGCCAGCAGCTTGAGATGGCGGGAGAACTCCGACACTTCCACCTGTCGCGACTCGACCTTCTTGCCCGAGGTCATCAGCTGCAGGTAGTCCACTACGACCAGCCTCAGGTTGGCCTTTTGCCGCAGCCGGCGCGCCTTGGCGCGGATCTCCATCATGGTCAGGTTCGGCGAGTCGTCGATATACAGTGGGGCCTCGCTGATCTCGCTCATCCGCCGCGCCAGGCGGGTCCAGTCGTCGTCGTTCATCCGGCCCGAACGCATATCGGCGAGCTTGATTTTCGCCTCCGCCGACAAAAGCCGCATCACGATCTCGGACTTGCTCATCTCCAGCGAGAAGATGACACTGGCCTGGCGGTGCTTGATCGAGCATGACCGCAAGAAGTCCAGCCCGAGGGTCGATTTGCCCACACCCGGGCGCGCCGCGACGATGATCATCTGGCCCGGATGCAGACCATTGGTCACCTCGTCAAGCTCGGTGAAGCCGGTCGGTACGCCGCGCGAGATTCCGCCGTTAGATGCGATGGCGTCGATTTCGTCCATCGTCGGCTGCAGCAGATCCTCGAGCGGTACAAAGTCTTCGGACAGCCGCCGATCCGCGACGTCGTAGATTTCCGCCTGGGCGCGGTCGACCACCTCGGCCACATCGGCGCCCTCCGCGCCGGCATAGCCGTACTGCACCACCCGCGTGCCGGCCTCCACCAGCCGGCGCAGCAGCGCCTTCTCGGCGACGATGCCCGCGTAGTAGCCCGCGTTAGCGGCCGTCGGCACCGTGGAGATCAGGGTATGCAGGTATGGCGCGCCACCGATCCGGCGCAGCATCCCGCGGCGGTCCAGTTCGGCGGCCACCGTCACCGCGTCGGCCGGCTCTCCACGTCCGTACAGGTCCAGGATGGCGTCGTAGACGTTCTGGTGAGCCGGACGATAGAAGTCACCGGGCCGCAGCCGCTCCAGCACATCGGCGATGGCGTCCTTGCTCAGCAGCATCCCGCCCAGCACCGACTGCTCTGCGGCGAGATCCTGCGGTGGCTGACGGCCGAAGTCTTCACTGGGAGACGAGGCATCCATGCCTGGGTGCGAGAGATCGTCGACGACGGCCATGCGCCCTCACCTCCTCCGATATGAGCATCCGAACGTACATTCGACCGCCGATATCCGGAGCGTAAGTCCAGGCACCGACACCCCCTTCCAAAACACCCGCATCGCCTCGCGCCGGGACGACCGTAAACGTTGCTGGCGGGTACTCCAAGGGGCTGCTGTTCATAAGGGTGTGCATCGCGTGTGTATATCCGTCGACACCTGTGTTGAGTGGGTTGTGGAAAACCTGTGGATCAATGCGGAGCGGTACGACATCACTGCAGCTAACCGCCATACAACGCGACACATTTTGTGTGGACAAGAATCTCTTCGGCGTGTCGGGCCAGGTTACCGCGCCGGGCGTGTTGGTTTTCGGCGAGATTTTCGGCGAGTTAAGGGCCGGTAACGCGGGCCGCGCGTAAACACCCCTGGAACAGTTCGCCAGCACGACCCTCCCCCACGCCGCGATCAAAACGGTCTCGGGGCGATTTCAGAGCAACCTCAGGGCAGGCGGAAGCCCGGTGGGGCCGATTCACGGCCGCCGCCGGGGTGACAGAGGCTGCGGGTTAGCTCTCCGCGACGACGTCGAGCGAGACCTCGACGTTGATTTCCGGGTGCAGGTGCACCACTACCGGATGCGTGCCCACCGCCTTGATGTGTGTCTTGGGCAGCCGGACTATCCGCCTGTCGAGGTTTGGCCCGCCGGCCTTCTTGATGGCGGCGACGACGTCGCCGGCGGTCACAGAGCCGAACAGCTTGCCGGAGTCGGCCGCCGTCTTCACCGGCAGCGAGACCGGGCCGAGCGCTACGATCGCCGTCTTGATCTCGTTGGCGTGCTCGCGGTCGCGCACGGTCTTGGTTTCGCGGGCCCGGTGGATCTCGTCGGCCTGCTTCTGGGCACCACGCGAGGCGACGATCGCCAGCCCGCGCGGCAGCAGAAAGTTGCGGCCATACCCGTCCTTGACCTCAACGGTGTCGCCGAGGGAACCGAGGTGGTCGACGTCAGCCGTCAGAATCAGCTTCATCGTTTTCGTACTTTCCGTTGGGCGTTCGGCGGTTACCGCGCCGACGAGGTAAAGGGCAGCAGCGCCACCTCGCGGGCGTTCTTCACCGCGATCGCGATGTCCCGCTGGTGCTGCACGCAGTTGCCGGTCACCCGGCGCGCCCGGATCTTGCCGCGCTCACTGATATAGGTGCGCAGCAGCGCGGTGTCCTTATAGTCGATCGCTTGGCCCTTCTTCGCGCAGAAGGCGCATTTACGTACCTTGACCGGCTTTTCCGGAGCCGGGCGCCGCTTAGTGGACTTGGCCATGTGTGTCTTTCTTTCCGCTTCCTACTGGTCTGAAGTGTTTGGGTCAGAAAGGCGGTTCGTCGCCGCCGCCGCCGAACGAGCCCGACGCAGGGGCGCTGCCCCACGGGTCGTCACCACCCGATCCGCTGCTCGGCTGTGCCGGCGCCTGACGAGATCCGCCGCCGCCGCCGAAGCCGCCGCCACCACCGTCACCGCCACTGCGGCTGGCCTTGTTGACCTTGGCGGTGGCGTATCGAAGCGAAGGCCCGATCTCGTCGACCTCGATCTCGACGACGGTGCGCTTCTCGCCCTCACGGGTTTCGAACGAACGCTGCTTGAGCCGTCCGGTGACAATCACCCGCGCTCCTCTGGTGAGGCTTTCCGCCACGTTCTCGGCGGCCTCTCGCCAGACGTTGCAGCGCAGGAACAGCGCCTCGCCGTCCTTCCATTCCCCGCTCTGACGGTCATAGATCCGGGGTGTCGATGCCACGGTGAAATTCGCGACGGCGGCACCCGACGGAATGAACCGCAGTTCGGGATCAGCGGTCAGGTTTCCAACGACGGTGATGGTGGTGTCACCAGCCACAATTTCCTCCTGGGTCCGCCTGGGGTCGATAGGTGGTCATGAGCGTCTTTTCGCCGAGCCTACGCAACAGCGCTGACAGCCCGCAGTCAGCGCCGGCAGCGCTTGATTGCCCGGCCCTTCCTCGCCTGCTCCGCAGCCGCATCGTTGCCCGGCTAGTGCTTATCGGTGCGCATCACCTTGGTGCGCAGCACCGACTCGTTAAGGCTCAGCTGGCGGTCGAGCTCGGATACCGTCGCCGGGGCAGCCTTCAGGTCGATGACGACGTAGATGCCTTCGGCGTGCTTGGCGATCTCGTACGCCAGCCGCCGCCGGCCCCAGATGTCGATCTTTTCGACCGTTCCACCGTCTTTCCGGACGACGTTCAGGAACGTCTCCAGGGACGGGGCGACAGTGCGCTCGTCAAGCGTGGGGTCGAGGATGACCATGATTTCGTATGGACGCATAGGGACCTCATCACCTCCTCTGGTCTGCGCGGCCACGGAAGGTCCGTGGCAGGAGGGTCGCCTGCGTCGGCAACCGCCCTAGGCTACCGGATGGCGGGCCAACCCGGAAAATCCGGGCAATCAGGCAGGGCAAGTCACTTCCGGGATTGCAGGAATTCAGCTGCCCTGGCCTGCGTCGCCGCGTCGGCCTTGGCGAGCGCGCCCGAGTCGAACGGTGGCTGCGGGTCGTATTCGATGAGCAGCTGAGTCGCCTGCGCGGCCTCTCGATCGACCAGCAGCTCAACCAGCCGCAAAGCCATATCGATGCCGCTGGAGACCCCTGCGGCGGTGATGACCCGCTGCGGTAGATGCTCGACGACGCGTTCGGGCACATACCGCGCACCCAACTCGTTGAGCTGATCGGCGGCCCGCCAATGCGTCGTCGCGGTGAGACCGTCGAGCAGGCCCGCGCCGGCGAGCAATAGCGCGCCGGTACAGACCGAGGTGGTGAATTTGGTTCCCGGGTGTACCGATTGCAGCCAGGCGCGGATGATCTCGTCGTCGACCAGCACGCGAGTTCCGATACCACCGGGGAATACCACGACGTCCGGTGCGCCGACTTCGTCGAAGGAGGCATCGCAGGTGACGCCGAGCATCCCGTTCTCCGTGCGCACCTCACCCCGCTGGTGCCCGACGAACACCACGTCGATCGACGGAATACGTTGCAGGACTTCGTAGGGCCCGACGGCGTCCAGCGCGGTGAACCGCGGGAACAGCGGGATGGCGACCTGCATCACGCCTCCCTGACGAGAGTGCCTGTCTGGGCGCCAGTTTCGGACGGCGGTGCCGCGACGGGGCGCCTCAGCGGTGCCGGGCGCAACCAGCCCGGCAGCCAACCGGGCAGGGCGTCGGGCGCGCGATCGTAAACCCCGCCCGCCGGATCGTCGAGTCGCCCTTGCCAGCGCACCAGATCCTCGTCGGGCCGGTAGATCTGCCGGATCACCAGCGCGCACAGCACCATGACCGCGATGTCGCGCACCAACACCGTCGCGGTGAACCACTGCTCGGATAGCGAGCGGTTCGGGTTGCCGTACAGGTAATACATCCGCGGCACCCACACCAGCGCGTCAATCGTCATCCACGCCAGCAGGACCCGGCGGTGCGGCACCGCCAGCACTGCCAGCGGTACCAGCCACAGCGAGAATTGGGGGCTCCACACCTTGTTGGTCAATAGGAATGCGGCCACCACCAAGAACGCCAGCTGCGCCACCCGCGGCCGCCGCGGCGCGGTGAGTCCAATGTAAGCAATTGCGGCACAGGATAATACGAACAACACCGTGACCACGGTGTTAAGCACCATCGGCGGCTCCCAGAAGCCCAGCGTGGGATCGAAGCCGCGCCAGCCGGTGAACGATTTCACGACGTTGTACAGCGAATCCATGTCGGCGCCACGACGGGTGTTGAGCCGGAAGAACTCCGACCAGCCCCGCGGATAGAGCAGTAGCACCGGCAGATTCACCAACCACCAGGTCACCCCGGCGGCCAACGTGGTGCGGACGACGCCACCGAGCCGTCCGGACCGGATACCCAGCACCAGAAACGCGCCCAGGAACAACAGCGGATACAGCTTGGCGGCAGCACCGAACCCGATCAGCACACCAGCGAGCCACGGCTTGCGCCGCGCCCAAGCGAGCAGTCCGCTCATCGCGAAAGCCGTTGCTAACGAGTCGAAGTTGGTGAATATCTGAAAGATCACCAACGGTGAGGCAGCCACCAGCGCCGCATCCCACACCCGGCGTCCCGCCAGCCCCGCGGTTGCCCAGACGGTCGCCAGCCAGGCCAGCGCCAACCCGAATGCGGCGACATCGAAGAACATCACCACCTCGGCGATCACCGGGAGGGGGGCGACCTTGCTCAGCGCGGTGTAGGTCTTGGCGACAGCCATCGACACGTACTGATAGACCCCGGTCAGTACCGGATATTCCATGTAGCGCACCGCGATCTGGCCGTCGTAGCCGATCTGCGGTGTGCCGTTGCCGTCGTTCTCGATCCAGCTCGACTTGTACGGAAACTTGCCCTGGCTCAACAACTCCGCGCCGTAGAGCGGCACCGTGTCGGAGTAGCACAACTCGTAGTAGGCGCGTTGGTTATCCCAATTGGCCACCCGCTCGTCGGCCGGCCCGGTGCCCGTGGTCTGCAGGCAGGCGGCCTTCGTTGACCAGCCGAGCGCCAGGAACACCAACGCGATCACAAACATCACCCGCACCGGAGTCATCAGCCGGGTACGCCCGATCAAGGCGCGCCGGCCCACCGGTCCGCCGATGACATTCGCCAGAGCGCCGCCCAAAACGTCGGTCCGGCTGGGGCAATCGCGGTTGTCTGCGCTACGCAGATCGGTGGCCAACGGTTGTGGCGAGATAGTGGCGCGCTGCGTCCGTGCGCCCGTCACGGTGGCGGTGTGGGAGCGTCAGCGGGCGGCGGTGCCGACGGCGGCGAAGGCGCGACAGTAATGGTGGTGGGTGGACCGACTGGGATGGTGATCCCCGGCGCCACCTCGACGGTGGGTTGGATGACGGTCTCCGAAGGCGGCGGCGGCGCCGACGGCGGGGGCGGCGGCGCCGCCGGCACACCCGCGTAGCCGCCGATCTCGGTGGGCTTGGGGAAGGTCTCGCTCTGGGTGCCCTTCAGGGCGCCGTCCATGGTCGCCTTCCAGATGTCCGACGGCAGGCCCGAGCCGTAAACCGCTGCGCCCGAGGCGGTCACCAGTGGCGCGTCGCCTTTGACAGTGCCCACCCACACAGCCGTGGACAACGAAGGCGTGTACCCGACCATCCAGGCATCCTTGTTCGAGGTGGTGTCACCCAACTGCGTGGTGCCGGTCTTGGCCGCCGACGCCCGGCCGCCGGCCAGGTTGTGGCCACGTGAATAGCCCGCGATCGGCAACATGGCCGCAGTGACGTTGTCGGCTACCGCCTTCGGGATGCGCTGGTCGCCGGCGGTGTCGGCGGTGCTGGCGTCGAAGAGAACCCGGCCGTCCGCGCTGACCACCTTTTGCACGAAGTGCGGCGGGTAATAGATGCCGGACGCGGCCAGCGTGGCATACGCCGACGCCATGTCGATCACCCGGGTTTGGTACTGGCCCAACACGATCCCGTTGTTGGGCGGTCCACCTTTACCGTCCTCGGACAGCGTGTGCGGAACGCCCGGAAAGCTGGTGGCGACGCCGGCTCGGTGCGCGGCGTCCGCGACCGCCTGCGGGCCGCCCTTCAGCTTGAGCATCAGCCGGTAATAGGAGGTGTTCAGCGACAACTTGAGCGCCTCGGCGATATTGCACGTCCCGCAACTCTCGCCCTCGACGTTGGTGATCTTGATGCCGTCGACCGTCAACGGGGAGCTGTCCACCTGGTAGCCCAGGCCGATCCCCTGTTCGAGCGCGGCGACCAGAGCAAACACCTTGAACGACGAGCCGGTCTGCAATCCCGCCTGGGCGAAGTCAAAGCCGTTGGCATTGTCGCCACCGTAGTAGGCGCGCACCGCTCCGTTGTGCGGGTCGATGGAAACCGCCGCGGCCCGCATGTCGGGGTCCTGCCCGTCGAGGTATTTCGCCACCGCTTTTTCCGCCGCCCGCTGGGCCTGGGGATCGATCGTGGTGGTGACCTGCAACCCCTGGGTGTTGAGGGTCTGGTCGTCGATGTTGAACAGCTCGAGCAGTTCCCTGGTCACCTGCCGTTCGATCAGCCCGTTGGGGCCGCTGGTCTGGTTCTCCGCACGGGCCTGATCAGGCGGCACCGTCGTGGGAAACACCTGTGCCGCTCGGTCACTCGGAGACAGGGCTTTGGTCTCCACCATGCCGTCGAGCACCCAATTCCAGCGGGCGAGGGCGCCTTTGGGGTCGACAGCCGGGTCCAGCGTGGAGGGCCGCCGGATCAGCGCCGCCAACAGTGCCCCTTCGGAGACGGTGAGCTGCTCGACGGGCTTGTCGAAGTAAGCCTTGGCAGCCGCTGAAATCCCGTAGGCACCCCGGCCGAAGTAGATGATGTTCAGATAGGCCTGCAGCACATCGTCCTTGGACCACTCCCCCGACATCTTGGTCGCGATGACCAGTTCTTTGGCCTTGCGCAGCAGACCGCTCCACCCCTGCTGCGCGGAACCGACCAGCGCGTTCTTGACGTACTGCTGCGTGATCGTCGACCCGCCCTGCAGATCACCGCCGAAAAGGTTGTTCTTTGTCGCCCGCGCGAAACCGCTGAACGAGAAGCCGGGGTTCGAATAAAAGTTGCGGTCTTCGGCGGCAATCACCGCCTGGCGCACGTGCACGGGCACCTGGCTGAGGTTGACGTCGACCCGATTGCCTTCGGGTGGAACGATTTTGGCGATTTCCGAGCCGTCACTGGCAAGGATCGTGGAGACCTGGTTGGTACGGATGTCACCCGGCTTGGGGACGTCGACGATGAAGTAGGCCATCGTGAAGGTGACGATCGGCAGCAGGATCACCACCGCCGCGGTCAGGTACACGGCGCGCCGTACCCACTTCCAGTTGATCCGCTGGACCCAATGCCGGTCCAGCTTCGGTCCGGGGGTCCTGGCACCAGGCGGCCCGGGACGGCGTGGAGGCCCGGACGGTCCGGAGGGTCCGGAGGGAGGAGGTCCCCCCGGTGGTGGCGGTCCGCCGCTCAGCCGGTCGTGCCCGGGCCGAGTCGGCGGGCCATCGAGGGCAGCCTTGACCTGGTCGAGCCGGTCGCGCTGCAGGGGCGCCGGCGCAGGACTGTCGAGGGCGGCCTTGACCGCCTCGATCGGGTCCGCGCCCTTGGGCGATCTGTCATCGGTCACCGACGGGATGATCGTGGTCATTCTGTCGTCGGGGGGAACCTGACGGCGCTGGCCCGGCGCCGGAGGTGTGCCTTCACCGCTACCGGAGTGCTTGTCCAGACCTTCAGCCGCCGGCCCGCCTGGGAGGTCACTGGACGACTGGTGGTGGCGGCCTTCGTTATTCACTGGCCGTGCGGGCGCCGTTGCGCGCCGTCCGCGTACCGCCGGACCCCCTAGGGGGACGCGCCGGACGTGCCGCGCCGAGGACGTACGACTTGACCAGGTGATTCCAGCTACAGGTTCGGCACACCTCCACCACGTGGACCGCGAACTCCGAGAACCTGGTGGTCAGCATGATCAGCTCTTCGGCGGTTCGCGCCGAGCCCGATACCGCACCGAGGTGCTCGCCGAACACCCACGACACGAGCGTGAGCTGCTCCTTGCGGCAGATGGGGCAGATCACCTGGCTTTGTTTCCCGTGAAACTTCGCGGCCCGCAGCAGGTAGGGATTTGCGTCACACACCTCGGAGACACCGGTGCGTCCCGAGTACACCTCGGCCAGCAGTGAGTGCCGCCGAAGCGCGTAGTCCACTACGTGTCGCTGAAGTCGCACGCTGACCAGAGTACGTCGCCATCCCCACCGCCGATGCGCAACCAACGCTGTTGTCGCGCGTGTACTGGGGTATTGGGTGATCCCATGCTGTGCCGCTCTAACGCCGAACTTCTACGATCATCCACGTGGCGAAATGGCTGGGGGCACCGCTCGGTGGCGGATCAACAACTGCGACCAGGGCCAAGGACAGCGACCGCCAAGACACCTGCCGGATTCTCGACAATGCCCTCAATGACGGCGAGCTCTCGATGGAGGAGCACCGGGAACGGATCGGCAAAGCAACCAACGCCGTGACTCTGGGCGATCTGCAGCATCTGATAGCCGACCTGCAATTCGAAAGCGCAGCCGCGCAAGTGCCAGCGCTCAAATCGCAGGCGAGGCGCAACGGATTAGGCGTCCTGGCCGCCGCCTTCGGGGTGTCGGTGCTGCTGGGCGTCGGCATCGGCTGGGGCCTCTACGGCAACACCAATTCTCCGCTGGACTTCACAACGGATCCCGGAGCCAAGCCCGACGGCATCGCGGCCACGGTCTTGACCCCGCCCAGGCAGTTGCATTCTCTGGGCGGCCTCACCGGTCTGATGGAGCAGACGCGCAAGAGATTCGGCGACACCCTGGGCTACCGAATGGTGATCTATCCGACCTACGCGGTGCTCGATCGCCAGGACCCCGCAGACGACCGCCGGGTCCTGAGCTACACCTACCGCGGCGGCTGGGGCGATCCGAGCAACTCCGCCAAGAGCAGTGCCGACAGCGCCGTCGTCGACCTGGGCAAGTTCGACGTGAAGACGACGGTGGGCATCATGCGGGGTGCCGCGGAAACCCTCGGTATCAAACAGTCCGACGTCACCAATATGTATCTGTCCATCGATCCCGCCACCGACCCGACGGCGCCCGGGGCGATATCGCTGCAGTTGTATGTCTCCAGCGATTACGGCAGTGGCTACATCGTCTTCGCTGGTGACGGCACCATCAAACGGGTGAACTACCCGTCTTGAAAGCGGCCCGGTAGCCGGCTACCAGCGGTTCGCACGGGGCCGACCCCAGGCGCAGCTCAATCCCTCTCGGATGTGACCAATAGCGCACCAACGTCTGGTGGTGTTGTGGCAAATATATCGAAACGATACTATGACGCGACGCGTCGGACCGTCGTAACCAGCCGTGCAAAGGAGGTGTCTCGATGCTGGAGCTCGCCATTCTGGGTCTCCTGATCGAATCGCCCATGCATGGCTACGAGTTGCGCAAACGGCTGACCGGCTTGCTCGGCGCCTTCCGGGCATTCTCCTATGGCTCGCTGTATCCGGCGTTGCGGCGGATGCAGGCCGGGGGGTTGATCGCCGAGAATGCCGCCCCCGCGGGCACCCCGGTGCGGCGTGCCCGGAGGGTCTACCAGCTGACCGACGAGGGCCGCCGGCGCTTTGGTGAGCTGGTGGCCGACACCGGTCCGCACAACTACACCGACGACGGCTTCGGGGTGCACCTGGCGTTCTTCAACCGCACTCCGGCGGAGGCGCGGATGCGCATCCTGGAAGGCCGGCGCCGTCAGGTCGAAGAACGCCGGGAAGGTCTGCGCGAAGCAGTGTCGCGGGCGAGCAGCTCGTTTGATCGCTACACCCGGCAACTGCATCAACTCGGGCTCGAGTCCAGCGAACGTGAGGTCAAGTGGCTCAACGAGCTCATCGCCGCAGAACGCGCAACGCCCGGCCTCTCTGAACAGACGTAAACCCCTGTACGAACCCAGCTCCAAACAAGCAGTCAAGACAGCCGAAACAGAAGGTTATGAGGTTAGGAGAACGCCGCATGAGTGAGCACAACGCGCCACAGGCGTCGACGGAAGTACGAGTCGCCATTGTCGGCGTCGGCAACTGCGCGTCCTCGCTGGTACAGGGCGTCGAGTACTACCAGAATGCCGACGAGACGGCGTCGGTACCGGGCCTGATGCACGTGCGGTTCGGCGCGTATCACGTCCGTGACGTCAAGTTCGTCGCTGCGTTCGATGTGGACGCCAAGAAGGTCGGCTTCGACCTCTCGGAAGCGATCTTCGCGTCGGAGAACAACACCATCAAGATCGCAGACGTGGCGCCCACCAATGTGCTGGTCCAGCGTGGCCCCACCCTCGATGGCATCGGCAAGTACTACGCCGACACCATCGAACTATCCGATACCGAGGCCGTGGACGTGGTCCAGGTGCTGCGTGAGGCCAAGGTCGATGTGATGGTCTCCTACCTCCCGGTGGGCTCCGAAGAGGCCGACAAGTTCTATGCCCAGTGCGCTATCGACGCCGGCGTGGCATTCGTGAACGCGTTGCCGGTGTTCATCGCTTCCGACCCGGTGTGGGCCAAAAAGTTCGCCGACGCCGGGGTGCCGATCGTCGGTGACGACATCAAGAGCCAGGTCGGCGCCACCATCACCCACCGCGTGATGGCCAAGCTGTTCGAGGACCGCGGCGTGCAGCTGGACCGCACCATGCAGCTCAACGTGGGCGGCAATATGGACTTCCTCAACATGCTCGAGCGGGAGCGGCTGGAGTCCAAGAAGATCTCCAAGACCCAGGCCGTCACGTCCAACATGAAGCGCGAGTTCAACGCCAAAGACGTCCACATCGGTCCGTCCGACCACGTCGGCTGGCTCGACGACCGCAAGTGGGCCTACGTGCGCCTGGAAGGCCGTGCCTTCGGCGACGTGCCGTTGAACCTGGAGTACAAGCTCGAGGTGTGGGACTCGCCGAACTCGGCGGGCGTCATCATCGACGCGGTGCGGGCGGCCAAGATCGCCAAAGACCGCGGGATCGGCGGACCGGTGATCCCGGCGTCGGCCTACTTGATGAAGAGCCCGCCGCAGCAGCTGGCCGACGACGTCGCGCGCACTCAGCTCGAAGAGTTCATCATCGGTCCCAACTAGCACCACTGCCCCTCCGGTGGCCGACGGCCACTGCGCACTTCGTAGTGTCAGAGATCGTGGCCGAGATCTCCGACGACGAACTGACCGGACTCAGCGAGTTCGCGCTGCTGGCCGAGAACGCCGAGCAGGCCGGTGCTGCGGGTCCGCTGCCTGAAGTAGAGCGGGTGGAAGCGGGCACTGTCGAGGGCAGGATCAGCGCGCTGCGCTGGGGCGGCTCCGCACCGCGGGTGATCTTCCTGCACGGCGGCGGTCAGAACGCGCACACCTGGGACACCGTGATCGTCGGCCTTGGTGAGCCGGCGCTGGCGGTGGATCTTCCCGGGCACGGTCATTCCGCCTGGCGTGCGGACGGCGACTACTCGCCGCAGCACAACGCCGACACCCTGGCGCCGGTGCTGCGCGAGCTTGCGCCGAGTGCCGAATTCGTTGTCGGCATGTCGCTGGGCGGGCTGACCGCGATACGCCTCGCCGCGCTGGCACCCGAACTGGTCGATGAACTCGTGCTCGTCGACGTCACCCCGTCGGCGCTGCAGCGGCACGCCGAAATGACCGCCGACCAGCGCGGCACGGTGGCGCTGATGCACGGCGAGCGGGAATTCCCCAGCTTCGGAGCCATGCTGGACGTGACGATCACCGCGGCGCCGCACCGTGAGGTGAAGGCGTTGCGCCGCGGCGTATTCCACAACTCCCGCCGGCTCGACAACGGCAACTGGACCTGGCGCTACGACGCCATCCGCACCTTCCCTGACTTCGACGGTCTGTGGGACGACGTCGACGCCATGTCCGCACCCATCACGCTCGTGCGAGGCGGCTCATCGGGCTTCGTCAGCGACGAGGACACGGCCGAACTCAGCCGGCGCGCAATACATTTCCGTGGAGCGCACATCGTCGAGAACTCAGGCCACTCCGTGCAAAGTGACCAACCTCGCGCCCTGATCGAGATCGTGCGCGGGGTGCTCGACGCGCGCTGAGTCCACGCAGAATCGAAGGAGAATACGGTGGTCGTATGAATTCGCCCGTGCTGCCCGATCTCCCCATTCGTATCGGCGTGCAGCTGCAGCCTCAGCACGCCCCGCACTACCGCAATATCCGGGACGCCGTTCGCCGGTGCGAGGACCTCGGTGTCGATATCGCCTTCAACTGGGACCACTTCTTCTCGCTCTACGGTGATCCCGACGGTCCGCATTTCGAATGCTGGACCATGCTCGGGGCCTGGGCCGAGCAGACATCGCGCATCCAGATCGGCGCCCTGGTGACGTGCAACTCCTACCGCAATCCGGAGCTGCTGGCCGACATGGCCCGCACCGTCGACCACATTTCCGACGGCCGCCTCGTCCTTGGCATCGGATCGGGCTGGAAAGAGAAAGACTACGACGAGTACGGCTACGAATTCGGCACCGCGGGTAGCCGCCTGGACGACCTGGCCGCCGCACTCCCCCGGATCAAGACACGGCTGGCCAAGCTGAACCCGCCGCCGACCCGTGACATCCCGGTGCTGATCGGCGGCGGAGGCGAACGCAAGACTCTGCGACTGGTCGCCGAATACGCCGACATATGGCACAGCTTCACCGCGGCTGGCGAGTTCCCGGCGAAGTCGGCCGTACTCAGCGGGCACTGCGACGCCGTCGGCCGGGACCCGGCCACCATCGAACGCTCAGCAGCGGTCGAGAACGGCAGTGGGCTGATCGCCAGTGCGGAAACCCTCACCGGGCTCGGTGTCACGCTGCTGACCGTCGGCTGCGACGGTCCGGATTACGATCTGACCGCCGCCGAAGCGCTCTGCAGGTGGCGCAATAGCCGCTGAGAGCCTCCGATGCACAGTGGCGCTCATTTGCCTCCGATTCATCTGCCAAACATCTGAACTCGCGCGCCCGGTCATGAGAAACTTGCCTGCGCTGATGGCCCGAGCGGGCTGAAAAAGAGAAACTGATGCCTAAGAAATACGGGGTCAAGGAAAAGGACCAGGTGGTCTCTCACCTCCTCAACCTGGTCTTGACCGGCAAACTACGCAGCGGCGACCGTGTCGACCGCAACGAAATTGCCCAAGGCCTGGGGGTTAGCCGCGTCCCCATCCAAGAGGCGCTGGTTCAACTCGAACACGACGGCATCGTGTCCACTCGCTATCACCGCGGCGCGTTCGTCGAGCGGTTCGACGAAGCCACCGTCCTCGAACATCACGAACTCGACGGCATGCTCAACGGCATTGCCTCCGCGCGGGCAGCAGCGAATCCCACGCCGCGCATCCTGGGGCAACTCGACGCGCTCATGCGATCGCTGCGCGCTTCCAAGGAATCGCGGACCTTTTCTGAAATCGCTTGGGAGTACCGGCGAACGGTCAACGAGGAGTACGCGGGGCCGCGATTGCACGCCACCATCCGCGCCTCACAAAACCTCATCCCCCGCGTGTTCTGGATGACATACGAGAACAGCCGCGCCGACATGCTGCCGTTCTACGAAGAGGAACATCCCGCAATCCACCGCCGTGACCCGGAAGCCGCGCGGGCTGCCTGCGTCGGCCGCTCCGAGCTGATGGCCCAGACGATGCTGGCAGAACTGCGTCGCCGCCGGGTGTTGCCCCCGCCCGAGGGCGTGTGCGCGGGCCCCCTTCAGGTACTCGCCGCAGCAGTAGATCCGGAGCCATCGGCCCCCAGCGGCCTTATCCCACACGCTCATCGCCCAGGGGCGGAAACTCGCGGGCCGTCGTCGATCGTGCTCTGACCGGGCCCGGCCGTCGGTTGGTCGATACGGTGGCGGTGATGAGTTCGAACGTGGGCCCGCGCGCCAGGCGCTGGGGGATATCGCTCGCGGTGGCCGCGACAATCCTGATCGTATGTGGCCTGGCAACGGCTGCACCAGCGGCAGCAGACCGGAATCAATGCGCGCCGGCCGGCGTGGAGAGTGCCACGGTGCTGCCCGATGATCTGTCCACGACTGCGGCCACCGGTGAAGAGGAAGACGCCGACACCACCGCCACCGTCGAGCCGTTGGGCGCGGTGGACCTCGGTGCACTGGGGCTCGGCACGCCCGGGGTTCTGACGGTCGGCACGCTGTCGGACGCCCCGCCCAACACCTGCATCAATTCGACCGGGCGATTCACCGGTTTCGACAACGAACTGCTGCGCGCCATCGCCGACAAGCTGGGCCTCAAGCTGCGCTTTGTCGGCACCGATTTCTCCGGGCTGCTCGCCCAGGTGGCGTCGCGGCGCTTCGACGTCGGCTCGTCATCGATCAAGGCCACCGCTGCCCGGCGACGCACCGTCGCCTTCACCAACGGCTACGACTTCGGCTACTACTCGCTGGTGGTACCCCCCGGCTCCGCGATCACAAAATTCGGTGACCTCGCCCCCGGACAGCGCATCGGCGTCGTCCAGGGCACGGTGGAGGAGTCCTACGTCGTCGACACCTTGCATCTGCAACCGGTGAAGTATCCCGACTTCGCCACCGTGTACGCCAGCCTGAAGACCCATCAGATCGACGCGTGGGTGGCGCCGGCGAATCAGGCAGCGGCCGCGATGCGAACGGGCGACCCGGCCGTGATCGTCGCGAACACGTTCAGCACGGACGGCTTCGTGGCCTATGGGGTCGCCAAGGACAACCCGCCGCTGGTCGACGCCCTGAACTCCGGGCTGGACGCCGTCATCGCGGACGGCACCTGGGCGCAGCTGTACAGCAAGTGGGTTCCCCGCACTCTGCCTCCTGGCTGGAAGCCCGGTTCCAAGGCCGTCGCTGCCCCCACCCTGCCGGACTTCGCAGCCATCGCCGCGAGCCATCACCGGAAGCCGGTGCACCCGGCCGCACCGAAGTCCAACCTCACGCAGCTTCGCGAATCCTTTCTCGACTGGGACATGTACCGGCAAGCCATCCCGGCGCTGTTCAACACCGGGCTGCCCAACACGTTGATCCTGACCGTCAGCGCCAGTGTCATCGGGCTGGTACTCGGAATGGCGCTGGCCGTCGCCGGGCTCTCCCACAAGCGCTGGCTGCGCTGGCCGGCGCGGATATACACCGATATCTTCCGCGGCCTGCCCGAGGTGGTGATCATTCTGATCATCGGGCTGGGCGTCGGGCCGATCGTGGGTGGATTGACCAATAACAATCCCTACCCGCTGGGCATTGCCGCGTTGGGGTTGATGGCCGCCGCCTACGTCGGCGAGATCCTGCGCTCGGGAATCCAAAGCGTCGATCCCGGCCAGCTCGAAGCCTGCCGCGCGCTGGGGTTCAGCTACTCGGCCGCGATGCGGCTGGTGGTGGTGCCGCAGGGAATACGGCGGGTACTGCCGGCATTGGTCAATCAGTTCATCGCGCTGCTGAAAGCCTCCGCGCTGGTGTACTTCCTCGGGCTGGTCGCCGAACAGCGTGAGCTGTTTCAGGTGGGCCGCGACCTCAACGCGCAGACCGGCAATCTGTCACCACTGGTCGCCGCGGGCATCTTCTACCTGATATTGACTGTCCCGTTGACGCACCTGGTGAACTACATCGACGCCCGGCTTCGGCGTGGTCGCGCCAAGCTCGAGCCGGAAGATCCCCCGGAGGTCGTCGCCTCGACCATCGGTGAGGAGATGACGTGACGGGCGGCGGTGAACTACGTGAACCGGTTTCGTTGGCAGCCAAGGACATTCACCAGATCCTGGGCGGTAACGCGGTGCTGCGCGGCGTCGATGTCGAGGTCCCGGCAGGCAGCACGGCAGCGGTCATCGGCCCCTCCGGCTCGGGCAAGTCGACGTTGCTTCGCACCCTGAACCGGTTGCACGAGCCGGACAGTGGCGACATCCTGCTGGACGGCCGATCGGTGTTGCGCGACGACCCCAACGAACTCCGGCAGCGCATCGGCATGGTGTTTCAGCATTTCAACCTGTTCCCGCACCGCAGCGTGCTGGACAACGTCGCGCTGGCGCCGCGCAAGCTGCGCCGGCTGCCCGCCGACGCTGCCCGGGAGCTGGCGCTGCGCCGCCTGGACCGAGTTGGCCTGAAACACAAGGCCAGTGCCCGCCCCGGCACGCTGTCGGGCGGCCAACAGCAACGCGTTGCGATTGCGCGTGCGTTGGCTATGGCCCCGCAGGTGATGTTCTTCGACGAGGCAACCTCTGCGCTGGATCCCGAAATGGTCAAAGACATCCTGGGACTGATCGCCGACCTGGGCGCCGACGGTATGACGATGGTTGTGGTCACCCATGAAATGGGCTTCGCGCGCTCGACATCGGATGCCGTCGTATTCATGGACCACGGCAAGGTCGTCGAATCCGGTCCCCCGGACCAGATCTTCGAGGCCGCGCAGACCGACCGGCTGCAGCGGTTCCTGTCCCAAGTGCTTTGACCGTCGCAGGCCGGCCCGATACAGAGTCCTCAGCAACGCCCATGTCGGGTTAGACTGCCGAATTATGGCGGACAGCGAATCCACCGCGCCCGAGGTGACGGAGCTGGCGGAGGGGCTGCACCGCGCGTTGTCCAAGCTGTTTTCAATCCTGCGCCGCGGGGACCCCAACGGGGCGGTGGCCGGTGAGTTGACGCTGGCGCAGCTGTCGATTCTGGTCACCTTGCTCGATCGCGGTCCGATCCGGATGACGGACCTGGCCGCGCACGAACGCGTGCGGACTCCCACCACCACTGTGGCGATCCGGCGACTGGAGAAGATCGGGCTGGTGACACGCTCGCGTGACCCGTCCGACCTGCGGGCGGTACTGGTCGACATCACCCCGCGCGGGCGGGCGGTTCACGGTGAGTCGCTGGCCAACCGGCACGCCGCGCTGGCAGCGATGTTGAGCCAACTCCCCCGCTCCGACCTGGACACCCTGATGAAGGCGCTGGCGCCGCTGGACCGCCTGGCGGCGGGCGAACCGGCCAGCAGCGCCGCGAGCGACTCCGCTGCGCGCAAGCAGGCGTGAAAGTATCTGACTATCAATCGAATTGGTAACCGCTGAAGTCATGCCAACCGCACTCATCACCGGCGCCGGCGGTGGTATCGGCTCCGCCATCGCCACAGCGTTGGCGCCGACGCACACCCTGCTGTTGGCCGGCCGGCCGTCGGCCCGGCTCGACGCCGTCGCGGACCGGCTCGGCGCCACAACCTTTCCACTGGACCTGACCGACACCGACACGATCGAGCCGAGCTGCGAAGTCGTCGACGAACTCGACGTGCTCGTGCACAACGCCGGATTGTCCATCCCCGGCCATTTCGGTGACTCGCACGTCGACGAGTGGCGAGCCACCTTCGACGTCAATATTTTTGGGGCGGTAGCCCTTACGCTGGCGCTATTGCCGGCGCTGCGCCAAGCCCGCGGCCAGGTGGTGTTCATCAACTCCGGGGCGGGACGCAACGTTTCGCCGGGCATGGCTTCCTATTCGGCCAGCAAGTTCGCCTTACGCGCATTCGCCGATTCGTTGCGCACCGATGAACCCGGGCTGCGGGTAACCACGGTCTTCCCGGGTCGCACAGATACCGACATGCAGCGCGAACTCGTCGCGTTCGAGGGCGGCGACTACAACCCCGCAAAGTTCCTGCGGGCCGACACCGTCGCGGCGGTGGTCGCCAATGTGGTGGCTACCCCGCCGGACGGTCACGTCCACGAGGTGGTCATCCGGCCGGCCCGCTAGAGGTATGGCCCGGCGTTAGACGACGAGATTGACCAGCCGGCCGGCGACCACGATCACCTTGCGCGGGGTGGCACCCGCCAGGAACGCCTGCACCTTTTCGTCAGCCAGCGCAGCAGCCTTCACCGCGTCGTCGTCCGCATCGGCGGCCACCACCACCCGGCCACGCACCTTGCCGTTGACCTGCACCGGGTATTCGACGGTGTCGTCAACGAGGTAGGCGGGATCGACCTCCGGGAAGGGTCCGTGCGCCAACGAGGTGGTGTTACCCAGCCGCAGCCACAGCTCCTCCGCCAGGTGTGGGGCAAGCGGCGCCAGCATCAGCACAAGTGGCTCAACCGCCGCGCGGGGAACCGAGTCACGGTGCTGCTTGGTGAGGTGGTTGGTGTACTCGATCAGCTTGGCAGCCGCGGTGTTATTGCGCAGTGCCGCATAGTCTTCGGAGACTCCGGCAACAGTGCGGTGCAGCGCTCGCAGCGTGTCGATGTCCAGCTCGTGTTGACCGTCGACCACCCGGGTTTCGCCCGTGCTCTCATCGACCACCAGCCGCCACACCCGCTGCAGAAAGCGATGTGCGCCGATGACGTCCTTGGTGGCCCATGGGCGTGAGGCCTCCAGCGGACCCATCGACATCTCGTACACCCGCAGCGTGTCGGCTCCGTACTCGTCACACATCTCGTCGGGAGATATCGAATTCTTAAGGCTCTTACCGATTTTACCGAATTCCTGAAAGACCTCGATCTCGCCGTCGGGCCCCGGATAGACAAAGCCGCCCCCGCGCTCGATCACCTTTTCGGCCGGCACGTAGGAGCCGCGCGCATCGGTGTAGGCAAACGCCTGAATGTAGCCCTGGTTGACCAGCCTGCGGTAGGGCTCGCGAGAGCTGACGTGACCCAGGTCGTACAAGACCTTGTGCCAGAACCTCGAATACAGCAGGTGCAGCACCGCGTGTTCGGCGCCGCCGACGTACAAGTCGACGCCGCCGGGATCGTCCGGGCCGTGCTCCGCTGGCCGCGGGCCCATCCAGTACGCCTCATTTTCCTTGGCGCAGAACCGATCTGAGTTATGCGGATCGATGTAGCGCAACTCGTACCAGGAGCTGCCGGCCCACTGCGGCATCACATTGGTGTCGCGGCTGTAGGGCTTCAAGCCGTCGCCGAGATCCAGCTCGACGTGCACCCACCCGGTCGCCTTGCCCAGCGGCGGTGACGGTTCGCTGTCCGCGTCGTCGGGCTCGAACAACACCGGCGAATAGTCCGGCACGTCGGGCAGCTCGACCGGCAACGCGGCCTCGTCGAGCGCGTGCGCGCGTCCGTCACTGTCATAGACGATCGGGAACGGCTCACCCCAGTACCGTTGCCGCGCGAAAAGCCAGTCACGCAATTTGAATTCGATACGAGCCCGGCCCAGCCCGTCGGACTCCAGGCGGGCGGTGATGGCCTGCTTGGCCGCCGCCACATTCATGCCGTCGAGGTAGCCGGAGTTCACCAGCACGCCGTCACCCACGTATGCGGCTTCCGAAATGTCGCCGCCGGCAATAACTTCGACAACCGGCAGACCGAGCGTCCGGGCGAAGTCCCAGTCCCGCTGGTCGTGGCCCGGGACCGCCATGATCGCCCCGGTGCCGTACCCGGCCAGCACGTAGTCGGCGATAAAGATCGGCACCGGCTCGCCGTTGGCCGGGTTGATGGCGTGACGGCCCAGGAAGACGCCGGTCTTCTCCCTGCTCTCCTGACGTTCGAGATCTGACTTGGCCGCGATCGCGCGACGGTAGGCGGCGACCGCCTCGCCCGGTGTGGCGCCGCCGTATGTCCACGACGGATCGACCCCGTCCGGCCAATCGGCGACCACGAGGTCGTCGACCAGGTCGTGCTCGGGGGCCAGCACCAGGTACGTGGCACCGAACAAGGTGTCGGGCCGGGTGGTGAACACTTCGATGTCCACTTTTAAGTCGGCCCCGTCACCGTTGACCTCGGTCGCCGAGAACAGCGCTGTTGCGCCGGTCGAGCGCCCGATCCAGTTGCGCTGCATGGTCTTGACCTGCTCCGGCCAGTCCAGCACATCGAGATCGTCGAGCAGCCGGTCAGAATATGCGGTGATGCGCATCATCCATTGCCGCAACCGCTTCCGGAATACCGGGAAGTTGCCCCGGTCGCTGCGGCCGTCGGCGGTGACCTCTTCGTTGGCCAGCACCGTGCCCAGCCCGGGACACCAGTTCACCATCGAGTCCGCCCGGTAGACCAGCCGGCGATTGTCGATCACATCGGCCCGCTCCCCCGCCGACAGCTTGGCCCATACCCGACCGTCCTCGAGACGCCTTGCACCGGAATTGAATTCATCGATCAGCTCGGAGATCGGGCGGGCTTTGTTGGCTTTGGTGTCGAACCAGGCGTTGTAGATCTGCAGGAATATCCACTGCGTCCACTTGTAGAACTCGACATCGGTAGTCGAGAAGCTTCGTCGACTGTCGTGGCCGAGGCCGAGCCGACCCAGCTGGCGCCGGAAGTTCACGACGTTGGCCTCGGTCCTGGTGCGCGGGTGGGTGCCCGTCTGCACCGCGTATTGCTCAGCAGGCAGCCCGAAGGAGTCGAACCCCAAGGCGTGCAGCACATTACGGCCCATCATCCGGAAATAGCGGGCGTAGACGTCAGTGGCGATGTAGCCCAGCGGGTGACCGACGTGGAGTCCCTCACCGGACGGATAAGGGAACATGTCCTGGACGAAGAGCTTGTCGTCAGGCGCCAGCAAGACATCCGTACCGTCCGTCGGGGCCAGTGAGCCGACCGGGTTGGGCACGTTGAACGTCCCGATCCGGGCCCAGTTGTCCTGCCAGGTCCGTTCCAGCCTGCCCGCGAGCTCGGCGGTGTAGCGGTACCGCGGCGCGTCGGCGTCCGCGTCTTCGATACCGGACGTGCCGCCAGGTGCAGCGGTCGGCGATTCGGTCACGCCCAACAGGGTATAAGGGCGCAGCCGGCGGTCCGCCGGCCACAGGTTGGTCTCGGTAGCGTTGCACACCGATCAGAGGTTCATTCCAGCTCTATTTCAAGCCTGGTCGGCACCTTCGAGCACTGGTTAAATTCAGCCTCGGTAGCGGGCAGTGGCGCCCTGGTAATTCGGAGGGACCGACGCAAATGATTCAGATCGCGTGCACCTGGCGGGTCTTCGCGGGGGGTATGGCCGCCAGCTTCATCGGCGTCATGATTATTGCGGGCGGGAAGGCATCGGCAGATCCTCTGTTTCCACAGCCGCCTGTTCCCGCGCCGGCCCCTGCGCAAGCAGTAGCCCCACCCGCCCAGAACCTCACGGTCTTCCCCGGTGGGGTCAACAACAACAGGTTCGCGCCGGCTCCGGTTCCCGCTCCAGTGCAGGCACCGGCTCCGGTTGCGTCGCCGATTCCGGCCGCTGTCCCGGCCACCGGGCCCGCACCTGCCGCCGCAGCGCCGATGCCGCCATCGGTGACTCCCGCCATCACCGGAACGCTCCGGGAGTATCTACAGGGAAAGGGCGTCAAGTTCGAGGCGCAGCGGGCCCAGGGGTTCAAGGCGCTCGACATCACCCTGCCGGTGCCCGCTCGCTGGACTCAGGTGCCCGACCCCAACGTGCCCGATGCCTTCGCGGTGATCGCCGACCGGTTGGGCAACAGCGTGTACACGTCGAACGCGCAGGTGGTGGTGTACAAGCTGGTCGGTGAGTTCGACCCCGCGGAGGCCATCACGCACGGCTTCGTCGCCAGCCGGAAACTGCTCGCATGGCGGACCACGAACGCCTCGATGGCCAATTTCAGCGGCTTCCCCTCATCGATCATCGAGGGCACGTACCGCGAGAACGATATGACGCTCAACACGTCGCGGCGCCACGTCCTTGCCACCTCCGGAGCTGACAAATACCTGGTGTCGTTAACGGTGACCACCGCCCTGTCGCAGGCGGTCACCGACGCACCCGCCACCGATGCCATCATCAGCGGCTTCCGGGTGTCGGTACCGACGGCAGCCGCACGGGCGCCTGCCCGGGTGGGCGCATCGACCGCGCCCGCTTCTCAGGCTCCTGTCCCAGCGACCCATACGGCTCCCGTGGGGGTTCCCGCGCAGCTGCCGGTGCCCAACCTCAACCCCGCGTCGCAGTCTGTACCCGGCCTGACACCCGCACTGCCACCACTGGTCACCCTGACGCCTGTCCCGTCGCGCTAATTCGCGGCGGCCCCGATCGGGGAGACGGATCCCGGTGGGGCGGGGCAAGCGGATTCACTGGCGAACTCGTATTGTGAGCGCATGTTTATCGCGGGCGTGCTGTGCGTGTGTGCGGCGGTGGCCTCCGCCATGTTCGGGACCTGGTCGCTTTCCCATGCCCACACCTCCGACGCCACTCAGCTCGCGCTGCGCGCGATGGCGCCCACCCAGTTGGCGGCCGCGGTAATGCTGGCCGCCGGGGGAGCGGTGGCCCTGGCGGCGTCCCCGCACACCGCCCTCGTGGTGGTGATCGTCTGCATCGCCGGCGCGGTCGGCACGCTGGCCGCGGGCTCGTGGCAGAGCGCGCGATTCGCCCTGCGCCGCGAGGCTGCCAGCACCAAGGCGGCCGGCTGCGGCGGCAGCTGCGCGGTCTGCACCCTGTCCTGCAGATGAACTCGGTGCTCGGCCGTCGTGTTGAG
Organism: uncultured Actinomycetota bacterium; assembly: GCA_963763005.1. GTDB lineage: Bacteria > Actinomycetota > Actinomycetes > Mycobacteriales > Mycobacteriaceae > Mycobacterium. Next base: position 761,764 of record CAVXMI010000002.1, read on the forward strand.
GCGGCTGCCCGCGATCCGGGTCGACCCGCTGCCGACGCTGGTCGCGGTGGCTATGGCGTTTGCCACCCTTCTCCCGGCGCGGGGCGGCGCCGCCGACGTGCTGTCCGCAGCCACCAAAGTGGCAATCGCATTGCTGTTGTTTCTCCACGGCGCCCGGTTGTCGCCCGAGCAGACCCGGAACGACGTGCGTCAATGGCAACCGCACCTACCGGTGCTGGCCGCTGCGTTCGTGGTTTTGCCGATGCTCGACCTGGTCGCACGCGGGTTGCTGGGCCTTAGTTCCGGCTGAGGTCGATCGGGTGGGTGGCGAGCAGCGATAGCGGCAGCGGCTGACGTCGCAGCACCTGCCCCCACAGGTCGGCCCTCGGCGGGACCAGCACGTCAGATGGCAACGCCGACAGCACAATCCAGTCGTCGCGCTCGATTTCGCCTTCGAGCTGGCCAATGGTCCAGCCGGAGTACCCGGCGAAGATCCGCACGCCTTCCACCATCGGCGCGATCAGATCGGGCTCGGCGTCTAGATCGACCATCACCATGCGGCCCGCTACATGCCGCAGACCCGGTACTCCGTCCGGATCGGCGCCGACCCGCAGTGCCGCCAGGCACAGAGCAGCGTCGCGCTTCACCGGGCCCCCGATGAACATCGACTTTGGCTTGGCCGCGAGTTTGGCCCACTGCGGCAACACGTTGTAGACCGCGGTCTCACTGGGCCGGTTGAGCACCACACCCAAGGTGCCGCCATCGTTGTGCTCGACGATGTAGATCACGCTGCGCCGAAAAGTCGGTTCCAGAAGATCGGTGTTGGCCAGCAGCAAGGTACCCGCACGCACCCGTTGGGCGGCGGGTGCGACATAGTCGTCGGGATCTTCATGCGGCGCCACCTGACCATCATCGCACCCACCGCAACATCGTCCAGGGCAAACGAGCACGGCCCATGCACATTTGTAATGTGGGTTGGGGCGGCGTAGCGCGCGGCGAGCCTTGCCTGCCCGGATCGTGGAAGTGGGTTCTGTGGTTCACAGCCGGATGCACGCAAGCGCGCCCGTCGAACTTTGGCGGTCGGTGCGCAGTTTGCCCGACTTCTGGCGACTGCTGCAGGTGCGCATGACTAGTCAGTTCGGCGATGGCCTCTTCCAGGCGGGTTTGGCCGGAGCGCTGTTGTTCAATCCTGACCGGGCCGCCGATCCGATGGCAATCGCGCGGGCTTTTGCGGTGCTGTTTCTGCCGTATTCACTGTTGGGACCTTTCGCCGGGGCGTTGATGGACCGTTGGGATCGGCGGCTGGTGCTCGTCGGCGCCAACATCGGCCGCCTGGCCCTGATCGCCGGGATCGGCATGATTCTGGCGCTCAGAGCCGGCGACCTGCCGCTGCTGTGTGGAGCGCTGCTCGCCAATGGCTTGGCACGATTCGTCGGCTCGGGACTGTCGGCGGCTCTGCCCCACGTGGTACCGCGGGAACAGGTGGTCACGATGAACTCAGTGGCCACCGCGTCGGGCGCGGTCGCGGCGTTCCTGGGCGCCAACTTCATGCTGTTGCCCCGCTGGCTCGCCGGCAGCGGCGATGAGGGGGCCTCCGCGGTCATTTTCCTCGTGGCGATTCCCGTGTCGATCGCGCTGCTGCTGTCGCTGCGCTTCGGCCCGCGCGTACTCGGCCCGGACGACACCAGGCGCGCGATCCACGGATCGGTCGTCTACGCGGTAGTCACCGGCTGGCTGCACGGTGTGCGTACGGTTGTCCGACTCCCGACGGTCGCCGCCGCCCTGTCCGGTTTGGCCGCGCACAGGATGGTGGTCGGCATCAACTCGCTGCTGATCTTGCTGTTGGTCCACCACATGACCGCTCCTGCAGTCGGAGGGTTGGAAACCGCGCTTGTGTTCTTCGCCGCTACCGGTCTCGGCGCCTTTTTGGCCAATGTGCTGACCCCGGCCGCGATACGGCGTTGGGGACGCTACGCCACCGCAAATGGTGCGTTAGCAGCGGCCGCGACCATCCAGATCGCCGGCGCCGGGCTGCTGCTACCGGTCATGGTGGTGTGCGGGTTCTTGCTCGGCGTGGCCGGCCAGGTGATCAAGCTGTGCGCCGACTCGGCGATGCAGATCGACGTCGACGACGCGCTGCGCGGACACGTATTCGCTGTGCAGGATGCGCTGTTCTGGGTCTCCTATATCGTCTCGATCACCGTGGCCGCAGCCTTGATTCCCGCCGACGGGCACGCGCCCGTGTTTGCATTGTTCGGCTCGGTGCTCTACCTGTTGGGGCTCGTCATTCACAGCATCGTTGGCCGGCGGGGCCAGCCTGCGAACACCGTTAAGGGAGGTATTGATGGCGGGTCCAGGTTCGATCGTCGCTGACCTGCGTGCTGAGAGCGACGACCTCGACGCGATGGTGACGCCGCTTGCGGCGGCCCGCTGGGCCGAGCTGACGCCCGCGCCGGGCTGGACCATCGCACACCAGATCGCACACCTCTTGTGGACCGACCGTGTCGCGCTGACCGCGGTCGCCGACGAGGCCGGGTTCGCCGACGTGCTGGCGGCCGCGGCAGCCGATCCTGCCGGCTTCGTCGACGCCGGCGCCGAAGAACTGGCGGCCCTGTCGCCGCGCGAGTTACTCACCGACTGGCGAGCCACCCGCGGGCGACTGCACGAGGCGCTGCTGACCGTTCCCGAAGGCCGCAAATTGCCGTGGTTCGGGCCGCCGATGAGCGCCGCGTCGATGGCCACCGCGCGGCTGATGGAGACCTGGGCACATGGACTCGACGTCGCCGACGCCCTTGGCGTCACACGGCCCGCGACCGGCCGATTGCGGTCGATCGCTCATCTCGGTGTCCGCGCCCGCGACTACGCCTTCTTCGTTAACAATCTGGCCCCGCCGACCGAACCGTTCCGGGTCGAGCTGCGCGGCCCCGGCGGCGACACCTGGCCATGGGGACCACCCGACGCGGCCCAGCGCGTCACCGGTTCCGCAGAGGATTTCTGCCTTCTGGTCACCCAGCGACGCGCGCTTAGCGCCCTCGACGTCTCGGCGGTAGGGGAGGACGCGCAGCGCTGGCTGGAGATCGCGCAAGCCTTCGCGGGACCTCCCGGCCCCGGTCGATGAGCGCACAAGCGCGAAGAGAGCCGGAGCCCATCCGACCACGCCCCGGTCGATGAGCGCACAAGCGCGAAGAGAGCCGGAGCCCATCCGACCACGCCCCGGTCGATGAGCGCACAAGCGCGAAGAGAGCCGGAGCCCATCCGACCACGCCCCGGTCGATGAGCGCACAAGCGCGAAGAGAGCCGGAGCCCATCCGACCACGCCCCGGTCGATGAGCGCACAAGCGCGAAGAGAGCCGGAGCCTGTCCTTGTCGCTCAGTTCCGCGCGACTGCCCGACCCCATGACAGCGTGTCGACGCCTCCAACCGGCGTCGACATATTGGGCCTCGTCGAGACAGGTAAACGGGCCACTGTCACAGATTCGCGGCGCATTCGCTGACCGGTGATTTATCGAGTTTCCGGAACCAGGCGAGGTGATAGTTCGCCGCTACTGCGTCTCCGGTGACGCTGCCTTCGATGGCGGCCAACAACATACAGTTGAGCAGCAGCGCGGGATCGACATCGGGATACTGGACCAGGACCTGGTAGCGCGCAGTATCAAGATGCACTCGCAGCAGGTCGACTTCCTCTTCGGCAACGCCGGTTCCGGAAGCGGCGGCCCTGGCCAATGCGTGCACCATCCGCGGCACTCCGTCGCGCGAGCGTGTGGCGTCGCCCACCTCCCATCCCAGATCTTCAACCGCCGGCAACTCGCGCGGCTGCACCGAGGATTTCGTTGCGGTGACATCAGCCGTCCAGGTCAAGGAGTCGCCGGGGGTGTAGGTTGCCGAACGCGTCGTCGTGCCGATCAGCGCAGCGACTGTGCCGGTGCGTCGCGCGGGTTCCAGCAACCGCACGCCTTCCGGGAGCGTGATACCCGGAGGGATCCAGCCGTGGGCGAGGTCGGTGACCAATACCGTCGTGCCGTCCGCGCGATTGCCGACCGCCCAGTTCAACCGTGGTTCTTGACGGGCCACGAACGCGAGCAGCCGGTGGATGCGTTCGTCGTCGGACTCCGTTTCGGTAACGGCCTCCGCTTCCCTCCTGGTCGTGGCTTCGTCGACCTCTTCATCTGGAAGCCGCGCCGCCGGGGTTTCCTCCGGTTCTTCGGGTTGCCCGTCCCTGATCGCAGGCAGTAATTGGGTCCTGTCCACATCTGTAACGGCTAAGCCTCCGGCAACCTGTGGGCGCGGGTAGGCCGGAGCCGCGTCCTGCGCCACCTCGCGCAGTTGACGCAGTGTCGACTCGACTCGTCGCACAGCCAGCGCGCGGGCTTCGTCAATCACCCGGGCTTCTGCAGCCCGCCCACCCGAATCAACCATCGTCGCCCGCCTGATGTTCATCAACTCGTCATTGGCCGAACTGGCTATCCGCTGCAGGTCGATCTTGAGATACTCTGCGAGCGTGGCGGTTTCGGCCGTGCTCGGTGACAGCTCAGCAGGCCATAGACCGCCGATCACCCAGGGGGTGCAGTCGGGCGGAGCGCTGAAAGCCGGAATCGTGAGGGATTCCTGGGTCGCTTTCCGGAGGCGCTGACGCGCCGTCCTTCGACCGAAGATGGCCACCGGCTAAGCGTACCGGCATCCGCGCGGCCCCTGTAGCCGGTGAATTGTGCGGTCCGGCATGGCCTGGGTAGCGTGGGGCCATGGCTGATTCTGCGCTGCAGCAGCAACTCGACGAGGTGCGTGCTCTGCTATGCCGCGCGCGAGAATTGTTCGGCGCCAATCCCATCGAGCCGCCCACCGATATTGCACCCGATCCCGATAGCGCCAAGACCTGGCTGCTCTAGGGTTTCAGCGGCTGCGGCGACGCAGTCGATGCGCCAGCAGTTTTTCAATCGCCGCGTCAAGATCGTCGGCCGTCGGAACCTCCGCGGACGGGGTGTGCCCGGCCGCCACGATCTCGTCGCGCACTTCCAGCAACGCTTTGAGGCATGACACGTCAGCGGTGAGCAGGATGCCTTCTGCGAGGGTCTCAGCGTCAGTCTCCATCGCCGCCTCGCTCAGCGCGACGCTGTGCATGTAACCGCCGCGGCAAGACCGAACAAGGATGTGCCCGCTGGGGTGAACGGTGTCGAAGGCGGGGTTGGCGTCTGTCATCGACCTTTCATCGACCCCCGTCAACGATGCGGCCGAGGCTGCGTGCCGCGTCTTCCTCGTGTTGCTCCCACATCATGGCCGACGTCCTGAGGTTCTGCGCGATATCGGCATGGTCGTCGGCTTGTTGCTCGTAGCACTGCCGTCGCAGCTCGAGTAGTTCACGCCCGGCGCCGCGAAGCTCACTGTAGATCGGCCCGAGTGAGTCCAGACTCTCCTGGATCGCGGCGTGCGACGCCGGGACGGTTCGCAAGTAGTCGGAGGTCTGCTGGTGATGAGCAGCGGCTTCACGTAAGTGCGCCGGCACCGCATGGATTCGATCTGCCATCCGCTGTCTCCTCTAAATGCGCCGGCGTCGCGGCCGGCGGTCTCAGTACTGCGATACGGTCGGCGTGGCCGCCGGCCGGGTTGGTGTCGGTGTTTCGGTCCTGGCCGGCGCGGTTGCGGTCGCCGACGTTGGCGGATGCTCCCAGCCTAGAAAGCTTGGCCCGCTGATGGTGGAGATGTGTTGCATCTGGCCGTCGAGGAGAGCTTTGCCGGGGCCGAGAGCAAGTGCGTGACGATCGGTGAAGATGCCGATGTCTCCGGGCGCGACCCGCGACGGGTCTATTGGGTTGGTCACCGCGGTCCCCGGTGGAGGGATGGTGATTCCCTGCTGTTGGAACGCATCTGCGATCGGCGCTCCACCGGCCGCGGACTTGATGGCCGCGGCGAGTTGGGGGCTGGCGGCGGTGACCGTCTCACCGTTGGGCAGTGTCACGGTCGTCGGAGCCGCCGGTGGCGATTCGGGCTTGCCCGATGGCGCGTCCTTGTCCGTGTCTTGTTGGTGGTCGTCTTTGTCGTTGTCCGGTTCGTCTGATGATGTGTGGTCGTTCGGGTTCGGGTCCTCGGCTGCCAGCAGCCCGTCGCCGAGGCCCCTCGGCTCCCGTGCAGCCCCGGTGCCCTGCAGGTTGGAAAGCGGAAGCCCACCCGGCGCGCTCCAGCCGGGCATGCTTCCCCCACCCGGCGTCGTTCCTCCGCCGAGGCTGGGAATGCTGGGCATCACCGGCGCCGCCGGCATCGCCGGCACAGTGGGGCCCGCCGTGGGATCCTGCATCGGCACCTCACCGGCCAGCAGGCCAGGATCGTCAAGCAGCAGCGAATCAAGCAGTGGATCGGATCCGGCGTTCGGCAATGCCGCCGGCTGTTGGCCGGTACGCGCGGGTGCACCGGCGGGAGCGGCGGCCGCTGCCGGCCGGTGTTCGCTGGGCGTGGCCGGCCCACTCTTCGACGCGTCGTATAGCGATGTCCATGCCGCCATCAGGGCTGACTTCGACGTGTCATCGAGACTCACGTTCGCAACCACCTCGCGGATATCCCTGAGCTTGCCGATCAGGAACCGCTGGAAATCACGTGCGCCGGCCGGGGTGTCGAGATCTGATCGCGTTCGGACGGCAGCTTCGGTCTCTTGCTGCAACTTGTTCAGCGCTTCTCTACCCTCGACCGTCTTCAGGTGCGCATTCAGGATCGCCGAGATCACCTGCAGGTCGAGCTGAGAGCTTGCTGAATTCTGGTGTGCTAAAGCAGCTTCCGCATCTGCGATAGCTTCGGCGGCGTCTCCTTGTTCTCGGCCGGGTGACGCCGGCGGCGGGATCGAACCCGGCACCTGTACCGACGGGGCGCCGCGGGGCTGTTGCTGCGGGCGATTTCGCGACCCCTCCATAGCGGGCGACAGTACGCAGGCATGCTGCTGCCGACAATTCACCTCAACGGCGGACCGCGCGGATCCGGTCAGTGCCGACAACGTCGTCGGCAACTGGCTTCGGCAGCACGACCGCGCCGCCTACGAACGGCTGTATGACCGCGGACCACTGCGGATACAGCAGATGGACGCCGCGGGGATCGAATTTCAGATCCTGTCGTTGGTTCGGGGCGTTCGCGACGCCGGCACCCCAGGATCCCGAGGCCGTCGCGGCGGAATTGGCACGCGCACGTCACCGATTTGGGATTCGTCGGTGGGCTGATCAGCGGGCACGCTCATGGTCGCTATCTGGATGACGAGGCCTGTCTCGGGCTGTTCGAAGCCGCCGGAGACCGGCGCTTGCGCGCTAGCCCGAGTACCGTGCCCGCAACGTCTCCAACACAACCCTTTTCGCGCGATCGAGCTCCCGGGCATCCGCCACGATGGCCGCGATCTCGCGCTGCTTGGCAACCAGAAACCTCTGAAACTCGCGCGCTCCCATAGGAGTATCGGCGGCGAGCTCCGCCTGGTCCGGCACAGCGGCGTCAATCTCGGCGGCGATCGCGTCGAGCCGACGGACGCTCTCACGCATCGCGGCATGCGCACCGGCAAGCGCCTCAGCCAGCATGCGGTCGGCCTCGGCAATCGCGTCGTGTTGCCGCGCCAGCACCGCCTGCCGTTCCTGAATGGCGGCTACCGAACTCCCGGCTTGCTCGGACATGTGCTCAACTTTCTCATCCCGCCCACCTGTCTGGGCGATAATCGGCCTGTCAAAGTGGGCGGCGGATCTGCACGTTGCCGCCAAGCCGGCTGATCCGAATCGAAGCACCCGAGTACGGCGCTTCGACGACCAGATTGTTGCCAATCGCCAGCTGAACGTGTCCCGGGTGTGGAAAGACCAGATCGCCGGGCCGCACTTGCGGGCGCGGCACCGGGATTCCGTCGTCTATCTGCTGATAGGTGGTGCGGTCCAGGTGAATACCCGCCTGCGCATAGGACCATTGGACCAGCCCGGAACAGTCGAACTGGTCGGGTCCCGTTGCGCCCCAGACATAGGGACGGCCCAGTCGCGACAACGCGGCACGCACCGCGATTCCGGCACGGCCGGTCGGTGACGGCAGCCGCAGGCGGTTTCGCGCGGAGCCGCGATGACGCTGCGCCCGGTATCGCAGCGCACGCAACGCCGCCAGGTGCCGTCGCGCCCGCAGGCGCGCCGACAAGACATGCGCTCGTTGAGCGCGCAGCCGCGCCACCCGACGCCGCATCGCCTCACGCTGAGCCATCGGCGTCACCGGAGTTACAGCGGCATCCGCGTGTGCCTCGTCGACAACGTTTCCGGTCAGCTCACGGGCCGTTGCCCGATCCTGTTGGGCAGCGGCAATCACCGCCGTGACCGCTGCATCGGTCCGTGCCGCCGATAACAGAGCTTCCCGGCTGTCGTGTGCCCTGAGCCGATACGGACCTTGTCCCTCACCGACACTCAGTTCGGCGGCACGCTGCAGCAGTTCCCCGTAGTGTGTGGTATCCCCACCCAGCGCCGGGTAGCGACTACTGCCGGCGAACATTTGATGAGCGCGGCGCAACACCTCGACTTCGATTCGACTCACTGGTCCCCCTCACCCCTGTCCTGTTCTGTCCCGACCTGGCCGGTCGACTCGACGGCATCGGCGAAGGCGCGAACGCGGGGGAGGGCTGCCGCGGGGATGACACCTCTATTGCGGATATCCCACATTTCGTCACTGCCAACACCGATCAGCGCAGCGATGACCGCCTCGGGTAGCGACGACTGCGCGCATGCCCGATCGAGCCGCGCGCTCAAACTCGTCGGCATCCGCTCCAGCAGGGCACTGCGCGTCGCCTCGAGCGCCTGCAGATGCTCCATGAGGCGGCCGGTCGAGCCGGCGCCCGCGTTCACCGCCACCCGCCAGGAGCTCGCGGCCAGCATCTCCGCCTTCACGCACTGCGCGATCACGGAGAGAATATACGTCTCATATTCGTTTGATGTCGTCGCAGGTAATCTATCGATGACCGATCTGAGGGCATCGAGCTGCGCTTCGGCGTAGCCCTCGAGCACATCGGTGTCGCTGTGGCGGTCGACCACGACGGCGCCGGTACGTCGGGCCGACATCGGTTCAGGCGGCTGCGCTGCGATCAACCGGGCGAGTTCAGCATCCGGATCAGCGGCAACCAACAAGCGCGAGTACGTGCCGGGCGGCAGGCCAAGCCCGTTTTCAACCTTCTGAACTGTGCCTTTATGCGGCTTGCGGGCACCACGCTCCAGGTAGCTCAGTCCCATGATGCTGACGCCGGTCGCGGCCGCCAGGTCGGCCAGCGACCAGTCGCGAGACTCGCGCAGTGCGCGGATGGCCGCGCCGGCCGATTCACGGCTCACCGCAGGCTCCGGCCATAGGCCGGATATTACACAGGCCGTGCGGCGTTCCCACTGATATACGTTTTTGTCACGTTTCTCTTGCCGGCGGGGCGGCTTTGTGTATACGCTTTCGCCTACGTTTCACCGAACAAGGAGGCCGACACATGGCAAACCCCTGCGCAATCAACCCGGAATTATGGTTCGGCTACCCCGATGACGACGGGGGCGACGGCGCGGCAAAGGCACGTGCTTACGAGCGGTCGGCCACCGAGGCGCGGATCCAATGCCTGCGCCGGTGCCCGCTGGCGCAACAGCGTCTATGTGCCCAACGGGCTATCAAGCATCGGGAGGAGTACGGCGTATGGGCCGGCGTCAAACTTCCCGGCGGCCAGTACCGCAAGCGTGAACAGCTCGCTCGGGCACACGAAGTACTGCGGCGGATCGCCGCCGGCGACATCAACGCCAGACAGCTACCCGAAAACGCGGCGCTGCTGGCGCGCTGCGAAGGCGATGCCGTCCCGGTGACCGCGGTGGTCTTGCACCTGCCGGCCACACGGGTTGGCCCACGGTCGGCGGCCTGACGACTCGGCGACCTGGGGGGCAGTTTGCCGAACCAGCCTTCGGGTAGATCCGGGGTACCGAGACCGTCGATCCCGAAGGCGCATCCATGACGTTCGACCTGACACCAACTCCCAGCACAACACGACCTGGCCCGCCCCTCCGGGCGTACCGATGGAAGAGCTGTTCTGGGGTTGCGCCGGAATCGGCTCGGCGATCGTCATGCCCGCCCTGGCGCTGTCGGCCATCGGCCGGGCGCTGTTCGTGGTGCCGGGCGGTACGGCCGGGCTGGAACAGGTATGAAAGCTCGACAAGCCGGGCTTGCTCGAAGGTGCCCAATGTAGCTGAGCCGGAACGATTCCCGCCTGCCGCGACTTCGCGGGCTTTGGCGAGTTTGTGGTCGAGCTTTTCTTGGCCGCCAAGCAGATTGGCTCCTGGGTATGCGATGCCCGCCAACCGTTGATGCCGCGCTGTCGATGCGGGATCTTATCCCCGAGCCGGTCATGCGGGTCGCCATGAAGGTGCTGCGGCCACCTGGCAGGTGAACCGGGGTAGGGTCGCGATATCGGCCTCGAATAGGCCCGCTATCACGCCCACGACGAAGGGTGGACGATGAGCAACCTGGAAGTCGCGCCGGCCGAAGTCGCCTGCAGCGCTTCACAGATTGCGGGTACCGAGGTGCTGCGCCCACGTGAGGTCCCACTGGGCGGACCGAGAGCGATCCGGGTGCAACGCACCCTTCCCCAACGGCAGCGCTCGCTGATCGGTGCCTGGTGTTTTGTCGACCACTACGGCCCGGTGTCGGCGGACATGGACGTCGCGCCTCATCCGCACACCGGACTGCAAACGGTGAGCTGGTTATTCAGCGGGGAAGTGGAGCACCGCGACAGCGGCGGTGTCCATGCCATGGTCCGGCCCGGCGAATTGAATCTGATGACGTCAGGCGCAGGCATCTGCCACTCCGAGATATCGGTGGGGTCCGGGATTCTGCATGGTGCGCAGTTATGGGTGGCCCTGCCTGACTCCGCCCGCGACACCGGGCGCGACTTCGCGCACTACGTGCCCGCACCGATTTCTCTGCCGGGTGCACGGGCGCGGGTATTTCTCGGAGAGCTGGCCGGAAACCGCGCGCCGGTGCACACATTCACTCCATTGCTGGGTGCGCAGATCGACCTCGACGCGAACGCCGCGCTGGACATCGACGTCGACCCGGCATTCGAACACGGGGTGCTGTGCGATGTCGGCGACATAGCGATGGGGCCGATGGGCGGGACTAGTCTTCTGGCGGTCGCCGATCTGGGCTACCAAAGTCCGGGCAGCTCCACACTGCACCTACACAACGTCGGGGACCGGCCCGCGCGGATGCTGCTGCTGGGCGGCACCCCCTTCACCGAAGAATTGGTGATGTGGTGGAACTTCGTCGGGCGCAGCCACGACGACGTCGCCGCCTACCGGCAGCTGTGGCAGGACGGCGACGAACGCTTCGGCGCCGTCGCGGGGTACCGGGGTTCGGTCACCCGACTGCCCGCCCCGCCAATGCCCACCACCCGGCTGCTGCCCAGACCAACACCGAACAGGAAGGAATCCGAATGACTGCCGACAAGACCGGCGCAGAAGCCACGGTCACCGCGGAGGACGGCAGGTACACGATTGCCGTCGATGGCAAGCCCGTCGGGCTCGCCACTTTCGCCGACCGTGGCAATCAGCGCGTCTTCGACCACACCGAGATCGATCCCGAGTTCGGCGGACGCGGCCTGGCGACCATTCTGCTCGAAGTGGCACTCGATGCGGCTCGCGATGACGGCAAACGCGTCGTCCCGGTGTGCTCGATGGTCGTGACGGTACTCAAGAAGCACCCCGAATTCGACGACATCACCGACCCCGTCACCCCCGAGGTCCAGCAGTGGGCGCATGTCCAGCCTTAACAGCCGAGCTCGGGAACTACAGCTCGACGTAACGCCGTCATTCTTCCCTCGCTTCGGAGTCCAGGAACCCCGTTCCACGAGGTTGCCGAACGGCTTATCGGCCATGTGAACGGGCTCGGCCGCACGACACATTCCGATTTTCGTCCGGTGCGATTGACTGGAACCTACGACGACGTGGCGACAAAGACTGTCGTAGTCACCAGCAGTAGTGGAGGTTCGGGCGACTCAATTACGAACAGTCAACCAACGCACGCCGCCGTGAAGGTGCTGGCGGGACTCCGAGTCACTCTTAGGCACCCACCACCGAGCATCGCAGGCCCAGCGGGACTCAGTCGTCTTCGTCGTCATTCGGGCGCGGGCGAAACGCGTCCCGCTCACCGAATAACGGGCGGCGCAACTGCTGGTGCCCGTAGACGCCCTCGGTATAGGCCGTCTCGGCGTGCTGGGTGAGGTCGACACCGCTCACCTCGTCCTCGGCGCCGACCCGGAACCCCATGAAACGCTGGATCAGCCTGGCCAGCCCGTAGCTCACCGTGAAGGCGTAGAGGCCGACCACCATCATCGCCAGAGCCTGCTTGCCGAGTTGGCCCATTCCGCCGCCGTAGAAAAGTCCCTGCGGGCCGTGAGTCATCACCGCGGTCGCGAGCAGCCCGATCAACAGCACACCGACGACTCCACCGACAAAGTGCACGCCCACGACGTCGAGCGAGTCGTCGTAGTTGAGTTTGAACTTCAGCCCGATCGCGAACGAGCACACGATTCCCGCCACCAGTCCGACGACAGCGGCGCCTAAGGTGTTCACCGTGCCGCACGACGGCGTGATCGCCACCAAGCCGGCGACCACTCCCGAGGCGGCACCGAAGGTGGTCGGCTTGCCGTCGCGGATCTGTTCCACCGAAAGCCATCCCAGCATGCCCAGGCAGCCGGCGACCAGGGTATTGAGGAAGATCGCCGACGCTAATCCGTTGGCGGCCAACGCCGAACCGGCGTTGAACCCGAACCAGCCGAACCACAGCAGTCCCACACCAAGGAGCACGAACGGCAGGTTGTGCGGGCGCATGGCCTCCACACCGAAGCCGATGCGCGGACCGAGCACCAGTGCCAACGCGAGCGCCGAGGAACCCGACACGATCTCGACGACCAGTCCGCCTGCGTAGTCGAGCACCCCCATCTTGAACAGCCAGCCGCCGGGCGCCCACACCCAGTGCGCAACAACGGAATACACCGCCACCGACCAGACGGGCACGAACACCATCCAGGCCGCGAACTTGGCGCGGTCGGCGATGGCGCCACTGACCAGGGCAGCGGTGATGATCGCGAAGCTCAACTGGAAGGTGGCGTACAGCAGTTCGGGAACCGATCCGTGCGTGGTCTCCGGGCCTATCCCCCGCATCCCGACATGCGCCAATCCGCCCACGAATCCGCCAGGGAATCCGCGCGGGCCGCCGTCGGAGAACGCCAGGCTGTAGCCGGCCAGCAACCATGCCACTGTGACCAGCGGTATGGAGATGAAGCTCATCATGATCATGTTGAGCACGCCGGTGCTGCGCACCATGCCCCCGTAGAAAATCGCCAACCCGGGCGTCATCAGCAGCACGAGTGCGGTGCTGGCCAGCAGCCACGCGGTCGCGGCGGGATCGATGTTCAACTCTGCGGCTCCTTCGATAGTCCTCGATGAGGATGTCGGCGCGGTGTTTCAGATAGACGGTAGACGGCGGCGGTATTTGCGAAGGCGGCCGTCGATGTCACCGCCCCATCGACCCCGGGCGATGGCCGCAGCGATCGGTTCGGACCCCGGCATGGGGTTGGGGTAGCCCCGCGCCGCCTTCCCAGCGACCTTCGCCTCGGTGACGAACTGTCTGCAACCGTCGACGCAAACCGCGATGTAAACCCGCCGGATCCCCCTCGCGGCCCGGACCAAATGGCCGTCGCGGCCAAGAATCCCGGCGTTGCTCGAGAAAGGTTGACAGAGCGGGTGGATGGATTGGCCGAAATGGAAACCGGTTCGCGCGCGGCGTTCCGCCGAAGTGCGTGTGAAGTCCACGCTCAGTTGATAAAATCATTTACCCTCGCCGGATCAAGAATATCTTTGGTGGACGGCACCCTCGATCGATATCGGCGAATTGGAGGAGCAGCAATGATCGGAACCATCATCGGCGCTATCGTCGTCGGCCTGATAGTTGGCGCGCTGGCCCGGCTGGTCATGCCCGGCAAGCAGAACATCGGCGTCATCATGACGATTCTGCTGGGCGCCGGCGGGTCGTTTCTCGGCTCATGGGTGACCTACAGGCTCGGGTACACCAACTCAAACGGCGGCTTCGCGATCATCCCGTTCCTGGTCGGTGTCGTCGTCGCCGTCCTGCTGATCGCGATATACCTCGGAATCGCCGGGCGTCGCAACCAGATTCACCGCTAGGTCAGCGGCCCGGCCGACACGGGCGTCGACCGCGGCTGACAGGGCATCGGCTAGTTCATCGCGGCCATCGTCAAGGCAATCCGCGACCCGCGGAAGAAGGGCCGCCACAAGTCCGCGTCCATTTGTGAACTAGCCACCAAGCCCCATGTGGGGCAAGGTTTCCGGCAGCCGACACCGTAGCCGAATCAGCCTGGGAGCGACGCCGCGCTGCCGGTTTCGAGACAAGAAATGATCAGCCTCGATTCTCTAGAACGAGACGGCCAGCGTTTACTCCCAGAAAAGCCCCCCGGCCTTAGTCTCGGTCTGGAAGCGATTTAGCCACACACAGGAGGCGCCATTGAGCGGGCACGAAGTACGGATGATCATCTTGTCGACGGACGACCTGGATGAATCGGTCCGATTTTACAGCGAGACCCTGGGAATGTCGCTGAAGTTCCGCGACGGAGACCACTTCGCGGCCCTCGATGGTGGGCCGGTCACTATCGCACTGGCGACCGCGGTGGACCATCCCATACACGGGCAGGTCGTCGTCGGTATCAAGACCGCTGATGTCGACGCCGCGGCGAAGGCTGTCGAGGCCAGTGGTGGTGGCATCGTGAAAGGCCCGTACGACGACGCACACGAACGCCGTGCCGTGGTCTACGACAACAAAGGCAACGGCTTAGTCTTCTACAGTCCGTTGGCCCGGTGAAAGACGTGTGCGACCACACCGATATTTCCGACTGACCACCCCTCCACAGCACCCATAGCCCGGCGCAGGACCGCTGCGGGGAATGAGCCGCTGTGTGCAACACGTGCAGTGCCTCGACCAGCCCATCGGCGCCCTTTGGCGTGGCGGTTGCGTTGCCCGACCGAACAACAACGACAACCGCTCGGCGGCGGCCCGGCCCCCAAATAGCTGCGCGAGACAAGAACTGATCACTCCCGAATCTCTAGATTCGAGACCAAGGGCTGCGCCGTGAACCATTCTTCGTCAAGAAACCCTGCACACCGAATTCGGTGAGACCTCAGTGGTGGGGATGCCGGGAGCGGCCGTAGCCAAGGCCTTCGAGTTGGGCCACCATGATCAATCCCGACCTCGGCACCTACACCGGAACTTTCGCACACAACAACAAACACCCACTAAACACAAAGGTCACGACCTCTTTCGAGTTCGTGACCCAAGCGCCTGCAGTTCGTAGAACCGCTAACGGTGGGCGAAGGGGGACTTGAACCCCCACGTCCCGAAGGACACTGGCACCTGAAGCCAGCGCGTCTGCCATTCCGCCACTCGCCCGAAACAACCGGAGGACCATACCACTGTAGTGGCCGCGTCCCCCAACTGCTGCCGAGGGCCCGAGGGGACCCTGAGCAGGGCCCGGACGGCGGTCCGCCATCAGGCTCTAGGCACGCAACGGTCTCTGAACAGTCTCAATGCAATTCTCAGCATTCTCACGGTGCCGTAGCGTCACGGTGTCCCGATAGCATGCTTTGTTGACACGACACGCGGGCGAGTCGGTTGCCTTGCGTCGACGATGTACCAGACATAGTG
Source organism: uncultured Actinomycetota bacterium (assembly GCA_963763005.1). Classification (GTDB taxonomy): domain Bacteria; phylum Actinomycetota; class Actinomycetes; order Mycobacteriales; family Mycobacteriaceae; genus Mycobacterium. The sequence continues at coordinate 777,454 of CAVXMI010000002.1, forward strand.
AGGCGAGCGCTGAAAGATGGTTAGCCAGAAAGGGCTGGTTCAGCGCATCGAGCGCAAACTCGAGTCGACCGTTGGGGATGCGTTTGCCCGGATGTTCGGGGGATCGATCGTGCCGCAAGAGGTGGAAGCCCTGTTGCGCCGCGAAGCGGCCGATGGCTTGCGGTCGCTCCAGGGAAATCGCCTTTTGGCACCCAACGAATACATCATTACCCTCAGTGTGCACGACTCTGAGAAGTTGGGCGCCGACCCGGACCTCACGTCGAGCGCTTTTGCTCAGTACTTGGCGGACTATATCCAAGAACAGGGGTGGCAAACGTATGGTGATGTGGTCATCCGGTTCGAGCAGTCGTCGAACCTGCATACTGGCCAGTTCCGCGCCCGCGGGGCTGTCAACCCCGATGTCGAGCCCCGCCCGACAGTCACCGATTCCGCCCAGCCACAATCTAACCACGCGTTTGGCGCAGAACCAGGAGTACCACCGATGACTGACAATTCGAGCTACCGCGGCGGTCAGGGGCAGGGGAGGCCCGACGACTACTACGACGAACGCTACCCGCGTCCACAAGACGATCCGCGCGGTGGCCCGGGTCCGCAAGGCGGACCCGGTGCGTATCCGCCGGAAGCTGGCGGCTACCCGCCCCAGCCCGGATACCCGCCGCCGCGCCACCCCGACCAGGGCGGCTACCAAGATCAGGGCGGCTACCCCGAACAGGGCGGCTACCAAGATCAGGGCGGCTACCCCGACCAGCGCGGCTACCAGGACCCGGGCGGCTACCCCGACCAGCGCGGGTACCCAGACCAGGGGCAGGGTGGCTACCCGCCGTCCTACGAGCAACGTCCGCCTGCTCCTGCCGGTCCGCCCGCCGGTTATGGCGGCCAAGGCTACGACCAGGGCTACCGCCAGGGCGGCGGCTACGGCCAACCGCCTGCTGGCGGCCAGCCCGGCTACGGCGGTTACGGCGAGTACGGACGTGAGCCCGCACGCCAGGACGAGGGTGGCTATGCCCCTCCAGGCGCCCCTCCAGGCGCCCCTTCGGGCGCCCCTCCACGCACACCCCGAACCGCAGCGGCCCGCATACCCCGACCAGGGCGGCGGCTACGACCAAGGCGGCAGCTACGACCAGGGCTACCAGCAGGGCGGCCCCGGATACGGCCGGCCGGACTACGGGCAAAGTGACTACACGCAGTACGCCGAACCCCCGTCCGGCGGGGGGTACCCTCCTCAGGGCGGCGGATACGCCGAGCCCGGCGGCCGTGACTACGACTACGGCCAGTCAGGCGCCCCTGACTACGGCCGACCGGCGGCTCCTGACTACGGCCAACCGGCGGGCGGCGGTTACGGGCAGGGCGGCTATGGGGCCCCGGGAACTGCGGTCACCCTGCAGCTCGACGACGGCAGCGGCCGGACCTACCAACTCCGCGACGGCTCCAACATCATCGGCCGCGGGCAGGACGCGCAGTTCCGGTTGCCTGACACCGGCGTATCACGCCGGCACCTGGAGATCCGCTGGGATGGCCAGGTCGCGCTGCTCTCGGACCTGAATTCCACCAACGGCACCACCGTCAACAACGCACCGGTACAGGAGTGGCAATTGGCCGACGGCGACGTAATCCGCTTGGGCCATTCCGAGATCATCGTCCGCATTCACTGAACCCTGGGGGCTCAATGCTGCCGCGCTTGACCCCGCATCGACCGCCGTCCAAGTATCGTGACTTTGCTGATGTGTTCGGCATCACGGGCGTGGGTGGGCAGCGCCAGGACCGAAAGGACGCCAGATGCAGGGGCTAGTACTGCAACTGACGCGTGCCGGCTTTTTAATGCTGTTATGGCTTTTCATCTGGTCGGTGCTGCGGATCCTGCGGACCGATATCTACGCCCCGACCGGCGCTGTGATGGTGCGCCGCGGGTTGGCGTTGCGCGGCACGCTGCTGCCGTCGCGCCAGCGCAGGAACGTGGCGCGCTACCTGGTCGTGACCGAAGGGGCACTGTCGGGCGCACGCATCACTCTTAGCGCACAACCGGTGTTGATCGGACGTGCTGACGACTCGACCCTGGTCTTGACCGACGACTACGCGTCGACGCGGCACGCCCGGCTGTCGCAGCGCGGCTCGGAATGGTATGTCGAAGATCTAGGATCGACCAACGGCACTTACCTTGACAGGGCGAAGGTGACGACTGCGGTACGAGTTCCGATAGGAACGCCGGTTCGAATCGGCAAGACGGCAATCGAGTTGCGCCCGTGACCCTAGTCCTGCGATATGCAGCCCGCAGCGATCGCGGCCTGGTGCGCGCCAACAACGAAGACTCCGTCTACGCCGGCGCACGACTCCTGGCGCTGGCCGACGGCATGGGCGGCCACGCTGCCGGCGAGGTGGCGTCCCAACTGGTGATCGCCGCATTGGCCCATCTTGACGACGACGAGCCCGGTGGCGACCTGCTGGCCAAACTCGACTCCGCGGTTCGCGCCGGCAACTCGGCGATCGCCGCCCAGGTCGAGATGGAACCCGACCTCGAGGGCATGGGGACCACGCTCACCGCAATCCTGTTCGCGGGCAACCGGCTGGGGCTCGTGCACATCGGCGACTCACGCGGCTACCTGCTGCGCGACGGCGAACTGACCCAGATCACCAAAGACGACACCTTTGTCCAGACACTGGTCGACGAAGGCCGGATCACCCCGGAGGAGGCGCACAGCCACCCGCAGCGCTCGTTGATCATGCGGGCGTTGACCGGTCACGAGGTCGAGCCCACCCTGACGATGCGGGAAGCACGTACCGGTGACCGCTACCTGCTGTGTTCGGACGGGCTGTCCGATCCGGTGAGCGACGAAACCATCCAGGAGGCACTGCAGATCCCCGATGTCGCCGAAAGTGCCTACCGCCTTATCGAACTTGCGCTGCGCGGTGGCGGTCCTGACAACGTGACCGTCGTGGTCGCCGACGTCGTCGACTACGAGTATGGCCAGACCCAGCCGATTCTGGCTGGGGCGGTATCCGGCGACGAGGACCAGCTGACTCTGCCCAACACCGCTGCCGGCCGGGCCTCTGCCATAGCCCCGCGCAAAGAAGTCGTCAAACGCGTTCCGCCGCAAGTCGAGACACTCAGTCGACCCCGGTGGTCGCGGCGGCGGATGGCGCTAGTAGTTGGACTACTGGTGATGCTGGTGGTTGCGGGCCTGTTCGTCGGGCGCGCGGTCATCCGCAACAACTATTACGTCGCCGAATACAACGGCACGGTGTCCATCATGCGAGGGATTCAAGGGTCGCTGCTGGGCATGTCCCTGCACGAGCCTTATCTGATGGGCTGCCTCAACGCGCGCAATGACCTGTCCCAGATCAGTTATGGGCAATCCGGGGGTCATCTCGACTGCCACCTGATGAAGCTGGAAGATCTGCGTCCTCCCGAACGCGCACAGGTTCAGGCCGGGCTTCCGGCCGGCACCCTGGATGACGCCATCGCGCAGTTGCGCGCATTGGCGTCAAACTCTCTGCTGCCGCCCTGTCCGCCGCCACGCGCCACGTCTCCGCCCGAGCCATCGGCCCCGGCCACCAGCGGCGGCACGCCCGAACCAAGCGTCACCTCCTCGCCAGCGTTCACCACCCCCTCCAGCACCCCAACCACCACCTCTTCCGCCGGCTCCACGCCCACGACAACTTCCGGGAGCTCCGGCACCACCCACGCAAGTCCTTCGCCGACAGCGCCTGCTTCGCCTGCTACGACGTTGCCCACCACGAGTTCGCCGACGGTGACCGCGCTCCCGCCACCCCCACCGCAGCCGGGCATTGACTGCCGGGCGGCGGAATGACAACGCAACTGCAGCCGCCGGTTACGGTGACGCCCCCGTTGCCGACGCGCCGCAACGCCGAGCTGCTGCTGTTGTGCTTCGCCGCCGTCATCACCATCGCTGCGCTGCTGATCGTGGAGGCCAACCACGAGCGGGGCCTGCACTGGGACCTGGCCAGTTACGGGCTGGCCTTCTTGACGCTGTTCGGATTCGCGCATCTGGCCATCAGGCGCTTCGCCCCCTTTACCGACCCGCTACTGCTGCCGATAGTGGCGCTGCTCAATGGACTCGGCCTGGTTATGATCCACCGGCTCGACCTTGTCGACAACGAGGTCGGTCGGCACAATCACCCCAGCGCAAACCAGCAGATGCTGTGGACTCTGGTCGGCGTGGCGTCGTTCGCGCTGGTGGTGACCTTGCTCAAGGACCACCGACAGCTCGCACGGTACGGCTACACCTGCGGACTCGCCGGTCTGGTGATATTGGCGATTCCCGCGCTGCTACCGGCATCGCTGTCCGAGCAGAACGGCGCCAAAATCTGGATTCGCTTGCCGGGCTTCTCAATTCAGCCCGCCGAATTCTCGAAGATTCTGCTGCTGATCTTCTTCTCGGCGGTGCTGGTCGCCAAGCGCAGCCTGTTCACCAGCGTCGGCAAGCACTCGATGGGCATGACCCTGCCCCGCCCGCGAGACCTCGCGCCGCTCCTGGCGGCCTGGGTGATCTCGATTGGTGTAATGGTCTTCGAGAAGGACCTCGGCACTTCGCTGCTGTTGTATGCGTCGTTCCTGGTGGTGGTCTACCTGGCCACTCAGCGGTTCAGCTGGGTCGTCATCGGCCTGGTTCTGTTCGCCATGGGCAGCGTGGTGGCGTACTTCCTTTTCAACCACGTCCGGGTGCGCGTGCAGACCTGGCTGGATCCGTTCGCTGACCCCGACGGCAGCGGATATCAGATGGTGCAATCGCTGTTCAGCTTCGCCACCGGCGGCATCTTCGGCACCGGGCTCGGTAACGGTCAACCCGACACCGTGCCCGCAGCGTCGACCGATTTCATCATCGCCGCATTCGGCGAAGAGCTCGGGCTGGTAGGGCTGGCCAGCATATTGATGCTCTACACGATCGTCATCGTCCGGGGCCTGCGCACTGCGATCGCCACCCGCGACAGCTTCGGCAAGCTACTGGCCGCAGGTCTGGCATCGACGCTGGCCATCCAGTTGTTCATCGTTGTCGGCGGCGTAACCCAGCTCATTCCGCTGACCGGGTTGACCACACCGTGGATGTCCTACGGCGGGTCGTCGCTGCTGGCCAACTATGTGCTGCTGGCCATCCTGGCGCGCATCTCGCACAGTGCCCGACGTCCACTGCGCACCCGCCCCCGAAATGCCTCGCCGATCGCGGCGGCCGGCACCGAGGTGATCGAGCGCGTATGAACGCCTCTCTGCGCCGGATCTCGGTGACCGTGATGGCGTTGATCGTATTGCTGTTGCTCAACGCCACGATGACGCAGGTGTTTACGGCCGACGGTCTGCGGGCCGACCCCCGCAACCAGCGAGTCCTGCTCGACGAGTATTCACGCCAGCGCGGCCAGATCACCGCAGGTGGGCAGCTGCTGGCCTACTCGGTGGCCACTGACAGCCGTTTCCGTTTCCTGCGGGTGTATCCCAACCCGGCGGTGTACGCGCCGATCACCGGCTTCTACTCGCTGCGTTATTCCAGTACAGGTCTCGAACGGGCCGAGGACCCACTGTTGAATGGGTCCGACGAGCAGCTGTTCGGCCGTCGGCTGGCCGACTTCTTCACCGGTCGCGACCCGCGGGGCGGCAATGTGGACACCACGATCATCCCGCGCATCCAGCAGGCCGGCTGGGATGCGATGCAGCAAGGCTGCGGCGGGCCCTGCAAGGGAGCGGTAGTCGCCCTGGAACCGTCGACCGGCAAGATTCTGGCGCTGGTGTCATCTCCGTCCTATGACCCCAACCTGCTGGCATCGCACGATCCCGAAGCACAGGCGCTCTCCTGGCAGCGGCTTCGTGACAACCCCGAATCGCCGCTGACAAACCGTGCTATCTCCGAGACGTATCCCCCCGGTTCCACATTCAAGGTGATCACCACCGCTGCCGCGCTGGCGGCCGGAGCCAGCGAGACCGAGCAGCTGACCGCGGCGGCCAAAATTCCGCTGCCCGGCAGCACCGCCACATTGGAGAACTACGGCGGCACCCCATGCGGCACCGAAACGACCGTGTCGTTGAGCGAGGCATTCGCCAAGTCCTGCAACACCGCATTCGTCCAGTTGGGCATCCTCACCGGGGCCGAGGCCCTGCGCGGCATGGCGCAGGCGTTCGGCCTCGACAGCACGCCGAGCCCGATTCCTCTGCAGGTCGCCGAGTCAACTGTTGGAACCATCCCGGACGCCGCCGCGCTGGGGATGTCGAGTATCGGGCAGAAGGACGTCGCGCTGACACCGCTGGAGAACGCCGAGGTGGCTGCGACCATCGCCAATGGCGGGCTCACTATGCGGCCTTATCTGATCGACGCCCTCAAGGGGCCGGACTTGGCCAACATCAGCACCACTTCCCCCTATCAGCAGCGCCGCGCGGTGTCGCCGCAGGTCGCCGCTAAGCTAACAGAGCTGATGATCGGCGCCGAGAAAGTCGCACAGCAGAAAGGGGCCATCCCCGGCGTGCAGATCGCATCCAAAACTGGTACCGCGGAGCACGGCACCGACCCCCGTCATACTCCACCGCACGCGTGGTATATCGCCTTCGCGCCCGCGCAGGCTCCGAAGGTTGCCGTCGCGGTGCTGGTGGAGAACGGGGCCGATCGCCTGTCCGCGACCGGGGGTGCGCTCGCTGCGCCGATCGGGCGAGCCGTGATCGAAGCCGCGCTGCAGGGAGGACCATGAGCCCGAGAGTTGGTGTGACGCTGTCTGGCAGGTATCGCCTGCAGCGCCTCATCGCCACCGGTGGCATGGGCCAAGTCTGGGAGGCGGTGGATAGCCGGCTGGGCCGGCGCGTCGCGGTCAAAGTGCTCAAGCAGGAGTTCTCCCAGGACCCGGAGTTCATCGAGCGGTTCCGGGCTGAGGCGCGCACCACCGCGATGCTCAACCATCCAGGGATCGCCAGCGTGCACGACTACGGCGAAAGCCAGATGAACGGGGAGGGTCGCACGGCCTACCTGGTGATGGAGTTGGTCAACGGCGAGCCGCTGAATTCGGTGCTCAAGCGCACCGGCCGGCTATCGCTGCGGCACGCACTCGACATGCTCGAGCAGACTGGCCGCGCTCTTCAAATCGCGCACACAGCCGGCCTCGTACACCGCGACGTCAAGCCGGGCAATATCTTGATCACCCCCACCGGGCAGGTGAAGATCACCGACTTCGGTATCGCCAAGGCAGTCGATGCGGCGCCGGTGACCCAAACCGGGATGGTGATGGGTACCGCACAATACATCGCGCCCGAACAGGCCCTTGGGCATGACGCGACCCCGGCCAGTGATGTGTACTCGCTGGGAGTTGTTGGGTACGAAGTAGTTTCGGGCAAGCGGCCGTTCACCGGTGACGGTGCCCTGACGGTGGCGATGAAGCACATCAAAGAACCGCCGCCGCCCCTGCCGCCCGACCTGCCGCCCAACGTGCGGGAACTCATCGAGATAACCCTGGTGAAGAACCCCGGCATGCGCTATCGCAGTGGGGGACCGTTCGCCGACGCCGTCGCCGCGGTACGAGCCGGTCGCCGGCCCCCGAGGCCCAGCCAGTCACCGCCTCCCGGGCGGGCCGCCCCGGCAGCCATTTCGTCGAGCGTGCCAGCCAGGATCGCGGCCAGCCCCAGCAGCCGGACCACGGCGCCCCGCCGATCCCGCCCGGCGACGGGAGGGCACCGGCCACCACCGCCGCGGCGCACGTTTTCGTCGGGCCAGCGCGCGCTGCTCTGGGCCGCCGGCGTGCTCGGGGCGCTGGCGATCATCATCGCCGTGCTCATTGTCATCAATTCGCGCGCGAACAGCCAGCAGCAAACACCGCCCCCGACCGGCACCGGCGGCGGGACCCCACCGGCCAGCAAGACCCCCACCGGCTCCGGGACCGGCTCGCGACTCGATTGGACGGATCGAAGGGAAGGGGGTAATTCTGGTCTGCACAGCAAGCGGCCCGGACTTCGCCCGGTGCACGATGCAAGCTGGAACGCCCCGAGCTGGGGGTACCGCCCGCTTGCGGGGGAGAGCCGGGCAATCGAACCTGGCGGGATTGTCCCGCTGACACCGCATCACCGTGCGTCGCCGGCCCGACACGAGACACCGCGATGACCACCCCTCGGCACCTGTCCGACCGCTACGAACTGGGCGACATCCTCGGTTTCGGGGGCATGTCCGAAGTTCACCTCGCGCGCGACATGCGATTGCACCGCGACGTAGCGGTCAAGGTGCTGCGCGCTGATCTGGCCCGCGACCCCAGCTTCTACCTCCGCTTCCGGCGTGAGGCGCAAAACGCCGCGGCACTGAACCACCCGGCGATCGTGGCGGTATACGACACGGGCGAAGCCGAAACAACCGCTGGTCCGCTGCCCTACATCGTCATGGAGTACGTCAACGGCGTCACCCTGCGCGACATCGTGCACACCGAAGGTCCGATGCCGCCAAAGCGTGCCATCGAGGTCATCGCGGACGCCTGCCAGGCACTGAACTTCAGCCATCAGAACGGCATCATCCACCGCGACGTCAAACCGGCGAACATCATGATCAGCACGACCAACGCGGTGAAGGTGATGGACTTCGGCATTGCCCGCGCCCTCGCCGACAGCGGCAACAGCGTCACCCAGACCGCGGCGGTGATCGGTACCGCCCAATATCTTTCACCCGAACAGGCCCGCGGCGATCCAGTCGACGCCCGCTCCGATGTCTATTCGTTGGGCTGTGTTCTCTACGAAATGCTCACCGGTGAGCCACCTTTCACCGGCGACTCGCCCGTGTCGGTCGCCTACCAGCATGTCCGCGAAGACCCCATCCCACCCTCAGAGCGCCACGAGGGTATCTCCGCAGACCTCGACGCCGTCGTCCTCAAGGCGCTGGCCAAGAACCCGGAAAACCGCTACCAGACCGCGGCGGAAATGCGCGCCGACCTGGTCCGGGTGCATAACGGTGAGGCACCCGAGGCGCCCAAGGTGCTCACTGGTGCCGAGCGGAACTCGCTGGTGTCGTCGACGCCTGGAAGCCTCGGCGGTCCGCGCACCGATCCATTGCCGCGCCAGGCCTTGGACAACGACACCGACCGTGACCGCACCGGTCCTTCAGTGGGCCGCTGGGTTGCCGTGGTCGCCATGCTGGCGGTGCTGACCATCGTCGTCACCATCGCCATCAACGCGTTCGGCGGCAACACCCGCGACATTCAAGTTCCCGACGTGCGGGGTCAAGCGTCCGCCGACGCCATAGCCGCGCTACAGAACCGCGGCTTCAAAACGCGTACTCTGCAGAAGCCCGACTCGACAATCCCGCCCGACCACGTCATCGGTACCAACCCGGGTGCCAACGCTTCGGTGAGTGCGGGCGACGAGATCACGATCAACGTGTCCACCGGGCCTGAGCAACGTGAATTACCCGACGTCTCCTCGCTGAGTTACGCCGAAGCGGTCAAGAAGCTGACGGCCGCCGGATTCGGCCGATTCAAGCAGGCGAACTCGCCGTCGACCCCGGAACTGATGGGCAAGGTCATCGGAACCAACCCGCCGGCGAACCAAACGTCGGCGATCACCAACGTGATCACCATCATCGTCGGCTCCGGTCCCGCGACCAAGCAGATTCCCGATGTCGCGGGCCAGACCGTCGAAATGGCGCAGAAGAACCTCAACGTCTACGGGTTTACCAAGTTCAGTCAGGCGTCGGTGGACAGCCCCCGCCCGGCCGGTGACGTGATCGGCACCAATCCGCCTGCGGGCGAAACGGTTCCGGTCGATTCGATCATCGAACTACAGGTGTCCAAGGGCAACCAGTTCGTTATGCCCGACTTGTCCGGCATGTTCTGGACCGACGCCGAACCGCGACTACGCGCGCTGGGTTGGACCGGGGTTCTGGACAAGGGGGCCGACGTCGACGCAGGCGGCTCCCAGCGCAACCGGGTCGTCTATCAGAGCCCGCCGCCCGGTGCCGGCGTCAACCGGAACGGCATCATCACGCTGAAGTTCGGTCAGTAGCCCCGGCCGTGCCGGCTGTTGAAGTGCTAGTGGTGGAGGCTGGGAAGTGCGGCCGGACCGCGGCGAGGACCTCGTTTTCCAGCCGGCGCACCAGGGTGTCGTTTCGGGCCCATCCGCAATAGGCGAGCCAGTTGGCCAACATCCGGTGCCCGCCCTCGGTCAGGATCGACTCTGGATGGAACTGGACCCCGTGGATCGGCAGCTCGGTGTGCCGCACCGCCATGATCACGCCGCTGCGGGTGTGAGCCGTGACCTCCAGCTCGGCCGGCAGCGACTCCGGCAAGATGGTCAGCGAGTGGTATCGGGTCGCCGTGAACGGATCCGGAAGGCCCTGTAAAACACCGACATTTGTGTGGAAGACGCTGCTGGTCTTGCCGTGCAGCAACTCGGGCGCGCGGTCAACGGTGGCGCCGAACGCCACCCCGATGGCCTGGTGCCCCAGGCACACCCCGAGCAGTGGGGTACGCGCCGCCGCACACGCGCCGACAAGATTGACCGACGCGCCGGCACGTTCCGGGGTGCCCGGACCCGGGCTGAGCAGCACACCGTCGAACTGGGCGGCGATGGCGGCCTCATCGGATAGCCGGGCGTCGTCGTTGCGCCACACGTCGGCCTCGACGCCCAGCTGGCCCAGATACTGGACCAGGTTGAACACAAAGCTGTCGTAGTTGTCGACAACCAGGATCCGCATCGTGACAGGGTACCGTCCGGGTCAGGGCGGGGCTTCGCCTTGTAGGGCCCGGGTGGGCCCCCCGTGAGCTCAGTAGCCGACCGGGCCGAGGGGTTGCGCGAAATGCATCCGGACCGGTTCTGAATGTCCGACGATCTGCACGTCCGGCTTGACCTCTTCGTGGTAGCCCAGGCCGAATCGGACCACGTACTGCTTGTAGAGGGTCACCAGGGGAGCGGCGGCCAGGGCTGCCTGCATGGCGGCGGCATTGCCGATCGCGGTGATCGTGTACGGCGGGCTATAGGTACGCCCGTTGAGCAGCAACGTGTTCCCGACGCAACGCGCTACCGAGGTGGCGATGATGCGCTGGTCCTGCATCTGGATCGCCTCCGCGCCGGCATTCCACAGCGCGTTGAGGACGGCCTCGATGTCTTGCTGGTGCACCACCAGGTCGTCCGGGGAAGCGTCGCGCGGGAAGCGGCCGTTGGCGTCGCGTTGCGCGTCCTCGAGGCTCACCACCAGGCCCGGCCCGTGGACCGGGTTCATATCCGCCTCACCGGCCAGCTCGGCGGCTCGTCTCAGCATCGCCGCCAATGCGGTGTCGGAAGACCTACCGTGCGCCGTGTCGATCCGCTTGGTCAGCGCATCACGTTGGGTGTCGAGACGGCTCACCGAGGACTGCGTCTGACGGACAAGGTCGACCAGGCGTGGCGCGTCACTGCGGCGGATCTCGGCGCCGCCGGAGACCCCGTAGGTCGCGGCCAGCAGCAGCCCCGCCAGTAGGCACACCAGTGGGACGCCGAAACGCCACGGCGAGCGGCGCGTGTCGATCATCGCGTCTCCGTTTTCCTGGTCAGGGTGCCAGGTGGGTTAGTCTCGTAGCCGAGTTCTGCCTGCAGCTGCAACCGTAATCGTTGCACCCCGTCCCGCTCACCGTTTTGTTGAGGCACCCCGAGGTATTAGAGGTATCAAATGCCCAAGTCCAAGGTCCGCAAGAAGAACGACTTCACCGTCAGCGCGGTAAGCCGCACGCCGGTGAAAGTGAAGGTCGGACCGTCCAGTGTGTGGTTCGTCTCGTTGTTCATCGGTCTGATGCTGATCGGCCTCGTCTGGTTGATGGTGTTTCAGTTGGCCGCCGTCGGCAGTCAGGCCCCCACGGCGCTGAATTGGATGGCGCAACTCGGCCCGTGGAACTACGCGATCGCATTCGCTTTCATGATCACGGGTTTGTTGCTCACGATGCGCTGGCACTGAACGTCTACGCGAACGTGATGCATTCATATTGCGGTCGATTCGTGGCCGAGCCAGCAACCTTGTGGTCACTCAATCACACGCGTGTGATTCATCCCCACTGTTGATAGCGTCTGTGGATAACCGTATCCGCAGTGGTCGGAGGGTCTAGGTAGCGCATGCAGCAAACAGGATGGGCGCCTCGTACGACGGGAATCGCTGGTTGCGGAGTCGCCGGTGTTTTGATGGCTATCGCGTCTGTGACCTTGGTCACGGACCCGCCCGGGCGTGTCATGACCGGTATTGCCGCACTGGGTCTGATCTTGTTTGCGGGCGGCTCATGGCGCGCGCGCCCAAAGCTGGCAATCACCCGCGACGGTCTGGCGATCCGGGGTTGGTTCCGGGCGCAGTTATTGCAGCGCCCCGACATCAAGGTCATCCGGATCTCCGAGTTCCGCCGCTATGCGCGCAAAGTCCGGTTACTCGAGATCGAAACGGTCAACGGGGGACTGTTCATCTTGTCCCGTTGGGACCTCGGCACCGACCCGATGGAGGTGCTCGACGCCCTTACGGCGGCCGGCTACGCCGGCCCCCGGAAAAGGTGAGCCAAGCGCTGAGTCGGCCGGTTCAGGAGATGGTGATCGACTCGATCACGACCGGGTCGGTGGGCCGGTCGTTGCCGTCGGTGGCCGTCGTGGCGATCACGTCGACGACTCGCTGCGAGTCGGGGTCGGTCACCTCACCGAAGATCGTGTGACGCCGATTGAGGTGCGGAGTCTGCCCGACGGTGATGAAGAACTGCGAGCCGTTGGTCCCCGGGCCGGCGTTGGCCATGGCGAGCAGGTACGGCTTGTCGAATTGCAGCTCGGGGTGGAACTCGTCGGCGAACTTGTACCCGGGGCCGCCGCGGCCCGTCCCAGTCGGATCGCCGCCCTGGATCATGAAGCCCTGGATCACCCGGTGAAAGACTGCGCCATCGTAGAACGGCCCGGACGGGCTACCCGATGCATTTTGGTTCGAGTACTCCTTGGTGCCCTGAGCCAGGCCGACGAAGTTGGCGACAGTCTTGGGCGCGTGGTTTCCGAACAGGGCGACCTTGATGTCTCCGCGGTTGGTGTGCAGCGTGGCGGTAGCGGTCTGAATGGGGCTGTTGGTCACGGGACCACAGTCTGCCATTACGCGCAGGCGCGCCCGCACCCGGTGCCACCCCGACCGGAACGGTGCGGAGTGCGCGCAACAGGCCCACAGGCGTACTAATGGTGGCAGTCTGTGGAGGTATCGGAGTAGCTCCGGGCCGGGTACTCGGCTCGGAATTGGTAGGACCGGCTAGGACAAAGAAAGGCGGCAGATGAGCGAGAAGGTGGAATCCCGGTTGACCCCGCGGGAGCGACTGACCCGCGGCCTGACCTACTCGGCGGTGGGACCCGTGGACGTCACCCGAGGCGTTGTCGGACTCGGGGTCCATTCAGCGCAGTCGACCGCGTCGGAGCTTCGTCGCCGGTACCAGAAAGGCAGACTGGCCCGGGAGATCGCCGCCGCCCAAGAAACGATCGCCCAGGAGCTGGCCGCCGCGCAGGAAGTGGTCGCAAACCTACCGCAGGTACTGCAGGAGGCGCGCCGAAAGCAACGCCGCAGCAAGCGTCCCTGGGTGATCGCGGGGGCGGCCACCGTCGTGGTCCTGGCCGGTGGCGCCGTCGCATTCAGCGTCGTCCGGCGCTCGTCGCGTCCGGAGCCGTCACCGCGCCCACCGAGCGTCGACGTGCAACCGCGCCCGTAAGGACGCCGCAGCGGCGATTCGGCTTTGTGGAGCCTAGGGGAATCGAACCCCTGACACCCGCCTTGCAAAGGCGGTGCTCTACCAACTGAGCTAAGGCCCCTCGTCGTAACCCACTATGTGATCCTGTGCGTGGCCAGAGGTTGGATCTGCCGCCACGTGCCAGACTTCGATATCGCGTCGCGCCCGCATCACTGCCGCCACCACAGCGATCGCTGCCAATGGCAACGCGAACCTCACGCAACGTCTGGACGGGCACATGATCGTGGGCCTAGGAGGACTCGAACCTCCGACCTCTTCGTTATCAGCGAAGCGCTCTAACCACCTGAGCTATAGGCCCGTACTCTGCGTACGGCCGAGCGACGAGATTACCGCAATCGCCGCCCGACTCCCAAAACGTCGTGGCGATCGCAAGCGCGGCGCAGCCGGGCGCAGCGGGTCGTCACGCATCCAACCTAGTCCCGGTCTGCCAGGGTCACTTCGACACCGCCGATCAGATCGGTCGTCAGGTTGTAGACGAATGCCGCGATGGTCGCCATCGCGGTCATCAGAACGATGTTGACCAGGCCGATCATGACGGCTCCGCCGAAGATGGTTCCGCTGGATACCAGTTCCCCGCTGCTGCCGCTGGTGTTGTTCAGCAAGTCACCGACGTTGCTGTTCAGCTTGGCCCAGACGCCCATGCCGCCGAGCACCAGGTAGAGGAACGCCACCGCGATCATCCAGACGAAGAACAGCGCCACCGAAAGCAACAGCGACACCTTCAACATGCTCCACGGATCGATCCGCCGGATCTGCATGCTGGCCCGGACTGGCCCGCGGGTTCGTCGGGACGACACCTGAACGCGGGTTTCACGCCGTTCCCGGGTCACCGACCGGCCCGTGCCCGACGCCCCCGGAGCCTCCACAGGGCGGTCGGGCGCGGGCTTGCGCTGTGGAGCCCGGGGAATCGGGTCGGACAGATCGGGCAACTCGCTGGCGTAAGCCTCGCCGGGCGGGCCGTCGCTGCGCCCCGGCGGCGAAGCGTCGGGCTCTTGCGGCGGGGTCTTCGATTGCGCGGGTGGCCCGGCCGAGGGTGCCGACGCGCCGGATATGAAACGGTTCAACCGGGCATCGGCGGCCGACGGTACACCGGGCGACCGTGCCTCGGTGTGTGGTTCAGGCGATTGGCGCTGCCCTCCGTGGGATGGCCGGGCGCCACCGCGCTGCCACGGCGGCGAGTCTCCGGCATCTGGTAGGCGACCGGGTCCGGTCGCCGCCCGGTGCGCAGCGGCACGCTCGGCCGAACCATCCCCATTCGGGTCGTCGCCCTTATTGAGGGCGCCCGGCTCGTTCGGTGAGCTCACCCCGACTCCTAACATGTGTACCCAGGCCGCTGAGTCTAATTGCCCGGGTTTTCCCGGGGCCGATCCACCGTCCGAATCGTCATCGGCTCTGTCCATTGCCCGACTCGTCCGTACCGTCGGCTTCCTCGATGGTCTCGTCGGCGTTTTCTTCAGCGTTGCGTGCGATGGCTAACAGTGTGTCGCCCTCGTCCAAGTTCATCAATCGAACGCCCTTGGTCTGTCGTCCCGCCCTGCGGACCTGGCGAGCCGTTGTCCGGATTACGCCTCCCACGGAAGTGATCGCGTACAACTCGCTGTCGTCGTCGACGATCAGCGCGCCAACCAGCCTGCCACGCCGACGGTCGTACATAACGGTCAGGACGCCCTTGCCGCCGCGGCCCTGCACCGGGTACTCCTCGATCCCGGTGCGTTTGGCGTAACCGCCGGACGTGGCCACCAGCAGGTACGTGCCCTCGCGAACCACATTCAGCGACAGCAGCCGGTCGTCGGCGTTGAACCGCATGCCCTGCACGCCGGAAGTGGCACGGCCCATCGGCCGCAGCGCCTCATCGGTCCCCGAGAACCTGATCGACTGGCCGTTGGCCGAGACCAGCAGCAAGTCGTCCTCGGCCGAGCACAGCACGGCACCGACCAGCTCGTCGTTGCCGCGCAGGTTGACCGCCACGATTCCACCGGAGCGGTTGGAGTCGAAGTCGGTCAGTTTGGACTTCTTGACCAGGCCGTTACGGGTGGCCAGCACCAGGTACGGGGCGTCCTCGTAGCTCTGGATCTGGATGACCTGGGCAATACGCTCCTCGGGCTGGAAAGCCAACAGGTTGGCGACATGCTGACCGCGCGCCGTGCGCAAGGCCTCCGGCAACTCGTAAGCCTTGGCCCGGTACACCCGGCCCTGAGTCGTGAAGAACAAGATCCAATCGTGGGTCGAGCACACGAAGAAGTGCCGGACGATGTCGTCTTGCTTGAGCCCGGCGCCCTGCACGCCCTTCCCACCGCGCTTTTGGCTGCGGTACAGATCGGTCTTGGTGCGCTTGGCGTATCCGGTTTCGGTGATGGTGACGACGACGTCTTCGCGGGCGATCAGATCTTCGTCGCTGACGTCGCCGTCTGCCGGGATGATCCGGGTACGACGGTCGTCGCCGTGCTTTTCCACGATCTCGCCGAGTTCGTCGCGAACGATGCCGCGCTGCCGTTCCGGCTTGGCCAGGATGTCTTCCAGGTCGGCGATCTCGGCCTCGATCTTGGCCAGATCGTCGACGATGCGTTGGCGTTCCAGCGCCGCCAGTCGCCGTAGCTGCATGTCCAGGATGGCCTGGGCCTGGATGTCGTCGACGTCGAGCAACTCGATCAGCCCGGCCCGGGCGATGTCGACGGTCTGCGACGCCCGAATCAGCGCGATGACCTCGTCCAGCGCGTCGAGCGCTTTCACCAGACCGCGCAGAATGTGGGCCCGTTCGTTGGCCTTGCGCAACCGATAGGTGGTGCGCCGGACGATGACGTCGAGTTGATGCTCGACGTAGTGGCGGATCAGCTGGTCCAGCCGCAGGGTGCGCGGCACCCCGTCGACGATTGACAACATGTTGGCGCCGAAGCTGGTCTGCAGCTGCGTGTGCTTGTAGAGATTGTTGAGCACCACCTTGGCCACCGCGTCGCGTTTGACTTCGACGACGATCCGCACACCCACTCGGTCGCTGCCCTGGTCTTCGACGTTGGAAATGCCGGCGAGCCTGCCGTCGCGGACCTGCTCGGCAATCGAGGTGATGAAGTTGTCGTGGTTGACCTGGTACGGCAACTCGGTGATGACCAGCGATGTCCGGCCCCGGGAATCTTCTTCAACCGCGACCACTCCGCGCATTCGGATCGAACCGCGTCCGGTTTTGTAGGCGTCGGCGATGCCTTGCGAGCCCACAATCAGCCCGGCAGTGGGGAAGTCGGGGCCTTTGATCCGCTCGGTGACCGCAGCCAGCGTCGCCTCCTCGTCAGCGTCGTAATTCTCCAGCGCCCAGAACACCGCGTCGGCGAGCTCGCGCAGATTGTGCGGCGGCATGTTGGTCGCCATGCCGACCGCGATGCCGCCGGAACCGTTGGCCAGCAGGTTCGGGAACCGGCTGGGCAGCACCGTCGGTTCCTGGACCCGGCCGTCGTAGTTGGGTATGAAATCGACTGTCTCCTCGTCGATTTCGCGCAACATCTCCATCGCCAGCGGAGTCAGCCGCGCCTCGGTGTTGTGGCTGACAAACCCGTTCGTAAGGAAGGCATGGTCTTCGGTGTCCACGCGCAGGCTGTACACCGGCTGCACACCCGCTTCGGTCACGGAGGCGACCCGCGCGTAGTAGAACCGGCCATCAGTGAGATCCGCCGCGACAGCACGGACGTCGGGGTCGGCAATGCGCGCCATGATCTCGGCGCCGCTGGTCCGCCAGCGTTGGATGCGGTCGACGTCGTGGCGATGGAGCCAGTCCCGGTCGGCCCACGACCCGCCGGCGTGCCTACGGATAAATGTCGCCAGTCCGGGAACGTGGTCTCCGTCCATGCCGGCACACGTGGGCATCGAAGCTAGGATCGCCCGCACCTTGGCTTGCTTTGCGCCACCGAAACCGACTTGCGTTGCGAATATTTCGGCTTGGGCCCGATTGGTGACGACGACCTTGTGCTCGCCCGTCGCAACCCGGTACCGCCGGGATACGACACCGAACTCGAGCAGCATCTGCTGCACGTCGACAGCCAACTGTTCACTGCACGTCGAGTAGGAGATCTGGATTGTGTTGCGCGGCGAGGCCGAACACGATCCGGCACCCTCGAACAGCGCCTGCAGGAACACCCGCTTGACCGCGGATGGGGCGCGCCAAATCCACTCTGGCACGTACTTGTTCGCCGACCGGCACCCCACCGTTTCCCAGAGGCGGGTCCGTTTCAGCGCGGTCAGGTTGTAGACGTGGAGCGTGTGCTGCCGAGAGCCCGGTGCGATGGTCTGCTGGTAGATGCTGCGCTTGCCGCCGACGACGGCGTCATACGCACCGGCGACCATCGTGAAGTAGTCGCGGTCCAGATTGGCGAAGCCGGCGCAACCCTCTGAAACGAAACCGTCACTGACGAAGGCTCCCAATAACAGCGCTTCCATCGCGTTGTGCCATTCGGCGGGGCCGAATTCCGTAGCGGGGGTGCGCTGCAGCACGACATAGTCGTCGGGGCGGATTTCCTCGATCAGCTTCCAAAGCAGGGTGGGCACGCCGCCGACATCGACGAGGCACAGCAATGGGTGGTTTGAGGTGCCGGTGACTTCATAGCCTTCGGCGGTTCGCACGGTGTAGGTCGCATGGTCACCCGAATGAAACAGACGATCAACCACAACTGGGTTGCCGTGCCGATCGAGGACCTTGAATTCGACCGCGTTATCCGAATTGGGCCGGGCTTCCGGAACGACATCGCCAATCCGCACCGACTGCCCAAACGGTAACCGTACCAACGCATCCCCGGTCAGGCAATACCTCATGGCGGCCGGCGGGTCGTTACCCGGCGAACCGAAATTGCCCTGCCCGTCGACCAGCGGATAGCGCAGCGACCACGGCTGCGCCATCCGCACCAGGGTGTCGTAGATCGACGCATCGCCGTGCGGGTGGTAGTTGCCCATCGTCTCGGCGACCGACCGTGCCGACTTGGCGTGGCTGCGGTCCGGACGGAACCCGGAGTCATACATCGCGTACAGCACCCGGCGGTGCACCGGTTTGAGGCCGTCGCGCACTTCCGGCAACGCACGGCCGACGATCACGCTCATCGCGTAATCGATGTAGCTGCGCTGCATCTCCTGCTGAATGTCAACCGGTTCGATCCGGTCGACGGAGTCGTCACCCGGCGGCAGCGTCGTGTCTGTCATCTATTCCTCGTTTGCAATCGAACGCGGGGGGCGTCTGACCCCGGATGTGGCGGATCAAACATCTAAGAAACGAACGTCCTTGGCGTTACGGGTGATAAAGCTTCGGCGCGCCTCGACGTCCTCGCCCATCAGGATGGAGAACAGCTCATCGGCGGACGCGGCGTCGTCGAGGGTGACTTGACGCAACACCCGTACCGACGGATCCATCGTGGTTTCCCACAATTCTTTGGCGTCCATTTCACCCAGACCCTTGTAGCGCTGGATGCCGTCCTCCTTGTTGATCTTCCTGCCGGCCTTCATCCCCGCCTCCAGCAGACCGTCGCGCTCGCGATCGGAGTAGGCGAACTCCGGCTCGCTGCGCTGCCACTTCAACTTGTACAGCGGCGGTTGCGCCAGGAACACGTGCCCGTTCTCGATGAGCGGCCGCATGAACCGGAACAACAGCGTCAACAGCAGGGTCGCGATGTGTTGGCCGTCGACGTCGGCGTCGGCCATCAGCACGATCTTGTGATAGCGCAGTTTGGCGAGATCGAATTCGTCGTGAATCCCCGTGCCCAGCGCGGTGATGATCGCCTGGACCTCGGTGTTCTTCAGCACCCGGTCGATGCGGGCCTTCTCCACGTTGATGATCTTGCCCCGCAACGGAAGAATCGCCTGGAACATTGAGTCGCGGCCACTTTTTGCCGAGCCGCCAGCCGAGTCGCCTTCTACTACATACAGTTCCGACTTCCGTGGGTCGGTGGAGCGGCAGTCGGCCAACTTGCCGGGCAGCCCACCCAGATCGGTGGCGCTCTTGCGGCGCACCAGCTCTCGTGCCTTGCGCGCCGCGATCCGCGCTTGCGCCGAGGACACCGCTTTGTTTACAACAACCTTCGCATCAGCGGGGTTGGCTTCGAACCAGTGCTGCAGCTGTTCGTTGCAGACCTTCTGCACGAACGACTTGACCTCGGTGTTGCCCAGCTTGGTCTTTGTTTGGCCCTCGAACTGGGGCTCACTCACCTTGACGGAGATGACCGCGGCCAGTCCTTCCCGGATGTCGTCGCCGGTGAGGTTGGTGTCCTTTTCCTTCAGCAGTTTTCGGTCCTTGGCGTACTTGTTCACCACGGACGTCAGCGCGCTGCGGAAGCCCTCTTCGTGAGTACCGCCCTCATGGGTGTTTATGGTGTTGGCGAAGGTGTGCACCGACTCCGAATAGCCCGCGTTCCACTGCATCGCGATCTCGACTTCGTGACCGGGTCCTTTACCGGAGAAGTCCACGATGGCGTTGTGGATCGAATTCTTGGTGCGGTTGATGTGCCTGACGAAGTCGACCAGACCGCCGGGGTAGTGGAAGGTGCGGCGCTTAACCTTATGCGGCGCAGTGGATTCGGCGGCCTTCTCGCTTGCTGACTTGGGCGCTTCGGCGACGTCGCTGACGACCTCGTCGACCACCTCGTCCTGGGCCACCCGCTGGTCGGTCAGGTTGATGGTCAGCCCCTTGTTGAGGAAGGCCATCTCCTGGAGTCGGCGAGCGACGGTTTCGAAGTTGTACTCGGTGGTCTCAAAGATATTCGGGTCGGCCCAGAACCTTACTGTGGAGCCGGTTTTCCTGGTTGTCGCCCCTTGCTTGAGGGTGCCCGGCACCGAGTGGTCGTAGAACTGCGACCATTCGTGCCCGTCGCGCTTGATTTCGACCTCGAGGCGACTGGACAACGCGTTGACCACCGATACGCCGACCCCGTGCAGACCACCAGATATTGCGTACGAGTCGGAGTCGAATTTGCCGCCGGCGTGTAACTGAGTCATCACCACATCCACGGTGGGTACCCCGGAGGCGTGCATGGCAACCGGAATGCCCCGGCCGTCGTCGGTCACCTCGACTCCGCCGTCCTCGAGCATGACCACGCTCACGGTGGTGGCGTACCCGGCCATCCCCTCGTCGACCGCGTTATCCACGACCTCCCAGACGAGGTGGTGCAAACCCCGCTCTCCGGTCGAGCCGATGTACATGCCCGGGCGTTTGCGGACGGCCTCGAGCCCTTCCAGAATTGTGATGGATGCAGCGCCGTATTCGTCTTGGGCCTTCTTCTTCTGGGCAGCCACGGTCCGAATGTTCTCCTTGGGGTTGCAGGCAAGCGGTCCGGTCACCGCAGCGGTCGCATCAAACCATTCTACCGTGATCGCCCAGCGGGACCGATTTTCTGGGTGCGTTTCTACCTATCTGATCGCGCCGTGCGCTCGATATCTTCCTTCCGGGCGCGTCCCGACGTTGGCGACGCGAGTCCGTTTCGTCCTAGCGGCTCTGAGGGGTCTGCGGTGGAGGGCTCATCTCGGCTGCTGGACGGCTTATCCGTACGTATCCCGAGGCCCCCTGCCGGCAATGTGTCGCGGCCCTTTGCGCCAAGACGGTTTGACCGGGCCGGTAATTTTCACCGACGTCACCACACCGTTGCCCACCGCTGCGGCGATCTTGGCCAGCAGTTGCGCGTGCATGATCCGCAACTGCGTCGCCCACGCCGTCGATTCGGCGGTCACGCTGAGCACCCCGTCATTCAGCGCTGTCGGGGTTGCATGGTCGGCGATCTGCCGGCCGACCACCGAGGTCCATTGCCCAAGAACGGTGCCCTCGGCGACGTGCGTGGACCAGCCACGCTTTTTTGCCAGATCGCCTGCCACCTTGCCCAGGGGCTGCGGATCACGAGTGTCGGGTCCGGGGCCCGACCACCTTCGGCGCTGTCCGGCGACGCGGCGCGGGACAGCGGGCGCTGCGCGCCCGCGGCCAGGATCCTGTCCCCGCGCACGGGCGGCAGCTCGGGCTTCCTCCAAAGTGCGCCTGACCAAGTCGATACCCGCCAGCTCACCGGGTTGTTCACTGCGATCCCGGTCCGGGCGTTCGTCTTGGCCTGTCACGGTTGCACCGCCGATACCCGTCCGGTCTCGCCGTCGCGCAGGTCTATGTGCACCCGTCTAGCATCCCAGCCCGCGGGAATGTCCTCCAGCACCGCCGCAGTCACCAGAACCTGCTCCGCCGACTCTGCTACCGCAGCCAGCGCAAGACGGCGGGCGGTATCCAGTTCGGCGAACACGTCGTCCAGCAACAACACCGGATCGCTCCCCTCGGCGCGCAATAGTTCATAGGCCGCCAACCGCAACGCAACGGCTAGCGACCACGATTCACCATGGCTGGCAAAACCTTTGGCGGGTTGACCACCCAGTCGTAGCTCCAGGTCGTCGCGGTGCGGACCGACCAGACATACCCCGCGCTCGAGTTCCGCGTCACGACGCGCCGCGAGCGCAGCCAACAGGCCGGCTTCCAGAAGTCCTCGATCAGCACCCCCTTGTTGCCCGGGGACAATTCCGTCCGTGCTCGCACGGTAACCGATGGAGGCCGATCGCGATTCCGGTGCCAACAGCTGGTATGCCTTCTCCACTTCCGGCGCCAACTGGTTCGCCAGATCGATACGGGCAGCCATCAATTCAGCCCCGTGTTCGGCCAGCCGGCTGTCCCAGACATCGAGACTGTCCAACGCGCCGTGGTCGCCCCGGTACCGAGCCCCCGACACAGATTTCAGAAGCGCTGTGCGCTGCCGCAACACCTTGTCGTAGTCGGCACGCACCGCAGCGATCGCCGGCCGGCGCACGGTCGCCAGATCGTCGAGGTAGCGACGCCGGTCCGCGGGATCCCCACGGACCAGGGCCAGGTCTTCAGGGGCGAACAACACTGCACGCAACACCCCGACCACCTCACGTGTGCTGCGCACCGGTGATCGGTTCAACCGCGCCTTGTTGGCCCGCCCGGCAGCGATCTCGAGGTCGACGGCGCATTCTCTACCGTCGCTGACGACGATCGTCGAGATCACCGCGCGGTCCGTGCCCGCCCGGATCAGCGGCACATCGGTACCGACTCGATGCGAATTCAATGTGGCCGAATACCACAGTGCCTCAATGAGATTCGTCTTGCCGAACCCATTGGGACCGACGAACACCGTTCGTCCGGGAAGCAATTCAAGATCCGCGTGCGCCCACGACCGGAAGTCACGCAATCCCAAATGCCGGACGTACACCTACTCTGGCGCCATGGTGATCAGCCCGGCAGCCGAACCGGCATCAACAGGTACACGTAATCCGTCGGCACCGCGGGGAAGGGGCCCTTATCACCTGCGGAGCGTGACGGCCCCGCGTCCTCGCCTGACACCGGGCGCAGCAATGCCGGCTTGCCCGGAGTGGTGAAGCCAAACGACACCCGTTCGGAGTGCAACGACCCCAGTCCGTCAGTCAGATAAGTCGGGTTGAACGCGATCGTCAACGGCTCACCGGCGAAGTCGACCGCAAGATCCTCTTGGGCCTGCCCAACATCGTCGGCGCCGGCCGAAAGACGCAGCATGCCGTCGGCGAACTCCATGCGCACCTGCGCACCCCGGTCGGCCACCAACGCGACCAGTTTGATTGCTTCGCTCAACTGCGCCACATCGACGGTGGCCACCGCAGTGTGTTCGGCAGGCAACAATTGACGAAACTTCGGGAACTCCGCGTCGAGAAGCCGCGTTGTGCTGCGCTTGCCATTACCGCTGATACCGAGCAATCCGTCCTTTCCGACGCCCATTCCCGCGCCCAATGACAGCCGAACATCAGCACCGTCGGTGCCGGCTTTGGCGACCTCAGCCAGCGTCCTGGCCGGCACCAGAACCGAGGCTTCGAGGTCGGGGGACAATGCCGACCACGTCAACTCGCGCACTGCCAGGCGGAACCTGTCGGTCGCGGCCAAAACCACCGTCTCACCGGAGATCTCGACCCGAATACCGGTCAACATGGCCAACGTGTCGTCGCGGCCGGCCGCGATGGCGACCTGCCCGATCACCTCGGCGAACAACTCCGCCGGCAACGTCCCGGTCTCTTCGGGCAGCGCAGGCAGCGTCGGGTAATCCTCAACCGGCATCGTCGGTAACGAGAACCTGGCGCTTCCGCAGGTCAAAACGACCCGGTTACCATCGACATAGAAATCAACGGGCTTGTCAGGCAACGCGCGGGTGATCTCTGACAACAACCTTCCGGACACTAAAACGCTTCCGGGAGAAGCGATTTCGGCAGCGACCTGAATTTCGGCGGAAACCTCGTAGTCGAATCCGGAGATCGTCAGGCCGTCATCCGAGCCGGTCAACAGCACCCCCGAGAGCACTGGCACCGCGGGCCTGGCGGGCAGATGCTTCGCCACCCACGACACCGCATCGGCGAAGGGCTCTCGCACCAAACGAAACTTCAAGTCGGTGTGACCAGCTCGTGTCGTAGCGGCGTCCATGGCGTCCCTTCACCTAACAACGAGTTCGAAATCTAGTGGCCGACTCCCTCGCCGGCGTGGGGGACTGCCAGGGACGAACGCCGATGGCGTGTAATCCGCCACGGCGGCCGCAACCGCAGTCGAACAACAACCGTAGAGCTTCTGGCCCCAACTTGAAAGCTAATCGTCGCCACCGACAAGCCGGGCCGAGAACCCCCGCCACGGGCCCTGTGTCACGTCCTGTGGAAGGTGTCCCCAAAGCTGTTCTTCAAAGAAGAAATGACGAAGAGATTTCAATAACAGTATTAAGGGGTGTGAATTCTGGGGACAGCCGGGTCTTGGTGCTGCTTGGCGGCGGGCGGGGTTGTGGATGACAACGTTGACAGCTGTGTGGTCTGTGTTGGGTCGTTGGGGATGAGTCACGGCTGTACACGGAAGTCCAAAGCTTGCACGGCTGTTTGCGTGGTTTGTACACAGCACGGCGCACAGCGGAAGGGTGTGGCTGGTGTGACTCGGGGGAAGGAAGTTTTTTGCACAAAAGTACGGAGATGATGGTGGGGTCAGCGCTTGGAGCGTTGACGGATCCGAGTGGTGAGCTCTTTGACGTGATCGAAGATCTCTCGGCGCTCGGCCATCTCGGACAAGATCTTGCGTTGGGCGTACATGACCGTGGTGTGGTCGCGGCCGAACGCCTGGCCGATTTTGGGCAGTGAGAGATCGGTGAGCTCGCGGCACAGGTACATCGCGATCTGTCGGGACTGAGCCAGCGCTCGGGTCTTACCGGGGCCGCGCAGCTCTTCGACCGTGGTGTCGAAGTATTCGGCGGTGGCAGCCATGATGGTCGCCGCGCTGATTTGCATGGTGCTGGCGTCGGCGATCAGGTCGCGAAGCACGATCTCGGCCAGGGCCTTGTCGATCGGAGTCTTATTCAGCGAGGCAAATGCGGTGACCCGGATGAGTGCACCCTCGAGTTCGCGGATGTTGCGCTCGATGCTGCTGGCGATGAGTTCCAGCACATCGTCGGGCACCGCGAGCCTTTCCATCTGTGCTTTTTTGCGCAGGATGGCGATGCGAGTCTCCAACTCAGGGGGCTGGACATCGGTAATCAGTCCCCATTCGAACCGGGTCCTGAGCCGGTCTTCGAGGGTGGCGAGCTGTTTGGGTGGACGGTCGGAGGAGATCACGATCTGCTTGTTGGCGTTGTGCAACGTGTTGAAGGTGTGGAAGAACTCTTCCTGGATGCCTTCCTTGCCTTCGATGAACTGAATGTCATCGACGAGCAGTACATCGACGTCGCGGTAGCTGCGCTTGAATGCGACCCTGCGGTCGTCACGCAGCGAGTTGATGAAGTCGTTGGTGAATTCCTCGGTGGAGACGTACTTGACCCGCATACCCGGGAACAGTCGCTGCGCGTAGTTGCCTGCGGCGTGTAAGAGGTGTGTCTTGCCGAGTCCGGACTCGCCCCAGATGAAGAGGGGGTTGTAGGCGCGGGCAGGTGCTTCGGCGATCGCCAGGGTGGCGGCATGGGCGAACCGATTGGAGGCGCCGATGACAAACGTATCGAAGGTGTAGCGGCGGTTGAGGCTGGTTCCACCGGCCGGGGCGCTATCGGTGTTGTGCGCACGCTCGGTGAAGTAGGTGGGCCAACTCTGCTGAGCGTCGGCGAGGGTCTCACCGCTGTCGTCGCTGTCGTCGCTGTCGTCGCTGTCGTCGGTGTCGATATCGCGATTTTCTTCCGCTTGTGGGAAGGCTTCCGCTTGTGGGAATGCACTGTCGTCGACGTCATCGGTGGAAGGTGGTGCGATACGGACGCCGAGTTGTATCTGTTGTCCGAGCCGACGGCTCAAGGCGTCGGTTATCGAGGTACGCAGATGACGTTCGATTTCGTTTTGAACGAAGCTGCTCGGCACCGACAACAGAGCAAACCCCTCGACGATGGTGAGCGGTTGGACAAGGTTCAACCAAGCTCTTTGCTGAGGGGTGAGGGTGGTGCTGTTGCCGGGCACGCTGTCAGCATTCGCTTCGCCATTGAGTTCGGAGACGACCGAGTTCCACACTGTGGCGAATCCGGAACCGGAGTCATCGGTCAACGATGCATCTCCCTGGTGCGAGGTCGAGGTACGACTGTTTGTTGACGATGAGCAACTGTCCACATGGTTATCCACAGATGTGGAAAGGACGGTCGATAACGTGCCGCAGCCTACCGGCAACGGCTCGCGATCTCCGCGCTGCATACAACCTCTCGGTTGTCTGGGCAGCTAGTCGATCCGCCATCCTCGCTTCATTGTTGACCACCGTTTCGGTCCGAAACGGTTCTGCCGAAGCTAACAGTTTTCGGTGCGGCTGCCAACCGTTCATTGCTATTCGGATTGGATCTCGCTGTGAATGTGGTCGATCGCGTGTGAGGTGGTGGAGGGAGCTTTTGTCGGCCCGCGGGTTCTGCGTGTGTCTATTGGGACGGGCGAGGTTTGACCAGGCGAAGGCTCGTCAGTACCCTCAAACAGTCGCCCGAAAGTCGGCGATGCGGCTGCGACCCGGATTGTGCGTCTGGGGACCGCGCCGGCCAGCAGCGAAATTGCCTTCGGCCGACGACTTGCACAGCATGAGCGGCCGGATGGTTATGTCAGACACAGCGAGGAGAACGCCGTGGCCAAGGGCAAGCGGACCTTCCAGCCGAATAACCGGCGGCGAGCCCGCGTTCATGGTTTCCGACTGCGGATGCGCACCCGGGCGGGTCGGTCCATCGTGTCGAGTCGGCGGCGTAAAGGCCGCGGCGCATTAACTGCCTGATCGCAACGCCGGGTTTCTTAGCGGTGTTGTCCGCACGCAACCGCATGAGGCGGTCGACTGAGTTTGACGCGACGGTGAAGTACGGAATGCGTACCGTGCAGCCCGACGTTATCGTTCATGTCCGGCGGGGTAGCAAAGCCGACGAGGCAGAGGGTCCGCGCGTCGGGCTGATCATCGCGAAGCCGGTGGGTTCGGCGGTCGAGCGCCATCGCGTCGCGCGTCGGCTGCGGCATGTCGCCCGGCCGATGTTGGGCGATCTCCATCCATCCGATCAGGTTGTGATCCGGGCGCTGCCGAGCAGTCGGCACGTGTCGTCGGCATGGCTGGAGCAACAGTTGCGAAGCGGCTTGCGACGGGCTTTCGAATTGGCGGGTACCCAGCGGTGACCCTGTCGGCGTGGAGTCCCGCGAGTGTCGTCCGGGTCAGTGGCAGGTCGACAGCCCGCGGACTCATTTTTGTGATCGAGCTCTACCGGCACATGATTTCGCCACTGCGGCCGGCCTCGTGTCGCTTTGTTCCGACCTGCAGCCGGTACGCCGTCGATGCCCTTACCGAGTACGGCGTGATTCGGGGGAGCTGGCTGACTGCGGTCAGACTCGCCAAGTGTGGACCATGGCATCGGGGAGGATGGGATCCGATACCGGAGCGCTTACCGGAAAGCCCGAGTTGCCAGGCCGGCGACGTCACCAGGAGTGAGTCTTTTGTTTGATTTTTTCAGCCTCGACTTCGTCTACTACCCGGTCTCGTGGATCATGTGGGCTTGGTACAAGTTGTTCGCGTTTGTTCTTGGGCCGGCGAACTTCTTCGCGTGGGCGCTCTCGGTGATGTTCCTGGTCTTCACGTTGCGTGCGCTGCTGTACAAGCCGTTCGTGCGTCAGATCCGTACTACCCGCCAGATGCAGGAACTGCAGCCGCAGATCAAGGCGCTGCAGAAGAAGTACGGCAAGGATCGTCAGCGCATGGCGCTTGAGATGCAGAAGCTGCAACGTGAGCACGGCTTCAATCCCATCCTGGGCTGCTTGCCAATGCTTGCGCAGATCCCGGTGTTCCTCGGGCTCTACCACGTGTTGCGCTCGTTCAACCGCACGACGGGAGGCATCGGCCAGCCGCACATGTCGGTGATCGAGAACCGACTCACCGGGAACTATGTGTTCACGGCGATCGACGTGGGCCACTTCCTGGACGCCAACCTGTTCGGTGCCCCGATTGGTGCGTCCATGACGCAGCGAGGCGGGTTGGACGCATTCGTCGACTTCAGTCGCCCCGCGGTGTTCGCGGTCGGTATTCCGGTGATGATCCTGGCCGGGATCGCGACCTACTTCAACAGTCGCGCATCGGTTGCCCGGCAGAGCCCGGAGGCGGCTGCGAATCCGCAGACGGCGATGATGAACAAGCTGGCGCTATATGTGTTTCCGCTCGGCGTGGTCGTCGGTGGCCCGTTCCTTCCGCTGGCGATCATCTTGTACTGGTTCTCGAACAACATCTGGACGTTCGGCCAGCAGCACTACGTGTTCGCCATGATCGAAAAAGAAGACGAGGCCAAGAAGCAGGAAGTCCTCGAGCGCAGGGCGGCCAACGCGCCAGCGCCAGGAGTCAAGCCCAAGCGCACAGCCAAGCCGGCACCGCCGAGCAGTAATGGATCCCCGGCAGACACCACAGATATTTCAGATGCCGAGGTTGGCGCGGGGAAGACGGACTCCGATGACCGGGCGGCTGACGAGAAGGTGACGAACACTCAGGCCGAAAAGCCGAATGCGGCCGGCCGGAACGACGGTCCGGGCAACCGAACGCCACGCCCGGGTGCGCGACCGAAGAAGCGCAAACGTTAGCCAGCGCGCCACAGCTTTACCGGGGCCAGCCGGGCGAGTGGCCCTAGAAAAGACACCGCGAACACCGACCCGTGGATGAGGGGAGAGAATGCCATGACTAACGCCGAGACCACCGAAGTCGACACCGAACTCGACGTTGACACACAAGCAGACGCCGGAGATGTTGCGGACGACGCGACCGCGGCGGCTGCCGGTACCGACGAGCCAGAAGACCTGGAAGGCCGGTTGGTTGCCGAGGGCGAGATCGCCGGCGATTATTTGGAAGAGTTGTTGGATCTGCTGGACTTCGACGGCGACATCGATTTGGACGTCGAGGGCAACCGTGCAGTGGTGAGCATCGATGGCAGCAACGATTTGAACAAATTGGTGGGCCGCGGGGGAGAGGCACTCGACGCGCTGCAGGAGCTCACCCGGCTGGCGGTGCACCAGAAAACCGGAGTGCGCAGCCGGCTGATGCTCGACGTCGCGAGTTGGCGTCGGCGCCGCCGCGAGGAATTGGCGGCGCTTGGCGAGAAAGTGGCGCGTCGAGTGGCCGAGACAGGCGAGCGCGAGGAACTCTCTCCGATGACGCCGTTCGAGCGGAAGATCGTCCACGATGCGGTGGCGGCGGTGCCCGGTGTGCACAGCGAAAGCGAGGGCGTGGAGCCGGCACGCCGGGTTGTTGTCCTGTGTGACTAACCCGTGAACCAACCTCGACTAGCGACCGGCCGAGTTACAGCCGTGTAGTTCCCGAGGCTGGTCATGCGGACGAGCGCCAGAAGAGCGGAGAATGTTTCACGTGAAACATGGCGGGCCTTGCGAGCGGTCAGGGGTCCCACCGGGGTCTGCGGATGCCGCTGTGTCCGACGCGGCGTCCGCGATCTTCGGGCCGCGTCTCGACGTGGCTCAGCGGTACGCCGAGCTATTGGCGGGCCCCGGTGTTGAGCGCGGATTGCTAGGACCCCGTGAGGTCGACAGGGTGTGGGACCGGCATTTGTTGAACTCCGCCGCCATAGGCGAGCTTCTCGATGGCGGTGAGCGGGTAGTGGACATCGGCAGTGGCGCCGGGCTGCCTGGTGTGCCGTTGGCGATAGCACGACCCGACCTCCGGATCGTTCTGCTCGAGCCGCTGCTGCGGCGGAGCGAGTTTCTTCACGAGGTCGTGACAGAGCTCGGGCTGGCGGCCGAAGTGGTGCGCGGGCGGGCAGAGGAACCCTCTGTTCGGGAGCAACTGGGCGAGAGCGACGCCGCGGTGTCGAGAGCTGTGGCCGCATTGGACAAACTGACGAAGTGGAGTATGCCGTTGCTAAGGCAGGACGGGCGAATGCTTGCAATGAAGGGGGAGCGGGCCTCCGACGAAGTCCGGGAGCACCGGCGTGTGATGGCTGAATTGGGGGCCGTGAATGTCAGGGTGGTGACATGTGGCGCGAACTACTTACGTCCGCCCGCAACCGTGGTGTCGGCGCGACGCGGAAAGCCGACGCGACGCATGCCGTCACGGATAGCGAAGAGGGGAGCGGCATGAGTTATGGAGGAATCGCCGCCTCCGGGGCGCCGTTGACGCCCGACGCCAGGGCCGCCCGGGTGCCGGCGGCGGTGGCTGCCGTAACACCCTGCGAAGCGGCGGCTGCACCCGGAGCGGCGCACAATCCGGCGGTGAATGTTTCACGTGAAACATCGACCGAACTCGACACCCCGATCGGTGCCGCTGCAGAACGTGCCATGCGGGTCCTGCACACCACCCACGAGCCGCTGCAACGGCCGCGCCAACGGCGGCTATTCACCATCGCGAACCAGAAGGGCGGCGTGGGAAAAACAACTACTGCCGTCAACCTCGCCGCCGCGCTCGCGCTCCAGGGACTCAAGACGCTCGTCATCGATCTCGATCCTCAGGGCAACGCAAGCACGGCACTCGGCATCACCGACCGGCAGTCGGGCACGCCTTCCTCATACGAGGTGCTCATCGGGGAGGTCTCGTTGCAGCAGGCGTTACGACGGAGCCCGCACAGCGAACGCCTTTTCTGCGTGCCGGCCACCATCGACCTGGCCGGCGCGGAGATCGAATTGGTGAGCATGGTGGCGCGCGAGAACCGCTTGCGCAACGCACTGGCCGAGCTCGACGACTTCGACTTCGACTACGTCTTCGTCGACTGCCCGCCCTCGCTCGGACTGCTCACCATCAACGCGCTCGTCGCCGCCCCAGAAGTGCTGATCCCAATCCAATGCGAGTACTACGCGCTCGAGGGTGTATCACAGCTGATGCGCAACATCGAGATGGTGAAGGCTCATCTCAACCCGCAACTCGAAGTCACTACCGTCATCCTGACGATGTACGACGGCCGGACAAAGCTCGCCGATCAGGTGGCCGAAGAGGCCCGCCGGTACTTCGGAAGCAAGGTGCTGCGGACGGTGATTCCGCGCAGCGTCAAGGTCTCGGAGGCGCCGGGCTACAGCATGACGATCATCGATTACGATCCGGGTTCGCGTGGGGCGATGAGCTATCTCGACGCCAGCCGCGAACTCACCGAGCGCGATCGACCACCAGCCGGGAAGGGACAACCATGACGCAGCCGTCACGCAGGAAGGGCGGCCTCGGCCGCGGCTTGGCTTCGCTGATTCCCACCGGCCCCGCGGACGGCGAAGCCGGGCCTCCGACTTTCGGCCCGCGGATGGGCGCGGCTGCTGCAGACGTCGTGATCGGCGGGCCCGCACCGGACGCGGCCGCGATGGGTGCGGTGTACCGGGAGATCGCACCGTCGGTCATCGAGGCCAACCCCCGCCAGCCACGGCAGGTGTTCGACGACGAGGCGCTGTCTGAGTTGGTGCACTCCATCCGCGAGTTCGGGCTCTTGCAGCCGATCGTGGTGCGGGCAGTCGAGAGAACGCCGAGCGGCGCGCGCTACCAAATCGTGATGGGGGAGCGGCGCTGGCGGGCCGCGCGGGAGGCGGGCCTGGCCACCATCCCGGCCATCGTGCGCGAGACGGGCGACGACAACCTACTGCGCGACGCTCTCCTGGAGAACATCCATCGGGCACAGCTGAATCCCTTGGAAGAAGCAGCCGCATACCAGCAACTGCTCGACGAATTCGGCGTCACCCACGACGAACTGGCGGCGCGCATCGGCCGCTCGCGCCCGTTGATCACCAACATGATCCGGTTGCTCAAACTGCCGATCCCGGTCCAGCGTCGAGTGGCCGCGGGTGTTCTGTCTGCCGGCCATGCCCGCGCACTTCTGTCGCTGGAGGCCGGCCCGGAGGCGCAGGAAGAGTTGGCGAGCCGGATCGTCGCGGAGGGCCTGTCGGTGCGGGCCACCGAGGAGACGGTCACGCTGGCCAACCGCGGGGATGCGAGCACGCCGGCGCCCCCGCGACGCAAGCCGATTCAGATGCCCGGCCTTCAAGACGTTGCTGAGCGGCTGTCGAACGCGTTCGATACCCGGGTGACAGTCAGCCTCGGCAAACGCAAAGGCAAGATCGTGGTGGAGTTCGGCTCGCTCGAGGATCTACAGCGCATCATCGGCATGATGACCGCCGAGAAGGCGTGAACAGACATACTCTGTAATTACGTCACTGTGACACTGGAACGGTTCCGGCGTTGCGGAAGCGTCCGCCTCCGTTACCGCAGTTCGATGGAGATCCGTTGCATGTCAAGCGATTTCGAGATTCGACGGGCCTGTATGGCTGGCCGGATATTGTAGCTGGCGCGGCAGCCTGAGAGGCGGTTCGACTGGCAGGGCCAACACTGGCCCGATCGCGACCAACTCTCCTATCCTAGAGAGGTTGCTGGTGCACATCAGCCGGGAAATCGGCCTGTTGGTATCGCCTTGCGACAAAGCGGGCCGCGCGGCGGCCCGCGGAGCAGCGGGGCTGTTGACTGCAGTACCGCATGGAGGCCAGGAGACTAGTGTCTGCTCGTATCACAGCGCTGCGGCTCGAAGCCTTCGAGCAGCTTCCCAAGCATGCGCGCCGCTGCGTCTTCTGGGAGGTCGACCCCGCAACTCTCGGTAAGGACGACCACCTCGCCGACCCTGAATTCGAAAAAGAAGCCTGGCTGTCGATGGTGATGCTGGAGTGGGGTTCGTGCGGTCAGGTCGCGACGGCGATCCCGGACGAGCGCAGCCGAGCCGAACCGCCATGTTTGGGGTATGTGCTCTACGCTCCGCCGCGAGCGGTACCGCGGGCCCATCGGTTTCCTACCGCGCCGGTGTCCGCGGATGCGGTGCTGCTGACGTCGATGGGCATCGAGCGCGGGCAAGCCGCCGACGACCTGCCGCTTAGCCTGATCGCCCGGGTGATCGACGAGCTGGTCCGGCGCGGTGTCCGGGCGCTGGAAGCCTTCGGCCGCACGTCGGCAGCTGGAGACTTGCAAGATCCGCTCAAGGTGGACGCCGACGTGGCGCCGGTGCTGGAGGCTCTCGGCGACTGCTCTGTCGACCACTGCATCATCGACGCGGACTTCTTGATGGATGCGGGTTTCGTCGTGGTGGCACCGCACCCGTACTTCCCGCGGCTGCGGCTCGAGCTGGACAAGGGCCTGGGGTGGAAAGCCGAAGTCGAGGCTGCCCTGGAGCGCCTGCTGGAGAATGCTCAGCTGCAACAGCCGGTGGGGGCGGCTTCTACGGCCGGAAGCAGTTTGAAAACCCCGGACCTCGGGGTCGGAGACGGACTAGGAACCGCTGAGTCTGCTGGTCCGCTCGACTGATAGTTCGTGGGCAAGTAATTCGGCGAAAGTGAATGTGCCGGTGGGCCGGTCGTTCTTGCCTAACAGATAGAGCCGCTTGACCGCCGCGAGAATACCTTCGGCAATGGCGTCGCGGGTCTGCGTTGAGACCAGCATCTCGCGATCGCGTGGGTTGGTGATGTAGCCGAGGTCGACCTGAACGGTCGGCATCCGGGTCAGTCGCAGCAGATCCCACGTCCGGCCATGCGCACGACAATCCTGTAAACCGGTGCGCGCAACCACTTCTCGCTGAATGAAGTCAGCCAGGTTCTGGCCGATGGTGGAGACCGAACCATGCGAGTTACCGAAGTGGAAGGAGGCCACCCCGTTAGCCGCAGGGCTGCCCTGAGCCGCGCAGCGCAGGCTGATCATCAGGTCTGCGCCAACGGCATTGGCCGTAGCGGCGCGTTCGGCGTCTGAAGGGCCGCGGTTGGTCGGCCGGGACAGGAACGTTTCCATACCGATGGCGGTCATCCGTCCTTCGAGTCGACTCGCCAAGTCCCACAACACGTCTGCTTCGCTGACGGGTCCGGCGGGACCGTGCGTGATCAGACCGTGGTCGGCACCGCCGAGGCCGGGATCAATGATGATCCGCTTGCCCGACAGTTTCGGCCCGGATCTACGGACCAGCTCTTCTTCGCGAATCGCGTGTGGCGAGCCGCCGCTGACCCGCGAACTCAGAAAGTACAAGGAGCGCAACGTTTCTGGGCCGCAGATACCGTCGGCGGCAAGCCCGTACTCACGCTGGTAGGACATCAGCGCGTTGTGGGTCTGCAACCCGAAATGCCCGTCGACCAGGCCGGTGTAGAAACCGAGGTCCTGCAGCCGGGCCTGCAGTGTGGCGACGTC
This sequence comes from uncultured Actinomycetota bacterium, assembly GCA_963763005.1. Classification (GTDB taxonomy): domain Bacteria; phylum Actinomycetota; class Actinomycetes; order Mycobacteriales; family Mycobacteriaceae; genus Mycobacterium. Next base: position 811,727 of record CAVXMI010000002.1, read on the forward strand.
GTCACCGTACAGCGGGGCACCGAACTGGTGATACAGCGTGCGGGCGCCGAGCCGGTAGGAGGCTTCCTTTAGCGCGCGGTAGGTGGCCTCGCCGACAACGCCGTCCACAAGCAGTCCGCGATGCTGCTGGAAGGCACGCACCGCCTGGTCGAGCTCGGCGTCGAACAACTCGAGTGCGACATGGCGACCCGTGGTCAGGTCTTCGTCGGGATTGTCCAGCATCCCCAGCGCGGCCAGCGCAACCCGGATCTCGGTGACCGCGGCGCCGCGGTCACCACAGCGCAGCGCGTCGCCGTCTTCGCGGCGCGGACTCGGCATACCAAGGGCCCTCCGGAACTAACTGACATCGCTGACAAATGCACGACAGCTAACCGGTATTGTCGCAGATCCTTACCAATTTCGGGAAAACCCCAGGCTAATCGCGGGCCCGATCCGGCGCTCGGACGGGGACTAGCTGAGGTTGGGAACCACGTCGGACAGCTCGCGTAGCAACGCCGCCTTGCCCTTGGCGCCCACGATCCGTTTCACCGGCTGGCCATCCTTGAACAGGATCATCGTGGGAATCGAGACAACCTGAAAGTCGCGCGCCGTCTCAGGGTTGGCGTCCACATCCAGCTTGGCGACCGTGAGGCTGGCCGACCGCTCGGCCGCGATCTCTTCGAGCACGGGCGCCACCATCTTGCACGGCCCACACCACGTTGCCCAGAAGTCAACCAGCACAGGCTTATTGCTGGACAAGACATCTGTGGGGAAAGAGGCGTCGGAAACTTCGATCGTGGCGCCGGACTTCTTGGAATCGGTCATCGCTGTGCTCCAATCAACGTGTCGTTACTGTCGGCGTCTCCAGCCGCGTGGTGTTCGGCGAGCCAACGCTCGGCATCGATGGCCGCAGCGCATCCGCTGCCTGCCGCGGTGACCGCCTGCCGGTAGGTGCGATCCACCAGGTCTCCGGCCGCGAACACGCCTTCCACCGAAGTGCTTGTGGTGCGCCCCTGCACCAGCACGTAGCCGTCCGGGTCGACGTCGAGGGCATCGCGCACCAGACTGGACCGCGGCTCGTGCCCGATCGCGACGAAGACGCCGGTTACCGGCAGCGCGGTTTCTTCGTCGGTGCTGGTGTCGCGCAACCGCAAACCGGTGACCGTCGTGTCCCCGTCGACCGCGACCACGGCCTGGTTGGTGAGGAACCGGATCTTGTCGTTGGCCTGGGCACGGTTGACCATGATTTTCGAGGCCCGGAACTCGTCGCGGCGATGCACGAGTGTCACACTGCGGGCGAATCGGGTCAGGAAGGTGGCCTCCTCCATCGCCGAGTCACCGCCGCCGATGACGGCGATGTCCTGATCGCGGAAGAAAAACCCGTCACAGGTTGCGCACGAACTGACCCCTCGGCCCAGCAGTTCCTGTTCCCCGGGCACGTGCAGATAGCTTGCCGCGGCGCCCATCGCCAGGATGACGGCCCGGGCCCGGTAGGTCTGTCCGTCGGCGGTGACGACCGACTTGATCCGCCCCTGCAGCGATACCGACTCGACGTCTTCCATCCGCAGGTCCGCGCCGAATCGCAGCGCCTGCTCCCGCATCTGGTCCATCAACTCCGGGCCGGTGATGCCGTCGCGGAAACCCGGATAGTTCTCCACCTCGGTCGTGGTCATCAGCGCGCCGCCGTACGAGATGCCCTCGAACACCAGCGGAGCCAGCTGAGCGCGGGCGGTGTACAGGGCCGCGGTGTACCCGGCGGGGCCGGAGCCGATAACGATCACTTCGTGGACGGTGCCTTGGGCAGAGGGGTCGGCGGTCATGCGGGCCTTTCAGGTACGGAAGCTTGGTCTCGAACTTGTATGAACGCCAGCGTAGGCACTGCTGTTCCCGCGCGCTTTGCAGCACCCCCGCACGCCACTACGAGCGGGGGACCGTGGTGCTGGCCAATAGACCGGTATCGGCCGCGCTGCAGTTCGGCGCCACCGCAAAGACCGCCAGGTTGCCGGGCCTGTCGCCGGGTACCACGAGCAGCACGCCGGGGCGGGCGTTGATGTCGATCGGCCGCGCGCCCAGTACCTCGGTGGACGCCGGATAGCCGAGCCCGCTCAGGCAGGACGCACGCCGTGACGGGTCACCGAGTGGGCTCCCGGGGCTGCCATAGTCGGGGGCGCGCTGGAGCAGGTCGCGGATCTGGTCCTGCGACAGCGGGACCACCGGGGGCGGTGTCGAGACCGTGATGTGCTGTGCGGTGGTCGGCGCGCTCGGCGCGGGAGTTGGTGCGTTGACCAGTGCGGCGGTACCGAGGCCGATTGCCGCGGCTACCGCACACAGGCCGGCTGCGCCGGCGAGGATTCTGGCGGGGCGGGTATGCGGACGGGCGGCGTGAGCGGCGCCGGATGACTCGCCCGGTCCCGCAGACTTCAACGCATTGGAGACCCTGGCGACGACGTCCGGGGGAGTGTCGGGCGCTGATGTCGGGTCGGCGCCGACGGCGGCGACATCGCGGCGCACCTGGTGCAAAGCCAGCAGGGTTGCTTCGGCCTCCGGGTCTGTGCGGACCTGTCTGCGGACTCGAGCGGCAGTGTCGTCATCGAGTAGACCTGCCTGCAGGTCGGCGAGGAGCTCAACTGTCAGCGGCGGATCCGCACGCGCTTCGTTCTCGGCTCCACTCATTCGCCCCAGTGTCCGTCATGCGCAGTCCGATGGCTATGCGCGGCCCCACGCACGTATCAGCTGGAGTCGCCGTCGGCGGCCTGAGCACCGTGAGCACCGCGAGCGCCGGCAGTGCCTGGTGCGCCGGGCCCGCCCCCGCCGGGGCCGCCGTTGCCGGCAGGGCGCCCGAAGCTGTCTGATCTGGACGCCTGGTGTTCGTGTCAACTCGGTTCGAACGCGTTCGCACCGGTGTTGAGGTAGCCCAGCAAGTGCGCAAGCCTGGCCCGTGCGCGGGCGCAGCGGCTCTTGACGGTGCCCTCGGCCACCCCGAGCAGCAGGGCGGTGTCGGCGATCGAATAACCCTGCATGTCGACGGCGACCACCGCGGCCCGTTGCTCGACGGGAAGCCGCATCAGCGCCCGCTGCACGATGATCGCTGTCTCGACCTGGGCCGTCCGATCGGCGACCGGATACACGTCCTCCAGCGGGGCGGTTGGCCGGGACTTGGCCCGACGCAACCGGTCCAGGCAGGCATTGACCACGATGCGGTGCAGCCAACTGCTGACCGCGGCGTCATGTCGGAACGAGCCGGCCCTGCTGTGTGCCGACAGCATCGCGTCCTGCAGCGCGTCCTCCGCGTCCTCGGGGGTTCGGCTGGTGAGCCGCGCCAGCCGGTACAGCTGCCGATGATGACGGCGGAACAACTGATCGAATGCGTAGCGTTCGCCGGCGACATACGCCGCCAGCAGCTCGGCATCGCTGCGTTCCCGCCGGCTGCTTCCCCCGAAACCCACCGCTGGACAGTAACCAATCGGTGGTCGCCCAGCACTTCACCCAATGGGGGCATGAGCCGCCGCCACAGCCCGGTCAGGATGCGGCTTGAATCGTGATTTCCGAGATGTCGGCGCGGCTCTTGTCGTCGGTGGTGCCCAAGGTGGAGATCCACACCAGCAGGTTCGATGTTGGTGAGGACGCTTTGACCGAGATGGTGTTGTGACCGGGCTGGAGCGACGTCGCGGGCGTCAGCACGGTGGTGTCCTCCAGCTTCGCCGGCGTCGGTGTGGACGACGAACGAATCTCCACCTTCGTCCCGGTGCTGGAAATGTCGATGGTGACGGTGCCGACCACCGTGGGCTTCGGCAGCTGCAACATCAATCCGACGCCGTTCTTGAAGCCCGGGAACGGGACAGCGTCGGTGTAGGTGTCGGTCTGCCAGGAGGTGGTCGGATTACCGTCGATCGCCTGGCCTGCGGTACTGGGCGCGTCGGCTTCGCCGTCGGGGGAGAAGACGGTGGCTTTGGTGGGTTTGACGATGCTGCCGGCTGGCGCCGAACTGACGGCCGCCGACGTCGACGAGGTAGGCGTGTTGAGGCCGAGCTGATCCCTGTCGAGGCTGCCGCCGACATTGCCGAAGATCTTGCTCACCACCGACGCCAGGACCAGCAGGGCCACCAGAAGGACGGTGACGCCCGCGCCGATACCGATCAGCAGGTTGCGCCGGCGGCGGGCGTAGGTTTCGCCGTCCTGCGTGGATGCGCGGCGTGGCGTCGCCGGCTGGGGCGGCTCGTCGACTGGAACGAACACCTCGGTGCGGTCGGCCACCGTGGTCGCCTGTTGCAACAGGTTCAAAAGCGTTGATGCGCTACGTATCCCGCCATCCTCTTGAACCGACCGAGCCGCGACGGCAGAAATCTGGAAGGGGATGTCTCGGTCAACGACGGTAGGTTCGACGGGATTGCCGGCGGCATCGCGGTCGGCCGGTGCGAACCCACTGCGCGCCGCAGACTCCGGCAGCGGCCAGCGGTTGACCAGTAAGGCATACAGCGAAGCGCCGATCCCGCGGATGTCGTCCTGCGGGTTGGCGTCGGGCATGGTCGCCGGGTAGGCCAACACGACATCGCCTTCGATGCTGACGCGCACCCGGCTGGGGTGGTCGATCGAGAGGGCGACACCTGCGCGGTGGGCGGCCTCGGCGGCCGCGGCCAGCGACTGCATCGCCCGGATGGCGCCGACGGGCGACGGTGCGGTGTCGGCAACTTCGTGCAACGAACCGCCGCGGATCCACTCCGCGACCACCAGGCCGCCGGATCCGGTGTGGACCACGTCGAGCACCCTGGCGATACCGGGCTTCTCGATCCGGCTGAGCCGCAAGGTGCGGGCCAGGATCTCCTGCAGGACACCTTCGGGCAGGGTTCCATCCGGGTCGACGAAGGTCAGCGCCACCTGCCGGTCCAGCGCGGTGTCCAGCGCCTGCCAGAACTGCAACGGCGGCGTGCCGCCGTGGAAGATCAGCAGGCGGTAGCGGCCATTGGCAATACGCGCCCCGGGAACCAGGTGGACATCGTCTTCGGGCGCCGACGGTTCTGGACCTCGTTCACGCGGGGCATCGAACGGAATCGGGCCCCGGGGATCCGGTGCGAGATCGCCGTTCAGCTGGTCGGGTGGGCGTGGCGCCGAAGCGGGCCGCCGGTCGAGGTCTGCCGGAATGTCGGGCTGGAAGTCGTCGGCAACCGGCCGCGGCAGACCGGTGCCTGACCTCGAACTAGATGAGGCATTGGATGAGGCGTTATCCGATGGGCGGTCGGTCACCTCCGGTCCTTTCCCTATCCCGGTTCTGGCTACCGGAGGTCTGCGCCGGATCGGCTCCTGGACCGCATTTCCCCCCGGCGGGGACGAATTTCTTTGCTCAGGGTACGTGACCGGGCTACGGCCAGACGATGTATCCGGCACAGTCACCTTGGGAGGCCCCGGCTTGCCGCGCCGGCCCCCCATCCGGTCCCCGATGGCGTTGAGCGCTGCTCGCGCCTCGGGGACCTGCGCGCGGAGCATGACTGCCGCCAGGATCGGCAGCATGATCAGCCCGAATATGAACAGCTTCAACAGCGAACCGACCCCGCCACCGTGGGCTGTCACCTGGCCCAGCCCCAGCAGCCGATCGGCTACGTGGGCGACCAGGCCGGCCAGCAACGACGCGGCAATCGTCACCAGGATGGTGTGCACCTCATCGACGCCGATCAGCTGACCACCGTGGGGCCGCAGCGTGCGTCGCAGCAGGTAGTAGCCGACGACCGCGCCGGCCACAAATCCGAGGCCGTTAGCCAGCCCCAGATAGCCGGCGACCAACTCGGGGTCATTGGTGACATGCGGCGCCAGCAGCGAACCGATGATCTTGACGGTCGTGATGACGACGATGATCGCGATCGGCGTCCACGGTTGCTCCCGCGCGTAGAACACCCGCAGCTGCAACAGCACCAGCGCGTAGGGGATCAACGTGAACGCCGACAACGCGATCGCCGCGCCCAGATATCCTGCGTCGACTTGGCCGAAATGGCCGTAGGCGAACAGCGCGCTGCCCATCGCCGGCCCGCCGACGGTCATGAACGCCACCGTCGGGATCAGCGTGATCATGGTCAGCCGGGTGGCCAGCGACAGGTCGGCGAGTACGGCCGGGACGTCGTCGGCGGCGGCGTTGCGGCTCAGCCGCGGCATCACCACCGTCAGCACCGTCACGCCGATCATGCCGAACGGCAGCATCAGCACCAGCCAGGTGTAGTTGTAGATCGCCGGGCCGGAAGCCGCTGCCGTGCTGGCGATCTGGTTGCCGACTATCAGGCCGAGCTGACTGATCAGCACATACAGCACCATCGCGGCGGCCATCGCCCCGAAGCGCTTGAGCCGCGCATCGATTCCCCACAGCGGGCGCAGGCTGATGTGCTCGCGCCGGATCGCTATCAGCAGCACCGCGGTCTGCGCGAATACTCCCAAGGTGGTGCCGATCCCGAGTACCAGCAGCTTGGCGTTGCCCATCTTGACGGGATCGACCGAGAGCTCGCCGGGGACCGCCAGATACACCGCCAGGGTCGCGATCGCGACGACATTGTTGACGACGGGGGCCCAGGCCGGCGGTCCGAACACGTTGCGGGTGTTAAGGATCGCCATGAACACCGAGGACAGGCCATAGACGAGCACCTGGGGGAGTAGCAGGTAGGCGAAGGCGGTTGTCAGCGGCTCGTTGACCTGCGGGTTGCGACCCAGCATCAGCCGCACCAGCAGCGGTGCGGCCAGCACCGAAAGTGCGGTGGCCAGCACCAGCAGCGTGGTGGCCAACGTCACCAGCCGGCGCACGAACGCGGCGCCGCCATCGGGGTCGTCCTGCTCGGCGCGGGCCAGCACCGGCACGAAGATCGCGGTGAACGTCGCCTCCAGCACAAGCGCGGCGACCAGGTTCGGCAGCTGATTGGCCACCGAGAACGAGCTGGACAGCGCCGCGCCCAGGATCGCGGCCAGCAGCACAATCCGGGCAAACCCGGTGAGCCGGCTGATCAGCGTCGCGAAGGCCATGCCCCATGACCGCGACACCAGCGCGGCGTCGGACAGTTCAGGCCGCCTTTGAGATCGGCCCCGCGCCGGAACCGGGCCTCGTGGCGGGGACTGCGGGCGTGCGGGCAGCCGCGCAGGTACCTGCGGCTGCCGCTGCGGCGCTGGTTGCGCCCGCCGCGGGGCGGGTTTCATACGCGGTGCTCTTCATCGACCCGACCGTCGTCTATCGCCCGGCGCTGCTCAGCGTGCCTGGCGTGTCTGCTCAGGGGTTGGGTCGGGGCGATCCAGGTCGGCGGGGTCGGGCTGGCCACGGAACCGGTGCCAGAGCCGCCGTCCCGCCAGCGTCACCAGCACCGCCGCCGCGGTCAGCGTGATCGCGAACAGCACCTTGCCGTAGGCGTTGGAGTGCACCGACAACCGCACCGGCTCGCCCAACGCCATGCCGTCGGGAGTCGTCAGCGTCACGTCGATGGCGACCCGCTGGGTGAAGTTCACTTCGATCGGTACCCGCAGCGGCAGATACCCCGGCGGCAGTTCGATCTCGCCGATGTCGGTGACCGTCATCCCGGGCGGAGCGTCGATCTGCAGCTTGACCCGGATGGGCACGGCGAGGCCGTTGTGCAGTGCCAGCGGAAGGGGACTGTGTTCGGTGGCCAGGGTGTAGGAGCTACCCGGGTTGACGATCGTGACCGCACCGAAGCAGTCGTTGATCGTGTTGCCAACGACCGCCAGCCGCTGCTGGGCCAGCCCGTTGCGGGTATCGGGCGGCACCGATTGGCTCAAGGCCCGCAGCATGTCCTCGCGCAGCGGTGCGGTGTACTGCACGCCGGTCAGCCCGGTGCGTTCGTCGGTGGTCAACGCTGAGGTCAACTTCCACAGTCGGCCCACCTGACCAGCGATCTGGGCAGTGATGTCGTCGTTGAACCGGCCACGCGCCGACGCGTAGGCGCCTGGCGGTTCCGGCGGCTCGGTGCGGGCCGCCGCGTCAGCCATCAGTGCCGGTAGCGGTCGCGGTACCGCCAGGCCGGACCGGACGGTGGTGGCCAGCGCGGTCAGGATGAATTGCGCGTCGTCGCCCTGCAGGTTCCACGAAGCCGGAGGCACCAGGATCTGGGTGCGCGGCGCGGCGTCTGGCGCCAAGCTGCGCCACAGCATCGCACCCAGGGCGTCCTGGCGGCGCGCGGTGGTCGAGTCATGGGCGATCCGAACGAACAACGAGGGGTCCAGATAAGTAGGAATGATCGGGTTGGTCCCCGCCGCGCCGAGCGCAGCACCGACAGCCGGGTCGAACGGCGCGGCCACCACCTGCGGGGACAACCGCCGGGGCGCGATATCCGCACCGTCGGGAGCCCCGTTCGCGGAGTCCTGGGCGGAGAAGTCGGCGGCCGCGATCGCGACCGTGCTGTCGTTGGCGCTGAGCAGGCTGACCGCGCGGCTGGTCAACTGGCCGTCGGGCAGCAGGGTTGCCCCGCGGGTAGAGGTGACGTCCAGAATGCGGTCGACGATGTCGCCGGCGCTAATGGTGGCGATGGTGCTCAGCCCGGGATCGTCGACGCGCTGCAAGGCATTCAGGTCGGCCTGCGCATAAGGCAGCGGTGCCACACATGTCCGGTGGGCCAGCGCGCGTAACCGGTTCAGCCAGATGGTCGCAGCAGCCTGGCCGGTGCCCGGGTGCGTCGGGGTGCCGGGAAACTGAGCGGGGCCGTCGGGCGAGTCGGACACAACGTAGCCGGCCGTCATCGCGTTGACCGTGACGAGCAGATCCGGATCGACGGCCAGGCACAGCGCTCTGCCGACGCTGCCGTCGGGGTCGACGTCGTGGCTGGTGGCGAGCTCGGCCGCGGAGAGAAGGGTGTCCAGTCGGCCGCCGTTGGCCAGCGAGTTCGCCAAGTCGTCATCCACCAGTCGGACCGGAATGGTGCCACCGGGAACGCCGGGGGCCAACCGGGGCCGGTCGGCCAGTGGCCAGAGCATGGTGATCCACACGGGCTTGGTTGTTTCGGGTGCGACGGCGGAGGCGAAGTCGGCGGACTGGTCGGGTGGCACGCCCACCACGGGCAGCAGGAACCGCGCATTGTCGAGCCGGGCAGGCGCACCGTAGTCGGGTGTCCCGTTGACATTGACCAGGACCGGGAAGATCCCGGGCTGGTCGATGGACAACGACGGCTTGGTCAGCGAGCGCAACGGGGCAGACAGGCTAAAGCCCGCCCCTTGTCCGCGCTGCAGTTCGGGGGCCACTGTGAGGAAGTCCGCGGCCGGCTGGTACTGGTCGGTGCTGCCGTCGAGCGAGGTGCGCAAGGCGGCCGACGATGCGACGGCCGTGGCGTGCTCGAGCCGGACCATCACGTCGCGGACCGGGCGATCACCGATATTGGTCACCATTCCGCTGACGGTGACCACGGGATCGCTGGTGGTGGTGACTACGTGCGGGGTCACCTGATCGATCCGGACCTGCACGAATGGCATCGCACTGGGCTCGCCCGCAGTCGCGCGCGGCGCGGCGGCGGGTACGGTGAGCACCGCCCCGAAACCGGCCACGATGCCGATCACAGCGGCGAGGCGCCACAACCGGGCCCACGGGACCCAAGCGATTGGCAACGCAGTCACGGCCCCGGCCCGGGACCGTTCTTCCGGCCCGGCGCGGGTCTGTCGACGTGACGGGCACGCGAGTGTGTCTGCGACTGTCGCCGCGGCGAGCTGGGGGGCAGCGGCGGAAGCGCGGCCGGGCCATCGCTCTGCAGCTTGTCGATCAGTTCGTCGGCCACTTCGGCCAGTCGACGTTCGTCTGCGTAGGCCAACCGGGACGGCAGTTCCCGGATCGGCACCCACGCCACCTCGGCAACCTCGAGATCTTCGTCGCAGAGCTCTCCGTCCAGGAACCGCATCAAATAGTGGTGCACGGTCTTGTGCACCCGCCGTTCATCGGTCACGAACCAGTAGTCGATGCGCCCCAGCGCGGCGAGCACGCCGCCACGAATTCCGGTCTCTTCGGCGACCTCACGAATGGCGGTCTGTTCGGCGGTCTCGCCCAGCTCGATGTGGCCCTTGGGCAGCGACCACAGCATTCGTCCGCGCCGGTCGACACGACCGATCAGAGCCGCGACCTGCTCGTCCCGCGGCCCGTCGATACCGTCGATGACCAGCCCGCCGGCGGATGTCTCGTGCACGGTGCGCATCCGGTCCGGCCGTCCGCGGCGTGGTAAACGGGACCGGCGCGGCTGCGCCGATGCCGGGGTCGGGGCGGCGTCACCGGCAGGTTGGCCGCCCGTATGATTCTCGGCTGAGCCCATAGCGCCACGCCCGCGGCGCCGGCCCCGGCGTCGACGTGGTTTGGCTTGATCGCCGTCCGACACCCAAGCGATATTAGCTGGCACGGGCGGGTCTTCAGGATGCACTCGCCGTCCGGGCCGGCATCGTTGGCCAGGGACCCGATCGTCGGCTGCGCAACGGTCGGTCCCGGGGGACGTCTGGGTTGTCATGCCGGGCGGGCGCGCCGCTGGCCACCTGAGTCGCATGGGTCGCATTGGTCACAGGAGTCTCTGGGTCGGCAGGCACACGATTTGCCCGCCTCGGCGCGACAAATCGCCAACGCCCTGAAGGATTCTTGATGGCAGCCCGCGGCTTGTCGCTGGTAGGCGGGCACGACGAACATCCGTCCCCGGCAGAGCCAATGTGGCGGGTGTGACAAGACCCGCGGGGTAGTCGCCGTGCTACCAGACGCGGGCCGTCTCGGCCCGCATCGTCACCGGACTAGGCTGATCGAACGTGCCTGAAGCCGCCCAGGATGCCGACCTGCTGACCGCCGCCGCGGTCGCCTTGAACAGGCATGCCACCTTATTGCGCGAGCTCGGGTCGGCGTTCGGTGCCGCGGGCCACGAGTTGTATCTCGTCGGTGGTTCGGTGCGGGATGCCCTGCTGGGCCGCCTGAGCCCCGACCTGGACTTCACCACCGACGCCCGTCCCGAGCAGGTGCAGAAGATCGTGCGGTCCCGGGCCGACGCGGTATGGGACACCGGTATCGAGTTCGGCACCGTCGGCGTCGGCAAGGGCGAGCTACCGCCTGGAGATCACCACGTTCCGCGCCGACAGCTACGACCAGGTGTCGCGTAATCCAGAGGTACGTTTCGGCGACCGCCTCGACGACGATCTGGTGCGCCGCGATTTCACCGTCAACGCCATGGCGGTGCGTATCACGCCGGCCGGGCCGGGCGAACTTCTTCGATCCACTGAGCGGTCTGGCAGCGCTGCGTGCCCGGGTGCTGGACACCCCGTCGGCTCCGTCGGTGTCCTTCGGCGACGACCCGTTGCGGATGCTGCGCGCCGCGCGGTTCGTCTCGCAACTCGGCTTCACCGTGGCACCGCGGGTGCGGGCGGCAATCGAAGACATGGCCCCGCAACTGGCCCGGATCAGCGCCGAACGGGTGGCCGCCGAGCTGGACAAGCTACTGCTGGGCGACCACCCGGTCGCCGGAATCGACCTGGTGGTGCAGACGGGGATGGGTGAAGTGGTGATCCCCGAGGTCGGCGGCATGCAGATGGCCATCGACGAACACCACCAGCACAAGGACGTCTACCAGCATTCGCTGACCGTGCTGCGGCAGGCGATCGCCCTGGAAGACCCGGAGGGCGGTCCCGATCTGGTGCTGCGCTGGGCGGCGCTGCTGCATGACATCGGCAAGCCCGCCACCCGCCGACACGAGCCGAAAGGGGGCGTGAGCTTCCACCACCACGAGGTGGTCGGCGCCAAGATGGTCCGCAAGCGGATGCGGGCGCTGAAGTACTCCAGAGCAGATGGTCGACGACGTCTCGCAGCTGGTGTATCTGCATTTGCGGTTCCACGGCTACGGCGACGGGAAGTGGACCGATTCCGCGGTGCGCCGCTACGTCACCGACGCGGGGCCGCTGCTGCCGCGACTGCACAAGCTGGTGCGTGCCGACTGCACGACCCGCAACCAGCGCCGGGCCACCCGGCTGCGGGCCAGTTATGACCGGCTGGAGGAGCGGATCGCCGAACTTGCCGCCAAGGAGGACCTGGAGCGGGTACGCCCCGATCTGGACGGCAACGAGATCATGCGGTTGCTCGACATTCCGGCGGGCCCGCAAGTCGGTGAGGCGTGGCGCTTCCTGAAAGAACTGCGCCTGGACCGCGGGCCGCTGACCAACGAGGAAGCGACCGCCGAGCTGTTGACTTGGTGGCACTCGCGGGGGAACCCGTAGCGTCGGCGCAGCGTCAGAACAGTCGTGGAGTACTGCATCGGCGATGACTTAGCCGGCGGGGAAGGCACCGCGTCCATCTGGAATCGGCAGCCCGACCTCGACCTCGACGGCGACGGCCGGCTCGACGGGATCGGCCTGGATTTGGACGGCGACGGGATGCGCGACTGAAGCTGGCGGCCGGGTCGAGTACCCCGACCGTGCTGCCGTTCACCGGCCTCAACGACCCCTCCGGTGTGGCGGTGGACACCGCCGGCAACCTCTACGTCACCGACACGGGCAACAATCGAGTGGTGAAGCTGGCGGCGGGGTCGGCCACCCAGGCGGTGCTGCCGTTCACCGGCCTCGACGACCCCTACGGTGTGGCGGTGGATGCCGCCGGCAACCTCTACGTCGCCGACCCTGGCAACAATCGGGTGGTGAAGATGGCGGCGGGGTGAAGCTGGCGGCGGGGTGATGCGCCGCACGGCGGGCGCATGATCCGCGACGAGCCCGAGGGGAAAGAGCTGAAGAGTTGTCTCGGATCTAAAGAATTGCAACACATAAGACTGCCCTGCGCGACATAAGACTGCCCTGCGCGCACGTTGCCTGCCGGAGCTGGCACGACTCCAAAGCAGTAGTGGAGAGCAACTTGCTAGAAACAGGACGGGGGTCCCATTTTTGGATGGGCGGGCCTGGATCGGAGTAACTGGTGAAACGGATTGCGGGCATTCCGTTGTACTTACTCAAAGCAGGCATATTGGCCTCCAGCGGTGGTTCGTCGTTTGGGAAAGCCAGAATCATGTCAGCGAAGAATTTGATGCCGGGAGAGCAGCCATATCCGCTCGGACTGGGTAGAGGGTTCCATGCGTGTACTACGACCGGGACCTTAATTTCATGGCCTTCAGCGCAACTTGGTTGGACAGACCCTGAAGCTCGACATCCCGCTTCCATCCGCGCCGTAAGGCCCCCAAGAGGTCCATGACATGTCGTTCAGCGACAGTCCACCGCTGGCGCAGAACAGCAGCTCCACATAAGTTGGCCGGTCAACTGGGGGATTCTGGGAGCTGTAACAGCCCGTCATCGCATAACCGTTTCCCTGCGGTCCCTGAGTGGTGGTGGGCGGCGGAGGCGCCACCAAGGTAGTCGATTGTTCTGAGGTTGGCGTGATCGCGGGCGCGGTCATTGCACTTGACGAGGCAGTCGGGCCGCCGGGCTGCTGATTCTGTGTCGATTGCGGCGACCGCGACAACAGGCCATAAACGGCAGAAACAATGAGGCCAGTGGCGAGAGACCGCCGCCGCCGCCCACAATCTCGGTGACCGAAAAGTGATGGCCGGTGCGGGCTTTGGAAGGGGCGTGGGCGCGACGGTCGCTGCCTTTCACAGGCGATGGTCTAGTGCGGGCTGTGGGACTTGCTTCACCACGGGCTGCGACTGCTTCCTCAGCCAGTGTTAGAGCGAAGTCGCCGCAGCTGGGGAATCGCTCGTCTGAGGACTTGGCGAGTGCCACCGCGAGGACCGGGTCGATCCTGGCCAGATCGGCTCGAGTGTTGCCCATTGGAGGAGGCGGCGAGCTGAGGTGGCGACTGATGACGACCGCCGGGTTCGAGTTAGGGAAGAGCTGCGATCCGGTCAGCAGTTGTAGGTTGTTGCGGCTAGCGCATATTCGTCGGCTCGTCCGTCCATGGCTTCGCCCATGAGTTGCTCTGGCGCTGCGTAGGCGACGGTGCCAACCGTCATGTTGGTCGTGGTGAGACCACTGGTGTCGTCCGGGGTCCGGGCAATTGTCGAAGTCGGCTGAGAAGGATGCGTTGCGTCCATCGTGTCAAGGTCGGCGACCATAATGTTGGAGGGCTTCAGTCGCGGTGCAGCAGGCCCTTATTGTGGGCGTAGTCAAGCGCGCTAGCCACCGCGCGTGACAACGGTCACGACAAGGTCCGACCGGCATACCTGCCGGATATGCTGTGCTCCAGCTAGGTGACCGAGGTCGGTGCCGTCGATGTAGTCCATCGAGATCCAGAACTGGCCGTCATATTCGCCTCGGTCGTGTATGGCCACGATGTGGGGTGGCGCAGTCTTGGCGGACAGGTCGGCTCGCGGATGAACCGGTCCCGGAAAGCGGAGTCGGCTTGAGACGTCCGGGCGAAGAACCTTGAGGGCCTCCCTGCGGGGCAGTCGGGGATGCTCGACGAGGTAGACCTCGCCCATTCCGCCGGAGCCGAGTTGCCGCAGAATCCGGTATCCAGCGAACGACTCCCGACCCGTATCGGCATGGGCGAATGCTAGTCGCTACCGAGGGACGAATCTCACTCCGCTCTATCCGTACGGGTCTTTCGGCCTGGGTCACGAGACTGGCGTGCAGGTTAACCCCAGTCGCCAAGGCCAGCACTTTGGCTGCGGCTTTCGAGAAGCTCACAACGAAAGTATTGAGACTCATCGAGAAGCTGCCTCTTCTTCGATCTACCTAGCCTTCCATGTCCAGCCGGTCAGGCTCTGAAGTCGCCGTTCGCGATCGGGGTCGAGAGTGCATTTGGCGTGATTGGAACGTTGTGTGCTGACCCATGTGCCGAGTTTGAAACCGTCGACGATGCAGGACTGCGCAACACACGCGTCCCCGTGTCGTTTGACGTAGTCCAGCAGTCGTTTGTAACCCTCCTCCCATTGGTCGGCCTTAGGTCGCCATGTCCAGCCCGGCAAACTTCGAGTAAGCGCCGATGGTCGGCCTCGAGGGTGCCTTCGGTGTAATTGGTGCGTTGTGTGCTGACCCATGTGCCGAGTTTGAAACCATCGATGGCATATGAGATAGGGACGCGGGCGTCGCCGCGTCGTTTGACGTAATCCAGCAGTCGGTTGTAACCCTCTTCCCAACGGTCAGCTGAAGGTCGCCATGTCCAACCCGGCAGGGCTTGGAGCCGTCGTTGGCGGTCGGCGTCGAGGGTGCCTTTCGAGTAGACGCTTCGTTGGCTATTGACCCACGCACCAAGTTGGTAGTCGTCAACGATGTAGGAGAAAGGAACGCGTGCGTGGCCGTTGCTTTCGGCATAGGCAAGCAGGCGGCTAAAACCCTCCTCCCACCGGTCGGCGACAGGGTCCCAGGTCCAGCCGTTTAGGTCCTCGAGTCGCTGTTTGCGGTCACCGTCAAGGGTGCCATTGGAGTGGGAGGACCGTTGCCTGTCGATCCACGCACCAAGTCGATAGCCGCCGACGGTGTAGGACCGCGGGATGCGTGCGTGATCGTGGTGTTCGACATAGTCCAGCAGGCGGCTGAAACCCTCTTCCCACTGGTCGGCGAAAGGGTCCCAGGTCCAGCCGTTTACGGTCTCCAGGCGCTGTTGACGATCGGCGTGAAGCGTTCCTTTGGAGTGCTGAATGCGTTGCGTTGAGACCCAGTCGCCGAGTCTGAAGCCATCGACCGCGTAGG
Source organism: uncultured Actinomycetota bacterium (assembly GCA_963763005.1). Taxonomy (GTDB): domain Bacteria; phylum Actinomycetota; class Actinomycetes; order Mycobacteriales; family Mycobacteriaceae; genus Mycobacterium. Next base: position 827,294 of record CAVXMI010000002.1, read on the forward strand.
ACTGTGGAACGCGGGCATCACCGTGGTGTTCGACGTAGTCCAGGCAGGAGGCTGAAACCCTCTTCCCACTGGTCGGCGAAAGGGTCCCAGGTCCAGCCACTCGAGCTTGCAAGGCGTTGTTCTCGATCGGCGTCTAGCCTGCCTGTTGCGAACTTCATGCGTTGCGCCTGGACCCAAATGCTCAGTCGGTCGGTACGAACGCGGGATGCGTGCGTGACCGTTGCGTTCGACGTATTCCAGTAGCCGGTTGAAGCCTTCCTCCCACTGGTCGCTGTGGGGGTCCCAGGTCCAGCCGGGTAGGTCTTGGAGCCGCTGCTGACTGCCGGGGTCAAGAGTGCCCCTGGAGTAAAAAGCGCGTTGATTATTGACCCATTGGCCGAGTTTGTAGCCATCAACCGTGTAGGAGCGCGGGACGCGGGCGTGATTGGTGCTTTTCGACGAACTGTTCCAGCAGCCCGAACCAGAACTCCCAGGAGGCCGTGGTCTGCTCGACGAGGCGCACATCGAAAGCGCGGGCGAAGTCGATGCCGACCCTTGCGGGCAGGTCGAAGTGAATCTTGCCCGGGAGTCGTGGCCGTCCGCCCTGCCGACCTAGTTCCCGTCGGAGTTCGTCGAGTTGCTCGCCAAGCTCATCGTCGTGTGACCGCAGCGCCTTGATCACGTCCCACACCGGTTTGAACGCCGAGGAGTCGAGGGCGATCTCGGGGTCTTCGTCGGTGTCGATGAACACCGGGATGACGATGGTGCCGACCGTCTTGTCGTCGGCTTGCGGATCGCCCGGCCGACCGCCTGCACGATGTCGACCTCGGAGCGGCGCGGGTCGATGAAGGCGACGCCGTCGAGGGTGGGTACGTCGACTCCTTCGGCGAGGCAGCGGGCGTTGGCGAGCAGCCCGCGTTCGCCGTCGTCGAGCCTGCCGAGGTGTTGAAGCAGCACATGGCGCTCGCCGGCGGGCATCTCACCTGAGGCGTAGTCGCGACCACAGGTTGCCCTTCGGGTCGCTGCCGCGGCAGGCATCCAGGCGATCACCTCCGGCAGCTCGTGCGGCGAACTCTTGCGCACGTTTCACCCGTGAGTGGAAGGTGATGGTGCGGTGCAGGTCGTAGCTGCGCATCGCCTTGGCCAGACCGATCTGTCCGGCCAGGGTGCGGGCGTCGGTGACCTCTTGCCGTCGAGGGTGACGAACCGGCCCCGCTGTGCCCAGTCGCGGTAGGTGGCGTCATCGACGCCGACGACGACCACCTGGTAGTCGGTGAGCAGGTCACGCTCGATCGCCTCGGCGAACCCGAGCCGGTGAAACACCGGGCCGAACTCTGCCTCGTCGTCCATCGAGGCGACCTCGAAGTCGGCCTCCTGCGCCTCCTGCACGACCCGGCCGGTGAAGTAGCGCGGGGTGGCCGTCATGAACAGACGGCGGCGCGCCTTGATCTCCTCGGCGTCGAGGATGGTGGCGAAGTCGGACGAGACCCGCCCGGCGCAGCGATGGGCCTCATCGGCGATGACCAGGTCGAAGGCAGGCACCCGACCCAACTCGAACGCCTTGGCGATCTGCGGCGAGGACTGGTAGGTGGCGAACACCACACGCGGGCCGGACCGCCGGCGCAGAAACGTCGCGATCTCGCTCGGGGTCGGTGGTGACCGGGAAGCCCAGATCACTGGTGTTGGACACGACCGCGTCGTGGTCCGGCGACCGTCTCGTCGGAACACACCGGAAGGAAGTCGAATCCGGCCTTGGCGTTGGCCGTCCACTCGCGCAGCGTCTGGGCCAGCAGCGACAGCGACGGCACCAGCACCAGCGTGCGTTTGGCGGCCAGCTTCTCGCGGATGAACAACGCGGCCAGGGTCTTGCCGGTCCCGCAGGCCATGATCAACTGGCCGCGATCGGCCCCGTCAAAGCCCTTCACCACTGCGTTGATCGCTTCGCGCTGATGAGGCCGGGGTCGTTTCGGTGGCAGCCGTCGGGCACGCAAATCCGATGGGGAGGCGGGCCAGTCGACCTCGGCGGCTTCCAGGTCACCGAGCAGCACGAACGCTCGCCTGCTTCTCCTGGGCCTCGATCGTGCGCTTGGCAGTGCGCCCGATCAGGTTGGTCGTCGCGATCAACAGCCGGAACGAGAACTCGGCCGCCCCGACTCGGCCAGGAACGTGTCCACGTCGCGCTTGGTGATCCGGTGGCGGCGTCATACGCCTTGGCCTGGATCGCCCAGAGGTGTCCGTGACGGTCCTCGGCGACCAGATCGATACCGGCGTCAGCGCCCCACCGGCCAGGCCAGTCATCCCACAGCCACACGCGGCGAAGCTCGTGCCGCATAGACCGGGTCGTGGGTCAGGAACCACTGGCAGATGCGCTCGAACTGCTTGCCCCGCCGACCTGGGTCGGGGTCGAGTCGGCCCAACAGGTCGCTGAAAGTGGCCATGGCGCGGGATGCTAGTCGACGGCTACTACGCCGAGGACGCTTTAGCATGCCCGCTCCGACGCTGTGCCAGTTGTGCCAACGCTGGCAACACCGGCCCGTTCAAGCACAACTGCATTAGCGAGCGCAGCCCTGGCCATCAAACGCGACCAAGGCGTGCGGCTGGGCCGACCGTCGAATCTGCCGCTTGAGACCTCGCGCGCATCGTCGCAGAGCGTGACGCCGGGTCGTCGCTGCGCGCCATCGCGGACGGTTTGACCCACGACGCAGTTCCAACGCGCTCGGGGTGGCCGCGCTTGGCACGCCAGCACTGTTCGTAAAGTGCTCGCCAGCCAGCAGGCCACGGCACCTACCTTTAGAGATGCTGGGGGAGAATGGATTCCGACACAGAAGGGCTAGATAACCTGCGGCGGAGCCTTCGGGGTCTTGCGCTGGTAGTTGTCCCACGGCGTCGTCCGGAAGCCAGCGGCTTTCATCTCATCCCTAGCTTGCTCGACAAAGTCATCGGTCTGCCTCTGCAAGGAGTTGAGGAAGCTGTAGACCGCCTTCTTCGAGTCCTCGGGCGAGTACTCAGTCTTGCCAAGCTCTTTGCGAATGACATTTGCGAAGTCGTTCATCTCGTCTGCTGCAGCTTTCTGGGCCATAACAACAGCGAAGGGCTCGGTCGTCATGCGAGCAACGGCGAGCAGTGACGCCACAACCTTGTCCGCCGCAGCCACCACCTCAGGTGATGCTGAGAGCTTTAACCTGGTGTGTGGCGAAACAATTCGTTTCTGTGCGTCGGCGACCTTCTGCGCGTGCGCAAGTTTCTTCTCGGCGGCTGGGTCATCCCTAGCGGCCATGTTGTTCAGCATGTCGCGGATCGCGTTGAACGCCCCTTCCGTATCGATGGTGTCGACGAGAATCTCGGAACAGATCTGCGTGAACTCCTCCGCCGCCGCGATCAAGCTCTGCTCTTCCCGCAGCTTGTCCTCGCGGGTTTCCGTATGCTCCTGCACGCCGCCTTCCCGCGCGTCTCTGCGGTCCTGCATCTTGTCGTCGTGCTTGAACTTCCGCCTGTCACTGGCGCGCGTGGAGAAGAAGGTGATCCCACCCGTTAGGAGACCCCGAGCCGATCGCACCGGTCCAGAACTCGTGGGTGGTGACAAGGTGACCCAAGCTCATGGCTAGGAGGCCGCCGAGTTGGCTCCTGGCTGTGGAGCCCTGACACTGCAGTGGCCGTCCGCCGGCCATCCACTCGCTAAATGCGGAGGAATACAGGCCGAGCCGGGTCAGTTCGTCTGCTAGCGGCTTGCAGGCACGTAGCGTACAGCGCGCGATCTCGGCAATCATCGCGGCTGGCAAGGGCCTGCCGAACCATACCGATCCCTCCATGTACTGGCGCAACTCCTCGGATCGCTGATCCCAGTTGGTGGGACCCCAGTGGATTCCGCCCAAGCTGTTCGCCGCGACCCGCAGGATGTTTTCCATGGTGTACTCGTAGTCGTTGTAGATGAGAACCCCACCGTGCTTCAGGAAATCCTTGCGTGCCAGTTCAACCACCTGGTCCCCCAGTTGACTCGGGTTACCGGTCAACAGATCTGGGCGAATGGAGACGGCGATGTCGACACGTTTCACGTCAGGTCTGGTGGCGTGGAGCCTGGCCCACGCTTCGTCCATCTGACGCCCGACCTCTGGTGGTATCGGTGGTGGTCCTGGCTTCACGACGCGGAACTTCACATCCACAGATGCGGAGCGCTAGCCTCGTCCAGAAGCTTTTCCAGCAATAGGGGCCGCAGCAGACCGGCGATCTTCAGCAATTCATACTCGTCCGGATTACTCCTCAACTTCCGGTCAACGTCGATGAGTGTCTTCCCGAACAATTGCTCAACGTGCATGTCGGGCGTGCTCCTGCGTGATCCGTCAATGTTTCGACCGTGCGTTTCCCCGCGCGGTTCCTTGGCTTTCAGGGTGGCAGACCCCTACGACAGAAGCGGTGCGACACGCCGAGCGGTCAATCCCGGCTCAATCCGGCTGCATACGGTATAAGCCAGCGTGCTGGCATATAGGTTCCCACGGCTCCTTAGGTCAGCCGCTCGATAATGGTGGTGTTGGCCATGCCGCCGCCCTCGCGCATCGTCTGCAGTCCTTACCGACCGCCGCGCTGCTGCAGTGCGCACTCCTAGGACGACATCCCGCATGCCTGCCTCGAGCTAGCTGTAAACGGACTGTATGCACATAGCTTCCAAACGTTCCCAACCTCGCCAACGCAAAATTACATATAACTGCGGCTCATAGGTGGTTTCTGCAAGCGTGCCAACGGAAGCCAACGCTCGCAAACGCCTAGCCATGCGGACTTAAAATCCGTCTGGTGTCGATTGAGTCCGACCGCACGCGGTGTTTACGCCCCCGCGTATTCGACCGTCGACATTCCCACGGGCGGAAATCCGACCGATCCCTCGACCGAGGGCGCATGCCCGAAGCGCAGGACGCAGACTCGACGCCCAGGACGCACCCGCTGGGCCCCGCGTGAAAAGCACCGTTCACGTACCCGTTACGTCTAAACTGCACGCAGGCTTGACACGTAGGCGCCAAGGCGGCAACGCGGCTAAATGAATGGAGTGATTCGGGGGTGCACCGGATCTTGCTGATGACGGTGGCGCTAGCGCTGCTGACCGCGCCGTCCGCCTCGGCAATCAGTCCACCCCCGATCGATCCGGGCGCCGTGCCGCCCGATGTGACAGGGCCCGACCAACCCACCGAACAGCGTGTCCTCTGTTCGGCGCCCACGACGTTGCCGGATTCCAGCTTCCACGATCCGCCGTGGAGCAACACATATCTGGGCGTCGCCGATGCCCACAAGTTCGCGACCGGGGCCGGGGTGACGGTGGCCGTGATCGACACCGGTGTCGACGCATCGCCACGGGTCCCGGCGGAGCCGGGTGGCGATTTCGTCGACCAGGCCGGCGACGGGCTGTCCGACTGCGATGCCCACGGCACGCTCACCGCGTCCATCATCGCGGGCCGGCCGGCACCCACCGACGGGTTCATCGGCGTCGCGCCCGATGCGCGACTGCTGTCGTTGCGCCAGACATCGGAGGCCTTCGAACCAGTCGGCTCGCAACCCAACCCCAACGACCCCAACGCCACACCGGCGGCCGGATCCATCCGCAGTCTTGCCCGCGCAGTGGTGCACGCCGCCAATCTCGGCGCAGGTGTGATCAACATCAGCGAAGCGGCCTGCTACAAGGTGAGCAGGCCGATCGATGAGGCCAGCCTCGGCGCGGCCATCAACTACGCGGTCAACGACAAAGGCGCGGTGGTCGTCGTCGCGGCCGGCAACACCGGCGGCGACTGTGCGCAGAATCCGCTGCCCGACCCGTCCACGCCCGCCGACCCACGTGGCTGGAACAAAGTGCAGACGGCTGTCACACCGGCGTGGTACGCACCGTTGGTGCTGACCGTCGGGGGCATCGGCCAGAGCGGCGTACCGAGCTCGTTCTCGATGCATGGCCCCTGGGTGGGCATAGCGGCTCCCGCCGAGAACATCATCGCGCTGGGCGACGAGGGTGAGCCGGTGAATGCGTTGCCGGGTAAGGAGGGTCCCGTCCCGATCGCCGGCACCTCGTTTGCCGCGGCGTATGTCTCGGGTCTGGCGGCGCTGCTGCGACAGCGGTTTCCCGATCTGACGCCGGCGCAGATCATGAACCGCATCACGGCCACCGCGCGACACCCCGGCGGCGGGGTGGACGACCTCGTCGGCGCGGGCGTCGTCAATGCTGTCGCCGCGTTGACGTGGGACATTCCGCCAGGCCCCGCGTCGTCCCCGTACAACGTCAGACGACTTCCACCCCCGGTGGTCGAGCCGGGCCCCGATCATCGGCCGATCACGGTTGTGGCGCTGTCGGTTCTGGGCCTGACGCTGGCTCTGGGACTGGCCGCGTTGGCCGGGCGAGCTCTGAGACGCAAATGAACATTCCCTTCCGGCTACGGTTCAGCACCGGGCACACGTTGATTTTCGCGGCGTTGGCTCCGCCGGCCATCCTGCTGTTCTTATCCACGCGCTACTGGTGGGGGGGCATCGCCCTGACGGCCGTGGGCGCCGTCGTTGCCTTTGTCACCTTTTTCGGCCGTCGGATAACCGGCTGGGTCGCGACGGTCTACGCGTGGCTCCGCCGGCACCGCAAGCCACCCGACACTCCTTCGGAGCCCGTCGTCGGCGCCATCGTGAAGCCGGGCGATCACGTGGCGGTGCGCTGGCGACGCGAGCACCTCATCGCGGTCATCGAACTCAGGCCCCGGCCGTTCACGCCGACGGTCGTCGTCGACGGAAAAGCCCACACCGACGATGTGCTGGACACCCGGCTGTTGGAGGAACTTCTGGCGGTGCATTGTCCCGACCTGGAGGCAGATGTCGTGTCGGCCGGCTACCGCGTCGGCAAGACCGCCACAGCCGATGTGGTGAACCTGTACCAGCAGGTGATCGGTGCTGATCCGGCCCCCGCGAACCGCCGGACCTGGATCATGTTGCGAGCGGACCCCGAACATACCCAGAAATCGGCGCTGCGGCGCGATACCGGCGTCGCCGGGCTGGCCCGGTATCTTGTGGCGTCGGCGACTCGCATCGCGGACAACCTGGCGAGCAGTGGTGTCGACGCCGTGTGCGGACGCAGCTTCGACGACTACGACCACGCCACCGACATCGGCTTTGTGCGGGAGAAGTGGTCGATGATCAAAGGGCGCGACGCCTACACCGCCGCCTACACCGCGCCAGGCGGTCCGGACTTGTGGTGGTCGGCGCGCGCCGACCACACCATCACCAGGGTCCGCATCGCTCCCGGCATGCCGCCGCAGACCACGGTGCTACTGACCACGGTGGGCAAGCCCAAGACGCCGCGGGGCTTCTCTCGCCTGTTCGGTGGGCAGCGGCCCGCGTTGCAAGGCCAGAACCTCGTCGCCAACCGCCACTGCCAGCTGCCGATCGGTTCAGCGGGTGTGCTGGTCGGCGAAACGGCGAGCCGGTACCCGGTGTACATGCCATTCGACGACGTGGACGTGAGCATCAACCTGGGTGACGCGCAGACATTCACGCAGTTCGCGGTGCGCGCGGCGGCCGCAGGTGCGATCGTCACAGTCGGAGCGCACTTCGAGCGATTCGCCGGGCTGATCGGCGCGCACGTCGGGCCGGTGGCCAAGGTGGCGTGGCCGAACGCGACGACCTATCTCGGCCCGCATCCCGGCGTCGACCGGGTGATCCTGCGGCATAACGTCATCGGCACTCCGCGGCACCGCGGGTTGCCGATCCGGCGGGTTTCCCCACCTGAGGAAAGCCGCTACCAGATGGCCCTACCGAAGTAGGACGGACGGTTCGCGATGCCGGCATGCGGCGGAAGCCCCGAGTTTTTTTAGTGCAGGAACCACTGATTTCAGCGACGATAATGGCTGTAGCACTAAGGAGGATTTTCTGACATGACTCAGCCGCAGACCATGACGGTGGATCAGCAAGAAATTTTGAACAGGGCCAACGAGGTGGAGGCCATGATGGCGGAGCCGCCGACGGACGTCCCCTTGGCACCGTGCGCCCTCACGGCGGCCAACAACGCGGCCCAACAACTGGTGTTATCCGCCGACAATATGCTGACCTACCTGGGGGCGGGCGCTACGGAGCGGCAACGTCTGGCGACGTCCCTGCGGAATGCGGCCAGGGCTTATGGCGAGGTTGACGAGGAAGCCGCGGTAGCGCTGGATAACGACGGCAACGGGGCTGTGGAGGCCGAATCGGCCGGGGGCGCGGGTGGGGATAGCTCGGCAGGGCTGAGCGATACGCAGACGGTGGCGGCAGCGGGTCAGCCCGACTTCACCGATCTCAAAACGGCGGCAACGAAACTCGAATCAGGCGACCAAGGCGTTTCGTTCGCCAACTTTGCGGATGGGTGGAACAGCTACAACCTGGCGTTGCAGGGGGACCTCAAGCGGTTCCGGGCCTTTGAAAACTGGCAAGGCGATGCGACTACGGCTTGTGAGGCCTCACTGGATCAACAACGGGAGTGGATACTCCACATGGCGAAATTGAGCGCTGCGATGGCTAAACAGGCTCAATACGTTGCGCAGCTGCAACTGTGGGCTAGGCGGTCACATCCCTCGTTGGCCGATATCGCCAAGCTCGAGGAGTTATCGAAAGACCCGGTCTATAAAGACCAAGCGATCAAGCTTTACGCGGAGTATCAGGCGAAATCGGAGGAGGTGCTGACCGACTACACCAACAAGGCGGCCCTTGAACCGGTGAATCCGCCTAAGCCTCCCGCAGCCATCAAGATCGACGCACCGCCGCCGCCGCAAGAGCAGGGTTTGATACCGGGTTTCCTGATGCCGCCTTCGGACGGCTCCGGCGGGACCCCCGCCGCGACGACGGCCGCCCCCATGATGCCGGCCACCGGCGGGGCGGGCGGCGGCATGCCGGCCGGCACCGCGGCCGAGCTCACAGCGGCTGGGCGCGAGGCGGCGGCGAAGATGCCCGGAGACCTGTCGGTCAAGGCGGCGTCGCTCGGTGGCGGTGGAGGCGGCGGCGCGGGGGCGATGCCGTTGGCGCCGGCGACCGGGAGTGCCGAATCGGTGCGGCCCGCTGGCGCGGGTGAGCTCGGCGGCGTGGGCCAGGGCAAGGCCGCCGGGGGCACCGGAATGGGCGGCGGTGGCATGGGAATGCCGATGGGCGGCGCCGGTCAGGGTAAGGGCGGCTCCAAATCCAAGGGTGCACAGCAGGACGACGAGGCGCTCTACACCGAGGACCGGGCGTGGACCGAGGCCGTCGTCGGTAACCGCCGCCGTCAAGACAGCAAGGAGTCAAAGTGACCAGCATGGAAATCCCCCCACATGTCGCGCAGGCGTTGGCACTGGCGGGACGGTTTCAGTCGGCGCTGGATGGGACGCTTAACCAGATGAACACCGGATCCTTCCGTGGCCGCGACGAAGCCGAGACCGTTGAAGTGACGATCAACGGGCACCAATGGCTCACCGGTGTCCGTATTGATGACGGGCTGCTGAAGGAGGTGGGCGCGGAGGCAGTCGGTGCGCGGGTCAACGAGGCGCTGATGAACGCGCAGTCCGCGGCAAGCGCATACAACGATGCCGCAGAGGAGCAGTTGGCCGCGGCACTCGAGGCCATGTCCCAGACGATGAACAAAGGGCTGATCTAACCCATCTTCGTGACGGCAACGATTGCGCCGCAATGACCGCCACGGTGCGCCTTACGCCGACGCTGCCGGTTATCCGGGGCCGTTTCGGCGCGGTGCGCCTGACCGACCGAGCGCGCGTCGACCGCTGTGCGGGACCCACCTAACCGGGCGTCCGCGGCCCTGTGCCGCCGTCTGCGGCGACCGTCCTGATCGCCAAATTGCCGCATCTAGCTGGTCTTAACCTCGGTTAGGCTTGTTAACCATGACATCCGGTACCACTCAGCGGCCGACGCGGCGCCTGAGCCAGCACAACAGCTGTGCGGCATGCGCGCCGGTCCAGCGATCCACTGCGGGTACCTACCCGGCAGGTCTGGTCGATGCGGCCCGGCTGCTGTTGGGAGGAGAGTAGGCGATGGGCATTCCGAGACCGACGGGGGAGTATGCCGGGCAGATGCTCGAGCCGGGCGGGTGGCCGGAAGCCAACGAGGACACCTTCTACGACCGGGCGCAGGAATACAACCGGGTCTTGCGGAAGGTCACCGACGTAATGGAGACCTGCCGGCACCAGCAGGTTGAAGTCTTCGAAGGTGGTGTCTGGTCGGGCGGCGCCGCTAATGCCGCCAACGGTGCACTCGGCGCAAACCTCAATCAAATGAGCGTGCTGCAGGATTATCTCGCCACGGTCATCACCTGGCACCGGCATATCGCCGGGTTGATCGTGCAATCCAAGTCGGATATCGGCAATAATGTGGACGGCGCTCAACGGGAGATAAGCATTCTGGAGAATGATCCCGATCTGGACGCCGATGAGCGGAATACCGCGATTAATTCATTGGTCCGCGCGACCCACGCTGCCAATACCAGCCTGGTCGCCGAAGCCGCTGAACAGGTTGTGGCATCCAGGAACTGGAAGCCACCGACGAATGCGCTCAAGGATCTGCTCCACCAAGTAACACCACCGACCCCGGACATACCGACGCTGGTCGTACCGACCCCGGACACGCCGTCCCCGGTCTTTCCGACCCCGACGCCTTTCGAGCCAACGCCGGCCAACCCGTACAACCCGATTACCCCCGGCGTACCGGTGACGCCGGTGGACCCGACGCCGATCACACCGGTGAACCCGACGCCGGTTACCCCGATTACCCCCGGCGTACCGGTGACACCGGTCACCCCGGTCACCCCGGTTACGCCGGTCACCCCGATCACGCCAACGCCGGACAAACCGGTCACTCCACCGCCGGTCACGCCGGTCACGCCGACCCCGGCGCCGGCGCCGGCGCCACCGACCCCGGTCACGCCAACGCCCGCGCCGGCCCCGCAGCCAACTCCGGGAGGATCTCCACCGCCGGATCAGCCTGCGGCGCCAGTCGATCCTGGAAGGCCGTCGACGCCGGTTACCCCGGGGGACGAGGGGACGGCTCATGTGAAGCCGGCGGCGGCGACGGATGCGCCGGCAACGCCCACCACTCAACCGGCGGGTCCGTCGGGACCCTCGCATGGGGACGACTCGTCAGCGGCGGTGGCACCCGCGGCAGCGACCGGTATACCAGCTGCCGGGCGCGGGGTGTCCGGCGGAGCGGGCGCAGCGGCCGCGTCAGCGGGCGCGAGTCCGAGTGCGGGTCACGCCGCGGCATCAGGCGCGGGCTCGCGTGCTGCCTCCGGGCGCGCGCCGTTGGGTCCAGCGGGCAGGGCGCCGGCAACGGCGACCCCCCGGGCGGCGTCGGCGCGTACCGCGCCTCCTGCGCGCCCGCTGCCGCCCGACCGCGACGACCAAAAGGACAAAGAGAAAACCGAAGCGGCGGATACCGTCACGCCATCGCCGATGGTCCCGGTTTCGGCGGCCCGGTCGGCACGCGACGCTATTGCCGCAGCGTCCGGCGGTCGCCGGAGCGGCAAGTCTGATCCGCTGCGATTGGCGCGACGCATCGCTGCCGCATTGAACGCGCCCGACAGCGGCGCCGAAGGCGACTACGGGTTCTTCTGGATCACCGCAGTGACCACCGACGGCTCGATCGTGGTGGCCAACAGTTATGGGCTGGCCTACATACCCGACGGCGTGGAGCTGCCGAACGAGGTGTACATGGCCAGCGCCGACCACGCGATCCCGGCCGACGAGAAGGCGCGCTGTGCCACCTACCCGGTGATAGCCGTGCAGGGCTGGGCAGCCTTTCACGACATGAAGTTGCGGGCGGTGATCGGAACCGCGGAGCAGTTGGCCAATTCCGATCCCGGGGCGGCCAAGATCGTGCTGGAGGCGGATGACATTCCGGAGAGCGGCAAGATGACCGGACGGTCCCGGCTGGAGGTGGTGGATCCCTCGGCGGTGGCCCAGCTGGCAGACACCGACGATCTGCGTCTGCTCGATCTGTTGCCGCCGGCACCGGTCGATGCCAATGCGCCCGACGATGAGCGACACATGCTGTGGTTCGACCTGATGAAGCCGATGACCAGTAGTGCCATCGGCCGCGAGGCCGCGCACCTTCGGGCGTTCCGCACCTACGCTGTCCATTGCCAAGACATCGCCCTGCACCAGGCGTACAGCGCAGCCGACGCGGAGGCTCAGCGTCCCGCGGTCGCCGACTGGCTGTACTGGCGATACGTCGCCGGATTACTCGACAGCGCCCTGGCAGAGGCGTTCTGAGCCTGAGCCTGGTATCCGGGGGAGGGGACGTTCGCACGCCGCCTTCCGATAGGTGATCCAGGACGATGCGGTCGGTCGCTGGGCGGGAGTCGGCGACTAGATCGGCGCTGCAAGCGGAGTTGCGTTGCCACCGGCCGTGCTGGCCGGGCCCGCCAAGGGAACGCTGCCCAACATTTCGGCGCCCGCTGCGGCGGCTTCGTCACGCGCCTCTTCGCCGGGCTGCCCGTTGTCCCCGTCGTCCGTCGTGGACTCTTCGCCCTCCGGCTTGGTGTCGGAGGCCAGCTGGGCCGGCATCGCGCCGCCTTGAGAGCCCTGCGAGCCGGCTTGCTGCGCGCTCTGGCTGACGGTCTGCGCGATAGGAGACGCTTGCTGCGCCATCTGGCCGGCTTGCGGGGCCAGCGTAACCATCTGCGGCACCGTCGCGGCGACGCGTGGCGCCAGCGCACCGGCCTGCGCGCCCACCGCCTCACTGAGCTGCGACGCCGCACCCATGGGCGCGCCCAGCAGCTGTGCGGACTGTCCGGTCGGGCCCGCCGCGGCAGCGGCCACACCGCTGGCTCCCAGCGCCAGGCCATCGGAGCCGAACTGGTACTGAGTCAAAGCGTCGCCCAGCGACTGATCGGCCTTCGTATAGATGTCAGCTGCGGTGGACATGCTGGATGCCGTCCGCTTCAGGGCGGCTGTAACACCGGGCAACCCGTCGGATACCAATGATTCGATGCCCGGCATCGTCTCGTTGATCGCTGCCGACACCGAATCCGATCCAGTCGCTGCGATCGGCGACGGAGCCGTCGGAAAGACGAGCTCGGCGAGTTTGCCTCCTGCAGCGATCAGGCGGCCGGGATCGACGGCCAGTGGTTCAGCCATCGCAGAATCCCCTCTGTACGTTACCCATCGAGCAAATTTTACCCGACGTGCCGGAACTCCAATTGCGGCAATTATTCGGGCTACTGATGGACTACTCGTGGTGCGTACACGTGCGCCGGTAGCTCAGAATCGGATATTCCGGACCATGTCGTAGACGCCGGTGATCCACAGCAGCAGCGGAATGATTGCAGCGATCATAGCGCCGTCGATTAATTCCAGAATCCGCTTCATCACCGGCGAAAAGCGGCGAACCTGGGCCATCGACCCGACCACGATCAGTGCAACCACGGCTGTGGCGAGGTAGATGGCCAGCATCAGCCAGGCAAAGTGCGGGTACCAGAGGCTGAGCTTGGCCGTCAGACCGGTGGGAATGACGACGGTCGCTGTTAGCAATGCCCACGCACACCAAGGATCTGCGTAGAGCCGCGACCGGAACCCGCACATCACCGTGATCAGAGTTGCCACGACCAAGCTGTGCACGAAGAAATGTCCACGGACCACCACCGCGATGGCACCGACGGCAAGAATCAGGGTGCCGGACGTCACGTACCCGACCAGCAGTTGCTTGGCAAGTTTGCTGCGCTCGTTGAGCCGCGCGGCGGACGCCGGCGCCGAAGCGATAATGGCCTGCCAGGTGGGCGTTTCTTCGTTAGTGGCCTCTTGGGCCGTGACGGGATCGAGCAATTCCTCGTTGTCCACGGTCTCGCCCGGAACGGGAATCGGCGGCAGGGCGATCCGCGCGACGGCAACGGTCAATTTGGCGGCATTCGTAACGATGATCAGCCCGAATGCGATCGCCCCGGCCGGCACCCAGTTCTGGTAGCCATAGCCGAAGGCAACCGCCACAGCTATGACCGCGATCATCGTGATCACGACAAACGATGCCAACTCATGACGCCGACGAGGGCCGCCGCGCATCAGCAGAGTTACAAAGAGAACAACTGTGGCGGCGCCGGCAAGCTGCGGCGCCCCCAGCGCGTGGACCCCACGCGGTAGCGGAACGGCCATCGCCGCCGCCGCCGCGATCAGCAGGTACGCCGTGAGCAGCAGGCATTCGGAAAGGTGCGCGTTCTGGTAGAACCTCTTTGCGACGAAGGAGCCCACCAGTACCGAGATTCCCACGATGCCTATCGCCAGCGGCCAGAACCAGCTGCGCCCGGTTGCCCACCACGCCAGCATTGCGACCACGGTGATCGGCAGGGCCAAGGCGGGGATTGCCACGCCGATGAAGCGATCCAGTGCCGTCCGGTCGAACTCCGGCGATTCGTCGAGCACCGCGATCGCGTCGATGACATCCTCGACCAGCGGCCGATAACGCTCTGTGCGGCTGGCCGATACCAGGGTCAGCAACGATCCGTCGACAACCCCGACGTCGTCGAGCGACTGGTCGAGCTTCAGCGGCGGGGCTCCTGGCCGGGCGAACGTCCACACGCCCTGGGTGGAAAAGTCGAAGCCGGCCAGAATGTCGGCCGGGGTGTCTTCCAGCAGATCGGCCAGCACCGCGACGGTCTCGTCGATGTAGGTGTCCATCGGCACCGCCGCCGGCAGCACCAAGTCGGTCATCCGTTTACCGGTAAGGATCGTCACCCGGGTGGTCGCAGGTCTGGGGGGCGCCGCCCCCGCAGCGGTCGAGCCGGCAGCAACAGCAGGTGCGCTCAACGACGTCCAGCCCTTTCAAAATCGTCGGATAAAGCCGCGGCCAGCTCGAGAACCCGTCGCTTGTAGACGGGGTCGAGTTGGCCGAGCTGAATTTCGGTGCCGGCCGCGATGTGCTGGTCCCACGGCAAGACCACGACCCGACCGGGTTGGACCTGCTGCTCGAACTGCCGCACCAGCTGCTTGACCGCGACGTTGGTTTCTCCCAGCGCGACATGGTTGATCACCACACAGGCACGGCTCAGCAGATCCTGGTAGCCATTACGGCGCAACCAGTCCAAGGCGATCGCGGCTTGCCGGGCACTGTCAACCGATACGTTGGTCACTATCACTATCGCGGACGCCGTTTCGAGTACGCCGCGTGTCACCGGGTCGAACAGGCCGGCCCCGCAGTCGGCTAAGACGAGGTTGTAGAACCTCGACACGGTATCGACCGCGAAACGCAGGTCCGCTCCGCTGAGCCCGCGCTGCGCCGCGGTGTACTCCTGTGCGGGGAGTATTTCGAGATTGGCCGCGTTCACGCTGGTATGCGCGCGGACATCGTTGTAGTGCGACAGCTCTTTGTCGGCGAGCAGATCCGCGATGGATGAAGGCGAAGAACGGCCGGCGCGGTCGGCGAGGTTTCCGCAGCCCGGATCCGCATCTAGCACCAGGATCCGGTCGCCCCGCACCTGCGCGAGCATCGTTCCCAAGGTGACCGTCGTGGTCGTCTTGCCGGCGCCCCCCTTCAGACCCAACACCCCGATCTGATACGAACCGCGGGGCCTTCGGCTAATCCGCGTGCGCAGGTTCAGCTCGTATTTCTCGTCGCGCGACAGGCCGAAGTTGATCCGGGTAAATGTGTGGGCCCAACGCCGCCAACCTCGTTTCGACACCAGTTCGGCGGGCTTCTCTGCGCGGCGACCGCCGACCGGGGCGGGCTCGGTCAGGGGCTGAGCCGGGATGGCGGCGGGTGAGGCTTGAGCCCTGGTGGGTGTGGGTGGTTGGGCCCTGGTGGGTGCTGGTGGCGGATTAGCCGCCACGGGCTCGGCCGGGGGTTCCGCCGCATGACGTCCGTCGGCGCGCCGTGTGGCACGGCGACCGCCTCTGCGGTCAGGCGGGGAGTCGGCAGGAGGTTGGGACGCAGCAGGCGCGGGCCCGGAAGGCGGACCGAAGTTCGGTTCGCCTTGTTGGAGCCACGCGAACGAGGGCTCTGCTGCGGCATTGGGCGCCGGCCCGGGTTCATCTGCGCGCGGGCGCAGTGGGAGGGATGGACCACTCGCCGTTTTCACGTCGTCATCTTCGTCATCGATGCGGTAGCGGTGACCCCGGCGTGCAAGCCGCGAATGTTGGGGTGGCTGCGACCCCGGTTCAGGTGGGGCCTGCCTGGTTTGCGGGGGTTGCGGGGGCCCGCCGAGCCGCACCCGGCGTGGCGGGGGCTCGTCGGGTGGGGCGTGCCGGGCGGGTGGGGGTCCGCTGCTCGGCCGGGGGCCGGGTGGCGGTTCGGGCGAGACTCGACGAGGTTCGGGTGGCGCCGGCGGGGATTGCGGGGGTCCGCCGATTGGCATAGGGGGCGGAGGTGGCTTGGGCGGCGCCGACGGGGGGACGGCGCTTCGGGGGAGCCCCGCCGGGGCCGGGGCGCGGCTGGCGGGGGGCCGCCGATGGGCATCGGCGGTGCGGGTGGCTTGGGCGCGGCCGGTGGCGGTTCCGGTGGGGCCGGTGGCGGTTCGGGTGGCGCCGGCAGCGGTTCGGGCGGGGCTGGCGGGGGTCCGCCGATAGGCATTGGGGGCAGAGGCGATTTGGGCCCTGCCGACGCGGGTCCACTGGCCGGCATAGCGGCCGGCGGTGGCTCGGCCGAGGCCTGCGGTGGTTCCGCTGAGGCCTGCGGTGGTTCCGGTGGGGCCGGCGGTGGTTCCGGTGGGGTCGGCGGCAGTTCCGGTGGCGCCGGCGGAGGTTCTACTGCGGCCGGAGGCGATGTCGCTGCGGCCGGTGGAAATGGCTGCGACCAGTCGATCGGCGGCGTAGGCGGAGTCTCGCCATTCGGCTTGGACGGCGGCGGATGCGAAGGACTCGCGGGACTCGGGTCAAAGTCCGTCTGCGCAGTCTCATCGACCAGAGGGTCCGTACCGTCGGGGGGCCGAAAGAGCTTGTCATAGTCGGCCGGCATGAGAACCTCTCAGAAGTTCGTCCATAGAACAAAACACGAGAAGGGGCGAGATCCCCCGAAGGGTTGACTCGCCCGATCTCGTGCTTCGGTAGTGTACGCGAACGAAGGGGTGACTTACGCGAACATCCCCGTCACGTTGCCTTCGGTCGAGGACATCGCCTGACCGGCCTCGCTGATCGTCCGCGCCAGGTTCTGCAGCGAGTTGTTCAGCTCACCAGCGGTGGTGTCCCACTTCTGCTGGACGGCTTCGTAGGCACCCTGGCCTGAACCGGCCCACGCAGCCCGGAGCTTGCCCAGGGAGGCCTTCCCTTCGTCGAGAAGGGAATGGATGGTCGTGACGTTCCCCTGGATTGCGCTGGCCGCGGCCTCGATGCCCGCGAAGTTGTACTGCATTTCTGTCATGTTTTTGCTCCTGTTCTTTCTGGTACTAGGGGGTTAGAAGCCCATTTGCGAGGACAGCGCCTGCTGCTGCTCCTCGTCGGCCCTGAAGTATTGGACGCCGGCCTGACGGATGTTCGTCGAGATTTCGTCGAGTTCCTGCTTCTGCCTGTTGGCCGCCTCCTGGAAGCGCACCACCGCGGACTGGGCAGCCGTCCCCGCCGCGCCCCGGAACTGGCCCTGCAGCGTCGCCGCTGTCGACTCCACCTGGTCGATTTGGGTCTTCAGGTCGCCGGAGATCCGTTCGAAATTACCTGCCTCTTGCGCGAGGGCAGCGGCGTCAGTCTTCATCTCTGCCATGCTGGACTACTTTCTCTCTTTCCATTCCTCGCCAAAGGTTGGCAAGTCTTCCGGCCCGGGTGGCCGGGAAGTCTGTTGTCACTGAAGACGCTCACCAGTCGTCCTCGTCGTCCCAGTCTTCTTCGTCGTTCTCGTCGCGCTCCTGGGTGAGCGCTGCCGGCGCCGCAATCCCTGGTCGGGAGGAGCCGCCGGACCCCGCACCCTGGCCCATCGCGCCGGCGCCCACCGGGGCCGCGCCACTCGTCGCCGATGATCCGGCGGCCGCCGCCGGCATCACCGCAGGACCAGCAGGCTTGTCGATCAGCTGGGACATCAGCGGCGTGCGGGCCAACGTTCCACCCGCTCCTGGTAGCGACTCCCCGCGCAGCAGTCCGGCGCCCGTGCTTGCGCCCGAGCCGCCCGCCAACGGGTGGTTGGACAGCGGACTGGCACCGAGCAGGCCCATTTGGGCGCCTTCATCCTCGGCTGCACTGCTGCCGCCTGAGCTGCCCATCTGGCTGAACATCGATGTCATCTGTTGCGCCGGCTGGGCCAGCTGCTGCATCGGGCCGCTCATCTCCGCGACCTGCGAAGCCGTCGCCGAAAGCTGGCTCGTGGACACGCCCGTCATTTGAGATGTCATCCCCATGAGCGGGCTTGACGCCATGCTCTGGCTCATCCCGGGATCAAGGATCGACGTCATCGGCTCGATCTTTTCAAAGAGCGTGTTAGCCAGCGTTTCGGCCTGGTAGACATCCATCGCCACGGCCGCCTGCGTCCACATCCGGATGAAATAGTCCATCTCGTTGAAGGCGATCGGCACGGTGTTGATCCCGAAGAAGTTGGTGGCCGTAAGGACCGCCGTGGTGATGTGGTTCATCGCGATCTCCGGCAGTGACGGTGTCGTCGCCAGCGCCTGCGTGTAAGCGGCGGCCTGCGCCGCTGCCTGCAGGCCGCGCGTCTTCGCCTGCGCTGAGGCCCCTTGCAGCCAGGTCACCATCGGCAGGGCAGCGTTAAGCGCTTTGTCGCTGCCGCCTCCGGTCCATGCCTCGCCGAGAGAGTTAAGGCGTGCGGTCAACTCGATGGCCTGAGCGTCCATAGCCGCCGCCAGCGCCTCCCACCCCATGGCTGCCGCCAGCATCGGAGCAGGACCCGCTCCGGCCATCAGCCGTGCGGTGTTCAGCTCCGGTGGCATTGCGTGCCACAGCATGGTGATCACTCCCTCTGGTTGCTAGGTGTCTTGTGGTTGGACTGCTAGACGAATACGCCGGCGGCGCCGTCGTCGACTTCTGAGTAAGTACGAGCGATGTCCTGGACCGCATCGCCTGCCCGCTGAAGCTCGCCTTGAGCCGATGCATTCGAAGCAAGCATCTGGAATCCGTCTGACGTGAACGCCGCCGCCGCTTGCGCCGAGACCTCGTCGGCCCCTGCGGGCACCAGCCCGGTCACCGACGTCACCGCTGCCGCACCAGCCGACACACCGCTGAGAGCGTTGTCGCTCACTTGCGTGCCAATGCCGGCAGCGGCCGGATCGTGTGACAGTTTTTCCATTTCTTTACTTCTTCTCCTTTATTTGCATCACGGACACAAACCGTTCGGTTATAGCCGAAAACAACCCGAAGGCCGGCGCTGTCCCGGGCCCGATTAGCACGGCGAGCCGGGATCCTTCGCCGCAATGAAATAATCTTAACCGCCGGTTGGGGGTGGTGCGAACACTTCTTCTGGGGGCTCGATGTAGGGGGCCTGGATCACCTCTTTGCCGTCGGGAGTGACCAGAAATGCCTGGCCAGGGGGTCGCCGCTTGACCTTGAACTCGCTGGACGGGAATTCCTGCTTCTCGCCGGAAAGAAACATTGTCGGAGCGCCCGACCCGAATGCGGCGCCGACGAACTTGTCCATGGTTGCCTTGTATGCCTGGCTCATCTGACACGTGACAATGATGTGTAACCCGATATCCGCCGCCGCCGGCAATAACGGCGCCAGCGGCGCCATCGGCGGCATCCCACTGGCGGCACCCACGATCATGTGCCAGTCGTCGACGAGAAGCACGATGTCGAATCCGCTCCACCACGATCGCGAGCGCAGCTGCGAGGTGGTCAGGTCGGTCGGTGGCAACCGCTTCTTCAAGTTGACCGCCAGAGCTTGGACGGCCTCGTCCAGAGTCGCGCTGTTGCGGTTTATCGCGCCAGCGGGGAGCAGATGGCTTTGCGGCACCGCATCGAGCAGACCTGAGCGGTAGTCCGCGAGCATGAAGCGCACCTGCTCGGGGCTGTTCCGGGCGCAGATGGCTTGGGCGACGGCGTGGGCAATGGTCGTCTTGCCCGACTTTGCCGCGCCGAAGATCAACAGGTGCGGATTCGTGTGCATGTGGCTGTAGGCCACCGACAGGTCGGTCTCGCGCAGTCCGATCGGAATCTCCCAGCGAGTGCGGTAGTCGGACTCCGGGCCTGGCGGGTTGGGATCGAGTTCGTACAGGTGGATGCGCTCGGGCAGGACCCTGACCGGAGGCGCCTGTTCGGTGTGCTGGGCCGCGATCTGCGCTACCCCGGTTGTGATGGCCTCCACCAGGTTGTCGGCGCTGTGCACGCCGTCAAGCCGAGGCACACCGATCATCAGGTGGTGCTTTTCCATCGACACCGCGCGGCCCGGACGATTAGCCGGGATCTCGCGGGCAATGCGGTCGATCTGGGTTTCGTTGACGTCGCCGAGCCGGAACTCGATCTTGGTGCCGAGGTAGTCGCGGACACGTGACTTCAGTTCCGTCCAGCGTGGCGTGGAGATGATGGTGTGGACTCCGTACGACAGCCCCTGGGCGGCCAGATCCTGGACCTGCCCTTCGAGGTCGGGAAAGTCACCGACGAAACCCGGCCACCCGTCGATGATCAGAAACACGTCGCCGTACGGATCGGCCGAAACAGGTTGGCTGGGATCCTCCCGTAGCTGCCGGTACATCGCGATCGAGCCCACCCGGTGTTCCTTGAAGGAGGCTTCTCGTCGCCGCATTACGGATTGCATCTCGGCGACCACTCGGGCGACCTTGTCGGGCTCGGACCGGCCCGCTACCCCGCCGACGTGCGGCAGGTTTTCGAGATAGATCAGACCTCCGCCACCGAGGTCGATGCAATAGAACTGGACGTTCCGCGGTGATTGCGTGGCTGCGGCCGACATCACCAGCGTCTGCAGCAGTGTCGACTTCCCCGTTTGTGGTGCGCCACCGATGCCGATGTTGCCGCCCGCCGCGGAAACGTCTACGCCCCAAACCTCCTGGAGGTGCCGGCGCGGCTCATCCATGATCCCCAGTGCAAAGCGCAACGGTTGTCGTTTGTCGCGCGCGACGAGTTCGTTGAGTGGTGTCGGATCGGTCAACGGCGGCAGCCACATCTTGTAGGCCCGCGATTCGCCGGTGCCGAGTTGGTCGAGCACCACCTCGCGCAAAGCCCGTGTTTCCATTTCGGCAGTCATCAGCGCCGCTCCTCCTCATCGCTTCGCTCTGCATCGTCGCCGGCGGTCATCAGCGCCGCTCCTCCTCATCGCTTCGCTCTGCATCGTCGCCGGCGGTCATCAGCGCCGCTCCTCCTCATCGCTTCGCTCTGCATCGTCGCCGGCGGTCATCAGCGCCGCTCCTCCTCATCGCTTCGCTCTGCATCGTCGCCGGCGCGGGTCATGGCGTCAGCGCCTCCTCGATAACCGGAGCCGCGGTGAATTTGTGGATTCGCACGGCTTGCTTGGCGATCTGCGGGCTGGCCCCGCCTCCGTCACCATTGGTTTCGGCACTCGCCGGTGGAATATATGGACCACCGATGTAGAAGGTGCTGAACTTGACGGGGTCTTCCATGCCCACCCGGAGAAATCCGACACCGCTTTCCTTGTTGGTGATGTACTGCGCTTCGGGGGTCCCGATCACCGCCTTGGACTCATGAGAGCTGGTGGTGCGCAGCGCGATGCGGTACGTGAGGTTGGGTTCGAGCTTGTCGATGCGAACGCCGCCGGTTTGCAGCGACTGGGTGGCCAGTAGCAGATGCACCCGCAGTGACCGCCCCACGCGGCAGATCCGGTCGAACAGCCCGATGAAGTCCGGGTGACTTTGCAGCAGCTCGGCGAACTCGTCGACGACGACGAAAAGCGTTGGCAGCGGCGCCAACTCGGCGCCACGCTCACGATACTTCTCGTATTCGGCCACACCGGAGAGCGCGCCGGCCGCGCCGACCTGCATCCCGGCCTGGCGCAGGATCCCCTGCCTGCGGTCGAGTTCGCCGGTCAACACCTCACCCATCCGGCTGACCAGTTCGGCTTCCTCGGCCATGTTGGTGATGACGGCGGCTGTGTGCGGAAGCTGCTCCATTCCCAGAAATGTCGACCCGCCTTTGAAGTCGGTCAGCAGCAGATTCACCTGATCCGGATGGGTCATGGCCACCAACGACAGGATCAGGGTGCGCAGGAATTCAGACTTCCCGGACCCGGTGGTGCCGATGAGCATGCCGTGCGGGCCGCCGCCGAATTCGGCGCCCTCCTTGATATCCAGGTACATGACGTTGCCGGTCTTGAGTTCGTGACCGAAGGGGATCTTGAGCCGATCACGGTCGGTGTCGGTGTACATCCGCCAACGGCCAGGAGTGATCTCCTCGACGCTCTGGGCACCGACCATCTGGTGCCATTCGGACGCGACTTTCTTCTGGACGCGTGCCGTCTTGTCGAGGATGGTCCCGGTGATGGACCATCCGGCCAGCTTCCTGGCAAGGCGGGTGGCTTCTCGCGGCGTCATTCTGTCGGCGGTCGATGTCACCAGGCGGAACGCCTGGCCGGGCAGCCGGTCGTCAGCGGTCCCGTTCTCGTCGACTCTGATGCGATAGGCCGAGCCGCGGTGGTTGCCGAGAGTGAGTACCGTGACGCCGGCCCTGCCGTCGGGCGGGAATCCCGCCTTGCCGCCGGTGAGATCCACTACGACGACGTAGGGGCCGGTGGGAAGCGCATCGGGTGCGTGCGGACCCCGCGCGGCCAGATCGGCCAGACCGTCCGGGCGGGTGGAGATCATTCGGATCGGCCCGGCGGCGTCGGTCTCGGTCTGATGCTGAACATGGGGGAGCCATTTCAACCAGGACCAATCGGGATCATCAGGGTCCTCGGTGAGCACCCGGATCTGCACCAGGTCCGGCGGATGAAAAACCGCCAGGTGACAGATCATCGCGGTCAGTAACCCGGCCGCCCCCGCCAGGTCACCGCCGATCGCGATCGTCGGAAATGTGCGCAACTGCAGCAGTTTCGGGCAGTCATGGATTAGCCCGTGAGTGCGCAGGAACTTGACCACCCACATGTGGCTGACCGGCTCCAGATACGGCTGAGGCGCTGCGCTGGTCGCCGCCAGTTCGCCGCCGACGGCCGGCTTCAACAAGCGATCCACCGCCGGCTGGTCGCCGATCCCGATGCGGGTGGCGGCGTAGAAGTCACTGCTGGCCGGGCGGGACCACTGCCGCTGGGTACCGACGATCGACAGCAGATCATCGGGATGCGGCGCGTGGTAACTGAAGAACGCCACCTGAGAGCTGGCCGAAGACGTCACACGGCCGCGCAGTCCGGCCAGATAACGCAGGTATTCCTTGCGGTCGGCGTTGATTTCGGGCACCTTTTTACCGCCGCCGCCGGTACCTCCGGCTAAACCGCCGACCATCATCATGATCATCATCAGCGGCATCATCAGCATGTAGGGCGACAGCTGCCTGGTGCCGCCGGCCACCATGATCGCGATCATGCCCAGCATGACGCCACCCATTACATAGGGAAGGATCTTCTGGACACCCGACGGCGGGATGTCGATACCGAGGTCGTCGGGCGGCGTGAGGCTGATCTCGCCCGGCGTCAATCGGGGTCCGCGGGTGATCGTCGGGGTGAACTTCCTGGTGCATCGTCATCAGCGGGGCTCCGGGGGTTCCGGCTGGTAATTTTCTGGGGCTTGGGTCAGGGGGCAGCGTGTCGTGCTCCAGCAGAGCGGCATCTTTGGACAGCACCGGACCGTCAACCAGGAGACGGACGATTTCCCAGGGCGCGGTTTTCGGCGAACCCAGGCCGAGCGCCTTCGCTGAATCGGCGTCCGGCACTCCGTAACGCACACCCTGTTGGTCGATGTAGTACATCGACTCGCCGTAGCGGGGATCTGGCGACTGCAGCTGCACGAACTTTCCGCCGTCCATGTAAACGGTTGCCGTGCCATGGATCTGCTTGATACCGCCATTCATGGCTGACGGCGGGATCGGCAAATGCCGGCCGGACAGCACGGTTGTCCTCGGCGACTGATCGCCGGCTCCGCGCTCCCACATTCGGCACAGCGTGGGCTCGTCCAGCCGGGACAGGATCTTCAGGGGTTCGTCGGGCAGCGGTGAAGCGTAAACCCGTTCGGGGATTCTGACGACCAGGCTCGGCACCACCGCGGGAGGCGCTACCAGTCCGTGTGATTGGGTGGCGCGCAGCGCGGCGGCGGTGGTGGCGTTCACCTGGGCGATTCCGTCGGGCAGCACCACATAATATTGCGGTCCTTTGTCGGTATGAATCTGGAATACCGACCCGATCACAAGATCTTCAGATAATCCAAGAGAGTTGGGTGTGCCTGCGTCGGGTATCGGCGGCAGTTGCCAGGCTCCCTGGTCGGGCAGTGCGTTGTACATGCCCGCGGAGATGGGGGTCGGTTTGGCGGTGACGGGTATTCCCATTGCCGAGGTGAGGGCCCGGTCGGCCAGATCGATGACGTGCCGACCCTTTGGTGTGATGATCCATTGTCGGCCCTGATAGGACGCCAGCAGCGCCTTGTTCGGCTGGATCGGATCTATCGAAGGATCGATCTGCAACGGCATCGCCAATACCGCCGTCTGCACTAAGGGTGAAGTAGTTTCGGCCCTGGTTACGGTGTCGCACAGGGTCCAGATCGACGAAGTGTCCCCCGAAACCGGCGTAGCGTAGGGAGCGCCGGGGATTCCGAGGGTCTGGCCCAGGGGCAGCTTGCTCAGTTCGGAGGACTTCACGGTAGCGGGGTTGGCGGGGTTACCCAGCACCAACCGCGCCGAGGTCAGATTGTAGACGGGATGCAACTGCCCCGACAGGATCACATACAGCTGGTTGGTGGTGCGGTCGGTGAGAAGGCTGGTGCCGCCCAGTTTTCCCTGGGGTTTGAAGTAGGCCATCAGCACCGCACCCAGCAGGATCAATATCGCAACGACGATGCCAAGCGTGACCGAGCGGCTGTAGAACTGCAATGGATCGTCGAACATGCGGGTGTCGCGCCGCACGATGGCATGCTCGACTCGGCGAAGCAGAAAGCGCCAGCCGCTAACCTGAACCTTGGTGGTCAGGCGAAGCCCCATGGTTCACTCTCTCATGTTGAGATGTTCGTGCACCGCGGCGATCGCCTCGGCCATGTCTGCGCCGTTGATCTCTTGCAGTCGGTCCACGTCGAGATCCTCGATGTCGAGGCCCTGTGCCAGGCGCATGTCACGGCACTGCTCGCTGGCCTCGACCAATTGTCGCGCGTACCGGCCGTTTCCGGCAACGTCGAGTGCCGGTCTGCCGCGCAACGTCCGTTGGTGCAGCAGCGTGGCGGCCTGCAGGAAATTCTCGGCGGCCTCGGTGCTCAACGTCGAGTCATCGGCAGTGGCAATGACTTTCGCGATTTCGAGGAGCTCCTCGGGGGAATAGGTGTCGAACTCGATGCGAGTGGCAAAGCGAGACCGCAGGCCCTCGTTGGTTTCCAGTAGCCGATCGATGTCGGTGCTGTAACCCGGCGATGATCACCACCAGCCGGTCCCGGTCGTTTTCCATCCGGGCCAGCAGGGTGTCCATCGCCTCTTGCCCGAACGGATCGGTGCGGCCGTCTCGTTCCTGCACAAGCGCATAAGCTTCGTCGATGAACAGCACGCCTCCCAGGGCGTGATCGATCGTCTTGGCGGTCTTGACTGCTGACTGGCCCTCGTACTCGGCGACGAAATCCTTACGCGAAGTCTCGACGAGCTTGGGTTCGGCGATAACACCCAAACCGGCCAGGATGTTGGCCACCACCCGCGCGATCGTGGTCTTGCCGGTACCGGGTGGTCCGGTGAAGATCATGTGCTTGCTGGGCTGCGCGACTTTCATTCCTTTGGCAGCGCGAACTCTGGCCATCAGGGTTGCCGCACGGTATCTCTCGATCTGCGTTTTGACCCGGCCGAGTCCAATTTGGCGGTCCAGCTCGGCTTGGGCCTCGGCCAGCAGCTTCTCGCGACCGGAGTTGTCGGTGACGACGCTGCCCGGATCCCAGGGATCCGAGCGGGAGGCGATCTGCTCGGTGTTGGTCGTCGCCAGACGATAGGACGGATCCTTCAGTGCCGCGGAGATTTTGGGCTCCGGGTGGGTGGTCTGCAACCATTCCAGCAACGCCACCGCCGCGTCTTCGTTGCCCTGGCTGCGCCGGGCCATCGCCAGATACCACGCGATGGCGCGCGCGCACGCTTCGCCGGCCGGCGAGTCATTGGCTTCGGTGAGTCGACGTTCGGCCTCGGTGAACAAGCCAAGGTATGCCGCGGCAACCCCGTGCGCGACACTGGCGGCGCCTGCCAGGAACTTGTCCGGCCATTTCCCGGCACCCTTGACTTCGTCGATCACGTCCGTCCAGCGCTCGGCCGCGCCGTAGATCACCGCCTTGAGCCACGACACCAGGTGCTCAGAACCCGTGACCGCGCTGGCCTCCATGGCCTCCATGGCGTCGGCGTAATTACCTTGCGACGCTTCAGATGCGGCGAACCCCATCGTGATCGCCAGGGGCGAAGTGACGGGGTAGGTGATGTCGCCGTACAGGCCGCCAATGGGAACCCTGGCGCCCAGAGTGCTCATCGAGATCTGGACCGTACCCGCCAACTGCCCGAAGTTCCTGCGCGAATACCAGGCGCGGAACAACGTCACCCGATCGGTGTCGCCGCATCGGATGCGGCCGACCCAGGCGTCGCACGCCGCCTCGTCGTAATTCGTGATCTCGGTGAACAGGTCAAGGGATCGTGCCTGCGACAACGGCAACATGCCTACGGCACTTTCGAACAGACCGGCCAGGCGATCAGTCATTTATCGCCGTTGTGGCGGGCGGTGTGTTCCTGAGAATCAACGTCGTAACGGGTTGCGAACACTTCAGCTTCGCCGCGGCCGCCTCTTCCGGTGTCGGCAAATTCAGGGTCATACCGACGAATTCATGTAGCATCGCGTTTTCCTGATCGCTGTCGCCCGGTCATTTCGCTCATGTTCTCGACCATGAAGGTGTGCTGGGCGGCCCGCGCCTTTTGCCGGGCCAGGTCGGCAATGACGAAAATCTCTTCCGCGAGACCCGATTCGGACATGCTCGATGCCTTGTCGGTCACGGTGACTTGCTGGATTCTGCCGTCCATCATCGCCGTCACCGACACCGACCCCTGCGGGTTGGTCACCGTGAATAAGCCAGTTCAGGCTCCTCTTCCTGCTCCGTCAGCCCATGCGAGCGCGTCCAGGTCAGTTCCTTAGTCCTCGGATTCGTGGCCGGAGCGTAATCGTCCAGCGCATCAAGAGACGACTCCTCGGCGGCACGCCACCGGAGAAATCCAGGGCGGCTGAGATCGTCGCTGTCGTAGTCGTTCCCGGGCTGGTCCACTATGGCGTCCCTTTCTGAACTCGTATGGGAGGTTAGTAGTCAGTATTGGGAGGAGGCTTGGGCGTGATCTGAGGCGACTGGGCGTGATCTAACCAGGAACCGGCTGGGAGAAGCTCCAACAGGCTGTCCAACGCGCGCTGCAGGTTCAGCTGAGTGCCCGAAGGAAACTTCCGTACAACTCGCCGCCGACTTGGCGGGGCAGCGACACCAGCCTGCCGTGCGTTGAGTCGAGAACACCTGCGGCCGCCTTGGTATGCGTGGTCGTGCCGCCTGGGTGGCGTTGGGTCGCGACGATTTCCACCCAGCTGGTCGGGTTGCTGACGATCTCGCGTAGATACGGGCCGGTGGCCGGCGGGACGCCGTGCTGGGCCAGCTGAGCCGCGGATGTGCACTCCGCCAACTTCGCTCGCGACGCCCGTCAGCGGTTCGACGTTCGCGGGTTCGGCAGACCCCAGCACGGTTGTCACCATGCCCGCCAGACCGACTTGCGGCGCGACCAGCTGCAGCACCAGCATGTCGCCGTCGCGCGACGGCGACGAGATGGCTATCGCCTTTGCGGCACACCACAAAGCGCACCATCGCGCCGCCGATATCACGCCGCCACCAGCGGCCCTCCAAGGTCCGGTCCGGCCTGCTGAGCGTGTCGACCATCGCGGCGACGGTCGGGATGGGGCTGGCCGTTGTGGTCCAGCACGCCTTGCGTGGTGAGGTCACGCCGCACCTGGTCCCAGACGATGTCTCGCAGATCCTCTTGCGGGATGTTCGGCCGGATGCCAAGCGCGACAGGGAAATCGACCAGGTGCAACCGGTCGGCGATCACCAACATGCCGTCGATGGTCACCTCCACGCCGACGACGTCGTCGATGGGGCCCGCGCGACCGGCAGCGAGCGGACCGGCCATATCAGCCGAAGATCTTGTCGATGATGCCGGCCAGACCTTCGTCGGCGTTGAGGTAGGCGCCGGCGGCGGAAAGGAGATTTGTGGCCAATCCGCCGGTGACCCCTTGCAGGCCGGTGCCTGCGCTGGTGCGGGTGGTCTCAAACGTTGTAAGGGCTTCGTTGAAGTTTGACGTGAACGAACCGTGGGTGATCGAGACCCGCCCGCTGATCCCGTTGACCACCGTGGTCGCCGATTTGAGTTGGCCGACGATCTCGTTCTGCATGCCCGCCAGTACCTTCAGGAACGACGGTATGACGCCCAGTACTCCTGTCATGGGGTGGATCCTCCTCTACGTTTAACTTTTTACTCGCTATGGCTTTGGCTTGCTATGGGTTTGACTTGCCAGGGTCGCGGTAGCCGGCCTGAAGGCCGGATTACCGCGACTAAAGTACGGTCCCCTCCTGCCGCTGTTGGCCGCCACCGGTGCCGGCGTCGATAGGTGCGCGCTCCGCGGCGGCCGCGCCGGCGGCTGCGCCATCCTCGTCGTCTTTCTTCTCGTCGCTCACCAGGGTGGCCTGCTGCGGGCCTCCCTGCTGGGCCTGCGAGGAGATCATCTGCGCCTGTTGACCGGCCATGCTGCCCATTTGGCCCGGACCGCCGCCCGCCGCTACGAGATGTTGCAGCTGACCCATGGTTGAAGTAACCGCTCCCACGCTGGGCAACTGGGAGAAACCGAGCAGGTTGGCGAAGCTCAAGCTGGGGAGGCCGGCGAAGCCGCCCAGGAAGTCGGGCAGGGAGGCCAATTCGGTCCAGCTGGGCAACTTGCCCAGGTTGCCCACGCCGGGGATCAAGTCGCCCAGGCCAGGCAGGCCGGGGAACATGTCGGGGATGCCGGGCAACCCGGGGAGGCTGGGGAACCCGGGGATGCCGGGCAACCCGAAGTCGGGCAAACCGGGGTCGGGTATGTCAATTTTGGGCGGCCAGGTGAACTCGGGTAGACCCGGGATGTCGGGCAGGCCGGGGATGGAAATGTCGGGCAGTTTGGGCGGCCAGAGGTCGTCAATGATGCCGGGGATGTCGGGAAGAGGAATGTTGGGCAGGCCGGGGAACTTGGGCAGGGTCGTCAACATGTCGAGCAGCCTGCCGGTAATTCCCTTCAAGTTGGTCACGTTCATCAGGGTCATGATCGTCAGATAGAGCAGTGCGCCACCGACGACAGCCATCGCAAGACCGCAAGCGGGAATTGCGATCGCCCACGCCGCAGCGTCGCCGACGATCCAAAGGTGATCTTCAAGCCATTTGGCGGCTTTGTACACGCCGTCGACCATCGACTTCATTGCGCGCAGAACCTTGCGCGTGTTCTCGATGTATTCGGCCTGATTTGAGATCATGTTGCCGGTTAATGTGTCGAGATCGCCCATCACCTGCGCGCGAAGTTGCTGGGCGATGTTCTGGTTCAAATAGGCGTCTGCCGCCTCGCCGATCCAGTTGGTGCCCGGAATGGCCAGCCCTATCTTCTCGCCGACTTGCTTGAACAGCGACGCGCCGGTGTTGAAGATGTCACCCGGGTCGGGGATGCCTTCACCAAGCAAGAGCAACTGGGCCCAAATAAAGTTACTGGTCGACTTGCAAAGACCGCTACCCGACATTTACGTAGTTCCTCACGTTCGCTGTTCCGTGCACTGTTTTTTCATATGCACCTTTGCACCGCACGTTGAGCTTAGCAGCGCTCCGACGGGGGTAGATGCACGAATTTTTCGGTGAGACGGGCCTTTTCGCGGGCACGGCGCAATGGACTGCGCGGCGAAGTATCGGGGCACGGTCAACGTTCCCCGGACGACCGGACCCGAGCGCTTCAGCGTGTGACGGCACCCGGAGTCAACCTCAATTGATCTGACTAATGAGAGCTTCGATCGCGTCCGCGGCGCCGGTGGGCAAAACTCCCTCGGCTTCGGCGCGGACGATCATTTCTTCGGCAACTCCGGCCGCTTGTGCAGTCTCCAAGGTGGAAAGGTTCGCTCTTCGGCGGGCGGCATATAAACGCTGCGCCAGCGTGGCGCCCGGGGCGGTTGCTCCGAGCGTCATTAAATTGTCGTGATGGCGGCGCACCGCGCCCATCGCCTTGATCAGTTCTGGGGTAATCCGACTGATGCGGGTTGCTTGAACGGCAATTGCCTCGAGCTGGCGCAAATCAGCAAGGATCGGCGCCGCCCGCTCGGTGAACTCAGGATCCTCCGGTGGCGGCAACGCGGCGATGGCCAGGCTGCAGGTGTCGACGGCCGCGGCCACAGCCTGCGCGATCAACGACGCCGGGCCGTCGGAGGGGGATGCTTCCGGGGTTGCTTCGGGCGTTGGTGCGGGGGGCGCTTCATAGGCGACTGGCTCTCCCTGACGGATGCGCGCGATAGTCCCAGCGGGCCATCGCAGCACTTCCTCGAGCTTGGCCCGGGTTCGTTCGCGCGGCCAACTGCGCCCTTTTTCGAAAGCGATGAGTGCGCCCGCGTTGATGATCCCGTCGGACGCGAGGCTGCGCTGACTGATGTCGAGTTCGCGCCGTCGCGCCGCGGCGGCCGCCCCGGCGCGAACCACGCCGGGATCCGGCTCACTGTTCTGGTCGTCCGACTGGTCCGCCGCTTGTTGTTCCCGGCTCTGCTCTTCAGGCGAATTCGACGGCCTGACGACTTCGAACGTCAACGCCTTGCCTCCAGTGGTATCGCCGAACCGGACGTTGGTTTTGTCGCTGACGGTGACAGAGCCTTTGTGTGGTCCGTCGACGAACATACCGCTCGGGCTGTTGTCGACGATCCGCCACTGTCCGTCATCGGATACCGCTCGCAGATGCGCCCGAAAGATGCGCGGATCATCGATCTGTTCGCCGGCCCGGGCCTCGCGGCCAATGGTGTCGACGCCGTATCCAGGCGCGATCGCGTGCGAGGATTCGCCGCTGTGCACGACCAGCAGGGCTGGCCCGACAGTCGATTCGGCGTTGGGCATCTGCGTTGATTCCTTGCTCGCGGGCATGAGGGCGGGCAGCGGGGCGCGCCTTGCGCTGAACAACATCCTAACCGTTGCACCCTTCTAAAGCTATGCCTTCGCTACGTTTCTAGAACTCAAGCCGCGGCGGCCTCGTGATGAGGTCTGCGTCGACGAAACCGGGCTTGCGCTACGGTTCAGCGTACCGCGACGTAGCGCAAATAGAAACAGTTTGTGCGACGGAAGTGCCACTCGATCAGGCAGGCCGGAGCCGGTGCACAGCCGATACGCAGCGTATAACCCCTGGTAATCGATGTGTAGCGACGTACACTGGCGTCCCCCGCGCCAGAGTCGTAGCACTGCTCGGCCAACGATGATCAATTAACTGTTGCACTGCGACGGTTCGTGCTATAGCCTTCCACGGCAGAGGTTACAAACCTGCAACGCTTTCTGGAGGAACTTGAAGATATGACCACAACAACTCTGTACGAGGTCCCGCTGGGCGTTTGCACGCAAGACCCCGATCGTTGGACGACGACTCCTGACGACCAGGCCAAGACGTTGTGCCGGGCCTGCCCGCGCCGGTGGGCGTGTGCCCGGGAGGCCGTCGAGGCGCCGGGTGCGGAAGGACTGTGGGCAGGCGTTGTGATCCCTGAAGCGGGCCGGGCGCGGGCATTCGCGTTGGGCCAACTGCGGTCCCTGGCTGAGCGCAACGGTCACCCGGTGCGCGAGCGGGTGACTGCTCAATCGGCATAACCCGCTGCCATCTGAGCCGCTGCTTCGAGGGGTCTGCGGTGGGGTGGCAGTGAGATGCCAAGCAAGTACAGCGCGAGAAATCGAAAGATTTCTCGCGCTGTTTGCGTTTGGGCAGAGCTTGTGGCGCCTTACGGCGCCAAAATCGGCTCGAATCGGAAAACGGCGAGCCGACCCGCCAGTGCCTCGAATTCATCGGTGGTTCCGTTGCGCACCATGCCCGAGCGCTTCGCGAACGCCACCCCGACCGGCACCTCGACCGGAAAGGCGCGTAGCACCGAGCGAGACTCGTCGGCGGTCAGCTCAACGATCCTGACCCGCCGGGACCGGCGTCCCCGCGCCCACGCGGTGGCCACCAACCTGCTGCGCTATCTGGGGCCGGGGGTGACGCTGGTCAGCGGTCCCGCCGGGCAATCGGTGGTGATGGCGTTTGCCGAGCGGAGGCTCTTCGCCGTCATCGTGCTGACCATCCGCGACCGCCTGGTCAGCAAGATCGAGGCGACTGCCGACCCGGCGGCGCGAGCGGGGGCCGCACAGCAGAGCTAAGTGCGATGATTCCCGTGTCGGGGTGAACGGAGGTGGCGCATGCGATACGTACATGAGGAGATCGTGCACGCACCCGCCACACGGGTGTGGCAGTTGCTCGTCGACGTGGAGGGCTGGCCGGCCTGGACGAAGTCCATGCGGGAGATCAAGCGTCTGGAAGACGGTCCATTGGCGGTGGGCAGCCGATCTCGGGTGACCCAGCCGAAGGGTCGACCGATGATATGGACGGTCACCCAACTTGAGCCGATACGCGAATTTACTTGGGTGGCAACGCAGCCGGGTCTTTCTTTGCAGGCAGTGCATCGCATCGACGAGGCCGGGGATGGCGTGCGGACAACGCTGGAGTTCATCGGGACCGGCCCGTTGGCGTGGCCGGCGAACCTGGCCGGGGGGTCCCGGATTCGGTCGTACCTCGACATGGAAAGCGCGGGCCTGAAGCGGGCCGCTGAGTCGGGCTGAGCAAGCGGCCCGGATCGTCACCGAGGTCGGGGGTCGGGTTGGCCATCAGGGCGCGACGCGAAATACCCTGCGATGGTTGCCGCGATTTGCAGAAATTTCAGCCGCGTTGCCAGTGCCATCTCCTGGCTCACGTCGATGACGCCGCCTGGCCGTAGATGGGGATCGAAGGGCACCTCGACCACCTGCTGCCCATGTTCGACGAACTCGCGGGCAAGCACCGACCGGGTGCGCTTGTCGGAGTGCCCGTCAGAGTCGTTGAGCACCACGATGCTGCGCTGCAACAAATCCGTAAGTCGGCGACCTGAGAGCCACTCCATCGTCTTTGCGGCAGCCGAGGCGCCATCCGCCCACGGCGAGGACACCACAATCAGTGCGTCTAAATCACGTAGCACTTCCTGGGTGAGCGGTGCGTCCATCGTGGAGCCGCAGTCGATGACCGAGATCGCGAAATGGCGGTCCAGCCGTAGTGCGGCTTCCCGGTAGATCGCGCGGTCGAGCACCCGGCGTGTACCGGACGCCGCCTCGCCGGGTAGCACGTACAGGCCAGCGGAGTTACGGCCCAAGCGCGCAACCAAATCGGCGAACGACCGCAGGTTCTTGTCGGCGGTCAGCTCCCAGAACGAGCCACTCGCCGCCGGATCGATCCTGCTGCTCAGCCGACCGAATGCGGTATCGGCGTCGATTGCCACGACGCGGTCCTGCTGGCGCAGTCCGGCGAGGATCGATCCGACGCTGGCGGCGACCGACGTTTTGCCGACGCCGCCCTTGCCCAGCACGCCGACCTTGTGGGTGCCGTGTAGGACGGTTCGTATGGCCGCTTCGAATTGGGCCACCTCGCGTTGCGCCGCCGATGGACGCGGGCTGACAAGACCGAAGGACGCCACCCGAACGATGCGTCGCCAACCGCGGTCGGACGGTCCACCCGGGGGAGTGCGGGCCGGCACGGCCGCGGAATCTGCCCGGGAACCCGGCTGTGGCGGGACCTCGGATCGCGGGTTCGGAGGGGGCGCTCCTGGCTGCGGTGAGTCGGGTTGTGGGCGTGGTGGTGCCGTTGACGGGTGCGGTGGTGCCGCTGATGGGGGTGGTGGTCGGTGCGGTGGGCCTGCCTGCGGGTGCGGTGGTGCCGTTGATGCATGCGGGCGAGCCGCTGGTGGCGGTGGTGGCTGAGCCGCAGGTGGGCGCTGCGGCGCGGGCATCGGCCGCGGTTCGCGAGGAGGCGCCGCCGGGGAGCGCGCCGCGACGGGCGGCGCGGACTGGGGACTTCTTGACCGCGGACCGGACGTGCCTGCGCCGGGGGCGCCGGGCTGGCCGGACCGCATGCGGTCCCGCAAGAATTCCTCGCGCTCGTTCATGGGCTCCTCAGTTGATTCGGACCGCCAACGCCGGACACCGCCCAGTATCCGTCCAAGTATCGGTTACCGACCTGCCTGACGAGCCGGGTCGGACCGGCCCTCGAGCTTCGACTGCCGGTTTTAGACTCCTATTAGTATTGTGCAAACTCTGCGGCGCTCCATCGGGGTGCTGTTGCACCATCTGCGCCATGTCATGAGCACGACGGGCGGTGGTTTCGGCAGCATTGCTGCCACGCCTTATCGCGAATTGTGGTGCCGGAGTGACGGCTGTGCGAACTAATGACGGTGGTTACCGTGGGCGCTCTATCGCGACAACAGCAAATTAGTCTAAGCAGTTACTGTGGCTCGCGGCGAGCCCGGCAATCGTGCATCACACGCAGATTTCCGGCGGTAAAACAGCACGTGGCGATGCGGTCGATCGCCGTTGCGCTCGAAGTACGGCATAGCCGCCTGGCGGGTTACCATTAGGGAAGTTGGCATGTCAGGCGGGTTTTGTCATATCGTTTTACGACTTGTCGAGACCGGTTACAGGGCCACCGTTCAGCGTTGCACGGACGAATCCCGGACCGGATCATTTCCGGTTGACGGACAGCCTGTCGACAAGACCGAAGGGGCCAACGCCCGCAACCTCCGGGTGCGCCCCGTCGGAGCCGCTGATGGGGCCGCGCAGAAAAGTCTGCTGAAGGGTTAGGTGGGTATGACGCCCAAGCGCGTCGGGCTATACAACTCCGCATTCGAACACGATTCGTGCGGAGTAGCCATGGTCGTCGACATGCACGGCCGGCGTAGCCGCGACATTGTGGACAAGGCGATCACCGCGCTGCTCAACCTTGAACATCGCGGCGCTGCCGGCGCCGAACCGCGCAGCGGTGACGGCGCAGGCATCCTGATTCAGGTCCCGGACGCATTCCTTCGGGAGGTCGTGGACTTTGACCTGCCCGCCCCGGGCAACTACGCCACCGGTATCGCCTTCTTGCCGCAGTCGTCCAAAGACGCCGCAGCTGCCTGCGCCGCGGTGGAGAAAATCGCCGAAGCCGAGGGCCTGCACTTGCTCGGCTGGCGAAACGTGCCCACCGACGACTCGTCGCTGGGCGCGTTGTCCCGCGATGCGATGCCCACCTTCCGCCAGGTGTTCCTGGCGGGTGCCTCCGGCATGGCTCTGGAACGGCGTGCCTATGTGATCCGCAAGCGTGCTGAGCACGAACTCGGTACCAAAGGCCCGGGACAGGACGGGCCCGGCCGCGAAACCGTGTACTTCCCGAGCCTGTCCGGGCAGACGTTCGTCTACAAGGGCATGCTGACCACCCCGCAGCTCAAGGCGTTCTACCTTGATCTGCAAGACGATCGGCTGACCAGTGCGCTGGGTATCGTGCACTCCCGGTTCTCCACGAACACCTTCCCGTCGTGGCCGCTGGCGCACCCGTTCCGGCGGATCGCCCACAACGGGGAGATCAACACCGTCACCGGCAACGAGAACTGGATGCGGGCCCGTGAGGCGTTGATCAAGACCGACATCTTCGGGTCGGAAGACGACGTCGAGAAGTTGTTCCCGATCTGCACCCCGGGTGCCTCCGACACCGCGCGCTTCGATGAGGTGCTCGAACTGCTGCACCTGGGCGGACGTAGCCTGGCCCACTCGGTGTTGATGATGATTCCTGAGGCCTGGGAACGTAACGAGAGTATGGACGGGCGTAGACGGGCCTTTTATCAGTATCACGCCTCTTTGATGGAGCCGTGGGACGGCCCGGCATCGATGACGTTCACCGACGGCACCATCGTGGGCGCCGTGCTCGACCGCAACGGCCTGCGCCCGTCCCGGATCTGGGTCACCGAGGACGGCTTGGTGGTGATGGCCTCCGAGGCCGGCGTGCTGGACCTGGACCCGTCGACGGTGGTCCGCCGGATGCGGCTGCAGCCGGGCCGGATGTTCCTGGTGGACACCACGCAGGGCCGCATCGTCGCCGACGAGGAGATCAAGGCAGAGCTGGCGGCCGAGCACCCTTATCAGGAGTGGCTTGACAAGGGACTGGTTCCGCTCGACGACTTGCCGGCGGGCAAATACGTGCGGATGCCGCACCATCGACTTGTCATGCGCCAGTTGGCTTTTGGCTACACTTACGAGGAACTCAACCTGCTCGTGACGCCGATGGTCCGGACCGGCGCGGAGCCGATCGGATCGATGGGCACCGACACTCCGGTCGCGGTGCTGTCGCGGCGGCCCAAGATGCTGTTCGACTACTTCCACCAGCTGTTCGCCCAGGTGACCAACCCGCCGCTGGACGCCATCCGCGAGGAAGTGGTGACCAGCCTGCAGGGCACCACCGGTGGGGAGCGTGACCTGCTCAGCCCCGATGAGAACTCCTGTCACCAGGTCCAGCTGCCCCAGCCGATTCTGCGTAACTACGAGCTGGCCAAGCTGATCAACCTCGACCCCGACATGGAGGTCAACGGCCGCCGCCACGGCATGCATTCCACGGTTGTTCGCTGTCTGTACCCGGTTGCCCAGGGCGGTACCGGGCTGGCCGCCGCACTGGCCGAGGTACGCGCGCAGGCGTCGGCGGCGATCGCCGACGGCGCGCGGGTCATCATCTTGTCCGACCGCCAATCCGACGAGCAGATGGCTCCCATCCCGTCGCTGCTGGCCGTTGCGGCGGTGCACCACCACCTGGTTCGTGACCGGACCCGCACCCACGTGGGCCTGGTCGTCGAATCCGGTGACGCCCGCGAGGTGCACCACATGGCGACGCTGCTCGGTTGCGGGGCGGCCGCGGTCAACCCCTACCTGGTGTTCGAGTCGATCGAAGACATGCTCGATCGCGGGGTCATCGACGGTATCGACCGCAAGACGGCGCTGAACAACTACGTCAAGGCCGCAGGCAAGGGCGTGCTGAAAGTGATGTCCAAGATGGGCATCTCGACGCTGGCGTCCTACACCGGTGCACAGCTGTTCCAGGCCGTCGGCATCTCCGAGGAAGTGCTCGACGAGTACTTCACCGGGCTGTCCTGTCCAACCGGCGGCATCACCCTGGACGACATCGCCGCAGACGTCGCCGCCCGCCACGCGCTGGCCTACCTGGACCGGCCGGACGAACGCGCCCACCGCGAGCTCGAGGTGGGCGGGGAATACCAGTGGCGCCGGGAGGGTGAGTACCACCTGTTCAACCCGGAGACCGTTTTCAAGCTGCAGCACTCCACTCGCACCGGCCAGTACAAGATCTTCAAGGAGTACACCCGTCTGGTCGACGACCAGAGCGAGCGGATGGCGTCACTGCGTGGCCTGCTCAAGTTCCGCGCGGGTGTGCGTCCACCGGTTCCGCTGGACGAGGTCGAGCCCGCCAGCGAAATCGTCAAGCGGTTCGCGACCGGGGCGATGAGCTATGGTTCCATCTCCGCGGAGGCGCACGAGACGCTCGCCATCGCGATGAACCGGATGGGCGCCCGATCGAACAGCGGTGAGGGCGGCGAGGACGTCAGGCGTTTCGAACACGATCCGAACGGGGACTGGCGGCGCAGCGCGGTCAAGCAGGTCGCCTCGGCTCGGTTCGGTGTCACCTCGCACTACCTGACCAACTGCACCGACATTCAGATCAAGATGGCGCAGGGCGCGAAACCCGGTGAGGGAGGCCAGCTTCCGGGACACAAGGTGTACCCCTGGGTTGCCGAAGTCCGGCACTCCACGCCCGGTGTCGGTCTGATCTCGCCGCCGCCGCACCACGACATCTACTCCATCGAGGATCTGGCGCAGCTGATCCATGACCTGAAGAACGCCAACCCGTCCGCGCGGGTGCACGTCAAGCTGGTCTCCGAGAACGGCGTGGGCACGGTGGCCGCGGGTGTATCCAAGGCACACGCCGATGTGGTGCTGATCTCCGGGCACGACGGCGGCACCGGCGCGACCCCGCTGACATCGATGAAGCACGCGGGCGCGCCGTGGGAGTTGGGTCTGGCCGAGACCCAGCAGACGTTGCTGCTCAACGGGTTACGCGACCGGATCGTGGTCCAGGTCGACGGCCAGCTGAAGACGGGTCGCGACGTGATGATCGCCGCGCTGCTCGGCGCCGAGGAATTCGGCTTCGCCACCGCACCGCTGGTGGTAGCCGGCTGCATCATGATGCGGGTTTGCCATCTCGACACCTGCCCGGTCGGTGTGGCCACCCAGAACCCGCTGCTGCGGGAGCGGTTCACCGGCAAGCCCGAGTTCGTGGAGCACTTCTTCATGTTCCTCGCCGAAGAAGTCCGGGAATACATGGCGCAGTTGGGCTTCCGCACCTTCAACGAGGCTGTTGGCCAGGCGGGGGCGCTCGACACCACG
The DNA here is from genome assembly GCA_963763005.1 of uncultured Actinomycetota bacterium. Taxonomy (GTDB): domain Bacteria; phylum Actinomycetota; class Actinomycetes; order Mycobacteriales; family Mycobacteriaceae; genus Mycobacterium. Next base: position 865,795 of record CAVXMI010000002.1, read on the forward strand.
CTGGCGCGCGCGCACTGGAAGGCGCACCGCCTGGATCTGACGCCGGTGCTCCATGAGCCGGAGTCGGCATTCATGAACCAGGATCTTTATTGCAGTTCGCGCCAGGATCACGGCCTGGACAAGGCGCTCGACCAGCAGTTGATCGTGATGAGCAGGGAGGCGTTAGACGTCGGTTCACCCGGTCCGTTTTTCTACGACCATCAGCAACGTCAACCGCACGGTGGGCACCATGCTCGGCCACGAACTGACGAAAGCCTACGGCGGCCAAGGATTGCCGGACGGAACCATCGACATCACGTTCGAAGGATCCGCCGGCAACAGCTTCGGCGCCTTTGTGCCCAAGGGGATTACATTGCGTATCTACGGTGACGCCAACGACTACATTGGCAAGGGCCTGTCCGGTGGCCGGATTGTGGTGCGACCGTCGGACAATGCGCCCGCAGGATTATGTCGCCGAGGACAACATCATCGGGGGCAACGTGATTCTGTTCGGTGCCACCAGTGGGGAGGTTTTCCTGCGCGGCGTGGTCGGTGAAAGGTTCGCGGTCCGAAACTCCGGGGCCCATGCGGTGGTCGAGGGTGTGGGCGACCACGGTTGCGAATACATGACCGGCGGCAGGGTTGTCATCCTGGGCCGCACCGGCCGTAACTTCGCCGCGGGTATGTCGGGCGGTGTGGCCTATGTGTACGACCCCGCCGGTGAACTTCCGGACAACCTCAACATTGAGATGGTCGACGTCGAGACCCTCGACGAGGATGACACGGACTACTTGCACGGCATCATCCAGGCGCACGTCGATGCCACCGATTCCGCTGTCGGCCAGCGGGTGCTGGCCGACTGGTCCGGGCAGCAACGGCACTTCGTCAAGGTGATGCCGCGTGATTACAAGCGGGTGCTGAAGGCGATCGCCGAAGCCGAACGCGACGGCGCGGATATCGACGAGGCGATCATGGCGGCGTGTCATGGTTGATCCCACCGGCTTCCTGAAATACACGCATCGGGAATTGCCGAAGCGACGGCCTGTGCCGCTGCGGCTTCGCGACTGGAACGAGGTCTACGAAGAATTCGATGACGAGACCTTGCGTCATCAGGCAACTCGCTGCATGGACTGCGGTATTCCCTTCTGCCACAACGGATGTCCGCTGGGCAACTTGATCCCGGAATGGAACGACCTGGTGCGCAGGGGCCGCTGGCGCGACGCGATCGAACGGCTGCACGCCACTAACAATTTTCCTGACTTCACCGGCCGGCTGTGTCCGGCTCCGTGCGAGCCGGCATGTGTGCTCGGCATCAACCAGGATCCGGTGACGATCAAACAGATCGAGCTGGAGATCATCGACAAGGCATTCGACGAAGGCTGGGTGCAGCCGCTGGCCCCGCAGAACGCGACCGGCAAGACGGTTGCCGTTGTGGGTTCGGGCCCGGCCGGTCTGGCTGCCGCCCAGCAACTCACTCGCGCTGGCCACAAAGTCACCGTCTTCGAGCGTGAGGACCGCATCGGTGGGCTGCTGCGGTACGGCATCCCCGAGTTCAAGATGGAAAAGCGCATCCTCGACCGGCGGCTGGAGCAGATGCGGGCCGAGGGCACCGAGTTCCGGGCCGGCGTCAACGTCGGGGTCGACATCACCGCCGAGCGACTGTGCGCCGACTTCGACGCGGTCGTGCTGGCCGGTGGCGCGACCGCCGGGCGCGACCTACCCATTCCCGGCCGGGATCTGGATGGTATCCACCAGGCGATGGAATACCTGCCGTGGTCCAACCGGGTACAGGAGGGCGACGACGTCCGAGGGGCCGACGGGGAGCCGCCGATCACCGCCAAGGGCAAGAAGGTCGTCATCATCGGCGGCGGCGACACCGGCGCTGACTGCCTGGGCACCGCGCACCGCCAAGGTGCGGTCAACATCCACCAGTTTGAGATCATGCCGCGTCCGCCGGACACCCGCGCGGCATCGACCCCGTGGCCGACCTACCCGCTGATGTATCGGGTGTCGGCGGCGCACGAAGAAGGCGGCGAGCGAGTGTTCTCGGTCAACACCGAGGAGTTCGTCGGTCAGGACGGGCGCGTGAATGCGCTCAAGGTGCACGAGGTGACCATGCAGGACGGCAAGTTCGTCAAGGTCGAGGGATCTGATTTCGAGCTCGAGGCCGATCTGGTTTTGCTGGCGATGGGTTTCGTTGGCCCGGAGAGGCCCGGCCTGCTCACCGACCTCGGGGTGAAGCTCAGCGACCGCGGGAACGTCGCCCGCGGCGACGACTTCGACACCTCGGTTCCCGGTGTGTTCGTTGCCGGCGACATGGGTCGGGGCCAGTCGTTGATCGTATGGGCGATTGCCGAGGGCAGGGCCGCAGCGGCCGGTGTGGACCGGTATCTGATGGGCTCCAGTGCATTGCCGGCCCCGGTAAAGCCGACGGCCGTACCACTTCAGTAGTCACATTAGTCACACCAGAAACATCTCAGTAATTGCTCGGCGCGTCGTCAACCGTTTGCCAGGACGTTGTTGTCTAATGAGCCGTTGTGGGCTTCGTCACATCTGGAGTCCCGATTGAGTTGATCGATCGCAGGAGTGTCACTGTGCGTAGCAACCCAGTACCCCGGTCCCGAATGGGGCGAATCGCCTGGTCATGGTTTCGCCACCCGGTGAAGAGCCATGAGTTCCCCGCCAGACATGAGCGTCTGGCGACCATTGAAGAGCTGCTGCGCTTCGCGGTTTAGCCCCCCCGGATGGGGGATTCCGGTGTACCCAGCTGCGCACAGATGTTTGCTCAGCTTTATCGAGTTGTTATCTGGATGAAAAGACCCCGAGGCGCTTCGGGATAGGGGATCGGCCCGTACCGCCCGTCCTAAGTAGGGGTCGGTTCGGAAAGCAGCCCCGATTCCCGGATCGCCTCCGCCAGCGGTTCCAGGACGGCGGGGTCATGCGGCGGGGCGATGTAGACGATCCCCAGGTCCAGACCTTGGGCCGCCAGCGCTGCCGCGTTCTCGATGACCTGCCCGTAGCTGCGGTCCGGTCCCAGGAAGAGATGGGCCGACAGGGCGATCTCTTTCGCGTCACGTCCGATGTCTGCGCAATGCGCTGCCAGCACGTCGCGTTTGCGCGCGAACTCCTCGGGCGGCCCGCCGGCGAAGTTCCAGTGCTGGGCGTAGCGCGCGGTGATCCGCAGCGTGCGCTTCTCGCCGCTGCCGCCGATGCAGATCGGCGGGTGCGGGCGCTGCGGGCCCTTGGGCTCATTGCGGGCGCCGCTGAGCTGGTAGTACACGCCGTCGAAATCGGTGGTCTCCTGGCTGAGCAGGCTGATCAGCACCTGGCAGGCCTCTTCGAACCGGTCGAAGCGTTGCTTGATGGTGCCCAGCTCGATGCCATAGTCGCCCGACTCCTCCTCGTTCCATCCGGCGCCGATCCCGAGCTCGAGCCGTCCGTTGGAGATGATGTCCAGCGCGGCGGCCATGTTGGCCAGTACCGCCGGGTGGCGGTAGTGGATACCGGTGACCAGGGTGCCCAGCCGCAATCGCTTGGTGGCCTGCGCGAGCGCGGTCAGTGTCGTCCACCCCTCCAGGCAGGGCCCGGCGCTGTCGCTGAAGATCGGGTAGAAGTGGTCGAAAGTCCACCCGGACTCGAAGACCTCGATGTCGTCTGCCTGCTGCCAGACCGCCAGCATCTGGGCCCAGGTGGTGTGTTGCGGTGAGGTTTTGAATGCGAATCGCATGAGCCCGAAGGTAGTCCCAGCTTTGTGAAGCGCAACTAGACTCGATGCAACGATGAGCTGTGCCCTCGGGATCGACACCAAACTCACCCTGCTGGCGACCGGACTGATCTTCGTCCTGGCGCTTGTTCTCGGAGTGTGGAAGTACCGGCAGATCATGGTCTCCGATGAGCACCGCGCGCACCCCTACGTCGACATTGCACACCGGGCGGCGCTGCTCTACGCATTCGCGACGCTGCTCATCGCGGTCTTCGTCGAACTCAGCGCCTGGCCGGCGTGGGTGAACCTCTCCGCGACGATGGTGGTGGTGTTCTTCTTCGTCGCCGCCATTGGGAGCTACATCTTGCACGGTGCACGGCGCGACACCGAAAACCAATTCGACCCTCCGGTCAGGGGAACCGGGCTGGCGATGGCCTTGCTCATCCTCGGCGAGATAGGCGGTTTCGCAGTGGTATTCGTCGGATTCATCGTCGGGCAGCTGGTGTGACCCACAAGCCATGGACCCGGTAACCGCGCTGCGGCAGATCGCCTACTACAAGGACCGAAGCCGCCAGGACCCCAGACGTGTCACGGCGTATCGCAACGCCGCCGACATCGTCGAGAAACTCGACGACGCCGCGCGGGAGCGGCACGGCCAGGCCAACAGCTGGCAGTCGCTGCCGGGCATCGGGCCCAAGACCGCGAAGGTCATCGACCAGGCCTGGTCCGGTCGCGAGCCCGATCTCCTGGTCGAATTACGTTCTGCAGCCGAGGATCTCGGCGGCGGCGATATCCGTTCCGCGCTGCGCGGGGATCTGCACCTGCATTCCAACTGGTCGGACGGGTCGGCGCCGATCGAGGAGATGATGGCCACCGCGGCAGCACTGGGCCATGAGTACTGTGCGTTGACCGACCACTCGCCGCGGCTGACCGTCGCCAACGGTTTATCCCCGGACCGGTTGCGTAAGCAGCTCGACGTGATCGACGGGCTACGTGAGAAGTTCGCGCCTATGCGCATCCTCACCGGAATCGAGGTCGACATTCTTGACGACGGCAGCCTGGACCAGGAACCCGAGCTGCTGGACCGGCTCGACATCGTGGTGGCCAGCGTGCACTCGAAGCTGTCGATGGATTCCGCTGCGATGACCCGCCGAATGGTGCGGGCCGTGTCCAACGGCCGCGCCGACGTGCTGGGCCACTGCACGGGCCGACTGGTCGCCGGCAACCGCGGCATCCGGCCCGAATCGAAATTCGACGCCGAGGCGGTGTTCACCGCCTGCCGTGACCACGGCACCGCGGTGGAGATCAACTCCCGTCCCGAGCGTCGGGACCCCCCGACCCGCCTGTTGAACCTCGCCCGCGACATCGGCTGCGTCTTCAGCATCGACACCGACGCACACGCGCCCGGGCAGCTGGACTTCCTCGGCTACGGTGCGCAGCGCGCGCTGGATGCCGGTGTCCCCGTTGACCGCATCGTCAACACCTGGCCGGCCGAGCAGCTGCTGGCCTGGTCAGTCCGGTAGGTGCGGCATCTGAAGGCCCGGGTCGCGGCCGAGCAGCACCGCGCGCGTCAGGGCGGAGTCGCCGTAACGACGGCGTATCTCGTCGATGGCCGCGTCCACGGCAGGCGGTCGCTTTTGTGCCTCGCCGAACGGCAGCATCAGCTGCTGGGCGCCGTTGCGGTCGATGCCGCACACCGCGAAGCCGACCAGTGTCAATCCCCGCTGTGCGACAGCGGGCGCGGCCGATGCGACCAGCTGCCGGGCGGCGGCGAGGATGGGCTGCGTCGATGATGTCGCCCACGGCAACGTGCGTGATCGGGTAGCCCGGCTGAAGTCGTCGAACCGCAGGCGCAGCACCACCGTCCGGCCTGTACGCCCTGCGGCGCGCATCCGGGCGGTGATGCGGTCGATCAGGGCGACCACCACCGCGTCGATCTCAGTCGGCGACATGCTGTTGCCGGCGCGGCCCAGTGCCCGCTGGGCGCCCACCGAGCGGCGACGCACGCCGGTGGTCACCCGGCGGCGATCGACATTGCGGGCCAGTGCACACAGTTGCCGGCCCATTGCTGCGCCCAGCATCGAGGCCAGCGTCGACTCGGTGAGCTCGGCGACGTCGGCGACGGTCCTGATGCCGTGCGCATGCAGCTTGTCGGCCGTCTTGGCGCCCACGCCCCACAACCGGCGCACCGGCAACGGACGCAGAAAGGCCAGCTCCTGATCAGGCGGCACGAGCAGCAATCCGTCGGGCTTGGCTTCCTGGCTGGCGACTTTCGCGAGGAACTTCGTTCGGGCCACCCCGACGGTGATGGGTAGGCCGACGTGGTCGCGGACGTGGGCGCGCAGTCGCGCCCCGATCTGGACCGGTGTGCCGCAGAGCCGGCGCAGCCCGGCGACATCGAGAAACGCCTCGTCCACCGATAGCGGCTCCACTATCGGGGAGCAGTCACGAAACACCTCGAACACGGCGTCGCTGGCCCGCATATAGGCGGTCATCCGCGGCGGCACCACCACGGCGTGTGGACACAGCCGTCGTGCCTGCGCCCCGCCCATCGCGGTACGCACGCCGTAGGCCTTGGCTTCGTAGCTCGCAGCCAGCACGACCCCGCCGCCGACGATCACCGGGCGGCCCCGTAACGCCGGGTCGTCACGCTGTTCTACGGAGGCATAGAACGAATCCAGGTCCGCATGCAGGATGGACGCCTCGCACCGCACGAAACATATGTTCGCGTGGCGGTATGACAAGCCCGCTTAGCGCGCCTCCCCGTAGATGCTGCTGACCCAGATGTGTACCAGGGTGTCCAGCACGCGCGCTTCGGGGACGCAGGGCTGTTCGGCGGCAAACGCCGCGAACAGCGTCCGCTCGTTCATCAGGTTGAGCACGGTGGCCAACTCCTGGGCCGGCAGGGTGACCGGCGCGGCACCACGGTCGCGCTCGGCGTCGATCGCGGCGGCGGTGTAGGTGATCCACTTCTGCATGAACGTCGACCACAGTTCGCGGACCTCGGCACTCGTTGCCCTGGCGGCCTGACCCGCCCGGGTCACTGCCTTGTGCGAGCCGAACGTCTCGAAGAACACATTGATCCCGGTGCGCCACATGTTGTCGCGGTCGGCGTCATCCGGATTCTCGGCGAGGGTTTCCAGCGCGGTGTCGGCCTCGTTGACCACCCGGTCCATCAGCGTCAACAACACCGCTTCCTTGGAAGGGAAATAGAAGTAGAACGTCGGCCGGGAGATACCGGCGCCCTTGGCCAGGTCGTCGACCGAGATGTCGGTGAGCGGACGTTCCTCGAGCAGGCTTTCGGCGGTGGTGAGGATCGCCAGTTCGCGATCGTCGCCAGACGGTCGCGCGCTGCGCCGGCCTCGGTGCACGGATGCCTGACTGGCGGCGGAGGTGGTCACGACGGCTAGCTTACCCCGTGTCGAGAATATCGACACCTCGTTGACGGGCTCGACACAGTGTTGATAACGTGGGGCCCATGACTGAGCACCTTGACGTCGTGATCGTGGGGGCGGGGATATCCGGCGTGAGCGCGGCCTGGCATCTGCAGGACCGTTGCCCGACCAAGAGCTACGCCATCCTGGAGAAGCGGGAAGCCATGGGCGGCACCTGGGATCTGTTCCGATACCCCGGCATTCGCTCCGACTCCGACATGCACACCCTGGGTTTCCGGTTCCGTCCGTGGACTGATCGCCAGGCCATTGCCGATGGCAAGCCGATCCTCGACTACGTCAAGGGCACCGCGGCTATGTACGGCATCGACAAGCACATCCGGCTCAACCAGAAGGTGATCAGCGCCGACTGGTCGACTGTGGATAACCGCTGGACCGTGCAGATCGAAAGCAATGGCACGCCGAGCACGCTCACCTGCTCGTTCCTCTTTCTGTGCAGCGGCTACTACAACTACGAGCAGGGCTATTCGCCGACATTCGCCGGCTCGGAGGACTTCACCGGCCCGATCATCCATCCGCAGCACTGGCCCGAGGACCTCGACTACGCGGGCAAGAACATCGTCGTGATCGGCAGTGGTGCAACGGCCGTCACTCTCGTTCCCGCGCTGGCGAATTCGGGTGCCAAGCACGTCACGATGCTGCAGCGCTCGCCCACCTACATCGTGTCTCAGCCGGACCGCGACACCATCGCTGAGAGGCTCAACCGCTGGCTGCCTGAGAACATGGCCTACACCGCGGTTCGGTGGAAGAACGTTCTGCGCCAGTCGGCCGTATACGGGGCCTGCCAGAAGTGGCCGCGGCGGATGCGGAAAATGTTCCTGGGATTGGCCCAGCGCCAGCTGCCCGAGGGCTACGACGTGAAGAAGCATTTCGGTCCGCACTACAACCCGTGGGAGCAGCGGCTGTGCCTGGTGCCCAACGGCGACTTGTTCCGGGCCATTCGCCACGGGCAGGCCGAGGTGGCCACCGACACCATCGATCGGTTCACGGCTACCGGCATCCGGCTCAACTCGGGTCGTGAATTGCCGGCCGACATCATCATCACCGCAACGGGATTGAACCTTCAGCTCTTTGGCGGGGCAACCGCGACCGTCGACGGACAGGCGGTGGACCTCACCAAGACGATGGCCTACAAGGGCATGATGCTTTCCGGCATTCCCAATATGGCCTACACGGTCGGCTACACCAATGCATCGTGGACGCTGAAGGCCGACCTGGTGTCGGAGTTTGTCTGCCGTCTGCTGAATCACATGGACGCCAACGGCTTTGACACCGTGGTGGTCGAGCATCCGGGTTCAGATGTCGACGAGCGGCCGTTCATGGAGTTCACCCCGGGCTACGTACTGCGCTCGCTCGACGAACTGCCGAAGCAGGGTTCGCGCACCCCATGGCGCCTGAATCAGAACTACTTGCGCGATATTCATCTCATCCGGCGTGGCAAGATCGACGATGAGGGTCTGCGCTTCGCCAAAAAGCCTGCCCCCGTAGCGGTCTAGTAGCGGTTTAGAGCCCGTCTGCAGCGACGACGACAATGCCGTCGTCGTCGCTGTACGCGATTTCGCCCGGCACGAACGTCACACCGCCCAGGGCGACCTTGACGTCGCGTTCCCCGGCGCCGGTCTTGGTGCTCTTGCGGGGATTTGTGCCCAACGCCTTGATGCCGACGTCGATGCCGCGCAGCGCCGCGGCGTCGCGCACCGCGCCGTGTACGACCAGCCCCGCCCAGTCGTTGGAGCGGGCCAATTCAGCGATGACATCACCGACCAACGCGGTGTGCAGGGAGCCGGCGCCGTCTATCACCAGCACCCCGCCCGCGCCCGCCTGCGAGAGCACCGATTTCAGCAGCGCATTGTCCTGGAAACACCGCACGGTGCTGATGGGCCCAGCGAATTCCGCGCGGGCGCCGAACTGGCGGAACTGGAGGTCGCAGCTGCGCACATCAGGCCCGATGTCGTCGACCAGGTCGGCCGTTGGCCGGAATGACACGGTCGCCATCGTTCAGCGGCGGCGCAGCTGCCGGACCAGCAGCATGGCCAACAGGCTTAGTGCGAGAGCAACCAGCAGTGGCACAGGGGAGTGGCTCGGTGACTGTTCAGAGGCGTCTCGGGGAAGTGGGTCGTTGGCGCTGTCCACGGTCGATTTCGCCTGTGCCGCTACATCTTTAGCGGCAGCGGCAATTTCGCCGTTGGTTTCCGCCCGCTGCTGCAGGCCCAAGGGCTGGTCGGCCGTCTGCGCGCCCATTTTCGGCGGCGCGGGTTCAGGGCTGTTCGCCGGCGCCTTCTTGGCGGGTGCCTTCTTGGCGGGTGCTTTCTTGGCGGGTGCCTTCTTGACGGGCGCTTTTTTCGCAGGTGCTTTCTTTGCGGGCGCCTTTGCGGCCTTCTTGGCGGGCTGCTTTTTGGCCGGCGGCGTCGGTGTGCCGTCGGGTTCGCTGTCGGGTCGATCCTGCGGGTCTGCCATGCGGCCGCTCCTTTGCAGCTTTCTCGTTGCGCACTAGGTCGCGAAACACTCGTGGTCCCATCATGCCAGGGCGCGTTACGGCGTCGTCGTGCCTACCAGGGGGCGGGCGGGGCCGGCTAGGGCTTGCGCCGAACTGCCCACAGCGCGCCGACGGCGACCACCGCGATCGCTCCGACCGCGAACAGCCAGGCCGGGACTTCACCGCCATCGTCGGTGGCGGTCGCCGCGGGTCCAGACGTCCCGGTGCCGGGCACCGTCAGTTGAAACGACCACGAGCCGGAAACCACGTGACCATCTTCAGACGTCACCCGGTAGTTCACCGTGTAGCTACCGGCCGGTCCGAGCGGTCGCACGCCGACACTGACGACCGCCCCCTGAACGGTCGGGTCACCGGTAGACCACACGTTGCCATCCGGTCCGACAACCGTCATGGCCGAGAACGTGGTTTGCAGTCGCTCGTTGAAGGTCGCGCTCACCTGGGCTGGGCCGGCCGTCAGAACCGCGTGGTCTGCCGGCTCCGCGGACACGCGCGTGGCGTGTGCGGACGCCAGTTGCGCGGTCAGGATCGCGGCGATCGTCATGGCGGCCAGCAACAGGGCTGCCGACGCGATAGGTATCAGGCGCTTCATGATCGCCGGCGCACCAGTGCGAGACATGCGAGACAGATGCCCAGTGCGCCAACCACGAGGGCCGCACCGCCCAGCCAACGAGCGGTGTTGTCCGACGGCGATTTCGGCCGTTCAGCCTGCCCAGCAGCGGAGTTTGCCGGTGCCGTCGACGGCGTGTGGTGCTCGTGCGTCACCGGCCGGACGGTGCCGGACGCGGCGTCGCGGTCGAGCCTGGCCGTCGACCCGGGCATGGTTTCGGCGCGCGCCGATGTCACATTCGGGAGCGTGATGGTGATGACGATCGTCGTGCCGCTGCCGGCGTGGATGTGGGCCCCGGCCGGCGGGGCGCCCGCGGCCGAGCCGAGATAGAGCACTGCAGCCAGGGTAACCGCGATCACGGCCCGCGAAATCCACCTGTTGTGGGGTGACATGTCAGGTGTGGTCACCTTCTCGGCCGTCAGGTCAGCCCGAGCCGGGCCATCAGGTCGGCCTCGATGCCGTCGAGTTGCGACGAGATCGCGGAGTGGGCGGCCCGGCGCCGCTGTGCCGGCATGTTTTCCGCAGCTGTGATGGCCGCCGACAGATCGCAGAGCCGATCGCTCACGGCTGCCGTGAACTGCTTGGTCTCGGCGTCCTTCGGCTTCTTTTCCTGCACCATCCGCAGCGATTGCTCTGACCCGGCAATCCGGGCTGACAACTTGGCGCCGTGTCCCGAGAACTGGCCGACCTGAGCCAACGGAATCCCAAGCTGATCGGCACGACGCTGGTCGATCAGCCCGCGGGCCGCAATGGCCGCCCGGTAAATCACCGGCGTCAGTATCGGGGCGAGCAGCCGAGACACCTTCAGCACTCGGCGGATCCGCGTCGGCGACAGCAACTTACCTTCGCGCGCCGCCTTGAGTTCGGTCTCGGCGACTTTCAGTGCAGCGCGGTCGCCGTCGCGCTGGGCCTTGAGCTGCGCCTTGAGTGCCTTATCCGCGGACTTGTGGGCGGACTTGATGCGGCGTGCATCGTTCTTGGCGGCCAGCCTGGCCTCTAGTTTGGCGCGGGCCTTGATCGCACGGGCTTCGGCGCGACGAGTCGCGCGGCTCTTTCGCTTGCGGAACAGGCCCATTCCCGGCCGCCTCCCGGTATCTCGTGGACTATCGCGGTGGGTGTGCGCGATCGCTGGGCCAACCCTAATCCGAGTAGGCCGTCGGCAGCCCGTCAGGTCAGGGCGGACCGGCCGGCTGGTAAGTGGTCCTACGCGTCGAGCCGCTCCGCGCGGCGCAGGTCGTCGATCCGCTCGATGACCTCCTGCTGTGCCTGGAGGGACAATCCGTATGCTCGCAGCGCGATCTGGCGCACGCCGTCCTCACGCATCGTGGCCAGCCACTGCAATTCCTTGTCGAGCTTTTCGTAATACGCGTCGTCGGTGAAATAGGCCGACTTGATGCGGAAGTAGTTGGCAAGGGCGGCCATGGTCGCTGACGACGGGTTCGTGCGGTTGCCTGAGCGTAGCTGCGATAGGTAGGGAGCCGACATCGTGATGCCCTCTGCCCTGAGCGCCGCGATCACCTCCGCGGAGGTGTGCGGCCCGCGCCCGGGCGGATACACCGTGTCAAACAGGCGGTTCAGGCGGGCAGCGAACGTCGTGCTCATCTATATGACCTCCACCGGGCTGTAAGAGCTAACAGTCGTCTATGCGTATTTGCTGCTCATGGTAGCGACACTTATGTCCACAACCAAGTGCAAACCTGAGCCGATTGGGTGACCGCATGCAGGGCGGCCGACCAAGACGCCCCTGATGAGCATCCAAATGATTCGGTGAGGTGTCCACAGAATGAACGAATCTCACAGGTTATCCGCAGAATACCCCGCGAGAAAGTGCGCGGCGATCCACCGCGCTCATGGTTGGCGAAGGGATCAGGCGCGCAGTGTCGCACGGATATGCTCAACTCCGGGCAACCAGCAGACAACGGAGACCCGCCGAGAGTCTCCTTTGCTGTCTATGTGTGCTCAGTGTGCGACAGGCGACCTGCGGTGCGGTCAGAGCCCCACGGAGACAGCTCCGGGGGCGGTCGCCGGCATGGCCCGGGGTGGGGTAGGTGCCGTCGGGTACCGGTCAGACGACGTGCGGTGACTTCACGGTGATCGCAGCCGCCCTGCGCCGCCGCCGAAGAGTTTGCGCCGTGGCGGCCGCCGCGGCCAGTCCCACCGCCGCGGTGACGCCGATGGCAACCGGGCGCCACCCCAGCGCGCTGTCAAACAGCATCCACAATCCGAATAGCAGGAACAGCAGGCTGGCCAGGATGTGCAGCAGCTGCTCCGGGAGCCGCCGGTGCAGCAGTAATCCCGCACCGATCGCCAGGCCGTCGGCCAGGATCATGCCAAGGGTCGTGCCGATCCACACGCCTGCCCAGTTGTGATGGCTGGCCAACGTAACCGTCGCCAGCGTCGTCTTGTCACTCAGCTCGGCCAGCACGAACGACGACACCACGGTGAGCAGCGCGAAACGGGGTTGACGAACGGTCGACACGTTTTCGCTGCCGTCGGTCGCACCTTCCCGCCAGGCCCACACGGCAAAAATCAGGAAAGCGATCGCAGAGGCAAAGGCCATCGGGCGCGCCGGCAGGGTGGCGCCCAGAAAGTGGCCGATCGCCACCGAGACCCCGTGCACCATGAACGAAGCGATCGACACGCCGGTCAGCACCACCCACCACCGGTAGCGCAGGGCATAGGTCATGGTGAGGAGCTGAGACCTGTCGCCGAGTTCGGCAAGGAAAACTACTCCGAGGCTCAACAGCGTGGCGGCGAGCATGGCAGGCGACCTTTCGACGCGTGGGCAGAGACCGTCTGGGTCCATCCGGTCACTGCACATCGGTCGAAGGTCTCGCCCACCGTCCGATCGGACGGTTCGCCGGCCGGGCTTGCGCCAGTATGTCGACACGACGATTCGGGGCTACTCCCCTTCGCTAACGATCCCAGGCTAGCGGGCATATTCGGTGCGCGCCACGATAGCGACGAAGTTCGGACAGCCGTATTCTTCGATTCGATGCCCGAACTAACTCGTTCGAATTTTCTTATGCCGCAAGCAGCATCGCCAGAATTGCGGTGTCGGGATGGCTTATCGGGTCCACGCCGACGCGGCTCACCATCGATGTGATGGTGCCGTCGGCTTCTGCTTCGACCCAGGCTGCCCGGTGCTCCAACCCCAGATACGGCAATCCGGGCAGCAGCACGCATCCCGACGCTGCGCCGTTGCATTCCGGCAAGGACGGCGTCGTTTCCGAGGGCGGATGCAGCATCAGCAATGCGGGCGGCTGATGATCAGCGAAATACCCTGGCTGGATGGCTGTTTCGCCGAAGACCGTGCCCTCGGCCAGCACCAGGCCGACGGTGCCGGGCTCCGGTTCGTCGGGCAACTCCTCGCGGGCACCGAACACCGTCGTGGTGGAGAGCAACCCGGGCAACGACGCGACCCGAACCGCGACCATCAACAGCTGCGCCCATTCTTTCGTCGAATCAGGCCAACGCCCGGAGATCACAAACCCTTTCAGGGCACCACGAGAATGAAAGGGAGCAACCCCTATATGCCGATCTGACCCAGCATCCATCTCGCCCTCCGCGACGCCTCCGTCCGAAATAACCACACTGGTAGCTCGAATAAATAAGCATGCGCGCGGATTAGGCACCTTGCAACTCGACACGGCGACGCGTGTCCGCGTTCACAAAGTGCCCATTCATGAGGCGCAGTTAAAGGCAAGGGCGCCGCGCTACCGCGCGACGCCCAAGCCTGAGGTAAAGGAGTCAGCCAAATATCAGCCCCTTGGTCTTCGAGGTCGCGGCCGCATACCTTGACTGCACATCCGCCCAGTTCACGACATTCCAGAACGCTTTGGCGAAGTCGACCTTGACATTCTTGTACTGCAGGTAGAAAGCGTGCTCCCACATGTCGAGCAGCAGGAGCGGAACAATACCGAGCGGGAAGTTGGTCTGATGGTCATACACCTGGAATATCAGCAGCTTGTCGCCGAGTGTGTCCCAGCCGAGTGCCGCCCATCCCGACCCCTGCACGGTGGTGGCGGCTGCGTGGAACTGCGCACGGAACTTGTCGAACGATCCGAACGCGTCGTCGATGGCCGCCGCGAGTTCGCCGGTCGGCTTGTCACCACCGTTGGGAGACAGGTTCTTCCACCAAATGGTGTGGTTGACGTGGCCACTCAGATTGAAGGCCAGGTTCTTCTCGTTCAGCAGGATCGCGGAGTGGTCGTCCTTGGCGCGGGACTCTTCAAGTTTGGCGATGGCGGCGTTGGCGCCGTTGACGTAGGTGGCGTGGTGTTTGCTGTGGTGCAGCTCGTTGATCTGACCCGAGATGTGCGGTTCCAGCGCTCCGTAGTCCCAGTCCAAGTCGGGCAAAGTATATTCAGCCACGGGATTCCTTTCTTCGTTGATCGTTGGTGGTCGTCTGACGTCACTCGCGCGGGTTCCGCCACGCGGCGGCTTGGCGTAGTCAACCCTTGTCCATGGCCGCGCGCGCCGCAAGGACGACCCTGTGGGTCGATACCCTGGATACCCGGTTGGCGGGGATTCAAGACAAAACGATGAGGGCGAGAACCGCCAGTAATGCCAGAGCGATCAGGCCGGCACGCAGGGCGGCCAAGACGTAGGCGTGGTTCCAGGCAGGTGAGCCGGAGTACGAGTTCGACGGAGTAGTCGACCTCGGACCGTACGAATGTGTGGCCATCAAACGCCTTTCACCTGCACGCTCACCTCACGCCAGTGAGGTGAGTCACAACCCAGTGTAGTGCCGCAGACTATAACGCGTGGCGCATAGCCTCAAAATTGGTGTCCCGCGGCGCCGGGCCAGACAGGCCCGTGCTGGATGCTTAGCGAGACAATCCATTTCGCTCGGGCACCCGCTGAGCTGAATATTTTCACGCACCGACAGCGCGGCTTTATCCACAGTCGTGGCCCAATCTGGCCGATAGAAGCTGCGTCAACGACCTGGACGTGACCCGGGCTGCTGTGGATAAAGTTGTGGAAACTGTGGATAGGTGTAGGTAGCTGTAGCCACGTCCCCGGGGCCGTATCGTCGCCGGCGCTGGGTGGGATTGCCCCGCTCCTCGGGCGGGCCGCACGACGCAGCCCGCATCGTCCGACGCAGCCCGCATCGTCGCCGGCGCTAGGCTAGTCCGGTGATCCAGGTGTGCTCCCAGTGCGGCACTCGGTGGAACGTCCGCGAACGGCAACGCATGTGGTGTCCCCGCTGCCGGGGTGCGCTGATGGCGCCGCTGGCGGACGCGGCAGCGGGCGACCCGCGTTGGCGTACGCCCGTTCGCCGGCAGCCGACGGCCCCCGTGATGCAGCGCACGCCGCCGCGGCTCCCACCGGGCTTCCGATGGATCGCGGTGCGCCCCGGTGCCGCACCCCCGCTGCGACCCGGGCCACGGTTCCGCGGGCCCACGCCGCGCTATGCCGTGATACCGCGTTGGGGTCTGGCGGACCGTGTCGCCCAGGCCGCTCCCGCGCCGGACGCACCGTCGAAGGCGGGGCCATCGGCAGCGACGGTGCGCACGTTGCTGTTCGCCAGCGTGCTGGTGCTCGGTGTCGCCGCACTCGTGTACGTGGTGCGATACGTGCTGCTGATCATCAACCGCAACACGTTGCTGAACTCTTTGGTGGCCGGCGCCTCGGTCTGGTTGGGGTGGGCGGCCAGTTTGGCCGCGCTGGCGGCGATGATCGCCTGCTTCGTGGTGCTGATCCTGTGGCTGATCGCTCGGCGGGCTGCCGCGTTCGCGCACCAAGGACTGCCGGAGCATCGTTCGACCCGGGAGTTGTGGGCCGGTTGTCTGCTGCCGCCGGCCAATTTGCTGTGGGCGCCGGTGTACGTCATCGAGCTGGCCCTCATCGAAGACCACTACGCCCGGTTGCGGAGACCGATCATGGTGTGGTGGATCGCGTGGGTTGTGAGCAACGCGGTATCGATCTTCGCGATCGCTACCAGCTGGTCCGGCGACGCCCAGGGCATCGCCAACAACACCGTCCTGATGGTGGTCGCGTATGTACTCGCGGCAGCTACTGTGGCCGCTGTCGCGCGGGTCTTCGAGGGGTTCGAGCGGAAGCCGGTCGAACGGCCTGCGCACCGCTGGGTCGTGATAGGCCCAGATAGTCCACACCGGCCCGCCGCGCCGGCATCGGCTGGCGCGGTTGAGCTGGAGGGGCAGGAACCGGCAGCATAGTGGGTATGACGTGGGCCGACGAGGTGCTCGCCGGGCACCCCTTTGTGGTTGCCCATCGCGGCGCGTCGGCCGCACTGCCGGAACATACGCTGGCCGCCTATGACCTGGCCCTCAAAGAGGGCGCCGACGGCGTGGAATGCGACGTCCGGCTGACCCGCGACGGCCATCTGGTTTGTGTGCATGACCGCCGCCTGGATCGGACCTCGACGGGAGCCGGTTTGGTCAGCACGATGACACTGGCCCAGCTACGCGAGTTGGAGTACGGCGCATGGCACGACAGCTGGCGCCCGGACGGTACGCATGGTGACACCAGTCTGCTGACTCTGGATGCGCTTGTCTCACTGGTTCTGGACTGGAACCGGCCGGTGAAGATCTTCGTCGAGACCAAGCACCCCGTCCGGTACGGCTCGCTGGTGGAGAGCAAGGTGCTGGCTCTCCTGCATCGCTTCGGAATCGCCGCGCCTGCCTCCGCCGATCGATCCCGTGCGGTGGTGATGTCGTTTTCGGCCGCCGCGGTCTGGCGGATCCGGCGGGCCGCGCCGCTGCTGCCGACGGTGCTGCTCGGCAAGACCGCGCGTTACCTGACCAGCAGCGCGGCCACCGCCGTCGGGGCCACCGCGGTGGGGCCGTCACTGCCGGCGTTGAAGGAGTATCCGCAACTCGTCGACCGCGCCGCCGCCCAGGGCCGGGCGGTGTACTGCTGGAACGTCGATGAGTACGAGGACATCGACTTCTGCCGGGAGGTCGGAGTGGCCTGGATCGCTACTCACCACCCCGGCCGCACCAAGGCATGGTTGGAGAACGGGCGCGTGGACGAGGGCAGCGTCTAGGTCGCCGAGCGAGGCTCTACAGGCGCCCGCCGGCGACGTGCGGAGCGCCCGGTCCCGCCGGAGCCGGGCCCGCCTCGCGCGCGACGAAGTTTTCGAGTTCGAACAGGTTGGCCCCGGCGCGATCGGCGACTCGCACCAGCGTGGTCATCAGCGCCACCTCTTCAACCTGCTCCTGCAGGAACCACTGCATGAACTGCTCGCCGAGGAAGTCGCCCTCGTCGCGGGCCACGGCCGCCAACCGGCTGACCTGGTCGGTGACTGTACGTTCCTGATCGAGTGCCAGAGCCAGCGCCTCGCGTGGTCTGTCGAACCGGTTACGCACCGCGTCCACTCCGGAGATTTCGACGCGAAGGTCGCGATCGAGCAGATGCTGCACAAGCATCATCGCGTGATTTCGTTCCTCGACCGCTTGGCTGTAAAAGTGCTTAGCCAATTGCGGCAAGTCCTCGCCGTCGAAATAAACTGCGAGCGCTACATACTGCTGCGCGGCGGTGAATTCGTTGAAAATCTGTTCCTGCATTAACGCATGGAATTTTGTCTTGGGACCGTCGTACTCCGTCATGAAGTCGAGGCTAGCGCAGCTAGAGGGGGGTCCGCAATGAAGGCATCACTCAGTCAGGAAAGGGTTTCCTAAGTGTAGGCATAGCGATAATGACATTCTCGTTGAGGTCAGGTTTGCCTAAGTAAAGCAAGGCTGCGTTGAAATGTGAAACGCTATTTATCCGGGCGCTCATGATCGCTAATGGTAGGCAGCACGCACCGGCCGAATCAGCTGAATGCAACCCTGGGTCAGCTGGATCACTTGCCCAGCCCGGGCCGGCGCGGCAAAAGCCAACCGATATCCGGAGGCTAGGGCTGCCCGTCGAGCGCGGTCGCCGGGACCGGCGCGTCGGATGCCAGTGCATCGAACAGCTCGCGCGCGGCGTCGTGGTTCCACACCACCACCGAGCCGGCGTCGCTACTGGTGAACTCGCCGATCGGGACGGTCATCGTGGTGGTGTGCCCATGCAGCGCCCAGCCAAGTCGAACCAGGTCCCAGACATGGTCACCGTTGTCAACGGTCAGGGCGTCGGCCGCCGCGCGCGGTACCGAGTACCAGCGCCACGGATTGAGCCACACCGCAGGGCTTGCCGCGCGGTGCAACAGCGCTGACATGAACTGCCGCTGGTTGACCATCCGGTCCAGATCTGCCCGCGGCGTGGCCCGAGTTCTGGCGTAACCCAGCGCATTGCGGCCATCCAGCTGCTGGCAGCCGGCCGGCAGATCGATGCCCGCCAACGGATCGCTGATCGGCTCAGCCGGGCACACGGTAACCCCGCCAAGCGCGTCGACCAGGACGGCGAATCCGCTGAAGCCGACCTCGGCGTAGTGGTCGAGGCGAAGGCCGGTGGCCTGCTCGACCGTCTGTGTCAGCAGGGGTGCCCCGCCTATCGCGAACGCGGCGTTGATTTTGTCCCGGCCTTGACCGGGTATCGGCACATACGAGTCGCGCGGTATCGAGACCAATGTCGTCGGGGTGCTGGAACCGAACCCGGGCACATGTACCAGCAGAATGGTGTCGGTGCGCCCGTCGCCGACGTCGCCGCCGGTGGCCAGTTCCTGCTGCTGATCGGTGGTAAGGCCCTGGCGACTGTCCGAACCGACGAGCAGCCAGTTCGTGCCGCGGCCGGGTCCGGGCCGATCCGCATAGTCGGTGAATACCGGCTCGCGGTGCAATGCGGTATCGAGCCATAGCGCCCCGCCGAGGATGCCGGCGCAGGCCAGCAGCAGGACGATCAGCAGACTCAGCAACAGCACTCGGCCCCAGCGGCGCTTGCCCCGTTTGCGGCGCGCCCTCGGCGCAACCGGGCGGGGTGTGAGCGCAACCTGACGCGCCGGAGCCGCGTGTGTCCGGGGCGGTACCCCGGGGGGACCCGGGGGCACCGGGGGCGCAGGAGAGCGCCGCGGGGGCGCATGACCTGTTGGAACTGCGGGTGACGGCCGCCCCTGCAGTGGCACGGTTTGCTCGGCCGGCGGCCGCGGCAGGCCGGTTTCACGGCGGATTACCTGCGAGGGCTCCGGACGCGGTTGGCGCGGCGGGATCGGACCTCGAGGTCGCCCGAGCTCCGGTGATCGATCGCCGTTCACCTGGATAACCTACGTGGCCGGACCCGTCGGTGCAGCAAGCCTGGATGGCTTGGCCGGGCGTGTCAGGGCGACTCGTGCCTGTTACCGGCGGGCGCGCAGTCCGTTGGCGAACGGGCAACCCATCAGCACCCGAATTGCCTGGCTTAACCCGTTCATGTCGTCCACCGGCTTGTGGAACGGCAGTCGGATGTCGCGGTCGCCGTCGCTGCCTTCGACGCGGAACCGCACGCCGTACCGGTCGAGTCCAAGGGGACGGACCTGTCCACGTCGCAGCTGCGCGGGCAGCCTGGATACCAGGCGTTTGACCACATCGTCGTGGGCGGTGGTCAGGTGCCACAGCAACGTTGACTCGATCTCGCAGAACGGGTCGGGCCGGGCCGCGAGCAGGTCGGCGACGCCGACGGGTTCGGCGCCGGTTGCGTCGGTCACCACCACGGAAGCGATCTCCAGCCGCAACAGTGTGTACCGGGTGTCTCCCCTGTCGACGGGGCCGGATCGCGGGGTATCGACCTGCAGCAGAACCGGATTTGGGTTCTCGGTGGCGATCAGGTCGAGCGTCTTGGCCACCGCCGCGGGTGGCACCAGATGGAGTCGGCCGCGGACCCATACCAGCGAACGGACGGGTTCACGCACCGGCAGCGGCGCATAGTCGGTCAGCTCCAGCAACGCCTGCGATCCGCATGCCACCCCGCAACCAGCCGCTTTACTGCGCTCAGCGGGAACCGCCACTGCGAAGGCTCCGTCGTACATCAAGTGGTGTACAGGTGTGACGACCGGGTCTTCGCGCTCTACCGCCAGTAGGGCGTCGCCGGCCCGTGTGCAGGCGCTGCGAATACGTTCGGCAGTCGTCGGCGTGGGGCTGGTGGGCGGCGGCATGGCGGGTCCTCCTGAATTTAGGTAAGCCTAAGTTAACTTAGACCGCTGGGCGTCGCAAGAGCCGAAGGGACGTAGCGCGCCGTTAGTGTTGTGGGCGTGGCCCGCATCGCATACCTCGGTCCGGAAGGGACGTTCACCGAGGCGGCGCTGCTCCAGATAACGGCAGCCGGACTGGTTCCCGACCACGATCCGAACACCCTGCAGCGGCTGCCGGTCGAGAGCACGCCTGCCGCTCTGGACGCTGTCCGTAACGGCGTTGCGGATTATGCATGTGTGCCGATCGAGAACTCGATTGACGGGTCGCTGGCGCCAACCTTGGACAGCCTGGCCATCGGCGAGCCCCTGCAGGTGTTCGCCGAGACAACGCTCGACGTGGCGTTCAGCATCGTCGTCCGGCCCGGTCGCAGCGCTGCTGACGTACGTACCCTGGCCGCCTTCCCGGTGGCGGCGGCACAGGTGCGGCAGTGGCTCACCGCCCATCTGCCCGGAGTCGAGCTGCACCCGGCGTACTCGAACGCCGACGCGGCCCGTCAAGTGGCCGATGGCCAGGTCGACGCC
This sequence comes from uncultured Actinomycetota bacterium, assembly GCA_963763005.1. Taxonomy (GTDB): domain Bacteria; phylum Actinomycetota; class Actinomycetes; order Mycobacteriales; family Mycobacteriaceae; genus Mycobacterium. The sequence goes on from CAVXMI010000002.1 coordinate 886,606, forward strand.
GCCGTGACGTCACCGCTGGCCGCCGCGCACTGGGCACTGGAGATGCTGGCCGAGGGTGTGGTCGACGAGTCCAACGCGCGTACCCGTTTCGTCTTGATCGGCCTGCCGGGGCCGCCCCCGGCGCGCACCGGAGCCGATCGCACGTCGGCGGTGTTGCGCATCGCCAACGTGCCCGGCGCGCTGGTGGAAGCGCTGACCGAGTTCGGCATGCGCGGCATCGACCTCACCCGGATCGAATCCCGGCCTACCCGTACTCGACTGGGCACCTACATGTTCTTCGTGGACTGCCTCGGCCACGTCGATGACGACGCCGTCGCCGAGGCACTCAAGGCGCTGCACCGTCGTTGTGCTGATGTGCGATATCTGGGTTCCTGGCCGACGGGGCAGACCGGCGGCGTGCAGCCGCCTCCGTCGGACGAGGCATCGAGCTGGCTGGCGCGGCTGCGGGCAGGCAAACCCGAGCAGGTCCAGTATCCGGAGTCGAGGCGATGAGTGGTCGTTTGGTGCTGGTGCGGCACGGTCAGTCCTTCGGCAACGTCGAGCGCCGGTTGGACACTCTGCCGCCGGGGGCAGCGCTGACACCCTTGGGCCGCGATCAGGCGCGGGCGTTCGCGCGGGGCGGTTGCCCTCGCCCCGCCATGCTCGCGCACTCGGTGGCCGTCCGGGCGTCGGAAACGGCCGCGGTGATCGCCGCGGAACTCGACGTCTTGGCGCACGAGGTCGCCGGCATTCACGAGGTGCAGGTCGGGGAGCTGGAAAACCGTAACGACGACGAGGCGGTCGCCGAATTCAACGCCATCTACAACCGATGGCATGGCGGTGAGCTGCATGTGCCGCTGCCTGGCGGTGAGACCGCCAACGAGGTGTTGGACCGGTACGTGCCGGTGCTCACCGACCTGCGGATGCGCTACCTGGACGACGACGACTGGGACGGCGACATTGTGGTCGTCAGCCATGGCGCGGCGATCCGGCTCGTCTCCGCCGTGCTGGCCGGGGTGGACGGCAACTTTGTGCTGGACAACCATCTGGACAATGCCGAGTCGGTGGTCCTGGTGCCGATCACCGACGGGCGGTGGAGTTGTGTGCGGTGGGGAGCCCGGACGCCCCCGTTCTACCCTGCGCCCGAGACCTCAGTCGCCGACGTCATGGCGTCGAGCAGCGACCCGATGGGCTGACGATCACACCGCCAGCGCGACAGATTCGACACATCCGCACCCGACGGCATCGCAGTCGACGACGAACGTGTGCGGTACCAGCTCGGGGCTGACGCAGTCCGGCTCGGTGCATTCCGACCGGCCCTGTAATCGGCCTCCCGCATGGCGAATGACAGTGCCGTGGCAGTGATCCAAGCCCGCCCGGCAGTCGCGGCAGCCTGTGCTCATAAGCCGTTCATAGCACCGGGCGCGGACAAATCCGGGATGCCGCGCCGGCCTCGGCCAACACCGATGATCACGCCCAGCCCAGTTCTTGCAGTCTGGCGTCGTCGATGCCGAAGTGGTGGGCGATTTCATGGATCACCGTGATCGCCACCTGATCGACGACTTCGTCGTCGGAATCGCAGAGGTCCAGCAGCGCGTCGCGGTAGATCGTGATGGCGTCCGGCAGCGCTCCGGTGTAGTCGGAGTCGCGCTCGGTCAACGCCACCCCCTCGTACAGCCCGAGCAGGTCGTCGTCCCGCGGGTGGCGGTCGGCGACCAACACGACGACGTTGTCCATGGCAGCGGTCAGCTCGGGCGGAATCAGATCGAGTGCGTCGGACACCCGTTCGTCGAACCGCTGCGGGTCCATCCGCACTGCCATCCGGCTAGCCTGCCGGAGCGGGCTCGGCGGGTGCGGCCGGCGGTGCTTCCGGCGCCGGCGGCGCGGGTGGCAGCGCTGGCGCTCCGGCGTCCGGCGGGGGCGGCGGTTGCGGAGCCGGGGGTGCTTGGGCCTGCGGGGACGGCGGTGCCTGGGTAGCCGGGGACGCCGGTGCTCGGGAAGGCGTGACCACCGGCTGTTGCTGGGGCAGGTGCTGATTGCTCGGCGGGGTGGCCGGCACCTGCTGCGCCGGGGCGGCGGGCGCGGTGGTCGGCACCTGAAGGGGAATCGGCGGCAGCGTCAGGCGCTCCTCGGGAATGTCGGGCGGCGGTACCGGCGGCTGCCCATTGACCAGCAGCTGCCCCTTGGCGCTGTTCACCAGCGTTGCCCAGCCCCCATTGCCCAGCGTTGCGCCGATGCTGCACGCGACCTCACGGCTGCCCGCCGACCAACTGGGCAGCGACAGCGTGGGGTAGATCAGCGTCAGGGTGGTGGTGCGCAACTTGATGGGCGCGAGGTAGGCGTCCGTCATCCGGGTGCAGGCGTCCTTGATGAACCCGTCCTGCTCGGGTTCGGCAGGCAGGGCATCGGGGAACTGTTCGGCCAGGTTGACCGTGCCGGTGACTTCCATTGCGTGCGGTGCCGCGCAGTCGACCGGAACGTCGATCGGCTGGTTGGTGGTCGCGTCGATGCCCAAGCAGGTGCCGGCCGGCCAGACCTTGGATTGGTCGATGTCGGCGACCTTGCCCTTGAAGGCCAGCTGCTGGTTGTTCGGCCCGGGCAGGTGCAGGCCGCACAACATGCGGCGCTCGCCGGCCTGGCGCCACGCGCGGTCACCGGACCACAGCATGCTGATGGTGAACTTGCTGTTGGGATCGAATTTGGTGCCGAGGTAGCGGCGCACGGCGGCCTCGCACTGTTCCTGGCTGATCTGCTGAATGCGGGCGGGTGACGGGGGAGCAGCCTCGGGCGCGTACTCCGAGCCTGGGAACGTCCGCATATCGATGGACTTGGCGACTTCGAACCGGTGGTCCTCGATACAGCTGACGATGCTCGCGGACTCCGGTGTGTCATCCGGCCACGTCAGGCAGTCACCGCTGGCGGCGTGGTCGAGGGCGGCATTGCTCTTGGCGCCGGTGCTTGGCACCGGATTGCTGTTGATATAGCCGGCCAGCCGCCCCGGCCCGGTGCCCACGGCGGGAATCGCGGTGACCAGCCCGGCGATCAGCAGTCCGCCCAGTGCGGTGAGCAGCAGCGCCCGCCTGGTCGCTGACGCCTGTAAACCACGCGGCCACCGGAAGCCGGCCGACGGCTGTATCGCACCGGCGGTGGGGGTGCCGGCGGGGTCGCTATCGGGTGAGAGTTCCGTCTCGGGCGCGTCCAACATCCGCTCCATTCTGACAGGGCCGACCCAGCCGCGTGACAAATGTTGCACATGTTGCCTCACGGGATCTCCATGGGTGCTGCCCCACCCTGACTCGGGCGTCAAAAGTAATCTTGCGGCCGTGATCGACCTGAAGCTGCTCCGGGAAGACCCCGACGCCGTACGCCGCTCCCAGCTCAGCCGTGGCGAAGACCCGGCGCTGGTAGATACCCTGCTGACGGCCGACGCCGCCCGCCGGGCCGCGATTTCGGCCGCAGATTCGCTGCGGGCCGAACAGAAGACCGCCAGCAAGAGCGTGGGCGCCGCGTCGGCGCAGGAGCGCCCGTTGCTGCTGCAGCGCGCGAAGGATCTCGCCGAGCAGGTCAAAGCCGCCGAAGCAGGCCAGGCCGAAGCCGAGACGGCATTCACCGCGGCACATATGGCAATCTCGAACGTCATTCTGGATGGTGTCCCGGCCGGCGGAGAGGACGACTACGCGGTCCTCGACGCCGTCGGGGATGCCCCGCAGCTCGAAAATCCGAAGGACCATCTGGAACTCGGCGAGTCGCTGGGCCTCATCGACATGCAGCGCGGCGCCAAGGTATCCGGCTCGCGCTTCTACTTCCTGACCGGCCGGGGCGCGCTGCTACAGCTGGGCCTGCTGCAGCTGGCGCTGCGGCTGGCCGTCGACAACGGCTTCATCCCGATGATCCCGCCCGTGCTGGTGCGCCCGGAGGTCATGGCCGGCACCGGATTCCTGGGCGCCCACGCCGACGAGGTGTACCGGCTGGACGCCGACGACCTCTACCTGGTGGGCACCTCCGAAGTGCCGCTGGCCGGCTACCACTCGGGCGAGATCCTCGACCTGTCCGCCGGTCCGCTGCGCTATGCGGGCTGGTCGTCGTGTTTCCGTCGCGAGGCCGGCAGCTACGGCAAGGACACCCGCGGCATCATCCGGGTGCACCAGTTCGACAAAGTGGAGGGGTTCGTCTACTGCGCGCCCGCCGACGCCGAGGCCGAACATCAACGGCTGCTGGGCTGGCAGCGCGAGATGCTGGCGCGCATCGAGGTGCCGTATCGGGTCATCGACGTGGCCGCGGGCGACCTCGGCTCGTCGGCCGCCCGCAAGTTCGACTGCGAGGCCTGGGTTCCGACGCAGGGGACCTACCGCGAGCTGACGTCGACGTCGAACTGCACCACCTTTCAGGCGCGCCGGCTGGCGACCCGCTATCGGGATGCCAACGGCAAACCGCAGATCGCGGCGACGCTCAATGGGACGCTGGGCACTACCCGGTGGCTGGTTTCGATCCTGGAGAACCACCAGCAGCCCGACGGCAGTGTGCGGGTGCCTGCCGCACTGGTCCCGTTCGTCGGCACCGAGGTGCTGGAGCCCGGGGCTTAGGCGTTCACCCGCTCGCGGGACTGTTCGTGCCGGTGCTGCCGTTCGATGGTGGCGAAGTACCAGGCAAGCGCGAACGCAAAGCTGGTGAACAGGCTGCAGACGAAGTACAGCCAGGGACGCCGCAGACCACGCCGATAGCCGTCGGTGATGGTGAAAAGCGGCAGCAGAATCACGTTCGCGATCGTGTAGTCCTGGCTGGCGGAACCGGCAGCCGGATTGGTGAACATCAGCCGGATGTAGTCCGACCAGCTGCCGGGGCCCCAGATGGGGTTGGCCGACCCGTGCGCGTACTGCTGCACGAAGTGAATGTTGAAGTACCAGCCCAGCGCGATCGACGCGATGCCGACGAAGTAATACGCGCATTCCAGCGGCGAGAACCACGCCCCGCCTGCCGGCTTGGCGTAGACCTTCGAGTTCGACGCGATGATCCAGCCGATGATGGCAAGCCCGAGTACAGCGTGGACAAGAAGCGACACCATGGGCGCAGTCTCTACCGCGCCGCGAAGTTTTGTCAATATTGACACAACTAATTCTGGGGTACCTTACTGCCATGGTCCGCCCCGCGCAGACGGTGCGCAGCGAACGCACCCGGGAGGCGTTGCGCCAGGCCGCGCTGGTCCGATTCCTGGCCCAAGGTGTGGAGGACACCTCGGCCGACCAGATCGCGGCGGATGCCGGGGTGTCGCTACGCACCTTCTATCGCCACTTCAGCTCCAAGCACGATTTACTGTTTGCCGACTACACCGGACTGCACTGGTTTCGCGCGGCGCTGGACGCCAGGCCGGCCGACGAATCGATCGTGGATTCCGTGCAATCGGCCATCTTCGCGTTTCCCTATGACGTTGAAGCCGTGGCGAAAATCGCCGCCCTGCGGGGTGGCCAGCTCGACCCGGACCGGGTCGTGCGCCATATGCGGGATGTCCAGGCAGACTTCGCCGACGCCATCGAGGCGCAATTGCAACGCCGTAGCTGCACGGCAGACCAGACCCCCGATGCGCGGCTGCGCATCACGGTGACCGCCCGTTGCATCGCGGCCGCGGTTTTCGGGGCGATGGAAGCCTGGATGCTGGGCAGCGACCGATCCCTGGGTGAGCTGGCGAGGGTGTGTCACGTTGCTCTCGAGTCGCTGCGGACCGGCATCGCTCAGGCGTGGGTCACGCGTCCGGTTTCGTCATAATTGACAAAACTTTCCATGCGTGCCAGCCTGCATTTCTGGAGGGCGGCACATGTCTGGTTACGACGCGATAGTTATCGGCGCAGGGCATAACGGGCTGACCGCGGCGGTGCTGCTGCAGCGGGCGGGACTGCGAACCGTGTGCCTGGATGCCAAGCTCTACGCCGGCGGGATGGCCTCCACCGTGGAGCTGTTCGACGGCTACAAGTTCGAGATCGCCGGATCGGTGCAGTTCCCGACGTCGGCGGTGGTGATCAGCGAGCTGGGCCTGGATACCTTGCCGACGGTCGACTTGGACGTGATGTCGGTAGCGCTGCGCGGTGTAGGTGACGATCCGCTGGTCCAGTACACCGACCCGATGAAGATGTTCACCCATCTCAACGAGGTGCACGGGGCAGACGCCGTCACCGGAATGGCGGGGCTGTTGGCGTGGAGCCAGGCGCCGACACGGGCGCTGGGCCGGTTCGAGGCCGGCACGCTGCCAAAGACCTTCGACGAGATGTATGCCTGCGCCACAAATGAATTCGAACGTTCCGCAATCGACGACATGCTGTTCGGGTCGGTTACCGACGTGTTGGATCGCTATTTTCCAGACCGCGAGAAGCACGCCGCTCTGCGCGGCTCGATGACCGTGCTGGCCGTCAATACCATCTACCGTGGGCCGGCCACACCGGGCAGTGCCGCCGCGCTCGCCTTCGGGCTTGGCCTCCCCGACGGCGACTTCGTGCAGATGAAGAAGCTGCGTGGCGGCATCGGCTCGCTCACCGCGCATCTGTGCCGACTGCTTCAGAGCAACGGCGGCGAGGTTCGGTTGCGTTCCAAGGTGACTGAGATCCTCGTCGCCGACGGCCGGGTGAGCGGAGTCCGCACCGAGGCGGGGGACACCGTGGGCGCCCCGATCGTCGTCTCCGCCATCGCACCTGACGTCACGCTCAACGACCTGATCGATCCCTCGGCGCTGCCCGCCGATATCCGGGAACGCTATTCGCGTATCGATCACCGCGGCAGCTACCTGCAGATGCACTTCGCGCTGGACGAGACGCCCGCCTTCGCAGCACCTTACGAGTCGCTCAACGACCCGTCCATGCAGGCATCGATGGGCATCTTCTGCACCCCGGAGGAGGTGCAGCAGCAGTGGGAGGATTGCCGCCGCGGGATCGTGCCCGCCGATCCGACCGTCGTATTGCAGATCCCGTCGCTGCACGATCCTGACCTGGCTCCTGAGGGGAAGCACGCCGCGTCGGCCTTCGCGATGTGGTTCCCGATCGAGGGCGGCGTTGACTACGGTCAGGCGAAGGTCGAAATGGGTCAGCGCGTGATCGACAAGATCACCCGGCTGGCGCCGAATTTCGAAGACAGCATCACTCGGCACACCACCTTCACGCCCAAGCACATGGGTGTCATGTTCGGCGCTCCGGGCGGCGACTACTGCCACGGGCTGTTGCACCCGGACCAGATCGGTCAGAATCGCCCGGGCCCGAAAGGCTTTCTCGGCCAGCCGATCCCGGTCGATGGTCTGTACCTGGGCAGTGCGGGATGCCACGGCGGGCCCGGGATCACCTTCATCCCCGGCTTCAACGCCGGTCGCGCGGCCCTGGCCGACCTCTAACGTTTCGCCGAGCGTGCCCTCAGTGCGAAAAATCGCGTCAGATCTCGCAGTAGGTTCACGTTCGGCGAGCGGCGAGCAGCTCATCCAGCAGTGTGGTGAAATCGTCCGGGCGCGCGGGCGTGAAGGCCGGTTGCCACCGAGCCCCTGGTATGTCGAAGGTGATCAACGTCGACTTGAATGGCCGGTTCACGTCCAGCGGCAGCCAGCGGCGCAGATCCGAGCTGCCCCAGATGCGAAACCGCTGTGTGAGCAGGCCCAGCGGCTCGGCCTTGTAGCCACGGACTTTGTCCAGCGCGATGACCTTGGCCGTGCCCGAAGGAAAGTGATAGCGGCGCAACGTGAGTGCCGCGCGATCCAGCTGGACAACGCCGTCGTCGTAGAACTGCATCATGCCCGTGAACTCCGTAGCTGGTGACCCCGTGAAGTGAGGCAACGGCCGTCGTCCAGGCGCCATTGCCACCCGTGCAGGTTGCAGGTCAGCGTGTTGCCCTCCACCACACCGAATTTCGATAGGTCCGCCTTGAGGTGGGGGCAGCGGCGCTGAATCTCCCAGCCGTCCAGTGTGATCGACGCGGAGTCATCGTGAGTCTCGGCGAACCAGCCGTCGGCATAGGCGATCCGCTCGTCGGTCAGGCATTTGAAGAACGTGTAGAGGTATTCGTTGTAGCCACCGACGCGCCATGCCCGGAACCGGGTGGACAAGAAGATGGTGTTGACCCAGTCCGGTTCGTGATCGCGAAGCACGGTGCGCACCAGCTCGGGCTCGACTGCGAACCCGTAGCGGAACGTTTCGTCGGGAATCCGTTCCCGCACAGCTCGTTTCGGAAAGTCCAGAACCACGGCTTCGGGACCTATAACAAGTTCCACCGGGTACCCGATGCCGTCGCAGATCTCGTCGCTTTGCATCATGATCGGTTCGAACAGAGCACGCAGCGGCTCCAGCAGCGGCTCGCCGGCCGCGGGGGCCCAGCTCGCCCGTTCTGCCGCGATGACGGGTGCCATCCGGTCGGCATAGTCGGCGATGTACGCCGCCTTGCCGGTGGTGAAGATGGCCTCGACTTCGCCAGCGGGCACTGGATGGCTCAGCGAATTCAGCGTCGCGCCGGTGAAATCCGCGGTCGAGCCGGGAATCATCAGCAGGCCACGGTCGTGGCCGTGCGCGCGCATCTGGTCCAGGAACACGATCTGGTCGGGGAAGATGTTGGCCGGATCACCGTGGTCGTCGTTGAGGTCGCGCAGCTCGGGGTCCAAAAAGCACGGCGGCCCCGCCGACGGCACCACCCAGGTCGCCCCCACCTGGGCGATGTACTGGCGCGCCCGGTCCATCCCGCGCTGTCGCTTCTGGGTGCCGAACGCGTCCTTGGCGCGCGCCGGCATGTCGTAGACCATCGGGTACCAGATTGCTCCCGAGTACTGCAGCAGATGCACGTCGACGTGGCCGAATTCGGATGCCAGCACGTCCAAATCGACGGGGCGGGCGTCGTTCATGTTGAAAGCCGTTGTCACGCCGTCCGAAACCACCAGCGCGGAGTCGCCGATCGGGCCGTCGGCCGGGGCCCGCAGGGCGATGACCATCACGTCGAGGTCACCTTTGGGCCCGCCGAGCCGGTGTTTGACCGAATCGGTGGTCTCGAGGAACCGGTGAAACCCTAACTCCTGCAGCTCATTTCGCAGGTCTGGCACCGGAAAGTCGGGCAGCAGCACCACCGCGTCCTTGTTGACGTGCGCACGCAGGTTCTCCGCGTCGAAGTGGTCCTTGTGCAGATGTGAGACGTACAGGTAGTCGCAGTCGCCCAGGGCGTCCCAGTCCAGCGTGCTGTTGTCCGGGAACGGGAACCAGGACGCAAAGTACGCCGGATTGACCCAGGGGTCGCACAGAATGCTGCCCGCCTGGGTCTGGATCAGAAAGCCGGCGTGACCGATACTGGTGATCTGCACAAATACCTTTCGGGGACCACTTCTCCTCGTGCATTTTCCGCGCAAAGCGGCGCCTCGAGCTTAGCGTGAGCCGCCATCTTCGGCCTGCCACAGCCGCCGGTAGTAGTCGATGCGCGGCGGGTCCGGCTTGACACCATAAGCCGCGAAGAACTCATCGTCCCAGCTCCGGCCTGGGTAGTTCCATTGCAACGCAAGGGTCGCCACGGCGAGGTCCGCCCACCGGTCAGCCACACCGAGATCGCCTAAGTCGACATGTCCGCAACAGCGGCCGCCGTCGTCGATCAGCGTGTTGGGTGAGCACGCGTCGCCATGACACACCACCATCTGATCGACCGGCGGGGAGTCGCTGAGATCCGCCCGCCGCGCCGGAGTCAGCATGGCCAGCCGGCTGGCCGCCGACCAGTCGAACGGACATGACGACGCCGGCAAGCTGTCGTGCAGCGTGCGCAAGCCCACACCGATCGCCCGTACCGCCATATCCGGCGCCGCCAGCCAGCGGGGGTGCACTGCGGACAGACCGGGCAGCCCGCCGGTGCGCAGCCACGCCCAGTCTCCGTCGACCCCGAAATCCAATACCGGCGGCACCGTTACGAACGGCGCTGCCCAGCGCAGGCGCCGCACTTCCTCGGCGAAGCCGAAGGCCCGGGCCCCGGCCGGCCTCTGGGCCACCTTGATGAACTCGGTGCCTGAGCCCACCCGGAAGGTGACACCGCCCAGCTCATTGACCCAGACCGCGCGCACGGACCGCCCGGCAGCGAATCGGCGGACAGCCGCAGGTACGGCGGGCGGGGACGCCGGGAAAGACAAGGAAGCCTCTTTTCCCCACTTCAGGCGGTTGGCAGCCGGGAGCACTAGGCTGAATAGCTGTGGAACCGGTATACGCGACTATCATTCAGCTTGCCCGTTTGATATTTCGTGTACAGGGTCTAAAGATCACCGTCGCCGGAGTGGAGAACGTACCCACCAGCGGTGGTGGGGTCATCGCGATCAACCACACCGGCTATCTCGACTTCACCCTCGCAGGTTTGCCCAGCTACCAACAAGGACTCGGGCGCAAGGTGCGGTTCATGGCCAAGCAGGAGGTCTTCGACCACAAGATCACCGGCCCGATCATGCGCAGCCTGCGGCACATCCCGGTGGACCGGCAAGACGGGGCCGCTTCCTACGATGCCGCCGTCGCGATGCTGAAGGCCGGTGAGCTGGTCGGCGTGTACCCCGAAGCGACGATCAGCCGCAGCTTCGAGATCAAGGAATTCAAGTCGGGCGCCGCCCGGATGGCGGTCGATGCCGGGGTGCCGATCATTCCGCACATCGTCTGGGGTGCGCAGCGGATCTGGACTAAAGACCACCCCAAGAAGATGTTTCGCCCAAAGGTGCCGATCACGGTGATGGTCGGCGAACCGATTGAACCGACGCTGCCCACCGCCGAATTGAACGGCCTGCTGCACTCGCGAATGCAGCACTTGCTGGAACGGGCGCAGGAACACTACGGACCTCATCCGGCAGGTGAGTTCTGGGTGCCGCGCCGGCTGGGCGGCGGTGCCCCGTCGTTGGCAGAGGCAGCCCGCCTGGACGCTGAGGAGGCAGCAGTGAGAGCGGCTCGCCGCGCCCAACGGGCCCATCCCGCCGGGGCGCCGGAGTAGTGACCGATGGCGGAGCCGACCTACCGCACTCTCGAGATCCTGGCCGAGTTGCTGGTCCGGGCTACCGGAGCGCGAATCACCTACATCGGCGACGAGAACATCCCGGACCGGGGCGGCGCCGTGGTGGCCATCAACCACACGAGCTATGTCGACTGGCTGCCCGCCGCGTTGGCCATGCATCGGCGGCGCCGGCGGCTGAGATTCATGATCAAGGCCGAGATGCAACGGGTGAAGGTGGTCAATTTCCTGATCAAGCACACCCGGACCATTCCGGTGGATCGGGGAGCCGGCGCCGGCGCCTATGCCATAGCGGTGCAGCGGTTACGTGAAGGAGAACTGGTCGGGGTCTATCCGGAGGCCACGATCAGCCGCAGCTTCGAACTCAAGGAGTTCAAGACGGGCGCCGCCCGGATGGCGAGCGAAGCAGATGTTCCGATCGTCCCTGTGATTGTTTGGGGTGCGCAACGGATCTGGACCAAGGACCATCCACGGCATTTGGGCCGCAACAAGGTGCCGATCACTGTGGCGGTGGGTGCGGCGTTGTCTGCCGCCGAAGACATCTCGCTGACTGAGACCGAGCTGCGCAAGTCGATGAACACGCTGCTGCACCAGGTGCAGCAGCGGTATCCTCAGCCGACCGGGGCGTACTGGGTGCCGCGCCGGCTGGGCGGCGGGGCCCCGACCTTTGCCGAGGCGGCTCGGATAGAGGCCGACGAGGCAGCAGCGAGAGCGGCCGGCCGTACTCCGCATCAGTCGCGGTACGGGTGGAAGGAGTAGTTAAGACATGGCAGAGCCCTTCTTCCGGATGATGGAAGTTCTTGTTCCATCGATCGTCGCGGCGAACGGCAACAAAATCACGTATTGCGGCCTGGAGAACATTCCCGAGCGCGGCGGCGCCTTGATCGCCCTCAATCACACCAGCTATGTCGACTGGATTCCCGCATCGATCGCCGCCAAGGAACGGCGGCGGCGGCTGCGGTTCATGATCAAGGCCGAGATGCAGGAGGTGAAGGCGGTCAACTACGTGATCAAGCACACCCAGCTCATCCCGGTGGACCGCACTGTGGGGGCCGACGCCTACGCGGTAGCGGTGCAGCGACTGCGGGAGGGTGAGCTCGTTGGGCTGCACCCGGAGGCGACGATCAGCCGCAGCTTCGAACTCAGGGCTTTCAAGACCGGTGCGGCGCGGATGGCGATAGAGGCGCAGGTGCCGATCATTCCCATGATTGTCTGGGGTGCGCACCGGATTTGGCCAAAGGATCATCCAAAGAACCTGTTCCGCAACAAGATTCCAATCACCGTGGCGATCGGGCCGTCGTTGTGGCCGCAGGGCGACGACGCAGAAGAGTTCAACGCCGTGCTGCGCCAAGCGATGCAGTCGATGCTCTACTGGGTGCAGGAGCAGTATCCGCATCCGGAGGGGGCGTACTGGGTGCCAAGGTGGCTGGGCGGCGGCGCACCGACCCCGGCGGAGTCAAAAGAATTCCGAGTTGCTGAATTGGCCGAGCGAGCGCGAGAGCGCGGGTACGACGGCGTGACGTCACCGAGGCGCTTCGAAGGCGGACCGCGCTGACTACACCGGCCAGTTGCAAAAGCGGATCTACTTCGGTGGAGTTTCAGTGACAGGGCCGATCCGGCCGGCACTCATCGCCTGCGATGTTGACGGCACATTATTCGACGAGGATGAAACGGTCACCGATCGCACCCGTGCTGCGGTGCGCGCCGCGGTCGCCGGTGGTGCGCACTTCATCCTGGCCACCGGCCGCCCCCCGCGCTGGGTACGACCGGTCGTCGAGGCGCTCGGTTTCGCGCCGATGGCGGTCTGTGCCAATGGTGCCGTCATCTACGACCCCGCGAACGACCGGGTGGTCTCGGTGCGCACGCTGTCCGTCGACACCCTGGCAGCCTTGGCAGAGGTCGCCAGACGCGTCATTCCGGGTGCCGGGCTGGCAGTCGAGCGGATCGGCGAGCGCGCACACGACACGGCGACCCCCCAGTTCGTCAGCTCACCGGGCTACGAGCATGCGTGGCTCAACCCGGACAACACCGAGGTGTCGCAAGAAGACCTGCTCAGCGCGCCGGCGATCAAGCTGCTGATCCGCAAGGCCGGCGCCACCAGTGCGGACATGGCCGCCGCGCTGGCCGATCATGTCGGTGACGAGGGTGATCTCACCTACTCCACCAGCAATGGTCTGGTGGAGATCATGCCGCGGGGTATCAGCAAGGCCACTGGCGTCCGCGACGTCGCCCAGCCACTGGGAATCGCCGACGCGGACGTGGTGGCATTCGGCGATATGCCCAATGACGTGCCGATGCTGCTGTGGGCCGGTCTTGGCGTGGCGATGGGCAACGCACACCCCGAGGCGCTGGCCGCTGCCAACGAGGTCACGGCCCCCAACACCGAGGACGGCGTCGCGCGGGTGCTGGAGCGCTGGTGGTTCTAATCTGGGCTGCAGCGGCGATCTGGGAGACTGCCCGCGCGCCCGCGTTTCGGCCCGATGCCGGCCCCATGGGCGTGAAGTGTGCTGGCCCAGCGCACGGCGGCCTGAGCAGACCGGAGGACAACTACGCCACCGATCTGCTGGCGGGCGCCGCTCGACAACTGGCCCGGCAGCGGCTGGGCCGGCGCGTTCACCGCGTTCAGCAGATTCTGCTCGGCGTTGGTGATCTCGGTGCTGAGATACGCCTTCGCGCCACCGTTCAATAAGCTCACGAACTCGTCATGAAATGCCGCCGCTTGCGGGGCAAAGGCCTCACCGGCGGGGGCACCCTGCTGCCGATGAGTGATGTGATCCGCCTGGCCCGCCACGCTAATCATTATTTGGCGATCTTCGACAAAGGCAACACCCTGGCCCTGTATCACACCAAACGCCTGGCCTCACCGGACCAGCGAATTGTGTTGTACGCCAAGGACCGCGGCTGCACCGCACCCGGTTGCGACGTGTCTGGCTACTACTGCGAGGTGCATCATGTCGAGGCCTGGGCCACCACCCAACGCACCGACGTCAACCAACTCACGCTCGACCCTCGACGCCGATTCGCTGGTCGCATGCACAGTTCCGCCCAAGGCGCTGCGTACCTAGGGCTCGTCCCCATCATCATCCCCGTCGCCGACGATTCGTACCGAAACAGCGCGTCAGCGAGGACGTGATCGCCTCGGCGAAAACCCCGATTCCGGACACGTCGGACGCGTACGCGATCGGGAGGTCCCGTGCGCATGCGCCCGGGCCACCGCGGACGGCTTCTTGATGGTGTTCCCGAATGTTGATGGTGTTCCCGAATGTCAGCAGGCGGCCATCGATACCAGCGGAAACGCACGCGTCGATCTCGGCCGGATTCGCCCTGACCGCGTGGCGGATCCGCGCGTCGGGTAGAACGGCTTGCAGCGCATGGAAGTTATCGCGCACCCGAGCGGGGTCGATCGTCGGATGCGGTGTGTCGGGCACAGGACGCAGACGAGTACGGGCCGAAAATGGGGCGCTGAGGAGCTGGGCCGGTTCAGTTGGCGGGGTGCGTCGGGAGCGAGAAGTGTTCGGGTGGCACCAGCGGGCCGCTGGGTGGTTGCGTGGCCAACGGCGTCGTGATCCCGTTGACGACATCGTTGACATTGCCGGTGAGCCGCTTGAAGTTCAAGGTTCCGTGCTGGAAGTTCTGCGTGATCTGCAGCGGCTCTTGTATCTCCGCGCTGGTGGGGAGCCCGAGGGGTCCGCGTTCATAGCTCAGCGAGGCCCAGGCGTCGTAGATCGCGCCGGTGACCGGTTGGGCACCGGTGTCGGGAGACCAGTACATCGCGCCTTTGGCGAAAGTGGCGTACCGCGCTTCACCATCCCCTTCCGACTCCGGCGAGGTTGGCGCACCCAGCACGCTGTTCATCCCGCCCAGCGCCTGCCATCGCTCGTAGATCGCGCCACCCTCCAGTGACTTGAGCAGCTCCTCGGGCGGATCGTAGAAATGCGCTGCGATTTCGCGGACCTCATCCATCAGGGCGTAGGCGGCATTGCCGGGACAGTCGGTATTGCCGACGTCGCGGTGGGTGAAGATGTCGGGCAACTTCGCTATGGCGCCACCCGGAAAGGTGGTGTAGGAACTGCCTGTTGACTCCAGTTCCACCGTGCCCTCGGGGTCGACGTCGTCCATGCCCAGCCGCCAGCCGAGCAGGCGCCCGACGGTACGGATCTGCATCGGCGTGGGCGCCACGTCGTCGAAATTGCCGATCATCGCCACACCCCAGGTGTCGCGGTTGAATCCGCCGGTATGGAACCCTTCGACCGGCTTGGTGAGGCCACCGGCACTGCCCTCGAACACCTGACCGTACTTGTCGACCAGCGCGTTGTACGCGATGTCGCACCAGCCCAGGGTTTTGCTGTGATACGTGTAGATCGCCTTGACGATCCCGGCCGACTCCAGCGGCGAATAGTCGTTGCTGCCTGCGGTGTGGTGGACCACCGCGGCGCGAACCGCCCTGTCGTACTGCGGGCTACCGCATCTCAGCGATTCGTCGGCGCCCCATTCCGCACGGCTGATGATGGGCGGCGCCTGGCCCGGCATGGTAACCCCGGTCGGCGGCGTCCAATGCGTTCCGGCCGGCGCCTGCGGCGGCGAGATGAGGATGGCGGAGATATTTTGCCCGAAGGGCTGTTCTTTCGTGGCCGGCCGGTAGCCGAGGCCGCCCTTATCGGGCTCCTCGCTCGGCTTCTCGACCGGAGTCGGCCCGGTGGGCGGCTGAGTCACCGGCGCATCGATCGGGCGGGTGACCGCGATCTGCACTGTCGTGGTGGTGCCGACGAACACCGGATCGGTGCTACGTGGCCCGGCAGTCCCCGCCGAACCCGCGACCTCCTTATCGGGCGCCGCGGTTTCATACTCGGTCTGGTACCACGGTCCCCACGACCCGTCGGGGCGCTCGGCGCGCACGCGCGTGGAGGTACCGGCCAGGTCGCCAGTCAACGCGACCAAGGAAAACGGTGTGTCCTGGGTGAGTTCGCGGACCGTAACGCCGCCGCCGAGCCCGATCAACGGCTGCTCGGTGAGCTGGGTGTCGTGAGCCGGTGGTCGCTCATGGGTGCTGACAGGAGGACGGTTCAGCGCCCACGAGACGATGACCGCCGTCGCCGCGATAGCGGTGAGCAACATCGTCGGTGCGCGACTGGGGGACGGCACCAGGTGATGTTACGTGTGTTTCTAATGTTTCATATGAGGCGACACGGCATTTGTCTGCAAAACCTGTCGACGGCACCGCAGAGGATGAGTTGCTGGGTTGCTGGGACCCAGGGTGACTCTGCGGTGCCGTCAGGTGACAGGTTTTAGGGCCTTTTCGGCCTCAGGTGACTGGTATCAGTGCCGGGGCGGCCGGCGCCGCTGGCACCGCCGCCGGGACGCCGGGGACGGCGGGGACGGCGGGGATGGCGGGGGCGGGTATGGCGGACGCGGCACCGGCCGGTGCGGCCGCGCCGCCGTTCTGGACGCCCTGCATGATCGCAGGCATCACCAGGCCCTTGAGCAGGTCGATGGCCTGACCGGCACCTAACTGGTTGGCGGCCTGCATCAGGTCGTTGACGAGCCCGCCGCCGCCGGTGGCGCCGGTGCCGGCCGGGCTGGTAACCGGCATCGAGCCCAGCGTCGGATCACCCAGGATCGGATACGTGCCGTCCGCACCGGGGTCCAACCCGACCGGGGTTGTGATCGGGATCTCGTTGGGGCCGGTACCGACCGGACTCAGGCCCGTCGGGCTGGTCAGGCCCGGCGCCAGGCCGGTGGGGCTGGTCAGCGCGGGGTTGGTGAGTGCCGGGTTCACTCCCGCACCAGTCGTCGGCGTCAGCGTGGTCCCCGGTAGGGCGAGAGACCCGGGCGTCGTGGGCGTCAGGCCGGGGCTGGTCAGGCCAGGGTCGGTGAGGCCCGGGCTCATCAACCCCGGACTGGTCAGGCCCGTGCCGACATCACCACTGCCGCCCAGGGCGGGCACCGGCGGCAAGTTGATCCCGAACTGTGACAGCCCCTGCGACAGTGCGGACATCAGCTCGCTGGGCAGGTCGGCCACGCTGGCCGCCCGCACAAATTCGTGGTGCTCAGGAGCCGGTTCGGTGCCTGCGGTCGATTCGTAGACAAGTAAATATGCACATGGACTCGCGACTGCCAGGGCGGCGACCGCGCTCATGGCTGTCGAGAGCTTGCGTCGGCGTCGATTCGGCACGGAAGTCTCCTCAATCTGGACTACTCAAACTGGACTGCGCATTGTGTCGGTTTGTCCTGCCTGTCTTGCACGGCATGAAACCCACAAGGTCGATGGTACGAGTGAGGTTGCTGTGACTAGAGTGGTTATATCGAATCGTGAGGCAATCGCGACCTTAGGTGCGACCTTCGGCTCACCTTCTCGAACCCGGACTCCCCCGAGCCGCCAAATCGGGTTTTGGCGGCAGGGTCAGATAACCTAGGCAACCGATGACCGCTCGTTTTGACCTCTTCGTCGTCGGCTCCGGATTTTTCGGCCTGACGATTGCCGAGCGCGTGGCTACCCAACTCGACAAGCGCGTCCTCGTTGTCGAGAGGCGCCCGCATGTCGGTGGCAACGCCTATTCCGAAGTCGAGCCGCAGACCGGCATCGAAGTCCACAAGTACGGCGCGCATCTGTTTCACACCTCCAATAAGAAGGTGTGGGACTACGTGCGGCAGTTCACCGACTTCACCGACTACCGGCACCGGGTGTTCGCGATGCACGACGGGCAGGCGTATCAGTTCCCGATGGGTCTGGGCCTGGTCTCACAGTTCTTCGGCAAGTACTTCACTCCTGAGGAAGCGCGCCAGTTGATCGCCGAGCAGGCCTCTGAAATCCGAGCAGTCGAGGCCGCCAATTTCGAGGAGAAGGCCATCTCGCTGATCGGCCGGCCGCTCTACGAAGCGTTCGTCAAGGGTTATACCGCCAAGCAATGGCAGACCGACCCCGTTGAGCTACCGGCTGCCGTCATTAATCGGCTGCCCGTGCGCTACACCTTCGACAACCGGTACTTCAGCGACACCTATGAGGGCCTGCCGGTCGACGGTTACACGGCGTGGTTGACGACCATGGCCGCCGACGACCGCATCGAGGTCAGGCTGAACACCGACTGGTTCGACGTCCGCGACCACTTGCGCCGAGAGTCACCGTCAGCTCCGGTCGTTTACACCGGCCCGCTGGACCGCTATTTCGACTACGCCGAAGGCCGGCTGGGCTGGCGCACCCTGGATTTCGAGGTGGAAGTGCTACCGATCGGTGACTTTCAAGGCACGCCGGTGATGAACTACAACGATCTCGACGTCCCGTACACCCGCATCCACGAGTTCCGCCACTTCCACCTCGAGCGTGACTACCCGACGGACAAAACGGTGATCATGCGGGAATTCTCCAGGTTCGCAGAAGACGACGACGAGCCCTACTATCCGATCAACACCGAGGCCGACCGCGCCCTGTTGGCCGCCTATCGGGCCAGGGCGAAGTCCGAGACCGCGTCATCGAAGGTACTTTTCGGCGGGCGCTTGGGCACCTATCAATATCTGGATATGCATATGGCCATTGCCAGCGCTCTGAACATGTACGACAACGTCCTCGCGCCGCACCTGCGCGACGGCGACCCTCTGGTAGCGGAGCGAGCGGAAGAAGGTGCGCGCGGATGACTGCCGTGAGCCTGCTGTCCCGAATCATCCTGCCGCGCCCGGGCGAACCCCTCGACGTGCGCAAGCTGTACCTGGAGGAGTCGACCACCAACGCCCGGCGCGCGCACGCGACAAGTCGCACCTCGCTGCAGATCGGCGCCGAGTCCGAGGTGTCGTTCGCCACATATTTCAACGCGTTCCCAGCCAGCTACTGGCGACGCTGGTCAACGTGCACCTCGGTGGTGTTGCGTGTCGAGCTGACGGGAGCCGGGCGCGTCGATGTCTACCGGACCAAGGCCACCGGGGCGCGGATCTTCGTCGAGGGCGGCCAGTTCGCCGGCACCGGTGATCAGCCCGTAGTACTCGAAATTGAGGTGGGGCTGCGGCCATTCGAGGACGGCGGCTGGATCTGGTTCGACATCACCACCGATAACGCGGTCACCCTGCTCAGCGGCGGCTGGTACGCGACCACCCCGGCTCCGGGCAGGGCCAACATCGCGGTCGGCATCCCGACGTTCAACCGCCCCGCGGACTGCGCGAACGCGCTACGGGAACTTACCGCAGACCCGTTGGTGGACGAGGTGATCGGCGCGGTGATCGTGCCCGATCAGGGCGTGCACAAGGTGCGCGACCATCCGGATTTCCCGGCCGCGGCTGCCCGGCTGGGCAATCGGCTCTCCATCCACGACCAGCCCAACCTGGGCGGTTCCGGCGGCTACAGCCGGGTCATGTACGAGGCACTGAAAAACACCGATTGCCAGCAGATCCTGTTCATGGACGACGACATCCGCATCGAGCCGGACTCGATTCTGCGGGTGCTGGCCATGCACCGGTTCGCCAAGACCCCGATGCTGGTGGGCGGCCAGATGCTCAACCTGCAGGAGCCTTCGCACCTGCACATCATGGGCGAAGTCGTGGACCGGTCGAACTTCATGTGGACCGCCGCACCGCATACCGAGTACGACCACGACTTCGCCGAGTATCCGTTGAACGACAACGACGAAGAGGAAAGCAAGCTGCTGCACCGCCGCATCGATGTCGACTACAACGGCTGGTGGACGTGCATGATCCCGCGGCAGGTTGCCGAGGAGCTGGGACAGCCGCTACCGCTGTTCATCAAATGGGATGACGCCGACTACGGCCTGCGGGCCGCCGAGCACGGCTACCCGACCGTCACGCTACCCGGCGCAGCGGTCTGGCACATGGCCTGGAGCGACAAGGACGACGCCATCGACTGGCAGGCCTATTTCCATCTACGCAACCGGCTGGTGGTCGCGGCGATGCACTGGGATGGTGACGCCATCGGGCTGGTCCGCAGCCACCTGAAGGCGACGCTGAAACACCTTGCCTGCCTGGAATATTCGACGGTGGCCATTCAGAACAAGGCCATCGACGACTTCCTCGCCGGCCCTGAGCACATTTTCTCGATCCTGGAATCGGCGCTGCCAGAGGTGCACCGCATTCGCAAGGAATACCCGGACGCGGTCGTCTTGCCGGCTGCCAGCGAGCTGCCGCCACCGTCGCACAAAAGCAGGGCGATGAAGCCGCCGGTGAACTCGCTGTACATCGGCTACCAGCTGGCCCGCGGGATATGGAACAACCTCACCGTTGCCGACCCGGCTCACCATGAGCGCCCGCAGTTCAACGTGCCGACCCAGGACGCGCGCTGGTTCCGGCTGTGCACGATCGACGGGGCCACCGTCACGACGGCCGACGGGTGCGGCGTGGTCTACCGGAAACGCGATCGGGCCAAGATGTTCTCGCTGCTCTGGCAGTCGCTGCGCCGTCAGCGTCAGCTGGCGCGCCGGTTCGACGAGATGCGCAGGATGTACCGCGACGCGTTGCCCGTGCTGTCCAGCAAGCAGAAGTGGGAGACGGTGCTGCTGCCGGCAGCCGGCCCGGCGGCAAACCAAGAGCCAGAACATGCTTGAACCGGCGGCGCCGCCGCGGGGCGAAGTCGCTGCGATGGTGGCCGTCCAGTCGGCGCTGGCTGATCGCCCGGTGGTGTTGACCACGGCGCGCGGAATGTCCCACTTCGGCGAGCACGGCATCGGCTGGCTGGTCGTGTCGTTGTTCGGTGCGATTCTCATGCCGCGCCGGCGCCGGGACTGGCTCGTGGCCGGGGCCGGCAGCTTCGCCGCGCACGCGGCCGCAGTGCTGTTCAAGCGGGTGGTGCGGCGGCAGCGTCCGCACCATCCGGCCGTTGTGGTGAATGTCGCCACCCCCAGCCAGTTGAGCTTCCCGTCGGCGCACGCCACCTCAACCACGGCCGCGGCCATCCTGATGGGCCGAGCCACCGGCCTGCCGCTGCCCGCGCTGCTGGTGCCGCCGATGGCGCTGTCGCGAATACTGCTCGGGGTGCACTATCCCAGCGACGTGGCGGCCGGCGTTGCTCTCGGTGCCGCGGTTGCGGCAATAGCGGTCCGAGTGGACAGAGGTGTGGCGGTATGAGTAAGGACCTGGAGGCTTCCGTGACCGGCCCTCCGGCAAACCTGGTCGCCGGGGTGTTCAAGGCGATGCGCCCGCGGCAGTGGGTGAAGAACGTGCTGGTGCTGGCCGCGCCGCTGGCTGCGGCGGGCCGCGGTGTCCGCTACGACTACACCGAGGTGCTGATCAAGGTATCCGTGGCGTTCGTGGTGTTCAGCCTGGCCGCCTCGACGGTGTACCTGATCAACGACGTGCGCGACGTGGTGGCCGACCGGGAGCACCCCACCAAGAGGTTCCGGCCGATCGCGGCCGGCGTGGTGCCCGAGTGGCTGGCCTACACCCTCGCCGCGGTGCTGGGTGTGGCGTCCCTGGCCATCGCCTGGCTGCTGACGCCGAACCTGGCGCTGGTGATGGCCATCTACATCGGCATCCAACTGGGTTACTGCTTCGGCCTCAAACACCAAGCAGTGATCGACATCTGCATCGTGTCGTCGGCCTATTTGATCCGGGCCATCGCCGGCGGCGCGGCCACCGACATCCCGCTGTCCCAGTGGTTTCTGCTGACGGCGGCGTTCGGGTCGCTGTTCATGGTGGCCGGCAAGCGCTACGCCGAGTTGCAACTGGCCGAGCGCACCGGTGCGGCGATTCGCAAGTCGTTGGAGAGCTACACCAGCACCTATCTACGGTTTGTCTGGACGATGTCGGCCACCGCGGTGGTGGTGTGCTACGGGCTGTGGGCGTTCGAGCGTGACCGTTACTCGGGGTCCTGGTATGCGGTGTCGATGGTTCCGTTCACCATCGCGATCCTGCGCTACGCCGTGGACGTCGACGGCGGGCTGGCCGGGGAGCCCGAAGACATCGCACTGCGTGACCGGGTGTTGCAGCTGCTGGCGCTGGCGTGGATTGGAACAGTTGGTGCTGCTGTTGCCTTCGGCTAGCTCCAAACTCAAGGCCCTCCAGGTCGGTGCGCCGGCCCGCCGGCCAGCGGTCAGGCGGGTCAGGTGGCCGGTGTTCCCCTATGACGCAGTGGTCCGGGTCAGCCTGTGGATCAGCGTGGCACTGGTCGCGGCGCTGTTCGGTTGGGGGAGTTGGCAGCGTCGCTGGATCGCCGACGACGGTTTGATCGTGCTGCGCACTGTGCGCAATCTGTTGGCCGGCAACGGGCCGGTGTTCAATATGGGCGAGCGCGTGGAGGCGAATACCTCGACGGTTTGGACCTATCTGCTGTATATGGCCAGTTGGGTGGGTGGGCCGATGCGCCTCGAGTACGTGGCGCTGGCTGTGGCCCTGGCACTTTCGGTGGCGGGCGTGGCATTGCTCATGCTGGGGACGGGCCGGTTGTACGCACCCAGCCTGCGGGGCCGTCGGGCGATCATGCTGCCCGCCGGGGCGCTGGTCTACATCGCGGTGCCACCGGCACGCGACTTCGCCACGTCCGGTCTGGAGAGCGGGCTGGTGCTGGCCTATCTGGGGCTGTTGTGGTGGATGATGGTGTGTTGGGCGCAGCCACTGAGGGTCCGTCCGCAGAGCCGGGCTTTTATCGGTGCGCTGGCGTTCGTCGCGGGATGCAGCGTGCTGGTCCGGCCCGAGCTGGCGCTGATCGGCGGACTCGCGCTGATCATGATGTTGATCGCGGCCCGGAGCCGGCGCCGTCGCGCGCTGATCGTGGTGGCCGGTGGCCTGCTGCCGGTCGCCTACCAGATCTTCCGGATGGGCTACTACGGGCTGCTGGTGCCGGGTACCGCCCTGGCCAAGGACGCCGCCGGCGACAAGTGGTCGCAAGGCATGATCTATCTCTCGAACTTCAACCAGCCGTACGCGCTCTGGGTGCCGCTGGTGCTGTTGGTGCCGCTGGGATTGCTGTTGATGTCAGCGCGCCGTCGGCCGTCGTTCCTGCGCCCCGTGGTGGCGCCCGACTACGGGCGGATGGCCCGGGCGGTGCAGAGCCCGCCGGCCGTGGTGGCCTTCATGGTCGGCAGCGGCCTGCTGCAGGCGCTGTACTGGATTCGGCAGGGCGGCGACTTCATGCACGGCCGGGTGTTGCTGGCGCCGCTATCCTGTTTGCTGGCGCCGGTGGCGGTCATCCCTGTGGCACTGCCCGACGGCAAGGACTTCTCGCGAGAGACCGGTTATTGGCTGGCCGGTGTTGTCAGCGTGCTCTGGCTGGGGATCGCGGGCTGGTCACTGTGGGCGGCAAACTCGCCGGGGATGGGCGACGACGCCACCCACGTCACCTACACGGGGATCGTCGACGAGCGCCGCTTCTACGCGCAGGCCACCGGACAAGCGCATCCACTGACCGCAGCCGACTACCTCGGTTACCCGAGGATGGCCGCCGTCCTGACGGCGCTCGACAACACCCCCGAAGGAGCGTTACTGCTGCCGTCTGGCAACTATACCCAGTGGGACCTCGTGCCGATGATCCAGCCGCCTCCGGGAACTGCCCCGGGCGGTAAGGAGGCACCAAAGCCGCAGCACACAGTGTTTTTTACCAACTTGGGAATGCTGGGCATGAACGTCGGGCTCGACGTCAGAGTAGTCGACCAGATCGGTCTGGCAAACCCACTTGCCGCGCACACGGAGCGGCTCAAGCATGGCCGGATCGGCCACGACAAGAACCTGTTCCCGGACTGGGTGATCGCTGACGGTCCATGGGTCAAGCGGTATCCGGGTATTCCGGGTTACCTCGACCAGCAGTGGGTTGCGGAGGCGGAGGCGGCTCTGCAGTGCCCTGCCACCCAGGCGGTGCTGAACTCGGTGCGGGCGCCGATGACTGTGCACCAATTCGTCTCGAACGTGGTGCACTCCTTTGAGTTCACCCGGTACCGGATCGACCGCGTTCCGCTCTTCGAACTCGTCCGGTGTGGGCTCGACGTGCCTGACGTCCCGCCTGCCCCGCCTCGTGAATGAGGGTGGCGGTTCGGGGCCGGAATCCGCGGACCGGGCCGGCCCCGCGGGAGGTAATTTTGGCCAGATTTCGATCGATTGCCCGCCCGCTCGGTCCGCCACCGCGCCGAATACTGACAGCAACATCACATTCGAGCCGTTACCAGCGGGCTCCGAACCGCAAGCACATGCGGAAATGCGACTTCCGGTCGCCTTTTCAGACCCGAAAATCACGCCGAATCACCGCCGGATGACGGTTTCAGCGACGCGCTCGAGGAGAGCGGACGCCCAAAGTTGTGGTTGACTACACGGGCACTGCAGCGCTCAGCGCACGCAGTCCGACCTAGTTGAGGATGCGCCCGACATACAGGATGCGCCTAAAAGAATGAGGATGAGGAAGCAAGGATGAAGCTTGTAGACAGGTTTCGTGGCGCCGTGACGGGTATGCCGCGCCGACTCATGGTGGGCGCCGTTGGTGCGGCCCTGCTGTCGGGTCTGGTCGGTGTTGTCGGCGGCTCGGCGACCGCGGGAGCGTTCTCGCGGCCGGGCCTGCCGGTTGAGTACCTGCAGGTGCCCTCAGCGGCGATGGGCCGAGACATCAAGATCCAGTTCCAGAGCGGTGGCGCCAACTCACCGGCGGTGTACCTGCTCGACGGCCTGCGCGCGCAGGACGACTTCAACGGCTGGGACATCAACACCCCAGCGTTCGAGTGGTACTACCAGTCGGGCCTTTCGATCGTCATGCCGGTCGGCGGACAGTCGAGCTTCTACACCGACTGGTACAGCCCGCCTGCGGTAAGGCCGGCTGCCAGACCTACAAGTGGGAGACCTTCCTGACCAGCGAGCTGCCGCAGTGGCTGTCCGCCAACAAGAGCGTCAAGCCGACCGGTAGCGCCGCCGTTGGTCTTTCGATGGCCGGTTCGTCTTCGCTGACGCTGGCGGTCTACCACCCGCAGCAGTTCGTCTACGCCGGCTCGATGTCGGGCCTGCTCGACCCCTCCCAGGCGATGGGACCCTCGCTGATCGGCCTGTCGATGGGTGACGCCGGCGGCTACAAGGCCGCGGACATGTGGGGCCCGAAGCAGGACCCGGCGTGGGCGCGTAACGACCCGTCGCTCCATATCCCGGAGCTGATCGCCAACAACACCCGCGTCTGGGTCTACTGCGGCAACGGCAAGCCGTCGGATCTGGGTGGCAACAACCTGCCGGCCAAGTTCCTCGAGGGCTTCGTGCGAACCAGCAACATCAAGTTCCAGGACGCGTACAACGCCGCGGGCGGCCACAATGCCGTGTTCAACTTCCCGGACACTGGTACGCACAGCTGGGAGTACTGGGGCGCGCAGCTCAACGCTATGAAGCCTGATCTGCAGCAGACGCTGGGTGCGACGCCCAACACCGGCACCACCCAGGGCACCCAGGGCACCTAGAACACCTCTGGGCGTCAAAGCACCAACGCGCTGAACGGCGGCGACCCTTCGGGTTCGCCGCCGTTCAGCATTTCCCTTTGTCCCATCCCTTCATTCCGCAGCGCGGGGTGTGGTTAGCTACCTGCGGGCCGGGGTTTGCGCCGCGGATGCTGGACGCTGTGAGCCGCACAGCGATACACGATGGAGGTCGACATGAGGGGCTTACGGGGTCTGTCAGTGCTGCTAAGGGTGCTCTGCGTTGCCGTACTGTCGCTCGGTTTGGGTGGTGTCCCGGTAACGGCAGGATCCGCGGGCACGGCCAAGGCCGCCGGCTACGAGACCCTGATGGTGCCGTCGGGAGCGATGGGCCGGGACATCCCGGTGGCCTTCTTGGCCGGCGGACCGCACGCGGTATATCTGCTGGACCCCTTTGATGCCGGCCCGGATGTCAGTAACTGGGTCACCGCGGGTAACGCGATGAACACGCTGGCCGGCAAGGGGATTTCGGTGGCGGCGCCGGCCGGTGGCGCCTACAGCATGTACACCAACTGGGAGCAGGACGGCAGCAAGCAGTGGGACACCTTCCTGTCCAGCGAGCTACCCGATTGGCTGGCCGCCAACAAGGGCCTGGCCCCGGGCGGCCATGGTGTCGTGGGCGCGTCTCAGGGTGGCTATGGCGCGATGGCGCTGGCGGCTTTCCACCCCGACCGATTCGGCTTCGCCGGCTCGTTGTCGGGCTTTCTGTACCCGTCGAACACCACCACGAACGGCGCGATCCTCGCCGGCCTGCAGCAATTCGGCGGTGTAGACGGCAACGGGATGTGGGGAGCCCCACAGCTGGGCCGGTGGAAGTGGCACGACCCGTACTTGCATGCGGGGTTGCTGGCGCAGAACAACACCCGGATATGGGTCTTCAGTCCGACCAACGCAGGGGCCAGTGATCCCGCCGCCATGATCGGCGATGCCGGCCAGGCCATGGGCAACAGTCGGATGTTCTACCAGCAGTACCGCGACGTCGGCGGGCACAACGGCCACTTTGACTTCCCGGGCGGCGGTGACAACGGCTGGGGCTCGTGGGGGCCACAGCTGGGTGCCATGTCGGGCGATATCGTCGGCGCCATCCGCTAACCCGGCCGCGATGCGCGCCGCCTGGCGGCGCCCGGAGGACGGACGGTGCCGCGCGACGAGCCGGTACCGTGTAGAGAAGGGTGCAGCAGAGAGCGGTACGGCCGCGTTACCACGCTGCGCGGGTGAGTTAGGGCGCGAAGGTGCGCGTTACCGCCTTCCACCGCATTCGTACCGGGACCTCTCGAGGGACCCACCGACTCTGCTGGCAGGAGAACATGGCCAAGAAATCCCGGCGTAGACGCCACCGAATCCTCGCCTGGATAGCGGCCGGCACGATGGCATCCGTCGTGGCGCTGATCATCGTCGCCGGGGTCATCTTGCTGCGCCGCCCGGAATCCCCGCCCGGCGCGGTACCGCCCGGTGTGCTGACCCCGGGTCCCACCACATCCCATCCGCGGAAGCCCCGACCGGCCTACCAGGACGCGTCCTGCCCGGACGTCCAGCTGATCGCCGTCCCCGGTACCTGGGAGTCGTCACCGCAGGACAATCCGCTTAACCCGGTGCAGTTTCCGAAGGCGTTGCTGCTCAATGTGACTGGGCCGATCTCCGAACAGTTCCCCGAATCCCGGGTGCAGACGTACACGGTTCCCTACACCGCGCAGTTCCACAATCCGCTGAGCGCAGACGGTCAGATGTCCTACAACGACAGCCGGGAAGAAGGCACCCGCGCGATGGTCCAGGCGATGACGGACATGAACAACAAATGCCCGTTGACCAGCTACGTGGTGATCGGCTTCTCGCAGGGCGCGGTGATCGCCGGCGATGTGGCCAGCGACATTGGTAACGGCCGCGGACCTGTCGATGAGGACCTGGTACTCGGCGTGACACTGATCGCCGACGGCCGTCGCCAGCAGGGTGTGGGCAACGATATCCCGCCCAGCCCGCCGGGGGAGGGCGCCGAGGTCACCCTGCATGAGGTGCCGGTGTTGTCCGGCCTCGGCTTGACCATGACCGGCGCGCGGCCGGGCGGTTTCGGCGCACTCGACAGTAGGACCGAAGAGATCTGTGCCGCGGGCGATCTGATCTGCGCCGCACCGCAAGAGGCGTTCAGTCCCGCTAACCTGCCGACCACGCTGAACACGCTGGCCGGCGGCGCCGGCCAGCCGGTCCACGCGTTGTATGCCACCCCCGAATTCTGGAACTCGGACGGGGAGCCGGCGACCGAATGGACGTTGAACTGGGCGCATGGGCTCATCGAGAAGGCGCCGCATCCCAAACACGGATGACCGCCCGGGCGACCCGGACATTTCGAGCGGGCCGGATCGGCCCGAGTAGGAGCCGGGCAGTGGGACACAGCCCCCAGGGCGGCGATAGTGGGCGCGATCAGCGGTACCTTGTGATTTGGTCTGCCGCGCGCCGCCCCTTAACATTAAGAGATATTTAAGAGTATGTGGTTGACTCAGTCGGGTCAGAGCTGGCATCCACCGGCGCACACGCAGCGTGCGCCGGCCGAGGGCCGGTCCGCACGCAGATATATATCCGTCGGCGGTGCCGACCTAAGTTGTTGCGACAGGAGAGGGCGGCATGGCGTACCACAACCCGTTCATCGTGAATGGAAAGATCAGGTTCCCGGATAACACCAACCTGGTTCGTCACGTCGAGAAGTGGGCGAAGGTTCGTGGCGACAAGCTGGCCTACCGGTTCCTGGATTTCTCCACCGAACGTGACGGTGTCGCGCGCGACATTTTGTGGTCCGACTTCAGCGCCCGCAACCGTGCGGTAGGTGCCCGTCTGCAGCAGGTCACCCAGCCGGGTGACCGCATCGCCATCTTGTGCCCGCAGAACCTGGACTACCTCGTTGCCTTCTTCGGCGCGCTGTACTCGGGCCGGATCGCGGTGCCGTTGTTCGACCCGGCCGAGCCGGGTCACGTCGGCCGGTTGCACGCGGTGCTCGACGACTGCACCCCGTCCACGATTCTGACCACCAGTGACTCCGCCGAAGGTGTCCGCAAGTTCATCCGCGCCCGTTCGGCCAAGGAACGGCCTCGTGTCATCGCCGTCGACGCGGTGCCCACCGAGGTCGCCTCCACCTGGCAACAGCCTGAGGCGGGCGAGGACACCACCGCCTACCTGCAGTACACCTCCGGCTCGACCCGCATTCCGTGCGGCGTGCAGATCAGCCATCTGAACTTGCCCACCAATGTGCTGCAGGTGTTGCATGCCCTGGAGGGCAGCGAAGGTGACCGCGGCGTTAGCTGGCTCCCGTTGTTCCACGACATGGGCCTGATCACGGCGCTGCTGGCGCCTGTGCTCGGCCAAAGCTTCACCTTTATGACGCCGGCCGCGTTCGTGCGCCGGCCCGGCCGCTGGATCCGCGAACTCGCGCGCAAGCCCGACGATATCGGCGGCACCTTCTCGGCCGCGCCGAACTTCGCGTTCGAACACGCCGCGATGCGTGGCGTGCCCCGCGACGATGAGCCGCCGCTGGACCTGAGCAACGTCAAGGGGATCCTCAACGGCAGCGAGCCGGTATCGCCGGCGTCGATGCGCAAGTTCTACGAAGCATTCAAGCCCTATGGCTTCCAGGAGACGGCGATCAAGCCGTCCTACGGTCTGGCCGAGGCGACGCTGTTCGTCTCGACCACCCCGAAGGACGAACGGCCGACGGTTATCCACGTGGATCGGGACGAGCTGAACAACCAGCGCTTCGTCGAGGTAGCCGCCGACGCGCCGAACGCTGTCGCGCAGGTCTCCGCGGGCAAGGTCGGTGTCGACGAATGGGCGGTCATCGTCGACGTCGACACGGCCAGCGAGCTGCCGGACGGGCAGATCGGTGAGATCTGGTTGCACGGCAACAACCTGGGTATCGGCTACTGGAACAAGGAAGAGGAAACCGCCCAGACTTTCAAGAACATCCTCAAGTCGCGGATCAGCGAGTCACACGCCGAGGGAGCTGCCGACGACGGGCTGTGGGTACGCACCGGCGACTACGGCACCTACTTCAAGGGCCACCTCTTTATAGCGGGCCGAATCAAAGACCTGGTCATCATCGACGGGCGCAACCACTACCCACAGGACCTCGAGTACTCGGCGCAGGAATCCAGCAAGGCGCTGCGGGTCGGCTACGTGGCCGCCTTCTCGGCGCCGGCCAACCAGTTGCCGCAGAACGTGTTCGACGACCCGCACGCCGGCCTGAAATTCGACGCCGAGGACACTTCGGAACAGTTGGTGATCGTCGCGGAACGTGCCGCCGGTGCGCACAAACTCGACTACCAGCCCATCGCCGACGACATCCGGGCAGCCATCGCCGTGGGGCACGGGGTGACCGTGCGTGACGTGCTGCTGGTGTCGGCCGGAACGATTCCCCGAACCTCCAGCGGCAAGATCGGCCGCCGCGCATGCCGTGCGGCCTACCTCGACGGCAGCCTGCGCAGTGGCGTCGGTTCCCCGACGGTCTTCGCCACCGAATCGGACTGAGCCCGGTAACCATGGCTGACATAGACGAGCCCCAGGAGAACTCGGCTTCTCAGGACACTCCCGCCGCCGGCGAGAACGCCGGGAATCTACCCGCCAAGAAGCCCGACATGACGGTTCCCGAGATGCGGCAGTGGCTGCGCAACTGGGTGGGCAATGCCGTCGGGAAGTCACCGGACTCGATCGACGAGTCAGTGCCGATGGTGGAGCTTGGCTTGGCGTCGCGGGATGCGGTGGCGATGGCCGCCGACATCGAAGACCTGACCGGTGTCACGCTGTCGGTCGCGGTGGCTTTCCAGCATCCGACCATCGAATCGCTCGCGACGCGGATCATCGAGGGCGAACCCGAAAAAGACACAGCGGCCGATGACAATATGGACTGGACGCGCAACGGCCCGGCCGAGCGTGTCGACATCGCGATCGTGGGCTTGTCCACCCGGTTGCCCGGCGACATGAACAGCCCTGAGGAGACCTGGCAGGCGCTGCTGGAAGGCCGCGACGCGATCACCGACCTGCCCGAGGGCCGCTGGTCGGAATTCCTCGAGGAGCCGCGGATTGCCGAGCGCGTCGCGCAGGCGCGCACCCGCGGCGGCTACCTCAAGGACATCAAGGGCTTCGACTCCGAGTTCTTCGCGGTGGCGAAGACCGAAGCCGACAACATCGATCCCCAGCAGCGGATGGCGCTGGAGTTGACCTGGGAGGCGCTCGAGTACGCTCGCATCCCGGCGTCGAGCCTGCGCGGCGAGTCTGTCGGCGTGTACGTCGGCAGCTCCACCAATGACTACAGCTTCCTGGCCGTGTCCGACCCGACGGTCGCACACCCCTACGCCATCACCGGCACCGCCAGTTCGATCATCGCCAACCGGGTGTCGTACTTCTACGACTTCCGCGGGCCTTCGGTCACCATCGATACCGCGTGCTCGAGTTCGCTGGTGGCGGTGCATCAGGGCGTGCAGGCACTGCGCAACGGCGAAGCCGACGTCGTCGTCGCCGGCGGGGTGAACGCGCTGATCACGCCCATGGTGACCATCGGTTTCGACGAGCTCGGCGCGGTGCTTTCTGCCGACGGTCGGATCAAGTCGTTCTCTTCGGATGCCGACGGCTACACCCGCTCCGAGGGGGGCGGCATGCTGGTGCTCAAGCGGGTCGACGACGCGCGCCGCGACGGCGACCAGATTCTGGCCGTGATCGCCGGCAGTGCGATCAACCACGACGGCCGGTCCAACGGCCTGATCGCGCCCAGCCAGGACGCGCAGGCCGAGGTGCTGCGCCGGGCCTACAAGGACGCCGGTATCGATCCGCGCACCGTCGACTACATCGAGGCGCACGGCACCGGGACCATTCTTGGTGACCCGATCGAGGCCGAGGCGCTGGGCCGCGTCGTGGGTCGGGGGCGTCCCGCCGATCGGCCGGCACTGCTGGGCGCGGTGAAAACCAACGTCGGCCACCTGGAGTCGGCGGCCGGTGCGGCCAGTATGGCCAAGGTGGTGCTGGCGCTACAGCATGACAAGCTGCCGCCGTCGATCAATTTCGCCGGACCCAGCCCGTACATCGATTTCGATGCGATGCACCTGAAGGTGATCGACACGGCGACCGATTGGCCGCGCTATGGCGGCTACGCACTGGCCGGAGTGTCGAGCTTCGGCTTCGGCGGTGCCAACGCGCACCTGGTCGTGCGCGAGGTGCTGCCGCGCGATGTCATCGAGCGTGAGCCGGAGCCCGAACCCGACGTGAAAGCCGCCACCGAGTCGGCCGAGGCGCCGACGATGGAAGGACACTCGCTGCGGTTCGACGACTTCGGCAACATCATCACCGACACCCCCTCGGCCGACGACGACGACGAATACGAGCTGCCCGGCGTCACCGAGGAGGCGCTGCGCCTCAAAGAAATTGCGCTGGAAGAGCTTGCGGCACAAGAGGAAGCCGAAGGTCTCAAAGCCGCTGATTCCGCTGGCAGTGTCGGCGTTTCTCACCTCACGCAAGAAGGCCGCCGCCGAGGAGCTGGCGGACTGGATGGACAGCCCCGAAGGCCGGGCGTCGTCGCTGGAGTCGATCGGCCGGTCGCTGTCGCGGCGCAACCACGGCCGTTCGCGCGCGGTGGTGCTGGCCCACGACCACGACGAAGCCATCAAGGGTCTGCGGGCGGTTGCGGCGGGCAAGCAGTCGCCGAACGTGTTCAGCGTCGACGGGCCGGTGACCACCGGTCCGGTGTGGGTGCTCGCCGGCTTCGGCGCGCAGCACCGCAAGATGGGCAAGAGCCTGTACCTGCGCAACGAGGTCTTCGCCGAATGGATCGAGAAGGTCGACGCGCTGGTCTCCGACGAGCTGGGCTACTCGGTGCTCGAGCTGATCCTGGACGACTCGCAGGACT
Organism: uncultured Actinomycetota bacterium; assembly: GCA_963763005.1. Lineage (GTDB taxonomy): Bacteria > Actinomycetota > Actinomycetes > Mycobacteriales > Mycobacteriaceae > Mycobacterium. Next base: position 918,790 of record CAVXMI010000002.1, read on the forward strand.
ACGGCATCGAGACCACCCAGGTCACCATCTTCGCGATCCAGATCGCGCTGGGTGAGCTGCTCAAGCATCACGGCGCCAAGCCTGCCGCGGTGGTCGGCCAGTCCCTGGGCGAGGCCGCGTCGGCCTACTTCGCCGGCGGCCTGTCACTGCGTGATGCCACTCGCGCGATCTGCTCGCGCTCGCACCTGATGGGTGAGGGCGAGGCGATGCTGTTCGGCGAGTACATCCGGTTGATGGCGCTGGTGGAGTATTCCGCCGACGAGATCAAGACGGTGTTCTCCGACTTTCCTGATCTCGAGGTCTGCGTCTACGCCGCACCCACCCAGACCGTCATCGGTGGCCCGCCCGAGCAGGTGGACGCGATCATTGCCCGCGCCGAGTCCGAGGGCAAGTTCGCCCGTAAGTTCCAGACCAAGGGCGCCAGCCACACCCAGCAGATGGATCCGCTGCTCGGCGAGCTCACGGCGGAGCTGCAGGGCATCAAGCCGATGAGCCCGACGGCCGGGATCTTCTCCACCGTGCACGAGGGCAGCTACATCAAGCCCGGCGGCGACCCGATCCACGATGTCGACTACTGGAAGAAGGGCCTGCGCCACAGCGTCTACTTCACCCACGGGATCCGCAACGCCGTCGACAGCGGGCACACCACCTTCCTGGAGCTCGCCCCCAACCCGGTGGCGCTGATGCAGGTGGGCCTGACCACGGCTGCTGCCGGTCTGCATGACGCCCAGCTGATCCCGACGCTGGCCCGCAAGCAGGACGAAGTCGAGTCGATGGTCTCGACGATGGCGCAGCTTTATGTGTACGGCCACGACCTGGATATGCGCACTCTGTTTACGCGTGCCACCGGACCCCAGGACTACGCGAACATTCCGCCGACCCGGTTCAAGCGCAAAGAGCACTGGCTGGACGCGCATTTCTCCGGCGACGGCTCGGTGACGATGCCGGGGACCCATGTCGCGCTGCCGGACGGCCGCCACGTCTGGGAGTACGCGCCCAAGGAAACGACGGATCTGGCGACGCTGGTGAAAGCCGCTGCGGCGCAGGTGCTTTCCGACGCACAACTGACCGCCGCGGAGCAACGCGCGGTGCCCGGAGAGGGCGCCCGGCTGGTGACCACGATGACGCGGCATCCCGGCGGCGCCTCGGTTCAGGTGCATGCCCGCATCGACGAGTCGTTCACCCTGGTGTACGACGCCCTGGTGGCCCGGGATGGTCTGGGGGCACCTCCCGCTCGCGGGGGAGAGTCGGTGTTGCCGGCCGCGGTCGGCGCCGGCACGGCGATCGCGGCCGGGACTGCAGCTGGGGTGACTCCGGCAGCGGTGGCGCCTGTCGAGGAGCCGGAGGCGGAAACTCTGACGGACAGCCTGACCAACCGCTACATGCGGTCCGACCTCGGCAGATGGTCACCCGATTCGGGCGAAACCATCGGGCAGCGGCTGGGCACGATCGTGGCGGCGGCCATGGGTTACGAGCCCGAGGACCTGCCGTGGGAGGTGCCGCTGATCGAGCTCGGCCTGGACTCGCTGATGGCGGTGCGGATCAAGAACCGCGTCGAGTACGACTTCGACCTGCCGCCGATTCAATTGCAGGCCGTGCGTGACGCCAACCTCTACAACGTCGAGAAACTGATCGAGTACGCGATCGAGCACCGCGACGAGGTCGAGCAGCTGCACGAGTTCCAGCAGACGCAGACAGCTGAAGAGATCGCCAAGGCGCAGGCCGAATTGGTGACCGGCGGTCCGGGCAGCACCCCCGAAACATCTGTGGCACCGGCAGAACCGGACGTGCCGCCGGTGGCACCGCCGGCGTCTGAGGTGCCGCTTCCGCCACCACCGACTGATCCGTCGGGTCCGTCCGGTAACGGCGCGCAGCCTGACCTGGCTCCGAATCTGACCGGGGCCGCAGAGGCGCTCAGCCAGGAAGCGGTTGCAAAGGCACTCAACTCCGACGTGCCGCCGCGTGATGCCGCCGAGCGGGTCACCTTCGCCACCTGGGCGGTCGTCACCGGCAAGTCCCCGGGCGGGATCTTCAACGCGCTGCCCAAGCTGGACGAGGCCGCCACCGCCAAGATGGCCCAGCGGCTTTCCGAGCGCGCCGAAGGCCCGATCACCGCTGAGGACGTACTGACCTCGGAGAACATCGAGGCGCTGGCCGACAAGGTGCGCGGCTACCTGGAGGCCGGCACGATCGACGGGTTCGTCCGCACCCTGCGGCCGCGCCCGGAGGGTGAGCAGGCCAGGGTGCCGGTGTTCGTGTTCCATCCGGCCGGCGGCTCGACGGTGGTGTACGAGCCGCTGCTCAACCGGCTGCCGTCGGATACCCCGATGTACGGCTTGGAGCGGGTCGAGGGGTCGATCGAAGAGCGTGCGGCGGCCTACATTCCGAAGCTGATCGAGATGCAGGGCGACGGGCCCTACATTCTGGCCGGCTGGTCGCTGGGCGGCGTTCTGGCCTACGCATGCGCGATCGGGCTGAAGCGGCTGGGTAAGGACGTCCAGTTCGTGGGGCTGATCGACGCGGTGCGTGCCGGCGAGGAGATCCCGCAGACCAAGGAGGAGATCCGCAAGCGCTGGGACCGCTACGCCCGGTTCGCCGAGAAGACGTTCAACGTCACCATCCCCGCAATCCCGTACGAGCAGCTCGAAGAGCTGGACGACGAGGGCCAGATCCGGTTCGTGCTCGACGCGGTCGGCCAGAGCGGTGTGCAGATCCCGGCCGGGATCATCGAGCACCAGCGCACGTCGTATCTGGACAACCGGGCGATCGACACCGCCGAGATCCAGCCGTACGACGGTCATGTCACCCTCTACATGGCCGATCGCTACCATGACGACGCGATCATGTTCGAGCCGCGGTACGCCGTTCGCAAGCCGGACGGCGGCTGGGGCGAGTACGTCTCCGACCTCGAGGTCGTGCCGATCGGTGGCGAGCACATCCAGGCCATCGACGAGCCGATTATCGCCAAGGTGGGCGAACACATGAGCCGCGCGCTGGCCGACATCGAGGCTGAGCGGCAGCCGGACAAGTCAGAACAGGTTAGGTAGGCACGTAGTGACGGGAACAGAGCCTTCTCGCGCTCACACGACAGCCGAGAAGCTGGCCGAGTTGCGGGCTCGCCTGGAGTTGGCCAAAGAGCCCGGCGGCGAGAAGGCCGCCGCCAAGCGCGACAAGAAGGGCATCCCGAGCGCCCGCGCCCGCATCTATGAGCTGGTCGATCCGGGCACCTTCATGGAGACCGGCGCGCTGTGTCGCACGCCCGGCGATCCCAACGCGCTCTACGGCGACGGCGTGGTCACCGGACACGGCCTCATCAACGGCCGGCCGGTCGGGATTTTCTCCCACGACCAGACGGTGTTCGCCGGCACGGTCGGGGAGATGTTCGGCCGCAAGGTGGCCCGGCTGATGGAGTGGTGCGCGATGGTCGGCTGCCCGATCGTCGGCATCAACGACTCCGGTGGCGCCCGGATCCAGGACGCCGTGACCTCGCTGGCGTGGTACGCCGAACTCGGCCGCCGCCACGAGCTGCTGTCCGGTGTGGTGCCGCAGATCTCCATCATCCTCGGCAAATGCGCTGGGGGAGCGGTGTATTCGCCGATTCAGACGGATCTCGTGGTCGCGGTGCGCGACCAGGGCTACATGTTCGTCACCGGGCCCGACGTCATCAAGGACGTCACCGGCGAGGATGTCAGCCTCGACGAGCTGGGTGGGGCCGACTATCAGGCCGGCTACGGCAATATCCACCAGGTGGTGGAGTCTGAGGCCGCCGCGTTCCAGTACACGCGCGACTTCCTGTCGTTTCTGCCGTCCAACTGTTTCGACGATCCGCCGATCGTGAACCCCGGGCTGGAGCCCGAGATCACCGGCCACGACCTGGAACTCGACTCGATCGTGCCGGATTCCGACAACACGGCGTACGACATGCACGAGATCCTGTTGCGGATCTTCGACGACGGTGATTTCCTCGATGTTGCCGCCCAGGCCGGTCAGGCCATGATCACCGGCTACGCACGCGTCGACGGCCGATCGGTGGGCATTGTTGCCAACCAGCCCATGCACATGTCCGGGGCGATCGACAATGAAGCCTCCGACAAGGCGGCGCGGTTCATCCGGTTCTGCGACTCCTTCAAGATCCCCTTGGTCTTCGTGGTCGACACCCCCGGATTTATGCCGGGGGTCGAGCAGGAGAAGAACGGCATCATCAAGCGCGGCGGACGCTTCCTGTACGCAGTCGTCGAAGCCGACGTGCCGAAGGTGACCATCACGATCCGCAAGTCCTACGGCGGTGCCTACGCGGTGATGGGATCCAAGCAGCTGGCCGCCGACCTGAACTTCGCCTGGCCCACCGCGCGCATCGCGGTGATCGGCGCCGACGGCGCCGCACAGCTGCTGATGAAGCGCTTCCCCGACCCGACCACGCCGGAGGCGCAAGAGATCCGGAAGAACTTCGTCGAGGGCTACAACCTCAACATGGCGATCCCGTGGATCGCCGCCGAGCGCGGGTTCATCGACGCGGTCGTCGATCCGCACCAAACGCGACTGTTGTTGCGCAGGTCAATGCACCTGCTCCGGGACAAGCAGCAGTGGTGGCGGTTGGCGCGCAAGCACGGACTGATTCCTGTTTAACACCAGGGCTCGGCGTCGCCGTACGGATATCGGCCGCTGAGTAGCCAGCCGCCGTCTTGTCTCGTTTCTCCGGAAACGAGTAGAGCGTTCGGTGTCCGGCACGTCCGCGCCCTGCGGCCAACGTGATCAGCACCGTAACCCCCGGCGGAGACCTGTCTCTCGGACCGCCGGCCTTGCGACCCTGATCCGGACACAGACCCACCCCGGCAACCTCAGCACCGGCGCCATGGGCAACCTGCAACAGCTACCGGGCGGCAACGCCTTCTTGGGCTGGGGCACTGCACGGCCCGGAAAGCAGCGACCTGACACCGCTGACCACCGTCGCCTGGGCCGGCTACGACACCCCGATCCCGCTGACCGGAGGCCTGAGTGGAAGCAAAGACGGCTACTACCAACTTCAGGCGCTGGACGGCGGCGGCGCCGTCGTCAACCAGACGACGCCCGCCACACGCTGACTATTCGCGCCGAAAGTTAGGGTTTGATCCGGATCTTCCCCGGCGACCACAATCCGCTGTGGGTCGCGGTGCCCAAGTCGAGTTGTGCCGGAGGGGCGTCGACCAGGGTGTCGAACTTGCGCAGTGACCCCCAGTCGCGGGCCCAGTCGCGCGACAGGTAGGTGGCCATGACATGGGCCCGCAGCAGCAGGTCGGTGATCCCGAGCAGGCCGCCGTTGGTGCCGTCTTCCCATGTGTCGGTGTCCAGCTTCTTGGCGTTGTAGTCCGGTGTGATGCGGAACTTCGGGATCTCGGTGACGCCGTTGACGTGCAGCATCGGTTGCTGGCACGGGAAGGCCAGCCCGACCGCCCAGTCCAGCAGCACCGGCTGCGTCGTGCCGACGTATTCCTGCAGCGAGCGCAGGTCCGGCACCCGCGGCGGGGTCACCGCGATCCAGTCTTCCGGCGTCAGGGACAGGTCCTCGGCCACTACCCGGACCGCGACGGCGTCCGCGGGTATCTGGGATCGGGCAAAGCGCAGGTTGCGCCACACCTTCGGCTGCTCCCCGAACAGGTCGTCGGGCACCATCCGCCCGGCCGGTACCAGATCGCCGCCGGGGCCGGGCTTGGCGTATTCCAGCTCCACGGTCTGCCCGGGGGTGTACCCGTGCAGCACGCTGATGCCGGCGATCTTGCCTGCGGCGGTCACCACCACCAGCGGATGCCCGTCGTCGGGCTTGGGCAGCGGGTACCACGCCGAGGCGAGTCGGCTCTGCTGCTGTGCGCCGGTGGTGTAGGTGCCGGCGAGCGAAACCCGTTCAGGATCAAGCTGGTAGGGCAACGGCACGGTGGATCCGTTGATGCCCGGCGTCTTCAGCTTTGTCGGCGCATCCCAGTCGTAGTCGGTGCCGGGCTGGTTGGGTTTCATCCGAATCGCCTCGGCGACAGTGTGTTCCGGCACCCCGTTGGGCGTGAAGCCAACCGGGTTGGTCCCGCCCAGCGGACCCAGCGGGCCGTAATCGCCGGGCAGTGGTGTCATGAAGCCCGCGTTGGCATCCGGTTCGACGAGCACGTCGTCGGCCAGGCCGCAGCCGCCGGCGAAGGCCCGCAAGTTGGACCAGCCGTTGGAGTACGTGGGGTACTGGCGCACGATCCCGGCCACCATCGACGCGACGAACACCACCGCCATGAAGCCGGCCGCGATGGATATCGGTGCCGCCGTCATAGTGCGGGTCAGCCGCCCTTGGCCACTACCCCGGGGCGCGAAGTGCAACCAGGCCGCGTACAGCGCCGCAATTGCGAACATAATGAAAAATATTGTGCTGATGGTGATTCCGGCGATCTTCGGCATGATGCTGTTGAACGGCACGCCGTAGCTGGAGACGTACCACCAGCCGTTGGTGGTGGCGAAGCACAACGCCAGCATGAACAACAGCGCCGCCAGGAATGCCATCCGGTTACGCGACCAGCGCAGCACCGATGGTGATACCAAGACCGTCGTCAGCGCGGCCATCGCCGCCCCCACCGCGGCGAACAGCCCGAAGTGGTGCACCCACTTGGTGGGGGTGAACATCAGGAAGAACATAGTGCCGAAGATGACACCCATCAGCCGCCACGCCGGGCCGCGGGCCACACCGGGAATCCGCTTGCGCCGCAACATGATGAACAACGCCGTGAACAGGCACAGCGCAGTGATCAAAAAGCCGAACCGGCGCGACAGCGAACCGTCGACGGTGGGCAGGATGAGGTAGTAGTAGCGCAGGTTCTCGGTGTACCAGGCCTGGCTGGGCCCGATCGCGGTGCGGATCCTGGTGGCCTCCAACACCGTTGACAGCGTCTGATCGGCGAACACGACGGTCAGGATGACAGTGCCGGCGGCCAGCATCGGGGCCACCAACGGCCACGTGCCGACCAGGCGATGACGGTGGACCAAGATCCGCAGGATCGGACGACCGCCGGCAACCAACGCGGCCACCGCGATCAGGCCGGTGGGCTGGACACCCAAGGTGAACGCCGCGGTCATGATCGCCAACGCGGCTGGCGTCAGTCGGCTGTACCGCATCGACCGCTCGATCAGCACGTAGGTGACCAGCGAGCCGAGCGCGATGATGGGCTCGGGGCGAAGACCGTTGTCGAACGGCATCCACGCGGTCAGCAGCACCATGCCCGCCGCCCAGGTGGCGGCCTTGCTGGATGCCACCGCCGGCCCCAGCCGGGGCAGCACCTCACGCGACAGCAGCAGCCAGCACACCAGCCCGGCGAACAGGTCCGGCAACCGCATCCACAGGCTGGCGTCGCTGACGTGGGTCATCAGCGCCAGCAGGTTGTAGTACCAGCCGAAGGGGTCCTCCGGGCTGCCGAACCAGCGGAAGTAGTTGGACATGTAGCCGGCGTGGTCGGCGACTCGCGCCATGCCAAGGATGTAGCCGTCGTCCGACGAGTTCGCGCCGATGACGTGCCAGAGCAGGAACCCGAATATCACCGCGCCGTCGGCCAGGGTGAAGGTGCGCCAGCTGGCCGGGATCAGCCGGCGCATCCGGCGGCCGTCCACCTGGTCGAGGCGCCACAGCGCGACCAGCGCGACGACGGTGGCCACAATCGCACCGATGATCGCAAGCAGTTTCAGCGTCGTCGGCGTGGTGGAGAACCGGGTGTCGATCGTTGCCGAGAGCTGCAGTCCCGGCGGCGCGGGACCGCTCAGGTCGGTGAACACCCCGACTATCTGCGGGCGCAGGTTCGGATCGGGGTAGCCACCACGGACCGGATTGCCCGCCGGATCGGTCAACCCGACGAAGGTGGCGAAAGTGCCGGCGTGCGTCGAGGTGACCTCGATGCGCTGACATCGCAGGGACAACACCTGGTCGCGCGGCACGCTGAGGATCACCACATTGCGGTCGGTGACATCCACGCGCTGGCTACCGACGACAACGAACAACGCGTTGAGGTTGGCGTCCTTGCCCTGCTTGGGTGCAGTGCCCAGCACCACCCCGCCCGCCGGCGGCATGTCGCGCACCACGCTGCACGGCACGGTGGCCGTCATGTCGACCGGCGTCAGTGAAATCAACGGCGCTGTCACGCTATTGAGCTGGCCTTGCTGCGGCCAGTTCAGCATCGCGGTGGTCTGCACGACGGGCAGCAGCGGTGTCGCGACCGACAACACGAAGCCGACCAGGCCGGCGATCGTCGCCACCCAGCGGGTGACCCGTACGTCGCGGCCCATGTCATTGCGGTCCGCGGTTGCGGTGCCGGGCTGTTCGTCACGGTTCATCACAGTCATGGGAGGGCCCTAATCGGTCCTTGCCGGCTCCAGCCGGGCACGGTGATCGCGCCCTGTTCGACAACGGCGTCCGGCGCCTGATCGGCCGGCACCAGGCGGTAGTACTGCTCCACCGATCCCCAGTCGCGATACCAGTCGCCACGCAGATACGTCGAGATCGTCGAGGTTCGCAGCAGCCCCTGGGTGAACAGGAACGGTCCGCCGGTCGAGCTGGCCTGCCACAGGTTCGACGACGACGCCGTCTGTTTGTGGTCGGGCAGGATGCGGTAGTGCGGCAGTTCGGCAATGCCGAGGTGTTCGGAGAACGGGCGCTGGCAGGGGAAGTTGGCTGCGGTCGCAATGTCCATCAACACCGGGGTCTGCGACCCGATCAGCCGCTGCAGCGTTTCCAGCGCCGGGACCCGGGGCGGGGTGAATGCGAACCACTGCTCGGGGCTCAGGTTCGGGTCGTAGGCGACGATGCGCGCCACGTTGGCCTCCGGCGGCGCCCAGGTCAACGGGAATCGCAGGTTGCGCCACGCGGGTTGCGGCCCGATGTCGATCGGTTGGACCTGCGCAAGCGGTTGGGTGCTGCCGTCGGGGCGAGTGACGCCCCACTGCAGCTTCAGCGCCTGGCCGTAGATGAAGTTGCCGTCCTCTTTGTAGGACCAGATGGAGCCGGCGGCGGAGACCACCACCAGCGGCTGGGCTCCGATGTGCTCTTTCCAATTGGCGGGCAACTGGTACCACGCCGAGGTGGCCGTTGCGGCCAGCTTGTTTTGGCCGTAGCTGCCCATCACCGGTGTGCGTGCGGGGTCCAGCCCGAACGGCAGCGCCGCGTGCGAGCCGTTCACTCCGACCGGGCCCTTGCCGCCGGCGGTGCCCGCGGAGTCGCTGAAGGCGACGTTGGGCTTGTTGGGTGACGCGTCGGAATTGACCAGCCCGGGCTTGGTCACCACCGGGTCGGACTTCAGGTCATCGCCCACGCCGTTGGGTTTGAAGCCGACCGGGTTGATGCCGCCGAGCGGGCCGTCCGGCCCGAAGGTCTGCCCCGGAACTGGTTGCAGCAGAGCGGCATTGGGATCGGGCTCGGCCAGCACGTCATCGGCCATCGCGCAACTGGTGGGTGAAAGTCCCGACGTCAGCGCCGCCAGGTTGGCCTTGGCGGTGGTGTAGAGGGGGTAGCGGAACACGGCGGCCTTGGTCATCGACCCGACTTCGCCCAGGACCATGATCACCGCGACCACCAGCAGCGGGGTGGAGGCCAGGACGCGGTTGCGCCGGTTGTCCTTGACTTCGGTGTGCCCGGCGTAGTCCATCCGGAAGTGGTACCAGGCGGCCAGCAGTCCGGTCAGGATCGACAACGTCAGGAACATCGACGTCACCGGATGGCTGGCGATGACGGGCTGGATGTCGAACCACGGCACCCCGTAGTTGCCGACGTAGAACCAGCCGTTGATACCCGAGGTGGCCCACGCCAGCAGGAACAGCAACGCGGTGACGTACAGCGACAGGTTGCGGCGGCTGTGCAGGCCGATCCGGGCGAAGATGAACGCGGTGACCGCCCCCAGCGCGCCGGCCAGTCCGGCGAACGCGCCGAACTGCACGGCCCACTTGGTGGGCGTGAACGTCAGCAGTAGCAGGCCGACCGCGGTGGTGCCGATCAACCGCCACGCGGGGCCGCTGGCCAGCCCCGGCACCCGGCCGCGCCGCAGCAGCACCACCAGCGCCCCGAACATGCAGAAGAGCATCACCAGCACGGCGAATCGACGCGACATCGACCCGTCCGTATTGGTCTCGACCGTGAGGAAGTAGTAGCGCAGGAAGTCCTGGTACCAGGCGATCGTCGGCCCGACCTTGTACTTGATGCGTGCCGATTCGGCCACCGTGGCCAGCGTCTGGTCTCGGAACACCACCACGGTGATCAGCGACAACGATGCCGCCAGCACGACAAGTGGTGCCAGCAGGCCGTCGGTGGCCCGGCGCCGCCGGATCGCCTGGGCGATGGCGCGGGCGCCGGTCAACAGCGCGGCGAGCGCGATCAACCCCTGCGGTGCCAGCGTCGCGGTCAGCATCGCCACGATGATGGCGGCCGCGGCCGGGGCCAGTCGCCCTGGCGCGATCGCGCGTTCCACCAGCACCCAGGTGACCAGCACGCCCAAGGCGATCAACGGCTCGGGCCGCAGGCCGTTGTTGAACGGCAGCCAGGCGGCTACGAAGACCGCGCCCGCCGTGTACACCGCGATCCGGTTGGATGCCAGCCCGCCCCTGCCCGGTCCCAGCCGCCGCAACGCGCAGCGGCTGATGATCAGCCAGCAGGCGATTCCGGCCAGCAGGGCCGGTAGGCGCATCCATACGCCGGCGGTGCTTATCGACGCCATCTTGGACAGGACGGTGAAGTACCAGTCGAACGGAGCCTCCGTCGTCCCGAAGTAGCGGTAGTAGTTGGCCACGTAGCCGGCCTTCGGCGCGACCCGGGCGATCGTCAGGTTGTAGCCGTCATCCGACGAGGTGGCACCGATGACATGCCAGAGCAGCAGCGAGGCGATCACCCCGGCGTCGGCGAGCCACGTGGCGAAGCCGACGCGCAACCATGTTGGCCGTTGCTTACCCGGCCGGTATCGGGCGAGCCAATCGATAGGGGACCGCCAATTGCGCAGCGTTCCCCCGCTGCTAAGACGGTCCAGGGCCGCCAGGGCAACGATGGCGCCCAGGACTGCCAACGCACCCAGGATCATCACGATCGTCTTCATGGCGGTCGGCGTCGTGATGAACCGCGTGTCGATGTCGATGCGAGCCGACAGTCCGGGCTGGGCGGGGACCTTCAGGTCGGTGAAGATCCCGCCGACCTGCGGCTTCTTCTCGGCCGGCAGAGTCCCTGCGGCGCCGGGAATGCCGACGAAGTCTGCGCCTGCGCCGCCGGCGTCGGCCCAGGTGTGCAGGATGGTGCAGCGGCCGGCGGCAATCGCTGAGCGGGGTGCCACCGCGGCCACCGAGTCCCGGAACGCGACGACGACCGTGTCTTTGTCGGCGCGCACAAAGAGCCCGTCCTTGCCGGTATTCACTCCGCCGGCGGGGAGGGTGGACAACACCAAACCGCCATTGGCGGGCAAGGTGGCCATCGCCGAACAGGGGATGGAGATGTCCAGCGCACGGGGCGCCCCGGACACGAGCGGAGCCGTGATTTGCGTGATATTCGCGTCTGCGGTGGTGCCCTGAGGCCACAGGATCGTCGCCGTTGTCTGCTTCACCGGCAGCAGTGGAACCAAGACACACAACAGCAGACCGGCGATTCCCGCGACGACGGCGACTAACCGGGCGATCCGGTGGGATCGCTCATTACCGTCGAGGGGCACGAGGGTCGATCGTAGGCGACGCGGTTTCGTCCGGTGAGGATGCAGGCCGCGCGGCGGCCTGAGAAGAAGGCGGACGCCGGCTGCAACCGAGTCTGCCGTCAGGGCGCGAACTTGCCGAGCCGGGGCCGATCTGCACGCAGACTCAACGCCCTAGCGCAACTTGGGCCCGCGCCGGCGAGCGGACCAGATTCTTGCGTGTGGCGGTCTGAAGGTACGGCGCGGAATCTTTCAGGTCGGGGCCCCTTGCCTGCCCTGTCCGCTCGTGCGTCGCGGGTCGCGATCGTCTTCGGCACAGCCTTGCGCTCGGCCAACGTCAACCCCGTCGTCCGGGCTATCGAGCCATCGATCCACCACCCGACAGGCGCGCCATACGGGCATTCTTAGGTAAGACGATGAAGATGCCTACGCGCGAAATTGTCGTAGGTCAGCGCGGAATCTTTCATTCGGACACCCGGGAAGGTAGACTCCATTTTCTCGAGCTAATCCTCACGTTTCAGGCATTGGTTCCACCGACACACCGAGAACCTCGCCGTTAGCACACGCAACAGGAGCTACGGCCAGCCAGCACGGACGCTCACAGAGCCCCCCACATTGCGAAACTCGAACAGCAATGAAGAGAAACCGATGCCGCTAAGCTCCGCAGCCCAGGCGGAGCCCAGCCGGAGCCGACTCCGGATGCGGTTGATCCTTGCCCTCTGCTGCACCAGCACATTCTTGGTACAAATGGACAATACTATCGTCAATGTTGCGCTGCCCGATATCCAGACGCAGTTGGACGCATCCCTGTCGGCGCTCCAGTGGGTAGTCGCTTCCTATCTGCTAACGCTCGCCGCCTTCCTAATCTTCAGCGGATCACTAGGCGACAGGTTTGGTAGAAGGAGAATTTTCCTGACCGGGTTGACAGTATTTGGTCTAGGGTCTCTTCTGAGCGGGATGGCGCAATCCCAGGACTGGCTCATCGCTTTTCGAGTGTTGCAAGCTCTCGGTGCCTCAATGTTGAATCCTTCGGGAATGTCCCTTATCGGAAATATATTTAAGGAACCGCTGGCGAGGGCTAAGGCCTTTGCAGTTTGGGGATTTGTGGTAGGAATTGGAATGGCCTGCGGGCCGCTCTTCGGTGGCCCATTAGTCCAGATTTTCGGCTGGCGGTCTGTTTTCCTCATCAATGTTCCGATAGTGATAGTAACGGTAATTCTGGTTCGACAGTTCGTGCCCGAATCAAAAGCCGAGGAACCAAGAGCATTCGATCCGATAGGCCAAATACTGATGCTCGCATTCTTGTTCTCACTCGTCTTCACCATCATTGAATTCTCGAGCGGCAACACAAGCACCGAGATCCTCGTTGTCACTATCCTCATGGCGGTCTGTTCTGTATCTGGACTAGTCTTCTATGAATCACGCCGGCGTGAGCCGTTGATAGATCTACGGTTCTTCAAGAGCATACCGTTTTCGTTTGCTTCCCTGATCGCAGTAGCAAATTACTCCTCGATCGGTGGCTTCCTCTTCCTGAATACGTTCTTTCTGCAAAGCGTGCTCGGCTACTCGCCGCTGAAAGCGGGGCTCTTCACCGTCCCTATGGCCGTGATGACCGCCGTAGGAGCCCAGGTTTCTGGGAGGCTAACAGCGACATCCGGGGTTCTTCGCCCCCTGTTCTTATCGGGATTTGCGCTGGTCATCGCCGCCCTATTGACCATTTACCTCGCGTCAAACTATTCGCTGTACTTGCTGTTCATTTCTTATGTGCTTTTTGGATTTGCTTTCGGGGCGGCGAACACGCCGGTGAACATAATCGCGATGGCGGGGATGCCGCGATCGCGGGCTGGCGTGGCGGGAGCTATTGCCTCGACCAGTCGACAAGTTGGGCAAATGCTTGGTGTGGCTTTGACGGGCGCTCTTCTTGTCAGATCACTGCATGAGGATATCGTCCACGAATATGCGCGAGCTAGTTTGCCGAGTTGGCTTGTTCTGGTAATTTCAGGATTCTTGATCGTTTCGTTGGGGGTTCTAGCCACAACCAAGACGGCGCAACGCTCCGTGGCGGCTGTCACCGCGCTCATCTCAGAATGACTAGCTCACCTGAATTCGAATTCAGATCAATCCACCTTTAGGGACGGTGTTATGCAGAATTAATGGCCACGAGGCGCTATAGTCGGTCGCTAAAGCGAGACGCGACTAAGCTAAAATTACGAGACCTAATGCTCGAAAACTACGGAACCTGCATGAAAATTGCCAATGACAGTTGACTGATTTTGCTTAGGAGAAGTCCGATGATGCACGCCGCTATCAAAACTTCCGCTTCGCAAGCCACCTATTACCACGTAGGCATGATTGTGCCGAGTTCGAACCTGACCATGGAAACCGAGCTGCCGCGAATGTTCACAGCGCGTCAAGAGTTGTTTCCGAACGAGCATTTTATTTTTCACTCGAGCAGGATGCGCATGAAGAAAGTCACTCCTGAAGAACTAATCGCGATGAACGCCCAAATCCCCCGCGCCGCCGGAGAACTCGCAGACGCCCGGCCGGACATCGTCGCGACAGCTTGCCTGGTTGCGATTATGGCGCAGGGGCCGAAATACCACTGCACGGGAGAAGCCGATATCAGAACCGCGTTGGCTGAGAACGGCTTGCACGTGCCCGTGGTCTCCACGCCGGGGCACTCCTCGGCGGAATAGAAGCACTTGGCGTCTCGCGAGTTGCGATGATCACGCCCTATATGAAGCCCATGACCCAAAAAGTAGTCGATTACATCGAGAACGAGGGCATCGAGGTAGTCGATACGATTAGCCTTGAGGTGCCGGACAACCTCGCGGTGGCTCGCCTTAACCCAGCTGATCTAACCGACCACTGGACCAGGCTCGATCTTCGGCGCGCCGAAGCGATTGTGCTATCGGCCTGTGTGCAGATGCCTTCGCTATCATCTATTCAGCTTGTCGAGGACGCATCTGGCCTTCCGGTGCTGTCGGCGGCGACTGCCACCGCCCATTCGATACTCGCCGCGCTCGGCTTGGATCCAGTGGTCCCATCGGCCGGATCCTTACTGGCTCTTCCGGAAATAGAGTGCGTTGATGGGTAGGTCGGTGTGTCGGAGGTGTCTTGCCAGTGAGCTAAGTCGGGCCCGGACGGTGAATCTCGCGCAGATCGTAAACCGCCTGAATCGATTTATGCTGCTGCCGTGGCGTTTGCCATCGGCCTCGGCTCATCGCTGACCGGCCAAGATCTGAGTGATCGACAGTTCACCTATGAAATCTTGTTTATCCGATACCCCTCGGCGGACAGGAAAGATCGCAACACCACCACCAAGGGCAGATTTTCTCGTAAAAAGACTCAGGTTCCGGCAACGGTGAGGCGCCGCAGGACAGCGCACCGTTCATCGGGTCGGCGTTGTCGGGCAACGCCGTGACGAATTGATCGACCCGCGAGGCAACGTTGCCGTCCACGTTGATCTCGCAGTGCAGGTTCGCCAAACGGGGCGGCGGGATCCTCACTTGCTGCAGGCCCGTTCCGGTTGGTATAGCACCCGCCCAGCCGAACTGCAGTGATCGACAACTCTAATATCGACAACTCTAATAGCTGGTCAACCGCAGCTCACCCGCGTTCACCGAGCAGCGGACACCCGTGGGTTGACGGCTCGCAGACAACTATGCGGCGGCAGGTAACTGAACGAAAGCCGGGGGACTACGGACTTGTCGAAGGTCGACATTCGTCTTGCCCCTACCGAAAACAGCAGCCGGGCGACGATCTAATGCCGCAATGGTGCCGGGTTCCACAGACCGCTGCGGGTCACCGTGCCCAGCTGCAGACGGGCAGGCCCGGCGTCCGGGTAGTAGGGCGTCAACCGCTGCAGCGCGCCCCAGTCCCGGGACCAGTCGTCTTTGAGGTAGCTGGCCACCGCCGTCGCGTGTACCAGCAATTCGGTGATGCCCAGCGGGCCACCGCCGTTGTTGTCCATCACGGGGGAGTTGGCCTCGGCTCCGAACCGGTCAGGCAGGATGCGCCATTTCGGAGTTTCATCCACGCCGTTCTGATGCCCGAACGGTCGCTGGCACGGAAATGCCAGCCCCACCAGCCAGTCCAGGAACACCGGATCCTTCGAGCCCACCACATCCTGCAGCGTGCGCAGGTCCGGGAGTCGCGGCGGCGTCAGGGCGATCCAGTGCTGTGGAGCCAGGTCGTCGTCGTTGGCTAGCAGGCGAATCTGGGTGGCGGCGTCCGGGATAGCGGACAGCGGCGCGCGTAGATTACGCCAGGCCGGCACCGCACCGACGTCGGCGAATCCCATTGATCCACTGGGGTGTCCGGACGCCGCTTCCTCGTCGGTGGCCCACTGCACCTGGACCTCGCGGGAGTCGAACCGGCCCGCCGCGGTCACCACCAGCAGCGGCGTCTTTTTCCGCTGATCCCTGGGCGGCAGTCGGTACCAGGCCGACCGCAGCATGGCGGGCACCTGTATGCCGGCCCGCCAGCTACCCAGCACCGGTGTGCGGGCCGGATCCAGGTTGTAGGGCAGCCGGGCACGCGAGCCGTTGATCCCGGCCGCGGCGGTGGTGCCGCCCTCGGTGCCGGCCTCGGTGCCGGTGATCAGCCCGTCATCGTTGAGAAAACTACGATCGCCCGGACGTTCCATCACCGGGTCGGCGGAGACGTCGGCGGGAATTCCGTTGGGAGTGAACGCTTCAGACAGGCCGGCGCCCAGGGCGTCGGCCACCGGAGCGGTCACCGGGGGCAGCATGCCGACGTCGGGATCCAGCTCCACCAGCACGTCGTTGGCCAGTCCGCAGGTATTGCCGGTCTTGAAACCGGCCAGAGCCTGCAGGTTGGACCGGCCCACCGACCAAGCCGGATACTGGGTGATCATTGCCTGAGTCAGCGATACGACCTCGAAAAGCACCAGCAACCACGTCGCAATTGCCAACGGGGACTGGATGATTCCGGCCGCCCGCGCCCCATACCGGGTTTGCCCGGTTCTTAAAGGCCCGTTGTCGGTAGCGACGAAGTTGAACCACGCGGCCAGCAACAGCACCAGTACGGTCAGCCCGAGTAGCATGGTGGCAAGGCCAAAATGCCATTTTGGGAACGAATTCGACCATGGCACACCAAAATTGGACACATACCACCAGCCGTTGACGCTGGCGAACGACATCGCCATCAGAAACAGCACCACGGCGGCGAACCCAGTGCGGTTGCGTCGGGAGCGCATTGCCGCGCCCGTGACCGCGACCGCGGCCAGTGCCCCCAGTGATCCCGCCAGTCCGGCGAACACTCCGAAGTGGTGTGTCCACTTTGTGGGAGTGAACATCATCGCGAGGAAGGAAATGATGGTGATGCCGACGATGCGGCGGCTCGGTCCGGCAGCGGTGCCCGGAATTCTGCCCTTACGCAACGACATTGCCACCGATATCGCGAGCGCGAGGACCAAGGCCAGCACGGCGAAGCGGCGGGCGATCGACCCGTCGGGGCTGGCCATGAACAGCCGCTCGTAGCGCAGGTGCTCGTCGAACCAGTGCAAGCTGGGCCCGACGGCACGCTTGAGGAAGCTGGCCTGGCTCTCGCCGGCCAAGGTCTGGTCGCGAAAGATCAGGATCGCGGTGACGGTGGCCGCCGCCAGGATGGGCGCCACCAGTGGCAGCACGCCGAACTTTTTGGAGCGCCGGTGCAGGATGGTCCGAAGCGGTCCGATCGCTACCAGCAGCGCGCCGATGGATGCGATGCCGGTCGGCCCGGAGAACAGGGTCAGCGCGCCGATGATGCAGGCGATCGCCACCGGCAGCAGCCGGCTGGTGGCCACCGCGCGCTCCACCGAACACCAGGTCAGCAGGATGCCCAGGGCGATGATCGGCTCGGGCCGCAGGCCGTTGTCCAGCGGCAACCAGACCGCCAGAAACATGCCCGCAGCCGTCCACGCCGGGGCCCGGTTGGTCTTGACGGCGTGGCCCAGCCGGGGGATGACTTCGCGGCTGATCACCCACCAGCAGGTCAGCGCCATCGCCAGGGTGGGAAGCCGCATCCAGACGCTGGCGGTGCTCACGTGCGCCCACAGCGCCAGCAGGTCGTAGTACCAGCCGAACGGCGCCTCGGGCGTGCCGAACCAGCGGTAGTAATTCGCCATGTACCCGGCGTGTTCGGACACTCGGGCCATGGTCAGGATGTAGCCGTCGTCGGAGGTGTTGGCCCCGACGAAATGCCACCACACCAGCACGGCGATGACCAGGACATCCAGACCGCCGATCGACCACCAGCGCGCGGGCAGGATCCGCCGGTGCCGGGTGCCGTCGGCGGTGTCGAGAATGTGCAGTGCGACGAGGGCGGCCGCGGTCAGCAGCAGCCCCAGAATCATCGCGGCCATCTTCAGCGGCGTGGGGCTGCTGCTATAGCGGGTGTCCACGGTCGCGGAGAAGCTCAGGCCCGGTGGCGCCGGTCCGGCCAGATCGGTGAACACGCCGACGATCTGCGGCCGGAAGTCGTAGCCGCTGCGCTCGCCGCGCAGCGGTTCACCGGGATGCTCGGCTGTTGGGCCCCTGGGTGAGCCCGACGAATTCGGCGGTGACCTTGTCGGCGTGTGCGGTGAAGGTCACGCGCTGGCAGGCCGGGCTGAGCACCTGGTTCATCGGGGCGGTGACCACGGGAACGTTGCGTACGACGAGCACCAGGTCGTCGTTGGCGCGCTGCAGCAGCAGTCCGCGGTCGACGGCCTTGGGGGCCTGCTTGGGCACCGTCGACAGCAGCACCGTCTTGGCGGCGTTCTGCGGTCCTGCCAGTCCGGCGGCGGACTGGCAGGGCACGGTGATGTTCAGTTCGGTGGCCACGTAGCTGATCAGCGGCGCCTCGACGCTGTTGAATGTGCCGTTCTGCGGCCAGTTCAGCTGGGCGGTGGTCTGGTTGACCGGCAGCAGTGGGGTCGGCGAGCGCCAGAACAGTGCCCAGCAGACCGGCGACGACGGCGACGAGCCGAGCGATCCGATACTTTGCTCCCGCATCGCTCACGGAGGTAGATGGTAGTTGTTCGACCGCGTCCGGCGCGGTTTCGGTGGCCATCAGGGGATCGCCACGGGCTTGCGGATGGCCAGGACGAACGGGCCGATGGTATCGACGGCGAAACGCGGGTCGGCGAACAGGGCGGCCTTCAGATCCACGGTGTATCGGCGGACGTTGGGCTGGTTGGGGTAGACGTCCTCGGCCAGCCGCAGGGTGTAGGTGGTGCGCGCGCCGCGGCGCATGAGGAAAACCGTCGGCGGCGGCCAGGGCAGCTTGTCCAGAGCCTGGATGAACTCGTCGGCCGTCTTGAGCTTGGACCAGCTCTCGATTTGACGCGGCGCGCTTGTCGAACTGTGCCAGCGGGTTGGCGTAGTGCGACGTCAACCCTTGAAAGCCCCAGTAGGGGTAGTACGACAGGAAGCTGTAATCGGCGGTCAGCACGACGGTCTGGTCGCGGCGGCTTGCCGGTGACCTGCCGGATGGCGGCGTCGATCGCCGGGTAGTACTTCTCGGAGCCGGGCGGTCGCCGGTCGCCGCGCTGGCCGTAGCCGTCGGTGTCGGTGTAGGCGATGGTCAGGTCGGGCCGCAGCACGTCAGGAATGTCCTGGCTGAACGCGATCGCGCCGGTCAGGCCGATCGCGCCGGCGACCGGGACCACGCCCGCGGCCCCAGCCCCGGTCGCGCAGTGCGAGCGCGGTCTCGACGAAGCCGAACACCCCGGCGGCCACCAGCAGTACGGTCAGCGTCGGCTGCAGCCGGAACGACAGCAGCGTGGTGCGCGCCAGCGTGGTCAGCATCGACAGCAGCGACCACAGGTAGATGGCCAGCACCCCGATAGCCAGTGCGCCGGCCCGCACCGACGACCGCGCCCGCACCACCAGCCACAGGGTGCCCAGCATGCAGATCGCGCCCAGCAGCGAGAACTGCAGCATCGGGAAGGTCAGTTCGGCGCCGTCGGCGGGCAGGTAGTGCTGGGCGCTGCCGGTGTTGCTGACCGGGTCACGGGCCGCCCGCAACAGATATGGCAGCCAGGTGGTGCACGCGATGGCAGCCGCGATGACGCCCATGACGGCCAGCCGGCGCAGCGGATCTGTGGCGGCCCTGCCTCCGCTCTGCCGCCACCGCGAACCGGCAAGCAGCAGCGCCATCAGCACCACCGTGAACGCGCTGTAGGCGACGAGCAGCGTGTACCAGGTGGCGGCGAAGCCGAGGAAGATACCGGCGCCGACGACCGCTGCCCAGCCCGATGTGCTTGATGCTTCACATTCGCGGACGCCGGCGCGCAGACCGGACCAGGTCAGCACCAGCATCGGCGGCAGCAGCACGGTGAGCATCGCGGCGTAGGGCTCCGGCGAGCTGTAGGCCAGCGTCACCGCCGTGGTGGCGATGGTGACGAGCAGCGCGTACTCGAAGCGGATCATCCGCCACCACAGCACCAGCGCCACGGCGACCGCGATGGTGATCGAGGTGATCGCCCACGGCTTGAACATCTCCCACGGCGGGTGTTCCGGTCAGCGCCGCGGCGCGCCCGCCGATCCAGAACCAGCCTGGTGGGTAGAACGGCGGCAGCCCGATGTAGGTCATGTCGTGCAGGGCGGCGCTGTCGGTGAGCCGGGTCAGGTATTCGGTGCGGAACTGCTGGTCGACGGAGATGCCGAACAGATACAGCTTGGTGGCGCCCAGCGGCATGCCCAGCGTCACGACGGTGAACGCGGAGACGAACACCAGCCCGCCCAGCTGAGCCAGCAGTCGGTAGCTGCTCCGGCGCCCCCCGGAGTGTCGCCACACCCAACCGGCCGCGAGCAGTCCGGCCAGGCAACCGACCTGGCCGACGGTGGTCAGCGCATGCAGCTGGTTGGACGACGGGAAAGCCGGCCACTCCACCCGGGAGATGGCGTTCAGGGAAATCACCGCAAGCAGGATCGCCACTCCCGCTGCGAGGACCATCTGGCCGAGACAGGCCAGTACGTTGCGCATGGTCAGATCGGCAGCTTGCGGAAAATGCTCCGCGGGATATGACGCAACACCATCATCACGTAACGGAATGCCGCTGGCGCCCAAACCAATTCCTTACCTTTTGCGGACGCGGTCACCGCGAGGTTGGCGACGTACTCCTTGTCGACGGTCAGCGGAGCTTCCTTGAGATGCGAGCTCATCCGGGTACGCACCTGGCCGGGCCGGATCACCAGCACACGAACGCCATACTCGCGCAGCGCCTCTGACAGGCCCAGATAGAAACCGTCCAGACCGGCCTTGGTGGAGCCGTAGACGAAGTTGGACGCGGCGCACCCGCTCACCGGCGGCCGAGCTCATGGCGATGATCTGGCCGAAGCCCTGGGCGCGCATCTTCTCGGCCAGCAGCACGCCGATTGAAACCGCTGCGGTGTAGTTGATTTCAGCGATCTGCACCGCTTTGCGCTGGTTCTGCCACAGCTCTTCGGCGTCGCCGAGTAAACCGAAGGCGACGATGGCCACGTCGACATCGCCGCCTGCGAACGACTGGTCGATCACCTTCGGGTGGCTGTCGGTGTCCACGGCGTCGAAGTCGATCAGCTCCACCGACCGCGCCCCCGCGGCCTTCATCTGGGCAACGGCGTCGTCCCGGCCCGGGTCGTCGGGCATGGCGGCCAGCACGATACGCGCGGGGGCGTTGCGCAGGTAGCGCTCGCAGATCGCCAGCCCGATCTCGGAGGTGCCGCCGAGTAGCAGCACGGTCTGGGGGTTTCCAACAGCGTCGAGCACCATCTAAAGCAGCTCCAAACGTCGGGCCATGTCGGAGGCGAACACCCGCAAAGGGTCGACCTTGCGGCGCACGGCGATCCATTCGTCGATGCGCGGATACATGGCGTGAAAGGTTTCAGCGGTGGCGCGGGAGTCCTTGGCGGTGTAGAGCCGGCCGCCGAATTCCATTACCCGGCGGTCGAGGTCGCTGACGAACTCGTTGAGACCCGCCTTGATCGGGAAGTCGACGCAAATGTTCCAGCCTGGGATGGGGAAGCTCAGCGGTGCCTGGTTGCCGGGGCCGAACAATTTGAACACGTTGAGGAATGAGTAGTGCCCGGAGGCTTGGATGTCGCGGATGATCTTCTTGAACTCGTCGACCGCCTCGGTGGGAATCACGAACTGGTACTGCAGGAAGCCCGCCGAGCCGTAGGCGCGGTTCCATTCCCCGAACATGTCCAGCGGGTGGTAGAACTGCGTCAGATTCTGGACCTTGCCGCGGTAGGTGCCCGACTTGCGGTACCAGAGTTCGCCGATCGGCCCGAAGGTGTACTTGTTGGCCAGCCCGTTGGGGAATACGTCGGGTAGCGTAAGCAGTTGTGGCGCATCGAATTTCAGCGGATTACGGCGCAGCTTCGCGGGCAACTGTTCCATGCTGGCCAAGCGAGCCGCGCGATACGGCCGCGCGGCCCAGCTTCGGGGGTGCGCTGATCGCGTCGAACCAGGCGCTGGAGTAGGTGTAGTTGGCCTCGCTGCCGTCGCTGTGCAGGGCGATGGTTTCGTCGAGGCTGGCGGTGACGTCACCGTCGGCGATGAAATACGCCGTCTCGGTAGGCGTCATCTCGATGGTGGCGCGCAGGATGATGCCGGTCAGGCCGTTGCCCCCGACGGTGGCCCAGAACAACTCGGCGTCCTCACCGGCCGCAGTGAGGTGGCGGATCTCGCCGTCGGCGGTCAGCAGGTCCATGCTGCGCACGTGGTTGCCGAAGCTGCCGGCGCTGTGATGGTTCTTGCCGTGGATATCGCACGCGATCGCGCCGCCGATGGTGACTTGCCGGGTTCCCGGCAGTACCGGGACCCACAGTCCGAACGGTAGGGCAGCCTTCATCAGCTGGTCGAGGTTCACTCCGGCATCGACATCGGCCAGCCTGGTGTCGGCGCTGATGGAGTGGATGTTGCTCACCGGGCTCATGTCGATCACCAGCCCGCCGCCATTTTGCGCGTTATCGCCGTAGGACCGGCCCAGCCCGCGGGCGATGATGCCGCGGCCATTCGGTGGGCCGCCGTCGTCGGCCACCCGGGCCACTGCCTTGGCGATCACCTCGGGGTCGGGCGTGCGCAGCACGTTGGCCACTGACGGCGCAGTGCGGCCCCAGCCGGTCAGCCGGGTGGGCGTGGTGGAGACATCGGTGCTGAACATCGTCAAAGAGGGTACCGCTTGGTTCGGTGACGATGCGGGACGCTTGTCCCGCTGAGGAGCCGGACAATCCGATTTGGTTCGGTGACGATGCGGGACGCTTGTCCCGCTGTGGGGGCACCACCCGCTTGCGGGGGAGAGCCGGACAATCCGATTTGAGCCGGCCCCGCTCAGCGGATCCGGAAGATCACGGCTCGCTGCACGATGAAATTGATCACCGTGGCAACGCCCTGCGCGACCACGAACGCGACGGGTAGCGCCCACGTCCGGTAATGCAGGAGCGCAAGGCATAAGTGATTGAGGCCGACCTGCACGGCGAAGGTGACGAGGTACAGAGCCATGACCGCGGCGAACCTGGCGGTGCTCGGTAACGCCTGGAATGTCCATCTGCGGTTGATCAGGTAAGCGGTGATGGTGCCGACGATGAAGCTGATGGCCTTGGACAGGTCAACCTGCACGCCGACCACTTTGTAGAGGGTCGCGTAGAGGCCGAAGTCGACGATCGCCGCGAAACCGCCGGTGACGACGAAGCGCACCATCTGGGTCGTCAGGTGCAGGTGGTGGTGCTGGTGCTGGCCCGAGGGTGGAGCATCAGACTCTGGGGGGATCATCGGGGGGAAGTCTAACGGGGCCGGCGGGTGCCGCGGGCGCCTTAGGATCCTGCGCGGGTTGGGTCAGGTGGGCAACTTCACGGCGATCAGCTGGACCTGACTCGGCCCCTGCGGGGTGGAGTAGGTCACCGTGTCGCCCGGTTGATGGCCGGCGAGGGCCTGCCCCAGCGGGCTGCGGGCGGTCAGCGTCTCGCCTTCGTGTCCGACCGGGTTCTCTTCGACGATGGAGATGACGTGCATCGTGACGACCTCACCGTCGGCGAACCGCAGGGTCACCTCGGTACCACTGGGTAGCGTTTCCGATCCGTTCGCGCGCGACGGCCCAGCCTTCAATCGCCGGTCGAGTTCATTGACCCGGTCGGCGAGGACGGCCAGTTCGTCAGCGCGCTGAATTGCCTCGGCCGCGTCGCCGTGATCGCCGACCATGCCGCGGTCATTCTTGACCTCGATCTCCAAGCGATCACGCCGTTGCCGGAGCCGGGCCAGTTCGGCGGCGAGGTGATCGCGCGCTGCAGCCGCCAGCCCCGTTGATTGGACTTCCTCGCTCACGTCCGCCGACCTTTCGCACCGTTCGAGTTGCCTGGGGTTGCCGTTTGCCGATTACTCATCGGATTTGTGGCGTTTCAGTGTTACACCACTAAGAGGCGGCCGTCACTGATATTCGTCAAGCGTTTACAGCCGGTTACCTGGGCGGGTGCCCCACCGTCGCGCGGATCCGCTCTTGGACCGCACCAGCCACGTTGTTATGCAACATCTTTCGGGTCACCAGCCAGCGGCGGTACGCCGTCCTCGTCGTCGTAGGCGAGGGCCCCGCCGCGCAACGCATCGAAGATGGCTACACCTTGCGAGACCAGCCCGCTGGCCACCTGGCTGAGCCCTTCGGCACCGTTGAGCACCGTGAGATTTGCGCCGGAGAGCCCGCGTGCCGCCTTCTCCACGATCTCGGGCAGCTGGTCGATGAGCATCCGGTCCAACGCCACTCGATTGTGCGAGGCCGCCGCCTCGGCCTGAATCTTCATCTTCTCGGCGTCGGCGACGGCCAGAATCCGGACGCGTTCGGCTTCGGCCTCCGCCGGCTTGACCACCTCGGCGACGAGCTCCTGCTGGCGCAGTTCGGCTGCGCGCTGGGCCAATTCGGTACGCATCGCCAGCACCTCACGCTGAGACTGGGCTTCAGCCAGCGGGCCCGCCTGGGCGGCCTGCGCCTGAGCCGTGTCGACCTCGGCCTTGTATTGAGCCTTGACAACGGCGGTCTGGCGGGCGAATTCGGCTTGGTTGCGCTGCGACTCCTGCTCGGCCTCCGCGGCCTTCTGGTTCGCCTGCGCCTGAGCGATCTGCGCCTGCTGCTGGATGGCTGCGTTGTGCGGTGCCGACATCGCGTTGATGTAGCCGAGACCGTCATCGTCGATGGACTGGATCTGCAGGGCGTCGACGGTCAGCCCGATTCTGGCCATCTCCTCCTTGGAACCATCGAGCACCTCGGTGGCCAGCTTCTGACGTTCCCGGATGATCTGCTCGACGGTCATCGAACCGATGATCGAGCGTAAGTGACCGGCGAAGATCCGGCCGGTGAGCACGGCCATCTGGTCCTGTTCGGACAGGAACCGCTGCGCGGCACTGATGATGCTCTCGTTGTCGTTGCCGACCTTGAAGGCGATCACCGAGCGGACGTTGAGGGTTATGCCCTGCTGGGTGACGCACTTTTCGGCGACCTCGGCCTCGCACATGGCCAGCGTGAGGAATCGAGCCTTGCGGAAGACCGGCAGGATGAAGGCGCCGTGACCGGTGACGACGCGGAACGGGGCGTTGCCCTTGGCTCTGCCGCCGGAGATCAGCATCGCCTCGTCGGGAGCGGGCACTTTGTAACCGAGCATGTTGGACTCCTTGGGTGTTTAGCTGTTGTGTATCAGGGAAGTTCGGGCGTCACCACATCCGGCGAGGTGTTCCAGGGCTCGACGACCACGGTCCTCGCACCCCGAGCCTCAACCACCAAAACCTTGGTGCCCTTCGGTAATGGTTCGTCGGACCGTGCGAGGAAAGCCTCCTTGGACCCCCGCACGGTCAGCATGACCTCGCCGGCGCCGTCGGCACCGCGGGTCGCCACGATCAACGTCCCAACGCAACCGATCACCGAGACGTCGCTCACGATCGCATACTCCTCCTTCGGCGGGTCCTGCGTCGAGCATCTTTGCGGGCGAGACGGCCGGCCGGGCGACTTTTAGCCTGGGCAGGCGTCGGGGCCTCGGTAAAGATGGATCCGTGGTGCGCACGGCCGACGATAGCTGGGACCTGGCTCCGCCAGTGTGGGGGCATCAGCGTCGCTGGTGGCCGCGGGCAGGAACGGCGGATTCCGAGATCCGCGCAAAAGCGTGGAAACGCGTTGCCTTCGACGGGCCCGGGGCGATGGTGTGTCGATCCGGCTCAATCTGTCTTGGCGGCCGGTTCCGCAGTCAAGGTGACCACGTTGTTGCGGCTCTCCCGGGCCTGGACTCGAGACGCCCAGACCCGGCCCGCGGTCGCCTGCCCGACGATGCGCTCGGTGGTGTCGAACACCCAGGCCGCCGCGCCCCCCATGCCGGTGCTGTCCATGATTCGCAGATCGATGACGCCCTGGTCGGCCAGTTGTCCGAACAGGCCACGCTGCGGGTCGTCCACCGCGATCAGCGTGGTGTGGTCGAACTGGTGCCGCAGCGCGGCCCGGACGTCCTTGAGGCAGCGGGTATCCACCACCAGGCCGCTACGGGGCTCGATTTCCGCGCAGGCGAACTCGATCTCGAACATTCGCTCATAACCGTGCAAGAAGAAGCGCTTGTCTTGCCGGGACCACGAGCGATGGCAGCAGGGCAGCTCGCCGAAGCGCTTACGAAAGCGGAACCTTGCCGTGCGGCCAATGGGTGCGTCGGCCCGGTGCATAGTGGCGATGTGCACACGGTCGGCGATTGCTATGTCACTCATTTCCGAACTGTCTCCTTCTGAGCTCTTGCCTGGCCAGCGTGAGGAATTCACGTTGCTCGTCGGCGCGGTGGCGCATGGATCCGTAGAACGCCAGCGTGGTCGACGGCCCGCCGAAGGGCGCTCCGCAGCACGCCGCCGCGCAGGTGCAGCCGCCCTCCACCAGCACACCCACCCCTCGTGGGGCGAGCTGGTGGTGCAGCCACAAACCAATCCGGGTCGTCATCCGCTGCTGAATTTGAATCCCGCGCGAGCACGCTTCGACTATCCGCATGAATTCGGCTGGGCTCAAACGATTTTCGCTGTGGATATGGCCGACATGCACCACACCGTAGAACGGAAGCAGGCGGTGCTCACAGAGCGAATTGAACGGAATCGCCCGCACTAACACGAGCTCGGAATCGCGGATGCCAGGCACCGCGTCGCCGGTGCGTCCGATGGGAAATTGAAGCAGTGATCCGCCGGCGAGCGCGGATCCGTTGTCATCGAGCAGCATGGAGTACCTCTCGGGTAAGCATGAATTTGCAGAACTGATCGGCGCAGGGTCCGCCGCGGGGAGATCGGTTCTCAGTCAGGTTTTTGATGCACGGCCCCAGCCTGTCGGGGGTGCCTTGATGGATTCTCAAAGGATTCTTGGAAGATTCTCAACGCGCCTGTGGGCTGCGCTCTCCTCAAGAACTCGCAGAGCTTTCCAAAAGGCCGGCGTTCGAGGCTTCTCCCATGAACACCCTCGAGATCGGTGTCACAGCCCGGAAAGCCGTCCATACGACCTTCCGGTGCTGTTGGCGCACTACGGAATCACCGCCGTGTTCACTAGCGCGGACGATGCTGCCGCGACCGGTGGCAACAGCGGTATGGACACGCTTGAGCACTACTTGGCCGGCGGCCACAAGGTGATCGTCGGGGTGAACGCCGAGCTCATCTGGGGTCTGCCGGTGGAAACCAAGGACAACAGCGGTAATCCCGCGGCCGGCAAAGTGATGCGTTCGGGCTCGTCGGTTTGGACGATGCGCTGTCAAAGTCAGCCGAATTCAAGCAAGGTGTAGGCCCCGCGGAACGGCTTGGTTGGCGGGAACTGCCAGAACGCGGGGAACAGGGTCCTGAAGAACAGGCCCCGTCCTTTGGGCATGGGCACGTCGTGCACCGCCCGGACTCCGGGAACGGTGTTCGCCAGATCCGCCAGTTGACGCACCGAGAGACTGAACGGCATTGGCGGCACCCTGTAGCGCTTGGATCGAGCGAATCCCTTTCGGTGCCAGCTTCTTGACGATGGTCGGCGGCACGTCGAAGAACATCTGCCCGCCGGGAAACCGGCTGGCGCACTGAGCGATAAGGCCCATTGCGTCTTGCGGTTGTAGGTACATCAGCAAACCCTCGGCGGTGATGAACACACCGTTGCTGCTGTCGATCTTGTCCGTCCAGGTGTAGTCGAGAGCGGACTGCGCAAGGTCGGTGATTCGTCGAGAATGTGGCAACAGCCGCCGCCGAAGATCGATGACCGGTGCCAGATCGACCGACACCCAATGGAATTGGGCCTCTGGCAGTGCGCTGTTCAGACGCCAGAAGCTAGTTTGCAGGCCTTCTGCAAGTGCGACGACAGTGGCCTTGGGATGCTTAGCGAGATACCTGATTGCGCACTGGTCGACAGCCAGTGAGCGCAACGCCATCTCCTGACCTCTGCGGCCGAACTTTGCGAAATCGAAGTCGATGGCCTCGACGAGCTTGATTGCCATCGGGTCGTCGATGATCGCGTCCGGGCGGCCAGCTTGGTAGGCCCTGCCGTTGAGGGTCAGCAGTGCCGTTTCCGAGACGCCGGTCAGCAGCCTGGCGTCGACTTTGTCGTGGTCTGGAGGACTCATCGAGCCAAACCCTATCGGCACTGCTGAGTTGGCCATCGGTGCGGCCTCGAGGGGACCGGTGCCCCCACCTCACGCCGCTGCGCGGCGCGCTCGCACGCTCCTGGTCGCCGGGCTGCACCGGGGCTAGACCCAGTAGGGCACCCGGGCGCGGAATTGCCGCATCGCGAAGGCCGCCAGCACCCAGCCAACGGCGGTCAGCGCCAGCACGACCGCCCAGTGCCGCAGCTCCTGGTGGGCGCCCAGCAGCGGCGCCCGCACGATGTCGAGATAGTGCAGCAGCGGATTGAGTTCGACGATGCTCGCCCATCGTCCGGCGCCCTGCTGCCGCAGCGTGTCGTCGTTCCAGATGATCGGCGTCATGAAGAACAGCAACTGCACCACGGAAAACAGCAACGGACCGATGTCGCGGTAGCGGGTCGCCAGGATGCCGAAACACAGTGACACCCAAATACAATTGAGCACGATCAGCGCCAGTGCCGGAAAGACCGACAGGTCCGCCCACGACCACGGCTTCGGGAAGATGATCGCGACGACGAGATAGATCACGATGTTATGGGCGAACAGGATCATCTGCCGCCACACCAGCCGGTACACATGCACGCTCAGCGGTGTCGGCAACTGTTTGATCAGGCCCTCGTTGGAGACGAAGACGTCGGCGCCCTCGATGATGGCCGCGTTGATCAGGTTCCAGATGATCAACCCGAGTGTGACGTATGGCAGGTGCTCGGACAGCTCGAGGTGGAACAGCTTGGAATACAGGCCGCCCATCGCGACGGCGGTGGTACCGGTCGCGATGGTGATCCAGAACGGTCCCAGCACCGAGCGGCGGTACCGCTGCTTGATGTCCTGCCACCCCAGATGCAGCCACAGCTCGTGGCGACGGAAGCCGTCGACCAGGTCGCCGCGGGCGCGGGCCAGCGTCCTGGATTGAGCCGCCGCGTCGATGAACGTCATGAAGTCCCTCCATCATCAGGCTTGCCGAACTTCTCGCGACGTCCCAAGCGGCGCAACCGAAACCAGTCCAGCAGGCCCTTGGGGTCGCGGCGGGTCACCAGGAAGAACCAGCCGAACCGAACCCACTCCTGGACCAGCAGCTTGCGCAGACCCGGTTGCGACAACACATACCCTCGGTTGCGGTAGGTGAAGAAGCGTTTGACGGGGTCGTCGGGGTATTGGGTGTGCATGCGGCCACCGAGTATCGGCTTGAACTCGTCGGATCCGCAGGGATGCAGGTAGACCGCGTCCAGGCAGGTCCCGAACGCCAGGCCGGACCGAACCAGCCGGCGGTGCATCTCCACCTCGTCGCCGCGGATGAACAACCGCAGGTCCGGGACGCCGATCGCCTCCAGGGTGGACGCCCGGAATAGCGCCCCGTTGAACAGCGACGCGATCCCGGGCAGCAATTCCTGTCCCGCTTCGGTGCGCAATTCGCTTGCGCGCCTGCGCCACACCAGGCCCCGCCGCAATGGAAAGGCCAGCCGCTGCGGGTCGTCCATATTGCAGACCATCGGTGACACCTCGGCCAGGTCGTACTTCTCGGCGCAGGCCAGCAGGGTCTCCAGCACGCCGGTGTCCTGCGCGCGCCCGTCGTCATCGGCCAGCCACACCCAATCGGCGCCCTGCGCCAGTGCGTGCAACATGCCGAGCGCGAAACCTCCTGCACCGCCGAGGTTTCGGCGCGACGCCAGGTAGGTGGTGGAGATTGGTTGTCCGGCAACAAGGTCACCGACCCGACTGTCTCCGGAGCCATCGTTGTCGACCACGATCAGGTGATCCGGTAACCGGGTCTGGGTAGTCAGCACATCCAGCGACTTGGCCAGCTCGTCCGGGCGCCGGCGGGTGACCACGACGGCGAAGACGGATTCACTCATCCCCGGAAGCTCTTTGCGCCAGCGGCTTGTTGGCTGTGGTTTGGCTGCGGGTCTCGGCCAACACTTCGTGCACGTGCCGGGCGGCGTCCTCGCCCTCGTAGGCGCGCACCACTTCTTCGATACCGCCGGTGAGCTTGATGACGCCGTGGTCGATCCACATTGCGGTCTTGCACAGCCGGGCCAGGAACTCGTTGGAGTGGCTCGCGAACACCAGGATTCCGGAGCGCTCCACCAGGCTCTGCAGCCGGGACTGGGCCTTCTTCATGAATTCGGCGTCCACGGCGCCGATACCTTCGTCGAGCAACAGGATCTCGGGATCGATGCTGGTGACCACGCCCATCGCCAGCCGGACGCGCATTCCGGTGGAATAGGTGCGCAGCGGCATCGACAGGTATTCACCCAACTCGGTGAACTCGGCGATCTCGTCCACCTTGGCCGCCATCTGCTTACGGGTCTGTCCCAGGAACAGGCCGCGGATGATGATGTTCTCGTAGCCGGAGATCTCGGGGTCCATGCCGACCCCCAGATCGAAGACCGGCGCTACTCGCCCGGTGACCTTCGCGGAACCGCGAGTCGGCTCATAAATGCCCGAAAGTAGGCGCAGCAGAGTCGATTTCCCGGCCCCGTTGTGCCCGACCAAGCCGACCCGGTCGCCGAGGTTCAACGACATGGTGATGTCGCGCAACGCCTCGATGACGACGACGTTGGAGTTGTTGCGGCCGATCGTGCCGCCTGCCTTGCCCAGGAAGGCCTTCTTCAAGGAACGTGACTTGGCGTCGAAGATGGGGAACTCCACCCACGCATCGCGCGTCTCGATATTCGGAGCTGACACCGGCGTTACAGGTACTGACCGGTGCCGTGACCGTGGGGGCCCGGCTTGCCGATTCCCGGGGGCAACGCACCCTGACGCATCTGCTCCAGCTGCGCACGGGCGGCCATCTGCTGGGCGAACAGCGCGGTCTGGATCCCGTGGAACAGCCCTTCCAGCCACCCGACCAACTGCGCCTGGGCGATGCGCAACTCCGCATCCGAGGGCACCGCGTTCTCGTTGAACGGCAGGGTCAGCCGGTCGAGCTCCTCGCGCAGTTCCGGCGCCAGGCCCTCTTCGAGCTCCCGGACGCTGGTGGCGTGGATATCGCGCAGCCGGTTGCGGCTGGCTTCGTCGAGCGGTGCGGCGCGGACCTCCTCGAGCAGCTGCTTGATCATGGTGCCGATTCGCATCACCTTGGCGGGCTGTTCGACCAGATCGGTCAGGGAGTGTTCGTCGGAGCCATCCTCGTGTGTCGCCATGAGCTGCGGATCGATGCCGCCGATGATCTCGATGTCTTCGATATCTGGGTCATCGTTGCCCGTACTCAATCCAGTCACCATCCTCTTGGGTACCTACTACCTACTAGGAGTGCGTCGCTGCGGCATCTCCGCGCCATTCGTAAATTCGAGCCCCGCCATTGTCGTAAATCTTGGTCCACGACGGCGAATTCTCCAGTGAGACTAGTCCGTCGGGAACGGCGAACCCCCTAACCGTCGGGCTGCTGGTCAGGATGTAGCGGATATTGAGGACTTTGACGGACTCGAGTACTCGCGGATCGGTGTCGCCTTTACGGGCGTAGGCCCAGAAGATGAACCGGTGGTAGCCCGGGCCCGCCTGCACGGGGTAGTCGTAGTGGGTCCACAGCGGGTGCAAGCCGGCCACGGCGTACATCCATGCGGTGCCGTCGGTATTGGCGTTGCCGATCAGGGTGTCGCGCGCACCGGGCAGTTTCGCCAGGTAGGCCATGGCGTCGAGGTCTCGCTGGTCGATGATCACCGAGTCGTATTTGTCGCCGAACAGAAACCGGTGCCGCGGAAAGTAATGCCACGAGCTGACCAGGCAGGCCCCCACCAGCAGCACCGCGGTGGCCGCGGCCCAGACAGGGGCGGGCAGCGTTCTGAACCGATCGGTGAGGCGTTTCGTCCCGGCCACCACCAGCATGACTATCGCGAACAATGCGACGCCGGCCATCAGCATCAGCAGCAATGTTGTGGCCGCCGCGATCCGGCGCGGATCTTTGTAGAAGAACTCGCCGAATCCTCCGGCCACCACCCCGATCGGGCCGCCCAGGGGTGTGCCCGCGTCGACGTTCATCACGATCAGTAGCAACCAAACCGCCAGCGGCCACCAGATCTTCTTGATCAGCAGAATGAACCCGCCGATGGCGGCCAGTGCGATCAGGGCGTATTGGACCGGGAAGTCGTTGAGATGGCGGGAGTGCTGGAAAACAGCGTCGAACAATCCGCGCTTCTTGCTCAGGTAGGTGAGGAAGGAGTGCCCGGCAATGATGTCTTCCTGTTCTTTGACGCTCAGGAACTGCGGCAACAGGATCAAGCCGGCAGCCACCGCCACACCGGCCAGCGTCAACAGGTCGGCGAGCCGGCCCCGCACGGGATGCCACAGGGCCTCCAATGCCCACCAGGCCGACACCAACAGCACGACGACGATGCCGCCGGTGATGTGCACCGAGAAGACACCTACCAGCGCCAGCACCGCTACCGGGATGCGGTCGCGGTGCCGCAATGTCGAGGTGATCAACGCCATCGCCGGCACCGCGACCCCGTAGCCGGCCAGGTTGGGCATCGCGGCGGTGTCGAACTCGACGTAGGGCACCGCGGTGAACGAGGCGGAGAGTGCTGCCGCGGTGGCCGCCGCCCCGGCGGTGCGCCACTCGCCGGAGGCCGACAAGGCTGAGCCGGATGGCGAGGCTGAGGAGGCCGACCATTTGTCCGTGTGTGCGCGCAACGCGCGCCAGGTGAGGACGGCCGCGCTGACCGGAAACAGCCAGACCGCGGCGGCCACTGAGCTCAGTGTGTAGCCGGTGGTGGGCGCCGCTCCGATGAGCTGGCAAAGCACCGAGGCCAGCCCGTGGAACACCGACGGGTAGTACAGCAGAGTGTGGGTCTCGACGTTGCGAAGCTCACCCATGTGGGTGGACGACGCCTGGCCGGTGTCGAGGATGAAGCGCACGGTGTTGGCGTGCCAGACGGCGTCCCACGTGCTGGGAATGGATTGCCAGTGCGGGATGCCGCGATATGCGGCCCAGCCGATGAACAGGACGCCCAGCAGCACCCCGGCCGCGACCGTAAGTGCCGGCCAGCGACTGACCGCCCGCGCCTCCGCCTCGGTGTCGCGAAAGCGGCCGAGCAACAGCTGTAAACCCGTCGCGACAGCGCACACGACGGCCAATGCGGCCAGCGCCGTCCACCCGTTCCAAGGGATGCCGAGCGCACCATAGGGGATGATCGCCAACGCGACCACGCCGTACGTCAGCGGCGGGCCCACCGCGATGGCGACCGGCCAACTGAGTTGCGCGATCCGTGCGACGATTGCCCCCGGTGCGATCAGCAAAACCAATGCGATCAGCGTTCCGAACCACAAGCTCACTCGACTAGTATGGCTGGGTGGGTGACCTGGCTCGGAAAACCGGACGGGCTGGAATGTCTATGACACCCGTTACCGTCACCGATTTGCGGAATGAGAGCTCTAAGGTGGCTGGCATGGCATACGACGTCGCCCGGGTGCGCGGCCTGCACCCGTCGCTGGGTGACGGGTGGGTGCACTTCGATGCGCCGGCCGGAATGCTGATTCCCGAATCCGTCGCGACCACCGTGTCGACGGCCTTCCGCAGGTCCGGCGCCAGCACAGCGGGTGCTCACCCGTCGGCGCGGCGCAGCGCTGCGGTGCTGGATGCCGCGCGCGAGGCGGTGGCCGATCTGGTCAACGCTGACCCGAGCGGCGTCGTGCTTGGCGCCGATCGTGCGGTGTTGCTGTCTTCGCTGGCCGAAGCCTCGTCCTCGCGCGCCGGCCTGGGATACGAGGTGGTCGTCAGCCGCCTTGACGACGAGGCCAACATCGCACCGTGGCTGCGGGCCGCACACCGCTACGGCGCCAAGGTGAAGTGGGCCGAGGTCGACATCGAGACCGGTGAGCTGCCGACGTGGCAGTGGGAGAGTCTGATCAGCAAGTCCACCCGGTTGGTCGCCGTGACCTCCGCGTCGGGAACGCTGGGTGCGGTCACCGATCTGCGGGCGATGACCAAGCTGGTCCACGACGTGGGCGGACTGGTGGTGGTCGACCATTCCGCCACCGCGCCTTATCGGTTGTTCGATATCAGAGAAACCGACGCCGACGTGGTGGCGGTCAACGCGCATGCGTGGGGCGGTCCGCCGATCGGGGCGATAGTTTTCCGGGACCCGGCGCTGCTGAACTCCTTCGGCTCGGTCTCGACGAACCCGTCCGCCACCGGTCCGGCGCGCCTGGAGGTTGGCGTGCACCAGTTCGGTCTGCTGGCCGGCGTGGTTGCCAGCATCGAGTACCTTGCGTCACTCGACGAGTCGGCCCGGGGAAGCAGACGCGAACGACTGTCGGTGTCGATGCAATCTGTCTCTTCGTACCTGAACCGGATCTTCGAGTACCTGATGGTGTCGCTGCGGTCGCTGCCGTTGGTGATGCTGATCGGCCGTCCGGAGGCGCGGATACCGGTGATCAGCTTCGCGCTCAACGAGGTGCCGGCCGACCGGGTGGTGCAGCGGCTGGCCGACAACGGAATTCTGGCGATCTCCAACGCCAGTTCACGCGTGCTCGACGTGCTGGGCGTCAACGACGTCGGCGGCGCGGTTACCGTCGGGCTGGCGCACTACTCAACGATGGCCGAAGTCGACCAGCTGGTACGCGCGCTGGCGTCCTTGGGCTGACGTCCGGTGGCCCAGACCGCAGCACCTAGCTGTTGACGGTCAGCAGGATCTTTCCGAACGTCCTGCCCGACACCATCAGTTGATGGGCTTCCGCCGCCTGCTGGATGGGCAGGCGCGCGCCGATGACGGGCCGGACCCGGTGGCTGGCAATCATCGGCCAGACCGAGGCCGTCACCGCTTGGACGATGGCGCTCTTGCTGTTCGGGCCGCTGACTGGCCGGGCCCGCAGCGTGGTGCCGATGACCCGCGCCCGTTTCGCGAGTAGCTTGCCCAGGTTGAGCTCGGCCTTCACCCCGCCCTGCATGCCGATGACGACCAGTTGTCCGTCGGTGGCCAGCGCGTCGATATTGCGGTCCAGATAGGCCGCGCCCATGATGTCGAGGATGACGTCGGCGCCTGCCCCGCCGGTCTCTTCCTTCAGTCGCGCGACGAAGTCCTCGTCGCGGTAGGAGATGGTGATCTGGGCGCCGAGGTCGCGGCAGAGTTCCAGCTTCTCCGGTGACCCGGCGGTGACCGCCACCCGGGCCCCCAACGCGCGTGCCACCTGGATCGCGTGGCTGCCGATGCCGCTGGCGCCGCCATGAATCAGGACTAGCCGGCCTGCGCTCAGGTGCGCGGTCATCACCAGATTCGACCACACCGTGCAGGCGACTTCGGGTAGTGCCGCGGAGTCGACAAGATCGACCGTTGCCGGAACCGGCATGACCTGACCGACGGGAACGGCGACGTATTCGGCGTATCCGCCGCCGGCCAGGAGTGCACAAACTTCTTGTCCGGCAGACCATTCCGTGACGCCGGAGCCGACTTCTGAGATGACGCCGCCCACCTCCATGCCGATGATCTCGCTGGCTCCCGGCGGTGGCGGATATTTACCGGCGGCCTGCAGCACGTCGGCGCGGTTGACCCCGGCCGCAGCAACCTTGATGAGTACCTCGCGCGGCCCGGCAGATACATCAGGGACTTCCCGCCAAACCAGATCGGCGGATTCGGCGACGATGGCGCGCATGTTGGCCACGCTACCGCGCGATGTATTGGCTCATCGTTGGACCGACCACCCCGCAACGTCTTGTCACATCCGCCACATCCGCCTCTGCCGGGAAGGATGCTCGTTGTGCCCGCCTCAGAGCGACAAGGCGCGAGGCGCCACCGGGGATCCTGGGCGCCTCGGCGATGTTTGTCGCGCTGAGGCGGGCAAATCGTGTGCCTGCCGACGCAGAGACTCATGTGACAGCTGCGACCAAGGCGACGCAGCCGACCCTCGACCGCTCGCAACCGTCACGCCGCGGCGTAGGTGGACCGCGCTGCTCGTAGCCGACGACAGGAGCTCACCCGTCATCGGCTCTTTGATCGGAGGGACAAGCGCGGCCCGCTACCCTTGTCAGCGGTGGCGTGGCAGAGCGGCCTAATGCACTCGCCTTGAAAGCGAGAGACGGCCAAAACCGTCCGGGGGTTCAAATCCCTCCGCCACCGCCCTGCAACCGGCACCGCGAGCGTGCGTGTTTGCACGCTGACACGCCGGTACGGCTGACATTCTGCGCACGCTCGCGCCATCTCGGTGCGCAGTTGGGTTGCCCGGCCGGTCGACGGACAAGTACTCGTTAGCGTCGCGGGATCGCGGCGGTGATGGTGTTCATCAACGCGCCGTGACGCCCGGCCTCGGGATCCTTACCGGGCTTGCCGCTACTGATCAAACCTGCCGACAGTCCGCGCTCGGGGTCGGCCCAAACGGCGATGTTGACCAGGCCGAGATGACCGAACGCAGCCGGCGCATTGCGCCCGAACGGCCCGTACCTGGTCGACCCCAGCATGAATCCGGTGCCCCAGCGAAGCGGCACCAGACCGGTCGCGACATCCGGCCGCAGGCGCCGGCATTCCTGCACGGCGCCGCGCAGTGTTTCCGGGCTCATCACCCGCACACCGTCGAGTTCACCACCGCGGCGCAGGATCTCCATGAAGCGGGACAGCTCGTTTGCCGTCGACACCGTATTGGACGACGGGATCACGGTGGTGAGGTACCGCGGATTGTTCGTGTAGGGGATGATCTCGTGCATGGTTCCGCTGATCGCCTTGCGGAAGATCGCGGCGATCACCGGGGGCAGCGGCCTTCCGGTGGCGTGGCTGGGCGCGACCAGTGGGACGTCTTGCCTGGCGACGCCGTAGTTGGTCCACCGGAAGCCGAGCGGATCCAGGATCTCGGTGGCGAGGATCTCTCGAATGTCCTTACCGGTGGCCGCATAGACGATCTCGCGCACGAGCGGACCCCAGGTCAGCGCGTGGTAGACGTGTACCAATCCCGGCCGGTAGAGCGGCCTTAGTTCGCCGAGCTTTAGTTGCGCGTACTCGTGGTCGTCCGCGCGCCTGACGTCCGGCCGGGGCCCGGTGGGGATCGGGACTCCGGCGCTGTGGGTCATCACGTGCCGGATCGTGGTGCGGTGCTTGCCGTGACTGGTGTAGCTGGGCAGGTACTCGCAGACGCGGTCGTCGAGGGAGAAGTATCCGCGTTCGACGAGCATGTGGACGACGGTCGCGCTGATGGCCTTTGCCGCGGAGTACGCACAGAACGGTGTGTCCGTGGTGACGGGGATCTTTTCGGCGTCGGGTTCGTCGGTCGGGGCGTTGCCCCAGCCGTGGCCGATCGCGCGGTTGAGCACCACCCGCCCGTTCTGTCGGATGCACAACTGGATCGCAGGATGCATGCCGGCCTGGTACCAATGCCGTGCGGCCTGCCAGATCCGTTCGATAGCCGCACTGTCGATTTCGGAGTGGTCTTCTTCGCCGATCGCCGTGACGGCGTCCGGGTCGGCCGGGACACGGATCTTGCCGTCTGGGGTCACTGGGCGCCGCTCCTCCTCATCGCTTCGCTCTGCATCGTCGCCGGCGCGGGCCTCGTAGTTGCCTGGCGCTACAGCGTTATTCGCCGGTGAACTGGGGCGGGCGCTTGGCGAACGTCGCCGAGATGCCCTCGGTCAGGTCCTTGGACGGCAGGAACGCCGCATTCCACGCGGCGACGTAGCGCAGGCTCTCCGAGACGGCCGAAGTGCGTTGCTGGTCAAGCACGTCCTTGATGCCGTAGACCGCCAGCGGCGGGTTGGCGGCGATCTCGGCGGCTGTGGCGTGGGCCGCAGCCAGCGTAGCCCCGGCGTCCTCGTAGACGTCGTTGACCAGGCCGATCTTCTCGGCGCGGGCCGCGTCGATGTTGCGGCCGGTCAACGCCAGTTCCCGCAGATGGCCGTCGCTCAAGATCAGCGGAAGGCGGGCCAGGCTGCCTACGTCGGCGACGATCGCCAGTTTCACTTCGCGCACCGAGAACTTGGCGTCGGCGCTGGCATAGCGGATGTCCACCGCCGAGATCAGGTCGACACCGCCACCGATGCACCAGCCGTGCACCGACGCGATGGTGGGGGTGCGGCAGTCGGCGACGGCGCTGATCGCCTTCTGCATCCGCAGCACCTCGGCGTGGAAATCGGCGCGCTGGCGGGCCAGCGCGCCCTCGGCCATCAACGGGGCGAATGTGCCGCCCATTGCCGGCACATCCAGGCCGTAGCTGAAGTTCTTACCCGATCCGGTGATGACGATGGCCCGCACATCGCGGTCGGCGTCCAGCGCTGCGAACACCTCCGGCATCTCCGACCAGAAGGCGGGCCCCATCGCATTGCCCTTGCCCGGTCCGATCAGCGTCACCTGTGCGACCTGGTCTTTGGTTTCGACAGACACGGATTCGTATGTTTCGGCCATGCCCAGACCGTAGCGTGGCGATTATGGCTTCTGATTTGCGACCCGGACCAGATTCCCCACCGACCGACGAGCTGGCCAGCGCCGAAGCTTCGCTCGGGGTGCTGCAGCAAGTCCTGCGCACCATCGCCAGGGATGACAAGTCCAAGCAGACGCCGTGCTCGGAGTACGACGTGAAGGAGCTGACCGGGCATCTACTGAACTCGATCATGGTGCTCGGGGGCATGGTGGGCGCGGACTTCTCCATGCGTGACGACACCGACTCGGTGGAGCGCCTGGTGATCGGGGCGGCCCGGCCGGCCCTGGACGCCTGGCACCGGCACGGTCTGGAGGGCGACGTGCCCCTGTCCCACAGCTCGATGCCCGCCAAGGTTGCCGTCTCCGTCTTTTCGATTGAATTCCTGGTCCACGGCTGGGATTACGCCGTTGCCGTCGGACACGACGTCAAGGCCCCGGATTCGCTGGCCGAGTATGTGCTGGGGTTGGCGCAAAATCTCATCAAGCCGGAGGAACGCAGCCTGGCCGGGTTCGACGACCCGGTCGAAGTTCGCGAGGATGCCAGCGGCCTGCACCGGCTGGTCGCGTTTACCGGCCGCAACCCGGTTGGTTAGCGCTCGCCGCCTAGACGCGCTCCAGATAGAAGTAGTGGTACCGGCCGTTGTCGACGACGAGTTTGCCGTTCATGATGCCCTGGAGCGTCGCCCAGAAATCATCGAGCTCGGGATCCGGAATCGGGCCGCCGCATTCCTTGAACTCGATGAAACTTCTTGCGGGCCAAACTCATTGCCTACTCCCTTAATTCATGTTCCAGCTACGGGCGAACCGCAGCAGGGCGTCGTTTTCTTCCGGCGCGGCGACGGTCACCCGGACACCGTCGGTGCCGTACGGGCGGACCACGATGCGCGCATCCGCGGCCTGCTCCACGAAGTTCCGGGTGCGGGGCCCCAGCGGCAGCCAGACGAAGTTGGCCTGCGACGACGGCAGCGTGAACCCGGCAGCACGCAACTCGGCGCTGACCCGGGCGCGCTCGGCGACCACGGCGTCGGTGCGGGCCAGCAGCTCGTCGGCGGCGTCCAGCGATGCGATGGCCGCGGCCTGCGCGACGTTCGACGCGGTGAATGGCACGTAGACCTTGTCCAGCGCGGTGATCACGTCCGGGTGACCGATCGCATAGCCGACCCGCAGGCCCGCCAGTCCGTACGCCTTCGAAAAGGTCCGCAGCACAACGACATTGCTGTGGACGCCGACCAGCCCCAGGCTGTCGGGCGCCATTCCATCGCGGATGTATTCGACGTAGGCCTCGTCGATGGCGATCAGGATGTGCGGCGGAACCGCCCCGACGAAGCGGGCCAGGGCGTCCGGGTCGACGACTGTGGACGTCGGATTGTTGGGATTGCAGACGAAGACCAGCCGAGTGCGGTCGGTGACTGCGGCGAGCATCGCATCGAGGTCGAACGTGTGGTTGGTCAACGGCACCTGGATAGCGGTTGCGCCGGCGACCTGGACCTGGGGCGGGTAGAGCTCGAAGCTGCGCCATCCGAAGACCACTTCGTCGCCCACCGAGGCGGTGATCTGAACCAGCTGCTGGCACAGGCTCACCGAACCGCAACCGACGGCGATGTGCTCGGGAGCGAAGTCCGCCGAGCCAACCGAGCTGAGGTGCTTGGCCAGCTCGGATTTCAGCGCTACGCAGCCGTTGTCGGGATAGCGGTTGATCCTGTCGGTGGCGTGTTCAATAGCCGCGCGGACACTGGGCAGCGGGCCGAACACCGTCTCGTTGCTGGCCAGTTTGATGGCGCCCGGCATCGTCTTGCCGGGAACGTAAACTGGCAGCCAGGCCAGCTCGGGCCGCAGGCGGGCGCTCACTTCGACAGCATATGTTGCCGCTGTGTACGCTATGCCTCCGGCGACTCCGGGTTTTCGGGGTCGGGTACCCTCAGGAAGTCCATGGAGGCGTGCCAGAGCGGCCGAATGGGACTCACTGCTAATGAGTTGTCCTCTTACCGGGGACCGGAGGTTCAAATCCTCTCGCCTCCGCCACGGAGATAACTGAACAACGGCGCCCGTAGCTCAACGGATAGAGCATCTGACTACGGATCAGAAGGTTGGGGGTTCGAATCCCTTCGGGCGCGCTCACGAAAACATCTCTGACCAGCTCCAACGCGGATGCGAGTCGGTATCACTGTTGCGGTCGCTGCGCGAGGGAATCGACACGTGATGCGCGGCGGGCACGCGGCCAGGCCATCGGACGCCCGAAGGTACTAGATGCCTCCAAAATGGCTCTGGCGCAGCGCATGCACGCCAGCGGCGAGAGTGCGAGCACGATTGCCGCAACGCTCGGTGTCAGCCGAGCGACCGTGTACCGAGTCCTGGCCGAGGATGACCACCAAATCGACTGTCGCTCTACGCTGAGCCCCGCCTGCTTACGGATGCGTCACCAGATAGGTTTCGTTGGTCAGTCCGGCGGTGAGTTCCTCGACGACGAAGGGCCGGTCGAGGCGCGCGCGCAACTCGTCGGGATTAACGAGCAGGCTGATCTCAGCTGTTTGGCGGGCGAAGATCCTCCCAATTCGCGGGTAGAGCCAACGCATGACGGCGCGTTCCGCTGGCGTGCAACGCGACGCGCAGTAACCGACGTGTCCGACCTCATCGGTGAGGATTTCGCTGTAGAGCCGCTCGACTCGCTCGCAGACTTCGGGTTCGTCGGTGAATAGTTCGACACCGACGCGGCGCAGTTCGTCGAACATGATGCAGCCAGCCATCTCCGCCGCTCCAACGAAGACGAAGCCCAGCCGTTCCGGCAGAAAGACCCCGGTCTTGACGAACTGGCGCATGACGAACGGTGGCGGCACTACTTGGAATGTCAGGTCGAATACGTCGAGCACGTAGGCCAGCAGTCGGGTGTGGTAGTGCTCTTCGAGTTCGAGATATACGCGCTCGGGCGGGAGGTTCTCGTCGCTGTTGCGCCCGTAAGTTTCTCCGAGTCCAACCCCGAATCGTTCGGCCTGGTTGAGCTTGGCCGTGGCCAACAGAAACAGCATCTTGCGGTCCAGGCCCGATTCGGGTTTCCGGCGGCGCATGTTCCGCAGGAAGGTCGTTCGGTCGGCGGGGTGGATTGATCTGACGGGGTTCGTTTCTAGGCCAGCGAAGAAGTCTTCGCGATTGGCCAAGCGGCGGTTGAGCAGATCGGCCTCCCCGTCGCGCCTCCTGAGGAAGTCCCGGTAGCCGTCGATTCTGGTGTCGTTCATCGTGTCTCCATCCCTTTGACGATGGTCGTGACATACCGGCCCACAACGGCGTCCGCCGTCGCTGAGGCGTGCGCGCCAGTCGCCAGCAGCGCGAAGAGTCCGGTCAGGAAGAACACCCCAAGTTCAGCAGCGTCCGCCTCCGCTGTAACTCGGCCCGACTCCTGCGCAGTAGTGATCGCCGCGATGACGAACTCCGCCAGGGGGTGCACCGATACTTCGTCCTCGACCGGTCGGTTCGCGGAGAAGTGCAACCCCAACATCTCGCGGAAGACCACCGGACCCACCCTGTGCTCGGAGGCGAACACATGGCGAACGAGGAGCGACAGGACCGACGCCAGGTCGTCGGTGCCGCTCTGTGCGACGTCGAGTTCAGCGACGATCCTGGCCTCTTCGTTGAGTTCCAACTCGACCAAAACGTGTTCCTTGGTCGGGAAGTGAAAGTAGAACGTGCCTCTCACTACCCCCGCTGCGCTGGCGATGGCGGTGACGTCCGCACCGGCCAATCCAGACCGGCCAATCTCAACCAGTGCGGCATCGAAGAGGCGTGCTCGCGTTTCCTGCATTCGGACCTGGCGAACGTTTCCGCCCACTGCCTGAGCATCGGTGGTGGCGGTGCTTGGCGACTTCACAAGAGCACGGTAACCACATTCGTTGGCACTCGTCAATGACAGGCGTCAATGACAGTCGCCAGAGGTGACCCTCATGCGAAGACAAGCGGTGGCCGGTGGATGGCTCGGAGGGGTGGGGGGTGCCCCCGGAGTCGAGTGCGTGCGCGCCTCGCACGGCCAGCGCCCGCTCTCTCT
Source organism: uncultured Actinomycetota bacterium (assembly GCA_963763005.1). Taxonomy (GTDB): domain Bacteria; phylum Actinomycetota; class Actinomycetes; order Mycobacteriales; family Mycobacteriaceae; genus Mycobacterium. The sequence continues at coordinate 961,376 of CAVXMI010000002.1, forward strand.
CCGTCGATGCTGGTCCGCAGCCAGTCCGCAGTAGCGTCGTTCACCCTCGTAGGTAGCCAGGCTTCCGAAACAGCTCGTGCCAGTGATCGAGCTATGCACCTTTGCCGTGACTGCTGTCGCTGGCGAGACGTTGGTCGTAGGGTCGTGGTGGGCGCGCGGGTATCGCCAGGTGAGCCAGAGACCTGCGCCCGGTGCGATGAGGTGGTGGTTCGATGCGGAAACCCGGCCGACGAACCGCTGGCAAAGTGCGATCCCACCATTGGCGCCGCAGGTGAATACACGCGATTCGTCGGACGCCCGGGCCCGCTTTGTGACGGCGATCGGCCAGGTTCCCGCTCGGGGTGATAGGCCGGGGCGGCTATGCCAGGCGTGTGTGCGGAGTCTGCCGGTGCAGCGGGCGGGCATCGCAGTACAGGTGGCCGGTCCCGGATTGGAAGTCCTGTGTGCCAGCGACAGTGTCGCCGAGCGCGTTGAGTGGTTGCAGGTCAGCCTCGGTGAGGGACCGGGAATGGAAGCGGTCGCCGCTGCTGGGCCGGTGCTGGTCTCGGACCTTGCCGTCATGGGCGGACGTTGGCCGATGTTCGTCCCGGAGGCGGTCAAGTCCGGGATTGGCGCGGTGTATGCGCTGCCCATGCAGATCGGCGCGATCCAAGTGGGAGTGCTCGATCTGTATCGCGACACCGCCTCGGGATTCGAGAACCAGGATTTCGCCGACGCGGTCGCGGTTGCCGACCTGCTGACTGCACTCTTGCTCAGCGCGGCGCCAACGAGCCCCAGCAGCCAAGAGTTGGGGCCTTGGTGGGAACAATCGATCGGGACGAGGGAAGTTCATCAGGCCACCGGGATGATCGTGGCGCAACTCGGAATCGCCGCGCGCCAGGCCTACGTGCGTCTGCGGGCCTACGCGTACGCGCACGAGCGGCCGCTGGCCGGCGTCGCCCACGATGTCGTGCAGCGCCGGTTGCGGTTCGACCTTGATCCCGATCCACACCCGGACCCGGTGGCATGACAACGCCTCATTGACGACTGCGCCCCCAGTGGGAGAATTAGGCAGGAAGGGAAGTCAGGATGGACCGCTACGAGCGCTTGGCGCACGCATTTGTGGGGTTGGCGGACACTCTGGTCGCCGACTACGACGTGATCGAGTTGGCCCAGCAACTCGTCGACAACTCGATGGGCTTGCTGCCCATCGCTGCGGCGGGCATCGTGATCGGTGACCCGCATGGCACCCTGCACGTCTTCGCGTCCAGCAGCGAGCACACAAGGCTGCTGGAACTGCTGCAAGTCCAGGCCGACGCCGGTCCCTGCCTGCAGGCCTACCGCAGCGGGCAAGCCGTTGTGGTCAACGACCTCACTGTGGATCAACAACGATGGCCGGCGTTCGCCGAGCGTGCCGCCGAATACGGGTATCGGGCGGTGACGGCGCTCCCGCTGCGGCTACGCGACGAGCGGGTCGGCGCCCTGAACCTGTTCCTTACAGAATCAGGCCCACTGTCGGGCGGCGACGTCGCCGTGGCCCAGGCCCTGGCCGACGTGGCGACGATCGGGATCCTCCACCATCGAACCTTCACCCATTCGGAATTGGTCAATCAGCAGCTGCAGACGGCGTTGAATACCCGGCTGATCATCGAGCAGGCCAAAGGTGTGCTTGCAGAGCGTGGCAAGATCGACATGGACCAGGCGTTCACCCTGTTGCGGACACATGCCCGCGGCACCAACCAGCGCCTCGCCGACCTCGCCCGCACCGTGGTCAACGGCGCGGACACGGGAGCCATAATCGACGCGGGTACGAAATAGCGTCTGTGCGGAGCGCCCACGCAATATGGTGGCGTGGGCGGCTTGCGTACCTCCCGTTAGCGGAGTCGTCATCCTCCATTCGGCAGGTTTGCTGGTGGATACCCGGTCGGTTGGCGATATCTTGATCTATCCGACCGTTTGCATTAGGTTTTAATTGCAGCGTTTCCCCAGTCCCCGGAATCTGGTTGCAGTCCAGATACCCTCGAAGGGGACCAGTGTGGTTAGCCTTTTCTACGTTGACCAACCCCGGTCCCCCCTGAATCACCATCCGGGTCGGATGCCGGCGGTGGGGCGCGAAGGCACGATCGCCTTCGCCAGCGAGTCGTTCCCCACTTTGCTGGGCTACACATTCGAGGTGATGCTACCGCTCAGGTGCGGGCATGTTGTCGGTCGTCGGGCAGCTGCCTATGCCGGTTCAGCGCGACGTTCATCGTCGAGCTTGGCTGACTGATGCGGAGCCCCGAGGTCTTGCCGGGACCGGGGTCGTCCCGGGGACGTGCTCAGCATCTTGTCGAGCCGTTGTCGCAGTTGCGGTTGCGGGAGTTGCTGGCCGAGGTTTGCGACCGGATCGCACAGATCATCGACGACCGGGACCGAGTGGATCATCTGGTTGAGGCGATGCTGTCGGTCACTGCTGGACTGGAATTTTCTGAGACGCTGCGCACGATCGTGCGCGCTGCGATCAGCCTTGTCGATGCCCGCTACGGAGCCCTGGGGGTCCTGGGCCAAGGCGAGGGTCTCTCGGAGTTCATCTACGAGGGCATCGACGAGGAGACCCGAGCGCGCATCGGGTCGTTGCCGCAGGGGCGTGGTGTGCTCGGGGTCCTGATCAACGAGCCCAAGGCGATGCGGTTGGACAATCTATCCACTCATCCCGACTCGGTGGGATTTCCCCCGCACCATCCGCCGATGCGTAGTTTCCTGGGAGTGCCGGTGCAGGTCCGCGGCGAGGTGTTCGGCAACCTCTATCTGGCCGAAAAAGCGGGCGGTCAACTCTTTACCGAAGACGACGAAGTCATCGTCCAAGCGCTCACGGCCGCGGCCGGGATCGCGATCGAGAACAGCCGACTGTACGAACAATCGCATACTCGACAGCGCTGGCTGGAAGCCACCGGCCAGATCGCCAACCAGCTGTTGGCCGGCGGTCACCCCGCCTCGGTGCTGCAGTCGGTCGCCGAGAAGGCCCGCGCCCTCACCGGCGCTGACTGCGCGTTTATCGCTTTGCCCGAAGACCCCGACATGCCCAGCGACGAGGTGACCGAACTGGTGATCTCGGTGGTGGTCGGGACTCAGGCCGAGCACATCATCGGCGGCAAGAAGCTGTTGGCCGGGTCGTCGTCGGGTGAAGCATTCCGCACCCGATCACCGCTGAACGTCGACCGGCTGGCCATCGATCCGGGTCTGAGCGGCACGATGAGCTACGGCCCGGCCCTGATCCTGCCGCTGCGAGCCCGCCAGCAAGTCACCGGTGTGCTGGTTGTCTTGCGGTTACAGGGCGCCATCTTGTTCACCGACGCGCAGTTGGCGTTCACGTCGGCATTCGCCGATCAGGCCGCGGTGGCGCTGGAGTTGGCCAACAACCAGTGCCGGATGCGCGAACTCGACATTCTGTCCGACCGCGACCGGATCGCCCGTGATCTGCACGATCAGGTGATCCAGCAACTGTTCGCATTGGGAATGTCGTTGCAGGGCACGATCCAGCGAGTGCACTCTGCGGACATCAAAGCGCGGCTGACCGAGACCGTCGACGGGCTGCAGAACACCATCTCGGGGATACGCAGCGCCATCTTCGATCTGCACGGTGGCAACCGCGCCACAGCACAGTTGCGTAGACGACTGGACACCGTCATCGCCCAGACCACCGCCGACGCCGGGTTACGCACCACGTCGCGGGTGTCAGGACCGTTGTCGGTGATCGAGCCACCGCTGGCCGATCATGCCGAGGCAGTGCTGCGGGAAGCGCTGAGCAACATCGTCAAACACGCCCACGCTCGCACCGTCACAGTCGACGTCAACGTCGCCGACGACCTGAGCATCGCCGTCACCGATGATGGCATCGGCATCCCCGACAGCATCGGCCGCCGCAGCGGGCTAGACAACCTCGCCTCCCGCGCCCGCGCCTGCACCGGCATCTTCACCCTGGAGAGCATCAGTACCGGTGGCACTCAGCTGCACTGGTCAGCACCGCTGACGGAATTCTCGTTTCACCCGCCCTGTGACAATTAGGAGGGCAATCACGACCACCGACCGCGGCGTCAATCATCAAATGCCTTGCCGCCGAACTTGATCCAGACCCCACGACCGCTGGCGAGTTGACCCGGGCAGAGCCTGCCACGCCAACGACGATGCCGACAACCAGGAAATGCTCAACGATGGAAGAAGACCTTGAGAAATGGAGCCCGCGAGAAATGAACCACTACGGCACGAACTTAGACGCATGCTCCCGCAACGTGATTGACGTCGCGGTCGGCGTCTTGGTGGGACTTCGTCGATGCACCGAACGGGAGGCGTTCAATGAAATCGCCGGTGCCGTCCGGGCGACAGGGGTGGGCTTGGGAAGCATCAGCCGCGCATTGGTCGTACTCGCCGGTGGCGCAACTGACGTATTCGATCACCGACCAGAAGTGGTCGGCCTCTGGGGCGAGCTCTTCGAAAGCCGCAATGCCGCGTGTGACTCGATGGCCTAACGCGAATCAGGTTCTCGCGTCTTGACTTTGGTCTATATTGCGGCCTACGTCGTGGACGCTGGTGCGTGTTTACCGGGCCGCTGACCGGGTCTGTAGGCGTGCCGGATCCGCGAGGCTCCGTCGCGGCACATCGTATCGCGGATCTTAGGCGCGGCCACCACCGCCCGCACCGCCGGGCGGTAGCGCGCTTTGGCCGGCGCCGCGGCTGTGCGTGCCCTCGGGGAGCCGATGCCCGCCCGAACGTCTTGTCATTTGTCCAGAAAATGGACATGAGATAAGCGCGTCTGTAAGGCACTTTACAAAGCCAAGATCATTCATTACCGTCCTGTAGCGGTTTGGATGTTGTTCTATATCGCACAGGCGCGTGTAGTGCATCATCACTGCGATCCGTTCATCTCTCGCAATAGCCAAAAGATCAGGGGAACTGCTATGTCGTTCTTGTTTACACAGCCGGAGATAGTTGCGGCGGCGGCGACGGATTTGGCTGGCATCGGTTCGACGATCAGCCAGGCGAATGTCGCGGCCGCGGCACCCACGACGGGTGTGCTGGCCGCGGGCGCCGACGAGGTGTCGGCGGTCGTAGCGGCGTTGTTCGGGGTGCACGCCCAGACTTACCAGTCGCTGAGCGCCCAGGCGGCGCGATTCCACAACCAATTTGTGCAAGCGTTGGAATCGGCTGGCGGCGCGTATGCGAGCGCCGAGGTCGCGAACGTGGAGCAGCAGCGCTGAACTTGGTCAACGCGCCTACCGAGGCGCTGTCGGGCCGCCCGCCGATCGGTAACGGCGTTGACGGCGCGGTGTGAACCCGGCAAGACGGCGGCTAAGTTCCGAATTCGATTAGGGCTGCTTCTCGATGAGGTTCAGCGCCCGTTCGAACAAGTGCAGTGTGGCGGCGTGCAGTTGGTCGCCGACTTCCTTCTCGGCCTTGCCCGCGCACGCCCGGGCCAGCGTGCCCTCGATCACGATGCCGAGCTTGAAGCAGGCCAGCACGGTGTACCAGGCGATGTGCGATAAGTCGCGGGTGGTGTTGGCGGCATAACGCCGGAACAGGTCGTCGGTGCTGGCCAACCCGTCGGTCCCGCCAAGGGCGTGGCTGAACACGCTGGCCCCGTCCGGCTGGCGCCAGGTGGCCAATAGCCAGCCCAGATCCAGCAGCGGGTCGCCGATCGTGCACATCTCCCAGTCGACGATGGCGACGACCTCCGGGCCGGTGCGGGAGAACATCACATTGGCGGCGTGGTAGTCGCCGTGCATGATGCCGGGTTTCCAGCTGGTCGGTCGATGGCCCTCCAGCCAGGCGGAGACCTGCTCGATGCCCGGGATCTGCGGCCCCGGGTAGCCGTCGTACTCCTGATAGGACTGCAGCTCCGAAAGCCAGCGCGGCACTTGGCGTTCCAGGAAGCCTTCCGGTTTGCCGAAGTCGGCGAGACCAACGGCGACATGGTCTACGGCGCCGAGCTTTGCCAGTGCGTCGGCCATCGATAGCCCCATCTGAAACCGCACATCGGGATCACCCGCGTGCAGCGGCGGCAGCCCTTCGCCGGCGTTGAATCCGTCGACCGGCTCCATCAGGTAGAAGACGGCGTCCCCGAGCACGCTGGGGTCGTCGCAGGTGGCGATCAGGCGTGGGTGCGGGACGTCGGAGCCGGCCAGCGCCGCGAGCACCCTGGTTTCCCGCAGCATCACGGTGTTGCTGCGGGCGCGCAGGTGCCACGGCCCGCGCCGCAGCACATAGGGTCGGCCGGACCTGGTGAATCGCAGCATGACGTTCTGGGTTCCGCCGGTGACCGCGGCAACGTCGTCCAAGGGACCGTCGCCCAGTCCCTGCTCGGACATCCACTGCGCTACCGCATCGAGGTCTAGGTGGTCCACGAACGTTCAGCCCTTGGTGCGCGCGGTGTACCGCACCGTCTGAACCCAGATCATGCCGTCGCGGAACACGAAGGTGTCGACGCCGTCGTCAACCAGATTGACCGCCGACTCGGCGGCCCACTCGAGGAACAGCACGTCGCCGTCGAAGATCCGGGTTTTCAAGTCCCAGGCTGCGTTAGGCAGATCGTCGAGCAACTTGACGAACACCTTCCGGATGCCGTCGGTGCCGCGCGCGGCGCCTGCCGACGTGATCACCACCGAGTCGTCGGCATAATCGGCGACGATCTCGTCGAGGTCGCCTGCGGCGAGCGCCTGGCCGTGGTGGGCGAACACTTCCTGTGGCGTACGAGTCATGGCACTCCTCAACCTGTCGACCGTCTGGGAAGAAGCGTAGGGCAGTCTTGATCAGCGGCCGGAGCCCTGGGTGGCTGGAAGAATAGTTTGTGAAACTGACTTTCCGGCAGGGGAGGAACCGCGATGCCGCGAACCGACAACGACTCCTGGGACATCACCGAGAGCGTGGGAGCCACCGCCCTCGGCGTGGCGGCGGCTCGTGCCGCGGAGACCGAGAGCGAAAACCCGCTCATCAACGACCCGTTCGCGCGTGTGTTTTTAGACGCCGCAGGCGACGGGATGTGGAGCATGTTCGCCGATCCCGCGCTGCTGGCCGGCGTCACCGATATCGAACCGGAAGTGCGGGCGCGGATACGGCTGATGATCGACTTCATGGCCACGCGGACGGCGTTTTTCGACGAGTTCTTCCTCAGCGCCGCCGACGCCGGTGTTCGGCAGGTGGTGATCCTGGCGTCCGGCCTGGACGCGCGCGCGTGGCGGCTGCCGTGGCCCGCGGGCACCGTGGTGTACGAGCTGGACCAGCCCCGGGTGCTGGACTTCAAATCCGCCACGTTGCGCCAGCACGGCGCGCACCCCACGGCACAACTGGTGAACATCCCGATAGATCTGCGCCAGGACTGGCCAAATGCGCTGCAGGAAGCGGGATTCGACGCATCCCGGCCATGCGCCTGGTCGGCCGAAGGGCTGGTGCGTTATCTGCCGGCGCGGGCCCAGGATCTTTTGTTCGAGCGCATGCATGCGCTCAGCGCGGGCGGCAGTTGGCTGGCTTCCAATGTTCCTGCCGACGGTTTCCTCGACCCCGAGCGCGTCCGGCGCCAGCGTGCGGACATGCAGCGGATGCGGGCTGCGGCCGCCAAGCTGGTCAACGCCGAGCTGACCGATTACGAAGACCTCTGGTATGCCGAGGAGCGCACCGCGGTAGCCGATTGGCTGGGTGAACGTGGCTGGGACGTGTCGGCGGCAACGTTCGCCGAGCTGCTGGCTCGCTATGGCCGCGGCGTCGCAGACGATGTCGACGACTCGATGCCGCCGACCCTTTTCGTATCCGCGCGGCGGCTGGCGAGTTGATCGCATCGCTGAGGTCAGGATGGCGCGGTCCGCGCGCCCGTCACCTGGTGGGCAGGTCCGTAGAGGGAAAGTAACCACGATCGCCAACGTCATGCGCCCACCGTCCAACGTGGCGCGCATCCAGCACCGCGTTGTGCTCTTGATCAGTGGCGTCGGAAACGCGAATCGAAAGCACCTGTCACGGGTACGAAAGATCCACGGTTATTCGATGTTTCGCAGACGCCGGCCAACCGCGGTGTCGGTCACCGCAACGTTGTTTTGCCGCGGTGTGTCTCAATGTCCTGTTACCGCAGTGCCTTAGCATGGAAGGGCCCAAGGGCAACCCGGTATATCAGGTGGGCGGCAAGTCTTTCGTGTTCTTCCGCACTCCCCAGGCCCCGTTGGTTCCCAGCAACCGATCCGGTTACCGGCGAACGCTACCCCGACGTGATCATGGTGTGGGTGGAGTCGCAGAGCGACAAGCTGGCGCTGGTCCAGGATCCTGGTCCACCGTTTTTCACCACAGGCCATTTCGACGGGCATCCTTCGGTACTGGTGCGGGACAGTCGATTGGCGGAGATCGGCACGACGGAGTTGGCTGAGCTGATTCAGGACGGGTGGTTGTCCCGGGCGTCCAAGACGCGGGCCGCCGCGTGGCTCGCCGCCCATCATCGGTAGCGCGGCCGGGGCCGAGCCCCGTGGCCATCGGCGTTACTCACTCGCGGGACCGCAACCCAAAACGGCGCCGAATTCAGCCCACGGCCCCTGTTTGAAAATTGGTTGGATGGGTATTGTCAATCCCGCGGGAATTTTCTCGAACACAATGGAGGTCGCGATGCGCGGTAGTGGAATTCTGGGCGTGATTGTTCTGGTGTGGTTGCTCATCGGCGTCTTCGCAGCGTGGCAGCGCGACTACTTCACGGGTGGGCAAACGACTTGCGCGACAGCGGGAACCATCGCCCTGACAGTGATCGCCGGACCCTTGAATTACGTGGGTGTCAACCCGCAGGTCCATAATTGCCGTGTACCGCAACCCAGTTCAATGCATGCGGTCGACCTCCAGCACCGCACCTGAACGAACTCGTCATGATCGTCCGGGTGCCATCTTGCTTGTCCCCGGGTTTGTCTTGGGCATTGATTTGTTGTGGGCGCTCGGCATCGTCTTGCTCGTGATCGGCGCGATGATGTGGGTCATGGGTTCCATGGACGCCCGGTCGCCGGCAGGCGCTACTGGTACTAGGCACCCGGGCGCCGCAACGACCCTTTCACAGCCCGCGCATAGGAATGGCATAGCGCCCACCTAGTGCGGTGCGGATACTGGAACCTGTGACGGCCCCCCGAACCTCGGTTGAGCGAGTCGTGATGTGCCGCGCTGACGGCCAACCGGTCACCGTGCTGGTGGTTGACGACGAACCCGTTCTGGCCGAGATGGTGTCGATGGCGTTGCGCTACGAGGGCTGGAACATCGCGACCGCCGGCGATGGATCATCGGCGATCGCAGCGGCCCGCGCCCAACGGCCCGACGTGGTTGTGCTCGACGTGATGTTGCCCGACATGAGTGGCCTCGACGTGCTGCACAAGTTGCGCAAAGAGAATCCACGCCTGCCGGTGCTGCTGCTGACGGCCAAGGATGCGGTGGAGGATCGCATCGCCGGGTTGACCGCAGGCGGCGACGACTACGTCACCAAGCCGTTCAGCATCGAGGAGGTAGTGCTGCGGCTACGGGCGCTGCTGCGGCGCACCGGGGTAACAACAGTGGACAGTGGCGCGCAGCTGGTGGTCGGAGACTTGGTGCTGGATGAAGACAGTCACGAAGTGACGCGCGCCGGCGAACCGGTCTCGTTGACCTCCACCGAGTTCGAGCTGCTGCGGTTCATGATGCGTAACTCAAAGAGGGTGCTGAGCAAGGCGCAGATCCTGGACCGCGTCTGGAGCTACGACTTCGGCGGCCGGTCCAACATCGTCGAGCTCTACATCTCCTACCTGCGCAAGAAGATCGACAACGGTCGCCAACCCATGATCCACACGCTGCGCGGCGCAGGCTATGTCCTCAAGCCGGCCCGCTGACACGCGGCGAGTCTGGTCGCTTCGCCTGCGGCTTCTGGTCGGGCAGGTCGTTGTGCTCGCCTTCGTGTGCGTCGGCATCACCGCGGCGACCGAACTGGCGCTGCGCCACCACCTGGTGGCACAGCTCGACGCGCAACTCGGCGAGACCTCCTACCGCTCGGCGTTGATGTATCCCGAACCGAAACACCCCCCGTGGCGACACCACACGCACACGTATTGGCGGCCGGGTCCCGGTCCGAAGTTTCTCGATGCGCCGGGCCAGCCGGCCGGCATGGTCGGGGCAGTGGTCAGCGATGGCAAGACGGTCGATGCCGGCTACCTGACCGGCAGTGGGGACCGGGCCGAGGTGAGCGACATCGCGCAGGCCCAGCTGGCAGCTATCGCCGGCAGTCGCACGCCGGTGACCCTGAACCTCGACGGCCTCGGCCGCTATCGTGTGGTGGCCGCCCCGAGCCGGCGCGGAGACGACGTCATTGTCACCGGCCTGTCGATGTCCAACGTCGACGCCACGATGGTCCGGATGCTGATCATCTTCGGGATCGTCACCGTGATCGCGCTGGTTGCCGCGACCACCGCCGGTATCGTCATCATCAGGCGTGCGCTGGCGCCGCTGCGGCGCGTCGCGCAAACCGCGAGGGAAGTCGCCGACCTGCCGTTGGACCGCGGTGAGGTCGAACTGCCGGTTCGGGTGCCCGAGCCCGACGCAAATCCGTCCACCGAGGTGGGCCAACTCGGTTCGGCGGTGAATCGGATGCTCGACCATATCGCTGCCGCGCTGTCGACGCGGCAGGCCAGCGAGACCCGGGTACGCCAGTTCGTCGCCGACGCCAGTCACGAACTGCGCACCCCGCTCGCAGCGATCCGCGGTTACACCGAACTCACGCAACGCATGGGCCTAAATGGCGGGGACCCCGAGGCGTTGGCGCACGCGATGAGCCGGGTGGCATCGGAGACCGAACGGATCACGCGCCTTGTCGAGGACCTGTTGCTGCTGGCCCGCCTGGACTCCGGCCGGCCGCTGGAACGTGAACCGGTGGACCTGTCGCGGCTGGCGGTTGACGCTGTCAGTGACGCGCACGTCGCCGGACCGGATCATCAGTGGGAGCTCGACCTGCCCGAAGAACCGGTAGTGGTACCCGGTGATGCGGCACGGTTGCACCAGGTGGTGACCAACCTGCTGGCCAACGCCCGCACCCACACTGGCGCCGACACCGTCGTAACGACGCGGTTGAGCACGGAGCCAACACACGCTCTGCTGCAGGTGATCGACAACGGCCCGGGCGTTCCGGCAGCGCTGCAGTCGGAGGTATTCGAGCGGTTTGCCCGCGGCGACACCTCACGCTCCCGCAAAGGCGGCAGCACGGGGCTGGGTCTGGCGATCGTCTCCGCCGTGGTAAAAGCCCACAACGGGACGATCACACTGAACAGCTCACCCGGTCATACCGAGTTCGCGGTGCGGTTGCCGCTCAACGGGTGGCAACCGCCCGCATCGTCACTTCGTTAGGAAGTTAGCGCCTTAGGAGCAAGTCACGTCGATTTCGAACGGCTTGTTCACCGGCGACATCGGGTTGGCCATGTCAACCCCGGTAGCGGTCCCGGTGATCTTGTAGCTGCTGCCGTTCTTGGTCGCCTCGGCTTTGCCCTGGCCGGTGCCCGAGGTGTAGCCGAGCGTCACGCCGTTGACGTTGCCGAGCCCCACCGACTTCACCTCGGGAGGGTTGCCGTCGGTAAGCACGGCGGCGATGCCGGTCGCTGCACCACCGATCGCGATGTTGACGTTGCCGGCTGTCGTCGCGCAGACGACCGAGCCGGTGACGTGCTGGTCCTGGCCGTCGATGATGACCTTCGTCCCGGAGGCGCCGCCGCCACCTCCGGTGCTTGCTGATGTGGCGCCTGAACTCGACGTCCCGCCACTGCCCGTAGTCGACTTGTTGCTCGAACATCCGGAAAGGCCCACGACCAAAATAGCTGCTCCGGCCACCGCAACCGTCAGTCCACGCTTCACCTGTGCTCCTTTGCCCGTCGTGACGGTCCATCGGCATTGCGGACCGTTACGGCAGTATGCGGGTTAACTGGACCGAAGAGCTAGAGCCCGGAGCAATTATTTTCGTGCTCGTCCACCCGTCGCCACTCGACGGGAACTTTCGGGGACGGTCGCATTAATGGCAATGTATTGCCGGTGGATCACAAACCTCCTACCGCTGTCATCGAGTCGGCACATGGCGAGCATTCGCTACCGTTCCATGACACAAGGGATTTCGACGACGCCGATCGCGGATTCATTGCTGCCCTGTCCCCGTGCGTCATCAAGGCAGCCGATGGCCGCGTGGTGTGGGACAACGACGCGTACGCATTTCTCGGGGGCCCCGCGCCCACATCCGTACATCCCAGCCTGTGGCGGCAATCGACGCTGGCCGCCAAACAGGGCTTGTACGAAGTGGTGCCGGGCATCTACCAGGTCCGCGGATTCGACCTCTCCAACATCAGCTTCGTCGAGGGCGACACCGGAATCATCGTCATCGATCCTTTGGTGTCCACGGAGGTGGCTGCAGCGGCGCTGGCCTTGTATCGCACTCACCGGGGCGGTGACCGCCGCGTCGTCGCGGTGATCTATACCCACAGTCACGTCGATCATTTCGGCGGCGTGCTGGGCGTTACCACCCAGGCGGATGTGGATGCGGGGGCGGTGGCGGTGCTGGCGCCGGAAGGTTTCACCGAACACGCTGTCCAGGAGAACGTCTACGCGGGTCCGGCTATGACGCGCCGCGCGACGTATATGTATGGCACCCTGCTGGCCCGCGGGCCGCAGGAGCAGGTGGGCTGCGGGCTGGGCCAGACCCCGTCGACCGGCGAGGTTGGCATCATCGTCCCGACCGTCGACATCCGGACAACCGGGGAGACGCACACCATCGACGGCGTGGAAATCGAGTTCCAGATGGCGCCGGGTACCGAGGCCCCGGCCGAGATGCACTTCTATTTCCCGCAATTCCGCGCGCTGTGCATGGCCGAGAACGCCACCCACAACCTGCACAACCTGCTGACCCTGCGCGGCGCGCTGGTGCGCGACCCGCATGCCTGGTCGGGCTATCTCACCGAGGCGATCGACACGTTCGCCGACCGCGCCGACGTCGTGTTCGCCTCCCACCACTGGCCGACCTGGGGCCAAGAGCGCATCGTCGAATTCCTCTCGCTGCAACGGGACCTGTACGCGTACCTGCATGACCAGACGCTGCGGCTGCTCAACCAGGGGTACACGGGCGTCGAGATCGCCGAAATGTTCCAGATGCCACCGGCATTGGAGCAGGCCTGGCACACCCACGGCTATTACGGGTCGGTCAGCCATAACGTGAAGGCGGTCTACCAGCGCTACATGGGATGGTTCGACGGCAACCCCGGCCGGCTGTGGCCCCATCCCCCAGAGGCCCTTGCCCCCCGCTACGTGGCGGCCATGGGCGGGATGGACAGGGTCGTCGAACTCGCCCAGGCGGCTTTCGATTCCGGCGACTTCCGCTGGGCGGCCACGCTGCTCGACCACGCAGTGTTCACCGACGACAAGCACGCCGCTGCCCGCGCGCTGTACGCCGACACCTTGGAGCAGCTCGCCTATGGTGCCGAAAACGCGACGTGGCGCAACTTCTTCATGTGTGGCGCCGCCGAGTTGCGGGACGGCAACTTCGGCACCGCGGTGCAAACCACCTCGCTGACCTTGCTTTCCGAGCTGACTCCCGAGCAGATCTTCGACAGCCTCGCCATTCGAATCAACGGCCCGCGCAGCTGGAACCTGGACATCGCCGTAGACGTCACTTTCGTCGATCTGGACGCCAACTACCGACTCACGCTGCGCAACGGTGTGTTCGTCCATCGCAAGGTACCCGCTGATTCGCAGACAGCGATGGTTACGGTCAAGCTGGCCAGCAAGTCTCGGTTGTTGGGCGTGGCGACGGGCGACTTCAGCTCGCCCGGACTCGAGGTGTCCGGCGACCAGACGGCATTGCAGTCGTTGCTGGGAGTACTCGACCAACCGGACCCGAGGTTCGACATCGTTACGCCGTAGGCGCCACATCCGTCCCTTCAGTACAGGCGCGGAGCGCGTGACCTTTTGCCCACCTCAGAGCGACAACTCGTGCACCCCGTTGGTTGTCGCTCTGAGGCGGGCAAAAAGTGTGTCGCCTCGGCGACCGAAACCCGTGTGGCAGGAGTGACTGTTCGTATCCGTGGTATCAGGCCACGTCGATGACCACCTTGCCCAGTACCTTGCGTTCGGCCATATAGCGCAGTGCCGCCGGGGTTTCGGCTAAAGGAAATCGCGCGCCGATGTACGGCCGGATCCTGCCGTCGGCGAACATCTGCGACAGCTCTGCCATGTCGCGTGCGGCTTCTTCGGGGTGGTCGCCCATGAAGGTGCGGATCTCCATGCCGCGCACACTGATGCCCTTGAGCAGAACGAGATTGAGCGGGATGGCCGGGATCGTGCCCGCGGCGTAGCCGAGGGTGATGAAGGTCCCACCCCGTGCCAGGCCGCGCAGTGCCGGCTCGGAATACGGGCCGCCGACTGGGTCGATGATCACCCGGGCGCTGTCGCCGGTGAGCTCGCGGATGCGGGACTTCAGATCCTCCCGCTCGTAGTCGACGGTGGCCTGCGCGCCGCGCCGCCGGCACAGATCGAGCTTTTCCGGGCTGGACGCGGCGGCCAGCACCCGGGCTCCCATGGCGACCGCCAGATCGACGGTGGCCAGTCCCACACCTCCGGCGGCACCCAGCACGACCACCCAGTCCCCCTCTGAGACTTCGGCAATCGAGCGCAACGCATGATACGCGGTGCGGTAGGTGACGCCGAATGCCGCAGCAGAAGCGAAGTCGGCGTCATCGGGAACGACCGCCGCCGATCCCGCATCCAGTAGCGCCCGCTCGGCGAACGCCCCGACCGCCGTGGCCCCGAACACCCGCTGGCCCGGGCTGAATGGCGCGCCTTCACCGGCGGCCAGCACTTCGCCGGCAAGCTCGCTGCCCGGCGTGAACGGCACCGGAATCCGGATCTGATACTTGCCCGCGATCAGCAGCACGTCGGGGAAGTTCACCGCCGCAGCGTGTACCCGCACCAGCAGCTGGCCGGGGCCAGGGACCGGCTCGGCAATATCGGCGATCACCAGGTCCTCCGGTGGGCCGTAGGCACGACAGACGATCGCGCGCATCAACCGACCCCGAGCCCGAGCAGGCAGAACCGCACCAGATGCTCGATGTCCTCGGGACCGGGCCGGTCGGCCGAACCCATGTACCGTCGCATGGTTGCGACCGTGCAGCCGAACACGGCATCGACGTCGCGACCGGCGTCGGCGCTGCCCAGCGCGGTGACCGGCGCGGTGAGCAGATCCCGCAGCGGCCGTAGCATTTCCTGGTCGGCGACACGCCAATTGGTCGCGGCTGACATCTGCCCGGCGGCCGCACGGCTCATGCTGATCAGATGCGGGTCGGCGACCTGCGCGACAGTCCCCTCGATCCAGCGCGCGACCTTGTCATCCGGCCTGGATTCCTTGGCCATTTGATGCTGAAGGTAGGACACGACAATTGCCACTCCACGTTCCATGACAGCCAGGATGAGATCGTCCTTGCCGGCGAAATACCGGTAGAACGCCTTGTTCGACGAACCGGCCTCGGCCACGATGTCGCTGACGCGGGGCGGCTCGGGTGCGACGCGCTCCATGACCCGCACCGCCGCCGCCAGAATACGTTCGACCTCCTCGGTTGCCTCGCGCTGGCGCTCGTCAAGTGCGCGCTCGACGGCCGCGGCGACCCTGTTGTTCACGGCGAAGAAGGAAGGGCCGGAACACGATCGACGCGGTCGCCGTATTTCGTACGGGCAGCCTCGCGGCGGATATCCAGCAGTTCACTCGGCCACTCGGCGTCTTCGGCCTCGTATCCCTTGAGCAACAGCCGGGCCAGGTTGACCTTGTGCGCTTCGGTGGGCCCGTCGGCCAGCCCTAGCGCGACCCCGCCGAGCAGCACGTGGACCAAAGGCAGCTGGTCGGTGGTGCCCAGCGCGCCGTGCACCTGGATCGCGCGCAGCCCAATCGATTTGAGTACCTGGGACGCCAGGATCTTGCAGGCGCCGATCTCAGCGCGCGCCGCACGTTCGCCCGCGGTATCGATCAGCCAGGCGGCGTGCAGCACGGCCAACCGGAACGGCATCAGCTCGGTGTACGAGTCGGCGATGAACTGCTGCACCAGTTGTTTGTCGGCGAGCGAACTGCCCTGGGTGAAGCGGCTTTTCGCGCGGCGGGACATCATCTCGACCGCCCGTTGGGCGAGCCCGATCGACCGCATCGCATGATGTAACCGCCCGCCGGCCAGGCGGGCCTGCAAGATCATGAAGCCCTGCCCGGGTTCACCGAGCAACGCGTCGGAAGGCACCCGCACCCCGTCGTAACGCACCAGGGCATGCCCGGGTTCGTGCGGAAGTGCGCCGACCAGGTGGTGGTTGGCTTCGATGGTCAGGCCTTCGGTGCCGGCTGGGACCAGTAACGTCGAGGCGCCGCGATGGACCGGCACGTCAGGATCGGTGATGGCGACGACGATGAAGAACGAGGCGACGGAGGCGTTGGAGGAGAAGTACTTTCGCCCGGTGATTACCCAGTCATCACCGTCGCGGAAGGCGCGGGTTCTGAAGACCCGTGGATCAGCGCCGCCTTGCGGTTCTGTCATCGAGAAGCACGAGAAGATCTCCCCGGACAGCAGTCCCGCCAGATAGCGGTCCTTCTGCTCCTGGGTTCCGAAGCGGGCGAGGATCTCCGCATTGCCGGTGTCGGGTGCCTGCGTTCCGAATACTATTGGGGCCCAAGGGCTGCGGCCCAAAATCTCGTTGATCAGTGTCAGCTTGACCGCGCCAAAGCCCTGCCCGCCAAGCTCAGGGCCCAAATGCGGCGCCCACAAGCCATTGTCGCGAACCTGCTGCTTGAGTGGATCGACGATCCGGCGGCGCTCGTCGTTCAGTGGCAGGAACTCGCAGCCCGGGAACAGCACCTCGAGTGGTTCCACCTCCTCGCGCACGAACTCCCGGATCCAGTCGAGCTTCTTCTCGAACTCCGGTTCTGTGGAGAACTCCCAAGACATTCGAATACTCCTGTTCTTCAGGGGATGCCGCCGTCGGCCCGCACGATCGAGCCGGTGGTGAAACTGGACGCGTCAGAAGCCAGAAATAGTGCGGCGCCCACGATTTCGGGTGGTTCTCCGGCGCGCTGCAACGAGAGTTGCCCGAACATGTTGGTCTTAGCCTTGTCGAGGTTCCAGGCCTTGCTGACGTCGGTCAAAAACGGCCCTGCCATCAGTGTGTTGACGCGCACGGCGGGCCCGAACGCTCGCGCCAATCCCTCCGTCATGGCGTTGAGCCCGGCCTTGGCCGCCGCGTAGGGAATGATGTCGGCGCCCGGACGCAGCGACCCGGTGGAGCTCACGTTGATGATGGACCCGCGGCCGGCTGCCACCATCCGCTCGCCCACCAACGCCGATAGCCGGAACGGGCCCTTGAGGTTGAGGTTGACCACCGCGTCGAACAGCTGCTCGGTGACGCCGGTCAGCTTGTCGTACAGCGGCGACATGCCCGCGTTGTTGATCAATGTGTCGACCTTGCCGAACCGGTCGTAGGTCGCCTCAACCAATCCGCCGAGCTGATCCCAGCGTCCCACGTGCACTTGATAGGCCATGGCGAAGCGCCCGGTCTCGGCCTCGATCTCCTTGGCGGTGGCCACGCAGTTGTCCATGTTGCGGCTGGCGATCACCACGTCGGCGCCGCAGCGGGCGGCGGCAAACGCCATTTCACGCCCCAGGCCGCGGCTGCCGCCGGTGATCAGTACCACTCGGTCGGTGAGGTCGAAAAGCCGGTCCGCATAACCCATCTCAGCGTCCCTTCTCAGGCCTTGGAAGGCAGCGACCGGGTGAGTTCGGCCGCGGTGGCGATCAGCTGGGGGATCATCGACCCGAAGGTCTCGGTGATCTTGGGGTCGACTTTTTCAGTCCGTACTCCGGCGGCATAGGTCTTCTCCAGGACGATGCCGAGCTTCCAGTTGGCCAGCACCAGGTAGTAGTCGATGTTTTCGGTGGAAAGCCCACTTACCTGCTCGTAATGCTCGAGCAATTCGCTGCGAGTCGGCATGCCGTGCATGTCGAGATAGAAGCCCTCTGCTCGCGGATTTTCACCGTCGTAGCCCAGCAGCGCCCAGGCGAGATCCAGCAGCGGATCGCCGACGGTGGTCATCTCCCAGTCCACGATCGCGGCCAGTCGGGCCGGTGCCCCGTGCGCGAACATCACGTTGGCGAACTGGTAGTCGCCGTGCATGATCCCCGGCGTGTAGTGCGCGGGCCGGTTGCGGCGCAGCCAGTTTGCGGCCTCGTCCAGGCCGGGAAGATCGCGCACCTTGTAGGCGTCGAGAAATCCCAGCCAGCGGTCGACCTGCCGTTCGTGAAATCCGTCCGGACGGCCGAAACCGTCGAGGCCCTGGGCGCGCCAATCCACCCGGCCCAGCCTGGCGGCGCCGTCGACGAGCTGGAACGCCAGCCCGCGCCGGGCCGCCAGGTCGGTGTCGAACGGCGGTTGCCACCCGCCGTCCATCGGGCTCCACCCGTCGATGGCCCGCATCACGTAGAACGGCGTGCCGAGCACGGTGCCGGTCTCGTCGGCCGCGATCAGTTCCGCATGGGGCACATCGGTGCCAGACAGCGCCCGCACCAGCCGGATCTCCCGCAACAGGCCGTCCATCCGGGCCGCGTCGGCACGCGGGCCGGGCATCCGCAGCACCATGCGGTCATGACCACGCCGAATCAGGTACAGGGCGTTCTGTGAGCCGCCGCTCAGCTGTTCCAGCTCCGGTTCTTCGCCGTTGCCCGGGGCGTCATTGGTGTCGAGCCAACGACCAATAACACCCGCATCGAGTTGGGTTCCGCCCGCGGTCGCCATGGTCTGCACACCTCGCTCTCTATCCGGAGAATAGCATTCTCGTGCTGCATCGGAAGGCCTCGAAACCCACATGCGAGGCTTGGAACATGCAACTGCTTCTGGTCCGGCATGCGTTGCCCTTGCGCAGCGACCACGGCGAGGGTTCCGACCCGGACCTGTCGGATACCGGGTTGGCGCAGGTCGCGAGGCTGCCCGCGGCGCTTGCCAGGTTTCCTATCTGCCGGGTGGTGAGCAGCCCGCAGCGTCGCGCCGTCCAGACCGCCGAACCGGTCGCGGCGGCGCGCGAGCTGGCCGTCGACATCGACGACCGGTTCGCCGAATATGACCGCGACCTTCCGCTGTACATCCCCGTCGAGCAGATCCGCGAGGAAAACCCCCAGGAGTGGGCACGCATGGCCCGGGGGCATCTGCCCGGTGCCGTCGACGAGGACGCTTTTCGCGCGCGCGTCCGCGGGGCGGTCGATGACCTGGTCGCAGCCGCGGACCCCGAGGACACGATTGCGGCGTTCAGCCACGGCGGGGTGATCAACGTGTTACTGCACGAGATTTTGGGGACGGCGCGGCTGTTGTCTTTTCCCATCGACTACGCGTCGGTGACCCGGCTGTTGTTCTCCCGGACCGGTCAGGCGACGGTGGCGACGGTCAACTCCACCGAACACGTGTGGGATCTGTTGCCCCGGAATCAACGGTGGTAGCTCAGCGATGGTAAACAAGTTCGGTGACTTCGGCTGACCGACTCGACGGGCTCGACCTGGCTGCGCTGGACAGGTATTTGCGTTCGCTCGGTATCGGGCGCCACGGCGAGTTACGCGGCGAGCTGATCTCCGGCGGCCGCTCCAACCTGACGTTCCGGGTCTACGACGACGCGACGAGCTGGCTGGTGCGGCGGCCACCGCTGCACGGGCTGACGCCGTCGGCGCACGACATGGCCCGCGAGTACAAGGTGGTCGCCGCCCTGCAGGACACCCCGGTTCCAGTTGCGCGCACGATCGCGCTGTGCGAGGACGACTCGGTGCTGGGCGCGCCGTTTCAGATCGTCGAATTCGTTGCCGGGCAAGTGGTGCGCCGGCGCGCCCAACTCGAAGCTCTGGGCAGCCGTTCCGTCATCGATGGCTGCGTCGACGCGTTGATCCGGGTACTCGTCGACTTGCACAGCGTCGACCCGAACGCCGTCGGGCTGGGCGATTTCGGCAAACCCAGCGGCTACCTGGACCGCCAGGTGCGCCGTTGGGGTTCGCAATGGGACCTGGTGCGGCTACCCGATGACCATCGGGACGCCGACGTCGCGAGCCTGCATTCGGCTCTGCAGCGAGCCATTCCGCAGCAGAGCCGCACCTCGATCGTGCATGGCGACTACCGGATCGACAACACCATCCTGGACGCACACGACCCGACGCTGGTTCGCGCGGTCGTGGACTGGGAGCTTTCGACCCTGGGGGACCCGCTCAGCGACGCGGCCCTGATGTGCGTGTACCGCGACCCCGCGCTGGACCTGATCGTCAACGCGCAGGCCGCCTGGACGTCGCCGCTGCTGCCAACGGCCGACGAGCTGGCGGACCGGTACTCGCTGGTCTCCGGGCAGCCGCTGGGCCACTGGGAGTTCTACATGGCGCTGGCCTATTTCAAGCTCGCCATTATTGCCGCCGGTATCGACTTTCGTAGACGCATGTCGGAGCAGGCCGCCGGGCAAGACGAAACGTATGACATGGCGCCCGAAGTCGTGGCGCCGTTGATCGCCCGCGGACTGGCAGAGATCGCTAAGCCGATCTCCTAAACCGACCCAGTCGCGCTTCGGCTATGCGCTGACGGCGGAATTCCGGCCGTTTACCGCCCAGGACGCACAGTCGACGCCCGGGACGCAGGTTAGCTCGGGGGCCCCGACCGTAGAGCCGCTGCGTGGCTCTTCTTGGCTACGCGGCGCAGCTGGATGATCCGCGCGCTGCCGACCGCCACACTCAGCAGCCCGCCGCCCACTGCCGCCAGCAAAATGGCCACCCCCAGCGGCAGGCTCCAGTGGAAGCCGAAGAAGGTGAATGGAGTCGACGCGGTGTTCTGGGCGACGAAGATCAGCAAGAGGATCAGGATCAGGAAGCCGACGATCAAGGCCGACCACAGGGCGCCGGCGCGGGTGAATTTGACCGCCGGGTCTTTGGATGGCGAACGCGGTGCTCGGGCTGGCGGTGTCGTCGTGCCAGAAGGCTGATTAGCTGAGGCAGATGGTTTGCTGCTCATACCTTTATGTTTACTCTTTTGCGCACCGAAAGTAACGGAACCGTGCCGGAAACTTTGCTGCGTGTACCGTGCCGCAGCGGTGCCGCATGGTTTCTCACGATAGTGTCGGCTGCCATGAACATGCTGCGGCGCGCGCACACCGCGGCCGTTCTCCTGGCGACGTTGTGCCTGGTCGCGGCGGCTTGCGGCAGCTCCGATCCACGGGGAGCAATGCCCGGCAACGTGAAATCCATCGTGGTCGGATCGGGAGACTTCCCGGAATCCGAAATCGTCGCCGAAATTTACGCACAAGCATTGCAGGCCAACGGCTTCGACGTCGGTCGGCGGATGGGAATCGGCAGCCGCGAGACGTATGTCCCGGCGCTCAAGGATCATTCCATCGACCTTGTTCCGGAGTACATCGGCAACCTGCTGCTGTACTTCCAACCCGACTCCACGGCGACCGTCCTCGCCGCCGTCGAATTGGAGCTCTACCAGCGATTGCCCGGCGACCTGTCGATTCTGACGCCGTCGCCGGCGTCGGACACCGACACCGTCACCGTCACCGATGCGACGGCCGCCAAGTGGAACCTGAAAACGATCGCCGACCTGGCAGCGCATTCTGCCGATGTGAAGTTCGCGGCGCCGTCGGCCTTCCAGACCCGGCCGGCCGGGTTGCCCGGGCTGCGCCAGAAGTATGGACTCGACATCCGCCCGGGCAATTTCGTGGCCATCAACGACGGCGGCGGTGCGGTGACCGTGCGGGCGCTGGTGGACGGAACGGTCACTGCCGCAAACATCTTCAGCACCTCTGCGGCCATCTCACAGAACCACCTGGTGGTGCTTGAAGATCCAGAGCACAATTTCCTGGCCGGCAACATTGTGCCGCTGGTGAATTCGCAGAAGAAGTCCGATCGCCTCAAGGATGTGCTGGACGCGGTATCGGCGAAGCTGACCGCCGCCGGTTTGGCCGAACTCAACGGCGCCGTATCGGGCAACTCTGGAGTCGATCCCGACCAGGCGGCACGGAAATGGTTGCGGGCTAACGGTTTCAACCATCCCATCCGGCCATGATCCTTGACAGGGGCTAGGTCACGTTGATCAGCTTCGACAAAGTCGCAAAGGTGTACACCGACGGCACCACCGCCGTGGACCAGTTGAGCCTGCAGGTTCCCAACGGCATGCTCACGGTGTTCGTCGGCCCGTCCGGGTGCGGCAAGACGACAGCGCTTCGGATGATCAACCGGATGGTCGAGCCGACCTCCGGCACCATCACCGTCGACGGCACGGACGTGGCGGGCGTCAACCCGGTGAAGCTGCGCCTCGGAATCGGCTACGTCATCCAGAATGCTGGATTGATGCCCCACCAGCGGGTGATCGACAATGTTGCGACGGTGCCGGTACTGAAGGGCCAGTCGCGCCGGGCCGCCCGCAAAGCCGCCTACCAGGTGCTCGAACGTGTCGGGCTGAATCCCAAGGTCGCCACGCGCTACCCCGCGCAGCTCTCCGGCGGCGAACAACAACGCGTCGGCGTAGCGCGGGCGCTTGCGGCCGACCCACCGATCCTGCTGATGGACGAGCCGTTCTCCGCCGTCGACCCCGTGGTCCGCCACGAGCTGCAGAACGAAATACTGCGTCTGCAAAACGAATTGCACAAGACCATCGTTTTCGTCACACACGACATCGACGAGGCGTTCAAACTCGCCGACCTGGTCGCGGTCTTCGCGCCGGGTGGTGCGCTGCAGCAGTGCGGCGAACCCACCCGGCTGCTCTCGCGTCCGGCCAATGAGTTCGTGTCGAAGTTCATCGGTCTCGGCCGCGGCTATCGGTGGTTGCAGCTCATCGATGGGGCCGGGCTACCCGTGCACGACATCGAGCGGATCTCCCTGAACAGCCTCGGCGGCGCGCAGCTTCGCGACGGCTGGGCGCTGGTGGTCGACGACGAGGGAGTGCCGTTGGGCTGGATCGACGGCGACGCCCTGCGGCGTCACCGTGGCGGCGCGGCGTTGTGGGAGAGCATGACCGTCGTCGGTTCGGTGTTCCGCCCGAACGGGAACCTCAGCCAGGCGCTGGATGCGGCGCTGTCCTCGCCGTCGGCGGTGGGTGTTGCTGTCGACGACGAAGGCAGGGTGGTCGGCGGAGTACTGGCCGCCGACGTGCTGGCCGCGGTGGAAGCCCGGCGGCGGGCCTGAAGGGACGGGCGGCGTGCATTATCTACTGACGCACCTCGGCGCCGCCTGGGCGCTGACCGTGGTCCATCTGCGGCTGTCACTGGTTCCGGTGCTGATCGGGCTGGCGATCGCGGTGCCGCTGGGCCTGCTGGTGCAGCGCGCGCCGATGCTTCGGCGGCTGACGACGGCAACCGCCAGCATTGTGTTCACCATCCCGTCGCTGGCGCTGTTCGTGGTGTTGCCGTTGATCATCGGAACCCGGATCCTCGACGAGGCCAATGTCATCATCGCGCTGACGGCCTACACCACGGCGCTGCTGGTGCGGGCGGTGCTCGAGGCGCTGGACGCAGTGCCGGCGCAGGTGCGTGACGCGGCCACCGCGGTCGGCTACGCGCCGATCGCCCGGATGCTGAAAGTCGAACTGCCGCTGTCGATCCCGGTACTGGTTGCCGGGTTGCGCGTGGTTGTGGTGACCAATATCGCGATGGTTTCGGTGGGTTCGGTGATCGGAATCGGCGGCCTGGGCACCTGGTTCACTGCGGGATACCAGACCAACAAGAGCGACCAGATCGTGGCGGGCATCATTGTGATGTTCGCGCTGGCGATCGTCATTGACACGCTGATCAACCTGGCCGGCCGGCTGGCCACGCCGTGGGAACGCGCGTCACGTACCCGGCGCCGGATCAGATCCCCGATAGTCGGCGGGGCACGATGAACTTCCTGGCGCAGGCGCTGTCCTACCTTTCCACCGGGAGCAACTGGACCGGCCCTGTCGGCCTGGCGGCCCGCACGTGCGAGCACCTGGAATACACCGGGCTGGCGGTGGCGGCATCGGCAGTGATCGCCGTCCCGATCGGGCTGATCATCGGGCACACCGGCCGCGGCCAGTTGGTGGTGGTGGGCGCGGTCAACGGATTGCGCGCGCTGCCGACGCTGGGTGTGTTGCTGCTGGGCGTACTGCTGTTCGGGCTGGGTATGGGGCCGCCGATAGTGGCGCTGATGCTGCTGGGCGTCCCGTCGCTGCTGGCCGGCACTTATGCGGGTATCGCCAGCGTCGACCCGCTGGTGGCCGATGCCGCCCGCGCGATGGGTATGACCGAGTCGCAGGTGCTGCTGCGCGTCGAGATACCCAACGCGCTGCCCCTGATGCTCGGCGGGCTGCGCAGCGCGACGCTGCAGGTGGTCGCGACCGCGACGGTGGCCGCCTACGCCAGTCTCGGCGGGCTGGGCTGCTATCTGATCGACGGGATCAAGGAGCGCGAATTCCATATCGCCCTGGTCGGTGCGCTGATGGTGGCGGCACTGGCGCTGATCCTTGATGGCCTGCTGGCGTTGGCGGTGTGGGCGTCGGCGCCGGGCACCGGGCGGCTGAGCAAGCCCGCCCGCCGGCCAGATCGCGGAATTGACGTTGCAGTTGGCGACAAACCCGCCGCGTTTGGTTTACACGTCTTACGGTAGGAGTGTGAACTCAGCTCCCTCTGATTCGACTCGGCGCGTCTGGTCGGCGATGTTGACTTGGCGTGCACAGGACGTCTCGCGTATGGAATCGGTACGAATCCAGGCGTCCGGCAAGCGAATCAGGGCCAACGGCCGCATTGTGGCCGCGGCCACCGCAGCCAACCCGGCGTTCGGCGCCCACTACGACCTGCAGACCGACGAGTCCGGCGCCACCAAGCGGTTCGGGCTGACCGTGACGCTGGCCGAGCGGGAACGCCAGCTCGCCATTGCCCGCGACGAGGAGAACATGTGGTTGGTGACCGACCACCAGGGTGAAAGGCGCGCAGGGTATAACGGCGCGCTGGACATCGACGTGGTGTTCAGCCCGTTCTTCAACGCACTGCCGATCCGCCGCCTTGGTCTACACGAACAAACGGAATCGATCACTCTGCCGATGGTCTACGTGAACGTGCCCGATATGTCCGTCACCGCGGACACCGTGAGCTATGCCAGCCAGGGACGACTCGACGGGATCAAGTTGCGCTCACCGGTTGCCGACACCACGGTGAGCGTCGACGCCGACGGGCTCATTGTGGACTATCCAGGGTTGGCAGAGCGGATCTGATCACGCCGCCGGCCCGGCCGGCGGCGGCCAATTGCTCGCGCCACTTCGCGGCGCCGATAACGACGGTGACGATGTCGGAGCGCGGGAAGCTCTCGTAACGCGTGCGCGCGGCGTGGCCGGCGTCGACGAGGTCGGCCACCGCGCCGTGGCACGCCAGCGAATCGCGGGCGCGGCTCAGCAACTCGATGACGCGGTCCGCGGCCGGCACCAACTGGCCGGTGTTGGCTTCACACATTGCGCGCACCAGGTCCGGAGCGGTGCCTGCGACCCGGGTGGCGTCGCGGAAAGACCCCGCGGCCAGCGCGAAAGCGAGCGGGACCTCGGCGGCGGTGACGGCGAGCGCCTCGGCGAGCAGGTGCGGCAGATGCGAGATGGCGGCCGCGGCGGCGTCGTGCTCGTCGGACTTGGCCGGCACCACCACCGCCCCGCAGTCCAGCGCCAGCGTCATCACCATGGACCACACCTCCGGATCGACGTGGTCGTCCACGCTGACCACCCAGGGGGCTCTGGTGAACAACCCGCCGTGACCGGCCGTCCAGCCCGAGTGTGCGGTGCCGGTCATCGGGTGACCGCCGACGAAGCGAGACAGCAGGCCGGCCGCGGCGACCTCGTCGAGCACCGCGCTCTTGACGCTGGTGACGTCGGTTAGGGGACAGTTGGGGGCCGATTCACGGATGTGGGCGAGCATGCTCGGCATTGCCGGCATCGGAACGGCCAGCACGATCAGTGCGTCGGTGTCGGCGGCCCGGGTCAGCGTTTCGGTGAGCTCGGTGCTGGCGTCGAATCCGTCGGACCGGGCGCCCTGGGCGCCCTCTACCGACCGGTTGTAGCCGAAGACCTCATGGCCCGCCGCTGCCGCGGCCCGCATGATCGAACCACCAATGAGCCCGAGCCCCAGCACGCACACCGGTGTCCCCGTCACAGTCAGAGCCACAGTCCAAGGTTGGCACAGTTTGGTGGCTCGCGGTGCTGCCGGGCGCGGTTACCGGGCTCCGCTGGTCTGGACTCATCTGGTCAAGGTGCCTGGTCAGCGACTACCGTAAGCGCCCATGGGAGCACAGCGTGCCGCCGCGAAAGGCCCGTCCGCGGGCACGCCGGACGGCTTCGGCGTTGCGGTTGTGCGCGAAGAGGGCCAATGGCGCTGTTCTGCGATGGGTCGCAAGGCGCTGACCAGTCTGTCGGCCGCCGAGACGGAACTGCGTGAACTGCGCAGCGCGGGCGCTGTCTTCGGGCTCCTCGACGTCGACGACGAGTTCTTCGTCATCGTGCGCCCGGCGCCCTCGGGGACCCGGCTGCTGCTGTCGGACGCCACCGCCGCGCTGGACTACGACATCGCCGCCGAAGTCCTGGACAATTTGGACGCCGAGATTGATCCCGAAGATCTCGAGGACGCAGATCCATTCGAGGAAGGCGACCTGGGCCTGCTGTCCGACATCGGGCTGCCCGAAGCCGTGCTGGGGGTCATCGTCGACGAGACGGACCTCTACGCCGACGAGCAACTGCGCCGCATCGCCCGAGAGATGGGCTTCGCCGACCAACTTTCGGCGGTGATTGACGGCCTCGGTCGTTGACCACTGACGAAGGTCTGATCCGCGCTGCATTGGCGGTCGCCGCGACGGCCGGCCCCCGCGATGTGCCGATCGGTGCGGTGGTCATCGGCCCCGACGGAACCGAACTCGCCAGGGCGGTGAATGCGCGCGAGGCGCTTGGTGATCCGACCGCGCACGCCGAGGTCCTGGCCCTGCGGGCGGCGGCCGGCGTGCTCGGCGACGGGTGGCGGCTGCAGGGAGCCACGCTGGCGGTCACCGTGGAACCGTGCACCATGTGCGCCGGCGCGCTGGTGCTGGCACGTATCGAGCGGCTGGTGTTCGGCGCGTGGGAGCCCAAGACCGGCGCGGTCGGCTCGTTGTGGGACGTGGTCCGCGACCGTCGGCTCAACCATCGCCCGGCCGTACGCGGCGGTGTGCTCGCGCAGGAGTGCGCCGCGCCGCTGGAGGAATTCTTCGCCCGCCAGCGATTGGGGTGAGTGGCTCCCGGTTCGGTAAGCTGCTCGGCGGTGGCGTGTCCGAGCGGCCTAAGGAGCACGCCTCGAAAGCGTGTGACGGCTAAAACCGTCCGAGGGTTCAAATCCCTCCGCCACCGCCAAGGCCCTCTGGCTGTTAGCGCAGCTAGAGGGCATTTTCATACGTGCTGACGGGTGTCGAGCCCGCTCCGTGCCCACAGTTTGCCATCCCGCGGCCCCGTCCGTGTTCGGGCACGCATCCTCGTCCGATGATCTGGTGGTCGGCGCTGCGGGCCGCGCACCCGGTGTTCCGGCGCCGTCGATTCTTCGACGGACTGCCGGTTCGCCATCGCGGCGCCGAGGGGATGCCAGACATCTCCTGGTTCCAGCCCGACGACTCGGAGATGAGTGACGAAGACTGGGATTCCGGCTTCGGCAAATCCATCGCGGTCTACCTCAATGGTCAAGGCATCCCCGATCTTGATCCCCGCGGCCACCGCGTCACCGACGACTCCTTCGTCCTGTGCTTCAACGCGCACCACGAACCGGTCGAATTCACCTTGCCGCCTGAGGAATTCGGACCGGCATGGACTCCTGTCATCGACACCGTCACTGGCGCCGACGACGGCGGTGAAGCCACTCCGGTCCGCGCCGGTGCCACGGTACGGGTGGGGTCGCGCGGGATAGTGGTCCTGCAAGCCGCCCCAGACCAGGCATCCAGTGGCTTGTCTGGCAAATAATCGGGTTTTGTTCGGTCCGATCCGTGCATGAGGAAGCCTGTTGTTGCGCTTGATCCGGTCGAGCAATCGGCGGTGATGTCGTGGGCGGCGTTCACGACCGTGTTCGCCGGGCTAGGGTTCTGGCCGCACGCGCACCGTGCTCTACGTGGAAAGTAGCGGTCGACGAAACCGGCATCGCCCACTGTTGGAAGCCATGATGGCGCCCCATCCGTGCACCGAGCCGGCACTGCCAACTCCTGACGTCAACCCGGCGACTTATTGCCCTTATCGTTCGGTCAACCGTCGGTGGAAAATTACGTGCAGGGGGTCGGTGCCGTTCATCATGCCAGGCCGTGACCACTGCCCGCGGAGAAACGAGGATGCGGTGGACGCGGGAACAGATGTCGGCACGATTGGGCCGATGCAGTTGATCGCGGTTGGGTTCGCACCCCTACCCATGCCAATCGACCAAATCGCCATCATCATCGGCTGGATCCTCGTCGTTGTCGGGGCCATCATGCTGATCCTCGGCGGCACAGGCCGGCAGGTCGGCGGCAGACGCTACTGGTACTGATGGTGTCGACACAATCGAGGACAACCGACAGTATCCTCATCCGCTGCGGTGGCTCGGGCGGGCCTTGATCGCGTCCTGGGAGACGTAGACATCGAATTCGCCGGGCGCAGAGATGACGGCGTTGCCGTATGCCGAGCGTATGAACGGCTTGGTCCACCATTTGCGGTCGCGCATGTCGGCGAAAAAGCTCCCGTCACCGCCGTTCAGCAAGATCTGACGCTGTGTCGGCGAAACCCCGTCGAGGCGTTCGCCAAACAGACGGGTCACCTTGTAACCGGAATGCACGCCGAGGACGTTCACCCAGTGGTTGAGCTCCACGATGTCGGCTTGTAGCGCCCACATGTCGCCTTCGACCTGATAGGTCTGGCGGGTTTGTGTGTTGCCCTCATCGTCATAGAGCGTGAGATCCACGCTGAGGCTGTGCGGGGCGTTGCTGATCGGCGTCGCCACGACGTGGGCGGCTTTGATTTCGCCAGTCAGGCCCAAGTAGGTCTGCACAAGCGTGACGAACCAGAGCATTAGAATCGAAACAACCAGCAGCGCAACACCACTGATCGCGCGTCCGGGCCGGATCCGCAGTCGGTGCCGGTGCGGCGCCTGCGCCGCCGGATCGTAGTTGGATTGCATCACCCGGCGCCGCCCGACCACCGACGACAGCAGCATCAGCACAGCGCCAATCGCCAGAACTGCCAGCACAATCTGCAGCGGCCCAAACTGCTGGGGGAAGGTCATACCGTAGATGTACCCGCCGAAACGCCGAAATGGCAACCACGCGGCCAGGGGCGAGC
The DNA here is from genome assembly GCA_963763005.1 of uncultured Actinomycetota bacterium. Classification (GTDB taxonomy): domain Bacteria; phylum Actinomycetota; class Actinomycetes; order Mycobacteriales; family Mycobacteriaceae; genus Mycobacterium. The sequence goes on from CAVXMI010000002.1 coordinate 990,674, forward strand.
ACCTGCTCCACGCGGCTAGGGGCGAGGATGGTCTCTCGGCGCGGCGTCATCTCGATGGCACCTTGGCGCAAGCCGCCGTAGAAGCCGCCGGGCTGCGGAACGATCTCCTCGCCGTTGACGGGTTTATCGAGAAGGCATTCAACCGACCAGCTACGACCTTGAGCGGCACATCACCATGCAGGACGTTCGTCATATCCACCAGCAAGTCATGTCTCTAGTGTGGGACGTCGAACCGCCTCCCGACGCTACGCCGGAGGAAGGTCCCGGCTCATTCCGCCAACACGAGATCGAGGAATTCTCGAGTGGAATGAAGCCCCCGAGCTGGCCCCTCGTTGACGCAGAGATCACCGTATTCCTCACCACCGAGAACTGCCAGGCCGGCTACGAAGAACTCAGGTCCCGCGGCGTGGAATTCACCGAAGAGCCCCACGAGATGCCGTACGGCATCGACTGCGGTTTCCGTGACCCGTCCGGCAACAGCGTCCGATTGACGCAGTTGGCTGAGCTCCCGGCCAATACCGGCTAGAGACGCAACAGACGGCGGCTCTAGAGAAATGAGAGGGGTCTTCCGGGCGCTCGACCCACTGCTAACGCCGGAGACTGCCTGCGGTGGCGGCGCCGTCAGCCACTCACCAGTAGTGGAAGAGAGATCGCTCCCGCGCCGCCAGTCACCACGATCACCCAACGGCCGTCGACAGGCAGGTTTACCTCGATCCCGAAGATAGCGAACCCGACCTCGGCGCTGGTGGCGGCTTCTGGCAGCTCGAACGCCATGTCTAGCGGCTCGTCATCCGTCGGCGGCCTGATCTCTACGGCAACCCGCCGGTCCGGATTACCAGTCTCAGCCTGCGTCAGCGCCACAAGCAGAAACCGGGCGGACCGGTCAGGTTCAACCGTAAATCTGGACAGCACGCCGCCCGACACATTGAGTTTGTTATTCACCGCCGAAGCCGCTTCGGCCAGGAAGGCGCCCACTATCACCCGTTGAACCTACCGATCCATCGGCCATCAGCACGGTTTAGGGGGTACGGGATGACGCCGCTCCCTTCAGCTCAGCCTGCGCCTTGGGGGGGCCCTTGCTGGTGCTGCGGCTGTGGGGCACCGCCGTAACCCAGGTGGGAGGCGGTGTAGCGAGCGGCGTCAGTGGTCGGCACGGCCTGCACCGCGGTGCCGTAGGCGCAGATCTCGGTCCACACGTCGCCGAGCTCGGTCGTGTCGAAGCGCATCCCAATGATCGCGTTGCCGCCTTTGTCACGCGCCTCGTTCATCATCCGAGCCATCGCCTCGTTGCGGCTCTCGGCCAGGTTCTTGGTCATGCCCTGCAGCTCGCCGCCGAACATCGATTTGAATCCGGCGCCTAACTGGGAGAAGGCATTTCGTGAGCGGACGGTGAGCCCGAAGACTTCGCCGCACATGCGTTGGATCTCCCAACCGGGAAGGTCATTGGTAGTGACGACGAGCACTGGACAACCTTTCTGCCGACAGAGAAATCGGGTGGTTCCTGCTGCAGGGTACCGCCCCAGCTGACTGCGCATTACGGAACAAGCTATCGATATATTCGATGCCAAACGTCGAGGAGGTCGCGTGGGTTCTGCGGGCGGCGACAGCAGTGCCATCGGTGACGTCGACTTCGACGATCTGACGTCGCCCAAGCTGACCGACGTTCAGCGTCAGGTTCTGAAGTTCACCGAGGCCAGACACGTCGAACTCGACATTGATCAGATGCTTGCCGAGGCCATCGACCAGGCCGGTGCGGGCGACCTGGACGACACCGACGGCTTCGGCGATCGGCTGAGCGCGTACGTGGCCGCGATCGAAGGTGACGAAGGCCTTAGCCAGCTCACTCGCTTGTCGCTGCGACAACGAGTGGTTCGACTGCTGCGGAACCGCTTGTCGTTGACCGACCTGGTGAAGCGCTATCCCGAGATCGAGTCGATTCCGATCGAGAAGCCCTTCATCGTCGTCGGTATGCCTCGATCCGGTACCACGCATCTGGTGAATCTCATCGCCGCCGATCCTCGCCGGCGCGCGCTGCCGTACTGGGAGAGCCAGGATCCGATCCCGGCCTGCGGCCAAGGCCCGGACGTCTTCGGAGTCGACCCCCGCTACACGCGAACCAAGTCCGAGCACGACGCGCTCATGGTCACCGCGCCGGTGGTGGCTGCCATGCACGACCGGTTCCCCGAGGCCATCGAGGAGGAAGTCGAACTCCTCGACCTGGATATGGCCTCCTACGTTCTGGAATGGCATGCGCGCGTACCTGCCTGGCGTGACTACTACCTGGGCCTCGACCAAACCCGGCACTACGCATACATGAGAAAAGTGTTGCAGGCGTTGACATTCTTGCGCGGCCCCCGGATCTGGGTACTCAAGAGTCCCCAGCACTGCGAGCAGCTCGGCCCGCTGATGGCCACCTTTCCCGATGCGACGGTGGCCTTCACTCACCGCGATCCCGTCGCGGTGATCCGGTCGGCGATCACGATGATGGCCTACTCCGACCGACTGCGGCGTAAGAGCATCGACGCTGACTGGCTACTGGGCTACTGGAGTGACCGCGTGCACCGGCTGCTCAGCGCGTGCGTGCGTGACCGCGACCTCGTTGCAGCTGAACACAGCATCGACATCAGCTTCCACCACCTGGACGGCAACGAAATGCCGCTGCTGGAAGAGCTTTACCGGCGTGGTGGCGTCGAGTTGACACCGGAGGTGCGCGGACGCTTCCAGCAATACTTGGACGGCAATCCACGCGGCAGGCACGGCCGCATCCGCTACGACCTGCAACGGCACTTCGGTGTCTCGGCCGACGCACTTCGCGAGCGGTTCAACTTCTACTCCGACAGGTTCGACGTCCGGGCCGAGACATAGCCCAACCCCTGAAAGACACGAGGAGCTAGCAGCGATGGGCAGTGACACGCAACAGTTCGAACCGGTGTTTCGCAGCAGGCCCGGCGCGGACGCGATGCGCCCGGCGGCTGCCGAGAAGGCCGATCAGATCGCCCCGGGGCTGTGGTGCTCGCCGGGTCTGTCGAACGCCTATCTGCTGACCACCGGCGAGGGCCGCGTGATCATCAACACCGGGATGGGCTTCGAGGGGCCGGTACACCGCGCCAACTTCGACGCCGTCGATTCCTCGCCGGTGCGCTACATCATCTTCACGCAGGGCCATGTGGACCACGTAGGCGGCTTGGACAGCGTGCGCGACCCCGATACAACGGTTGTCGCACAAGCGAACTGGACTGCATGGCGGGACGACAACGAACGCCTCATCCCGTATCGCGCGAGCCGCAGCGCATTCGCCTTCAAAGACACGCTCGCCGACGGTATCCAAGCGATTCAACGGCGCCTCGGTATCGTGCGCCTGCCTAGCCAGAGCGTTCCCACCGTCGATCTCGACTTCGAGGACTCGCTCACTCTGGAGGTCGGCGGGCGACGGCTGGAGCTGCTTTCGGTTCCGGGCGGAGAAACCAATGACTCGCTGGCGGTGTGGCTGCCAGATGAGCGAATATGTTTGTGCGGAAACACCTTCGGTCCGATATTCGGACACATTCCCAACCTCGTCACTATTCGCGGCGACAGGTACCGGGACGCCCTGACAGCCATTGCGTCGGTCGAGCGGGTGCGCGAGCTGCAGCCCGAACTCCTGGTGACCGGTCACTTCGAACCGATCGCGGGCGCCGATCGCATCAACGCTGAGCTGACCCGGCTGCGGGACGCGATCCAGTACATCCACGACCAGACCGTCGCCGGGATGAACGCCGGCAAGGACGTCCGGACTCTGATGCGCGAGGTCACCTTGCCTGCGGAGTACGAAGTAGGCCAAGGCTACGGAAAGGTCGCCTGGGATGTGCGAGCCGTCTGGGAGAATTACTCGGGCTGGTTCCATCACCGCTCGACCACCGAGCTCTATCCAATCGGATTCGACGCCGTTGCCACAGATGTGGTCGAACTGGCGGGCGCCGACGCACTCGTGGGTCGGGCACGCGCACACCTGGTCGCGGGCCGCCCACTGCACGCTATCCACCTGGCCGAGCTGGTCTGCGCCGCTGATGAAATCCATCTCGGCGCGCGTGAAGTGCTGAGAGAAGCCCACGAAGACCTGCTGGCCGGCAGTGCGAACTTCTGGGAAACCGCATGGCTCAAGCAGCAGATAGCGAGCAACTCATGACGTCGCGGGTGAGCTTCGACTTCACTGGGACCGCGGCGCTGATCACCGGCGGCACCAGCGGGATCGGACATGCGATCGCGGTGTTGTTCCGGGATGCCGGGGCTGACGTCACCATCACCGGAACAAAGCCGGCCGTGGCGGAGTACGACACCGATCTGTCCGGCATGGTGTATCACCAGTTACAGATCGGCGACCACGACTCGGTGGACGCCTTGGCGCAGCGCTTCTCCCGGTTGGATGTGCTGGTCAACAACGCCGGCGCGAATTTTCCCGGGGGCCTCGACGAGTCGAAGCCAGACGGGTTCGAGGCTTCGGTCGCGCTCAACCTGACTGGTCCCTACCGGTTGACCGTTGGACTCCGCCGCGCATTGAAGGCATCGACAGCGGCGGGAGGAGCCAGCGTGGTCAACATGGCGTCAATGTCTGCGCTGCGAGCCGTCCCCCTGGTGCCCGGCTATGGCGCCGCGAAGGCTGGAATCATCTGTGTCACCAGAAATCTCGCCGTCAAATGGGCCCCAATGGGAATCCGGGTGAACGCGGTGGCTCCAGGTACGATCGACACTCCGATGACCGCGCCCATGCATTTCGCCGCAGAACTGCTGGATTCCGAGTTGGCCCGTATCCCATTGCAGCGCTTCGGATCAGTCGGGGAGGTCGCACCCGCGGTGGCCTTTTTGTGCACCGAGCAGAGCAGCTATACCAGCGGCGCAGTCTTCGTCGTCGACGGCGCGTCGGACTGCGTCTGAGATCAGAAGGGCAGACCATGGCATTCGCACTACGACCAGAGGACCTCTACCACACCGGCATCGTGGTGCCCGACCTCGATGCCGCGATGGCCCGCTTCAGCGCGCTGGGCGGCTACCAGTGGATCACTCCGCTGACATATACGCTGCCGATGCGCACCCCGACCGGCACCCGTGAACTCACCACGACGTTCGTCTACTCCCTGCAGAGTCCGCATGTCGAACTGATCCAGGAGATTCCAGGAACGCCCTGGACGGCGGCGCCCGGCAACTCCATCCATCACCTCGGCTACTTCACCGACAACCTCGTCGACACCGCCCGAATGCTGGAAGGCAACGGCTTCACCCTCGAAGCCACCGCCGAGGTGTCCGGGTCGGAGCTTGCGCTGTTTGCCTACTACGTCGATGCATTCGGCACCCGCATCGAGATCGTCGACCGTTCACTGTTTCCCGATTGGCCTGCGTTTCTGCATTCGATGACCACATCCCAGTGACCGGAGGCCGGAATGTTACTGACGGTGCTGCGCTTCAACTTCGGCTCTCCGCAAGGAGAACCGCGCACCCAGGGCAAGCTGATCTGTGCTGCGCTCGAACTCGCACAGTGGGGCGAGTCCAGGGGGATCACTTCGGTGAGTGTCGACGAGCATCACGTGACCGGGCACGGCTGGAGCTGCAATCCCGTCATGGCCGCATCGATGTTCCTGGCCCGAACCTCGACTCTGATTGCGAGCGTGGACTGTGCGCTCGGGCCGCTGTGGAATCCGGTCCGGCTGGCCGAAGATATCGCGCTCGTTGACAACATGAGTCGCGGTCGGCTGCACACCACGGTCGGTCTGGGATACCGGACCGTCGAATATGACTCGCTCGGAGTGGATTTCAGCCAGCGGGGCAAGCTGATGGACAGCCTGGTTGAGCGAATGCTGTCAGTCTGGGCCGGCGCTGATCCACACGCGGGCGTCTGCACCGGGACGTGGACTCGGCCGCATCCACCGCTGTATGTCGGCGGGGGTGCGCGTGCCACCGCGCGGCGTGCGGCGCGTTTCGGGCTGCCGCTCAGCCTGGCCGACTACCTGCCCGACATCGCCGCCTACTACCGCGAGCTCTGCTCCAACGCCGGTATCAGGCCGCTCGTCCTCATGCCCGGGGCGACCAACCGCGGAATGATCTTCCTGCACGAGGATCCGGACCGGGCATGGGCGGAACTCGGTGACCACATCCTCTGGGAGGCGGTCACGTACGGCGGATGGTCAACCGATGAACGTTCTCTCATGCATCTACCCGGGGTCCAGACCCTGGACGAGGTCAGGGCATCGGGACGATACCGATTCCTGACTCCCGATCAGCTGGTCGCGGAAGCCCGCGACTCCAACCACTACGGACCGATCGTGATGCACCCGCTGGTCGGCGGCATGCCCGTCGACGAGGCGTGGAAGTCGGTGCAACTGCTCACCGACACCGTCCTGCCGGCACTGAGCTGATGGCGGACAGTGAGGCTGGTTAAAAGCCCAGCGACGGGGGCATCTCACTCACCAGTATCGGAAGCGAGATCGCTCCGGTGCCGCCGGTCACCACTAGCACCCAACGGCCGTCGATAGGCAAGCGCAGCTGGATTTCGAAGAAAGCGAATCCGGGGAACTCGGCAACCGAGGCTTCTGGCACCTCGAACTGCATGCGTATCGGGTCGGCTTCCGCCGGAGGTCTTGCCTCGATATCGATCTCCCGGTCCGAATTGCCTGGCTCCGACTGCGTCAGTACCACCAGCACAAACCGGGCCAACCGATCAGGCCCGACCGCAAATCGGGACAGCACGCCGCCCGACACATTGAGTTTGTTATCTACCGCAGCAGCGGAGTCAGCCAAAAAGGCGCCCGTAAGTATCACGCCGCTGAACCTACCGCGCCATAGGTTGTCAGCACGCCTGAGGGGGTGTTATAGGCCTACTTCGTTCGTAGCCGCGGCCCACTGCAGATGTCCCTCGAAGCCCAGCGGTGCAGCCAGCGTGCGGTACCGATCCCGGAGGTCCTGGGCAGGTACTTCGATTTTGGCCGACGGTGAACCGCGGCGATGGCAGAACCGTGCATTGGGGAGAGGTTCGATGCCACACTGGGCAGATGCCTGATCGCCAGCCTGACCGCAACGTGCTGGGCGGTCCGTTGGAACCGTGCGGCACCGAGCCACTGACCGGCTTCTATCGAGACGGCTGCTGTTCCACCGGGCCTGAGGACCTCGGCCGGCACACGATCTGCGCCGTAGTGACCGCCGAGTTCCTGGAGCACCAGCGCTCGATCGGCAACGACCTGTCGACACCGGTGCCCGAGTACCGGTTTCCCGGCCTGCTACCGGGTGACCGCTGGTGCGTCACCGCGGTGAACTGGCTGCGGGCCCACCACGATGGCCGCGCCGCCCCTGTGGTGCTGGCAGCCACCCACCAGCGCACGCTCGAGGTGGTGCCCCTCGAGACGCTGCAGGAGCACGCCGTTGACGTGCCCGACGACCTGACAAACCTTTAGCGCGTCACGGCACTTCAGTCGAATACAGCCAGGCCTCCCACAACGGCCGTAGCGACTCATCGGAGTAGTTGGCGGCCAGGCCGGTGAAGTCGTCGGTGATGACGGTGCCATGGCGGTACCGGGCTGTCCAATCCTTGAGCAGCGCAAAGAATTTCTCGTCGCCCAGCCGCCCGCGCAGCGCGTGCAGGGTCAGCGCGCCGCGCTTGTACACGCGGTCGTCGAACATGCGGCGGGGTCCGGGATCGGTCAGCAGCAAGTCTTGTGGCTTTTCACGTAGCTGTTCGTGGTGGTGGCGGGCAAGCTCGTCGGCGCTGGGCCCACCACTGTGCTCCGACCACAACCACTCCGCGTAGCAGGCGAATCCTTCGTGCAGCCAAATGTCACGCCACTGCCGCGCAGTCACTGAGTTGCCGAACCACCCGTGCGCCAGTTCGTGCGCGATGAGCCGTTCACTGGCCCGCGTGCCGTCGCAGTGATTGGCGCCGAAGATCGAAATACCTTGGGCCTCAAGCGGTATCTCCAGTGGATCGTCGGTGACCACGATCGTGTACCCGTCCGCCAGCGGATACGGCCCGAACAGCTCGACGAACAGCTCCATCATCTCGGGTTGGCGGGCGAAGTCGTGCTGGAATTCGCGTCGCAGCCGCTCGGGCAGCGCGGCCCGTATCGGTACCGGCGTCCTGGCCATCCGCGCCATCTCGTAAACGCCGATTTGGAGAGTGACGAGGTAGGTCGACGTCGGCTCGGGTTGTTCGTAGGTCCAGAAGGTCTGCCCGGCCCGCACCCGCCGCGCCACCAGCTTGCCGTTGGCGACCACCCGGTACGGGCTGTCGGCGCCGATCTGGATGCGGTAGGCGGCCTTGGCGCTGGGGTGGTCGTTGCAGGGGAACCACGACGCGGCGCCGTTGGGTTGCCCGGCGACCAGCGCGCCGTCGGTCAATTCCTCGAAACCCACCTCACCCCACAATGACCGGAGTGGTCTCGGTGAACCGCCATAGCGCACGACTATCGACAGCGCGGCCCCGGTCGCAAGCTTCGATGCCAGCCGGATGCGCAACTTGCCGCCGCGGCAGGCGAAGCGGGCGGCGCGCTTGCCGTTCACCGAGACCTTCGACACCGTCAGTGCATTGGAGAGATCGAGGGTGAACTCCTGCAACTCGGTAAGGGTCACCGCGGTGATCGTCGTTGTTCCCGACAGCCGGTTGATCGCGACCTTGTACTCCAGGTCCAGCTCGTAGCGTGACACCCAGTAGCCCAAGTTGCCGTTTTGCGGCAGGTACGGATCGATCGAACCGTTCTGGGGGGCTTTCTTGGCCGTCTTGGCAGAAGATTTCACGCCGCAGGGTCCTCGACGCCACCGCCGGCGGGGTTCTTGCTGCGCGACTTCTTACGGCCCACATCCCACGGTCTGATCGGATTGCCCTGCCAGCGAGTCGACGCCGGTACCTTGTCGCCGCGCACCACCAGTGACGCGGGACCGACGGCCGCGCCGGCACCCAATCGGGCGGCGGGCAGCGCGACGCAATGTGGGCCAAGGGTCGCGCCGGGTTCCAGGACGACGCTGTCCATCCGCATGATTCGGTCGTGGAACAGATGTGTCTGCACCACGCAGCCGCGGTTGACGGTGCAACCCTCGCCGAGCGTGACGAGGTCCGCCTCCGGCAGCCAATAGGTTTCACACCACGTGCCGCGGCCGACGACGGCGCCCAGGCCACGTAGCCACAGGTTCATTACCGGCGTTCCGCTGGCCGCGCGGGCGAACCACGGCGCCGCGACGGTTTCGACGAACGTATCGGCGAGCTCGTTGCGCCACACAAACGACGACCACAGTGGAAACTCGCTTGTCCTGATCCGGCCGACCACAAGCCATTTCGCGGCCACCGCGACGCCACCGGCGATCGCACCCGCAGCCAGCAGCACCAGTCCGCCGCACAGCGCCGCCCACCAAATCCCGAACGACGTTGCCAGCGCCTGCAGCGTGCCCAGCACCGCCAGGCCGATCGCGGCCGTCACCATCACCGGCAGCAGCCGGCAGGTCTCCACCGCGGCCCGCATCACCTTCAGCCGTGTTGGTGGGTCATAGGTGGTTTCTGCGTCAGCCTCGGCGGGGCGCCGGCGAAGCCGCATCGGTGGACTGCCCAACCAGGACGAGCCGCGTTTGGCCTTCGGAGGCGTCGCCGACAGCACCGCAACCAGCCCGTCCTCGGGGACGCGGCGGCCCGGCTGGGTGATGCCCGAGTTGCCCAGGAACGCGCGCCGGCCCACTGTCGTCTCTGCAACATAGATCCAGCCACCGCCGAGCTCATACGAGGCGACCATCGTGTCGTCGGCCAGGAACGCGCCGTCCTCGATCACGGTGAACTTGGGGGTCAACAGCACCGTAGAGATCTCGGTGCCGCGGCCGACCCTGGCGCCGAGGATTCGCAGCCAGATCGGTGTCAGCAGGCTGGCATACAGTGGGAAAAGGTAATTTCTCGCGGCGTCCATCAACCGTTCGGTCGTCCACAGCTGCCAGCCGGAGCGGCTGCGCACCGGGTGGTAGCCCTCGCGTAGCCCGATCGACAGCATCCGTACCGCTACGACCGTGACCAGCGTGTACACGGTGAGTGCGGCCAGCGTCGCTACCGGTGTCCAGAGCAGCGCGGGCAGCACTGCCTGCGACAAGCTGCGGGTGTGGTGGACGGCCACTCCAATCAGCGCAAGGCCGGTCGCCACGGCCAACAGCGGCAGACCGGCAAGCAACAGCGACGTCACCCCGTACACCGGGACCCACTGTGATCTGCGTGCCGGCCGCTCGTCAGGCCACGGATGACGGGCCTTGCCGGACTTCACCGCGGGCGAGCCCTTCCAGTACTGGCCGTTCTTGATCTTGTCGAGCACGCCCGAGCCAGGTGCCACATCGGCGTTCTTGCCGACTACCGCACCGGGCAGCAGCGTGGTCCGGGCGCCGATCGTCGCGTTGTTGCCGATCGTGATCGTGCCGACGTGAAACGCGTCCCCGTCTGTCCAGTGCCCGCACAGGTCTACTTCGGGTTCGATCGCACTCTGCTGCCCCACCGTCAGCAACCCCGTCACCGGCGGCATCGAGTGCAGGTCTACGCCCTTGCCGATCCGGGCGCCGAGAGCGCGGGCGTAGTACACCAGCCACGGCGCCCCGGCCAGGTTCTCGGCGCCGCTGGCCTCGGCCAGCCGCTCGGCGAACCACACCCGCAGGTGCACCGACCCGCCGCGGGGGTAGGTGCCCGGCGCCACCTTCCGCAGCAAGATGCGGGCGAAGAGCACCGCGATCCCCATCCGGCCCACCGGCGTGACGAACAGGACGAACGCTGCGACAACCAGCCACCAGTTCACCGCCACGGTCCACGGCACCACATGCAGGGCGCGGGCGACGTTGTTGCCCAGCGCCAGCCAGGTCACCCACTGCAACGCGGCCAGGGTCGCCAGTGGCACCGCCAAGGCGGTCTGGGCCAGCTGGGTTAGCCGGGGGGTCGGTCGCACCACACGCTCGGTAACCTGCGGCGGCGGCCCGAGCTCGTCGAGAAACCCGGCGAGCGAACCGAGTCGCGGATGGTCATAGAGGTCGGCGACGGTGACCTGCGGATACTGCTGCCGCAACGTGGCGACGAGCTGTGCGGCGGCCAGCGAGCCGCCGCCGAGCGCGAAGAAGTCGGCTTCTAAACCCGCCTCAGCACCGAGCAGATCCCGCCACAAGCCGGCCAGCCAACCCGTCGTGCCACCCAGGTCGGGTGCTTCCTCGGTATCAGAACTGCCGGGTGGCGGCCACGGCAGCGCGTCCCGATCGACCTTGCCCGACGTGCGGGTGGGCAGTTCCTCGATTCGCACCAGGCGCGGCACCAGCGCGGCGGGCAGGTGTTCGGCGAGCTGGTTGCGCGCCTCGGCGATGTCGAAGGACGGATCCGCGCTGACGACATACCCGACCAGTACCGGCGTGCCGGTGGCGGTGCGGCGGACCGCGGCCGCACCGCCGCTCACCCCCGGCAGGTGGACCAGCGCGGAGTCGACCTCGCCCAGCTCGATGCGCCGGCCCCCGACCTTGACCTGGTCGTCGCTGCGGCCGCAGAAATACAGCCCGTCGAGCTCCAGCCGTACGAGGTCACCGCTGCGATAGGCGCGCGTCCAGCCCAGTGTCGGCATCGAGGCGTACTTCTCGGCGTCTTTGTCCTTGTCCAGGTAGCGGGCCAGCCCCACACCCCCGATCACCAGCTCGCCGACGTCGCCGTAGCCGACCGGCCGGCCGTCCGCGTCGACGACGGCCAGGTCCCAACCCGCTAGCGGCAGCCCTATGCTGATCGGCCCGGAGCTGCCGAGCCTGGCGGCGCAGGCGACCACGGTGGCCTCGGTCGGGCCGTAGGTGTTCCACACTTCGCGACCGTCCACGGCGAGCCGCTCGGCCAGCTCCGGGGGGCAGGCCTCCCCGCCAAAGATCAACAGCCGCACCGCTTCAAGTGCTTCTGCGGGCCACAGCGCGGCCAGTGACGGTACCGTCGAAACCACGGTCACGTCGCGCGTGACCAGCCAGGGGCCGAGGTCCATCCCACTGCGCACCAGCGATCGCGGTGCGGGAACCAGGCAGGCGCCGTGCCGCCATGCCAGCCACATCTCCTCGCACGATGCGTCGAAAGCCACCGACAGCCCGGCCAGCACCCGGTCGCCGGGCCCAATCGGGCTGTCCTGCAAGAACATCCGTGCCTCGGCGTCGACGAACGCGGCGGCGCTGCGGTGCGTGACCGCCACACCCTTGGGCGTGCCGGTCGATCCTGACGTGAAGATGATCCACGCGTCGTCTCGGACCAGCGGTGCTCCGGCCCGCCAGCCACGCGACGAGCCGAGGGTCCGCTCGACGCCCGTCTCGGCAATGACCGCAACGACGTTGGCCTCACCGAAAACCAATTCGGCTCGTTCGTCGGGATCGTCGGCGTCGACTGGCACATATGCCGCGCCGGTGGCAAGTATCGCCAGGATCGCCGCATACAAGGAATAGCTGCCCGAGGGCATCCGGATTCCCACCCGGTCGCCACGGCCGATGCCCCGGGCGGCCAGCCAGGCCACACTGTCCTCCATGTCAGCGATCAGCTCGCTGTAGCTGAGCTGCACTTCGCCGTCGTCGATCGCCGCGGCGTCCGGGTAGCGAGCGCCGGTGGTGTAGATGATGTCGATGAGCGTGCGCGGGCTCGGTGCGTCCATCGACAACGTGTACTGCGCAGGAATCTCGGGCATCGCCACCCTACGAAAATACTCAAGTCCAGCCGCTGTGGCCGCAACCGTGCACGTTAGTCAGTTCTGCGCTGCTCCGGCGACGGCGCCGTCAGCGACCATCGCGACGCTCGCGCTATCCAGAGGTGCGCGGCCGCCATGGATCTGGCGCTGGTGGCTTGCTGTGTCGACTTCATGCGCGTAATTGTCGGCGAGCCGCAGAGGAGGTAGCTGCGAGGTTCTCGTGAGCCGGTGGTGTGTGTGTACCGGGAATCGGCACAATCCAGGGGACGGCAATTCCGCGAACTATTCGATAGGGCCCGGATGGGAGCATGACACCAATGCATGCCAACAAGAAGGCGACGGGAGACCGCATGCCCCAGGTGGCGATACTCGACGACTACGCCGGCGTGGCCCTGGACCTCGCCGACTGGTCGCCAGTGCAGAGTCGATCCGAAGTAACCGTTTTCGACCGGCACCTCTGCGAGGCGGAGGCCGCAGACGCTTTGCGGCCGTTCGATGTGGTCTGTACCCTGCGCGAGCGGATGACGCTGCCGCGCAGGCTAATCGAGCGGTTGCCGAACCTGAAACTGATCACCATCGTCGGCAGGAGCCTGCCGAACCTGGACATGGCTGCGGCCAGCGAGTGCGGCGTCCTCGTGGCTCACTCGAACTTCGCCAATCCCCGATTCAGCTCCGTTCGTGACGCCACTCCGGAACTCGCCTGGGGGTTGATGATCGCGACGGTGCGCAATCTGGCCGAGGAGCATCGGCGCATGCGCGACGGCGCGTGGCAGACCACCACGGGTCTGACGCTGTCGGGCAAAACGCTCGGACTTCTCGGCCTCGGCAGGATCGGCAAACGCATGACCGAGTACGCGAAAGTGTTCGGCATGGAGGTTGTTGCGTGGAGCCAGAATCTCACCGAGGAGGCTGCGGCGGCGGTCGGTGCTCGCCGGGTCGAGAAGGCGACACTCTTTGCAGAATCCGACGTGGTCTCCATCCACCTGGTGCTCTCCGAGCGAACCCGAGGTCTGGTCGGCGAACCCGAGCTGTCCCTGATGAAGCCGCACGCCTACTTGATCAACACTTCCAGGGGCCCGATCCTCGATGAGGCCGCTCTGATCGCCGCCCTCAGGTCCGGGCGTATCGCAGGAGCCGGGCTCGACGTCTTTGACATCGAACCGCCCCCGCCTGATCACCCATTGAGACTGCTCCCGAATGTGACGCTGTCTCCCCACCTCGGATACGTCACCCGCGAAATGCTAGGTGCCTTCTACGCGGATACCGTAGAAGCCGTGGTTGCCTGGCTGAACGGGACGCCCATTCGGGTTGCTAATCCTGAGGCATTGCGAACCTAAAAAGCAGGGATCCCGTCCCGCTGCGGATGCAAAGCCCCCACTGGTGAGGTGAGCGGGATGTGCAGCGCGTCAACGATTCCGGGCTCAGCGTCGCAGACCCAGGGGATGGCATTGACCGCGCGCATGCCCGTTGCCAGCAAGCCGTGGTCGTTATGGCTCTCGCCCGGAAGATACCCGACCTCGAACTCCGCGTCGAAGCTCGGCTCTCCGTCGATGATGACCCGCCAGATGCCATCGGTTCCGCCGGTTCTGCCCTTCGGCCAATCGGGGGCGAGGTCGTCGGCGATACGGTCGACGTGCTCGATGGTGATGACATCCCGGCCGTCCACGACGCCGATACAACGTGCCCGGGTGGCGCCGACCGTGCCCGCTCCAACGAGTCCGAAAGCGGTGGAGATGTCGCGCGGGGTGGCCTGAAACTCGCACGTCTCCCGGATGTCGTCGAGCTCGACACCCAGTGCATCGGCGACCATGGTGACCGCAGAGCCCCAGCCCCACCGCAGCGTGCCAGGAGTCTTCAACCCGCCTTTGTAGTCAAGCGGCTGTCCGAATCCGAACAGCTCGCGCATATCGTATTGGGCTGGGTACTCCGAATAGTTCGTGATTTCGATGCCACGCACCGAATAAACCTTGTGTGACATCGACATCAACGCAATCGGGAACAGGTCGGCACCGAATCCCGGCTCGATGCCCGTGGAGAACAACGAGCTTCCTCCGGCCTTGGCGGCGCCGCGGATGGTGTCGATGACCTTGTCGGGCATGGAGCCGCGCGGGTACACCAGCCCAGGTATCGCGGTCGTCACGATGTTCTTGCCGGCGGCCAGGATTCGGCACAGGTCGCCGATCGCTTCCTTCATTCGCTGCGGTGCCGGAGCGGCGTAGACAACGCAGTCCGCATCGCCATCGAGGATCTCCGATGCGTCCCGGGTGGCGCGCACGCCGAGCGGGTCGATGCCGGCGAGCTCGCCGGCGTCACTGCCGTTCTTGTCATCTGAGTGCACCCACGCCCCGACGAGGTCGAGGTTGGGCCGGTCGGCGATGGTGCGGATCGCGTACTTGCCGACTCCGCCAGTGGCCCAGACGGCGACTTTGTATTGGCGCTCGACCTTCATGAACTCCGGTTCCTTTCCCAGCGGGGGCTCTTGACGGCTTCGAGGGCTTCGGCGACGTAGAGATCGAGCGGCCGTGGGACCGTAGCTTGGCGCACCCACTGCTGGAACGCGAAATCGGCTGCCGCAAAGCCGAGTTGGACCAACAGGCCGGGGCGGATATCGACGTCGGGTTTGGTGCCCATGCGCTGGGCGATTAGCTGTGTCGCCCGCTCCTTGTCGGCGGGTGTGTGAAACGTGAGCTTGTCGAGCAGATCAGGCGCCACTAGGAGTGCTTCCCGCCATTCTTCGGTGTCGGCCTCGTCGAACGAGCGGGTCCGCGCGATGATCGCATTGGTCAGCGCGACGTCCGGTGACTCGGTGATCGGCCGTTGTTCGAGCAGGATGACGACTTCGGCGCCGCCATGGCGAACGGGCGCCAGCAGCAGTTCTTCCTTCGCCGGCACGTGCCGGAAGAAGGTGCGCGGTGAAACGCCTGCGGCAGTGGCGATTTCCTCCGTTGTCACGGCGTCGTATCCGCGCTCTTTGAACAGCCGGAACGCCGCCCGCCTGATGTCGGCCCGGATCTGTGCGCGCTGCCGATCTCGCAGCGACCCTGCTCTGGCGATCACCGGAAGCAGCCGATTCCACCGTCGACGTGAATGGTCTGCGCGGTGATGAACGACGCGTCGGTGCTGAGCAGGAACGCCACCAGCGCGCCCACGTCGGTGCGAACATCGCCGATGCGCTTCATCGGCACGCGCCGCACCGCCTTCGCGTAATCGTCGGGTGCGAACTGTTTCCACAGTTTGACGCCGTCGGACTCGGCGAACGGGCATATGACGTTGACGCGGATGTTGTCGCGCCCCCATTCCAGGGCGGCGACCTTCGACAGCCCACGGATGGCTTCCTTTGCGGCGGCGTAACCGCCCCACTTGGCTTCGCCACCGGTGCCCGTCCCCGAGCCGAGATTCACGATCGACCCGCCGCCCGCCTTGACCATCACCGGGTGCACGGCCTGCATGAGCAGGAATGTCGCTCGGGGGCCGACGTCGTAACCGAGCGCCAGGTCCTCGGTGGTGACGTCAACGAATGCCTTGGGCTCGTTGGTGGCTATGGCGTTGTTGACCAGGCCGTGCACCGTCCCGAAGGCGTCGACCGCGGCCGCCACGATCCGTTGCGCGCTGTCCGGGTCCCGCAAGTCGGCGACCAGCTGCTCGACACGTCCCGCTGCCTCGAGCTCGGCCGTCGTGGCTGCAAGCAAGTCATCCTGGATGTCGACCAGCAACACCGACGCACCGCGTTCCAGCAGCGCGGCGGCGATGCCCTTGCCCACCCCCTGGGCGGCGCCCGTGACGATCACGACGTGGCCGCGCATCGAGTCGGGATGAAAGTACGTCATCGCAAGGGTCCCAGTTGCAACTGAACGCCGCGGTGCATCTCGTAGGTGCTGCGGGCACCGCCCGGCAGTTCGATGAACTCGACCGGAGTTCCGTCGGGGTCCTTGACGAAAAACATTCGCACCCCCCCGATTTCGAACGGCCCCTGCTCAGGTGGGTACCCGGCGGCGCTGATTCGGCGGTGGGCGTCGTCGAGATCGGGGACCGACAGTGACACGTTATGAATCCCGGTGATGCACCGTCGGTGCTTTTGGTCCGGCGGCTCGGGGCCCAGCGACAGCAGTTCGACCATCACTCCGCCCAGCAATCCGCCGACGACACGGCCCTGTTGCTTACGGTTCGCGTGCAGTGCCGCGTCGAAAGACTCCCCGGAGATGAGGTTTTCGAAGACGACCTCCATGCCGATCACGTCGCGGTAGAACGCCAGCGCACGGTCCATGTCGGTAACCCCGACGACCAGGTGGCAGAACGACACGTCACTGAGAACGCTGGGGTTTTCGTCGGTCACGGTGTCTCCGCCGCCAGACTTGGAGCCGGGCGCCCGGCGAACAGCGGCAGGTCCAGGTAGGTCTTGATCCCGGGCTCGGCGGCGCAGACGTCGGGAATGGCGTTGACGCAGTGGTTCGCCGTTGCCACGACTCCCGGATTCTTCTGCAGGCCTTCGGCAATCGACGGCGGCTGCAGTCCCTTGAACGTGAGGCTCACGGTGGGATCGCCGGTGATCTCGACTTCGAAGCGTTCGCCGCGCCCACCGAAATTCCAGTCCGGTTCCAAGTTGGCTTCACCCATCAGCCAGTTGACCGCAGCCGTGATGACCGGCTCGCCGTCAACGAGTGCTTGCCAGCGGAACCGGCGTGCGGCCACGGTTCCCGGGGGAAGGGGAAACGGGTCGTAGTCGATGTCGGCGGTCGCCACGGCGATCTCCTGAATGGTCCTGATATTGGGATCGATGCGAAATCCCATGTGGTCGGCGATCATTCGTACCGACATCTTGAAGCCCGATTCGAGCAGGGTTGCCATGGGTCCTTGCATGGCTTCCTCGGGGGTCCCGCCGAACCCCATGATGTGGCGCACCACGTCGGGAGCGTTGTAGGTGCGGATGTCGGAGAACTCCTCGGCGCGCACGTGCGTAACCGCCGACGAGAGCGAAGACACCATGAGCGGAAATCGCTCTGTGATGCCGCCGGGGTGGATTCCCGACCCATGCAGGGTCACCCCACCGTCGAGTGCGGCATCGGCGATCGCTTCGACGGCCGGGCTGCTCAGGTCCGGGTATACCCAGCCGAGCGGGGTGACCACATTCTTGCCGGACCGCAGAATCGCCACGACTTCTTCGTCGTTGGGGACCAGCGGGCTGTACATGACGCAGTCAGCATCCAGGGCCAGCACCTTGTCGAGGCTGGTGGTGGCGGCGACGCCCAGCTCCTCGCTGCCAAGGATCCGACCGACGTCCAGGCCGTCCTTGTCTGCGCTGTGCACCCAGCATCCGACCAACTCGAGCTGTGGGTGATTCAGCACGCACTCGATGGCGGCCTTACCCACGCCTCCGGTGGCCCACTGGATGACGCGGAGTTTGGACGGGCTACTCATCGGTGACCTCCCGAATGGACGGTGTCGTTTAGGCCCCACACGCCTTTACAGCCACTGCCAAATGGCAGGGTATGACCGACTGACAGTCACTGTCAACAACTAACGGCACTTCGCGCGGGAAGGACGACGATGGGCGTGCTTGACGAGAAGATCGCAATCGTTACTGGCACCAGCCGCGGCGTAGGCGTCGGTATCGCGCACGAACTGCTCCGCGCCGGGCATCCGGCGGGATCACCCACGTTGGTCATCAAAGGTGCTACAGCCAAACCACCCACCTCAACCGACATCGGTCTGATACCTTCCGATCACACCAGCGGTTGGGCGGGCTTGAGGGAGACACCGTGCATCGGACAGTCGTCGCAGCAATGGCGATCGTCGTCGTTGGCTGCTGGCTAGGGATGCCTCAGGCCGCCGCAGACAACCCGGTCTGCACCGCGACGTGGTGTTCCTTCTTGAATCCGTCACGCAACCTCGGCTGCGAGATCGACTATCAACGCGGCAGTGGTGTACCCGACGAAACTTACTGCCAGACGGACTCGCCGCCGCAGTCTGTGCGGATGTCGGCCAGCGGGGTGCTCAAAACCTGTACGGGAGATTCCTGTCTGGGAAATGCGGGCCAAGGCACTCCGACCCTCCCCTACGGCCAAACCGCCGGCGTCGGCCCCTTTAGCTGTCGGTCGGAGGCAAGCGGGGTTACCTGCACTGTTCCCTCAGGCCGTGGCTTTACCATTTCCAGCACAGGAATTACACCTGTCGGGTAACGGCTACGTCGGTTCGCTCTGGATTTGTAGCCTGACTCGGCGACGAGCTCGCCATTGGGCCCCCGCTGTCCTGAAATGTCAAAAAGTTGTCGTCTGCTGTCAAGACTTTGGCGGCTGCGCTGCCGCACAGTGGGTTCAGTGGCCAAGCCACCGCCCTGCAGACAACGCAGTCCGTGGGGCAACCCAACCCGAACAGGACACGCGAAATGAACTCCAGCAGCATCGAACACATCGACGTGTTGATCGTTGGCGCCGGCATCTCGGGCATCGGCGCTGCCTACTACCTGCAGACGATGCAGCCGGGCAAGACATTCGCGATCGTGGAGGCCCGCGCCGACATCGGCGGGACGTGGGACCTGTTCCGGTATCCGGGGATTCGCTCGGACTCCGATCTGCACACGTTCAGCTATGAGTTCAAGGCCTGGGAGAACCAG
Organism: uncultured Actinomycetota bacterium; assembly: GCA_963763005.1. GTDB lineage: Bacteria > Actinomycetota > Actinomycetes > Mycobacteriales > Mycobacteriaceae > Mycobacterium. Next base: position 1,009,940 of record CAVXMI010000002.1, read on the forward strand.
AAAGCGATCGCCAGCGCGGACGCCATCATGTCCTACCTTCGGGAGACGGTCGCCGAGAACGGCATCGCGAAAGCGATCCGGTTCGGGCACAAGGTGATCGAAGCGGCCTGGTCCACCGAGGATGCCCGCTGGCTGGTGGAGATCGAGCGCCTTGACACCGGTGAACACGTGACCGTGAGCTGCGGATGGTTCTTCTGTGCCAGCGGCTACTACCGCTACGACGAGGGCTTCACGCCTGAATTCCCCGGCCGGGAAAGGTTTACCGGGCAGATCGTGCACCCGCAGCAGTGGCCTGAAGACTTGGACTACCGCGGCAAGCGGGTGGTCATCATCGGCAGCGGCGCGACCGCGGTCACCCTGGTGCCGGCCATGGCGCAGACCGCCGGACACGTGACCATGCTGCAGCGTTCGCCGACCTACATCCTGCCGGTGCCGTCGGAAGACCGGATCGCCAACACCCTGCCCAAGCTGATCGGCAGTGATCGGGCCTACGCCCTCACCCGGAAGAAGAACGTCGCCAAGCAACGGCTCGTTTGGCGGTTCTGCCAGCAGTACCCCCGGGCGGCCCGACGGCTGATCCGTCACCTCAACGCCAGGCAGCTGCCGGCGGGGTATCCAGTCGACGAGCACTTCCGGCCCGCCTACAACCCATGGGACCAACGGCTGTGTGCGGTGCCGGATTCCGACATGTTCCAGGTCATCCGCGACGGCCGGGCCTCAGTGGTCACCGACCAGATCGACACCTTCACCGAGCGTGGGATCCGGCTGCAATCCGGGCGCGAACTGGACGCCGACATCATCATCACCGCCACCGGCCTGAACCTGCTGGCCTTCGGCGGCATCAACCTCTCGGTGGACGGTGTCGCCGTCAACATTCCGGAGAAGGTGGCATTCAAGGGCTTTATGCTCAGCGACGTCCCGAACTTTGCCTACATGTTCGGCTACACCAACTCGTCATGGACACTGAAGGTCGGGCTGGTGTGCGAACACTTCTGCCGGTTGCTGGCTCACATGGACGCTCACGGCCACACCATCTGCTACCCGCAGCTGCCGGGGTCAATGCCGACCCGGCCATTGCTGGAAGTCACCGCCGGCTATGTCAAGCGATCGGCCAGCCAGTTCCCCCACCAGGGCGTCGAGGGCCCGTGGCGGACCTGCATGGATTACCGCGCCGACTACAAGATGCTGCGCGAGGGCCCGGTCGACGATGACCACCTGCGCTTCGCCGCGCCGGCTCCGGCCGGCATGCCCGAGCCGGCCCTGGTCGGCTGACCGGCATAACGAATACGAGTAGTACGCGATGGAACTGATCGGGCGGTCGTAGCGCGCAAACCGGGCTATTTGTAGGGCCCTTAGCGCATCCGGTTGGCATCGCCGCTTGGCTGAGCACCGCAAAACCTGCCGCGGCACGCTGGTCGACCAGCTGTTCGCCGACGGCAACCAGGTTGTGTGCGAGAAGCTCAACTAAGTGCTTGCGGCGCAACGCTCTACTGGTGCAACCCCAAAACCACGGCCCTGTCGCAAACCTGTCCGTGCGCGAAGAAAGAAAAGAAGCCGCCCTCCCAACGGGTGCATCGTTGTGAGTGCGGTGTCAAAGAAGACCGAACCTTCCCTGCTGGTGCGCCCACGGCGCTACCCGCCCAACAAGCGGCGTAGCGAGACAGCCCGCCAACATAGGGAATCCGAGCATCTTCAATGCGCGGAGGACGTCAAGGACGCAGTCCCCCCGCAATCACCGCGCGTCGCCGAACACGGCGGGCCCTTCGCGACTTAGCCAGGGGTGGGGCCGCCAAACCTCCCGGGGCAGGGTGTAATGGATAAATGGAACTGATGATGCCCACCGACTCGATGTTTCTGTTTTCCGAAACGCGTGAGCATCCGATGCACGTGGGCGGCTTGTCGTTGTTCGAGCCACCGGAGGGCGCCGGTCCGGAGTTCGTCCGGGATTTCTACGAGGCGCTGGTCGCCAACGACGAATTCCAGCCCACGTTCCGTAAGCACCCCGCGACCATCGGGGGCGGAATCGCCCGTGTGGCATGGGCCTATGACGACGACATCGACGTCGACTATCACGTGCGGCGCTCGGCGCTGGCGTCGCCGGGACGGGTCCGCGAACTGCTCGAGCTGGCCTCCAGACTGCATACCAGCCTGCTTGATCGCCACCGCCCGCTGTGGGAACTGCACGTGGTGGAGGGGCTGAACGACGGTCGGTTGGCCATGTACACCAAAATGCACCACGCCCTGATCGACGGTGTCTCGGCGATGAAGCTGATGCAGCGCACGCTGTCGGTTGACCCGGACGACCCCGAGGTGCGGGCGATGTGGAGCCTGCCCCGGCCGCCGCGCCAGCAGTCCGGCGGCTCGTCGCCGTTGGGCTCGTTGGCCAAGATGGCGGGATCTGTTATGGGACTTGCCCCGTCGACGGTGAAGTTGGCCCGGGGTGCGCTGTTCGAGCAGCAGTTGACCCTGCCGTTCGCGGCACCGCACACCATGTTCAACGTCAAGATCGGGGGAGCCCGCCGGTGTGCCGCTCAGTCCTGGTCGCTGGACCGTGTCCTGAGCGTCAAGCGGGCCGCCGGTGTGACCATGAACGACGCGGTCCTGGCGATGTGCGCCGGTGCGCTGCGCTACTACCTGATCGAGCAGAACGCGCTGCCGGACAGACCACTGATCGCGATGGTTCCGGTGAGCCTGCGCTCAGCGGAGGAGGCTGACGCCGGCGGCAACAAGGTCGGCAGCATCCTGTGCAATCTCGCCACTGACGTCGAGGACCCGGCACAACGGATTCAGGTCATCAGCGCTTCCATGCGCGGTAACAAGAAAGTGCTCGCCGACTTGCCGCGGATGGAGGTGCTCGCGTTGTCGGCGCTGAACATGGCGCCGCTGGCGCTGGCGGGTCTGCCGGGTTTCCTGTCGACAGTGCCGCCACCGTTCAACATCGTCATCTCGAATGTGCCGGGACCGGCACAGCCGCTGTATTACGGCGGTGCCCGGCTCGACGGCAGCTACCCGCTCTCGAACATCCCGGACGGCCAGGCACTGAACATCACCCTGGTCAACAACGCGGGCAATCTCGACTTCGGACTGGTCGGATGCCGCCGCAGTGTGCCGCACTTGCAGCGACTGCTCGCCCACCTGGAATCGTCGCTGAAGGATCTGGAACAGGCCGTCGGGGTCTGAAGACCGCTTACGCATGCCCAAGCTCAGCGCGGGTCTGCTGTTGTATCGGGCGCGCGCCGGCGTGGTTGAGGTCCTCGTCGCGCATCCGGGCGGCCCGTTCTGGGCCCGCAAAGACGACGGGGCCTGGTCGATCCCGAAAGGTGAGTACAGCGACGACGAAGATCCCTGGGCGGCCGCTCAGCGCGAGTTCTCCGAGGAGATCGGGCTGCCGGTGCCGGACGGACCGCGAATCGACTTCGGTCCCCTGAAACAGCCCAGTGGCAAGGTGGTGACCGCTTTCGCTGTCCGGGGCGACCTCGACATCACCGACGCGCGAAGTAACACCTTCGAGCTGGAGTGGCCGAAGGGGTCGGGCAAGGTGCGGGAGTTCCCCGAGATCGATCGGGTCGGCTGGTTTCCGGTGGCGCAGGCACGCACCAAGCTGCTCAAGGGACAGCGTGCGTTTCTCGATCGGTTGATGGCACATCCGGCGGTGGCGGGCTTAAACGAAGGTTCGTGAGGGCGTATGTTCGCAGGCATGCAGACATTGCGGACCCCCGACGAACGTTTCGATGATCTAGCTGAATTCCCCTATGCACCAAGGTATTGCGAGATTCCGGACGGTGACGGCGGCGAGCTGCGGGTGGCCTGGGTGCAGGACGGCCCGGACAGCGCCGACCCCGTCCTCATGCTGCATGGCGAGCCATCGTGGTCCTATCTGTACCGCAAGATGATTCCGATACTGGTTGCGGCGGGCCATCGCGTCATCTGCCCGGACCTGGTTGGCTTCGGTCGTTCGGACAAGCCGACCCGTCGCGAAGACCACTCCTATGCGCGCCATGTCGAGTGGATGCGGGCCCTGGCTTTCGACGTGCTCGACCTTCGGGACGTCACTCTGGTAGGGCAGGACTGGGGCGGGCTGATCGGGTTGCGGCTGGCCGCCGAGCATCCCGAACGCTTTGCCCGGCTGGTCGTCGCCAACACCGGGCTGCCGAACGGAGACCAGCAGATGGCCGAGATCTGGTGGCGCTTCCGCGAAGCGATCCAGAACACGCCCAACCTGAATATCGGCTGGTTTGTGCAGGGGGGCTGTCGCCAGCAGATGAGCGACGCGGCGCGCGCCGGTTATGACGCACCCTTCCCCGACGACGAGTACTGTGCCGGGCCGCGCGCCATGCCCGGTCTGGTGCCGACTTCCCCGGACGACCCGGCTGCAGCTGCCAACAAGACGGCCTGGACGAAATTGAGTGTGAGTCCGACACCCATGCTGGTCGCGTTCAGCGACAGCGACCCCATTACCGGGCCGATGGGCGAGATCTTCCAACGCGAGATGCGTGGCGCGCAGGGTATCGATCATCCCGTGGTGCGTGGCGCCGGACACTTCTTGCAAGAGGACGCCGGCGAAGAACTGGCCAACTACATCGTGGAGTTCCTGCGTCGCTGAGCGCCTCAGCGCGGGGCGCCGGCGGTGGTTGGTTGCCGGCCAATTCGCGCAACAGCGGGTCATGAACGGCATGGGCAATATTGCCGGCGAACTGGACATCCGCACCGGATCGAGCCCGCCCACAATCGGGGCTGTGCTCGTTGGTCGCATCGCAACAAACGCTCAGCCGTCACGCACATAGGGATCCAGTGCCTTTGACACCGCCGGCCGGATGGAATAGCCGTTGTCGGCGAGCCACTTTTGCACCCCCAACCGGCACCCCCGACGCACCGTCATGGCGCAGATGCCAGGCGGCCATGTGCCTGGGGCCGACTGCTTTGAACCGGCGCTCCGGGCACAATGTAAAGATGACGACCACTCCCACCGAGCAGGCCGAATATCAAGCGTTGCTGCTGGAGCTGCTGGACCCGGCCAACCGGGCCGATCCGTACCCCTTGTACGCAGAGTTTCGTGACCGCGGGCCGTTCCGGCTGCCGGAGGCCAACCTCGCAGTCTTCTCGGAATATCGGGACTGCGACGAGGCGCTGCGGCATCCGTCGGCGAGCAGCGACCCGCGCAAGTCGGCGGTCGCGCAGCGGCGGAGCGGCCTGGACGTCGCGCCGCGCCCGATCGGCCCGCCGGGGTTTCTGTTCCTCGATCCCCCCGATCACACCCGGCTGCGCAAGCTGGTCAGCAAGGCGTTCGTGCCGAAAGTCGTGAACGCGCTGCAACCCGACATCAGCGCGCTGGTGGACGGATTGCTGGACCGGATCGCCGAGAAGGGCCGATTCGATGTCGTCGAAGACTTCGCCTATCCGCTGCCGGTGGCGGTCATCTGCCGGTTGCTCGGTGTGCCGCTCGAGGGCGAGGCGCAGTTCAGCCGCGCGTCGGCAGTTTTGGCGCAGGCCCTGGATCCGTTCGTGGACTTCTCCGGCGAACCGGCAGGTGTGGTCGAGGAGCGGCAGCAGGCCGGTCGGTGGCTGCGCGAATACCTGCACGGGCTTATCGAGCGGCGCCGGTCGCAGCCCGGCGACGACTTGATGTCGGGCCTGATCGCGGTGGAGGAGTCCGGTGATCAGCTGACCGAGGAGGAGATCGTCTCCACCTGCAACCTGCTGCTGATCGCCGGACATGAGACGACGGTGAACCTGATTGCCAATGCCATCCTGGCGATGTTGCGCCACCCGGCGCAGTGGGCAGCACTGGGCGCGGATGCCGGCCGAGCTACGGCGGTCATCGAGGAGACCCTGCGTTACGATCCACCGGTGCAACTGGTCGGCCGAATTGCCGCCGGCGACATGACTATTGGGGATATCCACGTGGTCAAGGGCGACACCATGCTGCTGCTGCTGGCCGCGGCGCACCGTGATGCGACCGAGTTCGAGCGACCGGACACCTTCGATCCGGATCGGGGGACGTTCCGGCACTTGGCATTCGGTCGCGGGCTGCACTATTGCCTGGGCGCCCCGCTGGCCCGGCTGGAGGCAAGTGTGGCCCTGTCGGCGGTAACGGCGCGTTTCCCGCACGCGCGGCTGGACGGCGGTCCGCACTACAAGGCGAACGTCACACTGCGCGGGCTGTCGGCGCTGTCGGTCGCGGTCTAGGAACCGTCGCGCTTTGGGCGCGCGTTTGTACGTCGACACGCCGGTTGCGGCGTACAAGCACGGACTTTCACGGGAGACGCGGACGGGCAGCTAATCGCTATCGCCGTCATTGTCGTCTGGACTCGGCGTGGCCAACATGATTGAAATCGGTATGGGTGTGGCCATCTCGATTTTGCCGTCCGGGTCGTAATAGGCGCCGATTGTGTACTCGCCTTCAGCCTCGATCGGGAACGAGAGTTCTTGGGTAAAGCACCGGTACTTGGATGATCTGTTGGCCTCGTCCGGCCAGTGCCAAGTTACCAGGAGGTTTCCGCGCGGCACCCCGACGGGATCTTTGCACACGATATGTAGTTCCGGCTCATAGTCCCCACCGGCGCGCGCGTGAACCACGAGAACGACCGGAACCTTTGCCCATAAAGGGATTTGGTCGATCTGGAACCAGGTCATAGGTATGCGCGTGGCATTGATCGCACCGTGTTCGTCCAGCGTGGCGGTACCCGCAACGAACAGTGCGGATACGTGCAGCATCACGACATCCTAATGGTGTCTGGTAGCCGAATCTGTACCGCTCGAATTCCTGGCGTGCCGCCCTGATCCGGAGGACCGTCTATTTTGCGGGCGCACGCCCGCAGGAAAGTGCGGCCGAACTTTGATATGGCCGGTCACGTTGCGAGCCACCCGAGGCCAGGCACGATGTCGCCCAAGCTGAACGTGACCGGCTGTTCGAGCTGTGCGTAGGTACATGAGCGCGGGTCGCGGTCGAGGCGCCACCGGTTGAACTGGGCGGTGTGGCGGAACCGCGCGCCTTCCATGTGGTCGTAGCGGACCTCGACCACCCGCTCGGGTCGCAGCGGCACGAATGAGAGGTCCTTGCCCGCGTTCCAGCGGGAGGTTTCGTTCTTGCGTGGTGTGCGTTCGCCGGCTTCGTGGGCTGCCCAGTTCCACGGGTGGTCGTCGAAGCTGGTGACCAGCGGTTGCAGCTCGGTGAACAGCCGCCGCCGTTCGGCCATCGGGAAGGCGCCGATCACGCCCACCGATGCGAGTTGGCCGTCTTCCTGGTAGAGCCCGAGCAGCAGCGAGCCGATCGCGTCGCTGCCGGACTTGTGCACTCGATATCCGGCGACGACGCAGTCGGCAGTCCGCTCGTGCTTGATCTTGAACATGATGCGCTTGTCCGGCTGATAGGTGATGGTCAGCGGCTTGGCGATGACGCCATCGAGGCCGGCCCCCTCGAACTCCTCGAACCACCGCCGTGCGGTTGCCGGATCGGTCGTTGCCGGCGTGACGTGGATCGACGGGCCCGAGCCGGCCAACGCGTCAACCAGGGCTGCGCGCCGCTCGCTGAACGGACGCTTCGTATAGTCGTCGTTGCCGAGGGCGAGCAGGTCGAATGCGATGAAGGCAGCCGGCGTGTGCTCGGCGAGCATCCGCACCCGCGAATCGGCCGGGTGGATGCGCTGTTGCAGTGCCTCGAAATCCAAGCCGTGGTCGGTGGCGATAACGATCTCGCCGTCGATCACGCAGCGCTGCGGCAGCTCGGCCTGGACCGCCGCGACCAGCTCGGGGAAGTAGCGGGTCATCGGCCGCTCGTTGCGGCTGCCCAGCTCGACCTGATCGCTGTCGCGGAAGCAGATGGACCTGAATCCGTCCCATTTGGGCTCATACGACGCGTCCGCCGGGATCGTCTTGACCGACTTGGCCAACATCGGCGACACCGGCGGCATGACGGGTAACTCCATTGGCTTATTGTCGCGTCTCGGCCGGGGATGAATCCTGCGGCATGCTGGAATCCAGATATGGCTGCTGCAGCAGAAGAACTCGACGTCGACGGCATCGCGGTGCGGTTGACCAACCCGGACAAGGTGTATTTCCCCAAGCTCGGGTCGAAGGGAACCAAGGGCCGGCTCGTCGAGTACTACCGCGCCGTGGCGGGTGGTCCGATGCTGGCCGCGCTGCGGGACCGCCCGACGCACTTACAGCGGTTTCCGGACGGCATTGACGGCGAGGAGATCTACCAAAAGCGCGTTCCCCGGCACCATCCCGACTACCTGGAGACCTGCCGGGTGACGTTCCCGTCGGGACGGACCGCTGATGCGCTGAAGGTGACCCACCCGGCGGCGATCGTGTGGGCGGCACAGATGGGCACCGTGACGTTGCACCCGTGGCAGGTGCGCTGCCCCGACACCGAGCACCCCGACGAGTTGCGCATCGATCTGGATCCGCAGCCCGGCACCGGCTTCGAGGAGGCGCGCGCCGTTGCGGTCGATGTGCTGCGGCCGCTGCTCGACGAACTCGGTCTGGCCGCGTACCCGAAAACATCCGGGGGTCGCGGGATCCATGTATTCCTGCGGATCGCCACCGACTGGGACTTCACCCAAGTGCGCCGGGCGGGCATCGCGCTGGCCCGTGAGGTGGAGCGGCGCGCGCCGGAAGCGGTGACCACGTCGTGGTGGAAGGAAGAACGGGGCGCGCGGATCTTCATCGACTTCAACCAGAACGCCCGCGACCGCACCATGGCGTCGGCGTATTCGGTGCGTCGCACCCAGATCGCGACAGTGTCGATGCCGCTGACCTGGGCGGAACTGGCCGACGCGGAACCGGACGACTACACCATGGCGACTGTGCCCGATCTGGTGAGGCGCCGTGAAGATCCGTGGGCGGCCATGGATGAGGTGGCCCAGTCGATTACTGCGTTGTTGGGCATGGCCGAGGCCGACGAGGAGCGCGGGCTCGGCGACATGCCGTATCCCCCGAACTACCCGAAGATGCCGGGCGAGCCGAAACGGGTGCAGCCGAGTCGTGATACGGATCGGAAAAGGGAAAACAGGCGGTCCTGAGATTGCTAGGGCGAGCAACCGAAGACCAGGGCGGTAGCGGTTGAGCCGTAGCCAGGCGTAGCGTATGCGCGCCGGGGCAGGCGAAGGAGCAACGATGGATCTGCATCTATCAGGGAAGACCGCCGTGGTCACCGGTGCCAGCAAGGGCATCGGCTTTGCGATTACCAAAGCCCTCGTCGATGCGGGCGCGCATGTGGTGGCCGGGTCGCGGACCCGTGGCAACCGACTGCCGGCGCTCGAGGGAACCGGGCAGGTGTCGTTCGTGCCCGTGGACCTGTCCCGGCCCGATGCCGCTGAAGAACTGGTCGCCGCCGCAGCTCACCGTGGCGGGATCGACGTTCTGGTCAACAACGTCGGCACCGCCAACGTCCGGCCCGGCGGGTTCGCGAGCATCACCGACGACGAGTGGCAAGCGTCCTGGGATCTGAACGTGATGGGCATTGTGAGGCCCACCCGCGCAGCGCTGCCCGAGATCCAGAGGCGCGGCGGCGGCTCTGTCGTCATCGTCAGTTCGGTCAACGCCTACCTTCCCGACCCCGCGATTTACGACTACTGCGCTGTCAAGGCCGCTGTCACCAATTTCGCGAAGGCGTTGTCAAAGGAATTGGCGCCGAAAAACATTCGAGTCAACTCGGTAAGCCCGGGCCCCGTGTCGACTGGGTTGTGGATGGAAGAGGGCGGGGTGGCCGACGGGTACGCCGCGGCCAGCGGCCAGACGGCCGAGGGCGTCAGGGCGATGATCACCAGCATCACTCCGACGGGCCGGTTCACTACTCCCGAACAGGTCGCCGACCTCGTCGTCTTTCTTGCCAGCGACCGCGCCGGAAACACCAACGGAGCCGATTACCGCATCGACGGCGGGTTCGTCACCACCCTCTGAGGCATCGGTGCCTGGTCTGGCATTTCGGCTCAGCAACCCCTGTACCGCGGCTAGGGTTGACCCGTCAGCGCGACGCTTGCTCCTCGCCGAGCGGAAACCCAGGTTCAGCCGGCAGGCTGTGGGCTCGCGGCGTTGCTCGTGGGGTCGATCAGGATCTTCGCGTGCGCCTCGGGATCGCCGAGCGCGTCGAACGCGGCCTCGACGCCGGGCAACCCGACCGTCCCGGTGATGAGCGGCGCGGCGTTGACCTTGCCGTCGGCGAGCATGTGCAGCGTGTCGCGGAACTCGAGCGGGGTGTAGCCGAGCACGAACCGCAGGTCGATCTCTTTGTTGATCGCCATCGCCGGCCGGATGTGGTCTGCGCCCATGCAGACGCCGACCACGACGACGCGCGAGAACAGCGGTGCGCCCGTGATGATGCCATCGATAATGCCTGGGATGCCGACACATTCGAAGATGATGGGGTGCTTGGGAGTCGCGGCGCCGGCGGCTTCGGCAGCGCGCCAAAGGTGCCACCAGGGCAGCCGCAGACGTTGGAGCTTTTCGAGCGTGCCGACCGCGAGGTCGAATGCGTCGATGATGCTTTGCAGGTGTCCCTTGCCGGCGGCAGTGGTATATGGCGAGTCCTGCGCGGGATCGACGACCGTGTCCGCGCCGCACGCGGTCGCGAGCGCACGCCGGCCGGGCGAGAAGTCGCTCGCGATCACGGTGCGCACGCCGTGCGCCTTCAGCATGCAGATCACCGCAAGGCCGATGGGCCCGCAGCCGATCACGATCGCGACATCGCCCTTGCCCACCTCGCCGCGCCGGACGGCATGCCAACCGACGGCCATCGGCTCGGTCAGCGCGGCTATCTCGGGCGCCAACCCGTTCGGGACGGGAAACGTCAGCGACCGCTCGACGATGAGCTGCTCGGCGTAGGCGCCGGGCGCCATCGTCGACAGCCCGATCCCGTGCACCTCTTTGCCGCGCCGCAGCAGCGGCATGGCAACGACCGGCGTGCCGATCCGCGGCGCCTTGCGGGTTCCGGGGCCGTAGTCGACCACCTCGCCGCAGAACTCATGCCCGAACACCACGTGCTGATTCGACCGCATGAAGTCGCGGTAGCCCGATTCGGCCATCACCTCGGCGAGCTCGTCGCAATGGTGGCGCGCATGCAGGTCCGATCCGCAGATGCCACACCGGAGCACGTCGATCAGCAATTGACCCTTGGCCGGCGTCGGGGTCAGCCGGTCGACTACCTCGAGCTTTGCGTTGGTGCAGGTGACAGTCTTCATCTCGCCGCGCCTCTCGTCGATCCGACGCCGGTGACGTGCTTTCCGGCCAGGTCGATCTTCTGTGCCATGGTGATCCTCCTACACGGCGGCCGGCTTCGCCGGTCCGGAGTAGACCTCGAAGAAGCGGGCCACCATTTCGGCGGGTATGGCGAGGTTGGCGTCGTGGTCGGTGCGCAGGCAGACCAGGCTGGGGCCGTCGTGCTCGCGCGAGCGCTTCAGCGCGCCGTCGAGGTCCTCGATGCGTTCCACGTACTCGCTATGGCAGCCCAGCCCCTGGGCGACAACGTCCCAACGGATCTCACCCTGGGTGGTGCCGAAGGTGGTGCCGTAGAGCTGTCGCTCGTTGAGTTCCTCCATGGTCCAGGAGCCCTCGGCGAACACGATGACGGTGATGTCGATGCCCTCGCGCGCGGCGGTCTGCAGCTCCATGATGTTGAAGCCCGCGGCCCCGTCGCCGGTGACGCAGACGACCTCGCGGTCGGGTGCCCCGAGTTTGGCGCCGATTGCCGAGGGGATGCCGGTGCCGAGCATCCCGAGTTCGAGGATCGAGTGATACGACCGCGGCTGCGTCGGAGGCAGCACGTTGTAGGCCCACAGCGAGGTGTTGCCGCCGTCGACGGTGTACACGGTGTCCGGTCCGAACACCGCGCCGATCGCGCCGAGTGCATGGGCGGGGTGGATGCCCGGGCCCTGCCATTGCAGGATCGGCGCGGCTGTCTGGGTGCGCACTTGCTCGTCGAGTTTGCGGTAGCGTGCCAAGTCCGCGCCATCGCGCGTGCCGAGGTCGGTCGTGCGTAGTCGTGCGGCGATGCCATCGAGTGCTACCCGTGCGTCGGCCAGGATGCCGAGGTGCAGTGGCCGGGTGACGCCGAAGTGGCGCGGGTCGATGTCGATCTGGATGAGCCGTTTACCGTCCGGATCGCCCCAGTAGGCGTCGTAGGGGACGTCGAGGTTGCCCATCCGCGAGCCGACAACGAGCAGCACGTCAGCCTCGCGGCGCGCGAGGTCGCCCGCGGGGCCGAACCCGAAGACGTAGTTGGGGTGATCGGCGGGGACGCTCGCGCGGCCGGCCATCGAACTGATCGCCGGAGCGCCCAGCAGTTCGGCGATCTCGAGCACCGCAGCGCATGCGCCGGCGCGGTCGACGCCGCTGCCGGCGATCAGCACCGGGCGCTCGGCGGAGGCAAGAAGCGCCGCGGCATCGTCGAGCTGTTGATCCGACGGCTGCGGCGGCCCCACCCGGTAGGCCGCGGGCGGCCACACGGGTGCGGTGCTCGGGTCGCCGGTCTCATACAGGATCGGCGCCGGCAATTCGACATGGACCGGGCCCGGCCGGCCGTTATGCATCTCGCGGAAGGCCAGCCGCAGCACCTCGGGGATGCGTGCCCACTCGAAGACCGGGCCGCCCCATTTGACCGCCGGCCGGAAGAGGTCGAGCTGGTCTTGGCCCTGGAACGTCGATGGCGGTGATGGGTAGACGATGCCGAGCCGGTGCTGGGACGTGATGGCGAGCACCGGGACTCCCTCGTGCAGTGCCGTGACGACACCGGGGATAAGGTTCGCCGAGCCGGGACCGGGATTGCCGAGCACCGCCGCGACCTTGCCCGTCGTCTTGTAGAGGCCCTCGGCCATGTGCACGCCGGCGGCTTCGTGGCGTATCGGCACCATCCGGATGCCGTGCGCGTCCAGTTGGGCCAGCAGCGGATCGATTTCCGGTGACGGAAGGCCGAACAGGAACTCGATCCCTTCGGCCTGCAGCGCGCGGGCGAACAATTCGCCGCCGGTGATCTCGTTCATCTCGCTGGTTGTGCTTTACTGAGCCGTCGTTGAGGAAGAAGCGCGCTTCGGACGGTCCGGCTGCATTTCCGCCGCTTCCTTCAGCTCCTCGTAGGCCTGCAGCGTGCAGTGGGCGAGCTGCGTTAGGTCGTCGAGCGCCGCGGCGTTGGCGACGAACCCGAAGTCCATGCTCTCGTGGTACGACGCCAGTGTGGCGTTGAGCCCAATCGAGGCGGCGAGCGCGGAGACCGGATAGATGCCGAGGAGGCGTGCACCGTTGAGGTATCGGGGCTCCTTGGCGCCCGCCACGTTGGAAATGACCAGGTTGCACGCCGGGTGCCCCACCCGGTCCAGGTGCGTCGAGGCACCCAAGCCCGCGAGCGCGATGAGTCCGACCGCGTAGGTCATCGCCGCCTCGTTGGACATGCCGCCGAGTTCCTTCTTGGCCGCGGCGACCGAGTCCACCACTTGGCGGATCCGCTCCGGCATGGTCGCGCCGGGCTCGCCGAGTCGTACGAACATCGCCGACACCCGCGTGCCGATCGCCGTGTCGCCGTCGGTACGCAGCGACACCGGACACATCGCAATGAACGGGTATGCGAAGGCGCGGCCGGTCTCGCGCAGGTAGGCATGCAGCCCCGCGTCGACAACGGCGACTGCCACGTCGTTGAGGGTCGCCCCGAAGTACCGACCGACCTCGTGCATTTCCTCGAGTGGCAGCGAGAGCGTTGCGAATCTTCGCCCGATTTTGAGCGGGTCGTTGGTCGGCGCGTGCTGCGCCGCGAACGGCAGGCTGCCCTCGAGATGTGTTCCCACGAGACCGGCGAACACCTTGCGCAGCGCGCTGACCGAAACCTGGTTGAGTGCCCCGACCTGCGTGACTGCCCCGCGGATCGAGTCGGCGATTCTCTCCAGGATCGGCGTCGGCGGGTGCGGTGTGGGTGCCGGCACGCCGAGCGCAAAGCCGGGCTCGGGGACGGTGCGCCGATCGGACGTGCTCAGGCCGGCGTATAGCCGCTTCAGGCCGGACTCGCCGTCGATGATGGAGTGATGAGTCTTGGTGTAGATCGCGAACATTCGGTCCGGCACCCCATCGATTACCCAGCAGCGAAAGAGCGGCCGGTCGCGATCGAGTTGCGGCTCGTGCAGGTCGGCGACCAGCCGCAGCAGGTCGTCGTAGGAGGCTCCGGCAGGCAGCGCCAGGTGCTCGACGTGGTAGTGCGGGTCCCAGCCGGCCACCTCGCGGAAATGGGGCGCGCCGCGACCCAGCAGCTCCGGAACATAGTTGAACGGCGGCGTCGGCGGGTAGGCGCGGTACGCCTCCACGATCTCGCGCACGATGGGCGTGCGGCCCGTCGGCTTTTTGAACAGCAGCATCGCACCGACGTGCGTTGTGCCGGCCGGCGACTCGATCAACAGCCATGAAAGGTCAAGCGGTGGAATCGGTTTGGTCACGGCGCAGCTCCTATCCGAAGTCCGGGCAGCCATTGACAGACATCCGGGCCGGGTCCTCGAAAGTCTAGACTGTTACAGAGATGTTCCCTTCGCAGACCATAGTCCACGAGGGCATTAGGGCCCCCGTTCCGGCAGTCGTAAGTCCCTTGGCAACGAACCATTGGTCGTCGCCTTAGGGCTGCGCCATGGTGATGGCATTGTTGTGGTCAGTATTGATCGACTAGGTCGGAGCGCTGCCGAGGTTAGCGTCACGATGAGGGAGTCGCCTGACCGGGCATTTTTTCTGCGACCTCCATCCACAGGAACGAAGGAAAGAAAGCGTGGCTCTCAGCTTCAAAGACGTCATCCAATCCAAGTACCTGCTCTTGACGACATTCACCAAGGACGGCCGGCCGAAACCGACGGCGATCTGGGGCGTACCCGAAGGCGACCGGCTCCTGGTCATCACCGACGACGAGTCGTGGAAAGTCAAGCGGATCCGAAACACGCCCGAGGTGACGATTGCCAAGAGCGGATCGTTGGGCAAGCCCAAGAGCGAACCGGTCGAGGCGGTCGCCCGGGTCCTTCCGAAGTCGGAGACGCGGCAGGTCTACAACGCCGTGCTCAAGCGGTACTGGTACCACGCCTGGTGGTTCTATGCGCACTCGATCGTGCGTGGCGGTATCGACAAGGTACACATCGGCATCGAGATCAAAGCCGCCGCCTAGGAATCCACCCTGAGTTGTTCGAGTTGCGCTCGGGCTTGGTCGATTTGGTCGTAGGCGTAGCTCGCCAGGGCCGCGGGTTCCCAGGACTCGTATCCAATGCCCGCAACGCGGGCGCTCGGCAGGTCCCGCAACCGCCGCCGTCGCAAATCCAGCAGATCAATTCCACAGAGCAGATTCGCCGTCGACTCGCCCAGCACGTCAAACAACCGACACGCATTCATTTCGCACGTTGCCGCCTGGGCCTGTCACGATGGACTACGTGACGACCGCGATTGTGGTGACGCTGGTCCTCCTGGGGATGGGCATCGTTGTCAATGAACTTCTTCGGCTAAAGAAGTGGCTGAAGAATTCGCCCCCCGCTGAGGAACCCGCAGAACCTCCCGAGGGGACTTAGCTACTCAGGCCGCGAAGTGCGGCGACCGTGTCGGCCACGGTGGCGCGTGGATCCCGGTAGGTGATGCCGAGTTCTCGCTCGCTCGGCGAATCGTCGGACTCCGGCATCTGCGTGTAGTACTGCATCCCGGCTGCGGTGAACGGCGTGTCGAAGGGCAGGAACGGCCCCGCTTGATCCAGTACCGACCCGGCGACACGCAGCGCGGTGTCGGGCACCGGGACGGCGAGCATGGTGGTGCTGGCGACCTCACCGATCATCTTTGCCAGCTCGGGCACGGGAACCCGATGACCGCCCGCGGTGTAGCGGCGCGGTCCACACCCGGGTTCCAACAGTGCCGCGTGCAGTGCCGCCAGATCTCGGACGTCGACGATCAGCCATGCCGCGCCGCGCCCGGGAATGACATGCATCCACAACGCGGCTTTGACGCCCTCGCCGGCCTCACCGAATTGGTCGCCGACCGGCGGACCCAGAACCATGCCGGGATAGGTGATGTTCACCGGTGCGCCGGCGTCCTGCAGGCCACGAGCATAGATTTCGACCTGAGCCTTGGACTGTCCGTATCCGTCTGTTCCACCGACAACCGGTAGATCAGCCGTCAGCGTCTCCAAGTCGGGATGAAACAGCGCCGTGAAGCTCGACACGTGAACGATCGGATCCATTCCGAGCTCGACGGCTTGGCCTAGGACATTTTGGGCGCCCGCCATGTTCGTGCTCAGCATCCGGGAAGTCTCACGGGGGTCGGTTGCCACCAGTGCGGCACTGTGCACGATGGCGTCGCAACCGCTCAACGCGTCTCGTACCGCGTCGCGGTCCGAGATATCTGCGACCGCGAAGTCCGACACGTCGACGCCCAGCTTCGCGACGGATGTTTCCAGTCGAGCGGGGCTTCGGACCAGGAACCGGATTGAGTGGCCCGCGTCGGCTACGGCCTTGGCCGTCCACCCGCCGACGAATCCCGTACCGCCCGTGACCAGAACGCGCATGGTGGCATTCTGCAACGGCGTACTGCCCAACTCACCGGCGGGGCGGCGTTGCTCCCGTCAGCGAAGCTGGTTAAAGGTGACTGGCAGTGAAATCTGCGGCCGGGAGCTTCGCATTGCGACGGTCCGGGTCGACAAAGCGCGGTTACTTCTTGAACGCGTCTTTCACTTTCTCGCCGGCATCTTTGAGGTCGGCTTTCGCCTGATCTACCTTGCCTTCATTCTCGGTGTCCTTGTCCCCGGTGGCCCTGCCGATGGCCTCTTTGGCCCTGCCACCCAAGTCTTCGATCTTGTTCTTCAGCTTGTCTTCGGTGCCCATGCGCTTCTAGTCCCTCGTTGTGACTTATCCGCCGAGGATACCGTCGCCCCGAAACCCTGGCTGGTGCTGGGTCTGCGTATGTGCTGATAACGTCCATCCTGTGATCGCATCGCGTTGCGGAGATGCTGTTCCACAGTGATGTCGACAACTTTGCTCGTCACCGGCGATGGACTGCCACGCGGTTTATCGGGTGCCGCCGACCCGCATTTCGCAAACGCCATCAAGATATTTGCGCAACTGTTTCCCGGCCGCCGTTTCGGCGGGGGAGCTCTCAGCGTCTACATCGAGGGCCGGCCCGTCGTCGACGTCTGGACGGGATGGTCCGACCGGGCCGGTAAGGAACTGTGGACCGCCGACACCGGCGCGATGGTGTTCTCGGCGACCAAGGGCATCGCGTCGACGGTGATCCATCGGCTGGCCGATCGGGGCCTGCTGTCCTATGACTCGCCCGTCGCCGAGTATTGGCCGGAGTTCGGGGCCAACGGCAAAGCCAATATCACAGTGGACGATCTCTTGCGGCATCGATCCGGGCTGTCGCATCTGAAGGGCGTCACCAAGACGGTGTTGATGGATCACCTCCTCATGGAGCAGCGCCTGGCCGCTGCGCCCGTCGATCACCTGCGGGGGGTGCAGGCTTATCACGCGCTGACCTATGGATGGTTGCTGTCGGGTCTGGCCCGGGCGGTGACGGGTAAAGGCATGCGCCAGCTGATCCGTCAGGAGGTCGCGCGTCCGCTCAACACCGACGGGTTGCATCTCGGCCGCCCTCCCGCCGACTCACCGACCAACGCGGCGCAGATTCTGGTGCCGCAGACAAAGCTGCCCACCCCGGTGTTCGACTTCATCGCACCGAGAGTGGCCGGCCTGAAATTCTCGGGTGCCCTCGGAGCGATGTACTTCCCCGGCATCAAATCCCTTATAGAGGGGGATACGCCGTTCCTGGACGGCGAGGTCCCCGCGGCCAATGGCGTGGTGACCGGCCGCGGCTTGGCCAAGATGTACGCCGTGCTGGCCAACGACGGCCGTATCGACGGCAAGAAATACCTGTCCAAGGAGTTGGTGCGAGGCCTGACGGGCAGGTCGGGAAGGGCATGGCCCGACTTGAACATGGTGGTGCCCATGCCCTTCCACCTCGGCTACCACGAATCGCCGGTTCCCGGCTTACTCAACGGGTTCGGTCACGTCGGTCTGGGTGGCACCCTCGGCTGGGCCGACCCTGATACCGCCAGCTCGTTCGGTTTCATACACAACCGACTGTTGACGCCATTGCTGTTCGACATGGGGTCGTTCGCAGGCCTGGCCCGTCCGCTGCGCAATGCCATCGAGACCGCCCGTCACCAGGGTCCGCTCGAGGTGCCGCAACTGGGCGCGACGTACACCAAACCCGCTCGGAGGGGGGCTGGGGTACCCGACCGCGCGGCCGCGGGCGACCGTTAGCGGAAGAATCCCGACTGCCTGGCTGCGATGCCGCTGCACGCGATCTAACTTGTCGGCACCACACCGCGGGGGAGGGTCAGCGGCAGATCGTTGTAGGTGACGATGCCCGGCGCTGCGGCGACGACGGCCGGGATCGCGTTGATGGTGGGCATCGCCGTCATGATGTGCCCGAGCACCATGAAGTCGGCGATCGTCTCGGCCTGGAAATACGGCGGCGGCAAAAAGCTGACGGTGGTCTTCACCGTCGGCTGCCCGTCGATCTGGATGACCCAGCCGTCTTGGTCGATCTTCCAGTCAGGCTCGAGTGTCTGTCCCTTGCGCCACCGGACGTTGAGCTCGACGACGGTTCTGCTGCCGAGTAGTCCCTGCCAGCTCGCGTGGACACCCGCCACGCATCCCGCGGGTATGGTCCAGGACCCGAGGTCGAGATCGGCTGTCGTCTGCGCATATTCGGCCACACAGCGCACGTCGTCGAGTTCGACGCCGAGCGCGTCGGCGACCAGCCGGACTGCCTCACCGAAGATGGCCGTCCCCCGGGCGGTCATCGCTTGCAGTTCTGGGTGGTCGATCGGCCGGCCGAAGCCCACGGGCTTCTCCGTCGCCGGCGAGTCGTAGAACGTGGTGTCCGCGGCCTCGTTGACCGTGACCTTGTCGACCCGGTTGCACACCATCGCCGACACGATGGCCAACAGCTCGGCGAAGCCCGGGCTGACGCCGGACCCGAAGATCGTCGAACCGCCCTGCTGGCAGGCCTCCAGGATCCGGTCGCGGCCGGTGCCCAGGTTGTGTCCGGTGATGAAGGCGGCCGTGGTGACCACGTTGACGCCCGCCGACAGGATGCGGACCAGTTCGTCGACGTCGATCCACATCGGGTTGTAGACCACGCAGTCCGGTTTGAGGGCCAGCAGCGCGTCGACGTCGTTACTGGCGGCTACTCCCAGCAGTGGACTGCCGCATAGCTCGCCCGCGTCGCGGCCGGCCTTCTTCTGCGACCAGGCATAACACCCCACCAGTTCAAGCGAGGGGTTGGCGGCGATTGCCTGCAGCGAGCTTTTGCCGACATTTCCGGTGTTCCACTGAACGACTCGATAGCTGTTTGGCACTCGCTCAGCATAGGGAACAGGGCGCTCCGGTGACAGACGCTTGGCTTGGCCCGGTAGGACGATTCAGTAGGACGATTCGGCGGCCAGGATCTCGGCCAGGAAGGCGTCGTCCGGCGGTTGATCCAACCGCTGCCGCGCCCAGGCACGGACACGGTCCCGCGTTCGGCGTGATTCCGGTACGTCGGCCCCGATGACCACCGATGTTGTCGGCCAATCGTGGTTCCAGGCAGCCGATTCCGTCATTGAGCGCCGTTGTGTGTCGACGAGGGGGGCGGTGGCCCGACCGCTCGCGTCGAGGGCGCCGGTCCCGCTGACGTCTCCAGACTGAACCCGGACGGCGAGGTCGGTAGCCGGTTCCGGTCCGATGATGGCCGCGCGTAGCTGGACGAGCTGACCGAAGCCATCCGCGAGCTGCAGCGATCGGGCGGTGGCGCGCTGGTGGTCACCGGTGCCGGCCGGGTGTTCTGCGCCGGGGTCGACCTCAACCGGGTGCTGGAGGGCGGGGCCGGCTACACCGACCGGCTGGTTCCGGCCCTGTCGGACGCGTTTGACGCGATGTTCTGCTACCCGGGGCCCACTGTGGCCGCGATCAACGGTGCCGCCATCGCAGGCGGGTGTGTGCTGGCGTGCGCGTGCGACCGGCGCTTGATCAGCCCCGATGCCCAGATCGGGGCAGCCGAGGTACACGTCGGAGTGCCGTTTCGGTCGCCGCGATGGAGGTCATGCGCTACGCATGCGGGGACCGCGCCGAGGAGGTGCTGCTCGGCGGCGGCATGTATCGGGGGGCTGAGGCTGTCGCCAGGGGACTTGCCCAGCGCGTCGTTGCCGAAGATCTCATCGAGGCGGCGGTAGCGGAGGCATCAGAGCTCGGTGACATCCCGGCCGACGCCTACCGTCACACCAAAGCCCGGCTGCGAGCCCCTGCTGTGGCGCGGATCCGTGAATCTGGCGATATCGACCGCGAGGTCCGCCAGCTGTGGGGCGCGGACCAGACGCAGCAACGCATTGCCGCCTACCTAGAGCGTCTTCGGCGGCGCTGACTTACTCCTCGACGGCGACCCCGCCGCGGGTACGCCTGCGCCGATGGGATGTTTTGCCGCTCGGTCGGCGGTTGCGCAATCCGCTGCGCGGCTCCTCGGCGGCTGGGGCCTCATTGGTCTCTTCGGCTTTGGGAGCTTCCTCGGTCGCCGATTCTGGTTCAGTCTCAGCCACGGGCTCGGGGGCTTCGGGGCTTGCGGGGGTTTCTAGGGCGGCCTCGTCAGGCTCCTCTTCGGCGCGCGCTACCGTTTCGGCTTCTTCAGCTGCGCCGACCTCGACTTCGGTGGTCTCAGCTTCGGCGTCTTCGGAGTCTTCGGCGTCTTCGGCGTCAGCCTCGTCTTCGGCGTCTTCGGCGTCAGCCTCGTCTTCGGCGTCAGCCTCGTCGGTCTTACCGCTCTTCTTGCGGCGAATACGCCGCTTTTTGGGTTCCTTCGACTTGAGCGGTTTCGGCGGTGGCGGCGGCAGCTCTGCGACAAACGATAGGTAGAACGCGAAGAAACCGAGCACTGCTATTGCGGCGGCAGCCCCGTATATCCCGAACAACCACTGTCCCACGGAATCCAGGCTGAGCCAGATCTCGCTGACCGCGGTGCCGATGATCAGCACCCCGGCCAGCACATGGGCGACGATCGACCAGGTCCGTATCGACAGCGCGAGCTGCGGGGTGCCGAGTTCCGGCTTGCGGGTGCGCAACAGGGTGAATACCACCGGCAATGCCGCTAGGCCGATCAGCGCACCCGTCACGATCCGGAGCGCCGTACCCAGCGTGTGTGTGGTGTCGCCCATCAGCTCAAGCGAGCGGGGCAACACGAAATAGAAGTAGAGGACGCCGGCACCAATCGAAAACGACGCGTGCCACAGCATGGCGACTTTGCGCCCCATACCCCTCCTCATGCTGGTGGGTTCGAGCCGGCCTAAAGCTGACCGGCCCAACACCGTGCGTGTCCGTACCCCGGACCGAGTGCGGAGGATGCGGGATTTGAACCCGCGAGGGCTGTTAACCCAACCCGCGTTCCAGGCGAGCGCCATAGGCCACTAGGCGAATCCTCCGCCGCCATGGTAGCCGCTGGGTGAGGCCAAGCGTCTTGCGGTCGCTGTCGAGTGTTTCAACCCAGGTACTACACTCGCCATGGACCCCGCGCGGCGTCTATCCTGTGAACTCCCCCAGGGCCGGAAGGCAGCAAGGGTCAACGGGCTCTGTCGGGTGCGCGGGGTCCCCTTTAGTCAGGGGCGGCGTAACCGGTGCCGGTAACTAGGCCCAGCCTGGGATCTGCCCAAGACCTGCACGGTATTCGACGGCGAAAGGGCCGCATGGTGTCGTTCGATTCCCTGAGCCCTGCGGAGCTATCGGCTCTGCATGCCCGCCACCAGCAGGACTACGCAGCGCTGCAGGCGATGAAACTGGCCCTGGATCTCACCCGCGGCAAACCATCTGCGGAGCAGCTCGACCTGTCCAACCAGCTGCTGAGCCTGCCCGGAGACGTTTACCGCGACGCCGAGGGCACCGACACCCGCAACTACGGCGGCCTGCACGGCCTGCCCGGACTGCGGGCCATCTTCGGAGAGTTGCTCGGCATCCCGGTACAGAACCTGATCGCGGGTAACAACTCCAGCCTGGAGTTGATGCACGATCTTGTCGCCTTCTCGATGTTGTATGGCGGCACGGACTCGCCGCGGCCCTGGAAGGACGAACCGAGCGTCAAATTCCTCTGTCCTGTCCCCGGCTATGACCGGCACTTTGCCATCACCGAGACGATGGGCATCGAGATGATCCCGATCCCGATGCTTCAGGAGGGTCCCGATGTCGACCTGATCGAGGAACTGGTCGACGTCGACCCCGCAATCAAGGGGATGTGGACGGTACCGGTGTTCGGCAACCCCACCGGCGTCACGTACTCCTGGGAAACGGTCCGCCGGCTGGTCCAGATGCGGACGGCGGCACCTGACTTCCGGCTGTTCTGGGACAACGCGTATGCGGTGCACACCCTGACGCTGGACTTCATCCGACAGGTCGATGTTCTCGGGCTGGCCGCCAAGGTCGGCAACCCCAACCGGCCCTACGTCTTCGCGTCCACGTCGAAGATCACCTTCGCCGGCGCCGGAGTCAGCTTCCTGGGCGGATCTTTGGGCAACATCGCGTGGTATCTGCAGTACGCCGGGAAGAAGTCGATCGGTCCAGACAAGGTCAACCAGCTACGGCATCTGCGGTTCTTCGGCGACGCCGACGGCGTACGCCTGCACATGCTGCGCCACCAGCAGATACTGGCACCTAAATTCGCGTTGGCGGCCGAAATTCTGGATCAGCGGCTGAGTGACTCCAAGATCGCCTCCTGGACCGAGCCCAAGGGGGGTTACTTCATCAGCCTCGACGTGTTGCCCGGAACGGCGCGCCGGACCGTGGCGCTCGCCAAGGACGCCGGTATCGCGGTCACCCAAGCGGGTGCGTCGTTCCCGTATCGAAAGGATCCGGACGACACAAACATCCGGATCGCGCCCACGTTCCCGTCGATACCGGACCTGCGCAACGCGGTCGACGGACTGGCGACCTGTGCGCTGCTGGCGGCAACCGAGGCGCTGCTGGCCCGGAGCTAGCCGCCTCGACTGTGCGCTGAGGGAGGGCCCGCCTCCTCAGCCGACCCTCCTGGGTCCGCATCGTCAGCGGGCTCGGCCCGATTGCCCGCCTCCTCAGCCGACCCTCCTGGGTCCGCATCGTCAGCGGGCTCGGCCCGATTGCCCGCCTCCTCAGCCGACCCTCCTGGGTCCGCATCGTCAGCGGGCTCGGCCCGATTGCCCGCCTCCTCAGCCGACCCTCCTGGGTCCGCATCGTCAGCGGGCGCCGGTAGCCTGCTGACCGTGGCTCTCTACCGCAAGTATCGACCGGCAACCTTCGCCGAGGTGGTGGGGCAGGAACACGTCACCGAGCCGCTGTCCATCGCCCTGGAAGCCGGCCGGATCAACCACGCGTACCTGTTCTCCGGGCCGCGCGGCTGCGGAAAGACGTCGTCGGCGCGCATCCTGGCGCGGTCTTTGAACTGTGCGCAGGGACCCACAGCCACTCCGTGCGGGGTTTGCGAGTCCTGTGTGTCGTTGGCGCCCAACGCGCCCGGCAGCATCGACGTGGTAGAGCTCGATGCTGCCAGCCACGGCGGCGTGGACGACACCCGTGAACTGCGGGACCGCGCGTTCTACGCGCCGGCCCAGTCGCGCTACCGGGTGTTCATCGTCGACGAGGCGCACATGGTGACCACCGCGGGGTTCAATGCGCTGCTCAAGATCGTGGAAGAACCGCCAGAACACCTCATCTTCATCTTCGCCACGACCGAACCGGAGAAGGTGCTGCCGACGATTCGGTCGCGCACCCATCACTATCCGTTCCGGCTGTTGCCGCCGCGCACCATGCGGGCATTGATCGGGCGGATCTGTGAGCAAGAGGGCGTCGTTATCGATGATGCGGTGTATCCGCTCGTGATTCGCGCGGGCGGTGGTTCGCCACGCGACACTCTCTCGGTGCTGGATCAGTTGGTGGCCGGCTCTGACCACGGCCCGGACGGCAGTCGGGTCACCTATCAGCGGGCGTTGGGGCTGCTGGGCGCCACCGACGTCGCACTGATCGACGACGCGGTCGACGCACTGGCCGCGGGAGACGCGGCGGCGATGTTCGGGGCGGTTGAATCGGTAATTGACGCCGGCCACGACCCTCGGCGCTTTGCCACCGACCTGCTGGAGCGATTCCGTGATCTCATCGTCCTGCAAGCGGTTCCTGACGCGGCATCTCGCGGGGTGGTGGATGCCCCGGAGGACGTGCTGGACCGGATGCGGGAGCAAGCGGCCCGCATCGGGCCGGCAACCCTGACCCGATGCGCCGAGGTGGTTCAGGCCGGGCTGGGCGAGATGCGTGGCGCGACGGCGCCGCGTCTGCTCCTCGAAGTGGTTTGCGCGCGACTGCTGCTGCCCTCGGCCAGCGACGCCGAGTCGGCGCTGCTGCAACGTGTTGAGCGGATCGAGACCCGGCTGGCCATGTCGATACCGGCTTCCGAGACGGCACCAGAGGCTGCACCCGCTGCTGCGCGCGTGCCCCGGCCCGCGCCGGCGGCTGAGCCTGCGGCACGGCCGGAACCGGCGCCCGGGCGGAGTTCGGCTCCCGAGTCGAAGCGCACTCCAGTGCCCGAGCCGGCTCCGCCGCCGGCCCCCGAACCAGCTCCGGTCCCAGGTGAACTCAACGCGGCCGCGGTGCGATCCATGTGGCCGACGGTGCGCGACAAGGTGCGCCAGCGCAGCCGCACCACTGAGGTGTTGCTGTCGGGCGCCACCGTTCTTGCGGTAGAGAACAACACGCTGGTGCTCACCCATACAGCGGCGCCGCTGGCCAAGCGGTTGTCTGACCAACGCAACGCCGACGTCATCGCCGAGGCGCTTAAAGACGCGCTCGGAGTGAACTGGGGGGTGCGGTGTGAGACCGGCGCGCCGGAGCCGGCTGAAAATACCGCAGCGCCGCCCAGGCAGGAAGAGCCTGCCCCCGAAGTGGATTCCGCTCAGCGCGAGGAAGAGGAACGCATGCTGGCCGAAGCCGGCAGCAGCGACCCGCCGGCTCCACGCCGCGACCCAGAAGAGGTTGCGCTCGAGCTGTTGCAGAACGAGCTGGGTGCCCGCCGCATCGACAACGTGTGACCGCTCGGCCGGTCAGTTCTAAGGCCGCCACCATGGCCGCAGCGGCAGGTTGTCGTCGCCCCAGGCGTCAACGTTGGCAGCCAGTACGTGATGCAGCTGAAGGTTGTTCCGCTCGAAAGCCACCCGCGAAGCCGCCATGTAAAGACCCCAGACCTTGGCGATCGGCAGACCGACTTCAGCGACAGCCTCGTCCCAGTGTTCGACGAGGTTGCGGCACCAGTCGCGCAGCGTCATCGCGTAGTGATGCCGGAAGTTCTCCTCGTGCAGCACCTCAAAACCGATGTCTTGGATCTCGGTGATGATGCGTCCCGAGCCCGTCAGCTCCCCATCAGGGAAGACGTAGCGGTCGGTGAACCCGCCCGCAAAGGGAGTCGACTTGTTGTCGTGGCGGGTAATGCAGTGATTGAGCAGCAGGCCGCCGGTGCGCAACTTGGACTTGAGGAACCCGAAGTAAGCGGGGTAGTTCTTAACGCCGATGTGCTCGGTCAGCCCGATCGAAGAGACGGCGTCGAATCCGGTCTCGGCCACGTCGCGGTAGTCGCAGTGCCGCACTTCAGCAAGGCCCGTCAGCTCTTCATCTTGAATCGTCTTTTGTGCCCACTTGGCCTGCTCGGCCGACAGCGTGGCACCGATGACCCGGACACCGTGTCGGGCTGCGTAGCGCACCATGCCGCCCCAGCCGCAGCCGACGTCGAGCAGCCGGTCGCCCGGCTGTAGCCGGAGCTTCTCGAAAATCTGCCGGTACTTGTACTCCTGGGCCTCTTCCAGCGTCGCCGCGGCGTTCGGATAGACCGCGCACGTGTAGGTCATCGATGGCCCGAGCACCCACCCGTAGAAGGTGTTGGAGACGTCGTAGTGGTGGTGGATGGCCTCGGCGTCACGGGTCTTGCTGTGCACTAGGCCCTCAGCCATCCGGCGCCACCGGGGCGGCGTCTCCTGCGGCGGCGGCGCGATCGGCAACAAATGCTCGACGCCGATCGAGCGCACGACATTGGCCAGCACGCGCGCCGACGGCCGTTTGAATTGGACCCTGTCGGTCAGCGTCTTGAGCAGCTCGTACGGATCGCCGGGATGCACGCCGTGCGCCTGCAGGTCACCCGAGACGTACGCGCGGGCCAGACCGAGTTCGCCGGGAGCCGTGGCCAGGTAGGTGGCGCCGCGGGGTGTCCGAAGGTCCAGGCCCAGTACGGCGTCGTCGGGTCCGGCGGTGCTGCCGTCGTACGCGGTGAACTTCAGCGGCTGTTGTCCAGTTGCGGTGAAGATGGCCAGGATTTCGGCCATGCTCAGCTTGCCCCCAGAGATGCCCGTGGGCTGGCTGGTAGTCGTCATCGTCGTTGCACCGCCTTTGCGTAGAGATCGAGAAGACGCGAGTCGGGATCGTAGGTCTTCTTCACGGTGTTGTAAGACTCCCCGCCGTAGAGTTCTTCGAACTCCTCGCGAGTGTAGAAGCTCTCGGAGTACAGCGACTTGTGACCGTCGAGCACACTCACCTTCGCCTCGATCGCCCGGTTCGTCGCCCCCTCTGTGGTGCCTACCGGCACCGATGACCAGAAACCGATGTTGACGTAACTGCGGTTCGGTCGGATCGGGTACAGCGGCCAGCCGGCGTGATCACGCAGCCGCAACGGGCACAACCAGATCGGCGAGATGGGCACAGCGTCCAGGAACCACTCCAGAAACTCGCAGGTCCGTTCGATCGGCACCTCGACGTCCTGCACCACTCGCTCACGCGCCGGACGACCGTTGCGCTTCTCGATCCGGTCGGCGATTCCGAAGCGCTGATCGGCGGCCACCAGCTTCCAGTACACGCTGCTGCGCCGGTAGCGCCGCGGCCACCAGTGCCGCAGCCGCGGGTTCTGCGCGCCGAACGAGCGTGAGCACCAGAACCAATCGGTATCCCAGCGCCAGAAGTAATCGTGGACGGTCAGCCGGTCTTCCTTGATCCCGGTCTCGTGCCGGATCGACCGGTAGTAGATGTCCTGTCCGGTGTAGTCGCTGACCGGGCCCTGCGTTGTGGTCCGCATGCCGACGCACAGGTAGCTTTCGTCGGCGCTGAACACCACTCCGTCGAGGTAGTCGACTGCGGCGCCGTCCAGTCCGCCGGTATCGACAATGCGTTCCATGGCCGCGACCATAGCGGTCAACGTGTGAAATCGGATGTGCCGCAATGCCACAAACGGCGCGACCGGCTCCAGCTGGATCCGAAGCCTGGTTGCATATCCGAGTGTCCCATACGAATTAGGGAAGGTGCGGTATAGGTCGGGGTGCTGGTCGGGGGATACGGTGAGCAATTCGCCGGCGCCGGTGAGAACGTCCATCTCCAGGACCGATTCGTGTGGCAAGCCATTGCGAAACGACGCTGACTCGATGCCCAAGCCGGTGACCGCACCGCCGAGGGTGATGGTCTTCAACTGCGGAACCACCAGTGGGGACAGGCCGTAACGCAATGTCGCTGCGACCAGATCCTCGTAGGTGCACATGCCGGCTACGTCGGCGGTGCGGGCGTCGGGATCGATACTGATGACGCCGGTCAGTCCCGACGTATCCAGGCCGGGCGCATCGCGTTTGACGCGGGAGCGGAACAGATTTGAGGTGGGCTTGGCTAACCGGACGGATGCGGTCGCGGGGATGGATCGATAACTTGCCAGCAATCGCTCGACGCCCGCTGTATGGGTTGACAGTGCAGATCCAAGACCGGGCACCACATATATCGTAGTCCCCGACAACGGCCCCTGCATCCGCGCGGGCTGCACCGCGATCACAACAGAGGAGTTGCGCCTAATGGGACAGGTGAGCGCAGCCAGCACGATCTTGATCAATGCCGACCCGGCGGCCGCACTCGATGCACTGGCCGATTATCAGAACGTCCGCCCGAAAATCCTTTCCCCGCACTACAGCGAGTACCAGGTGCTCGAGGGCGGCCACGGGCAGGGCACAGTCGCCAAGTGGAGGCTGCAGGCGACCGAATCACGCGTTCGCAATGTGCAGGTCAACGTCGACGTCGCCGGCCACACCGTCATTGAGAAGGACGTGAACTCGTCCATGGTCAACAACTGGACGGTGGCTCCTGCGGGACCCGGATCCAGTGTCACCGTGAAGACCACCTGGACTGGCGCCGGCGGCGTCAAGGGCTTCTTCGAAAAGACGTTTGCACCGCTCGGGCTGAAGAAGATCCAGGCCGAGGTGCTGGCCAACCTGAAGAACGAGCTGGAAAGCTAGCCGCTCAGCGCGCCTGGCCCTGGGTGGCCAGGAATCCTGCGACGCCGCGGACCAGTGCCGCGGCGTATTTCTGCCTGCCCTCGGGGGACTCCATCAACGCCGAATCTGCGGGATTCTTCATGTTGCCCAACTCGACCAGGATCGACGGATACTGCGCCAGGTTCAGGCCGGCCAGATCCGAACGCCCGTACAGGCCGTCCTGGCCGATGTAGTTAGCCGCCGGAATGCCCGAGGCCTTCAACTGGTCGCGCATGACTCGGGCGAACTGCACCGACGGTCCGGCCTGCGCCGCATTGAGCGGCGGGGCTGAGTAGTTGACGTGGAATCCCCGGCCGGACGCAGGGCCGCCGTCGCCGTGCAGGCTGACGACCGCGTTGGGGTGCAATGCATTGGCCATGTTGGCGCGCGCATCAATGCACGGACCCAGCGCGTTGTCGTTGCCGCGTGACATGGCGGTACGTACCCCCAGCGCGTTCAACGCAGCGCGGAGGCGCAGCGCGGTGTCCCAGGTAAAGGTGTGCTCCGGATAGCCGCTGTTGGTCGACGTTCCGCTGGCCTGGCAGTCCTTGGTGCCACCGCGACCGGTGGGCACTTGACGGCCGATGGATGCGTCGTTGGTCCCATTATGGCCAGGATCGATGAACACGATCATGCCGGCGATATTGGAGGGGGTTGCGGTCGCAGTCGGGATGATCGGCATCGACGCCGCGACGAGTACCCCGACGACCACGGCGATCCCGACACGCAGGCTGACTCGTACGTCCACCGCGCAAAGGTAACGTGGCGCGGTCTACGCTGAATGTTTCGAATCGCCCGACAACCGCAGGCGAAACCAACTCGAGACCAAGATGCTAGGGGACTGTCATGCAACCCGGAGGCGATATGTCGGCACTGCTCGCCCAGGCGCAGCAGATGCAGCAAAAGCTACTCGAGGCCCAGCAGCAACTGGCGAATGCTGAGATACACGGTCAGGCCGGTGGAGGCCTGGTCAAGGTCGTCGTCAAAGGCAGCGGCCAGGTGGTCGGAGTGAGCATCGATCCCAAGGTCGTCGACCCTGGCGATATCGAGACCTTGCAGGACTTGATCGTCGGTGCAATGGCCGACGCTTCCCAGCAAGTCACGAGGATGGCGCAGGAGCGGCTGGGCGCACTGGCCGGTGGTATGCGCCCGCCGGCGCCGCCGGGTGCCCCCGGTGCGCCTGGTATGCCAGGGGCCTGACTTGCATCGACATGTTTGAGGGACCCGTCCAGGATCTGATCGACGAACTCGGCAAGCTGCCGGGTATCGGACCCAAGAGTGCGCAGCGCATCGCATTCCATCTGCTGTCGGTTGAACCGCCGGAAATTGACCGGCTGACTGCCGTGCTGGCAAAGGTCCGTGACGGCGTGCGGTTCTGTGCGGTCTGCGGGAATGTTTCCGACGACGAGCGTTGCCGGATCTGCGCCGATCCGCGCCGCGACGGCTCCCAGGTTTGCGTCGTCGAGGAGCCTAAGGACATCCAGGCCGTTGAGCGCACCCGTGAATTCCGCGGCCGCTATCACGTCCTGGGTGGGGCGCTTGATCCGCTTTCTGGAATCGGCCCCGATCAGCTGCGGGTCCGTGAGCTGCTGAGTCGCATCGGTGAGCGGGTCGACGATGTCGACATCACCGAGGTGATCATCGCCACCGACCCCAATACCGAGGGCGAGGCGACCGCCACATACCTGGTGCGGATGCTGCGCGACATCCCCGGCCTGACCGTGACGCGGATCGCGTCCGGGTTGCCGATGGGCGGCGACCTGGAGTTCGCCGACGAGCTGACACTCGGCCGCGCGCTCACCGGTCGCCGCGCCATGGTCTGACGCAGGCCCTTTCATATCGCCGAGCCGGTAGCTGACAGCAGCAACCGACGGGGATGGCAGCCCTAGCGCGCCGACAACCGCTCGCGGCGCAACAAGTCCACCTCGGGGAGCTCCAGCGGCGAAAGCTCACCCACTACCTTGCTCAGCAGCAGGTCGCCGAGCTCCGGGTTGCGGGCCAGACACGGCCCATGCATGTA
The DNA here is from genome assembly GCA_963763005.1 of uncultured Actinomycetota bacterium. GTDB lineage: Bacteria > Actinomycetota > Actinomycetes > Mycobacteriales > Mycobacteriaceae > Mycobacterium. Next base: position 1,040,254 of record CAVXMI010000002.1, read on the forward strand.
GGTCGCGACGACGCTGCCCTGAACCGCGCCGTCAAAGCCGTCGCCGGCCCGGTTGCCCGCACCCTTGACGACCGCGCTCATCGGTGACGCCGCGGGTCCCAGGACGGTCCCGCCGCGGTGGTTTTCGAAACCGGTGAGGCGCTGCGTCAAACCCGCCAGCAACGGCTTGCCGACCAGCTCGCCGATGGTGCGCGCATGCTGCGGTGAGGTGGTCGCATCGAGCAGGCCGACGCCGTCGACCCGTTCCCCCGATGACGTCTCGTACCACTGCCCGAGCACCTGGACAGCCGCGCAGATCGCCAGCACAGGAGCACCCCGGGCCGCCGCGCGCTGCAGGCCCGGGTACCGAAGCAGGTGCCTGGTGGCCAGCCGCTGCGCGTAGTCCTCGGCGCCGCCCAGCGTGTACAGGTCCAACGACTCCGGTACCGGATCGGCCAGGGTGATCTCGACGATCTCGGCGGCGATGCCCCGCAAGAGCAGCCGTTGGCGCAGCACCACGGCGTTGCCGCCGTCGCCGTAGGTGCCCATTACGTCGGGCAACACCAGCCCGATCCGCACTTTTGAAACGGACACCGAATCAGCCATGACGCGCCAATGCCCGTTGCAGCTGCAGGAACGCGGTGTAGTTGGCGACGACCTCGACCCGCCCGGGCGGGCAGGACGCGATGGCAGTCACGGTGTCGTGCACCAGGGTGTGCTCGACGCCGGCATACCCCAGGCGCACCGCCAGGTCGGTGCCGCGTTCGCCGGCGGCTACCACGGCGGTCTGCTCGAAGTGCTCGAAACGCACATCCCACAGCCAAGACAGGTCCTCGCCGTCGGGCACCTGCCCGTTGACCGAGATGACCACCCCGGCCGCATGCTTGTCCACCATCGACAGCGCTTCCTGCCAACCGGCGGGGTTCTTGGCCAGCAGGATCCGCGTGTCATGCGCGCCGACACGGACGGTCCGGTAGCGCCCGGCGACTTCGTCTACGGCGGAAACGGCCACCACCGCTTCCGACGGATCCGCGCCCAGCGCGACGGCGGCGGCCACCGCCTGGGCGGCATTGCCGCGATTCACTGAGCCGGGCAGTGCCAACCGCATCGGCAGCGCCAGCCCGTCGGGCCCGTAGAGGGTGTCGTCGTCAAACCACCAGTGCGGGCTGGGGCGCTTGAAGTCGGCGCCGGTGCTGTACCAGTGGCCCCGGTCGCGGACGATGACCTCGCCGCTGCGTGGGCAGCTGACCGAGTCGTTCGACCACGCGCCGCCCGCGGCCACCCACACCACGTTCGGGCTGTCGTAGGCGGCCGAGGTCATCAGCACGTCGTCGCAGTTGGCGACGACGACCACGTTCGGGTGCCGGGCCAGGCCAGTGCGCAGCGTGCGTTCGATCACGTTGATCTCGCCGACGCGGTCCAGCTGGTCGCGTGACAGGTTGAGGAAAACGACGACGGCAGCGTCTACTGCATCTAAGACGTGCGGCACGTGCATCTCGTCGACTTCCAGGGCCGCCAGCCCGGCCTCGCGATCAGCAGCCAGTGCGGCCACCAGGCCGGCGTCCATGTTGGCGCCCTCGGCGTTGGTGGCCACCGGTCCCAACGTGCTCAGTGCGGCCGCGGTCATCCGGGTAGTCGTCGACTTGCCATTGGTTCCGGTGACGACGACCGTGCGCCGGCCCGCCCCGAGCTGCCGCAGAATCGAGCGGTCCAGGGTCATCGCGACCAGGCCGCCGATCATCGCCCCTGCCCCGCGCCCGGTGACCCGCGACGCCCAACGCGCGCTCGCCCCGGCGGCGAGGGCCAGACGTGCGCGGGTGGTAATCACCCGGGCAGTTTAAGTGCCGACACGATGCGCAGCGACCGGGTGATGTCGGTCGGACATGCCATCCTCATTGTGTGAGCCAAACCTGGGGACGGCCAGCCAGCCACCCGGACGCGGGTTGGGCCGTCATCGACGTCGAGACTTCGGGCTTCCGCCCGGGTCAGGCGCGGATCATCAGCATCGCTGTGCTCGGCCTCGACGCCGGCGGCCGAGTGGAGCAATCCGTGGTCAGCCTGCTCAATCCCGGAGTGGACCCGGGCCCCACCCACGTACACGGCCTGACCGCCGCGATGCTCGAAGACCAGCCGCAATTCGCCGACATCGTCGGTGACGTGGTCCAGGTACTGCGTGGCCGCACGCTGGTCGCGCACAATGTTGCGTTCGACTACTCCTTCCTTGCCGCGGAGGCCGAGTTCGCCGAAGCCGAACTCCCCGTCGACTCCGTCATGTGCACGGTCGAGCTGGCCCGCCGGCTGGAGCTCGGCATCGACAATCTGCGGCTGGAGACGCTTGCCGCGCACTGGGGTGTGACCCAGGAACGGCCGCACGACGCGTTCGACGACGCACGGGTGTTGACCCGGATCCTGGCAGCCGCGCTCGAGCGGGTGCGTGAACGCGACGTCTGGCTGCCCGTGCATCCGGTGACCCGGCGCCGGTGGCCGAACGGCCGGGTCACCCACGACGAGCTGCGACCGCTGAAGGCGCTGGCATCCCGGATGCCCTGCCCCTATCTCAACCCGGGCCCGTATGTCCGGGGCAGGCCGCTGGTCCAGGGCATGCGGGTGGCACTGGCCGCCGAGGTGGGACGGACCCACGAGGAACTCGTCGAGCGGATCCTGCACGCCGGGCTGGCCTACAGCGATGCGGTCGATCGGGAAACCTCGCTGGTGGTCTGCAATGAAGCCGCGCCCGAGCAGGGCAAGGGCTATCACGCCCGGCAGCTGGGGGTGCCAGTGGTTTCTGACGTGCAGTTCATGGACCGCGTTGGTTCCGTCGTCGGCGGCACCAGCATAGACGAGTTCACCGACGTCACCATGGTCAACGAGCAGTTCGCCCTTTTCTGAGCAACCCCCTCGGTGATCTTCTAAAGCACCTGCGAAGAGCATTAGATACAGCAAGAACATCGAAATCACGGCTTCCCCGCGCTTCACCCGCCTCGCGGAAGGGGTGGCCGCGGAGTGAAGTCGAAGTGGGGCTGCGGTGGGGGATAACTCCAGGGACCCGGGGACGGCTCGCCTGGTGACTCGGTCATGGATTCGGACTCGGACCTGGCGCGGGCGTGGTTGTCAGCGAGTCGAACGGCTTGCGCGGTTGACCGCAGACACCACGGCCCGCAGCGACGCGGTGGTAATCGACGGGGCAATACCCACACCCCAGACCGTGCGCCGCTGGCTTTCTGCGCTCCGACCCGCTTCGCCTGGCTGCGCCGCGCTCGCGATCGTCGCCACCGAAGCCTCCACATACGCTGCGGCCTGAGCATCGTCACCCGCGCTCATCGCGTGCTCGGAGTAATCGAGCACGGCTACCTCGAAGCCGACGCCACCCAGCGCATGGACGAAAGCGGCCAGCGGGCCGTTGCCGGCGCCGCTGATCTCGGTTTCGACGCCGTTGATCTTGACGGTCGCGGTGATGCTGGTCGTGCCGGTGTCTTCCTCCGGGGCATCGACGCGCTGCTTCACGCGCTCCAGTGGCAGCACCGGGGCGAGGTACTCCTCGGAGAACGCGTCCCACATCTCCTTCGGCGAGACCTCACCACCCTCGCCCTCGGTGATCTTCTGGACCACCTGGGAAAACTCGATCTGCAGCCGTCGCGGCAGGGCCAGGCCGTGGTCGGCCTTCATGATGTAGGCCACCCCACCCTTGCCGGACTGGGAGTTGACCCGGATCACCGCCTCGTAGGTGCGCCCGACGTCCTTGGGGTCGATCGGCAGGTACGGCACCTGCCACAACATGTCGTCCATATCGGAGTCGGCGGCATCCGCGTCGAATTTCATCGCGTCCAGGCCCTTGTTGATGGCGTCCTGATGGCTACCCGAGAACGCGGTGTAGACCAGGTCGCCGCCGTAGGGGTGACGTTCGGGCACCGGTAGCTGGTTGCAGTACTCCACCGTCCGGCGGATCTCATCGATGTTGGAGAAGTCGATCTGTGGGTCCACGCCGCGGGAGAACAGGTTCAGCCCCAGCGTCACCAGGCACACATTGCCGGTGCGTTCCCCGTTGCCGAACAGGCAGCCCTCGATCCGGTCGGCACCCGCCTGAAAACCCAATTCGGCTGCGGCGACGGCGGTTCCGCGATCGTTGTGCGGATGCAGGCTCAGGATGACCGACTCCCGGTTGGCCAGGTTGCGGCTCATCCACTCGATCGAGTCGGCGTAGACGTTGGGGGTGGCCATCTCCACAGTGGCGGGCAGGTTGAAGATGATCGGATTGTCCGGCGTCGGCTGGATGATTTCGCCGACGGCGTCGCACACCTGCTTGGCGTACTCGAGTTCGGTCCCCGTGTAGGACTCCGGCGAGTACTCGAACCGCCACTGTGTGCCCGGGTATTTGGCGGCCTCCTCGACGCATTTGCGGGCGCCGTCGGTCGCGATGGCCTGCACTGCGGCCTGGTCGGCGCGAAAGACCACCCGGCGCTGAAGGATCGACGTCGAGTTGTAGAAGTGCACGATGGCCCGCGGCGCACCTTCGCACGCCTCGAAGGTGCGCTCGATCAGCTCGGGCCGGCACTGGGTCAGCACCTGGATGGTGACGTCGTCGGGAACGGCGCCGTCGGTGATGATGTCGCGGACGAAGTCGAAGTCGGTCTGGCTGGCCGACGGGAACCCGACCTCGATCTCCTTGTAGCCCATGCGGACCAGCAGGTCGAACATGCGGCGCTTGCGGGCCGGGCTCATCGGGTCGATCAGCGCCTGGTTGCCGTCACGCAGGTCCACCGCGCACCACAGCGGCGCGCGACTGATGACCCGGTCGGGCCAGGTGCGGTCGGACAGCCCGATCGGCTCGACCTCCTGGGCGAACGGCCGGTACCGGTTGACCGGCATCGACGTGCCGCGCTGGGGATTCCACCTGGGCTGGCCGGGCCCGGGTGGGCCGACGGGTTTGACGACGGTTCGCGCGGACACGTAAGCGTCCGGGCTAGAAAACTCAGAAGAATTACTCACGGTAGTTGCTCCGGGGATTGTGAGAAGGAACCTCAGACCGGCGCATCGCGAACCCCCGCGACGGGAAGCCGGTCTGGATCAGACCCCGCCGCGGCGTCCGAGGAGGAGCACCCGCTGCACACTCTGAACTCTACCGCGATCGGCGCTGGGTCCAAAACGCGCGCATTGACCCATTCTGGGGCGATCAGTGTTCCAGATCAGAACGGTGGTGGGTCGTTGTCGGCGTCGGGCGGGGCTAGCCCGACGTCGCCGGAGGGTTCGGCTCGCGGGGTCATCCGAGCTCGGTGGTTTTGTCGGCGTTCGGTGGCGATGTGGTGGGCCCGGTTTTGCGCGCGGGTGCGGGGCCGTTTGGGCATCATCGCGGTCCGGTCGGCGCAGTAGTCGAGCGGTGGGTCAGCTTCTGGCGCCGGCAGTGCGCCGGTGGACAGGCACAAACTCGGGAAAAGCAGGGCGCTGCCCGGTGTGGTGACATAGGTGCGCCCCGCTGGTGATGTCAGGATCAGCGTCCCGTCGGGCAACTGCTGATCACGCCATCCCCAAAACGTTTTAACCAAGTGATGAGTGCGGCAGTAGCACTTCACGTTGGCCGCATGCGTGGGCCCGCCCTGGGCGTGGGGGATCGTATGGTCCAAGTCACAGTCGGTGGCCGGGTGATCGCAGCCGGGCCAGCGGCAGGTCAAATCGCGACAGCGCACAAAATCGGCCAGCGCAGCGGACGGCGCATATCCCGGCTCGGGCGGTGCATCGGCGGGGTGGACCAGCGGCATCAGCTTGGCCGACTTGGCCAGTTCGGCGACGAGTTCCGGCGCGATGAGCCCATCGGCTCCCACCTCGGATGCCGGTGCTGAGCCGCTGCCGATGATCGTGGCTTGCTCGGCAATCACGTGGATCACCACCGGCGATGCCGCAGGCCGCGTGTCGGCCGCGCAGTCGCGCCGTTCGCAGCGGCAGCCCAGCCGGTCCGCCCCGGCTGCCAGCGCCCCCAACGCGTCTGCGCGGCGCTGCTGGCGGCTACGGGGATCGTGGTCACACACCGTGGCCGACAACGCAGTCAACCGCTTATCCAGCGCATGCGCATCGACGGTCAACAGACTGCCGTGGATCTCCGAGATACCGCCCTGCAGATCCCCGATCCAAATCTCGCGCTCGGCCTGACGCTCCTTGCGCTGCCGCACCGCATCCGCATCGGCTTTCGCCACAATCTTGTCGACCTGCCCCGCGAGCCGGGCCTGGCTCATCGACGGCCAGCGCGGCACCGTGATGGCCAGCTCTCCATCCACCCCCGCCAGCACGTCGCCGTCCGTGATCAGATCGGTGCGACACACGATCGTCTGAAAACTCCGATAGTCGATATCACCGGCCTTGAAAAGATCGGCCACCTTTGGCAACCGCTCCCGCATGGCCCGGGCATACCGTAGCCGGCTTGCGGCCAGCCCCTGACTGATCCGCAACGCCGCGGCCAGCTCAGCACCCACCGCCGCCTCGGTGTCGACCGCCCACTCCTCGGTCTCCGAACAGCGCGACAGCCGATAGACAAACAAGTCACCGATCGCAACCAAGTGCGCGGCCGCCGCCCGATTCTCCACCCGAGACAACGAACAGATCCGATCCACCAGGACAGCGGACTCCGGCGTGCCCGACGGATAACGCCGCTCGAACAGCTCATCGAACCGGGCGATCACCTGCGGCGGCGATGCAAGACCAGGCCTTTGTTCGAACATGTGTGCGAGTCTAGCAGGCCAGACTGACACTGATTCTGATAGAGCGGCCCGGCTGGTGATGGGGCATCTCTGGACGGGGCAAGCACCAAAGCGGGCATCTTGATATCAGGCAGCAGGAAAGCGTCAAAACCGGAGGTCGTTGCCCCAGCATCGAAATTAATCAAGATGCGCCGACACGTATCCTGTTGTGGACTTAAACCCTGGCGGTGATAGCGAGCCCGCCGGGCGGGAAAGGCAGGGAAGGGTAACGGTGGCGCTCGTCGTGCAGAAGTACGGCGGATCCTCGGTGGCCGACGCCGATCGGATTCGCCGCGTCGCCGAGCGCATCGTCGCGACCAAGAAGCAGGGCAACGACGTCGTCGTGGTGGTGTCCGCGATGGGCGACACCACCGACGACCTGCTGGGTCTGGCTCAGCAGGTATGCCCAGCCCCGCCGCCCCGTGAACTCGACATGCTGCTGACGGCCGGTGAACGCATCTCCAATGCGTTGGTGGCCATGGCAATCGAATCGCTGGGCGCGCACGCCCGGTCGTTCACCGGTTCGCAAGCCGGTGTCATCACCACCGGCACCCATGGCAACGCGAAAATCCTCGAAGTCACGCCGGGACGGCTGCAAACCGCGCTCGACGAGGGGCGGATCGTGTTGGTCGCCGGATTCCAAGGCGTCAGCCAGGACACCCGGGACGTCACCACACTGGGCCGCGGCGGCTCGGACACGACGGCGGTCGCCCTGGCCGCGGCCCTGGGCGCCGATGTCTGCGAGATCTACACGGACGTGGACGGCATCTTCAGCGCCGACCCACGGATCGTGCCCAACGCCCGCAGGCTGAACACGGTGACCTTCGAGGAAATGCTCGAGATGGCGGCCTGCGGCGCCAAAGTGCTGATGCTGCGCTGCGTGGAATACGCACGCCGCCATAACATTCCGGTGCATGTCCGCTCGTCGTATTCGGACAAACCAGGCACCGTCGTTGCCGGATCGATCAAGGACATAGCTATGGAAGACCCCATCCTGACCGGAGTCGCGCACGACCGCAGCGAGGCCAAGGTGACCATTGTCGGGTTGCCTGACATCCCGGGATACGCGGCCAAGGTGTTCCGGGCCGTCGCCGACGCCGACGTGAACATCGACATGGTGCTGCAGAACATCTCCAAGGTCGAGGACGGCAAGACCGACATCACCTTCACCTGCTCCCGCGACGCCGGGCCTATTGCGGTGGCCAAGCTGGACTCGCTCAAGGACGAGATCGGCTTCACCCAGCTGCTCTACGACGACCACATCGGCAAGGTGTCGCTGATCGGGGCCGGTATGCGCAGCCATCCCGGCGTCACGGCGACCTTCTGTGAGGCCCTGGCCGCGGTCGGGGTCAACATCGACCTGATCTCCACGTCGGAAATCCGGATCTCGGTGCTGTGCCGGGACACCGAACTGGACAAGGCCGTTGTTGCGTTGCACGAGGCGTTCGGGCTCGGCGGCGAGGACGAAGCGACGGTATATGCGGGGACGGGTCGTTAAATGGTTGCGATTGGTGTAGTAGGCGCCACCGGCCAGGTGGGCCAAGTGATGCGCACGCTGCTCGACGAGCGCGATTTCCCGGCGACAACGGTGCGGTTCTTCGCTTCTGCCCGCTCACAGGGCCGCAAGCTACCGTTCCGTGGCCAGGAGATCGAGGTCGAAGACGCCGAGACGGCGGACCCGAGCGGGCTGGACATCGCGTTGTTCTCTGCCGGCTCGGCGATGTCGCGGGTGCAGGCGCCGCGGTTCGCCGCTGCGGGTGCGACGGTGATCGACAACTCGTCGGCGTGGCGTAAGGACCCGGACGTGCCGTTGGTGGTGTCCGAGGTGAATTTCGAGAGAGACGTGCACCGGGCCGGGCCTCTCAAAAAAGGCATCATCGCCAACCCGAACTGCACCACTATGGCCGCGATGCCGGTGCTCAAGGTGCTGCACGACGAAGCCCAGCTGGTTCGTTTGGTGGTTTCGAGCTATCAGGCCGTGTCCGGCAGCGGCCTGGCCGGGGTGGCCGAGCTGGCCGGGCAGGCGCGTGCGGTCATGGGCGACGCCGAGCAGCTGGTGCACGACGGTAGCGCAGTGCAGTTCCCAGCGCCCAAAACCTACGCCGCGCCGATCGCGTTCAACGTGGTGCCGCTGGCCGGATCGCTGGTCGACGACGGCTCCGGCGAGACCGACGAGGACCAGAAGCTGCGCTCGGAGAGCCGTAAGATTCTCGGCATTCCCGACTTGCTGGTCAGCGGAACCTGTGTGCGGGTGCCGGTGTTCACCGGCCACTCACTGTCGATCAATGCCGAATTCGCCCGGCCGCTCTCGCCCGAGCGGGCCCGCGAACTGCTCGGCGGAGCCCCGGGCGTGAAGCTGGTCGATGTGCCGACACCGCTGGCCGCCGCCGGCGTCGACGAATCACTGGTCGGCCGCATCCGGCAGGACCCAGGCGTCCCGGACGGGCGTGGCCTGGCGCTGTTCGTCTCGGGGGACAATCTGCGCAAGGGGGCGGCGTTGAACACGATCCAGATCGCCGAGCTGCTGGCCGCCGAATTGTGATCCGCGGGGAGTTCCGCCCGGGTCGCGCGGTGCTCGGGCGGTCCCGGAATTGTTCACCGACCGGTCCCGGCGGCAAGGCGGTTTTTTCTTCGTTGTAGGAGGTGTGCTTCGGGGTTTCAGCCACTACCGTCGACAGCATGAAGTCAATCAGGGCTTAGGCGCGATAAAGCGGGTATGCCACTGAGTCTGAGATGAGAGCGAGGACTTGATGATGTCTGAAGCTAAAAGCGCGTTTGCGCTCATTGGCGGTGCTGCTCTGCTTGTGCTGGCGGTCACCTGCGTTGGCGGTGCCGCTGGTTCGGCAACCAGTACGGTGACAACACCGGTGGCGACCGGTCCGTCCACCTCGACAGCGCCGCCGTCAACCAGTTCCACGTCGCCTGGCCCTGCATCCGAGTCCGTGGAGCCGCGCATAGAGGAGAGGCCGCATGACCTCGGCGGCGGGGCCGGAGGTGGTATGGGGTGAGCCTCGATTGGCCGTCTTGTACACCCGAGCTCTAGTAGTTCCGGAGGTGGGTGACCGAAATCCGCTCCCGGCTGCTAGCAGACGCCCTGAACCAAGCCCCACCAGATTCGGCCGCTACATAGCGCACTCAAATCGAGCCAATCGGGGCGATTTGCCGGCTAAGGCGGGGCTTCAGCTCACAGCTGCTGCATAAGCAGTGCATAGCCGCCACTGTTGTTTACGCGGGCATCATTCGTCTCATGAGTGAAACATCTGAAACCCCGACCGCGCGGACCTCTACCGCAACAGAACCGGCGCCGCAGCCATCAGAGGCAGCGCCACACAAGACACCCAAGGTCTTTCAAGTCGCGGCCTGGGTCGCCATCGTCGCCGGGATCGTGTTCGTCGTCGCGGTCATTTTCTTCAGCGGCTACAGCCTCGGAAGGCATGCCGGTCACCACGGCGGCTTCCACCACGGTCACCACAAGCACCACGCGATGATGATGCACCCGAGGTCCCCGCAGGGTGGACCTGCGGCAACCCCGCAGGGTGGAACTCCGTCCGTGGCCCCCGGCCCCACCGGCCCCGGCCAGATCCCGTCGTCGGTCTCTCCGTCGCGGACAACCTCGCCTTAGGCGCCCTAGCTAGGGGGAGTTCCAAGAGTCAACGTGCTCAAGGGGTGATGGGAGGACCCCGGCGGACTATTAACCCACACCTAGTGGCCCGGCGCTCGCCCGAGCGCCGGGCCACCGTCATTCGGCGAAAACCGGCACCTGAAAACGCCGCCGGGTAGCCAATTCACAGCAACTTTGTTGCCGGAACCCGTTACGGCGATTGCGGGCCTGGCACTATTCAAGGCATGAGCGAAACACCTGAACCCTCAACCCCGCCGCCGTCCGTCGCCACAGCCCCACCGCCACCACCGCCACCGCGGGCCAAGCCACCCAAGCTCTACGCGGCCGCAGCGTGGGTGGTGATCGTCGCCGGGATCGTCTTCATCCTGTCGATGCTGTTCTTTTTCGGCGCCGTGGTCCTTGGGCATCACCACCACCACTGTTATCACCGCCACCAGCACGGCATGTTCGGACCCGGAGGCCCCGGACCGGGGAACGGACCGTGGCAGTTTGGCGGACCTGGTGGCCCCGGGATGGTTCGCCCGTTCCCGGGTGGTCCCGGTGGTCCGGGTGGTCCCGGTGGTCCGGGTGGCCCGGCTGCCGGTCCTTTTGGTCCGGCCGGCCCCGGTCAGTTGCCGACGACCACAGCTCCGAGCCCGGCGCCCAGCACTCCGCCGGCGCGCCCGTAGCGCAGCGCACGTAAGCCCCGCCGTCCTTTTCTTGACTAGTTCCAGAAACGGGGCACGCTGAGTTGCGTGACCTTCGTGTCGCGCGATTACCAGCCCGGCGCCCTGCCGGGGGCGCCGGGCCGCGCGGTCCCGCACTGAAAGTACTTGACGACCATTCACATTCGATCGGTGAACTCGGTGTCTGCGTCACGATGCAACGCCGCGCCCAGTGACGACCAGTCGTTGACCATCGGCCCCGACGGCCCGATCCTGCTGCAGGACCACTACCTGATCGAGCAGATGGCGATGTTCAACCGGGAACGAATCCCGGAACGCCAGCCGCACGCCAAGGGCGGCGGCGCGTTCGGCCAATTCGAGGCGACCAGCGACGTCAGCAAGTACACCGTCGCCGGTGAGCGCGGCAGCCCGGACACCTGGCGGGATCCGCGCGGCTTCGCGCTGAAGTTCTACACGTCCGACGGCAATTTCGACATGGTCGGCAACAACACGCCGGTCTTCTTCATGCGCGACCCGCTGAAGTTCCAGCACTTCATTCGGTCGCAGAAGCGGATGGCGGCAACCAACCCCGGCACCGATGCGGAGTGGGCCAAACAAGAAGCGGACACCGGTCGGCGGTGCTTCGTTCAAACGCGACTGCGCGAAAATGTATTGCTGCAGGCCAAGGTCTGTCAGTCTGGCAATGGCGGTCCTGCGGTGAATGTGCTGGCCGGGCCAATGCAGAACGCGCTGGGTCAGTAGCTCGACCAGTAAGTGGGCGGCAATTTGGGTACTCGTCTAAGTCGTGCAACCAAAACGTAGTGTCGGGACGGTCTGGAAGATGAAGTGGTGGCGGTTATCGTTCCCGATAGCTGCGCAGGCCCCTGGCCCGGAGGGATCGTGATATGACGTTCGCCGCCAGCACCACCGCGGCCTCGCAGCTGGATAGCGCCCGCCCGGCCGACACCGAGATCGCCAGTTCGTCGGCTGCCGCGGAGTACATCGCGGAAGGCTGCCTGGTCGACGGCCCGCTGGGACGTGTCGGCGTGGAGTTGGAAGCGCACTGCTACGACCCGGCCGACCCGCACCGCAGGCCGAGCTGGGACGAGATCACCGACGTTCTCGAGTGGCTGAGCCCGCTGCCGGGCGGCAGCCTGGTAACCGTAGAACCTGGCGGCGCCGTGGAATTGTCGGGCCCACCCGCCGACGGCATAGTGCCCGCCATCGAGGCCATGAACCGCGATCAGGCGGTGCTGCGGTCAGCCTTCGCCAACGCCGGGCTGGGGTTGGTTTTCCTGGGCGCGGACCCGCTGCGGCCGGCGATGCGGGTCAACCCGGGCGCGCGCTACCGAGCCATGGAACAGTTCTTCGCCGCCAGCCACAGCGGAGCCGCGGGCGCGGCGATGATGACGTCGACGGCCTCGATCCAGGTCAATCTGGACGCCGGACCGCAGGCAGGCTGGGCTGCGCGGGTACGGCTGGCGCATGCCCTGGGGCCGACGATGATCGCTATTGCGTCCAACTCCCCGATGCTGGGCGGAGAGTTCTCCGGCTGGCAGTCCACCCGGCAACGGGTGTGGGGCCAGATGGACTCGGCGCGCTGCGGGCCCATCCTGGGGGCCAGCGGCGATGATCCCGCTACCGACTGGGCACGCTACGCGCTGAAGGCACCGGTGATGCTGGTGCACGACCCGGACGCCGTTGCGGTCACGGACTACGTGCTCTTCGCCGACTGGGCGGACGGTCGGGTTCTGCTGGGCGATCGCCGCCCCACTCTCGCCGACCTGGACTACCACCTGACCACACTGTTCCCGCCGGTGCGTCCGCGGCAGTGGCTGGAGATCCGGTACCTCGACAGTGTGCCCGAGGAGGTCTGGCCTGCCGTGGTGTTCACCCTGGTGACGTTGCTCGATGATCCGACCGCGGCCGGCCTGGCCGCCGACGCCGTCGAACCGGTGGCCACCGCCTGGGACACCGCGGCCCGCATCGGACTGGGCGACCGGCAGCTCTACGAGGCGGCCAACCGATGTCTGACCGTCGCCGCCGAGCGGGCACCTGAGGAGCTCACCGACGCAATGCAGCGTCTGATGCGCAACGTCGAGAGTGGCCGTTGTCCAGCAGACGACTTTTCCGACCTGGTGATCGAGCACGGCATCGCGCCGACCGTCGCGCGGTTGGCGCAAGGGGGGCTGTGACTTCACGGGAAAGGCTGGTCTGCGATCTGGAGCAGGCGCGGACGCGGACGTTGCGGCTGGTCGATTTCGACGATGCCGAGCTTCATCGTCAGTACGACCCGTTGATGAGCCCGCTGGTGTGGGATCTGGCGCATATAGGTCAGCAGGAAGAGTTGTGGCTGCTGCGCGGCGGTAACCCGGACCGGCCCGGGATGCTGCCGCCGGCCATCGAGGGCCTCTACGACGCCTTCGAGCACTCCCGCGCCAGCCGGGTCGATTTGCCGCTGTTGTCCCCGGATCGGGCGCGGTCATATTGCCGCACGGTGCGGTCTGCCGCGCTGGACGCGCTGGATGCATTGCCGGATGACCGGCCCGACGACCCGGCCGGCTTTGTGTTCGGCATGGTGGTCAGCCACGAAAACCAGCACACCGAGACCATGCTGCAGGCGTTGAACCTGCGCACGGGGGCGCCGCTGTTGCGCGAGACTTCCGCGCTACCCGCGGGCCGGCCCGGCCTGGCCGGAACGTCGGTGCTGGTGCCGGGTGGCCCGTTCGTACTGGGCGTGGACGCCGCGAGCGAACCGTACTCGTTGGATAACGAACGCCCCGCCCACATCGTCGACCTGCCGGCCTTCCGGATTGGCCGGGTGCCGGTCACCAACGGCGAATGGCGACACTTCATCGACGACGGCGGCTACACCCAGCCGCGGTGGTGGTCCGACGCGAGGCTGGGAGCATCGACAGCGCGCCGGCCTGACCGCGCCGCAGTTCTGGGGCTGCCGACGGGCGAACGCGCATCCGGTTCGGCCACGTCGAGGACATTCCCGCCGACGAGCCGGTACAGCACGTCACCTACTTCGAGGCCGAGGCCTACGCCGCCTGGGCCGGTGCCAGACTGCCCACCGAGACGGAGTGGGAGAAGGCCTGCGCATGGGATCCGGCGACCAACTCACGGCGCCGCTACCCGTGGGGAGCGCAGGCGCCATCACATGTCGTGGCCAACCTGGGTGGCGCCACGCTGCGCCCGGCGCCGGTCGGCGCCTACCCGGCCGGCGCTTCGGCCTATGGGGCCGAGCAGATGCTGGGCGACGTCTGGGAGTGGACCAGCTCACCGCTGCGGCCCTGGCCCGGGTTCGTCCCGATGATCTACGAGCGCTACTCGCAGCCCTTTTTCGACGGCGACTACCGGGTGCTGCGCGGCGGGTCGTGGGCGGTGGAACCGGCCATCCTGCGGCCCAGCTTCCGCAACTGGGATCACCCGTACCGCCGTCAGATCTTCTCCGGCGTCCGGCTGGCGTGGGACGCCTGATGTGCCGGCACCTCGGATGGCTGGGGCGTGAAGTCCCGGCTTCTCGCATTGGTGCTGGACCCGCCGCACAGCCTGCGGGTGCAGTCCTATGCCCCGCGCCGGCAGAAGCACGGGCTGATGAACGCCGACGGTTGGGGCGTCGGGTTTTTCGACGGCGACGGCGCCGCGGCGCTGGCGCAGCGCGGCACCGCTGTGGGGGGACACGTCGTTCGAATCGGTGGCGCCGGCGCTGCGCAGCCACTGCGTGGTGGCGGCGGTGCGCTCGGCGACCGTCGGCATGCCGATCGAAGTCAGCGCGACCGCGCCGTTCACCGACGGGCATTGGCTGTTGTCGCACAACGGCATCGTCGACCGCGCGTGCTGCCGCTCAGCTCGTCGGCCGAATCGGTCTGCGACAGTGCGATACTCGCGGCCGCCGTCTTCGCGCGTGGCCTGGATGCGCTGGGTGACACCATCGTCGAGATCGGCGACCGCCGACCCGGCCGCCCGACTGAATGTGCTGGCCGCCAACGGGTTCTCGGCTGTTGGCCACCACCTGGCGAGAGACGCTTTCCATCCTGCGCCGCGCCGACGGGGTCGTGCTGGCCAGCGAACCCTACGACAACGACGCCGACTGGGAGGACGTGCCCGACCGCCACCTGGTCGAAGTCACCCCGGAGCGTGTCACGTTGACCGCATTGGATTGCAGGAAAGGACCTTTATGATGCTGTCGCTGTCCAATCATCTGGCTGAGGACTCGGCGTATCACGGATTGCGCCGCGATGTGCTCCACGGCCTGCAGAAAACGCCGAAATCGTTGCCGCCCAAGTGGTTCTACGACTCGGTAGGCAGTGACCTGTTCGACCAGATCACCCGGTTGCCGGAGTACTACCCGACCCGTACCGAGGCGGCCATTCTGCGTGCCAGGTCGGCCGAAGTCGCATCGGCCAGCGGGGCCGACACCCTGGTCGAACTGGGCAGCGGGACCTCGGAGAAGACCCGGATGCTGCTGAACGCGCTGCGTGACCGCGGATCGCTGCGCAGGTTCGTGCCGTTCGACGTCGACGCCAGTGTGCTGTCGGTGGCCGCGAACGCCATCCAGCGCGAATACTCAGGCGTCGAAATCAAAGCTGTCTGTGGCGATTTCGAGGAACACCTCACCGAGATTCCCGGTGGCGGGTCGGCGTCTGTTCGTGTTCCTGGGGTCGACGATCGGCAACCTGACGCCCGGACCGCGCGCCGATTTCCTGGCGACCCTGGCCGGCGTGATGCGGCCGGGTGACGCCCTGCTGTTGGGCACCGACCTGGTCAAGGACACTGACCGGCTGGTTCGCGGCCTACGACGATGCCGCCGGGGTGACGGCGGCGTTCAATCGCAATGTGCTCGCGGTGATCAACCGCGAACTCGATGCCGATTTCGACGTCGACGCCTACCAGCACGTCGCCCGCTGGAACACTGCAGAGGAGCGGATCGAGATGTGGCTGCGCTCCGACTGTCGACAACGGGTACGCGTCGGTGCGCTGGAGCTGACCGTCGACTTCGCGCCCGGCGAGGAGATGCTCACCGAAGTGTCGTGCAAGTTCCGCCCGCAGGCGGTGGGCGCCGAGCTGGCCGCGGCGGGACTGCGCCGCATCCGGTGGTGGACCGACGACGCGGCTGACTTCGGATTGTCGCTGGCCGTCAAGTGAGCGACAGCCTGGCCGACCGTTGGCGGGCGGCCCGTCCGCCAGTGGCGGGCCTGCACTTGGACAGCGCCGCTTGTTCGCGCCAGAGTTTCGCGGTTATCGAGGCCGCTGCCCAGCACGCGCTGCACGAGGCCGAGGTCGGCGGGTATGTCGCCGCCGATGCCGCCGCACCCGTGCTCGACGCCGGGCGCTCCGCGGTCGCGACGCTGTGCGGCATGTCCGACGCCGAGGTGGTGTTCACCACCGGCTCGCTGCACGCGCTGGATCTGCTGCTGGGCGGCTGGCCGACGGAGTGCCGGACGCTGGCCTGCCTGCCCGGCGAATACGGCCCGAACCTGGCCGTGATGGCCGCGCACGGATTCTCCGTGCGTCTGCTGCCGACCCTCGAGGACGGCAGGCTCGCACTCGACGACGCGGCGTTCGACCTGGAAGAAGACCCGCCTGACCTGGTGCACCTGACCCCGGTGGCCAGCCACCGCGGCACTGTGCAACCGCTTGCGATGATCGCCCAACTGTGCCGTGAGCTGGGGTTGCCGCTGGTTGTTGACGCCGCTCAGGCGCTGGGACAGACGGATTGCGCGGTGGGCGCCGATGTCACTTATTCGTCGTCGCGCAAATGGATCGCCGGGCCGCGCGGGGTCGGATTCCTCGCCGCGCGACCTGACCTGATGCAGCGGTTGACTCCGCGGCTGCCGGCACCGGAGTGGACCTCGTCGTTGCCGATGGCTCGGCAACTCGAATTCGGCGAAGCGAACGTCGCTGCGCGAGTGGGGTTTTCGGTGGCATTGGGTGAGCATCTGGCGTGCGGTCCGGAGGTTGTGCGTGCACGCCTGGCTGAGCTGGGTGGCATCGCCCGCACCGTGCTGGCTGACGTAGACGGCTGGGTGGTGGTCGAAGAGGTCGAAGAGCCGAGTGCAATCACCACCCTGGCCCCAGTCGACGGTGCCGACCCGGCGGCGGCGCGGGCATGGTTGCTCGCCGAACGGCGAATTCTGACCACCTACGCTTCAATAGAGCGCGCGCCGCAGGAGTTGACGGCGCCGGTGCTGCGGATCTCCCCGCATGTGGACACCACGTCCGAAGATCTGGAGGCCTTCGCCGAAGCGCTGATCGCCGCGACGGCGGCGACCACCGCCACCTGACGCCGAGTGTCACGCCAGCGCGATGCTCGTGGCGCCGTTGCGGATGTCAGCCGGCCTTGTGCGCCGTCAGCAGGTAAGCGGGGAACTTCACCCGGCCCTTTTCATCACGGTCGTGCGGTGGAAATTCGATCGGTGGTCCGGGCATCTGCGGCGGAATCGCGGGAACATTGGCATGGATAAACGCCGGCCGGATTTCGTCGATCTCCCAGTACCTGCTCACCGCGGCGCGCAACTCGTCCTCGTCTACTTCGTTGGGCTTGGTTTCCAACTCGGCCGGGAAGGCGCCCTTGGCGAACACCAGCACGTAGTAGGTGGCGCCCGGGGCCGCCGCGCGGTGCACCGAGCTCAGATAGCCGTCGCGGCCCTCCACCGGCAGCGAGTGAAACAGCGTGCTGTCGATCACGGTGGAGAAGCGGCCGTCATAGCCGGTGAACGAGGTGATGTCGGCCTGCTCGAAGCTGGCCGTGCTCAACCCACGTTCCTGCGCGGACTTGGTGGCCGCCGCAATGGCTGTAGGCGTGAGGTCGATGCCGACCACGGTGTAGCCGTCGGCGGCCAGCGCCAACGACAGTTCGGCCAACCCGCATCCGGCGTCCAGCACGTCGCTGCGGACCTTTCCGGCCGCGATCAACGACGCTAGCTCGGGCTGCGGCTCACCGATATTCCATGGCGGCGGACCCTCAAAAGCACCCTGCTCCCGGTACGCGTCGTCCCAGTCCATTACCTCAGATGACATAGTCCCCAAGTTACGCGCTGCTACGTGCGCCAGGTATGCACCGGCTCGTTGGCGTGCATGTGCTCGCAGTACCGGCGCAGCATCTCGGCCAGTGCCGCGGGCCGGGTCATCCCGCCGTCTTGCAGGGCCCGCACGGTGGACACCTGCCAGCTCGCGCCGTTGCGGCCAGTTTTGGCGCGGCCCTGGATGACACCCAGAAACCGGTCGCGTACCTCGGCGTCTACACCCCACCGCCGCAGGCCTTCGTGGGCCATCGGCAGCAATGTGCTCAACACCAATTCCTGCGCCGTCAGCTCGCCCAGGCCCGGCCAATGCAGCCGCGCATCCATGCCGTACCTGGCGGCCTCCAGGAAATTAGCTCGTGCCGCAGCGAAACTCATCCTTGTCCAGACCGGCCGGTCCGCTTCGCACAGGCTGCGCAGCATGCCGTAGTAGAAGGCCGAATTCGCCAGCATGTCAACGACCGTGGGCCCGGCCGGCAACACCCGGTTCTCCAGCCGCAGATGCGGGCGCCCGTCGACAACGTCGTACACCGGCCGGTTCCACCGGTACACCGTGCCGTTGTGCAGGCGCAATTCGGAGAGCTGCGGGCTGCGTCCGGCCGCCAGCTCAGCGACCGGGTCCTCGTCGGACACCTCGGGCAGCAGCGATGGGAAGTAGCGGACGTTCTCCTTGAACAGGTCGAGGATCGAGGTGATCCAACGCTCGCCGAACCACACCCGCGGGCGCACGCCCTGGGTCTTCAGTTCCTCGGGCCGGGTGTCGGTGGATTGCGCGAACAGTTCGATGCGGGTTTCCGACCACAGCTGGTGGCCGAAGAAGTAGGGCGAATTCGCGCCCAGCGCCAACTGGGGGCCGGCCAGCACCTGAGCTGCGTTCCAGTGCGCGGCGAAATCAGCCGGAGCGACCTGCAAATGCAATTGCATGCTGGTGCAAGCGGATTCGGGCGCGATGGAGGCGGCCTGCCAGTTCAGCGGCTCCGGGCCCGAGATATTGATCGGGATGTCCTCGCCGCGGGCGGTGAAGATCGACTTGTTGAGGGCGGTGTACCGCCTTGACTCGCTCATCCAGCCGTCGATCAGATGTTCGGGCATCAGCGTGGGCAGGATGCCGACCATCACGATGTGAGCCCCGCCGGAGCTGGCTTTGGTCTCGGCGTCGTTGAGGCTGGCCCGTACTTCAGCCTCTAGGTCCAGGCCGGTGTGCCCCGGTAGCGGCCGCGGTGGCACATTGAATTCGATGTTGTAGGCGCCCAATTCGGTCTGGTAGGCCGGATCGGCGATAGCGTCCAGCACGTACCGATTCGACATGGCGGGCTGATAGTCGGCGTCGACGAGGTTGCATTCGATCTCCATGCCGGTGAGCGGCGGGTCGGAATCGAAACTGGACTGCGCAAGCATCGTCTCGAAGACGTCTAAACACAGCCGCACCTTGCGCCGGTATTCCCGCTGATGTGCGCGGTTATACGTGGTGCGCTTGACCTCTTCGCCCACAGAGCCGATGCAACAGGTTTACCGTCGGTAGCGCAAGAGTGAGCCGGGTAACGGCCGATCCGTCGACCGCTGAGACCACCGTGGACCATCATGGACGATTACATGCAGTGCCCGATGTCACCCCTAGGAGAGCAGTTGGCCGAGTCCCCCGATTTCATAGCCGCCATCGACCAGGGCACCACCAGCACCCGCTGCATGATCTTCGATCACGCCGGTGCCGAGGTGGCCCGCCACCAGCTCGAACATGAGCAGATTCTGCCCCGTGCCGGCTGGGTCGAGCATAATCCGGTCGAGATCTGGGAGCGCACTGCGTCAGTGCTGATGTCGGTGCTCAACGCCACCAATTTCTCGCCGAAAGATATTGCAGCACTGGGTATTACGAACCAGCGCGAGACGACGTTGGTATGGAATAGGCGGACCGGCAGACCGTATTACAACGCGATCGTCTGGCAGGACACCCGCACCGATCGCATCGCGTCGGCGCTGGAGCGGGACGGCCGCGGCGAGGTGATCCGCCGCAAGGCGGGTTTGCCTCCGGCGACCTACTTTTCCGGCGGCAAGTTGCAGTGGATCCTGGAGAATGTCGATGGGGTGCGTGAAGCCGCTGAACGTGGTGACGCTGTGTTCGGCACCCCGGACACCTGGGTGTTGTGGAATCTGACCGGCGGTCCGCGCGGTGGCGTGCACGTCACCGATGTGACCAACGCCAGCCGGACCATGCTGATGGATCTGGAGACGCTGGACTGGGACGACGAGTTGCTGTCGTTCTTCTCCATCCCACGGGTGATGCTGCCTGCGATCGAGCCGTCGTCACCGCTGCAGCCGTACGGTGTCACTTTGGATACCGGGCCCGTCGGTGGCGAGGTGCCGATCACCGGTGTCCTCGGCGACCAGCATGCGGCGATGGTCGGTCAGGTGTGCCTGGCCGCGGGGGAGGCGAAAAACACTTACGGCACCGGCAATTTCCTGCTGCTGAACACCGGTGAGACGATCGTGCGTTCGGCCAACGGCTTGCTGACCACCGTCTGCTACCAGTTCGGGGATGCCAAACCCGTGTATGCGCTCGAGGGTTCGATCGCGGTCACCGGCTCGGCAGTGCAGTGGTTACGCGATCAGTTGGGCATCATCAGTGGCGCCGCGCAGAGCGAGTCCCTGGCCCGTCAGGTCGCCGACAACGGCGGGGTGTATTTCGTGCCGGCGTTCTCCGGGTTGTTCGCCCCGTACTGGCGTTCTGATGCCCGCGGCGCGATCGTGGGGCTGTCGCGGTTCAACACGAACGCGCATTTGGCACGCGCGACGCTGGAGGCGATCTGCTACCAGAGCCGCGATGTGGTGGACGCGATGAAAGCAGATTCCGGTGTGCGCCTCGAGGTGTTGAAGGTCGACGGCGGTGTCACCCGCAATGACCTGTGCATGCAGATTCAGGCCGACGTGCTGGGTGTGGACGTGGTCCGGCCGGTGGTCGCCGAGACCACCGCACTGGGCGCCGCCTACGCGGCGGGTTTGGCGGTCGGGTTCTGGGCCGACCCGTCCGACCTGCGGGCCAATTGGCAAGAGGACAAGCGGTGGACGCCGAAGTGGAACGGCGAGGAGCGCGCGGCGGGATACGCGGGCTGGTGCAAGGCGGTCCAGCGGACCCTGGACTGGGTCGACGTTTCCTAAGCGTGTCCAGGGGTGCGGCCCCGCCGTGGACGTGCGTGCGCAGGCACGCCCACGGGGGAGGGATCAGTTCTCGCCGAGAATGCCGTAGACCTCCCGGCGCGCGTTGTTGATGATCTCGACAATGCGCTGCTGCTGCTCGGCGCTGGCGGTGTGCGCCGATTGCGCGACCGCGCCGAACAGCTGGCCCATGGCGGCTCTTAAGTCGATGTGGCCCGGGGCGACGCCTTCGGCGATCTCGTCCCACGGTGGGGTCGCCACCTTTTCGGCTGCGGCACGGCCGTCGTCGGTCAGCTCGAAAGCCTTCTTGCTGCCGTCGGATTCGCTGGCGGTGATCAGGCCTTCGTCGTCGAGTAGCTGCAGCGTCGGGTACACCGAACCGGGGCTGGGTCGCCATATTCCGTTGCTGCGTTCGGCGATCTCCTGGATCATCTCGTAGCCGTGCATCGGCCGCTCGCTCAGCAGCACCAGAATGGCCGCCCGCACGTCACCGCGCCGTCCACGGCCGGGTCCGCCACGGCGCCGACCGCCGCGCGGGCCGCCGAAACCAGGTCCGAAGCCGGGGCCGAAACCGGGGCCGAAACCGGGGCCGAAACCCAGGGGTCCGTCGTGGTCGCCTGCCTGGTCGCGGAGGTGTTCGAAGAATTCGCGCTGCGCATGCCGCTTGGCGCCGTGTAGCGCCCGCCGCTGGACGGGGCCGGGCCCAAGGCCGAATCCGAACCCCGGCCGGGCGGTGAATGGCCCTTCGGGGGGAGTGAATGAGTTGTTCATGTCTGTGGTCCTTACGTCTCTCGGGGAGGCACCAGACGATGCGCTCCGGTATATCACTATGTATCACGATATATCGTTAACGAAGGCGATGCAACGATTTTTTTGATCCCGCTGCCGTCAAAACCTGTTTGCATCCCGCTGCGGCCGGATAGCACTTGACTGGTGAAGGGCAAAAATCGGAACCTGAGGATCGCGACCGGTCCCGGTAGTGCAACCGAGCCGACGCCGGGCGAAGGTGCCCGCGCCGGCAAGGTTCGTTTATGGGTCAACTGGTGCTGGCGCTGTTGACGGTGCCCGGTTCCGCGATCGTGATGCTCTTTGCGCCCGGCGCTGTGATGAGTATCGATTCCTGCACCGAAAGCCGGTGCCCCAACCTGGGCGGCGGGATCAGCTTCGGCGTCTTGTTCTACGGCGCACCCGTGGTGGCCCCGGTAGTCATCGTCGTCCCGGTCTTCACCGCCAAGCGCTTTGGCGGCATCTCAGTTCCGCTGTGTGGATTGGCGCTGTTGGTTGCCGACGTCGCCATCCTGGCGGCTACCGTCGTGCAATAACTAGCTGGGCGGTGAGAATCCGCCGGTGTTCGGGCCCTGCTGTGGCCACGGTTGTGGTGCCTCCGCCTCCGGCCACGGGATCGCCTGCTGTGGGGGCTGGGAAGGCCATGGCGCGGCGCTGGGCGGCGCGGGTGGCCACCCCTGGGGTTGCGGGCCTGCCGGCGTCCAGTACGCAGGTCCCGTCCGGGGCATCGTGGGGCCCATAGTTGGTCGAAGTCGCGCCAGTTCGCGCCGGTGTCGTTCGGCAAGCACGGCGGCAAGGACCAGCTGCGGCGGGACGCCGGGCGGGGGCGGCGGGGCGATGCGGGACAGCACGTCGCCGGCGATCCGGTAGGCCATCTGCTCGCGTAGTTGTGGATCGAGTTGTATTGCCCGGGAGAGGAATTGACGTGCAACCTCGGCCTGGCCGGCGGTCAGCCCGGACAGCTGCAGCGACGACGCCCACCAGGCCAGCGACGGCGGCATCGCCGGCGGCGGCCCCAATCGGGGACCGCGTTCGCTGACGACGACGGTGCCGGCGAAGATGTCGCCGATGCGTTTGGCCTTCGGCGACAACATGCTGCAGATCACGGCGGGGCTCCCCAGCAGCATCCAGATCTCCACCACCGACGCGAGTGCGCGAAACAGCGCCTGCCGGAAGCGTTCCGGGCCACCATCGTCGGACACCACGCGAAGGCCCATCACGATCTTGCCCACCGAACGGCCCCGCGTTGCCGTTTCGATCGCCACGGGATAACCGACCATCACCAGCACCGTGAAGATGAGCAGGAACGCGATGGTCAACGCTTCGTCGAATTCGGTCAGGGTGGCTGCCCACAGCATCAGTCCGAGGATGTAGCCGATGAATATCACGGTGATATCGATGACCGCGCCCACTGCGCGCACCGGTAGCTGGGCGATCTGTACATCGAGCACCACGGCGTCCCCGGTTACCACCTCCGACATACCAGGGAACGCTACAGGCCATAGAGCGGCGACCTGTGACGCTCGGCTTCGCCGAGTTTGCGACCCGCTGCACTCGGCTTCGCCGAGTTTGCGATCGCCATTAGGCTGCGCAGGGTGGACGTCGACGCCTTCTTGCTGACCCATCGCGGCACGTGGGACCGGCTCGACCAGTTGACCAAGAAGCGCCGCTCGCTGACCGGCGCCGAAGTCGATGAACTCGTTGAGCTCTATCAGCGGGTGTCCACGCATCTATCGATGCTGCGGTCGGCGTCGTCGGATTCGCTGGTGACCGGCCGGCTCTCGAGTCTGGTCGCGCGCGCTCGCTCCGCGGTCACCGGTGCACACGCGCCGCTGACCAGTACGTTCATTCGTTTCTGGACGGTTTCCTTCCCGGTGGTTGCCTACCGCGCCTGGCGGTGGTGGCTGGCGACGGCGGCGGCGTTCTTCGCTGTCGTACTGGTCATCGCTTTCTGGGTGGCCGGCAGTCCCGAGGTGCAGTCCGCCATCGGAACCCCAACCGACATAAACGAATTGGTCAACCACGACGTCCAGTCGTATTACAGTGAGCACCCCGCCGCATCGTTCGCGCTCCAGGTCTGGGTGAACAACTCCTGGGTGGCGGCCAAGTGCATCGCGTTCGCCGTCGTGCTGGGATTGCCGATCCCTCTCGTGCTCTTCGAAAACGCCGCGAACGTGGGAGTGATCGCCGGTCTGATGTTCCAGGCGGGCAAGGGCGGCCTGCTGCTGGGCCTGCTGATTCCACACGGGCTACTCGAACTGACGGCGGTGTTCCTCGCCGGCGCAACCGGGATGCGGCTGGGATGGTCGGTGATCTCGCCCGGTGACCGGCCGCGCGGGCAGGTCCTCGCCGAGCAGGGCCGCGGCGTCGTGTCGGTAGCTGTGGGTCTGGTGGGGGTGTTGCTGGTCTCCGGGCTGATCGAAGCGATGGTGACGCCGTCGCCGTTGCCGACGTTCGTACGGATCGCTGTCGGCATCATCGCCGAGGTGGCGTTCTTGGCGTACATCGTGTGCTTCGGCCGGCGCGCCGCGAAGGCCGGGGAGACCGGCGATATCGAGGACGCGCCCGACGTGATCCCCACCGGCTGAGCCGCGCCCATGCCGCGACAGTGAATTCAGCGACGCGACACGCCGCGAGAGCGTCACCCGCTTCACAGTCGCGACAAGGGCACTACAGCCGCCCGGTTGCTTTCATCGCCAGATAGCGATCCGCAAGTGCGGGCGCGATTTCTGCGGGCGGCGCGTCGACGACTTCCACCCCGCCGCGGCGCAGGCGCGACGCGATCGCACGCCGGTCGTTGCGGGCGTGTTCGGCAGCCGCCGCGTCGTACACCGCTGCCGCGTCGGAACGTCCGGCGGCCAGGTGGTCGACGCGTGGGTCGGCGACCGCGGCGACCACCACATGATGCTTGGCCGACAACTGGGGTAGCACCGGCAGCAGGCCCTCGTCGAGAGCGGTCGCGTTGAGGTCGGTCAGCAGCACTACGAGCGACCGTCGCCGAGTACGGCGCGCTATGGTGGCAACCATTGCCCGCCAGTCAGATTCGACA
The DNA here is from genome assembly GCA_963763005.1 of uncultured Actinomycetota bacterium. GTDB lineage: Bacteria > Actinomycetota > Actinomycetes > Mycobacteriales > Mycobacteriaceae > Mycobacterium. The sequence continues at coordinate 1,065,237 of CAVXMI010000002.1, forward strand.
AGTGCCGGTTGCAGCGGGGCCATCGCGTCGACCAGTTGGGCCAGCAGTTCGGTGCGCGACGCGCCGAACACGGCGGCCCGGCTCACCCGGTCGTGGGCCAGGAAGTCGACATGATCGCCGGCCCGCGACGCCAGTGCCGCCAACAGCAGCGCGGCGTCCATCGACCAGTCCAGCCGAGGCCACCCCGCCGGATCGGCGGCAGTCGGGTCGACACCGACACGACCCGCCGCCATGCGTCCGGTGTCGAGAACGACGACGACGCGTCGGTCGCGTTCGGGCCGCCACGTGCGGACCATGACGTCGGCGCGGCGCGCGGTCGCGCGCCAGTCGATCGAGCGGACGTCGTCGCCGACGACGTACTCGCGCAGCGAGTCGAATTCGGTGCCCTGCCCGCGGATCAGCGTGGGCAACAGCCCGTCGATCTCCCGCAGTTTGGCCAGCCGCGACGGCAGGTGCTTGCGGGACAGAAACGGCGGCAGCACCCGGACCTGGCCGGGCACCGACTGCGAACCCTGCCGTCCCGCCAACCCCAACGGCCCGATCGATCGGGCCGTGACCGCGGCCGCGCGCTGGTCGCCGCGGCGAACTGGTTGCAGCGCGGTGTCCACATGCTGGCGCTGCCCGGCGGCAATGTTGACCGTATGGGTGCGCGGCTGTGCGCGCGCGCTGGGCGGCCAGGCGTCGCGAACCAGGCCGCGGAACCGGCGGCGGCCGTCATTGTGGATCAGCAGGCCCGCATCCACCGGCTGGCCCAGCCGGGCCGAACTGTCCGGCGAACGGGTAAAGCGCAACCGTCGGGTGCTGGCCGCCAGCCCGACATCAATGGCCACCGCCGTCGCCAGCGTTACCAGCAGCAGCACGAAAGCCCTTGCCGGCCAAGGGGCCAGCGCGATCGGTAGGATGCAGATCAGCGCCAGCAATCCGGTGCGTCCGGTCAGGATCACTAGCGGGGTACCGGAACCGAGGCCAGAATTCCGTCCAGTATGCCGTCGGGGGTAGCACCTTCAAGCTCGGCTTCCGGGCGCAGCATGATCCGGTGGCGCAGCGTCGGGCGGGCCATGGCCTTTACGTCGTCGGGAGTGACGTAGTTACGCCCGGACAGCCACGCCCAGGACCGGGCGGTGCCCAGTAGCGCGGTTGCCCCGCGTGGGGATACACCCAGCTGCAGGGCGGGGGAGGAGCGGGTTGCCCCGACGATGTCGACGATGTAGCCCAGCACCTCATCGGCGATCAGCACCTGACGCACCGCCTCGCGGCCGGCGGCCAGCTCGGCCGGCCCGGCCACCGGTTTGATCGCGGACAGATCGCGCGGGTCGAAGCCGTGCGCGTGCCGGCTCAGGATGGCGATCTCGGAATCGCGTGACGGCAGAGTCACATTCAGTTTGAGCAGGAAACGGTCGAGTTGGGCTTCGGGCAACTGATAGGTGCCCTCGTATTCGATCGGGTTCTGGGTCGCGGCGACGATGAACGGGTCGGGCAGCGCCTTGGGCTCACCGTCCACGCTGACCTGACGCTCCTCCATCGCCTCGAGCAACGCAGCCTGTGTCTTGGGCGGCGTCCGGTTGATCTCGTCGGCCAGCAGCAGATTGGTGAACACCGGACCAGGCCGGAACGCGAATTCGGCAGTGCGCGCGTCATAGACCAGCGAACCGGTGACATCGCCGGGCATCAGGTCGGGCGTGAACTGCACCCGCTTGAACTGCAGCTGCAAGGCGGCAGCCATCGCGCGGATCATCAGCGTCTTCGCCACTCCCGGAACGCCTTCCAGGAGCACGTGGCCGCGACACAACAGCGCGATCACCAGGCCGCTGACCACCCCGTCCTGTCCGACGACAGCCTTGGCGATCTCGGTACGTAACCCGAGCAATGCATCACGTGCCGATTCTGCGATCGGGGACTGGGCGGGAGGGGCTTGCGGGTTGGAAGGGGACTGCGTCACGAGTGCGTGACCTGCCTTTCGATGTCGTCGAGCGCACGGGCAAGTTGCAGTAGATCGTGGTCGGTGGTTGGTGGGGGGCCATACAGGTGGTATGAAACAAACCCCGGATCAGCCCCGCTGCGCTGGGCCACGGTCATCACCACCGCCGCCACTGGTGGCTTGGGGCCCACGCCGAGTCGGGGCAGCAGCCGCTGCAGTGTCGCCCTGCGCAGTGCGTCTGCGGCGCGATCGCGGGCCCGCCGGGATCGGTACAGCCGCCCGCGGCCCTCGACGGTCTCCGATGCGCGGACCACGACGGGTAACTCCTCGGCTACCAGCGGGCCAACCCGCCGTCCTTTCCATAGCGCCACCAGGATCACCACCAGCCACAGTTGCCAGACGATCCAGGCCACATTCTCTGGAATCAGGTCGAAAATAGATGCCGGAGAAGATGTTTCACCCTCAATGTGGTGGGGAGCGTACCAGACGACACGGGGCCGGTCACCCGCGAGGTTCATCGCCAGCGCGGCGTTGCCCTGCTGTAACAGGCCTCCGTTGGTCATGAAGTCGCTACTGCCGACCACTGTGACGGTTCGGCCGGCGTCGCGATAGCGGACCAATGCCCCTCCGTAACAGCTGATCACCACCAGGTCGCCCTTGGCCTGGTAGGCGTCGCTCGGCCCGAAATATACCGATCCAGCCCGATTAGCCTCCCGCAGAGGGCAATTCGGCTGGGCGTCGAATTCTTCGGCGGCCCCGATGCGCAGCCTCGGAGTCAGCGCAGCGCGGGTTCGTGATGTGGGTTCGACCAGTAGGAGGTCGCCGGGGGTCTTGGACAGCCGCTCCAGCAGCGAGTTATCGGTCAGGTACTGAGTCTGTGCCACCAGCAGCAGCGTGTCGGCGCGTGCCGCGCCTTCGACGTCGGCGATCGTATTGGCGACAACAAGCTCGACGCCGCGGTCGCGCAGCAATGTCACCAACGCATGGGCACCCGAGGGACCAGTGGCCTCGGGGTCCATCGTGCCGCCGGGCCGCGGCGCGGTCAGGTAGGTGCCGATCGAGGCGACGATGGTGATTGCGGCCAGCGCGAGCAACACTCCACGCCACGGCCGTCGTCGACGTGCCGTACCGGGTGTGGAATCGGGACGCGCGGGAATCACCGGACCTGCGCCCATGAGTCGAGTGCCGCAGGCTGTCCCACTGCCGATGAAGCGGTGGAACGTGACCGCAAGTGGTCATCGAGGTCGGCGATCATCTGATAGGCATCCTGGGTTCCGGGCCGCTCGCCGTAGGTAACGTCGTTGAACGCCGTTGCTGCCTGCGTCAATTCCCCTGCCAGGTGTGGCAATGCCTCGCCCGCATGGGTGGCCAGCTCATTGGCGGTGCGGCCGGGAGCCGGGTTGAGCACGCCGGTCTCCTCCAGCTGCCGAGCGACTGCGCGTAGCCGGTGTCGGATCGCTGCAGCCCAATTACCCTCGGCGGCAAAGCTTTCAGCGTTAGCTCGATGCTGGGCAGCAGTCAGTTGGCCGGCGTCGAACAGTTGGTGATCACCGCCGCGATTGGTGCGTATGGTGCGGCGTGCGATGCGGACGGCAACGACCACGGCGATCGCCAGCAGGATGAGCAGCACGGTGACGGTGAACCACCCGCCAGATACTGAAGAGACCTTCTCCAACAGCCGGTACAGCAGCTCGTTGAGCCAATCGTTGAACTGCTTTGACGGGGACTCTCTGGGGTAGATCGGTTTGTCGAGTTCGCGCTGTGCGGCCTGGTGTGCGGCATCGCGGTCGATGTCGATGGAGGGCAAGGTCAGTCCGTCCTCACACCGGTCGCGTGAGCCAGAGGTTATCGGTGGACTCCGCCGCGGCGGGCCCGCCCGCGGCCCCGGTCTGCAATACCAGGTCGAATGCCTCGGCGCGCATTCGGCGGTCGGTATACAACAGCACGACAACCCCGGCGGTGAACGGCGCGGTGATGATCTGGCTTATCGCCCCGCCGATGGCCGATAGCGTCGTGCCGACCAGCAGCATGCCGGTGGTTGTCGAGGCGGCCAGCAACATCTGGCCGACGAAGCTGAACGGCGCCGAGATCGCACCACCAACGACGCTCACCACGAGCGCTGCCAGCAGCCTGATGCCGAAGACCCGCCAGAAGCCATTACGCACTAGTGCAAAGGATCTGGTGACCGCGTCGACCAGCGGCAGCCTCTCCAGCACGATCAGCACGGGTGCGAACACCAGCACGGTGTACAAGTAGACCAGCAGCATCGCGACCACGAGCAGCAGCGGGAACCCGAGGAGGACTGCCGCCGCTCCGTTTGCAGCCGCCGCGACCCCAACCAGGATCACCACCACCAGCCCGACGAGCGCAACCATCCCGACGGCTTCGAGCAGTGCCAGGCCGATCAGTGTGAGCAGGCGCCCGCGGACCCTGGCCCACGCTTCGCCGATGGTGATCGGCGACCCGAACACAGCCCGCCCGACGACGACGGTGAGTATTCCGCTCAGCAGCATGCCGCCCAGCCAGGTGACCAGCAGACCAGCAGCGATTGATCCCATCCAAGCGCTGGCGGCAACCAAACTGAGCTCGGTGGACGGGTGGGTATCCAGCCGGCTGGCGGCCGTCAATGGTCCGATCGTGGCGACCAAGGTGATGATCTGCATGACGACCACGACCATGGCGGTCAAGCCCAGCGTGGCCTTCGGGTTGGTGCGGATATAGCCGACCGCGCCGTTGAAGATGTCGCTCAGAGTCAAGGGCCGCAGCGGGATTATCCCGGGTTTGACCGCTCCAGGGACGAGCGGCGGACCATATTGGGAGCCCGGTGCCGGGCCATAACCGGGCCGCGGACCATAACCGGGCCGCGGTGGACTGTATCCCCCCGGCGGGCCATAACCCGCCGGGGGCCCATACCCAGGCGCCGGTGCACCGTAACCGGGCGGCGCACCGTAACCGGGCGGCGCACCGTAACCGGGCGGCGGACCGTATCCGGGTGGCGCACTGCCATACCCCGGCGGCGGACCCTCATACGCCGGCGGCGTTTCATACCCTGATGGCGGATAACCGGCCGGCACATACCCAGGGGTCCCGGACTGTGGCTCAACCGGATAACCAGGCGGCAGCGTGCTCACCGTGTGTAGCGGCTGTCGTCGTGCGTCATGGGCTCCATCCTGTCGGCGGTCGGTGCATTTCACAATGTAGGTCTCAGTGACGTCTCAGTGTCGCGTTACGAAGCCTCCCGACGCGTAACGTCTCTGTCATGGCGGAACTCAAATCCCGGCTCCGGTCGGACTTGACCGAGGCGATGAAGACGCAGGATAAGTTGCGAACCGCGACCCTACGTATGGTGGTGGCCGCGATCCAGACCGAGGAAGTTTCGGGCAAGCAGGCAAGGGAGCTCTCCGACGACGAGGTGCTCAAGGTGCTGGCCAGGGAATCCCGGAAGCGTGGTGAGGCAGCCGAGATCTATACCCAGAACGGGCGCGGTGAGCTCGCTGCCGCCGAGCACGCCGAGGCGCGGATCATCGACGAGTATCTGCCGACGCCGCTCACCGAGGCAGAGGTGGCCGACGTCGCCGACACCGCCATAGCCGAGGTAGCCGAGCAAATCGGGCAACGGCCCAGCATGAAGCAGATGGGACTGGTCATGAAGGTGGCCACAGCGATCGCCGAGGGGAAGGCGGACGGCGCGCGCTTGTCCGCGGCGGTGAAAGAGCGCCTGTAGGTGCATAGCGGCGCGCGACCACTTCTCGCCGTTGGTTGACGTTCCAAGGACGTCGCCCACCCCTCGACGCGCGCCTGACCCGGGTGGTCCCCGGTTTCAGTGATCGACCGCGCTCGGCGCAGCGGGCAGCCGAAAGGTCATGTCGATGGCGGTTCCGCCCGGGGTGTTGTCGACTTCCACCGAGTCACTGATGGCCCTGATCAGCAGCAGGCCCCCCGCTGTTGCCCGGACGACGCGTTAACCGGCAAGCTCGACCGCTGGCGCCGCGCGCGTCCGCATTGAACGAGGTATTGCCCGCCTCGGTGGACGGATGGGGTCGCGTCGGATCGATTCGTTGTCACGTCATCGCCTCAGCCATCGCGATATGTCCTTCGAAGCCAAGCGATGTCGCCATCGCCCGGTAATGGTCCCGGTATGCGCGATACGAGCCGTCTTCTCCGCGTGCTTGTGCCAGCAGTGCCCGCAGTCGCAGTACGGCGATGTCGTGGAGCACATACCCGGGGTCGGTCGGCGCGACTGTTGCGCGCCGCCGCAATGTCCCGGTTGATCGCCCATGTTCCGGCGCGCATGTGCCAGGTGAAGGCGTCCCAGCACCGCGACATGTTCGACCAAACGCGCTGTGGACTGGCTGACCATCACCGCGCCCGGTGCGGCCACCGACTCCATGCGCTGGGCCATCCCGACCTGCTCGGCGATGGCGGTGTAACTCGCTGAACCCGAGCCGATCTCGCCGGCGATGGCCTGGCCGGAATTGAGACCTACCCGCAGCTGAAAGGCGACGCCGTCGCGCGCTTCGACCTCGTTGGCCAGTTTGGCTGTCTCCGCCTAACCCTCGCGAGTTTCGTCCACGTCAGTATCGTGTCACCGCTGTTCAGACCGTGGGTGTCATATCGCCGTGGCAATCCATGCTGTATCCGCCGAAGGGACTTGCCATGGTGGACACGATGTGTTGCCCGGCAACACCATTCGTGTGGTGGGGCGCCGGGCCGGGCAGGCCGTACAAACTGCCGATCCCCGCTCGCGTCCTGTTCTGCAATGGCATGGCCCGAGCTCAGCGTGAAGGTCGAGCGCGACGACATGCCTGTCGGTGTACCACGAACATGGATCATGACGTTGCGTGATCGGACGCTTTCGCAAGCTCAGCAGCTCGCCAGCATCGAGGCATCGGGCGGGGCGGATGCCCTGTACTCGATCGACACGTGCCACGACGTGATGATCAGTGAACCGGCGCGACTGGCCCAGATCCTTCTCGAACGTTGTCAGGCTCGCGCCACGGCTCCTTGACCTGGCTGACAACGCCGTGTTGTGTCGTCAGCGTGGCAGCATCGGCCCCTCGCCCGGCGAACCTACGGGATGCCTTGAGCCGTCCGCCTGGTTTACCTGCTCCGCGCAGGTTTCGCACGGCTTTTGCGGCGGCGTATGCGGTCGCCTACCTGGTGGGCGGAGAGCGCCGGATGCTGCGATTGATCCGTCGATACGGACCGATCATGACGATGCCCATCCTCAGCCTGGGTGACGTTGCGATCGTGTCCGATCCAGCGCTGGTCAAGGAAGTTTTCACCGCTCCGACGGACGTCCTGCTCGGGGGAGCGGGCGTGGGACCCGCGGCGGCGATTTACGGGTCCGGGTCGATGTTCGTGCAGGAGGAGCCCGAGCATCTTCGGCGGCGCAAACTCTTGACGCCTCCTCTGCACGGCGCCGCGCTGAGCAGCTACGTGCCGATCATTGAGAATTCCACCCGCGCGGCGATGCGCGACTGGCCCGTTGACCGTCCGTTCGAGATGCTGGAGGCGGCGCGGTCACTGATGCTGGACGTGATCGTCAAGGTCATCTTTGGCGTCGAGGATCCTGACGAGGTGCGGCGATTGGGCCGGCCATTCGAACATCTGTTAAACCTTGGTGTCTCAGAGCAATTGACTGTGCGCTACGCGCTGCGTCATGCCGGTGCGTTGCGGGTGTGGCCGCAGCGGGCGAAAGCCAACCGGGAGATCGACGATGTCGTCATGCCGCTGATCGCCGAACGGCGAAACGATCCACGCCTGGAAGAGCAACGCGACATTCTGGCATTGCTCATGTGCGCACGCGGAGATGACGGTGAACAGTTGTCGGACAGCGAGATTCGCGACGATCTGATCACCCTGATGCTGGCGGGTCATGAAACCACCGCGACCACGTTGGCGTGGGCCATCGACCTTCTGCTCCACCATCCCGAGGCATTACGGCGAGTGCAATCCGAGGCCATCAGCGGTGAAGAAGCCTTCACGACGGCAGTGATCGACGAGACTTTACGGGTACGTCCACCCGCGCCCTTCACGGCCCGTGTCGCCGCGCAACCGTTCCCCATCGGCGGCTACCTCGTCGATGCCGGAACGCGAATCGTCGTCCATATCATCGCTATTAACCGCGACCCGGACACCTACGAGCATTCGAACGAGTTCCGCCCCGAGCGATTCCTCGGCGCGCGGCCGCAAACCTACGCATGGGTTCCGTTCGGAGGCGGTGTCAAACGCTGTCTGGGCGCGGCCTTCTCAATGCGAGAGTTGATCACGGTGATGCAAGTGCTGCTGAGCGAGGGTGAGTTCGCCGCCGTCGACGAAAAGCCCGAGCGGATCGTACGGCGCTCCATCATGCTTGCGCCGCGTCACGGCACCAGAGTGCGGTTCCGTCCGCTCAGGATACGCACGCGGTAGCGCGAACAAAACCAACGACGAGCGGCTCCTCATCCAGCCGTTCCAAGAATCCGTTTAGAACCCCTAGAGGGGTGGCCACGATTCTGTTCTGAGTGACATGACGGTCCACCACGAAGGGAACAGCCGATATGACCACCATCGCTTACCAGCCCAAACCCGTTGCGGACGCCGCGCCCAAGCGCACCACCAACATCTATGCCTATGCGGCGCTTGCGTTCAGCGTCGTCGGATCGGTGGGTTTGAGCGTTATTTGCGTCATCGTCGCGCTGGTCCAGATCAAGAACGAGGGCGAAGGTCGTGTTCACGCGATCGCCGGCCTGGTGATCTCCGCCGGCTGGGTCGTCTTGTTGCTCGCACTGGCCCGTGCGCATGCCATCTAGCTGAATCGAGCCGGACCGCAGGGGGGCCGCATAAGTTATCGGTTGAACCGCCCGGCGGTGTAGTCGGCCCGGCAGGCGCCGCGGGCAAGTTTGCCGCTCGTCGTGCGGGGAATCGTGCCGGCGGCGACAAGCTTCAGGTCGGCGACCTGGATGCGATGCTGACGCGAGACCGCGGCCCGCACGGTCTCCAAGAGCTGGTCCGGCGCGACGCGGCCCGCACCCGTGGCGCGCTCAGCCACAATGACGAGTCGCTCGCCGGTGTTGGCGCTCGGTGATTCGAACAAGTCGGCGGGAACAGAAAACGCGGCGACATAACCGGTCCGGATGGCTTTCGACGCGTCTCCGACCGTGGTTTCGATGTCGTGAGGATAGTGGTTGGCACCATCGATGATGATGAGGTCCTTGATCCGCCCGGTCAGGTAGAGCTCGTCATCGAAGTAAACGCCGAGATCGCCGGTTGCCAGCCAGTAACTGCTGTCCGGGGCGCCCTCGGCGTGGCTGCCGGCCTCCAGCCGCGACTGCAGTTTGTTACCGAAGACCCTTTGTGTTTCATCCTCACGTCCGAAATATCCGCGGCCGATGTTGTTGCCGTGCAACCAAATCTCTCCGACGGTGCGGTCAGCAACCTCGGCGCCGTCCGGGTCGCTGATCACTGCCCACTGATTGGTGATCGGTCTGCCGCACGACACATAGGCGACTGCGTCCGGGCTTGTCTCCTCGACGCGGACCGCACGGCCGGCACTGAGTTGCCCACGATCCAGGTAAATCGCGCTCGCCGCTGCATCCTGGGCAATACTGGCCACCGACAAAGTCGCCTCAGCCATCCCGTAGGACGGCTTGATCGCCGTAGCCGGCAGGCCGTAGGGGGCGAAGGCTTGAGTGAACCTCTCGATGGCCGACATGGTCACCGGCTCCGAGCCGTTGAGCAGACAGACAACATTGCTCAGATCCAGCGCGTCGCCTGCCGGCGGTAGACCTCGCTCCGCGGTCATCTCGAAGGCAAAGTTCGGAGCAGCCGCGAACACGCGGCCGCTCATAGCCTCAGCGCCCAAATGTTTCACCCACCGGTAGGGCCGCCGAACGAACGCCATGGGATCCATCAGCGTGATATGTGCCCCAAATAACGCCGGGAACATGATCATCATCAAACCCATGTCGTGATACAGCGGCAGCCAACTCACACAGCGGACGCGCATGTCCAGCCCGCCGGTCAGGACCATCTGCATCACGTTCGTGCACACGGCGCGGTGGGTGATCTCGACCCCGGCCGGCGTGCGCGTCGACCCCGACGTGTACTGCAGGTAGGCGACATCATCGGTACCGCGCGCGGCGGCGGTAAACGTCGAACCGAGCGTATCCGGCACCGCATCCACCGCGATCAACCGTGGCCGCTTGTCTGGCGGCAGTGCCCGCACGAACTCCCGCAGAGACGCGGCCGCCTCAGTGGTGGTCAACAACGCGGAGGGTCGGGCATCGGCGAGCACGGCTGCCAATCGCTCGGCGTGCCCGGACAAACTCGGCGCAAAGAGCGGGACGGCGACGTTGCCGGCATGGATCGCGGCAAAGAAGGCCGCTACATACTGCAGACCCTGTGGGGCTACGATCGCCACCCGGTCACCGGGCGTGGTGATCTGCTGAAGGCGCGCGCCAATCGCGCGAACTTGCGACCACAGCGCCGTCCAGCTCAGCTCAACGAGCTGCCCATCCTGATTCTTGGCGTAGTCGATGAAGCGATACGACGGACGGTCGCCGAAAAGTGCCTGGTTGCGGTCGAGAAACGATGTCAAGGTCACCCCGTCGGGCACCACGATTGTGCCGTCGGCACGAACGTAATCTGCGATATCGCCAACGACAGGCGCGCCAACACTGCACAACAACGGGTTCCCGGCCACGACGAGAAAGTGTAAATACGTGTGCCAACCAGCGCAGCCTCACGGTGCAGACATGACCGTCATCACAACCACGGGCGAGTGGTGGTCGGCATCACGTTGTTAAGGAAACGACCTGCACGGTCAGAAGATTCCGTGCCTGCCACGTTCCGTGGCCGCCTTGCAAGTGCGGCGGCGTAGAGAACCGAGACACGGCGTACCTGCCGCAATTGTGGTCGGGGTGGCGGGATTCGAACCCACGGCCTCTTCGTCCCGAACGAAGCGCGCTACCAAGCTGCGCCACACCCCGCTTGAAGCTCCGACAGCCTATCGCACCGGTCCGTCGACTGGCCAAACCGCAGCCGAGCGCATCAGCTCCACCGGCAGGAGCGTTCGAATTCGACCAGCGCCTCGGCGGGGCCCGTCGGATCGAGCCCCAGGGCGCTGACCCACTCGTCGCTGAAGTAGGTGTCGGCGTAGCGGTCGCCGCTGTCGGCGAGCAGCGTGACCACCGAACCGCTGCGACCTTCGGCGACCATCTCGGCGAGCAGGCCGAAGGCTCCCCACAGGTTGGTGCCCGTCGACGGTCCCACGCGGCGCCCGAGAACGGCGCTGACGTGGCGGGCGGCGGCGATCGACGCCGCGTCGGGGACCGAGACCATGCGGTCGACCACGCCGGGCAGAAACGACGGCTCAACCCGCGGCCGGCCGATGCCCTCGATACGAGACGACGCGGGAATGACGATGTCGTACCGCGCTTCGGCGTAGGCCGGAAAGAACGCGGAATTCTCCGGATCCACTACGCACAACCGGGTCGCGTGCCGCCGGTAGCGGATGTAGCGGCCGATTGTCGCGCTGGTCCCGCCGGTGCCCGCACCCACCACGATCCAATCCGGGACGGGGTGCTTCTCCTCGCACATTTGCACGTAGATCGACTCGGCGATGTTGTTGTTGCCGCGCCAGTCGGTGGCGCGCTCTGCATTGGTGAACTGGTCCAGGTAATGGCCGCCGCTCTCCTTTGCGACACGCTCGGCCTCGGCGTAGACCTCACTCGATTTCTCCACGAAATGGCAACGGCCACCTTGTGATTCGATCAGAGCGACCTTGGAGGCGCTGGTGGCAGCCGGCATTACGGCGACGAACGGCAGACCCAGCAGGGCCGCGAAATAGGCCTCAGACACCGCCGTCGAACCCGACGACGCCTCGACCACCGTGGTGCCCTCGTCGACCCACCCGTTACACAGCGCGTACAAGAACAACGAGCGCGCCAGCCGGTGTTTGAGGCTGCCGGTGATATGAGTGGTCTCGTCTTTGAGGTACAGCTCGACGTTGACATCGCTGCACCAGGCCGACGGCAGGGGGTAGCGCAGCAAGTGGGTGTCGGCGCTGCGACGGGCATCTGCCTCGATCAGCCGGATCGCGTTGTCTGTCCAGCTCCGCGACAGGCTGCGGACCGCGATACGGGTCCGATCGTTCAACGCACCGACGCTGTTGGCTGTGAACGGCTCAGGTCACTGCTCGAATCTCGGCCGCCCATCGGGTTGGCGATCAAAGTCAGCAGCGTTACTTCGGGCCGGCAGCTGAATCGCACCGGCGCAAACGGTGAGGTGCCTATCCCGGCAGAGACATGCAGCCGCATGTTGGCGCCCCATTGGGACGCTCCCTTCGCCCGGGAGCGGTCCAGGCCGCAGTTGGTCACCAGGGCCCCGTAGAACGGCAGACACAGCTGCCCGCCGTGGGTGTGGCCGGCCATCACCAGCTGGTAGCCGTCAGCGGCGAAACGGTCCAGCACCCGCGGCTCCGGCGAATGGGTAAGCCCCAGCCGCAGGTTCACGGCGGGGCTTACCGGGCCCGCGATGGTCTCGTAACGGTCCCGGTCGATATGCGGGTCGTCCACGCCCGCGGCGGCGATGTGCAGCCCGGCTACCTCGAACTCGCGGCGGGTGTGAGTGAGGTCGAGCCACCCGCGCTCGGTGAACGCCGCCCGCATGTCCTGCCAGGGCAACGGCTCGCCTCGCACGCGGTGACCCGGGTTTGTCAGGTAGTAGGCCGGGTTCTTCAGGCGCGGCCCGAAGTAATCATTGCTGCCGAAGACGAAGACGCCCGGCCGCGACAGCAGGTCGCCCAGAGACTGAATCACCGCGGGCACCGCCTTCGGGTGCGCCAGATTATCGCCGGTATTGACCACCAGATCGGGTTCCCAGCTGGCCAGTTCGCGCAGCCAGGCCTGTTTACGGCGCTGGTTGGGCAGCATATGGAGATCGCTGATATGCAGCACCCGCAGCGGTGTGGAGCCCGGCGTCAGCACGGGCATGGTCACCTCACGAAGCACGAACGCGTTGCGCTCGATGAGCGAGGCGTAACCGATCCCGGCGACGGCCGAACCCAGCGCCGCGGCGCCGGTGCGTAACAGGACGGGCAAAACATCAGCCATGCAGGCAGCTTACTGCCGGTCGGCGACTGGAAGCGCGTCTCAAACGGCAACGGGCCTTTTGGGGGGGCCTACGGAGGAGGCGGCGGAGCCAGCAGTGGAATCGTGATCGGCGGCAGGCCGGGAATCTCCACGACCTGCGATCCGACCGGCGGCGGCGGCGGCACACCCTCCGGAGGCGGAGGCGGCGGCGGCGCGATGCCGTTACTGATTTGAATCGTGATGATCGACCCCGGAATTGTTTGACCGCTAGGTGACGTTCCGACCACCTCGCCGTACTTTGCGCTGCTGTTGACGGAGTTGGGCTGGTCGGCAACCTGGAAACCCGCGTCTTTCAGGCGCAGACGCGCCGCGTCCACATCCAGACCGGCCACACTCGGTACCCGGGAACCGGGTGAGCCGTCGACATAGCGCGGATCGGTTGGCGGCAAGTGCACCTCACCGAAGTTGTTGGCGATCGGCTTCATCGCGGTGAACCAGGTGCGGGCCGGCTCGTTGCCGCCGTATAAGTTGCCGTCGCCACAGTGGCGCAACGGAGCCGAGCACAGATCCGTTGGCGTGCTGGAGTCGTCGTAGATGTAGTTCGCCGCCGCGTAGTGGTTGGTGAAGCCCACGAAGCCGGAGGACCGGTGGGCTTCGGTGGTGCCGGTCTTACCTGACATCGGCAGGTCCCAGCCCGCCGCGCCGGCCGAACCCGATGCCGTGCCGCCGCCCACGGCGTCTTTGCTCATTGCGTTGGCGAGGGTGTTCGCCAGACCCTCAGGAACCACCTGATCGCAAGTCTCGGTGGTGACGGCGACTTCGTTGCCGTTGCGGTCGATCAGCTTGTCGATTGGGTTCGCCGGGCACCACACGCCGCCGGATGCCAGCGTGGCCGCGACATTCGACAGTTCCAGTGCGTTGACCTCGATGGGGCCAAGGGTGAACGAACCGATGTTCTGCCGTTTGACGAAGTCGGCCAGGCTCTCGTTGCTGTCGGGGTTGTAGTCGCGGGCGGTGCCGGGATTGGCATAGGACCTCAGCCCGAGTTTGATGGCCATGTCCACCGTGGGCGAAACCCCGACCTGCGAGATCAGCTTGGCGAACGCGGTGTTGGGCGAGGTGGCCAGCGCGTCGGTCACGCTCATCGACCCGCGGTACCTACCGGCGTTGATTACGCACCAGGTTTCCTTGGGGCACCCCCTGGCCCCGCCGCTGCCCAGGCCTTTGGCCTGGAATCGGCCTGGCACCTCTAGCTGGGCGTTGATGCCCATGCCCATGTCCAGTGCGGCAGCCGTGGTGAAGATCTTGAAGATGGACCCGGCACCGTCGCCGACCAGGGAGAACGGCTGGGGTCGCATGGTTTCGCCGGCTTCGATGTCCAGACCGTATTTGCGGTTGCTGGCCATCGCCAGCACCCTGTGCGAATCCTTGCCCGGTTCGATCACGCTCATCACGCTGGAGATGCCGGCCAGGTTCGGGCTGGCGAATTTGTCGATGGCCGCCTTGACCGGGGCCTGCACGTCGGGGTCCAGTGTGGTGCGGATCAGGTAACCGCCCTTGGCGACCTGGTCCTTGCTTATCCCGGCGCGAGACAGGTACTCCTGGACGTAGTCGCAGAAGAATGCGCGATCACCCGCCGCGATGCAGCCGCGTGGCAACTCGTTGGGCTGCGGCAATATGCCCAGCGGCTCGGCCTTGGCGGCGCGCAACGCCTCAGCTTCTGCGGGCAGGTTCTCGATCATGGTGTCCAAGACCAAGTTCCGCCGCGCCAGCGCGCCTTCCGGGTTGGTGTAGGGGTTGAGCGAGCTGGTCGACTGCACCATCCCGGCCAGCAGAGCCGCCTGCTGCCAATTCAGGTCGATCGCGTTCACGCCGAAGTAGGTCTGTGCCGCATCCTGCACACCGAAAGAGTTGTTGCCGAACGACACCAGGTTCAGGTAGCGGGTCAGGATCTCGGGTTTGGTGAAGGTCTTGTCCAGGGTGAGCGCCATCCGGATCTCGCGCAGCTTGCGCGCCGGGGTGGTTTCGACGGCGGCGCGCTTCTCGGCGTCGGTCTGGGCGGTTACCAGCAACTGGTAGTTCTTCACGTATTGCTGCTCGATCGTCGAACCGCCGCGAGTCTCGAGGTCGCCGGACGCGTAGCCGGCCAGTCCGGTCAGGGTGCCTTTCCAGTCCACGCCGTTGTGGTCGGCGAAGCGCTTGTCCTCGATCGAGACGATCGCCAGCTTCATGGTGTTGGCGATCTTGTCGGAGGGCACCTCGAACCGGCGCTGTGAGTACAGCCACGCGATCGTGTTGCCCTTCGCGTCGACCATCGTCGACACCGCCGGGACTTCTCCCTCGAGGAGCTGGGCCGAGCCGTTAGCGACCACCTCAGAAGCTCGATTGGACATCAGTCCCAGGCCACCTGCGAAGGGGAACATGAGCGCCGCGGCGACGATACTGGCCAGCAGACAGCATCCAGCAAGCTTCAGCACAGTAAGAACGGCCGGGGGGCGCTCGGACATGTGCACCACAGTAGCGACCCCCTGTCACGTCTCCACGCCGTGCGACCGAAAAAAATCTTGTAGCAGGTAGAGATCCCCGCCGCTACCAGGGGCGAGCGGTAACTTCAGCTGCGTCACTGGTCAGGACCCCAAAACGGACCGAGCCGACACGTTTCCCCCGGCCGATCGCGATAAGACGGCACGCCCGTCCCAAAAAAACCGTTATCGGACTGTTGCGCAATTGGCACCTGACCACCTAACTTGTATATGCAGTGAGATTCAGGTAACACCGATGTGGATAGTGTGGGGCAGATCGCAACATCGGCTGGTACTCGCGGAGGGCGGTCGCAGAGCGCGGCCGGGAGGAAGGGATCAGCTCGTGTCAGGACCACGTCCGGCCGCTCGACGGACTAACCTTACGTCCGTCAATAGCGTTCTCCGCAGTGTCGACGCGGAAGAGCGGATCACTTGGGTATCGCAGGCGCTGTGCCGGGCGACCGATCCTGACGAACTCTTCGTGCGGGGGGCTGCCCAACGTAAGGCCGCGGTGATCTGCCGGCACTGTCCTGTGATGCAGGAGTGCGGGGCAGATGCGCTGGACAACAAGGTGGAGTTCGGGGTCTGGGGCGGCATGACCGAGCGCCAGCGCAGGGCCTTGCTGAAGCAGCACCCCGACGTCGTCTCCTGGTCGGACTACCTCGACAAGCGCAAGCGCCGCGGCATCGGCTAGAACTGACGCGAGCGGGGTGTAAACCCCGCCGGCAGGTCCGCGCTTTCTGATTACTTTTTAGTTACGGCCCAGGTGGTCGGCTCTAATTGGCTTGTGCCCAATAGGTGCGCTCCTCAGCGGGCCGCAGTTATCTGGTCAGCGAGCGCACGCAGCGCTTCCAGGTCGGAGACGTCGAACGGAAGCGACGGTACCCCGATGACCGGCACGTGGGGGTTGGCTCCGGTGAACCGGGACAGCAGCCGGATCTCCCGCTTGGCGGTCTGCCCACGGTCGGAATGGATCCGCAGCACGGCCGCCGCCAGCAACGCGTCCCCCGAGTCGGTGGTATCGGCCTCCAACGTTTCGGTGGCGTCGATAGCCCTCTCGACGGGCAACGCGCACAACATCGGGTGGGTGCGGTTCAACACGAGCCCCGCCAGCGGCATGGTTTCCTGCGACAACCGGTCGACGAAGAAGGACGCCTCGCGCAGTGCGTCGGGTTCGGCCGCCGAAACCACCACGAACTGAGTACCGCGCCGTTTCAACAACGCGTACGTGCGGTCGGCCTTCTCGCGGAAACCGCCGAATGTGGCGTCGAGCGATTGCACGAACGCTGCCGCGTCGCCCAGCATCTGCGAACCGAGCACAGTAGACAACGCCTTCATTGCCAATCCCATTGCGCCGGTGACGAGTCGCCCGAAACCCCGGCCGGGCGCGAGTAGCAGCCGCCAGAGTCGGCCATCCATGAAGCTGCCCAGGCGTTTTGGCGCGTCCAAGAAGTCCAGCGCGTTGCGCGACGGAGGCGTGTCCACCACCACCAGGTCCCAGCGGTCCTGGGCCAGCAGCTGCCCCAGCTTCTCCATGGCCATGTACTCTTGCGTGCCGGCCAGCGAAGTGGCAACGGTCTGATAGAACTGGTTATCCAGAATCGCTTGTGCCCGTCCGGATCCCGAGTATTGGACCACCATCTCGTCGAACGTGCGGCGCATGTCGAGCATCATCGCGTGCAACTCGCCGGGGACTTCGGGCGCCAGTGGCACGCGTTGTGGCGAGTTGCCAAGGTCGCTGACGCCCAGAGCTTGTGCCAGCCGCTTGGCTGGGTCGATCGTCAAAACGACTACAGTGCGGCCATATTCGGCGGCACGCAACGCCATCGCTGCCGCGGTGGTGGTCTTGCCGACACCACCGGCGCCACAGCACACCACGACCCGGTTGGAGGTGTCGGCCAGAATTGCGGCCATATCAAGGATTTTGGGCGTGATACTCATCGAACCCCCTGCTGCGCAAGTGATTCTGAGAGTTCATAGAGGCTGCCGAGGTCGACGCCGTCGGAGATCGTCGGTAGTTCCAGTCGCGGTATCTGCAACGCGTCGAGTTGTTGCGCGTTCTCGGCGCGCGCGGTGATCCGCGTGGCATGCTCGATGGTCTCGGTCAGCAGACCGGCGAAGTCGGCGTCGGGGAGCTCTATTCCGGCCATCGCCAACCCGGACCGCACCGAGTCTGCGTCGACATCGCCCTCGGCGGCCTTTGCCAAGTTCTCGGGCTCCAGATAGGACGCGATATTGCGGTTCACGATCACGCTGCCGATCGGCAGCTCCATTTCGGCAAGCTCCTCAATGGCTTCCAGGGTTTCCTGCACCGGCAGCGCTTCCAGCAGAGTCACCAGGTGAATGGCGGTCTGGTCGGAGTGCAGCAACTTGACCACACCCTCACTCTGCGAATGCACCGGTCCGCCCTTGGCCAGTTCGGACACCGCCTTGGTGACGTCCAGGAAGCGCGCGATTCGGCCGGTCGGGGGTGCGTCTACGACGATGGCGTCGTAGACCGGGTTCTTGGCCCCCTTGTTCAGGCGTACCACCGCCTCTTTGATCTTGCCGGTGAGGAGCACGTCGCGCAGACCGGGCGCGATCGTCGTCGCGAACTCGATCGCACCGACGCGGCGCATTGCCCGGCCCGCGATGCCCAGGTTGTAGAACATGTCGAGGTATTCCAGGAACGCGGCCTCGATGTCGATTGCCAGCGCGTTGACCTGGCCGCCGCGTTCGGCGGTCGCGATCTTGAGCTCCTGGTAGGGCAACGGCGGGACATCGAAGAGTTGCGCAATCCCTTGGCGCCCCTCGACTTCGACAAGAAGGACTTTACGGCCACCCGCTGCCAGAGTTAGCGCCAGTGCGGCCGCGACCGTAGACTTTCCGGTACCGCCTTTGCCGGTCACGAAATGCAAGCGGGCCTTCGACAAGCGCGACGGCCAGCTGACGGAATAGCCGCCGCCAGATGTGTTTGCCACCATCGCATGCTAGCCCTACCGCGTTGCCCGGCCGCCGGGCTGGCCGGAGCTGGTCAAGTCCGGCGGATAAGCTCGCGTCATGACCCAACCCTCCGCATGGGAGTACGCAACGGTTCCGCTGCTCACCCACGCCACCAAACAGATCCTCGATCAGTGGGGAGCCGATGGCTGGGAGCTGGTGGCGGTGCTGCCCGGGCCCACCGGCGAGCAGCACGTCGCCTACCTGAAGCGCCCCAAGTAGGAGGTGTTGGGCTAGTGAACGCTGGTTCCTCCTGGAAGGCCCGCCTCGGGCAACTCGGTGTCGCGCTTCCGCAAGTGGCGGCGCCGCTGGCGGCCTACGTTCCAGCGGTGCGCACCGGCAATCTGGTCTACACCGCGGGCCAGCTGCCGTTCGAGGCCGGAAAGCTGGCGCGGACCGGCAAGGTCGGCGCCGACGTCAGCCTTGAGGAGGGCAAAGCGATGGCGCGGATCTGTGCGCTCAACGCGCTGGCAGCGGTGGACTCGCTGGTGGGTCTCGACGCGGTGACCCAGGTGGTCAAGGTCGTCGGTTTCGTTGCCTCCGCGCCGGATTTCCACGGACAGCCAAGCGTCATCAACGGGGCCTCCGACCTGCTCGCCGAGGTGTTCGGCGATAACGGCGCGCATGCGCGTTCGGCGGTCGGTGTCTCCGAGCTACCGCTGGACGCTCCGGTGGAAGTCGAGTTGATCGTGGAGGTCGGCTAACGGCCCATGTCCGATACAGCTGAGTCGCTGACGCATCCCGCATACGGCCAATTGCGGGCGGTCACCGGCACCGCGTCGGTCCTGTTGGCCGACAATCCCGGTCTGCTGACGTTGGAGGGCACCAACACTTGGGTGCTGCGGGGCCCGCGCAGCGACGAGTTGGTCATCGTCGATCCCGGGCCAGACGACGACGAGCACATCGCCCGGGTTGCCGCGCTGGGCCGCATCGCGCTGGTGCTGATCAGCCATCGACACGTCGACCACACCACCGGCATCGACAAGCTGGTCGAGCTGACCGGGGCGCCGGTACGCGCCGCGGATCCGCAGTTCCTGCGTGGGGATGGCGTGACGCTGAGCGATCGCGAAGTGATCGATGCCGCCGGGTTGACGATCACGGTGCTGGCCACCCCCGGCCACACCGCCGACTCGCTGTCGTTTGTCCTCGACGACGCCGTGCTGACCGCGGACAGCGTGCTGGGCCGCGGTACCACCGTCATCGACAAGGAAGACGGCAGCCTGGCCGACTACCTGGAATCACTGCACCGGCTGCGCGGACTGGGCCGGCGGACGGTGTTGCCCGGGCACGGGCCGGACTTGGCCGCCTTGGACGCCGTCGCGTCGGGATACCTGGCGCACCGACATGAGCGGCTGGAGCAGGTGCGCTCAGCGCTGCGGGATCTCGGCGACGGCGCCACCACCCGCCAGATCGTCGAACACGTCTATGTCGACGTCGACGAGAAGCTTTGGGATGCGGCAGAATGGTCTGTGCAGGCGCAACTGGACTATCTGCGCCGCTGAACTCGCGTCGAAACTGTAGAAAGCGCGGGAATCCGCCCCGAGTAAAGACCTCGCCAACTACAGGCTCGGCGTAGCGCGCGCTTACCTCGCTCGGGGTCGGATTCTCGCTCGGTTGCGCCCGCGCTACACGCGCGCTTACCTCGCTCGGGGTTGGATTCTCGCTCGGTTGCGCCCGCGCTACACGCGCGCTTACCTCGCTCGGGGTCGGATTCTCGCTCGGTTGCGCCCGCGCTACACGCGCGCTTACCTCGCTCGGGGTTGGATTCTCGCTCGGTTGCGCCCGCGCTACACGCGCGCTTACCTCGCTCGGCGGGCCAGTCGTTCGGAGTCAGAGATCAGCACGCTCTTGCCCTCAAGACGAATCCAGCCGCGCTGAGCGAAATCGGCCAGCGCCTTGTTCACCGTCTCCCGGGAAGCGCCCACCAGCTGGGCGATCTCTTCCTGAGTCAGGTCGTGAGTGACCCGCATTGCGCCACCTTCCTGGGTGCCGAAACGCTGGGCGAGCTGCAGCAGCTGCTTGGCCACCCGGCCGGGGACGTCGGTGAAGATGAGGTCGGCCAGATTGTTGTTGGTGCGGCGCAGCCGGCGGGCCAGTACCCGCAGCAGCTGCTCGGCGATTTCAGGCCGGTCGGCGATCCATGTCCGCAGCGCGTCGCGGTCCATCGACACCGCCCGCACCTCGGTAATGGTGGTCGCGCCGGACGTCCGCGGCCCCGGGTCGAAGATCGACAGCTCGCCGAACATGTCGGACGGGCCCATGATGGTCAGCAGATTCTCCCGGCCATCCGGTGAGCGACGGCCGATCTTCACCTTGCCCGCGACGATGATGTACAGCCGGTCGCCCGGCTCACCCTCAGCGAAAATCGTGTGTCCGCGGGGGAAGTCGACGGGCTGCAGTTGTCTGGTCAGTGCTGCGACTGCGCCGGGCTCAACCCCTTGGAAGATTCCTGCCCTTGCCAGGATCTCGTCCACGTTGCCTCTTCAGCTTTCCACGAAGTGATACGGGCAGGCCGTCCTCTTGACCAGTGCCGAGTCTAAAGGCTAGGCCAACAGGTACAACGTGCCAACGCTACACACGATTAGCGTGTCGGGTCGCCGTAAATTGCGGATTGGCCCGGGAATGCGAGTGTATGCGAGTCGGCAAACCCGCCTCGGCTGGACGGCCGAAGTCAGTGGCAGAAATCGAATGGGCGTGATGTTTCCCGGTGAGGGCTCTGGGTGCGGGGGCCTCTGTGAGTCCCAGGGCCTGGCGTCGATGCAGGTAATCCAGCGCCTCCGGCATCCCCTCACGGGCCAGCGTGTGTACATCCACGGCCTGGGCCTGCTCGAGAAACTCGGCTACGTCGGTCGCCGTCACGGTGTCGTGGGCAAGCGCCATTTCCAGCCGCCCGAGCCCGAGCGTCGTCAGCATGAGCAATGCCGGAATGCACGCCACCAGCAACCATGACACAAGGAGAGTAAACATGGCCAAGGTCTCAGACAGATCACGAAATCAGTACTCTGTCGTAGGTGACAGCGGCAAAGTCATCCGGGCGCGCTAAGTCCAAGCCAGTCACGCCCGGCCCCGACGTCACCAGGCGCTGGTCTACCGAAACCCGAACCGGCTTGGTGCGCCGGGCTCGCCGGATGAATCGCACACTGGCACAGGCATTTCCGCACGTGTACTGCGAGCTGGACTTCGCGTCGCCGCTGGAGCTGGCGGTGGCCACCATTCTTTCGGCGCAGAGCACCGACAAACGGGTCAACTTGACGACACCGGCATTGTTCGCGAAATACCGGACGGCGCTGGACTACGCCCAGGCGGATCGCGCCGAACTCGAAAGCCTCATCCGCCCCACTGGTTTCTACCGTAACAAAGCGAACTCGCTCATCGGTCTCGGCCAGGCTCTGGTCGAACGGTTCGACGGCGAGGTACCGGCCACCATGGACGAGCTGGTGACGCTGCCCGGAGTTGGGCGCAAGACCGCCAACGTCATCCTGGGAAACGCCTTCGATATCCCCGGAATCAGCGTCGACACCCATTTCGGACGATTGGTGCGGCGGTGGCGCTGGACCGCCGAAGAGGACCCGGTCAAGGTGGAGCACGCTGTCGGCGAACTGATCGAACGCAAAGAGTGGACCTTGCTGAGCCACCGCGTGATCTTCCACGGCCGCCGGGTGTGCCACGCCCGCAAACCGGCGTGCGGTGTGTGCGTGCTCGCCAAAGACTGCCCCTCCTACGGGCTCGGCCCCACTGAACCGCTGCTCGCCGCGCCACTTGTCCAGGGCCCGGAAACCGAGCACCTGCTGGCCCTGGCCGGCCTGTAACACCGGAGTAGCGCGAACATGAAGCTGACCTCACGCTGGAGCCCGACAGTGGCGCCAGCTTCACATTCGCTTCAACCCGGGAAAATCCGCGCAGAGACGCAATGAAGACTTTGACCGGGAAAACCCGCTGGACCATCGCGATCCTGGCGGTGGTGGCCGCGCTGATGGTGGCGCTGGTTGCCCAGCTGCGCGACAACTCCGCCCCGACCGCCACTACCCAGACGTCAGCCGGGCGCGAACATCGTGATGCCGACACGCCGGCGGCGCTGGCCGGGCCACGGCAGCGTGCGAACCTGCCACCCTGCCCCGCCGCGGGCGGTGGTCTCGGTGGCCCCGGCCCTGCGGCGCTGCGCGGGGTGGTGGTGGAATGCGCCGCGGACGGTTCGGCCGTCGACGTCGCCCATGCGCTGGCCGGACGCCGGGTGGTCATCAACTTGTGGGCGTACTGGTGCACGTCGTGCATAGCCGAACTGCCCGCGATGGCCGAATATCAACGACGGGTCGGCTCCGACGTGATGGTGGTGACAGTCCATCAGGACGAGAACGAGACTGCCGCGTTGCTTCGGTTGGCCGATCTCGGCGTTCGGCTGCCCACGCTGCAGGATGGCCGTCGTAGGGTAGCGGCAGCATTACGGGTCGCAAATGTGATGCCCGCGACGGTGGTCCTGCGGCCGGACGGTAGCGTGGCCCAGACCCTGCCGCGGGCTTTCGGCAGCGCCGACGAGATAGCGGCTGCGGTCGGAAACGAGGCGTGATGAGCGCGTGCTCGGCGGCTCGAGACGAGGCTGGGCAGGTGGATCCGACAAGCCCGACAAAGGGAGGCGCCGGTGAGTGCTGGGGGTACCGCCCGCGAGCGGGGGACGGTTCCCCTGACGCCTGATGTCGGCCCGTCCTGGCTGCGCCCGCTGATCGACAACGTCGATCAGATACCGGATGCGGTTCGGCGTCGGCTGCCGGCCGATGTGCTGGCGATGGTGACCGCTGCCAGAGCTGCGTCTTCCATAGCGTCTTTGCGCGGCGACGGCCGGGAAGCCGCTGTTTTGGTGCTGTTCTCGGGTCCGGAGTCCGGGCCGGCCGACGGCGGTGTCCCCGACGATGCCGACCTGCTGCTGACCGTGCGGGCGTCGACGTTGCGCCATCATGCCGGCCAGGCGGCCTTCCCCGGTGGTGCATCCGATCCCGGCGACAAAGGGCCGGTTGCTACCGCCCTGCGAGAAGCGCATGAAGAAACGGGGATCGAACTTGGGAGGCTTCGTCCGCTGGCCACCATGGAGCGGACGTTCATCGCCCCGTCCCGATTCCACGTCGTCCCGGTTTTGGCCTATTCACCGGATCCCGGGCCGGTGAATGTCGTCAACGAGGCTGAAACGGCCATCGTGGCAAGGGTTCCCGTGCGCGCTTTCATCAATCCGGCCAACCGGCTGATGGTGTACCGCCGCACTCTCAGTCGCCGCTGGGCCGGACCGGCGTTTCTGTTGAACCAGATGTTGGTATGGGGATTCACTGGCCAGGTGATTTCAGCCGTCCTCGACGTCGCGGGCTGGGCCCAGCCCTGGGACACCACCGATATGCGCGAGCTGGACGACGCGATGGTGCTGGTCGGCAACCAGGGTGGGCCGCGATGAATTCGATGACCCCGTCGCAGTGGCTGGATGTCGCTGTCTTGGCGGTCGCCTTCATCGCAGCAATTTCCGGCTGGCGTTCGGGCGCTCTGGGCTCAATGCTGTCGTTTGCCGGTGTGCTGCTGGGCGCGATAGCCGGCGTACTGCTCGCGCCGCACATCGTCAGCCACATTAACGCGCCGCGACCCAAACTGTTCACCGCGCTGTTCCTGATCCTGGGGCTGGTCGTGGTCGGTGAGGTCGCCGGTGTGGTGCTGGGGCGGGCCGTCCGCGGCGCGATCCGCCACCGGCCAGTCCGCGTGATCGACTCGATCGTCGGGGTTGGGGTGCAGCTCGTTGTGGTGCTGACCGCGGCCTGGCTGTTGGCGACGCCGCTGACGCAGTCCAAGGACCAGCCCGAGCTGGCTGCTGCGGTCCGCGGTTCGCGGGTGCTCGCACAGGTCAACGACGTAGCACCGACCTGGCTCAAGACGGTGCCCAAGCGGCTTTCGGCGTTGCTGAACACGTCCGGCCTGCCCGCGGTTCTCGAGCCGTTCAGCCGCACCCCGGTCATTCCGGTCGCCTCACCAGACCCGGCGCTGTCCAACGACCCCGTGGTGGCGGCCATCGCGCCGAGCGTCGTCAAGGTCCGCAGTCTGGCACCGAGCTGCCAGAAAGTGCTGGAGGGCAGCGGATTCGTGATCGCGCCCGACCGGGTGATGACGAACGCGCACGTGGTGGCCGGATCCAACAGCGTCTCGGTATACGCGAGCGGCAAGCCCCTTGGCGCCACCGTGGTGTCCTACGACCCCTCGGTCGACATCGCGATCCTGGCCGTCCCGAACTTGCCGCCGCAGCCGCTGTTGTTCGCCGAAATCGAGGCGAAGACGGGCACCAGCGTTGTGGTGCTGGGCTATCCCGGAGGCGGTAACTTCACGGCGACTCCGGCCAGGATTCGCGAGGTCATCAGACTCAGTGGCCCCGACATCTACCGGGACCCGCAGCCGGTCACCCGCGACGTGTACACCATCAGAGCAAATGTGGAGCAAGGTGATTCGGGTGGACCGTTGGTCGACCTCAACGGTCGGGTGCTAGGTGTGGTGTTCGGCGCAGCCGTCGACGACGCCGACACCGGCTTCGTGTTGACGGCCGGCGAGGTGGCCAGTCAGCTTTCCAAGATCGGCGCCACCGCCCCGGTGCCCACCGGAGCCTGCGTTAGCTGAGTCGCGGCCCGTGCACTTGCCCGAAAAACCGCATCAGGTGCCGGTTGATTTCCTCCGGTGCCTCTTCATGGCTGAAATGCCCTGCGCCGGAGACGGATATGTAGCGTCCGTGCGGCGCGTAGCGGTGGGTCCGCTCGACCGGGTCGGCCAGCACGTAGGGATCGGCGTCACCGCGTAGGTGCAGCAGCGGCATACTCAGTTGCTGGGTCATCGACCTCATGAAACGCCGGCCTTCGTCGCGCAGCTGGCTGCGCACTGCCCAGCGCTGGTACTCGAGTGCGGAGTGCGCGGCCGCCGGGATCTGGATCGCCTGCCGCAGATGGCCGATGGTTTGCGAGAAGTCTTCGGAAGCAACCCATTTGGCGCAGCTGCGGCTGCGGACGAGACACTCGATCTCCTCCGCGTTATTTCGGGTAAGAAATCGCTCCGGCCAGATCGGCACCTGGTAGCGCAGCAACGTCGGCAGCAGTGCGCGCCCCTGATCGCGCCGTGTCAGCGTGGATCGTCGTAACGCGGCCGGGTGCGGTGAGCTGATCAGCGCGATGGCGCACACCAGCCGTGAATGCAGCAGCGCGGTGGTCCAGCAGGCCAGTCCGCCGTCGGCGTGGCCTACCAGCGTCGCCGACGGGTGCCCGAGCGCACGGATGAGTCCGGCCGTGTCGCCGGCCAGCGTCCAGCCGTCGTACCCGCGGGGCGGTTTGTCGCTGCCGCCGTAGCCGCGCAGGTCGACCGCGACCACACGCGCCCCAGTCAGCCCGCGCAGCTGATGACGCCAGGACCACCAGAACGAACCGAAACCGTGCAGCAGGATTACCAGTGGCCGCGCCGTGGCCGGCGCGGTTGCATCCGAGACGTCCGGCTGGACGGTTGGCATGGCCTCGACGACATGGAACCGGATGCCGTTGGCGTGCACGTCCAGATGGCGCCATGGCCCGTCGATGCGGGTCACCGACGGATCTGGTGCTGGCATTTACCAACCTGAGGGATCGGTGGGCGGCTTGCCCTCGGACGTAATGTCGCGTGCCGCGACCGCACGCTGCGGGGTCTTGTCGTGGCCCGGGGTGAGCGCGGTGCGCGTCTCTTTGACCGATTCGATGGTCTGACGTGGTCCCCGGATCCGGCGGACCTTCAGGAAACCCAACAGGGCGAGCACAGCGGTGGTCACAACCATGAGTGCGAACATGATCAGGAACGCCACCCAGCGCCACAGCCAGGTGTCGAGCAGCTCGGCGAGGAAAAAGAACAAAAAGAAGGTGGAGTAGAACAGGACTACCAGCGCGGAGATGAAAAAAACGCTGCCGGTCAGACCCTTCTTGACATCGCGGGTGATCTCGGCGCGGGCCAGTTCGACCTCGGCGCGCACCAGTGTCGACATCTGAGTTGTCGCGTCTTTGATCAGGTCACCGATCGATGGCTCAGCAGACCCGGCGTGCGGGTCGGCCAACGGAATCGTGGTCAGCGTGCTGGGCACACCGTTGTTGCGATCAGCTTTGCTCACAGACGGTCCTCTCGATTTGACGGCTCGCGGTTCGCAGTCGTCGCGGTTTATGTTGCCATGCGCTTCGGTGCCGTACGAGGCCAGCCGAACACCGTGCGTGACCGGCCGTAATCAACCCACAAAATAGCGCTCGCGGCCATTTGAACAGCAGCGGACGTTGCGTGTTGATCATCTAGACTGGCGCATCTGTCCTTCGATCTCCGACCACTCGACGGGAGTATCACTTTGCAGACGGCGCAACGCTGCTTTCCCGCGGCGATCGTTGCCGTGCTCTTGGCCCTTGTGTACCTGCCCGCGAATACCGCGGCTGCCGACGACAAGCTTCCGTTGGGTGGCGGTGCGGGCATCGTCGTCGATGGGGACGCAATGTGCACGCTGACCACCATCGGCCACGACAAAAACGGCGATCTCATCGGCTTCACCTCTGCACACTGTGGGGGCCCGGGCGCGCAGGTCGCCGTCGAGGGTGCGGAAAACAAGGGCATGGTGGGCACCATGGTCGCCGGCAACGACGCCCTCGACTATGCGGTGATCAAGTTCGATCCGGCCAAGGTGACACCGGAGGCCAACTTCAACGGTTTTGCGATCAACGGCATCGGCCCCGACCCGACCTTCGGTCAGATCGCCTGCAAACAGGGCCGCACCACAGGCAACTCGTGCGGCGTCACCTGGGGGCCCGGCCAGAATCCGGGCACCATCGTGATGCAGGTCTGCGGCGGACCCGGCGACTCCGGGGCGCCCGTGACGGTCGACAATCTGCTGGTCGGGATGATCCACGGCGCCTTCAGCGACAACTTGCCCACGTGCGTCATCAAATACATCCCGCTGCACACCCCGGCGGTGGTGATGTCGATCAACGCGGACCTGGCCGACATCAACGAAAAGAACCGGCCGGGCTCGGGATTCGTCCCGATACCGGGCTGACCCAAGCTGGGTTGGCTCGGCTGATTGTGCGCGACTACTCGGCGCCCCGGATCGCGTCGAACACGTTGGGATCGAGCAGTGTCGATGTGTCGCCCAGCTCGCGGTTTTCGGCGATGTCGCGCAGCAGCCTGCGCATGATTTTGCCGCTGCGAGTTTTGGGTAGTTCCGGCACTACGTGGACCTCACGCGGCTTGGCGATCGGCGAGATCACCCGGGCCACCTCGGCGCACAGCT
This sequence comes from uncultured Actinomycetota bacterium, assembly GCA_963763005.1. Classification (GTDB taxonomy): domain Bacteria; phylum Actinomycetota; class Actinomycetes; order Mycobacteriales; family Mycobacteriaceae; genus Mycobacterium. Next base: position 1,093,020 of record CAVXMI010000002.1, read on the forward strand.
CGTTGACGGTCCCGTCGTGCGCGGTGTAGTTCGCACGTAGGACGACGAACGCACAGACGGCCTGGGTGGTGGTGTCGTCGGTAACCCCGACCACCGCCGCCTCGGCCACCCCGGAGTGGCCGACGAGTGCTGATTCCACCTCGGCGGTGGAGAGCCGGTGCCCGGAAACGTTCATCACATCGTCGATGCGGCCCAGCACCCAGATCGCGCCGTCGGAGTCGATGCGAGCGCCGTCCCCGGCGAAATAGAAGCCTCGCTCGGCGAATTTGGACCAGTAAGCGTGCCAGTACCGCGCGGGGTCACCCCAGATGCCGCGCAGCATCGACGGCCACGGCTGGTCCAAGACGAGGTAGCCGGTGACGTGTTTGCCACCATCAGTGTCCGGCTCCACCGGATCGCCATGGTCGTCAACGATCCTGGCCGAGATGCCGGGCAGCGGCGTCATCGCCGAACCAGGTTTGGCAGCAGCGACTCCGGGCAGTGGCGAGATCATTGCGGAGCCGGTCTCGGTTTGCCACCAGGTGTCCACCACCGGGACCCTGGCTGCGCCGATGACATCGCGGTACCAGCGCCAGGCCTCGGGGTTGATCGGTCTCGCCGACCGAACCCAGCAGCCGCAGGCTGGACAGATCGTGGGCGTCAGGGATCTCACGGCCCCACTTCATGAAAGTCCGGATCAGGGTGGGGGCGGTGTAATAGATTGTGACGCCGTATCTTTCGATGATCTGGAAGTGCCGGTGCCGGTCTGGGCTATCGGGAGTGCCCTCGTAGAGCACCTCGGTGATGCCGTTGGACAGCGGGCCGTAGACGCCGTAGGTGTGCCCGGTGACCCAGCCGATATCGGCGGTGCACCAGAACACGTCGCTCTCCGGTTTGACGTCGAAGATGGCGTGGAGGGTGTACGAACTCTGGGTGAGATAGCCGCCGCTGGTGTGCAAAATGCCCTTGGGCTTGCCGGTGGTGCCCGATGTGTACAGCAGGAACAACGGGTGCTCGGAGTCGAATGCCTCCGGGGTGTGTTCGGGTGACGCTGAGTCGACGACGTCGTGCCACCACAGGTCGCGGTCGTCGTTCCACGACACGTCGACTCCCGTGCGCCGCACCACCAGAACATGCTCGACAGGGCTGTCGGGATGTCCGACCGCCTCATCGGCGGCGTCCTTCAGCGGTGCCGGTTTGCCGCGCCGGAACTGTCCGTCGCTGGTGATAAGCAACTTGGCCTGGGCGTCGGCGATGCGGGCGCTCAGTGCCGTCGCGGTGAAGCCGCCGAAAACCACGCTGTGCATGATCCCCAGCCGCGCGCAGGCCAGCATGGCGATTACGGCCTCGGGGATCAGCGGCAGGTAGATGGCCACGCGGTCGCCGGCAGCCAGTCCGAGGTCGGTCAGCGCGTTGGCCGCTTTGCACACTTCGGCCTGCAGATCGGAATAGGTCAGGGTCCGGCGGTCGCCTGCGGGCTCGCCTTCCCAGTGGATGGCGACCCGATCCCCGTGGCCGGCCTCGACGTGGCGATCGACGCAGTTGTAGGCGATGTTGAGCTTGCCGCCGACGAACCACTTGGCGAACGGCGCATCCGACCAGTCCAGCACCTCGGTGAACGGCGTCTCCCAGGACAGCCGGTTGGCCTGCTTGGCCCAAAAAGCCAGCCGGTCTTCCGCTGCTTCGCGGTACAGATCGGCGCGGGCGTTCGCCTGCTCGGTGAAGTGCGCAGGCGGTGGATACGAGGACGGGCCCTCGGCAGTGGTCTCGGTCACGCGTGTAAGGCTAACTCTGTGGCGATGCGGCCTGCGGGGCGGAGGTAGTCCGGCTAAACCGCCCGGGTTGACCGATGAATTGCACTTCGGCGCCGGCCCGGCTGCGGCCGCCGGTTGCGTCCCGGACACCGCGGGCTTTCCAGGCTATGGCTGCGGGCCGGGGCGCGGCACGGCCGCTGAGGGGGCCGGCTCCTGCGCGCTCGGCGCGAGCGAAGGCCCTAGGGTCGCTGTCATGGTGCGTCGGATGCGGGCCGCGCTGGCCTGGATAGCCCCAGTCGCTGCCGGATTGCTGGCGGTTGCGCCGGTGGCCGGCTCGCTGGCCGGTTGTGGCGGCGGCGTCCTCACCCCCGACGTGGTGCTGGTCAACGGCGGGGAACCGCCCAACCCGCTTGTCCCGACTGGTACCAACGACAGCAATGGCGGCCGCATCATCGATCGGTTGTTCGCCGGGCTGATGTCCTATGACGCCACCGGCAAGCCGTCGCCGGAGGTGGCCCAGTCGATCGAGACCACCGACAACGTCAACTACCGGATCATTCTCAAACCGGGCTGGAAGTTCACCGACGGCTCACCGGTGACGGCCCACTCGTTCGTCGACGCATGGAACTACGGGGCCCTGAGCACCAATGCCCAACTGCAGCAGAACTTTTTCAGCCCGATCGACGGGTTCGACGAGGTCGCCGGCGCAACCAACGGAAAGCGGACCACTATGTCCGGGTTGCAGGTGGTCAACGATCTCGAGTTCACTGTGCGGCTCAAGGCGCCGACCATCGACTTCACGTTGCGACTGGGCCACAGCTCGTTCTATCCACTGCCCGAAGCGGCATTTCGGGACATGGCGGCGTTTGGCCGCAACCCGATCGGCAACGGTCCGTACAAGCTCGATAACGGTGACGCGTGGGAACACAACGTCAAGATCGACCTGGTGCCCAACCCCGATTACCGCGGCAACCGGAAACCCCACAACAAGGGCCTGCGGTTCGAGTTCTACGCCAATCTTGACACCGCCTACTCCGATCTGCTGTCCGGCAATCTCGATGTCCTGGACACGATTCCGTCGAGCGCGCTGACGATCTACAAGCGCGAACTGGGCGATAACGCCACCAGTGGGCCCGCAGCGATCAACCAGTCTCTCGACACTCCGATGCGCCTCCCGCATTTCGGCGGCGAGGAGGGCCGGCTGCGGCGGCTGGCGCTCTCGGCCGCCATCAACCGCCCGCAGATCTGCCAGCAGATCTTCAACGGGACCCGCAGCCCTGCCCGCGATTTCACCGCCCGGTCGTTGCCGGGATTCGATCCGAACATACCGGGTAACGACGTATTGGACTTCAACCCCGAACGGGCCCGGCAGCTCTGGGCGCAAGCCAATGCGATCGCGCCATGGAGTGGCCGATACGCAATCGCCTACAACGCCGACAGCGGCCATCAGGAGTGGGTGGATGCCGTGGCCAACAGCATCAAGAACGTTCTGGGGATCGATGCGGTCGGCGCGCCGCAGCCTACTTTCGCCGGATTCCGCACCCAGATCACCAACCGCACCATTGACACCGCATTCCGCGCCGCGTGGCAGGGCGACTATCCGTCGATGGTGGAGTTTCTCGCGCCGTTGTATGCCACCGGGGCGGGATCCAACGACGTCGGCTACTCCAGCCGGGCGTTCGACGCGGCGCTGGCCACCGCCGAGGCTGCGCCCAACCTGCAGGAGGCCGACACGCTGGCCAACGTCGCGCAGCGAATCCTGTTGCACGACATGCCTGCCGTTCCGCTGTGGGACAACATCGCCGTCGTCGGGTGGTCGACCGAGGTCAGCAACGTCACGGTCACCTGGAACGGGTTGCCCGACTACGAGAACATCGTCAAGGCCTGAGATGGTCTGGTACATAGCGCGCCGGATCGCCGCAATGGTGCCGGTTTTCCTCGGCGCCACACTGCTGATCTACGGCATGGTGTTCCTGCTGCCCGGTGATCCAGTGGCCGCGATGGCCGGGGACCGGCCGCTGAGTCCCGCAGTGGCCGCGCAGTTGCGTGCCCAGTACCACCTCGACGATCCCTTCGTGGTGCAGTACCTGCGCTATCTGGGGGGCCTCCTGCACGGCGACCTGGGCCGCGCGTATTCCGGGCTGCCGGTCAGCGCCGTTCTGGCGCATGCGTTTCCGGTCACCATCAGGCTGGCGCTGATCGCGCTGGTGGTGGAGGCGGTGCTGGGGATCGGATTCGGCGTGATCGCCGGGCTGCGTCAGGGTGGGATCTTTGACGCCACCGTGTTGGTCACCGGACTGATCATCATCGCGATCCCCATTTTCGTGCTCGGCTTCCTGGCGCAATTCCTGTTCGGGGTGCGGCTGGGACTGGCGCCAGTCACGGTGGGCGCGCGGGCGACATTCACCCGTCTGCTGCTACCCGGGATAGTTTTGGGCGCTGTGTCATTCGCGTACGTGGTGCGATTGACCCGCTCCGCGGTGGCGGCGAATGCGCACGCCGATTACGTCCGCACCGCAACCGCCAAGGGGTTGTCGCGGCCCCGGGTTGTGACGGTGCACATTCTGCGCAACTCGCTGATCCCGGTGGTGACTTTCCTCGGTGCGGATCTGGGGGCACTGATGGGTGGAGCCATTGTGACCGAAGGCATCTTCAACATCCACGGCGTTGGCGGTGTGCTGTATCAGGCGGTTACCCGGCAGGAGGCGCCGACGGTGGTGTCGATCGTGACAGTTCTGGTGCTGATCTATCTGATCACTACTCTGTTGGTGGATCTGCTGTACGCCGCCCTGGACCCACGGATCCGATATGGCTGACTACTCACCGGACCGACACGGTTTCTGGCTCGACACCTGGCGCGGGCTGCGCCGCCGTCCGAAGTTCCTCGTCGCAGCCGCGCTGATCCTGCTTGTTCTTGTCGTCGCGGCGTTTCCAGCGTTGTTCACCGGGGCCGATCCGACCTATGCCGATCCCAGCCAGAGCATGCTTTCTCCGTCGGCGGCGCACTGGTTCGGCACCGACCTGCAGGGCCACGACATCTACGCGCGCACCGTCTATGGTGCTCGGGCCTCGGTCACCGTTGGGTTGGGAGCAACGCTGGGCGCCTTCGTCGTCGGTGGGACGCTGGGCGCGCTGGCCGGTTTTTACGGCGGCTGGGTCGATGCGGTGGTTTCGCGTATCACCGATGTGTTCTTCGGATTGCCGTTGCTGTTGGCCGCAATCGTGCTCATGCAGGTCATGCATCACCGCACGGTGTGGACGGTGATCGCCATCCTGGCCCTGTTCGGCTGGCCGCAGGTGGCCAGGATCGCCCGCGGTGCGGTACTCGAGGTGCGGGCCAGTGATTATGTGCTCGCCGCTAAAGCCTTGGGGCTGAGTAGGTTTCAAATTCTGCTGCGGCATGCGCTGCCCAACGCCATGGGTCCGGTGATCGCGGTGGCCACGATTGCCCTGGGCATTTTCGTCGTTACCGAGGCCACGTTGTCCTACCTCGGGGTCGGACTGCCGACGTCGGTGGTGTCCTGGGGTGGCGACATCAACGTCGCGCAGACCCGGCTGCGGGCGGGTTCGCCCATACTGTTCTATCCCGCTGGTGCACTGGCGATTACAGTGCTGGCCTTCATGATGATGGGTGACGCCTTGCGTGATGCCCTGGATCCGGCATCACGGGCGTGGCGGGCATGAGCCGCACCGGCGACGATGCAGAGCAACAGAGCGATGTGGGGGTACCTCCCGCTTGCGGGGGAGAGGAGCGGTGCGCATGAGCGTCGCGGAATCGCCGCTGTTGTCGGTCGAGGGTCTGGAGGTTAGGTTCGGCACCGACGAGCCCGCGGTTCGCGGAGTGGATCTGATCGTCCCTCGCGGTCAGACCGTCGCTGTAGTGGGCGGATCGGGGTCGGGAAAGTCCACTGCGGCTGCCGCGATCCTCGGGCTGCTTGCGCCCGGTGGACGAATTACCGGCGGGCGCATCGTTTTCGACGGGCGCGACATCACCTCGGCCGACCGGCGGTTGCTGCGGTCGATCAGGGGTCGGGAGATCGGCTATGTACCCCAGGACCCGATGACCAACCTCAACCCGGTCTGGAAGGTCGGCTTCCAGATCCGGGAAGCGTTGCGGGCCAACACCGATGGTCGCGATTCACGACGACGGGCGGTGGAACTGCTCGCCGAGGCCGGTATGCCGGATCCAGCCAAGCAAGCCGGGCGGTATCCGCACCAGTTGTCCGGCGGCATGTGTCAGCGTGCGTTGATCGCCATCGGGTTGGCGGGCCGGCCGCGGCTGCTGATCGCCGACGAGCCGACGTCCGCACTGGACGTTACGGTGCAGCGGCAGGTGCTCGACCATCTGCGCTGCCTCACCGACGAACTGGACACCGCGCTGCTGCTGATCACCCACGATCTGGCGCTGGCTGCCGAACGGGCCGAGTCTGTGGTGGTCGTCCATCGTGGGGCGGTGGTGGAATCGGGCGCGGCGCGAGAAATTCTGCGAAACCCCCAGCACGAGTACACCCGGCGGCTGGTGGCCGCGGCTCCGTCGCGGACGGCGCGCGACAAGCGCTCGGCCCAGATGCGGTCGCGGGTGGCCTCCCAGGCTGCCGAGCAAGCCGTCGGCCGCGCCGGTGGCTCCGACGACATTCTCGTCGCGTCGGAGCTGACCAAGGTCTACCGGGAGTCTCGCGGCGCGCCGTGGCGGCGGACGGAGTTTCGTGCCGTCGACGCGGTGTCGTTTCGGCTGCGACGGGCGACCACGTTGGCAATCGTCGGCGAATCGGGATCGGGGAAGTCGACGCTGGCGCGGATGGTGCTCGGTCTGCTGCGACCGACGTCGGGCACGGTGGCTTTCGACGACTTCCCGGTCCAGTCGGAGATCGTCGACAAGCTGGACCGGGACAAGGCGTTCGCATTTCGCCGTCGGGTACAGCCGGTGTTCCAGAATCCCTACAGCAGTCTGGATCCGATGTACTCGGTGTTTCGCGCGATCGAGGAACCGTTGCGCATTCATCGGGTCGGTGACCGCAGGCAGCGTCAGCAGGCGGTGCGCGAGCTGGTCGACCAGGTGGCGCTGCCATCGTCGGTGCTGGGCCGGCTGCCGCGTGAGCTGTCAGGTGGTCAGCGGCAACGGGTCGCCATCGCCCGTGCGTTGGCGCTGCGGCCCGACGTGCTGGTGTGCGACGAGGCAGTCTCGGCGCTCGACGTTCTTGTGCAGGCGCAGATCCTGGACCTGTTGGCCGAGTTGCAGGCCGGCCTGGGTTTGACGTACCTGTTCATCAGCCACGATCTGGCGGTGATTCGCCAGATCTCCGACGACGTGCTGGTGATGCGCGCCGGCCGGGTGGTGGAACATGCCCCAACCGGGGACGTGTTCACGCGGCCCCGTCACGAGTACACCCGACAGTTGCTGGAGGCCATTCCCGGCGCCCCGGCAGCCCCCCGCTAGGTTGGCAACCTGTGAAGGCTGACCCGCTGGCTGCGCTGATGGAGCTCCCCGGCGTCGCCGAAGCCAGCGACCGGGCACGCGAAGCGCTGGGCCGGGCGCACCGGCACCGGGCGAACTTGCGGGACTGGCCGGTGACCGCCGCTGAGGCGGCGCTACGGGCGGCGCGGGCCTCCTCGGTCCTCGACGACGGTCCCGTGCGGCTGGAAGACCTGGCGGATGCCGGTGAGGTCAGCGATCCGGTGTTCGGGGGAGCGCTGCGGGTGGCGCAGGCACTGGAAGGCGGCGGGGGCCCGCTGGTCGGGGTGTGGCAGAAGGCGCCGCTGCAGGCACTGGCCCGCCTGCACATGCTCGCAGCCGCCGACCAGGTCGATGAGGACAAGCTGGGCCGGCCCCGCGCCGATGCCGGGATTGGGCCGCGTCTGGAGTTGCTGGCCGATGTGGTGACCCGTCCAACGCGGGCGTCGGCACCGGTGGTTGCCGCGGTCGCACACGGAGAGCTGTTGACGCTGAGGCCGTTTGGCAGTGCCGACGGTGTGGTGGCCCGCGCGGTGTCGCGGCTGGTGACGATCGCCACCGGGCTGGATCCGCACGGCCTGGGTGTGCCGGAGGTGAGTTGGATGCGCCAGCCTGCGGATTACCGCGACGCCGCGCGCAGATTCGCCGAGGGCTCCCCCGACGGCGTGGCCGGCTGGCTGGTGCTGTGTTGCCGGGCGATGAAGGCCGGAGCGCAGGAGGCTCTGTCGATTGCCGAGTCTGTGCCACGTCGATAGCTGACCGCCTGGAAAGCAGTTGCTCGGAGAAATGTAAAGCGGGCGGCGACCGAAGGATTTCGAATCGCCGCCCGCCAACACGGTTCTCGGGTACCAAGCGTGCATTTCTGGGGCTGCGTGGGTGGCCTCGGCGCTTTTGGGACAGTTCTGGCTGCGACCCCACCCAAAGGGCCGTCGATGCCGTCCGCTGTTCGCAATTACGCAGGCCCGCAACACTTATGCCATTATCGCGGCTATGACTCCGCGTGGGTGCCGGGAACCGTGCTGGGTGCCCAGGTCGGGAGGACGAACCTTCTCTTCCGGATCGAACTTGGCCTCACCGGGCTTCCGTGACTCCATTTGTACTACTAGACCCTGAGCACAGCAAGGCCTAATTGCGTGAAAGTTGTGAAACGACTTTGGATTGCGCGCGCTAAGCGTTTGCTGTCGGGGCCTGTGGGGAGGTTGGGGCGTCAGTGCTAGAAAGCGAAGCGGCGCAGCAGTGCATAGCTGACTGCTCCGGCGGCCAGCGCAGTGATTCCCACCGCGGCGCTGGTGGCGATCGCGGCACCCGACGGTGCCGGGATGCGGTCCCGCAAGGACACCGGCCGGGAGAACGACAACACAGGCCAACCGCGTTCGATGGCTTCCTTTCGCAAGCCGCGATCGGGGTTGACCACTGAGGGGTTGCCAACGGACTCGAGCATCGGCAGGTCAGTGATCGAGTCGGAATAGGCGTAGCAGTGTTCCAGCGGGTAGCCCTCACGGGCAGCCAGCTCACGGATCACTTGCACCTTGCCTTCGCCGTAGCAATAGAACGCAACATCGCCGGTGTACTTACCGTCCTCGACGACCATTCGGGTCGCCATCGCATGGGTAGCGCCCAGCGCGCGGGCGATCGGGCCCACGATCTCCTCGCCGGAGGCCGAGACCACCACGACGTCGCGGCCGCAGAGCTTGTGGGCGGCGATGAGGTCTGCGGCTTCGGCGAACACCAGTGGAGTCACGATGTCGTGCAGTGTCTCGCTGACGATCGATCGCACCTGCGCCATATCCCAACCGGTGCACATGTTGGTCATGTGGGTGCGCATCCGGTCCATCTGGTCATGGTCAGCGCCGGAGAGCAGGAAGATGAACTGCGCATAGCTGGACTTCAGCACGGCGCGGCGGGTGAGCAGTCCCTGAGCGAAGAAGGGTTTGCTGAACGCCAGGGTGCTGGACTTGGCGATGATGGTCTTGTCCAGGTCAAAGAAGGCGGCGGTGCGAGCATGTGGCGCAGAGGCTCCCGGTGTTTGCGGCGAGGTTTGCTGCTGCACGGCCGAGTCGGAGACGGTCACCAACACAGCATAGGTGGGCGGTCCGACGCGGCTACGATCTTGTTCCCGAAATGGCCACTTGAATACAGATGTTGTCGATTTGGCGACGGCATTTACACGGCTCAAGCTGTACTTTCGATTAAAGTCAGTACTTGCGTTAATCCCATCCGTCATGTGTATAGTAAGCATCACTCGGCCTTGAGCCGAGGGTGTATCAGCCCGACCCCCCGGGGCTGATACACGACGACCCTCGCCTCCTCCCCCCCTGGCGGGGGTCGTCCCTTTTCTGGGGTAAAAAATTCTCGGCGCTACGACGCTTAGCTGCACTCTTGGTGCGTTGCGGGGATCGCGGTGCCCGGACACGGTCTGAGCGGTCGGCCGGGGCGATTGTGCACAGATGCGTCTCTCTCCACAAATCCGCCTTTGGGGCTGGTGTCCAACGCCTTCGGCACCGCACGGTAGGTGGGTGACTGACTCGTCTGGCTCGTCTTGCCTTGCTGGCACCGGCACGGCGGGCTCCGGCGTGTTGGCGATGCTGACCGATCCGGAATTGCGCGACGAGCTGGACCGGGTCGCTGCAGCCGTCGGTGTTCGGGTTGTCCATGCCGGCGGTCGGAATCCCGTGAGCAGGAAGGCGTGGTCAGCGGCTGCGGCCGTGGTGCTCGACCAGGTGGCGGCGGAGCGGTGTGGGCGGATCACGCTACCGCGGCGCAATCACATCAGCGTGCTGACCGGCGCCGAACCCGTGACGGCGACCTGGGCGGCAGCCATCACGGTCGGCGCCCAGCATGTGCTGAGGATGCCCGAGCAGGAGCAGGAATTGATCCGCGAGCTTGCCGAAGCCGCTGAATCGGCACGCGACGACAGGCTCCGCGGCGAGGTCGTCGCCGTCATCGGGGGCTGCGGCGGAGCCGGGGCCTCGCTGTTCGCGGTCGCGCTGGCGCAGACCGCCACCGATGCGCTGCTGGTGGATGTCGACCCGTGGGGCGGCGGCATCGATCTGCTGGTGGGTGGCGAAACCACACCCGGTTTGCGTTGGCCTGACCTGGCTCTACAGGGCGGTCGGCTGAATTGGCCGGCTGTTCGTGAGGCGCTGCCACGACATCGCGGGATCAGCTTGCTCTCGGGCACGCGGCGCGGCTACGAGTTGGACGCGGGTCCGCTTGACGCGGTCGTCGATGCCGGGCGTCGCGGGGGAGTCACTGTGGTCTGCGATCTTCCCCGTCGTCTGACCGATGCGACGCAGGCCGCGCTGGATAGCGCCGATCTCGTCGTCCTCGTGTGTCGCAGCGACGTGCGGGCCTGCGCGGCAACCGCGACGATCACTCCGGCACTGGCTGCCATCAATCCCAACCTCGGGCTGGTCGTGCGCGGGCCGTCGCCCGGGGGATTGCGGGCAGCCGAGGTCGCCGATATCGCCGGCGTGCCGTTGCTGGCATCGATGAGAGCCCAGCCGCGGCTAGCCGAGCAGCTGGAGTGCGGCGGCCTGCGATTGCGAAGGCGATCCGCACTGGCAGGGGCGGCCCGCCGGGTACTTGGTGTGCTACCGCGTGTGGAGTCAGGGCAGAACGGCAGGGCGGCGTGAACGGATCACTGATCGAACGCGTCCGCGAGCGGCTGGCGGACGAATCCGCCCCGCTGCGACCCAACGCGGTGGCCGCCGCAATCCGTGTCGAGTCCGGCGGGATGCTCGGTGACACGGAGGTCCTCGCCAATCTTCGGGTGCTGCAGACCGAACTGACCGGTGCCGGCATCCTCGAACCGCTGCTGTGTGCAGACGGCACCACCGACGTTCTTGTCACCGCGCCCGACACGGTGTGGGTTGACGATGGAAACGGTTTGCAACGCAGCCAGATTCGGTTTGCTGACGAGGCGGCTGTGCGGCGATTGGCGCAACGGCTGGCGTTGGCCGCGGGCCGCCGACTCGACGACGCGCAACCTTGGGTGGACGGGCAGCTGACCGGGATCGGCGCCGGCGGGTTCGCGGTGCGGCTGCACGCGGTGTTGCCGCCCGTGGCGGCCGAGGGCACCTGCTTGTCGTTGCGGGTGCTGCGGCCCGCCACTCAGGATCTGGCGGCGCTGACTGCCGCGGGCACGATCGCCCCGCAGGCCGCCGAGTTGGTCGCCGGCATCGTCGCCGCGCGGCTGGCATTCCTGGTATGTGGGGGCACGGGCGCTGGAAAGACAACCCTCTTGGCCGCGATGTTGGGCGCCGTTTCGCCCACCGAGCGGATCGTGTGCGTCGAGGATGCCGCCGAGCTGGCGCCCCGGCATCCACACCTGGTCAAGCTGGTCGCGCGGTGCGCAAACGTCGAAGGCGTCGGTGAGGTGACGGTGCGCCAACTCGTCCGGCAGGCGCTGCGGATGCGGCCCGACCGCATCGTCGTCGGCGAGGTCAGGGGAGCCGAAGTGGTGGATCTGCTGGCGGCCCTGAACACCGGCCACGAGGGCGGTGCAGGCACCGTGCATGCCAACAAACCGGGTGAGGTTCCCGCCCGGTTGGAGGCGTTGGGAGCGCTCGGCGGCCTCGACCGCGCGGCGCTGCACAGTCAGCTCGCCGCGGCGGTCCAAGTGCTGCTGCACGTCACGCGTGATCAGGCCGGCCGGCGCAGGCTCGGCGAGATCGCCGTCCTGCGCTGCACGGACAGCGGCCGGGTCCAGGCGGTCACGGCGTGGCACGCGGACCGCGGCATGACTGGCGATGCCGCCGAACTACGCTGCTTGCTGAGAAGCCGGATGGCGGCATGAACGGCCCGGTGATTGCTGCGCTGATGTTGTCTTCGGCGGTCGTGGTCTTGCCTTCGTCACCCCGGCGCCGGCTCAGGTGGGGCGGCTTTGCTCGTAGGCGGAAAAGCACACAGTGGGTCGCCTGCCTCACCGCGTGCGTCTTTGTCGGCGCCGCCGTGTTGTTGCCCTTGACGGCCGTGCCGACCGTCCTGGCTGTCGCGGTGGTGGTTACCACCGCGAGCCTGCGTTACCGTCGCCGCCGCCGCAGCCGGCGCGGCATGGACGAGGGGCAGGCGCTGGAAGCCGCGCTTGACGTACTGGTCGGTGAACTGCGCGTGGGCGCCCATCCGGTGCGCGCGTTCAGCATCGCCGCCGATGAGACCACCGGTTCGGTCGCTGCCTGCTTGCGTGCGGTTGCGGCGCGCGCACGATTGGGCGCCGACGTCACGGGAGCCCTGCGCGCCGCGGCCCGATCGTCGGCCCTGCCCGCGCACTGGGAGCGACTCGCGGTGTGCTGGCAGCTGGCCAGTGAGCACGGCCTGGCCATCGCCACCCTGATGCGGGCTGCGCAACGCGACATCGCTGAGCGGCAACGGTTCTCGGCAAAGGTGGCATCGGCGCTGGCCGGTGCCCGCGCCACCGCGGGCATCCTGGCGGGGCTGCCGGTGCTCGGGGTGTTGCTCGGACAACTGATCGGGGCCCGTCCGCTGAGCTTCCTGTTGAGTGGGCACGCAGGTGGATGGCTGCTGGTGGTCGGGCTGGCGCTGGCCTGCGGCGGGCTGTTGTGGTCGGACCGGATTACCGCTCGGGTGGCGCCGTGAGCCTCGAAGGCGATCGCGAGTGAGGATCGCAGCGAGGAATGATCGAGCGGGAGCCGAGGCATGAGCACCGCGGCGGTGTTGCTGGCCACGGCGTTGTTGGTCGGTGCCGGCCCGACGGTGGTACGGGCACGCGCCGCGATGCCGTGCCGCGCACATCGGATGCGGCCTCGGCCGGCGCGTGGCCCGGATCCGCTGGGGGTCGCATCCAGCCTGGACGTGCTGGCTGTGTGCCTGGCGGCGGGCATGGCGGTGTCTGCCGCCGCAGCCGCGACCGCCCCGTCCGCGCCACCGCGGCTGGCGCGGGTGTTGCGCCGGGCCGCCGACCTGCTGGCGCTGGGGGCCGACCCGTCAATCGCCTGGTCGGTGCCGGCGGATCTGTCGGCCGGCCCGGTCGACGCGCAGGCCGATGCGCTGTTGCGATTGGCGCGGCGTTCGGCGTCCTCGGGCGCTGCGCTTGCCGACGGGGTCGTCGAACTGGCTGCGCAGTCTCGCCACGACGCCGCGCATACGGCCGCCGCAGCCGCCGAGCGCGCCGGGGTGCTTATCGCCGGTCCGCTGGGGCTGTGCTTTCTCCCGGCGTTTGTGTGTCTGGGCATTGTTCCTGTGGTGGCCGGGTTGGCCGGTGATGTGCTGCAGTCGGGGCTGTTGTGAAGTCGCAAAGAAAGGAATGTATTGGTGATCAACATGTTTCGTGGATTCGTGGCGCGCATGGCGCTGGTGGCGACCGACGAGTCGGGCATGTCCACAGTCGAATACGCCATCGGGACGATCGCGGCGGCGGCCTTCGGTGCGATCCTCTACACCGTGGTCACCGGCGATTCCGTCGTGTCGGCGCTGAACCACATCATCGGTCGCGCGCTGAGCACCAAGGCTTAGCGTCGAGTGCGGGCTCGAGCACCATTGAGGCGGCTCTGGGGATCGCCGCGCTGGTCGTGGTGCTGGTGTTGTGCCTGGCCGGGATCATGGCGGTGTCAATGCAGGTGCGTTGTGTCGACGCGGCCCGTGAGGCCGCCCGTCTGGCCGCGCGGGGTGACGAACGTGCGGCTGTGGAGGTCGCTCGTCGGATTGCGCCGCCTGCGGCTCAGGTCCAGGTGCGCCGGGAAGGCGAGTTCCTTGTCGCTACGGTCACCGCGCACTCAAAGCTGTTGCCTACCGTGGATATTGCAGCCAAAGCGGTGTCGGCTGCCGAACCACGATGACCGTGGTTCGGCCACCGTGCTTGCGGCAGCGATGGTTGCGGTGCTGCTGTGCATCACCGGGGCCGGTGCCTATCTGGGTTCGGTCGTGGTGGCTCGTCACCGTGCACAGGCGGCGGCCGATCTGGCCGCGTTGGCCGCCGCTGCGCGGCTACCGTACGGGGCCGCGGCGGCCTGCGCGCGGGCAGTTCTCGTGGCCCGCGAAATGCGGGTCAGCAACGTCCAGTGCCTTGTGGATGACCTTGACGTTGTGGTCACCGTCGAGGTGGCTCTCGCCTTCGCCGGCGCGGCGCGCGCCGCCGCACGCGCGGGGCCGGCGAACACGGCGTAGTCCGATTGCTAGGCGCAGCGGCGCATCAGCGAAACCGGTTCGGCCGAGCCCGCTAGCTCAGCCCGGTCATTCGGTCCGCGCCGAGCAGCAACCCGCCGGCGCCGCCGTCACCGGGCTGTCGATGGCTGCCGAGCGGCTGCTGCCAGTGGTGAGTTGAGCCAGTCGCCCTGCAGCTGCCGCGCCATCAGCTCGCGTCGTCCGCCGCTTTCGGCAACCCCGCATTGGCAAGTTCGTCATCGGTAGGCAATCGCAGTGAGATCAACCCGGCGAACGTATCCGGTTCGAGTTCGATGCGGTTGATGGTGACATGCACCGGAACCCAATCGGTGTCGTGCCCGGGCAGCCGCAGGACATGGCTGGCTGATCCGTTGGCGAACTCCTTTGTCATCGAAGTGAGCACGTGCTGGTCGTCGGGATGTACCCGCGGCCTGTCCGCGTCGTCGCGCCGCCAGTCGTAGAAGGCGCAGGGCTCGTCGAGCCATTTCAGCAACGTCCAGTTGTTGAGGTCGACGAGCGCCCGGTGGACTCCGGCCTGCGCCAGTCCGTTGAGGATCCGCTGCGCCAGATCGTCGGCCGTCACCACCGGTCCCTTGACTTCGGCACGCCAGTTCATTGCACGCGCGACCAGGTGGTCGCGGCCGTCTGACCCCGGTTCGATGGCACTGCGCGCGACGAAACCGATGCGGATGGGGGTTCCCTGCCAATCGTGGAGATCCCATGTGCTGCTAAGTTTTTGACCTGGTTCGGCCTTGACGGCCATGGTAAGTACTTTGGTTTCGTTCGGATTGAGTTGACGCGAAGGCAGGTCTTCGGCGAAGGCTCTGCCGTAGGTGGCCTCGATCTCGGGATTCTTGCCGCTGTTGGCCAGCGACTCGGGGGTGTCGGTAACCACGCCGCGGGTCAGGTCCCACTTCAGCGGGCCCGGGGTCGGCCGCTCGGGCGGTTCCTCGCCGGCAGGACCGGTCCACACGTGCACGCCGTGCATGCGGCCGTCGGACATCAACACCGGTTCGGTGCGGATGACGCGGTCGTTCTTGGGGGTGATGCTGGTCAGGCTCTGGCCGGTCTGCAGCGTCTCGGCGATTGCTGTTCGGACCGCGGACAGGTAGGGACTGCGACGAAGGAACGTGGTGATCGGGACGAGGTTTTTCAGTTGGCGCCCCTGGGCTACCACGGCCGGTTCGTCCCCCAGCGTCTCCACGAGCAGCCAGTCGTGGCTCATGGGCGCAGTTTACGACCGCGAGATGGCGCATCGATGCGGCGGGCCAGTTGATACCATCCGGGCCGGGCGCTCTCGGCCGGCGGCGCCGTTCGCCCCGGTCCCGGGGGCTCCGTTGGCGCCGTTGCGATCGGCGGGCGCCCATACAGCTCCTGGGATGGCGCCTTGATCACGTCGAACCGAGGCCGTCAATGCGTCCCCGATGCGGGAGCTCGCGAGTCTTCACCCAACTCCGCAAGCACCAGCCGCAGCACTCGCACAGCACCCGCCTTGTCCAATGGATCGTTACCGCTGCCGCACTTGGGGGACTGCACACACGACGGACATCCGCTCGGGCATTCGCAGGCCTCGATGGCCGCGGCGGTGGCACCCAACCAGGTGCGGGCCTGGCGAAAGCCGCGTTCAGCGAATCCCGCCCCGCCCGGATAGCCGTCGTAGACGAAGACACTGGGCAGCCCATCGGGACCGATCGCGGTGGACATGCCGCCGATGTCGCCGCGGTCGCAGCTGGCCACCAACGGCAGCAGCCCAATGGCGGCGTGCTCGGCGGCGTGCAACGCTCCCGGAATACGCTGGGCGTCGATACCGTTGTCCAGCAATGTATCCGGAGTGGTCGTGTACATGACCGCGGTAGTGGGCAACGTGTGTTCCGTCATGTCCAGCTCGACGAAGTCGATCACCTCGCCGGTGAGCCGCCGGCGCAGGTAACCGACGACTTGATGGGTGACGGTCACCGGCACCAGCCCCAGCGTGACGGGCCCGAAAGCCAACCGGTCGCCTCGGCCGGTGACCGCGATGTCGGTGACCTCCCGCGCGAACGTCGCGTAGCCGGGATCCTCGGCGTGGACGAAGGCGATCCCTTCCCCGGCGTCCAGCGAGTCGACGACGTAGCTGTCGCCCTGGTGCAGGTATACCGCGCCCGGGTGGATCGATGCCGGGGCCTGGCCGGCGCCCACACTGCCCAGCAGCCGCCCGGTGTCGACCTCGACGATGACGATCTGGCCGCCGATAGAACCCCGAATATCCACTGCGGCATGCGGTTCCACGCCTGGTGCCGGAAAGTACTTGCCGTCGCGCCGGCGCAGCAGCCCGTCATCGACCAGACCCTCGGCCACCTCCACGGCGCCGAAATGCCGTATCTCGGCTTCGTCGAGCGGTAGTTCGGTTGCAGCACAAAGCAATTGGGGTCCGAGAATATAGGGGTTGCCAGGATCGATCACGACGCGCTCAACAGGCTTGTCCAACAACGCCGCCGGGTGGTGGACCAGATACGTGTCCAGCGGGTCGTCGCGGGCGATCAACACCACCAGTGCGCCCTGCCCGCGTCGGCCCGACCGGCCGGCCTGCTGCCAGAACGACGCGACCGTCCCGGGAAAGCCGGCCAGCACCACCGCATCCAGCCCGGCGATGTCGACGCCCAACTCCAATGCGTTGGTGGTGGCCAGCCCGCGCAGCCGGCCATCGGCCAGGGCGTGCTCCAGCGCGGTGCGGTCCTCGGGGAGATAACCGGCCCGGTACGACGCCACTGTGCCCGACAGCTGGGGGGCGACGTCGTCCAGGCGCGCCTGGGCGCCCAGCGCGGTCAGCTCCGCGGCGCGCCGCGACCGAACGAACGTCAAGGTCTGCGCTCCCTCGACAATCAGGTCGGCCATCACTCGCGCCGCCTCGGCGCCGGCCGACCGGCGCACCGGGGCGCCGTTCTCACCGGTCAGGTCGGCCCGCAGCGCGGGCTCCCACAACGCCACCGTGCGGGCCCCGTGGGGCGACCCGTCGTCGGTGACCTCTGCGACCGGCTGGCCGATCAGTTCGGCGGCAGTCGCGCCGGGGGAGTCCGTTGTCGCACTGGCGAATATCACCGTCGGCGCTGCAGAGTAGCGGGTGCACAACCGCAGCAGCCGGCGCAGCACCATCGCCACGTTCGAGCCGAAAACACCGCGGTAGTAATGACATTCGTCGACGATCACGAAACGAAGGTTGCGCAACAGGACGGCCCAGCGGGCATGGTTGCGCAATATCGACAGATGGATCATGTCGGGGTTGGAGAACAGCCAGCGGGAGCGTTCGCGGGCAAAACGGCGCACCTCGGCGGGACTGTCGCCGTCGTGGGCCGTGGGCGCGACATCGCTCAGCCGCGGAACGGCTGCGGCCAGTGCGTGGGCAGCCCGCAACTGGTCGTGACCGAGCGCTTTGGTCGGCGACAGGTACAGCACTCGGGCCCGGGGGTCCGTCGCCAGCGCATTGAGGACGGGAAGCTGGTAGGCCAGTGACTTTCCCGATGCCGTACCGGTGCTGATCACCACATGACGACCGGTGTGAGCCAGCTCCGCAGCGTCGGACTGGTGTGACCACGGTGAGGTAATACCGCCGTCGGTGAACGCGCGAACCACGTCGGGCTCGGCCCACTCCGGCCAGCCGCGCGGCCGGCCGGCGCGGGGTGGCAGCTCGGCGACATGGCGTAGCGGGCGCTCGCCCGGGGGCGTACCGGCGAGCGCGGCGGCAAGCAGTTCGCTGCCGAAACTCGCCATCTCAAACCTTTCGATCATCAGTCCATGACAAGAGGCTGTCGCCGAGGCGATGAACATGGTTGACTGAGTGCGGTCGCAGCTTCTGTGTTCGTGTCAAACTTTCGCAGGATCGACGTTGCGGCCGCGGTTCCTGCGAGGTTATCGGTCGGGTGTAGTTCCGGCGACTCCGCGAGGTATGGCGGTCGCAGCGGGCCCGGGGCACCGAAAGGCGGCGCCCCGCACCCAGAAGAAAAGGAAAGATCGAGAAATGCCACAGGGAACTGTGAAGTGGTTCAACGCGGAGAAGGGGTTCGGCTTCATCGCCCCCGAAGATGGTTCCGCAGATGTGTTTGTCCACTACACGGAGATCCAGGGTTCGGGCTTCCGCACCCTTGAAGAAAATCAGAAGGTCGAGTTCGAGATCGGACACAGCCCTAAGGGCCCCCAGGCCACCGGAGTCCGCTCCGTCTAATCCGAGCAGATTCGCAGCGAATCCCCCCGGCTCAGTCCCGCTCAGCGGGTTTTGCCCGGGGGGTTTTCGTTACCTGGTGTCCGTTGCGACCGGCCGCCGCGCCGGATGCCTGAACCCGCGGATCGGCTCGCTGGCTTACTGTCGGTGGCGTGAGCCAGCTTTCCTTCTTCGCCGCGGAGTCGGTGCCGCCGGCGGTCGGGGATCTTGCCGGGGTGCTGGCCGCCTGCGGCCAGATCGTGATGGTTGGTGCTGGCGCCCGGCTGTCGGTGGTCGTGGATGAGCCCTGGCGCGCCGAGGCCCTTGCCGAGATGATCCACGAGGCCGGCTTGGTACCCGAGATCGCCCGTACCGACGAAGACACCCCCCTGGTGCGCACGGCCGTGGACCCGACGCTGTGCAGCATCGCCGCCGAGTGGACGCTCGGCGCGGTCAAGACGGTGCCCCCGCGGTGGTTGCCGGGGCCACGAGAACTGCGGGCGTGGACCCTGGCGGCGGGCAGCCCGGAGGCCGATCGTTATCTGCTGGGTCTGGATCCACACGCGCCCGACACCCATTCGCCGCTGGCGTCGGCCCTGATGCGGGTCGGGATTGCGCCCACCCTGATCGGCACCCGCAGCGCCCGGCCGGCGCTTCGGGTCAGCGGCCGGCGCAGGTTATCGCGCCTGGTAGAGAACGTGGGTGAACCCCCTGACGGCGCCGAGGCGTTGGCGCAGTGGCCACGGGTTTAACGGCCCGCTGAGGCAGGTGTTCCGGGTAGCCGATTTGCAGTCGGTTTGCTCAGGCCCGCCCGGGCGTGCGAAATTGTCAGGTGCCCACACGGCGGGGGAACGCCGGCGTACCGGAATTTCACGTGAGATTCAGCAGCCGGCCGGTCACTCGAACTGTACGGGCGGTCCCGCCAGGGGCCGGGATAAGAGATGGAGCGTAAGCGCAGTTGGCTGACCCCAAGATAAAGGGCCGTGGCAGCGGCGGAAATGCGATTCGGCGACTTGTGATTGTCGAGTCGCCGACCAAAGCGCGCAAATTAGCCGGTTACCTGGGCTCCAGCTACATCGTCGAGTCCTCGCGAGGTCACATCCGCGACCTGCCGCGTGCCGCCGCCGACGTCCCCGCGAAGTTCAAGTCGCAGCCGTGGGCCCGGCTCGGGGTCAACGTTGACGCCGACTTCGAACCGCTCTACATCATCAGCCCCGAGAAGAAGAGCACCGTCAGCGAGCTCAAGGGTCTACTCAAAGACGTCGACGAGCTCTATCTGGCCACGGATGGTGACCGCGAGGGCGAGGCCATCGCCTGGCATCTGCTGGAAACCCTGAAACCGCGCATACCGGTCAAGCGGATGGTCTTCCACGAGATCACTGAGCCGGCCATCCTCGAGGCCGCCGAAAACCCCCGGGACCTGGACATCGACCTGGTCGACGCGCAGGAGACCCGGCGCATCCTGGACCGGCTGTACGGCTACGAGGTCAGCCCGGTGCTGTGGAAGAAGGTCGCGCCCAAGCTGTCGGCCGGCCGAGTGCAGTCGGTGGCCACCCGCATCATCGTGCAGCGCGAACGCGACCGCATGGCGTTCCGCAGCGCCTCCTACTGGGACATCCTTGCCAAGCTGGACGCCAGCGTGTCCGCCCCGGACGCACAGCCGCCCACCTTCGCCGCCCGCCTCACGAGTGTGGACGGCCTGCGGGTGGCCACCGGCCGCGATTTCGACTCGCTGGGCACGCTGCGCAAGGCCGACGAAGTCGTGGTGCTGGACGAAGCGCGCGCGACCGCACTGGCCACCGGCCTGCATGGCGCACAGCTGAGCGTGGCCTCGGCCGAGGAGAAGCCCTACACCCGGCGCCCGTATCCGCCGTTCATGACGTCGACTCTGCAGCAAGAGGCCAGCCGTAAGTTGCGGTTCTCGGCCGAGCGGACGATGAGCATCGCTCAGCGGCTGTACGAGAACGGCTACATCACTTATATGCGTACCGACTCGACGACCCTGTCGGAGTCGGCGATCAATGCCGCGCGCACTCAAGCGCGTCAGCTCTACGGCGACGACTACGTCTCTCCGTCGCCGCGTCAGTACACCCGCAAGGTGAAGAACGCCCAGGAGGCGCACGAGGCCATCCGGCCGGCCGGGGAAACATTCGCTACCCCGGACGCGGTGCGCCGCGAACTCGACGGCGACGAATTCCGGCTCTACGAGCTGGTCTGGCAGCGCACGGTGGCCTCCCAGATGGCCGACGCGCGCGGCACCACGCTGAGCCTGCGGATCGAGGGTGCATTGCAAAACCAGGGAGCAGAGCAGCAGGTCATATTCTCTGCGAGTGGACGCACGCTGACCTTCCCCGGCTTCCTCAAGGCCTATGTGGAAACCGTGGACGAACTGGTCGGCGGCGAGGCTGACGACGCCGAGCGGCGACTGCCCCATCTGACCCCGGGTCAGCGGCTGCACGCCATCGAGTTGACCCCGGACGGCCACGCCACCAACCCGCCGGCGCGCTATACCGAGGCCTCGCTCGTCAAGGCGCTCGAGGAGCTGGGTATCGGCCGCCCGTCGACCTATTCGGCAATCATCAAGACCATCCAGGACCGCGGCTACGTGCACAAGAAGGGCAGTGCCCTGGTGCCCTCATGGGTGGCGTTCGCCGTAACCGGTTTGCTGGAGCGGCATTTCGGCAGACTGGTCGACTACGACTTCACCGCGGCGATGGAAGACGAACTCGACGCGATCGCGTCTGGCAACGAGCAACGAACCAACTGGCTCAACAACTTCTACTTCGGCGGCGACCACGGCGTGGCCGATTCGGTAGCCCGCTCCGGCGGTCTCAAGAAGCTCGTCGGCATCAATCTCGAAGGTATCGACGCCCGAGAAGTCAACTCCATCAAGCTGTTTGACGACGCCGAAGGTCGCCCTGTCTATGTTCGGGTGGGCAAGAACGGGCCTTACCTGGAGCGCACGGTGACCGGCGACAACGGTGAGCCGACACCGCAGCGGGCCAACCTCAACGACTCGCTCACCCCGGACGAGCTGACCCTGGAAGTGGCCGAAGAGCTTTTCGCCACACCGCAAGAGGGGCGCGTGCTGGGCGTTGACCCGGAGACCGGACACGACATCGTCGCCAAGGACGGTCGCTACGGGCCGTACGTGACCGAGATCCTGCCGGAACCGCCGCCGGCTGACACGGGTGGCGACGAGGCGGGTCAGGGGGCCAAGAAGGGTAAGAAGCCCACCGGTCCCAAACCCCGCACCGGTTCGCTGCTTCGGAGCATGGACCTGCAGACGGTCACGCTCGACGACGCGCTGAAGCTGCTGTCGCTGCCCCGGGTCGTCGGTGTGGACCCTGCTTCGGGTGACGAGATCACCGCGCAGAACGGGCGCTATGGCCCATATCTGAAGCGCGGCACTGATTCTCGTTCGCTGACCACTGAAGACCAGATGTTCACCATCACCCTCGAAGAGGCGCTCAAGATCTACTCCGAGCCGAAACGTGCCGGCCGGCAAAGTGCTTCGGCTCCGCCGCTGCGTGAGCTGGGCACAGATCCGGCGTCGGGCAAGCCGATGGTCATCAAGGACGGCCGATTCGGGCCATACGTCACCGACGGTGAGACCAATGCCAGCCTGCGCAAGGGCGACGACGTGTTGTCGATCACCGACGAGCGTGCCTCCGAGCTACTGGCCGACCGACGGGCCCGGGGACCGGTGAAGCGGACCGCTAAGAAGACCGCCCGCAAGACGCCGGCCAAGAAGGTCGCCAAGCGAGCCTGAATGCCCGGCTAGCCGACCACCTCGCTGGAAACCTCTTCAGCCTCGCGGGAAAGATCCTCGGGCGCAGCCAGATTCAGGGGGCGCGCCAGCTGGGTGGGTGCGGTGCGTCCACGCAGCTCGACGACCTCGCCCACGTTCCAGCACAACGCTTCGGCGTCGAGCGCGCCGCTGACCGCGATCGCCGACGCCAGCACGTGGTCCTCCTCGAGTTTGGCCAGCTCGGTGAGCCGGGCGGCCTCATTGACGGGGTCGCCGATGACGGTGTACTCGAAGCGGGCCTGGGCGCCGATGTGGCCGGCGATGGCCCTCCCGGCCGACACTCCGATGCCGAACTCCGTGGAACCGAGCACCGGGAGGAGTTCGTCGTGCAGCTCACGTGCGGCGGACAGCGCCGCACCGGCACCGTCGGGGTGTTCGATAGGTGCGCCGAAGATCGCCAGCGCAGCGTCGCCCTGGAATTTGTTGACGAACCCGCCGTGCCGTCCGACGGTGTCGACCACCACCCGGAAGAACTCGTTGAGCAGGCTGACGACCTCGGCGGGGGGTCGCGTCGCGGCCAGCTGCGTGGAGCCGACCAGATCCACGAACAGCACCGCGACGTCGCGCTCCTGCCCGCCCAACTCGGTGCCGCGCTCCAGGGCCCGGCGGGCGACGTCTTCGCCGACGTAGCGACCGAACAGGTCACGCAGCCGCTGGCGCTCGGAAAGGTCGCGCACCATGTCGTTGAAGCCGGCCTGCAGGAGGCCCAGCTCGCTGGCGTCGTAGATCTGCATGTGGGCGTTGTAGTTACCGCGCTGCACCTCGCTGAGGGCCCAGCGCAGCTGGCGCAGCGGGTCGGCGATCGACATGGCCACCAATAGGGTGCTCGCCGAACCGATGCCCAGCGCGGCCAATGCCAGCAACAGGATGGGATTGAACAGCTTTTCCGGGGAAGCGTGCAGCAGGGACGCCTTGTCGGACACCAGGGCCAGCACGATCGCCAGCAGCGGCACGCCGGTGGACAGCACCCAGGCCAGCATCAGCCGCAGGATGACGCCGGGCGCCTTCACGTTCTCCGGCACACCGCTGCGCAGCGCGGCGACAGCCACGGGCCGTAAGACCCGTTCAGATTGCAGGTAGCCGATGATCGCGGTCGCGGTGGCACCCAGTGCGATGGCGACCGCCACGACAGGCACTGCGGACCTGGCCGCCGGCCAGCTGGCGACGATGAACACCACGCTGCCGACGCCCCAGGACGCGACGCTGATCAGTGTGCGGTAGAACGGCATGCGCAGCGCGCGGGTGCGGGCCAGTTCGGTGGCGGACGGGTCGGCCTCGGCGAGCAGATTGTCCCGGCGCTGCCACCGGAAAACCGGCACCAGCAGTTTCAGGTTCCACGCGAACCCGGCGAGGAACAAGACGATCACCGAGGTGATGAAGATGGCCACGTTGAGTGTTGGCAGATCCTGCAGCTGGATACGGTCGTGGGGCGGCAGGCCGTAGCGGAGGAAGCCGAGCACGAACAGGCCCCCGATGATGTCGGCCTGCAGCATGCTCAGCGAGAACACCGGCCACGGGGTGCGCACCACCCACCGGACGAATGCATTGATTCGCCTGGGGAGTGCTGCTGACGTGCTCACCAACCCACCGTATCGGGCAGTGGGGACTCGCCGGAAACTTCGAAGAGCCCCGGCAAGTCGCCCGAAGCGGACGAAAGATGGGGAAAGATCACAGAATTGTCGCGAAACGGTGGCCATTCGATGTCTGTCGGCAGGGGTTAATAGTGTTACCGATGATGTCCGGGGTGTTTACGCGGCTGGTGGGCCAGGAAGCGGTGGAAACCGAGCTGCTCGCAGCCGCTAAGTCGGCCCGTGGTGATTCGAGTCACAGCTCCGCGGGCGACGGGACTATGACACATGCGTGGCTGATCACGGGTCCGCCGGGTTCCGGGCGGTCGGTTGCGGCATTGTGCTTCGCGGCGGCGCTGCAATGCACTTCCGACGGGGAACCCGGGTGTGGCCGCTGCCGGGCATGTACGACGACAATGGCCGGCACCCACGCCGACGTGCGACGGGTGATTCCCGAAGGCCTGTCCATCGGCGTGGACGACATGCGGGCCATCGTGCAGATCGCGTCACGGCGGCCGACCACCGGACGCCGCCAGATCGTGCTGATCGAGGACGCCGATCGGTTGACCGAAGGTGCCGCGAACGCTCTGCTCAAGGTTGTCGAGGAGCCGCCGCCGTCGACGGTGTTCCTGCTGTGCGCGCCGTCGGTGGATCCCGAGGACATCGCGATCACGCTGCGATCCCGATGCCGCCATGTCGCGCTGGTTACCCCGTCGACAGCGGCGATCGCGCAGGTTCTGGTCGACAGCGACGGGCTGGCCGCCGAAACGGCGAACTGGGCGGCCTCGGTCAGCGGAGGTCATGTGGGCAGGGCACGCGGGCTGGCCACCGACCCGGAGGCCCGGCAGCGACGCGAACGCGCGCTGGGATTGGTGCGCGACGCCGCGACGCCGTCGCGGGCCTACGCGGCTGCCGAAGAGTTGGTCGCCGCCGCGGAAGCCGAGGCGGTGGTGCTGACCGCGGACCGCGCCGAGGCCGAGACCGAAGAGCTGCGCACCGCTCTCGGGGCCGGCGGCACGGGTAAGGGCACCGCTGGCGCGATGCGCGGCGCCACGGGCGCGATCAAGGGCCTGGAGCGACGGCAGAAATCCCGTCAGACCAGGGCCTCGCGTGATGCGCTGGACCGGGCATTGATCGACTTGGCGACTTACTTCCGGGATGCGCTGGTGATCTCGGCGAATGCGGGTCCGGTGCAGGCCAACCACCCGGATATGGCCGACGGGGTCGCTGCGCTGGCCGCGCATGCCGCACCTGAGCGGCTGCTGCGCTGCATCGAGGCCGTGCTTGAGTGCCGCGAAGCGCTGGCGATCAATGTCAAACCCAAGTTCGCCGTCGACGCCATGGTCGCCACCATCGGCCAGGAACTGCGCGGTTGATCGGCCCCACGGCTATCCAGGCTTGGGTGGGCCCCTCCGACTGCCGTAGACTCGTGCCGCCCGGCGCGAGGGCATGCCGCCTTAGCTCAGTCGGTAGAGCGATTCACTCGTAATGAATAGGTCGGGGGTTCGATTCCCCCAGGCGGCTCAATTTCGTTTGAGCCGGACGTGAAGCCAGTCTCACGTTCGGCGGGCAGCTACGGTGACCCGTTCATCTCCCTACCGGCCTGACCCGGTGTCCGTCCATTGGCGCCGTTGCCGGTCAGCGGGCGCCCCGACAACGTCCGGGTGACCGCATAGGACCCCGCACCCGAGGTCAGCAACTGCACGAACTGCTGATGAAACGCCTCAGCCTGAGCACCCGGCGCCTGATATTGCCGGGCATGCCCGGCAAACGCCGACATCTCATCCGCGCCGGCGGCCGGCACCCCGGTGGTCGGAACCGCCGCGGCCAGATTCGCCGCGCCGTTTTCGCTGAACTGGGTCAGACCGGCGCCAGAAATCCCACCGGTCCCGACGCGATGCACAATGCGAGCGCGGTAGTGTTGGCGCGCACCGTGATTGCGTCTCCGGAGCCCGGCAGCCGGGCGTAGACCCGGTTGAGGCCGGGATGCACCGGCACCTTCGTGTCGGGGCCGTCAGACAGCGACAGTGTCATCGAGCCGTCGCTGTTGGCCAGGTAGTTGAGCTCGACGGTCCAGTCGGCGGGCAGCAGTGGGCCGTCGAGGGTCAGGGACGCCGGGTGGTCGGGTTGCGCGAAGTAGCCGCACTGCGGCATGGGTCCCGGAACGATCGTCCGGACCCAGGTCACTCTCGCGTCGACCAGCCGTCCTGCGCTGGTGAACATCCGTAATTTCGTTGTTGCCGTGGCAAATTCGGGACGATCGCGCAGCAGGGCGAAGATGTGGCTGGCCAGGTTCTCGGGCCGGGCCACCCGCTGCAGCACCAGCGGATCGACTTCCTGATCCAGCAGCGGTGCATTCGAATCCGCCTGCGCAGCGGCCAAACTGGCGCGGGCATTTTGCAGGTAGGGCTCAGCTGGGTTGTCGCGCCAGCTGGCCAGAAACGTCGCCGTCGAGTAGAGGCTACTGGCCAAGAATAGCGCTGCCACACTTGTTATCACGGCGGTGCGGGTCGGCGAGCTGTCCAGCCAACGCGACGTTCCCCGGTTGGGAGCGGTGAACGCGACGGCCGCCAGCAGCGCCAGCACGACCACGAGATCCGGGAAATACCGCAGCGTCTGGGCTAATTCGAGTGCGGTGAACCGAGACGAGCGCATCAGGTAGATCGGCACCTGGCAGGCGACGACGTAACCCACCGCCGTCAGCCACACCAGGCCGATGCGCTGTTTGCGGACCAGCGACAACGCGAACACTCCGATCAGCACCACCCAGCCGAGCGCCATCGCCAACGGCGGGGGAGTGGCCCACGGGGAGGCCGGTGCCCAGCGGTCCCAGTCCCACGGCCCACCGGCCAGACCCGGCACGATGCCGTGGGTGACCGAACGCCACAGCAGTGCCCACGTCATCGACAGGTCTGAACTCCACCGCTGCTGATTCACCACGGCCAGGTAGAGCGCCACCCAGCCGGCGGTCACTGTCACCGACGTCGTCCAAAGCCAGAGGCCGGCCCGCCACACCGAGCGCAGCGCGCTCCGGTCACCGCGCACGTGGCACGCCAGTGCGGCCACCGCGAATGCGACGAACGGGATCACCGCGGCCTTCTCGAAGAACAGCAGGCCACCGAAGTAGACCAGCACGCCGGTCACCGCGTATCGCTGGTTGCCGGTGCGGACCAGCAGGATCGCGTCGGCGCACACCCAGGCCAGCGCCGCCAGCATCGGCAAGGAGTTCAGCGCCGCCGCCCACCACGCGAACCCCGGCACCGCCAGCGGTGTGAACAGTGCAAACGTCAACGGGACCAGCAGTACCCGACGCCAGCCGAGAATCACATACAACGCGCGCAGCAGTGCCAGCGACGCCAATAACTGCAGCACCACCAAACTGATCGCCGGTCCGGTCCAAACCAGGGGTGCCAGCCGGATGATCGTCCCGGCGATCAGGAAGGCGGCCGGCATCACGTGGCCGTCGTGGTCGTCGAGCAGATAGGACGGCGAAAGCAGGCCCTGGGTGCTGGCCCTGCCGACGAGAATCAGATCGTCCCAATAGAAATAACCACCGAACGCCAACACCGCGTGAATCGCGAGCTGCACCGTGATCAGCGAACCGGCAGCCAGCGCGACCCGAGGTATGGGGGCCGTCGGCGCAGCCCGCCGGTATGGTGGGCCGGTGCGCGCACTGGTCACCGGGGCAGCCGGTTTCATCGGATCGACGCTAGTCGACCGTCTGCTGGCCGACGGTCACGCGGTAGTAGGGCTGGACAATTTCGCGTCCGGTCGCGCGACCAACCTCGAGCATCTCGCTGACAACCCCGCACATGTCTTCGTCGAGGCGGACATCGTGACCGCTGATCTGCAAGCCATCCTCGACGAGTACCGGCCTGAGGTGGTGTTTCACCTGGCGGCCCAGATCGACGTCCGGTGTTCGGTGGCCGACCCGCAATTCGACGCCTCGGTCAATGTCATCGGCACCGTACGGCTGGCCGAAGCAGCACGGTGCACCGGCGTGCGCAAGGTCGTGCACACCTCGTCGGGAGGATCCATCTACGGCACCCCGCCGGAGTATCCGACCAGTGAGAAAGTGCCTACCGACCCGGCGTCGCCATATGCCGCGGGCAAAGTGGCGGGGGAGATCTACCTGAACACTTTCCGGCATCTGTACGGCCTGGACTGCTCGCACATCGCGCCGGCCAATGTCTACGGCCCCCGCCAGGACCCGCACGGTGAAGCGGGCGTGGTGGCGATCTTCGCCCAGGCGCTGTTGTCGGGTAGGCCCACCAAGGTGTTCGGCGATGGCACAAACACCCGCGACTACGTGTTCGTCGACGATGTGGTCGACGCCTTCATCAAGGCGTCCGGCGATGCGGGCGGCGGGCAGCGCTTCAACATCGGCACCGGGATGGAAACCTCGGATTGCCAACTGCATTCAGCCGTGGCAGCGGCCGTCGGCGGCCCCGATGACCCGGAGTTCCATCCGCCGCGCCTGGGCGACCTGAAGCGCTCCTGCCTGGATATCAGCCTGGCCGAACAGGTTTTAGCCTGGCGTCCGCAGGTCGAGCTGGCCGACGGCGTACGTCGCACTGTGGCGTACTTCCGGCACAAGCACGCTGACTGATCAGAGTGCGACGGGACGCCCCGGACGATCAGCTCCTGCAGCCGAGGCTCGAAGCGGCGCACCAACTCTCGCGGAATGCTGAGTTGCCGGTTGACCTGCTGGCGCACGAACCCCGCGCAGCAGTCGATGGTCGATGCCGGCCGCGGTGCATCGGTTCGGTTAGCCGCGGCGGTGTGCCACAAGTTGCCGTTCCAGATCAGCGCATCGCCCGCTTTGATCCCGATCGGCTTGCCTTCCGGGTACGGTGGCGACGGCTGCTCGGCCCAGCGGTGCGAACCCGGCACCACCTGCGTGGCGCCGTTGTCGGCGGTGAAATCGCACAGCTCGATCAACGCGTTGCACAGCAGCGGTTGTGGCGGCCGCGGCAGCGGATGCATCTCGTCGTCGCAGTGCAACCGCTGGGCGACCGCTCCCGGCAGCTGGTTGCTGGTCGTGCACCATGACAGCAGGCAGTCGCGGCTGCCGTGCGGCAGCAAGTTGTCGATGCGCACCCAGTCGTGGTCGGCCCGGTCGACCGGGACATGCCCGGGCCAGGCCAAGCCCTTCACGACCGTAGTGGAGTTGGGGATGGCAGTCGGCATTTCTCGTTCCAGCCCTCGTCGATCTCGCCGACGCGGCGCTCGACCGATGAGTCCAGAGTCATCAGGCCGCAAGAAGGTCCTTCTCGTACCCGCCCTCGTCGCGGTCGTCGTCTGATGTCGTGACTTCGTCAGGGTCGGGCACGATGCAGGTCAAGCCTTAGTGCGGCTCGGGCACCTGCGCACCCTCGAGCGCCACAGCGCGGGCGAGTCGCGCGTAGCGCAACTCCAAGTCCTTGAACCGCATGTACGTGCTCAGCGTGGTGAAACTGAACGCCATGATCAGCGCGTAGAGCATCAGGTCGGTGCCGCGGCGCACCCCGAACCACTGCGCGACCACTGTGGTGTCGTCCGGCCGAAGCACCGCATAGATGCCGGCGAATACGAAAAGCACGTAGCCCACCTTGACCCACGCCCGAGACCGCGCACTCCGGCGAGACCGCAGCAGGAAGACCAGCAGCGCCATGATCGACCCGATCAGCAGCACCTGGATCCAGTTCATCGTCGTATCCTCCCTCGCAGGAACCCGTCGAAGATGATGTTGACACCGTTGAGCAGCGGCTGGCCCTTCGACTTCGAGTAGTCGGTGTAGAGCACCTCGACCGGTTCCTCGGCTACCCGCCAATGGTTTTCGGCGATCATCATGACGATCTCGGTGGCGTGGCTCATGCCGCTCATGGTGATGTTCAGCCCGTCGGCCACGGTCTTGTTGAACACCCGAAGGCCATTGTTGGTGTCGGTCAGGCCAAGCCGGCGACCGCGCCGGCTCAATCGCGCGGCGGTCTGCAGCACGATCCGCTTGAGCAACGGCGGCCGGCTGCCGGTGGGCCGGCCGAACCGCGTTCCGATCACGACGTCGACGTCGCCTGCGCACAGCCGGTCGATCATCGCGGCGACGTCTTTGACGCGATGCTGGCCGTCGGCGTCGAACGTGGCGAAGACCTGGGCACCGGGCTGCTTGCGCGCGTATTCGATGCCGGTCTGGATAGCCGCGCCCTGGCCCAAGTTGATCGGATGGCGCACCAGGTGCGCCCCGGCCCGCAGGGCGATCTCACCGGAGCCGTCGGTGCTGCCGTCGTCCACGCAGACGACGTGGTCGAAGACCGACCGCACATCGCCGATGACCTCGCCGATGACGGCGGCTTCGTTGTAGGCGGGAATGACGATCCAGACGTCCGGGTAATGCGTTTCGATGTCCACAAGGTACACGCTGGCCAGGCCTGATCAGCCGGTTGAGCGTCCGGCGCGCGACAGCGCCGCCAGATGGACGCCGATTCCGACCAACGGACCGCACAACAGGCCGACCACGGTGCGGGTCTCCAACGGCAGCGGCAACAGCAGTAATAAGCCCGACGCCACCGTCGCTCCGACCCAGCCCAGCGAATACGCACGGTGCAATGCGGCCGCTACCGCGGCGGCACCGGTGAGCGTCAGCATGGCGATCGCCGCCGCGGCGGCCGTCAGCCAGGCCAGCAGGGCGCCGCTGGCCTGATACTGCGGCCCGAACCCGACACGCAGCAGCCACGGGCCCACAATGCCGGCCAACAGCACCCCGACTGCGCCGATACCGCCGATCAGCGCCGCCGGCGCGATCAGCGCCCGA
This sequence comes from uncultured Actinomycetota bacterium, assembly GCA_963763005.1. Taxonomy (GTDB): domain Bacteria; phylum Actinomycetota; class Actinomycetes; order Mycobacteriales; family Mycobacteriaceae; genus Mycobacterium. Next base: position 1,123,670 of record CAVXMI010000002.1, read on the forward strand.
AGCCGCTGGGTGCGTTCGTCGACGAAGTGCGCGATGAGGTTGCCTTGCATGGCTGTCAGCGGCACCAGCAGCGGCGCGCGGGTCAAAGTCACCGCCAGGATGACGACGCCGCCCTGGGCCCCCAGCTCATTGGAGGTCAGCTTCAGCAGCACCGGAAATCCCATCACCAGAATCGCGCTGGCACCGGCCGCGGTGATCGAATGGGCGGCGCCCCGCAGGAACGTCGCGGTGCCGCCGGGCGTGAGCAGGCGAGCCGTAGCGCGCGCCGTGGGTGAGGTCACCAGGATGATCAGCCAGGCCACCGAGCCCGCCACGGTCGCCCACAGGAACCCGACCAGGCCCCATCCGATCACGAACGTCGCCGCGGCGACCGTCACCCGGATGACCGCGTCGGTCACCATCAGCGCTCCGTACTGAGTCCACCGGTTGGTGCCGGCCAGCATGCCCAGCAGGGTGGCGTGCAGACAAAACCCGGCCAGCCCAATGCTGAGCAGTCCCACCGACAACCAGCGCGCCTCGACGAATACCCGCCAGCTCCACAGCGGTGAGCTGCCCGCGATGACGACGGCTGAGGCGAGGCCGACCATCCCCGCGACCCGCAGCGGATGAGTACGACGCCCGTCCGGGAGGACCCCTGAGTCGCTGATGTAGCGCATCGAGCGGACCTCGCGGGTGGTTTCTTGCAGCAGGCCGTTGGCGGCACCGGCGACCAGGCCGAACGCGCCCCAGAACACCCCGAATACCGAGAAGCCGCTCGGAGCCAGGTTGCGTGCGGCCAGATAGATCAACGCGTAGCCGCACAGCGCGGTAACCGCGGTCGCGGTGCCGACCCGCGCCATGCTGCCACGCGCGATCGGTCCCACAGAGGCGCCCGCGGTACCGCCGACTTCCGTCACCGTGGCGGCACTAACGGCCAGCTGCCCTGATGCATGCCTTGTTTGAAGCCACGTCTGCAAATACTAAGCGCGCGGCTCGCCCGCGCTGGTGAGGACAGCTGGTGCTGCGCCTCCAACGACGCCGCCGGAGCCCGAATCGTGGCCCCATGCGCATCCACATCGCCGAATTGGTAATTAATCGTCATCGTCAAAAGGTTCCCGGCTCTGTCGAGGTTCGCCGGGCGGGTAAACCGCAACTGGTCGACTCGAGCGCAGTGGGCGGCACGGGCAAATGGCCGCGTAGCAGAAAGTTTTGGGCCGTGGCTGTCAAGTATGTCAGCGAAAACCCAAGTGCTGACTTCGATCTACGTCGTCAACGCATCCAGGGCTGCCTTGCTGTCGAGGTCGCGGTAGGCAGTGGCGAGGCGGATGTGGTTGGCGACGGTGATGTCGGTGCCGTAGTTCTCCACCGGTGAGCACAGCCAGCCGATGTAGAAGTTCCACGCCGCGGCGAGCCGGTACTCCTCGAAGAGTTCGGCGCTCGACGGTGCGTCGGCGACGCCGGCAGCGCGCAGACGATCCTGGTAGTAGGCGAGCAGTTCTTGCTCGTAGGCGCGGCGGTCGTGCACGGATAGACCGGTCATGATGGTGTAGCTGACGTCGTGAATGCAGTGCCCCCGAGCCGCCAGCTGCCAGTCCACCAGACCGCGACTGCCATCGGGCAGCAGATAGGTGTTGCCGATGTGGCCGTCACCGTGGACGAGGGTCTGCGGCAGCGTCGCCTGATGAGCCTGCGCACGAGCGACTTTCGCCAGCAGTGAGCTGGTGGTCTCCTCAACCGACTCGATGAGCTCGCGCTTGAACTGGTGAGCGGCCACCTCCAGGTTGATCAGCAGGGGCACCCCGGTCGCCTCGTCGTTGAACAGGTCGTGGATCGGGCCGCTGGTGTGGGGGAGAACCCATGCCAAGTCGGTGCTGAACCGTGGTGAGTCCCAGTAGGCGGCATGCAACGCGGCGAACTGGTCGAGGAGTTTCTCGATACCGGCCGGCGTGGTCGGCGTCAAGGAATTGGGGAACTGCGCACCGCGTGGGCGCAGGTCTTCGAGCACCAGTCCGAAGGAGCCGCTGGGGACGTCACGGTAGGCGCCCAGGCACCGCGGGGTCGGCACGGGCAATTCGTCGCCCAGTCGCATATAGACGTTGACCTCGTTGTCGTAGAGGGGAATGTCGCCCAGGCCGGCCCGAGCGACCTTCACCACCAGTTGTCGCGGTAGGTCGTCGGAACCCGTTGTGCCATAGTCCACTTCGACGGCGATGCGTCCTGCGGTGGAGACCCGCTCATCGCCATCACTCGACAGCGCCGAATCGGTGACGCGGATCTCGTCGACCGTGACCTCGGGATACTTGGTCTGGATGAGCCGCTGGATCAGGGCTTCATCGAATCCCTCGGTGGTCAACGGGACTGCAGAGCCGGTCATGGCGTGAAACCTCTCGGGTGGTGGCGATCCTTCGCGCCCCGACGTTAAGGCGTGTGTCTTAACATGTCAATAAAGCACCGTTCTTAACTGTAAAGTCATGTGCTTTAATGGCCCTGGTGTGCGTCTGCGGGAGGAGGCAACGTAATGGCGGAGCGTTCCGCGCGCGATGCGCTCATGGATGCGACCGAGTACCTCGTCGCCGAACGCGGTATGGCCGTCAGTCTCCGGGAAATCGCCGCCTACGCGGGTCAACGCAACAACTCGGCGGTCATCTACCACTTCGGCAGCCACGACGGCCTCATCAAGGCAACGTTGGAACGTCGGATGTCGGGTCTGGAGCAGCGCCGTCGGGCACTGCTCGCCGAACTCGACGCGATGCCGGCCTATTCGATCGGCGATGTTGTGCGCGCCATCGTCGATCCGGCTCTGGAAATCCCCTACGCCGAGGGCGCCACCCACTACGCACGCTTCATCGAGCAGATCCGCACGCATCCGATCATTTCGCGCGCCGTTCCCAGTAGCGAGACCTGGCCGGCGGTGATGATGCTCGTCAAGCGACTCAGGGCCCTGATGCCCGCCGACGACAAACGTAGTCATGCCCGTCGAATCCAGATGCTGACCACCGTGTTGTTCGCGCTGATGGCTGACTACGAGCGCCGAGGCGAGCTGGGCACGCGCCGCGGCCGAACTCGGGCCTCGGCCGAGCTCGTCGCTGCGCTGTCCGCGTTGTTGACCGCGCCAATGTAGGAAGCTTGCGCGCGCAACCAGCGCGTTGCCGACGACGATGAGCCGATCACCACGGACACCGGCCAGCTCAGTGACATTGTGGCGACACAAAACTTGTTGTCGCGATACGCCGGGCGATGAACTCCCCGATCTCCTCCGCATAGGTTATTTAATTCGGGGTTCAATACAACGCCACGGTCACGTGCGTTGTTGGGCACCGAATACCAACACCTCGAACGGCTCTTGGCCAATCATGAAACGCGCAGGCCGGGGCAGTTACGCAGGGGTTTGATCGTCGACGGCCGCGTCATCGCCGAGTCCGGCCTTCGCTATCCTGGGCGGCGGTCGGAAAGGACCCATGACAACAATCCGCGCTTTCGGCCTCTCGCTCGCGGTGACCGCGGTGGCCCTGGTAGCCGGCTATTGGCACGGCGGGCCGACCGCCCTCTTCCTGCTGACCGCGTTGGCCGTCCTCGAGGTGTCGCTGTCGTTCGACAACGCCATCATCAACGCCGCGATCCTGCAGCGGATGAGCCGGTTCTGGCAGCAGATGTTCCTGACGATCGGGATTCTGATCGCGGTGTTCGGGATGCGACTGGTGTTCCCGTTGGCCATCGTCTGGGTCACCGCCGGCCTCGACCCGGTCCGTGCCATGAATCTGGCGCTCGGTCCGCCGCCCGATGGCGCGCTGGAATTCCCGGACGGCTCGCCCAGCTACGAAATGCTGATTAATGCCGCGCACCCGCAGATCGCGGCATTCGGCGGGATGTTCCTGCTGACGCTGTTCCTGGACTTCGTCTTTCACGACCGGGATATCAAGTGGCTGAAATGGATTGAGGTCCCATTCGCCCGCATTGGCCGGCTCGGTCAAGTGCCGGTGGTGGTGGCTTGTGTTGCGCTGGTCCTCTTCGGCACGCAGTTGACGCCTTCCAGTGGCGACCGCGCGATGGTCCTGATCGCCGGAGTTCTGGGCCTGCTGACGTACTTCGTCGTCAATGGTCTGAGCAGGGCGTTCCGACCGCCCGGGACGGACGAAGCAACTCCAAACTCCGGGCAGGGCTCCGGGGTGGCGGGGGCGGTCGGCAAAGCCGGCTTCACGCTGTTCCTCTATCTCGAGGTGCTCGACGCCGCCTACTCCTTCGACGGGGTCACCGGAGCCTTTGCGATCACCACGGACCCGATCATCATTGTGCTGGGCCTTGGTCTGGTGGGTGCGATGTTCGTCCGGTCGATCACCATCTATCTGGTCCGCCAAGAAACGTTGGACCGCTACGTGTACCTCGAGCACGGCGCGCACTGGGCGATCGGCGCGCTCGCGGTGATCATGCTGCTGTCCATCGACCACCGATTCGAGATCCCCGAGTGGATCACCGCTTCGGTGGGCGTGGTCTTCGTCGGGGCGGCGTTCACCGAGAGCGTGGTACGCAATCGGCGAGCCGCCAAGTCCAACCCGTCATAGCCTGCGCTACGTCGCCCGGGCTCACTCGAGTCTGAAGCCGCACATGCAACCCGTGGCCGCTTCTGCGGTGTGAAGCGGTGTGAAGCGGTGTGAAGCGGAAATCAGTGCCCGCCGGCCTTGAAACGCTCCACCGAACGCAGCACCTCTGCCTTGGCATCGTCGCGGCCAACCCAGTCGGCCGCCTTGACGAACTTGTTCGGTTCCAGGTCCTTGTAGTGCACGAAGAAATGCTTGATCACGTCCAGCTCGAAGGGCGGAACGTCGCCGAGGTCCTGAATGTGGTCCCACCGATGGTCGCCGGCCGGAACACACAGCACCTTGTCGTCGCCGCCCTTCTCGTCGATCATCCGGAACATTCCCACCGGCCGCGCCTCGACCAGCACACCCGGGAACAGCGGCTCGGGCAGCAGCACCAGCGCGTCCAGCGGGTCGCCGTCTTCACCCAGGGTGTCCTCGATGAAGCCGTAGTCCGCCGGGTACGTCATCGGGGTGTAGAGGTAGCGGTCCAGACGCACCCGCCCGCGTCTCGTGATCGACCTCGTACTTGTTGCGCTGGCCCTTCGGAATTTCGATGGTCACGTCGAATTGCACCGTGTCCGCTCCTTCGCATGGGGTAGGTCAATTGCGCCGGGGATACACCCTAGTCGAGCGATACCGTGGCAGCGTCTCCTGGCCGGTTGGGCACAATGGGGCCAGAAGACAGGAGAGTCATGGGTCCCAAACGTTGGCGGAGAACCACCCACGTGTTCGTCGGGGTGGCCGTGCTGGCGTTTGTCGCCGCCGTGGTGGCGGCCGCAGCGTTCTTCACTACCGGTGGGCACGGGGCCGCCGCCCATTCGCCTATACCGCCGCCGCGCGCCGCCCACGGTCAAGCCCGGGGTGACCCCCGTCGCCGACACCGCCACGACACCCACCGCCGCCGGCGTGGCGGCAGCGCTGGCGGCGGCAGCCGCCGACCCCAATCTGGGCAGGCTGGGCGGCCGCGATCACCGACGCCCTGACCGGTAAGGAACTCTGGCGCCAGCGCGACGACCTGCCGATGGTGCCGGCGTCGACCAACAAGATCCTGACCGCGGCAGCGGCGCTGCTGACCCTGGACCGCGAGGCCCGGATCACCACGCGGTGGTGGCCGCCGGCCAGAGCGCCCAGCCGGAGCCGGGTGCAGTGCTGGTGGGCGGCGGGGACCCGACGCTGTCCGCGGCGCCGCCCGGCGTGGACACCTGGTATCGCGGGCGCGCGCGCGGATCAGCGACCTGGTCGAGCAGGTGCGCCGCAGCGGGGTGACGCCGACGGCGGTACAGGTCGACATCTCGGCGTTCAGCGGCCCGACGATGGCGCCGGGCTGGGATCCGGCCGACATCGACGACGGTGACATCGCCCCGATCGAGGCGGTGATGATCGACGCCGGGCGTATCCAGCCGACGACCGTCGACTCCCGACGCTCGCGCGACCCCGGCGCTGGACGCCGGGCGCGCGCTGGCCATCGGCGCTGGGCCTGGACCCCGCGGCAGTGACGATCGCGCTCGGCACCGGCGGGCGCCGGCAGCTGGCCGTCGGTGCAGTCGGCACCGCTGATCGAACGGCTGCGCGAGATGATGAACGCCTCCGACAACGTGATGGCCGAGTGCATCGGCCGCGAGGTGGCGGCCGCCATCAACCGGCCGCGGAGCTTCGCCGGCGCCGTCGACGCGGTGACCAGCCGGTTGAACGACCGCGCACGTCGACACCACCGGCGCCGCGCTGGTGGATTCCAGCGGGCTGTCGGTCGACGACCGGTTGACGGCCAGGACCCTCGACGGGGTCGATGCAGGCCGCCGCGGGACCGGATCAGCCCGCGTTGCGGCCGCTGCTGGATCTGCTGCCGATCGCCGGCGGCAGCGGCACGCTGTCGAACCGCTTCCTCGACCGGGCCACCGACCAGGGCCCGGCCGGCTGGCTGCGGGCCAAGACCGGCTCGCTGACCGGCATCAACGCGTTGGCCGGGGTCGTCACCGACGCCAGCGGCCGGGTGCTCACTTTCGCCTTCATCTCCAACGACGCCGGGCCGAACGGCCGCAACGCGATCGACGCGCTGGCCGCCAAGCTGCTGCGTTCTGCGGGTGCAGCGACGTGAGCGCCGCAACCTCAGATCTGCAAGCTTCGGTCAGACGCGGTCGACTGGCGGTTCGCCGCCACCGTGGGGAGCGGCTGGCCCGCCCGGGCCCGCCGTCCACCGACTACACCCGCCGCCAGGCGATCGACGAGCTGGTCGAGCGCGGCCGGCGCAGGCCGAGACCCCGGTGCGCGACGTCACCGGCCTGATCACCGGCGGTGCGGTGCCGCCGGCGCGGATCGTCGACCGGCCGGAGTGGATCCGGGCCGCCGCCGAATCGATGCGGGTGATGACCGAAGCGGAACCGACAAGCCGCGGCGGTTTCTCACCGGCCGGATCACCGGTGCGCAGACCGGCGCGGTGCTGGCGTTCGTGTCGTCGGGCATCCTCGGCCAGTACGACCCGTTCGGTGCCGCCGAAGGCGGCGGCTGCCTGCTGCTGGTGTATCCCGAACGTCATCGCGCGTCGAGCGCCAATTGCGGGTCGACCCGCCGCGATTTCCGGCTCTGGGTGTGCCTGCACGAGGTCACCCACCGGGTGCAGTTCACCGCCAACCCCTGGCTGGCCGACTACATGTCGAACGCGCTGGGGGTGCTGACCGCAGGAGCGCCGCCGACGACGTCGGCCAGGTGGTCGAGCCGGCTCGCCGACTTCGTCCGCGGCCGCGGACGAGGTCGTCTGACGATTCCGAGCGGCAACGCGACAGGGATTCTCGGCCTGATGCGCGCCGTGCAGTCCGAGCCGCAACGTAAGGCCCTGGATCAACTGCTTGGTGCTTGGGCACGCTGCTGGAAGGCCACGCCGAGCATGTGATGGATGCGGTCGGACCGGTGGTGGTGCCGTCGGTGGCGACCATCCGCCGTCGCTTCGACGAACGGCGTCATCGCGCACAGCCGCCGCTGCAGCGACTGCTGCGCGCGCTGCTTGGGCTTCGACGCCAAGCTCAGCCAGTACACCCGCGGCAAGGCGTTCGTCGACGACGTGGTGGGCCGGGTCGGGATGAAGCGGTTCAACACGATCTGGTCGGGTCCGGAGACGCTGCCCCTGCCTGCCGAGATCGAAAACCCGCAGCGATGGATCGACAGGGTGCTGTAGCGCAGCTGCGCACGGCTGCCGAGAAATTCGCCGAGGTCTATCTCGACACCGCCGATCGGTGGTGTGTCGGGCTTTCCGGCGGCCCCGACTCGTTGGCGCTCAGCGCCGTCGGCGGCCCAGCTGCTGCCCACCACCGCGCTGATCGTGGACCACGGCTTGCAGCCCGATTCGGCCGCGGTCGCCGAAACCGCGCAGGCGCAGGCCATCTCGTTGGGATGTGTTGACGCACGGGTGCTTTGCGTTCAGGTGGGTACCGGTGGCGGCCCGGAGGCGGCGGCGCGCGCCGCCCGCTACGCTGCGCTGGACGCCCCCCGCGACGGCGCCGGTTCTGTTGGCTCACACCCTCGACGATCAGGCCGAGACGGTGCTGCTGGGGCTCGGCCGCGGTTCGGGGGCCCGGTCGATTGCCGGTATGCGTCCGCACGATCCGCCGTGGTGCCGGCCGCTGCTGGCGGTGCGACGCAGCCGTGACGCACGCCGCCTGCCTGGAACTGGGTCTGACCGCGTGGCAGGACCCGCATAACACCGACCGGCGCTTCACCCGGACCCGGTTGCGCCAGGAGGTGCTGCCACTGCTGGAGGACGTCGCTGGGCGGGGGTGTTGCCGAGGCGCTGGCTCGCACCGCGACGGCGTTGCGCGAGGACACCGAGCTGATCGACACGATCGCGGCCCGGGCGCTGGCCCAAGCTTTGCAGGTCACGGCTGGGTCCGGGCTGAAGACCCGGGCGTTGACCACGCTGCCCGACCCGGTACGTCGCAGGGTGATCCGCGGCTGGCTGCTGGCCGGCGGTGCCACCGGGCTGACCGACAAGCAGATCCGCGGCGTGGACAGGCTGGTTACCGCTTGGCGCGGCCAGGGCGGTGTGGCGGTCGGGTCCGCATTGCGCGGTCAGCGACTGTTCGCCGGGCGGCGCGACGGCGTACTGACGTTGCGACACGAACCGATTTGACCGCCGCGTTGGTTGTTCACCCGGTGGCGTGGCACGCTGTGGACGTGACCCAGAGCTCCTCGGCGATCACCCCCGGGCAGACAGCGGAGCTGTACCCGGGGGACATCAAGTCGGTGCTGCTCACCGAGGAACAGATTCAGTCCCGCATCGCCGAGCTGGGCGCGCAGATCGGTAACGACTATCGCGACCTATCCGCCGCCACCGGCCAGGATCTGCTGCTGATCACCGTGTTGAAGGGCGCGGTGATGTTCGTTACCGACCTGGCGCGCGCCATTGCGCTGCCGACACAGCTCGAGTTCATGGCAGTCAGCTCCTACGGGTCCTCGACATCCTCGTCGGGGGTGGTGCGGATCCTCAAGGACCTCGACCGCGACATCCACGATCGCGATGTGCTGATCGTCGAGGACATCGTCGACTCCGGCCTCACGCTTTCCTGGCTGTTGCGCAACCTGGCGACGCCGGCATCCGCGTTCGTTGCGGGTGTGCACGCTGCTGCGCAAGCCCGAGGCGGTAGGCGCCAACGTCGAAATCGCTTACGTGGGCTTCGACATCCCCAACGACTTCGTGGTCGGGCTACGGGCTGGACTACGCCGAACGCTACCGCGACTTGCCGTATATCGGGACGCTGGACCCCAGGGTCTATCAGTAGCGCCTAATTCAGTTCCCACACTGCGGTCACCGAGAAGCTCACCGTCTGCTGGCCGGGTTCCAGCGGCACCGGCGATACGCCGCGCGGCGCCGGCGACCCTTCCCGGGAGGGCGTGGAGCCGGCTGCCTCCGATATGGATAGCACTTTGCCCAGGTTGAGCCCGGACAGCTGGGCGTACTGCTGGGCACGGTTCTCGGCATCTTGGAAGGCGCGTGCACGCGCATCCTTCACCAGTTGCGAGTCGTCGGCGATCGAGTAGCTGACCGAACTGATCCGGGTGGCGTCGCCGCCGGTGCTGACGATGAGGGCCAGCAGCCGCGATGCGGCATCGGTCGGGTGGATCCTGACCTCAATCGCGTTGTCGGCGCGGTAGCCGGTGATGGTGGCGGTTCCGGCGGGCTCGGGATTGCTGTATTGCGGCGCCAGGGTGACCTCGGTGGTCTGGATGTCTTTGCGGTCCAGCCCGGCGCCCACCAGCGCGTCGATGACTGCCTGCTGGCGGTCGTTGGTCTGGTTCATCGCGCTTGTGACGTCGCCCGCGGTGAACTGGATACCGACGTCGGCGGTCAACGTGTCCGGGACACCTTGTACTTGCCCCGATCCGAACACGGTCACCTGACGGGGATTTGCCGCTGGCGGCGCCGAATTGTGAGAATCACAGGCTGACAGCGAGGCGGCGGCCAAGCCGGCGACGGCCAAGGCAATCGACTTGCGGACGAATCCCGGGGCGCTCCATCGGATCGGCATGCTGGCACCCTAGTCTCTCAGGCGCGCCGAATGAGCCGACGCCTGTTGCAGCGTGGCGACATCCATCTACCTGACTAAAACGACGTCGCGGCGGTTGTGCAGGTGCCGATCTGCTCTCCTGTGCCGCCGTGGTTGTCATGGGCGGTCCCGAACCGGTCAATCGTCCGCATCCCGCTAATCCCGTAACGGATAAACGGAAACTGCGGCACCTTAACGCAAGTTTTGGCAATCGCTGCCAAGTTCATATTGAATTCTAATGAGCCAGCGCCGGATAAATAGAAATTGCGGCACTTTAACGGATGCCGCGGCCATAGCTGCCAAGTTCATATTGAATTCTAATACATTCGATTCGCAAACTAAGTGATGCAGTGGATAACGAATCATGCAACAAATGAATAGTTATTGACTCTGTTGTGAACAGCTTGCGTGAATGCTGGCTTGGCCAGAAATGGCTGCCTAACGTGACTGCCGAGCGACTTCAGTCAAGGCGGTGGATCACTGAAAGTCGTTGAAAACAAGTGCTATTGAAGGAGGAAGGCGCATGTCGATCGTGATCGCACAACCGGAGATGCTGGCCGCGGCAACCGGGGATCTGCACGGGATCACCGCGGCGATGAGGGCCGGAAGTGCAGCCGCGGCAGCCCCGACGACGGCGGTGGTTCCCGCCGCCGCTGATGTCGTATCGGTGCTGACCGCCGCGCAATTCGTTGCGCACGCACAGCTGTATCAGGCGGTTAGTGCCCAGGCCGCGGTGGTCCAAGACATGTTGGCGGCCACGTTGGGCGTCAGCGCCGGTTCGTATGCGGCCACCGAGGCCGCTAATGCCACCGCGTGTGGTTAGGCGAGGGAGTAATTGTGGATTTCGCGATGCTACCGCCGGAGATCAATTCCGGGCTGATGTATTCCGGGCCCGGCTCAGGGCCGATGCTGGCCGCCTCGGCGAGCTGGGAGGGTTTGGCCACCGAGCTGAACACCACGGCGGCCTCCTACGGGTCGGTGATCTCGGGCCTGACCAGTGGTCCCTGGCTGGGTCCGGCGTCGGCGTCCCTGGCGGCCGCCGCCGCACCGCACGTGGCGTGGCTGAGCAGCGCCGCCGGGCAGTCCGAACAAGCCGCCACTCAGGCCGCCGCGGCGGCGGCTGCCTATGAGGGGGCGTTTGCCGCGACGGTGCCACCGCCGGTGATTGAGGCCAACCGGGCGTTGTTGATGGCGTTGCTGGCGACGAACATTTTTGGCCAGAACACCCCGGCGATCGCGGCCACCGAGGCTGAATACGCCGAAATGTGGGCCCAGGACGCCGCCGCGATGTACAGCTATGCCGGTGCATCGGCAGCCGCGTCGACGTTGACGCCGTTTACCGGGCCGGCGCCCGCTACCAGCCCGGGCGGGCTGGCCAGCCAGGCTGTCGCAGTCTCCCAAGCCGTCGGCACCTCAGCCGCCACCAACCTGCAGGGGTTGTCGCAACTGACCTCAGCGATGCCGGACATGCTGTCGCAGCTTGGGTTGGGGGCGTATCCGGGCGAGATCACGGATGTGCTCGGCCTGACCGGGCACGCCTGGAACTCCAACGGCGACGGTGTGATCGTGTCTGGACTGCTTGGCGACGTGGTGGCGTCGGTGACCGGATCGGACACACTGGATGCCGGCTCGACCATTGACGGTTTTTCGAAAATGATTTCTCCTACGAGGCTCTTCGTAACCACTTTCCAGACCGTGCAGGGCATCGAACACAATTTTGAGTCGCTCGCCAAGCCGGCCGCCGACGCGGCCAAGGCCGCCGTGGGTGCCGCTAAGGGCGCCGCGGAAGCGTTGCCGGCCGCCATTCCTGCCGCAGGTCTGGGCGCCGGTTTGGGAGCTGCGGGTAAGGCGGCCTCGATCGGGGCCTTGTCGGTGCCGCAGACCTGGGCCGCCGCGGCTCCGGCGGTAAGCCCCGCCACGGCGTCGCTGGTTAGCAGCGTCGGGGCTGCCGCGGCCGCTGAACCCGGCACACACACCATGGGCGGGTTGCCGATGATGGGTGGGGCCGGGCGCGGCCTAAGCGCCTTTGCTGCTCCCCGATACGGGATCAAGCTGACCGTGATGCCACAGCTGCCGGTCGGGGGATAACGAAAAGGGGGCCACCATCCTGTTTTCAGCTCGCTCGCCGACCATTACTACACATGATTGTCGTGGAAGCGGATACGTCACCATGCTGAATAGGTTGCGGGACAGGATGATTTGTGATGCCAATAACCACGAGCAGCGGGAGCAGGCTTCCCAGCAGGTCCTGAGCAGCCAGCCACCGTCCAACCACACATCAGGAGACTTTTGACGATGACGATCAACTATCAGTTCGGCGATGTCGACGCCCACGGCGCCAAGGTACAGACCGCCGGCAGCAACATGGCCAGCACCGACAGCGCGGTCGGCTCCAGCTGGGCCTAACCCGCGCCCTACGGCGTGACCAGGATCTTGCAGTGCCGCTCGGGGTCGGCCAGGTCGTCGAAGGCCGCGCCGACCCCGTCCAGGCCGACCTCTCCGGTGATCAGCGGGCTGACGTCGATGTCACCTTCGGCGATCGCGCGCAACGATTCAGCGAACTCGTCCGGGGCGTAGGCGAGTACGAATTGCACGTTGATCTCCTTGGCGATCGCGAAGAACGGATGCACGGTGTCGGGTTGCATGCACACCCCGGCGACGACCAGCCGCGTGCCCGGCCGCGCCCGTGACAAGACGTCGTCGATCATTCCGGGTACCCCCACCGCCTCGAACACCACAGCGGGTTTGACCGTGTCGAATGGCGAGCCCTGCGCCGGATCTAGCGCCTGGTGCGCACCCATTGTGACAGCGATTTCACGCCGTTTCGGTGAAAAATCAGCTGCCACAATGGTTTCGACGCCATGCGTCCGAAGCGCCGCGATGATGGCGATGCCGATCGGACCGCAACCAAGCACCAGGGCGGTCTCGCCGGGCGCAATGTTCGACTTATTGACAGCATGCAACCCCACCGCCATGGGCTCGGTCAGGGCGGCATGTTTGAGGTCCAGGCCGTTGGGGATAGGCATCAGGAGCGGGGCCGAGAGCAGCATCCGTTCGGCGTAGCCGCCGATCGTGCTGTTGCTGTAGACGATCGGCTTGACGCCCTTGGCGGACAACAACACCGGGAGCGACGTGACCAAGGTTCCCGGTGGATGGGTTGCGGTGTCGGGTCCGGCTTCGAGTATCTCGGCGCTGAATTCGTGACCCATGAAGACGTCGCGGTTCAGGTCGACGTCCATGCCGCCGGCACCGCGTGCCATCTGAGCGGTCAGTGCCAGCGTCTCGCCGCCGTGAGCGGCGAAATGCAGGTCAGAGCCGCATATCCCACACGACCGGACAGCGACCAGCACCTGGCCCGGTCCGGGTACCGGGTCGGGCACGTCGTCCCGGTAGACCATGCGCCCGTCCCGCAACACCGCGGCGCGCATCAGCTCTGGCTGTCTTCGTGTTCCGCCACGTGCTCGGTGATGGCTTGCACGATGGCCTGGCCGGCCCGTCCGATCAAATCCTCGCGCTTGTCTTTGGCCCAGTCGTGAGATGCCCGCGGCGCTTCGAGCTGCCCTTTGAAGTGCGGAATCACCCTGCGGGCGAACAGATCATAGGAGTGGAAAGTCGCCTGCGGTGAGGCCCAGTCATGGCCGAGTAACAGCAGCGTCCCGAAACCGCCCGAGCGGTCCAGCAGGTCTTCGATGTGCGCGATCGCGTCGTCAGGTGTGCCGATGCAGCAATTTCCCTTGGCCGCATACTCTTCGACGAACTCCGGCGGTGACTGCGCGCCTTCCACAGCGTTGGCCAGCGGGACGAACCCGGCCGCGCCAAAGTACTTCGCGAAATCCGGCAACCCGTAGGTGCAGTCGTCGATCGCCTGGTCGCGGGTGTCGGCGAGATGCATGATGCTCAGCACCCGCCAGTCGCCGCGTTTAGGCTCATCCCGGCCGACTTTGGCGGCCTGCTCGCACACCACCTCCCAGGTGTTCTCCAGCGCCGCGTAGCCACCGGGCACCGACATCGACAGCGACAGCAGCGACGTGCCCAGCGCACCGGCCAGCCGCGGCCCGGACGGCGAAATCATTGCAGCCGTGGAGATCTCCGGATACGGCCAGGTGTAGGGACGGATGTGCAACTGCGCATCCGCAGGGTGAACCAGTCGGAGTGGCGGTCGATGCGCTCATCTGGCGCGGCGCGGAACAGCGCGAGGATCGCCTCGAGAGACTCCTGCATCATCCGCCGTTGATCGATCGGATCGATGCCCATCATGTAGGCGTCCGACGGCAGCGCGCCGGGACCGGTGCCGAACATGACCCGGCCGCGGGTCAGGTGATCCAGCAGCACCCAGCGGTCGGCCACCATCAGCGGATGGTGGTAGGGCAGCGAGACCACGCCGGTGCCCAGCCGGATGTGCTTGGTCCGCTCGGCCGCGGCGGCGATGAACACTTCCGGGCAGGCGATCAGTTCGTAGCCGCCGGAATGGTGTTCGCCGAACCACGCTTCGTCGTACCCCAGGCGGTCCAGCGCGACGACGCGCTCCATGTCGTATTCCAATGCCACCGTTGGGGATTGGCCGGTTGGATGAAACGGCGTGATAAAGACGCCGAATCGCATCGGAGCACCCATCACCATTCCACTCCTTTGAGGAACTCCAGCAAGTGTCGCGTTCACCTCGTCGGGCCGTTCCTGCTGCAGCCAGTGCCCGGCGCCGTCGATCATCACCTCGCGGTACGGGCCGGTGATCACCTCCGAAGCCCGGTCGGTGCGGGTGAATGACAACACCGGGTCGGCCGTCCCGGCGATGAACAACGACGGCACGAGATGGTGGCGCCGGCGAGTTCGGCCGTGGTCTCCCAGTTGCGGTCGAAATTGCGGTACCAGTTCAGGCCGCCGGTGAAGCCGGTGCGGGTGAACTCGCCGACGTAGTGGTCGAGTTCGTCCTGGCTGATCCAGTCGGGCAGCCCGTCGGGTTCCGGCAGCCGGTCGATGAAACCTTCGGGGCCGGGGGCGACCATCCGCAGCGCAGCGCTGCTGGTCGCCGGTCGTCCGCAGGCCGCCCATCATCCGGCGCATCGTGCGGGCCGGGTCGCCGTCGAGTTCGGCGTCGGCGACGCCGGGCTCCTGGAAATAGAGGATGTAGAAGAAGTTCTCGCCGAACATGCGCGCGGAACGCCTGCGTCGGCGGCACCTGCGGGCGGGGTATCGGCGGGACGCTCAATGCCGCGACCGCCGGCGACCCGGTCAGGGTGCAGCAGCGGGGCGTTCCACACCACCACGGCGCCCCAGTCGTGGCCGACCAGACCGCGCGCTCGGCGCCGACGTCGTCGAGCAGGCCGACGAGGTCGGCGGTCAGCTGGTGGATGTCGTAGGCCTCGATCGCTTCCGGACGCGACGAGCCGCCGTAGCCGCGCTGATCGGGAGCCAGCACGTGGTAGCCGGCGTCGGCCAGGGCCGGGATCTGGTGCCGCCAGGAGTAGGCCAGTTCGGGAAAGCCGTGGGCCAGTACCACCACCGGCGCGCCCGCGGTCCCCGGCCTCGATCACCCGCAGCTGCACGCCGTTGGTGTCGACTAACCGTTCGGTCCCCGAGACTGTACCCATGGTCTCACCAAATCACAACGGCACCGGGCTGAGAAGGGCCGGTTCCTCACCGCTCGTCAGCCGCGTCGGGGCGCCAAGCGTCACGCCGGCGTGACGGTGGCGTTCCGGTGCGACGCCGGCATGATGCTTGGCGGGCAGGCTCGGACCGGGGTTGGCGGCCGGGATCGTTTGCCACCTTCCGGGTCCGATCTGATTGCCTGGCTCTGTCCCGCAAGCGGGCGGTACCCCCACCTCCGCCCGCCATGCGGGCCGCATTGTCGCCGGGCATCGGGAACTACCGGTCGTTGGTCTACAGGATGGTGGCGATCCGCTGCGCCCCGGCTCTGCCGGGGCTGGCGATCGCCACTAGCGGTAGCCTGGACTTCCAGCTGCGCGTATCGGAAGGACCTGGCCGGCACGGCCGATGATTGATGAACCGGAAAAACGTGATCCGCACCCTAACGGTGATCGCCGTCGTGCTGTTGCTCGGCTGGTCGTTCTTCTACTTCAGTGACGACACCCGCGGTTTCAAGCCCGTCGACACCTCGGTGGCGATGGCCCAGATCAACAGCGACAACGTCAAGAGCGCGCAGATCGACGACCGCGAGCAGCAGCTGCGGCTGGAGCTGAAGAACGGCAACAGCGACACCGAGGACAGCGACAAGGTCATCACCAAGTACCCGACCGGGTACGCGGTCGACCTGTTCGACGCGCTGAGCGCCAAGAACGCCAAGATCAACACCGTCGTCAACCAGGGCAGCATGCTCGGGCTCGCTGCTGGTCTACATGCTGCCGCTGCTGCTGCTGGTCGGCCTGTTCGTGATGTTCTCCCGCATGCAGGGCGGCGGCCGGATGGGCTTCGGCTTCGGCAAGTCGAAGGCCAAGCAGCTGTCCAAGGACATGCCCAAGACCACCTTCGCCGACGTCGCCGGCGTCGACGAGGCGGTCGAGGAGCTCTACGAGATCAAGGACTTCCTGCAGAACCCGACGCGGTACCAGGCGCTGGGCGCCAAGATCCCCAAGGGCGTGCTGCTCTACGGGCCGCCCGGCACCGGCAAGACGCTGCTGGCCCGCGCCGTCGCGGGCGAGGCCGGCGTGCCGTTCTTCACCATCTCCGGCTCGGACTTCGTCGAGATGTTCGTCGGCGTCGGCGCCTCGCGCGTGCGCGACCTGTTCGAGCAGGCCAAGCAGAACAGCCCGTGCATCATCTTCGTCGACGAGATCGACGCCGTCGGCCGCCAGCGCGGCGCCGGCCTGGGCGGCGGCCACGACGAGCGCGAGCAGACGCTCAACCAGCTGCTGGTCGAGATGGACGGCTTCGGCGAGCGCGCCGGGCGTCATCCTGATCGCGGCCACCAACCGGCCCGACATCCTCGACCCGGCGCTGCTGCGGCCCGGCCGCTTCGACCGGCAGATCCCGGTGTCCAACCCCGACCTGGCGGGCCGCCGCGCGGTGCTGCGGGTGCACTCGCAAGGGCAAGCCGATCGCCCCCGACGCCGACCTCGACGGGCTGGCCAAGCGGACCGTCGGCATGTCCGGCGCCGACCTGGCCAACGTCATCAACGAGGCGGCGCTGCTGACCGCCCGGGAGAACGGCACCGTCATCACCGGCGCCGCGCTGGAGGAGGCCGTCGACCGGGTGATCGGCGGCCCGCGCCGCAAGGGCCGCATCATCAGCGAGCAGGAGAAGAAGATCACCGCCTACCACGAGGGCGGGCACACCCTGGCGGCCTGGGCGATGCCCGACATCGAGCCGATCTACAAGGTGACGATCCTGGCCCGCGGCCGCACCGGCGGGCACGCGGTCGTCGGTGCCCGAGGACGACAAGGGCCTGATGACCCGCTCGGAGATGATCGCCCGGCTGGTGTTCGCGATGGGTGGGCGCGCCGCCGAGGAACTGGTGTTCCGCGAGCCGACCACCGGGCGCGGTGTCCGACATCGAGCAGGCCACCAAGATCGCCCGCGCGATGGTCACCGAGTACGGCATGAGCGCCAAGCTCGGCGCCGTCAAGTACGGCACCGAGCACGGCGACCCGTTCCTGGGCCGCACGATGGGCACCCAGTCCGATTACAGCCACGAGGTCGCGCGCGACATCGACGACGAGGTCCGCAAGCTCATCGAGGCCGCGCACACCGAGGCGTGGGAGATCCTCACCGAGTACCGCGACGTGCTCGACACTCTGGCCGGCGAGCTGCTGGAGAAGGAGACCCTGCACCGGCGCCGAGCTGCAGGCGATCTTCGCCGACGTCAAGAAGCGGCCCCGGCTGACCATGTTCGACGATTTCGGTGGCCGCATCCCGTCGGACAAGCCGCCGATCAAGACGCCCGGCGAGCTGGCGATCGAACGCGGCGAGCCATGGCCCAGGCCGATCCCCGAGCCGGCGTTCAAGACGGCGATCGCGCGGGCCACGCGGGCCGCCGAGGACGCGGACGCTGCGCAGCGGAGGCAACGGCGGAACCGGCCGCGGCGCCAACGGTTCTCACGGCACCGATGGTGGCCGCTCCACCCAGCCCGACTACGGCGCCCCGGCCGGCTGGCACGCGCCCGGCTGGCCCCCGCAGTCGTCCGATGGGCCGCAGCCGGCAGCCGAGCTATCAAGGTCAGCCCGTATCGCCGCCGTCTGATCGATCCGACACCGTATGCCCGATGCGACCTCAGACCGGCACGACAAGGACGTGACTCGGTCCAACCCGCCGGCCCACGGCTGAACGAACGGAGGCATTCGATGTCGCAGCTGGATTCCCGCTTGGACCCCCGCCGCGGAGCCGTCGGACATACGGGTGTTCGACCAGCCACGCGCCGAGGCGGCCGTCCGCGAGCTGCTGTGTCGCGATCGGCGAGGACCCGGAGCGCAATGGTCTGCGAAGAAACCCCGGCCCGGGTCGCCCGCGCCTACCGCGAGATTTTCGCCGGGCTGTACACCGACCCCGACTCGGTGCTGAACACCATGTTCGACGAAGAGCACGACGAGCTGGTGATGGTCAAGGAGATCCCGATGTACTCCACCTGCGAACACCATCTGGTGTCGTTCCACGGGGTGGCCCATGTCGGCTACATCCCAGGCGAGGACGGCAGGGTGACCGGGCTGTCGAAGATCGCCCGGCTGGTAGACCTCTACGCCAAGCGGCCGCAGGTGCAGGAGCGGCTCACCAGCCAGATCGCCGACGCCCTGGTGCGAAGCTCGAACCGCGCGGGGTAATCGTCGTGGTCGAGGCCGAGCACCTATGCATGGCGATGCGCGGTGTCCGCAAGCCCGGTGCCATCACGACGACGTCGGCGGTGCGTGGTCAGTTCAAGACCGACGCCGCTTCTCGAGCCGAAGCGCTGGACCTCATCCTGCGTAAGTGAGCCCGGCGCCCGTGCAGGTAATGGGGGTTCTCAACGTCACCGACGACTCATTCTCGGATGGCGGGCGTTATCTCGATGTTGAAGGCGCCGTCGCGCATGGTCTGGCAATGGCCGCCGAAGGCGCGGGCATCGTCGACGTCGGGGGCGAGTCGACTCGGCCCGGTGCGGTACGGATCGACCCTCGGGTCGAAACGTCTCGCGTGGTCCCCGTCGTCAAAGATCTTGCAGCACAGGGCATTAACGTCAGCATCGACACCATGCACGCGGATGTCGCGCGGTCGGCGCTGGAGAACGGCGCGCGGATCGTCAACGACGTGTCCGGTGGACGGGCCGACCCGGCGATGGCGCCGCTGGTGGCCGAAGCCGGTGTGCCGTGGGTGCTGATGCACTGGCGGCCGGTGTCGGCGGACGGCCCGCATGAAGTACCCGACTACCGCGATGTGGTGGCGCAAGTGCGCGCCGACCTACTGGCCAGCGTTGCCGACGCGGTGGCAGCGGGCGTCGATCCGGCAAAGCTGGTGATCGATCCCGGGCTTGGATTCGCCAAGACAGGACAACACAATTGGGCGCTGCTGCATGCCTTGCCGGAGTTGGTCGCCACCGGGGTCCCGGTATTGCTGGGCGCCTCGCGTAAGCGCTTCCTCGGTGCGCTGCTGGCCCGGCCTGGCGGCGCGGTCCGGCCGCCCGACGGGCGTGAGACGGCGACGGCGGTGATTTCCGCGCTGGCTGCCCTGCACGGGGCCTGGGGTGTGCGGGTACACGATGTGCGGGCATCGGTCGACGCGCTCAAGGTCGTCGAAGCGTGGCAGGGGGCGGAAGGGGCTGGACGCGATGGCTGACCGAATCGAGTTGCGCGGCTTGACTGTTCACGGCCGGCACGGGGTCTACGACCACGAGCGGGTGGCCGGGCAGCGCTTTGTCATCGACATCACCGTGTGGATCGACCTGGTGGGCGCCGCGGCGAGCGACGATCTGGCCGACACCTATGACTACGCCGGTCTGGCCCAGCGGGCGGCCGAGATCGTGGGCGGACCCGCGCGAAACCTGATCGAAACGGTCGGGGCCGAGATCGCCGACGGGGTGATGGACGACGAGCGCGTGCATGCCGTTGAGGTGGTGGTCCACAAGCCGCAGGCGGCCATCCCGCAACCGTTCGCTGACGTTGCGGTGGTGATCCGGCGGTCGCGGCGCGGTGGACGAGGTTCGGTAATCCCTGCGGGCGGGGCGGTATGACCTGGGCAGTGCTGTCGATCGGCTCGAACCTGGGGGACCGCCTGGCACGGCTGCGGGCGGTCGTCGACGGGCTCGGTGAGGCGCTGGTCGCGGTGTCCCGCGTGTACGAGTCGGACCCCTGGGGCAGTGTGGAGCAGGGGCCGTTCCTCAACGCGGTGCTGATCGCTAACGACCCGGCCCGCGACGGCCATGCCTGGCTGCGCCGGGCTCAGGAGTTCGAGCGGGCCGCGGGCAGGGTGCGCGGCCAGCGCTGGGGTCCGCGAACTCTCGACGTCGACCTGGTCGCCTGCTACGAGGTCTCCCCGGCCGGTCGAGTCGAAGTAATCGCGCACGACAGCAACCTGACGCTGCCGCACCCGCTGGCCCATCTGCGGCCTTTCGTGATGGTCCCGTGGCTGGACGTCGAGCCGACTGCTGAGCTTACGGTCGCCGAGGGCCCGCGGTCCGTGGCCCGGCTGCTGGCCGAGCTGGAGCCGGCCGACCGGGCGAGTGTGTGGCTGACGCCGCTGACATTGGAAAGCTGATGGGCCCGACCCGCAAACGTGACCTGGCGGCCGTGGTGGCCGGGGCTGCGGTGGTGGGTTATCTACTGGTCGTGGTGCTGTTCCGGTGGTTCCCGCCGATCACGGTGTGGACCGGCATGTCGCTGCTCGGGGTCGCTGTCGCCGAGGCGCTGTGGGCTCGCTACGTGCGGGCCAAGATCAGCAATGGCGAGATCGGAGACGGGCCCGGTTGGCTGCACCCGCTCGCGGTGGCGCGCGGCCTGATGATCGCCAAGGCGTCGGCCTGGGTGGGTGCGCTGGTGCTGGGTTGGTGGATCGGCGTGTTGGTGTACCTGGTGCCCCGGCGGGCATGGCTGCGGGTGGCCGCCGAGGACACCACCGGCACGGTGGTGGCGGCCCTCAGCGCGCTGGCTTTGGTAGTTGCCGCGCTGTGGCTGCAACATTGCTGCAAATCTCCGCAGGATCCGACCGAGCACGGCGAAGGCGCGGATGTCTAGCTCGCTCGCCGACGTTGCTGGCCGTGACGCGGCCTTTGAATCGGGCACGCATGAGACGTCGCTGAGGCCGGTATTTGGCCCTAATTGATTCGGCGTGAGAATCGCCGGACTGGCGCGACACGCGGATTGACCTCGCCCAGGTACAGTCAGGCCATGACCGTTCTGTCCCGCGGCGCCCGTGTCCGGCGCGGCGGCCGCAGGCCGGGTTGGGTGCTCTTGACGACGTTGCTGGTCCTCGCAATTGGGGCCAGTTCCGCACTGGTTTTCACCAATCGCGTGGAACTTCTCAAGCTCGCTGTGATCCTGGCGCTGTGGGCCGCAGTCGCCGGCGCATTCGTGTCGGTGCAGTACCGCCGCCAAGTCGACGCGGACCAGGCTCGGGTACGCGATCTGAAGCTGGTCTACGACCTTCAACTTGATCGCGAAATCTCGGCCCGCCGCGAGTACGAGCTGACCGTGGAGTCTCAACTGCGCCGCGAGCTGGCCTCCGAGCTGCGCGGTGCGGCAGCTGACGAGGTGGCGGCGCTGCGCGCGGAACTGTCCGCACTGCGAACCAGCCTGGAGATCTTGTTCGACGCGGACCTCGAGCACCGGCCTGCGCTCGAAACTGTGGGTAAAGAGGCAAGCACCGCACGTGCTTTGACCGATCGCGCCCAGAATGACGAGAGCCCGTCTGCCGACTGGGTGTCCAGCGATCGGGTTAGGGCGGTCCGCCAGCGCGAAGCTGCCGGCCGCACCGAGGAAGTTGCGATTATCGACGTGCCGGAGGAGCCACTGCTGCCGCCCCGGCAGCCCGCAGCCGCCAGGGAGCACTCGCGGGAGCGGCCCCGGCTGCATTACGAGGCCCCGCCGGCCCAACCCGATCCGCTGTTCGAGCCTCGCCACCGGACACCACCTGCACCGCCTGCCGCGCCGCCGCCGCAAACACCTTTGCCGCAACCGGAGCCGTCGGCCTGGCAACCGGTCGGCTTTGACGGACAGTGGTTGCCCCCCGGGGCACCCGGCAGCCACTGGGCGTCTGCCGACTCCGTCACTGCGCCGCCTGCCCCGCCATCGGGCCGGCGACAGGGTGCTCGGCATTCCAGCCCGGAGGATCAGGAGAGCCCGCTTGGTCACGTCGAGGTGGCACGGGGATACGGCGGTCGCCGGTCGCGGTCCCGCCATTCGGCGGAGTACCGCGACTATGGCATCGGGAGCTCAGAAGGGAACCAGGGGGATCCCGGACTTGGTCAGCCCCCACAGCCGCCACCACCTGCTGCCCCGCCGCCGCGACCGGCTCCTGCTCCCAGCCCGCCGCCGCCCCGACTGGCTCCGCCGCCATCTCCCGAGCCCGCGCCCCGGCACCGCAGCGCCGAGCCGGGGCCCGTCGGCCCGGCAGAACCGGCAAGCCACGATGGATCGGCCTCGGAAACCGGTGGCCAGTCGGTGGCCGACCTGCTGGCGCGGCTGCAGGTTGAGCCGACCGGCGGCGGCCGGCGTCGTCGCCGCGGCGGCTGAGCTGGGCCCTGCCGCATAAATCGACTACAGTCTTGGTGACCGTCCGGTACCCACTCAAGCATGGGACTGGAACGAACCAAGAAACGTGTGAGGTCGTCTGCGATGGTGCAGTTCGACGGTTTGCGCCCGGCCAGGCTCAAGGTGGGGATCATCTCCGCCGGCCGGGTAGGCACCGCGCTGGGAGTTGCGCTGGAGCGCGCCGACCACGTCGTGGTGGCGTGCAGCGCCATCTCCCATGCGTCCCTGCAGAGGGCGGAGCGCCGGCTGCCCGATACCCCGGTGTTGCCGCCGCCGGACGTCGCCGCCGGAGCTGAGCTGCTGCTGTTGGCGGTTACCGACAGCGAACTGCCGGGCCTGGTGTCCGGCTTGGCCGCCACCTCGGCGGTGCGGCCTGGAACGATCGTGGCGCACACGTCCGGCGCCAACGGGATCGGCATTCTCGCGCCGCTGACCCAGCAGGGTTGCATACCGCTGGCCATTCACCCGGCGATGACATTCACCGGCTCCGACGAGGACATCAGCCGGCTGCCGGACACCTGCTTCGGGATCACCGCGGCCGACGACGTCGGGTATGCGATCGCGCAGTCGCTGGTGCTGGAGATGGGCGGGGAGCCGTTCTGTGTGCGCGAGGACGCCCGCATCCTCTACCACGCTGCGCTGGCCCATGCGGGCAACCACATCGTGACGGTGCTGGCCGATGCTCTCGAGGCGTTGCGCGCCGCACTGCGCGGGCAGAGAACTGCTCGGCCAACAACGCGTCGACAACCAGCCGGGCGGCCTCGCCGAACGCATCGTCGGGCCGTTGGCCCGGGCGGCGCTGGAGAACACGCTGCAGCGCGGACAGGCCGCGCTGACCGGCCCGGTCGCCCGCGGTGATGCGGCCGCGGTCGCCGGCCATCTGGCCGCACTGACGGCTGTGGACCCGCAACTGGCCCAGGCATATCGGGTCAACGCGCTGCGGACCGCAAAGCGCGCCCACGCTCCCGCGGACGTCGTCGAGGTGTTGGCGCGATGAACGCGAAAACGGACCTGCGTCCCGCCTTTGAGCCGGGCGAACTCAATGTGTACTCGGCGCCGCGTGATGTCGCCGACGTCAGCCGCGCGCTGCGGCATACCGGCCGGCGGGTGATGTTGGTGCCCACGATGGGCGCGCTGCACGACAGGTCACATCTCCCTGGTGCGCGCCGCCAAACGGGTGCCCGGCTCGGTGGTCGTGGTGTCGATCTTCGTCAACCCGCTGCAATTCGGCGCCGGCGAAGATCTCGACGCCTACCCCCGCACGCTCGACGACGATTTGGCGCTGCTGCGCGGTGAAGGCGTGGAGATGGTGTTCACGCCGACCGCCGCGGCAATGTATCCCGACGGCCTGCGCACCACCGTGCAACCCGGCCCACTGGCTGCTGAGCTCGAAGGCGGATCGCGGCCAACCCATTTCGCCGGAGTGCTGACCGTCGTGCTGAAGCTGCTGCAGATCGTGCGGTCCGGACCGGGCGTTCTTCGGCGAGAAGGACTACCAGCAGCTGGTGCTGATCAGGCAGATGGTCGCCGACTTGAACGTCGACGTTCAGGTGGTCGGCGTGCCGACCGTGCGGGAACCCGACGGGCTGGCGATGTCGTCGCGCAACCGCTACCTGGACCCGGTGCAACGGGAAGCGGCCGTGGCGCTTTCAGCGGCGCTGACGGCCGGCGCGCACGCCGCACCGGCCGGCGCGGCGGCTGCCCTGGACGCAGCGCGCGCGGTGCTCGACGCTGTGCCCGGGGTCGTGGTGGACTACCTGGAGCTGCGCGACGCCGGGCTTGGCCCGTTGCCCCGCAATGGATCTGCCCGGCTGCTGGTTGCGGCCCGGCTCGGCACCACCAGACTGCTGGACAACATCGCGATTCAAATCGGAACTTTCGCCGGCACCGGCGCGGCCGGAGCGGACGGACAGTACGAATCACCTGGGAGGAATTGATGTTACGGACGATGCTGAAGTCGAAGATCCACCGCGCCACCGTCACCCAGGCCGACCTGCATTACGTCGGATCGGTGACGATCGACGCCGACCTGATGGACGCCGCCGACCTGCTCGAAGGCGAACAGGTGACCATCGTCGACGTCGATAACGGTGCCCGGCTCGTCACCTATGCGATCACCGGCGAACGCGGCAGCGGCGTGATCGGAATCAACGGAGCCGCAGCGCATCTCGTTCACCCGGGTGATCTGGTGATCCTGATCGCGTACGGAACCATGGAGAACGCACAGGCGCGCGCCTACCAGCCGCGGATCGTGTTCGTCGACGCCGACAACAAGCAGATCGACCTGGGTAACGATCCGGCTTTCGTGCCCGCTGACGCGGGGGAGTTGCTGGACCCCCGGATCGGTGTGCGGTAGCCGTGCTGCTGGCCATCGACGTCCGCAACACCCACACCGTCGTCGGCCTGCTGTCCGGGGCCAACGGACACGCAAAGGTCGTCCAGCAGTGGCGGATACGCACCGAATCCGAAGTCACCGCTGACGAACTGGCGCTCACTATCGACGGCCTGATCGGCGAGGATTCCGAGCGGCTCACCGGCGCTGCCGGACTGTCCACGGTTCCGTCGGTGCTGCACGAGGTGCGGATCATGCTCGACCAGTACTGGCCGTCGGTGCCGCACGTGCTGATCGAGCCCGGGGTGCGCACCGGTATCCCGCTGCTGGTCGACAATCCGAAAGAGGTGGGTGCCGACCGGATCGTGAACTGCCTGGCGGCATTTCACAAGTTCGGTAAGGGCGCCATCGTCGTCGATTTCGGATCGTCGATCTGCGTGGACGTGGTGTCGGCTAAAGGCGAATTTCTCGGGGGCGCCATCGCGCCCGGCGTGCAGGTGTCGTCCGATGCCGCGGCGGCCCGCTCTGCTGCACTGCGTCGGGTCGAGATTGGCCCGGCCCCGTTCGGTGGTCGGCAAGAACACCGTCGAATGCATGCAGGCCGGCGCGGTGTTCGGCTTTGCCGGGCTGGTCGACGGCTTGGTCGGCCGAATCCGCGAGGACGTGAACGGTTTCTCCGCCGCCGACGACGTCGCGATCGTGGCCACCGGGCATACCGCGCCGCTGCTGCTGCCCGAACTGCACACCGTCGACCACTACGACCAGCATCTGACTCTGCATGGTCTGCGGCTGGTGTTCGAACGCAACCGCGACGCTCAGCGCGGCCGGCTGAAGACGGCGCGCTAACTGTCCATGTGGCTGTCTGCCGCCGCCATCGAGTGTGCGTGCAGGGCGGCAATAGCAGCCGACAGCAGGAGTTCATTTAAGCTGGCACGCCGTGAGCTCTGCCGACCTCCCAGACGCCGAAACTGCCATTCCCGAGCAGTTCCGGATCCGTCGGGACAAGCGTGCTCGCCTGCTGGCCGAGGGACACCAGCCTTACCCCGTCGCGATCGAACGCACCCACACCCTGGCCGAGATTCGCGCCGCCTACCCTGACCTGCCGACCGACTTCGCGACCGATGACCTCGTCGGTGTCGCGGGCCGGGTGGTATTCGCGCGCAACACCGGAAAACTGTGCTTCGCGACACTCCAGGACGGCGACGGGACCCATCTGCAGGCGATGATCAGCCTCGACAAGGTGGGTCAGGAGGAGCTCGACGCGTGGAAGGCCGACGTCGATATCGGCGACATCGTCTACGTGCACGGCACCGTGATCAGCTCGCGCCGCGGCGAGTTGTCCGTTCTCGCCGACTCCTGGCAGAATGGCCTCCAAGGCGCTGCGGCCGCTGCCGGTCGCGCACAAGGAAATGAGCGAAGAGTCGCGGGTTCGGCAGCGCTACGTCGACCTGATCGTGCGCCCGCAGGCGCGCGCGGTGGCCCGACAGCGGATTGCCGTTATCCGCGCAATAAGGAATGCGCTGGAACGCCGCGGGTTCCTCGAAGTCGAGACGCCCGATGTTGCAGACGCTGGCCGGTGGCGCAGCGGCCCGGCCGTTCGTCACCCATTCCAACGCCCTGGACATCGACCTTTACCTGCGGATAGCGCCGGAACTGTTCCTCAAGCGCTGCATCGTCGGTGGTTTCGACAAGGTCTTCGAACTAAATCGAGTGTTCCGAAACGAAGGAGCCGATTCCACCCATTCCCCGGAATTCTCCATGTTGGAGACCTACCAGACCTATGGAACCTATGACGATTCGGCAGTGGTCACCAGGGAGCTTATTCAAGAGGTAGCCGACGAGGCGATCGGGACCAGACAACTTCCGATGCCCGACGGCAGTGTCTACGACATCGACGGAGAATGGGCGACGCTACGAATGTATTCGTCTCTGTCGGACGCACTCGGTGAAGAGATCACACCGCAGACGTCGGTCGATCGCTTACGTGGCATCGCGCGTCGACTGGATGTAGAGATTCCTGACAACCGTGGCTTCGGTCACGGCAAACTCGTCGAAGAGCTCTGGGAGCACACAGTGGGCAACAGGTTGACCGCGCCCACATTTGTCAAGGATTTTCCGGTGGAGACAACGCCATTGACGCGCCAGCACCGCAGTATCCCCGGAGTAACCGAGAAGTGGGACCTTTACCTGCACGGAGTCGAACTGGCTACCGGGTACTCGGAATTAAACGACCCGGTCGTGCAGCGTGAGAGATTCGCCGATCAGGCCCGCGCCGCAGCCGCCGGCGATGACGAGGCGATGCTACTTGACGAGGATTTCCTGGCCGCTCTGGAGTACGGTATGCCGCCGTGCACCGGAACGGGAATGGGTATCGATCGGTTGTTGATGTCTTTGACCGGGCTGTCAATTCGGGAGACAGTTTTGTTCCCGATTGTTCGGCCACACTCCAACTGAACTGCGCGTGTTGTGCGTCTGTATTGAGTATTTTGCGTTCTTATGGCAGATTGGTGGCAGGGGAGCCTATCCATACTGCACCGTAACTGCACAGGAAGAAACGCGAGGGTAAGCCATATGGCGAAGAAAGTGACCGTCACCTTGGTCGATGATTTCGACGGTGCCGGCGCCGCTGACGAAACGGTCGAATTCGGGCTTGACGGGGTGACCTATGAGATCGACCTTTCGACTAAGAATGCGGCGAAACTGCGTGGCGACCTGAAGCAATGGGTGGCGGCCGGGCGTCGTGTCGGCGGTCGGCGGCGCGGGCGTTCCGGCTCTGGACGTGGCCGCGGCGCAATCGACCGTGAGCAGAGCGCCGCGATCCGGGAATGGGCGCGTCGCAACGGGCACAACGTGTCGACTCGCGGCCGCATCCCGGCCGACGTCATCGACGCATTCCACGCCGCGACCTAGCAATCGTTCACCGGCGGCCAGGCTCAAGCCCGGGCGCCGGTGCTTTGGCACTTTCGCTGGTGGCGAACTGATCGCCGGTCAGCGATGGAAACGTTTTGGCGGTTTTCCTCGTTAACGTGTTGCGGTTCTGTTTCAGCAGGCAGACGGGCCAGATCGGCAGAGATAGGCCCGAGCAGCCCGGGACCGCTAGGCACTGCAGGGTTAGGAGCCCTGGCAGGCCGAGCATTACAGTGGACGGCAGGTACGCGATGCCGATCGCTGTACCGATGGTGAGGGAGAGCAGGTAACCACCGATGTTCGAACGATTTACCGACCGTGCCCGCAGGGTCGTCGTCCTGGCGCAGGAAGAGGCCCGGATGCTCAACCACAACTACATCGGCACCGAGCACATCCTGTTGGGACTGATTCACGAGGGCGAAGGCGTCGCAGCCAAGTCGCTGGAGTCGCTGGGGATCTCGCTGGAAGGCGTCCGCAGCCAGGTCGAGGAGATCATCGGCCAGGGCCAGCAGGCGCCGTCGGGCCACATCCCGTTCACTCCGCGCGCCAAGAAGGTTCTCGAGCTGAGCTTGCGCGAGGCGCTGCAGCTCGGCCACAACTACATCGGTACCGAGCACATTCTGCTGGGCCTGATCCGCGAGGGTGAGGGCGTAGCCGCCCAGGTGCTGGTCAAGCTCGGCGCCGAGCTGACCCGGGTGCGCCAGCAGGTGATCCAGCTGCTGATCGGCTACCAGGGCAAGGAGGCCGCCGAGGCCGGCACCGGTGGTCGGGGCGGCGAATCGGGCAGCCCATCCACGTCGCTGGTGCTCGACCAGTTCGGCCGCAACCTGACCGCGGCCGCGATGGAAGGCAAGCTGGACCCGGTCATCGGCCGCGAGAAGGAAATCGAGCGGGTGATGCAGGTGCTTTCGCGGCGCACCAAGAACAACCCGGTGCTGATCGGCGAGCCCGGCGTCGGCAAGACCGCGGTCGTCGAGGGCCTGGCGCAGGCCATCGTGCACGGCGAGGTCCCCGAGACGCTGAAGGACAAGCAGCTCTACACGCTGGACCTGGGATCGCTGGTGGCCGGCAGCCGCTACCGCGGTGACTTCGAGGAACGCCTGAAGAAGGTGCTCAAGGAGATCAACACCCGCGGCGACATCATCCTGTTCATCGACGAGCTGCACACGCTGGTCGGTGCCGGTGCGGCCGAGGGCGCGATCGACGCGGCCTCGATCCTCAAGCCCAAGCTGGCCCGTGGTGAGCTGCAGACCATCGGCGCCACCACGCTCGACGAGTACCGCAAGTACATCGAGAAGGACGCCGCGCTGGAGCGCCGCTTCCAGCCGGTGCAGGTGGGTGAGCCGACGGTGGAGCACACCATCGAGATCCTCAAGGGTCTGCGCGACCGCTACGAGGCGCACCACCGGGTGTCCATCAGCGATCGTGCGATCGTGGCCGCAGCCACCCTGGCCGATCGCTACATCAACGACCGGTTCCTGCCGGACAAGGCGATCGACCTGATCGACGAGGCGGGCGCCCGGATGCGGATCCGCCGGATGACCGCGCCGCCAGACCTGCGCGAGTTCGACGAGAAGATCGCCGACGCCCGCCGCGAGAAGGAATCGGCGATCGACGCCCAGGACTTCGAGAAGGCGGCCAGCCTGCGCGACCGCGAAAAGCAACTCGTGGCCCAACGGGCAGAGCGCGAAAAGCAATGGCGTTCCGGTGATATGGATGTGGTCGCCGAGGTGGACGACAACGAGATCGCCGAGGTGCTGGGTAACTGGACCGGTATCCCGGTGTTCAAGCTCACCGAGGCGGAGACCACCCGGCTGCTGCGTATGGAGGATGAGATCCACAAGCGGATCATCGGCCAGGAGGATGCCGTCAAGGCCGTCTCCAAGGCGATCCGTCGGACCCGGGCCGGGCTGAAAGATCCGAAGCGCCCGTCGGGTTCGTTCATCTTCGCCGGTCCGTCCGGCGTCGGTAAGACCGAGCTGTCCAAGGCGCTGGCCAACTTCTTGTTCGGCGACGACGACGCGCTCATCCAGATCGACATGGGCGAGTTCCATGACCGGTTCACTGCGTCGCGGCTGTTCGGTGCTCCGCCTGGATACGTCGGCTACGAGGAGGGCGGCCAGCTCACCGAGAAGGTGCGGCGCAAGCCCTTCTCGGTGGTGCTGTTCGACGAGATCGAGAAGGCGCATCAGGAGATCTACAACAGCCTGTTGCAGGTTCTCGAGGATGGCCGGCTCACCGACGGGCAGGGCCGCACGGTGGACTTCAAGAACACCGTGCTGATCTTCACGTCCAACCTCGGCACCTCCGACATCTCGAAACCGGTCGGCCTGGGCTTCACCCAGGGCGGTGGTGACAACGACTACGAGCGGATGAAGCAGAAGGTCAACGACGAGCTGAAGAAGCACTTCCGGCCGGAGTTCCTCAACCGCATCGACGAAGTCATCGTCTTCCACCAGCTGACCCGCGACGAGATCATCAAGATGGTCGATCTGATGATCGGCCGGGTCGCGGGCCAGCTCAAGACCAAGGATATGGCGCTGGAGTTGACCGACAAGGCCAAGGCTCTGCTGGCCAAGCGTGGCTTCGATCCGGTGCTGGGTGCTCGTCCGCTGCGGCGCACCATCCAGCGCGAGATCGAGGACCAGCTTTCGGAGAAGATCCTCTTCGACGAGGTCGGGCCGGGACAGATCGTCACTGTCGACGTGGACAACTGGGACGGTGAAGGCGCCGGCGAGGACGCGGTGTTCACCTTCACCGGAACCAGCAAGCCGCCGCCTGAGCCGGATCTGGCGAAGGCCGGAGCGCACAGCGCTGGCGGCCCTGTGCCTGACGCTCAGTAGCTGTAACCGGACGACACCGAAGCGGTCCAATAACTGAGCACTGGCGCGCATCGGTTCCACCATCAGCGCGGCGAACGCGGCGGCTATGGCTCCGACCACACCGAGGCCGCCGATGTTCAATCGACCGCCGGGCAGCGCGCGGTTTACACTGACGGGTGTTGTCGACGGGCGCCGGAATCTGGTGAAACTCCAGAACGGTCGCGCCACTGTCCAAAGTCAGACCCGGCGCTCGTCATCAGCACCCAGGCGGGGCGCGAGATCCCCAGAAGGAGTGGACTGTGGCGAATTCCCAGGCAACCCAGCTCGGATCGGTTGATCTGTCGGCTGCAAGTGCGGCGCTCTGGTTGGCGGCCACCGCCTTCCTGGCGCTGTTGGCGCTCTACTTCGTCGGCATCGATCAGGGTGCGGTATCGCTGTTCGGCAGCGACTCACATGTGCACGAGTTTTTCCACGACGCAAGGCATCTGCTCGGATTCCCCTGCCACTGAGCCGCCACCGTGGAGAAACTTCTGATAGTGCGCGGTCTCCTGGCGGGTGCGGTGGCTGCTGTGCTGGCGTTTGTATTCGCCCGCCTGTTCGCCGAGCCCGTAATAGGCCGCGCAATCGGGTTTGAGGACGGCCGCACCGAAGTCGCGCACGCTCAGGGTGTGCACGAGCACGGCGTCGAGCTGTTCACCCGCGGCGTCCAGGGCAATGTTGGATTGGGTTTCGGCGTGCTGATCTTCGGCATCGCGATGGGTGCACTGTTCGCCGTGTCGTTCTGCCTTGTATACGGGGCGTATGGGCGAGCGGGACGGGTTGCGCCAAGGATTCTTTCGATCCGCCTCGCGGCGGGTGCCTTCACCGTGGTGTACCTGGTGCCGTTCCTGAAGTATCCGCCCAATCCGCCTGCCGTCGGCCAAGCGGACTCGATCGGATCGCGCACCCTGTGGTACCTGGTGATGGTGCTGGCGTCGGTGGTGTTGGCGTTCGCCGCGGTGTGGCTGGCCGGCCGGCTCGCAGCCCGACTTGGTGCGTGGAACGCCGGATTGTCCGCAGCCGGCGCCTATGTGGTGGTGATCGCAGCGGTCATGCTGGTGTTGCCGACTGTGGACGAGACACCCGAACCGATGCGCGACACCTCGGGGGCGATCATCTATCCCGGCTTCCCCGCCGACGTTCTCTACGACTTCAGGTTGCTTTCGCTGGGTACGCAGCTGGTGCTGTGGGCGACTATCGGGCTGGTCTTCTCGATGCTCGCCGGGCGGCTGCTGGGTGAGCGGACCGAGACCGGACGGGCGGCGAGCATCGCGGCGTGATCGACCCATGACCGACTTGGTCCGGCTGACCTTGGTGTCCCACGCGATGACCGATGCCATGGCGGCCGGGCGCTTTCCCGCCGACGAGCCGCTCAGCGACACTGGCTGCAGGCAGGTCGAAGGCGCTTGCGAAAGAGAAGCCCTTGATATCAGGGGTGAAGCTCGCCAACTTGCCGGACCCGAGCAGCGCGCCCGGCAAACCGCACAGTTGTTGGGACTACAGGCCACAACAGAGCCGCGGTTGGCCGACCTGGACTGCGGACGGTGGCGCGGCGAGACGCTCGATCGCGTCCATCCCGAAGAGCTGCAGGTGTGGCTGACCGATCCGACTCAGGCGCCGCACGGTGGTGAGTCGATCGTCAACCTGATCGACCGGGTAGCCGGATGGCTGCAGTCGTTGGCCGGCGACGCAATACGAACGGTGGCGGTGACCCATCCGGCGGTGATCCGGGCCGCGATCCTGCTGGTGCTTGACACCCCCCAGAAGTCGTTCTGGCGCATCGACATTGCACCGGTCAGCAGGACAGTCATGCATTTCCGCGGACACTGCTGGACACTCCGGTTGCAGTAATTTATCGCGGGGCCACCAGGGCGAAGACCTGCTTGGCGACCTGCAGCATCCAGCCGGTCACGATGGGCCCGTGATCGCGGGGCCAGTTCAGCTGAAAGCTGATCACCCACGGCTGCTCGCGTTTTGTCGACGGCGTACCAGCTAAACGTCAGATCGCCTGGCAGACCACCGGCTTTCGCCCCGATGTACGGCCATTCGTTGCGATCCAGCTGGATACCCGAGACGGCGGCCAGGATCTGCCTGACGGGTGCTGCCGGGCCGACCGCGTCGGCTTGCAGCGCCACGTGGACTCGGCAGATGTCCTCGGCGTTGCCGTACCACTCCGCGCCGTAACTGGAGGCCGGGGTATGAGCGCGGGTTGGATCAGGTTGGTAGGGGTTGGAATTCGCCTGCTCCAGCAATTGAGCGCGGACTTGTTGAGATGCCTGCTTCCACTGGTCGCGCAGATCTGGCTTACCCCAGCCGACGGAGAACAGCTCGTACATCGTGGGGAAGGGCGTCATGCTCGCCGGATCGTGGTGGCCGGCCGTGGCCAGCGCTTCCTCGATAGCACGGGTGCCCATCCTTCCGATCAGCAAGTCGGTGGCCATATTGTCGCTGGTGGCGATCATCTTTTCGGCGGCGGTGCGAACCGAAACATGATCTCCGGGAGACAGTTCCAAGCTGGACGAACCCACAGCTTTACCCTTGGCGGTGACGGTCAGCTGATCATCCCAAGACACCGTGCCGTCCTTGACCGCGCCCGCCAGCGCATGCAAGACGTACAACTTGAAAATCGATGCCAGCGGCAGAGATTCGCGGGTGTTGGTACCGGCCACCGGGTCGCAGTTACCGTTGTCGATCTTGGCGACCTGGTATGAGTAGCGGGCGCCGGTCTTGCTCAATACGGCGTCGACGTCGCGCCACGAGGTGATCGACGGTGCCTGCGTCTCGAGGTCGAACCGGTCGACCTGGCCCTCGTCGTCGGTGTGAATCCGAATGTCTTGTCGCGCCCCGTAGGAGGAGATGAGGTGCAGCGTGGCCACACTGGCGCCGATATCTACACCCTCGACGGCGAAGGGCCGATCCCACCAGAGCTCTTCCATGGTGGTCTCGACCGAGTCAACCTTGTCGGAAGCGGCAAGGGTGCGAACTCCGACCGTGCCTATCGGCCAGTCCGAGTTCAGCATGTCGACGGTCTGCTGGGCCCGCAGACCCGGCGGAGTGTCTGGTGTCGATCCGGTGCCCTGGATTCGCCGCGTTCGCCGGACGGGGTAGGGGACGACGCGCAACCCGGAGCCAGGGTCACCACCAATGCAGCGGCAGCGCTCAGCGCCAGCGCACGGCGCGGCGCCGGCGCGCCGGCTAGCCAGTCTGGCCGGTACCGGCGACGTCCAGCACAACCTCGAACTCCAGGAGCGACGCGCCAGTCGCCACGGGGTTGGCCCGGTGGCCGGCATGAGCTTCTTTAGCGGGCCCGTTGACCCACGCCTGGAATGCTTCATCAGACTCCCAGTGTGTCACCACGAAGTAGCGGTCTTCACCTTTGACCGGACGCAGCAGCTGAAAGCCGAGGAAACCGGGAGAGTTGTCGACCGCGTGAGCGCGGTGGGCGAAACGCTTCTCCAGTTCGGGGCCAGCACCGGCGGGCACCTCGATTGCGTTGATCTTCACCACTGGCATGTCGCTAGGCTACCGCGCCCTACCAGGGACTGTTAGGACCCCGCAAGATGAGAAGCATGCCCACCGATCTGTTGACCCATCGCGGCGGACAGGGCGAGCCGTTGGTCCTGGTGCATGGACTGATGGGCCGGGGTAGCCACCTGGCCGCGTCAGCTACCGTGGCTGACCCGGTTGGGCGCGGTGTACACCTACGACGCGCCGTGGCATCGGGGCCGTGACGTCGACGATCCGTACCCGATCAGCACCGAACGCTTCGTCGCCGATCTGGGTGACGCGGTCGCCGCGCTGGGTGCGCCGGCCAGGCTGGTCGGACATTCGATGGGCGGCCTGCACTCATGGTGTCTGGCCGCCGAGCGCCCGAGTTGGTTTCGGCGCTGGTGGTCGAGGACATGGCCCCGGATTTCGTCGGGCCGCACCACCGGACCGTGGGAGCCGTGGCTGCACGCCCTGCCGGTCGAATTCGACTCTGCTGAAGAGTTATTCGCTGAGTTCGGGCCAGTCGCGGGCCAGTACTTCCTGGAAGCCTTCGACCGTACCGCCACCGGTTGGCGGTTGCACGGCCACACGTCGCGCTGGATAGAGATCGCCGCGGAGTGGGGTACCCGCGACTATTGGGCGCAGTGGCGGGCCGTGCGTTCGCCGGTGCTGCTCATCGAGGCCGGCAACTCGGTGACACCGTCGGGCCAGATGCTTGAAATGGCTGAAACAGACTGTTCGACAACATATTTACAGGTACCTGATGCCGGCCATCTAGTTCACGACGAGGCGCCGGAGGTATACCGGCAGGCCGTCGAGTCCTTCCTGACGCAGAAAAAGCCCTAATGGCAAGCAGGATTGCCTTCGCCGGCCAACGCGAACCGGCCATCGACCGTCCGGGTCACCAGGCCGTCGACAAGCAACGATTCCAACGCTCGGTCGCGCTGCGCGCAATCGGTCAGCCAAGCCATGTCCAGCTCGGCCCGGGTGACCGGAGAGTCATTGGCGCGCAATACATCTAGTAACAAACCGCGGACCTGGCGATCTGTTCCGGCGTAGCCCTGAACGCGGCGTGGCGGCCCGACCGAGGGTGGATAACCGGCGTGTCGCCATGCGCATCCGCCGAGCGGGCACAGCCCGCACCGCGGCGTCCGCGCGGTGCACACCGTCGCGCCCAGCTCCATCAATGCCACCGAGAACCGTGGGGCTGTTTCGTCATTCGGCAGCAGTGCCGAGACGTCGGCGTGGTCGCGGGAGGCCGACGGCACACCCGCATCGGCGTGGCCGTGCACCGCGCGAGCCACCACGCGGCGCACATTCGTGTCCACCACCGGCACTCGCTGCCGGTAGGCGAAGCACGCCAGCGCTCGCGCGGTGTAGCTGCCGATGCCAGGAAGGGTGAGGAGTATCTCGATATCGTCCGGCACCACATCGCCGTGGTCACGCGCGATAACGGTGGCGCACTCGTGCAAGCGCTTGGCCCGCCGGGGATAGCCCAGCTTGCCCCAGGCGCGCAACACATCGGCGACGCTTGCTGCGGCGGTGGCAGACGGGGTGGGCCAGCGGCGCACCC
The DNA here is from genome assembly GCA_963763005.1 of uncultured Actinomycetota bacterium. Lineage (GTDB taxonomy): Bacteria > Actinomycetota > Actinomycetes > Mycobacteriales > Mycobacteriaceae > Mycobacterium. The sequence goes on from CAVXMI010000002.1 coordinate 1,159,589, forward strand.
AGTCCAGCCAGATCGGCAGCACCCGGGCCACCGGCGTCTGCTGCAGCATGAACTCGCTGACCAGGATCTGCCATGCGCTGACGCCGGGCTCACGCCAGGGCAGGTCGCGGTGCGACCGCTCATACCAGGCGAGAAGATTGGTGACTGGTATGTATGCCGGGCCGGTCATCCGCGGGTGCTGCACAATGTGTGACATGCCCAACACCAATCCGGTAACCGCATGGAAAGCACTCAAAGAGGGTAACGAGCGATTCGTCGCCGGCCGGCCCGAGCATCCCAGTCAGAGCATCGACCATCGGGCCGGCCTGGCCACCGAGCAGAAGCCGATCGCGGTGCTATTCGGCTGCGCGGACAGCCGGGTGGCCGCCGAGATCATCTTCGACCAGGGCCTGGGTGACATGTTCGTGGTCCGCACCGCCGGGCATGTCATCGACTCGGCGGTACTGGGCTCGATCGAGTTTTCGGTGACAGTGCTGAACGTGCCGCTCGTGGTCGTCCTCGGCCATGACAACTGCGGTGCCGTCAAGGCCGCGTTGGCGGCCCTCGACGGGGGCAAGCTGCCAGGCGGTTACGTGCGGGATGTGGTGGAACGGGTGGCGCCGTCGATCCTGCTGGGCCGACGCGAGGGCCTGACTCGCGTCGACGAGTTCGAGGAACGACATGTACACGAGACGGTGGCGCAGCTCATGGCCCGTTCGACGGCCATTTCGGAACGGGTGGCAGCGGGCACGCTGGCGATCGTGGGTGTCACCTACCAGCTCGACGACGGGCGGGCGGTGTTGCGCGATCACATAGGCGACATAGGCGACACAGGCGGCGAAGGCTGAATTTTCGGCGCTCCTAACACGTCAGTTCGCCAGCCAACCTGGCGACACGCCGAGGCGGATCAATCACGTCTGCGTGACCTGGGCCTACGGTGTGAATGTGCTGGATCTGGAACCGCGTGGCCCGCTACCTACTGAGATCTACTGGCGGCGCAGGGGGCTGGCCCTTGGCATCGCGGTCGTCGTGATCGGCATCGCGGTGGCTACGGTCATCGCCTTCGTCGGTGGCAGCGCCGGTGCCAAACCTGCCAACGCCGAGAAACCGGGTTCCGCTCAAAGCCAGCCGGGCTCGCCGGCGGCCCAGGCGCCCCAGCCGGCCGGGCAAACCGAAGGCAACACTCCGGGGTCCGCTCCGCAGGGGCAAAACCCCGAGTCCCCCACGCCCACCGCCGCGGTGCAACCGCCGCCGGTGCTCAAGGAAGGGGATGACTGCCCCGATTCGACGTTGGCCGTCAAGGGGCTGACCAACTTGCCCCAGTACTACATCGGCGACCAGCCTAAATTCACCATGGTCGTGACCAACATCGGGCTGGTGTCCTGCAAACGCGACGTCGGCGCCGCGGTGCTTGCGGCCTACGTTTACTCGCTGGACAACAAGCGGTTGTGGTCCAACCTGGACTGTGCGCCGTCCAACGAGACCCTGATCAAGATGTTTACGCCGGGGGAGCAGGTGACGACCGCGGTGACCTGGACCGGGATGGGCTCGGCGCCGCGGTGCCCGCTGCCGCGGCCGGCGATTGGGCCGGGCACCTACAACCTCGTCGTACAGTTGGGCAATCTTCGGTCGCTTACGGTTCCGTTCGTGCTGAATCAGCCGCCGCAGCCGCCCGGGCCGCTACCCGCTCCGGGTCCGGCGCTCGCGCCACCGCCTGAAGCGCCGCCGGCGCAAGGCGGGTAACTGAACTCAGCTCACTGGTCGGCGATCGTCGATTCCGCCAGCTGCGACAGACCCTCCCGCACCTGACGGGCACACATCCCACCGATGCCGTCCACCGATTGCAGGTCGCTGGCGCTGGCCGCCAACAGGCCCTGCAGCGTTCCGAACGCGCGGACCAGCAGGTCGACATGCGCGAACTGCAGCCGGGGGATACCGGCCATCGCGCGGTAGCCACGCGAGCTCAGCGCTGAATCCTGCGCCTCGGTCGTCGTCGGATATCCGAAGACCTTGGCCAGCGCGGTGAAATCGAGTAGTTCGGTGTCTGACAGGGCGTCCAGCTCGTTCAGGGTGGCGTCGATTTGCGTTTTGGCCAGTGGTTCGGGATTGGCGTGGTAGTCGCGCACAATCAATTCCCGGGCGGTGTCGTTCCCGCCGAGCAACTCCTCCAGCTGCAGCCGCAGCTGACGCCCGTCAGTGCCGAGTTCGACGGCGTCGGAGTCGATTGCCAGACCGATGCGCCGGACCAACTCGAGCCGTTGTACCACCGTCATCACGTCGCGCAGCGTCACAAAATCTTCGATCTCCGCCCTGGACAGTTGCCGGCTGACCTCATCGAGCCTGGTCTTGTACCGTTCCAGGGTTGCGATGGCCTGGTTGGCGCGCGACAGGATGGTTGCGGAGTCGGCCAGCACGTGGCGCTCACCGCCGACGTAGACGGTCACGATGTTCATCGAGTGGCTGACGGAGATCACCGGGCAACCCGTCTGGATTGCGGCCCGTTCCGCCGAGCGATGGCGGGTGCCCGATTCGTCGGTCGGTATCGATGGATCCGGGACCAGTTGCACGTTGGCCCGCACGATGCGGCTGCCGTCGGTGGACAGCACCACGGCGCCGTCCATCTTCGACAGCTCCCGCAGCCGGGTCGGCGCATACCGGACATCGAGGGAGAAGCCGCCATCGCAGATGGCCTCGACGTTCTCGTCGTGGCCGAGCACGATCAGGGCGCCGGTGCGGCCGCGCAGGATGCGCTCCAGGCCGTCCCGTAGCCCGGTGCCTGGTGCCAGGCGGGCGATAGCCTCACGCAGCGTCGGTCGTGTCACAGGGTGCATTCTGCTATGTGCCGGAAGTTTAGTGGGACGTGTCCAGCCGATGCACAGTCGCCGGGGCGGCACTGCGGTGGTCGGCGATGTCGATCATGTGCTCCAGCGCCGCGACGATGGTGGGTGCGCACAGCGCACGCACACCCCGCGGCACCGCTTCGCAACCCGGCGGGATCAGTGCGATGTTGAAGCCTTGACGGGCGGCTTCGGTCAGGCGCCGTTCCATGCCGTTGACCCGCCGAAGGTCGCCGGCCAGACCTACCTCGCCGATCATCACCGCGGTGGTGGGCAGCGGCAGGTTCGCGTATGCCGAGGCCAGCGCGATCGCGACCGCGAGATCCGAGGACGGATCGGTCAACCGCATGCCGCCCACGGTGGACAGGTATATGTCGTTGACAGCGATGGCCAGCCGGGCGTGCTTTTCCAGCACGGCGGTGATCATCGCTGCCCGGGCATGGTCGATCCCGCTGACGGCCCGCCGCGGTGAGCCGCCGGTCGGCGTCGCCAGCAATGCCTGGACTTCACCGATAAGCGGTCGTTTTCCGTCCAGTGTCACCGTGATCGCGGTACCCGGTACGGGTGTCGGCCGCTGATCCAGGAACAGGTTCGAAGGGTCGGCGATCCCTTCGATTCCGTTGTCGTGCAACAGGAAACACCCAACCTCATCGGCGGCGCCGAACCGATTCTTGACCCCGCGGACCATTCGCAATCCGCCGTTGCGGTTGCCTTCGAAATGCAGCACCACATCGACGAGGTGTTCCAGTGAGCGCGGCCCGGCGATCGCCCCTTCCTTGGTGACGTGACCGACAAGAATCAGCGCGACGCCGTTGGCCTTCGCGGCGGCGCTGAGCGCGGCCGTGACCGCACGCACTTGCGTGACCCCACCGGCGACGCCGTCGGCCACGCTGGTGGACATCGTCTGCACCGAGTCGACGATGACCAACGCCGGCTGCACCGTCTCGATGTGGTCCAGCACCGCGTGCAGGTCGGATTCGGCGGCCAGGTACACCTCCTCGACCTCCTTGCCGCTGCAGCCGATTCGGTCGGCGCGGAGCCGGATCTGGCCGGCGGACTCTTCGCCGGAGACATACAGCGCGCGCTGCCCGGACAGCGCCCAGCGGTGCGCGACCTTGAGCAACAGCGTCGACTTACCCACTCCGGGATCGCCGGCCAGCAGCGTCACCGAACCGGGCACCACACCGCCGCCGAGCACCCGGTCGAGTTCGTCGATGCCCGTGGGGCAGGGTCGCGTGCGGTGCGCTTCGACGGAACTGATCGGAACGGCGTGCGACGCCGGTACTGCTGGACGACGGACGCTGCCACCGACCGCGCTCAGTACGGACACCTCTTCGACGGTGCCCCATCCGCCGCACTTCAGGCAGCGCCCCACCCACTTGGCGGTGAGATGGCGACAGTCCGAGCAGCGGTACTGCGAACGCGCGTTGGCCACGCCGCGACCGTATCGGGAGGGTGTGACAGCCCGGGTGGACCGCTACGAATGGTTGCCCGGAGCCGGCGCTTGTTCTTGCGGCGGAGCCAGCCCGGCCGATATCGGCACCATCACACTGCCCTGCCCGGCCTCCTCGAAGTTGAAGGTGAAGTGGTAAGTGAGGCCATTTGTGATGGGTTTGGTCAAAACGACGCTCGCCTTGGTCGCATCATTGGACTGAAGGGGGCCCGGCGCGACGATCTGCCCGTCCGGCGTACCGACAAACAGCATCCCGCCCGCGGGCAGTCGAGCATCACCGGTCATCGTCACCGTGCCGATATCGCTGGTGATGCCCACCAGCCGATCCGCCACATCCGGGGATTGATTGACGGCCACCAGCACCAGGTCCACCGCCTTGCCTGGCCGCAGGAAATCGCCGGTCTGCACGGCCTGGATACGGATGTCGCGCAACGCCACGTTTTTGATCGTGAGCCTGTTGCCGTCGACAGCGGGCTCCTGGGCCGCGGTTTGGGAGATCTGACCCGCTCCGCAACCGCTGAGCACCGTGGCGATCAGAGCGGCCAGGCCGACCAACACCACCTTGGCGGCCAGCTTCGTGGCCCGTGCGGAACGGCGGATCGGGAGGCGGATCTTGAAGAGGTTCACTCAATGCCTCCTGCTGGGTTTGAAGCACGGTTGGTCGCGTGACGGCATGCTGCCAGCGATTCAACTATGCACAGTAGTAGCTAGGTGCCGTCGACGGTAGCGCGGGGCGTAACACCAGTACAGCCGGGTCCGCGCCGAGTCTTCAGACGGTCTACGTCGAGTCTTCAGACGATCCTCAGGGGGCCGCAAGGAGGTCTGGGCGGGTCCGTTGGGCGGCCCAGAAACTATGGTGCCCTGCACGTCTTAGACCGCCTGTCAACCCCCAATCTCCGCCCGATGTGCCCCTGACCTGCACCGTTGATCCGCACCCGTCGGGCCGCCGTGTTAGAATGAAGTGACGAAAGGGGCTCGAATCAGATGATCTTCAAGGTCGGTGACACCGTTGTCTACCCACACCACGGTGCTGCGTTAGTCGAGGCGATCGAAACCCGAACCATAAAAGGGGAACAAAAAGAGTATCTCGTCTTGAAAGTGGCGCAGGGAGACCTCACAGTTCGAGTGCCCGCTGACAATGCTGAGTACGTCGGAGTCCGCGATGTCGTCGGCCAAGAAGGTCTCGACAAGGTCTTCCAGGTTTTACGTGCCCCGCACACCGAAGAGCCCACCAACTGGTCACGTCGTTACAAGGCCAACCTCGAGAAACTCGCTTCCGGCGATGTGAACAAGGTGGCGGAGGTAGTGCGCGATCTGTGGCGTCGCGACCAGGAGCGCGGCTTGTCCGCCGGCGAGAAGCGGATGCTGGCCAAGGCCCGGCAGATTCTGGTCGGTGAATTGGCGCTGGCCGAGAGCACCGATGACGCCAAAGCGGAGACCATCCTCGACGAGGTTCTGGCCGCTGCGTCCTGAATACCCCGAGGCTCTAGGTGGTCGGGGGAACGGGCACCGTAGTCGCAATTGTCCCGGCCGCAGGCTCGGGGGAGCGGCTGGCTGCCGGTGTACCTAAGGCGTTTTATCAACTCGACGGATACACCCTTGTCGAACGGGCCGTCGAGGGCCTGCTGGATTCCGGGGTCGTCGACACGGTCGTCGTGGCGGTACCCGCTGACCGCACCGACGAGGCAAAGCTGATCCTCGGGCCCAAGGCCATGATCGTGGCGGGTGGGCCCAACCGCACCGACACCGTGAGCCTGGCCCTGGCAGCCCTGCCTGGGACTGCAGAACCGGAGTTTGTGCTGGTGCATGACGCAGCGCGGGCGCTCACACCGCCGGCGTTGATCGCGCGCGTGGTCGATGCGTTGCGGGCCGGTCATGTCGCCGTCGTGCCCGCGCTGCCGGTCTCTGACACCATCAAGGCCGTGGACGCCAATGGGGTGGTGCTGGGAACGCCGGAGCGGGCCGGCCTGCGGGCGGTGCAGACGCCGCAGGGGTTCGTCACCGACCTGCTGCTGCGCGCTTACCGGCATGCCGGCGCCGCGGAATTCACCGATGACGCATCTATGGTCGAGCATGTCGGCGGCCAGGTTCACGTGGTCGACGGCGACCCGCTGGCTTTCAAGATCACCACCCCGCTGGATCTGTTGCTGGCTCAAGCGATTGTGCGCCGGTGAACGAGCTGCCACGCGTCGGTTTGGGTGTCGACGTGCACCCGATTGAACCCGGGCGGCCGTGCTGGCTGGTGGGTCTGCTGTTCCCGAGCGCCGACGGTTGCGCCGGACACTCCGACGGTGACGTAGCTACGCATGCGCTGTGTGATGCCGTGTTGTCGGCCGCGGGTCTGGGCGACATTGGCGACGTGTTCGGAGTCGAGGATCCGCGTTGGCAGGGCGTCAGCGGTGCCGACATGCTGCGTCATGTCGTCGATCTGATCACCCAGCATCGCTATCGGGTCGGCAATGCTGCCGTACAGGTGATCGGCAACCGACCGAAGATCGGTTGGCGCCGTCTCGAGGCGCAGGCGGTGCTGTCGCGCCTACTCAATGCGCCGGTATCGGTGTCGGCCACTACCACCGACGGGCTTGGTCTGACCGGGCGGGGCGAGGGCCTGGCCGCCATCGCGACGGCGCTGGTGGTTCGCCTCGGAACGTGACGCCACTGCGCGATTCGGCCTGGCATTTTGGCGCTGACGTTACGTCAGCTCACAACCCCGATCGCGGGGAAAGCGGGTCAACGGACTCAAGGCAGTAAGCTGGCACGCCGTGACCGATCGCGCCCGCTTGCGGCTACATGACACGGCAGCCGGCGCCGTGCGTGATTTCGTTCCGCTGCGCGAAGGGCACGTCTCCATCTACCTGTGCGGCGCCACCGTTCAGGGTCAGCCGCACATCGGCCATGTCCGCAGCGGCGTGGCCTTCGACATCCTGCGCCGCTGGCTGATCGCCCGCGGCTACGACGTCGCGTTCATCCGCAACGTCACCGATATCGACGACAAGATCCTCAACAAGGCCGCCGCCGCGGGCCGGCCATGGTGGGAATGGGCGGCAACGTACGAGCGCGCATTCACCGCGGCCTACGACGCACTGGACGTATTGCCGCCGTCAGCAGAGCCCAGGGCCACTGGGCACGTCACCCAGATGGTCGAGCTGATGGAGCGCCTGATCGAGACGGGCCATGCTTATGCCGGCGGCGGGGACGTCTACTTCGACGTGCTCAGCTACCCGGAGTACGGCCAGCTGTCCGGGCACAGGATCGATGACGTCCACCAGGGCGAGGGGGTGGCGACCGGCAAACGCGACCAGCGCGACTTCACCCTGTGGAAGGGCGCAAAGCCCGGCGAGCCGTCGTGGCCGACGCCGTGGGGCCGCGGACGTCCGGGGTGGCATCTGGAATGCTCGGCGATGGCCCACGCCTATCTCGGTCCGGAATTCGACATCCATTGCGGTGGAATGGATCTGATATTCCCGCACCACGAGAACGAGATCGCGCAGAGCCGCGCCGCCGGGGACGGGTTCGCCCGCTACTGGCTGCACAACGGCTGGGTGACGATGGGCGGGGAAAAGATGAGCAAGTCGCTGGGCAACGTGTTGGCCATACCGTCGATTTTGCAGCGCGTCCGGCCGGCCGAACTGCGCTACTACCTGGGCAGCGCGCATTACCGCTCGATGCTGGAATTCTCTGATACTGCCCTGCAGGACGCGGTCAAAGCCTATCTAGGGGTCGAGGAGTTCCTGCACCGCGTTCGCAACCGGGTGGGTGCCGTCGCGCCCGGCGAATGGAGCCAGCGATTCGCCGAAGCGCTCGACGACGACCTGTCGGTTCCCATCGCGCTGGCGGAGGTGCACCATGCCCGCGCGGAAGGCAACCGGGCACTCGACGCCGGCGACCACGAAGGAGCATTGAGTAACGCCAGCGCAATCCGCGCGATGATGGGCATCCTGGGCTGCGACCCCCTTGACGAGCGCTGGGAATCCCGGGACGAAACCTCTGCCGCGCTGGCGGCAGTCGACGTGCTGGTGCAGGCCGAACTTCAGAATCGGGACAAGGCGCGCGAGCAGCGCAACTGGGCGCTCGCCGACGAGATCCGGGACCGACTCAAGAACGCCGGCATCGAGGTCACCGACACCGCTGACGGGCCGCAGTGGACGCTGGGCGGGGACGGCAAGTAGATGGCCGGTAACTCGCAGCGCCGGGGGGCGATACGCAAATCCGGTACCAAGAAAGGGCCCACCGTCGGCTCGGGTGGCCAGCGCCGTCGCGGGCTGGAGGGGCGCGGTCCCACCCCGCCGGCGCACATGCGGCCCAACCATCCCGCGGCCAAGCGCGCGCGGCAGTCCCAGCCGCGCCGGCCCGCCAAGCGGTCCGACGAGACCGAAACGGTGCTCGGCCGCAACCCGGTGCTGGAGTGTCTGCGCGCGGGTGTGCCGGCGACCGCGCTCTACGTCGCCCTGGGCGTCGAAGCCGACGAGCGCCTCACCGAATCCGTCTCCCGGGCAGCCGATTCGGGGATCTCAATCCTCGAGGTACCGCGTGCCGATCTGGACCGGATGTCGGCCAACCACCTCCATCAGGGCATCGCGTTGCAGGTGCCGCCGTATAACTACGCCCATCCCGACGACGTGCTCGCAGCCGCCGTCAACGCACCGCCGGCGCTGTTGGTCGCGCTGGACAACATCTCCGACCCGCGCAACCTCGGCGCGATCGTGCGGTCGGTGGCGGCGTTCGGTGGCCATGGTGTGTTGATCCCACAACGCCGCTCCGCCTCGGTGACGGCGGTCGCGTGGCGCACCAGTGCAGGGGCGGCGGCCCGGATTCCGGTGGCGCGGGCCACCAATCTCACCAGGACACTGAAGGATTGGGCAAACCGCGGAGTGCGGGTGGTCGGGCTGGATGCCGGTGGCGACACCACGCTCGACGACCTGGACGGCAATGACCCAGTGGTGGTGGTCGTCGGCTCGGAAGGCAAGGGGCTGTCCAGGTTGGTGCGGCAGAACTGCGACGAGGTGGTGTCCATTCCGATGGCCGGCCAGACCGAGTCGCTGAACGCCTCGGTGGCTGCCGGGGTGGTGCTCGCCGAAATCACACGTCAGCGCAGAAGTTGACTGGATCGTTTCCGGCAAGCGGGAGGTGCCCCCAGCTCGCCCGGCTAGATACCCAGTACCCGCACACTCGCCCACAGCCCGAGCACCGCCACCACCAGGGCGGTCGGCACGGTGCACAACCCGAGGCGGGTGTACTCGCCGACGCCGGCCTCGACGTTGTGCTGGCGCAGCACGCGCCGCCACAGCAGGTTGGACAGTGAACCGGCATAGGTCAGGTTGGGGCCGATGTTGACCCCGATCAGCACGGCCAGGACGGCGGCCGGCCCGCTGGTTGCGACCAGCGGCACCAACACCAGCGTCGCGGGCAGGTTGTTGACCACGTTGGCCAGCACGGCGGCCACCGCGGCGATACCGAGCAACGCCGCCAGCCCTGAACCGGACGGCAACACCATGGACATCCTGGCGGCCATCCCGTTGAGCATGACAGCTTGCACGACGACACCCAGCGCCAGTACGAACACCAGGAACGACACGTTCGCCGAGCGTGCGATCTCCAGCCACCGAGGTGCGCCGGTGCCGCAGGCTCCGCACCGCCAACACCGAGGCGCCGGCGAGTGCTGCCCACGCCGGCGCAATCCCCACCGACTCGGCGGTGGCGAACCCGGCGAGCGTCAGCGCCACGACCACCAGAACGAACACCGGCGGCCGCGGCGGCGGCCCGAGTAGCTGACGGTCCGGCTCCGTGCGCAGATCCTTGGCGAAAAACCACCGGAAGACCACATACACCGCGGCCACCGCGGACAGCCACGGCAATGTCATCACCAACGTGAACTTGGTGAACGAGATATCGGCGCCGCGGTAGGCGAGCAGGTTGGTCAAATTCGACACCGGAAGCAGCAGCGAGGCGGCATTGGCCAGGTGGGCGGTGGCGTAGGCGTATGGGCGCACCGGGGTTCGCAACCGGCGCACAGTAGCCAGCACCACCGGGGTCAACAGCACCACGGTGGCGTCCAGGCTGAGCACCGCGGTGATCACGGCGGCAATGACGAACACCTGGCGCAGCAGCCCGTGTGACCCCTCGCTCGCCCGCGCCATCGCCGCACCAGCGGCCTCGAACAGGCCCTCGTCGTCGCACAGCTTGGCCAGCACCAGAACTGCACCCAGAAAGGCGACTACCCGCGCCAGCCCGGACACTTGCGTCACCGCCTGCTGTGGCGAGATGGCGCCGATCGCGATCAGGATGCCGGCCGCCGGGACGGCCGCCATCGCCTCCGGCCAACCCCGTGGGCGGGCAACCGCGAACCCGAGGACGACGACAAGCAGTATGAGCCCAAGAGTCAGTGTCAAGGGCTCGAGCGCTTCACACCCAGGGATCCTCGCGCCGCCAGACCGTCGGCATCTGTAGCGCGATGCCGTCCTGTGCGGCCAGCTCATCAAGGATGCGGATGGACACGTCCAAGTCGTCGCCCGCATATGGCATGGCCCGCAACGGCTTTGACAACGGACGGAAGAAGTCGTCCCAGTGGATGAGAATCGCCCGGCGCGCGCCCACCGCACGCACGGTCTCGGTCCAGTAGTCGACCAGATATGACCGTGGCTGCAGGCCCAGCTGGCCGACACCGAGGTAGACGACATCGGCGCGGTGGCCGGCCAGCGCGCCCTCGACGTAACCGGCGCTGCCCTGGATCAGTAGCCGCCGGCCCGACGGCCGGTGGTGGATCAGCGTCGACCACGCTTCGCCGCACCGATAGGCCGACGCCTTCACCGGCGGTATCAGCGGTGCGCTGATCACACCCGGAAACCGGTCGGGTGGGCAGTGGTGGGACTCGACCAGCGTGACGTCGTAGGCGCCCAACTCGATTGGCTCACCGGGGACCGCGACGACAAGACGGTTCTCGGGCAGCCCGTAGCCGCGTCCGACATTGGCCGCCGACTCGCCCCCGACCAACTGCGCGCCGGTGCGGTCGGCGACCAGTGCGGAGTCCATCACGTGGTCGATGTGGGTGTGCACCGGAATGACGGCCGCAAGCCGCGACACCTCGGCCCGGGCAAGGCAGCCGTCGACGCGTGCCGGTGACGGCGACACCTTGCCGGCCGCCACCTGCGCCAGGCTGGGCCGGGAGAAGTAGCCGTCGGTCATCAGCGCCGATGAGCCGTCGTCGAGCAGCAGTGTCGCCACGCCCATCCACGTCGCCGACAGCGGCGCATCGGGTTGGGCCGCAGGCACGCTGAACCGGTTCGAATACCCGGCGATGTCGGGACGGCCGAGTTTCAGCCGCATCAGCAGAACGCCTTGATCTCGGTACCGGCGGCTTTCAGCTGTTCGGCCACCACCGGCTGCGCAATCGCCGCGGTATCGTGCAACGCCGCGCCGGGTTCGCGGCGCGAAACCAGCCGGCCGTCGGGCCGGTAGGCGCGATCGGCGCACACCTCCGCCACCGTGCGCAGGCCCCGGCCGAGCCGGAGGCCATGGAAGCCGCACGCCGTGTTGGCACCGGTGACAATCCCGAGCATGGCGTCGTCATCACCGAGGAGCCAGATGCCGAAGCTCTCGCCCAAGTCGGTGTCGAGGTCGATACAGGCCACCTCGCCAGCTTATGAGCTTATTGCGGGATTCTGGCGACCAATCGGTCAATCGGGAGCTGCTGGCGTTCAGGGGTCCGGCGTCGAAGTAATGCCGTGGCGTCGGCGGCGGTCGTAAACGGGGTGACCAACTGCGTGACGTCGGCCTGAATGACATTGGGGCTTGAGTCAGCAGCAGGCCTTCGAGCACAGACGCCGGCACGATGCGCGGCGCTGGGCTGGTCGTCGTGGTCGTAATGGCGTGGCCCAGGGTAGCCGCAGGCCGAAACATCGATCACCACGTTGGATTTGGCGGTGATCCCGTGCGGGCAGGTGTAGCCGTCGTAACTCTTGACAACCGCCATCGCGTCGCTGCCCGTGATCTGGTTGATCTGCGGTACGTCGAGCAGCACACCTGCCTAAGACCGCTGCGAGCAGGATGGTCCGCCATCGAGTTGGCCGGTGCACCACCTACTGCTTAGCCGCCTTGGCCGCGATCTGGTTCGCGATGTCGATCGCCACCGAACCGGTTTGGCTGTAAGCGCACGTCACGATATCGATGGCGATGTTGTTCCGGACGGTTAGAGCACGCTGGCAGGTCCATCCGTCGCCGCCTTCCTGGACCTGCGAAGTGCTGAGCGTGCCGTCGTCGTTGGCGACTTCGGCCACGGTCCAGACGGTGTCGGGCTGATCCTGACCGACCTCGTCGAACCGGCGGTTGGAGCAGCCATTCCAGCTCTGTACCGAGGAGTTGTAGAACGCGGAGGCATCGCGCGCGCTCGGGAAGGCGACGACCGCCTCGATGGCGTAGTGCTTACGCTTCTTGGAGTCGTCGACGCTGTCGTCGAGTCGCCGGCCGCGCAGAGCGGTCCACCCGGTGCCGGCATAGACCTTGTCCTGTGCAGGGCCGTCGACGGCCAGGCAATTCTTGTCGGCCACGCTTGGGCTCCAGTCCCACATCGACTTGGCGTTGAACCACACCTTCATCGATGTCGCGCCCAGTGCGGTGTTGATCTGGCCCACGTCAAGCAGCAGCCCGTCCAGCGCTGAAACGGGTATCGGAGTCTGATTCACCGGTCCGGACGTGTCGGCGGCTACGGCGTTCCCGTGGATGGTGTTTGTGCAACCGGCAACGGTCATGCATACACCGGCCAGCGCGGCGAGCGCGGCTATCCGCTGGCGCACTGTTCCCTCCCCCGCCTGTGCCCGCACGGCGGTGCACTCGTACTGAGCAACCGACTCGGCACCGCGTGCGGCCAGCTTAAGCGCTGGGCCGGCGATGCCGCCCGAACAGCCGGCAAAACAGGTAGGCCAGGAACGAGATGGTGGCCACGAATACCGACACCGGCACTCAGCGGCAGTTGTCCGAGCAGCACCTTGAGCAGCGGCGTCTTTCCGGTGCCGCCCAACGCGTCATCCTGGTTAGTGCCATTTGCGCGGCATTTGCACGTCGGAGTCCTCTCGCCCGGCCGCTCGGCCCACCCTTAATGCTGATGAAAATCGTTTCCATGAGAAAGTCGGGCGCCGGAGCCGTGTACGCGCGCACGAGGACCCGCTGTAGCCTCACCGAACGTGAGTCCCACACCGCGCAGGCGGGCGACTCTGGCGTCGTTGGCAGCTGAGCTCAAGGTGTCGCGCACCAGCATCTCGAATGCCTTCAACCGACCGGATCAGCTTTCCGCCGACCTGCGTGAGCGGGTGCTCGCCACGGCCAAGCGGATGGGTTACGCCGGACCCGACCCGGTGGCGCGATCGTTGCGGACCCGTAGAGCGGGTGCGGTCGGTTTGGTGATGGCCGAACCACTCACCTACTTCTTCAGCGACCCCGCAGCGCGGGATTTCGTTGCGGGAGTAGCGCAATCGTGCGAAGAACTGGGGCAGGGACTGTTGCTGGTAGCCGTCGGAGGAAGCCGGAGCCTCGAGGACGGAACAGCTGCCGTGCTGGGGGCCGGAGTGGACGGCTTCGTGGTGTATTCGGTATGCGACGACGATCCCTACCTACAGGTGGTTCTTCAGCGCCGCCTCCCCATCGTGGTGGTCGACCAGCCCAAAGGACTGTCCGGAGTGTCCCGCGTTGGCATCGACGACAGGGCCGCGATGCGCAAGGTCGCCGACTATGTGCTCGGGTTGGGGCATCGCGAGATCGGGCTGCTGACCATGCGGCTGGGCCGGGACCGCCGTCAAGACCTGGTGGACGCCGAACGACTGCAGTCGCCGACCTTCGACGTGCAGCGGGAGCGCATCGTCGGCGTCTGGGAGGCGATGACGGCCGTCGGCGTCGACCCGGATTCGCTGACCGTGGTGGAAAGCTACGAGCACCTGCCCACGTCGGGCGGCACTGCCGCCAAGGTGGCGCTGGAGGCCAATCCGCGGATTACCGCGCTGATGTGCACCGCGGACATATTGGCGCTGTCCGCTATGGATTACCTTCGGGGACACGGTATTTACGTGCCAGGTCAGATGACCGTCACCGGGTTCGACGGCGTGCCGGAAGCGATCAGCCGCGGGCTGACGACGGTGGCACAGCCGAGTTTGCAGAAGGGTCGCCGGGCGGGCGAATTGCTGCAGAAGCCGCCGCGGTCCGGCCTGCCGGTGGTCGAGCTACTCGATACCGAACTGATCCGGGGCCGCACCGCGGGACCGCCGGCGTAGGTGGCTTTCAAGGGGTCGCTTGTTGGTCGCCGATCAACAGACGTACCGCCAGGTCCAGCCGCTTGCTGACGTCGGTAGCCGAGGCTCGCCGGGTGAGCCACGCGAGCAGGTTCGACAACCACACGTCCGAGATCACCCGGGCGATGTGGTACTGGTCCTCGGTCGGTTCGCCGTCGCTCATCGCGCGCGCGAACATGGAATCGATGAGCTTCTCGACCTGGTCGACCTCACTCGCCGCCGACGCGTCGGCGAAGACGTAGGCACGCGTCATCGCCTCGGTGAGCAGCGGATTGCGCTGCATCGCGCGGTTGAGCTTGCCGACCATGAAGTTCAGGCGCTGAAACGGAGTGCCGCCGGAAACCGCGGAACGGTCGGTCTTGGCGTCGATGCGGCTGAATTCCCGGCCCAGCGCCGACACCAGTAGATGCACCTTCGACGGGAAGTATCGGTACAGCGTGCCGACCGCGACGTCAGCCCGGTCGGCCACGGCACGCATCTGAACTGCCTCGTAGCCGCCCTTCGAGGCGATTGCCATGGTGGCGTCCAAGATGCGCTTGCGACGCTCCCGCTGCGCCTCCGAACCCAGCTCGGACTCAGCCAGTACCGCCACGTTCATGACCTCGCGAGGCTGCGTGCCAGAAGCGTGGCCCGGATTCGTGTTCGCCGGCGACATGTAGCGGGCAACTCCTCTCCCGGGCGGTTAGTTCGCAAACGATACGCATGCTGTGCGTGAATCTCCCACCTCCCCGCAGCCGGGACGACGACGTGTGCTGGCGTAATAGCCTTCGACTTGACTGATGATCGTTTGCACTATTAGAACACGTTCTAGTGGGTATGAATGGTTCATTGCCATGTGAATTTGATGACGCGGAGGACTGCAGGTGGTAGTGACCGTCACCGACGAACAGTTTGCGGCACGCGAGTTGGTGCGCGACTGGGCCCGTACTTCGGCCTCAGGGGAGGCCGCGACTGCGGCGACCCGGGAGATGGAACAAGGCTTCCAACAAGGCAGGGCCGATGCCTGGCGGCCGGTGTTCGCGGGCCTGGCCGGCCTGGGACTGTTCGGCGTCGCCGTCCCGGAGGACTGCGGCGGGGCCGGCGGCAGCATCGAGGACCTGTGCGCCATGGTCGAGGAGGCGGCCAAGGCGTTGGTGCCGGGGCCGGTCGCGACCACCGCGCTGGCCACCCTGGTGGTCACCGATCCAGAGTTGCAGGGCGCGCTGGCGTCGGGCCAACGCTTCGCCGGGCTCGCGCTCGAAGGTGACGTGCAGTTCGACGAAGAGACTTCGGCGGGCCTCAGGCACCGCGCCGTTGGTGCTGGGCGCCGCACCCGGTGGCGTATTGCTGCTGCCCGCCGACGGGAACTGGCTGCTCGTCGACACCGCCGGCGAAGGCGTGCGGTTGGAGCCATTGCGGGCCGCCGACTTCTCCCGGCCGCTGGCCCGGGTGGAGCTGACGTCGGCACCGGCCTCTGTGGTGGCGGGGTCGGGGCGGCGGGTCGAGGACCTGACCGCGACCCTGCTGGCGGCTGAGGCTGCCGGAGTGACGCGGTGGGCGCTGGACACCGCCGTTGCCTATGCCAAAGTGCGCGAGCAGTTCGGCAAGCCGATCGGCAGCTTCCAGGCCATCAAGCACCTGTGTGCGGAGATGCTGTGCCGCGCCGAGCAGGCCGAGGTGGCAGCTGCCGATGCCGCCCGGGCCGCAGCGGATTCCGATCAGCGCCAATTCGCTATTGCGGCGGCTTTAGCTGCCAGCATCGGCATTACCGCGGCGAAGGCCAATGCCAAGGACTGCATTCAGGTGCTCGGCGGTATCGGCTGCACGTGGGAGCACGACGCGCATTTGTATCTGCGCCGGGCCCACAGCATCGGCGGGTTCCTCGGCGGCGCCGAGCCCTGGCTTCGCCGGGTTACCGCACTGACCCAGGACGGCGTCCGTCGCCGTCTGGGCATCGACCTCACCGGGGTCGAGGGCCTGCGACAGGAGATCGCTGCAGCCGTCTCCGAGGTGGCCGCGCTGCCCGAGGCGCAACGTCAGGTTGCCCTGGCCGAGGCCGGGCTGCTGGCGCCGCACTGGCCGGCGCCGTACGGACGCGATGCCTCACCGGCCGAGCAGCTGCTGATCGATCAGGAGATGGCGGCGGCCGGTGTCGTGCGCCCGGACCTGGTGATCGGGTGGTGGGCGGTGCCGACCATTCTCGAGCACGGCACGGCGGAACAGGTTCAGCGCTTCGTGCCGGCCACCATGCGTGGTGAATTCCTTTGGTGCCAAATGTTTTCCGAGCCCGGAGCCGGCTCCGACCTGGCGTCGCTGCGCACCAAGGCGGTGCGGGGTGACGGCGGCTGGCTGCTGACCGGGCAGAAAGTGTGGACGTCTGCGGCACACAAGGCGCGGTGGGGCGTGTGCCTGGCGCGTACCGATCCGGACGCCCCGAAACATAAAGGCATCACCTACTTCCTGGTGGACATGACCTCACCCGGCATTGAGATCCGGCCGCTGCGCGAGATCACCGGCGACTCGCTGTTCAACGAAGTCTTCCTGGACAACGTGTTCGTGCCCGACGAGATGGTGGTCGGCACGGTGAACGACGGCTGGCGGCTGGCCCGCACCACGTTGGCCAACGAGCGGGTCGCGATGGCCACCGGGACCGCGCTGGGCAACCCGATGGAAGAGTTGCTCAACGTGCTGGGCGAGATCGGACTCGACGTTGCCCAGCAGGACCGGCTGGCGAGGCTGATCCTCATCGCGGCGACGGGCGCGCTGCTGGATCAGCGCATCGCCCAGCTGGCGGTCGGGGGACAGGACCCGGGTGCGCAGTCCAGCGTGCGCAAACTCATCGGCGTCCGCTACCGGCAGGCGCTGGCCGAATACATGATGGACGTGTCCGAGGGGGGCGGCCTCGTCGAGAATCACGCGGTATTCGACTTCCTCAACACCCGGTGCCTCACGATCGCCGGCGGTACCGAGCAGATCCTGCTCACCGTGGCCGCCGAACGGCTGCTTGGTCTGCCGCGGTAGGTCTTTGGACCGGCTCGGCGAGCCTGTAGTCAACGTGCCGCCCGCACTTCCGCTGCAGATTTACCGGCTCGGCAATCTCGGCGACAAACCTAAGAAAACATCGTCTGCGCGCAGGTGCTGGGCGAGGTGAGGTTGACCCCGGGGTAGACCACCTGGATGTGCGTGCAGACGATGACGTTCACATTGGTCATCGGTTGGCCGGTCGACCAACTGGTGGAGTCGATGACGCCGGTCGTCTGGTACTTGTCCGGCGGGCCTTCGCCGAAGTAGACGGTGGTGATCACGTCGGACCCGCCTGCTTTCATGACCCTCTCGAACTGGCTGGTGGCGTGGGCGTCCAGGTAAGCCAACCGGTTCGATGACCGGATCTCAGTGGTCTGCCGGGCCCACAGCCCCGGCGGGAACCCGGTAACGCCGTCGGGTGTGCGCAAGTCGGCGCCCGCGGTGAAGTCACAGCTGCCGTTGGAATGGCAATTGAGGAAGGTGTGCGTCTCCAGCTGGGTGGCCCCGTCGACCGGGAGCAGGGTGGTGGCGGTGTTGCTCCCCGCCGCCGAGATGGGAGTGGACAGGAACGTCAGCATGCACCCGACGACTGCGAAGCCCGTTACAAGCCGCTTCATCGTGCTCCTCTTCCCGGTTCGCCGACCCCAGGTGAACTTAACTCCGCGACTACTCGTCGTAGGTCACTTCTACCGAATCAGATTCCGGGTGAGATTGACAGGCCAGGATCAGCCCGTCGTCGAGGTCCTGCTGTTCGAGCACGTCGTTGACTTCCATGTTCACTCTGCCGTTGCGCAGTGTGCAGGCGCACGCACCGCAATGGCCCTCCCGGCACGAGAACGGTGCGTCGAGGCCCTTGGCCAGCAGCACGTCGAGCAGTTTGGCGTTGCGCGGCCACGACACGGTGTGGGTTTTGCCGTCGAGTTCCACCACCGCGGTGGCCGGCGGAGCATCGTCGTCACCGCTGACGTCGTCGATCTTCACCGCTGCGAACGGATCGGAATCCAGCGACTTGAACACCTCGATGTGCACCTGCTGAGCCGGAACTTGCAGCGCTTCCAGGGCCTCCCGGGACGCCTGCATGAACGGACCGGGCCCGCAGATGAACGCGGGCCGGTCGGTGTACGGAGCGGCCAGCTTGGCCAATGCGGTCGTGCTCGGCAGTCCCTGCAGCGATTCCAGCCAGTGCACCACCGTGAGCCGGTCGGGATACTTGGCGGCCAGCTCGCGTAGCGCGTCGCGAAAAGATCACCGAGCGGTCGTCGCGGTTGGCGTAAAGCAGCGTCACCTGCCCGCTGCCTTCGGCGAGCGCCGACTTGCAGATCGCCATGATCGGGGTGATCCCGCTGCCCGCGGCCAGCAGCAGGAAGTCGGAGTCCAGCGTCTTGGGCACGAAGGTGCCCGACGGCGCCAGCACGTGGATGCGCATGCCCTTGTGGGCGTGGTCGCACAGCCAGTTGGACGCGTATCCGTCCGCGGTTCGTTTGACCGTGACGGTCAGCGCGTCGTCGGTGAACGGCGAGCTGCACAGCGAGTAGCAGCGCGCCACCGAGCCGGTGCGGTCGCTGGGAACCCGCAGCGTCAGGAACTGGCCCGGTGCGTAGCGCAGCCGCTCCGGCGGGATGTCCGGGTCGCCGGGCCCGTCCGGCACCGCGAACACCAGCGAGCGTGCATCGTCGGTCTCGGCGACGACCTCGGCGATCTGCAGTTCCAGGACGTGGCTACCGAGCGGCTCGTCGGGGAATCTGCCTCGGTCAAGGCCCGCCCTCTCTTCCGTCACGACTAGAACATGTTACAGAAAACTGGATTCGTATCGCTACCAGCCGCAGGAACACCCTGCTCGACACAAATCGGAACGTGTTCTAGTCTTGCTCTAAGTCCAAATCGGTCTGTGTCGGTTGTTGAGCCCAGTCCGCACTTCCCAGGAGGCAAACGTAGTGACGTCCATTCAACAGCGTGATGCGCAGGCGGTTTTAGCTGCCATCGATGATCTGCTGCCGGAGATTGCCGAGCGCGCTCAGGCGACCGAGGATCTGCGCCGGCTGCCCGACGAGACCGTCAAGAACTCGACGACGTCGGCTTCTTCACCCTGCTGCAGCCCGAGCAGTGGGGCGGACTGCAGTGCGATCCGACGCTGTTCTACGAGGCGGTCCGGCGGCTGGCCAGCGCCTGCGGTTCCACCGGCTGGGTGAGCTCGATCATCGGCGTGCACAACTGGCACCTGGCGTTGTTCGACCAGCAGGCCCAGGAAGAGGTCTGGGGCGACGATCCGAAGACCCGGATCTCGTCGTCGTACGCCCCGATGGGCGCCGGCGTCGTGGTCGACGGCGGCTACCTGGTCAACGGCTCTTGGAACTGGTCGTCGGGATGCGACCATGCCACCTGGGCCTTCCTCGGCGGCCCGGTCATCAAGGACGGCCGGCCGGTCGACTTCGGCAGCTTCCTGATCCCGCGCACCGAATACCGCATCGACGACGTCTGGCACGTGGTCGGGTTGCAGGGGCACCGGCAGCAACACCGTCGTCGTCAAGGACGTCTTCGTGCCCCGGCACCGGTTCCTGTCCTACAAGGCGATGAACGACCACACCGCCGGCGGGCTGCAGAACAACACCGCTCCGGTGTACAAGATGCCCTGGGGCACAATGCATCCCACCACCATCTCGGCCCCGATCGTCGGCATGGCCTACGGCGCGTACGACGCGCACGTCGAGCATCAGGGCAAGCGGGTGCGCGCCGCGTTCGCCGGGGAGAAGGCCAAGGACGATCCGTTCGCCAAGGTCCGCATCGCCGAGGCGGCCAGCGACATCGACGCGGCTTGGCGGCAGCTGATCGGCAACGTCGGCGACGAGTACGCATTGTTGTCGGCGGGCAAGGAGATTCCCGTTCGAGCTGCGCGCCCGGGCCCGTCGCGACCAGGTGCGCGCCACCGGGCGCGCGATCGCCTCGATCGACCGGCTCTTCGAAGCCTCCGGTGCCACCGCGCTGGCCAATGACGCACCGATGCAGCGGTTCTGGCGTGACGCACACGCCGGCCGGGTGCACGCCGCCAACGACCCCGAGCGGGCGTACGTGATCTTCGGGAACAACGAGTTCGGGTTGCCGCCCGGCGACACGATGGTTTGATCGGCGACGGCCGATGACATCCATGACCGTCGAAGCCGAGTCCAAGAC
The DNA here is from genome assembly GCA_963763005.1 of uncultured Actinomycetota bacterium. Classification (GTDB taxonomy): domain Bacteria; phylum Actinomycetota; class Actinomycetes; order Mycobacteriales; family Mycobacteriaceae; genus Mycobacterium. Next base: position 1,180,303 of record CAVXMI010000002.1, read on the forward strand.
GGAGGAACTGACGTTCGAATCCACCTCGCGCTTCAAGCGAGGTGGACGTTGAAGACGGACCGCTGAAGCTGCACTACCACGAGGCGGGCGTCGGCAACGACCAGACGGTGGTGCTGCTGCACGGCGGCGGTCCCGGCGCGTCGAGCTGGTCGAACTTCGCGCGCAACATCGCGGTGCTGGCCCAGCAGTTCCACGTGCTGGCCGTCGATCAGCCCGGGTACGGCCACTCCGACAAGCGCACCGAGCACGGGCAGTTCAACCGTTACGCGCGACGGCGCTCAAAGGCTGTTCGACCAACTGGGCCTGGGGCGCGTCCCGCTGGTGGGCAATTCACTCGGCGGCGGCACCGCGGTCCGGTTCGCGCTGGACTACCCGGACCGGGCCGGACGCCTGGTGCTGATGGGCCCGGGCGGGCTGAGCGTCAACCTGTTCGCGCCCGACCCCACCGAGGGCGTGAAGCTGCTGGGCAAGTTCACCGTCGGCCCGACCCGGGAGAACATCGAGGAGTTCCTGCGGGTCATGGTCTACGACCAGAAGCTGATCACCCCCGAGCTGGTCGACGAGCGTTTCGACGATGGCCAGCACGCCGGAGTCGCTGGCCGGCGACCCGCGCGATGGGAAAGTCGTTCGCCGGCGCGGACTTCGAGCTCGGCATGATGTGGCGCGAGGTGTACAAGCTGCGCCAGCCGGTGCTGCTGATCTGGGGTCGCGAGGACCGGGTCAACCCGCTCGACGGTGCGCTGGTTGCGCTGAAGACGATTCCGCGTGCGCAGTTGCACGTCTTCGGGCAGTGTGGACATTGGGCTCAGGTGGAGAAGTTCGACGAGTTCAACAAGCTGACGATTGATTTCCTGGGAGGTGCGCGATGAGCATCCGGTCGTTGGGCTATCTGCGCATCGAGGCCACCGATATGGCCGCCTGGCGTGAGTACGGCCTGAAGGTCCTCGGCATGGTCGAGGGCAAGGGCGCCACCGAGGGGGCGCTGTATCTGCGAATGGACGACTTTCCGGCCCGGCTGGTGATCGTGCCCGGTGAGCACGACCGGCTGTCGGAGGCCGGCTGGGAATGCGCGAATGCCGAAGGCCTGCAAGAGATCCGGAATCGGCTCGACGTTGAGGGCACGCCGTACAAGGAAGCCACCGCCGCCGAACTGGCCGAACGGCGCGTCGACGAGATGATCCGGTTCTCCGACCCGTCGGGCAACCCTCTGGCGGTCTTCCACGGCGCCGCTCTGGAACACCGCCGCGTGGTCAGCCCGTACGGGCACAAGTTCGTCACCGGCGAGCAGGGCCTGGGGCACGTGGTGCTGACCACCCGCGACGACGCCGAGGCGCTGCACTTCTACCGGGACGTGCTCGGCTTCAAGCTGCGTGACTCGATGCGGATGCCGCCGCAGGTGGTGGGGCGGCCTGCCGACGGAGCCCCGGCCTGGCTGCGCTTCTTCGGCTGCAACCCGCGCCACCACAGCCTGGCCTTCCTGCCGCTGCCGACGCCCAGCGGCATCGTGCACCTGATGGTCGAGGTCGCGCAGGCCGACGATGTGGGCCTGTGCCTGGACCGCGCGCTGCGCCGCAAGGTGCCGATGTCGGCCACCCTGGGCCGCCATGTCAACGACCTGATGCTGTCGTTCTACATGAAGACGCCCGGCGGGTTCGACGTCGAATTCGGTTGCGAGGGTAGAAAAGTCGACGACCACGGCTGGATCGCGCGGGAGAGCACCGCGGTCAGCCTGTGGGGTCACGACTTCACGGTCGGCGCTCGCGGCTAGCCGATGACTGCCGCGCCGATCGACCCGCGCACGTTCCGCACCGTGCTGGGGCAGTTCTGCACCGGGATCACCATCATCACCACCGTGCACGACGACGTGCCGATCGGTTTCGCGTGCCAGTCGTTCGCGGCGCTGTCGCTGGATCCGCCGCTGGTGTTGTTCTGCCCGACCAAGGTGTCGCGGTCCTGGCAGGCGATCGAGGCAAGCGGTCGAGTTCTGCGTCAACGTTCTGACCGAGAAGCAGAAGGACGTCTCGGCGCGATTCGGATCGAAGGAACCCGACAAGTTCGCCGGGATCGATTGGCGCCCTTCACAACTCGGTTCGCCGATCATCGACGGGTCGCTGGCCTTCATCGACTGCACGGTGGCGTCGGTGCACGACGGCGGGGATCACTTCGTGGTGTTCGGCTCGGTCGATTCGCTGTCGGAGGTCCCGAAGGTCAAGCCGCGGCCGCTGCTGTTCTATCGCGGCGACTACACCGGCATCGAGCCGGACAAGACCACGCCGGCGCAGTGGCGCGACGACCTGGAAGCCTTCCTCACCACGACCACCCAGGACACCTGGCTGTAGCTCTTCTGCCGAGCAGACACAAAAGCCCCTATTTCGTCGGCGTGTCGGGCGCTTTTGCGTCTGCTGGTCGATCAGTCAAAGGTGCGCACCAGCGCAGGCCTGGAAATCGGGCGAACGCGCGATCCGTGGTAATCCACGTGGCGCCGTTTTCGATCGCGAGCGCGGCGTGGTAGGCGTCGGGGACGGTATTGCCCTTCGCTCCCACCTCGGCGCAGAGAGAATCGAAGATCCCCCAATGTCGTTGCCCAGGCCGCAGCGGGACGGCGGCTGGTGCTGATCGAAGCGAACGGCATGAGTCCAACGCTTGGAGCGTCGTGCTGGGCTGCCGAAACACTCGATGGTTGGTTAGCAGCCGAATGACACCGGAAAGCACGAGTTCGCTTATCCCGACGGGTTCGTCGCCGGTAAGGAGTCCAGTAAGCCAGATGCGGTATGCGTCGTGGTCGGTGCAGCTGTCCTCGCGGATGGCGTATACGCAGACGTTGACGTCAAGGAGCAGCATTGTCGCCCATCAGCTCGGCCAGCGCGTCTTTGTCGTCCAAATCAACACCGGCGTGTAAGCCTCCGGCGCCGTGGGTCGGCAGCCGAAACTCGCTGTCGCCGAGTCCCTCCTCGTCGCGCCGCAGCATGGCGCGCAACGCGTCTTCCAGCACTGAGCCAAGCGATCGCGATGTTCTCGCGGCGAGAATCTTCGCCTCCGCGAGCAGGTGATCGTCGATGTTGACAGTGGTGCGCATTGGAGCATCACCATAACATCATCGGTGCGCATCATGATGCGCAAGGTCCGCGAGGAGTTCAGAGCGCGACGCGTTGGGCGTCGGGCCAGATGGCGCCAGCGGCCGGGGATGCGCAGAAGGTGTCCTGTGCCGCAGAGACATCCATGTCGACTGCGTGCAGGCCATCTTCCTGGTGGGCGCGACAACTCACGGTAAGGACCCGGTGGGTGCCCGGATCGAGTTGCTCGGCTTCGATCGTCAACGCCACGATGAGCGTGAACCCGGCGCCGGTCGGCAGGTAGAAGGTGAGGTCTCGGCTGCTGGGCGAGCCGCCGTTGGTGACGACATAACCGTCCCCGCTGGGATACACCGCCTGCCCGAGCATCTGGGTTCGCTCGAAGTGAGTGCTGTCACCGACCGCACGCCACACCGAGAACCGGGTGTTGGGGCTGCCGTTAAACACGTGTTGGGCGATCGGGATGATCACTTCGTCGCGGCCGTCCCCGTCCAGGTCCTGTAATCCGACGCCGCTCGGGCTCGACGGCTCCAGCAGCTCGTCGATCGTTTGCACGCACGCGCCTGACGCATCGGTCACCATGACCTTCACCGCCCTGGGTCCGGGCGCTTCCGGCACGGTCCAGTAAGTCACGTCGAAATTCGCGCCGACGCGATCCCCAGCGTGTAGTCGGCAGTCCGGATGCGCCAGCTGGGTCTTGGGGCTGATCGCCGCGACCGTAACCGCACACGGTGTCAGGTTCCTGGTATCGGCGACTGCCTTTGGACACACCGCCCCCGCGATGGCGATCGCAATCACAGCGGTGAGAAGTGTCGGTGAATTCATGCGGGTGCACACTACCGTTATCGCTGCGCGCCGACAATGGTGAATCCGTTTTCCAATCGGCCGAATTCAGAGCAGCCATTACTCTTGTCGAAGAATTTGACACGCCAGGTGCGGATTTACCCGTCTTGTCAAATTTTTTGACTTGTAGTGTCAAGTTCTTTGACGCCATGACCTGCACGGACACCCGTCCGCGATCCGGAAGCTTGATTACGTCGTGAGGTGGCGCAATGTTGTCGTCGCCGTTTTTCAAAATCTATTCCGATGCCGCTGCGGCCGCGTTAACATCTGGGTCATTGCTCACCATTCCGATGTACCGCTAAATGAAAGATGACATGTGAGGGACACCCCTTCAGCTCGGACGCGCATTGAGTTTGCGTCAGAGATTTTCGGGTGGTTGCGGAAGCTGCCTGAAATGCGTTGCGCGCGTGCCCTGCCCACGAGCCCTTCGGCGGCCCGCGCGCCGCGTCTCCTGCGCAACTTCTGTCGCGGGAGGCACGGATGACCTGAAACCGATGTTTCCGCCTCGTCGCACACCGACGGACGGGCCCACCTCGACCCCCGGCTGCGGTCCACCGCCCAAAGCACGGGAGTGACCCAGACCAAATTGCCCCGGACCAAAGACCAAGAAGCAACCAACAGACCCACCTCTACGGGGGTCCCGATCACAGATAAGGGTACGAAATGTCACTCCAAACAGCCGAATCTCGCGTCTCCGATCTCCGAAAGCGCGACGCGGCGGACGAAGCCTGGCAATGGATCGTCAATCTCAAAGAAGAGGCGAAGTCGAACAACGCAGCCGCGGAGGCTCAACTCAACGCGATCTTCAAACTCGGCACCCCGCCAGCCAGTCTCGACGGACCGACCGACGGCATCCTCGTCATGACGACGACGAACCCGGTCCTCGACGCGGCCGCCCGGCTCGTCACCGGCCTGTGGATGCCGTGGCAGGGAAAACGATTCGACTCGGTGGGCGGCAGCGGCGACAACCGCATGATCTCCAGCGCGAGGCTTCCGTCCAAGCTGCTGTGGCCGCTGTACAAGATGAAGGACGCGGCCGACGGCAAACTCGCCTTCGACTTCAAGACCTACAACGACGCCGGCAAGCTCGATCCGGACGTGCGGGTCATGGTCATCGACTACGCCGATGTCGGAGACAACCCTCGCCTCATCATCAGGAGCATCCGCGACGAGCTGGTCGAGGTGGTGCCGGGGGCGTATCTCGGGAAGATTCTCTTCCGGCTGCCACGGGACCGCTACGAGATGATCGGCTTCTTCGCCCTGCGCACATAGCAGCGATGCCTGGGCGAGTCGGTCGCGGACGTTACCGTCATCTCTCGATCTTGGTGCCGGCCGGGTGGGCGCCGCATGTCCATCCGGGTTACCGCACACTGGGACCGGCGGCTAAGCCAGCCGGGTGAGGTAGCAGACGCGGTCGTCGAGTTGTTGGTCGGCGATAGCTTTGATCGCGGCGATGAGTGGTGCCACTCCGGCTGGCCGGCGGGAGAAGCGCGTTGAAAGCGCTATCAGCAGACCGCAGTGGTGACTGCCGGTGGTGATGTACTCAGCAGCGATCCGGGTGAAGTCTCCGACGTCCTCGGTGAGCACGGCGTAGCCGCCGGCGACTGCAGTTGCGAACACGTCGGAGTCGGTGTGTCCGGCAAGTCCGAGGGTGGCCACCGTGGTCGCTTCGATGCCGACCGCTGCTAGACCCCGGGCCGGCGCGGCGGGGTACATCTCGTCGAGGAGTACTCAATCCATCGGAGGCCGACTATGTTGCCCGTACCCGTGACCGCCGCCAGCTGCGGTTCAGCGTCAGCGGGGATGCCGCCATTGAACGCGCGTACCGCACGCACTGGGTTTCGCCGGACCTATCGCAACGAGCGGTCGAGCGGCAGAGCCGCTCGCGGCGGCACCGGCGACCTGCTGTTCATGGAGGACCCGGGCCCGCTCTGCTTGGACTGCGCCGACTTTGGGCATCTTGTCTTCCTGCCGTCTGGTGATGCCACCCTGACTCGGCGGGCGAAAAGCGCCAGCCGGCTCTCGGCGGTGGTGGTGCGGTGGAGCCGGTCGCGCAAGCGCTACGAGCGCCAGGGCATCCTGGCCGAGGCCGAGGCGATCGAGCGCGCCGAACACGAGTGCCTATCCGACGCCGAGGTGCGCGCCCACCGGAGAGAGCGCGACCTTGCCCGACGGGCCGACGCGGACGTGGAGTTCGAGGCCGAGCTCGCCGCCGCGATCCGCACGCTGTTCCCGGGCTGCCCTGCGGGCCGGGCCGACGCGATCGCCCGTCACGCGGCAACCCGAGGAAGTGGGCGGATCGGACGCACCGCGGCCGGACGTGCCCTCGACCCGGACGCCACCCGGCTCGCCGTTGCGGCGTCGGTCCGGCACCTCGACACCGACTACGACGAGTTGCTGATGTCGGGTGTCGACCGGGAAACAGCTCGACGCCAAGTATGCGAACGTGTCGAGGAAGTGCTGAGCGGTTGGAGCGAACGGTCGCGATAATTCACTGCGGCACAGTCGATTTCATGGCTGGTCTGGATGCCGTCCGCCGGCCGCGCCGGGCCGTCGATCAGAGCGTGGACAGCAGCTCTACATCGCCTTCCGGTCAACTCAGGCTCGGTCGTCGGCCTCGGTGCCGGGGTCGTAGCCAGGCAGGCCAAGCTCAGCGCGCAGCAGTTCGGCGGAGCGTTCGGCGAACATCGAGATGGTCAGGAATGGGTTGACCCCGATCGCACGCGGGATCACCGACGCGTCGCAGACGTAGAGCCCGTCGTAGGTGCCGCCGTCGGGCGCAAACACTCGTCCGGCGTGGTCGACCACACCGGCGTCGACATTGTCCGCGGTGGCACACCCCCCCATCGGGTGCGCGGTGATCAGGTGCTTGCCCAGGAAGCGCTTGTCCCAGCGCGGGTTCTTCATGTAGGTGCCGCCGATCGCCTCGACCGCCGGCTGCATGATCGCGTCGACGTCTTGGTACATCCGCTCCGTCGGTGCGCCGGGCCAGTCGATCTTGACCGTGCCGTTCTTGCGCAGCACCAGTTCGCCGTCGGAGTTGTCGTGCAGCATGATCAGGAATCCGAGTGAGTGGTTCATCGCCCCGTCGGTGTTGAACGTGATGTCGCGGCGCCACCGGTCGAGCTTGGCCCGACGGAAGTCGCGATAGCTGGTGGCGGCAAGCCCCATCAACCCGAAGCGGAAGCTGTCGATGAGTGCGCGCGGCAGCGACAGATCCTGCACGGTGAAACGCTTGCGCAGGTCGGATTGGTCGGCGCCGAAGCGCATCACGGCGGTGATGCTGGGCCCGCACTGCCAGTTCGGATCGCGGCGGGCCGTCGGTGGTCGCCCAGGTTTGTGTGTCGGTCTGCATGTCGGTGTTGTAGGCGATGCCGAAGTTGTCTCCGTTGCCGCTGAAGTTCTTGCCCAGCCGCGTCGACAGTTTCAGACCGGCCTGAGTCGAGCGGAGCAAGATCGCGTTGCTGCCGAGTGCGCCCGCGGAGACCACGACGCGGCGGGCGGTGACCACGACCTGGTCCTCGGCGCCGTTTCCGCCGGTGCGGCGGGCGATCACCCGCCACCGGCCATCGTCGGTCGGTTCGATGCGCTGGGCTTCGATGCCGCAGAACATCTGAACGCCGAAGTGCGCGGCCATCGGCAGGTAGTTGGTCATCAACGTGTTCTTCGAACCGGTGTTGTCGCCGGTGCCGTCGCCGCCGTGGTTCGGGCAGCGTCGCCGCTGCACGCCGTACTTGGTGACCCGATCCTCGGCGCTGACCGTGATGTCGAGGATCTGCATCTGCGCGCCCGCATTTTTGGCGATCTGCGTGAACGCCTCGACCCTGCGCAACGGGACGTTCTGCGCGTAGGGCAGCGCGCCCAGCATGCGCCGCGCTCGCGCATAGTATTCCTCGAGCCCGCCGACTCCCTCGCGTTGTTGCTCGACGAGAGCCCGGAACTCCCGCGGCCAGGATGCCAGGAACACTTCCCGGTCGGGCACGATCGCCACGTTGAAGTTGATCAGCGAGGTGCCCCCGAGGCCGTTCGCGTGGATCACGTCGATGGTCTTGAATCGGTCGATCTCGATGAAGCCCAGCGGATTCAAGGGCGAGCGGAGTTCGGCCGCCGCGGCTGTCTCGGACTCCGGGAAGGTGCCGGTCGGATGCTCGGCGCCGCGTTCTAACACGGCGATGTCGAGTTTGCCGCCCGCAGCCGCGTTCGCCACCCCCAGTCGCGCGGCGGTAATCGCGCCGCCGTAGCCGGAGCCGAGGATCACGACGTCGTACTCGCTGCGCAGCGCATCCATCGATGTCGCCAGAACCTTGGCCGTTTCCGCCATGACAGCAACCTCCGTCTCCAGGACGCCCGTCTAAGGGCCGGTTAATGAGCCAATGAAAAGCCCGGAATAAGTACCGCAGCGTAGACCGCCGCGCCGCAGTTTGGGAAGAATTGACCGACAAACAAGACTTGCTATCCGTTTGTCAAAATTATTTACAACATGAGATCGGGGCCTCTTTATCGGGCGCCGTTCGACCACGCCATCCAGACGCGCCACCCGATGCGACCGGGAGAACTCGATTTCAGCTTTGAGCCAGCATGATTCGGCCTGGAATCGGCCAAGGCGCCCGCCCGGCAGACCGACAGGTAAAAATATTTGGCATTGGTGGCGAAGGCGCTCTTGTCAAATGAGTTTACCCGGAGAATAATATAACGTTTGTATAACGAACGAGACTCATTGTGATAACACGCAGCTTGGCTCCACGCGAACTCAATACCATCCGTTAATCACCCCCAGAGCGCCCATCTGATCAAGGGAACCGCCATGTCGCTTTTGTTTACAAAGCCAGATTTCTTGGCAGCGTCGGCGGCACATCTTTCCGGTGTCGGACCGTTGATCGGTGGCGGCCGGTGACGATGGCGGACCACTCGGCACTCACGCGGGAGCGTGCGGTCCGTTGAGTTCACTCGTAGATGCGGACGCTCCGGCTCAATCGCCCGAGGCCGCGCCCCCAGTCACTCGCAGACCCGGCCGCGGCCGGCCGCTGGCCACCATGGTGACCAGGCCGGGGCGCCACGTTCTAGGACAGACCGACCAATCGCTGCAGACCCTCGGCCGCTTCTTCGAGCTGGCCGCGCAGTCCGTTGTCTACCTGATCACCGATGTGTTCCGATTGCGCCATCCGTGGCGAGACACCCTTAGCCAGGCCTCGTTCATCGTGGGGGTCACCGCGATTCCGGCGTTGCTGATATCCGTCCCGTTCGGGGTCATCGTCGCTGTGCAGGTGGGCAGCGTCATCCAGCAGGTGGGCGCGACGTCGATCTCCGGTGCGGCCGGTGGCCTTGGCGTCATCCGTCAGGCCGCGCCGATCGTGGCCGCATTGCTGCTGGGCGGCGCGGCCGGCGCGGCGATAACCACCGACCTGGGCGCTCGCAGTATCCGCGACGAGGTCGACGCGCTGCGCGTCATGGGCATCGACCCGGTACAACGACTCGTCACGCCCCGGCTGGCGGCGATTATCTTGGTGTCGCCGGCGTTGTGCATCTTCATCATCTTCATGGGACTGGCCGCGGGCTACGTGATCAATGTGGGCTTTCAGTCCGGCACTCCGGGTAGCTATATCGCCTCGTTCGGATCATTCGCCACCATCGCCGATGTCGTGGTAGCGCTGCTCAAGACCTGGCTTTTCGGCGTGATCGTGATCCTGATCGCCTGCCAGCGTGGTCTGGAGACAAAAGGCGGCCCGCGCGGCGTGGCCGACGGGGTCAACGCGGCCGTCGTCCTCGGCGTTGTCACGGTGTTCGTTCTCAACCTGGTGATTACCGAGTTCGTCACTATGTTCATGCCGACGAAGGTGGGTTGATGGCGACACCTTCGCGGTATCTGCCGCACGGATTGGGCACGGCCGCACGGCTTTCGTGGTCGGTGGCCCACCGGGGTGGCTCGTTGTTCGAGCGCCTCGGGCACCAGGCCACCTTCGGAGCCCAAGCGCTCGGCGCGATTCCGCGAACCGTCGCGCGTTACCGGCGGCATACCGGAGCAATCTTGGTCGACATGATCTGGGGCAACGGTTCGATCGTCGTCGGTGGCGGCACCATCGGCGTGCTGGCGTTCATGGGCGCCGCGATAGGGGGTTCGGTCGGAGTCGAAGGGTATGCCGTCCTGGACATGGTCGGCATGGGACCGCTCACCGGATTCATCTCGGCCTATGCGAACACCCGAGAGATGGCCCCGATGATCGCGGCCATCGGCTTCGGAGCCCAAGCCGGCACCCGGATGACCGCCGAGATCGGCGCCATGCGGATCGCAGAGGAAATCGACGCGCTGGAGGCCCAGGGGATCCCGTCCATCCCCTATGTGGTGACCCCCCGCGTCATCGCCGGGATGATCACCATCATTCCGCTGTACCTGTTCGCCCTGGCTTTGAGCTATCTGTCCTGCGCGCTGGTGGTCAACCTGCATCAAGCGTCGGGCACCTACTACCACTACTTCGACTCATTCATCCAGCCGTCCGATGTAGCGTTTTCGGTGATCAAGGCGATCATTTTCGTCACCCTGATCGTCGCCATCCACTGTTACGAGGGTTACTACGCCGGCGGCGGTCCCGAGGGCGTCGGGCAGGCCTCGGGCCGTGCGATCCGCGCCAGCCTGATCACCGTGGTCATCGCCGACATGGTGCTCACGGTGCTGTTTTGGGGCAACAATCCCGGCCTGAGGCTGTCGGGGTAGGCCATGACATTTCGCAGTGAAGCGGCGCGAGGGGCCACCGCACGCACCTTACGAAGCTCGTTGAAATTTCGGGGCCTGATTGTTGCCGTGGTGCTGGCCATCGTGGGCGCCACGCTGTACCAGGCGGCTAAAGGCGAGCTATGACGACACGTTCAAGCTGACTGTGGTCGCCAACGCGATCGGCGAAGGCCTGGCGCCCGGCGCGGAGGTGAAGTTCCACGGGCTGGCCATCGGATCGGTGAAGACACTGGAACCGACCGGATACAACAAACAGACGATGACGGTGCTGCTCGACCCGCGCCAAGCAAAGGTGCTGACCGCCGACACCATAGCCAGGTTCACATCGTCGAATGTCTTCGGCACCGCGGCGGTCGAACTCGTCAGCCAGGGCAAGGGCGGCCGGCTGCCCCCGAATCAGACTTTGGTCTTGCGCACCGACGTGCAGGCGGCGTCGGTTACCGGACTGCTGCGTCAGGGCCAAAAACTCAGCCGGGTCCTGGACACGCCCGAGTTCGACCACGTCATCGAGGTGCTGCGCCGGCACGCCGACCTTGTTGAGCCGGCGGCCAGGTCGGGCCTGGATCTCGCCAAGATCCTGGCCGACGCCCAGACCATGCCCATCTCGCAATCGCTGTCGGTGCTGGCGTCGTTCTTGAACGGTCTGGGTGGCTCCCTACCGGCCCTGGGGCTGGCACCCAGCCTGCTCGACGCGCTGGATCCTCTGGTAGTGCCAGGAGGCGTAGACCGCACCAATCTGGTCATGCGCCAAACCGGTCAGCTGTTGAGGGATGCCGGCCAGATCTCCGTGCGGCACAACCCGTGGCTCATCCAGCTGGTCGGCGCGATCATGAACATCGAGATCCCGAGCATGTACGCCATGGGCAGTCTGGCGCCGGCCTATGACCGGCTTTCCGGCCTGGTCGATCGCACCAGCACCGCCTTTCCGGTTATCGACGGCGAGGTCCGGATGCGCACCGAGGTCATATTGGACACCCCGCCGGAGGGTGGCCGGTGAGGAAGGTGTCCAGCTCGGTGCTGTGGCTGACCGTGTTCACGGCGGTCGCCACGGTGTGCGCGATCATCGTGCTGACCGCCCTGCGCAGCCCAGTCGGCGGGCCGGTCTCGCGCTACACGGCGACCTTCACCGACGTATCGGGTCTCGACGTCGGAAACGACGTCCGCATTTCCGGTGTGCAGGTGGGCAAGGTTATGGCCATCCGGCTCGACGGCCACACCGCGAAGGTCGACTTCACCGCACTCAACGACCACCCGGTGTATCGGAATACCGTTGCCGCCGTGCGCTTTCAGAACCTGCTGGGCCAGCGCTATCTGGAACTGGTCGAATCGGGCACAGCGGGTGAACGGCTGGCCGCTGGGGCCACCATTCCACTCGGACAGACCGCTCCGTCGTTCGATATCACCAAGCTGTTCAACGGATTTCGGCCGGTATTCTCCACACTCGACCCTGCCCAGCTCAACCAGTTCGGCGAGAACCTGTTACGGCTGATTCAAGGCGACGACACCGGAATCGGGCCGGTGCTGCGGGATCTCGACGCCATCTCCAAGTTTGCCGTCAACCGCCAGGCCGTAATCACCGTGCTGATCCGCAATCTCGGCGAGATATCCCGTGATCTGGGCGGCAAGTCAGCGCAACTGTTCCATCTCATCGCCACGCTGAACGGGCTGCTGACGACGTTCACGTCCAAGGCCGATGACTTTCGCGCCTCGGTCGACATAGAGCTGCCTTTGCTGCGAAGCCTCGTCCATACCCTGCAATATGCCGAACGCACCTTTGACGGAACGACCGTCCCGCTCTACGACCTGACGAGCCGGATGTTCCCGCAGACGCCGACCATCATCGCCGGCCTGTCCCTGGCGCCCGCCCTGATCCAGGGGCTGCGGGGCTCGCTGGTCAACGATCAGCAGGCCACCCCGACTTTCACCTGCTCGAACGGTGAAGTCCACCTCCCGGGCATCGGTGAAGTGTCTTTTGCGCAACAGGATTTGGTGGTGTGCAAGTGATCTTCGGCAGCAGAAGAAATCGCGGTCGCGTGCTTCACGAGCGCGCTGCGGCGGCACGCAGTCGTCGGCACGGAGTCATCGGCATCATCGCCATCGTGGTTGTGCTGGTCACTACCGGGGTGGCCTACCTCAATCCGGCCGGGCAGACCAGCTACACCGCAAACGCCGGCACCTCCGGTGGTGTCCGCGCCGGCGACGAGGTACGCATCGCCGGTGTCGCGGTCGGGAATGTCACCAGCGTCCGGCTGAACCGGACTGTCGTCGAAATAAAGTTCGACGTCAAGCGGTCGGTGGCCGTCGGCGCGCAGTCCACGCTGGAGATCAAGCTGCTGACCCCACTGGGCGGCCACTACGTGGCGCTGGATCCCCAGGGCGGACTGCCGTTGGGCCACAACGTGATTCCGCCGCGGCACGTCAAATCGCCGTTCGAGGGCAGCGACATGATCCAGGAGGTGACCCCGTTCATCAAAGAAGTCAACGGCCAGGTCATCCACGACACCTTCACCGAGCTCGCCAACGCCACCGACAAGTATCCCAATGCCCTGCGCGATATCCTGCAGTCCGCCAATGAGTTGACCGGCTTTTTGAGCAAGATGACCGTCGACTTCCATCGCGGCATGGACTTCGTCAACGATTCCACCAGCGCCCTCGTCGCGGGCCGCAAGCAACTCGTCGCGTTGGTCGAGCAGTTCGCGCTGGTTGGGCAACGTTATACGTCGAAGTCCGTCGACATCGTCGAGTTCTTCACCCTGCTAAGCGAGTTGACCCGCATCGTGGACCGCATCATGGTGTTCTACAACCGCGAGGTCGCGCCCTCGCTCAACGGTATCGACGACATCTTCGACACCCTGTTCACGCACCCCGACCGCGTTGGCCAGGCCGCCCAGGGCCTGGGTCAGATCCTCGACATCGTGGGGCCGATGCTCAGTGGAAACGGTGTCGTCCTGGACGAGAGCCACCGGCTGGTACCCGGACAGGACCTCTGTCTTCCCAACATCATGAGGCACTGCTGATATGACGAAAAAGCGCGCCATCGTTGCCTTGACGGTAGTCGCCGCGGTCGCAGCCGCCGGCGTCGTCGGCGCCAAGATCGTGCTGCCCGAATTCGACGACTCCAGGACGATGTGCGCCGAATTCACCGACGGGGTAGGGCTTTACCCGGGCAACAAAGTGCAGCTGCTGGGTATCGAGGTGGGCTCGGTGACCGCGGTCACCAACAAACCCGATCACGTCCAGGTCGACTTCACCGTGTCCAAGGACCTCGACCTGCCGGCCGATGTCGGGGCCGTCACCTACTCGCAGTCGGTCGTGAGCGATCGACATGTCGAACTCACCAAGCCTTACGCCAGCGGCCCCAAGTTCACCGGCGCGGCGTGCATCAAGCTGGAATCCACCAAGACTCCGCTTGGTGTGAGCGAAACCTTCTCTGCCGTAGACAAACTCGCCAATACCATCTTGGGATCTGCAGGACAAGACCCTTCGCATTCGCCGGGCGCGCAGGCCATCAACGACAGCCTCCAAGCGGCAAGTCGCTCGTTGGAGGGCACCGGGCCACAGCTCAACCAGACACTGCGGGACCTGGTCGCTGTCATCGGCGACCCCTACCAGGCAGACGCCGACTACCGGCAGCTCATCGAGAACGGCGAGATCCTCACCTCGACGTTGCTGCAGCACTGGGACACCGTGGCCACCGTGGTCGCGACCCTGCCCGACAGCCTCAGAATGATCGAGGGGCTGGCGGACGGCTTCGGGTCGTCGCTCGACCATCTCGCGCACTCGCTGCCGATCCTGGTCGAGGCGCTGAATCGGTTCGCGCCCCGCGTTTATCACAACATCACCGACAAGCTGATCCCGTGGATCAGGGATATTCTCAACGCCTATACCCCCAACATCGTCGGCTCCATCAATGCTTTGCCGCCGCTGACCAACTGGCTCGCCACGGAATACGAGCCGGCTTGGGGTACCCACAACGTCACGTACCTCCCTCCGCAGGTGGCGATTTCACCGTCGCAGGCCAGTGCCATCTGTACCGAGCTGCGGCAACGGAACACCCCCGGTAGCCAGGCTGCATGCGCGCCCGGCGCCGCGTCGGATCCGGTCACGCTGGGTCTGACCGATCTCATCCTGGGGGCTGCATTGCCATGACCCGACGATCGACACGCGTCCTGGGCGCACTGCTGGGCGCACTGGTAGTCAGCCTGATGACGGCATGCTCACTCGACCCGACCCGGTTGCCGGTGCCCGGTTCCTATGTCCCGGGCGACAAATACACGGTCAAGATCGAATTCTCCAGTGTGTTGAACCTGCCTGCCCGGGCCAAAGTGGACTTCGGCGGAGTACGGGTTGGTGTCCTGGACCGGGTCCAGCTGGTCGGCAGTACGGCGGTCGCCTACGTCGATGTCACCAGGAGCGTAAAGCTGCCGCAGAACACCCGTGCCGAGCTCCGTCAGGCCACTGTCCTGGGCGACATCTACATCGCGCTGCTGCCACCGGACAGCCCGGCACCGACGTCGCTGCATGACGGCGACACCATTCCGTTGCGCAACACCGTCCCGGCCGACAATGTCGAGGATATCCTGCGGGGGGTGTCGAACCTGGTGTCCGGCGGCTCGCTCAACACCTTGCAAGAAACGGTGATCAACTTCAACAAGGCGTTTCCGAAAGAACCGGCCGAGCAGGACCGGATCCGGAGGAAGTTAGCGACCGTGCTGCGCGACCTGGCGGCGAACCAGGACACTATCGACGAAATCCTTTCCAGCACAGAGAACGTCAGCAGGAGCCTGATCACCGACACGGGGGCCTTCGACCGGCTGATCACCGAAGGTCCGGGCAAGCTCGAGGCGATGACCGCCGTGCTACCGGACATCATCCAGCTTCTCGTCGATTTTCAGGACCTCGGCCGCAGCGGCGGCCAATTACTGGTCCCTAATACGCCCGACTTCATCCAGATGCTCTCCTACATCACGCCGTTGGTCGGATCCGTCGCGACAGCTGACACCACGGTGCCGGTCATTGCCGACAAGCTGGTCGGACTGATTCGCGACAAGCTCATCGGATTCTTCGGCAACGGCGGGCCAAAATTCAGCGTCTCCGAGGTTCATCCACCGCGGGGCAACCCGGGCGTAGATCCCGCAGACAAAGCCGACCAGGCGATTTCGGCGATGCGCACGATGGGGATGCTGCCATGAAGTTCAATGCCCCAACCACTTTGGTGATTCTGGCGATCATGACGGTACTCGGCGCGGGCTATTTGTCGCTTTCAGTGCTCGACATGAATCCGACCGAAAAGGCCACCCGGCTCACGCTCTTGCTGGACAACTCGGGCGGGTTATTGCCCACATCGCAGGTGACGATGCGTGGGATTCAGGTAGGCAAGGTGACCGGGATCCGAACCACCCCGGCCGGACTGAAAGTGTCGATCGACCTCGACCGAGCCCATCCGGTTCCCGCTGACAGCGCGATCAGCATACAAAACCTCTCCCTGGTCGGCGAGCAGTACATCGACTTCAAGCCGAAACACATTGCGCCGCCGTACTTCAGCGACGGCTCGGTGATCCCCGCTACTCGAGTCGCTCCCGCAGTCACCGTGAGCGACTTGCTGGCCAGGGCTGACGAGCTACTCGCTGCGCTCAATCCGACGTACGTCCGCACCCTGGTCACCAATGTCTCGCAGGCGGTCGCCGGCAACGACGAAACCCTGGACTCGCTGGCCGCCACGGCGGGTTTGGTCGCCAAAATGGAGTGGGAGAACAGGCAACTGCTCGCGACGCTGTTCAGCAATGTCTCGACGCTGACCACCGATCTGGACCAACTGCACGCCGGCGCGGTGCTCAGCGAGGCCGGCAAGCTACTGCCGGGCGCGCTGTCGGCGTTGACCACTCTGGTCCGCGACACCGATGAGTACACGCGTGCCGGTGACGGAACCTTCGCGCCGGGCGCCCCGATCGCCACCCTGGTCGCCAACCTCAGCGAGTACATCGACATGTTGTCCGGACCCCTGAGTACCTTCGCGGCGGTCCTGGAGCCGGCGACCGCGCCGCTGCGCGGTTTCAAGGTCAACGCCGGGCACTGGCTGGATTTCTGGGAGTCGACCTTCAATGAGGCCGGCGGGCTGCGTGTGCAAGTGAACGTGCCAGAGGGGCACTAACAGTGAAGGATCGAGCATGACTATCGACACGATCGATGAAACCGACAATGCCAAGGACACCGAGGCCTTGGACGACGAGGCCGGGGACGCCAAGGATCCAGAGCAGCCGGTGTCAGCTGCAGATGACGGTGACGGCGACGCCGACGCCGGGGCGCGGCGCAACTGGTTACGCAGGGTGCCGCTGCGGCCGAGGAGGCCGTGGCGGTGGATTTCGGTCCTTGTCGCGGCGGCGGCGATCGCCGGCGGGGTGTTCGGGTTTGTCGAATACAGCAGCGTGGCCGACGAGCTGGGGGCCCTGCGTCAGACCGAATCCGATCGCGACAACGCGGCCAAGCTTGCCAAGGATTACGCGCTGAAGTCGCTGACCTACAGCTTCGAGGATCCGGACGCTTTCTTCCGGTCGGTGGAGGGCGGTGTTTCGGAGACCCTCAAAGACAAGTACGTCAACGCCACCGAGCTTCTCAAAGGCATCATGTTGCAGGCGCAGGTCACTTCGACGGGCGAGGTGCTCGCTACTGACGCCGTCGCCCAGCCCGGCCAGGTGTACCAGGTGGTGGTGTCGGCTGCCCAGACCACTCGCAACCTGCAGAATCCGAAGCCGCGGGTGTCGCTGATCCTGCTGCAGATCACGGTCAACAAGGTCGGCGACAGCTGGCAGGTCTCCGATATCGGCCCAAAGACCGGTAGCCACGCGGCGAACGCGGATCAACTCGCGCCCCGGGAGCCCGGTCCTGAACCCGGGCCCGCGCCGGCGCCTTAGTGGGTTGTCCGCTCGGCAACGATGCGGGCCGGGGTTCCGTCGGTCCCGGGTTCGCGTTTGACAGCTCCGAAAGACTGTTCGCGGCAGGATGTTACGGCCTTGGCTGCGTGTCAGTGGACCCAGCTACTATCGAAGCTATGTCCGATACGGAGGCCTCGCTTCGGGATGTGGACGACGCGGGTGTGGTCGATGTCATCACCGCCGCGGCCCGCGAGCAAAACGCTACGTGCGCACGGGAATTGGCGGCAATTGGTGAGCTGTATGCGCGTCGCGCGCCGGAGGATGATGCGGAGCGGGTCAATTGGGCCATCGACGGGCACGAGAATGTGGTCGCCGAAGTAGCTGCCGCGTTGGGCATCAGCCGGGGCCGGGCCAGCGGGAGATTGCGCTATGCGATCGCGCTGCGTGAGCGCCTGCCGCGGGTCGCCCAGGTATTCGCCCGGGGCGAGATCGATTTTCGGCTGATGGCGGCGGCGGTGTTCCGCACCGAGCTGGTCCAGGATCCCGAGTTGGTCGCCAAGCTCGACGCCGCGGTCGCCAGGCACGCACCGCGGTGGATGCGGCTGTCGGCGCCGAAAGTCCTCGAGCGCATCGATATGTGGGTCGTGCGGTTTGACCCGGCCGGCAAAAGGGTGCCAAGACAGCGCGACGCGGATCGCTATGTCGATATCGAACCCGTGGATTCCGGGATGGCTGCAATCTGGGCGCAGCTGCACGGTAGCGACGGGCTGGCCTTGGATCGAAAGCTCGACGCGCTGGCCGCTACGGTGTGTCGCGATGATCCGCGCACCAAGCAGCAGCGTCGCGCTGATGCCCTGGCCGCGTTGGCCGCCGGGTTGGACGAAATGCGCTGCCAGTGTGGTTCGCCGGATTGTCCTGCAGCACAACGGCGAGCCGGTGCTGACGTGGTGATCCATGTCCTGGCCGAGCAGGCCGCGCTCGATGCTGGTTCCCAAGCTCCCGGGTATCTGCCCGGATTCGGCCCGGTGTCGTCGACCCAGTTGCGCGAACTGGCCGGCACCGCGAAGATCAAGCCCGTGGTGATGCCGCCGGTCCATCCCGAGCCTGGCTATCGCCCATCGGCGGCGTTAGCCGAATTCGTCCGGTTGCGAGACTTGACGTGCCGGTTCCCGGGGTGCGACCAGGCGGCCGAGGTCTGCGATGTGGACCATACGGTTCCGTTTCCGCTTGGTCCGACGCATGCGTCCAACCTCAAACTGCTCTGCCGTTATCACCATCTAATCAAGACGTTCTATACCGGTGCATCGGGCTGGACAGATCGCCAGCTGCCTGACGGCACCGTGGAATGGGCGGCTCCGACTGGCCATATCTACCAGACGATGCCGGCCGGCAGGATCTTCTTCCCGGTGTTGGGGCAGCCCACACCGATGAGTGCCGGTCGGGCAATGATGATGCCGCGACGAAAGCGCACCCGCGCGGCCGAGCGCCACTACCGCATCACGGCGGAACGGCGCATCAACGAAGAGCGCATCGCCGGACAGCCTCCGCCGCCCTATTGACGCAGCGGTCAGGCCAGAATGGCTTTTATGGCACTGGATCTGACCGCATACTTCGACCGCATCAACCTGCGCTGCGCTGCCGAGCCGACCCTCGATGTACTGCAGGCTCTGGTGACCGCTCACATCCGGACCATCCCATTCGAGAACCTCGATCCGTTGCTGGGAGTGCCGGTCGACGACCTGAGTCCAGAGGCCCTGGCGGACAAGCTTGTTCGCCGGCGTCGCGGTGGCTACTGCTATGAGCACAACGGACTGATGGGCTACGTGCTGGCAGAGCTCGGTTATCGGGTGCGGCGACTGGCCGGCCGAGTGATCTGGATGGCCCCGCCGGATGCGCCGCTGCCGGCACAGACACATACTGTGCTGGCGGTGACTTTCCCCGGCTCTCAAGGGTCGTATCTGGTCGATGTCGGCTTCGGTGGCCAGACGCCGACTTCCCCTCTCCGCCTGGAAACCGGCAGCGTCCAGCAGACAACGCACGAACCGTACCGACTCGAGGACCGCGGCGACGGGCTGGTCCTGCAGGCCCAGGTTCGTGACGAGTGGCAGGCGCTCTATGAGTTCACCACCCAGACCCGGCCGCAGATTGATCTGGAAGTGGGGAGCTGGTTCGTCTCGACCCACCCCTCGTCACACTTCGTGACCGGCCTGATGGCCGCAGCGGTCACCGATGACGCCCGGTGGAACTTGGCGGGCCGCCACCTTGCCATTCACCGCGCCGGCGGTACTGAGCAAATCCGGCTTGACGACGCAGCCGCGGTCGTCGACACCCTCAGTGGGCGGTTCGGGATCAACGTGGCAGATGTCGGCGAGCGCAGCGTGCTCGAAGCACGCATCGACCGGCTACTGAGCCGGCAGCCAGGATCCGATTCGGCGTAGGGCCTCTTCGATGTCGCTGGTCGGTCCGGCGAACGACAGCCGGACGAACGAACTGCCGCGCGCGGTGTCGAAGTCGATGCCCGGCGCGATGGCAACGCCGGTGTCGGCCAGCAACTTTGAGCAGAACGCCAGCGAGTCGGTGGTGAAGTCGGAGACGTCGGCGTAGACGTAGAAGGCGCCGTCGGTGGGTGCCAGCCGGTCGATGCCGATGCGACGCAGACCCTCGAGCAGCAGAGAGCGGTTGATCGCGTAGTGGCGCAGATTCCCCTCGGCTTCGGCGATCGATTCGGGGGTGAACGCGGACACCGCGGCGATCTGCGACAGCACCGGCGGGCAGATGGTGAAGTTGCCGGTCAGACAATCCACCGCGCGGCGCAACTCGGTCGGCACCAGCAGCCAGCCCAACCGCCACCCGGTCATCGCGTAGTACTTGGAAAAGCTGTTGACCACCACCGCGTTTCGCGAGGTCTGCCAGGCGCAGCTGGTCTGGGGCGCTCCATCGTAGACCAGGCCGTGGTAGACCTCATCGCTGATCAGCCGAACCCCCGAGGCGTCGCACCAGGACGCGATCGCCGCCAGCTCCGCAGGAGGAATGACCGTGCCGGTGGGATTGGCCGGGCTGGCCACGATCACGCCCTGCACCGGCGGGTCGAGTTCGGCGAGCATCTGCGCGGTGGGCTGGAACCGGGTCTGTGGTCCGCATTGGATCTCTACGACCTCACATCCCAGCGCCGACAGGATGTTCCGGTAGCACGGGTAGCCGGGACTGGCCATCGCCACCCGATCGCCGACGTCGAAGCACGCGAGAAAGGTGAGCAGGAAGCCACCCGAAGAACCCGTGGTGACCACCACCTCGTCGAGCTCGACGGCGAGGCCGTGCCGGCGCTCGTAGTCTGCCGCGATCGCGGCGCGCAGCTCTGGAATGCCCAGCGCCACGGTGTAGCCGAGTTGGTTGAGATGCAGAGCGGCGGCGGCGGCCGCCCGCACCGGCTCGGGGGCGCCCGCGCTGGGCTGGCCCGCCGACAGGTTCACCAGATCGCCATGGGTGCGCTGGCGCTCCGCGGCCGCCAGCCAGACATCCATCACATAGAACGGTGGGATGCCGGCGCGCAGTGCGACACGATTGTTCATGGCGTCGGGAGAACCTCGGATTCCAGTTGGCGCAGCAGCTCTCGCGGCTCGGCGAGGAGATGCGCACTGCCATGTGCGCGTTTGAAATACAGGTGCATGTCGTGTTCCCAGGTGATCGCGATGCCACCGTGCAACTGGATACCTTCGGCCGCCACGGCGTTCAGCGCTTCGGTGGCGGCCAGGCGCGCGGTGGCGGCGCCGGTGGGGGTGGGCTTGTTGCACGCGTCGGCGACGACGGCGCGGGCCGCGGCTATTGCGACGTACAGATCGGCCATCCGATGCTTGAGCGCCTGAAAGCTGCCGATCGGGCGGCCGAATTGCACTCGGCTCTTGGCGTATTCGACGGTCAGTTCCAGACAGCGTTCGGCGGCGCCGATCTGCTCGGCCGCCAGCAGGATGGCCGCGGTGTCGGCGATGCCGGGATCGGTGCCCAGTGCCTCGGTCTGTTCGGACTGCACGCGGGCCAGCCTACGGGTGGGGTCCATGGTGGCGACGGGCTGCGCGCTGAACCGGACCCATCTGCTCAGCCGGCCGTTCGCGGCGGCGACGACGACATCGGCGATATCCCCGTTGACCACATAGCCGGGATCGAGGACCAGCGCCCCGATCGAGCTTCCCTCGGCAAGCGCTTCCA
Source organism: uncultured Actinomycetota bacterium (assembly GCA_963763005.1). Lineage (GTDB taxonomy): Bacteria > Actinomycetota > Actinomycetes > Mycobacteriales > Mycobacteriaceae > Mycobacterium. The sequence goes on from CAVXMI010000002.1 coordinate 1,202,019, forward strand.
GCGTCTTGGCGTCCGGCTCGGGTGCGGCCAGCAGTGCCAGCTCCGTCAGCGTGGTGCCCAGCAGCGGAGAGGGCACCAGCGCCCGGCCCAGCTCCTGTAAAACCGTTGCGGCATCGGCCAGTTCGCCGCCCGCTCCGCCCAACTCCTCGGGGATCACCAGCGCGGCGGCGCCGACCTGCTCGCACAACAGCTGCCACAGCGACTCGTCGTAGCCGCGATCGGATTCCATCGCCGCACGCACCGCCGCCGGGTTGGCGTGCTTGGCCACCAGGGCAGCGACGGTTTGCCGCAGCATCTCCCGCTCGTCGGTCATAGCGCCTCCAGCACTCGCCGCCGATGCTCCTCCGGCGTACCCCAGGCCGAGCGTAATGCCTGCACCCGCAGCAGCCACAGTGATAGATCATGCTCCTGGGTGAACCCGATCGCGCCGTGGGTCTGCAGCGCCGAGCGCGCCGCCAGCAGGCCCGCCTCGCCCGCTGCCACTTTCGCCGCACTGACGTCGCGGGGGGCCAAAGACAGCGCCGCACCGTACACCAGCGGGCGGGCCAACTCGATCGCGATGTGCACGTCGGCGAGCTTGTGCTTGATCGCCTGGTACGAGCCGATGACCCGGCCGAACTGCGTGCGCTGTTTGGCGTAGTCGACGGTGGTGTCCAGCAGTGCCTCGGCGGCACCCACCAGTTGGGCCGCGGTGGCCAATGCCCCGAACTCGTAGGCACGGTCGACGTCTGCGTGCCAGGCTTCGCCGGTTGCCGTCACGTCGTAGAGGCGGCGACTGGGGTCGACCGAATCGTGGCGCTCACCCGGTGTCCCTTCGGTGACGCCCATCTCGCCGGCCAGCAGCACCAGCCCGGCCGTGTCGGCGTCCACTGCCCGCGGCACCTGCGGCGGCAGCGCGACGGTGGCGATCAGCTCACCGGAGGCCAGCCCGGCACAGCGGTCGGCCTGCTCATCACTGGCGAGCAAAACCGGTGCAACGGCGATGGATTCGGCGACCGGTCCGGGCACACACCAGCGCCCGAGCCGTTCGAGGGCGACCACCAGGTCCACCGGATGAGCATCCAGGCCGTCGAACTTCTCCGGCACGGCCAGCGCGGTGACGCCCAGGTTGGCCAATTGCTCCCACACCTTGCGGCCGGGCGCGACATCGCCGGCGGACCAGGCGCGGAGCGCGCCGGGCAGGTCCGCGGCACCCAGTGCCGCGTCGATGCTGGCCGCGAAGTCGCGCTGCTGTTCGTCCAGTGCAAATTCCATCGGTCACTTCTTCTCTCGGGGCAGACCCAGCAACCGCTCCGAAATGATGTTGCGCTGGATTTCGTTGGTGCCGGCGTAGATCGGGCCGCCCAGGGCGAACAGCAGGCCTTCGGTCCACGGGCCCGCCAATTCTCCGTCGGCACCGCGGATGTCGAGGGCGGTCTGATGCAGTTCCACGTCCAGGTCGGACCAGAACACCTTGGTGACCGACGATTCCGCACCCAGCTCCCCGCCGGCGGCGAGCCTGGTCACCGTGCCGAACGTCTGCAGCCGGTAGGCCTGCGCCTTGATCCATCCGTCGGCCACCCGGTCGGCGAATTCCGGCGGCGAGCCGCTGTCTTTCCACAGCTGCACCAGGCGCTGCGCCGCCGCCAGGAAGCGGGCCGGGCTGCGCAGTGACATGCCGCGCTCATTGCTCGACGTGCTCATGGCCGCACGCCAACCGTCGTTCGGGGTGCCGATGACGTCCTCGTCGGGCACGAAGACGTCGTCGAGGAAGATCTCGCCGAAACCGGTGTCGCCGCCCAGCTGGACGATCGGGCGCACCGTGATGCCCTCGGCCTTCAGGTCGAACATGAAGTACGTCAGCCCGTGGTGGCGTTCGGCCGAGGGATCGGAGCGGAACAGCCCGAATCCCATGTCGGCGAACGGCGCCCGCGAGCTCCAGATCTTCTGCCCGTTGAGCAGCCAGCCGCCGTCGGTCTTGGTGGCGGTGGACCGCAGTGACGCCAGGTCGCTGCCGGATTCGGGTTCCGACCAGGCCTGCGCCCAGATCTGTTCGCCGCTGGCCATTTTGAGCAGGATCCGGTCCAGCTGCTCGGGGCTGCCGTGCGTGAACAGTGTCGGCGCCAGCATCGAGGTGCCGTTCGCGCTGGCCCGCCCCGGCGCTCCGGCGCGGAAGTACTCCTCCTCGTACACCACCCAGTGCAGCAGCGGCGCGTCGCGGCCGCCGTACTTCTTCGGCCAGGTGATCACCGACAGGCCCGCATCGAAAAGTATGCGGTCCCAAACCCGGTGCTGGGCAAAGCCTTCGGCGTTGTCGTAAGACTTGGTCGGGATCGAGTCCGCGTTGGCGGCGAGGAAATCCCGCACCTCGGCCTGGAAGGCCAGTGTCTCGTCGTCGAAATTCAGATCCATCTAGGTCAGCTCTCGCAGTTGTGGTTTGACCACCTTGCCGCCGGCATTGCGCGGCAACGCGTCGACGAACCGCACCGATCGCGGTGCCTTGAAGTTCGCCAAATGTTCACGGGTGTAAGCGATCACCGAGTCTTCGTCGAGCTGCGCACCCGGCCTGGCGGCCACGAACGCTCTGCCGACCTCGCCGAGCCGCTGGTCGGGAACGCCGATCACCGCGGCGTCGGCCACGCCGTCCATCCGGGCCAGCACCTGCTCGACCTCGGCTGGATAGACGTTGAATCCGCCGCAGATGTACATGTCCTTGAGCCGGTCGGTGATGCGCAGGTTGCCCGCCTCGTCCACGGCACCGATGTCGCCGGTGTGCAGCCAGCCGTCGGCGTCGATGGCGGCGGCGGTCGCTTCCGGATCGTCGAGGTAGCCGAGCATCACGTTGGGCCCGCGCAACAACACTTCTCCGGTTTCAGAACCCGCTGCTGCAGTCGATGCGCAATTCGAAGTCGGCAAAAGGACGCCCGCAGGTGGTCGCGACCGTCACCGCGTCGTCCTCGGGGCGGCACATCGTTCCCATGCCGTTGGCCTCGGTCAGTCCGTAGGCGGTCAGCACGATGTCGATGTCGAGTTCGGACTGCATGCGTTCCACCAGCACGACCGGCACAGTGGCGGCCCCGGTCACCGCGAATCGCAGCGAGCTCAGGTCGTAGTCGCTGCGGGCCGGGTGATCGAGCAGGGTCTGGTAGATGGTGGGCGGTCCGGGCAACACGGTGATGCGGTGTTGCTCGATCGCCTGCAGCGCGCGCAGTGGATCGAACGTGAGGTGCGGGATCAGTGTCGCACCGGTCTGCAGGCAGGCCAGGATGCCGGCCTTGTAGCCGAAGTTGTGGAAGAACGGGTTGATGCACAGGTAGCGGTCTTCGCTGGAGATCTTGCCGTTGGCGGCCCAGGACGCCGAGGCCCCCAGCGATTGCCGGTGGGCGCACAGCACGCCTTTGCTGCGGCCGGTGGTGCCGGAGGTGAACAGGATGTCGCTGACGTCATCGGGCGTGACGGCGGCACTGCGGGCGCGCACCGCATCGAGGGCTGGAGGGTCGGAGCCCTTGGCGATGAACTCGTCCCAGGTCCCGTCGTCCTCGTCGATCGGCACTCGCACGATGTGGCGCAGCGCGGGCAGGGCGTCGCGGTCCAGGTTGGCAACCCGGTCGGCGCCCAGGAACCGGCCCATCGTGAACAGCACCGGCGCGCCGGTGCGGGCCAGGATGTCGGCGGCTTCCTCGGCGGTGTAGCGGGTGTTCAGCGGCACCATGGCAGCACCGGCGTGGTGGATCGCCAGGCAGGCCACCACCCAGTGCCAGGTGTTCGGCGACCAGATGGCCACCCGATCTCCGTGCTCGACGCCGAGGGTGATCAGCGCGGCCGCCGCCCGGTGTACCTCGTCACGCAGCTCACAGGACGTGAAGCTCCGGTCCTCGGTGATCAGCGCGTCGTGGTCGGGGAATTGGCGCGCGAGACGATCCAGCGCCGCGGGCACGGTGCGGGGATCGCTGGTCATCGATGCTCCTCTAACAAGCCTCTAACAAAGCAAGTGCTTGGTAGGTTAGCCTACAGGGCATGCAGGACGTCGAGGAGTTTCGGGCGGAGGTCCGCGGTTGGCTCGCCGACAATCTGGTCGGCGAGTTCGCCGCGCTGCGGGGGCTCGGCGGACCGGGGCGTGAGCACGAGGCGTTCGAAGAGCGCCGGGCCTGGAACCAGCATCTGGCCGCCGCGGGGCTGACGTGTCTGGGGTGGCCGGTCGAGCACGGCGGGCGTGGGCTGTCGACCGCGCACCGGGTGGCGTTCTACGAGGAGTACGCCCGCGCGGACGCGCCGGACAAGGTCAACCACTTCGGCGAAGAGCTGCTGGGGCCCACGCTGATCGCGTTCGGAACGCCCGAGCAGCAGCAGCGCTTCCTGCCGCGCATCCTCGATGTCACCGAGCTGTGGTGTCAGGGATATTCGGAGCCCGGCGCCGGCAGCGACCTGGCCAACGTGTCGACCACCGCCGAACTCGACGGCGACCAATGGGTGATCAACGGCCAGAAGGTGTGGACGTCGCTGGCGCACCTGTCGCAGTGGTGCTTTGTGATCGCGCGCACCGACAAGGGCTCCAAGCGGCACGCCGGGCTGTCGTACCTGCTGGTGCCGCTGGACCAGCCCGGTGTGCAGATCCGCCCGATCGTGCAGATCACCGGCACTGCGGAGTTCAACGAGGTGTTCTTCGACGACGCCCGCACCGACGCCGCCATGGTGGTCGGCGCACCGGGCGACGGCTGGCGGGTCGCGATGGGGACGCTGACGTTCGAGCGCGGCGTCTCGACGCTGGGTCAGCAGATCGTCTATGCCCGTGAGCTTTCCAATCTGGTCGAGCTCGCGCAGCGCACCGGCGCCGCCGAGGACCCGTTCATCCGGGAGCGGCTGACCCGGGCCTGGACCGGGCTGCGGGCGATGCGCAGCTATGCCCTGGCCACCTTGGAAGGGCCAGCCGTCGACGGACAGGACAACGTGTCGAAGTTGTTGTGGGCCAACTGGCATCGCGATCTGGGTGAGCTGGCGATGGACGTGATCGGCAAGCCCGGGCTGACCATGAGCGACGGCGAGTTCGACGAGTGGCAGCGGTTGTATCTGTTCACCCGCGCCGACACCATCTACGGCGGCTCCAACGAGATCCAGCGCAACATCATCGCCGAGCGGGTGCTCGGCCTACCCCGGGAGGCCAAGGGATGAGTTTGTCCGAACCGCCGAAAGAGATTGCCGGACATGGGCTTCTGGACGGCAAGGTAGTAGCGGTGACCGCGGCTGCGGGTACCGGGATCGGTTCGGCCACCGCGCGCCGGGCGCTGGCCGAGGGCGCTGATGTGATGATTTCCGACCACCACGAACGGCGGCTGGGGGAGACCGCCGCCGAACTAGCCGCGCTGGGCCTGGGCCGGGTCGAGAGTGTGGTGTGCGACGTGACGTCCACCGCCCAGGTCGACGCCCTCATCGACTCGACCACCGCCCGGATGGGTCGCCTCGACGTGCTGGTCAACAACGCCGGACTGGGCGGACAGACGCCGGTGGCCGACATGACCGACGACGAGTGGGACAGAGTTCTGGACGTGACGCTCACTTCGGTGTTCCGCGCCACCCGCGCGGCGCTGCGGTACTTCCGCGACGCGCCGCACGGCGGGGTCATCGTCAACAACGCCAGCGTGCTGGGCTGGCGGGCACAGCACGCGCAGTCGCACTATGCCGCCGCCAAAGCCGGGGTGATGGCGTTGACCCGTTGCAGTGCAATAGAAGCCGCCGAATACGGAGTCCGGATCAACGCGGTGGCGCCCAGCATCGCCCGGCACAGGTTCCTGGACAAGACGACCTCGGCCAAGCTGCTCGACCGGCTGGCCGCCGGCGAGGCGTTCGGGCGCGCCGCCGAACCCTGGGAAGTGGCGGCCACCATCGCGTTCCTGGCCAGCGACTACTCCAGTTACCTCACCGGGGAAGTGATCTCGGTGTCCAGCCAGCACCCGTGAGCTGACCAGTTACCCCGCCGCCAACTTATCGATGTCAAATAAGCCCGAAAAACCGGTGTTGTTGTTGAACCAGCCCGAGCCAACGCCGCTAAAGATGCCGGAAGGGAAGTCGGGCAAAGGCGCCCGTGACGCCGGTGTTGGAGAAGCCCGAGTTTGCCCGTGCAAGCGCACCCGAGTGCGGGCGAACCCGAATCGAAGAAGCGCGACCTATCGGTGCCCAAGATGCCGAAGCCGGGGACCACTCCGGCGACCTCACCGGTGAGCCGGGCCGGGTGCTTCAGCCGGCCCGGTCTAGCGAAGGACCGACCAATACTGCTGCGTCAGCCGGGATTCAGAAAAGATTCTGAAGCTGCGCCAGGGCTCCGAACGGGCCCACCGTGAGGCTGCCATAGTTGTTCACCCCCGAGACGAGGCCGCTAAGGGCACCATCGATCGTCGGCCCCCCGAATGCCGGTAGAAGGGGTTGGGAAGGGCTGCGTGACAACGTTGTTGAAAATGCCCGACACATCGCCGTTAATCAACGGATGCGAATGCTCCGAGGGAGTGGACTAGTGTGAATCCGGGTGCGGCGTGGACCGTGTTCATGAAGCCCGAAATGTTGCCGTTGACCGCGCTGATAGAGCCGAGGCCGGTGGAGCCCGGGGCTGACGGGGCCGCTGAAGGTGTTTCCGATGCCGGAGACGTTGGTGACACCGGCGGGAACGTTGTTGTAGTAGCCCGAGTTGAGCTGGCCGGTGTCGCCGATGCCACCGAAGCCGGTGTTGACGTTGCCCGCATTACCGATACCGGTGTTGACAGGGCCCGCGTTCCCGAAACCCGTGTTGAAGTCACCCGAATTCCAGGACCCGGTGTTGCCGAAGCCCGAGTTCCCGAAGCCGGTGTTGCCAGGGTTGAGGGTAGGTGGGAATAGCGCCGGGATCGAGCGCTTCCGCCGGAGTTGAACATGCCCGAGTTGCCGAAGCCCGAGTTGCCGATGCCCCAGTCCAGCGTGCCCGAGTTCCCGACGCCGATGACGCCGGTGCCGGAGTTGCCGATACCGAAGGCGTTCATGGTGCCCGGATCCAGGGTATTGGTGCCGGAGTTGAAGATGCCGATGTTGCCGCTGCCGGAGTTGAACAGGCCGATGTTGTCGGTGCCGGAGTTGAACAGGCCGGTGTTGCCGCTGCCCGAGTTCAGCCCTCCCTGAACGAACTGGCCGGTTCCTGTGTCGTAGTAGGTACCGCCGACGCCGATCTGGTGGTTGCCGGTGAGCCCGAAGCCCATGTTGTAGTTGCCGGAGTTGCCGAAACCGACGTTTCCGGTGCCGTTGTTGCCGCCGCCGGAGTTCCCGGCCCCGAAGTTGCCGAAGCCGGTGTTGTTGTTGCCCAGGTTGCCGAAGCCGTTGTTGAAGCCTGACCCGATGCTGCTGGTGTTGATGTTGCCGAAGCCGGTGTTGAAGAAGCCGGTGTTCCCGCGGCCGAGGTTGTAGCTGCCGAGGTTGCCGGAACCGAGGTTCATAGTGCCGGTGTTGCCGCCGCCAATGTTGAAAGCGCCAGGAGAGCCGATGGGGCCGGTGTTGCCGAAGCCAATGTTGGCCAGACCCATGTTGCCCATGCCGATGTTGGCCCTGCCGATGTTGCCGTTGCCGATGTTGGGCAGGTTCTGCAGCGTCTGCTGCAGGCCAGCCGGCAGCTGCGCCGCAGCCATCGACGCCCCGCCGTGATAGCCCGTCATCGCGGCCACATCCGCAGCCCACATCTCCTCGTACTGGCTCTCAGCTGCCATGATCGCCGGCGCATTGAGCCCCAACCAATTCGACTGAATCAACTGCATGAACATGTTGCGGTTGCCTAACACCGCCATCGGATGCACCGTCGCCGCCCGCGCGGCCTCAAACACACTGGCTACCACCCGAGCCTGCCCGGCCGCCCCCGCTGCCTGGGTCGCCGCCGTGCTCAAAAACCCCGCATACGGGGCGGCCGCAGCCGTCATCGCCGCCGACGCCGGGCCCTGCCAGGCCTGACCCGTCAATCCTGAGGTGACCGACGAAAACGACGACGCCGCCGAGCCCAACTCCGAAGCCAACCCATCCCAGGCGGCCGCCGCTTCCAGCATCGGCGCCGAACCCGCACCGGTGAACATCCGTAAAGAGTTGATCTCCGGCGCTAGCATCGCGAAATTCACCACGGCTGACCTCCTACACGTTTCACCGGCCGCCACCTGAGGCGATCGGTGCTCGACTGGAATCGAGTGATCCGTGACAGATGCTACGACGGTGCCGGGCAGATATCCGCGTTTTCGCCAGAATATTTTCGCCGGAATATTTGGCAGCCTGATTCGTCGATCGCGCAGATCGATGATGCGGGCGGTCGTCCCGGCCGGCGCGACGCAGCCCAGTAGCCGAGCAAGCGCTTGGTTGATACTCTGATCGGGTGGACCGAGTGGCCGGTCAGGCTAATAGCCGGCGAGACGAGTTACTGGAGCTCGCTGCGGAGATGTTCGCCGAGCGCGGCCTGCGCGCGACCACCGTGCGCGATATCGCCGACGGTGCCGGCATCCTGTCCGGCAGCTTGTACCACCACTTCGCCTCCAAAGAGGAGATGGTCGACGACCTGCTGCGGGGCTTCCTGGACTGGCTCTTCGCCCGCTATCGCGAGATCCTCGACTCCGAGGCAAATCCGCTGAAGCGGCTCACCGGGTTGTTCATGGCGTCGTTCGACGCGATCGAGCATCGGCATGCGCAGGTCGTCATCTATCAGGACGAAGCCCAACGGCTGTCGTCCCAGCCCCGGTTCTCCTATATAGAGGACCTGAACAGGCAGCAGCGAAAGATGTGGGTCGAGGTGCTCAATCAGGGCATCAAGGAGGGCTACTTGCGGCCCGATCTGGACGTCGACCTGGTCTACCGCTTCATCCGTGACACCACCTGGGTGTCGGTGCGCTGGTATCTGCCAGGCGGGCCGCTCACCGCTGAGCAGGTGGGTCGTAAGTACCTCGCCATCGTCCTGGGCGGAATTACGGCGGATCAAAAAAAGACGACAGAAGGAGTCTGAAAATGCCCGAGGCGTACATCGTGGAGGCTGTGCGTACCGCGGTCGGCAAGCGCAACGGCGCACTGGCCGGGACACATCCCGTCGACCTGGGTGCTCATGCGTGGCGCGGACTGTTCGACCGGGCCGACGTCGACCCGGCTGCTGTTGACGATGTGATCGCCGGTTGTCTCGACGCCATCGGGGGGCAGGCGGGTAACATCGCCCGACTTTCCTGGCTGGCCGCCGGCTATCCCGAGGAGGTGCCCGGTGTCACCGTGGATCGGCAGTGCGGTTCCAGCCAGCAGGCGATTTCCTTTGGCGCACAGGCGATCATGTCCGGCACGGCCGACCTGATCGTGGCCGGCGGCATGCAGAACATGAGCCAGATCCCGATCTCGTCGGCGATGATCGTCGGCGAGCAGTTCGGGTTCACCTCACCGACCAACGAGTCCAAGCAGTGGCTGCACCGGTACGGCGATCAGGAGATTTCACAGTTCCGCGGCTCGGAGCTGATCGCCGAGAAGTGGAACCTGTCGCGTGAAGAGATGGAGCAGTACGCGCTGACCAGCCACGAGCGCGCGTTCGCGGCGATCCGGGGCGGCCATTTCGACAACGAAGTCATTACTGTCGAAACCGAATCCGGGCCGTTCCGGATCGACGAAGGTCCGCGCGAGTCGTCGCTGGAGAAGATGGCCGGCTTGAAGACGCTGGTCGAGGGGGGTCGGCTGACGGCGGCGATGGCCAGTCAGATCTCCGACGGCGCCAGTGCTGTGCTCTTGGCTTCCGAACAGGCCGTCAAAGACCATGGACTGACGCCCCGCGCCCGCATCCACCACATCAGTGCCCGCGGCGCCGACCCGGTGTTCATGCTGACCGGGCCCATCTCCGCCACCCGCTACGCGCTGGAAAAGACCGGGCTCTCCATCGACGACATCGACACCGTCGAGATCAATGAGGCCTTCGCGCCCGTCGTGCTGGCCTGGCTCAAGGAGATCAAGGCCGACCCGGACAAGGTCAACCCCAACGGCGGCGCGATCGCGCTGGGCCATCCGCTGGGCGCCACCGGGGCCAAGCTGTTCACCACCATGCTCAACGAGCTGGAGCGCACCGGTGGCCGCTACGGGCTGCAGACGATGTGCGAGGGCGGCGGCACGGCCAACGTCACGATCATCGAGCGGCTGTAGCCTTTGCGCCGAGTGTGAACCACACGACGCCCCGTCGGCGTGTTGCGTCGCAGGATTCACACTCGGCGGAGGTGTCGGTGGGTGATGACAGTGTCGCGCCATGGGGGAGTTGGACTGGCCGTTTCTCGGCGCTGAAGCCCTGGCTGCCAAGGCCCTTCCGGAGCGGGCAATGCGTTCGCTGTACGAGCCGGTCTACCCGGGTGTCTACGTTCCGCAGGGTATCGAGCTCACAGCGTGCCAGCGGGCACGCGCGGCATGGCTGTGGTCGCGGCGGCGAGCAGTCGTCGCCGGCAATTCGGCGGCGGCGCTACTCGGCACGAAGTGGGTAAGCCCGGCACTCGACGCCGAGTTGGTGCACGACAATCGAAAGCCTCCGGCGCAAATCGTCGTGCATACCGATACATTGGCGCCGCACGAGATGCTGACGGTGGACGGCATCGCGGTAACCACCCCGGCGCGCACGGCCTTCGACATCGGGCGGCGAACAACCACGCGGCTGCAGGCAGTCCAGCGCCTCGATGCGTTGACGAATGCGACCGACGTCAAGATCACCGACGTGGAGGCCGTCATGGCCGAACATTCCGGCGTGCGCGGTCTGCTTCGGCTACGCCGGGTGTTGCCGCTTGTCGACGGAGGTGCGGAATCTCCGCAGGAGACGCGAACCCGGTTGGTGTTGATCGACGCGGGCCTGCCGAGACCGCAAACGCAGATCGCGGTCTTCGGCGAATACGGGGACTTCGTTGCCCGCATCGATATGGGTTACGAGGATTTGCGGGTCGGTATCGAGTACGACGGGCCGCAACACTGGACAAACCCTGAGCAGCGCGACCGAGACATCGACCGCTACAGCGGATTACTCGATCTGGGCTGGACGATCATCAGGGTCAGCAGCGAGCTGCTCCGATATCGGCAGGGCACGTTCATAGCCCGCGTTGTTGCGGCAATGCAGGCCGCAGGGTGGCGCCCATGACCGCCGAGTGTGAACCACACGACGGCCTATCGGCGCGTCGCGTCGCAGGATTCACACTGGGCGCGGGATCAGGCGTCGTAATCGACGGCGACGAACGGACTCGTCGGGTGTGACTGGCAGGTCAGGATGTAGCCGGCCTCCAGCTCTGCCTGACCCAGCGCGAAGTTGTGGTCCATCTGCACGTCGCCCTCGATCAGTTTGGCCCGGCAGGTGCCGCACGCACCGCCCATGCAGGCATACGGCGCATCGCTGCGACGCTGCAGGGCCCCTTCCAGAATCGAGTCGCCGGGCACCAGATCGAACGTGTCCTGCTGCCCGGACAGCGTGAAGGTGACGGTTGCAGCCTCATACGAATGCTCGGTCGTCGGGGGAGTGTCGAACCCGTGGAACAGCTCGAGGTGAATACGCTCGGAGTCCACGCAATGCTCGATCAACATTTCGCGCACCGCGGTCGTCATTTCCATCGGACCGCAGATGAACCACTCGTCCACGCTGTCCGGCTGCAGGCTGCTCGTCAGCCACCCGTTGAGCTTTTCCCGGTCGATGCGGCCGCGCAGCTCGGGGGTGTGCAACGGCTCGCTGGACAGCACGTGCAGGATCTCCAGCCGGTCGGCGTAACGCGACTCGAGGCGGTCGAGCTCGGCCCGGAACATCGTCGATTCCTTGGTGCGGTTGCCGTAGATCAGCGTGAACCGGCTTTCGGTCTCGATCTCGAGCGTGGTCGCCAGGATGGACAGCACCGGCGTGATCCCGCTGCCGGCCACCAGGCCCACGTAGTGCTTGGAGTTCAGCGGATTCAACGGGGTCCCGAACCGGCCGGTCGGAGTCATCAGCTCGAGCACGTCGCCGGCCTTGAGGTCATTGGCCACGAATGTCGAGAAGGCGCCGCCGGGGATGTGTTTGACGGCGATTCGCAACTGAGCACGGGTCGCGGGCGCGCAGATCGAGTAGTTGCGCCGAATGCCTTGGCCGCCAAGGTCGGTGCGCACCGTCACGTGCTGACCCGGCTCGAATCCGAACGCGTCCTGCAACGCTTCCGGCACCGCGAAAGTGACCAGGGTGCTGTCGGCGGTGATGGGATCCACCGAGGCGACCGGGATGCGATGCAACACCGCGTGCGGCGAACTCGACCTGGCCGGCATCCGCACCGGCAGCAGTCGCGCGAGGCGACCGTTCAGCGCCTTCCACTCCCGGAACTCGTCGGGATTCAGTTGCTGGCCAAAGACTGTGTTGATCGCGGCGTTGCGCTCCAGGTAGGCCTCTTCGTTGCGCTTCCAGGTCCGCAGGTAGCGGTAGAAGGGCACCGACGGGTGCAGGTGATGTACCAAGTGGTAGTTCTGCGACAGCAGCACCGGGGTGAACAGCCACTCCGCGCCGACGCGGTTGCGGGTCGCACGGTAGCGGTTGGTGCGCTGGGTGTCCTTGAGCCCGTGGTGGGGCAGCCAATCGAACCACCACGCCAGGACGGTGAGTCCGATGCGTTGCGGGATCAGGAAGACGACCGCGAGTGGCCAGAAGTTGCCCGTGACGATGGCAACGGTCAGGCCGGTGAGGCTCAGGGTGAGCATCACCAGCGTCTCGGCGACCTCGGCGACCGGTCGGCTGCGGGCGCGGGGCAGGTAGTACTTGAGGTAGAAGTACTCGACCATCGACCAGCGGAACGGTAGCCCCCACCACGAGCCGTGCGAGGCGAACGTATCCGGGTCTTGATCGTCGTCGTTGGAATGGCGGTGATGCTGAATGTGGATGTACCCGAAGGACGGGAAGGCGACCACCGGCCCGACGAAAAGCCACGCCAGCCGCCCGAACAGTCCGTTCACCCAGCGCGTGGAACTGATCGAGTAATGCGAGGCGTCGTGCACGACGGTGAACATCACGAAGGTCACCGCGGCATTGATCGGGATCGTCACCCAGATCGGGGTCCATCCGTTGATATAGCCGGTCGTCGACAGTACGAATGCGGTCAACGCGCCGAGGAAGATCCCGACGGTTGGCAGTGCGAGCCTGGGTACCGACTCGCCGGGATCCGGCAGCGCATGGTGCGCGGCGGATTCGGGGGCTGCGTGGTCGATTGCGTCGATGGTCGACATAGCTGGAGTAGCCTAGTCGACACGCGTCAACTACTCCACCAGCGACGACGCCGACCGCAGATGCTCGATCGCATCACGCACAATCGACTCGATCAACTCGGCGCACGACGGCAGGTCGTCGAGGATTCCGGCCACCTGACCCGAGGCCAGCACCCCGGCCTCGGTGTTGCCCTCGACCAGCCCGGCCTTCAGCAGCATCGGGGTATTCGCCGCCATCACCACCTGCGACCAGGTCAATTCCTTGCCGTGGCGCATCGCCAGGCCGTCGTTGATCATCGACCGCCAGGTCATCTGCGACATCTGCTTGAACTTTGCGGCATTACGCAACGCTGCAGTGAAACCCCTTGCCCGCGAACCGCTTTCCAGCTTCTCGACCAGCCCGGTGCGCAGCACCCGGTGTGGCATGCCGTCGACGCGGGTGGTGACCACGGTGCCGTCCAGTGCGGCATCCAGGTAACGCCGTTTGACGGAGTCGGGCACGGTGGAATCCGAGGTCAGCAGAAACCGGGTGCCCATCGCCACGCCGGCGGCGCCGTAGGACAAGGCCGCGGCCAGCCCGCGCCCGTCGAAGAAGCCGCCCGCGGCGATCACCGGGATACCGGTGCCCGTTACGGCGTCCAGCACGGACGGCAGCAGCAGCGTCGTCGCGACGGGCCCGGTGTGCCCGCCACCTTCGCCGCCCTGCACGATCATCGCGTCGGCGCCCCAGCCGGCGACCTTGCGCGCGTGCTTTGCCGCGCCGATCGACGGGATGACCACCGCGCCGGCCTCTTTCAGCCGCGCGATCAGCTCCGGTTTGGGGGCCAGTGCGAACGACGCCACCTTCACGCCCTCGCGGATCATCAACTCGACGCGGTCCGGCGCGTCGGCGGCGTCGGCGCGGATGTTCACCCCGAACGGCTTGTCGGTGGCGGCCTTGACCTTGCCGATGGCCGTCGCCAACTCGTCCAGGGTCATGGTGGCCGAAGCCAGGATGCCCAGCCCGCCGGCATTGGCCGTGGCTGAAACCAGCCGGGCACCGGCCACCCAGCCCATCCCGGTTTGCACCACCGGGTGCTCGACGCCGACCAGCTCGGTCAGCGGCGTGCGCAACTTCACGAACGTATCTCTTTGTCGCGCAGCGCTTTCGGGTCAATTACCTCACGAATCAGGCGCAGCTCGTCGTCGGTCGGCAGCCTGGTCTGGCCGGCCGCGTCGAGGCCGTACACCTCGAACGAAGAGGCTTCGCGGACGTCCTCGGGCGACACTCCGGGGTGCAGGCTCAGTGCCCGCATCGTCGAGTCCGGGCCGCCGAAGTCGAACACTCCGAGGTTGGACACCACCCGGTAGACGCCGGCGAACCGAAACGCCGGATTGTCCGGGTCGACCTTGTCGTAGCCGATGCCGCAGACCACGTCGACCGCGTCGACGAATACCCGCTTCGAATGGTTGCCGACCCAGTAGCTGGTCGCGTGGTTGACGGAGTTGCCGGGTGAGCCGCGGACGCCGAACATCTGCCGGGTCGGATGCTGCAGTGGCCCGAACGCCGAGATGTTCTGATTGCCATAGCGGTCAACCTGATTGGCGCCCATCACCACGTGCCGCCGCCCCCAGGCCAGCGTCTCGAATACTCGGCCGAACGGCATCCAGCCCTCGACGGCGCCCGTCTTACCCAGCGCCGGGGTGTCCGCCAGTAGCCGGGCCTCGCCGTCGGTCAGCAAGATGTCGGGGGAGAAAGTGAGACGCGCCAACCGCGCCCCGACCGAGGCCATGTTCGTCATCGGGCTGATCATGATCTCGCCTGCGTCCCTGAACAATTCGGCGCAGGCGACTGCGCACACTTCGGCTCGGGTGCTCATGACGATGCCTCCTCGCCGAACGCGCGCACGGCCGCCTGATAGTCGTCTTCGCTGCCGGACAGGTAGTTCTGGACGAACTGCTGCCAGCCGTCGTCTGTGGATGCGGCCTCGGCGTAGTGCCGCTGGAACTTTTCGTCGCGGCCGTAATCCGGTGCGGCGGTGGTGAAGTGGGCGCCACCGGGTGCTTCCACGACCGCGTCGACCATCATCCGGTTCACCAGCAGCGCCTGCGGCGGCACCGCTTTGACCAGTTCCTCGGTCGAGACGATGCGTTCCACCGACAGGAAGCGCTTCTCGGCGGCCATCAGGAAGAGGTCGTCGAAGTAGGGGTCGATGCCGGTGTATGCGGCATTGCCCTGGCGGTCGCCGAGATTGAGGTGTGCAAATGCGGCGTCCAGGCGCAGCGCCGGCATGGCGATCAGCGTCTCGTGCCCGCCGCCGGGCGCCGGGTACGGGCTGGTGACGGTGCGCAGTTCGCCCTCCCAGAAGTCCGGTACCGAACTGCCCAGTCCCGCGCGGATCGGCAGGAACGGCAGCCGCTGTGCTGCTGCTTGCAGCCCGCAGCGCAGCATGCCTTCGTCCATTTCCCGGGCCTCGATGGCGCCGCTGGTGCGGGCCTTGGCGAACCACGGGTCGTAGAAGGGCGGCGAGTCCAGCGAGACGAAGCCGTAGTAGACGCGCTTTACCTTGCCGGCCGAGCAGAGCAGCCCCAGGTCGGGTCCGCCGTAGGTGACCACCGTCAGGTCGGTGACGTCCGAGCGCAGGATGGCGCGCACGAAGGCCATGGGTTTGCGCCGAGAGCCCCAGCCGGCGATGCCGATGGTCATGCCGCTGCGCAATTGCGCTACGGCGTCGTCGAGGGTGGTTCGCTTGTCGGGCATTATGACTTCTTCACGAACGCGTCGCGGTGCTCGTCGGCCACGCCCGCGAGGTTGAGCTCGAACGTAAAGCCTTGCTCCATGCGGTAACTCGAGTTGACCCGTTGTACGTCGATGAGGTTGAGCGCCTCCTTGGCCGCACGGATGACCCGGGTGTCCTTGGCGGCGATGTCGCGGGCAACCCGTAAAGCCGCCTCGTCGAGTTCGGCGCGGGGCACCACCTCGTGCACGGAGCCGAAGTGGTGCAAGGTGGCGGCGTCCACGGTGGCCGCGGTGAAGAACAGCCGCCGCATCATGTGTTGCGGCACCAGTCGCGACAGATGCGTGGCAGCACCGAGCGCGCCGCGTTCCACCTCCGGCAGCCCGAAGATGGCGTCGTCGGAGGCGACGATGACGTCGGAGTTGCCGACCAGGCCGATACCGCCGCCGACGCAGAACCCGTTGACCGCGGCGATCACCGGCACCGCGCATTCGTAGACCGCGCGGAAGGCGGCGAAGCAGCCGCGGTTGGCGTCGATCAGTGCGCTGAATCCTTCGGTGCGCTGCATCTCCTTGATGTCCACACCGGCGTTGAAGCCGCGGCCCTCGGCCCGCAGGATCACCGCGTGGGTATCGGGATTGGCGCCGGCGGCCGTTACGGTGTCGGCGAGTTCGAACCATCCTTTCGAGGGGATGGCGTTGACGGGCGGGTAGTCGACGGTGACCGCGACTATGCCCGGTTCGATGGTGGTGGATTTGATCGTCATGGCACTTCCTACGGACAACAACTAGGCGACTACCTAAGCAAGCACTTGCTTGGTACGCTAGCACAGTGACCAGTCCCCAATCAGCCGATGGCATCAATTTGGGGCTGGCAGGGCGGGTAGTGCTGGTGACCGGCGGCGTTCGCGGGGTAGGTGCCGGTATCAGTTCGGTTTTCGCCGCGCAGGGGGCAACCGTGGTGACGTGCGCCAGGCGCTCCGTCGATGGGCTGCCCTACGAGTTCCACTCCTGCGACGTCCGCGACGACGACGCCGTCGAGGCGTTGATCGACGCGATCTTCGGCCGGCACGGCCGGCTCGACGTCGTTGTCAACAACGCCGGGGGTTCGCCGTACGTGCTGACCGCGGACTCCAGCGCGAAGTTCAACCGCAAGATCATAGAACTCAATCTTATTGGTGCGCTGTCGGTTTCACAGCACGCGAACGACAGGATGCAAACCCAGCAGCACGGTGGTTCGATCATCAACATCTGCAGCGTCAGCGGCCGGCGGCCGACACCGGGCACCGCTGCCTACGGTGCGGCTAAGGCGGGCTTGGAGAGCCTCACGCAGACGCTGGCGGTGGAGTGGGGGCCGAAGGTCCGGGTCAATGCGTGCGTGGTCGGCATGGTCGAAACCGAACAGGCCGAACTGTTCTACGGCGACGCCGAGTCGATCGCCGCGATTTCGAAGAACGTGCCGCTCGGCCGGCTGGCCAAGCCCGACGACATCGGTTGGGCCGCAGCATTTCTGGCGTCAGACGTGGCGTCCTACATCAGCGGCGCGACGCTGGAGGTGCACGGCGGCGGCGAGCCGCCGCACTATCTGGCAACAACGAACGCAATCAAATAGCAATCAAATAGAGGGAGACAAGAGTTATGGGAGTGGTCGACGGCCGCGTCGTCATCGTCACCGGAGCGGGCGGCGGGATCGGTCGCGCGCACGCTTTGGCATTCGCCGCCGAGGGCGCGCGCGTCGTGGTCAACGACATCGGGGTGGGCCTGGACGGTTCGCCCGCCGGCGGCGGCAGCGCCGCGCAGGGCGTGGTCGACGAGATCACGGCGGCCGGTGGCGAAGCCGTCGCCAACGGATCCAACATCGCCGACTGGGACCAGGCCGCCAACCTGATCCAGACTGCCGTCGAGACCTTCGGTGGTCTGGACGTCCTGGTCAACAACGCCGGCATCGTGCGCGACCGGATGATGGCCAACACCAGCGAGGAGGAGTTCGACGCCGTCATCGCCGTGCATCTCAAGGGCCACTTCGCCACGATGCGGCACGCCGCGTCGTATTGGCGCGGGCTGTCCAAAGAGGGAAAGACCGTTGACGCACGGATCATCAACACCAGTTCCGGTGCGGGTCTGCAGGGCAGCGTCGGGCAGGGCAACTACAGCGCCGCCAAGGCCGGCATCGCGGCGCTGACGCTGGTCGGCGCCGCCGAGATGGGCCGTTACGGCGTCACGGTCAACGCGATCGCGCCCTCGGCCCGCACCCGCATGACCGAGACCGTCTTCGCGGACATGATGGCCAAACCCGATCAGGGTTTCGACACGATGGCCCCGGAGAACATCTCGCCGCTGGTGGTGTGGCTGGGCAGCGCCGAATCCCGCGACGTCACCGGCAAGGTGTTCGAGGTCGAGGGCGGGATCATCCGCGTCGCCGAGGGCTGGGCGCACGGCCCGCAGGTCGACAAGGGCGCGAAATGGGATCCTGCTGAGTTGGGGCCGGTCGTCAGCGACCTGCTGGCCAAGTCACGAACGCCGGTCCCAGTTTATGGGGCGGGCGGTTAGCACGTGGGCGGTCAGCCCGACCGGTTGGCAGGCCACCAGCGGGATCACCGGGTCCGTCACGGTGCGGGATCGGCCAGCGCGACAAGCGCTTAATCGTCTTGGAGGGTGCGGCTCACTGATGGGGAAACTGCCCGGTTCTGTGTCTGTGCGTCGCGCCGTTATCGCAATCGGATAGCCCCCGGGTGTTTGGGGACGAAAGTCCCTAGTGGACGCGATGGGGTCGCGTGATGGTGGTGTCTTTGGCGATGGCTGGCATGACAGGGTTGGAGGGGCAGCAATGTCGTTTGTGATCGCGGTGCCGGAGGCGGTGGCGGCAGCGGCGATGGATTTGTCGCGGATCGGTTCGACGGTGAGCGCGGCGAATGTGGCTGCGGCGGTCCCGACGACGGGGATGGTGGCCGCGGCCGAGGATGAGGTGTCGGCGGCCATTGCGGCGTTGTTTTCTGGCCATGCCCAGGCCTATCAGGCCCTGAGCACCCGGGCGGCGGCGTTTCATGAGCAGTTTGTGCAGACGTTGACCGCGGGTGCGGGTTCGTATGCCGGCGCGGAGGCCGCCAATGCCTCGCCGCTGCAGGCGGTGGAGCAGCAGGTGCTGGGCGCGGTCAATGCGCCCATCCAGGCGCTGACCGGGCGCCCGTTGATCGGCAACGGCGCCAACGGGGCTCCGGGCACCGGGGCCAACGGGGCGCCGGGCGGTTGGTTGCTCGGTGACGGCGGGGCCGGCGGGTCGGGTGCGGTGGGCACGGGCCAAAACGGTGGTGCCGGCGGAGCCGCCGGGCTGATCGGCACCGGCGGCGCCGGTGGGGCCGGTGCATCCAACAATGTTGGCCCCGGCGGGGCGGGCGGCCCGGGCGGAACCGGCGGGTGGTTGTTCGGCAACGGCGGGGTCGGCGGGGCCGGCGGCAGCTCGCAGGTCGGGGCCGGCGGGGCTGGCGGGGTCGGCGGGGCCGGCGGGTTGTTGGGCGCCGGCGGGGTCGGCGGGGCCGGCGGATTTGGCGGAGTTGGCAACGGTGGGGCCGGCGGGGCCGGTGGGGCCGGTGGGTTGCTCGCCGGGCTGGTCGGTGCCGGCGGCGGCGATGGCGGGGTCGGTGGGACCGGCGCTAGCGGGGGTGACGGCGGTGCCGGCGGCAGCGCCGGCCTGCTCGCCGGGTCCGGGGGTGCCGGCGGGTCCGGCGGGTCCGGCGTCGCCGGGGGTGGGGTCGGCGGGGCCGGCGGGGCCGGTGGCAACGCCGGGCTGCTGTTCGGCAGCGGCGGCACCGGCGGGTCCGGCGGGTCCGGCGTCGCCGGGGGCGCGGCCGGCGGGGCCGGGGGGCACGGTGGCAATGCCGGTCTGCTGTTTTCCAGCGCCGGCGCCGGCGGGGCCGGCGGATTCGGTTTTGGTGGCCACGGCGGGGATGGCGGGGCCGGCGGCAACGCCGGTCTGCTCGGCAGCGGCGGGATCGGCGGGGCCGGTGGGTACGGCGGCACCACTGGCGGTCACGGCGGGGCCGGCGGCACCGGCGGCCGGCTTCTGGGCGTCGGCGGTGCCGGCGGTGCCGGCGGGGAGGGCGCCACGACCGGGGGTGACGGCGGGGTCGGCGGCAACGCCGTGCTGATCGGCAACGGCGGCAACGGCGGCAACGGCGGCACCGGCCCGACGCCAGTCAGCTTCGGCGCCAACGGCACCGGCGGCACCGCCGGGCTGCTGTTGGGCGCCAACGGGACCAACGGTCCCGATCCCGCCTCGCCCCTGCCGCCCGTGCGACAGGCTGTGCTCAACGCGATCAACGCACCCGCCCAGGCGCTGACCGGGCGCCCGCTGATCGGTAACGGCGTCAACGGGGCCCCGGGGACCGGGCACGACGGCGCGCCCGGCGGGTGGTTGCTCGGCGACGGCGGGGCCGGCGGGTCCGGCGCGGCGGGCATGGGTCAAAACGGCGGTGCCGGCGGGGCCGCCGGGCTGTTGGGCTCCGGGGGGGCCGGCGGGGCCGGCGGGAGCTCCCCGAGCGGCGACGGCGGGGCCGGCGGCACCGGCGGGGCCGGCGGGTGGCTGTTGGGCAACGGCGGGGTCGGCGGCGCCGGCGGGTACTCATTGAGCGGCGGCGACGGGGGTGCCGGCGGGGTCGGCGGGGCCGGCGGGTTGTTGGGCGCCGGCGGGGCCGGCGGGGCCGGCGGGACCGGTGCGATTGGGGGAGCCCTCCGCGGGGACGGCGGGGCCGGCGGGACGGGCGGGGCCGGCGGGTTGCTCGGCGGACTGGTCGGCGCCGGCGGCGGTCACGGGGGCGCCGGCGGGGTTGGCGATGCCGCCGGGGGTGCCGGCGGCGCCGGCGGCATGGCCGGCTTGCTCGGCGGCCCCGGGGGTGCCGGTGGCACCGGCGGGCTCAGCACCAACGTTGGCGGGGCCGGCGCGGGTGCCGGCGGGGCCGGCGGCACGGCCGGCCTGCTGTTCGGCAGCGGCGGGGCCGGCGGGGCCGGCGGGTTCGCCCTTAATGGCCCCGACGGTGGAGCGGGCGGCGCCGGCGGCGTGGCCGGTGTGCTGTTCGGCAGCGGCGGGGCCGGCGGGGCCGGCGGATTCGGCCAAAATGGCAACGGTGGAGCAGGCGGGACCGGTGGCAATACCGGCCTGCTCGGGGCCGGCGGGGCCGGCGGGGCCGGCGGAGACAGCCATGCCGGCTACGGGGGTGCCGGCGGGGGCGGCGGCATGGCCGGCCTGCTGTTGGGCAACGGGGGTGCCGGCGGCGCCGGCGGGCAGGCCCCATCACACCCCGGTGGTGACGGCGGGGCCGGCGGCGACGCCATGCTGATCGGCAACGGCGGCAACGGCGGCAACGCTGGGACCGGCACAACCACGGGCAACCCGGGCACCGGCGGCGTCCCCGGGCTGCTGTTGGGCCAAAACGGGCTAAACGGGTTGACGTAACCGGCCGGCCCGCGCACGGCTTTCGGGACGTCCACCCGGGTGGCGGCGGGGTGGACAACCGCCGGTCGCCGGGCCCCTGGGTGACTCGTGGGCACAGCACCCGGCCCCTTGGTCCGCAGGCTTGGCTCGACCGTTCGAGTCGAGCCGTCCGCAGTGGTCACACCCGCAACGTCGGCGGTGCGAGGCTTGGCGGCGGGCCTTCCACCACGGCTGTGCCGCACCGCGGCGTCGATGAGGCCACGATTCCACACGTGGTGACGTCGCGGCTGTACGGTGTGGCCACCGCCAACGCCCTGAAGAGTTAGGCATCGACATCGCCGGGCTGGACGCGGTGGTGCCGGCCGACTTTCCCAAGACGCTCACCTCGTTGTGCCAGCAGGCCGGCCGCTCAGAATGGCGCGGCCAGGGTTGCCAAGACGCGAATCGGCATGGCTCGGCTGAGCACACGTGCGCATGGTGGCCGCCGATTTTGGTTGGGGCGTTGTGGAAGTGGTATTTATGGATGCTCCAACCAGTTGGTGCCCGATCCAGTGACTGATGAAAGCGTCGGCCGGCACGGATCCCTGCTGGTGTGACTGGTGTGACGCACCTTTCCGCCAAGGAACGCCGTCTGGAACCGCGGCTCGCCGACGTATTGCCCATCACCCCGTCGGAGGCAGGAAATACCCGGGCTAGACTTCTGGTTTCTGCATGATCGCGTACCAGTTGAGGGAAATAAGGCCTTCTTCTTCGGCCTGGATGTAAGAACGGGCATTGGCGTGCATGCGACGAATCAGCAGAAAGATCTTGCGGGGAATCACGCGGATTGTCGATAGGAACGAGAATAGCTTCTCTCATATCTATCATAGAGCGCGACTTCTTTCTTAATGTTCGCCACAGCCGCTTGAGGTTCGGATTTGAGCAGCTTGAATCCGGGCTTCTTGAATGCATCTTCCCAGAACCTGTAGTGCCAGAAGCCCCCAAAAGCGGTGAGTTCGCGGGTGTGCTGAATCAAACGTCGGTGGGTAGTCGTTGTTGCGATCATAGTTATCGAGTGCGGCGACATCATCGAAGCCAAACATCCCGCCGGGCTTCAAGACCCGGTATATCTCCTTGAACGTGTGATCAAGGTCGGAGATATAGGTCATCGGCTGTATTGCGTAAACGGAGTCAAACGAGTTATCGGGAAACGGAAAAGGCTTGTTGAAATCGCCGACCGAAAAGTTGTCCTTCCGGAGTGCCGGGTTACGCCACGCTTTTTCGATTTGCGACGGGTCAATATTTATGCCATACACGGTGGCGCCGGTGATTTCCTGCATGCTGGCGGCGATGGCACCGCAGCCACATCCTATCTCCAACACCTGTGATCCGGGGCCGACGTTAAGATCGCTTGCCATCCTTTCTTCCAGCAGGATCTGGTTTTCCATTACTGACTTTTTCGGGTTCAGCACGGGAGGCATATACATTTTTTCCACAGAACCGAGGGTGCACAGCAAATGGATGATTCGGTAATACTGCTCCAAATCTTTGCTACTCCCCTGCTCGTAGCCCTGCATCGGTACGCCGTTTTCGTAATCTTCTTTGGTGCTTTCGGGTGAATCTATGAACAATGCGCCATAGGTATCCATAAAGGCCTTGTATTCGGCATCGCTTATCTTGAGCAGGCCACGAAGAGCGCCGAGCCTGTCGCTGAGGGTTGTCATCTTCTGTGCCATGCTGATCCTGTTGGTTAAGTGTCAACGGTTATGAGTCGAACGAAGCTTTGCGAGTCGTCGGCCTTGGCAAACATCGCTGGTCGGGCAACGAGTTGCTCACCGATCCGTTGCCGCCATGTGGTGTGTTCGACGAACGCTATCACCACATCGCGGGCCGCTAACCCGTGCCCGCGCGACGATGCTGCAACCATGAAACCGCCATCAAATCCGGAACGGTTTAACCCGTACCGGGCTCAATCGACTCGGCGGATCTCGGCTTAGCTCCCAAAGGGTTGCGCTTGCGTCACGGTGGGGCGAGCCTCCCCGGTTCTGTCGCGAACGAATGGTGCTATGCGTTCGTTGGTTCGAACGGGTACGGACGGGAAGGGCTGGAATTGGCCAACGTGGGAGGCGCCGTTCGACGAAGTCGCCTCGGGGATGGGCGTCGGCCGTGGTGGATCTTCACGCCTGAGAGTGAACTCCGTCGATCTTCGCTGAATCTGCTGACGGAATCGATGCGCGCCTCGGGCGGGGGCATGGTGGCCGGACTGACGGATCGGATCACCCGGCTGGCTCAGTGGCCGGTGCATCGTATGTCGGTCGAAGACCGCCGTTCGGCCATGGACGCCCTGATGGTGATGCCGTCGGGTGCGGCAATATGGCGATTCGCAGTCCTGATGTTCTTGTCGAGCCTGGTTGCAGCCATAGGGCTGCTGCAGAATTCCGCGGCGGTTGTGATCGGCGCGATGATGATCGCGCCCCTGATGGCACCGATCATGGGGATTGCCGCCTGCCTGATCATGGGATGGGGACGGTGGCTGCTGCGCGGGCTGGTGCTGGTGTCGGTGTCTGCAGCGGGTGCCGTTGCGGTGGGATGGGTATTCGCCACGTTGCTGGCCGTCGCCGGAACCGGGCTGCCCGCCCAAGTCGTTGAACGGTCCAGCCCCGATATCCGAGACCTACTGGTTGCGCTCGGGGCCGGCGCCGCCGGCGCATACGCCACCGTCCACAAGAAGATCTCCGGAGCGCTGCCCGGCGTCGCGGTCGCCGTCGCGATCGTCCCGCCACTGGCGGCGGTGGGTGTGCTGCTGGGCTACGGGCAACCGCAGTTGGCCCGTGGCGCCGCGCTGCTGTTTCTGACGAACCTGGTCGGCATCGTGTTGATGGCGGCCGTGGTGTTCCTGCTGACTGGCTTGGTCCCCAAACACAGGTTCCGCACGCATCGCCGCTGGATCGTCAGCTCTGTGGTGATGGCCGCCATGTGTGTACTGGCGGTCACATTGATCCTGACACCACGGTTTATCGCCATCAGCGGCCGCGCCCACGATCTCAAGGTCGCCACGCAAACAATCACGAATCTGCTCAGCCCCGGCAGCAGACTCAGCCATATCACCACCTCTGGCAGCACGGTCCGAGCCGACATCACCGGCCCGACGGCGCCCCCGTCGGTACAGGACGTGGCTGCCGCTCTAAGTCGCGCACTAGGGAACCCGGTCACGGTGCAGTTGGGGTGGATACCGGTACGGGATCCCGAGCACAGCCAGCCGGACATGCCGCAGCTGCCGCTGAGCGAGCTGAGCCCGGTGGTCGAGAACTGGCTGGCCGGGCAATCGTTGACGCTGCAAGGGCTGAGCTATCAATCCGGGACGCTGGTGGTCTCCACTGCCGGGCCGCATCCACCCAAGAGTTCCGACGACCTGACGGCGTTGATCAACGCACGGTTCAACTACCGCATGCCCATCAGCCTGGCCTGGATCCCGGGGGCTCTCGAGTCCAACGACATCGAGACCGCGCTGGACACCGTGCGCGCGACCGCCGCCGCATGGGCTTCGACCAGACCGGACACCGCGGTCTTGAGTGTCACCGGGTCCGCCAAAGCGATCACAGTCACCGTCATCGGGCATACCAAACCAGACATCGGTACCCTGCAAGGCGATCTTCGGACCGCCCTGCCGCAGGCCACGATCGCCATTCAATGGGTACCCGGCGATCTGTTGATCATCGACACGCCCACGCCCACGAAGACAGCAACGCCCGGACCCAACCCCACACCGGCGACAGACCTGGCAACCACACCGCTGCGATAACTACACGCGACCGGGATGAGTCCTATCGGTTGGAGACAACATCGTTGAACGGGCCGGCGTTCATTCAGCTGCGGCTCGTCGGTGCCTAGATGGGTGCTTCGTTCTGTCGTAGGCTCCGGCTGGACGGGGTCATCTCTGCGACCCGACCGCCTGGATTTGAAATTCAGGGATCGCAGATGACGATCGGAATCGTCCGGTCGGTCCAAGCCTGGTAGTCCTCGTAGGACGGATACATGTCCACCAACTGCGACCAGTACCTTGCCCGCTCTTCGTCGGTGGCGTCGCGCGCGGTCAGGTCCAGCACCTCTTTTTTGATCTGTACCTGAACCTTCGGATTGGCCTTGAGGTTGAGGTACCACATCGGGTTCTTCGCGCCGCCGCCCTTCGATGCCGCGACAATCACCCGGTCTCCGTCACGCAAGAAATACAGCGGGCTGATCCGCGGCTCGCCAGTCTTTCGGCCAGTGGTGGTCAGCAGGGCGACGGGAATGTTCTGGAATGTGCCGCCAAGACCCTCCCCGCCGTTGCGGCGGTACATCCACGTATTGACGCGTGACATCCACTTGATGAAGAAATCGGTGAGCGGCGAATTCAGAAACCTTGGTGGCGATTTCGGCATGACGACATCCTACGGCGGGCGAGCGCTGATTTCCCGGCTGTTCCCCGTGTGGGCTGCATCGTCACCGGGCGCGCTGAATGAATGGTTGGAAGCGAACCTTGATGTGGTGGATCTCGGCCTTTCCGCTTGGGTTCTCGGCCGGGATCACGAAGGTCTCGTTGACCCGTGAGGCGACCCGCCGGCCAGCGAACGCCGCCTTGGTCAGCACGTCGTACCCCGCGCGCACCTCATCGCCGACGATGCGGTAGTCCGGTGGCGTCGTATCGGCGATCACCCGGTACTGAGGTCCGCGATTGAGGCTGCGCCGCAGGTGATTTCCGGAAAACCCGTTCTTGACCCCCTGCTCGATCCGGGTGCACCCGGCCGCGAACGGAACGGCGTCGCCATCATGGCTGACCAGCGCGTCGATGTATGCCTGCGCTGCGGCAATCCGGCTCTCGTCGGAAACGATCACCGGCGGATCAAAGCCGCTCGATGATGGTGCCGGTGGACAGGGCCCCGCCCGCGCACATGGTGATCAGCGCGGTGCTCTGATCGGTGCGCTCGAGCTCGTGCAATGCGGTGGTGACCAGCCGGCTGCCGGTGCAGCCCACCGGATGGCCCAATGCGATCGCGCCACCGTTGACGTTGACCCGGGCCATGTCGGGTTCGTGTACCCGCGCCCAGGACAGCACCACCGATGCGAACGCCTCATTGATCTCGACGATGTCGATATCGCCCATCTTCATGCCGGCCTTCTCCAGCACCTTCGCCGTCGACTGCACCGGACCGTCCAGGTGGTAGTAGGTCTCGGCGCCGACGTTTGCCTGGCTGATGATCCGGGCCCGCGGCCTTAAGCCGAGCGCCTTGGCCTTGTCTTCATCCATCCACAACACAGCTGCCGCGCCGTCGGAAATCTGCGATGACGTGCCCGCCGTGTGGATCCCGCCTTCCATCACCGGTTTCAGCTGGCTCAACCCCTCCAGGGTGGTGTCGCGCAGACCCTGGTCCCGGGACACCATGTGGCGGTCGCTGGTGGGTTGCTTCTGCTCGTCGAGCACCGGCGCCTCGATCGGTGAAATCTCGCGATCAAAGCGACCCTCGTCCCAGGCCCGCTTGGCGTGTAGCTGAGACTCGAATCCGAGGGCGTCGATATCCTCGCGGGTGATGCCGCGTCGCTTGGCGATCCGTTCGGCGGCCTCGAACTGGTTCGGCAGGTCGATGTCCCAGGATTGCGCCCGGATGGCTGAGCGGTCCGGACCGGCGTTGGCGCCCAGGCCGACGCGGCTCATCGCCTCGATGCCGCAGGCGATGCCGATGTCGATGGCGCCGATTGAGATCAGCCCGGCAATCAGGTGGTTGGCCTGCTGGCCGCTGCCGCACTGGCAGTCGACGGTGGTGGCACCGACCTGTTCGGGTAGGCCCGCGGTCAGCCACGCCATCCGGCTGATGTTGTTGGACTGCTCGCCGAACTGGGTTACGCAGCCCCCGATGACTTGTTCGACGTCACCGGCGTCGATACCGGCCTTGTCGACCAGTGCCTTTTGCACCGCGCCAAGCAGCTCGGTGGCGTGCAGTCCTGACAGCCACCCATTGCGTTTGCCGATTGGGCTGCGGGTGGCTTCAACGATTACCGGGTTACCCATGCAGCCAGGCTAGAACACGTTTCATTACTCTGACAAGCGACGATGCTGCGCTGCCTTTTGTCTGCGGTGAAGGCATGTTTTACTGGCATCAGAGCGTCACTATGAGAACTAGTGTCCTGAATCGCCAGTTGTATCGCCAGTCGGCGAGGACTGCAGTGAGGAGAAATAGCGTGCCCAGCCCCAACCTTCCGCCCGGGTTCGATTTCACCGACCCCGACATCTACGCTGAGCGGCTGCCGGTCGAGGAGTTTGCCGAGCTGCGGGCGGCCGCGCCGATCTGGTGGAACGAACAGGCTCCCGGCGCGGGCGGCGGATTCCACGACGGCGGCTACTGGGCGATCACCAAGCTCAACGACGTCAAGGAGGTGTCGCGGCGCAGCGACGTCTTCTCCAGCTACGAAAACGGGGTGATCCCGCGGTTCAACAACGACATCGCGCGCGAGGACATCGAGGTGCAGCGGTTCGTCATGCTCAACATGGACGCGCCGCACCACACCCGGCTGCGCAAGATCATCTCCCGCGGTTTCACTCCGCGGGCCATCGGACGCCTGCACGACGAACTCAACGAGCGTGCGCAGAAGATCGCCCAAGCTGCGGCGGCCGCAGGTTCCGGGGACTTCGTCGAGCAGGTGTCGTGCGAGTTGCCGCTGCAGGCGATCGCCGGTTTGCTCGGCGTGCCGCAGGAGGATCGCGGCAAGCTGTTCCACTGGTCGAACGAGATGACCGGCAGCGACGACCCGGAGTTCGCCGACGTCGACCCGAAGATGTCGTCGATCGAGCTGATTCAGTACGCGATGCAGATGGCCGAGGAGCAAGGCCAAGAATCCCGGCGAAGACATCGTCACCGCGCTGATCCAGGCCGACATCGACGGCGAGAAGCTCTCCGACGACGAGTTCGGCTTCTTCGTGGTGATGCTCGCGGTGGCCGGCAACGAGACCACCCGCAACTCGATCACGCACGGGATGATCGCCTTCGCGGACAACCCCGACCAGTGGGAGCTGTACAAGAAGGAGCGCCCGGAGACCGCCGCCGACGAGATCGTCCGCTGGGCCACCCCGGTCACGTCATTCCAGCGCACCGCGCTGGAGGACTACGAGCTGTCCGGCGTGCAGATCAAGAAGGGCCAGCGGGTGGTGATGTTCTACCGCTCGGCCAACTTCGACGAAGAGGTCTTCGAGGATCCGTACACGTTCAACATCCTGCGCAACCCCAACCCGCACGTCGGCTTCGGCGGCACCGGTGCGCACTACTGCATCGGCGCCAACCTGGCCCGGATGACGATCAACCTGATCTTCAACGCCGTCGCCGACCACATGCCCGACCTCACGCCGATCTCGGCGACCCGAACGGCTGCGGTCCGGCTGGCTCAACGGCATCAAGCACTGGCAGGTCGACTACACCGGCAAGTGCCCGGTGGCTCAGTGACGGATCTCGAAGAACAACGATGGACTTCGATCTCATCCGCGGAACAGCAAGCCGTCGCCGATGTGGTCACCTCGGTGCTGGACCGGGACAACAGCTGGGAGTGCACTGGTTGACGGGGGTGTGACGGCGCTGGCGGTGCCCGAACGCCTCGGCGGCGACGGCGTCGGTCTGGCCGAGGTCGGGACGGTGCTGACCGAGATCGGCCGGCACGGCACCATCACTCCGGCGCTGGCAACGCTGGGTCTCGGTGTGGTGCCGCTGCTCGACCTGGCATCCGATGAGCAACAGGACCGCTTCCTGGCCGGTGTCGCCAAGGGTGGGGTGCTGACCGCTGCGCTCAACGAGCCCGGCACCGCACTGCCCGACCGGCCCGCCACCAGCTTCGCCGGTGGTCGGTTGTCGGGCACCAAAGTTGCTGTCCCGTACGCCGAACAGGCGGACTGGATGCTGGTGACGGCCGACAACGCGGTTGTGGTGGTATCGCCGAAGGCCGACGGCGTGCAGCTGGTCCGCACGCCGACGTCGAACGGCTCCGACGAGTACGCAGTGACGTTCGCCGACGTCGCGGTTGCCGACTGCCGACGTGCTGCCGGGTGCGGCAGCGCGCCGGGTCAACCAGCTGGCGCTGGCCATGATCGGCGCGTTACGCCGACGGGCTGGTGGCCGGGGCGCTGCGGCTGACCGCCGACTACGTGGCCAACCGCAAGCAGTTCGGCAAGCCGCTGTCGACGTTCCAGACGGTGGCCGCGCAGCTCGCCGAGGTCTACATCGCCTCGCGCACCATCGATTTGGCGGCCAAGTCGGTGATCTGGCGGCTGGCCGAGGGCCGGGACGCCGACTGACGGGACCTGGACGTCCTGGGGTACTGGCTGACCTCGCAGGCGCCGCCGGTGATGCAGATCTGCCACCATCTGCACGGCGGCATGGGCATGGACATCACCTATCCGATGCACGCGGTACTACTCCTCGATCAAGGACCTGACCCGGCTGCTGGGCGGGCCTTCGCATCGTCTCGACCTGGTGGGAGCGCAATGTTCATCGAACTGACTCCGGAGCAGCGGCAGCTGCAAGCGGAGCTGCGGCAATACTTTTCGAATCTGATCTCGCCCGAAGAGGCGAAAGCGATGGAGCAGGACCGGCACAACGCCGCATACCGCGCGGTGATCCGGCGGATGGGTCAGGACGGCAAGCTCGGTGTCGGCTGGCCAAAGGAGTTCGGCGGCCTGGGCTTCGGTCCGATCGAGCAGTCGATCTTCGTCAACGAGGCCCATCGTGCCGACGTGCCACTGCCCGCCGTGACGCTGCAGACGGTGGGGCCGACCCTGCAGCGGTTTGGCAGCGAGTTGCAGAAGAAGAAGTTCCTGCCGGCGATCCTGGCCGGTGAGGTGCATTTCGCGATCGGCTACACCGAACCGGAGGCGGGCACCGACCTGGCGTCGTTGCGCACCACGGCCGTGCGTCAGGGCGACGAGTACATCGTCAACGGCCAGAAGATCTTCACCACCGGCGCACATGACGCCGACTACATCTGGCTGGCCTGCCGCACCGACCCGGAAGCCGTTAAACACAAGGGTATTTCGATTCTGATCGTCGACACAAAGGATCCGGGCTACTCCTGGACGCCGATCATCCTGTCCGATGGCGCCCACCACACCAACGCCACGTACTACAACGACGTGCGGGTGCCGGCCGACATGCTGGTCGGTGAGGAGAACGGCGGATGGCGGCTGATCACCACCCAGCTCAACAACGAGAGGGTGATGCTCGGCCCGGCCGGCCGGTTCGCCAGTATCTACGACCGGGTGCACGACTGGGCGTCCAAGCCCGGTGGTGACGGTGTCACCCCGATCGACCACGACGACGTCAAGCGTGCGCTTGGTGAGATCCATTCGATCTGGCGGATCAACGAGTTGCTCAATTGGCAGGTGGCGGCCGCGGGTGAGGATATCAACGTCGCGGACGCCGCTGCGACGAAAGTATTCGGCACGGAGCGTATTCAGTACGTCGGCCGGCTCGCCGAGGAGATCGTCGGCAAGTACGGTAACCCCGCCGAGCCGGATACCGCTGAGCTGCTCGACTGGCTTGACTCCCAGACCAAGCGCAATCTGGTGATCACCTTCGGCGGGGGCGTGAACGAAGTGATGCGGGAGATGATCGCCGCCGCTGGCCTCAAGGTGCCGAGGGTGCCCCGATGAGCGATATGCAGGACGCCATCGCGGAGATCAAAGCGGCTGGCGAGTGGCAAGCCGCGCGTGGGCCGGGATCCGGTGAACCAGCCGATGGTCAACAACTGGGTGGAAGCCATCGGCGACCGCAACCCGATCTATGTCGACGAGGCTGCGGCCCGCGCGGTCGGCCACCCCGGAATTGTCGCTCCACCGGCGATGATTCAGGTGTGGACGATGTTTGGGCTGGGCGGGGACCGTCCGAAGGACGATCCCTTGGGGCCCATGATGAAGCTGTTCGACGACAACGGCTACATCGGCGTGGTCGCCACGAATTGTGAACAGACTTATCACCGCTACCTGCGGCCTGGCGAAGAAGTCAGCATCACCTCCGAAATGGGTGACGTGGTCGGGCCAAAGCAGACTGCCCTTGGCGAGGGCTGGTTCGTCACCCAGCACATCATTTGGCGGGTGGGTGACGAGGATGTGGCCGAGATGAACTGGCGCATCCTCAAATTCAGGCCTGCGGAATCCGAAGTTCGTTCGGTGCCCGACGGATCTGGATGCCGACGCCATGATGCGGCCCGCGTCATCGCGCGATACCGCATTCTTCTGGGAAGGGGTCAACGCCCACGAGTTGCGCATACAGCGGCGCCCCGACGGCAGCCTGCAGCACCCGCCGGTGCCGGCGGTATGGCAGGACCCAGCCGCGGCAATCGACTACGTGGTGGCCAGCGGCAAGGGCACGGTCTTCAGCTTCGTGGTGCACCACGCGCCGAAGGTGCCCGGCCGCACACTGCCTTTCGTGATTGCGCTGGTAGAGCTGGAGGAAGGCGTGCGGATGCTCGGCGAGCTCCGTGACGTCGACCCGGCGAAGGTGGAGATCGGAATGCCGGTTCGCGCAATGTATATCGACTTCCCGGCCGGTGAATCCGGCCCGGAGTGGAGCCTCTACGCCTGGGAGCCTGACGCATGAGCGCGCCTCGACGGTAGAAGTGGGCACGCAAGCTGCCCGAGCTCAAGCTTTACGGCGACCCGACGTTCATCATCTCAACGGCCCTGGCTACCAGGGACTTTCAGGATGTGCACCACGACCGGGACAAGGCGCAGGCAAAGGGGTCCAAGGACATCTTCGTCAACATCCTCACCGACACCGGGCTGGTGCAGCGCTACGTCACCGACTGGGCCGGGCCGATCGGCGTTGATCAAGTCGATCGGGCTGCGGTTGGGGGTGCCGTGGTATGCCTACGACACGGTGACGTTCTCCGGCGAGGTGACCGCTGTGGAGGACGGCCTGATCACGGTGAAGGTGGTGGGTCAGCAACAGTCTTGGCGACCATGTCATCGCGACCACGCAACGCTCACGATCGGGGGCGTCTGATGCTGTCCGGCAAGGCGGCCATCGTCGGCATCGGCGCCACTGACTTCTCGAAGGACTCCGGTCGCAGCGAGCTGCGGCTGGCGGCCGAGGCGGTGCTGTGATGCCCTCGACGATGCCGGCCTGACGCCCGCCGACGTCGACGGTATGACCACCTTCACGATGGACTCCAACACCGAGGTCGCCGTCGCGCGCGCGGCGGGTATCGGCGAGTTGAAGTTCTTCTCCAAGATCCACTACGGCGGCGGCGCGGCGTGCGCGACCGTCCAGCAGGCGGCGATTGCGGTCGCCACCGGCGTGGCGGATTGCGTGGTGGCGTACCGGGCTTTCAACGAGCGGTCCGGCATGCGGTTCGGCCAGGTGCAGACGCGTCTGGTGGAAAATGCCGGCGCCCAAGCAGATTCGACTGCCGCGGACAACTCCTTCTCGTATCCGCACGGGCTTTCGACGCCTGCTGCGCAGGTCGCGATGATCGCCAAGCGCTACATGCACCTGTTCGGTGCGACCAGCCGGGACTTCGGCGCGATTTCGGTGGCCGATCGCAAGCACGCCGCCAAGAACCCGAAGGCGTACTTCTACGAGAAGCCGATAACCATCGAGGATCACCAGAATTCGCGGTGGATCGCCGAGCCGTTGCGGCTGCTGGACTGCTGCCAGGAGACCGACGGCGCGGTGGCGATCGTGGTGACGTCGGCGGAGCGGGCCCGGGATCTCAAGCATCGGCCGGCGGTCATCGAGGCGGCGGCGCAGGGCTCCAGCCCCGACCAGTACTCGATGGTGAGCTACTACCGGCCCGAACTCGACGGCCTGCCCGAGATGGGTTTGGTGGGCAGGCAGCTGTGGGCGCAGTCGGGCTTTCACCGGCCGACATCCAGACCGCGATGCTGTACGACCACTTCACGCCGTTCACGCTGATTCAGTTGGAGGAGTTGGGATTCTGCGGCCGGGGTGAGGCAAAGGACTTCATCGCCGACGGTGCGATCGAGATGGGCGGCCGGCTGCCGATCAACACCCACGGCGGTCAGCTCGGTGAGGCCTACATCCACGGCATGAACGGCATCGCCGAGGGGGTGCGGCAGCTGCGCGGCACCTCGGTGAACCCGGTGCCTGACGTCGAGCACGTGCTCGTCACTGCCGGCACGGGTGTGCCGACGTCGGGGCTGATCCTCGGCTAGCGCCTTTTGTGCCGCCGAACGTGAAACCGGCTTCACGCTCGCGGGTAAGACGGCGAGCTTAGACCGGGACGAGCTCGACGCCGCTCAGCACAACAGCGTTGTCGCGCGAAGGCGCGACCACGGTGGCCACCACACGGCCGCCGTCTTTCCAGATGTTGACGGTGAGCGTTTCGCCCGGGTAGGCCACCCCGGCAAAGCGTGCGCCGTAGGCAGCGACGGCCCCGGCATCCCCGTCCAGGAGGGCATCAGTGATGGCTTTGCAGGTCATGCCGTAAGTGCACAGGCCGTGCAGAATGGGCCGGGGAAAGCCTGCGGCAGCTGCGAATTCCGGATCCGAGTGCAGTGGGTTGCGGTCACCGCAAAGCCGGTACAGCAGCGCCTGCTGCGGCAACAACGGCATCGCGACCTCCAGATCGGGCGCCCGGTCCGGTGCGGTATCCGACCCCGACGGGCCGCGCGAGCCGCCGAATCCGCCTTCGCCGCGGGCGAAGATCGACCGCTTCTGTGTCCACAGCAGGGTGCCGTCGGGGGCGGTCGCCGTCGTCTCGCTCCAGATCACCGCGGCCTTGCCCTTGTCCCAGATGTCGGTGAACCGGGTGACTGCCCGGGCCGAGCCCGAAGGCGGCAGCGGCGCAGGCACTTCGACCCGCTCGCTGGCGTGCAGCACCTTGCTCAGCTCGATGTCGATGCCGGGAAACTGAACGGTCGGCGGCTTGGTGAGGTGGAAGGTGGCGGCCACGTTGCCGAAGGTCGGCAGCACCTGCGGTGTGTCGTCTACCAGGTAGCGCAGCTCGCGGGGATCCATCGGGTCTGATCCGGCGCC
This sequence comes from uncultured Actinomycetota bacterium, assembly GCA_963763005.1. Classification (GTDB taxonomy): domain Bacteria; phylum Actinomycetota; class Actinomycetes; order Mycobacteriales; family Mycobacteriaceae; genus Mycobacterium. Next base: position 1,236,322 of record CAVXMI010000002.1, read on the forward strand.
CAGTCCCAGGTGGTAAAGCTGTATATCGCTGCTGGTCCAAGAGAATTCGATGGGGTCCAGCTCTGCGGACAGCGCGACATCTACATCTATTGGCATCAGCGCTCTCCTGCGATGTGCAGCGCCGCCAGGTAGCCGAATACCATCGCCGGCCCGATGGTGCCGCCCGGACCGGGGTAGGTGTGTCCCATCACCGGAGC
>CAVXMI010000003.1:0-28080 GCA_963763005.1 uncultured Actinomycetota bacterium
CAGCCGTCCTCGTCTTCACCGATAGTGGTTGGCGCTGGGGTGGCTCCTGGACAACTCCTGTCGACTACCAACACTTCGAGCGGCCCTGATCGTTGACTGGCGATTCCGGCCAATTTCGTTGTCCACGAGAGCTTTTGCATTCCGGTCTTGAGGTCGGATTCGTCGGTCAACGGTTACGCAACGGGGCGGAGCACGACGATCCCGGGGACCGTCTTCAGGTAGTCGAGGAGGGGACTGTCGACCACCTTGTTGTTCACCCGCAGTGATGACGCGTTTCGAAGGAAAGGCCCGTCCGGTTTGTCAACAAAGATGCCGACATGCGTAACGTCGAGGCCGCCGTCTTCTGCATAGGCTCCGAGGTAATCACCGGTCCGCAGTCGGGCGAGGACGCTGCGGTCGATCCGCTGACTGGGAATGTATGCGAGGGTTCGCCGAACGATCGGTAAACCGGGCAAGTACACCCCGCCGGAACCTTTCTTGTTGAGGTTCTTGGTTACCTGGATCGAGTTGGCGCCAAGACTCGAAGTGATGTCGGTCGCTACCGCAGGGGCCAACGCGGACCAGTCGGTAAAGAAGTGCTTGCGGTTCTGGAATGCGACGACGCCGTCCTTGTATCGAATCTTGATGAGGTTGTCGATGAATTGCTCGCGGTCTTTGGCCCGTTTCAGCGCTTCCACGTAGTCGGCATAGGTGAAACAGTCGACCTTCTGCAACTCAACGACAAGCTGCTCAGGCTCATTCGCCGAACCGATGAGAGTATTTGCCCCATATGGCACTCCCAGGAACTGCCGTGACAGTATTTCCGATCGCTCGGGCGGGCCCAGGCTTGAAATACCATTTTTCACCCTCAGCAGACTTTGGAGAATCTGCTCGCTCTGGCTGGAGATCTCGACGGCCGGCGCCGCGAATGCACGGGGAGAAGGGGCTGCGGCACCTGCGAAAGCCACAATCAGCGCCAGGCCGACAAGCCGTGTCACGACACCGTGTCGGCGGTGACGCTGCGGACTCTTGAATCGGGTGGGCATGAGCCGCTCCTCACCGATGTGCGACAGTTTCAATACTGCACGTAACGTCGAGACCCGTCCGGTCCGGTCACAGCCCCACCCTCGCGCGCGTGCGCTCATCGCCGCCTCACCCGCCGAGATCACGCGGTAATGCTGCTGCTGCCTCTCATTCCGGTGGTGCAGTAAGCGCCTACCGGGCCTGCTCCGGCATTTCGCCCGAAGGCGACCAGCGAGTCTTCGCGACCCCGAAATCGAGGGCATGTTCGTCTCTGACATCATCCTTGTCATCAGCCCAAAGCCTGATCGTGGTTCGTTGGGATCAAGCCAAGCTCAAGCCGGGCGACGGCGATGGTCTTGAGCGGATTGGCCACGGGGGCTTGCCCATTGTGCGGTTCGTGCGCAACACGCCGATGGCGCTTACCAACAAAAAGCGCGCAGCCGCCGACAGCCATCTGGCAGCGAGCTGGATGACAATGTTCTGATCCAGCTACATTTTCACGAAACCGCTGCCGCGAACGCTGATCACGTACGGTGAGGTGCTGTCGCCGGCGCCGCTGTGGCGCTGTGGCGCTGTGGCCACCGTTGCCGCGACGGCCATTTGCCATCACTCAGCTGAGCAAGAGGGAGCCACGATGAGCCAGCAGAATTCGCCGGGTGATCCCGACCGCGCGGAGCCTCGTGACGCCCGGGCATTCACAGCGCGGTTCGATCGCGTGTACACGCGGCTGGCCCGCCCCTACGATCTGGCGGTCAAGCTGCTGCCGGTCTGGCGGCACTGGATCAGCGCAGCGCTCCCGCATATCCGTGGCCCGCGTGTGCTGGAGGTCTCTTTCGGCACCGGTTGGTTGCTCACCCGCTACGCCAACAACTTCGATACCCATGGGGTGGACCTCAACGAGCGCATGGTCGCGATCGCGCAGCACAATCTGCGCCGGGCGGGTGTGACTGCCGAGTTGCGCCAGGCAAACGTCGAGGCGCTGCCCTACCCCGACGGACAGTTCGACACCGTCGTCAACACCATGTCCTTCAGTGGCTATCCCAACGCTCAGCGGGCGATGACCCAACTGCGCCGCGTGCTACGGCAACAGGGCCGGCTGGTGTTGATCGACGTTGGCTATCCCGACGACGGCAACCGGCTGGGCAGCGCTCTAGTCGGTATATGGAAGCGGGCGGGCGACGTGATCCGCGACATGCCAGCGCTCTTTGAGAGCTTCGGGTTCGATGTCTACCACGAGCAGATCGGTGGTTTCGGCAGCGTCCATCTCTACGTTGCGACCAAGCGGTGAAGATGCCGCCGACGACATCGAGGGTGCGGGCACGCATCGGTGGTCTCGCGCGGTACGTCCAAAGCGCGGGTCTCCGAATGCGATTGCTGATGTCGACCAGGCAGTAGAGTTCGGAGCGTGAACTCACCGTCGGTGCTGGACGCGGTCGCTGACGAAGACTTGCGCGCAGCTCAACGTGAGCAGGCCGCCATCGAGATCAACCGGTACGAACCTCGGCGTACTGCCTGTACCTCAACCTCATCGGTCAGAAGTAGCAACCTCGGCATGCACGATTCTGCCGTCGACCGACCCCGATCGTCGGGTCCAAGCGCAAGGCGGGATATGGAAACGGAGCTGAAAACACGCTGCTGTGTGGCCGGCGGCGGACCGGCGGGCATGATGCTGGGCTACCTGCTGGCCCGGGCCGGGATCGACGTCATCGTGCTGGAAAAGCACGGCGATTTCCTGCGGGATTTCCGCGGCGACACCATCCACCCGTCCACCCTCGAGGTCATGAACGAGCTCGGGCTCTACGATCGGCTCCTGCAACGACCGCATCAACCGACGCCAACGCTGAATGCCCAATTCGGCACTTTCAAAGCGTTGGTCGCCGATTTCCGCCACTTGCCGGTGCGGGGAAAGTTCGTTGCCATGATGCCGCAATGGGACTTCCTGGATTTCATCGCCGAAGAGGCACAGGGCTATTCGTCCTTCCGGCTGATGATGCAAGCCGAAGTCACGCACCTGATCGAGGAGAAGGGCCGCATCGCCGGCGTCATGGTCGACACCCCCGACGGTGAGACGAAGATCCTCAGCGACCTGGTGGTCGGCTGCGACGGGCGGACCTCCACCGTGCGTGCCGAGGCGGGCCTGGACGTCGTGAATATCGGGGCACCGATGGATGTCCTGTGGTTCAGGATGTCGCGCCTGCCCAGCGACCCCGAAGAATCGGTGGGAAATTTCGGCCGGGGCGCCATCCTCGTGATGATCAACCGCGGCGACTATTGGCAATGCGGCCTGGTAATCGCCAAGGACTCCCTGGAACAGGCGCGCAATCGCGGAGTTGAGTCCTTCCGCGGGGAGATAGCGAAGATGGCGCCCTTCATGAAGGGCCGCACTCGGGAAATCACCGGCTTCGACGATCTGCGGCTGTTGACCGTCAGCGTCGACCGCCTCAAGCGATGGCATCGGCCCGGGTTGCTGTGCATCGGCGATGCCGCCCACGCCATGTCGCCGATCGGCGGAGTCGGGATCAACCTGGCGATCCAGGATGCGGTGGCCGCGGCCAATCTACTGGTCTCGCCTTTGCGTCGCGGCCAGGTGACCGACGCCGATCTGCACCGCGTGCAGGCACGGCGCGAATTGCCAACCCGCATCACTCAAGCGGTGCAGGTGTTCCTCCAAAAGAACGTCATCACCGCCGTGTTGGGCAGCTCAGAACAGTTCAAGGCACCACTGCCGGTGCGTCTCATCGCACGGTTGCCCCCGCTCGCCCGCGTTCCCGCGCGTCTGGTCGGCATGGGTTTCCGGCCAGAACATCCCGACCTGGCAGTGATAGACGTTTCAGGTCAGTCTTAGTTTCAGGTCATTCTTAGTCGGCGAGAGCCAGCACCTCGTCGAACCCGTCGACGAGGCAGTCGTGGAACACGTCGAAGTCCGGAATCGCACCCGCATCGACATTGATTCCCAGCGCACAGGTGCCGACATAGGTGAGCAACCGGCGATCAGTTGCATGTACGGCAACGAGCGCTCGTCACGTTGCCTCGTGGCCCGCCGATGGATCTCTTCTATGCGGCGCGCCGGGTCGGCGAGACCGACCGGCACGCCGAACCGCATCATCGTGGCCCGGTTTCCACCGATGGCGTCGCCTTCGGCGCGGAGGCTGATCGGCATCCCCACATGAAAGTCCCAGACTCTGTAACGCCCTGTACGGGCACCCCTGCTCCCCTCACAAAACCATCGTGTCGGGCCACCGCGAGCCGATCGCGACCGCAGGTCCGGTGATCATCGATCTGGACGCCACGCTGGTCGGCGCGCATTCGGAGACGGAAAGCGCGACCCCGAACTTCAAGCGGAACTTCGGGTTTCACCCTCTACTGGCTTTTGTCGACCACGGCGCCGACGGCACGGGAGAACCTATGGTGGGCATGCTGCGCCCCAGGCGGGCCAACGCCAACACCGCCGCCGATCGGATCGCGGTCCTTGACGCCGCGCTGGCCCAGTTGCCCGACCAGCTGCGTGCCCGGGTGCTGGCCTTCCACGACCAGCCCGCGCGAACCCGGGAACCCAAACGCCTCCGACTGCGCCTACTGACCGTCGCCGAACGCCTGATCACCACCGGCCGCCGCCGCATCCTGCGCCTCTCGAAGCGATGGCCCCTGGGCAGACCTGCTCACCAGCGGCCACCAACACCATGTAGCGCTCGCCTGACACCGACCTACCAGTACCTACCACCAAGGACCGGAGAGCCGGCGACACAGCGCCGGAGACCACCCACGGTCAATCACCCCAGACACGAGTGCGAGTCCAGCCCACCCCGGCCCGAGCTCACTCACGAAAGATCGACGCTAGGCGTGCTGGCCTCGAAATCTCCTCACCCGTGGGTAGTGGTTGCCGGTGGCGCTCATCCCTTGACCGTGGCGCGTTCGAGGATGGCAGCGAGATCAAGTCCGCTCGGCAGCGTGCCGAACGCCCCTCCCCACTGCCCGCCCACGCGGGTGGCCAGGAACGCCTCGGCGACCGCGGGGTGGCCGTGGCGCACCAGCAGCGAACCCTGCAGTGCCAGGCTGATGTCCTCGGCGATCTTGCGGGCGCGGTATGCGATGGTCTCCAGATCCTGCAGTGCGGCTTGCAGCGCCGCGACGTGAGCATCCAGCCGCGCGTCGTGGCCGGCGGTGTTAGCCAGTTCGTCGAAGAGCACCTCGGCGCACACCGGCCGAGTTGCCATGGCGCGCAAGGTGTCCAGCGCGCTGACGTTGCCGGACCCTTCCCAGATGCCCATCAGCGGGGCCTCGCGATACAGCCTCGGCATTCCCGAATCCTCGACGTAGCCGTTGCCGCCTAGGCATTCCAAGGCTTCGGCGGCGTGCGGGACGGCGCGCTTGCACACCCAGTACTTGCCGGCCGCCAGCCCGATCCGGCGCAGCAGGGTCTCCCGCTCGTCTCCGCGGACGGCACCGTCGGTCGCGCCGGCCATCCGCATCGCGACGATCGTGGCGGCTTCGGCCTCCACGGCCAGATCGGCCAGCACGTTGCGCATTAGCGGCTGGTCAATCAGGTAGGCGCCGAACGCCTTTCGATGCTGGGCGTGATGGATGGCCCGGGTCAACCCGGTGTGCATGCTGGCGGTGCTGGCCAGGGTGCAGTCCAGCCTGGTGAGGTTGACCATCTCGATGATGGTCGGTACGCCGCGCCCCTCCTCGCCGACCAGCCACACCGTGGCGCCGTCGTATTCCACCTCAGCCGACGCGTTGGCGTGGTTGCCGAGCTTGTTCTTGAGTCGCTGCAGGAACATCCGGTTGCGGCTGCCGTCGGGCAGCACCCGCGGCAGCAGGAAGCAGGACAACCCCCCGGGGGCCTGGGCCAGCACCAGGACGATGTCAGACATCGTCGCCGAGGTGAACCACTTGTGTCCGACCAGGCAGTAGCTGCCGTCGGCGTTGGGTGTAGCCCGGGTGGTGCCGGCCCGCACATCCGATCCGCCCTGCTTCTCGGTCATCGACATGGTCGACGTGATGCCGACCTTGGTGGTGGCCGGCTTGAGTTCGGGGTCGTATTGGCGGCTGGTCAGCAACGGCTCGTAGACCTTGGCCAGGTCGGCGTTGTAGCGCAGCGAGGGAACGACGGCGTAGGTCGCCGAGATCGGGCACACGTGACCGGGCTCGGGGGTCCAGACCAACATCTTCGCCGCGCGCACGACATGGGCACCCGGCCGCTCGTCGGCCCACGGGGCGGCGTGCAGGCCGTGCCCGATCGCCGTGCGCATCAACTCGTGATAGGCAGGGTCGAATTCGATCTCGTCGATGCGGTGGCCGTAGCGGTCGTGTGTGTGCAGGATCGGGCGGTTACGGTCGGCCAGCTCGCCCCAGCGCTGGGCCTGCGCCCCGCCGGCGATCGCGCCGAGTTCGGTGACCTCGTCGAGGCCCCACTGCCCGCCCTCGCGGATCAGTGCTTCGACGAGCACAGGCGACGTCGCGGGGTTGTGGTCCGCCAGCGGCGGAACCTGGTTGGCGACCACATGCGTATCCGACATCTCGCCAATGTGACATTTCTCCGACAGTCGCACAAGACTGTGTAACGCCCGGTGCGGGCTTGCTCGCGGGCCGCTGCCGCCAAACGCGCAGATGTGATGGCTGCGGATGTCCCGGCACCATGCTGCTGGCCCACGCCGGGGCACCGGGAGCCGCAGGGCTGCAACGCATCACAGGGCATGGACGCGGCACGGCCATACTAGCGAGCAGGCGCGGCGGCTTTCGTGTGGCGCCAATCCTCGTACAGGAGCCGGTACCCGAGCCATCCGAAGATGAGCTGGGAAGACGAAGTACTGGTATTGCGTCCAACCCAGCGCGAGCAGGGTATCGGCGACGCCACCGGGCATGTTCTTGAAGCCTCCGAACACCTCGCTGAACGAGAAGATGAAGGTCGCCACGACCGGCTCCCCGGCTCCGAGGACCGGGATCAGATAGCGCATCGACGAGCGCTTCTTGTTGAGCCGCCAGAAAACCAACGCGGTGGCGAGGTTGACGAAGGCGTAGATCTCGAGGGTGAAGAACGTCGAGTTGTGGTTGACGGTGCGCAGGTCGACCGAGCCAAACGAAGCCAGGTCCCACCAGTACATGTGCAAGACGTTCCCGCGCATCCACGGCGTGTAAGCGACGACGTCGGCGAGCGTGTGCAGGTCGTGAAAGACGAAGGGGGAAAAGATCACCCACGGGATCTCCCAGAGCAGGTTCGTCATCACGTAGGAAACCATCCACAGCACCAGACACTCGTGGAAGAGCGCCATGCGCGGACGCTTACGCGCCCCCGGGAGCAGCAGCGGGATGAACCACCCGTTGAGCCAGATGCTGATCCCGTAGAGGGAGGCCTTGGTGCTCGTCGTGAAGTCGAGCGCGCCCAGATAGAAGAGCGTCGCCAAGACGCCGGTCGCGCCCCAGAAGACCGCCGTCCAGATGCCGAAGGCGCGCCACGTCCGGGACGAAACCCGGCGTTCTTCGGCGGCGGGCAGGGCTTGGTCGGTGTCGAAACTGGCCAGTGCGGTCATGCGTACCTCGCACTCATCTTGCTTTCACCACGCTTGTATCTGTCGAAATATCGACATAGAGTTCGATATTGTGTCGAAGAGGCTAGACCCGTCCACATCTTCAAGTCAATGCTTGTCACCACCCACCGAGCGCGTGCTCGCGGTGCTGGAACTGCTCGGCCGCAATCCTGCCCAACAGTTCACGTTGGCCGAGATCTGTCGCAGTCTCGGCATCAGCCGGGCCACCGGGCACGTGGTCCTGACCACACTGGCCGCCCATGAGTGGGCGCTGCGGGATCCGGCAACTGCGCGCTACACATGGGGGCCGGCCATCGCCTCGTTGGCCAGGCCGGACGCCAGGCAGCTGCACCGGGCAGACCTACACGCGTTGGCCACCGCCACCGGAACGCAGGCGATGCTGGCTCGCCGCGAGGGCGCCACGCTGGTGGTCATCGACACCGTCGGCGAATGCCTGCGCGGGCCGAGGATCCAACGCGGCATGCGCACACCGTTCGTGGCCCCGATCGGACGCGACTATGTCGCCTGGTCGAGCACCGATACGCAGAAACAGTGGTTGCAAGCAATCGGAACGCCAAGCCGCCAGTTCCGGCAGCGAATGATGGCTGTGCTCAACGAGATTCGCCAGCGCGGCTACGTCGTCGAACGACTCACCCACCAGTACGTGCGTGTCTACACCGCGTTGCGAGCGCTCAGCGCCGACGGCGAAGTCGACGAGATCACCACGCAACTGGCTCGCGCCTACGCAGATCTCGCCGTCATTGACGTCCTGGATGACGAACTGGGCAGCGGCACGACCCACAGCATCGCCACAGTATCCGCGCCGATCCGCAACCCCGACGGTGCCGCGACGATGACGGTCATGGCCGCGGTCTTCACCACTCTCGACGGCGCCGCCGTTCGCGCGCTGGGTGAGCGGGTGCGCCACGCCGCGGATCGCATCGAACAACGCATCGCGCGCTACGGCGACACGACCTCTGAGTGAACGGGCGCTTGGTCAATAATTCGGCCTGATCCGCCCCACCACTACCCTTGCAGGGTCGCAAGCCGGGCCGCGGCAGCTGCCCGCGCCGACTTCCCCCCGACGCCGGCGCGGAGTCGCCGGCCGGCAAAAAGCTGCGCAGCTGCGTGCGGAACTCGGCCCCGGCCGGCTCGTCGTCGAGCAGCATGTGGTTGGCGCTGCCAGGCGGGACGAACTTGGCGCCCGGTATCAACGACGCAGAGCAGCTCGGCTTCGGTGTCACCAGCGCGATCCTCAACGTCAACTGGTCTTTCAAGGCCCCGGTACGCCCGGGCGACACGATCACCGGCCGCGTCGAGGTCATCTCTGTCCGTGCCGACAAGCCAATCACCGAACTCAAGACCACGGTTATTCGCGACGACGGCACGGTCGCGCTCGATGGCATGGCGGTCTGCTACACCATGGAGATGCGCGAACGTAGCGTCAAGTGCGGGCCGCAGTCGCACTGCATTGACTGCGCGGTCACCGCGAAGCCGATGCGGGCCGGCATAACCCGGCGCGCCTGTGGTCCGTTCGAACTTTGGCGCTACCATTCCGGCGCACCTCAAGGTGACCGGCGTTGTCGGCGAGTGAGGAGGACGACCGTGGCGCTTACCCTGAACCAGGCCCGTTCGGTCTACGACCGGATCGGACGCGTCCAGGACTGGCAGGCCTTCTATGAGGACGCCACGATAGACCGCCTCGTGGCCGATGCGGCCCTCGCCGGGGACCAGACTATTTTCGAGTTCGGTTGCGGCACAGGCCGGTTGGCTGCGAACCTGCTGGGGGCGCTGCCTCCCAGTGTCAACTACCTCGGCGTCGACATCAGCCCGGTGATGATCAACTTGGCCACCGACCGGCTCGCCGCCTGGGCCGAGCGGGCCAAGGTGGTGCTTGTCGACGGCTCCCTGCCGCTGCCCGCCGATGACGGGTTCGCCGACCGGGTGCTGTCCACGTTCGTGTTCGATCTGCTCGATGAGGCTTATGCACGGGCCGTGCTGGACGATCTGCGACGCATCCTCGCGCCCAATGGCCGACTCTGCCTGGCCAGCCTCGCTCAGGGAGAGCGGCTGCTCGAACGGGCCGTCTCGCGAACCTGGACCGGCCTCTGGAGCGTTGCGCCGCAGGTTCTGGGCGGGTGTCGTCCTATCAGCGTGAGCGCCCTGCTGGAACACGGCTGGAAGGTCGAGCATCACTCACGCGTGCATCGTGTGGGACTTGTCATGGATGTCGTCATCGCAGCTCCGGACACACTCCCAAGATGACCGCATGGTTGAATCCACCGACGCCGCGTATCTGACAGTGAGCAGCAGCTTGAGATCCATCGTGCTCTGTGGCGCAATGGTTTTCGCCGTTCTCGCGTGGGTGAGGCCGCGACTCCGCGGCGAAAGGCCGGCGTGATCGATGTATCCGCGATTGACGCGCGGCCGCAAGACGTCACTCGCGGACACACTCGATGACGATCGCAGTCGGATAGGTTAGGTATTCGTGCCAGAAGTCGCCCTCGTCGCCGGCTTCCGGTGCGGGGGAAAGTTCGGGCATGTGCACCACGAAATCGCGAAAACCGGCTTCGCGCAAGGCAGATTGGTACGCCTCGATCGGCAGGTAATAGTTCTCGATGACGAGGGAGGCATCATCGAGAAACACCGTCAACTCGATGGGTGCCCCCTCGAAAGCGGTCTCGGCCAGCTTTATCTGGAATCCGTACTTGCGGTAGTCGGGCACTTGTTCAAACGTGTACAGGTCCGGATTGGTGGTGAGGGTGACGAACCGTCCGCCCGGCCTGACGCGGCAGGCCGGGCCACGACACATCCTCCCCAGTTGGTCGCGGTCTCGCGCGTACACCAGAAGGTAAGCCGCCACCGCGATGTCGAAATCCTGTTGCGGCACAGCCGAACTAGCGTCGGCGACGAAGTATTCGATGCCCAGCGGTTCGCGGTCCTCCTGCTCGCGGGCCAGGCCGATCATCTTTTCGGAGATATCGAACCCCACCATGGGGGCGGCGCCCGCACGCCGCAGAATGCGGGTGTAGTCCCCGGCACCGCACGCGACGTCGAGGGCCTTTTTGCCCTTCACATCGCCGATGTGTTTCAGGAACGAGTGCGCCTCGATCCTGGATCGGATGGGTAGCGCCTTGGTCTTTTTGTACTGCTCAGCGATATCGCCCTGGTTGTAATCGGTGACCATGTGGTCCTCTGTTCTCATCCCGTCGCATCGGGCAACCATCGAATACAGCGTGCGACAGCCTATCCCAGCCCACGTTCTCCTGGCTTAGGACACGTTCGAAAGCTGCCTGCGGACGCTCCCTCGGACTTTTAGTCCTCGATCCAGTGATTGGTGAAAGGGTCGGCCGGCTGTTTTCGGGGCCCTGCGGGGGCTGGTGTGACTACGGCCATCAGTTGCCCGACGCGATCACGCTGGCACGGGAGTATCCGAACACGACCTTCGTCCTCGATCACTACGGCACACCCGTGGGAGTATTCGGTCCGTCCGGCAAGCACACCGGCAGTACCTCCGCGGCGCGCAAAGCCATCCTGAGCGGTGGCGTGACGACATCTCGTCGCTCGCCGAACTGCCCAATATGGTCGCCAAGCACAGCGGCATTGGCATGCCGGTGCTGGGTGCCGGACCGGTCACCCGCGAGCAATTGCGCGACGCCGCGGCCCCGCTGATCACCGACCTGCAACTGGCGTTCGGGCCCGATCGAACGTTCTGGTCGTCGAATTATCCAATCGACAAGCCTAATGTGACGCTGCCACAGACCATTTCGATATTGCGCGAGGTGTTCGGCGAGCAGTTCAACGAGTCCCGGATCCTGCGCGACAACGCCAGTCGCGCCTACCGGTTGACTCCGGACTGACACGGGCAGCCGCATGCCGGTTGTTCCTTCCAGAGCGCACGGTTCCCCTGCCGGGACCATAGATTCGAACTGGTTGGGTTGCCGCAGCGCGGGCGCGCCTGTGCATTTGAGCGTCCGGCCGTCAAGATGGCCCACGCCCTGCTCGATCGGCATAGCCCGCACTATCGCTGCATTCCTGGCCGTCGTAGTCGCGGCGATTTCTAGCCTCCCGGCTGGCGTGGCCTCGGGACAGCCGGAATTGGTTGCGCCGATCGATTTTGTGGCGCTGCAGGATATCGATCCCATGATCTTGCAGGACATCCGCCACTTTAAGGCGCACAACTTCACCGTGCGGGACTGCATGTACATGAACGCGTTCCTCGGAACAGTCATGGCGGCGCCAGGGGCGGACCGCCGTATCGGCCTCTGGTTCTCCCATGGAGCGCCGAAGCTGCATCAGGAGCGTAATCGTGGCGGGATTGTGATACGTCGTACGATAGCCACATGTTCAGAGCGGCCCGGACAGCGGCGCTGGTAGCCGCATCCCTGGCACTTGCCGGCTGCTGGGGCCTAGAAAAAATATCAGCCGGCAGCAGTTCGCGGGACGACGCCTTCTCACGCACCATCGAGCTTGCCAAGTCCAGACCCTGTAAAGCCGAACCACATTCCCTCGATTGTGTGCAGTCTGCAAAGCCGAAGGCGGATGCCGCCAACGCGCTGCTGCCGTACATACCACCCGCCAATGAGTTCTCACATGATGCGGCCGAGGTAATCCGAGGTTTAGTCTTCTTCCGGATCGCAGACGATATGACTGAATTCTATCGCGATAATTGCCAGGAGGCATTGAGCGGCGGTTCTGCGATTCCACAAGATTGCTACGACGTCGCGTACACGGTTGAGGGGGCCTTGGCAACCATCGCCAGGAGTCTGCCCGAAGTGCCTCGCTATGGCCCGTCCCAAGCGCCTGCCCAGAGTTGGACTATGCCAAACGAGATCGGTAAGGACTACGGAACTGCGGCAACCGACGTTTACGCGTTTACGCATCCAACGCCGGGAGAGAGACCGGTCGACGAAGGGGGCACAAGTTTGAATGACCGGACGGCGTTCCTGATTATTTACTCAGAGGATCTCACCGGCCAGGGCCGCTCCACGGGCTTTGGATCTGGGTGGCAGGTGTGTTCGTCGACGCCTCCCCCCGGAGAGACCTTCACACCACAGACGAACATCGTTTTCGGTGTCGTGAAGATCGGCACAGAGAAGTGCCCATAAGCCGATAGCGGCCACCCTATCGCGACCGATAGGCCGCCAACCACGCAGCACCTGAACGAACATCCGCACCAGAAGGCTGTGGTTGACGGCCGCTGCCGGCGCACGCGGATAGGCGACCGTCTACGCCCAGACGCTCGGCCATCCGCCGAGGAAACGCTGAATGCGCGGCGTACCCGCGACTCGGCTCCGCGATATCCAGCGATTCGCACTTCGTCGCGCTACCCCTGTCTGTCGGCTCCACATCAGCCAGACAACCCACACCGACGGATTATTCCGCGGCCGGGGCAACAACTGCGAAACAAGGAAATTCACTGCGCCTCGTGATCACCTGTGTGCGCAGCGATGAGCCGGTCAAGCATCTGTACGGTCCGGTCCAAGGGATCGGTGGATCGCGCGGCCAGGCAGAGGATGACGGCGCCCTCGACGGCGGCCACCACGGTGGTGGCCAGCGATTCGGCGTCGTCGATCCCAACTCCCCCGTCCCTCAGGCGTCCGGCAATCATCGTCTGCCACGCGGTAAAGCCTCACCGGCGGCATCCGCGGCCGAGGGCGACTCGGTGCGTCCCAGCGCGGCAGCGACGATCGGGCATCCGGCGGCGTAGTCGCTGGAGCGCAGCGTCTCCTTCCACGACTCGACGAACGCCGCCAGCGACTCACGTCCATCACCATCCGGCGCAGCGCCCGCCAACGTCGAATCGATGTGTCGGCCCGCTGCCCGGGTGGCCTCGGTCACGAGTTCCGACTTTCCGCCCGGAAAGTTCACGTAGACCGACCGGCGGGCTGTGCCGCTGTGTTCGAGGAGTTCAGCCAGGCCGGTACCGGCCACCCCGTTACGGCTCAGCAGTTCGATGGCGCTGTCGATCAGACGCTCGCGCGCGGTCATGGTTGCAGTATACCGATTGGTCTACTAATGTCAGGTAGACCAATCGGTATAACTCATGGAGAGGTCCAGTCGATGACATCCACACCCCCCGTCGCGCTGATCACCGGAGTGTCCTCTGGTATCGGCGCGGCCATTGCAGTGAAACTGGCGAACGGGGGCTTCCGCGTGTTCGGCACCTCGCGCGCACCCCAGCGCCTCGCTCCGATCGCCGGTGTCGAAACCTTGGCGCTGGACGTCACCGACGACAACGCGGTTCGTGCGGCGGTGGTAGAGGTCATCGACCGGGCCGGACGCATCGACGTCCTGATCAACAACGCCGGCTTGGGAATTGCTGGAGCCGCCGAGGAGAGCTCGATCGCGCAAGCCCGTTCGCTGTTCGAGACCAACTTCTTTGGCGTCATCCGCCTCATCAACGAGGTGCTGCCGCACATGCGCCGTCGGGGCAGCGGGCGCATCATCAACATCAGCTCCGTGCTCGGCTTCCTCCCCGCGCCGTATGCGGCCCTGTACTCGGCGTCAAAGCATGCCGTGGAGGGTTACACCGAATCGTTGGACCACGAACTCCGCGAGTACGGTGTGCGCGCGCTGCTGGTCGAACCCGGTTACACCCGAACCGATTTCGAGGCAAACATGTGGGACGCCGACACACCGCAGGCGGCCTACGCCGACAATCGCGAGACCGTCCGCGCAATGGTGGCCGAGAGAATTCGCAGTGCCGAACTGCCCGACGTTGTCGCTGACGCCGCCTACGCCGCGGCCACCGACAAGCGAATCAAACTGCGCTACCCCGCCGGACGCCAGGCGCGACAATTGGCGCTGCTGAAGCGCATCGCGCCGGCCGCCCTGCTGGACAACGGCATCCGCAAGCAAAGCGGACTGAACAAGCCGCGATCGACACCGGCGCTGGCCGAGCGCTGACGATCTACTCAAAGGAACTGCCATGACCAACACCAACGACGTCAAGACGCTGCGAAAGTTCCGCCGGGAACGTGCGCTCGGACGCTATGTGCTCAACCCGGTGGTGAATGCGATGGGCAGACTGGGACTGCGAACCACGCTGGCCGCCGAACTGGAAACCATCGGGCGAAAGACCGGCCAGGTGCGCCATGTTCCCGTGTCGGCACAGTTCGACGCCAAAGGGGCGTGGGTCATCTGTCAGCATGGCACCCGCTCCGGGTGGGGCCGAAACATCGTTGACAACCCGAATATCCGCGTGCGACAGGGGAATCAGTGGCGCGCAGGAGTCGCGACATTGAGACCGGATGACGACGTCGTCGCGCGAGGTCGCCAGTTCGGGAGACTGGGAGCCACGGTGGTAAAAGCACTGGAAACGACACCCGTGTCGGTGCGGATCGACTTCACCGACTAGTGGGGCGAGCGCCGACCCGCATCTAGTCGTAGATGACGGCAAGGCCGCGCCGCTCAAGGTCGGCCAAGCCGTCCCGCATGGCTTGCAGCTGTTCGGGTGAATGCCCCACCCAGTCCGTGAGTTCGCCAACGATTCTCACGGGCTCACGGGTGCGGTAGGAGCGCGTCGGATTTCCAGGAAGCTTTTTGCCCGTGACGTTCGGATCGTCCTCCAGTGCGCCTTGCGGTTCCACGATGTAGATACGGCCTCGGCCTTCCCCTATTGCCAGCTCGGCTCCCCACACTGCGGCATCCAATGTTTGGGCCAGGTAAACGTGGTTCGAGCGGCGGTCTCCGCCGTAGTTCGACCGGCGCCCGGACACCAGCACGTCACCCACCGAAAGCTCGGCCTTGGTGCCGTGCAGGAGTGCACCTGACTCGTGCACTTCACAAGGTTGCGGCGGGCGGGTCACACTAATCCCCATCCGCCTGGACGGCGTGCGGAGTCACGAGAAACTTCTCGCCGGTCGCTCGCTTGACGTATTCGTTGAACGCATCGGGCTTGAGCATGCCGGCGAGTGAAACCTCGCGGGTGTAGCGGCTCGCGAACGTCGTGGTGAGCTCGGCGGCTACCCGAGCCCGCAGCCGACCAAAGGTCTCTGCCCCTGCGCTTTGCAGAAATGGGGTGAGCAGCCAGCCGCCGACGCCCCAAGCCATCCCGAAGTTCCTTTTGAGCACCGTGGGACTGGTGTCGAGCGCACCGTAGATGTACACCTGCTTGTGCACGTTCGACCCGTAGCGTGAGTACTGCGCTGCGGTCGAGTTGGCCGCCTTCTCCATGCCGTTGAGGATCTGGCTGGCCAGCGTTCCACCACCCGTGGCGTCGAAGGCAAGCGTCGCGGATGTGACTTTGAGAGCTTCGAGGAGGTCCGTCGAGAACGACGGTGATGCCGAATTGCAGACATGCGCTGCGCCGAGCGATCTGAGCAGCTCCTCTTGCTCGGGCTTGCGGACGATATTGACCAGCGGTATCTCGTCTTTCTGGCAGAGCTTGACCAGCATCTGGCCGAGGTTGGACGCCGCGGCGGTGTGCACGAGGGCCGAATGTCCCTCGCGGCGCATGGTTTCGGTCATTCCGAGTGCCGTCATTGGGTTGACGAACGACGATGCGCCATCCCTTGCCGTAGTCCCGTCCGGCAGGACCAGACATGCTGAGGCATCGATCGCTCGGTATTGCGCGTACATCGCGCCGCCCGCAATCGCCACCGTTTTGCCGATGAGGGCCTGGGCTGCCTCCGACGACCCCGCGGCGACTACGGTGCCTGCGCCCTCATTTCCCACCGGAAGCGATTTATCGAGTCGCGCCGCAAGCGCTCCCAGGGCCGACTCCCCGACCGAAGCGGTGACGACGGGACGTTCGCGCGTGCCCGCGACCGTCGCATTTGTCATGTCCGCGCTCGCGACGAGAAGGCCCAAATCTGACGGGTTGATCGGCGAGGCTTCCACCCGCACCAACACCTCATTGTCGCCGGGGGCGGGAACTGGAACCTCGTGCAGCGAAAGTTCGAGCGTGCCACCAGACGACACCAACGAGCGCAGCTCTAGTGCAGTATCAGGCAAATCTCCGGTCATGGGTGGTGCCTCGTTCCTGTTTCGGACGGATGCTCAGACCATATGAACTCGCGGCGCCGTCACAAATCTTCCCCAAGAGTTGACCCGTAATGGATCATGCACCGTCACGGCTGTGTGGGCGGCGCGACAACGCCCCGGACGTTGACGTCCCGCCAGATCGCGATCTCGCCGACCCGCTCGGGCGCCCGCCCGAAGAGGTCGGTGAAGAATACGATCATCGCCTCCCATGCCTGCATCGGCCCGACGATCACGTGGCGCACCTCCGCGAAGTGGAGGGTGGCGGCCACCTGTGCGCGAGCTTCTCCGCGCGCCACGAGCGAAGTCTCGCCGTCCTGGATCGCCAGCATGATCTTGGACAACCGCGTTGGTGGTGGTCCCGAAGTCGTCCGGCCGTCCGGCTGGGGCATGTACGCGTAGGCCTCCGGCATCCGGAGCCCATAGTCGGCCTGCGCCGCCCACAACATCGGCGCGGCCTGGCCCCCGTTGATGAAATACGGCGCGACGAGGACTGTCTCATCGGGCCCGATGTTGCGGCTCGCCCAGGTGCGGAAGAAGGCCGGCGTGTAGGACGGCTGCCGTTGTAGCGGAGCGGGGAGGATCAGGACAAGCGCCGCGACCACCGCAAGCAGCCACCGCGTCGCCGGTCGCGGGGCCAGGCGAGTCGCCCGGCCGATGACGATCGCGACGATCACCGCGACCGCCAACCAGGTGAAGAGCGTAAAGCGGCCCGGCAGCACATGTTTGAGGAGCGGCAGCTTCCCGAAGAGCAGCCACGGTAGCGGTACGTGCAGAGCCTCCTTGCCGATGTGGAGCCACGGCCCGAGCGAGAGCCCGAGGAGCAGCGCCCCGGTGACGCTCGCGACGCGGACCCGGAGGTCGTCCCACTGGCCAACGGCCACGACGACGAGGAGGACAAGGAGCGGCAGGCCGAGGTAGCCCGTCGCCTCGTGATAGAGGCCGCTGAATTCGTGGGACACCCGCGTTGCCGCGTCGGGGGCGACCAGCTGGTATGGCGTCGGAAGGACGAGGTTCAGGATGTCGGTCGAGTGAGTCTTGGGATCCTGGACCTGCTCGCTGATCCGCTGCGGCCCGAAGAACTGGACGGCCAGCGGCCAGGCCGCAAGCAGGAGGAACGTCATCGTGGCGACCGCGAGCGCGGGGACGAGCCGGGCCGCTCCTTGGCGCCACCGCGCTCGAACCCGCCCGTCGCGACGCGCAACGGCCATGACGCAGATCAGCACTACGGCTGCCACCAAGCTGGTAGCAAGTGTCTCCTCGTTGATCAGAAGCTGGGCGGCGCCCAGGACTCCAAGCGCCACCCCCGCAAGCCACGGTGGTCGGCGCCGGGCCACCAGGAGTTCGTCGATGAGGAGCAGGAAGAGCGGCGGGACCCAGGCTGTGGCGAGGTTCAGATGCAGGGCCGCGTGGGAGGCGACGTACGGCGAGAAAGCGTAGACCGCGCCACCGACCATCGGGCCGAGGCCGTCACCGGTCCAACGTCGGATCGCGAGCCAGGCGGTGAATCCGCTGACGGCGATGCCGACGACCATGAGGACGTTGAATCCAAAGACTGGGCCACCGATCTCCGCGGGGAGCCAGCCCAGCAGCCCGAGCAGCGTCATCGGTGTGTTCCACATGAGGTTTACGCCGTCGGGCGCACCGATCTGGGTCGTGAAGAACGGATCGAGGCCATTCGCGAGCGCGTGGGGCGTCCAGCCCAGGTACCAGATCGCCTGCTGCTGGTCGCAGCAGTTTCCGGCCCAGCCGGACGTCGGGTCGCTCCAGGCGCCGATCGTGAGGACGACGGCCCCGACGAGGTAGAACAGGAGCGCGGTGAACCCGCCACGACGACCCCTGGTCCACCACCGGAGCCTGACGAGCGCCGAACTCCCGCCCCCGCCCTCGCCCTCGACCCCGACGGCACGCATTCGTCCAATCGCCAAGCGGGGTGGCGATCTCCGCGGCCGTATTGGCACCAGGTCTCCTTCCGAGAGCGCTAAGTGCCTATCCTGCCGATGGTCTTCATCGGCAGGGCAGGAATCAACGGTTCCCGACTCGGGGAACTGGATTGGCTGAGCGCCGCCGCACCTCAGGCTAGATCGCCAGCACCGTGCCGCAGGCCGACGGCAGCATGCCGATATCGCCGGTTCGCCTGCACGGCAGGGTGTTTGCGGTCTTGGGAACGCGAGCGGGGAACGCGGGTAGAGTAGCTCCGATGGCTGTCGCGCCGTCGAATGAGCGGATGATTGCCGGGGTCGCCGCCGCGACCGTCGCGGTCGGGGTAGCCCAGCTGGTGGGCATCCCGTTCGGTGCGCGGGCCGATGCGCGTGCTGCGATCGGCTCAGTGGTCGTCGACCTGACACCGGGGCCAATCAAAGAGTGGGCGATTCAGACCCTGGGCTCTCTGGACAAACTCTTCCTGGCCGTCGTCATGCTCGTGGCGATCGCGACGATCGCTGCAATCGCCGGGACCCTCGAGACTCGGCGCCGCCCGCTCGGCAGCGCCGTGATCGCCGCGGCGGGCGTCCTCGGATGCATCGCAGTGCTGTCGCGTCAGGGTGCGACAGCACTCGACACGATCCCCACCGTCGCGGGCGCCGCCTGCGGCGTCGCGGCCCTACGCTTACTCACCCGTCGGTTCTGGCCCGAATTGGCAGGCCCGAAAGACCCGGAAGACACAGCCGACCACGACGAGCCGGATGCCGGCAGGCGCAGGTTGGTCATGTTCGGATTGCTCGGATTCGGAGTAGTGAGTGGCGTGGTGGGTGCGGTCATCACGCGGTTGGTGCATTCGGTGGCCGCTGACCGCAAAAGCTTTGCACTTCCCCGACCGCGCACATCGGCGCCACCAATACCTGCTGATGTGCAACCGAACGGCGTTGCGCTACCGAGCTTTGTCACCGCCGGCGCCGACTTTTACCGGGTGGACACCGCACTCAGTGTTCCCCAACTCAGCCACGGCGACTGGCGGCTGCGCATCCACGGCATGGTGGACCGCGAAGCCACCTACAGCTTCGACGACCTGGCCGACTTCGACGTCGTCGAAACGGTGACGACGTTAACCTGCGTGTCGAATCCTGTTGGAGGCAAACTGATCTCGACGGGCGTCTGGACAGGCTACCGGGTGGCTGATCTGCTGGCGGCGGCCGGTGTGCACACCGACGCCGATATGCTGCTCTCCACGTCGATCGACGGGTTCACCGCCGGCACGCCAGTGGAGGCGCTCACCGATGGCCGCGACGCGCTCCTGGCGGTCGGCCTCAACGGTCAGCCGCTGCCGATCGAACATGGCTACCCGGCCCGGCTGGTAGTACCCGGGCTCTACGGATACGTGTCGGCCACCAAGTGGGTCGTCGAGATGGAGCTGACCCGCTTCGACACAGCAAAGGCGTACTGGACGCGCCAAGGCTGGGCACCGCGTGCACCCATCAAGACCGAATCGCGGATCGACGTACCGAAAGGTGGCCAGAAGGTGCCGATGGGACCCGTGGTGTTCGGCGGTGTCGCGTGGGCGCAAAATCGTGGCGTGCGGGCCGTGGAGGTCCGCATCGGCAATGGCCAGTGGCAGCCCGCTGAACTGGGCGCGAGCTATTCCAACGAGACGTGGCGGTTGTGGAGCTTCCCCTGGCAGGCGAAAAGCCCTGGGAAACACACCATCACAGTGCGCGCCACCGACAACACCGGAGCTACCCAAACCGCAGATCAGGTTAGTCCCGTTCCCGACGGCGCCACCGGCTGGCACACGGTGGACTTCACCGTGGCGGAAAAGTGAAGCACTATTTCGACGAGAGTTTGCGCCAACTGAATACCGCAATCACAATGCCGATCAGCACCGTGATCGGACCAATGATGGACCAGGTCGTGGTATTGCTCATCGGGCTGCCACCAAGCACTCCGAAACCCTGCAGCGCCCAGATCAGACCGAACAGTGCGACGATCAACCCGACCGCGAATGTAACGACGAAAGCCCTTCTCATGTGGGGATAGCCTAGCTCGATGATGGACCTGCTGGACCGATGTCGCCCCCTACCGTCTTTTCGGGGGGCATCCGTTCCCGGAGGCTGTCATAAATGGGCGGAGATCTCAGTAGTTCTGCGGCGAGCACCGCCGCGGCGGTGGCGGCCAGCATCGGCACCGCCACAGATGTTGTGGCCGTCATCTCGATGACAAGGACGATCCCGGTCACGGGCGCGCGGACAACGGCCCCGAAGAAGGCCGCCATTCCGATGATCGCCATCGGAACTACCAGAGATGTGGCGTTTCCGGGCCACACGGCGTTGAAGCCCCCGGCAAACAGCACTCCCCACAAAGCGCCGACTGCCAGCAGTGGGGCGAACAATCCGCCCGGCACAGCCGTGGAATATGACAGTGGGCCGGCAATGAACCGCAGCGCCAAAAGTTCTGCTACCACAGGCAGAACCATGCTGTTTCCGCCGACAATCAATTGCGTCACGGTGTCGCCACCGCCGACCGCACGCGGGTCGACGAACATCATGAGCCCGATTACCGCCCCGATCACGGCCGCTTTCGCGATCGCAGGAATTCGGGGCAGCAACTTGACGTGGTCGACGAATCCCAGGACCAACCGGTTGTAGAGGACCCCGACGCATCCGGTCAGTAGTCCGAAGATGACGAACACGGGAAGCCAGGCCAGATCGGGGGCAGCGACCGATCCGACGTGAAAGTCGGGGTGATTTCCGAGAATGAGCCGCGCGCAGCCGACAGCACTGGCAGCGGCAAAAACCGTGGCGAGAACGGTCCGGAGTCGGAACGACTTTGTCACCTCTTCCAGGGTGAAAAGAGTGCCTCCGATCGGCGCATTGAATGCGACCGCGAGACCGGCGCCGCCCAACGCCGTTTGCAGCATTCTGACCTCGAAATCGGGAAGACGGACCCACCGTGCCGCTGCGGCCCCGATCGCCGCACCCATGTGTACCGTCGGCCCCTCGCGGCCCAACACTAGTCCCGAGCCGATCGCCAACACCCCGCCCGCGAACTTCGCCGGAAGCAAGCGGAGAGGCGGCGGCCGGGCGTCACCCCGAAATACCGCTTCGACATGCTGAATGCCACTTCCGGCGGCGAGTGGCGCCCACCGCACGACCAGGGCGGCAAGTGTTGCGCCGGCCGCAGCGACGACCACAGGGACGAGCCAGCCCGGTCCGGGTAGCCGATGGGCCCAGTCGACCAGGTCGACCCGCAGCACATTCGCCGTCTTCAGGCACCAGCGGAAGGCCCCGCCGATGAACCCGATGACCACGCCCGCGACGATCGCAGTTGCGCAGATAAGCACAATCCCCTGCATCGAGTCGGTCGATGGCTCCGGGGTGCCCTCCGATTCCGTCACTTCTGAGCGGCGCGGGTCAGTCCGTGACCAGGGTCGTCGCCCGAACGCAATGATTCACGAACAAATGATCTCCTTCATCGCTGATCTGATCGCCGGAGTTCCAGTCTCGCAGATCGGCTTCCGCGACGTCGGAGCGCGGCTAGACCTCTGCCGTGGGGGCCTGTTTAACGTGGGGCGGGCGGGGCTCGAACCCGCGACCAACGGATTATGATTCCCTGAGAAGCGCTTTCACGACAAGGCGAAATGGATCAGCGGACACAGCCGAATTACCGCTATGCACGTATTTTTCAGGTCGCGCGCCAGACCTGGCGCAAATGACGACGAACGTAGGTCCTCATCACCATTGGGATAATTTAGGGACCAAGCGGGGATCGGATGGCCATGCACAGATGCGGGGTTTATTCATCCGCGCGCGGGCGATTTTCGGCGGCTTGCCGATTTCGCTTCAGCAGGGACCGCTGGGGATCCCGCGGGCGGGTGTGGTGTCCTGAGCGGGCATTATCTGAGGGTAGGGCACCCGATAAGGAGGAACTGTCTTCGTAAAGACCGTGACGGTGTCAGGAACGCATTGCACCTGTTGCGGCGCGGCTTTCAATGCGGGGTGGTCCAAGTTCGGTGACGATGGGTTGGGTGGGACGGCGAAATTGAAGGTCGACGTCATATCGCCGGTCACACCTCTTCGCCAGGTGGTCAGGTTGGGAACCGGCACGCCGAACCGTTTCTCGAGCAACCGCAGCGACGAGGTGTGGTCGAAGGTGTCATGCGCCATCAGCGGGCCACGGCTGTAGGGAGAGATGACGAAGCAGGGGACGCGATAGCCCAGACCGATCGGCCCACGGATGCCGCCGGAACCCGTGACCGCGTCGATGTCGGGCACCGTGACGTACTCGCCGGGGGTTCCCGGCGGCGCAGTAGGCGGTGTGACGTGATCGAAGAAGCCCCCATTTTCGTCAAAGCTGACGATCAGCGCGGTCTTTTCCCACACCGCGGGATTGGACAGCAAGATGCGGAGGATATTCACGATCGCGGTGCCACCGACGGCCGGTGCTACCGGTACTCCGGGATGTTCGGACACCTGAAACCCGGGCAGCACCCACGAAACCTGGGGCAGCTTGTTGGATGCGACGTCGGCGACGAAATCCAAGGGATAGGTCGGGGCGATGCCGTAGCGGGCCATGTTCGAGCGCGGATCCCTGGCCTGTACGAAGTCGTTGAGCATCCCGTCGTAGCCAACGACCGTGTTGTTGAGCGCCCCCAGGAGCTTGTTTTGGTACACCTTCCAACTGATGCCGGCATCGCTGAGGTTGTCCGGCATGGTGCGCCAACTGAAGCGGCCTTGCGGTTGGATGTTGGGGTCCACCAGCAGCGGACCACCCTGAACGCCGTCGGGATCGATCCAGGCGCTCATCCAGTACAGCCGGTTGGGCGAAGTTCCGCCTAGCAACGAACAGTGATAGCCATCGCAGATGGTGAAGGTATCGGCCAGCAGATAATGGATCGGTTGGTCTTGGCGGGTGTAATAACCCATCGTCACCGGGACGTTGCCCTGCAGCGTTTGTTCTTCGGCCTGCGCAGGTAACCAATTGTCGTTGGCGCCATTGTTCCATGCCTGGTGGATGCTGATCCATTGGTGAGCGGGGTCGTTGACGCACGCGCCGTTGAGGAGAGGGCCCCTGGTGGTGTCGAAACGGTACGGGATGGTGACGCCGGTGGGGTCAAGCGACTGTGTCTGAGGGTTCCAACCCTTTTGCTGGAATGCTGGCGAGGGCGTGTTGAATCCATTGGTGCCCGACAGCGTGCCGAAGTAGTGATCGAATGACCGGTTCTCCTGGAGCATGAACACGAAGTGCTCGATGTCGGTCAACTGGCCGGAGCAAGGGCCGGCCCCGTAGGCCTTTTCGATCACCGGGCCAGCCAAGGACATCAATGCACCGGCGCTGCTAGCGGCGGCGACTCTAGCCATAAATTCTCGCCGCGACATGCCGTCGACTGGGTGCTTGCCCACCACCATGTCCTTCCCGCTGGTTATTGCGGTTCACGCTATATTTGCGGTGGTGATTGGCCACGACACGAATCCGGTGTGTCGTGCCCGGATTTTGGCGTTGTTCGCCAACAGCAGCGCGTCGGTTTCGCAACGGGCGAGCCTTTCCGGAGTTCCTCGCAGACACCGGCCCCGATTTTTCGTTGGCTGAGCTGCTCACGACCCGTACGGGACGTGTCGCCGAGGTAGCTCGCGCGTCGACGTCGCCGCCCTCGCCCGGGTGAAACTGTGCGTGAATCAGGTGGATGTGGCGGTACATGAACAGCCGCTCAACAGTTGACGGCGTTGTGTCCTCGTCGTCTTTGAGGTCCTTCCAGCGCCTCTAGGGCTTCGCGCTGGGCCTTCTCGGAGAATTCGGCTCTGCGATAAACGTCGTCAGCAAAGCGGTCTATCAGCTTCTGGGCGTTCTCATCGCCCTTTGCAGCAAACTTGGTGCGGACCGTCTCGGCGCAGCCGCGGTGTGCCAGATCACCGACAGCCCGAGCTACAGTCGGCACGCATAACAACTCTTGCTGTAGCCGGGGTTTGTCGTGTCGGTGTTTCGGCACCTGGCAAATCGAAAACCCATCGGCAATTGCCGCTGCGCGGCCACGCTGAACTCCCCCATCCAGGGAGTCAATCGTCCCGGGATGTCCAGGGACTCAGTTGGGCCGCGTCGGGAGCCGAAGCAACCGCTCCCCGTCACAACCCTGCTTCAGGCGAGGACGACGGAGACTAGCGGCCTGTGCAGGCAGTGTCGCTTCGGATCAAATTTCTCGACTACGTCGACGGAAGGTTCAGCCGGCGGGCCAGATCCGGCCCGCCGACTTCGCGGATGAAGTCCGGGTCGCCACACACCACGAGTTGGTCGCGGGCACGGGACAGGCCGACGTAGAGGCGTTCGCGGGAGCGTTCGAACGCAGACTTCTCGTTGACGACGAGCACGACTGCGCGGCGCTCGAGCCCCTTGAAGCCCAGGACATGGCCGTAGAAAACCTGGTCGGCATCCCAGAAGCTGTCCCAGTAGGCGGCGTTGCCGGCGGCCTGGCGTTCCTTCTGTTCGGGGTGGCGGGTGCCGGTGGTCAGCAGCGCAACGTCTTCTGGGCGCCATCCCTCCTCCAGGAGCAACTCCACCTCGTCGTCGCCGGCGTTCATCGCGTCGTCTTGCGAACAGGCGACGAATTTCACCGCGGGTCCCTCGCCGCCCAGGTAGCGCATCGGCTGACCGACGAGCGGCTGGAACGCGTTCGCGATCTGGCGGGTGTTGCGCAGGTTGTGGTCGAGGACCAGCGGTACCAGCGGCACCGGCGGAGAGCCGTGCCGGTTGAAGACACGCTGACCTTCGTCGGTGAAGACGTAAAGGCCACCGGATTCGTCATCGCTCAGGGCCGCGAGCAGCGGATCCCACCATGCATCGGCGAAGTCCTGGGCCTCGTCGACGACGATCGAGTCGAACCGGTGGCCGGGCTCGAGTTGTGCTGCCAGATCAGCCATTTGAAGCGGCAGGTCATGTTCCCAGAACTGCACGGTCTCCTCGGTGCGCAAGGATTCGTCGGGCCCTTCGGGTGCTCCCCACAGCACGCCGAGGGCGTGGAACTCGCCGACGTAGGCCAGTTGGTGGCGGCGCCGCCAATTGGCGGTGATGCGCTCCAGGTAGGAGGCCAGGCCGTGGGAGTAGCACAGCAGGGCCACGCGCTGGCCCTTCGCGGAAAGCCGACGGGCCTGTTCCACCGCGAGAAAGGTCTTGCCGCTGCCCGCTCCCCCGCGGATCTCAACGCGGTTCAGCAGTTGGATGGCGTCGAGGATGACGGCCTGCTGTTCGGTGAGCGCGTCGGCGGCGTCCTGACTGGCCAACGCGCGAGCCACCACGCTTCGTTGCGGTAATCCCCTGCCGCTCAACGCCGTTGAGAGCTGCTTGATGCCCTGCCGAGTCAGCAACGGGCGGTCGAGCTCCTGGCCGACGAGGACGTGTTTGAGCTTGTCGACGAGCGTCGGGAGGTCGTTGCGGTCGATGACCTTCCACCGCGGGCACTGCGGCAACGCGAAATCGTCGGCGATCTGCGCGTTCGGCAGGACAACCACGTAGTCCCAGCGCAACCGGCCCTGAGTCCAGCGGTCGTCCTTCTCCACGAATTCGCGCAGCGCATAACAGGCTTCGCGCGCCTGTCGGACCGGATCGATCTTGTGCTCGTGGCCGCCTCGCCGCTGCCACCACGTATCGCCGTCGTGCCAGACGTCGCCGCCCTTGACCTCCAGACAGACAATGCCGGCGCCCTCGATCGCGACGACGAAGTCGACCTCGTGGTCCTTGAGGTGGTCGGTGACACGCTGGCCGGGAACCACCCGGTCGTTTGGTTGCAGCTGTTCGAGCAGGGCTTGGTAGACCGTGCGCTCGGCGCCGTTGGCAAGGCGGGGGGTTTCCTCGGGAGTGATGGTCATGGCAGCAGCCCTGCCACAACGCAGTAAAAATGCCGCTCCGCGTGTTCGGCACTGGCCGCTGTCGTCGCTACCCCCACCCCACGATTGAACAACGTGAGGATGACAGCAATTGGGCGGACCTCGCTATCGCGATTCTGTCCGTGCTCAGTCGTACATTCTGCTCCTAAGCGCGATACGAGGGGGAATCATGCGCGGACGTGCAGTTATTGGAGGGTTGCTCGGGGTATGCGGGGCGGTCGCGGTGTCAGGTCCGGCTCGTGCCGACCAGTACGTCTGCGAGCGCCAGTACGTAGTTCTTCAGTGTGTCTGTCCCCATGGCCTCTCCTCCTAGTGAAGAGACTAAGAGTCGGGGACGACAGCTCACAGGTCTTTGGCGCTAGAGCCAGAACCTGATCGCGAACGCCTGCGCGAGATTGGTGCGCCGTGGTTTCATGGCCAACGCGGGCCTGTCGGTGGGGGGACTTAGGCTCGCGTACGCCCGAACGAGGGCGCAGAATTCGTGCAATCAGCTAGGGAGATCTGTCGTGAGTGAGGCCAACTATCACTCCGTCGTGGGTGAGGCGCTGTCGGTCCTGATCGATGGCTTACCCCGTTCATCGAAGATGTTTTCGGCACGGCGCTGCCGCCGAACATGTCCTGGACCGAGCGTTGCGCCGAAAAGACGCCGCCGCTGGCCGGCAGATGGGCATGTACAGGGCGGGGACTTGTCGTTGATGCTGCGGGCGATGACGGAACGGCTCGGCGAGTACGGCTTCCCATTCACGCGCAACTTGCCCCGGCAGGTGCAGAATTACGCGAGCGAATTGCGGGACGTCCGCAACCGGTGGGCGCACAACGAGGCGTTCACGACCGCGGAGGCCTACCGGGCGATCGACTCGGTGGAATTGCTGTTGCAGGCTATCGGGGCGGCGAAAACCGCCACCGAGGCTGCCCGGCTGAAATCACAGTCGTCCCGCTGCGGCGTTGACGCGCCCGCTCCCGATGCGCAGTCCCGCCCGGCTGATCGGCGACCCCATCCCCCACGGGCCAGCTGATCGCCCCGTTCTACCGCGCGCTTGCCCCGTCAGCGGCGCACGATCGCCCAAGGCCGCATCGGCCGCCGAATCGAATTCATGCCATCTCCGAGCTGAGCTATCCGATGGCGCACTGCCGGATACCGGTGGTCGACCACGTCACCATCGACGGCATCGCCGAGGAGTTGCGCGGGGCCGTCCTGCAGGTCGACGTCGTGAGCGCCGAAGGCTCGCTCGGCGGGCCGCGCGAGCTGCATGTCGACGTCGCGGCCGGAAAGCCGACGATCCTGCGTGACATCAACCTGGCCCTCGACCCGGCATCCATGCTGACGGTGGAGGACCAACGGCCAGGCATCATCGGGCGGTCCTGCGCGATGCCACCGGCACGGTAATCGCTCGAGGCTCGAAGGACGTCAACATCCTGGCCGCCAACCAGTGGAAAGCCACTCCCCTGCAGCTCGGGTTGAGATGCTGGCAGCCCATGTCCAGCCGAACGCGTCAGCGGTTACCGCACTCATGCCCGACGTCTCTGATCGCCTCAATGCCACCACCGGCCGTTCCGCAATCGACGGCTACCAGACCGAGAATCCGGAACGTGTTGACGCGATCGCGCAGGCCGTATACGACGCCATGCGCGCGCGGGATATCCGGTATGCCGAACCTCCCGCAAGTTGGGGGCTCGACGGTCAAAAAATCCGCACCCCGGCAGAAGTCTGGAAGGCAGATAGGAACCTGCCTCGACACCGTCGTCACGATGGCCGCCGC
>CAVXMI010000004.1:0-649860 GCA_963763005.1 uncultured Actinomycetota bacterium
TACCGCAAGCGTGCGCGGCTGGGCACGCTTACCCGTCTGCATCAGATGAGGCGACTACGGCGCGCTCGTATCCATCAACACTGCGCCGTCGGGCTGGTTCCCGAGCGTCTGCAGCGGAATATCCTCACCCTGGGCCGTGAGGCGAACGATCTGGGCTAGTTGCCCGGGGGCATCGCACTGCAGATAGTGATCGGCGCCGGGCACCACCCAGTAGCGGTTCTGGCCGGGCTTGTTCTTCAGATACGTCTGCCACACATGGTTGGGGACACGTAGCGGCGCCGCGCAACCGCAGCAGTTAGGCGGGCAGTCCGTTCTTGATGGCGGCGTCTTGCCTTTGACCTACGTCGGTGACGAAGTCCGGCGGCGCGGGTATGCGGGCAGGGCCGTCGAATTCAAGCGTGACAAACGCCCTGCCCTCGGTGAACCACAACATCGTCACACCTGTGGACTTGTCCGATGAGTCGCCCCAAACGGTCGTACCGCCAGTGCCGACGTTCACCGCGGAAGGTGCCCCAGTGGCGGGAACAGGCGGCGTGGCTTTCGCTGCCTCGAGCGCGCTTGCCGCCGCGGCGGGATCCGGCAGGATCAGGATGGTGTCGTGAATTACGTGGCTGCCGTCCGGCACGCTGAACGTCACCGCCACACCCTGCTTCCCGTCCGGGTTCTGTATCGGCGCGTCGGCCGTGAAGGTTTCGGGTGCATTGATATCTTCGGCCCGGATCAGCAGGCGGGCGTAGTCGTTCGGCTGCGCGGGTGCGGAAGTGGACGCCGGGCTGTGGCTGGCGGTGGTCGAGGCCGCTGATCCCGATGTCGCCGTCGACGACTTCGAGTTGCTGTTGCAGCCCGTCGCCGAAACCCCGACCAGTGCGCACGCCGCAGCGAGTCCAGCGGCCGCCAGCAGTGAAGTCCTCATTATCCGGTGCTCCTTTTCGGCATAGTCGCCGGCGAGCTGAGGTCGATAACGCACACCGGGACGCGGGGCAACTGTACCCGCAGAATGCGTCATGTCGGCGGTGATGACCGGGCGTTTAGCTTTGTGGGAAGTTCACGATCGCCAGCAGCAGCGGCAGTTGGTTTGTGCGCGGTTGCTCGTTGGGCAGCCGGTCAGGTCCGAAGAAAGAACCGCTGAGGTAGTTGTCGGCGTTCGCAATCGACGCCCGGGTGACCTGGCCCTGGTATCCGAAGCTGTCCAGCGCATAGGGGAGGCCTCTTTCTCCTGGCCGGCGACCTGCTTGCGCAAACGCGCGAGCTCGGTGCGCTCCGCCACGGTCAACGGCTCCTCGTTACGGGCAGCCGCCGCCTCCACGCGGCGACGCTCGTCGGCGACCCACCGTCCGGGCAGGCCTCGTTCAGGCCAAGCTCGCGAGCGACCTCGTATGTTCACGATGCTGGGCTACAGCATGGGCGGCGCGCCGAGATGCGTTGCGTCCCAGTGTGGGGTGCCACCAAAGCCTCCGGCAGTGATGGGCACAACGGGAGTTTTGTGGGCCCCACAATGTCAAGACCTCTACTGAATGCCGGCTGGGCGGCGAACCATCAAAAGCATGAACTGTCTATGTAATCGGCCAACCACGTTGCACACGAACAGGGGACACTGAATCGTGGCGTTCACGGGATATATACCCGCGGTGAAGCATTCGGACTCCAGGAGCGTTGTTCTCGGTATCAAGCCTTGCCGCCGTTTCAGCTCGAGGAAAGAGGATGACATGACGACTCAGCACCCCGGAGTGATCACGAAAATAATGGTCAGCGCTGCTATCGCTCTCGGCTCCTGTGTTGGGGGAGCAGCAACGGCCAGCGCCGAGGAGGACCCGATCGGCACCGACCCGAACACGTTCGGCACCCTCAGCTGTAGCTGCCGAGAGACAATTCCACCCGGCAGCCCAGAGATGGAGCGGGGAATCCGGGAGGGTCTCTTTGCCGGCGCAGGCAATCGCGGGCCTATTTGAGTGCTGCCGTCAAGGTGCTTACTCGGATGTGATCGGAAACCTCATCAAACGCGCGCCTCGCGGATGATCTGAATTCGTCGGGTCTGGCCTTGTATCAGTTAGCCTGCGCAGTTCTGTCGGACTCAAACACGAGCCCGATCTCCTGTAGAAGCCGGAGGTAGACACCTCCAGCAGTCGTGCCATTCGGGTGATCGCGGTGGTCGTGCACTCTGCGGCCATCAGCTCGAACCGGTCTACCTCGGTTGGCTGGCGGCAAAGTACGCGGAAGCTTTCTTCAAGAACGCGATGTTTATCTCCGGTCCCGTGACTGTCTGTCGTTGATGTAGACGACACACCCTTTGGCGCTCCCGGTGTTTCGTCGTGGACTGATTATCTTCGGTGTCTATGACGAAGCTGGCTGGGTTCGCGGTTCAGCGGGTGGTGATGCCCTTCGGTGATCCTGAGTCGTGGACTGTGGTCAGTGCCGAGGCCGGCGCGGTGGAACCGGTGGAGGCGTTTCTGGCGCATCTTCATGCGGTGGAACGATCGCCGAACACGGTCCGCGCGTATGCCCATGATCTGCGGGATTGGTTCGAATTCTGTGATCGGTCCGGACTGGCGTGGTCAGGTGTCCGACTTGAGGATGTGGGTCGGTTCGTCGCCTGGCTGCGGCTTGCCCCGGAGGCGAGGAACGAACCGAATGTGGTGGCATTGCCGACCTCGGCGTCGGCGGGATGCTCGGCGACCACGGTGAACCGGAAACTATCGGCGGTATCGGCGTTTTATGAGTTCCATCAGCGACACGGCGTGGACCTGGGCGATCTGCTGGTCACCTGGCAGCGGCGCAGGTCCAGTGGTGGTTCCTGGCGACCGTTGTTGGCGCACCTGGGCTCTCGACCAGAGCGGAACCGCAGAATCAGGCTGCGTGCCGACAAGCAGTTGCCGTCGACGCTGGATGAGCAGCAGGTCGCCACCGTGCTGGCGGCCTGTGCGCGGTTGCGGGACCAGATGTTGTTCACGTTGCTGGCCGAGTCCGGGCTGCGTGTTGGCGAGGCGCTGGGATTGCGGCACGACGATATCGACGCCGCATCCTGCGTGGTATCGGTGGTCGGGCGGGCTAACGCCAACGGGGCACGCGCCAAGTCCGGATCGCGTCAGGTTCCGGTGCCGGCTGGGCTGATTCGCCTCTACTGCGATTACCTGCACACCGAGTACGGCGACCTGGACAACGACTACGTGTTCGTCAACCTGTGGGCCGATCCGCTGGGCGCCCCACTGAGCTACCGCAGCGTCTACGATCTGGT
This sequence comes from uncultured Actinomycetota bacterium, assembly GCA_963763005.1. Classification (GTDB taxonomy): domain Bacteria; phylum Actinomycetota; class Actinomycetes; order Mycobacteriales; family Mycobacteriaceae; genus Mycobacterium. The sequence continues at coordinate 3,233 of CAVXMI010000004.1, forward strand.
ACTGCGATTGCGCACGCGAACTGGAATCACTTTCTCCCCGCATGTCTTCCGCCATACCTACGCCACTGGACTGCTGCGACGCGGAGTCCCCGTGGAGGTGGTGAGCAAGCTGCTCGGACACGCCTCGATCAGCACGACCGGCGACACCTACTCCCACCTGAGTGTCGAGGACGCGCGTCGGGCACTGGTCGCCGCGGGGGTTCTCGACCGAAACGATGGCCTGCAATGAGCGCAACGACGGTGAGATTACCGGCGACTGGCTTGGGTGGCCTCGCAGACGGATTGGCTGCAGTGGTGCGACCGGAGTTCCGAGTCGAGGTGCTGGTCCCGGCGGCAGGCGACCCGATATTGGGGACACCGCCGTGCCTCGTCGCAGGCTGCGTGCGATCAAGTCGCTACGACCGGTTGTGCTTGGCTCATCTGCACCGGTGGAGGAAGGCTGGTCGGCCCGAACTGGTCGCGTGGGCTGCGACGGCCGACCCGCAAGTGACCGGGCATCGACCGCTGCGTTCCTGCGAGGTGACCGGCTGTCAATTCGGTCAGCTGCGATATCGGTTGTGCTACCGACACTCTCGACAATGGGATGCCGTCGGGCATCCCGACCGGGCGGGGTGGTCACCGCCGGTGGTGACAGCGGCCGCGGTATGCGCAGTGAATGGGTGCCAGTTATGGGCCGAACTCGACGCCGGTTGGTGCCGCGGCCATCACACCCGGTGGCGGATGCGGGGACGTCCCGCGCCTGACGCTTTCATCGCGTATTGCGCTACCTACGGCGAGGACCGCTTCGACTTCGGTGCGCTGCCAGCGCGACTGCGGCTGGAGATCCAGTACGCGGTGCAGTGCCGTGTTGATGCCCAACGGGCTCGCACCGTTCCCAGGGCGATCAAACCGCTGCTTGACCATCTCGCCGGTGTTGGGGACGTGTCACTGCTAGACCGGCCGCTGGATGCCTGGCTCGATGAGCTGCCCGCCGCGGCGACCAGCACCGCGCGGGCATTTTTGGGTTTCGCCATGGACTGCCTGCTCGACCTGCGTGACAGCGGCGGCTGGGATGCCGAGTACCACCGAGACGTGTGGCTGTTACGGCGTCTGTCGATCCCAGGAGCCGGACGCGGTGCTCAGCTCGATTTCACCGCGCTGCAGCCGTCGTGGCTGCGGGAACTGACCAAACGATGGTGCCGATGGCGACTGTCATGCGGGATCGGGCTCACCCAGGTCCGCCGCGATCTCGTCGCGGTGAAGCGCCTGTCGCAGCTGACACCGGGGCTGGCGGCGTCGTTGAGCCCAGCCGAGTTGACCCGCCCACGCTTGGAGGACTACCTGGCAGCGCTGGCCGCCGAGGTCACCCATCCCAAGACGCGACGCGGTGACATCGGCGCAGTGACCAGGCTTCTGCAGGCGGTCCGTCAGCACCGTTGGGCGCCACTGCCGGCCGATGCCGATCTTTATCCCGACGACTGCCCGCGACCCGAACAGCCCGCGCTGCCACGGGCAATCCCGGAGTTCGTGATGAACCAGCTCGAAGCTCCCGCCAATCTCGACCGCGTCGATGACCTGCGCATCCGCTTGCTGATCGAGATCCTGATCGGTACCGGGCTGCGCATCGGCGACGCCACGCGTCTGGGAATCGACTGCCTCGTCCGGGACCCTGCAGGGGCGACCTACCTGCGCTACCGAAACCACAAGATGTGTCGCGAGGCGATCGTGCCAATCGACGAGCGGCTCGCCGCCGAGATCACCGACCAGCAGCACCGCACCCGCGCAGCCCACCCCGACACCACCGTGCTGTTCCCACGCACACATGCCAATCCCAACGGACGACACCCCATCGGCCCCAACACCTTTGACATGCACCTCAAGCAATGGCTCGCCGCCGCCGCTGTCACCGACGAACTGGGCCGCCCAGCCAAGGTCACCCCGCACCAATTCCGCCACACCTACGCCACCCGGCTGATCAACAACGACGTCTCCCAGGAGGTCGTGCGCAGACTCCTCGACCACACCAGCCACACCATGACTGCCCGATACGCCCGCTTGACCGACTCCACCATCCGCACCCAGTGGGAACGCGCCCGCAAGATCGACATCCATGGCCAGACGGTCGACACCAGCAGCGACAGCCTGCTCGGTGACGCCGAATGGATGAACCACAACCTGGCTCGCGCGAAAATGGCTCTACCCAACGGGTATTGCGGACTTCCGCTGCAGAAGTCATGTCCACACGCCAACGCGTGTTTAACCTGCTCGGTATTCATCACGACACCGGTGTTCCTGCCCCAACACCGCGCTCAGCGCGAGCAGACCCTGCAGCTGATCACCGCAGCCGAGGCTCGCGGACAGCAACGCCTCGCCGAATCAAACCGCACCGTGCTGACCAACCTCGACACCATCATCACGACACTCGAAACCGAGGACCAGGAGCCTACCGAAGATGCGCGCTGACAACAGCATTCACCTTATTGCCGCGGCCAAACAACGCCATGAACAGACCCGTGCTAAAGCGATCTCCGCGCTACACGACCTTGATCGGGCAGGGGCCGCGATTAGCTTCGCCGCCGTCGCTGAGCACGCTGGCATCTCGCGATCCTGGCTCTACACCCAAACCGACCTTCAAGATGAAATCCGAAGAATACGGGCACTCCGCGAACCAAAAACCATTGCCCGCAGACAAGAGCCCGCCAGCGATGCCTCCCTGCGGAACCGGCTCAATCTCGCACACCAACACATCCGCGACCTTGACGACGAAAACCACCGCCTACGCGACCAGATCGCTCACCTACACGGTCAACTTCGCGCCGCCCGGCTAGGCACGTCGACGACAGTGTCCACGACACAAACACCCTGACCGCACCACATTTCGGGCGGCCGGCTGAAGATAACGATGTCTTTCGCCTGCTCGGCGACCTGCTTGCGCAAACGCGCGAGCTCGGTGCGCTCCGCCACGGTCAACGGCTCCTCGTTACGGGCAGCCGCCGCCTCCACACGGCGACGCTCGTCGGCGACCCACCGTCCGGGCAGGCCCTCGTTCAGGCCAAGCTCGCGAGCGACCTCGGCGACAGTGCGCCCGGAATCGATCACCCGATGAGCGGCCTCGACCTTGTACTCGGTCGTAAAAGACCGACCCGGTTCGGGACATGGCGACATCCTTCCAGCGGGACCGTTCATCCCGCTATCTCGATGCCCACCGTTCGGGGGGAGCCACCAACCAGATGGCAGCCAGGGCTTTCCAGAGTGCCTGACTCCGCGGTCGCTCATTCGCCATCCCGGTGCGCCTCCTTGGTCAACGACGGGTGCGCTGAGCTCAATATTGCGCCCCACTGCTTCGGCCGAAGACGCGCTCCCGGGGGCTTACCATGCTGGTCATGATCAACACGCGGGTAATCGGCGCTGCCGAATATCACATCAGCACCGAGGAAGCCGATGTGATCAACGCGCGCTATGTCTCTTCTGGCTCGATCACTCAGTTGCGCGGCGCGATCGGTTCTGGACAGGCCAGGGGGGACACCTCGAACGGATTCCCCGGCGACTACCGCGCTCAATACTTCGACGCCGCAGGCACGTTGACCGGCGACCTCGACCTGCACATCAAAGCGGTCGGAAACTGTTATCGGCTTACCTGGCGGCACCGCCGCCAGAACGTCAGGCTCCCCGTGGCGGTCGGAGAAGTCGTCTTCGAAGGCATCGGTTTCCCCAATGGTGACAGATCTATGGCTATTTCATATTGGATGGCAGAGAAGGTGTCATTCGCGATTGAACATCGGCCTCTGCTGTGAGCGAGCCGGCCGGGGGGACATGTTGAGACACAGATTGTTGCTACTCGTCGTCGTTCTCGGGCTGAGCGTGACGGCCTGTTGGGGCACGTCACAGCCGCGCCTGTGGGGAGTGCGTCCGCTATTGCCATTGGTGCAGTGGTGTTTTCGGGAGTCGCCGGCGGTGCAGGGCGCACCAGCCCTGGGGATGTCGCCGTACCGGCCCGGTGGACTCTAGACAACGGCGCAACATTTCAGGCAGTCGATCCCGGCATGCTGGCGGCCACCCAGACGCTCGCTGTCAACCTGGGTAACGTCAACAACCTCGGCAATCCCGCGTGTCTGTGCAAGCGCATCCCCACCGTCCCGCTGATCAATCTGCGACGCCAAACGCAACCGTTCGTTGGCGGCGACGGCTCCAGCAGCGACAACAACGGACAGGCATTCCCCTGTATCCCGAACGGCGGCGACGTTTTTGGTTGTGAACCCTGCTCCGCACCCGACCGCTCGCTGCTGTACAACGGGAACTTCTTGCACGCATTGTTGCCGTTCCCGGGCATCCGCGGCATGTCGGACGGGCCCGGCGACCCCCTCCACCTACCGGGTTTCCCGTTCCCGTTCTTCCTCTACAAGCAGATCGCGGCCGAAAACGCGGCGCTGGTTGCCCAGGCGTTCCTGCAGAGCTGGGCTGGCCCCTGATGCTCGACCGGTGCGTCGAGCGGCCGGTTTCCGCGCTAACAGGGTTGCCCGCCTCCGAGTAACAACGGTTCGTGCAGCGCGCGATGCCCTATTCACCGCCGCGGCCAACAGGGCGGGTCGGGTCCGAAATCCACTCAGACCATGACCCGGGATACAGCGCTGCCTCGCAACCGAGCGCAGCGAGCGCGGCGACGGTGACAGCGGCGGTGACACCTGAGCCGCAATAGGCGCCCACGGGGCTGCCGCGATCGATGCCGTGCTCGGACAGCAGTTGGTTAAGCGCGCCATGGTCGAGAAACGTGCCGTCGCCGGTCAGGACAGCGCCGCTGGGAAAGTTCTTTGCGCCGGGGATATGACCGGCAACCGCGTCGACAGGCTCGGTATCGCCGCGGAAGCGTTCGGGTGCGCGCGCATCGAGCAGCGTCAGGCTCCCTGTCCCGGATTGCTGCGCTGTCAAGGTAGGTCGGCTTCCGCCGTACAAATCTTCGTGCCGCACAGTCACATTCCCGGGCTGCGGCGCCACCGGGCCGGTCTCCAAGCTCGCTCCGGTTGACTGCCATGCAGCCAGGCCGCCATCCAGGATGCGGACATTCGCAATCCCGGCCGCGGTTAACACCCACCACGCTCGCGCAGAACCGGCTCGATTCCAGTCGTCGTACGCCACGACTGACCCGTGCTGCTGGATTCCCCATCGGCGCGTGGCGGCCTGCAGAGTGCGCCCCGAGGGCAGCGGGTGACGGCCACGGCCGGCGACCGCGTGATCGCTGAGTTCCTCCTCAAGCGACACATACACCGCTCCCGGTAGGTGGCCCTGCAGATAGGCCGGACGCCCATCAGGTTCGTCGAGTCGCCACCGCACATCCAGGATGGTTACCGGATCTCCAGTCCGGATCAGGTTGGCCAGCTCTGCGGCGGTGATCAGCACCTGGTCGCGCGCGTCCACCGATTCACCTCCTTGCTGTCGCCGAACGGGCGCCGTCGATGGCAACATCGAGCCTATCGACCGGCTGAAGGTTTTGGTGCGGGGGACGAGCCGGCCGGGTTCCGGGTTTGGCCATGGCCAGGGCTCGACAAGCGATAACCTCTGTGGCACAAACGAAAGTAGGCGGAGCAAATCGTGGCGCGGTGGTTTCTCAAGGGACGGATCTTCGCAGCGTGGCTCGCGGTCGGCGTCGCATTGGCTGTGGTGAGGTCGACGCCGGCCCAAGCGCTGCCCAACACGCAGTGCACGCTGGCGACACCTGTGCAGGAAGTGCATAGTCTGTCTCAGTTGCCGCAGGAGTTGCTCAACCTTCTCCCGCCCATCGCCGATATCGGCGCAACCTTCAACAAGACAGATTCGGTCGACGATCCCACGTTGCCCTTTCGGCGCCTAATTCGCGCTGGCCATCGCGGCACCGACTGGTTCGTCTGGTACGAACACGGCGGTATCGGTTATTTCTGGCAGGCAGTGGTCGTGCGCGTCGTGCCAGGCGCCGCGACAAAGACATTGGCGAACGCAGGAACCATCTCCGACACGCTATGCAGCTTCACCGACGGAGTCTTCGCCGGAAAAGTTCCGCCCTATCCGCAAGACACCTGGGCTGAGTCTGCCTACTAGGTATCGCTTGGCTTCGCAGGAGATCTGGCATTTACTGAAATCTCTTGTGTCACCGTGGTTTCTGGGCGGCGTTTCTTGTCGGTGGCCTGGGCTGGATTCTGGTTATGGGTTCTGGCGGTGTCGTGGATCGGGAGGCGGTCACGGCGGCTTTTGCTGCGCGCGACGCCGCCGTCGATGGTGTGGTCGGGCTGGACTTCGAGTATCGCGGTCTTTCCTCCCCCACGAGTCGCGCTTTCCCCGTGCGAGGTATACGCGGTATGACTTATGTGGGGTTTTCACCTCCCATTCCCAGGTCTCATCGAACTTCCCGGTGCCGTAGTCAGCGGCCGATGATGCACAAATCGCGGTACGATTTCAACGCGCTATACCCAGACGACCGACTAGGATGGCCAGTCGTGGTAAGTCGGTCGGAGGTGCGGAATGTCTTTCTTGATCGCGACGCCCGAGATGGTGTCGGCGGCGGCAACGGATTTGGCGGCGCTTGGTTCGAGGCTAAGCGCGGCCAACGCGGCGGCAGCAACCGCGACGACGGGCGTGCTGCCCGCGGCACTTGATGAAGTGTCGGCGGCGATCGCAGCGCTGTTCGGTGCGCACGGCCAGACATATCAGGCGCTTGGCGCCCAGGCGTTGACGTTTCAGGAGCAGTTCGTCCAGCTCCTGGGCGGCGGTGCGAGCATGTATGCCAATGCCGAGGCCAATATCGTGCAGGCCTTGACGAGTGCGGCCCCTCCGCTGAACACCGGGACCTTGAACCTGGGTCTCGGGAATATCGGAAACGTCAACCTGGGTAGCGCGAACCTCGGCATCGGCAACATCGGCTTGGGGAACAACGGCGACAATAACTTCGGCATCGCCAACACCGGCACCGGGAACATCGGCATCGCCAACACCGGCAATAACAACATCGGCATCGCCAACACCGGCATCGGGAACATCGGCTTGTGGAGCACCGGCAGCGACAACACCGGCATCGGGTGGAACGGTAACTCCAACACCGGTCTTATGACGCCGCTGGGCTCGGGTACCCACAACCAAGGCTACTTCAACTCGGGCGACAGGAACACCGGTTTCTTCAACTCGGGAAACACCTCCGGTAGCCCCGTCCACGATTCGGCCGACAGCGGAGGCCACAACTTCGGTCTCTTCAACTCGGGCGGCGCATTGTTTGCTGCATCCGACACGGTCCAATCCCCCACCTACCTCCCCGGCACCGGCGAAAACTTCGGCTTGTTCAACTCCGGCTTCAACAACTGGGGCATATTGAACTCGGGCATCACCAACACCGGCATGGGGAACACCGGCTCCTTCAACACCGGGTTGTGGAACGCGGGCTCCTTCAACACCGGCTCCTTCAACCCGGGGAACATCAACACCGGTCTCTTCAACTCCCTCAACCTGAACACGGGCCTCGCCAACTTTGGCTTTGACGATGGCACGGGCAACTCGGGCTTCGGGAACACCGGCATCGGTAGCTCGGGCTTCGTTAACTCAGGCAACGGCAACACGGGTCTCTTCAACTCGGGCGGCGGTTCCAACTCGGGCTACTTCAACAGCGGTACCGGACAGTCGGGTTTCTTCAACATCCACTCACTTCACTGGCTGACACCTTTCGATCCGGGTTACGGCTAATGCAATAGACGTTTTCAGGCATCCATTTGGATACGCTGCCGCTGACGCCACACCGCCTGATCGGGCAATGGGGGGATAGCGGTCGAATTTGTGCTGAACCGGGGAGGTAGGGGGTGTCTTTCTTATCGCAGCAGCGGAGCTAATCGCCGACACCGCAACGGATTTGGCGAACATCGGTTCGACGACCGGTTCGGGCAACAGCGCGGCGGTCGCAGCGTCCACGGGTGTACTGCCCGCGGCCGTCTACGAGAAGCTGCGCTCGGCCAGGAGCCGCGCTTGACTTCCACATCGTTCCTTAGCAGTGTGGTTTTGGAACGTACTTCAACGGTTCATGGTCAACCACGGATCAATACCTTCCACCATCCCGAGAAACTCCTGCGCGACGGAGACGACGACGAAGTCGACGAGGCGGGATAGCCCTCGTCAGTTGGACGGTGTTGTCGGCTGACTCCGGGGCCTTTTGGGTTCGGCGGATCAATAGCGTTGAGCCGCAAGCCATTAGGGCCAGGCTTCCCAGCTGATCATGGTCCGCATCGGTCCGGCGAACACCGGCCGCACTGCTGCTGATCGCCACCGTTGTTCGACGATGGGGGTCAGGGCCCCGGTCGTGGCGATGGGGTCGTCGTCGAGGTACACGACGGTGATGTATTGCGGGTCGGTTCGCCATCCCCGGGGTGCGGGGTTCCACGCTGTGGTCGAGCCGAATGTCCAGGCGCCGGCCGTGCCGGGTGTGGCGAGCAGCTCCGGATAGTGTTCGGCGTGCAGCCATTCCAGCCACTGCTCGGGGCGTCCGTCAGTGGGTTCCTCGATGATCAGAAGTACTCCCCGATGTGGCCGGAAGGGCACGACCTCGTCGGAAACCAGCGCACGCGGCGCGGCCCGCCACTGCAGTAAGCGCAGGCCGGCCACTTGCAACAACGGTCGCGCGCGGGGAAACCGACCGTTTTCCCGCAGCGCCCGGCCCAATGCGACGAAGTCGTCAAAGGTGTCTCGAACGGGGTCACCGACGAGGTAGTGCACCGCGTTGCCGACTTGGCCCAGTGGTCCGTGGGCTGCCAGCCGGTGGTCGGGGTAGTCGCCATCGGCAATCCAGCGCAGCCCGTGCACGATGCCCGGGAGCTGGTATTGCTCCGGCATGTGATCCAGCAGGTGCCAGCGCAGGTAACTGCCCTCATCGTCGGGCGGCGCGGGAGCGGTGAGGCTGAATATGCCTGCGCCGACTCGGATCATGCGGGATCCAGCTCAGCGAGCGCTTGCAGATTCTCCAGGTAATGCTGCCGGGAGGTGTGGATGAAGGTGGCGCTGACGATGGTGGCGCCGTGAGCGGCGGTCTCGGCGAGGATGTCGCGGGTCTGTTCGGGGTCGTTGATCGGATCCAACGGTGCCGGCGGCGTGAGTACGACCTCGAATTCAGGCCGAAGTTCGAAGCGGTCCAACCAGTCCCGGGCCCGCTGCAAGCTCACGTTGAAGGGTGCCCACCCGTCGGCCAGGGTCGCGGCTCGGCGCAGCGATCTGAGGGTGCGCCCACCGATCCAGATGGGAACGGGGTTCTGGACAGCGCACGGGTCCACGACCATGCCGCTGAAAGAGTAGAACTCGCCGTGGTAATCGGGCTCGGGCACCGACAATGCTGCGCGTAGCGCCCGCAGCGCGTCGTCGGCACGGGGTCCCCGGTCCTCGAAGGGAGCCCCGATGAGGTCAAACTCTGCTTTGAGGCTGCCGACGCCCACGCCGAGGATGAGCCTGCCATTGCTGACGGTGTCCAGGGTGCCGTAGCGCTTGGCGATCTCGAGGGGGTGGTGGTATGCGAGCACCAACACGTTGGTGGCCAATCGGATTCGTTGTGTGTGCGCGGCCAGGTATCCGAACGTTGCCAGCGGATCCCAATAGCGCATCCCGCGGCGGGGTTGCTCGGCTGCGGGAAGGGCGATGTGCTCGCTGCACGTCAAATGGTGGTAGCCGAGTCGGTCTGCGGCTTCGGCGATCTGGGCCAGATCCTCAATCGAGGCGCCCTTCTCCCAGTCGGCGCTGATCCCCGGCAGCATGGTCACCACGGGTGTGGCTACCGACAGCTTCGCGGTTGCGGTGCTCATCCCTGCAAGTGTCCTCCGGCTTGGACTGAGACTAGGACGGGGAACGATTCGGTGTGGTTAGATTCTAACAGTGCTCGAATATTTTCGAACCAGGATCGAATTCACGGGGTGGCTGATGGTGACCGCGAGTAGCCAGGTGCGGCAATGACCTCCGCGGTACGGCGGCCCTACGGAGAACTCGACCGCGCTCAGGTGGTGGCATCCCTGCACCGCTTGGCCCGGCGTGTCGGCGTACAGCACGTGACGATGCGTGAGCTCGCGGCCGAACTCGGCGCCGCCGTGCCGTCGGTGTACTACCACGTCCCGGGAAAGCAAGCCGCTCTGGATCTGCTCGCCGAGTCCGTGCTGGCCGACATCCCCGTACCGGAGGCCGGACTCTGGGACACCCGGCTCACCGAGCTCTACGGTGCCGCGCGCGAAGTGATGCTCGGTGTTCCCGGCGTCGCCGGCATACTGCAGACAAGCGGCGGCGGGGAACGCGCCCGCCGGCTGGATCGGCTCAGCCGTTCGCTTCTTGCCGAGGCTGGGATCGCTAAACCCGTTGCCGCTGCGGCGCATAAGGTCTTGTACACCTACTTGTTGGGCTCGGTAAGCCTGGAGGAATCGCGCCCGGTCACCGGAGCGCGTGGCAAACGTCATGCTGCAGCCCGCTTTCGCGCGGGGCTGGACTTGATAATGGCCGGCATCAAGGCGGCCGCGGAGGACGGATGAGCGTTCCGAAATTGGGGTCCTTGGTCGTCGAGAACCAGGACAGTGCCGCCGACCGGGATGCCGCGACGGTGCTGAACCCCGACACCTTCGTCGTCGGTGCTCCCTTCGACGCGCTGACCCGGCTGCGGGCGGACTCACCCGTGCATCCGGTGCAGCTGTCCGGACTACCCAGGGCGTGGCTGTTGACCCGGCACGCCGACGTGCGACTGGTCAGCCGCGACACCGAGACCTTCACCAGCAGCAGGGGCAACACCCTGGTCGAGGTGGAGGCGGGGCCGAACTCGGCGATGCTGCCGGGAATCGATCCGCCGCGGCACGTTCATTACCGCAAGCTGATCAACCAGGGCTTCACCGCCCGCAATGTGCTGCGCCTCGAACCGCGCATGCGCCAAGTCGCCCGCGACATCGTCGCCAACATCATCGACAAAGGTGAATTCGACGCCGTACCAGACATTTCCGCGGAGATGTCACTACAGGTGATCGCCGACGTACTTGGGGTGCCCGCCGCAGACCGAATGGAGGTCTTCCGCTGGAGCAACGCCATCGGAAGCCTGGGCATCGAGGATCCCGACTACGCTCCGACGTCCGCAGGCCCTCGGGCAGGCCGCTGCGGAAATGTTCGCCTACTGTGGCGAACTGGTCGCCCACCGGCGCAAGCACGGGCTCACCGACGACATCTTGTCGGCGTTGCTGGCCGCAGAGGTCGACGGCGAGAAGCTCAACCGAGACCAGCTCAACGAGTTCTTTCTGCTGCTGGCGATCGCAGGTAACGAGACCACCCGCAACACGCTCAGTCACGGCATCTTGGCGCTGTCTGAGCATCCGGAACAACAGGCCCTGCTCGCGCGCGACCCCGACGCGGTCAAGCCCGCGGTGGAGGAACTGCTGCGGTGGGCAACACCGGTGATGCACTTCCGCCGCACGGTCACCCGTGGTGTCGAGATCCGAGGCCAACAGATCCCGGCCGGCGACTGGGTGCTGATGCACTACCTGTCGGCCAACCGCGACGAGGAAGTGTTCGATCGGCCCGACGAGTTCGACGTCACCCGCACCGATGCGGGTCACGCCGCCTTCGGTGGCGGGGGAGTCCATTTCTGTCTGGGTGCTCAGCTGGCCCGTCTCGAACTGCGGGTGATGCTCGAAGAGTTGTACTCAAATGTGCCCGGCCTGGTCGTCGTTGGGCCTCCCGACCGGCTGCGCTCCTCGTTCTTCCATGGGATCAAACGGCTGCCGTGCACCACCGGCCGCAACAGTCAGGCGCGGCGCGCTGCCTCTTGAACGGGCGGTCTAGCTCTGGGGGAAGTTCGCGATCGCCAGCAGGAGGGGCAGTTGGTTCGTCCGGGGTTGGGCTTTCGGCAGCCTGTCTGGACCGAAGAACCCACCGCTGAGGTAGTTGTCGGCGTTCCAGAACGATGTCTGGCTGACCTGGCCTTGGTAGCCGAAGCTGTCCAGCACATAGGGGACGGCGTCGGCCTCTAGCAGCGACGGACCGGTCATCAGCTGGAAGTGCAGGTGCGGGGCATTGGAATTGCCGGTGTTGCCCAGCTTTGCGATCTGCTGGCCCTTCTTGACCTTGTCGCCAGGCTTCACCAGCAGCGAACCCTTGTTGAAGTGGGCGTACATGGCGTACACGCCGCCGCCGATGTCCATGATGACGTGGTTGCCGTCGACGTTGTCCGCCGTCAGCTTCGCGGCGAGTACGGGATCCGCTGCGGGCAGGATGCCTGGCACGTTGGCCTCGACGTTGTCCAGCGTGGAGGTCACCGTGCCGTCGGCGACCGCGTACACGGGGGATCCGTACGCGACGTAGCTCTCGTTCTTGGTCCTGTCGCCGGTGTAGAACTCGCCCTGGTCGTTGGTGCGTATCCAATCGATCGCGAAACGCTGGCTGTTGTTCAGCTTCATGTTGGCCGGAATGATGGCGTCGCGGTGCGCCCACCCCGGATCACAGCACCCGTTGAAGGCCACCCAGTTATTGCCGCGCAGCGGTGGGCCGATCACCCGCGGCGTGCCCGCCGAGATATCGAACGGAGCACCCAAGGTATCGATCGGAACCGGATCTTTGGCTCCCGGACTGGCCGCTCCGGTGCCGTGCAGACGCAGCATCACCGCTTCCGGGAATTGCGCCAAGGTGTCGAACGCGAAATCGATGAGCAGCGACCGCGATGCCTGCGGCGCGATGGCGAAGTCGGGGGCGGGCGCGGCGGGTAGCAGTCGCAGCCGGTTGCAGTCGCCGTAGTTGCACGCGGGGTCCACCAGTTGATTGCCGGAGAAGGAGACGAGCACCTTCGTCGGATCCTGGGCGTCGACCACATCGACGGCATTGAGGCTGGCGGGCACCGCGGTCGCGTTGGTGATCTGCACGTCGAAGGCCAGGTGATACTTGTTGTCGGTGCCGGGGAAGGGGAACGTCGGCTGGCTGATCGGCGCCAGGGTCAATGGGGTGAACGCGTCGGGCACCCTCACCCCTGCGAGCGGTTCGTTTGTGTGCGGGGCCGCCGACCCGGGAGCGGTGGTCGCGCCGCCGGGCTTCGTCGGCGTGGTCGACGTGCACGCGACAACGCTGAGCACCAACCCGATCACAGCCAAGGTATTCCGGAGTGCACTGCGTGCTTGGCTACGCCGTTGCCGCGCCCGCTCGGTAGCCTGCTGCTGTTCCGCCATCTCAGTGCACCTCCATGGGCAATGACACCGTCCACGCGGCGCGTCGAAGTTTCGACGCGCTTATCGGACACTATCGGTGCGGGGAGCGGCGGGACTCCGCCGGCTTCGCGATTGCCTCCATGTGTAGGCGGGCAAACAGCAAAGTCGCCAACCGCGCGCGACCTCGACAAGCTGGATCAGCTGCCTTCGGCCTTGGTGATCTGCTCGGCGACATCGGCTCCGGAGAGGTGAGCACTGAGGAATGCACCGGACGTGGGCAGACTCAGGTGCATTTGCGAGGCGCCGCCGACGGCGATCTTTCCGTGCTCCAGGCTGAAGTCGAGGACGTGGCCCCCGCCGGTGCGCTCGCTATTGAGGAAGTGCAGGTGGTAGCCGGCGACGGAGATGCCTTGTTCGAAGTCGGGGGTGCGAAAGCCGACCAGGGTGCCGCTCACATCGCTGAATCGGGTTTCGGCCTGGCCTTCGGTCGCTTGCGTCAGCGGTGGATAGGGCGGTTTCTGCGCCATGACAGTGCGGGTGTGTAGTTCGTAGAAGCGCCCGGTCACCCGGACCGCGTAGATCAAGTTGGTGCTTCGGATCTGGTGATCGATGGTCGCGGTGACGTCGATACGGTCGGTGCGGCTTTGGATCGCGATCTCGAAGTCGGGGTGGAATCGGGTGACCGCCGCGAACGGGCTGCGATCGGTTGGTGCTGCCCGCGTGGCGGTTCCGTCCGCGCGTAACCGGTAGCAGACGCCGTCCAGGATCACCATCTCCCCGTCGAGGTGGTTGAAGGTGCCCAGGCCGAAGTCGCCATGACGCAGGATGTCGGCGACGGTGGTGTCGCCATCGTAGACGCCGTCGAGAAGAGCGCTGATCGTTGAGAACTGATACACCTCGGCGTCGTGGCCGGCGGCGACCTGTTGATGTGCGAGAAGCGTCGTAGCCCACTGACGAAAGTGGTCGTATGCGCTGGATGGGGTGTCCATGGGTGTGGCGGCTTCCGGGTTCACTCGAAGGTGTCGTCGTGCAAGTGCGCTGCCAGGTCGGTATTGCGGCTGTAGTCCACCGGAACATCGATCAGAGAGGGCCCGTCCTCGGCCAGCGCTTGGTGCAAGGTGTTGCTGAATTCGTCCAGTGTCTTCACACGGTAACCGCGGGCGCCGAATGCTGCCGCGTAGGAGGCGATGTCGTAGTCGCCGAGCTGCACGCCTGATTTGCGTCCGTACTTGAGGACTTCCTGGAAGCCCACCATGTCGTAGCTGTTGTCGCGGAAGATGATGTGGGTGAAGGTCAATCCCAGACGGGTCGCGGTCTCGAGCTCTTGGGCGGAGAACAGGAATCCGCCGTCTCCGGAGACGGACACGACGGGGGTACCGGGTCGCACCAGGCAGGCGGCCATCGCCCAAGGTAGCGCGACGCCCAGGGTTTGTTGGCCGTTGGAAAACAGCAGCCGTCGGGGCTCGTAGACCCGGAAGTGGCGGGCCATGTGGATGTAGACCGAGCCGATGTCGCAGGCGATTGTGGCGTCGTCGCCGAGTTCCTCGCGCAGCCGTAGCACGACGGCGACCGGGTCAAGCCTGGGGCCGCCTGGTGTGTGGTCGCGCGCGGCGATGTCTATGTTGGCCAACGCATCTCGCTGCTTGGCGACCTCGGCCTGATAGTCGGCCGTGAGGGTGAGGCCGGCCAGGCTGCCGGTCAACGCAGCGAGGGTGGCCGCGACGTTGCCGCGCAGTTCCAGCGTCGGCTGATAGTTGTTGTCGACGTCAGCGGGAACCGAGTCGATGTGCACCACAGTGCGGCCAACGTCGGTGTTCCACAGCGCCGGGTCGTATTCGACGGTGTCGTAACCGATCGTGATCAATACATCGGCCTGGCCGACGATGTCATCGCCGGGCTGATTGCGGAACAGTCCCACCCGGCCCAGGTAGCGGTCCTCCAGCGCGCGCGACACCACGCCGGCGGCCTGAAAGGTTTCCACGACGGGCAGCCCGGTTGCGCCGACCAGGGCGCGCAGTGCCTGACAGCTGTCCGGGTCAGCGCCGCGGGTACCGACGAGTAGCGCCGGGCGGTGCGCGGCGCGGATCAGCTCACTCGCCTGGGTGATCGCGGGCGTCGGCGCGGCCGCTAACGGTGGGATCGGCATTCGGGCGGTGATGCCCGCCGCAGTGGGCGCGGCCAGAACGTCGGCGGGCAGCACGACTGCGGCCGCTCCGCGCGGCTCGCTGACCGCTGCGCGGAACGCGCTGACGACGGTCTCGGCGGCGTTGTCGGGATCATTGATTTCGCCGGTGAACTTGGTGACCGTCCTGAGCACCGCGGCGGCGTCCATCGACTGATGGGTGCGCTTGAGCCGGTCCTCGCGGCGCACCGCGCCGCACAGCGCGACCACCGGATCTTGTTCGGTGTTGGCGGTGAGCAGTCCGGTGGTCAGATTGGTGGTGCCGGGACCCGAGGTCACCAGCACGGTGCCCGGGATACCGGTGAGTCGACCGATTGCTCCGGCCATAAACGCCGCGTTTTGTTCGTGGCGGCACACCACCAGCTGTGGGCCGCCATCGACCAGGGCGTCGAACACGGCGTCGATCTTCGCGCCGGGCACGCCGAAGATGTACTCGACGCCCTGCGCTGACAACACGTCGACGACCTTTTGCGCGCTGCGCACCGATTCGCCAGGACTGGTGGACATGAACGTTGACCTTTCCAGGGAATGCGTCGGGGATGTGCCTCGACCCCCGAAGAAGCGCGACTTCTGATGTCGCCCGTGCGCCGGGGCGTTCCATTGTCGACAGATTCAACGTCGACTGGGACAGCGCCGGCATCACCGACGACCGACGAGACGACCTCGTCGAATTCATGCTGCGGATCCTGCAGTCCTTCATCATCGACCCCGGACGCTCTCAGCGGTCCGGCGCCGATCTCTGCGAATAGTTGCGGCAATGGGTTGCCCCCGGAACCACCCACTTCCGACCAACTGCCCAAGCACCCTAGCCGTTCGACTCTTCCCCGAACCAGCGCTGTAGCGCCGCGCGAAGGGTCTCCTGCTGCGTCGTTCCGAATCGGTCTGCCGCCCAAGCGATATAGCCATCGGGGCGGATCAGCATCGCCGCGGCGGGCCGACCGGTCATGGCGGCGCTTACGAGATCGACGCGATCGGTTCGCCCAATAGCGTTCGCAGCGCAGCGACTTCGGGGCCCGGCGCCATCAGCGCGGTCTGCGCCAGCGAGTGCATCATGACGCGCCGGCCCGCCGGGTAGCGTTCGGATTCGTAGGTGTCGAGCAATCCTGCCGGTGCCCAGCCGTTGACCTGGGCCGCCAGCTTCCAGCCGAGGTTCATGGTGTCCTGCAGACCGAGGTTCAGGCCGGGGCCACCCATCGGGCTGTGCACGTGGGCGGCGTCGCCGAGCAGCAGGACCCGACCGTCGCGGTAGCGCTCCGCGTGGCGAGTGTTCTGCCCGTTGATCCGGCGAAGTGCGTGTGGCCCGGGTCCCTCCGGTTCCTCGAAAGGGATATCGACGCCGAGCACACGACGCGTGCTATCCCGCAGCTCGGCCAGACTCATCGGTTTGTCCTCTACGGGAGGCCCGAATTCGATCGTGCCGAGCATCGAGCGGGTGGGCTCGAAGTCGGCGAACATCAGGCCGCCGCGATCGAACCGGCTGTGGCCGAACGGAATCCGGCCGAATCCCGGAATGTCGATGACGCCGTCGGCGTTGCGGAGTTGGTCGGGAATGTGCACGTGGGCGAGCCTGCCGACAGTCGCAGATGTGCTGCCGGGGAAATCGATGCCCAGCGTCTTGCGGACCAGACTGCGCCCGCCGTCGGCGCCCACCAGGTACCCGGCGGCGATGGTGTATTCGGCCCGCGGCGACGCGACAGTGAGCGCAACGGATTCCGACTCGGGCTGCAAGCCGGTGAGTTCGTGTCCCCAGCGCAGGTCCGCCCCGAGATCGCGCACCCGCTTCTCCAGCAGCCGAACTAGTCGGGTTTCGGCATGAGCATCGCGTACATGGGGTTGTCGTCCATGCCGAGGAAGTTCAGCGGCATGGCGGCGAACGTCCATCCGTAAGTGGGCTGGGGCGGACCGTCGTCGCCGGTGAACGCCTGGTACAGGCCGCGCATGTCCAACATCCGAACAATCTGTCCGACCAGGCCGTTGGCCTTCGGCTCGGAGCTGGGACCGGGCAGTTTGTCCAGCAAGACCGGCGTGATGCCGGCCAGGGCGAGCTCGTAGGCCAGCATCAAGCCGTTGGGCCCGGCCCCCGAAATCACGACGTCCGCATGATGGTCAATCATGGCGTTTTTCCGTGTTTTCGATAGGTTCGGGCAGCCCCGTAGCGACGGCGGCGCGGGTACATGTCGCGCTCCGGATCGATGCTGGTGCGTTCGGCGATCGCAAGGTTTTCTAGTCCGTGTCGGCAGGGTCGAGTAGTTGCACTTCCTCTAGGTCCATCTCCAACTGCACCTCGCGCAGCACAATATCGTCGATACGATTTTGGTTTCGCAGCACGGTGACGGCCCGGCGTTGGCGCTCGAGTACGCGAAGACGCACCCGCCGAAGCATGTCGTTGCGCTCGGCCAGATCACTCGTCGGCGAGTCGTCGCCATTGGCCATGACGAGCGCGGCGCGCTCCTCGTATTCCTTTTTCAGACGCTTGAGTAGCTCCGGCCTGAGCCCGAGCTCGTTGGCGACCTCCGGCAGGGCGTCGAGGGCGGCTTCGGCGCTATGAGTGCGGGCCAATTGCAATTCGTCGGCGTGCGCGACATCGTCTGGCATCCGGGCCCACCGAACGACGCGGGGCAGGGTGCTCCCCTGGACCAGGACGGTCACCAGAATGACCACCGATACGACGAAGATGATCAGGTTGCGGTCCGGGAACGGGGCTCCGCTGTGGGTGGTCAGCGGGACTGCCAGTGCTGCGGCAAGCGACACCGCCCCGCGGAATCCCGCCCAGCTGGTGACGCTGCGCTGACGAAAGCCGACGTGACGGGTGGGCTTACTCAGGCTTCGGTCCACGGCAAGACCCAACAGGGTGGTCACTTCTACCCAGGTGATCCGGGTTGCGATGACGACGCCGGTGACGGCTAAAGCCAGTAGCGTGGCCCGGCGCAGTCCACCGTCGGCGTTGGAAATATGGTCCACAGCGCCCGGGATCTGGACCCCGACGAACACCCACAGAGAGCCGTTGATCAGGAAAGTGGAGATGTCCCAGAATGCGTACGACTCGAGGCGGGAACGAGCCCGGATAACCTTCGGTCCGACATAGGTGAGCACCAGAGCCGACACCAGGACCGCGACGACACCGCTGCAATCCATTGATTGGGCGAGCAAGAACGCCGCGAACGGCGTCAGCAGGCTCAAGGCCCCTTCCTCTAGCGGCGCGTCTATTCCGCGGCGCAGCAGTGTCACCAATCCGCCGACCAGCAGCCCGGCGGCGATCCCGCCCAGGTAGGAGCCGACAAAGCGGCCCACCAGGGCGGCGGGGCTGATCTCTGCGCCGCCGATCGCGACGGAAACGGTGACGGCGAACAGGACCAGCGCGGTCCCGTCGTTAATGAGGCTCTCGCCGCGTAGCACAGTGAGGGCCCGGCGCGGCAACCGTTTTGCCAGGCCCGCCACCGCGGCAGCGTCGGTGGGAGACAGTACGGCACCGAGGACCGCCGCCGCATGTGACTCCATGCCGAGCGCTCGCGCCGTCCACGACACCGCTACCGCGGTGGCAATCACCAGGCCGACACTGAACATAACGATGACGCGCAAGTTCCAGCGGATCTCGCGAAAGCTCGTGTTCAGGCTCTCCCAGTAGAGGATCGCCGGCAGGAACAGCAGCAGCACGATCTCGCCATTGATCTGTACGTCACCGAAACGAGGAATCAGACCTAGCAGGGCGCCGAGCAGGATGAGCAAAACGGGGGGACCCACGCGATAGCGGTGGCCCAGGACCGTTCCCACGACCACGGTGGCAACCAGCGCAACAATAACGACAAGCCCGAACACCAGCCCATCCTCCCGTACGACTTGTTCGCTCGCGCGGTCACCGCCCGATGCTCACAGGCCGCGGCAGGTCCGGATTCTGCGTGCGGCGCTCCCTTCGGCTCCAACTCCGGCTTCGGGAACGCGGGCACCGCTAATTCGGGCTTCTTCAACAGCGGTACTGGGCGCGGCCAGCAGCAGTGCTGCGGAGGTGGAGTATTAGGCTCCGAACCGGTATTGGAAGGGTGGTTCTCATGAAGATCAGGCTCATGGTGATCCTCGCCGTGCTCGTCTCATCCGCGTTATCGGGGTGCTCCACTGGGAGCCGGGCGGCGTCGACTAAGACCATCGAAGTCTCCATCGACGATGTGTTGAAGCAAAGCGCCATCACAAGGGACGTCACGCTCTCGGTCGGCGACACACTGAAGGTGACCTTGGGGTCGAATCACACCACCCCTTACCGATGGACGCCCGACCCGAAGATCGGCGATCCCACGATCGTGAAACAAGCCAGTCACGAGTACGTGCGACCCCATACTGATCGGGTGGGGGCGCCCGGCAGCGAGGTCTGGACGTTCACAGCACTGAAGGCCGGGACCACCACGATCGTCACCGGCTACGCCAGCTTTGTCGGGAGCGATACCTCGCCGACGTGTACGTTCACGGCCAATGTGACGGTGCAGTAGTGTTCGGTTTCCTTCGGAACTGGCCCAAATTCACTAACCTCCGCGCAGAGTTGCGCGGACAACTCGAGATCGAGGGCGCCACACTCATCGCCGACAAGGTCGGTGTGGACCACGCCTTCAGCGGCACAAAGCTGAACTACAAGAGGAATATCCCCGACGAGGTTCTGCGCAAGCTGCCCACCAGCACGCTGGCGTTTCGGCTAGAGCCGATGTTCTTCTACCGCGCGGACGGGGTGCGTCCCCGTGTATAGGTGCCGAGTAAGTACGGAGGAGTCAGGCAAATGAACACCGAGTTGGATTTTCACTTTGATCCAATGTGCCCCTTCGCCTACCAGACGTCAGTCTGGATCCGCGACGTGCGAGCGCAATTGGGAATCACCATCAATTGGCGGTTTTTCAGCCTGGAGGAGATCAACCGGTTGGAGGGCAAAAAGCACCCGTGGGAGCGTGAGTGGTCCTATGGCTGGTCATTGATGCGGATCGGTGCGCTGCTGCGCCGGACGGATATGTCGTTGCTCGACCGGTGGTATGCCGCGATCGGTCATGAATTGCACACGCTGGGCGGCAAGCCGCACGATCCCGAGGTGGCGCGGCGCCTGCTGGGTGATATTGGCGTCGATGCGGCGATTCTGGATGCGGCGCTTGCGGATTCGACGACTCACGACGACGTTCGCGCCGAGCACCAGCGGGTCGTCGATGCGGGTGGATACGGTGTGCCGACACTCTTTATGAACGGGCAGTGCCTGTTCGGACCCGTGCTGGTAGACCCGCCGACTGGCCCGGACGCCCTGAAGCTTTGGAATGCCGTCACCGGCATGGCAGAGTTGCCGCACGTCTACGAACTTCAGCGACCGAAGTCACCGGCCGATGCTGAGCTGATCGCCCGCAGCCTGCGCCCCTACCTCGACGGGCGCGATTGGGTCAGCATCAATCGCGGTGAAGTCATCGATGTCGACCGCCTCGCGGATGGGCGCTAGTTCACACCATGGCGATCGGCGCGACCTTCACGCCAATTGCCAAGGCCCCAGCCAGTTCTCGGCTGACGTCGTAGTCGAAGATGACGTGCCCGCTGAGTACGTCGACGTCGCGCTTGGCCCGTTGGAGCGGGCTGCTCAGGAAGTGTGCGCTGGCGCCCGACGCCTCGAGCAGTCCGCTGATCACGGCGCGTGACTCGCGCACGATGTGCGCGGCCGCCAGGCGCGCGTCGGCGCGGACCGGGCGTGTGACGCGGTCTCCGGCCCCGAGGATCTGTTCGATCCGCTCGGTTGTGTCGGCGAGCAGACCGTGCAGTGCACGCAGTCGGACGCGGGCTTCGCCGAGTCGGGCCTGAGCGGCCGGCTTGTCCTTCTGGCTGCTGCCCTCGTAGGCGAGGACACGCTCGGAGAGCCTCTCGGTGAAGATGTCGGCGACCCGCTCGGCTGCGCCCAACGCCGGCATTGCGGCGGTAAGCGCGAGCGCGGGCACCATCGGCCAGCGGTAGACAGCCGCGTCATGCAAACGCGCCCCCGGCGCGGTGCCGGCGTAGATGTCGCTGACCTTGACGAGCCGGTGGCCGGGAACGAAGACGTCCTCGATGACGATGTCGTTGGAGCCGGTGGCCCGCATGCCATCGGTCTGCCAGACATCGACGATCGCGATGTCCTCGGCGGGCAGCAGCGCAAGCGCCGGGAATATCGCGTCGTCAGGGCCGCAGAGCGCGCCCACGATGGTCCAGTTGCCATCCATCACACCGGTGGCCCATGACCAGCGCCCGCTCAGCCGGACGCCCCCATCGGCCGGGAGGCCGCGACCGGTGGGCGCCAAGGGCGCCGACGCGAGGAACGGTCTTGCTGTGAACCCGTCACTTTGGGCCTGCTCGTCGAACAGGGCCAGCATCCAGTTGTGCAGGGTGTAGAAGGCTGCGGTCCAGGCGGTCGAAGCGCAGCCGTGCGCCATCCGGCGCACCGGGGCGAAGATCGCGCGGAACTCGGCCTGTTGGCCGCCGTACCGCGCCGGTCTCAGCAGCTCGGTGAAACCGGACTCGCTGAGTTCGGCGACGGTGTCGGCGGGCAGCCGCCGAAGCTCCTCGGCCTCCTGCGCGCGATGGGCCAGCCGATGTACGAATGCGTCAGTGACACCTTCTGCTACGGCGGTCATTCGCTTACCATACCTTTTGGTATGTTCTACGGCCGCAGCATGAAGTCGAGAAACCGCTCGCGCTGCAGGTGTTTCTTAGGTGACGGACCGGGGAGGTGCAGTAGCCCAATGCCTGCGGCGAAGGTCGTCCTGGCCCGCAGTTCGGCTTCGTCGGCGTCAAAACCGTAGTCGCAGAACGCTTGTCGCACGACGTTTAGCAATCGGCGGTCGGCCGAGCGCACCGCGGCCGCGACGGTCTCATCGGAGCGGGCCCATTCGCGCATCGCGCGCTCCAGCGTCCAGAGTCGCGGTCTGACCAGCGACGCCATCATCTGTGACAGCCGCTCCCGCGGCGGAATGTCGCGTATGTGCTCGATATCGCGACGGTCTTGGTCGCGCAATTGCGCCCAGGATTCGATCAGCGCACGGCGATAGGCCCCCGTGTCGGCGAAATGCCAGTAGAAGCTGCCCTTCGTCACGCCCAGACGGGCGCAGAGCCGATCGATTTTGAGCGCATTGAGACCCTCCTCGGCCAGGATTGCGTAGCCGGCCTGCAGCCAGTCGTCCACCGTCAGTCGGCTCTTTCCCGACGTGCGACGGGACGCCATGGAACGCAGCCTACGGATCGTCGTTGAGCCCGTCGCGGTGAGGTGGTCAGCTTGGCCGGCTGCCGATTTCCAGAGCGGCCAGCTCGCAGGTGCCGTCGAACACCACCCGGCCGAACTCGCGCACGGTGCAATGAAGTTGGCCGGCAAGATGCTCGAAGTCGGTGTCGACATTGCGCCGCTCCGCGGGCAGTGGCACTGGCAAGACGTGCGGATCCCGACCGGTGCCGTCTCCGTCCAGCTCGATTTGGTAGCGCAGGGTGCGTCCTCGCACCGTCCAGCGTCCGCCGTCGACGTGCGACCGCACCAGCGCCGGCGGCGTCATCCGGATCACGCGGTCACCGATTCGCACGACCACTCCGGTGACATCCCTGCGGATCGGGCCGAGCGCAAGAAGACCACCCGAGAACGCGACCGAGACGTCGGCGCCGCCGAAATCGTGTGCCTGACCCCACCACCAGCGCTCCGGAAAGCCCGCGCCCCAGTTACGCTCCGCGTATAGCGGGGCGCCATCGAAAGACCAGGTTGCGCCGCTGAATTCGACTGTACCGCTTGACGTCCCGCCAAGACGGTAGGGATGCCAGTATTGGTTGAGGAAGGGGAAGGAGGAAAAGAGCCCGCCGCCACCGAAGGCCTTGGGCCACACGAACGGATCGGTGAATCGCAGGTCGAGGTGGATGTCATCGAGGTCGATTCTGAGCCGATCGGCGCACGCGGCCACACGGCCCGTCGCGGCGGTCCCAGCGGTGACTGCGAAGCGGGAAAGCTCGGTTTCGGCACCGTCCAAGGCCGCGGACCGCACAATGCCGCCGGGGTGCAACGCAACCGCGACCGTGGCCCAGTCTCCTTCCGGGTGCCGGTTCACGCTGCACAGCGCGACGACGACCCGACCCGAGGCGGAATCGGTGAGGCGCCAGAACCAGCCCTCCATTTCGCATCCATGTGAAGGCACCGGATCGCCAAAAGGCACATCGGCACCCGTGCGCCGATAGGCATCGATCAGACGCTTGACGGCGCCCATCTCCGCCCTCCGCAGGTAGGCGGCCGCACTCATCGGCGTTGTGTCGCGTAGACCTCGGCCAGGAATTGCTCGACGGCGATCGCCGCGTGCGCTGCGCGGACCGAGCCGAGCATGTCGAAAGCGTGCTGGGTAAGCGGCAACTCGGCGTACACGACGGGCTGCGTGCTGACTTGCCGCAGTCGCGCGACAAAGCCACGCGCCTGCTCGACGGGAACCAGCGAGTCGTTGCGTCCGTGCAACACGAAGAACGGGGGGGCGTCGGCCGAAACATAGGTGACCGTCGATGCGGCGACATACGACTGCAGGTTCGTCATGTGCGGCTGTTTGACAACCAGGCGCTCGAGCAGCGGCAGCATCATCGGATGCATCGCGTCCTCGAAACGGGTGAAGTCGTAGACGCCGTAGAACGGTACGGCGGCCTGGACCCGGGTGTCGGCGTCTTCGAATCCCGGCTGGAACTGTGGATCATTCGGCGTCAGTGCCGCCAGCGAGGACAGATGGCCACCGGCCGAACCACCGGTGATGGCGATGAAGTCGGGATCGCCGCCGTACTCGCAGATGTGCGCCTTGACCCAGGCGAGGGCGCGCTTGACGTCGACGATGTGATCGGGCCACGTGTTGCGCGGGCTGTGGCGGTAGTTGATCGCCACGCAGATCCAGCCCAACTCCGCGAGGTGGCTCATCAGTGGATGGGCCTGTCCGCGCTTGTTACCTGTCATCCAGGCACCGCCGGGGATCTGGAAAAGCACGGGTGCCTTTCCGCTCAGATCGAGATCGGGACGTCGCCAGATGTCCAGATGGTTAGCCCCGCCGTATTCGCCGTAGCTGATGTCGCCGTCGTGGGCGTAGTCGCGGTAGATCCGCAGCATGCGTAGCGGTCCGGGGTTCTTGGCGGTGCCGCCGCCGGCCGGGCGGCGCCACAGACCCGCTGAGTCGGTGCGGCGATCGGTTCCCAGGCCGCTGTCCAGCGCGGTAGTCAGCGGCACATTGGCCTGGTGGCCCGCGCGACTGAAGTTCAGCAAGCCCAGCGCGGAGAGGCCCGCCACCAGCCACGAGATCGTCCGCACCGGCCGGGTCAGGCGACGGGCTGTCAACGCCAGCCCGCCGACCTGGCTCGCCAGCGTTTGCAAAGGCAACTCGGTAACAACAAAACCGAATACCCATGAAAACAGCGACGGATATCCGCTGCGCGCCAGCGGCCGATATGCGTTGAGGGTGGAAGCCGCGGTCACCGCCGATACCGCCAAGGCTCCTATTTGCCGGATGATGTGGATGATTCGAGCTGTCCGCATGCGGTCACCTTACGAGGTGATCAAGCTGTGAGGACGGCTACCAGTGATCTCACGGTCAGCCCTCGTTCGACTTCAGCGCCCTGACCAGGTTCAGCGAAGGCGGAAAAGGTCACCAGAAAGTACAGCGGCAAGTCCTGAGTTGCGTCGACGCTCCCGCCGTTGTGCGAACAGTGGCGACCGGGCGATCGCGAGTATTTCTTCAGGTCCTCGTCGGCCCGATCACTCAGCCCTGCTGACAGGATGGTTTTGGTCAGAAGATCGCGCGTAGCGCGACAAGACCGACTGAGCCGAGGATCGCCGCCGAAGGCAGCGTGATCACCCACGCCAGGGCGATCGGCTTCATCAGGCCCCAGTTGGTGGACCGGTTCACCATGCCGACGCCGAGGACGGCGCCGATGAGAATGTGCGTGCTGGAAACCGGAAGGCCCAGGACGGTGGCGCCCATGACCACGGCGGCCGCCGACAATTCGGCAGAGAACCCCGAGGCCGGGTGCATCGCGGTGAGGTTGTGTCCCACGGTTGCGATCACCCTGCGTCCGATGAACCACAGCCCCGCGCACAACCCGACGCCGAACGTGAGCATGGCCGCGGCAGGTACCGCCGCCTTGCCTTCGATGGAGCCGGTGCGCAGTACATCCAAGATTGCCGCGAACGGGCCTATGGCGTTGGCGATGTCGTTGCTGCCGTGGCTGAACGCGAACCCGGAGGCGGTGAACACCTGCATCCAGCTGAACATCAAGAACGTCGACTGTGACAGTGATTCGCCCCGAAGTGTTTTGGCGAAGATGAAGGTGGCCATCCAGACCGCGGCGCCGACCATCCCCATGATGAAGTAGTTGTTCATTGTGGACAGGCCCAAGTGCATGTGCTTGAACCCCTTGAACAACAGCATTGCGGCGATGATCATGGATCCGCCCGCGGCGACCAGGGGAACCCAGTTCTGCAGGGCCCGGAACGCGTCGACCGACAATTTCTTGGTGTCGATTTCGTGGAGTTCGCGGTAGTAATCGGACTCCAGCTCATCAGCATCGAAGTCCCGGCGGTTTGCCGCGACGGCGTCGCGCGCCAGGGCGCCGGTGTAGGCGATCTGCTGGATCTCGCCGAGCCGTTCGAACGCCGACTTGTGGCGCTCGCGATGGGCGATGCGCTCTTTCTTGATTTCCCGTAACCGTTGTTCTGCCTGCTCGTTGTACAGCAGGATGTGCCGTTTGATGGCGCCGTAAAGCAGGTACGACACCACTCCGCCCAACACCGGCGACAGCACCCACGACACCGCGATCTGGCCGATTTCATCCCACTGGACCATCCGAAGGGCGGCGCCGCCCTGGCCGTCCAGAATCCCCAGCGTGATCGCGGCGCCGACGATGCCGCCGATGATCGCGTGCGTGGTTGACACCGGGTATCCCATGCGGTTCGCGAACAGCAGCCACAGCGCCGCCGCCAACAGCGCCGACATCATGATGTTCATGAAGTCGTTTGGATCGACGGACACTCTGGACAGATCAACGATGCCGCTGCGAATGGTCTCGGTGACGTCGCCGCCGGCGATCACTGCTCCACTGACCTCGAAGATGGCCGCGACCAGAAGCGCCTGTTTCATGGTCAGAGTGCCCGCGCCGACGCTGGTGCCGAAGGAGTTGGCGACGTCATTGCCCCCGACGTTGAAGGCCATGAACATACCGACGACGGTGGCCAGCACCAGGATGACCTTGTTCGCGCCGGAGCCTACGTAGTCGAATGCCCACCACGAGAACAGCAGGAATGAGCCCGCCAGCAGCAGACCGAACGAGAGATGCCATGGTCGATCCGGCCCGAGAAAGCCGCCATATTCCGGTGTCGGCGACGTTTGATCCTGAAGTCCGCTTGCCACGAAGTGCCCGTCCCTTTAGTTCTTTTCCGCTGCTCAGCCCATATGCCGACTGGTGTTGCCGCTCAAGAGCAGAGTCAGCAGGGTATGGCACAGCGGCTAGCGACGGGCAAACGCCGGGTGAACGATCAGGATCGCGCAACCATCCGGCCGATAGCCCGTCGTCGTCAATCTGGGTTGCCGACTACCTAAAGTCGAATCCCGCAGTTTCCCAATCCGCCAGGCAGGTTTTCGGGAGTGGCCCGCTGCCTCGCTTGTTGTGGCGGCGACTTCGACGTCTACCGGCCGACCCTGCGGGAGAACGTCATCAACTTCGGCGGCCGAACCGGCTACATGACCACGGCTACGGAAGCAGGGATGCCGATCGTTCCCGCAGTCTCCATCGACGGGCAGGAAGGCCAGCTGTTCTTGACCCGCGGCAGACGGCTAGCGCATGCACTTCTGCCCACCAAGCTGGATCGTCACCGAGGTGTTGCAGCCGATCAACTTCGGCGCCGAATTCGGTGCTGCTCCCGACGTCAGAGCCCTCGATGCGCATGTGCGCCGGGCGATGCAAAATGCCTCAGACCCGGAGTTGTCGCCCGCCGAGGCCTGACGCGTTCTACATTGCCTCTGCTCTGCTATCCAGGTTCTTGACCGCGGCGGGGTCGTTTTCGGTCATTCCGATTTTCGCGGCGCCACCCGGTGAACCGAGGTCCGCAAAGAAGTCCGCGTTGATCTGGCTGTACTCGCTCCACTCGCCGGGCAGATCGTCTTCGTAGTAGATGGACTCCACCGGGCACACCGGCTCGCAAGCGCCGCAATCGACGCACTCGTCGGGGTGAATGTAGAGCATCCGAGCGCCCTCGTAGATGCAGTCGACGGGGCATTCCTCGATACATGCCTTGTCTTTGATGTCGACGCAGGGTTCGGCAATTACATATGTCACAAACGTTTCCTTCCTTGCAGCGATTGAAAGGACCACGGCACACGTCAGCTGGGCTGACGTCGGCCGTGCCCGATTCGAAGCAGTTCAGACAGGCTCGTCACCTTGACTCTCGGGCGTCTTTGCCGCTCACCGGCTTCCCGCTCGAAGCGGTCGATGAGTTGCCAGTGTGCGGCGCTGACCAGCTTGGGCTGCCGAGAGACCAGCCACTCGGCGAGATTGTCGGCATGGGCTGGTGGGAAATCCGCGATATACGCCGGGCGGTTGTCCTGCCCGGCAGCGAGGTCATTGAGCAACGTGTCGACCGTGTCTTGGGAGTCCTTTTTGTTGGTGCCGATCACACCGGTCGGGCCGCGTTTGATCCAGCCGACCACGTACTCGTTGCGGCTTCCGGCCACCCGGCCCGCCATGTTGGGGATCGTCCCGCCCTTCTCGTCGAACGGCAGCCCCGGTGTGGGCACTCCGCGATAGCCCACCGAGCGCACCACCAGCTGAGCGGGCACTTCCTCGCGCGCGCCGGTGTCTTTGGCCACCATCCGCCCGCTGTCGTCGCTGATCAGCTCGTTGTGGCCGAGCACGATGCTGTCCACCTTGCCGTCTCCTTTGATTTCGATCGGAGAGGTGAAGAACCGCAACACGATTCGACGGTGACCGGGCCGGGGGGCGCGGCCGGCATAGTCGCGCAGCACCTTGATGTTCTGTTTGGCGATCTTGCCCGCCGCCGCCGCATCGTCGTCGCTGATGCCCTCCAGCTCGGCCGGATCGACTACAACGTCGACGCCCTCGAGCTCTCCCAGCTCGCGTAGTTCCAGCGTCGTGAAGGCGCTCTGCAGTGGGCCGCGCCGACCGATGATCAGCACTTCCTCAACGGTGCAGGAGCGCAACAACTCCAATGCGTGGTCGGCGATATCGGTGAGCGCCAATACGTCGGGATCGGTCACCAGCATGCGGGCGACGTCGACTGCCACGTTGCCGTTGCCCACCACGACGGCGCGGGCGCCCGACAAATCAGGCGACATCTGCTCGAAGTGCGGGTGCGCGTTGTACCAGCCGACGAAATCGACTGCGGCGACGCTGCCCGGCAATTGCTCGCCGGGAAGATTGAGGGGGCGGTCGGATTGCGCACCGACGGCGTAGATCACCGCGTCGTAGCGCTCGGCGAGTTCGGCGGCCTCGACGTGCTCGCCAACGTTGATATTGCCGAAGAAGCGGAAACGGGGGTCCGCGGCGGTCTTTTCGAACTGCTGGCTGACCGATTTGATCTTGGGGTGATCGGGTGCCACGCCGGAACGCACCAGGCCCCACGGCGTCGGTAGCATCTCGAGCATGTCGACCGCGACCTCGATGTGTTCGGAGGCATCGGCGGCTTTGAGCAGCGACGCCGCTGCAAAGAATCCCGACGGGCCGGAACCCACGATCGCGACGTGGTATGGACGGGTCATGGTTCTCATGGTTCTCGTCCCAATGGGGCGAGGGTAGAGGTTTCGATGTTGTGGTGCCACAATCGGCGGTTGTGACCGCTTTATCCGGAGACCACGCTGCTTGACGTGAGACCAACTGCAGCACAACGCGTTGAGCGGCCACGGGCTGCTGCGGTAACGACACCGCCACGGCGAGGCCCAGCGGCTTCGATGAGCAGCCTGGCGCTCGCATCAGCGGCTCGACCTGATGCACCCGGTTTGGTGCACAAAGGCTCCTCAGGCGCTTACAAGGTGGAACGTGATTTGATCAACCATGCCGCTCAGCTCTCGCATGCCCGAACTCGTCTCTTTCGAAATCTTTCTGGCAATCGCTGAGGCAGGCAGCCTCGGCGGCGCCGCCCGCGAACTCGGGTTGACGCAACAAGCTGTGTCAAGGCGGCTCGCATCGATGGAGGCCCAGATCGGCGTGACGTTGGCCGTCCGGACGACACGTGGCTCACAACTCACCCCTGCTGGCCTTATCGTCGCCGAGTGGGCAGCGCGCTTGCTTGAAGTTGCCCACGAGATCGATGCGGGTCTGGGCTCGCTGCGTAAGGAAGGCCGCGAGCGAATCAAGGTGGTGGCCAGCCAGACGATAGCCGAACAGCTTATGCCCCACTGGCTGCTGTCCCTGCAGGACGGGGCCAAGCGGGGCGGCGGCACCGCGCCCCAAGTGATTCTGACCGCCACCAACAGCGATCACGCGATCGCCGCGGTTCGCGACGGCACCGCCGATCTCGGATTCGTCGAAAACCCCGGTTCGCCTGCGGGATTAGGCGGCTGCGTGGTGGGACACGATGAACTGGTGGTGGTCGTGCCGCCGGGTCATAAGTGGACTCGACGGTCACGCGTCGTCAGCGCCCGCGAACTCGCGCAAACACCCCTGGTTACCCGCGAACCCCGCTCAGGCATACGCGATTCACTCACAGTGGCGCTGCGTCAGGTGCTGGGCGACGACATGCAGCAAGCGCCACCCGTACTCGAATTGTCATCCGCCGCGGCCATGCGCGCCGCAGTCCTCGCCGGCGCGGGACCGGCGGCCATGAGCCGGCTGGCAGTCGCCGACGACCTGGCGGTCGGTCGATTAAGCGCCATCACCATCCCCGAATTGGACCTGCGGCGCCAGCTTCGAGCCATCTGGGTCGGCGGGCGCACCCCGCCCGCTGGGGCCATCCGAGACCTGTTAAGCCATATCGCTCCCACCGCAACAACAGTCGGCAAATAGGCTCGTCGGGTACGGATTTGCCGAACTCGCCGACGAACGTCTTCAGGCCGCGGCGTCGTCGGCCAGCGCCTGCTCAAAGCGGTCGAGCACCGTCTCGGCCACGAGCCGGTGTGCGCCCAGCGGCGGCGCCATCGGAATGCCGTTGTCGCGCGCATACGTCCACACACGGTCGGTGATGCGTCCCGGTGCCAGGAACCACGGCGCGATAACGAGCCGGCGGGCGCCGCGGCGCCGCAACTGCGTGGCGGCTTCAGCCACCGATGGCTCTGGCCGGGTAGCGAAGGCCATCGTGGCGCCTGCCCACCGGGTGCCCACGGCCAGCTTGGATGCCACTTGCGCGGTGCGCGCGTTTACTGCGGTGTTCGATGAGCCGATCGCGACCACCAGCACGCCGAGTTTGTGGTCGAGCGGGGAAATCTCCAGGTCCGACAGCCGTTCGCGCAGCACCGACACCAGCCGATCGTCTTCACCGAGTACGTCGGCCTGGCTGACACCGTGCGCACCGGCGCGCGCGATCTGCTTGGGGATGTCGATGCGGGCGTGGTAGGCGCTGGCGAGCAGCAGCGGGGTGAGCACGGCCTGGCGGCTGTCCGGCAATCCGGCGAGCACGTCGATGAGGTTCGGCGCATTCAGTTCGCAGAACGCGAGCCGTACGTCGAGGCCTGGCCGCATGCGCCTCAGCCGAGCCGCCACGGCTCGTGCGTTGGCGGCCGATCGTGGATCTCTGCTGCCGTGTGCGGTGAGTACGAGCGTGCTCATGAGACGTGCAGCCCGCATTCGGTCTTGGCCTGGCCCTGCCAGCGCCCGCTGCGCGGGTCGGCGCCCTCGGCGGGCTTGACGGTGCACGGGGCACAGCCAATCGACGGATAGCCCTCGTCGACGAGCGGGTTGACCAGCACATTGTTTTTCTCGATGTAGTCCTGCATGTCCTGGTCGGTCCATGCGGCCAGCGGGTTGATTTTCACGAGTTTGAACGCCTCGTCGAAGCTGATCAGCGGGGCGTTGGCGCGGGTAGGTGATTCCACCCGGCGCAGCCCGGTGACCCACGCCGAGTACCCGTGCAGCGCATTGGTCAGCGGGACAACCTTGCGCAGCCGGCAGCACTCGCCGGGGTCACGGGCGAACAGGTCCTTGCCCAGCAGGTCGTCTTGCTCGGCCACCGTGTTTTCGGGGGTGATGTTGAGCACCCGGATGTCGTAGACGGATTCGACCGCGTCGCGGGCGCCGATGGTTTCGGCGAAGTGGTAGCCGGTGTCTAAAAAGAGCACCGGCACGCCCGGGCGCACCTTCGAGGCCAGATCCACCAACACGGCGTCTTGCATGTTGGAGGCAACGACGTAGTTGCAGGTGGCCCAGCCGCGGGGCCCGTTGACGCCGCCGAAATGCTCGTCGGTCCAGCGCAACAGGTCGGTGGCGCTGGCTCCGTCCAGCTCGGCCGCGCCGCGCTCCGCCAGCTCGCGCAGCCGCGCCTCGGTAAAACCGTTCACCGCATCGCTCATCTCGTTGTCCTCAGCTCGTCACGTCAGCGCTCGTCGTTGGTGGCGTCGGGCGGCTCTTAGCGCAGGTCGGCTTCCTCGGCGCGCACCGCCCAGCTCGCGAAGCGTTCGCCGTCCTGGCGCTGCTCGAGGAACTTGCGCGTCACCCGGTCGATGTAATCGCCGAGTTCGGTGCTGGTGACCTTGTGCTGGCGCAGTTTGCGGCCGAAGTTGCTTTCCAGGCCGAGGCCGCCGCCGAGGTGGACCTGGAAACCCTCGACCGACGTGCCGTCGCCGTTGTCGATCCACTGGCCCTTGAACCCGATGTCGGCGACCTGGATGCGGGCGCAGGAGTTCGGGCAGCCGTTGATGTGGACGGTGATCGGCACGTCAAGGTCGTCGTTGACGTCGGCCAGACGCTCTTCCAGCTCGGGCACCAAAGTCTGTGCGCGCACGCGGGTTTCGGCGAACGACAGCTTGCAGAACTCGATGCCGGTGCAGCCCATTGTGTTCTTGCGCCAACCCGACGGCTTCGACGGCAGGCCCAACTCGTCCAGCCCGGTGACCAGCTCGTCGACCTTGTCGTCGGGCACGTCGAGGATGATCAGCTTCTGGAAGGGGCTGAACCGGGCCCGGTCCGAGCCGACCTTCTCCATCAGGTCGGCCACCGCCTGCAGGGTGGTGCCCGAGACGCGTCCGGCAATGGCGGCGACACCGACGGCGTTGAGCCCGTTCTTGGTTTTCTGCACGCCGACGTGGTCGATCGGGTGCTTGGCCGGCTCGGGGGCCGGGCCGTCGATCATCTTGCGCTCGAGGTACTCGGTCTCCATGACCTCGCGGAATTTTTCTATGCCCCAGTCCTTGACCAGGAACTTGATCCGCGCCTTGGCGCGCAGCCGCCGGTAGCCGTAGTCGCGGAACACCTTGGTGACGGCCTCCCACACGTCGGGCACCTCGTCCAGCGGGATCCACACGCCGACCCGTTGGGCCATCATCGGGTTGGTCGACAGGCCGCCGCCCACCCACAGGTCCATGCCGGGGCCGTGCTCGGGGTGGTTGACGCCGATGAACGCGACGTCGTGGGTCTCGTGGGAGACGTCCTGCAGGCCCGAGATCGCGGTCTTGTACTTACGCGGCAGGTTGGCGTAGTCGGGGTTACCCAGGAAGCGCCGGATGATCTCGTCGATCGCCGGCGAGGGGTCGAGCACCTCGTCGAGGGAGTCGCCGGCCAGCGGCGAACCGTGGATGCCGCGGGGGCAGTCACCGCAGGCCTCGGTGCTCGAAAGACCGACGGATTCGAGCCGGCGCCAGACCTCGGGAACGTCCTCGATTTTGAGCCAGTGGAACTGCACGTTCTCCCGGTCGCCGATGTCGGCGGTGTCGCGGGCGAACTCGGTCGAGACCTGGCCCATGGTGCGCAGCGTGTGCGCCGACATCGGCTTGCCGTCGGAGCGCACGCGCATCATGAAGTACTTGGCTTCGAGCTTGTCGATGTTCTCGTCGCCGGTCCAGCTGCCGTCGTAGCCCTGCTCGCGCTGGGTGTACAGGCCCATCCATTTGAAGCGCATCCGCAGATCGGTCTTCTCGATGCTCCCGAAGCCCTCTTTGGCGTATTTGTTGATGATTCGGTCGCGCACGTTCAGTGGCCCGTCGTCATGCTTGACC
The DNA here is from genome assembly GCA_963763005.1 of uncultured Actinomycetota bacterium. Taxonomy (GTDB): domain Bacteria; phylum Actinomycetota; class Actinomycetes; order Mycobacteriales; family Mycobacteriaceae; genus Mycobacterium. Next base: position 36,667 of record CAVXMI010000004.1, read on the forward strand.
TGCTCGGCGTCGTTGAGCGGTTCGCGATTTCCCAGCGCCCACTGGCCCTCGTTGCGAGTCTTGGCGGGACGTGCTGTGGTCATGTGATGATCTCCTTCGCGAACATTGCTGGCCAGGATTGGCCGCCTGCACCGCGCGGACATCCAATTAATCCGTATCCGGCGGCACAGACCCGACGGCAGGCGGGCGCGCGGGCTGACGCGCGACATCAACGATGATGTTGGTCAGCGAGACTTAACCCGCAGGTACGTCGCTGGACCCGCGGGTCATGGCATCGATGTTTCACCGCTCGCGCGGGCGCCGGTAGAGGTCTCCGTGTTGTGACGTCACATAATTTGGTTGTGGGCGTGGTTCACACCGACCTATGGCCGTCGGGTTTGTGCGGCCTCGATCAGGTTGTAGGCCCCGGTGCTTCATCAGTGCAGTGACGTTCCCCGGCTCGCGCGACCGTCCCGGTCGACCTCACGGTTAGGGATGCGGTCGAGATCCGCTTCCCTACGCGTTGTTGCTCATGCTTGTTCTGCTGCAAAGAGAACATCGGGGTTGAGGATGCCCGCCGGGTCGAAGCTCTGTTTGATTCGGCGCATGAGGGCTATCTTGGCCGGGTCTTCGAGGTCGAGGAAGTAAGGGGTTTTGGCGCGGCCAAGGCCGTGTTCGCCGGAGATCGCGCCACCCAACTCCATTGCCAGCGCGAAGATGTCGGTCATCAGCTTCTTCTTTTTCTCCGGATCTTTGCAAATGATGGCCAGGTGCACGTTGCCATCGCCGGCGTGCCCGCAGCCGGCCGCGGCACCGCCTGCAGCGGCCGCCAGACCGCGCGCGGCGGCAAGGAACTTCGGCATCGAGCCGCGCGGCACCACGGTGTCGATGATGTCGTCCGCGCCGATCGCCTTTGCCGTCCAAAACGCCTTCTCGCGCGCCTCGATCAGCTTGCGTGCCGAGCCGCCTTCGAGCACATAGGCATCGACGGCACCCAGTTCGGCGAGCAGCTCACCGGCTCTCTCGACATCCTCGTCCAATCGGTCCGCGTTACGGTTCTCAAGCGCCACAACGAGATACGCCTCGCAGCTGTCGCGGATCTGGTCCGGAATACCCAGCTCCAGGTTCTGGGTGTGGACGAGGGCAGCCATCGTCATGTTGTCGATGTACTCCAGGATGTAGGGCACGAGCCCGGCGGCGAGGACCTTGGGCACCGCCGCCATGACCTGGTCGAAGTCAGCGAACGGAGCGAGCACGGTGGCGCTGTGGTCGAGCCGCGGATGCAGCTTGACGATCACCTCGGTGGCCAAGGCCAGGGTGCCTTCGGAGCCGACGATGAGCTGCGTCAGGTCGTAGCCGGTGGACACCTTGGCGATCTTGCCGCCGGTTCGGATGATCTCGCCGGTCGGTAGCACCGCCTGCAACCCGAGCACGTTATGACGGGCCACCCCGTACTTGACCGCGCGCATCCCGCCGGCGTTGGTTCCGACGTTCCCACCGACGCTGGAGGACAGCTCGCCCGGGTGAACCATGTACCGCAGCCCGAAATCGACAGTCGCCGCGTCCAGCTCGGTCAGAGTCACCCCGGGTTGGACAACGGCGACCTGGTTGGTCGTATCGACCTCCAAGACCGCATTCATCCGCTCGAAGGAGATCACCAGTCCGCCCTTCCGCGGAATCACCGCGCCCGACAAGCCGCTCCCGGACCCGCGGGCGGTCACCGGCACGCCGTGTTCCGAGGCGGCCTTCAGCAGCTGCGCGACCTCTGGTGCGCTCGCCGGCTTGGCGACATACGCCGGCTTCTGCGGAGGCTTCGTCAACTCCTCGTCGTGCCAATAGTCCTCGGGGATCGCGTCGCCCGTCAGTAAGTTGTGGTCCCCGACGATTTCTGCAAAACGCGCCGTCATGTCGCTCATCGAAGGCCTCACCTTCCAACCGTGCGTGCTGCTCACCGAACCACTTTACGTTCGCGGTCACCACGGGCCTGACGTTCCCCAGGCCATCCCAGGGCTGAAAGTGACCGGCAGCTTGCCCAGCGCGGGCCGAGGCCGAAGGCGAGATGGCGGTTGGGCGCGCGATTCACGACGATTTCGTCGGGTCGGTCGAATTCGTGCTCGTCTTGCGGCTCTGCGCGTCGCCGGCCGATAACTGACAGCTATCGAGCCATCACAAGCGAATCTTGGATCCCGGTCGCGAATCCTGGCAGCGTCATAGGCATCCGGGGCATGCTCGGTCAACCACCGGGCGCTCACCGCCCCGAGGAAAGGAAACGCCATGACCGTCACCAGGGAACGCACCAGCCGGCACGCCATCTCGCTGCTCGAGGGTGAGATCGTCGAGGAATCCGATCTGGGCTCGATCCGACGCGTCACCGCCGACAACTTCCCGATCCTGCGGGGCATGTCGCTCAAGCGGGTGGTCATCAACCCCGGTGCCATGCGCACACCGCACTGGCATGCCAACACCAACGAACTGACCTACTGTGTCTCGGGCACCTCACTGGTGTCGGTGCTCGACACCGGCAGCAAATTCTCCTCGTTCACCATCAGCGCCGGCGAGATGTTCCACATCGATTCGGGGTCACTGCACCACATCGAGAACATCGGGGAAGACGGTGCGGAGTTCATCATCGCGTTCCGCCACGAACGCCCCGAGGACTTCGGGCTGGGTGCCGCCTTCGGCGCCATGACCGACGCCGTGCTGGGCAACACCTACGACCTCGACGCGTCAGACTTCGCCGCCATTCGCCGCAGCACCTCCGATCGCGCGCTGGCCGCGCGCCATGGTGAGCCGGTGGTGCCAGGCAACGCCCACTTCGGCGACCCGCACAAATTCGAGGTCGAGGCGCAGTCACCGCCGATCAGCATCGCCGTCGGCTCGGCCCGGCTGGCGCGGGTGCAGTTCTGGCCGGCTTTGAAGGACCTGTCCATGTACTCGCTGCGGATCCGCGAGGACGGGATGCGCGAGCCGCACTGGCATCCGATCACCGCCGAAATGGGCTATGTGCAAAGCGGTTCGGCGCGGATGACGGTGATGGACCCGGACGGCACCCTGGACACCTGGTACCTCAAGCAGGGTGACGCCTACTTCATCCCGCGTGCCTATCCGCATCACATCGAGGTTGTTGATTCACCCGAGTGGCACTTCACCATCTTCTTCGACCAGCCCACACCCGGTGACATCGGCTACCGCGCGTCGATCAGCGCCTACTCCCGTGAAGTGCTCGCGGCGACCTTCAACACGCATGTCGACGACCTGCCGGACTTCCCGTTCACCAAGACCGACCCCTTGATCGTCACTCGCCGGAATCCGGTCGACGGGCACGGCCGATCGAAAGGACGGCAGTGACCATGAAATCCCTGGCCACAGGCGTAGCAGCCGTCGCCATCGGGCGTACTGCCGTTTTCGTTCAATGTGGCGGACATTCAGCCGGCCGGCCCGGATGCGGCCACGGCCGACGTCTCCATTTCGGGTCCCGGGACCGGGGAAAGTACGCACAACCTCACGTTCGTGAACCAGGATAGGTTCCGGATGTGCGTATCGGGTCGACAGGCAGGATGGTGAGCACCTGATGCAGATCGGCGTCGTATTCCCCCAGACCGAGCTCGGTGGTGACGTTGGTGCGGTGCGCGCCTACGCCGAGGGTATCGAGCAACTCGGTTACGCTCACTTGCTTGCCTATGACCATGTGATGGGTGCTGATCCGGCGGTCCACCAAGGGTGGGCAGGCCCCTACGACGTTCACACGACGTTCCACGAACCATTCGTGCTCTTCGGCTACATCGCCGCCATCACCGCGCTCGAACTCGTCACCGGCATCATTATCCTTCCGCAGCGCCAGACGGTGCTGGTGGCGAAACAGGCGGCCGAGGTGGACCTGCTGACCAACGGCCGCTTCCGCCTCGGAGTGGGGTTGGGCTGGAACGCCGTCGAGTATGAAGCGCTGGGTAAGGACTTTTCGAACCGCGGCACGCGCAGTGAAGAGCAGGTCGCCCTGATGCGCCGGTTGTGGACCGAGCAGACCGTCAGCCACGACGGGCCAAGTGAGCGTGTGACTGGTGCCGGCTTGGCTCCGTTGCCGGTTCAGCGGCCCATCCCGATTTGGTTCGGAGCCGCGGCGCCACGGGCTTGCCGGCGCGCCGGTCGCCTCGGCGACGGATGGTTTCCGATGGTGGCACCGGGCCCGAAGCTCGACGAGGCCAAGGCCATTGTCGACGCCGAGGCGATCAAAGCCGGACGTGATCCGGCCGCGATGGGGATGGAGGGCCGAGCCAACTGGATCCGCGAGGGCCTGGACTCACTGCTCGACGAAGTCGGGCGGTGGAGCGCCGCCGGCGCGACCCACCTGTCCGTCAACACGATGGGAGCGGGGCTCGCGTCAGTCGACGAGCATCTCGCGGCGCTGGCCGCCACCGCCGAAGCCCTGCGCCTAACGCGCTAAGCCATCTCGAGTACCAGCTTGCGACCGGGCTCGAGGTTGGCAAGACGGCGATGAGCGTCGACGACCTCGGCGAACGGCACCGTCGTCACGGCCGGACCGCTAAGGCTGCCGTTGACAATCCGATCCAGGTCACCCTGCAGCATCTGCCGGTACTTGGCCGGCCGTAATGCGACCAGCAGCGGCACCGAACAAAGACGCTCGCGCGGGTGCGCATACCACCGGGCGATGGTCTTGGGCCCGCCGAGTGCCGCGTCGACGCGTCCTCGTCCCGGCCGGCCGCTCCATGCCGTGCGTACGACCGTGCCCGAATGGGCGGTCGCCGATCGGACCAGCGGGCTGCCGGTGTGGTCGATGCTGGCGTCGGCGCCGCCAGATGCCAGTTCCCGCACTCGCGCAGGCCAATCCGGATCGCGGTAGTCCACGACGCGGGCGCCGAGCGATTCGGCGAAGTCGCGCGTGCGGTCCGACGCCGTGCCGACGACTGCCATGCCCTCGGCGACCGCGCGTTGGGTGATCAACGTGCCTACCGAGCCGGACACACCCTGCACGAAAATCGTTGCACCCTCGGGGGGACGGGCGAGTTCGAGCGCCAGTGCAGCGGTCATCAGGTCGAGCGGCAGCGCCGCAGCGTGTGCCGAGTCGAGCGCATCCGGCACTGGGACCAGGCGATCGGGCGCAACGTCGAGTCGGGTTGCGTAGCTGCCCATCCGCGCCAGACAACCCGTCACTCGCATGCCCGGCCGAAGTTCCCGTCGGGCTGCGGCGGCATTGACCGTTTCGAGCACGCCGACGAAGTCGTAGCCGGGAACGAAGCCCGGCCGTGGCTGCAGGAGGTAACCGCCCGAGCGTGCCATGGCATCGGTCGACCCGACCGAGGCATGGGTTACCCGCACCCGTACCGTTCGCCGCGGCGGCTGTCGTGGCGCGATTTCTTCCATGCGCAGCACTTCCGGTCCGCCGAACCGAGAGACCCTGGCCCGCAATGCTTTCGGCGGCCCGGCCATTCTGGTCAGGCCTTCGGTGTCAGAACAACCACTGGAATCGGCCGCGTTGTCTTCTTCTGGTACTCGACATAGCGGTTGACGTTGTGTTTGTTCGTGTTGACGATCTGCCACAGTCGCGCGTAGTCGGGATCCTCGGGTAGCACTGGGCGGGCTTTGACGGCGAAACGCTTTGGGCCGACATTGATCTCGATGTTGGGATTGGCTTTCAAATTGTGATACCAGCCAGGCGACTTGGGATCGCCACCTTTCGACGCCACGACCAGATAGTCATCGCCATCCCGGGCGTAGGACAGCGACGTCGTGCGCGGCTGCCCGGTCTTGGCGCCTACCGTATGTAGTAGCAGGCTGGGTGGCGCACCTGGCAATCGATGCCCGATCCGGCCGTTGGTTGCTCGGTAAATCTTGTCGTGGGTGCGAAGGACGGCGAATAGGGCCTGCTCGGCCAAGGAGGTCATCGCCTCAGTCTTGCGGAGTCGCGTCGTGTTGCGCTAGGGCTTGCCGGTGTCGCATCTTTTTGAGTCATTCCAGCCGCGACACCCGCCAGGTGGTGGCGAGCGCACCGTCTGCTCGCCGGGTCAAGTCAGGCGCGGCGGCCGGCTCCTTGCACGGGCTGGACGCGGGAGGTCAGTCCGAGCTTGGCGTAGACATGGGGGAGGTGGGTCTGCACCGTACGCGGCGAGATGAACAACCGCGCGCCAATGTCCTTGTTGCCCAGCCCCTCCGGGGCCAGGCGCACCGCATCGTGTTCCATAGGAGTCAGCGATCCCCAGCCGGTCGCGGCCCGTTTGCGCTCGCCGCGACTGGCAAGGCATTCCAAGGTGTTGTCCACCCCCAGATACGCCCCTGCTTACTTTTGCCGAAGTGCCACTATCTGGTCGTTGCGGCCGCCAACGTAGACGGTGCCCATGTTGTCGACCGCCAAACCCCACGGATAGTCGAGGCCGGTGAAGGGCAGCTCGACTTGCGTCGTGGAGCCTGCGGGGAGCTTGAGCGTCCGATTATTCTTGCTGTCGGTGACGTACACGGCGCCCTCGTTGTCCAGCGTGACGCCGCCGGGTTGGTTGAGGCCGGTGAAGGGCAGCGCGGCTTGGATTTTCGTGTCTGCGGGCAACACCAGAACCCGATTGTTGCCGCCGTCGGCCACGTAGACCGTTCCGCTGCTGTTCACCACCAAACCGGTCGGACTGTTGAGACCGGTGAAGGGTAGCTCGATTTGCGTGTTCGAACCGGCGGGAAGCGCCACCACGCGATCCTTCGCCGTGTCGGTGACGTAGACGGTGCGGCTGCTGTCCACTGACAAACCGGTCGGATTGCTGAGATCGGTAAAGGGCAGTGTGATTTGGGTCCTCGAGCCGGCACGAAGTACCACCACCCGCTTGTTGCCGGCGTCGTTGACGTAGACCGTGCCGCTGTTGTCCGCTGTCACACCGGTCGGATAGCTGAGGCCGTCGAAAGGCAGTACGGCTGGGGTGGTCGAGCCCGCGGACAAAGCCAGCACCCGATTGTGCAGGGTGTCGCCGACGTAGACCGTGCCGCCATAATCTACCGACAGACCCTGCGGGTCACGCAGGCCGGTGAAAGGCAGCGTCACCTGGTGGAACTCTGCGCGTTCGGGACGCAACGTGCTGATGGCGACCATGGCCGCAACAGTCGCAGCCACACTGAGCAGGGCAGCGCCCGAGATGACGACGGCCTTGCGGCGCCACCATGGCCGCGACGGTGACCGCGTCATCTCGGCTGGCCGTTCGGCAGAGTGTTCTCGCCCCGGGACTGAGAAGGCGTCTGGCAGCCGTCGCGGCATAGTCGGCGGGACGGGGACATTCTGCAGTGGCGGGATCTGCGGTTGACCACGGCTGTCGGGGCGGGCGGGGGCATCGATGGGGTAGGGGGTTGGCGACTGCATCCGAACGGACGGCTGCAGCGGAGGTGTGGTGAGGGCGTCGTGGGCGGCTCGCGCCAACTCCACTGCGGTCTCGTAGCGATCGCCGGGATTCTTGGCCATGCCTTTTGCGATGACCATGTCCAAGCCCCCTGGCAGCCCGGGATTGGTGCGGGACGGCCGTGGTGGCGGAGTCGCGAGGTGGTTGGCGATCTGTTGGTCCACGCTGTCACCCGGGAATGGGTGCTGTGCGGTCAAGCACTCATAGAGCACACAGGCCAATGAGTAGATATCGGAGCGGGTGTCGATCTGTGCGGTGCTGAACCGTTCCGGGGCCATGTAATGGCAGGTTCCGATCACATCGCCGGCCGCTGTCAAGCCCACTTCACCTGGCGCGCGGGCGATTCCGAAATCGATCAGATAGGCGAAATCGTCGGTGTCGAGCAAAATGTTGGACGGCTTGACATCCCGGTGCAACAGCCCGTCCAGGTGCGCTGCGTGCAGTGCCTTGGCAACCTGCTCGATGATGCGCACTGCCCGGACCGGCGCCAGCGGCCCGCGGCTCAGCACCGACTGCAGGTCGCGGCCCTCGATCAACCGCATGTCCACGAACAGCCGTCCGTTGATTTCCCCGTAGGTGTGGATCGGGATCAGATGCGGGTTGCTCAATCGCGCGGCCGCATGGGCTTCGCGACGGAACCGCTGCTGGAACACCTCGTCGTGGGAAATCTCGGCGGCCAGAATCTTGAGCGCGACGACCCGGTCGGTGACGGTGTCATAGGCCCGCCATACCTCGCCCATGCCGCCGCGGCCCAGTAACTCGATCAGCCGGTACTTTCCGAACGAAGTTCCCTCCAACGAGCCCTCCTACAGCAACCTGCCAGCAACTGCCAGACCATAACGCGGCACCGATAACAGTCGCACGTTTCGATGCGCTACGGTCCCTACCCCTGTTCGGGGTCTGGAACCAGCCATTTAACAAAACTAGCCAACGCGGTGCTGTAGTCATTTCGACCTCCCCTGTCGGACCGGTCCCGCTGCGCTCCCGGCGTGTACGAAGGTATTTACGAGTCGTCGCTGACTGAAGGCTGCACCGCGCGCTGGCTGCGCGACTTGTACCCCGAGATCGCCTCTGGCGTGGCGATCGACCTGTCGTACGTGACGTGGTCCTTTCCAACCCGAATGATGTACATTCGACGGCCGACCGATCGATGAGGCCTGAGGTAGTGACCGAATACGCGAGATCGACCGAACTCGGCGACGAGCTGTTTGATCGTGTGTGGTCGGCGGTCCGGGCGGGCGATGAGATCACGACGCTCAGCAGCAAGCGTCCGAATCGGATCGTCTCGATCGATCGTTCCGGTGTTTCGGTTGAGACCTTGCGCTCGGATCGTCGGGGGACTGCGTTGACTCAGCAGTTACTGCTCAACGCGCTGAACGTGAAGCGTTCGGCTTTCGTGTGCGTATTGCCGGCCAGACGTCGTCGTCCGTTCGACTCGCCCGCGGACTCACTCAAAGGCTAAATGTCGGTGGGGCTGAGTAGTTTGCGGGCATGGCTTCATCTGGTTCGAGGTCGGGCGGCGGGTTCGGTGCGTTGCCCTGGTCGGCATCTACTTCCTGGCGCGGGCCATCCTGCGCTGCCACAGCAAACGATCGGCTGCCTATGCGCGTTATTGGAATGGTCTCGCCGCTCGCGCCGATGAGCAGCACAACTGGGTGTTGCAAGGCGACGACCGCGGGATTTACCGCTCTGAAGGAGCCGAACTCATGCACTACCTCTACCCAGCGCAGGCCAAGGTAAGGCGCCTCAACCGCGGGCGATAGCGAGGGCTGATTGCTACCATCGCGCGGTGAATGATCAGCCCGTACCTGGTCGGTGCGGCCGACTGCGAGCTGTTTCAAGGCGCGACGTCTTCAAATATGCCGGTGTCGTGCCGGCCATGCTCAGCGTCAGCGCATTGCTCGATGCCCCACGCGCCGCAGCCGGCATCGCCGGAATGGCCGTCTTCCTCGATCCGGGCCACAACGGCGTGTACGACACCTCAATAAACGGACAGGCCCCCAATGGTCGGGGAGGCACAAAGCAGTGCAACACGACGGGTGCCGCCATGAACGACGGCTACCCGGAGCATGCGTTCAATTGGGCTGTCGTGCGGCTTATCTCTGAATCCCTCAACCAACTGGGCGTGCACACACAGTTGTCGCGCGAGAGCGACAACTCCGTTGGACCGTGTGTCGATCAACGTGCCGCGCTGGCCAACGCAATGCGCCCTGACGCGATCGTGAGCATCCATGCCGACGGTGGACCCTCGTCCGGCCGCGGATTCCACGTGAACTACTCGAAGCCGCCACTGAACGACGTACAGGCGGGCCCCGCTATCCAGTTGGCGCATACGATGCGCGATTCCCTTGTCGCGGCCGGTTTTCAGCCCGCTACCTATATCGGTTCCGACGGCCTGTATGGCCGCGACGATCTCGCCGGCTTAAACCTGGCCCAGTACCCGGCAGTCCTCGTCGAGCTCGGCAACATGAAGAACGCGGACGAGGCTGCGCAGATGGAAAGCGCGGACGGCCGGGCGAAATGTGCCGCCGCGGTCACTAACGGGATAACCGCCTATCTCAACGCCAAAGCGGCGACCGGGTAGCCGGCGCGGGCCGTTGACACCAGTCGCTAGGTTGTCGCATCGTCGACTGAGGATGTCAGCTATTCGCCGCGTGTCGTTTGCCGTGTACCCACGGTGACGCCTCCCGGCATGCCCGGAGGGCGACGCCGCGCCTTTGATCGAACGCGACGAGCCAGGCATGCCGGGCATCCACATCCCAGGCGCTGGTTTACTCGCACTCTGGTCGTGAGGGTGACAGCGGTTGTCGTAACGACGGTTGTGATGGCCGCGATGGTGACGTTCACCGCCGTCCCGGGCGCGCGTTGGACGGCTCGAACCCCCTGGATCAAGTGCACCGGTGGGCAAGATGCGGTTGTATATCTCTGGTGGCCGCTGGTCGGATGACGTCGTCATCTTCAGTCCGATCCGCGAATGTTTCGCCGACGTCGCCGTGACTTCTAGAGCAGTTGGGCAACCGCGGTCACGAGTATGAGGACCAGCACGGCCATCCCGACGACGTACACCTGGCGGCGGGGAGTGATTCGTGCCGGTATCGGGCGTTGTTCCAGTGTTCGTTGGCGTTGTAAGGCGATCGCGTAGGTACACGACGCTGCGGTGGCAGCCAGGAGAGCCGGGATCAGCCCCGCCAGCCCGCCGGCGCTGTGCAGGTCTTTGATCGTCAGCATCGCGCCGTTGACCAGCAACGCGAAAGACGTCCGCGTCCAGGCCAGCGTTGTCCGCTCCGCCCCTAGCCCGAGATCGGGCGGATCGCCCGCCGCCGTCGAGTGGCTCAACCCATGGCCGCCTTGGCGATTACCAACCCAAGCGCGATGATCCCGACCAGGCTGAGACCCAGCGCGAGGTAGCCCGGTGTGGGGTGACGGGGCAATGGCAGGCCGCATCTCATGGCGCGGTCCGCCTGCCGCCACCGCAGCAGCCCCATTCCGCTAGTGAGGATCGCCAAGGTCGCCAGCAGCACACCAAGCGCACGACGCGCGCCGGGGACCGTCAGCTCCGGAACGAGTTGTACGAGGGCGACCGCCGCGGCGAGCAACCCCAGCGCGGTGCGCTGCCAGGCCAGGAAAGTCCGCTCGTTGGCCAGGGTGAACCGGTAGTCGGGCTCGATCTCGCCTGGGCTGTCGGCGCCTTGTTCGGTGGGGGGCGTGCTGCTGACGTCGTTGCCATTGGCCACGCCCTACCTCGCAGTCTTTATAAGAACAAGCGCTTCGATGCCGCAGATTTTAACTAACAGCATGCCCCGCCACGCCGTGTTTCACAGCCTCTGGAATTTGGGGTCGGCGACGAGTTCGACAGCAATGCTGCTGACTTCCTCGACCTTGCAGAACAGCTCGGTTGCTAAAGGCAACCCACCACAATGGAATTGGGCTGAGGCAGGTCACCAACGCGGCGTGCTCGGCTGGGCAGCTACCCTGAAGCGGCCAGAAATTCGGCGGATACCGTACGTCATCATCTAGTCGGAGGCCCAGCCGCATGACCAAGCAATCTAAGGAGGAGCGCTGGCAGCAGCGCACCGAGTGGCCACTCGCCTTGGTCGCCGTGGTCTTCCTCGTCATGTACTCAGTGCAAGTGCTTGGCCGACCGCATGGTGAGGAGGCGCGCATTCTGTGGTTGGCGTCTTGGATCGCGTGGAGCCTGTTCGTCGTCGACTACGTCGTTCGCCTGTACTTGGCAGCTGACCGTGGGCAGTGGATCCTCCGGCACATATTCGACCTGCTGATTGTTGCGCTTCCAGTCATGCGACCGCTGCGGCTGCTGCGGTTGGTTGTTTTGCTCGGCGTGTTGCAGAAGGCCGTCGGTGATGCCGTTCGAGGCCGCATTCTCTTGTTCACCATCTCCGGCGTCGTCCTTCTCATCTATGTGGGGTCGTTGGCCGTCCTCGGCGCCGAACGTGACGTGCCCGGCGCCACGATCGATTCCTTCGGAAAGGCCGTGTGGTGGTCTATCACTACCGTGACCACCATCGGCTACGGCAACCTGTTCCCAATAACCGTCACCGGGCGAGTGATCGCCGTGGGGTTGATGATCGGCGGTATCAGTCTCGTTGGTGTGGTCACCGCATCGCTCGCCTCGTGGATAGTGCAGCGGGTGGCGGAAACGGATATGGAGAATGCCGCGGCTACCGCTGCCCAAATCGATGGCCTTAGAGATGAGATCCGGACATTGGCCGAACAACTGCGGGACACCGCGCCCAGCGATGATGGCCAGTTCCGGCACCGATAACGACGTTATTGGTGCCGTCGGGCGCGTTCGCTATGCGGATCGCCCAGGACCCGCGAGGATTGCCGGCGCGACTGGGCGCCGCGTCCGACATCGCTGAGGCAGTGTCGTTTCTTCTGAATCCGGCCACTACCTTCATCGCCGGTACCACCTGCGGTCGACGGCGGCGTAACTGCTGCGGCACGCGTAGGACTAAAGCGTTTGGGCTGCAACGATTTTCAGTACCGCGCCGGGGTGTTGCGGGTCGGTGGGCGGCGCCGTTCGACGACGAGGACTGCAGCCGTTGAGTGGCGCACGCGCGGGAGTGTCGAACTTGGGGATCGCGACACAGCGACGGCCGTCCAGCGATTGATCTATGCAATCGGCTGGCTTTGACCGATGGCGAACTCGTTTCCGAGGTCTGCAGCCGATGCGTTGGCCTTGGCCCAGATCTTGTCTCGGCGGTCCGCGAAGTACCCGGGTAACCGCGATGATAACGACGAATCGCAGTGGCAGCGGGATTGGTCGCGCACCCGGGTGCGTTCACGGCTAAACGTTGACCTGGGCAGCCGATATCGTCGATCCCTTCCGATGCCCCGTGGAATGGACAACTAATGGCGGCCGGCGATACGCCGGGATATGACGGGGTGGACCACTGGACCGGCGGGGCGTACCCATTCATCGATCACTGCCACGGTTACGGCGTCACCGCAGCAGGCACCGCCACTGAACATGCCAACGGGTCGCAGGGGTCCTTGTAGTAGAGGTTCCGAAATCGGGCTCAAACCAACCTTCGGCCGCCAGAATCAAAGCCATACCTACGCGCCGAGTTGTCAGGTGGTACCGAGATGGTCTCGCCCCACAACACCGGCTGGGGCGCAGGCGAGAGCAACATAGCGCTGGTCAGTGGCCTACCCGGCGATCCACAGCTCCCTCCCCTCCTGGTCCGAACACGGATGACGGCCGGAAAAAAGAGGAGCGTTTGCCCTCAGGTATATAGCCGGGACCATAATGGTTGAGATCGTTGGCCACCGGAATTGTCGCCACAAGCTGCTTTTGACGGTGGGCGTTGAGGCCTTCGCGCCGATGAATGGCGCGGTGCGGTGGGGTTAGTCATGAGGCGGGCGCACAGCCTTATAGCGCAAGTTTCCAGACGGCTACGCGCAGAAAGGGGCGACGTCGGAAATCGATGGATCGCTAGCATTGGTAAAATTGCTCTGGGAGATTCTGTGTTCGAAAACAGGTCTATCATTGGGTATTGGTATCAAAGATACCCCAGTATTGCGCCCAGCATTTACACGGGCAGGGCAATCGGCGTCAATTATAATCGGGGAGTGAGGCTTCTTTTCTGTTCTGCAGCCCTCCCGCATGGCAGCTGTTTTTTTGAATGTAGCGGTGTTACCAGGTCTTCGCAGGTCAGATGGGTGAAGGCAGGGATGAAGGGCGCTCAATATCGAGGCGACATCTTCGGGTGGCTATCGACGGTCGACCTTATAGCTCCCATTGCGGCTGCGCGCGTGGTCGGGACAAGTCGGAAAAACTAGTACCGGCTAGGGCTTAGAATGATGGGAAACCTGGAAGAGGATGGTGGCATGGGTATGCAAAACTGGCAGGACGCGCCGGAGATTCATCCGTCGGAGATTCGGGTCGGTGACATCATCGGCACGATGTATTCCACTCATCTCCCCTACAAGGTCAAGATGATCAGTGGGCCGCAGATAAGCCCAAAGCAGTGGACATTTTTCGGCCGCGACGACACCGGCAAGCAGCATGCGAGCACGTTTAGTGAGGATGAATTCGTTCGCAGGTACGCCAAAGCGTCTTAACCAGGCAGATTAACCCCGTTCCCGGCCGGCCGGAATTGAGCCGAGAACGATAGCGCAGTCAGTCGGACACTGGATGCCTGACACCCGACCGAGCGCGCGCCCCCGAACCCAAGATCACCGCGTCGAGGGGTTATGAACCCTGCCCACGAGATGGGTCAGGGGCGCACCCCGGGAACGTTGCATGATGAACCTTGTGGTGAAGGCGCTGTTATTCGATGTGCAAGGGACGGCGACGGATTTTCATTCGACCGTCTGCGATGAGGCGCAGCGGATCAACGCCGGTCGTAGCTCGAGTGTCGACTGGTCCGAACTGGTGCGACGTTGGCGGACAGGCTACTTTGCCACGTTGGACGCTGCCCCAAGTCGCCACGGTGCATGGGTTTCGGTGTCCTCGGTGTATCGGGACAGCCTCGACGCGGTGCTGGACGAATGCGGGGTCACGGGATTTTCGGACACGCAGCGCGACGAGCTCACACTGGCTTGGCAGCGCTTGAAGCCATGGCCGGACGTGGTGCCCGGTTTGACTCGGCTGAAGAGGACCTTCACGTTGGCCACCTTGTCGAACGCCGACGTGTGCGCGCTGGTCAACATCTCGAAGCGAGCGGGCTTACCTTGGGATGCCATCTTTGCTGCGGAGATGGCCGGGGTGTTCAAGCCCGATCCAGCGGTCTATCGCATGGCCGCGACCTACCTGGGACTGGACCCTGCCGAGATCATGATGGTGGCAAGCCACAAGTACGACATCCGCGCCGCCGGCGGTCTCGGTTTCCAAACCGCCTTCGTCACACGTCCGCTGGAATTTGGGGTCGGCGGTCCAGCGGACGTGGCCTACGACGACGAGTTCGACGTCAATGCTGCTGACTTCCTCGACCTTGCAGAACAACTCGGCTGCTGAAGGTCCACCAGCGCAACAGAACCGGTAGTCATCGAAGGGCGTCGCTTGGCGCACCTGTAGTGATGGTGACCTTCAGGAGATACCGGTTACCTTCGCGCTCAACGACACTGGTTCATTTGTGGTTGATCGGCGACCAATCAAGTGCGACGCAGGGCTCGTCGCCGACCACCCACGCGTCGTGTCCTGGTTCTGCGGCAAACGCCTCGTTCGGACCGACCTTGATCTCGAGGCCCGCACGGCTACGCACAACCATGCACCCGCTGAGGACGTAGCCGACGTGGTGTTCGCAGGTGCGACCTGTCATTGGTGTGACATGGAGCGACCACTTCCATCCAGGCCGATAGGTGCCGTGCCCGGCAACGACTGTTCCCAATAACTCCACGGCGACACGCACACTGCCGTCGAGGAACGTCAGCGGCGCGCAGACCCGGTCAGCAGTTGACCGTTGGCGGCTTGGAGCAGACAGATGACGGTGCTCGGAGTGGGGTCGGTCCCGGTTCTGTCTTGACGCGAGTCGATGAGGTAGGTCACCGAGTAAGGGCTGCCGCCGACGGATTGCCCCGTGTAGGGCGTAAATCCCGCAGCGCATTCTCGATTGGCGACGGTGGCGATTGCGGAATCGACGGCCACCGGAGCGCGTAGATACACCTCGGCTAAATGCGCTGTCCCACAATCGGCCATGGTGACGGTAATGCGGCTGAGATCGGCCGGAGGCAGGTCAGCCACGCAATCGCCGACCTGGAGGTCGATCCACTTCTGAGTCCGCGTGCCTGGCGTAGTTGGTTGCGGAGCGACGGTGGAGGTTACCGCTGTTGCGGCTGCGGTTGTCGGTGGTGCGGCCGTCGGCGTAGTGCCTGCATGGACGCTGGTAGTGGCACAGCCCGCCAGCAGTGCTGTTGCAGACAGGCCGCACAACACACGACGGCGTGGGACCCGCATGGCAGCCTCCTCCTCGAGAAGCATCGGCTAGCGGGGGAGTCTATGCATCCGAACGCCCACGGGAAAGTGCATTCGTGCAAGTCACAGCATTTTCGGCGAGCTAGTTCGTGGTTTCGACGAATGCCGGCGGCACGGTGTTGGTCAGCGCTGGGTCCGGCTGGTCCGACGACATCGACAGCAGGCCACGCACGCTACGCAGGGCCAGCAGCCAATTCGACGGCTTCTTCATGTCGAGGCCGCCGAGGAGCTGTTTGACCATGGTCAGCGTATCGAAATAAATACGTTCGCAGACAAGGGTTTCCGTCTCGTCGAACACGAAGTAGGCGGTCATCCGCACCCGGAATCGGCTGCCGGTGGGCGGAACCTTGCCCAGAAAGCCCCGATGGGTACCCATCAACCAGAACTCAACGATCACCGCATCGGCGCTATGCCGCAACGCGATGATTTCGTGGTCCTGGTCCGGAAAGGCCGTCCGCGTGTAGTTGTAGTAGCCACGCACTGCCTCGTTTCCATCGTGGACGGTCATCTGCGGGATCAGTTCGTAGCGGGGGCGCGGGAAGGTCGACAACACGTCGTCCCAGTCTTGGCGGACCTCGTCATGGAAGTGGTCGAGCACGAGCTTCTGCCGGGCGGCCAGCACGTCGGGAGCGGGAAACGCGGGGATGGGCATGCTTGACAGTAAACAACCACATGACCAACAAGGACGCACTGCTCGACGGGATCGCTGAATGTGCCGGCATGAGGTTCGTCGCCCGCGGCGCACCGCACCTGGCCGCCGTCGACCACACCGGGCCGGAGAACCGCCTCCGGCATGGTTGCTGGCGCCAGACGCCGGTCCCAATCCTTCGTTCGCCAGCGCAAAGCGCATCCCGTGATAGGGTTCACAGCCGGCTGACCTCGTCGGTGTTCAACGAGTCGAATTGGATGTAAATGACCGCCGCACAGTCGTTTTCCGAAAGGGTGCGCACCGGACTTCGGGTAGGCCGGCAGCGACTCTCGGAAGCGCAGCACGTCATGCAGCCTGCGGTCAGGCTGCGGGACCAAGCTGAAGCGCTCGCAGACTATCTCGGTCAGGGCGATAGCCTGCTCGACGTCGGGTGCGGGACCGGACATCTCTCGGCATATTTGCAGGAGATGCACGGGGTGGCCCCAAGCGGGGTGGACGTCAAAGATTTCCGGCAGGCCGATATCCCTTTCCGCCGGTTCGACGGCACATCAATCCCTTTCCCGGACAAGGCGTTCGATCATGTCGTTCTCAGCGAAGTGCTGCATCACAGCCATGACCCGATGACCTTGATCAGAGAGTGTCACCGAGTCGCGCGCCGCAGCATCATCGTGTTCGAGGACATGCCGGACGGGCGCATCGGCAAGTTTGTTCTCTATCTCCACGTGGAGGCGTTTGCGCGTTACCACCGTTACCCATTCCGGCCGGGGGGCATCGGTGACTACCGCTCGGCGCTGGAGTGGCTTGGCGACAAGATTCCTTGTGTGGCAAGGATTCCTCAGCCCCCCGAATGGCTGAGCGTGTACCCCCGCGTCTTGTTTGTGTACGAGCCTCCGGAGTCGGCTACGCCCTGACCGCATCGATGGCCCAGGCGCGCATGACGGGCCCGCGGGTGGGCCCCTCGGTCGGCTTGGCCGATGCTGCGCAGCAGCCACCGCACGCGCAGAATGCAGCAAGCCCATCCGCAACCCCCATATCGCCGTCGATCCAGCCGCACATCTGCGCTGAGGTCTTGGTACCCGCCCATTGAATGCGGCCGCGAGCCTCGAGCAACGTGACCGAATGGCCGGCCTGTTTGAGCCCAAGCGCGGCGGTAAGACCAGCGAATCCGGCACCCACCACGCATACGTCGACGTCAGTCATGCTGACAGGACGGTGGTGCAGTCAACGAGTCCAGGCGACTGGCAGCCTCTTGATGCCATGAATGAACTGCGACAGCAGCCGTGCGGGCTCCTCGGTCGCGACGATGTCGGGAATTTCCCGGCGCAATTCGTCGAACACGACTCTGATCTCCCGACGAGCCAGGTTTGCGCCCAGGCAGAAGTGGGCACCTCCGCCGCCGAAGCCGACATGCGGATTGGGGTTGCGGGCCACGTCGAATGTCCACGGATCGGCGAACTTGGACTCGTCCCGGTTGGCCGAGCAATACCACAGGGAGACCTTGTCGCCTTCCGCCATCTTGGTGCCGCTGAGCTCGATGTCGCGGGTGAGGGTGCGTCGCATGTAGACCACCGGCGAGGCCCACCGCACGATCTCCTCGACCGCTGAATGCGCCAGACCGGCGAAGTTCGACCACCACTTGTCTCGTTCCTCGGGATAGCGGGACAGCGCCAGCACGCCGTGGCTGATCGCGTTTCGCGTGGTCTCGTTGCCGGCCACCACCAGCAGGATGAAGAACGATCGCGATCTCCGACGACGACAGCCGCTCGCCGTCGACCTCGGCTTCCACCAGGCTCGTCGTCAGATCGTCGTGGTGATTGACGCGGCGGTCCTCCGCCAGCGCGGTGGCGTAGGCACCTACGTCCATCGAAACCTGGATGAACTCTTCGAAATCGGTTGCCAGATCGGGGTCGCCGAACCCGAGAATCACGTTGGTCCAATGGAATACCCGCTGATGGTCTTCTTCGGGAATCCCCATCATGTCGCAGATGACCTGCAACGGCAGCGGTCCGGCGAGTTCGCTGACCAGATCGGCTTGCCCGTCGGGATGATTGGCGATCATCGATGCGACCAGCCGGTGGGCCCGGTCCCGCACCGACGCCTCGATACGGGCCACCACCTTCGGAGTGAACGCCCTGCTGACAATCGAGCGCAGTCGCTGGTGTCGCGGATCGTCGAGCACGATCATCGAGCCGAAGTACTCAGCCAACTCGGGTGTCTGGTCGTTGATCGTGATGTTGGGGCTCGAACTGAAAATCTCCGGATGACGGCTGGCGTAGAAGACGTCGTCGAGCCTGGTCAGCGCCCAATGCCCGTTGCCTGCGGTGAACCCGGGCAGTTCGATCGCGGGCCAGAACGAAATCGGTGCCTCGCGACGCAAGGTGGCGAAGGCGCCATCGCGAACGTCGTCGTCTCGCTCCCAGAACCGCAGTGAGCCCAGCTCGATATCGGCAAGCGGAACCTCAGGCGGTGCCGCGCCGTTCGTCCGAGTCGCAATTCCCGTTTTGGGAAGGCCCATAGCGATCCTCCTAGGTCCCGCTTCGCCCTTGAAGGGGTGACAGTGGCGAGCCTAAACCGCCAAGGACCGGTTGCGAGCTTGCGGTCGCTTGGAACGAGGCCCTGCAGAAGTTTGTCAACTCCCCGTGCATCCATCCCTGGTCGTCGGAACACGATCTTCTACTTCACCCGGTCGTCGTGGCCGGTCTACGGCGTGCCGGCGCTGCACATCACGTTGCAGTGATTCAGGTTGGCCGGTTCCTATCGAAACTATCGCCTGCCGCCTCACGCGGCTCGCCTGGGCAGGGGCCAGGGTAGCGATCAGTGCGCGCAGGTGGCTCGTCCAGGCAGCCCTGTAGACGTCTGTTCATTCACCACATTGCCATCGATCAGAATTCTGCAGGATATGGCGTCTTGCCCTTGTGCGCTGATCACGAACACTTCACCAACGAAGGAAGTGAACTGTGTCGACCATGGCAGGCTCACATTTGTCGCATGCTGCTGACCGGCGACAGTTTGGTACGACATGTATTCGGCGACGCCGCTGCCACTCATTTCGTAGCGAACCTGCGGCTGCTCGTCCGTTGCGTTTGCCACACCGCACGTGGCCACGAAGCCGATACCGATGGCGAACAGGATCGAGGGTCCGCTGAGATGCTTCATCTGAGGTAGCGCGGCTACCAATCGTCTGGTCATGGTTCTCTATGGTGTCACCACGTATGACGGCACGCGAGTGGTTTCGAGTCCTCGGCAGCGCGCCCGCGAACCCGAGCACCGGAACCGTGACGACGGTCAGTCTCAACGCCGGCGGTACGGATACCGGTGGTACGTGTCAGATGCTGGATGTCACCACCGTTCCACCCTTAGGGTGAAGCCGGTACTGGGGCTGAGCGGGAGGTGCTGATGTCGCAACATGACGCAAAGCGGGTTTCAAAAAGGGTAATCGTCTGGGGCACCGGCTTCGTGGGCAAGATGGTGATCGCCGAGATCGTCAAGCATCCACTGTTCGAGTTGGTCGGGGTCGGCGTCAGCAATCCCGACAAGGTCGGCCGCGACGTAGGCGAGATCTGCGGGCTGCCCGAACCGGTGGGCATCACCGCCACCGACGACGTCGACGCCCTGATCGCGCTCAAACCCGACGCGCTGGTGCACTACGGCCCGACGGCCGATGCACGCCGACGACAACATCGCGCTGATCGACCCGGTTCCTGCGCGCCGGCATCGACGTCTGTTCGACCGCGATGACGCCGTGGGTGTGGCCGACGATGCACCTCAACCCGCCGAACTGGATCGAGCCCATCACCGAGGCCTGCGAGCTGGGCGAGTCGTCCTGCTTCACCACCGGCATCGACCCCGGCTTCGCCAACGACCTGTTCCCCATGACGCTGATGGGCCTGTGCTCGGAGGTGCGCCGGGTGCGCGCGTCGGAGTTGCTGGACTACACCAACTACGAGGGCGACTACGAGAGCGAGATGGGCATCGGCCGCGAGCCCGAGTATCAGGCCGATGCTGGAGAACCCCGACATCCTGGTGTTCGCGTGGGGCGCGACCGTCCCGATGATCGCGCACGCGGCGGGCATCATGCTCGACGAGATCACCACCACCTGGGACAAGTGGGTGACGCCCACCGAGCGCAAGACCGCCAAGGGCGTCATCCAGCCCGGCCACGTCGCAGCGGTCCGGTTCACCATCAACGGCGTCTACCAGGGCGAGACGCGCATCCAGCTCGAGCACGTCAACCGGATCGGCCACGACGCCGCCCCGGACTGGCCGTCGGGCCACGAGAACGACGTCTACCGGGTCGACATCGAAGGCACCCCGAGCATCTTCCAGGAGACCGCGTTCCGGTTCACCGACGGCTCGGGGCGCGACGCGGCCGCGGCCGGGTGCCTGGCCACCGGGCTGCGGGCGCTCAACGCGGTCCCGGCGGTCAACGACCTGTCGCCCGGGCTGGGTCACGCCGCTGGATCTGCCGCTGATCTCCGGGGCGGGCACGATTCGCTGACCGGGACCGACAGGCTGCGGTCGGTCGCTGTACAGCTTCCGCACATCTGATGCTGAGATTGACTGTAGGTATCACCGACAAAATTTGAGGCTAGGGGGCATGCGAGGCCATGCCGCCGGACACGGGGATTGGACCACATGGCAGACGGAGCAAGGCCCGCATTGGGCCTGTCGATCGGTGCCACCAACCTGGCAGCTGTAACTGCCGATCACGCCATCACCCGCAAGCCCGTGCTGACGCTGTATCGGCATCGCCCGCCCGAGGTCGGCGTGCCGTCGGAGAACCCGAGGCTGGACGAGCCCGGCTTGGTGATCACCGACTTCGTGGACCGGGTAGGGGACCCGGTCGGAATCGTGGCGGCCGACGGCTCGATGCACCGCAGCGAGGCGCTGGTCGCCGACGCGTTGCGGGCGCTCGCCTACACCGCCACCGGCGGCCGCGCCCTATCCGAAAGCGTCGCAGTGACCTATCCCGCCCACTGGGGGTCTGCTGCGCTGGACGCGTTGGACGCGGCGCTGAGCCGGGTGTCGGAATGGTCGCACGGAGCTCAGCCACTGTCGCTGATCCCTGATGCTGCGGCAGCCCTGTTTGCGGTGCGGGCCAACCCGGGCATACCGGCCCGCGGGATTGTCGCGGTGTGTGATTTCGGTGGCAGCGGCACCAACATCACGCTGGTTGATGCCGCCGGCGAGTGTCAGCCGGTCGCTGCGACAGTGCGGCATCACGAATTCTCCGGCGATCTGGTCGACCAGTCGCTGTTGAACTACGTCATGTCCGAACTGCCGGCCACGGGTTCGTTCGGCCCGTCGGGCACCTCGGCGATCGGCTCGCTGAGCCGGCTGCGGATCGACTGCCGGAATGCCAAGGAGCAACTCTCCTTGAGCACGGTGACCACGCTGGCCGAGGAGTTGCCGGGGATGCGTGGGGAGATCCGGCTCACCAGGAACGAGCTCGAGGACACGATCCGCGATTCGCTGGACAGTGTTGTCAGAGTTGTGGAACAAACCTTGGGAAGCAGCGGAATTCACGCGGCGGACCTGGTTGCGATCGTTTCGGTCGGCGGTGGAGCCAACATCCCGTCGGTCACCACGACGCTGTCGGGACGCTTTGGCGTACCGGTAATTACGACGCCGCGTCCACAACTGACGGCCGCTATCGGCGGGGCGTTGCGGGCCGCCCGCGGACCCGCTGATACCAGCGCGACGGGGTCGACCTCGACCGCGCCGGCGACCGAGACCGCGCCGGCAGCCCGCGCTGGCATGGTCAGAGGCCGACGATGACCCCCGCGCCCTGCCCGTCGGCACCGGCGAGTACGCGACTTCTGCCCCCGCAGATTCCGGGCGTTGCGGCTATCCCAGGAATTGGCCAAACGCGGGATCACTAGTCGCGTTGCCGAGCAAACGCGAAAACCCCGTAATCGGCGCAGTTTGGAACCCGCAGCAGCGCTATGTCGAAACGTCGGCCTAGTGCGATCGTTTGCGCTTGGCCAGCACCAGCGAGGCGAGCGGAATCCGCATCGGCTCGGGCGCGCTCGCCAGCCGCTCGGCCATGGCAGTCTCAAGTTGCTGGACGAATTCGGCTGCTCGAGGGTCACTGGCCGCACCGTCCAGCGCGGACGCCAGGGTCGGAAAGAGGGCGGCGCGGGCGAATGCCGCCCACTGCGCGCCGAAAGCCTCTGCGTCCCCGTCTGATTGGAACCGGGCCCAGAATCGGTCCTCGGCGTTGAACACGTCGAGATGGTCGATCGTCATACCCTCGAACCACCCGCTCGGCGCGAAGGGAGCGCGAAAATCCTTCTCGCTGCGGGCGAGCACGGGAATTGCCATGCGCCGCAACTCTTCTGGGCGCAGCAAACCGTCGCGTACCTGATCGTTCAGTGCCGCAACAAGCGCGTCGTTCATTGGCCGGTAGCCGAATTCGCCGTCCTCGTCGAGAGCCATCGTCAGCACCACCAGCTGCCCGCCAGGACATAACTCCCGTCCGCGGAACGCCACGAAGTCCTGCCAGTCTCTGGCGGACTGGTGGGCGTATGCCGCGCGGGCCTCATCATTCTTGCTATAAGCGACCTGCACGTGGTCGTCGAGTTCTGGGGCTCCGTCAGGGATCCGGCTCAGCCACTGGATCGCCCATGACGTCCAGCCGAGGTTGACGGTATTGCTCGGCAGGATCTGGCCATAAAACGACCTGCCGATGGCCGAAGCGAAACACGCCGCGTCCTTGTGCAGGTAGCTGTCCGGGTCGTCGGCCAAGGTCCGGAATAGTGCCGTGAAGTCGTTGTCCGGTACATCGGTGTGCGCCACCAGGATTGCGTGATCGTTGCGGGTGCGCCGGCGAAGCACCGCAATTGCAGCCGTCATCGGCTTCAGCGAATTGTGTCCTGTGGCCGCGCCATAATCGGCGATGACGATCGGCTGCGGAGCTTCGGGCAGCGCCACCTTTTCGGCGGCCCGCTCCAACAATGCGATCGCCGGCACCAGACCGGCCGCCTGCAGCCGCGACGACTGGGTATAGGTCGCGCTTTCCATCGGTTCCGGCCGGACCACGATGCTGGATTCAGGCATCCGGATCTGCGGTCCCATGTCAGTTCGGCCTTGGGTAGCTGACACCGGTAAGGCGCTCGGAAACTTCCCAGAGACGTTGGCTGTCAGCGTCGTTGCGGGCACGAGCGGGCACCTTGGCCTCCGTTACGCCGCCGCCGGATGCCTCGTAGAAGCCGCGGGGGCCATAGAACGCGCCGCCCTCGGCCTGCGGGGTGGCGGCTGCGTAGAGCGCGGGCAGAATCCCGTCGTTGATCTCCTGCCAGAGGAACGGAGCGAAACGCCAGTGACGTCTTGTACAGCCGCTCCATCATCGCCGGCTTTTCGCGGCCGTGCGAAGGTCCGCTGATCTGCAGGTTGGTCTTGGTACAGGCCGGGGTGCGCGGCATTGGACAGGATGCCCCAGCCGGCCTCGCGGCTGCGGCCGGTCCAGTTCGCGGGCGAACATCAACACTGCCAGCTTCGACTGGCCGTAGGAGGCCATTGGCGAGTACGACTGCTCGAACTGCAGGTCGTCGAAGTGGATACGGCCGCCGCGGGCCGCCAGGCTGCTCAGCGAGACCACGCGCGCGCCCCGGGCCGCGCGCAACAATGGGAGCACGTGTGCAGTCAGCGCGAAGTGTCCGAGATGGTTACTGCCGAACTGCAATTCGAAGCCGTCGGCAGTGGTGTCGCGTTCTGGTGGAGTCATGACACCGGCGTTGTTGATCAGGATGTCGATCGGGCGGCCCTCGGCGTTGAGTTGCTCGCCCAAAGCGGCTACGGCGGCCAGCGACGACAGGTCGAGGGCCTTGATGGTCAGCTTGGCGTCGGGAAAGGTGGTGCGGATTTCCTCGATCGCCGCCTCACCTTTGGCGCGATTGCGGATCGCCATCACGACATCGGCGCCGGCCGCCGACAGCCGCCGGGCCAGCCCCAACCCCAGACCGCTGTTGGCTCCGGTGACAATTGCCAGCTTCCCGGACAGATTGGGCACGGTAGCGACGAGATCGTTGGCCATGCGTATTACTCCTTTTCCGGTGGGCCCTGTCCAGTGTGCTCTTTCCCTCGCCGCTCGCGAATCGGAGCGGCATTCTGATCGGCATGGGCCTGCACTGGGAGCCACTTCGACAGCGCATCCCCGGTTGGGCGGCGGCGTTGGTCTTCGGCACGCTACCCGCGCTCGCTTTGCCCGCGCCGTCGTGGTGGTGGCTGGCCTGGTTCGGCGTGGTCCCGCTGCTCTTGGTGGTACGGGCCGCGCCGACGTCCTGGGCGGGTGCGGCGCGGGCCTCGTGCGGGGTTGGCGGGTTCGTGCTGACGGCCCGTCAGGCGGCCACTGAAGCGCTCACCGCAACTCTGGCTGGCCGGCGGGCGGACCTGCTGGTCAACGTCGACGCGCCGGCGCCGGGCGGGGGCACCTACAAGTCGTCGGTGCTCGTCGACGAACACGGATCAGTGGGCAGCTACCGGAAGACCCGTCTGGTGCCATTCGGCGAATACGTGCCGCTTCGAACGTTTCTGGGATGGATCACCCGTCACAGCAAGGCCGCCGCCGAGGACCGGCAGCGGGGGGCCGGGCCGGCGGTGCTGAACGTCGGGGAGCTCGGTATCGGACCCTTGATCAGCTACGAGATGACGTTCTCCGATCTGGCGCGGCGCGAAGCGCAGCTCGGCGCCGGCCTATTGGTTTATCAGAGCTCCACCTCGTCATTTCAAGGGAGTTGGGCGCAACCGCAGTTGGCCGGCCAGCCCGCGGTGCGCGCCGTGGAGGTGGGCCGCCCGGCGGTGCATGTCGGGTTGTCCGGTGACAGCTCGGCCTTCGACGCCCGGGGCCGGCGACTGGCGTGGTGTCCGTCGGACTTCAGGGGTGTCACCGTGGTCAGCGTTCCGTTGGGATCGAGTGCCACGCTCTACCAACGGCTGGGGGACTGGGTGCCGGTGACGGCGTTTGTGGTCTTGGCCGGCGTTGTCGGCCTTGCCGTGCTTCGTGGTCATCGAAGCCGCGCGCGTGACAGACTGCCGTGATGAGTAGCAGACGAGTCGCCAAGTTCTCGCTGGCCCTCGCCATCCTGATGTTGGTGGTGTCGCTGGCCGGCTTCATCATCACCTTGGTGCTCAACGCATTCTTTCTGGACAAGTACAACGCCTACGGCGAGGTGCCCATCCCGGGCTCGGGCAGCGTGCACCTGCCCGCCGGTGATGTCACCGTCAGCCTGCACACCTTGGTCATCGGCGGTACCGATGGCCGTGGCCTGCCGGTGCCACCGCTCGGAGTCTCGATCAACCCGCCCGACGGTGTGCCGCATCCGGCGGTGACCGAAAGTATAGGCAGCACAACGACGGTCAACAACGACGCGCATGTGCGGGTATGGCTGGTTCGGGTTCCCGTCGAGGGCACCTACAACATCACGACCGACGGGCAAGTCGGCGGATACATCAATCCGCGACTGGCTTTCGGTCACCAGAGTTCATACGGCTATCTGGTGTGGGTGTTCGTTGCCATGTTCGTCGCCGGCCTGATCGATCTGGCCTTGTCGGTGATGTGGCTGGGTCGCACCCGGCGCACGGCGGTGGTGACGGCGAGCCCCTACGTCCACGCCCTGTCGCCCGACGGGACTGTCGTTTCCCCGGCCGTGACGGCCACACCCGCTGCGGCTCACGAACCCGGCGACGAGGGGATCAGGCTCGAGCAACTCAAAATCCTGGCGGCGCTGCGGAATTCCGGAGCAATGACCGAAGAGGAGTTCCAGTCCGAGAAACGCCGGATCCTCTACGGACACTAGGCCGTTCGGCCGCGAGCGGGCGTCTTGTAGGCCGGTGCGGCTGACATTCTGCGTGCGCTCGCAGGCAAAGGACTTCAATGACGTCAGTGGCCGCGGGCGACCCATTCCTCGTAGTGGATGATCTCGTCGCCGACGGTTGTGCTGTCACCATGGCCGGTATGCACGACGGTGTCGCCGGGCAACGTTCCGAGCCGTTCGGATATCGACTGCAGAATCGTCGGGAAGTCGGAGAACGAGCGTCCGGTCGCACCCGGCCCACCGGAGAACAGGGTGTCACCGCTGAACACGATGCCCGTTCCGGGGCCGAGTTCTGGCGCGTACCAGCACACTGATCCGGGGGAGTGGCCCGGGGTGTGCAGGGCCCGCAACTCCGTCCCGGCGACGCGCAACGTATCGCCGTCGGAAATACTACGAAAGTCTTTGTCCGGGTGAGTCATCCGCCACAGTACCTCATCGCCCGGGTGCAGCAGCACCGGTGCGTCGAGCGCCGCACCGAGTTCGGGAGCCACCGTCACGTGATCGTTGTGCCCGTGCGTGCAAACCACCGCGACCACATTGCGGCCACCGATGGCCGCCAGAATCGGAGCCGCGTCATGGGCGGCGTCGAAGACCACGACGTCGGAGTCGTCGCCGACGATCCAGATGTTGTTGTCGACTTCCCAACTGCCGCCGTCGAGTTCGAATGTGCCGTGGGTGACCACACGCTCAATCGGGGCCACTACAACATCACCACCGAGCGCAGCACCGTGCCGTCATGCATTTTGTGGAATGCCTCCTCAACGTCGCCGAGCCCGATCCGTTCGGAAACGAACTTCTCCAGCGGAAGCCGGCCCTGCAGGTACAGGTCGATCAGGGTGGGGAAGTCGCGTTCGGGCAGGCAGTCGCCGTACCACGACGACTTCAGCGCGCCGCCGCGGGAGAAGAAGTCCACCAGCGGCATGTCCAGCCGCATATCGGGCGTGGGCACACCCACCAGCACAACGGTTCCGGCCAGGTCGCGGGCGTAGAACGCCTGCTTCCAGGTTTCGGGCCGGCCGACGGCGTCGATCACCACGTCGACGCCGAAGCCCCCGGCGAGGTCCTGGATGGTTTTGACGACGTCGAATTCGCGGGCGTTGACGGTGTGGGTGGCACCAAACTTGCGGGCCCAGTCCAATTTCGTGTTGTCGGTGTCGACGGCGATGATCTTTTTGGCCCCGACCAGCGCGGCACCGGCGATCGCGGCATCGCCCACACCGCCGCAGCCAATCACCGCGACCGTGTCGTCGCGTCCGACCCCACCGGTGTTGACTGCGGCGCCCAGGCCGGCCATGACTCCGCAACCCAGCAGGCCGGCGACGGCCGGGTCGGCAGCGGGATCGACCTTGGTGCACTGACCGGCATGCACCAGCGTCTTGTCGGCAAACGCTCCGATGCCCAGTGCGGGCGTGAGTTCGGTGCCGTCGGTCAGCGTCATTTTCTGCTCGGCGTTGAAGGTATCGAAGCAATATTGCGGCCTGCCGCGCTTGCAGGCCCGGCACTGGCCGCACACGGCGCGCCAGTTCAGGATCACGAAGTCGCCCGGCTCTACCGCGGTAACCCCGGGTCCGACCGATTCGACGGTGCCCGCGGCCTCGTGGCCCAGCAGGAAGGGGTACTCGTCGTTGATGCCGCCCTCGCGGTAGGTCAGGTCGGTGTGGCAAACGCCGCAGGCGGTGATGTCGACAACGGCCTCACCGGGCCCGGGGTCTGGAACGACGATGTCGACCAACTCGACGGGGTCGCCCTTTTTTCGTGAAATCACGCCGCGCACTGTCTGACTCATGGCCTCCAACCTACTGTTCGCCGTGCTGCGCGCCGCAGGCCCGGTCGAGCCTGCCCAGTGGCGCCGGACCTGCGCTGAGGCCGCCAAGGGCGAACTGCCGGCCCGGAATGCAGACTCGGCGCCCGGGGAGGCCGGTGTAGCGTCGCTGATCATGACGGCACTCGAGACCGCCGAAGAATTCAGCCAACGGATGGTTGCGGCCATCGACAGCGCGAGTCTGACGATCCTGTTGAGCGTTGGACATCAGACTGGCCTGCTGGACACGATGGCCGGGCTTTCGTCCGCCACCAGCGCCCAGATCGCCGAGGCTGCGGGCCTCAACGAGCGCTATGTCCGGGAGTGGCTGGGCGGCATGACCGCTGGGCGCATCGTCGACTACGACGCTGAGACCGCGACCTACTCGTTGCCGGCCCATCGAGCGGGCGTGCTGACCCGCGCGGCCGGGCCGCGCAACCTCGCCTTGGTGACCCAGTTCGTTCCGCTGCTCAGCGAGGTCGAACAGAAGATCATCGGGTGTTTTCGTGCTGGCGGCGGGCTGCCCTACAGCGAATTTCCCCGGTTCCACGGCCTGATGGCCGAGATGAGCGGGGTGGTGTTCGATGCCGCGCTCGTCGATGTCGTGCTGCCGTTGGTCGATGGCCTTGCCGAGCGCCTGCGGTCCGGAGCGGACGTGGCCGATTTCGGTTGCGGCAGCGGTCACGCGGTCAACCTGATGGCGCGCGCGTTCCCGGCGAGCCGGTTCACTGGTATCGACTTTTCCGATGAAGCCATTGCGGCCGCCATCGAGGAGGCGGCTCGCCTCGGTCTGGGGAACGCGACCTTCGAGAGTCACAATCTGCCCGAGCTGGACAACATTCCGGAAAAGGTCGAAGCCTACGACGTCATCACCGTGTTCGACGCTATCCACGATCAGGCGCACCCG
Source organism: uncultured Actinomycetota bacterium (assembly GCA_963763005.1). Taxonomy (GTDB): domain Bacteria; phylum Actinomycetota; class Actinomycetes; order Mycobacteriales; family Mycobacteriaceae; genus Mycobacterium. The sequence continues at coordinate 65,640 of CAVXMI010000004.1, forward strand.
GCACGCGTGCTGCAGAACATCTATCGCGCCCTGCGACCCGGCGGTGTGCTGCTAATGGCCGACATCAAGGCATCGAGTCAACTCGAGGACAACGTCGGCGTGCCGATGCGCACCTACCTCTACACGACCTCGATGATGCACTGCATGACGGTGTCGCTGGCTCTAGACGGCGCTGGCCTTGGGGCGATGTGGGGGAGGCAGCTGGCCACCTCGATGCTTGCCGACGCCGGGTTTGGCGACGTGGCGGTGGCCGAGGTCGAGTCGGACCCGATCAACAACTACTACATCGCCAGGAAGTGACGCGACCGACCTGATGGCCGCTCTCGACGCTCTTGACGACTGGCCGGTCCCGGCGGCCGCGGCCGCGGTGATCGGACCCACCGGAGTGCTGGCTACGAGGGGTGACACCGCTGCGGTGTTCGCGCTGGCTTCGGTGACCAAGCCGCTGGTAGCCCGGGCAGTGCAGATCGCCATCGAGGAAGGGGTCGTCGACCTCGACACCGCGGCCGGCCCGCCCGGCTCCACGATCCGCCACCTGCTGGCGCATGCCTCGGGACTGGCGATGCATTCCGAGCGCGCGCCGGCCCGGCCCGGCACTCGCCGGATGTACTCGAACTACGGCTTTACCGTGCTGGCCGAGACCGTGCAGCAGGAGTCGGGGATCGAGTTCGGCCGCTACCTGACCGAGGCGGTGTTCGAGCCGCTGGGCATGGCGACGAGCCGGCTGGATGGTGGCACGGCTGCCGCCGGTTTCGGGGCGACCTCGACGGTTGCGGACCTGGCGGCTTTCGCCGGTGATCTGCTGCGTCCGTCGACAGTCTCGGCGCAGATGCACGCCGACGCGACCGCCGTGCAGTTCCCGGGCCTGGATGGTGTGTTGCCCGGATACGGCGTCCAGCGGCCCAACGACTGGGGGCTGGGCTTTGAGATCAGGGATTCGAAGTCGCCGCACTGGACGGGCGCGCGCAACTCGGCGCGGACATACGGCCATTTCGGTCAATCAGGGGGTTTCATCTGGGCGGATCCCGAGGCGGATCTGGCGCTGATAGTGCTTACGGACCGCGATTTCGGCGAGTGGGCGGTGGACGTGTGGCCCGCTCTTTCCGACGCGGTGATATCTGAGCAAATCTGATAGGCACTGAACACTAGCGCAACACGGGTCACACAAGGCACAATAGACACGCACGACACAAACAATTTCATGCAGGCATCCTGCTTGTCGGGTTCACCAGGTCGTTGGGGAAGACGTCCCTCGTGGAACTGAAGGAGCAACAGATGCGTGCGTCGAATCAATTTGCCGACGTTACGGCCGGTGTGGTGTACGTCCACGCCTCGCCCGCGGCAGTGTGCCCACATGTCGAGTGGGCGTTGTCGTCGACCCTGCAGGCCAAGGCGAACTTGGTCTGGACGCCGCAGCCGGCGATGCCCGCGCAGTTGCGCGCGGTCACCAACTGGGTCGGACCGGTGGGCACCGGCGCCCGGCTGGCCAACGCGCTGCGCTCCTGGTCGGTGCTGCGGTTCGAGATCACCGAGGATCCCAGCCCCGGGGTCGACGGCCAGCGGTTCAGCCACACCCCGCAGCTGGGATTGTGGAGTGGGGCGATGAGCGCCAATGGCGACATCATGGTCGGGGAGATGCGGCTTCGGGTGATGATGGCGCAGGGCGCTGACACACTGGCCGCCGAACTGGACTCGGTGCTGGGGACGGCGTGGGACGAGGCGCTCGAGGTGTACCGCGACGGCGGCGACGCAGGTGAAGTGACCTGGCTCAACCGGGGAGTCGGCTAAAGGCCGCTATGCCGGCTTGGCCGACACCGGCATGTCGACGGTGCCCTGGCAGGCGCCGCTGGCGATGTCGGTATGAAAGGTGCCGGTGAGGCTTCCATTGGGCCCGGGTGTATAGGCCGTGATGGATTTCGCCGGGTCGTATTCGATCGTGCCGTCAGGTAGCAGACAGTCCCATTCCCAGCTGACTTTCCGTACCCATTGAGTCCCATTCCAGGTGTATTCGATTGGCCATGGCCGCGGGATGGACACATTTTTGGGCGGCGGAGCGTCGGTCACCGTGGCAACGCAGACGCCTGATGAGCAGCTCGAGCTGAAGGTGTAGCTCGCCTGCTGGGAAGGTTCGGGTTGACTGACCGCCATACTGGTGCCGGTCTTCTCGTTCGCGGACACCGTCACGAGGTACTTCCCGTTCCACGTGGCATCCTCAGTGGCCATGGCAGCAGGAGCCAGAAACAGGGAGCTGCCCAGGGATGCAGCCGCGAAGGCGGCAAGTGCGGTCTTGCGGTGTCCCGACATCTCTCCTCCTGGTAAAGCGGGTCTGAAAAGATGTCGCTCTCGGCGCACCAGTCGTTACACGAGGCACGCCCGGTTCATCAGCGGTTGGGACGCAGAATCTGCAGCGCAGCTGAAACCGCGGAAATCTCGGCGGGAAGCGGGCAGGCGTAGTCGCCGTCAGCGTACACGTTGATACCGGGGCACTCGACTTCGATGGTTTTGGCCCGTGCGGTGGTCACCTCGTCAAGCTCGACGTGGGTGCCTTTGATCGCGGTGGGAAAGAAGCGGACCAGCTTTGTCCGGGATGCCTCGTTCACCATGGTGATGTCGAGCAGGCCGTCGGTGGGGTCGGCGTTGGGGCAGATCAGCATTCCACCGCCGTAACTGCGGGTATTGCCGAAGGCGGCCAGCGTGAGATCGGTCTCGATCTCTTGGGTTCCGTCGAGCACCAAGCGGAACGGCAACAGCCGCAGCCGCGACAGTTCGGCGAACATCGCGATGTAGTACCGCAGCCGTCCATGCGGCCAGGTCATCCGGTTGGCCCGGTCGGTCACCAGGGAATCGAATCCGGTTGCCGCCACCGTGCCGAACCACTTGTCCCACTTTTCGCGGCCATTGCCGCGCCGGATCCGGCCCAGGTCAATGGTTTCCGTCCAGCCGTCCACGACGATGTCCGCGGCGGCCTCGGGATCCTTTGTGGGAATCCCGAATTCGCGAGCGTGGTCGTTACCGGTGCCCGCCGGGATGATTCCCAGCGGCACGTCGGTACCCGCCACCACCTGCAGGGCGTTGGAAATGACGCCGTCGCCGCCGATGACCACTACCGCGTCGGTGCCCTTCTCGAGGGCCGCGGCGACGAGATAGCGCGCATCGTCGGCGTTTTCACCCACGATCTCGATGACTTCCACACCGCGATGCTGCAGCCGGGCGATCGCGTGTTGCGCGGCCTGGACCGCGGCGCCGTGCCCCGACAGGGGATTGGTCACCGCGGTCACCTTGCTGATCTCGTGCCGGCGCAGCTGCCCGGCGATGGGGTTCACGGGGTTGTCTGGGGTCACGGAATCAGCTTGCCGGGATTGAGGATTCCGGCCGGATCCAATGTCGCCTTGACCGCGCGCAACAGCTGCACGCCCAGATCGCCCACCTCGTCGCGCATCCAGGGCCGGTGGTCGGCACCGACGGCGTGGTGGTGGGTAATGGTTCCGCCGGTGGCCATGATCGCATCCGACGCGGCCTTCTTGGCGGCCCGCCATTGCTCGATCGGATTGCCCCGCTGTCCGGCGACGACAGTGAAGTACAACGATGCGCCGGTGGGATACACGTGCGACACGTGGCACATCACCAGCGCAGGTGTGCCCGATTCGGCCAGCGAGGTGGTGAGCGCTTCGGTGACAGCGGCCTTCAGCACCGGGATATTGGACCACACAGTGGCGGTCTCGAGGGTCTCGGCGAGCGCGCCGGCGGCCAGCAAGGAGTCGCGCAGGTATGGCGCGGCGTACCGGCCACGCTCCCAGGCCCGCGCCGGCCCCTCGCCCAGCGACGTGCCGCCCTGGGCTTGGAGCAACGCACGCGTCTCGGCGTGCCTGCTCTCGGCGTGTTCCTTGGTGCCCTCGAACAAGGTGAGCCCCAGGCAGCCGCCGGTGATCTGGTTTTCCCCGATCGCCTCGGTGGTGGCGAGATTGACTCCGGTCTCGGCCTCATCGGAAAGCCGGACGACGGTGGGGCCGGTGCCAGTTTGGGTGACAGCACGCAGAGCCGCGGTTCCGGTCGCGAAATCGGGGAACGACCACGCCTCGTAACGGACGGTTTCCGGTACCCGGTGCACCCGCAGCCGTACCTGGGTGATGACGCCGAAGGCGCCCTCTGAGCCGATCAGAAGCTGGCGCAGGTCTGGGCCTGCCGCCGAAGCGGCTACCCGGCCCATATCCAGCACGCCCACCGGAGTGATCATGCGTAGCCCGAGGATCATCTCGTTGAACCGGCCGTAACCGGCCGAGTCCTGGCCGGACGAGCGGGTCGCCGCGAAGCCTCCGATGGTGGCGAACTCGAAGCTCTGCGGGAAGTGCCCGAGCGAGAAGCCGTGTTCGCCCAGCAGACGTTCGGCCTCCGGGCCGGTGACGCCGGCCCCCAACTCGGCCTCGCCGGACACCTCGTCGATCCAGAGGAGTTGGTCGAAGCGTCGCAAATCCAGCGACACCACAGCGCCGAACTCGCCACGAACGGGATCAAGCCCACCGACGACGTTGGTGCCACCGCCGAACGGGACGACGGCAATGCCATGGTCGGAGCAATAGCGCAGGATCGCGACGACGGTGTCCTCGTCGCCGGGCAGCAGCACCGCGTCGGGCGCATCCTGGACCCCGGTGTCCTTTCGCCGCAGCATGTCGGGGGTGGACTTGCCGCCGGCGCGCAGCAACCGGTCGCGGTCCGCGGCGCGGAAGTATTCGGCGCCGACGATCTCGGCCAGCGCGTCCTGATCTGTCTGCGACAAGGCGGACGGGCGCAGCTGCACCTGGTCGGGGTCGAGCTCGGCCCCATCCGAATCCTCTAGGCCCACAACCTGCTTCAGCAAAGACCGGATTCCATCGGAAAGCGGCTTGGCCGCGGCGGGATCTCCCCACGCGTTCCATTTCATTGGCGGAAGGAGTTCCTCAGGATGCGTCATGCGTTACAGTATTACATATGCTGTCAATGAGTAATGCTCCCGAAGATACCGGGGACCGCATACTTCAGGCGGCGGCGAGCTGTGTCCTCGATTTCGGCGTTGACCGGGTGACACTCGCTGAGATCGCACGGCGCGCGGGCGTCAGCCGCCCGACGGTGTACCGCCGCTGGCCGGACACGCAGTCGATTATGTCGACGCTGCTGACCAGCCATATCGCCAACGTTTTGCGTGACGTGCCACTCGACGGGAACGACCGGGAGGCGTTGGTCAGACAGGCTGTCGCGGTGGCCGACCGGTTGCGGGGCGACGAACTGGTGATGACGGTGATGCACTCGGAGCTGGCCAGGGTCTACATCACCGAGCGCCTCGGTGCCAGCCAGCAGTTCCTGATCGAGGGGCTGGCGGGCCGGCTGCAAGTGGCACAGCGAACGGGCAGCGTCCGCCCCGGCGACCCCCGCCAACTCGCGACCATGGTGTTGCTGATCGCCCAGTCGACCATTCAATCCGCCGACATCGTCAGTCCGATCCTCGATGCCGAAGCGCTGGCCGCCGAACTCACCTACTCACTGAACGGATACCTGTCCTGATGCCCAACTCGACCGCTCTCAACGCCGCGCGCCGCACCGCCGACCTGACGGCACTCGCCGACGGCGGGCCCCTCGACGTCATCGTCATCGGCGGCGGCATTACCGGCGTCGGCATCGCCCTGGACGCCGCGTCCCGAGGTCTGCAGGTGGCCCTGGTGGAAAAGCACGATCTGGCATTCGGCACCAGCCGCTGGAGCTCCAAACTGGTGCACGGCGGGCTGCGCTATCTTGCGACCGGCAACGTGGGCATTGCCCGGCGCAGCGCCGTCGAACGCGGAATCCTGATGACGCGCAATGCCCCCCATCTCGTTCATGCGATGCCGCAATTGGTCCCGTTGCTGCCGTCGATGAATTACGCCAAGCGTGCGTTGGTGCGCACCGGTTTTCTGGCCGGTGACGCCTTGCGGGTGCTGGCGGGTACACCGTCCTCGACCCTGCCCCGATCGCGCAAAATCTCAGCGCAGCGTGTCGTGGAGATGGCGCCTACCGTTGCGCGTGACGGCCTGGACGGTGGCCTGCTCAACTACGACGGGCAATTGATCGATGACGCCCGACTGGTAACCGCAGTCGCGCGCACCGCCGCCCAGCACGGCGCCCGGATCCTCACCTACGTGGCCGCGTCCAAGGCCACTGGCACCTCGGTGCGGCTGACCGACCAGCGCACCGGACAGTCGTTCGATGTGTCGGCCCGTGCCGTCATCAACGCGGCGGGGGTGTGGGGCGGCGAAATCGACTCCTCGCTGAAGTTGCGGCCCAGCCGCGGGACCCATCTCGTCTTCGATGCCAGCGCCTTCGGCAATCCGACTGCGGCGCTGACTATTCCGATTCCGGGTGAGCTCAACCGGTTCGTGTTCGCCATGCCCGAGCAGCTGGGGCGGGTCTACCTGGGGTTGACCGACGAAGATGCTCCCGGCCCGATTCCCGATGTGCCAGAGCCGTCTTCGGAGGAAATCATGTTCCTGCTGGACACGGTGAACACCGCATTGGGGACCGCGCTGCATACGACGGATGTCATTGGTGCCTACGCCGGTCTGCGGCCGCTGATCGACACCGGCGAAGGCCGCACCGCCGATGTTTCGCGAGATCACGCCGTTGTCGAATCGCCCACCGGTGTCATTAGCGTGGTCGGCGGCAAGCTGACCGAATACCGCTATATGGCAGAGGATGTCCTGAATCGCGCCATCAGCCTGCGGCACCTGCACGCCGCGCAGTGCCGGACTCGGAACTTGCCGCTGATCGGAGCGCCGGCGAATCCCGGGCCGACCGTGGGTTCGGGAGTCGGTCTGCCGGAATCGCTGACAGCGCGTTACGGGGCTGAGGCCGCCAACGTTGTCACCGCCGCCACCTGCGAGCGGCCTGGCGAGCTCGTCACCGAAGGTATCGACGTGACCCGGGCGGAGTTCGAATACGCGGTGACCCATGAGGGTGCACTGGATGTCGATGACATCCTGGATCGCCGGACCCGGATCGGTCTGGTGCCGCGCGATCGCGAGCGGGTTGTCGGTGTGGCCGAAGAGTTCCTTGCCGGAGTCGCTGGTTCCTAGTCGGGAGCTAACACGCGCTACGACGTCCTCGGCGCAGGCTGTACCTGCTCGGTGCGCTCGGCTCCACTACAGCATGTCGTTCAGGGAGCGAGTAGCCGACGCAGGATGTCGATCTGTCCTCGGGTGATGTCGGCTTGTGCTGGCCTCGGATACTCGTGCATGTGCTGCAGAGACCAGTGGTCGAGACAACGCAAAACGTCGCTCACGAGCGCCATCTGCAACGACGGGGGTAGGTCGTCGCGGATGGCGCCGCAGGCACGGCCGCTCGCCAGCGCCTGACGCAGCCATTCGCCAATGGACTGCAGCACCTCGCGCACCATCGGACAATGCGCGACGGGAGCGTCCGGCAGGTAGAAGAGTCTTCCCACGTCCGCATACCAGTCCCCGCGAGCCGCGACGGCCAGCACTTCGGCGACCAGTCGGGTCACCGTGTCCCAGTAGTGCGGGCCGGCCAACTCCGATGGTGGCGGGATGTCGAGCACACGGGCCAACTCGTTCATCGCCTCCTGCACCACCACGTCAAACAGTGCCGCCTTCGACCCGACGTAGTGGTAGAAGGAACTCTTTCTCATGTCACAGTCGCGGATGATCGCGTTGAGTGAGGCATGCTCGTACCCCTTAGCGGCGAACTCCCGTGCGGCCGTCTCGAGCAACCGGCGGCGGCGTTCCGGCGTGAGTTCACCTGCTGGCACGAGGGTCAGCCTAGCGTGTTGTACCGCCTGGTCCAACGATGCTAGAGTAGTTGTGGACCAGGTGGTCCACAACGGAAGCGAGTCCTGAGATGCCGGAGACGACGGATGTGGCGACGCAGGCCAGCTCGCACGGCTGATGTTCCGCCGTGGACGGTTGGTCACCAAAGCCCGTGACACGCTCACGCGGTTCGTTGGTGTGAACACCGCCCTCGGCCCCATCCGCAAGCTGTTGGCGCAACGCGACCCGTCGATGGCCCGGTCTGGCCGGGCCGCCGCATCGAGCGGGTTGACTCGGACCACCGTAACGAAGGGAGAAGACGATGCCAGGCCATCGACGCCACGATGAGGTCAGTGCCCTGCCGCACTACGGGCAGCACTTTCCCTTCCTTCCCCGGTCGACTGCGACCAAACTTCGCGTCTCCCGGGTGTTCGCCCGCAACCTCCACGCTGAGCTGGGGTGGAGTCGGTTCCTCGGCTTCTGGCTGCGGTTGCCCGTCGCGCTGATCCCTGCTGTGCGGACGTCCCGTGCCGGGTTTGCGCTGATGGGCAGGACGTTTGGTGTGCTTGCCGAGTTCGAGTGGATCTTGCTCGTCGTCATCTACCGCGACCTGGCCCGGACGTCGGGTAAACAACGGGCATACCAGTTCGCGAAGGCGGCGATCCAGCAAAGCTCCCGATTCATGATGAACGAGTTCTATCAAGCGGATCGGCTCGCGGGGTTCGATGACCCATTCGAAGCGTTCTGGAGCTATCACAAGGCCATGTTCGCCGACGACCCGAACTACCCCAACGAGCTTGTCGATCACGGCGATCTGAAGATGATGATCGTGCATCAGTGCCGAAACTGCGAGATCGCGGCGCTGACAGTACCGGAGCTGGCTCCACTCGGATGCGACCATGACATCACCGGCTATCAAGCGATCCAGGACAAGGTCCGCATGGAGTTCCGCAGACCCGTGACCCTCGCCAAGGACGGGCAGCCCTGCCGGTTCATGTTCTACCGGCAGGGAACAGCACCCGACGACATCGCCACACACTAAACCCGCCGAGCAGACGGGCCGCTTACAGCGGAATGTTCTTGTGCCGGCCGCGGCGTGCCGGCGCCTGAGCCAGCGCTTCGGTGAGCTTGCTGCGGGTGTGCGACGGGTCGATCTTCTCGTCGACGACACCGATGTCGATGGCGCTGTCCACGCCTCCGGCGATCCGCTCGTGCTCGGCTGCCAGTTCGTCATGCAGCGCTTCGCGCTCGTGGTCCGGTGCCGCGGCGAGCTTCCTCTTGTGCAGGATGCCCACGGCCGCCTTGGCGCCCATCACCGCGACCTCGGCGTCCGGCCAGGCGAACACCTTGGTTGCGTTCAACGAGCGGGAGTTCATCGCAATGTAGGCCCCGCCGTACGTCTTTCGGGTGACCAGCGTGACACGCGGAACGGTGCACTCACCGAAAGCGTGCAGCAGCTTGGCGCCGCGGCGCACCACGCCGCCCCACTCCTGGTCGACACCCGGCAGATAGCCGGGCACATCGACGACGACGACCAGCGGAATGCCGAACGCGTCGCAGAGCCGCACAAAACGTGCTGCCTTCTCCGCGCTTTCGGAGTTCAGGCAGCCGCCCAGTCGCAGCGGGTTGTTGGCCAGTACGCCGACCGTCCGGCCCGACAAACGGCCCAGCCCGACCACCATGGACGGCGCCCACCGGGCCTGGAACTCTTCGAACGGCGTGCCCTCGTCGAGGATCGCGGTCACAACAGGATGCACGTCGTAGGCCCGCCGCGACGATTCAGGCAGCAGCGCGTGGATGTCAGTGTCACCGGCCTCTGCCTTACTGCGGTCGAAATGACCTTGCTGGCAGAACAATCCGACCAGTCGGCGGCCGCGCTCGTAGGCGTCGAGCTCGTCTTCGGCGACGATGTGGCACACCCCGGACTTTTTGTGGTGGGTCTCGGGACCGCCGAGCGAGGCCATGTCCACGTCCTCGCCGGTGACGCTGCGCACCACGTCCGGCCCGGTGACGAACACCCGGCTTTCCGGGGCCATCACGACGACGTCGGTCAGCGCCGGTCCGTAGGCGGCGCCGCCGGCAGCGAAGCCGACGACCACCGAGATCTGCGGAATGTAGCCGGATGCGCGGATCATGGCCTCGAACACCTGTCCCACCGCGTGCAGCGCCCGCACACCTTCGGCCAGCCGGGCACCACCGGAGTGCCAGATGCCCACGATCGGGCTCTGCTCCTCGATGGCGGTGTCATAGGCGTTGACGATCTGCGCGCAGCCTTCGACACCCATGGCGCCGCCCATCACCGTGCCGTCCGTGCAGAACGCGATGGTGCGCATGCCGTTCACGGTGCCCGCCGCGGCGAGCACGCCGGAGCGGTCGCGATCGTGCAGCAGCTCCACGCTGTCGTCGTCGAAGAAAGCGCACAGGCGCAGCAGCGGGTCGCGGGGGTCGAGCGACTCGCCAACCGCCTCGGGGGCCATGATTGTCATCGCAGGTCTCCTTGTCGAGTGAAGCTCGGGATCAGTACTGCCCAAAGGCGAGTGCCACGTTGTGCCCGCCGAATCCGAACGAATTGTTGATCGCATACCGGTAGTTGCCGGGTCGCGGCTCACCCGCCACCACGTCCAAGTCGATCTCGGGGTCGAGGTCTACCAGATTCAGTGTCGGCGGCACGACCTGGTCGCGCAACGCGAGCACGGTCAGGATCGATTCCACCGCGCCGACCGCACCCACCGAGTGGCCGAGAGCGGACTTGGGCGCATACACCGCGGGCTTGTTGCTGCCCAGGGCGTTGTTGATGGCCTTGCCCTCGGCCAGGTCACCGACTTGGGTGCCGGTGGCGTGGGCGTTGACGTGGTCGATGTCGTTGGGGGTCAGGTCCGCGAGCTGGATCGCCCGTGTGATCGCATGCCCGGCGCGCACCCCGTTGGGGTCCGGTGCCACCATGTGGAAGCCGTCCGAGGTAATGCTGGCACCCATCAGCCGGGCCAGGATGTTGGCGCCGCGAGCCTTTGCGTGCTCCTCGGTCTCGATCACCATCAGTGCGGCGGCCTCGCCGAACACGAAACCGTCGCGATTCTTGTCGAACGGGCGACACGCACCGGCGGGGTCGTCGTTGTTCGTCGACATCACGATGCGCATCTGGGCGAACCCCGCGATGGGCACCGCCTCGATCTTTGTCTCGACGCCACCGCAGATCGCCATGTCGGCCTCACCGAGCACGATCTGTTGCCACGCATGGGCGATGCCTTCGGAACCGGACGCACACGCTGATATCGGCGTCAGCACCCCGGCCTTGGCATGGCGTTCCAGGCCCACCGCCGCGGCCGCGCCGTTGGGCATGTACTTCTGTACGACTAGTGGGGAGACCCCTTTGAAACCGCGCGCGCGCATGTCGTCGTACCCGAAGACGAGCTCCTCGGCCGAACCCAGTCCGGTGCCGATGGACACCATCAACCGGTTGGTGTCGACCTCCGGCGAGCCGGCGCTCTCCCACACCCGGCGGCCGAGCACAGTGGACATCTTTTGGAGGTAACTCATCCGGCGCAGCTCGATCCGTGTCAGCTGGCTGTCGAATTCCTCCAGGAGGTGTCCGCCGATGCGAACCGGTAGGTCGAACTCCTTCACGAACGGGTCGTCGAGCGTACGGATTCCACTCTGGCCGTCGAGCAACAACTTCCAGGTGGTCTCCACGTCAGATGCCAGTGCCGTCGTCATGGCGATGCCGGTGACGACCACATTGGGGAAAGCCTTCCCCGTAACCAGCTGTGGCGATGGCGTCATGGGTTTAACGAACGTTCCTTCCGTGCTTAGTAACGCCCGAAGGCGAGCGCCACATTGTGGCCGCCGAACCCGAACGAGTTGTTGATCGCGTAGCGGTACTCGCCGTAGCGGGGTTCGCCTGCGACAACATCAAGGTCGATCTCGGGGTCCGGTGTTTCGTAGTTCAGGGTGGGCGGGATGACGCCGTCGCGCAGCGCCAGCACCGTGAGCGCCGACTCGAGTGCGCCGACAGCGCCGATGGAGTGGCCCAGCGCCGACTTCGGCGCGTACACCGCGGCCTGCTCGCAACCGGCGGCCCGCAGGGCATTGGCCTCCGCGGCGTCGCCGATCGGCGTCGCCGTTCCGTGCGCATTGACGTGGTCGATGTCCTTGGGGGACAAGCCGGCCAGCTCCAGCGACCGCGTCATCGCCCTACCGGCGCGCACGCCGTCCGCCGCGGGCGCCACCATGTGGAAGGCGTCCGAGGTGATGCCCGCACCCAGCAACCGGGCCAGCGGCTTGGCGCCGCGGGCCTTGGCGTGCTCCTCGGTCTCGATGACCATGAGCGCGCCGGCCTCGCCGAACACAAAGCCGTCGCGGTCCTTGTCGAACGGCCGCGACGCATGCTCGGGCTCGTCGTTGCGAGTCGACATGGCCCGCATCATCGAGAACGCCGCGATCGGCAGCGCCTCGATGGGGCCCTCCACGCCGCCGCAGACGGCGATGTCCGCATCGCCCATGACGATGTGACGCCATGCGTGGGCGATGGCCTCCGAGCCCGACGAGCAGGCTGACACCGGAGTCATCACCCCGGCACGGGCCCCGAGCTGCAGACCCACCACCGCCGCGGCGCCGTTGGGCATGATCATCTGAACGGCCAGCGGGGACACCTTGCGGGGGCCGCCCTCGTTCATCAGGTCATAGCTCTCGATGATCCGCTCGGCGCCACCCAGACCGGTGCCGACGACGACGGCGAACCGGTCCGGATCGACCTCCGGGTTGCCGGCGGACTCCCACAATTGACCGCTCAGCCACTTGGCCATCCGCTGGACGTACGACATGCGCCGCATGTCCAGCCGGCCCATGTGGTTGTCCACCGACTCCTTGAGGTGGCCACCGATCTTGACCGGCAGATCCCACTTGGTGATGAAATCGTCTTCAAGGACGTGGATGCCGCTCTCGCCGGCCAACAGACCCTTCCACGTGCCCTCGATGTCAGGCGAGATCGACGTCGTTGCCGAGACGGCGGTTACCACAACACTGGGGTAACCGCCATTAGCAGTGGAAGGCTTGGTCACTTGGTCTCCGCTGCCTCGGGGTGATCCGACGTCATCTTCGCGCGCAGCGCCTCGGCGGCCTCGGGGTTCTCTTCCTCGAGCTTCTGGATGTAGAAGACGACGTCACCGACGGTACGCAGACCAGCAAGGTCCTCGTCGGGGATCTTGACGCCGTACTTGTCCTCGGTCTGCACGGCGATCTCAACCATCGACAGCGAGTCGATGTCCAGGTCGTCGACGAACGACTTCTCCGGGGTGACCTCGGACGGCTCGATACCGGTGACCTCTTCGATGATCTCGGCGATACCGGCGATGATTTCTTCCTGAGTGACGGCCACAGCGTGCTTCCCTTCGTAATGTGTTGTGTGTAAAACAAACTGACGTGCATTGGTGGTTGTTCTGGCCTTGCAAATGGTCAAGCCGGCAGCTAAAGGTTTGCCAGCTCGTCCAGATCTGCGGGTGACTTGACGGCTCGCGTCGGAACCCCCCGAAGTTCGCGTTTGGCGATACCGGTGAGGGTGCCCGCGGGCGGGAACTCCACGATCGCCGTGACATGAGGTTCAGTGCGTTCCCGCAGATACGCGGTGCACAGGTCCCAGCGCACCGGCTGGGTCAGCTGAGAGACCAGGGTCTCCATCGCCGCTGCGGCGGATGCGACCGGCTTTCCGTCGCGGTTGGACAGCAGCGTGGCGGTGGGCTCGGCGGTTGCGATGCAGCGCCGCCGCTGCGGCGTAGCCATCCAGCGCCGGGGCCATGAACTGGGTGTGGAACGCTCCGGCGACGCCCAGTGCGCGCACCCGGGCCTTGGCCGGCGGGTCCTCGGCGAGCTTTTCCAACGCGGTCAGCTGGCCGGCGGCAACGATCTGGCCGGCGGCGTTGCGGTTGGCGGGGACCAGGTCGAGCTGCTCGAGGCGGGCCAGCACCTCGGCCTCGTCACCGCCGAGCACCGCGGACATGCCGGTCGGCTCGGTGGCGCACGCCTTGGCCATCTCGGCGCCGCGGGTGGCGGCCAGCGTGACGGCGTCGTCGGCGGCCATCACACCGGCGATGGCGTAGGCCGCGATCTCGCCGACCGAGTGGCCGGCCACGATGAGCTGCCGACCGGCGAGCAGGCCGCGCTTGGTCAGCTCCTGGTGGGCCAGCAGAGTGGCCGCCACGATCAGCGGTTGGGCGACCGCGGTGTCGGTGATCTCCTCGGTCGACGCGGTGGTGCCCAGCCGCGCCAGATCGAGGCCACTGGCCTGCGACCAGGACGCGATCTGGTCCGCTGCGCCGGGCAGTTCCAGCCACGGCGACAGCATGCCCTGGGTCTGGGAACCCTGTCCGGGTGCAAGAAATGCAATCACGTGTCTAAGAGAACACTGTGAACACGGTTTTGCGGGGTGTAACAGATTATGAACCTCGTCTTAGGTTTTTGTATAGACTCCTACAAAAAGGCCCGTAAGCTACATGTTTGAGATCGGCGCGCGATCTGTCATCTAGATCACTATCCGCCTGATTGCGCCACTGCACCCGTCTGCCCCCTCTGACCGGCGAGCGGAAGCGAGGGCACGGCACTGTTTCCGACGCTGGAGGAGGCGTCGGATAGTTGAGTCGGCCCACCGTCGCCGCCACCCGAAGGACGTAGGCATCGCGTGGCAGCGTGGGATCGCGCCCGGTGAAGTCGGCGATCCGCTTGAGCCGGTAGCGCACGGTGTTTGGATGAACGAACAATTTCCTGGCACAAGCCTCAATCGCGCCGCCACAATCCAGATACGCGTCCAGGGTCTCGGTGAGCGTCGGGCCGGCATCGGCCAGTGGCCGCATGACGTCGGTGTGCAGCGCCACGATCGCTGATGCATCGCCCATCAGGGCCCGTTCCGGCAGCAGTTCGCGGGCCAGCACGGGCCGCGGGGCGCCGCTCCAGCCGGCGACGGCGTTCATCCCGGAGATCGCTTCGCTGGCGCTGTGGTAGGCCGCCGTCAGCATGGGTGCGGTCGGCCCGATGACCACCGGTCCGTCGGAGAACGCGCCGAGCAGTTCGTTGAAGAACTTCTCGGTCGGCGACAGCTGGCCGGAGACGATGGCCACCAGCCAGGTGCCGTGCACGTCGGTGAGCGCCGCCCGGCCGTGGCGGAGGGCGATATCGCGGACGTCCTGGCTGGCCCGCCCGCTGCCGCCTCGCCGTTGAGCCTCGCGCCCGGTGGCCGGGGTGCCGACCACGACCGTCGCCGGCGCGGTGGTGTCCCAGTTCAGCGCGGCGGCGCGGGACAGCAGCTCCGGTCCGGTGTCGCCGCGTACCACGGCGTCGACGACGCTGGCCTCCATTCGGCTGTCCCAGGCGCCCCGCGCTTCGGCGGCGTCGGCGTAGGCGGTGGCGGCGGTGAATGCCAGGTCGCGGCTGTAGTTCAGGATGCCCACGGTGAGCGCGGTCAACTGCTCTTCGGAGCGGGCCAGCAGCGGCACCACTTCTTCGAAGAACTCCATGGTGACCCGCACCATGTCGACGGCTGTGGCGCAGGGCGATTCGTCGCGTCAGGTCCTGGGGCACCAGCTCGAACGCCTGCGCGGTGTAGCTGACGTTGCTGTGCGGGTCGCGCATCCACTCGACGAAGTTGCACCACCGCGGTCTGCACCACCAGCGCCACGCTGGCGCGCTGGGAGGCTTCCAGGTCGGCGAAGAACGGCAGCCGCTCCTGCATGGCCGAGACCGCCTCGGTGGCCAGCCGGCCGGAGTACTGCTTCAACCGCCGCAGCAGCGAGTCGGGCACGTTGTCCAGCAGTTCCAGCGGCGACCTGGGCGGCATCGAATGCGCACTGGTTGTCGTTCACCCCTAAAATCTACGCCTGTTTTCTGGAAGATTCTCGCCAAAGCGCCTGGTGGATCTTAGCGATGTCTTATGACCGCGGCGCGAATGTGACGCTGGCTTCTCGCTGGAAGCCGGCCGCTAGGCCCCGGGACCGGGATCCGACGTCTGCTCCGGCGCGGCCAGCACGTCGTCGATCCGGTACTGCTGGGCGGCCGCGACGGCCACCGACGGGTCGATCTCGCCGTCGCGGGCCAGCGCCTCGAGCACCGCGACCACCTGCGACTCGGCGTCGGTGTTGAAGTAGCGCCGCGCGGCGGGCCGGGTGTCGGAGAAGCCGAACCCGTCGGTGCCCAGCGTGACGTAGGTGCCGGGCACCCACGGCCGGATCTGCTCGGGCACTGCCCGCATCCAGTCCGACACGGCGACCACCGGGCCGCTGGTCTTTTCCAGCGCCTTCGTCACGTAGGGCACCCCGGCCGGCTGGTCGGGGTGGCGCAGCCGCTCCTTCTCGACGGCGACACCGTCGCGGTTCAGCTCGCCCCAACTGGTCACCGACCACACGTCGGCGGCCACGTCCCACTCGGTCGGCCAGCATGTCGGCGGCCCGCAGCGCCGCGGGCATCGACACCCCGGAGGCCAGGATCTGCGCCGTGTTGGAGCGCTTCTCCTTGGCCGCGCGGTAGCGGTAGATGCCCCGCAGCACGCCCTCGGGGTCGAAGTTCTCCGGCTCGGGCGGCTGCACGTACGGCTCGTTGTAGATGGTGATGTAGAAGTAGACGTTCTCCGGGTTCTTCCCGAACATCCGCTGCCAGCCCGCTTTCGATGATGTAGGCGATCTCGTAGGCGAACGCCGGGTCGTAGGCCACCACCGCCGGATTGGTGGCGGCCAGCAGCAACGAGTGGCCGTCGGCGTGCTGCAGACCTTCGCCGGTCAGCGTGGTGCGCCCTGCGGTGGCGCCGAGCAGGAAGCCGCGCGCCATCTGGTCGGCCGCGGCCCAGAACCCGTCGCCGGTGCGCTGGAACCCGAACATCGAATAGAAGATGTAGATCGGGATCATCGGCTCGTTGTGGGTCGAGTACGACGTGCCGACGGCGGTGAACGAGGCGGTGGAACCGGCTTCGTTGATGCCCTCGTGCAGGATCTGGCCGATTTTGCTTTCCTTGTAGGCCAGCATCAGCTCGGCGTCGACAGCGGTGTAGAGCTGGCCGTTGCGGTTGTAGATCTTCAGGCTCGGGAACCACGAGTCCATGCCGAAGGTGCGGGCCTCGTCGGGGATGATGGGAACTATCCGGTGGCCGATCTCCTTGTCGCGCAACAGTTCCTTGAACGTGCGCACCGTGCGCCATGGTGGTGGCCACCTCCTGTTGGCCCGAGCCCTTCTTCAGCGCCTTGTAGACGTCGCGCGGGGGCAGCGTGAGCACCTTGGACTTGGTGCGCCGCTCGGGCAGGAAGCCGCCGAGGGTGCGGCGCCGGTCGAGCAGGTAACGGATCTCCGGGGCGTCCGAACCGGGGTGGTAGTACGGCGGCAGGTAGGGGTCCTCCTCGAGCTGCGCGTCGCTGATCGGAATGCGCATGGCGTCGCGGAAGTCCTTAAGATCTTGCAGCGTAAGTTTTTTCATCTGATGGGTGGCGTTTCGGCCCTCGAAGTGCTTGCCCAGCGAGTAGCCCTTGATGGTCTTGGCCAAGATGACCGTGGGCTGTCCTTTGTGGTCGACGGCGGCGCGGTAGGCGGCGTAGACCTTGCGGTAGTCGTGGCCACCGCGCTTGAGGTTCCAGATCTCCTGGTCGCTCATGTTCTCCACCAGCGCCTTGGTGCGCGGGTCGCGCCCGAAGAAGTGGTCGCGCACGTAGGCGCCGTCGTTGGCCTTGTAGGTCTGGTAGTCGCCGTCGGGAGTGGTGTTCATCAGGTTCACCAGCGCGCCGTCGCGGTCGGCGTGCAGCAGGGCGTCCCATTCGCGGCCCCACACCACCTTGATGACGTTCCAGCCGGCGCCGCGGAAGAACGACTCCAGCTCCTGGATGATCTTGCCGTTGCCGCGCACCGGGCCGTCGAGGCGCTGCAGGTTGCAGTTGATCACGAAGGTCAGGTTGTCCAGGCCTTCCAGCGCCCCTACGTGCGCCAGCCCGCGGCTTTCGGGCTCGTCCATCTCGCCGTCGCCCAAAAAGCCCACACGTGCTGATCGGAGGTGTCTTTGATGCCGCGGTCGTGCAGGTAGTGGTTGAACCGGGCCTGGTAGATCGCGTTCATCGGGCCCAGGCCCATCGACACCGTCGGGAACTCCCAGAAGTCGGGCATCAGGCGCGGGTGCGGGTAGGACGGCAGGCCGCCGCCGGGATGGCTGTGCTCCTGGCGGAAGCCGTCAAGCCGGTCGGCGGTCAGCCGGCCTTCGAGGAAAGCGCGCGCGTAAATGCCGGGGGACGCGTGGCCCTGGATGAACACCTGATCGCCGCCACCGGGATGCGATTTGCCGCGGAAGAAGTGGTTGAAGCCGACCTCGTAGAGCGCCGCCGAGGATGCATAGGTCGAGATGTGGCCGCCCACACCCACCCCCGGGCGTTGGGCGCGATGCACCATGATCGCCGCGTTCCATCTGATCCAGGCCCGGTAGCGACGTTCGACATCTTCATCGCCGGGGAACCACGGCTCCAGCTCGGTCGGGATGGTGTTGACGTAGTCGGTCGAAGTCAGTGCCGGGATGGCGACCCGCTGCTCGCCGGCCCGTTCGAGCAGGCGCAGCATCAGATAGCGCGCCCGCGCCGGTCCGGAACGCGCCAGCAGCTCGTCGAAGGACTCCAGCCACTCCGACGGTCTCCTCGGGATCGATGTCGGGCAGATAGGACGCCACACCTTCGCGGATCACCCGAACCCGGTCGGGTTCGCTTGCGCTGCTTGGGGTTTTGGCCAGATCGTTGCGCGCGAACTCGGTGGTCAACTTCCGCTCCTTAGTTGGCAGGGGCTATCTGCTGGTGGCTACTCGAGTGATCGTCCCCCTATCGTGCCGCACCGGCGTCCCTGGGGATAGCCGCCGTCCGGTCGCTTCTGCAAGTTTTCGGCCGGGCCGTCTGACAAACCGAACGCGATACATGTGGGGCAGTTGGGACCGCGACCCGGTAACGTCATTGGCTGTGCTCATCGGATGGCGTGCCGTCCCTCGCAGGCACGTGGGGGAGTTCCCCAGGCGAGGTGCCCTGGCGCTCGGCTGTATTGCGGTAGTGCTGATGGGGTCGATCAACCTGGTGGGCTGTACCAGCGTCACCGAAGGTACGGCCACGCCCGACACCAAGGTTGCTCCGGCCTACCGGTCGTCGGTGTCCCTATCGATATCGGCGTCGTCGGCGACGTCCAGCGTCCGGGAATCCCAGCGACAACAATCGCTGACGACCAAGGCGATGCACGACCTCGTGTGACGTGCTTGCGACCACCAGCAAGGACGCAATCGACAAGGTCAACGCCTTTGTCGGGGCGTTCAATGCGGGCCGCAGCACCGGCCCGGCCGAAGGCCCGGCCATAGAAGCGCTCAACAACAGCGCCGTCAGCGGTTTCCGGCAGTCTCAGTGATGCGTTGTCGTCGCAGATGCGGGACGCGTTCAACGCGTATGTCGACGCGGCCGGCGCGGTGGCCAATGCCATCGGCACGCACGCGGCGACGGGGGAGTTCAACAGGCGGGTCGATCAGCTCAACGACACCAAGACAAAGGCGTTGAAACTGTGTGTGGCCTCCTTTTGAGGCGGCCGTATGGGCCGGTTTCTGCTTGTGCGACGATAATGCTCATCGCGCGTTGTGCGGTTGATTGAAGGAGGTTCCACGGTGGTCGCGGCGGATGACGCCCCGAGCTACGCTCGCAAACTGGGCATCCAACAAGGCCAAGTCGTCCAGGAGTTGGGCTGGGACGAAGACACCGACGACGACATCCGGGCCGCGGTCGAGGAAGCGTGCGGCAGCGAGTTGCTCGATGAAGACACCGACGAGGTTGTCGACGTCGTGCTGCTGTGGTGGCGCGACGGCGACGGGGATTTGGTGGACACCCTGATGGACGCGATCACCCCGCTCGCCGAAGACGGCGTGATCTGGGTGCTGACGCCCAAGACCGGCCGGCCCGGTCACGTGCTGCCCGCCGAGATCGCAGAGTCGGCCCCCACTGCCGGCCTGATGCCGACCTCGTCGGTCAATCTCGGTGACTGGAGCGCCAGCCGATTAGTCCAGCCGAAGTCGCGGGCCGGGAAGCAGCGCTGATGCTCGACGTCGGAGCCACCGCCCCCGACTTCACGCTGCGCGACCAGAATCAGCAGCCCGTCACTCTCAGTGCTTACCGCGGCGCCAAGAACGTGCTGCTGGTGTTCTTCCCGCTGGCGTTCACCGGGATCTGCCAGGGTGAGCTGGACCAGTTGCGCGATCACCTGCCGGAATTTCGAAAACGACGACAGTGCGGTTGTGGCGATTTCGGTGGGCCCCCCGCCCACCCACAAGATCTGGGCGACCCAGAGTGGATTCACATTTCCCGTGTTGTCGGACTTCTGGCCGCACGGCGCGGTCAGCCAGGCATACGGGGTGTTCAACGACGAGGCCGGCATCTCCAACCGCGGTACCTTCGTCGTCGACCGGTCGGGGATCATTCGATTCGCCGAGATGAAGCAGCCTGGTGAGGCCCGCGACCAGCGGCTGTGGACCGAAGCGCTGGCGGCGCTAAGGGCCTGAGAAGGCCTGAATTTCTGGGGGCTTGGCACCCGGGCGTGTAGCCTGCCTCGGGCATGGGCGCGTAGCTCAGTGGTAGAGCTCTGGTTTTACACACCAGCGGTCGGCGGTTCGATACCGTCCGCGCCCACCAGTGTTTTTGCCGGTCAGCTATGACGTGCCGCCTCCTGGGCGAGCTGCACCCGTCAGGTCAGCGCGAGCTTGGTGTAGACGTGGGTGAGATGCGCCGGCACGGTCCGTGATGAGACGAACAGCCGTGCGGCGACGTTCCTGTTGGCCAGACCTTCGCTGACCAGTCTTGCTGGGCGCTCACCGCGTCGGGTAGAGCAGGATCTTGGCGTCTCGCGGATTGCTCCTCAGGCGGTCGAAAGCGTCGGCGACGGCGGGACGGATCGGCAGCTGACCGAGCACGGTGCTCGGCGGCGCCATGCGCGCAGGGTCGTCGGTTGCTGCGGAGGAACCCGGCCGCGGCCCGGGCCGCTGCGTTGAACTCCGCACCGTGCGCCGCACAGTGCAGATCCGACCCGCAGTTTCGTGTCCTGCATCATGCGCCCGATGTGGTGTGGCCGGCGGCGCCGCCGCCGATGTAGGTGATGGGGCCAAGCTGTTGTGCCTCGGCGAGTTGGCCGGTCAGGTGGCAGATCAGGGCCGCGTCGAGGATGGAGTGGAACTGGCCGTCGTCGGAGAAGTTGACATTGGCGCCGCTGACCCGGAACAGCACGACGGTGTCTTCGGTGTTGGATTCCGGGCACTCCAGCGTGTGCACTGAGGACCCGGGCTCAAACAGGTAGGACCCAGCGGTCTGTGGCTGGTCGGCGTACTGCTTGTAGTGCCAGGAGCCGCTCATGGTCCAGGCGTCCACCGTGCCGGTGTGATAGTGCAGCGGGATCCGCGCGCCGGGCGCGAATGTGGCCAGCACCACCCACTCGCCGTTTTCGATGTCCAGGCGCAGCGGCTGGAAGTGCACACCGTCGCCCAGGGCGTCGCGCACCAGGGGGATGTCGTTGGCGTTGATGGTCAGCAGCTCGCCTTGCGGTAGAGCCACCAGCGGTAGCGGCGCACCAGTCGACGTGGTCGCCGGAGCGGGGGCGGTCATCAGAGTCATCAGTGAATTCCTTTCTTGCTTTGTCGCGATTGGGCTGTGACCCCAACTGTGCTCGCCGAGACGCAAGAAGTATTGACAGTAGGGGACGAGTGCTTGACAGTAAGGGACATGTCGGTGATCCGGGGCACATCACTGACCGGGTATCCGGCCCTGGTGACCGAGCTGGGGGCCGATCCGGAGCCGCTGCTCGCCCGCGCCGGGATCAGGCGGTCCGATGTCGGCCGCTTCGACGCGTTCATCACCTATCTGGCCCTGATCCACGCGGTCGAATCAGGGGCCGCGGTCACGCAGACTCCGGACTTCGGCCGCCGACTCGCCGAACGCCAGGGCATCGAGATCCTTGGCCCTGTCGGGGTGGCGGGGCGCACGTCGAAAACGGTTGCCGGGGCATTTGAGACTTTCGAGCAGTACCTCGGCGCCTACAGCCCCGCGATCTCCGCGGCGATCAGCCAGGAGCCCGACAACGAGGCGTCATTCCTGGAGTTCAAAATCCTGATTCCGTACCCGCCGGCGCACCCACAGACCACCGAGTTATCACTGGGGGTGATGCTGCGGGTGCTTCGCTTTCTGCTGGGTGCGGGCTACGCGCCGACGGTGGTTCACCTTCCGCATCCGCCGTTGACGGCGCGTGATGAGTACCTCCGTTATTTCGCGTGTACGCCCCGGTTCGGGTCGAGCAGGGCGGGGTTCATTGTTCCGGCCGAGGACCTGCAGCGACCGCTGGTCAGGGACGAGATGGCGCACCGCGTGGTGCTGGACTATCTCGACACCGTCATCGACCGGCACCGGCCAACGATGTCGTCGTCGATACGTGAACTCATCCGGCAGCTGTTACCGACCGGCGCCGCGACGGTTCCGGTGATCGCCGACCAGTTTCGACTGCACCCCAAGGCGTTACGCCGCCGACTGGCCGCGGAGGGGACGAACTTCAACGCCGTCGTCGACGATGTGAGACGCGACATGACAGAACGCTATTTGCGGGATACCGACATGACGCTGACCCATCTCGCCCGGCAACTGGGGTATGCGGAGCAAAGTGTGCTCTCCCGGTCGTGTCACCGCTGGTTCGGAGCCAGTCCGGTGTCGCTGAGGCAGAAGTGGCAACAGGCGCAACCACCGCCCGCGCCAGCTCCCACGCCTTGAACTGGTGCGGTGGCCAGCGCGCTCTGGAACGCGCGTATGTCCTTTGTAGTCAAGTAGATGTTCTCTACTGTCAATACTTCGGTCGGTTGGGCGGGCATTGTGGGTTTAACGACCACCATTTAGCGATTGGAAACCTCATGAGCGTCGCCGAAATCGACCGCCCCGCACCCTCGCTTGCCCAGCGCAATATCTTCATCACCGGGGCCAATGGTTTCATCGGGCGCGCCACGGCGGAGCGGTTTCGTGCGCTTGGCGCCGACGTTTGCGGCGTTGATCTGGTCGCCGACCCGGCGCACGACGTCGTCGCCGGCGACATAACCCGCCCCGAGTCGTGGTCCGCGTCGCTGGACGGCGTCGACACCGTGATCCACACCGCGGCCTTGCTGGGGGCGGCATTTCCGCTCGAACAGGCTTGGCACGTCAACGTTCTCGGCACCAGTCGGGTGCTCCGGGCAGCGATCGACGCCGGCGTCCGCCGGTTCCTGCACTTGTCCTCGGTGGCCGCCTACGGTTTCGACTTCCCGGACAATGTCGACGAGATGTACCCCGTTCACGTCAACGGCGACGTCTACACCGACACCAAGGTGAACTCGGAGGCCGTCGTCCTGGCCGCGCACGCCGCGGGGGAGATCGAGGTCACTGTGATCCGGCCCGGCGACGTGTGGGGTCCCGGCTCGGTGTGGGTCCGTTCGCCGATCGCCGAGATGCGCAAGAAGACCGGGTTCCCGCTGCCGAATGGTGGGAACGGCATCTTCTCACCGGTGTACATCGACAACTTCGTCGACGGGATGGTGCTCGCTGCTTCGTCCGACGACGCCGTGGGCCAGGTGTTCAACATCAGCGACGGCCAAGGCGTCCGCTGCGCCGATTTCTTCGGACGGATGGCGGCCATGAGTAGCGGCACGATCCGCACCATGCCGATCAGCGTGGCCGCGCCCGCCGCCGAGCTCCTCGGCTCGCTGCTGCGCCGGTTGGGCCACAAGACCGACTTGTCGGCCGGAACCATGTGGCTGCTCAACCGTCCCGGCACCTACTCGATCGAAAAGGCCCAAAAGGTGCTCGGCTATCGACCGCGGGTTTCGATCGACGAGGGTATGGTCCGCGCCGAAGACTGGCTTCGGGAAGAGGGGCTCATCTAGACGCCAGTACCGCGATCAAGTTAGAGCGCCGAACATCCGCATCGCGCTGATTGGACGACATGGGCGTCGGGGTACTGCGTGCGGTACCGCTTTTCGTTGTCGGCGATGAGCCGGTGTGGCTAAGGTCGGGAGCGTGGACGAGCGACCCGGGTTTCAGAGCGACAAGGCGGCGGCGGGACGGACAGCACCGCCAGTGCGGCCGCTGTCTTCGGACCAGCAGCCGGCGACCAAGGCGGACCTGTATGCCGCAGTGGATGCGATGCGCGCCGATATGCGTGAGCTGCTCGAGCAGATCAGCACCTTGATTCGGGACGCGAATCACCGATAGGTTTTCGGCACACCCGGCGGCACTATGAACCGATGAGGCCGTTTCGCATCCACGTTCCCGACGACGTTCTGGATGATTTGCGAGCGCGGTTGGCCCGAACTCGATGGCCGGAAGCCGAATGCGTGGACGACTGGAGCCAGGGCATCCCACTGGATTACACCCGCGAGCTGGCCGCCTACTGGGCCAACGACTACGACTGGCGGTCCCGTGAGGCCGCGCTGAACCGCTTTGACCAGTTCATCAGCGAAATCGATGGGTTGGGCATTCATCTCATCCATCAACGGTCACCGCACGAGGATGCCTTTCCACTGGTGATCACGCACGGCTGGCCGGGCTCGATTGTGGAGTTTCACAAGGTGATCGAGCCGCTGACCAACCCGACTGCCCATGGCGGGCGCGCCGAAGATGCCTTCCACGTCGTCTGCCCGTCTCTTCCCGGGTACGGCTTCTCTGGCAAGCCCGCCCGCTCGGGATGGGGTGTCGACAAGATCGCGCAGGCTTGGGAGACGCTCATGCTGCGCCTCGGATACCAGCGCTACGGCGCCCAGGGCGGCGACTGGGGCGCAGCGGTGACCACACAGATGGGCCGCAACGGCGGCCACTGCGCGGCCATCCATCTCAATATGCCGATCGCATTCCCCACGCCCGCCGCTCTCACCGACCCCACCGAGGAAGAGCAGCGGGCCCTGGCCGCATTAGCTCACCACCGGAAGTGGGGCACGGGCTATTCCAAGCAGCAGTCCACCCGGCCGCAAACGGTGGGTTACGGCCTCGTCGACTCCCCAGTGGGACAGCTGGCGTGGATCGTCGAGAAGTTCTGGGCGTGGATGGACTGCGACGGAAACCCCGAGAATGTGCTCAGCCGTGATGAGCTCCTGGACAACGTGATGATGTATTGGGTGACCGGCACTGCCGCGTCCTCGGCCCGCTTGTATTGGGAGAGCTTCAAGGCCTTCGGACAGACGGATCGTGTTGAGCTGCCGAGCGGTATTGCCGCCTTTCCCAAAGAGATCCTGCGCGCACCGCGCGCGTGGTGCGAGCCGAACTACAACATCACGCACTGGACGACCATGCCGCGCGGCGGACACTTTGCCGCATTCGAACAACCGGAGCTGTTCGTCGAGGATGTCCGCGCGTTCTTCGCGTCGGTGCGTTGAGACGCTAGCGACCAAGGGTCGCTAGCATGCGTCGTCGTCCCCGAATAGGCGTTCGGGGTGGTGGTAGTCGTTGGTCCGCTGGCCGCGGTCGAGGTGGGGGGGTGGGATCCATGCGGTGCGGCCGTTGGGGAGTTTTTTTGTCTGCCAGTCTTTTCCGGCGAGTTTGTGGTTGGGTTTGCAGGCGAGGGTGAGTTTGTCGATGTTGGTCATGCCGCCGTTGGCCCAGTCGTCGATGTGGTGGACTTCGCAGCGATCGCCGGGGACGTCGCAGCCGGGGTGTGTGCAGCCGCGGTCTTTGGCGTAGAGGACTATGCGCTGGTCTGGTGAGGCGATTCGGCGGGTTCGGCCCAGATACAGGGGGCGGCTGGAATGTTGGTCGAAGACGGCCAGGTAGTGGTAGGCGTGGCGGGCCATGCGGATCAGGTCGCGCATCGGTAGCAGTGTTCCACTGCCTGTCACCGCGCGTCCGGTGGCTGAGGTCAGCTCTTGCAGTGTGGTGGAAACAATGACGGCCACCGGCAAGCCGTTGTGCACGCCGAGTTTCGGATCGCCCAGTTGGCCGCGGACCAGGGCGTTGAGCGCATCGTGTTGACGCTGGGAGTGGCTTCGCCGGTCACTGCTGGCGGCATCGTCGGAGGGTTCGCCGTCGACGCAGGGGGTTTGATCATCGGGGTTGCACATGCCCGGTGCGGCGAAGCGGGCCAGCCACGTGTCAAGGTTGGCGCGCAGCTCTGGGGAGGCGATCAGCTTTCCGACGCTCATCCCGTCGGGTCGTTGACCGCACCAGGTGAAGCCGCGCTGACGCGCGCGGTCTTCGTCGGCGAATTTCCCGTCGGGGTTGATCAGCAGGGCGCAGCGGTGGGCCACCTTTTCCAGCTGGTCGGGACGAAGCTTGGTGGCTTGGTGGGCCAGAAATTTCTCGGCGTGTTCGACGGTGCCGGCCGGTGTCGCGTCGGGCAGGTCGCGAAAAAAGCTCTGGATCACCCGCAGGTGCTGGCCATCGAGCAGGCCGTCTCGCCACGCCTGGGCAGTGGTGGGCAGGTCCGGGGGCAGCTGCTGGCCGGTCAGAGTGACGCGCGGTGAGAGCTGTGAAACGTCTTTAACCCGGCGGCGGGCCTCGGCGCAGCTGATCCGCAGCCAATCGGCGATCACCTTGTGGACCGGGCCGCCGACATCGGCGGGATCTTCTTTGTCCAGGCCCCCGATCACGTCGTGACTGACCGCCACCTGCACCCGGCGCGAGGTTTCCATTCGCTCCAGGGCGCGTAGCCGGACAGCGGGGTCGAGGCTGTCGAAGTTCAGTGCCCCGATCGTTGCCACGACTGCGTCGAGTGCATCCAGTGCGGCGTCCACGTCTGCCGGCGCAGTCGCGCGAATCGAATGCATGTTCGAATTATATTGCGGCGCACCGACACGCACCAGCACACGACCCGCCGCTGTGGATCAACGCCGAACTGTGCACAGATCCGGCTGAATCAACCCGGCGGTCCGTCTCTCTGGAACACGATCACTCCGGCGGCGCGAAGAATTCCAACGCGATGCCGTCGGGGTCGCGGAAGCTCAATCCCGAGCCATAGGGTGCGTCCACGATGCCGCCGTGCTCGATTCCAAGCTCGCCCAGCCGGGTGACCCAGGTCTCCAGCTCGGCGCGGTTGGCGCAGCCGAAGCCGACGTGGTCCAGGCCGACGCGGAACTCGCTGAATTTCTCGTCGGGGGCGTCGCGGTCATGCTGATGGATGCCGAGCAGCGTACCGCCATCCAGCAACCACACGAGATGGCGGAAACCGGCGTCGGTGTGCTCGTCGACCAGGGGGTCGGCGCCCAGCAGGTTGCGGTACCAGGGGCCGCTGACAGCGATATCGCGCACTGTGAGCGCTACATGGTTGAGCGCGGGGAAGGCCATAGATTGTCACGATAGTTTGCGGCCCGGCGGCGTGGCACGCTAATCGGCATGCACGTGATTAATGGTATGCGGGATCCGGCCGCGAGTTTCCCTTTAGCGAGTTCGGTCGACGATCGGGCGGACCGACGTCGGGCCTATCGCGCTGTTGCCATAAGTGCTGCCGGGTTGGGGTTAACGGGTCTGATCGAACTAGCGATCGCGATGGTGTCCGGCTCGGTGGCATTGCTGGGCGACGCCCTGCACAACTTGTCCGATGTTTCGACGAGTCTCGTTGTGTTCGTTGGATTTCGGAGTTCGCAGAGGTCGGCGAGCCAGCGCTATCCGTATGGCCTGGAGCGGGCCGAGGATCTCGCTGGGATAGGCGTGGCACTGGTGATCTGGTCCAGCGCCGTAGTCGCCGGTGTGGAAAGCGTGGCAAAGCTACTGCGGCACGGCGCAACCCAGCACGTGGGCTGGGGTGTCGCTGCGGCGGCGGTCGGCATCGTCGGCAATCAGCTGGTGGCCCGGTACAAGCTCGTTGTCGGCCGCCGGATTCAGTCGTCGACCATGATTGCCGATGCCAAGCATTCCTGGCTGGACGCGCTGTCGTCGGCGGGCGCATTACTGGGGTTGTGCGGGGTCGCGGTGGGCTGGGGATGGGCCGACGGCGTCGCCGGCATTGCGGTGACGGGGTTCATCTGCCATGTCGGTTGGGAGGTGAGCTCAGACATCGGACACCGGTTGCTCGACGGGGTGGATCCTGCCGTCATCGAGACCGCTGAGGCCGTCGCCGCCGAAATACCGGGGATCAGCCACGCACACGCACGCGCCCGGTGGACTGGGCGCACACTACGAGTCGAAGTCGAGGGCTGGGTCGACCCCAACACCACGGTGGCCGACGCCGACGATCTGGGTCAGCGTGTCGCCGACCGGCTCACCGCGAGGCTGCCCGAGATGCGTAGCTTCACCTGGGCCGCGCGTGGCGTGCAGCTGGGGTTACCCCAGTCCTAGACAATCCGCCGGCCGCGCCGCGCGCGAAACCGCATATCCCACAGGTAAAGCTGATAACCGAAGATCCAGGCCCGGTGCGGAATCAGCCGGTCGGCCAGCCGCAGCGCGGACAGCAGCCACTCGAGCCGGCGCTGCTGGGCCGCCGACCAGTCCAGCTGCATCAACGCCCGGAACTCTGGCGCCAAAAACCCCGTCGTCGCGAACAGGTTGAACGGTCCCGCCAGCACCCTCAGCGGCCACGGCAGAAACGCCACCGAGGCCACCCCGCGAAGATGCTCTCGCACCGGCGGGTCGACGTGCAGTTCGTCGAGCGAGCGCTTCCAGTACTCATCGAACGCGACCCGGTCCGGTGGCCACATACGCTCGGCCACCTGCAGCGTGGTACCCAACCGCTTGGCGTCGCGATAGACGGCGTCGGCGGTGGCGTCGTCGAGTGGGCCGTACAGGAATTCGTGCTGGTCAACGTAGTAGCGGTACAGGCACGAAGCCACCCACAGCTGCAACTTGGGATCGAACCCGTTGTAGGAAACCGGGCTCGACGATGTAGACCGAACCTGCCGGTGTACGACGTCCACGGCGCCGCGGATCAAAGCTCGGTCGGACTCCGTCCCGATCGTCGCCACCGCCAGGTACGTGCCCGTGGTGCGGGCCCGTTTGAACGGATGCTTGTAGACATTGCCGCTGTCCACCCGGCTTTCCAGCACGCCATACCCGACGCCCGGTGACGACAGCTGCATGATCACGTTCGCGGCCGGCAATAACAGCGCGGCCGGGTTCAACAGGTCGGCGACCCGGGTTGCCGGCCGCTTCATCGCGGATCCTGGCCCATGCAATCGAGTAGACCACGTATGAGACGCTGCCGGGGTGTTTGCGTCGACGCGGCGGACCCGGATCGTCGGCGTGCTGGCCGGCTACCTGGCCGACCTCGCGCTGGGCGACCCGGAACGAGGCCATCCGGTCGCGTTGTTCGGCCAAGGGGCAGCGAAGTTGGAGCGGGTCACCTACCGCGACACCAAGGTCGCCGGCGCGGTGCACGCGGGCCTGCTGGTCGGTGCGGTGGGCCTGCTGGGTGCCGCCGTGCAGCGACGTGCCGGTCGGCTCCGGTCCATCGTGGTCACCGCGACGGCCACCTGGATATCACTGGGCGGAACCTCGCTGGCGCGCACTGGACTGGAGATGTCGGCGCTACTGGAGTGCGGCGACGTCGAGGGCGCGCGACGGCTACTCCCGTCGTTGTGCGGGCGTGATCCGGCCCTACTGGACGACGCGGGCCTGACGCGCGCGGCGCTGGAATCGGTGGCGGAGAACACGTCCGACGCCCAGGTGGCGCCGCTGCTGTGGGCGGCGGCAGGCGGCGCGCCCGCGGTGCTGGGGTATCGCGCCATCAACACCTTGGACTCGATGATCGGCTACCGCTCGCCGCGTTATATCCGATTCGGTTGGGCCGCAGCACGATTGGATGATCTGGCCAACTACCTCGGCGCGCGGGCGACTGCGGTGCTGGTGGTTGGCTGCGCGCCGGTCGTGGGCGGATCGGCGTCGGGTGCGGTGCGGGCCTGGCGCCGTGATGCGGCCCGGCATCCCAGCCCCAACGCCGGCGTAGTCGAGGCGGCCTTCGCCGGGGCACTCGGCGTGCGACTGGGCGGACCCACCCAGTACCACCATGAACTGCAGATCCGGCCCACCCTCGGTGACGGCCGGCAACCCACGGTGGCCGATCTGCGCCGCGCGGTGGTGCTGGCGCGGGTGGTGCAGGCGGGGGCTGCTTTGTGCGCGGGGCTTGCCCTTTACCGCTGGCGGCCGTAGCGGTCGGCGAGTTTCTCCTCGACGGTCATCGGTTTGTCCGCCGACGGCGCCTGTTGCTTCTCCCGGCGGCGGGCACGGATCTCGGCGTAAGCGAAATAGCCCAATCCGATCGGCGCCAGGATGCCGAACGAGATCCACTGGATGCCGTAGGAAAGAAACGGGCCGGCATCCAGGTGCGGCACGCCGATAAGGCCGAGCCCGCCGGGTTGGTCTTCGACCAATTGCAGATAGGACGCGGCCAGCGGGACTCGGGTCAACGCCGAGATCTGTCCGGTGCTGATTGAATGCACCTGCTGGAAACCATCTCTGGAGAACGGGTCTTTGCCCGGCACGGTCGGTTCGGAGTCGCGCAGTCGCGCCGTGATGGTCACGGTTTGATCCGGCGGGCGGGGGACTGGCGGTACGTGAGAGCCCGGCTCGGGCCGCACGTATCCACGGTCGACCAGGACGGTCGGCCCGCCGTCGACGACGAACGGCGCCAGCACCTCGAAGGCCTGGTCCCCCTCGACCACGCGCAGCCGGGCCAGCACCTGCACGTCCGGCAGGTAATGTCCGGTCGCCGTCACTCTGCGCCACTGCGCATTCGGGGCCGATGAATCCTGTTGCGGTAGCAAGGTTTTCAGCGGTACCGGCGGGGTATTGAGGGAATAGTCGATCTGGCGGTTCTCCCGCGACGTCTTGGTGTTCTTGCCCAGCTGCCACGGTGCAAGCACCATGAAGCACAGGTAGGTGAAAGCGATGACCACCAGGGCCAGCGCCAACCACCCGGGTCGCAGCAGGAACGCCAGGCGTCGCATCAACCGGGTCCGTTCTGCGCGAGTCGCTTGTCGACCCAGTCGTGCAGGCCGGGCAGGGCGGCCTCGATGACGATGAAGACCTGCTCGAAGTCGTCGTGGTCGCCGTAGTACGGATCCTCGACGTCGAGGGCATGGGCCCCTGAACGCGGGTCGAATGAGCGCAGCATCCGTAGCCGGTCGTCCGCGACCCCGAGCTGGCGCAAAAGCCGAACATGGTTGCGGCCCAACGCCACCACCAGATCTGCCGCCAGATGGTCGGCGTCGAGCTGGGCGGCGGTGTGGTCGGTGGAGTAGCCGTGGGCGCGCAGGACCCGGGTTGCCCGCTCGTCGGCTCCGTTTCCGACGTGCCAGTTGCCGGTGCCTGCACTGGTAACCCGCACGGCGTGGCCCAGACCGCGCCGCTGGATCTGTTGGGCGAACATCTTCTCGGCCATCGGCGAACGGCAGATGTTGCCGGTACAGACGAATGTGACGTGTAGGGAAGTCTGATCAGACACCGAGCGCCCTCCGCAGCTCGTCGACCGTCGCGGCATGCGTCACGCCGATGAGCGGCATGCTGCTGTCGGCGGCATGGTCAGTGAAGTCGGCCTGCCCGTAGCCCCAGCCGACCACCACCGTGTCGATGCCGTGGGCGGCCGCCCCATCAACATCGTGGCTACGGTCCCCGACCATCAGCACGCGCTCGGGCAGCGGCTGCAGCTGTGCGAGCGCGTGGCCCAGCACCTCGGCCTTGGTGCTGCGGGTGCCGTCGCCACTTGCACCGGCGACGATCTCGAAATGCTCGTCCAGTTCGAAATGCGCGAGGATGCGCCGTGCCGTTGGTTCCAGTTTGGAGGTGGCCACAGCCAGCCGGACACCAGCCGCGCGCAGATCGGCCAGCAGCGGCGCGATGCCGTCGAACAACGTATTCATTGCCCAGCCGCGGGAGGCGTACTCGGCACGGAAGGCCGCGATCGCCTCCTCGACGCGATCGCCGAGTTCCATCGCGCGGAGTGTGTCGTCCATTGGCGGGCCGACGATCTGGGCGGCCAGGTCGCCCTCGGGCATGGCGGCACCGATGTGGCTGAGCGCGTGGCGGAAGCTGGCCACGATTCCCTCGGCTGAGTCGGTGAGGGTGCCGTCGAGATCGAAGATCACCAGCTGGGGCATCCTTGCCGACGACGTTGCGCGCCGCTGAGCGGCGCCGGGGTCTGCTGGCGAATCGGCTGCGATCGAACCTGTCACGGTTCCCATTGTCGCTGATGGACCGGTCGTCCAAACTGCGAGGCAGCACGGCGCGAGTTCATTTGGAGCTGAAGTTGGCGGGCGCAGCCGCCGCAGGCTGTGGAAGAGATTGGACCATACCCCAGACGGGCTCGACGGCATTGCTCTTACTTTCGGGTGCGGCAGGCAGCGGCGGTACCCGACATTCGGGATATCCAGAGCCGCATTCCCTGGCCGGTTACCGCGACTTCCAGCTCGGCCATTGGCCCACACACGCGCGCCCTGGTCATTGGGCGTGGTGCTCCGGATACCTGGCTCGTGCAACGGCGCACTAGTGTTTCACGGATGGCGGGTCTGGATCCGAGCGCGTCGATTCGCCTCGGGGCGGCGCGCTATCACGGTGATCAAGACGTCGCAGCCGGCATGCTGGATTTCGCCGTCAATGTCCGCCATGCGCGACCTCCCTCGTGGCTGGTGCAGCGACTTGTCGCGCGGATGCCCGAGCTGGCCCGCTATCCCGGCATCGGGGACGTGCACGCCGCGCAAGACGCGGTCGCCGCCCGCCACCGCCGGGCTCGCGAGGAGGTGGTGCCGCTATCCGGGGCGGCAGAAGGCTTCGCCTTGTTGAGCAATCTGCGTCCAGCTCGGGCGGCGATCATCGCTCCCTCTTTCACCGAGCCGGCCGTGGCGCTGAGCGTTGCCGGGATCCCAGTGCACCATGTCGTGCTAGAGCCGCCGTTCAGCCTGGACGGAGTGCAGGTGCCCGACGACGCCGACCTCGTCGTAGTGGGCAATCCGACCAACCCCACCTCGGTGCTGCACACCCGCGAGCAGCTGCTCGCCTTGCGCCGGCCCGGACGGATTCTGGTGGTCGACGAAGCGTTCGCGGATTCGGTCCCCGGGGAGCCGGAGTCGCTGGCCGGTGACCCGCTGCCCGACGTATTGGTGCTGCGCAGCCTGACGAAGACGTGGTCACTGGCCGGATTGCGGGTGGGCTACGCCCTTGGCCCCCCGGACGTACTGGCCCGGTTGACCGCGCAGCGCGCGCACTGGCCGGTGGGCACGCTGCAACTGACGGCCATCGCGGCCTGCTGCGCTCCCCAAGCGGTCGCCGAGGCCGCAGCCGATGCCGTTCGGTTGGTGGCGTTGCGCGCGGAGATGGTGGCCGGTCTGGAATCGCTGGGGGCCACGGTGGTCGATGGCCGGGCGCCGTTTGTGTTGTTCAGCACGCCGGATGCCGACCTCATACGAAAAGTGTTGCAGAACAAGGGAATTGCGCTGCGCCGCTGCGACACGTTCGTCGGCCTGGATGAGCGGTATCTGCGCGCGGCGGTGCGCTCCGAGTGGCCGCGGCTGGTCGAGGCGATCTCCGAAGTTATCGGCTGCGTGCACAACGGGAGGCACCGATGAGTGTGCGGCTGGCCGACGTCATCGAAGTGCTGGAGGAGGCGTACCCACCGCGGCTTGCCGAGTCCTGGGATTCGGTCGGCCTGGTGTGCGGCGACCCCGCGGATGCGTTGGACTCGGTGACCATTGCGGTCGACGCGACACCGGCGGTGGTCGACGAAGTTCCAGCGGGCGGCCTGCTGCTCGCCCATCATCCGTTGCTGTTGCGTGGGGTCGATACGGTCGCGGCCAGCACGCCCAAGGGCGCGCTGGTGCACCGCTTGATCCGAACCGGGCGTTCGCTGTTCACCGCGCACACCAACGCCGACTCGGCATCACCCGGTGTGTCCGATGCGCTGGCACACGCGCTTGGCCTGAACGTCGAAGCTGTGCTTGACCCGTTGCCGGGCACTGCCGATCTCGATAAGTGGGTCGTCTATGTGCCTCGCGAGAACGCAGAAGCCGTGCAGGCAGCGGTTTTTGAGGCCGGTGCCGGACACATAGGTGACTATTCGCACTGCAGCTGGAGCGTCACGGGTACCGGGCAGTTCCTTCCCCATGACGGGGCGTCGCCCGCAATAGGCAGCATCGGCACCGTGGAACGGGTGACTGAGGACCGGTTGGAGGTCGTGGCACCAGTGCGATTGCGGGCCGGTGTGTTGGCTGCGATGCGCGCCGCGCATCCGTACGAGGAGCCGGCATTCGACATCCTCGCGATGGTGCCGCCGCCGGCCGATGTGGGGTTGGGCCGCATCGGCACGCTGCCGCAACCCCAAGCGCTGCGCGACTTCGTCTCCCGCGTCGGCGTCGCGTTGCCGCAGACGTCCTGGGGGGTGCGCGCTGCGGGGGATCCCGACATGCTCGTGTCGCGGGTCGCCGTCTGTGGGGGTGCGGGGGACTCGTTGCTGGGCACCGCGGCCGCGGCCGACGTGCAGGCTTATGTCACCGCTGATCTGCGGCACCACCCGGCCGACGAGCATTGCCGGGCCTCGCGAGTGGCCTTGATCGACGTCGCACACTGGGCAAGCGAATTTCCGTGGTGCGGCCAGGCGGCCAATGTGCTGCGGTCCCGGTTCGGCGCGTCGTTGCCGGTGCGTGTGTGCGCCATCCGCACTGACCCGTGGAACCTGAAAACAAGACTTGAAAACGAGGCCTGAGAACAAGATCTGGAGATCAGTCATGAAAGCCGAAGTAGCACAGCAACGTTCGCTACTGGAATTGGCGAAGCTGGATGCTGAGCTGTCCCGGATCGCTCATCGGGCCACACATCTTCCGCAGCGGGAGGCCCACGAGCGGGTGCAGGTCGAGCACAACGCCGCCCGTGATCGGCTGGCCAGCGTGCGAATCGCGTTGGAGGACTTGGATGCTCAGGTATTGCGCTTCGAATCGGAGATCGATGCGGTGCGCAAGCGCGAAGATCGGGACCGGTCGTTACTCTCGTCGGGGGCGACGGACGCCAAGCAATTGTCTGATCTGCAGCACGAGCTGGATACCCTGGAACGTCGTCAGTCGAGTCTGGAAGATTCCCTGCTGGAGGTGATGGAGCGCCGCGAGGAGCTGCAAGCCCAGCAGGCCGCCGAGTCGGGGGCGATCGAGGTGCTGCAGGCCGAACTGTCCAGCGCCCAGCAGGCCCTTGACGCCGCACTGGCCGAACTCGACCAATCCCGCGATGAACGTGCATTGCGACGCGGCGCGCTGACCGCGACTCTGAATCCCGACCTTTCGGCGCTCTACGAACGGCAACGCGCCGGGGGAGGACCGGGCGCCGGGCCGCTGCAGGGTCACCGGTGTGGTGCCTGCCGGATCGAGATGGGCCGCGGCGAGCTGGCCCGCATCTCGGCGGCCGCCGAGGACGACGTGTTGCGGTGCCCGGAATGTGGTGCGATCCTGTTGCGGGTCAAAGGATTCGAGCAGTGAAAGTCATCATCGAAGCCGACGGCGGGTCGCGCGGCAACCCCGGACCGGCCGGATATGGCGCGCTCGTGTGGACCGCCGACCGCTCTACCGTGCTGGCGGAGAGTAAGCAGGCAATCGGCCGGGCGACGAACAACGTCGCTGAATACCGCGGCTTGATAGCCGGTTTGGACGACGCCGTGAAGCTGGGTGCCACCGAGGCCGCGGTCCTGATGGATTCCAAGCTGGTGGTGGAGCAGATGTCCGGACGCTGGAAGGTCAAGCACCCCGATCTGGTGGAACTACATGCGCAGGCTCAGGCGCTGGCTTCGCAGTTTCGCCGGATCAGCTACGCGTGGGTGCCACGGGCCAGGAACTCGCACGCAGATCGGTTGGCCAACGACGCGATGGACGCCGCTG
This sequence comes from uncultured Actinomycetota bacterium, assembly GCA_963763005.1. Taxonomy (GTDB): domain Bacteria; phylum Actinomycetota; class Actinomycetes; order Mycobacteriales; family Mycobacteriaceae; genus Mycobacterium. The sequence continues at coordinate 101,199 of CAVXMI010000004.1, forward strand.
CCCGCACCGATCGCCGGGGGGAGAAGATCGCCGTGCAGGTTGCCGAGCCCGCCGCTACAGCCGTTGCGACGGAGTCCCCGACAGCTCCCGGCTGGACCGGCGCGCGCGGCACGCCGACCCGGCTGCTCTTATTGCGACATGGGCAGACCGAGTTGTCGGTGAAACGCCGCTATTCGGGGCGCGGCAACCCCGCACTGAACGAAGTGGGATGGCGGCAGGCCGGTCTGGCCGCACGGTATCTGGCGCAGCGCGGCGGGATCGCCGCGGTGGTCTCCTCGCCATTGCAGCGGGCCTACGACACCGCGACGACGGCCGCCAGGGCCTTGGGCCTGGCCGTGACGGTTGACGACGACCTGGTCGAGACCGACTTCGGTGCCTGGGAGGGCCTGACTTTCTCCGAGGCCGACGAGCGCGATCCCGAGCTGCACCATCGCTGGCTGCACGACACCAGCACCACACCGCCGGGCGGTGAAAGCTTCGACGACGTGCTTCGGCGCGTGCGTCGGGGACGCGACCGGATCATGGTTGGGCACGAAGGCGCGACAGTGCTGGTGGTCTCACATGTCACGCCGATCAAGATGTTGCTGCGGCTCGCATTGGATGTCGGCCCGGGCGTCCTGTACCGGTTGCATCTTGACCTGGCGTCGCTGAGCATCGCCGAGTTCTATTCCGACGGAGCGTCATCGGTGCGGCTGGTGAACCAAACCGGTTATCTGTAGCTGGGCAATCAAGCGGTAGTCTGCCGACTCCTACAGCGGCGGGGCGGCCTCAACGCAAAAGGTCGCCGCGAGGACCACTTTCAGTCGTTCGGGGGGGTGCGTTCACGCGGAGACGTTAACCGGCCGCAACACGGACCGGGAAGGAATCGCCAGGCACGGCATGGAGGATGTCTGGTAGTTTTGCTGCAATTCCGGCCGAAGTCAGGGCACATCATCTTCGGTCCGTCGGGTTGCTCTGAGACGACGATCGTGTCGCGGACCGGTGCGGGTGAACATGATGGATTGTGCCGGGCGCTGTAGCGGTGCTGCCAGGACTTCCTGCGGTTCACGCCGCGTCGTGAAAGATCAGCCCCATGGCATAGCGTTCGCCGGAACGGATGATCGAAAGACCGTGCCGCACTGGTGAAGCCGACCAACCCCGGGTCGACCGCACCGGCCGATCGCGGGTGGTGAAGACGTAGCCATGGCCCTGCGGCAATTGTGTTGCGGTGCCGCGGGATTGCGCCCGGAGTCGCTGTTCGACGAGCAGGAATTCGCCGCCGGTGTAGTCGGCGTCGGGATTGCTGAGGTTGATCACCACCTGAAGCGGAAACACCAAGTCCCCGTAGAGGTCCTGGTGCAGCGCATTCCAATCGTTGGTGCCGTATTTCAACATGAGGGCGGTCGATCTGGTCTGGCCGGCGGCATGACAGATCGCCAACCAGTCGTCGAGGCTGTCCGGCCATGGCGTTTCCCGGCCCAGCTTGGCCGACCAGTCGCGGGCTATCGGCAGAAGTCTGGGATACAGCGCCTGCTTGAGCCGTTCGATCGGCTCGGGGTAGGGCGTGTGGAAGTAGCGGTACTGCCCGGCGCCGTAGCGCTTGGGCGCCATGTTGACGGTCGAGCGGAACAAGCTGTCATCGGCGTAGAGCTTGCGCAGCCGCGCCGCCTCGCTGGGCGTGATCAGCTGCGGCAACAGCGCCCCGCCGTACTCGCTGAGTCCGGCAGTGATGGCGTGCCAATCGCCGGAGTCGACGCGCTTTTCCCACCGGGACATCGGCGTCCTCCCGTCGTGTCTTTTGTCTGCCCTGTCCACGATAAAGATCGAACTGGCCACGACATTGCGCAGCAGGTACCGTGTTCGTCGCGGACGAGTTGGCTGGACGGCCGCGGCTCGTGCTGGTCCGAGAGGCCCAGCGCCGAGTCGAGGAAAGTCCGGACTTCACAGAGCAGGGTGATTGCTAACAGCAATCCGAGGTGACTCGCGGGAAAGTGCCACAGAAAACAAACCGCCATCCTCGTGGTGGTAAGGGTGAAACGGTGCGGTAAGAGCGCACCAGCATCCCGGGTGACCGGGGTGGCTAGGCAAACCCCACCCGAAGCAAGGCCAAGAAGGCCGCACCGAAAGTGCGGCCGCGCAGACGTTCGAGGGTTGCTCGCCCGAGTCTGCGGGTAGGCCGCTCGAGGCACCCGGCAACGGTGTGTCCAGATGGATGGTCGTCGCCGTACCGCCGTTGGTTCAGCCGCGGCGGTGGGGAACAGGATCCGGCTTACAGGCCAACTCGCCCGCGCTCGCTCCCGATAGCTCAGGGGCGCGTTTTGCGCACCGACTTGTTGAGTTTGCGCAGCGCGGCGTCGAGCTGCTGCCGGCAACTGTCGGCCAGGTCGCTCTCCCGCTGATAGAGCAGACCGTAAGTGAAGGTGTCCTCGCCTGCGGCATGCGCAGCTTCGGTCTGCTGAATCAGATGTTGCCGGCTGACCACGCTGTCTTGATGATCACCGAGCAACGTCTGAATGGCTTTCGCCTGCAGGGACACCTGGTTCGCGCCGGTGGCTGCCGCGGTGTAGCGCAGTCGCTTGGCGCACTTGCGGATCCGGTGCAGTGCCTCGTCGGGGTGCACGGAAGGGTCGTAGCCCTGGTCTCCCTGGCTTCCTTGGCCGCCCTGGGCTGCGGCCTTTGCGGCCTTTGCGGCCCGCCGGACGCGCCGGTAGGCCGAGTCAATATTTACCGGGGTCACCGGCTCGGGTCCCTGGCCCAATGTGGTGACCGGGCTTTCGGTCACCATCGCATCGAGAGCGTCGAGCAGACGAAAGTATCGCTTCGACCGCATAGCGATCAACGACCGCCGCAGCCCGGCCTGATAGCGGCGCTGGGCGCCGTCGACGAGACGTTCACGAACCGTTCCACGCACCAGCTCCGGGTCCAGGCCGTCGAGTTGGCGCTGGTAGCGCTCGCCCAGCACCTCGGCATCACGCGCCACACCCAAGACGCTGGCGAGCTCACGCAGCTCATCGAGGACCGACGCACCGTCGGAAAGTCCGAACGAATCCTGGGAGTCTTTCAGCAGGCTGCGGATCTTTCGGATGGTTACGCGCATTTGGTGCACGGAATCACAGGCGTCGGCGCGCACGGCGCGATCCCACACCAGTAGCTCCTCAACATACTGGGCCACTGCGCGATGAACCGGGTCCGCTGCTGGCGGCGTGCGGGCCGGCTGCGATGTGGCGCCCAGCGCCCGGGCCAGCTTGGACCCGTGTCCAGCGGGTGCGGCACCGGCATCGAGCAGTCGGTTGCTCAGCCGGTTGAGCAGCTCGCGACTGGCGGTCCCATTCGTTTCGATGAGCTCGAGTTCCCACTCGCGCCACTGTTGTTCGGCGGTGCCTGGATCGGCACCATCGGAAGTTCCAGCCGACCACGCGGTGACGTGGTCATTGCAGAACTCCGCTAATGCAGCGCCGTCGACGCTGTACAGGACCTGGCTTTCACGTTGGGTGGTGATTCGCGCGACCGGCTCAAGCGGGTGGTCGCGAACGATCGCCAGCACCACATCGAGCAATTCGGCCGGCACGGCGTCCCCGGTTGCGCCGTCGGACGCGGAGATCGGCGCATGGATCTCGGTGCGTGCATCGGGTCCGGCCGGCAACTTCAGGTGCCAACCGGCGTCGGGGCCACCGGTGCGGCGCCGCAGGGTGACCTTGTTGCGCGCCAGGTCCTGCTTCGGGGTGTCGAAGTACAGCGCGTCCAGCGCTTGGGCCGGCGTCTTCTCGACACGAGCCACCGCCGCGATGCCCTCGAACGACGGCGACACTGTCGACTCGACAACGTCGAACTTGCGCTCGACCTCCAAGTGATGCGACGTTCCTGGCGCTTTTATCGGCATTGCCGCCTCCGGTGGGAGCACGCCGCCGCGGTCGTGGGTGGGCGTGCATGGGCATGCATAGGGTGCCATATCAGAATGACGCGCATCCGAGCGATTGACGCGGCTGCCCAAAGAAAGACTGTGGCCGAGCTTTAGGCTATGGCGGAGGCGGAGGCGGATAGTCCTGGGGCAGCGGGGCGTAGTACGCCGGTGGCGGGACGTAGCCGGAAACGGCATCGGCGAGGTTGGCGCACCCACTCACCGAAACGCGCCGGCCGACGTTGACGCACACGTCGGCCCGAGCCACGCCGGCAGACTGCACGGCGGCCACAATTCCGGGGATTGGGGCAACTACCGACAAGGCCAGCAGGGTCAACAGGGACCCCTTCCAGCTGCGTCGTTTCATCCTCGATCTCCTTCCTGCCACCGTCGAGCTGTCTTTGCCGACGCAGCCCGGTTGGTGGACAGAGGATTAGAGTATATCGACCTCGGCGGCAGCTGGCGCGGTGGGCCCGTATGGTCACTGGAGTCGCCTCGGCGGCTTTACAGCTTGTTTGGTCGATGCGCAGCACTCAAACCGTTTATCGTTTGCGGTGTGGGCAACCCCTCCGGTTAAGGCTTTACGGACACCTGATGAAGGAGCTATCCATGTTGTTTTTCGGCTGTGCCGTATCCCGCCTGGTTACTGGCGGAATGGCTGCCGGCGCGATAAGTGGCGCAATGCTTTTCGGTGCCGCCGGCTTGGCTTGGGCGGATCCGACGGATCCGGCGCCCGCGCCGCCACCGCCGAACTGCACAGCGGCCGACCTGGCCGGGGTGTCGGCAGGTGTTGCAGCGGCGACCTCCGCCTATCTGTTCAGCCATCCCGACGTTAACGACTACTTCACCAGCTTGAAGGGTCAGCCCCGTAGCGATCAGCGTGATCAGCTGCAGGCCTACTTGGATGCCAACCCGCAGGTTTACGCCGAGCTCGAGGGCATTCGCCAGCCCTTGACCGATCTCCGGAATCGTTGCGGAATAGGCGCTGACGCTGCGGGCTAGGTGCAGGCGGTGGCGGCCCAGTGGCGGGGCCTAAAGGGCCATCATCGATCGTCAAACCAGATGGGTCACTATAGAAGCAGTGGTCGCCTCAGAAGCAGTGCTCGTCGGCGGGGAAGATCCCGTCGGCCACTTCTTCTGCGTATTGCATTGCTGCGCAGCGTAATTCACTGGCAACATCTGCGTACCGCTTGACGAAGCGGGCGGCTTTGCCGCTGCTCATCCCGGCCATGTCCTGCCAGACCAGGACCTGACCGTCGCAGTTCGGACCGGCTCCGATCCCGATTGTCGGAATGGTGAGCTTGCCGGTGATCTGGGTAGCCAGTTCGGCCGGCACCATCTCCATCACGACCGAAAACGCTCCGGCTTCGGCGACGGCGATCGCGTCCGCGACGGTCTGTTCCGCAGCGTCACCGCGACCCTGCACCCGGAAACCGCCGAGGCTGTTGACGCTTTGCGGTGTGAAGCCGATATGCGCCATCACCGGGATGCCCGCCGCGGTCAGGCACGCGATCTGCTCGGCCACCCGCTCACCGCCCTCCAGCTTGACCGCGTGCGCGCCGGCCTCCTTCATGAACCGGGTGGCGCTGGCCAGCGCGGCAGCGGGTCCAGCCTCGTAGCTACCGAACGGCAGGTCGGCGACGACCAGCGCGTGCTCAGCACCCCGCACCACACCACGAACCAGCGGGATCAGCTCGTCGATCGAGACCGGCACCGTGGTGTCATAGCCATACACGACGTTGGCGGCCGAATCACCGACCAGCAGCACCGGGATGCCGGCCTCGTCGAAGACCCGGGCGGTCGAATAGTCATAGGCCGTGAGCATGGCCCACTTGTGGCCTTCGGCCTTCCATTTTTGCAGGTGGTGGGTGCGGATCTTGGTTCTGGGCGCCGAGGGCCCCGAAGGGCGAGACGGGCCGGCCCCATAAATATTCTGCTCAGACATCATTGTCCCTAGTGATGGTCGGGTCGATCCTCGTGGCCCCCAGAAGAAATCTGGATTGAGCGGGTCCCCGGGTTCGTCTGACCCTCACAGTCTGCCATCTCTTACGCGCAGGTGCACCGTGGGCCCCCCATCGGCATACCATCGGCGGCATGCAACGGCTCAGCGGACTCGACGCCAGCTTCCTCTACCTGGAAACTTCGTCACAGCCCATGCATGTTTGCTCGATTATGGAGTTGGACACCTCGACGACGCCGGGCGGTTACACCTTTGACCGGTTGCGCGATGCGCTGTCGCTGCGCATCAAGGCCATGCCGGAGTTCCGGGAAAAGCTCGCCAACAGTCCGCTGAACCTTGACCATCCGGTCTGGGTGGATGACAAGAACTTCGAAATCGATCGCCATTTGCATCGCATCGGGTTGCCGCCACCGGGCGGGCGGGCAGAACTCTCGGAAATCTGCGGCCATATCGCGTCGTTGCCCTTGGACCGCAGCCGGCCGCTGTGGGAGATGTGGGTCATCGAAGGCGTGGCAGGTACCGATTGCCACCACGACGGCCGCCTGGCGGTAATGACCAAGGTCCACCACGCCGGGGTGGACGGGGTGACCGGCGCCAACCTGATGTCGCAGCTGTGCACCACCGAAGCCGACGCTCCGGCGCCGGATCCGGTTGACGGCGTCGGCGGGGCCACCGGCTGGCAGATCGCCGCGGGCGGCCTGGTCAGGTTCGCCACCCGGCCGTTGCAGCTGGCCAATGTGGTGCCGGACACCGTGTCCTCGGTGGTCGCGACGCTGCTTCGGGCCCGCGACGGCCAGACCATGGCGCGTCCGTTCGCCGCGCCGCGCACGATGTTCAACGCCAGCATCAGCGGCCGGCGCAACATCGCCTACGCCGAACTGGATCTCGAGGATGTCAAGACGGTGAAGAACCACTTCGGCGTCAAGGTCAACGACGTGGTGATGGCCTTGGTGTCCGGGGTGCTTCGACACTACCTGGCCGAACGCAACGCTTTGCCTGACTCGTCGCTGGTGGCGACGGTGCCGGTCTCGGTGCACGGTAAGTCCGATCGCCCCGGCCGGAACCAGGTTTCGGGCATGTTTGCCAGTCTGGAAACCCATATCGCCGACCCGGTGGAGCGTTTGAAGGTCATTGCGCAAGCGAATTCGGTTGCCAAGCAACATAGTTCGGCTATCGGTGCCACGCTGTTGCAGGATTGGACACAGTTCGCCGCGCCGGCCGTTTTCGGGATCGCGATGCGGGTCTATGCCAGGACCCGGTTGACCGAGAGCCTGCCCGTGCACAACCTGGTGGTCTCCAACGTGCCGGGGCCACAGATTCCGCTGTACATGCTGGGTTGTGAGGTCAAGGCGATGTATCCGCTGGGGCCGATCTTTCATGGCTCGGGTCTCAACATCACCGTGATGTCGCTGCACGGCAGCCTGGACGTGGGGCTTGTCTCTTGCCCGGAACTGCTACCGGACTTATGGGAGATGGCCGATGAGTTTGCTGTCGGGATGGAAGAACTGCTGGCGGCTATCGGGTAGTCACCCGGCGGCGGTCGTTGACCAGGGTATCGGGCTTTCTCTGGCACCATTGGGTTCCATGTGCCTGTCTCGCCGCGACAAGTTCGCGCGCATGCTGCTGATATGGACCGCGATCGCCACCGTGGCACTGGTTCTCGCCGGCTGCATCCGCGTGGTCGGCGGGCATGCTCGCATGGCTGAGCCGAAGCTGGGCCAGCCGGTGCAGTGGTCGCCGTGTCGTGCCTCCGGCGGGGCGAAGATCCCCGGCGGCGCGCTTTGCGGCAAGCTCGCCGTGCCCGTCAACTACAACCATCCCGACGGTGACGTGGCGTCGCTGGCGTTGATTCGCTTTCCTGCGACGGGAGACAAGATCGGTTCGCTGGTCATAAATCCCGGTGGCCCTGGTGAATCCGGTATCGAGGCCGCGTTGGGAGTTTTCCAGACATTGCCGAAGCGGGTCCACGAACGGTTCGACCTGGTTGGGTTCGACCCACGTGGAGTGGCGTCCTCGCGGCCCGCGATTTGGTGCAACTCCGATGCGGACAACGACCGGCTGCGGGCCGAGCCGCAGGTTGACTACAGCCAGGCGGGCGTGGCGCGCATGGAGGACGAGACCAAGCAATTCGTCGGTCGCTGTGTCGACAAGATGGGCAAGAACTTCCTGGCGAATGTCGGGACGGCCAACGTCGCACGGGACCTGGATGCCATTCGCGCGGCGCTGGGCGACGACAAACTGACTTACCTCGGCTACTCGTACGGCACGCGGATCGGCTCCGCCTACGCCGAGGCCTACCCGCAGCGGGTGCGGGCGATGATCCTCGACGGCGCTGTCGACCCGAATGCCGACCCCGTCGAGGCGGACCTGCGTCAGGCCAAGGGATTCCAGGACGCGTTCAACGACTACGCCGCCGACTGCGCCAAGGACTCGAGCTGCCCGTTGGGCACCGACCCCGCCAAAGCCGTCGATGTGTACCACAGCCTGGTCGACCCGCTGGTCGACCCGAACAACCTGACGGTGAGCAGGCCGGCACCCACGAACGACCCGCGTGGGCTCAGCTATAGCGACGCCATTGTGGGCACCATCATGGCGCTGTACTCCCCGAATCTGTGGCACCACCTGACCGACGGTTTATCGGAGCTGGTCGACCATCGCGGAGATACCCTGCTTGCCCTGGCCGACATGTACATGCGTCGCGACTCGCACGGCCATTACACCAATGCCACCGACGCGCGGGTGGCAATCAATTGTGTTGATCAGCCCGCGATTACAGATCGCGCCAAGATCATTGACGAAGACCGCCGCTCACGTGAGGTTGCGCCGTTCATGAGCTACGGGAAGTTCACCGGCGACGCGCCGCTGGGCACCTGCGCGTTCTGGCCGGTGCAGCCGAGCAGTAAGCCGCACGCTGTCTCGGCGCCGGGCCTGGTGGCGACGGTGATCGTGTCCACTACCCACGATCCGGCGACGCCGTATAGGGCCGGGGTCGACCTGGCGAAACAACTTCACGGCTCGTTGCTTACCTTCAATGGGACCCAGCACACGGTGGTATTCCAGGGCGACAGCTGCATTGACGACTATGTGACGGCGTATTTGCTCGGCGGCACCACGCCGCCGAGCGGCGCAAAGTGCTAGGGGCCGGATGAGGAGCCGGGTCATCCAGCCACCGCGCCCGGCGTCTGCAGATACGAAATCAAGGCGTGACCATTTCGCGCCGCCATGTGTATTCGTGGGTGAGACGATGACGGCCATGTGGCGCCTGAGACCGTTGAGCTCGGCGCTGCTGTCTTTCGGTCTGCTACTCGGCGGGCAACCGGCGGCCACACTGCCCTTGGCCGGTGCGACTCCGGAACCCGATACCGGTCAGACCCAGAGCCCGAGGGCAGCGGTCGCGGCGCCGCAACTGAACTGGGGCACCTGCGGCCAGTTCATCGATGGCACCAGCGACATCCCCACCGCGCGATGCACAACCGTGTCGGTCCCGGTCGACTACGACAAACCCGTTGGGGCACAGGCCAAGTTGGCGGTGATCCGCATTCCTGCGACCGGTCAGCGGATCGGATCGCTGCTCGTTAACCCGGGAGGGCCCGGGGCATCGGCGGTCGACATGGTCGCCGGGATGGCACCCGAGCTGAAGGACACCGACATCACCCGCCACTTCGACCTGGTGGGCTTCGACCCGAGAGGGGTCGGCCACTCGACGCCTGCGTTGCGGTGCCGCACCGACGTCGAGTTCGACGCCTTCCGGCGGGACCCGATGGTCGATTACAGCGAGGCCGGTGTGGCCCACATCGAGCAGGTGTACCGCCAGTTGGCGCAGCACTGCGTTGACCGGATGGGCCTGGGATTCCTGGCCAACGCCGGTACCGCGTCGGCTGCGCGCGATATGGACATGGTCCGCCGGGCGCTGGGCGACGACCAGATCAACTATCTCGGCTACAGCTATGGCACCGAGCTGGGTACCGCCTACGTCGAGCGTTTCGGCGCCCACGTACGGGCGATGGTGCTCGACGGCGCCATCGACCCGACCATCGGCCCAATCGCGGAAAACGTCAAACAATTGGCGGGATTCCAGACCGTTTTCAACGACTACGCCGCGGACTGCGCCCGTTCGACGGCCTGCCCGCTGGGCACCGACCCGGCTCAGTGGGTCAACCGCTACCACGCTCTGGTCGACCCACTGGTCAACAACCCGGGCCGGACGTCGGATCCGCGCGGCCTGAGCTACGCCGACGCGACCACGGGCACCGTCAACGCGCTCTACACCCCGCAGCACTGGAAGTACTTGACCAGTGGGCTGCTCGGGTTGCAGCGCCGCACCGACGCCGGCGACCTTTTGTTGCTTGCCGACGACTACGACGGCCGCGACCGCGAGGGTCACTACAACAACGACCAGGACGCTTTCAACGCGATTCGTTGCGTCGACGCGCCCACGCCGACAGATGCGGCGTCTTGGGTGTCTGCCGATCAGCAGTTCCGCCAGGCCGCTCCGTTCCTTAGCTACGGGCAGTTCACCGGGTTCGCCCCGCGTGATATGTGTGCGCTGTGGCCGGTGCCGGCAACGTCGACGCCGCACGCCGCGACGCCGGCTGCGCCGGGCAGGGTCGTCGTGGTCTCCACCACCCACGACCCGGCCACTCCCTATCAGGCCGGGGTAGACCTGGCCCGCCAGCTGGGCGCCCCGCTGATCACCTACGACGGAACCCAGCACACCGCGGTGTTCGACGGCAACGACTGTGTGGATACCGCGGTGGTGCGTTACTTCCTCGATTTGACGTTGCCGCCGGCAAATCTGCGCTGTGGGCCCTGAGTCCGTCTCGCTCGCCTGCCTGGGCATCCCGCAACGTGCCTGGCCGTGCATCAGTAACACGGAATTAACAGGAATTGCATAGTGTTCGAGTTATGGACCGACAGAAGGAATTCGTCCTCCGCACCCTGGAAGAACGCGACATCCGGTTCGTCCGGCTCTGGTTCACAGATGTGCTCGGTTTCCTCAAGTCGGTCGCGATCGCCCCGGCTGAGCTCGAAGGCGCTTTCGAGGAAGGCATCGGCTTCGACGGATCCTCGATCGAGGGCTTCGCGCGGGTCTCGGAATCCGACACCGTGGCGCACCCGGATCCGTCGACCTTCCAGGTGCTGCCCTGGGCCACCAGTTCTGGCCACCACCACTCGGCGCGGATGTTCTGCGACATCACCATGCCGGACGGCTCGCCATCGTGGGCCGACCCGCGGCACGTGCTGCGGCGTCAGCTGCAGAAGGCCAACGATCTTGGTTTCTCCTGCTACGTGCATCCCGAAATCGAATTCTTCCTGCTGAAGGCCGGTCCCGAGGACGGGTCGGAGCCGATTCCGATCGACAACGCCGGCTATTTCGACCAAGCGGTGCACGAATACGCCTCGAAGTTTCGCCGGCATGCGATCGACGCCTTGGAGTTCATGGGCATCTCGGTGGAGTTCAGCCACCACGAAGGCGCGCCCGGCCAGCAGGAGATCGACCTGCGTTTCGCCGATGCGCTGTCGATGGCCGACAACGTGATGACCTTCCGGTACGTCATCAAAGAAGTCGCGCTGGAAGAGGGCGTGCGCGCCACCTTCATGCCCAAGCCGTTCGGGCAGCACGCTGGTTCGGCGATGCACACCCACATGAGCCTGTTCGAGGGTGACGTCAACGCCTTCCACAGCACCGACGATCCGTTGCAGCTGTCGGAGGTGGGCAAGTCCTTCATCGCCGGGATCCTCGAGCACGCCTCTGAGATCAGCGCGGTCACCAACCAATGGGTCAACTCCTACAAGCGGCTGGTAGTGGGCGGCGAAGCGCCCACCGCCGCATCGTGGGGGGCAGCCAACCGCTCGGCGCTGGTGCGGGTGCCGATGTACACGCCGCACAAGACCTCGTCGCGGCGGATCGAGGTGCGCAGCCCCGACTCGGCGTGCAACCCTTACCTGACCTTCGCCGTGCTGCTGGCCGCAGGATTGCGTGGGGTGGAGAAGGGTTACGTGCTGGGCCCGCAGGCCGAGGACAACGTTTGGGACCTGACGCCCGAGGAACGCCGCACAATGGGGTACCGCGAGTTGCCGTCAAGTCTGGACAGCGCGCTTCGCGCCATGGAAGCCTCCGAGTTCGTCGCGGAGGCCTTGGGGGAGCACGTTTTTGACTTTTTCCTGCGCAACAAGCGCACAGAGTGGGCTAACTACCGCAGTCACGTCACGCCGTACGAACTGAGCACGTACCTGTCCCTGTAGCTCACGGCTCTCTAATAGCCGCGGGCCGTCCGGACCCGCGGGGCCTTGCGCTACCGTCATGGTCGTGACCAAGCCCGCGACGCAGCGACCGAAGCTGCCCAGCGTCGGGCGCCTCGGATTGGTCGACCCCCTTGCGGGCGCGCGTCTGACGCAGTTGGGCTGGGATCAAAAAGACGACCAGGCACACGTCGATCTGCTGTGGTCGCTGTCGCGCGCCGCGGACGCAGACGCCGCGCTGCGAGTGATGGTCCGCCTGGCCGAGAACCCGGACACCGGATGGGACGAGCTGAACGCGGCCCTGCTCAGCGAACGCAGCCTGCGCGGGCGGTTGTTCGCCCTGCTGGGTTCGTCGCTGGCGCTGGGGGACCACCTGGTCGCCCATCCGCAGTCCTGGAAGCTGCTACGGGGCAAGGTCACACTGCCTTTGCGCGACCAGCTGCACGAGTCGTTCACCGAGTGCGTCCAGGAATCGACGGGCGGCTCGGTCGTGCACCGATTGCGCGCCCGGTACCGCGACCACCTGCTGGTCCTGGCCGCACTCGACCTGGCGCCGACGGTCGAGGACGAACCGGTGCTGCCGTTCACGGTGGTCGCCGCCCAGCTGGCCGACACCGCGGATGCCGCGCTGGCGGCGGCACTGCGGGTGGCCGAGATGGCAGTGTGCGGCGACCACCCGCCACCGCGCCTGGCGGTCATCGCGATGGGCAAATGCGGTGCACGCGAACTGAACTACGTCAGCGACGTCGACGTCATCTTCGTCGCCGAGCGCGCCGACCCGGTCAGCACCCGAGTCGCCGGCGAGATGATGCGGCTGGCCTCGTCGGCATTCTTCGAGGTGGATGCCGGTCTGCGCCCGGAGGGCCGCAGTGGGGAGCTGGTCCGCACGGTGGAATCGCACATCGCCTACTACCAGCGCTGGGCCAAGACATGGGAGTTCCAGGCATTGCTGAAAGCCCGCGCGGCGGTCGGCGACGCGGAACTCGGCGAGCGTTACCTGAGGGCGTTGATGCCGATGGTGTGGACCGCGTGCGAGCGTGAAGACTTCGTGGTCGAGGTGCAAGCCATGCGGCGCCGGGTGGAGCAGTTGGTGCCCGCCGATATCCGCGGCCGCGAGCTCAAACTCGGTAGCGGCGGATTGCGGGACGTGGAGTTCGCCGCGCAGCTGCTGCAGCTCGTGCACGGCCGCAGCGACGAGTCGCTGCACGTTGCTTCCACGGTGGACGCGCTGTCGGCGTTGGGTGAAGGCGGCTACATCGGGCGCGAGGACGCGGCGAACCTGCTCGCCTCCTACGAGTTCCTCCGGCTGCTTGAGCATCGACTCCAGCTGCAGCGGCTCAAGCGCACGCACTTGCTGCCCGAGGCCGACGACGAAGAGGCGGTGCGCTGGCTGGCGCGTGCTGCACACATCCGGCCCGACGGCCGCCATGACGCGGCGGGGATGCTGCGCGAGGAGCTCAAGCACCAGAACGTGCGGGTGTCCCGACTGCACGCCAAACTCTTTTATCAGCCGCTGCTGGAGTCGATCGGGCCGGCTGGGCTGGAAATTGCCCACGGCATGACGTCTGAGGCCGCCGAGCGTCAGCTGGCTGCGCTGGGCTACGAGGGCCCGCAGACCGCCCTGAAGCACATGTCGGCTCTGGTCAATCAGAGCGGCCGGCGTGGTCGGGTGCAGTCGGTGCTGCTGCCCAAGCTGCTGGACTGGCTGTCGTACGCCCCCGACCCCGACGGCGGGCTGTTGGCCTATCGGCGACTCAGCGAGGCGCTGGCCACGCAAAGCTGGTACCTGGCGACGCTGCGCGACAAGCCCACTGTGGGCAGGCGCCTCATGCATGTGCTGGGTACCTCTGCGTATGTGCCGGATCTGTTGATGCGCGCGCCCGAGGTCATTCAATGCTACGGCGATAGGCCGTCTGGCCCCCAGCTGCTCGAGACCGAACCTGCCGCGGTTGCTCGCGCGCTGATTGCCTCGGCAGGCCGCTATGCCGACCCGGTGCGGGCTATCGCCGCCGCGCGCACACTGCGCCGTCGCGAGCTGGCCCGCATCGGTTCCGCGGACCTCCTCGGCATGCTCGACGTCACCGACGTGTGCCGCGCGCTCACGTCGGTGTGGGTGGCTGTGCTGCAGTCCGCGCTGGACGCGATGGTCCGGGCCAACGGTCCCGAGGACGGCCGAGTACCGGCGGCCATCGCGGTCATCGGCATGGGCCGACTGGGCGGCGCCGAGCTGGGCTACGGGTCGGATGCCGACGTGATGTTTGTCTGCGAGCCGGCCAGCGGTGCCACTGACTCGCAGGCGGTGAAGTGGTCGACAACGATCGCCGAGCAGGTTCGGGCTCTGCTGGGGACTCCCAGCGTCGACCCGCCGCTGGAAGTCGATGCGAATCTGCGGCCCGAGGGCCGCAGCGGGCCGCTGGTCCGCACGCTGGCCTCTTATGAGGCCTACTACGCGCAGTGGGCGCAGCCGTGGGAGATCCAGGCGCTGCTGCGCGCGCAAGCGATCGCCGGCGACGCGGAGTTGGGCCGGCGGTTTCTGCTGATGGCAGACAAGACGCGGTATCCGCCCCACGGCGTGTCAGCCGAGGCGGTGCGGGAGATTCGCCGTATCAAGGCCCGTATCGAGTCCGAGCGGTTGCCGCGCGGCGCCGATCCCAACACGCACACCAAGTTGGGCCGCGGCGGACTGGCCGACGTCGAATGGACCGTCCAGTTGATGCAGCTGCGGCATGCGCACGAGATCGGAGCCCTGCACAGCACCTCGACGCTGGATTCCCTGGACGCGATCGCTGCGGCCGACCTGGTCCCCGAAGAAGAGGTGGACTTGCTCCGGCAGGCCTGGCTGACCGCCACCCGGGCCCGCAACGCGCTGGTGCTGGTCCGCGGTAAGCCCAACGATCAGCTGCCGGGACCGGGACGCCAGCTCAATGCGGTCGCGGTCGCCGCGGGCTGGCACAACGACGACGGCGGGGAGTTCCTGGACAATTATCTGCGGGTGACGCGGCGCGCAAAAGCGGTCGTGCGCAAAGTGTTCGGGAGTTGAGTAGGGGAGGCTGGTTGAAGTTGGAAGCCGCGTTTGAGGTCTTAAGCGAAGCGGAGCTCGACCGGGTCACGGCGACGTATGCCCCGTTGACCGAAGCTGTTCGCGACCTCATCGACGCCACCATCCGGACTCATGCCGACGACGAGCTGATCCTGGCGGCACGGACCGCGATCGAAGCGGTGACACAGTCGTTGCGCAGCCAACGGATCCGGCCATCCGGCGTCAGCTACCGCGTCGACGGCCGTCCCTTGCCGTTGGGTAACGCCGCGACCGGACCGTGCAACCCGATAGCCCCGCCGCTGGTTGTCCACCACGACCCGGAAGATGGGGCCGGGCGTTGCTGGAGTGAGTTCGTCCTGGGAGCGGCCTATGAAGGACCGCCAGGCCTGGTGCACGGCGGCGTATGCGCCCTCGTGCTGGACCACATGCTCGGCGAGGCGGCCAGCCAAGGGCTGACCAAGCCGCTGTTCACCGGCACCATCACGGTGAAGTACCTGCGCGGCACTCCACTGGGACCGCTTCGTTCCGAAGCCTTCGTCGACCGTACGGATGGTGTCAAAGCCTTTGCGCGCGGGATCATTTCGGATGCTGCAGGAATCACCGCGGAAGCGGAAGGGGTCTTCATCCAGCCGGCGTGGGCACGGGAAGTCGAATGAAGTTCTACATCAGCAGCGCCTTCCTGAATACCGCAGAGATCATCGAGATCGCCAAGGCCGCCGACGGCCTCGGCTACGACGGCATCGGGATCCCGGACCACGTCGTCAACCTGGAGACCCTGACCACCCCGTACCCGTACACCAAAGACGGGCAACGGCGGTGGCAGCCTTTCACCGACTGGCCTGATCCCTGGGTGCTTGTCGGCGCGCTTGCGCAGGTCACGACTCGGCTGAAATTCGTCACCACGGTTTACATTCCCGCTATGCGCAATCCCTACTCGGCAGCGAAAGCCATTGGCACTGCGGCGCTTCTGGCGTCCGGCCGGGTGGAGCTGGGCATCGGTGTCGGCTGGTGCGAGGAGGAGTTCGCCTTGATGGGCGAGCACTTCGCGGGCCGCGGCAAACGCACCGACGAAATGCTCGAGTTGATGCGGAGGCTCTGGGAACCGGGTTGGACGGAATTCGACGGCGAGTTCTACCGGACTCCGCGTCTGGAGATGCAGCCAACGCCGCCGCCGATTCCGGTCTATGTCGGCGGGCTCAGTGAGATCGCATTGCGCCGCGCTGCCCGCCACGACGGCTGGATCGGTGACTTGATCAAGACCGATCGTGCAATCGAGGCGGTTGGCCGGCTGCGGGAACTGAGGATCGAAAACGGGCTTTCGCTAGACGATTTCACCATCCTGACGCCGCTCACCGACGCCTTCACCACCGCCGACTATCGGCGCGCTGAGGACGCCGGCATCACCGGCATCATCACCATGCCGTGGATGTTCTACGCCGGGCCGAGCGCCACCTTGGCCGACAAGATCGACGGCATGCGCCGCTTCCGCAAGGACCTTGAGATCGACGGCTGAAATGCGCACGCCGGACTGAGGCAGTAGAGCGCGGACTGTCACCCCAACTATTGGTCGTCTTTGCCGGCCGTGTGCCGGTGTTGTCCAATGACGGAAAGCCGTTGGTAGGCAAGTGTTTCGACGTGTGTGGTGCCATGGGTCGTTGTTTGGGGTCCGCTGCGTCAGCGCGGCTTTCTTCGGCGATTGCGCAAGTGTGCTGGGGCTGGCCTATGATCGGCAAACATAGAGCTCGATCTGAACTGGGAATGCACCGACGGCCCGCTACGCCGGGTCCTCAATGCTGGTTTGGTCCCCGTGTTTCTCGATCCGCTCGACGCTCATCACCTCCACCCCTTCACCAGGTGATCGCCTCCCGGGTCATCGTCTGCCACCCGTTCATCATCTCACCGGCAGGTGACAATCCCTGGGTCCCCACGATCTGCGGGCATGGAAAGTCGGGCATGTGGTGAGTGACCTGCCGACGGCGATCCGCTCTGGGAACGGGAACAATCGATTTAACTTCGCGGACCCCGCGCCGACACGACGAATCGCCACATTTATCGGGAGAATGGGCAACCAAAGATGTTCGACACAGACGACTTGGAATATATCTGCCCCGAGTGCTGGGAGGGCCTCAGCTTGAGGGAGTACCGCGAGTGACCATCAGCAATCCCTTCTGGGAGGCTGTCAAGGATTGCGTTGAGAACGATAGCTTCCGAGGCAACCCGGTGGTCGGTGAGTTCCGTTTGGACCGAACCGTGGTAGAGAACATGGCCCGCTCGCCGAACCGGCAGAGGCTCGTCAGGAAGTACTGCTGGACCATTCCCGACCCCGATACCGTGGCGTTCCTGGCCAAGCACGCTCAAGGCGGCCTGGTCGATCCGATCGCGGGCACGGGCTATTGGGCCTACCTGCTTGCGCAAGCGGGCGTGGATGTCGTCTGCTACGACCTGAACCCGGGTACGGCGCTGCTCACCAATGGTTGGCACGGCGACGACCTCTATGCCGGGATCTGCGCGAAGGACGGCGCCGAAGCGGTGGCACTGCACCCTGACAGGACGCTGTTCCTTTCCTGGCCGCCCCATGCCCAGGATGTCGGCGCGCGCATATTGATGGCCTACAAGGGGAGACGCGTCATCTACATCGGCGAGGGCCACGGCGCCACCGGCGATGATCAGATGCACCTGATGCTCGATACAGATTGGACCGAAGTCGATTCCCGCCAGCCGGTTCAATGGTGGGGTGTCGACGATCGGGTGACGGTGTATGAGCGTGGCTGAGATCCAGAGGGTCCACCAGCTACAGCAGGCGGCAGTATCCGAGATCCATGAGCAACACCGGCGCTGCCCGCCCGCTGGGCTGCCTGCGCCACCACCTAGCCTCGCTGCTGATCCAGAGCGGGTGCGACGTGAAGACAGTCCGGACAACACATGCGGCACAGCTCAGCGAAGACGACGCTCGATGTGTACGGGCACATGTGGCCCGACAAAGACGAAACCACCCGCGCGGCAATCGGCAGTGCGATCACGGCACGGGTGGCGTCGTCCGGCAAGGATGCTGCGGGCGCTCTGCGGGCGAAGCGGTCCTAGTCCAACCGAAACGCCTGGTCAGAGCGGGTTGCTGGCCTATACGTCGTAGTAGAGCGCGAACTCGTACGGATGCGGGCGGACGTTGATCGGCTCGATCTCGTTCTCGCGCTTGAAGCTGATCCACGTCTCGATCAGGTCGGACGTGAACACGCCGCCCTCGGTGAGGTATTCGTGGTCTGCCTCCAGGCGGTCGATCACCGCGGCCAGCTGGGTGGGGGCCTGCGGGATGTTCGCGGCCTCCTCCGGCGGCAGTTCGTAGAGGTCCTTGTCGACCGGCGCCTGCGGCTCGATCTTGTTCTTGATGCCGTCCAGGCCCGCCATCAACATGGCCGAGAACGCCAGGTACGGGTTGCCCGACGAGTCGGGGCAACGGAACTCCAGCCGCTTGGCCTTGGGATTGCTGCCGGTGATCGGAATACGCACACATGCCGACCGGTTGCGTTGGCTGTAGACCAGGTTGATCGGGGCCTCGTAGCCGGGAACCAGCCGCTTGTAGGAGTTCACCGTGGGGTTGGTGAACGCCAGCAGCGACGGCGCGTGGTGCAGCAGGCCGCCGATGTAGTGGCGGGCCGTATCCGACAGACCGGCATACCCCGTCTCGTCGTACATCAGCGGGCTGCCGTCCTTCCACAGCGACTGATGGGTGTGCATACCGGAGCCGTTGTCGCCGAACAGCGGCTTGGGCATGAACGTGACGGTCTTGCCGGCCTGCCATGCGGTTTGCTTGACGATGTACTTGTACAGCTGCATGTCGTCGGCCGCGTGCAGCAGCGTGTTGAACTTGTAGTTGATCTCGGCCTGCCCGCCGGTGCCCACCTCGTGGTGGCCCTTCTCCAGGCTGAAGCCGGCGTCGATCAGGTTGGTGAGCATGGTGTCGCGCAGGTCCACGTAATGGTCGACGGGGGCCACCGGGAAGTACCCGCCCTTGGGCCGGACCTTGTACCCGAGGTTGGGGCTGCCGTCGGCCTCGGTGGCCGCGCCGGTGTTCCACCACCCCGAGATCGCGTCCACTTCGTAGAACGAGCCATTGGTGCGCGAGTCGAAGCTCACCGAGTCGAAGATGTAGAACTCGGCCTCGGCGCCGAAGTACGCGGTGTCGGCGATGCCTGTGCTGATCAGATAATTCTCGGCCTTGCGCGCGATGTTGCGCGGGTCGCGCGAGTACGGCTCCAGGGTGAACGGGTCGTGCACGAAGAAGCTGAGGTTCAGCGTCTTGGCCGCCCGGAACTGGTCGATGCGCGCGGTTTCCGGGTCGGGAAGCAGCAGCATGTCGGACTCGTGGATCGACTGGAACCCGCGAATCGACGAGCCGTCAAAGGCCAGGCCATCGTCGAATACGCTCTGGTCGAAGAACGAAATCGGAATCGTGAAGTGCTGCATGATTCCGGGCAGGTCACAGAAACGGACGTCGACGAACTCGACGTTCTCGTCCTTGGCGAGTTTGAAGACGTCGTCGGGCGTCTTATCCGTCACAGAATGCTCCTTATAGTTGGTGATTCGCGGCCGACGCTATGGAGGTGTTGTTGCCCGCCAGTCAACCCCGTGTTGCGCAGACGTTACGTGACCATAACGCCCGCAAGATACCCCGGTTGGTGGCCGGGTCCTATTGTGAAGCCATGACCCGCAAGATCGTATCTGGTCCGCTGTTGAGGCTGTGCGGGCCGTCCCACCGCCAGGGATCCCGGCTCATCGGACCAGGTCGATGACGGCTGAATTGCCCACCGGATATCCCGGCGAGACGCTCGGCTTTCCGCAGGCTGGGCCGGGTTCACTGGCTCCGATGGGCCGCCGGCTGGCGGCGCTGCTCATCGACTGGCTGATGGCCTACGGACTGGCACTGCTGGGGCTGGGCGTCGGCGCCGTCTCCACGGCGATGTTGCCGACGGTTGTCCTGGTCATCTGGCTGCTGCTGGGTGTGGTGGCGGTGCGCCTGTTCGGATTCACGCCGGGCCAGTTGGTGCTGGGCCTTCAGGTGGTGTCGGTGGATGGCCGGCTGCCCGTGGGGATCGGCCGGCTGGTGGCGCGGGGCCTGCTGATCGGGCTGGTGATCCCGCCGTTGTTCACCGATCCGGACGGGCGCGGGTTACATGACCGGCTGACCGGCACCGCTGTGGTGCGGCGCTGAGCTACTTGCGGCGCACGGTGCGTTGAACGCCGCGCATTTTGGCGTTGCCGGGCAACGGGCCCTTGGGCATGACGCCGGCACCGGCCCGCGAACCCAGCGCGGCCAGTCGCGACTCCAGCGTGTCCATCTGCTTGACGGTGATGTTGGCCGGAAGGCGGGTGAGGTGGCGTTCCAGCTTGGCCAGCGGAACCTCATCGTCGCCGTTGCCGACGATGATGTCGTAGATCGGCACCTCACCGACCAGTCGGGCGGTGCGCTTTTTCTCCTGGGCCAGCAGTGGTTTGACCCGGGCAGGCGATCCTTCGGCGACAAGAATGACACCAGGCCGGCCGATCACCCGATGCACGGCGTCGAAGTGGCCGGTCGCGGCCACACCGGGACTCACTCGCCACTTGCCGCGCAGGTTTTCCAATGCCCAGGCCGCTGCGCCGGTTTGGCCTTCGGCTTTGCGGTAGACCGTTCGCTGGGCTCGCCGGCCGAAGATGATGAACGCCACCAGCGCGCCCAGTAGCACGCCGAGCGGGATCATCGTGAACATGGTGAACCCGCCGGCCCACACACCAACCGCCACCGACACGCCCACGATCGGCACGAAAGCACCGATCATGTACGGCAGTAGGCGCTTATCCTCTTTGCGCTGCATGGTGAAGGCCTGCCACAGCTGACTGCGGCGCTGCCGAGCGGCCGCCTTGCGGGCGGCTTTTGCTTGGTTTTTGGCGGCTTTCGCCGCCGCGGTCCCGGCGGCATTTCGGGTTTTAGCCATAGTCACCAAGAATACGTACGCCGGTTAGCAGGTGGCGGCGGCACCGGGGCGCTTTAGGTACGGTAGGCGGGCCTGCTCGTAGAGTCGTCCCGCCCGGTACGACGATCGCACCAGCGGCCCGGCCAACACCCCGGCGAAGCCCAGCCCTTCGGCGTATTGCGCGTGCTCGACGAACTCCTCGGGCCTGACCCAGCGCTCGACCGGGTGGTGGCGTGTCGACGGACGCAGATATTGGGTGATGGTGACGATGTCGCAGCCGGCATCACGCAGGTCGGCCAGAGCGGTGCGCACCTCGTCGGGGGTTTCGCCCAGGCCGAGGATGAGGTTGCTCTTGGTGACCAGCCCGAAGTCGCGCGCCGCGGTGAGCACGCCCAGGCTGCGCTGGTAGGTGAACGCGGGCCGGATCCGTTTGAAGATGCGGGGCACGGTTTCGACGTTGTGCGCCAACACTTGCGGGCGGGACCCGAAGACCTCCGCAAGCCGGCCGCGCTCGCCGTTGAAGTCGGGGATCAGAAGTTCGACGCCGGTCTGCGGGTTGAGCTCTTTGATGGCGCGCACGGTTGCTGCGTACAGCCACGCCCCGCCGTCGGGCAGGTCATCGCGAGCCACGCCGGTGATGGTGGCATAGCGCAGTCCCATGGTTTGCACGCTCTCGGCGACCCGCCGCGGCTCGTCGCGGTCCAGCGCGGCGGGCTTTCCGGTATCGATCTGGCAGAAGTCGCAACGGCGGGTGCACTGGTCACCGCCGATCAGGAAGGTGGCTTCCCGGTCCTCCCAGCATTCGAAGATGTTGGGGCAACCGGCTTCTTCGCAGACTGTGTGCAGACCCTCCCGCCGGACCAGGCTCTTCAACTCGGTGTACTCCGGTCCCATCCGGGCGCGCGTCTTGATCCACGGCGGTTTGCGCTCGATCGGGGTTTGGGCGTTGCGCGCTTCCAGCCGCAGCAATTTGCGGCCTTCAGGAGCGACAGTCACATCGTTGATGCTACGCGCGCGACCGAATGTTCACTGACCGGCAAGACACCGTCCATAGCGTCGCAGACGGCGTCGGCGACCGCCGAGCGGACGTCCTCGACAGCTACCGTGCGTCCGAGTTCGGCCGACAACGACGTCACCCCGGCGTCGGTGATGCCGCACGGCACGATGGTGGTGAACGCCTCCAGATCGCAATCGCAGTTGAGCGCAAACCCGTGCAACGTCGTCGCACGCGACACCCGGACGCCGATGGCGGCGACCTTGCGCGCGGGCCGGCCGGTGCCGGCCGGCAGCCACACCCCGGACCGGCCGTCGATCCGGACGGCGTCCAGGCCCACATCGCCGCACACCTTGATCAGCGATTCCTCGAGGCGACGAACGTAGTTGACCACGTCGAGAGGTTCGGCCAGACCGATGATCGGATAGCCGACCAATTGCCCCGGGCCATGCCAGGTGATCTTGCCGCCGCGATCGGTGTCGACGACGGGGGTGCCTTGTTGGGATCGGCTGGGCCGTTCGTCTGGCTGGGTGCGCCGTCCGGCGGTGTAAACCGCGGTGTGCTCCAGCAGCAGCAGTGTGTCGGTGCCCCCGGCGACCCGGGCGTCGACAAGGTCGCGTTGCAGCTGCCAGGCGGTCCGGTAGTCGACAATCCCCAGCTGACGGATGTCGATCGCGGCCGGACTCGACCGGATGGAACCAGTCACAATGACGAGGCTACGCGTGGGCTGCCGGGGCTCGGTCCGCGCGGTGACGTACCGCGGGGCGGGCGGATCCCTGCAGGGGCTGGTGTGACTGGTGTGACCAGCGGGCAATAATGGCGAAAAAAGAAACTATGCGCGGCAATCCACCTAATACTGATCGCGCCGTGCGGTGGCGTAGTCGAGTGCCTCGCCAATTGTGTTGTGGTGGAACTGGAAACCGGCCTCCTCCAGCGCGGCCGGGATGGCGCGCTGACCGGTGAGCAGCGCCTCGTCGGCGAACTCGCCGAGCGCCGCACGTACCGCGAACCCGGGCAGCATCAACGGGGTCGGGCGGTTGACCGCGCGGCCCAATGCGGTGGTGAACTCGGCGTTGGTAACGGGTGCGGGCCCGCTCATGTTCACCGGGCCGGACAGCGTGGGGTGCGAGATGGCGAACAGCAGCGCCCGCACCTCGTCCTCGAGGCTGATCCACGACATGTACTGACGGCCGCTGCCCATCCGGGCGCCGAGACCCACCGAGAATACTGGCCGGATCCTGCGCAGCGCTCCTCCGCCCGGGGCCAGCACCAGGCCGGTGCGGGCCAGCACCACACGGGTACCGCTGTATTGGGCCGGCAGCGTGGCGGCTTCCCAGTCCACACACAGCTGGGCCAGGAAACCAGTTCCCGCCGAGTCGTTTTCGTCGACTACGCGGTCCTTCCTGTTCCCGTAGTAGCCCACCGCGCTCGCATTGATCAGGGTGCCTACGCCGGCGTCGGCGACCGCGGCGGACAGCACCTCGGTAGGTGTGATCCGGCTGTCTCGCAGGCTCTGTTTGAAGGCTCCCGACCAACGGCGCTGGCCGATGTTGACTCCGCACAGGTTGACCACGACGTCGACATCGGCGAGCGCGTCGGGACCGAATTCGCCACTGTCGGGATTCCAGTGCAGTTCTTCGGAATTCGCCGGTGTCCGGCGCACGATGCGGAGCACCGTGTGGTCGGCAGCGCGTAGTGCCGCGGCCAAAGCCGAGCCGATCAAGCCAGACGAACCCGCTATCGCGATAACCGCCTTGGCCACGTTCTCAAAGCCCCAGATCGGCCTCGAACGCTCCCTCTTCGAGCCGATGCTTGATGGTGGTGAGGAAACGTCCCGCATCGGCGCCGTCGATAAGTCGATGGTCGTAGGTCAGCGGCAGATAGCAGATGGAGCGGACGCCGATCGACTCGTTGCCGCCGGAGTCGACGATCACCCTGGGCCGTTTGACGATCGCCCCGGTACCCAACATGGCAGCCTGCGGCGGAACCAGGATCGGGGTGTCGAACAAGGCGCCCTGGCTGCCGATGTTGGTAATGGTGAAGGTGCCACCGGACAGCTCGTCGGGTTTCAGGTTGCTCAACCGTGCGCGGGCGGCGATATCGGCAATCGCCCGGGCCAGCCCGGCCAGCGACAAGTCGCCGGCGTTGTGGATGACGGGGGAGAGCAGGCCTTGATCGGTGTCGACGGCGAACCCGAGGTGTTCGGCGTCGTAGTAGGTGATCTCCTTGGTCTCCTCGTTGTAGCTGGCGTTGATGTTGGGATGAATCTTGAGGGCGTCGATGGCCGCTCGGGCGATGAACGGCAGGAAGGTCAGGTTCACTCCCTCACGCTCGGCGAACGCCGCTTTGGCCCGGGCCCGCAGCGCGACGATCTTGGTCATGTCGACTTCGTGGGTCTGGGTGAGCTGCGCCGTGGCCTGCAGGGATTCGCGGGTCTTGTTGGCGGTGATCTGGCGGATCCGGCTGGCCTTCTGCGTGGTGCCCCGCAGATGTGCCAGCGAGGGCGCCGCGGTAGACGCTGCGGGAGCTTTCGGAGCCGGCGCGGCGGCGGCTTGGGCAGCCGGAGCCGGCGCCTTCTCAGCGTCTTTTTTCTGCTGAGCAGCGGCCAGCACGTCCTGCTTGCGGATGCGACCGCCCACGCCGGTACCGGTCACCTCAGCGAGGTCGATGTTGTTTTCGGAGGCCAGTTTCCGGACCAGCGGGGTCACGTACGGCACACCCTCGGCTCCGGCTTCTGGCTGGGCCGGTGCCGGTTCGGCCCTTGGCGCAGGCGTGGGCTCGGGTGCGGGCTTTGCCTGGGGCTCCGGTTCGGGAGCCGGTTTGGCGGCAGGCTCGGGTTCGGCTCGGGCTTCGGCGCGGGCTTGGCCGGGCTTTGGCTTGGATTCGGGCGCCGAGCGGGTGTCGGAAGCGACGCCGATCCGTGCCAACTCACCGCCAACCTGGACGGTGTCGTCCTCGTCGGCGGTGATGCTGACCAGGACGCCGGCCACCGGCGACGGGATCTCGGTGTCCACCTTGTCGGTAGACACCTCCACCAGCGCCTCGTCGACCTGAACCGAATCCCCGACCTTCTTCAGCCAGCGAGTCACCATGCCCTCGGTCACCGATTCGCCGAGCTCGGGCATCAGCACCGGCGTCGCGTCGCCGCCGGAAGCCGGTCGGGCCGACGCTTGGGCCCCGGATTCAGGTTGGGCCTGGGGCTCCGGCTCGGCTTTGGGCTGGGCCTGCGGTTCCGGTTGTGCTTCGGGTGCCGGTGCGGCCTCGGCCTCAGGTTCCGGCTGGGATGGCGTGTCCCCTCCGCCGCCCTGGGAAGGATCGCCGATGATGGCCAGTTCGCCGCCGACTTCTACTGTGTCGTCCTCCTGGGCGACGATCTTCGTCAGCACCCCGGCGGCCGGCGAGGGGATTTCAGTGTCGACTTTGTCGGTCGACACCTCGACGAGGGGCTCGTCGATCTCGACCGGGTCGCCTTCTTGCTTGAGCCAGCGGGTGACCGTCCCCTCGGTGACGCTCTCACCGAGTGCCGGCATCTGGACTGAGAAGGCCATCTCTGTTGACTCCTCGATCGGTCGTCGGTCGGCACAGGTCGACCTCTGGCTTACCACACAGTCGTGCACCGGGTGCGGAACCCAAGTAGATGTCGAAACCTATCCTGTCACTGCGCCTTCGTCGGCACGCATCCAGGGCGCAGCGACTTCGGGTCCGGGGACTGTCGAACGCCCTTGCTACGGTGTGGCGACTGGTAGACAGAGCAAGTCGCAGGTGGGCGGAGGTCCGATGCCGACAACAAAACAGGCACCCCGGCAGTTCGTCGATAGCGCGGACGGCGTCCGTATCGCGGTGTACGAAGAAGGCAACCCCGATGGCCCGACCGCGGTGCTGGTGCATGGCTTTCCCGACTCGCACGTGCTGTGGGACGGCGTCGTTCCGCTGCTGGCCGAGCGGTTCCGGATCATCCGCTACGACAACCGCGGTGTCGGCCGGTCGTCAGTGCCAAAGCCTGTTGCGGCGTACACCATGACCCATTTCGCCGACGACTTCGCCGCCGTCATCGGCGAGCTGAGCCCCGGCCGGCCCGTTCACGTGCTGGGTCACGACTGGGGCTCGGTGGGCATCTGGGAGTACCTGACCCGGCCCGCCGCCCGTGACCGAGTCGCCTCCTTCACCTCGGTATCCGGCCCGAGTCAGGACCACTTGGTCAACTACGTATTCGGCGGTCTGCTGCGGCCGTGGCGGCCGCGAACCTTCGTCCGGGCGCTGACCCAGGCGCTGCGGTTGAGCTACATGGCGCTGTTCTCGATACCTGTGCTGGCACCGCTGTTCCTTCGGGTGACACTGTCGCGCGCGGCGGCCCGGCGCAACATGGTCGACAACATCGCCGTCGAGCAGATCCACCACTCCGACAACCTGGCCGGCGATGCCGCTAACTCGGTGAAGACGTACCCCGCCAACTACTTTCGGTCTTTTTCTCGTGAGCGACGCAATCGCGGCATCCAAGCTACCGACGTGCCGGTGCAGCTCATCGTCAACACCAACGACCCGTACGTGCGGCCCTACGGGTACGACGAGACGGCGCGCTGGGTGCCGCACCTGTGGCGCCGCGACATCAGAGCCGGTCACTTTTCGCCCATGTCGCACCCGCAGGTGATGGCGGCAGCAGTGCACGACTTCGCCGACCTGGCCGAAGGCAAGCAGCCAAGCCGCGCACTGCTGCGCGCACAAGTCGGCCGCCCTCGCGAGTACTTCGGTGACACCCTGGTGTCGGTCACCGGGGCGGGCAGCGGAATCGGCCGCGAGACTGCACTCGCCTTCGCCGCCGAGGGTGCCGAGGTCGTGATCAGCGATATCGACGAGGCCACCGTGAAGGACACCGCTGCCGAGATTGCCGCGCGCGGAGGCGTCGCGCACGCCTATGTGCTTGACGTGTCCGACGCCGAGGCGGTTGAAACGTTCGCCGAGCAGGTCAGCGCCGAACACGGCCTCCCCGACATCGTCGTCAACAACGCCGGCATCGGGCAGGCGGGCCGCTTCCTGGACACCCCGGCCGAGCAGTTCGACCGGGTGCTGGCGGTCAATCTCGGCGGCGTGGTCAACGGCTGCCGGGCTTTTGCCCGGCGTCTGGTCGAGCGCGGCACGGGCGGGCACATCGTCAATGTGTCGTCGATGGCCGCTTACGCGCCGCTGCAGTCGCTGAGCGCCTACTGCACCTCCAAGGCAGCGACGTACATGTTCTCCGACTGTTTGCGGGCCGAACTCGACGCCGCGGGTGTTGGACTAACCACGATCTGCCCAGGTGTCATCGACACCAACATCATCCAAGCCACTCGCTTCGACGCGCCGGCCGGAAAAAGCGAGCAGGTCCCAGGCCGGCAAGGGCAGCTGGGCAAGATGTTCGCCCTGCGCCACTACGGACCGGACAAGGTTGCCCACGCGATTGTGTCTGCGGTCAAGAAGAACAAGCCGATCCGGCCGGTCGCTCCGGAGGCCTACGCGCTGTACGGGGTCTCCCGGGTGTTGCCCCAGGCGCTGCGCAGTACCGCGCGCATGCGGGTGATCTAACCCGCGTCGCGGGTGGCTCTACCCGTTGTGGGCGATGTCCTCGAGCACAGCGAACATGGTGCGGGTCGGTACGCCGGTGGCCCCCTTGGGTGTGTAGCCCCACGCGCCGCTGGTGTTGTAAGCCGGACCGGCCACGTCGATATGCGCCCAATCCACCGAATCCGCGACGAATTCCCGCAGGAATACCCCGGCCACCAGCATGCCGGCGAAGCGTTGCCCGCTGACGTTGGCCAGGTCGGCCACCGTCGACTTCAAGTCGTCCTTGAGCTCGTCGGGGAGCGGCATCGGCCAGCCGTTCTCGCCCACCTGCTGCGAGATCGCGGCAACCCGGTCGCGGAACTCGTCGCTGCCCATCACGCCGGGTATGCGAGCGCCCAGCGCCACCGTCTGAGCTCCGGTCAGCGTGGAAGTCTCGATCAGGTAGTCCGGGTTGTCCTCGCACGCCCGAACGATGGCGTCGGCCAGGATCAGTCGGCCCTCGGCGTCGGTGTTGAGCACCTCGACCGTGGTTCCGCCGTATTGCGTCAGCACGTCGCCGGGCCGCTGCGCCGTAGCCGACGGCATGTTCTCGGCCATCGGGACCGTGGCGATCACGTCGATCGGCAGCTCCAGCTGCGCGGCCAGCGTGACCGTCGCGATGACCGCGGCCGCCCCGCCCATATCCGAGGTCATGTAGTGCATCGACGCCGCCGGCTTGATCGAGATCCCGCCGGTGTCAAAGGTGATGCCTTTGCCGACCAGGGCAACCGTCTTGGCCTGCTTGGCCCGCTTGGGGTTGGCCAGTCGCGATCCCCGATGGATCAACCGCACCAGCCGTGGCGGACGCGACGAGCCCTGCCCGACACCGATCACGCCGCCGTAGCCGGCCTTCCGCAGCGCCTTATCGTCGAGCACCTCCACTTCGAGGCCGGCGGATACACCCAAAGCCTTTGCACGCCGAGCAAACTCGGCGGGAAAAAGGTGGCTCGGCGGAGTGTTGACGAAGTCGCGGGCAGTGGCGACCGCGGCCGCGACGGCCGCGCCGTGCGCGCTCTGCTTCTTCGCATCCTTAGCACTGGCCAGCACGGTGATCTTGCGTAGCCCAGCATCTTTCGGCGCGGTCTTGCCGCTGCGGAAGGCGCTGAATCGGTAGCTGCCCAGAATCAGCCCCTCAACGGCGGCCGCGCAGACGCCTTCGCCGGGCAACTCGGCCAGCGTGGTGATCACCGCCTCGGAACTGCCGAGCGACCGCGCCGCCACACCGGCGGCGCGACGGATGGTATCGGCCGGCCACTCGTAGCGCGGTTTGCCTAGGCCGACCGTCAACACGCTGGGCACCGGCAGCGACGGCACCACCAGCCGGTGCACCTGTTCGGTGCCGCCCGTGGCGTCCAGTGCGTGCAGTCCGGCCTCGATTTCGGCGATCGCATCGGCGGGCAGGAACGGCTCGGCGGAGGCAACGATTGCCCTTGGCCGGTCATCTTCGCCGGTCGAGACCACCGGCACCAGCAATACCGCAGAACCCGCACCACGTTTGGGCAGCGAGGTGGCGACCTGGACGGAGGGGGAGACGGAGGGGGATTGGTAACCCGGATCGTTG
Source organism: uncultured Actinomycetota bacterium (assembly GCA_963763005.1). Classification (GTDB taxonomy): domain Bacteria; phylum Actinomycetota; class Actinomycetes; order Mycobacteriales; family Mycobacteriaceae; genus Mycobacterium. The sequence continues at coordinate 130,399 of CAVXMI010000004.1, forward strand.
GTCACGGGCACTCACCCTAGTCACTGCAGGAGGCGCCTGACTCGGCAGCACCGCCGTCGCCTGAGCCGCCGCGCAGTTCGAAGGCGGTCACCGGGGCGTCAAAACCCTTGAGCATCAACGGGTCATGGGCGATCGCGGGCCAGTCCGGCAATTTGTCATGGAGCTCTGATGCGGCCAGGACTTGCCCCGGGCCCGCGGCCGCCACGAGTCGCGCAGCCAGGTTGACCGGGTTGCCGAAGTAGTCCCCGTTGATGGCCAGGACCGTGCCGTAAGCAAGACCGGCACGGACCTGCAGTCCGGCCTCGCGTGCTTTGGGATGGTCGACGAGATCAACCGCCGCGTTGACAAGCCGCTCGGGCGTCGGGCTCACCCACATCACGGCGTCGCCGATCAACTTCACCACCCGGCCGCCGTCGGCATGCACCACGTCCGCGACGGTGGCGCCGAACTCGTTGAGCAAATCCGACAACTCCGCGGGCGTGAGCATCTGGGTCATCACGGTGAAGCTGGACAGATCCGCAAAACCGATGCCGCACGTCACGCTCGCCGACGTGTCGCGAATGACACCCTCGAAGTAGGTTCGGGCGCTGGTCAGATGGTGGCGGTGAACGGTGTCGATCAGCGCCCCGATCCGGGGGACGAACTCAGCGACCGCGCGGTAGGCCTGCGCCGTGGCGAGCTCGTCTTGGGTGTGGTTCATTTGGATTTCTGGCATCCCGGCGCGGATCATTGTCGATTCGGCCTCCGCGAGTCGAGCCATAGCGGCGCCGAGTACGCGCAGCAGGCCGAACGCGCCGTCCTCGCTCACCACCGCCTTTAGCGCGACCCATGTCGCCAGGGCATCGACATCGGCCTGGCTCAGTGCAGGAACATCGGGACCGGCGAGGGTCAGGCCGAGCAAAGCCCAGGCCTGTGCGACGTCCTGGGCTGATAACCCGAGTTCCTCGGCTGCGGTCTGCAGGGTGTATGTCGGGGGCCCCGACCATTGCAGGACATCACCCGCAAGCCCGAACAGCCGGCCGCGACGTTCGGCTTCAGCCATCTCGTCGAGTGTGAAGCCCAGTCCGTCCAGGTACTCGATCAGGCCGGCCCGCTCCCGCGGGTTGGCGATTCCGGCAGCCTGAAGCGCTTCGAAATCCAAGGAATCGAACACCTGCCCAAGTGTGCCAGCACCGGTGCGGGATTAGGGTGGGACGCCGTGAGCGTTGCGCCAGAGTCCCCCGCCAGCGGGAGGTACCCCCAGCCCGGACCGTTGGAAGACCGGCATCGCGCGCTGGGCGCAAGCTTCGCCGAGTTCGGCGGCTGGCTGATGCCGGTGTCGTACGCCGGAACCGTCAGCGAGCACAACGCCACCCGCAACACCGTCGGCCTGTTCGACGTCAGCCACCTCGGCAAAGCGCTGGTCCGCGGACCGGGCGCGGCGCAGTTCGTCAACTCCACGCTCACCAACGACCTGGGCCGCATCGGTCCGGGCAAGGCGCAATACACGTTGTGCTGCACCGAATCCGGCGGCGTCATCGACGACCTGATCGCGTACTACGTCGACGACGACGAGATCTTCCTGGTGCCCAACGCCGCCAACACCGCCGCGGTGGTCGACGCGCTGCAGGCGGCCGCACCGGCCGGTCTGACGATCACCAACCTGCATCGCTCCTACGCGGTGTTGGCGGTGCAGGGGCCGCGATCCACCGACGTGCTCACCGCGGTGGGGCTGCCGACCGGCATGGATTACATGGGCTACGCCGATTCGTCGTGCTCGGGGGTGCCGGTGCGTGTCTGCCGCACCGGGTACACCGGCGAGCACGGCTACGAACTGCTGCCGCCCTGGGAGTCCGCGGGTGTGGTGTTCGACGCGCTGGTGGCGGCGGTCTGGGACGCGGGCGGCGAGCCCGCCGGCCTCGGCGCGCGCGACACGCTGCGCACCGAGATGGGCTACCCGCTGCACGGGCACGAACTTTCGCTCGACATCTCGCCGCTGCAGGCGCGGTGCGGCTGGGCGATCGGCTGGAAGAAGGACGCGTTCTTCGGCCGCGACGCGCTGCTGGCCGAGAAGGCGGCCGGGCCGCGGCGGCTGTTGCGGGGGCTGCGCATGGTCGGTCGCGGTGTGTTGCGCCCCGGGCTGACGGTCCGTGCCGGCGACAGCACAGTCGGGGTCACTACTTCGGGGACGTTCTCTCCGACGTTGCAGGTCGGCATCGGGCTGGCGCTGATCGACTCGGACGCGGGAGTGGAGGACGGTCGGCAAATCACCGTCGACGTCCGCGGCCGCGCTGTCGAGTGCGAAGTGGTGCGTCCGCCTTTCGTCGAGCTGAAAACACGCTAGCTGTCACGCCTGGAGCGGATGCGATGGCAAAAACCCGTTCGCACGCGGATATACAATCGGCCCCATGACCAGCGGGTCCCTGGAGTTCACCGTTACACGCGCAGCAAATCCGGCCATCGACGCCGAGCGGGTAGCGATCCTGGCCGACCCCGGCTTCGGCAAATACCACACCGATCACATGGTGTCGATCGACTACACCGACGGCCAGGGTTGGCACAATGCGCGGGTAATCGCCTACGGCCCGATTGAGCTCGATCCGTCGGCGATCGTGCTGCACTACGCCCAAGAAGTGTTCGAGGGGCTCAAGGCCTATCGCTGGGCGGACGGGTCGATCGTGTCGTTCCGAGCCGAGGCCAACGCCGCCAGGTTGCGTTCGTCGGCCCGCCGGCTGGCGATTCCCGAGTTGCCCGACGAGTTGTTCATCGAATCCCTGTGCCGGCTCATCGCGGTCGACAACGCCTGGGTGCCCCGGGCCGGCGGCGAAGAGGCGCTGTATCTGCGGCCCTTCATCATCGCCACCGAACCGGGCCTGGGAGTGCGGCCGGCCAAGCAGTACCGCTACCTGCTGATCGCCTCGCCGGTCGGCGCGTACTTCAAGGGCGGTATCAATCCGGTCAGCGTCTGGGTGTCAACGGAGTACGTGCGGGCCAGCCCCGGCGGCACCGGTGCGGCCAAGTTCGGCGGCAACTACGCAGCCTCGCTGCTGGCTCAGGCCGAAGCCGCCGAAAATGGTTGTGACCAGGTGGTGTGGCTGGATGCCGTCGAACGCCGCTACGTCGAAGAGATGGGCGGGATGAACATCTTCTTCGTGCTCGGCAGCGGCGGATCGGCGCGACTGGTCACCCCGGAGCTGTCTGGCTCGCTGCTGCCCGGGATCACGCGGGATTCGCTGCTGCAGTTGGCTATTGATGCCGGATTCGCGGTCGAGGAACGCAAGATCGACATCGCCGAGTGGCAGAAGAAAGCCGCAGCCGGCGAGATCACCGAGGTGTTCGCCTGCGGCACCGCCGCCGTCATCACCCCCGTCTCGCGGGTGAAGTACGGCGACAGTGAGTTCACCGTCGCCGACGGGCAACCGGGTGAAGTGACGATGGCTTTGCGCGACACGCTGACCGGGATCCAGCGGGGCACCTTCGCCGACACCCATGGCTGGATGTCGCGGCTGGGTTAGCCGCTCGACGTATGTTCTGGGCGGCTAAAGCCGTATCAAGCCCGCAAGCGCCACAGCGCTCACCGTTGTGGTGAGTTCGATCGTGCCGCCCAGTACGTCGCCGGTGATGCCGCCGAAACGGCGCACGCAGTGCGCCACCAGGGCTGCCCCGCAGGACACCGCCACCAGCACCGCAACCGGCCCCTGCCATGGCCGTGGACCAGCCAGCAGCGAAACGGCGAGCAGTACAGCGAGCCAGGCCACCACCACCGGCGCGGGCTGGGTACCGGCGACCCCGGCGCCCAGGGCGCTGCCCTCGGCCGCCGGCACCGACCGGCGACAGGCCAGCACCGCGCTGATCCGGCCGGCAAAGACAGCCATGACAATCCCAGCGATCCCCGCCGCGCCCAGTGTCGAGAAGGCCAGGCCCTGCAACGTGATGACCAAGACGACGGCCGCCACCCCGAACGGTCCGGTCGACCCGTCGTGCATCACCGCGAGGGCACGCTGCGGCGGCCCGTAGCAGCCCAGCCCGTCGGCCATATCGGCAACGCCGTCGATGTGCAGGCCGCGGGTTGCGACCAGCAGCACCGCCACCGCGAGCAGCCCGGACAGCGGGCTCGACGGGCCGAACGTCAGTGCGCCGGTCCAGGTGACGGCCGCGGCCAATCCGCCCAGTGCGGCACCGACGACCGGCAGCGCAGTCATCGCGCCGCGGCCCATCGGGGTGGTTCCGGAGCCCGGCACGGGCATTACCGTTCCGAAGGCGAAAGCTGTTGCCAGCGAGCGAATCACGGCGGCGGGGGAGCGGTCTGGTCGGCGTCGTCGGGCCGGTTGGACGCACCGGCTACACCGGCCACGCCAGCTTCGGTGAAGGTTGCCATCGATGACAGCGCCGACACCGCGGCGCGCAGCACCGAAAGCGCCACCGTGGCGCCGCTGCCTTCGCCCAACCGCATGCGAAGGTCCAGAATCGGTTCCAGCTCGAGCGCCGACAGGGCCAGCCCGTGACCTGGTTCGGTGGATCGGTGGCCGGCTTGCCACCACAGCCGGGCGCCGGGTGCCAGGCGCTCGGCGATAAGCGCTGCGGCCGTCACCGCCATGCCATCGAGCAGCAGCGGGGTACGCCGGATCGCAGCTTGCGCGCAAAAGCCCGCCATCGCGGCCAGGTCCGCGCCGCCGCAGCAGCGCAGCAGCCCGATCGGGTCGGGCAGCACCGGCTGCACCCGAAACAGGGCATCGCGGACCGCGGCCGTCTTGCGTGCCCAGCCGGCGTCATCGATACCGGTCCCGAACCCGACCACCGCGACCGGTTCGGCGTTCGTCAGCGCCGCCACCAGAACCGCGGCCGCGGTGGTGTTTCCGATTCCCATATCGCCGGCGATGAGCAGGTCGGCACCGGCGTCGACCTCGTCGTCGGCGATCTGTTGGCCGGCTGCGATCGCTGCGGCGGTCTGGTCGTCGGTCAACGCGTCCTCTATGGCGATATCGCCGCTGCTGCGCCGCACCTTGTGCGCGCCGATCTGCTCCGACAGTGCATCGGCATCCACGGCCAGGTCCGCGACCCGCACTGTCGCACCGGCGACACCGGCAAGCGCGTTGATTGCCGCCCCGCCGCCGTCGATGTTGGCGACCATCTGGGCGGTCACTTCAGGCGGGTAAGCCGACACCCCGGACCGGGAGACACCATGGTCACCGGCGAATACCACCACCCGGGCGCGTTCGAACTGCCGCGGTGGGCAGTGACCCTGGCAGGACGCGACCCAGACCGACAGATCCTCGAGCCGGCCCAGCGCGCCCCGCGGCTTGGTCAGGGTGTCCTGGCGGGCGCGGGCGGCTGCTTCGGCGCCCGCATCGGGCGGCGAGACCGGTGCGAATCCGATCATGTTCGCGACGGCTTGATCGGCACAGCCTGCCCGGCCACCACCAGCACCACCCGATCGCACAGTGCTGCTATCCGCTGGTTGAGGCTGCCCAGTTCGTCGGCGAACCGGCGCCCGGACGCGGTAGCCGGCACGACGGTCAACCCGACCTCCGGGCTGACGAGCACCAGCGTTGACGGAAACCCGTTGACCGCGGCGAGCAGGTCTTGGACGGGAGCTGTCACCGATCCGTTGTCCCATGCGTGGTGGCGGTCCATCGCACTGGTCAGCCAGGCGCCGAGGTCGTCGACGAGTGTCGGAGTGTCCGGCGACTGCCGCAATTGGCTGGTGATGTCGTCAGTTTCGACGGTCGACCAGTGCCCGGGCCGACGTCTGCGGTGCTTGGCGACCCTTTGACTCCACTCCTGCGCCCAGTCCGGGTCCGCTTGGGCGGTCGGTCCGGGGGCCAGATAGCGGACCGGCCGGCCGGGGTCCAGTGACGCAGTGATGGCTTCCTCCGCCCAGCGGGACTTGCCCGACCTGATCCCGCCGAGTACCAGGGTGCGCACTGGGGTCAGACGGCTTTCGGACGACTTTTAACCGACACTGCTGCCGCGCTCGACTTGCGGTCGGGGTGCCCGCATCCGGCGCATTTGCGAAGCCCGGCCTGCGGCGTAAAGGCCCAGCTTCCAACGGCTTTCGGTGTTGGCCGGGAACTTCGCGTCGGCCAGCCTGCTTACTTTGCGGCCCAGAATGATCCCGTCGATCGTCATCAGGGCCATCAGCGCCAGCATCGCGGGAGACATGTAGAACTGCACCTGCGGGACGGCGAACATGACGAACAGCAGAGCCAGGGCCGACGGCATGAACAGGCCGAGCAGGTTGCGCCGGGCGTCCACCACGTCACGGACGTAGCGGCGGACCGGGCCCTGGTCGCGCGGCAGCAGGTAGCCGTCTTCGCCGGCCATCATGCGTTGCCGGCGTTCCGTCAGCCGGGCCCGGCTGGCAGCTTTGTCGGCCCTGCGTTCCTCGCGGCTGAGTTTGGGACCGGCCAGCGTCTTGCGCCGGGCCCGCGCCTGGGAGGCAGTCATCGGCGCCGGTACGACCGGGCCTTTCTTTGTATTGCGCCTGGCGGCATCGCTGCGCTTGGGCGTTGGCCGGCCCTTCGGCCCGGTTCGTGACCCCCGAGATGCCGTGGACGCGGACGCGTCGCCTGAACCAGAATTGTCGTCGGATGTGGCCGGTGCGCCGGCACCTTCTTCATGGCCGCTCTTGCGGCCCAGCAGCTTCACAGTCGCCAGATTACTTCGCGAGTGGCCCGTCTCCGGAATTGTGCCGGTGTTACGCCGCGCCAGTATGCGGGTTGGCCCTACTCTTGCTAGTGATGGACGGCTCGCTCGCCTCGGATGCTGCTGCCGATGGCCTCGGGCCCGGCCGGATCCAGCTGCCCGCGATGCGGGTGCTGGTGGCCCCGGATTGCTATGGCGAGAGCCTGTCCGCGGTGGACGCCGCCGCAGTCATCGCTACCGGCTGGACCCGGTCACGACCAAACGACACGTTCGTTGTCGCTCCGCAGTCCGACGGCGGCCCCGGTTTCATCGAGGTGCTGCGCAGCCGGCTGGGGGAGTCGCGGCGGCTGCAAGTGTCCGGGCCGCTGGACACCGTCGTGGATGCCGAGTGGGTGTTCGATCCGGCCTCGACAACGGCGTACCTGGAGTGTGCGCAGGCGTGCGGCCTGTCGTTGCTTGGCGGTCCGCCGTCGCCCGAGACCGCGTTGGCGGCCCACAGCACGGGAGTAGGCCAGCTCATCGCCGCGGCACTGCGGGCCGGGGCGGCGCGCATCGTGGTCGGATTGGGCGGCAGCGCGTGCACCGACGGCGGGCAGGGCATGATTGCCGAGCTCGGCGGCCTGGACGCCGCCCGCCGTCAACTGGCCGGAGTCGAGCTGATCGCCGCCTCAGACGCCGACTACCCGCTGCTCGGGCCTTGGGGCGCGGCCAGGGTGTTCGCGCCGCAGAAGGGCGCGGACGCGGCCACCATCGCAGCACTGGAAGGCCGCCTCGAGGCGTGGGCGAGTGAGCTGGATGGGGCCGCCGGGCGGGCCGTGAGCGCCGAGCCGGGCGCGGGCGCCGCCGGTGGTATCGGGGCCGGGCTGCTTGCGCTCAGCGGCCGATGCGAGTCCGGTGCGGCGATCATCGCCGAGCACACACACTTTGCCGACGACCTTGTCGAAGCAGAGATGATCGTCACCGGTGAGGGACGGTTCGACGAGCAGTCGCTGCACGGAAAGGTGGTCGGCGAGATCGCCGCCGCGGCCCGTCCGCTGGGAATTCCGGTGATAGTGCTCGCAGGGCAGGTGGTCCTGGACAAATCCGCGTCCCGATCGTCGGGCATTATGGCCGCCCTGTCCATCGCCGATTACGCAGGTTCAGTGCGTTTGGCGCTGGCCGACGCGGCCAACCAGCTGATGGGTTTGTCGTCTGAGGTTGCCGCGCGACTCGGGAATCGCGGGCCAGCAGGGTACCGTTGATAGGAGTGGTTTACCCCCGAAGCAGACCCAGACTGGATTCCAGCTGCGCGGGCCCACCCAACGATGAGGCATGTAGGAGAAGCAATGACGGTGCAGAACGAGTCGAGCGCCAAGACCCACGGCGTGATCCTGACCGAGGCCGCTGCCATCAAGGCCAAGTCCCTGCTGGATCAGGAGGGACGTGAGGATCTGTCGCTGCGGATCGCGGTCCAGCCTGGCGGGTGTGCCGGGCTGCGCTACAACCTCTTCTTCGACGACCGGATGCTGGACGGTGACCTGACTGCGGAGTTCGGCGGTGTGACCTTGACGGTGGACCGGATGAGCGCGCCCTATGTGGAGGGCGCGTCGATCGACTTCGTGGACACCATCGAGAAGCAGGGCTTCACCATCGACAACCCCAACGCCAGCGGTTCCTGCGCGTGCGGGGATTCCTTCAACTGACCGAGTGCGTCTGCCGGGCCGGCGCGTACCGGCCCGGTTAATACTGTCCGGCGGTGCGCAGCACGTACGAGCACACCAGGATCTGGCCGCGCTGGAAAAGCAACTGTGCGACGCCTTGCACCTGACCCTTCGGCGGGCCGCCGGTAGCAGGCGTCACCTGCATCGTGAACAGCACCTGGGCCTGATACTGCGACCAGTACACGATTTTGTCGATCGAAGTCACGTCGACCTGGGAGAACTGCTTGCGGAACGCGTCGCTGCTCAGCTTGGCCAGGGCCTGGTCGGACCGTTTGTCCTTGACCCCGTCGTAAATACCGCACAGTGCGTTGCGGACGATGCCGTCGACGTCGCGGTGCTCGAGTGCGTTCAGGTACCCCTGAATCGCCGTTTTGGCCGATCCCTCGGAGAATGTGCCACCGGTGTTGGCACCGTTGGTGCGAACCCCGTACACGATTGCCGCCGTCAGCGCGGCTACCAGCGCAATGGCCAGCAGGGTGCCGATGAGCAGCCGCTTGGGCCGTCGCTTCGGGTACGACACCGGTGCTGGTGGCATCCCGGGATAAGTGGCTGACGGGGGCGCCGTGTCGCCTCCCCGCGTGCGGGCGAAGGCCGGTTCAGTGTCACGGATGTCAAAGGGGTACTCAAGAGCCTCGTGGGGCCCGGTTCCAGGGTAGGGCTGCGCCTGTTGAGGTCCGTCGGTGCCGACAGCTGGGTTCGGCAGGTGCGGACCGGCCATCGTTGTTCTCCTACACGGCTATGGACTAAGACGACGCGCGGTTGCCGCCAAAGCATGGAATTCTGGCAACGGAGTTAGCTCCCTAGGCAGGCTAGCGCAACACCTGCCGACGGCTGTGGATGCAACGACGCCCGATGTCCGTGGGTAGGCTAGACGACCTAACGAACGAAGGGTGGAGATTAGTGACGATCGCGGTAACCGGTTCGATTGCGACCGACCATCTGATGCGGTTTCCCGGCCGATTTTCTGAGCAGCTGCTGGCAGATCACCTGCACAAGGTGTCGCTTAGCTTCCTGGTCGACGACCTGGTGGTCCACCGCGGCGGTGTGGCCGGAAACATGGCCTACGCCATCGGTGTAATGGGCGGTGATGTCGCGCTGGTCGGCGCGGCAGGCGCCGACTTCGCCGACTATCGCGACTGGCTGCAAAAGCACCGTGTCAACTGCGACAACGTGCTGATCTCAGAGACCGCGCACACGGCGCGTTTCGTCTGCACAACGGACCTGGATATGGCCCAGATCGCGTCGTTCTACCCGGGGGCCATGTCGGAGGCCCGCGATATCTCGCTCGCCGACGTCGTGTCGGCCATCGGTACGCCCGAGTTGGTGATCGTCGGGGCCAACGACCCGGCCGCCATGCTCGTGCACACCGAGGAGTGCCGCAAGCTCGGGCTGGCTTTTGCCGCTGACCCGTCCCAGCAGCTGGCCCGGCTGTCGGGCGAGGAGATCCGCGAGCTGATCGACGGTGCCACCTACTTGTTCACCAACGACTACGAGTGGGATCTGCTGCTGTCCAAGACCGGCTGGTCGGAGGCAGACGTCATGGCGCAGGTCGGGTTGCGGGTGACCACGCTGGGCCCCAAGGGTGTGGACCTGGTGGACCCCGACGGCACCACCATCCACGTCGGTGTAGTGCCCGAGACCAGCCAGACCGACCCCACCGGGGTGGGCGACGCATTCCGGGCCGGTTTCCTTACTGGGCGCAGCGCCGGTCTGAGCCTGGAACGTTCGGCGCAGCTGGGCTCCCTGGTCGCCGTGCTGGTGCTGGAGTCGACCGGAACCCAGGAATGGGACTGGGACAGCGAGGTCGCGGCGACCCGTCTGGCGGGCGCCTACGGCCAGGATGCGGCCGTCGAGATCGCTGCCATGCTGGCCTAGTCGCCAGCGATCACAGCTCTACCGGATACTGCGGCTCGCCGATCTGCGGTACCACGCTGTGCTCGACGAAGATCGCGTGCCACAGCATGAAGATCAGCATCGTCCAGAGCCGGCGGCTGTGATCGCTGGTGCCGGTTCGGTGCTCGTCGAGCATGCGGTTTACCGCGGCCAGGTCGACCAGGTGACCGGCCTGCGACGAGGCCACCATCGCATACGCCCATTCCAGCAGTTCGCCGGCGCGCAGCCAATGCCGGATCGGGACCGGGAATCCGAGCTTGGGCCGGTGCAGCACATGTGCGGGCACGATGGGTTCCAGCGCGCGCCGCAGCGCGTACTTGGTGGTGGTGCGGGTGATCTTGGCCTGCAGCGGCAACCGGGACGCCACGGCGAACACCTCGGGATCCAGGAACGGCACCCGTAGTTCCAGCGAATTGGCCATCGTCATCTTGTCGGCCTTGACCAGAATGTCGCCGCGGAGCCAGGTGAACAGGTCGATGTGCTGCATCCGGGCCACCGGATCCCAGCCGGCTGATCCGGCGTACACCGGCGCCGTCACATCGGTGTGGGTCCAGTCCGTCCGGAACCCGGGCAGCACGTCGCGCAACTGCGCGTCGGAGAAACTGCGGGCATTGCCGTAGTAGCGCTCCTCGAGCGTCAGCGATCCGCGGTGCAGCAGACTCTTGCCGCGCATGCCGTCGGGCAGCGGCTTGGACACCGTTCCCATCGAGCGCCGCAGTGGCCGGGGCAGGTAGTCGAAGGGCTTCAACGACAGCGGTTCCCGGTAGATCGTGTAGCCGCCGAACAGCTCGTCGGCGCCCTCACCCGACAACACCACTTTGACGTGCTTGCGAGCCTCGCGGGCGACGAAGAACAGCGGCACCAGCGCCGGGTCTGCGACCGGCTCGTCCAGGTACCAGACGATCTCGGGCAGAGCGGCGACAAACTCGTCCGCGCTGACCACCTTGGCGATGTGGCGGGCGCCGATAGCCTCTGCCGACGCCACCGCGACGTCGATCTCGGAGAATCCCTCACGCTCGAAACCAGTGGTGAACGTGATCAGCCGCGGGTTGTGCCGGATGGCCAGCGCCGCGATGGCCGTGGAGTCGATGCCCCCGGACAGAAACGCGCCCACGGTGACGTCGGCGCGCATGTGCTTGGCCACCGAGTCCTCCAGCACCGCCGTGATCTCGTCATAGCGGGCCTGTTCGGTGCCGCCGGTGATTGGCGTGACGGCGAACCGCGGCACGAAGTAGCGGGTGATCTGGGGCTCGAGCTGACCGGGACGGATCCGGGCGTGGCAGCCCGATTCGAGCCGGCGCACCCCGCGGTGCAGCGTCTCGGGCTCCGGCACGTACTGCAGGACCGTGTAGTGCTGCAGCGCCCGGTGGTCGATGCGAGAGTCGAATCCCACCAATTCGACCAGGTCCAGCAGGCATTTCTTCTCGCTGGCCACCGCGGTGCCGCCGGTGCCGGTCGCCATGAACAGCGGCTTGATGCCGAACGGGTCGCGGGCGCAGAACAATTCGCGGGTGACGGTGTCCCACAGCGCGAACGCGAACATGCCGCGCAGCCGCTTCAACACGTCGGTGCCCCAGTAGTGGTAGCCGGCGACGATCGCCTCACCATCGCCGTCGGTGGCGAAGACAGCGCCATGCCGGGCGCTGAGTTCGTCACGGAGCTCCAGGTAGTTGTAGATCTCGCCGTTGAACACCAGTACGTAGCGGTCGGGTGCCTCCGGCGGCCCCCAGCGCAGTGGCTGATGCGAATGAGCGATGTCGATGATGGACAACCGGTTGAACCCGAACACGACGGACCCGTCGGCGTCTGGGTCGCTCCACGTGCCCGGCTCGTCAGGGCCACGGTGGCGCATCAAGTGTGACGCGCGGGCGATCGCGCTGTCAGCCTCGGCGGCGCCGCGTGCAGCAGCGTCGCGGCTTTCGGTCTCGGCGGCGCCGGCCGGGGCCGCGACGAAGGCCAGCAGTCCACACACGGCGCCCCAGTATGCCGCACCTGGCGGTGCTTGTGCGCGTCGCACCGGCGGGTCGCGATGAGCGGGCGGGCCGTTTGGGCCCGCATCGTCGCCCGCGGGGGTTGATGGCGCGGCTTCTCAGCGGGCCGTTTAGGCCCGCATCGTCGCCCGCGGGGGTTGATGGCGCGGCTTCTCAGCGGGCCGTTTGGGCCCGCATCGTCGCCCGCGCGGGCGGCGTGGTCTACGCTGCGTAGTATTCGAATCCGAGTTAGCCGACGGTCCCCGCCCGAAGCGGCGCTACCCCCAGTCGGCCCAGCTTGTGATACAGGAGGCGCAACGTGACACCTCGCGGGCCAGGTCGTTCGCAATGCTTGTCGCAGTGCAGGTCTCAGCGCGGGTCCGGAGGCGCTCCCGGGGGTCTTCCCCGTCGCCTTCGGGTGCTGGCGCTGGCCGGAACGCTTGGGGCGCTGGCCGTCACCCTGAGCGGGTGCAGTTGGTCGGAAGCCCTGGGCATGGGCTGGCCAGAGGGCATTACCCCGGAGGCCCACCTCAACCGGGAACTGTGGATCGGGGCGGTGATCGCTTCCCTGGCCGTCGGCGTCATCGTGTGGGGCCTGATCTTCTGGACGGCTGCCTTCCACCGGAAGAAGAAAACCGACACCGATTTTCCTCGCCAGTTCGGCTACAACATGCCGCTGGAGCTGGTGCTCACTGTGACGCCGTTTCTCATCATCTCGGTGCTGTTCTATTTCACCGTAATGGTGCAGGAGAAGATTGTGCACATAGCCAAGGACCCCGAGGTCGTCATCGACGTCACGGCCTTCCAGTGGAACTGGAAATTCGGCTACCAGAGGGTCGATTTCAAAGACGGCACATACACCTACGACGGTGCCGACCCGGCGCGCAAAAAGGCCATGGTCTCCAAGCCGGAGGGCAAGGACGAGCACGGTGAGGAACTCGTCGGGCCGGTGCGCGGGCTCAACACCGAGGACCGCACATACCTGAACTTCGACAAGGTCGAGACCCTGGGAACCAGTACCGAGATTCCGGTCCTGGTGCTGCCCCTGGGCAAGCGTATCGAGTTCCAACTGGCCTCGACCGACGTCGTGCATTCGTTTTGGGTGCCAGAATTCTTGTTCAAGCGCGACGTGATGCCCAACCCGGTGGCAAACAACTCCGTCAACGTTTTCCAGATTGAGGAGATCACCCGGAACGGGGCGTTCGTCGGCCACTGCGCCGAGATGTGCGGCACCTATCACTCGATGATGAACTTCGAGGTTCGGGTGGTGACGCCCAACGACTTCAAGGCCTACTTGCAGCAACGGATCGAAGGAAAGACCAACGCCCAGGCATTGCAGGCGATCGACCAGTCCCCGGTAGCGGTGACCACCCACCCGTTCGACACCCGCCGCGGTCAGTTGGCCCCAAGCCAGTAGGTTAGGACACTCATGCATATCGAAGCCAGGCTGTTTGAGTTTGTTGCCGCGTTCTTCGTTGTGACGGCGGTGCTGTACGGTGTGGTGACTTCGATGTTCGCCACCGGTGGCGTCGAGTGGGCCGGCACCACCGCGCTGGCGCTGACAGGTGGGATGGCGTTGATCGTGGCCACCTTCTTCCGGTTCGTGGCCCGTCGGCTGGATACCCGGCCCGAGGACTACGAAGGTGCTGAGATCAGTGACGGCGCAGGGGAATTGGGGTTCTTCAGCCCGCACAGCTGGTGGCCCATCATGGTTGCGTTGTCCGGTTCGGTGGCGGCCGTCGGAATCGCATTGTGGCTGCCGTGGCTGATCGTCGCCGGCGTTGTGTTCATCCTCGCGTCGACGGCCGGACTGGTCTTCGAGTACTACGTCGGTCCAGAGAAGCACTGATCGGTGCCGGGAAGGTCACAATCAGGGCATCAGTTGATCAGTGGCCAGTTTGCCCAGACCTCTCCGCCCCGCCCGGTTGGGTAGGGTTTCCGAGGCAATATGAGAATCCACCGAGCGTGCGTGCAGGGATGCAGCCGCGGAGCCACGCGCGCTGGTGAGGAAGTTGGACAGGGCAGGCGAACATGAGCGGGCCGAATCCGCCGGGACGGGAACCTGGCGACTTCGCCGGCGAGTCCAGCGCCGAAGTGGAACCCATCAGCGACACCGGCGACGAGCTGGATTCCGGTGAGCACAGCCGAGAACTGGAACCACTCAGCGATAGCGGCCAAGCGGAGCCCAGTGACCAAACAAGCGAGCCCGGCGCATACTCGCGGGCGTACTCGGCGCCAGAGTCCGAGCAATTCGTCAGCGGCGCGTATGTGCCGGCCGATCTCAGACTTTACGACTACGACGGCTACGACGACTCGTCCGACCCGGACGACGAACATGGCGCTCCGCGGTGGCCTTGGGTGGTCGGCGTCGCGGCCATCCTGGCCGCCATCGCGCTGGTGGTTTCGGTGTCGCTGCTCGTCACGCGCACCGACTCCAGCAAACTCGCCAACCCTGGCACCACCTCGTCCGCACCGCCGGTGCAGGACGAAATCACGACCACCAAGCCACCGCCCCCACCACCTCCGCCCACCACTCAGATCCCAACAGCGACGGAGACGCAGACAGTGACCGTAACGCCTCTGCCACCACCGCCGCCTCCGCCAGTGACGACCACCGCGGCGCCGCCTCCGGCGACCACCACAGCAGCGGCGCCGCCGCCCGCCACGACCACGACGCTGGCTGGTCCGCGACAAGTCACCTATTCGGTGACCGGCACCAAGGCGCCGGGCGACATCATTTCGGTGACCTACGTCGATGCATCCGGGCGACGACGGACGCAGCACAACGTGTACATCCCGTGGTCGATGACCGTCACACCGATCTCGCAATCTGACGTGGGCTCGGTCGAGGCATCCAGCCTCTTTCGGGTCAGCAAACTCAACTGCTCGATCACCACGAGCGACGGAACTGTGCTGTCATCGAACACCAACGACGCACCGCAGACGAGCTGCTGATGCTCGGTAGGTATTCCGCATACCGGCGTGGACCGGACGGCGTCATTGCTCCGGAAGTCATCGACCGCATTCTGATCGGGGTCTGCGCCGCGGTCTGGCTGGTGCTAGTGGGCGTAAGCGTGGCCGCCGCCGTCGCGCTGGCCGACCTGGGCCGGGGCTTCCACAAGATGGCGAGGGACTCGCACACCACCTGGGTGTTGTATGCCGTCATCGTCGTGTCTGCGCTGATCATCGCGGGGGCGATCCCGGTGTTGTTGCGGGCTCGCCGCATTGCCGACGCCGAGCCGGCGGGAAGGTCGGTGCCCGCACGCGGGGTGGGCAGGCAGCCGGTCAGGCCGGGCCGTCCCGCGACGCGCACCGTGGCCGGGCCGGCTCGTGGGGATCAGGTCAAAGCATTCGGGGCTGCCTCCGAGTGGTCCGGCGAGGCGGTGGACCGGATTTGGTTGCGCGGGACCGTCGCGCTGACCGGCGCCATAGGCACTGCACTGATAGCGGTCGCGGCGGCAACCTATCTGATGGCGGTCGGCCATGACGGCGCGTCGTGGATCAGCTACGGGCTGGCCGGGGTCGTCACCGCGGGCATGCCGGTGATCGAATGGCTACATGTTCGGCGGCTGCGTGGCGTGCTTGCCACGCATTAGCCGCATAGCTCTCCGGTTGCCAGCAGCGTGATGGCGGCGTCGGGCTAGTGCTCGCCGGGCTCGCCGTTAGGCGAACCGACGCTGCTGTCCTGGTGCTCGCGCAAAGCGG
Source organism: uncultured Actinomycetota bacterium (assembly GCA_963763005.1). Lineage (GTDB taxonomy): Bacteria > Actinomycetota > Actinomycetes > Mycobacteriales > Mycobacteriaceae > Mycobacterium. The sequence continues at coordinate 146,291 of CAVXMI010000004.1, forward strand.
TCAGGGCACTTTGCTCGGCGGCGTGACCCGACTCGCGCAGCGCCGCGTCCTCGGATGCCGGATCGGCGAACAGGAAGCTGCCGCTACCCGGCGATCCGGCCGAGCCCAACTTGTTCATCCGCTTGGGCAGCGCCGCACCCTGGTACTCCAGCGGTATCGGGTGGCCGTGGTCGTCGACCGGGCCGAGCGGCTGGTGCAGCTCGATGTAGGCGCCCTGCGGCAGTCGCTTGATGATGCCGGTCTCGACGCCGTGCTCGAGCACCGACCGGTCGCTGCGCTGCAGCCCGATGCACCACCGATAGGTGACGAAGTAGACGAGCGGCGGAAGTAGCACCATGCCGATACGTCCGATCCAGGTGGTCGCGTTCAGTGAGATGTGGAACTTCAACGCGATGATGTCGTTAATCGACGCCAGTGTGAGCACCATGTAGAACGCGATCGCCATGGCGCCGACAGCAGTGCGCACCGGGGCGTCCCGTGGTCGTTGCAGCAGGTTGTGGTGTGCGTAGTCGCCGGTGAACCGCTTCTCCAGGAATGGGTAGACGATCAGCAGGGTGAAAATCAGGCCCATGAGCAGCGCCACCCAGACCGAGGCGGGAATGGTGTGGTGCCAGAAGTAGAACTCCCACGCCGGCCAGAGCCGGGCCAAGCCGTCGGGCCACATCATGTAGAAGTCGGGCTGCGAACCGGCCGACACCTGGGAGGGCTTGTAGGGACCCAGGTTCCAGATCGGGTTGATCTGCAGCAGCCCGCCCATCAGAGCCAGCACCCCGACGATGCTCGCGAAGTAGGCACCGGACTTGAACGCGAACACCGGCATCACCCGCACGCCGACGACGTTGTGCTCAGTGCGGCCCGGGCCGGGGAACTGAGTGTGCTTCTGGAACCACACCAACGCCAGATGCATCCCGATCAACGCCAGGATGATCGCCGGTAGCAGCAGAATGTGCAGCGCGTAGAGCCGGGGAATGATGATGTCGCCGGGGAAATCGCCCCCGAACAGCACCCAGTGCAGCCAGGTCCCGATCACCGGCATGCCCAGCGTGATCGACGAGAACGCTGCCCGCAGGCCGATACCCGACAGCAGGTCGTCGGGCAGCGAGTAACCGAAGTAGCCCTCGAACATGGCCAGGATCAGCAGCAGCGAACCGATGACCCAGTTGGCCTCGCGGGGCCGCCGGAATGCTCCGGTGAAGAAGATGCGCGCCAGGTGCACCATGATCGCCGCGGCGAACATCAAGGCGGCCCAGTGGTGGATCTGGCGGACGAACAGGCCACCGCGGACCTCGAAGGAGATGTCCAGCGTCGTTTCGAAGGCGCGCGACATCTCGACCCCGCGCAGCGGTTGGTAGACACCGTTGTAGGTGACCTCGGCCATCGACGGATCGAAGAACAGCGTCAGGTACACGCCGGTGATCAGCAGGACGATGAAGCTGTACAAAGCGATCTCGCCGAGCAGGAACGACCAGTGCGTCGGGAAGACCTTGTTGAGCTGACGGCGCAGCGCCGCCGAGGGGTGATAGCGCGTGTCGATGTCCTGGGCCTGGCGGGCCAGGACATCACCGATCTTCGGCGGACTGAGTTTCGGACTCATGATGTTGTGCGCTCCCAGAATGCCGGTCCGACGGGCTCGGCAAAGTCGCCGTTGGCGACCAGATACCCGTTGGCGTCGATCGTGATGGGCAGTTGTGCCAACGCGCGGGCCGCCGGACCGAAGATCGGCTTGGCGAAATGCAACGCGTCGAACTGCGACTGGTGACAAGGGCACAGGATTCGGTAGGACTGCTGTTCGTACAGCGATGACGGGCAACCCAAATGGGAGCAGACCTTCGTGAAAGCGAATAACTCACCGAAGTTGAAGCTTTCCTGGCCCTGGCGTTTGACAACGCGGCTCATGTCGCTGGGCTTGATACGGATGAGCATCACCGGATTGCGGATACCCATCGCGATCGACTGCAGCTTCTCGTGCGATTCGGTGGTGGTGCCGTCGCCGTCGGACTCCCGCCAAGGGAATACCGTCTCCATTCCGCCGGCGTCCAGGTCCGCTGGGCGCATTTTGATGAACGGCGGTCCTGCGTTCGTGCCGGTGGACCGCGCCAGATAGATGGTCTCGCCGTTGTACTGCGGGGTCCAGCCAGACGTCCACAGCACGGCCTTCATACCGTCGGCGGTGGGCACGACCGGCTTCCACGGGTTCTTGATGATGCCACCGGCAAACGCCACTAAAGTGCCAAGGCCGAATGCGCCCAAGCCCATGCCCAAGGACAGCCCGACCAGCTTGCGGCGCCCGATCGTCGAGCCCTCGAAGGCGTCGGTGAGGTTCGCCACAACCGTCTTGCGGTCGATCTCGCGAGAATCGCCGTCATGTCGTTCCTGGATCGAAATCTCTTCCGGGATGAACCTTTTCTGGAACTGCACCGCGCCGATAGCGATCGCCAGGATGGACAGCCCGAAGGTCACGCCATACAGCGGAGTGGTGAGCGAGTACACGAAGTCGCCCCCGCCATCCGCCGGCTTGTACTCCCACGGCCAGAACAGGAAGACCAGCAGCAGGGAGAGCGCAAACCCACCGCCCAGCAAAAACCACAGGGCCACCCCACGCTCAGCACGCTTCTCGGCTTTGGTGCCCTCGACCGGCCAGCGAGGCTCCTTGTAGGCGATCTCGACGCCATCCATCTTGCCGCCCAGCGCCAGCAGTTCCTGATTCGACATCGCGGCCGGCGCCGCCTCGTCGGGCTCACGCGAAACGGCGGTTTCTTTAGCGCCTTCGTTCACGGTAGATCCGTCGCTCATGATCGCGCCCCAATCCACAGTGCCAGCCCGATGGCGGCGACCATGCCGATGATCCACATCGCCATGCCCTCGGGTGCGGGTCCGAACCCACCGAGGAGGTAACCACCCGGCTGCCGCGCTTCGGTGGCGACTCTCACATAGGCGATGATGTCCTTCTTCGCTTCGAAGGAGAGCTGGCGGTCGGAGAACTTCGGCATGTTCTGCGGGCCGGTCAGCATCGCGGTGAGGATTTGCTGCTCATTGGCGGGTTCCAGGTCGGGTGCGAATTTACCCGACGACAGTGCCCCACCTTTTCCGGTGAAGTTGTGGCAGGAGGCGCAGTTGAGTCGGAACAAGTCGCCGCCGCGGCCCAGGTCGGTACCGCGCAGCGATCGCATCGCGATGCTGCCGTCGGGATTGCGTACCACCGTCGGCCCACCGCCGTTGGCTTGCACGAAGGCGCCGATCGCTTCGACCTGCGACTCATCGAAGATCGGATCTTTACGCGGCGCCTGGGCCTCACCGCGCATGGCGGGCATCCGGCCGGTGGACACCTGGAAGTAGACGGCCGCCTCGCCCACGCCGATCAGGCTCGGCCCGTGGTCGGGCACGCCTTGAAGGTTGGCGCCGTGGCAGGACACGCAGGAGGTGTCGAACAGTTGCTTGCCGGTACGCAGCAGCGCCGAGGAGGACTCGTCGGCGACGGCTACCTGCGGGGTGGGGGTCAGCACGGCCGCCAGTCCGCCGGCGACGGTCAGCGCTATCAGCAGCAGCAGCCCCCCCGACAATCGGCGGCGGAGACGCCGTCGCGAGCGACCACTCTGCCGTTCTTGCGGCTGGCTCAGCCGCCCACCGGATCGGGTGAACCCCAGTTTCTTCAACCGAGCACTCCTGTCATTTCCTGTTCGGGCCTGTTCGGGGGCTGCCGGCTCATCGGATGAAATAGATCACGGTGAACAGCGCGATCCACACGATGTCGACGAAATGCCAGTAGTAGGAGACGACGATGCTGGCGGTGGCCTGCGCCGGGGTGAATTTGCTCATCCGGGTGCGGGCCAGCAGGAAGATGAAGGCGATCAGGCCGCCGGTGACGTGTAGCCCGTGGAAGCCGGTGGCCAGATAGAACACGCTGCCGTACGCGCTGCCAGGGATGGTCGTTCCGTGAGTCGTCAGGTGGTAGTACTCGTAGGCCTGGCCCAGGACGAAGAACAGTCCCATCAGGAAGGTGATCACATACCAGCGGCGCAGGCCGAACACGTCGCCGCGCTCGGCTGCGAATACCCCCATCTGGCAGGTGAACGACGACGCGATCAACACCAGCGTCACCGGCACTGCCTGATAGAGATTCAGCTCAGTCGGCGGCGGCGGCCACTTCCCGCCGGCCTGAGCGCGCGCAGTGAAATACATCGCGAACAGGCCAGCAAAGAACATCAGCTCACTGGAAAGCCACACTATGGTGCCAACACTCACCATATTGGGCCGGTTCAGCGAATGCACGCGCGACGTGATGGCAGTACCCGAGGTCCCTACAGCACTCGTCACATCCGCAAGTATGACGCTTTGTAGTTGTCGAACTCTACCCGGGGCGGAAATTTGGTTCCGCGCGTCTTGTCGGCCCCCTATAGGTCGAGCCTTCGCGCCATTGCCGCCGTGCGTCAGGCGGTGGTTGGGGGCGGTTGGTCATCGTGGGACCATCGGCGCGTGGCTCTGTCACCCGAGGCTTCTGCTCCCGGCGGCTCTCCCGGGGCTGCATCCGCGTCGGTACCGTCATGGCCGCAGGTCCTGGGCCGTTTGACGGACGGGCGGGAACTGGCACGGGGCCAGGCTGCCTGGGCCATGGACCAGATCATGACCGGCAACGCGCGGCCTTCCCAGATCGCCGCCTTTGCCGTGGCGATGACGATGAAGGTGCCGACCGCGGACGAAGTCAGTGAATTGGCCGGCGTCATGCTCAGCCACGCGCGCCCTATGCCCATCGATGCGATCCGCAGGGACATCGGAGACACCGTCGACGTCGTCGGAACCGGTGGCGATGGAGTCAACACGGTCAACCTGTCCACCATGGCGGCGATCGTGGTGGCGGCCGCCGGCGTGCCGGTGGTCAAACACGGCAACCGGGCGGCGTCCTCGTTGTCCGGCGGCGCCGACACGCTCGAGGCCCTCGGAGTGCGCATCGACCTGGGGCCCGACCAGGTCGCACGCAGCCTGGCCGAAGTCGGGATCGGGTTCTGCTTCGCGCCGCAGTTCCATCCGTCCTACCGGCACGCATCCGTGGTGCGCCGCGAGATCGGGGTGCCGACGGTATTCAATCTCCTTGGGCCGCTGACGAATCCGGCGCGACCGCGGGCCGGGCTGATCGGTTGCGCGTTCGCCGACCTCGCCGAGGTGATGGCCGGGGTGTTCGCCGCGCGCCGGTCCAGCGTGCTGGTGGTGCACGGCGATGACGGGCTCGACGAGTTGACCACCACCACAACAAGCACGATCTGGCGCGTGCAGGCGGGCACTGTCGACAAGCTGACTTTTGATCCTGCGGGATTCGGGTTTGCGCGTGCCGAACTCGCCGACCTGCTGGGTGGCGACGCGCAAGCCAACGCGGCCGAAGCGCGCGCGGTGCTCGCAGGTGCCAAGGGCCCGGTCCGGGACGCCGTTGTGCTCAACGCCGCGGGGGCGATCGTCGCCCATGCCGGGTTATCCAGCCGCGCTGAATGGTTGCCGGCGTGGGAGGACGGGTTGCGGCGCGCCAGCGTGGCGATCGACAGCGGTACGGCCGAACAGCTGCTCGCGCGATGGGTGCGGTTCAGCCAGCAGGTCTGACTGCAAACCATTGAAGCCTGCGCTGGCCTGTTCACTGGCCAGCCGCGCCGATCGTGCCGACGCCGCCCAGGCCGCCCATGCGCCCGCTGACCGCAAGGGTGAGGCCCACCCCACGGCGTCGGCGGCCTCGGCATCCTCGACGCCGGTGACCCGCACGATGCGCACCCCCGGCGCTGCCAGCCAGCGGGCGATGAGTGCGGTCTCCTCGACCAGCGCGCCGCCGAGCGGGGCCAGCGCCGGCAGGATCGACTGGGCGCCGGCGTGGATGGCGTCGACCACGGGCATCGGTGGCACCCCGGGGCGGGCGGTACCGGCCGCGGCGAGTTGGCCATGGCGGATGACGGCGAGCCGGTAGCCACCGCTGCCGTCCGGTGCGGCGGCGATCAGCTCGGGCAGGGTGGCCAGCGCGCGCAATCGCTGACCACGCCACAGCGCCTCGACGGCGGTGGCCACGTGGTCGCGCAGCCGTGCAGCGCTCTCATAGCGATGGCGCTCGGCGAGCTCAGTGACCTGGTGCACCGCTGCGGCCAGTGCGGTGTCGTCCAGCCCGTCGATCAAGGCCGCGGCGCGCTGCGCCGCCTCGGCGTACTGCGCGGCCGTCACGTCGCGGGCGGCGGGGCACGGCGACACTTCGAGCTCGGGGCAGGCCGGTCCGTGCAGCGCCGACCGCGCCAGCCGCCTGGTGCAGGTTCGGACCCCGGTGAACCGCGCCATCAGGGCCGCCGTCTCGGCGGCGTCGGCGCGGGACCGGAACGGGCCGACGGCGCGGTCGTGCCGCGGGGCACGCACCACCGACAGACGCGGAAACGCCTCATCGGTCAAAACCACCCACCACCAACGGTGCGGGAACCTCGACCGGCGGTTGTACGGCGGGGCATGCGCGGCCAGCAACCGCAGCTCACGGACACCGGCCTCCAACGAGTGCGTGCACTCGACGTGGTCGACCGTGCCGGCCAGCGCGACCATCTCCTTCATCCGGCCGCGGGGGTCGGTCCCGTTGAAGTACTGGCTCACCCGGCGTCGCAGGTCGACCGCGGTGCCCACGTAGAGCACCTCGCCCGACGGTCCGCGGAACAGGTAGACCCCCGGCCGGTGCGGCAGACCGTCCGCCAGCACCCGCTTGCGGCGCTGAGCCGGTGTCACGCCGGGCAGATACGAGCGCAGGTCGGCATAGGTGTGTACGCCCTGGTTGCCGACTCGCTCGATGAGCGCGTGCAACACGTCGACGGTGGCGCGGGCATCGTCGAGGGCACGGTGGGTGGGCTGGGTGGCGACGGCGAACAGCCGCGCCAGTGCGGCCAGCCGCACGCTGGGGGCTTCCTCCCGGCTCAGCACCCGGCGTGCCAGCCGGACCGTGCACAGGACCTTCGGTCGCGGCCAAAAGATGTCGCACCGCTGCGCGGCCGCGCGCAGGAATCCGATGTCGAACCCGGCGTTGTGGGCGACCAGTACCGAGCGGCCGGCGAACTCCAAAAACATCGGGAGCACGGTGTCGATGGTCGGGGCGTCAGACACCATCGCCGTGGTGATGCCGGTGAGATGCACGATCTGGGGCGGGATGCTGCGCTGCGGGTCTACCAGGGTGGCGAATTCACCGAGCACCGTGCCGCCGCGTACCTTGACCGCCCCGATTTCGGTGATGGCGTCGGGGGGCGTTCCCGCCGCACCTGTCGTGCGGCCGCCGGTGGTCTCCAGGTCGACGACGACGAAGGTGGTCTCGCGCAACGACGCTTCCTCGGCCAGGGCGGCCGCCGGGTCGACGCCGGGAAAGGCGACCGTGTCGAGCCCGGCGAAACTCAGCTGAGTCCCACCGGTCGCACCCATGGCCGTGAGGTTAGGCAGGTGCACCGACACCCATCGGTTCCCACGCCGGACGCAGTCCGTGAGCACTGAACTGTCAGCGGGGCAGAGATGTCGGTGCCGGCGGTTAGTGTTCGGCGCAGCCCGACTAGCGATCGGAAAGCCCTTACCGAGAGGACCGACCCAGATGGCACACAGCAGCGGAGCCGATAGCAAAGGTGGCGCAGCGGCCGAGCCGGGGGAGCCGGTGGTTATTGACTGTGACGACTGCGCGGTGCGCGGCCCTGGATGCCGCGATTGTGTCGTGAGTGTGTTACTCGGGGTGCCCGAGACTTTGTTGTACGACGAACGAGTCGCGCTAGAGGCACTCGCCGACGCCGGGTTGGCCCCGAGGTTGCGTCTGGTGCCGATCCGGCGCAACCGCGCGTCGGGTGTCGCGTAGTGGTTCTGTATGGTTGTGAGCGCCGGGACCCGGTTCTCACATCACAATGACAGAAATCTTTCTATTTTCTTATCTCCCTCCTTTGGACAATACCGAGATCGTTTCGTAACCTGTTTGAGACCTAAACCAGCTCGACGCCAAAACGTCGATGGCAGTTTAAGGAAGCAAATCTTGAGGCTCGACTGTAGGCATTCGATCGCGCGTGCAATCAAGCGGTCCGCCATCGGTTCGTTAGCGAGCTTCACCGTGTTGTCTGGCGTCCTGGCCGCGAACGTGATGGCCGATCCTGCCGACGATGCGATGGCAAAACTCAACGAGCTGTCTCGGCAGGCCGAGCAGACCACCGAGGCGATGCACAGCGCACAACTCGACCTGAACGAGAAGCTCGCGGCACAGCGGGCTGCGGACAAGAAGCTCGCCGACGACCAGGCTGCCGCGGAGGCCGCGAGAGCACGCCTCGCCACCTTCCAGACCGCGGTCAACAAACTCGCGGCCGCCACGTACATGGGTGGTCGCACCGACGGCATGGACGCCATCCTGACCGCGGAGTCGCCGCAGGTGCTGATCGACAAGCTGGCGGTGCAGCGGGTTCTGGCGAAGCAAATGTCCACGCAGATGGCCGGTTTCCGGGCTGCTGGGGCGCAGGCCGCCGAGGCTGAGCAAGCGTCTGCCAAGTCAGCCGCCGATGCCAAGTCCGCCGCCGAACAAGCTGCAGCGGTGCGGGCGAATCTGCAGCACAAGCAAAGCCAGCTGCAGGTGCAGATCGCTGTCGTCAAGTCGCAATACCTCGCGTTGACGCCGGTGCAGCGCACTGCGCTCGCCGATCCGGGACAGGTACCGGCGGGGCTTCCGGGTGCCCCCGGACCGGCTCCCGAGGCATTAGCGCCCGGTGCACCGCCAGCTGACGCGCCGGCACCCGGTGGGGCTCCACCGCCCGGCGGCGCAGTGCCCGGGTGGCCCTTCATGCAACCCGGTGGCGGTGGCGGCGGCGGCGACCGTGCGGTCGTTGTGCAGGCCGCGCTGACCCAGGTCGGATCGGCCTACTCATGGGGTGGCGCCGCGCCCGGCGGGTTCGACTGCTCCGGGTTGGTCATGTGGGCGTTCCAACAAGCCGGCATCGCGCTGCCGCACTCGAGCCAGGCGCTGGCCCACGGTGGTCAGCCGGTTTCATTGTCGGACCTGCAGCCCGGCGACGTACTGACCTTCTACTCCGACGCGTCCCACGCCGGCCTCTACATCGGTGACGGTCTCATGGTCCACTCCTCTACCTATGGCGTGCCGGTGCGGGTGGTGCCGATGGACTCGTCCGGCCCGATCTACGACGCCCGCCGTTACTGACGGCCTCGTCGCGAGGATTCGCCGGCGGCGACGGTGGCTTTCGATCACGCTGGCTTGGGTATTTGTCGCTGAGCTGATTGCGGCCGTTGCCGTACCACTGCATCCGGTGCGCGACAGAGGTGCAGAATCCAGACAGTTGGTCGCGCCGGCTGCCGGCGCCCGGCAAACGCTGCTGGTCGTCGGCGACCGCACCGTCGCGTTGATCAGTCTCGGCGGCTCAGGCACCGACCGCCTGCTGGCCCGTGTCGCGGCGGACATCGGCACCGCGATCGACGCCGTCGTGGCCTTCTGGGGCACCGATTGGTCGCATGACATCTCGGTGGTGGCCGCCGGTTCGGACCAACAGTTTCGTGCTGCCGCCGGCGGGGGCCTGGCATCGCAGTGGGCGGATATCGCGGCGGTGACCGTCGTGGAGCGTGTCGATCCGGTCAGCCGGGCGGCCGTAGGCCAACGGATCGTGTTCGCGCCTGGGGCGGTGAACATGAGCGAGGCTGCGCTGCGAATAGTGTTGGCACACGAGCTTTTTCACTACGCGGCGCGAGTCGACACCGCGCTGGATGCACCTCGGTGGCTAACCGAGGGGGTAGCTGATCTCGTCGCCAGGCCAGCGACCGCACCGCCCGCCGATGCGGTGTCCGGGGCACTGTCGCTCCCGGTGGACACCGACCTGGACACTCCTGGGCCGCGGCGCTCGCTGGCATATGACCGAGCTTGGTGGTTCGTCCGCTTCGTCGCAGACACCTACGGGCCCGCGAAGTTGCGCGAGTTCTACCTGGCTGCTTGCGGTGCAGGACACCACGACCTGCTTACCGCCGTCCGCGACGTGCTCGACACAGACTCTGCCGGCCTGCTGGCGCGCTGGCAGCACTGGCTCAACCGCTAGATTTACCGAGGTGAGCCGGGTCCTGCTGGTAACCAATGACTTCCCGCCCCGACGGGGCGGTATTCAGTCTTACCTGGGGGAGTTCGTCGGTCGGCTGGTCCAAGCTGGTTCAGAAGCCAGATCGCATTCCATGACGGTGTACGCGCCGCAGTGGAAGGGCGCCGACGCTCATGACGACGCAGCCCGCGCTGCCGGCTATCGGGTGGTGCGCCATCCCGGCACGCTGATGCTGCCCGGCCCGACGGTCGATATCCGCATGCGCCGCCTCATCGCCGAGCATGGCATCGACACCGTCTGGTTCGGTGCGGCCGCACCACTGGCCCTGCTGGCACCGCGTGCCCGACAGGCCGGAGCGACCCGGGTACTGGCCAGCACACACGGACACGAAGTGGGCTGGTCAATGCTTCCGGTGGCGCGGTCGGTGCTGCGCCGCATCGGCGACGGTACCGACGTTGTGACCTTCGTCAGCCGCTACACGCGGTCGCGGTTCGCGCCTGCCTTCGGACCCTCGGCCTCGCTGGAATACCTGCCGCCCGGCGTGGACAGCGACCGGTTCCGGCCCGATCCTGCCGCCCGCGCCGAACTCCGGAAGCGTTACCGCTTGGGCGGGCGGCCCACGGTCGTGTGCCTGTCGCGGCTGGTGCCGCGCAAGGGCCAGGACATGCTGATCAAGGCGCTGCCGTCGATCCGGCAGCGCGTCGATGGGGCCGCACTTGTGGTTGTCGGGGGCGGTCCGTACTTGGAGACGCTGCGCAGGCTCGCTCAGGACTGCGGGGTGTCCGACCACGTTACCTTCACCGGGGGTGTGCCGGGCGATGAACTACCTGCCCACCACGCACTGGCCGACGTGTTCGCGATGCCATGCCGTACCCGCGGCGCCGGCATGGACGTCGAGGGCCTGGGCATCGTGTTCCTGGAGGCCTCCGCCACGGGGGTGCCGGTAATTGCCGGTGAATCGGGTGGAGCCCCAGAAGCTGTGCAGCACAACAAGACTGGGCTGGTAGTCGACGGCCGCTCGGCGAACAAGATCGCCGACGCCGTCACCGAGTTGCTTACCGATCGCGACCGCGCCGCCGCGATGGGCGCAGCCGGGCGGGAGTGGGTGACGTCGCAGTGGCGCTGGGACACACTGGCCGCGCGGCTGGCGAACCTGCTCCGCGGCGACGATAGGGACCGGACAGTGGGAGCGAGCGACTAGTCCTTGGTGTAGATCGCCTCGATGTCTGAGGCGAACTTCTCGGCCACCACGTTGCGCTTGACCTTCATCGTCGGCGTCAGTTCACCGGTGTCCTCGGTGAAGTCGACGGGCAGAATGCGGAACTTGCGGATCGACTCCGCATGTGACACCGCCAGGTTGGCATGCTTGACGGCCGCGTCCACCTCGGCGACCAAGTCCGGGTCGGTGGCCAGATCGCCCACGGACGCGTTGGCGGCCTTATGGTTGCGGTGTTTCCAGCCGTCGAACGCCTCGGGGTCGATCGTGATCAGCGCGCCGATGAACGGCTTGGCGTCCCCGACGACCACCGCCTGGCTGATCAACGGGTGGGCCCGTAGTTGGTCCTCCAGCACCGCAGGGGCGACATTCTTGCCGCCCGCGGTGACGATGATCTCTTTCTTGCGGCCGGTGATGGTCAAGAAGCCGTCCTCGTCGACCGCGCCGAGGTCGCCGGTCCGGAACCAGCCGTCCGTGAATGCCTCGGCGGTGGCCTGCTCGTTGCGCCAGTAACCGCTGAACACCACGCCGCCGCGCACCAACAGCTCCTTGTCGTCGGCGACGCGCAAACTGTTGCCGGGGACCAGCTTTCCAACAGTCCCGATCTTCAGGGCGCCGATCTGGTTGACCGTGATGGCCGCGCTGGTCTCGGTCAGGCCGTAGCCCTCGTAGATGGTCAGGCCCACACCGCGGTAGAAGTGGCCCAGCCGCGCGCCCAGCGGCGCGCCACCCGAGACGGCCGCGTGGCAGTTGCCGCCCAGCGCCGCGCGCAGCTTGTGGTAGACCAGCCGGTCGAACACGGCATGCTTGGCGCGCAGCAGCAGGCCCGGGTGGCCGAGGTCGCAGGCCTGGCTCCAATCGACAGCGGTCTGCGCGGCGATCTCGAAGATCCGACCTTTGCCGTCGTTGGCGGCGTTCTGCTCGGCGGTGTTGTACACCTTCTCGAACACCCGCGGCACCGACACCACCACCGTCGGTTTGAACACCGCGAACATCGGCAGCAGATTCTTGATGTCGCTGGTGAATCCGACGGTCACCTTGTTGGCGAACGCGGACAACGTCAGCGCCCGCGCCAGCACGTGGGCCAGCGGCAGGAAGACCAGCAGCCGCTGTCCCGGGCCCAGCAGCGTCGGGAGGCACTCCTTGGCGCCCCGGGTCTCGTGGAGCAGATTGGAATGCGTGAGCTGGCAGCCTTTGGGTCGTCCGGTGGTGCCCGAGGTGTAGATAAGCGTCGCTGGGTCTTCGGCACGCAGGGCCTCGAGCCGGGCGGTCAGCTCAGCCCGGTCGACCGACGCACCCTCCTCGACGAGCTGGTCGAGCGCCTTGGGGCCCGAGCCGTTGATGTGCAGTACGTGGCGCAGGGCGGGCAGCTCGCCAGTGAGCTCGGTGACCATCGCGGCGTGCTCGTCGGTTTCGGCGAACGCCAACACGGCTTCTGAGTTCTGCAGCACCCAACGCACCTGTTCGGCCGACGACGTCTCGTAGATCGGCACGGTAACGGCGCCCACGGACAGGATCGCGAGGTCGAGGATCGCCCACTCGTAGCAGGTAGCCGAAAAAATGGACACCCGGTCACCGGCCTCCACCCCCAGCGAGATCAAACCCATTGCTGCAGAACGAATCTGGCTGGCAGCCTCGGCGCACGTGACATCGGTCCAGACACCGTCGACCAGCCGCTGGTAGATGACGTAGTCAGGATCATCGCGCTCGTGCTCGAAGACCGTCGCCGCGATGTTGTCGTGCTCGTCGACGGAAAAGCGGGCAGGCACACTGTACTGACGCACTCTTTTGACCTCGCTTGACCTCGTGTGACATTTCCGGTGGCGGCCGGCTTGCTGTGGCACAGCCTAATCCGGGCATTCGCCCTGCATGGCAACGGCCGGTCGGGCCACCACTCGATTGCCGCGGGCGTGCCATTCTTCACCTCGGGGTTGCGCTGTCCCACGTATAGGTGGGTATGTGAAGCTGGGGCGGTGAACAGCATCCAGATCGCGGACGAGACGTATGTTGCGGCCGACGGCGCACTGGTCGGAGCCGCGGTCGCCGATCGGTCGAGCTGGCGGCGGTGGTGGCCTGACCTGCGGCTGCAGGTCACCGAGGACCGCGCCGAAAAGGGAATCAGGTGGGCGGTTACCGGCGCCCTGACCGGCACGATGGAGGTCTGGCTGGAACCCTCGTTGGACGGGGTGGTGCTGCACTACTTCCTGCACGCCGAACCGACCGGGGTAGCGGCTTGGCAGCTGGCCCGGATGAAGCTGGCCGGAATGACGCACCGCCGCCGGGTAGCGGGCAAAAAAATGGCGTTTGAGGTGAAGACGACACTGGAAGCGTCACGCCCCGTCGGGGTTTCTCCGGTAGTTTAACCGGGTTGGGCAGGGCATGGGAGAGTACCGTTTCTGCCGGGAGATCGGCCAACTCCCGCAGATGAGCGGGGCGGACCCGCTTGCGGGGAAAGGGAAGTAACCAGGTGGCGGACAAGACGACGCAGACTATCTACATCGATGCGGATCCAGGCGAGGTGATGAAGGCGATCGCCGACCTCGAGTCCTACCCGGAATGGATTTCGGAGTACAAGGAAGTCGAAGTCCTGGAGGCTGACGACCAGGGTTACCCGAAAAAGGCGCGGATGTTGATGGACGCAACCATATTCAAAGACACCTTGATCATGTCCTATGAATGGCCGGCAGACCGCCAATCGCTTAGCTGGACTCTCCAATCAAGCTCGCTGCTGAAGTCCCTCGAAGGCTCATATCGCTTGGCGCCCAAGGGCTCTGGCACCGATGTCACCTACGAGCTCGCGGTCGACCTTGCCGTCCCGATGATCGGGATGCTCAAGCGCAAGGCCGAACGCAGGTTGATCGACGGCGCGTTGAAGGATCTGAAGAAACGAGTCGAGGCTGAGTGAGTCCGTTGCGCCCACCCCGGCCCGGATCAGTCTCTTTGTTGGTAAAGGCGGGGTAGGAAAATCCACTCTGGCGTCCGCTACCGCGGTTTGTGACGCCGGTGCCGGTCAGCGTGTGCTGGTGGTATCCACCGACCAGGCGCACTCGCTGGGTGACGTGCTGGGCATCGCGGTTCCGCCGACCGGTCAGGGCGACCCTGTTCGTGTGCTCGCCGATCTCGAGACCGGGGGGGCCGAGGTCGGCGGCGGGTCTCTCGACGCGTTGGCGCTGGATACCCTGGCTCTGCTCGAGGACCGGTGGCGTGACGTGGTCGACGCCCTGGACCGGCGATTTCCTGACTCCGAGTTGAGCAGTATTGCCCCCGAAGAACTCTCAGCGTTGCCCGGGATTCAGGAAGTGCTCGGGCTACACGCGGTCGGCGAGCTCGCGGCAACCGGACGATGGGATCGCATCGTGGTCGACTGCGCCTCGACTGCGGATGCACTGCGGATGTTGACCCTGCCCGCCACCTTTGGGCTGTATGTGGAACGCGTGTGGCCGCGGCACCGCAGGCTCAGCATCGCCACCGACGACGGCCGGTCGGCCGCGGTGGTGGAACTGCTGGAGCGCACCAGCGCCGGCGTCGACCGGCTGAGCACCTTGCTGACCGACGGTGACCTGGTCAGTGCACACCTGGTGCTGACCCCCGAGCGGGTGGTCGCCGCTGAGGCAGCCCGGACGCTGGGTTCATTGGCGCTGATGGGCGTACGAGTGGAGGAGCTGCTGGTCAATCAGGTTCTGGTCCGGGACGAGTCCTACGAGTACCGCAGTCTGCCCGACCACCCCGCCTTCCACTGGTATGCCGAACGTATCTCCGAGCAACGCGCCGTCCTCGAGGAACTCGACACCACCATCGGTGACCTGGCGCTGGTGCTGGTTCCGCACTTGGCCGGCGAGCCGATCGGCGCCAAGGCGCTGGGCGGGCTGCTCGACAGCGCCCGTCGACGCCGGGGGGCCGCGCCGCCAGGCCCGCTGCGCCCTATTGTGGACCTGGAATCCGGGTCGGGGCTTGGGTCGGTGTACCGACTACGGCTAGCGTTGCCCCAGCTCGATCCGGGATCGCTGACGCTGGGCCGGGCCGACGACGACCTGATCATCAGCGCCGGCGGCGTGCGGCGCAGGGTTCGGTTGGCGTCCGTACTGCGCAGGTGCACGGTGCTGGACGCACAGCTGCGGGGCAGTGAGCTGACAGTTCGATTTCGACCGAATCCGGAGGTGTGGCCGAGGTGAGTGGGGCTCATGCCGACGTTGTTCCCGAGCTGCGCAGGCTTGCGCAGGCAATCCTGGACGGGATCGACCCCGCGGTGCGCGCGGCGGCCGCGATGGCATCGGGCTCGACTGGCGACAAGGGCACCGGCAAGTGCCAGCAGGTATGGTGTCCGGTGTGCGCGCTGGCCGCGTTGGTCAACGACGAGCAGCATCCGTTGCTGACGGTCGTCGCTGACCACAGTGTCGCTTTGCTGGACGTGATTCGCGCCATAGTCGACGACATCGACCGATCGGCGAAACCCCCGCCGGACGATCCGGGTGGCGGGGGTCTCAACCCCGAGTCAGCCACCGAAACAGCCGCCGGGCATGGCTCCGGAGATGCCACGGCGAAAACCCGTTTCCAGACCATCCCGGTTACTGTGCAGGAGTAAGCCGCCGCGCTGCGAAGGTGGTCGCAGCCATCGCAGATGGGTACAGTTGGCGCAGAAACCATTCGGTTGTGGTTGAGAGGGCGGGCCATGTGGTACTACCTGTTTAAGTACATCTTCATGGGCCCGCTCTTCATTCTGCTGGGTCGGCCGAAAGTCGAAGGACTGGAATACATTCCGAGTTCGGGGTCGGTCATCCTCGCCAGTAACCACCTCGCCGTGGCGGACAGCTTCTATTTACCGTTGGTAGTGCGCCGCCGGATCACATTCTTGGCGAAGGCCGAATACTTCACCGGCACCGGTCTGAAAGGCTGGATCAACCGCTGGTTCTACAGCGTCTCCGGGCAGGTGCCCATCGACCGCACCAACGCCGACTCCGCGCAGGCCGCACTGGAAACCGCAGCGAGGCTGCTGGGCCAGGGCAAACTGTTGGGCATGTACCCCGAAGGCACCCGGTCGCCCGACGGTCGGCTCTACAAAGGCAAGACCGGCCTGGCCCGGCTGGCTTTGCATACCGGGGTTCCGGTGATTCCGGTAGCGATGATCGGCACCAACGTCGTCAACCCGCCTGGCACCAAGAGGTTGCGATTCGGCCGGGTGACCGTTCGTTTCGGCAAGCCGATGGACTTCTCGCGTTTCGAGGGATTGGCCGGTAACCACTTCATCGAGCGGGCCGTCACCGACGAGGTGATCTACGAGCTGATGGGGCTCTCCGGTCAGGAGTACGTCGACATTTACGCCGCCAGCGTCAAAGACGGCAGCAACGCTGAGACGGACGCGGCGCGGATCCCCGAGACGGCCGCCAGTTGATCAGCTGGCAGCCGGTACCGGGGTCAGCCCCGGGGCGGGCGAGCGCTCCATCGTCATCCGGGCGGTGACGGTGAGTCCGGCAACGACGATGACCGCCAGCGCCCACCACACGTAGGACATCCCGGCGAGTTGACGCCACCAGACCGCCGTGGCTTCCCGGTGCTTGGGAAGTAGGTCGATCGGCGTCCACCTCATCAGCGCCAATCCGGCGGCGGTGACTACGGCCAGTGCGACATTCCGGCGCCGCCAGGCCAGTACCCCGGTCACCAGCACCGCCGACAGCATCCACACCCAGTGGTGTGACCACGAAACCGGCGAAACCACCAACCCGAACAAGGCGACGCAGATCACAGCCAGGGCCGGCTCGCCGGCCCGCAGCACTCGCCGCATCGCCCAGATGGTCGCTGCCAGCACCAGCAGGGACAGGATGACCCACAGCAGGTGGCTTGCGTTCTCCCCGATCGGCAGTCGGGCGAGTGCACCCGCGATGTTCTGGTCGGTGTTCAAGGAAGCGGAGCCGATCCGATCCGTGTGGTGCACCGTGTGAGTCCAGTACTCCCAGGAATCGCGCCAGGCAAGGGCGAAGCCGACCATGGTCGCGACAACGAAAGACGCCAGCGCTGTCAGCGCCGCCCGGTTGTCTCGACGCAGCAGGAAGTACAGCAGAAAGACCGCCGGAGTCAGTTTGAGGGCTATCCCCAAGCCGAGTAGCAGCCCGCGTGGCCATGGCGTGCGCCGCGGGAAGCAATCGACGATCACCAAGGTCATCAGCACGGCGTTGATCTGGCCGAACGCAAAGTTC
The DNA here is from genome assembly GCA_963763005.1 of uncultured Actinomycetota bacterium. Lineage (GTDB taxonomy): Bacteria > Actinomycetota > Actinomycetes > Mycobacteriales > Mycobacteriaceae > Mycobacterium. The sequence continues at coordinate 163,744 of CAVXMI010000004.1, forward strand.
GAACTGATCGGCTCCAGCCAGATCGACGCGGGAGCCACGATGACCACCGCCAACCACAACCGGCGCAACCAGGCCGGCCCGGGCAGCGCTTTCGAGGTGGACCATACGTCGAGGCTGGTCAGCACCACTACCGTCGACACGATCAGCAGCACCAATGTCAACAGCGTGATCGCGACGCTGGCGGCCGGCATCTGCAACCAGGCGAACGGGCTGAATACCACCGCCGCCAGCGGAGGATAGGTGAACGGCAGGTCCAGGCCGATGGGTGTGTGGAACATCACGTCGCCGCTGTACAGCGGACGTCCGTCCAACCAGGCCTTACCGCCCATCTGATAGATGTCGATATCGATCCGGTACGGGATGTGCCCGAACAGCTGCCAGCCCACGTAGCCCAGGGCCGCGGCGGCCAGAATCCAAAGCAGGCACCATAGCGAGATCCGCCCGAGTCGACTGCCCGCGTCGGGCGACCGCCATTTACTCATGTCCAAGACAGCCTAATCGTTACCGTGCGTTCGCTTGCCGGCGCAGCGCGGCTCACGGCGCGCGCAAGCAGGTGAGCGTAGGTTTTTGGGGTGTTCCGTTGGCTGCAGCATGACATCGTCGACCGCGGCCGACTGCCCTTGCTGTGCTGTTTGGTCGCCTTCATCTTGACCTTTTTCGTCACGCGGATGTTTGTGCGCTTTATCCGCCGTCGCGCTGAGGGTGGACTGCCGCCCAGGTGGTGGCACCCGCGGAATATCCACATCGGGTCGGTGCACATCCACCACGTGGCGTTCGGGGTGGTCCTGGTGATGATCTCGGGGCTGACATTGGTCACCCTGTCGGTCGACGGGCATGAACCCGAATTCACCACGGCCGCGATCCTTTTCGGAATCGGGGCGGCGCTGGTGCTTGACGAGTATGCGCTGATCCTGCATTTGTCCGACGTCTACTGGGAGGAAGACGGGCGCACGTCGGTGGACGCGGTCTTCGCCGCCGTGGCGGTGGCCGGACTATTGATACTGGGCCTGCACCCGCTGATGTTCTTTGTCCCGCTGTGGGACGACGCTGATTCGATGCCGCTGCGCGCCGCGGTGATCGGTGGGTTGGTGTTGACACTGCCACTGGCGGTGGTGGTGCTGTTCAAGGGGAAGGTGTGGACCGGTCTGCTCGGCATGTTCATAGTCGTGCTGCTGGTCATCGGCGCAATCCGGTTGTCGCGTCCGCATGCCCCGTGGGCCCGGTGGCGCTACAACAGCCAACCGGACAAGATGCGGCGCGCGCTGCAGCGCGAACGCACATTGCGCCGCCCGGTGGTGCAGGCCAAGCTGTGGCTACAGTGCGCGATCGCCGGTGCACCGCGGCTGCCCGACGAGCGCACGGTCGACGCCCAGCTGGACCTCGACGTCCACCCCGCGCCACCGCCCGAGGGCACTGAACCCATCCTGGTGGACAGATAGGCTGCGGCGGTGCGGTACTTCTACGACACCGAATTCATTGAGGATGGCCGCACCATCGAGCTGATCTCGATCGGGGTGGTCGCCGAGGATGGCCGCGAGTACTACGCGGTTTCCACGGAATTCGATCCCGAGCGTGCCGGCAGCTGGGTACGCGCCAATGTGCTGCCCAAGCTGCCGTCGCCGGCCTCCCAGTTGTGGCGTTCGCGCCGGCAGATCCGTCTGGACCTGGAGGAGTTCCTTGGTGTGGGCGGGGACGCCCCGATCGAGCTGTGGGCCTGGGTGGGGGCCTACGACCACGTGGCCTTGTGTCAGTTGTGGGGTCCGATGCCGGGCCTGCCACAGGCGGTGCCCCGCTTCACCCGGGAATTGCGGCAGTTGTGGGAGGACCGCGGTTGCCCACGGCTGCCGCCGCGACCGCGCGATGTCCACGACGCGCTGGTCGACGCTCGGGATCAGTTGCGCCGATTTCGGATTATCACCGCCGACGAGCGCGATCTGCAGCGACGTTCGCCCTGATCAGCCATTGGCGGGCCCCGGTTACCATGTATCGATGAACTGGACCGTCGACATTCCGATCGACCAGCTGCCGCCGTTGCCGCCGCTGCCTGCCGACTTGCGGGCCCGGCTGGACGCCGCGCTGGCCAAGCCGGCCGGCCAGCAGCCCAGCTGGCCCGCCGATCAGGCGATGGCGATGCGCACGGTCCTCGAAAGCGTGCCGCCGGTGACGGTGCCATCCGAGATCGTCCGCCTGCAGGAGCAGCTGGCCCAGGTCGCAAAGGGTGAGGCATTCCTGCTGCAAGGCGGCGACTGCGCGGAGACGTTCACCGATAACACCGAACCTCACATCCGGGGCAACGTCCGCACCCTGTTGCAGATGGCCGTGGTGCTGACCTACGGCGCCAGCATGCCGGTGGTGAAGGTGGCCCGCATCGCGGGTCAGTACGCCAAGCCCCGGTCGGCCGACATCGACGCGCTGGGCCTGCGGTCCTACCGCGGCGACATGATCAACGGCTTCGCCCCGGACGCCGCGGCGCGCGAGCACGACCCGTCGCGCCTGGTGCGGGCTTACGCCAACGCCAGCGCGGCGATGAACTTGATGCGGGCGCTGACATCGTCGGGCCTGGCGTCGCTGCATCTGGTCCACGACTGGAACCGGGAATTCGTCCGGACATCCCCGGCCGGCGCGCGCTATGAGGCGCTGGCCACCGAGATCGACCGCGGGCTGCGGTTCATGAGCGCCTGCGGAGTGGCCGACCGCAATCTGCAAACCGCCGAAATCTACGCCAGCCATGAGGCTTTGGTACTCGATTACGAACGGTCCATGTTGCGACTGTCGCAGGAACCCGATGTAGAAGGCGGGAAACCGCAACTGTATGACCTGTCGGCCCACACGGTGTGGATCGGCGAGCGGACCCGGCAACTCGACGGCGCGCACATCGCGTTCGCCGAGGTGATCGCCAACCCGATCGGCGTCAAGATCGGTCCGACGATGACCCCGGAGCTGGCCGTCGAGTATGTCGAGCGGCTCGACCCGCACAACAAGCCGGGCCGGCTGACGTTGGTGAGCAGGCTGGGCAACAACAAGGTCCGCGATCTGCTGCCGCCGATCGTCGAGAAGGTCCAGGCCACCGGTCACCAGGTGATCTGGCAGTGCGACCCGATGCACGGCAACACCCACGAGTCGTCCACCGGGTACAAGACCCGGCACTTCGATCGAATTGTCGACGAAGTACAGGGATTCTTCGAGGTGCATCGTGGCCTGGGGACTCACCCGGGCGGGATCCACGTCGAGATCACCGGCGAGAACGTCACTGAATGTCTGGGTGGGGCACAAGACATTTCGGAATCGGACCTGGCCGGCCGCTATGAGACGGCATGTGATCCGCGGCTGAACACCCAGCAGTCGCTGGAGTTGGCGTTCCTGGTCGCGGAGATGTTGCGCGACTAGCTCGCTTCACATTCGACGCCTCACAGCAGGCCGCTCAGATTGCTCCCAATCGTCCATGCCGCGGTCGCGACCAGGCCGGTGATTGCCAGCACCACCGCGACCCAGATCAGCACCATGCGGCGGGCATGCTGTCGCGCCCAGACGAATTCGTCCATCGAGATACCGGCGAATTCGCCTGACAACGGTTCGTATTCGTACTCGTCGGGCTCAGCCTCGGGTCCGACGTCGGATCCCGACGGCCGAACAGGTTCAGCCCAGTCCCCGGGCTCGCGGTTCAACTGGCGGGTGGGGTGGTGAACCGGCGGTTTGGCGGGCGGCCGTGGTTGCTGCGCGCTGGCACGCTGCTGGGTGATCCGGCTGTGGTGCAGCGCCGCAGACCGGTGCTGAGCGGAGTTGCGCGGCGCCGGCACCCGGAAGTCCGGCAGGGCCAGTTCCTCGGCGATCGCGTCCAGATCGGCGGCCATCTCGATCGCGTCGGCGTATCTTTCGGCGGGGTAGCGGGCAGTCGCGCACGCCACAAATTCGTCGAATTGTGTTGGCACACCCTCGATCAAGGCGCTGGCGTGCGGCACGTCGTTGTTCAGCCGCTGATAGGCGATCGACAACGCCGAGTCACCGGTGAACGGTGTGTGCCCGGTCAGCAGCTCGTAGGTGAGAATCCCGGCAGAGTAGACATCACTGCGAGGACCGGCGTTGCCGTCGCGGACCTGCTCGGGGGACAGATAGGCCGCAGTACCCAGAATGACGCTGGTGGAGGTGATTCCAGCGGCGGCGACGGCGCGGACCAACCCGAAATCGGCGATCTTGACGTCGCCGTCGTCGGAAATCAGCACGTTCTCGGGCTTGACGTCGCGGTGCACCAGGCCGGCCTGATGCGCGGTGGCCAGGCCGCCCAGCACCGGGCGAAGTACCGCCACCACGGCATGTGGTGGCATCGGACCACGTTCTGTCAGCAGCTCGCGCAGGGTGCCGCCCTCGATGAGTTCCATCACCAGAAACGGGTGCCTGCCATCTTGGCCCTGGTCGTAGACTGCGACCAGCCCGGGGTTCTTCAACCGGGCGACCGTGCGGGCCTCGAGTTGGAAGCGGGTCAGGAATTGCTCGTCGCCCGTGTAACGGGAGTCCATCACCTTTAGCGCGACGGGGCGGTCGAGTCGGACGTCGAGACCTCGGTAGACCGTCGAGGTACCGCCGCTGGCGATCTTGGCCTGGACCAGGTAGCGGCCATCCAGCAACGTGCTGTCCAACGGGTCTCCCGTCCCAGCCTCAGCCCGGCGACGATGCGGGCCGGTACGGCCTGAGGAGGAGCCGGGCAAGTCAGGTCTTGCCACGGGGCCATCGTAGGTGGCGGCGGGAATTGGGTGGGGGAACCTACGCTCAACGCGCATACTCGGCTGCCCACCAGGTTCTACACTTGCGCCGTGGGCAGTATTCCGGCCGGCGACGATGTTCTGGATCCCGACGAGCCAACCTTCGACCTGTCCCGGGTTGCCGAACTGCTCGGCGTGCCGGTCAGCAAGGTGCACCAGCAGTTGCGGGAAGGCCATCTGGTCGCAGTGCGGCGTGCCGGAGGCGTGGTGGTGCCGCAGGTCTTCTTCACCGATGCCGGTTACGTGGTCAAGAGCCTGCCGGGCCTGTTGACGATCCTGCACGACGGCGGCTATCGCGACACCGAGATTGTGCGCTGGCTGTTCACCCCGGACCCTTCGCTGACTGTCACCCGTGACGGCTCGCGCGATGCCATGCGCAACGCGCGTCCGGTCGACGCGCTGCATGCCCACCAGGCTCGGGAAGTCGTGCGCCGCGCGCAGGCTATGGCTTACTAGCGACTTGCGTTTGGGTCCCGCCGGCACTCGGCTCCGGCACCCGGTACAGCGAATACCAGGCCATCAACGCAAACGCGGTCGCCAGCCCGACGTGTAGCCAGACATACATGCCGTGCGACCCGTCGGGTTTGAAGATCACCATGATCCAGGTCGAGAACCCGGCGATCGCCGCCATCGCGCGCCGTGACCGGGCCAGCGGCGCCACCACCGCCAGCGGCCAGGAGTAGTACCACGGCAGGGCGGCGGGGACGAACAACACCACGATCAGCATCGCCCACACGATGCCGGTCAGAACGGCCCGGTCGTCGCGCCGGAACCGCCACCACAACACTGGCAGCGACACCGCGATGATCATGATTCCGATGAGCCGGGTGATCCGCAGCAGGGTGTAGAAGTCGACCGCGAAGAAGCCGCTGGAGAACGCGTGGATCAGGTTCGCCGCCGCGGTCGGTACGGTCAGCCAGTTGATGATCTTCACCGAACCGGCCAGCGCGGACAGCCAGCCCAGGCCGACCCCGGCCACAGCGGACAACACCGCGAAAACAGCGACGGAGATCACCAGGGATGAAAGGGCGGCTGCCACGAACGCCTGGACCGATCGGTATCCGCGGTCGTCGCGCAGATGACGCATCCATACCCAGAAGAGGAACGGCAGCGCCAGCCCGGCGGTGGCTTTGACCGCGATCGCGACCGTGATCAGCGTGATGCCCGCGACATGATGGCGCCGCAAGGTCAGCGCGATACCGGCGGCCATCAGGCCTACCATCAGCATCTCGTTGTGCACCCCGCCCATCAGGTGGATCAGCACAAGTGGGTTGAGGACGCAGATCCACAGCGCGGTTGGGCCATCGCCGCCGAGATGATGAGCCAGGCGGGGGGCGGCCCAGGTCAGCAGTGCCAGTCCGGGCAGCATGCACAAGCGCAGCAGCATGGTTCCGGCCACGACGTTGTTGCCGACGATCATCGTGACGAGCTTCGCAACCAGGATGAACGCCGGACCGTAGGGCGCGGTGGTGATCGTCCAGATGGGGCTCACGTCGTCCAGCAACGAATTCGGGTTACCGATGGGACCAACCGCATAGGGATCCAGGCCGTCACGCAGCAGTGCGCCCTGGGCCAGGTACGAGTAGGTGTCCCGACTGAAGACGGGCACCGACAGCAGCAGCGGCGCCAACCAGAAGGCGGTGGTGGCCCTCATGGTGAACTCGGTGGCTTCGCCGGCGAGGACACGTCGGCCCAGTCGCAGCCACGCGATCAGCATCAGACCCACACCCAGCCACAGCACGATCGACGACACCACCAGCCCGTGGCCAAAGCGCAGCCAGGACATGTGAATCGACTCCAGCAGCGGATCATGCTGGCGGGTGCTGCCGGCTCCCAGCCCGCCCGCGGTGATCAGCATCGCTGCCAGGAAACCCAGCCGCGCGGGCGCGGCCTCCGGGGCGGTGGCGAACGTACCAAGCCGCGAAAGGCGTTGGGTAACAGACACTTTAGTCGCCGGGCCGGCTTCCGGTGTGGGTGTCGGGGTAGTCATCGGTTCAGGCCGACCGCTCCGTGGCCATCTTGGCCAGCTCGGACAACCCGGCTTTGGCCGTCGCCTTGATGGGTGCGGACGCAAGCGTGGCCAGCGCCCGTTGGGTGAGCTCGGTGATCCGGTTCTCCGCCGCTGCCAGGGCGCCGACCCCCTCGATCACGTCGCGCAGTTCGCGCACCTGAGCGTCGGTCAGCTCGGTGCCGATCGAGGTCCGCAACAGGGTGGCCGCCAAGGGATCTGACTTGTCCGCTAATTCGGCGGCCTCGGCCACCAGCACTGTGCGCTTTCCGGACCTCAGGTCGTCACCGGACGGCTTGCCTGTCACCGCCGGGTCCCCGAACACGCCGAGCACGTCGTCGCGCAGCTGGAACGCCACCCCGAGATCCGTCCCGAACTGCTGGAAGGCGGCTTGAATGTCGGGTCTGTCGGCGGCGGCGGCCACCCCCAGCTGCAGCGGTCGCGACACCGTGTAGCAGGCGGTCTTGAAAGTGGCGACGGTCATCGCCGAGGCGATCGAATCCGCGGCGCTGGCCTCGGCGACGATGTCGAGGTATTGCCCGCCCAGCACCTCGGTGCGGATATCGGACCACACGCGCCGGACCCGCCGCTGCGCGTCGGCCGATAGGCCGGCCTGGGAGACCTGGGAGACTATGTCGTCGGCCCATGCGTGCGCCACGTCGCCGAGCAGGATGGCCGCCGAGATCCCGAACTGGTGCGCCGGGCCCCGCCAGTTCCGCTCGCGGTGCAGCGCCGCGAAGTGCGCGTGGGCGGTCGGTCGGCCGCGGCGCGTGGCGGAGGTGTCGATCACGTCGTCGTGTATCAGCGCCCAGGCGTGCAGCAGTTCCAGCGCGGAAAACAGCAGCAGCGCATCGGGATCGGGCTCCCGGGCTGCCACCGCCTGCCAGCCCCAGTAGGCGAAGACCGGCCGCAGCCGCTTGCCCCCGCGGAGCGCAAAATCCTCGAGCCAGGCCGTCAGAACGCCATAGTCGTCGCCGATGTAAGCGGCCTCGCTGCGACGGTCGTGTAAATACCGTCGCAGTTGGTCGGTAATGGCGCCGGCCAACTCGACGGTTGCCGATGCTGCCGATGCGTCCAGGCTCAGCGCGGCGCCCCCTTCTGCTCGGCAGGTCTCTGGCCCCGACAGTGTATTCGGCCGCAGCGCGGGCGGCGGCGTTTGCCTCACCCGGGCGGCCGGCAGCCCGCCTGGCTGATTCGAGCCGCCCCCGGGGCTTCGACCGCCTCACCATCTCGCCCCTATGCTGTCGTGGTGGCCTGGGTCAGCTGGCCTGCCAGGCTCAGCACCGGGGGTTTGCGCGGAGTAGCGCGGTCGGGGATGTAGTCATCTGAGGAAGAGGAGCCGTGTGACGCTGAACACCATCGCGCTCGAGCTGGTACCTCCGAACGTGGACGGCGGTCGGGAGCGGGCATCCGAAGACGCGCACAAAGTGGTGCGGTACTCGGCCGAGTCCGGCCTCGAGGGCCGGATCCGGCACGTGATGATTCCCGGGATGATCGCCGAGGACGACGATCGGCCCGTCCCGATGCAGCCCAAGCTGGACGTGCTGGACTTCTGGTCGATCATCAAGCCGGAGTTGCCGGGGGTCAACGGCCTGTGCACGCAGGTCACCGCGTTCATGGACGAGTCATCCCTGGGGCAGCGACTCGCTGACCTGTGCGCTGCCGGGATGGAGGGCGTGGTCTTCGTCGGGGTGCCGCGCACGATGAACGACGGGGAGGGCTCCGGCGTTGCACCCACCGATGCTCTCTCGATCTATCGCGAGCTGTTGGCGAACCGCGGCGTGATCGTGATCCCCACGCGGGACGGCGAACAGGGCCGGCTCGATTTCAAGTGCAATCGGGGCGCGACCTACGCCATGACCCAGTTGTTGTACTCCGACGCAATCGTGGGTTTCCTGACCGAGTTCGCCAAGAACACCGATCATCGGCCCGAGATCCTGCTGTCGTTCGGCTTCGTCCCGAAGATTGAGACCCGTATCGGCCTGATCAACTGGCTGATCCAGGACCGTGGCAACCCGGCGGTGGCTGCCGAGCAGGAGTACGTCAAGAAGTTGGCCGGCAGCGAACCCGCTCAGAAGCGCCAGCTCATGGTCGATCTGTACAAGCGCGTGATAGACGGCGTCGCCGACCTCGGCTTTCCGCTGAGCATTCACCTCGAAGCGACGTACGGCGTTTCCGCGCCGGCATTCGAGACCTTCGCGGAGATGCTTGCCTACTGGTCGCCTGCCGAGCCGGGCTAGCTGGGCGGCTGGTCGCCCGGTGCGGTGAACCGGGCCGAGCGGTCCCGGCTGATCCAGGCCAGCAGCGCCACCACACCGGCGGCCGCGAACGAGGCGATGCCCAGCCAGATGCCCGCCCCCGTGAACGATCGGGTGTTGGGGTCGGTGTAGCGGGCCTGCGCGTTCATGGTGCTCACCACGCCCGGTTTGAGCTTCCACTGCACAACCTCGGGCTCGATACGGTCGCCGTTGGTGGAAGTCACCGTTCCGGGGAAGGCGACGGTCAACTCGATGTCGGCGTCGGGGTCAGTCAGCGATGTCAGATCCGCCCGGCCCTCCAGGATCACCAGGTTGCCGTTGCGGCGCAGCGACAGGTTCACTCCGGCGGCGTCGGAGTTCATGTTGGCCAGCTGTGGCAGCTCGGCGAAGGTTAAATCGGAAAACACCGCCTGTGACCCCACGTAGCCGTCGCTGTCGTAGTTCGAGACAGCCACCTTCTGGCTGAACGGCAAGTCGCTGTCGAGCTGAGGGCCGGTGTCCTTGTTGTTCTTTGGTTTGGCTGCCGCGATGATCTCCCCGGACACCAGGTCATCGGGCGAGATGGTGATCGACGCTCTTACCCGCAGGCAGCCGGTGGCCAGGGGCACCAGCATCAGCAGCATCGCGATTGCCAGCACGCGGCGCCGCCGGGCCCTGAACACTCGGGATCCTCGGGCTGGGAGCGGGGGAGAGCTGACGCGCACCAGGTCATCGTGCCAGACCCGGTGCGCCGCCTCGGCAAGCCGTCTGGCGAGTGTGGGTTACAGCGGAAGCGCGCGGCCCAGGATCGCGAACGCTCGCGGGTCGCCCGCGAAGTAGTAGCCGCGGATGACGTCCGTGAAGCCCAGCCGCCGGTACAACCGCCACGCCCGGTTGGCCTCGCCGTTGGTCTCAGGCGTGGAGAGTAGGACGTTGTCCTCGTCGCGACCGGTGAGCAGCCGGCGGGCCAACGCCTCGCCGAGGCCTCGGCCCTGGGCGCGGGGATGAATGTGCAACTCGGTCAACTCGAAGTAGCTGGTCATCACCCGGGCGATCGCCTGGGGCGGAAAACCGCTGCGCTGCAAGCCCAGGACTACCTGCTGCTGCCACCACTGGCCGGGTGCTCCGGGGTAGCCATAGGCCACGCCGAGCATCGGCGCGTTGCTGAGGTCCGCCGCTGGCGGCTCCCGACTGGTCAGCCTGGTGGGGTCGGTCCCGATGATTTCGGCCGGCTCGGCTGCCCCTCCTGCCTCATCGACTTCAACGGCTGCGACCGCCTGCCAGCCACGTCGCCGGATGTGTTCCAGCCACATGGCGGCGCGCTGGTTCTCGGTGCCCCTGGGGTAACGCATCGCGTCGACATAGACGCTCAGGGCGTCACTGAGGCGGCGCTCCATATCGTTGGGCGACAGATCGATGAGGAAGATCGCCAACTCGCGGTGCCCTCCTCATGTGGTGATCCGGTGCGGTGCTTGGGCACCAGTATCGGACGGCCCGCCCGCCGGTCGACGAGCGGTCGATGTGCCCGGATGTGACGGGTTGCACCGCACACGCATTCCGGCCCACCTCGTCCCCGCAGTGCAGCCGAGATAGAATCGCCGCCGAACTAGTGGTACGGCGCAGATTGACCTCGTATCATCTGAGTTAGTTGCCCCCACAATGGGCATCCGCGTGCTATCGGTAGTTACGTGACAGTCTGTCGGCAAGGAGGGACGAATGCCACTCTCCGATCATGAGCAGCGGATGCTCGATCAGATCGAGAGCGCTCTCTATGCCGAAGACCCCAAATTCGCGTCGAGCGTCCGTGGCGGAGGCTTACGGGCACCGACCGCACGGCGGCGCCTGCAGGGCGCGGCGTTGTTCGTCGTGGGTCTGGGGATGCTGGTTTCCGGCGTGGCGTTCAAGGCCACGATGATCGGAAGCTTCCCGATTCTCAGCGTCTTCGGTTTTGTCGTGATGTTCGGTGGTGTGGTGTTTGCCATCACCGGTCCGCGGTTGTCCGGCCGGGCGGATCATTCCGGGCCGGCGTCCGGGGCGTCGCGCCAGCGCCGCGGCAAGAAAGTGGGAGGCTCGTTCACCAGTCGTATGGAGGATCGGTTCCGGCGCCGCTTCGACGAGTAAGCGAACGCAGCAAGACATATCGGGGCAGCCAATGGCTGCCCCGTTTTTTGTGCGCCCACGTGTTGCGCGCAAGTTCTGCGGTGAGAGTGCGAATGCGCGGCGCGCCCCTGGGGTCGTCGGTCACGTTGTGGAGGCCATACCGAGCCCCAGTTGTGACCCGCGGGTGCCTCACGGTGCCCCACTGGGCCCCACTTGTCGCCCCAATTACCGGCTGCGGCCTCCTGAAATGCGGTTTCTCGACGTCGTTATTGGGCTGCGTGGGCGCCCGGAGCGGTCCGCACTCCACTTGGGGTGGTGGGTTCATGGGAAAACACCGCTCCGACACTCCATCAATGGGGCGAAGTGGGGGATTGTGGGGTATGGTGGCTGAAGTGTTTGGGTGAGACCGAGTGGGAGGTGCCCCAGTGTTTCTCGGCACCTACACGCCCAAACTCGACGACAAGGGGCGGCTGACGCTGCCGGCTAAGTTTCGCGACGCGTTGGCAGGGGGGTTGATGGTCACCAAGAGCCAAGATCACAGCCTCGCCGTGTACCCGCGGTCGGAGTTCGAGCAGTTGGCGCGCCGGGCGAGCAAGGCGCCGCGAAGCAATCCGGAAGCCAGAGCGTTCCTGCGCAATCTCGCTGCCGGCACCGACGAGCAGCATCCCGACAGTCAAGGCCGGATCACGTTGTCGGCCGACCACCGCCGCTACGCGGGCCTTTCCAAGGAATGTGTGGTGATCGGAGCGGTCGATTACCTCGAGATCTGGGATGCGCAGGCCTGGCAGAACTACCAGCAAATCCATGAAGAGAACTTCTCCGCGGCCAGCGATGAAGCACTCGGCGACATCTTCTGAGGTGCATGCGCGTGCACCGTGGTCTCTGTCCGAACCGACCCTGGCGTACTTCCCCAACGCCAGGTTCGTGCCTTCGGGCAGAGACCTCGGTGCAGGGGCGGCGCATGTCGGGACGGCTCCTGCTGCCGTCGGGTGCAGCCAGACCCGGGGAGGTGTCGCGATGGCTGACAAACCAGGTTTCGGGCCAGGTGATTCCGGCCGTGGCGATTTCGGGCATGTGCCCGTCCTGGTACAACGTTGCGTCGAGCTGCTCACCCCGGCGCTGACCCGTTACGCCTCAGACGGCTCGAAGGCGGTTCTCGTCGATGCCACCCTCGGCACGGGTGGGCACGCGGAGCGGTTTCTGACCGAATTGCCGGGCCTGCGGCTGATCGGGCTGGACCGCGACCCGAGCGCCCTGGACATCGCCCGGACTCGGCTGGCGCGCTTCGCCGACCGGGTTGCGCTGGTGCACACGCGGTACGACGGCCTCGCCGCAGCACTGGCCGAATCCGGTTATGGCGCAGTGGAATCGGTCGACGGGGTGCTGTTCGATCTGGGCGTCTCGTCGATCCAGCTCGACCGCGCCGAGCGAGGCTTCGCCTACGCCAAGGACGCGCCGTTGGACATGCGGATGGACCCGGACTCACCCTTGACCGCAGCCGACATTGTCAACACCTATGACCAGGCCGCACTGGCCGGCATTTTGCACCGGTACGGCGAGGAGCGGTTCGCACGCCGCATCGCCGCCCATATCGTCCGCCGGCGCGCACGTGCGCCGTTCACCTCGACCGCCGAGCTGGTTGCCCTGCTCTACGAGGCGATTCCGGCTCCGGCCCGGCGCACTGGCGGGCATCCGGCCAAGCGCACCTTCCAGGCGCTGCGCATCGCGGTCAACGACGAGCTGGAGTCGCTGCGCAGCGCGATTCCCGCCGCACTGGATGCGCTCACCGTCGCCGGCCGCATCGTGGTGATGGCCTACCAGTCGCTGGAGGACCGGATCGTCAAACGGTTTTTCGCCGACGCGGTCGCCTCCCGGACGCCGGTGGATCTCCCGGTCGAGCTTCCCGGCTACGGGCCGCGATTCCGGTCGCTGACGCACGGCGCCGAACGCGCAGATGTGGCCGAGATGGAACGCAACCCGCGCAGCACCGCAGTGCGATTACGGGCCCTGCAACGCATTGAGCACGAGGCGGAACCGCAGCACGCAACCGGGAAGGGCGATTCATGAAGGCGAAGCGTGAGGCGCCGAAACGCCGCAGCAGCAGCGATCTTCGCGGTGGAGGCGACGGTTCTGCCCGGACGAGTAGGCGCACGACGGCTGACTCGCCGTCGTCGCGCCGCTCCCGTGCAGGCAAGACCACCGCGCCCAACCGTGAGGCTCGGGTGCCGAAGTCGGGGCCGCAAACCAGCCCGATGCCCCGGCCCGTCGACCGCCCGGCTCGCCCCAAGAACACCAGCCAGGCAAAAGCGCGGGCCAAGGCGCGGAAAGCTAAGGCGCCCAAGGTTGTTCGGCCTAAATTGACTGAGCGTTTGGCCGCCCGCCTGGCATCGATCGATCTGCGGCCCCGCAGCTTGGTGAGCAAGGTTCCGTTTGTCGTGCTGGTCATCGGTTCGCTCGGCTTCGGGCTGGCCCTGACGCTGTGGTTGTCCACTGATGCGGCCGAGCGGTCGTACCAGCTGAGCCACGCCCGCGAGCGGACCCGGATGTTGCAGCAGCAGAAGGAAGCGCTCGAACGCGATGTGCGTGAGGCAGAGTCCGCGCCGGCCCTAGCGGAGGCGGCCCGCAAACAGGGCATGATCCCGACGAGGGATACCGCCCACCTGGTCCAGGCTCCGGACGGCAACTGGGTGGTTGTGGGTACCCCCAAGCCGGCTGACGGCGTTCCGCCGCCGCCGCTGAACTCCAAGCTGCCCGAAGAAGGTCCTCCACCGCCCCCGAAGCCGGTGGTTCCCCTCGAGGTCCCGGTTCGGGTGATGCCAGGGCCTGGTGATCCCCCACCGCCTGCCAGGTCCGGCCCGGAGCTGCTGCTGCGCACTCCAGATGGTGCGTCGACGCTGGGCGGCGGCACCCACCTGCCAACCCGGGTGCCGGGCCAGGTGCCGGGGGTCCCGGGAGTTGTGCCGGTGCCGGGTCCGGTGCCGGGGGTCCCGGGAGTTGTGCAGGTGCCGGGACAGGTGCCGGCTCCGGTAGACGCGGTGCCCGCCCCGGTTCCTGCGCAAGTGCCGGCTCCGGTGCCGGCCGAAGTGCCGGTGCCGCTGCAAGCAGGCGCGGCACCCCCGGTCGCAGCCGCCCCCGGCGTACCGCTGGCTCCTGCGGCTCCGGCGGCTCCGGTAGTTCCTGTGGCTCCCCTGGCCCCGGGGCTCGCGCCGCAGCCGACGGCCGCCCCACCCGCGCCAGCACCAGTGCCGGCCAGCGGCGAACAGTTCGGCCCCGTCACCACCACCGTGCCAGTGGCGCCTGGGGCGCCACGGTGACCCGCGGCAACTCCCGGCGGAAACGGTCGTCGCAGTCGATGCGGGCGGCGCGCGGTCCTCGCAAGCCGCAGGAAGCCCAGGGCGTCCGCCAGCCGAAGCGGTCACGGAAGTCGCAGAATGACCGCCAGGTCAAGGAAGTGCGGGAACCGAAGCGGTCCCGGAAAGTCAAGGAAGTCAAGAAATCCCGCGCTGCCGTGCGGGCAGAAGCAGCCCCGGCCGGTCGTTCAGCGCGGGAGCGGCGCACCCGCCAGGCGGTGGAAGTGGCGACCCGCGGTGCGTCGTTCGTCTTCCGGCATCGGGCCGGCAATGCGGTCATTTTCGTGTTGATGATGGTGGCCTCGACACAGCTGTTCTTCCTGCAGGTATCAAATGCCGCGGACCTGCGCGCTCAGGCGGCCGGCCAGCTCAAGGTCACCGACGTCCAAAGAGCGGTCCGCGGCAGCGTCGTCGACCGTCACAACGACCGGCTTGCGTTCACCATCGAAGCGCGTGCGTTGACATTTCAGCCGAAGAGAGTCCGGCAGCAATTGGAGGAGGCCAAGAAGAAGTCCTCGTACGCACCAGACCCGCAGCAGCGGCTAAAGGACATAGCCAAGGAGGTCGCGGGGAAGCTGAACAACAAGCCCGACGCCGCGACCGTGCTGAAGAAGCTGCAAAGCGACGAGTCGTTCGTCTATCTGGCCCGCGCCGTCGACCCCGCTATCGCCAGCGCGATCTCCGCGAAGTGTCCCGAGGTCGGTTCCGAGCGGCAGGATCTGCGTCAGTACCCGGGCGGGTCGCTGGCGGCCAACATTGTCGGCGGCATCGACTGGGACGGTCACGGGCTGCTGGGGCTCGAGGACTCCCTGGACGCGGTGCTGGCCGGAACCGACGGTTCAGTCACCTACGACCGCGGGTCAGACGGCGTCGTCATTCCCGGCAGCTACCGCAACCGGCACAAGGCGGCCGATGGTTCGACCGTCCAGCTCACCCTCGACGACGACATCCAGTTCTACGTGCAGCAGCAGGTGCAGCAGGCAAAGAACCTGTCCGGGGCCCGCAATGCCTCAGCCGTGGTGCTCGACGCCAAGACCGGCGAAGTGCTCGCCATGGCCAACGACAACACCTTCGACCCGTCGCAAGACATCGGGCGTCAGGGCGACAAGCAACTGGGCAACCTGGTGGTGTCCTCGCCCTTCGAGCCGGGCTCGGTGAACAAGATCATCACCGCGGCCTCGGTCATCGAGTACGGGCTGAGCAACCCCGACGAGGTGCTGCAGGTACCCGGCGCGATCCAGATGGGCGGCGTCAGCGTGCATGACGCCTGGGACCACGGCGTGATGCCCTACACCACCACCGGCGTATTCGGAAAGTCGTCCAACGTCGGCACCTTGATGCTGGCGCAGCGCGTAGGGCCGGAACGGTTTTACGACATGGTCCGCAAGTTCGGGTTGGGTCAGCGCACCGGCGTCGGGCTGCCCGGTGAGAGCGCGGGCCTGGTACCGCCGATCGACCAGTGGTCGGGCAGCACGTTCTCGAACCTGCCTATCGGCCAAGGTCTTTCGATGACGCTTTTGCAGATGGCCGGGATGTACCAGGCCATCGCCAATGACGGTGTGCGGATACCGCCGCGAATCATCAAGGCCACCATCGCACCCGACGGCACCCGGACCGAAGAGCCGCGTCCTGATGGCATTCGGGTGGTGTCTCCGGAGGCCGCTCAGACGGTGCGAAATATGCTGCGCGCTGTCGTGCAACGCGACCCGATGGGCTACCAGCAGGGCACTGGGCCTGCGGCCGGAGTGCCGGGCTATCAGATGGCCGGTAAGACAGGGACCGCACAGCAGATCAACCCCGCCTGCGGCTGCTATTTCGACAACGTGTACTGGATCACCTTCGCCGGAATGGCCACTGCCGACAATCCCCGTTACGTGATCGGCATCATGATGGACAACCCGGAGCGCTCCGCGGACGGTGCGCCAGGACACACGGCGGCCCCGCTGTTCCACAACATCGCCGGCTGGCTGATGCAGCGCGAGAATGTCCCGCTGTCACCCGACCCGGGGCCGCCGCTGGTCTTGCAGGCCACCTGAGGGAAGCGCGGTTTGCTCGAAAGCACAGGATTCCGCGCCGGGGCCGGCGGACGAGGCGGGCTGCTGTGGGGTACGCCCGGCGGGCACGGCTGATCTGAGTGCGGCGCCGCGCCGATGCGTGTCGGGTGTGTCTGCTGCGACCTGCATAATTGCTGCGGATCGACCCAGAACGGATCAATTTGCGCCGTCCCCTGCGGGCGCGGGAGCGCTTCGTGACTGGGCGCGTCTAGGTAGGGTGTCATGGCCGATCATGGCCGATCATTGTTTCTTCCAGCACCGGCCGTCGGACGGAGGTGGTGACAGAGGTGGAGTCGGTGTCCACTGGGTTGCGCCCCAATGCCGGCGCGGGCGCGCCGCTTGCTGCGCTGGCCGCTCAGATCGGCGCGGTACTGGCCGACGGCCCCGATCACCTCACAACCGTCCCGGACGTGCCGGTCACCGGAGTGACGCTGCGTGCCCAGGACGCGCGGCCCGGTGACCTGTTCGCCGCCCTGGCCGGCTCGACGACGCACGGCGCCCGGCATGCCGGCGAGGCCATCGAACGTGGCGCAGTCGCGGTGCTCACCGACGCAGCCGGGGTCGCCGAGATGGCCAAGACTGCGCCCCGCGCGCGGGCTGACACGGTGCCGGTACTGGTGCACCCCGCACCCCGCAGTGTGCTCGGCAGCCTGGCCGCCACGGTGTATGGACACCCGTCCGACCGGCTGACTGTTGTCGGGATCACCGGCACATCCGGCAAGACCACCACGACTTATATGGTCGAGGCCGGTCTACGGGCCGGCGGGCGAGTTGCCGGGCTGATCGGCACCATAGGCACCCGCATCGACGGCACCGACGTCCCCAGCGCACTGACCACTCCCGAGGCGCCCGCGCTGCAGGCGATGCTTGCGGCGATGTCCGAACGCGGGGTGGACACCGTGGTCATGGAGGTGTCCAGTCACGCGCTGACCCTGGGCCGGGCGGACGGGACCCGGTTCGCGGTCGGCGGCTTCACCAACCTGTCGCGCGACCACCTCGACTTCCACCCCAGCATGGCCGACTACTTCGAGGCCAAGGCGTTGCTGTTCGACCCGGCATCGGCGCTGCGTGCCCACACCGTCGTGGTGTGCGTCGACGACGAGGCCGGGCGCGCGATGGCTGCCCGGGCCGGTGACGCGATCACTGTCAGTGCCGCAGACCAGCCCGCGCACTGGCGCGCCATGGACGTGGCGCCTATGGGCGCTGGCGCTCAGGAATTCACCGTCATCGACCCCGCCGGCGTGCAGCACCGGGTCGGCATCGGGTTGCCGGGCCGTTACAACGTCGCCAATTGTCTTGTCGCACTGGCGATTCTCGATGCCGTCGGGGTCTCACCGGAGCAGGCGGCACTGGGGCTGCGGGAAACCCGGGTCCCGGGGCGCCTGGAACAGGTCGACCGCGGTCAGGACTTTCTTGCGCTGGTCGATTACGCCCACAAACCGGGCGCCTTGCGGGCGGTGTTGACCACCCTGCTGCACCGGGACCGGCGGCTGGCGGTGGTGTTTGGCGCCGGTGGCGAGCGTGACCCCGGGAAGCGGGCGCCAATGGGCGGGATCGCCGCCGAGCTGGCCGATTTGGTTGTCGTCACCGACGACAACCCGCGCGGTGAGGATCCCGCGACAATCCGACGCGAGATCCTGGCCGGCGCGGCAGCAGGCGGCGGCACGGCACAGGTGGTCGAGATCGCCGACCGGCGAGACGCGATCCGGCACGCGGTCGCCTGGGCCGGCCCTGGTGACGTGGTGCTGATAGCCGGCAAAGGTCATGAAACCGGGCAGCGCGGCGGCGGAGAGGTCCGCCCGTTCGACGACCGGGTGGAGCTGGCTGAGGCTCTGGAGGGCCTCGAGGCCCGAAGGCCTCAAAACCCTGGGCAGGCACGCGCATGATCGACCTGACCGTCGCCCAGATCGCCGAGATCGTCGGCGGCGTGCTGGCCGATATCTCGCCGGCGGCCGCTGCGCAAACCCCCGTCACCGGGACCGTTGAGTTCGACTCGCGTGCGGTTGGCCCGGGCGGATTGTTCCTGGCGCTGCCCGGGGCGCGCTCGGACGGGCACGAACACGCGGCGTCGGCAGTAGCGGCCGGTGCGGTCGTCGTGCTGGCCGCGCGACCGGTCGGCGTTCCTGCCATCGTGGTTGCGCCTGAGCCGCGTACCGGCGAGGGCGGGCCGGCCGGGGTACTCGAGCACGACGCCGATGGGTCGGGAGCGGCGGTGCTGGCCGCGCTGGCCAAGCTGGCCAAGGCGGTGGCCGCGCAGCTGGTGGCAGGTGGGCTGACCATCATCGGAATCACCGGTTCGTCGGGCAAGACGTCGACCAAGGATCTGGTGGCCGCCGTGCTCGACCCACTCGGTGAGGTGGTGGCCCCGCCCGGATCGTTCAACAACGAGCTGGGTCATCCCTGGACGGTGCTGCGCGCGACCCGCAACACCGACTACCTGATCCTGGAGATGTCGGCACGCCATCCCGGCAATATCGCCGCGCTGGCCGAGATCGCGCCGCCGGCCGTCGGGGTGGTCCTCAACGTCGGCGCCGCGCATCTGGGGGAGTTCGGCTCCCGCGAAGTCATCGCGCAGACCAAATCTGAACTGCCGCAAGCTATTCCGAAATCCGGGGTAGTCATCCTCAATGTCGACGACCCGGCGGTGGCGGCGATGGCCGACATGACCGCTGCCCGCGTGGTTCGGGTCAGCCGCGCCAGCACTACCAACGCCGGACCCAGCGACGTCTGGGCCGGACCGGTGTCTCTCGACGAACTGGCCAGGCCGCAGTTCACGATGCATGCCGGCTCCGCGGAAGCCAGGGGAGTCAAAGTCCGACTCGGGGTGTACGGCGACCATCAGGTCACCAACGCGCTGTGCGCGGGTGCGGTCGCGCTCGAATGCGGTGCCGGCGTCGAACAGGTCGCGGCCGCGCTTGCCGCAGCCGGGCCGGTGTCGCGGCACCGGATGCAGGTGACCACCCGCGCGGACGGCGTCACGGTGATCGACGACGCCTACAACGCCAACCCCGACTCGATGCGGGCCGGGCTGCAGGCCCTGGCCTGGATCGCGGCTACCGAGCGCCCGCGGCGCAGTTGGGCCGTCTTGGGCGAGATGGCTGAGCTCGGTGAGGACGCGATAACCGAGCACGATCGCATCGGCCGGCTCGCGGTGCGCTTAGATGTTTCTCGACTCGTTGTCGTGGGAACCGGGAGGTCGGTGAGCGCCATGCACCACGGAGCGGTCATGGAGGGCTCGTGGGGCGCCGGGGCTGATAGAGGGGCCGTCAACGTGGCCGACGGCGATGCCGCCCTGGCGCTGTTGCGGGCCGAGGTGCAACCCGGAGATGTGGTCCTGATCAAGGCGTCGAACGCGGCCGGGCTGGGGGCGCTGGCCGACGCGCTGGTCGCCGACCCTGTTGTCGGGGGCGCATGTGCTGACACCGATAACCATGGGAGCGCGCGCCCATGAGACAGATCCTCATCGCCGTCGCCATCGCGTTGGCAGTGTCAATCCTGTTGACCCCCGCGCTGATCCGGCTGTTCACCAAGCAGGGATTCGGCCAACAGATCCGCGAGGATGGCCCACCCAGCCACCACACCAAACGCGGCACGCCGTCGATGGGCGGTGTGGCGATTCTGGCCGGCATCTGGGCGGGCTACTTCGGCACCCACATAGCCGGCCTGGCGTTCGACGGCGAAGGCATATCCGTATCGGGTCTGCTGGTGCTTGGCCTGGCCACAGCGCTGGGCGGCGTCGGATTCGTCGATGATTTGATCAAGATCCGCAGGTCGCGCAACCTCGGGCTGAACAAGACAGCCAAGACGGTCGGGCAGATCACCTCCGCCGTGCTGTTCGCCGTGCTGGTGTTGCAGTTCCGCAATCCCGCCGGCCTGACGCCGGGCAGCGCGGATTTGTCGTACGTGCGTGAGATCGCCACCGTCACACTGGCTCCGGCACTGTTCGTGCTGTTCTGTGTGGTCGTCGTCAGCGCCTGGTCCAACGCGGTCAACTTCACCGATGGCCTGGACGGGTTGGCTGCCGGGTGCATGGCGATGGTCACCGCCGCCTATGTGCTGATCACCTTCTGGCAGTACCGCAACGCGTGCGTCACGGCACCGGGCCTGGGCTGCTACAACGTGCGTGATCCGTTGGACCTGGCGCTCATCGCGGCCGCGACCGCCGGCGCCTGCATCGGCTTTTTGTGGTGGAATGCGGCGCCCGCGAAGATCTTCATGGGTGACACCGGGTCCCTGGCGCTGGGCGGCATCATCGCGGGGTTGTCGGTCACCAGCCGCACCGAGATCCTCGCGGTTGTGCTGGGTTCACTGTTCGTCGCCGAAATCACCTCGGTGGTGCTGCAGATCCTGGCCTTCCGAACCACTGGGCGCCGGGTGTTCCGGATGGCGCCATTCCACCACCATTTCGAGTTGGTCGGCTGGGCCGAAACCACGGTGATCATCCGCTTCTGGCTGCTCACCGCGATCACCTGCGGTCTGGGCGTGGCCCTGTTCTACGGTGAGTGGCTGGCCACGGTCGATGCCTGACGTGCTTGACCCCCTGGTGCCGGGTGCGCCCGTCCTGGTGGCCGGTGGCCGGGTGACCGGCCGGGCGGTGCTGGCGGCGCTGACCCGGTTTGGTGCGACGCCAACGGTGTGTGACGACGACCCGGTCATGCTGCACCCGTACGCCGAGAGTGGAGTGGCGACCGTGGCTCCGTCGGTCGCGGTGCAGCAGATCGCCGGGTCTGAAAAGAACTCTGAAAAAAGCTATGCCCTGGTGGTCACCAGTCCCGGGTTCCAGCCGACAACGCCCGTGCTGGCCGCGGCCGCGGCGGCCGGCGTGCCCATCTGGGGCGACGTGGAGTTGGCCTGGCGGCTGGACGCGGCGGGCTGTTACGGGCCGCCGCGCCGCTGGCTGGTTGTGACCGGTACCAACGGCAAGACCACTACGACTTCGATGCTGCACGCCATGTTGACGGCCGGGAACCGCCGCAGCGTGTTGTGCGGCAATATCGGCAGCCCAGTGCTGGATGTGCTCGACGAGCCTGCCGATGTGCTGGCCGTCGAGTTGTCGAGTTTCCAGCTGTTCTGGGCGCCGTCGCTACGGCCCGAGGCGGGCGTGGTACTCAACATCGCCGAAGACCATCTGGACTGGCATTCCACGATGGCCGCATACACCGCGGCCAAGGCCCGGGTGCTGACCGGCCGGGTGGCGGTTGTCGGACTGGACGACAGCCGGGCGGCCGCGCTGCGGGACACCGCGCCGGCCCCGGTACGGGTCGGCTTCCGCCTCGGTGAGCCGGCCGCGGGGGAGCTCGGAGTGCGCGATGGGCTCCTGGTTGACCGCGCCTTTGCCGACGACCTGGTGCTGCTGCCGGTCGCGTCGATACCGGTGCCGGGCCCGGTCGGAGTGCTCGACGCACTTGCCGCGGCGGCGCTGGCCCGCTCTGTCGGGGTGCCCGCCGGCGCGATCGCAGACGCGATCACCTCATTTCGGGTGGGCCGGCACCGGGCCGAGGTGGTGGCCGTCGCCGACGGAATCAAATACGTCGACGACTCCAAGGCCACCAACCCGCATGCCGCCGAGGCCTCGGTGCTCGCCTATCCGCGGGTGGTCTGGGTGGCCGGCGGTCTGCTCAAGGGCGCGTCGATCGACGCGGAAGTGGCCCGAATTGCGCCCCGGCTGGTCGGAGCGGTGCTGATCGGCCGAGATCGCGCAGAGGTTGCCGAGGCGTTATCACGACACGCGCCCGATGTCCCCGTCGTCCAGGTTGTGACAGGCGAGGATGCTGATATGCATGCGACTGCTGTGGTTTCTGTTACTGCTGTGACAAAAGTTGACGATTCCGCCGATCCCCTCGGCACTCGCGTGATGGCTGCGGCGGTGACCGCGGCTCGGGACATGGCCAAGCCCGGTGACACAGTGCTGCTGGCACCGGCCGGTGCGTCGTTTGACCAGTTCACCGGCTACGCAGACCGTGGCGAGGCCTTCGCGGCCGCCGTGCGCGCCGCGGTCCGGTAGGCGGGAGTGGGTAGCGCGCTGACCCGGCTACTGCGCCGGGGCACGGCAGACAACGAGAACGTCGATACCCAGGGGGCGACTGAGCCGGGGGAGACGGACCAGTCTGAGGCCAAGTCCTCAGAGAAGTCCTCAGAGAAGGCCTCCTCGGGCGCCAAGGTTCGAGTCAAGACCGAAGAACGAGGTCCGCGCACCCGGTTCGGCGCCTGGCTGGGCCGGCCCTTGACCTCGTTTCACCTGATCATCGCCGTCGCCGCGTTGCTCACGACGCTCGGCCTGATCATGGTGCTGTCGGCCTCCGGCGTGCGGTCCTATGACGACGACGGATCGGCGTGGGTGATCTTCGGCAAGCAGGTCTTGTGGACGTTCGTCGGTCTCATCGGCTACTACGTCGCTTTGCGGATGTCGGTGCGGTTGATGCGGCGCTTGGCGTTCTCCGGTTTCGCATTCAGCGTCGTATTGTTGGTGCTGGTGCTCGTTCCGGGAATCGGCAAGGAAGCCAACGGCTCTCGCGGGTGGTTCGTCGTCGCGGGCTTCTCGATGCAGCCGTCTGAGCTGGCCAAGATGGCGTTTGCCATCTGGGGTGCACATCTGCTGGCGGCCCGGCGTATGGAACGGGCTTCGCTGCGCGAGATGCTGATTCCGCTGGTGCCGGCCGCGGTCATCGCGCTGGCGCTGATCGTGGCCCAGCCCGACCTGGGCCAGACGGTGTCGCTGGGCATCATCCTGTTGGGCCTGCTGTGGTACGCGGGCCTGCCGCTGCGCGTCTTCGTCAGCTCGCTGGCAGCGGTCGTTATTTCCGCGGCGATCCTGGCGGTGTCCGCCGGTTACCGGTCCGACCGGGTGCGGTCCTGGCTCAACCCCGACAACGACCCCCAGGACTCCGGCTATCAGGCCCGGCAGGCAAAGTTCGCGCTGGCCCACGGCGGCATCTTCGGCGATGGTCTCGGCCAGGGCGTGGCCAAGTGGAATTATCTGCCGAACGCTCACAACGACTTCATCTTCGCGATCATCGGCGAGGAGCTGGGCCTGGTCGGCGCGCTCGGGCTGCTGGGACTGTTCGGATTGTTCGCCTACACCGGCATGCGGATCGCTCGCCGATCGGCCGACCCGTTCCTGCGGCTGCTGACCGCCACCACGACGTTGTGGGTGCTGGGACAGGCGTTCATCAACATCGGCTATGTGATTGGCCTGCTGCCGGTCACCGGGCTGCAGCTGCCGCTGATCTCGGCGGGCGGAACCTCGACGGCCACAACACTCTCGATGATCGGCATCATCGCCAACGCGGCTCGTCACGAACCGGAGGCCGTGGCCGCGCTGCGGGCCGGGCGTGAGGATAAGGTGAACCGGCTGCTGCGGCTGCCGCTACCCGAACCGTATGTGCCGACCCACCTCGAGGCGTTTCGCGATCGCAAGCGGACTCGCCCGAAACCGGCCGGGCAACCGGCTGCCCGGAAGGCACCCCGGGCAGCGGCTCGGAAGGCTGCCGAGCCCCTGCGACCGGCGTTACCCCGCACAGCCGATCGGCTGGGCCGCCGATCTGCGGATACCGCCCGCTTGCAGGGAAGGCATCATGGAGCTGGCCAGCGGTACGCCGGCCAGCGTCGTACAGGGCGGGTTCGCGCATTGGAAGGTCAGCGTTACGGGTGAACGACTCGGTCAGGGAGCGGGCCGGCGGGCCGAGGATACCCAACCACGGCCCTTCGCTGTCGGTTGTGCTCGCCGGCGGCGGTACCGCCGGCCATGTGGAGCCGGCGATGGCCGTCGCCGACGCCCTGACCGCCCTGGATCCGCAGGTCAGGATCACCGCGCTCGGCACCCCGCGCGGTCTGGAGACCAGGTTGGTGCCAGAGCGGGGCTACCATCTCGAGCTGATTACGCCGGCGCCGCTGCCCCGCAAACCCAGCGGCGACCTGGCCCGGCTGCCGCCGCGGGTGTGGCGTGCCGTCCGGGAGACCCGGGCGGTGCTCGACGTTGTCGACGCCGACGTCGTCATCGGTTTCGGCGGGTATGTGGCACTGCCGGCATACCTGGCCGCCCGCGGCATACCTGGCATCCCCAGCCGGCGCCGCATCCCGGTGGTGATCCACGAAGCCAACGCCAGGGCGGGGCTGGCCAACAGGGTCGGCGCCCGCACCGCCGACCGAGTGTTCTGCGCCGTGCCGGATTCCGGGCTGCGGCGCGCCGAAGTGGTCGGGGTACCGGTCCGGGCGACGATCACCGCGCTGGACCGCGCCGCGCTGCGAGCCGAAGCGCGGGCGTACTTCGGCTTCGCGGACGACGCGAGGGTGCTGCTGGTTTTCGGCGGTTCGCAGGGCGCGGTCTCGCTCAACCGGGCGGTGTCCGCGGCGGCCGCGGATCTGGCCGCCGCGGGTGTTTCCGTGCTGCACGCCCACGGACCCAAGAACACGCTGCAGCTGCGCACGCCTGACCAGGGCGATCCGCCGTACGTGGCGGTGCCCTATCTCGATCGGATGGACCTGGCGTACGCCGCCGCCGATATGGTGATCTGCCGGTCCGGGGCGATGACGGTCGCCGAAGTGTCGGCAGTCGGATTGCCGGCCATCTACGTGCCGCTGCCGATCGGCAACGGTGAGCAGCGGCTCAATGCGCTGCCGGTGGTCAACGCCGGCGGTGGCACGGTGGTCGCCGACGCCGCCCTGACGCCGGAGCTGGTGGCTCGCCAGGTGGCCGGATTGCTCACCGACTCGCCACGGCTGGCGGCGATGACGGCGGCCGCCGCACAGGTGGGCCACCGCGATGCGGCGCGCCAGGTGGCCCAGGCTGCGCTGGATATCGCACGGCAGGCGCAGTCCGGCAGGGCTCTTGACGTTCGCAGGCCCGGAGGAAAACCGTGAGCACCGGGCAGTTGCCGCCCGAGCTGCAGCGGGTGCACATGGTCGGCATCGGGGGAGCCGGCATGTCGGGCATCGCCCGCATCCTGCTGGACCGCGGCGGGCTGGTGTCGGGGTCCGACGCCAAGGAGTCGCGCGGTGTGCACGCGCTACGGGCGCGGGGTGCGCTGATCCGGCTCGGACACGACGTGTCGTCGCTGGACCTGCTGCCCGGCGGCGTCACTGCGGTCATCACCACACACGCCGCCATCCCCAAGACCAACCCCGAGCTCGTCGAAGCCCGGCGCCGCGGCATTCCGGTGGTATTCCGGCCGGTCGTGCTGGCCAAGCTGATGGCCGGGCGCACCACGCTGATGGTCACCGGCACGCACGGCAAGACGACGACGACGTCGATGCTCATCGTTGCGCTGCAGCACTGCGGGCGGGACCCGTCGTTCGCGGTGGGCGGTGAGCTCGGGGAGGCCGGCACCAACGCCCACCACGGCAGCGGCGACTGCTTTGTCGCCGAAGCCGACGAAAGCGACGGCTCGCTGTTGGAGTACACGCCCAACGTCGCTGTGGTCACCAACATCGAGTCCGATCACCTGGACTTCTACGGCAGCGCCGAGGCTTATGTCGGGGTGTTCGACTCCTTCGTGGAGCGGCTTGCCCCTGGGGGCGCACTGGTGGTGTGCACCGACGACCCCGGCGCGGCTGCGCTGGCTCAACGCACTGCTGAGCTGGGAATTCGGGTGCTGCGATACGGGTCTTCGCCGGTGCCGGGCCAAACCTTGGCGGGCACGCTGTTGTCCTGGAAACAGCAGGGCACCGGAGCGCTCGCGCATATCCAGTTGGCCGGCGAGCCCCACCCACGGGTGATGCGGCTCTCGGTGCCCGGACGGCACATGGCGCTCAATGCTCTGGGTGCGCTGCTGGCGGCGATCGAGATCGGCGCTCCGGCTGATGAGGTACTGGACGGCCTGGCTGGTTTCGAGGGAGTGCGCCGCCGATTCGAACTGGTCGGGGTCGTGGGAGACGGCTACGAATCGATACGGGTTTTCGACGACTACGCCCACCACCCGACGGAGATCAGCGCAACGCTGGCGGCGCTACGCTCGGTGCTCGAGCAGAGCGGCAGCGGTCGCTCGCTGGTCGTATTTCAGCCCCATTTGTATTCGCGGACAAAGGCGTTCGCTCCCGAGTTCGGCCGTGCACTGGATGCCGCCGACGAGGTGTTCGTCCTCGACGTCTACGGCGCGCGCGAACAACCACTCGCCGGTATCAGCGGAGCCAGCGTCGCCGAGCACGTCAGCGTGCCGGTGCGCTACCTCCCGGATTTCTCTGCGGTGGCCGGGCAGGTGGCCGCAGCCGCTGGCCCGGGCGACGTCATCGTCACGATGGGCGCCGGAGACGTGACCTTGCTGGGGCCGGAGATCGTGACTGCGTTGCGGGTGCGGGCCGACCGCAGCGCGCCTGGTCAGCCGGGGGTGTTGCAGTGACCGAGCCGAACGACGGCCACCCGACCGACTTGGTCGCCGACGACGCCGACGACGCCGGCGGCGGCGACGATGCGGTTACCGAACCGTTCGCCACCGAACCGCAGGACGGCCAAAAGCCGGCGGATGAAGACGAATTCGAGGGGCCGCGCCGGCGCGCCCGCCGCGAACGTGCCGAGCGTCGCGTCGCCCAGGATCGCGCCACCGCGATCGAGCAGGCTCGCCGCGAGGCCAAGCGACGGGTCCGCGGGCACGTCGTCGACGAGCCCAAACCCGTTGCGCGCGGGGTTGTTCGGGGCTTGAAGATGCTGCTCGCCACGGTGGTGTTGCTCGTCGTCGGGGTCGGGCTTGCGTTGATCCTCTATTTCACGCCGGCGATGTCGGCCCGCGATATCGTCGTCACCGGGATCGGCACGGTGAACCGCGAGGAGGTCCTCGACGCGGCGCAGGTGCGGCCTGGAACGCCGCTGCTGCAGATAAACACCAAGCAGGTCGCGGACCGAGTGGCCGCGATCCGGCGCGTTGCGAGCGCGCGGGTGCAGCGTCAGTACCCGTCGGCGCTGCGGATCACCATCGTTGAGCGGGTCCCGGTGGTGGTGAAGGATTTCCCGGACGGCCCGCACCTCTTTGACCGCGACGGCGTCGACTTCGCGACCGATCCACCGCCACCGGCGCTGCCGTATATCGATGTCGACAATCCCGGCCCGACTGATCCGGCCACCCTGGCCGCGCTGCAGGTGTTGATGGCGCTGCGTCCCGAGGTCGCAGGCCAGGTGGGCCGGATCGCGGCCCCTTCGGTGTCATCGATCACCCTCACGCTTTCGGACGGGCGGGTGGTGATCTGGGGGACCGCCGATCGTGCTGAGGAGAAGGCCGAGAAGTTGGCGGCGCTGTTGACGCAGCCCGGGCGCACCTACGACGTGTCCAGCCCCGAGCTGCCGACTGTGAAATAACGTCTGCTCACCGCTCCGAATGTGACGCCCGCGTCGCTATCCCGTTCCAGGGGCGCCGGATGTCGGA
Organism: uncultured Actinomycetota bacterium; assembly: GCA_963763005.1. GTDB lineage: Bacteria > Actinomycetota > Actinomycetes > Mycobacteriales > Mycobacteriaceae > Mycobacterium. The sequence goes on from CAVXMI010000004.1 coordinate 191,601, forward strand.
GCTGTGCTCACGCCCGAACAGAAAAAATGCATGCGGCGCGTCGGCGCGCCTGCACGGTTAGCACGCGTAGTACCCATACGGTTCTGGTTACGCGGAACTACTTGACATAACTCTAACTCTATGGTTGAGGTTGAGAGTTTTGCAAGGAGACACACCGCAGGGAGAACCCGAGTCCCACCAGGGAGGAAGACGAATGATGACCCCCCCACATAACTACCTGGCCGTCATCAAGGTCGTGGGCATCGGTGGTGGCGGCGTCAACGCCGTCAACCGGATGATCGAGCAGGGCCTCAAGGGCGTCGAGTTCATCGCGATCAACACCGATGCGCAGGCGTTGTTGATGAGCGATGCCGACGTCAAGCTCGACGTCGGCCGAGACTCCACCCGAGGACTGGGCGCCGGCGCCGACCCGGAGGTGGGACGCAAGGCCGCCGACGACGCCAAGGACGAGATCGAAGAGCTGCTGCGCGGCGCCGACATGGTGTTCGTCACCGCCGGTGAGGGCGGCGGCACCGGCACCGGTGGGGCACCCGTCGTCGCCAGCATCGCCCGCAAACTGGGGGCGTTGACCGTCGGCGTGGTAACCCGGCCGTTCTCTTTCGAGGGCAAGCGGCGCAGCAATCAGGCCGAGAACGGCATCAGCTCGCTGCGGGAAAGCTGCGACACCCTCATCGTGATTCCCAACGACCGGTTGCTGCAGATGGGTGATGCCGCGGTATCGCTGATGGACGCGTTCCGCAGCGCCGACGAAGTGCTGCTCAACGGCGTGCAGGGCATCACCGACCTGATCACCACTCCGGGCCTGATCAACGTCGACTTCGCCGATGTCAAGGGCATCATGTCCGGGGCGGGCACCGCGTTGATGGGCATCGGCTCAGCCCGGGGCGAAGGCCGGTCCCTCAAAGCCGCCGAGATCGCCATCAACTCGCCGCTGCTGGAAGCCTCGATGGAGGGCGCGCAGGGCGTGCTGATGTCGATCGCCGGCGGCAGCGACCTGGGCCTGTTCGAGATCAACGAGGCCGCCTCGCTGGTGCAGGACGCCGCTCACCAGGACGCCAACATCATCTTCGGCACTGTGATCGACGACTCACTCGGCGACGAGGTGCGGGTCACCGTCATTGCGGCGGGCTTTGAAGCCGGCGGAGCCAGCCGCAAGCCGGTGGTGGGCGAGACCGGTGGCGCGCACAGGATCGAGTCGGCGAAGGCCGGCAAGCTCACCTCGACACTGTTCGAGCCGGTCGACGCCGTCAGTGTGCCGGTGCACACCAATGGCTCGACGCTCAGCATCGGCGGCGATGACGACGATGTCGATGTGCCGCCCTTCATGCGCCGCTGAGGGCTGCGGCTTGCTTGCCAGTGCGCGACACGCCGGCTCTGGGCGGACACCGGTGCAGCCTGGCCGGCAACGGATTCCGGGATACTGGGAACGTGAGCATTCGCATCCGCCGGGTGACCACCACCCGGGCGGGTGGTGTGTCGGTGCCGCCGTTCGACACCTTCAACCTCGGCGACCACGTCGGTGACGACCCGGTTGCGGTGGCGGCCAACCGGGCTCGGTTGGCCGCGGCCATCGGCTTGCCCGGCGAGCGGGTGGTGTGGATGAACCAGGTCCATGGTGACCGGATCGAGGTGGTCGACGGGCCTCGCGACACGGCATTCGATGACACCGATGGATTGGTGACCAGTACACCCGGACTGGCGCTGGCCGTGATCACGGCCGACTGCGTGCCGGTTTTGCTGGCGGACGCGCGGGCCGGTGTCGCCGCAGCAGTCCATGCCGGCCGGGTCGGCGCACAGCGCGGCGTGGTGGCTCGCGCGGTGGAAGCGATGCTGGGAGTGGGCGCGCAATCCGGCGACATTTCAGCACTGCTGGGCCCGGCGGCCAGCGGCCGCAGCTACGAGGTGCCGGCCGCGATGGCCGACGAGGTCGAAGCGGCGTTGCCGGGCAGCCGCACGACCACCTCCGCCGGAACTCCCGGACTCGACCTTCGAGCCGGAATCGCTTGCCAGCTACGCAATTTGGGTGTTACGTCCATTGAGGTCGATCCCCGTTGCACGGTGGCAGACCCGACGCTGTTCAGCCATCGACGCGGTGCGCCCACTGGGCGGTTGGCGTCCTTGGTGTGGATGGAATGACTGCGATGGTGGTGGATCTTTCAGCGCAAGCAGACCGCCAATCGGAATTGACGCATGCGTTGGCGGCGGTGCGCTCACGGCTCGCGGCGGCCGCGGAGGCGGCGGGTCGCAATGCCGGAGAAATTGAACTTCTTCCTATTACCAAATTCTTTCCAGCAACCGATGTTGCGATTTTGTCCCGATTGGGTTGTCGGGCCGTTGGCGAATCGCGGGAGCAGGAAGCTTCGGCGAAGGTGGCTGAACTCGCTCAGCTGTTAGCGGCTTCCTCGGGGGCGGAGTCTCGGGCTATGCAGTGGCACATGGTGGGCCACATCCAGCGGAACAAGGTCCGGTCGCTGGCTCGCTGGGCGCACACCGCTCACTCGGTCGACAGCCCACAGGTCGTGACCGCGCTCGATCGCGCGGTAACCGCGGCGCTGGCCGATCGAAGTCGCGGCAATCCGCTGCGCGTCTATGTTCAAGTCAGCCTCGACGGCGACGTGTCTCGCGCCGGCGTCGACATCACGGCGCCCGGCGCGGTGGACCGGATATGCGCACAGGTGGAGGAGTCGGAGAGCCTCGAACTGGTCGGGTTGATGGGCATCCCGCCGCTCGACTGGGACCCGCACGAGGCCTTTGACCGGCTGCAATCCGAGCAAGGCCGGGTGCGCGAGTCGTTCCCGAAGGCGGTCGGGTTGTCCGCCGGCATGTCCAATGACCTTGAAATCGCCGTCAAACATGGTTCGACGTGTGTGCGTGTCGGTACCGCGCTATTGGGTCCGCGGCGGTTACGGTCACCGTGAATAGTCACTGTAGTCACACCTTCATCACAGACAACAGATATCCCAGGGCTAGAAGGGGTCAGCGATGAGCACACTGCACAAGGTCAAGGCCTACTTCGGTATGGCTCCGATGGAGGATTACGACGACGAGTACTACGACGACCGCACTCCCTCTCGTGGTTATTCGCGGCCGCGATTCGAGGACGATTACGGTCGCTATGAAGGGCGCGACTACGACGATCCGCGCCGGGATCCACGCGCCGACCTGCGCGGCGAGCCGGCCGACTATCCGCCGCCCAGTAGTTACCGCGGCGGGTACGCCGACGAACCCCGCTTCCAGCCCCGCGAGTTCGAGCGCACCGACATGGCCCGGCCGCGCTTCGGGTCGTGGTTGCGCAACTCCACCCGCGGCGCGCTGGCGATGGACCCACGCCGGATGGCGATGATGTTCGAGGAGGGCCATCCGCTGTCGAAGATCACCACGCTGCGGCCAAAGGACTACAGCGAGGCCCGCACCATCGGCGAGCGGTTCCGGGACGGCACCCCGGTCATCATGGATCTGGTGTCGATGGACAACGCCGACGCCAAACGGCTGGTCGACTTCGCGGCCGGCTTGGCCTTCGCGTTGCGCGGCTCATTCGACAAGGTCGCGACCAAGGTGTTCCTGCTGTCGCCGGCGGACGTCGACGTGTCCCCGGAGGAGCGTCGCCGGATCGCCGAAACCGGTTTCTACGCTTACCAATAGCCGGAGCTGCTGGTGCAAGTCCCAGTAGATCACGGGTTGGCCTGCCCGGTTGGCCGCTTGCCGGCCTGCCATTGGCGCGCCACGAGATGTGTGCCGGTTCGCTGAGTCGGTAGGCTTGCGCTTGCCGCCCTCAAGGGCGGCGTATTGACATCCTCATCGATAAGGTCGGGCTCTCGTTGGTGCTGTTCTTTCAGATCCTTGGGTTTGCGCTGTTCATCTTCTGGCTGCTGCTGATCGCTCGGGTCGTCGTTGAGTTCATCCGCTCGTTCAGCCGCGACTGGCGTCCCACCGGCATCACCGTGGTGATCCTGGAGATCATCATGTCGATCACCGATCCACCGGTGAAGCTGCTACGCCGGCTGATCCCGCAACTCACCATCGGCGCGGTCCGCTTCGACCTGTCCATCATGGTGCTGTTGTTGGTTGCTTTCGTCGGCATGCAACTGGCCTTCGGGGCGGCGGCTTGAGTTGCGCTGCGGTCACCCCCCGGTAAAGAAAAGAGACGGATCAGCCACGATTTGGCGACAACTTTGGCGCCCGTGATTTCAAATCTAAGGAATATGATTTATTGCTTAGAGATTGAAATTGGTCCTTACTTATTAGTCCGATCGGCAACCGCCGGGTCTGGTGTGACAGGATGGACGCCAGTTGCGCGACGGCTACCACTCCGTTCTACACTTTCCAGATCTTTTGACCGTCCAGGAACTCAAGGGGACAAACAATGCCGCTTACACCTGCCGACGTCCACAATGTGGCGTTCAGTAAGCCGCCTATCGGCAAGCGCGGGTACAACGAAGATGAGGTTGACGCCTTCCTTGACCTGGTGGAGACCGAGCTGACGCGGCTCATCGAAGAGAACTCCGATCTGCGTCAGCGGATCAATGAGCTGGACCAGGAGCTGGCCGGGGGCGGCGCTGGTGCCGGTGTTACCGCTCAGGCCAGCCAGGCGATCCCGGTCTACGAGCCCGAGCCCGAGCCCGTCAAGCCGGCACCGGTGGCGGCTCCGTCGGGAACCAACGAGGAACAGGCCATGAAGGCGGCCCGGGTGCTGAGCCTGGCTCAAGACACCGCCGACCGGCTCACCAGCACCGCCAAGGCCGAGTCGGACAAGATGCTGGCCGATGCCCGCGCCAACGCCGACCAGATCCTCGGCGAGGCCCGGCACACCGCGGAGACCGCGGTCGCCGAAGCCCGGCAACGCGCCGACGCGATGCTGGCAGATGCCCAAACCCGGTCCGAGGGCCAGTTGCGCCAAGCCCAGGAGAAGGCCGACGCCCTGCAGGCCGACGCGGAACGCAAGCATTCCGAAATCATGGGAACCATCAACCAACAGCGCACCGTGCTGGAAGGCCGCCTCGAGCAGCTGCGTACGTTCGAACGTGAGTACCGCACCAGGCTCAAGACCTACCTGGAATCCCAGCTCGAGGAACTCGGCCAGCGCGGCTCGGCGGCACCGGTCGATTCGAGCGCGGATGCTGGCGGGTTCGATCAATTCAACCGGGGTAATAACTAGCCGGGACACGGGCCGGACACGCGGCGGGTTTCAAGGTCGGCGCTGAGACCCTGGTAGGTTTGGCAGTCGCTGCTCGCCGGCTGGAGGATGACCGATGCTGATCATTGCGCTCGTTTTGGCCCTGATTGGGCTCGTCGCGTTGGTTTTCGCGGTGGTCACCAGCAATGAGCTGGTGGCCTGGGTGTGTATCGGCGCCAGCGTGCTGGGCGTGGTACTGCTGATCGTCGACGCGATACGGGAGCGCCAACAACGTGACGCGGGCGACCAAGACGAGGAAGAACAGGCCGGAGACGACGAGACTGGCTACGTCGACTACCCGGATGAGGTTGAACAGGACGCTGAACCCGGTAACGACACCGGTGCCGCCGAAGACGCCGGCTCCGATGCGACCGAGGAATCGACGGTATCCGCCGACCGTAGCGGCGACGAGGCCGCCAGCTAGCGCCCGTTATCGGCCCCTTGGCGCGCCTTCAAATGGGCTCAGCTGGTTGGCGTCGCGAGCAGCTCGCGGACCTCGTCGTCTGTGACCTGATGGAAGTCGGGTGTCCGAGGGGGGACTTGAACCCCCACGCCCATTAGTAGGGCACTAGCACCTCAAGCTAGCGCGTCTGCCATTCCGCCACTCGGACAAACCAACCACATGGGTTGGCAGCTAAGGCTATCGGATTGGCCTGCGCCGGCCTAACCGGGCTCGGCGACGATGCGGGCCCGGTAGGGCCCGAGGTGGGGGTCCCCCAGCAGCGCTGGGGGTACCGCCCGCTCGCGGGGGACGGCCAGGGGGCGCGCCGGGCAATGCGGGATCGCCGGCGTCAGGAGTGGTAGTAAGGGTGACTGTGACAGTTGAGTCCGAGGCTTCAACCGACCCGCGCGATGATGTGGCCGAAGTTGTCAGCAGGTTGATCCGGTTCGATACCAGCAACACCGGCCAACCCGAGACGACCAGGGGCGAGGCTGAGTGCGCGCAGTGGGTCGCCCAGCAGCTCGCAGCCGTTGGTTACCAGACCGAATATGTCGAGTCCGGTGCGCCGGGCCGGGGCAATGTGTTCGCTCGCCTTGCGGGCGCGGACAGTTCACGCGGCGCTCTGCTGATCCACGGTCATCTCGACGTGGTGCCGGCTGAAGCGGCCGAATGGAGCGTGCACCCGTTCTCCGGCGCGATCGAAGACGGCTATGTCTGGGGCCGCGGCGCGGTGGACATGAAGGACATGGTGGGCATGATGATCGTGATCGCCCGGCACTTCCGGCGGGCCGGTATCGTGCCGCCACGCGATTTGGTATTCGCGTTCGTTGCCGACGAGGAGCACGGCGGCAAATACGGGGCGCACTGGCTGGTCGACAATCGGCCCGACCTGTTCGACGGCGTCACCGAGGCGATCGGCGAAGTCGGTGGCTTTTCCCTGACCGTGCCGCGTCGCGACGGGGGTGAGCGCCGGCTCTATCTGATCGAGACTGCGGAAAAGGGAATCCTGTGGATGCGCTTGACCGCGCGGGGGCGGGCAGGACATGGCTCGATGGTGCACGACCAGAACGCGGTCACCGCGGTCGCTGAGGCGGTTGCCCGGTTGGGCCGTCACCAATTTCCGCTCGTGATCACCGACACCGTCGCCCAGTTCCTGGCTGCGGTGGGCGAAGAGATCGGCCTCACGTTCGACACCGAGTCGCCCGATTTGGAGGGGGCGATCGACAAACTTGGCCCGATGGCCCGCATGCTGAAGGCTGTGCTGCACGACACCGCGAATCCGACGATGCTCAAGGCCGGATATAAGGCCAACGTCATCCCGGCGACGGCGGAAGCGGTGGTGGACTGCCGCATCCTTCCTGGACGACGGGCGGCGTTCGAGGCCGAAGTCGACGAGCTGCTCGGCCCCGACGTGACTCGGGAGTGGATCAGCGAACTGGCGTCTTATGAGACCGGCTTCGACGGCGATCTGGTCGATGCCATGAACGCCGCGGTGCTGGCGCTCGACCCGGACGGCCGAACGGTCCCTTACATGCTGTCCGGTGGGACTGACGCGAAGGCGTTCGCGCGGTTGGGCATTCGCTGCTTCGGCTTCAGCCCGCTGCGGTTGCCCCCGGATTTGGATTTCGCTTCGCTGTTCCACGGCGTCGATGAGCGGGTACCCATCGATGCGCTGAGGTTCGGCACCGACGTGCTGGCACACTTCCTGACACACTGCTAGTCGGAAATCAAGCCGATCACACGAGAGGACTGACCATGACATCGCCGCCTGACCCGTATGCCGCGCTGCCCAACCTGCCGTCTTTCAGCCTGACCTCGGACTCGATCACCGACGGCCAACCCCTGGCCACACCCCAAGTCAGCGGCATCATGGGCGCTGGCGGAGAGGATGTCAGCCCGCAGCTGAGTTGGTCGGGATTCCCCGGGGAGACCCGCAGTTTCGCGGTCACCGTCTATGACCCTGACGCTCCTACCTTGTCTGGCTTCTGGCACTGGGCGGTGGCCAACCTGCCCGCGGATGTCACCGAACTGCCCGACGGTGTGGGCGACGGCCGCGAACTCCCGGGCGGCGCGCTGACGCTTGTCAACGACGCCGGTATGCGCCGCTACGTCGGCGCCGCGCCGCCTGCGGGCCATGGAGCGCACCGCTACTACGTCGCGGTACACGCGGTGGATGTCGAGAAACTGGATCTCACCGAGGACGCCAGCCCGGCCTTTCTCGGATTCAACCTGTTCCAGCACGCCATCGCGCGAGCGGTCATCCACGGAACCTACGAACAGACGTAGCGCTGCCTGCTCCGCATGGCGGCTCAGACAGCCACGCAGCGCCGGGACTGGCAGGATCAGGGTCGTGAAGCGGGATGTGGGCGCGCAGCTCGATGTCGAGATCATCGCTCCGACGACGCTGGAATTTCAGATTGCGGTCGCCCCTCATCCCGGTGCGGAGGTCTCGGAGTCGTTGTCCTTTGTCTTGGACGGCAGGAAAGTGCGCCCGGTGGAAATTATTGGGGTGCATGGCAACCGGATTCACAAGTTCGACGCGCAGGGCGGCAACCTGAAAGTCAGCTACGCCGCAACAGTCGTCGGCCGCACCGAACCGCCGCCGGTGACTGAATATGACCTGTCGATGTATCTGCGTCCCAGCCGCTACGCCGAAGCCGACAAGTTCTACGGTTTCGCCCGCACCGAATTCGGCGGGTACGTCGGTTCGGCGACGCTGTTGGAGAAGGTGTCTTCCTGGGTTGGGACGCGGCTCAACTATGTGCCGGGTTCAAGTGACCCGATCGACGGAGCCGTCGACACATTGCTGGCCGGCAGCGGTGTGTGCCGCGACTATGTGCACTTGGTGGTGGCGCTGTTACGCGCGGTCGACGTTCCCGCCCGTCTTGTTGCGGTCTACGCGCCGGGGTGTAGCCCGATGGATTTTCATGCCGTCGCTGAGGCGTTCGTCGACGGGCAGTGGCGAGTTGTCGATGCGACGTGTCTGGCACCGCGTCAGACGCTGGTGCGCATCGCCACAGGCCGCGACGCCGCCGATACCGCCTTTCTGGACAATCACAGAGGCGGCATCAACCTCAACTACATTGAGGTCTCAGCCGTCGTCGACGGTGATCTGCCACTCGATTCACTTGATGAGCTGGTGTCGATCACCTAATTCACACGCGACCCAAACCGGCGGCGGCTCCGAATCAACTTCGTGGAACCAGACAACTCATACCTGCGCGCGTGCGTTTTAGTCCTGCCGGGCGGCAAGGTGGGCAGCGACCAGGCTTCCCGGTGGTGGCAGTTGGCCAACGTCCGGATGATGTTCGTCGCCGGCGCGTTACGGCGCCGGCTGGGTCCCGACGTCGAGGTGCGACGTGTTCAGTACCGCCGTCGCGGATGGAATAGTCCGCGTTTGGATGCGGTGCGGGACGCCAGGGAGGTGCTCGACGGAGTCCGACGGCGATTTGAACCGGAGGACATTGTGTTGGTGGGCCATTCGATGGGCGGCCGCGTCGCGGCGCAGCTGTCTGCGAGCGCTGACATCGGCGCAGTGGTCGCGCTCGCGCCGTGGTGGCCTGGCGGCGACGGTGACCTGATCCCTGCGCCTACCCGGCTGCTGGTCGTCCACGGTAGCGCCGACACCTGGACCGACCCGTGCAATTCACGTACCCAGATCTGGCGGGCCCGCCAGCGGGGTCTTGATGCGCACTGGGCGGGCATTGAGGGTTCGGGCCATTACATGGTGCGGCGGTGGAGTGAATGGCACCGCCGCACTGCGGATTTCGTCGCCGACCATCTGGCAGCGCCTTAACTGGGCTGTCGACGAACCGCCGACCCCACCGCGTCGCTGAGCGAGGTGAATCCGCCGTCATGCAGCCGGCGGGCAATGCCGTCGTGAATGTCCTTGGCCCACAAGCCTCCGCGGTAAATGAAGCCGGTGTAGCCCTGCAGCAGTGACGCGCCTGCGGTGATGCGGTCCCATGCGTCGTCGGCGGTCTCGATACCGCCCACGCTGATCAGCACCAGCCGATCGCCGACCCGGTCGTACAGCCGGTGCAGCACCTCGACAGCTCGGTGCGCGACCGGTGGCCCCGAGATGCCGCCGGCGCCCAGCTCGTCGACCCCGGGTGTCACCAGGCCGTCGCGCGACACGGTGGTGTTGGTTGCGACGATGCCGGCCAGGCCCAGGTCGACGGCCACGTCGGCGATGTCGTCGATGTCGGAATCGGAGATGTCCGGCGCGATCTTCACCAAGACCGGCGTTAAGGTGGCCGAGGTTTCCGCCAGGACGGCCGAAAGGATCGGCCGCAGCGACTCGACCGCCTGCAGATCTCGCAGCCCCGGTGTGTTCGGGGAGCTGACATTGACCACCAGATACGACGCCAGCGGGCCGACCAGCCGGGCGCTGGCCCGGTAGTCGTCGGCTGCCTCGGCGGCCGGGGTTTCCTTGGTCTTTCCGATGTTCACCCCGATCGGTATCTGGGGGCGGCGCCGCGCGAGCCGGATCGCGAGCGCTCCGGCACCGAGGTTGTTGAATCCCATCCGGTTCAGCAGGGCGCGGTCGTCAGGCAGGCGGAACATGCGTGGGGCCGGGTTCCCGGGCTGCGGGTGAGCGGTGACGGTGCCGATCTCGGCGTAGCCGAAACCCATCGCACCCCAGGTGTCCAGTCCGGTGCCGTCCTTGTCGAATCCCGCGGCCAGCCCGAGTGGCCCTGGAAAGCGCACCCCAAACACCGTGCTGGCCAGGACCGGATCCGTCGGGCCCAGAAGCCGGGTCAGCACCCGGCGCACCGGTGCACCGGCGGTGACGCCGCGCAGCACGGCAAAAACGAATTTGTGGACACGCTCGGGCGGCACGAGGAATAGCAGCCGCCGCACCAGGCTGTACATCCGGTGACGGCCTTCGCGCGGGTCGCCCACCATCACAGTTCCGGCTGGTCGGGCCGCCGGTTCGCGTCTGCGTTTTCCAAACGAGATTTCTTGCGGCGCAACAACACCCGCCTGCTGCCGTCGGTGTAGAGTCGCACCCGCGTGAGCTCCCAGCCGCGGTACTCAGCCTCGATGGACAGCCGGGTGGACGCGCTGACCCTGGTCACGTCCGGCGGCAGTCGCAACGGCGCCCACTCGTACTCGTCGGACATCTCGTTGTCCCAGCCCGCGGGCAGCCGGTTCCGCCTCGGCGTGGGCCCCAGGCTCATCGGGTGCCCGCCGCATGCTCGATGACCTGGACCCCGGCACCGGACCCCGACACCACGTACAAGGTGTCCGACGCTTCGTCAAAGGCCAGCGAGTTGGGTTGCTGCACGGTTGGGTAACGCACCTTTTCCACGGGTATTCCGGTGGTCAGATCGTAACCAATGACCATGTTCGACGCGGTTTGGGATACCCAGGCCAACCCGCGGGAGCCGGCCAGCCCGTACGGGGCCTGTCGCACCGGGTAGGCCTGGCGCAAGATCAGCGGGTCGACGCCGTACACCAGCAGTTGGCCGCCGCGCGTGTCGGCGACCAGCACCGGGCCCAGCGGATCGGCGGCCAGGGTGGTCGCGCCTTCGCCGGCGCGTAGTGCCTGCTCGGCATGACCGTCGGCGCCGATCGTCGTCACCGAAGTCTGGCCGCGATCCAGAACGACAGCCGTATTTCCCTGTGTCACAAGGGCATCGACGCGCGCGAAGATCTTGTTGCGGTTGGCTACGGTGGCGGTGCCGGAGGCTGTGCCGGATGTGAGGGTGTAGACGGCGCCGTCGGCGCTGCCCAGCACCAGCTTGCCGTCAGCGCGGCGCGCGATCGCGGTGAAGTCGACCTGCGTGGCGTCGGCGACATTGACCCGGGCGATGCGGCCGCCGGACAGGTCGACCGCGAAGTAGCCGCCGCGGGCCGCTAGGATAGGCCGTGCCGCGGCCATCGCAGGTCACCGCGGTCGCAGGCCCCGGCAGGGCGATGACACGCGGCGGAGCCGCGGCATCGTCGAACACGCGGACGCTGGCGGGTGCCGACGGGTCGGCGCCAGGGCTGAGGACCACCAACTTGCGAGTGCCACCGTCGTAACAGCGCCGCCTGCGGGTGGCCGTCCAACGGTCGCACCGAGCCGGCCGGATCCTGCGAAACCGGAGGAGACACGGCCGGCTGCGCGGGTTCGATCGTGGGCGGAGTGCTGTCGAGTCGGATTCGACGAACAACCCGTCACTAAAGCCAGCAAACAGCAAGACGCCAGACAAAAAGGCATTGAAATGCTTGTTTATACGGTCGCGGCAACGGCTAGCCCTCGACTTGGTTGGACATGCAAACCCAAATTCTAAGGAACGTTGTCGCATCCGATCTCGTCATGTTGCTCACGCAGAGTGGTGCTGGAGAGGTATCGTCGCGGCATGACCGTCACCGCTGACCGGCATGTCGCAGACAAAGAGTTTGCTATCGAAGACATGACTGCGGGGATTTTCGCCAGCGGGTACGGCCAAGTCGGAGACGGACGCAGTTTTTCCTTCCACATCGAGCACTTCTCGCTCGTCGTCGAAGTTTATCGGCCGCGCTTGGCCGGGCCGGTTCCGCAGGCCGAAGATGTAGTCGCGCGGACGGTCCGCAGGCCTGGTCGACATCGACCTCTACCGACGAGCGCAGCTTGGGCGCGGCGGTGCGTGACTCGGTCGCTGGCGCAGAGCCGGTTTCGCACTAGTCCTATCCGGTAGCGGCCCCGTGCACCAGGTACGGTCGTCACCGTGGCTGCGGTTTCGGCGATGTCCTGGTGGCAAGTCATCGTCTTGGCCGTGGTGCAGGGTTTGACCGAGTTCCTGCCGGTTTCATCCTCGGGGCACCTGGCGATCGTGTCGCGGATCTTCTTCAGCGGCGACGCCGGTGCCTCGTTCACCGCGGTGATCCAGTTCGGCACCGAGGCTGCCGTGCTGGTCTACTTTGCGCGCGACATCGTGCGCATCCTCAGAGCCTGGTTCAACGGACTGGTCGTCAAGGCGCATCGGAACGCCGACTATCGGCTGGGCTGGTACGTCATCATCGGCACCATCCCGATCTGCGTGCTGGGTCTGTTATTCAAGGACGAAATCCGGTCGGAGGTTCGCAACCTGTGGGTGGTCGCGACCGCGCTGATGGTGTTCTCCGGCGGTCATCGCCGCTCGCCGAGTACCTCGGCCGGCAGACGCCGGCACATCGAGCAGCTGAACTTGGCGGGATGCCTTCGTCGGTCGGGCGTTGCCCAATGCCTGGCGCTGGTACCCGGGCGTGTCGCGGTCCGGGTGCGACCATCAGCGCCGGGCTGTTTCTGGGACTGGACCGCGAGCTGGCCGCCCGATTCGGCTTCCTGCTGGCCATTCCGGCGGTGTTCGCCTCCGGGTTGTTCTCGCTGCCGGACGCGTTCCACCCGGTAACCGAGGGGATGAGCGCCACCGGCCCGCAGCTGCTGGTGGCCACCCTGATCGCGTTCGTCGTCGGGTTCGCGCGCGGTGGCCTGGTTCCTGCGGTTTCTGGTGCGACACAGCATGTACTGGTTCGTCGGGCTACCGACTGGCCGCTCGGCGTGGTAGTGCTGATCCTGCTGGGGACCGGGATGGTGGCTGCGGCATGACGGTCATCCTGTTGCGCCACGGCCGGTCGACGTCGAACACCGCGGGCGTTCTGGCCGGTCGTTCCGAGGGCGTCGACCTCGACGACAAGGGGCGAGAGCAGGCCGGCAGGGCTGGTCGATCGAATCGGTGACCTGCCGATCCGTGCGGTGGTGTCGTCGCCGATGCTGCGGTGCCGTAACACTGTCGAACCACTGGCCGACGCGCTTTGCCTCGAGCCGCTCGTCGACGACCGGCTCTCCGAAGTCGACTACGGCGAATGGACCGGTCGCAAGATCGGCGACCTGGTCAACGAGCCGTTGTGGCGGGTGGTCCAGGCCCATCCCAGCGCTGCGGTGTTTCCCGGCGGTGAAGGTTTGGCGCAGGTACAGGCGCGCGCTGTGGCCGCCGTCCGCGAACACGACCGGCGGCTGGCCCGGAATATGGGGAGCGCACGGCGGCGATGCGCTGTGGCTGGCCTGTACCCATGGCGACGTCATCAAGGCGGTGATCGCTGACGCATACGGCATGCATCTGGACAGCTTCCAGCGCGTCAACGCCGACCCCGCGTCGGTAAGTGTGGTCCGCTACACCCAGCTGCGGCCGTTCGTACTGCACGTCAACCACACCGGTGCACGGCTGTCGGCCGGGCTGCGCGCCGCGCCCCCGCCGCAGGGTGCGCCGCAGAGCCAGGCTGAGCAGGAGCCGAACGGTGCGGTGCAGTCCGGCGACGCGGTGGTCGGCGGCTCCACCGACTAAGAGTGATCAAGCCCTCGTGGAAGCGGCGCCCGAGCGGCGCGCGCCCGCCCACGAATCACACAGCAGCGGCGTCTGCACGGTATTTTGGAGGTGCCATGGCCCGCGCAATTCATGTATTCCGCACACCCGACCGCTTCGTGGCCGGGACTGTCGGACAGCCCGGAAATCGCACGTTCTACATACAGGCGGTGCACGACACCCGGGTGGTGTCGGTGGTCCTGGAGAAGCAGCAGGTCGCGGTGCTCGCCGAACGGATCGGCGCGTTGCTGCTCGAGGTGAACCGCCGGTTCGGCACCCCGGTTCCCCCGGAGCCCACCGAGGTCGAGGACCTCAGCCCGCTGATCATGCCGGTAGATGCGGAGTTCCGGGTCGGGACGATGGGACTGGGCTGGGATTCAGAGGCGCAGACCGTGGTGGTCGAACTGCTGGCCGTCACCGATGCAGAGTTCGACGCCTCCGTGGTGCTCGACGACACTGACGAGGGTCCCGACGCGGTGCGGGTGTTCCTGACGCCGGAGTCGGCACGACAGTTCGCCACCCGGTCCAGTCGCGTCATCTCGGCGGGACGTCCGCCGTGCCCGCTGTGCGAGGAACCGCTGGACCCTGAGGGACACATCTGCGCACGCACCAACGGCTACCGGCGCGATGCACTGCTGGGGTCTAACGATGACTCCGAGGAATGACGAGCGTGCGGTCTTACGGGACGGCGAGCTGACGGTCCTCGGACGTATTCGCTCGGCGAGTAATGCCACCTTTCTGTGCGAGTCAGCACTGGGCGAGACCAGCGTGCATTGCGTCTACAAGCCGGTCTCCGGGGAGCAGCCGTTGTGGGACTTCCCTGACGGGACGCTGGCCGGCCGCGAACTCAGTGCCTATCTGGTGTCGACGCGGTTGGGCTGGAACATCGTGCCCTACACCGTCATTCGTGACGGACCCGCCGGGCCCGGCATGCTGCAGCTGTGGGTGCAACAACCCGGTGACGCAGTAGACACCGATCCGCGGCCCGGGCCCGACCTGGTCGACCTCTTTCCCACAGGCAAGCCGCAGCCGGGTTATCTGCCGGTTCTGCGCGCGTACGACTACGCCGGCGACGAGGTCATCCTCATGCACGCAGACGACATCCGGTTGCGGCGGATGGCGGTTTTCGACGTGCTCGTCAACAACGCCGACCGCAAGGGCGGCCACATCCTGTACGGGCTCGACGGCCACGTGTACGGGGTCGACCACGGCGTGTGCCTGCACGTCCAGGAAAAGCTGCGCACAGTGCTGTGGGGCTGGGCGGGTAAGCCGATCGACGATCAAACGCTGGACGCGGTTGCCGGGCTCACCGAGGCACTTGGCGGACCCCTTGCCGACGCGCTGGGCGGTCAGCTCACCGGTGCCGAGATCGCAGCACTGCGCCGCCGCGCGCAAGCGCTGCTGGACAATCCGGTGATGCCCGGACCCAACCGGCATCGTCCCATCCCCTGGCCCGCTTTTTAGGCCGGCGTCAATCGCGGCAGCCGTTCGGTGATACTGAAGCGGTGAGCCCGGCTGCGGACGACCTGACGGATGAACTGACAGACGCCGCACTGGCTGCCGACCTCGCCGTGGATGCGGGGCACCTGTTGCTTGCTGTGCGCGAGGAGGTCGGATTCGATCATCCGTGGGAGCTCGGCGACGCCGGTGACAGCCGAGCGAACTCACTGCTGCTGCGGCGATTACGGGCCGAGCGCCCGGGTGATGCGGTGCTCAGTGAGGAAGCCCACGACGATCTGGTCCGGCTGAAGTCCGACCGAGTGTGGATCATCGACCCGTTGGACGGCACCCGCGAGTTCTCCACTCGTGGCCGTGACGACTGGGCGGTACACATCGCGCTGTGGCAGCGCCCCACCAACGGCAGACCGCAGATCACCGATGCGGCGGTTTCGCTGCCGGCCCGCGGGAACATCGTGTACCGCAGCGACACCGTGACCGCCGACGCCGCGCCCGTCGGCATCCCAGACGTCCTCCGGATTGCCGTAAGTGCTACCCGGCCGCCGGCGATCCTGCACCGCATCCGGCAGACAGTGGACATCGAAACCGTGCGGATCGGCTCGGCGGGTGCCAAGGCAATGGCCGTGATCGACGGCTACGCAGATGCCTACATGCATGCCGGTGGCCAGTGGGAATGGGATTCGGCAGCGCCTGCCGGGGTGGTGCTCGCCGCAGGGATGCACGCGTCGCGATTGGACGGCTCGCCGTTGCAGTACAACCAACTCGACCCGTACCTGCCCGACCTGCTGATGTGTCGCGCGGAAGTGGCGCCGATCCTGCTCGGCGCCATCCGGCAGGCGTGATAAACCGCCTAGCCCGGTTTGATTGCCCATGCCTGTGGGCGCTGTTCGCGGTAGCCGAGCACACCGCTGGCCACCTACGTCGCATTGGTCACATTCGTCACATGAGTCTCTGCGCCGGCAGGCGCACAATTTGCCCGCCTACTAGCGACAAATCGTCAATGGGTGCCAGGAGTCCCCCGTGGCACCCGCGCATTGTCGCTCGGAGGCGGGCGCAACGAACATGCTTCACGGCAGAGGCCAATGTGGCGGATGTGACAAGACCCCCGCGGGGGACCCTGTCGGCATCGTCGCCGGGCTTGGTTGGATTGCCCGGCTTGCCTCCTCGCCGCTGCGCGGCAGGGAGGTACCCCCACCTCAACCCGCTACGCGGGCCGCTCGGAGGTTTCGGGTCGCCGGGCTTAAAGTCGACGGCATGCAGTCGTGGCCTTCCGCATCCCTTCCGGCGTTGCCGGGACGCGGCCCCGAATTACGGTTGTACGACACTGCCGACCGGCAGGTGCGCCCGGTGGCGCCCGGCAGTCAGGCCACCATGTACGTCTGTGGGATCACGCCCTACGACGCCACCCATCTAGGCCACGCGGCTACCTACCTCGCGTTCGATCTGATCTGTCGACTGTGGCTGGACCTCGGCCACGACGTGCGCTACGTGCAGAACATCACCGACGTCGACGATCCGTTGTTCGAACGTGCCGATCGCGACGGCGTCGACTGGCGCGACCTCGCAGAGCAGCAGGTCGCGCTATTCCGTGAGGACATGGCGGCGCTGCGGGTACTGCCACCCCACGACTACGTCGGCGCAACCGAGGCGGTCGCCGAAATGGTCGAGCTCGTCGAGAAAATGCTGGCGTCCGGGGCTGCCTATGTCATCGACGACGAGTACCAGGACGTCTACTTCCGCGCTGACGCCACGCTGCAATTCGGCTACGAATCGGGCTACGACCGCGACACCATGCTGCGGCTGTACGAGCAGCGCGGCGGCGATCCGCGCCGGCCCGGCAAGACCGACGAGCTCGACGCCCTGCTGTGGCGGGTCGCGCGCCCAGGGGAGCCCAAGTGGCCGTCACCGTTCGGTCCTGGCCGGCCGGGCTGGCACGTCGAATGCGCGGCGATCGCGCTCAGTCGCATCGGCAGCGGCCTGGACATTCAGGGCGGGGGCAGCGACCTGATCTTTCCGCATCACGAGTTCACCGCCGCACATGCCGAATGTGTCACCGGCGAGCGGCGATTCGCCCGGCACTACGTGCACGCCGGGATGATCGGCTGGGACGGGCACAAGATGTCCAAGAGCCGCGGCAACCTGGTGCTGGTGTCGTCGCTGCGTGCCCAGGGCGTTGAGCCGTCGGCCGTCCGGCTGGGTCTGCTTGCCGGCCACTACCGTGCGGACCGCTTCTGGAGCCGGCAGGTGCTCGACGAGGCCACCGCCCGGCTGCAACGCTGGCGCACGGCGACCGCACTGCCCGCCGGTCCGGACGCCTCCGACGCCGTCGCCCGGGTGCGCCAGTACCTGGCTGATGATCTAGACACACCCAAAGCGATTGCCGCACTGGACGGTTGGACCACAGACGCGCTGGAGTACGGTGGCCACGACGAAGGGGCGCCGAAGTTGGCGGCAACCGCGATCGATGCGCTGCTGGGGGTGGACCTGTAGTCGCTGCGGAGGTACGTTCTGGCCATGACATCGGTGCAGGGCAAAGTCGTCTTCATCACAGGTGGTGCCCGGGGAATCGGGGCTGAGGTCGCCCGCCGGCTGCACAGCAAGGGCGCCAAACTCGTGCTGACCGATCTGGGCAAGGCGGAGTTGGCCGCGATTACCGCCGAACTCGGCGGCGACGACCGCGTGCTCACCGTGGTTGCCGATGTGCGCGATCTGCCCGCCATGCAGGCCGCTGCCGATCAGGCGGCCGAACGGTTCGGCGGCATCGACGTCGTCATGGCCAACGCGGGTATCGCCAGCTACGGCTCGGTGCTGCAGGTCGACCCGGAAGCGTTCGAGCGGGTGCTGGATGTCAACGTGCTCGGTGTCTTCCACACTGTGCGGGCCACATTGCCGGCGGTGATCGAACGCCGCGGCTATGTGCTGATCGTCTCGTCGCTGGCAGCGTTTGCGGCGTCGCCCGGGCTGGCGCCGTACAACGCGTCGAAGGCCGCAGTCGAGATCTTCGCCAACGCGCTTCGATTGGAGGTTGCCGACCGCGGTGTCAGCGTCGGCTCGGCCCACATGTCCTGGATCGACACCGCCCTGGTCCGCGACACCAAGGCTGACTTGCCCGCTTTCAGCGAACTCCTGGCGAGGCTGCCCTGGCCGTTGAACAAGACCACCTCGGTGAATAAGTGCGCGGCGGAATTCGTCAAGGGCATCGAGGGCCGCAAGACCCGGGTGTTCTGCCCGGGTTGGGTGGGCCTGATCCGCTGGCTCAAGCCGGTGCTGTCGACGCCAATCGGCGAATTCCCCATCCGCAGATCCGCTGCTGAGTTATTGCCCCGCATGGACGCCGAGGTCGCTGCGCTCGGTCGCTCCACCAGCGCCTACAACCAAGGCCTGGAGAACACTGGGGAGGCGCTGGACAAGCCCTGACCTGCTACCGTCCGAAACCCGGACGGCGGCGACGCAGGTAGCGCTCGAACTCGGCGGCCAGCGCGTCGCCGTCGATCTTGCCGAGAGCGTCGTTCACGTCGACCGCCGCGTCGCCATGCTGCTCCAGCGACTGCACGTAGTCGGCGAGCTCCTCGTCTTCAGCGGTCATCTCGGTGATCTGCCGCTCCCACGCCTCGGCTAGGGCCGGCAGATCGGCCAGCGGCACCTCGATATCGAGCACATCCTCGACGCGGTGCAGCAGCGCCACCGTTGCCTTCGGGTTCGGTGGGTGCGACACGTAGTGCGGCACCGCCGCCCAGAACGTCACCGCCGGAATACCGGCCGCCACGCAGGCGTACTGGAACACCCCGGCGATGCCGGTCGGGCCCTCGTAGCGGGTTTCCTCGAGACCGAATAGCCGTGCTGACTCGGGGGAGTAGGACGCACCCGAGACCGGCACCGGCCGGGTATGCGGTGTATCTGCCAGCAGCGCCCCGAGGATCACGACAGTGTCGACGTTGAGCTTGTCGACGATGGCGAGCAGCTCGTCGCAAAATGTGCGCCAGCGCATATTCGGTTCGACCCCGTACATCAACACCACGTCGCGGTCGCTGCCGGGCGGGCGGCAGTGCGAGATCCGCATCGCCGGCCAGGCCAGCTCCCGGGCAACCCCGTCAACTTGGCGGATGACCGGGCGATTTACCTGGTAGTCGTAGTAGGCCTCGTCGTCGATCTCGATGATCGGGAGCGCTTCCCAGATGGCCGCCAAGTGTCCCACCGCATCGCTGGCGGCGTCGCCGGCGTCGTTCCAGCCCTCAAACGCCGCCACGACGACGGTGTTGTGCAGTTGAGGCAGCATCTGGCCACCATCCGGCGAAGTCACAGAATCAGCGTACGGCTTTCAGCCCAGCGATAATGCGGGCGCGGATAGCAGCTGACACCTGTGGGAGCGTTGTCAACGACTGATGAATTTCCATAGGCCGACTATCCTTGCCATGTGACTGCCGCCAACGAACACACCTACGACACCGACATCCTCGACACCTTGGCGCAGCGTGTGGTGGTAGGCGACGGCGCGATGGGCACTCAGTTGCAGGCCGCCGATCTCACGCTCGACGATTTCCGCGGCCTGGAGGGCTGCAACGAGATCCTCAACGAAACCCGCCCCGACGTGCTGGAAACCATCCACCGCAACTATTTCGAGGCGGGTGCGGACGCCGTGGAGACCAACACCTTCGGCTGCAACCTGTCCAACCTCGGCGACTACGACATCGCCGACAAGATCAGGGATCTGTCAGAGAAAGGCACCGCGATAGCACGCCGGGTGGCCGACGAGATGGCTGGCTCGGGTTCGGGCCCTGACCGCGGGCGCTACGTGCTGGGGTCGATGGGGCCGGGCACCAAGCTGCCGACACTGGGTCACACCGAGTATGCGGTCATTCGCGACGCCTACGCGGAAGCTGCACTCGGCATGTTGGAAGGCGGTGCTGACGCCATCCTGGTGGAGACCTGCCAGGACCTGCTGCAGCTGAAGGCCGCGGTGCTGGGATCGCGGCGCGCCATGACCCAGGCCGGTCGGCACATTCCGGTGTTTGCCCACGTCACCGTGGAGACCACCGGAACGATGCTGCTGGGCAGCGAGATCGGTGCGGCGCTGACCGCCGTCGAGCCGCTGGGCGTGGACATGATCGGTTTGAACTGCGCGACGGGGCCCGCCGAAATGAGCGAGCACCTGCGGTACCTGTCCAGGCACGCTCGCATCCCGGTGTCGGTGATGCCCAACGCCGGTCTGCCGGTGCTGGGCTCAGGCGGCGCCGAGTACCCGCTGCAGCCCGACGAATTGGCCGAGGCGCTGGCCGGATTCATCTCGGAGTTCGGACTGTCGCTGGTCGGCGGCTGCTGCGGCACCACCCCGGAACACATCCGCAAAGTCGCCGCTGCCGTCGCCCCGTTCAACGACGGGACCGCTCAGCGCGGCGAGCGGCACATCACCTACGAGCCGGCGGTGTCGTCGCTGTACGCCGCCGTCCCATTCGCGCAGGACGCCTCGGTCCTGGTGATCGGAGAGCGCACGAATGCCAACGGCTCCAAGGCTTTTCGTGAAGCGATGATCGCCGAGGACTATCAGAAGTGCCTGGACATCGCCAAGGACCAGACTCGCGACGGTGCGCACCTGCTGGACCTGTGCATCGACTACGTGGGCCGCGACGGCGTGGCCGACATGAAAGCGCTGGCCAGCCGGCTGGCGACGGCGTCGACATTGCCGATCATGCTGGACTCCACCGAAACCCCGGTGCTAAAAGCGGGTTTGGAGCATCTGGGCGGCCGCTGCGCGATCAACTCGGTGAACTACGAGGACGGCGACGGTCCGGAGTCGCGGTTCGCCAAGACCATGGAACTCGTCGCCGAGCACGGCGCGGCGGTGGTCGCGCTGACCATCGACGAAGAGGGCCAGGCCCGCACCGCCGAGAAGAAGGTCGAGATTGCCGAGCGCCTGATCAACGACATAACCGGCAACTGGGGAGTCGACGAATCCTCCATCCTCATCGACACTTTGACCTTCACCATCGCCACCGGTCAGGAGGAGTCACGCCGCGACGGCATCGAGACCATCGCGGCAATCCGTGAGCTCAAGAAACGCCACCCGGATGTGCAGACCACACTCGGCTTGTCCAATATCTCGTTCGGCCTCAATCCCGCCGCGCGCCAAGTGCTCAACTCGGTGTTCCTGCACGAATGCCAGGAGGCGGGCCTGGACTCGGCGATCGTGCACGCGTCGAAGATCCTGCCGATGAACCGAATCCCGGAGGAGCACCGCAAGGTCGCGCTGGATATGGTCTACGACCGCCGCGCCGACGAGTATGACCCGCTGCAGGAGCTGATGCGCCTGTTCGAAGGTGTGTCGGCGGCGTCATCGAAGGAATCCCGGGCGGCCGAACTGGCCAAACTGCCGCTGTTCGACCGACTGGCGCAACGCATCGTCGACGGCGAGCGCAACGGTTTGGACGCCGATCTCGAGGAGGCCATGACCGAAAAGCCGCCGCTGGCGATCATCAACGAGAACCTGCTGGCCGGCATGAAGACGGTCGGTGAGCTGTTCGGCTCCGGGCAGATGCAGCTGCCGTTCGTGCTGCAGTCGGCTGAGGTGATGAAAGCCGCGGTCGCCTATCTGGAACCGCACATGGAGCGCTCCGACGATGACTCCGGCAAGGGACGGATCGTGCTGGCCACCGTCAAGGGCGATGTGCACGACATCGGCAAGAACCTGGTCGACATCATCTTGAGCAACAACGGCTACGAGGTGGTCAACATCGGCATCAAGCAGCCGATTGCCAACATTCTCGAAGTGGCCGAAGACAAGAGCGCCGACGTAGTCGGGATGTCGGGTCTGTTGGTGAAATCGACGGTGGTGATGAAGGAGAACCTCGCGGAGATGAACACCCGCGGAGTCGCCGAGAAGTTCCCGGTGCTGCTCGGCGGTGCGGCGTTGACCCGCAGCTATGTGGAGAATGACCTCGCCGAGGTCTACCAGGGCGAAGTGCATTACGCGCGAGACGCTTTCGAGGGTTTGAAGCTGATGGACACCATCATGAGCGCCAAACGGGGCGAGGCCGTGGAGCCGGGGAGCCCGGAGGCCTTGGAGGCAGAAGCGGCCCGCAACAAGGCAGCCGAGCGTAAGGCCCGCCATGAGCGGTCCAAGCGCATCGCGGCGCAACGCAAGGCCGCCGAAGAGCCGGTCGTGGTGCCCGAACGCTCCGATGTCGCGGCCGATATCGAAGTGCCCGTGCCGCCGTTCTGGGGCTCGCGGATCGTCAAGGGTCTTGCGGTAGCCGACTACACCGGCCTGCTGGACGAGCGCGCGTTGTTCTTGGGCCAGTGGGGGTTACGCGGTGTGCGCAGCGACGCCGGGCCGGCGTACGAAGACCTCGTCGAGACCGAAGGCCGGCCTCGGCTGCGGTATTGGCTGGACCGGTTGTCCACCGACGGCATCCTGGCGCACGCCGCCGTGGTGTACGGCTATTTCCCGGCAGTGTCCGAGGGCGACGACGTCGTGGTGCTCGCTGAGCCCAAACCCGACGCCGAGCAGCGGTACCGGTTCAGCTTCCCGCGCCAGCAGCGCGGCCGGTTCCTGTGCATCGCCGATTTCATCCGGTCGCGGGATCTGGCCACCGAGCGGGGCGAGGTTGATGTGCTGCCATTCCAGCTGGTGACGATGGGCCAACCCATTGCGGACTTCGCCAACGAGCTGTTCGCGTCCAATTCGTATCGCGATTACCTCGAAGTGCACGGTATCGGCGTGCAGCTCACCGAGGCGCTGGCCGAGTACTGGCACCGGCGTATCCGCGAGGAGCTCAAGTACTCCGGGGACCGGGCGATGGCCGCCGACGATCCCGAGGCCGTCGAAGACTATTTCAAGCTCGGCTACCGGGGTGCCCGCTTCGCCTTCGGTTACGGCGCCTGCCCGGACCTGGAGGATCGCGCCAAGATGATGGAGCTGTTGGAGCCCGAACGCATCGGCGTGACGTTGTCCGAGGAGTTGCAGCTGCATCCCGAGCAGTCGACCGACGCCTTCGTGCTGCACCACCCTGAGGCCAAGTACTTCAACGTCTGACCCGAAGCAACGCCAGGCCTAAGCGCTTCAGCCGCGCCCCAAACCCTTGAGGTAGGCAGCCCCCGCGGCGCGCGACTCGGGATCCCGCAGCGCCGTGACCAGGGAGTCGGCATCGTTCCAGGCTCGCATGGTGCCGACCATTGATTCGGTTACCGCGTTGGTGTGGCGCTTGGTGGCGGTCAGGGTCAAGGTTGACTTGCCGGCCAACTGCCCGACTAGCTCGTCGACCGCGGCGGTGAGGCCGGAGGCGGGAACCACCCGGTTCAGAAATCCCGCCGCAAGGGCTTCAGCGGCGCCGAACGGGCGGCAGGTCATCACCAGCTCCTTGGTCCGGGCCGGGCCGATCTCGCGCACCAGTCGTGGGATTCCTCCCCAGGCAAGCGGGATTCCCAGGTCGACCTCGGGGATCGAAAACGCAGTGTCGTCTGCGGCGATGCGCAGGTCGCAGGCGGCGGCAAGTACGAGCCCACCCCCGACGCAGTGGCCGTGGATCCGGGCGACGGTCACCGCCCTCATCGCCTCGATCGCCTCTGCCATCCGTCGCCCTGCGTCGGCCGCCTCACGTGCCACGATGGTCGAAGACATCGCTGTCTCCGGGTCACCCTGGTTATCCGCGGGCGCAAACGACGCGAGGTCCGCTCCCGCGCTGAAGGCCCGGCCGTTGCCGGCCACCACCACCACCTTCACGCCCGGCAGTGTGTCCAAATAGCCTGCAGCTGATACCAATTCGTTCAATGCGGTAGTGCTCAGCGGGTTCAACTTGGCTGGCCGGTTCAGCGTGATATCGGCTCGGGGACCGTCGACTTTGACCTCGATCTCGGAGAACGTCATGCCTCACCGTACGTCGGGGGCCGGCTCGCTTGTCACGGCGCGCACCGTCGCCGGGCTAAACCGCCGTGACTTTGCTCGCCGGCACGTGAAACAATCGCTGGCCGTGAAGACCTTCGAGGATCTATTCGCCGAACTCGGCGACCGTGCCCGGACCCGGCCGGCCGGCAGTGCCACGGTGGCTGCACTCGACGGCGGGATACACGGGCTGGGCAAGAAGATTCTGGAGGAGGCCGGCGAGGTGTGGTTGGCTGCCGAGCACGAGCCCGACGATGCATTGGCCGAGGAGATCAGCCAGTTGCTGTACTGGACGCAGGTGCTGATGATCGCGCGCGGACTGTCCCTCGACGACATCTACCGGAAGCTGTGACCATGTTGCGGGTTGCTGTTCCCAACAAGGGCACGCTGAGCGAGCCGGCCACCGAGATCCTCGCGGAGGCCGGCTACCGGCGCCGCACCGATTCCAAAGACCTCACCGTCATCGACCCCGTCAACCAGGTCGAGTTCTTCTTTCTCCGGCCCAAAGACATTGCGATCTACGTGGGTTCGGGAGAGCTCGACTTCGGCATCACCGGACGGGACCTGGTACGCGATTCCGATGCGCCGGTGCGCGAACGTCTGGCGTTGGGTTTCGGGTCGTCGAGTTTTCGGTACGCCGGCCCCGCCGGGCGCGACTGGACCACAGCCGACCTCGCCGGCAAACGGATCGCCACCGCCTACCCGAATTTGGTGCGAAAAGATTTGGCTGAACGGGGTATTGAAGCAACCGTCATCAGACTCGACGGAGCGGTGGAAATCTCGGTACAACTCGGCGTGGCCGACGCCATCGCCGACGTAGTGGGCTCCGGACGCACCCTGAACCTGCACGATCTGGTGGCCTTCGGTGAGCCGCTGTGTGATTCGGAGGCGGTGTTGATCGAACGCACCGATCACGACAGCCACGACCACAGCGGAGCCGGTGCGGCGTGCGATCAACTGGTGGCCCGGATACAAGGTGTGGTGTTCGGCCAGCAGTACCTCATGCTCGATTACGACTGCCCGCGGTCCGTACTGGACAAAGCCACGTCGATCACGCCGGGACTGGAGTCACCGACCATCGCCCCGCTCGCCGACCCGGACTGGGTCGCCATCCGCGCCCTGGTGCCGCGTCGGGGCGTCAACGAGATCATGGACGAGCTCGCCGCCATCGGCGCCAAAGCGATCCTGGCGTCCGACATCAGGTTCTGCCGGTTCTGATCAACGGGGCCGCGGTTGTGTTAGCGTCCGCCTAGGGCTGCTGAAAGGCAGAAGCCCGTGTTACCTCCATGGGCCGCCACCCTTACCGTTGCCGGGCTGCTCGTCCCCAGGAGGGTCTCCGTGACACACGCGCTTGTTTTGCTGATGGCTTTACTGATTGGTGTCGTGGCCGGGTTGCGGTCGCTCACGGCTCCCGCCGTGGTCGCCTGGGCCGCCTTCCTCGGATGGATCAACCTGCACGCCACCTGGGCATCCTGGGTGGCCAATATCATCACGGTCGTAATCTTCACCGTTCTCGCCGTCGCGGAACTGATCACCGACAAACTCCCCAAGACATCGGCCCGCACTGCGGCGCCGTCGTTCGCCGCGCGGATCATCATGGGCGGTTTCGCCGGCGCCGTTATCGGCGCCGCGTGGCACTGGACCTTTACCGCGCTCGGCGCCGCTGTTATCGGCGTGGTGCTCGGCACCCTGGGCGGCTACCATGCGCGCCGGCTGCTGGTGGCCGCCCGCGGCGGGGGCGACTTGCCCATTGCGCTGCTCGAGGACGCGGTCGCGATCGTGGGTGGATTCGCGATCCTGGCGCTGACGGCCCGGCTGTGACACAGCATTTCGACGCGATCATCGTTGGGGCCGGGCAGGCCGGCCCGCCGCTGGTGGGTCGACTGACGGCAGCCGGGCAGCGCGTCGCCTTAGTGGAGCGAAAACTGATCGGCGGCACCTGTGTCAACACCGGATGCATCCCGACCAAGACCCTGGTGGCCAGCGCGCACGCCGCGCACCTGGCGCGTCGCGGCGCGGAATACGGTGTCGGGACCGGACCGATCAGCGTGGACATGGCGAAAGTCAAGGCACGCAAAGACGACATCATGCTCTCCGACCGCGCGGGTGTCGAAAGCTGGCTAGACAGCATGGACGGCTGCACCGTCTTTCGTGGCCACGCCCGTTTCGAGGATCCGCACACCGTGCGGGTCGATAGCGACATCCTGCACGCTGACCGCATCTTCCTCAACGTCGGTGGCCGCGCGGTGGTGCCGGACATCCCCGGACTGTCCGATATCGACTTCCTCACCAACGTGTCGATCCTCGAACTCGACACGCTGCCAACACATCTGGTCATCGTCGGCGGCAGCTACATCGCGCTGGAGTTCGCGCAGATGTACCGGCGCTTCGGGGCCCGGGTGACAGTCGTCGAGAGGGGCTCGCGGCTGGCGTCACGCGAAGACGAGGATGTGTCCGCGGCCGTGCGAGAGATCTTGGAGGCCGAAGGGATCGACATCGTCGTGGGGGCCGACGATGTACGAATAGCCAAGACAGACGACGGCTTTGAACTCACCCCTCACGCCGGTGCCGCCCACATCGCGGGCAGCCATCTGCTACTGGCGGTGGGGCGCCGACCCAACACCGACGACCTGGGGCTTGAGGCGGCCGGTGTGCAGACCGACGCCCGCGGCTACATCGTGGTCGACGACCAACTCAAGACCAGCGTCGACCACATTTGGGCGATGGGTGACTGCAACGGCAAGGGCGCATTCACCCACACCTCCTACAACGATTTCGAGATCGTCGCCGCCAATCTGCTCGATGCTGACCCGCGCCGGGTCAGCGACCGCATCACCACCTACGCCCTCTACATCGACCCCCCGTTGGGGCGCGCCGGCATGACCATCGGCCAGGTCCGCGCGTCGGGCCGCAAGGCGCTGGTCGGTAAGCGGCCGATGACCAGGGTCGGTAGGGCAGTGGAAAAGGGTGAGACGCAGGGCTTTATGAAAGTCGTGGTGGATGCCGACACCCACGAGATCCTGGGGGCCGCCATCCTCGGCGTCGGCGGTGACGAAGCCGTTCACGCCATTCTGGACGTCATGTCGGCCAAAGCGCCGTACACCACGCTATCGCGCACCATGCACATCCATCCCACCGTCAGCGAGCTCATTCCCACGATGCTGCAGGAGATGTCGCCACTCGACTAGTGGCGATCGCAAGCGCGGCGTAGCCGGGCGAAGCGGGTCGCCACCATCGGACTAGGTGGGTCTGCCGCGCTGGATCAGGATCGTCTGGGCAGACGTGCCGATGAACCCGGCTGTGTCGTAAACCTCGGCCGTGGTCACCCCCACGCCGTCGGGTCCGACCGACGCGCGAGCCCGCAGCGCGAAATCGTTGCCCGCCGGAAGCCGATGCAGATGAACGACGGTGTCGGTGTTCATGAACACGAACTGGTTTGGATCAAGAACCGCGCCAACGCCGTTCGCGCAATCCACGACGACGGCAAGCCGCTGCAGCGCCGACATGGGTTCGGTGTCGACGATGTTGGCGATCGGACTGAACCACGACACCGCGGCGGACTGGCCTTCGGTGTTCTGCGGGCGCCAGTTGATCGCGTCGAAATAACCGCCGGCGTCGGCGAAGACAGCCGGAAGCGGTTCGGCGCGCCCTTCCACCAGTGGTGGGTATCGGTCTGATACGCGCGAACCCGGGCGCTCCACCCAGGCCCGGGCGCGCACCGGGGACACCGGAATCGCCCCGAAAATGTCCAGGCTGAGTCTGCCGATCCGCAGGCCGGACTCCGCCGACAGCTCCTCGATCAGCTTGGCCAGCAGCGCCAACGGAGGTGAGCCATGCTGAATTTCGGGATCCCAGTTGCTTCGGGTGTAGTCGGTGGAGCTAAACGTTTGATAGTCACCATCACCGGCGAGGCGACGGTAGTAGCAACCGTTCACGCCGCCGGTTCGGGCGGCTGAGAAACCGCGTCGGCTCGCTGGTGACCGGGCCACCCTGGGTACGGAGGCGGCGTCCCACCGAAAGCCGGGCAATGCTCGTGGTGGGGGCACCAGTCACATAACCGCGACGGGTTCGGACGGAAATTGCCTGTCTGACCTGCGGATTGGATCGCACGCCAGATCGCCATCAGCGTCTTCTCGAAACGCAGCAGCTCGTCACCATCCGGCGAGTAGTCCAGCACCTGGCCGTCGGCAAGGTAGATGAGCCGCAGCCGGGCGGGCAACACACCGCGTGAACGAAATAGCGCCACCGCGTAGAACTTCATCTGGAACATGGCCTTGAACTCGGCCAGTGCTCGCGCGGCGGGCGGCGCCTTGCCGGTCTTGTAGTCGACCACCCGCAACTCGCCGGTGGCAGCGACGTCGATCCGGTCGATATAGCCGCGCAGCAGCGTGCCGTCGGCGAGTTCAACCTCCACGCGCTGTTCGCAGCTTTGCGGGTCGAACCGCGTCGGGTCTTCGAGCCGGTAATAGCCCGACAGCAAGGCGCGGGCATCTTCGAGCAGTTGGGTTCGCTGTTCGGGGTCCAGGTCACCGGCTAAGCCGGGCTCGCCGGCGATCACTTGGTCCCAGGCGGGCTCCACCAGCGACCTTGCGGTGTCGGGGCCGCGCAGCACCGCCGGCAGGCCGTATAGCTGCTCGAGGGCGGCGTGCACCACTGACCCCCGTAGCTGTGCCGGCGACGGCGCCTCGGGCAACCGGTCGATCGCCCGGAACCGGTACAGCAGCGGGCATTGCTTGAAATCCGCCGCCCGTGACGGTGACAGCGCCGGCCGGGTGCGCACCTCATGCTGGGGTGCCGTCAGCTGGTCCGTCATGCCCGCAGCCTAGGACTGGGCGCCGACAACCCCGAGCACCGGTTGCGGCGAGTCGGCTGGCACGCTGGACGGCGTGTCAGCAACCGGCCCCTTCACCGTCGGCGAACGCGTCCAGCTCACCGACGCCAAGGGCCGCCACTACACGGTGTCGCTCACTGCAGGCGGCGAGTTTCACACCCATCGCGGCTCGATCGCCCACGACGCGTTGATCGGGCTGGAGCAAGGCAGCGTGGTCAAGTCCAGCAACGGCGCCCATTTTCTGGTGCTGCGTCCGCTGCTGGTCGACTACGTGATGTCGATGCCGCGCGGGCCACAGGTGATCTACCCCAAGGACGCCGCTCAGATCGTGCACGAGGGCGACATCTTCCCCGGTGCCCGTGTGCTGGAGGCGGGGGCCGGATCCGGCGCGCTGACCTGCTCTCTGCTGCGGGCGGTAGGGCCGCAGGGGCGAGTGATCTCCTACGAACAGCGCGCCGATCACGCCGAACACGCCCGTCGCAATGTGTCCGACTTCTATGGCGTCCAAGGCCGGCTACCGGACAACTGGCAGCTGATCGTCAGCGACGTCGCCGACTCCGAACTGCCCGACGGCTCCGTTGACCGGGCGGTGCTGGACATGCTGGCGCCGTGGGAGGTGCTGGACGCGGTATCGAGGCTGGTGGTCGCCGGCGGTGTGCTGGTGATCTATGTGGCGACCGTCACGCAGCTGTCGAGGGTTGTGGAGGCGGTGCGGGCTCAGCAGTGCTGGACCGAACCGAGATCGTGGGAGACGCTGCAGCGGGGCTGGAACGTCGTCGGGCTGGCCGTGCGACCGCAGCATTCGATGCGCGGGCACACCGCATTCCTGGTGGCAACGCGCCGGCTGGCGCCCGGCGCGGTCGCCCCTGCTCCGCTTGGTCGCAAGCGCGAGGGACGCGACGGTTAGCTGCTGGGCTAATCCTCGCTGCGCCGCAGCGAGCGGCGTACGGACAGCAACTCGAACTCGGGATGTGCGGCTACCAGGCGTTCGGCCGCGTCTAGGACATCGACGGCATGGCTGCGGTCGCCGGACACCATGGCCACGCCGACGCCCGCGCGTCGGTGCAGGTCGCGCGACCCCGTCTCGGCGGCCGAGACGCTGAACTTGCGCTGCAGCTCCGCGAGAAGGGGACGGATCAGCGACCGCTTCTGTTTGAGCGATCGCACGTCGCCGAGCAACACATCGAACTCGAGCCAGCCGATCCACATCCGCGGGCCCTCAGCCAGCGGGAGTCGAAGACGGGGCCGGTGCCGGGCTTGGTTCCGGGCTTGGTTCCGGGTTTGGCGCAGGGCCCGTAGTCGGGGGCGCGGAACTCTGTGAATTACCCAGGGCCAGCAGCATTTCCGCGGTTCGCCGGGATAACTGCCACCCTCCTTGGAAGGGCGTGAACTCCATCGGGAAGGTGAATTCACGATTGTTGGGTTGGGCGGTGGTGACGATTATCGTGGCCACCACGTCGGACGGGGTCTTGTCCGACCATGCGATGTTGTTCGCCGCGAAGGTCATGGGAAGGTAGCCGCCGTCCCGCGCAGCGGTGGTGAACTTGTCCAGGGCGTCGGCGGTCTCGGGGGTTGAGCCTTCGACGAGGTTCACCTTGTTGGCTCCCGCTACGGCCGGGTCGGCCAGCCGGGACAGCACATCGACCAGGGCTTCGGGTGCGGGCAGGGGAGCAGTCGGCGGGGCCCCGAGCACACTCGAAGTGGCGAGCACACTCGAAGTGGCGGGCGGCACTGATGGGACAGTCGACGACGATTTCTTGGACGCGTCATGCGAACACCCCGAGAGCTCCAGCGCCGCCACGACCGTGACGGCGCCCAGGGCTACGCAGAGGTGTCGGTGCATCCAGCGGCAGGCTCGGCTATAGGCGGCGCGGGGATGCAATGGACGTCACACCCGCAGCTGCGGCACCGAGCACGGCGAGGGCCGTGGCACCTGTGGCTAGGGATTTCGTGGTCACACCGCTCCTTTCGATCGGCCCGAGTGGAAGCTGAGATTACCAGCGAGACCAAGATTGTTACTTTTCGGCGGCATTTGGTTCCGCACATCAAGCCGCAATGGCCGGTAGCGTTGATGTATCCGCCGCGCCATTCCTGGTGCGGGAAAGGAGCGCAACATGAGTGACTCAGAGCGTTCTGAAGCATTCGGGACCCCCCGCGATATCCCCCTGTCCAGCGACGATGCTGCAGAGTTGGAACAGCTGCGGCGTGAAGCTGCGGTGCTGCGCGAGCAACTTGAGAACGTGGTTGGACAGCAGAGCCCTGCGCGTTCTGCCCGCGATGTGCATCAACTCGAAGCCCGTATCGACTCACTTGCGGCCCGCAATTCCAAATTAATGGAAACTCTTAAAGAGGCCCGCCAACAACTGCTGGCGCTGCGTGAGGAAGTCGACCGGCTGGGGCAGCCGCCCAGCGGCTACGGCGTCATGCTGTTCGCCCACGACGACGAAACGGTGGACGTGTTCACATCGGGTCGCAAGATGCGCCTGACGTGCTCGCCGAACATTGACGCGACGTCCATCAAGAAGGGCCAAACGGTCCGGCTCAACGAAGCCCTGACCGTCGTCGAGGCCGGCACGTTCGAATCGGTCGGCGAGATATCCACCCTGCGCGAGGTTCTGGCCGATGGTCACCGGGCCCTGGTGGTCGGGCACGCCGACGAGGAACGCATCGTGTGGCTGGCCGACCCGTTGGTCGCCGAGGATTTGCCGGACGGTGTCCCTGACGCCGACAGCGACGACACCCGGCCCCGCAAGCTGCGGCCGGGCGACTCGTTGCTGGTCGACACCAAAGCCGGCTACGCCTTCGAGCGCATCCCCAAGGCCGAGGTCGAGGACCTGGTGCTCGAAGAGGTGCCCGATGTCAGCTACCGGGACATCGGCGGTCTGACCCGCCAGATCGAGCAGATCCGCGACGCCGTCGAGCTGCCGTTCCTGCACAAGGAGCTGTACCGGGAGTACGCGCTGCGACCGCCTAAGGGCGTCCTGCTCTACGGCCCGCCCGGCTGCGGTAAGACATTGATCGCCAAGGCCGTGGCCAACTCGCTGGCCAAGAAGATGGCCGAGGTCCGTGGCGACGACGCCCGCGAGGCGAAGTCGTACTTCCTCAACATCAAAGGCCCCGAGCTGCTGAACAAGTTCGTCGGCGAGACCGAACGCCACATCCGGCTGATCTTCCAGCGAGCCCGCGAGAAGGCGTCGGAAGGTACGCCGGTGATCGTGTTCTTCGACGAGATGGACTCGATCTTCCGCACCCGCGGTACCGGTGTCTCCTCGGACGTCGAGACGACCGTGGTCCCGCAGCTGCTCAGTGAGATCGACGGGGTGGAGGGACTCGAGAACGTCATCGTGATCGGCGCCTCCAACCGCGAGGACATGATCGACCCGGCCATCCTGCGGCCCGGGCGTCTTGACGTGAAGATCAAGATCGAGCGGCCCGATGCCGAAGCGGCTCAAGACATCTACTCGAAGTACCTGACCGAGGCCCTGCCGGTTCATGCCGACGACATCGCCGAGTTCGAGGGTGACCGTGCGGCGTGCATCAAGGCGATGATCGAGAAGGTTGTCGACCGGATGTACGCCGAGATCGATGACAACCGGTTCCTGGAGGTCACCTACGCCAACGGTGACAAGGAAGTCATGTACTTCAAGGACTTCAACTCCGGGGCGATGATCCAGAACGTGGTCGACCGGGCCAAGAAGAACGCCATCAAATCGGTGCTGGAGACCGGGCAACGGGGGCTGCGTATACAGCATCTGCTCGACTCGATCGTCGACGAGTTCGCCGAGAACGAGGACCTGCCCAACACCACCAACCCCGATGACTGGGCGCGGATTTCGGGCAAGAAGGGCGAGCGGATCGTTTACATCCGCACCCTGGTCACCGGCAAGAGTTCGAGCGCCAGCCGGGCCATTGATACCGAATCCAACCTCGGCCAGTACCTGTAGCGGTCAGTCGGTCAC
Organism: uncultured Actinomycetota bacterium; assembly: GCA_963763005.1. Lineage (GTDB taxonomy): Bacteria > Actinomycetota > Actinomycetes > Mycobacteriales > Mycobacteriaceae > Mycobacterium. The sequence continues at coordinate 224,651 of CAVXMI010000004.1, forward strand.
CAGCGAATAGCTGTTGGTCAAGTCGTCCTGCGTGACGTGGGCGGGTCGGGTCGTGGTGTCCACCCGTAGCGTGTCGGTGAGCACGCGCGGCTGGTAGGACCACCCTTCCGGCAGGTTGAGCCGGGAGGCCAAGCCGGGTAGGTCGGCGCGTGACAGGTTGGGGTCCACGACCTGGCTCCAGGTCTGCATCACCCAGCGCCGTCCGTCAGGGTCCTGGAGTTCGTAGACCTCTTCCCCGGCGTCGAAGATGAAGACGGCGTTGCGGCTCACCTGATTGACGGTGTAGGGCGCGGGGTTCATCGACGACAGCAGGACCGTGGCCTGCCGGAGCATCGCGATCCCGCCGAAGGTCTTGGTCACCGGCGGGCCCTGCGGTGTCTTTTCGATGCCGTTCATCAGCCAGTAGCGCGGACCGTTGAGCAGGGCCGCGGCAGCACCGTTTTCGGCGGCGAGGGCCTGCGGGTCGAGCGCTGACCACAGCTCGGCAGGGCAGTCGTTGAGTGGGAAGCTGTTGTAGACGGTGGCCTGCGGCCCGGACTCGCCGACTTCCACAAGAAGCACCTCGCCGTAACGCTTCCCCGATATGTCGGTTACCTTTTCGCGCACTTCTTCGGCCGGCACCAGGGTGAAATTAATCACTGACGTGACCGGCGTCAACATCGGCGACGGCGATGTTGCTGCGGTAGCGGTTGCGAGCGATCAGGGTGACGTGCAGGTCGTCCATCAGCGGGTCGACGAATGTCGCGCGGTATTCGGCGTCACCAACCGCGCGGGCGCTGATGTACATGAACGTCAACGCGCCGAGGAAAAGACACAGGTGTATCAGCGAATCGGGTACCGGAACGGTCAGGGCCAGCACGGTCGCGCTGCTGGACCCGTTGTGGGTCCATTGCTTGAGCAGCGCTGGACTAAGCACGATCAGCCCGAGGATCAGATAGATCGCGGCGGTCAGCACTGCCACCACCATGATCTGCGCCAGTTGGGAGGCGGCCAGCACGAAGACCACGTTGACGCGCTCGATCCTGGTCAGTGGGGGGTTGCTCGGCGAATCCGGCATCGCCGCAAACGGCGTGTCGGCGAGCTCTTGGCAATCGTTGGGCAGCGCTGTGGGTGACTGCAGCATCGGTCTGACCCGATCCAGGGTGACGGAGACGACGAACGCGCCGGCGATGCTGACCAGAAATACCATGGCCAGCCCCAACCTCTTAGCGCTGATCATCGAGGCCATAAGCCAGATGTTGCTGTTGAAGAACACCAATGTGGTCAGCAGAACGACCGGCAGGGCCCGGACCGCCAGAGCACCCATCGTCGCAAGGTGCGACAGGGTCATGCGCACCGACCATCCGACCACCGACCCGGCACCGCTGGCGGTGACGAGCAGCACCAAGACCGCGACGACGGCCGCGTCCGGCAGGTGGGATAGGGAGGTTTCGACGACTAAGACGATCCCCACGATGGAGACCGCAACGGTCGCTGCAACCGAACGCTTCCGGCTGTCTGATAGGCGGGACACCAACCAGCCGACAAACGTGATCAGTGCCGGAGCGAGGGCGATTAGCGCCAGCAGCACCCACTCTCGGGGCGCTGGCTGTCCATCGATGACGACTTCGTCGCCATGGGTGATCAGCAGGATTGGCAGGGTCCAGCAGTGCAGCGTCGCGTACGCCGCCAGCATGGGCGCCGATCGTGGCCAGAGCCGTCGCCACCGGCCCCGGGTGGTCAGCACGGACGGCAAGCCGCGCTGTAAGAACCAGCTTTCAGCCGCGGCAGCCGCCAGTTCCCGGCGTGCCGGCGTGCGGCGGAGAGAAAGGTTCATGCCGGCTCACCCTAGCGGTGATCACGCCCCCCGCGCCTCCTCAGCGGGCCGTTCACGGCCCGCATCCTCGCCGGGCGTTTTCCGATTGCCCGCCTCCTCAGCGGGCCGTGGACGGCCCGCATCGTCGCCGGGCGTTTTCCGATTGCCCGCCTCCTCAGCGGGCCGTGGACGGCCCGCATCGTCGCCGGGCCTTTTCCGATTGCCCGCCTCCTCAGCGGGCCGTCCACGGCCCGCATCGTCGCCGGGCCTTTTCCGATTGCCCGCCTTCTCAGCGGGCCGTGGACGGCCCGCATCGTCGCCGGGCCTAGGCTCTAAGGCATGCAACGGATTATCGGAACGGAGGTCGAGTACGGCATCTCATCGCCGTCGGACCCGACCGCCAACCCGATCCTCACCTCGACGCAGGCGGTGCTGGCCTACGCCGCCGCCGCAGGCATTCAGCGCGCCAAACGCACCCGCTGGGACTACGAGGTGGAATCGCCGCTGCGGGACGCCCGGGGCTTCGACCTGAGCCGCGCGGCCGGCCCGCCCCCAGTGGTCGACGCCGACGAGGTCGGTGCCGCCAACATGATCCTGACCAACGGAGCGCGGCTGTACGTCGACCACGCGCACCCCGAATACTCCGCGCCCGAATGCACCGACCCGCTCGACGCGGTGATCTGGGACAAAGCCGGCGAGCGGGTGATGGAGGCAGCCGCCCGGCACGTCGCCAGCGTGCCCGGAGCCGCCAAACTGCAGCTGTACAAGAACAACGTCGACGGCAAAGGAGCCTCCTACGGGTCGCACGAGAACTACCTGATGTCGCGGCAAACGCCGTTCTCGGCCATCATCGCCGGGCTGACGCCGTTCCTGGTGTCCCGGCAGGTGGTGACCGGCTCGGGCCGGGTCGGCATCGGGCCCTCCGGTGACGAGGCGGGCTTCCAGCTGTCCCAGCGTTCTGACTACATCGAGGTCGAGGTCGGGCTGGAGACCACGCTGAAACGCGGCATCATCAACACCCGCGACGAACCACACGCCGACGCCGACAGGTACCGCCGGCTGCACGTCATCATCGGCGATGCCAACCTTGCCGAGACGTCGACCTACTTGAAGCTGGGCGCCACGGCACTGGTGCTCGACCTGATCGAAGAAGGTGTCGACCTGACCGATCTGGCGCTGGCTCGCCCGGTGCATGCGGTCCACGCGATCAGCCGGGATCCGTCGCTGCGGGCGACGGTGGCCCTGGTCGACGGTCGTGAACTGACCGGCCTTGCGCTGCAACGGATCTACCTCGACCGGGTGGCCAAGCTGGTCGACAGCCGCGACCCGGACCCCCGGGCGTCTGACGTCGTGGAGACCTGGGCACACGTGCTCGACCAGCTCGAGCGCGACCCGATGGACTGCGCCGAGCTGCTGGACTGGCCGGCCAAGCTGCGGTTGCTCGAAGGTTTCCGGCGGCGGGAGAACCTGAACTGGTCGGCGCCCCGGCTGCACCTCGTCGACCTGCAGTATTCCGATGTCCGGCTGGACAAGGGGCTGTACAACCGGCTGGTTGCGCGCGGTTCGATGAAGCGACTGGTCACAGAACACCAGGTGCTCAGCGCGGTGGGCAACCCGCCGACCGACACTCGCGCGTACTTCCGCGGCGAATGCCTGCGCCGATTCGGGGCCGACATCGCCGCGGCCAGCTGGGACTCGGTGATCTTCGACCTGGGTGGCGACTCGCTGGTGCGTATCCCGACGCTGGAACCGCTGCGCGGCAGTAAGGCGCACGTCGGAGCGCTATTGGATTCGGTGGATAGCGCAGTCGAATTGGTGGAACAACTGACCAGCTGAAGCCGCTCGGCGACGATGCGGGCCGGTCGCGGCCCGCTGAGGAGCCGGGCAATCGGGGCTCGTTAGTCCGGGAAACGTCGGTGTTGACCGGTAGGGTAGAGAAGACCAGCGGGCGTGTGACAAGCACCCGGGGCCGATGACGAAGCAGGAGGCGGCGATGGCTCAGGAGCAGACAAAACGTGGTGGTGGTGGCGGCGATGATGACGACCTCGCCGGCAGCACCGCCGCGGGCCAGGAGCGTCGCGAGAAGCTGGCCGAGGATACCGACGATCTGCTCGACGAGATTGACGACGTGCTCGAGGAGAACGCCGAGGACTTCGTCCGCGCATACGTCCAAAAGGGCGGACAGTGACCTGGCCGTTGCCCGATCGGCTATCCACCAGTTCAGCACGTTCCGGAGCCCCCGCTGTAAACCTTTCCTCGTTTGCTGACTTCTTGCGCCGTCAGGCGCCGGAGTTGCTGCCGGCCAGCCTCAGCGGTGCCGCACAACCCGGCGGTGCCGGTGGCCAACTGGCGCACGGCACCACCATCGTCGCGCTGAAATACCCCGGGGGTGTCGTCGTCGCCGGCGACCGGCGCTCGACGCAGGGCAACATGATCGCCGGACGCGATGTGCGCAAGGTTTACATCACCGACGACTACACCGCCACCGGCATCGCGGGTACCGCTGCGATCGCCGTCGAGTTCGCCCGCCTTTACGCGGTCGAACTCGAGCACTACGAGAAGCTGGAAGGCTTGCCGCTCACATTTGCCGGCAAGGTCAACCGGCTCGCGATCATGGTGCGTGGCAATCTGGCGGCCGCGATGCAGGGGCTGGTGGCGGTGCCGCTGCTGGCGGGCTATGACATCCACGCGTCCGACCCGCAGAACGCGGGCCGCATCGTCTCATTCGATGCCGCCGGCGGTTGGAACATCGAGGAAGAGGGCTACCAGTCGGTGGGCTCGGGGTCGATTTTCGCCAAGTCGTCGATGAAGAAGTTGTATTCGCAGGTGACCGATGCCGATTCGGCGCTGCGGGTAGCCGTGGAGGCGCTCTACGACGCCGCCGACGACGATTCCGCCACGGGCGGACCCGATCTGGTTCGCGGCATCTATCCCACGGCGGTCGCCGTCGGCGTCGACGGGGCTGTCGATGTGCCCGAGAGCCGCATCGCCGAATTGGCCCGGGAAGTAATCGAAAGTCGCTCGCGCGCTGATACTTTCGGGACCGACGGCGGTGAGAAGTGAGCTTCCCCTATTTCATCTCGCCCGAGCAGGCGATGCGCGAGCGCAGCGAGCTCGCGCGCAAGGGTATTGCTCGCGGCCGCAGCGTGGTGGCACTGGCCTACGCCGACGGTGTGCTGTTCGTGGCGGAGAACCCGTCTCGGTCGCTACAGAAGATCAGTGAACTCTACGATCGGGTGGGCTTTGCGGCGGCCGGCAAGTTCAACGAATTCGATAATTTGCGCCGCGGCGGGATCCAGTTCGCCGACACCCGCGGCTACGCCTACGACCGCCGCGACGTCACGGGCCGGCAGCTGGCATACGTCTACGCGCAGACGTTGGGCAGCATCTTCACCGAGCAGGCCAAGCCCTACGAAGTCGAGCTGTGTGTGGCCGAAGTCGCCCACTACGGCGAAACGAAAGCACCTGAGCTGTATCGGATCACCTACGACGGTTCGATCGCCGACGAGCCGCATTTCGTGGTGATGGGCGGCACCACAGAGCCGATCGCTACCGCGCTGAAGCAGTCCTACACCGAGAACGCCGACCTGCCTGGCGCTTTGCGGATCGCAGTGGAGGCCCTACGGGCGGGCAGTGCCGATACCTCGGGCAACGGTCAGCCGGCTGTGGGTGTGGCCAGCCTGGAAGTCGCCATTCTGGACGCCAATCGGCCGCGGCGAGCGTTCCGGCGGCTCACCCGCTCTGCGCTGGAGCCACTGTTGCAGGAACTGGATTCCAAGGACTCGGAAACCGAGGGCGAATCGTCGGATTCTGACGGCGAATCGGCGGACTAGGCCGCACGCTGCGGCCGCCTGCGTTGCCATCAGCGACTCAAGGATTATCCAGGTCAATAGTGTCCATCGAGGCACTGTCGTGGCGCCCGCTGATCGGCAAAGCGGCCACGGGGCGACCGTTAGCGGCGTTGGCCAACCGGGCGGGACGGGTGGTCTCGGCCGGGGGGCGGGCAGGTGGTCGGTCAATCCGGCGCGGATGGGCCGCGCGGCTGACGCAATCCGCGGGTTCTGTGGCACGTCGATGGCCCTTGGTGATCAGCCCGGCCCCCCATCTCCGGGCGCGGCTCCTCACCGTCCCGGTCAGACAACCAGTACCCTCGATTACGTGCAGCGGCGAATCATGGGCATCGAGACGGAGTTCGGTGTCACCTGCACCTTCCACGGCCATCGCCGCCTGTCCCCGGACGAGGTGGCCCGCTACTTGTTCCGCCGGGTGGTGTCCTGGGGCCGCAGCTCCAACGTTTTCTTGCGTAACGGCGCGCGCCTCTACCTCGACGTGGGCAGCCATCCCGAGTACGCCACCGCCGAGTGCGACAGCCTGGTGCAGCTGGTCACCCACGATCGGGCCGGCGAATGGGTGCTCGAAGATCTGCTCATCGACGCTGAGCAGCGGCTTGCCGACGAGGGCATCGGTGGCGACATCTACCTGTTCAAGAACAACACCGATTCGGCGGGCAACTCCTACGGCTGCCATGAGAACTACCTGATCGTGCGCGCCGGCGAGTTCTCCCGGATATCCGACGTGCTGCTGCCTTTCCTGGTCACGCGCCAGCTGATCTGTGGGGCCGGTAAGGTGCTGCAGACCCCCAAAGCCGCGACGTTCTGTCTTTCGCAACGTGCCGAGCACATCTGGGAGGGTGTCTCCTCGGCTACCACCCGCAGTCGACCGATCATCAACACCCGCGACGAGCCACATGCCGACGCCGAAAAGTACCGGCGGCTGCACGTCATCGTCGGCGACTCCAACATGTGTGAGGCCAGCACCATGCTCAAGGTGGGCACCGCGGCGCTCGTGCTGGAAATGATCGAAGCCGGGGTCGCGTTTCGCGACTTTTCGCTGGACAACCCGATCCGCGCCATCCGCGAGGTCAGCCACGACACCACCGGCCGCCGGCCGGTGCGGCTGGCGGGCGGGCGTCAGGCCAGTGCGCTGGACATCCAGCGGGAGTACTACACCCGCGCCGTAGAGCATCTGCAGACCCGGGAGCCCGACGCACAGGTCGAGCAGGTGGTCGACCTGTGGGGCCGTCAGCTCGACGCCGTCGAGAGCCAGGATTTTGCCAAGGTCGACACCGAGATCGACTGGGTGATCAAACGCAAGCTGTTCCAGCGCTATCAGGACCGCTACAGCATGGACTTGTCCGACCCGAAGATCGCGCAGCTGGATCTGGCCTACCACGACATCAAGCGTGGCCGCGGTGTATTCGATCTGCTGCAGCGCAAGGGCCTGGCGGCCCGTATCACCACCGACGAGGAAATCGCGGAGGCCGTCGACCATCCGCCGCAGACCACCCGCGCCAGACTGCGCGGCGAGTTCATCAGCGCCGCGCAGGCCGCAGGGCGTGACTTCACCGTCGACTGGGTACACCTCAAGCTCAACGACCAGGCGCAGCGCACCGTGCTCTGCAAAGACCCGTTCCGTGCGGTCGACGAGCGGGTCAAACGTCTGATCGCCAGCATGTAGACAGTTGCCGCAAAACCCGCAGTTGCTGGGTGCGCCGATGCGGTATGCGAAGTTGACCCATGAGCTTGTCGGTGGCTGTGTGGGTCACGATTTTTTCCTAACGATTTCGGGTTTATCTGCTACGGAGACCTTCTAAGCTCGACACAGCTGATTCGGTACTCCGAGACACGGTGGTCCAAACAACCGACCGAGCCACCAGTACCCGGCGGCTCATGGGCAGCTTCCGGCCGCAAGGCTGGAAGGGGTCGGACTCGCCGGCACACTGGAGCTAGTGAATGGTGGACAGATGACGCGACGAACGAAGTATCCGGGCAGTTGCGCTGAACGGTCCGACCTGTGGTCGGATAACAAGTGACCATCCATGAGCAACTGCTCGCTGCTGTCGGTGAGGAACGCAGGCTTGAGGCCGCAGACCGTCTTTGCCGGGCCTGCGTGACGCTGCTCGACGTCGATGCTGTGGCGATCTCGCTGGTCTTCGACGGCGCCAATGCCGCAACACTGGGGTCGAGCGGTCCGCTGGCGCGGATATGTGACGAGCTGCAGTTCACAATGGGCGAGGGGCCATGTTTGGACTCGGTGGCTCTTCGGGCTCCCCTCATGGTCGTCGACCTTGCCGACCCAAACGATGCACGGTGGCCCGTGTACGGGCCCGCGATGCTGGCCCACCAGATCCGAGGGGTGTACGCGATGCCGGTGCTGGTGGCGGGCGAATATGTAGGAGCACTAGACCTGTTTTGCGCCAAGCCGGGCCCGTTGCGGGCCGACGCAACTGGTCGGCGCGGTCGCGGCCGCCGAGTTGGCAGCCATCCCGGTGCTCGATCTCATGGATGCAGACCTGCAGGCCGCAGTTTCCGACCCCGGCAGCGACGCCTGGGCAGAACTGAATGCGCTGTCTCGTGCGGAGGTCAGCCAGGCGACCGGCATGGTGATGGCTCAGCTCGGCATCGACCCCGCAGAGGCCCTGGTCCGGCTGCGGGCACACGCGTACGCAACCGACCGCAGCGCTATCGACGTCGCGCGCGACATTCTGGACCGTCGACTGCGGCTGGAGGATGATTGATGCGCTCACCTCAAGTGGGACGAAACCTTCGGCGCATCACGCGGGACCATCCAGGAAGGAGCCGAAGGTGACCGATACTGCTCGTGAAACACGGGTCTTGGACGCTGTCGTATCGCTCGTCGACAACCTGCTCGACGACTTTGATGTGGTCGATTTGTCGACCGAACTCACAGAACGCTGCGCCGAGCTACTGGATGTTGCCGCGGCCGGGTTCCTGCTTGTCGGCCCGCTCGGGAAGTTGCAACTGTTGGCTGCGACTTCGGAGCAGGCGCGCGATTTGGAACTTTTCCAGTTGCAGGCCGAGGAAGGGCCGTGCGTGGACTGTTACGCCAGCGGGCGGCCGGTTTCGGTGGCGGACCTAGCGGCAGCGTCAACGAGCTGGCCGCGGTTTGTGCCCGCGGCCGTCGACGCTGGCTTCGCCTCGGTGCACGCGGTGCCGATGCGTGCAGCCGGAATTGTGTTGGGTGCCCTGGGCCTGTTCGGTACCCATTCGGGCGAGCTCGATGAGGCTGATCTACTGGTTGGCCAAAGCCTGGCGCACATCGCGTGTGTGGCGATCCTGCAGGAACGCGCCCCAACGGCGTCGGCGGTCGTGCCACGCTTGCGTACCGCACTGACCGCCCGCCTGGTGGTCGAGCAGGCCAAGGGTTTCCTTCGCGAGCGCCTCAACGTGTCGGTGGCGGACGCGTTTACGTTGTTGCGTCGTTACGCGCGGTCCCACAATTATCATCTGACCGACGTCGCGCGGCGGCTGATAGCTCAACCCGATAGCCGCCCTGAGATCCTGGCGGCAATAACAACGATGAAAGCCGCCCCGCCAGCGTAGATCTAGTCCCCCGACAGCCGCGGTCAGGACTGCTGGTGGCGGGCGCGGCTCACCGATTCGTCGACCAGTCGCTCGGCGATGACGTGCAGCTTGGTGTTCGTGGACTGACTGATCTTGACCATCCGGGCGAAGGCCTCCTCGGCGCTGGCCCCGGACTGGCTACGGATGACACCGATCGCCTGGTCGATGACCGACCGGCTGCCCAATGTGCGCTGCAGTTGCTCGGCCTGGTAACGGGCCTCCATCAGCAACCGCGCGTTGTGGAGCGACACAGCCGCGGGTCCAGCGAACTTTGCGCCCATCTCCACGGCGTGTTCGGCGAATGCGTCGGGTTTGTATGCGTAGGCGTCGATGGCACCGATCAGCTGCTCGCCGAGCATCAGCGGCAGGGACAGCGCCGAGTTCACCCCCAAGTGGGCAATCGCGGCGCCGAAGCGTGGCCAACGTGTGTCGTCACCGATCGACCCACTGATGCAGGGCCGCCGGCTGCGCATAGCGGTGATGCCCGGCCCTTCGTTGTGGATCTCGTACTGAAAGGTGTCGATATCATCGACGAACTCCGCGCTCACTGCCCACGCCTGGATACGCGATCGCGCCCAAGACGGGTGGGCTACGGTCGCACCGGCACCGTCGACGCCCGGAATCGCATGTGCGGCAAACTCGGCCACCTGGGTGAGCAACTCGTCCACGGTCAGGGCACCCACCGTAATCCCCGCCAGTCCGATCAGCCCGGCCTGCAAATCGTTTTCGTCGGCTTCGCTTTGTGCGTGGGTGAGCTCTGGCAGCTGCGGCGTGGCGCGACCGGGCTGGCTATCGAACTCGGTCACGCCACACTCCCTCCGCAGCCGCGTTCAGCGCCTGCTAACGACTCGCCCGCTGCGCGGGTCCGCGTTCCCGCGATGATAACTGGCGGGTTGCCTGCAGCCTCGTCGCTCAAACTCGCCGACGTGACCGACACACCCATCTCCGACTGGCGTTACTGCACCCCTAAGCTGCTACGGGTGGTGACCTCGAAAGTCGAACGGCTGGTAAACCTCGTCATCGCCCTATTGTCCACCCGCAGCTACATAACCGCCGAAAAAATCAGGTCCAGCGTGGCCGGTTATTCGGACAGCCCCAGCGCTGAGGCGTTCTCCCGGATGTTCGAGCGCGACAAGAACGAGCTGCGCGACCTAGGCATCCCGCTCGAGGTCGGAAGGGTGTCGAATCTGGACCCCACCGAGGGCTACCGCGTCAACCGCGACGCCTACGCGCTGCCTCCCGTCGAGCTGACCCCGGACGAGGCGGCGGCGGTAGCAGTTGCCGCACAGCTGTGGGAGTCGCCCGAATTGATCACCGCGACCCAAGGCGCCTTGCTCAAGCTGCGCGCGGCCGGAGTGGACGTCGATCCCGACGCCCCGGTCGCCATCGCCTCCCCGGCTGGCGTGCCGGGTCTGCGCGGGTCCGAGGTCGTTCTCGGAATCCTCTTGTCGGCCATTGATTCCCGGCAGGCAGTGCAGTTCCCGCATCGATCGTCGCGCGCCGCTCCTTACACCACCCGCACCGTCGAACCGTGGGGTGTGGTCACCGAGAAGGGCCGCTGGTATCTCGTCGGCCACGACCGCGACCGCGACGCCACCCGCACCTTCCGGCTGTCGCGGATCGGTGCTGACGTCACGCCGATCGGCCCGGCTGGCGCGATCGCCGTGCCCGACGGCGAGGACCTGCGCAAGATTGTCGCCCGGACGGTCAGTGAGGCGCCGACCGGTGTGCAGGCCACGGTATGGGTCGCCGACGGGCGGGCCACCGCGCTGCGACGTGCGGGAAGAACCGTTGGACCCCGGCAACTGGCCGGTCGCGACGGCGAAGTGATCGAGCTCGACATCGGATCCAGCGACCGGTTGGCACGGGACGTCACCGGCTACGGGGCCGACGCGATCGTGTTGGAGCCGCAATCCCTGCGCGAGGATGTGCTGGCCCGGCTGCGCGCCCAGGCCGGGATGAAAGGTACGGGGGAGGTGCCGGCATGACACGCGCCGGTGACGATGCAGAGCGAAGCGATGAGGAGGAGCGGCGCCAATGACACGCGCCGGTGACGATGCAGAGCGAAGCGATGAGGAGGAGCGGCGCCAATGACACGCGCCGGTGACGATGCAGAGCGAAGCGATGAGGAGGAGCGGCGCCAATGACACGCGCCGGTGACGATGCAGAGCGAAGCGATGAGGAGGAGCGGCGCCAATGACACGCGCCGGTGACGATGCAGAGCGAAGCGATGAGGAGGAGCGGCGCCAATGACACCCGTGTCCACCCGACTGGTTCGGCTGCTCAACATGGTGCCGTACTTCCAGGCCAACCCGCGGATTACCCGCGCAGAAGCCGCCGCCGAGCTTGGTGTGTCCGCCAAGCAGCTGGAGGAGGATCTCAACCAGCTGTGGATGTGCGGCCTTCCCGGCTACGGCCCGGGCGATCTCATCGACTTCCAGTTCTCTGGTGACACCGTTGCAGTGACGTTCTCGGCGGGCATCGACCGGCCGCTTCAGCTGACCTCGCCCGAGGCCACCGGCCTGCTGGTGGCGCTGCGGGCACTCGCGGACATACCCGGCGTGGTCGATCCGCAGGCGGCGCGCAGCGCGATCGCCAAGCTCGCGGCCGCGGCCGGTGCCGTCGGGCACGACATGACTGTGGCCGCCGTGGACGAACCGGCGCCCGTCGAGAGCCGGGCGGCGGCCGCGGTGCGCGCCGCCATACATGACGAACACGCCCTGACCATCGACTACTACGCCGCGTCGCATGACTCGCTCACCACCCGGACCGTTGACCCCATCCGGGTGCTTCTGATCGGCGGCCACAGCTACCTCGAGGCCTGGTCACGCGAGGCCGAGGGGGTGCGGCTGTTCCGCTTCGACCGGATCGTCGATGCCATCGAGTTGGGCGAGCCGGCCGTGCCGCCGGAACCGGCGCGGCAAGCACCACCGGACACGTCGCTGTTCGACGGCGATCCGTCACTGCCGTCGGCGACGCTGCGGGTTTCACCGTCGGCGTCGTGGATGTTCGAGTACTACCCGATGCGGGAGGTGCGCGAGCTGCCCGACGGCTCTTGTGAAGTGACCATGACCTATGCCTCTGACGAATGGATGGCTCGCCTGGTGCTGGGCTTCGGGTCAGCTGTGCAGGTGCTGGCACCTGCGTCGCTCGCACAGCGTGTGCGCGCTGCCGCTGCGGCGGCCGTGGCGTCCTACCAGGCCTCCGAAGGGCACTGAGCAGGCCTGATCCCGCGTCACGCCGGGCCCAGGGCGGTGTAGGCGGCACGGCGCGCAGTGCGGGTACGGTCGCTTACCCGGGAGAGCCGCGCCTGCTGCGGTAACATCAGGGGAACGTCTGGAGGTAATCAAAGTGGGCAGTCTTAGTCCGTGGCATTGGGCGATCCTCGCTGTTGTGGTGATCGTGCTGTTCGGTGCCAAGAAGCTCCCCGATGCGGCGCGCTCGTTGGGCAAGTCATTGCGAATCTTTAAGTCCGAGGTCCGTGAGCTGCAGAACGAGAACAAAGCGGAAGCGCCTATTGAGACCCCTACACCGGTGCAATCGCAGCGGGTCGACCCTTCAGCGACCGCTGAGCAGGGTCACACCGAGGCGCGGCCGGCTTAGCCCGGCATCACCGTCGCCGGTGCCCGAGCGTCACTGACCGAACGCCGTGAATGGTTTCCGGGCCTCAGCGCGCGCCGCCGGTCTACTCAAGCGGCTCAACCCTCGCGTGAGGCGCAGTCGCGTCAATCCTGACGCGACGATGTCGCTGGTCGATCACCTGACCGAACTCCGCAGTCGGCTGCTGATATCGGTGGCCGCGATCCTGGTCACCACAATTTTCGGGTTCATTTGGTACTCGCATCCGATCTTCGGGCTGCAGAGTCTCGGCGAGTGGCTGCGGCATCCCTACTGTGCTTTGCCGCAGTCGGCGCGGGCGGATATCAGCGCTGACGGCCAGTGCCGGTTGCTGGCCACCGCGCCGTTCGACCAGTTCATGCTGCGGCTCAAGGTCGGGATGACGGCCGGGATCGTGCTGGCCTGCCCGGTGTGGTTTTACCAGCTCTGGGCGTTCATAACGCCTGGTCTCTACAAGAAGGAGCGCCGCTTCGCGGTGGGGTTCGTGATCCCGGCGGCGGCGCTGTTCGTCGTCGGTGCCGTGCTGGCCTATCTGGTGCTGTCCAAGGCCCTGGGCTTCTTGTTGACCGTCGGCAGCGACGTGCAGGTGACCGCGCTATCCGGCGACCGGTATTTCGGCTTCCTGCTGAATCTGCTGGTGGTATTCGGGATCAGCTTCGAGTTTCCCCTGCTGATCGTCATGCTCAACATGACGGGCATGCTGACCTATCAGCGGCTCAAGTCCTGGCGGCGCGGTCTGATCTTCGCGATGTTCGTGTTCGCGGCGGTGTTCACGCCGGGCTCGGACCCGTTTTCGATGACCGTGCTCGGGGCGGCACTGACGGTGCTCCTCGAGTTCGCCATTCAGGTCGCCCGGCTGCACGACAAGCGAAAAGCCAAGCGCGAAGCCTTGATTCCCGATGACGAAGCGTCGGTCATTGACCCGCCCTCGCCGGAGCCGGCGCCGTCGGTCATCGGTGGAACCCATGATGACGTCACCTAAACGCTGGCGCCGCGCGGCGGCGGCGTGACCGACCTGGCCGAGCTGGCCCGGTTCACCGCGGAACTGCCCTTCTCGCTCGACGACTTTCAGCAGCGGGCCTGTGTTGCGCTGGAACGCGGCCACGGTGTGCTGGTCTGCGCTCCGACCGGCGCCGGCAAGACGGTGGTCGGCGAGTTCGCGGTGCACCTGGCGCTGGCCTCCGGCGGCAAGTGCTTCTACACGACGCCGCTCAAGGCCCTGAGCAACCAGAAGCACACCGATCTCACGGCACGTTACGGCCGCGACCGGATCGGGTTGCTGACCGGTGACCTGTCGGTCAACGGCGACGCGCCCGTGGTGGTGATGACCACCGAGGTGCTGCGCAATATGCTCTACGCCGATTCGCCTGCGTTACAGGGACTTTCCTACGTGGTGATGGACGAGGTACATTTCCTGGCCGACCGGATGCGGGGTCCGGTGTGGGAGGAGGTCATCCTGCATCTGCCCGACGAGGTGCGGGTGGTCAGCCTGTCGGCGACGGTGAGCAACGCCGAAGAGTTCGGCGGCTGGATCCAGACCGTGCGGGGCGACACGACGGTGGTGGTCGACGAGCACCGGCCGGTGCCGTTGTGGCAGCACGTCTTGGTGGGCAAGCGCCTCTTCGACCTGTTCGACTACCGGGACAATGACGAGTCGGGTGCCAGCCAGGAGAGTCGCAGGTCAACCCCGAACTGCTGCGCCACATCGCACATCGCCGCGAGGCCGACCGAATGGCGGGTTGGCAGCCGCGCCGCAGTTCTGGACGTGGAGGTAACGGCCGGGTGGGGCGGCCCCGCTTCTACCGGCCACCGGCCCGGCCGGACGTGATCGCGACCCTGGACTCCGCCGGGCTGTTGCCCGCGATCACATTCGTGTTCTCCCGAGCCGGTTGTGACGCGGCGGTCAATCAGTGCCTGCGGTCGCCGCTGCGGCTAACCAGCGAAGAGGAGCGCGCACAGATCGCAGAGGTGATCGACCACCGATGTGGCGACCTCGCCGACTCCGACCTGGCGGTACTGGGCTACTACGAGTGGCGCGAGGGGCTGCTGCGCGGTTTGGCCGCCCACCACGCCGGGATGTTGCCGGCATTCCGGCACACCGTCGAGGAGCTGTTCACCGCCGGCCTGGTCAGGGCGGTGTTCGCCACCGAAACCTTGGCGCTCGGCATCAACATGCCGGCCCGCACGGTGGTGCTGGAGCGGCTGGTGAAATTCAACGGCGAGCAGCACATGCCGCTGACGCCGGGGGAGTACACGCAGCTGACCGGCCGCGCCGGCAGGCGCGGGATCGATGTGGAGGGTCACGCGGTGGTGCTCTGGCACCCGGACATCGAGCCAACCGAGGTGGCCGGCTTGGCCTCCACCCGTACCTTTCCGCTGCGCAGCTCGTTTGCCCCGTCGTACAACATGACGATCAACCTGGTGCACCGGATGGGTCCGGAACAGGCGCACCGGCTGCTGGAGCAGTCGTTCGCCCAGTACCAGGCCGACCGATCCGTCGTCGGACTGGTCCGCGGTATTGAGCGCGGCCAACGAATGCTCGATGAGATCGCCACCGAACTGGGTGGGCCAGATGCGCCGATCCTCGAATACGCCCGGCTGCGCGCTCAGGTGTCCGATATGGAGCGATCGCAGGCCCGCGCGTCTCGGCTGCAGCGACGGCAGGCGGCCGGCGATGCGCTGACAGCGCTGCGCAGGGGGGACATCATCACCATCACCCACGGCCGCCGCGGGGGGCTTGCGGTGGTTTTGGAGTCCGCCCGCGACAGCTCGGACCCGCGGCCGTTGGTGCTGACCGAAAACCGATGGGCGGGGCGGATTTCGCCGGCCGACTATTCGGGCGCGACGCCGCCGGTCGGGTCGATGACATTGCCCAAGCGGGTCGAACACCGCCAGCCGCGGGTACGGCGCGATCTGGCGTCGGCGCTGCGATCGGCCGCCGCGGGGCTGGTGGTTCCGGCTGCCCGCCGATCCGGTGGTGCCGCCAACAAGGAGGGCGGGTTTCACGATCCGGAGCTGGCGTCGTTGCGCGAGCAATTGCGCCGTCATCCCGCGCACAACGCTCCCGGCGTCGAGGCTCAGATCCGCCAGGCCGAGCGTTACCTGCGCATCGAAAGGGACAACGCGCAGCTGGACAGGAAGGTGGCCGCCGCCACCAACTCGTTGGCCGAGACATTCGACCGGATTGTCGGGCTGCTCACCGAGCGTGAGTTCATCCAGGGCCCGGCGACGGATCCTCAGGTCACCGACGATGGCCGGTTGCTGGCGAGGATCTACAGCGAGAGTGATCTTTTGGTCGCCGAATGCCTGCGCACTGGCGCATGGGCGGGTTTGAAGCCGGCCGAGTTGGCGGCGGCGGTCTCAGCGGTGCTCTACGAGACGCGCGGTGGTGACGGCCCGGGCGCCCCATTCGGCGCCGAGGTGCCCACGCCGCGATTGCGGCAGGCGCTGACTCAGACATCAAGGCTGTCCATGGCGCTGCGTGCCGATGAGCAGACGCACCGGATTGGCCAGAGTCGCGAGCCTGACGACGGCTTCGTCAACGTTGATCTACCGCTGGGCGCGGACCGGTGATCTGGCGGCGGCGTTGGCCCTTGCCGACGCGGCGGGCGCCGGTTCGCCCTTGTCAGCAGGGGATTTCGTGCGCTGGTGCCGGCAGGTGCTCGACCTACTGGACCAGGTTCGCAACGCCGCCCCGGACCCTGACGCTGCGGGCTGCCGCCAAGCGCGCTATCAATGACATTCGGCGCGGCGTCGTTGCAGTTGACGCCGGGTAGGCTGGGCCGGAGCTACGGTTACATCCGGAATGTGATCGATACTGGACCACCAGGGGCCACGTGAGGGCCAGTTCGTGGTCAGGACAAAACGGACTGAGGAGAAACGATGAGCGGACCGCAGGGATCAGACCCGAGGCAGCCGTGGCAACCGCCCGGGCAGGGTGGCGATCATTCCTCGGACGCGACCATGGCCGCAGGGTCTCCCTGGCAGCAGCAGCCGACTCAGGAAGCGGCGTGGCAGGCCCCGGCGTACACACCCGCCGAGTATCCGCCGTACCAGCAGCCGGCTGAGCCGGCGTATCCGCAGCAGTACCCGCCATCCACGCCCGGCTACGGGCAGTCTGACTTCAATTCGCAGGCCACCCAGTTCGGCGCGCCCCCTCAGTTTGGGCAGCCCGGGCAGCCCGGCCAATATGGTCCGCCGGCTCAGTATGAGTATGGTCAGCCGGCCCAGTACGGCCAGCCAGTTCAGCCCGGCCCATACGGTCAGCCGGGCCAGTACCCTGGGCAATTCACGTCCCTACGACCAGTCGGGTACGGGCTCAAAGCGTTCGATGGCGCTGATCGGCGGCGTGGTCGGCGTGATCGCCGTGCTCTTCATTGGCGCCATCCTGGTGCTCGGTTTCTGGGAGCCAGGGTTCTTCGTCACCACGAAACTGGACGTCAACAAGGCTCAGGTCGGTGTGCAGCAGATCCTGACCGACGAGACCAACGGCTACGGCGCGAAGAACGTCAAAGACGTCAAGTGCAACGACGGCACAGACCCCACCGTCAAGAAGGGCGGCACCTTCGACTGCAGCGTCAGCATCGACGGCACTTCAAAGCACGTGACGGTGACCTTCCAGGACAACAAGGGCACCTACGAGGTCGGCCGGCCGCAATAGGCTCACGCGGGCAGCGTGTCGAGCGCTTTCTGCAGTCGGGTAATCGAAGACCCGACGCCAAATCGTGTCGCCAGCTCGGCGGTGCGCGAAGGGTTGGCGGCGATCAGCGGTAGTGCGTCGGTGGGCGTCGAAAGCGTGACCGGCGCGTCCGTGGCCACCCGCACAACCGAACCCGCGGCCTCGATATAGGCCGACGCGGCAAGCAGTTTCGCCCGCAGTCCGTTGGCCATCGCCGACTTCGGGTCGTGAGCGGCAGCCACGATCTGATCCAGCGAGCCGTGCTGAGCCAGTAGGGTTGCCGCCGTCTTCTCCCCGACGCCGGGTACCCCGGGCAGGCCGTCGGACGGATCGCCACGTAGCAGCGCGAGTTCGGCGTAGGCCGGTCCGGCCCGATCCACCGGCACCCCATACTGTTCGGCCACCTCGGCGGGCCCGAACAAGGTGGCTTTGGACAGCCCGCGGCCCAGGTAGAGCACTCGAACGGGGACGGGATCGTCGGCCACCACCTGCAGCAGGTCGCGGTCTCCGCTGACCACGACCACCGGGTCGCTGCGTTCCTGTGCGGCCAGCGTGCCCAGCACGTCGTCGGCCTCGAAACCCGGTGCGCCCGCCGTCGGGATCCCGAAGGCGTCCAGCAGCTCCATGATCATGTCGACCTGCGGGGTCAGCTCGTCGGGCACTTCCTCGATGTCGGGCTGGCCTGCGGGCTCCGGCCCGCTGATTTCTTGAGCCACCCGATGCGCCTTGTAGGACGGGATGAGGTCCACGCGGAACTGCGGTCGCCAATCCAGGTCCAGGCACACCACCAGCCGGCCGGGCCGCTGCCGGTTGACCACCACCGCCACCGAGTCGATGAATCCGCGCACGGCGTTGACCGGCCGGCCGTCGGGAGCGGTGATCGACGACGGCACTCCGAAATACGAGCGGAACCACATGCTGGCGCCGTCCAGGAGCAGCAGGGGAGCGGGCATGCGAGTTATCCTGCCAGCGCGGTTAGCCTGGCTGCCATGGACTCTCGCCGATTCGATACCGGGGTGTATGCCCGACGGCTGGCCGCCGCGGCCGCCGCGACCGCCGACGCCGGCCTCGCAGGTCTGGTTATCACCCCGGGTTACGACCTGCGCTATCTCATCGGCTCGCGCGCGGAGACGTTCGAACGACTCACCGCGCTGGTGCTGCCGGCCTCCGGTGAGCCGACCGTCGTGGTGCCGCGACTGGAGCTGGCCTCACTCAAGGAGTCTGCCGTTGCGGAACTGGGTCTTCGGGTGCGGGATTGGGTTGACGGCGACGATCCGTACCGGTTGGTGACTGCGGCATTGGGCGGCGCGCCCACCGCGACTGCCGTCACCGATTCGATACCGGCGCTGCACCTGTTGCCGCTGGCCACCATGCTGGGCGTGCTTCCGGTACTGGCGACCGGTGTGCTGAGTGAGCTGCGGATGGTCAAGGAGGCGGCCGAGATCGACGCGCTGCGCAAGGCCGGTGCAGCTATCGACCGGGTGCATGCCCGGGTGCCGGAGCTGCTGGTCCCGGGCCGAACCGAGGCCGACGTCGCCGCCGACATCGCCGAAGCGATTGTCGCCGAGGGACATTCGGGCGTGGCGTTCGTCATCGTCGGTTCCGGCCCGCACGGCGCCGACCCGCATCACGGATATTCGGACCGTGAGCTGCAGATCGGTGACATTGTCGTCGTCGACATCGGCGGCACCTATGAACCCGGATACCACTCCGACTCGACCCGCACCTACAGCATCGGCGAGCCCAGTCCTGATGTAGAGCAACAGTATTCGACACTGCAACGGGCCCAGCGTGCAGCCTTTGACGCGGTCCGTCCGGGGGTGACGGCAGAGCAGGTCGACGCCGCCGCCCGCGACGTGCTGGCCGAGGCCGGACTGGCCGAGTACTTCGTGCACCGCACCGGCCACGGCATCGGGCTGTGTGTGCACGAAGAGCCCTACATCGTCGCCGGCAATGACCTGTCGCTGGCGGCGGGCATGGCGTTTTCCATCGAGCCGGGCATCTACTTCCCAGGCCGGTGGGGTGCCCGAATCGAGGACATCGTGGTTGTGACCGAGGACGGCGCGCTGTCCGTCAACAACCGGCCGCACGAGCTGATCGTGGTGCCCGTCTGATGTCACCGCCGCCAAGTAGGTGGCGTGGCGTTACGGGTGGCCCTCACGGCTTGTTCCCTTCCGCATCGCGCGTCATATTGCCGGCAGCACGGGATGCCGCGCTGGCCTCCATGAGCACCTCGCCGCCCTGCAACGGGCGTTGGACCTGAGCGCAAATCAAATCGAACGCCGACGACGGATCGTCACTCACCGCCGTCCGCCTTCTCGTCGGTGACGATGCGCCCGGATTCCTTGTGGTCGGGCAGGAGAATGCGCCTGCGGACCACGGGCTTGCCCTCCGCGGATTTCGTGACCGGCGTGCTCGGGGGCGCCGTCAGCCGGCCCTTGACCGGCTGGCCGTTGGGCACACCTGGGACCGTCACCCGCTTGTCTACCGGCTTGTCCTTACTCCCCTCCTTGCCGCCGGCGCCCATCGCGCCCGGCGGCACCATCGGCATACCGGTCATGCCCGTAGACGCCGACGCAGGCGGCGTGCCGCCGGGCGGTGTCATCGTCGCCGACTTTGCCGGTGCCCCAGCAGGAGTCGTCGGCGGCGACGACGCCGGCACAGGTGGTGGACCCAGATAGCCGGTCGGGGTCGTGCCGCCACCACCGCCGCCACCGGAGCCGATGTCAACGCCGCCAGCGGCGCCGCCCCCATCGATGGAGTCCACCAGCTCGGCGTCGCTGAGCTGACCCAACCCGTCACCGCCGGCCTGCTGAATCGCACTCATCAGCGGCTGCATAGCGCCCTGGCCCGCCTGCATGGCCTGCTGCGGAATCTGCGTCAGCGGCCCCAAGATGCCACCGAACGCGCCACCGACCGCGCCGGCAATACCCGACGCCATCTGCGGGATCATCTGCGCCATCCCCTGCGCGCCCACCCCCTGGAGCTGCTGCGCCGAATCAGCCTCGTTCGCCGGAAACTTCGCCGCGGCATCGGCAGCGTGCGCTCGACGATCGGCGTCATCGCCGGTGATCGCGGCGTTCGTGGTTCCCAGATCGACGTTCGTGGCCGCGCCAAATCCGGACATCGCGCCGTCAACAGACGACGTTCCACCGGGTTGGACGGGTCCTGGTGCCAGCGGCGCTGGAGGCGGCTTACCGGCTGCTGCCCCATAGGTTTCGGGATTCGACTCGATTGTCATTTGCGTCTCCTCGTTGACGTGGCGGCGGTGATCGCCCAGGCCAGGTGATAGTTCGCCCCCGTTTGGTCGCCTTCGATCAGAGCGTTGATCGCGGCCAACAGCATCCAATCGGCCGCCGCGGCGTGGTCATGATTCGGGTATGCCGCCAGCACCGATCGCCGAACCCCGGCAGCCCTTTCACGTAGCAGTTCGGCCTCATTATCCGGCACGCCGTAATTCCGCGCAGCGGCCACAGCCACCGCCTGCGCGACCCGAGGCAACCCGTCACGCCGGCGCACGGACTCGGCCAGTGTCGGCCCAAGCTCATCGATTCTGGGCAGGGTACGTGCCGTGCGGTCCCCGGTAAGCGCCGGTGCGTCCCTTCCGGCCTCGCTCATGTAGCCGTGCGGCCGGTGCACCGCCGCCATCGTGACCGCGCCCAGCAGGTCGACCGCACTGACATCGCGGCGCCGCGCAGCCGGCTCCAGCAGCGCCACATGAGCGGGCAGCCGAACGTGCGGCGGGATCCAGCCGCCAGCCAGATCGGTGACCAGCAGCGTGGTTCGTCCGTCGCCGCGCAGCCCGGCGGCCCACGATAATCCCGGTTCTTGACGGGCTACCGCATCCACGATACGGCGCAGGCGCTGCTGCTCGGCCGCTCGGCTCGCCGCATCGCCAGCCGCGGCCCCCGCGGTTGCAGCCGCCGTGGCGCCAGCCATTGACGGCGCGCCGCTCGCCGCTTGGCCCTGGGCCGCAGCCTGTGTGGCGGATTTCCCTGCCGGCGACACCGCCGGGCCACCAGCTGATGGCGATGATGGCGCGGACGACGCCACCGGAGCACCCGACACGGGACCGGCCGGAGCCGTCGGTGCAGCGGGCGGCGCCACCACCGGTGGACGCAGATCAGAGCCGTATGCCGGCAACGGTCCCGCCGGGGCGCCACCAACCACCGGCCCAACCGATCCAGCGGACGGGCCACCAGCCACCACCGGCGCTACCGTCGTCATGCCGCTCTCACCTGCCGGTGCCACGACCGGCGCCGGGCCTGAAGCCGCCGCGCCGGCGTCGGGAACATGCGGTACGCCGGGCGCACCGGTCCCGACTGTCGCCGCGGCCACCATCGGTGCCGCAGGGGGCGGCACAGCCGGCGGCAGGGGCTCCGCAGCCGCGTTCACCGCGCCCGCGGACAACGACTGCGCACCGGCACCTGCTGGCGCGCCTGTCGTCATTCCGGTTGCGAACGACTGGCCCAAAGACTGCGGCGACAACGGCGGAGCAGACGCCGCCGGCGCCGAAACGCCCGGCACTGACGGGCCACCAACACCAACCGCCGGCGCACCAGGCGGCAACGCCGGTGTGACGGCACGCCGGGCGACGGTGCGGCGGGCAGCCACCGAGGACCGCCTACCGCTGGGGCTGTTGGTGAGGCCGCCGGTATGCCGGCATCCGGCAATGTCGCGCCGGGCGCAGCCACGAGGACCGCCCACCGCTGAGGCTGTTGGTGAGGCCGCCGGATCGCCGGCATCCGGCAATGTCTGCGTCGGGCACAGTCCCGAGGACCGCCGACCGCTGACGCTGCTGGTGATGTCGCCGGCGGGGAATCCAAGTCCTCGGCGGTGATCGGGCGCGACGGCGGAGGACCGTCGAGGTTCACGCCGTGCTGACGCAGCCACGTCCGGGCCTCACCACCGATGGCCGAGTCGAGCACCCGCTGCGTCGCATCGATGATGTTCGACATCGCCATTTCTCCCGCATGGGCAGCGCTGGCGTTCGCCCGCGCAATAACCGCGTTCACCGCGGCAACTTTCGCCTCCGTCGACCCCTTGCCGGAAAGGATCCGGTCGATCTCCTCATTACCGGACTGCGCGATCTCACCCAAACGATCCGCAAATTGTTCACCGCATCCGCGACACGATCGCTCTGGCGACTCTTAACCTCGCACTGGTCGGCGATACGTGGCCAGACTCTTCTCGCCACGCCAATACCGCTCCATCAGATCGTCGGCGGTGCGTCCCTTGATTTGCCGCCAACCGGGATCGTTCGTTTTGCAGGTCGCTCGCCTCGTGGCGCTTGAGTTCCCCCGCCTGGCGCCAATAGGCAACCCCGGCCGTCGGCGCGTCGGGCCGCGCGGGCCACCACGCGCCGACCAACAGCGCCGACCATTTACCGGGCGGCAGGTCAACCGCCACCGCACACGGCCTTCATGCGCGAGTCCTTGGCGTTGACGTCATTAATCGCAGCTTGAAGCGCCGGATCGTCGCGTTGCAAGAAGCTACCCATGGCGTTGGTACTGCTGTACGCGTCGGCTAGCGTAAGCGCGGCTGTGCGATCGCCTGGGTCGAGCGCCGGGGCGGCATTCACTGCTTGTCCCAGCATCACTGCCCCGTTCGCGAGGGCAGCGGCCGCCAGCGCCGGATTGTCGCCATTGGTTTCTATCTGCACTGCACGCGCCGCCAGCTTGTACGCGTCACACAACTTCTGGTGCGCCGCGGCGACTTCAGCGGCGGTATACGTCGAGGGCGCCGTGGTTCCCGGGGCTACGGCCGGACCGCTGGTCGTAGGGCGTGTCAGTGCGACGATTAGGGCGGCGGCGCCCAGCAAAGCCGCAATAGCGGCCAGTGCCACCGCTGGCCAGGTGCGTGAGTGTGGCGCTGGGTGAGTGGGATGGGTCGGTGTCCACTGTCCCGTGGCGGGCGGGGGGTTAGTCGTCACCCGGATAAGGCTATTCCGGCTGCCGAGTCTGCGCGCCGCGCTGTGCCGCAGCAGCGCTCGGTGTCGATGACCACCGCAGCCACCATGCTTCGATGAGCCGCATACTCTAGCCTTTCGGCCGCCAAGTTTCCCGCCACACTGAAGTCCTCCTCAAGCCGCGCCCACGTACGCGCAATCGTGAATTAGCGTCCCGATTTCGGCAAATCACCCTTCAGCGGAGACCCCGTGACGTTGTCGAGCTGCAAGCTCGTTCCGTACGCATCCTGTGCACGCCGGGCATACCACTCACGAGGTGATCCGTGGTACGACGACGGTACGTCGCGACAACGATCGTGAGGCTGATCTCGCGGTTGATGAGAGGTCGATGGCGGTGAAGGGAGTCTTGAAGTGACGAGCGATCTTGACTTGTCGGGAATTGAGGTTGACGCCAGCGCGCCGGTGCTGGTCACGGGTGCGACCGGATATGTTGCCGGGTGGATCGTGAAGGGCCTGTTGGACGCCGGCGTGACTGTCCATGCGGCCGTTCGTGATCCGGATAACAAGGCCAAGATCGCCCACCTCGTTGACTTGGCGGCCAAGTCGCCGGGGGACGTGCGGTTCTACCGCGCCGACCTGCTCACCGAAGGCGCATACACCGAAGCGATGCAGGGGTGCCGCATCGTGTTTCATACCGCCTCGCCATTTACCCGCATCGTCGACGATCCGCAGCGCGACTTGATCGATCCTGCGGTAAGGGGTACGGCCAATGTTTTGACCAGTGCCAACCGGGTCAGCTCCGTGTCGCGGGTCGTCCTGACCAGCTCGTGTGCGGCGATATATTCCGACGCCGTCGACTGCGAGAACGCCCCTGGCGGCAAGATCACCGAACAGATCTGGAACACCACATCCTCCCTGAGCTATGAGCCGTACAGCTACTCCAAGTTGCTCGCCGAGAAGGAGGCTTGGCGGATCGCCGACGGCCAGGATCGCTGGCGACTCGTGGTCGTCAATCCTTCGCTGGTGATCGGCCCTGCCACGGGACCGGATTCGACATCGGAGAGCTTCACACTTGTCAAGCAGCTCGCAGACGGAACGATGAAACTAGGGGCACCGCGGCTCGCGATGGGGGTGGTGGACGTTCGCGAGGTCGCGCGGGCGCACATAGCGGCGGCCTACCTTCCGGGGGCCCATGGACGTCACATCGTGTCCGGCCACGACACCGACCTGGTCGAGATCGCCCAGTCGTTGCAGCCCCGTTTCGGGCGGGATTTTCCGCTGCCCAAGCGGGCGCTCCCGAAGTTCCTGGTGTGGCTAGCTGCCCCATCTGTAGGCCTCAACCGCGACTTCGTCAGAAAGAATATCGGGCACGTCTGGCGGGCCGACAACGGGAAGAGCCGCCGCGAGCTAGGGGTTTCATATCGGCCACTGCGGGAGTCGATGGAAGGCATGTTCTCCCAGATGGTCGAACAGGGGGCCGTGTCGTCAACGGCGAATTGAGCCTTCGTCGCCATCTCCAGGATCCAGCGCACCCGTTCTCGGCGGCATCGGCTGCGGCGGCGGGCGCATGGACCGTGACGCCGAGTCCGGTGACGTTCGCTGGGCCCCGTCAGCCTGCGCGGCCGTCGATTCGGACTTCGCCCCGCCTCGAACGGGCAACCAGAACGCGCGTCTGCACGCCGTGGCCGGGCCCGCTTCTGGCGCATGGGTGCGATACACCGTTCGGTCGTGACCGCCTGACCGACACAGTGAGCCGGTGAAGCGCCGGACGGCGATCGCGCAGGCGGCGACGCACGTCAGCGTGAGATCGAACGGGCTATTCGCCCCGATCAAGCAGGTCCGAGGACCCCAGCACCCGCTCCACCTGGACCTCGATGACCACCCGTCGCGGGTTGGCCCGCGGGATGCGATAGCGCTGGGCGTAGCGCAATTCGGCGTCGCGGACGGCGTCAATCTCTCTGTTCACAGCAGCCTTGCCCTCCAGCGACAACCACCGGGCGCCGTCGACCTGGCTGAGCACGGCCAACCCGCCACGGTCAGCGTTGACCGCCTTTTGGGAGCCGCCGGTGGTGATCACCCGCGCGATGTGAGTCTTCGGATCGAAGGTGAAACCCACCGCCACCACATGTGGCGAATAGTCGGCCCGCAGCGTGGTCAGCATGGCCAGATGGCGTTCGGAGAGAAACGCCAGCGCGTCATCTGTGAGCCGCGTAGTGGTATTCGCCATCATGAGCCACGCTAGCGCAGGTGATAATCGCAGCCGTGGACGACACGGGCGCAGGTCCGGTAGTAATTTTCGGCGGCCGCAGCGAGATCGGCGTTGAACTCGCGCGGCGCCTGCCTCCCGGAGCGACGGTGGTACTGGCTGCACGGAATGCCGACCAGCTCGCCGGGCAAGCAGCCGCCGTTCGCGAAGCCGGGGCAGCCAAGGTGCACACCAGGGAGTTCGACGCCGACGACCTGGCCTCACACGGCCCGCTGGTCGCTTCGATCATCGACGAGCACGGCCCCATCGGCACCGCGGTGCTGGCTTTCGGGATCCTCGGTGACCAGGCCCGCGCCGAAACAGATGCAGACCATGCGGTAGCCATCGTGCACACCGACTACGTCGCTCAGGTCAGCCTGCTCACCCATCTAGCGGCCGCGATGCGCACGGCCGGCCGGGGAACACTGGTGGTGTTCTCCTCGGTGGCCGGAGTTCGAGTTCGCCGCGCGAACTACGTCTACGGATCGGCTAAGGCCGGCCTGGACGGCTTCGCCAACGGGCTGGCCGACGCGCTGCACGGCACCGGGGTGCGGTTGCTGATAGCGCGCCCGGGATTCGTCATCGGGCGCATGACCGAGGGCATGACGCCTGCACCGCTGTCCAGCACGCCCGGGCAGGTCGCCGCCGCCACCGCACGTGCATTGGCCAAGCGGCGGCGCTCCGTCTGGATCCCGTGGGCACTGCGGCCTATGTTCTTCGTAATGAAGCTGCTGCCGCAATTCGTGTGGCGGAGGATGCCGCGATGATCATCGTTGTCGGTATCGGCGCCGATGGCATGCCGGGGCTCTCGCAGCCATCGCGCTCCGAATTGCAAAGAGCCACAGTAATTTACGGCTCAAAGAGACAGCTCGATATGCTCGATGACACCGTGACGGCCATACGCGGCGAGTGGCCGTCGCCGATGCTGCCGGCGCTGCAAACGCTGCTCCCCGACGCCGGCGACATCCACGTCGTGGCCAGCGGAGACCCGCTGCTGCACGGCATCGGCGGCACCCTTGTCCGGTTGTTCGGTGCCGCAAGGGTCACCGTGCTGCCGCACGTGTCGTCGGTGACCCTGGCGTGTGCCCGGATGGGTTGGAATGTCCACGACACCGAGGTGATAAGCCTGGTCACCGCGCAGCCGCACACTGCGGTGCGCCGCGGCGGCCAGGCGATCGTGCTGTCGAGCGACCGGTCCACGCCCAAGGCGCTGGCGGTCCTGCTCAATGCCTACGGTCGTGGCGACTCCGAATTCAGCGTGCTCGAACAGCTCGGCGGTCCAACCGAACGCCGCTGCGACGGTACTGCGCGGGAGTGGGCCACTGACACGCCCTTTGACATCCACGATCTCAACGTGATCGCCGTCCGCTACCTGCCAGACGAGCGCACGTCGTCAATACCCGACGACGCATTCGTTCACGACGGGCAGATCACCAAACACGGGATCCGCGCGGTGACCCTCGCGGCGCTGGCGCCGCGTCCCGGGCAGCGGTTGTGGGACGTCGGTGCGGGCTCGGGCAGCGTCGCTGTCGAGTGGTGCCGGGGTGGGCCGGGTTGCTCCGCGGTGGCGTTCGAACGCGACGAGCGGCGCCGCCTCAACATCGGGTTCAATGCCGCGTCCTTCGGGGTCAGCGTCGATGTGCGCGGTGAAGCTCCGGATGCGTTCGACGGCGCTGAAAGACCGTCGGTCATCTTCGTGGGCGGCGGCCTGACTCAGCCCGGACTCCTGGACGCCTGCCTCGATAACCTGCCCGCCGGCGGGCGCTTGGTCGCCAACGTGGTCGCTTTGGAGTCGGAAGCGCTACTGGCACGGGAGTATTCGCAATACGGCGGCGAACTCCGACGCTTCCAGCACTACCAGGGTGAACCCCTGGGCGGCTTCACCGGCTGGCGCCCGCAGTACCCGGTCACCCAGTGGGCGGTGACCAAGCGGTGACGGTGTATTTCATCGGCGCCGGCCCGGGTGCCGCCGATCTGATCACCGTCCGCGGCCAACGGCTCCTCGAAAGGTGCCCGGTGTGCCTGTATGCGGGTTCGATCATGCCCGACGACCTGCTGGCATACTGCCCGCCCGGTGCGAAGGTCATCGACACCGGTCCGTTGACGCTCGAACAGATCGTCACCGAACTCGCCGATGCCGACGCCGCCGGCCACGACGTGGCCCGGTTGCACTCCGGTGACCCGTCGCTGTACGGCGCGCTGGCCGAGCAATGCCGCAGACTCGACGCGCGGGGCATCGGCTACGAAATCGTCCCGGGCGTACCGGCTTTCGCCGCCGCCGCCGCCGCTCTGAAGCGTGAGCTCACGGTTCCCGGAGTGGCGCAGACCGTGACGCTGACCCGGGTTTCAACCCTGTCCACACCCATGCCGCCGGGCGAAGACCTGGCCACCCTCGCCCAATCCGGTGGCACTCTGGTCTTGCATCTGGCCGCCGCCCAGATCGACGTCATTGTCCCGCAGCTGCTGGCCGGGGGACGCCGACCCGAAACACCGGCCGCGGTAGTGGCTTTCGCGAGCTGGCCACAGCAGACCGTGCTGCGCGGCACGCTGGCCGACATCGCCGCGCAGATGCGCGACGCCAACATCACCAAGACCGCCATCATCGTCGTCGGCGACGTGCTGGCCGCCGGGGGTTTCACCGACAGCTACCTGTATTCGGTGGTACGTCGGGAGGCGCATTGACGCGGCTGCTGTTGCTCGGCGGCACCGCCGAGGGGCGCGCATTGGCCGCCCGACTACACCCGGATGTCGACATCGTCAGCTCGCTGGCCGGCCGGGTGCCAGACCCCGCCCTACCGGTCGGTCCGGTGCGTGTTGGCGGGTTCGGCGGCGTCGACGGGCTGCGGCGGTGGTTGCGGGATGAGCGCATCGATGCCGTCGTCGACGCCACCCACCCGTTTGCGGCAACCATGACCGCGCACGCCGCGCAGGTATGCGGCGAATTGCGAGTGCCCTACCTGGTGCTGGCTCGCCCGCCGTGGGATCCGGGCGCCGCCATCATGGCGGCATCGGATGCCCAAGCAGCAGAAGCCGTTGCCCGGCAACGCTATTCGCGGGTGTTCCTCACCACCGGGCGATCGGCCGTCAGGGCCTTCGCTGACAGCGACGCGTGGTTTCTGATCCGTGCGGTCACTGCGCCCGGTGACGTCACGTTGCCGCGCCGTCACCGCTTGGTGCTGTCCCGCGGGCCGTATCACTACGACGACGAACTCGCGCTCCTGAGGGAGCACCGCATCGATGCGTTGGTCACCAAGAACAGCGGCGGCGAGATGACCCGGGCCAAGCTGGATGCGGCTGCCGCACTCCACATTCCGGTGGTGATGGTGGCGCGCCCGCAGCTGCCGGCCGGGGTGACGACGGTCGGCACGGTCGAGGAGGCTGCCGCCTGGGTCGCCGGACTGCGCTAACCGGTCAGGTCGTCGCGTTCCGGATCGGCCAGCAGTGCATCGCGCGCGCGAGCGACGCGGGAGCGGATGGTGCCCACCGGGCAGCCGCACACCGCCGCGGCGTCGGCATAGGACAGGCCGAGCAGCTGCGTGAGCAGCAGAGCCTCCCGCTGGTCGGCGGTGAGCTGGGCGATCATCGTCGTCACTTCAACGACGTCTTCGAATCCGCGGGCGTGGCGGTCACCGTCGGGCAGGTATTCGGGATTGGCGCCGAGTGCGGCACGGGGCCGCGATTGGAGATGGCGGATGTGATCGGCGACCACACGGCGGGCAATGGCCAGCAGCCAGGTTCGGGCACTGGAGCGTCCGGAGAACCGCGGGATGGCGCCGATCGCCCGCAGGAAGGTTTCTTGTGTGAGATCGTCGGCGCTGCCTGCATCCGACAGATAGGTGACAAACCGCCACACGTCTTGCTGGGTGGCTTTGATAAATGCCTCAAGCGCACGTGCGTTCCCGTCCGCAGCCGCCAGTGCGAGCGCGGTAACGGCCTCGTCGTCGCTTGAGGCGGTCATGGGCATAAACCTTAG
This sequence comes from uncultured Actinomycetota bacterium, assembly GCA_963763005.1. Classification (GTDB taxonomy): domain Bacteria; phylum Actinomycetota; class Actinomycetes; order Mycobacteriales; family Mycobacteriaceae; genus Mycobacterium. The sequence goes on from CAVXMI010000004.1 coordinate 254,292, forward strand.
ATGGGACGGCTCGCCGTGTATACGACCGGCTGTCGTAGAGCGGTTGATCGGCCAGAGATGCCCCCGGCGTCGACCGCGCGACGCGGCCGGGGGATGGGCGGGCGTGGCAACTTCGGCGTCGGTTGGCCGCGACGTCCGTGCGCCGCTGCGGTCCCGTGCCACCAGCAACGCGAACACCAGGCCCGCCAGCACGGGCACGTGACTGGCGATGCGTGCCGCGGTGACCGCGCCGTTCCAGGCATCAACTGTCACATAACCCACCAGTGCCAGCGAATACGCGCCAGCAATGGCAGCCACGCCGATTGCAGCGCCGGTCCATATGCCGGCGGCGATCATCGCCAACCCCAATGCCAGCAACCACGCGGTGGACTCGTGCAGCAAGTGTGCGCCGGTCATCATCGCGCCATGCCCGTGGTGGGGCATGATGCCGAAATCGATTCCGCTGATTTGGGCGGCCGCGATCGCCACCTGGAACACACCTACCGCGATCAGAGCCCATCGCCAGTGGCCCGAGGGCCGCGGGGGCAGCCAGCGGCGATGCGGCGGGGTCGACGCCATGCCGGCAGTTGCCATGATCTTGCCGGCCAGGTCCGGTCCCTGGCCCGCGTCGACGGTGGCGAACCGTCGAGTCTGTGCGGCCGCACCGATCAGCCAGGTGCGGCAACGGCGGCACGATTGCAGATGGGCATCGATCTGTTGTGCCAGCACTTGTGGACGCTCGCCGTCCAGGCGCGCAGACAACGCCTCACGCGCAACCTCACACCGCATCCCTGCATCGTCGCGCATGGCTGCTCTGTGCGCAAAGGCCACATAGGAAAAGGACGGCGGGAACACACTGCGCCGCGATGCGACCACTCACATTGGAGCCGCTCACCGCCCAGCGATTCGGGACGAGGTATTCGTGTCGCGGCGAACGGGCCTCCGACGATGACAGCCCGATCCGGATCGCCTTACCACCCGAGGGGGACCGGCCGGCGGCGGTCCTGGAGTTGGCTTCGGTCCGACCGCCACGAATCCGCTCGGAGCCGCCACGGGAATGGCCGACAGCTTGTGCGCCGTGGACCTATCCGGATCGTCGGCGCGGAGCAGCCTAAGTGGTCGCGCGAAGGATACCGGCACCGCTGCGAATACCCGGACCTGGACTCAGCCGAACGGGCCGCGGCATCGGACCGGGGTGCTGGACTGCTCGGGTTTGCCGAGGCCGCAACACAATCCGGCGTTACCCGGGCAGCGGGGTTGATCACATTGGCCGGCGACGATCTGAACGGTGGCCCGACCCTGCCGATACTGCCGAGCAGCTGGGGCGGCGACTCGCCGAATGTGGGGTTTCTGGCAAGCCTTTTCGCGAGAAGCATGCATCGAGTCCACGCTCACCGGCCGGCCCGTGTGATACTGCGGCATGCCCGACAGCCCCGATACCGGCTTTGGCCGACGCCGGCTACTGGTGGCCATGGCCATGCTGGTTCCCCTGGTCGGCTGTGCGCGCCGCGCGAGCGGCGATCGTCCCGCGTCGACGACGGTGCTCGCAGGACCGGACTTGGCTGGTCGCTTCGCTGAACTCGAGCAACAATACGAAGCCCGGCTCGGAGTGTATGTGCCGGCAACCGGCACATCTGCCGCGATCGCATACCGCGCCGATGAGCGGTTCGCATTCTGCTCCACATTCAAGGCACCACTTGTCGCGGCAGTGCTGCACCAATATCCACTCACGCATCTGGACAAGATGGTCAACTTCACCAGCTATGACATCCGGTCGACATCGCCGGTGACCCAAGAGCACGTCCAGGCCGGAATGACTATCGGGCAGTTGTGCGATGCGGCGATTCGCTACAGTGACGGCACTGCCGCCAATCTCTTGCTGGCCGACATCGGCGGGACCGCGGCATTCACCGGGTACCTGCGCAGGCTGGGCGACGACGTCAGCCGTTTGGACCAGGAAGAACCGGAGCTGAACCGGGATCCCCCCGGAGACGAGCGTGATACCACAACTCCTCATGCGATCGCCCTTGTCTTCCAACAACTTGTGCTCGGCGATGCGTTGCCACCCGACAAGCGGGCAATGCTGACCGATTGGATGGCGCGCAGCACCACCGGTGCCAAGCGGATCCGCGCGGGGTTTTCCGCAGATTGGAAAGTGATCGACAAGACCGGATCAGGCGACTACGGACGCGCGAACGACGTCGCAGTTGTGTGCTCACCCAGCGGTACGGCCCACGTCGTTGGGATCTTGTCCGATCGTGCCGGCGGTGGGTATGACGCCGAACCCAGCGACGTTCTCGTCGCCGATGCCGCGATGGCTGTCGCCCAAGCTCTCGCGTAGTCCGCATCCGCCGAATGTGTTCTTGCGACAAGCCTTTCCGCTTGCTATAAGCGGGTATCAAGTCCGCACTGGGCGGCTACCCGTGGGAACAGCTGCCCGGCGTAGGGATCTGAGGGCATTCAAAGCAGTGACGCATCATCGCTTGGGATGTCGCGCCCCGAATATACCCTAGGGGGTATGATGTATATTGAGCCGCGGGTTCAGGATTGAGCTGCGAGTCCGGACGAGGAGGTGGGCATGCCAGCTGTTGATCGGTCCCGCTTTCCGAGCGAGTCTGGCACGCTCGCTGACGTTGAGGCAGGCCATCGATAGTGGCAGGTTCGCCTACACCGTGGGGTCCAATGACCCTATCCGACGCTGCCGCACGGGCTTGAAACTACTTACCGGCAGGGCGAGATCCGAGCGAAGGGAAATTTAGGTGTTCACCTTTCTCAAGCGGGCTTGGGTGCCGCTCGTCGTCGTCGTGGCAGTTGCTCTCGGTGCTACAGCCGTCATGCGGCTCCGCGACGTTTTCGGCTCCGACGAGCTCTTTTCATCGACCGGCAGCAGCGCCGAAACGATCGTGCCCTTCAATCCCAAACGGGTGACGTACGAGGTTTACGGGCCCAGCGAGACAGTGGGAAGCGTGAGCTATTTGAACAAGAAGGCCCAGCCGGAGGAGGCGAACTTCACCAGCCTGCCCTGGACCTACACGATTACGACGACGATACCGGCCGTTGTCGCCAACCTGGTGGCACAGGGCAATAGCGACAGTATCGGGTGCCGGATCACAGTGAACGGTGCCGTCAAGGATGAACAATCCTCCCAGGGGCACCATGCCCAGACCTTCTGCCTGGTGAAGGCCGCATGAACGCCAACGACGACACCCGCCCGTTCTTCATGCGGATGGTCCGTACGTTGGCGGTGCCGATCATCCTGGGATGGCTGGTCTTGACGATCGCCGTGAACGTTCTCGTGCCGCAAATAGAGTTTGTCGCGAGGGCGAACGCGGTATCGATGTCACCGGCGGATGCGCCGTCAGTGATCGCCGCGAAACGCATAGGTAAGACGTTCCACGAGTCCGATTCCGACAGTATCGTGATGATCGTCCTGGAAAGCGACAAAGAACTCGGCGACGAGGCGCACCGCTATTACGACGGCTTGGTGAAAAAGCTGGAGGCAGACACCAAACACGTACAGCACCTCCAGAATCTGTGGGGAGACCGGATCACTGCCGCCGGCGTTCAGAGCGGGGACGGCAAAGCCGCCTATGCCCAACTCAATATAGCCGGCAACCAGGGCAGCACCCTGGGTAACGAATCCGTCGACGCGGTCCGCAAGATCGTCGACGATTCACCACCGCCCAACGGAATCAAGGCATACGTCACCGGCCCGGCAGCGCTTATCACGGATATGAACGAGGCTGCCGACAAAAGCATGTTCAAAATGATGGGAGTGACGGGCGTGGTCATCATGATCATGCTCTTTATCGTCTATCGTTCCGTCAGCACCCTGCTTCTCGTTCTCGCGATGGTTGGTTTCGAGATGGGCACGGCCAGAGGGGTTATCGCGATTCTCGGGCACAACCATCTGTTGGGATTTTCGACGTTCGTCGTCGCCATGCTGTCATCTCTGGCTATTGCGGCGGGAACCGATTACGCAATATTTCTCATCGGACGTTATCAAGAGGCACGTCAGGCCGGTGAGGATCGGGAAGCGGCCTATTACACGATGTTCCGCGGAACCTCTCACGTCATCTTGGGCTCGGGACTGACGATTGCCGGTGCAACGTTCTGCCTGCACTTCGCGCGGTTGGCCTATTTCAAGGCTCTGGGCATTCCTTCCGCGCTGGGGTTGCTCGTCGTGATCGCGGGGGCGCTGACGGCGGCGCCGGCCATTGTTGCCGTGGCCACCCGGTTCGGCCTGCTCGATCCGAAACGAAAGATCAAGATGCGCGGGTGGCGGGGCATCGGCACCGCTGCCGTCCGCTGGCCCGGGCCCATCTTTGTGGCATCGTTACTCATCGCCCTGGTCGGCATGCTCGTCGTGCCGGGCATGAAGATCAGCTACAACGATCGCTACTACATATCCTCCAATCTCCCATCGAATATCGGATACACCGCGGCTGAGCGCCATCTCAGCGCCGCCAGAATGAATCCCGATATCCTCATGATCGAGGGTGATCACGATATGCGGAATTCGAGCGACATGATCATCCTGGACAGGATGGCCAAGGACATCTTCCGTACGCCTGGTATCGCGAGAGTGCAAAGCATCACCAGGCCGCTGGGAAGCCCGATCGAACACAGTTCGATACCCTTTCAGATCAGCATGCAATCGCTTCCGATAACGGAAAACCTGCAATTTATGAAAGACCGGATGGCCGATATGCTCCGGATGAGCGACGACCTTGGTGTCATGATCGGTTCGATGGAGCGGATGTATGCTTTGCTGGGTCAGATGAGCAGCACGACTCATCGAATGGTCGGCGATATAAATGACATGAAGGCCACGCTCGATGAGATAAGAGACCATCTGGCGGATTTTGATGATGTCTGGAGACCGGTCCGTAATTACTTCTACTGGGAACAACACTGCTTTAATATTCCCGTCTGCTGGTCGGTGAGATCGATATTCGACGCGATCGACGGCGTCGATAAATTCAGCGAGAACATGGACGCGCTCCTCAAAGACATGAATCAGATAGATGCGGTGCTACCTCAAATGCTCCAGCAGTTTCCGCCGATAATCGCGGTCTCAAAGTCCATGCAAGGGACCCTGCTGACGTTGCACAGCAGCTTCTCGGGGCTCGTCACTCAAATGTCTCGTATGACGGACACCGCGAGTGCCATGGGCGAGGCCTTCGACTCGTCGAAGGCCGACGACTACTTCTACCTACCGCCGGAAGCATTCGACAATCCCGACTTTCAACAAGGTTTGAAAATTTTCCTGTCGCCGGACGGTAAAGCCGCACGCTTCATCATCACCCATGATGCAGACCCGGCGACTCCCAAAGGCATCTCGGCCGTCAAGCCCGAGCTTGAAACTGCGCACCAAGCTGTGAAGGGAACACCTCTGGCCAATGCCAAGTTCTATCTCACCGGGACGGCGGCGGTTTACTACGACATACAAACCGGCGCGAAATACGACATCCTGATCGTGGGAATAGCGGCGGTGACGCTGATATTCGTTGTCATGCTGATCATTACGCGAGCCTTGGTCGCCTCATTGGTGATCGTCGGCACGGTGTTGGTATCGCTGGGTGCTGCCTTCGGGCTGACCGTGCTGGTCTGGCAACGCATTTTAGGCCTGGACTTGAACTGGATCGCGCCGGTGTTCGGGGTGATCATTCTGCTGGCTGTCGGGTCCGACTACAACCTGCTGCTCGTCTCGCGGTTCCAGGAGGAAATAGGCGCGGGATTGAAGACTGGCATCATCCGCTCCGTGGGCGAAACGGGCCAGGTCGTCACCGCGGCGGGCCTGGTGTTCGCCTTCACCATGATGTCCATGGTCGCTAGCGACCTGCGCTCCATCGGCCAGGCCGGCAGCACGATTGGCATCGGCCTGCTGTTCGACACCCTGATCGTCCGCTCGCTGATGACGCCGTCGATCGCAGCGCTGCTCGGACGCTGGTTCTGGTGGCCGCTCAGAGTGCGACCGCGCCCGGCCAGTTACATGCTTCGGCCCTTCGGGGCGCGTCGGCTGGTTCGTTCGCTTCTTTTGGGTGAGGATGCCGATGTGGCGACTACTAATCCGCGGAAACCGTCCAGTCAGGGTGCGCGCGATGAAGCCGCGCCGAACACCACTGATCAATTCATGCCGGGTAGCGCCGGGGAGTGAACACCCGGTCACCGGAATCGCCTGAGTACCACTGGGTTTGGGAGGACCCGACGATCAGCAGGCACCGCATGTCGACATCGGCGGGGTTCAGGTCGGCCAGCCGAACCACCCGGACATCTTCGTCGGGTCCGGATACGTTGCGGCCGATCACGACCGGCGTCCCGGGTTCGCGATGGGCCAGCAGCACCTCGCGCATCGCGCCCACTTGCCAGGTCCGCGTCTTCGACGCCGGGTTGTAGATGGCCAGCACCAGGTCGGCGGCGGCTGCGGCGGCAAGGCGCGCGGCGATCACCTCCCAGGGCTTGAGCCGGTCGGACAACGAGATCACCGCGTAGTCGTGGCCCAGCGGAGCGCCGACCCGGCTGGCGACGGCCTGGGCGGCGGTCATCGCGGGAATCACCCGGATCTGCACACCCGGCCACTGCTTTGCCTCTTCCAGAACGGCCGTGGCCATCGCGAACACCCCCGGATCACCCGACGACACCACCGCCACCGCGTGCCCCTGCTCGGCCAGCGCGCAGGCCAGTCGCGCACGTGCGGGTTCATCGGTGTTGTCGCTGGGATGGCGCCGCTGCCCGTCGCGGACCGGGACGCGGTCCAGGTAGCCGCCGTAGCCGATCAGATCGGTCGCGGCGCCCAGCTCGCGTCGGCTCTGCGGCGTCATCCAGTCGTTGTCGCCGGGCCCCAGGCCCACGACTGCGACGGTGCCCGCGGCCGACGAGTGCCGTTCAAGCCGCCGGCCGCCCGGCAGCATGGCCAGCGAGAAATAGGGCACGTTGGTCTCATCGACTTCAGCGGCGGGCAGTATGCGTTGTCCGGGGGTGCTGGCCCGCTCGACGTAGAACGCGTCATCAAGCTGCCCGGATGCCGAAAGTGCTTCCCGTACAGCATGATACGAACGTCCCAATTTGAGCACCACGGCGGCGTCGGCGTCAGCGAGCCGGCGGGTCAGCTCGGCGACGGGCAACGTGCCAGGCAGCACCGACAGCACCTCATCGCCTGCCACCAGCGGCGTCGCGATGGCCGCCGAGGCGGCGCTCACCGACGTGACACCCGGCACGATGACCGCGTCGAACCGTTGCGTCAGCCGCGTGTGCAGATGCATGTAGGAGCTGTAGAACAGCGGGTCGCCCTCGGCGAGCAGTGCCACGTCGCGGCCGGCGTCGAGGTGGGCGGCGATGCGCCGGGTGGCATCGGCGTAGAAGTCTTCGAGCGCACCGATGTAGCCGCCGGGATGGTCGGTCACCTCGGTGGTCACCGGATAGATCAGGTGCTCCTCGATCTGACCGGGCCGCAGATACGGTTCGGCGATACCGCGGGCGATGCTGCGACCATGGCGGGCGCTGTGATAGGCCACCACATCGGCCTCGCCGATCACCCGGGCGGCCTTGACAGTCATCAATTCCGGATCACCGGGCCCCAGCCCGACTCCGTACAGCTTGCCCCGGTTGGTCATTCGGCGTCGCTCGCGATCGCGTTGACGGCGGCGGCGGCCATGGCGCTGCCGCCGCGGCGGCCCTGTACCACCAGATAGGACATACCGCGAGGGCGGTCGATGAGCTCCTGCTTGGACTGCGCTGACCCGACGAATCCGACCGGCCCGCCCAGGACCGCGACCGGCGGAGCAACTCCTTCGTCGAGGAGCTCGAGCAGCCGGAACAGGGCGGTGGGTGCGTTACCGATGGCCAGCACCGCGCCGGGCAGCCGGTCGGCCCACAGCTCCACGCCCGCCGCTGATCGCGTGGTCTGCCTACGGGCGGCCAGCTCGGCCGCGCGTGGATCGGCGACCAGCGACACCACCTCGTTGTCGGCGGGCAGCCGCGCGGTGGTGATGCCTGCGGCCACCATCGACGAGTCGCACAGCACCGGAGCGCCATCGCGCAGCGCGGCGCCGGCCCGCGCGACGACGTCGGCGGTGAAGGCCACCTGCTCGGCGACATCGACCTGCCCGCAGGTGTGGATCAACCGGACCACCACCCGTGCGACGTCGGCGGGAAATCGCGTCAGGTCAGCTTCGGCGCGGATGGTCGCGAACGACTGCCGATAGATCTCCGCGGCGTCGCGGATGTAGTCGAGCACCCGCTCACCCTAAGACCTCGAGGTTCGGAGCAGTCGGTATCCCGCTCCGGTGGCGACGAGCACCTCACCGGTCAACGGGCTGCCGCAGGCCCGTTCGCAGCCGACGAAGTGCCGGTGCACCGCGGAATCGGCAGAGTCTGGGCCCAGCGACTGCGCCGCATCCGTGCGCACGTCGGCGGCCGAGTGCGCGCAGCCTGGGCTGCCGGTGCACGCGCTGACCTTCAGCCAGGGAGAGTTCTCGTCGAACACCAAGCCCAACGGCGCCAGCACCCGGAGTGTGACGTCCGCCACCTCTTCGCTGAGGTCGCACACCAGCACCGATCGCCACGGCGTGATCACCAGCGGGGCCTCGATGGCGGCGAGATACTCTGCGACGCGGGCGGACAGCGCCCCCAGCGGCACCGCGGCGCCCAGCGTGACCCGGCCGTCTTCCTGGTGTATCCAGCCCACGGGCGGCCTGGTGACCGGCTGAAAGCCGGTACCGAGCACGACACCGGGCAGCAGGGGCTGAATATCGTCTAATTCGGTTACCCGCCAGGCCTTTCCCGGATCTCCACGAACCGTACCGTCAACTCGACGAGCGTGTTCACGACGTCGTCCACGGCCAGCCGGACGCCGGTGTCCCGCCCGCCCAGCAGAAGCGCATTACCGTCCTCCAACACGTGCACGCCGACATCGGCGCCCAGGCCGGATACGTCGGCGCGGCCGTCGTCGAGACTGAACCAGAACCGGCCGCCCAGCTCCGCGAGCCGGGGTTCGGCGCGGATCGCCGCGTCGAGCGCACCGACCCACGGCCGCACATCCGCTCGCCCGCCGACCCGACCGGAAAGCGGCGACGCGACGATGTTGCGGACGCGCTCATGTGTTGCTGACGGCAACAGCCGGGCGGTGGCGATCGCCTCGGCAACCGCGAACGCATCGGTGATGCCGCGCAACTGCACGTTGCCGCGGGCAGTCAGCTCCAGCGTTCCCGAACCGAACTCGCTAGAGACGCTGGACAGCGTTGCCAGTTGGGCTGCGGTGATCATGCCGCCGGGCAGCCGAATCCGCGCCAGCGCGCCGTCGGCGGCCTGGTGTACCTGCAGTGCGCCCGGGCAGGCGTCCGTGTCGCGGGTCCTGGCCACCCCTCCACGGTAATCGTGTAAACCGAGCGTGCGGTACGAATGGTGGGTGCCCGAGCCGACCGTCCTGCTGTTGTCGACGTCCGATACCGACCTGATCAGCGCCCGTTCCAGCGGCAAGAACTATCGGTGGGCCAACCCGTCGCGGCTGTCCGAGACTGAGCTGCCCGACCTGCTGACCGATGTCTCGATCGTGGTGGTGCGGATTCTCGGTGGCTACCGCGCCTGGCAGAGCGGCATCGACACAGTGATCGCCAGTGGCGTGCCGACGGTGCTGGTCAGTGGTGAGCAAGCGGCCGACGCCGAATTGACCGACCTCTCCACGGTTGCGGCGGGCATCGCCGTGCAGGCTCACATCTATCTGGCGCACGGCGGTGTCGACAACTTGCGCCAGTTACACGCCTTCCTGTCGGACACCGTGCTGATGACGGGCTTTGGGTTCACGCCGCCGGTGGTTACCCCGACCTGGGGTGTGCTGGCACGGCCGGATGCCGGCAACACCGGCCCGACGATCGCGCTGCTCTACTACCGCGCGCAGCATCTGGCCGGCAACACTGCCTACATCGAAGCGCTGTGCCGGGCGATCGAAGACGCCGGCGGGCGCCCGCTGCCGGTCTACTGTGCCTCGCTGCGCACCGCTGAATCCGAGCTGCTGGGACGGCTCGGCGACGCCGACGCCATGGTGGTCACCGTACTGGCCGCCGGGGGAGTCAAGCCGGCGACGGCGGCGGCCGGCGGTGACGATGACAGCTGGAACGTCGAACATCTCGCGGCCCTGGATATTCCGATCTTGCAGGGCTTGTGTTTGACCAGCCCGCGGGATCAGTGGTGCGCCAACGATGACGGGCTCAGCCCGCTCGACGTGGCCAGCCAGGTGGCGGTGCCCGAGTTCGACGGCCGCATCATCACAGTTCCGTTCTCGTTCAAGGAAATTGACCACGACGGGCTCATCTCCTATGTCGCCGACGCGGAACGCTGCGCCCGGGTGGCCGGGCTGGCGCTCCGGCACGCGCAGTTGCGCCATGTCGCTCCCGCCGACAAGCGGGTGGCCCTGGTGTTTTCGGCCTATCCGACCAAGCACGCCCGCATCGGCAACGCGGTCGGCCTCGACACCCCGGCCAGTGCGGTGGCGCTGCTCCGGGCGATGCGTGAGCGCGGGTATCAGATCGGCGACCTGCCAGGTGTCGACGCCGCCGACGGTGACGCCCTGATACATGCGCTGATCGAGCGCGGTGGACAAGACCCCGACTGGCTCGCCGAAGGACAGCTGGCCGGCAATCCGATCCGGTTGTCCGCCAAGGACTATCGGGGCTGGTTTGCCACCCTGCCCGTCGAACTCACCGAAGCCGTGACAGCGCACTGGGGCCCGCCGCCAGGGGAGCTGTTCGTCGACCGCGCCAACGATCCGGACGGCGAAATCGTCATCGCCGCAATCCAGGCGGGCAACCTCGTGCTGATGGTCCAGCCACCGCGCGGCTTCGGCGAAAACCCCGTCGCCATCTACCATGACCCGGACCTGCCGCCCAGCCATCACTATCTGGCCGCATACCACTGGCTGGACGCCGAATTCGGGGCGCATGCGTTGGTGCATCTGGGCAAACACGGCAACCTGGAGTGGCTGCCGGGAAAGACGCTGGGCATGTCGGCGGCGTGCGCATCCGACGCTGCGCTGGGCAACCTGCCGCTGATCTACCCATTCCTGGTCAACGATCCCGGTGAGGGCACCCAGGCCAAGAGGCGAGCGCACGCGGTACTCGTCGATCACCTGATCCCGCCGATGGCCCGCGCCGAAACCTACGGCGACATCGCACGTTTAGAACAGTTGCTCGACGAGCATGCCAGCGTCGCCGCCCTGGACCCCGGCAAGTTGCCCGCTATCCGCCAGCAGATCTGGACGCTGATCCGGGCCGCCAAGATGGATCACGACCTGGGACTGACCGAGCGCCCCGAAGACGACTCGTTCGATGACATGGTGCTGCACGTCGACGGCTGGCTGTGTGAGATCAAGGACGTCCAGATCCGCGACGGTCTGCACATCCTCGGCCAAAAGCCAACGGGGGAGGCCGAACTCGATTTGGTGCTGGCCATCCTGCGGGCCCGCCAGCTGTTCGGCGGCCAGCACGCCATCCCCGGCCTGCGACAGGCACTCGGCCTGGCCGAAGACGGCACTGACGAACGCACCTCGGTAGACCAGGCCGAGGCCGCAGCCCGGGAGCTGGTCGCGGCACTGCAGTCCAGCGGGTGGGATCCGGCTGCCGCCGACGGGCTCACCGATAACGTGGACGTCGCTGCGGTGCTGCGGTTCGCGGCTAGTGAAGTGGTACCGCGTCTGTCCGGTACGTCCGCCGAAATCGACCAGGTACTAAGAGCTTTAGACGGCCGCTTCATCCCGGCCGGGCCGTCGGGATCACCGCTGCGCGGACTGGTCAACGTCCTACCCACCGGGCGTAACTTCTACTCCGTCGACCCCAAAGCGGTGCCGTCGCGGCTGGCATGGGAAGCCGGTGTGGCACTCGCGGATTCACTGCTGATCCGCTACCGAGACGACCACGGGCAGTGGCCGCAGTCGGTTGGCCTGTCGGTGTGGGGCACCTCAGCGATGCGCACCGCCGGCGACGACATCGCCGAAGTGCTTGCGTTGTTGGGCGTTCGGCCGGTGTGGGACGACGCATCGCGGCGCGTCGTCGGCCTGACGCCGATTTCGCCGGCCGAGCTTGGCCGGCCACGCATCGACGTGACCGTGCGGATCTCCGGGTTCTTCCGCGACGCATTCCCGCATGTCGTGACGATGCTCGACGACGCGGTGCGGTTGGTCGCCGACCTCGACGAGCCCCCCGACGACAACTACGTGCGCGCACACGCCAAGGCCGACCTCGCCCAACATGGTGACCAACGGCGCTCCACTACAAGGATTTTCGGATCCAAACCGGGCACCTACGGTGCCGGACTGCTGCAGCTGATCGACAGTCGCAACTGGCGTGACGACGCGGACCTCGCTGCGGTGTACACCGCCTGGGGCGGGTTCGCCTACGGGCGCGAACTGGACGGCCGCGAGGCGATCGACGACATGAACCGCCAGTACCGGCGCATCGCGGTGGCCGCAAAGAACACCGACACCCGCGAACACGACATCGCCGACTCCGATGACTACTTCCAGTACCACGGCGGCATGGTGGCCACGGTGCGTGCGCTGAGCGGCCAGGCACCGGCCGCCTATATCGGTGACAACACCAGGCCCGATGCCATCCGCACCCGCACGCTGTCGGAAGAGACCACGCGGGTGTTCCGGGCCCGTGTGGTCAATCCGCGCTGGATGGCGGCGATGCGCCGGCACGGATACAAGGGTGCATTCGAGATGGCCGCTACCGTCGACTACCTGTTCGGCTACGACGCCACCGCCGGGGTAATGGCCGACTGGATGTACGAACAACTCACCGAGCGCTACGTGCTGGATCCGGAGAACCGAAAGTTCATGTCCGAGTCCAACCCGTGGGCGTTGCACGGCATGGCCGAACGGCTGCTGGAGGCGGCCGGGCGCGGTATGTGGGTCGAGCCGCAGCCCCACACCCTCGACGGGCTGCGACAGGTGCTGCTGGAAGCCGAGGGTGACTTGGAAGGCTAGCTTCTGCTCGCCGGGTAGGTTGGCACCCGTGACGCCCACTTTCGCGGACCTGGCCAAGGCCCAATACATCCTGCTGACCACCTTCACCAAAGACGGCCGGCCCAAGCCGGTCCCGATCTGGGCTGCCGCCGACGGAGACCGGCTGCTGGTCATCACCGAAGAAAAGTCGTGGAAGGTCAAGCGGATTCGCAACACCCCCCGGGTCACGCTGGCCACGTGCACCATGCGCGGTCGCCCGACCAGCCAAGCCGCCGAGGGCACCGCGGCCATCCTCGACAAATCGCAAACGTCCGCTGTCTACGACGCGATCGGCAAGCGGTACGGGATCATGGGCAAGGTGTTCAACTTCGCTAGCAAGCTGCGCGGCGGCAGGGAAAACAACGTCGGCCTCGAGCTCAGAGTGGCCCAAAGCTAACCGCACACCCTTCATGGGTACTGTGCTGATCCCGATCCCGGACCGCGACTTCGACCCGACCGAGGCCGCAGTCAGCTGGCGCGTCCTCAGCCAGAACGGTCACCGGGTCGTCTTTGCCACCGAAAGCGGCGCGCCCGGCGTGGCTGACGACATCATGGTGACCGGCCGAGGTCTGGATATCTGGTCGCAGTTACCGGTGTTGGGCGCTGTCTCGGTCATCGGGCGGATGCTGCGGGCGAACAAAGATGGTCGCCGTGCATACGAGGACATGCGGCGGTCGGTTGAGTTTCAGCATCCCCTCACCTGGGCTCAAGCGACCCCCGACGACGTCGACGCTCTGCTTCTGCCCGGCGGCCATCGTGCGCGCGGAATGCGCAGCTACATCGACAGCGACGCGCTGCAGCGGCTGGTCGTGGATGCCTGTGCGCGCGGGGTGATCGTGGCCGCGATCTGTCACGGTGTGCTGCTTGCCGCTCGCAGTGTTGATCCCGCCACCGGTCATTCGGTGCTCTACGGACACCGGACCACGGCGTTGACGTGGGCTCTGGAGCGGCGCGCCTGGCGGCTCACCCGGGTCACGCGTTTCTGGGATCCCGATTACTACCGCACCTACACCGAGGAGCCCGGCCAGAGCGGGGGCTATATGTCGGTGCAGTCCGAAGTCACCCGCGCCCTCAAGAGCCCGACGGACTTCTGCGACGTCGAGCGCGGATCGCCGCGCTGGTGGCTGAAGAGCTCCGGAATGGTGCGCGACACCGCGACCGACTCGCGGCCGGCATTCGTTGTCGACGACGGCAGCTACCTGTCGGCACGCTGGCCCGGCGATACGCACACGTTCGCGACCGTCCTGTCGCAGAAGCTGAAGTCAGCATCTTAGGTAATTCCTATGGGGTGCAGCAGGTTTCAGTGTTCGCTGGAGCCCCCGTAGCGCTGCCACCACTGGTACAGTTCGTTGAGGCCGGGCCCTCCGTTGACCGTGGCCAGCAGCAGCTGAGAATCGCGGGTCCACGCGAGGTCAGCCTGGTCCTCGACGCTGCCGCACACGATCCTGCCGCCGGTGTGACCGGGTTTCGGTCCGTAGTCCCAGGTGCCCGGCGAGGCGTTTCCGCCCGGGCACGGTAACACCGACATGCCCTCGGCAGTCCCATAGAAGTCGGCAGTCAGCGACTCCACATTGTTGTAGAGCGTGAAGCGGGCGTAGTCCGGGGTGTCGGAATTCATGTCATCAGTGCAATCCAGGCTGGCGATCGCATCAGGAAACGCGTTGGTGGCTCGCGTGCAGGAGCTGGCGCTGTATCCGGCGGGTAGCAGCTGGACAACCTGTTGTTCGGCGGGGCTGAACGGTTCAGCGTCAGCCTCGGTGGTTGCAACATCCGTCACGGTTGCCGAAGTGGGCGCGGGCGCATCCGGGCCAAGCATCACGACCCCCACACCGACCATGATCTCCAATACCGCGAAAGCGGCGCAGGCGCTGATCCATCCGGCACGCATCGTCGTCCCCTCATTTGTCCCGGTTCCAGTCCAGAGTGACGACATACTAGCCCGATACTCGACCGGCGTGGGGTTCAGTTGCTGGCGCCCAGGTGCTCGCCGAAGAACGCGAACACCCGGCGCCACGCGTCTTCGGTAGCGGCATCGTCGTAGCCGA
Source organism: uncultured Actinomycetota bacterium (assembly GCA_963763005.1). Lineage (GTDB taxonomy): Bacteria > Actinomycetota > Actinomycetes > Mycobacteriales > Mycobacteriaceae > Mycobacterium. The sequence goes on from CAVXMI010000004.1 coordinate 269,316, forward strand.
ATCCCGTGACGCGAAGCAGCGGCTGGGCGGGGAGTTTGTTCGCGAAGCTGTGCCCGGCGCCGGGGTAGGCCTTGATATCGGCGGTGATCTGCTTGGCCGCGGTTACTTCGCGCAATCGGTTGGGTGCGCCTATGCCGAGCGGGTCACGGGTGCCGAAGCTCGCCACAATTGGGCAGGCGCCGTCGAGTGTCTCGCTGAGATTGCGGGGCAGTGGAGTGCCGTAGAACGGCGCAGAGGCACCGAAACCCCTGGGCGACAGAATCAGCGCAAACTGCCCGCCCATGCAGAAGCCCGCGATGCCAACACGCCCGGAGCATTCGGGCATGGCCAGCAGACGTTCGCGGGCAGCCAGAATGTCATCAAGGGCGCGGCCCCGCTTCGTCAGCAGCTCGCGAAAGACTCGGGTAATGCATCGGGAGCGGCCACCCCGCGCGTACATGTTCGGCGTGAGCGCTACGTAGCCTGCGCGGGCGATGCGGTCGGAAACCAACTCATTGTCCGGGGCATAGCCGACCGCGTCGTGGACTACCACCACGCCCGGCCACGGACCTTCCCCCGCGGGAATGGCCAGCAGCGCATCAATCGGTCCGGCGGGAGTGTCGATCTCAATCGTCGTCATAGTGTCATCTAACTGCAGCCGGCACGTGGCCATCCGAGGAACTCCGGCGCTGCCCGCAGACGTTGGCGTCACATGGTAGGACGGCTGCTTCTCATCTATGCCGTCGTCGAGCTCATGGTGGTTATCGGGCTGGCGGCGGCGATCGGCTTCGGCTGGACCACGCTGGTGCTGCTGGCCACCTTCGTCCTCGGGCTGGTCCTCTGGGCCCCGATGGGTGGGTGGCAGCTCAGTCGGCAACTCATGCAGTTGCGATCGGGCCTGCGGGAACCACAGAGCGCGCTGAGCGACGGCGCGCTGGTCACCCTGGCTACCGGTCTGGTCCTGGTTCCCGGGCTGGCCACCACGGCGTTGGGGCTGTTGCTGCTGGTGCCGCCGATACGGGCCGCCGCCCGCCCGGGGCTGACCGCAGTTGCGGTGCGTGGTTTCCTGCGGCGGGTTCCGCTGACCACCGAGGACGCGGCGAGCCTGGCCGACGTCTTCAATCTCCGCAAGACTCGCGACGGCCGGGACTACATCGATGGCGAGGTCATCGACATCCGAGAGGGATGGGACGTCGAGCCGCCGATCCTGCCGCAAGCTCCGATTGACGACGAGCCGCCAGTGCGGCCCGCTTCGTCGCCGGGTTCGATCTAAGGGGCCGGTGGGCCCACGTAGGTTTGCCGGGTGACCCAGATTCCCACCAAGCTGCTGGTGAACGGCCGGGTGCACAGCCCGACCCACCCGGACGCCACCGCCATGGCCGTGCGCGGCGGTGTCGTGGCCTGGCTGGGCAGCGACGACGTCGGCCGCAACCAGTTCCCCGACGCCGAAGTGGAGGATCTCGACGGCGGATTCGTGGCGCCGGGATTCGTGGACAGCCACATCCACCTGAGCGCGACCGGTCTGACGATCAGCGGGCTGGACTTGCGGCCGGCGAGATCACGCGTGCAATGCCTCAAGATGGTTGCCGACTATGCGGCCGCCCACCCGGGCCGGCCGGTGTGGGGTCACGGGTGGGATGAGTCGGCCTGGCCCGAGAACGCCGCGTTCAGCACCGCGGACCTGGACGCGGTGCTGGGGGACCGGCCCGCCTACCTGGCTCGTGTCGATGTGCACTCCGCACTGGCGTCCTCTGGGCTGCGGCGACTGGTTCCCGAACTCGCCGGTTTCACCGCCCAGCAGCCGTTGGCCGGCGACGCGCACCACCTGGTCCGGGCCGCCGCCCGGGACCTGCTGACCGACGCGCAGCTCGCCGAAGCCCGGGCGGCCGCGCTGCAGGCCATAGCCGCGGCCGGCATCGTCGCGGTGCACGAATGCGCCGGCCCGCAGATCGGCGGGCTCGATGACTGGCTGCAGCTGCGTGCTCTCGAGCACGGCGTCGAGGTGATCGGCTACTGGGGTGAGGCGGTGACCACATCCGCGCAGGCCCGCGCGCTGGTGGAGGAGACCGGGGCTCGTGGGCTGGCCGGCGATCTGTTCATCGACGGGGCGCTCGGATCGCGCACCGCCTGGCTGCACGAGCCGTACGCCGACGCACCCGGCTGCACCGGCACCTGCCACCTCGACCCCGACGCCGTCGAAGCCCACGTGCGGGCGTGTACCGAGGCGGAAGTGACCGCCGGTTTCCACGTCATCGGCGATGCCGCGATCTCGGCGGTGGTCGCGGCCTTCGAGCGGGTCGTGGAAGACCTCGGGGTGGTTGCCGTCGCTCGCTGCGGGCACCGCCTGGAGCACCTCGAGATGGTGAACGCCGAGCAGGCCGAAAAGCTGGGCTCGTGGGGCGTCATCGCCAGCGTGCAGCCCAATTTCGATGCGCTGTGGGGCGGCGGTCACGGCATGTACGCCCGGCGCCTTGGTCTGAACCGAGGTTGCCAGCTCAACCCGCTTGCGCTGTTAGCATCCCAAGGCATGCCCCTCGCGCTTGGTTCTGACGCCCCCGTAACCGGCTTTGAGCCGTGGGCGAGCGTGCGCGCAGCCGTCAATCACCGCACGCCGGGCAGCGGGGTGTCGGCGCGGGCGGCGTTCGCTGCCGCAACGCGCGGCGGCTGGCGGGCCGGCGGTGTCCGCGACGGTAAGACGGGCACTCTGGTCCCCGGCGCGACCGCCTCGTATGCCGTGTGGGACGCCGGAGTCCTCGACGTGAGTGCACCGCGAGACGCAGTCCAGCGTTGGTCTACCGACCCGCGTTCCCGGGTGCCTGCCTTACCGCGGCTGGACCCGACCGGCGCCTTGCCGCGCTGTCGCCAAACCGTCCACCGGGGTGCGGTCATCTATGGCTAGGGAATGGCTCGGCCGGAAGTCGCGACGCGCGGAGGGCGGCGAGGTCAACCCGGAGATTGAAAACCCCGACGGGGAGCCTGGCACGGCCCCGGACACCGATCTCGACCCGGTCGACCGTGACGCTGACCTCGAGCCCGCCGGCGACGCCGCTGAGGCGGAAGCCGAATCGGAGACCGATCCGGAGCCGGCCGAGGAGCTCGCGGATTTGCGGGATGCGCCGGCGCCGGACCCTTCGGAGGACCCAGCGGTCACCCGGGCGCCTGCCGGTCCGAGCGCGGCCGCTCGGCTGGGTGCCGCCGCGCGCCGACAACTGGCGGCGCTGGGCGGCGGGTTAGTGGCGCGGTTGCCCGGCGTGCGGACCGCAGTGCAGCCGCGGCTGCCGCGGCTGCTGGTCTGTGTCGCGGCCGGATTGCTGATGTATGCCAGCTTCCCGCCGAGCAACTGGTGGTGGGCCGCCATCGTCGCTGTCGCGCTGCTGGCATGGGTGTTGACCCACCGCGCCACGACACCGGTGGGCGGGCTGGGCTACGGGTTCCTGTTCGGTCTGGCGTTCTACGTCCCGTTATTTCCGTGGATCGGCAACCTGGTGGGCCCCATGCCCTGGTTGGTGTTGGCGACGGTGTCCGCCCTGTTTCCCGGTCTCTTCGGTCTGTTCGCCGTCGTGGTACGCCGGCTGCCCGGTTGGCCGATCTGGTTCGCGCTGCTGTGGGCGGCGCAGGAGTGGTTGAAGTCGATCATCCCGTTCGGGGGATTTCCCTGGGGGGCGGTGGCGTTCGGTCAAGCCGAGGGCCCGCTGCTGCCGTTGGTCCAGCTCGGTGGTGTTGCGCTGCTCTCAACAGGGATCGTGCTGGTGGGATGCAGCTTCGCTGCTATCGCGCTGGAAATCGAGAAGTGGTGGCGAACCGGCGGCCAGGCCGGCCCCGCCGGCAGTAAAAGCGGCCCGAACGTGTCCGAAACGGCCAAGCCGCCGGCGGTGGTGTTGCCGGGCGTCTGCATCTGCGTGGTGTTGTTCGCCGCGGTCATCGTCTGGCCGCAGGTGCGACACGCGGGTGCGGGAGCGGGGGGCGAACCCACGGTCACCGTCGCGGTCGTCCAGGGCAATGTGCCCCGGCTGGGTCTCGACTTCAATGCGCAACGTCGAGCGGTACTGGACAACCACGTCCTGGAGACGATGCGGCTGGCAGAGGACGTCCATGCGGGCCTTGCCCCGCAACCCCAATTCGTCATCTGGCCAGAAGACGCTTCGGACATCAATCCACTCCTCAATCCCGACGCCGCGCAGCAGATTTCGGAGGCGGCTGAGGCGATCGGCGCGCCGATCCTGGTCGGCACTGTGCTCGACGTCGCGGGTCGCCTCCAAGAGAACCAGGAATTCACCAACACGGTGATCGTCTGGAATCCGGTCACCGGACCGGCCGAACGCCACGACAAGGAAATCGTGCAGCCGTTCGGCGAGTACCTGCCCATGCCGTGGCTTTTCCGGCATCTTTCCGGGTATGCCAACCGCGCCGGCCATTTCGTGCCCCGCACGGGTTCCGGTGTGGTGCGCATCGCCGGCGTGCCGGTCGGGGTGGCCACCTGCTGGGAAGTGATCTTCGACCGCGCGCCGCGAAAGTCGGTTCTCAACGGCGCCCAGTTGCTTACGGTGCCCAGCAACAACGCCACCTTCAACAAGACGATGAGTGAGCAGCAACTGGCCTTCGCCAAGGTTCGCGCAGTCGAGCACGACCGATACGTCGTGGTCGCCGGCACCACCGGGATCAGTGCGGTGATAGCGCCGGACGGAGGCGAGCTGGTCCGCACTGACTTCTTCGAGCCCGCCTATCTGGACATCCAGGTGCGCCTCAAGACCAGGCTGACGCCGGCAACTCGCTGGGGAGCGATCCTGCAATGGATCCTGGTCGGGGCGGCTGGCGCGATCATTCTCGTCGCGATACGGCACAATGGGTGGTTCCCGCGTCCGACGCGTCGGGGGTCCGGGCCACCGGGTGAATCTGACGACTCCGATGCGCCCCCGGGCGAATCTGAGGACTCGGGTGCGCCCACCCGGAGCGAATCCGAGGACGACCCGGAGACTGCGAACGACGCTCCGTCCGACGAGGGCGGCCGACACCCACCTGATTTCGGGCGACATGAAGGAGCTACATGACCACCGGCCAGCCTGCGCCCCAGGTCCCGGGCAATCGTCCCAGCCAGTGCGTTCTGGTGATCATTCCCACCTTCAATGAGCGGGAGAATCTGCCGCTGATCCATCGACGGGTGAAGGACGCGTGCCCCGATGTGCACGTGCTCGTCGTCGACGACAGCAGCCCCGACGGCACCGGACAGCTCGCCGACGAGTTGGCGCAGGCCGATCCAGGTCGCACCCACGTGTTGCACCGCACCGCCAAGGACGGCCTGGGTGCGGCATACGTGGAAGGCTTCGCCTGGGGTTTGAGCCGCGAGTACTCGGTACTTGTCGAGATGGACGCCGACGGCAGTCACGCGCCCGAACAGCTACACCGCCTGCTGGACGCCGTTGACGCCGGCGCCGATCTGGCCATCGGTTCGCGCTATGTCCCCGGCGGAACGGTGCGCAACTGGCCGTGGCGGCGCCTGGCGCTGTCCAAGACGGCCAACACGTACTCGCGGCTGGCGCTCGGTATCGGTGTCCATGACATCACCGCCGGCTATCGCGCTTACCGCCGCGAAGTGCTCGAGACGATCGATCTCGACGGCGTCGACTCCAAGGGCTATTGCTTCCAGATCGAGATGACCTGGCGCACCGTGAGCAGCGGGTTCATCGTCGCCGAAGTACCGATCACCTTCACCGAGCGTGAGATCGGCGTATCAAAGATGAGCGGATCCAACATTAGCGAGGCGCTGGTCAAAGTCACGCGATGGGGCTTCGAGGGGAGACGGGCGGGCAGGCGCAACCGCGCTCGCGGCACCCGCGCTCACGACCGCAGTTAACCGGCCGGGTAGCCCCCGGATCAGCCGCGGCGGCGCGACCGGATGAGGTCCAGGCGTTCCTTGAGCAGCTCGTCAAGTTCTTCGACCGAGCGGCGCTCCAGCAGCATGTCCCAGTGCGTACGCGGTGGCTTGACCTTCTTCGGCTCGGGTAGGTCACCCTCGATCAGGGTGCCTTCCATGCCGTTGCGGCACTGCCAAGTGCCTGGGATGTCGGCGTCGTCTGCGAACGGGACCTCGAACTCCTCGCCGTTCTCGGTGCGGTACCGAGCGATCTGACGCGGTGCGAGGTCGTGGTTGCGGTCGGTCTCATAGCTCACGGCTCCGAGGCGACTGCCTCTCAGGACGCGATCAGCCATCTGGCGTTACTCCTCTGGATCCCGTGAGCTCGTGGGCTCGGTACTGGCGATTCTCTCCGCTTGGCAACGTCGCGACCGGCTGCGTAGTTCCCGGCCTGCCCTGCAGCGCGCGACGCGACCCTTGATAATACCGGGATCGCGGGCCGTATCGGACTAAAGTCGGCAGTCGTGAGTCGTCGTGCCCGGCCCCAGCCGTGCCGCTGGTGTGGTCGTGACGTGACTGATGCCGGAATGGGCCGTCGCCGCCAGTACTGTCGGCAGTCCTGCCGACAGCGGGCATACGAGCAGCGGGCCATGATGACCCGGGGTGATACTGGGGCCTTACTGGCCTTGCCCGCTGACGCCGTGGTGTTGTCGGCCGACGAGGCGGCCGACCTATCGGATCGCGTTTACCAGGTGCGATGTGCCGCCGAGGATGTCGCCACGGCACTCGACGAAGGAGCAGGGGCAACCGAGCTGCACGAACTGTGCGACGAGCTGATCCGGGCCGCCAAGGCAGCCGACGGCTGGCGCCGAGTGGGTGTCTAGCCGTTAGACCCTGGCTAGCCGGGTAAAGTCGCGCCATGGACGGCGGGCCCGGTGTACGCAGGTGTACAAGGGGCCACGGTGCACCGAGAATCCAGCCCACGGGTTGCTCGGGCACATCGGTGCCTAGCCGTTCCCCGCGTAGCTGGGAGTATCGGACGTTTTGAAATCCCGCCGGAGTTGGCGATACTCACCAGCGACATTCTTGGGTCGGAGCGCAGCACGACGCTGGTCGAAGAAACAACGCTGGTCGAAGAAAAGGCGCTGGTCGAAGAAACGACGAAGTCGCTTCGTGCAGCAACTTCCGTGACTCGGCGAGAGCCGCATCCGGCGGTCAGACACGACCAATGTTAGGCGAGGGTTAGGCGAGGTTAGTAATGGTTGATCAACTCCAGCATGCGACCGAAGCGTTGCGGAAAGCGCTGGTCCAGGTTGAACGCCTGAAGCGCACCAACCGTGCGCTGCTGGAGCGGTCGAGCGAGCCGATCGCGATCGTCGGTATGTCGTGCCGCTTCCCGGGTGGCGTCGATTCCCCGGAGGGCCTGTGGCAGATGGTGGCCGAGGGCCGGGATGTGATGTCAGAGTTTCCTGCCGATCGTGGGTGGGATCTGGACGGGTTGTTCGACCCGGACCCCGACGCACGCCACAAGTGCTACGTGCGCACCGGCGGCTTCGTGGACGGGGTCGCGGACTTCGACCCCGCCTTCTTTGGGATTGCGCCCAGCGAGGCGCTGGCGATGGATCCGCAGCATCGGATGTTGCTGGAACTGTCGTGGGAGGCGCTGGAGCGGGCCGGAATCGATCCGGGCGGGTTGCGTGGCAGCGCCACCGGGGTGTTCGCCGGACTCATCGTCCAGGGCTACGGCATGTTGGCCGAGGAGATCGAAGGCTACCGACTGACCGGCATGACCTCCAGCGTCGCGTCCGGGCGGGTGTCGTATGTGCTGGGTTTGGAGGGCCCGGCGGTGTCGGTGGACACGGCGTGTTCGTCGTCGTTGGTGGCGTTGCACATGGCGGTGCAGTCGCTGCGATCGGGGGAGTGTGACCTGGCGCTGGCCGGCGGCGCGACCGTCAACGCCACGCCGACGGTCTTCGTGGAGTTCAGCCGACACCGGGGCCTGGCGCCGGACGGCCGGTGCAAGGCCTACGCGGGGGCGGCCGACGGGGTCGGCTGGTCCGAGGGCGGTGCCATCTTGGTGGTGGAGCGGTTGTCGGATGCGCAGCGGTTGGGTCATCCGGTGTTGGCGGTGGTGCGGGGTTCGGCGGTTAATCAGGATGGTGCGTCGAATGGGTTGACCGCGCCCAATGGTCCGTCGCAGCAGCGGGTGGTGCGCACGGCGTTGGCCAATGCGGGGTTGTCGACGGCTGAGGTGGATGTGGTCGAAGGTCACGGCACGGGCACCACGTTGGGTGATCCGATTGAGGCTCAGGCGTTGTTGGCGACCTATGGGCAGGGCCGTGGTTCGGGTGAGCCGCTGTGGTTGGGGTCTGTGAAGTCGAATATGGGTCACACGCAGGCCGCTGCGGGGGTGGCGGGTGTGATCAAGATGGTGCTGGCGATGCGTCATGAGGTGTTGCCGGCGACGTTGCATGTGGATGTGCCGAGTCCGCATGTGGATTGGTCGGCGGGTGCGGTGTCGTTGTTGACGCAGGCGCAGCCGTGGCCGGCGCAGGGGCGGGTGCGCGGTGGGGTTCGAAGGGCCGCGGTGTCGTCGTTTGGGATTAGTGGCACCAATGCGCATGTGATTGTTGAGGCTGCGCCGGTGGTGCCGGCGCGCGAGGTGGCGCCGGTGGTGCCGGTGGTGCCGTGGGTGGTGTCGGCGAAGTCGGCGTCGGCGTTGGGGGCTCAGGCTGTGCGGTTGGCCGAGTATGTGCGTGCCCATGACGAGGTTGATGTTGCTGATGTGGGGTGGTCGCTGGCGGGGCGGTCGGGCTTTGAGCATCGGGCCGTCGTCGTCGGTGGTGATCGGGACGGGTTGCTGGCCGGGTTGGACGCCTTGGCCGGCGACGCGGTGGCCTCCTCGGTAGTGCGGGGTATCGCCCAGCCCGCGGGCAAGACGGTGTTCGTCTTCCCCGGCCAAGGCTCCCAATGGGTCGGCATGGGTATCGAATTACTCAACACCGCACCGGTATTCGCACAGCACATCGACGCATGTGCCGAGACCTTCTCGGAATTCGTCGACTGGTCGCTGACCGACGTGCTGCGTGGCGCCCCCGGCGCTCCAGGACTGGATCGGGTGGACGTGGTGCAGCCGGTGCTGTTCGCGGTGATGGTGTCGCTGGCCGAATTGTGGAAGTCGGTCGGAGTACGTCCCGATGCCGTAATCGGCCATTCGCAAGGTGAAATCGCCGCCGCCTACGTCGCCGGTGCGCTGTCCCTGCGAGATGCCGCAAAGGTGGTTACGCTACGTAGCAAATTGCTGACCGGACTGGCCGGCCCGGGTGGCATGCTGTCCATCGCGTGCGGCGCCGAACAGGCGCAGGAGTTGTTGGCGCCCTTCGGCAATCGGATCAGCATCGCTGCCGTCAACGGCCGGTCGGCGGTTGTGGTGTCGGGTGATGTGGCCGCGCTGGAGGAGCTGATCCAGCAGTGCGCCGACCAGGATCTGCGCACCCGCCGGATCGACGTGGACTATGCGTCGCATTCGGTTGAGGTCGAGGCGATTCGCGGCCAGCTCGTCGAAGTTCTGTCCGGAATCGAGCCGCGCTCGTCACGGACCGTGTTCTTCTCCTCGGTGACCGGAAGCCGTTTGGACACAGCAGGTTTAGACGCTGACTACTGGTATCGCAACATCCGTCAGACTGTGCAGTTCGACGAAGCGGTGCGCAGCGCATGCGCGCACGGGTACCGCACGTTCATCGAATCCAGTCCGCATCCTGCGTTGATCGCTGGTATCGAGGACACTTTCAACCACTGCGTCGACGGCGACGCCGAGGCCATCGTCGTTCCCACCCTTGGCCGCGAGGACGGCGGACTCCAACGATTCCTGTTGTCGGCGGCCTCCGCGTTTGTTGCGGGTGTGAGTGTGGATTGGCGTAGTGTGCTGGACGGGGCGGGTTATGTCGAACTGCCGACGTATGCCTTTGACAAGCGGCGGTTTTGGCTCTCGGGCGAGGGTATGGGGGCCGACGCATCCGGTCTGGGATTGGGCGCGAGCCAGCACGCGTTGCTGGGCGCTGTGGTAGAGCTGCCGGCGTCAGGTGGCGTCGTATTGACGGGTCGGTTGTCGCCCAGTTCGCAGGGGTGGTTGGCCGATCACGCCGTGTCCGGGGTAGTGGTGTTCCCCGGCGCGGGATTTGTGGAGTTGGCGATCCGCGCCGGCGACGAAGTCGGCTGTTCGGTGGTCGACGAGTTGACTCTGCGGACACCGTTGATGTTGCCGGCTGGGGGCCCGGTTGCGGTGCAGGTGGTCGTGGGTGCCGCCACAGAGTCTGGCCAGCGCAGCGTCTCGATCTACTCCCGCGCCGACCTTGGTGCCGGTTCGGTGTGGGTGTGCCACGCCGAGGGGACGTTGAGCTCGGGGTCTGTTGAGCCCACGGTCGACATGTCGGTGTGGCCCCCGGCGGGCGCCGTCGCAGTGGAGGTGGCAGACGGCTACGAGCGGTTGGCGGCGCGCGGGTACGGGTACGGTCCGGCTTTCCGGGGATTGACCGCGATGTGGGCCCGCGGCGACGAGCTGTTCGCTGAGGTGAGGCTACCGGATGCGGCGGGCGGTGTCGGCGGCTTCGGGGTGCACCCGGCGCTACTGGATGCGGCGTTGCACGCAGCCGCCTTTGCCTCCGAAACAGGCCCAGCAACTGGCGACCACAATGCCGAATTGGTACTGCCGTTCTCCTGGCAAGGCGTGTCGCTGCATGCCGCCGGTGCATCGGCGGTGCGGGTACGGATCGCGCCGGTAGGTCCGTCCGCGGTCTCGGTCGAGCTTGCCGATGGGCTGGGGCTGCCAGTGCTTTCGGTCGCCGCGATGGTGGCCCGCCCGGTGAGCGAGCAGCAGTTGCGGGCTGCGATGTCCGGCTCGGGTCCGGACCGCCTGTTCGAATTCGTCTGGACACCGGCTGTGTCGGCGAGCGCCCAATTGGCTGGGGCGACTCCTTCCTTTGAAGTCTTCGAATCCGTTGCGGCTGAACAAGATCCGGTGATGGGAACCTACCAGCGCACGCACCGGGCGCTGGCTGCCGTGCAGTCGTGGCTGACTGAGCATGACTCGGGAGTGCTGGTGGTAGCGACCCGGGGCGCAATGGCGTTGGCGGGCGAGGACGTCACCGACTTGGCGGGCGCGGCGGTATGGGGGCTGGTCCGATCGGCGCAAACCGAGAACCCGGGCCGGCTGCTGCTGGTCGATTCCGATGTGCCGCTTGATGATGCGGCGGTTGGGACCGCACTGGCGGCCGGCGAACCGCAGGTGTTGCTGCGGGGCGGACAGGTCTATGTCGCGCGGGTGCACGGCAGTCGCGCCGTTGACGGCATCTTGGCGGCTCCGGGTGACGGGCCGTGGCGGCTGGGTCTGAGCAGCGCGGGCACCTTCGAAAATCTACGGCTAGAGCCGGTTCCCAACGCCGACGCGCCGCTGGAGCCCGGCCAGGTTCGGGTGGCGCTGCGCGCCATCGCCGCGAACTTCCGCGACATCATGATCACCCTGGGCATGTTCACCCATGACGCGTTGCTGGGCGGTGAAGGCGCCGGCGTGGTGGTCGAAGTCGGCCCGGGTGTCACCGAATTCGCGGTTGGTGATTCGGTTTACGGCTTCTTCCCGGACGGCAGCGGCACGCTGGTCCCCGGCGATGTCCGTCTGTTGCTGCCGAAGCCCGCCGACTGGTCATACGCCGAAGCCGCCGCCATATCAGCGGTTTTCACTACCGCGTGGATGGCGTTTGTACACCTGGCTGACGTCAAGCCGGGCCAGCGGGTGTTGGTGCATGCTGCGGCCGGTGGCGTCGGTATGGCTGCGGTGCAGCTGGCCCGGCATTTGGGCTTGGAAGTGTTCGCCACTGCCAGCAAGGGCAAATGGGACACCCTGCGGGCCATGGGCTTTGACGAAGATCACATCTCCGATTCACGCAGTCTGGTGTTCGAGGAAAAGTTCCGCGCGGTTACCGGCGGGCGCGGCATGGATGTGGTGCTCGACTCGCTGGCCGGTGAGTTCGTGGATGCGTCACTGCGGCTGCTGGGGCCCGGTGGAGTGTTCTTGGAGATGGGTAAGACCGACATCCGCGACCCTGGAGTGATCGCTCAGGAATACCCGGGTGTGCGCTATCGTGCCTTTGACCTCTTCGAGCCCGGGCGTCCTCGCATGCACCAGTACATGCTCGACCTCGCCGAACTGTTTGACGCTGGCGTGCTGCGGCCGTTGCCGGTGACCATATTTGACGTGCGGCGCGGGCCGGCGGCGTTGCGGTATTTGAGTCAGGCACGCCATATCGGCAAGGTCGTGATGAGCATGCCAGATGCGTGGGCGGCCGGCACCGTGCTGATCACCGGCGGGACCGGCATGGCTGGATCGGCGTTGGCGCGTCATGTCGTGACTCGCCACGGGGTGCGCCACCTGCTGTTGGTCAGCCGGCGTGGTCCGGATGCGCCGGGGGCAGCGGAGTTGGTAGCCGAATTGGGCGCCGCCGGCGCCCAGGTGCAGGTGGTGGCCTGCGACGCGGCGGATCGTCCGGCGTTGGCCAAGGTGATCGCCGACATTCCCGTGCAGCGGCCGCTGTCGGGTGTGATTCATGCGGCCGGCGTGCTTGACGACGCAGTGATCTCGTCGCTGACACCGGACCGGGTTGATGCGGTGTTGCGGTCCAAGGTCGATGCCGCGTGGAACCTGCACGAGTTGACCCGCGATCTGGATGTATCGGCGTTCGTCATGTTTTCCTCGATGGCCGGGCTCGTCGGGTCGTCGGGTCAGGGTAACTACTCTGCGGCCAACTGCTTCCTCGATGGATTGGCTACGCATCGGCGGTCCCACGGGCTGCCGGCGATGTCGCTGGGCTGGGGCTTGTGGGATCAGGCCAGCGACATGACCGGTGGCCTGGATGCTGCCGACCGCGCCCGCCTGGGCCGCGAAGGGGTCTTGGCGTTGTCCTCGGCCGAGGCAATGGAATTGTTCGATACCGCACTGATTGTCAACGAACCATTCCTGGTGCCCGCCCGCATCGACCTGACTGCGCTGCGGGCCCACGCGGTCGCGGTGCCGCCGATGTTCACCGATCTGGTCAATGCGCCAACCAGGCGTCAGGTTGACGATTCACTGGCCGCCGCGAAGTCGAAATCGGCGCTGGCGCATCGTCTGCACGGACTGCCCGAGCCCGAACAGCACGCCGTCCTGCTGGACCTGGTGCGTTCTCACATCGCGACGGTGCTGGGCAACATCACGCCCGAGGCCATCGACCCCGACAAGGCATTTCAGGAGTTGGGCTTCGACTCGCTCACTGCGGTCGAAATGCGCAACCGGCTCAAAACCGCTACTGGGCTTTCGCTTTCACCCACGCTCATCTTTGACTACCCGACACCCAGCGGTCTGGCCAAGTACATGCGTGCCGAACTCGCCGGCGTCGCACAGGAAATCAAGCACACTCCCGCGGTTCGGATCACCGCCGACGATCAGATTGCGATCGTCGGCATATCGTGCCGCTATCCCGGCGGGATAACTTCTCCAGAAGACCTGTGGGACATGCTGATTCAGGGCCGTGACGTGCTCTCCGAATTCCCGAGTGACCGCGGCTGGGACGTGGCCGGGTTGTACAACCCGGACCCCGACGTTGTCGGTACGTGCTACACCCGGACCGGTGGTTTCGTGGATGGTGTCGCCGACTTCGACCCAGCCTTCTTCGGAGTGGGACCGAGCGAGGCCCTGGCGATGGACCCCCAGCAACGCATATTCCTCGAACTGTCCTGGGAAGCCTTGGAGCGGGCGGGAATTGAACCCGGCGGGCTACGCGGCAGCGCCACCGGGGTGTTCGCCGGTGTATATACCCAGGGGTATGGCATGGGTTCCGCCGACGTGACGGAAGGCTTCCGGCTGACCGGGCAGTCGTCGAGCGTGGCATCGGGTCGGGTGTCGTATGTGCTGGGTTTGGAGGGCCCGGCGGTGTCGGTGGACACGGCGTGTTCGTCGTCGTTGGTGGCGTTGCACATGGCGGTGCAGTCGCTGCGATCGGGGGAGTGTGACCTGGCGCTGGCAGGCGGCGTCACCGTCAACGCCACACCCGACATCTTCGTGGAATTCAGTCGTATGCGGGGCCTGGCGCCGGACGGCCGGTGCAAGGCGTACGCCGGCGCTGCCGACGGCACCGGATTCTCCGAGGGCGGCGGCATGCTGGTGGTGGAGCGGTTGTCGGATGCGCAGCGGTTGGGTCATCCGGTGTTGGCGGTGGTGCGGGGTTCGGCGGTTAATCAGGATGGTGCGTCGAATGGGTTGACCGCGCCCAATGGTCCGTCGCAGCAGCGGGTGGTGCGCACGGCGTTGGCCAATGCGGGGTTGTCGACGGCTGAGGTGGATGTGGTCGAAGGTCACGGCACGGGCACCACGTTGGGTGATCCGATTGAGGCTCAGGCGTTGTTGGCGACCTATGGGCAGGGTCGTGGTTCGGGTGAGCCGCTGTGGTTGGGGTCTGTGAAGTCGAATATGGGTCACACGCAGGCCGCTGCGGGGGTGGCGGGTGTGATCAAGATGGTGCTGGCGATGCGTCATGAGGTGTTGCCGGCGACGTTGCATGTGGATGTGCCGAGTCCGCATGTGGATTGGTCGGCGGGTGCGGTGTCGTTGTTGACGCAGGCGCAGCCGTGGCCGGCGCAGGGGCGGGTGCGCGGTGGGGTTCGAAGGGCCGCGGTGTCGTCGTTTGGGATTAGTGGCACCAATGCGCATGTGATTGTTGAGGCTGCGCCGGTGGTGCCGGCGCGCGAGGTGGCGCCGGTGGTGCCGGTGGTGCCGTGGGTGGTGTCGGCGAAGTCGGCGTCGGCGTTGGGGGCTCAGGCTGTGCGGTTGGCCGAGTATGTGCGTGCCCATGACGAGGTTGATGTTGCTGATGTGGGGTGGTCGCTGGCGGGGCGGTCGGGCTTTGAGCATCGGGCCGTTGTCGTCGGTGGTGATCGGGACGGGTTGCTGGCCGGGTTGGACGCCTTGGCCGGCGACGCGGTGGCCTCCTCGGTAGTGCGGGGTATCGCCCAGCCCGCGGGCAAGACGGTGTTCGTCTTCCCCGGCCAAGGCTCGCAATTGCTGGGTATGGGAATGGGATTGCACGCCGGATACCCGGTGTTTGCCGAGGCGTTCAACACCGTCGTCGGCGAGTTGGACCACCACCTGCTGCGGCCACTACGCGAAGTCATCTGGGGACACGACGAAAATCTCTTGAATACAACCGAATTCGCACAGCCGGCGTTGTTCGCTGTGGAAGTTGCCCTGTTCCGATTGCTGGAATCCTGGGGTCTGCGGCCCGATTTCGTGATGGGCCACTCAGTCGGCGAGTTGTCCGCGGCACACGTCGCCGGCGTGCTGTCCTTGGAGAACGCAGCGGTACTGGTGGCCGCCCGCGGCCGCTTCATGCAGGCTCTGCCGGCCGGCGGAGCGATGATCGCGGTGCAAGCTGCCGAAGAAGAAGTTCAGCCTCTGCTGGGCCCCGAGGTCAGCATCGCAGCCGTCAACGGCCCAGCCTCAGTGGTGATTTCGGGCACCCAGAACGCTGTGGCCGCGGTGGCTAACCAGCTCCGCGACGGCGGCCGCCGAGTCCACCAACTGGCCGTCTCGCATGCGTTCCACTCTCCGTTGATGGATCCGATGATCGACGAATTCGCAACGGTCGCTGCCGGGCTCGCCATTGGGCAGCCCACCATCCCAATCATCTCCAACGTGACCGGACAGCTGGCCGGAGACGATTTCGGTTCCGCGGCCTACTGGAAGCGTCACGTCCGGGAAGCGGTGCGGTTCGCCGACAGTGTGCGCTTCGCTCAATCAGCCGGCGCAAGCCGTTTCTTCGAAGTCGGCCCGAGCAGCGGGCTTATCGCATCGATCGAGGAGTCCCTGCCTGACGCCGACCTGGTAACGATGTCCGCGCTGCGCAAGGATCGCCCGGAGCCGGCGACCCTGATGAACGCGGTGGCGCAGGCCTTCGTTGCGGGTGCCAGTGTGGACTGGCGCGCGATACTGGGTCAGGCGAACTTTGTCGAGTTGCCGACCTATGCCTTTGAGCGGCGGCGGTTCTGGCTGTCCGGTGACGCTGTTGCGGCCGATGCCGCCGGCTTGGGGCTTCAGGCTGGTGAGCACGCTCTGCTGGGCGCGGTGGTGGATCTGCCGGGCTCGGGTGGGGTGGTGCTGACGGGTCGGTTGTCGCCCGGCACGCAGGGCTGGTTGGCCGATCACGCGGTTGGCGGCGTACTGATATTCCCGGGAGCGGGCTTCGTAGAGTTGGCGATTCGTGCCGGTGACGAAGTGGGCTGCGGGGTGGTTGACGAGTTGACGTTGGCGGCGCCGCTGGTGTTGCCGGCTGGGGGCTCGGTTGCGGTGCAGGTGGTCGTGGGTGGTCCCGACGAGTCGGGTGCCCGCGCGGTGTCGGTGTATTCACGGGCCGGGGCTGGTGCCGGCTGGATCTTGCACGCCGAGGGCGCGCTGAGTGCAGGATCGACAGAGCCGACCGCGGACTTGTCGGTGTGGCCGCCGGTCGGTGCCGTCCCAGTAGAGGTGGCGGACGGCTACCAGCGGTTGGCCGACCGCGGGTACGGGTACGGGCCGGCGTTCCGGGGATTGACCGCGATGTGGTGCCGTGGTGATGAGGTGTTCGCTGAGGTGACGTTGCCCGTCGACGCCGGAGTGTCGGTGGCCGGCTTCGGGGTCCATCCGGTGCTGCTGGATGCGGCTTTGCACGCGGTGATATTGGCTTCCAACGGCGCCCCTGACGGAGGAGTGTTCACAGTTGCCGAGGGCTCGGTGCTGGTCCCGTTCTCGTGGCAGGGCGTGTCGCTGCATGCCGCGGGAGCGTCGGCGGTTCGGGCGCGGATCGCGCCGGTGGGTGCGTCGGCGGTGTCGATCTCGCTGGCCGATGGGTTGGGCTTGCCGGTGCTGTCGGTCGCTTCGATGCTGGCCCGGCCCGTGACCGATCAGCAGTTGCGGGCGGCGGTCTCCGGGTCGGGTCCAGACCGGCTGTTCGAGGTTGTCTGGTCGGCGCAGCCGTCCGCCGAGCTAGAGCCGGTACCGGTACACGCCTGGGGCGCAACGGAGTTGGACGGCGCTGAGGCTGAGTCCGCGGCCTCGACGGTGGTGTTTGAGTCGGAGTCGGTGGCCGGTGACGTTGTGGCGGGTGTGTATGCGGCCACGAGTTCGGTGCTGGCGGTGTTGCAGTCGTGGCTGGCCCGTGATCGGGCAGGGGTATTGGTAGTGACGACCCGGGGTGCAGTGGCGTTGCCGGGGGAGGACGTCACCGATTTGGCCGGCGCTGCGGTGTGGGGGTTGGTGCGGTCGGCGCAGACCGAGCATCCCGGCCGGATCGTGCTGGTCGATACCGATGCGGCCCTCGACGGTGCTGCCGTCGCGGCCGTTTTTGCAGCCGGCGAGCCGCAGGTGTTGTGGCGTGGCGGGCAGGTCTACATCGCGCGGGTGCACGGCAGCCGCGCAGTTGGTGGTGTGTTGGTGCCTCCGGGTAACGGGCCGTGGCGGTTGGGCATGAGCAGTGCCGGAACGTTCGAAAACCTGCGACTGGAACCGATTCCGGACGCTGACGCTCCGCTGCAGCCCGGCCACGTTCGGGTTGCGCTGTCAGCGGTTGCCGCCAACTTCCGCGACGTCATGATCGCGCTGGGTCTCTACCCAGATCCGGATGCCGTCATGGGCGTCGAGGGGTCCGGCGTCGTCATCGAAACCGGCACTGCAAGCGCCTCGGCGGATGGCCGTTTCGCGGTCGGTGACCGGGTCATGGGACTTTTCCCCGAAGGCACCGGAACGATCGCGACCACCGACCACCGGCTGCTGGTCAAGGTGCCGGCCGGATGGTCACACACCGCCGCCGCCACCACATCGGTGGTGTTCGCCACCGCCTATTACGCGCTGACGGATCTGGCTTCCGTTAAATCGGGGCAGCGGATCCTGGTGCACGCCGCGGCCGGTGGCGTGGGTATGGCTGCGGTGCAGCTGGCCCGGCATTTGGGCTTGGAAGTGTTCGCCACTGCCAGCAAGGGTAAGTGGGACACCCTGCGGACCATGGGCTTTGACGACGACCACATTTCTGATTCGCGCAGTCTGGAGTTCGAGGACAAGTTCCGTGCGGTCACCGGCGGGCGCGGCATGGATGTTGTGCTGGACTCGCTGGCCGGTGATTTCGTGGACGCTTCACTGCGCCTGGTGGCGCCGGGCGGGGTCTTCCTGGAGATGGGCAAGACCGACATCCGCGACCCCGGCGTGGTCGCCGAACAGCATGCGGGTGTGCGCTACCGCGCCTTCGACCTGTTCGAGGCGGGGCCGGACCGCATTCAGCAGATGCTCGCCGAGCTGGCCGCGCTGTTCGGCGAAGACGTGCTGCGGCCGTTGCCGGTGACCACGTTCGATGTACGGCGGGCGCCTGCGGCGTTGCGGTATTTGAGTCAGGCACGCCACGTCGGCAAGGTCGTGATGACGATGCCCGATGCATGGGCGGCGGGCACGGTGCTGATCACCGGCGGGACCGGTATGGCTGGATCGGCGTTGGCGCGTCATGTCGTGACTCGCCACGGGGTGCGTCAGCTGATATTGGCCAGTCGCCGTGGTCCGGATGCGCCGGGAACCGCGGAACTGGCGGCCGAGTTGGGTGCCGCCGGTGCACAGGTACAGGTGGTGGCTTGCGATGCGGCCGATCGGGCGGCGTTGGCCAAAGTGATCGCCGATATCCCGGTGCAGCATCCGCTGTCGGCGGTGATTCACACCGCCGGGGCGGTCGACGACGCGGTGGTGACCTCATTGACTCCCGAGCGGATGGAAGCGGTAATGCGGGCCAAGGTGGATGCGGCCTGGAACCTGCACGAGTTGACCCGCGATCTGGATGTGTCGGCGTTTGTCATGTTCTCGTCGATGGCTGGGCTGGCGGGGTCGTCGGGCCAGGCCAACTATGCGGCCGCCAACTCTTTCCTGGACGCGCTGGCCGCTCACCGGCAGGCTCGCGGACTGCCGGGGATCTCGCTCGGGTGGGGTCTGTGGGATCAGGCCAGCGCCATGACAGGCGGGTTGGCGAATGTCGACTTCAAACGGTTCGCCCGCGATGGCATCGTGGCGATGTCCTCCGATGAAGCGCTCGGATTGCTCGACACCGCAATGATTGTCGACGAGCCGTTCATGCTGCCTGCTCATATCGACTTTGCCGCGTTGCGGGTCAAGTTCGATGGCGGCACGTTGCCGCCGATGTTCGTCGACCTGATCAACGCGCCGACACGACGCCAGGTGGACGACTCGCTGGCCGCCGCGAAGTCGAAATCGGTTCTGCTGCAACGTCTCGAAGGGCTGCCTGAAGACGAGCAGCGCGCCATCCTGTTGGACCTGGTGCGTTCTCATATCGCGACCGTGCTGGGCAACTCCAGCCCCGAAACGATTCACCCGGACCGGGCTTTCCAGGAGTTGGGCTTTGACTCGCTGACCGCGGTCGAAATGCGAAACAGGCTCAAATCCGCTACCGGCCTGGCGCTTTCACCCACGCTCATCTTCGACTACCCGAACTCTGCCGCGCTGGCCGGTTACATGCATCGAGAACTCCTCGGCGCGTCACCGCAAAGCGCCCCGGCCGCAGCGCCGGGCGAAGCCGAACTCCAGGGCGTTGTGGCGTCCATTCCGGTCAAGCGCCTTCGGCAGGCGGGAGTGCTTGATCTGTTGCTCGCGTTGGCAAATGAAGCCGACGGTAATGGACATGGGGGTCAGACGGCGGCCCCGGAGAAGACCGCCGAGCAAGACATCGCGGACATGGACCTCGACGACTTGGTCAACGCCGCTTTTCTGGACGACGACGAGTAGGCATCAATGAGAGTCGCGGTCACCGGGGCCAGCGGAGTAATCGGCCGCGGCCTCGTCGCCAGATTGCTCAGCCGGGGCCACGAGGTTGCCGGCATCGCCCGTCATCGACCCGAAAGCTGGCCGAGCTCAGCTGATTTCGTCGCCGCTGACATCCGGGACGCAGCCGCGGTCAGGCGCGCCCTAACGGGCGCGGACGTCGTCGCGCACTGCGCGTGGGCGAGGAGCCCCGGACCGGACAGTCGGATCGGCGACCAGGTCAATATCGAGGGCACGCACAATGTCCTCGAGACGATGGCCGAGACCGGAGCCGGACGCATCGTCTTCACCAGCTCGGCGCATGTCTATGGCGTCGTGGCGTCCGCTACCAAGGCTACCGAATACGACGAAATGGCTCCGGTTTCCGCCGAGGGCATCCATAAGGCCCGTGTCGAGGAGATGTTGGCAGCCTCCGGGCTGCAATGGGTGGCAATCCGTTCCGCGCTTATTGTCGGCCGGGGCGTCGACAACTGGGTGCGCCGGTTGCTGGCGCTGCCGGTGTTTACCGACGGGTCTGCTGGTCGCGCGGTGCAAGTGATCCATGCTGACGACGCTCTTCGACTGTTGATCCGCGCGGTCCTGGACGCCGGAATCGACGGCGGCCCAGTCAATCTGGCTGCACCGGGCGAGCCGACGTTTCGTCAGATCGCCGCCGCACTCGGGCGGCCCATCGTGCCGATTGGGTCCCGGTTGGCGGCACTTCGGGGCCGCCTGGCCCCGTTCGCCGAGCTCGAACTGGTGCAGAGCGCTCCGTTGATGGATACCTCGCGGCTGTGTGACGAGTGGGGATTCCTACCGGCCTGGACCGCTGCCGAATCCGTCGAGGACTTCGCCCTGGCGGTGCGCGGCCGGATTTCCTTGGGCAAGCGGGCGGTATCGGTGCCCTGGCGGCTGGCCAATATCCCGGACCTGCCCGCCGTCGACGCCCCGGCGGAGGACGGGGTGGTTCCCAGATTGGCTGGCCCAGAGGGAGTTAACGGGGAATTCGACACCCCGATCGACGCGCGTTTCCCGACGTTCTTGGCCACCAATCTGTCCGAGGCGCTGCCCGGCCCGTTTTCGCCGTCGTCGGCGTCGGTCACCGTGCGCGGCCTGCGCGCCGGCGGGGCAATCATCGCCGAGCGGCTCCGGCCCGGCGGGGTGATCCAGCGGGAAATGGCGATGCGCACCGTCGCGGTGTTTGCCCACCGGCTCTATGGAGCCATCACGTCGGCGCACTTCATGGCGGAGACCGTGCCTTTCGCCAAGCCCGCGATGATCGTCAGCAATAGCGGGTTCTTCGGCCCCAGCATGGCATCGCTGCCCATCTTTGGTGAGGAGCGCCCGCCGTCGGAATCCAGCCGCGCCCGCAGGCAGCTGCGCACCGTCCGCAACATCGGGGTATTCGGCGTCAACCTGGTGGGTCTGAGCGCCGGCTCACCCCGTGACACCGGAGATTTCATCGCCGATGTCGATCGACTGGAGCATCTCGCCGGCGGCGATATCACGCTGCTGGACGATCGCCGGCTGCTGAGCCTGATCACGTTGGCGCGCGACCACGTCGTGCACGGCTGGCTCCTGGCCTCCGGATCCTTCATGCTGTGCGCCGCGTTCAATGTGCTATTGCGCGGCTTGTGCGGGCGGGACACCGCACCGGCGGCCGGGCCGGAATTGGTCAGCGCGCGATCGGTGGAAGCGGTGCAGCGCCTGGTGCTGGCCGCGCGGCGCGACCCGACCGTGACTCGTCTGCTGGCCGAACCCGGGGAGCGCCTTGGCAAGCTCGCCGTCGAAGCGCCGGAGTTTCACGCCGCGGTGTCAGAAGAGCTTGCGTTGATCGGGCACCGCGGTCCGGCCGAGGTCGAGATGATGTCGACCAGCTACGCGGACAATCCCGAGTTGCTGGTCCGGATGGTGACCAAGGCATTGAGCGCTCCGCCGGCGCCACAGCCCAGCCATGCACTAATTCCGTTGCGGGCCAAGCCCGTTGCATTGTTGGCAGCCCGTCAGCTGCGCGACCGTGAAGTCCGCCGCGACAAGATGGTTCGTGCCATCTGGGTGCTCCGCGGTCTGCTGCGTGAGTACGGGCGCCGGCTGACCGACGCCGGTGTCGTCGAGACTCCCGAGGACGTTTTCTATCTGTTGGTCGACGAACTCGATGCGCTGCCTCCGGACGTTTCCGACTTGGTGGCCCGGCGCCGAGCCGAGCAACACAGGTTGGCCGCTGTCGTGCCGCCGACGGTGTTCAGCGGGAGCTGGGAGCCTGCGACCACGTCGTCGGCCGCCCTGACTGCGGGGGACACGCTGCGCGGAGTCGGCGTCTGCGGTGGACGGGTCCGCGGCCGGGTGCGTATCGTGCGTCCCGAGACCATCGACGACCTGCAGCCCGGCGAGATTCTGGTCGCCGAGGTCACCGATGTCGGTTACACCGCCGCCTTCTGCTACGCCGCGGCCGTGGTGACCGAACTTGGCGGCCCGATGTCACACGCCGCCGTGGTGGCCCGCGAATTCGGATTCCCCTGTGTGGTGGACGTCCAAGGTGCCACTCGGTTCTTGCCGCCGGGAGCTCTTATCGAGGTCGACGGCGCTACCGGCGAAATTCATGTGGTCGAGCTTGCGGCTGAAGACAGCCCGCCGCTTCCGGTGAGTGACCAACTCTAATAACTTAAATCCCTTGTGTCACTGTGGTTTCGTGCGTTTCTGGGTGGGTATTTTTGTCGGTGGGCGGACGTAGTATTCGAACATGCATGCGGCTAGCCGTGAGGAGATCACCGAGGTCTTCGGCGCGCTGCACACCGTGGTGTCGCGGTTGGTGGGTTTGTCGTTTGGCGCGTTGACCACCCCGGAGCGGTTGGGGTTGCTCGAGCAACTCGAGGTGGAGGCTCGACGGTTGCCGGTCCCGCGGCATCAGTTGATCAATCAGATCGCCGAGCAGGCTGATGAAACCGAGCTCGGTGGCAGACTGCCCGCGGCGTTGGCCCAACGGTCAGGTATCACCCGTGGCGAGGCCAACCGGCGGGTGGCCGAGGCCGCCGACTTGGGTCCGCGGCGGGCCCTGACCGGGGAACCGTTGCCGCCGCTGTTGACCGCGACCGCCGAAGCCCAGCGGGCCGGGCGCATCGGGGCCACCCACGTGCAGGTGATCCGCGGGTTTTTGCACCGACTGCCCAGTGGTGTGGATATCGAAACCCGTGCGAAAGCCGAGGCTCATCTGGCCCGGCTGGCCACCCAGTTTCGCCCCGACCAGGTCGCCAAGCTGGCCGACCGGCTCACCGACTGCCTCAACCCGGATGGCACTTACACCGAGGAGGATCGGGCTCGCCGGCGTGGACTGACCCTGGGCAAGCAGGACGTCGACGGGATGTCGCGCATCAGTGGCTGGCTGACTCCCGAGGCCCGCGCCACCTTCGACGCGGTGTTGGCCAAGCTGGCTGCCCCGGGCATGTGCAACCCCGAGGACCAAACCCCCGTCGTCGACGACGCGCCTTCGGAGGAGGCCGTCCAGCGCGACACCCGAAGTGCCGGCCAGCGTAATCACGATGGTCTCAACGCGGGGCTGCGCGGGCTGCTGGCGTCCGGAGACCTAGGCCAGCACAACGGATTGCCGGCCACCATTATCGTCTCCACCACGCTGCGCGACCTGGAATCGGCGGCAGGTAAGGCGCTCACCGGCGGCGGCACCCTGTTGCCCATGTCCGACGTCATCCGCCTGGCCCGCCATGCGAATCATTACCTCGCGATTTTCGACAAAGGCAAAGCGATCGGGCTCTATCACACCAAACGGCTGGCCTCCCCCGGACAACGAATCGTGTTGTACGCCAAAGACCGTGGCTGCTCACACCCCGGTTGTGACGTGTCCGGGTACTACTGTGAAGTCCACCACGTCACCCCATACGCCACCTGTCACGCCACCGACGTCAACGACCTGACCTTTGGCTGCGGATGCCATCACCCGCTGGCTGAAAGCGGCTGGACCACCCGAAAACGCAAAGACGGCCGCACCGAGTGGATACCCCCGCCCCATCTCGATCACGGGCAGTCCCGGATCAACAGTTTCCACCATCCGGAGAGACTGCTGACGGACGACGAAGATGACGGGCCCTAGAGCGGTTGCCGCCCACTTACCGCCGTCTCGTTAACCCGCAAACGCGCCGACGGCATCAGCGAGTGCATCCCACCTCCACATCTCGACCACGGGCTACCCCGCGACGAGGAGGAGCCGTAGCCTGGCTGAAATGGTCGGTACCGGCCAAGAGGAGTCGCCTCAGCAGCCGAACGCTTCGCCGACCCCGTCGGGCGGCGGCACCGACTTCAGGCACCCGAACGGCTCGATGCCGGCGCTGCTGAACCGGACCGCTGACTGGTGGGCGTAGTTCACGCAAAACAAGCCGGCTTGATCGGCGCGACAGCGATAGTCGCCGATTGACAACGTGTCCCCGTTTGCCAGCTCGGGTCCGTTGCCGTTGATGAACGGTCCCGGGTCGGCGCGGGCAGCTCCGACCTGGAGCTTTGTGCCGTCGAAGTCGACCCAACCGCCCTTCCATTCGCCATAGGCAGTTTCGGGCCGGGGCCCGGGGTCGGTCAGTTGGACCAGACAGGCCAAGGCGCTGCCGGTGTGCTTGGCGTCGGTCATGCAGGAAACCTTGCCGCCCTGGGCGCTGAATGCGATGTCATCGCCGAGTTGGGTGGTGACGCCGTCGCGTGTGGCGGTGTGATAGCGGGCGGGATCAGCCGGGTGACCTGCCTCGATCCAGGCAATGAAGGCAGAGATCGCCGCCCCGGCAGCCGGTGCCGTCGAGGGCGCCGGTTGCTGGCTCATCGAGGGGACGACGGCTGACGTCGAGGAAGTCGGGGCGCTGGTCGGTGACTGCTCCGAGCCGCTACCGACGGTGTCCGAGCACCCGGCAATCAGCAACGACACTGCGACCAGCGCGGCGATCCGCATCCCGTCAGGCTAGCCGCCACACACCGGATTCAGCGCTGCGCACGCCGGGTGGCCGTCGAGTCGGCTACCGTCGGGTTTATGCACGAGCGCACCGTCCGCGCACGCACGGCCACCGGCACCGTCGAAGGCTTCACTCGCGACGGCGTGAATCGCTGGCGATCCATCCCCTACGCCAGGCCGCCGCTGGGGCCGCTGAGATTCCGGGCGCCACAGCCCGCGCAGCCCTGGTCAGGCGTGCGGCACTGCCACGGGTTCACCAACTGTGCGCCCCAGCAGCGTCGCTACACCATGCTCGGCGTCGGCAAGTACCAGCCCATGGGCGAGGACTGCCTCACCCTCAACGTCGTCACACCCGAAGGCGCCGCTACCGAACCGCTGCCGGTCATGGTGTTCATTCACGGCGGCGGCTACATCCTGGGCAGCTCGGCAACCCCGATCTACGACGGCGCAGCGCTGGCACGCCGCGGCTGCGTCTACGTGTCGGTCAACTACCGTCTGGGCGCGCTGGGGTGTTTGGATCTGTCCTCCTTGTCGAGGCCGGACATCGCCATCGACGGCAACTTGTATCTGCGCGATCTGGTACTGGCGTTGCGCTGGGTCCAGGACAACATCGCTGAGTTCGGTGGTGACCCAGACAATGTCACCATCTTCGGTGAAAGCGCGGGCGCGCACATAACCGCCACGCTGTTGGCCGTGCCCGCCGCGAAAGGCCTTTTCGCCCGGGCGATCTCGGAAAGCCCAGCTGCGGGCATGGTACGTCCGCGAGAGATCGCCGCCGAGTTCGCGGCACGCTTCGCCCATCTGCTCGGCGCGCGCACACAGGATGCCGGGAACGCGGTGATGCAGGCAACCCCGGCCCAACTGGTGGAAGCCCAGCACCGCCTGATCGACCAGGGCATGCAGAAACGGTTGGGCGCCTTCCCGATTGGTCCGGTCTTCGGTGACGACTGCCTGCCGATCGATCCCGTCGAGGCGATGCGGTCCGGTCAGGCGCACCGGGTGCCGCTCATCGTGGGCACCAACGCAGACGAGGGCCGGTTGTTCACGCGCTTCCTCAGAATGCTGCCGACGAACGAAGCGATGATCGACGAGCTGTTGGCCGACACGGAACCGGCTGCCCGCGAACGTATTACCGCCGCTTACCCGAACTACCCCGAGCCGTCGGCATGCATCCAACTCGGCGGCGATTTCGCCTTCAACGCGGCGGCCTGGCAGATCGCCGAGGCCCACGGCGCCCATGCGCCCACGTACCTGTACCGCTATGACTACGCTCCGCGGACACTGCACTGGTCAGGTTTCGGAGCCACCCACGCCACCGAACTGCTCGCGGTCTTCGACATCTATCGCACCCGGTTCGGCGCATTGTTGACCGCTGCCGCCGACCGGGGACGCGCCCTGCGGGTCAGCGACGAAGTGATACGGCGCTGGCGGTCTTTCAGCCAAATCGGTGTGCCGGGCGACGACTGGCCGGCCTACACGCACGCCGATCGTCCCGTCATGGTGATCGACCGCAAGAGTCGCGTCGAATTCGATCCGCACCAGCACCGCCGGATCGCCTGGACCGGCTTCTCCCTGGTGCACTGAACCTCATGGACTCCGATATCGAGCGCGCAATCGAACGACCGGGCGACCTCACCGCATCGTGGCTGACCGAGGTGATCGGGGCCGGTGCCATTGCCGATTTCAGCGTCGAGCGCATCGGCACCGGCCAGATGAGCGAGTGCTACCGCGTCCTGCTGACCTACGCGGACCCCGGCCCCGACAGGCCGGAGTCGGTGGTGTTGAAGGTCGCGGCCACCGATCCGATGAGCCGACAGACCGGGCAGGCGCTGGGTCTCTACGAACGCGAAGTCCGTTTCTACCGCGACATCGCACCACGTCTTGGCGGGCCGCTAGCGCCTTGCTACCACGCCGCAATCGACGCCTCGACAGGGATATTCGACCTGTTGCTCGGTGACGCCGGACCTGCAGTCGTCGGCGACGAAATTGCCGGTGCCACAACAGAACAAGCCGAACTCGCTGTCAGCGAGCTGGGACGGCTGCACGGCCCGCTACTCGGCGACACCTCGCTGGCCGAAGCACCGTGGCTCAACCGTGACGGGCCACTCAGCCAGGCGATGATCGCTCCTCTCTACTTGGGCTTCATCGACCGCTACGGCGACCAGATCGCGCCGCAATGCCGCATGGTGTGCGAACGCCTGGTGGCCGCTTTCGATGGTTACCTGGCGCAGGAGGGCTCGACGGACAGAATCCAGGGCCTGGTGCACGGCGACTACCGTTTGGACAACCTGCTTTTCGGTACCGCCGGAGCCGATCGCGCGCTGACGGTGGTCGACTGGCAGACCGTTTCCTGGGGCCCGGCACTGACCGACCTGGCTTACTTTCTCGGCTGCGCCCTGCCGGCGCCGGACCGTCGTGCGCAGTACGATTCCCTGCTGCGCGCCTATCGCGAGGCGCTGGGTCCCGGGGCGCCGATCAGCCTCGTCGACGTCGCCGAAGGTGTACGCCGGCAAAGCTTTTTCGGTGTGATGATGGCGATCGTCTCGTCGATGCTGGTGGAGCGCACCGAACGTGGCGACCGGATGTTCATGACGATGCTGCAACGGCACTGTGATCACGTGCTGGATACCGAAGCGTTGGCGACGTTGCCCGTCGCGGCGCCGCCGGAGCCGCTACGCCCTTCGGAGCAGGACGAACTCGCCCACACCGCGACCCGCGAACCGCTGTGGAGCGAGAGCTGGTATGCCGACTTCGTCGACACAGCACAGGGATTGGGTGGCTGGGTGCGGATCGGCCTGATACCGAACCAGCCTACCGGGTGGTTTAACGCGCTGTTGTGCGGACCAGACCTGCCGACTATTGCCGTCGTCGACTTCGAAGTCCCGCTGCCGGCAGACCCGTGGGTACTGCATACCGACGCTATCGAGGTCGGCCACTCGGTCGGCGCCCCGCTGCAGGCCTATCGTGTCGACGTGCGGGCGCGAGGTCTGGCGTACGCGGACCCGTCGGCGTTGTTGCGCGGAGAGCCGGGAGATCCGGTCGAGATCGCAATGAATCTGGTTTGGGCCACGGACGGAACCCCGTACCAGTATCGGTTGACGACGCGTTACGAGATCCCGTGCACCGTCTCGGGCACCGTTACCGTCGATGCCACCTGCTACCACTTGGACTCGGTTCCGGGGCAGCGCGACCACTCGTGGGGTGTGCGCGACTGGTGGAGCATGGACTGGATGTGGTGCGCCCTGCATCTGGACGACGGAACCCACCTGCACGGCGTGAGCCTGCGCATTCCGAACACCCCCGCGATGGGTGTCGGCTACATCCAAGATGCCGACGGGAACGTCGCCGAGCTGCATACCGTGAACATCCGGGAAGCGTTTGGCGCCAACGGATTACCGCTGAACGCGACATTGAGCCTCAATCCGGGTGAGTTCAGCGCGAATGTCGATGTGCGCGCGCACGCACCGTTACGCCTGACGGCTGTCGACGGACGGGTTAGTCAGTTCCCGCGCGCCTGGGTCAGCATCAGTACTGCTGACGGCCGCAGCGGCGCCGGCTGGATGGAATGGAACCGCAACCGGGTGTGAGCACTGACCCGCCTCCAACGCGGTCACCCGTCGTGGTGATGGGTGTTTCGGGCTCGGGCAAGTCGACGGTGGGTGCGGCGCTGGCACAGCGGTTGCGGGTGTCCTTCATGGATGCTGATACCTTGCACCCGCCGGCCAACGTCGCCAAGATGGCCGCCGGTGAACCCCTCGATGACGACGACCGCTACCCGTGGCTCCAGAGGGTCGGCGAGTGGCTGACCGGTCACCGCGACGGGGGCGTGGTGAGTTGTTCAGCGCTCAAACGCAAATACCGGGACCAGCTGCGTGCGCAGTGCCCGCGCGTTGAGTTTCTTCACCTGAGTGGTTCACCGGAACTGATTGGCCGTCGGGTGGCCGGTAGGTCCGGTCATTTCATGCCGGCCGCATTATTGCAGTCGCAATTCGACACTTTGGAGCCGCTGGGCGCCGACGAACGCGGCGTCGTCGTCGACGTGGGTCAGGATGGCAGGGATATCCAAGTGGTGGTCGACGAATTCCTGGCTAGCGCCAGCGGCGCTCGCGACCGGCGCTGACCTGTTCACCTACCCGTTCGCGCGCGGTATCGGCCAGTTGACCGCCGCGTGCCGCCGCCGTGTCGGCGAGCTGGGCACCGCGGTTACGTGCGGTTTGGGCGAGTTCCACCCCGCGCGCGCGAGCCTTGCCGGCGAGCTTTTCGCCGCGCTTACGGGCGGCCTCGGCCAGCGGCGCGCCCTTCTCTGCGGCCGTGCTGGCCAGTTCGCGGCCGCGTTCGAGTGCGGCTTCGGCCAGTGGGGCGCCCTTTTCGGCCGCTGTGCCGGCCAGTTCGCGGCCAAGCTCGGCTCCCACGTGCAGACCGTGCGCGATCTTCTCCCCTAACTCGGAGTCCAGCGGTGTGTCGTCGGATCCGGGCAAAGCCGAGGACACCGCGCCGGAGAGCCGGCCCGCAGCGCGCCGCCCGCGCCATGCCAATGACGGCTTGCCCGCGGTATCGGCGGACGCGATGATCAGTCCGCCCAACAGACTCAGGTCGGTCAGGAAGTCGCGCCGCTTCTCGGCTTTGCGCTCCGGATCGGGTTCACTCCAAAACATGTGGGCGCCAAGGTTCCCCGGTATCACCGTCAACGCCAGCGCGGCCGACGCGAGGCGGGGGAGCCGGCCGGTGGCAAGCAGGAGGCCGCCCCCGATCTGAACGGCGGCGTTGATTTGAGCGAACGACTCGGCATCCGGCGGGATGCTGCTGCCCAGCGGATCCGGCAGTGCTTGCAAACCCCTGACGGTGGGCTGCGCGGCTTCCGCCGCCGGCTTGGGATTGAGCAGCGAGTCGACGCCTTGGCCGATGAACGCCGCTGACAACATGGGTCGCGCGATTCTGCGGATCAGCATGGCCGTTGGGTTCCCCGTCCGGCCGGCGCGCAAACCCGCCAGGGTTCGTTTGCCCCAGCCAGCGGCCGCGTTCGTCCGACGGCGATATGGTGGACTGCGTGCGAGCGTTGATTATCGTCGACGTGCAGAACGATTTTTGTGAGGGCGGCTCGGTGCCGGTGGCCGGCGGCGGCGCTCTGGCACGGACCATCAGCGATTACCTGACCTACAATCGGCTGCGCTACGGCCATGTTGCGGCCACCAAGGACTACCACATCAGTCCCGGTGACCATTTCTCTGGCCAACCGGATTATTCGTCGTCCTGGCCGCCGCACTGCATTGCCGGAAGCTTCGGGGCGGATTTCCATCCCGATCTCGACACCAGCTGCATCGAGGCGGTCTTCCTGAAGGGCGCCTACAGCGCGGCATACAGCGGCTTCGAGGGCGTCGACGAAAACGCGACATCGCTGCTCGACTGGTTGCGCCAACGCGACGTGGACAAAGTGGACGTGGCGGGCATCGCTACCGACTATTGTGTGCGCCTGACCGCTGAGGACGCGGCCCGGGCCGGGTTTGCGACCAGGGTGTTGGTGGACCTGACGGCTGGTACCGCGGCGGGCTCGACCATGGAGGCACTCGCGCAGATGCGTAACGCTGGCATCGAAGTGGTCCTGAGCGCATGACGGCCCTACCGAACCGGGACGAGCTACTGGCCGCGGTGGAGCGGTCGCCGCAGGCGGCCGCCGCGCACGACCGCGCCGGCTGGGTAGCGCTGTTCACCAGTGACGGCCGGGTCGAAGACCCAGTGGGCTCACAGCCGCACGTGGGGCACGAGCAGATCGGCCGCTTCTTCGACACCTTCATCGGTCCGCGGGACATCAAATTCCATCGCGATCTCGATATCGTCTCCGGCTCTGTCGTCCTGCGCGATCTCGAGCTCGAGGTGGCAATGGGCCCGGGCGTCACGATGTTCGTTCCTGCCTTCCTGCGCTATGACCTCCGAGAGGCAAAGGGCGAGTGGCAGATTGCCGTGCTGCGGGCGTACTGGGAGTTGCCGACGATGATGCTGCAATTCCTGCGAAGCGGATCGCAGGCTATGTCCCCCGCGCTGAAACTGTCCCGAGGGCTGCTCGGTAATCAGGGCCTGCGCGGCACCGCAGGCTTCATGACCGGGTTTCGCCGCGCGGGTGCGCGTCACAAGACACTGGTGGAGAAGTTCCTCAACGCAGTCGTCCGGGGAGACAAGTTCGCCGCTACGCGTGCGCTGTCATCCACTGCCCCAATAACTTCAGGCGATGACGATCTCCTGAACCTTGCCGAACTCGTCGAACAGCTTCGTGGAGCCGGCTGGACAAAGATGAACGGTGCCGGATCCACGGTCACGGTCTCCCTCGCCTCTGATCAGGGGCGAGGCATCTTATTCGCTGATGTAGCCTGGCGTGGTAACCAAATCAATCAGATCCGTTACTTCCCGGCCTGATCGGGCGCGGGTCGGCTGCACGCCTGTTCAGTACGCCACCGTCAGCGCCGGCGACGCGGCCGACAGTAATAAGTAGTCGCCCGGAAAGGCGATGTTGGAGAAGACGCGCGCCCGCACATGCACAACCACGGCGCCCACTGTTGGCTCCCGACGTGGTGCGCAGGGTTGATCAGGCTCTGGTTCCCGATGACGTGCCCACCGAATTGCGAGGCGCCCGACAGGTCGCCGAGGATTGTGCGCCGCCGACAGGTGTTTCTGATGGACGAGCCGCTGTCCAATCTCGACGCCAAACTGCGCGCGCAAACCCGCAACCAGATCGCCGCATTGCAAAGACAACTCGGCGCCACCACCATCTACGTCACCCGCGGCCAGGTCGAGGGCATGACCATGGGCGACCGTGTCGCGGCGCTGTGCGACGGCGTGCTGCAACAGTGTGCACCGCCCCGCGAGCTTTGCCGGTACCCCGACCACGTGTTTGTCGCGGGGTTCATCGGGTCTCCGGCGATGAACCTGTTCACCCTGCCGATTGTCGATTCCGTGGTGTCGCTGGGCGACTGGCTTATCCCAGTACCACGTGAGATCGCCGGCGCCGCTGACGAGGTCGTTGTCGGCGTCCGCCCCGAACATTTCCAGCTGGGCAACCTCGGCGTCGAAATGGAGGCCGACGTGGTCGAAGAGCCCGGCGCCGACGCCTACCTGTACGGCCGAATCACAAGGTCCGGCAAGGTAATCAGTCATCCCGTCGTCGCCCGCACCGACGGTAGCGACCCGCCTGAAAAGGGCAGCCGCGTGCGGCTGCATCCGCAACCCGGACACATGCACTTCTTCGCTGTCGACGGCCGTCGAATCCGATGAGCACGGCTATTCGGCGTGCCGCGCACGGTAATCCGGCACGATCCGGCTAACGTGGCGGCCGTGAGCACGGCGCGTGTCGACCTGGTGTGCGAAGGCGGTGGTGTCCGGGGTATCGGACTGGTCGGGGCGGTGGACGCGCTTGCCGCGGCCGGCTACGAGTTTCCCCGGGTCGCGGGAACCAGTGCGGGTGCGATCGTGGCGTCGCTGGTTGCCGCGCTGCAGGCCGCTGGTGAACCGCTGACGCGGCTTGCGGAGGTGATGCGCTCTATCGACTACCGGAAGTTCCTGGACCGCAATCTGATCGGACATGTGCCCTTGATCGGTGGGGGCCTCTCGCTACTGCTGTCCGACGGCGTCTACCGGGGGGCCTACCTGCAAGAGCTGCTCACCGGTTTGCTTGCTGACCTCGGCGTACGCACCTTCGGGGACTTGCGCACCGGCGAAGAGCCCGAACAGTTCGCCTGGTCACTTGTCGTCACCGCCAGTGACCTGTCACGACGCCGGCTGGTTCGGATTCCCTGGGATCTGGACTCCTACGGCATCGACCCGGACGACTTCTCGGTGGCACGCGCGGTGCATGCCTCGGCGGCGATCCCGTTCGTGTTCGAACCCGTTCGGGTGGGTGGCGCCACCTGGGTCGACGGTGGGTTGTTGTCGAACTTTCCGGTGGAGTTGTTCGACCGGGCGGCGCCGCGATGGCCGACGTTAGGGATCCGGCTCTCGGCGCGTCCCGGCATTCCGCCCACCCGTCCGGTGCATGGGCCGGTGTCGTTGGGGATAGCCGCGATTGAGACGCTGGTGAGCAATCAAGACAACTCCTACATCGACGATCCGTGCACCGTGCGACGCACCATCTTCGTGCCGGCCGAGGAGGTGAGCCCGATCGACTTCGACATCAGTGTCGAAGAACGGGAAGCCCTCTATCAACGCGGATTGCAAGCGGGCCAACAGTTTTTGCAGACGTGGAACTACGCTGACTATCTGGTGGACTGCGGCACCCCCTCCGGGCCGTCGCACTAAGACTGGTCGGCTAACCGCGGGAAGCGCACTGGCTTCCACTGTCCCAGCGTCCAACCCGCGTACTGCTCAGGCGCTTCTTCAGCGTCGTCGGGCCGCATCGCAGTCATGCTGAAGGGCGTCGACCTGTCGTTGGACATCCACGCGCCGAAACGGCGGCTGATATCCGCTGGGTGATGGACCTTACCGTCTCGGCGATCGGGACGGCAAGCAGGTTGTGCGAGCGGGGCTTGAAGTCGCCGAACCGCGCGGTGGAGACGGCGAACGCGCGCTCAATTGGCGCGTTGACGACAACGGGTTGTCGGACAGCTTCGGTCCGCGGGCGTGTCATGCGTCATCTCCTTCGATGTCGATGGTCTGCGCGTAGGCAGTCAGGGCCTGCCACGCCTCACTTGCAGTTCGGTAAGTGGACACGAACCGTAAGTCCTGTACTTACGCATGGAAGGCATCAATACCGCGCACGTGACTTCAGCCGGGTCGACATTACCGACCGGCTGATCGCAAAATAACACCGGCACATCCATTTTCGGGCACTAAATCGGCGCGCCGCAACCACGATTTGACCGACCGGCTTCCTAGTATTGCCGCGTGGTGGATCGCTATGGAGCCGACGTGCTTGCCGGGGGAGGGCCGAGCAAGCCGCGCTCGGTTGAACATCCAGTCGAGATCGGCATGGTTGTCGAGGACGCACAGACCGGCTATGTCGGGGCCGTGGTCCGCGTCGAATATGGCCGCATCGACCTCGAAGACCGGCACGGCAAAACCCGCGGCTTTCCGCTGGGCCCCGGGTATCTGATCGACGGCCGCCCGGTGATCCTCACGACACCGCGACGCTCAGCACCGACCGCCGCGGGGCGAACGGCATCCGGCTCGGTCGCGGTCCCGGGTGCCCGTGCCCGAGTGGCCCGCGCCGGCCGGATCTACGTCGAGGGTCGTCACGACGCAGAACTCATCGCTGGGGTCTGGGGTGAAGACCTGCGAATCGAGGGTGTCGTGGTCGAGTACCTCGGTGGCGTCGACGACCTGGCGGACATCGTCGCTAAATTCCAGCCCGGTCCGCGGTGCCGGCTCGGCGTTCTGGTTGACCACCTCGTCCCCGGATCGAAAGAGTCGCGCATCGCCGACGCGGTGCGCCGGGGACCTTGTGGTTCCGACACTTTGGTCGTCGGTCACCCCTATGTCGATATTTGGCAGGCCGTGAAGCCGCAGCGGCTCGGCCTGAAGGCATGGCCGAGTGTGCCGCGGCACATCGAGTGGAAGCACGGCGTATGCGAGGCGCTCGGCTGGCCGCACGCCGACCAGGCGGACATCGCCAGGGCCTGGCAACGCATCCGTTCGACAGTGCGCGACTGGAACGATCTGGAGCCGGCGTTGATCAGCCGGGTCGAAGAACTTATCGACTTCGTCACGCAGCCGTCGGCCTAGCCGCGGCGCACCCGCAGGTAGCGCCCATTACCGGCGCGTCTGTCCCCCAATTTGGGGACTTAATGGGTCCTCTCGCTGCGGGATTCGGATTTCGACCTCGGGGGACCTATCGGTCGGAATGACCATCAACCCGTTCGCTGCTGTGTCCATCGACCCGCCGCTGCTGCTGCTGCAGTGCGTAGCGCGTAGGGCGGGCGGCCTTCCGGCCTTCCGAATGGGTAGCTCAATGGCCGTCAACGTTCTCGCGCGGGACCAAGCACACCTGGCACACCGGTTCGCCAGAAAGGTCGAGAACCGCTTCGAGGGTGTCGAATTCGACACCGATGACGACGGCTGCCCGGTTCTGGCCGGTGCGGCTGCCTCGGTAAGCGGCCTCATCGAACGGATTTACGGCGCCGGCGACCACGTAATCCTTCTCATCCGCGCCTGCGCAGTTCGCCGCAACGGCACCTTGCCGCTGCTCTACTACTCGGGACGGATGCACGACTGGGCGGACACCGTCCACTGGTTGGCCTCCTAAATGGCGTGGCTTCGTAAGCAGCGCAACACCTTCCATACTATTCACGAATAGGCGCACCAAATGTCCCAGCTTGCTGTGGGCCCTGACCCCGTGGGCCCTCTCTTCACCGACCGTCCTACCGGAGATCCTTTCGAACCACTCAGCGTCCGGTGGGGTTTGACGCATCGTGGTCGCAGTGCCACAACGGCGCATGAGCCCGGCAGCTGTCGAGGTAGAGCAGGAA
Source organism: uncultured Actinomycetota bacterium (assembly GCA_963763005.1). Classification (GTDB taxonomy): domain Bacteria; phylum Actinomycetota; class Actinomycetes; order Mycobacteriales; family Mycobacteriaceae; genus Mycobacterium. The sequence goes on from CAVXMI010000004.1 coordinate 304,382, forward strand.
TCCGCCACCGCCGCTGATCGCGAGAACGGTCGCGCGGGTCTTCGGGTCGCGGCTGGGCTTGATGGTGCCGGCGTGGACCGCGTTCTCGAGGTATTCCTCGGCGTTGTCGATCGCCGTCGCGTCAAGGCGCGTCCGAGTTCACCGCCGGAAACCATGCTGCGAACGATGTAGGCCATCATCGGCGCGTACGACTCGATCGCGGCCGGCTGCGCGAATCAGGTAGCCGGCGACATCGATCGCAAAGTACCCGATTCCGCTGTGCGTACTGCCGGTTGTCATCGTGTCCTCCGCAAACGACGGGGTCGGCTCTGCTCGTCATCGAATCAATTGATAACGCCATACGAGACAGTTGCCATCGATTCCAGCATCGCCTCGACGTTGAAGCTCTTGCTGGTGAGCATCTTTGACAGCCCTGCACCGGGTGGGTGCCGGTTCGGAAACCGTCACGCCAGAACGTAACCCTCATCGAGGCGTTGAGCGTGGGTCCTTGGACCCAAATTCGTGAGCTGCTCGCTCGCTGGCGGGACCACTATAGGGACCAATGGCGCCAAAGTGGGGTCCATTGTCTGAACTGAACTGGGCGGGCCTCGTATACCGTCGGGTGGAGACTCATGGTATGGCGATCCCGCTGGCCCAGGAGGTCTGGGCCGGTTCCCTCGCCGTGCAGGTAGGTTCCAACGCAAGGAGCGTGAAATGTCGGGTGATGCAACGAAATATGGAATTCTAGTAGGCGTTGATGGGTCGGCGGAATCCGACGCGGCCGTAGCCTGGGCAGCCCGTGAGGCCGTTCTGCGCCGGGTGCCTATCACCCTGCTGCACGCCGTCGCCCCCGTGGTTGTCGGTTGGCCGGTGGGCCGACTCTATGAGGATATGCCGCAGTGGCAGAAAGACAACGCACAGCACGTCATTGAGCAGGCCCGCAAGGCGCTCACAGAGAGTCTGGGCGAATCCGAGCCGCCAGCGGTTTGTACCGAGGCGGTTTATTCCGACGTTGCGCCGACGCTCATCGACGCTTCCAAGCAGGCCGCGATGGTCGTCGTGGGTAGCCAGGGGATGGGCAAGTTAGGCCGCATGCTGTTGGGCTCGGTTAGCTCGGCGCTGATTCAGCACGCGCACTGTCCAGTAGCGGTTATTCATTCTGATGACGGTGCGACTCCCGATTCCAATGCGGCTGTGCTGGTCGGCATCGATGGATCGCCGGCGTCGGATGCCGCGACGGCGTTGGCATTCGACGAGGCCTCCCGGCGCGGCGTAGACCTTGTCGCGTTGCACGCCTGGAGTGACGTCGGGGTATTTCCGGTGCTTGGGATGGACTGGCGCGATCGCGAGAGTCAAGGAGAGGAAATCCTCGCTGAACGCCTGGCGGGTTGGCAAGAGCAGTACCCGGATGTCCACGTGCAGCGATCGCTCGTCTGTGACAAGCCTGCACATTGGCTGCTCGAGGGGTCCAAACGCGCGCAATTGGTGGTAGTCGGAAGTCACGGCCGCGGGGGATTTCCCGGTATGCTCCTGGGTTCGGTCAGCTCTGCCGTGGCGCACTCGGCGAAAGTTCCGGTGATCGTCGTGCGTCCCAGGTAGCGCTGCCTTTTGCCCCAAGAAGGGTCTTTGGTCCCCGATGGTAAGGCCGTTCGGTAGACGCGATCGCCGACGAGGGTTTTGTAGCTTCATGCTATGACCTATGTGATCGGCAGAGAATGCGTGGACGTGGTCGAAAAGTCCTGCGTGCAGGAGTGTCCCGTTGACTGCATCTACGAAGGCGCCCGAACGATGTACATCAACCCTGACGAGTGCGTTGATTGTGGTGCTTGCAGAATGACATGCCGCGTCGGCGCAATTTACTGGCAAGACGATCTGCCGGACGACCAGCGGCAGCATCTCGACGACAACGCTGCCTTCTTCCGCCAGATCCTGCCGGGCCGGAACGCTCCGCTCGGTTCGCCGGGTGGCGCGGCTACAGTGGGCCGAATCGGTGTCGACACACCGTTGGTCGCAGCCATGCCGACATACGGCGCGTGATCGGAGGAACAGCGGAATGTCCACACCCGGGAAGAGTCTCGGCGTTGTTGTCGGGGTCGACGGCTCGCCCGCATCGAAAGCCGCAGTTTGTTGGGCGGCCCGTGACGCGGCGATGAAGAGCCTTCCACTGACCCTGGTCCATGTGGTGAACACCGACGTGGCGACGTGGCCGCCGATGCCATACCCGGATACTTGGGCGGTTTGGCAGGAAGACGAGGGGCGCAAGTTCCTCGCCGCTGCGGTCAAGGTCGCCGAAGAGGCCGTGACGGCGGACCGGAAGCTCACCGTCAAGAGCGAGATCGTATTTTCGACGCCGGTGCCCACGATGGTTGAAATGTCCACCGAGGCAGAGCTGATGGTCGTGGGCAGCTCCGGCCGGGGAGCGGTGGCCCGGGTGTTCCTCGGTTCGGTCAGCTCGAGCTTGGTGCGGCGCGCAAGTTGTCCGGTCGCGGTCATCCACGACGAAGATCCGTTGATGCCGCATCCGCTGCGCGCTCCCGTGCTGGTGGGAATCGACGGCTCGCCGGCTTCGGACCTCGCGACGGCGGTTGCGTTTGACGAGGCGTCGCGTCGCGGCGTCGAGTTGATCGCCTTGCACGCGTGGAGCGACATTGATGTGGTCGAACTACCGGGCCTTGACTGGTCGACGGTGGAGGAAGAAGCCCAGCTCAGTCTCGCCGAGCGCCTGGCGGGCTGGCAGGAACGCTATCCCGACGTGACCGTGTGCCGAGTGGTCGTTCGCGATCGTCCGTCGCGGCAACTGGTCGAAAGGTCGGAATCCGCTCAGCTAGTTGTTGTGGGCAGTCACGGCCGAGGCGGTGTCACCGGCATGCTCCTGGGTTCGGTGAGCAACGCGGTCGTGCACTCCGTCCGGATGCCGGTGATCGTGGCGCGGCCGTCCTGAGCAGGGCTTCCGGCCGCGGCAGTGCCGCGCGCGGGTAAGCGAAGGTCGGCCGGTCACCTGCCGCCTGCGTGCAGGCGGTGGATAAGGGTTATTTCGTGGTCCAGCCACATGCCTTTGCGGGCCTCGGTGGTTGCCTCGGCGGCCGGCTCACGAACCCCGCGCAGCCTCATGCAGTCGTGTCGCGCCGTGATGACACACATGGCCCCGGAGGGGTTGAGCTTGCGCATGATCCCTGCGGCCGCCTGGTGCCCGATGCGCTCCTGAACCTGCAGGCGCGCGGCATAGCCCTGAACCAGCCGGGCCAGCTTGGACAGGCCCACGATGCGCTGGCCAGGATGCGGGCGGTACGCGATGGTGGCTGTACCCGAGAACGGCAACAAATGGTGAGCGCAGGTGGACGCGAATGACATGCCGTGCATCACGATGAGTCCGGGGTCCTCCGGAGCGGGAAAGTCGCTGTCGAGGTGGTCTTCCGGTACCTCGTTGTATCCCCACAACATCTCGCGCCATGCCCGTGCAACGCGTGCCGGCGTCTGGGCGGTGTGCTCGCCCTCGTCCACGCCCAGCGCGTCGAGAAGCTGCTGCACGGCCTGCTCGACAGCCATGTCGGGGTTGTTGTCGTACCACGCCGTCGAATCTGCCGACCGGTAACCGAAATCTCCCGCGTAGGGGGCGGCCCCATGCGCCACCTCGTCGTCGGTCATCGCCCAGGCGCTCAAACCCAACGGCGGCATCTGGTAGCGGAATTGGCGCGGCGCCGACGGGGCGGCGGTCATGCCACTGCCCGAATCGTCATGGCAGCAGATGCCGAGATTGAGTTCATCCCAATCCCCGCCCGGCGCCTTGACCCGGTCACAACGTTCACGTTGAAGCCTTCCTGCTTGCGGGTGTGTGGCTTGATCACGTCCGACCTGGTCGGTACTACACAGCTACGATGCCGTTACGTTCTGGCGATGTCTGTCGGCTGATTGGCCACAGATGGGATGAACGTCATGTCCCCCGATTGACGGAGCCGTGTCATCAGGTTGCGCCGCTTTCCGAGCTAGGTGCGCAATTGCTGGCGATTTCGGGTGTCGGTTGACCACAGGGTGGCGCAGCCGGGGCACTGCAGGTGCAGCTCCGTCGCGCGATTGCTCAGCAGATACTGCCAGTGGGTGCCGCAGTTGCGGCTGCTGCGGCCCTCCAAACACGCATTGCGGCCCCAGCGGCAATTCGGGCAAGGCAGCCAGGGAGGTCGACGAGCACCGCAAGCATTTGGAGCGGGCCGCACAGTATCGGCACAACCCCGCGTTCTCGCCGCAGTTGCCGCAGGTAGCGCTGAAACACGAAATGTCCTGCAGGAAAATGCGTTTGGGCGCAACCGTGCTGCGACAAATTTCAGCCTGCACGGGAGGGCGGACACTCCCACCACCGGATGGCCGACGGGGGAGTTTGACGGGAGCGTGCCATACGAGGACGCGGGGCAGTTGTCAGCAAAGCTATTGCGCAACGGGATTCTGAAGACCTACGACAACTTCCCGTATGAGTTGCTCACCACGCGCGCTGACACCGCCGACACCGACATGCCGCACTTCATCCGGGCGTAAGCATGGCGTTTACTGACTGGCCGACCGCGTGGGGCGAAATGCCACCAGGACCACCCCGACGGCGAAGACCAGCGCAGTCACCCACGGAAAGTGCCCGTACGGAGCAAAACCGTCAGCGGCGATGACCGCTAACCCATATGCCGCCATCGCGGCGCCGGTCAGCATGGCCGGTTCGGTCCAGCGCCTCTTGAGGGGTATGCCGAACGTCGGCAGCGGGGCCGCGAAAAGGCGCCGCCCCCACCACAACAGCGTCATTTCGACCCCAGTCACGAGGCTGAGGACGGTTACCCACTCCAGTCGGCCCAGCCACCACTGCGCGGTGCCTTCGACCGGTTGGGGCAACAGTCCGGCCGGATAGCCGACGACCGCCACGACTATGACCGGCACCATGTGCCACAGGTACAGGGCCATGACATTGCTGTTGGCGGTGGACAGCACACGCTGTATGAGGCGTGGGCGCAGCACGCGGTTGAGCGCGGGCGCGAATGCCAGCGCCAGTCCGGACTGCATGCACGCGAACGCCAGCATTGCCACTGAGGGCGGCGTGGTGTTCTGCACTGTGTGGCCGGGAACGCCGATCATGCTGATCGGATAGGGCCCCAGCCAGATCAGCAGCGCCAGTGCGGTCGCCGACCCAGCGGCCAGCAGCACCGGCCTGCGCCCCGTCAGCAACCCTGCGTGCCAAGCGATTCCGAGTTGATAGAGCGCGCCCCAGCACAGCAGGTAGTTCAGCCAGCTGAGGTGGGGCACATGTCCAGCGATCAATGCAACGTCTACCACCACGACTCCCACCGCCAGCACCGCGGGCACCAAAAGCCCCCAACGGCGTTGTGCGGCAATCGCAATGGGTGTCAGCGACACCACCACCAAGTAAACGGCGAGGAACCACAGGTGCATAGCGATCGCCCAACCCGCGTATTCCAGCACTGAGCCGGCTACTCCGTAGGTGCCCAGGGCCACCACAATTGCCGACACCAGCGCGACGTAAACCGCAGTCGGTCCGAGTACCCGGGCCAGTCGATGCCGAATCCAGCCCTGGCGCGAGAAGCCTTCGGTGTCGCGTCGATGCGTCCATGACACTGCGCCTGCGTAGCCTGCTACCAGGAAAAACACCGGAACCGCCTGGAAAATCCAGGTCAGCCATTGCGTCCAGGGCTGGTCGAGGAGCGGGTTCTCCCGGCCGAACTGTCCGTCGCGATAGGTCACGGACGCGGCCAGCCAGTGTCCCAGCACAATGAGGACCACACCCGATACGCGGTAGTAGTCCACCGCCAGATCGCGGACTGGTCGTTTGGTGTTTGTCTGGTCCATCAGCGCGTGACGATCAGCATGGGGAACGGGCAGCGGTTGACGACGTGCACGCGGGCAACGGTACTCGTCTTCGGGTTGGGCAAACCTGACCTGCTTCCTCGCTGCGACGAGACCACCTCGCGACCTCCTGCTGTCAGATCAGGACTTCGGCGTGCGCAATGGGCTCGACGCGAGAGGCTGCCGCGACGGCATCGCCACCTGGCGGGCCGGCACTCCCGACGCGCCGTAGGCGCCGGGCCGCCAGGGCCCCAGCCCGATCCTGGTCACCCGGCTGCGTCACTTCGCCGGCCGGAATACGCCATGATTCGTCGCCCGGCAAACTGCCGCACTGGCGGTTTCATCGTCGTCGGTGCGGTCGGGTGATGTTGCGTAGCAGCTTGTCGATGGCCACCACGACAGTGACAACGGTCGCGACAGCGAAGATGCGTATCCACACTCCGGGACTGATTGGTGCGGTGTCGAAAACCGTGTTCATCGCGGGCAGATAGGTAATGGCGAGTTCAGCGATGGCCTGCACGGTGACACCGAGGATGATCCAGGGGTTGGAGAATATGCCGATGCGCCACGCCGAGCGGGTCAACGAGCGGCAGCTGAAGAGATAGAACGCCTCGACGACGACGAACAAGTTGAGAGCCGTTGTGCGCGCCTCTTGCAGGCTGGCGCCGTTGCCGAGTTCCCATTTGAACAGCCACCATGCGCTGGCGACCATCAGCATGGAAACGAGCAGGATCCGCGACACCAGCGCTCTGGTCAGCAGTGGCTGATCGGGGTCGCGAGGGGGACGAGTCATAATGCCCGTTTCCTTGGGCTCGAACGCGAGCATGAGGCCCAGTGCGACCGCGGTGGTCATGTTGATCCACAGAATTTGGGTGGGGAGAATCGGCAGCACACTGCCAAGTGCGATGGCAACCAGGATCACCAATCCTTCACCGAGGTTGGTGGGCAGGGTCCACGTGATGAATTTCGTCAGGTTGTCGAATACCCCACGGCCCTCTTCGACCGCGGTTTCAACGGTGGCGAAGTCGTCGTCGGTCAGCACCATGTCGGCGGAGTCCTTGGCCACCTCGGTGCCGCTTCGACCCATTGCAACGCCTATGTTGGCCTGCCGCAAGGCGGGTGCGTCGTTGACACCATCGCCTGTCATCGCTACCACGTGGCCCCTGGCCTGCAATGCAACGACCAGCCGTAGCTTCTGCTCGGGTGAGACCCTGGCGAACACGCTGGCATTGTCCACGGTGTCTCCGTACTCACTGGCAGTGAGCGCGTCAAGATCGGTGCCGCTGAGCACCGCGCCCGGCGTCGGTTCACCTTCGTCGAGCAGTCCGACCTTCATCGCGATCGCCGACGCGGTACCGCCGTGGTCACCGGTGATCATCTTCACCGCGATACCGGCGGTGTGACAGGCCGCCACGGCGGACGAAGCGGCCACTCGGGGCGGATCGAGCATCGCTTGCAACCCGGTCAACGCCAGCGAGCCCGGCAGTGCGTCTTCGTCGAAGTCGTTGGGACTGCGCGCCGTTCGGACACCGGTGGCCAGCACCCGCAGCCCGCGGGCAGTGAGCAGGTCGGCGGCGCGTAATACGCTGGCACGGTCCAGCGGCCGCAATGTGCCGTCGGCGGCCATCTCCGTGCTGGACAGCTCGAGGATTCGCTCCACCGCACCTTTGGCCAGCGTGACGTGGTCGGTGTCGCCGGCGCGATGCAGCGTCGCCATGTACTGGCGCTCGGAGCTGAATGGGATGGTTGCCACCCTGGGCAGCTCTGCGGCGAGCTGCCCAGCGTCGAGGCCGGCCTTGGCGGCGACGACCAGTAGTGCGCCCTCGGTGGGGTCACCGACGATATGCCAGCGCCCATCGTCTTGGACAAGTGCGGCGTGATTGCAGCACACACCGCCCAGCAGTGACCAGCGCAACGCCTCATTGCCGTGTACCGACACCGGCCCGCCGTCGGCATCAAAGAGCGCACCGTCTGGCGCGTAGCCGGTTCCGGTCGCTTCGACCACCTCGTCGGGTGTCCAGATCACCTCGACGGTCATCTGGTTTTCGGTCAGCGTTCCGGTTTTGTCGGTGCAGATGACGGTGGTGCTGCCCAGCGTCTCCACCGCCGGCAAGCGCCGAACGACTGCATGGCGCTTGGCCATTCGCGCCACACCGATTGCCAGCGTGACCGTGACGGCGGCGGGGAGGCCCTCGGGGATGGCCCCGACCGCAAGCGCGATCGCGGCGGTGAAAGTTTCGACGGCATCCTGGCGCCGCAGCAACCCCACGGCGAAGGTAACCGCGGCCAGACCCAGAATGGCAACGGTCAGGATCTTGCTGAACGAGGCAAGCTTCGCGGTCAGCGGGGTGGTGAGAACTTCCGCGGCACCTACGAGGCGATGAATTTCACCGAGTTCGGTCTCGGCGCCTGTGGCGACGACGATGCCGGCGCCCTGGCCCGCGGTCACCAGAGTGCCCGAATACGCCATGTTGCGGCGATCAGCCACCGGGGTGGCCTCTGGCAACACGACTTCGTCCTTGTGGACCGGCGCCGACTCGCCGGTGAGCGCTGACTCGTTCACGCGCACATCGGTTTGCCGCAGTAGCCGCAGGTCGGCGGGCACCTTGTCGCCGGCCTCAAGTCGCACCAGGTCGCCGGGGACCACCTCCTCGGACGGCACTGTGTTCTCGTGGCCCGCGCGGATAACTTTGGCCTCGGTGCGGACCATCGACCGTAGGCCCTCCAATGCGGCCTCAGCCCTGGACTCCCGTACGAACGCAACGATGGCGTTGATGACCACCACGCCAAAAATCACTGCGGAGTCGACAAATTCGCGAAGGCCGGCTGTGATGACGGCAGCTGTGAGCAGAACATAGATCAGCGGGTGGTGAAACTGCCGTAGTATCCGCACCAGCAAGCTCGTCCCTGGCGCCCTGGGTAAGGTGTTGGGGCCGAAGCGCTGCAGGCGCTCGGCCACCTCATCGGCTGATAGCCCGCGGTGTGGATCGGTCTCTAGCAGGAGCACCACTTCATGCGCGGGTAGCCCATGATGAGCCGTTGAGTAGGTCACTAGCGGCAATCACCTCACCTCGCAAGCAGCGTTCAATCAATCCGTTTGTTTCACACTGACTTATGCAGGCCCGCATAGATCAGGGTCATAAGTCACCTGCCGCAGCGACCTGGCGTCCAGCGGCCCAGGCCAGTCGGCCTGCGGTGGGCGCCGCCGCCACGTCACGGTGCCAGCGGAACCTACCACTGGCTCGGCACAACCATGACCGGTCGATGAGAGCTGTGCAGGGTTCCCAATGCGACGCTGCCAAGCAGGATCTCCTTCGTGGCAGAACCGCCGCGCGATCCGACAATCACCACAGCCGCATTGCGTTCGTCAGCGGATGCGATCAGTGCCTCCGAAATGGCACGAGCGTGGAAACCGCGACCGCGGTCGACATTCAGCCGGAGAACCTGATGGCCTGCCGCTCCTGACGGATCGGCCGGTGGCGCGTCGGCAGTGCCTTCGTCGACGGATACCAGCAGTGCATCGCGCTCCGGGAAGAGTCGTCTGGCCGCTGCGAACGCAGTTAGGGCACCGGCCGATCCGTCCCAGCCTACGGCCACCGGTCCTTCGGGCAGCGCTTCGTACTCGGCCGCCAACATCGCTTCCGGGACGACGACCACGGGTCGGGCGCAATAGTGCACCGCCATGTCGGACATGCTGCCCAGCGCTGCGGTGGTGCCACCCAGTCCCCGTGACCCGATCAGCACCAGGTCTGCCCGTACTTCATCGGCGACCTGCGCAATACGCAGGCCCTCCGCACCCCAAGTCCGTTGCAGCAGCGGCTCGGCGTCCCATCCGGCTGCGCGGGCCAGTGTCACGCCTCTCATCGCGACCCGCTGGGCCTCGCGCTCGCCCTCCCGCTCGACCAATTGGATCAACTCGTTGTTGTCACGAGCGATAGTGCGCAGCCGCCGACGCACCTTGTCGCTGGCAAAGGGCGGGACCCACAGATAGGTAATCCACGCGTGTGCGTCGGGGAACAGCAACGCGCCGACATCGATTGCGGCACTAGCCCTCGGTGAGCCGTCGTATCCCACGATCGCGCCCACTGGCAAGGCGCACCTCCTCATTAGAGCCGGCATTAGCTCATCGGGTACACGGGTCGTTATTGCTATACGAATCTACGCGCCCGAATCGAGGCCCTGGCTAGGCGGACACGACATGAAACCAGCTCATCTCGGCGAACTGGAAGTCGGCGCCTCGGTCTGGGCGCGATGGGTACGCGTGCCGCCTACGCCGCCGCCGGCAATGGCGACGCCGGATCTATCCGCACCATTCATCGCGCCCCCGATCTCGGTGCAGCACCGCCTCGATCGCAGCACCCCGATTGAAGACACGATCGGAAAGCTGCGTGAGCTGATCGCTGCCGGGCAAGATTAGATCTTGCGCACCAGAGCGGCCGCGCGCACGTCGTCTCCGACGACGAAGTGCATGCGCACGGCATCGCCGTGGTGGTCGGAACGGATGGTCACGGCCTCACCGAACTTGATGGGGTTTCGGTACTCGAGCACGGCGCGGTGCGGGGCACCCGCCAAGGCGGGCAGTTGGCCGAGTATCTCGAGTACGCCATGCCAGTAGATGGTGTTGTTGACATGCTCAAATAGGTCAATATCGGTGCGGCGCAGCGGAAATGGTGTTTCGATGCCGTTTTGGATCGGCTCTGTGAGCCAGGGGCGCCACTTGAGCCGGTGATTGTCGGTGGTGGTCCCGAAGCGGGCGAGACATTTGTCGGCGAGGCGTGAGGGCGTAAGCGTGTCCTTGTTCATGCAGATCCAAAACCCTTCGGTTTCGATTCGTCCGCCGGCAGAACCCTCGAGCTGAACGCGCATGGAGCACCATCTGGTGGAAAGCCCCGCGCACCAACGGCGGAAGGTGATGTCGCTGGGTAACTCGATCGGCTCGATCACGTCGATCACCGTGCGCAGAACGATCCAATGGGGATGGACCTCCGCCAGCCGGGCGTCGGCGAGATGCTCGGCGCCGACCTCCTGGATGTAGCGCGCCACACCGTCGAGACGCAGTCTCTTGTGCTCGTCGATGTCGGATGTGGCCAGCGGCCAGCCTGTTTGGTAGACGTACCCCGAGTCGGGTAGCTCAACAAGTGGCATGTCCACATCCGACTTCTCCGGCACGGCCTCTCCTTTACCGTTGTTCGTCTGTGGCATCGCGACCGTGATCGCTGAGCAGCTTTTCCAGTTGCTCGCCGGCGGTGTTCAACTTCGATTGGAACATCGACACCACCCGCTCGCGCACCCGCGGCTTGTGGGACAGCGGTGGGAGCAGCTCGGCCAGAAGGTTCAACCGTGCGGAGCCGAGCCAGTCGGTCAGGTCCTCGTCGTCCAGCCAGCGTTGTTGATTACGCAGGTCGGAGTGGGCCAGCCGCATCCAGTCCAGATCGGAGTCCGGATGTGGAATCGGGGTACAGAGTTCGTTTTTCACCGCATCCGCGGCGTAAGCGAATTCAACGTGCGCGATGAACGCTGCGCTGAACACCTGTTGGCATCCGCGCACTGCCTGCAGAGTGATGCGATCGGCGTCGAAAACGGGCTTGGCCGGGCATTGTGGCGCTCCGTCGGCGGTGCAGTCGATATAGAGAGCCGAGGGTGAGGAGGTAATCGGCCCGCCGTCGAGCACGATCGTGGTGGGCTCGATGCGTTGGACGTGGCCCATCCTGACGATGTCGTCGATACGGCGCAATTGGGCGAGTTCGGGATGCGACACAGTCGCACACCGATACATGGTCGGACGTATCGAGGGGTCGAGGCGAATCAAAGTTCCGGCGGTCTCCAGCCGGTCGAACAGGTCCTCGGTCGATGTCGCGGCTTCGATAGCTTCGAGAGTCGCACCGTAGCTGTCTCGGAACTGCTTGATGAATGTCGGCCCGGGCTGCAGCGTCGCTCGGTCGATCAGCCAGGAATCGCGCGGCATGATCCAGGTCAGCTTTTCGGGGCCGACGTCGTTTCGTAGCAACCATAGACAGACGTCCATGCCGGTTTTGCCGGCGCCGACGATCACGTACCGGTCCCGGGCAGTGAATTTCGGTAGTTCGTTCGGGGCGATGCAGTCGATACCCGATGCGACTGAGTAAGGCGCAGGCCGCATCGACGGTACGACGGCACGCAGGTAGGTGGCATCGACGATGCGCTGATTGACCGACACGGCGTATTCGGCGCCTCCCAGGGTCCGCAACCGGCCGTCGCCGAGGTACTCGCTCATCGGGAAGTACTCAACCCGCCCGGTAGGAAGAAATTGTTGCTGCATTACGGCGTCGAAATAGGCGCATAGCTCGCCGACGGGAGCGAGTTCGTTCAGTCCTTGGTTCCAGCCGATACAGTCAATAGTGTTGTTGCCCAATGCTCTTGAGTTGACACCGTAGTACGCCGACGGCTGGTGTAGTCGCACGAATGGATAGGCGGTGGTCCAGTGTCCACCCGGTTGATGCGCACGGTCGACGATAACCACGCGCGCGTCGGAGTCGGTGATGAGCGTATCGGTGAACGCCATTCCCATGGCTCCGGCCCCTACGACGAGGTAGTCGGCCTCAATGGCCTTCGTCGTCATTTCGTAGGCCCTCCTTTGCCGCGCCGGTAAACGACCGTTGCGAAACGATAGCGCCTGAGCTGTTTTGGCGACGCGAAAGGACCTCAGTGGGGTCTGTGGACGACGCGGTAGACGCGCTCGACGTCCAGTCCGAACTCAACGCGTTGCCCAGTATGGGTAAGTTCACCGAGATGAGAGCATTCATCAGCCACACACGTGGCTCGCCTCGGTGTGGCCGGGACGCCCGGAGCCTTGTGCCGCCGAAATCGGGGATCACCCGGCGCGGACATGACTGACCTCACTGTCGCGATCGCCGACGGCGTCGCGCTGTTGACCCTCAACCGGCCCGAGCGGCGCAATGCCTATACCGCGGAGATGGGTACGCTGCTCAACGACGCCTACCGCCAGTGCGACGACGACGATGCGGTGCGCGCGATTGTGCTCACCGGGGCGGGGGCCGCGTTCTGTGCCGGTGCCGACTTCTCCACCCAAACAAGCCCTTTCGATGCTCCTCCTGATGACGTCGGGTTCACAGCCTCGCCGCTCAATCCCGCCGCATTCGAACTGCGCACCCCCGTCATCGCGGCGGTCAACGGGCACGCTGTCGGGATCGGTTTAACGATTGCTTTGCAGGCCGACATACGGATCATGGCCGACGACGCCAAATACGCTGTTGCGCAGGTCCGTCGGGGCGTTCTACCCGACTGCATGTCGCACTGGACACTGCCCCATCTGGCAGGCGGCGCCGTGGCGGCCGACCTCCTCCTGACGGGGCGTACGTTCGACGGCGCCGAGGCGGTGGCCATGGGGATCGCCACCCGGACGTTGCCCGGCGGCCAGGTGCTCGACCACGCGATGGCGGTGGCGCGCGACATCGCCGTCAACGTCGCACCGATGTCGGCCGCACTAAGCAAACGGCTGCTCTGGGACACTCTGATCAAGGACTACGCACCACGCCAGGTGGCCCAACTGGAGACAGAACTGCATCGCCGGGTGATGGGCAGCGCCGATGCGCACGAGGGCTACGACGCATTCCTGCAGCGCCGTGCTCCGCGTTGGAGCGTGTCGGTGTCGGGGGAGTGGGAACCGTTGCCCGAGGTGTGATCCCGTCGCCGTGTTGCGGCGGCGCCGCGGGAGTCGGCAAAGCGACCTACTTCCGATTGGTGGTCGAGGACGTGTCGCCCGACCACAGCGTGTGTCTGGCCGGCGACTCCTCGGGCGGGTCTTGGTGTGGTATCACGGCAGAATGATCTGCACCGGTGAGACGCACAAGAATGTCGTGAAAATGGCCTTCGGCAAGGGCGCCTCACCGCAGGACCCCACGAGCCTTCTTCAACTCCAGCCTCGACGGCAACACCAGACGTGCCATCGACTTTCATAACGATGCAAGATTGATGAAAAGGCGCTGCAGGCCCTCATCGGCGCCGCCGTGGCACTGAACACGTCCTAGCCCCATCCAGCCAGCTCAAAGTCCGGAAAGGCGGCCGAAGTTGAGCGACCAACTGCGAGACATCCGAGAGTTGACCAACGACTCCGACGCGTACCGAGACGAGCTGTTCCGACGCTGGAGCGGTCTCCTCAGCTACCGCTACATCGGCCGCAAGCATTCGTCCATGAACCTCGGCGAGACGGATAACACCATCGCCATCCGTCGCGACATGCGCAACGAAGCCGGTGGAATCATGGTTGCGCCGCTCGCCATCTCATCGCCAGAAGGGTGCCAAACCGACTTGGTCGCGGTGCCCAACCCGGTCATTGCCTCGGTACAAATCATCGACCCCGGCTACGACGTCACGAGGATCGAGGTCGTGGAGTCCGGCGTCGTGCACCAGGGCCGGACGATGGGCTACGGGCGGTGCAAGATCGTTGACGCCGACAACCCGGACCGGGTGATCGCATTCAACGAGGGGCAAGGCGCGATCATCGGTATCCCGCCGGAAGGCCTTGACAAGATGGATGTTTCGGGCACTGAGCTGCTTATCGAGGACACTCCGGACCTGCCGCCGCTGTGGGCCGCCTTCGGCGCGACCAAGCGTGGCGACGGTCACTGGGTGCTGCCCCCACTCAGCCCCGAGTTTGCCTCGCCTGATGCAGCGCTGCACATCGGACCTCAACACGTCGTCCTCGAAACCGCGGCGACCGACCTTGCCGCTTATGTCGCTGGGACCAGGAAGGTGCAGGTAGGCAGCTGGCACGTCATGTTCATGTCACGCGGCAAGGTGGGTCCCTTCCGCGTGGAGGGGAGCGCGCACGTCGGCGGACCCGGACGTGTTGGCGTGCGCATGCTTCTGCACGACGAGGGGAACGCAGACAAGGCCATCACTTCCGCCGCGGCGGTCTTCGACATCGTGAGCTGAATTCGCGTCGAGGGTCAGCGGGGGACAAGCAAGTGCAAGGGGTGTGCGCGACCGACAACGAATGACCACCTGCGCCGTTGGTCCGGGAAACGCAAGCTGCGGCGCTGGCGCCAGAGGCCACCCGGCGGACGAAACTCGTCGTTATCGGTGTCGAGATGCAGCGGAGATCGACAAACGACACCCTGTTGTTTAACCAGACCCCGTAGCTAAATGGCTTCCGAAGACGCCAACTGCGTCGATGACGGTCTTCCACCCAGAATCCGACCGTTGCGCGGTGAATCTATACTTTCCGGGTGATGTCCTCAGCTGCTGGCGCAATCGCGCGGTGGATCTCCCCCTTCCTGGCGGTTGCGGCCGTTGCCGGCGTGGGCCTTTCTGCCGGCCCGGCGCAGGTCGATCCCGCTCCGACGGTGCGCCTGGCCGATGAGGTAAACCCGTTGGCCGGAATGCCCTTCTACGTCAATCCCACGTCGGCGGCCATGGTCGCCGCGGGTAGCGCCAATCCGTCGAGTCCCGAGCTGACCGCCATCGCCAACACGCCGCAGGCGTACTGGCTCGACCAGGCATTTTCCCCGGCCACGGTCGCCGGCACGGTGTCGAAGTACACCGGCGCGGCGCAGGCTGCTGGCGCCATGCCGGTCCTGACGCTTTATGGAATCCCACACCGCGACTGCGGTAGCTACGCAACGGGTGGGTTCTCGACGGGCGCAGATTACAGCCGGTGGATCGACGGTGTCGCATCCGGACTGGGCTCGTCGCCGGCGGCGATCATCCTCGAACCCGATGCGCTCGCCATGGCTGACTGTCTGTCGCCTGAACAGCGCCAAGAACGCTTCGCCTTGATGGGCTACGCCGTCGACACGCTGACCCGCAATCCGGCCGCGGCCGTGTACATCGACGGTGGGCACTCGCGCTGGTTGAGCGCCGACGAAATCGCCGCCCGCCTTAATCAGGTCGGTGTCGCCCACGCGAGGGGTTTTAGCCTGAACACAGCGAACTTCTACACCACCGACGAGGAAATCGGCTACGGCGAGGCGGTTTCGGCGCTCACCAACGGTTCGCATTACGTGGTCGACACATCGCGCAACGGCGCCGGACCAGCGCCCGAAACCGGGCTTCACTGGTGTAACCCCAGCGGTCGAGCACTGGGCGCCCCGCCCACCACGGCGACAGCGGGTGCGCACGCCGACGCCTACCTATGGATCAAACGTCCCGGTGAATCCGACGGTTCATGCGACCGCGGGGAGCCCGCAGCGGGGCGCTTCGTGAACCAGTACGCCATTGACCTGGCTCACAACGCGGGTCAGTAGCGACCGAACGCGTAGACCGCAGCCGCCGGCTGTGATGGCGCAGGTGAGCCGTCCCTATCGACCGTGTACTTGCCCACGGCCTGAACAGCGCTGCGTTTGCGTTCTGCCGTGACGCCTTCGACGCGCGTCGCGATCTCGATGAGAGCTTCGCGTGTTCAACACGTTCCTGCCTCGCGCGCCGCTGAATATGGCCGACTGGCTCGACCGGCTGCCCGCAGGTTTGTGCAACGCAGATTGACAAGCTTTCGCGACACGCCGTCTTCTTGTCAAAGTAGCCCGGCGATTCCCATCAATCTTCGCTGCAACTCGACAATCGGCGTGGGCTGGACGTTGAGATGGAGTCGTCGTGGTGGCGCCGGCTTCTAACCGTCTTCGTCGACATCGTCATCGGCGCCAGCTTTCTCGTACCACGCGCGCGCGGTCGCGCGCTCGGGTGGGTCGTACGGTCCCAGGAACAAGTATCCGAGGTTAGACATCGCCCCGGCATGACCGGCCTTGGCGGCCTTTTCGAACCAGGGAACGGGGTCCGCGCCGGGCCGCGCGCTGGTGATGTCGGGGTGCACACCGTCATGCCAGGCTATCGTCGTTTTCGATGAGCGCACACTTCGAGGAGTTGGGCTGGCGGCAGACTCCGATGGGCGTGATCAGCCTGCGGCGCAGATTCGATCTCTCGGTTCGTGCCGATGTGTATGAGGTCAAGCTCGATGACGAGTACCTGATGTCGAGCCTGTTCACCGTCGCCGAACGGGAGCTGGCGCGGCTGGCACTGGCGAGGACGCCGGGACCGGGCCTGGACGTGATCGTTGGCGGTCTCGGCCTCGGCTACACCGCTCAAGAAACGTTGGGGTGCAAACGGATTCGGACACTGACAGTTATCGAATACTCCGATGCGGTCATCGACTGGCACGAACGCGACCTGCTGCCAGATACGGCTGGCCTGGCCGCCGACAGCCGCGTCGCACTAGTGTGCGCGGACTTCTTCGCCGCCGCCACAAGCGTGGTGGGATTCGATCCGGAGCACCGTTGCCGAACCTATGACGCGATCCTGCTCGACATCGACCACTCGCCCCGCCACCTGCTCCACGATCCACACGCTGACTTCTACACCCATGACGGTCTACGAGCCGCATCCGCTCATATCGTCCCGGGTGGCACGTTCGCCATGTGGTCCGATGATGCACCGGACGAGGACTTCAGCGCGGTCCTCGAAACCGTATTCACCGACGTCGAGGCCCAGCAGGTCTGGTTCGACAACCCACTCACCGGAGGCCGGTCGGCCGCCACCATCTACCTTGCGACCCGGGCATGACGTGCGTGGCGGGTGCAGGAGGCTCGGGCAGCGTGTTGAGCGCGCCGCCGTGGGGTGCAGCAGACAACCCTTGGTGGTACGCGTCTATTGCGGCGTGTACGAATTGATTTGACAGGTATGGATTGAGATGACCGTGCATGCCGATTGCACCTATGGGTTTGTTTGACGGTGATCGCGAAAAGTTGCCACCGGCTGGAACAACCGCGCAACACCTTTCGTCGCGACCACAGCGGCGCTGGATGCCGAAGCGCTCTACAGTGCCCGACCCTCGCCGGCGCACACCAACTCGCCGTTGTCCACTACGAAGCCGCATAGAAGATGCTGCGACGCCGCTGTAGCTTCGCAAGCGCTCGTGTACCAATAAGGCTGCGCCACAGCGCAATTTGTCACAGTGACGTATCACGCACGATATGGCCCCCGAAGAGTGGGGTGAAGGGCGCGGTCGACTACCGACCATGGGGCCGGTCACGGCGGGCACACTCAAGCCTTTCGCCTAACAGTCGAATCATCCGTTAAGTGATTGAACCCGGACGTCAAACATGGGCCCATGTACAACAGGTGCGGCTAGTCGTCGTGCGCCGAAGCATGGCTGTCAGTGCCGTGACCTGCTCGAACCTGTTCGAATCGGTCAATCGTCAAGGGGTGCGAGTCTTTTCACCTAATGCATCCCGCAGTAGTTTTTTGCCGATAAGCGACATTATGTCAACTTCGACGTCCGGCTAGCTCGCGATAGGGTTACCTGGTGGCGCTGCGCCTTGGGGCGCTCGTGGTGTTCGTTGGCCGGTGATGATCTCCTCTGCTGGGGCAAGCGGGTAACCGTATCGGCCAGCCTCGTTACCGCCGATAGATGTGGGCGCGGTGCTCGATGCGGCCGATCAACAGCACCTGGTCATCGTCGAGAATCCGGAAAGTGATGCGGTAGTCACCGCGCCGCGCGACATGCCAGCCAGATAGCTCGTACCGCAGCGGTTTTGAGAGACGGCGGGGGTCGCCGGGTAACGTCACGGTGACGAATTCGACGATAGCAGCGGCCACCTTGTGGGGCAGCTTGTCGAGCGCTCGGACCGTTGTTGGCGAGAGCTCGACAGACCACCTGGTCTCGTCGGTCACGGTAGGCCGTACCGGCTCCGCAGTTCTTCGCCGCTCACCGTGGTGCCGGCCGCGTAGGCGGCGTCGGCTTCGGTCAGCTCATCGGTCAGGCCAGGTGTCCGTAGCGCATGCAAGGTTTCGTGCAGTGAATCCAAGTCGTCGGCCGACATCAGCACGGCGGCAGCGCGGCCGTGTCGGGTGATGCGGATGATTTCGTGGGTGGTGTCGGCCTCGTCGACCAGCGCCGACAGCTTGTCTTTGGCCTCGGTGAGCGGTACCGTTCTCATACCAACATACTAGCCGAATTACTAGCTGTTATATAGCCTGGGTTCTAGCCGATAGCATATCTTTTATGTCAGGTGACCGACTCCGCTTTCCTTCGTCGGGCAACGGGTTTCGACTAACAGTGTCTAGCCTCCGCCGCCGCCGTCGTTTCTTGATAGCTGGTCACGTGGAGAGTGTCGGTAGGTGACCGTTCGAATTGGAAACGGGTGTAGAAGCGGCGCGCTTGCCCCTAGGTGCAAAAGTATTGCCCGTTGAGCAGACAATTCGACGGTGGCGAGTAGGAACCGGTCAGCACGCCTCTTAGTCCACCTGTGGCTGAACCACCGGGGGCAATGATGCGATTCCAATTCGCGGGGGTGAGAACATAGTGCGTGCCAGATTGTGCAAGGTTGCTATTCCACGTGTGCGAGACGGATTCTCCCACCGGCAAGTCGAATTCAAGCTTCCAATCGGTTAACGGCACCGTGCTCGAGTTGGTGATGGTGAAGTGGGCGATGAAACCGGTCTGCCACGTCGATGTCACCGACAACGTCGCCGTGGCCGCAGCCGCATGAGCTACGGGGGTGATGGCGAGTCCGAGGATGGCAACTATCAATGCCGACACGGTTACGTGAAGCCCTGTGCGCCAGCGCTTCACGCAATTGTCCAGTCCGGCCATAGCAGCCAACACTAAAGCCAAACAGGCGATATCGGCCCTCGCATCGCGGGTTAGCTGCAGTACCTTTGCTCAACTGAAACCGTCATGAAATTTTAGCCTCGATCCACCCTGAACCATGTATCGGCCCAGCCGAACGCGAACTTGCGGACGGGGAAAGCCAGAACGCCAGCCTCATCGGGGCGCGGAGTCGTTCAGCCGCCAGCAAACGAGCGGTCTCGCGCACCTGGACCTCCCCCGAAACCGTGGGGGCATGCACTATGAGGAATAGGTATGTCAGAGACACGGAGAAAGTTCGATCCCGAGTTCCGGGAGGGGGCGGTCCGCATTGTTCGGGATATCGGCAAGCCGATCGCCCAGGTGGCTCGGGACCTGGGTATCAACCAGGGCACCCTGGGCAACTGGGTCGCCAAGGACCGCGCCGAGCGCGAAGGAACGCAGGGCTTTCGACCGGCGATGTGGCCGAGTTGAAGCGGCTACGCCCGGAGGTGGCCGAGCTGCGGATGGAGCGTGATGTCCTCAAGCGATCCGTGGTCCTGTGGGCGAAGGAGGCGACGAAGTGAGCGCGGCCCGCTTCATCGCCGACCAGAGGACCTTCTACCGGGTGCCGCACGCGGCCCACACCACCCCTTAGGGCGCGGCCGGGGCCGGTATCGCACCATCGACCTCACTCCCCCGTCAGTGCCGCTCACGGTTCCACGGCGACCGCATGAGCAGGAATACGGCGGAATCGAATATGGCGGGTTGCGGCCGACACCGGGATCTGTCAGGCAACCCTGTTTCGGTGGAAGCGCCAGGCCCACCGCCGCGGCCAATTGTCGGAAGTGGTCGGGCGAGATCTCCTGGACCAGCCGCTGCCCTTCCTCGGTGCACCGCGCCGGCGCACAGCGAGGCACCTAGCTCAGCGTCTTACACGGCCAGCCCGGTTGCGGACCGGGAGACCCGGTCCAGGGTCTCTCGGCGGGTGACCTCGATTGGCCGTGGCAGCTGCGGTTCGCGGTGGGCCGGCGGCGTCGACATAGCAGTTCCCCTTGCAGTGACGGCACGATCAATATACGGTAGGGGGGTATGGTATCCACCGTAACGAGAGTAAGGAGATGGATCATGGGGATGAATATTCGACTGCACAGATCGCCTTGGCTAAGGCCAGAAGGCGTGGACGTGAACGCGAAGCTCAGCCAGTCTGAGCGGGCGGTGCTGGCGTTGCTGCGCACTTAAGGGTTGGAGCAAGTGCCGAGCCTTTCCGGGCGGATAAGCAAGGCTTCCAAGCCGGGGTCCGGAAAGGCTCGCTCCACCACAGACAGGCGCAACGAACGTGTCACGGTCACCGGCAACGCTATCGGGAGGCCACCGGAGCTAGCGCAATGCCCGAGACAACGCGATCAACGAGGAGATCTCTCGTGAAAACTTCTGATTGGATGAAAACAAATGCTGACGATCGGTCCTAGAGCAGCGACTGCCCGGCACCAGCACGGTGAGCGGCAGTTATCGCTTGCCGAGTCTGCCTCCCGCGGCATGTCGGTGCTCGATGAGCTGGGGCTGACGGCCCAATTCTTCTACTACGGTGGTGATCCCACCGCGTGGCAATGTGAGTTGTTCGACGGCGACCGCCGCACACCGCAGGGTGTGGGGTTCGGCAAGGGTCAGGTTGCTGAAGCACGGGTCGGTGCGCTCTACGAGGCGCTCGAGCACCACATGACCCATCAACAGGGCTTGACACTCGCCGGTGTGGAGCTGTTGTCCTGTGCAAAAGTCGCACACTCTGCCTTGTCGGGCGAAGCCTATGCCAGCATCCTCGCCGAACAACCCGACAACCTCATCGCATGCCGGCGCTATCAAGCGTTCGGTGGCAGCGACACTTTGGCCGTACCGCTATTTTTGTCGAATCCGTGGTGGCCAGAGCAGGCCACAGCTTCACGGCGCGCCCGACTCGGCGACACCGCAGACTACGCAGTACTAGCGCGTTACTCGTCCAACAATGGCTCGGCGATCGGCGCGAGCTTCGCCGAAGCCACTGTGCATGCGATAAACGAGGCTATCGAACGCGACGCATTCTCGTTGTTTCTGGCCAGGACCTTCCTTGCCGAGAATCCGGTCTCACCGGTGTTGTTGGCGACCGAAACACTGCCACCGGCGCTACGCGAACTGCTGCATCGGGTCGAGAACAGAACCGGGCGTCAGGTGTGGCTCATCGACATCACAACCGATCTGGGCGTGCCCAGCACGCTGGCCTACTCCCCCGATTCCCACGGCGACTACCTGCTCGGCAGTGGAGCCTCCCTGTCGCGGCACTACTCGGTCTATCGCGCTCTGACCGAACTCCTCGAAGTCCAGCTTGAGCAAGGGCTTGCCGGAGTCGACCTCGCCGCTAAGCGAGCCGTCGCAATCGAGAAACTGGCCGATCATTCAGTCTTGCAGGCCTGCGTCGCGCTCGATCTCAGCGACTTCGCCACCTCCATGTCCACGGTGCCCTTTGTCGACACTGTCGCTCCACCTACGCCGCGTGAGCACCTACACCGGCTGCTGCAGGTATTGCGCGCCCGCGACTTCACCCCCTACTTTCAGGAGCTTCACGCCAGCGCCGACGAAGTCACCACCGTCCACATCCATATTCCCGGACTCGAACACTTCCACCTCATCACCGACGCAGCCGTTGTCCCAGGAAAACGCGCCCTCACTGCGATCGGACTCTGCTGAGAGCTTTCCGCATCACTCGCTTTTCGGGGTCGTCGTAATGATGCGTGGTACGCCGCGGCTCCGCCGTCACCCCCGAGCCCGCCAAAGGTCTGACCCCTGAACAACGAGAACAAGGTGGGGCCGCCAACCCTGACAAGAGGTCGACGGCGCCGCAGACGCGCCATCGCTTACACCACCCACCAGCCCAAAGCGCGGATGATGCGCCGAAGCGCTTGGGCACACCAAATTCCACCTCGTCGGTCACGACTTGGGCGGAGTTGTCACCTGGTATCTCGAGGCGCCGGTTGCTTTCGGCCAACGCGCTTCCGCGGACGCACGCCCGGCACTGCACTGGCAGTATCACCCGGCGCTGCTGCGGCGCGTATTTCTGTGGGACGGTCGACACTCATCGGCCATGGCATCTGACCGTGCCGAAATCCCCAACGCGTTAGGCTGAATTATGTCCGCAGATGACTATCCGGTGACCGTGCTCAGCGAAGATGAGAGCTGGAGCTTGTTATCAAGCATGTCGTTAGGCCGATTGGTCACGATCCTGGGCGGGCAGCCAGAAATCTTCCCCGTCAACTTCGTCGCCCAACGCCGGACGGTGCTCTTCCGAACTGCCCAGGGCACCAAGCTGTTCAGCGCTGTGATGAACGACCGGGTGGCTTTCGAGGTCGACGACCATACTGTCGCTGAGGGGTGGAGCGTGATCATCAAGGGCAGGGCGCATGTGCTGTCGGCCACCGCCGAGATCCTCGAGGCCCAGGATGCGGAGTTGCTGCCGTGGATCGCAACGTTGAAGCCCCTCTACGTACGGGTAATCGCCTTGGAGATCACCGGCCGGCGGTTCAAGTTCGGTCCGGAGCCGGATCGCGAATCGACCTTCGCTTGATGCCTGCTGCGCGACGTGGCTGCGAAATGCGACACGACTTCGGCGAATGAGTGCTTTCGATTTAGCGAACTTTCGGCCCTCCCGCGTTTTCCGCCTGCGGCGGACAGCGCGGCCGACACCGAGAACACTCACGACTGCTAGCCAGCCACAGCAGGACCACCGTCGCGAAACTTTCGTTGTGCCCGTCCGGGTTTCATTCCGGCGGACGCAATGGTCACAGTGACACCGGATTCGGAACCGACCTAGCCGGCAGAGCATGGGCGGCGCCAGGTCTGGTTACCAGTTTGCACAACGCCCGGTTGGCCGATTTCGTCGACGAGTCGACGGGCACGCACCGACCGACGTCAACACCATGCTGTTTAGCATCCTCGCAACCGGAGCGCAGCCGGCGTCGTGGCTCGATCAGACGCCGCCGCATTCGATCATCAGTGCGATGATATCGCGATCCCGAGTCACCCCGCGGGGCGGCGAGCGCGATCACTGCCGGCCCCCGGCGAGCCGTTCGCCACGATCATTTCGCGTGGGTGGTGTCCGAGCCTCAGACGTGTAACGGCCCCGCGTCCGTAGACGTATCAGCGTGTCCGGCAGGCGCTGTTCCCAGGCCAGGATTTACTCAGCGCAAGCGGTAAGGCGGGATGCGCCCTTCCACTCCCCCAGGTACGTCCGCCCTCGCCGGCTGATCTGCCCCACACAGAGAACGAATATGCACCAATCGAATATGCAGTGTTACCAATCGAGTACGCCGGTTTGCATCTCGTCCGTCGCTAGGCAGCGTGCCCCACCGGCCGCCGCCTCCCGCGTTTCAAAGCCTGTATTCAGGCTGCTGCACGGACGGCGTGGGCGATATCAAGACGATGGGTCTGATCAGCCCATCCTTCGTGCCGTTACCGGCTTCACTTCAGTGTTCGAATGGGGGCTCTGTAACTCGGTGGCTACGGATTTCGTAGGATTCGCAGGTTGTCGACACCCTGCTGAGGACTGAGATGCTACGGCGCCAGTGCTGGTTATTCGCGATCGGTTCGTCCTTGTTCGCGATCGGTACGGCTCCGGGATTCGCCATGGTCGGCGGTGCGGGCGCCACCAACCTGCTGTGCTTCATCGGCTCTTGGTTTTTTACCAGCGCGGCGCTGATCCAGCTGCTGCTCAGCCGACCCTCGATGAGTCGGTCTTGGGCAACGCCGTCGATACGAGCTGAATGGCTATCGGCGGCAACGCAGTTCGTGGGCACCCTGCGCTTCAACGTCAGCACCGGTGCAGCGTTGTGGGCGCATCGAATACCTGCCCGCCGGCACTTCGTGTGGTGGCCGGACGCGGCGGGTTCGGTCGCATTCCTGGTCAGCGGGGTTTTGGGGGTTGCGGCAGTAACCCTCACGGTCGGGCTCGTTCAACTGAAATCACGCGAATGGCTGGCAGCGTGGACCAACATGATCGGCTCGATCGCGTTCGGCGCCTCGGCAGTCGGCGCCTTCATCACGAGGGCAGGTGTCACTGAAGACGCTCTGCTGGCCAACATGGGTACCTTCGTCGGGGCGCTGTGTTTCCTGATGGCCGCTCTCCTCGTGCTGCCCAAACGCTTGTCACCTCGATCGGCACCAGCATGAGCTTCCTCGTTTCCGCGGAATCGTTGTCAACGGCAGCCGAGCCGAGGCTCACCTTGAATACGGCAGAATCGAATATGGCGCGTTACCGGTCGAGTGCTGCATGTTGCATCAGCTGAATTCACCCTGCCGCTTGTTGCCTTTCGGCGTGAGTTACCTGCTATGAGAGTGCGCGTCGTGGTATCTGTGACAATGGGTTCCCAACACTTCGTGAAGGACCCGCTGTGAACCGGTATCAGCCTTGTGCGCCGGTCACGCCGCGGCTGCCGAATAGCGACCCGCCCGCGCCGCAGGGCCCGCCTGGGCCTCCGGTGCAGAGACTATTGCAGCTGATGCACGATGTGGTGTCCTCCACCGTTGGAGTGCTCAAGCCGTTGCCGTAAAGCCAGTCGCCAGCACCCTGCGACGCCGTCGCCGGCAGTGTGTAAGCATTTGGAGATGATTGCACGCAGCCTTGCTCGAATCGTTGGTGTCTCGCTTGTCACGACGTGGGCGCTGCTGAGCGCACCCATCAACAGTCCCGCCGCTTCTGCTGATCCATGCTCCGACATCGCGGTGGTTTTCGCCCGCGGTACCCATCAGGCCCCGGGTCTCGGCGACGTCGGCCAGGCATTTGTCGACTCGCTTACCTCGCAAGTTGGTGGGCGGTCCGTCGCCGTCTATGCGGTTAACTACCCAGCGAACGACGATTACCACGCGAGCGCGTCAAACGGTGCCGAAGATGCGAGTGCTCACATCCAGGACACCGTCGCCAGCTGCCCGAACACGAAGATCGTGCTTGGTGGATATTCTCAGGGCGCGACCGTGATCGATTTGTCCACCTCGGCGATGCCGCCGCCGGTGGCTGATCATGTCGCCGCTGTCGCCCTTTTCGGCCAGCCATCCAGTGCATTCTCGGGCATGTTGTGGGGCGGCGAGCCGTTGCCGACAATCAGCTCGCTGTATAGCCCTAAGACCATTGACTTGTGCGCTCCTGACGATCCGATATGCTCCGCAGGCGCGAACATCATGGCGCACGTTTCGTACATCCAGTCCGGGATGACAAGCCAGGCCGCAACATTCGCGGCTAACAAACTCGATTAAGGGCCTGAACACGTGTAGCAGCACGTCCGCACACGGCCGGTTGCGACTGACTGGCCCAGCCTCGACGCGAAGCACCGGACGGAAATCCCATCCCACTTACGCGCGTCGAGTTGCTTCAGGACCGAAATCCCCCACCCCACCGTCGCGCGCCAATGCGACTTGAATACGACGGAAACGAACATTCAGCGTTACC
This sequence comes from uncultured Actinomycetota bacterium, assembly GCA_963763005.1. Lineage (GTDB taxonomy): Bacteria > Actinomycetota > Actinomycetes > Mycobacteriales > Mycobacteriaceae > Mycobacterium. The sequence goes on from CAVXMI010000004.1 coordinate 330,223, forward strand.
GGTTAAAACGGGGACCTCTCACGCCGGGTGATCAAAGATTGTTGTCCCGACACCGCTGGGGCTGTAGTCGATGTACACCGGTTGCTGCGCGAAGGGCAGATATCCGGTATTCATCAGGCCTGATGAGATAACCGAGGGCTGGTAGGAGTTCGTGTTGAACTCGTACAGCAGGCTCTGGCCGTCGCTGGTGTAGACCTTGATGTCGGTGTTCGCGGGCAGGTTTCCGGACCCGATCACAGATGACGGGATGGTTCCCGATACCCCGCCGGAATCGATGATCGAGGGAACCTGTTGGAGGGGTCCGTTACCGACCTGTACGCCCAGGGTGGTAATCGGCGCTCCGGTAATCGAGATGTTGGGGGAAGGTAGTGGGTTGGGGCCGAACTGCATCTCACCTCCGGGCATGTTGATCAGCACACCCTGATTGAGGTCGCCCGGCAACGCCATAGTCGGAATGCTGGGGCCCGGGCCCGTCGCATTCGGCCCAATACCCAAAACGCCGTCTACGCCGGCGGAAGCGAAATAGGCGTCGAACGGGGTTGTTGTCGGATTAGTCAAAAAGGCTTGCAGATATGTCGAAAGGGCGTAGGGAGATGTCGGCAATGAGAAGAGGACGACGTCAACGCTGGTCGGCGCGGTGACGATTCCATTCCCGAAATCCACCGTCGTGTTATACGAGGCGAAGATATAGGTCAGCCCCCCGCTGTAAGCGTTCACGTTAAGGCCGGTGGGAAGGCCCATGTGGAGCATCCCCAGTATTCCCCCGACGTCTTTGGGTGAGACAACAAGACCAGCGGATCCGGTGTCAACCACGACGGGCGTATTCGGTCCGCCGTTTGTGGTGACGTGTACCACCGGCTCAGTGACATTAACTGTCGCCAGCGGGACGGTTCTGCCGTCCCCGCCTGGTCCACTGACCCCGTAGTTGCCGTACAACCAGCCGCCGTGGCCTCCGCCACCGCCACCGCCACGAACTCCGCCGATTCCGCCGGCACCGCCGGGACCGCCTGTCCCGCCCGTACCGAACAGACCCGCAGCACCGCCAAGGCCGCCGAGTCCACCAGTCCCCGCGGGGACATTCGACGCGCCCCCCGGCCCACCGAGCCCGCCGTTACCGAACAGCCATCCACCGTGGCCTCCGGGCCCGCCAGGGGCGTTGGCTCCACCGCCCCCCCCGGCACCCCCATTGCCGATCAACCCCGCCACACCACCGGCCCCACCGCCGACCCCCGACGCCGTTTGGGAATAACCAGTGCCACCGTTGCCATACAACAGCCCACCAGCCCCGCCATTCGGACTTAGGGCGGTGCCGTTTGGTCCATTACCGATCAACGGGCGTCCCAGCAACACCTCGGTAGGCGTATTGATCACACCCAGAACGTCTTGCTCCAGCGTCTGCAACGGCGACACGTTCGCGGCCTCGGCGCCCAGATACGATCCCGCCCCCGAGCTCAGGGCCTGCACAAACTGTAGATGAAACGCGCTGACCTGCGCGCTGAGCGCCTGATACTCCTGACCGAACCCGCCAAATAGCGTCGCCACCGCCGCCGATACCTCATCAGCGCCAGCAGCCACCAGTCCAGTGGTCGAACCAGCAGCCGCCGCATTCGCCGCATTCAGCGCCGACCCGATGCTCTCCAGATCTGCTGCCGCCGACACCAACAACTCGGGAGTCACGACCAGAAGTGACACGCCGCCCCCTCCCGCCTCAATCACCGATCCATGTGCGCATACAGCGTATCCACATCTTGTCTGGGCATCTCAGGTTTCAACGCATTGATACCACGCCAATTCATGCACCCACCCCGACTCCAAGCCTTCGCCCCCAGTCGCGCCTTCAACCGCACCGGCATCAGGGACGCCGTTAGAAGACCTCCGATGACCCCAAGAGTCAAGTTCAGGGCTTCAGCATCCCAGACAGGACCTGGCGAGCAGGCCTACCTCGGGCTCGTCATCCCCGGGCCCCGGCGTGCTTGGCGTCATCGCGCCCTCGGAGGGTGCGGTCCGGATCGGCGACGTCCTCAGCGGCGTTGTTCTTGGCGGGTGCGTCGATGCGCGCGGAACCTTTGCGCCTGTTCGTCGTCGAGAGGTGCAGGAAAATTTTGACGATCTGGGTGCCGTTGCGGTGCAAGTGATCCTCGAGGTCTCGGATTGACCGGTAGCGCTGCTTCCAGATGCTCTGCTGGTCGATCAGCTCGTCGGGCAGCCCGTGCCAGCCGCCGCTGCGTCCGTACCGGGTCCCAGAAACCCCTTCTGGCAGTACTCTTAGCGTGACACCATCTCATGGCGATTGCGCAGCTGGTACGTCGCCGGGCTTCGTTATGGATGGATGCCGGGCATCCGGGCCGGAATAATTGATCGCAGGTGACAGAGTTGACGTATTCCACGGAGGGCGACGATGGCGCCCCATCAGGATCGCTGACCCCGGGGCTGGCCAGCGCGGACATCGCCGACGTGCAGGCCGCCATCGGCGACCTCGCGGGCCTGGTAGCCGGCAGTCGTCGGTTGCCTGAGTTGCTGGCCGAGGTGGCGAAGTTCGCGGTGCACGCGATACCAGGCGCCGACGGTGCCGGTGTGACCCTCTTGCGGGTCGACCGCAGCGACAACATGGTCGAAGCGTTGGCCGCGAGCGCGCCGTTCGTCGCGCAGATCGACCAAATTCAGTACGTCACCCTCAATGAGGGCCCCTGCATCACCGCAGCGCTGGAGCGCCGCACGGTGCGGTCCGGATCGTTGGGCGGCGAGAAGATGTGGCCGCGGTTCGGCCCACGGGTGGGCAGGTTGGGGGTGCACAGTGCGTTGTCGCTGCCACTGTTGCTGCCAGACCAGGTGATCGGGGCGATCAACGTGTACGCCCACGGCAAGGACGTCTTCGACGAGCGCGCTGCTGAACTTGGAGAGCTCTTCGCCAAACCCGCGGCGGTCGCCGTGCACAACGCCGCGATCCTGTCCCAGACAATCGCGCTGGCCGCCCAGTTGCAGACCGCGCTGTCGACGCGACCGGTGATCGATCAGGCGATCGGCCTGCTGCGGGGACGCAGCGGGCGCAGCGCCGAGGACGCGTTCGTACAGCTGCGGGCGATGAGCCAAGCCGAACACCGCAAGCTGGCTGACGTGGCGCAACGCCTCGTCGACGAGGCTGTCCGTCGCGCCCGCGCCCGCCAAAACCCGACCTGAGTCCCCACCGCTGCAGGTTGTCGCCGCCTGGCCCGGCGCGCGTACGGTCAGAAGCGGGGGCACGATCCCGGAAGCGGTCCTGACCCAACCTCCGGATCCTCGATCGTGCAGGGCGAGTCGCCCTGATCGGCTTTGGCAGGCCTGATCGGCGCTCGGGAGCGCCCAGTGGAGTACTCACCCCGTGAAGATCACCGCGGCCGTGGCCGCCGGTCTGCCTATCCTCGCTGACGCGATGGATGAACCGGGCACCGGCATCGGGCCCGGCCTGCGACAGTTGACCCTCGACGCCGCGGCCGCAGTACTCAGCTACCTCGGTCTGAGCAGGAACACTCGCCTCACCGTCGCGCGAGATCACCCGGCCAGCATCCCCAATCCCCACGCGGCCACCGGTGACGCACCCTCCCAGCCGCACTGACGGGCCCCGCGACGGTCCTGACCGCCCTACTACGTCCCCGGCCTGGAAGCGGTATCGAGACTGTGCGCGGCCGAGTCACCGGCCGAGCCGTTACCGTCTGAGGCTGCTCCCCCGTGGGTAACGCCATCGCGTGTGACCGGGTCGAGGATGCGGTAGGCCAGGAGTTTGATGCGGTCAGTGGCCAGTGCCCAGACAATGGCGTAGCCCCAGACGAAGGCGACCCACTGCCAGCCGAGCGGTGTCATCAATACCCCGAAGCCGGCGAGCAGCGTCGCGATGGCCTCGGCGCCGAACACGGCCAGTACGAGGATCCGCTTGGGCCGGATGGACCAGAACGGCCCGCGGGTACGGGCGAGGAAGATCGTCATCGACCCGGCGACCGACAGCATCAGGTACATCAGTGTGCGCAGCTGGCCACGGTCGAGGTTGAAGACGTGCTCGCCCAGGTAGAACAGTGCGAACGCGGCGATCGGCCCGATGACGCCCAGGACGGTTGCTATCCCCAGGACCAGGCGCATGTTCCACGCCTCCGGGCTGTTCTTGTACTGCACATTGTCGTAGGCGATGGACAAGATCGCGCCGTCGTTGAGCAGCGCGAGGACCACGATCATGATCGCCGTGACGGGAAAGAAGCCGAAGACCAGGATCGCGGCGGTCACGAACAGCAGCACCCGCAACGTCTCGGCGATGCGGTAGATCGCATAGCTGTTCATCCGCTGAACGATCCGGCGGCTCTCCTTGATCGCGTCGATGATCACCGACAGGCCCGGACTCAGCAGCACCATGGACGCCGCCGCGCGCGCCGCGTCGGTCGCCCCGGACACGGCGATGCCGCAGTCAGCCTTTTTCAGCGCGGGGGCGTCGTTCACCCCGTCACCGGTCATCCCGACGATATGGCCGTGCTTCTGCAGCACATCGACGATGCGGTACTTGTGTTCGGGGAACACCTGGGCGAAGCCGTCGGCCTGTGCGATCGCCGTCGCCTCGGCGGCCGTCACCTCCTCCTTGACGCCGCCCAGCCCGGCGGCGTCAAGAATCCCGGCGCGCATCCCGAGTGCCTTGGCGGTCTCCTTGGCGATGGCGATGGCATCGCCGGTGATCATCTTGACCTTCACGCCCATCTGTTCGGCAGTCGCGATGATCTCTTTGGCGTCGACGCGGGGCGGGTCGAACAGCGGCAGCACGCCCAGGAACCGCCACGGTCCGTCGCCGTCGGCGCGGGCGACCCCCAACGACCGGAAGCCGCGCTGGGCGAACTCTTGCACAGCGGTGTCCACGGCTGCCTGCACCTCGGCCGCGTCGCCGGCCAGGGCGAGGATGACCTGCGGTGCGCCCTTGCTGACCTTGAACGACGGCTTGCCTGCGATCTCGACGCTGGCCTCGGTGCGCTTGTGGACCGCGTCGAAGGGTTCGAAGTGGACCACGTGGTAGCCGTCGAGTGCCGTCGGGTCGGTCAGTCCGGCCAGGACGGCCAGGTCGATGGTGTCGTTGTCGTCGACGCGCGAGGCCAGCGCACCGGCGAGGATGACGTCGCCGGTGCCCACCTCGTCCACGGCGAACGGGTCGCCCAGAGTCAGCTTGTTCTGGGTCAGGGTCCCGGTCTTGTCCGAGCACAACACGTCCACGCCGGCGAGCTCCTCGATGGCCACCAGCCGGGTGACGATGGCCTGCTTCTTGGCGAGCAGGCGTGCGCCGACGGCCATGGTCACCGACAGCACGGTCGGCATCGCCACCGGGATCGCCGCCACGGTGAGCACCAGGACGAACTGGACGGTATTGAGGAAAGGGTTGCCGCGCAGGGTCGACACGACGACGATCAGCACCACCATGGCCAGCGCGAGCAGGATCAGGAACTTGCCGATCTGCAGCACCGCCTTCTGGAAGTGGCTGACGCTGTCGGAGGCTTGGACCAGTTCTGCGGTGTGGCCAAAGTAGGTGTGGGTACCGGTGGCGTACACCAAGGCGCTGATCTCGCCCTGACGCATGATCGATCCGGAGAACACCTTGTCGCCCGGTCCGCGGCTGGCCGGCAGCGACTCCCCGGTCAGCGCGGACTCGTCCACCTCCACCGGGTCGCCGTCGAGCAGGCGGGCGTCGGCCGACACGATGTCGCCCAGCCGCAACCGGATGACGTCGCCCGGCACGAGCTCGCGCGCCGGGACGGTAACCCACGTGTTGTCGCGTAGTACCCGCGCGTTGACCGCCAGTTGGGCTTTGAGGGCGTCGATGGCTTTGCCCGCGGACCGTTCCTCCCAGAACCCGATGAACGCGTTAGCAGCCAGCAGCACGAAGATGACGATGAAATCCGGCCAGTGGCGCAGCACGCCCGACAAGATGACGGCGACCTCGATCATCCAGGGGATCGGACCCCAGAAGTAACCGAGAAACTTCAGCAGCTGGTTGGTTTTCTTCTCCGCGATCTCGTTCGGCCCGTACTGAATCAGGCGTTTGCCGGCCTCGGCTGCGCTGAGCCCGTTCACCGAACTCGCGAGCTGTTTTTCCAGCTCGGGCATCGGCAGCGACTTCAGGTCCCCAGTCGGGTCGGCGTTGGTCGGCGCTGCGGTGTTCTGCGGTGGGGATTTCCTGGCCTCAGCAGTCATGGTTGGCTCTCGCCTACTCGTTATCGTCGGGGTGTTTCGGACGTCGCGAAGTCACTGAGTGGCACGCGTGGACCGGTCCCCGCCGACGTGTAGCCGCCACGGAGAGCGGCCCGATTGGCGGTGGCCCGATCCCACAACGCCTGTTGTGCCCGCGGCCTGTTGGCCTCCTGGCCGCCCCGGATGCTCGGTGCGGGTTGTTGGATCGCTCTGCCGCAGGAGAACGAGACCGGCCACGGCAACACCGGCCGGCCTGGGGTGTTGATGGCGTTGAAGTCGGGTTCCAACGTTGCGGTGCTCGCCGTCGTTCGGGTGCTCGTCATGGGATGTCCTTTGCTCGACACGTCGGTACTGCCGTCGATTGAGCTCGTGGCTGGCGTGTGTCATGGGGCCGAATCCTTGAGCAGCCTGACGAGCTGGCGCTCATCGAGCGTGGTCCAGGAGCCACGTGGGTTCGATGTCATCGCTTGCCTGCGTTGGGTGGCGCGGCGGATCATCCAGACGCTGTAGCCGAACGTGGGAGGACCTGAAGAACGACGCCGATCACGGCCGGCTCCCGGTAGTGGAGGCCCCGTTGGCCACCGCTACGTCCGGTTCGGAGATGGGGATCGGTGGCTGTGGCTTCGGCTGGGCTGCGGCGGCGCCCTCCCGGGTCAGGAAGGTTCCCAGTTCGGCGATGGTCGACATCAACGGAGCCGGGAAGACGACGGTGGTGTTCTTGTCGACGCCGAGCTCGACCAGGGTCTGCAGGTTCCGTAACTGCAGCGCCAGCGGGTGGGCCATCATGGTGTCCGAGGCGTCACCCAGCGCAGCCGCGGCCAGCGATTCGCCTTCGGCGTCGATGATTTTCGCGCGTTTCTCCCGCTCGGCCTCAGCCTGGCGGGCCATCGCCCGCTTCATGCTGTCGGGCAGTTGGATGTCTTTGAGCTCCACCAGGGTGACCTGCACACCCCATTCGATGGTGGTGACGTCGAGGATGGCTTGGATGTCGAGGTTGATCTTGTCGGTCTCCGACAGCGTCTCGTCCAGGGTGTGCTGGCCGACCACCTTGCGCAAAGTCGTTTGGGCGATCTGGTCGATCGCAGCGTAAACGTTCTCGATCGCGACGACCGACTTCACCGCGTCGACGACCTTGAAGTAGGCCACCGCCGAGACATCGACACTGACGTTGTCGCGGGTGATGATCCCCTGGGACTGGATCGGCATCGTCACGATCCGCAGCGAAATCCTGTGCAGCACATCGACAAAAGGAATGATGAGCCGCAACCCTGGTTGGCGTTCTCCGATCACCCGACCCAGCCGGAACAGCACACCATTTTCGTATTGCTTGACGATGCGCACCGACATCGCCAACACCAGCAGTAACAGCATGACGAGAACAACGACAACTACGGTCAGCGTTTTCATGGCCTTACCTCCGCCGGTGAGCCGTGCTGAGTGCCCAAGGCCACGTCATGACCCACCGAAGTATGTCGGGGGCCGGGTAAGGAGGCTGATCGAGCCGGGAAACGCTGTGAAACAGTCATGTTCATCCTGATGTGCGAACGATCACTGGCATGTACGGACCGCGGAGCCAAACGCTCCTCAAGTTCTGCAGCGGACAGCTGAACTCATCCCGAACCAGCTGAGATTCTCAGCACCTTCGACGCTACACCCGTTGAGCTCAACCCGTCGCGACGATCCCGGTGGCGATGCCGACCGTGCTACGTGCTGTGCGCGGACAAGACGGGCACCCTGACCCAGAACCCGCTGCCGTTGGGCACCCCGTTCGCATCGACGGCCTCAACGACGCCAAGGCCCTCAAGGCGTACACGGTCACCACTTCCAACCCTTCGGCCCGGTGCGCAAACGCACCGAAGACGCCGCAGCCACCCATCGCCGCCGCAGCGAATTGTCTTGACGCAGCTAGGACAACCAGCCGGTCTGGACCGGGTTCGCTTGCTTTCTGCGCCGCGACTCGCCAGCGTGCCGGCCACCGCCCAGAACACATTCGGGCCATCGCAACCGTCTGCCCCGCCCCTTGACAGAAGCTGAGCCGCAGTGCTCGGCTTGTCGGGCCGATCGGCGCGGAGTTCATCCTCGTCGACGTTCGCTGCGACGTCCGCCCCCATCAACCCGAAGGTATTGGCACCATGGCCACACTGACATCACATCGGCACCCGGGCTCCTTGCTGAAGGAACTGGACCTGACCAAAGTCGAGTTCCTCGCCTTCCTGGCTACGGCGGCCCGGCTCAAACGCGCCAAACACGGCGGCTCCGAAACCCAGATGCTCACGGGCAGGAACTTCGCGCTGATCTTCGAGAAGGCGTCCACCCGTACGCTTTGCGCGTTCGAGGTCGCCGCCCACGATCAGGGCGCCCACATCACCTACCTCGGGCCCGAGGGTTCCCACATCGGGAAACAGGAGTCCATCGCCGATACCGCGCGGGTGCTGGGCCGCATGTTCGACGGCATCGAGTTTCGCGGTTTCGCCCAAGCCTCGGTCGAGGAACTCGCCGACCATGCGGGGGTGCCGGTGTGGAACGGGCTCACCAACGAGTGGCATCCAACCCAGATGCTCGCCGACATCCTGACCATGACCGAACACTACGACGGTCCGCTGGAGAAGATCGCGTACTGCTTCCTGGGCGACGGCCGCAACAACGTGTCCCGCTCGTTGTTGGTCACCGGAGCACTCCTGGGCATGGACGTCCGCATCGTGGCACCACGCGAGCTGTGGCCGCCCTCTGACGTGGTCGACCTGGCACACGGGCTGGCAGCCGGCAGCGGCGCGAGGGTCCTCGTCACCGATGACGTCGAACTCGGTGTCGGTGCGGTCGATTTCGTCTACACCGACGTCTGGGTGAGCATGGGCGAGTCCGATCAGGAGTGGGCGACTCGGGTGCCACTGCTGCTCCCCTACCGGGTAACTGAACAGGTGATGCAAGCCACGGGCCAACCCGGCTCGAAGTTCATGCACTGCCTGCCCTCGGTACACAACGCGGCCACCGATCTTGGCCGCCGTGTGCGTGACCAGTTCCAGCTTGACGGCGCCGAAGTCACCGACGAGGTCTTCGAGTCACCCGCCTCGATCGTCTTCGACCAGGCCGAGAATCGCCTGCACACCATCAAGGCCGTGATGACCCGGGCGTTCGGTGCGTGACCCGTGGTGTCGATGCGGATCGTGATCGCCCTGGGGGGCAACGCGCTGCTCGCACGCGGGGAGAAGCCCGACGCCGCCATCCAGCTGGCGCACCTGCGGAGCGCCGCCGAGGCGATCGCGCCGTTGGCGGCCAGCCACGATGTGTTGATCTGCCACGGCAACGGACCGCAGATCGGCATGCTCTCGCTGGAGAGCGAAACCGACCACGCCCTGACCCGCCCCTACCCGCTCGATGACCTGGTCGCGCAGACTCAGGGCATGATCGGCTACTGGCTGGCCCAGGCACTTCACAACGCCGGGGTCAAAAAGCCGATCCTCGGACTGATCACGCAGACGCTGGTCGATGCCGCCGACCCGGCATTCGCCGCACCGACCAAGTTCGTCGGGCCCGGCTACGCACGGGACCGAGCGGAAGAGCTTGCTGGCCAACATGGCTGGACCGTCGCCGTCGATAATGGTCGGTGGCGGCGTGTGGTGGCCTCACCCGAACCCCTCCACATCATCGAGCAGGACTCCGTCACCAGGCTCCTGGACGCCGGTTCCGTGGTGATCTGCGGCGGCGGTGGCGGCGCGGCGGTAAGCGAGAACGCCCCGGGCCAGCTCACCGGTGTCGACGCGGTCGTGGACAAGGACTACGTCGCGTCGTTGCTGGGCATCGCGGTGGGAGCTCAGCGATTGCTGGTGCTCACCGACGTGTCCGCGGTCATGGCGCACTACGGCACACCGCAGGCCGCGCCGCTGACGACGCTGGATCCAGATGACCTGGGCGACATGGCATTTCCGGCTGGTTCGATGGGACCCAAGATTGAGGCCTGCCGTCGGTTCGTCACCGCCACCGGGCACCCGGCCACCATCGGGGCCCTAGCCGACACGCAGGCACTGCTCGCGGGCACCGCCGGGACCACCATCGCCCCGGCGGCGCACCCATCCGCTACGCCGCGTCGCGGGTGAACGGGCAGGTCATAAAGCGCGGGCCGCGGTCAGGCACTATTACCGGGCTCATTTTGCTTCCCCTGGTGATCTCGAAGGTCGCCGGCGAATCTCTCAGCGGCAGAATGGGTTTGTTCTTTGTTTCTGGTCTGCGCTCATGGGCCCGACGGCCCGGTCGCGCCGCGGTGGTCCTCGGGTTTGTCGGTGTGAAGGGCGGTAACTGCTTCGCCGACGGAGTCGAACAGGTGGTCCTCGCCGATCCGCGCAAGAAGGCCGCCTCGCGCCAAGCCGGCACGAACCGTGTTGTTGGTTCTTGCCATCGAGAAGGAGACCCCGCTCGAGTCGAGTTGATCGAGCAACTGCCGTAGAGCGCGTGCCCCGGTGTAATCGAGATCGGTCATTCCCATCGCGTCGAGCACGACGAGCCTCAAGGAGGGACCTGAGCGATCGAGCGCGACAGTCATCTCAGCTCTGAACTCGGCAGCGTTGGCGTACCAGAGGGGCGTCGCGAACAGCACCACGAGTACCCCGGGAACCTCGATGGCGTGTTCGGTGCCGCTGACCGGGGCCCAGCTGGTGGTCGACGGGATGCGTCCAAGGACGTGCAGATGGGGGCGGGCGCTGAGGCGGGTGCGGTCCAGGATGGCCAACGCGACCGCGATGGCGATCCCCTGTTCGACGCCGACGAGGGCGACCGCGAGCAGGGTGATGATTGCCAGGCCGAATTCGAAACGGTCATAGCGGGAGATGTCGATCAGATCGTGGATATGCAGGATGCGGGTGGCGATGAAGATCAGAATCGCCGCCAGGGTCGCCACCGGCAGGTCCTCGAGCAGAGCGAGGGCGGGGATCAACAACATGAGGGCGCCTGCCGAAGCCAGACCGGCCACCTGGGTCCGTCCCTTTGCCGAGGCCACGGCGGCGGTTCGCGGCGGGCTTGCGTCCACCGGAAAGGCGCCGACCAGGCCAGCGACGACATTGCCGGCTCCGACACCGAGGAAGTCACGATTGACGTTCACCTCGTAGCTGCCCTGGTCGGCGAACGCACGGGTCGTCGCCGCTGTCTGGCTGACAATCACCAGTGCGACGACGCCGGCGATCGGCGCGACGGCGCCCAGCGCCGACCACGACAGCCCGTGTAGGCCGAGATACGGTGCGCCGTGCGCCAGCGCACCCAGCACCACCACCCCATGAGCGGGCAGATTCAACGCGGCGACGAGGATCGTCGAACCGATCAGCCCCACCAACGCCCCCGGCAGCCGGCGATCGAACTGTTCGGCGACGAACACGATGGCGAACACGCCGACCCCGATGCCCAGCGTCCACCCGTTGATCAGATGCAGGCCGCTGACCGCGAGACGAATACGGTGCAGCGTGCCGCCGTTGCCGGCCGACAGACCGAGCAGGTCAGGTAACTGGTGCGCCACGATGATCACCGCAACCCCGCCAAGGAACCCGGTGATAATGGGCGTCGACAGGAACTCGGCGACCCACCCGAGCCTCAGCAGGCCAACCAGGGCCACGATCACCCCCACCATCACCGCGAGGATTCCCACCAACGCCACATAGTCAGGCGAGACGGTCGACACCACAGTGCCGATGCCGACGGCGAACAGCGGTGCGATCGTCGAATCGGCACCGACCGACATCTGCGGGTTCGATCCCAACAACGCGAACATCACGCTGCCCGCCACGAATGCGTAGAACCCGGTGATCGGCGGCATACCCGCCAGCCGGGCAGTGGCCAATTGCTCGGGCACCGCGATCGCCAACAGCGTGAGCCCTGCGACCAAGTCGCCGACCAACCACGAAGACCGGTAGCCCTGCAACGAAGACAACAGCATCGACCGCGCCCCCCGCACCCGCGCTGTCAACACTGCCATCGGATGCATCGACCCATCCTTGCAATACCGTCAAATCATGGCCTACGCCGCCTGACCCAGTCCCGAGACTCAGCACTCTCACTTTCGGAGAGCCTCGGCTTCGCCCCGCCCAAAATCTGTCAGCCGTCTGTCGGGCCTTACAGTCCGGGGAGCGGATCCCAGAACCTGACAATCTTGGCGCGACCCGTTAGCCGCTACCCGCCACCGCCCAAAATATCGGCATCGAAAGACAACGAACACGACGCAACCAGACATGGCGGATTACCGGTTAAAACGGGGACCTCTCACGCCGGGTGATCAAAGATTGTTGTCCCGACACCGCTGGGGCTGTAGTCGATGTACACCGGTTGCTGCGCGAAGGGCAGATATCCGGTATTCATCAGGCCTGATGAGATAACCGAGGGCTGGTAGGAGTTCGTGTTGAACTCGTACAGCAGGTTCTGGCCGTCGCTGGTGTAGACCTTGATGTCGGTGTTCGCGGGCAGGTTTCCGGACCCGATCACAGATGACGGGATGGTTCCCGATACCCCGCCGGAATCGATGATCGAGGGAACCTGTTGGAGGGGTCCGTTACCGATCTGTACGCCCAGGGTGGTAATCGGCGCTCCGGTAATCGAGATGTTGGGGGAAGGTAGTGGGTTGGGGCCGAACTGCATCTCACCTCCGGGCATGTTGATCAGCACACCCTGATTGAGGTCGCCCGGCAACGCCATAGTCGGAATGCTGGGGCCCGGGCCCGTCGCATTCGGCCCAATACCCAAAACGCCGTCTACGCCGGCGGAAGCGAAATAGGCGTCGAACGGGGTTGTTGTCGGATTAGTCAAAAAGGCTTGCAGATATGTCGAAAGGGCGTAGGGAGATGTCGGCAATGAGAAGAGGACGACGTCAACGCTGGTCGGCGCGGTGACGATTCCATTCCCGAAATCCACCGTCGTGTTATACGAGGCGAAGATATAGGTCAGCCCCCCGCTGTAAGCGTTCACGTTAAGGCCGGTGGGAAGGCCCATGTGGAGCATCCCCAGTATTCCCCCGACGTCTTTGGGTGAGACAACAAGACCAGCGGATCCGGTGTCAACCACGACGGGCGTATTCGGTCCGCCGTTTGTGGTGACGTGTACCACCGGCTCAGTGACATTAACTGTCGCCAGCGGGACGGTTCTGCCGTCCCCGCCTGGTCCACTGACCCCGTAGTTGCCGTACAACCAGCCGCCGTGGCCTCCGCCACCGCCACCGCCACGAACTCCGCCGATTCCGCCGGCACCGCCGGGACCGCCTGTCCCGCCCGTACCGAACAGACCCGCAGCACCGCCAAGGCCGCCGAGTCCACCAGTCCCCGCGGGGACATTCGACGCGCCCCCCGGCCCACCGAGCCCGCCGTTACCGAACAGCCATCCACCGTGGCCTCCGGGCCCGCCAGGGGCGTTGGCTCCACCGCCCCCCCCGGCACCCCCATTGCCGATCAACCCCGCCACACCACCGGCCCCACCGCCGACCCCCGACGCCGTTTGGGAATAACCAGTGCCACCGTTGCCATACAACAGCCCACCAGCCCCGCCATTCGGGCTTAGGGCGGTGCCGTTTGGTCCATTACCGATCAACGGGCGTCCCAGCAACACCTCGGTAGGCGTATTGATCACACCCAGAACGTCTTGCTCCAGCGTCTGCAACGGCGACACGTTCGCGGCCTCGGCGCCCAGATACGATCCCGCCCCCGAGCTCAGGGCCTGCACAAACTGTAGATGAAACGCGCTGACCTGCGCGCTGAGCGCCTGATACTCCTGACCGAACCCGCCAAATAGCGTCGCCACCGCCGCCGATACCTCATCAGCGCCAGCAGCCACCAGTCCAGTGGTCGAACCAGCAGCCGCCGCATTCGCCGCATTCAGCGCCGACCCGATGCTCTCCAGATCTGCTGCCGCCGACACCAACAACTCGGGAGTCACGACCAGAAGTGACACGCCGCCCCCTCCCGCCTCAATCACCGATCCATGTGCGCATACAGCGTATCCACATCTTGTCTGGGCATCTCAGGTTTCAACGCATTGATACCACGCCAATTCATGCACCCACCCCGACTCCAAGCCTTCGCCCCCAGTCGCGCCTTCAACCGCACCGGCATCAGGGACGCCTGGGCGTGCTCGGCGTCATCAAAGCTAAGGCAGTGGCTTAATCGTTGGGAACCGGCTTGGCTCATGGCCACACCGCGCATTTGGGAAAGTGTCCTCGTTCGCAGGGCACTAATCTGGCGGGAGACAACCGCGCGATCTGCGGCAGCCATCGACCGCACGGCGGCCGGCCACCGCGCCGGTTCGACCGCTTGGCAACACGCCCTGCACCTCGACAAGCCGTCCGGCGGCAGCAGGGCTGGGACGAGCCGTCCACTCAATGCGGACCTGCCCGCCTGAGCCCGCACAGACGGTCGAACAGTAGTCACGTCCCGTCCCGACCTGTATCTCCGGCTGAATTCACTTGCGAGGCCGACTACTCTTCATCGTCGATGACGTGAACCGCGGCGTCTTCGGCAGAGGCAGCGCCTCCGTCGATACCGACGTCATCAGCCAGCAGGTCTGCGTTCAGTCAGCACATCTGCTAATGCTGTCCGGCGTCGGCGACGAAGCAATGCTGCGGGCTGCCGGCGTTCCGGTGCTGGAGGTCGTGCTCAGCACCGCTGATGATATTGAGATAAGGCCGTATAAAGGCGGTTTCATCGCGATGACCGGTGACGGCACTGCGGAGCATCCCGACTTGCCGCATATCGGGGTGGCGTTCATGCAGCCGCGGGCGCGCGGGCGCATCAAGCTGGTCTCGCCGGATCCCGGCGTGCCGCCCCGGATAGAGCACCGCTATGACAGCGAGCCCGAGGATGTCGCAGCTCTGCGCCGGGGGCACTGAATTGGCACGCGAATTAGATGGTGCGGCAACGGATTTCGGGTCACCGGTGTGGTCGACGTCGCAGCACGTGTGTGGTAGCGCCCCGATGGGCACCGAGGGGGACCCGCGAGCGATCGTGATGCTGGGACACCGCGGCGCGGAATTCGTCCACTGAATTCGACGGCTACGCCTGCCCCGGCGTCCCGTCTAAGCCGAGCAACAGCCCGCCGAGGCCGCCGGCTCCGGGAGTTCCCACAGTAGAGCCAAAGCCCGCGTTGCCGCCGGGGCCGCCACCGCCGAGCAGTTGGGCGTCGCCGCCTGTGCCTCCATTGCCCCCGGTGGCTGCAGCGCTAAAGCCATCCCCACCGGCACCGCCAGCACCACCATCGCCGATCAGCCCGGACTTACCGCCGGCACCGCCGCTACCGGCGACGCCCTTGAAGCTAGCGGCACCGCTACCGCCGGGGCCGCCGCCGCCGCCGTCCCCGCCGTTGCCAAACAAGAAGCCGGCGGCGCCGCCGGCACCGCCGTCGCCGCCGATCCCCCCGGAGCCGCCGATCGTCGTACCGTTGGCGCCGCCGGAACCACCGCGGCCACCGTCCCCGCCGGCTCCGCCGAATATGCCGCCCTTGCCACCGGCTCCGCCGTGGCCGCCGATTTCACCGCTGCCGCCCGCCCCGCCGGCACCGCCGTCGCCGCCGAATATGCCGCTATTGCCACCGGCCCCGCCGTTGCCGCCGAAGCCCCCGGCTGGTGAAGCATTTCCGCCGGCGCCGCCGGAGCCGCCGGGGGCGAAGAATCCGCCGGCCCCGCCCTGACCACCCACGCCACCGTTCCCCAGGAGTCCGGCAGTGCCGCCGGCGCCACCGGCCCCGCCGGCGGCGAACAGCCCGCCGGCGCCACCGTTGCCGCCGGCCCCCGCCGTGCCGCCGGCACTGTTGGCGCCGACACCGCCGGTACCGCCCGCTCCGCCGGCCCCGCCAAGCAGTCCGCCGGCCCCGCCGCTGCCTCCCGCTCCGACATTTCCGGCCCCGTTTGCGGCTCCGCCGGCGCCGCCGGCCCCCCCTTTGCCGCCGAAGAAACCGCCGGCGCCGCCGGCGCCGCCGTTTTGCCCGAGTGCGCCGGACCCACCGGCCCCGCCATTACCGACTAGCCATCCGCCGTCGCCGCCGTTTGCTCCGGTTCCAGGCGCCCCGTTGGCGCCGTTAGCGATCAGCGCGCGACCCGTCAGCAACTCGCTGGGTGCATTGATCAGACCCAGCAGCTCTTGCTGCACGGTCTGCAGCGGCGACGCGGCGGCGGCCTCAGCGGTGGCGTACTGAGCCGCGCCGCCATTCATGAGCTGCACAAACTGGTCGTGGAACGTCGCCGCCTGAGCGCCGAGCGCCTGATAGGCCTGCGCATGCGCACCGAACAACGCCGCGACCGACGCCGACACCTCATCAGCACCCGCGGCCAGCACGCTTGACGTCGGGCCCAACGCCGCTGAGTTGGCCGAACTGATCCTCGAACCGATATTCGCCAAATCCGAAGCAGCTGCCGCTACATACTCCGGCGTTGCGGTGAGGAACGACATGTCTTCTTCCCCTCAGGTCGCTTGGATATCGCCCGCCCCCCTTTGACGAGTCCTCGTAGTGGAGCGGATCGTAATACGACCGCGGGCCCACCGGGGCGTTTTCGCGCGAATCTACCGATATTGTCGACCGCCGAGCAGGCTGTACCGGCGCGCATCGAGCATCGCTACGACAGCCAACCCGACGAGTTGCGGCGCTGCGCCGGGGCAGGGCAGTGAATTGGCTCGCGCGTTAGTTGGCGCTGCAACGGATGTCGGTCCACCGGTGTGGTCGACGTCGCAGCACCCGTGTGGTACCGCGCCGCTGGGCACCGACGGTGACCTGCGAGCCGTCGTCGACCATCGGTGTCGGGTCCGCGGCATCGAGAACCCGTCGGTGATCGACGGGTCGATCCTGCCCGCGATCACCAGCCGCGGTACGCACGCAACTATCGTGACGCTGGCGCACCGCGCAGTGGAGTTCGTTCAGTTTCTCGGGGTCCGGCCAGTCTGACCGCTTCCCAGCGCGCGGGCAACGGTTCGACAACACGAGCCAGGCGACCCGACCTGGTACGCGGAGGTGCGCGGTCTCTAGTGAACCCTCAGCACGAGAGGCCGCGCACAGACTTCGCGTCGCTACTCACCGGCTTCATTTGCCCCGCCTTCGGAATTCCACGTCGACTGTGCCGCAGCCATATCTTTGCGTCCCGCGGCGCGGCGTATACCCGCACGGAGCACTTCGTGGATGGTCAAGTACGGCCTGACGGTAACGGTAGCTGCGGGCGTTGATCTGCCCATGGCGGCATGGTTACCGATAACTCGCGCTTCGATGATGTGCCGCGTCATGCCCGTCTCTGCGTCTGCCCGCAGAAGCGGGCTGCTGGTTGTTGTGTGTCTTGCAAGTCGGGGATCTGGAACGGCGTGGAGGTGACCCTAATGGCGGATCGTCGCGCTGTTGCGCCGGCGGCTGCTCATGGGGTCGTGCGCCGACTTCTGGTGTTCAAGCTGCCGGATCAGCTCGCGCTTTGCTTCGCAGATAGCGTGGGTGATGTCCGAGTTCTCAGCGACCGCTACCAGCGGCGCACCGCCGGGCAGGCACGTGCGCAAAGTAACGCGCTGCTCCTTGCCGCCGCGGTCCTGCAACGAGACTTCGACATCAATGTCGCGCGGATTCCATCGTCCCAGCAGGTGCGGACCGAGGGTCGACAACGTCTCCAATACGTGAGGGTGCTCCGCTTCTTTGAAACCAGCGCCAACGTGAAGCACGTGCTCGCCGAAAGCATCTCGTTGTTCGTCGTCAGATTTCATCGCGGTCGTTCTCCTTAGACTGAAGGGTGGGCACGCAGGCACTCGGGGTTTGTCCCCACGCTGTGTCGTCGTCGTGCGGTGGTCGAATCCGATTTCGCGGGAACAGACGGAAACACGTTGATCCCGGCGACGATTCCAGATGGACTCTACCGATGACCGGTTTCCGGTAGATCTTCATTAGACGTCTTTCACAGCCGTAAGTCAACAATGTTGACCTACGGCGTAGGCGCGCATGCGCAGTTTGAAATGTCCTGGATCTCAGCGGCGTAGAGCTGCAAGGAGTTCGGGTAGTGGCACGGTGGCGATACCGATGCCGGCGTCAGCGATGCCGTACGGCAGCACGAGGGTGTCGGCGTGGACCAGTGCGCCGCAGCTGTAGACAACATTGGGCACGTAGCCGTCCTGCTCATCAGTAGCGGGGCTCAGTAGCGGTTGTGGTAGCTGACCAAGAATCCGGGTCGGATCGTCGAGATCGAGCAGAATCGCCCCGATGCGGTAGGTGCGCATCGGGCCGACGCCATGGGTGAGCACCAGCCACCCAGCGTCGGTTTCGATCGGCGGACCGCAGTTCCCGAGTTGTAACACCTCCCAGGCTCGGGTCGGGCTCTGGCAGGGAAGCGCACTCGTCCAAACAGACGGATGATCGGAGTATGCAACCGTATTCGATTCGCGATCTGATCTCGACATGGCGGCGAAGCGACCGCGAATCCGACGAGGAAACAGCGCCAGACCCTTATTGGCAGCGGCGGGTCCGACGATCGGCGCGGAGGTGAAGGACTGGAAATCTGTGGTCTCGAGCAGTTGCTGGCTGATGTGGGATCCGCTGTAGGCCGTGTAGGTGGCATAGAAAGTGACGGAGCCGTCTTCGTCGATGAAACGAACGAAGCGTGCATCCTCCATGCCGGCCTGCTCTGCGTCCATCGCGGGCCACAGGATCCGCTCGGAAAGCGGTATCTGGTCGGAGAATTCGACGGCGTACGTCCGCTCGGCGATGCTGCGGAGTAAAGAAATCGTCTCCTTGGCGTGATTGCGGGTGCTCAGATGAGTCTGGAGCTGGGCGAGTTGTTGATTGAGAGCAGCCCGGGTAAAGCGCTCGCCGAGTCCGCCGAGGACATAGTCGGCCGCCTCTCCGCCCTCGTCAAGCCGGGCGAGTTCACCGCGGAAGACAGCTGCGTCGAGCAGAGCGGGCTCCGTCGCTCCGACCGTGGCGAACGGAGCCGGGTCATCGATCGTGATGCCGCCGGCTGCGTCGATGACTCCGGTCCGGAACCCGATGGACGAATGGTGCCCTTCGCCGATGCCCCGAACACTCATCACGAATCGCAGGCTGCCCGCGACTGTTCCGGCCTGGTCGGGATGGGCCACGATGCTGGGGTTGCACAACGCCGCACCTTCGATGGCGTATTCGCTGGTGAATACCGCACCCAGCAACAACTTTCGCGCCTCGGAGAGCTCCCGGTCGGGATCCAGCCGATCGGCGAGTTCACGGGCGTGCCGGCGGAAGGTGCCAGCAAGATCGCGGTGACGTACGTCGAAGCGCGTGACGACATCGTCTAGCGAAGACCGCACCTGCCCTTCGTCCAGGGCCAGTATCCGCGCCAGCACCGCCGCCGCGCGAGACTCCTGGTGCTCGAAACCTTCCTGACCTGGCACGAAGAGTCGGGTGATGACCCGTGACGGGTTGGCCGCGAGTCGCTGGGGGCTGCGCGTGACGAGCCCAGCCTGCACGGAAGTCATTGCTGCACAGTCGAGAAGCGTCGAGCGTGCTGCATCGTCGAGAGCACTGCCAGAGTCGACTCCGCGCCCTGGTTGCGGTTCACCCCGTCGGCGTGCAGGCCGTCGAATCCGCCGCCGGTCTCGGGGTCCCACATGAGCTGTTCTGCGTCGTTGACACCCATGAACCAGGCCGCAGCGGCCAGGACCCCGTCGGGCCAGATCGAGCCGGGGTCAATGGCAGCGGCGCGTGCGCATGCGTCGGCGAGGGTGGACACCTCGATCGGCTGCTGATCGAACGCGGGCCGAAGGTCGTCCGGCCCTCTGCCCGCTGCGGGAGTGGGCGAGAGGTGGCTACCTGCCGTTTCGTATTCGACCAGCCAACCCAACAGATCCAAGCCGCGTTGCCGCAGTGTCGAATCGTCGAGCGCAACGCCCGCGGCGATCATCGCCTCGGCGAGAACCGCATTCGCGTAGGTGAGTCGCGGCTCTGGCCACGGCCAGGCCGCGTCGCCGTTCGGTTTGGCCACGGTGTCGGCGTAGTCGGTGAGCAGTTCGCGTGCGGCCCGATGCCCGGGTTCGACAGTGAGAAGTTCGGCGGCACCCAACGCCGCGAACGCCATGGCCCGAGGCCATGGCGACCGTACCTGCGCGGAGCGTTCGAACTGAATGACGGCCAACCGGCGGACCAGACCGACGTCACTGTGCGCAGCGGCAGTTCCCAGTCCCCAGATGCAGCGCCCCCAGCAGTCCTCCAGGGAGGGCTCATCCTCCCAACGGCCCTTGCTGTCCATCCGGTTTCGGCAGGTGCCGGCGTAGGACTGCGCCTCGTTAAGGAACCGCACGGCCACGCCCGCAAGGCGGTTGACTTCCCCACCAGAGTTGGGCTCCCGGGTGGCGACCACGAGAACCCGGGCCATGTCGTCGGTGCAGTAGCCGTGCTCGGGCCGGGGTTCGGCGAAACAGGCATGCTCGAACGTGCCGCGACGGTCTGTCAAACGCAACAGGTGATCGAATTTCGGGTCCGGCATGGTGGCGGTCATATGAGCGCCGGACGCTCAGCGAGAAGGCGGTGTGCCAGATCCAGATAGGCATTTGCCACCACCGGCCAGGCCATCGTCGGGGCCAACCGGCGGGCCTCCGCGGCCATGGAGCGGGCAAGGCCCGGATCGGTCAGCAGTCGGCGCAGGGCGGATGCCAGCGCATCGGGATCGTTGTGACCGACGACGATGCCCGCCCCACTACCGAGGAGTTCGACGGCGTGGGGGAAGGCGGTGGCGACGACCGGTCGCCCACCCGCGATGGCATCGACCAAAACACCGGAGGTGACCTGATCGGTGGAGTCGTAGGGCAGCACAACCACGGCCGCGGACTGGACAAGCGCCATCAGCGATGACACGTCACGGTAGCTGGCGTCGAAGGACACCGAGTCCGCTACGCCGCGCAGCCGCGCCTGTTCGGCACGGGCGTAGCGGTATGCGTCGCCGTCGGCCGCGAGAACCTTAGGGTGCGTGCGGCCGGCAATCAGGTAGCGCGGCCGGACCGGGAGGTCGTGTAGCGAACCCATCGCGTCGATGACCCGCTCGATGCCTTTCCCCGGCCCCAGCAGACCCCAGGTCAACAGAGTCGGTCTGCCCGAACGCTTCACCGGCGTGTTCCTCGGGACGGTCGCGCCGTGCGCAATCGTGGTGACTTTGCGGGGATCGACGTCGAAGCCGAGACGCAGGCGTTGACTGGCCGCCTCCGACATAACAACCACGTGAGCCGCCATCGCCGCGATCGTCTCGAGCACCCAACGCTGATGTGGGGTCGGGTCTTTGAGGACCGTGTGGGCGACCACGATCGACGGGATCTGTAGCCCGCCGATGATGTCCAGCACCTCGTCTCCGTCGGCACCGCCGTAGATCCCGTACTCATGCTGCACGACCGCGATGTCGCTCTCGTTCAGCAATTCGCAGGTTGCAGTCACCGATGTCGCGGAACCGTTGACCAGCTCTCCGATCACCCGAGCGTCAGAAGATAACGACGACCCGTCGGACACGCGGACGACGCTGACGTCAGAGCCATTCGCGCACAACCCTTCCGACAAGGCCGCACTGAACGTCGCCAGCCCGCACGGTGTCGGTGGATACGTACTGAGAATGCCGAAACTCGCGGAGCCGGAAGGGTCTTGCCCAACAAGAGGGACATTCGATGTTTCAAGGGTGGATAAAGCGCTCAAGGTGATCCCGACGGACGGTTGTCACCGACGTGTCCGGCGCGAGCTGCTGCTCTTGAGAGATCAGCGGCGGACGGCTGACTTCATCCCGGACTGGATGGATTCCCAACTTTGCTCACGCTACACCCCGATGAGCGGCTACCGCACATTGAGCTCGGCCAGGACGCGTGCCGCGTGCGCTGGTCGAACGGTGAGCCGTCCAACCATGAAACGCCATCTGAGAGCGCGAGACGCGGCGTCGACGGCAGTGGGTTTCGCGTATCTGGGGGCAACCGGCCGGATAGCGGGCCTGGTCCACTCGAGGACCAATGACCCTGGCGTCCTCCGCCGGTGTGTTCCAGGGTTGACCTCAGACAGGAACTGGAGGTTGATCATGCCGGACACGTTGGTGGATGCCGACGTACTGAGGGCCGCGGTGCAGTTGGCATGCCGGGCTCCGTCCTTGCACAACAGCCAGCCCTGGCAATGGGTCGCCGAGGGTGCGGGACTGCACCTGTATGTCGATCGCAGCCGGATTCTCTACTCCACCGACAAGTCGGCGCGGGAGGCCCACATCAGCTGCGGCGCCGTGCTCGACCATCTACGCGTCGCGATGGCGGCAGCCGGGTGGACCTCCAACGTCGACAGATTTCCCAGCCCGAATAACCTCGATCATCTCGCGTCGCTCGATTTCAGCCCAAGGAAACTCGTCACCGATGTCCACCGCCGCCGGGCCGACGCGATCCTGCGCCGCCGCACCGATCGGCTTCCCTTCGACGCACCGAGGAACTGGGAGTCCTTGGAACCTGTACTGCGCGAGGCCGTCGCTGCCGGGACAGTTCACCTTGACGTGATAGCCGACGAGCTGCGCCCGAAACTGGCGGAGGCGTCACAGCTTACCGAATCGCTGCGACTCTACGATTCCTCGTATCATACCGAATTAGACTGGTGGACTGGTCATTTCGAGAATTCTGATGGGATTCCGCGCAGTGCACTGTTGTCGGCGGCCGAAAGTGATCGGGTCGATGTCGGACGTACCTTCCCGGTTAGCGCTCACCACGAGCGGCACGCCGGCATTGGAGAAGACCGGTCCAAAGTGCTGGCTCTGTCTACCGACGAGGACACTCACGAGGACGCCTTCGGTTGCGGCGAAGCGTTGTCCGCCGTGTTGTTGGAGTGCACGTTGGCCGGGATGGCGACATGCACACTGAGCCATCTCACGGAGCTACAGTCCAGTCGCAACCTCATCGGCACCTTGACCGGACGGGACGCTATGCCGCAACTTCTGATCCGCGTCGGCGAGGCACCCGTCCTTGGCGAGGTACCCGCCATGACGCCGCGGCGGCCACTTCGCGATGTTCTGAAATTTCGCCGCGATCCATGTGGTTGAGCGTCGCGGTCACAAACGAGGTCGCTGCTATCGGAGCGGATGTCAGTGGTGACGTTTCCACCCCGAACGGTGGCGAGTTTGATGGTGAGGGCGGCGGTGGTCGACCCCGCGTGGTCACCCGGCTCCTTCACTGATCGCAACCAAGCGAGCCACCGCACGTTCAATGCCGTCAGCAAGCTCGTCGACGTCGGGTACCGCGTCATAGTCCGCGGTGATACCGAACACCAGATCGTCGCCGTAGCTGAGGATGGCGATGCCCGTGCGGAGGTGAAGTGCGATCGGTGGGATGGGTAGCAGGCGCAGCACATCTCGGCCCATCATGCGTAACCGACGACGGGGACCGGGCACGTTGGTCGCCAAGGCGACGATCCCGCTTTGGGGAAGCCGGGTTAGTAACCGAACCGCCCAGGCCGTCCAGGCGAAGGGGATGTAGTTGGCTGCCGCGAAGAACGCAGATCCGGCTTGTCGTTGCCCGCTGGACTTGACCCTTGTCAATCGGCTGTGCACCGCTTGCAGCCGTTCTACGGGATCCTCGAGCTCGATGGGAAGGTATGGCAGCATGAGAGACACGCGATTGTCGAGTTGGTTCAATGCGTCGGCCGACCGCACCGACACCGGCACCAAGGTGCGCAGTGAATTTCGGTGCGGCTGTTCGCCTCGGTGCATCAGCATCGCCCGGAAACTATCGGTAATAGCAGCCAGTGCAACATCATTGATGGTCACGTCAAACTTATGGCAAACCACGGCCACATCGACGAGGAGGACTTGGGCTGCGCTGTAGCGCCGCAGACTGCTGATTGGGCCGATCAGCGAGGAATCCGTCGGACTCACGATGCCGGCGGCGATTTGAACAGCCCCGGTCGCCAGGCGCGCAGCGGCACTCGTGACGGCGGTAGAAAGGTGCCAGATGCCGCCAACCCAGTCCAGCGGATTCAAGCTCGGCCCGGACGGACGAAGCGCCGGCGACTCGGTGGCGGCACGTATCCGGTTTGCGAACGTCTCCCCATCCGCGCCGTCGCACAGCCCCGCGAGCAGGTGCGTCGCGGAGATTCCATCGGCGATGCAGTGGTGCAGTTTGGTCAGTACCGCCCAACGACTCTCGGCCAGTCCTTCGATAATCCAGCATTCCCACAACGGTCGATCTCGATCGAGGCGTCGTTCCATGATGTCGGCGACGACTCGGAACAACGCCGCATCGTCGCCGGGCTGTGGCAGCGCCATTCGATGCACATGATGGGCGAGATCGAACTTGGCATCATCGACCCATTCCGGTGCCGCAAGGTCGAGCCGGTGCATGTGCACCACCTGCGTGAACCGGGGAATCGCAGACGCCCGCTCGCCGATTACCGAGACGAGCGAGGCATAGTCGGGAGCGGGCCCTTCCATGACGGCCAAGCCGCCGATCGCCAAGCTCACGTGCCGGTCGGAATCTTCGGCCTCGAGGAAGCCGGCATCAACGGTTGTCAATTGTTCCACCACGGCCTCCAAAGTTAGTTCGGTTCAATCACTATCCGCCTCGTGCGGGCGTCCCGGCAGAGTCGGAACTCCCACGATCGACGGCCAGAGGGCTCCCTGCCCGTGACCAGTCCGCGTCCCCACCTCAGCAGTAGGTTTGCGTGCTCCCGACCGTGGGCAGGCGGCTCAGAGGGTAGACGCCACCAGCGCGGTCAGGTCGGCGAGGCGGTGGGAGTAACCCCACTCGTTGTCGTACCAGCCCACGATCTTCACCAGGTCACCAGTGACTTTGGTGAGCCCGGAGTCGAAGATGCACGACGCCGGGTCGGTCACGATGTCGGAGGAGACGATGGGGTCCTCGGTGTAGGTGAGGAAGCCCTTCAGCTCACCGTCGGCGGCGGCCGCGAACGCGGCGTTGACTGCCTCGGCGGTTGCCGGCTCGCGGACGATGACGGTGAGATCGGTAGCTGAACCGGTGGGCACCGGCACCCGCAGTGCGTACCCATCGAGCCGGCCCTGCAGCTGGGGCAGCACCACGCTGATTGCGCGGGCGGCCCCGGTGGACGTGGGCACCACGTTGATCGCCGCGGCGCGGGCCCGGCGCAGGTCGCGGTGCGGACCGTCCTGCAGGTTCTGGTCCGGGGTGTACGCGTGGATCGTGGTCATGAGCCCGCGCTCGATTCCGAACACCTCGTCGAGCACCTTGGCCATCGGCGCCAGGCAGTTGGTCGTACACGAGGCGTTGGAGATGACGGTCTGGGTGCCGTCGTAGTCGCGGTGGTTGACGCCCATCACAACGGTGAGGTCGGCACCCTTCGACGTCGCGGACACCACCACCTTCTTCGCGCCGCCGTGCAGGTGACCGCGGGCCTGCTCCGCGGCGGTGTATCGACCGGTGGACTCGATGACGACATCCACGCCGAGGTCTCCCCACGGCAGCGCCGCAGGCCCGTCGGCGATGGACCACGCCTTGATCCGCTGCTCTCCCACCACAAGGTCCTCGCCGTCGACCGACACGTCGTGCGCTAAGCGTCCGAGGACGGAGTCGTACTTGAGCAGGTGCGCCAGAGTCTTGTTGTCCGTGAGGTCGTTGACCGCGACGATCTCGATGTCTGTGGTACCCGCCGCGCGTTGTACGTCCACCGCACGGAAGAAGTTTCGGCCGACACGCCCGAAGCCGTTCACGCCCACCCGGATAGCCATAGTGATCTCCTCGTAGTTCTGTGGTCTGAGCGCAGCATCGTTTGCACGCCAACTTTGAGTCTGATCGCGCGGGTGGCCGAGCAGCAGAGGACAAGGTCCTCAGAGTTCAGGATCGGCGTCTCGAGCTAAGTGCTGGTCGGGCCGCACCTCAATCGCTCCTTAATTAGGGTCCAAATGCTCTGGTGGCCCGTGCCGTCGCGACCCCATCCTATGAATGCGGAGGAGGGCGACGAATGCCCAAGCATTGGTTGGTGATGGAGG
Source organism: uncultured Actinomycetota bacterium (assembly GCA_963763005.1). Lineage (GTDB taxonomy): Bacteria > Actinomycetota > Actinomycetes > Mycobacteriales > Mycobacteriaceae > Mycobacterium. The sequence continues at coordinate 356,318 of CAVXMI010000004.1, forward strand.
GTGCCGGACCCTCGGCGCCGTTTCGCACCCGACTGGCCGGGGCCGGGCGGTATCTGCCTGCCACTGTGCTCACGACAGACGACTTGATGGCGACCACGCGTCATAACACGCACGTCGATCTGGAACGACTGACCGGCATCTACGAACGTCGCGTCTCGATCGGCGGCGAGGACTCCTACGGTCTTGCCACCTCGGCGGCGCTGAACTGCCTGGACAAGGCACAACAGCAGGCCGCGTCGCTCGATGTGGTGATCAGTTGCAGCATCACGAAGTTTCGCGGCGGCCTCACCCAGTGGCTGGAACCGACCATGAGCAGTGCCGTTGCCCGGGCGATCGGGGCTGAGAAAGCAGTGACCTTCGACCTGTCCAACGCGTGCGCCGGAATGCTGACAGGTGTCACGGTGCTCAACAACTGGATCCGTCAGGGCACCGTCGAGCGCGGGTTGGTGGTCAGCGGCGAGTACATCTCGCAACTCGGCCAGAATGCGGCGCGGCACATGCACAACATCATGAGCAAGGAGCTCGCGTGCCTGACACTGGGCGATGCGGGAGCGGCACTTCTGCTCGAACGTGCCACCCCCGGGTCCGGCGGCATCAGCCTTGCCGGATTCACCACCGTTGCCGACTACAGCCGGCTGTGCCTTGCCTACCCGAAGGGGCATGATCCCGGTGCCCGGATGTTTACCGATTCTCGCGGGATTCAGAAGGCAGCCATTGCCAACACCCCGCTCTTATTGCACGAAGTCCTCGAAGCAGCCGGCATCGAGATGCACGACATCGATCACGTGATCACGCATCAGACCTCGGCCCGCGCGATACGCAAGGGGATGGCCGCGGTGTCCGCTTCATTCGGTGACAGTCCACAGCACGACGCCGTGATCACCGTCGATCGATACGGCAACACAGCGTCGACGACCCACACGGTGGCCCTCGTGGAAGAACTCGAAGCCGGGCGGATCCGGCCGGGCGAAACTATCGCCTTGATTGCACTGGCATCAGGTCTGGAGATCGGCGTCGTTCTCCTCACCGTGGACGAGGATTTGGTGGGCCGCTATGGGAACAGTGATTGATGGCCTCGACGTCACCCTAGGTGGTTGGCGCACCCGTCACAGCGCACTGCATCTGGCGGTCGCGACGGCCAAGGCCTGTTTGCAACGAGCGGGCCGAGAGCCCGACGACGTGGACCTTCTGATCAATACCGGCATCTACCGCGACAAGAATCTGGCGGAGCCCGCCCTCGCTGCGATTATCCAGAAGGACATCGGGGCCAATCCCGAGGACCCGCACGGCGACGCTCACGGCACGTTCTCCTTCGACATATCGAACGGAACCTGCGGAATCCTCACCGCCTTGCAGATCGTCGACGGATTCATGCGGTCACACACCATCAACTGCGCCCTGGTCGTCGCGAGTGACGCCAATCCGGGGCGCCGGATGAGTGAGCACTTTCCGTACTCCCCCGTCGGGGCGGCACTGTTGTGCGACTGGAGCGACGACGAGTTCGGGCTCGGCCATGTGCACTGGGTGAACATCCCCGACGACGGTGAGAACTACCGCGCTACCGTCGGACTCCACGATGCGCGCAATGTGCTTCGATTCAGCGAGTCGGCGGCGATGGACGAGCAATTCGCCGCCGCCGGCGCCCGGGTGGCCCGCAACTGCCTCGAGGAGGCCTCGCTCGGACTTTCCGACATCGACATCATCGTCGCCGCGCCGGCCCGGCATGGGTATCGCGCGGCACTGGCCGCCCAACTCGCAGTACCGGTGGAACGGATCACCGTCGCCGACGACGAGAGCATGCATACCGCCTCGCTGGTGGCGGCACTCCGTAGTGCGACCGAAGAACTCGCGCCCGGCGCCCGCGTTCTGCTCATTGCCGCCGGCGCGGGAGTCACCGCCGGTGCCGCTCTCTACCGCGAGGCGCCTCCCGCAGTACTAAAACCATCCGGTTAGTGACCAATGCCTCCTGACTGGACGCCGTTGGACCGATATCGTCGGGCGTAGCGGACAAAATAAGGGAGAATGTCGTGTCGAAGCGCAGTACGCACCCAGGGGTCGTCGTCGGCGTCGACGGCTCGCCGGGTTCTAAGGTCGCGGTCCAGTGGGCCGCGCGCGACGCCGAGTTACGCAATGTTCCGCTGACGTTGGTGCATGTTGTTCCGGCGACAGCGGGGACCTGGATGGAATCGTCATTGGTCCCGGCGTGGATGGGTGGGCAACGCGAGCGAGGGCGACAAGTGCTTGACGAAGCGCTCGAGATCGCGGGCGAAAGCTGTCGGCGTGGCCCGGCAGAGATCAACTGCGAAATGCCTTCTGGTATTACCGTTCCCGCTCTAGTCGACGTGTCCAAAGACGCCGACTTGGTGGTGGTGAGTTGCCTCGGCGCCGGCACGCTGCGGGGGCGTCATATGGGTTCGGTGAGCTCTGGGCTCGTCTATCACGCGAAGTGTCCGGTCGCAGTTATCCATGAGGGCGTTCAATTGACTGCCGATGCCGCGCGGGCCCCGGTGCTATTGGGGATTGACGGGTCGCCGGAGTCGGAGTTGGCGACCGCGATCGCGTTCGAAGAAGCCTCGCGCCGGGAGGTAGGGCTGACGGCCTTGCACGCGTGGAGCGATGTGGGTTTGTTCGATTCCATCTTCAGTCCCCCCGGTCCCGGCTGGCCGGCACTGAAGGCGATAGAGGACGAGATGCTGGCCGAGCGTCTGGCCGGCTGGGGCGACCGCTACCCCGAGGTGCCTGTTAGCCGGATCGTCGTGCGCGACGAGCCGGCGCGTCAGCTCGTGGACGGTTCCGAGTCGGCTCAGCTCGTGGTGGTCGGCAGTCATGGCCGTGGCGGATTCGCCGGAATGTTGTTGGGCTCGGTGAGCGCCGCTGTGATGCTGTTGGCCCGCGCGCCGATCATTGTTGCACGCGAACCGACGGCCTAATTGTGTTGACCTGAAAGGCTAGGTACGCGTGCGGCCGATGGGTTGCCTGCTCAGTGCGGTGTGACCGCGATGGTGATCGTCGGTATGCGGGCAGCACCGACACACCAGTAGGCCCGGCATCAGGACGGTCGCTGAGTTCAGCGCCTACGAACGGCCCCCGGACGCGGGACTTCCGTCCCTACCGTCGGCGTCCGTCAACTGGTCGGATTCAGGTGTCGCTCACAACGGCCCCCAGACAAGAGCGGAACCTATGGCAATGAATGCACTGAGCAGGTCGGGAACCACAATTGTCACCCTGACGATGAATCCAGCGCTCGACATCACCACGGACACCGATCGGGTCATGCCCACCGATAAAATGCGATGCGGGCAGCCCCGTTACGATCCCGGCGGCGGCGGAATCAACGTCGCGCGAATCGCCCGTGTGCTCGGCGCGTCGGTATCGGCGCTCTTTCCGGCGGGAGGCCACGCCGGTGACAAGGTGACCGCTCTTGTCGCTGAATCAGGTGTGCCGGTGCAGCGGATCACCGTGGCTCGCTCCACCAGGGAAAGCTTCACGGTAGACGAGCACAGTACCGGGCAGCAGTACCGGTTCGTGCTCCCGGGTCCGCCGCTCACCGATGCCGAGCAGATCGAGTGCCTCGACAGACTAAGTGCCGCGGCAGCATCCGCGGACTTCGTCGTGGCGAGCGGTAGCCTGCCGCCCGGCGTACCGCCGGACTACTATCAGCGGGTCGCCGACATCTGTCGCGAACGCGGTGCGCTGCTGATTCTCGACACCTCCGGGGCTGGACTGCGACACATCTCTTCCGGCGTCTTTCTGCTCAAGGCGAGCGTGCGAGAACTACGTGAATGTGTCGAACGGGCACTCGTCAGTGAGTCAGAACAGCTCGCCGCGGCGCACGAACTCGTGGACCGCGGCCGCACTCAGGTCGTCGTCGTGTCACTCGGGTCCCAGGGCGCTCTGCTGGTCACATCGAATGGAAGCCAACGGTATTCGTCTGTAACAGTGCCTTCCTGCAGCGGTGTGGGCGCCGGCGACGCCATGATCGCCGCCATCACCGTGGGCCTTAGCCGTGGCTGGCAACTCGACAAGGCGGTGCGACTGGGCGTCGCAGCCGGTGCGGCCATGCTGCTGACTCCCGGCACCGCGCCCTGCAACCGTGAAGATGTCGACCGGCTTTTCGAGATGGTCGCCGACCCTGTAGACATCGGCGCGCCGAGGCGGAACGACGGGGAACAGCGGCCCGCAACCCCAGACCAATGGTTGTCCGCTCAAGCAAGGACATCGCCATGACGCTGCCGGTCACCGTCGACCCGCGCTACCACGACGCCGTGATCTTCAACCTCGACGTCGTCTTGACAGACACTGACGGTGTTCCGGTGTTCGAGTCGACGATCAACCTAGTGCGAAAGTTGCTCGACGTCGGGGTCGCCACGGCCGTCTACTCGTTGCGCCCGGGCGCTCAACAGCTCTTGAAAGCCGCGGGGATTGACGACCTTTTCGGTGTCTGTGTCGAAGGCGTCCCTTCCGCCGTCCTGGTCGAAGCCACCCGCCGACTCGGTGTGCGTCCGGAACGGTCTGTCGTCGTCGCCGACGCCGGTGCCGGGTTAGCAGCGGCCCACGACGGCGGCTTCGCATTCATCATCTGTGTCGACCGCGCCGGGCATGCCGACCGACTATCGGGATGTGGCCACGACGTCGTGGTTGCGGTCCTGGACGATGTCGCTGTTCGCAAGGGTGACAGGCGGATGTCCGAACTCCCCGATGCGGTGGAGTCATACGGTCAGATAATCGGTATTCTGGGCGCCCGAGAACCGGTGTTGTTTGTCGACTACGACGGAACCCTGTCCCCCATCGTTGCCGATCCCGGCGCCGCCACCCTCGTCGACGGAGCGGCCAGGGCGCTGGAAAGCCTGGCGTCGCAATGCCCCGTCGCCATCCTGAGCGGCCGCGACCTCGCCGACATCCGGACCCGGGTACCGATACCGGGTCTCTGGCACGCGGGCAGCCACGGCTTTGAGCTAACCGAACCGGACGGCACCTATCACCGAAACGAAGCGGCCGCCGCCGCCGTCGGTGTCCTCGAGCGTGCGGCGGCCGAGTTGGGCCAGAGCCTGGCGGAGATCCCCGGCGTACGGGTGGAACACAAGCGCTTCGCCGTCGCGGTTCACTACCGCGAGGTCGCACCGGAGCACGTCGGCGAGACCGTCTCTGCTACACGCAGGCTCGGACAGCGAGACGGCCTCAGGGTGACCAACGGTCGTAAGGTAGTCGAGCTCCGGCCGGACATTGACTGGGACAAGGGGACCACGCTGGCCTGGATTCGTGATCGCATCGACGCGGCGGGTTCCCGAATGCCCATCTACATCGGCGACGACCTCACCGACGAAGACGCGTTCGACGCGGTTCGATTCGACGGCATAGGGATCGTTGTGCGGCACTCCGAGGATGGCGACCGTCCCTCGGGAGCCCATTTTCGCCTCGAGAGTCCGTATCAGGTACGGGATTTCGTCCAGCGCGGGTCGAATTGGTTGGCGTATAAACACCAGACATCTTCCAAGGCTTGGGATTTCACCTTTGAGGGGTATGACCCGCAAAGTGAGAAGCTTCGTGAGGCGCTGTGCACGGTGGGAAATGGCTACTTCGCCACCCGGGGCGCTGCGCCCGAATCGAAGGCCGACCGAGTGCACTATCCGGGCACCTATGCCGCCGGGGTTTACAACCGTCTCGTCGACGAACTATCGGGTACCACCATCGATAACGAGAGTTTGGTCAACCTGCCCAACTGGCTTGCCCTGACCTTCCGGGTCGACGGCGGCAGCTGGTTCGACATCGACGCCGTCCGGGTGCTGTCCTACCGGCAGACTCTCGATCTTCGCGGCGCGGTACTGACGAGGGAGGTTCGTTTCTGTGACGACGCAGGCCGCACCACTTCGCTGACACAACAACGATTCGTCGCGATGCACATGCCCCACGTCGGCGCTCTTGAGACGACGATCGTGGCCGAGGATTGGTCAGGGGCAATCGAGATTCGCTCCACGCTGGACGGCAACGTCACGAACTCGCTGGTCGAGCGCTACCGGGACTTGGCCAACGAGCATCTTGGGTCGGTGGAAAAGCGGGAGATCTCGCACAACTCTGTGCTGCTGGCAGTTGAGACGACCCAGTCGCGCGTTCCCATTGCCATGGCGTCGCGAAGCACCGTGTGGCGCGACGGGACTCCCGTCGCGGCTACCTACCGTCTGGTCGACGAGGGAGCAGAAATCGGTCACGATGTCGCCGTCAAGCTGTCAGTCGGTGAGGCGTTGACGGTAGAGAAAATCGTGACCCTATTCACCGGGCGCGATGTCGCGACGTCCGAACCTGCTGTCGATGCCGAGCGCTGGCTGAGCCGACTCGGCCGGTTCGCCGAGTTGCGTGACGGGCACCTGAATGGCTGGGTACATCTCTGGGAGCGCCTGTCCATCGAGTTCGAAGACTTCACAGACGAATTGCGCATCCTGCGATTGCATCTCCTGCATCTGCTGCAGACGGTTTCACCCAACAGTGCCGACCTTGATGTCGGGGTGCCGGCTCGCGGACTGCACGGTGAGGCATATCGCGGGCACATCTTTTGGGATGAGCTGTTCATCTACCCGGTGCTCAACCTACGGCTGCCCATGGTCACCCGGTCGCTGCTTGGATACCGCTACCGGCGCTTGCCGGAGGCACGTCACGCCGCCAGGGCGGCGGGCTACTCCGGTGCGATGTTCCCGTGGCAATCCGGCAGCGATGGACGCGAGGAAAGCCAACGCCTACATCTCAATCCGCGCAGCGGCCGGTGGAATCCCGACTCGAGCGCTCATGCGCACCACATCGGCATCGCCGTCGCCTACAGCGCCTGGAAGTTCTATCAGGTCACCGGGGACCTCGCCTACTTGATCGACTATGGCGCGGAGATGCTGGCCGAGGTCGCACGCTTCTGGGTAAGCAGGGCCACCTACGACGAAGAACGCGATCGCTACAGCATCCGTGGCGTCATCGGGCCCGATGAATTCCACTCGGGCTACCCCGACGCGCCTTACGACGGCATCGACAACAACGCATACACCAACGTGATGGCGGTCTGGGTGATCATGCGGGCCTTCGACGCACTGAACCTGCTACCGCTGCCGAACCGGCTCGACCTACTGGAGACACTGGGACTGCGCGGTGACGAACTGGCGCAGTGGGATGAGGTGAGCCGACGGATGTACGTCCCGTTCCACGACGGCGTCATCAGCCAGTTCGAGGGATACGGCGAGTTGGAGGAACTGGACTGGGACCGCTACCGCCGGCAGTACGGAAACATCCAACGCCTCGACCGCATCCTCGAGGCGGAGAATGACGACGTGAACCGGTACAAGGCTTCCAAGCAGGCCGACGCCCTCATGCTGCTCTACCTGATGTCGGTAACGGAGCTGTGTGAGCTACTCGACCGGCTCGGCTGCCGCTTCATGCCCGACCAGGTCCCAAATATGGTCGACTACTATCTGGCCCGCACGTCGCACGGGTCGACGCTCAGCGGTGTGGTGCATACCTGGGTGCTCGCCCGGGCCAACCGCCATCGTGCAATGGAGTTCTTCCAACAGGCGCTCAAATCCGACGTTTCCGACATCCAGGGTGGCACCACGTCGGAAGGCATTCACCTGGCGGCCATGGCCGGCAGCGTCGACCTCATGCAGCGATGCTTCACCGGGCTCGAGACCCGGTCTGACCGCATCATCCTCTCCCCGCACTGGCCGGAAACACTTGGCGTGCTGGCAATACCGATCCACTACCGCGGTCTGCACATGCACCTGCGGGTCAGCGGAAAGGGCGTGATCATCAGTGCGGATCCACGCGACGCTGCGGGAGTCGAAGTGGAATGCCGTGGTCGAGTCGTTCAACTGATGCCCGGGACCACCGTCCGATTTCCCGGCTGACCGTTGCCGTTGGTGTTGCTTTGCGTCACCGGGCCGAGGAGCATCCACAGATTCTGATCCTTGCCCCCACGCGGATCTCCTGCGTCGGCCTGTGATTCCGGCTAATCCTGTTGCGCCTCAGAGAGATCGGTTTCTCCGTGGCCCAAGTGATCCTGGCCTACGTCGATGCAACATGTTATATGCGTTGGGCAGCTACCGGCCGGGTCACTGGTTGAACGCATTCCGAGACCTACGGTGTTCGGGGTGGGCATGGTCGTTTCCGCGGTCGGCTGCATCGGGCTCCGTCCGTGCACAACGGCCAGCGCCGGCTGCACGCGACTGATTGCCCGGGGCCACCTAGATTCTGACGAGGCTGCAGGTCGAGCCGTCCAGGCTGTTGAAGCCACCTCCCGTTGGGCCGTTACCCATTTCGAGTGACCTTCGGCCCTGGCAACGTGCGTGCCGCTGTGGGAGGTTGGCATGTGTGGCGCTATCGCAGTTACACGCGGCGACCGGAATGCTCGACCGGCGAGGCGTGAATTTGTGCGTCGCTCAGTCGGCGTGCACCCGAGAGTGGCTACAGGCCGAACCGTCACAAACCGAGCGCACCGATCGTTTCCTGGGCAGTCTGCACCACGAGGACGGCGGTGTCGGGCAACGACACCGGGCGAGCTCGACGCCGCATGACGTGTGGGTCGGGCTCGATGCTGCTCGCCCGCTTGACGCGCTACGAGAGGACAGGTCATGAATACGTCCAGGTACGTCCGCTTCTTTGAGGAGTTCGGCATAGACGACGTGCCGCTCGTCGGCGGCAAGAACGCCTCGCTGGGCGAGATGTTCCAGAAGCTTTCCGAGCAGGGCGTCCGCATCCCAAACGGGTTCGCCACCACCGCCGAGGCCTACCGCCACATGTTGGACAGGGCCGGCGCCTGGGACTCGCTGCACGCCGAGCTCGACGATATCGATCCGGCAGACGTCACCGCGCTGGCGCGCAAAGGCAAACGCGCCCGAGAGATCGTCTACGGCGCCGGGCTCCCCGATGACCTGGCTGCCCAGATCGTGGACGGCTACCGCAGGCTTCAGGACGAGTACGGCGAGGATGTCAGTCTGGCGGTACGAAGCTCGGCGACCGCCGAAGACCTGCCGACGGCGAGCTTCGCCGGCCAACAGGACACCTACCTCAACATCAAGGGTGCCGAGAGCCTGCTCGATGCTTGCCGCCGGTGTTTCGCCAGCCTGTTCACCGATCGCGCCATCCACTACCGCATCGACCAGGGCTTCGACCACTTCAAGGTGTCGCTGTCGATCGGCGTGATGAAAATGGTGCGCTCCGACCTCGCCGCGTCGGGCGTGATGTTCTCGATCGACACCGAGTCGGGCTTTCCCGACGTGGTGTTCATCACGGGCGCCTACGGTCTCGGCGAGAACGTGGTCCAGGGCGCCGTCGACCCCGATGAGTTCTACGTCCACAAGCCGACCTTTCTCGACGGGCATCGCGCTGTGTTGCGCCGGCTCATCGGCGACAAGGCGGTGAAGATGATCTTCGTCGAGGGTGAGACGAAGTACACGACGCGCAACATCCCCACGCCGAAGGCCGACCGCACCCGGTTCTGTATCACCGACGAGGACGCCCTGGAGCTGGCCGGCTACGCGTGCGCCATCGAGCAGCACTACGGGCGCCCGATGGACATGGAGTGGGCCAAAGACGGTCTGGACGGAAAGCTCTACATCGTGCAGGCCCGCCCGGAGACGGTGGCCTCCCAGCACAGCGCGACGGCGCTGGAGAGGTACGCGCTCGACGGCCGGGGCGAGGTACTCACCGAGGGGCGGTCGGTCGGGGAGAAGATCGCCTCGGGCGTGGTGAGACGCATCGAGCACCTGACCCACCTGTCCGATTTCCAGCCCGGCGAGGTGCTGGTTTCCGACACCACCACGCCCGACTGGGAGCCGGTCATGAAGATCGCCGCGGCGATCGTCACCAACCGCGGCGGGCGCACCTGCCACGCGGCGATCATCGCCCGCGAACTCGGCATCCCCGCTGTGGTCGGCGCGGGCGACGCGACCACGAGCGTGCCCAACGGCGAGGTCGTCACGGTGTCGTGCGCCGAGGGCGATTCGGGGCGCGTGTACCGCGGCGAGCTGGCCTTCCACGTGGATCGCACCGAGGTGGGTGACCTGGTGCGGCCGCGAACCGAGATCATGCTCAACCTCGGGAATCCCGATCTCGCCTTCAAGACGTCGTTCCTGCCGAACGACGGCGTGGGACTGGCTCGCATGGAGTTCATCATCAACGAGTACATCCGTGTGCACCCTCTTGCCCTGCTGCATCCCGACAAGGTCGACGACCCCGAAGCCCGGCGGACCATCGATCGGCTGACGTATGCCTACTCGGACGGCGCCAGCTTCTTCGTGGAGCGCCTCTCTGAGGGAATCGGCACGATCGCGGCTGCCTTCTGGCCCAAGCCCGTGGTGGTGCGGATGTCGGACTTCAAGACGAACGAATACGCCAGCCTCGTGGGCGGAGCAGCGTTCGAGCCGGAAGAGAGCAACCCGATGATCGGCTTCCGCGGCGCCTCGCGCTACGCCCATCCCGCCTACGCGGAGGGCTTCGCGCTAGAGTGCCGCGCGATGAGACGCGTGCGCGAGCAGATGGGCCTGACGAACGTCATTCTCATGCTCCCGTTCGTGCGCCGAGTGGCCGAAGCGGACCTGGTGCTGAAGACGATGGCCGAACTCGGTCTGCGGCGCGGTGAGAACGGGCTCAAGGTGTACGCGATGTGCGAGATCCCGAACAACGTGATCCTGATCGATGAATTCGCCAAGCGCTTCGACGGCTTCTCCATCGGCTCCAACGACCTGACTCAGCTCACTCTCGGCGTCGATCGTGACAGCGAGATCGTGGCCTTCGACTACGACGAACGCGACGAGGGTGTCAAGGAGATGATTCGCCTGGCCGTGGAGGGTTGCCGTCGCAACGGGATTCACTCGGGCCTGTGCGGACAAGCCCCTTCGGACTACCCGGACATGGCCGAGTTCCTGGTCCGGGTCGGCATCGACTCGATGAGCCTCAATCCCGACACGGTGATCAAGACCACCCGCCAGGTCCTGCAGGTGGAGAAACAGCTTGTGCCGGCTCAATGAGCAGCGACGCGTTCCATCGGCCCGCAGCCGGACCTTCGAGGGACGTCACGCCGCTTGCAGACTTGTTGCATGGCCAGTCCCGGGCCGGGCCGGTGCGCGAGCACCGGCCCGTCTACGTCGATTTGCTGCCACCCTGCAATGCCGGTTGCCCCGCTGGGGAGAACATCCAAGCCTGGCTTGCCCATGCCACCGCCGGCCGCCACGAACAGGCCTGGCGTCAGCTCGTCGCGGACAACCCATTGGCTGCAATCCACGGACGGGTGTGTTATCACCCGTGTGAAACCGTCTGCAACCGTGCCCATCTCGACAGCTCCGTATCGATCCATTCGGTGGAGCGGTTCCTCGGTGACCTTGCTTGCGAGCGCGGCTGGATGTTCGAACCGCCGTCTTCCCGTACCGGCAAGCGAGTCCTGGTCGTCGGCGCGGGGCCGAGCGGACTGTCGGCGGCCTACCATCTGGCACGCCTCGGTCACGAGGTCGAGATCCGCGACGCGAGCGCGATGCCCGGCGGGATGATGCGGTACGGCATCCCGAGCTACCGGCTGCCCCGTGACGTGCTGGATGTCGAGCTGAACCGGATCGCGGCTATGGGCGTGCAGTTGACCTGCGATCATCGGGTCGATGACCTCGCGGCCGAGCGGGACGAGGGCGGCTTTGACGCGGTGTTCGTCGCGGTCGGTGCGCATCTGGCCAAACGAGTCGACATTCCCGCCCGTGACGCCTCCACGATGGTGGATGCGGTGTCTTTTCTGCGCAATGTCGCCTCCGGCGAGAAGCCGGCGATCGGGCGCCACGTGGCCGTCTACGGCGGCGGCAACACCGCGATGGACGCCGCCCGGGTGGCCCGCCGGCTGGGCGCCGAGGACGCGATCATCGTCTACCGCCGCACTCGCGAGCAGATGCCCGCCCACGAGGAGGAAGCCCAGGATGCCGAACGCGAGGGCGTGCGGATCAACTGGCTGCGGACGATCAGCGCTTTCGACGGCCCCGAATTGCAGGTCGAGGTCATGGAACTCGACGACTCGGGTTACCCACGACCGACCGGACGTTTTGAGACGCTGGCCGCCGACACCCTGATCATGGCGCTCGGTCAGGAAACGGAATCGGCGTTCATGCGGACGCTGCCGGGAGTCGAGTTCGAACGCGACGGCAGTGTGCGTGTCTCGGAATCACTGATGACGGGCTGTCCGGGCGTGTTCGCCGGCGGTGACATGGTGCCCAGTGAGCGCACCGTGACAGTCGGTGTCGGCCACGGGAAGAAGGCGGCACACAATATCGACGCCTGGCTGCGCGGCGCGCCGGGCGCACGCCCGGACAAACACCCGACGGCGACGTTCGACTCGCTGCACCTGTGGTTCTTCGGTGATGCCGCGCGACGTCGGCAGCCCGAACTCGAGGCGGCACAACGCGTCGAGAGTTTCGAGGAGGTCGTCGGCGGTTTGTCCGCCCAAGAGGCGACCTACGAGGCGGGGCGTTGCCTGTCGTGCGGTAACTGCTTCGAATGCGACGGCTGCCTCGGCGCCTGCCCGGAGGACGCGGTGATCAAACTCGGGGTCGGGCACCGCTACGAGTTCGACTACGACAAGTGCACCGGCTGTGCCGTCTGTTTCGATCAGTGCCCGGTCCACGCCATCGAGATGTTTCCGGAGCCGCAATGACACGTGTGACGGTGGACGGCAACGAGGCCACCGTTTCGGTGGCCTACCGGCTCAACGAGGTGTGCTGCATCTACCCCATCACGCCGTCCTCGCCGATGGCCGAGTTGGCCGACGTATGGTCCAGCGCGGGGCGGCCCAATGTGTGGGGCACCGTCCCGACGGTGGTCGAAATGCAAAGCGAGGGTGGAGCGGCGGGCGCTTTGCACGGCGCCCTGCAGAGCGGCGCGTTGACCACGACCTTCACCTCGTCGCAGGGTCTGCTGTTGATGATCCCGAACATGTACAAGATCGCCGGCGAACTGACCTCGGCCGTCATCAACGTGGCAGCCCGGTCAGTGGCAGCGCAGGCATTGTCGATCTTCGGTGACCATTCCGACGTGATGGCCGTGCGGCAAACGGGGTTCGCGATGCTCGCCTCGGCCTCCGTGCAGGAGGCACAGGACCTGGCGCTGGTTGCGCAGGCGGCCACACTGGCGACCCGGGTACCGTTCGTGCACTTCTTCGACGGCTTCCGAACCTCGCACGAACTCAACACGATTGACACGCTTTCTGACGACGACCTGCGGGCGCTGGTGCCCGAGGACCTGGTGTGGGCGCATCGCGGGCGGGCGCTGTCTCCCGAGCGCCCGTTCATTCGCGGCACCGCACAAAACCCGGACGTCTTCTTCCAGGCGCGTGAAACGGTGAACCCGTTCTACGCGCGGGTTCCCGGTGTGGTCGAGGACCTGATGGTCCGCCTTGGCGAGCGCACCGGCCGCAAGATGAGCATCGTCGACTACACCGGGCACCCGCAGGCGCAGCGGGTGCTGGTGCTGATGGGCTCGGGCGCCGAGACTGTGGTGCAGACCGTCGCCGCTCTCGTCGAGCGCGGCGAGCGGGTGGGCGTGCTGCAGGTGCGGTTGTACCGCCCATTCCCCACCAGAGCGCTCCTCGAAGCGCTGCCGGCGACGGTGCGCACGGTCGGTGTTCTGGACCGCACCAAGGAGCCCGGGTCGATCGGCGAACCGTTGTATCTGGACGTCGTCGCGGCCCTCGCCGAGGCCTTTACCGACGGGGAAGCCGACGGAGAACGACCAGTCATGCCGCGCATCACCGGCGGACGCTACGGCCTGTCGTCGAAGGAGTTCACGCCCGCCATGGTCGCCGGGGTGTTCGCCGAACTCGCGCGCGAGCAACCACGGCGCCGTTTCACCATCGGTATCGACGACGACGTCTCGGGTACCAGCGTCGACTACGACCCGTCGTTCGACATCGAGTCACCCGACACGTTCCGGGCGGTCTTCTTCGGGCTCGGTTCGGACGGTACCGTCAGCGCGAACAAGAACACGATCAAGATCCTCGGGTCGGAAGAGGGCCTGCACGCCCAGGCGTACTTCGTCTACGACTCGAAGAAATCGGGTTCGCAGACCGAGTCGCACTTGCGCTTCGGGCCGGATCCCATCCATGCCCCCTACCTGGTCAATGGAGCCAATTTCGTTGGCTGCCACCAGTTCCGGTTTCTCGACAAAATCGACGTGCTGGGTCGGGCTGCCCCGGACGCGACGCTGCTGCTGAACTGTCGGCAGCCTGCCGCGAAGGTCTGGGACGCGCTGCCCCGGCTGGTTCAGGAACAGATCCTGGACAAGCGGATCACGCTCTACACCGTCGACGCCGACCGGATCGCACGTGAGGCCGGGCTGGCCGGGCGGATCAACATCGTCTTGCAGACGTGCTTCTTCGCGATCTCGGCGGTGTTGCCCCGCGAACAGGCGATCGCCCGCATCAAGGAATCGGTGGAGAAGATGTACGGAAACCGCGGCGCCGACGTGCTGCGGCGCGAACTGGCCGCGGTGGACGGCGCGGTGGCCGGGTTACACCGGATCGAGGTGCCCGAACTCGTCACGTCCGTGCGCGCGCCGGTGCCGACGGTGCCCGACGACGCGCCGGAGTTCGTGCGCACCGTGACCGCGGAGATGATGGCCGGGCGCGGCGACGCGTTGCCGGTCAGCGCACTTCCGGTGGACGGCACCTACCCCAGTGGCACGACCGCATATGAGAAGCGCAACATCTCCGAACTGGTGGCGGTCTGGGATGCCGGGAGCTGTATTCAGTGTGGCAACTGCGGCTTCGTCTGCCCGCACAGCGTGATCCGCTCGAAGTACTACGACCAGTCCCGGCTGGCCGGGGCGCCAAAACAGTTCGACTCCGCACCCCTGGACGCCGTCGGCCTCCCCAACGCCCAGTTCTCGCTGCAGGTGTACGTCGAGGACTGCACCGGGTGCGGCCTGTGCGTCGAGGCCTGCCCGGTCGTCATTCCCGGCACCAGCGTGACCAAGGCGATCAATCTCGCTCCCGGCGAGCCGCGGTTGGCCACGGAGCGAGACAACATCGCCTTCTTCGAGACCCTGCCGACCAGTGACCGGTCCCGGGTGGACTTCGGCACCGTCCGCGGCACCCAGTTCCTGCAGCCGCTGTTCGAGTTCTCCGGCGCCTGCGCGGGTTGCGGCGAGACGCCGTACCTCAAGCTGCTCTCACAGCTGTTCGGGGACCGGCTGATGATCGCCAACGCGACCGGCTGCTCGTCCATCTACGGCGGCAACCTGCCCACCACCCCGTGGACCACCGACGCCGACGGGCGGGGGCCGGCCTGGTCGAACTCCCTGTTCGAGGACAACGCGGAATTCGGGCTCGGCATGCGGTTGGGCAGCGACGGACACGCCCAACTGGCCCGGCGCCGCCTCGCCGAATTACGCGACGCCCTCGGCGCCGAGCTCGTCGACGCCACTCTGGCGGCACCGCAGCTGCGGGAGTCGGAGTTGCACGCCCAGCGGCAGCGGGTGGCCGAACTCCAGAACCGCCTCGAGGGCCTCGATCCCGCTACGACCGGTGACCTGCGCAGCGTGGTGGACCACCTGATCCGGCGCAGCGTATGGATCGTCGGCGGTGACGGCTGGGCCTACGACATCGGGTCCGGCGGGCTCGACCACGTCCTGGCCAGCGGCCGCAACGTCAACGTGCTGGTGCTCGACACCGAGGTCTACTCCAACACCGGCGGTCAGATGTCCAAGGCGACCCCGCTCGGCGCAATCGCCAAGTTCGCCGCCGCCGGCAAGACGGAGCCGTTGAAGGATCTCGCTCTGCAAGCGATCGCCTACGGAAACGTCTATGTCGCCAAGGTCGCCATGGGTGCCGACCCGCAGCACACTCTGCAGGCCTTCCGCGAAGCGGAGGCCTACGACGGCCCCTCGCTCGTGATCGCCTACAGCCAGTGCATCGCGCACGGAATCGACATGCGTCAGGGCATGGACCAGCAGTACCGTGCCGTGGCCAGTGGGCACTGGCCACTGATCCGCTACGACCCGGTACTGCGGGCGGCCGGAAAGAACCCGTTCCTGCTCGATTCGCACCGACCGCGGATCCCGCTCGACGACTACCGCAACCGGGAACTGCGGTACCGCTCCCTGGCCAATTCCGATCCGGTCGAGTACGACCGGCTGCTCGGCCTGGCCGAGGATGCGATCGCTCAGCGCTGGAATGTGTACGAGGAGATGGCTTCCCGCGGTCCGCAACACTTCACCGCCGACGCCCGCAGGGAGCAATGATGGAGTTGTCGACTCGCTACATGGGCCTCACGTTGCGCAACCCACTGGTCGCGGCGGCCTCCCCGCTGTCGCAGACCGTCGACGGCGTCCGGCGCCTCGCCGACGCCGGCGTCGGCGCGGTGGTGCTCTATTCGCTGTTCGAAGAGCAACTGCGCCGCGAGGCGGAGCAGAACGCAAGTCTGGCCGAGGCAGGCACCGAGAGCTTCGCCGAAGCCCTGTCCTACTTTCCGGCCGGAGCCGACGAGGACCACGGCCCACGCCGATACTTGAGCCTGCTCGAACGCGCGGCCGGCGCGGTCTCGGTTCCCGTGATCGGCAGCATCAATGGCAGCACGCCCGGCAGTTGGGCCCGCTACGCGCGGTCAATGCAGGACTGCGGTGCCGCCGCAATCGAGTTGAACATCTACTACCTGCCCGGCGATCCGCACATCTGCGGCCGCGATGTCGAACAGCGTCACCTCGACATCCTGGCGCGGGTCAAGGACGCGGTGACCGTACCGGTGGCCGTGAAGCTCAGCCCGTACTTCAGCGCGACCGGCGAGATGGCGCGGCGCCTGGACGAGGCCGGCGCGGACGGGCTTGTTCTGTTCAACCGGTTCCTGCAGCCCGACATCGACCCCGAGGCCCTCACCGTGGTGCGTGCGGTGTCGTTGTCCACCGCGGCGGAGGTTCGGTTGCCGCTGACGTGGATTGCGTTGCTGCGCGGACGGGTCGGCGCTTCGCTCGCCGCGACGACCGGCGTCGAGAGCTCAACGGAGCTGATCAAATACCTGCTTGCCGGCGCGGATGTGGTGATGACCGCGTCAGCACTGTTGCGCCACGGCCCGGAACACGCCGCCGCGCTGCTCGACGGCTTGTGCGAATGGATGCGACGCAAGGCATACGCCACCGTCGAGGAACTGCGTGGGCTGCTCGCCGTACCCGTCGGCGCCGACGAGACCACACGCGAACGCGGGGACTATGTCAGCGCGCTACGGCAAGCCAACAGCACCGACTACGGCCCCTGGTGACCGCTGGATCGGAGTCAGTTAGTGAGCTGACCAACGCCGCATGAAGCTCAGACGGTTGGGGGTTGTCCGTCGCGGCCGGTGAGGGTTGCGGTCATGCCGGGGAGCAGCAGGTCGAGGAAGCGGTCCAATTCGGCGGCGCCGTCGTAGGAGGCTAGGGCGGGTGCCAGCGAACGCAGTTGAGGGAATTCGGTGATCGCGAGTCGGTGCAGACCGAGGCGGAGCACATCGTCGGTTTCCTCGGGGCGCTCGATCACCTGCTGCAACTCATTGAGAACGTGGCCGTACAGGTAGCCGAACAGCACCCGATAGATGTGTAGGGCATCCTCGCCGGTGAAGCCGGCAGATGTGAGCAGTGTGAGGACGTCCTCGAGTGGCCGTAGCATTCCCGGCGGGCGCTGTCCGAGCGGGCTGGCCAAGGGTCGAGTGACCAGCAGCGGCACCACGTTCGGATGCGTCAGGGCCAATTGGCGGAAGTCGCGCGCGACGGTGCGCAGTTGGCCGGCCCAGTCCGGGTCCGTAATGTCCACCGATAGCTGTGCGAGCACGAGCTCGGCGACACCGTCGAGCACTGCGGCTTTGTTGGGGACGTGCCGGTAGAGCATTACCGGATCTCGGCCCACCGCTTCGCTGAGGCGGCGCATCGACAGTCCGTCCACACCGTCGCGGTCCACGATCCTTAGCGCGGTCTGCAGGATCATCGACCGGTTGAGCTGGCGGTTGTCTTTGCCGGCGGCGGACGGGTCCTCGTCGTCAGCGCCCGTTTCGGGCCCGGTCGGCTGTCTCGTCATCGCCTCAAC
This sequence comes from uncultured Actinomycetota bacterium, assembly GCA_963763005.1. GTDB lineage: Bacteria > Actinomycetota > Actinomycetes > Mycobacteriales > Mycobacteriaceae > Mycobacterium. The sequence continues at coordinate 374,361 of CAVXMI010000004.1, forward strand.
ACTCCCCTTCTGCCTCGTCATCGAAGCAGCTGACGATCCCAATTGGGCATCGATTGTCAACGATCATAACAACCATTCAAAGTTAACGCTGTTGACACCACCTTCGCGAGGCGCGTAATGGATTTCGAGCACTGCAATTGGAGACCTCGGCATGATTGTCATCGTTGGATTAGTTGTTCTACTCGTCGCCGTGATCGTCGGGTTCATCGGCGTGCTGAACAATGCGGGGACGGCTCACCTGTTGAGCGAGAACTTCTCGGCGTTGGGCTATCACGTCACCGGTTCGACCGGCACGCTGTTCCTCTTCGGGATAGTGATCGGCGCGCTGGCGATGCTCGGTATGAGCGTGTTGCTGGTCGGTGGACGGTGGCGTGGGTCGGCCCGACGATCGCTGACTTGCCGTAGCGACGACCTGGGTGGGTTATTCCCTACCCGACCACTGTGTTCGACGCTGCTGCCGGGCTGGCTGGAGTGAGACCAGCCACAGTATTACTCATGGGTAACCTACGAAGGCGTAAGTTAAGTACCCTAGGTATCGGCTCAGCCTTAATGTCGCTGAAGCGCGACTCCGAGGGGCGCCTCACCTAACGCCGGTGTCCAACCACCGAGACTGGATGAAACGGTTCACATGAGCGAGTTGACCTACCTCGACCTGCACGGAGATCGGATTGCCTACCGAGATGCCGGCCAAGGTCCCACCCTGCTGCTGATTCATGGGATGGCCGGGAGTTCGGCTACCTGGCGGGCGATCATTCCGCAGCTGTCGAAGAAATACCGCGTCATCGCGCCCGACCTGCTGGGTCACGGCGAGTCCGCGAAACCACGTGGGGACTACTCGTTGGGGGCCTTCGCGGTCGCTCTGCGCGATCTCCTCGACGAACTCGGGGTGGACCGCGCAACGGTGATCGGGCAGTCCCTCGGTGGGGGTATCGCCATGCAGTTCGCCTACCAGCACCGGGATTACTGCGAGCGGCTGGTCCTCATCGGCAGCGGTGGCCTGGGCCCCGACCTCAGCCCCATGCTGCGATTCCTCTCTGCACCTGGCGTCGAGTTCGTCCTGCCGGTTGTCGCACCTCAGCCGGTGCTGAAGCTAGGCAACAAAGTTGGTTCGTGGCTGACCGCGGCCGGGATCCAGGCGCCGCGCGCCGGTCAGATGTGGCAGGCGTACTGTTCGCTGTCGGATTCACAGACCCGTCAGGCGTTCTTGCGGACGCTGCGCTCGGTGGTGGACCACCGCGGTCAGGCCGTCAGCGCGCTGAATAAGCTTCACCTCACGGCCGACCTGCCCACGCTGCTGATCTGGGGAGATCACGATCGGATCATTCCCGTCTCGCACGCCTACGCCGCCCATGACGCGCTGACGGGTAGTCGCCTCGAGGTGCTCGAGGGTGTCGGACACTTCCCCCACGTCGAGGCGCCTACGGCTGTGGCGGACATCCTCGAGGACTTCATCGCCTCAACGGCGTCGCAGAGAACCTGACCGACCTGCGCTCACTACAGCTAGTCGTCGTCGTTATCGTCCGTTGCCGTCACCGCAGTTGGGGGTCGAGGGCTTTGAAGGCCACGCGCAGGCATCGACGTCGGTCGTGCTGCCGAAGCCTCCTCCGGTGAAGACGCCGTAGGCGTCGCCGTTGGTTCCTGTGTAGGCCGCGCCGCCGCCCCCTCCGCCACCACCTGAACTCTCGACGGTCAATGACCAGCCCTTGCCTTCGAGCGCGGTCTTGTACGCGTCCATGACGTCGGTCGGCGATCCGTTGACCAGAAAATGCGTATGGATGCCGTTGTCCTGAATGGGGTCAGGACCGTCGGTCCGTTGATTGTTCCCCGGCGTGGGTAGCAGCGACTGCAAGTGCGTGCTGTTGGTGGTAGTCATCGTTGCCGTGGCTTGCGACGTTGTGGTTTCGATCGTCTTGGAAGTCGTGCTCGTGTTGGCCTCGGTCGTCGTAGTGCTCGAGTTTGGGGAACTGCTGCAAGCTGATGCGGCTAGACCAATAGCCATTGCCGCGGCCGCCAAGGCATAGGTATTGCGTCTCATATTTCCCCGCTCCCTCTGCGTCCTCGTGCGCACCGTACCAACTGGGCGTGCATCGGCTCCAGCCGAGTTCAAGTCCGGGAGCCTGCCAACACGGTGCTTCTCACCGGATGGTCCACGTTGCGCGGCGAGCGGTGTGGTTAGCCGCGCTGTGAACCGCCGTCATCGCGCAGATCCGCACCGCTGATATACCCGGCATGCACGCTCGCGAGGAAGGCAACTGTGGCGGTGATCTCGTCGGGGCAGCCGAAACGCCCGATATCGTTGGGGAAACAAGCCGAGGCAACGTGACCTGATAACGGCGGCGGCCCGAGGCGCGTTGCGCCGATTAGTTGACCAACCTATAGTCTGGACAGGTGTCCAGTTTGCTGTCACGAGGGTTCGCGAGTCCGTCGATCGCCATGGACTCGACGCCCTTCCGCCGTCGTTCACCAGCGGAGAAGAGTTGAGTATGCGAATTGCCCTGCTGTCCTACCGTAGTAAGACCTATTGCGGCGGACAGGGCGTCTATGTGCGCCATCTCAGCCATGGTCTGGTGGAACTCGGTCATGATGTCGAAGTGTTTTCCGGCCAGCCTTATCCGGATCTGCTCGATCCGCGGGTGCGGTTGACCGAAGTGCCGAGCCTTGATCTGTACCGCGAGCCCGACCCGTTTCGGGTGCCGCGTCCGAGCGAGATTCGCGATTCGATCGACCTGTTGGAACTCCTAACCATGTGGACCGCGGGCTTTCCCGAACCGCGGACGTTCACGCTGCGGGTCGCCCGGCTACTGGCCGACCGGGTGGCTGATTTCGACCTCGTCCACGACAATCAGAGCCTGGGAACCGGCCTGCTCACTATCAAGGACGCGGGGCTGCCGGTGGTGGCCACCGTGCACCACCCCATCACCCGGGATCGGGTGCTCGACCTTGCCGCCGCACGGTGGTGGCGAAAACCGTTGGTGCACCGCTGGTATGGATTTTCCACCATGCAGAAACAGGTGTCGCGCCAGATCCCGGACCTGTTGACCGTCTCGTCGTCATCGGCCGCGGACATCGTCGCCGACTTCGGCATCTCGCCCGATCAACTACACGTGGTGCCGTTGGGCGTGAACACCGAGTTGTTCAAGCCGGGATCGCGCCCACGGCAACCCGGCCGGGTCATTGCGATCGCCAGCGCCGACACCCCGCTCAAGGGTGTCAGCACCCTGCTTCAAGCGGTCGCCAGGCTTCGCGTGAACCGCGATCTCGAGTTGCGGCTCGTTGCCAAGGTGGAACCCAACGGTCCCACCGAAAAACTCATCGCCGAACTGGGGATCTCCGACATCGTCCACATCACCAACGGGCTTTCCGATGCGCAGCTGGCCGCCCTGTTCGCATCGGCCGAGGTCGCCTGCATTCCGTCGCTCTACGAAGGGTTTTCGCTGCCCGCGGTGGAAGCGATGGCGAGCGGTACCCCGATCGTTGCCAGTCGGGTCGGCGCGCTGCCCGAAGTCCTGGGGGCCGATGGTGCCTGCGCCGAGCTGGTGACTGCCGCCGACGTCAATGGGCTGACCCGTGCCCTCGGCGAACTTCTCGACTCGCCGGAAAAGCGGCGCAGTCTGGGGAATGCGGGTAGAGCGCGCGCTACCAACGTGTTCAGTTGGGAGGCTGTGGCCGCTCAGACCGTGCGGGTCTACGAGCGGGCGATCGCTCGCGGGGGCACCGTCACCGAAGGCGAAGCGCGATGCTGACAGTCGATTTCGACCGGCTGGGTATCGGGCCGTCGACCATGGTCATCGACGTGGGTTGCGGAGCCGGCCGGCATGCGTTCGAAGCGTATCGGCGCGGTGCCGACGTCGTCGCCTTCGACCGCGATGCGTCCGAACTGCGTTCGGTAGACACCATGCTGCACGCGATGGCTGAGACGGGTGAGGCGCCGGCCACGGCATCAGCGAAGGTGGTTCTCGGTGACGCGCTGAGCTTGCCGTACGCTGATGAAACCTTCGACTGCGTCATCGCGTCCGAAATCTTGGAACACGTCCCACAAGACGACGCTGCGATCGCCGAACTGATCCGGGTGCTCAAAGTAGGCGGCACACTGGCGGTCAGCGTTCCGCGATGGCTCCCTGAGCGGGTGTGCTGGCTACTTTCCGACGAATACCACGGCAACGATGGTGGCCACGTGCGCATCTACCGCGCCAGCGAATTGCGGGACAAGATCACCAGCGGCGCAATGGAATTGACGCATGCCCATCACGCGCATGCACTGCACTCGCCATTCTGGTGGCTCAAATGCGCTGTCGGCGTCTCAAATGCCGATCATCCTGCGGTGGCTGCGTATCACAAAGTCCTGGTGTGGGATCTGATGCGGCGGCCGAAGATAACGCGGATGGCCGAGTCACTGCTCAACCCGCTCGTGGGCAAGAGTGTGGCGATGTATTTCACCAAGCCGCAAGCAGCAGAAAGCAAAGCGAGTCTGGGACATTCAGTTGCATCGGTTTGATCCGCCGGCGGTTCCGGGCGTCCTGACTCCCCGGCAATGCCGGCAGACGGCGCTGTCTATCGCCGCCGCGCAGGAGTCATCGGGCGCCATCCCATGGTTCGTGGGTGGTCACACCGATCCGTGGGATCACGTGGAATGCGCGATGGCGCTCACCGCGGCCGGACTGCTGGAGTCGGCGCGGGCCGCGTTCGACTGGAGCCGTCGCACGCAGCGGCCCGACGGCTCCTGGCCCATCCAAATCCGCGCGGGGACCGTAGAAGACGCCAACAGCGATAGCAACTTCTGTGCCTACATCGCCGCCGGTGTCTGGCACCATCTGTTGGTCACCGGCGACGTATCTTTCGCTGCGGCGATGTGGCCGGTGGTGCACAAGGCGGTCAATTTCGTCATCGACTTACAGGTCGACCATGGCGAGATCCGTTGGGCTCGAAGTGAAGCCGGACCTCTCCCGGAAGCGCTGATGACCGGGTGCGCCAGCGTGCTGCACAGCATTCGGTGTGCGCTGGCCCTCGCCGTCCTCATCGGGGAACCGCAGCCGGAGTGGGAACTGGCGCTCGGCCGACTGGGCCACGCGATCGTCGCGCATCCCGAGGCGTTCACCGAAAAGGACCGCTACTCGATGGACTGGTACTACCCCATCCTTGGTGGTGCGCTGCGGGGCCCGGCGGCCGCCGCGCGAATCAAGCGGCGCTGGGACGACTTTGTGGTCAGCGGTCTTGGCATTCGCTGTGTTGACGACCGGCCCTGGGTCACCGGCGCCGAAACGTGCGAACTGGTGATGGCGCTCGATGCCATCGGCCACCGGTCGGCTGCGCATCGGCAATTCGCCGCGATGCAGCACCTGCGCGAAGACGACGGCTCATACTGGACGGGTTTGGTGTTCGCGGACGGGAAACGGTGGCCCGAGGAGCGCACCACCTGGACTGGGGCGGCTATGATCCTGGCGGCCGACGCGTTATCGGACACCACGCCGGGCGGTGGGATCTTCCGCGGGGAAGGGCTGCCGATGGGCCTGCAGACCGACTTCGATTGCGAATGCGTTGTTACCGGGCCTGGCCGGTGACGTCTATCGGCTCACCCGGCTGGCCGCTGGTGCGTTCGAGCACCCGCAGCGACCCGGTGACCGAGACCTCCCGGAACTGACCGGAATCGATGGCGCGGCAATAGATGCGGTACGGCGCGCGCCCGCCGTCCCCGGGATCTGGGAACACGTCGTGGATGACGAGCGCCGCGCCGGGGGTCACCCACTTCGCCCATCCGTCGAAGTCTTGTGTAGCGGCGGCATCGGTGTGGCCGCCGTCGATGAACAACAACTGCAGCGGCGATCGCCAGGCCTGAGCCACAATCGGCGACTTGCCCACAACGGCAACGACGTGGTCGTCCAGCCGAGCGGCGTCGAGCGTGCGACGAAACGTCGGCAGCGTGTCGAACAGTCCCGTGACCTCGTCGACCAACGAAGCGTCGTGGTAGTCCCAGCCGGGTTGGTGTTCCTCGGAGCCGTGGTGATGGTCGATCGTGTAGAGCACGCTCGCGGTTTGTTGCGCCGCTGCGCCGAGCAACAGGGTGGATTTGCCGCAGTAGGTACCGATCTCGACACCGACGCCGCCGTCGAGGTATCGCAGCGCGGCATCATAAAGCGCGCGCCCCTCGTCTGCTGGCATGAAACCCTGTACCTGCTCGGCAAGCGCGAACAAGCGCTCGGCTGAACTGGAGCAGTCGGGGCCCATCAGCTGAACCTATCGGTCGGCCCGGTAGTGCCGACGGCCTGGTCCCCCTCGTTGCTGCGCAATCGTCGGAGCAGCCCGCCCTGGACAGCCGTCCGACGGCGACCTCCGTCAGCCGTGTGGCGCCTCGGAGATCTTGCTGTCGGGCTTGCCCACCGTTTGGCAGTAGGTCACCGCGGACAGGCGCGTTGCCGAGATCTCCAGATTGGTCGGTTCAGCGCCGCTCTTGTCCTTGAGCATCTTGCTGATTTCTTCGCTCTGCTTCTTCTCGTCCTGCGTGGTGAAGTCCTTGCACTTGGTGTCGCCACCGGTGTTGATGACCTTTGAGGCCGAACATCCGCTGAACAGCAGCACGGCGATCGCGATCGTGGCAGGTGCAATTGGCCTCATGGTTGGCCTTCCTGAATCGGGTAGTAATTATCTGTACACCTAAACGTTCAATTCCAAACGCCCAATTTGGATCGGCGCTGATGCGCCATGTTGTTGCGGGGCTTCGTCAAACGCGTCAGCAGATCAGCCACCGAGTGGGCCACTTCGCCCGTACAGCAAACTGAGCCAACCCCGACCGGTCGAAGTCGACGAGCCGCGATGAAAGCATTCAGTGCGCGAGCAGGCGCCGTTTCTGCTCGCTGAATTCCTCATCGGTAAGGATCCCCGAGTCGGGCAGGGCGGCGAGTTCGCGTAGCTCGGCAGCGATGCCGGTGATCGGACCGCCCGGCGAACTGGGCGGCGGTTCCGTCGGCTTCCGCGTTGTCGCCCCGATCCGCTCTCGGCGGCCCGGCCCACCTGTACCGGCAGCGCCGGCCATCGCGCGCCCGGCCATACTCGCCAGGGCCATCTGACTGAACAAGCTTCCGGCACTACCCGCGGAGGTTTCTGCGGCGACGCCGATGCTGCTGGCCGGCAAAGCCATCGCAGCCGTGCACGGCTCATCCGTCTTGCGGCCAGGCACTGTTAGCACCCGTACCGGTCCCGCGACGACGCCGATCTTCTGCAAGGCCATCATCCCCTCGTCATCGGCTTCAGCCAGGCACGTCGGGGGGTTTCGGGTCAGACATGTCGACAGTGGTATCAGGATGCCTGATATGTGTCAAGACAACTGATATGTAGGCGGGCGGTCAGCTCAGCGGCTGACTCGGAAGCGCTTTTGCCGTGACCTCGCTCCGGACGCCAATTCGACTCGGCTTCTCGGCAATTGAAGGTGGGCTGCCAGTAGCCAGGTGGCCGCGTCATTGGCCTTGCCGTCCACCGCCGGCTCGCGCACGTAAATTGTCAGCTCACCGTCGGAACCGACTTCGACAAGGGGCCCCTTGCGACTGCCCGGCTTGACCTTGACGTTGACAATGTCGGTCATGAGGAGTGACGCTACCCCGCTGACCAAACCCCGAATGAGCACGTCTTGCTTGTCGGAGGCGCCAGACTCACCCAGGCCCGTTCGCCGCGTCAGGTCTGGTCGCGTCGCGCCACGCCAGCGGGTTGAGCCCACGGTAGGGATCGGCATCTCGCAACCGCGACAGGTCGGCCAGGATTCGTTCCAGTGCAATCTGTGTTCGCTGCTTGACGGCGTCCGTCCATGCCTGCTTTCCGACGCCCCGTGGTCTGGCCGTATCGATCGGTGCGCCGAAGCGTAGGTACATCCGTTGGGGTCGAGGAATCAGGGTCGGACCGATCCCCCGCACCAATGGCATGGGCATGTCTGGGCGCCCATTCAACCTGCGGCCCAATGCTTCACTGAACTTGGCGTAGGCACTGTCGCGGGCCTGGGAACCGCAGCAGCTACTGGTACTGCTGTTCGCGATCGGCTTGGGGTGGGCGCAATGGCCCGACCCGGGTGTGGCGACCACAGACGCGGGCGTTACCGCCGGCCGCGGCGCCGCCGTTGTCGAGGCGGCGGCACGTGTCTTCCAGCCGGTCGACCGTCCGTGACCAGATGCACCAATTACATTGCAGTACAATAGTTTTCGACGAATTTGGCTGTCGCCGACCGCAAGCGCTCAACCGAGGGCGGCGCAGCGTTCGAGTGGTTCTAGCGTTGGCGGCTCGCGGAATGCCGGCACTTAGTCCGTCGTTTACCGCTTCCTGAACAGTTTCCTGTGCGCAGGCGCAGGCTCGCTGTTGCGGTGGCCTTCGCACCACTGATCGGCGGGCACCCTGCGCTTGACTGCGCCGACATGTTGTCCGCAGCCCGACCAGGTGGTCTTCCCGCAGTCGGGACATCTCACGGCGTGGCACACGAGCTTGCCCCTTAATCGTGTTTCGGTGTGGAGTTGCGCGGGCGTTGGAACTGAGTGAATTGCGGTGTCCGCATGAGCACGGCAGCCGCATCGAACAGCGTCCGCGATACGTCCCGCGGCGGGAGTGAGCTCAGAACCGGGCCAAAGAATGTGTTGCCGTCGACCCGCAGTATGGGGCTGCCGCCGGCCTCACCGAGGGCCTCCTGTCCGGCATGGTGCGACCGCCGCACGAGTTCGTCGAGCGCGGTGTCAGACAGCGCCGCATCCGTGGTATCCCGCGCCGACACCGTGTTCAGGACGTGGTCGACGACCTTGTCGTCGACGGCGGCGGACTGGTCGAAGTACAGCTCGCCAAAGGCGAAGTAGGCCGCACCCAGACCGGCAGAGCCCAGCTCGCGGCGGATGCTTGCCATCAGTCGGCCCACGCGCTTCGAGTCGTTCATCCGCGCCTGCTGTTCGGGGGGTAGCTCTCGTCCCTCGTTGAGAACCGCCAAACTCATTAGCTGCCAATCGATGTCGAATCCGGCGTCTTCGCCCGCCGCGGTCAGCCAGCGCGCGGTGTTCCACGCGAATGGGCACACCGGGTCGAACCACATCGTCACTTCTGTGGCGCTCGGGTGCGCCACGTCGACGTCGGTCATCATCTCCTCCTGTGGTGGCTGGGGCTGATCAGGCCAGGCTCAAGAACAACTTCTCCAGCTCCTCGATCGTCGACGTCGATGCGCGACCGCTCCTTTCGCCGGGCTGATCCAGGCAATCCCGCAGACCGGAGGCGATGATTTTGAAGCCGGCGCGGTCCAGCGCCCGTGACACGGCGGCCAGCTGAGTAATGACGTCCTTGCAGCTGCGGCCCTGCTCGATCATCGCGATTACTCCCCCGAGCTGCCCGTACGCTCGGCGCAACCGGTTGAGCGTTGGCTCGATCTCTTCGCCGGGGCGCGTCTCCTGCTGAACCTTCTGCGGCGTGTCGCTGTCGGCGTTTCCAGTCATGTCTCCTTTATACCCTACCCCCTACGGTATAAGGCGTGAGGAAAATCGTGGGCATCGGACTTGGCCTGCACTCGGCACCCGGGTGTGTCCAGACGGCTTCCGCCGGCGAGCTTCATCTCCACCCGAATCGCAGTGGCCAGATCCTGGCTGCAGAGCAGCCCGGCGCGGTCTCCGGACAGCTCCGATTTGCGCTGCCATTCCAGCAAAGCCGCGACGATCGCACGCAACGCCCAGCCGCCGACCGACATGAAGCCGAATGACCGGGCCAACCGCGTCAGATGCATCATCATCGCGCGGTACACCGCGTGACCGGACAGAGCGTGGCCGAGCTCATGGCCCACCACGAATCGCATCTCTTCGTGCGTCATCAGGTCATAGAGCCCCGAGGTGATCACGATGAACGGCTGGTCCATCCCGATCGTGTAAGCAGTCAAGATCGGCGACTGCGTGACGTACAGCTCGGGTTTCGTCGGCGCGTCCAGGGCGTCCGCGCATTCGTCGAGAAGCGCGTCGATGTCGGCGAACTGGCGCGCTCCCTCGGTTGTCCGTATCAGAATACGGGCGCTGCGCGGGGAGCTATTTCACCGAATGTGGGGCCCAGACAGAACCGGAATACGGTGCGCAAAGGTTAGGCCGGTGCATTGGCGCCAGGCCAGACCCTGGTGCCGCGAACAGCGGCGCCGGCGTCGCCACCCACTGCGGCAGCGCGCTGACGGCCCAGATAGGCAGGATGGCGGCGCATCGCTTCGAGGCGTTGACGTTCACGTCGCTGGGCCGCAACCCAAGTCGGGTGTGACTGTAGATAAATCACCGTTGCCCCTGATGCATTCGCCACGATTGTCAACTCCTCTCATCCGACCACCTCAGGTACACGCGCCGTGCAACCTCCTTACTTAGCATTCCCAGCAAACCTGTGACCAAACCGTGTCTTTAGATGAGAATTAGCCGTGAATGCGCCAGAAGTCCGGTCCCTACGCATACGTGACAGTGGGGCGAGCACACCGATCAGTTACTGAAAAACCTTGGTGACCTGCGTGTTTGCCGACTAAAATGCCGTTTTGGGGATGATGCGCGGTTCGACGGCGAATAACGGCCCGTCACACAGGAAAATCGCCGAGACGTTAGCGGACCTGTTTCCCGGGCTCAATGAGTAAGGAGGGTAACCGCACTCCAAGGTCTGCGGCCCGGGTGACGCGGATCCGGCCGCGGCAGCCAGGCAACGGGGCGCATCGATATCGGTAAGCGATGGAACCGGTTTGCGGCCGCAAACAGCGATTCCGCCTCGGCGACGTGCCAGCCGAGGTCTTCGAAGAAGGCCAACCCGTTGTCGGCTGCGAATTTGAACGGGGCATTCTGCAACATTCCGGCCATCTTCTTGTTCATCATTTTCTTGAGGCCAGGACCGGCGAAGTCGAGCATCCACCATCGGACCTCTGGTTGTTTTATCGCCTCCGAAAGCGCGACGACGTCACGTTCTTCTAAATACATCAACAGGCCCTCGGTCAGCACCAGTGCTCTGGTAGCGCCGCGCAGCGCTTCGGCGAAGAAGGCACCGCGGGCGCGCGGATCGGCCAGGTCTACGGCACTCCGGGTCAACTTGCATCGCGGTGCCTGGTCGGCAAGCAGCTGTGCTTTTTCCGCGAGCAACTGCGGCAGATCTGCTTCCACCCACGTGAAATCAGACGGAAGATCCAAGCGATACGGTCGGGTGTCCAGGCCGGCAGCCAGGTTCAATACCCGATCACAGCCGTCGGCGATCGCTCTGGCAATGGCGTCGTCGATGATCTTGGTGCGAGCGACGAGCCACCAACCGTTGCGAGTCGTCCGTGGGACCTGGGCGACGATAGCGCGGCCATGTTCGCCGGCGAGACGTTCGGCGAGCGGGTCGCGGAACAACGCGTCGGGACGTGCCGATTCGGTAGCCCGATGCAACGCCGTCCATCGAGCCGTATCGGAAACGTGGGTAATGACGTGCCCATCGTCTGCCATAGATGCGTTATAGCACCCGCTGCCCTAGGTGTAGATAGCGCGAGCAGACGCAAAAGCCCCCGCGCCCACGGCGCGTCGGGGGCTTTTGCGTCTGCTGGGCGTTGGGTCAGGGGTGTACGGTGCGGTCATGTCCGCTCGAAACCGCCGCTTCCTCCTCCGCGAACGCCCCACCGGACGCATCGGCCCGAACACTTTCGAACTCAGCAAGGAAGCGGTACCCGAGATCGGCGACGGCGAGGCGCTGGTACGCGTCGACTGGATCTCGCTGGACCCGACGAACCGCATGTGGATCAACGACACGGCGACGTACCTGCCGCCGGTCGGCATCGGCGAGGTGATGCGCGCCGGCGGGCTCGGCGAGGTCGTCGCATCGAAGAATCCGAACTATGCGGTCGGCCAGATCGTGCAGGGTCTCGTCGGCTGGCAGGAGTACGCGGTCGCCTCGGACGCGATGCCTTTGCTGCCGGTCGACGTCGCCGAGGGTGTCTCGCCGAGCGCCTACATGGGCGCGCTTGGGATGACCGGGCTCACTGCGTGGATCGGGATCCGCGACATCGGCAAGCCGCAGCCCGGCGAGACGGTCGTCGTCTCGGCTGCGGCGGGCGCGGTCGGCTCGGTCGCCGGCCAGCTCGCCAAGGCCGATGGCGCGCGCGTCGTCGGGATCGCCGGCGGCCCCGAGAAGTGCGCGCTGCTGACCGACCAGCTCGGCTTCGACGCGGCCGTCGACCACCGCGCCGACGACTGGGCCGCCCAGCTCGCCGCGGCGACGCCCAACGGCATCGACGTCGACTTCGAGAACGTCGGTGGCGACATCATGGACGCGATCTTCGCTCGCCTCAACATCCGTGCGCGCGTTGCGCTCTGCGGCCTGATCTCCGGCTACAACTCGGCCGACCCGCCGCCCGGGCCACGCGCGTTCGGGAACTTGCTCATCCAGCGTGCGACGCTGCAGGGCTTCATTGTCCTCGACCACTTCGGCCGCGCGCCGGAGGCGATCGGCGAGATCGCCGGCCTCATCGCCGAAGGCAGGCTCACGCCGCTCGAAACCGTCATCGAGGGCTTCGAGCAGCTGCCGACGGCGATCAACATGCTTTTCGACGGCAAGAACGTCGGAAAGCTCATGGTTAAGACGTCCGGGTAACCCGTCGCCGAAGATTTCGGTGACCACGATCAAGTGCTGACGCAAATCGTGCTTTAGCGCAGTACCGGGTGGGCTGCTATCGTCCCTGGCTTATGCCCGAGGTGGATCGTCGTCACATGATGCTGATGACAGGCATCGGCGTGCTGGCGGCCGCGATCCCCATCCCTGAGGCCCGGGCCTACCCGTCCCAACGGGATGTGCCGGCGCGACGGATGCCGCCTATGGCGCCGGCGCCCAATGGCCAGTCCGGAAACTACCTGTTCCACGACGAATTCGATGGCCCGGCCGGCTCAGCCCCTGATTCGTCGAAGTGGGCGGTGGCGCGAGCTCGCGAGCAGATGAAGGACCCGACGTATTGGGAGAGGCCCGAGAATGTCGGGCAGTACCGCGACGATCGGCAAAACGTGTTCCTCGATGGCAAGTCCAACCTGGTCATCCGCGCCGCAAAAGACGGCGGCACCTACTACGCCGGCAAGATTCAGAGCCCGTGGCGGGGCGGCATCGGCCACACCTGGGAAGCCCGCGTCAAACTCGACTGCCTGACCGCCGGTTGCTGGCCCGCCTGGTGGTTGTCTAATGAAGATCGCGGTGGCGAAATCGACATACTCGAGTGGTACGGCAACGGCAGCTGGCCTTCGGCAACCACGGTCCACGCAAAATCAAATGGCTCCGAATGGAAGACTCACAACATCGCAGTGAACAGCCGGTGGCACACCTGGCGATGCCAATGGGACGAGGCCGGCATGCGCTTCTGGCAGGACTATGTTGACGGCGCGCAGCCATACTTCACTGTTGCGGCGAACTCACTTCCGGACTGGCCGTTCAACGACCCCGGCTACACAGTGTCTCCGGTCTTGAATCTTGCGGTTGCTGGTTCCGGTGGCGGCGATCCCGGACCGGGGACCTATCCCGCGCAGATGCTCGTCGACTGGGTACGTGTCTGGTAAGGCGTCGCACAGCGTGCAGCCGGCCCTAGCTCTCAATAGACAAGTGCCGCAGGCACTTTGAGGCTTACAACGTCGCGACGACAAGGACCTTCGAATGGTCCCGGGGGTCGACGCGTACGGGCACCTCGGCACCAACTTCGATATGCCGGGCTGTCGACAGCTCGAGCGCAATGCGCCGCGTGGCGCGGTATGAGTCGCGGTTCGGTAGTTGTACGTCCAGCCTCAGCTCGTGCCAGGAACCCAGCATCGTGGTCGCGACATTCTCACGGATGCCGGCGATCGTGGCGACGCCCGCCAAACCTTCGCGCATCAGCCGTTCCCGGTCGGCGTTGAGCGCGTTGACTTCGGCGATCGTGTCGACCGCCTGCTGCGTGTCAGCCCGCGTGACCCGCTGGCCCGCAATGGCTTTCCTCACTCGCTCGAACCAGCCCATGCACGTCAGCGTACGGAATTGCCGAGCACGGCTAGACTGCGCGGGCCCGGGGGCTCCGGCGGCATGGGATTGGGCGAGTAGCGTTGCCGCACATGTTTCGCATGACTGTTCAGGACGTGTTTTTCATCCGCGGTCGCGGAACTGTGGCTGCCGGTCGCGTGGAGTATGGCGAGCCGCGTGTCGGTGACCAGGTTCAGATCAACGATGGGTCCGGCGTCAGGGTCGACGCCATGGCGATTGCCCGTTGCTCTGGGCCGGACGGCGTCATCGGCGACGACGACTGATCTAAACCGGCGTTTAACCACTGACGAGGACGTCCCTCATGTCGAACGATGCCGCCGCTCACGGTTCCAGTGACGCGGTCCCCCGCCTGCATCGGGGCCTTTCCAACCGTCAAATTCAGTTGATCGCGATCGGAGGTGCTATCGGCACCGGCCTGTTCATGGGGTCAGGGCGAACGATCTCCTACGCCGGTCCGGCGGTATTGGTCGTGTACGCGATCATCGGTTTCTTCGTCTTCTTCGTGCTGCGCGCGATGGGCGAGCTGCTGCTGTCGAACCTGAACTACAAGTCGTTCGTCGACTTCGCGGCTGACCTCTTGGGGCCCGCGGCGGGCTTTTTCATTGGGTGGTCCTACTGGTTCGCGTGGGTCGTCACCGGTATTGCGGAGATAGTGGCGATCACCGGCTACTCGAGGTACTGGTGGCCCGACCTACCGGCCTGGATTCCGGCTCTGGTGACCATCGGTCTGGTGCTCATATTCAACTTGTTCAGCGTCAGCAACTTCGGGGAGATCGAGTTCTGGTTCGCGTTGATCAAGCTCGCCGCGATCCTGTGCCTCATTGTCGCGGGCGCGATCCTGGTGGCGACCAGCTTCGTTTCTCCGCACGGTGATCGCGCGACGATCGAGAATCTCTGGAACGACGGCGGGTTCTTCGCGACGGGGTTCATGGGCGTGGTCAGTGGCTTCCAGATCGCGTTCTTCGCATTCGTGGGGGTGGAACTCGTGGGCACCGCCGCGGCTGAGACGGCGAACCCGCGCCGGACCCTTCCCCGCGCGATCAATGCCGTACCGATGCGTGTCGCGATCTTCTACATCGGCGCGCTGCTGGCAATGCTCGCCGTCGTGCCCTGGCGGCAGTTCACCAGCGGCGAGTCCCCGTTTGTGAGGATGTTCTCCCTGGCAGGATTTGCCGCTGCCGCGTCGATCGTGAACTTCGTCGTGATTACCTCGGCCGCGTCCTCAGCGAACTCCGGCGTATTCTCAACCGGCCGTATGCTTTTCGGCCTGGCAGACGGAGGCAGCGCCCCGTTGGCATTCCGTCGACTCAACCGCGGCGGCGTGCCGGCGCCCGCTCTACTCTCGACGGCTTCGCTGTTGCTGACTTCGGTCCCGCTGCTTTATACGGGCGGTTCAGTGATCGGCGTTTTCATAGTCATCACGACCGTCTCGTCTCTGCTCTTCTTGTTCGTGTGGGCGATGACCGTCGTGAGCTATCTCGTCTACCGTCGCCGGCATGCACGGCGGCACGCAGACTCGATCTACAAGATGCCCGGTGGCGTGGGGATGTGTTGGGCCGTCCTTGCCTTCTTCGCATTCGTGATCTGGACGCTTTCCACCGACGCCGAAACCGCGGTTGCTCTGGCATGGTTCCCGCTGTGGTTAGTGGTCCTGGCGGCCGGCTGGTTGATCGTTAGGCGCCGGCCTGGCCGCGCGGAGCAGTACCGCATGTTCCAGGCCGAGATGAACCAGCCAATCGTTTCTGACGACCCGACTACTCAGTGAAGTGACCGCGTGCCCATTGGGGCGCTCTCGTGGTCCGACGAGTCAGCGGTCGGAGATTCGGTGCAGCGTGTTGTCGAAGAGTGTGTCGAAGGGTTGTTCGTGGCCATTGCTGGCCGAACCAGTCAGGGGCCAGGGATCCCATTCGTGCTCCTCCCCGCGGGCCAGCCTGCGGCGTCCGCATTGCCACCGGGGTTGCCGGCGTAACACTATCGCGCTAGCGCAGCAGTAAAGCCGACCGACACAGCGCCGGCTCCCCACGTATGACGGACACCCTGGCAGCTGTCACGCCAACGTCATTGCCGATCGTGGCCGCCACCCAGCGAGCCCGGATTTCGTGTCGACGTCACGGTGTTCGGCGGGGCCCTGCCGAAAGACCGCAAGGAACAACTTGCCGCCGATGTGCATGCGGCGATCTGTGCGGCGGCGGGCATCGGTCCGCTGGGACCGCGCGCTCATCACGTGTGGACACTTATTCGCGAGATATCCGAGGGCAATTGGGCAGGGGCCGGCAAAGTCGTTTACTACCAGCAGGTGCTTGACGGTGATGCAAAGCCGCGTGGCGGTGGTGACCGGCGGCGCGTCGGCCATGGGTGAAGATGCCGTACTTCGCGTTCTCGAACCACTCGGGCACGCGACGGGCGTCGGGCACTTCCTTAGCTCTGCGAATCGCTATCCTCTTGTATCACAACATGTTTCCTCACGATCCGACCAGGTCCGGGTGGAATTCAGCCACCATCCGGCGTATCCCGTCGTGCCAGTCGACGGTGGTGCCGCCGATGAGTTCGTGCATTCGTGTCACATCGACGGGATTCGCGCGCAACGCCTCTTCACTCTCGTTGAACACCGGCTCGCGGCCGATTAGCGTGCCGAGATAGGCGCACCACTCCTGGATGCTGACGATCTGGTCTCCGGCCCAGTTGACCGTGGTCGCGGGGACCGACGCCACCTCAAGCAGCTTTGGGATGGTCGTGATGATGTCGTCCTGGTGGATCGGGTTGTAGCGGGCCGGTCCGCCCGGCGGCACCGGGATCGGGATGCCGGCCAGCATCATCTCCATATGGAAGTACGGCCACCCGCCGTTGTCGCCGTACGGGACGTTGAGGCGGGCGATGGTGATGGGCACTCCGAGAACCCGTGCCACCGACCGAGCGACGGCCTCCCCCGCGATCTTGGAGATCGAATACGTGGGGAACAAGAACTTGTGGTTGTCGCCCAGGGCGGCGCGCTCGGTCCGGAGTTCGTCGTCCGGTGGGTCGTATACGGCCGCGGATGAGCAGTGCAGGAAGGCTTTTGCGCCGCGGCAGTGGGCGATGAGGAGGCCGATCGATTCCGCGTTGGCCGCGAGGTCCTTGTCCCAGTTGCCGCTCTTGGCCACCGCGAAGTTAAGGACGTAGTCGAAGTCGGACGGGATTCCGGTGAAGTCACCAGCGGCCAGGTTGACCGTTTGGCACCGAACACCCTCCCGCTCGAGGCCTGCCCGCGCAGTGACGTCGGTGAAGCGGGCGATGCCCCAGACCTCGTTGTCGGCCGCCAGGGCCCGGGCAATGGGAGTGGCGACCTGGCCGGTCGCACCAGTGATCAGGATCCTCGAGTCGCGCATGGGCTGATGGTAGGCGGCGTCCTGACAGCTGCACCACGCACGCCGACGAGCCGCCGGTCTAGCACCGATGGGTGGAACATCTACCAGGTGATTAGTGGCCTGTGTTGCAACGTAATTCGGGTAGAAGTCCCCGGCTCGATGGGTTGGGCGGCAACCGCACCGCAGGCCCGGTCGCCCGGGTGACGCGGATCGGGTCGGGGCATCCAGGCCGCCGAACCAACCACCGGTCGCCCCGTTCACTGGTTCGGGGCACCCCCAGCCCGTCGTGCAGGCGAGTGAGAAATCGGTCAGCGGGCTTCCCAGCGGCGAATCAGCGCTCGCTTGATCGTAGTGTCCCCGGCAACGCGCTGAGCGTGTCATCGCGGCCACAAGCCGCGTCCGCCAACGCCTCGCACAACCCGACGCCGTCGGCGAGGCAATGTGAGAAGCGGCGATTTCATGGTTTTGCGCATTGTGCTCACTCCTGGCACGGGCGCGAACAGAGCACGCCGACTTCAGTGCGCCGGGGGCCAGAGCAACCGCGGTGTGGCGTGCACAACAGATCAGCACCTGGGGCCGAAGTCCGTCGCAGTCTGGCTGTGCGGGTTCATGCGGTTTGGCTAGTTGGGCCGCTGGTAATGCCCCAAAACGGTCAAACAGGCCGGCTAGGCGCCCAGTAGACCTCTAGAATCGGGTAATCGCCCAGCGCAGCTGGACCGGAGTTTGCGGCGGTGGTCGCGCCTCGGGCCCGCTGATCGTTGGGTTGGCACGCGGTCATGACGAACGGTTGTGTCCGTGCACAAATACACAGGAGCTGCATGCAAATGGATTCCATGTCACACAACCCAGCCGCTGGCGACATTGGTTCACAATTGGTCGACATCGGAAGTCAGGGCATAAATGCAGGTGCTTCGGCGGCGATGTCGGTACTGACCGGGCTGATCCCCGCGGGGGGTGAAGAGGTCTCGGCGCAGGCGGCGATGGCGTTCGCCCAGGAGGCAGCCACGATGCTTGCTTCGAACACAGCTGCTCAAGAAGAGCTGATGCGGACGGGCACGGCGTTGACGGACATTGCCCGTATGTATGGGGAGGCCGACGACAACGCTGCCGGTGCCTTGACGTTCGGTACCGGTGCGATGTCCAACCATCCGTTGGCGGGTGGATCAGGTGCAAGCGTTGGCGCAGGACTGATGCGGGCAGGGGCGCTGCCCGGCGAAGCTTCAGCGGCGGCGCGCACCCCGCTTGCGTCCCAGTTGATTCAAGCGCCATCGTCGCCGATGGCGTCAGCCGCCGCCAACGCCGGATCGTCGGCGATGGGTGGCGCTGCGCCCGTGGGCAGTGGGATGGGCGCGGGCGCACCAGCCGGTGGTACCTCCAAAGCAGGGCTGGCATCGGCTGTGGGACCCGCGGATGAGGACGAACGCGAAGGCGAAGACCGCGGCGACCTGCAATCTGGTGAGCGCCTGGCCTAACAGAATCTCGGCCTCGCGGTCCGGACTTGTCGCCAGATTCGGAGACGATTAACTCTGCCCGGTAGGTGGGTGGGGTTGGCTCAGAATAGACCGGCGGCTCAGGGCTTTGCGAGTTGCATTCGTGCGGCGCGCAGTATCGCCTCAGCAGTGCGAAACGCCAGTGTTTCGCGGTGAGCGGGTTCGATCGGCAGTTCGGCGGCCCGGCGCAGCAGCATGGTGGCCAGTGCGCTGTTGGTCGTAAACGGCACAATCAGAAGGTTCGCCCAGCCATCACTTCCCCTGATTGTCATCAGGTGTTGGTGCTTGTGTTGCCAGTCCAGCCAATTCAAGTCGGGCGGACGTTGCAGCGAAGACCAGTTGCAATTGATCTCGATGATGTCACCCAACCGCGTGCCCATCACGCCGACCAGATCGGGTAGCTCGCCGGCGATTCGCCCCGTATGTGGCCACCATGCTCCGTCGATGTCACGACCCAGCTCCAACGCCAAGCTGAGCCGAATGAGATTGGCTCGGCGCCGTGCCACGGTCATCGGCGGGTCACCGCATCTGACGGTCGCAGCGGGCCCCAACAAGCGGGCGAGACTTTGCGCTCCACGGCGTCATCCTTCACGTCGACATCGACCATCCCGCGGATGCGGGACGAGGGAGGAATCACATTGCCCGTGGGCCTGGCCCGCACCCAACGAACGCGGGTTATCCGCGACAACGAAACGACTCGTCGTCGAGATTACGCCTGTCCGTGGTCACCGCCGCCCTGAGCCATCGCCGAGGTGCTCCATGCCGCGTTCGGGGGCACGTGATGCTTGATGCGCACAGCGTCCGCCGATGTCGGTGTTCAGCATCCTCTCCGCGTGCCGACGAGTCGCTCACCATCATCCGACCGCAGTAGCGAAGCTTCTCACGGACGGCTTTACCGCCGCACCCATCCGCAGACGTGGGCTAGTCTCCTACGCTTGCGCTGTCACTTGATAGCGATGGAAGCGAAAGAGAGGGTGTTGTGACCAACCCCGACATGGCCACAATCTTGCGGCAGATGAAGGTCCCGGAGCGCATGACCGGCAGCCAGGCGCTCCGTGACTTCCTGCTCATCCACGTCGACGACGAAGAGTCGCTGGAGAACAACCGGGAACGACTCAAGCAGTTGAACGGGCTGCTCATCCTCTCGCACCTCGAGGTCGTCAACGCCCTTGGAGCGATAGAAGAGAGATCCGCTCAGCAGCACTACGAGAAGTTCCGCGCCGAGATCGACAAGAAAACCCGGAAGCGCTGGTGGTTTTAGCGCGGCGCGCGCATACGCGCCATGCGGCGGCCTGACGTCGTCGTACCGTGAGGTGTGCGGTGGATCGTCGACGGTATGAACGTGATCGGGAGTCGCCCGGACGGCTGGTGGCGGGACCGCCACCGCGCAATGGCCGCGCTGGTGGAAATGCTTGACCGTTGGGCTTGCGCTGAGGTCGATGGCGACCAGGTGACGGTGGTGTTCGAGCGGCCGCCGTCAACCGCCATCCGCTCATCGGTGATCGAGGTAGCACATGCGCCCAAAGGCGCCGCCAACTCGGCCGACGACGAGATCGTCCGGCTGGTGCAAGCCGACGCCCAACCTGGCGAAATTAGTGTCGTAACGTCGGACAAGGCGTTGACCGAGCGGGTCCGACACCTCGGCGCATCCGTCTACCGGGCGGAAGGCTTTCGTGACCTCATCGACCCGCGCGGCACCAAACCGGGAGGGCATCATGCCGATTGACCAGACTGGGGTGCCCGCGCCGAACCGGGTCTGCAAGCTCGCCCAGATCGATATCCCGATCATTCAGGCGCCGATGACCTACATCGCCGGCACCCGGCTGGCCGCGGCGGTGTCCAACGCCGGTGCGCTGGGCATTATCGAGACGACCTCTGAGCAGGGTCGAGCCGACGTGCAACGGGTGCGCGATCGGAGCGACCGTTCTGTCGGCGCCAACATCGCGCTCATTATGAACCGCGACCCGGCCGTTGTGGACCTTCTCGTCGCCAACGGCATTCGGTTCGTGACTACCTCAGCAGGTGACCCCTGGCTGTTCACGGTCCGGCTCCATGACGCGGGTATCACCGTGTTCCATGTGGTGGGCACTTTGGCGTCGGCTAAGAAAGCCGTCGACGCCGGGGTCGACGGACTCGTGGTCGAGGGTGTTGAAGGAGGCGGGTTCAAGAATCGGTTCGGAGCCTCAACGATGGTGCTGCTGCCGTTGGTGGCTGCTCACGTCGACATACCGATCGTGGCCGCGGGCGGGATCTGTGATGCCCGATCCATGGCGGCTGCACTTGTTCTCGGCGCCGAAGGCGTGCAGATGGGTACGCGGCTGCTCGCCTCGGCGGACTTGCCGGTGCACGGCAACCTCAAGCGGGCGGTCATCCATGCGGATGAGACAGCCACCGTCATGCTTCCGCTCGACGGCAAACGAATGATGCGGGTGATCCGGACCTCGGCCGCTGAAAAGATCGATGCCTCGGCCTCTTTCGAAGAAGGCGGTGCCGCGCTGCAACGGGTGCAGCAGCTCTACTTCGACGGGGACATGGACGCCAGCGTCGCGAACACCGGTCAGGTAGCTGGCCGAATCGATGACCTTCCGCCGGCCGCCGACATCATCAAGCACATGTGGACCGGGTGCCGGGAGGTGCTGGCCGCCACCGCGGATCGGTTCGGAGCGGTGGCGGCCACCTGACTGTAGGGGCCTAGGGCCAGGACCGATGTATGTGTCTGTGGCGAGGTCGTATTCGGCGGCTGCGAGCGGCGGCGGTGCGCCGGGGCGCGGGCGCAGGAGACACTGTCTACTGTGGCGGCATGGCGGGCGGGGGATACACGCCGCGCAGGATCCATGGGAGCCAGTTGATGCCGTATTCGATCTCGTCGCTGGCGTCGTAATCGGGGCTGGGATCGATCGGAACGTCCTCCTGCAGCGCCACTGGAGACGGCGGCCTGGTCTGCGCTCCCCCAGGTGGTGTCTCGGGAGGTCGATCAGGCTGCCCGTAAACAGCCACCACGACGGTGCGATCCGGGGTGTTCTCCGACCACACCCCTATTTGGCTGTTGGCGCAATTGGACATGATCGCGAAATACGCGGGGTTGTAATACCACTGGTTGATCAACTCGATGCCGCTGATCGCCACGGCGGGATTGATCGCCACGGTTTCAGCTACCTTCCCGTGGAAGCCGGCGGCATTCGCGCGGTCCTGCGGCATGGACCCGCCAGAACCGTTGTCGCCGTGCAGGTTTCGGTTGTTCAGCACATCGAGGGTGTGCCATTGGGCGGCCAGTTGCAGTTGCGGGTTGATCTTGACGTCGTTGGCGCAGCCCGCCTGATGCTGAACGGTGAACACATTGGCGACCACGCTGTCGTTGAGTCGCTTGTTGTCGGCTTGTGCCGCGGGCGCACCGAATACGGCGCCGGCAGCCAACGCGAGCGCACCGGACAAGGTCAGTGCCTGATGCTCCATGTTGTTTCCCTTCCTTCATGGCCGGTAGTTGGCCGCAGATTTTCGTAACTGCCAGATCAGTGCCGGGCAGAGTTCATTGACCGCTTGGCTGAGCAGATACGAGGCCTGGTATTCGTCGGCGGTGTTGAAGTCAGCCTTGATGTCACCCATCACCTGTGCATAGGTGCGGCCCTGAGATACTTTGTCGCAGAGTCCATGTCCGTAGCCCAAGGCGGCATCTGCGTTGGCGAAGTTGTAGCCGGGGCGCACCGTCACGTTGACCAGGTAGGCCGTCACATCGGCGCGCGCACGCGGTACCGCCTCCGCCGTTGCGGCGCCGACCAACAGTGCAGTCGCGAAAACCACAGCCGCAAGCCGCTTGTCCAAGGTGCGATATACCGCGCGTCGGCGCTGCATGAGTGTGAGCTCTCAGACCGGGTCGAATTGCGAGATCAGCCAACGCCCGTCGATTTTGTCCAGGGTGACCCGAACGTTGGAGGCGGTGCTGGTCGGTGCGTCCTGGCCGACGATGATGGTCTGGTTCACGAACAGCAGAACGACGGCGTGGTTGGCGGAGGCCGATATCGACGCCGCACCCGGCACGGTGGCCACGGCAGAGATCTGCTTCTGCTTGGCTCCGGGGATCACCACCTCGTGGGTCAGCTGCGTGTAAGCGTTCAGGAACGTGCCGGTCAGCCTGCCCCGCGCGGCCTCGAGATCCTGCTGCACCGTATCGGGCCGGTAGGACAGCAGCGCAATCGTGCCTTCGGTAGCGGCCTGCACCGATTCCGCGCGTGCCACGGGGGCGTCACGCACGGAACTGTCTCGCCACTTCAGGTAGCCGGTGCCACTGGCCAGCAGCAGTACCAGCCCGGGCAGCAGCCCATAGGCGATTACCCGCGACCAGCGGATGCGGTGCGGCGCATTCTCGGTTTGCGTTGGCTCAGTGGTTGTTTCGCTCATTGAACGAATCCCACGTTGGAGACCTTGACCTGATCGCCCACCCTCTGGACGGTGATACGCAGTCGCCACACCCGCGGAACCGGGTCGGCTTCGCCGGCGTTCGAGGTCTGCACGGATACTGCCACCAACGCCTGGGCCGTGTCACCGGTCAGCGACTCCAGCCCTGCCTCGGTAATCGTGCCCACGGTGGTGGCCTTGGCTTGCTGCAGCACTTCGACGAAAGGCTGCGACCGCTTGGTGAAGTCGTTGTGAAACTCGCCGGTGGCGCTGTCCAGAATGCGGCGCACGTCGGCGTCGGCATGCCGCCAGTCGATGGTCGTCAGATTCAACGCGCCCTGCCTGGCCACTTGCAGAAATGCGCTACGCGCAGCCTGCGTCTGCTGCGCCTGATGGACGCGAAATCCGAACCAGCACAGCAGCGTCGCCAACGAGATCACGACCATCAAACCGAAAATGATCGCGCGCCGCGGCGCAGAAATGACCTTCTTCGGCTTCTCCGACTCGGCCGAAGGCTCGTTATCCGCCCCCGCGTCCACCTCCGCCATTTCGGATTCGGTGCCAGCCTCCTCGAGGTCGGCCGCAGCGAGGTCGTCGGCGTCGTCATCCAGGACCAGATCGGTGGCTACCGACATGGCGTCCCTCCATCCTCAGTTCAGCTGCCCGGCGGCAGCAGCATCGATTGCCATGTCTTGTTTTTCGGCGCGGTGAGTGCCAGATCGGATTGGGCGTACTGGTGCCCGTCGGGCCCGGTATAGATACCGGTGGCCGGGTCGTATTCGGCAACGGCGATAGGCGGTGGCGGTGCCGGCGGCGGACCCGCGGAGGCGGCGACGAACCGGGCGGCAGCTGGGGGATGCCCTGACCCGACAGCGTGGCGTTGGGGTCGCCCTTCCAGTTCCAGCCGTCGTTGAGCGGCACGTAGTGTTCGTTGCTCTCGCACAACTTCACCGTGGGTGCGCGCTTGCCGGGCACGGTTTCACACGGGATGTTGCGGGCGCCGCGCACGTTGAGCGGCGAGTCCTGCGGCACCCGGCAGTACAGGTCGCCGGCCGGGCGGTCCGGGTAGTCCTCGATGGCGGCTACGCGCTGCTGCTGGGCCGGCAGGAATCCGGTGGTGCACGGCGGCGGCAGGTTGAGGTTGAGGTTGAAGCTCAGGTACTGGCCCCGGTAGGCCTGCTTGGTGTTGACGTTGGCCAGGATGCCGGCCTGATCGGCGGCGACGGACATCGGGAACACCACCAGCAGCTGTTCGATGTCGTTCTGGTAGGTCGAGCGCGACCTGGCCGACGCTGACCAGGTTGGCCAGCAGGAGTCGGCAGCGTGGGTTGCTACGCGCTCGAACAGTTGACGCACCTCGCCCAGCGCCGGGCCGCCCTGGTCGATGACACCGGCGACCGCGGCGTCGTGGGTCTGCAGTTCGGTGGTGACGGCGGCCAGGTGCGATGCCCACCCGGCAATGGCATCCGAGGTGTGGGTCTGCGAATCGAGCACCGGCTGCGCGTGGTCGATCAGCGCCACCAGCGGGTCGAGATTCTTGCGCGCATCGATGGCCAGGTTGGACGATCCCATGATCAGCCGGGACAGTTCGGGCCCCAGCCCGCCCACCGCGGTGTAGGACTCGTCGATGACGGTCTTGAGGTTGTCGCGCGGTATCGCCTCCAGACGCGGTGTTTGCGGCGCTGAGCAGGGTCGTTGATGTCGGGTGGCACCGAGGTGTCGGCCAGCGGGATGACGTCGCCGTCCTTCAGCGGCGGCGAGGTCGCGTTGCGCGGCAACAACTCGACGTAGGATTCGCCGATCGCTGTTTGGCTGTGCACCTCGGCTTTGAGGTCCGACGGGATGTCGATGCCCGATTTCAGCGACAGCACCGCTACAACGCCGATTCCGGCACCGGTGTCGGTCAGCCGCACCGATTCCACCCGGCCCACTTCGAAGCCGCGGTAGGTGACGTTGCCGGTGCCGTACAGCCCGCCGCTTTCCGGCAGTTCCATCGTCACCGTGTAGCGGCCGACGCCGAACAGCATGGCCGGCAACTTGACGAAGTGCAGAAACGTGATCGCCACCACGCCCACGGCGATCACGGTGAAGATGGCTCAGCTGGACGAATGATTCGTCGCGGTAGGTGCAGCATCTAGGGCCCCTGATCCCAGCGGTAGGCGGTGGTCAGCGGATTGCCAGGGGTGCCGCGGTAGCCCGCGGTGCACGGGCTGGGGAACTGGCCGATAGTGCGGCCCCACTGCAGCTCGAGCTGGGTCAGATGGCACTCCCATCGGGTACCGGTGAACAGACCCTGGTCGATCCGGCTGAGCGTGAGGTCGACGATCGCGGTCAGGTTGGCGTAGTCGCCGCGCTGGAAATTCTCGAACGTCTCGTTCGGGAACGGGAAGGTGGCCAGCAGGCTCAGCGATCGGGTCAGGGTCGGACCGGCATTGGCCAGCGACTCCAACACCGGTCCGATCTGCTGTAATTCGTTGACCAGGTTCGCTTTGGTCTTGTTGACCGAGTCGACGGTCAGGGCGCTGAATTTGCTCAACTGATCGGCCGCTTCGACGAGCTTGTCCCGCTCGTCGTTGAGCACCGCCAAGCGCGTCGGGGATGGTGGCCAGCGCCCGATCCAGCACCGGTTGCTGGTCGGCGAACTTGCCGACCAGAGCGGTTCAGGCTGTCGGTGGCCGCGATGATGTCACCGGACTGGTCGTTGAGGTGGGCGGTGAATTTGTCCAGCTGCCCGATCAGGCTGCGCAGATCTTGCTCGCGGCCACGAAACGCGGTGCTCAACGCCTCGGTGATGTCCTGCACCTGGCCCAGCGCCGCCGCCGTTGAGCACCAGCGACAGCGCGGCCAGCGTCTGCTCGGTACTCGGGTAGGCACTGCCGTGCGACAGCGGAATGAGCGAGCCGTCGCGCAGCTTGCCTTGCGGCGCTTCACCTTTCGGCGGCGCCAGCTCGATGTGGTAGGAACCCAGCAGGCTGGTGGTGCCGATCTTGGCGGTCGCGTTGGCGGGCAGGTCGACGTCGCCGTTGAGCGCATGGTCACCAACGCGTGCCAGCCCTGACGCTCGATCTTGGTGACGTGACCGACCGTCACGTCGGCGACGCGCACCCGCGAATTCGGCTGGATGTTGTTGACGTCCGGCATCTGCGCCTGGATCACAAACGAACCCGGGCCGTTGCCTTCGGTGCCGGGCAGCGGCAGCGAATTCAGCCCGCGCCAGCCGCAGCCGGATATCCCGGCCACGATCGTCACCAGCGATCGGTCGCCAGGCTCGCGGTCGCAGCGAGCGGCTCTTCATCGAGCCACCCCCCGGCGGCAGCATCATGCCGCGCAGGCCGGCCGTCGGGTCGGTGGTCACCGTCGGTATCGGTCGACGCCTCTTGGCGCCAGCGCCGGCCGGAAACGGCGGCGCGGGCGGCGAATTCGGTGCCGGCGGAACGTAATCGGGCCGCATCCAGTCCTCGCTGTAGGTGACCTCGTTGGGCCTGGCCTGCGCGCCGACGAAGAGGTTCTCCCCTATCGGCGGGAAGTTGTACTGGCGGTTCTTGACGATCGGCGCCATGTACTGCACGCAGAGTTTCGCCGCTTGCTCGCCTCCCAGCCGCGAGGCGGCCTGGATCGCGCCGCACAGGAAGGCCGATCGGGTTGGCCAAGTTGTTGCCCGCCAGCGCGCCGGTCAGCGCACCGTTGGCCGGTTCGAAGATGTTGTTGAAGTTCTGCAACACCGTCGGGCCGATGTGCAGCGTCTGCTTGATGTCGTCGAGGCTGGCGACCAGCGTGCTGGGTGATCGAGGTGAGCTTGTCCGACGTCGGTGCCGATCGCCTCGCGGTTGTCGGCGGCGAAACTCTGCACGTCGCCGACGACCGCGTTGAGGTCCTCGACCGCCTGGCCGACCTTGTTCGGGTCGTCGGCCAGCAGCGACGGTCACCGCGGCCAGGTTGTGGTTGAGCTGCTCGAGCAGATCGGCGCTGTCATGCAGCGCAGACACCAGCGTCGACAGATTCTTGAAGGTGGCGAAGATGTCGTTGCTGTGGTCGCCGAGCGTCGAAACCGCCTGCGACAGTTTGATGATGGTGTCGCGGATGGTGGCGCCCTGCCCGCGCAGGTTGTCGGCGGCGGTGTTGATGAGCGCACCCAGCGTGCTCACGCCACCGGGCTGGGTGGGCTTCAGCAACTCGGTGAGCCGCTGAAGTTGGTCCCGCAGGTCGTCCCATTCGACCGGCACCGCGGTGCGGTCCTGCGGGATGACCGCGCCGTCGGCCATCGTCGGTCCGCCGGTGTAGGGCGGGGTCAGCTGGATGGCCCGGCCGGTGACCAGTTGCGGCGACAGGATCGCCGCCTTGGCGTCGGCGGGCACCTTGTACTTGCTGTCGAACCAGAACGAGATCTTGGATCGCAGCGGCTGCGGTTCGATCTTGACGATCTTGCCGACGGGCACGCCCCGGATGCGTACGTCGTCGCCGGCGAACACGCCGTTGCTGTTGTCGAAGTAGGCGACCACGATCGTTCGGGTCGGCATCCCCCGACGGCTCGCATCGCGACGATCACGCCCGCGACGAGCACCAGGGCAAGGGCGGTTCGCCAAGACGGAGCGGGCACGTCGCAGCTTCGTTGTCACGGGCCGACTCCGGGCTGCTGCGCCGGTGCCGGTTCGGGCCTGGATGCCAACCCGGGTGGCGCGGGCGCGGGCGGTCCGGGCGGCGGGCCGCCGGGCGGCGGGGCCGGCGGCTCCGGCCGGTACGGATAGCGCGGATCGCCGGGATTGCCGGTGATCGCGTCGGGCAAGGTCAGCCGCGGCTCGCCGCCCTGGCCGGTCCGCGGGTAGGGCACCGGCAGCGGCGGGGTACCCGGGCTGGCCGGTCGGCGGGTCGGTCAGCTGCGACGGCAGCAACGTGGCCGGGTCCAGCCCCAGGTCGGAGAACGCCGCACTGATGAACGGTTGCACGAACTGGCCGGGCAGCAGATTCACCACATAGGCCTTGAAGAACGGGCCGGACGACAGCGACTCACCCAGCGACATGACATAGGTGTTGACCAGCGGGATGGCCTGCTGCACGCGTTCCTTGCGGTTTTCGACGATCGCCAGCACCCCGTTGAGCTTGTCCAGCGCCGGTCGCAGTTGCTCGCGGTTCTCGGCGATGAAGCCCTGCAATTGCCGCGACACCGCCGAGATGTTGGCCCAGATCTGATCCAGGGCGGCGCTTTGTGTCCGCAGCTGCGCCAGCAGCGCATTGGTGTCCCGCACCAGGCCGACGATCTGGTCGGTGCGCTTGGCCAGCACCCCGGTGGCTTTGGCGGCGTTGTCGAGCAGGCTGCGCAGTTGCGCGTCGCGCTCGTCGAGCGTTTGCGCGAGCCGGGCCACCCCTTTGATCGCGACTCGGAAATCGGCCGGTGTGTCGGCAAAGGTCTGCGCCAGCGTGCCCAGCGAGTCAGAGAGCTGGCCGGTGTTCAATCCGCTGATCGTGGTGGCCAGGTCGCCCAGTGCATCGGGCAATTGGTAGGGCGAGGTGGTCCGCTCCATCGGGATGGGACCTTTGAGCTGGCCCTCGCCGCGGGGGGTCACGTCGAGGAACTTGCTGCCCAACAGACCTTTGGTCTTGATCGCGACCTCGGTGCGGTCGCCGAGCCGAACATTGTTGTCTACGTTGAACGTAACCAGCACCCCGGGCCCGTCGAGTTCGATGCTGGACACTTTTCCCACCGGATAGCCCGAGACCTCCACGGTGTTGTCGGTGCGCAGCCCGCCCGCGTCGGCGAAATACGCGGCGACCGTTTTGCCCTGGTTGAAGAACGGCAGCTTCTGGTATTGCAGGGCGGCCAGCACAAGTCCGGCAACCGCCACGATGCCGACGGTGCCGATGACCAGCCGGTTGCGTTCGGCGAATGATTTCATTTCGGCGCGCACCGTCCCGTGGCCTGACCGGCCACCTTGATGTACACCGGCTGGCCGCCCTTGCCGTTGACCTTGAGCACGACGTCGCACAGGTAGAAGGCGAAGAAGTCGCCGTACATGCCCTGGCGGACCAGCGCCTGGTATCGATCCGGCAGCGTGTTGAGCAGGTTGTCGAGGTAGTCGTGGTCGGCGAGCGCGATGTCGGCGACCCGGTCGGTTTCGTGAACCACCTGGGTGAACGGCGGCCGGGCTTGCGACAGCAGGTCGGCGATCGAACCGGCGGCGGCGTTGGTGTAGGCCACCGCGTTGGAGATGTCGGTCTTGCGTTCGGCGAGTCCGTGCACCAGTTGCGACAGCGATGTCACCGCCTTGTCCAGCTGGTCGCTCTGGCCCCCGAGCGAACCCAACACCACGTTGAGGTTGTCGACGACCTGCCCGATCAGCTGATCCCGGTCGGCCAACGTATTGGTCACTGCCGCAGCCTGTTCCAGGAAGGACCCGATCGTGGCGCCCTGTCCCTGAAACGCGTGCATCAGCTGTTCGCTCAGCGCGTTGACCTGATCGGGGTTCAGCGCGCGAAACAGCGGCTTGAAGCCGCCGATCAGGGCGTCCAGGTCCAGCGCCGGCTTGGTGCGCGACAGCGGAATCGTTTGTCCGGGACTGAGGACCTTCAGCCCGCCGGCCCCTTCCTCCAATGCCAGGTAGCGGTCGCCGAACAGGTTGTCGTATCGGATCACCGCCTGGGTGCCCTCGGTGAGGGTGACCGAATTGTCGGCGGTGAACTCGACCCGCACCGTCGCGTCCGGGTTGATCGAGATCTTCGTGACCTTGCCGACCTCCACGCCGGCGATGCGGACCAAGTTGCCCTCGCTGCAGATCGGACACGTTGGTGAACTCGGCGAAGTAGGTCTTGCCGTCGCCGAACCGCAACTCACCGAAGACGGCAAACAGCAAGAACGCGGTCAGCAGGCAACCATCAGGAAGATGCTGAAGCGCGTGACCACGCCTCGCAGGTTCTCCCTCATCGCTGCTCTCCTCGCTCGTCCTGAATGGTGGTCATGGCCGTGGCTCATGGCGGCGGCGGACCCGGTCTCCAGTCGGGGGCACTCCCGGCCACAGCGGCACTCCGCCCGGCCCGTACAGCGGCCGCCCCGTACGGCGGGCCCCGGCGGGATCGGGTCCGATCGCCGGTCCGGGGATGCACTGCGCGGATACCGACGGCGGTTCGGGTTCGGCGCGGGTCACCGGGAAGTAGTCGGCCCAGCAGGGGTGCCCGATGCCGGGGTTGGGCCGGATGTCGAGCCCGGTTCCCCAGCCGGTGTCGGTGACGAGTTCGCGCACCGGGAAGTTCTTGGTGGCATCCGGCAGTGACCCACAGCCCGGCTTTCCGCCGGGGCCGCCCTTGGCCGCGACGATCGGCAGGTTGTCGGGGTAGACGTAGGGGTCGTTGCCCAACAACAGCCCGACATCGAGTTGCAGCGTCCGGCCGTCGGCGCCACCCCACGCCGCATAGCCCCCGTTGTCCAGGTACCACTTGGCGCCCTGCAGAAAGCAGGTGTACTCGGGGTTGTACTTGCAGCAGCAGGTTTGTGGTCGGCTCCAGGATGTTGACCGACGCGACGAGATTGTCCCGGCTCGTGGCCGAGCAGGTTGACCCCGGTGTTCGACACACCAATCACGTTGAGCAGCAGGGCATCCAGCTGTGTCGAATGATTCACCACGGTGGCGCTGGTGGTGCTGGCGGCGTTCAGGATCGTCACGATGTCCTGGGCGGCCGCGTCGTAGGTGTCGTTGAAGTTCTTGAACGATCGCCAGTTCTGCCGCATGGTTTCGCTGCGCGCGTTGAGTGCCTGCAGCACCTGGTTGAGATCGGTGGTGGCTTCGCCGATCCGCTCGCCCTGTCCGCGCACGCCCTCGGCCACCGCGGTCAGCACCGCGTTGAGCTTGAGCGGATCGATCATGCCGAGCAGGTCGACGACGTTTTCGAACACCGTGTTGATCTCGGTGCTGACATTCTTCGAATGCAGCACAGCGCCGGCGGACAGCCGTTGCAGGACTCGGATTCTGCGGAATCACCAGTTCGACGAACTTGGCGCCGAAGGCGGTGGTGGCACTGATCTGTGCCTCGACGTTGGCGGGGATGTACCGGATCTGGTCGGGGTCGATCTCCAGCTTCAGGCTGGCCCCGTTCTTGGCCTGACAATTTGGCTGATCTGGCTGACCCGGCCGACCTGTACACCGCGCATCATGACCTTGGCGTCGGTGTCCATCACCAGGCCGGAGCGATCGGCGGTCAGCGTCACCGGCACGTAGGACCGGAATGTGCCATCGAAGGACGTCGCCGTCACCAGGACAACGCGCCGATCACCGCGAACAGGATCAGCGTCCACCACCTGTCGTGCGAGACGGTGTTTGCCCGGCCCGCGCTTCATCGCCGCTAGCTCGCCAGGTGGAAGTCGGCCGGACTGGCCGTAGATGGCCAACGTCATGATGACGATCGCGATCGACGCCACGACCATCGACGCGCGCACGGCCCGGCCGACGGCCTCCCCCACCCCGGCCGGCCCGCCGTGTGCGTTGAACCCGTAGTAGGTACACACCAGCATGATCATCAGCGCGACCACGACGACTTCAAACAACGACCAGAGCACGTCGGTGGGCCTCAGGAACGTGTTGAAGTAGTGGTCGTACACGCCGGAGCCCTGCCCGTAGACGAGCGTGGTGCCGAGGCGGGCAGCCAGATAGGCCGTCAAGAGTCCGGTGCAGAACAGCGGGATGGCGACCACCACACCCGCCACCACCCGGGTGGAGGCCAGGTAGCTGACGCTGCGGATGCCGATGACCTCGAGCGCGTCGATTTCCTCATTGATCCGCATCGCGCCCAGCTGTGCGGTGGCCCCGGCGCCGACGGTGGCCGCCAACGCGACCATCACCGTTCCCGGCTGAATCTCCCGGGTATTGAAAAAGGCGCGACGCGAAGCCGGTCAGGGCCTCCACGCCCACGGAGGCGAACTGGTTGTAGCCCTGCACCGCCACGATTGCGCCGGTGGTCATCGCCAGGAACCCGACGATGACCACCGTTCCGCCGATCACGGCCAGAGTCCCGGCTCCCAACCCCATTTGCGCGATCACCCGCAGCAGCTCGCCGCGGTAGTTGATGACCGCATCGGGAATCCCGGCCAGGGTGGTGACATAGAACCGCATCTGGGATCCCAGCCGATTCCATTCGCCGGCAAAGGATTTCGTCATGCGCTGCACCCGGATGGGGCCGCTCGGAACACTCACCGTCATGGTTTCACCTCACGACACCATGAACGGCATGCCGACGGCGGTGACGATGATGTTGATGACGAACAAGACGATGAAGGCAAACACCACGGTTTCATTGACCGCCCGACCCACACCGGCCGGTCCACCGCCGACCGACATGCCCTTGTAGCAGGCGATCAGGCCGGCCATCAGTCCGAACAACGTCGCCTTGATCAACGAAATGATGACGTCGACGGTGTGGGTGAGCGTGGTCAGACCCGCCACCCACGCGCCGGCCGAGACGTGCATGAGAAACACCGAGCAAAAGAAGGCGCCGATGAGACCTGTTGCCATCACTATCGAACTCAGGGCCAGTGACACGGTGGTGGCCGCCAGCACGCGCGGAACCGCGAGCGCCTGGATCGGGTTGATGCCCATTACCCGCAGCGCGTCGAGTTCCTCACGGATGGTTCGCGCGCCCAGGTCGGCACACATGGCGGTGGCGCCCGCGCCCGCGACCACCAAGACCGTGACGATCGGGGCGCTCTGGTCCACAGTGAAGATCGCGCAGCCAGTGCCGGAAAAATCCGCGGCACCGATATCGGTCAGCAGGACATTGAAGAGGAACCCCGAAATCACCGCCCACGGGATCGTCATCAATACACCGGGCAGCGTCGACACCCGCGCCACGAACCAGCACTGATCTAGGTATTCACGCCACGCGAAAGGTGGCCTGAACATGCACACGAAAGTGTCCAGTGTCATCGCGAAGAAGTCGCCCATCGCGCCTACCGGCTTGGTGGCCGCAGAAGCCTCGCCGACCACCATCACCATGGCGCCGCGCACCTCGTCGAATCGATGCTGTGTCGTCGGGTGGGGTTGCTCACGCTGGTCCCCCGGACAGGTCGAGTTGGATGAGTGACATCCGAGAGGGTACGCGGCCCAAGTCCAACATGTCCATAGACAATACGCATCATGATCGGCGATTTTTTCGTAAATGTCGAAGCGAGACACCGCTTACAGTTGATGATGTATTTTGGTAGTACCGTGCTTTGGGGCGCACTTGGGGTGGATCGAGTGTGGCGGACATCCGCGACTTTCGTGCGGCCTGGCGAGGCCGCAACTTCGACTTCAGGTGCCGGGCCGAGCCAAATCCGGTCACTCCGACACCAGTTGAAGCGCCCCCGACGGGCACAACTTGACCGCGTTGTGCACCCTGCGCTCCGCGTCGGCCGGCACCTCGTCGGAGCCAAGCAGCACGATGCCGTCGGCGTCCTGGTCGAAGAACACGTCGGCCGCCATCACGCACATGCCGGTGGCCATGCAGATCTCGCGGTCGGCCTTGACTCTCATCGGACTCTCATCGGGTGAACGCCTGCAGTGTGAGGGCGGAATTCATGAAGTCCCGAAAGTGCAGCCAGCGACCGTCGCGCAGCGTGATGATGTGCGCGAACTCCGATTCCCATTCGTTTCCGGTGGCAAGGTGCCGGAACCGCTGCCGGCCCCAGGTGGCCAGGTCGTCGCCTTGTGCGATGAACTTCCACGCCTCCATCTCGACGATCGCGATGTTCAGCCCGACCTTGGTGAAGAATGTCGTCGCTTCCTCGATGCCCCGGTAATCGCCTGCATATGGGATGTCCTCGGTGCCGTAGTAGGTGATGCGTACGTCGGGATCGAGGTGACTCGAGCGCGGTGTGGAGATCGCCGGCCGGCACCGCGGCGTAGATCGCCTTGGTCGCCTCGATATTGCGTGATCGATGATGGTGGTCATGAAAGGTGCAGGGGCAGGCGGACAAACGCGTGGGTCAGCAGGCTGGCGGTCTGCTTGGTGCCGGGGTCGTCGGTCAGCGCGATCGTCTGATAGCGATCGAGCACGGCGTTGAGCACCGCCATGACCTCCAGCCGGGCGAGCGACGCGCCGAGGCAGAAGTGCAGGCCGTGACCCAGCGACAGCTGCTGGCGGATATTGGGCCGGTCGATGTCGAGCCGCCCGGGGTCGGGGAACACCGCGGGTCGCGGTTGGCCGAGCCAAAGAACAGCGCCACCCAGTCGCCCTTGCGGATCAGCTTGCCCCCGACCTCGACATCCCGGGTGGCGATGCGGAACAGCCGCTGCGGCGGCCCGTCGAGCCGCATCGCCTCCTCGACAAAGATGTTCAGCAGCGTCCGGTCGGCACGCATCCGCGCCGTGACCTCGGGTTCGCGCGCCATCGCGTGCAGCAGATTGCCGATCAGGAACGTCGTGGTCTCGCTGCCGGCGACCACCAGCGTGACGCAGAACCGAACGATCTCCTCCGGGGTGAGCCGTTGGCCGTCGACTTCGGCCCGCAACAGCGCCGAAATGAGGTCCTCGGCGTCTTCGACGTCATCGCTGGGCGAACGCTCCGGCCGACTCGGGCGGTGTGCTCGGCGAGCCGGGTGGCGAACGCCTCGACCATCTCCTGGTTGCTGGCGATCCGCTCTTCCGGGGTGAGCGACGACGACAGCATGAACGCGTTGGCCCACCTCCGGAAGCGGACGTGGTCGCCGTCGGGCAGATCCGAGCAGTCGCACCATCGCCCGGGTGGGGATCTCGGCGGCGAACTCCATCACCTCGACGTCGCCGTGCGCCGAGGTCATCGCGAGCAGCTCGCGGAACCAGCTCGTCCAGCCAGCCCTCGAGCCGCTTGACGCGGCGCGGTGAGAAAGCCTGGCTGACCAGTTTTCGTTCGACTTCGTGCTTCGGCGGGTCGGTGTTGACCAGCATCAGGCTCGGCGCCGACGACGCCTCCTGCAGCGGATCGCGCGACGAGAACGTCGTGCTGTCTCGGGCGGCCTCGAAGACCTGGTCGTAGCGGAACAGCGCCCATGCGGTGACCGGCTCGTCGGCCCCGGGAACCGTTCCGGGCGGCCAGTCCCGGTACCCGGCAACCGGCGAGAGCTGCTGCAGTTCGTCATACAGCGGATACGGATTGGCGATGCCCTCGCGGCGTGGTCAGAAGTTCGAGGGCCGAAACGCTTCCCACGGTGCTCGTTTGAAGGTCATGTGTTGACATGTCGACCAGCCTCTGCCAGCCCCGGCGGCAAATCGATCCCCCGTTGGGGAGGACTCCTGCCCCCGTACGAGGGGAATTGCTGTTTTGCGGCGCATACCGCGCACTTCCGAGAGGACAGTGACCACTGTGACTGGTGTCAGTGAGCGAGGCATGTCCGAACCAGCCCGCCCGGCACGCTGGCCGACGGCGACCACCCGGGCTGGGCATCGCGTCCGGCCAGGGAAACCGACGCCGCGCGTCGCTACCGGGACGCATTCGGTGATTGCGGAGTCGATCCCACCGATGACCCGATGGCGGTGGTGGCCGAGGCGATCGACACCAAGGCGACCATGGTGCGCAATGCGCTGGAGGCGCTCGGCGATGAGCATGCGCTCAACGCGCTCGATGCGGTGCTGGACCTGTGCTCGCTGGAGCGGGAGTTGATCGAAGACGGTGCGAAGCGGCGCACCTTCGCGCTGTTGCAGGTGCAGGAAGCCCTGAGCAAGTTGCGGGCCGTCGACGACGTCGCGACGATCGTCGACCGGGCACCGCGCGAACTGGTCGAGTCGTGTGGATTCGACCGCGCCGTGCTGTTCCGCGTGCACGAAGGCCGGATGGTCATGGAGTCAGCGTACTTCGGTGACGACCGTCGCGGGCGCGGAGAAGATGGTCGCCTTCGCCCAGTCGGTGGCGCCGCCGCTGGATCACATGCTGCTCGAGACCGCAGATGATCCGCCGGCATGCGCCCGCGATCGTGCGCGATGCCCGCAACGATCCCGCGGGTCAACCGGCCGATCGTCGATTTCTCGCTGACCCATTCCTACGTGGCGGCACCGGTGATGCCGACGGGCAAGGTGATCGGATTCCTGCATGCCGACCGGCTCTATTCGGGTCGGACTGGTCGACGAGATCGACCGCGACACGGTGTGGGCGTTCGCCGAGGGTTTCGGATATGCCTACGAGCGCACGGTTCTGCTGGAGCGGATGCGCCGCCAGCATGCCGAGGTTCGCCGCGCCTTGGCGTCCGCGGACGCGGCTGCCCGCGCCTTGCAGGACGCCGATCTGGAACTTGCGCAAGATCGAGCCGGTCGAACGTAGCCCGGCCGCAAGGTCATTGGCCGAGGTGGAGACGCGGGTCGATGGCGATGCTGACCCGTCGCGAGGTCGAGGTGCTCCGGCTGATGGCCGCCGGCCGCACCAATCAACAGATCGCCGACGAGCTGGTGATCTCGGCGGGCACGGTGAAATCTCACGTCAAGCGGGTGCTGCGGAAGCTGCATGCGACCAATCGCGCCGAGGCGGCGTCGGCATATGTGCGGCTGGCCAGCGTGCCCGAAATCGGCTGAGGTTCAAGTATTTTCGACATGACCAAGCGGGACGTCGTAAGGTTTCGCCTCGCGTCTGCCGGAGCGGTCCTGGAGTATCGTTCTGACCCCCGGGTAGGCATGCCAAGGCATCGGGCTACACCTTCGGCGCCTCATACTGGGGTGAATTCACCTAAGTTGGGCAACTCGTCGCTGCCCAGCACAGGTGCCTACCCAACACCACGACGTCGGTCAATCGCGGGTACAGAAGTACCCATATGTCCATGAGCTATACGTCTCCCAAATGGCGATCCATTCGGTAAATAGCGATGTAATAGCGCATGTATGCTAGTTGATGTATCTTGTTAGTCCGATGGATCTTGTAGTCCGAGGATGTGGATCGCGGTTGGGGTGGTGTGCGGCATGGCGCCCGCCCCGCAATCTGTTGCTTGCGACCATATCGGCGCAGCGATACTTGAGGAGGAGCTATTCGCATGACCGAAACCAAGGAAGCCAGCGAAAAGCTCGTCCGCGACTTTCTCGGGTCCTGGCAGGGGCGCAGCCTCGAAACCATCTGCAGCGGCTTTGCCGACGACGGGGTCTACCACAACGTGCCGGTCAAGCCGATCGAGGGCATTGCCGGCATTCGCGCGACTTTCCAGGCCTTTCTGGACGCGTTCTCCGATGCCAAGCTCGATATCCTCACACTGGCCGCTGAGCCCGGTCTGGTGCTCGTCGAGCGCGTCGATTACTTCACCATGAACGACGGCCGGAAAATCGTGCTGCCGGTGACCGGCGTGTTTGAGGTCAAGAATCGCAAGATCACGCGGTTCAGCGACTACTTCGACCTTGCGGACTTCGAGGGGCAGAGCGGGATGAAGCTGTAGGCGATGCTTCTGGCAGGATTTGTGGCTCCGGTGCGCGCGAAGGGAGTTCGAGTGGATGGAGACCGTCGTCCAACCCATTAAGCGCAGGCCTAAGGACCGGAAGAACCAGATCACCGAGCAAGCCGTTCGGCTTTTCACCGAACGTGGCTTTCACTCGGTCAAGCTCGAGGAGATCGCGGAAGCGGCAGGCGTCACCGCGCGCGCTCTATATCGCCACCACGAGAACAAGCAGGCGCTGCTGGCCGCGGCGATCCGCGCCGGGCAGGACGAATATCAGAGCATCCGTCGGGGTGCGAATCACGAGACTGATTCAGTTCCGCCGCTGAATATCGACCTGCCGGACCTGATCGCCGCGGCAACCGCGACCCGGGCGTTGACAGTCCTGTGGCAGCGCGAAGCCCGGTATCTCAACGATGCCGATCGGGCGGAGGTGCGGCACCGGATCAATGCCATCGTCGCGGGCATGCAGGAGGGCGTCCGATTGGAGATGCCGGCACTGAGCCCGCAGCACTTGGAGCTGCGGGCCTGGGCGGTGTCGAGCACCCTCACCAGCCTGGGCCGGCACAATCTGAGCTTGCCGGGAGACGAACTGAAAGAGCGCTTGTACCAGGCGTGCATGGCGGCCGCGCGCACCCCTCCGGTCTGCGGGTTGGAGCCACTTCACGCCTCGAAGAACGACGACGATGCACTGTTCTCCCGCTACGAGACTCTCTTGGCCGCAGGCGCACGACTGTTCCGTGGTCAGGGTTACCCGGCTGTCAGCACCAGCGAAATCGGAAAAGGAGCCGGAATCGCGGGCCCCGGGCTGTACCGATCCTTCTCGTCCAAGCAAGCCATCCTGGATGCGCTCATCCGCCGCCTCGACGAGTGGCGGAGTCTGGAGTGGGTCCGCGCCATACGCGCGAATTCCGAAACGGCGCAACGTCTGCGCGGGCTTGTGGAGGGCCATGTCCGTATCAGCCTGGACGCTCCCGACCTCGTTGCCGTCTCCGTCACCGAACTGTCGCACGCCTCTAGCGAAGTGCGCGACGGTTACATCAGAAATCAGGCCGACCGTGAGGCCGTGTGGATTGACCTGATCCGCACGCTGGTCCCCGCGACGACCGTCCCCGAGGCGCGATTGCTCGTCGCCGCGGCGATCAGCTTTATCGAAGATGTAGCTCGCACATGGCATCTCACGCGCTACGTCGGAGTCGCAGACGAGATCAC
The DNA here is from genome assembly GCA_963763005.1 of uncultured Actinomycetota bacterium. Lineage (GTDB taxonomy): Bacteria > Actinomycetota > Actinomycetes > Mycobacteriales > Mycobacteriaceae > Mycobacterium. The sequence continues at coordinate 413,114 of CAVXMI010000004.1, forward strand.
CGCCGTCGCGCTGTCAATTCTGACCAGCCGGTCCTGACCCAGCGGGCCGGCCCCGAAGGTGGTCACCACAGCGCGGAGATAGTTCCGCCATCGGCGATCTGAGTGGTTCCGGTGATCATCGATGCATCGTCGGACAACAGGAACGCCACGATGCTGGCCATCTCCTCCGGTGCGGCTATGCGTCCCTGCAGCCGAGCGATCATCGCGCGCGCACCTCCCTCGCCGAGCGCTTCGTCGAACATCGTCATCGCGGTTTGCTGCATGGGTGTGTCGACGAATGCGGGCAGCAGCGCGTTGGAACGCACGTTGGACAAGCGCAACTCGGCGGCGGTGCTGCGGCTCAGCTGGATGATCCCGGCCTTCGACATGCCGTATGCCGCAGTGCCGCCCACCCCGATATGGCCTGCCAACGATGACATGTTGACAATGGCTCCCCCACCCCGCTCGACCATCCTGGGGGCCGCATGTTTGGTACATAGCCACGCACCGCGCAGGTTGATCCCGATCACCCGATCGAAGTCCTCGACGGTCGTGTCGATGACCGAAGCAAGATGAACGACACCGGCATTGGCGACGAGCTTGTCTACTCCGCCGAATGCCGTGACGCAGGCCGCGACCATGCCGATGACCTGATCCTCCTGGCTGACATCTACCCGGTGACCGATTGCACCGGCTCCGATTTTCGACGCTGCCGCAGTGGCTGCTTCGCCATCGATGTCCGCGCAGAACACATGGCAGTCCTCGGCGGCGAGTCGTGCGGCGACCGCCAGGCCTATCCCCGCCCCGGCCCCGGTCACAATCGCGGCTTTACCGGCCAGGTCTGGATAAGTCATGGGTTGCCTCGCGAATGTAGTTGCACCACTTCGTTCTTTAACCCGCGGCCGCCCACGCGTCGGTTTGTATGCCGTGCTCGCGAATGGCCCCGAACAGCACAAGGCCAAATCCTGGCATGTCATCGGAAAGTCTGAGGGCATAAACCCCGAGATCGCGCAGGATCCATGCCACGGTCGACGACACGGGGTCACCGGCTACCGCGTCGCCCCGGGCGAACAGGCCGCAGGCCCGTGGCGGTCCGGGTGGGCGCAGGTACACCACCACGCCGCTGCCCTGGGCCGACATTCTGGTCAGCGCGCCGTTGAGTTCTCCGCCGCATCGGCACGCTGTCGAGCCGAACACGTCCCCGGTCAGACACTCGATGTGGACGTGTAGCGGAACGGGTACGCCGGCGCCGGCCGCGCCGATGATCACCGCCAAATGCTCGCCGCCGTCGTGCACGTCACGAAAGCCGATGACTCGGGAGTCGCCGGCCCAGGTGGGCAGGATGGTTTCCGTCTGCCGTACCACCTGCGGTTCGGTCCGGCGCCGATACGCCACAAGTTCGCCGATTGAGACCACGGCAAGCCCGTGTTCGACGGCGAATTCGACCAACTCAACGCCGCGGGCCATCAGGGCAGGATTGCGGCGGGAGACGATCTCGCAGAGTGCCGCGGCTCGTCCGCGTCCGGCCAGCCAGGCGAGGTCGACGGCCGCCTCGGCAGGTCCCCGTCGCTCCAGTACCCCGTCCGTTCCCGCCTGCAGTGGGACCACGTGACCCGGACGGAGGAAATCCGACGCGTCCGACTCAGCCGCGGCGAGTGCCGCGATGGTCCGGGCGCGATCTCTGGCCGAGATCCCGGTGCCTGTCCCGCGAAAGTCGACCGACACGCAGTGTGCGGAAGTCGCGATGACACATCGGAGGCAGGTTCAGCCGCTCGCATTCGGCGCTAGGCAATGCGACGCGGACATAACCCGAGGTGTGTCGGATGGTGAAGGTCAGCAGCCGCGGGGTCGCGGCCTCGGCGGCGAAGACGAGATAGCCGTCACTATCTTGGGCGGTGTCGTCGATGAGGACGACGGGATGCCCGGCCGCCACCGCGGTGATGGCGCGGCATACCCGCACATCGGTTGTTTTCATTCGCGCTCCTCCGACCTGCCCGTGGTGGCGAGCCGGCGAAACCGGCTGCCGTGGAAGACGAGTGGCGGTGTGTCGGGATCGGCTCCCAGAGCGTTGATCTCGAGCAAGGCGATGATGTGATCCCCCGCCTGAATCTCGGCGTGCACGCGGCAGTCCAACCAGGCGCTGGCATCGCGGACGACCACGCCCCCACCTGGCAGCGCGGTCCAAGACACGCCGGCGAACCGGTCACCTGCCTTGCGCGACAGGCTTATACAGGCTTCGTCGTGCCCCTCAGCGAGAATGCTGACTCCGAGCTGCGGACGGTCCCGCAACCTCGGCCACGTCGTCGAGCAGTTTTGGACACAGATCGAAACCAGGGGCGGGGCCACCGAAACGGACGCGAACGAGCTCGCTGCCATCCCGACCGGTTCGCCGCCGCTCAGGCGCGCAGACCGCGATCACCCCGGATGGGAAGCAGCCGAAGGCCCGCCGCAACTCGGCTCCGTCGAGATCATCGGGGGCCGCCTTGACCATGTCGACCGCACAGCCCACTATCGCAACCCGCCAAGGAAATCGAGCAACAGCCGGTTGGTCTCCTTGGGCGCTTCTTGCTGGATCCAGTGCCCGACGTCGGCGACCATGTGGGTGCCGCGGTAGTTCGGCATGACCTCGTGCGCGCGGTCGAGGGCCTCGGCTCCCCAAGTGGTGCCGACGTCGTACTGTCCGCCGATGAACAGCTGCCGGTGGCGTCAGCGGCTTGCCGGCCTGGTCGGCCAGGTCGTGCCAGTCGTTGTCGATGTTGTGATAGAAGCTCAGCGGCCCGCCGAAACCGGAGCGTTCGAACTCTCCTGCGTAGAAATCGACATCGGCGTCGGTGAACCAGGCCGGCATCGTCTCCGGATAAACGAACGCGTCCTTGAGTCGTGCGCCCTCGGCCATGCAGAGCGGGCCGGCACGGATCACGTCGATCGGGTCCATCGATGCCAGGTCGACTCCGGCGTCGACGGCCGCCTTGGTCGCCGCGATCATGCCCTCACCGGAGACCGTGTACGTCAGCCCGAGCAGCCACGCCCGCACGTCTTCTTCGATCTCGGCGATGATGCCGTCCTGCGCGGAGAAATAGTCCTGGTACCAGACCCGGCCTTCGCCGGCGAGCTCCAGGTGGTAGTCGTTGGGACGGTGCTCGCCAAAGGGACTGCCCGGCAGGCCGATCACGCCGCGGCCGGCGAACGGAACGCTGATCCCGACCACGCCGGCGCATCTGTTCGGGATGCAGCCAGGCGAACGTCCATGCGACCGGCGCACCCCAGTCGTGACCGACGATGACGGCCTTGTCCTCGCCGTAGGCGTCGAGGACGCCGAGGATGTCGCCGACCAATTCCTTGATGCGGTAAGCCGATTGCACGCGGTACTTCGACGAGCGCCCGTATCCGCGCTGGTCGATGGCCACCACCCGGTAGCCCGCGGCGGCGAGCGCGGGAATCTGATGACGCCACGAGTACCAGGACTCCGGAAACCCGTGGATCAGCACCACCAACGGTCCTTCGCCATCCTCCACCGCATGGATGCGGGTGCCCCGGCAGTTCAAGCATCCGATGAACCTGCGACATCTTCGCCTCTGTTCTCAGTGCCCGTCACCGGCCGCCGCGCCGACGAGTTGGTCGACGGGATCGGCGGGTAGCGGATGGTTTTCGTAGTTGCGGGCGATCAACGTCTTCTGGCCCGACAATCTGGTCCGCGCCCACTTGCCGATGACGCGGCTGGCGATCCCGGGCTTCATCAGCGCCGACGGTGGTTTGACGAGGTGGACGACGGCCAAGAACTCGCGATAGGCGTCGAGATCGTCGTGGACCAACTCCAGCAGGCGGTCCATGTACCAGGTAAGGACGCGGAAATAGAACGGGCGCTTTTTGTCCACATCCTTCATCCAGTCGAAGCGCAGGTTCTGCTCGCGGATCACAAACCAGGCCGTGTCGGCCATCTTGGCGATCATGCGGTAGTACCGGCGCGGCAGATCCCGGTGTCCCGGGCCGTACTTCGCCAGCAGCAGCTGCATCTCCCGAACTTCCTTGAGCGCCAGGCTCATACCCAGCCCGGAAACCGGGTCGGCACTGGTGTAGGCGTCGCCCACGGCCAACAGGGCACGCGGCAGGTTGCGCTTCTTCTCGTAGTGCAGCCGCAGCATGTTCGGATAGCGGAAGTTGTAGATCGGTGAGGCCGGCTCCAGCCCGTCGATGTTCTCCCCGACCACCGATGACGGCATGAGATCGGCGAACTCGCGGAATTCCTGCGCGGTTCGCGGCGGCGAGTAGCAGTTGTACGCCACCAGCGAGGTGGACAGGATGGTGCGTGAGCTGTCGAGTGTAGTACTGCGCGGCGTAGGTGTCCTCGAAGGGCCGGTACGCATAGCAGATCACCATCACCTTGTCCTGCCACTGCCGCTCCGGCGGAACCCGGTGCTGCATCGTGGAGTAGAAGCAGTTGATGATGTCCTGCTCGACCTCGGGCGCTCCGATACCGATGCGCTCCAAGAACTCCGGGACACGGGTGTTCTTGCCCGAGGCGTCCACGACGAACTCGGCGGGCACCATTTCCGGCTGTCGCACCGTCGTCACGGCGAACGGCGACGCCGATGACGGCGTTGCTGTCGCGATCGAACACCAGGTCGGTGACCTCGGACTCGTAGCGGAAGTCGATCCGCGGTTCGTCGTCCAGCCGGCGCCGCACGCACCATTCCAGCAGCGGCCGACCGGCACAGACGATCTGGATGTCGCTCGTGCCGGGCTTCTTCCAACTGCCCCCCAAGCGGATTCGGTACTGGGCTGCCATGTCGACCTTGAACGCGCCCTCGCGCACCATGTCGTCCACGATGCCGGGGAAGAAGCGCTCCAGCTCGATTTGACCCGCGGTGAGCAGGTGATGGAGGTGCCAGCCCTGTGCGGCACCCGGCCTGCCCTCGCGGCGGCGGTGCGGGTCGTCCTTCTCGAGCACGATGACGCGCTCGAAGGTTTCACTGCACACCTTGGCCGCCGCGATACCCGCGATGCTGCCGCCGATGACCACCGCCGTACCGCGGCCGCGGCGGCGAACCTCGGCGATGTCCAGACTTGCGTAGTCGAGGCGAGCCGGGTCACGGCGACGCGCCGCCCCACTGGGGACGAACTTCTCGTAGTACAGCCCGACGCGATGGAAGCCGTTGTTTTCCAGCCAGGTTCGGGTGGCTTCGACCATCGCTCCTGGGCCGCAGAGGTAGACGTCGGCGTCGCCGCCGGCCAGCATCCGCTCTTCCAGCAGGTCGGTGACGAGTCCTGTTGCGCCCATCCCATTCGGCATCCGGACGCGCGACGATGACGTGCACCTCCAAGGCGGCAACGCGGCGCCTCAGCTCTTTGAGTTCGTCGAGCTTGCAAAGGTCTTCGGCATAGGTCACCCCGTAGAGCAGGTAAACCGGATGGCAGCATCAGCATCCAGACTCTGCGCCATCGCCAGGATCGCCGACAGACCGGTGCCGCCTGCGACCAGGATCACCGGCCGCACGACGGGACGCAGGTAGAAGCTGCCTTTGCTGCACCGCATCGCGATTCGGTCGCCCGGCTTCGCGCGGTCGCGCAGGTAGTTCGACATCACGCCGTCCGGCAGCAGCCGGATGATGAACTCCAGTTCGTCGCGGCCGTCGGCCACGGGGATGGGCGCGTAAGAGTAGTTACGCCACGTGTCGGTGCCGGGAACCTGTAACTGGGCGAACTGGCCGGCCTTGTACTTCAGCGCTGCTGCCATACCCGAGACATCGACGCGCAGGATGGCGGTGCTGGGCGAGACCAGGTCGACCCCGGTCACCAGACCGTCACCGGTGACTAGCAGCGCAGCGTTGTCGTCGGCCGGGTACTGCAGTTCGATCCGGCAATCAGACGTGGCGAACGTCTGGCACGTGAGGATCTTTCGTGCTGCCCGCTCCACATCGGAAAGCCCTTCGGTCCGTCCCATTTCGTATTCGCCGGCGGCGCAGGTGGCCACACAAGTGCCGCAGATACCGCTTTGGCATTCGTTGACGATGGCCACACCGTGTTCCTCGGCGGCATCCAGGACCGTCTGGTCCGGCCGCACGGGCATCGTCTTGTGCGTTCCGTCCGAATAACCGACGGTGACCTGACGATCGGCCATTGTGTTGCCCCTTCCGACGGACCCAGACCGTTAGACGATGGCGGCGGCGGGCTTCTTGGCGATGCGGGCGTTGAGTCTGGGCATGACTTCTTCGGCCAGCAGCCGCATCGACTCCTTCCAGGGGCCCGGGTTGTCGCTGTAGTCGAATCCGAGAATCAGCAGGTGGCCGAATCCGCCGACCTGGTCGTAGGTGGCCTCGAGCTTGTCGACGACCGTTTCCACCGAGCCGACAACGAATGTGTTCTCGGCGAGGTATTCCGGTGTCACGTCGTCATCGGGAACCGAGGGATTGTGTTTGTAGAACTTAGTCATGCCGAACATGCGGAACGTCGGCAGGACATACTCACGCATGGCGCGTCCCATCGTGCCATCGACGGCATATCGGAACGCTTCCTCATCGGTCTCTGCCACCATCACCTCACGCACCAGCCGCCAATCGCGGCGATCCGGCGTCCGGCCGCTGCGTGAAGCGCCTTCCTCCACCGCATCCCAGTGGGAGGCGACGTATTCGGCATTGAGGTCAAGACTCATGGGCAGGTAGCCGCGCTCGCCGGCGAGCTTGAGGGTCTCGGAGCCGGCGCTGAACCCGGTGACGCCGATGGGCGGGTGAGGCTTCTGGAACGGCTTGATATGGCGCTTCATCAAACCCTCGAACATCGGCGCAATTCCGTTGGCGTTCCAGTACTTTCCACGATGTTCCCAGGGCTCGTCTTCGGTCCAGATACGCAACATGATCTCGAGCGCTTCGCGGGTCATCTCGCGATGCTCGCCGTTCTTTCCGTCCACGTCGTACAACGCCCAATCACCCGGGATACCGCTGGCGCCCACGCCGAGCATGAAGCGGCCCTGGGCGAGGTGATCGAAATAGGCTACGCGGTGGGCAAGTTCGACCGGGTGGTGGTAGGGCAACAGATGCGCGCCGGGTGCGAGCTTGATCCGCTTCGTGCGCAGCAGCGCCTGCGCGAGCAACAGATCCGGGGCACAGATCGGCTCCCATGGCACGGTGAAGTGTTCGCCGACCCACGCCTCCACATAGCCGAGCTGATCAGCCAGCTCGATCATGTCGAGATCCCATTGGGTCGCGTCGTAAAGGGTGCGCTCCGGCGGATGGGCCGGCATGAGGAATATTCCGATCTCCATCGTTAGCCCTTCTTGGTTGCGCCCGCCCGGGTATCCGGCGCGTTGTGATGGCGTCCTCTGTAGGTATACCACAGTACTAGCAAGATACTTCATTACACACAAGGGCCATTTTGCTAGGTAATTTATGTGAGCGATCGTCACAAGGTGGCGTATTGACTATGGACATCATGACCGCGTGCCGCGTAACCTCGCACGGGTCACCCGTTCCCGCGCAGTTAGGAGCGCTCATGGACGTCACCGGGGTCAGTCCGGTCGATCGCCGGTCCGATGGGCGGCGTTGCGTGCAGGATTTCGATTACGTCCGGTACGAAACGATCGACGACGGCCGTATCGCGGCGATCACCCTCGACCGTCCGAAACAGCGCAACGCGCAGACGCGCGGAATGCTCGTCGAGTTGGGCGCCGCCTTCGAACTCGCCGAAGCTGACGACGCGGTCCGGGTGGTTATCCTGCGGGCAGCGGGCTCCGCCTTCTCGGCAGGGCACGACCTCGGCTCCGCCGACGATGTCCGCGAGCGCTCACCGGGGCCGGATCAGCACCCCACCTATCAATGCAACGGCGGGAACCTTCGGCGGGGTGGAGTCACGGAACCGCCAGGAGTGGCACTACTACTTCGAAAATACGAAGAGGTGGCGCAATCTGCGGAAGATCACCATCGCCCAGGTGCACGGGACAGTGCTGTCGGCGGGCTTGATGCTGGCGTGGTGTTGCGATCTGATCGTCGCAAGTGAGGACACGGTATTCGCCGATGTCGTCGGCACCCGACTCGGCATGTGTGGGGTCGAGTACTTCGGCCATCCATGGGAGTTCGGGCCGCGCAAAGCAAAGGAACTCCTACTCACCGGCGACTCGATCGGCGTTGACGAAGCCCACGTGCTCGGGATGGTCAGCAAAGTATTTCCCGCTGGCGAATTAGCCGACAGCACAATCGAATTCGCTCGACGGATCGCCAAGGTGCCAACGATGGCGGCGCTTCTCATCAAGGAGTCGGTAAACCAAACCGTCGACGCCATGGGTTTCTCGACAGCGCTGGATGGTTGCTTCAAGATCCATCAGCTCAATCATGCGCACTGGGGTGAAGTCACCGGTGGAAAGTTGTCCTACGGAACGGTCGAGCATGGACTCGACGACTGGCGTGCCACACCGGAGATCCTGCCGGCAGTCAAGCAGCGGCCCTGACGCCGGGGCCCATAGTGGATGTCAGCTACCCACCCGAAGCGGAAGCGTTCCGCGACCGGATCCGCGCCTTCCTGGCAGAGCACCTACCGGCCGGCTGGTCAGGGCCCGGGACTCTTGCCCCGGACGACCGAGAAGTGTTCGCCCGGCAGTGGCGGCTATCCCTGGCCGCCTGCAGTCTGGTCGCCGTGTCCTGGCCTAGGCAGTACGGCGGCGGAGGTCTCTCCGCGATCGAACAGGTGGTACTCGCCGAGGAGTTCACCCGTGCCGGCGCGCCCGAGCGCGCGGAGAATGACCTGCTCGGCATCGATCTGCTGGGCAACACACTGATCACACTGGGATCCGAAGAGCAGAAGGAGCATTTCCTGCCGCGCATTCTCACCGGCGAAGATCGTTGGTGCCAGGGGTTCTCTGAGCCTGAGGCCGGCTCGGATTTGGCGGCCGTGCGGACCAGGGCCGTGCTCGACGGCGATGAGTGGGTGATCAACGGCCAGAAGATCTGGACATCGGCCGGACCCACTGCCAACTGGATCTTCCTTTTGGCGCGAACTGACCCGAGCGCTCCAAAACATAAAGGCCTGTCGTTCTTGCTGGTGCCCATGGACCAGCCCGGCGTCGAGGTGCGACCGATCGTCAACGCGGCCGGACATTCGTCGTTCAGCGAGGTCTTCTTTACCGATGCCCGCACTGGATCCGTCAACGTCGTCGGTGGGGTTGGCAACGGATGGCCGACCGCGATGACCCTGCTCGGGTTCGAGCGCGGATCGCAAGTCACCACGGCTGCCATCGAGTTCGGCCGTGACCTCGAGCGGCTGTGTGAACTTGCCCGCGAACGCGGATTGCACACCGATCCGCGTATCCGAGATGGGTTGGCGTGGTGCTTTTCCCGGGTCCAGATCATGCGGTACCGGGGCTACCGTGGCCTGACCTTGTCACTGAGCGGACGGCTACCAGGCGCCGAGGCCGCGATCACTAAGGTCATCTGGAGTGAATATTTCCGGCGCTGTACCGACCTCGCGGCCGAAATCCTCGGGCTCGAGGCGCTAGGGCCGCAGGGTCCGGGGAACGGCGGAGCCCGGCTGGTTCCGGAGGCAGGCACGCCGAACTCCCCCGCCTGCTGGATGGACGAGTTGCTCTACGCGCGTGCCGCGACGATCTATGCGGGCAGTTCGCAGATCCAGCGCAACGTGATCGGGGAGCAACTGCTCGGGCTGCCCAAGGAACCACGTCCGGAAGCCCGGAGAAGGTGAAGTGCTGACATGGACTTCCGGTACAGCACCGAACAGGACGACTTCTGCGCGTCGCTGCGTCGCTTCCTGCGCGATCATGCCCCTGTGGCGCGGATGCGTGAGGCGGCCGCAAACGACGGCCACGACAGCAGGCTGTGGCAGCGGTTGTGCACCGAACTGGAGCTGCCCGCCTTGCACACCCCACCGGAGTATGGCGGCGCAGGTGCGACGCTCGTCGATACCGCGATCGCGTTCTGCGAGCTTGGCCGGGCGCTCACACCAGTTCCGTTCGCGTCGACGACGTTTGCGATCGACGCAGTGCTCCGGATGGGCGACGAAGAGCAGCACAAGAGCTTGCTCGCCGGCCTGCTCTCCGGCGAACGGATCGGAGCGTTTGCGGCCACCGGTCATAACGCCACTGACCCGTCGGCGGCAACAGTGCGGGCCAACCGGTGCGACGGGCGTAGCGTGCTGACCGGTTCGTGCACGGGGGTATTGCACGGTCACGTCGCGGACCTGTTCGTGGTCCCGGCGGTAGTCGAGGGCGCCACCGATGGCGCCATCGCCCTGTACGTAGTAGCGGCCGACGCTCCGGGGGTCTCGGTGGTGCGCCTGCCCTCGTTCGACATCACCCGTCCCGTCGCCAAGCTGCAGCTGGCCCAGGCCCCAGCCGAAGCCTTGACCGCGGGCTCGCCCGGTGACGTCGAGCGGGTGCTGGACGCAGCGCGCGTGCTGTTGGCCGCCGAGATGCTCGGCGGCGCGGAGGCGTGCCTTGAGCTGACAGTCGAATATGCTCGGAGCCGAAGGCAATTCGATCGTGCGATCGGCTCGTTCCAGGCGGTCAAGCATGCCTGCGCCGACATGATGATCGAGATCGATGCGACCCGCGCAGCGGTGATGTTCGCCGCCATGAGCGCAGCCGACGGGCGCGAGCTGCGCACCACTGCGCCCTTGGCGAAGGCGCAGGCCGCAGACACCTTTGTGCTGTGCGCGGGCTCTGCCATCCAGGTTCACGGCGGCATCGCCTTCACCTGGGAACACAACCTGCACCTCTATTTTCGTCGGGCCAAAACCACCGAGGCGCTCTTCGGCAGTAGCGCACAGCACCGGGCACTGCTCGCCGACCGCGCTGGTCTGTAACCAACGATGCGCGCTTCTGCTTCTACGGGCATAACGCTAAGCGACGTCCTCGCCCGGCACGCCCGAGTCCGGCCCGGCAACATCGCGTTCGTCGATCCGCACCGGCGGTGCACCTTCGCCGATATGAACGTCAGGGTGAACCGCCTGGCAAACACCCTGTCCGCGACCGGAGTACGTCCAGGCGATCGGGTCGCGGTGGTAGGGCTGAATTGCCTTGAGCTGATCGAGGTGTGGCTTGCCATACTGCGTACGGGCGCCATCGCGGTGCCCGTCAATTTCAGGCTGGTCCCAGACGAGATCGCCTATGTGCTCGCAGACAGTGGTTCGGTGGTCGTGGTCGTGGACCGCGCGTGCGCACCCGCTGTGGCGCGGGCGCGTACGAAGGTGCCATCGGTCCACACCGTCCTCACGATCGGTGGTGGCCTGGACGAGATCATCTCCGTGGCAAGCGATGTCTCGCTTGACGTCGCGGTCGCGGATGAGGCGCCCGCTTTTATCATGTACACGTCCGGCACGACGGGCTTCCCGAAGGGCGCGGTGATCACCCACCGCAATTTGTATCTACACGCCTTGAGCGTGACCGCCACCCTAGGTCTTCGAAGTGACGACGACTGCTGGATGGCGCTTGCGCCGCTGTTCCACATTGCGGGCGTCTCAGGGATGCTGCCGACGTTCCTCAACGGCGGAACCGTCGTCGTTTCGTCATCGGGTGGATTCGAACCCGAGGCCGCGCTGCAGACGATCGTTGACGGGCGGGTCACGTCGTGTTGGATGACCCCGGCCCAGTGGCAGATGGTCTGTGCATCGCCGGGCCTCAGCTCATGGGACCCTAGCCGGTTGCGCCGGGTTTGGTGGGCTGCGGCGCCCGCGTCAACGACGTTGCTGAGCAACATGGTCGACGCCTTTCCGGGCGCCGAGATCATTGCCGCGTTCGGGCAGACCGAGTGCAGCCCCGTCACGTGTTCGTTTCGTGGCGAGGATGAGATCCGCGAGATCGGGTCCGTGGGCACCCCGATGCTCAACGTCGAGGTCCGTATCGTGGATGACGACATGAACGACGTCCCGCGGGGCGAGGTCGGCGAGATCGTGTATCTCGGCCCGCTGGTGATGAAGGAGTACCGGAGGCGTTTCGAGGCGGCTGGTTCCATTCCGGCGACCTGGTCCGTCAGGACGACGGCGGCTACATTTATGTGGTCGACCGAAAGAAGGACATGATCATCTCGGGCGCAGAGAACATCTACAGTGCCGAGCTGGAGAATGTCCTTGCTGCCCATCCCAAGGTCGCCGAGGTTGCGGTTATCGGAGTGCCTGATCCGAAATGGGGCGAGACCCCGATGGCGGTGATCGTGCCGCGCGACTCCGCCGATCCGCCCACCGATGCCGAGATCGAGACGCATTGCCGTGCGCTCCTCGCCCCCTACAAGCGTCCCCGCCGTGTCGCGATCGTGGATGCGTTGCCGCGCAATGCCAATGGCAAGGTGCTCAAGACCGCTCTGCGCCACGAGTACGGTGCCGTGGATTCCTATGAAGCAGGCCCCATCGACGCTCCCCTGCTGGACGAGACGATCGGTGTGAACTTCGAGCGCACCGCGTTGACCTACGCCGACGTTGAGGCGCTGGTCGACGTAGCCGGTGCCCGGCGCTGGACCTATGCTCAACTGAACGCCGAGGTCGACTGTCTAGCAAGGGCTTTGATGGCCAGCGGTATCGAGCGTGGTGACAGGGTCGGCATCTGGTCGCCCAACCGCCCGGAATGGACGATTCTCCAGTACGCGACGGCCAAGGTCGGCGCAATCCTGGTCGCGATCAATCCTGCTTACCGCACCCACGAGTTGTCCTACGTGCTAAGGCATTCGGGTGCTCGGCTGTTGGTGTCGGAGACGGCCTTCAAGACGTCCGATTACCGAGGCATGGTCGATCAAGTACGTTCGGAGGCTCCCGGCCCGGCCCTTCAATTGGCAGAGGTCGTGTTCCTGGGAACCGACGACTGGGAGCGGTTGCGGCAGCGCGCGGAACAGGTGTCCGTCGAAGAATTGCGATCCCGGATGACCACGCTGAGCCCGTCGGATCCGATCAACATCCAATACACCTCGGGCACGACGGGTTCGCCCAAGGCCGCTGCCCTGTCACATCGCAACATCCTCAACAACGGCTTCTTCGTCACCGAACTCATCGGGCTTCGCCCCGGGGAACGGCTGTGCATCCCGGTTCCCTTCTACCATTGCTTCGGTATGGTGATGGGCAATCTGGGCTGCACCACACACGGCGCCACTATGGTGATTCCGGCCGCGGGTTTCGATCCCGCCGCAACATTGGAAGCCATCGAAGCGGAGCGCTGTACCGGCCTATACGGTGTGCCGACGATGTTCATCGCGATGCTCGGCCACCCCGACCTCGCCGAGCGCGATGTGTCGTCACTGCGGACCGGGATCATGGCAGGTGCTTCGTGTCCGGTGGAGGTCATGAAACGCTGCGTCGACGAGCTGAACATGTCGGAGGTGTCGATCGCCTACGGAATGACCGAGACTTCCCCAGTTTCCTGCCAGACACTGATCGACGATGACCTGCAGCGCCGAACGGAGACGGTTGGCCGGGCGCATCCGCACGTCGAGATCAAGATCGTCGACACCGACACCGGCGAGATCGTGAAGCGAGGTCAGCCCGGGGAACTGTGCACCCGCGCCTACTCGGTGATGCTGGGCTACTGGTGCGACGACGACAAGACTCGCGAGGTCGTCGACGACGACGGCTGGATGCACACCGGTGATCTGGCGGTCATGCGAGACGACGGCTACTGCGTAGTTGTCGGGCGGATCAAGGACATGGTCATCCGCGGCGGTGAAAATCTGTACCCGCGAGAGATCGAGGACTTCCTACATACCCACCCCGACGTCGAAAACGTGCAAGTGATCGGGGTTCCCGACGACAAGTACGGCGAGGAGCTCTGCGCCTGGATCAAGATGCGGCCGGGCCGTGAACCGCTGGACGCTGACGTCGTGCGGGCGTTCTGCTCCGGGAAACTCGCGCACTACAAGATTCCGCGCTATGTCCACATCGTCGACGAATTTCCGATGACAGTCACCGGCAAGGTCCGCAAAGTCGACATGCGGGCCGAGACGATCCGACTGCTTGGGCTGTGAGAACCTAAGCGCCCAACGCGGCCAACGCGGCGTCGTAATCGGGTTCTTGCGCGATTTCCGGCACCAGTTCCGTGTGTGCGACGTTGCCGTCGGGGCCAATCACCACAATGGCGCGGGCCAGCAGCCCGGCCATCGGACCGTCGACGATGGTGACGCCGTAGTCCGCACCGAAGCTGTCCCGGAATGCCGACGCCGTCGTGACGTTCTCGGCGCCCTCCGCGCCGCAGAATCGCTTCTGTGCGAACGGCAGATCGTTTGACACGCACAGCACAGTCGCACCGCTCGCGGCGGCGCGCTTGTCAAAGGTTCGCACGCTTGTCGCGCATACCGGTGTATCGATGGACGGAAAGATGTTCAGCAACAAGGGCTTTCCGCGGAACTGCGCGCTGCTGACAGCGCCCAGATCGCCGCCGGTCAGGGTGAAGTCAGGGGCCGGGGATCCGACGGTGGGCAGGTCGCCGACAGTGTTGATCGCATTTCCGTGCAAGGTTATCTGTGCCATGCGCACAGTCTGCCAAGCCCGGCACGGCGGCCCTCGGTCAGGTCCGACGTGGCGATGTCCTAATTTGTGGGATGCATGGCGTAGACGACAGGCCGGAGTCAGGCCAACACTGAGTCCATGGCTCGCAAAGTGGTTATCGCCGGCTTCCCCGGTGTGCAGGCGCTCGACGTGGTGGGACCCTACGAGGTGTTCACCGGCGCATCGCTACTGACCAGCGGCGCATATGACGTCGTCGTGGCCTCGACCGACGGCCAACCCGTCACCACCGCAACAGGCCTGGCCTTCGTGTCGACACCGCTGCCAGACCCGAGCGATCCCGTCGACACTGTGGTGCTGCCCGGAGGTGGCGGGGTCGACGCCGCACGATCCGATCCAGAGCTCATGGACTGGATCAAAGTCGTCGCGGGCAATGCCCGCCGCGTCGTCACCGTCTGCACGGGTGCGTTTCTGGCGGCCGAAGCGGGGCTGCTGGACGGTCACCGGGCCACCACGCACTGGGCCTTCGCCGATCGATTGGCCCGCGAGTTCCCCGCTGTCGACGTGGATGCCGACCCGATCTTCGTCCGTAGCTCCGAAACGGTATGGACTGCCGCGGGCGTCACCGCCGGGATCGACCTCGCACTGTCGCTGGTCGAAGATGACCACAGCACCGAAGTTGCGCAGACGGTCGCCCGCTGGCTGGTGCTTTATTTGCGCCGTCCCGGCGGGCAGACGCAGTTCGCGGCTCCGGTGTGGATGCCGCGAGCGAAACGGACCTCGATCCGCCAGGTGCAGGAAGCTATCGAGGCGCAACCGGGTGGCCCGCACAGCATTGATCGTCTGGCACAACGGGCGGCGATGAGCCCACGTCATTTCACTCGAGTGTTCACCGATGAGGTCGGTGAGGCGCCAGGCCAGTACGTCGAACGCATCCGCACCGAAGCCGCGCGCCGGCAGTTGGAGGAGACCGACGACACCGTGATGGCAATCGCGTCCCGCTGCGGATTCGGTACCGCCGAAACCATGCGGCGCAACTTCATTCGCCGGGTCGGCATCTCGCCGGACCAGTACCGCAAAGCTTTCGCCTGACTGATTAAGGAGAAACATCGATGACTCAAATCGCATTCGTCGCCTACCCGGGCTTCACCGCGCTGGACATGATCGGCCCGTACGAGGTGCTGCGAAACCTGCCGCACGCCGAGGTGCGGTTCGTGTGGCACGAATCCGGACCGATCACTGCCGACTCCGGCGTGCTCGTGATCGGCGCCACGCACTCGCTGGCTGAAACACCTTCGCCCGACGTGATTCTCGTGCCGGGTGGTCCGTCGACTCCGGTGCACGCGCGCGACGAGAAGCTGCTCGACTGGCTGCGTCAGGCCCACCAGACCGCCAGCTGGACGACGTCGGTGTGTTCGGGCTCGGTGATTCTGGCCGCCGCCGGGCTGCTCAAGGGCCGGCGCGCGACGTCGCACTGGCTGACCATTCCCGCGCTGAAGGCATTCGGTGCCATCCCCGTCGCCGACGAGCGGATCGTGCATCAGGACAACGTCATCACGAGTGCGGGCGTGTCCGCGGGACTCGACCTCGGGCTCTGGCTGGCCGGGGAGATGGGTGGGGAAGGTCGCGCGAAGGCGATTCAGCTGGCGATCGAGTACGACCCGCGGCCACCGTTCGACTCCGGCCACATGTCGAAGGCATCGGCGGCCACGAAAGCCGCCGCGACCGCGCTGCTGTCCAAGGACAGCGTCAAGCCGGCCAACCTGAAGGCCACGACGTTGCTCGCGTGGGAGCAAGCGCTGGCGGCGGCACGGTCACGCCGGCGCAGGCGGCTGTCGGTGGCTCGTCGGCCCAGGAGCCCGCTGAAATCCCAGTCACACCGCTCACTTCAGCACCGCCAATAATGTGACGATGCGAATCGAAAAGCGATAGCACATGCGATATCGCGTCTAAGACTTCGGCCGCATGATCTGGTCGGAAGCAAGCTGGCCACCAGCCTGCATCCATGCACCGACCACACGTGGCGCATCACGGTTCGGGTTGTAGATGTCTTCCTCGCTGGAAAACAGGCCATCACCGGCGTAGACGAGCCGAGTCCAGTTCGGGAACCAGAACGGTTCGCCGTTCGGGTCAGTCGGGTGGTCGAGCAGATTCTTGATCATGAGGACAACGGCGTCATTGTCTTCGTCGTAGGCAATCCAGCCAGAGGGAAACCGCATGTGCGGAAACGGGGCCATGACGGCGACGATCCACTCCCGCACCTCCTCGCGCCCGTGAAAGACCCCGTAGTGGTGCTCGGTGTAGACGACATCCTCGGTGAATAGGTCTGCAAAGGGGCGCCAGTCGCCCGAAGCGGAGCACCCTTCGACGACCGTTGTGTAGTGCCTGACGGCTTGCTCGATCTCCGCTTTGGGGAACTTGCCCATACCGGACACACTAGAACGTACTTCGGTTGGCGGTCACGGTCTGAAGGGATGACGAATGAGCGTGTTGGAATTGTTCGACTTGCACGGCAAGAGGGCCCTGGTGACTGGGGGGTCCAGCGGTATCGGCAAGAGAGTGGCGCTGGCGTATGCCCAGGCCGGGGCTCAAGTGGCCATTGCCGCAAGGCATTCCGACGCTTTGGCGAAAGTCGCCGACGAGATCGCCGCAGCCGGTGACAAGGTCGTGCCCATCTGCTGCGACGTGACCCAGCAAGAACAGGTAGCCAGCATGCTGGACCAGGTGACCACGGAATTGGGTGGGATCGACATAGCCGTCTGCAACGCCGGCATCGTCACCGTCACCGGGATGCTGCAAATGCCGCTCGAAGAGTTCCAGCGCATTCAGAACACCAACGTGACCGGCGTGTTCCTCACTGCCCAGGCTGCCGCCCGGGCGATGGTCAGACAGGGCCAGGGCGGGGTCATCATCAACACCGCCTCGATGTCCGGCCACATCATCAACATCCCGCAACAGGTGGGCCACTACTGTGCCTCCAAGGCGGCGGTCATTCACCTGACCAAGGCCATGGCAGTGGAGTTCGCTCCGCACAAAATCCGGGTGAACAGCGTCAGTCCGGGCTACATCCTTACCGAGCTCGTCGAGCCCCTAGCGGAGTACCACGCGCTGTGGGAGCCAAAGATTCCGCTCGGCCGCATCGGCCGGCCTGAAGAACTCACCGGCCTATACCTCTATCTGGCCAGCGAGGCCTCCAGCTACATGACCGGTTCCGACATTGTGATCGACGGCGGATACACCTGCCCCTGAGACGAGGAGCGCGGTGAGCAGCTCTGCGGGCACCCCCTGAACGGGGAGATTCCCGCTTCACCTGCGCGGTCTGTTGAACATCACCGCACCAGGCAGGGGCGGCCGAAACGGGTTCGCACGCCGGGTGAAAACAGAGCGCGCAAGCGCTCGCCGGCGGGTCGCACCTTGCTCGCCTCCAGCAGCTCGTCGTCCAGCTCGACGATCTCCGCCGCACGAAATGACCACGGCACGTGCTCGTTCGGTACCCACCAAGTCCGGCCGGCCTTGCGAGTGTGTGCGCCCCATCGGGCGGTGAGCCAGATCTCCAGTGGAGTCGGTTCGACCGCGTCCCCGACGGTGATCGTCAGTCGGCTGCGCAGGCCGCGCCGGGGCCAGCGCCGCACACTGTCGTATGTGACGCGCTCGCCGGACCGTGTCATCCGCATCCTCGCCCAGGTGTAGGGAATCCCGAGGCCGATCCGGGTGACGGGCACAACGGCCAGCCGGGCCGTTTCCAGCGACCGGAACAGGACCCCGTGCCGGCCGGCCTGATCGATCGAGTACAGCCGGATGTTGGTCTCCAGGAAGCTGCCGAAATACGGGAGCGGGAGTGCGATGCCCAGTTTGGTGCTGCTTAGGACAAACGGGACCAACGCCACGTAGGTCATCCCATCGGCGAATACGTCGGGACGGGTCCCGGGCGGATACATATCTTCAACGCTTTGCGGCAGAACCGGCCAATGGACGAAAGTCAGGTCACCCCAGCGCTGGTCGAAGGTAACCGGACGGGGCAGGGGCGGCGGCGTGACCGGGTACCCCGCCAGGGCAGGGCTTGCACCGGATTCGGCGCCCGACGGGCCTGGTGTAGCGGTCATCTCACCATCGTGACACGCAGGGCGGCCGACACGTTGGACTTGTCGCGCGACCTCACCAATGCGTTGCGGCCCAGGGCATTACGAGTCATCGATAATCCATTGCCGGGCTTGTTCTCCCTGTCCGGCGGGAAAGTGCCGGATCTCGGCTGACACGAAGTGCGATGCCAGATGCTCGGCGAGACCGCCGAGATGGGAGTCGGTGACGACCGCGACTTTCCTGACGTGTTTCTGATGATCTCGAACGAAGCGGAAGTGGGTGACCATCGCACCGAAACTGTCCCACCCCGGGAATGCCGGGGCGTTGATGATGAGGCCGGCAAGGTCGCCCGTTGCCTCGATGTGGGGGTCAACGGCCTTCGCGAGTTCGACGAAATCGCTCTTGTCGAGCGCCGACTCCGGTCGCACCTGCAGAATGGAATGTGCAGTATCCAAGTCATATTCGATCATGGCGCGCTCCTGGGCATCGTGGTCATCGGGGGCTGAACTGTCGACGGGGTAATCAGCCGCGAACCGTCATGATGGTCTTGCCCGGTAGCTGCGGTTAAGAGTCCAAAGTCACCGGATCTGTCACGCCGCCCCGCCGCGCTCGGTGCTTATCCGGACCGGCCATGCACGCGCGTGCTCGCGTCACGTTGCAAGCTGGGGTTTGGGTGTGATCTTGAGGGCGTAGGCCGGCCAGACGTCCAACGCGTCGGGGAACGTGACGTTGATGCGGTCGTCGGTGCACTCGTGTTCGAGGGTGCCGCCACCGAGCAACTGGACTGTGGTATCCGAGTTCCCCGAAAGTCCGTGCAGCCCCACGCGGCGCTCGCCCGGGGCCTGTAGGAGCGTCACGTACAGGGCATCGTCTTTCTGGGTGAAGCGCAGTTGGGTGCCGTCGGTGGCGGTGGCTTGCGCAGTCGTCCAGGGCCGGGTGTCGAAGTAGGCTTCACCGGTCACGTCGAGCCACGCACCGAAGTCGGCGAGCAGCTTTGCTTGCAGCTCGGGGATCGTTCCGTCAGGGTACGGCCCGATTCCGAGCAGCAGGTTGCCGTTCTTGCTCACCAGGTCGGCGAAGCCGCGGGCCAGATCGGTGAGGGACAGCATCTGGTCGGGACCCTCTTGGCGGTTGTTCCCGAATGAGTGCCCCACGCCGCGGGTCGATTCCCATTTGTAGGGCTTGATTTCGTCGTACTGGGCGTATTCGGGGGTGCGGAAGTCGTAGTGGAAGCCGGTCGGGAAGTCGAGGACCCGTAACCGGTCGGGCAGGAACCTCCACAGCGCGCCGGCCAGACCGAGACCTCCCATGACCAGTGGTTCCACGCCGGGGACCTTGGGCAGCTGCAGCTGTGCCCAGCGATCGTTGATGACTCCGTCGGGCACCTGGTTGTAGTAGTGCGCGAACAACTCGGCGAGGTTGGCCTGGGGTGGGTAGCCGATGTCGTTCCAGAGCACCGACGGCTGGTAGCGGTTGATGAGCTCGCGGATGTGGTTGTCTGCGTATTGGGTGTACTCGTCGGTCTGCACTAGCGAGCCCGCCATTCCGGCAAGGTCGGTGATGACCGTCGGGTTAAACGTCCAGTCGTACCCGCCCGAGTAGTACAGGCCCATCTTCATGCCGCGGTCGCGCACCGCGCTCGTCAGGTCGCCGACCAGGTCGCGGGTGGCCTGCCAGGAGTCCTTGTGCGGGTTGGGGCGCCGGCTTGGCCACATCGTGAACCCGTCGTGGTGCTTGGTGGTGAGGACCACGTAGCGCGCGTTCGCTTGCGCGAAGAAATCGGCCCAGGAGTCGGGATCGAATTGCTTCACCGCCTTGTTGAACATCGGCTTGAAGTCGTCGTAAGTGAAGTCGGGGCCGTAGGTTTCGAGGTGGTGTCGCTGTGACGGGCTGCCCGGGATTCTGATGGTGTTCTGGTACCACTCGGCATACGGGTTGTGCTTCAGCCAATAAGCCGGTCCCCTGGTCGCCATCAGCTCCTGGGTGTCGGCCTCGAGCGGAGCCCAGCCGGGCACCGAATACAGACCCCAGTGGATGAAGATGCCGAACTTCGCGTTGTCAAACCACTCGGGCACAGGATGCGCGGCGAGCGACTTTTTGGTCGGTAGATAGTCGGCCATCCCCGCACCCTACTAGGACTGGACGGCGTCACGCCGGACTCCGTCCCGGTTGCCGCCGGTAACGCACGCGACGTCGGTGCCGGCGACGCGAGGTGGCTTCGGGGCGGTTTCGGCGTGGACCAACCTGCGCCTCGGCGCTGGTCGCCAAAAACAAAGTTATGCTGAGATTCTCGGGATTCCGAATCGAGAAGCACAGCCGACGCTGGCGCGGACTGATGCCCTTCGGAATATACCCCCATGGGTATTTGTTGAAGGAAGTGCTACACCACGCGAAAGGATTACCACGATGACCGTCACCGACAACCCCGCACCAGCCGTAGGCGTGCCCCGCATCGGCGATCCGGCTCCGGAATTCACCGCCGTCACCACCCAGGGGCCGATCGATTTTCCTGCCGACTATGCGGGCAAGTGGGTCATCTTCTTCTCTCATCCGGCGGATTTCACCCCCGTGTGCACCAGCGAATTCATGACGTTCGCATCGATGCAGCAGCAGTTCGCGACCTACAACACCGAGTTAGTGGGTTTATCCGTGGACGGGCTGTACAGCCACATCGCCTGGTTACGAACGATCAAGGACAAGATCACCTTCCGCGGTATGCACGACGTGGAGGTCACCTTCCCGCTCATCGAAGACGTCTCGATGGAGGTCGCGCAGAAGTACGGGATGATCATGCCCGGCGAGGACTCCACCAAGGCGGTGCGCGCGGTCTTCGTCATCGACCCCAAAGGCAAGATCCGCGCCGTGATCTACTACCCGCTCAGCCTCGGTCGCAACTTCGACGAGCTACTGCGGGTGATCAAGGCGCTGCAGACGGCCGATCACTTCGACGTCGCGACGCCGGCCGACTGGCGCCCGGGTGATCGGGTGATCGTGCCGCCCGCAGGCTCGTGCGGCGCCGCCCAGGAGCGAATGGACGGTCAGGTCGAGGGTGTCGAATGCGAGGATTGGTTCTTCTGCACCAAGGAGATCAGCGCCGACGACGTCGAGTCCGCGATCCGAGTCGGGGGCCAGGCCTGACGACCATCGCCCGAAGCATACGAGGAGAGGGTGATGCGGTATCCCGCGTCGCGCCCGAAGGGCGGAAGGACCGACCCGGCGGGTTGCGCCCAGCACACCGACAACGACTCGAAGAACGTTCCCGCAACTCAACGCGGCATCTGCCGGGAAGTCCCGGACGACGATCCATATGACTTCGGTTGCCCGGATGAGGCCGAAAATGTCACGGCCGATCCGAGGGACCTGGACCGGGCGGCCCGGCACCGAGCTTCGCCGGGGCATCGATGACGGCACCGCTGTCGGCGACCCAGCCGAATATGCCGCCCTGGGCAGTGACCATCTCCAGGCCGACACGCTGGAATTCCGGGAAAGTAGGACCCGACACAGTCGGAGACCACCAAGCATTCATAGCCACGGTCATCGGCTTCCCGGGTCGTGGTGTGGACGCACGCCCGGACGCGGGCGGGTGGACCGCGGATGTCTGGATATTCTATTCAGGAACCACGCAGCGGAATCCCCACGTCGTCGTGGAGACCAGCGGATCATTCCAGTTCCGATTTGCTGACCGAAGTTGATCGGTATCATCCTCCCACGACCCACCCCGCAAGACGCGCAATCGTCCAGAGGTCGGTCCGGTCGGATTTCGGTTCGGTGAGCGGCGGTAGAAATCTTTGTCGTACCAGTCGAACACCCACTCCCAGACATTTCCAGCCATATCCAGAACGCCATACGGACTGGCGCCGGAAGGATAGCTTCCGGATCGGGTCGTATCCCCCACGAAGCCAGCATAATTCGCGCTCTCTTTGTCAACGGCATCACCCATGGGATAAGTTCTTTCATCGGTACCGCGGGCGGCGGCTTCCCACTCGGCTTCTGTCGGAAGCCGGCCACCTGCCCATCTGCAGTATGCCTGTGCCTGATACCAGTTGACATGGATGACCGGAAAGTCCGCGTACTGTTCGTTGTCGCTCGTGTAATACCTATCTCTCGTAAACGAATCCTCCATTGATGGATTCGCGCAGAATCCGGATGTGGCGCATTTCTTGTACTGTGCGTTGGTGACCTCCGTTTGATCCATCCAGAAAGCGTCGAGATAGATCTGATGAACCGGTTGCTCATCAACATCTCCGGCAGTGGAACCTATACGGAATTCTCCTTGTGGAATCAAGACCATTGTCATTTGATCCTTATCGCGTATTCGGTTGTGAACTGGTTCAGCCGATGCCGAAACCGTTCCGATATGCGTCAAAGCTCCACCGCAGATGAACAATCCGAGGATAGTCCTGGCCGGCGTTCGCTTCCAAAGGCTTATCAGGTTTCGTTTTCTATTGTCTTTATCTGAGGGAGACATGGCCGCCCCTTCCTGCCTTGTGGCGACCGAGTCTTGCACATTGACTCCAGCTATGCCCGCGACATCGACCTACGCATACGCATCCGCGCACCCGCAGTCGGCCCGACCGCACCGTCCGTGGGCGCCAGAAAAGCGGGGAGCGCGAGGCGCGCCACGGTGATGACCCCCCAAGAACTCCTCACCGGCGATGCGGAAACGCTTCACTGCCGCCGCGTCGGCACCCGGATGCTCTTTTACGGCCAGCCACTGGTCAGGATCGCAGCTCAACTGAACGGCCTGCCCGATGACGACGCAGTGGTCGTCGCCGTCGAGAGCCCCGATCTTGATCGAAAGATCATTCGGTACCGGCCCCCGTCAAACACCCGCGCCCGCCGATGCCGGTCTCGCTGTCCCATAAACCGATCCGGTACTATGACTTCACCGGCTTGCCAACGGAGGTGCAAGTTGCTCAGAACGAGACCAACGACAACGACGCTGCCACCCGTCGGCAAGGTCTACTCATTGCGTGAATTAGCGGATGCGGTTCGCCGCTTGGCGCCGCTGGCCCATCACGCGGCACTGGTGTGGGTATTCCGCCAGATTGATCCTGCCCTCCGCGAGGAGATCATGCTCACGGTCGCGCAGACGAACGGCTGCCGTTACTGCAGCTACGTTCACCAGGAATGGGCTATTCGAACCGGCGTCTCCGACGAAGAGATTGCGCAACTGGAAGGCGTTGCTCCGGCAACCTTTGATCGCACGAAATGGAGTGCCTTGGCCTATGCCAGGGCACTCGCCGAGGCCGACTTCGGTCAAGTGCCGGAGGAGATTTCGCAAGAGGTGGCGAAGTATTACACACGCGGGGATCGGCGCAATATAGAGACAGTGGCTCGAGCCATGAGCATCGCCAACCGCTCAGCGAACACGGTGGATGCCTTCCGGTCGCGGCTGCGCGGCGCGCCCGTTTCGGAGTCCCTGCCCGCGGAAATCGCCATCACCTCAGCGCTGATTGCCGTCTCTCCCACCTTGATCCCAGCGCTCTCGATCATGCTCCGCAAATCCCCCCAACGACTGCTGCGCGAGTTGCACGCGTATTCCACCGGCGTCTCGCCACGTGCAGCGTAGGCAGTCGATGCGGTAAGGACTCGCTTGAGTGCTCCGGCGAACTCGGGATCTTCAGCCCGGTGAGGTGTTCGAAGTCGGCGACTCGCGGTTGCAGGCTGACGCGTTGTCGCGTGAGCACAGCGCGGCCGCAGTGTCGACCTCGCCGGGCGGGGTCCATGCGTTCGGGCGTCGAGAATGCGAACGGCGATGACTAGTTTTGTATGGATGAAGGTTCTGGAGTCGGCGCCGCAGCGCTACGACCGCGGCATCTCGATGCTGTCGAGCGGGCGGATCACCGAGGCCCATGAGCGCATCGCCGCGTTGGTGGCAGCGCCGGGCAAGCGGATTCTCGACATTGGCTGCGGTACCGGCAGCGTCACGTTGGCCTGTGCTGCTCGCGGTGCTGTCGCGATTGGCATCGATATTGATGCGGGCATGCTGGAGGTGGCGCGAACCAAGCCCGTCCCCGCACCAGGCAGCGCGGAATTCATGCAGCTTGCAGCGGCGGAGATTGAGGATCGCTTTGCGGCGGGAAGCCTTGATGCGGTGGTGTCGTGCCTGGCGATGAGCGAAATGTCGCCCGAGGAGCAGGATTACGTGCTCCATGCCGCGTATGTGTGCTTGGTGCCGGGCGGCGTGCTCGTCATCGCCGACGAGACGACGCCTGAGGCGCGAATTTCGCGCCTGGCCTATCGGCTGCGGCGGTTGCTGGTCGCGGCGGCGACCTATCTGCTCACCCAGACCACGACGCGGCCGATACATGGTCTCAGTCAGCGCGTGCAGGCAGCGGGGTTCTCGATTGTTTCAACGCAACGGATGTGGTCGGACAGCTTCCTGGTTCTCCACGCGGTCAAGGCGCACCCGTGAGAGTCGGCGACGTACCGGAATACCTGCGCGACCGGGCGCTCGGGATGCTGCCGCACCGCGCACCGACCGGATTGATCCGTATCGGAAGACCGGACCGCCACTCGCCGGTGCTGGTCACTGGTAACTTCACGCTGACCGTGCGCCGTCTTCGCGATGCATTGCACGGCTACGACGCTTGGCTGCTCGTAGCCAACAGCAAGGGGATCGATGTTTGGTGCGCCGCTGGCGGCGGCCAGCTCACCCATCACGACATCATTTCGGTGATCCGCATCGCGCATGTCGCAGACCAGGTCGACCATCGGGAAGTCATCCTGCCGCAGCTCTGCGCTACCGGCGTCGAACGCCGCCGGATCACCGAAGCAACGGGATTCGCAACCCGCTGGGGCCCGGCCCGGCTCGAAGATCTGCCGGCTTTCCTCGACCGCGGAGAACAGGCCATCAAGAGTGACCGCTTCATGCGCTTCCCGGCATGGGAACGCCTGGAGATGGCGGCGCTGCTAGGTGTGCCACTCCTGATTGTCATGCTTCCGATCTTGGCGGGTGTGTTCGGTTGGGCAACGATGACAGCGGGTGGCACAGCGGTTGTACTCTTCGTGGTCGGCTTGTTCGGCCTGCTGCCCTGGCTACAGATCCACGGGCACCGGCGCTTCCTGACCTTCGCTGTCTTCGCCACGGGCGCTGCGGTTTTCGGTTGCGGACTGTTGTTCGTGCTCGGCGCTGCGACATCGGCGAACCTGACGGCGGTGAGCGTTGCGTCGCTTGCTGGTGTCGCGATTGCTTCGATCGATATTGCCGGGTTCACGCCCTGGTACGGAAGTTATATCAACACCTTCCACAACGAAGCGCACATCGAACTGGTCGCCGACCGCTGCACGGCTGTGGCGGAGTGCGTAGAAGTGTGCCCGCGTGACGTGCTCGAAATGAACGAGCGCCAGCGCAAGGTGGAGATCAAGAAACCTGACTGGTGCATCCAGTGTGGCGCCTGCATCGTGCAATGTCCGACGGACGCCTTGCGCTTTCGATATGACGACGGCCGCGTCGTCGAGGCCCCGACCATTCGTCGTACGCGCATGAACATGGTGGGCCGACGCAGCATCGAAGTCCGCGATTGAGCCGATGACACCTGCAGGCTATGGAAACATCGCTTTGCCGGGACTAAACAACTTTGATTGCGGTCGGCCGCCGCGGCTTTCAGCGTAGACGCCGATGGGGTGGCAGTGGAGCTTCTAGACCGGGAGAATTGTGCGCACCGCCGCCGCCGTCGTCGTCCTCGTTCCTGTCAGCCTGACAGCTAAAAGCAGGCTAGGACCTGGGGCTGTTGCGCTCTGCTCCACATGGCGAGCGCCGGCTGAGGATAACGAGCCGTCGTGGCGTTTCAGCTATTGCGCGCCCAGCGCCGCGCGCACCTCAGCTTCGGCGATCGCGGCGGCAAGATCAGCGGGGCGCGGACGAACGCTGACATCGATCCGGTCGATGCGACCGGTGAACCGGAACGCATGCCCGTACGGTGCGACCGGCGAGCCGGTATCGACTCCGACATCCAGCGTTTCGCCGCTCATCGAGAACCGGAACGGAACCGTCCGCTCGATGCGCCCGCTCGCCACCGCAGTATCGCTGACGAGCAGCGACACCGACGCCCCCTTGCCCAGTCCCCCGCCGTCGTAGTCGAACAAAAGGCCCAGAGCAACTGGGCCTTCCGGCAGCGGATCGGCTGCGCCAACGGTCGCGAGCTCATGGCCCAGATAGTTGTAGGTAAAGCGGGGAATGCCGTCATGCAGGTACAGCGTCCACCCGGACATCACCCCGCCGATGCAGATGATCACTCCCTGCGCACCGCCCGGCGGGATCTGTAACTGTGCCCGTAGTTCGAACGAGGTGCTGGTGTAGGACAGCGTCGCGGTTTCGGGGATGCGCACGTGGTCGGCGAAGTAGGTGACCGACGTGCGATCGCCGAGCAGGCTGGGCCGGTTGGCGGGCAGCGCGCGGGCCAGCGTTGCGTCACTGAGCGGGTAGACGTCGTACTTGCGCGCTTCGGCGTCGAAAACGGTCTTCAACTCGGCGAGTTTGTCCGGGTATTGCTTGGCGAGGTCGTCACTCTGGCTGAAGTCGTCGGCAAGGTGGTAGAGCTCCCAGCGCTCGGTATCGCCGAACGGGTGACTCCCGGTACGGATCCAGGGCAGTCGCCCATGGAAGCACGACGCGATCCAACCCTCGTGGTACACAGCGCGATTGCCGAAGATCTCGAAGTACTGGGTGGTTCGACGGCTATCCGAGTCGGCGTCGTCGAACGAGTACCGCATGCTGACACCCTCGATCGGCTTCTGCTCGATGCCGTTGACGCGCGCCGGCATCTCGATGCCCGCGGTCTCAAGGATCGTGGGAACGATGTCGATGACGTGGTGGAACTGGCTGCGCTGCTCCCCCGCCGCCCTGATCCCCCGCGGCCACGAGATGGCCAGTCCGTTGCGGGTGCCCCCGAAATGGGACGCGACCTGCTTCATCCACTGAAACGGTGCATCCAGGGCCCAGGCCCAGCCGACGTTGTAGTGGTTCTCGCATCGCGCCGTGCCGAAATCGGCCATATGAGCCAGTAGCCACTCGGGATCCTCGGGCAGTCCGTTTTGAAACGCCGGCGAGCTCCAGGCGCCATGCAGCGTTCCCTCCGCCGATGCGCCGTTGTCACCGCACAGGTAGATGAACAACGTGTCGTCCCACTGTCCCAACTCGTCGATGGCGTCGATGACCCGCCCGATCTGGGCGTCGGTATGGGCCAGGAAGCCCGCGTAGACCTCCATCAGGCGCCGGGCTACCGGCTTGTAGCGATCGTCGTAGTCCGCCCAGGCGGGAATCTGCTCCGGTCGGGGGGTCAGTCGCGTGCCGGGGGGAATGATGCCCGTCTCGACTTGGCGGGCATATATCCGGTCCCGCAACTCATCCCAGCCGTCGTCGAATTGGCCGGCGAAGCGGCCTGACCATTCTGGCCACACGTGGTGGGGACTGTGTGTCGCGCCGGGCGCGAAGTACACGAAGAACGGCTTGTCGGGCGCTGACGTCTGCTGCAGCCGGATCCACTCGATCGCCTTGTCGGCGAGATCCTCGGTGAGGTGGTAGTCGTCGCGGCCGAGGTGGGGCTCAACGGGGGTGGTCTGGTCGTAGAGTGCCGGCTCGTACTGCGAGGTATCGCCGCCCAGGAAGCCGTAGAACCGCTCGAACCCGAGTCCGGTGGGCCAGCGGTCGAACGGTCCGGCGGGGCCGATCTCCCATGTCGGGGTGAAGTGCGCCTTGCCGAAGAGTGCCGTGTTGTAGCCGTTCATGCGCAGGACCTGCGCGACGGTCGCCGTGCTCTGCGGTATCACGCTGTCGTAACCGGGTAATCCGTAGGCGATTTCGCAGATGGTGCCCATGTGAGCGCTGTGGTGGTTGCGTCCGGTCAGCAGCGCGGCACGCGTCGGCGAACACAGCGCAGTGGTATGGAACTGGTTGTAGCTCAGGCCGGCACCGGCGACACGGTCCAGTGCCGCTGTTGGAACCGGCCCACCGAACGTAGACGGGGCGCCGAAGCCGACGTCGTCGAGCAGTACGACGACGACATTCGGAGCGCCGGCGGGCGGGTAGACGATCGACGGTGTGACCGGGGTGGAATCGGCCACTGACGGGTTGATGACCCCGGCGAACCGTTCATCCCCACGTGGTAGGTCGACCATCGTGCCTCCCTGATTCGCCTGTGCCGCTGCGGATTGATTTCCGCCAGCTGTTTCTCAATAGCCTGACCGGACCCCAAGAAATGCGGGTGAGAGCTATTCATCGGTGTAGGTACAGGTGGCAGGGTAGCGGGCCGGCGGTAGGTAGCCTAACCCCAGAAAACGGTGGCGGCGGTGGTTGTTTCCAGTCGCCGGTCACCAGCCGTCTGCGTAAGCGACCAGAAGGTGTCGGCAACGGCCCGCATTGGTGCTTGAGTCCGGATCGTTTGCAAATCAATGGGATCCGCGGGGAACGCGTCAAAGGCGCAGGGTTCAGCGGTAACGGAAGGTCGCCGCTGTCATAGCGTGCCGCAGAGATGCCCGCGTCGGGGTGCGCCGGATATAGGCGATCAGGTCATCAACGCGGCCTTGCGCTCGCCGCAGTGGGCCACGCACACCGGCTGCAACCGCCGCCAAGGCGGCTAAGGATTGTGCCTACCGGGATCTTTATGTTGGGGGTCGTTCGCAGTACCCAACCGGCGGTGCCGTCTGGGACAGGTGATGTTGCGAATGCACCCACAGTTGAGGCCGATAATGCAACCCCCTCCGCCGACAGGACGTACGCGGATGGCGCCGCCGGTTCCTCGGTCACCGGTAAGACCCCCGGGAGTTGCCGGCGATGGGAGCGCTTGAGTCACGCTGGACGAAGCGCTCGTCGATGTCGCTGTATTGCGTAGCGACTCACCACCGCGGTCGCTCCATCCGACCACCAAGACGAGCACGGCCGCACTGCCCCACAATGCGATCGCAGTCCTGTTTTTCTGATTGGTCACATCCCCAACTGTAACCTCGTAGGCTCAGCTGTCCACCGCAGCGATGCGCACAAACGAAACGTGCTGGATGCGTTGGTCTTTGCCCGGGCGACCGGCCCGGTCAGCCTGGCCTGACGTATCGCGAGCACCGGTTCGCCAGGGTCGTGAGCTATGACGACCAGATGTCGCAGGACCTACCCGACTCTCTCAACGGCCGGCCCGCGGTCACGGCCAGCCGGAGCGCCGGCGCAATTTCAGCCGCGTTACGCCGAATTCCTGGAGACAATGGTCATTTGCAACCTAAGGTGGGTATTACATCGGCCGGCTTCGAATGATGCGGTCGCCGAAACAGAGGAGGGAGCACAAATGAAGATCACCGCGACGATAAAGACGGTACTAGCAGTCCTGGCCATGGCAACGATCGCTACCGTCACTGCACCGATCGCGTTCGCCTATCCAGTCACCGGCAAATTCGGCAGCGAGTTAACGATGACCGACTCGGTTGGCCAGGTTGTCCTCGGCTGGACCGTCACTGATCTCAAATCCAGCGCCGACACCGTCCCGGGCTACCCGGTGGCCGGCCAGCTCTGGGAAGCCACCGCGACCGTCAAAGCGATCAGCGGCACCGTAACCCCCGCCATCTCGCAGTTCAATGCCCGCACCGCCAACGGCGTCAACTACCGGGTCCTGTGGCAAGCGGCAGCGCCGAACGGCATTAGCGGAGCCACCATCCCCGAAGGTCAACAATCGACCGGCAAAATCTACTTCGATGTCACCGGTCCATCGCCGACCATGGTTGCAATGAACAACGGAATGGAGGACCTGCTGGTTTGGGGGCCGTAGGCCGTATCTAATGCACGCCCAATACGCCGCTGAGGTATTGGGCGCGGCAGGCCCGGCGGGCCAGCTTGCCGCTAGTGGTGCGTGGAATAGCGCCGGCCGGCAGGACACGCACTTCGGAGACCGATAGTCCATGGCGATCCAAAACCGCAGCCCGGATTGCCTCGATCGCCGGCTGCGGGTCCGCGCGACTGGTGCCCGCTGCCCGTTCGGCGATAATGACCAGCTGTGGATTGCTGGCCTCGGTATTCGAGGTATCGGCGTAATTTGATCCCGTCACCTCGTTGACCGGCACCGCAAAAGCCGCTACATATCCGCGCCGCACGGTCGGCGACGCCTGCGCAGCGGTGGCCTCGATGTCCTGCGGATAGTGGCTGCGGCCGTTGATGACCACCAGGTCCGCGATTCGGCCGGTGATGTAGAGCTCACCGTCGAGGTAGACGCCCAGATCCCCGGTCCGCAGCCACGTGCTTTCGATCGCCGAGCCCCCGGCATGGCTGCCTTCCGGGAGCGTTGACTGCAGCTTGGCGCCGAACGTCAGTCGGGTTTCTTCGGGCCGTCCCCAATAGCCCCGGCCGACGTTGTTGCCCTGCAACCAGACTTCGCCGACCTCACCGTCCGGCAGTTCCGTGCCGGTATCGGGGTTGACGATCACCGCCCATAGGCTGCGGGCCACGTGGCCGCACGACACGTGCACGACGGCGTTGGGGGCATCTGCGGCGACGCGTACCGCCCGACCAGCGCCCAGTTGTTCCCGGTCGAGGTAGACAACCGTCGTCTCAGCGTCGTGGTCGATGGTTGCGACCATCAGCGTCGCCTCTGCTATGCCGTACGAGGGTTTGAATGCTGTGCGGGGTAATCCGTACGGCGCGAACGCTTTATTGAATGTCGTAACCGCATGAATGCTGACCGGTTCGGAACCGATGATCAGCACGACATTGCTGAGGTCGACATCATCGCCGTGGGCGGGCAGTCCACGTTGTGCGGTCCATTCGTACGCAAAGTTGGGCGCTGCGGTGACCACGCGGCCGGTCGCTGACCCAGCAGACAACGCGTGAATCCACCGCTGCGGCCGCCGGACAAACGCCGTCGGCGACATCAAGGTGGAGTGTCCGCCATACACCGCGGGAAAGCCGATCATGGACAGGCCCATGTCGTGATACAGCGGTAGCCAGCTGACGCCGTGGGTGTTCCGGTTCAGCAGGTCGATCGACAGGATCATCTGCACCAGGTTCGTACCGACCGCTCGATGGGTGAGCTCCACGCCGACCGGCGGTCGCGTCGCACCCGATGTGTACTGCAAGTGGGAAATATCGTCCATTTCGAGCTTGGCAGGAACGAACAGTTCCCCCGCCGAGTCGGGTATCTGATCGATGACGATGACTTGCGGCCTTCGCAGGTGCGGGAGGTTGGCCAGAAAATTCTCGACGGCGTCTTTCGCCGCCGCTGTCGTCAGCACGAGCGTGGGCTTTGAATCGCGAAGCGCCGTATCGAGACGTTCGGCGTGGCCCGGCAGTTCAGGCGCGAACAACGGCACCGAAATGGTTCCCGCCTTGATCGCTGCGTAAAACCCGGCAACATAGTCGATGCCCTGTGGCGCGAGGATCGCAACCCGGTCACCGCGACCCGCGGCTTGTTGCACGTGCGCACCGATGGCTTGCAATCGGACACCTAATTGGGCCCAGGTCACTTCGACGGCGTGTCCGTCAGAGCCCGCGTAGTCCAGGTAGCGATACGCCACGGAGTCGCCGACATTCGCGATGTTGCGGTCGATGAGAGATATCAGCGTGGTGCCCGGCGGCATCGCGACGCCGCCGTCGGCATCTAGGCAGTCTTCGATCTGTAGCAGGCCTTTTGGAGCCACGGAGTCCTGCCGGGAACCGTCATCCATAACCGCAGTCTATGCACCCCCGGACACCCGCCACGGCAAGCATTGTGTGGCTTCAGCCATCCGCGCAGGCGGGTTGACCGGCCCCGGGTTCGAGAGCCAATCCACTAGAGTCCGTGCGGAACGCGCCCCGACATTGACGTCACATTGGCGTGCAACAGGCGCAAAGCAGGAGCATCCGTGGATTCAGGCGACCACAACACCCCGGCCACGACTCGCGACGCCGCGCTCAGCCGAGTGCTCGCGTATCGCGAGCGGGGCCGAGCCAGGCCGATGCCGCTTCGCGCGGCCGCCGCCGTCTTCGGCGGTGCGCTGCTTATCGCATCCATCCCGTTGATCGTGCTGCTCCCCGAGCTCGGCATCCCAGCGCTGTTGGTCGCCCTTCGCCTCCTCGCGGTCGAAGCTGTTTGGGCCGCGCGCGCCTATGCATGGACCGATTGGCGTTTCACGCAACTACGCAACTGGTTCCATCGCCGGTCTCGACTTTCCCGCGCGGCAATCCTGACCGGCCTGCTGCTGGCCGCCGCCGCGCTGGTGTGGGTGCTCATCTGCGAGCTCTAGTGTTGCGCCTGAATCTGCGCTGCGGTTGCTCGATCCAGGATCTAGGAAGGTTGATGACGAAAAGACAGGCCCCGGAGGTCAAAAGACGTGGCATCACGCAGCACCTCACCACGCTGTGTGTCCGGTATGTCGAACGCTTCATGCCTGACCCGTACTTGTTCGCGGTCGTTCTTACCGTTCTCGTGGTCGCGCTCATCGCACTGCTCGTCCGCGGCGCGACGGCTTCGGGCGTGCTCACGGCGTGGTACGGCGGAGTGTGGGGATCACAGAACATCTTCACGTTCGCGTTCCAGATGGTGCTCGTCCTCGTCACGGGCTACACGCTCGCCGAGGCGCCCGTCTTGAAGCGGGCCATCATGAATATCGCGAGTAGGCCGAGGAACCAGGTTGAGGGAGCGCTGCTGTGTTTCGGCGTCAGCGCCGTGCTTTCGCTATTGAACTGGGGCCTTGGTCTGGTGTCGGGCGCTCTGGTAGCTCGCCAGGTTGCGAAGCGCCTTGCCGGTGCGCATTTCGGCTACCTCATCGCCGCCTCATATATGGGCTTTATCGTCTGGACGCAGGGCCTGTCGTCGTCGATCGCGCTTGCGAACACCGATACGAGCAGCCCAATCAACGTGATACACAAGATGACCGGCACGATCGTGCCGCTCAAGCTCACCATTTTCCAGCCTTACAGCTGGATCGCCGCGATCGCCGTGCTGATCCTGCTCGCCATCGCGATCCGCCGTATGGAACCGACACACAGCCTCGAGCCTGATCCCGCGGTCTTCGAGGAGGAACCCGCAGCGGCGACCCACGCAGGTAAGCGAACGTTCGCCGAGTGGCTGGAAAACCTCTGGATCCTCAACGCCATCGTCTTTGCGGCGGGAATCGCGTACTTCTGCCTGAGCGGCTTTCAGCTGAACATCTCGTCGATGATCATGTTGTTCACCGTCACGAGTATGTTACTGCACCGCACACCAATTCGCTTCATCCTCGCATTCACCGGTGCGGCGAAGGTGTCGGGCCCCCTGCTGCTGCAGTACCCTCTCTACGGCGGCATTGTTGGTTTGCTCGGTTACCTGCCTGCGGCGTCAGGAAAGCCGCTCCAGACGCTGCTCGCCGAGGCGCTCGTGACAGGCGCGAACGAGTACACCCTCCCGTTCCTGACCTTCATTGGCTCGGTCATCATCTCGTTATTTGTGCCGTCCGGTGGTGGGCACTGGGCGGTGCAGGGACCTATCGCGGTTGACTCGGCACTTGCCCTTGGTCAACGCTCGCCGTCCTACCTCGGGCTGATCTCGATGTCGGTCGCAGTCGGTGAGGCGGTTGCCAATATGGTTCAGCCCTTTTGGCTGCTGCCCGTGCTCGCGATCGCCAAGCTCAATGTCCGCCAGGTGATGGGCTTTACGATCATCGCGTTCCTGATCGGTTTCGTGGTGTCCGGCGGCGCGGTCCTCATTGCGCCCCATGTGCTCTGACGTCGAGCACGGATACCCATCGGGGGACATTACCGCCCAATTGGCGCGCCTACTCGTCGACACCCAGTTCCCCCGATGGTCGTCACTTGCGATCTCGCCCGTCCCCCACCAAGGCGTCGACAACCGCACCTTCCGACTCCCGGTGTCGGTGTACGCGGACGAAACCGTCACAGCCACAGACGAACTCGGCGACGAGGACACCAGGCCGTAGTGACGTGGTTTGGGAAGGGCTACTCGCCAGACGCTGGCTCCTGCTCGTGCGGGTCGTAGAAGGACGCGCCCAGATGCGGCACCTCAAGTGGCCCATCTCGGCGCGCGGCTGAGACAGCGCCGCTCAGCAGTGGCGCCAACCCCGCGAACGAGCCGACGTCGAACAACAGCAGCGTCAGCAGGCGGTTGTGCACGTAGCCGAACGAGCTTCCAGATTCCGGATCTGCCCAGCCAACCGTTCCACCGAGACCAATATGGCCGTAACCCTCCAAAAACCCTGGGACCGGCGACGATTGGTAGCCCTGGTGGTAGGAAAAGGGAATACCGAGGTTCAGATCCGGCGTCAGATCGGGCTTCCCCTTCAGTTCGCGCACCAAATCAGAGGACAGGAGCCGTGTTCGGTCGATAACGCCGTCATTGGCGATCGCGCCGTACGTCTTGGCCAGGGCGCGCGCGGTCACTACGCCGTTGACCGCGGGAACCTCGCCGTCGAGAAAGGGCATGTCATCTTGCAACATGGACAGGATGCCCGGGAAGTAGATCGAGCCGAGGAGCCCGGAGAACGACAGCCCCGCAACTTTTGGCGCAATGAAGTCGAGCAGCGGCGTGGGTATTTTGGTCTGGGGTACCAGCGTTTGTGCCACCTTGGTGGGCGCATCGGCCGGCGGACGGCCGAGATGCAGGCCGTCAGCGTCGAGCGGGCGTGCGAGCTCTTCGCGGAACAGGTCACGCATGCCTTTGCCGGTTACGGCCCGGGCCAGACCGGACAGCAGCCATCCGTACGTAATCGCGTGATAGGCCATCTTCCCGTGCGTGCGGTCCAGCGGTGCGGCGGCAAGCCGCTCCTCCATCAGGAGGTGATCCAGCACCTCCTTCTTGCCCACGCCCTTGAGGTGTGCCAGCCCGGACCGATGCCGCAACACGTCACTGACCGTGACCTTGGACTTGCCATTGGCTCCGAACTCCGGCCAGTACTCGGCGACTGGCACGTCGTAGGACAGCAAGCCGCGGTCGGCTAAACGGTGGATGACCGTCGCCGCCAACCCCTTGGTCGCGGAGAACACCATCGCGCCGGTATCGGCCGTCCACGGCACCTCGCCACGCCGATCGGACCAACCCGTCCACACGTCGACGACCTGGCGACCGTCGATGAATACCGACAGCGCCCCGCCACCGAACATGCGCCCGGGATACAGTCCGGCGAACGCTCGGATGACTGCGGCGAAGCGTGAATCGCAGGCACCCTGCACGCCGGACGGTAGGCCATTGTCGGAAGTGAGAACAGACGGTTGCGCCATACCGTGCATGATTGCAGGCCCGCGCATGCCCGGCGCATGGGAATCGCGTTTTTGGGCGGTCTTGATCATTTCGGGTGAGCAGATCGATAGGGAACCATGCATGTCGTTTGTGCTCGCGGCACCCGCGATGGTGACGGCGGCCGCAACCGATCTGACGAGTATTGGGTCGGCGATCCGTGCGGCCGACGCGGCCGCTGCTGTTGCTGAACTGCAGAGCGCCCTCGCCGCCCGCCAGGGACTGATTTGTCAGGCATCCGAGCGCAACAGCCGTCCGACCAAAGAACGATTCGGGTCGGCCTCGCGCTCGGCGAGCATCAGTTCGATGCCCTCCTCGATCGCCGAGGCGGTACGCTCGCGCACCTTGCGAGCGGCGTTATCGTCGGCTTCCTGTCCTGTGAACTCTGTGGTCTCGATTGGCTCGCCGAACCAGTAATACTGCCGCTCGGGGCGCGGCAGCGGCGTCAGTCCGACACCGCGGACCAGCGGCGGCGCGTCGGGCGTGCCGAGCAGCTTCTCGGCCAGGAAGACCACTGGCGCCAGCAACGGGGAATCGGTGTCGAGCACAATGTCGATGCCGTGCTCAGCCCCGACCGAAGCGAACGGCACAATCGGATATCCGTGCTGAATTGCCAAGCGCGCGAACCCGAGTCGGTTTTTCCATACCAGTTTGTAGCGCTCGTTCTTGCGCTTGTTGACCTCACGACCGCCGCCGGGAAACACCATCACTAGTTCGCCGCGCCGCATCAATTCCGATGTGATCTCTCTGGTGCCCTCGACGACGCCCATTCGCGTCAGCGCCTCGCGCCACCCCGGAACCTTGAAGTGGGCGTGGTCGCCAAGGGACCGGACCATTCTCCCCCGCTCCCAAAGCTCGGCGGCCAGCAAGGGCGCGTCCACCAGGCCGAGCAAGTTGTGGTTGCCAACCAACAACGCGCGCTCCGTTGGCACATTGTCGATGCCGTAAACCTTGGGTTTGATCATCTTTCGCAGCGGCTTCATCAGCCGCAGCGCTGCGGCGACTTCAGCCTGGGTGGGCGCAGCTGGAACGGTATCGGCGTTCGGCACATCGTGAGTATGCCTTTGCCGCCGCCACAGTGGGATCATTTTCGCTGGTCTAACGCGGCCCAGACCGATCGGCACGCGGCTTCGCGGTAGGGTACGCGGCAGCAATAGTTCAGGCCATTTCAGTTGTCACATCGGGAGCCAGGCATGTCGGGTCGGAAGTTTTCGTTCGAGGTCAACAAGACCAGCAGCGCGCCTGCTGCAACACTGTTCCGGCTCGTGGCCGACGGTGGCCAATGGTCGACCTGGGCCAAGCCGATCGTCCTTCAATCGAGCTGGGCGCGGCAGGGCGATCCGGCACCTGGCGGTGTCGGGGCTATCCGCAAGGTCGGGATGTGGCCTGTGCTGGTGCAGGAGGAGACGGTCGAGTACGAGCAGGATCGTCGTCATGCTTACAAGCTGGTCGGCCCCCCGACCCCGGCCAAGGACTACCACGCCGAGGTGGTCTTTACGCCCAATGCGTCGGGCGGTACGGACATCCGCTGGAGCGGCTCTTTTACCGAGGGAGTTCGCGGGACGGGCCCGGCGATGCGGGCGGCGCTGGGAGGCGCGGTCAAGTTCTTTGCGGGCCGGTTGGTGAAGGCGGCCGAGCGCGAGTCGGGCAACGGGCGATAGCTTTTATCCTGAGGCTCAAGGATTTTTGCCGGGCTGCGAGATGCCTTTGCCCGCGGCATCCAGTCGCTTGTGCCACAACGCATTTCGCCAGAAAGAGCCGCCGATACGTCGCCCCGGGTGTAACGCTGCGACACGAGGCTACTAGCAGGCTTGCCGCTCGCTAAGTTGAGCCTGCAGCTCGTCTTGGACGAGATGCTGCTCGGCCAGGTCGTTTTGTTCTTGTGCCTGCTGTTTGGCCTGTGCTTCTGCTGCAGCGCTAGTTGTATCCCGACGTAGCCGAGCCGCCCGGGCTTCCCGAGCTGCAGTTGCTGTTCGCGCGAGATGACAGGGGCCGGCTGAAATTCGCCGGCTGGGTGCTCCTAGCGCGCGAGGCACAGCAACCCTTAGGCTCTGGGCGGGCTGAGCGCTGTTCATGCCGTGCGAGCGAGCAGAACCATCGCGAGCGGGCACCGACCGCGCGTAGGATCCGGACGGGGCCGGCCTTTGCCTCCCGACCGATGGCTTCGCCGAGCCGGCCCATGAATTAGACACTCAAGGAGGTCGCTATGCCTCGAAGCGCCGGAGAACGATACGAGTGCGAGGAGTGTGGAGCGGTGCTGGTTTACGAGAAGCCGTGCCCCTGCCCGCCGGACGAGGGCCACTCGGAGTTCTGCTGCAAGAAGCAGATGAAACAGGTAGCGCAGTAGCAGTAGGTCGACCCTGCCCGCCTGCGATTCCACACTTCGCCTCCCCGCTTCGTGCTTCATCGGGAAACGACGAAATCGAACATGAGGGGACTCGATCGGTGACCGCTCACGGTTGATCGTTGAACGTGCGATGCTCAATCGTCTGCCATCCCGGCGGCGGCCGCCTTACGCAGTGCTGCAACGCGGTCGGTCATTGTGCCTGGACCGCTGAACACTGCCGTGCCCGCGCAGAAGGCTGTAGCGACGATCGGCGCGGCATCATATCGGTCGGTCGATGATGCGGACCTTGGCGGCACCAACCGGGGTTGTTCGCCCCGGCAGCGCGGATAGCGGCTCGAGGTGGCGCAAGCAACTGGACCGCAACCAGCCGACCGATCGTGGCTCGACTTTCCGCTCAGCTTTCGGTTGTGTCCGTCGCGCGGAGCTCGTCGAGTTCGCGACGGATATGCGCGATTTCTGCTTCCAGCTCATGCACATAGTCGGCCAGTTCCTCGGCGTCGGCCCGACGGCGCCGGCGGCGGCCGTAGCCGTAGGGTTCGGTCGGCGGGTAATACGCGCCCGATGGCGGCGCATACCCCGGGGGCGGATAGGAATACCCGTGGTGGTGGTGGTGGCACGGACCGTGGCCGCAGCAACAACTCATCAGCTGTCTCCCTTCGTTGCTCTTCAGTTGCTCATTAGTTCGATTCGGGCGCCCCGCCATGTTGGTGAGGTATTCGGGCGACGATCACCGGAATCTGGGCGGAGTTCACGATTGCCGTACTCACCGAGCCCAGCAGCATGCCGGGGAACCCGCCGCGGCCGTGGCTGCCGACCACCACAAGCTGGGCGGTGTCGGCCTGTTCGAGCAGTCGGGGTGCCGGCCGGTCGCACACGACGACTTTGCGCACCGCGACATCCGGGTATCGGTCTTGCCATCCGCCCAGACGCTCGGCCAGGACCTCTTCCTCGCGGACTTCGATGTTTCTCCATTCGATCGGCGCCCAGTTCATGCTGGGGAAATCGAGGGGTCCCATGTCGCTCCAGGCATGCAGCGCCACCAATCCCACGCCGCGCCGCGATGCTTCATCGAAGGCAATCTCGGTGGCCAACTCCGAGGTCGGCGAGCCGTCGATGCCCACCACCACCGGCGCCTGGGGCGAGCGCGCCGTGAGCGGGTCCTCATCGTGGATGACGGCGACCGGGCAATGGGCATGGTGGACGAGGCCCGAGCTGACCGATCCCAGCAAGGCGCGGGCCACCGCGCCCTGGCCACGGCAGCCCAGCACGACCATGTCGGCCTGCTCGGAGAGGTCAACCAGGGTTGCCACAGTTGGGGCGTAGAGCACCTCGTCCGTGATTCGCGCTGCGCGACTCGACGACGTGGCCTCGGTGGCAACCTTGTAGGCCGCCTCGATGATCTGACGCGCTTGGTCTTCCTGGAACTGCGAATAGTCGGAAGGCGCCGGGATTTCCGGCCACATCCCGGCCAGAGCCACAATCGGTGCTGCGACATGCACCAATTTGATTGGAACGCCGCGCATCTCGGCGTCCCGTGCAGCCCATTCGACCGCCACCATGGACGACGGCGAACCGTCGACACCGACCACGATTCCGAGTTCTTTAGGTGACATTCGAGTCTCCTTGATCCTCCGCGGCGCAACTCATTCCGGAAAAGGGATCTAGCGATGCCACCACCTTAGGCAGCAGCCGGAACCGGGTCAGGAGGCGTTGGTCCCTAATCAGTGGGCACTAATGCCTCGTGTATCGAGGCGGAAGGTGCTATTGCGGGGGCGATCACCACACACTATCGGCACGGGCCGGGGCGATAGTGTGTCTGGCCATGCCGGTACTGGGCTGGATCGTGGTGGCGGGGGTGGCCATGAGTGCTGTGGCGTTGGTCGGTAGCGCGGCCCTGCTCATGCCGGAACGGCTGTTCTCGCGAGTGGTGACGCCATTGGTGGCACTGGCGGCAGGGGCGCTGCTCGGGGGTGCTCTCTTCCACATGCTGCCCGAATCGATCGCGGTGATCGGCAACCACCTGTCGGTGTATGCGTGGGTTGCGGTCGGATTGCTCTCCTTTCATGTACTCGAGCAGTTCCTTCACTGGCACCATTGCCACCGCCCGATCAGCGAGCACCGCCCCCTTGGCTACTTGATCCTCGCCGCCGACGGAGTGCACAACCTCGTCGGCGGAGTGGCGGTCGGTGGTGCTTTCATTGTCGATATCCGCCTCGGCATCGTGACGTGGTTGGTCGCGGCGGCCCACGAAATCCCGCAAGAGCTAGGCGATTTCGGGATTCTCGTGCACAGCGGCTGGAGTGCCAGGCAGGCATTGCTCTACAACTTCGCCTCAGCGTTGACGTTCCCCGTCGGAGGGCTACTCGCATACAGCTTCGCCGGACGCGTCGACGTCGCGGTTGTCGTGCCGTTTGCCGCCGGGAATTTCATTTATATCGCGCTCACCGATCTCCTGCCAGAAATCACCACTTCCCCGGTCCCGAAGGAAAAGATCGTGCACACCCTCAGCTTCGCGTTCGGGCTTTCGCTGCTGTGGGCCATCGCGGTACTGACCTGACGCCGCCCGCCGGCGTGGCCCGCGGCCCCGGCGACTACCGCAGATTCGAATATGGCGGGTTGCCGATAAACCGTGTGCTCTGGTGCCAGACCTGGGCTGAGCCGCCGGCGAGCTGCTTGCTCCGTGTGTCAACGCAGCCGGATGAAGCAGCTGGCCGAATCGCTTGATGCCATCACGACCTTGCCGTCAAACTCGTTTAGTTCGAACCGACCTCGTCCTGATACTTCTTGGTCATATAGTCGATGGCCTGCAGCTGCGTCTGGGCGAGGTTCTCCCGCACCTCGCCGGCCCGTGCAGCGGCATCGAGGGTCGGTTGCGCCTGACCCTGAAAGTGCGGCATTACTTCAGCGGCGAACAATTCGGCAGAACGTTTGGTCGCCGCCGGGTTGGCCCATTCGTGGCCCATCTGCAGCATGCAGCCGAATCCTCCGGACTGATCCCACATCCGCTGCACTTGTGCCCGCGCCCGATCCGGGGTGCCGATTACGCCGGCTCCCGCTTCGTTGATGGTGTCGATCATCTCGTCGAGTTGATCTCCCGGCATGGTCATCTGCGGGAATGCGGCGACCTTTTGGAAGTACCGGAACCACGGCTCCATGCCGAATTTCACGTCGGCGCGGGCCTGCTCGTCGGTCTCGGCGATATGGAAGGGTCCGACCAGGGTCCAGTTCTTGCGGTCAACCTGCGTGCCGAAGGCAGCCGCGCGCTCTTCGACGATGCCCCAGTGATAGGCGAGCGCGTCGAAGCCTTCAATCGTCAGGGTCGCGCCGATGGACAGCAGGCCGATGCCATGCTTGCCGGCCAGGCGCGCGCCGGTGGGCGAGGCAACGGCGGCGACCGCCAAGGGGATCCCTCCGTCGGAGTAGGGGGCAAGCTGCAAGCGGGCGTCGACCAGCTGGTGCGTGGCGGTTTTGGCAGACACGGTCTCCCCCGCCAGTAGGCGAACGACGATGTCGAGGTTGGTTTCCAGAAGCTCGCGGGTGTCGGTGGGGGTAAGCCCGATCATCCCCGAGTCGGTGGGTAGTGAGCCGGGTCCTACCCCGCCGATCACGCGGCCATGGGTGAGGTGATCAAGCAACATCAACCGGTCCGCCACCCACAACGGGTTGTGGTAGGCCAGCGAGATGACCCCGGTGCCGAGCCGGATCCGTTTGGCACGCTGCGCGGCCGCGGCGATGAAGATCTCCGGTGAGCTGATGATCTCGCTGCCCGCCGAGTGATGCTCGCCCAACCACACTTCGTCGAAGCCGAGGGCGTCGAGATGTTCGACGAACTCCAGGTCGCGTTGCAAGGCCAGCGTCGGATTGGTGCCCGCGCGGTGGAACGGGGCGATGAAATATCCGAACCTGAGCTTGGCCATGTGCGGCTCCTTTGCGATCGGCTTGAACGAACCTTAACCCTCATCAGCGCAAGTTCATTCAACGACAGCGCGCGATCACGGGTAGCCGCCGTAAACGTTGCCGATGCGGCCGCCGCCCCAAGCGGCCAATTGACGTGCCGATACTGATAGGCGCCGACGGACCAAAGAAGGCTAGCCGTCGCCGCGGAGTTGGGCGACGGCGTGTTCTCCGCCGGCATACCGCAACCTGCCGCCGCAGACGTGCCTGATTGGCGTACACTGCTAACCTTCGGCACAGTGCTTGATGAGGGTGAGGACTTGAGCTCTTCACGTGTGATCGACGGCGCGGTGCCGTCGGCGGTCTTGATTTACCACGCCATGTACGAGCGCGGTGGCGCCGCAGCGATCGATGCACTACCCGGTGGCAAAGGGTGGCGCGGGGCGATCGAGGAGTACCCTGCCAGCGAGCGGCATCTCGCCGGTCCCAAATCGTGGCGCGCTATTTGAATTTGTTTTCTTTGTCCGGCACTTGAGTTGCACGTGGAGCACGTGGTCTTCATCGTTTTTCAGGTCGAATTCATTTTTTTGGTCGCAGCCACGCCGGATGGATTCGCTCACCCAATTCCGTTGGCGCCTAGGGAGCTCCACGCCGACGGCAGTCATGTTGACGTTGACAGTGGGTGCGGGCCATTTGCTCCGCCCGCTCCGTGTAAAGCAAATTGGCAATTACCTTCCGAGAATATAACATTTAGATAACGGTTACATCGCGGTTTGATAAATCTGACGAGGTACCCCGGAGGGAACCACGTAGCTTGTGCGCTACGAGGTCAGTCGACGAAGACTGACTGAAGCTCAGCGGTTGGCGGGTTGTCTTGAGCTGCCCTTGGCGTGACGTACCTGAGAGAGGTTGGAGCGATGAACTTTTCAGTGTTGCCACCGGAGATCAACTCGGCTCTGATATTTGCTGGCGCGGGGTCGGAACCGATGTTGGCAGCGGCGACGGCATGGGAAGGCTTGGCGGACGAATTAGCCTCGGCGGCAGCTTCTTTCGGGTCAGTGACGTCGGGGTTGGTCGGTGGATCGTGGCAGGGCCCGGCGGCGGCGGCAATGGTAGCCGCGGCAACCCCCTATGCGGGTTGGCTTAGTGCCGCTGCGTCTCAGGCGGGGCAGTCGGCGGCGCAAGCTGGCGCCATGGCGGCTGAGTTCGAGGCGGTCCAGTTGGCGATGGTGCATCCAGAGCTGGTGGCGGCCAACCGTAGTCGATTCGTGTCACTGGTACTTTCGAACATCTTCGGGCAAAACGCTCCCGCGATCGCGACCGCAGACGCCCTGTATGAGGAGATGTGGGCTCTCGACGTGTCAGCGATGTCTGCCTATCACGCAGGGGCTTCGGCGGCCGTCTCGGCGCTGACGCCGTTCGCTCAGCCGCTGCAGAATCTGGCGGGCCTGGCAGTCCAGGTTGCCGGCGCACCCGCAGCCAGCGCGGCTTCATCCTTCGCGACCGGCCCTGCCGCGGCCGCAACGCCCGTGGCCGCGCTGGACACAATTTTCAACCTCAACCTCGGCCTGGCCAACGTCGGTAGTAGCAACGTCGGCAACGCAAACATCGGCCTCGCCAACTTTGGCAGCGGAAATCTCGGCAACTTCAACTTCGGCCTCGGCAACCTTGGCAGCAACAATGTCGGTTTCGGTA
This sequence comes from uncultured Actinomycetota bacterium, assembly GCA_963763005.1. GTDB lineage: Bacteria > Actinomycetota > Actinomycetes > Mycobacteriales > Mycobacteriaceae > Mycobacterium. Next base: position 456,713 of record CAVXMI010000004.1, read on the forward strand.
GCGTCGGCAATTCCAATACGGGCTTCGGCAACACCGGTATCGGCAACTTCGGATTTGCGAACACCGGCAACAACAACATCGGCATCGGACTCACCGGCAACAACCAAATCGGGATCGGCGGCCTGAACTTGGGCAGCGGCAATTTCGGCTTGTTTAACTCGGGCAACGGAAATGTGGGCTTCTTCAACTCGGGCAACGGAAACTTTGGCATCGGAAACTCCGGTAATTTCAGCACGGGCCTGTTTAACTCGGGTCAGGGCAACACAGGCTTCTTTAATGCTGGCTCGTTCAACACCGGCATGTTCGACGTCGGCAACGCAAACACAGGCAGCTTCAACGGCGGCAGTTACAACCTTGGTGACTTCAACCCGGGCCCGTCTAATACCGGCGCCTTCAACACCGGTGGCTCAAACACCGGCTGGTTCAACACGGGCAGCATCAACACCGGCGCCTTCAACATGGGCAACATGAATAACGGCCTGCTCAACACGGGCGACATGAATAACGGTATCTTTTACCGGGGCGTTGGCCAGGGCAGCCTCCACTTCGCGATTACGTCGCCCGATTTAACTCTTCCGCCTCTTGAAATACCCGGGATATCTGTTCCCGCGTTTAACCTGCCTACGCTGAGCATTCCGCCGATAACGGTTCCGCCGATTTCGATTCCGGCTGGTACCGCGTTGGGTGCGTTCAACCTGCCTACGCTGAGCATTCCGCCGATAACGGTTCCGCCGATTTCGATTCCGGCTGGTACCGCGTTGGGTGCGTTCAACCTGCCTACGCTGAGCATTCCGCCGATAACGGTTCCGCCGATTTCGATTCCGGCTGGTACCGCGTTGGGTGCGTTCAACCTGCCTACGCTGAGCATTCCGCCGATAACGGTTCCGCCGATTTCGATTCCGGCTGGTACCGCGTTGGGTGCGTTTAACCTGCCTACGCTGAGCATTCCGCCGATAACGGTTCCGCCGATTTCGATTCCGGCTGGTACCGCGTTGGGTGCGTTCAACCTGCCTACGCTGAGCATTCCGCCGATAACGGTTCCGCCGATTTCGATTCCGGCTGGTACCGCGTTGGGTGCGTTCAACCTGCCTACGCTGAGCATTCCGCCGATAACCGTTCCGTCGATTTCGATTCCGGCTGGTACCGCGTTGGGTGCGTTCAACCTGCCTACGCTGAGCATTCCGCCGATAACCGTTCCGTCGATTTCGATTCCGGCTGGTACCGCGTTGGGTGCGTTTGACCTGCCTAAGCTGAGCATTCCGCCGATAACGGTTCCGCCGATAACGGTTCCGTCGATAACGATTCCGGCTGGTACCGCGGTGGGTGCGTTTGACCTGCCTAAGCTGAGCATTCCGTCGATAACGGTTCCGCCGATAACGATTCCGGCTGGTACCGCGTTGGGCGCGTTTAGCCTGCCCGCGCTACATACTCAGCCGATAACTGTCGGCGGTATAAGCACGGGCCAGTTTACCTTGCCGAGCATAGGTTGGTCACAACCCATAACCGCGCCCACTATCGAGATTAGTGGCTTTTCAATACCGTTTGACATAACCTACTGGACCAACGTACTTACACTTCAGGCGCCGTTAAACCTCGTACCCGCTAATATCGCGGGAACCATCAGCCTCGGCTCGTTCTTTGCGCCCAACATCACGGTCTACCCATACAACTTGACCACCCCCATCACCGTCTCGGGCTTCACTCTCCCCAACTTCACCATCCCCAGCATCGACATCGCCCCCATCGGCGTCAGCCCCTTCACCCTGCCGAATATCACTATCCCGCAGTTCAGCACTCCGGCGTTGACGATCGACCCGATCGGCGCCAGCGGCTTTACCCTGCCGAATATCACCACTCCGCAGTTCACCACTCCGCAGTTCACGATTCCGACGTTGACCATCGACCCGATCGGCGCCAGCGGCTTTACTTTGCCGAATATCACCACTCCGCAGTTCACGACTCCGGCGTTGACCATCGACCCGATCGGCGCCAGCGGCTTTACTTTGCCGAATATCACCACTCCGCAGTTCACGACTCCGGCGTTGACCATCGACCCGATCGGCGCCAGCGGCTTTACCCTGCCGAATATCACCACTCCGCAGTTCACGACTCCGGCGTTGACCATCGACCCGATAGGCGCCAGCGGCTTTACCCTGCCGAATATCACCACTCCGCAGTTCACGATTCCGGCGTTGACCATCGACCCGATCGGCGCCAGCGGCTTTACCCTGCCGAATATCACCACTCCGCAGTTCACGATTCCGGCGTTGACCATCGACCCGATCGGCGCCAGCGGCTTTACTTTGCCGAATATCACCACTCCGCAGTTCACGATTCCGGCGTTGACCATCGACCCGATCGGCGCCAGCGGCTTTACCCTGCCGAATATCACCACTCCGCAGTTCACGATTCCGGCGTTGACCATCGACCCGATCGGCGCCAGCGGCTTTACCCTGCCGAATATCACCACTCCGCAGTTCACGACTCCGCCGTTGACCATCGACCCGATCGGTGTTGCCGCCTTCACCACACCCCCGCTCACCATCCCGAGCATCCACTTGCCGAGCACCGTCATGGGGGGATTCGACATCCCGGGCGCTCCGGGCTACTTCAACTCGAGCACCAATCCCTCGTCGGGCTTCTTCAACACCGGCACCGGTGGAAACTCGGGCTACGGCAACAATGGCTCGGGTCTGTCGGGGTGGTTCAACGCAAACGGTCCGGTGCCGTTGGGCGGCTCTGGCTACCAGAACTTCGGCGGCCTAATCTCGGGCTTCTCGAACCTGGGCAGCGGTGTCTCGGGCTTCGCCAACACCGCCAACAACCTGTTGGGCTTCTTCTTCTCGGGCACGACTCCGTAACCGGAGTCGTATCCGGTCGGGGCCAGCGGCAACGGCCCGACTCGGCGGCGTTCACGAAAGACGCTGCCGGAGGCCAAGAATCGCTACCGCGCCGCTCTGCGAGAACACGATCACGCTATCCGGCAGGTTGCCGGCTAGTTATGGGCGGAATCTGCCCGGGTGGTTCGGACGCGCCCTCTACCCTTCCTTGAGAATCAACCGCCGCAGCGCCACGCGATCGGGCTCCAACAACTCGGCAATGCGCGGGCGGTTCACCTCGGCGACGATGATCTCCCCGACGTCCTGATTGACCTCGCTGAAGATGCCATGAGACTTCATCTTGGAGGTCTGATACTGGTTGTCCTCGGTGGGCGTGACGTAGTACACCGCATCGGCCTTGAAACGGTGTACCAGCCAGAGGTGGATCAAGGTCATCAGCCGCTTCTGGCGCAGCTTGTGGGCGAACGTGTTCTGATCGCGCACTGTGAGGATGCTGCGGCCGTGCCGATCCTTGATCGGATCGAAGACGACGTTGGCCAGCTGCTCGTCACCGTCGCCGTAGATCCCGAGTTCGAGCACTTCCGAGCCGGCGCGGCGGGGCCGCAGCTGCACGCGAAGCTTCTCGCCGAGCTGGTAGTGCTCGCTCCACAGTGCCAGCCATTCCTCCAACAGCTTCTTCGGCACCTCGGTTTGCACCAGATGCTGGACCTGGGTGGAGCCCTTGCCCATGGACTTGGTGGTTGCCGTGCGTCCCGAGGAGGCGGCGAGCGCCGCGTCGCTGCGCGGCCCGCCGACCAGGGTCTGCGGTGTGCGGTAGGGCGACTCGACCAGGCGCATCTTCCGCTGTAGACGAGCCAACGCCAGCATGCCGTCCTGTCGCAGCGCGGTGGCGAACTCCTCGGAAGCGACACCGTCGACCTGGTGTCCGCCATAGGTGATGAAGTTGAAGACGAAGCCCATCTTGCCCAGTTCCTCGGGGAAGCGCCGCATCTCCTCGTCGGTCATGCCGGTGGTGTCCCAGTTGAACGACGGCGAGAGGTTGTAGGCCAGCATCTGATCCGGGAACTCGGCGTGGATCGCCTCGGCGAATTCCCGCGCGTCGGCCAGATCCGCGGTCTTGGTCTCCATCCAGAGGATGTCGGCGAAGGGGGCCGCTGCCCGCGACTTGGCGATCGCATAGGGAATGCCGCCGCGGATCTGGTAGTAGCCCTCGGGGGTCTTCGCCAGCTCGCATTCCCATCCCGGGTCGGCGCCCAACTCCTTCGCCTTTGCCTGGGCGGCGTAGAGGGACGCACGCGCGGCGAACACCCGCCACTCCTCGGGTTTCATGCCGATCGGTTCGCCTTCGCTCTTACCGAATTCGAGTACCTCCGCCACGGCCTCGCCGTAGGTCATCAGCCCGGCGTCGTCCTCCCAGGCAGCGACGAACCGCGACTCGACCTGGTCGAAAAGGTCGTCGATCGACTTCTTGCCGTTCTCCCGCCAGGTGTTGACAGCGTCGGAGACCAGGCCCAGGATGCCCTGTCGCTCGAGCCAGGCGCCGGCTAGCGCGTACTCGCCGTCGGCGAGCGCGTACAGAAGATGACCGTTTAGTTCCTTGACGCCCAGTTCGTAGAAGCGCCGCACCAATGCCAGAAAGCAGGACTTGTAGGACGGAACGTTCAGGTTGGTGGCGCCAAGAAGGAACGGCTGGTCGCGTTCATCGGCGCGGCTGTCGATCAGGCTGGCCGCCTCGGCATCGGTGCGCGCGACGATGATGCCGGGCACCCGCATGATGTCGAGCTGGAAGCGGGCGGCGTTGAGGCGCTTGATCTGTTCGTCCGAAGGCACCAGAACCTTGCCACCTTGGTGGCCACACTTCTTGGTGCCCGGGCGCTGGTCCTCGATGTGGTATCCCGGCACGCCGACTTCGACGAAGCGGCGGATCAGGTTGCGCACGTGCGGGTCACCGCCGTGACCGGTGTCGGCGTCGGCGATGATGAACGGGCGGAAGTCATACGTTGGGGCCACAGCACGCTGGCGTTCACTCATGTGCAGGCGCAGGTACTCCTGATTACGGTCGGCGGTGAGCAGGGCGCGCACCAGTACCGCGGCATCGTCGGGCACCTGGCTCAGGGGGTAGCTGGCGAGGTCGGGCCCGGGATCTTCGGTAGTTGAGCCCTTCGCAGACGTCGCCCAACCGCCGAGATAGATCGCCTCGATGCCCATCCGCTTCATGCTCACCGCTTGACCCGGCGAGTACGGGCCGAACGTCGTGACGCTCTTACGTGCGGCGAACAGCTCGCGCAGGCGCTCGTAGAAAGCCCCCGCCGCGTCTCTCGCCACTGTGTAGTCGGTGGGAATGGTGCCGCGCTGCTCTGCGACTTGGCGAGCGGTGTAGAGCCGGATGACCCCGGAAAAGCGCGAGCTGTCGAAGTATCGCTGCGTGGCGGCGACGTCCTGCTCGAACGGTTTGTGGACGGCAATGTCCGTTTCGGCGATGGCCATGGCCTTACGCTCCTCTTCAGCCCTGATTTCCCCTGACGGAGAAAGTGTATCCCTGGACGGGTGAGCTAGATCACCGGCTAACAGCGCGCAAAATTGGGTCCCGCCACTAGATCGTTTCAGCAGTAACTTCACTCCATGGCACCAAGGAAGCCGCGGCAAGCGAGCCGCACACCAGAGGGTGGGCTCAGCCCAGTAATCGATCGACTCGGCCCCACCTGCGAGCCGAGTTCGAGGAGTTGCAGAAGCCGGAGCGTAAAACCCTTGCCGTCCTGGCGAAACCGGATGTGGCGCGGCAGTTTGCCGCCGACCCACTGGCTACGCTGACCGGATTGAAGATCGAGGTGCCGCCGATCATCAAGCAGCGCTGAACATCCGGTTCACCCGCGGGCCAGAGGTGGCCAAAGGTGGCGTGCGCGATGTCCGGTGAGCAGACCCACGGGTACGACCTGGTCATAGAGTTCGCCGAACAGGCCTACCAAGAGTTGCTGAGCGCCGTCGTCGAAACCGGCGGCTTTCTGCTGGGCACCATTTTGGGCGGCCGCGGCATCCACCTCGATCCCGCCACCGCATTTTCGGTGACGGTTTCCTTCGATCAGCCGGCCGGTGCCACCGACGTCGTCAATCGACCTCGCGCAGATGCTGTGGTTGACCGAGATTGCGGTTGCGGATTTTCCGATCCCAGGTCTCAATGGACTGTTCGCCGCCTTCCTGCGGCGAGCTGCGGGTCGAGGCGGGGAACCTTCACGTCAAGCTGGGGTGGGCTTTTACTGCTGGCATTGCCTTGACGTCGATCAAAAGTGCCGAAGCGACCAACGCCCGGGTGTACTTGGCAGGCGTGCAGTATTCATTCGGTCGTTGGCTGGTCAACGGGTCAACAAAGGGGCTGGTGGCACTGACGATCGAGCCACCGGCAGAGGCGAAGGCATGGCGGATGTCGGTAACGTCGGGCACGTTGGTGGTCAGCGTGACCGACCGGGATGCATTCGTCGCCGACTGCGCGGCAAAGTAGCGCTTAGCCGGGCGCGCACCCGGCTCGCCCCGTCAACCAATCCCGTTGGCGACGGATGAACTCCGCGTCGACAACCTTGCCGTGGCCCGGGACGTAGCTGGCGTCGGGTCCGCCGATCGCCAGTAGCCGATCAAGCGTTGCGGGCCAGGCTGTCACGTCGGAATCGGAGTCGATAAAGGGGTCGGCGGACTCCTCGACTAGATCACCGGTGAAGACCACGATCGGGCCGTCTTCACCGTCTGCGGGAGGCGCCAACACGATTAGGTCCGCTGTGGTGTGGCCACGGCCCAGGTGGGCGATCGTTACGTTGCGATCGCCGAGATTGACGACGGCGTCGTAGATCCCGTGCTGCGCTGGCCGCAAGGCCGCGATTGCGCGGTCGACCTCGGCCGCCTGCGCCCCGTAGCTCAGCGCGTGCGCGCGCAGCTGGTCGGTAGCCGACGACAGGTACTCGGCAACCTCAGGTGCACAGTAGATCTCGGCTTCGGAGAACATCGAGGAACCCAGCACATGATCGAAGTGCTTGTGCGTCAACACGATGTGCGTCACCGCGCATCCCGCAATCTGCCGAACGTCAGCGTCGATCGCGGCCGCTTCGGTGAGAGTGGTACCGGTATCGACGAGCAGCGCTCCGGTGCGGCCACGCACCAGCCCGATCGTGACGTCACAGAACGCCAGCCGGCAGCGATGGACGCTTCCGGTCAAGTGTTCCCACTCGTATTGCACAAAGAGGAAGGTAGCCGTATCGCCCTGGCTTGTCAGTACGGTAGGCGCCTTCGCAGCGGTCCTGGCCGCGGTCCTCATCGTCGCGGCAACGACGTGGTCGCTCTTGCATTACCGCGTGACAGGCGGGCAGGTTGTGGGGTCGCCGCATTCCACGTCGACGCAAACGGGCAACCGATCAACGGCTACCGGCAGGTGCCCTTATCCGGACTTACGGTCCTGTCGGTTCGAGTCCGATTCGACGACATTGGCGCCTGAATCGACATTGGAATGACAACCCCAGACCCTACGTCTGGCCCAAGACCGCCGACCAAATCCTCGACAGCATCACCCGCTACTGCACCCGAATTAACGACTCATGGCGGTAGGCCGTCGTGAACGACGGGCAGCGTCAAGTCCGAGGACGACGAACAGAACTGCTCCGCCACCGCCGCTGATCAACGTGTAGGTGGAGATACGCCTCTGTTTCCGCTCGACCAGCGACGACATCACGTCCAGTGAATCGATCGCGGCGCCGGGCACGGCCACCGTTTGCACCTGATCTCCGGGAGCGGCGACCAGTGCGCCGAGTACGGCATTCCGCCACTGCTGCCCGTCGATGCCGCGGCGGGCGAGGAGGTGATGGTCGTCAACAAGGCCGACCCGTACGCGAACTAGTCGCGCTGACCTCCGAGAGTGCCTCGTACGTGTCGAGAATAGTTGACATGTCGGGAATTTCCGACATATATTCCACGGCGTGGTGTCCCCCAACCGCATCTGCGACCGCATATTTGTCGCGTTGGCGAACCCGGTGCGGCGGAAACTACTCGAGATCCTCACTCGGCAGCCGCTATCAGCGGGGGAACTCAGTGACCGGTTCGAGCTCAGCCGCCCCGCCGTCGCCGAGCATCTCAAGGTGCTGCGGGAAGCAGGGCTGGTGGCCGACGAGCCGCAGGGCCGCCGGCGCATCTACCGGCTGACCGCCGAACCACTGGCTGAGCTGGGCGAGTGGTTGCATCCGTTCGAAAAGTTCTGGCGTGGGCGGCTGGCCGCACTGGCCGAGGTAGCTGAGGAGCTGGAATGAGCGAGACATCCGTGCCTGCGACGATCCGCGTGGACCAATTCGTGGCCGCGGCACCGGCGCAGGTGTGGCGGACCCTCGACATGCCAGGTTATGGAAAGCGGCCCTGCGCCGTGCTTGAAGCGGATCCACCGCAGCGCCTCCTCTACACTTTCACCGCAGCGTGGGCCCTCACCCGGTGCCTGGAAGCCGAAGGCACCGGAACCCGGGTGTTTTTGGAGCCCGACGGTTTTGACCCGGACGACAAGCGGATGGCAGGCGTATTCAGTCGCATGGGGCCCGGGTGGCGCGACGTTGTCCTCCCCCGCCTTACGGGCGCCATTGCCTCGGTCATTTCACAAGGCGCGGATACGACCAGCAGCTGGTAATTCCGCTCACTGCGACTCGACGAGCCCGAACAAGGAGAGAACACTATGCGCGCAGTCGTCATCACCAGGCATGGCGGACCATCGGTCCTGCAGGTGCAGCAGCGGCCTGACCCGCCGCCACCTGGCCCGGGCCAGCTGCGGGTCGCCGTTCGCGCCGCGGGCGTGAACTTCGCCGACCATCTGGCCCGTGTCGGCCTGTATCCAGACGCACCCAAGCTTCCGGCGGTGGTTGGTTACGAAGTCGCCGGAACGGTCGAGGCAGTTGGCGACGGGGTCGATCAGAATCGCGTCGGCGAAAGAGTCCTGGCCGGAACACGATTCGGTGGCTACGCCGAAATCGTCAACGTTGCGGCCACTGATTCGGTGGTGCTTCCCGATGCGCTGAGCTTCGAACAGGGCGCCGCGGTGCCGGTGAACTATGCGACGGCATGGGCGGCGCTGCACGGCTACGGGTCATTGCGCGCCGGCGAGCGGGTGCTGGTTCACGCCGCGGCCGGTGGGGTGGGCATCGCGGCCATTCAATTCGCGAAGGCCGCCGGTGCCGAAGTGCACGGCACGGCATCGCCTGGAAAGCACAAGAAGCTGGCCGAGTTGGGTGTGGACCGCGCGATCGACTACCGCCGTGACGGCTGGTGGAAGGGCCTGGAGCCGTACGACCTCGTGCTCGACGCACTGGGTGGCAAGTCGCTGCGGCGGTCCTACGATCTGCTCCGCCCCGGCGGACGGCTTGTCGGCTACGGGATTTCGAACATGCAGGAGGGTGAGAAGCGCTCGCTGCGCAAGGTGGCACCACACGTATTGTCGATGCTGCGCGGCTTCAACCTGATGGACCAACTCTCGGAGTCGAAGACTGTCATTGGCCTGAACATGCTGCGTTTGTGGGACGACCGTGGCACGCTCGAGCCCTGGATCACACCGCTGGCCAAGGCGCTCGACGACGGTACGGCTTTGCCGATCGTTCATGCGGCCGTGCCGTTTGCCGAAGCGCCTGAGGCGCACCGGATCCTGGCGGCCCGGGAGAACATCGGCAAGGTCGTGCTGGTGCCGTGAGCGAACCGATCACGGCCCCTCATCGAGTGCCTGATGGGCGGCGTTATAGCCGGGAGTCAAGGTAATGCCCGCTCCGCCATGGCATCCCGCTCCGCCAAGGTAGAGGCCTGGGTCAGTGGGGTATGGCAGAAGTCGCCGGCGGGCTACGCCGATGATCGCCCTGACCACCGGCGAAACATCATTCGACATCTGAGCAAACAGTGGAAGGGCGCCAATGGACATCGCTTCGGTCGACGAATTGCTCAGCACCACGCGGTCGGTACGCAAACGCCTCGACCTGACCCGACCGGTCGGTCGCGACGTGATCCTCGAGTGCATACGGTTGGCAATGCAAGCGCCCACGGCCAGCAACGCGCAGGATTGGCGATGGTTGGTGATCACCGATCCCGGCAAGCGTGCCGCGATCGCTGACATCTACCGCAACGTCGGTGCTCAGTATCTTGCCTACGCAACCGAGTCCGCGTCGGATCCGCAGACTCGGCGGGTGTACAGCAGTGCGATGGGCCTGTCAGCGACCCTGGCCCAAGTTCCGGTGCACGTCATCCCCTGCCTGGACCGCCGCTTCGATGACGCTGATCTGGTGGTTTCTGCGTCGGCATGGGCGTCGATCATCCCGGCCGGCTGGAGCTTCTTGCTGGCGCTGAGGTCCCGCGGTTTGGGATCGGTGTGGACGACGATGCATCTGGCCAAGGAGCAGGAGGTGGCCGAAGTGCTCGGGATTCCGCCCACGGTGACGCAGGCTGCGCTGTTCCCGGTGGCATACACCATCGGGACCGATTTCAAGCCGGCTTCGCGACCGCCCGCGGAGACCGTCACGTTCTGGAACAGCTGGGGAGAAAGCTGATGCAGTCCTACACCGTGCGCTTCCACGTCGACGCTCCCCCGAAGAAAGCGTGGCGCGTGCTGCCTCCGCCGGCGCCGTTGCCTTCTCCGATAATCCAACCCCGCAGCGGCTTTCGGCCACCTGCTCCCCACGACACGTGTAAGTGATCACCGCAAAGACTTGACTGATTCCAGAAAAGAGAGTCATATTGTCAGTGTGGCCTCTATATCGGACTTCGCGGAGCGGCTGCGCCTGGCTGATCTACGCGTGACGCGGCCGCGAGTGGCAGTCCTGGAGGCAGTGAATGCGCGTCCCCACGCCGACACGGAAACGATTTTCGGAGCCGTACGCTCGGTCCTCCCTGAGGTATCCCGGCAGGCTGTGTACGACGTACTGCATGCCCTGACCACCGTCGGCCTGCTGCGAAGGATCCAGCCCTCGGGCTCTGTCGCTCGCTACGAGTCAAGGGTCGGCGACAACCACCATCACATCGTCTGCCGGTCTTGCGGGGCCATCGCAGACGTCGACTGCGCCGTCGGTGAGGCGCCCTGCCTGACCGCCTCGGACCATAACGGCTTCCAACTCGACGAGGCCGAGGTCATCTACTGGGGCCTGTGCCCCGACTGCTCGACATCAGACGCTCCGCGATCACATCCGTGATCACAGCCAGATAAACCCACTCCCGGAAGGAATGCTGTGCCCGAGGAAAACCCGCCCATTGCCGAAGCCAACACCGAAGCCGGGGGCAACGGTTGCCCCGTCGTCGGCCATATCAAACACCCCGTGGAAGGCGGCGGGAACCAGGACTGGTGGCCGAACAAGCTCAACCTGAAGGTCCTTCATCAGAATCCCGCTGTCGCCAACCCCATGGGTGCGGCGTACGAGTACGCCGCGGAGGTCGCGGCCATTGACGTCGATTCCCTGAAGCGGGATATCGAGGACGTGATGACGACCTCGCAGCCATGGTGGCCCGCCGACTACGGCAACTACGGGCCGTTGTTCATCCGGATGGCGTGGCACGCCGCGGGCACCTACCGCATCGACGACGGCCGCGGCGGTGCCGGGGCCGGCATGCAGCGGTTCGCGCCGCTCAACAGCTGGCCGGACAACGTTCTTTTGGACCGGGCCCGCCGGTTGTTGTGGCCGGTCAAGAAGAAGTACGGCAAGACGCTCTCCTGGGCCGACCTGATCGTCTTCGCGGGCAACCACGCGCTGGAATCCATGGGCTTCAAGACCTTTGGATTCGCCTTCGGCCGCGTCGACCAGTGGGAGCCCGACGAGGTCTACTGGGGCAAGGAGAGCACCTGGCTCGGCGACGACGAGCGCTACAGCGGAAAGCGGGACCTCGAGAACCCGCTGGCCGCAGTGCAAATGGGTCTGATCTACGTGAACCCGGAAGGCCCCAACGGCAACTCGGACCCGATGGCGGCGGCGGTGGACATCCGCGAGACGTTCGCCCGCATGGCGATGAACGACGTCGAAACGGCCGCGCTGATCGTCGGCGGCCACACCTTCGGTAAGACCCACGGCGCCGGGCGGGCCGAGCTCGTCGGCCCGGAGCCCGAGGCCGCGCCGCTGGAGCAGATGGGCATCGGTTGGAAGAGCTCCTTCGGCACCGGCATGGGCAAGGATGCGATGGGTAGTGGCCTCGAGGTCGTATGGACGAACACCCCGACGAAGTGGGACAACAGTTTCCTGGAGATCCTGTACGGATACGAATGGGAACTGATGGAGAGTCCCGGCTGGTGCCCACCAGTGGACCCCCAAGGACGGCGCCGGCGCGGGAACCATTCCCGACCCCTTCGACTCGTCGGTTAAGCGCTCCCCGACGATGCTGACCACCGACCTCTCGTTGCGGGTCGACCCGATCTACGAGCGGATCACGCGTCGCTGGCTGGAGCACCCCGAGGAATTGGCCGATGAGTTCGCCAAGGCCTGGTACAAGCTGATCCACCGCGACATGGGGCCCGTCGCCCGCTACCTCGGTCCGCTGGTTCCAAAGGAGGTCATGCTGTGGCAGGACCCGATCCCCGCGGTCACGCATGAGCTCGTCGGCGCCGACGACATCGCCGCGCTCAAGGGCCAGATCCTTTCGTCGGGTTTGACTGTCTCGCAACTGGTTTCCACCGCATGGGCGGCGGCATCGTCGTTCCGCGGCAGCGACAAGCGCGGTGGCGCCAACGGTGGCCGTATCCGCCTGCAGCCACAAGCGGGCTGGGAGGTCAACGAGCCCGACGAGCTGGCCCAGGTGGTGCGCACTCTGGAAGGAATCCAGAAGGCCTTCAATTCATCCGGGTCCTCGGGGAAGGCCAAGGTGTCGTTCGCCGACCTCGTCGTGCTCGGCGGCGCCGCCGCCATCGAGAAGCGCTGCGAAGGCGGCCGGGCACGACATCACGGTGCCCTTCAGCCCGGGCCGCGGGGATGCTTCGCAGGAACAGACCGATGTGGAGTCTTTCGCCGTGCTCGAGCCGAAGGCGGACGGCTTCCGCAACTACCTCGGAAAGGGCACCCCGTTGCCGGCCGAGTACATGCTGCTCGACAGGGCGAACCTGCTGACGCTGCAGCGCTCCGGAGATGACGGTGCTGGTCGGTGGCCTGCGCGTCCTGGGCGCCAACTACAAGCAGTCGCCGCTAGGCGTCTTCACCGTCGGCGCCTGAGTCGCTGACCAACGACTTCTTCGTGAACCTGCTCGACATGGGCACCGACGTGGGCGCCGGCGGCTGCCGACGACGGGACCTACGAAGGCAAGGACGCACACCGGTGCGGCGAAGTGGACCGGAAGCCGGGTGGACCTGGTCTTCGGGTCGAACTCGGAGTTGCGGGCTCTTGCCGAGGTTTACGGGGCTGATGACGCGCAGGAGAAGTTCGTGCAGGACTTCGTCGCCGCGTGGAACAAGGTGATGAACGCCGACCGGTTCGAATTGGCCTGACCGGGCGCCTGACGATTATCCGCAACACCCTGCGAGTTGACCCGGCTCGCAGGGTGTTGTGCGTTTCCTGCATCGCATCAACACGATTCGTCCCGCCAAACTTGTCACCTCCCGGGTGCATCGTGGCCGTAGGCACGATGGGGAAGGGACGTTGCGATGTGCTGGATGTGCGATCACCCGGGCAGTACGCCACAGGAGTACCTCGCCGAATTGTTGGTTACCGGCGTCTCGCCACAGCGCGCGCTTCGGTTGCTCAACGGCGTAGCCCGGCAAGCCCTGGATAGCGGCCCACCGGTGCCGGGCGCGCAGATCGCCGTCCCGGCTGGCCCCATTGTGGAAGTCGTCGAGGTGGAGCATCCCGATGCGCACCTGAACTGCGCGGCGGCAATATTCGACAGTCAGTTGAGGGCGCTGCAGTTGGTATGGGCCGATCGGCGCGGTCGCTGGCCGTGGGTTGCGGACTTCGATGATGGTCGCTACACACAGCCGGTGCTCGGAGTACGCGCCACGAGGCGGTCCGCTTGACTACGGCGGGGCCTTCTTTTCCAAAGGCTTTGCCGGACAGCGAATTCGGTGAGAGTATGGGCGTGATGGAGCACATCACCGGTCACACGGTTGAGGGCTTGGCCGCGTTCGGGATTCGCCACATCGTCGCCGGTCACCGCACGGGCTGGCGTGCCATCCATGCATTTGCCGACCGATACGGTGACCGGATCAGCCAATCTGCGGTGGGAACAGGTTATTGCTTCGGGGCTGATTGAGCCGAGCGGTGCGGGCCGGACTCGCGGTTCGAAATAGGCTGCTCACCCCGGTAGGCTGCTGTGCTATGGGCTCGAAGCCAACAGCACGTATTGCGGCACGATTTGCCGCTGCAGGGCTGATCCTTGCAGGCTGGGCGAGCTCGGCGGGCGTCGCTGTCGCCGATCCGCAGCCATCGCCGGCGCCCGCGCCGAAGACGACCATCGACCAAGACGGCATCTACACGGTGGGCACCGACATTGCGCCGGGCACATACAGCTCTCCGGGACCCGTAGGCAACGGCACGTGTTATTGGAAGCGGCTGGGCAACCCCGATGGCGCCCTCATCGACAACGCCATCAGCAAAAAGCCGCAGGTAGTGCAGATCGAGCCCACCGACAAGGCATTTAAGACGAACGGCTGCCAGCCCTGGCAGAGCACCGGCCCGGCGGACGGGGGCGCGCCTGGTGAGCTCCCCGGGCCAGCGGCCGGGGCCCAACTGCAAACGAATCTCGGCATCCTCAACGGGTTGCTCGGCCCGAATGGACAACAAGTACCTCAGTCCTAACTGAGGCTGGTCTCGGTTAACCGTCCTGCAATTGCCAATGGTATGCAACAGGCCGTCGTGGTTGGTGCCGGAGTTAGTGGACTGACGTCGGCGGTGTGCCTGGCCGAAGTGGGGTGGCCGGTGCGGGTGTGGAAGGCCCAGACGCCTCAGCAGACGACCTCGGCGGTGGCGGGTGCGGTCTGGGGACCGCGACCAATTGAACCTGTCGCCAAGACTCCGGCATGGGCCGAGCAGTCGCTGAACGAGTTTCGTGAGCTGGCCGAGGATCCGACCACCGGGGTGCGGATGGCGCCGGCGCTGATCGTCGACGACCTGCCCGTTGCCGACGCGTGAAGACGCTTGGGTCTTTTCGCCTACTGCCCGCGAGGAGGCGGCGACAGCGCGGCCTCCACCGTCATATGCATCGGCAGTAAGCGGCGCAGACCGCACGCGGCAATGGTGCGCGCCACGATCGGCTGGCTGCTGACCAGCCGCAGACTCACGCCGCGACGGCGACACCGCACCGACTCCTGAGCCAGGACCGCATAGGCACACGACCCCATGAAATCGAGGTCACGAATGTCGATTACGAACGGACCGGGCGCGATGGCGATTGCGGCGCTCCTGTTCACCAAACGCTGCCAGACGACCTCGTTGCTGGCGTCAACGTCACCGCCGACATGAACGACCACTGCCGAGCCGGTGCACTCGGTGATCGCCCGTAAACCGCTATGGGGGTCACTGAGTTGCGTACTCAGCCGCGTGCTCGAAGGAACGGGAAATGATCCGACCGCGGCGGTGTTCATTTTTTGCACTATCCCGTCCTTGGGTCCTGTTGAGTAATGCCGTCCGGTGTGGCGGAAGGCGCGCAGGTTATAGGCGTCCTACTAAAGGCAGGTTCTGTCTTTGGCGGTGATGGCAAGCAGTGTCAGTAAGCATATGTGCAACAGGGGCTGACAACATAGGGTGTCGCGAACGGAAATTTCGCGGTATCTCGCCAACCGCCTCCAGCACGTCGATCGAGTCCGAAGGCCGACGACCGCCGCCACAGCCGCCGACTCGACCGCAGCCAGTTGTTCGACACCCTCTAGGCGCGAGTGACGCGTCGGAAGTCGCGGGTCAGCAGCGAGAGTATCCAGCTCACGATCGACAACAAGATCGCGGCCCAGATTGCGGTCCACCAGAAGTGATCGATCTGCAGTCCCCAGTTGGTGGTGTTCTCCGTGATCCGGGCCGTGATCCACAGCATGAACGCGTTGATGACTACGTGGAAAAGGCCAAGAGTCAGGATGTACAGCGGGATCGACAGGAGCTGTACGACCGGCTTGATGATCGCGTTGACCAGACCGAAGATCACCGCGACGACGAAGATGATCCCGATACGCTCCAGCGTCGTGTCGCCACCCACAAAGCGCAGCCCCGACACAAAGAGGGTAACCACCCACAATGCGAACCCGGTCAATGCCGCGCGCACCAGAAAAGGCACCATGAGCCAATCCTGCCATTCAACTCAGCCCATACAAGCGCTGGGCGTTCAACGCGCCGATCTTGGCCCGCGACTCTTCGCTGATGTCGGATCGGGTGCGCAGATGCCTGGTGCTCTCGGGCCACTCGCCATCCCAATGCGGGTAGTCGCTGGCGAACATGATGAAGTCGTCGCCGAGCACGTCGATCACGCCGGGCAGGATCGGCTCCTCGGGCTCACAGGTCACCCAGATGTTGCCTGCCCGCAGGTAGTCGTGCGGGTCGCGGCGCCAGCCGCGCTCAATCCAGTCTCCGCGCTTCTGGTAATGCTCGTGCAGGCGATCGATGAAGAAGGGGACCCAGCCCGCGCCCGCTTCGAGGAAGGCCACCCGCAACCGGGGATGCCGCTCGAAGACACCCCCGGAGACCAACGCGGTCATCGCCGTCATCTGGTCGAACGGGAAGCTGATGCAGTGCACCTGGATGTAATTGGTGAAGCGGTCCACGCCGATCTTCGGCAGATGAATGCCCGGCGCGCCGTGAATGCCCAGCGGCATCGCGAGCTCCACGGCGGCGGCGTAGAACGGGTCAAGGTCGGGATGGTCGAGGTTGCGGGTTTTGAGCGCCGGCGGGACCAGTGTCGCGACCAGCCCCAGGTCCTTGGCCTCGCCCATAATGTCGATGGCCACCTGCCCGTGTTCGACCGGAGTGACACCGACGCCGCGTAACCGCCCGTTCGTCGGCGCGCAAAAGTCCGCGATCCACTGGTTATAGAGACGCGCGAAACCCGCAGCGAACTCAGGGTCCTCGAGACTGGGTACGCAGAGCCCGAGGCTGGGATACAGCACCATCGTGTCGATGTGATCGCGATCGGCGTCGCCCAGCACACCCTCGGCCGTCGCGCAGTTGGTATCGGCTGCCTTGGTTATCCCGTGCTCGGGCGGACAACCGGCACCGGGGCCTTGGTCCTCCGGGTAATTGCGGCCTTCGATCGTCAGCCGTGGCCGCCTGTGTGTGCTGAGCTTCACGTGCTCCGGCCAGCGTTTGATTGCCTCGATCGCCAGTGAAGGGTTCTCGGCGACGTGTCCATCGGCATCGATGATTCGCATGCACCCCGAACTTACTCGCGCATGGCCTGCCCCCCGGCTCGCGGCGTCGCTCCCAGTGCTGCACGATGCAGACGTGAAAACACAGCGGTTGACCGGCGACCAGCGAAATTCGTTCATCGCGGCGTTCCTGGGCTGGACGATGGACGCCTTCGACTACTTCGTCGTGGTCCTGGTCTATGCCGACATCGCAAAGACTTTCCACCACACCAAGACCGAAGTCGCATTCGTCACCACAGCCACCCTCGCGATGCGGCCCGTGGGCGCACTGATATTCGGATTGTGGGCCGACCGGGTCGGTCGGCGGGTCCCGCTGATGGTCGACGTGGCGTTTTATTCGGTGGTCGGATTCCTGTGTGCGTTCGCGCCCAATTTCACCGTTCTGATAATCCTGCGGCTGCTGTACGGCATTGGCATGGGCGGGGAGTGGGGGCTGGGTGCCGCGCTCGCCATGGAGAAGGTTCCCGTCGAGCGGCGCGGCTTTTTCTCGGGTTTGCTGCAGGAGGGTTACGCATTCGGCTATCTGCTGGCGAGCGTGGCATCGCTGGTGGTGATGGATTGGCTGGGGCTGTCGTGGCGCTGGTTGTTCGGTCTGTCCATCATCCCGGCCCTGGTCAGTCTGATCATCCGATACCGGGTCGAGGAATCCGAGGTGTGGGAAGCCGCGCAGGACCGGATGCGGCTCACCAGCACCAGAATCCGCGACGTGCTCCGCGACGCCGCGATCATCCGCCGGTTTATCTATCTGGCGCTGCTGATGACCGCCTTCAACTGGATGAGCCACGGGACCCAGGATGTCTACCCGACCTTCCTGACGGCGACCGCCAACCATGGCGCCGGTCTGTCCAGCGTGACGGTCAAGTGGATCGTGGTGGTCTACAACGTCGGCGCCATCATCGGAGGACTGTTCTTCGGCACGCTGTCACAGCGGCTCAGTCGCCGCTACACGGTCGTTTTCTGTGCGCTGCTAGCGCTGCCGATCGTGCCGTTGTTCGCCTACTCGCGCACCGCGGCGATGCTGTGTCTCGGTTCGTTTCTGATGCAGCTCTGCGTCCAAGGCGCGTGGGGTGTGATTCCCGCCCATCTGACCGAGATGTCACCGGATGCCATCCGCGGCCTCTACCCTGGCGTGACCTACCAGCTCGGAAATCTCCTGGCGGCGTTCAATTTGCCCATCCAGGAACGTCTGGCCGAGTCGCACGGCTATCCCTTTGCGCTGGCGGCGACGATCGTGCCGGTGTTGATCGCCGTCGCGGTGCTGACGCTGATCGGCAAGGACGCCACGGGAATCCGCTTCGGCACTGCGGAAAGCGCTTTTCTCGCAGGCAAAGTGACGTGACCTGGCCGGGTACTAGCCAGGTTCTGGGTCGCTGAGCGTGCGCCGCAGCAGGTGCATCGCCACGGTCGTCGAGCGCTCACGGATGTCGGATCGGTTCCCGGGAAGCCGCAGGGTCCGGGTGACCGTCGGGCCGCCGTCTTGCATCACGGTGAAGCAGACCGTTCCCACTGGCTTTTCCGCCGTTGCACCGCCCGGACCGGCGATTCCGGTGATCGCAACAGCGGTGTCGGCGCTGAAGCGTTGCAGCGCACCGGCCGCCATCGCCTGCGCGACCGGCTCGGACACCGCCCCGTGCGCCTCGATCAGTGCTGGGTCCACGCCAAGCAGCTCGCTTTTCGCCTCGTTGGAGTAGCTCACCACACCGCCCATTACGTAGTCGGACGAACCGGGCCGGTCGGTCAGCCGTGCCGCCAGCAGCCCCGCGGTGCAGGACTCCGCGGTTGCTATCCGGCGACCGGCCAGCAATTGCGCGACCAGATCGTCCACGTGTGAGCCGTCTTCGGAGAAGACGTGCTGCCCGTGCCGGTCGCGGAGCAGTTGCGTCAGCTGCGCGTATACATCGGCGGCGTCCGGCTCGTAGCGCGTGACCATCTCAATCTCCCCGCGCCGCAAGCACGTGGTGATCTCCAGCGAGTCAAAATCGGGGACGGATGCCGCGGCGCCACGAAGCGTCTCGGCCAACCCCGACTCGGGCAGCCCGAACATCCGCACGGTCTCTTGTCGGTAGATCGTCCGGCCGGCGATCGCCGCCTGTGCCGCAGACGTCTGCACCGCCTTCCGCCACATTGGCTGAAGCTCGCGCGGTGGTCCCGGAAGCACGATGACCGTCGGCTTGCCGGGCACAACCACACCCGGCGCGGTGCCCACCGGGTCGAGCACCTGCGAACCGGCGGGAATCATGGCCTGCTTGCGGTTGGCGGCGCGCACCGAGTCGAAATCGCCCGGATTGAAGTGCGCCATCAGAGACTTGAGGATGTTGGCGATCTTGTTCTCGACCTCGGTGTCCAACACCAACTCGCGGCCACAGAAGCGCGCCACCACCTCGACGGTCATGTCGTCGGCCGTCGGCCCAAGGCCGCCACTGGTGACGATGAGATCCACGCCCTGGTCCGCCATGAAACGCAGCTGCGCCTCGATATCGGCGGGGCGGTCACCGCAGATCGTGATGTGCGCCAGCTCTACGCCCAGCTCCAGGAGGCAATCGGCGATCCATGGGCCGTTGCGGTCTTGGACTCGCCCGGTCAGGACTTCGGTCCCGGTGACCACGATGCCCGCGCGTGCGCTCACCGCCATGAGCCTACGCACCGCTCACGCTGGACGAGCGGCTCGCCGGCGCGCACGGTCCAAAGTGCAGGAACGAGGTTATTGCCGGAAATGGCGCTTGACGGCTTAACTCTTCGCGCCGAGTTTCTACGCGATGAACGAACTGGTGCTTGCCGCCGATTACCCCGAGCGGGTGCGCAGCCTGGTCGTCGTCGATGGCGCGGCGCGCATGCTGCGGGTCCCCGACTACCAGGTCGGCGCCCAGGCTCGTCGAGCTGATCCATTCCTGACGGTGGCGCTCGAACCCGATGCCGCGGAGCAGGGTTTCGACGTGCCGGGGGTTCGTCGCGCCAAGCGTTGCCCGCGTCGATGCGTGCCGTGCGTGGTGGGATCTGGCCGGCAACCGCGCGGGCGGACGCCCTTGTTCGAGGCGGTGCGTGTGCTCGGCATGGAGGTTCGGGTCGGAATTCATGCGGGCGAGGTCGAGGTACGTGGTGCGTGATGTCGCCGGCATGGCCGTGCACGGGTCGCGGCGCGGGCCGGACCGAGTGAGGTATTGGTGTCCTCGACGATGCACGACATCGTCACCGGCTCACGGCGCAAATTCGCCGAGCGCGGTGAACGCGGAACTCGAAGGCGTGCCAGGTCAGCGGCGGCTCTACGCGCTCGAGCGCGAGCGGGCGGCCATCAGGCCCTAGTGGCCCGGGCTGCCCTGTTGGCCGGGCTGCCCTGGTTGGCCGGGCTGGCCTGGTTGGCCGGGCTGGCCTGGTTGGCCGGGGGTTCCGCCGGCGCCACCCTCGCCGGGCTGACCGCCGGTGCCAGGCGCTCCGCCCATGCCGCCGTCACCACCTCGGCCGCCGTGGCCGCCGTCGCCGCCTCTGCCTCCGGCGCCACCGGCACCGCCGGCGCCCCCGTCGCCGCCTCTGCCTCCGGCACCGCCGTGGCCGCCAGTCCCGCCGCCAGCGGGCGCGTCGTCGGCCATGCTATTTGCACCGGGTGCTGGAGCCGCTGACGTCGGCGGTGGCGGTAAACGCGGTGGCCGGCCGGGTCGCAGCCGCAGCCGCAGCCCAACCGGCGGCCGTAATACCCAACGGCTTGGTGCGCTGATGAATCATCGGTCTGCTGCCTCCTGGTGAGCTGCGAATTGTTCCAGCTCGCATCAGCTACCTTAGGCGGTGCGTGTGCCGAAAGCACGAAGTCGTCGATATGCCCGCATAGCCGTCGTGAGGTATGACGCCGTGGGCCGTCGGCGCTCGCGTGGGAGTACGCGAAATCCCTGATCGCTCGTTTTTCGGTGGTGTTCGAAGAGCCAGTGGGCACTGCGAGAGAATGTGTCGATGATCGATTTGGAGGTGCTCCAGGCCGACGTGACCAAGCTGGAACTCGATGCGATCGCCAACGCGGCCAATACCCAACTTCGCCACGCTGGCGGCGTCGCTGCGGCGATCGCCCGCGCCGGCGGGCCCGACGTGCAACGTGAATCGAACGAAAAGGCGCCGATAGGCCTTGGGGAGGCGGTCGAGACCACAGCCGGCGACATGCCGGCACGCTATGTGATCCACGCGGCGACTATGGAGCTCGGCGGCCCTACCTCACCCGAAATCATCACCCGGGCCACCGCTTCTACCTTGCGGAAGGCCGATGAGCTCGGTTGCCGCTCGCTGGCGCTGGTGGCTTTCGGCACCGGGGTGGGCGGCTTCCCGCTCGAGGACGCAGCGCGACTGATGGTCGATGCCGTTCGACAGCACCCGGCGGACTCGCTTGAGCGGGTCGTGTTCGCGGTCCACGGCGACGCGGCCGAGCGGGCGTTCCGGGCCCGAGTAGAGGGGTAAGTCCAGGCGTAGGAGCCTTACCGATCGCTCGCCGGCTTGGACAGATAACGCTCGACGGAATCGACTTTCTTCGTCATCGCGTCGGCGGTCCCCTGTCGCCAGTCGGCCTTGATCACCGTACTGACCCGGGGTGCACGAGCAGCTACGGCTTCCACCGCGCGCTGCACCACCGCCATCACTTCGTCCCAGGTATCGCCTTCGATCACGGTGAACATCGAATCCGTCCTGTTGGGTAACCCGGAATCGCGAACCACTCGAACCGCGTCGGCCACGATCTCGCCGACGCCCTCCCCCACGCCCATCGGGGTGACAGAAAACGCGACCAGCACAGACACTTATCTACCTCTCGCAGGCACTACCACGAGGCTACCGAGAACCATGACGGTGACTGTCGCCTGGCAGCATCGAGCCCATGCGGGTATTGGTGCAACGGGTCTCATCAGCAGCGGTAACGGTCGATGGCCAGGTGGTCGGCGCTATCCGGCCGGATCGGCAGGGCCTGCTCGCATTCGTCGGTGTCACCCACAGCGACGGGGCCGAAAGGGCGCAGCGGCTGGCCGAAAAGCTCTGGAACCTACGTGTCCTCGCTGACGAGAAGTCCGCTTCTGATGTCAACGCGCCGATCTTGGTGGTCAGCCAATTCACCCTCTACGCCGACACCGCGAAGGGCCGCCGGCCATCATGGAACGCAGCTGCGCCGGGTGCCGTCGCTGAGCCGCTGGTAGTGGCGTTCGCGGAGGCGCTGCGAGGGCTGGGTGCGCACGTGGAAACCGGTGTGTTCGGTGCGCACATGGACGTCGAACTGGTCAACGACGGTCCGGTGACCGTAATGCTGGAACTCTGACGGTGCCGCCGCAGGTACATTGGCTTTGATGGGAGGGCCGATGACTACACCTGAATTTGGGTCGCTCCGTTCCGAGGACGATCAGTGGGACATCGTCAGCAGCGTGGGCTACACCGCTCTACTGGTGGCGGGTTGGCGTGCGCTGCACGCCGTGGGCCGGCAACCGTTGGTCCGGGACGAATACGCGAAGTATTTCATCGCCGCTTCCCAGGACCCGTATCTAGCGGGTCTGCTGGCCAACCCGGGGACCTCCGAGGACGAGACCGCTTTCCCCCGCCTCTACGGCGTGCAAACCCGGTTCTTCGACGACTTCTTCTCCTCCGTCGGTGACGCGGGCATACGACAGGCGGTGATCGTCGCTGCCGGGTTGGACTCCCGGGCATATCGCCTTGAATGGCCAAACGGGACAACGGTTTTCGAGGTCGACCTGCCGAAAGTCCTGGAATTCAAAGCGCGAGTGCTGGGCGAGCACGGCGCGCAGCCCAAAGTCCGCAGGAGTGAGGTAGCCGCCGATCTGCGGACGGACTGGCCCGCGTCGTTGAAAGACGCCGGGTTCGATCCGCAACGACCCAGCGCCTGGTCGGTGGAGGGAGTGTTGCCCTACTTGACCGCCGACGCGCAAAACGCACTGTTTACCCGGATCGATGAGCTGTGTGCACCGGGCAGCCGAGTTGCCGTGGGCGCCCTGGGGACACGCCTGGACCACGCGCAGCTCGCTGCTCTGGAAGCGACCCACCCCGGAGTCAATATGTCAGGTGACGTGGACTTCTCCGCGCTCACTTACGAGCCCAAGACCGACCCCGCAGACTGGCTGGCCGCGCACGGATGGGCCGTCGAACCCGTCCGCAACACGCTTGAGTTGCAGGCCAGTTATGGCTTGACCCCGCCGGACGTAGACGTACAGATCGACAGTTTCATGCGCTCGCAGTACATCACGGCGACTAGGGCGTGAGCAGGATCTTCACGTCGTCGCCCGACCGCGACCCCGCGGTTGCGTAGCCTTTGGCCGCCTCGTCCAACGGCAGTGTCGTGGTGAAGATGCCGTCGACGTCGAGCCGGCCGGACTGAAGTAGCGGGATCAATTCCGGCCAGGTGCGCTGTACCGGTGCGGTAGTCATTCGCAGCGTGATGCTGCGCATCAGGCAACTCAGGGCGGGAAGGGGAAACGGCTGCAGATCGTGCACGCCGACAACCGAGACGGTGCCGCCGGGCCGCACCGCATTGAGGGCGTCGGTCATCGACGCGTCGGTGCCGACGGCGTCAATCACCGAGTCGGCGCCGCGGCCGCCCGTCGCGGCGAGAATGGCCTCGGCTGCCGGCGACGCGACTGGCGTGGCACCCCATCCGGCGGCACGCTGCAGGCGGCCGTCAACTCTATCGACGGCGAAAACCGTTGCAGCGCCTTGCATAAACGCGCTGCGCAGCGCGCACAACCCGACCGCTCCCAGGCCGATCACCGCCACCGTGCCGCCGAACGAAATATCGGCCCGCCTGGCTGCCGCCCAGCCGGTGGCGAGGTTGTCCGTGAGCAGCAGCGCCTGCTCGACGGTGATCCCTTCGGGAATCTTGAGCAGCTGGAAGTCGGCGGCGGGCACGGCGAGCAGATCGGCCTGCGCGCCGCCAAGCACACCGGCGCCGAAGATCTGCAGGCCGGAGAAGCACATGACCGGGTCGCGGGTGGCGCAGCCCGGGCAGGCGCCGCAGCCGGCCACCGAGGACACCATGACCTGGTCGCCAACTCCGACGGTGCGCACTTGTGGTCCGGCTTCGACGACGGTGCCGACCGCTTCGTGGCCGAGGGCCACCGACTCGGCGAACGGATATTCACCTTCGTAGAAATGCAGGTCGGATCCGCAGATGCCGGCGGCGGTCACGGCGACGATCACTCCGTCGGGCCCGGGCAGCACCGGATCGGGGCGGGTGTCGACCCGGATATTGCCGGGCCCGTCGATGACTACCGTGCGCATGTCGGCGTGCTCACTTTCTTTGTCGCAGAACGAATTGGGACCAATCGGGTTCGCGTACCGCGGCCCAGTACTCGTTGAGGCGCCACGGGCTGACGGTATGAATCTCCCCGTCGGCGTTCTTGAAGTAGGAGTGTTTGACGGCAGGGTGTGACCACACCATCTTCTTGATTTCGGCTTGCGTCCGTTGATGCCACCCGGTGGCCGCTTGGGCCGTCGGTTCCAGAGAATGCATGTTCGTCTCTGCCAGGTGCTGCAGGCAAAGGTTGATGTAGCGCATCTGAAGTTCGGAATTGAAGATCAGGCTGCCGCCGTGAGCGAGATGAGCCCCAGGTCCGTAGATGAGAAAGAAGTTGGGGAAGCCGGGCACAGTGATTCCCAGGTACGCATAAGGGCTGTGTCCCCACATGGCATGTAGATCGATTCCGTTGCGGCCGGTGATTTTTAGCGGCCACAGCACATCGGTATGGCGAAATCCGGTGGCGTAGACGATGACGTCGACCTCTTGCGCCACACCATCTGTGGTGACGATGCCGTGGGGGGTGATCCGCTGGATCGGTGTGCGCACCAATTCGACGTTGTCCCGCTGCAGTGTCTGCAGCCAGCTGCCGTTGTCCTGCAGCGTCCGCTTGCCGGTGGCGGGATAGTCGGGCATTACCTTGGTCAACAGATCTTCGTCTTCGCCGACCTGGCTGCTGATCCACTGGGCGAACATCATCCGGGCGGCGGCGTTGATGTCGCTGACGGCATAGTCCTGATTGGCATAATTCGGGTCAACCCGCGCCGCGTCGAGTCCCTTGTCGGCACCGGGCCACATGACCAGGAATCGGTACCATCTTCCGTAGAACGGCAGGTGCCGCATCGCCCAGCGCACGCCGTCTCCGACTTCGTCGTGATACATGGCATTCGGGAACATCCATTGGGCCGTGCGCTGGAACACGGTCAGGTGCTGGACGTCCGGGGCAATCGCGGGTGCGATCTGGAAGCCGCTGGCGCCGGCTCCGACGAGCGCGACTCGCTTGCCGGTCAGGTCAACGGAGTGATCCCAGGCCGCCGAGTGAAACGACGGCCCTTCGAACGTGTCTGCTCCGTCGAATTCGGGGATATACGGTCGATTCAACTGGCCGACCGCCGTGATAACTGCCCCCGCGCGTAATGTGCTCGTCTGGCCGTCCGCCGAGCACAGCGAAATGCTCCACGTGCCGTCGTCGTCGTTCCACTCGGCAGAGATAACCTCAGTGTTCCACCGCACCTGCTCAGCCAAGTCGTGCTTGTTCATCACCCGGGTGAAATAGTCCTGCAGCTCCCACTGTTCGGCGAAGAAGTGAGTCCAGTTGTTGTTGGGTTCGAAACTGTAGCAATAGAAATGGTTTGCCACATCGACACGGGCTCCGGGATAGCTGTTCTCCCACCACGTTCCGCCGGGACCGGCATTCTTCTCCACGATGGTGAAGGGAATGTTGGCCTGTTGGAGGCGGATGCCGGCCAGGATGCCGGATTCACCGCATCCGATCACCACGACCGGGAGCTCGGCGGCGCTCTCGGTCGGCAGGGCGTCCGGGCGGCGCGGGTCGACCCCGTCAAGGTCCATCTCTTCTAAGACCAGGGGCAGGTAGTCGTCGGGAACGTGCTCGCAGGCCGCCCAGTCGATCATTTCCCGGATGAGTTCACTGCTCAGCGGCTCGGGCCCGGGGCAGCCACGATCTCGATAATCGGCGATCACCGGCAGCGCCTCAGCGCGGGTTCGGGCCTTGTCCTCCTCCGACATGAACCCCTGGACCTCGTTGAGGAAGATGCCCATCTGTTTGAAGTCGCGGATGAAGCGGGGATCCCCGGTGATGTGCACCAGCGACAGCAACAGCGTCGGGATGCTCACGTCCTCCAGCGCGGCCGCGATCTCGGGTGTGGACGTGGTGAAGGGCCGGCCGGCGTAAAGGCTGGACATCGAGCCGATCCTTTCGGTAGACCGCAATTACGATACGCATAGGTTCGTAATTGGCAGGACTACGCTACCCCGCGGCGCCGTAGCGGATCAAGAGCTACCAGGCACCCGCGACGGCACTACCCGGCGGCGTCGTCTTCGTCGTCGTCGTCGCGCAGGAGTTTCTCGGGGTGATGGAACGCATTGGTTCGTGGTTGCCCGTGATCTAGATGCGGTGGTGGGATCCACTCGGTGTCACCGTTCGCGAGTTTTCGGGTGGTCCAGCCGCCGGGTTCGGCGGCCAGTGGGTGATGGCATCCGCAGCCAAAGGTCAGGTCGTTGACGTCGGTGGTGCGGCATTTGGCGTAGTCGGTGACGTGATGGACTTCAGAGTAATACCCGGGCACATCGCAACCCGGGTGTGAGCAGCCACGGTCTTTGGCGTACAACACAATTCGCTGACCCGGCGACGCCAGGCGTTTGGTGTGATATAGCCCCAGGGCTTTGCCCTTGTCAAAGATCGCCAGGTAATGATGGGCGTGGCGCGCCATCCGGATCACATCGGACATCGGTAGCAGCGTGCCCCCGCCGGTGAGTGCCTTACCGGCCGCGGCTTCCAGGTCTTTGAGCGTGGTGGACACGATGATGGTCGCCGGTAACCCGTTGTGCTGTCCCAGGTTTCCGCCGGCCAGCAGCCCACGCAGCGCGGCATTGAGGCCATCGTGATTGCGCTGGCCGGTGCTGCGGGTGTCGCGCTGCACGGTCTCCTCCGCCGGTGGGCCGTCGACCACCGGGCTTTGGTCCTCGGGATTGCACATGCCGGGTGCGGCGAGTTTGGCCAGAACCGCCTCTAGGCTGGCGCGCGCTTCAGGGGTCAGCCAGCCGCTGAGCTGTGACATCCCGGCGACGTCTTGTTTGCCCAGCGTCAATCCGCGGCGGCGGGCCCGGTCCTCGTCGGTGTAGGTGCCGTCTGGGTTGAGGCAGTCGGTGAGTCGGTCGGCCAGCTTGGCGACCTGGTCGGGGCGAAACCGGGTGGCCAACCCGGCAAGATGGGCTTCGGCTTGCTCGCGCGTCTCGAGGTCAACTGAGCTGGGCAACCGGTGCACAAACCCGCGGATCACCTGCACGTGCGCGGCCCCGATGCGCCCGGTCCGCTGCGCTTCAGCCGTGGCGGTCAGCAACGGTGGCAGCGGTTGACCGGTCAATGCGCGCCGCTCACCGAGATCGGCGGCCTCGGCCACCCGCCGGTTCGCTTCACTGCGAGTGATGCGCAGCCGGTCGGCCAACGCCGCCGGCAGCCTGCCGCCCAGCTCGGCTTCGTCGGCCTGGTCGCCGATCTGATTGATCAGCCCATGCTCGGCGGCCGGCAGCCGCCGGCGCACCCTCTCAAAGCGTTCCAACAAGGCCAACCGCTCCGGAGTGGTCAACGCATCAAACGACAACTCGCACGCACGATCCATGTCGGCATCGAGCGCGTCGACGACCGCAGTGATCTCCTCCCGACCACTCGAAAACATATTCGAATACTACGTCGGCCCTCTGACAGAAACACCCGCCCAGAAACCCCTGAAACCCGGATGACACAAGTGATTTCAAAGTCGACGGATGACCTACGGAGTCCCATGGGAAACGTCAGTCACCAGGCCACCATCCATGACGAACTCGGCCGCGGTCGCAGACGACGACCCGTCGCTCGCCAAGAAGAGCACGAACATCGACACCTCCTGCGGCTCACCGGGCCGTCCGAGCGGGATGTTGAGCAAGTCCTGGGGAAGTTTTTCGGTCATCGGCGTCCGGATGAACCCCGGATGAATCGAGTTGACTCGGATGTTGTGTGGCGCCAATTCCAGTGCGGCGGGCTTGGTCAGGCCGCGGGCCGCCCACTTGGATGCCACGTAGCCGTGCGCCCACGCGGCACCCCGCAGGCCCTCGATGGATGAGATGTCGATGTCAACCATCTGCCGCGATCACCTCGTCTGTATCGGCTGCATGCTCACGTTCCTGGTCCTGTGGGTGACGCACGCCGCGGTGGTCTGACAACCCGGTGTGACGGGTCGTAGTTCGAACGGGCTGGTCAGGGCCGGCTGGCCACGTCAGGTAGGTCCGTACTAAACTAGAACACGTTTCAATTCGGCGAGCGCCCCAGGAGCAGGCATGCACACCGCCATATGCGATCAACTCGGCATCGAGTTTCCGATCTTCGCTTTCACTCACTGCCGCGATGTGGTCGTCGCTGTCAGCAAAGCCGGCGGTTTCGGCGTGCTCGGCGCCGTCGGCTTCACCCCCGAGCAGCTGCAGATCGAGCTCAACTGGATCGACGAGAACATCGGCGACCATCACTACGGGGTGGACATCGTCATCCCGAATAAGTACGAGGGCATGGACTCCCACCTGTCGGCCGAAGAGCTCACCAAGACACTGCAGTCGATGGTGCCGCCAGAGCATCTGGACTTCGCCCGCAAGATCCTCGCCGACCACGGCGTTCCGATCGAGGACAGCGACAAGGACAGCTTGCAACTACTCGGATGGACCGAGGCGACTGCTACCCCGCAGGTCGAGGTGGCGTTGCAGCACCCGAAGATGACGATGATCGCCAACGCGCTCGGCACTCCCCCGCCGGACATGATCAAGCACATTCACGACTCCGGTCGCAAGGTGGCCGCCCTGTGTGGATCGCCCTCGCAGGCCCGCAAGCACGCCGACGCGGGCGTCGACATCATCATTGCCCAGGGTGGCGAGGCCGGCGGGCACTGCGGCGAGGTGGGCTCGATCGTGCTGTGGCCGCAGGTCGTCAAGGAAGTCGCCCCGGTACCGGTGCTGGCGGCGGGTGGTATCGGCAGCGGTCAGCAGATCGCGGCGGCCCTGGCGCTGGGTGCCCAAGGCGCGTGGACCGGCTCCCAGTGGCTGATGGTCGAGGAATCCTCCAACACCCCGGTTCAGCAGGCGACATACGTCAAGGCCGGCAGCCGCGACACCGTGCGTAGCCGTTCCTTCACCGGTAAGCCGGCCCGGATGCTACGCAACGACTGGACCGAGGCCTGGGAGCAGCAGGACAACCCGAAGCCGCTGGGTATGCCGTTGCAATACATGGTCTCCGGCATGGCTGTGCGGGCCACCAACAAGTACCCGAATGAGAGCATCGAGGTCGCGTTCAATCCAATCGGACAGGTTGTCGGTCAGTTCAACAAGGTGGAGAAGACGGCTACCGTGATTGAGCGGTGGGTGCAGGAGTACCTCGAGGCGACGACCAGGCTGGACGAACTCAATGCCGCGGCCGCCGTCTGACGGCAGTTGACAAGCGTGACAAGCGTTGTGCCCGCGGTGGACTGACGTCCCGACTAGTCGAGGTCCTCGTCCTCGTCCTTGCCGGTGAACATCTCTTTCACCCTGTCGACCGCGTGGGTACCAATGTCGATGGAACTCTGGACGATGCCGCTGGCGCCGCCCGCGATGTCGCCGCGGATGATGTCGCTGGCGTTTTCGACGATGTCCGAGGCCTTCTCGACGGCGTTGGTGGCGATGTCCCTGGCCGCGTCTACTGCATCTTTGGGAGTTATAGCCATCGGAGGCTCCTATTCGTTGACGGATGCTTGATACGACTGTAGACCCGGCGACGTCGCCGATCGCATGCCCAGATCAGTAGTCGACTTCCAGATCAGTAGTCGACCAAGGTGCGCCGGTAATCTTCCCGAATCTCGGCGCCGGACCGCAATACCCGCGCCAGCCCGACGGCCATCGCGATTCCGATCAGACCCAGCCACAATCCCGCCAGCCCGATGACCCAAAAGAGCACGACGGTGACTGTCGGCCACGGCGACGTCAGATTCGCCGGGCTGACCGTCCCGCATCATCGGAAATAGGCCGGCCGGTCATGGCTCGGGCGGGAAGAACCCGGCCCCGGTAAACCATCCCTCCTGCCATCCCTGAGCTCCCAGGCAGAGCATGGGGAGTCCGGCAGGCGACTGTGCGGCCGCTTGCGGCTTCGGACACGGCGCACCGATCTGCTGGACTCCGTACAGGGGGTAGGAGATGACCCAGTATCCGGTGTCGGCTGCCGGGAACTGGTTAGGAGGCGGGAAATGACAGGCTTCGGCTTGGCCGCTGGGGCCGCGTCCAAAGATGTTGCGCTCCCAGCTGGAGCACGGCGCACCCAGCGAAGCGTCATAGCTCATCCCCGGGACGTCGCCCTCCCAGTGCCCCTGATCGGCGACGGCGACGGGTGCTACTCCGATCGCGGCCCCCGTGATCGCAGCGGTGGCGAGCAGTTCGCGAATCATGGTTCACCCCTTGATGGCACCGACGAGCTTCACCAAAGCATAACGATTGTGGCGGGGCCCACAAGGCCGTATCGCGGGACCGAGGATGCGGTCGATCGTCTTTGCCAACCATGCGGCGTTTGGGGGGGGGCGCACCAACCCTCCGACCAACTCCGTCGTCGCGGGACGGGAGCGTCCACGGGTACGTCAATTCTTCGAACGCTGCGACCGCATGCTACCGGTACCAGACATAGAACGATCCGCATCATTTGCGCCCTTTGGGTTCATTTGTGCTGTTGAAAGGTGGAGACTGGCGATGTGCCCGAAACTCACCGGCGCTGATACACGTTGTAGTTGAGCTCGGTGATCTTGCTTCAGAGCTTCCCAACCTTGGTGTAGCAATGGATTATTGGCACTAGACGACCACTGGAAGACTTTGTTTCGAGGAGTGCGCATGCCAGCTGCCGAGTCAACTGCCAAGCCAACCCCCAATTTGCCTCCCGGGTTCGATTTCACCGACCCGGACATCTACGCCGAGCGGCTCCCGGTGGAAGAACTGGCCGAAATGCGTCGAACCGCACCGATCTGGTGGAACGAGCAACCCTTTGGCGCCGGCGGGTTCGACGATGGTGGCTTCTGGGTGGTGACCAAGCACAAGGACGTCAAAGAGATCTCGCTGCGCAGCGATATCTTCTCGAGCCTGCAGAAGACCGCGCTGCCGCGCTACAAGGACGGCACGGTCGCCGAGCAGGTCGAACGTGGCAAGTTCGTCCTGCTCAACATGGACGCACCACAGCACACCCGGCTGCGCAAGATCATATCCCGCGCCTTCACTCCCCGGTCCGTCGAGCGCCTGCGCGACGATCTCCAGGAGCGCGCCCGGCGCATCGTCGAGGCCGCCGCGGCCGCAGGCTCCGGTGACTTCGTCGAACAGGTGTCCTGCGAGCTGCCGTTGCAGGCCATCGCCGGGCTCATGGGTGTGCCGCAGGAGGACCGCAAGAAGCTCTTCCACTGGTCCAACGAGATGGTCGGCGATCAGGACCCCGAGTTCGCCGGCAACGACGCCATCACTGCGTCGGTCGAACTGATCATGTACGGCATGCAGATGGCCGCCGAGAGGGCGAAGAACCCGGGGCAAGACCTCGTCACCAAGCTGATCGAGGCCGACATCGACGGCCACAAGCTCTCCGACGACGAGTTCGGCTTCTTCGTCATCCTGCTGGCTGTTGCCGGCAACGAAACCACCCGCAACTCCATCACCCAGGGCATGATGGCCTTCACCGACTTCCCCGATCAGTGGGAGCTGTACAAGCGGGAGCGTCCCGCCACTACGGCCGACGAAATCGTCCGGTGGGCCACCCCGGTCACGTCGTTCCAGCGCACCGCCCTGGAGGACTACGAATTGTCCGGCGTGCAAATCAAGAAGGGCCAGCGGGTGGTGATGGTCTATCGCTCAGCGAACTTCGACGAGGACGTATTCGACGACCCGTTCAACTTCAACATCCTGCGTAATCCTAACCCGCACGTGGGATTTGGTGGCACCGGCGCGCATTATTGCGTTGGAGCCAACTTGGCGCGGATGACAATCGACCTGATGTTCAATGCGATTGCCGACGCCATGCCCGATCTGGAATCGGCCGGCAAACCCGAGCGGCTACGATCGGGCTGGCTCAACGGGATCAAGCACTGGAAGGTCGACTATCACAGCAATGGGGCAGCGAAATGCCCTGTCGCGCACTAGCACGCCGATCTGATAGGGAAACGCATGGCCACTCATCAAGCTGTCCGAATCCAGTCCGCAGGCGGCCCCCTAGAGCTGGCCGACGTAGAGACGCAGCCACCCGGTCGTGACGAGGTACGGATAGCGGTCACCGCATGCGGGATATGCGGCACCGACCACGCCTTCGTGCACGGCGGATTTCCGAACATGTCGTGGCCACTGACCCCGGGGCATGAAATCGCCGGGACCATAGCCGAACTCGGCGAAGGTGTCGAGGGGTTTGCCGTCGGCGATCGTGTCGCTGTCGGGTGGTTCGGCGGATGCTGCTTCCACTGCGACCCTTGCCGCAAAGGCATTTTCATTCACTGCACGAATGGCAAGGTTCCGAGCTGGCACTATCCCGGCGGCTACGCGGAATCGGTGACGGTGCCTGCCAACGCGCTGGCCCGGATACCGGCCGAGCTCTCCGACGCCGAGGCTGCCCCGATGGGCTGCGCCGGCGTCACCACCTATAACGCGCTGCGCCACACGAAGGCGATGCCGGGTGACCGGGTCGCGATTCTCGGCGTTGGCGGGCTCGGCCACCTCGGAGTGCAGTTCTCCCGGGCGATGGGCTTCGAAACCATTGCGATCGCTCGCGGCACCGCCAAAGCTGAGGATGCCCGTCAACTGGGTGCCCATCACTACATCGACTCCACCAGCGGTGACGTCGCCGAAGCGCTGCGGGCCCTGGGCGGGGCCGCGGCCGTGCTGGGCACCGCCGGGAACTCCGCGGCGATGGCTGAAACGGTGGGTGGGTTACTGCCCCAAGGCGAACTGGTCGCCATCGGTGTCACGGCTGACCCGCTGCCTATTAGTCCGATACAGCTGATCACTCCGGGGCTCAGCGTTACCGGCCATCCCTCCGGAACCGCGAAGGATATCGAAGAGACAATGCATTTCGCGGTCTTGTCCGGTGTGCGGGCGTGGATCGAGGAGCGACCGCTGTCGCAAGCGGCGGACGGCTACGCGGCGATGGAGCAAGGCCGGACACGCTACCGCACCGTCCTGACCATGTGACTGGGCGCAGCCGCGAAAGTACGTCGAATACAGTCGTTCTGTGAGCGACGCGGTGTGGACCCTGGATGCTTCCGACGGCGAGTTGATAATCGGCACCGGGGTCGCGGGCCGCGCCACGCGAATGGGCCATCGACTCACCATTGCGATGACCCGGTGGCAGGCCACAGTGAGCTGGGTAGGTGGCGAACCCACTACCGCAGAGCTTGCGGTCGAGGTGGATTCGTTCGAGGTGCTGCGCGGCGAGGGTGGCATCAAAGGCCTGTCCGGACCCGAGAAGGCCCTGGTGCGGTCGAACGCGCTGAAGGCGCTCGACGCCGGTCGCTTTCCCGGTATCCGGTTCACCGCAGACGCCATCGAGAAGACCGGGGACGGGTACCGCCTGACCGGGACGCTGCACATCCGGGGAAAGTCGCATCAGCACGTAATCGACTTGTGCACAGAAGATCTCGGTGATTCGTGGCGGATGTCAGCCGAATCCAAAGTCCGCCAGTCCGATTACGGCGTCAAGCCCTATTCGATGCTGATGGGCTCGCTGCGGGTTGCCGATGAGGTGACCGTGTCCTTCACCGCGGTTCGGGCCAAGGACGATTGATTCCACCGGAGCGGTGGTCGCAAGGCGAGTGTATCCTCGGTTCGAATAATTAACTTGGCTAAATACATTTAGGCTAGCCGTGGGGATTGAGTTCTTCACTCGTTGGGCCGCCGGGGCATCATCGACGTCAGCTGCGTTGATGTCCCCGGCGGCCCAACAGCGGGTATTCGCCAGGCTGTCGTCCTGGCATCCGGCCTCGACGCACGCGCTTACCGATTGCCCTGGCCCAGCGGCACAACGGTGTTCGAGATCGACCAACCGCAAGTCATCGAGTTCAAGATGGCGACATTTGCCGACCTGAATGCGGCACCAACCGCCGACCTGCGCGCGGTGCCGATCGACCTAGGCTTGATTGGCCCGCCGCATTACGTCAGGCAGGATTTGACGCCAACCAGCCCAGCGCGTGGCTCGCCGAGGGCCTGCTTGCGTTCCCGCCGCCCGATGCCCAGGATCGATTGCTGGACAACATCACCGCGCTGAGCGTGCCGGGGAGTCGGCTGGCTGCTGAGATCTTCGTGAATCCACCAGACGACGACGGAGGACCGGCGCCGGACCTCCTGCGCGCCGCTTCCGAACGGTGGCGCGATCACGGGGTCGACGTAGAAATCGCCAACTTGCGATATGACGAGGGCAAGCGCAATGACGTTGCGGCGTCTGCACGTCGATCCGGTACGGATAGCGCCGAGTGTTCGCTTCGTCACCTGGCAAGGATGCGGGACAATCAGCATGGCTCATCGATCGAGCCGAAGTGCACCAAAAACCCACACGAAGGAGTCGTCGATCATGGAAGCTGACACCTATCCGGTTCGGGTCCGAGGTGACCTCGACCCTGCGTTGTCCCGCTGGCAGTGGCTGGTCAAGTGGGTTTTGGCCATCCCGCACTACATCGTCCTGTTCTTCTTACACATCGCCTACGACGTGGTCACCGTGATCGCATTCTTTGCGATCCTGTTCACCGGCAGGTATCCACGCGCGCTGTTCGACTTCAATGTGGGGGTAATGCGGTGGCACTGGCGGGTCGCCTTTTACGCGCTGACGGCGCTGGGTACTGACAAGTACCCTCCGTTCAGCCTGTCGGCTAACACGGAGTACCCGGCCGACCTGGAAGTCGACTACCCGGAGCGTCTGCACCGGGGCCTGGTGCTGATCAAGTGGTGGTTACTGGCCATCCCCCACTACCTGATACTCGCCGCCCTAGTCACCGGCGGTTGGCGGGGTTTCATGGTCGACTCGAACGAATGGGTCGCCTACCGAATGCCGTCGCTGATAGTGATCCTGCTGCTGATCGCGGTGGTGGCCCTGCTGTTCACCGGACGCTACCCGAAGGGGTTGTACGACTTCGTGATCGGAATCAACCGGTGGATTATCCGAGTGTTTGCCTACAGTTCATTGATGCGCGACGAGTACCCACCGCTGCGCCTGGACATGGGTTCGCGCGAGTCCGGCTACTGAGGCCTGCGACTACTCCGGTGGCCGCATGGCCGTGTCGCCGTAACTACCGGGGATGTGCTCGAGCACTCGGGTCAACAGTGGTGACCCATTGCCCGGATCCGACTGGGGCACAGCCCCGTTAGGTTGTTCTTCCGGCGTGGACTCCGCGAGCTCTTCACCGGCGGTCAGGCGAACAGGCCCCTGCTGTGAGGCGGAGCGGGGTCCTGGAGCGGGCGCGGGCGGCTCGGCCTGTGCGGGCGCTGGAACAGCCGGGGCCACGGCTTCTGCGATGTGTGGCGTGGACTTGTGCACTGCGCGCCCTGTAGTTCCGGGATGTTTGTCTGGAGCCAGCTGCAGACCTACAGCCAGGGACAACGAGGCCACGAAGGTAACCGCAGCAGCAGCCAACGTGGTTGCAGCCCCAGCGTAGGACAACTGCCGAGACCGTTTGGGCGCGATGATGGGTTCACTGGTATCCGCCACCAGCTGCGCGTCGGTGAACTCGGTGCTCTGGGCCGCTGCCAGGGCTGCGCCACGCGCGACCGTCACCTGCGCCATGGTTTGCGCGAACACCGGTACCGGCAAGGCCTTTTCGAGTTGCCAAGAGAATTCGTTGATGTCGCGGTCCGAGCCGACCACAACTACACCCGCCGGGCGCCATGCGCTGCGGTCAAACATTCCGGTCAGCCAGGACGTCAGCCCGTCAAAGCCGCCGCGCACATGTTTGACGGCTGTTTGCGTCTGGCCGTCGTGCGTGTCGACCATGACAACAGTCGCCCATTCGTGCTCGAGAATGCACACCGCGGTTTGCTCGTAACCGATGACGGGTGCGATGGCCTGCGCCAGTGTCTCGACGGCATCGAGCAGCCGAACCGGCACAACGTTGTCAAGACCTGCGTCGGTCAATGCCTCCAACAGCAGTGCGGCCTGTGCGGACGCTTCGTCGCTCCAGGTCACTCCGATGACACGCAGACGATGATCGCCCGCGGTTGCCACTTCTCTGGCGCGCAACACTTCCGCCGCGACCTGCTCTGCGGTATTCACGGCGCGCACGCCACGATCGCCGTGCAGCTCCAACTCGTGATGGTCCACGATGGTGCCGTCTGCGCCGTGTCCTTCAGCAAGGACCCACCCGACGGTCGTCGGCGTCACTGATAGCCCAAGTACCGTATCCAAAATTTCGCACCTCAATCGTTCCCGGACCTCCGACGCCCTGAGCCAGCACCATCGCGCACCACGGACCCGTGGTGCGCTGGGGTGTGAGCGCCGGAACGGACCGGGATTGCGTGGTCTCCATCGGCTTGTCTCGAGCGAGCCTACGCGGTCAACGCAAGTGCGTCTTACGGGGTCTGCAAACCTGCAGCTGACTCACAAGGAACGAACATGTCGGGCAGGTCGCCGCGCAACGCGCACCAGAGAGGCCGGCTGTGCTCTCCCGCGCTTCCGGGGACGGCGCCGTAGGTAAACCCTCGACAGGTTGCTCGGGGCGGGTACGGCGGGTTCCGCCCATTGATCAGGTTTTCTTTATTTCACTCGCCGCCTGCCGCCCATTGCCCTGGTCACAGGTTTGTATCGGCCGCGTGTCCCCGGGTTTGCCCGGACCTCGAGGGGGATATAAATAGGGCCGTGAGACCGGCGCGGCCCGCATAGCACAGTTGCTATACCCGCGGCGGTAACCGATACCGAAATGAAATGACTTCGCGTCCGGATCGACATTTGGCCTACTCACACGGTAAGTTCTGCCGGAAGCACGCGACTACATACGGACAAGGGGCACAGGTATGACAGACGTGAGCGGGAAGATACGGGCCTGGGGACGCCGGCTCATGGTCGGTGCCGTTGCGGCCGCAACCCTTCCGGGCCTGGTCGGACTCGCCGGTGGTGCAGCGACCGCCGGGGCCTTCTCCCGGCCTGGTCTGCCGGTCGAGTACCTGCAGGTGCCGTCGCCGTCGATGGGCCGCAGTATCAAGGTCCAGTTCCAGAGCGGCGGCGACAACTCGCCTGCGGTGTACCTGCTCGACGGCCTGCGCGCGCAAGACGACTACAACGGCTGGGACATCAACACCCCCGCTTTCGAGTGGTACTACCAGTCGGGCCTGTCGGTCATCATGCCCGTCGGTGGGCAGTCCAGCTTCTACAGTGACTGGTACCAGCCTGCCTGCGGCAAGGCCGGCTGCTCGACCTACAAGTGGGAGACGTTCCTGACCAGCGAGCTGCCGCAGTGGCTGTCTGCCAACAGGAGTGTCAAGCCCACCGGCAGCGCCGCGGTCGGTATCTCGATGGCCGGCTCGTCGGCAATGATCCTGGCCGCCTACCACCCCCAGCAGTTCATCTACGCCGGCTCGCTTTCGGCCCTGATGGATCCCTCCCAGGGGATGGGGCCCACCCTGATCGGCCTGGCGATGGGTGATGCCGGCGGTTACAAAGCCGCCGACATGTGGGGACCCTCAAGTGACCCGGCATGGCAGCGCAACGACCCGACCGTCCAGATCCCCACGCTGGTTGCCAACAACACCCGGCTCTGGGTCTACTGCGGTAACGGCACACCGTCGGAACTGGGCGGTGCCAACCTGCCCGCCGAGTTCCTGGAGAACTTCGTGCGAAGCAGCAACCTGAAGTTCCAGGATGCCTACAACGCCGCTGGTGGCCACAACGCTGTGTTCAATTTCAACGCCAACGGAACGCACAGCTGGGAGTACTGGGGCGCGCAGCTCAACGCCATGAAGGGTGACCTGCAGGGCGCTTTGGGCGCCAACGGCTGACGGCTTAACAGGCAGCTGCTACTGGGCTTGACGGCAATGCGCCGCCGAGCCCAGTAGTGATTTCAGGGCCGTTTCGAGGCCTTTCGGGCCTTCCGGGTGAGCGGCCCTACCGGGTCGGGTTGAGCTGGCTGGTGATATCCATCCACGCAGTTGAGTCGTTGCGGTGATCGTTCATGTTCCGGCACTGGCCGTACAGTCGCATGACGCCCAGGCTCGTGTCATCGCCGTGGCGGTAGATGATCGCCGTGACGGCGTCCTTGGAGAGGGTTTTGCCGAACACGTGCTCGACGGGCGGTCGGCCCTCCGTCCAGCCGTGGGGACCCAGCGCTGCCGCGATTTCACCGAAGTAGGCGTCGGTGCGTGCGCCGGCGGGCAGCGCGAAAGTCAGGTAGATCGCGCCTTGGTAGGGAGGAGCGTCCCGATCCTTGCACGACATCAACAGATAGCCGGCGGTCGTCGTCTGCAGTCCGGCAACGGCGACGATTTGTTTGGCCGACTCGACGACTTGAGCCTCGCTCGCAACGTCGGTGACCGGATCGACAGGGTGGTCGAGGGAGTCGGCGGGCCAAGGATTGAGTCTGTCCACCAACAGAACGGCGCCGCCCAGTAGCAGCGAGACCGTGAGCGCGGCGGCAATCATGGCCCGGACGCCCCGCTTACGCAACCAGTCTCCGCTCTTGCCGCCGTGCCGGGTCATCAGCCGGTGCCATCACTTCCGGCGATGCAGCTGATTACCGGGGCGCCGATCAGCAGCGTACTGGTAGCGGCGGTGCGCTGCGCTTGGGCGCGGCGGGGTTTAAGGGAAATTGCGGCGTCAGCGGCCACCAGGCCATCGTTGACTTTCATGCACTGTGCACGTAACTGCCGTGTTGTGAGTTTGTAAGTTTCGCAAAGGATAGCCGAGATGCCAGAGGTCCGCTGATCGCGTTGGTCGACGCCGCCGCACAGCGCTTGGAGACAGCCGGGCAGATGGTCGCCTTCAAGGTGGAGTGCTCACCTCGCCGTTGAGGATCCAGGCCGGGTCGAGCAAGAACTCGCCAAGTTGAGCGATGACGCCACCTCCGAACGCATCGATCCGGAATACGTCACCCGGGTCTTCGGCGATCGACGCCCTGAACGATAAGATTTTATCTCAGATTGCGCTCAACTGGAGTTTGCTGCACGCGCTGGCATGTGCCCGCCAACTTGAGAACGCGAGCAGCGAAACGATACAGGCTCGTCGCTTCGACAACCTGTATCAACGGGCCCTCTCAACCGCAACTCGGTCGTACTGCCAGGCCCGGCCGGCGGCCTGATTCGCCCGGCTGGACGCCGTTTGCCTTAATCTCGGAGCGGTAGATATCCAATCTCACAAGTTTCTCTAATCGGTAACGCTTTAACTACGCCCGGCGAAATGCCGGACATGACGAACATCACAAAGCCCCTCATCAGGTCCGCCGTGGCCGCAGGTTTCATCGCAGGCTCGATGTCGCTATCCGCCGGCGTCGCACACGCCGATGTCATGAACTGGGATGCCGTCGCGCAGTGCGAGTCTGGCGGAAACTGGACGGCCAACACCGGCAACGGTGCCTACGGAGGCCTGCAGTTCAAGCAAGCCACATGGGAGGAATACGGCGGCGTCGGAAACCCGGCAACAGCCTCTAAGCAGCAACAAATCGCCGTAGCCAACCGAGTGCTGGCCGGCCAGGGACCCGCCGCGTGGCCGAAGTGCAGCAGCGCCGGCGGCCTGCCGCCTGTACCCGTGGCATTGCCCAAGCCGGTACGTCAACTGCAGCAGACCGTGACTCAGATCATCTCGATTTTCGCGCCCAGACAGTGAATATCGGCGGTTCGGCTCGTTTCGTTACAGTGAACGTGTTTTGATCGGACTATGGAGGGTTCGGCCACAGTTCACATAGCGGCGCCAGCGGACAAGATCTGGGAATTGATCGCAGATATTCGTAATACCGGACGGTTCTCACCGGAAACCTTCGAGGCCGAGTGGCTCGGTGATTCGACCGGCCCCGAGCTCGGCGCCCGGTTCCGCGGGCATGTCCGGCGCAACGAGATGGGGCCGGTCTACTGGACCACCTGCGAGGTGACGGCGTGTGAACCGGGTCGTGAGTTCGGGTTTGCTGTACTGCTCGGCGACAGAGCGGTGAACAACTGGCACTACCGGTTGGCGCCGTCCGGCGACGGCACCGACGTGACTGAGTCATTTCGGCTCACACCATCCCCGTTTCTCAGCGTCTACTGGTTGTTTGGAGGCTTCCTGAGAAAACGCCGAAACATCAGAGATATGACGAAGACGCTGCAGCGCATCAAAGATGTGGTCGAAGCAGGCTGAGGGGCGGCTCGATCAGATCGATGAAGACGATATTCATCACCGGCGCCGGCAGCGGGATGGGCCGTGAAGGCGCAAAGCTGTTCCACGCCAAGGGCTGGCGAGTCGGCGCGGTAGACCGCAACGAGGAAGGTCTCAAGGCGCTCAGTGCGCAGCTTGGCCCCGGGTTGTGGACCCGCACCGTCGACGTGACGGACAAGGCTGCACTCGATGCCGCACTCGCTGATTTCTGCGCCGGGCACGTGGGCGGCGGGCTCGACATGATGTGGAACAACGCCGGCATCGGCGAGGGAGGCTGGTTCGAGGACGTGCCGTACGAGGCCGCCATGCGTGTGGTCGACGTGAACTTCAAGGCGGTGCTGACCGGCGCCTACGGCGCACTCCCCTACCTCAAGAAGGCACCGGGCAGTCTGATGTTCTCGACATCATCGTCCTCGGGCACCTACGGCATGCCGCGTATCGCGGTCTACTCGGCGACCAAACACGCGGTCAAGGGGTTGACCGAGGCATTGAGCGTGGAGTGGCAGCGGCATGGTGTGCGGGTTGCCGACGTGCTACCCGGTCTGATCGACACCGCAATCCTTACCTCGACGCCCCAGCACTCCGGTGAGGGAGCGCCCACGATCTCTGCGGAGGAGCTCCGCGCCGCCGCGCCCAAGAAGGGCATGTTCCGTCTCATGCCGGCTTCCAGTGTCGCCGAGGCGGCGTGGCGGGCCTACCACCATCCGAAACGGTTGCATTGGTACGTACCCCAAAGCATTCGCTGGATCGACCGGCTCAAGGCCATCAGTCCGGAGTTTGTTCGTGGCCGCATTTTGAAATCCCTGCCCACGCTGGACCCGAAACGGCAGTAATGTTTCGTGCACAATGCTCAGGCCCAAAAATGGGAGGTGGCCAGTGCAGAACCGGTTGGCCGCGGTAGCCGGAATTGCCTTGGTCGTTGTCGCCGGCGTGTCCGGATGCGCGGAGGCTCAGACAGCGCCCCGGAAAGCCGCGCGCCTGACGATCGACGGCGACACTCATACGACACGTCCTCCCGCGTGCAGCCAAGAGCAGTCCTACCGGACCATCGACATCCGCGACCGCGACGGCCAAGTCCAAGCGGTGATGTTGCTCAGCGGTGATCGGGTGATCCCTCAGTGGGTCAAGATCCGCAACGTCGACGGGTTCGACGGCAGCTTCTGGGAAGGCGGGGTGGGCGACGCCCACGTCGATTTCACGCACAATACGTACACAATCACCGGCAGCGCCTACGGCATCAACAGCAGCCATCCCAACAAAGTGGTGACGACAGACTTCAAGATCATCGCTGAGTGCTGAAACGCCGTCGCCGCCCGGACCAGTGCCCGGTTCTCGACTCTGCATCCTCGGCCTCGCCGGGCCTAGTCTT
The DNA here is from genome assembly GCA_963763005.1 of uncultured Actinomycetota bacterium. GTDB lineage: Bacteria > Actinomycetota > Actinomycetes > Mycobacteriales > Mycobacteriaceae > Mycobacterium. The sequence continues at coordinate 498,555 of CAVXMI010000004.1, forward strand.
GATGAAAAACCACTCGATCGATGGAGGAGCGGTGAGGGACAGACTGCACTGGTTCGCGATGCACGGCGTTATCCGCGGCATCGCCGCGATCGGGATGCGGCGGGGAGACTTGCAGGCCCGCCTGATCGCAGACCCTGCCGTCGCCGTAGACCCGGTGCCGTTTTACGACGAAGCCCGGTCCCACGGCCCCCTGGTGCGGAACCGCGCCAACTACCTGACCGTCGACTATCAGCTCGCCCATGACCTGCTGCGATCGGACGACTTCCACGTCATCTCATTCGGCCAGAATCTGCCGGCACCGCTGGGCTGGCTGGAGCGCCGTACCCGCGACGATCAGCTGCACCCACTGCGGCCGCCGTCGCTGCTGGCCGTCGAGCCGCCCGATCACACGCGCTACCGCAAAACGGTGTCAGCGGTATTCACCTCGCGGGCGGTCGCCGCACTGCGCGACCGGGTCGAGCAGACCGCCATCAATCTCTTGGATCAGCTCGCTGAGCAACCCGGCGTTGTTGACGTCGTCGGGCGGTATTGCTCGCAACTCCCGATCGCGGTCATCAGCGATATCTTGGGCGTGCCAGACCATGACCGGCGGCGCGTCCTGGAATTCGGTGAACTGGCAGCGCCGAGTTTGGATATCGGGTTGCCATGGCAGCAGTACCTGCGCGTGCAGCGGGGGGTGGTGGGATTCAACTCCTGGCTCGTAGAGCATCTGCGGCAGTTGCGGCGTGCCCCTGGTGAGGACCTGATGAGTCAGTTGATCCGGATGGCTGCAAACGGTGGTGCTGAGACACATCTCGACGACACTGAACTTCAGGCGATCGCCGGGTTGGTACTGGTCGCGGGTTTCGAAACCACAGTGAACCTGTTGGGCAACGGGATTCGCATGTTGTTGGATGCACCCGAGCACCTCGACACCCTGCGTCAACGTCCCGAGCTGTGGCCGAACGCGGTTGAAGAGATCCTGCGGCTGGATTCGCCGGTCCAGCTCACCGCGCGGGTGGCCCGCAACGATGTCGAATTAGCGGGCACGCCGATCCAACGCGGCGAGCTGGTGGTGATTTGCCTGGCCGGCGCCAACCGCGACCCGTCCGTGTTCCCCGATCCGAACCGCTTCGATATCGAACGCCCAAATGCCGGAAGGCATCTCGCGTTCTCCACGGGCCGCCACTTCTGCCTGGGGGCCGCTCTGGCCCGCGCCGAAGGCGAAGTCGGGCTGCGAACGTTCTTCGACCGCTTTCCCGATGTGCGGGCCGCGGGTGCCGGAAGTCGGCGCGACACGCGGGTGCTGCGGGGTTGGTCGACGCTGCCGGTGACCCTGGGGCAGACCCGTTCGATGGCTACCCCCTGACCGGCTATTCCTTCAACCTGGAAAGTCACCGAAGGCCGGCGGGCGGGTGCTATTGCGCCCATCGCAATTTCTCGCGGCGCGGGCGCAGCGCCGCCAACCGGATGTCGCCGCTGTAGTGCTCGAGCACACGCCGGTCCATCACCCGGCGCCCGGATACCCGAAAGCCTGCCCGCTGTCAGGTCAGATACCGGCTGAACCAGTCGAGCAGCCGCTGCCACGCGTCGGTCGCCGCAGCGGCGTTGTAGCGCGCGCCGGTGTCGTTGAAGAACGCGTGGTCGGCGTTGGCTTCGACGACTAGATCGTTGGTCAGGCCGGCGCGATCAAGGGCTGCTTTGGCCGCCGGCTCGGATCCGGTGACGCGGGTATCGAGCGCGCCGTAGATCCCGAGCACGGCGGCTTTGGATCCGGTGAAGTCAGGGTTGTCGGGTAACGGGCCGTAGAACGGGACCGCAGCGGACACTCCCAGCGAGCCGGAGGCCAGCAGTTGCCACACCAGTCCGCCGCCGAAGCAGAAGCCGACTACTGCGATTTTCTGACCCGGAACACGCAGTCGCAGCGCCGCGACACCGGAGTTCAGGTCGTGTGTGAACTGTTCGGGCGCGATCGAGCCCAAGGCCGCGGTGGCTTGAGCCGGATCCTGGAAGGCGCCGGTCCCGCCCTTTTCAGACAACAGGTCGATGGCCAGGGCCGAATACCCGGCTCCGGCCAGACGGCCGGCCACCGACCGCACCCAGTCGTTCAATCCCCGGTTCTCGTGAATGACCAGCACGCCGCCTTTGGAATTGGCGGTGCGGGCCCACGCCGCTTGGAGCTGGCCCTGGGGCCCGGGCCAGGTGATCGGCGAGGTGGGCAGCGCGGCGGCCATTCCCGGCGGTTGCACCGAGGTGGTGACGCTCGAGGTCGCCGCCGGACCGGTGGGCGCCGGCGCGGTTTGGGCCGATTGTCGCAGGCAGCGATGAGGGCAGCCGCGGCCGCGGTACCCACTCCGAGCAGAGCCAGCCGCCTCATGGCTTCGCGTCTGCTTAGTAGACCGTCGACGTGGTCGGTTGCAATCTCCGCGGCGATGTAGCGCTGTAGCGGAGTCACGTTGGCGAGTATGCGCCGCAAAGCTGTTGTTGACACCCTTCGGGCAACCGAGTTTATTGGCGGCTATGACAGAAGTTTCTACGATCGAGGTCCGGGATGTCGTACTCGGCATGTGGCAGGCACTCTCGCGTCGCGATTGGGATGCGGTCAAGACGTTTTTGTCCGCGGACTGTCTCTACGTCGACATGCCGGTCCCGACGGTGGCGGCACGCGGGCCCGACGACATCGTGAAACGGCTCAAGGTCGGGCTCGAGCCGCTGGCCCGCTACCAGAACCACGACGGTCTGCTGGTGTCCAACGGCTCCGACGTCATGTACGAGCACTCCGAGACATGGACGTTCAACACAGGCGAGCAAGGCGTTCTGAGGTTCGTGACAGTCCACAAGGTCGTCGATGGGAAAATCACGGTCTGGAAAGACTATTGGGACATGGCCAGCCTCACCAGCTTCGCGCCGCCCAACCACTTCGAGGGCCTTGCCAGCGCTGATACGTCGTGGATTTTCGACGCCACAGGCCTGATCTGAACCGGTTCTCAGCACCAGATCGGTGGAGGCTGCCACCCGCCGAACACCTTCTCGAGGTGGCCCGCGACAGCCAGTCCCCGGAGCTGGACGCACTGACTTCCTCGCTGATCGCCGCGCTGCGCCGGTATGGGTTGCCCGAGCCGACGATCCAGATCCGGGTGACCGATAGTCTGCAGCGCCACCGGGTCAGCGGCAAGCTGCGGCGATTCATTCCGTTGCAGTAGCCGGGCCCTGAAAGTCACCGCTCGCCAAGGCAGTAGATGCGGGCGGCGTTGTGGTGGGCAATAAGGTCGACTACCCGGATTGCATCGGCCTCGCTCCAGTCGCCGCTGTCCACAAAATCGCGCAGTACGCGATGAATACCGTTGCGCCACAGCGCTGCACCAAGAAAATGCAGTTCTGCGGGCCCGAACCCGTCCGACGAGTACAGGATCTTGCGGAAGGGCGCCATCTCCAGCAGCCGGGCGATGAACGCTGGTGCCCGAGCCCCCAGATAGTTCACACTCAACCCGCCGTCTAGATAGACGTTGTTGAATGCCTGGGCAAGATATCCGGCTTCGCGCTCGTAGGGGTAGCAGTGCAGCAGCACGATCGGGGTGCCTCCGGACTGCCGCAGGAAGTCAAGCAGGTAAAGAGGATTAGCCTTGTGCAGATCACATTCCCGGTCGCCGAAGCCGACATGGAATTGCAGTGGCTTACCCAGCCGCAGCGCCTGATGCAACCCGAAGCGCAGCAGGACCCGATCGCGTAGCCGGGTGCCGCCGCGGTCGCGCCACCGTGCGGCTGCCTCGGCGACCTGCGACGCGGGCGGCTCGGTCAGATCGCCGTCGAATCCACCCCGATAGGCCAGGACGGATTTGGTGCCGACCGCTGTGGCCATGCGCCGGCGCAAGATCTCTTCGAATGCCGATGCATAGTCGCCAGGTGCCCGGGCGGCCTGTTCAGCCACCTGCTCAAGACGAACCACCTCGGCAGTGCGGCCTCCGGACAGTTCGGCCAAATCTGCTATTCCTGATTCATCACTGTCTATCCCGGTGTCCACTAGCCAGTCGGACACTCCGGCGGCCGGCAGAAACAGGCGGGCCAGGGCCGCTTCACTGAATTGACGGCGGCGTTCCCAATATACTTGCGGATCAACATGTCTGGGCAGGCCCAGGATGGGACTGCAGTGGTTTCGCACGGAAAAGCCCAGCTGTGAGTCGAATCCGGAGTCGAAGTCCGCAAGCGGTTCGGTATTGGCCTCGTTGAGTGCGTTCTCGAACCGCCGCCGGTCCCCTGCCGCGAGCCAGCATCCGTGGACGTGCTGATCGATCAACGGCACTTCGCCGATGTGTTGCGCCAGGGCCGAACTGGCTGAGCGAGGCTCTCTCACAGGCTCCAGGCCATCCGGAACTTGTCCGCCAGCTGCTCGGGGCTGAGGTCGGCATAGCGGTCATGCGTGAGGCGGCGAACCGCGACCACCGTAGCGACCACCGAATCGCCGAGGATAGTCCGCATCCTTTCCGAGTTGTCAAGTGCGGTAATTGCTTCAAGCGGGGCATCGGGCAGGAGCACGATGCCGGCACGGTCGCGGTCAAGGTCGGAGAGTGTCGCCGGATCCACCGTCGTTTCCGGTGGCAGCACCGCGTTGTTCTTGATTCCGTCGAGTGCCAGCCCAAGGATCGCCGCCGAAGCAAGGTAGGGGTTCGCCGAGGGATCGACGACCTTCACTTCGACGTTGGCGCCATGCGCACTATCGGGACGGCCCTTGACGAATCGCAGTGCCGCCTCACGGTTTTCAGTGCCCCAGCACGCGTAGGCGCCTGCCCAGTTGCCGGGTCGCATTCGCAAGCCGGACACGATCGATCCGCACAGGATGCCCTGAGCCTCGGGCAGCCCGCGAAGCACTCCCGCCACCGCGGCTTCCCCGGCCGGCGTCATACCGCCTGCACCTGTTCCGTCGGAAAACAACGGGCCTTCCGGCGTGGTCAATGAGAAGTGCTGATGGGCACCGGATCCGACGCTGCCGGCGAAAGGCGCCGGCGAAAGGCTGACGCGCAAGCCGTGGCGGCGGGCAGCGCGGCCGATGATGATGCGGGTCAGCACCAGCTGGTCGGCGGCGGCCACCGGTGCCATTGGCGCCACCGAGATCTCGAACTGGTTGGCCCCGTACTCGGGATGGAACTGCTCGATCGCGACGCCGGCCACCGTGGCCGCGGCGTTGACATCGCGGACGAATGCCTCGTGCTCGAGTATCCCGGCCAGGCCGTACTGCGCCCACAGCGCTGACGGCAGCCGGCCACCGTCTGGATCGACCAGGAGGAACTCGATTTCGTGACCGATCATCGCGTCGATGCCGGCTGCACCGAGCGCGGCCTCAATCCGGCTCAGGGTCCCGCGGCCGCACGCGGGAACGGGTGTGCCGTCCTGCTCGACGAACGAGGCAGGCGCCCACGCCAGCCCGTCGCCGATGATCCGCAAAGCTGACAGGTCGATGCGGATGCGCTGATCGCCGATGACGCCAACGTCTTCGGTGAATGCGATGCCGCTCTGGTCGATGGCAAAGCCATGCCACGAAGGACTGGCGCCCAGACCGGGATAGGCGAACGCGTTGGTCCGGCGTACGGGGACGGTCTTGGCGTGGGTGAGCCCGGCGGGGTTCACGACGGTGCCGATGACGGTGTCGACGCCCTCGGCTTCGAGTTGTGCGATCGCCGCGGCGGCAAGCGGTGTGGCTGTCATGGCAGCCATTCTGCAGCGCGGCCGGCCGGGAACCGGAATGGCATGTCCCGGACGCGCCTTTGGCGATCAGGCCCGGCTGGGCAAAGTCAGCTTGCAGGCCTGACCGATATCCAGGGTCCGCAAAACCCGTCCCATACCCACCCACAGTGCGCATGACAAAGCCAGGTCGGCGAGCAACTCCTCGGAGAAGTGTTCGCTGCACCGTCTCCAGAAGTCTTCGTCGTCACGCAGCACGGTGTGCTCGGTGGCGAACCGGTACGCGAACTCGGCCGCCAGCCGCTCCTGCCCGCTGTACCCCGGCCAGGTGCGCCACTCCGCCGCGTGGTCGTACAGCTCCTCGTCGACGCCGGCGGCGGGCCCATCGGCATCGCGGGTATTGGCGCAGACAATGCATTCGTTGTTGTCGGCAATCACCGCGCGCGCGAGCTCGCGGGTGCGCATGGGCAACCGGTTGCTGGTGTAGACCGCCCGGCTGAAGGCGGCGATCGCGCCGCCGAGTTCGGGGGATTTCAGGACCCAGCCGGCCACGTCGTCGTCAGCGAAAGTTCCGATTCGACTCATGGCGCGATGGTACGCCCGCGGGGCACGCTTTCGGCTTCGACCAGACTGAAGCGTGCCGGCCTCAGGCGCCGATTCCGGCCTTGGAAATAGCCATAGTTGGTGCGTCATCTCCCCAATCACGTTGGGCCAGTACGCGATACGCGACCTTCTCAAGAGCGGCTTCGACCTGGCGGCGGTCCGGCCGGCCCGCGAAGCTGGGCGACCGGGCCAGTTTGTCGACAATCCAGCCCAGGAGCAGCGAGTAGACGTAGTCGACCTGCTGGACGCCCGCCGGGGTCAGCCACATTTGGTCGCCATCGCGCACCACGTAGCCGGTCGCGACCAGGCGGGTGAAGGTGGGTTCCAGAACCTCGAAAGGTAACCGCAGGTAGTCGCCGATGTCGGTGAGGCGAGCCGTTCCGAAGAACTGCCCATAGCGGTTGATGCGCAGGACTCCCCAGAGCCCGGCGACGTCGAGCCGGCAATCGGGTCGCATGGCGATGCTGCGAAGTCGCACACCGGGATCGCCGCGCAACATGCGTCCGATCGCGTCCTCCAGCAGCCTTTCCGGTGTTTCGGTGGTCGGCATCCCGAACCCGTCGCCGACATCGACTGCGCTGTGGTGAATATCCCTGAGCGGAACTTCGGGCAGGAACAGCGCCAGGGCGAATGCAACCACTGCGACCGTTGCTGCCCAGAGAAAGACATGGGCCAGCGATTCGGCGTAGGCCTGTACGACCTGCGCCGCCACATCAGCACGCTGCCGATGCAAGGCACCTGGAGAACTGACCGCTTCGGCCGGTAGGCCGCTGGTCGCCAGAGCGGGACCCAACCTGCGGTCGAGGAAGTTCACGAACAGCGAACCGAAGATCGCAGCACCGAACGAGCCGCCGATGGTGCGGAAAAACGTCACACCCGACGTGGCCACACCGAGGTCTTCGAAATTCGAAGTGCTTTGCACGACGAAAACCAGCACCTGCATGGACAGGCCGATACCGGCGCCAAGGATGAGCAGGTAGAGCGATTGCAGCAGGGCCGACGTTGCCGCATCCATGCGCGACATCAGTAGAAACGCGACCGCCATCAGGGCCGTGCCGGTCACCGGAAAGATCTTGTACCGGCCGGTCCGGCCGACCAGGATGCCGCTGCCGGTGGAGGTGACCAGCATGCCGACCACCATCGGCAGCGTGCGCAGGCCGGAGATGGTAGCCGAGACGCCGTCCACGTACTGCATGTATGTCGGCAGGAATGTCAGTGCGCCCAGCATCGCGAACCCCACGACGAAGGCCAGCACACAGCACACGGTGAATACCGGATTGCGGAACAGCCGCGGCGGCAGGATCGGCTCCGGGGCACGGTTTTCCACCCACACGAAGGCGCACAGTGCCGCAGCGGCTAACCCGAACAGCCCGACGATCGTCGCCGATCCCCACGGGTAGAGGGAGCCGCCCCAGCTGGTGGCCAGGGTCAACGCGGCCGCGCCGACGCCGACCAAAGCAATTCCGCCGTAGTCGATGACCGGTTTGGTGGCTGCGGCCAGCGCCGGGATGGCCGCGGCCGCCACGAAGATGACCACCACCGAGATCGGGATGTTGATCCAAAACGCCCATCGCCAGGTCAGATAGTCGGTGAAGTAGCCCCCCAGCAGCGGGCCGACGACCGTGGTGACACCAAAGACCGCACCCAAAATGCCCTGGTAGCGGCCCCGCTCCCGGACGGGGACGACCTCACCGATCAACGCAGTGGCCGTGACGGTGATCGCACCGCCGCCAATACCCTGCAAGGCCCGGGCTCCCACCAACATGGCCATCGACTGCGCCAGCCCGCACAACACCGACCCGACGACAAAGGACACCACCGCGACCTGAAACACCCACTTGCGGCCGACCAGATCACCCAGCTTGCCGACGAATGCGGTGACGATCGTCGAGGCCAGCAGGTAGCTGGTGACCACCCACGATTGATGACCGGCGTCACCCAAGTCGGCGACGATGGTCGGCAATGCGGTCGCGACGATGGTCTGGTCCAACGCCGCCAGCAGCATCCCGAGCACGATCGCCAGGAAGATGAAGTTGCGCCGCTGCGGACTGATCAGCGCGCTGCTGGAACCGAAATCCGCGGCTGGGCTATTTGGGGTCGCCGGTGCTCTGGGGCTTGTCATACCTACCAGCGGAACCTACTAGGCCGCGTGCGGTCAGGTCGGTGGCCGGGAGACACACTGCGCCGAGTACAGCTCCTCTCCCAGCTTGTCCATCAGCTCCAGCTGCGTCTCCAGGTAGTCGAGGTGCAGCTCCTCGTCGGCCACGATCTTTTCCAGCAGTATGGCGCTGGTGCTGTCCTGCTTCTCCCGGCACATGATGATTCCGGGCTTGAGACGGTTCAGCACGTCGTATTCGATCGCCAGATCGCTTTCAAATTGCTCGCGCAGGGTTTGGCCCACGCGTAATGAGCTGATGCGCTGGTAGTTCGGCAAACCGTCGAGCAACAAGATGCGATCGGTGATTGCCTCGGCGTGGCGCATCTCGTCGAAAGACTCCGCGCGGGTGTGCGCCGCCAGCTCGGTAAAGCCCCAGTTCTCTTGCATCTTTGCGTGCAGAAAATATTGGTTGATAGCGGTGAGCTCGCTGGTCAACTGTTCGTTGAGCAGGCGTAAAACATCGGGATCACCTTGCATGATCACTCCTACGGTTTGAAGGCTGTCATGTTTAACCGCGGCAGGTGGGCTGGGCTGGAGCACGTCTGCCCGCAGCACATATCGGGCTGAAAGCAGCACCTTTGCGTGCCGGATTCAAATCTAGTGCAGCAAGTCGGGCTCGGCGCAGTCTTTGTTGGGCCGTGGGCGTGTCAGCATGACATGAAGTCCCGTCGACTTAGGTTAGACTCCGCTTATCTACTTAGGTTAGACTCCGCTAATATGCGGCCTGTATGTTCGGCACCTTCGCCGGTAATCCCGATGACGCGGGATGCCATGAGCGACCTTGCCCTGGATGTCTGCTGATGTACGTGTGTCTGTGCGTCGGAGCCACCAACCAGACCGTTTGTGACGCCGTCGCGCGGGGTGCATCGACTTCTAAAGAAGTTGCCGCTGTGTGCGGGGCGGGCGGTGACTGCGGACGCTGCCGTCGTACGTTGCGGGCAATCATTGCCGCGGCTGCCCACCTCGATCCCGCCCCGTCGCATTAACGACACTCCCTGCCGCAGCCTCAGGTTGAGCGTCGGTTGGTGAAGTCTGCCAATGCCGCGGCGTTGGCCTGCGCGCCCATCAGCTCGGCGAAGTGGGCGTTTTCGCGGGCGGTCGCGGCCGCGATCTCAGCACGGATCGGTTCGACGATCGTGTGTTTGACTGCCATCAAGCTCGAGATTGGCCGGGCGGCAAGGATTTCGGCATGCCGGCGGGCCTCAGGCAACAGCGCATCCGGATCGCAGACTCGCCAGACCAGCCCCATCCGCAAGGCCTCTTCAGCGTCGATCCATTCCGACGACATCAACAGCCAGGCCGCGTTCTGCCGACCCACCAGCTGCGGCAGCAGATAGGACGATGCCGCTTCGGGTGCCACGCCCAGGCTGGTGAACGGGCATTTCAGGCGCGCCGTCGAAGACATGAATGCGAGGTCGGCATAGCCGAGAATGGTGGTGCCGATCCCCACCCCGACGCCGTTCACCGCGCAGATCAGCGGTTTGGGAAAACTGCTGAGCGCGTCGATGAGTCCGGGGAAGCCGTATTTTCCCGGGATGAAGTCCGGGTCGGTGATGCGCGCCTGCATCTCGGCGAGATCGGTGCCGGCACTGAAGCCGCGCCCCGAACCGGTCAGCAGGACAACGGCGACCTGTGGATCCTCGGCTGCGTCCGACAGCGCCTGCGCGGTGGCGTCGTAAAGGGCCTCGTTGAAGGCGTTCAGCGCCTCGGGCCGGTTCAGCGTGAGGGTGCGTACGCGGTTTTCGTCGTCGATCTGCAGCGTCACGGCTGCAGCCTAACCGTTGCTATAGACCCGGGTCGGCTGGATCAGCACCACGGCACGCCGCTCCTTGGCCATCACCCGGTCGTACTCGGGCCAGTTGTCGTGGGTGCCGCCCGCCGCGGTGAAGACCTCGCGTAACAGCAACCGCAACTGGTCGGCGTCTGCCAGCCAGGACTGCGGGTCATCCGGGCCGGCCAGCTCCGCGCGGCCCTCGACTGTCGCCCACTGCCAGCCGTTTCTGAAGGTGACGGCCAGTTGCGGCCGCACCCGCAGGTTGGCGAGTTTGACCTTGCCGTACGTGGTAAAGCCCAGCACGGGTTCGCCACCGGCGGGGTGCGGCAACAGACCGACGTTGACCAGCGAAGCCTGCACGGTGCCGTCAGCACGGACGGTGGAGATGACTGCCAGACCGTTATCGGCTGCGGCCAGGGCCACAGCGTCGTTGAGTGTCGTCATTTGTGGTCCTCAGTCCTGAAATGGTGTCTTGAACACGTAGCGGCTGGTTGGCACGGTGTCGATGTTCTCGTTGGCGCCGAATGCAGTTGTGCTGGCGACCATCCGGCTCAGCCGGTGCTGCAGGTCGTTGTCGTCGGCGGCACCGAAGAAAGCCTTCAGATCGGTGATCGCCTCCGAGGGGAACAACTCCTCGACGATGCCCGCGATTCCCGGTGCGTCGGGTGTGAGGGTTCGCACCACCCAGTTCTGGGTGTAGCCGAACGTCGCCTGTGTCTCGATGGCCACTGTCGTATGGTCGCACTGCCAACGATCCAACCAGGTGGCCTGGTCCAGGCCGGCGGGCCGGCGTAGCAGCGCGATGTTAGCCAATCCCGTTGTGCGAGCACCGGACTCGACCTCTGGCGCACTCATCGGGACCGACTCGGTCACCAAGTACGCGCCGAGCTGCTCGCATTCCCGGGCCAGCAGGCGCAGCGCCGCCGCCATCTGGTCGCCATAGCATTGCTGGGTCCACAGGCTCACCACCGCGGCGACCGGCGGGTCCAGCGTCGTCAGTGTCATCAGCGAGTGACGCACCGTGCTGTCACGGACGTTGACCGATAGTCCGGGAACGCCCAGCCCCAGCAGCGCGTCGGCCACCGGACCCCGTTGGCGGGCACACCATTCGTCATCCGGCTCGGGGCGCATCAGCACGGCGATTACCTTCTCCATAGGGCCGAACTTACATTCGCGGCACGAGAGGCTGAGGGTTGAGCACATCCTGGACCGAGCACGCGATCTGGTGGCAGGTCTATCCCCTGGGCTTCGTCGGCGCCTTTCCCGCAGGTCAGTCGCCAGATCCAGGCGAGCGCCGGCTGCGGCGACTCGTCAGCTGGTTCGACCACGTCATCGAATTAGGGGCATCGGGTGTCGCCCTGGGACCGATCTTCGCCTCACGCACACATGGTTACGACACCACCGACCACTACCGGATAGATCCCCGGCTCGGTGACGACACCGACTTCGACTACCTCGTCGCCGAGGCGCACCGCCGCGGCCTGCGGATACTGCTCGACGGTGTGTTCAATCACGTCGGCGTGGACTTCCCGCGCCATCGCGAAGCGTCGCACAACGATGTGTCGGCACGCTGGTTTCGCGGCCGCCCAGGTCATTTCCATACATTCGAAGGCCACTCTGAGCTCATCACCCTCGACCACGACAACCCCGAGGTCGCCGACTACACCGTCGACGTTCTGGCGCACTGGTTGCGACGCGGCGCCGACGGCTGGCGACTTGACGCGGCTTACTCTGTGCCGCAACAGTTCTGGGCGAAAACCTTGCCGAAGGTACGCGAGCTGCATCCGGATGCATGGTTCCTCGGCGAGCTCATCCACGGCGACTATGCGGCGGTGGTCGATGCTGCCCGGTTCGACTCGGCCACCCAGTACGAGTTGTGGAAGGCGATCTGGAGCAGCCTCAACGACGGCAACTTCTACGAGCTGGACTGGGCATTGCAGCGGCACAACGAGCTTCTGGCCCGTTTCGCGCCGCTGACCTTTATCGGCAATCACGACGTCACCCGGATTGCCAGCCGGCTCGAACACCCCGAGCACCTGGCACATGCGCTGGTGATCCTCCTGACGGTCGGCGGCGTTCCCAGCGTGTACGCCGGCGACGAGTTCGGCTTTCGCGGCGTCAAGGAAGAGCGCTACGGCGGAGACGACGCGGTCCGCCCGGAGTTCGGCTCTCCCCCGGCACAATTGGAGGCATCCGGTACTCAGGTATGGGCGTTGCACCAGTACCTCGTCGGGCTGCGTCGCCGCCACCCTTGGCTGCATACGGCAACGACCACCGCGCTGCGGCTGGACAACCGGCATTACGTTTATCAGGCCCGCAGTGGCGACGACGTGCTGTTGGTCGCACTCAATATCGATGATGCGCCGTTGCAGCTGGGGCTACCGGAGCTGGACGCGGTGCAAGCAGAGGTCGTCGCCGGATCAGCGGCGCCGCCCCGCGACGTCGTCGAACAGGTGGTCGTCGAGGCACAGGGCTGGCGGATATTGAGGCCTATCTGACGGTCAGCTGTGCCACGGTCCGCCGGTCCCGTCCGCCTCCGTAGTACTTGGCGAGTAGCGCGACGAAGTCCTCGTTGTCCTCGGTGGCGCAGGCGAACAGTGTCATCGACGAGCACAGCTTGAGGTCGTCGGGCGAACCGAAGATCTCGTCGATCGAGCGGCCTTGTACCTGGTTGACGAGCTGAGCACACTCGTGCAACCGCGGGCCGAGCAGTTCATGCGCCAGATACGCGCGAGCCTCCTCGAGCGACGAGATGCCGTAACGGGCCGCTATCGGACTGCTGCCGAGCCCTCGGAGCTGCGGGAAGACGAACCATACCCAGTGACCGCGTTTTCGTCCGCCGCGCAGTTCGTCGACGACGCTGCGGTAGACGGGAGCCTGCGCGTCAACGAAACGCTTCAGGTCGAAGGGGTCGCGTGCCGTTTCCATATGACCACGGTTGCACACTGGTTAGATGAATTGATGGCGGTCAAACGGCGGGTGCCCAGATACCGAGACTTGGCGCCGTTGATTCAGTTCAAAAGGCCTCAGTTCGATCCGGCCAGGCGGCGCCTGCAAGCCGCGCTGACCATCGAAGATCTGCGACGCATCGCCAAACGGCGCACCCCCAAGGCGGCGTTCGATTACGCCGACGGCGCCGCCGAAGACGAACTGTCCATTGAGCGTGCCCGACAAGCATTCCGCGACATCGAGTTTCACCCGACGATCCTGCGGGACGTCACAAACGTAACCGCTGGATGGAGCGTCTTGGGCCAGCCGGCGGTGTTGCCGTTCGGGATCGCGCCAACCGGGTTCACCCGCTTGATGCACACCGAGGGCGAGATCGCGGGCGCACGGGCGGCGGCCGCGGCCGGGATCCCGTTCTCGCTGTCCACCTTGGCCACCTGCTCGATCGAAGACGTGGTCGCCGCTGTTCCGCAGGGCCGCAAGTGGTTTCAGCTGTACATGTGGCGTGACCGCGAGCGCTCGATGGCGCTGGTGCAGCGTGCGGCCGACGCGGGATTCGACACCATGCTGGTCACCGTCGACGTACCGGTTGCCGGCGCGCGGTTGCGCGATGTCCGCAACGGGATGTCGATCCCGCCGGCGCTCACACTGCGAACCGTGCTCGACGCACTGCCGCACCCGCACTGGTGGTTCGACCTGTTGACCACCGAGCCGCTGGCCTTCGCGTCACTCGATCGCTGGTCGGGCACCGTCGGCGAGTACTTGAACACCATGTTCGACCCGAGCGTCACCTTTGACGATCTGGCCTGGATCAAGGCCCAGTGGCCGGGCAAGCTCGTCGTCAAGGGGATCCAGACACTCGACGACGCCCGCGCCGTGGTGGATCGCGGTGTCGACGGCATCGTGTTGTCCAATCACGGTGGCCGCCAACTTGATCGGGCACCGGTGCCCTTTCACCTGTTGCCGTCGGTTGCGCGTGAGCTGGGCCAGGATACCGAGATCCTGGTGGACACCGGCATCATGGCGGGCGCCGATATCGTCGCCGCGATCGCTCTGGGTGCGCGGTGCACGCTGGTCGGGCGGGCCTATCTCTACGGGCTGATGGCCGGCGGCGAGGCAGGCGTCGAACGCGCGATCGGGATCCTGGAAAGTGGCGTAACCCGGACCATGCGGCTGCTGGGTGTGACCTGCCTCGAAGAGCTTTCACCCGCGCACGTGACACAACTGCGGCGGCTCGGCCCCATGCCTCCACCAGCGTGAAGCCAGCTTCCCGCTCGTGCCGGAGGGGGCGGGTGAAATGACTTCGGTGTGGTCTCGGTGTGTCTGGGCTGAACATCGCTGAAAACGCTGCCCGAAAGCTCGGCGTCGACACGAACGTCTGGCACAGGCTGCGCAGGTCGCCCCGGCTGGGCATCGGCAGATCACGTGGCAGCGGGGGAAGCGTCATCACTGTCCCCCTGTTGCGGCGCAAGGGTATTGCCATGGCCGAGGCCGCCGCCCATGCCGGCCAAGTCGGCTATGTCAGCCTCGCCGCCGCGGCGGCCTTGCCGGCCGGCTCGGTGCCGACCATTGCGCTCACCAAGTGCGTGCTCGTTGGACGGATCCCGACCGAGTCCGCGCAATCACCCATCTGATCCTGCTCGGGATCGTTCTGATCGCGATGATCGCGACCACGCTGGGCCAACAGGGCGGGAACAAACCGGCGGCAGGCTGGGTTGAGCCAAGCAGACTTAGCGTTTGGAGGATTGATGGCTGAAGCCAAATCGGTGCCGGTGCTGTTTGTCACCGACACCATCGTGTTGCCCGGAATGGTCGTGCCGATTGCGCTCGACGACGCCGCACGGGCGGCGATCGACGCAGCGCAGGCTAGTGACTCAGGGCAGCTGCTGATTGCTCCCCGGCTGGAGGACCGGTACCCGTCACACGGTGCGCTGGCGAAGATTCTGCAGGTCGGACGCATCGCGGGCGGTGGTACCGCCGCTGTCGTGCGTGGTGAGCGTCGGGCGCACATCGGGGCGGGAGCTTCCGGGCCGGGCGCGGCTTTGTGGGTCCAGGTGACCGAGGTCCCCGAGATGGAGGCGACCGACGACGTCAAAGCGCTGGCGGCGGAATACAAGAAGTTGCTGCTGGCCATGCTGCAGCGCCGCGAGGCCTGGCAGATCGTCGACTATGTCAACAGCCTGACCGATCCGTCGGCGCTGGCGGACACGTCCGGGTACGCGTCGTACCTGACCGATGTGCAGAAGCGGCAGCTGCTGGAGACAACCGACGTCGCCGAACGGCTGCGCGTGCTGATCGACTGGACCAGCGACCACTTGGCCGAAGTCGAGGTCAACGACAAGATCGCCGAGGACGTGCGGGACGGCATGGAGAAGACGCAGAAGGAGTTCCTGCTGCGCCAACAGCTGGACGCCATCCGCAAGGAATTGGGTGAGTTGGGACCGGAGGGCCCCGAAGATGTGGCCTACCGGGCCCGCGTCGAGGCCGCCGACCTGCCCGAGAAGGTGCGCGAGGCCGCGCTGCGCGAGGTCGGCAAGCTGGAACGGGCCAGCGACCAGAGCCCGGAAAGCGGCTGGATTCGTACCTGGCTGGACACCGTGCTCGACCTGCCCTGGAACGTCCGCACCGAGGATTCGACGGATCTGGGAGCGGCGCGGGAAATCCTGGATGCCGACCACCATGGGCTGGACGACGTCAAGGACCGCATCGTCGAATATCTGGCGGTGCGTACTCGCCGCGCGCAGCGTGGGCTGCAGTTCGTCGGCGGCCGCGGTTCCGGGGCGGTGATGGTGCTGGCCGGTCCCCCCGGTGTCGGTAAGACGTCGCTGGGTGAGAGCGTGGCCAGGGCGCTGGGCCGCAAGTTCGTGCGCGTCGCCCTGGGTGGGGTGCGCGACGAGGCACAGATCCGTGGGCACCGGCGCACCTACGTGGGTGCGTTGCCGGGCCGCATCGTGCGTGCGATCGGCGAAGCTGGGTCGATGAATCCCGTTGTGCTGCTGGATGAAATCGACAAGGTCGGCTCCGACTATCGCGGCGACCCGAGTGCGGCGCTGCTCGAGGTGCTCGACCCGGCGCAGAATCACACCTTCGGTGACCACTATCTGGATCTGGACCTGGACCTGTCAGATGTGGTGTTCTTGGCCACCGCCAACGTGATTGAGAGCATCCCGTCCGCGTTGCTGGACCGCATGGAGTTGGTGCAGATCGACGGGTATACCGAAGACGACAAGGTCGCTATCGCGCGCGACTATCTGTTGCCCCGGCAACGGGAGCGGGCGGCGCTGACCGCCGACGAGGTCACGGTTACCGACGCGGCGTTGCGCAAGATCGCCGCCGACTACACCCGCGAGCCGGGAGTGCGGCAGTTCGAACGGCTGCTGGCCAAGGTGATGCGCAAGGTGACCACCAAGCTCGCCGGAGATCCTGAACCGAAGACCATCGACGAGCCCGATCTGGTTGGTTACCTGGGCAGGCCGCGGTTCACGCCCGAGTCGGCCGAACGCACCGCGGTGCCCGGCGTGGCGACCGGCCTGGCCGTCACGGGGTTGGGTGGCGACGTGCTCTACATCGAGGCCGGGGCGGCTGGATCAGACGGGCCAGGCGAGGGGTCCTTGCAACTGACGGGTCAGTTGGGTGACGTGATGAAGGAGTCGGCGCAGATCGCGCTGTCCTACGTGCGCTCGCACGCGCACGCGTTAGGCGTTGACCCCAAAGCGCTGGACCGGCGCATCCACGTGCACGTGCCTGCCGGCGCGGTGCCCAAGGACGGCCCATCGGCCGGTGTGACGATGGTGACGGCGTTGGTATCGATGGCCACCGGACGTCAGGTCCGCTCCGACGTCGGTATGACCGGCGAAGTGACGCTGAACGGCCGGGTGCTGCCGATCGGCGGCGTCAAGCAGAAGCTGCTGGCAGCTCAACGTGCCGGTTTGTCAACGGTTTTCATTCCGTCGCGCAACGAACCGGACCTGGACGACGTGCCCGCCGAAGTGCTCGACGCGCTGACCGTCAAACCGATGACCGACGTCGCCGAGATCGTCGCGCAGGCGCTGGAACCAGCGGCTGAGACGACGACGGCCGCTGCCTGACCTCTCGCCCGCGGTCTCCTGGCGTCACGCTCGGCGTGCTCGGCGTTTAATGGAGCCGTGAACCTGAAACGGAAGCTAGTCCACCGCGTCCAACGGCTGGTGGTCAATCCGATCGGCCGGCAATTGCCGGTGACGATGCTCGAAACCACAGGCCGCAAGACAGGACAGCCACGGCGCACCGCCGTGGGCGGCAAGGTCGTGGACAACCATTTTTGGATGGTCTCCGAACATGGCGACCATTCGGATTACGTCCACAACATCAAGGCCGACCCGGCGGTTCGGGTGCGCATCGGCGGCCAGTGGCGCAGCGGAACCGCGCATCTGCTGCCCGATGATGACCCGGGGCAGCGGCTGCGGAGCCTACCCCGGCTCAACAGCGCAGGAGTCCGGACAATGGGCACCGACCTGCTGACCATTCGAGTGGATCTGGACTGAGACGCCGCGTATGTCAGGGGCGAGCGTTACGGTCTGCCCATGGCATATGACACCGAACTCGCCGAGCGGATCCGCGAGTTGCTGGCGCCGCAGGCCGGCGTCGACGAGAAGCAGATGTTCGGCGGGCTCGCGTTCCTGATCGGTGGGCACATGGCCGTCGCCGCCAGCGGCCAGGGCGGATTGCTGGTGCGGGTGCCGCCGGAGGACACCGAAAAGCTGCTGCCACACGCCCATGTCAGCCCCATGGTGATGGCGGGTCGAGAAGCCCGCGGCTGGCTGCGCATTGCCGCCGACGGGGTGAAAAACAAACGCCAGCTTCAAAGTTGGGTTACGCGCGGCGCGACCTATGTGCGCAGCTTGCCGCCGAAATGACTGACCTGACCTGTTTTGCGCTTGGGCATTGCGGGTACGCCGCGTGTATGGGCGGTCACGATGTGCGTAACGCGCTGTCGTTGCGCGGAATTTTGAGCTAAGCCCGTCCGAGTAGGCTGGTACTGCTCGGATTTCGAAGGCAGATTGGAGCAATGATCATGGCAGGGTCGACAACTTTCGCCATCGTCGGCGGTGGGCTTGCCGGCGCCAAAGCGGCAGAAGCACTGCGCGACAGCGACTTCGACGGGCAGATCATTCTCTTTGCCGACGAGGAACACCTGCCCTATGAGCGCCCGCCACTTTCCAAAGAATATCTTGCCGGGAAGAAATCGCTTGCTGAATTCACCGTGCACGACGCGGCCTGGTACGGCGACCATAACGTTGACCTGCGGCTCGGTACGCGGGTGGCGTCGTTGGATCCCGGCGCACACACCGTTGGGCTTGCCGACGACACCACCGTGCGCTACGACAAGCTGCTGCTGGCGACTGGATCGGCATCGCGGCGCCCGCCCATACCTGGATCCGACGCCGCGGGAGTCCACTATCTACGCAATTACCACGATGCCGCGGTACTGAACTCCGTTCTGACCGAAGGGTCTTCGCTCGCCGTGGTAGGTGCCGGTTGGATCGGCCTGGAAGTGGCGGCCGGTGCTCGGCAGCGCGGCGTCGACGTCACCGTGGTCGAGACGGCCAGGCAGCCGCTGCTGGCCGCCCTCGGCGAGACCGTTGGCGAAGTGTTTGCCAACCTGCATCGCGATCACGGCGTGGACTTGCGGCTGGAAGCGCAGGTTGCGGAGATCAGCACCGGCGGAGGCCGGGCCACCGGACTCAAGATGCGCGACGGGTCGACCGTCGCCGCCGATGCCGTGCTGGTGGCCGTCGGCGCGAAGCCCAACGTCGAACTCGCCGGACAGGCCGGGCTGGCCATGGGCGACGGCGGCGTGCTGGTCGATGCGTCGCTGCGCACCAGCAATCCAGACATCTACGCGGTCGGTGACATCGCCGCCGCCGACCACCCGCTGTTCGGCGCCCGGATCCGCACCGAGCACTGGGCCAATGCGCTCAAGCAACCCGCAGTGGCAGTCGCCGGAATGCTGGGCAAGCCAAGCGAATACGCTGAGCTGCCCTACTTCTTCACCGATCAGTACGACCTTGGGATGGAGTACGCCGGGCACGCCCCCGACTTTGACCGGGTGGTGTTGCGCGGCGACGTTGGCGGCCGCGAGTTCGTCGCTTTCTGGCTCGACGGTGACAACAGGGTTCTGGCCGGTATGAACGTCAATATCTGGGATGTCCTTGACGATGTCAAAGAGCTGATCAGGTCGAAGACCCCCGTCGACGTGGACAGCCTGGCCGATCCGCAGCGGCCGCTGGCGGACCTGACGAGCTGACGTGAGATGACCGCTAGTCCGCTGGATTCCAGGTGTGGTCGATAACGTCGGGTGGGCGCTGAGCTTGTAGGCGTTCCCTTTCGGTGCGGCGGCGTTTGATCCGCAGCCGGGCGTCGGCCGGCATGGTCACGAGCTCGTCACAGGTCAGATAGTACACGTCGTCGACGACGTCCAGCAGGTCCGCTGCGATCCGACGAGATCCCAGCTCGCGCAACGTCATCCGGAGTTCATGCGTAAACCGGATGGTGGTGTCGTGAGCCAGCTCCCGGGAAGTGCGAGCACTGGTGGCGAGTCGCCGTGACAACGTCGCCGGTGGCGCCGGTTCGGCGGGTGCTGCAGCGACTTCCGCGGCCGCCATCAGAAGTGTCGCCGGATCGTCGCCGAACGTCGGGTTGGCCAGCTCCGCTTCTCCGCAGCCGCGGTGTCCGAGTTGGGCAACGGCTTCATCGAGAGCGGCAGCGGCGGCCGGAGACAGCGCCCGGATACTGGAGACGTTGCCCTCGCGGGCCAGCGTGCACAAAGGTGCATCGGAGCGCAATATTTCTGCCAGCGAAGCGGTCTCCGCCGCGATGCGGCTGCTTTCCATGATTACCCCGACCCCGGACACACTGGATCCCGCACGCGTGTGCTCCAGCGTCGCCGCGGTGACGCCCGTGTCGATCACCCACAGCGCCGTGAGGATCCAGCCTTGCTGAATCCGGTCCCGCAACAACCGAATCCGAACTTCCAGGCTGGCATTCGGTAGCGAGGTCAGCTGCCCGGCATCGATGTGTTCTGACGTCGCAGCCGCGACGTAGGCCTGCGTGTCAGTCCGGAGATGACGCAACAGGGCCAGCGACCGCGCCGTCACGACCACCTTGGCGACCGACCCGAGCGGTCCGCCCGCCAATTGAGGTCGACCGAACGGTAGCAGATCCGTGACCTGTGGCTGCTCGCCCAGGGCATGCTGGGTGACGGCCTGCTCGTCCCAGCCCGGCAGCTGTGTGGCAGCAACAATATTGGCCGACACGCCGACGTAGGGGCGATGACCGAACACCGCGATAGCCCTGCTCCCCCATTCATCGGCAACCACGTCGCCAAGCGCCAGCACCCGACCCATCGCCCGACCGGCCGCGCGCAATCCGCTCAATTGGACGTCCAGCGTCATCGGGGTCAGCGGTCCTGGCAGCGCTTCGGTGAGGCTGGTCGCGCTGAAGACCGGGAACCGCGGATCGATCCGGTCGTCGAACTCACCTTCCAGCCCCTCTGGCGACGCGCTGCTCAACGAGGCGCTGCCGCGGGGCCCCAACCGCGGGACAGCTTCCACCGGCAGCGCCAGTTGGCCCGACCCGATGGTCGCGCCCGCGGGATCGAGTCTGCGGCCGACCAGTCCCCGCCCTGTGTCGACGATCGCGTCGGTTGCCTGCCACCCGTACTGGAAGTTCCAATCCTCTTGCGCCGCAGCGATATCCATTTCGGGAATCAACTGCGCCCAGCCGCGGACCCGGTGCGGCCGCAAGTGCGGGTCAACCGATCGCAGGAGCCGCCATGCGGTCACCACGTTGGTGGTGTCCGGGGTGGCCAGGTCGACGACACCGTTGCGGTCGGTGCTCAGCGCCAGAACCAGGAAGCGGACCAGGTCGTCGAGGTGCAGCACCCGCATCGGCCGCGCCGAGACCTTGCTGCGCATCAGGGTGGCCACCGTCCGGCACACCATCCAGTCGAGCTGGCGACCGACGGGCGGCGCGATCCGGATGACCAAGCTGGGCGCCCAACCGGTCGACACCAAGGTCTCGGCTTGCTGATACAGCTCCGGTGGCCCTGCGGCCTGCGATACGAACAGCAGCCGAGCGCCGGCGCGGGCGGCCGCGTTGGTCACATGCGCAAGGCCGTTGATGCCGGCGCCGCCCGGCGCGCCGGCGTCGATCGGGGCGAGATGGATCACTGCATCGGCTTCGGCGGCTAACTCCAGCAACACGGGGTTACGCAGCGACGCGCAAACAAAATCTACGTTGGGATCCAGGCAGTCGTGCGGGCGCGACGCTATGCCGCTGACGGTATGTCCGGCCGCGATGAGCTGGTGTGCGACCAGCCGCCCTACTGTCCCGGCGGCGTCGGTAACCAGGACCTGCACCCTGCCTCACCTCCCCCAACGTCTACGCACGACAATAAGCACGTCGGGCCTACTTGCGCGACAGTTGAGTCTTGACCATAACCCTAAACGGGTGACCCTCCAACGGTGTTCGCGCCTGCCGTGATCCGCGCCGCCGGTTACTGCAACGTCGCGCTGCCGTCGGTAGCCACGGCAACCTTGGCGCCGGCGATGTCGTCACGCACCGTCGCTTCGGCGGAGACGGGATCGGTGACCACCGCCAAGGTACGCGCCCCGTCGGGCGTGCGCACGGCCAGGAAGGCCTTCTCGGGTTGTCCGTCGCGGGTGAACGGTGTCGTCCATGCCTCGACGGTTCCGACCCCTTCCCACTCGATCAGGCCATCTCGGGTGGGCTCGCGATCTACCACCGATTGCACGTCTTCCCAACCGAAAGCGGAAGCCAAACCGAACGCGGAAGGCGGTTCGGTGCCGTACACGCCCAAGCTGTGCTTGGTCAGGTAGCCACCGTTCGCGGTGATCAGGCCCCGGCGGCCGGGATTGGCCACCAGCAGTTCGGCCATGGTGGCGATGGAATGGGTGACGTAGTTGCTCCACGGGCCACCGGCGAAGGTCAGCCCACCGGTGACGGTTAGCGGGCGCGCGGGATCGTCGACGCATAGGCCGAGTTCGGTTGCGGCAACCTGCACGGCGGACGGAAAGCACGAGTAGAGGTCGACGTAGTCGAGGTCGTCAATCCCCAGGCCTGCCAGTTCCAGCACCCGCGCACCGGCGATTCGGATGGCCGGAGACCGGTGCAGCTCGGCCCGCTCGGTGATCGCCGAGGTGTCGTGCGCATCGGTACCCGCGTACGGGTAAACCCAGCGCTCGGCGGGGACCTGCAGGCGTGTCGCCTGCTCGACCGATGTCAAGATCAGCGCGGCGCCCTGGTCGACCATGTTGTTGGAGTTCATCAACTTGGTGTAGGGCCAGCTGATCATCCGGTTCTGCGGGCCGGGCTGGCAAATCTCCTCTGCGGTCACCGGTTTTCGGATCCAGGCGTGCGGATTGTCAACGGCGACGGCATTGAAGCGGGCCCACAGCTCGCCGACTCGCTTACGGTGGTCCTCGGTCGACTCCCCATTGGCGATTCGCAGCGCCTGCTCGAACATCGGGTACACGTAGGCCGGCCGATCCAGCTTGATCCTGACTTCGGCGTCACCGGCCATCGGCACGTCCTCGCCGGCCACTTCGGGCATCGGAACGGATTCGTCTTGAACGGTCCACACCAATTTGCTGCCCCTTTTCCGCAACCCGGTCCTGGTGCGCCAGGTTTCGGCGCCGGCAATCAGCACCACGCCGGCTCGCCCCTGCTGGATGTCCAGGCACGCCCGGTTGACCAGCGACTGCGGTGTGTTGCCGCCGACACTGCTGTAGCCGGCGGTGAAACTACCGGCGTTGAGGCGCTCGCCGAGCAGCCGGCCGGGATTTCGGTAATGCGCCGACAGCATGTGCACCACGCGGATGGAATCCACGGCTTCGAGCACGTGGGAATCGGCAGCTTGCCTGGCCGCGGCGGCCATCAGGTCAACGGGTTCGACGCATGGGGTTTCAGGGTCGATTTCGTCTCGATGGTTGACCTGGCCGTAGCCGATCAACACCGGTGTCCTGGGATCGACGGGCATGGGTCGAACCTAGCGTGGCGACGATGCGGGCCTTGAGGGGTGTCGAGCCGGGCATCGGAGCCGCCGAGATGGCTAGGCTGAGTTGTCGACGTCGGCAAACACCGTCGGCGACACAAACCAGCCGCGCGGCTGCTCCTTCGGAACGGACCCGCCGGCAACCAGCCTCGCACCGCTGTCTTTGCCGACGCCGATGTAGCTCAGCACTCGCTCACGCTGGCGCGAGCTGACCATTGGGCCGATCTCGGTGGACGGGTTCAGCGGATCCCCGACGGCCATGCGGTCGGCCAGGGCGGCGACCGCGTCGACGATCTCGTCGTAGCGGGATCTGGGCGCCAGGACCCGCGAGCTCAGGTGGCAGGTTCCGTTGTTGACGAACGACGCGGTGCGCCAGCGCCTGCGGATAGTTCCACGGGATCACTGCGGCAACCACGCCGACGGCCTCCCGGCGCACAATCGTGTGCCCGGTGATACCCGGCCGGATTTCCTCGATCGGGATCTCGGTGATCAGCTGGGCGTAATACCGGAACAGCAACGGTGGGAAGGCGCCGTTGGCGCCGCGGGACAACGAGATCGGAATGCTGTTCTCCCGAGTTACCAGCTCGCTGGTGGGCTTTGCGCGCAACTTCAGTGCTTGCGCCATCGCCATCAGGATCCCGGCGCGGTGCTCCGGCGAGCTCGCCCGCCAGTCGGGCGGTGACGCAGGCGCCATCACCGAGCGGCTCGCCGGTAGCTGCCTCCACCACCGGTTCGACGCTGTCCGCGGTCCGGAACCGGCCACCGATGAAAAACTGCGCGGGCGAAGATGGCGAAGATGTCACTGGCATTCCTCCTGTGCCCCGCTACCCCCGCCGGAAATGCTAGGCGCTGGCGGCCGGCCCGAACAGCACACCGTCGGTGATCAGGCGCTCGGTCTCGTCCGGGCTCATGCCGAGCAGCTTCCGGCAGATTTCCCGAGTGTCCTGACCTGCCTGTGGCGCCGGGCGTTGGGGGGCCTGCGGGATATGGCGAAACGGAGCCGGCCCCGTCTCCGCCGGCAGCGGACGCGCGATGAGCGGATGCACCATGTCGCGGAGCAGTTTTCGTTCGACCAGCTGGGGGTCCTCGAGGATGTCCGGCGGGCGGTTCATCGGCCCGGCGGCAACGCCGGCCGATTGCAGCGCCTGGGCCGCCCGCAGCGGGGTGTGAGTGCTGGTCCATGCCGACACCAGTGCCACCAACTCCGCGCGGTTGGCCGCGCGCAACTCGCTGGTCGCAAAGCGCGGGTCATCGGCCAATTCCCGCTGCCCTAAAACGGATGTAGCACAATGCCATTCGTCGTCAGAGTTGATCGAGATCACGCACCATTCGTCATCGCCAGCGCACGGGTAGACGGCGTGCACGCTGGTGTCGTTACGGATCTCGGCAATGCCGGCGGCCAGTGCGGCCTCGGTGACGAACAGGGTGTCCAGTTGATTGACGACGACTTCGGCCTGAGAGATGTGGACGTGGGCTCCGCTGCCGGTCCGATTGCGGTGGATCAGCGCCGCCAGCGCGAGGACGGCGGCAATCCGCCCAACCACATGGTCGGGGAAGATCGTCGTCGCGTCGTAAAAGGCATGCCGGGAGCTGTCCGGACGGGCTTCCTCGGACGTCCACACCCGGGTGACACCGGTGGCGGCGCGGACCAAGGGTCCGTAGCCCAGCCGGGTGCTCCACGGCCCCCTATTGCCGAACGCGCTGCTCCCGGCAAGCACGATGCGCGGGTTGAGGGCATGGAGCTTGTCGTAGGTGAACCCAAGTGAGGTAAGGGTCCCCGGTTTGAAATTGGCGAAGACCGCGTCGGCTTCGGCGACCAGCCGGCCGAAGATCTGCTTGCCCTCCGTGCTGCGCAGATCCAGGCCGAGTGCGAGGTGATTGCGGTGGGTCCAGGCGAATGACTCACTCATCGCGTCACCAATGCGGGCCTGTCGCAGTCCGTCCGGGTAGTCGGCACTTTCGACTTTGATGACCTGGGCGCCCAAGTCGCCGAACAGCCGGCTCAGCTCGCCGCCGGCGACGATGATGCCGAGATCGAGAATCCGCAGACCTGCAAACGGATAGGACGCAGGGCCACCCACTCTGCCCGGGGGCGGGGGTGCCGGCGCTGGGTCAGCGAGCCAGCGCGGTTCGTCCCGTCCGGTGGCGGGGGCCGGTGTGCGGAAACCCGAGCGCTGCCCGTCAACGACGAAATATCCGGTGGGCACCCTGGTGTGCACCCCGGGAACGAGCTCGGCCTCGGTGATTG
The DNA here is from genome assembly GCA_963763005.1 of uncultured Actinomycetota bacterium. Lineage (GTDB taxonomy): Bacteria > Actinomycetota > Actinomycetes > Mycobacteriales > Mycobacteriaceae > Mycobacterium. The sequence continues at coordinate 523,993 of CAVXMI010000004.1, forward strand.
CGCCCACCGCCTGGAAGTGTTCTGAGGCCAGGATCCGCGACGGCGTCAGCACCGCGGCGATCGGCACCCCGTGCGCCTGTCCCGCGGCCACCAACTCCTTCATGGTCTGGTCGACGAACAGCGCCGCGACCAATGCGCTGATCTGGGGCCAAGCGGCGAAACGCGCGCCGATTGCGTCGTACTTGGGGTCTTGAAAGTCTTCCGGCTCCCCTAACCAGCGGCGCAGGCCACGCCACTGTCGCGGCGCCATCACGCATAACCTGACGTAGCCGTCCCTGCACGGATAGATGGGGTAAGCGTCCTGGTTCTTGGGGCGTCCCCGCCACCGCCCACTGCTGCGGATGCCGGCCGCGACCTGCCCATGCGCCCCGAACGCCGGGTCGAGCGCCATGACAACGGCGTCAAACCGGGAGAAATCAATGTAATCCCCCGTACCGCAACGCAATCGGTTGTAGTAAGCGGCGAGTACGGACCAGGCTGCCTGCACGGCGGCGGTTGCGGAAGCGATTCCGTCCGGCGGCAACACCGGGGTGCCGGTGGTCGGACCCGACCGCGACAGCGACCCCGACATCGCATACAACACGGGATCGGTCGCACGCCACGACCACCTCGGCCCCGCCGTACCGAAGTCGCTGATCGACAGCACCACAAGGTGGGGGTAGCGATCGGCCAACTCGGCACACGACGTCCCATAGGCAGCGGCCTGCCCAGGAAGGCCGCTGTCGACGACGATGTCAGCGCCTGCGGCGAGATCGAGGAATCGCCGGCGGTCGCCCGCGTCGCACGGGTTCAGCACCGCGCTGCGCTTGTTCGCGTTGTGCACGGCGAACGGGATGCTCGCGCCGGCCAGCGTGGGCAGCACGTCGCGTCCCGGGCTGCCGCCGGGAGGTTCCAACTTGAGAACGTCGGCGCCCAGGTCGGCGAGCAGGCGGGTGACTGTGTCGGAGCTGCCGTCAGCCAAGTCGAGGACGCGCACCGCATCGAGCAACCTGTCGGGCATTGGCACACCGTAGCTGGGTGATCGGCACACTCCGATGCCTTCCCGCGCAACCCCGCACGGCGCGGGCTAGACGGCTGTGCGTTGGTAGCGCACTTCTTCCACCGCCACATTGCCGAAAGACTCTGTGCGGCGGGCGCCGTCGAATCTCCACCCGTCGCGTTCGTAGAACCGCCGAGCGCGGACATTCCCGTCCAGTACCCACAGCGCAGCACCTATGACACCAACTCGGCGCAGCCGCTCCCGGGCAGCAGCCATCAGCAAACGCCCAACTCCCGCACGCATATATGCGGGATCGACGTAAATCGCGATCAGTTCACCGAAATTCGATAAGCCTTTGTCCCGACACAAACCTGTGGTAGCCAGGCCGTAAATCGTAGAACCGTCGACCGCAACCAGGGTGGACGGCATCTGAAGCCCCATGCGACCAAAGGTGTATTTGCTGGCCCAGACTTCAGGCTCGAGGCTGTCGAGGTAGTCCTGGGCGATAAGGCCCGGGTATGCCGACTGCCAAGACCGGACGTGCACGCGGGCCACTTCATATGCATCCTCCGGGACGGCCGCCCGCACCTCCGTCATCGTTGCAGTATCGCGGTGCTTCGCCGCGCTGGCCATCCGAATACGCGATCGGCGCCTCGGCGCCGACGCGGCCGCAGGTTATTGCGCGGCTTCACGTCGAGTGCTGTGCTTACCAAATCGCGTACCCGAAAGGACGAAATGGCAGACACGGCATCCATCGGCCTCAAGGTCAGGGGCAAGGTCATCGTGATCACCGGCGGAGCACGGGGAATCGGGTTGGCGGCCGCGACCGCACTGCGCAATTTGGGCGGCAAGGTCGCGATCGGCGACATCGACGAGGCGAAGGTGAAGGAGTCCGGCGCCGACCTCGGCCTCGATGTGTACGGCAAACTCGATGTGACCGACCCGGATTCGTTCTCGGACTTTCTGGACCAGGTAGAGCGCCAACTCGGCCCGATCGACGTGCTGATCAACAATGCCGGCATCATGCCGGTGGGCCGGATTGTCGACGAGCCAGATGCGGTCACCCGGCGAATTCTGGACATCAACGTCTACGGCGTGATCCTGGGCAGCAAGCTTGCAGCGCAACGCATGGTTCCACGCGGACGCGGGCACGTCATCAACGTCGCATCGCTTGCCGGGGAGCTCTACGCCGTCGGGCTGGCCACATACTGTGCCAGCAAGCACGCGGTGGTCGCGTTCACCGATTCGGCCAGGCTGGAGTACCGGTCGGCCGGGGTGAAGTTCTCGATGGTGTTGCCGTCGTTTGTGAATACCGAGCTCACCGCGGGCACCGCGGGTGTGAAGGGATTCAAGAATGCCGAGCCCTCCGACATCGCCGACGCGATCGTCGGGCTCGTCGCGCGTCCCAAGCCGCGGGTGCGGGTGACGAAAGCGGCGGGCGCGATGGTCGTGTCGCAGAAGTTCATGCCGCGCCCGCTGGCCGAGGGCCTGAACCGAATCCTGGGCGGCGAGCATGTCTTCACCGATGACGTCGACGTCGCCAAGCGCAGGGCCTACGAGGCCCGGGCTCGCGGAGAAGAGTAAGCACCGCTTGGCGCGGCGTTCATCAGAGGCACGGACGACCCGCAGATCGCGGGATGGACCTGGGAGTCGAGCGAACGCAGTGCGTGACGGAAGCGTGGACCAGCGACGCTGCTCTTCAGCGCTACCCTGTGCGGGTGGCGAAGGTGTTGTCGGTCAACTTGGCTCGTGCCCGGGCGAACCCTGATCCGCGCGCGCAGTCGAAGTTGACGGGCATCGACAAAGTGGCCGCAACTGGGGCGGTCACGGTGCGCACACCGGGGCCGATGCATGGTGGTCTCGGCAGCGGACTTGTCGGCGACACCATCGGCAATCAGAAAGTCCACGGCGGTGACGACCAGGCCGTCTACGCTTATGCGCGAGAAGACCTCGACGCGTGGGAAACTCAACTCCAGCGCACACTCACCGACGGAATGTTCGGCGAAAATCTGACCACCTGGGGCATCGATGTGACTGGGGCGCGGATCGGTGAACGCTGGCGCATCGGCACCGACGGCGTGGTGCTGGAAGTCTCCGCGCCCCGGACACCGTGCCGGACGTTCTCGGCATTCCTGAATTTGAGCCACTGGATCAAGACCTTCACCCAGGCAGGGAAGCCCGGCGCCTACTTACGGGTGATCTCGCCCGGAACAGTGCGCGCCGGCGACGCAATCACAATCGATTACCGGCCCGATCACGAGGTGACTATCGGGCTGGTCTTTCGCGCCCGAATGTCTGAACCGGAGCTGCTTCCCCTGCTGTTGGAGGCAGACGCGCTCTCAGCCGAGCTCCGGGCCTACGCGCGCCGCCGGCTTGCATCGAACGAAGGGTGATCCGCCCTTGACCTGGCGCTGGTGATTGTGGCTTCGGCGCGGCGGATCGTTTGAACGTCGACCCTTCCGAATACCGGGTTACAGCGATCAGGGCTTGGCAAAACCGCAGCACAATCGCGTCACCGTCGTCGAAGAGAGCGGACGCTCAGCCGCCCGCAGGTAGACTTGTCACGATGTCTGACCAAGCTACAGAACACGCCCCCGCCAGCGTTCATCTCGATGCGCTGGTGTCGCAGCTTTCGTGGCCAGACCGGTTCCGGATCCATGTCGACATCGCCGCCGTCGTCGTGGTGCTGGTTTTGACGAACCTGGTCGCGCATTTCACCACACCATGGGCGAGCATCGCGACCGTTCCCGCCGCCGCCGTCGGTCTGGTGATCCTGGTCCGGTGCAGGGGTCTGGGCTGGGCCGAACTGGGCCTGGGCCGCGAACACTGGAAATCCGGAATGGGCTATGCGCTGGCCGCGGTGGCCGTCGTGATGTCAGTGATCGCGGTCGGTGTGCTGCTACCGATGACCCGGCCGATGTTCCTGAACAACCACTATGCGACGATCTCGGGCGCGCTGATCGCCTCGATGGTCATCATTCCGCTGCAAACCGTCATCCCCGAGGAACTGGCCTTTCGCGGTGTGCTGCACGGCGCGCTGAACCGGGCCTGGGGATTCCGGGGTGTCGCTATGGCGGGCTCGCTGCTGTTCGGCCTTTGGCACGTCGCAACTTCGTTGGGGCTGACCAGTAACAATGTCGGCTTCACTCGGCTGTTCGGCGGAGGGATCCTCGGGATGCTGGCCGGGGTGACATTGGCAGTGTTGGCCACCGGGGCGGCCGGGTTCGTGTTCAGCTGGCTGCGCCGGCGCAGCGGCAGCCTGATCGCGCCGATCGCGCTGCATTGGTCACTGAACGGGTTGGGCGCCCTGGCCGCTGCCCTGGTCTGGCACCTGTCAACCTGAGCCCGGTTACACCAGCAGCACGGCGGCTCCCGCGATGCGGCCCGCGCTGAGGTCGGCCAGGGCACGATCGGCTTGCCCGAGCGGGTATTCGGGCGTGGTGACCTCGATGTGATGGTGGGCCGCGAAGTCGAGGAACGCGCGCGCATCGGCCCGGGTGTTGGATGTGACCGACCGGATCTGGCGTTCTTGGAACAAGTGACGCTGGTAGTTCAGGGGCGGAATATCGCTGAGATGAATCCCGGCGACCGCCAAGGTGCCGCCCCGGTCCAGCGCCTCCAGCGCGGGCAGCACCAGATCACCGACCGGGGCGAACATGATCGCGGCGTCCAACGGCACCGGTGGCGGGTCGGCGGCGCCTTGAGCCGACGCGGCGCCAAGTTCCAGCGCCAGCTCGCGCGCCTGGGCTCCGCGAGTCATCACGTGCACCTCGGCGCCTTTTGCCAGCGCGACCTGGGCGGTGATGTGGGCACTGCCGCCGAACCCGTAGAGACCCAACCGGCCACCGGGTGGCAGCTCGGCGCGCAGCAGGGAGCGGTATCCGATGATCCCGGCGCACAACAACGGGGCAAGCTCGCTGTCGCTGTAGCCGCTCGGCAGGTGGTGTGCGAAAGTCGCAGGGACCGTAGCGAATTCGGCGTAGCCGCCGTCGGCGTCCCAGCCGGTGTAGCGGGATTGCGGACACAGGTTCTCGTTACCCCGACGGCAGTACCTGCACACTCCGCAGGTGTGGCGCAGCCAGGCGATCCCTACCCGGTCCCCCACGCCGAACTCGGCACCGGCATCCGCACCCACCGCTGAGCCCACTTCGATGACCTCCCCCACCACCTCGTGGCCAGGGATAACCCGGTCGCGGTGCACGGCAAGATCGCCCTCGGCGACGTGCAGGTCGGTGCGGCACACCCCGCACGCGCGCACGGCCACGAGCAGCTCGGACGGCTCGGGCCGCGGCACCGCGGCGGTCACTCTCTCCAGCGGGTCGGTCTGCATCGGGCCGGGCTGACGCACCTGCCACGCGGTCATCGTCATAGTGGTCGTCGGTGAGGCCATCACTCCATCATGCCGCTGCCCGTTGCCGACCGCTCGATCCGCCCTCGATCTGCAAGGGCCGCAACGGGTTAGATATTAGGCCTTTCGCACCATGCCGACGACCCAGAGCAGGATCACCGAGCCCAGGATTGCGGTGAAAAACGTGAACCACCAGCCGCCGCTCGCGGTGTCGACGAAGAAGCTCAGCAGGAAGCCGCCAACAAGCGCACCGACGATGCCGATCACGATGTTCATCAGGATTCCGGATCCGCCGCCTTTGACGATCTTGCCCGCGATCCAGCCGGCGAGAGCGCCGATGATGATGTAGCCAATCCAGCCGACGCTGGTCAGCGTCGTTGAGCGGGCAAGATATTCGGTAGTTGCCATGACGTCCATGCGGATCTCCTTGCAATCGCCGGCAAAGCCCAGCCCACCTATTGGGCCGTTATTTCGGTATACCCCGTCTGCGTAACAATTTGGGTGTCGATTTGACGACGGTCGATCGACCCGGGCGTTTGTGCCCGGCCAATTACTTGCCGACTGCCGACCGGCCCGTCAGGCTGGTTGGGGCCGCGGTGGTGTCTGCGTGGGGGTAGGAGTCACTCCCCCGGCCGGCGCCTGGCCCGGTACCGGCTCGGGCGCCGGCGCAAGCGGGGCGGGTGCAGGCTCACCTGGCGCCGGGGCCGGCGCCGGTGGTGGCGGCGGTGCCCAGGGTCGGATCGACTCGGCCAGCGCCTTCGCCGCGCCCTTGTCCACCGGGTTGTTCGCAGTCCCGAGCCACACCACGAACCAGCGCTGAGGGGGTCCGGCGTCGGGCGTGCTGGCGGCGGGCGCACCGATTACGCCCGTCCAGATCTGGCCGTTCGGCTTGCTCTCATCGCTGAACTTGACCTCGTAGTACGACGCGCTTCCAGACACCCCGTTGGCGTTGAGCGGAACGGCTTCCTGGTTGATCCGGGTGCCGGGATACGGCATGAAGAACTCACCCATGTCCGAGCCCAGCCGGACCGCGGCCTTGGGGTTGGTGGCTTCGGCGCTCGCGTAAAGCTTTTGATCCAGCCGGCCCAGCACGATGCGAGTGTCGTTGGCGATCGGAGGCGGCTGTCCGGGGAAGGGCGGCTGCCCGGTCGTCTTGCTGAGCAGCGCCGAGCCGTAGTCGAGGTGCGAAGCGTCTGTCTCCACCCAGCCGGGCGGAACAACGAAGCTGAATCCACCAACGGCGTTGTCGACCCGGTCGGGTTCGGGGGCGTTGGGGTCGACGGCCGGTGGGGGTGGTGCATTCGGGTCGGCCGGTGGGGGTGGCGCATTCGGGTCGGCCGGTGGGGGCGGCGCATTCGGGTCGGCCGGTGGCGGTGGGGCCGCTGTGGTGGTTGGCGAGGGCGCCGGCTCCGGATCGGCGCTGGCGGTTGCCGGCAACGCAATGGTGACGACGCTGGCACTGGTCACCGTGGCGATCGCCAGCGTTGCCCACAGTCCTTTGCGACGTGTCGAGTTCGGGTCCACCTGATGCATGGCGACGAACCTACCGTGTTACGGCCGTGAAGCAAGGAAGGCCTGCCCGGTGTCTGCGCAGTTCACGCGTGACCGGTCCGAAGATCGACGCACGGGCGGGCGTCTCGGTGCGGTGCCGGGTGCAGCGCCACCTCATGAGCCTTGACACTGAACCACACGCGCGCCCCAGGTGTCAGCCGGAGCTCCGCGGCGGCATCGACGGTGATACTCGCGGCCAGACCAGGTGCACCATCAGGCTGGTCCTGGCCGCGCACCAGGACGGCGGGTCCCCGGGTATCCAGCTCTGCCACGGTCAGCTCGACCGCATTGCGTGGGCTTCCGTGCGGCATTTCCACATGCACGGCCACCGCCGTCGGAGGGAACACCGCGATTGCGTCCTGCCCTTGGGCGAGCTCGATGCCGAGATCCCGGGCCGGAGTCCCATACCAGCGAGCGCCGGACCAGGCGTGTAGCAAGCCGTCGGGGCCGATGGTCCCGTTGACCAGGTTGACGCCGGCGATGCGGGCTCCGAAATGACTGCGCGGTGCGGCTAGCACATCGGCCACCGGTCCGATCTCGGAGATCTTGCCGGACTCGAGCACCAGCACCCGATCAGCCAGCGTGAACACATCGAGCAGGTCATGAGTTATCAGGATGACGGCACAGCCGCAGTGGGTGACCACGCTGCGCAACACCGTCCGGATGGCCGCGGCCGCGGCCACATCGAGCCCGGTCACTGGCTCGTCGAGCAGCAGCACGTCGGGCTCAGCCGCTAACGCTCGCGCGATGGCGACCCGCTGGGCTTGACCACCCGATAGCTGCCGCGGCTTGCGGTCGGCGAACTGCTCGGCGTCCACCTCGCGAAGCCAGCGCAGCGCGGACTTTCTCTCTCGGGCTCGACCGGATCGGAACATCGCGCGACGGCTGTGCCGTCCGAAGGCCACGTTGGCGGCCACGCTCATGTGCGGAAACAGCAGCGGGTCCTGTAGGAGTAGCCCGACCCGGCGGTCGTGCGTCGCCACATTGATCCCTGCGGCGGTGTCGGTCAGTACCCGGTCCCCCAAACGCACTAGCCCCGCATCGGGGCGAACCAGTCCGGCGATGACATGAAGGGCGGTGGACTTGCCCGCGCCGTTGGGTCCGAGCACGGCGAGCACCTCGCCCGCGGACACTGAGAACTCCACGTCCAAACGGCGGTCTGCGACGACCGCGCGAAGCTGCAACTCGCTCATGACCGGCTACTCGTGTCGGTCCGGGTCAGCCTGCGGGCGCCCGGACCCAGCACCACCAGCGCCGCCACCGCCACAAGCAGCACCGCCAATCACGCAGCCGCGACGCATGGCCCTCCCGGGTCAGCCGTGTCCGCTGAAGATGATCCGCATCATCCTGAGATTGATCCGGGCGAAACGCCAGAGCTGGATGAGGACGTTCTGACGCATCCGCAACTTCGCATGGGTGGGCAGCGGGGCGTCGGCGATGCTTTCGGCGGTCCGGGCGTCCACTTCCGAATAGCTGCTGTTGTCGTCCATGGAAGCGCCTTTCACTCGGGGATCAGCCACCAGAAGGGCTTGGCCTTGGCCTTGTAGATGAACAGGTGGTGCAGAAGCACCTTGATCCAGTGACCGGCCAGGCCGAGCTCACCTGATGTGCCGGCGATGTCGCGGCCGGTCTGCGGGTACTTCACCGGGTCGGGGACGACGGGGAACATTGTCATCGCAGCGGCCGAGCCCGCGCGGAAGCCGGTACCGGCCGAGGCGACGCACGCGGCGCCCATGGTCGCCATGGAGGCGCGGTGGGCGGAGGCTTTGGGGTCCTTGGTGATGCGGTCGCGAATGGTCTCTGCGACCGTCTTGGCCATGACTCCTGACGGCATGCCGGTGCGCGGCGGGCTGGGGGTGATGACCGTCCCGGTGGCACTCTTGCGTGGCCGGGAGATCGAGTGCGGGGGCGCGAACGCGATGCCCGGCGCGAAGATGTTCGGGTAGGCGACGGACTCGTAGGTGTGCGGCCAGTCCTCGGCGGACCACTCGTCGTACGGCTTGCCCGAGTAGTCGGCATCGACCTTGAGGAAGCCCGACGGGGCGAACAGGGTGGATGTGATGTCGTTGCCGTCCTTGTCGTAAGCGGCCAGTGCGACGCCCTTGAACGGCGGCAGCAGCATCGCGAAGTCGAAGTCCAGGTCGCGCTCCTTGCCGTCGAGCTGCTCGTAGCGCAGCTTGCCTTCCATCACCTCGTGCACGGCGGCCTGCGTGATGGCCTTGACGCCGCGCTCGCGGAACAGCGACTCGGTCCACATCCGGCTGGACTGAACGAAGCCCTGCTCGATGAAGCTCATGCCGTCGACGCCGAAGTCGCCCAGTTCGTACTCGTTGGTGAGATAGACGATCTCGGCGAGGTCGCGCACGCCGGCAGCGCGCAGCGTGTGCTCGACGTTGAAGGTGTACTCGAAGGCCGCGCCCTCGCAGGTGCAGGTGCCGTGTCCGACGCCGATGACGAGGCGCTGCTTCTCGCCGGCCTTCAGCTTGGCGATGACCTGGGCGAACGCGTCGGCAGTTTCGACGGCGTGGGCAGCGGTGCACACCGACCACGAGTGTCCGTCCGGCCCGAGGCCGGGCGTGGCCGCGAAGTTCAGTTGCGGGCCGGTGGCGTTGATGAGGTAGTCGTAGGTGAGGCTGCCGGTCTGGCCGCGGTGCTCCTCGTCGGTGTAGGTGAAGTCCACCGACGGCGACGACTGCTCGCCCGCGCCCTCGGGGCGGATCGCGGTAGCGAGCCCCTGGTGGAAGATGATGCCCTTGCGCTTGTAGATGGGTCTTAGCGGAATCAGTACCTTCGCCGCCTCCATCCGGCCGACGCCGACCCAGATGTTCGACGGAATCCAGTTCCAGTCGGCGTTAGGCGAGACCACGACGATCTCGTGTGCGCGGGGAAGCCATCGGCGCAGGTGCAGCGCGGCGGTATGTCCCGCGATGCCGGCGCCGAGGATGACGACTCGTGCCATTGACGCTCCTCGGTAAGGGCGGGCCACAAAGGAGATGTGGCTGGACCCTCCAGAGATTACCCCTAGGGGTATTAATCATGAAGGTGGCCTACCCCATAGTGGCGATGCTGGCGGAACCTCAGTAGAGCATTTGTGCCCCTTTGAATCTGCCCGTTCCGCGGCGGTCTGCGACGGTCGCGCGAAGCTGCAACTTGCTCATGACCGGCTACCTCGTGTCGGTCCGGGTCAGCCTGCGGGCGCCCAGACCCAGCACCACCAGCGCCGCCACCACTACGAGCAGCAGCGACAACGCCACCGCCGCGTCCGGGTCGTTCACCCGCTGCAGGTAGATCTCCAGCGGAAGGGTGCGGGTGACCCCTTGCCGGGAACCGGCAAACGTCAGTGTCGCGCCGAACTCCCCCAACGACCGGGCGAATGCCAGCACGGCTCCGGACACCATGCCCGGCAACAGCAGCGGCAGGGTGACCCGCCACCAGACCGCGCTGGGCCGCGCCCCGAGTGTCGCCGCCACCACCTCGTAGTCGGCCCCCGCCGTACGGGCGGCCCCCTCGAGAGATATCACCAGGAACGGCAGCGAGACGAAGGTCTGCGCCAGCACCACGGCAGTCGTGCTGAAGGCGATGCTGATACCGGCCGCCTCCAGGTACTGCCCGATCAAACCGAGCCGGCCGAACGCGTACAGCAGCGCAATGCCACCCACCACCGGCGGCAGCACCAGCGGCAGCAGGATGAGCGGGCGCAGTAACCGCACCAACCGCGCCCGGCTGCGTGCCAAAACCAGCGCCATCGGAACCCCCAGCAGTACGCACAGCACCGTGCTCGCCGCGGCGGTCTTCAGGCTCAGCAAGAGCGCCGTCATCGACGAGGTGCTGGTGATCAGCGACCCGAAGTGTGGCCAATCGACCTTGATCGCGATCGCGACCAGCGGCAACACCACGAAGACCAGCCCAGCGGCAGCGGGGACATAAACCCAGCGGGGCAGATCGGTAGGCCGGTGCACGGCAGCTCGTCAGGGCTTAGCGAACCCCGACTGATCCAGGATCTTCGACCCCGTCTCAGCCGTCACGACGGCCACGAACTTCTGCGCCAGCGTAGGTCGGGGCGCGTTCTTCAGCACCGCGATGGGATAGACATTCATCGCGCCGGCGGCCTCGGGAAACTTGACGGTCGTCACTTTGTCTCCGGCACTGAGCGCGTCAGTGACATAGACCAGCGCGGCATCGGCTTGCCCGGTCGCGACCTTGTTGAGGACATCGGTCACGCTGAGTTCCTCACTGACTGGGCTGAGGTGGATCCCGGTGGAGTCTTCGATACGCCGGGTCGCCGACCCGCACGGCACCGGCTGCTGGCAGACCACCACGCTGAGGCCCGGCTTGGCGAGATCGTCGAAGGATTCGATCTTGTTCGGATTTTCCGGCGAGGTGACGATGACCAACGTGTTAGAGGCAAAGTTCGTCGGATTACCGGCCAGCAACCCGGCCTTGGCGACCGTGTCCATTTGCGCGGTGTCTGCCGAGGCGAAGACGTCGGCGCTCGCGCCCTGGGTCAGCTGGGTCGCCAGCTCGGAGGAACCCGCGAATTCCAAGTCGACGCTCACACCGGGGTTCTGCGTCTTGAAATGCGCACTGATCCGGGTGAACGCCGACTTCAGCGAGGCAGCCGCGAACACCACGATCGACCGGGAACCCTGCGACGGCTGTGAGTTCGAACCGCAGGCCACCAAGCTCCCGACCAGCATCATCGATACCAAACCGGCCAGGAACCCGATCTGACGCATCGGTCAAACCTAGCAGCGGGTCGGGTCAGCCAGAGGAAGCGGGAATCGCACGGCTGAATTAGTGCTGAATAGTTACCCAAATCATCTGCGCGTCGTGGCGGTCCGGAGTTTCGCCGAATAGCTACTGTCCAGTAACATGTACGGGGATTGACGCCATAGCACGCTGAGATCCCAGGCAACAGTCCCGTGGTGTGCGACCATCGGAACGATCTTTGACGGCCGAGTGCGAAGCATAAGCGCCGGTGAACTGCCAGGGTCTGGGTTCAACGTTGAACACGAGGAGGTCGCGGCAGTGGAGGTGCTGGTCACCGGCGGGGATACCGATCTGGGGCGCACAGTAGCCGAGGGTTTTCGCGACGACGGTCACAAGGTGACCCTCGTGGGCGCCCGCCGTGGCGACCTCGAGGTCGTTGCCAAGGAACTCGACGTGGACGCGATTGTCTGCGACACCACCGACCCGGCCGGCCTCCAAGAGGCCCGCGGTCTGTTTCCCCACCACTTGGACACCATCGTGAACGTCCCGGCGCCGTCCTGGGACGCCGGCGACCCCCGCACCTACTCGCTGTCCGACACCGCCAACGCGTGGCGCAAGGCGCTCGACGCGACGGTGCTCTCGGCGGTGCTGACGGTGCAGTGCGTGGGTGATCATCTGCGCTCCGGTGGCTCCATCATTAACGTGGTGGCGGAAAACCCGCCCGCGGGCAGCGTCGATGCCGCGATCAAAGCCGCCCTCTCGAATTGGATCGGGGGGCAGGCGGAGGTTTTCGGCACCCGGGGTATCACGGTCAACGCCGTCGCCTGTGGGCGCAGCGTTCAGGCCGGCTACGAAGGCCTTTCCCGCACTCCCGCGCCCGTCGCTGCGGAGATCGCGCGGCTGGCGCTGTTCCTCACCACCCCCGCGGCTCGCCACATCACCGGGCAGACGTTGCACGTCAGCCACGGCGCGCTGGCGCACTTCGCCTGAGCCCCCTTCGCCTTTCGAGCCGATCGCTACGGTAGATACCGTGGCTATCAGGCTTGGATTCCAAATCCCCAAATTCTCCTACGGCACCGGCGTGGAGAAGCTTTTCCCGTCGGTCATCGCCCAGGCGCGCGAGGCCGAAGCGGCGGGCTACGACTCGCTGTTCGTCATGGACCACTTCTATCAATTGCCCATGTTGGGTCCACCCGAAGATCCGATGCTGGAGGCCTATACCGCCCTGGGTGCGCTGGCCACTGCGACCGAACGTCTGCAGCTGGGCACCTTGGTCACCGGCAACACCTACCGCAATCCGACCCTGCTGGCCAAGATCATCACCACCCTCGACGTGGTCAGCGCCGGCCGGGCGATCCTCGGCATCGGAGCCGGCTGGTACGAGCTCGAACACCGCCAGCTCGGGTTCGAGTTCGGCACTTTCACCGACCGGTTCAACCGGCTCGAGGAGGCGCTGCAGATCCTTCAGCCGATGATCGAGGGTGAGCGCCCTACCTTTTCCGGCGACTGGTACACCACCGAATCCGCGATGGCCGAACCGCGCTACCGCGACCGCATCCCGATCTTGATCGGCGGCGGCGGTGAGAAGAAAACGTTCGCTATCGCCGCCCGCTACGCCGACCACCTCAATATCGTCGCGTCGCTCGACGAACTGCCGCGCAAGGTGACGGCACTGGCCGCCCGGTGCGAGGAGGCCGGCCGGGACCGGTCGACCCTGGAGACCAGTCTGATGCTGACGGTGATGATCGATGAGAACGTCCGGCAGGATGCTCTTCCCGAGCAGGTCAGAGGTCGCATGGTGGTGGGTAGCCCGGCACGGATCGCCGACCAGGTCCAAGCCAAAGTGCTCGACGCCGGTGTGGACGGATTGATCATCAACCTGTCCCCGCACGGGTACACCCCCGGTGTCATCACCACCGCCGCCGAGGCGCTGCGACCGCTGCTCGGTCTGTAACCGGGACGCGGCGAGCGCCCGGCGCGCCAGTGACCACGCGCGATTCCCCCGGTGTGGCTAATTACACATGCTCGCACCTGGGCTTGTGAGGGTCGGTTGACTACCGTATTAGCTAACTGCAGTCGCCCGTCAAGGAGATCCCGTCAGGAGCAGCGGAACATGAGTGCCCAGCAAGAGCCCACAGCTGAACCACGTCGTCGGCATCGAATTGTCATCATCGGATCTGGGTTCGGCGGGCTGAACGCGGCAAAGAAGCTCAAGCGGGCCGACGTCGATATCAAGCTGATCGCCCGCACCACACACCACTTGTTTCAGCCGTTGCTGTATCAAGTAGCCACCGGGATCATCTCCGAAGGGGAAATCGCCCCGACCACCCGCGTGATCCTGCGCAGACAGCGCAACGTCCAGGTGCTGCTCGGCGATGTCACGCATATTGATCTGGCTGGCCAGTTCGTCGGTTCGGAGTTGCTCGGTCACACCTACGAAACCCCCTACGACAGCCTGATCGTCGCCGCGGGCGCCGGCCAGTCGTACTTCGGCAACGATCACTTCGCCGAATTCGCGCCCGGCATGAAATCCATCGACGACGCGCTGGAGCTGCGCGGACGGATCTTGAGCGCGTTCGAGCAGGCTGAACGGTCCGGCGATCCGGAACGACGGGCGAAGCTGCTGACGTTCACCGTCATCGGCGCCGGGCCCACCGGCGTCGAAATGGCCGGGCAGATCGCCGAAATGGCCGAGCACACCCTGAAGGGCGCTTTCCGGCACATCGACTCGACCAGGGCGCGGGTGATCCTGCTCGACGCCGCTCCCGCGGTGCTGCCGCCGATGGGCGAAAAGCTCGGCGAGAGGGCAGCGGCACGGCTGCAGAAGATGGGTGTGGAGATCCAACTCGGCGCGATGGTCACCGACGTGGACCGCAACGGCATTACGGTCAAGAACTCCGACGGCACTATCCGGCGCATCGAATCAGCCTGCAAGGTCTGGTCCGCGGGGGTTTCAGCCAGCGCACTGGGCAGCGATCTCGCCGAGCAGGCGTCCGTCGAACTCGACCGGGCCGGCCGGGTCAAGGTGTTGCCCGATCTGTCGATTCCCGGACACCCGAACGTGTTCGTGGTCGGTGATATGGCGGCCGTCGAGGGCGTGCCGGGGGTGGCGCAGGGCGCCATCCAGGGTGCGAAATACGTCGCCGGCACGATCAAGGCCGAGCTCGCCGGGGCCGACCCGGCAGAGCGTGAGCCGTTCCAGTACTTCGACAAGGGTTCCATGGCCACGGTGTCGCGGTTTTCCGCGGTTGCCAAGATCGGTTCGCTGGAGTTCAGCGGCTTCATCGCCTGGCTGGCGTGGCTGGTCTTGCACCTGGTTTATCTGGTCGGGTTCAAGACCAAGGTCAGCACGCTGCTGTCGTGGACGGTGACCTTCCTCAGTACCCGGCGCGGTCAGCTGACCATCACCGAACAGCAGGCCTTCGCCCGAACCCGGCTCGAGCAGCTGGCGGTACTGGCCGCCGAGGCGCAGCGCCCAGCGGCCAGGAGGGCAAGCTAACCGGTAAGCCTGTCGGCCTGCCACGTACTGAGGATCCCGCCGCCTGCCAACGTCAGCACGGTCGAGCCGTCAATGATTGCGGTGTTCGCGAAAGTCATCGCCGGGTAGTTCAATTCGTTGATGCAGGCACGTGGTGCCGAGATGTTGTCGTCGGTCGGTGATCCGGCACCCAGCTCCACCCGGTGCCGCAGCAGCGGGCGGTCGTCAATGTCGGCGTGCAGCGATCCTGACCAGAACCCTTCGCGCTCATAGCATCTGCCGATCTGAACCCGCTCGCGGAAGCGGATCCGGCCGTCGTCGTGCAGGTGCAGGGCCACACTGGACACATGCCGGGCCGTGGCGGCGACGATGGTCGGCTCGAGGTCCACATCCAGGGTCCCGGTCACGTCGATTTCCCAGTGGGCTTGCGACTTAGGGGTTTCGGCGCCGGGCAGGGCCACGGCGGCGGCCGCGCTGCGCAGCTGCAGCCGGGCACCCTGTTCGACGACCACCCGGATGTCTATGGTGTCGCCGCCCAGCGGCGTGGCGGCCGCCGACACCAGGTAGACCGTGTCGGGCGCGGTGCAGCGGGCCGCGACGCCGCCGCGGCACTGGATGCGCGGCAAGCGGTTTCGCGAGGCGACTAACAGGACCCTAGAAAGCATCAGCGCGCGTCGGCCAGTTGAGCACGCACCCACGTCAGCACATCGCTGGCAGCCGGGTCCTCGGTTAACGATTGCAGCACCGTGGGGCGCCCGTCGCGCACCGTGTCGGCGTCGCGGGCCATCACCTGCAGGTCGGCGCCCACCAGCGGAGCCAGGTCAGTTTTGTTGACCACCAACAAATCCGAGTAGGTCACCCCGGGCCCGCCCTTGCGCGGCACCTTGTCGCCACCGGCCACGTCGATGACGAAGATCTGCACATCCACCAAGCCCGAAGAGAAGGTGGCCGTGAGGTTGTCGCCGCCGGACTCGACCAATATCAGGTCCAGCGAATCGTGGGCGGCGATCAAGTCGTCGATCGCGTCCAGATTCGCGGTGATGTCGTCACGGATCGCGGTGTGTGGGCAGCCGCCGGTCTGCACGGCCGCGATCCGGTCATCTGGGAGAACCGCATGCTTGCGCAAGAAGTCGGCGTCCTCGGTGGTGTAGATGTCGTTGGTCAACACCGCCAGGGACAGCTCGCTCCGCAACTGCCGGCATAACGCCGCGACCAGCGCGGTCTTACCGGAGCCAACCGGGCCGCCGACGCCGATGCGCAGCGGCTCGCCCGGCTGTCGGACTCTTCTTGGACGATCGGTATGAACGTGCGGGTGATCATGGGAATGTGTTGGCAAGGAATACCTTTCAGGAGGCGAACAGGGTCCGCTCGCGTTCGGCGTGGCGTTGTGCCAGCGTGTCGAGCAGCGGGTCGGACAAGTCTGCCAGGCCGGCGGTCGCCTCGGCGGCGGTGTGTTCACACAGCTCGGACAGCCGGAAAGTCAGAACGGCCACATCGGCGGGATCCAGCGCCAGCAGTCGTTGTGCCGCGGTCGCCGAGCCGGTCATCGTGGTGTAGACGAGGTGCAGCGCGCTGTGCTCAGGGCCGAGGCCGCTCATTGCGCCGATGCGGCCGGCGGCCACGGCCAGATGCGGCCGCGGGCCCAGATCGTCCCAGCCTGCGTCGGGCCACACCGCCCTTGCCAGCCGCGTCAACCCCCGGCCCTGGCTGCGTGAGGCGTGTCTGGCAGCGGGAGATGGTGTGCGGGCATCGGTCTCCTGATCGGCGTCGTCAAGAGTCAGATCCCCCCGGTGCACCGCGGCCGCGATCGACGCGGTGACCAGCCCATGAGTGCCGATCCGCCGTTTCAGGAACGCTTCCAGCGTGGCCAGGTTGGTCACCATGCCGCTGCTGACGGCTTCTTCGATTCCGCCGGAGTGGACATGCGCACCGGTGGGCAGCCGCGAGTCGGCCAGGGTGACAAGCACCGCCAGGGACGCCATCAGAACAGGAAATACCGTTGCGCCATGGGCAGTTCAGCGGCCGGCTGAGGTTGCCACACCTGACCGTCGATGCGCACGGTGAAGGTGTCGGGATCGACTTCGATGTTGGGTAGGGCGTCGTTGTGCGGCAGATCTGCCTTGCCGACCGCCCGCGCATCGGCCACCGGCACCAACCGCCGGTTGACCGCGAGTTGGTCTGTCAGGCCTGCGTCGATGGACTGCGGCGCGACGAAGTGCACCGAGGTGGCCGCTGCGGTAGCCGGAGCCGCGCCGAACATCGGCCGCGGGAGCACCGGTTGGGGGGTCGGAATCGACGCGTTCGCGTCACCCATCGCCGCCCAGGCGATCGCACCGCCTTTGAGCACTGCGTGCGGGCGCACTCCGAAGAAGGCCGGTTCCCACAACACCAGGTCTGCCAGCTTGCCCACCTCCACCGAACCGATCTCGTGGTCCAGGCCGTGCGCGACGGCAGGGCAGATGGTGTATTTGGCGACGTAGCGGCGTACCCGGTTGTTGTCGGCAGAGCCGGCACCGGACGGATCACCCTCTAGGGCGCCCCGGCGCATCTTCATCACATGCGCGGTCTGCCAGGTGCGCAGCACCACCTCGCCGACGCGGCCCATCGCCTGGGAGTCACTGCCGATCATCGAGATCGCGCCCATATCGTGCAGTAAGTCCTCGGCTGCCATGGTAGACGGCCGGATCCGGCTCTCCGCGAACGCCAGATCCTCCGGTACCCGCGGGTTGAGGTGATGGCAGACCATCAGCATGTCGAGGTGCTCGTCGAGGGTGTTGACCGTGTGCGGGCGGGTCGGGTTGGTGGAGCTGGGTAGCACATTCGGTTGTGCCGCGACGGTGATGATGTCCGGTGCGTGCCCGCCGCCGGCGCCCTCGGTGTGGTAGGTGTGGATCGAGCGCCCGGCGATTGCGGCAATGGTGTCCTCGACGAATCCGGCCTCGTTGAGGGTGTCGGAATGCAGCGCCACCTGCACGCCGGCCGCCTCGGCGACGGTCAGGCATGCGTCGATGGCCGCCGGGGTGGAGCCCCAGTCCTCGTGTAGTTTGAAACCCGATGCGCCGCCGCGTAATTGCTCCCACAGTGCGTCGGCGTTGACGGTGTTTCCTTTGGCTAGCAGGGCGAAGTTCACCGGCCACGCGTCCAACGACTCCAGCATCCGGGCCAGGTGCCATCCGCCGGGGGTGACAGTGGTGGACTTGGTGCCCTCGGCGGGTCCGGTGCCACCGCCTATGATCGTCGTGGTGCCCGCGCAGAGAGCTTCGGTGATGATCTGCGGGCAGATCAGGTGCACGTGACAATCGATGGTGCCCGCGGTGACGATTCGCCCGTTACCGCCAATGATCTCGGTGGACGGCCCGACCACCAGATCCGGATGCACGCCCGCCATGATGTCGGGGTTGCCGGCCTTGCCGATCGCGACGATGCGGCCATCGCGAATCCCGATGTCGGCCTTGATGATTCCCCAGTAGTCGATGATCACCGCGCCGGTGATCACGGTGTCGGGTGCACCCTCTGCCCGGGTAGCGCGCCCCTGGCCCATCGACTCGCGCAACACCTTGCCGCCGCCGAAGACCGCCTCGTTACCGGCCAGTCCCGGTCCCCCGCTGCGGTCTTCGGTGATCTGGACCAGCAGGTCGGTGTCGGCCAGCCTGATCCGGTCACCAGTGGTGGGGCCGAACAGCTGCCCGTAGCGCTCCCTGGACAGTTGCGTCATCAGCGATCCAGCCGTCCGGGCGGGTTCAGATTCAGCCCGTGTACCTCGCGCCGTCCCGCCAGGGGGACCAACCGGACAGTCTGGGAAACGCCGGGTTCGAAGCGCACGGCCGTGGCCGCCGGAATGTCCAGGCGGTAACCGCGCGCCTTCGCGCGATCGAACGACAGTGCCGCATTGGCCTGCGGAAAGTGGACGTGACTGCCGACCTGCACCGGACGGTCACCGGTGTTGACGATCTGTAGCTCAAGGCGCTGCGAGGCCGCATTGATCTCGATATCACCACTGCCGTAAAGGATTTCGCCGGGAATCATGCGATCGGGTGATGGACGGTGACCAACTTGGTGCCGTCCGGGAACGTCGCTTCCACCTGGACATCGTCGAGCATCTCGGGCACTCCTTCCATCACGTCGTCGCGGCCCAGCACCTCGCAACCGCTGGCCATCAGCTCGGCCACGGTGCGGCCGTCGCGCGCGCCTTCAAGGATGTGGTCGGTAATGACCGCAACCACCTCCGGGTGATTGAGGCGCAAACCCCGGTCCCGACGCCGGCGGGCCAACTCGGCAGCGTAGGACAACAGCAATCGCTCCTGCTCGTGCGGTGTAAGACGCATGTCCTCCGATCCTGCCACGCAACGGCGATGTTGGCTCAGCAGCCGCGGGAGCAGCTGTGGGCCACCACGCTCAGCTCTTGATAGCGTTGTTAGCGCGGTAGCGGACGTTCATCGCCTGATTCCGCGCAACTGAGTTAATCGTTGAACGGTCCCCACGCGTGCCGCTTGAGGGCGGCTGGTTTCTTGCCGAGTTTGCCGGCCCGCACCATGACGGCCAGACTATCCAGGATGACCCGGCTGCTCAGCAGGGCGGTCTGCTCAGCCCAGTCGTAGGGCGGGGAGCACTCCACCACCTCGATGCCGGCCAAACCGGGTTCGGAGACCAGCCGAATGAGGTTGAGAGCTTCGCGGGGCAACAGGCCGCCCGGCTCGGGCCAGCCGGTACCGGGCACGAATCCGGCATCGATCACGTCGATATCGAAAGACAGATACACCGCCTTGGCGCCCTTCCACGCCACTTCGAGGGCGATTTCGGCGATCTTCTCTATCCCGACGCGTTCGACGTCACCGACCGTGATGACGGTGCTACCGCGCTGGCGACCAACCTGAACTCCCGCACGCGGGGCCTGCCATCCGCCGATGCCGATCTGCACCAGGTTGGTGGCCGGTGCGTTCTTGATGTTGGTGGCGTGGAACCACGGCGTGGTGTGCATCCGCTCGTCGAGATCGGATTCCTGGGTGTCGACGTGCCGGTCGAAGTGGATGATGCCGACGTTGCCGTCCAGGTGGGGGGCCAGACCCCGAATGGTCGGGAACCCGATCGAGTGGTCGCCGCCCAGAATCACCGGAAACACGCCCTGGGAGACCACATGGGACATGGCCTGGCTGATCTGGTCGAAGGACTTCTCGATGTTCGCGGGGATCGTCAGCACGTCGCCGATATCAACGATGTTGAGCTGTTCCCGCAGGTCGACGCCCAGCTCGTAGCAGTAGGTGCCGAACAGGTTGGTGGAGCGCCGGATGCCGGTGGGACCGAATCGGGTGCCCGGTCGGTAGGTGGTGCCGGCGTCCAGCGGCGCCCCGAAAACCGCCACCTCGGCATCGGAGACGTCGTGCACATCCTCCAGGAACGGCGCCTTGAGAAACGTTCCGCGTTCCCCGGCGAAGTGCGGCAGCTCGCCACGGGAGAAGGTCGACAGCGTGCGGTCATTGATCGTCGGGGCGGCTTCCAGCCCGTGGGCAAGGCATCGGTCGATCTCTTCGAGGTGGCGGCGGGTTGGTAGCTCCGCCTCGGCTTGCTGTGCCCACTTACCTTCGCGGTTGGGAATGTCAGCCTGTCCAGCGAACGGATTTGTCATCGGTCTTTCCTCTCGTTGAGAACCAACTCATGGGGGGAGCACGTGCCGACGACCGGCATCAACGCAGAGGCAAAGTCCACAGATCCGTTTCGGTGAACCGGCGCGCCACGCGTCCCGCACTCACCGTCTTGTCGCTGTCCGGGTACGGCGAACTCGTCCGGAGCGGCCCTGTGGGGCGCCGCAACATAAGTTACCTGTTTGACCAGCGAGCGCACACTGAGAGATCCATCGTGGGTCGACGCCGCACCAAGCCACACGCGCGTAGTCATCGATCGGCACCGGCAACAGCGCCCTCCGGCCGCCTCATCGCAGCCGGAACGGCGTCAGCGTGCGGGGCGTCGCTGTTGGTGTGGGCCCGGGTGAATACCAGGTACACAACGCCGAGTCCGATAACGGTCGCCGACATCAGCAGGATGATGTAGTCGTCGTACCAGGGCTTGTAGGGCTCCCGCGGCCAGGAGAGATTAACGATGGCCGCGACGCCGTAGACCAGCGCGCCGATGTTGACGAGCATTCCCCAGCGGCCCAGCTTGTACTTGCCGGACGGCTTCCAGCCCTTGACCCTGGCACGCAGGGCGGCCAGTACAACCATCTGGAACGCGATGTAGACCCCGACCGAGCCGAAGCTGACGAGTTTGGTGAGCGCGTCGGTAGAGATGATCGATCCGACGATCAGCAGCGCCGGGATGATGACCGCGGTCAGCAAAGCGTACGGTGGCACGTGTCGCTTCTGATCAAAGTGTGCCAACAGCCGGGAGCCGACGATCATGCCGTCCCGGCCATAGGAATAGATGAGCCGGCTGCCGGCGGCCTGCAGACTCAGTGCGCACGACACGAACGAGATCAACACGACGCAGAGCACGATCTTGGACCCGATGTCGCCGAACGTCCTTACCAGGACGGTGTCGATCGGATTGCTGTCTTTGCCGCTGATCACCGCGCCGAAGTCGGTGACCGACAGGATCAAGCTCAGGCAGACGAAGGTCGCCGCGGAACCGCCGACGTAAATAGTGCGGCGCATCGCCTTCGGAATCTGCACACCGGGGTTGCGGACCTCCTCGGCAACGTCGCCACACGCCTCGAACCCGAAGAACTGGTAGAGGGCGATCAGGCTCGCGGCCAGAAAGGCGTAGACGAAGCTGTGATCGCCCTGGGCGCCGAAACTGTGGAACAGCACGCCGAGCCCGTGGTGGCGCTGGGTGAGCAGCAGCCAGGCGCCGACCACCAGGGCGCCGATGAGCTCGGCGCTGAAGCCGAAGATGGCGAAGTAGCCCAGCATCTTGGTGCCGGTCAGGTTGATGACGGTGGCCAGCGCCAACATGACTAGTGCGCACAGGATTGTGGTGTGTACAGAAGGCCTGAAGCCGAACACGGCGGCCACGTACGGACCCGCGCCGTAGGCCGCATCCGCGAGGAGCGCTAACAGCGTGAACATGTAGACCCACCCGGTCATCCACGCCCACTTGCGTCCCCACAACCGTCGCGCCCAGGGATAGACGCCACCGGCCACCGGGAATTGCGCGACCACTTCGCTGAAGACCAACGCGACCAGCATCTGTCCGGTGCCGGCGATCAGCAGGCTCCAGATCATCGGCGGACCGGCGGTGGCCAGCGCGAACGCGAACACCGTGTAGATACCGACCACGGGGGACAAGTAGGTGAAGCCCAGCGAGAAATTGGCCCACGGGCTCATGTCTCGCCTGAAATCCGACTGGAATCCCAGCGCCTTGAGCTGGGCATGGTCCTCGTCATCGTGCGCGGCACCAGAGCCGGTGCCCGAATCCGTCTGAAGCCGGGCGCGGTTCTCGCCATTGCGCGCGGCATCGGATGTCAAGTCGACGGCCAAATCGCTTTCCCAACCTCTCTCAGACCGGGCGAACGGTCTTGTGAAAAACATTTGCACGGACTCCCAATCGTCGATATGCCAAAACCAGTTGTGCTAGCGCGGTTCTCGCCACTCGGGCAGCGATAATCGATAGGGTTTGCTATTTCTCTGTCGCCTCCTTGATCAAAAGCGCCGCCGTGCGCTTGAGCACATCGCGCTGCTTGGCCACGTCGGTCATCGCTTTGCGCAGCTGGTTGAGCTCATCTCGTTCGCTCACCGCGCCGTCGCCGTCTGCAGCACCCCGGTTCGCCCACCGGCCCGGGGTGTCGTCGTGACTGCCCGGCTCCCCGGCCAGCGCCGCGAATCCCTTGAGACGCACCCCTGATCGAGGCGTCTGGGCGCCTCTTGGCGCGTTGACCACGCTCGCCACCGGACCCCCCATCGGGGGCATGCCGCCGTAGAAGCCGCCCGGCCCAGCTGCCGCAGCCTGCGGCAAGCCGTCGAGGCCGGCGGTCGGCAATGCGGTGGCGGCAAGCCGGATCGCCGGGGACGCCGTACCCCAAGACTGCGGCACCGACAACCCACCGACCGACGCCGCCTCACCCAGGCCCGCTGACACTCCGGCATTTCCCAGGTCCGCCGATAGCGGACCTACCTCCGAGCCGTACGAACCCAACAGGCTCGACCCCAGCCCACCCTCAGACACGTCAGACACCGCAGCCGCCGGCGCCGAAAGCGCATCGATCAACGGATTCCAGCCCACAGCTACCGCCGGCGCGATGGTCAACATGAGCCCAGAAGCATCGAAGTTCAGTCCCTCGGAGAGGATCTGATAACCCACAGTTAGTCCGCTCAGTGAGTTGAACGTCTGGATCGGATAGCTGTTGAGCAGCTTCAAAAGCCAATTCGATCCGGACGATCCCGACGAAAGACTTTGCAGCAGGTTGGGCACGCTCGAGAGCGTTGATTGGGTGCTTGCGCCGGCCGCAGAAGCGGCAGCCTGGTTGACCGCGGAGCCTTGAGCGGTCGTCCCGGCCGGGGTGGTGTTCTGCGGCGGTGAGCTAAACGGCGTCAACCTCGTCGCCGCCGCTGAGGCGCCGGCATAGCCGTACATCGCCGCGGCGTCCTGGGCCCACATCTGGGCGTACTGCGCCTCGGTGGCCGCGATCGCCGGGGTGTTCTGCCCCAGAATGTTGGTGGCCATCAACGACGCCAACAATGCCCGATTGACTTCGATCCGCGGCGGGGGCACGGTGGCGGCAAATGCCGTTTCGTAGGCTGCTACTGCCGCTCTGAGCTGGTTGGCGCTGCGCTGAGCCTGGGCGGCGGTGGTGTTCATCCATGACATGTACGGAGCCGCCGCGGCGGTCATCGACGTCGACGACGGACCCACCCACGGTCCACCAGTGAGCTCGGACAGCACCGCCCGATACGAGGTCGCCGCCGAATTCAACTCCGCGGCCAACGCGTCCCAGGCTGCTGCGGCCGCCACCAGTGGCCCCGACCCCGCCCCCGCATACATCCGAGCGGAATTGATCTCTGGAGGCAATCCCGCGAAATCGATGCCGCCGATCACAACATCGCCTCCTTGAGCAAGCGGGCGGCCGCATCGCGCTCCGTCGCCGCTTCAGCGATGTCCTTGCGCAGCTTGTCGAGCTCATCGCGTTCGCGATCGCTCAACGCGCTGGCGACGTGTTGGGCACTCCGTTGTGGCTGTGCCGGCCGGCCCTGCGTGCGCTCGTCAACGCCCGGCTCCGCAGCCCACGGTGGGAGCACCTTGCTACGCGAGCCGGTTCGCGGACGAGTCTGGTCGCCTCTTGGCGCGTTGACCACACTGCCCACCGGGGGAATGCCGCCGAAGAAGCCTCCCGGCCCGGCTGCCGCAGCCCCCGGCAAGCCGTCGAGACCGGCGGTCGGCAATGTGGTGGCGGCAAGCCGGATCGCCGGGGACGCCGCACCCCAAGCCTGCGGCACCGACAACTTGCCGACCGACGCCGCCTCGCCCAGACCCGCCGACACCCCGGCATCACCCACACCTGCCGAGGCGGACGAACCCACCAGGGTCGACCCCAGCCCGGCCGCAGGTACCACGTCAGCAGCCGCAGCCGCCGCAGTCGCCGGAAGTGCAAGTGCGTATAGCCCGCCCAAAAGGGGCGTGATACCAGAAGCCGTGAACAAGAATCCACTGATTACAAGAGTGAGGTTCCCAAAATTCATACTGAAGGTATTGAGGGCGTTGCCTGTGTCGGTACCAAGCAGGTTTTCCAGCCACGTAATCGGGTTGAACGACGCTGCCGACGGGATACTTTGCAGCAGGTTGGGCACCATCGAGAGCGCTGATTGCGCGCTCGGGCCGGCCGCGGAGGCGGTGGCTTGGGTGACCGCGGCGGCTTGAGTGGTCGTCCCGGCCGGGTTGGTGTTCTGCGGCGGTGCGGTAAACGGTGTCAACTTCGTCGCCGCCGCTGAGGCGCCGGCATACCCGTACATCGCCGCGGCGTCCTGGGCCCACATCTGGGCGTACTGCGCCTCGGTGGCCGCGATCGCCGGGGTGTTCTGCCCCAGAATGTTGGTGGCCACCAACGACGCCAACAATGCCCGATTGACCTCGATCACCGGCGGGGGCACGGTGGCCGCAAATGCCGCTTCGTAGGCTGCCACAGACGATTTGAGCTGGTTAGCGGTCTGCTCAGCCTGAGCGGCGGTGGTGTTCATCCACGACACATACGGAGCCACCGCGGCGGCCATCGAGGTCGATGACGGACCCACCCAGGGTCCACCAGTGAGCTCGGACAGCACCGCCCGATAGGAGGTTGCCGCCGTATTCAACTCCGCCGCCAACGCGTCCCAGGCTGCTGTCGCCATCACCAGTGGCCCCGAACCTGCGCCCGAATACATTCGGCCGGAGTTGATTTCCGGCGACAACACCGCAAAATCCACCGCTAAAACCCCCTAACAAACCGATGCGGCACCACCCCGAACGATCTCGGCCGCCAACACGGCTGAGATGATGGTCTGGTGCTCATTTACGAGCGCCATGTCGTGCGCAGGAATGGTCTCCACTGGACGACCACACCGCCGAACCGGTAGTCAGCGGAGCACGCGGCGGCCGGCATCAAAGCAGAAGCAAGGTCCACCGACCTTGTTTCGAAGAGCTGGAGCGCCATGAACCTGCACTCACCGTCTTGTCGCTGTCCGGGTACGGCGAACTCGTCCGGGCCGCTTTTTGGGCGTGCCGCAACACATAATCATGGGTGTCTCTGTATCGGCACTGATCATCGGCTGAGAATTTGCTGGGAGTTCTGCTCCTGGGTCTCGTGGTTGGTGGCGTCGCGCAGCAGACGTCGCGCAGCAGCGCAGCATGCTGACGATGTTGCGAAACGCCTGGTTCGCCTGCCCCACGGTGTGGTGGGAGGCCGCCTGCCGACGCGGCCATCGCGAATCCCGATGTCGGCCTTGATGATTCCCCAGTAGTCGATGATCACCGGCCAGCGGGTCGGTGGTCGGCCAGCCCGATCCGGTGGCCCGTGGTGATGTGGTCGGTGATAACCGCAACCGCCGCCCGCCGGGTGATTGAGGCGCAAACCCCGGGCCCGATGCCGGCGGGCCAACTCAGCGGCTGTGGGAGCAGCTGTGGGCCACCAGGTTCAGCCGTCGCCGGAATGCGCCTCGAGGTTCTGCAGCCGCACCTGACCCCGGGCGACCATCCGGCCAGTTTCGTCGCCGATCGTGACCAACCACAGCTGTTGGCGCCGGCCGCGGTGCAGTGGTTCGGCGGTGCCGTACACCATCCCCGAGCTGATGGAACGCAGGAAATCCGTGTTGTTGTTGACGCCCACGACATTCCCGCCGCCGTGCGCGGCCAGCCAGGTAAAGGCGGCCACGCTGGCCATGCTCTCGATCATCGAGCAGTAGACACCGCCGTGCACGAGGCCCATCGGCTGCAGCAGTTTGGGCTTGACCTCGAGCTGCGCGCGGGCGCCATCGGGGCTCAGTTCAGTGAACCGCAGCCCCAACTCGCTGTCGAACGGCGCAGTGGAATTCAGGATGCCCGAGTCCGGCGGCGGTTGCACGTCCTTGTGTCTACACCATCGGTACCAGCGGCCGATTCCAGCAGGTCTGTCGGAGCCGAATCGCTCGACCGGGAAACGGGCGAGCCCCGTGCGCTGGGCACGGGTGGCGGGTGCTGCCACCCGTATCACTCGGCTACCCGGGCAGCCGATCTACCGGTAACTCACCGGCGGCTGGCCGGGTGCCATCGGTCGGGCAGGGCCGCTAGTCGGCATTGGGTACGACAGCCCGTAGTAAGCCGGAGTACGCTGGTTCCAACGCTCAGGAGATGAACGAACTATGGCCAAGCTGACGCGGCTGGGGGATCTGGAACGCGCCGTCATGGATCACTTGTGGTCCACGACGGAGCCCCAGACCGTTCGCCAGGTCCACGAAGCGTTGTCGGCGCGACGCGACCTTGCCTACACGACCGTGATGACCGTGCTGCAACGGTTGGCCAAAAAGAACCTGGTATCCCAGATTCGCGACGACCGGGCCCACCGATACGCAGCCGTGCATGGCCGTGACGAACTGGTCGCCGGGCTGATGGTCGATGCGCTGGCCCAGGCCGAGGACTCCGGTGACAGGCAGGCGGCGCTGGTGCACTTCGTGGAGCGTGTCGGGGCCGACGAGGCGGATGCACTTCGTCGCGCACTTGCCGAATTAGAAGCAAATCACCGCAATTCGCCATCTGCTGGACCTCCAGCGGAGGGCTGAGGGAGACTAACAGCGTGTCCGCGCTGGCCTTCACCATCCTCGCGGTGCTGCTGGTCGGCCCGACACCGGCTTTGTTGGCACGAGCGGCGTGGCCGTTGCGCGCCCCGCGCGCCGCAATGGTGCTCTGGCAGGCCATTGCCCTGGCCGCGGTGCTCTCGACGTTCAGTGCCGGCATCGCGATCGCCAGCCGGCTGCTCATGCCCGGCCCCGACGGGCGGCCCACGGCCGGCATCGTCGGCGACGCCGGCCGTCTGGGCTGGGCGCTGTGGGTGGCGTACATCGCCGTCTTCGCGCTGACTGTGCTGGTCGGTGCCCGACTGGTGGTCGCCCTGGTGCGGGTGGCCATCGCCAATCGGCGACGGCGGGCCCACCACCGCATGGTGGTCGATCTCGTCGGGGTCGGGCACGATGCTGCCCTTGCCCACCCTTGCGCACGGACGCGTGACCTTCGCGTCTTGGACGTGGCGCAACCCCTTGCTTACTGTCTGCCCGGGGTGCGTAGCCGGGTTGTGGTCAGCGAAGGGACACTGACGACGCTCGCCGATGCTGAAGTCGCGGCCATCCTTACCCACGAGCGGGCGCATCTGCGCGCCCGTCACGATCTTGTTCTGGAAGCGTTCACCGCGGTGCGCGCGGCATTCCCGCGGCTGGTCCGCAGCGCCAACGCGCTGGGCGCAGTGCAGTTGCTCGTCGAGCTACTGGCCGATGATGCCGCGGTGCGCGCTGCTGGGCGCACTCCCCTGGCTCGGGCGTTGGTGGCCTGCGCGTCTGCGCGGGCGCCGTCGGGCGCGCTGGCCGCGGGCGGTCCCAGCACAGTGCTGCGGGTACGCCGGCTCTCGGGGCGCGGCAATAGTCTGGCGTTGTCTGCGGCGGCGTACCTTACCGCGGCCGCGATACTGGTGGTGCCTACCGTCGCGCTGGCCGTACCGTGGCTCACGGAGCTGCGGCGGCTGTTCAGCCTCTAACGCAGAGCCCAAACACCTTGGAGTAACACGAAGCCGTTGTGCCACAGTGTGTCGGAATAGTTTCGGCAAAAAGCTTCAGCAAAAGTTCTCCAACCTGAGAGGCGAAGAGATGAGTTCGTCGGAATCGAAGACTGCGACCGCGCAGATCGGCGTCACGGGCCTGGCCGTGATGGGTTCGAACATCGCCCGGAACTTCGCCCGGCACGGTTACACCGTGGCGCTGCACAACCGGTCCATCGCCAAGACCGATGCGTTGCTGAAAGAGCACGGGTCCGAGGGAAACTTCGTGCGCAGCGAAACGATCGCCGGGTTCCTTGCCGCGCTGCAGACCCCGCGACGGGTGCTGATCATGGTCAAAGCCGGTGACCCCACCGACGCCGTCATCAACGAACTCGCCGACGCCATGGAACCCGGCGACATCATCATCGACGGCGGTAATGCGCTCTACACCGACACCATGCGCCGCGAGAAGGCGATGCGTGAGCGCGGACTGCACTTTGTTGGCGCCGGGATCTCCGGCGGCGAAGAGGGCGCGCTGAACGGGCCGTCGATCATGCCGGGCGGGCCCGCCGAGTCGTACAAATCGCTGGGCCCGCTGCTCGAGGAGATCTCCGCGCATGTCGATGGCGTGCCGTGCTGCACCCATATCGGTCCCGACGGCTCGGGGCATTTCGTCAAGATGGTGCACAACGGCATCGAGTACTCCGACATGCAGCTGATCGGCGAGGCCTACCAGCTGCTGCGCGACGGGCCGGGTCTGAGCGCACCGCAGATCGCCGAGGTGTTCACCGAGTGGAACAAGGGCGATCTGGACAGCTACCTGGTCGAGATCACCGCCGAAGTGCTGCGCCAGACCGACGCCAAGACCGGCAAACCGCTGGTCGACGTGGTCCTCGACCAGGCCGAGCAGAAAGGCACCGGCCGCTGGACCGTCAAGTCCGCCCTGGACCTGGGCGTGCCGGTGACCGGGATCGCCGAAGCGGTGTTCGCTCGCGCCCTCTCGGGATCCGTGGAGCAGCGCGCGGCCGCCGGCGGGCTGGCGTCCGGGAAACTCGGCGACAAGCCCACCGACCGCGACACGTTCACCGAAGACGTGCGCCAGGCCTTGTACGCTTCGAAGATCGTGGCCTACGCGCAGGGCTTCAACCAGATCCAGGCCGGCAGCGCCGAATACGGCTGGGATATCACACCGGGCGACCTGGCCACCATCTGGCGCGGCGGCTGCATCATCCGGGCGAAGTTCCTCAACCGCATCAAAGAAGCTTTCGACGCCGATCCCAACCTGGCCAGCCTGATCGTCGCGCCGTATTTCCGCAGCGCGGTCGAATCGGCCATAGACAGTTGGCGGCGCGTGGTGTCCACGGCGGCTCAACTGGGTATCCCGACTCCTGGATTCTCGTCGGCCCTGTCCTACTACGACGCGCTGCGCACCGAGCGGCTGCCCGCCGCGCTCACCCAGGCTCAGCGCGACTTCTTCGGCGCGCACACATACGGGCGGATCGACGGGCCGGGCAAGTTCCACACCCTGTGGAGCGGAGACCGCAGCGAAGTGCCGGTCTAGCTGGGCGAATCAAAGGGGCCAGTGATGAGGTTTCTGGACGGGCACCGACCCGGGTACGACCTGACCTACAACGACGTTTTTATTGTGCCGAACCGTTCTGATGTCGAGTCGCGGTTCGACGTCGATTTGTCCACCGTCGACGGCTCGGGCACCACCATTCCGGTGGTGGTGGCCAACATGACCGCGGTAGCGGGGCGGCGGATGGCTGAGACGGTGGCCCGCCGCGGCGGCATTGTGATCCTGCCGCAGGATCTGCCCATCCCGGCGGTGCGGCAGACGGTGGAATTCGTCAAGAGCCGCGACCTGGTGCTGGACACCCCGGTGACATTGGCGCCCGATGATTCGGTGTCCGACGCGACCGCGCTGATCCACAAGCGCGCCCACGGCGTCGCGGTGGTGGTCTTAGAGGGCCGCCCCATCGGTTTGGTGCGCGAATCGTCCTGCATCGGCGTGGATCGCTTCACCCGGGTGCGCGACATCGCCATGACAGACTTCGTGAGCGCCCCGGTGGGCACCGAACTGCGCAAGATCTTCGACCTGCTCGAGCACTCCCCGATCGACGTCGCGGTGCTGACCAACGCCGACGGCAGGTTGGCGGGAGTGCTGAGCCGCACCGGGGCGATCCGCGCCGGCATCTACACCCCGGCCACGGACACCGCAGGCCGGCTGCGCGTCGGCGCGGCCGTAGGCATCAGCGGCGACGTGGGCGCCCGGGCCCGGGCCCTCGCCGAGGCAGGCGTCGATGTGCTGGTCATCGACACCGCACACGGACACCAGGTCAAGACGCTGGACGCGATCAAGGTGGTGTCATCGCTGGGCTTGGGTGTGCCGCTGGCGGCAGGCAATGTGGTGTCGGCGGAGGGCACCCGGGATCTGCTCGAAGCCGGGGCAAGCATCGTCAAGGTCGGTGTCGGCCCCGGAGCCATGTGCACCACCCGGATGATGACCGGTGTGGGCCGCCCGCAATTCTCCGCTGTGCTGGAATGCGCTTGTGCTGCAAGGCAGCTCGGCGGCCACGTGTGGGCGGACGGCGGAATCCGCCATCCGCGGGACGTGGCGCTGGCGCTGGCGGCCGGCGCATCCAACGTGATGATCGGGTCGTGGTTCGCCGGTACCTACGAGTCCCCCGGGGACCTGATGCGTGACCGTGACGATCAGCCGTACAAGGAGAGCTACGGCATGGCGTCCAAGCGAGCGATGGTCGCCCGGACCGGCGCGGACAGCCCGTTCGACCGCGCTCGCAAGGCGTTGTTCGAGGAGGGCATCTCGACGTCGCGGATGGGCCTTGACCCCGACCGCGGCGGTGTCGAGGACCTGATCGACCACATCACCTCCGGCATCCGCAGCACCTGCACCTATGTCGGTGCCACGAACCTGGCGGAGCTGCATGAGCGGGCGGTGGTGGGTGTGCAGTCGGCGGCGGGCTTCGCCGAGGGCCATCCACTGCCCTCCGGTTGGTGACCCGGTTGGTGGGGGCCCCCCGCGAACATCCCGCTACCATGTGAGCTTCAAACCCGCAGCAGCGCGCTGCGCGGCTTCGAGCGAAAGGGATGACGTGCCGCAGGCACCCGTCGAGGCCGTTGGCTTCCGGGGCGAGCGGCCACTCGCATCGGCGCCGGGTGCTCCGGCTCGGCCCAATATAGAACGACAACCGAGCCGCCCATGAACCCCAGCAGCACCGTCGTCAGCGTGCTGGCCATCTTGGCGCTTACCGCTGGTAACGCAGTGTTTGTCGCGGCCGAATTCTCGCTGACCGCGCTGGACCGCAGCGCCGTGGAGGCCAATGCCCGCGGCGGCGCCAGCCGGGACCGCTTCATCCGGCGTGCCCACCACCGGCTGTCGTTCCAGCTTTCGGGTGCTCAGTTAGGTATCTCGATCACCACGCTGGCGATCGGTTACCTGACCGAACCGCTGGTGGCCGAGTTGCCGAGTCCGGCGCTGAATGCGATCGGGCTATCTGATCGGGTGGCCGACGGTCTCACGATGTTCCTGGCGCTGGTGATCGTGACATCGGTGTCGATGGTGTTCGGCGAACTGGTCCCCAAGTACCTCGCGCTGGCGCGCCCCCTGCCGACCGCCCGCGCGGTCGTGGTCCCCCAGCTGTTGTTTTCGCAGCTGCTCACCCCGGCCATCAGATTGACGAACGGAGCGGCGAACTGGATCGTGCGTCGACTCGGCATCGAGCCGGCCGAGGAGCTGCGGTCGGCCCGCACACCGCAGGAGCTGGTGTCATTGGTGCGCACCTCCGCGCGCAGCGGTTCACTTGACGACGCCACCGCGTGGCTGATGCGCCGCTCGCTGCAGTTCGGCACCCTGACGGCCGAGGAGCTGATGACGCCACGGTCGAAGATCGTGGCGCTGCAGACCGACGACACCATCGCCGACCTGGTTGCGGCGGTCGCCACATCAGGGTTCTCGCGTTTCCCGCTCGTCGCGGGTGACCTCGATGAGACCGTCGGCATCGTGCACGTCAAGCAGGTGTTCGAGGTTCCGCCGGCCGATCGCGCGTTCACGTTGCTGACTACGGTCGCCAAGCCGGTCGCGGTGGTGCCCTCCACGCTGGACGGCGATGCGGTGATGGCGCAAATCCGCGCCAATGCTCTGCATACCGCGATGGTGGTCGACGAGTACGGCGGCACGGCGGGCATGGTCACGGTCGAGGATTTGATCGAAGAGATCGTGGGCGACGTCCGCGACGAACACGATGACGCCACGCCACACGTGGTGGCGGCAGGCAGCGGATGGCGGGTCTCGGGCCTGCTTCGCATCGACGAGGTGGCGACCGCCACCGGCTATCGAGCTCCCGAGGGACCCTACGAGACGATCGGCGGGTTGGTGCTTCGAGAGCTCGGCCACATCCCGGTGGCCGGCGAAACGGTCCAGCTGACCGCGTTGAACCAGGACGGACTGCCGGACGACTCGGCGCGCTGGCAGACCACGGTGGTCCAGATGGACGGTCGCCGGATCGACCTGCTCGAGCTGACCGAACTGGGTCCTAACGGTGAATCAACTGCTGAATCCCGCTCAGGGCGGGGCCGCTGGTGAACGCCCCGCTGGCAGTGCTGCTGGCACTGATGTTGATCGGCGCCAACGCGTTCTTCGTCGGAGCGGAATTCGCGCTGATCTCGGCCCGTCGTGACCGCCTCGAAGCGTTGGCCGAGCAGGGCAAGGCCACTGCGGTCACCGTGATCCGGGCCGGCGAGCAGCTCCCGTCGATGCTGGCCGGCGCTCAGTTGGGCGTCACGGTGTCTTCGATCCTGCTCGGCCGGATCGGCGAACCGGCGGTCGCCGAGTTGCTGCAGACGTCGTTCGGGCTGACCGGGATCCCTCCGGCGCTGCTGCACACGCTGTCGTTCGTGGTCGCGCTCGCGGTGGTGGTGACGTTGCATGTGCTGCTGGGCGAGATGGTGCCGAAGAACATCGCTCTGGCCGGTCCGGAACGGACGGCGATGCTGCTGGTCCCGCCTTACCTGGTCTACGTGCGCGCCGCCCGGCCGTTCATCGTGTTCTACAACAAGTGCGCCAACGCGATACTGCGGGCGCTTGGGGTGGAACCCAAGGACGAACTCGACATCACCGTCTCCACGGTGGAGCTCAGCGAGATGATCGCCGAATCGCTGTCCGAAGGCCTGCTGGATCGCGAGGAGCACACCCGGCTAACCCGGGCACTGCGAATTCGCACCCGGGTGGTCGCCGATGTCGCGGTGCCGCTCTCCGATATCCGCGCGGTGCCGGTGGCCGCGGCGGGTTCCGGGCCCACGATCGGCGCTGTCGAACAGGCCTTGGCCCAGACCGGCTACTCCCGGTTTCCGGTGGTGGATCGCGGCGGAAGGTTCATTGGATATATGCACATCAAGGATGTGCTGACGCTCGGTGACGATCCGGAAACCGTGATCGATCTGGCCGTGGTGCGCCCGTTGCTGCAGGTTCCCAGATCATTGCCGCTGCCCGACGCCCTGTCGCGCATGCGGCGCAGCAACAGCCATCTGGCATTAGTGACCGCCGATGACGGCTCCGTGGTCGCTATGGTGGCGCTGGAGGATCTGGTGGAAGACCTGGTCGGCACCATGCGCGACGGGACGCATCGCGACTGACGAGACGACCCGTGTCTGACGGGAAACCGGCCCCCCCAACCTGTGTTGCCGTTCGATCCCGGCCCCTCATCCATCGGGCGGCCCCGATCTGAGCATCTTTTTGCTTTCCCGGGACCAGTGAGGTCAAACGCCTGATGTGGTGTCCGGACGGGGATACGCTGTCTTCTCTCTGACGGTGTCGCGATGCGCACCGATCGCCGGGTTGTCAGGAACGCCGGGAGGAGAGCGTGATGTCGTTTGTGGTGGCGGTGCCCGAGATGGTGGCGGCGGCGGCTTCGGATTTGGCCGGTATCGGGTCGTCGCTCGGTGTGGCTAATGCGGCGGCGGCGGTGCCCACGACGGGGGTGTTGGCTGCAGGTGCTGATGAGGTGTCGGCGGCTATTGCGGCGTTGTTCGGTGCGCACGGTCAGGCGTATCAGGCGATGAGTGCGCAGGCGGTGCTGTTTCATGAGCAGTTTGTGCAGGCGATGACTGCGGGTGCGGGTTCGTATGCGCTTGCTGAGGCGGCGAATGCTTCGCCGATGGCGGCTGCCCTTGATGTGGTGAATGCGCCCACCCAGGCGATTTTGGGGCGTGCGTTGATCGGTAACGGTGCCAATGGGGCGCCCGGCCAGGCCGGTGGTGCCGGCGGATTGTTGTATGGCAAAGGCGGTAATGGCGGTAATGGTTTGGCCGGTCAGGCTGGTGGTGCCGGTGGGGCTGCCGGGTTGTTCGGCAACGGCGGTAACGGTGGGATCGGCGGGCCCGGGGCGACCGGCTTGGCCGGCGGTGCCGGCGGGGCTGGCGGCTGGCTGTTCGGCCACGGTGGCAACGGCGGAGTCGGCGGGGTGGCCACCGGCAGCGGCGCCGCCGGTCCAGGCGGTGCCGGTGGCAGCGCTGTGGGGCTGTTCGGCCACGGTGGGAACGGCGGGGCGGGCGGACTCAGCAATTTCGGCAGCGGCGGGGCCGGCGGCGCCGGCGGTATCGGAGGGCTGCTGTATGGCAACGGGGGTGACGGCGGCTACGACATAGGGGGCGGCGCCAACGGTGGAGCCGGCGGCGATGCCCGGCTGATCGGCCACGGCGGCACTGGCGGCGTCGAGGCCGGCGGCCCTGGCAGCAGTGGTGGTAACGGGGGCAACGGCGGGTGGCTGTATGGCAACGGAGGTAGAGGCGGCGCCGACGGGGGCGGTCTCGGCAGTGCCGCCGGCGCCGGCGGCAACGCCGGGCTGATCGGCCACGGGGGCCACGGCGGCTTGGAACACATTGATGGCGTCGGCGGCGCCGGCGGCAACGGCGGGCTGCTGTTCGGTCACGGCGGTCACGGCGGCTCCGTCGCGTTCGGCGGCGCCAACAGCGTGGGCGGGGCCGGCGGCAACGGCGGGCTGATCGGCAACGGCGGTCACGGCGGCTGGAACGGAGCCGCAGGTGTCGGCGGCACGGGCGGCACAGGCGGGATGTTCATCGGCAATGGCGGTGACGGTGGCAACAGCGCCCGGGCCATCGGCGGTATCGGCCAAGGGGGTAACGGCGGCGACGCCGTTGGTTTGATCGGCACCGGAGGAGCAGGAGGGACCGGCGGGGTCGGCTTCTCTAGCAGCGCCGGCGGCAACGGCGGGAACGGCGGGAAGGGTGCCATGCTGTTTGGCGATGGCGGGGCAGGCGGATCCGGCGGGGTCGGCGGTGCCGGCGCGGGCGGAACCGGGGGTAACGGCGGCAACGCCGCTTTGATCGGCGCCGGTGGCGTCGGCGGCGCCGCCGGAGTCAGCCTGAGCGGCACCGCTGGCGCTGGCGGTAACGGCGGCAACGCTCAGTTGATCGGCGACGGTGGTGACGGTGGGCCCGGTGACTCTGGCGGACCTGGCGGTAGCGGCGGCATCGGCGGGTCGCTGTTGGGCCAGAACGGATCCAACGGGGCCTAACCGACACAGCCCCTCGGGAGCCCGCCAGATCCCGGCACCTCATCGGTCACACCGGCCGCAGGGGATACTTCCTGTTCTTCTCGGGCCGGCCCGTATGATCGCAGCGGCTACGGTTGGTCGCCGATTGCCGTCGAACACCACGCCTGCGTTGCGAGCAAACGAGCGCGCAGCGCGTCGTGCCGCGGCGGGCGCGCCGTTGGGCCAGTGTGACCTGCTGTTGCGGGTCGCCGGATGCGGTAGTCGTGCTGCTGACCGGTAGTCTGGGCCCATTGCCAGTGAGGGAGGAAGTAATGACAGATCGCGTGTCGGCGGGCAACTTGCGCGTCGCTCGGGTGCTCTACGACTTCGTGAACAACGAGGCCTTGCCTGGCACCGATATCGACCCGGACAGCTTCTGGGCGGGCGTCGACAAGGTCGTCACCGACCTCACCCCGCAGAACCAGGGTCTGCTGAACGCCCGCGATGAGCTGCAGGCCCAGATCGACAAGTGGCACCGTCATCGCGTGATCGAGCCGCTCGACATGGAGGCTTACCGTCAGTTCCTCACTGAGATCGGCTATCTGCTCCCGGAACCGGATGACTTCACCATCACCACGTCGGGCGTTGACGCTGAGATCACCACGACCGCCGGCCCGCAGCTGGTGGTGCCGGTACTCAACGCGCGGTTCGCGCTGAACGCGGCCAACGCTCGCTGGGGCTCCCTCTACGACGCCCTGTACGGCACCGACGTCATCCCGGAAAGCGACGGTGCCGAGAAGGGGGGCGGCTACAACAAGGTTCGCGGCGACAAGGTGATCGCCTACGCACGCAAGTTCCTCGATGACAGCGTGCCGCTGTCGTCGGGTTCCTACGCCGACGCCACCGGTTTCAAGGTGGAGGACGGCCAGCTGCTGGTTGGTATGCCGGGTGGCGAGCTGTCCACAGGACTGCTGGCCAACCCCGGCCAGTTCGCCGGTTACACCGGCGAAGCCGAGTCGCCGACATCGGTGCTGCTGGTCAACCATGGTTTGCACATCGAGGTCCTGATCGACCCCGAGTCACAGATCGGTGCCACCGACCGTGCAGGCGTCAAGGACGTGATCCTGGAATCGGCGATCACCACGATCATGGACTTCGAGGACTCGGTGTCGGCGGTCGATGCCGACGACAAGGTGCTCGGCTACCGCAACTGGCTCGGCCTGAACAAGGGCGACCTGGCCGCCGGGGTCGACAAGGGCGGCTCCGCGTTCACCCGGATGCTCAACGAGGACCGGGGCTACACGGCACCCGACGGCAGCCAGTTCACGTTGCCGGGGCGCAGCCTGATGTTCGTCCGCAATGTGGGTCACCTGATGACCAACGATGCAATCGTCGACGCCGACGGCAACGAGGTGTTTGAGGGCATCATGGATGCCCTGTTCACCGGCCTGACCGCGATTCACGGGCTGAAAGCCGGCGATGCCAACGGGCCGCTGATGAACAGCCGTACCGGTTCCATCTACATCGTCAAGCCGAAGATGCACGGTCCGGCCGAGGTGGCGTTCACATGTGAGCTGTTCAGCCGCGTTGAAGACGTGCTGGGGTTGCCGCAGGGCACCATGAAAGTCGGAATCATGGACGAGGAGCGCCGCACCACCCTCAACCTGCGGTCGTGCATCAAGGCCGCCGCGGACCGCGTCGTGTTCATCAACACCGGGTTCCTGGACCGCACCGGCGACGAAATCCACACCTCCATGGAGGCCGGCCCGATGGTGCGCAAGGGCACCATGAAGAGCCAGCCGTGGATCCTGGCCTACGAGGACAACAACGTCGACGCCGGCCTGGCCGCCGGGTTCACCGGCCGCGCCCAGATCGGCAAGGGCATGTGGGCCATGACCGAACTGATGGCCGACATGGTCGAGCAGAAGATCGCCCAGCCCCGTGCCGGTGCCAGCACGGCCTGGGTGCCCTCGCCCACCGCCGCCACCCTGCACGCGATGCATTACCACCAGGTCGACGTGGCCGCGGTGCAACAGGAGCTGGTGGGCAAGAAGCGCGCCACGATCGAACAGCTGTTGACCATTCCGCTGGCCGAGGAACTGGCCTGGGCGCCCGAAGAGATCCGCGAGGAGGTCGACAACAGCTGTCAGTCCATCCTCGGCTACGTGGTGCGGTGGGTCGACCAGGGTGTCGGCTGTTCAAAGGTGCCCGACATCCACAACGTGGCGCTCATGGAGGACCGCGCCACCCTGCGGATCTCCAGCCAGTTGCTGGCCAACTGGCTGCGCCACGGCGTGATCACCAGCGAGGACGTGCGGGCCAGCCTGGAACGGATGGCGCCATTTGTGGATCAGCAAAACGCCGGCGACGCGGCATATCACGCCATGGCCCCCAACTTCGACGACAGCGTCGCCTTCCTGGCCGCGCAGGAGCTGATCTTGTCCGGGACGCAGCAGCCCAACGGTTACACCGAGCCGATCCTGCATCGCCGTCGTCGTGAATTTAAGGCCCGGACCAGAGACGATGCGGGCGGCTAGCGGCCCGCAGAGGAGCATGGCCCATCGGGCAGAGCGGGTGGGTAACTCCCGCTCGACATGCGGCAACCTTCGACGGAGAGGACGCAGACACCGGTATGGGTAGGCACAGTTTGCCCGACCCCGAGGATTCCGCCGATGGGCCGTCTGACGAATACTCTGCGGAGCATCAGGACCGGGGCGACGAGAAAGCTGACCACCCGGGTAGTGGCGAGCATGCGGACGTAGGTTACCCGGGGACGTTTTCTGAGCCGCCGGCTGCCGAATCCCCGAGCAGCTACAGCTACCCAGGCCTCGACCAGCCGGCTGATTTCCCTCCCCATGCCCATGATCAGGCCGCTCACGACGATTTCTCGGATGAAGGGGACTACGGGAGCGACGATCACTTCTCAACCGAGGATCACTACTCGGGCGAGAGCAATTACCCCGTTGTCGGCGACTACTCGGCAGGTGGTGCAGACGGGTACCCCGACTTTGGGTCCCACCCGGCAAGCTCGGAGCCGACGAGCTCACCGCCGCCGCTGTTCCGCGGCGCCGGCCATCGCGGGCTTGGGAACTGGCAGGGCGGCCACCGCAGCGCGGGGGGACGACGCGGAGTCAGCATTGGCGTGATCGTGGCCCTCGTCGTCGTCGTGGTGGTGGTGGCCGGGGTGATTCTGTGGCGCTTCTTCGGTGACGCGTTGTCCCACCGCTCGCACACGGCCGCAGCACGCTGCGTGGGAGGCAAGGACACCGTCGCCGCCATCGCCGACCCGTCGATCGCCGACCGAGTGCAGGATTTCGCCGACAGCTACAACGCGTCGGCCGGTCCGGTCGGTGACCAGTGTGTGGCAGTGACTGTGAAACCCGCCGCCTCCGATGCCGTCATCAGCGGCTTCATCGGCAAGTGGCCGAGCGAACTCGGCGGCCAGCCAGGCTTGTGGATCCCTGGCAGCTCGATCTCTGCGGCGCGGCTCGCGGGGGCCGCGGGTCAGCAAACCATCAGCGACAGCCGTTCACTGGTGACGTCGCCGGTGCTGCTGGCCATCCGGCCCGAACTCCAACAGGCTCTGGACAACCAGAATTGGGCGGCACTGCCCGGCCTGCAAACCAACCCGAACTCGATGGCCGGCTTGAACTTGCCGGCCTGGGGCTCACTGCGACTGGCGCTGCCGATCAGCGGCAACAGCGATGCCGCGCTTTTGGCAGGAGAAGCGGTGGCAGCCGCGTCGGCACCTGCCGGTGGGCCACCAACCGCCGGCAGCGGCGCGGTGCGCA
Source organism: uncultured Actinomycetota bacterium (assembly GCA_963763005.1). GTDB lineage: Bacteria > Actinomycetota > Actinomycetes > Mycobacteriales > Mycobacteriaceae > Mycobacterium. Next base: position 563,541 of record CAVXMI010000004.1, read on the forward strand.
CACTCATGAGCGGGCAACCCAAGCTCGCCGACGACTCACTGACAGAGGCGATGAACACCCTGCTCAAACCTGGTGATGTGGCGGCGGCCCCGGTGCATGCGGTGGTCACCACCGAGCAGCAGCTGTTCCAGCGCGGCCAGTCACTGCCCGACGCCAAGAAAATGTTGGGTTCCTGGCTGCCACCCGGGCCGGCTGCGGTAGCCGATTATCCGACGGTGCTGCTCAGCGGTTCGTGGCTGTCGCGGGAGCAGACCACGGCGGCCAGTGCGTTTGCCAGGTACATGCACAAGCCCGAGCAACTCGCGAAGCTGGCCAAAGCCGGTTTCCGGGTTAGCGGCGTCAAGCCACCGAGCAGCCCCGTCACTAGCTTCGAGGCACTGCCTAGCACGCTGTCGGTCGGTGATGACGGAATGCGCGCCACCCTGGCCGACGTCATGGCCACACCGTCGGCCGGAGTGGCCGCGACCATCATGCTTGACCAGTCGTTGCCCACCGATGACGGCGGCAAGAACCGGCTCGCTAACGTGGTTGCGGCGCTTGATAACCGGATCAAGGTGCTGCCGCCCAGCTCGGTCATCGGATTGTGGACATTCGACGGCCATGAGGGTCGGACAGAGGTGCCGGCCGGGCCGCTGGCCGACCCCGTCAACGGCCAGCCTCGCTCGGCAGCACTGACGGCCGCGCTCGACAAGCAGTATTCGTCGGCCGGCGGTGCGGTGTCGTTCACCACACTCCGATTGATCTACCAGGATATGTTGGCTAATTTCCGTGCTGGCCAAGCTAATTCGGTTCTGGTGATCACGGGAGGGCCGCACACCGACCAATCCCTCGACGGGGCGGGGCTGCAGGATTTCATCCGCACGAGCGCGGACCCGGCCAAACCGATCGCGGTCAACATCATCGACTTCGGCGCTGACCCCGACCGGGCAACCTGGGAAGCAGTCGCCCAGCTCAGCGGCGGAAGTTACCAGAACCTGGCGACGTCGGCCTCCCCTGACCTCGCCACGGCGGTGAACATTTTTTTGAGCTGAACCGGCTGACTCGATTGCCCGGCTATCCGATCAGCAGCGACAGCGCCGCGTCGGCATACGCCTTTGGATCCTCCACCTGCGGGTAGTGGCCCAAGCCGGGCAGTTCAACGACGGCGGCGCTCGGGCGCAGTTCCCGCAATCCGTTTAGCACGTTTGTGGTTGCTACCGGATCGCCGAGTCCCCATACGAACCCAAGCGGTTTGGGCCAGTCGCGTACCGCGCCGTGCCAGCGTTGCGCGTATCGAACCCGCTCTTCCAGGTAGCTGATCAGCAGATGCGGTATGCGGTTGCCCTCGTTGTAGCACAACAGCTCCCACTGGGCCTCGGTCTCCTCCGCCGACAGCGGGTGCTCGGGTGAAAAGACCCTGCCAAAACCTCGCTTGAAGCCGCCGCGGTTGACCAGCCGAGCGGCGACCGGACCCAGCGGGCTGCGCAGCACCTTCTGGATCGGCCGTAGGCTGGCCCGCTCCAGGATCACGCTGCCGTTGCTCAGCACGGCGCGTCGCAGATCGAACGGCAGACGGCCGTCCAGGTCGCGGGCCAGCAACTCGGTGGTCACCGACGTGCCCATGTCGTGAGCGAGCACCACCACCGGGCCGGTCGCGGTTAGCCCTACCACGGTCTGCACCAGGTCGGCCTGTTCCAGCAGGCTGTAGCGGTGCGGGCGGGGTTTGTCGGACAAGCCGAAGCCGAGAAAGTCCATCGTCACCCAGGCTTGGCCGCTCAGGTGCGGGAGCACCTTCCGGAAGTCGTACGAACTCGACGGATAGCCGTGCAGCAGCAGGACAGTCGGCGCTTCGCCCGGTCGGGACCGAACGAACACCTTTCCCGCGCCCGTGTGTACCCATCGGCCACCGTCACGCCAGTCTCGGACACTCGGTGATTTCACACTTCGGGCATACCATCGTGAGCGCTATCAGAGGAGCATAATGACCCCGGAGTTCACCCCGGATCCCCAACCGTATCCGTTCGAGTCGCGCTGGTTCGACAGCTCGCAGGGGCGCATCCACTAATCTCGGTTTCGGGCTGACAGAGCGCCCCTCGGGATTCGGGTACAAGGTCGGCGAGTTTGTCGACAACCTCGGTCTCGACGGCTACCTGACGATGGGTCAGGACTGGGGTGGACCGATCAGCATGGCGGTCGCGGTGGAGCGTGCCGACCGGGTACGTGGCATCGTGTTGGGCAACATCTGGTTCTGGCCGGCGGACACTGTGATGATGAAGGCGTTCAGCAGGGTGATGTCCAGCCCGCCGATGCAGTACGCGATTCTGCACCACAATTTCTTTGTGGAGAGGTTGATGGACGTACCGGCCACGCCGGGCAGATGGTCCCGCGGATGTGCACGACGGTTCCCGATCACGTCCTCCGCGAGCTGCCCACGGCCAAACACTTCATCCAGGAGGATGCCCCGCCCGGATTGCCGCACCGGATGACTCGAACTCGTTCGCTCCTTGCTAGGCGGCGTGTCGAGCGATCGCGATGCCGATTCGGACTTCGAGGTCGCTGATCGTGATGGTCGGTGCGCGGGGCGGGGCCTCAGACCGGTAGTGCCCACCCGTTGGGGTGGTGAATTCGGCTGTGTGCCTGTGGTTTTGGTCTATGCTGGTGCTGACTTGCCAGCCGGCGGCTTGTTTGGCGTAGTTGCAGCGCTCGCATGACCCGAGCCCGTTGTTCGCGGTGGTCGGGCCGCCGTGGGCCCAAGGTCGCGCGTGGTCGCGGTGCTGGATCGGCGCGTCGCAGTAGGGAGTGCGGCAACGCTGATCGCGCAGCCCGATGAAGGCAGCCAACCCGCGGGGAAACAGCCGCGCGCGTGACTCCATCGCCACCAGCGCCCCAGACCGCGGATGTGCGTAAAGCCGACGCAGTGTGGCCCGCGAGCGCCGGTCGGCGACAACGCCCGAGACCAGCGCACGGGCCACCGCCGCGGGAATGGGACCGTAGCCGCAGATATCGGCCGGGGCGCTGTCACCGCCCAGCAGCGTTTCATCCGAGAGCACCAGATTGACCGCGATCGGAGTCGGGACCCGCGCGTCGCGGCCGGTGACCCGTTCGACCAGGGTGTCGGCCATCACCTGTGCGCGTGAGCGCCCGTCGCCGCGGGTATCAGCCGCGCGACGCAACGCGGCATACACCGACACGCCCTGAGCTACCGGCAACAGCGCGGTCAGATACGTCATGGTGTCGGGTGCGGGCCGGATGGTGACCGTGCGCTCGGACTCGGCCTTGGCTGCCCGGTCGACGACGGCATGCGGGTCCAGTCGGTAGGCGATTGCCTTGGCGGCCGCGGCCATCCGCGCATCGCCCATCCCGTTCAGGCCGGCCGGGTCAGCGCACAACTCGGCGTCCAAGGTCCACCGGTCCTCGATGTCCAAACACGCACTCTCGCGCACGATCAGGGTGGCCCGCCACTCCGAGAGCATGCCGCATTCCAGCGCGGCCAGCGTGTGCGGCATCTCCTGCACCAGGGCCTTGGCAAAACCCAGATGCCGGCTGCCCCGGGCCGGTGAGTCCCGTCGCGCCAGCGCGATCTCGCTGGCCACACCACGTCCGCGCCGCGCGGCGGGCACCCCGGCGGCGGCTTCGGCGGTTCGACGCGCCGCGTCCAAAGCGGCCGCCGCCCGAGCCTGACCCGCCGCGGCCGCCGACTTGATCCTCTCCAGCTCGGCAATGCGCTCGACCAACGCCGATTCCTCGGCCGCCGGGTCGACTTGGACCAGGGTCTCGAACATGAGTTCGATTCTATATCGGGGTGCCGACAGGCTCAGCCCTGCCCGAGCGGGACCGGCTCGGCGAAAGTAGCCAGCTTGGCCACGTACGAGTGCGCCACCTCGGCAAAACCCGCCGCGATTTCCGGCCGAACCTGGTGTCGCCGACTGTGCGGCTGTGAACCAGCCGCGTTATGCCGCGTCAACCCGCACAGTCGGCGAGAATTCAGGCCCTCCGTTTCAGGCGAACGCCTCCACCGGCGGACAGGAGCAGATCAGGTTGCGGTCCCCGTACGCGCCGTCGATGCGACGTACCGGCGGCCAGACTTTGGGCCGGAACGCGGCGCCGAGCGGGTAGGCAGCCTCCTCCCGCGAATACGGGTGATCCCAGTCGGACACCAGCAGGCACTCGGCGGTATGTGGTGCACCGCGCAGCGGATTGTCTTCAACAGACCACAGTCCGGTCGCCACTTTGTCGATCTCGGCACGGATGCTGATCATGGCGTCACAGAACGCGTCGACCTCGGCCAGGCTCTCGCTCTCGGTGGGCTCCACCATGAGCGTGCCGGCGACCGGAAAGCTCATGGTCGGCGCGTGAAAACCATAGTCCGCCAACCGTTTTGCGACGTCATCGACCGTAACGCCGGTTGACTTGGTAATACCGCGCAGGTCCAGAATGCACTCGTGGGCGACCATGCCGTTCTCGCCGGTGTACAGCACCGGGTAGTACTCGTCGAGGCGGCGAGCTGTGTAGTTCGCCGAGGTGATCGCGGTCAGCGATGCCGCTCGCAGACCGCCGGCGCCCATCATCCGGATGTACGCCCAGGTGATCGGCAGAATCGAGGCTGACCCGTAGGGCGCCGACGACACCGGATGCCCCTGCGGCAGTTCCGGGGCGAACGGATGCCCCGGCAGGAAAGGGGCCAGATGCGAGCGCACCGCAACCGGCCCGACTCCCGGGCCGCCGCCACCGTGCGGGATGCAGAACGTCTTGTGCAGGTTCAGGTGGCTGACGTCGCCGCCGAACTTGCCCGGCCGGGCAAGGCCGACCAGCGCGTTGAGGTTTGCCCCGTCGACATAGACCTGACCACCGGCGTCGTGCACGGCTGCGCAGATCTCGGCGATGTCGTGCTCGTACACGCCGTGGGTGGACGGGTAGGTGATCATCAGCGCCGACAGCCGGTCGGAATGTTCGCTGACCTTTGTGCGCAGATCGTCGAGGTCGACGTCACCGTTGTCGTGGCAGCCCACCACGACCACCCGCATTCCGGCCAGCGCCGCCGACGCGGCGTTGGTGCCGTGCGCGCTGGACGGGATCAGGCAGATGTCGCGGTGTGGCTCGCCCCGGCTGGCATGGTAGTCGTGGATCGCCAAGAGGCCGGCGTACTCGCCCTGCGAGCCTGCGTTGGGTTGCAGCGACACCGCGTCATAGCCGGTGATCTGTACCAGCCAGTTCTGAAGGTCGGCGATGAGCCGACGCAGCCCGACAGTGTCAGATGCCGGGGCAAACGGATGCTGACGCCCGAATTCCGGCCAGGTGATCGACTCCATCTCGGCGGCGGCGTTGAGTTTCATCGTGCATGAGCCGAGCGGAATCATGCTGCGGTCCAACGCGATATCCTTGTCCGCCAGCGCACGCAGGTACCGCATCATCGACGTCTCGGTGCGGTATTGCGTGAACGCGGGATGCGTCAGGAACTCCGATGTGCGCGTCGCGATATCGGTCTCGGCCGGCTTGCCGGCCCGCTGGGTGGATGACACGCCGAGCGCGTCCAGAACCGCCGCCACGTGGGCGTCGGTGGTGGCTTCATCACAGGCCACCGACACATGGTCCGCGTCGACGCGCCACAGGTTGACGCCGTTGGCCTTGGCCGCGGCCAGCACCTCGTCAGCGCGCCCCGGCACCCGGGCCAGCACAGTGTCGAAATACTTGTCGTGTACCAGCGCATCGCCCAGTGCACCGGCAATGGCCTCGGCATGGGCATGCACGCGGCGCGCGATATCGGTCAGCCCGTCGGCACCGTGGTAGCTGGCGTACATCGCGGCCATCACCGCCAGCAGCACCTGTGCGGTGCAGATGTTGCTGGTCGCCTTGTCGCGGCGGATGTGCTGCTCGCGAGTCTGCAGCGCCAGGCGATACGCCGGGCTGCCATCGCTGTCGACGGACACGCCGACCAGCCGGCCGGGCAGCTGACGGGCATGCTTGGCGTGCAATGCCAGGTACCCGGCATGTGGGCCACCGAATCCCATTGGCACACCGAAGCGTTGAGTGGTGCCGAACGCCACGTCGGCGCCAATCTCGCCGGGCGGCGTGACCATCGTCAGCGCCAACAGGTCGGCGCCGATGGCCACCAGTGCGCCGCGGTCGTGAGCCTCCTCCACCAGAGCGGTCCAGTCCGTGATCCGGCCGCTGGCCCCGGGCAGCTGGGTGATGACGCCGAAGAACTCTCCGTCCGGTAAACCGTCACGCAGATCGGCGGTGACGATCTCGATGCCTAATGGCGTGGCGCGAGTGGCCAGCACCGCGGCGGTCTGGGCGAACACATCGACGTCGACGGCCAGCCGGTTCGCCGGGCCGCGGGTTGCGCGGTGCATGAGCGTCATGGCCTCTGCAGCCGCGGTGCCCTCGTCGAGCATCGAAGCGTTCGCGATCTCGAGGCCGGTGAGGTCGGTGACCATTGTCTGGAAATTCAGCAGGGCTTCCAGCCGGCCCTGGCTGATCTCGGGCTGATACGGCGTGTAGGCGGTGTACCAGGCCGGGTTCTCCATGATGTTGCGCAACAGCACCGGCGGTGTGAGCGTGTCGTAGTAGCCCTGCCCGATCATCGACACGGCGACGGTGTTGGTGTCGGCCAGCACCCGCAGCTCGGCCAGCGCCTCGGCCTCGCTGGCGGCCGGCGGCAGCCGGTCCAGACCCGGTGCGGTGCCGGCGTCTGTGAGCGTATCGAGGATGCCCGCCGGGACCGCTTTGGCCGCCAGGTCGTCGAGCGAGTCAACACCGATGACGCCAAGCATCGTCGCGACCGCCCGGCTGTCCAGGCCGATGTGCCGGTCTGCGAAAGCTGGATTGTCGGACACGGTGAAACTCCTGACTGGCCCCTATCGGGGCATCACAAAGGCAGAGGACTAGCGGCCCTCTCCCTCTGTCTTCACCCGTACGCCAGGCGCCTGAGAGATTCGGCGCCATCAGGCTTCTTGGCGCCTTTCCCCATCGGCGGGTGAGGACCGCTAGGGGTCGCCACCGCTTTTCAGAGGCATCGTTATCCGGCGCGGTCCGGGTGCCTGAGAGGTTGACGGAGAGGTATTGCTCCTTCGGCGTCCGTAGCTGGCGGCTACAGAACTCTCCCGCGCGAGGACGATGCGTCATCGAGTTTACTCGGCCGCCGGTTCCCGCGGCGACCGCGCGCGCCCAGCTAGCCGATCTTGCGGTCGCGATGCTTACGCCGGGAAGCCAGCTCGTCTTCCGGGGAGGCAATCGACTCGCCGCCGTCGGCGCGTTCACCGTGGAAGTCGGCAATAACGCCGGTCAGCTCACGCATCGCGCCCGAGACGGCGATGCCGAACACACCCTGGCCGCCTTGCAGAAGGTCGACGACCTCCTCGGCCGACGTGCACTCGTACACCGTTGTGCCGTCGGAGAACAAAGTGATGTTGGCCAGATCCTGGACGCCGCGCTGGCGCAGATGGTCGACCGCAACCCGGATGTTGTGCAGGGAGATACCGGTGTCGAGCAACCGCTTGACGATCTTGAGAACCAGGATGTCCTTGAACGAGTAGAGCCGCTGGCTGCCGGATCCTGCCGCGCTGCGGATCGACGGGACAACCAACGACGTGCGTGCCCAATAGTCCAGCTGGCGGTAGGTGATCCCGGCGATCTGGCAGGCACTCGGCCCGCGGTAGCCCACCAGCTCATCAGGCACGGAATCGTCGGGGAACAGTCCGGGCTGAACGGACCCGCTCGGTACGGCGCCGCCGTGGGCACCATTGGTCGCGGTGGCCGCGTGGTCAGCAAGGTCCAGCTGTCCTTGACGTGGCTTCTCGCTCACGGTGTTTCCTCTCGCCGATCGCGCTCTTGTCACTAGCTGTCACTGGCTGTCCAGACAGCCGCGTTTGCTCGGGTCCGAGTGCTAGAGAGCATACGCTGTTCGCTGCCGTGCTCCCGGTTAATCATCAAGTAGTCATCAAAGTATGGCCGTCACCGCGGTTAGTGCGCGATATCCGCCAGGCGTGTCGACATCGCAGTGTGTGAGATGAGACGCATCCGTGACGTTGGTCGCCGGGCTCGGCAGGATTACCCGCTCTCCCCCGCAAGCGGGAAGGTACCCCCACCTCAGGCTGTTCCGGCCTGCATCGGCGCCGGGTCAGGTGGCCTTGAAATCGTCGGGTGACACGCTGTCGAGAAATTCCTTGAACTTCTCCACCTCGTCCTCGCGGACAGCGCCGCTGGGCTCCTCGTCGCTCTCGTCGGGGATCAGCAGACCGGCCTGGGCAAGCACGGCCTCCTCGACGTAGATCGGAACACCGACCCGCAGTGCGATCGCCACCGAGTCGGAGGGTCGAGCTGACACCCTGATATCGCGGTCGAAGATCAGATCTGCGTAGAAAGTGCCTTCCTGCAGATCGACGATACGCACCTCTTTGAGCGAATGCCCAAGCGCGGCAATGAGATCCCGAATGAGATCATGCGTCAACGGACGGGGCGGCTCGACGCCCTGCTGCTCCAGCGCGATCGCGGCAGCCTCCGACTGGCCGATCCAGATCGGCAGATACCGGTCACCGTTGGCTTCGCGCAGCAACAGCACCGGCTGGTTCTGCGGTTGCTCGACGCGAATGCCGACAACACGAACTTCACCCATCTGTGTCTGCCCTCCGCACATGCCGCCATGTCCCGACTTTCACCCAGCGCGACGACGCGGCGAACACCATGCCTTTGCCATGTCGTCGAACACCAAGCTGTCGAAGGAAGTCTAGTCCTCAGCGGTGCAGAACGTCGCGAACGGCAGACTTGATCAACGAGGTATGCAAAGTGATTGCAACAGCGGCGACCTCACGGGCCAAGTCGTCGGCGCGGTCACGGGCGCCGGCCTTATCGGCCTTGACTAACGGACCGGCGATCTGGGCGATCAGGTCCGACTGGCGGTCGGCCGCGGAGCGGAAGGCACGTAGATGCCTCGGTTCGACGCCGTATTCGGACAGTGCCCGCGCACATTGGAGGATCACAACCGCGTGTTCGTCGAAGAATCCGCCGGGTCCGGTGGTGATCACTCCGGCTTTCAGGAGGGCGGTCAGTAGTTCGTCGTCCACTCCCGAGCGTTCCAGCAGGTCTTCCCGACTCAGTCGGATGCGGGTGGGCGACACTGCCCCCGCGTCAGATCCCGCGTCGAATCCGACACTGTCGATACCGCTGACCGCTACCGACACCAATCGCGGTACGCCGTAGGGAGATCCGAACGGCGGCAACTCACCGTCAGGCTGGGCGTCGAGCTGCGCCCTGATCACCTTCAGCGGCAGGTAGTGGTCCCGCTGAGCGGTGAGAATGAAGCGCAACCGCGCGCAGTCGTATGCGGTGAACCTCCGATATCCCGATGCGGCGCGCTGCGGCGTCACCAGCCCCTCGGCCTCCAGGAAACGAATCTTGGAGATCGTGACATCGGGAAAATCCGGTCGCAGCAGGTCCAATACCGCCCCGATCGACATCCCAGCCAGCGCGGGGCTATCGGGTGCGCTCACTGGCCTCCGGTGCTCCCGTCGTCGTCACCTTGCTTGGGTCCGGTCAAGAACACCAAGCGGAACTTGCCGATCTGGACCTCGTCGCCGTTTGCCAATACCGCCGAATCGACGGGCTCGCGGTTGACGTAGGTGCCGTTGAGACTCCCGACGTCGACAACGTTGAATTCGTTGCTTTCCAAGCGGAATTCGGCGTGGCGACGGCTCACGGTCACGTCGTCGAGGAAGATGTCGCTGTCGGGATGTCGGCCGGCAGACGTGATGGGCTGGTCGAGCAGGAAGCGAGATCCCGCGTTAGGACCCCGTTTGACGACCAGCAACGCCGAGCCGGCCGGGAGTCCTTCCACCCCGGATACCGCGCTCTCGGCACCCGCCTGCGCGGGAGCGTCCAGTTCGTTGAGGAAGTCGGCGCGGAAGACGGAGGTCGTCTCCACAGTGACCTCGTCAGAAGTCTGGTCGTTGTCCATGTCCGTCACCCGCTGCTCCTCACTGGCCGCTGTGGCGCTGTCTGACCGGGCCGGTCGGCCGGCTTCTCCCTAGGATTTACCGCCTGTACTGCCTTTGCTGCATTCAATGCCGTCTAACGCTGATCTCTCGACCGTACCGCGCAGGGGTCGGCCTTGGGCCGGTGCCGTGCCCACCACTGCAGGATCGTAAGCCCGAGACCCCGGCTTCTCCTAGGTCCGTTGCGCGGCCCGCATCCTGCCGCGCAACGCTGGCACGGACCTTAGCAATCGTCATTCGGTCAGTATGCCGCGGTAGGCCTCAGCGTTGAGCAGTGTCGCAATGGCGGACTCCAGGACAGCGACGTCCGAGCTTTCGACCTGGAGGTCCAGCAGCCAGCCGGCCCCGTACGGGTCTGAGTTCACCAGCTGCGGAGTGCCTTCCAGATCGCTGTTGACCGCAGCCACCTTGCCGGACACCGGCGCGTACAGATCTGACACCGATTTCGTCGATTCCACCTCGCCGAAGGATTCCCCGGCGGTCACCTCAGCGCCCACGTCAGGCAACTGGACGAAGACGACGTCGCCCAGTGCAGACTGCGCGAAGTCGGTGATCCCGACCCGCACGGTGTCTTCCGCGGTGCGGCGGACCCACTCGTGTTCGGCGGTGTAGTGCAGATCGGGTGGGATATCGCTCACGGTAATCCTGTTCTGGTCGGTGTTGCTCACTTGACGGGCTGAGCGTATTGGTGCGGTTTTGGTTGCCGCAAGGTGGTCACGTCCACTCGGTCGGCCTGTTGCACAGACATCCTCCCGCCGACACGTTTGACACTGTCCTCCGCGCCACCGGGAATATTCATCGCCGCGGCCAGCGTCGGCGGGTCACCAATCGCCAGAATCGAATACGGCGGGGACAGGGATTTGGCGTCGATGGTCAGCGAGCCGGGAGCACCGACTACCCAGGTATCGACTCCGACCCGCACCGACTGGTGTGCATCGTTGATTTCGATCGCCTCGGCGCCGGCGGCACGCAACTCATTGATCACGTCGAGCATCGCTTCGGGCGCCACTCCTGGTCCGGGATCCTCGATCTTCACCGTGACACCCGGCCCGGTGGCGCCCACGGAGCCGACGAGGATGGACAGGGCAGCCAATCTGGCCCGGGCACTTTCGATAGCGGCCTGATCCGTGTTGCCGGACGCCTGCAATGCGTTCAGGGTGTTCTGCAGGTCGGCCACTTCCGTGTTCAGCGTGGCCTCGCGTTGCCGCAACGAATCCAGCAGCACCAACAGGTCTGCGGGGCGAGCCGTTTCCAGGGAATCACCGGACTCGGTCTGGCGGACCTGGGTCACAATGGCGACTCCTAAAACCAGGCACAGCAACATCGCCAGCGTCCCGAACGCCAGTCGGGAGCGACCGCCCCGCAGCGTCGCCGACAGTTGTGTCCGGCCCAGCGGTCCGATCTCCGGGCGCGGACGGTCCGAAGGTAGTTCGTGACGACCACGCCGCACGGCTTCGTGCGCTTTGGAGTGACCGTGCTGGGTTGCTGCACCGCCGGTTTCGTCGGCTGCGCTTTCTGGGGGGACCTGGGGTTCAGGGGGTTCCTGGCTCACGCTGACCTCATCTCCGTCATGCTCCGAACAGCCGGCGCCGCAGGGCGGCGGCGTTACCGAAGATGCGGATACCCAGCACGACGATGATCGCAGTAGACAACTGTGTGCCAACGCCGAGTTGATCGCCGACGTAGACGATCAGGGCAGCCACCAAGACGTTGAACACGAACGAAACCACGAAGACCTTCGGGTCGAAAATCCCTTCGAGGTAGGCCCGCAGTCCGCCGAACACCGCGTCGAGCGCGGCGACCACCGAGATCGGCAGATACGGCTGGATGACCTCGGGCACGCTGGGGTGGAAAACCAAGCCCAGCACGATGCCAATGGCAAGCGCCGCTATACCGATCATGCTCGCCGGGTTCCCGTCCGCATTTCTCCGACCACCATCACCAGGACTTCTCTCACTAGGGCCCAATCTGCTTGGCGAACTTGACATCCCGGACCGCTCCGGCAGGCAGTGCCAGACCGTCGCCGACGTTCACGCTGACGCCGACACCGTAGGAGATCTCCAGCAGCCTAAGGCGGTGCAGACCGGGACTGCGGTCGAAGGCATCTTGCATCGCGTGCGGCGGCCCGACCGCGAGGATTGTGTAGGGGCTGGTGGTGGGATTGTTGTCCACCAGGATCGCTCCCCCGGCCTGACGGATGGTCACGTTCGGCCCGATCCGTGCGCCATCGACCGAAATTGCCTCCGCGCCACTCGCCCACAACGAGTTGACCACGAGCTGCAGGTCGCGATCCAGGATGACTTGCTGGCTGCCACTCACCCGCTGCTTGGACGCGTCGGAAAGATTCGGGCCGGCGCCTGGGTCCGTCACGGTCACCGTCAAACCGGGGCCGATGACCGGTGTGCTGGCCGCCGCCAGGCTGAGCGCATCGAGACCGGTCAGCAGCCGCTGCCCCTCGGCGTCATCGGCGAGCGCGAGCCGTTGCACGTCGTCGACTTTCGCTGAGAGCACGCTGCGCCGTTGGGCCAACTGAGCCGCAGTCGCCTGTGTTGAACGCACGCTCGCTGCCAGCAGCTGCTGGGCGGCCCGCACGCCGGGTGCAACCGAGCGGGCCTGCGCGACCGCGGCCGCAAATACCGCGGCCACCAGGGTCGCCGCCAGAGCCTGCCACAACCAGCCGAAGGCGCGGGCCCGCCCACTCCGCGGTGTGCCGGAGCGGTCACGTTCGGCGGCTGCCGCAGCGTAACCGGGATCCAGATGCTCTGACAGCAGCGCGCGAAGCAGCGACGGCACGGGAATGCGCTTTGGGCGCGCCGCCGCATGGGCGCTGTAGCCGGCGTTTGGATCATAGCCGCCGAGCAGCCGGTCAGAGTCGGCCATGGTCACCGGGTTCTCGGGCGGGCGGGTGATGAGCCCGGTGTTTGATCTTGGGCATCCGGCGCATCACCATCGCCATCTGCACTGCATACAGAACGAACGCCCACAGGTACGCATACATACCCCAGATCAGAAAAGCCCAACCACAGGCCCCGAGCACTCGGCTCCACAGAGCGTCCCATTGCCCCAACAGGAGGACCGGAAAGCCGACCATCAGGGCGAAGGTCGCGGCCTTGCCAATGTAGGTGACCGGAAGCGCCGACAGTCCCCGACTCCACAGCAACGGCAGTGTCAGAGCCAGTGCCGCGTCGCGTGCCAGCAGCGTAACGACGAACCACCACGGCACGATCCCGCTCAGCCCTAACACGATGGGCACGGTGATCATGTAGAGGCGATCGACGGCCGGGTCGAGCAGCGCACCCAACCGCGACGACTGGTTTAGCAGCCGGGCAATCTTGCCGTCGGCCCAATCAGAGGCGCCGCTGAACATCAGGATCGCCACTGCCCAGCCGTCGACGTGCGCGACCAGCATTACGTAGACGAATACCGGGATGAGTGCCAGGCGGATGACGCTCACCAGGTTGGGTACCGTCAGCACCCGCTTCTGTGTGAGCACCGGCTCCATGAGCCGTGACCTTAGCCGACGCCGGAGCGTGCGGCCGTACCTAGCGGAACACCCCGGGCAGGCTCAGCGTGGAAAGCGTGTCATCGGACAGTGGGTTGTCGTTGACCATGTAAGTCCACGTCGACGTCGGCCGGGCCAGCTTGGACAGATCCAGCCCCGGCTCCTCTTCGAGGACATTCGCGGTTTCGAACGTCTGTTGGGCCGCCTCGATCGCGTCGGCGGCCAGCGACGCGAACGCGTCCACCGCCATCCGGTGGAACTCGTCGAGCGGGTTCTGCCGGCCCAGCGCGCGCAAATGGATGCTTTCGCGGATGTCGGCCAGATACGCCAGGTGATCTGCCCAGCCGCGGTCGAGGTGATACAGCATGATCAGCCGGCAGATCTTCTCGAGACGCTCTTCGGACAGTCCCCCGCGAGCGGGAGGTGCCCCCACTTCGGACAGCTTCTTATACCGCTTCGGCGCCAGTTCGGCGAGTTCCTCGCGCGCGGCTGCGGTGCGCAGCAACGTGTTACGCCGGTCGACGATGATGGCGCGCTGCTGGGCGATCAGCTGGTTGTATCGCCAGGTGTTCGCGTGCACGTCCAGCAGCCGGCCCTCGGCGACGCGCTGGGCATGGTCGAGCAAACCGTTGGTCTTGGGGCTGACAATCTGGCCGTCCTCGTCGGTTTCCATCGGCAGCTTGTTGGTATCGAGGTTGGCTGCCACGACATCGTCTTCCCAACTCGAAAAGAACACCGACGACCCTGGATCCCCCTGGCGCCCGGCCCGGCCGCGTAACTGGTTGTCCAGTCGCTCGGTGTGATGCCGGCCAGTGCCGACCACGTGCAGCCCGCCCAGTTCGGCGACCCGGTCGTGGTCGGCCTCGTCGGACCCGCCGAGCCGGATATCGGTGCCACGCCCGGCCATCTGGGTGGACACCGTGACCTTGGCGAATTCGCCGGCGTCGGCGATCACCTGGGCCTCCTCGGCGTCGTTCTTGGCATTGAGCACCACCGCTGGAACGTCGCGACGCAGCAGCCGCTCGTGCAACTCCTCGGATTCGGCAACGTCGCGGGTGCCGACCAGCACCGGCTGCCCGGTCTCGTGCACGTCGGCGATGTGCGCGACGATCGCGTCGTTCTTGGCGGCAGCGGTGATGTAGACCCGGTCTGATTCGTCCTCGCGGATGTTCGGGGTGTTGGGCGGTATCGGTGAGACACCGAGTTTGTAGAACTGGCGCAGCTGCTCACCGGCGGCCAGCGCGGTTCCGGTCATCCCGCACACGGTTGCGTACCGGTTGATCAGCGCCTGCACTGTGATGGTGTCCAGCACCTCGCCGGTTTCGGTGGTCTCGATGCCCTCCTTGGCCTCCACGGCGGCCTGTAGGCCGTCCGGCCAGCGCTGCAGTTGCGCGATGCGGCCGCGTGAGGCGTTGATCAGGTGCACCGCGTCGTCCCGGACGATGTAGTGCACGTCGCGCTGCAAAAGCACATGCGCGTGCAGTGCGACGTTGACCTCGGTCAGCGTGGTGCCGACGTGTTCCTCGGAGTACAGGTCGATGCCGCCGAGGGCTTTTTCGACCTTCCGCGCTCCGGCCTCGGTCAGGTGGACGTTGCGGCTGTCGGAGTCGGCGGCAAAGTACTCGTCGGCGTCCTTGTCGCCGATCAATTCACCGACCAGCTTGATGATCTCCTGCCGTGGCGTCTCCCGGTGGGTGGTTCCGGCCAGCACCAGGGGCACCAGCGCCTCGTCGACCAGCACGGAGTCGGCTTCGTCGATGAGCGCCACATCCGGGTTGGGCGATACCAGGTCGTCGACGTCGGTCACCAGCTGATCGCGCAGTACGTCGAAGCCAATCTCGTTGACCGACGCATAGGTGACGTCGCAGTCGTATGCGGCCCTGCGGTCCTCGCTCGTCGATTCCCCGGTGATCCAGCCGACCGTCAGTCCCATCGCCTCCAGCAGTGGGCTCATCCACTCCGCGTCGCGGCGGGCCAGGTAGTCGTTGATCGTCACGACGTGCACGTGCCGGCCGGCAATGGCGTATCCGGCCGCTGCGATGGCGCCGGCGAGGGTCTTGCCCTCACCGGTGGCCATCTCGATCACGTCGCCGGCGAGCATGCGCAGTGCGCCGAGCAACTGCACATCAAATGGTCGGAGTCCGGTCGTCCTTTCCGCGGCTTCCCGGGCAATCGCGAGGAACTGCGGGATGTCGGCGGACTCCGCGAGATCGTCGAGGTTGAGCAGCCCGGCGGCCTTGCGCAACTTCTCGTCGTCGAGATCGGCGGCTTCCTTGTCGTATTCCGCTGAAGCGGTCACCTCGGCCAGGGAACGGCTTCGGTTCGTTTCCGTACTGGCGCCGAGCAGCCGCCAGAACCGGCTGCTCAGACGGCCCGGTTGAGCGCGGGTGGTCTTGGACACAGCCCAACGGTACGCGGTGAAGAACCCCCTTCAGATCAGGTGACCCGTCAGGCCAGGTTGGACCGGCGTGGGTAGGCGACGCTTGGGTCGGTAAGCACGTTGACGACGGCGGGCAGACCGCTGGCGAAGGCACGTTCCAGCGCCGGGCGAAGCTCAACGGGCGCCGACACCAGCTCGCCGTGACCGCCCAGAGCGCGCACCACCTCGTCGTAGCGGGTTCCTGGCCGCAGCTCGGCCACCACCGAGTAGCCGTACAACGCCTCCATGGGGTGTTTTTCCAGTGCCCAGATTCCGTTGTTGCCGATCACCGACACGACCGGCACGTTGTGCCGGACCAGGGTGTCCCATTCCATGCCGCTGAAGCCGAATGCGCCGTCGCCCTGCAGCAGGACCACCTGACGGTCCGGTCGGGCCAGTTTGGCAGCCAACGCGTAACCCGGGCCCGAACCCAGGCAGCCGAAGGGGCCGCTGTCCAGCCAGCACCCCGGCAGATAGCTGTCGATCACCCTGCCGGCGTAGGACCCGAAGTCTCCGGCGTCGATGACGACGATGGCGTCGCGGTCCAACAGCGGCGCGAGCTCTGCGTACACCCGCATCGGATGCAGCGGGATGCGGTCGTCGGCAAGCTCGGCTTTTTCCCCGCCGCGCGCCGCGGTCTCGACCGTCCGCAGCTCGTCGATCCACTGCTGATGGTCGGTCCCACCCGCGGCGGCCAGGGCCGACAGGATCGACGTGAGGTCGCCGTAGAGCTCGGCCTCAACGGGCCGGGGATGTTTGCGCTCGGGTTCGGCGCGGTCTGCCACGACGAGCCGGGTTTGTGCCCCGAACACCGCGCCGAAGCCCAGCCGGAAATCCATCGGCACGCCGACGATGAGCGCAACGTCGGCCTCCCCCAACGCTTTTGCCCGCGCCCGCGAGAATGCCAACGGGTGGTCGGCGGGCACTACGCCGCGGGCCATCCCGTTCATCAGCACCGGGATTCGCAGCTCCTCGGCGAGACGCAGCAATGCCGCCTCAGCGCGGCCCCACCAGACGTTGGTTCCGGCCATGATCACCGGCCGCCGCGCCGCCGATAGCAGGCCGGCGGCACGGTCCATTGCTTTGGTATCTAGGTCGTCGGGATTAGGCCCTGGCGGCAGGTCGGTGAGAGCTCCGGGGCGGCCGTCATCCTCGGACATAGAAAACACATGGTCCATCGGGAAATCGACGAAGCCAACGCCCGACGGGGCACCGACCGCCGCTCGCAACGCTTCGTCGACGAGCCGCCCGGCGGCGTCGGGCGACTGTGCGGTGGCGGCGAAGCGGGCCAGCGGCGCCACAAACGGCACGTGGTCGATTTCCTGCAAGGAACCCATGCCCCATCGCCCCGCCGGGGCGCGGCCGCCCAGCACCACCAGGGGCGACTGGTTTTGCTGTGCGGCGGCCATCGCGCTCATTCCGTTGGTGACGCCCGGCCCCGCGGTTAGCGCGGCCACGCCCGGCACCCTGGTCACCTTCGACCAGCCCTCGGCGGCGAAGGTGGCGGTCTGCTCGTGACGGGTGTCGATCAGACGGATGCCCTCGTCGCGGCAGCCGTCGTAGATGGAAAACAGGTGGCCGCCCGACAGAGTGAAGACCGTGTCGATGCCACTGGCCTTGAGCCGGCGCGCGATAAGCCGGCCGGCATGCATGGTCTGGGCGGGGACTGCGTCGATCGTCATGTCCGCAGCCTAACCACAACCTTCGGGTACGTTCGCCGAAGGATTTCTCTTGAAGAGCATCCTGAACACCTCGACCGTAGGGAGATTTTGACCTTGGGCCCGACGCCGTTTACGCCATCCATCAACTGGTCCGAGGCACCCCTGGATTCCCTGTGGTGGATCACCAAAGCGTGGGCGATCAGTGCCGTCTGTGTCCTGGCCGTGCTGATGCTGCTCAGGTACTTCACGCCCTGGGGCCGTCAATACTGGCGGATCACCCACCAGTACTTCGTTGGCCCCAAGAGCGTCCGCGTGTGGCTGATGCTCGGCGTGCTGTTGCTTTCGGTGGTACTGGCGGTGCGCCTGAATGTGTTGTTCAGCTACCAGGGCAACGACATGTACACGGCATTGCAGAAAGCATTCCAGGGCGTCGCTGCAGGTGATGACGAGGTCAGACGCTCAGGCGTGCAAGGATTCTGGATGTCGATCGGGGTTTTCAGCGTGATGGCGGTGCTACACGTGGCCCGGGTGATGGCCGACATCTACTTGACGCAGCGCTTCATCATCGCCTGGCGGGTGTGGCTGACCGGCCACCTCACCGAGGACTGGCTGGACGGCAGGGCCTACTACCGGGACCTGTTCATCGACGACACGATCGACAACCCCGACCAGCGCATCCAGCAGGACATCGACATCTTCACCGCCGGCGCCGGTGGCACTCCGAATGCATCCCGTCCAACGGGACGGGTAGCACGCTGCTGTTCGGGGCCGTGCAACTCGATTATTTCGGTGATTTCCTTCACTGCGATCCTTTGGAACCTTTCGGGCAAACTGAATATCTTCGGTTTGTCTTTTCCGCGCGCCATGTTCTGGACCGTCATGGCCTATGTGCTCGTAGCCACGATCATCTCGTTCTATATCGGGCGTCCACTGATATGGCTCAGCTTCCGCAACGAAAAGCTCAACGCCGCTTTCCGCTACGCCCTGGTGCGCTTGCGGGACGCCGCAGAGGCCGTGGGTTTCTACCGTGGCGAGCGGGTGGAACGCGCGCAATTGTCGCGACGGTTCAGTCCGATCATCGTCAATTACCGTCGGTATGTTAACCGGAGCATCGCCTTCAATGGCTGGAACCTCTCGGTGAGCCAGACGATCGTCCCGTTGCCGTGGGTGATCCAGGCGCCTCGATTGTTCGCGGGCCAGATCGACTTCGGCGATGTTGGCCAGACGGCGGCTGCGTTCGGCAATATTCAGGACTCGCTGTCGTTCTTCCGAAATAACTACGACGCGTTTGCATCCTTCCGTGCGGCGATCATCCGGCTATACGGGTTGGTGGACGCCAACGCTCAGGGGCGCGCGCTGCCGGCGGTACTGACCCGGCCGAGTGAGGACGGCTCGGTTGAGCTGACCGATGTCGAAGTGCGCACGCCGAGCGGCGATCGGCTGATCGACCCGCTTGACTTGCGGCTGGACCGCGGCGACTCGCTGGTGATCACTGGGCGCTCCGGGTCCGGCAAGACCACGCTGCTGCGCAGTCTGGCCGAATTGTGGCCGTTCGCCTCAGGAACCCTGCGCCGCCCGGACGGCGACAACGACACGATGTTCTTGTCGCAGTTGCCGTATGTACCGCTGGGCAATCTGCGTGAGGTGGTGTGCTACCCGAATTCGCCGGCCGATATCCCCGACGACACCTTGCGGGACACGCTGACGAAGGTGGCGCTCACCCCGTGGTGCGACCGGCTCGACGAAGAACGGGACTGGTCCAAGGTGCTCTCCCCCGGTGAGCAGCAACGCGTTGCCTTTGCCCGCATCCTGCTCACCAAACCGCAGGCGGTCTTCCTCGACGAGAGCACCTCGGCGCTCGACTCAGGGCTGGAATACGCGCTCTACCAGATGCTGCGCAGTGAACTGCCGGATTGCGTCGTGGTCAGCGTGAGCCATCGACCCGCCCTTGAGCTGCTAGCACGACCAACAACTCGAACTGCTCGGCGGTGGCCCATGGCGGCTGGGCCCGGTGGAAAAGGAGCCGGCGCACATCTAGCCCCTGGTCGGGCTGTTGCCCGCCTGGCCTCCTTCGTGCCCCATGGCGGTAGGCGTGCGCCCTGGGGCGGGCTGTTAGGCCTGAACGGGCGCAACCGGTTTAAGCAGCAGTAGCCGGCGCTGGGGCTCTACCCGCCTGCGCTCCCGCCGCGGCGTGCGCTCCGGCGCGGCGGCCGAAGAACGAGCCTTCACCGAGTTGCGTGCCGCTGGCGTATCCTTTGCCGTCCTGGGCGATGTTGGAGGCGCACGCCCCGGCCGCGTACAAACCGGCCATCACCGAGTCGTCTTCGCGCAACACCTGCCCGTCGACCGACGTGGCCAGCCCGCCAAGGGTGAATCCGGAGTACATCGCCTTGCCCAGCGACATGTCGAACGCCCCCCACGGCCCTTTGTCTTGTGGCGCAAGGAATTCCGGTTGCTTATGGAAGTCGGGATCCTCGCCGCGAGCGGCGTGGGTCGTTGTAACGGTCCAGCGTCGCGGCAGGTTGCCCGCCGGAATGCCAAGCGCGGCTTCCATTTCGGCGACCGTCTCCCAGCCGTCGATGAACGGGATCAGCGGCATCTCGGGCATGCTCGCATGTGCGCCTCGTCGACGATCAAATAGGCCGCGCTGTCCGGCTGATCCATGATGAACGCCGACGTTCTGGAATGGTAGGAGTCCTCGGCGACGAACCGCTGTCCAAGTTTGTTGACGATGACCCCGGTGAGCAGGATCGACGGCGGGTAGGGCGGAGCCGTAATGAAGATTTGGTCCATGTGCTGGGTGGCGCCACCGGCAGATTCGCCCAGCCGGATGCCCAGCCCGTCGTCGTAGGTGTTGCCGAGCACGAACGGCTTTTCCGCCAGTTTCGGGGTGTACTTGGCGACCATCTCCGGGTTCATCACGAATCCCCCGGCCGCGATGATCACCGACTTCGCCTTGACCGCACCGGTTTCGGCGAACTGCTTCCACATCACGCCGGTTACCGCGCCCGAGCCGTCCAGGATGAGCTCGGTGGCGCCCGTCTCGTAGCGGATCTGTACGCCCAGACTTGCGGCTCGCTTGAGCAGCAGGTCGATCACCATGCTGGCCCCACCGGTGTCGCCGGGCACCGGCACCTTGTGGCCGCGCGGCGCCGGCACGGCCTTCTCCAGAAACGGCCACACCTTCTCGTTGCCGGTGTAACATCAGCCCTTCGGTGCCGGGCTGGATCACCGCCTTGCCCGGGTAGTAGCTGCGCTCGAACTGAAAGCCCAGGTCCTCCAGCCAGTTGAAGTGCTCGACGCTGCCGTCGCAGTAGGCGCGGATCTTGTCGTGATCGGGCTCGTCGCGACACCGCGACCAGGTACTTGTACATCTCCTCGGGCGAGTCGGGATGACCGGTCGCCTGCTGCACCGCGGTACCGCCGCCGAGATAGAAGTGCCCGCCGGCAAGCGAAGTGGTGCCGCCTGCGGCGGCGGCGCGTTCGAGCACCAGCACCCGCGCGCCGGCCGCGGCCGCGCTGACCGCCGCGCAGCCGCCGGCGATACCGAAACCGATCACCACCACGTCGACGTCATCCGACCAGGACGTCACCGTGTCCGCATTGGCCGTCGCTGGTATGTCGGTGTTCACCGCTGCTCCTGTTTGACGTAGTCGTAGAACGCCTTGATCTCGGGCGAGAAATACGCAATCTCCACAAACGGCACCCCCGCCTGCGGCGCTGCCACGTAGGCGAACTGAATTCCACCGGGCATCACGCCCCGCTGTACCACGGCGGCTCCGTGGTCAGCAGCTTCGACCAGTGCGGACTCGAATCGCTCCGGGCTTTCGGCTTCCATGCAGATGTGGTGCAGGCCCGGCCCAGAGTCGCGCAGAAAATCACTATAGATGTTCTCTCCGCGGACTGGGGAGATCAGCTCCAACTGCATGTCGCCGAGATAGCTCAGCGAGATGCTCGCGACGAAATCGGCGGGCTTGCCGTGATAGCTGCAGGTGTCCGGAGCAAAGTGGACGTCGGGTATCCGCACCCACTTCCGGACGCCTAACAGGCCGGTGAGGGCCGTTTCGGTGGCGTCCAGCTCCGGGGTTACCCATGCGATCTGTGTCGGCGACCGAACAGGAAGGTTCATCGTCTCGCAGGATAACCCAGTCTGCTGCGTGCCAGAAAGGGCCCGGAAGAACTTTGCCGCTAACGCTGGCGACAGGTCCGAATAGGTCGGGTGAACACGTTCTAATTCTGGCTGGCTGCGATGCCGATCAAGGCTGGGTCAGTAGGCCCACCAGCAACTGCACCTGAGTGTCGAACACTGGCCCGGGATCGGTCAGCGTATCGGCGCCGTACTGTCCGAACACCTCTAGGCTGATCGCACCCACCACACTCGCCCAGAGCAAGAAGCACTTGGCGACCACACGATCATCGCCGGAAAAGCTGAATTCCTGCCGTATCCGTTCGAAGTCCGATGACATCGGGTGCGGAGCAGCGTCATTGGTGCAGATGATGTCTCCGGTGCTAATCCCCGCGGCGATCGCGTCGAATAATGCTCCGACCACGCGGGTGCCCACACCGACGGTACGGTCGGGCGGCGCGTGGTAGCCGGGCACCGGACTGCCGTACAGCAGGGCCCAACGGGCCGGATGCGCGATCGCCCAACTGCGGGCCGCGTGTGCGATGGCGATGACGTCGTCGCTCCATATGTCGGCGAGGGCGCCGTCGCGAGCCCGGTTCACGGCGTCGGCCAGGTCGGAATAGGCGTCGACAAGCAGCAAGGTCAACAGCTCATCACGGCTGGACACGTACCGGTACACAGCCGAAGACACCATGCCCAGGTCGCGGGCGATCGCACGTAGCGATAGCCCAGCGGCACCGTGATCCACCAGCTGGCGGCGGCCGAACTCGATGATTTTCGCCTCGATGTGTTCCCGCGAGTCCTGGCGTCTGCCCACGCGGCCAAGTCTGGCACAACCGAGATCACTGCTCTTGCTTTTTGATGAGGGCTATGGCAACGTGACCGATTTAGAGAGCGGTGCTCTCTAAATTCCTGCCGAGAGGATGCACCATGTCCACGCGTTACGTACAACCGAACCGGGCCGCCCGGGCCGCAAACACCGCAATCCGCTGGCTCGCCGAACTGGGGATCAGCGTCGCCGGGACCCGGGCGCTGCGCGTCCGGGGCCGCAAGACCGGCAAACAGCGCGGCGTCGTGATCAACCTGCTGACGGTCGGCGGCGTGGACTATGTCGTCTCACCGCGCGGCAACACTCAGTGGGCGCGCAATGTCAGAGCGGCAGGCGTTGTCGAAATGGGGCCGCGCTGGCGTAGCGAACGCACAGTGACCAGCGAGGTGGCCGATGACGTCAAACCCGAACTCTTGAGGCGCTATCTGGCCAGGTGGTACTGGCAGGTCAAGGGGTATGTCGCGGGCTTGACGCCGGCATCCGGGGATGACGAACTGCGTGCTGCGGCGCCGTTGATCCCGGTGTTCGCGCTCGCGAGCGGGGTCGCTTCCTAAGCGGGGACCGTCACCCCGAGATCCTGGTGGATTTCTTCGGACGTGCTCCGCCAGGACACCGCCGCGGGAAATTGCCCCCAGACGCTGTTGAAGATCCCGAGGAGTTGCCCCGGACCCCCGCCGGCCAGATACACCGGTCCGCCCGAATCGCCCTTCTGGCTCTCGACGCCGTCGGTCATGGTGAACCACCCGTTGTTGACGCTCTCGACGGTTCCGCAGGTTTCACCGGTGCTTATGCCGAAATGGCAGACCGCTTGGCCGGGCTGAACCACCAGGGCCGGGCTGGACGTTAGTGGACGCCCACCTGGGAGAATGTTGCTCATCTTGACGTTGGCGTCCAGCACAATCGCCTCGTAGTCGTCGATCGATTGATCGGTGGCTACCGTCGAGCCGCTCGGGGTGTTATCGCGGAAGGACGCCTGATGGCCGATGACGTTGTTGTCCCGGTCGGTGACTGTTCCCTCGCCCCGGCAGTGCCCAGCCGTGAACGCCATTCGCAAACCGGGGTCGATATAGGCCAAAGTGCAGGTATGGACGTCCTGGCGGATTTCCATACCGGGGAATACCAACGTCGGATCAGCGCCGGCGGTTGCCGGTGAAAGCCCGGACGCGAACGCCACGACGGTTACCGATGCGGCGAATGCGCGCATTGTTAGGCGGCGCACCATGGACTCCGATCCGTCAAGGCCGGCACAGCGCCGACCGGCAGTAACTAACCCCGACGTTAAGACTTTCGCGCTAACCGGTGGCCGCGTTACCGAGAGGTGGCCAGGGGGACGGCGCCCTTGGTTTTGCCCGCCGT
The DNA here is from genome assembly GCA_963763005.1 of uncultured Actinomycetota bacterium. GTDB lineage: Bacteria > Actinomycetota > Actinomycetes > Mycobacteriales > Mycobacteriaceae > Mycobacterium. Next base: position 587,402 of record CAVXMI010000004.1, read on the forward strand.
GCGCGGTTGCCAGCTCGGCGGTCCGAATACATAGCCGAGCCGGTCGCGCAGCCGCGTCGCCGATCGCCAGTCATGCGCGATCGCCACGTATTCGCGAGTCTGCAGCTTCCAGATGTTGAACGTATCGACCGGCTTGGTCAGGCCGTAATGCGGGCGGAACGACTCGGCCTGGAAACTCCCGAACATCCTGTCCCAGATGATCAGGATGCCGCCGTAGTTCTTGTCGAGGTATACCTGGTCCATCCCGTGGTGCACTCGGTGATGCGACGGGGTGTTGAAGCTGAACTCGAACCACCGCGGCAGCTTGTCGATCCGCTCGGTGTGCACACAGAACTGGTAGATCAAGTTCAGCGACCAGCTGAAGAACACCATCCAGGGGGGAAGCCCCAACAGCGGCAACGGGACCCACATGAGGATCTCGCCGCTGTTGTTCCACTTCTGGCGCAGCGCGGTGGCGAAGTTGAAGTATTCGCTGGAGTGGTGCGCCTGGTGAGTAGCCCAGATCAGCCGGACTCGGTGAGCGATGCGGTGATAGGCGTAATACAGCAGATCGACACCCAGAATCGCGATTACCCAGGTGTACCACTGGCTTGTCGAAAGGTGCCACGGCGCAACGTAGGCATAGATTGCGGCATAACCGAGCAGAGCCAGGGCTTTCCAACCGGCGGTGGTAGCTATCGAAACCAGTCCCATCGAGATGCTGGCCACGGAATCGCGGGTGAGGTAGGCGCCGGACGCCGGCCTGGGGTTGCGTGACTTCCCGGCGGCCGCTGCCTCGATTTTTTCCAGCTTGCGAGCCGCCGTCCATTCGAGAATCAACAGCAATAGAAAAAATGGAATGGCGAACAGCACCGGGTCCTGCAATTCTGCGGGCAGTGCGGAGAAGAAGCCTGTCGAAACGCTCACATTAGACAGACTACTGATAGCGCAATCTGCTCGCCTGGGTCCATGACGCGGTACACACTGATGACAGCGATGGACCGCCCGATGCCTAAGCCCGGTCGCGGCGCCGCAGCAGCGCTTGGCCAGATACGCGAGGTGTTGAGCAGTTGAGCGAAGTGCTAGTGATCGGCTCGGGTTTCGCGGGTCTGTGGGCTGCGCTCGGCGCTGCCCGACGACTCGATGAGCTCGCGGTCCCACAGGGAACGGTGAACATCACTGTGCTGAGCGACAAACCGTTTCATGATATCCGGGTTCGCAACTACGAAGCTGACTTGAGCGCCTGCCGCATCCCGCTCGCCACTGTGCTCGACCCCGCCGGCGTCGCGCATATCACCACCGAGGTGACCGGGATCGACGCAGACGCTCGTCGTGTTACCACGTCAAGCGGTGGGACATACGGCTACGACCGGCTGGTGCTCGCGTCTGGCAGTCGCGTGGTCAAACCCGACCTACCGGGTCTGCGGGAGTTCGGTTTCGATGTCGACACCTATGACGGCGCGATCAGGCTGCAACACCACCTGCAAGGACTGGCCGACGGCCCGCCGACGCCTGCGGCGTCCACCGCCGTCGTGGTCGGTGCCGGGCTCACCGGGATTGAGGCGGCCTGCGAGCTGCCGAGCAGGCTGCGGGGACTGTTCGCCGACCGTGATGTCACCCCCCGGGTGGTGTTGGTCGACCATAACCCGGTGGTCGGCTCCGATATGGGCGCGTCGGCGCGCCCGGTGATCGAGCAGGCCTTGTCGGACAACGGCGTTGAGAGCAGGACGGGAGTCAGCGTTGCCGCGGTCAGTCAGGCCGGTGTATCGCTGTCGTCCGGTGACCAGCTGGAAGCGGCCACGGTGGTCTGGTGCGCCGGCATGCGCGCCAACTCGCTGACCGAGCAGCTACCGGTGACCCGCGACCGACTGGGCCGAGTTGAGGTCGATGACTATCTGCGGGTTGTCGGTGTGCCTGCGTTGTTCGCTGCCGGTGATGTGGCCGTCGCCCGGATGGACGACGAGCACCTGTCGGTGATGTCGTGTCAGCACGGGCGCCCGATGGGCCGTTGCGCCGGCCACAACGTCATCAGCGACCTGTTCGACGAGCCGATGCTGGCTCTTCGGATCCCTTGGTATGTGACGGTTCTCGACCTCGGACCGGCTGGCGCGGTGTACACCCAAGGGTGGGACCGGATGGTGGTGTCGCGTGGCGCACAGGCCAAGGCCACCAAGCAGACGATCAATACCCGGCGGATCTACCCGCCGCTGACCGGCAGCCGCACGGACCTGCTGGCCGCCGCCGCACCGGACCTGCAGGCCCGGCCCTAGTCAGTCTGACTGCGGCGTGGGCAACACCGGATCGGTCTGCTCACCGGCGTACCAGTGCACCGCATAGATACCCGGCTGCAGGGACAGCTCGGCCACCAGCCGCTCGAGCCTGGCGGGCGTACGGCCTCCCATGAGTAGGTGGGCGGTCAATGCGACGTTGTCTTCGCCGGCCCGCCCGGTGTGGATGCCACGCAGCGTGATGTCGTTGCTGCTGGTGTGTTGCACGATCTGGGCGCGCGCATACTTCGCGGATTTGGGGCGACAAATCACCTGCACTTGGTAGGGCTCCAGGCCTTCGTCCTCTTCGTCGGAGTTGTCGTGGTCGATCAGCCGGCCGAGCGGGCGCCCGAGTAGATGGACAGCGACGACGGTGCCGGTGGCGATCAATGCGAACACCAGATGCCCGGAGGCGGCCAACACACCCACTGCGGCAGAGCACCACAGGGTGGCAGCGGTGTTCAGCCCGCGGACGTTGAATCCCTCGCGCAGAATCACCCCACCACCGAGAAACCCGATCCCGGACACCACGTAGGACGCGACCCTGGTGGGGCTGCTGTCGTCGGTGGTAGCTGCGTACAACACGAACAGGGTGGCGCCGGTGGCCACCAGCGCGTTGGTACGCAGCCCGGCCATGCGCGCCCGCCACTGCCGCTCGACGCCGATTAGGGCCCCGCAGCCCAGCCCGACGGCCAGCCGGAGCGCGAATTCGGCGGTGCTCAGATTGTGCACGGGGCCGCACTCCCTTCCTGACCTGCAAGATGGCGACGGCAGCTAAGCACGTACGGGTTAACAGCAGGTGGAGCCAAAGCGAACCCGGTGCGTTGCTGGTCCGCATCCGCGATCGCGGACCACGCTGGGGGCCAAGGGATCTGCGCCAGAATCAACGACGACTGCTAATTCACAGGGCTCTACTGGCAGCCTGCGTCCCGGCGTTGGCCCCGTTAGCCGTAGGTCGTGGCCCCAGGAGTGCAACCGTCGATCCCGCATCAGCCGATAGCATCGCGGCCCGACGCCGACCCTTAACGCTGCTTTGAATCAGCTCTAGCTGAGGTGATGGGGGCAGTAGTATTTCGCCGAAATCACGGCGAACTGTGATGCGGCCTCCATATTGAATCCGGGATTGTGGGTCTTCACATCGTGGACCAGTTCCAGGCCCGATTCGCCGCCATCCAAGCACGTGCACACCGCTTGGGCGGATCCGATGGCTTGACCTGGGTCGCCGTAGGTGATGCCGGCGTTTTGCAGAGCAGCGAGAAAACCTGCGTCGTCACCGCCGCCACCGTTCGGATCGGCGTACGCGGGCGCGGCGAGGCCGATCATGGCGGACACACCGAGTAGCGCCAGTAGCAGTTTCATAACTCATCATTCTCCCATCCCGTGGCCATTTTTGCACCTGCTGCATGGTGGCCGAAGTTCCTTGGCTCTAAAGCTATCTCAGCGCCCATCGGGCGGAATGATCGCCGTCGATGGGTGTGTGCCCCGCATCGCAAAGGCGTTCTGCACCAATGATATTGGCGAATCAAGCGCCATCCGGACAGATTGGTCGGTCCCCGTTGCAGCGAGCAAAAATTCGATTGATCCCCCGAATATCTTGGCCTGCAATGTTGTTGACGCGGCCGATCCGCGACCGCGCCTCCCATTACGCCGCTGATCAACGCCAGATCGTTTCGGCGAATCTCAACGCCGCGACCCCGCTGTGTCACGGCCATCGAAATCGCTACAACAGGCGGCATCAGGGTTCACCAGCATGCAACTCGAACACGGAATTAGCCCAACTGCGCATCCGACGGCACAACTTTGGGCTTGTCGCCTTTGGACAGGTGTACCGCGTGGATGCCGGGTTTCTTCGACAGTTGCTCGAGCAGGCTGTCGAGACCTTCTTGGTCGACACTGTGGTGCTGGACGCTTTCGGGTTTCTCCGATATTTGCGCGACCAGACGCTTGAGTTTCTCCGGCGAGTGGCTGTCTTTGAGGTCTTTGAGCGGGGTGAGACGGCTTCGGGTGCCGGTACCGCTCAGAGCGCCGGGAGCCCCGGCGCCCAGGGCGCTTCCAGCCATGCCTGCCATGGACATCGAACTGAGCAGGCTCCCCTGGCCCAGTGCGGCCGCCGACACGGCGTCCGGCCCGGTTGCCGACAATGCGGCAGCCACCGTCCTGATGGCCGGGGTGGCCGTGGCCCAGCTCGGCGGAACCGACAACGCTCCGACCAAGGTGCCACGTCCCCAATGCGCCGATACCCCATCCGGCGATATCGCGCTGAACAGCGTGCCCTGGCCATAGTGTGGCCCAATCCCAAGCCCGCCCCCCAGCCCCGCTTTCGGGAGCGCGCCCAGCCCAGGGCGAGGGGCGAACTTGAGGAACTGTGAGGCGGGGAAGTTGATCAGCAGCCCGATGTAGTTGAACTGCGTGGTCCAGCTTTCTACACCCCTTGCGGCTGCGTACAGCCCCTCAAAGGTCGGTGCCGCGGTTGGCCCTAAGAGGGTGTTCAGGATGTTCCGGAAGAAGGTTGAGTAGGCGGTGCTGAGGTTGGCGCCTGCTTGTAGCAGCCACGACACCGGGTTGGGGATTGCTGACAGCGACGACACGATCGACTGCGCACTGCCGGCCGAGGTGCCGGCGGCTTGGGCCGCCGCGGCCGCCGGGCCGGCCAGCCCGCTCGCGTTGGCGATCTGCGGCGGTGCAGTGAACGGCGTCAGCTCGGTGGCGGCCGCCGACGAGCCGACGTAGCTCTCCATCGCGGCGCCGTCCTGGGCCCACATTTCCCCGTATTGGGCCTCAGCGGCCGCGATCGCCGAGCTGTTCTGCCCAAAAATGTTGGTCGCCACGAGCAACGCCAGTTGGCTGCGGTTAGCCGCGATCTCCACCGGCGGCACGTGCCCGGCGAAGGCCGTCTCGTAGGCGCTTGCCGCCGCAGTGGCCTGGGTCGCCGCTTGCGCGGCCTGCGCGGCGGTGCCGCTCATCCAGGTCAGGTATGGCGCGGCCGCGGCCGCCATGGCCAGCGAGGACGGACCTACCCACGGCCCGCTGGTCAAGCTGTCGATCACCGACGAATAGGAGGCGACTGTGGACTGCAATTCTGCGGCCAGCCCGTCCCAGGCCGACGCGGCAGCCAGGATCGGCCCCGATCCCGGACCGGCGTACATCCGGCCCGAGTTGATCTCCGGTGGAAACGCTGCGTAAAACATGTCTGTACCCCTTACCTGGTCGCGTGCGCCTGGCCGGCCCGTGCTGGGCCGCTGTCCGTCGTCACGGCAGTCATTGCAGTTCAGCCCTCGAGTGCCGGTATCACGATGATGGTGGCTGCGGCGGGGTCAGCCTCGGCGACGACACCGCCGAGCGACCTTGCCGCAGCACCGCCTGCGGAGGCGAACGTGGTAGCGCCGAGGGCGCGTCCTGCCAGGCTGGACAGAGCCATTTCGCTGAATACGCCGCCCTCGCCGGCCAGTGAGGCAGCCGGGGCGGCTGCCACGTTGCTGGGTAGCACCGAGGCGAGTGTTCTGATCGCCGGGGCGGCTTGGGTCCAGCCGTGTGGCACCGACATACTCCCAACCAGGGCCGCCTTGCCCATAGCCCCCGATACTGGCCCCCCAGCTATCGGCCCCCCAGCCAAGCCCGCGGAGCCCAGATTTGGCGTCAGCTCAGGAGCCAGCGGCGCCAACGTCCCGGTGATGGCTTTCGGGGTGTAAAAGGCGTTGAGACCCAACGCGTTTTGGGAGTAGGCGTAAACCTGCCCAAACGACAGGAACGGGCCACCGGGGATCGAGCTCCACCCGAAGAAGGGCGAGTACGCCCCGTCGATGGTCGAAAGGATTATGTTCAAGTTTGTCAGGTTGGTCGCGAGCCCCGGTGGCAATGAGAGCCCCGGCAATAACGACGACGCCGCCGCCGCCGGCGTGCTGGTCGTCGCCAGGCTTTGCAGCGTATTCGGCACCGAGGTGATCAGCTGGGACAGCTGCGACGCTACATTCGAGCTGGCAGAGTTCCCCGCGACTTGGGCCGCCACGGCCGATTGATTGGCCGCCGCCGCCGAATTCGTAGTTTGCGGCGGCGCGGTAAATGGCGTCAACTGTGCAGCGCCGGCCGAGGACCCGGCATAGGCGTACATCGCCCCGGCGTCTTGGGCCCACATCTCCATGTAGTGGGCTTCGGTGGCCGCGATCGCCGGGGTGTTCTGCCCGAAGATGTTGGTGGCGATCAACGACATCAACAGCGCACGGTTGGCGACAATCACCGGCGGAGGAACCGTGGCCGCAAACGCCGTCTCATAAGCGCCGGCCGCAATCTTGGCCTGTGTAGCGGCCTGCTCAGCCTGTGCGCCCGTAGCGCCGATCCACGCCACATACGGCGCCGCCGCGGCCGCCATCGTGATCGAGGACGGACCGGTCCACGATCCGACGGTCAGGCCCTCGATGGTCGAGCCATACGAGGCCGCCGTGGACTGCAACTCCGCAGCCAACTCATCCCAAGCCGCGGCCGCAGCCAACATCGGGCCCGTACCCGGACCCACATACATCCGCCCCGAATTGATCTCGGGCGGAAGCGCCCCAAAATCTATCATCTGCGACCTCCGGTTCTTAGCTGACCGCCATGGTATTCACGGCCCTGTAGTTCCGCACGCAAGCTAACAAAGTTCCTATCGAACTCACCAAATATCTCTCAACTGCGCCACGATTGATTTCTCCGTGTTTGATGGCAACCGCCCTACGCTCTCCCCATCTGAAAACTTTACGAGTGCCGACCATCGGCCTTGTCTCGGGCGCCCTACCCGAACATTACGATCATCCGGCACAAAACTTATTCGCGTTGTGTTCCCATCACGTAATCGCAATGTTAAAAGCAAATCCCGCCGCCCCGCCGCTCCGCGTGAGAAATCGATACAGCTACCGCAGCAACAATAAATAATACTCTTCATCACCATGTCGGCCCTCATTCAGCAAACAACCAGAAAAGTCGTCCGGTCGCCTTGAATTCGACGACGATTAAGCCGCAGAAAGACCCGCCTCAAGCATATCAAGGGCGGGTCGATCATGAACTCTACTATTCTCTTTGGCGCCATTGCCGAAACAATCTACGTTCTAGATATGCCTCAATGCCGCCGTTGCGCCGAAGCGCATCGAGTCGGCAACTGCACCCCGCATATGGGATTGAAATATCCTGCGACGTTGTCCCGGGATAGTACTGCCACCAGGCCAGCCGGATTTGACCCTCGGTGGCAAAATTTTTGATTGCTGGCTCGTCAACAACACCGGCAGTCGCGTCCGAACGGCCGGTGGTGATGCTGGTGACGCTGGCACAACTCGACATTGTTGAGCGTTAGGCCCAGTCGGAGCCGACGGCACTATCGGTACCGGCCATGTTGCTGCCGGCGGCCTGCACCGTTTGGCCGTGCACATTGGCCTGCTGGTAGTTCACCTGAAAGTTGCGCCCCAATTGAGTGATGAACTCCCGACAGGCCACGAACCCGGCTCCTCCCCAAAAATCCCCTGCGGCGGGCACATCACGGACGATGGCCTGAAGCTCGGCCTCCAACGACGCGGCCCGGGCCCGGATGGTGGCCCCGTGGGCAGCGACGTCGCCGAACTGATAACTGATCGTCATGACGGGTTCTCCTTGCGTTAGGGAGAGGTTACCCACGACGTCTGGCAACGGTACTGATAAACCGCTGTCACTCCGCTTATTGATTACTGAAAGCTTGCTGGGAGGCCGTCGCGCGGCACCATCCAGCCGATCGAGTCTCCAGCGAAGGTCGTCTCAGCGAAACCCGCGGCAGCCGGAACCGGGTGTTGCGAATGCTCAGATCAGATGCGTGATGGCAGCGCAACCGCCGAGGACATTGCTGTATCTCACCCGGCCGCAGGCGGTCGTACGACGAAACTGGGACGGAAGCCGTATTGGGGCACGGCACGGCCGAAGCCTTGGCCGGCCATGTTGCCAAGGGGCATGCCGGGCATGCCGGCTGCCGCTGCTGGCGCGGGTGCGACCATCGGTGTGCCCCCCAATGATGAGGCCAGGGGGCCGTGGAGTGGCGCGGCGGCGGTCCAAGCCGGGGGTACCGCCAGCTTGCCGACGATGGCTGCCTGCCCGAGCCCGGCTTGCACGGAGTTGCCGAAGGATCCAAAGGCGCCCAGAGGTCCGGCCGGGGCGGGGCCGAGCGGGCCTGCGGCGATGTCTCCGAGAGCTTGAGAGGCAGCTTGCCCACCGGCGAGACCCATGAAGTCGGTGGCGCTTCCCAACCAGTTGCCAGGCATGTAGAAGCCGGACGAAAAAATGGTGTTCCAGATGTTCGCGTTCAACAGGTTGCCTATTGGCGAACCATCCGCGCCGGAAATCATGTTGAGCAGTCCTGCCAGCCCGGTGCTCGATGAGCCTGAGCCAGACGAGAGCAGGTCGGCACCCAGCGCGCCGAGTCCTGACCCCGAGGTCGGCGCCGCCAGTCCTTGCAATGCGCTGGGCACCGCGGAGATCAGCTGTGACAGCGTGCTCTGCTGGCTGCCCGCCGAGGTGGCCGCGGCTTGGCTGACTGCAGTGGATTGCGAGGTCAGCGCGCCGGAGCTGGTGACCTGTTGAGGCTGGCTGAACGGGCTCAGCCGAGTGGCTGCTGTCGAGGAACCGGCGTAGCCGTACATGGCCATCGCGTCTTGGGCCCACATTTCGGCGTACTGCGCCTCGGTGGCAGCGATCGCAGGAGTGTTCTGGCCCAGGATGTTGGTAGCCACCAGTGCCGTCAGCTGGGCACGGTTGGCCGCGATCACCGGCGGCGGGACCGTTGCGGCGAACGCGGCCTCATAGGCGCCTGCGGCCGCCTCAGCCTGAACGGCCGTCTGCTCAGCCTGTACGGCAGTGGTGCTCATCCACGCCACATACGGTGTGGCTGCGGCCGCCATCGATGCCGATGCGGGTCCATACCACTCTTCACCTGCCAGGGCGGAAAGCACCGAGCCATAAGACAACGCGGTGGCACGCAATTCTGCGGCTAACGCGTTCCACGCCGAAGCGGCGGCCAGCATCGGGCCGGCGCCAGTTCCGGAATACATGCGCGCGGAGTTGATTTCGGGCGGCAGCGTTGCAAAGTCCAGTGCGGCGGTCATCGTTGGCCTCTTCCTTTAGCTGACTGTGATGCTGTTGGCGGCTTCGGTGGCCGCATACGAACCGGCGCCGGCGCCCAAGGTTGCGACAAGCAACTTGTCGACTGTCATCGCCTGGACGCCCACCGCTTGATATATGGCGACTTGGGCGCTGAATTGTGTTGCGGTCAAGGCTGATACCTCATCAGCGGCGGCAGGAGCCAAACCCGTTGTCGCAAGCGCCGCGGCTGCATTCTGCGCGGCCATGACCGATCCAACACGGTCCAGGTGACCGACGGCCGTAGCCAGCACTTCTGGATGGGCAATGACAAACGACATCGAACTTCTCCTGACAGAAGACCGAGCCCGAGGCCGAAATGGCCACTTCTGTGGCTATTTCCCGCGCACTCGATCCACACTCCCCGCGAAGCGGAGGCGTGCAGATCAGGGAATAGGAGTAAGCCGGTTCAGAGTGCGAAAACGGTGCCGGGGTCGGATCGGAACGAAATGGTCGATCTCGAGTACGGACTATCGCCGGGACTCACTTCGCTCTCACCTCCTCGGGGCCAAGGCACACGGGGATGCCGGGCATGGCACGCAGGGATGAGAGTCCAGCGGAAACCCACCGGACGCGGCACCCCTCTCGTCAGAGCTTTGGCACCACACGGCGTATCCAGCTAACCAAGCCGGAAGCCACTTGGGCTCAACCCTTAAGCCGGGAAGAGCTGTCCTGACCCGGGGCGTCTTTCGACGTTCGAGGTCAGTGGCCTGTATCCGTGCAGAAGCCTCACCTAGCGAGGTGCATGCAAGGGCCATCGTGACACTCGGAGCGATGGGAGTCAACCCACCGGCAAGCATCACGAAAAGTGCCCGCGGGACGCCCTCGGTGCCTCAGGTAAGAATGCCCGCGAAACGGTGGATGCTCCGCAGGCATGGGAAGTGGGTTGTCGATGACGTCTCGCGCGGAGATCAGCAAGTACGCCGCGGCGTGTGTGAAGGCTTCGAAGAAGGACAAGGGGCAGATTCTGGATCAGGTGGTCGAGGTGACGGGCTGGTCGCGTGATAACGCCCGCCGTCGGCTGACCGCGGCGGCAAAGCAGTCGCCGGGTCCGGGCCGAGCCAGATACTTCCCACACTGCCCACCCGAGGCGGCCCAAACCTTTTGCAGCACTTTGAGAGTGTCGTAGGAGTACTTCGGGGTCCTCGGCTTGCGCGGCCACTCGGCAACACTGCGACAGGCGCGACTCGCGTGGGCTACGGTGGCTTAGCAGGCGCCTCAGGGTTCCCCTCGTGGATCCTCAGGGCGCCGGTCGGCGGCTGCGTCCTGAGAAGTTGCTCGTGCGCCGCCCCTACAGGCGCGAGGGTTAGCGGCTGACGTCAGGCGAGAGAGAGCCCTTACGTCGTCGTCTTCTTCTCCGCTACTGCAGCGCTGAGGCCTTCGGTGAGGTCCTCCCGGGTCAACTCCTTGAACCGACGCAGTTGGTCCGCACTGAATTCGGTTAGATCGCTGTTCAGCACCGCGTCGAGGTCTTCGTCGTCGAGGCGGAAGCTACGGTGGTCGCGGGCCTTCTCGACGACATTGCGCACGAAGCCGGCATTACCGAGCTGATCGATGCCGCGGATCAGATCGCCGTCCTCGGAGTAGCTCTGCTCCGTGTAGAACCTGGTGTACGCCGGCAACAGCACCTGGGCCTCTTCGCCGGTGATGACGTCTTCGTTCTCCTGAGCCATCAATCGGGTCAACCCGATCAGCTCGTCCGGGGTGTAGCTGAAGAACTCGATCACCGTCGAAAACCGCCGTCGCAGACCCTGATTCACCTCGAGCATCTTTTCCATCGCCTTGGCATAACCCGCGCCGAACACCACCAGCTCGTCGCGATGATTCTCCATGTACAGCAGCAGCGTATTGATGATCGCGTTGCCGTAGGCATCGCCTTGGGAATAGCCCCGCTCGTGCAGAGTGTGCATCTCATCGAAGAAGACCGCGCCACCCAGCGCGCCCTCGAGCATCTCCTCGGTGTTCTTCTCGGCATCAGCCATGTACCGGCCCAACAGCTTGGTGCGACTGGTCTCCACCACCTGCGGCTTGCGCAGTACGGTCAACCCGCACAGCTGCTTGCTGAAGGCCCTTGCTACTGATGTCTTCCCAGTACCGGGCGGCCCCAGCAACAAGGTGTGGCGCGATGTCACCGGTACCGGAAGTCCCATCTTGGCGCGCGCCAAATTCACCTTGGTCGTCGACTTGATGAGTTTGATCTCCCTCTTGGCTCGCTCCATGCCGAGCATCGCGTTGAGTTCGGCATCCCCTTCTGCCAAGTACTTCGCAGCCATCTCGGCATGACGAGCCGCCTCGGTCTGTGCGCGGGTCGGCGCACTGTCCGGATCCCACGGATCTTTGCGCGCCTCAATCGTTTCCGGGTCGGACAGCACCAGCCGATAGCTGGGGTCGTCCAGCGCTTCGCGGGCCGGGGTGAACTTCGCATCGCGCGAATACACGCGGCGGAACAGTTCGACGGCTTCCTCTTCGCGGCCAACATGCCGCAGGCACATGCCTTGGGTGTACAGCGCGATGTTGGCCGCGCCCGGCACCCGGTCCCCTTCGATGGCTTCCTGCGCGCGCCGGAAGGCCTCCTCGAATACCCCTAGCGACGCGAGTGCCGTGGTGGCCATTGCCGCGCCCGCAGCTTTGAGCTCGGGGTGACGCCACGGCGTTGCCTCCGGGAACTGGACGAGCACCTCTGGCCAGCGTTTGGTGCGGAAGTACAGCACACCCCGCATATAGCTCACCAGTTCAGTATCGAAAGGATGACGGGGTTCGGTGGCGTCGAGCAGTTCCGCCGCCTCCTCATAGCGCTTGGCCTCGGCGAGAACGGCAGCATAGGCACAGGCCAGCGAATCCACGCTGGTAATCGCCAGTCGCAGAAACAACCCGTCGGAGACCTCGGGGCGGAACTGCAAGTCGGTGACACCGAGGCGGCGGGTCTCCCAACCGAAAGTCCTTACTGCCGCCCATGCGCCGGCGAGCACCCCGATGCTCTGGTCACCGGCGAGCACCCGCGCCAGCCAGGCATCGCACATCGCGGGATCCAGCGTGGTAGCGGTGGTGAACATCTGTGCCGCCACCTGCGGGTTGTGGCTGGGCTGAAGTCCATTGACAGAGATCCCCGATGCCAGAAGGCCGGCGACCATGGCGTTGCGGGCACCTTCAGCGGTTGACTGCGGGCGTGTCATCGCCCTGCGGACGGAATTGGTGCGTGTTCCTGTACTTGACCCACTGGCAGTTCCAGCTCGTCCTGGTCTCGCAGTTCGCGGCTGGGTACGACCAGTTGGGGGCGGGTCGCCGGGGCCGGAAGGCTGGCGCGCACCGCGGCCAACTGGCGGCCGGTGAGCCGGTTGAGCCCCGCCGATAGCTCCTTGGGCAGACGTGCGTCGCTGTGATAGCGCACCCACGCCGACAACTGAGGCCGCCCCACCCGCGTGGTCAGCCGCACCGTGATCACCGTGGCCCCCACTTCGGAGGTATCCGACAACCACAACTCATCCAGCGTCTCCGAGCTGATATCAGACGGTGTCACCCAAAAGCTGGTCGCATACCCGTGGAAATGCTTGAGATGACGCCAACCCGGACGACTCCATGTCGGCTCCAGCTCCGCCAACACCGCGCTATCGACCTCGGCCAGCTCATCAGCAGTCAACGGCCGCGCCGCACAACTTTGCCCATCCAGATCCTGAACCAACCGCTCAGTGGCCGCCACCAGCGTCGACGCCAACGAATCACGACATGCCACTGCAGCCACGTTGCGCTGCGGATTCATCCGCAACACCAACCACGTGCGGCGCCGATCAACGGCGGGCTGATCACCCACCACTCCCCACTCCTCAGGGCCCCACTCGTCCAACGAAGCCGACGCCCTGGCAGCCTCAACCCCGCCACGCACCTCCACAGACACGATGTCGATGGCATCGAGCCGAATATCGAATTGACGCAAGCCTTCAGCGACTGCCACCACCGGCAGCACCGCCGACGACGACGTCCGGTGACGATGCCGACCCGACGGATCGCCTTCACCGCCGTCGACCGCGATCACCGTTACCAAGTGGCCCTGATACTCACGCACCCCGACCGTGTCACGCCCGAAGCGACGCTGGTAATCGATCGCCGGCGTACACCCGGCCCCCAGCGCCGTATCCGGATCGGCAGACCGATCCCGCACCCAGGCAGCCACACCAGAGGTCACCGTGATCCCGCGATAGGTCACCACCGACAACAACGTCACCACCGCCGCGAGGCCCACACCAACCCACCACGCCACACGATGCTGGCCCTGCCACGAATCCGGGCAATGACTGGCCAGCACCAAAATCAGCACGTCAACCAAAAACACCGCCGTCAACCGCGCCCACGACAGAGCTAACCCGAACCTGCGCTGAGCCTTCATCGTCGCTTCCGTGATCGCCGCATTAATGTCGCCATACCGAACACCGCACCGCCTATAAGTAGTGCCCCGGTCAATCCCCCGGCGGCCACCCACACTGGCGCCATATTGCGCGCGGCGGGCGGCTTCGGCAGCACCAGCGGTGCCGACAGCTGCTTCGGCGGCTTGGCCGGCCCTTCGGGCACATCCCAGGTCAGTGCTGCCACAGGGTCGACCACACCGTAACCGACCTGGTTGTCCACGCCGCGAGCGGGCGGCCTGGCCGTGCGAATCAACCGATTCATGACTTGGTACGCCGATAACTCGGGGTACTTAGCGCGTACGAGCGCAACCACGCCGGACACGATCGCGGCCGAAAAGCTGGTGCCGGCCGGAACCAGCAACGTGTTGTCCGGGCCGTCAATCGCGTTGATCAGACCGTCGTCACGGGGCGAGAGTCCGATGACGTCGGTTCCCGGCGCGGAGATCGAGACCCACGGTCCCGCGATACTCGTTTGACTCAATGGCTGACCATTGGTGTCGACTGCGCCGACCGTCAGGACATAGTCGCTGAACCAGGACGGCGTCACCACAGTGGTGACGGCGCTCCAATCGCGGGGATCGTTAGGCTGCAACGGATCAAAGATCGGGTTCTGCTTGCAGTCCTTCTTGCTGCTGTCGCCGGCCGCGGCCACGATGACCGCGTTCTTGTCGACAGATGCATAGTGGACTGCGGCGCCCAGGACACCCTGGTCGATGACATTGCGGGCGCTCATACATGTGACGTCGGAGATGTTGATCACCGAAGCTCCCATGTTGGCAGCATGCACGATCGCTCGCGCCATCGTCTGGACATTGTCGATCTTTGCTTGTGTCTGCGGATCTTCATCCCCGGTGTACGGGTCCTTGAGGCCAAACGCCTGACTTGATTGGCGGATCGAAATCAGTTCTACATCCGGCGCGATCCCGCTGAATGCATCAGGCGGCGGCGGCGCCGGGTCAAGCGGATGCGGGTTGTCAACGGCGACTACCTGCCGACCACCGGAGTAGCTGGGTATTGTCACCGTGCCGCCGCCACGGTTGCCTGCCGGTGCCTGCTCACCGGGAGCCGGCGGCGGAGCCGGAGCCGGCGGCGGAGCCGGTGCCGGTGCCGGCGCGCCAGGCGGAACCCCTTCCTCGGGCGGCGGAGCCGGAATCACCGTCACTGTCTGAGGTGGCACTGGTGAAAGCGTCACAGTCTGCGGTGGTGGTGGCTTCTCTGTTGTGGGAATGGTGACCGGCCTGCGCGGTACCGCCGGCAGCGGCACCGCCCCGTTGGCCGGCGCCGCGCCGATCATCGACGCCACGATGGTGCCGTGGGCGTCGCAGTCCGACAACCCATCACCACCCGCCATCACATAGTCGCCGCCAGGGATCAGGTGCGGAAACCTGGGGTGTGGAGCCACACCCGTGTCGATGACGGCGACCTTCACCCCCTCGCCGCGGCCGAATTGCCATGCCTCTTTCAGGTTCAGCATCTCCATGTACTTCGGCTGCAACCGAAAGTCGGTGCCGGGCAGCACCCCAACTTCAGTGCAGTAGGAGTTCTGCTTCATCGGTGCTATCGGTCCAGGCGGACCGTCAGGCGGCAACGCGCCCGGATCAATCGTCGGAGGCGAAATTGCATACGCCGGCGGCAGGCCGGCTAACGCACCTGAGGCGAGCAGGATCACGGTGATGGTCGCGGTAGACGCGCGACCACACCACAACCTGCTGCTACCGGTACCGAATCGCTGCATAGACATTCATCAACCACAATGCGAGCGGGAAGATCGGCATCAGGCAGAGGTATTCGATCCATTCCACAAACTTGCGGAATAGCGGACTGTAGATGGTGTTGGGCACAACAGCCGCAGCTGTCATGCCCGCTGCCGGCAGCAGTACCAGGATCGCCGCCACGATCGACACCGACAAAGTCGAGGACAACACCAGCGCATACCGCACGGCCACCGCAGCAACGATGATCACGGCGGTCGTGGCCAAGGTGATCGCCTGCCAGCGGTCGACGTATGAGCGGCCGCGCAACAGCAGGAAGCCTGCGGTGAATCCAGCGAGGATCAGTGGCAGCCAACGTTGCCCGGTGTGTGGATCGCACAACGCGGTCATGCACACCACCGTCAGGACGCCTAGCCCCACCAGCAAGCCGCTCAAGAATGACCGTGCGCGCTCGGCTTGCAGCAGCACATCACGCACCGATGCCGGCCCTTCCAAGGTCGGCGGACCGCCGTCGGACACCACCACGGTGGTCGGGAGGTCGGGTCGAGCCTCGAAAACCCACCGGCTGGTGGCGGACGGGAACACCGGCAGTCGGATGCCGGACAGCCGTCGGGACAGCGCGGGTGCAGCGTGGTAGGCGATCACGCAGGTCAGTACCAGGCAGGAGAGCAACGTCACCGCACTGGTCGCCGCGACCATCCGGGACAGGCTTGCAAGCGTTGCCAGCGCACCAATGATGACGATTGCGGTGTAAATCCCCAGTCGGCGACCGGTGAACCGCAGTGCCAGTGCCGCGGCCACGGTGAGGACCCCGAAGCCCAGCACAGCTTGCGGAGACCCGGCCGGACCGGGCGGTGCTGCGGCGGCCGCCACTGTCACCGGAGCGAGCCCGCTCATCAGCATGATGTCGGCAATGCGCCGGTCCGCGTCCGTCTTGGCACGCATCAGCAGCAATACGGCGACCGTCAACACCAGCACGCCGATCACCGCGGCGAAGACGGTGGTCAACCACGTGTTGTGGTGCCAGCGCCACCAGCCCAGTACACCTGACGCAAGGACCACCCCGGTCGCCACCATCGACGCCCCGACCTGCACAGCCACGATTGGGTTGATCGCGGCGAATCGCTTGCTGAGATTCGCCGAAACCGCGGTGGAGATGTGCTCGATGACTTGCGACCGATGCTCGGTATCTGACAAGAACCGAATCCACAGTCGGTCGCCGTCATAGATGTCTTGTTCGGTCAGCGACTGGGTGGCGCGCAACGGCGTGCCGTCAACCATGCACAGCGCCCACCTGCCGCGCCCAGTGGCCTCCAGCGGGGTCTCGTCAAGCTCCCTGAGCCGACTGTTCACCACTTTCAGCAAGGGGTCGGTCAGCACCGAAACCGGGGCGTTGGCATCCAACAGCACGCCGATCTGGACACCCGTGCCGGCCATGATGCCCACGACGACAGCCCGGGGCGCATTGACGCCCTCAAGTTCGGTCTGTGGCGCGTCAGCTACTGCGGTCATTGTCCTGCACCCCCTGCTGTGGCGAATGTGTTACAAGGTGTCTTCAGTCGCGCGCGGGGCGCTGTCGGTGTACTCACCGAGGTGCCGTAGCCCCCTGTGAGTTGCGGCTCGACCCACTCCGAATTCATTTGCCTCGCCTCGCGACTAATAGTTGTGGTTGACGTCAGTTTTCAGTTTTGCTGCCGATTCTAGAGAAGTATGCCGCTTTTGCGCCCTGACCGCACTTTATGTTCAAAAATTTTGTTGCACTTTGCGTTTCGTACCTTGCTGTCAAACTCTGCTATGCGTTTTCCACTCGCCATACGGCAGCGTGTCCAAAACGGTCTTCACCCCTACTTGCACCAGTTGCGGGGTTGCCGGGCAGATGGCCAGCCACGCCTCGCCGGAACCGGCCGTTCGTGCCTGCTGGTACAGCGCGACGCGGCCCCCTGATCCGTCCTTCAGGGACAGCACCGAGGAGCTGGGGCCCTTGGCGTCGTCTCGGTACTGCCGCGCATAGACAGCGACCTCGGCCGCGGGATCTGAAAGCGCCTGCCCCAGCGCTGCCACCGTGGAAGCGCTGATGCCCATTCGCCGCAGATCTCCGCCAGAGAAGACGTTGAAGCCCGATTCCTGCCAGGACTTCGTCGCCTCCAGCATCTCCTCCAGTGGCACGTTGACCGCGTTGATCGCGGCCGGGTCGGCGTGGTGAATCGACTCCAGGCCGTCGATCACCAGGCCGGCGATCGAGGCGCTGTCCGCGACCGCGACATCGTCCACGGTGATGTCGTTGCCAACCCGAACCGCGGACACCCAGTGCTGAGCGCGGCGGGCCAACACCACCCGGAACTCGTTCTCGGGGATGTCGCGCGAACCTGGCGGCTGGTCCTCGTCTTCGACGACACCGTAGAGCAACTTGCCGCGTGACAGCAGGGCGACGACCTCGAGGTCGGGCGCGGCGAGCACCCTCATCCGGGCGGCAACCTGATCGTTGACCGCGTCGTTGACGACGATGCCCTGTTCTCGCATCACTGCCATCCCCGGGTGCTCGTTCAACCAGTCGTTGGAGTCGGTGGATACGTACGGCCGGCACCTCAGCTCGGGCGCAACGTGCCGAATATCCAGCAGCGCCTGAAGCATCCAGAAGCCGTCGACGTTGACAGTGATGTCGGTGCGGGTACTTTGTTGATCCATCCCTACCTCAGAGGGTCGACGTGCAAGTTAACTGCAGGACACGACAGCACACCTGCCGGCTGGTGTGCTACCGCGCCTGAAGTTCGGTTTTAGGCCCAGCTAGAGCCGACAGCGCTGTCGGTTTGCGCCATGTTGCTGCCGGCGGTCTGCACCTTTTGGCCGTGGGCGTTGGCCTGCTCGTAGATCACCTGGAAGTTGCGACCCAACTGGGTGATGAACTCCTGGCAACCCACCGAACCGGCGCCGCCCCAAAAGTCGCCGGCAGCAAGCACGTCACGAACGATTGCCTGGTGCTCGGCCTCCAACGACGCGGCCTGCGCGCGGATAGTTGCGCCGTGGGCGTCAACGTCCCCGAACTGGTAATTAATGGTCATATCGGTGTTCTCCTAACGTGAGGAAGCGTACGCAGCTGTGGCTTTGGAAGCTAGCTGCTGAGGATCTGCTGGGAGGCCTGCTCTTGCTGCTCGTAGTTGTTGGCGTCGCGAACCAGCCCGTCGCGCACCCCGTGCAGCATGTTCACGATGTTGCGGAACGCCTGATTCATCTGGCCCATGGTGTCCAACGAGGTCGCCTCGGCCATGCCGCTCCAGCCGGCGCCGGAGATGTTCTGCGAGGACGCCCACATCCTGCGGGCCTCGTCCTCAACCGTCTGGGCGTGCACCTCAAACCGGCCCGCCATCGCCCGCATCGCGTGCGGGTCGGTCATAAAACGCGTAGTCACCTGATGTCTCCTTATTACGTACTGCCTAGATCATCTGTCGTTGTGGACGCGAGGGCCGATCGGCTACGTGCTGGCGCAGCCGCCGACCGGAAAACTACGGATGATCCCCCTTCCATCAGCCGGCGGCCACTGGGCGTCGACTCAGGGCAAGATGGACGTCGAACCCGGACCTCGGTGTCGGAATTGACGGAGTACTCACGGTGCCACGGGGCGCTGTCCCGGCCAAGCCGTGAGACCCCGAAATCACCGAACGCTGGGAGGTTGCCGTGGAACTCACGTCCGTAGCTAATCCGTCCCGGGCCTTGTACGAAACTGCCAAACCCGGTCAGCGGGCAGCGGCTGCGTTGGTGGCCTCGGTGGCCGCGTACGAACCGGAACTGGTTGTCAGGGTGTTGACGAACATCTCGTGAATCGCGGCGGCCTGGGCGCTTACCGCCTGGTACATCTGTGCGTGTGCGGCGAACTGGGCCGCGGTCAGCGCCGACACCTCATCGGCAGCCGCCGGGACTACCCCAGTCGTTGGGGCCGCCGCAGCCGCGTTCTGGGCGCTCATTGTCGAGCCGATACCCTGCAGATTTCCGGCCGCCGCAGCCAAGGCTTCCGGCTGTGTGGTCACGAACGACATGCTATTTTCCTCCCTCGGATGATCCCCATCAAATGATCCCCATCAAACCCTCTGCAAGAGAGTAGATGACTGTTACGCACCAGGTTGCCTTCGACGCCACCTGTTCGCATTTGTTCACTGAGTGGTACGACGAATTCACCTGCTGTAACGACACAGTAACAGCGTCTGACCTGGCCGTCGGTCCACTCAGCAGACTCACAGCCAAGGGAGTGAACAGATCGCTGATTTCGGCCTGGAACAGCGCGCTGACCTGCGTATTTTTGAGCTCTCAACGGGTCGGTGGATAAAATCCCGCCGCAGGGAGAGCCGCGCCGGGACGATCAGCTCAGGACCTGAGCCAACATGGCCCACTGCACCTGCGGGTTCTGCGGGCCGCGAGCCCGCCCGATCGGGTGCCGGCACCCGTTCCGGCTTCAGCTCCTCGACGGCAAGAAAGCTCAGCGCGAACCGAAAGCGCAGCCAGCACCTGGTTGATGATCTCAACGGAGTACCGATGGCCCTTGGACGACGCCGTTGCGGTGCTCACCCCGCCGATCCGCTCAGGCCCCCCACGACCACTACCGTGACAGCACCGTCAGGGCTCCGTCACCCCACCCCAGGCGTCTCTTCAGGCCTGTACTGCGGGCAATATACGTCAATGGCCGAGCCGACGAAGTAGCCGGCATGGTAGCTAGGCATAGAACTGCTGTTCAGCACGTCATACGCCACCTCGGTAGGCGTATAGCCCTGGTCAAGTTTCTGGCAGACCAAATGAGCGGCCTCGATCGCGTGCGCGGGAGATACATGGTCGGTGATGCCCTCGGACTGCAAATCCGCCAGGAATTTGTTGTCATTGGTGTCGGCATGAGCGGTCGAGACAGCTCCCAGCGGGCCAAGCAACGCGACTACCGTAACTAGAAGGCGGATAATCATTTTGAGTGCTCCTTTGAATTGAGACTCCCTACTGACGGCTCGCGGGTCGCAAGTGGTGCGGCGGGCGCGCCTTTTGTGTGTGGTTAGCCGGCGGGGAGTGGGCGCGCCATGACGGTAGGTTTGAACCCATATCGGGGACCCGCGCCGATCCCACGCCCGGTACCCGTTCCGGCCACGGGCATGCCGCCTACCACGTTTGCGGCCCCGGACTCGGGTGAGGTTATGGGCTCACTGATCGCCTGCACAGCTGGGCGCACCGTCGGCGCCGCCGACGCTCCAGGCCACGAGGACGGAACTGCCAGGTGTCCGACGTGGGCTCCGGTGCCCAAACCAGCCGCCACCTGGCTGCCGGCACCGGCGCCGGTGCCGAGAATTCCGCCTATCCCGGGGGGCTTGGGGAGGGCTGCCGCCGCCGGTGCCGCGGTGGTGAGCAACCCCGCCGTTTTGGCCATCTGAACACCGAAGTTGCCCATACCAACGCTGAAGTACGGCAGACCCTCGGTGTTGTAGAAGAAGCTCGAATAGTTGTTGTAGCCCTGCATGAAGGTGCCCAGGTTGGTAGGCAGCGTGGTCTGCCCGGACAAGAGGAACCAGATTTGGGTCAGGATTGGATTGCCCGACGTGAGCTGCGACACGCTGGGCGAGGAGAGCAGTCCCAGCTGGCCGGTGATCTGGCTGAGGAAACCTTGCAGCGAGCTCTGGATCGAGGCGGCCGGGGTGGCGGCGGCCGCGCTGACCGCGGCAGCCTGGGTGGTCGTAGCGGCCGGGTTGGAAATCGCCGGAGCTGCGGCAAACGGCGTGACCTTCGAGGCCGTCGCAGAAGACCCGGCGTAGTTGTACATGGCCGCGGCGTCTTGGGCCCACATTTCTGCGTATTGGGATTCCAACTGTGCGATCACCCCGTTGTTCTGGCCCAAGGTGTTGGTCTGCAGCGCTTGCGCCAGCTCGGCACGGTTGGCCGCGATCAACGGCGGGGGCACCACCGAGGCGAATGCGGCCTCAAAGGCCGCCGCGGCCGACTGGGCCTGGGTGGCGGCATGCTCGGCTTGGCCGGCCGTCGTCGTCATCCAGGTTACATACGGCTCGACGGCCTGCGCCATCGCCGCTGAAGCCGGCCCCAGCCACTCTTCGCTGGCCAGCTGGGTGCCCACTTTGCCGTAGCCCTGTGCTGCCGACGCGAGTTCGGCGGCCAGCGCGTTCCAGGCCGAGGCCGCGGCCACCATGGATGATGATCCCGGACCGGAGTACATCATCGCCGAGGTGACCTCGGGCGGCAACGCACCAAAATCGATCGTCATGTCCTGACCCCTCCCTTAGCCGGCCGCGGCCGCGTTGGCCGCCTCGGTCGCCGCATACGACCCCGAGCTGATGCCCAGGGTGTTGACGAACATTTCGTGAATTGCCGCAGCCTGGGCACTGACGGCCTGATACATCTGGGCATGCGCGGCGAACTGCGCCGCGGTCAGCGCCGACACCTCATCGGCGGCCGCCGGCACGACACCCGTCGTGGGCGCGGCGGCCGCGGCATTCTGGGAGCTCATCGCCGAGCCGATCCCCTGCAAGGTGCCGGCCGCCGCCGCCAGCGCCTCTGGTTGCGTGGTCACATACGACATGCGATTTCCTCCTCGATAACCTTCCGGCTCGAAGACCTTCGGGATTTGGTTGCTGATAACGTTAATTCTATCGGGCGTCGCAGCGCCTCATCGCTGCGAAATACTCATTTGCCGGACAACTGCTGTTCATTTGTTGGCAACTTTCACTTCCCGTGGTGGTTGGGCTGGATCATTGCTGCGGACATGGCCTTATCCTGCGGACGGTGGGCGGGTGAGCACGCTGTAGCGGAATCCATACCGGACGCCCATGTTGCCCGCGCGTTGGGCGCCGCGCGACCCGAGCGGGACTCCGCCGAGCCCCGCGTTCATTCCGTTCGCAGGGTTCGCTTGGCCCGGCGAGGTGACGAAGTTGGTGCTCACCACTTTCGTGGCGGCCTGTTCCGCAGCGCCGGGCGCGTTGCCCCAACTCGCCGGTACCGAAAGCCCGCCGATTTTGGTGGACGACGCCAGGCTTGCCGACGGGTGCCAATTCCAACCACCGGCGCCTAAGGCGGCAAATTCGGGTGTCGGGTACCAGGCACCGCCCGAGCCGGCCGTCGTTCCCAGGCCGGTTTGCAGCTGCTGGCCAATGCTCCAACCGAAGTTTCCCACGCCCACCCCGAAATAGGCCTGCAGCGTTTGCCTTAACGAGTTGTACATACCGGGGTAAAGCCCGGCCCAGTTGTTATCCGGCGTAGGCAACCCGTATGTCAAGAAATTTTGTATTTGCGCCTGAATTATCTGCCATACGGTGGGGGATGACGCAGCCGACGGCGACAATGAGAGTTGCGGCACCGCCTGTGGTAGTGCGGCGAAGGAGAGCAGCTGCGGGATCGTGGCTGCTGTGGTCTGCGCGGAGTTGCCCGCCGGCGCGGCGCTGGCTTGGGCAGCTGGAGCGGACTGGTTGGTGGTATTTGGCGGTGACGTGAACCGGGTCAACTCCGTGGCGAGCGCCGACGAGCCGGCATAACCGTACATGGCGGCGGCGTCCTGGGCCCACATTTCCATGTACTGAGCTTCGGTCGCCGCGATCGCCGGGGTGTTCTGCCCGAAGAAATTGGTCGCGGTCAACGTCATCAACAAAACCCGGTTGGCCGCGATCACAGGCGGAGGCACCGTCATCACAAACGCGTTCTCATAGGCGGCCGCGGCCGCGCGGGCCTGGCTGGCGGCCTCCTCCGTCTGGGCGGCCGCCGCGCTGAGCCAGCTCACGTATGGCGCGACCGCGGACATCATCGACCGCGAGGCCGGACCGAGCCACGGCGAACTGGTCAGCTCCGCAACCACCGAACCGTAGCCCGATGCGGCCGAACTCAATTCGGCCGCCAGCCCATCCCAGGCTGAAGCAGCGGCCATCATCGGCCCCGAGCCAGGACCAGCGTAGATCCGGCCCGAATTGATCTCAGGCGGCACCGCCCCGAAGTCAAACACCACCCCTCCTCAACCGACCACGATTGGCAGTCTCGGCTGTCCCTGTCGGGCACTTGCAGCCACGCTGCTGCGAATACTTGTAGCTCTGCGGCCAACGCTTGTCGTCAGGCAACCCGACGCGTTCCGGGCGTTCTCCGTTGAGCCCGTCCAGGGATCGTCCGCGGCTGGTGCCTTCTGCCTAGCTATCCCTTCACCGCTTGACGCCTGCATGCGACGCCTCGTTCGTGATCGAATCGTCGCTCAACAAAAACTTTAGACGGCGAAACCGGGCTTGGGAGCCGACGATACCAACTTTTCATTCCGCGCAAACTTTTGTTAAACCACCGTTAAATCAAATATCCGGACAGGTCGCCGCCACCTGCAGAAACGGCGAGCGCCGCCCGCCGCGGGCACAACGCGACACGGTGGTTCTGTCTCGTTCCGTCAGTCCTCTTCGAGAATGAGTGCCATCTCCGGGCAGGAGGCGACACCGTCCCGGGTCAACTGTTCGTCCTCGGCACGCACCCGGTGCTCTTCGAGGACCGAGTAGCCCGACTCGTCGATCGGGAACAGGTCTGGATCGACCGCGTAGCACTGGGCGTGTCCCACGCATTTCGACTTTTCGAGACGAACCTTCACGGGGTGTCCTCTCTCGACCACTCCAGGCCAGATCGGGGCGGACAGATCGATACGTAGACTAACCGCCGCCGCTGGACAGGCCCCAGCAGTCGGATTGATGGGTGTTTATCGGGCATGCCATATTGGGCTATGGCAGCACGGCTTGGCTGCGTCGGCGTCCGGGAAACGAGACGGACCAAAGGGAAAGATTTTGAGCGCATGAGCACTCTGGGCGAAGGCCAGGCCGGTGGGTTTTACTTACCGCGGCTTGAATACTCGACGTTGCCGTTGGCCGCCGACCGAGGGGTCGGATGGAAGACACTGCGAGACGCCGGGCCCGTGGTGTTCATGAATGGCTACTACTATCTGACCCGACGCGAGGACGTGCTTGCTGCGTTGCGCAACCCCAAGGCCTTTTCATCACGAGTGCTGCAGCCGCCGGGCAATCCGCTGCCGGTGGTCCCGCTGGCGTTCGACCCGCCGGAGCACACCCGCTACCGCAAATTCCTGCAGCCCTACTTCAGCCCGCACGCGCTAAGTAAGTCTCGGCCGGTGCTGCAGCGCCACGCCGCTGACATGATCGATGCCCTCGCCGGCCGGGGCGAGTGCGAGGCGATGGCAGATTTCGCGCGGCTGTACCCCTTTCAGGTGTTCCTCGACCTCTATGGTCTGCCCCTCGAGGATCGTGACCGTGTGATCGCCTGGAAAGACGCCATCATCGGCGACAAGCCCTATCTCACCAGGGCCGAGCTCGAGGGCGGGCAGCTCGAACTGTTCGAATATCTCACCAACGCCATCCAACAGCGCCGGCAAAAACCGGGCTCGGACATGTTGTCGCAGGTGATGACCGGCGGGGGCGACTTCACTGATCTCGAGCTGCTGGGCATGAGCCACCTGTTGATCCTGGCGGGTCTGGACACGGTGACGGCGGCGATCGGATTTTCTCTGTTCGAATTGGCGCGCAGACCGCAGCTGCGCGCGGAGCTTCGCGATAATCCCAAGCAAATCAGGGTTTTCATCGAAGAGATCGTTCGCCTGGAGCCGTCAGCGCCAGTGGCGCCCCGGGTTACCACCGAGTTCGTCAACGTCGGCGGCATGACGCTACCGCCAGGCTCACAGGTGCGGTTGTGCATGGCCGCGATCAACCGCGACGGCAGCGACGCGGTGTCTACCGACGATTTGGTTATGGACGGAAAGGTGCACAGGCACTGGGGATTCGGCGGCGGACCGCACCGCTGCCTGGGTTCTCATCTGGCGCGGATAGAACTGACCGTGATCGTCGCAGAATGGCTCAAGCAGATCCCCGACTTCGAACTGCCTTCGGGCTACAAACCCGAAATCGCTTTCCCGTCAAAGACTTTCGCGCTCAAGTCGCTACCACTGCACTGGGTTTGATCTCAGTCAAACCCAGCGCAGCGCCAGCCGTCCTACCTGCGCACCTCGGTTGCTGCCACCTGTACGAACACGCCGGTGTCTTCGGCCATCAACAGGCCTCGGCCGCGGGGCAGCGGACCGCCCTTCATCTTGCCGCGGATGAAACCCTCGTCCGGATCTGCGTCCATCACCAGCAACGGCGCGTTCGCCTGATGCAGTGCCCGCAACATCGGGTCGCTGCCCGCTGAAGACCAGCCGCCGAACGTACGCGTGACGATCACATGCAAGCCGACATCGGCGGCCCTGGTCACCCAGGGAGCAGCCTTGTGCAGTGGCGAATCGAAACCTGGTGGTAGCTGCTGGATGTCGTCGACAATCAAGAAGATCTCCGGCCCGCTCCACCAAGACCGCGACAACAACTCTTCGGCGGACAACCCGGGCGGCGGCTCACGGCCGGCCAGAACCGTCGCCAGCTCGCCCATCATCGCCGATACACCGTCGAGGTTGTAGGCGAATTTCTCCACATAGTCGGAGCCCAGGGCGGTCAGCAATTGACGGCGCGGGTCGACGAGCCAGACCTGCGCAGACGGTTGCGACGTCGGCGGTGCGCTGCTGGCACCCGGCGCGTACAGCCGTCCGATTTCGGCCATGATGGTGGCCAGCGTCGTGGTACGCCCACATTCGCGTCGACCCGTCACCACCAAATGCCCATTCTCGGCGAAGTTGAGATAGACCGGTTGCAGGTCCAATTCCGATATCGCCCAGGCGATTCCGCCGCCGCCAACACCTTGACGGGTGTCCCGTGCGGCCAGCTCCCGGACCTGCTCCACGCCAAACCGCGCCGGCAGCCGCCGCACCGGAGGCGCCTCGCCGCTCGTGAGCCGGCTGACCGCCTCGACCACGCTGTCGCACTCGAAAACGTTGTCGGGTGTGCTGGCCAGCGCCGGCCGGGCCACCAGTGTGTGCAGGCCCGCCTGCGGATCGCTGTCCAGTCGCACGTAGTTGACGGCAACCATGCCACGTCCCGGCTTGACCGGAACGTCCTTGGCGAACCGGGACCGCACCAGCTTGGCGTCCTCCACTGCGGCCAGGCGCAATTCGACCCGGGAACCGAAACCGCTACGCACCGGAGGCCGCAGCTCCGATTCACGATCGGCGGTGACCACCACGTGCACCCCGAACGAGGGGCCCTGGTTGATGATCACGTTCACCTGCTCGATCAGCACCTCATTTTCCTCGGCCAGCGCCCGGTAGTTGTCGATGACCAGATAGACATCGCCGAACCCGTCGTTGGGTACCGGCCCGGCCTCGCCGCCGAACTTGCGGCGCCGGAACATCTCCATCGACGCGATTCCGTATTCGAGGAAGCTACGCTTGCGCGCGCGTACCAGCGCCAGCAGCTCGGCCACCGTCCGGCGCACACCGTACGGATCTGTGGGACCGGCCACCTCGCCCACGTGGGGGAATCGGGCGACCGTGGTCAACGCTGTGCTGCTGTAGGCCAGGCAGTAGAACTGAACCTGCTCGGGAGTGTGGGTCAACGCGGCCGAACAGATCAGTGTCTGTAGGGCAGTGGTTTTGCCCGAACCGCCAGCACCCAGAATCAAGACGTTGGCGCCAGGCCCGGACGTGTCAACCGTCCACGGCGGCTGGTCATGCTTGAACGGGCGGTCAATGATCCCAATCGGGAACACCAGATTCTGGGCAGAGCCGTAGTCCTTTTGCCACGGGTGACCCAGGAACCGGTTGACCATCTCGTCGATCGCGACGGGCACGGTCAGCGGCGGGTGCCATAGCCGGTAGGGCTCAAAATTGATCTTGCGCAGCTGATCAATGATCACCGTGCCGACCTTGGGCGTCCTGACCCCTTCTTCTTCTTCCTCTTCCTCGGCGTCGACATCCTTAACATCGATCACCTCGCCGTTGGCGTGCGCGACCACCGCGTCGATATCCGGTCCCCCCACACTCACCTCGAGGGGGGTGAACGAGTTGGTAAACAATTGCGGGCGAACGTAATCGATGCTGTGCACCAACGCCGGCGCTTCCTCGCCGTCGATGGTCACGCCGCGGAAGTAGTCGCGCCAGAGGAACTCGGCCTGGAACCGGATGATGTCCTCGAGACTCTTACGGAAGTAGCCCAGACCGGCCTGTGCCGGCAGGTTCACCGCATTCGGCACGCCAGCCGCCTGCGCCGCCCCGGCAGTACGCGCTTTCAGCACCAAGCGATAGCCCATGTTCTCCATGAGTTTTTCAGCCCGGCTCTCAATGGTCTGGGACGCCATCATCAGGTGGATCCAATAGGCACGGCCCTGCCGGCCGATCGAGTCGAGGACATCGACCGCTGTCGGCATGATCCGGAACCATTCGTAGAACTCGTCGATGACCACCACGAGCATCGGCAGCGGGGGCATGTCCTGGCCGCGGGCCCGCATCCTGGCCCGCACGGAGTTGTACTCCTTGGCGTCGTCGACGCCGGCGTTGTCGCAGACCGCCTTGCGGCGCGAGATCTCGCCCCACAGCGCGTCCAGGAAGCGTTCCATCAGCGCCTGGTCTTCTTCAAGGTCGGTGATGATGCGTGATACGTGCGGCACCCCGGCGAACGGCTTAACCGCCGAACCACCCTTGAGGTCAGCCAGAACGAACTGCAGCTCCTCCGGTGGATGACCGAGCATCAGCGACTCGAGAACGGTTCGCACCAGCGTCGACTTACCGGAACCTGTTGTCCCCGACATCACCCCGTGCGGGCCGTCGCCGCCCTCGTCGAGCGACTTCATGTCCAAGAACAGCAGCTCGCCGTTGTCGGATCGGTTACCGAACGGTACCCGCAACCGCGACCGGCCCATGGTGTCGGTGCGGCTGTTCCACAGCCCGTCGAAGTCGATCGAGGACACATCGTCAATCCCGTAGTAGGACAAGATGTCTCGGGCACCAATGTGGGCCACCCGCTGGCCGATCTCTTCGTATGCCTCGGCGAGCCGCCACTGTGCCAGCTTCTGTGAGAACTCTTCCGCCTCGGCCAGGCTGACCTGGTCGGTGAGGGCGAAAAACCACGCCTTGTCGTCGATCACCATCCAGGTGTCGCGGTCGCGGGGCAGCGCGTCGATCACGCCCGTCTTGTCGAACTGCAACTTCCGTTCCGGAATATCTGTCCACATCGAAGAGCCGGTCAGGTCGAAGAACGTCACACCGTCGACGCCCTCGGCGCTGATCACGTACTCCCATTGGGGATCATCGACGTCGGCGATGATCACGTGGTGAGGTGTCGGCGTCTGCGCCGACGAGCTGGCATGCCGAGGCGTAAACGACCCACGGCCGGCGAACAATTCGGCTTGCTCCGCGGCAAACTCCCGAACCGAGCTGTAGACCATTCGCGCATTACCCGCTGCGTCGTGACGACGGGAATCACCGAAATGCGGAAGCCACTTCACCCAGTCCCATTGCTCCAAATCGGAGCTGACAACGATCATCTGAACATGGTCGGGCCCGTGCGAGAACGCCAGCTGGCAGATGATCGCCCGCATCAACCCCAATACCTGCTCGCGTTCCCCGACCAGCGCATACCAGGGCTCAACCAGCAGCGAAATCATTTTTGGCAGGTTGTATACGACGCTTTGATAGCGCCCAAATTCCTGAAGTGCCTTACCTGTCACCGGCTCCAACTCGATGTCGGTCGGCATATTCTGCGGCTCGCCCCAGGTCACTTCGGGACGTGTCATGCCCACGCCGACGCGGACAACCCCGAAGTTGAGGTCCCTGCCGTCGGGCTTGCGCTCCCACATCCGGGGCGATCCCACGGCAGCCGACAGCGTGATGGGCGCCGGGTGGAACCACCGGTAGTTGGAGTCCATGCTGTCCGCGGACTCCTGGGCCGTCTCACGCAGCATGTCCAGCATCAACATGAACTGAGCGCGCATCGCGTCCAACTTCGGCCGGCTCATCTGCTGCTGGCCGCCGCCGGCGCCGCGGAACATCATCATCATGATCCCACCCATCATGAAGATCGGGAAGATCGAGCCGACGCCGCCGAAAACGTGTGAACCACTGGCAAAGGTCATGCTGACCATGCCGATCAGCAGGCCGACCACCACGACGCCGACCACAATCAGCCACCAGGGCTTGCCCTCCGGCGGCGGAAGGCTTAACGGCGTGGGCAGGACGATGTTCTCCGGCTTGATCACCGGAGGCTTTTCCGGTGTCGGCCGCGCAAATCCACGTTTCACTTCGGTACCACCAACTCTGAAGGGGTCATGTCCATGGGTAATGTGTCGTGCTCCACCAACGCATCCGCCCGTGACAGCGTCGGGCCTTGTGGCAGCAGCCGCAGTGCCACCCACGGCGCCAGGCTCGGCGTCAAGGTCAAACCCAACGCATCGCGGGCTTCCTTCGTGTTGTCCACTCCGAACCGCGCACCGGCAGGCGTGAGCCACCATAGCGATTCCGTTGTCTGGGCGGCCGGATTGTTGCCGGTGACCGCCACGAAGTTCGCATAGTCGGGGCCGAAATAGACCTGGTCGGCTTCGCGACCAGTCGTGTCGGACTTCACCAGGTTCACCACCTTGTTCACTTCGTGTGCCGCGACCGGAATAGTGGGCCCGGACACCACCTTTACGCGGGACCTGTTCTCACCGGCCGTCCGTTCCCACCACCAGCAGGTCGACGGATTTTCCCGGATGTCCAGCACGTTCAACGGGTCGTCCGGATAAGCAGAGAGATCCAGTCTGTTGACCACCGGCATCTTTGCCAAAGTTGGGGGGTCCACGGTCACCGGCTTGGTGTTCCCCGGGCGACCGGCGTTCTGCAAGATCTGGGCGACCAACGGCGGAATCGTTTGCACTCCATCGACCAAGACCAGCGAATACTGTTGCGGCCCACTGATTTGTGGTGTGACGAGTATCGTCCCGACTGGGCCGGGAGCGCCCGGGAAAGTCGCCGGAGCACTCGCGTCCGGTATTTCCGGCACCAGCAATTCGGGCCCCACCGGCAGGGCGTCGTACAGCGCATGGCTCATCGGCCGCGCCTGACTGACCTGCTCTGGAGTCAATCCCAGTGGCAACAACACCGACCGGTCCGTCGCGTCGATTTTTGACCGGCGTCCCTCCCGGATGACCCACGCATTCCCGCCGTAGCTGAGCACCACCGCGTCCGACCCGTTCAATACGCGTCGGTGACCCGTGAGGTCGGGGGTGCCGTCGATGACCGTCACCGTCACCCCTTGCGGCGACCCGACACCAGATGAGGTGGCCGCGGTGTCGCACACCAGCCACGACGACGCGGGCGGACTCTTTGGGGCGAACTCCGACGGAGCACCCGGGATCCCCACCAGCGGCCCGTGCGGCAGGGTGGAGATCTGGCTTCCCCGAACGAGGTGCGGGTTGTCGGGCCTCCCGGTGATCAGCCGTGCCGATGCCAAGTTCAGGGCCGGGTACAACCGGTCCCCCACGCGAACGTAGAGCGCGCCGGAGTCACGGTCCGCGATGATCGGCGACTCATTCAACTGGCCCGAGGGGCTGATGATCGACCACAGCAGCGCGCCCAGGCAGATCACCAACGCTGCGGACACCGACGCCACCACCGCCAGCGTCTGACGCCGGCCCGGTTCGACCTCCATGCGAACACGCCAGCGGGTCAATGCCATCGCTGTTCGGCGGGCCAGGAACTGATAGCCGGTTACCTGGGTCCGCGTCGACAACCCAAGGCCGTACCCCGACCCCCGCTGTCCGCGGCTCTCTTCAGCCACGTTAGATCACCTTCCGGTCTGTCAGAATGCCTGGATATCTGGCCTGCATGTTTGGCACGCGCTTGTCACATCGATAACCGTAGGGCACCCGAACAGACCTCGCCACGCGGCAGTGACCGCGCTGGATCCCCCAAGTATTCGTTGTGTCTTCACTGCATGGTAGCGACGAATGGCCGAATCGGCGCATCGAGTG
Source organism: uncultured Actinomycetota bacterium (assembly GCA_963763005.1). Lineage (GTDB taxonomy): Bacteria > Actinomycetota > Actinomycetes > Mycobacteriales > Mycobacteriaceae > Mycobacterium. Next base: position 618,752 of record CAVXMI010000004.1, read on the forward strand.
GCCCACTCCAGGGTCACCTCGCTGACCTGCGGAATAATGATGCGATGCAGTCCGCCGCACGGCGGGCTCACGCGGGCCAGATTGCCCCGCTCTCCCCTGCTTGCGGGTGTTGGACGCAAGATGGGCGACATGACTGAGCTCGCGCCCTCGCTGGTCGAACTTGCCCGGCGATTCGGCATCGCCACCGGGTACCAGGATTGGACCGGCCGGAAGTTGCCTGTCTCCGAGACCACGCTGGTGGCTGTTCTCGCCGCTCTCGGCGTTTCCGCGCGGACCGAGCAACAGCGCAACATGGCGCTGACCGCGCATGTCCGGTCGTACTGGGCTCGTCCCTTGCCGGCGACCATCGTCGGGCGCGCCGGCGCGCAGACACGGTTCTGGGTGCATGTGACCCACGGTGCCCCCGCCGAAGTGTGGTTGCACCTCGAGGACGGCACGCTACGCGGCGGGGTGCTGCAGGTCGACAACTTCACCCCGCCATTCGATCTTGACGGACGCTGGATCGGCGAAGCGAGCTTCGTGTTGCCCGCCGACCTGCCGCTCGGCTACCACCGCGTGCATCTGCGGTCCGGCGACTACCAGACCAGCTCAGCTCTCATCGTTACGCCGGACTGGCTCGGGCTACCGGAAGGGCTCGGAACCCGCCGTGCCTGGGGCCTGGCCACCCAGCTCTACAGCGTGCGATCCCGACAGTCATGGGGGGTCGGCGATCTCAGCGACCTGGCTGACCTCGCGCTCTGGTCGGCTTACCGGCATGGCGCCGACTATGTGCTGGTCAACCCCCTGCACGCGGCAGCGCCTTCTGGACCCACCAGCCCGATGGAACCGTCGCCCTACTTGCCGACATCCCGGCGCTTCGTCAACCCCCTCTACCTTCGGGTCGAGGCCATTCCCGAACTCGCCGACCTGCCCAAGCGCGGCCGGGTGCGGCGGTTGCGAGCGGACGTGCAGCAGCAGGCCGACCAGCTCGACACCATTGACCGTGACAGCGCGTGGGCGGCAAAGCGCGCGGCTCTCAAACTGATCCATCGGGTGCCGCGGTCGGCAGGCCGCGAGCTGGCCTACGCCGCCTTCCGTTCCCGGGAGGGCCGCGCCCTGGATGACTTCGCCACCTGGTGCGCGCTGGCCGAGAAGTATGGCGGTGACTGGCATCGATGGCCGAAATCGCTGCGGCATCCGGATGCCTCCGGTGTCCCCGATTTCGTCGCCAAACATGCGGACGCGGTCGATTTCCACCGCTGGCTGCAGTGGCAGCTGGACGAACAGCTCGCCGCGGCGCAGTCGCAGGCGATACGGGCCGGGATGTCGTTGGGCATCATGGCAGACCTCGCCGTCGGCGTTCATCCCAGTGGGGCCGACGCATGGGCTCTGCAGGAGGTGCTGGCGCCGGGTGTGACCGCAGGCGCGCCACCGGATGAGTTCAATCAACTCGGACAGGACTGGTCGCAGCCACCGTGGCGGCCGGACCGGCTCGATGAGCACGAATATCAACCGTTTCGCGCACTGATCCAGGCGGTGCTACGGCACGCCGGCGGGGTGCGCATCGACCACATCATCGGACTGTTCCGGCTGTGGTGGATCCCCGAGGGTGCACCGCCTACCCAGGGCACCTATGTGCGCTACGACCACGAAGCGATGATCGGCATCGTCGCTCTGGAAGCGCACCGGGCCCGGGCGCTGGTCGTCGGCGAGGATCTGGGCACCGTCGAACCGTGGGTGCGCGACTACTTACTATTGCGCGGCCTGCTGGGCACCTCGATTCTCTGGTTTGAGCTGGATCGAGATGGAAATGGTGGCCCACTGCCTGCCGAGCGCTGGCGGGAGTACTGCCTGTCGTCGGTAACCACCCACGACCTGCCGCCGACCGCCGGCTACCTGGCCGGCGCCCATGTGCGGTTACGGGAGTCCCTGGGTTTGTTGACCCGCCCGGTCGATGCCGAACTCGAGTCCGACCGGGCCGAGCGGGCGGCCTGGATAGCCGAGTTGCAGCGGGTCGGACTGTTGGAAGATGGCGCCGAAGCCGACCCGGAGCAGACTGTTCTGGCCCTCTACCGGTACCTGGGCAGAACGCCGTCGCGACTATTGGGGGTGGCGCTGACCGACGCGGTCGGTGACCGCCGGACGCAGAACCAGCCGGGAACCACCGACGAGTACCCGAACTGGCGGGTGCCGCTGACCGGCCCCGACGGCCGGCAGGTGCTGCTCGAGGACATCTTCACCGATCGAAGGGCAGCCAACCTGGCCGACGCGGTGCGCGCTCAGACGGCCCCGGCGACTACCTGAGGCCCACCTGTTAGCTTCGGTTGCCATGAAGGTCGCGGTTGTTGCCCCGGTGGCCGGTGGTGTCACCGCGGACCCGGACTGGATGACCGCCTTCGCGCTGCACCTCGAGGCATGCGGGTTCGAATCGATCATCGCCGTCGAGCACACCGTCCTGGTCACCCGGTACGACAGCGTCTACCCCTATGACAGTTCCGGGCGGGTTGGGTTGGCGGCTGACTGCCCGATCCCCGACCCGCTCGATCTGCTTGGGTTCTTGGCCGGCCGCACGACGCGGCTCGGGTTGGCCACCGGGGTCCTGGTGCTGCCCAACCATCATCCGGTCGTACTCGCCAAACGCGCTGCGACCATTGACGCCCTCTCAGGAGGCAGACTCCGGCTGTGCGTGGGTGTGGGATGGCTCAAGGAAGAGCTCGAGGCGTGCGGGGCACCGTTCGACAGCCGGGGACGGAGGGCCGACGAACAGTTGGCCGTCCTGCGGGCACTATGGGCCGACCAACCCCAAGGGGCATCGCATCACGGCGAGTTCTTCAGCTTCGACAACGCCATGTGTTACCCCAAACCGGTTGCGCGACTTCCGGTTCACATCGGCGGGCACAGCCGGGCGGCCGCACGCCGGGCCGGACTCTTCGGCGACGGCTTCCAGCCGCTCGGCGTGGCCGGTCCGCAACTCGCATCCCTGATCGCGCTGATGCGCGAGGAGGCGTCATCGGCAGGCCGCGACCCGGCGGGCCTGGAGGTATCCCTGGGCCACATGGTGACCAAGATCGATGCCGAACGCGCGGGCAGCCTGGTTGATCAGGGGGCCGACCGGATCGTGCTGGCCATGGCGCCGACCACCGATATCGAGCAGGCCAAAGACATCCTCTCGGCCTGCGCGCAACGGCTGTCACTAAGGTCGTGAGCCCGATCGCCGGAACCGACCGGGCGGCCCTCAGCGATGTGGTGCACCGGTATGCAGCTCACGTCGATGACCGTCAATTCGACTCTGTTGCAGCGCTTTTCACCGTTGCGGCTGAGCTGACGGTGCCCGAGCCGCCGGACGTGCTGCGGCCGATCCATTCGCACCGGGGCCCGGAAGAAATCGCTGCTGCGGTCGCCGCTGTCGCTCAGACCGTCCGCACCGAGCACGCGATCGTCGGTGAGGTCTACGACGAGGGCCCACGGTCCGGGATCGCGCTCGGGCGCATCGCGTGCATCGCGCACCATTGGAATCGGCGCGCCGATGAAGTGGTCGATGTGGTGTGGCATCTGCGCTACGACGACGAGTATGAGTTGACCGACGGGGACTGGCGGATCAGCCGCCGGGCCTTGACGATCAATGCCATCGAGACCCGGCCGGTGCGCCGGTTGCTGCCGCGCGATCCGGTCTAGGCTGGTCGCCCAGCGCGGTACATCGGGTGGGAGGGAAAGGTTACCGACGGTGACCCGTTGGTTGTCGACCACTGCGGACACACCCGTGCCCGCATCTTCCACCACGTCGGTCGCGAGGCTCAGCCGGAGGTGCCGGGTGCTGGCCTCGCGGACGATCGCCTCGGCTCACACATGGGGCGCCAGCAGCCCGACCGTCACCACCGCTTGGGTGGGTTCTACCCACCTTTCGAGCCATGCACCTGGGTTGACAACCCGACTCGACGGGCTCTGCATCGCATCCACGTCCGTTCGTTCGGCGTCCTGTGGCCGACGCATGCTCGGGTCAAATCACTTGGCAATGAATCGCATTCGCACCCAAGGCGGCTACGGGGCGTAGCGCAGGATCGCCGCCGCCTTGCGGCCTCCGGGTACCTCGTCGGAGCGCACCGCGAGGATGCGGCCGCCCTGCAGCAGTGCCCGGCGCGCCATCTCGTCGACCACGTCGTACCCAGTGCCGGACGCAGCCTCCCGGTACTCGATCGCACCGCTCTGCGGGTCGACGGTGCCCGGCACGAAACTGTCGATGTCGACGAACAGCGTGTCGACTAGACCGTAGGTGGCCGAACGCGCGATGTCAGCGAGTTCGGACTGCGCGCGCCCCTGTCCCTGGCGGACCTCGTACACGTGTTGGGCCTCGGTGAGTTGCTCGGCGTAGAGGCCGTCGAGAAGGCCGCGGGCCGCCGCGGCGAGGTCCGCGTCACTGCGTTCCTCGGGATTGCCGTCAATGCCCTCGGCCAGTAGGCCCGGGGAGCTGTTGACGGATCGGAAGATGGAAGCGATGGGCTCGGTCGCCGCAAGGATCAGCGGCACGTCGCGTCCGCTGAGCAACGACCGTAGAGCCTGATCTACCGCCCGGGAGTACTGCCGCACCCGCACTTTTCGGCCTTCCGTGCCTTGCAGGCGTCGCTTCGGTGCGCGGTCGCTCAGCGAGGACTTGCCTGCGTGGTCGGCGGCGTGCTTGGGCATATCCGCGACGTTGATCGTCTCGGCAGGGCCCTCGGCGGAGATCTCGATCAGGCGCACGGCACCCTCCGAGAGCGCGATGATGAACGCGGTCTGCGGGAAGGTGACGGCCCGCAGCAGCGGCTTGAGGAAGTAACGATCGCCCACCGTCTCCGAAGCCTCCAGATGATTCGCAACCCGGTGCACATGCACGTGGTCGCCGCTGGCAAGCACCACGAGGGTGCGGGACTGATAGCGCCAGAAGTCGTCGTCGTCCGACAGGTCTTGCAGCCCCTCGGTCAACGCAGCCCGCTCGGCGGGGTCGTCGACAAGTTCGAGGGCCTTGCGTGTCTGATTCTCGAACGCGAGCCGGTGCGCGTCCGGCGCGTCGGTGGCGGCCTCATTGGGGGTGTAGACGGAAACGCAGGTCGTTCCCACCACCGACGCGAGCGACTCGAGCTCGGATCTGCTGGGAACGTCGTTGTGCAGCATGCGACAGCCTTTCCGCGAAATGGTCGCGGCACCGGCGGGCCGGCCGCGATGCCGGTGACCACTGACGCTACCTGACGGGTGTTGTCGAGATGGGTTTGCGGATGAGTCCGGGCGGCGCGACGCAGTCCGGCGCCGGGCAGTTAATGCCGCTGGGTCAGACGGTGTTTTCACGGCTGGCCCGTGGTGTGCCCATCGTCGTGGCCGACCAGACTGTCGATGTCGTGATGCCATTCGGCGAAGCGGAGCCGGTCGAGGAAGGTCTGAGCGACGGTGAATAGGAACGCTGCGACGGCGACGGCGCCTACCCGGATCGCCAGCGCGGTCGCCACCGGGATCTGAGGGACAACAGCGGTGCGGAATCGCTGTGGTCGACGTCGCACGCGGAGGTTTCGGGGCCGTTCCAGTTGCATACCCGGGCGCGGTGACCCGATAAATCCGGGCCTATGCATCCGTTCGACTCCCTAGGGGCCGGTCCAGGTGGTTTCCAACTGGGTGGCCACATCGATGACTTGCGCGGCTTGCGAATGCGGTTGGTCGATTTCTTCAGCGACGTACAGGGCGATGAATCGCCGGATCTCACCGTCAACACCGGCGAGGATGCGCAGCACCTCGCCGCGGATGGACTTGGACGACACGTTGACAGTGATATCCGAGGGCCTCGGTTTCGAGACGTCGACAATCAGGAGCAGTGGCTCGGCGGCGCGTGCGGTAGCGCGCAGCGCGATATCGCCGGTGACCACAAACCGCTGCTTGTCGAGCCGTAGGTCGAGGAGCAGATCGATCGTCAGCGGGATGTGAATGACAAACGTGATGAGGTCACCAATGCGTCGCGTTACTCGGGGATCTTGGATCTTGACCTTCGCGCTGACCTTGGCGATCCCGCCGGGGCCCTGAGCGATCGGCTCCATTGCGAACTCGCTGCCCGCGATATCGGCGAATGCGGCGGCGACACGGTCCGGGGTGACGGCGACCTCGAAGAATCTCCGGCCGAACTCTTCGTAGGTGACGTAGTCGTGGCTTTGCATAGGTTTATACCGTCTCACGTCACCTGCCGTAGCGGCCGCTAATCCGCTCGCGTCGCCGGAATTTGACGTCAGACGCGGCTCAGCGGATGCGGCTGGGTATCGCCACAGTGTGATCTGCGCCACGTCGGTTTGAGTTGTGAACAACACCACAAGCGGCCTCTTCGATTCGGTGTGTCGGGCGGCGGACTGCCAGGCTTGGAGTAACTGGAGGTGTTTGGAGTCTTATGTACGCCCACGAATTTCCTGAGCAGCGCTCGGCCGTATCGCGGACCGAGGGGCTGCTCACCTGGCTCGGCGGCGGACACTGGCGCGAACTCGGTGAGCGTCACGAACGGTCCACACACGCCGTCGCCGGCGCGGTTGTGCTGCTCGGAGCCGTGCTGGCTTGGCTCGTCGCGAGCCTGGCGGTGAGCGAGTCGGCACATCGGATCATGTCGGCCCCGTCCTGGGTCGTGGTCGCGCTGGCCCTCGTCTTCGGCCTGCTGGTCGGCGCGGTGACGCGGGGCACCGCCAGTGGCCCCGCCCGGGGCTGGTCCGGCGTTGCGGGACGCGCTGCCGTCGCTGTCGCCGTCGGTGTCGTCGTCGGCGAACTCGCCGCGCTTGTCATGTTTTCCGGTTCGATCGACCACCGTCTCGACGAGCGGGCCCTGCGCAACGCCCACTCGGCGCCGGCCGTCGCGCAGACGTCGGCCTCCCTGCAACAGACTCGCGATATGCGCGCTTCGCTGGACAACGCAGTCGAACAGGCGCGCGGGCACCTGGACAAGGCGCTGGTCGTTGCACGCTGCGAATACAACCCAACCCCGGGCTGCCCGCAGACGCGGATCACCGGTGTTCCCGGCCAAGGGCCTGAAACACGAACAGCGAACCAGCTTCTCGCCGACGCCCAGCGTGAGCTGGACAACGCGGTGGCGGCCCGCGACCGCCAAGCGCCCGCATTGGACGCCAAGGCCGCACATGACGAGCAGGCCCTCACCGAGGCGCGCCAGGCCGTCGTCGCGGATGCGGGTCGTGGCTTGGGCGCGCGCTGGGTCGCCATGAACGACCTGACCTTCGCCAGCGCCGGCGCGCTGATGCTGCGGCTGCTGACCATCGCGTTCTTCGCGCTGCTGTACCTGCTTCCGCTGATTCTGCGGCTGTGGCGCGGCGAGACGACTCACGATCGCCACGCGGCCGCGCGTGCGGAGCGCGAACGGGCGGAGCTGGAGGCTGACACCGCGATCGTGATCAAGCAGGCCGAGGTTCGCCGCGCCGCCGAAATCATGTGGGCCGAGCATCAACTCACCCAGACCCGCCTCGCCATCGAAGCCCAGGCCGAAATCGACCGCGAGCAGCAACGCCGTCGAGTCGTCGAAGCCCTCGAGGGTCCGGTGCGCGCTTCGTCGCAACGTACCGTGGAGCCAGTGGAGGAAGACATGTACCTGCCGATCGCCGCCGAAGCCGAGGCTGCCAGCCAGGCAGTCGCGCAATTGCCTGCTGGAACACGACATGCCCGTGCCGACGTCCCGGAGAACCTGCCGGCGCAGATCGAACCGGACGGCGTGATTGAACCCCATGAGGAACGCGGGACCCCACTGATCCCCTCGATTCCGGACGCCACCAGGGCTGCGGCTCGATGGATTCGTCCGCTGGTGCCGCCGTTTGTCGCGCGGGTGATCGACAACACCACTGCGCCGCTGCGCACCGCACGCCAGGTGTTCGAGGAGGTCGAGGAGATCGCGTTTTCGTTCAAGCGCACGCACAAGGTGACGGTCAATTCCGAGAGCTCCGACACCGGGGACCAGCCATCACCCGCATCCGCGGCTGCTGACACCCCCGCCGGCACCAACCGGATCGAATCGTCACGCGGTGACGCCGACTCCGCGAACTACAACCAGCTGGGTACAAATGAGGGGCGCCCGTCATTGGAGCAGGTGACCTCGAGAGACCTGGCGGGCCAGTCACGCGCCAGTCGGCGCGAGCTGGTGGAGCGGGATGGACCACGTGAACTGCGTTCACCCGACGGTCCGCGCCAGCTGCCGCCCGCGAAATAGTGGAGAATGGCGGCGGCCCGGCCAGCAGGACATGATCCGAGCCGGCCGGCGTGGTGCACGTGAAACCTCGCGAGTAGGTGACCCGGTCGCGGCGTATTATCCTGCCGACGGGATGGACGCGGTCGAAGCAGTTGATGTCCTGACCGACTTTCGGGTAATTCCTATACGGATTGGGAGCACGACGTGGATCTCGTGAGGGCAGCAAGCGCTGGGCAGATCTCGCGGTGACACCCGGAAGATCGATCGTGACGCCGGCGGCCATATGAAGGTCAGCCTGTTCCTGGCGGATGCAGCGCAAGCCGACGCCCCATCTGGGAAGGTCCATGCTCTCGGGCTAGGATGGCGGCAGTGTCAAACGCCAACGCCCTCTTTCGCTTTGGTGCTGTTTCTGGACATCGACTGGGATGAGACCAACAAGCAACACAAGCTGACATGCCAATTGCTGACCACCGATGGCGATCCGGTGATAGTGCCGGGACCACAAGGGCCGCAGCGGATCCTCTTTGAGGCCGCCGCCGAGGCAGGTCGCCCCCCCGGGGCAATCCACGGCACTTCGGTTCGAATGCCCCTCACCCTCAACATCCCGGCCGGGATCCCCTTGGAACCGGGAATCTACGAGTGGCGCGTGGAGGTCGAAGGTTTCGAAAGGGCCACGGCGGTCGAGGCATTTGTCGTGACCGGCGGGGCCCACCCGCCGACGGCGTCCGGGTAAAAACCATCGTCGCAATGCTCACCGCGACAACAACTTCGGCTGGGCTGATCCATCTGCTCGGAGCCGCCGATCGCTTACCGTTGACGCCACCCCGTAGGTCAGGCCGTTCGACGGCGACATCTCGATGGACAGAACGGCTGATCAACATCGACTGGCAGGTTGACTTTGCCGGCGAGGGCGGCTATCCGCGGCACCTGAAATCCATTGTGCTGCTGTTCAAGTCGCCCCGCCGGCGACCGGCCTGGAAACTCCCGAGCTATTTGACAGCTAGCTCGAGCCGTTCAAGGCGGCGCACCAGAATGCTCGGCAGCCAGCGTCCGACATCGGCTGCCTCGATCACCGAGGTGCGATCGAGTAACAGACGCAGGACGATCTGGGCCTCCAAACGTGCCAGCGCAGCGCCGACGCAGAAGTGGGCCCCTTTCCCAAAACTGATGTGGCCTTTGCCTGCGGCGCGGTCCAGTCGGAACTCCCCAGGTGTCTGGAACTGGGCCGGATCCCGGTTGGCCGCACCCCACAACAGCAGCAGGTGCGAGTCAGCAGGCAAGTCCACGCCACCCAGGGTGGTGTCGTTGCGCACGTGCCGGTAGTGGCCCCGAAACGGCGCCTCATAGCGCAGCGTCTCCTCGATGAACGCTGCGAGCAGCTCCGGACGGTCGCGCAGCTGTTGCTGGATGTCGCGGCGGTGTGCCAGCATCCAGGCCGCACTGCCCAGCAACGACGCCGTGGACTCTCCGCCGGCAGCGAACAAGGTGACCATCATGACCTGGGCGGTGAGAGTGTCCAGCTCCCCCGAGGCGCAGGCACTGGCAAGCTCGCCCAGCAGATTGTCCTGCGGATCGGCCGCTGCCCGGTCGAATTGCTCGCTGATGTAGCCGCTGAGCTCCAGCACGGCTACGCCCGCGGCGGCGAGCTGGTCGTGATCGACCAACCCCTCGACTAGCTGGGTGGCCGCGTATCCCCATTTCACCAGCTGGGCTATGTCGGCGTCGGGCAGGCCGATCAGCTCAGCGACGACCATCATCGGCAGGCGGTTGGCCATCGCGCCCATCCATTCAATGTGCCCATCCTGCAGCCCGTCGCTCCAAAGACGATCTGCAGTCTCGGCGGCGAACTGCTCCATGACGCGGATTCGCTTGGCCGCCAAGTGGCGCACCAACAGCTTGCGGTGCACCGCGTGGGCAGGATCGTCGGCGGTGGCCAGCACGTGCGTAGCTCCGCCAAGCGGTTCCATCTCGAACGGCTTAACGGTGCCCTGGGCCGTATAGGTCATCGTGGCGGTCAGGTTCGAGGAGAAGTCCCCGGGACGGCTGATGGCATCGTTGACCGCACCCCAACCGCACACGGCATAGAACTCCGAGTCACCGATGCGGTGCACCGGACCCGCGGCGCGCAAGCGCTCGTAGAGCGGGTACGGATCCTGCAGGGATTCGATACCAAAGAACGTGATGGCATCGTTGGCGACTGTCATTTATCCAGCCTGACCGGCAGATATCTCCACGTCAACGACCTCGCCGCAAATCTAAAACCGCCGCTGGGCGACGCTACCTCCGGTCGTCTCACCGCGGGAGTCGGACCTGTGATTACGATGAGAAAAAATGCCATTTGCGTCTCACGGTGAAAAAAAGTTGCCTGCGTCTCGACGGGAAGGACACGTGACCAGTGCCGGGTAGCGATTGGCTCGTCGGGGGTGATCGCCGCAAGATCGCCGCCGAACGTATTTATGACGCCGCCACCGACCTCATCGCGCACGACGGGCTGAACGCACTCGACATCGACAAGCTGGCCACCCGAGTCCACTGCTCACGAGCAACCATCTACCGCTATGTCGGCGGCAAAGCCGAGATCCGGGACGTCGTCCTCACCCGGGCTGCGGCCCGCATCGTCGATGCCGTGCGTTCGGCGGTCGACGGCCTGAACGGGCGGGAGCGAGTCGTCAGCGCGATCGTGTTGGCACTCCAGCAAATCCGGTCCGACCCGCTGGGCCAGCTCTTGATCGGCTCGATCCGCGGCGGCGCCGGCGAAATGGCCTGGCTCGCGGGGTCGCCGTTACTTGCCGAGTTTGCTCTCGATCTCGCCGGACTCACCGGCGGTGATCCGCAGGCTGCACAATGGGTCGTTCGCGTGGTCCTATCGCTGATGTACTGGCCGGCCGAGGATGACGACGCCGAACGCCAGCTGGTGGAAAGATTCGTCGGACCGGCATTTGCCGAGGAGTAGTGAACCGGGCGCGCCAGACCCTACTCGTGCGCGAGGCCTTCCCACAGCTCCGGCAGAAATCCGGCCAGGTGATTCGTCTCCTGCGCGCAGTGCACCAGCAGATTGCGGGCGGTGGCTTCCGAGACGCCAATTACCTTGGACGCAACGGGGCGACGTTGGTCGCTACCGTGCCAGCCGAACCACCATGACCACATCTGCGGGGTGACGCCGGGCATGTCGGTGCGCACCGACACTTGCACGCTGCCGTCGTCGAGAACGCCGTAGCCGTTCTCGGTCGGTTGGTAACCCTCGTCGGCGACGCTCGCGGCGTCGTCGAACGCCAACAACGCCGGCCCGGCCTGCGGGCCATGCTGCAGTGCCTCGACGACATGCTTTGCAAGAGGAGCTATCTCGGGTTTGAAGAACTTGCCGAATGGCGTGCTCGAGTCGTCGTTGCGGTAGCCGAGGTAAAGGTCGCCAGCCATCAGATTCGCCCCATCCAACTGTTGAACAGACCATCGGGGTCGTATGCGGCGCGCACTTTGTCGAGGCGAACCATCGCCTCGTCGCGGCCATGTTGGACCGCGCCCAATCGCCGTACTTCGCATCGTCGGCGGCGTCCTTCCACGCCCGGTAGAGCGCCAGGTAGACCTCGTCCTCGATGCTGTAGGCCATGTCCGGCCGGGCCGGGATGGCCCCCAGTTCAGCCACAGGAAGTGCGAAGGGTGGTCCGGAATCGTTTCGATGATGTTGCGGATGCCCGGCAGTAGATCCTCGGCGGGCGCCGACGTCCACATGTTGTCCGCGCTATAGCGGTAGTCGGACAGCTATAGCGGTAGTCGGAGAGGTAGTTGCTCATCACAGCGGTGAACCAGGCGGGCATATCGCTTGGCATGGCCAGAGATTCGGCCTCAGACACAGCCTGCCGTGCGCACCGGCACACCAAGCCGCGTTCGGCGCGATACCGCAGTGCTGAGGTGCTCACCCCAAGCCCTCCTCGGCCCGGTCGATCGGAATAGGATCCATACCATCATTTACTTCAAGCGGGCTTGAACCTGCACGGTATGGAGGACGACCCGTTGTCAGCCTTAGCAGTCAACCATCACGCCGACCATCCCGGGTTTGCGGGGCTAACCGGTCTGGTGATGGCAATCGCCATGCTCGTCCGTGGACGCCGTCCAGCCCGCCTGGCCGTAGCGGCCGCGTGCGTATCGCACACCGACAATGTCATCGACATCGGCTGCGGCCCAGGCAGTGCAGTCAGAGCAGCCGCCCGTCGTGGGGCACACGTGACGGGCGTTGATCCGGCACCGCTGATGCTGCGGCTCGCGCGAACCGTGACGCGCAACCGGCTTGCGGTGGCCTGGTTGCAGGGCACCGCCGAGGACCTGCCGCTGCCGGACAATTCAGCGTCAGTTGCCTGGTCACTAGCGACGGTCCATCACTGGAAAGACGTCACGGCCGGACTTGCCGAAGCCAAGCGGGTGCTGGCTGCCGGCGGGCGATTCTTGGCCATCGAGCGCCAGGTGCGCCCAGGCGCAACTGGTTTGGCCAGCCATGGGTGGACCGGCCAGCAGGTGCGATCCTTCGCAGCGCAGTGCCGTGAGGCTGGCTTCGACTCGGTCCGCTTCGGCAAGGACGTTCGTGGCCGACATGCCCTATGGGTCGTCCAAGCCGCCCGGGGATAAGCCTTGAGCGGTGCCGAATCCGGCATTCTCGGGTCCTCACGGCATGGGTGAAGCCCAATACTTCCTTGTGACTGAGGACTCCTGGGCGCCGAGCGCGCTGTCGAAGAAGCCGGGCTGCGCCCGTCGGTCTTCTCACTGTGCTCTGGCTCGGCATGGTTCGGGTTTCCTCTCGCGGCCGGGATCAGCGCCGAGAAGGTGGCGGCTTTGGCTCTAGGGCTGCTCCCGGAGGATCAGTTGCATTGACCCGGTTTCGCACCGGATCCGGAAAGCCCCGCGAACCTGCAAGCACTGGCCTGACTCAATCTGCCAGGGCCAGCACCTCGTCGAAGCCGGCGACGAGCGATTCTTGGAAGACGTCGTAGTCGGGTATCGCCGCGGTGTCGAGGTCGATGCCCAGAGCGCAGGTGTCGACGTAGGTGAGCAGCGTGACGTTGACCGCCGCGCCGATCGTCGGGCCGAACGCGTATTGCGCGCGCACCGCCGCACCGCCCAGGAAGACCGGCACCGGTACACCCGGCACGTCGCTGGCGAGGAAATCGACGTGGCGCAGAACCGAACCGATGTACCACCGCGGCATCAGGTTGAGAACGCCGGCAATCAACTGCGTGTAGGGCAGCGACCTTTCCTCGCGTACCGCCTTGACCCGCTCATGTATTGCCGCGATGCGTTGCGCCGGATCCGCTTCGCCCACCGGCACGTCGAACCGCATCAGCGTGATCCGGTTTCCGCCCATTTCATCGGTTTCAGTCCGCAGGCTGATCGGCATCGTCAGGTGCAAGTCGCCGACTGTGACGCCGTGTTTCTCGTGGTATCGGCGTAGACCACCGGCCACCCCGGCGACAAACGCGTCGTTCAGCGCCCCACCGCACCGGTGTGCCGCCTCTCGCAGTTGCTGCCTCGGCACCTCGTGCACCCCGAGACGACGGATCAGGCCGCGCTCCTTCGCCAGCGGAGAACCGGGCCGATTTATCGGCCGAACCATGCGGTAGACGGACGCGGCGGTGGCCGCTGCCGATCGGGCCGTCGCAATAGGCTGCCGAACACTGTCGTACACCAGCCGCGGTGCCCACTTGGCCGCGCCCGTCACCGCGTTGCCGAGCAGGCCGCTGTCGTAGCGCCAGGTATCGCGGTACCCGCTGAGCCGCGAAGGCTTGGGCACCTCCGGCGCCGGCGGCAGGGGCTCATGCGTATACACGGCTGCGGAAAGGTTGAACAGGTTCATCGCGATCTGGATGCCGCCGACTCCGTCGGTGAGGGCATGGTGGAATTTGCAAATCAGGGCCGCGCCACCATTTTCCAGGCCATCGATCAAGGTCGTCTCCCAGAGCGCCCGGGCCCGGTCGAAACCCTGCATCTCGGCCAGCCGGGCCATCTCAAGGACTTCATCGAGCGTGCCCGGCCCCGAGGCGGCAGCTCGCCGCATGTGGTAGTCCAGGTCGAAGTCCGAGTCATACTCCCACCTCGGCGGTGCCGGCGGCGGCGACTCCACCACCCGCTGCCGAAACATCGGCAGCTTCCGGCTGATCGAGTCGAATCGTTCGCGCACCTCGTCCCAGTCCGGGGATCGATCCAGCAGGACGACAGTGACCACGGTTGATCGCAGCCGTGGGTCACTTTCCATCGCCCAGGTGAAGGCGTCGCTGTTGCGCATGAATTCAGTCATCGTGTGCTCCATGCACAAACCTACGACTGATTGTGGCCAAGGTCACCGGGTTAGTGGTACCCAATGACTTTGGTCCCTGAACATTGGGCCATTGGTCAGCTAGACCTTGTTGCCGGCTTCGAGGACAGCGCCCCGTCAATTGCCGAGCACGCGCCGGGTGTAGTCGTTGCGGAATACGCGGTTGGGGTCGAGGCGGTCGCGGACCGCGGCGAAGCGGTCCCATTCCGGATAACGGTCGCGAAGTGTGCCGGCGCTCTGGTAGTGACGCTTGCCCCAATGGGGCCGGCCCGCGTACTCGTCCATGATCTCCTCGACCGCACGGAAATACGTCTCGAATTCCATTCCGGTGTACTGGTGGACGGCGATGTAGCAGGTGTCACGCCCGTACGCGGTCGACAGGAAGGAGTCATCGGGCGGCGGAAAACCGCACCTCGATCGGGAACATGATCGGCAGATTGCGACGGCGTACGACGTCGATGACACGCTGGAGCGCCTCGCGCCCGTGCTCACGCGGGATCGCGTACTCCATCTCGGTAAACCTGACCTTGCGTTGCGGTCGCAAAGACTTTGTAGGCGCGGTCTTGCACGGTGGAGGACGACATCATGTTGGTCATGAGGCGGTTCAGTCGCGGCGCCACGCCCGGGAAGCGACGGCCGGTCTGGCAGAGCAGGCTCAACCCACCGTTCTCAACGTCCTCGCTGACCACGCGCTTCCACCCCGGCGTGGGCTCGGGCTCGTCGTCGCTGCGGCGCATGGCGCGCGTCAAGGCCGTGTCCGCGTAGGGGAACACGAAGAACTCGAAATGGTCGTTGCCGTCCACGAACTCGTCAAGGCGCCCTAGGGTTTCAGCCAGCGAGCGTTTCTCGTCATGGCGGTGCAACGTGTACAGCGGCACCACTCTCAGGGTGACTTGCGAGATCACCCCGAGGGCGCCGATAGACACCCGCGCTGCCAGGTAATCGTCGCCCTCCGACAGGCTCAGGATGTCCCCGCTGGCGGTGACCAGCCGCAGCGAGTCGATACACGCCGACACGTTCTGGAAACGCGCCCCCGTTCCGTGCGTCGCGGTCGCGGTCGCTCCGGTGATCGATTGCGGATCGACGTCGCCCTGATTCTCCAGTCCGAGGCCGCGCTCAGCCAGCAGGGGTCCCAGCGCACGCAGCTTCGCGCCACCCTCGATCGTTACCAGACCAGTAGCCGGATCGGCGGCGACGAGCCGCTGCAGACCGGTCATGTCGATCATCACCCCGTCCGTGCAGGCGCAGTCGGTGAACGAGTGCCCACTGCCAACCGCGCGTACCGGGCCACCTCTTTGCGCTGCCCGCGCAACGATGTCGACCAGCTCGCCCTCCGAGGTCGGCCGCACGATCGCCGACGGCGCGCAGAACTGCTCGCGGGCCCAGTTGCCCCACCTGCGGCTCACCGCACCAATTCCCGCACCACGGACTCCGCGACTGTTGTCGCGTGCATCACTGTCTCGTAGATGAGGTTCTCGGGCGTATCGGACATCTGGTGGTAGTTCGATAGCGCCTTGTGGCGGTCGATCGACGAGAAGCACGCGGTCGGGTAGCCCGCGCGGCTCATCAGCACCGCATCGGTGCTGTTGCGCGACCGCATGCCGCGCCGCAGCGGTGCGCCGGCCCGTTCTGCGGCCCGTATCACCAGATCACGGAACGGTCGGTGGAAGTAGTCCTCCATGACCGTCGTGCCCTCGCCCTCGAGCATGATGAGCTCGGGCGAGCCGACGGTGTCGAAATTCAGGAAGTATGTGCGGTCGCGGTCGAGCCCAGGCTTGTGGCGCGCCATGAAACCGTAGATGCCACCCTGCAACTGCTCCTCGGCGCCCAGCGACACCAGCAGCACCCGCACGCCCTGCACCGGCCGGTCGCGTAGCCGCTCGGCCAAGGCGACGATCAGCGCGACGGCTGAGAGATTGTCGTTGGCCCCAGGGACGATCGGGCTCCGTGCGATGTCGGCGAACGCGGCTACCCCGACGGCGCTCATCGCGGCCCCCGTGATCATCATCTTGCGGCTGCCGCGCAGCGCGCCGGCACCGGCGAGTGCGGGCGCCAAGATCGCCGGCCACCAGTTCGGCAGCGAGGTGTCGATGCGCTCAAGGATCCCCGGGAATCGCTCGACGAAAAAGTGTTGATAGCCGGGCTCGAAAAACTTGCCGCTGTGCGCGGCGTCGTGATGAGCGCACACCACCACCGTCTGGTCGCCGGCAAGATCACCGGCCTCGGCCACGACATTCCACGTTGTCCGGGGCTTCTGTAATGTTCTGCGCGCCAGACGCACCCCGTTCGAACAGTCGTCGGCGATCGCCAGGCCCGCGCCCAGCCCCGCCAGCGCGGCGGGGCCCCGCAAGCGCCGGCTGACCAGTCCCGCGACGGCGGCCGCGATCCCGACCGCCGACAGCTTGGCATGCAGCCGCGGGTAGCCGTCGTAGAACTGTTCGTCTTCAATGCGAGCGTTCTGTGCGCCCGCAGCACGCAGCCGCTCGACGATCCAGATGGCCGCCTCATGCTCGCCCGGCCCACCCGCGGCGCGCTCGATCGGTGCGAGCGTCTCCACGACCTCGCGCATCGTGGCCAGCTCGGTCGGCAGTGCGGTCATCGCAGTCATGGCAACTCTCTATCGCGCGTAGTTTCCGGCATCACAGAAATGTGCACCCCTCACCGCGGTACGTCGGGATGGTGTCGACGACCTGTGCGCCACGAACCAGGTGCAGGTGGTCGAACCGCTCGCACAATTCGCCGGCCTTCGTATGACGGAAGTAGACCTTGTCGCCAATCTTGAGCCGCCGTGCCGCTTCACCGTACAGAGGCGTCTGCACCTCGCCCGTGCCCTCCATCGGGTCGAGCTTCAGCCCGCTCGGCAGGTAGGGGGTCGGCATGCGGTCCTTCGCGCCAACTCCGCTGGCCAGGTAGCCACCCCCGAGCGCGGTCACAGTCTTCGCGTCGGGCCGGCGACATACCGGCAGCGCAAACATCGCCGCAGGCTGCAACGTAAACGTCGAATACGAGTCGAACAGCGTCGGCGCGTAGAACCCCGAGCCGGCGGTTGCCTCGGTGATCGCCGGCTCCTGTGCGACCAGCTGAAGGTCGCCGGTGCCGCCGGCGTTGACGATCTTGAGGTCGGCAACCTCGCGCACCAAATCGACAGCGCGGGCGCGGCGTTCGCGCAACTCCGCGATCGACTGACGCTGCATCCACCCGACGACGGCGTTTTGCGCGCGCTTACCGGCGACCTTGTCGCCGAAGCCCGCGATGTGGCCTTCGTAGGACATCAGCGCGACCAGCTCCAGCGCCGGCCGCCGCGCGATCTCCTCCGCGAGCGCGCGCGCCTGTTCCGGTGTGTGCAGCGGCGAGCGCTTGGGCCCGATCTTCACGCGCCCGCCAGCGCGCCAGTAGCCGGCGTCGAGATCCAGGCACAACCGCACCGGCCTGGCCGTGGCGCTCTCGATCACGTCGAGGTGCTCGACGCTGTCGACCATCACGATCGGCGCCCGCTCCGGGTCCTCGGCGGTCATATCGCCCAGCTCGCGCAGTGCCGCCCGGTCGGTCGTCGGATAGGCGAGCAATAGGTTGTCGAAGCCGTGGCCGGCCAGCCATAGCGTCTCCGGCAGGGTGAAGGTCATCAGCCCGTGGAATCGCTCACTGGCATCGAGGATTTCGCGCTGCAATGGCCTGCAACGCAACGACTTCGACGCCACTCGTATCGGTTTATCGCCCGCGCGGGTGAGCATTTGATCGGCATTGCCCCACATCGCGTCGAGGTCTACGAACGCGAACGGAGCATCGTGGTCGGCGAACGCCTCCTCGTAGCGCCACAGCCGGCTCTGCACATCCAGCCTGACCGGCCCATCCGAACGTTGCTCGCGACCGGCCACCTCGTGCACGCCGTCACCTTACTGAACATGCCGGACTCTTCACAGGTGCATTGCCGTGTCGCAGCATGATGATCGGTGGCCAAACGCGGCCGAGCGCATGCCTGTCAATCCCGAGCACGCCGAATGACGCTTAGAACGTGCGCTTTTGAACCGCGGGTCGCTACGCCCCCGGCGCCCCGTTTTGACCGAGCAGGAATCCGCCGGCGCCACCGGCGCCGCCGGGAGCCCCGCCGGTACCGTTTCCGCCGTTACCACCGTTGCCGATGATCTGCGCGAATCCGCCGTTGCCGCCCGCACCAGTGCCGCCGGGTGCCCCGTTGCCGCCAACACCGCCGTTGCCGAACAACAACGCACCCGAGCCGCCGGAGCCGCCTGCGCCCGCGCCGTTTGCGCCACCGGTCCCGCCGGCACCCCCGTTCGCCGAAGAACACCGCGCCCCGGCCACCGACACCACCACTGCCGACGCTGGTTCCTCCCCCAGCGCCACCGGATCCGCCCGCACCACCGTTGCCGAAAATCCAACCGCCGTTGCCGCCGTTGCCACCGGCGGCGTACAGCGAGCCGTTGAGGCTAGTGGCCCCGCCGTTGCCGCCATTGCCGCCGATACCGAACAGCAGCCCGGCGCGGCCGCCCTGGCCGCCGATACCACCCACCACCAGCGGATCCTGGACGCCGACGGCCCCGATACCGCCGCCGTTGCCGCCGGTACCGCCGATGCCCAGCAGCTGGGAGTCGCCGCCGGCGCCCCCGAAGCCGCCGGAGCCCCTAAAGCCGCCGGAGCCACCGTCGCCACCGAGGGCGCCGTTACCGCCGGGCCCGCCGTTGCCGAGCAGCAGACCGCCGGGGCTGCCATCGCCGCCGAGACCGCCGACGCCACCCTGGCCGGCTGCGGCCGCACCGTTTCCGCCGAGCCCCCCGTTGCCGCCGGCCGCGCCGTTGCCGAACAGCCCAATGGGGCCGCCGTTACCGCCGGACCCGCCATGGCCGCCGGGACTGGCAAGCCCAACGCCGGCACCGCCGACCCCACCCGCCCCGCCAGCGCCCGGAGCGCCGTACAACAGGCCACTCTGCCCGCCGGCACCGCCCATGCCGCCGTAGCCGCCCACTGTCGTGGTTGACGTGTCGCTGAGCCCTCCGGCCCCGCCGGCACCGCCGACGCCGCCGTAGCCGAACAGCGCCGCGCCACCGCCACCAGCCCCGCCCGACCCGCCGACGCCGCCCGCGGAGGGGATGGTCTGCATCGGGGCAGTAGCGGGCGCTACTCCGCCGGTTCCGCCGGCACCACCGGCGCCGCCGACGCCGTAGAACAGCCCGGCGCCGCCACCGTTCCCGCCGGCGCCGCCGGTGGTACCCACAAAGCCCGCGAGTGGAGCGCCGCCGCCGTTGCCACCGGCCCCGCCGGCGCCGCCGTTGCCCCACAGCAGCCCCCCGTTGCCGCCGGCCCCCCCGTTGAATCCGGTGAGGCCGGCAGTGGTGGCGTTCCCAGCGGCTCCACCATTGCCGCCGTTACCCCACAGCCCGGCGCTGCCGCCATTGCCTCCGCCCTGGTTGACTCCGCCGGATCCGCCGTTACCGCCGTTGCCGTACAGGATCCCGCCGTTACCGCCGCTCTGCCCGGTCCCCGGCAGACCGTCGGCGCCGTTGCCGATCAACGGACGCCCCAACAGCGCTTGGGTGGGCGCATTGATCAGGTTGAGCACGTCCTGCTGCACAGTTTGCAGAGGCGAGGCATTGGCGGCCTCGGCAAGGGCGTACGAGCCCGCACCCGCAGTCAGGGCCTGCACGAACTGCTCATGAAATGCCGCGGCCTGGGCGCTCAGCGACTGATATGCCTGAGCATGCGCGCCGAACAACGCCGCTATGCCTGCCGATATCTCGTCGGCACCGGCCGCGAGCAGTGCCGTGGTCGGGAGGGCCGCAACCGCGTTTGCCGCGCTGATCGACGAACCGACGTTCGCCAGGTCCGTTGCCGCCGCCGCCAGCATCTCCGGCGCAGCGATCAGATACGACATCAGGGACCTCCCACCACCTCATGGAAACCTACTATCCGTTTCGCTGCGCGGTCCCGGAACGTTTCAGAGATGTCGCACCCGCCGGTACCTGAGGACGGTGGGATGGGTATCCGCGATAGCTAGGACGGCTCGGCCTCCGCGAATTCGCAAAATGCGGTGTAGGCCCGCGCGCCGTAGATGGTGGCCGGTCCGCCATGCATGAGGATGGTGACGCCGATGGCCTCAGCGGCTTCCTCGGCGGTAGCACCGGCGCGCGCCGCGGCGTGGGCGTGTGATGCAATGCAGCCATCGCACCCCTGCACGACACCGATCGCCATCGCCATGAGCTCCTTGACCTTGCGACTGAGGACGCCGTCGGTGAGCGCAGCGCCGCTCAGGGCCGCAAATCCCTTGTAGACCTCAGGAATCTGTTTGCGTAGCGCCCGATGTTGAGGCAGCAAGTCCTCGAGGACCTCGTGATGATGTTGGTCTGACATAGCCGGCACTATACCCCCCTGGGTATTTTGGAAACATAGGTACCGATAACGATCACACCTGTGACTGTTCGGCCGCCGTCACGTCCGAACGTTCCAGCTCATCGATAACGGCTTGTAGTCTGCCAGAAACTTCCTCGGCAACCGGGACAAGCTTCGATTCACCGGTTGCCTCCACCAGCAGTCCAGGATTCATGGCTTCGACGAGCACCGCGCCGGCCTGCTCAGGGTCCGACCGCACGACAACGTTGCAGGGAAGCAGCAGGCCGATCTGGCGATTCACCTCTACTGCGCGGTGAGCCAGCGGCGGGTTGCACGCGCCGAGGATGAGATAGTCCTCCAAGTCTTGGCCGAGTTTGGCTTTCAGTGTTGCCTTCACATCGATCTCGGTCAAAACGCCAAAGCCTTGCTCTGCCAGCGCCTCGCGAGTGCGCTTAACCGCCTCGTCAAAGCTCGTGTGCAGCGTGGTCGACAACGCAATGTTCATAACCAATGCCTCTTTCCTATTCTTTCAACTCTGTTCAGGCGAGTGCCAGGAACAGCTTCTCCAACTCTGCTTCACTCAGCGGTGCCGCGCCGTTGCCCTTCGCGCCGACGGCGCATTCCTTCAGGCCGGTCGCGACGATCTTGAACCCGGCGCGGTCGAGTGCACGCGACACCGCGGCAAGCTGGGTAACCACTTCCTTGCAGTCGCGGCCCTGCTCGATCATCGAAATCACCCCGGCAAGCTGCCCCTGGGCACGGCGCAGCCTGTTTAGTACTGCGGCCCCGCTGTCCTGATCACCAATCACAGGTGGAACCTCCCGTCTCGTTGGTCTCGTCCACCATAGTACCCCGGGGGGTATAAAAAGCCAGCGGTAGCATCACCCGGAATATACCCCGCCGGGTATCTGTTCCGCAGAGCAGTATCCCCGGATGGAAGGACGGACAATGTCCACTATCAACCTCACCCACGACACGTTCGAGTCGACGGTTACCGATAATCCGCTTGTCCTGGTGGATTTTTGGGCCTCCTACTGCCGCCCCTGCCAGGCCTTCGCATCAACTTATGAGGGGTCGGCGCGAGCCCATCCCGACGTCGTGCACGCCAAAGTCGATACCCAAGCGGAGCGCGAACTGGCAGCTGCGGCGGGCATCCGCTCAATTCCGACCATCATGGCGTTTCGCGACGGGGTGCTGGTCTACAGCCAGCCCGGCGCTATGCCCGCGAGCGTACTGGAAAACCTGATCACCCAGATGAGATCGCTGGACATGGATACGGTGCGCGCCAAGATCGCCGCCCGCAAAGCAGCCGCAACCGCAACCGCATGACCGCGTTTCGGCCACGCTCCTGCGGCAAATGGGCGAACTGCTGCTCCAGCCGTTCGTCGATGCGACGTGGGAACGCGTCGCTCATCGCGGCGACGGTCCGAAACCCCGGCTGTCGGTGACGATCCGGCACGACTGACCCGCGGCACGTCGTTCCCAGGAGACTCCCGACACCTTGATGGTTGCGCGAAGTTGACGGTTGGAGGTTGACGGTTGGAGTCTGCCGTCGTCGCATCGTGCGTTGAACGCGCCACGTGCTGCCGGAGTTCGGGCTGTACTGCCAGAGGAGGTCGAGATCCGGGTCTACGAGAGTAACCAGGTGAGCGCTTCGGTAAGTCTGCGCGCGATCGGGGGCTCGAGGATCGCACCGTTGACGAAAATTATTGAACGTAAACAGATCTGGAGCCCCATGGCGGCGAAGTACGGGGTGTCCAATCCCGTTCCGCCGCGCAAGACGAGCCTCGACGGCATTTGTGTGACGCGCTTGATCGAAGCGGTTGTGGCCCATATCCAGAGGACCGGCTGGCATCGCTGACACACTCGCTGGTCGCGCGCGGCGTCATTGATGGGGCCGAGCTCGAGGAACCCATGGCGGCTGCCCGGGCCAGGCTGCAAGCCTGAGCAAAGTCATTAGCTAAGTGCCGATTCCAGGGTTCTGTCGCCCTGCTCCGCGTCCCCAGCCGCGAACCCCGCTTTGCCGCTTTTTAGTCGTTCTGTGCCGGGTGCGCTATGCTGGCAGCAACGTTGGCGCACGACATTTGATGCCAACAACGTCGTGGAACGCTTCGTCATCCCCTGGTGCACCGAATGCCCGTGGCTTAGATTCGCGCTGAGCAACCTGGTTCAGATGATTCGTGCATCCCGCACGAGCTTGTCTCGCGGCGATCGATTTTGCCCTCCGGCAATCTCGCCACCTCGTGCTGAGGTCCGCGCGAATATCCCGTCGCCGGACCCGGCACCACCGATGCCTGAAAGGCACCGAAAATGACTACCGACAAAACCTTTGCCGACCTCGGCGTGCCCAGACCAATCGTCAGTGCGCTCGCCGCGCGCGGCATCACACATCCGTTTCCGATTCAGGTCGCGACGCTTCCCGATACACTCGCCGGCCGAGACGTACTCGGCCGCGGTAAGACAGGCAGCGGAAAGACGCTGGCCTTCTCGATTCCACTGATCAGCCGGCTCTCCCGAACGGAACCGGCGCCCGTCGCGGCCGTCGGGTTTGGTGCTCGCGCCCACCCGTGAACTGGCGACTCAGATCACCGCGACGCTGAGCCGTTGGCGGCCGCCTACGGCCTGCGGGTCAGCACCATCTTCGGCGGCGTGTCGCAGACCCGTCAGGTGACCGCCCTGAAGTCCGGCGTCGACATCGTGGTGGCCTGCCCGGGCCGGCTCGAGGATCTGATGAGACAGCGTCTGATCAGCCTCGACGCGGTCGAGATCACCGTGATCGACGAAGCAGATCACATGGCCGATCTCGGCTTTCTGCCCGGCGTCACCCGGATCCTGGCAGCCACCCCCGCCGCTGGCCAGCGGCTGCTGTTCTCGGCGACTCTGGACAACGGCGTCGACAAGCTCGTCAAGCGGTTCCTCCGAAACGAGGTGCTGCACTCCGTCGATGAGACCAACTCGCCCGTCTCCGAGATGACCCATCACGTGTTCCACGTCGCCAGCGTAGACGCCAAGAAAGGAACTGGTGCACCGGCTGGCCTCCGGTACCGGCCGCCGGATTCTGTTCCTGCGCACCAAACATCAGGCGCGCAAGCTCGCCAAGCAGCTCACCGAAGCGGGAGTTCCGTCAGTTGACTTGCACGGCAACCTGTCTCAGCCCGCGCGCGACCGCAACCTGGCCAAGTTCGCCGCTGGCGACGCCCGGGTGCTGGTGGCCACCGATATCGCCGCGCGCGGCGTCCACGTCGACGACGTCGAACTGGTGGTGCACATCGATCCGCCCACTGAGCACAAGTCCTATCTGCATCGTTCCGGGCGCACAGCGCGGGCAGGAAGCGCGGGTGACGTCGTCACCGTGGTGCTTCCCGAGCAGCGCGCGCAAACCCAGGCGTTGTTGCGCAGGGCTGGGCATCAATGTCACGCCCCAGCAGGTGGCCGCCGACTCGGCCGCGGTTCAAGCGCTCGTTGGTGAGGTTGCCCCCTACCAGGCTCCCGCCCCCACTGCCGCCCCCACTGCCGTCCCCGCGCGCCCTCGCCAGCCTCGTCGGTCGGGCGCGGTTGGCCAACGGCGTCGTCGCAGCGACACCAGATCAGCCACGAGCGATTCCACCGGCTCAGAGTCGGGCGCAGGGCACCGCAGCGCTATCGCTAGGCCGCAGATCGCGCATCGTCGCCGCTCAAACCGGCCACAAGGAAGTGCTAGGTAGGGCGCGCCGCCATGCCCATCCACCATCTGCCGCCAGAACGCCCGCGAGCTGTTTCAGGACCCTAAGGCCCGCGCCAGCAGCCATGCGGAGCCCTGGCCTTCGCCGGCGGCGACCAGGTCGAGTTCGGCGAATGCGGCGGATAGCTCGCCCGGCGTTGCCCGGAACGGGCCTGGGGCAGCGCCGACTTCGCTGAGCACGGCGATCGCCAGTAGTCCACCCGGTGCCAGGCGCTCGATGAGCGCCTGGTCGAGGCGGCGGTCCCGGAATTTGCTGCACACGATGACATCGACGGTCGGCCCCGCGGGTAGACCGTCGTCGAGATCGAAGACGTCAAATCGGCAGCGATCGCCGACCCCGCTGCGCCGGGCCAGGTCCCGCGCGTGGCCAATGGCCACCGCGGAGATGTCCAGGCCCCAAACCTGCAGGCCTCTGCGGGCCAGCCAGACCGCGCTGAGTCCCTGGCCGCAGGCGAGATCGAGAGCCTGTCCCGAGGTGGGGAATACGTCCGCGTGGGGCGCGAGGAAACTCGGCGGCTCGACCGCACCGACCGGTGCCGGTCCCAAGCTTTCATACCGCCCGTCCCAGCGGAGACGGTCCTCCTCGGTCACAATGGCCACCCTACGATTACCACCGCGATGCGCCGTGGATCCCGACAACGTCGGAACTGCTCGTTTCTGGACATATGTCCATATTTAACGTTGAAGGCGGGCGCTCGCGGCTAAAGTTCGAACCCCTGCGAGCTCAGCGCGGGTAGCTAGGTCTGCATATTACAGCAGTTCAGAGCGATTTTTACCATTAGCCTGTCGGTCCGATGTCTTATTTCCTATACTGGACGAGTGTCTAGCGATCTTGCGGCGCCCGGCGGGTCCGTCGGCGCCACCCGACGGTCGGATCGGCGGCCGGAACAGACGATCCGCAAAGTCCTCGATGCCGGAGTGGAGGAACTGCGCGAATCGTCCTACGCGACGCTGACTGTGCGTGCGGTTGCGGCCCGCGCTGGGGTATCAACAGCTAGTGCGTACACCTACTTTCCGTCGAAGAGCGCCCTGGTGGCCGCGGTTTACCTGCGGTTTCTGCGCGAACTGCCGCTGCATACCGACGTCAACGACACCACCAAGACCCGGGTCAGCGCGACACTGCGGGATGTGGCCCTGGTGGTCGCCGACGAACCCGAGCTGACTGCGGCATGCGGCACCGCCCTGATGGCCGACGATCCGGCAGTCACGCCATTACGGGAGCAGATCGGCGAAGAAGTCTCGAGGCGGATCGGTGCCGCACTGGGGCCGGGCTGGCCGCGCGCGGTGAAGTCCACCTTGCAGATGACTTTCGCGGGCGCCCTGATGACCGCGCGGTTCCTCAGCTATCAGGAGGTCGCCGGGCAACTCGATGATGCGGTCAACCTCATCCTGGGAGCGTCGGTTGCCTGAAACGGCACTGGACCGAGTTGCAAGCGAAAGTTTCTCCACCAGAGCAGAATCCAATGGCTGACCGCGCCGCCGGCGAATCCATGACCAATCAGCCTTCGACCGATTCACGCTGTGGACGTCTACATCCGTGGTGTGTTCTTCGCGTTGACCTTTCTGTGCACGGTGCGGGCTCTCATGGTTACGTTGCGTCACGCCGCGGCTTGCCGCGGATCATCGACCGGGGCTCGAGCGATGCGGCATCAAGCTGCAAGGACGACCGCGATGGCCGCCGATCAAACAGTCGATCGCGCCGCAGTCGCGACCGATCTGGGGCTGCGAGCAACCGCTAACATTCGGTGATGGCTTCGAAGAAGACGGCTGGTCTGCGAGCCGACCACCTCGATGTGCGCTAATGGTTCGCGGGCTTTTGACGACGGCGGCCTTTCGCCGGAGATCGCGGCGAGTGTCTATGACAGAATCGGCCGGTTCCAAGACACCCAGACCCCGTTCGAACGACCGGCGCTCGATCGCCTCATAGCCCTCGCGCGCTTCGATACCGCCACGTCGGTCTTCGGGTTGGGCTGCGGTGTCAGCAGTCGGATGGTCAAGCAAGCAGCCGCATCGCCACCTTCGCCGATCGGGCGAGGGTCATCCACGCCGACGGTCGGTTGCCGCTGCCGGCCTGGCTAGTGGACAGTCGACTCTGGCACGGCTCATATCGCGCAGCTGGCACAGTCGCGTCAGACCTGTTCAGCGAGTTATCGAGCATATCGGGATCGCACTACCGGATCTGTCGACAACCGCGAAAGTATTCGGAGCCGGAATTTTCGAGGTAGGCCACGATCGCGCTGGTCAGCCCGCCGCGTGCCTCATCGAGGTCGGAGTACGTGCCCAGTTGCTTCTCGGAGGTGATCCCCCGCATCGCTCCCGGGATGAACGCAGCCACTTCGCGCACCCGGTTGGGGTCGACATCCAGGCCGGCGAACGCCTTCTGGCAGGCCAGTGCCCAGCTGCGCTGCCACGAGGACAGTTCGGCAGCTGTACGCGGATAGTGTCGCTCGAGTTCCTCACGGTCGTTAGGCAGCGCTCTGCGCAGCGTCTCGATCGCCCGGGAATGGGTAGACGTCAGCCCCGCATACAGGGTGTCGATGATGACCGCGACCCGCTCCCGCAGTGGGCCGCCGGAGACGGCATTCGACGGCAGCTCGCCGCGACGCTCAGCTGTATGGTGCAGCACCGCAGCCCAGAACCCATCGATGTCGCCGAACTGGTATTTCACCGCTCCCCAGGTAGCGCCGCACTCCTTGGCGATGCGATTCGCCGACGCCGCCCCCGGATCGCCGGAGGCCAGTGATCGCAGCGCGGCCTCCAACATGCTCTCGCGCGTCGCAAGGCCGCGCCGGTTGGTACGCCGCCCTTGCACGCCCGCTTCAGCCATTCCCGGCATGCTAGTGGCCGCGTTTAGTCCCGGTGCCAGCGCCACGCGGCAACCACTTTGCCAGACGCGGTGACCGTTCTCACCCGCCAGGTCTGCCCGTCACCACGAGACCATTCATCGGCCCGTCTAGATCTTCGTGCGGTCCTGTTCCGCCCAACCGCCCTCCGCGGCACGTGTGTTGTGCGAGTTAGGCCCACCGTCTACCGTGACGCCGCCGGGGTCGCCCATCCCCGGCGTGCCCCGGCGTGAAGTCCTCGGAATGCCGGCCGGGCAGATCCGGCCCCCGGGGACCCAACCACAATCCGAAGTACGAAAAGCTGCCCGAATTCGCCGAGCGCTGGTTCAAGAAGCACGAGGAAAACCCGAAGATCGCCGCCGGAGGGTGACCGGTGGGCGCGACCGTCAAACTGAGCCCCCGAATTGAGCTCACCTCACCCCTGAGCTGTCCTGATTCGCAAGATTGTCTATCGACGACACCCGCGTGGCGGTTGATCCGCTCCCGTACTTCGGCGATCCTCAACGGGCCGACGTTGACGTTGAGCCGAAGGAGGAGCGGACATGGTGGGTGTGGGACAGATGGCGATGAGTGCGGCGCCCGTTTTTGGTGGTGCGATGCTGGCTTTTACGGCCGGACAATTCAAAGGCCCTGATTACCGAGGGCTGATCAAGCAGGACATGGATCTGCTGGATCGGCTCCCACCGGATGCCACCGAGAGACGCGCTGACCTGCAGCACACGATCAATGCGCGGATCGATGACCTGGTCGAGGCCACCGACAAGAGCCGCGCGCTGCGCAAGGCCGCGGCGTCGTACCAAGGCAATTGGCGGGACGTGGTGCTCTTCCTCTGCGTGGTGTTGTTCGCCATAGTCTGGTGGAACGTCAACCACAGCCGGGCCAATTGGTTGCCGACGTTCATCGTCCTGATCCTGCTGTCGGTGGTGGCTGCCGGCTACGCGGTGCGGGGCGTGTTTCGCGCCACGACTTCTCTGGCGCATGGGCGTCGTCGCCACGAGCAGCAGCAACATCCGCCCGCTGGCGACGGATCGAAGTAGCGCTTTACATCGGTCTTTCTTTCAGTACCCGCGGCCGCCGACGGTCTCGAGCATTTCAAGGGCCGCATCGATGCCGGGGAGGACGGTCGGCCCGTAGCTGCTGACCACCTTCCCGAGCGCATGGGCGATATGCGGACCGACAGCGCCCGCGGCCAAGACGTTCTCGGCGAGCACGATGCCATTCACCACATGGGCGGCGCTCAGGCGACCGTCGGGGGTGACCTCATAGCGCCAGTCACCGATCTGGATTCGCTCCGGTTCCGATCGGAAGAAACCTCGTCGTGCTGGGAAGAGAACGACTCCGGGAACTCCGCAAAAGACCTTGACCACCAACCCAATTCCCCCAGGACCGGCTAAGGCCGCCCCGACGGCGCGACTGACTCGCTCTTGGTCGAAGGCGCTCATCAACCACTCATCGGAAGGACGAACGAAGGCGTGATGGTTTGCGCCTCGCCGCTTCGACGTACCGCCGTTCCCGCCACATAGAACTCCACCGTGTGGTGTCCCCACGCATAGTTCGAGATGGCGAAATGCACACCCACCACACCGGTTCCGCCGTCTCGCTCGGCCTCGCTCTGCATACGTGACATTGCCAGCTCCCGGGCCTGGTAGCTGCCCTGCGTCCACTGCGGCATCTCGGCGTTGCGCCCGACCTGGCTCAGTGTCTTCAAGAAACCCTGTACCGCAATGTGGAAAACACAGTTGCCCATCACAAAGGCAACCGGCGCAAATCCGGATCGCAGCAGCGTCGTCAGGTCCTGTCCGGACAGGTGGCTGGAGAACGCTTGCCCGTTGGCACGTCGAAACGCCCCCGGTTTGGGGGTGTATCGCACGGCAGTGCCGACCGCGATGAACTCGAGGTGTTCGCCCTCGCCCTGATGGCGCCACTCGAGCTGGACCCCGACAACCCCGTCCGCGCCCAGCGAATCGGCTTCGGCCTGCATCCGCGACATCGCATTCCAGCGGGCGCGGTAGGTCGCATCGGTGAGCACCGGCAACTCCGATTGCTGTCTCAGACCGGTGAACTGGTAGCCCACGTGATAGACCGAGACGCCCATCACGAGGTCAATCGCTTCAAACCCGGCCCCGTGCAGGAGCGCGAACTCGTTGATCGACAGGTCAGACGTAAACACCTTCGCAGCGTGCGATAGCCGTTCGGTGGCGACTGGGTCGAGCGGGTTCGGTTGCATGTCAATACCTCCTGCGGTCCCGGACAGCGTAGGCGTCGGGGCCGTCTCGCACACGCATAACGTGCGACATCGAAGATCGGTGTTAGAGCAGTCGTAGACGCGGGCTTTGCGAAACCGATGCAGGTCAGCTACGGATCTTCGCTATAGCAAGATCTTCGTGAAGCTCGGCCTATCGTCACGCTCCGAGCTGATCCGCTTGTCCCTGAGCGAAGGTGCGCTTGCGGCCCACGCCGCTCCCCGACCTGGATGACCGCCTAGACGTGTCTCGCGGCGAAAGCTGCTGCCTGGTCGACCATTCCGTCGTCGGCATACTCGTTGTGGGCTGCCCAATCCCCTCCGCCATCACAGACGGGATCACCGGAGGCGCACAGCTCTTTGGTCTTGGCTGCATACAGCGGACCGATGGCGATCGGCGGCGCGCCGATGGAGTTCATGAATTGAACTGACGGCGTCCCGAAAAGGGTGACTGCAGCAACGTGGTCGGCGACCTCGGGCGGCATCGGCCTGGGTGCGTCCGAAGGCGCTCCATCCGGTATTGCCGCCGAGGTGACAAAACCCATCACGGCAGCGCCTTGGGAGAATCCGCCGAGCACCATCTTGGTGTTGGGACAGTTTGCCGCCGTCTGCTCGACGTGAGTGCCTGCGTCATTCACCCCGTCGATAGCTGTGGGGAACTCCGTGGTGGCAGGGTAGTTGACCGCGTAGACCCCCATAGACTTCGGGCTAATTTTCGCGCGCAGGGAGTCGATGAATTCCTGTCCGATTCCACCAACGCCAGGTGGCTCACCCGTGCCGCGGGCGAACACCACCTCGACATCGGGGCACGACCCGTTAGATGCGGATGGGGCGGCAGAGGCGGATGGGGCAGGTGCAATCAGTAGCGCCGACGTCGTGGCCACTGCGGCACCGACGAATCGACCGATGTTGGATGCGCTCACGTGTCAATAATGCCCGTTGCGGATCTTCCCCAAACAGGAAGGGTCCCTAACTGTTCGTGCCGGCAGGTTCGGTTCACCGACCTGTCGCGCGCCGATGCCCGGTACGGCCATCTGACCGGGCAGTTGGACTCGCCCGTCAGCGACTCACTGTCAGCGCGAAGAGTTCTCGGCCGGCTCACGAGTGCTCGTGAATCGGTTCAAGGCAGCGAGCAGCTCGATTGGGCGCGTGAGGTTTCCTTCGACAGCACTGAGCGGCTCGACACATGGCTCGACAGCGCGGACCGCCGAGCCGTCCTTAGTGAAGGCCAACGCCGGCGTGGAAATCGGCGATGCTGGTGGTGCTCTGCCTGCACCCGACCGTAATACTGCTCTCCAAGTCGCTGGCGCCGGCGCTGAGCCATCTTGGCATCAGGCAATCGCTGGCAGTGCTCGTCGGCAACGTCATCAGCGTGGTCGTGCTGCAATGGGTCCCCGTCCCGGCAGCATCGCGGCCATTTCGGCAGTGGCTAGATCCCATCGACGGAGCGCCGGCCCGCGTCAGCCTGAGCGGAGCGGCGGTGGTCGTAGTCGCCT
>CAVXMI010000005.1:0-775564 GCA_963763005.1 uncultured Actinomycetota bacterium
GTCGCGCCCGCGTGTCGGCTCCGCCGCATCCACAGCGCGCCAACATTTGCTTGACGACCGATTCAGGGTGTTGGCTCGGTCGTCTTCAGCAACGAATGCCGCCGTCCTAATAGGAGGTGCACCATCGTGCTTCGTGAATGCTTCATCGCGGGAGCAATCGCCGTGGGGATTGCGGGAGCGCCGGTGGCGGCGGTCTGCGCCGACAGCGTGGCCTGCGAAGTGTGCCACTGAGGACGGATGTCGAACACGATGCGATTGATTACCATCCTCGCCATAGCCTGTGCCGGGCTCGCCGCGTGCGGGTCACAGCAGCCGACGCGACCGGGCACCTCCGCGGCGAGCTCGACCAGCCCATCAGCCACCAGCACGAGCGTCTCGCCAAGCCCGGCGGCCAGCACCACGGCTTCGCCGGTCGCGCCGACCAGCACGCCACCATGCATCGGGTTGCCGATCTGCCCGCCACCGCCGCCGGACGCTCAGGGCAACCCGGCGTGTTACTACGCCGACGGCTGGCGGGCCAATGACTCCGGCGCCGGGATCGAGGTGTGGTACTTCCACGAGCCGCAGAACATGTCGAAACCCGACAAGATCACGGCGGTAGTTCGCAAGAAAGACGGCACGAGCGAATCCCAGGACGCCGATATCGACGCAGGCCAACAGGCGCATCGCTTCGAATTTCCCACCGTCCCGCAGTCCTCGGTCGACGAGGTGCTACTCACCATGGCTAGTGGCCGTTGCTTCGTGATCGGACCGGGCGGTTGACGCCCGCCGCTGCCGGCGCTGTCCTCGCAACGAAACCCGCATAACGCCATCGCCGCAGTTAGCCGAGCATTTCGTTGAAGACTTCTAGGGGCAGCTCTCCGACCTGTTGCGCTCCGGCCGATGCGGCCGGCTCAGTGGGGCGGTAAAGCCTTCGGTGTCATCGAAGAACGCCCACTGCCCCTCGTCGTGGACCTCCATCCGCCACCCCAGCTCCTGGTCGGCGATGGCCTCGATGAACCAGGCGTACGCGGCCTCTGCGCTGGGAAAATTCCGCGTGGCGACGACGCGGCCGTGGGGATCGAGAACGCGAAACTCAGCCATGTCATGTGATTATCCTCACCGGTCGACTTTCAATCACGTGAACATTTGTCGATGTGTGAGGTGTCGCGGCTGACGGGCCTGCCGGACACGCGGCCCCGGGTGTGGTTACACCGTGCGGGCCAACCGGTCGGCCAACAGCTCGGCGAACCTCGCCGGATCCTCTAGTGCGCCGCCTTCGGCGAGAAGCGCTGTGCCATAGAGCAGTTCGGCGGTCTCGGCGACTGTGGGGTCGTCGCTGCGGTCGGTGTGCGCTTGGCGCAGGCCGGTGACCAGCGGATGGTTCGGATTGAGCTCGAGAATCCGTTTCCCGACGGGAACCGGCTGCCCGGACGCCTTGTACATGCGCGCGAGCGCAGGTGTCATCCCGAAGGCGTCGGTGATGAGGCAGGCCGGCGACTCGGTCAGGCGGGTGGACAGCCGGACTTCCTTGACGTGCTCGCTCAACGTGTCCTTCATCCAGGCCAGCAGGTCGGCGAAGTCCTTTTGCTGCTCCTCCCGCTCTGCCTCGCTCGTGCCCTCCTCGGAGTCCAGGTCTACCTCGCCCTTGGCGACCGACTGCAACGGTTTGCCGTCGAACTCGGGCACGTTGCCCACCCAGACCTCGTCGACCGGGTCGGTGAGCAGCAGGACTTCGTAGCCCTTGGCTTTGAACGCTTCGAGGTGCGGCGACCTCAGGATCTGCTGACGCGACTCGCCGGTGGCGTAGAAGATCTGCGTCTGCCCCTCCTTCATGCGCTGCACATATTCGGCGAGGGTGGTGGCTTCCTCCTCGCTGTGCGTCGAGGCGAATGAGGAAATCTCCAGCAAGGTTTCTCGGTTGTCGAAGTCCGACATCAGGCCCTCTTTGAGGACCCTGCCGAACTGTGTCCAGAAGGTGCGATAGTCCTCCGGCCGTTCGGACTGCAGTTCCTTGATGGTGGAGAGGACCTTTTTGGTCAGCCGTCGACGGATCGCGTTGATCTGCCGGTCCTGCTGCAGGATTTCCCGGGACACGTTGAGCGACATGTCCTGCGCATCGACGACACCCTTGATGAAGCGCAGGTATTCGGGCATGAGCTGGTCGCAGTCGCCCATGATGAACACACGCTTGACGTACAGCTGGATCCCGGTGCCGGCGTCGCGGTTGAACAAGTCGAACGGGGCGTGCGACGGGATGAACAGCAGGGCCTGATACTCGAAGGTGCCCTCGGCCTTCATCGCGATGACCTCGAGCGGGTCGTCCCAGGCGTGCGCGACGTGTTTGTAGAACTCCTTGTACTCCTCCTCGGAGACCTCGTCCTTGGGCCTGGCCCACAGCGCCTTCATCGAGTTGAGGGTCTCGGTCTCGATGGTGACGGTCTCTTCGCCACCTTCCGCCCCTTCCTCTTGAGGGGCTGGGGTACGCCGCTCGACCTCCATCCGGATCGGCCAGGAGATGAAGTCCGAGTACTTCTTGACCAGGTTCCGGATCTTCCACTCCGAGGTGTAATCGTGCAGCTCGTCCTCGGCGTCTTCGGGCTTGAGGTGCAAAGTGACCGACGTGCCCTGCGGAGCGTCATCGACGGATTCGATGGTGTAGGTGCCCTCGCCGCTCGATTCCCACCTGGTGGCCTCGCTTTCACCGGCCTTGCGGGTGAGCAGCTCGACCTTGTCGGCCACCATGAAGCTCGAGTAGAAACCGATGCCGAACTGACCGATCAGCTCCTCTGACGCGGCTTCGTTCTTGAGGTTCTTTGCCTCCCTGAGTTGCTGACGCAGCTCGGCGGTGCCCGACTTGGCCAGCGTACCGATCAGGTCCACGACCTCGGCGCGCGTCATGCCGATGCCGTTGTCGCGGATGGTCAGGGTGCGGGCATCGGAGTCCACCTCGATCTCGATGTGCAGGTCGGAGGTGTCGACGTCGAGATCCTTGTTCCGGAACGCTTCCAGCCGCAGCTTGTCCAGTGCGTCGGACGCATTCGAGATCAACTCCCGCAGAAACGAATCCTTGTTGGAGTAGACCGAGTGAACCATCAGATCCAGCAGTTGCCGAGCCTCCGCCTGGAACTCCAACTGCTCGACGCGTGCACCCATGACATTCCTTTCCACAAACTGACATTTACAAATTTACCGAGTTGCGCTGCGCCCGTGCCCGGGGGTTCGCCCGTAGCGATCACATCGGGCCTTACCCTGAACAGATGTCCGTTGCTCAACGCGAACGTGCCGCCCTCGTGGAAACCCTGCGCAAGGTCGGGCCCGATGCGCCCACCCTGTGCGACGACTGGACGACGCGCGACCTGGCCGCCCACCTGGTGATCCGCGAGTACCGCCCCGACGCCGCGCCGGGCATCCTGATCCCGTACTTCGCGTCGCACACCGCCAAGGTGCAGGACCAGACGGCGGAGACCGAGTGGGGCGAGCTGGTGGACAAGGTGGCGTCCGGCCCGCCGGTGTACTCACCGTTCAAGCTGCTCGATGCGGTGGCCAATGTCGCCGAGATGTTCATCCACCACGAGGATGTCCGCCGCGCGCAACCGGGCTGGGCCCCGCGCGCGCTGGAGCCTGCACTGGCCGCCAGGCTGCGCCGCACCCTGCCGCTGATGGCGCGGATGACGTTGGCCAAAGTGCCGGGCCGGGTGGCATTGCGCACCCCGGAGGGCAAGACGCTGCTGACGGCCGGCCGGGGCCCGGCGGTGACGGTGACCGGCGCCCCCGAGGAGCTGCTGCTGTTCTCCGTGGGGCGCCAGGCCAAGGTCGAGTTCGACGGCGATGCGTCGGCGGTTCAGGCCGTTCGCGAGGCACCCAAAGGGTTGTAGCAGCCCGGGGTCAGCCGAAAGCCTCGCGTAGGTCTTTCTTGACCACCTTCCCGAATTGGTTGCGCGGCAACGCGTCGACGATCACCATGCGCTCGGGAAATTTGAAGCGACTCAGACCTTGCTCGCGGCAGTGCTGGACCAGGGATTCCAACGACACCTCGCGGACCGACGCGGGTACCACCACGGCGCAGACGCGTTCGCCGGCCTGCCGGTCGGGCACCCCGATGACCGCGACGTCGGCGACCGCGGGATGGGTGGCCAACGCATTCTCGATCTCGAGCGCCGAAATGTTCTCCGCGTTCCGGATGATCGCGTCCTTGATGCGTCCGGTGACACGGACATTGCCGCCTTCATCGATCAGTCCCAGGTCGCCGGTACGCAGCCAGCCGTCCGTGTCGAACGCGTCGGCGTCAAGTGTGGTGTCCACATAGCCCAGGAAACACTGGGGCCCCTTCACCCGTAGCTCACCCTCGTGCCCGACGGGCAGTTCGGTTTCGCTGTTGTCGACCACCCGGACGCTGACTCCCGGTACCGGCGGACCGACGGTGTGGTCGAGCACCTCCGGCGGGGCCGTCAGCGGGGGCGAAGTGGCCGCTGGGAATTCGGTCATTCCCCAGGCGTTGGCGATGCCGGCCAGCCCGAACGTTTCGCGGACCTGCCGTCCGAGCTCGGCCGTGATCGGTGCACCTCCAGCCAGGCAGCCCCGCAACGACGGGAACAGCGGCCGATCACCGTGGGCTCGTTGGGCCTCGAGGAAAGCCACGAAGAACGGGGTTGCCGTGCCCAGGAATGTCGGGTCGTGCGCCGCAATGGCAAACGGTGTCGTCGTGGGGTCGAACGCCTCGAACAGCACCAACCGCATGCCGGTCAGCAGCGCGGCGGCCAACATCGCGGCCCCGCCGATGTGTGCGATCGGGAAGGCGATCGGGTCCACGTCGCTGCTGTCGCCACCCACCATCCGCACCACGGCCGCCGATCCGGCGATGATCGACGCGTCGGTATGACAAATCCCTTTGGGGGCCGCGGTGGTCCCGGAAGAGTAGTAGATCCATCGCGCGCCATC
The DNA here is from genome assembly GCA_963763005.1 of uncultured Actinomycetota bacterium. Classification (GTDB taxonomy): domain Bacteria; phylum Actinomycetota; class Actinomycetes; order Mycobacteriales; family Mycobacteriaceae; genus Mycobacterium. The sequence continues at coordinate 4,921 of CAVXMI010000005.1, forward strand.
AGCGGCTTCCCCCGGCGCCGCGGGGATGTCTGTGTCGGCGCGGGGCAGCCGAAGCCCGCCGGCGACCGGGGGCGTGGCCAGGTCAACGGTGATGACCTGGAAACCGCGCTCCGCGGACAGGTCCCGGGCCAGACCCCCGTGATCGAAACCACGCCAAACCTCAGGCACCACAAAGAATTCGGTGCCCAGCTGCGCGGTGATGAAGCCGACCTCGTGTTCCCGCAGTATGGGGATGATCGGGTTTTGCACCGCACCCAGGCGAGCCAAGGCCGCCATGACGACCATGGTCTCCAGCGCGGTGGGCAGCTGCCAGGACACGACGGTCCCGGGACCCATCCCCCGTGCGGCAAAGGCGGCAGCGGTGGCACACGCGGCGTCGTGCAACTGGCGTGCGGTCAGGCTGCGCCCATGCTCGTCGGCGAGCAGGGGCCGGTTCGACCCGCGCTGCGCCGCGTCGGCGATCAACGTCCAGAACGTCGTCATACAGCCGATGGTGGACGGAATCCGGAGTGCGCGATCGCGACGGACACCGCGCTGCCGATCGCGCCCTGGTGGTCGACGAGGACGGCCGAGCCGGTGGCCACCCCGTCGTGGCTGGAATGATCGAGCGAGGCCAGTCCGATGTAGGGCCCTTCGGGCAGTCGGCTGAGCGTCACCGTGTAGTCGGCATTGATGAACTGCAGACCGTGGGTACCCCAGTTGGCGAGTGAGGCGGTGATGTCGCCGGCCATCGCGGCGCGGGTGAAGGCGGTGAGCGGCTCGTCGTCGATCAACGGGCGCGTCTCGTGCAGCCACGTGTACTTCTGTCCACGCGTGTGGGGCCAGTCAGGATCGGGATTCTGGACTTCGGTGCCCCAGCCGTAGGTGCGCATGAATACCGTCGAGTAAGCGCCGTCCCGCTCGACCGGTAGCGGCGGCATCTGCACTGGTGGGGACCAGACCTGACCCTCGGGCTGCGGGCCGCGCCGCAAGAACAACGCACTCCCCCGTGCCACGGGCGAGCCATGCTGGGTGAGGACGGCCTCGACGAGACGCAATCGCTTGCGGTCGTGATGCACGCGGGTCTGCACCTCGAGCGGTTCCAGCGCGGTTGGCCGCGGCAGGTCGACGGTCAGCCGCGCGGGTTGCAGTTGCGGATCGTCGGCCGCGCGCTCGACCGCCCAGCCCAACAGGCCGCCGACAACGTGGCCGCTGAGCGACGGGCCCCACCCGCCGCGCGCGACTGCCGTTGGCGCAAAGCGGCTTTCATCGCGCACAAAGTACGGGATCGGCTCCGCAAATTGGGCATCGTCGGGCAGGATGTTGGGCTCGGTCACCGCATGACTCTCCACGTGAGGGGGCTTTTACGAGCCTCCGCCGAGGATCGCAACAGTTGATATTACAGTTGCTATTCCAGTCGAAGAGGGGTTCCCCGCCGTCAGCCGATTGCGGCGCCGACCAGATGTCCGATCGCATAGGTAACTGCCAGGGCTAGTCCGCCTCCGATGACGTTGCGGGCCACGGCGCGGCCCTTCGGCGCTCCGCCCAAACCCGCTGACACCGCCCCGGTGACCACCAGCGCAGCGAGCACGGCCACGACGGTGACCGGGATTCGCCACGCCGTCGGCGGCGCCAAGATCGCGATCAGGGGCAACAGGGCGCCAATGCCGAACGAGAGCGCCGAAGACACAGCCGCCTGCCACGGGTTGGTCAGTTCCTCGGGGTCGAGACCCAGTTCGACCTCGGCATGGGCGAGCAACGGATTGTGATCGGTGAGTTCCTCGGCCACGGTGCGGGCGGTCGCGGGCGTCAGACCCTTCACTTCGTATAGCGCGGCCAGTTCGTCCAGTTCGGCAGCCGGATCGTCACGCAACTCCTGACGTTCCTTGTGCAACAGGGCCTTTTCGGTGTCCCGCTGGGTGCTGACGGATACGTACTCGCCCAGCGCCATCGACACCGCTCCAGCGACCAGTCCGGCACTTCCGGCGGTCAATATCGGTGCGCGGTCCAGGGTCGCGGCCGCGACACCAACGACGATGCCGGCGGTGGAGACGATGCCGTCATTGGCGCCCAGGACTCCTGCACGCAGCCAATTCAACCTCGACGACACCGAACCGGTATGGGGTTCGGCCGGATGTGGCGTACTCGACACGGCGGCAACGATATACACCAAAACCCACGCCGACTAGCCAACATAGCCTTGCCAAAGCACGTTTACGCCGCCGGTGAGGAACGGTCACGGTCGGCTCAAAAGGTCTGCATGGGCCTGTCACAACTAATCCATAGACAAGCTATCTAGCGTCCGGATGTGTCAGGGGGATTCGTCAGGAATTCACCAGCAGACAGGTGAAGGACAATGAAATTCAAGCAACTGGCGGGGGGTCACCGTTGCGGGCGCGCTCGGCGCTGTCGCGCTGGGAATGGGCGCCGGCTCGGCATACGCCGCTCCTGGGCCGCCACCGCCGGGCCCCCCTGGCCCCGCCGGACCCGGCGGTCCTGGCGGACACCTGGGCGGGATCCCGGGTTCAACAAGTGGGGCTTCTGATTCTTCGGAGTCTGGATCCCGCTGACATAGCCAGGTCGCGCGCCGCCCCGCTTCACCAGATGGTGGAGCGGGGCGTCTGCTCGTTTGATTTCGGGATCAGCGGACGCACGCCGGGGTCAACGAGCCGGCAATCTCTTTGACTGTAGGGACTTTCGACCCCTTAGGCAGGGCCCTACGCCAAGCCATAGGTGCCGTATGACCCTCGTTCGCAGGGTCTCGATAGCGAAACATCGGAGTTACGGTTTGGTTTCCCGACCGCCCCGAGCACAGTGACCAACTGAAAGGAAGCGCAATGGCCAGGTCCGCCACGCCACACCAACGCGCGGCCGCTCTCCACGCCGGCGCGGTGATAGTCGCCGTCGTGTCCGGTGCTTGCGCGCTGGTGGCACTCGCCGCCGGGTCGCCCCTTCAGTTCGGGACCGCGCTGGCTGTATTCGGTGCAGGGTGGATCGTAGCCGACTTTTTCCAATCGACCGCCGGCCGCGAGCCTGGCGTTCAGCAATACGCAGTTCAGGCGGCACGACTGCAGCCCGGCCGTGAAACTTGCCGCGTCGTCCATTTAGGTGGCGGCGAGCACTTTTCGCTCCCGGCACCTCGCACCGGGCAGGGATTAGCCGCCTAATTATCGGCTTCTAGCTCTTGGTGCCGACGGTGATCAGGTCGGAGATGATCCGCGTCCAGGCCGGTCGCGGGATACGGTGCTGATCGCTGATGGCGAACCCAGCATCTTCGAACAACGTCCGCATCTCCGCCGGCGACGCGTTGTGCTGCGGTTTCCACCTATTGGCCGCGGGCGATTGCAGCAACGCTTGCCGCGCACTCAGGGCCGAAACGGCCACCAGCCCGCCAGGCGCCAGCACGCGATGGAATTCACGCAATGCCGCCGGCTGGTCGAAGAAGTGAAACGCCGAGGTGGTCACGACGGCGTCGAGCGTCCCGTCGTCGAAGGGAAGCTGCTCGGCGGGGCCGCGTAACCACTGGACCCGGCTGGATCTGGCGCGCGCCTGGTCGAGCATGCCGTCGGACATGTCGACGCCGTAGATTTCGTCGGGCTGCAGTTCACGCTCGATCCGGTCACTGAGAATACCTGTTCCGCAAGCGATGTCAGCGATCCTTTGGGATCGGTGGGCGCGCAGCTGCGCGATCACCTCGTCGTGCGGCGGACGGTAAACCCAGTGCTGCAGGAACGGCAGGTCGTAGGCCGGGGCGAGGACACCCCACATTCGCGTGATGGCATCGTTGAGCCCCCGACGTTGCGCCGCCGTCATTTGCTCAGTACCGAGGTGTAGTAGATGGTGTCGGCCACCGACACCGAGTCGTTTGCCTGCGGAATCGCGGAAAAACCGTTGTCCGCCAACAGCTGGCGCATCGGGGTGCCGACCGTCTGCCACCCCAGGTTCCGAAGATAGGCGGCGACGTCGTTGCGGTCGCCCTCGAAGCCCAGCTCCTCCCAGTCCAGCTCGAATCCGTGCTCGCGCCATTTGGCGGTGGCCCTGCGCATCATCTCCCGCGCTTTCTCGCTGTCCTGCTGCGGCCTGTCCGGGATCGCTTCGACGGCCAGCCGGCTGCCCCCGGCGCTCAGCGCGGCAATATTGTCCAGCAAGCGGTCCTGGGCTTCTGGCGGCAGATAACCGAAGAGCCCCTCCGCGATCCATGCGGTGGGCCGGCCTTCATCAAAACCAGCTTCCACCAACGCTTTCGGCCAATCGTAGCGTAGGTCAATGCCGACCGCGCGCAGGTCGGCTTGCGGGGCGGCGCCCAGCTTGGCCAGCGTGGCGGTCTTGAACTCGATCACCTGCGGCTGGTCGATCTCGAACACCGTCATATCGGTCGGCCATGCTAACCGGTAGGCGCGCGTGTCGAGACCGGACGCCAGGATCACGGCCTGGCGAATACCCGCCCGCGTCGCGTCGCGAAAGAATGAGTCGAAGAAACGAGTCCGGGCGGCCATCGCCGCGGGCATGTGCTCGAGCTTCCAGCTCGACTCCTCGTCGTCGACGTCAGCGGCAACCAAGTCACCGTCGACCCATCGCGTGAAGAAGTCCACACCAACGGCCCGAACCAACGGTTCGGCATAGTGGTCCTCGATCACCGGTTGGTCGGCTTTGGTAGCGATCGCCCGGGCGGCCGCCACCATCGTGGCCGTCGCGCCGACGCTGGTGGCTAAATCCCAGGTGTCATTGTCTGTGCGTGGCATGCGCCTGTTCCCCTCCGATGAAAGCAATACTTAGCTAGTGTAACGACCGATCGGCGCGGGGAGTTCCCCAGCGCGTCATCCGGCGTACGCGACGGCTATCCCGGCGCTCTGAGCGGTGGCTTTAGCGGCTAGGCAGGTCCCTAGCGCGGGCCTGGACCACCTGGCCCGCCAGGCCCCCCAGGCCCACCCGGCCCATTGGCCGTCGGAAGCCAGAACACGCATCGATTCAACGTGGGGCTCCAGACCCAACCGGGGGCGCAGTCGTCGGCCCGGCTGATCGCCGGTGTGGCGAGCGCGGTCATTGTCGATGCCGCGAGGACAAGCGCAAACGTGCCGAAAGGCGCTTCATCGCGGACTCCCCTCTGCTATCCCAAGAGGCCGTAAACGATAGCGGTGATCAGTCTGTTGCGGATGAGAATCACGCGCGCGAAGCGACGAGGCGGCTACGCCTACGCTGTGGACGCCAGCGCCCTGGCGTGGCGCCAATACTCGTACAGGAGCTTGCACCCGAGGTAACCGAGGATCAGGGCGAAGAACGAAGTACCGGTACTGAGTCCACACCAGCGCGAGCAGAGAAGTTTTGTTGAACACCTAGGGTATCGGCGACTCCGCCGGGCATATCTTTGAAGCCTCCGAAGACCTCGCTGAACGAGAAAATGAAGGTCGCAACAACCGGCTCCCCAGCCCCGAGCGCGGACCGAGGATCTGGCGCACGATGCGCACACAGTTCGTCGCCCCGATCGGACGCGACTATGTCGCCTGGTCGAGCGCCGGCGCGCAAAAAGAATGGCTCCAAGCGGTCGGAACGCCGAGCCGCCAATTCCAACAGCGAATGATGTTGATGATCAACGATATTCGGCAACGTGGATTTGTCGTCGAACGACTCACCCACCAGTATCAGTGTGTCTACGCCGCGCTGCGGATGCCATCGAACAACGCATCGCCCGCTACGCAGACGTGCCCACTCAGTGAACCGGGCCGCCGCTACTGGATGGGTGGGATCGTGGGGATCCGCGGAATGCGCGGGATCTGCGGGATCGTCGGCACCTGAACCGATGTCGGTGGATTTTCCGCGGACGATGGCGGCTGCGTCGTCGTAGGCACCGGCTCGGTGGTCGACGGCGGCTGCGTCGTCGTAGGCACCGGCTGGGTAGTCGACGGCGGCTGCGTCGTCGTAGGCACCGGCTGGGTGGTCGATGGCGCCGGTGCCGTCGTGCTGGCCGCGCCAGGTGCCTGCGGTACCGGACTCGGGGTTTCGGTTGGCATCGTGGAAGGTGTCGGTGAAGATTGAGGCGTCGTGGTGACGCTGGGTGTCGCCTTGCCCGGCGCCCCGTTGGAAATGTGCCCTAGTGCGATGGTGATCGCGGCACTGACGGCAAGCACCACCACCGCCGCAGCGAGGACACCGACCAATGGCCGGCGATACCAGGCACTCTTGCCCGGATCGGCATCGCTAGGAATCGGGTCGAACTTCAGTTCCGGTCGGGCAGAACGTGTCTCGGTGTTTTCGGACTGCGACGGCGAGTCAGCGAACGAACCTATCGAGTCGTCGGCCCCTCCCGAATATTCACCGGCCGCGAGAGGCACGACGCCCGATTCATCGCCGGTCTCCGACCACGCCAGTGCCGGCATGACACTGGACACCGGCGCCTCCTCGGTCGCAGGCGCTTCACCAACCGAGGAAGCGGCCACGTGTGCGGCTCCGGTCAACCTCGTTTCGCTGTCGTCGGCGGGACCGCGAGCGGCGCGCAACGCCGCACCGGTAGCGGCGGTCAGTTGCGGCCACGGCGTCGTGATCACCGGCACCCGAAGGTGTTCCGACAGTCTCGTGGTGATCTCCGGTATTGCGGCTCCACCGCCCACCGACGCGACGGCAACCAGATTGCTCGCGTGGACTCCGTTGCGCGCCAATGTTTCTTGGACGACGCCGATGAACTGGTCCAGCGGCTGACCGATCACCTCGTTGAGTTCCGTCCTGGTGAGTCGGATGTCACCGCGAAAACCCGGCAGGTCGGCCGTCAGCGTGGTCACCGTACTCGTCGAGAGCCGCCTCTTGGCTGCTCGGCATTCAGCCCGCAGTCGGGTTAGCGATCCGATCGCCGACGTGCCCGAGACGTCGATTGAACCTGCGGTCGACAGATCGGCCACGACACGGGCCAACAGTGCTTGGTCGATCAGTTCCCCCGAGAAATCTGTGTGCCGCACGGTGGCACCGAGGGGCTGGTAGCCGTTGGCGGCATCGACGATGGTGACGTTGGTCCCGCTGGCGCCGAAGTCGCACACCGCGACGACGCCGCGGATCGGTATGCCCGGGTTGGCCTGCAGCGCGGTCAGCGCACCTACGGCGTCGGAGACCAGTGATATGCCTTGTGGACTACGCGACCATTCGGGGATTCGACTCAACGCCGCGCGTAGTGCATCCACAGCGTTAGATCCCCAGTGGGCGGGATAGGCCACCGCCGCCGCCTCCGGCAACGGGCGCCCGTCGGTCGCGGCGTAGGCGAGCGCGCGCAACCCGTCCGCGAGCAGCACCTCGCCCCGATGCGTCGAGCCGTCGGTCGCAACGATCTCGACAGGGTCTCCTACCCGGTCGACGAAGTCGCTTATCACCAGGCCAGGCTCGTCGAGATTGGGGTTCTCCGACGGAACACCAACTTCCGGCGCGCGGTGTTGATACAGCGTCAGCACCGACGCGCGAGTCACAGCCTGATCGGCGGTGACGGCTGTCAGGTTGGCGGTCCCAACCGACAGCCCCACCGCCCGTCTCGTTCCCTCTGACATATCGTCCAATTTAGGTGCCCGCCCGCGTGCTCCCGCACGGCGATAAAATGTATCGGCAGTCAACCTATAGCAGGCCAACTCCGCCGTTCGATTCCCATACGGCGTTCTGCACGTTCCGGGGGCGTCGTATCAACACGGCGAGGCACCGGCACCGCGCGAGGAGAATTCGGCCACCATCGCTTCGGCACTGCGCACCGCCGCCCGGCAGGCTCTGGTGGTGAACGGATCGTTGAGTGGGTGCTGGGCGCGGCGGCGCCAGCGTTGCGCCGCCGCGAACGCGGTGCGTGGGCCGTTATAGGGCGCGTTGGCGCTTAGCCCCAGCCTGCTAGCCGCGTCGGTGCCCGAGCCGCCGAGGATGCGCCGCAGCGAGGCGAGCTCGTCCTCGTTGAATGTGGTTTGCCGCGAATGTAATTGGCTCAACAAGCGTAGCTCCTCGAAGGCATGGGTATCGGCCAGGAGCGGATCGATGTCGGCGACGATGTACGGCGTCGCCATGATCGGGTGGGCCTCGACGAAACGGCGCAGCGACACCAGCGCGGTGTGCGCCTTGAGCATGTCGGAACGCTGCGCGAATTGTTGATCGATGACATCGCGCAACTTCACCAACCCGCTGCGCTCCAGCAGCTCGTCGGCCAACCCGCCCGCCTCGCTGACGCCGGCTTTGAGTACGGCGGTCGCGATCCGGATGCCGAACATACCGAACCGCTCCAACAGCTGGCCGCGTGTCCCGGCATCTACCGGCAACGGGCTGTCCTGACGGACAAAGCGATCCGCACTCAGCATGGCCTTGTTGAGTTCGGTCGGATCGGCGGCGGCCAGCTTCTGCAGCGCGACGAACTCGGTCTGACGCAGCGTCCGGGCGGTGAACGCCAGCAGTCCCGACACCGGCACTACGGCCTGACAGATGCCGGTCTGGTTCATCTCGGCGGTGAACCGCTTAGCCACGTCTTCGGCTGACAGCATGGCGTCGATTCGCCCGGCGCCGATCTCGTCGGCCCGCGACGCCACCCCGACAATGCCCAGTGCTCCTGCGGCCCCGCCCACCAGGTCACCGATTTGTTTGAGCAGCGCGATGTCGGCGGCGTTGAGGGTACGCAGCAGGAAGACCACCGCATCCACCCTGGGCATCCCATCCTCAGGCACCAACAACCGCAGCGTGCGCTCGGAAACCTCACGCGACAGCGACGACGTGCCCGGCGTGTCGATGATCGAGGTGGCGATCAGCTCCTCGGCGGGCCACTGCACGTCGAGGTCGACCAAGTCATGAGGATTCAGCCTGCTCAAGTCGAAACTCAGACCGCCATCGTGGGTTATCGGCACGTCCGAACGCCTCCCGCCACAGTGGTTCGCGGTGACCTTCGGGGTGGGACCGTATCGAAACCACGTCACGATTCGTGTCGCCTCGGTGGCATCCGTCGGGGCGATGTCCTCGCCGACCAGCGCATTGACCAGGGTCGACTTTCCCGCTTTGAGGGTGCCGGCCAGTGCAATGCGCATCGGTTCGTTGAGTCGCGCGCCGATGCGATCCAGTTCGTGGAACACGTCGCGTCGCGCGCGGTAAGCCGCCTCCTCGTGGTAGGCGCGGATGGTCCCGCCCAGAATCGCGCGGACGTGATCGCGTGTGCTCACACTCGCGTCACCTGGGGCGCGAGCTTGTCGACGTGCTCGGTGACCTGGTTCAGGATGTTCAACTGCCGCTCAAGTTCGCCGATTCGGTTGTTGCGCTCGGTTTCCTCGAGGCGAGCGGCGGCGATGGTGGACTGCAACGACTCGTTGAGCGAGCGGGTGGCCTGGTTGGCGATTCCGCGGTAGTGGTCACGCAGCTGGCGCTGGGTGGCCTTGAGTCGGTCACGCGACTCCTTGCCGACGACGAACGAGACATCGTCGACGAAGCGTCGCAGATTGGTCTTGGCCTCGTTGCGCGCCCGCAGCAGCCGGTTTTGCTTGTCTTCCTTGTAGGTCATGCGGCCGAGCACCAAGCCCGCCCCTACCGAGAGCGGATTGAACAGGCCTAGACCCGCCACCGATGACAACATGCCGATCATCACCATGCCGCCGTAGGAACCGCGCATCCCGGTCACCACCTTGTGCCCTCTACCCATTGGCTTGGACTCCAGCCTGGCCAGCGACTTGAGCTGCCCGAAATCGGCACCCATCGCATGTGCGCTGAGCTCGGGCATGGCGACGGCACCCAATCCCGCCTCGACGAACGTGCGGGCCACTTCCCGGGCCAGGGCCTTCGAGCGCTGGTAGGCCCAGACGAAGTTGTCACCGACGGCGGTGGCGACGGCGTTCTCCACATCCGCCCCGATCTCGGCCCAGTGCCGGGTCGGGTCGCAGGAGTCGATCACGTGCTCGGCGTGCTCGGTGATCGCTCGGAACCGCGCCCGCAAATCATGATCCACGTCGGCGGTCAGATCGGCGATTCCGTCGTTGAGCAGCTGCTGCCACAACGCCGTCTGCTGAAGCGCGTCCTCGGCCTCGCGTTTCCGTTGTTCGAGGTTTTCGGCGAGCCGGCCACCGGCTTCCGAGTCGGTGAAGGCGGTAAGTTCAGACCGCAAAGACAACGTCAAATGCTCTGCTGCCGAGCGGATTTCGTCGAGTACCTGGTCTCGAACGTCATCTTTGTGGCGGAACAAAACTTCCTCGCTGAGGAATTTGACTATTGCCGGGAAGTTGGATTCGTCGTTGAGTTCCTTGTCGTTGAGCGCGATGGCGTGGCTGCGCAACAGTGATGACACCGGAAGCACCGACATCGGTACCCGCGCACGCTGCAGATGGCTCATGTTGGCGTTGACGATCTCGCGCCAATGCCGATACAGGTCGGTTTTGGTGGCCACGATTACCCCGACCGGGCAGATCTGGTGGGCCTGTTGCACGAATCGCATTTCCGGTTCGGTCAATTCCTGGCTCGTGTCGCTGACCATCAGCATCGCGTCGGCCTCAGGCAAGAGTCCCAGCGTCGCCGATAGGTGCGGCTGACCGTGCCCGCCCACACCGGGAGTGTCGATAAACGTGAGGCCTCCCTGCAGCATGGGAGTGGGCGCGTTCACCTCCACGCGCTGCACGTCTCGGCCGTCGGCTTGTGGCGCCCGACGCAGGTCGGTCTGGAGATCCTCGACGGGGACGTTGACGGTTTTCGGGTCGCCATCGGGCCCGGGCGCCAGGACAATTCGCGCCGACGGCTGTTCGCCGTAGCTGACGACCGTGATGAGCACCGTGGCCTCGTCGTCACCGACCCGCGCGACCGGCATGTTGATCAGCGAATTCAGCAGTTGGCTCTTGCCCTGCTTGAGCTGGCCCGCGATCACCACCCGGATGTGCGGATCGGTGATGCGCGCACGGGCCGATGCGAGCCGCTCGCTGAGGTCGCCGCGGTCATTGAGGTCGGCGATCTTGCCGGTGTGATCTATCAACTCGACGATCACGTTGACCTGACGCGGGTCATCGGGCTGGGTCAACGGACTGCCCCACTTTCTGCGTAGAACTCCAGGCCACCGTATGCCTGTGAGTCGGCGGGAACCCCGAAGGTCCCCGCCGACTCATGGCCATGGCCCTCAGAACCCGGCGTGCGGATCCACCGGGTGGTGCATCGACGGGTCGCTTTCGACCGGCGGAGTGTGCGACGCCGCGGGGTCGTAGCTGTTGGAGTCGAACACCGAATGGCTCGACGCGTCGGCAGTCGACTGGCTCGACGCTTCTAACCCCGCGTGGGCGGATGGGTCGGCAACCGCCGCCGACGGATCCCAGAGCGTCGAGTGCGCGCCCACGGAGGTCGAGCTTTGGCTCGCAGCCGCCGCACCGGGATCAACGTGAGTGGGTTCGGGGCTGTGGATGACGGAGCCGCTACCCGCTCCCGATGCCGCGTGACCCTCGGACCCGGCGGCCGTGGTGCTGCCATGGATGACGCTGCCATCGCTGGCGGAAAGGTTGGTGCCGTGGCCGGCGCCGGTCCCTGTGCCGCCGCTGAGGTTCGCGCCGCCGCCAAGTGCGGCACCGTCGTGGCTGAGAATGCCTGGGTGGCTGGAAACTTCGCCCTGCGTGCCACTGGAGCCGACTGCTGCACCACCGCCGGCGCTGGCCTGACTCGCCATACCGAAGTCGCCGGACGCAGGGGTTGGCTGAGCACCGCCGTGACCGCTCACTGCTGCACTGTCGGCGTTGACGATGCCACCGTGGGCGTCGCCACCGGACCCGAACGCTGCGCCACCGCCGGCTCGGCCTTGGCCACCCATCCCCACATCACCGCTCTGGCCCGTCAGGTGCACGCCACCGCCACCGCCGAGTGCGACACTTTCATTACCCAGGAAACCTGCGCTACTGCCGGCGCCGGCTGCAAGCGCTGCGTTTCCGGCAGCACTAGCTTGGGCCCCCACGCCAAGATTGCCAGCCGCGCTGCCCGTCGCCTGAGCACCAGCCACACCGCCTAGGCCGGCATTGGCGCTGGCGCCAACAGTCGAGCTGGTGGTCGAGCCAAACCCGCCGCCACCGCTGACACCAAACGTCCCGCCGCCGACCGCGCCGGCCTGGCCTCCTACGCCGACACCACCCGGCGAGCCGCCCAGCTGAGCACCGGCACCCAGACCACCACCGGCCTGGCCCCCGAAACCGCCGGCGGTCTGACCACCGAAGCCGCCGTCAGTGCGACCGCCAAATCCGCCGCCAACCTGACCGCCAGCTCCGACCTGACCACCAGCTCCGGCTTGACCGCCAAAGCCTCCTGCGGAGCGTCCACCCCCTTCGGCGCGGCCACTGCCGCCGACCTGACCGTCATAGCCGCCCTCAACGTGGCCACCGGCCTCGGCGCGACTACCAGCATCGGCCCGACCAGCAGCAACGCTGGCGCCGCCACCGCCTGCAGCGTGGCCACCAGCACCAGCATCTGCTTGACCGCGGAAAGCGCCGCGAAGTTCGTCGGAGACGTGACCACCAAAGCCGCCACCAGCTTGACCGCCGGCACCAAAGCCGCCACCAGCTTCACCACCAGCCTGGCCGCCAAAGCCACCGCTGACACCAACGCCGGCCTGCTCACCAAAACCACCACCGGCACCAAAACCACCACCAGCCTCACCACCGAGGCCGAAACCACCGTCAGCCTGACCGCCGACGCCGCCTTGCCAACCCGCCTGACCACCTAGACCGGCCTCACCACCAAAACCACCGCCAGCCTCACCACCAAAGCCACCACCGACACCAACGCCGGCCTGCTCACCAAACCCACCCCCGCGCCGCCAAAACCACCGCCAGCCTGCTCACCAAGACCACCCCCGGCACCAAAACCACCGCCAGCCTCACCACCAGCCTGACCCCCAACACCGAAGCCGCCACCAGCCTCACCGCCGACGCCGCCTTGCCAACCCGCCTGACCACCTAGACCGGCCTCACCACCAAAACCACCGCCAGCCTCACCACCAAAGCCACCACCGACACCAACGCCGGCCTGCTCACCAAAACCACCCCCGGCACCAAAACCACCGCCAGCCTCACCACCAGCCTGACCCCCAACACCGAAGCCGCCACCAGCCTCACCGCCGACGCCGCCTTGCCAACCCGCCTGACCACCTAGACCGGCCTCACCACCAAAACCACCGCCAGCCTCACCACCAAAGCCACCACCGACACCAACGCCGGCCTGCTCACCAAAACCACCCCCGGCGCCGAAACCACCGTCGGCGCCCAACCCGGCACCAACCTGCTCCCCCGCCGTCGCAGAGACAGTTGAGGCTGACGCGAGACCGAACTGATTGGATACCGCTTGCTGCAATCCCGCGACGGGATCGCCACTACCCAATTCCAACCCAGGCACTGCGCTGGCCGCCGCCAAGGAGACCTGTTCGGGGGCCACGCCGACCAACCCGGCGTCATTCAGGGCCTGCTGAGGAGAAGCAACGAAAGCCTTGGCCGCGTCTTCGCTGCGAAACAGATCGAGGATGTATCCGATCAGAGAAGTCATCGTCAGTACCTTTCGGTTGTTGCTCGCTTGAGCCTTTGGCCGGGCTACACCGGCGTTCTTGGATCCAAGCTATGTGCTTCGTTTCAGCCCGGAAACGGGGCGCAATCCCCTAGCGGATGGCGCCCTTGGCGGGATCAATCGTCTCGCGCCATTAGGGGATTAGGGGGTTGTTACGGGCAAAGAAAAGCTATGGTCGAGTGATCCCCCCACGACGGCATTTACCCTCTTCAGGACCCTAGCGGCCGACCATTACGGTCGTCGTCCAGGTCGGTAACGAATCAAAATCACCCGAAGTGGCCGAAGCCGTGATGGTCGTCCTCGACGGTGTGGCTGTCCGCGGCGGAGTGATCCCATCCGCCCGGATCGTCCATCCCGAACCCGCTGTCGTGGACAGGGAGGTCAGTCACGTCTTCCGGCGCAGCAGTCATCGCCGCCGGATCATGCAGGTCAGCGGCCATCGGATTCGGATCGGTCCACGGCCCGGCAGCTGCGCCTACACCGCCGGCCGGCGGATCCTCGATGACATGGGTCACCAGGCCGTGCCCTTCGTCGATGCCCGGGTCCTGGACGGGCGGGTGCTGAGGGAAGGCGTCGAACGCAGCGGTGGCCGCACCGCTCGTCCACACGTTGCCATGGTCTGTGGTACCGCTGCCGGGACCGGCGGGATTGAACGTCGAAAGCGAGTCCGAGACCATCGGGATCAAGTGGTTCACGTCGGCGCTGGTCACGCCGGTCAAATGGGCATCAGTGATCGACTGCGCCGGATCTGCCGCGTAGCGCGCAGCAGCGTCCGGGTCACACACCAGTGACATCACAAAATCAAGCAACGCATTTGCCATGACACGCCTCCAGCGTGCGCATTCTCCACCAACACCTACCCACGGGAAACCCCGCCGTTTCTCGAGATGCTATCCGCCCGGGACCCCGTGGTGATCGGTGCGCAGCCCACCTCCCCGCGGCTGGGATTAGGGGGCCACCCATTAGGGGGTAGGGGCGATCATGGGGGGTCGCTGGCGACCACCGCGGCCAGAGGCCGCTAGGGTAGGCAACGGCCGCCGACCGCCAGTCACACGATCGACACGGGGGTTTGCAGTATGAGCGACTCGTTCGGGTGGTTGGTGGGGACGACCATCGGCGCGACGGTGCTTGTCGAGCACCGCTCCCGGTGCCACGGCCGGTAGCCGCCACCATGGCCAGTCCAGACATAGCAGCGTTCAGCGAGGTCCCGGCCAACGCTCGCGACATAATCGGCGTGCTCGCGGATGACGCGCAAACCCCGGTCAAGGTCCTGGTCAGCGGGGGCATCGGAACCGGCAAGACCAGCGTCCTCTCCACCGTTCGAGATGCCCTGCGCGGTGCAGGGGTAACCGTGCTGACACGGCCGCCGCGCGACGGGGATCCGCCCGACGCGGCGGTGGTCATCGATGATGCGCAGCTGCTGTCCGACGCCGAGCTGTTGGCGCTCGCCGAGCGGATCGATGATCCGGCGACGACGATCGTGGTGGCCGCCGAACCTTGCGAGCAATACACCGCCTTGCGGGCGCTGGCCGCAGCCCTCGAGCGCGAGCGGTCGCGAGTATCGCTGGGACCGTTGCCGGTCGCCGACCATCTCCTGGACGTCACGGCGGGGCTGCCATTCTTGGTGCGCGCGGTAGCCGAGACGGCGCGGGACCCAATGCAGGCGGCCAGGTTCGCGCTCATCGAGCGACTGCGTCGCCTCGACGAGCCGAGTTTGGACACGCTGCTCATCACGTCCTTGAGTCCCGGGTTGGGGACCGCGGATGTCGCTGCCGCACTGAGCATCTCGGCGAACGAAGCGCGGCGCCTTGTCGATGGGGCGCGAGCCGGCGGGCTGATCGAGCCCTCGCACAGTCCGGGATTCCTTCAATCGGTGCACGACGCAGTCGCCCAACTCGTCGGCAATGCACACCATCACGAGGTCGAGACCGCACTGTTGCGTTCACAGCTCGACATGTCAACGCTGTCATCAGATCTCGCGCTGCGTCTGGCCGAACACGGTCTGCGCGACGACGGTCTGGCGAGCATCCTCAGCCGACAGGCCGTGGAGGTTCGTCGCCAGTCCGACCGCGCCGCTCAGCTGTACCGGGCCGCGGTCGACGCCGGCGCCGAAGGGTTGTCTTGCCAGCTGGCCGACGCGCTGGCCTTGACCGGAGACTGTGCAGGCGCGGCGGCCCTGGCCGATGACCTGCTCGGCGCCGCGGATCATGCCGACCGTGCCGCGGCGGTGCGGATCGCGGCCAGCGTTGCCACCCACAACGGCAACGCGGGGCAGGCCGCCGAATTGTTCCGATGGCTCGGCGCCTGCCCCGACGCGGTGGTCAGTGCCGCGGGTGCGATCACGCTGGCCGCGACGGGAGATCTCACTGCGGCGCACGCGGCGTTGCGCGTGCAAGGCGTGGGGCCGCCGACGGCTGCCGCGCGCACCTCGCGCTGCCTCGCCGAAGGGCTGTTGTTGAGCATGAAAGAGCCGTACCCGGTCACGGTGGCAAAACTCGGCCAGGCGATCGCAGCCGGTGGATCGATGGGTGAGGTCCTCCCCGATAGCCCGGCCGCGCTGGTCACGCTGGCCGCGCTGCACGGTGGCGATCCGGTGCGGGCCAGCAGCATTATCGGCCGCGCGGTCCGCGCCGGCGGTGACGCGCTCTTCGAACGCCGGCACATGCTGCTGCTCGGCTGGACGAAAATGCGCGACGGTCAGCTGCCGTCGGCCAGCGCCGCCGCCGACGCGGCCTGCTCGCGCACCGCCACCGAACCGCATCCGCGTGACGCGTTGTGGGCTGCGGGACTGCGCACCGCGATCGCGCGCCGCAGCGGTGACAGCGGCGCGCTACGCAAGCACTGGTATGGGGCGATGGAAGTCCTCGCCGAGTATTCAATCGACTTGTTCACTCTGCTCCCGCTGGGCGAATTGTGGGTCGCCGCGGCCCGCATGCGCCAGGTGGATCGGCTACGCCATACCCTCGACCAAGCATTCGACTTGCTGGATTCGCTGGGCAATCCGGTCTTGTGGTCGGCGCCACTGCGTTGGGCGGGAGTGCACGCCGGAATCTTGAGCAATTCCCCGGAGTCGGTGGCCCCGCATGGGCAGGCCTTGACCGCGGCAGCGTCCGAAAGCATCTTCGCCCAAGCACTCGCGGGTGCCGGCCGCACCTGGCTGCGAGTGCTTGCCAATCAGGTTGACGCCGACGAGGTGACCACGGCCGCCCGCTCGCTGGCGCAGTTCGGTTTGACCTGGGATGCGACGCGGCTAGCCGGTGAGGCCGCGTTGCAGACACCGGACGCCCGGGTGTCCGGAGACATGTTGCAGCTTGCACGCGATCTCAAGCTCATCGCGGCAACCGGCGAAACACCCGAGGACGAGCCGACGACGATCGACGCTCCGAACGCCAGCCGTGCGTCGACGACCACTTCGCCGCTGTCCGTCCGCGAACGCGAAGTCGCAGAGCTGCTGCTGTTGGGCCTGCCGTACCGCGACATTGGCAGTCAGCTGTTCATCTCCGCTAAGACCGTCGAGCACCATGTGGCGCGGATCCGACGCCGGCTCGGCGCCGGCTCGCGGTCCGAAATGTTGTCGATGTTGCGCGCCATATTGGCGCCGTAGCGGTGCAACAGGTCGTCTTGGTTTAGTAAGAATGGGTTGATATGCCGCGTTCATTCGACGTCTCGACCGAATCGCCCGCCAGCGTTGAGCAGATTCATGCGGCGTTCAGCCGCGAGGAGTACTGGCTGGCCCGCATCGCCGCCAGTGGCGCCCCTACCACGCTGGATTCACTGATCGTCGACACCGACGGCGCGGTGACGGTGCACGTCACCCAGCACCTGGGTCGCCAGCTACTGCCCGGACCGATCGCCAAAGTCATTCGTGGCGACCTGAAACTGCTGCACAACGAGACGTGGGCGCCGATCGGAGACCGCCAGGTACGCGGGCAGGTCAACGTCTCGGCTCCCGGCGGGCTGGGCTCGGGAGGCGCGGAAGCCTGGATGGAGCCCGCCGGCCACGGCTCGCAGCTGCGCTTCGCCGTGAAAGTGGAAGTCAAGATCCCGTTGGTGGGCGGCAAACTCGAGAAGTCCATCGGGGCGGGATTGTCGGAGAGCATCCCGGCGCTGCAGCGCTTCACCACTGCCTGGATCGCCGAACATGCCTGACATCGGGGCCACGCAGCGACGCCGCGCACTGGTTTAAGGAGCAGAGCCGGATTCAGCGGCGTGACGGGCGGGTAGTTCCCAACGGGAGGTTCGATGTCCGGATTAGGTAAGAAAACGGTGCTGATCACGTTCGGTCGGTCGTTTCTGTCGCTTCACCTGGCCTGATTGATGGACGCCGCCGGTCACCGTGTCCTGATCTCGGACTCGGCGCCCTTCCCCATCACCAAGTTCGCCAAGGGGGTCAAAAAGACGTTCCGCACACCCCGGCCAAGGTATGAACCGGTCGAGTGGACGCAGGCCATCGCACGAATCGCCCGGGAGGAGGGCGTGGACTTGATCGTGCCGATCCACGAGGGCACCGAAATCCTGGCCAACACGGTCAAGCGATACCCCGACCTGTTCCCGGACGGCTCGAAGCTGTTGTTCTCCGACTTCGATCTCGAGGCCCGGCTGGAGAACAAGTACGAGTTCCAGGCCGCACTGAAGACGCGCGGCATCCCCCGAGGGCTCTTCACCGTGGAATGTAATCCTCGGGCCACCAGCGGAATTCTGGTGTTCGATCCTGAAACCAGGGTCGACAGGGCATTTTTCGGTGTGAATGACGAGGTCATCATGCCCGCGCCGGGTGCGAGCAAGATGCTGGGCCCCGGAATGCTGATGTACGGGTGGCGCAAATCGGCGCGGAAGGACAACACCTTTCGCGGATTCCTGCGCGACTACTCGCGTACCGACGGGGTCATCTTTGACCGCCGCGATCCCCGGCCCAGCCTGGCGCTGCCGCTCGCCATGGGGAACATTCTCGCCGAGGCCGCCCGCTACCGAGTGAACATCCCGGAGGCGTTCATGCACGACCACGAGTGGGACGGGGGCCTCCCTGCCGACGTGAATCGCGGGCCCTGTGATCAACTCTCGCGGTGGGCGCGGCAGAACTTGGTGATCCGCGCGACGCTGTCGCCGGGGCTGGTGAAAATGCCGCCGTGGCCCGCGCCGTCGATTTGGGCGAACTCGGCGGTGGGGATCAGGCGAGCCGTCGCCTCGCAGAGGGCCGGCGGAAAGAACAGGTCGTGTTCGAACGCCAGGACCAGCGTAGGCACGCCGATCGCGCGGAGATGCTCCGGCGTTGGTTCACCGGCCGTGATCCACTGCTGCGACGCGGTCAGCTGTCCCTTGAACCCGTCCGGTCCGGCCCACCCGCTGTCGTAGCCGGCCGACAGCATCTGGTGCCAGCCCCGCACCGTCGCCGGATCTTGCAGCATCGACGAGTGGAGGGTGGTCAGCAATTGCTCGAAGACCAGCACCTCGCGCGGCACCTCGCCGTAGCGCTCGATCAGGCCGAGTTCCATCTCGCCCACCATCGCGCCGACCGGCGAGGGCTGAAGCCCGGCGAACAAGACGAGCGCTTGTACCAGGTCCGGCCCCGGCTGCGCAGCAGCGTCTGCGCGGTGTAGCAGCCCATCGAGTAGCCGATGACCATCGCCTGCCCAACCCCGAAATGGTCCAGGATGGCGGCGGCGTCACCGGCCAGGTCGGCCACCGAGTACGGCGCCGCCGGGGCCGAGGATGGAGACATTCCGCGCGCGTTGTAGGCGATGACCTGAAATCCCGCGTCGACGAGGGACCGGGGAAGTCCACAGATCTCCCACGTGATGCTCGGCATGCCCAGGCCACCGACCAGAAGGACCGCCGGGCCCTCGCCGGATCGTTTTACCGCGAGTTCGACGCCCGGTTCGGCGATGACGAACTCGAAGCCGTCGTTCGGCGTTGTGTCCGTGGTATCGCCCATTAGTGCCACTGTAACAACGCTTTTCGGGGCCCGGATCTCGCGATGACCGCGCGTGCCGCCTCAAGGCCTCATTCAGCGGATTCTTGGACGCATTGCTCCTTGAGCTTGGGGATCATTTCCGGCGCGTAGATAAAGATCGCCGACTCAACCTCCCACTCCGCCTGCTCCTTGTTCATCGGCGTCGTGTCGGTCACCGTTTGCATTAGCGCTCTCGCGGTTCCCAGCGGATCGGGCGAATTACGCACCTGATCGGCGAACCACCGACCCTCGACGACCATATGGCAATCGTTGAAATCGGTCCCGTGAACAAGATTTTTCTGAGCCAACAGGTCGATGTATTGCTCGTCCTGGGCGGTCAAGGTGCATCCGGCCACTGCTTGCGGCGATGCCAGGACGAGATGACTCAGCATCACGACCGTGAAAACCACGCCGGCGACCAACAACAATAACCCAAACCTGGGCGCGCGCGCAGCGATTGTTGTCATTTCCGGATTCCCCTTGGTGGAATAGCTTTTCTACCGATGCAAGCCAAGCCACGAATGCCGCGCACAGCTAGTGCCGAAGGTCATCGCATACAGATGCTGAAAGTCGTGCTTGCTCAAGGGATTGAGGCTGCTCGATGAACGAGGGGTTATTGCGGGTGGGCCGCCAGGTAGCCGGCGACCGGGATCGGTGACGTGGCGGCATAGCCGATCGGTAGCAACACATCGCCCGCGGTCGTGGAGCAATAGACGTCCCAGCGGTAGTAGCCGGCAAACGCGGCGGGATCGGCCGCAAGCACCGCGGCGTAATCGTTGACCGCCTGCACGTATTGGTGCGCGTGGTTGTACCGGTAAAGGGCGTGATCAATGTCGTTGGTGAAGCCGTTCGCGGCGAGGTAGCGGCCCGCCGCCATGATGCTGTCGCGGGGCGAACCAATATCACCGCCGTCGCCGTAGGTGGCGAACGTCGAGGGCAAGAACTGCATGGGGCCTTGCGCGCCGGCCGTGCTTGGGCCGACGATGCTGCCGAAGCGCGTCTCGATCAGATTGATTGCCGCCAGGTAGTTCCAGCCGACGCCGGACTGCGACTCCGCCTCGTGGTAGTAGTTCAGCAGCTCGTCAGCCGGCGCCGGAGGCTCGATGCGCCACGGGGGGAGCGTGTCTCTGGCGGGTGTGATCGCAGTGAGTCGCCGACGGGTGTCGACATTGCGGTCGTAGGCCTCGAGTAGCGGCGGCGGGATCCGCGGTCGCGTGACCGCATCCCATTCGGGGTGGTGCCCGATGGCGCGATAGGCCGCCTGCTGGCGATGCGCCACCGCCCCCAGCGTCGGTTCCGGTGTTGCCGGGTCACGCAGCGCAAGCTCGTCGGCGACAAGGTCGTCGGCCAGCTGTGCGGGATGCGAGGCCAGCCGCGGCTGTGCGCCGTCGGCCGGGCTCGGCGCGGCGGCCGCCGTGGTGGATGCGACCGCGGTGGCGGCCACCGTCGGTGCGGTTGGGACGGCCCGCCCCGGCTCAGCTGACGGCCTAGTCGGCGCGGCGCAACCGGCGAGTACGGCCAGCACGGCCGCGAGGACAAGCGGCGCGGCGACTCCACGGGTCCGGCGCATTGTCCACTCCGTCCCTCGCCTGAATTCCTGCGGCCGCGGCTGGGCCCGAAGTGAGTCTTTCGCATCGGACCGCATGACATCAATGCCCAAGACATGCTGGAACATCACCGTTCATCCGCTGCGGATCGGGGACCCGGTGGGCTGCGGGGCAAGGCCGACTTGGCGCCGTTGGCGCGCTTCGGTTTTCACTTCGGCGCGGTGTTGCAGATTCGCGATGACGTACCTCATGGGCGATGAACGTGCGTACGGCCGCGGCCGAATACGGTCAGGTTAGTCCGCCGATAGGGTGACACCATGTCCGACACCGATCGGGGATGGACCATCGAGCACGCTGGGGACCAGCAACTGCAGCCGCTCTATCTGCTGGCGGACAGTCAACTGCTGTTCTGGAAGCGGCAGGGCCGACTTCTGCTCGAGGCGGCCCTCGATGGCTTGCCGCGGGACATGCCAATCAGCGCGGCCTACATCGGCGCCTCCAATGGGGACCGGCCCGAGTTCTACGGGATCTTCGAGGCGGCGATGGACGACATCGGAATCACCGATCGTCGCATGATCGATTCGTCGTTCGGACCGGACGACCGCGCCTTCCTGGAGCGTGCCCGGTTGATCGTCCTTGCGGGCGGCGACGTGCGTCTCGGCTGGGATACGTTCGAGAAAACCGGCATGAGGGATGTGATCCTGGGCCGGTACACCCAGGGGGCGGTCCTGGTGGGCGTTTCGGCCGGTGCGGTCCAGCTCGGACGCTTTGAAACCGTCGCGACACCGGAATCTGGAGCGACCGGCCTGCTCGAGATGTTCAAGCTGGTCCCCGTGGTCATCGACACGCACGACGAGCGCGCCGACTGGGCGCGGCTGTCGCACACGATTCGGGTGTTGGAGGGCGCGGCCACCGGGATCGGAATCCCCTCCGGCGGCGGAGTCATCGTGCACCCGGATGCCAGCATCGAGCCGCTAAGGGGTCCCGTGCACGAGTTTCGTTTCGACGGCACTCACGTCACGCACTCACTGCTGTACGCGGAAGAGGACGACTGACTGGTTCGTCCCGCCTGCCTTGAGTGTCAAGGATCAGCCGAAGTATCTGTCAAGCATCAGCCGGGGTCATACAAACGCTCGGTGGCGCGGGCGGGGCTCGAACCCGCGACCAACGGATTATGAGTCCCTAGCTGGCGTCTAATCGACCAGGTAAAACGGTTAGCTGAGACGGCTTAAACCGCCTGCGACGCGTTGGCGGGTCTGCGCGAGGATCTGGCGGGTGGCATCGAGCAGTTTGGTCAGGTCGTTGACCGCACGGGCCAGTCGACCGCGCCGCCGCCCCGTTACCGCATCGCCGATACCGCATGCGCGCAGCCCATCGGCCTTGGCGGCGGCCCGGCGCAGCGCCCGCTTGGCGTTGACCAGCAGCCGCTGAGCCTCATCGGCGGCGGTGGCGGCCAACTCGGCCAGCTCCCCAGTCACCCGCGCCACCACCGCCTGCGCCTCGTCGCGGCCGGCCGCCGACCGGCTGCGCAGCTTCGCTGCGATCGCGTGTGCGCGCTTGCCGGCCGCCCGCGAGCGGTCCCGCAGCTTGGTGCGGGCAGCACCCCCGGCGGCCTGGATCCGCGTAGCGGTCGCGTTGATACGGCGGATCGCCTTGGCCAGCAGCCCCGAATCGGTCGGATAGGCCACGTTCGCCGGCACCACCGTGGTATCCACCCGGATCCGGTTGGCGCGCAGCAGCTTGGCCTTGGCGGCCTTGGCCAACGGCGCTTCATTGAGCCCGTTGACCGCCGCCGACCCACAGCGGGTGGTCAACTTCATCAACGTGGTCGGATGCGGCACCGCCCCGTCCAGCGGGATCCGGCAAAACCGCCGCCAGGTGATCGAATCGGCCACTTCCCGACACAGCGACTCATAGCCCAGCCGGTAGCGGAACTTCAAAACATCAACCGCAGGTAGGTCTCCATCGGCGTGGACGGCCGCCCCTTCCGCGGGTCGAAGAACGGCACAAACGGTGCAAAGAACGCCGGATCGTCCAACAGCGCATCCACCCGAGCCAGCTCCTCGGGCAGCCGCTGCAACTCTTCAGGAAGAATCGACTCCCACAACGAGCACGAATCGCCTACAGTACGAAACACGATGGCCTCAATCCCTTCCGCAACAAGGGCATTGAGGCCATCTTCCCAAGTCAACGCAATCCGACCCCGGATCAACACGCTTACTTTTTCAGGTCGAAGTAGCTAGGGCCGCTCGGCGGCGCGACCGCACAACCGCAATTCCGTGTTAGCCGACTAATCGGGGGGTGTCATGGCGGGAACCGTTGCGTTGGCGAGGGCAACGCCCACAGCCGCATCGGGTGGGGCAACATCCCCATCGTGCGGTGACGGTTGGCCGTTGTGGTAGTGACTTTCGGCCCGAGTGATTGTGCTCGGTCCGGGGCCAGAGTTGACACCATGTCGAAGGCGGCTCTTCTTAGCTTGAGCGGGGCACGACCGCCATCGGTTGTGGCTAGGT
Source organism: uncultured Actinomycetota bacterium (assembly GCA_963763005.1). Taxonomy (GTDB): domain Bacteria; phylum Actinomycetota; class Actinomycetes; order Mycobacteriales; family Mycobacteriaceae; genus Mycobacterium. Next base: position 28,404 of record CAVXMI010000005.1, read on the forward strand.
TGATTACCGGATGAAGGAGCCAGCTAATGTTGCTCTCAGATCTGATTCCGCGCCGGGTGGTAGTCAGCGCGATCGGCGCTGGCGCGGTTGCCGGCACGCTGTTATGTGCTACCGCGGGGACCGCCGCGGCTGATCCGCCGCCTCGGCCACCCAACTGCACAGCTGCGGACGTAGCCGGTGTCGCGACTGGTGTTGCGGCGGCGCTCTCGACCTACCTGTTCACTCACCCGGACCTGAACGGGTTCTACACCGACCTTCAGGATCAGCCCAAAGATCAGATCCGCGACGACGTGCAGAACTACTTCAACGCCAACCCGCAGGAGCAAGCCGATCTTGAGAGCATCCGTCAGCCAATGATCGACATCAGGCAGCGTTGCCAGTGGACACCATTACTAGGGCAGGGCGGCTCGACTCCCTAAGCGATCGCGCCGCGGCACGTAAGCATGTCCCAGAAGCTGATGACATTTGCCGAGCGCAATCTGCTTTCGGAAATCAGGCCCCATCGTGCATGCAGAGAAAGAAACTGCGGCCCTCAGTTCGCGCATCGGTCAAAACAAGTCCCAGCCATGATGGGAAGGAGATCCCAATGAACCTTTGGGTGCGGTCTTGGACTGCAGGGGGAATAGCAGTGTTGGCCCTTACGGCGATTCCTGGGATGTGTGCCATCGTGCAGCCCTCCGGTGTGGCCAACGCGGACGTCTGCGCAAGCGTCGGCAGGCGTGTTTCAGTGAGCGGGTGCACCAACGTTGCCGATACGGTCAACGCCTATGTCCCGCCGCCGGCCGCCTATGCGCCGCTGCCGCAGGACTTTCCGCCTCCACCGCCACCACCGCCACCGGTAAATGTCTGCGTCGGAGCCGGCCGGCGAGTTCGTGTAAGTGGGTGCTTCTAAAGGAAACCCTGTCAGGCATCACCCGAACCCGAAATGTCAAGCATCAGCCGAGGTCATACACGTTTTAAGGTGGGGCGGGCGGGGCTCGAACCCGCGACCAACGGATTATGAGTCCGCGGGTCCTGATAGCTCCACGTGTTGCTCATTGTCATTGTGCAACAACGATCTTGGCTGTTTCCACACTCCCGTGAGAACCCGACGATTCCGGTTGATTCTCGGTCATTGGCGATGAATAAAAGATGACCAAAACAGGCCCACCGGTGGAGGGGTATGCCGGCGAGGGGTCGCCTCGAAAAAGTTCTCCCGGCCGGGACAGCGAAGTTTGGTGGCTACGGGTCCGCGACTGCCCCTATCGGACAACCGCGAGGCCGACGGGCCGCGGCGTCTTCCGAAGGAAAGCGTCGCCGCCCGCACGGAGTGCTTCCTCGGCGAGTCTGAGATGGTCGGTACCCGAGAACGCGAGAATCCGATCTCGGGCGGCGCCGCGTGATCTGGCCAATCACCGCGGCGCTCCCAAGCGGTGGGATGGACAGGTCGATGATCGCCAGATCCGCTCCGGCCTTGGCAACCAGATCGGCTGCCTCTTCGACGCAGTTGCTTTGCCCGCCCACCACGAGACGGTCACCCCACTGATGGGTGAGCAGCAACGCCTGACCCTGGGCGAAATGGTCAAGTGCAGGCGGCGGTTGGCGATCCGCTCGCCCGTCACCCCGTACGGCCACTGCGACCGTTTCCCCAACAGCTCTGCCGGCCAAAGTGTTTCGGAGAGCTAGTGCTGTGTCCTGGATTTAGCTGACTTTTTCGAGGGCGATCCCACCGCGTGCGACTTTGGCGAGGATGGACTCGGCGGTGGCGGTCCACACGTAGGGCCTGGGGTCGTTGTTGTGGGCGTCGATGTATTCCTGGATGGAGGCGACGAGGTCGGGCACGGAGTGGAAGACGCCGCGCCGCAACGCTTTGTCGGTCAGTTCCCGGAACCAGCGTTCGACGAGGTTGAGCCACGACGACGAGGTCGGGGTGAAGTGGAGGTGGAACCGGGGGTGTTTGTCCAGCCATTGTTGGACGTCTTCGTGCTTGTGGGTGGCGTAATTGTCCAGGATCAGGTGGATCTGTAGGTCCTTGGGCACTTGCCGGTCGATGGTCTTGAGGAATTTCAACCATTCCTGGTGCCGGTGTCGAGGCATGCACTGGCTGATGATCGTGCCGGTCAGCACGTTCAGCGCGGCGAACAAGGTGGTGGTGCCGTGGCGCTTGTAGTCGTGGGTCATTGTCTGGCCTCGCCCCTTGACCATCGGCAGCGATGCCTGGGTGCGGTCGAGCGCCTGCACCGAGGACTTCTCATCGGCGCACAACACGATCGCCTTCTCCGGCGGATTCAGATACAGCCCAACGACATCGACCAGCTTGTCCTCGAACTTGGGGTCGTTGGACAGCTTGAACGTCTCAACCCGGTGCGGTTTGAGGCCCCGCGCCGACCACACCTGCTGCACAGTCGATTTCGACACCCCGCTAGCCGCGGCCATGGTCCGGCAGCTCCAGTGGGTTTCGCCCTGTGGGCGGTAGTTCAGTGTCAGATCCACGATCTCGTCGATTTTCTCCTGCGGGATCGTCTTCTTCCGACCACGGCCCTCGCGCACCTGCGCGAACTTGACCAGCCCGTCCTCGGCGAACCGGGCGCGCCACCCACGGACCGACGCCGGCGACACCGACAACGCCCGGGCGATAGCCGTGTTCGCCGCACCGTCGGCCGCCATCAACAACGCCCGCGCCCGGACCACCTCGCGATGCGGCGCGGACGGCGATCGTGCTACAGACTCGAGAACCTCACGCTGCCCTGGGGACACCAGCAGAGCCGGAACGGGTCGCCTCATGCTGTGAAGCATACCCAAAAATCAGTACTTATTTGCAGGACACACCACTAGTTTGTCTCGACGGTTCTGGACATGATCACGCTCCAAAGTGAGCAGGCAGGAAGGTTCGGATTTCATGAAGGAGGTCGTCGGGCCGCTCGAGCGGGGCGAAGTGACCGCCTGAGTCGAACTCACGCCAGTGTTCGATCGTGTACACGCCGTCGAGCCACTCTCTTGGCACGCGGTAGGGTTCCTTAGGGAACACCGCCACCCCGGTAGGGACCGCAATACGCGGTGGTCCGACCAGACCTTCGTCCTCGAGCGCGGCCTCACGGTAGAGTCGGGTCGCGCTGACGATGCTCTTGGTGGCCCAGTAGAACTGGATGTTCGTCAACAGGGTGTCCTTCGAGAACACCTGGTCCAGGTCGCCGTCGTTGTCGCTCCAGGCGGCGAACTTCTCAATAATCCATGCGGCCGTTCCGAGTGGGGAATCGGCCAACCCGAGTGTGAACGCATCGGGGATCAGGCTCTGCAAGTGCAGGTACCCGGTCAGCTGCTCGAAGTGTGCCTGCCATTCGGGAGAGGGAATATGGTCGCCGTACGGTGGGGTGAAGGGCATGTTGATGTGCAATGCCGCCACGTGATCCGGGTGGTAACGCGCTGCCCGGGCGCCGAGCAAGGTGCCCCAGTCGCCGCCCTGAATCGTGTAATGGTCGTAGCCGAGCACGTCGTGAATCAGGGTGTCGAAGGCGTGAGCCATGCGGGTGACTCCCCAGCCCGGCTCCGATGGCTTCCCACCAAATCCAAAGCCGGGAATCTCCGGCACTACGAGATCGAAGCTGGCAGCCTCGGGCGCTCCGTGTGACGCGGGGTCGGTCAACGGGCCGATGAGATCGAGGAATTCGACGACCGAGCCTGGCCAGCCGTGCAGGAGCAGCAACGGGATGCTGTTGGCTTTTGCGCCGCGCACATGCCAAAAATGCAGATCGAGTCCATCGACCGGCGTGACGAAGTTGGGGAACGAGTTGAGTCGGTGCTCGGCCTTCCGCCAGTCGTATTCATCGGTCCAGTACGCGATGAGATCTCGCAGGTAGGGAATCGAAGCCCCGTAACGCCACGGATCGCCGGGGACGGCATCTGCCCATCGGGTCGCACACAACCGTGCTCGGGTCTCCTCGAGGACTGAGTCGGGAACGTGGATCTCGTACGGAGTCACCGACCGACGATCGGGGCTGTCGGCCTGCGAGCGTTGTTGGCTGTCTGGTCTGGGGGTCGTACCGTTCATCGCCGTGGGTCTTCCTTCCGATGGATTCGCGCCCGGAGATGGGCGTCAGACGTCGATCAGGATCTTGGTGCCCCTGCCCTTGCGGAGATCATCGAGTGCACCGGTGATCCCGTCGAGCGGCGCATGATCCACCCAGCCGTCGGTTGAGTAAACGCCGGCCGCCATCGCTTGGATGACTGACGTGAAGTCGTCGTCGAGGTAGACCACCGACCCCGCAATGGAGAGTTCACCCAGGACGATGCCGAGCGGTTGGAGAGCGAAGGCCGACTCGTGCAGTCCGACCACCACGACGCTGCCCGACGGGGCAAGGACCTGAAGGCCGGAAAGAACCGCGGCTCCAACGCCCGCAGCGTCGAACACTGCGGCGGCACCCTCGCCATCCGAAAGGTCACCGACCGATGCGGCCAGGTCGTCGACGGTCGGATCGATGACGTGCTCGCCGCCGAGTGCGCAGGCGCGCGCACGCCGGTTCTCCGCGGGATCGCACAGCACGATCGTGGAGACCCCTTGCGAGCGCAGCGCATACCACAGACCGATCCCGATCGGCCCGAGCCCGAACACCACCACGACATCTCCCGGGCCGGTCCCGCTCTTGCGCACGGCGTGATAGCCCACGGCCATCGGCTCGACCAGGGCGCCCAGTTCGAGCGATACCTCGGCAGGCAGGAGGTGAATCTGGTCCGCCTCGGCGAGGGCGTATTCCGAGAGACCTCCGCTGGCCGCACTGAGCCCGCAGAGGGCGAGTTTGCGGCACAGGTTGAAGGCCTTCCGGCGACACGCCACGCATGTGCCACACGACAATGTCGGACGGACCGCGGCGCGGTCGCCGACGGCGCACCGCGTGACGCCGGGACCGACCTGGACCACCGTCCCGGAGAACTCGTGGCCCAAGGTGACGGGCACACTGACCCCGGTGAGCGGATGGGCCGACGTGGGGATCAGCGTGGGCGCCGCGAAGTACTCGTGCAGGTCGGTGCCGCAGATGCCGTTGTGGGCCACCCGGATCACCACCTGACCTGGCCCGGCCTCGGGGTCGGGAAGGTCCTCGATCCGGATGTCTCCGACGCCGTGGTAGCGCACCGCCTTCATCGACGCCCGGCCTTTCGCCGAAGGGAGCGCATCAGAACAAGACGCCCTCGTTGAGGGTCTGGTTGTTCTCCTTGCACCACTGGATGTACATGTCCAGGAAGTCCCAGGCGTCCATGAGCGACTTCAGCGTCTCGTCGTCGTGGAGGAACTCCAGTGCTCCGGCAACCTCGAAACGGACGACCGTGTCGGCATAGAAGTGCAACGTGTGGCATACACCCGGGAACTCGTGGACGTAGTCGCCGACGTGGGCCACCCAGTCATACTCGGCGTAGTTCCAGGCACCCTGCAGGGTAGTCGCGACCACTCCACCCCGATGCCGATGCTTACCGAGCCAGGTGTCGATCAATGACCTGAGATCGACGGTGAACGTACCGGTCCGGTTGTCGATGCGGATCAACCGCAGCTCGAACCCCTCCACCCAAGGAAAAAATGGGGTGTCGGTGCTCTTGATGATGGTGTCTTTGGCGCCGTAGCGATCAGTCACCGCTATTACCCGGCGCTGATCGGAGGTCAGAGCATCAGTGGGCCGGGCTCCGACGGTTGTCATCGCGTACCTCCTCGTTTGCAGGAGCGGGATCGCCCCGCAGTTGGGTGTAGTGGGTAGGCCGTTGAATCGGTCGGCCACCCATTGCATGCCACGCTCGCCGTCGACGAAGTAGGGCATCAGATGGCTGTGTGCTTTCGCGAACTGAGGGAGGCTCGGCGGATCTCGTTGGTTTCAAGGGGTTTAGCGACGGGTTTAGCGACGTCGCGGCCGAGTTCGACATTGCGCTCGTTCGGACCGAGGGTGACGTTGACCGCGTCGGCCGGCTTGTCCACTCCCCGTTCGACCGTGCGCCGGGCGTCCTGGTCAACGCGATCATGGTAGCTACGTCGCCGACCTTTCCCAGTTTTCCCACGTGTCCCATAGCCAGGGCGTTAGCCCAAGTCATAACTGTGAACGATGGATCGCATTTGCTCGTGAACCGCTATGTTCTGTTGTTTTCCACCGCGCCGACGAGTCGCAACGACGCGGGTCAAGTCCGCCAGATCACCAGCGGGTGATCACCCCTCGGATAATCTTGCCGTCCCGCAAGTCCTGATAGCCTTCGTTGACTTCGTCGAGTTTGTATTGCGTGGTGATCAACTCGTCGAGCTTGAGTTGGCCGGCATCGTAAAGTCGGAGTAGGCGCACGATGTCGTACTGAGGATTGGCCGACCCGAACAATGTGCCCTTGATGGTCTTCTCGTTTAGGGTCAGATCGAAACCAGACAGTTGCACTGTGAGCTTCGCCGGATTGGCCAATCCGGTAATGACCACAGTGCCGCCCTTGCCTATCACCGCAGTCGCGGCACTGACCACCTCGCTGTCGACTGTGCCGACCAAAATGAGGGCCTGATCTGCGCCCTGTCCCCAGGTGATCTCGTTGACCTTCTCCGCCGCGCTGACCGGGTCGGCAAAGGCATGGGTGGCACCGAATTTCATCGCAGTGTCACGCTTGAGCGCGACCGGATCGACCACCACGACGTACTTGGCGCCCGCGCTGAGGGCCCCCTGCACGGCGTTGATGCCCAAACCGCCGGCGCCGTAGATGACGGTTGTGTCTCCGGGCCGCACGGCACCGGCGTATACAGAAGTTCCCCAGCCGGTCGGAACCCCACACCCGACAAGTACCGCCGTCGTGAGCGGCAGCCAGTCATCGATCTTGACCACCGAGTGCTCGGAGACGGTGGCGCGTTCGGAGAATGTGCCGAGCATGCACATCGCGCCGAAATCCAAACCGCCGCCGTGGAACCGGAAGCTGCCATCACTCATACATCCTTCGAGGATGGTGGCGCCCATGTCGCAAAGGTTTTGCCGTCCGGTGGAACAGTATCGGCAGATTCCGCAGCTGGGAATAAAACTGCACACGACGTGGTCACCGGGCTTGACCTTGGTGACACCGGGACCGACCTCCTCGATAACGCCCGATCCTTCGTGGCCACCGACGATCGGATAGCGCGGCGGCAGGTCACCGTCGGTCAGGTGCAGATCCGAGTGGCACAACCCGGCGGCAGCGTATTTGATCAACACTTCGCCCGATCGGGGACCATCGAGGTCGAGCTCCATGATCTCGAAGGGCTTGCCCGCTTCCAGCAACACAGCTGCTTTGGTCTTCAAGATGCACTCCCTGACGATTGGTTGACGGCTGCCTAAAGGGCGATGTTGACGGCTTTGGTCTGGGTGTAGAGGTCCAGTGCGGTGGCCCCGAGTTCCCGTCCCCAGCCGGACTGCTTGTAGCCGCCGAAGGGCATCGCGGTGTCGAAACCGTTGTACTGGTTGATCCACACCGAGCCGGCCTTGAGCCTTTTGGCAGTCCGATGTGCCTTGGAGATGTCTTTGGTCCAGATGCCCGCGGCGAGACCGTAAATGGAGTCGTTAGCTTCGGCGATAGCATCGTTTTCGGTCTTGAACGGTAATGCAGCGACTACGGGACCAAAGATTTCTTCGCGGACCACGCTGAACTCAGACTTGACGTCGACGAACACGGTCGGCTCGACGAAGTAGCCTGTGTCGCCCCAGCGTCCTCCACCGGTGAGAGCTCTGGCGCCGTCCGCGAGTCCTTCTCGCAGGTACGCGGTGACCTTGTCGAACTGCTCCTGGGAAATCAACGGCCCGAGTTGGGTGGTCGGATCGAGCCCGGGGCCGATCTTGACTTTGCTCGCGGCCTCGGCGACCGCTTGGGTGAAATCATCGAAGATCGTGTCTTCCACATACAGGCGGGTACCTGCCACGCAGCACTGCCCGTGGTTGAACAACCAGGCGTTGAGCGAGCCCTCGACGGCGATGTCGAGGTCGGCATCGGCGAAAACCACGTTGGCGCTCTTGCCGCCGAGTTCCAGCGACACCTTTTTCAGGTTGCCCTTGGCTGAGTCGACGATCTTCTTGCCGACCTCCGTCGAGCCGGTGAAGGCGATCTTGTCGACATCCGCGTGTCCGGACAGCGCCGCGCCTGCATCACCGAATCCGGTAACGATGTTGACCACACCCGGCGGGAAGCCGGCCTCCTGGAACACCTCGCCGAGGAGCAGCGCGGTGAGCGGGGTCTGTTCTGCGGGTTTGAGGATGACAGTGTTGCCGGCGGCCAGGGCCGGTCCGAGTTTGAATGCCGCCATCAGTAACGGGAAGTTCCATGGCACGATCAGCCCGCAGACGCCGACCGGCTCGCGCAGTGTGTAGCCGTGGAACTCGCCGCCGGGGGCGAATGGCATGGAGACGTTGATGGTGGAGCCTTCGATCTTGGTGGCCCAGCCCGCGTAATAGCGGAAAATGTCTGCGGACCAGGCGACGTCGACTGCGGTGGCGATCCCGGCCGATTTGCCGTTATCGAGCGCTTCGAGCTGGCCGAATTCCTCGGCGCGCTCGCTGAGCATGTCACCGATGCGCCACAGCAGGCGCTCGCGTTGGTTGGGTTTCATCGACGGCCACGGACCGGCGTCGAAGGCCCTACGCGCGGCGCGCACCGCCCGGTCGACGTCCTCGCCCTGGCCGAGGGCCACCTCGGTGAGGGTCTGCCCGGTGGCGGGGTCTGTGGCGGGGAAGGTCTTGCCCGAGGCGGCGTCGACCCACTCGCCGTCGATCAAAAGCTTCTTGTTCCCGCTCAAGAATCCCCGCACGGCGGGCATGATCGAGTATTCAGCTACGGCCGTCATCAGAAACCTCCTGCAGATATTTAGCTGACGTGATTTGTGAATGTGGATCGTGGTTCAGGTCATGCTGCCGGGACCGGTGCCGATTCCACGGCCGGATAGAACTTGTCGGCATGGATGCGTGCCTCGGGCAGACCCTTGGCCTCTAGGAGCCGACCAACGGCATCGCACATTTCCGGTGCACCGCACAGGTAGGCGTCGTAGCCTGAGGCGTCCCTGATGTCCTCGGCGATCACCCGGGTGACACGCCCCGATCGACCGTTCGGCACCGTGTCGGGGGCCCCCTGTGATAGGCACGGCATAAACTGAAAATCCGTCAACCGCGTCGAGAGTTGGGCGATCTCGTCGAGGTAGACCAGATCACCGGCGGAGCGGGCTCCGTAGTAGAACCGGATGGGTACGTCGAGGTTGTGCTCGGCGGCGTCGGTGAGAATCGACAGGATAGGCGCGATCCCGGAGCCGATCGCCGCCGCGATTACCGGGCGACCGGTGTCCCGCAGGAACATCGTGCCGAACGGTGCCTCCAGATGCAGAGTGGACCCCGGTCCGATGTGGTCGAGTACCGTGCTGAACACCCCATCCTGCACACGTTTGATACAGAAGGTCAGCTCGCGCCCCGAGCTCGGCGGGTTCGCCAGCGAGTAGGAGCGGCGTTCACCAGTGTCGAGTGTGAATTCCGCGTACTGACCGGCCCGAAAGCTCAGCGGCTCGTCGAGTTCGACCCGCAGTTCGACGAGGTTCGGCGTCCGCGCGCGCTGCTCGAGCACGGTCGCCCGTCTTCGGCTGGGGGGTGTCATCGGCGGCAGTGTCTCGGCGCCGTCGTGCTGGTTGATCTCGATCACCAGGTCGCTCTTGGCGAAGGTGCAACAGAGCAGGATCGCCCCGTCATCGCGTTCATCTCGCGAGATCGCATACACCGACGCCGCGGAGTCGTCGACGTCACCGTCGATCAGCCAGTGCTTACACGATGAGCAGTTCCCGTGCCGGCATCCGTATTGCAGGTTGATGCCGTTGTGCAGGGCCGCGGTGAGGATGTCCTCGTCTGCGTTGACGGGAAACTCCTCACCCCCCGGCACGAGGGTTACCCGCGCCATCAGTTGTCCTCAGACCTTCACCGGGTCGAGTTGGGACATGTCGGCGGTGATGACGAAGGCGTCGTCCTCGACCTGAGCGCGTCCGTAGTAACTCGACATACACACCAGGAACCGCGACATCGTTAACGGTTTCCCGAGATATTCTTCGACCTCAGCTAACGGGATGCGAATCATCCCTTCGGTCTCGAGGAGGTAGAACGTGCCCCGATCCTGTACGCGGATCTGCGGGCACTGCGCGGCCACATAATCAACGGTGGCTTGCGCCTCCTCGCTTTTCATCAAGACGAGCCCGATCGACGTCGGTCCGTGCTGCTGCGCGCCACTCATGATGTCACCCCCGCCGGTGCCTGAAACCCGGCCAACTCGAGGACGCCCTCAGTGGTGCTGACGACCCGCTGTCTGGCTTGCTCGCCGACACCGGACCCGGCCGGGGCGGCGTCGAACACTGGTAAGAACCCGTCCACGGCGGCCAACGCCTCCGGATACCAGGAGTCGACCCAGCCCTGGATCAGTTCGCGATTCTGTCCTGCCGGCACGGGCCGACCCGTCCGGTCGGAATCGGCGGTGAGCATTTTGACCAGCGCCTGCGTCGCCGCGCGGTTGCGGCGCCGGTCGGCCTCCACGGTCATCTCGATCACCGGAATCACTGAATCCCCGTGCAGCCCAGCGAGTCGCCGGAAAAACTCGCTGCCAATCAGACTGGCGATCAGCGGCTCCACCACCAGATTGGTCATCATTACCATTTCGCCCCAGTCGTGGAGCGAAAGCAGCCGCTCGACCAGGCGGCGCGCGCCCTGGCAGGCCGGATCGTTGAGCCAGGCATCCATGCCCGCACCCTCGGTGTAGCCGGGCGCGTTTTCGTGCAGGTCCAGGCTGTAAAGGGCGATGTCCTGCTGGTGACGAAGCCGGTCCATCGCGCTGAAGGTATACGTCATTGACAGGGTGTCCGACAACGCCTCCCTGGTGACGAACGCGTGGGCCTTGAACATCCCCCACTCGAACGACGCCAAGGCCTCGTAATAGCGCGCCACCAGTTGGAGCCACCCGGGCGCGATATCGCCGAAGGCGCCGTTGGCCTTCGCGGAGGCGGTCGCCCCCGCGATGGACCGTTCCTGCTGGGCTTGCAGATTGATGTAGGGACGCTGCCACAGACCGGACGGGTCACGGTACTCGAACCAATTCGGATGTACCAGTGCGGTGGTCCGGGCATCCTGACAGCCAAGCCCGTCGGGCCGCAGCAGATACCAGCCGCCGGAGTCGAACTGGCCCATGTCGGGCTGAGCGTTACAGATAACAGATTCGTATTCAGACAGTCTGCGTTTCTGTGGGCGGATGTAGGTGAGCTCGCGGTCCGAGTAAAACCCCTCACCCACAATCTCGGACACCACGCCTTCGGAGGTCAGCTCAGTGGTCATCAGATCTCCGTGAAGGCTTCAGCCGGCAGCGTCTTGAGCGGATCCTGGATGACGATCCCGGTGCGCCGGATATCGTCGATGGTCCACAACCAGCGTTCGTCGGTATGCACGTGCGGTTGTCCCATCAGCGTCCTGCCATCGGACCGCAGCAGACCACCGTCTTCGATATAGCGCGCTAGCTCGATACCGTCGTTGACCTCCCACCAGGTCATACCGCAGTGCCGCTCCGGGGCCTGCCGGAAGATGTGCTGGCACCCCTCCGAGCAAAACGCGTGCCGTTGGCCGGCCGTGTCGATCGACAACCGGACCTCGTTGATGTCGGGCCGCGGGAACACGCAGGGCATCTGGCACACCCGACAGATCGGGGGCATGGCGGGGAACAGCTCGAGTGCGAGATGCCCCTTACGGGGGTCGCCCATCTCCCGATACGCCTTCCAGAAATCGCCGTAATGTTCTTCCCAACCGGGGTACTTGTCTTCAAAGAAGGCGAAATCCTCTTCGGTCATGTAATCCGAGCGCCACGCGTGCACCGGCCACAACGCCGCGGAAACCATCGCCGCCGAATGGCCGCCCCATTCCACATGTCGTTTCGCGTCATCGATCCACCTCGGCACCTTAAGGCCGAACGGCTCCAACCGCTCGATGTAACTGCCGGCCCAGTCCTCGCAGACCCATTGCTGCCAGAACTCCTTATAGGACTTCACTCGAGCCTTCGAGAAGTAGTCATTGACGCCACCCAGAAAATTATCGATGAAAGCGTGCTGGCGCCAGAACGCCGTGTCGAAGTCTTCTTGGAGCATCGGCAGGTTCTCCGGCTCGCTGAGCACCGCAGCCAGTGTTGCGTAGCCGTTCGCCATGTGCCGCGCCTCGTCCGACTGGACCGACAGGAAGACCGACGGGGTCGCCTGGTCCCCGTTCGCGGCCGCCACCTCGGTCAACGCCACGAACAGCGGGTTAGTGTACGCGGTCTCCGCGACAACCTGCAGGTTCAGCGAATTAGTGATCGGATCGTCGTTCATGAACGCTTCGAACACCGCCCGACCCGGTCGCCCGATCGGGTCGTTGGCGCGCATCATGAACCCGGAATTAAACCCGGCTGGGTCGGGCGCGTGCTTGGCGAAATACCGCATCAAGTACGCCTCTTGATTGGTGTGGCGCACCTCGTCGATCATCTGGGCCAGGAACCCCTGACGCAGTTCAGGGTTCTGCACCGTATCGACGAGCATCGCGGTGCACTTCATCGCGGCGTACTCACCGAAGTCGACGAACGCCAACACCGGCTTCAGGACCTCCATGAAACGCGGCTCGGCCTGCGCGGAGTTGTTCATCCGGCTCAGCGCATCCTCGAGCGCGCCGTACTGCCGGTCGTCCTTCTCCTCCTCCATACCGACGTACTCGCGGACCAGAGTGCGAAACGGGTCCTTGGTCCGCGGCGGAATCTTGTACTTGGTCGGATACAACGCGTCACGATGAAAGTAGCTCGGCTCCCAATCGAACGCCTTGATCTTCTCGTGCTGAGTCGTGACCGACGCCGTCATCTACCAAACTCCTCTTTTGCTATCTGCGACGGTGCGGACCACCATCGTTTTGTTGAGACCAGCATCACACTCCACACCTGGGGTCGGCTACCTCCGATCGGAGGTGCAAGGCGCGCCAATCGCGAACTGGACGGCGTTTGAGTCGAAACGTGATCCCTCACCAACGCGGCCAGAACAGGTCACCAGCCGCTGCAGGCATAGCGCCGCCCGGTATGGTGCTTACCCCCGGAGTACACCAGCGGCTCCGCCCCGTCCTGGACTGGTCGGCGCAACGGGTGCGCCCAGCCGCTGCTCGAGACCGGATGCCCGGAAAGCGGCGGGGCCACAGAGTAGGACTCGCCATGCCGGGGACTGGTTCTTAGTCTGGCCACCCGGGATTCTGGCTTTTGCTCGATCCTGGGTGCTCCCATTTAGAGAGGAGGCATTTCCGACAGCGGGATATGGGGTTTGTCGGCGATGATGACTTCGGCGGTCAGAAGCATGGCCATAATGGACGCAGCGTTTTCCAGTGCCAATCGGGTTACCTTGACAGGGTCCATGATTCCGGCGGCGATCATGTCGCCGTACTCTCCGGTGGCGGCATTGAGGCCGTGCCCGATCGGTAGGTTTCGGACCTTCTCAACTGCAACCCCTCCTTCCAAGCCGGCGTTGATGGCGATCTGTTTCAACGGTGCGTCCAGAGCTGTGCGCAGCACGTTGGCGCCGGTGGCTTCATCATCGGTGAGGTCGAGTGTGCCGAAAGCGTTGGCGCATGCCTGCAGCAGCGCAACGCCGCCCCCGGCAACGATTCCTTCTTCGGCCGCGGACCGCGCATTACGGACCGCATCTTCAATCCGATGTTTGCGCTCTTTGAGTTCGATGTCGGTGGCGGCGCCGATCTTGATGACGGCTGCCCCGCCGCTGAGCCTGGCGAGACGCTCCCGGAGTTTGTCCGTGTCGTAATCATCGGTTGATTGCTTGATCGCGGTCGTGATGTCTTTGACCCGACCGGCGATCGCGGCGGCGTCGCCTGCTCCGCCGATGATAGAGGTTTGGTGCTTGGTGATCACCACCCTGCGCGCACTTCCGAGCAGATCGAGGCGCGCAGCCTCGAGGGTTACGCCGATCGCCTCGGATATCACTTGGCCACCGGTCATGATGGCGATGTCGCTCAGCATCAACTCACGCCGGTCGCCGAAACCCGGCGACTTCACCGCCGCTGACTTGAATATGTCGCGAACATTGTTGACGACCAGGCTCGCCAGAGCATCGTCGGTGACATCTTCTGCGACGATCACCAGTGGGCGACCGTGCTTCATCACCTTCTCCACGATGGGCATCAGTTGCTTGACCGAGCTGATCACCGACGAGACCAGCAGGATGTACGGGTTGTCGATCACGACCTCAAGCCGTTCGAAATCGGTCACGAAGTACGGACTGAGGTAGCCCCTGTCGAATCGCATACCCTCCTGAAAGTCGAGCGCAAGGCCGAAAGTGTCCGATGCCTCGGCGGTGATGATGCCTTGCGCGCCGACCTTGTTCAAAGCCTCGGCGACAATGTCGCCGATGGCCGAGTCGCCGGAGGAGATCGTGGCGGTCGCGGCAATCTGCTCATTGGTTTCGATCGGTCTCGCCGCGTCGTGTACCGCCCGTATCACGCTGGCCAAGCCGGCGTCGATGCCTCGCCTCATCGCCTGGGGGTTGGCGCCAGCGGCGACGTTGCGCAGGCCCTCGCGCACCATGGCCTGCGCGAGCACGGTCGCGGTGGTCGTCCCGTCGCCGGCCACATCGTCGGTCCGCTTCGCGACCTCTTTGACGAGTTCGGCGCCCATCTTTTCGTACGGGTCGTCGAGGTCGATACTGCGCGCGACGGTGACACCATCGTTGGTTACCAGCGGCTTGACGACGTCGCGGCCGAGCACGACATTGCGCCCTTTAGGGCCGAGAGTCACTTTGACGGCGTCGGCGAGTTTGTCCACTCCCCGTTGGAGCGCACGCCGGGCATCCTCGTCGTACGCGATCATCTTAGCCACGTTGCCTGCGCGCCCTTTCTGGATTCGCGTGAGTTCGCTCGCCCGGGTCGTGACCGTGAACAATCGGGTCGCGTTGCTCGCGAACTCGTGCGTGGTTGTTGTGCTGCTGTGCCGACGAGTCGCGACGAGGAGGCCAGGGGTCCGATCACCTCACGCGTGGATGATCACGCCGCGGATGTTCTTGCCGTCGCCATCGTTTTGTTGAGATCAGCATCACACTCCACACCTGGGGTCGGCTACCTCCGATCGGAGGTAACACGCGCCAACCGCGAACGGGACGGCGTTAGAGTCGGAACGTGATCCCTCACCAACGCGGCCAGAACAGGTCACCAATAAATTCCGCCGCAGGGATCGCGCCGCCCGGTGTGGTGCGCGTACTGGTGGTCGACGACCATCCGATCGTGCATCTGGGAGTGGAGCGACTCGTCGAAGCCATGCCGAGCATTCAGATGTGCACCGGGGCCCGCACGGCGAAAGCGGGTGTCGCGATCACCGCCGCCGAACGGCCCACAGTAGTGCTACTGGATCTGCATCTGCCCGATATGGCGCTACCCGAAGCCGCCGCCGCGCTGCGAGGGGCGTGCCTGGGTGTGAAGCTCATCCTGTTCACCGGGGACAGCAACCGAACGGTGGGCCAGATCGCGGGCCTGGTCGGGATGGACGCGGTGGTGCATAAAGACAATGCATGCAACGTGCTGATCACCGCTATCGGTGAGGTCGCAGCCGGACGACGATACTGCGATCCGGTGATCAGCACCGGGAATCCGCTGGCCGTTTCGCGGCGCGAATATCAGGTGCTGGAGCGGCTGGCCATAGGCGAGAGCAACGCCCAGATCGCACAACACCTGCACCTGGCGCCGAACACCGTGAAGTCCTACGTTCAATCGTTGTTGGCCCATCTCGATGCCCGAAATCGGTTGGACGCGGTGGTCAAGGCCCAACAGGCCGGAATGCTCTAGCGGCGGGAACCCACGCCCGTAGTGTGCCTCCGCCCTCCTCGTTCGCCGTGTACGACAGCCACCCACCCACCCGCTCGATGCCCTCACCCGTCACTCGAAGGCCCAACCCGCGCTGACCCTCCAGGGTGATATCGCCGACCGTCCCGTCGTCAGCCACCGCCAGGCCCACACCGTCCTCCGCTTGATACAAGCTGACGACCACGGAGTGAGCACTGGCATGCTTTTCCACATTGAGCAGCGCCTCGCGGGCGGTACGCCGCAACACATCTGTCCTGGCCAAATCAAGCAACGGCAGATCGCCCAGGACCACCAGTTCGGCCGCGACGCCGGCGCGCGCGGCGAAGTCGCGACAATCACCCTGCAGGGCGACTGCAAGCGCCTTATCCTCGGGTGGTTCGTGCAGCGCCAAGGTCTGGGCCCGCAACTCCGACGTTGCCCGTGTGGTAAGAACCAGGGCATCGGTCAGAAGTTCCAACGTGTGCCCGGGCTGCGTCGCCGCCTGCGCCGACGTCAGCGCCACCCGTAAACTGAACAACGTCGCGCCGACGGAATCATGCAAGCGAGCCGCGAGACGTTGCCGCTCACTGAACACGGCGACCTCTGCCATTTCGCGGGCGCTGTCGGCGACTTCCATCGCGACCGCCGCCTGCCGGGCCAAGCCGAGCAGTTCGGCCCGGTCGCCATCGGTCCAAGGAACTGTGGACCTTCGGGCTGCATACAGCAGCCCGTAAAGTCGATGGGCCCGGACGATCGGAGCGGCCATTACAGCCCGCAGCCCTTCCGCTCGAACCGCGTGGTCGAAGTCATGGGTGATGGCCCGGCTCAAGCAATAGTCCTCGACAACTACGGTCCGGCGCAACACCGCCGCCTGCCCGCCGAGCCCTTCCTGCGGCCCGACGACGAGGCCGCAGAGTTCCTCGGTGCGCCCGCCCACGACCGCCACCACCTCCATCGTGTCGTCCTCGCCGATCCGGTTCGCTCCGGCCGCCAAATCCGCACCGAGCAGACGGTGGACGATGTCCGCACCGTGCCGGAGAGCCGCTGTCCTATCGAGCAGCGACAACACAGCGTCGAAATCAGAATTTGTGGAATATTTGCCCACGAGAGCTAACCCTTTCGGCCCCCGGCAGATAACCGACGACACAGTGTCTTAGCGGTCTGGCGCCGTCGTCCTTCAACCGGCGCAGGTTGGCTTTACGTTATTTATAAGGGTGTCGCCTGCGAAGCTTACATCTCGATAGGGTCATGAACTGAAACGTCCCAGGTGCAGCAGACCCGTTGTCGCAGTCGCGTTCGAGGTGGTCGAGGAACGCGCCACTCAACGTTGCGTTGAGGTCATCGACCCTCAGCCCGCGACGACCGGCTGCCGGTGCCGTGTTCGGTGGAGGCCAACAGCAGCCGGAGGGGTGTTCCGGTAGGTCGTGGGAGCAGCTTGGGCGGGGCTCTCTGCCCATGGGGCGCCGATAAGCCTTCATCCTGCGCGTTCACTCGTTGGTACTCCACTGTTCTGC
This sequence comes from uncultured Actinomycetota bacterium, assembly GCA_963763005.1. Taxonomy (GTDB): domain Bacteria; phylum Actinomycetota; class Actinomycetes; order Mycobacteriales; family Mycobacteriaceae; genus Mycobacterium. The sequence goes on from CAVXMI010000005.1 coordinate 45,718, forward strand.
TCACCGGTACCTCCTTTCGGAGGTATCGCGGCAGGTGCGTGGTCAGACATTCTGAAGTGCCGACTAAACGGAAGGAGAGATTGACCACACCTATGACAGCGGATTTGAGAACACCGGTCAGCAGACTACTAGCCGAGTACTCATCGCCCTGTTCTGCTGGTGCTTGCGACCAGGGCACAGAATCCTGTGGCGATGGCCGACGAATCTCACACGCGTGGGGTCTGCTGGCCCGACCGCGGTAAGACGACTGGAGCCCGGAAACCGCCATGACATACGCACCGCCCGCAACCGAGGGAGGCCTGGTGCGACACGATGGGGCATCCCACACCGGCGGGGTTGTGCTGTCGTGAGGGGGCAGCGATGACGGCTTCGACGGGGCTCGTCAGTTACGTCGGTAATCAGTTGAGGGGTCCGCTGGCGTTGGTTGGCGGCTTCGCCTTGATGTGCTCGTTGACCGGTAAAGCACTCTTCCGCTGGCCACTGCAATGGCGCGAGCTGGTCCTGCAGTGCTGGTTTTTGCTGCGCGTCACGATTCTGCCGACCATCATGGCCGCGATACCCCTGACTGTGTTGCTGACCTTTACGTTGAACCTGCTGCTGGCCGAGTTCGGCGCAGCGGACATTTCGGGTGCGGGCGCGGCGCTAGGCGCCGTCACCCAACTGGGGCCGCTGACCACGGTGCTGGTGGTGGCTGGCACCGGTTCCACCGCCATTTGCGCTGACTTGGGGGCGCGCACCATCCGGGAGGAGATCGACGCCTTAGAGGTGATGGGCATTGACCCCATCCGCCGGCTGGTGTTGCCCCGGGTGCTTGCGGCGACCTTCGTCGCCAGCCTGCTCAACAGCCTGACAATCATCGTTGGTCTAGTCGGCAGTTTCGTCTTCAGCGTGTATCTCCAACACGTTTCGGGCGGCGCCTTCCTGTCCACCTTGACCCTTGTCACCGGCCTGCCCGAGGTGGTCATCGCGACGGTCAAGGCTGTGTCGTTCGGACTAATCGCGGGCCTGGTTGGCTGCTACCGGGGTCTAACCGTGTCGGGCGGCGCCAAAGGCGTCGGCGTCGCCGTCAACGAAACCGTCGTGTTATGCGTGATCGCCCTGTTTGCGGTCAACGTGATCCTGACCACCATCGGCGTGCGGTTCGGGTCGGGGCGCTGAAATGTCGGATGCCGCCGTCTTGCGTGCCCGCTACCCGCGGACGGTCACTAACCTCGACCGCTACGCCGGTGGACCCGGCCGGGCGCTGGACGCTTTCGGCGGGATGGTCTTGTTCGCGGCGTGGAGCGTCGGCCAGATCGGGTTCACGCTGCGCCGCTACCGTGCGGAGACACTGCGGCTTGTCGCTCAGATCGGCATGGGTACCGGGGCGCTGGCGGTCGTAGGCGGCACGGTGGCGATCGTTGCTTTCGTGACATTGTCCGGCGCTTCGCTTGTCGCCATCCAAGGGTTCGCTTCGCTGGGTGACATCGGAGTCGGCGTATTCACCGGATTTTTCGCCGCGCTGGTCAATGTGCGCATCGCCGCGCCGGTCGTCACCGGCATCGCGCTGGCGGCCACGGTCGGCGCCGGCGCTACCGCCGAGCTAGGTGCCATGCGCATCAGCGAGGAGATCGACGCGCTGGAGGTGATGGGGGTCAGGTCGATCGCATTCCTGGCGTCGACGAGGATCATCGCCGCGGTCGTGGTGATCCTGCCGCTTTACGGGCTGGCGATGGTCATGGCGTTTTTGTCCCCACAACTGGTCACCACGGTGCTCTACGGGCAATCGAGCGGCACCTACAACCACTACTTCCGGACATTCCTGCGACCCGACGATGTGTTCTGGTCGTTCCTCGAGGCAATCGTCATCGCGCTGATCGTGATGATCACTCACTGTTTCTACGGCTTCAGCGCCAGTGGGGGGCCGGTCGGCGTCGGCGAGGCCGTCGGCCGGTCTATGCGCTTCTCGCTGGCTGCAGTGGTGATCGTGGCCATGTTTGCCTCGTTAGTGCTGTACGGCGTCGACCCCAACTTCAACCTCGCCGTGTAGCCGCCATGACGAGTCAGATCATCGACAACGCGCAAGGCGGTCCCCTGCGTAAGACCGTGGCCGTCGTGGCGCTGGGGGTGCTGGTACTCATCGGATTCGTGGCCTTTGAGCAGTTCCGGGGAGGCTTCACGCAGAAGGAGTCGCTGACGCTGCTTTCAGACCGCGCGGGTCTGCTGGTTGGTCCGGGGTCCAAGGTGACCCTCAACGGGGTCGAGATCGGCGAGGTGGCAAGCCTCACCGAGGTCGAGAGCGACGGCAAGCCGACGGCGAAGTTCATCTTGGACGTGTCGCCGCAGTATTTCGGGCTGATTCCGGTCAACGTGGTCGCCGCGATCAAGGCGACGACGGTGTTCGGCGGCAAGTATGTGGCGCTGTCCTCACCCAAGAATCCGGGCGAGCCGATCACCAGCGCCGACGTGATCGACGCCAGGTCGGTGTCCACCGAGATCAACACGGTCTTCCAGACGCTGACATCGATTGCGCAATCGGTGGATCCGGTCGAGTTGAATCTGACACTGACCGGGGTCGCGGAAGCTCTGTCCGGGCTGGGGGACAAATTCGGTACCTCCTTGGTCAACGGCAATAAGGTCCTCGACAACCTCAACCCGCAGATGGACCAGCTAAACCACGACGTCCGGCAGCTGGCGCAGCTAGGTGACGTCGTGGCCGATGCGTCCCCGGACCTCTGGAATTTTCTGACCAATGTGACGACCACGGCGCGCACGCTCAACCAGCAGCAAAAAGATCTAGATGCGACGTTGCTGGCAGCCACCGGATTTGCCAACACCGGCGCTGAAGTGCTGGATCGGAGTCGGCCGCATCTGGTGCAGACGCTTGCCCAGTTGGCGCCGACGAGCGCGCTGCTCGACAGCTACAGTCCCGAACTGTTCTGCGCCATCCGCAACGCCGCAGAGGTGGCGCCTGCGGTCGCGGCCGCAGAAGGCACCGGCAACGGGTATTCGCTTCGGACTCACACCCAGATCGTCGGTGGTACCAACCCGTACGTCTTCCCCGAAAACTTGCCCAGGGTCAACGCCCGGGGCGGTCCCGGCGGTGCGCCCGGCTGCTGGCAGCAGATGACCCGGGACCTGTGGCCTGCGCCGGCTCTGCTCGTCGACAACGGCGCCGGCATCGCCCCCTACAACCATTTCGAAATCGGTACACCGTGGGCGAATGAATACGTGTGGGGACGCCAAATGGGGGAGTACACGATCAACCCATGAAACTGACCTCAACTGCGATCAAGCTCGCCGCCGTCTCGCTGGTGCTGTTGACCTTCACCGCGACCACCATCGTGGTATTCGGCCAGCTTCGCTTCGAGAACGCCGTGGGCTATTCCGCGGAGTTCTCCTCAGCCAGCGGATTGCGCCGAGGCCAGTTCGTCCGCATTGCCGGTGTAGAGGTCGGCAAGGTCAAAAGCCTGCGGCTCGTCGATGGCGGCACACACGTGCGGGTGGACTTCGACGTCGACCGATCGCTGCCGCTGTATCAGTCGACGACCGCTCAGATCCGCTACGCCAACCTGATCGGTGATCGCTACCTGGAGCTCAAGCGCGGTAACGGCGAGGGCGCCGAGCGTCGGCTGCCGCCCGGAGGCCTGATCCCACCTTCGCGCACCGAGCCGGCCCTTGATCTCGACGCGCTGGTCGGGGGCTTTCGACCGGTGCTTCGTGCGCTGGACCCCGACAAGGTCAACACCATCGCTTCAGCGATCGTCACGGTGTTCCAGGGGCAGGGCGGCACGATCAACGACATCCTCGATCAAACGGCGCGCCTGACCTCGGCCCTGGCCGATCGGGACGAGGCGATCGGCGCGGTGGTCAAAAACCTGAACACGGTGCTGGACTCCATCATCAAGCAGGCAGGTCAAGTCGACGCGACCGTCGTCAACCTGGAGACACTGATCACCGGGCTGTCGAGTCAGGCCGATCCACTGGCCGGCAGCGTCGCGAACTTGAGCAACGTCACCGGCAAGCTGACCACGCTGCTCACCGACAACCGGCCCCTGCTGCACGAGACTGTCTCTTCAGCGCAGGGCGTCCTGCAGCCGCTCGTCGACCAAAGCGGTCAGTTGGATGACTTGTTGCACAAGCTGCCGACCGCGCTCACACTGCTGGGCCGCAGCGCGGGTACCTACGGCGACTTCATCAATCTTTATCTTTGCGACGTCACGCTCACGCTGAACGGCCTGCAGCCCGGCGGCCCTGTCCGCAAAGTCCGGTTGACCCAGCAGCCGACCGGGAGGTGCACACCGCAATGAGGGTGCTCGAACCAGAAAACCGGGTCCGGATCGGGATCATGGCCGTCATCCTGGCGGTGCTCGCCACCGCAGTGGGCCAAAGCTTCACCAGCGTGCCGATGCTGTTCGCCCAGCCGCCCTACTACGGCGAGTTCACCGACTCCGGTGCGCTGCACGCCGGTGACAAGGTGCGCATCACCGGCATGGACGTCGGCACCGTGCAGGAATTGAAGATCGCGACCGGCCACGTGGTGGTCCGTTTCACGATTGGCGACAACACAATAGGCACCAAGAGCCGGCTGTCAGTCCGCACCGACACCATCCTGGGCAGAAAGGTACTGGAGATCGAACCGCGGGGCGACCGGCCGCTGCGCCCCGGCGCAACACTGCCGCTGAGTCAAACCACCACCCCATATCAGATCTACGACGCGTTCCGCGACGCCACTAAGGCAGCTTCGGGCTGGGACGTCGACACCGTCAAACAATCGCTGCAGGTGCTGTCGCAGACGATCGAGCAGACTTACCCGCACCTGAGCGCCGCCCTTGACGGGGTGCAGCGATTCGCCGACACCGTCGGCAAGCGCGATGAGCGAATCCAGCATCTACTTGGCGAGACCAGCAAGGTCGCCGGCGTGCTCGGTATCCACGGCGACCAGATCAACCGGCTGCTGGTGAACGCGCAGACGCTGTTGGCCGCTATCAACCAACGAGGACAGGCGGTCCAGGCCCTACTGAGCAACGTCAGGGCGGTCGCGGCGCAAGTTCAGGGGCTCATCAACGACAACCCCAACCTGAACACGGTGCTCAAGCAGGTGAACGCTGTCAGTGACGTGCTGGTCAAGCGCAAGGACGACCTGACCACCACGGTCACCGAACTCGGCAAATTCGTGGCCTCCCTGTCCGAGATCGTGTCGTCGGGCCCTTACGTCAAGGCGGCGATATTCAACCTCTTGCCCTATCAGATGCTTCAGCCGTGGGTTGACGCCGCGTTCAAGAAGCGCGGTATCGACCCCCAGAACTTCTGGCGCAGCGCCGGGCTACCAGCGTTCCAGTGGCCCGACCCCAACGGCACCCGCTTCCCCAATGGAGCGCCGCCGCCGGCGCCGCCGGTACCGGAGGGCACCCCGGCACATCCGGGTCCGGCCGTCCCGCCCGGATCGCCGTGCTCGTACACCCCCCCGGCTGACGGCCTGCCGCGGCCGGACAACCCGCTGCCTTGCGCCGGCCTGAATATTGGTCCGTTCGGCGGCGGCGGTTACCCGGCGCCAGTCGATGTTCAGACGTCGCCGCCCAACCCCGCCGGTCTGCGGCCGTTACCCGGGATTCCTATTGCCGGGCTTCCCGGCGCGCCGGCGCCAGAGGTTCCCGGCACACCGGTGCCGCTGCCGCCGAACGCGCCGCCGGGCGCCCGGACCGATCAGCTGGCACCGCTGCCGCCGGTCCTGCCAATCGCGCCGCCGGACAGAGCAGGAGGTGACCAGTGAGCACGGTCTTCAACGCGGGCGGGCTGCCGCGGCTGAGCCGGAAGTCGGTCATCGTCGCGGCGCTGGCGGTGGTGGTCGCCCTGACCGCTGCCTACGCGGGCAGGCAGCTGTATCTGAAGATGACGACCAACACGATCGTCGCCTACTTCACGCAGGCCAACGCGCTATATCCCGGAGACGAGGTCACGATCATGGGCGTTGCGGCGGGTTCGGTCGACATGGTCGAGCCAGCCGGCGACAAGATGAAAGTGACGTTCCATTACCAGAACAAGTACAAGGTGCCCGCCAACGCCTCCGCGATCATCCTCAACCCCACACTGGTCGCCTCGCGCAACATCCAGTTGGAACCGCCCTACAACGGTGGTCCGGTCTTGACGAACAACACCGTGATCCCTCTCGAGCGCACGCAAGTGCCGGTGGAATGGGACGACCTACGTGACAGCATCAGCCGGACCGTGTCCGCACTCGGCCCGACACCCGAGCAGCCCAAGGGGCCTCTAGGCGATGCCATCGAATCCCTCGCCGACGGGCTGGCCGGCAAGGGCGAAGAAATCAACAGATCACTGAACAGCCTGTCGACCGCGCTGACCACGCTGAACGAAAGTCGCGGTGAAACCTTCGCAGTGCTGCGCGGTCTGGCCACGTTCCTCAACGCGCTGCACATCAACGAGCAGCAGCTGATATCGCTGAACAGCAACCTGGCGCAGCTGACGTCCAGCCTGACACCCACCGACCACGACGTCGCTGACGCAGTAGTGCAGCTCAACGCCCTGCTGCCTGTTTTACACAAATTCCTCGACGACAACGGCCCGGTGTTGACCCGCGATGTCAACAATCTCTCCGAAGCGACCACCCCACTGGTGCAACCCAACACCGCGAACGCCCTGGAGACCTTCCTGCACGTGTTTCCGACATTTGCGGCCAACTCCAACAATGCCTACCACCCCAGCCACGGCGCGCTGACCATCATCCCTGCGGTCACCAACTTCGCGAACCCGCTAGAGCTCATCTGCAGCTCGATTCAGGCCGGCAGCCGCCTGGGGTATCAGGATTCCGCCGAGCTGTGCGCGCAGTACCTGACGCCGGTCCTGGACGCCATGAAATTCAACTACCTGCCATTCGGCCTCATGCCGTTCAGCACCGCGGAGACGCAGCCCAAGGAGCTCGCCTACTCCGAACCGCGCCTGCAGCCCCCACCCGGATACAAAGACACCACCGTGCCCGGAATCTTCTCGCCGGACACGCCGTTCTCGCACGGCAACTTCGAGGCGGGGTGGGTAACGGCGCCCGGAATGCAGGGGGTGCAGGTTCGGCCTGCCACCCAGAACCTTTTGACGCCGCAGTCGGTGGGCGAACTGATGGGCGGGCCGGACGCCGCCCTTCCTCCGGCGGGGCATAACATGGCCGGTCCGCCCGACGCCTACGACGAGCACAGCCCGCTGCCGCCGCCCTGGTATCCGCAGCCCGGTCCGCCGCCGGCGCCCGCAGCGGACGTGATCCCGGGTCCGGTTGCGCCCACGCCTGCACCGGCGCAGCCGCCTGCGCCCGCCGAGGCGCCGACAGGGCCGGGCCAGTGAGCGCCGCGGGCACACCGAGCGCGCACCTGCACTGGCGCGGCGCGGGCGCAGCGCGCCGAATCCGGCGTGGGACCTGGCGCGGACTGGCCGTGCTCGCAATCACGATCTCGCTGAGTTCCTGCGCGCAGTGGCGCGGCATCTCGAATGTGGCACTCCCCGGAGGCCCGGGCTCTGGAGCCGGCTCCTACATCGTCTACGTCCAGATGCCCGACACGCTAGGACTCACACCCAACAGCAAGGTCATGGTCGCCGACGTCGACGTCGGCCGGGTACGGGCGATCACGGTGCACAACTGGGTCGCCATCTTGACGCTCGAATTGCAGAAGGGCGCGCGGCTGCCGCGCAACGCCGTAGCCAAGATCGGCCAAACCAGCTTGCTGGGTACCCAGCACGTGGAACTGGCGCCGCCAGCGGCCAACCCATCGCCGCAGCCGCTGGGCAACGGCGACACCATCGAACTGAAGAACTCCTCGGCGTTTCCCACTACCGAGCAGACGCTGGCCAGCATCGCGACACTCCTGCGCGGCGGGGCTGTGGCGAACCTGGAGGTGATCCAGAACGAGGCCTACAACATCGTCAATGGGCGGGCCGACCAGATCCGCGCTCTGCTGGGCAAGCTGGACACATTCACCGCCAAACTTGACGAGCAAGTCGGCGACATCACGCACGCCATCGACTCGGCCGACCGGATTCTGGCGATCGCGGCTGAGCACAACGACACCCTGAACGCGGCGCTGACAGCGCTGCCCCCGTTGGTGAAGTATCTGACGGACTCCCGCGGGCGCGTCATCGATGCCGTCGAGGCGCTGGGGCGGTTCAGTGAGATCACACTGCAGACGGTCGGACCGGTGCAGATCAGTCTGCACCGCAACCTGGTTTCGTTGCAGCGGCCGCTCGCGCAGCTCGTCCGTGCTGCGCCGTACCTGGTGCCGGCACTGAAGTTGGCCCTTACCGCCCCGTTCGACATCGACGCCGTCCCCAAGACGTTCCGCGGCGACTTCATCAACACCTCGCTCAACGTTGACCTGACGCTCAGTGCCCTCGACAACGGTCTTCTCACCGGAACCGGCTTCTCGGGATCTCTGCGCGCACTCGAGCAGGCCTGGGGCCGCGATCCGGCCACCATGATCCCCGACGTCAGGTTCACGCCGAACCCGAACAATGCGCCGGGTGGGCCGCTGGTCGAAAGAGGTCAGTGAGCCATGGTCACGCCATACGTCAAAAAGCAGCTCATCGTGTTCACGATCTTGACGGTGATCACGGCGGTGGTCCTGGGCGGGTACTACCTGCGTCTGCCGTCCGTGTTCGGCGTCGGCCAGTACACATTGAAAGCGGATCTGCCGGCCTCGGGCGGCCTGTATCGCACGGCCAACGTGACCTACCGCGGCGCCACGATAGGCAAGGTCACCGCGGTGGAGCCGACGAAGACCGGGGTCCAGGCGACGATGAGCATCGAAGATCGGTACAAGATCCCCGTCGACGCGATCGCAAAAGTTCATTCGGTGTCGGCGGTCGGCGAGCAATATCTGGATCTGGTGTCGGAAGGCAACCCGGGCAAGTTCCTCTCGCCGGGGCAAACCATCATCAAGGGCACGGTGCCCGAGGACATCGGGACGGCTCTGGACGCGGTGGACCGCGGCTTGGCGGCGCTGCCGAAAAACAAGATTGCCTCACTGCTTGACGAAACGTCGCAGGCGGTGGGCGGTTTAGGCCCGGCGTTGCACAGCCTTGTCGACTCGACCCAGGCCCTTGCCGGCGACTTCGCGGCGAACTCCTCCGACATCAACGCCATCATCGCTCAACTCGCGCCGCTGCTGGACAGCCAGACCGCCTCCCGTGATGACATCAGAGCATGGGTGCACAACCTGAACATCGTGGCCACGCAGACCGCCCAAAAAGATCCGCAGCTGAAGGACCTGCTGTCCAACGCGCCCCCGGCCCTCGACGCCGCTAACGACGTGGTCGGCGGACTACGGGCGTCGTTGCCGCAGACGCTGGCGAACCTCGAGATCGTTACGGGCCTGCTGCTGCGCTACCACAAGGGCGTCGAGCAGGTGCTGGTGATGCTGCCGCAGGTCGGTTCGGTCGCCCAAACGACGACGCTCGCGTTCCCCGGCGAGGCCCGTATCGACCTCGGGCTGGCGATCAATCAGCCGCCGCCGTGTCTGACCGGTTTCGTTCCGGCGCCGCAGTGGCGGTCCCCGGCCGACACCAGCATCGCGCCGCTGCCGGCCGGGACGTACTGCAGGATTCCGCAGGACACCACGGCCAATGCCGTGCGCGGGGCCCGCAACATTCCCTGTATCGATGTCGCAGACAGGCGGGCCGCGACGCCGCAAGATTGCCGCAACCGCCAGCCCTACGTCCCGCTGGGTACCAACCCCTGGTACGGCGACCCGAACCAGATCCTGACCTGCCCGGCACCTGGGGCGCGCTGCGATCAACCCGTGAAACCCGGCGAAGTGATCCCGGCACCGACGTTGGACACGGGGTTGAATCCGGTGCCCGCCAACAGGTTGCCGGGGACACCGCCGCCGATCAGTGACCCGCTGTCTCGACCGGGGTCGGGTGCCGTGCAATGCGACGGGCAGCAGCCCAACCCGTGCACGTACACACCCGCCGCGCCACTGGGCCCGGCCTTCGGCGCCCAGGCCGGCGAGATCACCGGACCTGACGGCGTGCGGTACTCCGTACAGAACTCGAGCGGAACAGGAGACGACGGATGGAAGACGATGCTGGCCCCAGCCGGCTGACCTCCCCCGACGCCGCCACCACGGGTGGCGGCGCATCGCGGCAACGGAGGCGACGATGGCTGTGCGCCGTCGCGGCGGTACTGACGCTGCTGGCCGGCGGCATCGCAGTAACCGGATATCTGGCGCTGCGCGTCCATCGAGACAGCCAAGCTATCAGCGACGCCACCGCTGCGGCCGTCGCGGCCGCCAAGGATTGTGTTGCGGCAACGCAGCCTGCCGACGTCGCCGCGCTGCCCGCCAGCCAGCACAAGCTCGACGAGTGCTCCACCGGGGAATTCGGGACACAAGCTACGTGGTACAGCGCCATTTTGACCGAGGCGTATCAGGCGCAGAACATCCATGTCCAAATGGAGGAGATGCACGCGGCGGTCGAACGCACCAACGACGACGGCTCGCTCACCGCGTTGGTGGTCTTCCGCGCCGAAGTTTCTCAAGAAGGGATGACCGACCGCGAAAACAGCTACCGGATCAGGGTAAAGCTGGTGCGCGAGAACGGACACTTCAAAATCGCCCAGCTCAACCAGGTGGCCAAGTGACGCTGACCGACGCTGAACCGCAGATCACCGGCGCGAACGACGGGGCAGCGCCGGCGGGGCCGGCGCCGTGGGCGGCACGTGCCGGGGCGCTGGCCGTGGACATCCTGCCCGGCGCCGCGGTGCTGGCAGCGACGGCGCTAGTGGCGCAGTCGGTGCCGCTGCGCGGCGCGTGGTCGTGGCTGTGCGTCTGCATCGGCGCGGTCGCGATCCTGTGGACGGCGGGCAACCGGCTGCTGCTGCCAGTCATCAGCGGGCAAAGCCTCGGGCGGGCCGTTTTCGGCATCTCGGTCGTGCACCGCAACGGCGGGCCCGTCGGACCATGGTGGCTTTTGCTGCGAGACCTGGCGCACCTGTTGGACACCGCCCCGGTGTTCGCGGGCTGGCTGTGGCCGTTATGGGACCCGCGTGGCCGTACCTTCACCGACATGCTGCTGCGCACCGAGTCGCGCCTCGTCGAGGCGCGCCGGTCGGATCGCAACCTGCGTCGCCTCCCTGCGGCAGTGATGCTGACCGCGGCGTCGCTGTGCGCGGGCGCCGCCACAATCAGCTATACCGTTGTGGGCCAACATGACCGGGCGGTCGCTGATGCCAGCGCGCAGATCGCAGCGCAGGGTCCGCGCATGGTCGTGCAGATACTTAGCTACCGCCCAGAGACCATCCAGGGCGACTTCGACCACGCACGATCCCTGGCCAGCGACAAATACCGCGCGCAACTGTCCGCCCTGCAGCAGGCAGTGCTGAAGTCAGGCCCGGTGGGCAACGCATACTGGGTGACCAACAGTTCGGTGCTCAGCGCGACCCCTGATCGCGCCACGATGCTCTTGTTCTTGCAGGGTCAGCGGGGCGCGCCGCCCAATCAGCGTGACATCGCCGCTTCGGTGCGGGTGACCTTCGTCGAGTCGGGCGCGGCGGGATGGCGTGTCGACGATGTCGCCGTCGTGACCGAACCACAGACGGCCGAGACAAAATCGTGAGTCCGCGACGCAAACTCGAACCGGGCCAGCAGCCTTTGTTCTCCGTGACGCCGCCCCGGACGCCGCGGCGTTGGGGACTGCCACTGGTGGCGATGCTCACTGCGGCCATCGCTGCGGCGGCGATAACAGTGTGCGCCCTGGAGCTGAATTCGCATGAAATGCAAAGGCGCGCAACGATCAAAGACGCCGCAGCGCTCAGCTACGTTCGGTCCTTCATGACGGAATTCACCTCACCGGACCCGTTCCACGCCAACGATTACACGGATCGCATATTGGCCCAGGCCACGGGTGATTTTGGCCAGCAGTACCGCAAGAACCAGAACGAGATCCTCATCCAAGTGGCCAGGGCCGAACCGACCACGGGCACCGTCCTCGACGCGGGCATCTCGAGATGGAATGACGACGGCAGCGTCGAGGTACTGGTGACGACGAAGTTCACGTCGAAATCTCCAGACGGCAAACTGCAGCTCGAACGAGCAAACCGATGGGTGGTAACGGCCGAGCAGGAGGGGGAATGGTGGAAAATCAGCAAACTTATCCCGATGATCTGACTGACGCAAACCCCGACAGCGACGCCCCCGCTGACGCCGCCACCGGCCGCACCGAAACCAAAACCGGCCGCTCAGCAGAGGCAAGCTCAGGTTCCGGTCGCCCCAGAGAGCGGCTCGACACCTGGCTCGTCGGCGTGGTTGCCGCGGCGGCAGTGCTCTTCGTCGGCTCGGCCGCGTTCGCCGCTGCAGCGTTGCAACCCTGTCTGGCCGATCGCACCATAGCGGCGAACAGAAACGAGGTCGCGCGCGCCGCAGCTGCGGCGATCACCACATTGTGGACCTACACACCCGACACGATCGAGACTCTGCCCGACCGTGCAGGCGAATACCTCAGCGGCGACTTGAATGCGCAATACCGCACATTCCTCGAAGCAGCCGTCGAACCCAACAAACAAGCTCAAATCACCGACAAAACAGACGTCGTCGGGGTGGCCGTGGAATCGCTGAACGGCACGAACGCAGTCGCAATCGTGTTGACCAACACGACGGCCACCAGCCCGCTGACCAGGAACGTCCCTTCGCTGAAGTACGTGGGCTACCGACTGTCCATGAAACAACGGGGTTCACGGTGGCGGGTGACCAACATGGCGACCATCAGCTTTCTGGACATGACTCCGAAGATCTAGCCGCAAGAAGACGGAGACGCGTATGGGCCACAGAAAAGTTCCGCTCGCCTGGGCCGGCGTGACCGTGCTCGGAGTGATCGTGGTCATCCTCGTGGTGTCATGGCAGCTGTTCCCCCGGCTGACCGCCGCGCAATCCATGGTCGAAGACCTCAACCCGGCGTTCACGGTGGACCGGGTCAAGGGCGACCGCGGGGGCATCGAGATGGTCTCCGCCGCGACCAACGCCGCCGACGCGATGATGTATTCAGACGGCGCAGCCGCTGAGGTGCCCAAGCTGATCGACTTCATCGCTGAGCAGACCGGACGTTCCACCGACGATGTGCAGGCCATGCTGCGCAAGGATTACCCGCATATCAACGGGTTTCTGACCTCGTTGCCGCTTACCGACGTCGGCTCCGAACTGCCGAAGCTGGTCCATTACCTGGGCACCGTCTTATTCATGACGCCAGACCAGATCGACCACATGCTGCAGACCGACTACCCGAAGATCTACCAGGTGACCGTCAATCTGCCCAAGCTGACCGCAGACTGGAGCGCGATACCAGGCACCGAGAAACTGACCCGATTCGACGGTAGGCCAGTGCGCACAATGCCACAGATGCGCGACTACCTCAGCCAGGAGGTGGTGGCCCCCGTCGAGCGCCAGCAAGCCAACTTCCGGCCGTTGGGCGCTCGCGGTGGCGTCGGCTTTCTTGCTCCCCTGCTGCTGGCGTTGGGCATCGTGGTGATCATTTTCGGGACGACGATGGTCGTGGCGACCCGGCGAGGGGTGCGGCAGAATCCGCTCAGGTTCGCTTGGGTGGTCGTCCCGGTGGTCGGTGCCGGAGTGGTCGGGCTGGTGCTCGGACTCAACCTGTTCCCACGGCTCATCGGCGGACAGACATTGCTCGATGACACTCGCCCGGTCTTCGCGTTGGACCGAATCCAGGGCGATCGCGCCGGGATCGAATTCATCTCGATCTTCGTCAATGCCCTCGGACCGGTCATTCTGCCCGACGGCGGCGTCACCGAGGAGTACCCCAAACTGCTCGACCACGTCGCAAACAAGGTGGGCATTCCGGTGCAGGACGTTCGCGATCTGGTGGCACTGGATTTCCCCCATACGGCCAAGCTGCTGGACGGGGTGCCGTTCTCGGCCTCCACCACCGAGGCTTCGAAGTTAATCGATTACTTGGCTTCCGCGTCCAACGTGAAATCCGCCCAGATGTGGCAAACTCTGCGGGCAAAATTCCCGAAGGTCTACCAGGTGCTCACGAATCTGCGGACTGTCACCAACGGCTGGGCGGAGGTGCCCGGCACCGACAGGCTGACCCGCTTCGACGGCTCACCGGCCCGCTCTGTTCCCCTGATCAGGGATTACTTCCGCGACGATGTCATCCCCGCACTGGAACGCCAACAGAAGGACTACGTGATCGTCGACACCAACTTCCCGCCGCTGACCGTGTTCGCGCCGTTGCTCGCAGCCGTCGGCATAGTGGTGGTCGGTTACGGCTTCTTGCTGGGCTTCCTGACCAACAGGCAACTCCTGAGGCAACGCGATGGGCCGAGCCCGCCCGCATGGACACCCGATGTGCCGACCCCGGCCGGCGTCAGATGACAGACGTCGCCCGGGCCGAGAGTCGCTGCAGCAGCAGTCAGAAGGAGGTCCGTAATGCTGTCGCGGAGATTGCCGAACGCCTCCGAGATGGCGAAACCCGTCCGCCACTTTGATGAGAATGCTGAAAAACATCAGCTGGGAGAAGTGGCGTCGGCCACGCGGTTTGAGAACTGATATGAACGACAACCCCCCAAAGGAGAACTGCCATGAGTCATAACGACATTTTCGACGCCGCCCGCGCCGCGGGGTCGCCCATGGAGCAAGCGGTCGCGGTGTTCATGCTGCACCCGTTGACTTTCGCCGAGAGCGTCGCAGCCGGCTACGAGAACCCTTTCGCGGGATATGTCGCCGGCCGCGGCGGTGTGCTGGGCGAGGCCACCGGCGTCACGGTCAGTTCGGTGTTCGTGGTGTTCGAGCCCAACTTCCTTCGTGCCATGTGGGAGGAAGGCGTCGCGGTACGCGGCGCGGCCGGCGCAGCCGAGCTCTACTGGGACCAGGTCGCCGGCTTCGCCCGTAAGTACCTGGCCGGCGCCGAAGGGCTGGATCGCATCGCCGCGCTGGGTGAGAAGATCATCGCAGCGACGCCGGAAGTGGGCCTACCGCTGTATGCCGGCTGGCGCACCATGCCGCTGGCCGACGACGCCCCCGCGCGGGCGCTGCAGGTCATGTTCATCCTGCGGGAGCTGCGCGGCGGTGTGCATTTCAACGCCCTCACCATTTCCGGTATCACCCCCGTCGAAGCGCACATGCTCAACAAGGGGCATGAGTACACCACGATGTTCGGCTGGCCTGAGCCGTTCGCCGACGGCGCGGACAAAAAGGACCGCTACGCCGAGGTCGAACAGACGACCAACCGCCGGATGGCCGAGATTTTCGCGGCCGCCCTCGACCGCGACGAGGCAGACGACCTTGCCCGATTGAGTGCCGGCGCCCTGGCGTCGCTGAAAGCCTGCGTCCCGGGGTGAACGGCCCAACCGCGGGACCCCCATCGTGCGTCGAAGTATACGGAGCAGTGCATCGGGGCGTCGTAGCGCTGAGACGGCTCGTCGTGGGACCGGATACCTCAGCTTCGACGGGGATCGGTTCAGCGTCCTGGCCGAACTCCCCGCAGCGCACGGTGGTAGCCGATCTTCTGGACCGCACCGTAGGCGGAAACGGCCAGCGAGCGTTATCGCCGATGCTGAAGAAACCAGGAGCGTGGGTCCGTATTGCCGATTCGCGTGATGTCGGAGTTTCGTGAGGAATTGATTGCGACGGCTTCCGTGGTGGTGTGGACCGCGGATACGCGGTCGGCGGAGCCCGTCAGGTAGCGGCCAGGGTGTCGAGCCACCTCACGCCGACAACCCCGTGGAGTTTGCGTAGGTTGTGGCAGGCGGCGAGCAGCAGCCATTCCCCCCGGGCCTGGCCGACAAACTCCGGCGGGTTGCCGACGAGGCCGCCAGCCGACACTTTCCGCGCGTTTGTGGACGCGGTGTGGACGCGGGGCCGTCTTCGGGCGGTCGCAGCACACGACGACAGAACTGAAAACATGCCCTGAGCTGAAACTATGCTGGTGGGGCGGGCGGGGCTCGAACCCGCGACCAACGGATTATGAGTCCGCGGCTCTAACCAACTGAGCTACCGCCCCTGTGGCCAACTGCAGCCTCTCAGCCCCCGTACCGCAATGACGCCCAAGTCGTCATCCAGAAGATGACCGTAGACATCGAGGGTCATGACCGCTCCCGCCTGGCCGAACCTGCGTTGCACGACCCTAGACACTAGCGCCTGCCGACACAGCGAGCGACGCCGTGGTGTGCCCAGCCAACGAGGCGCCAACTCCCGATCCCGCTGGCGTCCGGGGCCGGCGGTGGATCTTACGGCCGGAGGTCCTCGCGGCTATCGGCGGCATCGGCCGCGGCGATCAGTACCCTTGCCAGCCTGCGAGCCCGTTGTGAGGTGATTGGCCAATCGGGGCGCAACCCGTCGACCGCGACCCTGGACACGACTCGGCCGTCTGCGTACCGCATGCCGTGGATGCTCACGGTGATGTCGTGGCCCACGGTAGTGCTCTCGATAGTCCATCCCCTGCCATCGAATACGCGTGCCCCGCCATCCCAGCCGGCGATGCACGTCGCGCCGTCAGAGGCCTCAACATCAGGATGGCCGGTCATGGTCGCGCTTCTCTCCTGGGATGTTGTTCGTCGCGCCCCACGGTACGCCCGGGTGACCGGGCTTCACAAGCGAACATTGCTGTGCTACAACACAATCCGTACCTGTACAGTAGACGTACGGCACCTGGCGACAGCGTGAACAGCCGATCCGCGCCGCTCAGCGCCCGTCAATAGACATAGACGACCGCGCCGTCACCACCAGTGCAAGTGATTAATCGCCCGTCAGCCGCGCAGGTCATGTTGTACGACTGGCCCGTCACGGGACTTACCGCGTCGATCTGCCGGGGTGTCGAGCTAGCAGGTCCGCTGGCTCCGTAGGCGAGCCGTACCTGTTCGGCGAAGGGACAGGACGTGTCCGACGTTCCAACTGCGGATTGCGTGAAGCTGCCCGCGGGCCCGGCCACGGTAGGACACACCTGGGCACCCTCAGGAAGCGCCACGGGCGTGGTTGACGTAGGCGTCTCTGGCGTCGGAGCCGTCGTTGTGGCAGCAGATTCCAGGGTCCAGGTCGAGCAGTGTTGCGTTTTGAACGCGACGTCCGATGGCGCGATCTGCACCACCTGCGGTCCCGTCCCGGCGCCGTTCGCAATGATGTCTGCGGAGCTTCCGCTAAGTCCCCTCAGCCGCTCCCAATAGCAGGAATCACCACCTTGCGACCGATACGTGCCGGGCTGGATGTCGACTCCCATCTGGTAGGTGCCGTCGCCCGGAATGGCGGGTGCGGGTCGCGTGGATTCCGCAGATGACGGAATCGGCACCGTAGTCCCGGGGTAGATGGGCGGTAGTCGTGACGCGCTGTCGTGAATCGTTGGCCTGGCTGATTTGCCACCGGTCCCCAAACAGCCGGTCAGAGGACAAGCCACTAACGCACACACGGCGATGGCGAAAACCGCTCTACCCGCCATGACCCCTCGATCACTGCTGCGCTCTGGTTCGGCTTGCTAACGGTACCGCGAACGCGGCGGCCCGCACCCGGTTTAGAGACCCACCGTCAGCTGAACACCGTCTGACCATCGGCCCCAACGAGACACCGCCCGGTGCCGTGCTCCACCCCAGAGACGTCGGCACCCAGCGACACGGCAGCCTTGTTGCCGGCATCACGCATGATGTCAAAGGTCAGCTCGACTGCCTCAGCGTCGGAGAAACGGGAGCCTCCGTTAGACGCCCACCGGCAATGGTGCAACCAAAGCAGAGGCAGCCTTGACGCCGGACGTCGACGCCGCTCAGGCCGGGGTTCGGCCCGGCAGGGTCCGCATGGCCTCGCGGGGAACGGAGCGCGTCCACTCCGGGTGGGCTGACGCGATTTTGCGGAGAGCGCGATATGACTTCCAGAAGTCGCGAGGAGAGGGAATGGTCGGTAGGCGCGCGAGCTCCCAGTGGATGCCGTTGATCGGGTCGTCAAAGAACACTGCGTAGTACCCCGGCGTGTAGACGGGGTACTCCTTGGGTGGGTCGGTGACGGGAATTCCCCGCGGGATCAGGAACTCGCGATGGAAGCGGTCGACTTCTGCGCGGCTTCTCGCCCACAGCGCGATGTGGTTGATGCCGACCGTTTGGTCGCTGTGTTGCAGCTTCTCTCCGGTCTCGGCCGGTTGGATGCCGATGTAGCTGTGCGGCGCCGGGAATCGAGCCATGTAGTACGTCGACCGATACTCGATGTCGAGCGTCCAGAAGCTCATGTAGCCAAGCCAACCGAACATCGCGTCATAGAAGGCGATCGACTTGTCGTAGTCCAAGACGTTGAACTCCACGTGGTGAACACCTCGCCAGCGCATTGTGCCTCCTTGGTGGACCAGACCGGCCGGGTTGGCCGTGAGACCTCGGGTTCGATGGTTTACGCCGGATCATGTTCGGCTATCCCGTGACCTTTGTAGTCGCCTCGGTTATAGCATTTCGGCTGTTGTTCGCAACGAATTCGTGCGGGCACAACGGCGCTCTGCTCAACCTCTGCTCAGGGTTCGCGGTTCGCGCCGTTAAGAGTTACTGATACAAAAAGGGGGCTTTCATTAGCGCGCTTGCCTCGGCGCCGATCCTGCTCGCCGTCGACGCACTGGACAAGCGCGTGCGGGCGCTTTGACGCCGTCCTTCACCAGGCGGGGATCGACCCCGAGTTCGTGGGAGGAGTCGCGCTCGGCAGCACGACGATGCTTCAGAATGACCGGTGGCCGCGAGTGTGGACCACAAGCCTTTTCGGGTTAGTGCTGGCCTTCGCCGGCTTGCAGACCGGCAAGAGCCTGCTGGATGCTCTGGTTCATCTGCTCGGGGCTAGGGGCAGGAGCCTTCGGGGCTGGCGAGTCGCAGCTGCAGGTGGTCACGGGGGTGAATGGCTCATCAGCCATAGCCGGTGCAGCCACCCCAACAGCGGCACCGACAGCAATAGCGGCGATGAGCAGAACTTTTGCGATCATCTCGGAGGTCTCCTTGGTATGTCGACATAGATTTTACGCTGCTTTGCCGGTTCTCGGCCGACTGCGAAGCTTGGAGTATGCTGTCTGCGATGTCAGAGGCTCACCCAGGAGCCGATTACAGCGGTGAATCCCTAATCGCCCAGACCATCTCCGGCGCGTAGACGTAGATCGCGGCCGCGACCTCAAACGCAGCCTGATCTGCGGTCAAGTTCGTCTCGTCGTAAATGTCCGCCGCGATGGACGAGGCTGCTAACGACGGATTGTCCGCCGTACGCACGGCATCGGCGATTTGCCGCCCCTGCGCGGCCACATCGCAATCGGTGTGCTCGGAAACGGCGCCGATACGCTGTTGAGCCAGCAGCGTGATGTAGTGCTGATCCTGAGCAGTCAAAACGCAGTCCGCTGATGCTCGCGGTGGTGACAGCAGGACATGGCCCAGCAGTGCGACCGCCAGTACGAGGCCCGCAGCTAACTGTGACAGCACTCGACTCGGCGAGCTCATTTCGACGCTTTCATTTCTAAACCTGCCATTGAGTAGAAGTCCGATCCGGGTCTGCTCTCTGTAAGCCCAGCCGCAAGCGCTACACAGAGCTAGTGCCGAAGGTCACCGCGATCAACAGTCAAATGTCACGCACGCCACTCCCGAGCCGGGCAGCGGGCCGCTGCCGTGTGGCCGGTTGCTTCCAGCGTTGACTTGACCCAGTCGCGAATCGCCCGCCAACCGTTGCTCATTCCAGACCCTTCGCCGACGGCTCGTCGGCCCACCATGTGAGGATGTGGCGCCTCGCATGTCACCGCGAGGCCGCACATGCCACCGTCAGCTGAACACCGTCTGACCATCCGCACCGATCAGATACCGCTCGGTGCCATGCTCAACCCGCGGGGCATCCGCCCCCAACGACACTGCCACCTTGTTGCTGGCATTACGCATGATGTCAAAGGTGAGTTCTACGGCCTCAGCCTCGGAGAGCCGGGAGCGCACCTCGGCGGCAGCGTCGACGACGAGGTGCGCAGGGCTCCAAATTAACGCATCTGCATACCGCAGCGCTGCTTTTGCGCGATCGTCGAGCAACACCGAGCTCTCGAAGCGCTCGACCTCCTCGTACAGCGACTCCGAACCCCCGGCCTCCAGCGCGGCGCCCTCGCGCAGCGACTTACAGAGTCGGCAGTTGTGTTGAGCCGCGCCGCGCAGCCGGACCAGCTCGGACGTCACCGGATCCAGCGCGCGCATCCGGGCCACGGCCGGCAGAAAGTTGTTGAACACGACATCAGATGGATCACTGACGTGGTCCCAGGAGATCGACCCGTGCACCCAACCCAGATACTCCGAACCGATACCCAGGGCTTCCAGCCCGGCCCGCACCCGTGGAACCCAGTCGGCGATGTACATCGCTACGACAGCACCAAAGGTGCTGCCCCCCAATGACTCAACCAGCCGCGACCGCTGCTCGCCGGTAATCACCGAAACGTCGACGCTGAACTGCTCGGCGAACTCGGCGACGACGGCCTCGGCCTCCGACTCCGGCTCGTCCACCGCAACCTCCAAAGGCAGCGACGGCACCGACACCGCCTGCGCGCACACCCTTCGGACCAGCCCCGCAATACGACCGTCGCCGGGCGACAACACCACCAACCGCGTCAACTGGTCAGGAACGAGTGCCGTCATCCTTCACACGCTAGACCGGCTATTGCGCCTGGCTCACCGATGACATGTGGAAGTCCGGTATCCGCAGCGACGGCATCGCCGCCCGGGTGGCCCAATCCCCACATTCCCGCGGCAGCGTCTTCTCACTGACACCGGCCTCGGTGGCCCGCCGCAGCAAGTCCAGCGGACTTTCGTTGAACCGGAAGTTGTTGACCGCCGCGGTCACCTCACCGTCCTCGATGAGGTAGACGCCGTCGCGGGTCAGCCCGGTGAGCAGCAGTGTGGTCGGATCGACGTCGCGGATGTACCAGAGCGTGGTCAGCAGCAGGCCGCGCTCGGTGGCCGCGATCATGTCGGCCAGATCGGCCGACCCGCCCGTCATCACCAGGTTGTCGCAGGCAACGGCGACCGGGGCGTCAAACCGCGCGGCAGTGGCACGCGGATAGGCCAGCGCGTTGACCACCCCGTTGCGGATCCAGTCCACCTGCCCGATTTCCATCCCGTTGTCGAACACCGACAGCGTCTCCGAGGAGTTGCTCACCGCGACGAACGGCGTGCATGCCAGACCCGGCGCCATGGGATCGGAGAACAGCGTCAGCGGCAAATCGGTGAGCCGCTCCCCCACCCGCGTCCCACCGCCGGGCGCCGACAATGCGGTCCGGCCCTCCTGCGCACCACGGCCGGCCATCGACCACGCGAGGTAGATCATCATGTCGGCCACCGTGGACGGCGGCATGATCGTCTCGTAGCGCCCCGCGGGCAGTTCGACACTCCTGTCGGCCCAACCCAGCTGAGTCGACAGCTGCTCGAGCATCGAATCGATTGGCACATCGACGAAATCGGGCGTGCCGATCCCCGCCCAGGCGCTGGCGTCACCCCGTTTCGCGTTGATCTCAATCGCCCCGGTGGGCTGGGTGTAGCGCCGCCGCAGCCCCGTCGACGACGCCAGCAATGTCGTCGAGACACTGTGGTGCGCATAGCCGTACAACCTGTCAGCGCCCCGGAACCCGCGGCTCAGTGAGCCGGCGATACCGCCGAACACGCCGGCCCCGGTGCCGGGCACCGGTGCGTCCCAGTCGGCGGGCTGCCCGGTATCGCCAAGCAGCAGCGCGGCATCACCGGCCTCCGGCGCGGATCCGGCCGCATCCTGAGATGACGCCACCAGCCCGGGAAGCACCGACGGGTCCACTTCGGCGGAGACCACCGTGCCGATGAAGGCGCTATCACCCTGTCGCACAATCGAAATCACGGTCACGCTGCGGCCGACCGAAACCCCGTTAGTGGTCATCGAATTGCCTGCCCAGCGCAGCGTCGCCTCGACCTTGTCGGTGACCAGCACCATGGTCTCGTCGGCGCGGCCAATTTTCGCCGCCTCGTCCAGAACGATGTCGACGACGTGCTGCGGTGTGATCATCGGCCGCCCTCGCTACGGGTGTTGAGAACAGTGACGCCCCGGAACAACGCTGCAGGACAGCCGTGGCTGACGGCAGCTATCTGGCCGGGCTGGGCCTTGCCGCAGTTGATCGCGCCACCCAGCCGCCAGGTCGACGGGCCGCCCACGGCTTCCATGGAATTCCAGAAATCGGTGGTGGTCGCCTGATACGCGACATCGCGCAACTGACCGTACAGTTGGCCGTCCCGGATGCGGAAGAACCGCTGGCCGGTGAACTGAAAGTTGTAGCGCTGCATATCGATCGACCATGATTTGTCGCCGACGATGTAGATCCCGTCGTTGATCCGGCTGATCAGGTCCGCGGTACTGAGGTCTTCGGTGCCCGGCTGCAGCGATACGTTGGCCATCCGCTGGATCGGCACGTGATGCGGCGAGTCGGCATACGAGCACCCGTTGGAACGTTCTTGCCCGAGCCGCGGGGCGAACACCCGGTCGAGTTGATAACCGACGAAGACCCCGTCGCGCACCAGATCCCAGCTTTGCGCAGCCACTCCTTCGTCGTCGTAACCCACACTGGCCAAGCCGAATTCGACGGTGCGGTCGGCGGTCACGTTCATCACCGGCGAGCCGTAGCGCATGCTGCCGAGTTTGTCGGGAGTGGCGAACGACGTTCCGGCGTAGGCGGCCTCGTAGCCGATCGCACGGTCGTATTCGGTTGCGTGGCCGATGGATTCGTGGATGGTCAGCCACAGGTTCGTGGGGTCGATCACCAGATCCGTGGGACCGGGCATCACGCTGGGCGCCCTGACCTTATCGGCCAGCAGCGACGGCAGCTCCGCGAGCTCGCCGGTCCAGTTCCAGATCTCGTCGCCGGTCACCACCTCCCAGCCGCGGGCCATCGGTGGCGCCAGCGTCCGCATCGAGTCGAAACTGCCCGCCGCAGGGTCGACGGTCACCGCCTCCAGCGACGGCATCAGCCGCACCCGCTGCTGGGTGATCGACGATCCGAACGTATCGGCGTAGAAGGTCTGCTCCTTGACCGCATTCAAGCTGGCCGACACGTGATCGACGCCGTCGGCGTCCAGCAACCGCCTGGAATACTCCCCCAGCACCGCGATCTTGTCGGACGCAGGCACGCCGAACGGGTCGATCTCGTAGTTCGACACCCAGGTGGCATCGGCATACACGGGCTCCGGCGCCAATCGGACGCGCTCGGTGTTCAGCGCCGCCAGTGTGGTGGCCACGTGTACAGCGTGGCGCGCAGTTCTGGCCGCGACGTCCGGTGCCAGCTCGGCGTGGGAGGCAAATCCCCAGGTGCCGGCCACGATCACCCGGACCGCCAAGCCCACCTCGCGACTGACCACCGCCGTCTCCAGCTCACCGTCGCGCAGCTGGATGATCTCGGTGCTGATGCGGTGAACCCGCAGGTCGGCATAGCTGGCCCCAGCCGCGCGGGCGGCTGACAACGCGGCGTCAGCAAGCGCGTGGCGCGGCAGGTCCAGGAAGTCGGCGTCGATCTCCCGGTTCGATGTCACGAGTTCTACCGTAGAAGACAGGCTTTAATACACGCATGCACGACGCGCCACGCCGAACCACCGCGCTGGCATACGCCCTGCTTGCCCCCAGCCTGTTCGGCGTGCTCGCCTTCTTGTTGCTGCCGATCCTGGTCGTGGTCTGGCTGAGCCTTTACCGGTGGGACCTGCTGGGTCCCCTGCATTACGTCGGCCTGGCCAACTGGCGATCGGTGCTGGCCGACTCCGACTTCGGCGACTCGCTGGTGGTCACGGCCATCTTCGTGGCGATCGTGGTCCCGGCGCAGACGGTGCTCGGACTGCTGGCCGCAATGATGCTGGTCCGGCGGCTTCCGGGCACCAACTTCTTGCGCACGCTGTACGTACTGCCCTGGATCTGCGCCCCGCTGGCGATCGCGGTGATGTGGCGCTGGATCCTGGCGCCCACCGATGGCGCCATCAGCACCGTGCTGGGGCGTCGCATCGAGTGGCTCACCAATCCCGACCTTGCCCTGCCGATGGTTGCGGCCGTCGTCGTCTGGAGCAACGTGGGCTATGTCTCGCTGTCCTTCCTCGCGGGCCTGCTGGCTGTCCCCGACGATATCCATGCGGCCGCGCGCACCGACGGCGCCAATGCCTGGCAGCGGTTCTGGCGCATCACCCTGCCGATGCTACGGCCGACCATGTTCTTCGTTTTGGTCACCGGAATCGTCAGCACCGCACAGATTTTCGATATCGTCTACGCGCTGACCGGCGGCGGGCCCGAGGGCAGCACCGACCTGGTGGCCCACCGAATCTACGCCGAGGCGTTCGGTTCGGCGGCCATCGGGCGCGCATCGGTGATGGCCGTGGTGCTGTTCGTCATCCTCGTCGGCGTCACCTTCGTCCAGCACCTCTACTTCCGGCGGCGGATCAGCTATGACCTCACCTGACCGGGCCCTCTCCAACACGGTGATCTACGCCGGCCTGGCACTCGGAGCGGTGATCACCTTGGCGCCGTTCGCCCTTGGCTTGCTGACCTCGTTCACCTCCGCGCACCAATTCGCGACGGGTTCGCCGCTCCAGGTGCCGCATCCACCCACCGTGGCCAACTACGCCGATCTGGGCGGCGTCGGCTTCGGCCGCGCGGCGGCGGTGACCGCGCTGATGACGGCGGTGATTCTGCTGGGCCAGATGACCTTCTCGGTGCTGGCCGCCTACGCGTTCGCGCGGTTGGAGTTTCCCGGACGTGACGCGTTGTTCTGGCTCTACATCGCGACCTTGATGGTGCCGGCGACGGTCACGGTGGTGCCGCTGTATCTGATGATGGCCCAGCTGGGTCTGCGCAACACGTTCTGGGCATTGGTGCTGCCGTTCTTGTTCGGCTCGCCGTACGCGATTTTCCTGCTGCGCGAGCACTTTCGCCTCATCCCGAACGACTTGATCAACGCCGCGCGCCTCGACGGCGCCAACACTCTGGACGTGCTCGTGCATGTGATAATTCCGTCCAGCCGTCCGGTCCTGGCCGCGATGACGCTGATCACTGCGGTCTCCCAGTGGAACAACTTCATGTGGCCGTTGGTGATCACCAGCGGCCGCAAGTGGCGGGTGCTGACGGTGGCCACGGCCGACCTGCAGTCCCGCTTCAACTCCCAGTGGACGTTGGTGATGGCGGCGACCACGGTCGCGATCGTGCCGCTGATCGCACTTTTCGTCGCTTCTCAGCGGCACATCGTCTCTTCGATCGTCGTCTCGGGGCTCAAGTGAGCCGGCCTCGCTTTTCCACGGTGGTCGCCACCGCGCTCGCGCTCGTCGCGGTTCTCCTGGCCGCGACTGCGGTGTTGATGGGCCGGTCGGGCGAACCCCGTGGCGGCAAGACCGTGGTGACGGTGCGGCTGTGGGCCGCGCCGATTGCCGCGGCGTATCAGCAGTCGTTTGAGACATTCACCCGCGCGCATCCCGATATCGAGGTGCGCACCAATCTGGTGTCCTTTTCGACCTACTTCGACACCCTGCGCACCGACGTGGCCGGCGGCAGCGCCGATGACATCTTCTGGCTGTCCAATGCCTACCTCGCCGCCTATGCCGACAGCGGCCGGTTGATGAAAATCGACGCCAGAGCCAATGAAGGCTCCTGGGAGCCGGCGGTGGTCGACCAGTTCACCCGCAACGGTGTGCTGTGGGGTGTGCCGCAGCTGACTGACGCCGGGGTTGCCGTGTTCTACAACGCGGACCTGCTGGCCGCGGCCGGCATCGAACCCGCTGAGCTGGACAACTTGCGGTGGAGTCCCAACGTCGACGACACGTTGCGCCCTCTGCTGGCCCGGCTCACCGTCGACGCTGATGGACATGTCGCGGGCACAAAAGGTTTCGAAGCCCGACGAGTCCGCCAGTGGGGATACAACGCCGCCAACGATCCGCAGGGCATCTACCTCAACTACATCGGCTCGGCCGGCGGCGTATTCCAGCGCGACAACGAGTTCGCGTTCGACAACCCCGGGGCGGTCGAAGCCTTCCGCTATCTGGTCGGCCTGATCAACGACGACCACGTCGCCCCGCCGGCCTCCGACACCAACGACAACGGGGATTTCTCCCGCAACCAGTTTCTGGCCGGCAAGATGGCACTCTTCCAGTCCGGCACCTACAGTCTGGCAGCGGTGGCCCGCGATGCCCCGTTCCACTGGGGTGTGGCGATGATGCCTGCCGGTCCCAAAGGCCGGGTGAGCGTCACCAACGGCATTGCCGCGGCGGGCAATTCGTCGTCCAAACACCCCGATGCGGTGCGTCAGGTACTGGCCTGGATGGGTAGCAGTGCGGGCAACGCATATTTGGGCCGCCCTGGAGCGGCCATCCCCGCGGTGCTGTCTGCGCAGCCTGTCTACTTCGACTACTGGAAAGCCAGGGGCGTCGACGTCACGCCGTTCTTCGCCGTGCTGAACGGGCCCCGTATTCGGGCCCCGGGCGGGGCCGGCTTTGCTGCCGGGGACGAGGCCCTTAAACCGTATTTCGACGAAATGTTCCTCGGCCGCGGCGATGTCGCGACGACTCTGAGGCAGGCTCAGGCGGCAGCCAACGCCGCCGCACAGCGCTAGGGTCTGGTGGTGTCGCGGCGGACCGGGGCACCCCAGCCGAAATTCCCCAAACGCGCCCGCGTCTGACACGATGGCCGGGTGTCCACACCGACCGCGCCCTCACCCGCAGCGGGGCCAAGCCTGCACCAGTTGAATACACCGCGGGCGGCGGCCCTGGCGGGGGTTCTGTCGGCCCTGCTCTTCGCGGCGGTAGTGATCCTGATCCGCGTCAAGATGCCCGAGGGAATGGGCGACTCGACGCAATGGCTCAACTCTGAACAAGGCGCCATTCTGACCGCGACCAAGCTGATGCCCTTCGCCGGGATCACCTTCTTGTGGTTCATCGGGGTGGTGCGTGATGGCTTCGGGCGCTACGAGGATCGATTCTTCGCGACGGTGTTTTTGGGCAGCGGTCTGCTGTTTTTGGCGATCATGTTCGTCTCGACCGCGGTCGCCGCGGCGCTGGTGGCCAGCAACACCGGCGTCACCGATCCCGCGGCCCATGCCGAGGTGATCGCGTTCGGCAAGATGATCGTGGTGTCAGCGACCAGAACCTACGCCATCCGGATGGCGGCGGTGTTCATGATTTCGCTGGCCACCATCTGGCTCAAGACCGGCCTGATGCCGCGCTGGCTGGTCGTCGTCAGCTACCTGATAGCGGTGGCGTTGCTGATCGGCAGCGACCTGAGCATGTGGCTGACGCTGGTATTTCCCATCTGGATGCTGGTCGTCAGCAGCCTGCTCCTGATCCGCGCTGAGTTCATCGACCGGCAACTCCCGACTCACGATTGAGCATGGCGATGTCAGCTTGGCGTTCGGATCGTCTCGATGTGGGGCGTGAGTACGCGGGCGATTGCCTGGCCCAGCAGGTTACCGGCGTTCACTGAGGCAGGTAGCGCCCGTCGGCGCTAGCCGGGCAGCACCAGCACCGGTACCGGGCTGTGGCGGATGATCTTGCCACTGCTCGAGCCGAGGAAGACCCTGGCGATATCGCTATGCGGCGAGGTGCCCAATGCGAGGATCTCGCCGTCTTCCCAGTCCGTCATGTCGAGCGCCTGCTGCCAGCCATTCCCCGTAACTACCTGCAGCACAACGTCTTTACCGATGACGCCGTCAGTTCTCAGCTTTACCAGCATTTCTCGCGCCTGCTCCGCCCACGCCTCCAAGACCCGAGCCTCGGCGTGCAGGCCCACCTCCGGTGGATACATCGTCCGGCCGCGGGCCGCGAAGGTGATCACCCGCAACGGCACCCTGTACCGCTTGGCCAGGTCGAAACAACGCTTCACCACGTCGGCCGAATCCGAGGTTGCGGAGTAACCGCAGGTGATCCGTGTCAACCGGTCGGTGCGGGAACGGTATTGGCGGGGGCTGACCGCAACCGGCACCGGCGACGAATGCAACAGCCAGTCGGCGGTCGAGCCGAGCAACACCCGCGCCCGCCGCCCGTTGGGGAAGGACCCCAGCACCAGGATCTCTGCGTTGACTTCCTCGACCACCTCGATCAATCCACCCGACACCGACCGGTGCCCGCAGTGGCGGAAGGTGACCTCGATCCCGTCGGCCAATGTGCGGAGGTACCGCTGGGCCTCCTTCGCCGAGTCGGCGGCCAGCTGTTCCGCCCATTGTTCGTACTCGGCGTCGGCCCGGCCACCCGATGGCGTCAGCCATGGCTTTGGCACGACGGTCGCCACCGTGAGCGAGGTGTTGAGCGTCCGCGCCGCACGGGCGGCCAGATGCAACGCCGACGGACCCACCCTGCCGGCCAGGTAACCAACGACGACGGTCACAGCATTTCCTTGTTGAGCGCACTGTGGTGGCGCCCCCACATGAGGTAGAAGATCAGCGCCACCGCAACCCAACCAGTGAACGCGATCCAGGTGTACCAATGCAGGCTGTAGAGCAGGTAGCCGCACGCCAGCACCGAAAGAACAGGCGTCACAGGGTAACCGGGAACCCGGAACCCCCGCGGCAGGTCGGGCTCGCGCACCCGCAGGATGATCACCGCGACCGACACCACGATGAACGCGGTCAGCGTGCCGATGGACACCATGTCCGCCAGGCTGCTCAGCGGTATGAAGGCGGCCAGGATCGACGCGACGATCGCCACGATCACCGTGTTGTTCACCGGGGTCAGCGTGCGTGGATTGACCGCCGCGAATCGCGTCGGCAACAACCCATCACGACCCATCGCGAACAGGACGCGGGTCTGGCCGTACATGGTGACCAACGTGACCGTGAAGATCGAGATCACCGCGCCCGCGGCCAGAACGGTGCCGGCCCAGCTGCCGCGCGTGACGTTGTCGAGAATCGTGGCCAGCCCGGCCTCTTCCTGCCCCCCGAAAGCCTGCCACGGCTGGGTACCCAGCGCGGCGAACGCGACGAGCACGTAGACGCCGGTGACGATGAACAACGCCGCAATCAGTGCGCGCGGCACGGTCTGCTGCGGGTTCTTGACCTCCTCGCCGGCGGTTGACACCGCGTCAAGGCCGATGAACGAGAAGAAGATCGTGCCGGCCGCCGCGCCGATACCGGCGACACCGAAGGGGGCGAAGTCCCTGAAGTGATTGTTGTCGTAGGCGTTGAGCGCGAGGATCACGAACATTGCCAGCACACCGAGCTTGATCAGCACCATGATCGCGTTGACCTTAGCCGACTCGCTGACGCCCCTGATCAGCAGCAGCGCACACAGTCCGATCAGGATCACCGCCGGCAGATTCACATAGCCGTGTTGTTGACCCGGCTCCGAGTCCCACGGCGCCTGCGACAACGCGCGTGGCAACTGGAATCCGAACAAATTGTGCAGCAGCTTGTTGACGTAGCCGCTCCAGCCGACCGCGACCGCGGCGGTGGCCACCCCGTATTCCAGCAGCAGGCACGCAGCCACGCACATCGCAACCGCCTCACCCAGCGTGGCGTAGGCATACGAGTACGACGAACCCGAAACGGGTACGGCCGAGGCCAATTCGGCGTAGCAGATGGCCGCGAGACCAGCCGCGATGCCGGCAATGACGAAGGAGACGATCACGCCGGGACCGGCTTCGGGCACCGCCTCCGACAACACGAAGAAGATCCCGGTGCCGACCGTCGAGCCGACCCCGAACATGGTCAGTTCAAACGTGCCGAAGCTCCGCTTGAGGCTTCCCGCGACCCGGTCTGCGACAGCGGCGCCGCCCACCGGGCGGCGCCGCAGCATCTGCTCTCTCAGGCTGATCGAAGTAGCCGGCAATTGCGCCTCCTGATTGCGGGATCAGGCTGATTATGAGCCTGCCTCCCGCAATACGGCGGCGAACTGCCGAACGGCCCAATCGATCTCCTGCGCGGTGATCACCAGCGGCGGCGCGAACCGCAATGTCGACTCGTGGGTGTCCTTGACCAGTACACCGCGATCGGCCAACCGCAGGCTTATTTCCTTGCCCGTGGCCAGCGCCGGCTCTATGTCGACGCCGGCCCACAATCCGAGGCCACGCACCGCCACCACGCCCTCGCCGATCAGCCCACGTAACCGCCCGTGCAGATGCGCCCCCAATTCGGCGGAGCGGCTCTGGAATTCTGCCCGAGCGAGCATGGACACCACCGTAGTACCGATTGCCGCGGCCAACGGGTTGCCGCCGAACGTCGAGCCGTGCTCCCCGGGATGCAGCACACCGAGGATCTCGCGGTCAGCGACCACCGCCGACAGCGGGACCACGCCGCCGCCGAGTGCCTTACCCAGCAGGAAGACATCCGGCACCACGCCCCAGTGGTCGCAGGCGAAGGTGTAGCCCGTGCGGGCCAGCCCCGACTGGATTTCGTCGGCGATCATCAGCACGTTGTGCTCCCAACACAGCGCACGGACGTCCGGCAGGTAGTCGTCGGGCGGGACGACGATGCCCGCCTCGCCTTGGATGGGCTCGAGCAGCACCGCAACGGTGTTGTCGTCGATCGCCCGAGCCAGTGCAGCGGTGTCGCCGAACGGCACCGACCGGAATCCGGGCGTGAAGGGTCCGAAGCCACCCCGCGCAACCGGATCGGACGAGAAGCTGACAATGCTGATAGTGCGCCCATGAAAGTTGTTGTCCGCCACGATGATATTTGCTTGGCCCGCCGGGATGCCCTTGACATCGGCTCCCCATTTGCGGGCGACTTTCAGACCGCTCTCGACGGCTTCAGCGCCCGAGTTCATCGGCAGCACCATGTCTTTCCCGCACAACTCGGCAAGTGCAGCGCAGAACTGTCCGAGACGGTCGGAATGGAATGCACGACTCACCAGCGTGACGGTATCGAGCTGGGCGTGCGCCGTCGCGATGATCTCGGGGTTGCGATGGCCGAAGTTGACCGCCGAGTAGGCGGCCAGGCAGTCCAGGTATCGCCGGCCGTCGATGTCGGTGATCCACGCGCCCTCGGCGCTGGCCGCGACCACGGGGAGCGGCGAATAATTATGTGCCGCATGCCTTTCGACCAGTGCGATGGCGGTCTCGGTTCCGTTTGCGGCAACCGGCGTCGAAGCTGGAATGTCGAGAATCGTCATGGGTGTACCTCCAGCGTGCAGCATTTGACGGAACCGCCGCCCTTGAGCAGCTCGGACAGATCGACGCCGATCGGCTCGAAGCCGGCCTCACGCAGCTGTGCGGCGAAACCCGTTGCGGCAGAGGGCAGCACAACGTTGCGACCGTCAGATACGGCGTTGAGGCCAAACGCGTACGCGTCAGCACTGCTGACCACGATCGCGTCGGGGAACAGCTCGCACAGCTGCGCCTTGGTCGCTTCGCTGAACGCCGGCGGGTAATACGCAATCGTGTGGTCGTCGAGAACGGCCAGCACGGTGTCGAGGTGGTAGAAGCGGGGGTCCACCAGCTCGAGTGACACCACCGGTATCCCGAGTTCCGCGGCGATTTCAGCGTGCGCGCGCGGATCGGTGCGAAAGCCGTAGCCCGCCAACACCATGTCGCCGATCATCAGCAGGTCGCCCTGCCCCTCGTTGACGTGACGGGTCGACACGGGCCGATATCCGAAGGCGGACATCCACCGGGAGTAGGCCTTCGACTCGCCGGCCCGCTCGGCGAACCGGAATCTGGCGACGACAGCGATGTCGTTGGCGATGAACCCGCCGTTGGCGGCGTAGACCATGTCCGGCAGCCCGGGCACGGGCTCGACCAGGTCCACCTGGTGGCCCAGGCGAAGGTAGGTTTCGCGCAGGTCCTCCCACTGCGCTAGCGCAACCTGGACATCGACCGGCGTGGTGGTGTCCATCCAGGGGTTGATCGCGTATTCAACGGCGAAGAAGGCCGGCGGAGTCATTGCGTAGCGCCGCACGCGCGGCATGCGGCTACGGGGTTTCTGCTGAGACGCGGCGTCATGCCATGCCGGGGCTCCCGACCGCGAACAGGCCGCAGCGACGTAGTAATCCGTCATAAACCAACGATATTTTGTCTCCCCTACACAATCAAATGACGATCGTTGCGTATCTACCGTTGATGCATTGCGTTACAGTCATATCTATAGCGATTTATTGCGTAACGCACGAGGAGGTGCCGATGGAACGCCTGGATGACACCGACGAGCGCATCCTGGTCGAGCTGGCCGAGCATGCCCGGGCCACCTTCGCCGAGGTCGGGCAGAAGGTGAATTTGTCGGCACCGGCAGTGAAGCGCCGCGTCGACCGGATGCTCGACAACGGCGTGATCAAGGGCTTCACCACTGTCGTCGACCGCAACGCGCTGGGCTGGAATACCGAGGCTTATGTCCAGGTGTTCTGCCACGGCAGGATTGCGCCCGATCAGCTGCGGGCGGCGTGGGTGGACATCCCCGAGGTCGTCAGCGCGGCGACGGTGACCGGCACGTCCGACGCGATCCTGCACGTGCTCGCCCACGACATGCGACACCTGGAGATGGCTCTCGAGCGCATCAGGTCGAGCGCTGACATCGAACGCAGCGAGAGCGTCGTCGTGCTGTCGAACCTCATCGACCGCATGCGGCCCTAAGCCCTAGGTGGCGAGAAAAATCGTCTCGATCGCGACCGCCGCGCCGCTGGCCGCGACAGTGATCGCCAGTGTCACCCAGTCCGCGAGTTTGGGCCGCGCCGGATGCGCAGACAGCTGACCGGTGCCGCCGCGGGCGGTGATCGCATCGCCCATCTCGTCTGCCCGCCGCAGCGTCACGACCAGGGCGGCGGCGAGCAGGTCGATCAGCTCCCGAGCGTGCCGCTGGCGCCGAGCCCTACGGCTCCGCGGTATCCGTTTGGGCCGCAGTCGCCGGGCGGCGTAGAGCACCTGGAATTCGTCGATCAGCATCGGGAAGGCGCGAAGCGCGAGCGCCAACGCCACCGCCCATTCGTCAACCGGAATCCGCAATACTCGCAACGGCCGGCCCAAAGTCGCCAATGCAGGCCCGATTTCGGCGACATTGGTGGTCCAGGACACCATCGCGCCCAGCGCGAGTAGCACCACCGACAGCGTGGTGATCCGCAAAAAGTTCAACGCTCCGCCGAGTCCGACCTCGACTCCGCCCACCGAGATCAGCGGACTTCCGCCGGCCAGCGCCGCCGTGAACCCACCGAGGGCCAGGACGATCCACAGCCAGCGGGGTACCGACGGCAGCGCACCGCGCGGGATGCGTGCAATCCAGGCCGCCGCGAGTACCAGAGCGGCCGTCAGCCCGATCGTCACCCATCCCGGATAGAACGTCAGCAGCACCGAAATGCCGAAAACGACCAAGAGTTTGGTGCCGGCCCACAAGTCGTGGATGGCCGACCCGCCAGGTACCGGAATCAGCAGCACAACCGGGCGTGAGGGGCCACGAGTGCCGCGCCGCGCGTGGCTCGAGGTATCCGCCGGCGTCGAGGTAGAAGTCACGCCATACCCCCCGCCCCCCCCACCGCAGTCGCCGACACCGATTCCAGCGCACCGTTGCGCAGATGCAGGGTGCGCGGGCAAAGGTCCTCCAGCCCGGCGAAGTCATGCGAAATGACCACCACCGTCAAACCCTGCTCCCGGCGCAGGTCCTCCAGCAACCGCAGCAGGCCGTGCTGGCTGGCCGCGTCCAAACCCGCCAGCGGCTCGTCGAGGATCAGTGCCTTGGGCGAACACGCAAGCAGTCCGGCCAGCACCACGCGTCGCATCTGGCCACCGCTGAGCTGGTCGATGCTCCGCTTGCCCAGCGTGGGATCCAGCCCGACCACACCGAGCGCCGCGGCCACGCGGTCTTCATCGCTGGCCGAAAAGCCTGCTGCAGAGGCAACTTCCAGATCGACGCGGCTGCGCAACAACTGCAGCCGGGCCGCCTGGAATGACAACGCCACCGCGCCGACCTGCTCGTGGGTAGGCCGGCCATCAAGCAGGCAGGTGCCGGTCGTGGGAGTCGTCAGCCCGGCCATGATCCACGCCAGCGTCGACTTGCCCGAGCCGTTTCCGCCATGGATCAGCACTCCGTCGCCCTGCTCCACCACGAAGTTGATGTCACGCAACGCGGTCTTGGCCCACGGGGTGCCGCTGCCGTATTCGTGGCCGACACCCACGAGTTCGAGCGCAGGCGCGTGCCGGCGGTGATCCACCCCCACGGTCGGTATTGGCGCAGCCGCGGTCTCGACCATTTCGGTGTTATCCGGAGAATCGCTGAGGTTGATCGTGCGGTCGGCGGAATCGGCCTCGTTGTTGTAGTGGGTGATGTGCACCAGGGCGGTCCGGTGTCGTTTCGTCAGACCGGACAGCACACCCAGCAGGGCATCGCGGCCCTGCTGGTCGACCATGGTGGTGACCTCGTCGGCGATGAGCATCGCCGGCTCCCGGGCCAGCGCCGCTGCCAGCGCGAGGCGTTGCAGCTCTCCCCCGGACAGGCTCCCGGTATCGCGTTCGGCGAATGCCTCGAGGCCGACCTCGCGCAGGAGCCGGTCGACATCGATCCTGGTGCCTGGCGGCAGACCCCACACCACGTCGTCGGCGACCCGGGTGCCCAGGACCTGGCTTTCCGGATGCTGCAAGACAACCGCCGTGCCGCCCAGCTTGCCCAGACCCACTGCCCCCGGACGGTCCACGGTGCCCGACGTCGGCTCCCGGCCCGCCAGGACCAGCATCAACGTGGTTTTCCCGGAACCGTTGGCGCCGGTGATCGCTACGTGTTCGCCGACCCCGACGTCCAGGCTGACCTCGCGCAACGCGTCTTGGCCGGCACCGGGGTAGCGGAAGCGCACTTTGTCCAACCGCACCGGAACCGGCCCGATGGAGGCCTCCTCGACCTCATCACCGAATGGCACGTCCAGTTGGTGCACATCGGGGATTCCGCGCATCCGCTCCAACAGGCGGGACAAGGCCCACCAACCGATCAGCGACACGACCATGATCCCGATGGTGAAATGCCCGAGCACCACCCACGGCCAGTAATGCAGCCCATCGGCGAAATACCGCTTCAAATCGGCGCCCGCACCCGGTAAATGCACCCGGCCCAGGAAGGAAGCGAGCCCGTCCACGTTTGCGGTCATGACCTCGAAAATCAGGTGCCGCAGTCGGGTCAGGACGGCCAACATGGCTACCATCGCCGCGCCGAATGCCAAACCGGCGATCAGTGACGACACAATCACCGTCGGTGTGCCCCGGCCCCTGCGTTTCACGATTCCGGTCAGCCCACCGATGTAGGCGCTGTGAACCACGCCCATGAACCCGCCCATCCCGGCGATCAGAAAGGCAATCACCCCGGCGGCAACCGTCGCGGCGACCAGCACGCGGAGGCGGTAGCGGTAGGCCAGCAATCCGGTGGGCACAGTGCCCAGCAGCCCCAGTCCCGCGGCGAACGGAACGACGACGGAGATGATCGCGGTCACCGCGCACAGCGCCGCCATCACCGACGCCTGCGCCAATTCGCCAGGCCGCAGCGGTCCACCCCGATGATGCGAAGGGAGCAGGCCGGATGCGGTCACTTGACCGATTCTGCCAGGCCCGGGCCCCTGAGGCGCCTCAGCACACCGCTCTACGCGGGTTTCACGTGACAGTGCCGACGATTGGTCTCCCATAGCAAAGCTATGCAACGATAGGCGCATGAGTTCATCCGCTGCCGCCAGCCACATCGAGGTCGGCGAGCCCCATCAGGGCCTGGGCGCGGATCTGCTGGGCGTGGTCGCGCGGCTCAACCGGCTGGCTACCCAACGCATCCAGATGCCGCTGCCCTCGGCCCAAGCCCGGCTGCTGGCCACCATCGAAGCCCAAGGGGAAGCCCGCATCGGCGACCTGGCCGCCGTCGATCACTGTTCGCAACCGACGATGACCACGCAGGTGCGACGACTCGAAGACGCCGGACTGGTGACCCGAACAGTCGACCCGGGAGATGCCCGCGCGGTCCGCATCCGCATCACACCTGAAGGGATGCGCACACTGACCGCGGTGCGGGCCGACCGCGCCGCTGCGATCGAACCGCAACTGGCCAGGCTCGAGCCGGCGGACCGCCAGGTGCTGGCGGATGCGGTCGAAGTGTTGCGCCGACTTCTCGAGAACGCGGCAGCCGCGCCGGGCCGCAACACACTGTGACCAGTGCGGTGCATCCTGGGTGGATAGACCCGTCCAGCGGGTAGACACTTAGTTCAATATCGATCGATCTGACCGGTGACGAGGTTGACCAGATGAGTCGAGATCGGTGATGAAAGGTGGCGGCCATGCGGACCGGAGCATCTTGATTTCGAACGCCTCCCCGTTGACCGTGTGGGTCGGATCGATGCGGTACGTCTTTGCCCCCGGCCGCGACGTGATTGTCGGCTACGGCAACCGGTGCGACATCCGCCTGGACGGGCTGCGCCCGGTGGACCGGTCGATCCCGGATCTGGTGCTGCGGTTCGTCGGTACCCATTGGGTGGCCATCGACCGGAGCCGCAACGGCATCTTCGTCGACGGTGCCCGGCTGTCGTCGGTCGACATCCGCGACGGCCAGACGGTCACGATCGGTGATCCCCAAAAAGGGCCACGGCTTACCTTCCAGATCGCCGCTTCTGCCGGCCCGCCCGCACCGCCCAAAGATCCGTCTCGGGGCCCGGCGCACCCGCCACCCCCGACGGAGTCGGCCACCCGGCGAATCCCGACGGAGCCGGCCACCCGGCGAATCCCGGCACCCCCTCCCTCGCACCCGACCCTCGAGCGACCCACCAGCCCAATCCGGTGGGCGCCACCGGGACCACCGCCTGCACCTGAACCCGTAAAGCCGCCCGCACAGCCGCCCCCACCCCAGGATGAGCAGCCAAAGAGCCGGGGCCTGGTCGAGCGGATGACCGGGGCGACACGAAAGCTGCTCCCCGCTCGCCCCGACACCGGCCCCGGCCCCGGCGAGATAGCGCCATCAACCAATCGGCTACCGCTGAAACCCGGCGCGCGCACGATCGGGGTGGCGGCATACGAGCTGGGACTCACCGTCGATGGACACGAGCTGCTTTCGAATGTGTCGTTCACAGCGCGCCCGGGCTCATTGATCGCGGTCATCGGGCCGTCGGCCGCCCGCAACGCCGCCTTGATCGGGCTACTCGCCGGCACCCGACCGCTGGGCTCCGGCGTACTGACGGTGGACGGCCACGAGGTGCACGCCGAGCCCGAGTCGATGCGATCCCGTATCGGGGTGGTAGCGCGTGACGACCGCGTGCACCCGAGCCTCACCGTCGAACGGGCTTTGGGATACGCCGCCGAAATGCGGCTGCCACCAGACACCTCACCCGGCAATCGCAGCCGCGTGGTTGACCAGGTTCTCGACGAACTCGAGTTGACCCCGCACCGCAGAACCCGGATCGCCAAACTGTCCCCCGAAGTGCGCCGGTGCGCCTCGATGGCGATTGAACTAGTCACCAGGCCGTCGCTGCTCGTGGCCGACGAACCCAGCGCCGGGCTGGATCCTGTGCAGGAAAACCTCGTCATGGCCATGCTGCGCCGACAGGCCGACCTCGGCTGTGTCGTCGTGGTGGCAACCGCCTCGCTTGCTCACCTGAACATGTGTGACCAGGTATTGCTGCTCACCGCCGCCGGCACCTTGGCCTTCGCCGGATCGCCGGTGCAGATCGAGTCCGCGATGGGCACCGCCAACTGGCCAGATGTCTTCGCGCAGGTCAGTGCCGACCCCCACGGTGCCCACCAAGCGTTCCTGAATCGGCAACGGGCGTCGGTGACGACGACGCCGCCGTCGGTGGCGGCGCCTGACCGGCTCCCCGCCGAGCTCACCTTGAGGCGGCAGATCGGGTTGGTGGCCCGTCGCCAGGCCCACCTGCTCGTCGCCAACCGCGGCTACTTCCTTTTCCTGATGCTCCTGCCGTTCGCGTTCGGGGCGTTGACGCTGCTGATTCCCGGCAATTCCGGCCTCGACCGGGCCAACCCGTCCGGCACCAACCCGCACGAAGCCGTCGAGATCCTGGCTGCGCTCAACATCGCCGCGGTGATCATGGGCACCGCGCTGACCATCCGCGACCTGGTCGCGGAGCGCCGCATCTTCCGGCGCGAGCAGTCCGTCGGGCTGTCGACGTCGGCCTACCTGGCCGGCAAGGTCATCGTGTTCAGCGTGGCCGCGGCCATCCAGGCTGCCATCCTCACCACGATCGTCGTCGCCGCCAAAGGCGGGCCCGTGCACGGCGCGGTCCTGCTCCACAATCCGGCTGTCGAGCTCTACGTGAGCGTGGCCACCACGGCCATCGTGTCGGCGATCGTTGGGCTGGCGCTGTCCTCGCTGGGGAACTCCTTACGGGAGGTTCTGCCACTGCTCCTGCCGGTGATCCTGGCATCCATGCTGTTCGCCGGGGGCCTGGTGTCGCTGGTGGGCACCTGGGGATTCGACCAGATCTCCTGGTTGATCCCGGCCCGGTGGGGCTACGCAGCAGCGGCCTCCACCGTAGATCTGCACAGGGTCGACACGCTGGCCACCCATAACGAGGTGTGGGCTCACTATGCGGGCTGGTGGGCGTTCGACATGACCGTGCTTGTCGTCTTCGGCGCGCTGTGGGCCGGGTTTGTCCGGTACCGGCTACGGCCACCTCGTCACGAAGTCAGTGGCAAACCACTACATCGCGAGCAGCAGGAACTGAGTGACCTGGGCGGGTGAGAAATTGTTGTCGCTGACGAGCACTACCGATTGACGGCCGTCGGGCAATTTCGGTCCCAGCGTGATGCCTTCGATGTCGTCCAGTGGCGACAACCCCGGTGTCGTGGACAAGTCGACGGCCAGCGATTTGCTCATCGGGGTCAGCGCCGCGCCCTGCATCGACGGCATAGCCAGGACGTCGGTCGCGGTGCCGATCTCGGCGCGGAAGATGCGCACCACCGGGGGAACGGCATTGGACCGTTCCAGTACCAGAAACGTGGTGTCGGACAGCGCGACCAGATCTGAGACACCGTTGCGGTCGGCGGGCCAGGAGACCGGCTCCATCGGGTAGGCGTATTGCGCCGTGGGCGCAGTGCTGGCGACGTCGAATTTGGTGACCCGGGTCAACACCTGTTGGTCGTTGTCGGTTTGGGGTCCGTCGTTGTAGCCCGGGTCCTCCATCGCGGCGAAAACCGACCGCCCGTCGGGCGTCAGCGTCAGCCCCTCCAGTGCCCGGTTGCGGCGCGGCCCGGTGTGCTGCGCAGACATCGCCAGATTGGGAGGCAAGCTGAACTGGCCCAGGTAGCCGCCGTCCAGCCCCGCGATCCGGACCCAGGGGTCCGCCAGCACAGGTTGCCGACCGGTGAGCCGCTCACCTTCGGAGCTCCAATACAGCCGTTGCCGGGCAGCGTCGAAGGCGATGCCCTCCGGGTCGGGGGGAGCCACCGGCGGTGCGCTGTCCGGGTTCAGCGGCGCAAAGGGCTTACCGGACTGATCCAGCAAAGGATGCGGGCCGGTGAACGTGACATCGTTAATCCCCTTGTCCGACAACGAAAGCCGCACCGTGAAGAACCGAGCGGGGCCTTTCTTGGAACGGTCGTCGCTGATCACGTAATAGACCTGCCGGTCCGCGTCATAGCTGATCCCCGAGAGGCCGCCGATGACCGCGCCATCGGAGGTGGCGCCGAACGGAACCTGCGACTGGCCGAGATAGCCCAGCAACGGCTGCGGGATGTTCGCCGCCGGGGCGGGAGGGCCCGGCGGGGCGCATCCGGCGAGGCACACACAGCACGTGGCCAGCAGTCGGGCAAGCATCGGCATCACATCACCGCTGCGACGAGCAATCCCACCAGGTAGGTTGCAGCGACGGCGCCGGTACCGAAGAGCAACTGCCGGGAAGCCGCCCACCACACGGGTTTGCGGGTGAAGCGGGCGGCCAGACCGCCAGCGATCAGCAGCCCGGCCGCGCCGCACGCCAACCCGGCAGCCAACGAACCATACCCGAGAAGGTAAGGAATTAAAGGGATTAGCGCACCAATGGCGAACATCACGAACGACGAACTCGCGGCCACCCGGGCCGACGGCTTCTCGGCAGGATCGACGCCGATCTCTCCGACCAGATGGAAGTTGACCGCGCGGTTTTCATCACGGTGAATCTCGTCGGTGGCGGTCTGCGCGGTTTTCTCCGTCATACCCATTCCCACGAGCAGCGCAACCAGTTCGGACCGTTCGGCCTGCGGGCGCGTACGCAGGGCGCGACGTTCGACATAGACCTCGGAGTCGATTTGTTCGTTGGCCGTGGTCACCGACGTGAATTCACCCAGCGCCATGGAGAACGCCCCGGCCAGCAAACCGGCAATGCCGCTGATCATGGTGGCGTGGACACTTTCAGCTGCGGCCACACCGGCGATCAGGCCGGTGTTGCTGACCAGGCCGTCCATCGCGCCGAAAGCGGCTGCACGCAACCAGCCCCCGCTGACGTCGGAATGGGTGTGCCCGACGTCGTAGGCCGGTTCGGGGTGCCGCCCGGAGTCGGCGGGTTGTTCCTGAGACATTGCGCTATCTAAACGCATCCGCGCGCGAGGGCTACCCAAGTGTGCGGACACCACGACATGGCCGACGTATTCCCCGGCGCGCGAACGACGGGTTACGGTCGGGTATGGCGCCAGACACGACGAGCACCGCCGAACATCTGCGCAACGCGCTGGACGGGCGTTGGCGTGATGTGAAGAACCAGACGCGGGCCAAGCTGACCCATGAGGCTTTCCGCCCGCACTACACCCCGAACACGGTCATCGCTCGCGCCAAAGTAGCCGAGCAAATGCAGATCATGGCGGCCACCGGCGTCTCCGATGAAGGGTTCCGCAAAGAACACGGGGGAACCGGCGACGTCGGTGCGGCGATCACGATGATCGAGATGCTGGCGATGTCGGACCTGTCGCTGATGGTCAAGGCCGGCGTGCAATGGGGCCTGTTCGGCGGTGCCGTCGAGAACCTGGGCACCGAGCGCCACCACGAGGCATACGTCCCGAAGATCATCACCCTCGAGCTCTGCGGTTGTTTCGCAATGACCGAGACAGGACACGGCAGCGACGTTCAGTCGCTGGAGACGACCGCGGCCTACGACGCCGAGACCGAAGAGTTCGTCATCGACTCCCCCACCCCGACCGCGCGTAAGGACTACATCGGCGGGGCGGCCGAGACCGCAACCATCGCAGCGGTTTTCGCGCAGCTGATCACCACCGAAGACGGCAAGCCGGTCAACCACGGCGTGCACTGCGTATTAGTGCCGATCCGCGACGCGGACGGTAATGATCTGCCTGGTGTGACCACGTCGGACTGCCACTACAAGGGCGGCCTGCCCGGCGTCGACAACGGCCGCATCGTGTTTGACCATGCCCGCGTTCCGCGGGTGAACTTGCTGAACAAATACGGTGACGTCGCGCCTGACGGCACCTACAGCTCGCCGATCGACAACCCGAACCGCCGGTTCTTCACCATGATCGGCACACTGATCCGGGGCCGGGTCACAGTGGGTGGCAGCGCAGGCAACGCCGCTCGCGTCGCTTTGGACATCGCCACCCGATATGCGTTGCAGCGCAGGCAATTCAGCGCGCCCGACGACAAGGGCGAAGTGCTGATCATGGACTACCTGGTGCACCAGCGGAGACTGTTCCCGTTGATAGCGCGGTCATACGCGCTGCAGTTCGCGCAGAACGAACTGGTGTCAAAGACCCACGACCTGCAGACGTCGAGCGTCGTGGATGCCGAGGAGCAGCGTGAACTGGAAGCTCGTGCCGCCGGCCTGAAGGCG
The DNA here is from genome assembly GCA_963763005.1 of uncultured Actinomycetota bacterium. Taxonomy (GTDB): domain Bacteria; phylum Actinomycetota; class Actinomycetes; order Mycobacteriales; family Mycobacteriaceae; genus Mycobacterium. The sequence continues at coordinate 87,341 of CAVXMI010000005.1, forward strand.
GCCAACACCTGGCACGCCGGCCGCGCCATACAGGAGGCCCGGGAGGCCTGTGGCGGAGCGGGCTACATGGCCGAGAACCGGCTGATCGCACTGCGAGCCGACACCGACGTGTTCACCACCTTCGAGGGTGACAACCACGTGCTGACCCAGCTGGTGGCCAAAGAGCTGCTGACCGCCTACGCCGACGACGTCCGCAGCATGAGCCCGGTCGAATGGGTGCGCTTCGCCGCCAACGCCGTCGGCGATCGTGTGATGAAACGCACTGCAGCCGAAGCGATTATGCAGCGAATCGTGGATGCCCGGCAAGACAACGAAGAAGAGGGCAGCCTGTTCAACCGAGGCACCCAGGTCCAGATGTTCGAAGACCGCGAGGACTACCTGCTGTCCTCGGTCGCGCGCCGGCTCCAGGGCAAGTCCAACGAGATGTCGGCATTCGACGCGTTCAACGCGGTGCAGGATCACGTGTTGCACGCGGCTGCGGCGCACATCGACCGGGTGGTGCTCGAAGCGTTCGTCGCCGGGATCGAGTCGTGCCCGGACCAGGAAGCCCGGGAACTGCTGGACGTCGTGTGCGACTTGTACGCCTTGTCAGTCATCGAAGAGGACAAAGCCTGGTACATCGAGCACCGTTACCTGTCGACCGAGCGGGCCAAGGCAGTCACCCGTGGCATCAACGATCGATGCCAGGTTCTGCGCCCGCACGCCAAGACGCTGGTCGACGGTTTCGGTATCCCGGAGCCGCTGCGCTACGCCGAGATGTTGCACCCGGAGAATCTGTCCGACGCAGCCCCCGACTAAGCCTCGGTCGCGGCGCCGCCGCCAGTAACGTTCCGGCGGAGGCGGGTTCGGCGGCATGCAGCGAGGCCTGCGCCGCGCTTTCTGGCCTTTCCCGGACCGCGCGACGTCTGTGTCAGCACGGTCGGTGCCCGACGGTGCCGTAGACCCTACAGGCACCCGTTGCACCGCAATCGTCGCAACAACCGGCACTCCGGAAGTTGTTGTGCGCGAGCGCTACTGATGCGGAATAGGGCCGAGCGCTTTCAGCTTGCCATCTGATCCGATCTGGAACTTCACGGTGCCGGTGCCGGTGGGACAGCACTCCTGATCGCTGCCGACCCGCCATTGGTACCGGACCGTGACGGTGTCATCAGTGGGAGGTAGCACGGTGATGTAGGGCTTCGGGTTGGGGGTGGGTGAGCCCAGCGCAGTGTTGCGGTCGAAGAACAACAACTGCTGAGGAGTCGACTCAGAGGCAATGGTCGGGATGATCTGCACCCAGTACAAGTTGCATTTCCTGGTGTGCCCCCGCGCAATTTCGGCCCAGGTCGAGCCCGGTACCACGACCGGAACCGAGGCGATGGCCTGCCGGACCGTACCGGCTGTGGGCCCGTCAGAGTCCTTGCAGGTGTCTGGTGGCCGAGCCGGCGGTTTCGCCGGCTTCCCGCCGCAACCGGCGGCCCCCAGGCCCAAAATCAAGCCCAAAATCATCAGGGCCACGCTCAGCCGACGACGCACGCCGCGAGCTTAGCGAAAATTGCGAACCACCCGTTAGATCGCTGTGGCGGGCTACGACCTGGCATACAAGCCCTCGCGGCGCAACAACGCCCCCTTCGCGCCCTCCGGCGCGGCGTCGTACTCAGCCAAGATCTCCAACTTGTACTTGGCCGTGAACGTCCGCCGCTTCGCCCTCTCGGGCACCTCGGGATCGGGACGTTCCGTTCCAGCGTCATCCACCCGCCCAGGGTCTAGGACCCCGGGCGCTCGAAGCAACGCGCTCACCTTGCTTGTCATTCGGGGAATCTCTCCGTCCCCGCCCTCGAGTCACCAATTGTCAGTGGGCGGGTGCCTCAGGTGAGCTCGACAGAGAGGGCTGCGGCTTGCCAGGAACCCGTAATGCGGCGGAAACGTCGCACACCCCATGGCTGAAACATCTGTGTCGCACCATTCACCCAAGAGGTTGTGCACTCGAGGGAGGGTCGTACGCATGGCTCGAGAGTGTGACGGGTCCGACAGGGACGCTGTGAACACTGCCTGTCCCTTGCGGTGCCGGCTGCGGCATGGTGCGGCAAGTACCGACCCGCCCAGTGACCAGGCGTCGGCAGCTGACCAAGTCGATTGGGCAGGTTTTCCCGTCAACCTGGACCTGGCGTTCTCCCCCCAGCAGCGCGACAAGGTCTACATGCAGCACCTGATGCGCAATCCCGGGGCCCAGCGGTGGCGATGGCCGCGGGACGTCGCACAGCTGTGCGTCTGCGATATCGCGGACGACCGGGACGCAGTCACGTCCGTGTCCAGTCGCTAAACGCCAAATGCGCTATTAGCGGCGGAAGATGCCTTTCGCTTTTCCGCCGCCGCGGAAGAAATCACCAAGGTTCAAGATGCGTTCACCTCGATCAGCGCTACCGTGACTTGATCCACCAAGTCATGGACGGAGCTTGTGATGAGCGATGCCTGCGTACCGAGGTTCCCGGCCGCGCTGTCCACGCCGAGCCTCAATCGCGGGGTGGGCTTCACTCACGAGGAGCGGCGACGGCTGGGGCTGACCGGCCGACTGCCGTCGGCGGTGTTCACCCTCGAGGAACAGGCCGACCGGGTGTGGCATCAGCTGCAAAGCATGGCCACTGATCTGGGCCGTAACCTGCTACTCGAGCAGCTGCACTACCGCCACGAATTGTTGTACTTCAAGGTGCTGACCGAGCACCTGCCCGAACTGATGCCGGTGGTGTACACACCCACCGTCGGAGAAGCCATCCAACGCTTCTCCGATGAATACCGCGGGCAGCGCGGACTGTTTTTGAGTATCGACGAACCCGATGACATCGCCGAAGCCTTCGCAACGTTGGGCCAAGGGCCAGAGGACATCGATTTGATCGTATGCACCGACGCCGAAGCGATCCTGGGCATCGGGGACTGGGGTGTAGGTGGCATCCAGATCGCCGTCGGCAAGTTGGCGCTCTACACCGCCGGCGGCGGCATCGATCCCCGGCGCTGCCTCGCGGTGTCACTTGATGTCGGCACCGACAACGAGCAGCTGCTGCAGGACCCGTTCTATCTGGGCAACCGCCACGCCCGGCGTCGCGGAGAGGAATACGACGAGTTCATCAGGCACTACATCGAGACCGCTCACCGGCTGTTTCCGCAGGCGATACTGCATTTCGAGGACTTCGGGCCGGCGAACGCGCGAAAGATCTTGGAGACATACGGAGCCGAGTACTGCGTGTTCAACGATGACATGCAGGGAACCGGCGCGGTGGTCTTGGCAGCCGTGTACGGCGGATCGAAAGTTACCGGCATCCCGCTGCGCGACCAGAGAATCGTCGTCTTCGGCGCCGGAACCGCGGGGATCGGGGTCGCCGACCAGATCCGCGAGGCGATGGTGGCGGAGGGCGCCACCGCCGAGCAGGCGGCGTCGCAGATCTGGCCGATCGACAGGCAAGGACTGCTGTTCGACGACATGGACGACCTGCGCGACTTCCAGGTGCCCTACGCGAAGAACCGCCACCGGCTCGGCGTGGCCGCCGAGGAACGGGTCGGACTGGTCGATGCCATCAAGATCGCATCACCCACCATCCTGCTCGGCTGCTCAGCGGTGTCCGGCGCATTCACCCGCGAGGTCGTCGAGGCGATGGCGGCATGCTGCGAACGCCCGATGATCTTCCCGCTTTCCAACCCGACATCGCGCATGGAAGCCATGCCGGCCGATCTGCTGGAGTGGTCGAGTGGCAGGGCGCTGCTTGCTACCGGCAGCCCGGTCGCGCCCGTCGAATACGACGCGACGGTCTACACCATCGGCCAGGCCAACAACGTGTTGGTGTTCCCCGGCATCGGACTGGGCATCATCGTGGCCGGCGCCAAGCTGCTAACTCAGGGGATGCTGCACGCGGCTGCGAAGGCCATTGCGCAACAGGCTAATCCAGCTGCGCCAGGAGATTCCCTGTTGCCTGATGTGCAGAACTTACGAGATATTTCGGCGACGGTCGCCGAGGCCGTCTGTCACGCCGCGGCCGAAGACGGGGTAGCCACCGCAACGCATGACGACGTCGGGCAAGCCGTCCTCGACACGATGTGGCTGCCGGCATACGACTAGAACTTTCTGCTGAGCGAGGTCGAAGACGACGTCCCCCACGCGCCTCGGTCAGCAGGCGCGCCACCGTAAACGGCTGCCTCTAAGCTAAGCCGGGTCCGTCGCCGTCGGCCATTTCGAAAGATGACGACACCACGAGGTAGATCAGAGACGGTCGTCTACCAGTTGCCGGAGATCGCCGATGCCGCCGTAGTCGGCCGCGCGAACCCGTTGTACGGCGAGGAGCCGGTGCTGTTTGTGTCGCTCAACTCCGGCGCTGACATCTCTACCGACCGCATCCGCGAGCACCTGCGTGCGTTGTTGTCTAAGTTCAAGGTGCCGGTCGAGATCACGATTCTCGACGACCTGCCCAAGAAGGCGGTTGGCAAGATCAACAAACCGACGCTGCGGAAGTCGATCGCCGCGACGCACCCATAAACCCGACAGGGAACCGTTCAAAGGAGATCCATCATGGGATTCACAACGCCGAATTATCCTGCGGTCGAACCCGAAGAATTCCTGCGGAAACCGCTCATGGAGCGCATCAGGATCCTCACCCTGAATTGGGCGGAAAACGGCTATGGCGTTCCGAAAATGGTCCACACCATCTACCTAGTCAAGTTGGTGTTTTTATACGCGCTCGGCGGCATCGTGATCGCCACTGCCACTTCCGGCCTGCCGGCGTTTTGGCATGTCTCCCAGTGGTGGAACCAGCCGATCGTGTACCAGAAGGCGATTCTGTGGACCGTCCTGCTGGAGCTGATCGGCCTCGCCGGATCATGGGGCCCGCTGGCGGGTAAGACGAAGCCGATGACCGGAGGTTACCGATTCTGGGCCAAGCCCAACACCATCCGGTTACGTCCGTGGCGGCGGGTACCGTTCACCTCCGGCGACCGGCGCACCTGGTTCGACATCGTCCTGTACGTGGCGCTGATCGTCAGCGTGGTGGCGCCGCTGGTGCTACCCGGCGTGCACAGCGACTCGCTGTCGGCGGTTCTCCCGTCCGACACGTCCGGGCTGGTGAACCCGGCACTGCTGATCGCGCCGATCGTGCTGCTCGTGCTTGTCGGGTTGCGGGATAAGACCATTTTCCTGGCGGCCCGGGGCGAGCAATATCTGCCGGCGTTGGTCTTCTTCGTGGGCCTGCCGTTCGTTGACATGATCATCGCGCTCAAGCTGCTGATCGGCACGGTGTGGATTTGGGCCGGGATCTCCAAGTTTGGTCTGCACTTCACCCACGTCGTCCCGCCAATGGTGAGCAACAGTCCCGCGCTGCCGTTCAAGTGGTTGAAGCGAGCGCACTACCGCAACTTCCCGCACGACCTGCGCCCGTCGCACCTAGCCAGTTTTATGGCGCATGTCCCGGGCACCGTGGTCGAGATCATCGCCCCGCTGACGCTGCTGCTCTCGCCGTGGCCGTGGCTGACGATAATTGCGGTGGCGATCATGGTGATGTTCCACCTGTTCATCATCTCGACGTTCCCGATGGCGGTGCCGGTCGAATGGAATGCGCTGTTTGCCTACGCGACGATCTTCTTGTTCTTGGGCTTCCCCAGCTGGAACGGATACGCGATCGCCGACATGTCCTCGCCGTGGCTGACCGTCGGCATCCTCGCCGCGTTGTGCTTCTTGCCGGTGCTGGGCAATGTGCGCCCGGATCTGGTGTCGTTCCTGCCCGCGATGCGGCAGTATTCGGGCAACTGGGCATCGGCGGTGTGGGCGTTGGCGCCCGGGGCCGAAGAGAAGCTGAACCGGGTGACCCGCTCGGCCCGCAATCAGGTCGATCAACAGATCGACTTCGGCTACGAGCCGCAGTGGGCCGAGATCTTCGTGCAGCAGGTCATCGCCTGGCGGAGCATGCACAGCCAGGGCCGTGGCCTGTTCTCGGTGCTGCTGAAGAACCTCCCGGACATCGACAGCAGGACGGTGCGAGAAGCAGAGATGGTCTGTAACTCGTTGATTGGGTTCAACTTCGGCGACGGCCACCTGCACAACGAGGACCTGATTCAGGCAGTGCAGGACGAAGCCCAATTCGAGCCTGGCGAGCTCATCGTGGTCTGGGTCGAGTCGCAGCCGATCCATCGCAGGGTCCAGCACTACAAAGTCATCGACGCGGCACTCGGCGTGATCGAGCGCGGCACCTGGAACGTCGACGACGCGGTGGCCGAGCAGCCGTGGCTGCCCAACGGGCCAATACCGACCCAGGTCACGTGGTCGCTCACCCGCGACGGCCAGGATCACGGTCACGGCGCGCGGACGTGACTACCGCGATCGTGGTGGGCAGCGGACCCAACGGGCTGGCCGGCGCCGTCGCCCTGGCCGCCCAGGGCGTGCAAGTCACCGTGCTGGAGGCCGCCGCGGAGATCGGCGGCGGAGCGCGATCCAGCGACGCCATCATCCCCGGCCTGCTGCACGACCACTGCTCGGCCTTCCACCCGATGGCGGTCGGGTCGGCGTTTCTCAACAGCCTGGGACTCGATCGCTATGGCCTGCAGTGGAGTTGGCCCGCGATCGATTGTGTCCACCCACTGGATGGGGGCGACGCCGGCGTGCTGCGCCGCTCGATCGAGGGCACCGCAGCCGGGCTCGGCGCGGACGGTCCGCGGTGGCGGTTGGCGTTCGGCCGGCCTTCGGCACGCTTCGATGCGCTGTCACAGGACATCATGGGCCCGCTGCTGCGGGTGCCCAAACACCCGCTGACGCTGGCGCGGTTCGGAACGCCGACCGTCCTGCCTGCCTCGTCCGTCGCCCGGATGTTTCGCACCGAGCAAGCCAGGGCGCTGTTCGGAGGCGTTGCGGCACACACGTTCCGCCCGCTGCACTACCCCATGACGGCGGCCATCGGCATGGGCATCATCACCGCCGGCCACCGCTGGGGCTGGCCGGTCGCCAACGGCGGTTCACAGTCCATCATCAACGCGCTCGCGGCGTTGCTCGACGATCTGGACGGCAAAATCGAGACGGGCACACGGATCGAGTCCGCATGCCAGCTGCCGCCCGCCGATGTGACCCTGTTCGACCTCGCCCCCGGTGCGATTGCCGACATCCTCGGTCATCGGCTGCCGGCGCGGGTGGCCCGCGCCTATCGCAGGTTCCGGCACGGGCCCGGCGCATTCAAGGTCGACTTCGCGGTCACCGGTGGCGTGCCATGGACCAACCCGGACGCGCGCAAGGCGGGCACTGTCCACCTGGGTGGCGACTACGACGAGGTCGCCGCCGGTGAACGCGATATCCACGCGCGGCGGATGCCTCAGCGGCCGTTCGTGCTCGTCGGCCAGCAATACCTGGCGGACCCACAACGCGCGGTCGGCGACGTCGTGCCGTTGTGGACCTACGCGCATGTGCCGCACGGCTACACCGGCGACGCGACCGCGGCGATCATCGCCCAGATCGAGCGGTTCGCCCCCGGCTTCCGCGACCGGATCGTCGGGCAGGCGGTCCGGTCGACCACCGCGATGGCGGTATACAACCCCAACTACGTAGGTGGCGACATCGTCACCGGCGCAAAAGACATCCGCCAGCTGGTCTTCGGCCCACGGACAACGCTGAACCCGTACACGCTGGGGATCCCCGGTATGTACATCTGCTCGGCCGCCACCCCGCCCGGGCCGGGCGCGCACGGCATGTGCGGCTACCACGCGGCCCGGTCAGCGCTCAAGCACCTCGCCAACTGAAAACCACCAACCGAAGAAGATGACTAGCCCGTCGCTGCCTGGAAGCGGCGCCATCGTCACCTTCCGGCGCCGCGCGGAGCTGCCGACGTAGGGGCCTGAGCCAAACAGGCAAAATGCGCCCATGCCCTATAGTGGGGGCCATGCAACAGGCCGTACAGCTGCGCTTTGTCCTTACGCGCTGCCTCGCCGTGGACTGTTGTTGTTGCTGTTGATTCCTGACGTCTTCTGACCGTCAAGTAATCCCGCGCCCCTTTAGCCCCGAGGCATTGTGACGCGCGCTACCCCAAAGTCGTCAGGAAGAACACCACCCATGACTGTGTTGTCCACTGTGCCGACATCCTTGGAGATTGCCGATGACCATCGCCGAGAACATCACACAACTGATCGGTAACACGCCACTGGTCCGACTGCGCAGGGTCACCGAGGGCGCCGTGGCCGATGTCGTCGCCAAGCTGGAATGCTTCAACCCGGCGGGCAGCGTGAAAGACCGCATCGGGGTAGCGATGATCGACGTGGCCGAGAAAGCGGGCCTGATCAAGCCGGATACGATCATCCTCGAGCCGACGAGCGGGAACACCGGCATCGCGCTGGCGATGGTGGCCGCCGCACGCGGCTACAAATGCGTGTTGACCATGCCGGACACGATGAGCATCGAGCGGCGGATGCTACTGCGCGCTTACGGTGCCGAGCTCGTCCTCACTCCCGGTGCCGAAGGCATGGCGGGCGCCATCGCCAAGGCCGAAGAAATGGCCAAGACCGACCAACGGTATTTCATACCACAGCAATTCGAAAACCTGGCGAACCCGGCTGTCCACGCCGTCACCACCGCGGAGGAAGTGTGGCGCGACACCGACGGCAAGGTCGACATCTTCGTATGCGGAATCGGGACCGGCGGCACCATCACCGGAGTCGCGCAGGTCATCAAGCAACGCAAACCATCGGCGCAGTTTGTGGCCGTGGAGCCGGCCGCGTCTGCAGTCCTGTCCGGCGGCCAGAAGGGGGCGCACCCGATCCAGGGCATCGGCGCCGGGTTCGTGCCGCCGGTGCTGGACCTGGGCCTGGTCGACGAGGTCATCACCGTGGGCAACGAAGACGCGCTCAATCTGGCCCGGCGGCTGGCCACCGAAGAGGGACTGCTGGTCGGCATCTCCTCGGGCGCGGCCGTTTGGGCCGCCCTGGAGGTAGCCCGCCGGCCGGAGAACGCCGGAAAGCTCATCGTCGTCCTGCTCCCCGACTTTGGCGAGCGGTATCTGAGCACGGCGCTATTCGCCGACCTGAGCGACTAGCCATGCTGGCGGCAATACGGCGCGACATACAGGCGGCCAGGCAGCGGGATCCGGCCGCGCCCACCGTGCTGGAGGTCATCTTCTGCTATCCGGGCGTGCACGCCGTGTGGGGCCACCGGGTCAGCCACTGGCTGTGGCTGCATAACGCGCGGCTTGTCGCACGGGCTCTTGCGGAGCTCACCCGCGTGCTGACCGGTGTCGATATCCACCCCGGTGCCGTCCTCGGCGCCGGCCTGTTCATCGATCACGCGACCGGCGTGGTGATCGGGGAAACCGCGGAGGTGGGCGACGACGTCATGATGTACCACGGCGTCACCCTGGGCGGCACTGGCGTGGTTACCGGGAAACGCCACCCAACCGTCGGTGATCGGGTGACCATCGGTGCCGGAGCCAAGATCCTCGGTCCGATCAAGATCGCCGACGACAGCCGGATCGGTGCCAACTCGGTCGTGGTCAAGGAGGTCCCGGCGAGCGCTGTGGTCATCGGTGTTCCTGGTCAGGTCATCAGCCGCCCCGGCCCATCCAGGGAGGACGACTCGATGCTGCCCGATCTCGTGGGTGTCAGCCTCCAATCCCTGCTCACCAGGGTGGCCAGGCTGGAGGCCCAGGGCGACCGCCCACAGACCGGACGCGTAATCCGGCCGCCCGAAGCCGGCGTATGGCATGGCGAGGACTTCTCCATCTGAGGAAAACCCGGCTCTGGAAAGTGCGGAAAGTTTGGTGCCCTGGTGAGCTCTGTTGTGATCGCCACGACTGCGATCGTCGCGGCGCTGGCAGGTGCGTCCGCGATCGGTGTGGCGCTCAATAGACGCTCGGGTGTGTTGCGGGAAACCGGCTCAAAAGCCGGCTCAGCGGCCGATCAAGACACCTCGAAACTCGGCTTATCCGACACAGGGCCCACCGTCGTGCACTTCAGCGCCGATTGGTGCGGCCCATGCGCCTCGGTGCGTCGCGTGGTCGACCAGGTGTGCGCCGACCTGCCCGATGTGGCACACGTGGAGATCGACATCGACGCGAATCCGGCCGCCGCGAAACGGCTGTCGGTGCTGTCGCTACCCACCACGTTCATCTTCGACGCCGAAGGGCGGCAGCGATACCGCACTGCGGGTTTGCCGAAGGCGGCTGACCTGCGGACAGCATTGTTACCTCTGCTGACTTGAGTCTTGGCTTGCACGGCCAGTAACCCGCCAGCATCACTGTCGCCCTAGTGTCCTGAATAGGGCTGAGCAGGAATGGGGCGAGAGATTTCTTGCCGCAGCTGATCCTGAGAACAGCTGCTGTCGGTTCCGGCGTGAAGTCGACAGGTGGCTTTGATAAGCCCAACATCGGCTCCCCCGGGTGGACTCGAACCACCAACCCTTCGGTTAACAGCCGAATGCTCTGCCAATTGAGCTACAGGGGACTACCGGGTCCGCGCGAATGCTGGCGCAGATCGCGGGACGACTCTAGCGTACTGGCTTACCCGCACCCAACTAGAGGGCGCAGATGCCCGCCTGATCCGGCTGCGGCCATCCGCCTGGAGGGATCGGGCGCGCACGCGACCGCGCGCGTGAGGCAGGATGGAACCAACCGCACTGTTAGTCGGAGGGACCGCTTTGATCGGGTATGTCGCCGTGCTTGGACTGGGTTACGTGTTAGGCGCGAAAGCCGGGCGCCGCCGCTACGAGCAGATCGCCGGCACCTATCGCGCGCTTACCAGCAGCCCCACCGCCAAGTCGGTAATCGAAGCAGGACGCCGCAAGATCGCCAGCCGGGTCTCCCCCGACACCGGGTTCGTGACCTTGACCGAGATCGACAACCAGACGGTCGTCGTCGAGCGGCAGCCGAAGACGGCACCCTGACGCGGTGCCGGCCGCCGGCTGATTGCCCTGCCCCTCACCCAGTGAAATCGTCGCCGCTAGCCTGCTCCAACAGACCGCGTCGATAGGCCTCCATGGCGACCAGGTCGCCGAACAGCGCGTGGTACTCGTCGCCCTGTTCGATTGGCGACATGCGCTGCAACTTAGACTTCACTTCGGCGATCTGCCGGCCCATCCACACCTCCTGTAGACGGGCCAGCACCCCGGCGATATAGCGCGGCAGCCTCTGGTCGTCGGCCTGGATCACCTCCACCCCCAGCTCGCTGATCAGGCCGGCAGTCAAGCCCGAGGTGGTCTGCTGGCGGACCACATCCATCCACTGCGCCCCGGTGACACCGGTCGATGTACCGCCCGCCGCCTCGATGGCCGCACGCACGGCCGCGTATCCGGGGTGCGTGAAGCTCTCTACGGTCAGAGTGTCGAAGACCGGGCCGGCCAACGCCGGGTACTGCAATGCCGATTTGAGTGCCTCACGCTGCGGCCACAGGGTCGGGTCGCGCGGGTCGGGACGGGCGGCAGCAGGTTCGGCCCGGAGTGCGTCACGGGACTCATCTGCGGCACGACGGGGGGCCTTCGCTCCGGGGCCGCCGCGGCTCGGGCTCTTGGACTTTTTGGCTTCACCCCGCACCCTGTCGATGACCTGAGCAACATCGGCCCAACCGACCCAGCCGGCGAGCTGCCGGGCGTACTCGTCGCGCAGCGTGGGGTCCTTGATCTGGCCCACCATCGGTGCGCAGCGACGCAGCGCGGCCACCCTGCCCTCGGCGCTGTCCAGGTCCATCTCGGCGATCGCGGTGCGAATCGCGAACTCGAACAACGGGGTTCGCCGTGCCACCAAGTCGCGCAGCGCGGCGTCACCGGAGGCCAGCCGCAGGTCGCAGGGGTCCATGCCATCCGGAGCTACCGCGACAAAGGACTGGCCCGCCAGATTCTGCTCGCCGTCGAGAGCCTTGAGCGCCGCAGCGCGGCCGGCCGCGTCGCCGTCGAATACGTAGATCAGCTCGCCGCGAAAGAAGCTGTCGTCCATCATCAGCCTGCGCAGCATCGCCAGGTGCTCGTCGCCGAATGCGGTGCCGCACGACGCGACAGCGGTGGTGACCCCGGCCAGATGCATCGCCATCACGTCGGTGTAGCCCTCGACGACAACCGCCTGATGCCCTTTGGCGATGTCGCGTTTGGCCAAGTCGACGCCGAACATCACCGACGACTTCTTGTACAGCAGTGTCTCGGGCGTGTTGACGTATTTGGCCTCCATCGGGTCGTCGTCGAACAGTCGCCGGGCCCCGAACCCGATCACCTCGCCGGCCGAGGTGCGGATGGGCCACAGCAGCCTGCGGTGAAACCGGTCCATCGGGCCGCGGCGGCCCTGCCGGGACAGACCCGCGGCTTCCAGTTCTTTGAACTCAAAACCCTTGCGCTGCAGATGTTTTGTTAGTGTTTCCCAGCCCGACGGCGCGTATCCGCAGCCGAAACGACGGGCGGCCTCGGCATCGAAGCTGCGCTCGGTCAGGTATTGACGGGCCGGTGCCGCCTCGTCGGACTCCAGCGCCTCTGCGTAGAACGCCGCCGCGGCCGCGTTGGCGGCGATGAGTCTGCTGCGACTGCCACGGTCGCGCTGCACGCTGGTCGCCGAACCGGTGTAGCTGATCGTGTGGCCGATCCGGTCGGCGAGCAGTTCAACAGCCTCGACGAAGCTGACGTGTTCGATCTTCTGGATGAACGCGTACACGTCGCCGCCTTCGCCGCAGCCAAAGCAGTGGAAGTGGCCGTGGTTGGGCCGCACATGAAACGACGGTGACTTCTCGTCGTGGAACGGGCATAGGCCCTTCAGCGAGTCGGCGCCGGCGCGCCGCAATTGGACGTAGTCACCGACGACATCCTCGATACGGGCCCCTTCGCGGATAGCGGCAATATCGCGATCCGAAATCCTCGACCGGCTCCCCGGACCGGGGCGGCCCACATCCCTCGCACCCGCCGGACCGGACATCGGCTCAGTCTAAGGCGTTGGGCCAATTCGGCTAGCCGGTGCCGATGACGCCGCAAGCGACCCGCTCCATCGCGTTGTCGCTGTATTCGGCGCCGTGGATCATCAGCGCCGTCTTATCGCCTGCCAGCAGCTCGTCCCTGGTGAACGCATCGGTGGTGGTCACCAGCAGAGCGGAGCCATCCCGGCGCACCTCGAGGTTCGTCAGGTCGCCGCTTTCGGGCTTCCCGGTATGTCCGGGCGCCTGGTAGTGACCGCCGGCAGACAAGAAGTTGCCGGGCGGACCCCCGGTCGGGGCGACCGAGTCGGGCTCACACTTGCCGATCGCGTGGACGTGCATGCCGTGAAAACCGGGCGCCAGGATGCCGGCTGCAACCGTCTTCACGGTGACGGTGACGTAGCCGCCGGTGAACTCGAAGATCGCCGTGGCCACCGACCGGCCATCGGGCATTTTCAGTTGCGCGGTGAGCGATTCGGCGCCGGGCGCCGGGCTGGTGGACACCGGTGAACCGCTCCGGATCGCAGGGGTGGTGCCCGGCTGGCTGCTGGGGTGCTGAGCTGGACTGCAGGCGCTCACGGCCAGGACAAAAAGCGATAGCAATGGGGTGGCAATGGCGGTGAGTTTCATCCCGACCAGCCTAACTCCGGGGCCTCGGCAGCGACGCGGCTGCGCTAAGTACCTGCCTGGCGGGCGTCGATACGTTCCAGCCGGCCCTCGGTATAGGAGGCGATCTGATCGACGATGACCCGCATCCGGGCGCCGTCGTCTGCAGCGGTGTTGAACGCCGCAGCAAAGACCGGGTCGAGCGTTCGCGGCGCCCCCGAGTACAACCACTGCGCCACCCGGTGGATGCGTTCGCGCTGCCGGGCCTGCGTTTCCAGATGTCGTGGATCGGACATGATGAACTGCAGCGCCAGGATTTTCAGCACCGCGACCTCGGCACGCACCAGGTCGGGCACCTGCAAGTCGGCCTGGTAGCGCACCAGCGGCCCGGGACCGGCCGCGGCGCGGGTGGTCGCGATCGCGGCCGACGCGAACCGGCCCACCAGCTCGCTGGTCAGCCGCTTGAGCGCGACCGCGGACGACAATGTGGCGTCGTATTTGCCGACCGCGGCGACCACAGGTAACCCCGACAGCCGGCACGCGGCCGCCATCAATTCACCGGCACTCACCCGGGAGAACTCGCCCTCCCCCAGCTTGGCCAGCGCGGCCGCCTCGTCATCGTCGGCGAGCACCCGCAGGTCGATGCGTTCGGAGACGACGCCGTCCTCGACGTCGTGCACCGAATACGCGACATCGTCGGCCCAGTCCATCACCTGAGCTTCCAGGCACGCCCGCTCCACCGGCGCGCATGCGCGGACCCAGGCCGCCGGTTCGCGGTCGTCGTCGTAGAAACCGAACTTGCGTCGCCCGTGAACACGCGTCCAGGGATATTTGGTGACCGCATCCAGCGATGCCCGAGTCAGATTCAGCCCCACGCTAAGCCCTTGTGCATCAAGAACTTTGGGCTCAAGGCTGGTCAGGATGCGGAAATTCTGCGCATTGCCCTCGAAACCACCGTATTTGGCGGCGACTTCATCGAGCGCCCGCTCACCGTTGTGTCCGTACGGGGGGTGCCCGATGTCGTGGGCCAGACCGCCCAATTCGACCAGGTCCAGATCGCAGCCCAGACCGATCGCCATTCCCCGCCCGATCTGCGCCACTTCCAGCGAGTGGGTCAGCCGGGTACGCGGAGTGTCACCTTCCCGGGGTCCGACGACCTGCGTCTTGTCGGCCAGCCGGCGCAGCGCAGCGCTGTGCAGCACCCGGGCCCGGTCCCGGGCGAAGTCGCTGCGGTGCTGACCTTCCGTACCCGGCAGACCCGCGGTCTTCGGCGCTTCGTGTACCCGCCGCTGACGGTCGAAGTCGTCGTAGGGGTCTTGCTGATTCGTGGTCACCGACCCACAGTCTGCCAGGGAGATCGCAGCGAGGGCCGACAGAGAGCCGGTTGCGCCCAGCGCACGCTGAATCGAATTGCCCGGCTCCTCATCAGACCCCAAGGGTCCGCATCGTCGCCGGGTTAAATTGGCCGTATGCGCATCGCTCGCCTGCTCGGCGTGATCCTGACGATCTTCACCACCGGGCTGCTGCTCGCGCCGCCCTCCGGCGCGCAACCACCGTTCCGGCTGTCGGGCTACGTCACCGACAACGCGGGCGTGCTGACAGATTCTGGTCGCGCCGCGGTGACGTCAGCCGTCGACAAGCTCTACGCCGATCGCCATATCCGGCTGTGGGTGGTCTACGTCGACGACTTCTCCGGGCAGAGCGCGGTGAACTGGGCCCAGCGCACCATGCGGACCAGCGATCTGGGTAACTATGACGCACTGCTGGCGGTGGCCACCGCCGGTCGTGCGTATGCCTTCCTGGTGCCGTCCTCGGTACAAAGCATCAACGAAAGCCAGGTCGACAACCTGCGGCGCAATCAGATCGAACCCGCGCTGCGCAGCAGCGACTGGAGCGGCGCAGCCGTTGCTGCGGCCAACGGGCTCAACAAGTCGCCCAGTTCATCAGGTCGCGTCCTGCTGCTCGTCGCGCTCGGCGTCATCGTCATCGCCGTGCTGGTCTTGCTGGTTGTCATGCGCTATCGTGCCCGCCGACGACGTGCCGACGCGTTGGCTGCGGCCCGACGAGTCGACCCCACCAATGCGATGGCACTGGCCGCCGTA
The DNA here is from genome assembly GCA_963763005.1 of uncultured Actinomycetota bacterium. GTDB lineage: Bacteria > Actinomycetota > Actinomycetes > Mycobacteriales > Mycobacteriaceae > Mycobacterium. The sequence continues at coordinate 102,913 of CAVXMI010000005.1, forward strand.
CCGCTGGATATCCTCGACGACCTGTCCCGGTCAATGGTGGTGGACGTCGACAACGCGTTGCGCACCAGCTCCAACGAGCTCGCGCTGGCGATCGACGAGTTCGGCACGGAGCGGACCGCACCGTTCACCCAAGCGCTGAACAACGCCAAAACCGCTCTGTCCCAGGCGTTCACGGTGCGCCAACAACTTGATGACGACACGCCCGAGACGCCGGACCAGCAGCGTGAGCTACTTACCCGAGTAATCGTGTCGGCGGCGAACGCCGACCGCGAACTGGAGTCGCAGACCGAGGCTTTCGAGAAGCTGCGCGATCTGGTGATCAACGCCCCGTCCCGGCTCGATCTACTGACCCAGCAGTACGTCGAACTCACCACCCGCATCGCCCCGACGGAGCAGCGGTTGGTCGAGCTGCACAACGAATTCGGTGCTGCGGCACTGACTTCTGTCTCTGCCAACGTGACGACCGCCAAAGAACGGCTGGCATTCGCCGATCGCAACATCAGCTCTGCGCGGGATCTGGCCACCCGAGCGGTGAGCGGACAGCAGAGCGGTTTGGTGGACGCTGTCCGCACCGCCGAGTCAGCGCTGGGGCAAGCCCGTGCACTGCTCGATGCGGTGGAAAGCGCAGCCGGCGACATTCGGCATGCCGTTGCCGCACTGCCGTCGGTAATGGCTGACATTGCGGCCGGGATCAAGCACGCCAACGAACAACTGCAGACGACGCGGAGCAGTAAGTCCACGCACACCGGTGAACTGATCGCGGCGCGCGATGCCGCCGCCAGAGCCTTAGAAAGCTCCCACAGCTCCCCCGGCGGCGGTTCCGCCGATCCGCTGAGCGCGTTTGCCCGGCTGACCAAGGCCGACGCCGACCTCGACCGGCTAATGACCACCCTGGCACAAGAGCAGGAAAACGCCGATCGGCTCAACCGTTCATTCGAACAGGCGTTGTTCACCGCAGAGTCGCGGGTGCGCGCGGTGTCGGAGTACATCGACACCCGTCGCGGCAGCATCGGAGCCGAAGCCCGGACCCGGCTCGCGGAGGCGAAACGGCAGCTCCAAGCCGCATACGACAAGAAGTCGACCAACCTGACCGAGGCGATTGCCTACGCCAACGCGGCGTCGGCGCTGGCCGCTAACGCGCAGTCGCTGGCCAATGCCGACGTGCAATCGGCTCAGCGCGCGTACACCCGACGCGGGGGCAATGACACCGGCGCGATCCTCGGCGGCATCATCATCGGCGACCTGCTCAGCGGAGGCCTGCGGGGTGGGTTGGGCGGCTGGAGCCCGACGTCGTTCGGCGGCTCCTCAAGCTCATCCGGGAGCTCATCCGGCGGCGGGTTCATGGGTGGCGGTGGGCGATTCTAACGCCCGCACCCGATCAGCCGTCCCTACCAGGCCGCTCTACGAGGCGGTGCGGCGAGACAGCAAACAGCAAGAAAGAAACTGTGCACGCCCACGCAGGGCACTAGGTACCCGCACGTGGGCGTGCACAGTCAACGGTGAGGGCGGCGCACCGAATGCCGGTGCGCCGCCGCGAACCGAAACTTCGCTAAGGCCCTATCAGGCCCAGCTGGAACCGACGGAGCTGTCGGTTTGCGCCATGTTGTTGCCGGCGGACTGGACCTTCTGCCCGTGGGCGTTGGCCTGCTGGTAGATCACCTGGAAGTTGCGACCCAACTGGGCGATGAACTCCTGGCAAGCCACCGAACCGGCGCCGCCCCAGAAGTCACCGGCAGCCAGCACATCGCGAACGATGGCCTGGTGCTCGGCCTCCAACGATGCGGCCTGTGCCCGGATCAGAGCGCCGTGGGCGTCTACATCGCCGAACTGGTAATTGATTGTCATCGGACCTGTTCTCCTTAGCTTGTGAAAGTATCTGTGCTGCAGCGGTTTTGCTGCGGCCGACGTTAGCTGCTCAGGATCTGCTGGGAAGCCTGCTCTTGTGTCTCGTAGTGGTTGGCGTCACGGACCAGGCCGTCGCGCACTCCGTGCAGCATGTTCACGATGTTGCGGAAGGCCTGATTCATCTGAGTCATGGTGTCCATCGAGGTCGCCTCGGCCATACCGCTCCAGCCTGCGCCAGAGATGTTCTGCGAGGACATCATCATCCTGCGGGCCTCGTCCTCGACCGTCTGGGCGTGCGTCTCAAAGCGGCCCGCCATCGCCCGCATCGCGTGCGGGTCGGTCATAAAACGTGTTGCCATGTTGCCTGTCTCCTTATTGCCTGAACTTATTAAGTGAACTTATTACCTGGGCTTACCTGGGCTTATTACCTGGACTCATCACCTGGGACTTCTCATACAGATTGACTGTTGTGATCGCCGACTGCGGGGAAACCGAAGCCGCCACTCACCTGTGAAGTACGACAGTCTGCCCTCTCTCTCTACTCTCTCAACCGGCCGCCGGCGAATGCGGCACCACGCTGCTGGTGCGTGGCATCTCGAAACAAGGTTCGGCATTCGCTGCTTCCCACTCGTTCCATTCCGCCCATTCGTCCCACTCGTCGACGTCTGACGCAGCCGCTTCTTGGTCCACTACGTCGACCGCAACCACATTGCCATCGGCGCCCTCTTCGGGCTCCGGTGCCCAGTGGTCGTAGTCGTCCGGCGGCACAGCCGTGCCCCAGCTGAGCGGAACCGACAACCCGCCGAGCATGCCCGACTCACCCCGTTTCGCCGCCACTGCTTCAGGCGGCAAGGGCGGACCAAGAGGCAAAAGCACCTTGTCCCCTTCCCGTGCCTATCTCGATACTCCAACACCCAATGGCACCACAAACCACCGAGCACTTCGAATCGTAAGGCAATCCCGGGGACAATATCTCCCAATTCACGGATTTTTCTCCCCACGACAACTCTCGGGTCTGCAACAGCGGACCCGTGGCCGCGTGCGTCATGGAGCCGCCGGCGGCCGCGCGGTTCGCATCGCCCCGGCCAACCGTTTGAACTGCACACATGGGATCGGCGCCGCGGGGTGGCGGCCGTAGCGGGAAAGTCGCTGGCGGGCAAGGTTCTCAGAAGCTCTCGGTAGCTGGCAGATGCTGCTGGGAATCTCGCGCGCGGGCCCGGATTCCTGGGCAGGCGCGGTCTGCGGATAGGGCACCCGATAGGGAAGCCCTTCGTTCAGAAATCCCAACACCGCGTTGGGCACACACTTGGCGAGCTTGGGCAGTTGGCGGGCCGGATGGTCCAGGTTCGGTGGCGACGGGTCGGGCGGGACGGCGAAATTGAACGCCGACGTCATAATCCCCGGTCACGCTGGCCCGCCGATGAGTTGCAGCTGTGAGGTGTGGTCGAACCGATCGTGGACCATCAGCCCGCGGCGGCTGCGGGGCGAAATAACGGAACAGGGGACTCGACAGCCCAGGCCGATCGGCCCGCGTATACCGCCAGAGCCGTCGACCTTGTCGATGTCAACGCTGTCGAGAATCCATTCACCAGGCGTGCCCAGCGGCGCCGTGGGCGGTGTGACATGGTCGAAAAAGCCACCGTGTTCGTCATAAGCAATGGTCAGCGCGGTCTTTTCCCATACTGCCGGATTGCGGAGCAATGCCCGTATCAGATTCGCAATCGTTAGCGCACCCACCGCCACCGGGAGGGAAGGGTGTTCGGACTCGACGGTCAACGGGACGACCCAGCAGACCTGAGGCAGCCTGTTGTTCATGATGTCGAGGACAAAGTCCCCGGGGTAGGTCGGGGCTATGCCGTAGCGGGCCAGGTCCGACCTCGGATCTGGCGCCTGCTTGAAACTCCCGACATACCCGTTACGGCTCAGGGTCGTATCGTTGAGCCCCCCGAGCAACTTGCTGTTGTACACCTTCCAACTGACACCGGCGTCGCTGAGGTTCTGCGGCATGATGCGCCAAGTGAACGTCACCTTTGGCTGGATAGCCGGCTCGACTATCTGAGGGCCTCCTTGATCGCCGTCGGGATTGACGGTGCCGCTGATCCAGTAGAGCCGGTTGTGCATGGTCCCGCCCAGCAGCGAAGAGTGGTAATGGTCGCGGATCGTGAACGTGTCGGCCAGCAAATAGTGGATCGGTGTGTCTGGACGTCCGTAATAGCCCACTACCACCGGGGTATCGGCCACCGATCGAGTCCTCGCCTGCGCCGCCAGCCAGCCGTCGTCGGCGCCACCGCTCCATGACCGGTGGGCTGCAATCCACTGGTGATCGGGGTCGTTGACGCATTCGCCAACTCCATTGGGACCCCTGGTCGTATCGATGCGGTAGGGCACCGTAATGCCCGCGGGGTCAACCGATTGCGTCTGCGGATCCCAGCCCTTTTGCTCGAATAGCGGCGTTTTCAATCACCGGGGCGGCTCAGTCCGTTAGAAACGCCGCGGCGCCGGCGCCGAGGAAATCTGAATTCAGCAGAGACCGCTGGGAATCCCCCGGGCGGGTGCGGTTTCCTGGGTGGGCATCGTCTGCGGGTATGGCACCCGATAGGGAATTGATGCCTTCACAGTCGTTCCCAATACGGCGTTGGGAACGCACTGCGGCAGTTTCGGAATCGAGGCCAGCACCGGATGGTCCAATTTGGGTTTCGACGGGTTCGGCGGGACGGCGAAGTTGAACGTCGAGGTCATATCGCCGACCGTCATGTTCCGCCAGGCGCTGATGTTGGGAACCGGGACGCCGAATCGCGCGCTGATCAATTTCAGCGTTGAAGTGTGGTCGAAAGTGTCATGGACCATCAGTGGGCCGCGGCTGTAGGGCGAAATGACGAAGCAGGGGACGCGAAAACCCAGGCCGATCGGCCCACGGATGCCACCAGAGCCCGGCACCGAGTCGATGTCGGGGACCGTGACATATTCGCCGGCAGTACCCGGCGACGGTGTCGGCGGTACGACATGGTCGAAGAAACCACCGTTTTCGTCATAGTTGACGATCAGCGCGGTCTTTTCCCACACCGCCGGATTCGACAGCAAGATCCGCAGCACGTCCACAATCCCGACAGCGCCGATCGACACCGGGAACGAGGGATGTTCGGACAGCAGAAAGCCAGGGAGCACCCAGGAGACCTTGGGCAGCCTGTTGGCTTTGACGTCGGCGGCGAAGTCCAAGGGGTAGGTCGGTGCGATGCCGAAGCGGGCCAGGTTCGACCGCGGATCCGCTGCCTGCTTGAAATCATTGACCAGCCCGTTGTAGCCGACGACCGTATTGTTGAGTGGCCCCAGCAATTTGTTCTGGTAGACCTTCCAACTGACGGCGGCATCTTCGAGGTTCTCCGGCATGATGCGCCAGCTGTAGCGCTGCAGCGGTTGGACGTTGGGCTCTATCAGCACCGGCCCACCGTTGGTGCCGTCGGGGTCGATCCAGGCGCTCATCCAATAAAGCCGGTTGGGGGTGGTGCCGCCGAGCAGCGAACAAAAGTAGCCATCGCAAATTGTGAACGTGTCGGCCAGCAAGTAGTGGATGGGCAGGTCGCGGCGCGTGTAGTAACCGATCGTCACCGGCACGTTGCCCTGCAACGGACTGAACGGGGCCTGCGCCGGCAGCCAGCCGTCGTTGGCGCCGCCGTTCCATGACTCGTGCATCCCGGTCCAGCTATGGTCCGGGTCATTGACACATTCGCCGGCGACCAATGGGCCCCGGGTGGTGTCGAAGCGATACGGGAGAGTGGTGCCGGCTGGGTCGACCGCCTGTGTCATCGGGTTCCAGCCCTTTTGCGCGAATACCAGCGGCGGGGTGGTGTCGTCGAACCCGCGGGTGCCAGAAAGTGTGCCGAAGTAGTGATCGAATGACCGATTCTCTTGCATCAATAACACGATGTGTTCGATGTCGGTCAAATGACCGGAGCAGGGCCCCGCCCCGTAGGCTTTTTCGATTATCGGACCAGCCAAGGACATGAAAGACCCGGCCGTGGTGGCGGCAGCGGCTTTAGCAAAAAACTGCCGACGGGTCATTCCATCGACGGGGTGTTCGCTCCCCACGCGCCCTCCCTGGTGGCCTCCTTGCGGCCATTCGTGATCACGGTATAGTTACGCCGGCGATCAGCGATGACGCCGACCGGCGTGTCGGGTTTGAATCCCTATTTATTTGCCAGGTTCAGGTCGGTCAGCAGAGCCCGCTCGGAATCGCGCGGGCAGGCCCGCTTTCCTGGCCCGGCATAGCCTGCGGATAGGGCACCCGATAAGGAATACTCGGCAATACGCCGTCCGTAGTTCCCAGCACGACGTTCGGGATGCACTGCGGCAGTTTCGGCACGGCACCCAGCAAAGGGTGGTTCAAGTTGGGCTTCGTCGGGTCCGGCGGGGTGGCGAAGTTGAACGTCGAGGTCATATCGCCGACCGTCTGGTCCCGCCAGGTAGTCAAGTTGGGAACCGGCACGCCGAACCGCGCGCTGATCAATTTCAACTGCGAGGTGTGGTCGAACGTCTCACTGACCTTCAGCCCGCCGCGACTGAACGGAGAAACGACCAAGCAGGGGACGCGAAAGCCCAAACCGAGCGGCCCTCGGATGCCACCGGAGCCCGCAACTGCGTCGATGTCTGGCACTGTGACATACTCCCCGGCAGTCCCAGGTGGTGCAGTAGTGGGCGTGACGTGGTCGAAGAAGCCCCCACCTTCGTCATAGCTGATGATCAGCGCGGTTTTTTCCCACACCGCGGGATTGGACAGCAAAATCCTCAGCGCCGCCACCATGGCCACAGCGCCGAACGCTACCGGCAGAGCGGGATGTTCGGACTGGATGAAATTCGGAACCAGCCAGGAAACCGACGGCAGCCTGTTGGCCCTGACATCGGCGGCGAAGTCCAGGGGGTACCTCGGGACGATGCCGAAGCGGGCCAGGTTCGACCGCGGATTTGCGGACTGCTTGAATGCCTGCACCAGCCCGCTGTTGCTGATCGGTGTATTGATAAACGGCCCTGCACCTTTGTTCTGGTACACCTTCCAACTGACGCCGGCATCTTCGAGGTTCTCCGGCATGATGCGCCAGCTGTACTGCTGCAGCGGCAGGAAGCCGGGCTCCACCAGCTGCGGTCCACCGTTGGTGCCGGCGGGGTCGATGTTGGCGCTCAACCAGTAGAGCCGGTTGGGCAGGGTGCCGGTCAGCAGCGAGCAATGGTAGCCGTCGCAGATTGTGAACGTATCCGCCAGCAAATAATGGATCGGGATGTCTCGGCGCGTGTAAAAACCCATCGTCATCGGGACATAGGGCCCAGTACGGGTGTTCGCCTGCGCCGGCAGCCAGTTGTCGTTGGCACCGCCGTTCCATGAGTTGTGCATCGCGATCCACTGGTGCTCAGGGTCGTTGACGCACTCGCCGTCCAGGAGCGGACCTCGGGTGGTGTCGAGGCGAAACGGAATGGTGGTCCCGGCGGGGTCAAGTGCCTGCGTCATCGGGTTCCAGCCCTTTTGCTGGAATGCCGGCGACACGGTGCCGAACCCGTTGGTACTCGAGAGCGTGCCGAAGTAATGATCGAACGACCGGTTCTCCTGCATCAACAACACGATGTGCTCGATGTCGGTCAAATGTCCGGAGCAAGGCCCGGCGCCGTAGGCCTTTTCGACTACCGGGCCGGCATAGTCCATCATTACTGCCGCGGCGCCCGCGCCGGCGAGCTTGGTCATGAATTCTCGCCGTGACATTCCCAGGAACGTGCCGCCGCTCACGGAACCTGCCTTCCTGCGCACATTTCAGATCACGGTATAGTTACCGCAGTGCTCAATCGCGGCACGCCAACCGGCGTGTCGCGCGCGGATTTTCGCTTGTCAGCAAACGCAATAGCGCTGCTTTCGGCACCGACGCGCGGCCGATTACGAGGTATCGGCCCGTTTTGGACGTCCGCTGAGGGCCCCCGGATGTTGCGGTCGGCCGGCGGGCACCACCCGGAAACATAAAAATCCTTGGGCACCAACAGATGACGGCGGACCTACGGCGAGATCCAATGGGCCCGGCTGCCGCAGCGGCCCGCGCAACCAACAGGCAAGGACGTGGTACAGCCCGCGGGGAGCAGTGGCGCGACGGCGGCGCCGCGGACGCGGACCGTCCGGATGTCAATGTTGCGGAAGGTCACCATCACCGTGGTTGCCTCGTGACCGCGCGCAACCTTGGACCGCGCGCCTCCCGTCGCTGGAAGCCCTTCGGTCGAGCCATTGGATGAAAAGGCGCCAAAGCGCCAATTCCATTGGGTGAAAGGACGTCAAGGGAAAAATTTATCTAATCCCACATTCCTAATCGATCCCTCATAGAGTCATTTCTCTGCTCGGCTTCGGCGTTGGCAGCCGGCGGATTGTTCGAGGTCAGCGACCGGTCATCCGCTTTGGGTGAGATAGCATCTGGCGCCGGCCGTCTTACTCGCACGCCAGAAAAAATTCGGCGCTCAGGTTATCCCCTCTTGATCGGCAGACCCATGTCCTGATGTGGGTTCCGCAACCCGCGCCGCCGCTGTAGCGTCCGTTGCCATGTGGGGCACGGTGCTCGTGTTAGCTCTTGTGGCGACAGCAGACCCGGTGCGGATCGGGGTCAGTGTTCACCTGTCGTCGCAGCCTCGTGCCGTGGGTCACCTGGTTGCGTTCTGGCTCGGCGGCATTGCAATTAGCGTTGTTCTGGCCTTGGGTGTGCTCTTCGGGCTGCGTGATTTCACGCTCGGAGTACTGAACCGGGTGGAACTCGCCACCGCCAGCTCCACCGCCGGGCACATTCAGATCGCGATGGGTGTCCTGGCGCTGCTGATCGCCGGCCTCGCGGTTGGCATCTCGCCGCGTCAGCGGGCACGACTGGGAATGCCTGGCGCCAATCCATCCCACCTGCAGGCGCTGACGTCGACCACGATCTCGAAATTGTCGACACGCGCCCAGGTTGCGTTGCACGCCAGACCCTTGTGGGTGGCGTTCATCCTCGGCGTTGGGATGTTGGTAGACCTTCGGTTCTTGGCGGCGCTCACCGCCATTCTGGCCTCGGGAGCCGCTGTGGGCACTCAAATCAGTGCGGCCGGGGTCTACACCTTCGTGGCACTGTTCTTCATCGAACTGCCGCTCGCCAGCAAACTGGCGGCACCGGCAAAGACCGGCCAGATCATGTCTGCGGTGAACGGTTGGGTCAAAGCTCGCCGGCAACAGGTATTCGCCGTCGTCATGACCCTACTCGGGGTTTTCCTGATGACCAGCGGAATGGGCCACGCCTGAGCCGGGCTCACATCCCGTCCGCGAGCGCCTCCGCAGCGATCGCGTCAGCGCCAAGCCTGCTACTTTCCTCGCGAAGTTCCGCGATCCGGTCGTCACCAAGGTGCTGACGAATCAGGGTGACCACCGCGCGGCACTCTGAGAGGTCAATGTCCCATAGCGAACGACCGAAACGTCGCCGCCGGCCCGGCTCTCAGCAACGGAGCCCAACCTTTTGGCGGCCAGTTCGTAATCGCCGCGGGACCGCATCCTGGTTGGCAGCTTCGCCAAGCTGGTCCCCGATGCACCGCAGCCCCCGGAGCGAACGGTGCTTAAGCCACCTAGGCCCAGCTAGAACCCACCGCGGAATCGGTGCTGGCCATGTTGCTGTCGGCGGTCTGCACCTTCTGCCCGTGAGCGTTGGCCTGCTCGTAGATCACCTGGAAATTACGACCCAACTGGGCGATGAACTCCTGGCAGGCCACCGACCCGGCGCCACCCCAGAAATCCCCGGCCGCCCACAAAAAACAATCAGTCCTGATCATGTGCCACAACGCGAAAAGCCGGACCAATCACTTCCGCCCTATCCGACGCCAGTCCGCGGTATCACACTCGGCCGCGCCTGCGTCATATTCGGACTAGCACCGCCGCGGCCCATCATCCCGCCGGGCATACCGCCTCCGGCGCCACCAGCTCCCATCGGCATCGGCATCATCGGCATACCACCACCGCTAGCCCCGGCCGCCCCCGCCATCTCAGCTGCGTTAGGCATAGCGCCCAGCCCCGACATCGCCGAGCTGGCCATCCGCGTTGGCATCGAGCCTTCCCACGACGGCGGCGTCGACAACGCCCCCACCAACCGCGCGTTGCCCATACCCGCCGACATCCCCGCACCCACGCCGCCCAGGCCCTTCATCCCCGGAGCGACATCACCAACAAACTTCGGTACATCGGTCGCCAACCCCGCAGCGTTAGCACCAGCCAATCCAGCGCTCGAATTCGCCGATTGCATCAGCGACATCATCGGAGACATCATCATGCTCGCCGGATACATCCCGACCTGCGCCACCTGCATCACCGACTGCAACGGCACCGCCGAGGCCGCCGACTGCACCCCCACCAGCGCAGCCGGAGCCGCCGCCAGCAGCCCCTGCGCCTGCGTGGCCACCGCGGACCCCATCGAAGCCACCCCCGCCAACCCCGTCAAATTAACCGGCGGCACACTAAACGGCGTTATCGCCGAGGCCACCGACGCCGCCCCGGCGTGATACCCCATCATCGCGGCCACATCCTGAGCCCACATCTCCACATAATCGAACTCAGTAGCCGCAATCGCCGGAGCGTTCAAGCCAAAGAAGTTGGTCGCCACCAACGACACCAACGACACCCGATTAGCCGCCACCGCCGCCGGATGCACCGTGGCCGTCAACGCCGCCTCAAACGCCGTCGCCGCCGCCCGAGCCTGACCAGCCGACAACTCCGCCTGCCCCGCCGCCGCGCTCAACCACCCCACATACGGCACCGCCGTAGCCGCCATGGTCGCCGACGCCGGACCCGCCCACGGCCCACCCGTCAACCCGGAAATCACCGAGTCAAACGACGACGCCGACGCCCGCAAATCCGCAGCCAACCCATCCCACGCCGACGCCGCCGTAAACAACGGCCCCGACCCCGCACCGGCAAAGATCCGCGCCGAGTTGATCTCCGGCGGCAACCAAGAAAAGTCCAACGTCATCGCAACCCCCCAGCCAGCCGCATCAACGGCTCCAACGACTACTCACCCACAACGACCATACACACGCACCGACCTACGGGCGGCTCATAAAACAGATCACACCAGAAATCTGCACTTTCACCAAACCGCCAAATCACTCTGACATTAGGTGTTCGCGTCAGGATTCACCTTAGTTCTTCGTGCATCCGCGTGTTACCCGCGCCCACGACAGAACTGGCTAGGCCCAGCTAGAGCCCACCGCGGAATCGGTGCTGGCCATGTTGCTGCCGGCGGTCTGCACCTTCTGCCCGTGAGCGTTGGCCTGCTCGTAGATCACCTGGAAATTACGGCCCAACTGGGCGATGAACTCCTGGCAGGCCACCGACCCGGCGCCACCCCAGAAATCCCCGGCCGCCCACAAAAAACAATCAGTCCTGATCATGTGCCACAACGCGAAAAGCCGGACCAATCACTTCCGCCCTATCCGACGCCAGTCCGCGGTATCACACTCGGCCGCGCCTGCGTCATATTCGGACTAGCACCGCCGCGGCCCATCATCCCGCCGGGCATACCGCCCCCGGCGCCGCCCATACCCATCGGCATCGGCATCATGCCCATACCACCACCGGTAGCCCCGGTCGCCCCCGCCATCGCAGCAGGGTTAGGCATAGCGCCCAGCCCCGACATCGACGAGCTGGCCATCCGCGTTGGCATCGAGCCCTGCCACGACGGCGGCGTCGACAACGCCCCCACCAACCGCGCGTTGCCCATACCCGCCGACATCCCCGCACCCACGCCGCCCAGGCCCTTCATCGCCGGAGCGACATCACCAACAAACTTCGGTGCATCGACCAACCCCGTCGCCGCCGCCGCACCCAGCCCGGCCGTGCCCCCCTTCGCCGATTGCAGCAGCATCATCATCGGAGACATCATCATGCTCGCCGGATACATCCCGACCTGCGCCACCTGCATCACCGACTGCAACGGCACCGCCGAGGCCGCCGACTGCAGCCCCACCAGCGCAGCCGGAGCCGCCGCCAGTAGCCCCTGCGCCTGCGTGGCCACCGTGGCCCCCATCGAAGCCACCCCCGCCAACCCCGTCAAATTAACCGGCGGCACACTAAACGGCGTCAACGTCGAGGCCACCGACGCCGCCCCGGCGTGATACCCCATCATCGCGGCCACATCCTGAGCCCACATCTCCACATAATCGAACTCAGTAGCCGCAATCGCCGGCGTGTTCTGCCCCAAAAAATTCGTCGCCACCAACGACACCAACGACACCCGATTAGCCGCCACCGCCGCCGGATGCACCGTGGCCGTCAACGCCGCCTCAAACGCCGTAGCCGCCGCCCGAGCCTGACCAGCCGACAACTCCGCCTGCCCCGCCGCCGCGCTCAACCACCCCACATACGGCACCGCCGCAGCCGCCATGGTCGCCGACGCCGGACCCGCCCACGGCCCACCCGTCAACCCGGAAATCACCGAGTCAAACGACGACGCCGACGCCCACAAATCCGCAGCCAACCCATCCCACGCCGACGCCGCCGTAAACAACGGCCCCGACCCTGCACCGGCAAAGATCCGCGCCGAGTTGATCTCCGGCGGCAACCAAGAAAAGTCCAACGTCATCGCAACCCCAAACCAGCCAGCCGCATCAACGGCTCCAACGACCACTCACCCACAACGACCACACACACGCACCGACCCACAGGCGGATCGTAAGACAGATCACACCAGAAATCTGCACTTTCACCGAATCCTTATCTACAAATTCGATAAACAGCAGGTCGATCCAGCGCATCACCATCTCGGAACCATCTCGGCACCATCTCGGAGTAACCGGGCAGGTGCCCAGTCAGTTGTCAATCTCTTGGACACCGGGATCGGCTTCAGGGGTACGGGGAGTCGTACTGGCGATCAATTGTTGTTGGCTCCGCGGATTAGACCCGCTGAGCGGGACCGTCATGGCGGTCAGTCGGTATAATTCGCAGCTGCACGACTCGGCAATATTCTCGGGGTGAAGAGTTCCCGCCGGGGGCTGCATAGATCGAGTCCAGTCGAGCGACCCTAAGATCATCCTGACGTGCTACTACTTACCGCAGCACCTCGGGGCGGGATCTGCCGATAACGCAACGCCGAGCACCGGCACCAGGACCTTGGACGGCATGAAGCGAAAGCCACGAATTACAACGGCTATTTGCAGGCCGCGAAAAGCACGATCACCTCTGCTAGAGGAAATTCTTGAAGAAGCCCGAAAGCCCATTGCCAAAGACGAACAGACCCGAGTTTCCGATTCCGTTGTTGAATATCCCCGAATTCATGACGCCCGTGACGAAGATGCCCGTGTTGTTGACAGCCGCGTTATAGAAACCCGCGTTTCCATAGCCCGTGTCGAGCGCGCCTGAGTTACCTCCGAAGGTACTCGTGGTGCTGGTATTGACATAGCCCGAGTTACCGAAACCCGAGTTCTGGATGCCCGAGTTGCCGGTGCCAGATGGGTCGTTCTGGCCAAAACCTGAGTTACCGCTGCCGACATTGGAGAATCCCGAATTGGGGCCAACTTGTGTGGCCGCGCTGAAGAACCCGGTGTTAAGGGTGCCCGCGTTCAGCCCGCCCGTGTTGGTGTTGCCTGCGTTGCCCAAACCAGTGTTAACGTCACCCGCGTTTGCGAAGCCGGAGTTGATGTCGCCCGCGTTAAGGAAACCACTGTTAACGTTGCCCGCGTTCCCAAAGCTCGTGTTTACGTTGCCCGCGTTAAAGCTGCCCGCGTTGTAGTTGCCGGCGTCAAAAAAGCCGGTGTTGCCTGCGCCTGCGTCCCCGACACCGGTGTTTGTGCTGCCGCCGTTCCAGAAGCCGGTGTTGATGTTTCCCGCGTTCCCGAAGCCTGTGTTCCCCATGCCGGAGTTCCCGAAGCCCACGTTGCCGGTACCGGAGTTGAAGAAGCCGACGTTCCCAGTGCCGGAGTTCCCGAAGCCAATATTTCCGCTGCCGGAGTTCAGGGCGCCGATCCCCAATTGATTGTTGCCGGTTAGCCCGAAACCGATGTTGTTGTCGCCCGTGTTCCCGAAGCCGAAATTCCCGCTGCCGGTGTTTCCGAACCCGAGGTTGTTACTCCCGAAATTCCCGCTGCCGAAGTTGAAGTTGCCGTTGTTTCCGTTGCCGAAGTTCGTGTCGCCGATGTTGCCGCCGCCCACGTTGGTGTTGCCGATATTGCCGCCGCCCAGGTTGGTGCTGCCGATATTGCCGCTGCCCAGGTTCTGGGTGCCAATGTTTCCGCTGCCCAGGTTGATGTCACCCTGGTTGCCGCTACCCAGGTTGGTGCTGCCGATGTTGCCGCTGCCGAGGTTCGTGTCACCGATGTTTCCACTACCCAAATTGAGGGAGCCGATGTTGCCAAGACCGAAGTTGATGCCCTGAAGAGGCGCCGGCACGGAGGCGCTGACTGCTTGGGCCGTGACCGCTTCAGCACTGCTCAATTGCGCGCTGGCTAGCTGGTGTGCTGGCTGCCGATGCGCTGGCCGCCGGTGCACTGGCCCGCGTCGCGCCACCCACCAAACCCGACAAACCCGACAGGCCTTTCAGCGAACCCTGCCACGACGCCAACTGAGCCGCCGCCGACGACGCCCCACCGTGATACCCCACCATCGCCGCGACATCCTGCGCCCACATCTGCTCATAGACGCCCTCAGCAGCCGCAATCGCCGGCGCATTCTGACCAAACAAATTCGACAACACCAACTGCACAAACACATTCCGATTAGCAGCCACCGCCACCGGATGAATCATCGCCGCCCGCGCGGCCTCAAACACACCAGCCACCGCCTCGGCCTGCCCAGCCGCCCCCGACGCCCGAGCCGCCGCCGCACTCAACCACCCCGCATAAGGAGCCGCCGCAGCCGCCATCGCCACCGACGCCGGACCCTGCCACGACCCGGCCGACCCCGTTAGGCCCGAGGTCACCGACGAAAACGAATCCGCCGCCGACCCCAACTCATCAGCCAGCCCCGCCCAAGCCGCCGCCGCCTCCAACATCGGCCCCGAACCCGCACCAGAGAACATCCGCAACGAATTGATCTCCGGCGGCAACACCGAAAAATTCATCAGAACCGCCCCTCCTCTAACGGATTATTCTCAAACGCACGCCCGGGCGTTACCACAACCGACACCCAACACTTTCCACCAGCCGCCACCAGGGACAACCCAGCAACCACCCCGTCCCAACCAGCCAGCCGACCACACACCACCCCTGGCGACCCTAGGCCACACCCCCCAACAAACCCCCGCAATTACCCCACAACTCACCGCGTCACCCCGACAAGCACCGCAAGGCGGTCAGACATAGCCCGCAGCCTCCTCAAGGAGGCGGCCACTGGAGTCACCTGCGCAAAATCGCCGGAAATAGATAAATGATTGTGACGGCTACCTGAAGAAGCCCGAAAGCCCTGAACCCGAGTTGAATCCACCGGAGTTCTGGTCGCCAGAATTTACCACGCCCGAGCTGTCGTCACCCGAGTTCGAGATGCCTGCGAGGTTATTACCAGAATTTGTGAATCCTGCATTGAGAGTACCGATATTTCCGAATCCGGAGTTATAGCCGGCGACCATAGCGGGACTGGCGTTTGAGTAGCCCGAGTTACCGATGCCTGTGTTGAAGAAGCCGGAGTTGCCGGTGCCGTTGGGATCGCTGTTGCCCCAGCCCGAATTTCCAGCGCCCAGGTTGCCGAAGCCCGAGTTCAGGGATGGTTCGTCAACCGCGCTGCCGAAGGCGGTGTTAAGGTTTCCCCCATTGAATCCACCGGTGTTGACGTCTCCCCCGTTGAAGAAGCCGGTGTTGACGTTACCCGCGTTCAAGAAGCCGGTGTTCGAGTCACCCGCATTCATGAAGCCGGTATTTCCCGCACCCGAATTCCCGAAGCCCGTGTTCTGGGTGCCCACGTTGAAGCTGCCCGAATTTCCGCTACCCCCGTCGAAAATGCCGAAGTTTCCGTTACCCGCGCTCCCGAAGCTGGTATTCGAATTACCGGCGTTCCAGAAGCCAGTGTTGAAACTGCCCGCGTTCCCAAACCCCGTGTTTCCGTTGCCTGAGTTCGCCCAGCCAGAGTTGTTGTCACCCGAGTTGAAGAAACCGACGTTGTTGTTACCCGAGTTGAACAAGCCGATGTTTCCGGTACCCGAGTTCAAGGCGCCGAAGCCAACCTGACCGTTGCCGGTAAGCCCGAAGCCGATGTTGTCGTCGCCGTGGTTCCCGAACCCGATATTCCCACTACCGAGGTTCCCGAAACCGATGTTGGTGCTACCGAGGTTCCCGCTGCCGAGGCTGAAGTCGCCGGTGTTTCCGCTGCCGAGGGCTACGTCGCCGTTGTTCCCCCCGAAGATGTTGAGGGTGCCGAAGTTTCCGTTGCCCAAATTGAGGCTGCCGATGTTGCCGCTGCCCAGGTTTCCACTGCCGAAGTTTCCGCTACCAGGGTTGTAGTCACCGATGTTGCCGCTGCCGGTGTTGCCGGTCCCGATGTTTCCGCCGCCCCAGTTCTGGCTGCCGTAATTCCCGCTGCCCAGGTTGGTGCTGCCGATGTTGCCGCTGCCGAGGTTGGTGCCACCGATGTTGCCGCTACCCAGGTTGAAAGAGCCGACGTTCCCGAAACCCAGGTTGAAGATCAGGTCGCTAAGCCCCTGTGAAGCGGCCGCCGGTGCGGCCGCCACTCGGGCGCCGAGCGCTTGGACGCTCAATTGCGCGCTGGCTAGTGGTGTGCTGGCTGCCGATGCGCTGGCCGCCGGTGCACTGGCCCGCGTCGCGCCACCCACCAAACCCGACAAACCCGACAGGCCTTTCAGCGAACCCTGCCACGACGCCAACTGAGCCGCCGCCGACGACGCCCCACCGTGATACCCCACCATCGCCGCGACATCCTGCGCCCACATCTGCTCATAGACGCCCTCAGCAGCCGCAATCGCCGGCGCATTCTGACCAAACAAATTCGACAACACCAACTGCACAAACACATTCCGATTAGCAGCCACCGCCACCGGATGAATCATCGCCGCCCGCGCGGCCTCAAACACACCAGCCACCGCCTCGGCCTGCCCAGCCGCCCCCGACGCCCGAGCCGCCGCCGCACTCAACCACCCCGCATAAGGAGCCGCCGCAGCCGCCATCGCCACCGACGCCGGACCCTGCCACGACCCGGCCGACCCCGTTAGGCCCGAGGTCACCGACGAAAACGAATCCGCCGCCGACCCCAACTCATCAGCCAGCCCCGCCCAAGCCGCCGCCGCCTCCAACATCGGCCCCGAACCCGCACCAGAGAACATCCGCAACGAATTGATCTCCGGCGGCAACACCGAAAAATTCATCAGAACCGCCCCTCCTCTAACGGATTATTCTCAAACGCACGCCCGGGCGTTACCACAACCGACACCCAACACTTTCCACCAGCCGCCACCAGGGACAACCCAGCAACCACCCCGTCCCAACCAGCCAGCCGACCACACACCACCCCTGGCGACCCTAGGCCACACCCCCCAACAAACCCCCGCAATTACCCCACAACTCACCGTGTCACCCCGACAAGCACCGCAAGGCGGTCAGACAAGCCATCCCGGATCGGGGCCCGAGCCGGGTTGAATCCGCTTGCCCGAGTCGCGGTGCGGTCCGAGTCGATTTGTCGCATCCGCAGCAAACAACCGAAGGCGCGAACACGAGGCGGGTTCTAGCCGCCCTTGAGGCGTACCGCCAAGTAGTCGGCGACGTTGTTCATCGCGACCCGCTCTTGGGTCATGGCGTCGCGCTCGCGCACGGTGACGGCGTCGTCCTCGAGTGAGTCGAAGTCAACCGTCACGCAGAACGGTGTGCCGACTTCGTCCTGGCGCCGGTAGCGCCGCCCGATGGCGCCGGCGTCGTCGAAATCGATGTTCCAGCATTTCCGCAATTCGGCGGCCAAGTCGCGCGCCTTCGGGCTCAAGTCTGCGTGCCGCGACAGCGGCAGCACCGCCGCCTTGACCGGCGCCAGCCGCGGGTCAAGTCGCAGGACCGCACGCCTATCCATCCCGCCCTTGGCATTCGGGGCCTCGTCCTCGGTGTACGCGTCGATCAGGAATGCCATGAACGACCGGGTCAGACCGGCTGCCGGTTCGATGACGTACGGCGTGTACCGGGTGTCGGCGACCTGGTCATAGAACGACAGTTCGGTGCCGGAATGCTTTGTATGCGTTGACAAGTCGAAGTCGGTTCGGTTGGCAACGCCTTCCAGCTCGCCCCACGGATTGCCAACGAAGCCGAACTTGTACTCGATGTCGACGGTGCGGTCGGAGTAGTGCGACAGCTTCTCCTTCGGGTGTTCGTAGAGCCGCAGGTTCTGCGGATCAATACCGAGGTCGACATACCACTGCAACCGGGTGTCGATCCAATACTGGTGCCATTCCTTGGCCGTCGACGGCTCGACGAAGAACTCCATCTCCATCTGCTCGAACTCGCGGGTGCGGAAAATGAAGTTGCCCGGGGTGATCTCGTTGCGGAAGCTCTTGCCGATCTGCCCGATACCGAACGGCGGCTTCTTGCGCGCCGTGGTCGCCACATTGGCAAAGTTGACGAAGATGCCCTGCGCAGTCTCGGGGCGCAGATAGTGCAGTCCCTCCTCGGTCTCGATTGGTCCGAGATAGGTCTTGAGCATCATGTTGAACTCGCGCGGCTCGGTCCATTGGCCGGGCTCGCCGGTGTCCGGGTCGCGAATATCGGCCAAACCGTTAGGCGGCGGCTGCCCGTGTTTGGCTTCGTAGGCCTCGATGAGATGGTCGGCGCGGTAGCGCTTGTGGGTGATCAGCGACTCGACCAGCGGGTCGTGGAAGACCTCGACGTGGCCAGAGGCCACCCACACCTGCCGCGGCAGGATGATCGACGAATCGATTCCCACAACGTCGTCGCGGCCGGTGACCACCGATCGCCACCACTGCCGTTTGATGTTCTCTTTGAGTTCCACCCCCAGCGGACCGTAGTCCCACGCCGACTTGGTGCCGCCGTAGATCTCGCCGGAGGGAAAGACGAACCCACGCCGTTTGGCCAGGTTCACTACGGTGTCGATGACGGACGCCACGGGGTGATGCACTCCTTCCCGGATTGGGCAGACGCATGCAGCGGTAAACCACTGCACACAAAACCTCAGTCATGGTAGCGATCGGCGCGGGGTCTTTGACATGCATCCTCACGCATGTGACAGTGGAGGTCAGCCGCAAGCTGATTTCGATAACATTCCGGGGCAGTCCGAAGCGGTCCGAATGCCTGGCACTTTTCGAGGTGGTGACTCCGATATGGTGACGTCCCCCTCAACACCTACCGCCGCCGACGACTCACCTTTTGACGTGGGCGCCGGCATGGTTGGCCATCACGAGCACGTCGCTGAACACGCCGCGTTCCCCGCACCTCCGCCGCGCGAGATTCTCGACGCCGCCGGCGAGCTGCTGCGCGCGCTGGCCGCACCCGTACGAATCGCCATCGTTCTGCAATTGCGCGAATCCCAACGCTGCGTGCACGAACTGGTCGACGCACTGGGTGTGCCGCAGCCGCTGGTCAGCCAACATCTGAAGATCCTCAAGGCAGCAGGCGTAGTCGCCGGGGAGCGGTCCGGCCGCGAAGTGCTGTACCGGCTTGCCGACCATCACCTCGCGCACATCGTCGTCGACGCGGTCGACCACGCAGGCGAGGACTCATCGTGACCGGCGCCGGCGACGATGCAGAGCGAAGCGATGAGGAGGAGCGGCGCCCATGACCGGAGCCGGCGACGATGCAGAGCGAAGCGATGAGGAGGAGCGGCGCCCATGACCGGAGCGAGCGTCCGATCCACCCGCCAGCGGGAGGCCATCTCGACGCTGCTGGAGACAGTCGACGACTTCCGCTCGGCCCAGGAATTGCACGACGAACTGCGCCGCCGCGGCGAAAACATCGGCCTGACCACCGTCTATCGCACGCTTCAGTCGATGGCAGCTGCGGGAATGGTCGACACGCTGCGCACCGACACCGGTGAATCGGTCTATCGCCGGTGCTCGGAACACCATCACCACCATCTGGTGTGCCGCAGCTGCGGTTCCACCATCGAGGTGGGCGACCACGAAGTCGAGGCGTGGGCGGCGGAAGTGGCCACCAAACATGGATTCTCCGATGTCAGCCACACCATCGAGATCTTCGGCACCTGCTCGGACTGCCGGTCGCTGACTGCCCAAAAGGCGCGGATCTGGCGCTCAGGATGTCAGCGCGCTGCGTATCTGGGCGCCCGCCGTCCAGCACCAGCAGGATCAGTGTGCGTAGCGCGTCGTCGGTCAAGCCGGCGCCGGGAAAGTTGTAGCGCAGCATCACGTCTGCCTTTTTGGACGCGGTCGTGGCCCCAGGCTTGCCGGAGTTTCGCTGCACAGCCTTCGCGGCGATCTTCTCGACCATCGTCACTGAGCCGAAAATGGTGTCACGCGCCTGCTTGGCCACCTGATCGCTGATCTTCGGTCAGCGGCAGGTCCCACGCCAAAATCTGAGTCAGCGAGACCATTTCGAGGTCCTCGGCGATCGTCACCACCCGCAACGATGCGAACGGTTCCGTCGTGGCGGACCGTCAGCGCGCCGTCGGGTTCCTCCTCGACCGGCAGGACTTCACCGAAGACATCGGCCAGCCGTCCTGCAGGACATGCACCACGTCAGGCGCTCCCGAACCGGCGGTTGCGGTTGACGCGTATTCCTCGCACGCCGCCCACAGGTCGCGGCGGTCGTAGTCGGGCCAGAGCTTGTCCTGGAAGACGTATTCGGCGTAGGCCGCCTGCCACAGCATGAAGTTGCTCGACCGCTGCTCCCCCGACGTGCGGATGAACAGATCGACATCGGGGATGTCGGGCCGGTGCAGGTGCTGGGCGATCGTGGCCTCGGTGATCCGGTCCGGGTCGATCTGGCCCGCAGCGGCCTCACGAGCGATTTCCCTTGTCGCCTCGGCGATTTCGGTGCGGCCGCCGTAGTTGACGCAGTAGTTGATGGTGATGACGTCGTTGTTGACCGTCATGCTCTCGGCGATCGTCGAATTCCTTGATGACGCTGCGCCACATGACGCGGCCGGAACCCGACCCACCGCATCCGCACGCCCATCTCGTTGAGATTCTCGCGGCGGCGTCGCACCACCTCGCGGTTGAAGCCCATCAGGAAGCGGACTTCCTCGGCGCTGCGCTTCCAGTTCTCGGTGGAGAAGGCGTAGACGGTGAGCTGCTTGACCCCGATCTCGATAGCACCGCAAGTGATGTCGATCACCACCGCCTCGCCCATCTTGTGCCCCTCGGTGCGGCGCAGTCCACGCTGGGTGGCCCAGCGGCCGTTGCCGTCCATCACGATGGCGACATGCTTGGGCAACCGGTCGGCCGGGATCCGTGGCGCAGCCGCTTTGGAAATGTGCTGCGGTGGCCGGCACGGGCCGCCGTCGGCGATCGGGCGGCAGCTCCGGGAAGACCACCGGCCACGTCGACGTATCGGGGAAGGTCGGGTAGTCGTCAGGCGCCGCGGGCAGCTGCGGGAACGCCTCGGCCTGCGCTCAGCCTTCGCCCGAGCTGGTGACCCGATTCATAGCCACGGCCCATATCCTGCCTGATCAGCGCAGCGCGACGTTCGGCGATCGTGCGATCAACCTGGTAGACCCGCTCCACCAGCGGCAACGTTCGAGCTGGCGTTCCAGATGCCACTGCAGGTGTGCGGCCACCAGACCCACTGGCGTGAGCTGCGATGGGACTGCGGCGACGCTCTCGGCGGCCTCCCAGTCGCCGTCGTGCAGCGCGGACATCAGATCCAGCACCGCCCTGCGGCGGTGTGGTCGAGCCGGCCGGGCGGCAGTGCACGCAGACACTGCCACCGGCGGCGACGTGAAACGCCCGGTGCGGGCCGGGCGTGGCGCAGCGGGCGCATTCGGTCAGCGCCGGCGCCCATCCGGCGATGCCCATGGCACGCAGCAGATAGGCGTCCAGCACCAGGTCGCGGGGACGGCGTCCGTCAGCCACCGCCCGCAGCGCCCCGACGGTGAGCCGGTGCAGCGCCGGTGCGGGCGCCCGCTCCTCGCCGGCCAGCCGTTCGGCGGTTTCCAGCATCGCGCACGCACAGGTGTAGCGGCCATAGTCGCTGACGATGTCGGTGGCGAACGCGTCGATCGAGACGACCTGGGTGACGATGTCGAGGTTGCGGCCGGGATGCAGTTGGACGTCGATATGCGCGAACGGTTCCAGTCGCGCGCCGAACTTGCTGCGGGTGCGGCGCACACCTTTGGCCACCGCGCGGACCAGCCCGTGGTCGCGGGTCAGCAGGGTGACGATTCGGTCGGCTTCGCCGAGCTTGTGCTGGCGCAGCACCACCGCTCGGTCCCGATACAGCCGCATCACAACAGTTTTGCACCCCACCGCGACATCGCGCGGTATCCGCGCCGATAGTCTCGTACCCCGTGGTTGGCGCTTTTGGGTCCGATTCTGGGGCCGTTTCCGGATCGGCAGCCAGCGCATGCCCACGCTGACCGATCAGCTCTACCAGCTGGCCGCCCGCAAAGTTACCTCCGATGAGCTGGTACGCCGATCCCTGCACGCCATCGATGCCAGCCAGTCCACCTCAACGCCTTCCGGGTGGTGCTCACCGAGTCTGCGTTGGCTGACGCGGCCGCGGCCGACCGGCGCCGGGCCGCCGGCGACAACGCACCGCTGCTGGGCATCCCGATCGCGGTCAAGGACGACGTCGACATCGCCGGTGTGCCAACCGCGTTCGGCTACCGAGGGGTACGTCCGGCCCGCTACTCACGACTGCCGAGGTCATTCGCCGCCTGCGGGCGGCCGGCGCGGTGATCGTCGGCAAGACCAACACCTGCGAATTGGGCCAATGGCCATTCACCAGCGGGCCGGACTTCGGGCACACCCGCAACCCGTGGTCGCGCCGGCATACGCCGGGCGGATCGTCGGGCGGTAGTGCGGCTGCGGTGGCCGCGGGCCTGGTTGCCGCCGCAATCGGCTCCGACGGCGCGGGCAGCGTCCGTATCCCCGCCGCCTGGACCCACCTGGTGGGCATCAAGCCGCAACGCGGCCGCATCTCGACCTGGCCGATGCCGGACGCGTTCAACGGCATCACGGTCAACGGCGTGCTGGCCCGCACGGTGGCCGACGCGGCTCTGGTGCTGGACGCGGCTTCCGGCAACGTCGAAGGCGACCTGCACCAGCCACCCCCGGTGACGGCATCCGACTACGTCGGCATCGCGCCCGGTCCCCTGAAAATCGCGCTGTCGACCGGGTTTCCTTTCACCTTCTTTCGGTCCAAGCTGCATCCCGAGATCCTGGCCGCAACGCGGAAGGTGGGCGAACAGCTCCAGCTGCTCGGCCACACCGTGGTGCGGGGCAACCCGGACTACGGCCTGCGGCTGTCGTGGGACTTTCTCGCCCGGTCCGCCGCGGGCCTGCTGGGATTGGGCCGAGCGGCTCGGGTGACGGTGTCATCCTGGACCCCCGCACCATGTCCAACTGCGTGCCGGCCGACATGCTGTCGCAGGCGATTCTGCGCAGCGCGCGCCGCCACGAAGCCGCCGACCAGCGTCGGGTGGGCTCGATCTTCGACATCGTCGACGTGGTGCTGGCGCCGACCACCGCGCAGCCGCCGCCGATGGCGCGCGCCTTCGACCGGATGAGCGGCCTGGCCACCGACCGCGCCACGATCGCCGCGTGCCCGCTGGCATGGCCATGGAATGTGCTGGGCTGGCCGTCGATCAACGTGCCGGCGGGGTTCACCGCCGACGGTTTGCCGATCGGTGTGCAGCTGATGGGACCGGCCAACAGCGAGGGCATGCTGATCTCGCTGGCCGCCGAGTTGGAAGCCATCAGTGGCTGGGCGACCAAGCAGCCGAAGGTGTGGTGGAACACCGGGACCGGCACTCCCCCCATCCACAGTGTCCGGCCGCCGCGATAGACGCTAAAACCCCAGTCGGCCAAGTTGTTTAGGGTCGCGCTGCCAGTTCTTGGCGACTTTGACACGCAAGTCCAGGTAGATCTTGGTCCCGAGCAGTTTTTCGATCTGGCTGCGGGCCGCGGTACCCACTTCCCGCAGCCGGGCGCCGCCCTTGCCGATGACGATGCCCTTCTGGCTGTCCCGCTCGACGAACAGCACGGCGTGCACGTCGATCAGGTCGTCACGTCCTTCCCGCGGGTTGACCTCGTCGATCACCACCGCCAGCGAATGCGGCAGCTCGTCGTGCACTCCGTCGAGGGCGGCCTCGCGGATGAGCTCGGCCATCAGAATCTCCTCTGGTTCGTCGGTCAGCTCACCGTCGGGGTAGTACGCCGGGCCGGCAGGTAACGCGGCGGCCAGCACGTCGGTCAGCACGTCAACCTGTTCACCGGATACCGCCGACACCGGGACGATCTCGGCTGCGTTTGTGACCAGCTCGCTGACCGCGACCAGTTGCGCGGCCACCCGGTCTTTCGGCACCTTGTCGATCTTGGTGACGATGACCACGAGTGTCGTCTCGGTGCGATCGAGCGAATCTGGTCCACGATCCAGCGGTCTCCCGGGCCGATCGCCTCGTCCGCCGGGATGCACAGCCCGATGACGTCGACCTCGGTGTACGTGTCGCGGACCAAGTCGTTGAGCCGCTTGCCGAGCAGAGTTCGCGGCCGGTGCAGGCCTGGGGTGTCGACGAGAATGATCTGGAAATTCTCCCGATGCACGATGCCGCGAATGGTGTGCCGGGTGGTCTGCGGCCTCGCCGAGGTGATCGCCACTTTCGTTCCGACCAGCGCGTTGGTCAGCGTCGACTTGCCGGTGTTCGGACGGCCGACCAAACACACGAAGCCGGAGCGGAATCCAGTCATGTCGTCCAGCGTGCGCACAGTGCGACTTTCCGCGTGATTTTGCGCAATGAGTTCACGCTCGCCGTCATAAGGGGTTGCCGGCCCGGTCGGTGACGATCACGACCGCCGTCGACGACAGTTCGCGGACGGCGGCAATACCTGGATCGTTGTCGGACCCGGCCACTAGTACGGCCGCCTCGAGTCCGGTAGCCCCACTGGACGCGGCCGCGGCAACCGCCGCTTGCAGGCCAGTTAACTCGAGAGCCGACAAGCTCACCGGCGCAGCCGCATACGTTCGGCCGTCGACATCGCGTACCGCCGCGCCGCTGCCGGCTTCGGCACGCGCCATCGCCGCTCGCGCCAGGACCACCAGCTTGGCGTCCTCAGCTTCCAGCTGCTCAGCCATGGCGATCGGCCTCCTTAGCATCTGAACCGTGGGCCCGTTCGGATTCGGCCGGACTCAGTAGCACGGTGCCGATCCGTACCCGGCCCCGATGATCGGCGCCGCCCTCGGCGTGCAGCCGCAGACCATGGGATATCACCTCGGCGCCGGGCAGCGGAACCCGGCCCAGTTCCAAAGCCAGCAGACCGCCCACCGTGTCGACGTCGAGATCGTCGTCGAACTTCATACCGTACAGCTCGCCCACGTCTTCGATCGGCAGTCGCGCCGACACCCGGAAACGGTTGTCGCCCAAGTTTTCCACCGGGGCCGTCTCGGCTTCGTCGTATTCATCGGCGATCTCGCCGACGATCTCCTCCAGTACGTCTTCGATGCTCACCAGGCCGGCTATCGCTCCGTACTCGTCGACCAGCAGGGCCATATGGTTACGGTCGCGCTGCATTTCACGCAGCAGCGCGTCCAGCGGCTTGGAGTCAGGCACGAACACCGCGGGGCGCATCAGCTGTGCCACGGTCGCTTCCCGGCCGCCGTCTGTCGGGCAGAACATCTGCTGCACAAGATCTTTCAGGTACACAACACCGACGATGTCGTCGACGTTCTCGCCGATCACCGGCATGCGGGAGTGCCCGCTGCGTACGGCCAGCGTCATCGCTTGACCGGCTGATTTGTCGCTTTCGATCCAGATCATCTCGGTGCGCGGCACCATCACCTCACGCGCCGGGGTGTCGCCGAGTTCGAAGACCGACTCGATCATCCGGCGCTCGTCTGCGGCGACTACGCCGCGCTGCTGCGCCAGGTCGACGACTTCGCGCAACTCGATCTCGGATGCGAACGGCCCGTTGCGGAAACCGCGGCCGGGGGTGAGCGCGTTGCCCAGGAGCACCAGCAACCGGCTGATCGGCATCAGCAACCACGAGATCACCTGCAGCGGAACGGCTGTCGCCAGCGAGATGGAATACGCATTCTGGCGGCCGAGCGTGCGTGGACCCACACCGATGACGACGAAGCTGGTCACCACCATGATCGCCGCGGCAACAAACAGCCCCCCATCCACGCTGAGGTTGCGCCGGAAATAGACCACCAGTAGCGCGGTCGCGGTGATCTCACAAATGATCCGCAGCAGCACCACCAGGTTGATGTACCGCGACCCTTCGGCCATCACCTTGAGCAGCGCCACCGCGCCGGGCCGCCCGTCGCGCACCAGCTCGTGCACCCGGGCCAGCGACACCGTGCTGATGGCGGCGTCGATCGCCGCGAACAGCCCACCCAGTCCGATCAATGCGATCGCGCCGAGCAGCAGATAAAGGCCGGTCACGGCTGGTCGAAATACCTTGACTTGTCCAGCAGCCGGCGGTCCCTCTCGTCCTGGCGGTCGTACCGGTAGGCCTCGACCTGGTCGGCCACCCACTCTTCAAGCAACCGGTCCTGCAGGGCGAACATCTCCTTCTCCTCGTCCTGCTCGCCATGGTCGTAGCCGAGCAGGTGAAGCACACCGTGGATGGTCAGCAGCGCCAGCTCATGTCCGAGACTGTGCCCCGCCGCGGCGGCCTGCTCGGCGGCGAATTCCGGGCACAGCACGATATCGCCCAGCATGGACGGCCCCGGCTCGGGAGCGTCGGGGCGACCGCCCGGTTCGAGCTCATCCATGGGGAAGCTCATCACATCGGTCGGCCCGGGCAGGTCCATCCAGCGCATGTGCAGGTCGGCCATCGCCGCGGTGTCCAGCAGCACCATCGACAGGTCCGCGCCAGGGTTGACGTCCATTTTGGTGATGACAAACCGCGCGACGCTGACGAGTTCGGCTTCCGAGACGTCGATGCCCGACTCGTTGGATACCTCGATGCTCATCGGTTTTCCCGGCCGTTCCCCACGGGTTGCACAGACGTCATGGGCACCATCATCGACGACTGCGGGTGCCGGACGCCCGTCGAGCCGCCCGGTTCATACCAGAGCCGGGTTCCTCGTATCTTGCATAGGCGTCGACGATCTCCGACACCAATCGATGGCGGACCACATCCACACTGGTCAGCTCCGCGATGTGGATGTCATCGATGTCCTCGAGGATGTCGACCGCCGCCCGCAAGCCGGACCTGGCAGCACCTGGCAGGTCCACCTGAGTGACATCCCCGGTGACGACGATCTTGGATCCGAAACCCAGCCGGGTGAGGAACATCTTCATCTGCTCGGCAGTGGTGTTCTGCGCCTCGTCGAGCACGATGAACGCGTCATTCAGCGTCCGGCCCCGCATGTACCCCAGCGGCACCACCTCGATGACCCCGGCGGACATCAGCTTCGGGATCAGCTCGGGGTCCATCATGTCGTACAGCGCGTCATACAGCGGCCGCAGATACGGGTCGATCTTCTCGCTCAACGTGCCCGGCAGAAAGCCAAGGCGCTCACCGGCTTCCACCGCGGGGCGGGTCAAGATGATGCGGGTGACCTGCTTGGTCTGCAACGCGTGGACAGCTTTGGCCATGGCTAGATACGTCTTCCCGGTGCCGGCCGGTCCGATCCCGAAGACGATGGTGTTGGCGTCGATCGCGTCGACGTAGCGCTTCTGGTTCAGCGTTTTGGGCCGGATCGTCTTGCCCCGGCGCGACAAGATATCCAGGGTGAGCACTTCGGCCGGTGACTCGTTCCCGGCGCCGACCAACATGGCGACGCTGTGGCGCACCACCTCCGGCGTCAACGGCTGGCCACTGGCCGCAATCGCGACCAACTCGGAGACCGCCCGTTCGGCGAGCGCGACGTCGGCCGGCTCACCCGAAAGGGTGACAGTGTTGCCACGCACATGCAGGTCGGCACTCAGAGTGCGTTCGAGGGCACGCAGATTTTCGTCGGCCGAACCGAGTAAGCCCACAACGAGGTCGGGCGGAACGTCGATGCTACTGCGAATCTGAGCGTCGGCCTGGCGGGCTCCAACAGCGTCGGCAGCGCGGGTCTCGCGGGGCGTCACGTGGCTTCTGATGCCTGCTTTCTGGCCTATCGAACTGAATTTGCGGGCTGGCGTTTGGAACGAGCAGCCTTGGTTTTTCAGTCTACCGCCGGTCAGGACTGCGGCCCAATGAATTGTCGCGGCCATCACGTGATCGGGATTCGATGCCGGCCAGCAGGTCCTCGTCGGCAAGCCCGGCACCCCCACATCGCCATTGCGATTGCACGCACATCGGCGCGCCAATTATCCTACGGAACAGGAACTTTGATATTCGCGATCACGGCTTTGGCTACCAGCTCTTCGAGTTCGCCGCGGCCTTTGCCGTAGTTGTAGAGCGTCATGGGACCAGTACCCGGGGCTGCAGCCGACGATCGCATGCTCAGCCCGCCCGGGCCGTCACGGTCGACGATCTCAAGCGCGCCCGCGGCGATGCCGGAAACCGTGAAGCGTGCCCGCACTACGCCCCTCCCCTGTGCAGTATTGGAGGATTTCATGGCCGGCGCAATCACCACCACATTCACGCCGCATGGCACCCGCTACGCCGCCTGGTTCACCCGAGCGTCAGGGCCGGGTCCGCATCCGGTGGTCGTGCTCACGCACGGACTGGGCGCCAACCACACCATGACCTTGTCCCGCGATGAGCGGCACTTCGCAGCGGCCGGCATCACCACCCTCGCCTTCGACCACCGGTATCTCGGCGCCTCCGACGGCACACCACGGCAACAACTCAGCTTGCGCCGGCACCGCCAGGACATCGCATCGGCGCAGAATTACCTGCTCTTACAAGCTCGAAGCAACATCGCCGAGCCGGTCCCAGCGGGAGGTGAGCACGCCCAATGCTCCCAACGCCACCGCGGCCGCGGTCGAGGTCCGCAGCACGGTCGGGCCCAGCCGGACCGCGACGGCACCGGCGTCGGCCAGCGCGGCAATCTCGTCCGGCGCGATACCGCCCTCGGGGCCCACCACGAGCATCAGTGAGTCAGATTGCGCCGCAGCGACATCCGCAAGCCGATCGGTCGCCGACTCGTGCAAGGCCAGAACCGTCGCACCGCCGGCCACGTCATCACGGACCCGCCGGGTCAGCGCGGCAGTAGACAGCACGCCATCGACCGGCGGGATGTGCGCCCGGCGCGATTGCCGTGCCGCCGAGCGGGCGACTGCACGCCACCGGCGCAGGCCCTTGTCGACCCGGGCACCGTCCCAGTTGGCCACGCAGCGCGCCGCCTGCCAAGCCACGAACGCATCGGCGCCGGCCTCGGTGGCCAATTCGATCGCCAATTCGGAGCGCTCGGACTTGGGCAGCGCCTGCACCACTGTCACCGGCGGCTGCCCGGGCGCGACGCTCCAGCGCTCCAGCACCCGGGCACCCAGCCCGTCCCGGCCGGCCTGCTCCACCAGGCAGCGGGCCAGCCCACCGGCGCCGTCGCCGAGCACCAGCTGCTCGCCGGGACGAATCCGGCGCACGGTGGCGGCATGAAAACCCTCGTCGCCGTCTACGACTGCCAGCGCGCCGGTTTCGGGCAGTACGTCGACGTAGAAAAGCGTCGCCACCATGTGCAGTGCCCTTAGAACTAGAAAGAAACCTCAAAAACTGCGTTAGCGCCCGGTGAAGGTCTCGCGCAGCCGGGTGAACAGCCCGCCGCCGGCGGCATGCGTCGAGCGGACCTCGGCCATGTCGCGGCCACGGCGGTTCTTCAGCTCGCGCAGCAGTTCGGTGTCATGGTTATCCAGCCGGGTGGGGACCATCACCTCCACGTGCACGTGCAGATCACCGCGGTTATTGGAGCGCAGCTGCGGCATCCCGCGCCCGCGCAACGTGATAGCCGAACCCGGTTGCGTACCAGGCGGAATGACGATCTCGCTCATACCATCCAGGATGGCGTCCACGGTCATGGTCACACCCAGCGCCGCGTCGACCATCGGCACCGAAACCGTGCAGTGCAGGTCATTGCCTTCGCGCACAAAGATTTCATGGGCCTGTTCGTGGACCTCGACGTACAAGTCGCCGGCCGGCCCTCCTCCGGGCCCGACTTCGCCCTGGGCGGCGAGGCGGACCCGCATTCCGTCGCCGACACCGGCGGGGATCTTGACGCTGATCTCCCGGCGGGCCCGCACCCGGCCGTCGCCGACGCACTGATGGCACGGGTCGGGGATGACCACCCCGACACCGCGGCAGGTGGGACACGGCCGCGACGTCAGCATCTGACCCAGCAGCGAACGCTGCACGGTCTGCACCTCCCCCCGGCCACCGCAGGTGTCGCAGGGCATCGGCGCGGAATCTCCATTGGTGCCCTTGCCCTGGCAGCGGTCGCACAAGACCGCGGTGTCGACGGTGACCTGCTTGGTGACACCGGTTGCGCACTCTTCGAGATCGAGCCGCATCCGCAGCAGCGAGTCCGAACCGGGCCGAACCCGGCCGATCGGACCGCGCGACCCCGAACCCCCGCCGAAGCCGCCACCGAAGAAAGCCTCGAATACGTCGCCCAATCCACCGAAGCCGCCGAACCCGGCAGCCGATGCGCCGGCGTTTTCCAGCGGATCCCCGCCCAGGTCGACGATGCGGCGTTTCTCCGGATCGCTCAGCACTTCGTAGGCGGCGCTGATTTCCTTGAATTTCGCCTGCGCCACCTCATCGGGATTGACATCGGGATGCAGTTCGCGCGCCAGCTTGCGATAGGCGCGCTTGACCTCCGCATCGTCGGCGCCCTTGCTGACGCCGAGCAGCCCGTAATAATCGCGTGCCACGCTTGACCTTTCTTAGGCCGCATTATGCGGCTAGCTACAAATTCTGCGGGTGCGCGTTCATCGAGCACCCAGGACTTCGCCGATATAAAGAGCAACCGCGGCGACGCTGGCGATAGTTCCCGGATAGTCCATCCGCGTCGGGCCCAGCACACCCATGCCGCCGTAGACGGTATCCGAGGTGCCATACGCGGTGGACACCATCGAGGTGCCCGCAATCTGCTCAACCGCCGTCTCGTGACCGATGCGCACGGTCACCTTGCCGGCTTCCTGCTGGGCCGCCAGCAGCCGCAGCACCACCACCTGCTCCTCGAGCGCTTCCAGGATGGGGCGCAGCGAACCACCGAAGTCGGCGACGTTGCGGGTCAGGTTGGCGGTGCCGCCCAGCAGCATGCGTTCCTCGGTGTGTTCCACCAGCGACTCCAGCAACACCGTCGCCGAACGGCCCACGGCGTCGCCTAAGCCGCCGGAGCCGCGCAGTTGGCCGGCGAGGTCGGCGACCGCAACTGAGGCCGCCGAGAGCTTCTTGCCTTCCAGCGCCTGGCCGAGCATTTCGCGCAGCTGGGAGAGTTGGTGGTCGTCGATGACATCGCCGAGTTCGACGACGCGCTGATCCACCCGGCCGGACTCGGTGATGACCACCATCAGCAGCCGGGCCGGGGTCAGGGCAATCACTTCCAGGTGGCGAACGGTCGACGTCGACAGCGTCGGGTACTGCACCACGGCCACCTGACGGGTCAGCTGCGCGAGCAGCCGTACCGCGCGGCGCAGCACATCGTCGAGGTCGACCCCGGACTCCAGGAAGCTTTGGATCGCCCGCCGTTCCGCCGTTGACAGCGGCTTGACGTCGTCGAGCCGGTCGACGAACTCGCGGTAGCCCTTCTCCGTGGGCACCCGGCCCGAGCTGGTGTGCGGCTGCGCGATGTACCCCTCGGCCTCCAGCACCGCCATATCGTTGCGGACGGTGGCGCTGGAAACACCCAGGTTATGACGCTCCACCAAGGACTTCGAGCCGATCGGTTCCTGGGTGGCGACGAAGTCGGCGACGATGGCGCGCAGCACCTCAAAGCGACGCTCGTCCGCGCTTCCCATCGGCTGTCACCTCCTTGCGCCTGGTCGGCCGGGTTCATTTTACGGTCTCATCGGCACCTGACCGTCAAGCTGCACATCAGCGGCACCTGGTCCGGCGGCGATGCGTTCGCACTGCCGAGCGGGCGCCACGCGAAAATCGGGCCGTCTCTGCGATCCAGCCCGCCCGGTGACCCAGGAGTCCGCGGAGCCCGACGCGCCGGGGTGCTCGCATCTCGCGTCGAATCAGCGCAATCAAGAATTCCTGTCGTTGGCCTATTGGCACTGGTTAGGAGCAGATCGTACGTCAACTGGGCCACTGCGCTCCGAGGCCGCAAT
The DNA here is from genome assembly GCA_963763005.1 of uncultured Actinomycetota bacterium. Lineage (GTDB taxonomy): Bacteria > Actinomycetota > Actinomycetes > Mycobacteriales > Mycobacteriaceae > Mycobacterium. The sequence continues at coordinate 135,041 of CAVXMI010000005.1, forward strand.
GCGAGCTCCGACACTGTACGCGCGGGGATTTCCGGCTAGCCTGTCCAGCATGATCCCGTCGGGCGTGGACGACGCGCCAGAGAAGATCCACAAATGATTTTCAAGGGCGTGCGGGAAGGCAAGCCATACCCCGAACATCGGCTGTCCTATAAGGACTGGTCCCAGATTCCGCCACAACAGATCCGGCTCGACGAATTGGTCACCACGACGACGGTGCTCGCACTGGACCGTTTGCTTTCGGAGGATTCCACGTTCTATGGCGACCTTTTCCCGCACGCAGTGCGGTGGAGAGGCGTCACCTATCTGGAGGACGGACTGCACCGGGCGGTGCGCGCAGCACTACGGAACCGCGTCGTGTTACACGCGCGGGTGTTCGACATGGACATGGCGCTGGGTGAGCCGAGGTAGCTTGCCCGCAAGCGGGCTTGGGTCGGCCGGTCACATTTGCGTGCCGTCAGGTGTCGAGGTTGTATGACGGACGGATCGCCGCGATCGACGTGCCGGCCGATCCGCAGCGCATCGCCAAACTCGATCCGAGCGCCCTGAACAGAATGGGCGGGTCAGTGCCCCGCAGCCTGCAGCAGCTCCATCGCGGAGTCGCGCGACAGCATCCAGCTGCCCTGGTTGACGAACGTCACGCTCTGCGTGACCGGTGGCGAGAGCTTCGGACCCGAGACGGAAACATCAGCCGTGGCTGATCCGGCGGCGCCCGGCTGGATATTCGCCACGCTGAACGACAATGGCAGATCCCCGTTCCTGGCCGCCTTATTCAGCTTATGGTCGGCAATGCGCGCTTCGGCCCCACCGATGCCGCCCTCAACCAAATCGCTCTTGTTCGCGAACGGGACGTTGGGATCGGCAAGGCTGTTGAGGATGCCGGTCAACTGGGCAGAGGTCGGGACGTTTGAGCCCGCGACCGGGGCCGGGCTCGGTGCCGGGTCCTGTGGCAGCGGTGCACCGAAGGCGATTGGCTGCACCCGGAGCACGGTCGGGCTGCCGGATGCGATGGAAGTCACACCGGCGGCAGCGGCGCCGATTGCGGCCACAGCTGCCACACCTGTGACTAGCCATTTAGTGACTTCAGTGGTCTTCATGGTTCTGGTCCCCCTAGTGACTCGCACCGAACGTGCCAGGACATCGCTGTTCCGGTCATGTGGCCCGTGTTGTAATTGTGCACCTTGTTACTCGAATTTCGATTTACTGACTGGTCGCGTTACATCCAAGCTACCTGTGAACCCCGTTGGCGAGTCCGTGACGAAGCTGTGTAGCACGCATGAGTTCCGCTTCACGCACTCCGGCGTGATTGATGGGTGTACCGCTGGCTTGCTCTGATGGGCTTGGCAAGCTGAATCGTACTCAAAACGGAAGGAGTTGCGAAGTGCCCGCCCTCACCTACCCTCACCCAACAAGATTCGCGTTCCGTTCCGGCGTCACCTGCTTGACCACACCCGCTGGAGCCGTGCTGCTGAATCCGCCGCGCAGCGAGAAGCTGACTGGATTGTCCGCCGGTCAGCTACAGGCACTCAAAACTCTGAATCTAGGGCCGGCAACGGTTTCGGAGATCTCTGCGCCGGCAGACGGAAGCGATACCAGCACGCTGATCGACCACCTTGCCGCCAGGGGCTGGCTGACGGTCACGGTACGCGACGGCGGGCGGGACCTCTACTCCTTGATGCCGGTCGGGCAACCCCCGGCACGGCCGGCGCCGCTGTCGTCGCGTTCGGCGATACTGTCGAAATTCGCCGTACTGCACCGCGACTCAGAGGGTTTCGTCCTCGAACATCCGCTGGCGTGGTGCGATGTGCGCATCCATGACTCACGTCTGCTCGTTCTACTCGACGGGCCTGCAGCGGACGGTCCGGACTTGCCGAATGCCGTCGCGTCGCAGTTCATCGATGACCTCCACTGGTGCGGCATCCTCGTTCCGGTCGGCGACGAGGACAGCAGATTCGACATCCTCAGCTGGAACTCACCGGATCTGTGGTTTCACCGTCGCAGCACGCTCGGTGAACGCAACGTCACCTGGGAGCATTTCGGTCCGACCAAGTGGGCGAAGGGCCAGTTCCGGCAGCCCCCCGCGCGCAGAACGAATTACCCGGGTGAACCGATCGTTCTGCCCGTCCCCGACCTGACGGCCAGCCGCACGCAAGACCCGACGCTGACGGCCGTCATCGAAGATCGGGTTTCGACAAGAACATTCGACGACGCCCAACCGATCACCATCGAACAACTGGCCGAGTTGCTGTACCGCACAGCGCGGACGCGAAGAACTCAGCCGGTCGGTGAGGGCGAAGAACTCCTGTCACGGCCATACCCTTCTGGTGGCGGCATCTATGAGCTCGAGCTCTACCCGGTGGTGCGAAATGTCGCCGGACTAGAGCCGGGCATGTACCACTACGACTCATTCGACCACCTACTGCACCCGGTGGCCGCCGCAGATTCGCCGGCTGTAGCCCAGCTGCTGAAACCGGCCTCGGCAACGCTAACCGGGGGTGCCGAGCCACAAGTGCTCGTCGTCATGGCTGCACGTTGCGGCCGCATCATGTGGACCTACGAACAGATCGCCTACGCCACCATTCTCAAGAATGTCGGCGTCCTGATGCAGACGATCTACCTGGCCGCGACCGCGATGGGTCTCGGCGCTTGCGCGCAAGGATTCGGTGACACAGCCGCATTCGTCGCGGCCACCGGAGTCGATGAGCTACAGGAGTGCAGCGTCGGCAGTATCATCGTCGGCTCGCCCGCCCCGAACTAGCCCTCGGCGAGAACCTCCTCATCGGTCAACGCCGCGACCGCCAGGTAGTGGCGTGCGATCACGGCCAGTCGTTCTGGCGTGCCACGCGCAGCTTCCCGTGCATCCAGCCGCTCGGCAAAACCGGCCACCGTTCGTGTGGCAAACAGGTCCGCGACCAACACATGATCAATTTCCAGCCAGTCGCGGACCCGCGCGATGACCGTGGTGGCCAACACCGAATCGCCACCCATTGCGAAGAAATCGTCGTGCACGCCAACAGAATCGATTCCCAGCACCTCGGCGACAACCGCCGCGAGCGCGGCCTCCAGATCATTGCGCGGGGCACTGTCTTGCGTATCCGAGGCATCCGTTTCGAGGAGCGCGATCGCGGCGCGGCGGTCCAGTTTCCCGTTGGAGGTCAGCGGCATCTGCTCGATAAAGACGGTACGAGTCGGAACCATATAACTCGGTAGCAGATCTGCGACTGCCGCAGTGATATCGCCGATCTCGTCCGGATCGCCGGCGATCGCGGCAACCAGCTTCGGCGCGCCGGCACCGACGACAGCCGCGACGGCATGGCGCACGCCGGGCACCGTACGAAGCGCGCTGTCCACCTCGCCAAGTTCGACCCGGTATCCGCGAATCTGCACCTGATGGTCGGCGCGGCCAAGGAACTCGATAGTGCCGTCGGGCCAGTATCTGGCCATGTCACCTGTCTTGTACCAGCGAATACCGTCGTGCTCGACGAAACGCTCCGCGGTACGTTCCGGGTCGTTGCGGTAGCCCGCAGCGACATTCGCGCCGCCGACCCAGAATTCACCGGGAACCCAGTCGAGGCAATCCCGGCCCGACGGCGCAACCACCCGGCACCGAACATTGCGCAACGGAATACCGAACGGCACGGTCGCCCAGTGCGCCGGTGGTTCGCCGACCACCTCGCAAATGGTGCTGTGGATAGCTGTCTCCGTCGCACCGCCGAGACCAGAAAACCGACATGCCGGCACCTGCCTGGCTAGTCTGCGAGCCAGATCAGCGCCCACCCAGTCACCACCGAGAATGACGGCACGTAACGAATCGCCCAGCTTATCGCCGCCGAACTCCAAGATCATGTCGAGCATGCTCGGCACACAGCTGAGGATCGAAACCCGGTGATGACGAAGCAATTCCACCCACGAGGTGGCCGTGGCCCGTTGCTCGAAATCGACCGCGACCAGTGAGCCACCGACCGAGAACATGCCGAAGATGTCGTAGACCGACAAATCGAACTCGAGAGCCGACAGCGCGAGCACACGATCGGTGCTGCCAACCTCGAACCACTCGTTCACGGCGTCGATAGTGTTCATCGCCGCGCTGTGCGGTACCTCGACACCTTTGGGCGCACCCGTGGAACCCGACGTGAACAGCACGTAGGCGATCTCTGCGGTATCGGGAAAGACCGGCGCCTGCAACGGCTCCGGATAGTTGCGGGCCACATCGATGGATACGCATGGAATTGACGCGCCCATAAATCGGCCCATCTCTGAGCCCCCGACAGTCAGCGCCGCAACGGTGTCGGCTGTCTGAAAAATCTTGGCGCACCGCGCATCCGGCTGGTCGAATCCGATCGGCACGTACGTTCCTCCGGCGGCAAGCACCCCGAGCACAGCCAGCACCTGATCCCGCCCTTTGGGTAACTGGACAGCGACCGCGTCGCCCGGTCGCACACCGTGGGCGCGCAGCGCCCCCGCGACGGCAAGCGAGCGCTCGGCAAGCTCCCGGTAGCTCCAAGTCCCCCTCGGTGGCGGCCAGGTCCCACACCACCGCCGGCGCATCCGGGTTGACCTTGGCAAACTCGAAGAAGCCCTGATGCAGGCACCGCCCGCTGACCGGCCCGTCGGTTGCGTTGATCGCTGCACGTGCCGTCGCCTGGGTGCTCGGCAAACGCACCGCCGCCTCGGCCCCCCAACCTGCATCGCCCCCGGCGAGCCGCTCGACCGCCTCGCTAAACCTGGTAAACATGGCGTCGACCAGGCCCTGCGGGAACGCCGACGCGCGGACGTCCCAGTTGAGCAGCAAACCGCCGCGCAGCTCGGTGACCTGCGCATCCAGCAACACTTGGGGCCCCTGCGAGATGATCCACACCGGCTCACCAAACGTGTCCATGACTTTGTCGGCAAACAGCTCACCAAGATCGAGGGCACTGGTGAAGACGATCGGAGCCAGCACCGGCTCCCCCCGGTGTCTGCCCAGATCGCGCAGCACCTCAAGCCCGGAATAGGCTGCGTGTGAACCACTTTCATACATACTGCGCTGAATTGCGCGAGCCCGGTCAGCTACCGACACGTTCTCGGTGACGTCGACCTCGAGCATGATCGACGAGGTGAAGTCCCCGACCACCCGATCGATGTCCGGGTGTACCGATTCACGTTGAAACAAAGGCACATTCATCAGGAACCTGCCCTGCGCCGACCATCCGCCGATGGTGTCGGCGAATATCGCTGCCACCGCCATGGCCGGCGTTACCCCGCGCCTGTGGGCCCCGGCGACCAGCCGCTGCTTGGCTTCCGGCGCCAACCAGTGGTCGTAGCGGACGGTGCGATGTGGTGCCCTACGGTCTCCTACCGGAATGGTCGGCAGTTCGGGCGCGCCGGGCATATCCGGCAACCGCTGCTGCCACCACCGTCGGTCTCGCTCACGCGCGGCTTTGTCCTCTTGGCCCTTTTGGCCTTGGGTGCGATAGCGCCGGTAGCTGTAACCGGGCGCCGGCAGGGTCGCCCCCCGGTACAACTCGGCCAGATCCGAAACCAGCACGCGGTAGCTCATCGCGTCGGCCGCCAGCATGTCGATGTCCAGGTGCAGCCGGCTGAGGTTCTCGTCGAACAGCGTCAGCGTGATGTCGATGACCTGACCGTCTTCAATTTCGAGACGCTGGTGGGTTTTACGGTCGCGCAGCTCCGTCAATGCGGATTCCACCTTCTCCGAACTCTGTCCGCGCAGGTCGACCACGGCGAACACAGGTCTACCCGGCCTGGGCATCGCTTGCTGAGTCCCGTCCGGAAGGAATCGGGTACGAAGCATCGGATGTGCCGCGACGAGGTCGGACACCGCACGCTCCAGGCGCCCGGGATCTATTCCCTTTGCATCGAAACCATCGAATTCAACGTAGATATGGGCCGCGACGCCGCCGAGCTCCTGCTCATCGGAGCGGCCTATCCAGTACGCATGCTGCATGGTGGCCAGTGGGAACGGGGTGTCGTCCGCAATCGGCTCAGCGGGCTCAGCTACGAGTGGCTTTGCCGCGCTTCGGCTTTCATCCGCACTGAGCACAGTGTGCCACGAAGCAACGGTGGGACTGGCCGCAAGTTGGGCAAAGGTGATGCCGGCCCCGCGTTTGCGCCAGCCTCCCGCCAGCGCCATCATGCGGATCGAGTTCAGGCCCAACTGAATCAGATCGTCGTGGTCTGCTACGTCTGCAGCCGGGCAACCGAGTTGGGCCGCAATCGTAGCCCTGATCTCGTCCCTGCTGATCCAGCCTCCGCCGTCGCCCACACTCTGCAGCGGCTCCATTGAAGATCCTTTCTAGGCCAGATCTCTGTCCAGGGCAGCCGCGAGCACGGCGATGCCGCGCTGCCAGAGATGCGTCAAACGGTCTATATCGGAGCTCGTGAACAGGGCCTCACTCCACAGCCAGTTGGTGATCAGTTGGGAGCCCCGGGGCGTAGCACTCACGACAACGCTGATGTAAAGGGCGAAACGCAGCGGCAAATCCGGTTCGGGATCCACTGGCAACGCATCGATTTGGCGTCCGCCGAGTAGTGACCATGGTTCATCCGTGGCGCCACCGAGGTCCAGGCGACCCACATAATTGAACATGATCTGCGGTTCGGCGGCCTCCTGCAACTCGGGGATACGGTCGACATAACGAAGGAGACCGTAATCCAAACCTTCATACGGGATCGCGCCGAGATAGGCGGCCACCGAGTCAAGTAACGTCCGGGCGGCCTCCCGATCTGCCTCGACCTGCTCGATATCGACAGCCGCCGCACCCGCCCCGAGTCGCACCGGAAATGCGCTGGTAAACCAACCGACGGTGTTCGCGGTATCGGTGTCCATAACGGCATCGGCGCGCCCGTGGCTGTCCAGTGCGATGAGCGTGCCCGAAGACGGATCCTGCGCACGAACACGGCGCCAGCTCGCGATGGCGATCGTCGCCACGGACAACAAGAATTCGCGCATTCCCCCCTCTCTGGTGAGCGTGGCCAGCACACGCTCGGTGATGTGAACCGGTGTAGCCACCGGGGTGACTCGCAGCGAGGACCAGTTATCACGGGTCGGGTCCGGATGCCGGGTACCCAATGCGGGATCGGAGTCGCGGACCTGCGCAAACCAGTATTCGCGCTGGGCCCACACCTCCGGCATGGCGGCCCGCTCCCACATCAGCTCCGACCACCGGCGGTAAGAGGTGAACTCTGGCAACGCCTTCGGCGAAGCGCCCGATGTCCGCGAGCGCCACGCCTCCGCGATGTCACTGAGGATGATGTGCCAGGACACCACATCCACCGCCAAGTGGTGCACGGTGAGCAGCAGCACCTGGCGGTGCCCGGCGCCGGAGAACCAAACCGCTCGCACCATCGCACCTGCGTGAGGGTCAATCTCATCCATCACCCCCCGCGCAGAATGGGTGATGGCTGAGTCCAATTCGGCATCGGTCGATAGTGGTAGCTCCACGCGGGTAAGCACGTCAGCGGCATGGACCACGCCGGGCTCACGAGTAACCAGGCGGGGCCCCTCGGGGGTGTCCTTCAGAATCGAGCGCAGGGTCTCATGTCCATCAAACAGCAATTGCAACATCAGCTCGATTGACTCACGGTCGATGCCGGAGGGCAGTCGGAGCAAGATGGTGTTGGTGAAGCGACGATAGTTTCCGTACTCATTTGTCCAGGACACGATCGGCAGCGGCAGCACCTCGCCGTACTCGGCGCCCGCCACGGCCGCATCTGAGCCACTTGCCGCATCGATCGCGGCCGCGAGCTGACGAATTGTAGGAGAAGTCAACACCATCCGTGGACTCACCGCGATATCCCGCCGCCGAGCCTTATTGACCAACGAGATCGCCACAATGCTGTCGATCCCGAGCGAGAAGAAGTCGTCATCGACATGCGGCACCGCGCCGTTGAACTGCTCTGCGAATACTCCGCACAGCGATCGCTCGGTATCACTGGACGCCGACGGCGGTGCGCTCCCGGTGACACCATCAGAGAATGCCTGTTCGGCCAGCCGGTCCAATGTCTGCCTGTCCAGTTTGCCGTTCGCGTTCAGCGGTAGCTGAGCTACTGTCACCATCCGGGCCGGCACCATGTACAGCGGCAGGCGTTCGGTGAGTGCGGCGCGAAGAGTGAACAGGTCATACTCAGCATTCTGTTGCCACACAACAAATCCCACCAAGCTTGCGCCACTCCCACGACGCAGAACGGCAACCGCCGCATCGTGCACCCCAGGCTGACCATGCAGTACGGTCTCGATCTCGCCGATCTCGACACGGTAGCCACGGACCTTCACCTGGTTGTCGCCGCGTCCCAGATATGCGTACCCACCGTGCGGTAAGCGACGCACCAAGTCGCCGGTGCGGTACATGCGATGCCCCGGACGCAGTGGGTCCGCTACGAAGCGAGCAGCGGTCATCGCAGACCTGCCGGCATAGCCACGGGCCAGCTGCGCACCAGACAGATAAAGCTCACCCACGACACCGTTGGGCACCATCCGCAAATTGGAATCCAGTACGTAACAGAAGGTTCCAGCGTTCGCCGTGCCGATCGTCGGTGTCTGGTACTCCCGGACCGAGGCCACCACCGCCTCAACCGTCATTTCGGTGGGCCCATAGCAGTTGTAGACCGCGGTTTCAGGCAGTGCAAGCAAGTGCTTCCACTGCGCGGTATCGATGGCCTCGCCGCCCAGGGCCAGCACCGAAAGAGTGCGATCCAACAGCCCAGCGGCATCGAGTTGTACGAACATCGACGGGGTGGTGTCGATCATGTCGATCTGTTGGCGGGCTATGCCTTTCACCAGGCGGTCTGCGTCACGCATCTCCTCGGCGTCGAACAGGTGGATCCCATGACCGTCGAGCAGGCCAACCATGGGCTGCCACGAAGCGTCAAAGCTCAGGGACCAGGCGTGCGCGATACGCAGTGGGCGGCCCAGGCGCGTCGTGGCCGCCAGGTAGACACGCTCGCGGTGGTCATTGAAATAACTGAGTATCGCGGCGTTGGTACCGATGACCCCCTTGGGTTCACCGGTCGAGCCGGACGTGAAGATGACATACGCGCCGTGCTGCCGATGACGCCGAACTGTCGGCGCGACGGCAGGAAGTCGCGAAATACGTTCGGCCACAGCGGGGTCGTCGAGAAGCACGGTGGGGATCCCCGCTCCGGTCAGCTCTGCACAGCCGACTTCGGTGATAGCGAGTACCGGATTAGCCTGGCTCAAAATCGATTCGATACGCGCGTTGGGGAGCGTGATATCGACCGGCAGATACGCGCCACCGGCCCCGAGCACGGCCAAGATGGCGACGATGGATCGGGTCGAGCGCGGCAGTACCAGTGCAACGACCGATTCCGGGCCTACGCCCTGATCGGCCAGCTCCCACGCCAGCCGGCTCACCTCAACATGTAGCTCGGCATAGGTGTAACTCTCGCCACTGCCGGCGGTCAGGGCGACGGCGTCCGGTGTAGCGCGTACCTGCCGCTCAAACATCTCCCACACCGTGCCATCGCGAGCAGATACCGACAGCATCGCAATATCACTGAATTCAGTGCGCTCGGCCGGGGTGAGAATGTCCAGCCCATCGGGAGAATCGTCGCCAATGTCCGGCAGTTGTCGCAATACGGCGAGCAATCGCTCACCGATCTCCGCGGGCCGAAGATGCGGCAGCGCCTCACGAATCGCCTCGACGAGCACCACCAGCGCCTCGCCTGCCAGGTGCGAGACCACAGTCAACGGGTAGTGCGTCAGGCTTTCCATCTCTATCGGACAGAAGCGGGCACCGTCGGGCTCGGTAACCGGACGGATCGCGTCCGCGATCGGTGCGTTCTCGAATACGAACAAGGTGTCGAACAACGTTCCGCGACCATGTTCACGCTGGATCTCCGACAAACTGAGATAACCGATGTCGCGCATCGCCGACGACTCACGCTGCAATCGCGCGCATTGCTCGACCACCGAGGCGGTGCTGCTCACCTGGTGCACGACCGGCACGGCGTTGATGAACAACCCGACCATGGTCTCCACGCCGGGCAAGTGCTCGGGCCGGCCGGAGACGACGGTGCCGAAGACGACATCGCGGCGGTCGGTGAGCCTGCCGAGCACGACCGCCCAGGCGAAAAGTACTGCGGTATTGAGCGTGAGACCGTTGCGGCCCGCCCACTGTCGAAGCCGTGTCGTATCGGCTTCAGGCAACAGCAGCTCCGTCTTCTCCGGCACGCCGCCACCCGCAGCGACAGGGCCCACCGCCGGGCCATTTGCCACCATGAGCGGTTCGGACACGCCCTGCAGATATTGGGTCCAGGTGGCAATCGCGGCCGCTCTGTCCTGCCCGGCGAGCCAGACGATGTAGTCGCGGTATGGGCGCGGGGCCGGTAGCCCGTCGGCCGATCCTCCCGCCCGATACACGGCGAGCATTTCGGTGAAGAACACCGCAAGTGCCCAGCCATCCACCAGAATGTGGTGCGCGGTGAAAATCATCCGGCGCCTGGTCTCACCGGGCACAGTGAGCAGAACGACGCGCAACGCCGGGCCGCGGCTCAAGTCAAACCGGCGACGCCGCTCCGATCGTGCGATGGACTCGAATTCCGTTGGCAACGCGATCCGTTCCGACCACGGCAGCTCCGCATGGGCGGGCACAATCTGCACCGGCTTCGGTGCATCGCGATCCCAAAAGGCGGCGCGCAGGTTCGGGTGCCGAACCAGCATCACCTCAGCGCTGCGGCGCAGCAGCTCGACATCGACCGGTCCGTCGACATCGACCACGAACTGCATGCTGTAAAGGTCGACGCTGTCCTCGGCCAATCGGTATAACGCAAACAGCCCTTCCTGCAGAGGGCTGAGGGCAAGAACGTCCTCGATCTGTGGCGGAGCTGTCGTCACGGCTGCATCACTACTGCCTCTGCCAGGACGCGGTGAGCTCGGCTAACGCATCGGCGGACAGGCCCGATGCACTCATCGGCGTGTACTCCTGCTCCGGGGCTGAATCCTCCTCGGCCACTTGCTGATCGACGGCCCCATCGACTGCCGCGGCCAGCTCGCCGATCGTCATATGCTCGAACACCATCGCCGGGGTCAAGGCCAGCCCCCGGTCGGCGGCCTGGGCCGACCATTTGATGGAGATGATGCTGTCGCCGCCGACAGCGAAGAAGTTGTCGTCGGGATCAACGCCGGTGATTTCGAGCAACTCCTCCAGCACGGCGATGAGGACCCGCTCGGTTTCCGCAGAACCGCGAGGCGCCGGATGCGGCGGCTCAGCAACCCTCGGGGCGGGCGGGGCCAGCAGCTTCTCCATCACAATCGCGGGCAGCAACTCCAACGTGGACACCGGGCAGTCTGGTCTCGTTACGAACGCATCGAGCGCGTTTTTCAGGGCGTCGGCGATGAGGGCAACGGTCTGCGGGTCGTAGAGATCGGCATTGGCGACGACCCGCACGTCGAGCGCTCCGTCCGGTGTCACCTTCATGCCAAGGTCCAGGTCCAGTAGTGAGATCTCGAAGTCGATCGGAAGTGGAACGACTGTGGTTTCTCCCCTCCCGGTGAGGTCACGGGGTATTAGCGCCCAGTCCGCACCGCGGAAGTGGATCATGCTCTGGAACAACGGGTTCCGGGATAGCGAACGCGGCGGGTTGAGCGCCTCAACCAAGCGTTCGATGGGAAGTTCCTGGTGTGCGAACGCATCGAGCACGGTGCCACGACTACGCGCGACCATGGTGCGCAAACTTGGATCGCCGGATAGGTCGTTGCGCAGCACCACCACGTTGGCAAACAAGCCGACCACGTTGGCGATGGCCGGTTCGACCCGGGACGTGACCGGGCTGCCAATTGGGATGTCGGTGCCGCCGCCGAGCTTGTGCAGCAATACCGCAACGACCGCCTGATAGACCATGAACTCGGTGGCGCCATTCTGCTCGGCGAGCTGGCTGAGGGCAGCCCGGCGAGCCGCGGGCACCGTGAAAGTCACTACCTCGCCGCTCTTCTTCGCTAGCACCGGGGGGCGTGCGTGGTCGGGGGCCGTCGAGATCTCGTCGGGCAATCCAGCCAATGCAGCACGCCAGCATGCCAGCTCGGCCTGTCCCCATTCGCTCGCGGCATCGAATGCATTGTGTTGCCACAGAACGTAATCCGCGAACTGGAAGGGCAGTGGGGCCCACGGCGGTGCCTTTCTTTCCAGCCGCGCGCGGTACGCAATGATGAGGTCGTCGAAGACAATGCCAAGTGAGGCGTGATCGGCAACGATGTGATGCACGATCAGGAACAGCACGTGTGTATGTTCGTCGACCTTCAGCAGGGTGGCCCTGATCAGCGGTCCGGACTCCGGCGTCAGCACATACCGACGCAACTCGGCCATCGCCTCGTCGAGCTGGTCCGCGGCGATCTCCGAGACCGGCAGTTCCACCTCCACTGCCGGGTGTACGAACTGGTACGGAACACCCTCGTGCTCGGCGAAATTCGTGCGCAGCGCCTCGTGACGGGCCACTACGTCGTCAAGTGCCGCGCTGAGCGCATCGGTGTCCAGTGGACCGTCGAAGCGACACGCAAATGCGATGTTGAAGCCGTCCCGCGCGCCTTCCATCCGATACTGGAACCAGGCGGCGATCTGGGAGTAGGACAACGGGAGCCGTTGCGGGCGGACCGTCCCGGCGAGTTCGGGGCGACGCGACGGCGGCCCTGACGCTGCGTCGTCGAAGAGCTCCTCGGCATCCATGTCGTCAAGGTCGATGTCGAACTCGGCACGGAACCGCTCAACCAGCCGAGCCGCCAATCCGGCCGGGGTTGGAGTATCGAACACGGCACGGACGGTCAGTTCCGCACCGAACTCGGCGCGGATCTGTGCGACCAGGCGGGCCGCCAGCAGTGAATGACCGCCCAGCCCGAAGAACGAGTCCTCGGCGCTGACCCGCTCGCAACCGAACAACCGGCCAAAGATCGAGCACATCCGGCGCTCGGTCTCCGTCGCCGGCTCGCGGTGGCCAAGAGCCGCGATCGGGGTTGGCGCGGGCAGCGCCCGCTTATCCAATTTGCCGCTGACCCCCAGCGGGATTTCGGGGATCACCGCAAACGCGCTGGGCACCATATATTCCGGCAGCACCGAGGCGGCATGCGCGCGTACCTCGTCGAGATCTATTTGTGCGGATGAACTTTGGGCGTCTTCTCGCAACACGGGCACCACGTAGGCGACCAGCATGGGCCCAACTTCGGTGTCTTCGGTGACGACACGGCAGTGCAGCACAGCCGAATGCGTGGCGATCACAGACTCAACCTCGCCGAGTTCGATGCGGAAGCCGCGAACTTTGACTTGCTCATCGGCTCGGCCGACGAATTCCAGCACTCCAGAGAGTTGCGACGGACCAGGTCTCCCGATCGGTACAGGCGCATTCCGGGGGTGAAAGGATCGGCGACGAACCGTTGCGAGGTCAACCCCGGGCGCCCCAGATACCCGCGCGCCAACTGAACACCGCCCAGGTAGAGTTCGCCGACCACCTCCGCGGGCACCAGCTGTAACTCCTGGTCCAGTACATAGGCGTAGACGTTGCGGTTCGGCACACCGATAGGCACCACGCCGGCACCCTGCGATCCCTCCACCGGCATGTGTGTCGAGCAGACGACCGCCTCGGTCGGGCCATAGTGATTGCGCAACTCCGCGTCGAAGTAGCCGGCGAACTTGTCGGCGACCTCGCCCGGGAGTGCTTCGCCGCCCACCGGGACGTGCCGCAACTGCCGCCATGCGCTGACCCGCGGCAGCAGCAAGAGGGTGCTCAGCATGGACGGCACCATGTGCAGCACGGTGACGCGGTGGCGGCTGATCAGATCGGCGACGTAGGCGATGTCGCCGAAGGTCCCCGCCTTGGCGGGCTTTGGCACGATCAGCTGTGCGCCGAGCGACAGCGTGAGGAAGATGTCCGAGAGTGAAGCATCGAAGCTCACCGACGACGACTGCAACAGCCGGTCCTCGGCAGTCATACTCCACTCGGCGAGAAATCCCGCCACGTGGTCGGCAATCGCATGGTGTGGGACCGCTACGCCCTTGGGCCGGCCGGTGGAGCCGGATGTATAGATGACATAGGCCAAGTGCTCGGGACGTAAAGGACGAATACGTTCGGCATCGGTGAGCGCGTCGTCCGGCATCGGCGCAGCGGCCGTTTCGCCAGCGTCGAATTCCTCGCGCCCGATAACCATTGTGGGGCTGGTGTCGGTGACCAAGTACTCGATGCGATCATCCGGATATGCTGGGTCGATCGGCAGATATGCCGCACCGGCTTTCAGCACGGCGAACATGGCGACGATGAACTCGACCGATGCGGCCATGTGCAGACCGATGATGTCCTCGGCACCGATCCCTTTACCGATCAGCCAGCGCGCCAGGCGATTCGCGCGACGATGCAGTTCGGCATAGCTCAGCTCTGTGTCGTCGGAAACCAATGCGACCGCGTCTGGCGTGGCAGCCGCGGCTGATTCCAGCACCGCGACCATCGTGGTAGCCGGGGTGGCGACGAGTTCGCCGTGCGATTGCGCCAGGACGGCAGCCCGCTCACCAGGGCCGAGCATATCCAGGCTGGTGACGCGATGGGCGGGCTCAGTCAGCGCGTTGTCCAGCAGCTGTACGTAATGAGCCGGCATCTGATCGGCAAGTGCCTCGGACAGCACATCGGTCTGGTACTCAAACTCGGTGAACATGCCCTCCGGGCCGAGCGCAATCGCCAGCGCAAGCGGAAGTTGTGCGGTTACCGCGCCCAGCTCCAGCCGTCGCGCACTGACCATGTCGAACGCGAATCCACTCGCGCTCTTGCGCATGCTGAAACCCAGTCGGACCAGCTGGTCCATGCCATCGCGACCCACGGTCCGTTCTGGATTTGCTTCGCGTACCACATGATCGATGCCGACCGACTGATGGGCGAAGCCGCCGAGACAGGTTTCGCGAACCGAGTCGACCAACGAGGTGAACGTATCGTGCGATCGCGCGGAGATGCGCAGCAAAAGCGTGTTGCCGAAGTATCCAATGGCACTCTCGGCGGCGGCTCTGCGCTCGGTTACCGGGACGGAGATCAGGAAATCCGATGCGCCGGTGTAGCGACGCACCAGGGCACCGAAGGCCGCCAGCAACACCATGAACGGCGAGGCACAGCGTTCTCGGGCAAAGTCCTCGACCCGGCTGAACAGATCGTCAGGCAGCGCCCGAGTTCGACGTACGGCTCGCCTGGAAGGATTTGCGGCGGCCGAACCGGGAAGCTCCAACGGCTCGGGTAACGGCCGCAGGGTGTTACCCCAGTAGCCGACGTCGGCAACGGTGGGTTCGGACGAGGTCCCGAGCACTTCGACCGCGACGAACTGTGGCGCTCGGCCGCTCAGTTGGTGACCGTTGTAAGCAGCGCTCAGCTCGCTGAAGAAGACACTCCAGGAGTCGTCATCCCAGCAGATGTGATGGACAACAAGAAGCAGGACGAATTCGTCTGTACCGGTGCGTATGAGAGTTATCCGCAGCGGCGGCTCGTTCGTGAGGTTGAAGGGTCTGCCGAACTCGCCTTGCGCTAAGGCCTCGACACGCCGATTGCGATCTGTTTCCGGAAATTCGTTCAAATCATATTCTTGCCAAAGGATCTCAACGTCATCTTGTAATACCTGATATGGCTCGCCCTCGGTGTCCACGCCATAGGTAGTGCGCAAAAGAGCGTGGCGCGCAGTGACATCGCTGGCTGCGGCATGGAGTCGTGCCGCGTCCAGGGCACCTGTCAGTCGATATGCAACACAGATGTTCAGCGTGGTGTCGTCGGCGTCCATGGCCTGCAAGAACCACATCCGGCGCTGGCCGGTCGACAGAGGGTAACGTTCTCCCGCACGGAGTGGTTCATGTTCGGTCGATTCCCCCGCCGCTAAACCACTTTCGGCGATGCGCCTGCGCAGCAGCGCCCGGCGTCGTTCCTGCAGAGTCTTGGCATCGTCTGCCATGGTTGGTCTCACTCCCGACATTCAGCTCGCCGGACAACACAACGCGCTCTCATTGCCCGCCTCATGCGGCTTGCACCGTCAACCCGAAGTCAGACTCGCAGCTGATCAACGCCCACAGCACGGGGGGAAGTCCAGTGAACTTCGGCAGCAGCCGATCATGCAGGTTCGGCGCGCTGTGTGGAGGGAGGTGGTATTGCTCTGGGGTAACCGCGGGCACGACTTCGTGACCCGGATCGATCAGAGCCTGCTGCAGGGACTTGCGCTTCCAGGTCTGTAAAGCAAGCGACACGATGCGCATCACACGAACCCCCTCGAGCTGCTCACTGTCGGCCGGCGCGATTACCTCTCCTGCGGGTACCGAACCACAATCCCGGCGGATTATGTTAGCCTATGCTAACTTGCCTGGCTACGGCAGGTACGCGGCGACGGACTGTCGGGCGTCACCGGTTCGGGCCTACTCAGTGCGGTCGTGGGCCATCCCGCGGCGTGACCAATGCAGTCCAGGAGGCTACGGGCAGTGAACTCGCTGGATCTGCGGCGCCGCCACGCCGTACTGGACCATGAGGCGTTCTCGGGCAAGTTCTCGCTACGTCGGCTGGACCCGGACCGCGACCTCGATCTGGTGCACACCTGGATGAACGACCCCGAAGTGGCCCGCTTCTGGAGGATGCCGTGGCCCCGGGACAGGTTCGCGTCCTATCTGCACCGACAGGACCGCAGCACCCACTCCACCCCGTACCTGGGCGAGTTGGACGGCGTCTCCATGAGCTACTGGGAGCTCTACCGCGCCGATCTTGACCAGCTCGCCCAGTACTACGCCGCCCGCAAGCACGACGCCGGCCTGCACATGTTGCTGGGTCCAGCCGAATGCCGCGGGCGGGGGCTGGCGGTGGGACTGCTGCACGCGGTCTCCACCTGGCAGCTGGATGCGGATCCGCGCGCCGCCCGAGTGGTCGCCGAACCCGACGTCGAAAACGTGCGAGTGATTCGGGCGCTCGAGCGTGCCGGGTTCCAGCGCACCGCGGACCTCGATCTGCCGAACAAGCGGGCCGCCCTGATGGTCCGAGACCGGCAGCGATAAACCGCCCGGAGCCGCACCGAACCCAGAAGTCAACGGGCCAACACCCAGCGCCGCAAGTCAAGCAGTTTATGTTAGCCTTCGCTAAGTTGCATGGGTTCTTGCAGCTGTCGCGGCGACGAGGCCGGATCGACCCTTTGCTCGACGTGCTGATGCCGGACCATGCCAGCCAGTCGGATCGAAGCGACCGAGAGGTAGTGCATGCCGCGCACACTTGGGTGGATCAGGCAATTCCACGAACCGAATTCGCCCGAGAGCCTTCCGCTGCTGGTTTTTCCGCACGCCGGGTCTGGCGCATCGGCCTACCGCGACTTCTCCAAAGTCCTCAGTGGGAAGTTCAAGGTCATCGTTTTCCAGTACCCCGGACGCCAGGACCGGGCAACTGAAGCCGCGTTGGTCTCCCTTCCCGAGATAGCTGCAGGAGCGTTCGACGAATTCTCGACGTCGGATCACCATCGCGGGGCCCCGATCGTCACATTTGGTCACAGCATGGGTGCGCTGGTCGCGTTCGAGTTCGTCCGGATCGCAGAAGCCAGGGGAATCGAGGTGCGACACCTCAACGTCTCCGCGGCGGTTGCCCCCTGTAACGCCGCCGCCAAACCACCACACCCGAAGGACGACGAGGAGATCCTCAACCATCTCGCCACCCTCGAGGGAACCGACTGCGACGTGTTCGCGAACCGCGAGGTCATGAGACTGGCACTTCCGGTCATCAAAGCCGACTACAACGCCTTTGACGCGTACTCCTGCGCTGACAACATCAAGGTAGTGGCTCCGATTCACGCGATGGGCGGCGATCAGGACCCGTATGTCACGCTGGGCGATCTCTACGGGTGGGGCAAACACACCGACACCGTCAAAGTCACGATGTTCGACGGCGGCCACTTTTACCTGAAATCGCACATCGACGCTGTCGCGGAGTTGATGGCGTCGGTCCTGCAATGCGAGCAGACAGCTTGCGCAACAACGGATCTGCGGTGACGACAGCAACCGACCCAATCGTCATTTCCGGGATGGCCGTCGAGGCGCCCGGGGGAATCAACAGCCCCAGCGACCTGTGGTCGGCGCTTACCGAAGCCAGGGAGCTGATCAGCCCCTTTCCACGCGATCGCGGCTGGCCGATCGACGATCTCCTGTCGGTGTCCGAGTTAGACGGCTGGGGACCGGTATGCGATGCAGGCGGATTCCTTGACGGCGCAACGACGTTCGACCCGTCCTTCTTCGGCATCACGCACCGCGAGGCAGTCATGATGCATCCCCAGCAACGGGTTGCGATGCGACTTGCGTGGCAGGCGCTGGAGAATTCCGGGATCAATCCCGGCACGCTCGAGGGCGAATTCGTCGGCTGTTTCGTCGGAATGTCACCGATGGAGTACGGCCCGCGCGCGGCCGTGGCCGATGCCTACAGCGGACATCGGATCGCCAGCCTGGGACAACTGGGAGGCGCCGCCCGGATCTCGCACAGCCTTGGACTGACCGGTCCATCAATCAGTCTCGATACGGCGTGTGCCTCGTCGTTGACCGCTTTGCACCTGGCCGCCACGGCGGTGGCGATAGACGAATGCGAATGGGCGCTTGCCGGCGGGGTGTGTGTCATGGGGTCGCCGGGAGCCTTTTACGAGTTCGCAAGACTCAATGCGCTTTCCGATGACGGGCATTGCCGCGCCTACTCCAACGACGCCAGCGGCACCGTCTGGAGCGAAGGCGCGGGGATGGTTCTCGTCGAACGTGAATCACGGGCACGGCAACTGGGCCACACGATCTATGGACGCATCCTGGCCATCCGCACCAACCACAACGGCAAGGGGAAGCCGATCCTGGTTCCTCGGGTGCGCGCGCAGGAGCAGGTCGTTCGCAAGACGCTCGACGCGGCCGGAATAGATCCGGCAGATGTGGGAATGATCGAAGGACACGGCACCGCAACGCCTGCGGGCGACCCGGTGGAATTGCTGGCTCTATTCAAGACTTACGGCGCAGCCGGATCCGAGGCGCTGCTGGGCTCGATAAAGTCGAACATGGGGCATCCACAAGCGGCATCCGGAATCCTCGGACTGATCAAACTGCTGCTCGCGGGCCGGCACGGTCATATTCCGCCAACCCTGTTCTCGGAGAACCCGACCAAGCTGCTGGACTGGGATCTGACGGGAATTCGCCTCGCCACAAAACTGCACGAGTGGCCGGCAAGGGACGGCGTCCGCTACGGGGCCACATCATCGTTCGGCGCAGGAGGCGCCAATGCGCACGCAGTCATCGCAATGCCCGTGAGTCCCCGAGAGTGAGAAAGTGACACCTCTTATCTACCGGCTCCCGAATGGCGCCACTCCCGTCCTGCTGTCCTCGGATTCCGCCGACCTGTTGCAGGGCGAGGCTGCTGCCCTGCTTTCTTATGCCGCCGATCATCCCGACGTAACACCGCAGGCGATCACCGGAATGCTCTTTCGGACACGGATCGCCCGGAAGCACCGAGCCCTGGCCATGGTGGCCAACCGCGACGAGTTGCTCAGCGCCCTGCAGGCGGTTATCGATGGCCGCGAACATCCTTCGTTGGTTCGTACGAACACACCCGCCGCGGCCCGCCGGCTCGCCTATGTCTTTCCGGGACAGGGCGGCCAGCGGCCTGGGATGGGTCGGCTCTTCTACGAATCGGTCCCTGCGTTCCGGGCCGAGGTGGATCGCTGCGCCGAGGCCTTCTGGACGCAGTTCGGCGAGTCACCGCTGAATTACCTTCTCGACGAACACCTTCGGGCTGAAGACGACGCGGGTACCGTCCAGCCCGCGTTGTTTACCCAGATGGCCGGGCTGGCCGCGATGTGGCGATCATTCGGTATTGCGCCGAACATGACCATCGGGCACAGCCAAGGAGAGATCGCCGCGGCCTATGTGTCCGGCACGATCACATTGGCAGACGCCGTCCGCGTCGTCGGGATCCGCGTACGTGCCACCGACGAGCTTACTTCCGGCGACTACGCAATGGCCGTGGTCGCCGCCGACCGCGACACCTGCGAGGATCTACTCGCACGTTGCTCGGGCTGGGCGGAGCTGTCGGTGGTGAATTCGCCGAGCATGGTCGGAATCTCAGGTGATCGAGAAACGGTGCAGGGAATCGTGGACACGTTCACCGAGCGCGGCACGTTCGCGCGGGTCATTCGCGTCCAATATCCCGCACACACCAGCCTGATCAATGAGCTCGCCGCCTCAGTGCGTGCGACCACCCAACGCCAACTGCAGAATCCGAAGTTTCTCGACACGGACATCGACTGCCTCGGCGCCACGCTTGGCGGTCCCATCAGGCAGGACCTACCGACCGACCAGTACTGGTTCTGGAACCTGCGCAACACCGTTCGATTCGACAAGGCGATCGCGGCAGCGGTACCGCTCGGCATCGACACGTTCGTCGAACTGGCCGAACATCCGACGCTACAGTTGGCGATTCAAGAGAATCTTGCCGTCTTGAAAAGCGAAGTCGACGAGCGCGAGACTATGGTGGTCGGCACGTCCAATCGAACGGCCACCGATCTGGGCGAGTTCACTCACGATCTCGCGTTGCTGGCCGTACATGACCTGAATTACCCGTGGGAGTGCCTAGGCACCGAGTCTGACGGACCAATCCCGTTGCCGTTGGTCGATTTCCCCAATACCCGGATGAACGAGACCCGGCTATGGCTGCCATATGACGAGGTTCTGCCCCGGCGAGCGCGCCAAACTTCCAACGTCACATCGGTTGCCGCACGATCGGAGTCGGCCCACAACCCGGTTTCGAAAACAACACCGCCACGACTTCTCGCCGAGAAGTGGGTTCGGCTGGCGCATCGCTCACTGGTGCCACCGCGCGCCATCGGAATCATTGATCACACGGGAGCCTGCTCGGACGTGGCCACCGCCCTATGCGTTGCGGCCAGAGACGCTGGCGCCATGGCAAGTGTGATCGACCTCCAAAGCAATCAAGTCACAGGCGATCTCGATACGCACGTCATACTGGCGCCCCAATCGCCGAGATTCGACGACTGTGCCGCGGCAGCCGAGGTCGCGACGTTCTTTGGGAACCGCACGTGGTGGCCGGGAGTACACGACACGGTTACCGACTGCTGGCTGGTGACGGTCGGCGGTGAGGCGGTGGTTGCTGACGATGCGCCGCCAGAACCGGTGCACGCCGGAGCAAGCGCAGGATTCCGCAGCATCGGCGCCGAACATCCGGGCGTGAGATTCCGGCACCTCGATCTGCCGGCCGGATCAACGACGTCAGAATCGGCGGCGGCCATCCTCTCGGCGCTGCACACAGCCGAAGAACCGGAGCTGGCACTGCGCAACGGCGGTCTCTACGCGAAGCGGATCGTCGAGGCAGACACCTCCGTCGTCGATGCCGATCCAAATTCCCTTGACCATGTGCTGATCATCGGCGGGACCGGAAACCTCGGGCTCGAATTCTGCGATCACTTCGCCCGCCGCGGCGCACGGCGAATCACACTGGTGAGCAGATCGGGCGAGACCGCTGCAGTCGCAGATCGACTGCAGCAGATCCGTTCGGCCACAGCGACCCAAATCGGTGTCGCCAAATGTGATGTGGGTGACCAGGCGTCGGTGTCGCGACTGGCTGAGCACTACCAAGACGCACCGGCGGATCTGATAATCCACTCCGCCCTGGCCTATTCGGATATCGAATTGAAGGACATCACCGTCGACAAGGTCGACCGGGCGATGCGGGCCAAGGTTGTCGGTATCTGGCGGGTACTGGGCACATTTCCCCGGACGGACAACTGTCGGGTGGTTCTGTGCTCGTCGGCGGCAGCCACTATCGGCGGTCGCGGCCAGATCGTCTACGCGGCGGCCAACCGAATGCTCGACGCCATGGCGCACCGGCTCCGGGCCGAGGGTGTTGACTGCGTAGCCGTGCAGTGGGGTCAGTGGACGGTCCATTTCGATCTCGACGCCGCTGGTTGGGCGAAGCTGGCCACTACCGGTCTCCTGCCCATGCTTCCCGCCGATGCGCTCGCTGTAGGAATGACCCGGTTTCGTAGAAATGCTGTCGTCGCGGCGTTCGACTTGGCTCGCGCACAGCCGGTTATGGAAGCCTTCGGCTACGGCCCGTTGTTGTCACTGCTGACTTCGCATGTCGTCGAAGCTTCTGGCCCTGTTGAGGCCCAAGCCGCTGTTGCGCAGACGGGTGTCTCGCAACGGTTGATGAACCTGCTGGCCGGGGCCATCGGTATCGATCGCGTCGATGCAGTTGACACCACGGTGCCCATGGTCGCGATCGGCCTGGATTCATTGCAGGCACTAGAGTTTCGCCGTCGTGTCAAGCTCGAGTTCAATCAAGATCTAGAGGTATCGGATCTCCTCGGCGGGGCTTCCATTGCCGACGTTCTGGCCAAGCTGGGCGCATAATCGCCCCAGCGGCGAAGCTAGTCGTCGGCCATCGCTTCGCGCAGGCTCCTGGGGCGCATGTCCATCCAGTTCTCCTCGACGTAAGACAGGCAATTCGCACGGGTGTCCTCGCCGAACACCACGCGCCAGCCGGCCGGCACATCGGCGAACGTCGGCCAGAGGCTGTGCTGTTCCTCGTCGTTGACCAGGACGTAGAACGTGCCGTTGTCATCGTCAAACGGATTGGTACTCATCGCTTCTCCCCAATGGCGGATCGGTGACGCCGATTTCGGCGCCAAGCACACGGTCGGACAGCAGTCCCAGGCAGCTCAGATTCGGAAATCCCGGGCCCTCGTTGAGGCCGGCCAGATTGGGCAGGACCAGTTTCGGGGTGACGCCGTCGACAGCCAAGTCATGGCCGATGGACTCCTCTAGCCGCTCGCCAGTCAGGGGCCCGCCCAGCCCCAGCTCCAGCATGTCCAGGGCATCCTGGCTCAGCAGCGGCACGAACCACAGTGGGTCGGCACCGGATCCGTCAACGACAAGGTCGAAGTCGTGCACGGTCTCGAGCAGTTCGCCGCTGGGGGCACTCCCCCGCGAGCGGGAGTTACCTCCACCCGCTTGCGGGGGACGGTCGGTGTGTAGCGTGATCCAGATTCGCTCGTCGTGGTCTACCACGTGGGCGACGCGCCCACGCAGATGCTTGATTCTTTCGTCGGCGAGTAGAGACTCCTGCACTCGCGCGGAGAAAACCCCTCGGTCGGTGCGGGCAATGCAGTCGCGCCGTTCAGCTTGCGTGAGGCTGCGCCACTGCGTGGGATCGGAAAACAGCGAGTTCTCGAAGTAACCCTCGCCGCGGGTGAATAGGGTTGCTTGCGGTGAGATCGCAGTGATCGCTGAAATCCGGTGGTGGAACAGCTCGTTGAGAATCGACGCGGCGGTCTCCCCGCCGCCGATGACCGCAACATTGTCGGCGACGATCCGATTGTGGCACGCGGCGCGCTGCCAGAACTCCGCAATCGACAGCATCCGCGGGTCGCCGGAAAGGATGGACCGGTGCGGCTGACCCGGTCCAGTGATCATCACCGAATCAGCGGACAGGCTCGAATCGCGTGTGTGCAGCATCCAGCGCGATCCGTTCACCGACAACTGAACCAATTCGCCGCGAACGACTTTCAGGCCCGCCACCTCGGCAACCCAGCGCAAATACCTAGCCCACGTATCGTGAGTGGGCGCCGGCCTGCCCCGGTCGACCCAGCCGACGAAATGGTCCGTCGCGACCAAATACGACTGCCAGCTCCAACGCATCATCCGCTCGTCGAGTTCGGCGTTGCGACCGGGCACCAGCGTCGACCGGTACGGGAAGCCGACGTCCTTTTCGGGGCTGGTGCCCAGCCGCTGACGACCGTCGGTCCAGCCACCACCGGCCAGCCAGTTGGCCGCTACCCCGGCGCGTTCAACGGCGACGACGTCGGCGGCCTCGAAGCCCATCTCGCGCAGCGCCGCCACCTTCGCGGCCACTGCCACCGCCTTCGCACCGGCCCCGACGATCGCGAGCATCCCGCTCACCGTGCACCCGCCAACCGTGCGCGTCGGTGAGGAAAGTGGTGGCATTCCCAGTTCGCCGGCCTCCCGGCGAATGATGCGCCGCCCACAACCCCACCTCCGTTGGATTAGCTCAGGCTGCCCTAACTTCGTGTACGCTACCCTATATTCGAGGGGCCGGACACGCTCGCCCCAAGGGAGCTACGGAGTGCCTGTTACCTCTCCCCAGCTGTCCCAACCCGCGTTGCCGGACGGGTTCATTCCCTTTCCGCCGCAGCGGGCGGCTGCTTACCGTGCGGCCGGCTACTGGACCGGTCGCACCGTTGACTCAGTGTTACGACAGGCCGCGACAACATGGGCCAACCGCGTTGGTGTCGTGGATGCTGTCAGCAGCCATACCTACTCCGAACTCGACAAACTCGTGGACCAAGCCGCCGCTGGGTTCGCCGCGCTCGGGATGACGCCCGGTGACCGGGTGCTGCTGCAGCTACCCAATTCGTGCCGCTTCGCCATGGCCCTGTTCGGTCTGCTGCGCGCCGGGGCAATCCCGGTGATGTGCCTGCCCGGGCATCGGTTGGCAGAACTGGATCACTTCGCTGCGGTCAGCGGTGCGGTCGGGTTGGTCATCGCCGATGCGGCGGGCGGTTTCGACTATCGCCCGATGGCCGAACAGCTGGTCGCAGCGCATCCGCAACTGCGCCACGTCATCGTCGACGGGGACCCCGGCCCGTTCGTGTCATGGTCGGGGCTGCCCAACGGCGACACGCCTGAGATTGCGGGCGACCCCGCCTCCCCCGCGTTGCTGCTCGTATCGGGTGGCACCACGGGCACGCCGAAGCTGATCCCCCGCACGCACGACGACTATGTCTACAACGCGACCGCGAGCGCGCAGCTGTGCCAGCTGACGAGCGATGACGTGTATCTCGTGTCGCTGCCGGCAGCGCACAACTTCCCGCTGGCATGCCCCGGCATCCTCGGCGCGATGACCGTCGGCGCCACAATCGTTTTCAGCACCGACCCGAGCCCGGAGGCCGCGTTCGCGATGATCGAGCGGCACGGCGTCACCGTCACCGCACTGGTGCCGTCCCTGACCAAACTGTGGGCACAGGCCTGCGACTGGGAGCCGGTGACGCCAAAGTCGCTGCGGCTTTTGCAGGTTGGCGGGTCCAAGCTGGAACCCGAGGATGCCGGCCAGGTACGTACAGCGCTGACGCCCGGCTTGCAGCAGGTGTTCGGGATGGCGGAGGGCCTGCTGAACTTCACCCGGGTCGGCGATCCGCCGGAAGTGGTCGACCACACCCAGGGGCGGCCGCTATGCGCGGACGACGAATTGCGCATCGTTGACGCCGACGGTGAGCCGGTGGCACCCGGTGAAGAAGGCGAACTACTGGTGCGCGGTCCATACACGCTGAACGGTTACTTTCGCGCCGAACGCGACAACGAGCGCTGCTTCGATCCCCACGGCTTCTATCGCAGCGGCGACGTGGTCCGCCTCCGAGACGACGGCTACCTGGTGGTCACCGGCCGGGTCAAAGATGTGATCTGCCGTGGCGGCGAAACCATCTCCGCCCAGGACCTCGAAGAGCAATTGCTGAGCCATCCGGCGATCTGGTCGGCGGCGGCGGTGCCACTGCCCGACCCGTATCTGGGGGAAAAGATCTGCGCAGCAGTTGTTTTCACTGGACCGCCGGTGACGCTTGCGGACTTGAACGCATACTTTGACGAGCGCGGTGTGGCTACCCACGCCCGGCCCGACCTGCTTATCGCGATGGCGACGCTGCCGACCACGCCGGTCGGGAAGATCGACAAGAAGGCGATCGCCCGCCAGGTCGGGACGGCGGCTGGATCTTAAGCGCCGCGTGCGCTGCCGGATCGCTCTGACATCAGCCTCGCGAGTTGATCACCATCGAATCGACCATCGAGTCCATGGTCAGCCGCGTACTTTCGGAATATCTCGAACAGTCATCCGAAGCCGAGGCCACGCCGGGACAGCGTAAGCAACAGTGAGGACCGGACCGCTGCCCCGATCGCCGTGGGTGATCACCTTCCGCTGAACGTCAGCGTCCCTTTGGTTTTGAGCACTTTGCTAGCCGTGATTCTCTCGGTCTTGCGAGCCTCGCGCTGCAGATAGCGCTGCTTGGATTCGTCGAATTTGTCGCCGGCTTCCTCGAGCTCCTTGATCAACACGGCGAGATCGTCGCGCATCCACGCCGCCTCGCCCGTGAAATCTTCGCGTTCGAAAATCCGCCACTTCCTCAGCACAGGCATGACCACCTCATTGAGGTGGATCCGCGGGTCATAGACGCCACCGACGGCGATGATCACGGCCTTACGCCGGAACTCCGGCACCGTGAACCCGGGCATCTTGAAATTACGCAGTATCCGGTGCACTGACTTCATCGCCTGGTTGGGCGCAATGTCCAGACCGGCTTCGCTGACGTCCCGATAGAAGATCATGTGCAGGTTCTCGTCTGCCGACACCCTGGCGAGCAATTGGTCGGCGATGGGCTCGTTGCAGGCTTTTCCCGTGTTCCGGTGCGAGACGCGGGTGGCCAATTCCTGGAACGAGACGTACATGACGGAGTCGAACACACTTTCGGCAAACATATCGCCCTGCTGGTTCTGGCCCGGGCTGAATCCTCTGGTCATTTGCTCCATGCGCAGTTTTTCCAGCTCGACCGGATCGACGGCGCGGGTCACCACCAGGTAGTCGCGTAGCGCGGTACTGTGCCGGTTCTCCTCGGCGGTCCACCGATTGACCCACTGCCCCCACGGGCCGTCCATGCTGAAGTTCATCGCGATCTCGCGGTGATACGAAGGTAGGTTATCCTCGGTTAACAGGTTTTGCACCATCGCCACCTGCGCCACATCGGAGATTTGGCTCTGGCTGGGCTCCCAGTCCTGCCCACCCTGCGTGTAGAAGTTCTTGCCGTCCGACCACGGAATGTAGTCGTGCGGACTCCATTCTTTGAACATCGAGAGGTGTCGGTTGAGCAGGCGCTCAGCCACAGGCTCAAGTTCTTCAAGTAGCTGCAGGTTGGTCATCTCTTTGGACACAGCATCTCCCAGTTATCTGTAATTCCTAGTTACATCAATATATCTGTGCCTGCTAGTCACATACAAATCAGACACGCCGTGATGCTGCTAACAACCCGAGATTGCCGTCATGGCGCGGATACAGCAGCCGGCAGATCATCGATGCCCCTCGTGACGGCGACCACCCGCGCCGGGCGGTCACCCACGCGCAGGTTCACCTGCACCACCATGGGTCCGCGGCCACAGTTTCCCGTTTTCAGCCACGGGCTACGTGTCCGGCCTGGGAGGCCGGCACCCGGCCACCGGAAGACACGGTGACGTCGGGGAATTCCCGCACCGACCATGACGTGGTTGCATACACGGCGCAGCGACCCCGCTTTCTTTGGATGTTCTGCATCGATTGCCGCTAGAGCCGAAGCCTCGCTGGCCGGCCCCCTCATCCACTAGGGTCAAAAGTCCCCGTACCGGGTGTGTCACCGACGGGAACTACTGTCGCTCAACCAGATACGGCGCCAGCGTAGAGAGCTTCTCGCAGGTCTCCTCGAATTCGCGCTCGGGTTCCGAGGCCTCGATGACGCCGGCACCGGCCCGCAGCCAGGTCCGCCCGTGACGTTCGTAGGCCGCCCGCAACGTCAGCGCCGCATCGAGCCCGCCGTCCGCTGAAAACATGACGACCGCACCCGAATACAGTCCGCGCGGACCTTCGTCGAGACGCAAGATGGCTTCGACACCAACGGCTTTCGGAATTCCCGACGCAGTGACGGCAGGGAAAAGTGCCTCCAGGGCGTCCATCCGGTCGCTCGACGGGTCCAAGCGTGCGCTGATCGTTGAACCGAGGTGTTGCACACTCCCGCGCTCACGCACCGCCATGAAATCGATGACGGCCGCAGTCCCCGGTTCGGCGATCTCGGTGATCTCCTGAAGTGAGGTACGCACCGAAATAGCATGCTCGACAATCTCTTTGGAATTCGACTCCAGATCCTCACGAGCCTGTCGGTCATGCGCGGGACCGCGGCCCAGCGCGCGGGTGCCGGCCAGCGGCTCAGTGACTACCACACCGTCGGGTTGGACGGCCGTGACAAGTTCCGGGCTGTAACCGACAGCGCGAATTCCACCTACCTGCAACAGAAATGACCTCACCGGGGTGTTATGCCGGCGGCCCAGTCGATAAGTCTGGGGGAAGTTGAGCTCGAAAGGCACTTCAACACAACGGGATAGGATCACCTTGCGATAGCCGCCGGCCACGATCTCCCGGACCGCTGACGCCACCCGATCGCGGTAGCTGGACGGGTCGGCAGATAAGTCGACCGCGCGAGGCTGCGGTACGTCGGCCACCCCGTAGCTGAGCAACCGGTGCACCACCTCGCGGTCGCGAGGCCCCGTGCCGAAAAGGCGAACCTCCTCCTGGGTCACCACGATGCGAGTACGGGGCCAGAAGACGCGGGCCAGCGGAGTGCGCGGGGCCAGCCGCTGCTGCAGTCCATAGCGGTAGACACCGAACTCGAATGCGATCCAGCCAAAGGCGTGATCGGTCTCCAACAACAGCCGGTCGACGGCTTCGCCCAGAACCGGTCCCGGGCGCCCCGACCACTCTTGCCGCCGAGTCACGCCATCGCGGATGACACGCAGTTCGTCGCTGTCCAGCTCCACCATCACCTGCACACCCGCGGCCAGGTCCCATTGCCCGTCGTACTCGTAGAGGAGGTACTCCTCGCCGACGGACTCGGACAGCACAGCGGCCAGCTCGGCCGCCAGGTCGGCCGGGTCGATACCGGCTGGCATCGGAATAGTCAGGGAGGCAGTGCTGACAGAACCCGTCTCGATGCCGGCCTCCACCACAGCTAGTAAATGTAGCCTAACCTATTCAAGGGCGCGCGGTCCCCGTCCGCACAGTTGTCCCACCTGGGTAAACCTCACCCGGAATGAACAGCCAGCACGGCGAAGAAGTCCAAGGCGAATCCGACGAGCTCTCGATCAACCAGGACACTGGCATACTTACGGTTTGCCGGGTCGACGGCTTCGAGGAAACCACGGCCTACTACTCGCCGGCAGCGCGGCGGGCGGTGACGCACCGCAAGCGGGACATCGCCGTCGGGCCATCGCTGGTTTCTTCCGCGCGTTGATGCTGCGCGCAATCTCACAGCTAATTGACAGTGAATTCATACTGAACTCACGCCAATCGCTCCTTGACGGCACTTTGCCAGCGCAATTGGCACGGGTGATTGTTACATGGCCGTGCCGGAGGCCGCCGCGCGGGCAAAACACGCTGAAACCTGGCGGTTCGGTGCCCGTCCCGAGTGGCGGTTTGGCAGCAGCCTCGCTAGATTTTCAGGGTTGTCTGCGCTGTTCCCGGTTGCTCCGCTTGCGGCGGTTGCTTCTTGGATCGCAGCACGAAGCAATGGGAGGCGTCAATGCTGCACGAGTTCTGGGAGAACTTCACCCATAACCTGTTCAAACCGCTTTTGCTGTTCTTTTACTTCGGGTTCCTGATCCCAATCCTCAAGGTGCGGTTTGAGTTCCCGTACGTGATCTACCAGGGCTTGACCATGTACCTGCTGCTGGCCATCGGCTGGCATGGCGGTGAAGAGCTCGCCACGGTCAGGGCGTCCAGCATCGGCAGCATCCTTGGGTTCATGGTCTTGGGCTTCGTCTCGAACTTCCTGATCGGTACCCTCGCCTACTTCCTGCTGAGCCGCATGACTGCCATGCGGCGAGTCGACAAGGCGACGGTCGCCGGCTATTACGGATCGGACTCGGCAGGAACCTTTGCCACCTGCGTGGCCGTCCTCACCAGCGTAGGCATCGCCTTCAACGCCTACATGCCGGTCATGCTGGCCGTCATGGAGATTCCCGGCTGCCTGGTGGCGCTGTACCTGGTGGCGCGGCTGCGGCACAGAGGCATGGACGAGGCCGGATTCATGCCCGACGAGCCCGGCTACACCCCACCCGCGAAGGTCGGGGTCGGGCCAGGGGCGGCCGCCCGGCCAACTCAAGCCGACGGCCTCGTGTCCCAGCGCGAACGGGATATCGAGCAGGAGTTAGAGATCTCGCTGGAAAAGCGGGAGCACCCGGAACCGGGCACAGTCGGTGGCAGCGGCAAGAAGTCGCGCTTCTTGTCACGCGAGCTACTACAGGAGGTATTCCTCAACCCCGGGCTCGCTCTCCTCATCGGCGGCATCATCATCGGCCTCATCAGCGGGCTGCAGGGACAAAAGGTCGTCCACGACGACGACACTTTCTTTGTCACGGCGTTCCAGGGCGTGCTCGCCCTGTTCTTGCTCGAGATGGGCATGACGGCCTCGCGTAAGTTGAAGGACCTGAGGTCGGCGGGCCGCGGTTTCATCTTCTTCGGTCTACTGGCGCCCAACCTCTTCGCGACGCTGGGGATCATCGTGGCTCACACCTACGCCTACGCCATCGGCGCCGATTTCAAGCCGGGAACCTACGTCCTGTTCGCGGTGCTGTGCGGCGCAGCCTCCTACATCGCCGTGCCTGCGGTCCAGCGGCTCGCGATCCCCGAGGCCAGCCCGACCCTGCCGCTGGCCGCATCACTGGGTTTGACGTTCTCCTATAACGTCACGATCGGGATCCCGCTCTACATCGAGATCGGCCGCATCATCCAGCACTGGTTCCCGATCACCTGAAATTCGACGCCGCTGGGTTACCCCAGCAGCGTACGCACAACCGCGTCGGCAAGCAGTCGGCCCCGGCCGGTGAGGACCAGTCTGTCGCCGTCGGATTCCAGCAACCCGTCGGCCACCACGGCCTGGGCTCGCTCGTGTTCGGCGGCGTCCAGCCCGGCCAGCGGCAGTCCCTGACGCAGCCGGATTTTCAGCAGCACTTCTTCGGTGTGCAGCGCGTCCGTCCCGAGCTGCTCGAAATCCGCCACCGGCAGCGTCGCACCGGCCAGCATCTCCGCATAGGTGTTGGGGTGCTTGACGTTCCACCAGCGCGTCGCGCCGATGTAACCGTGCGCCCCCGGTCCTGCGCCCCACCACTGGCCACCGTCCCAGTAGCCGAGGTTGTGCCGGCACTCACCGCCTGGCCGGGACCAGTTGGACACCTCGTACCAGCTGAACCCGGCCGCCGACAGCTGTGCGTCGGCCATCTCGTAGCGACGTGCCAGCACGTCGTCGTCGGGCGCGGCCAGCTCTCCGCTCCGGACCCGCCGGGCCAGTGCGGTGCCGTCTTCGATGACCAGGGCGTACGCCGACACATGGTCTACTCCGGCCTCGATCGCCACGTCGACAGAGCGCAGCAGGTCGTCATCGGACTCCCCCGGGGTTCCGTAGATCAGGTCAAGGTTGATGTGTTCGAAGCCCGCGTCCATTGCCTCGCGGGCCGCGGCCGCCGCGCGGCCCGGCGAGTGCACCCGGTCCAGGGTCGCCAGCACCCGCGGAGCCACCGACTGCATGCCGAGCGACACCCGCGTGTAACCGGCTGCACGGATGGCGTCGAAGAACTCCGGCCAAGTCGACTCGGGGTTGGCCTCGGTGGTGATCTCGGCGTCAGATGCCAGCTCAAAATGCTCGCGCACCATGCCGAGCAATCTGGTCAGGCGCTCACCGCCCAGCAGCGACGGTGTCCCTCCGCCGACGAAAACGGTGTTCACCGTCGGTGCGTCCAGCCGTGCGGCCGCCAGCTCGAGCTCCGCGCGCAGCGCCAGCAGCCAGGCATCCGGGTTGACGCCGCCCAGCTCGGCCGGGGTGTAGGTGTTGAAGTCGCAATACCCGCACCGGGTCACGCAGAACGGGACATGCAGGTACAGCCCGAACGGATGTCCGGGACTCGGCAGCATGGCGGGCAGGTCAACCGGTGCCTCACGAACAGTCATGCCAAATCTTCGCATGGCGCGCAGATCCAGCCGGATATCGGCATCATCGCTGTCCTGGATGACCGCCCCGAATTGTTCGCTGGTTTCGGCAGACGGTGTTTCGACTGGTTCGTCGCTGCCGGCTAATTCGTTGGGCGTCAGCTGCGCCCTCTCTCCGAGATTCCATTTCGATCACCGGCGAAGCGCAGATATCTGCGAAGCGTTGACGATTTGAAGGTCGCATCTCCCGGCCAGGCGATCGAACCAGTAGGGCGGACGATGTTCTCAGGGGTGTTTGCCCAACAACTCGGGGTTGCTGCGTAGTTCCCGGACCACTGTGAGAAGAAATTTGACCTGGTCGCGCGGCTGGTCGCCATCCATGGCAGACTATGTGCCGTGACCGTCGCCAATTCGAACCTGCGCGTTGCGCTGGTGGCGCGGCGGTATGTCGACCTCAAGCGCGTCTGCAGCTGCTGCTGTCTGCCTTGATCTCGTAGACCCAGCCCACCCGTACCTTTCAGCTGGCCGCCGGATCTGCGCCGCCGAAAAAGTACCGGTGAACTGCGCCGTCCATGCTTGCAGCCTTCGCGAAGGAGAACCCCCGAATGACCACAGCCCGTCCGGCAAAGGTCCGCAACGAGGGCCAGTGGGCGCTGCGCTTACAGGCACATCTGGGCGGCGGCCTCGGCCTGGATAGCGGTTTCGGCCGAAAACTTCGCCAGCACAAGGTCGCCGGCGACGAGCTGAGCGACTACATCGACCGGGTGGTGCGCAACTTCGTCGAACACCGCACCGACGGTGAACGATTCGCGCAGTGGACTATTCGGGCCGAGGAGGACGACCTGCGATGAGCGATGCGACCAGACTGGCCGAACCCGAGCTGCGTGAGCTTGCGGCCCGCGGCGCGGCCGAACTCGACGGCGCCAGCGCCGCCGAATTGCTGCGGTGGACCGACGAGACCTTCGGCGGTGTCAACCGGTGGGCGACGTGCAACTACGTGGTGGCCTCCAACATGCAGGACGCCGTGCTGGTGGATCTGGCCGCCAAAGTGAGGCCGGGCGTACCGGTGATATTTCTGGACACCGGCTACCACTTCGTGGAAACCATCGGCACCCGCGACGCGGTCGAATCCGTCTACGACATCCGGGTGCTCAATGTCACGCGGAGCACACCGTTGCCGAGCAGGATGAACTGCTGGGCAAGGACCTGTTCGCACGTGAGCCCGGCGAGTGCTGCCGGCTGCGCAAGGTCGTTCCGCTGGGCAAGACGCTGCGCGGCTACTCCGCTTGGGTGACCGGACTGCGCCGGGTCGAGGCACCCACCCGCGCCAACTCCCCGCTGATCAGCTTCGACGAGGCGTTCAAACTGGTGAAGATCAACCCGCTGGCGGCGTGGACCGACGAGGAGACGCAGGACTATATCGCCGAGCACGGCGTGCTGGTCAATCCGCTTGTCCACGAAGGCTATCCGTCGATCGGCTGCGCCCCGTGCACGGCCAAACCCGTCGAAGGCGCCGACCCGCGCAGCGGGCGCTGGCAGGGGCTGGCCAAGACCGAATGCGGGTTGCACGCCTCGTGACGACACTCCTACCACGCCCGGGTCGACAACCGACGTCAGATCGCGGGCTGCGGTCTGGCTGAGCGCGGGTTGCAGGTCCGGCAAGCTGACGTGCTCGGCGAGGACAATCCCCAGCACGCAGAAGTGCGACAGCCCGCTGTCGAACTCGATGTCGACACAACTGGAATCACGCCGACGTCAGCGTGGTCTGATCCTCGTCGACGCCGCCGGCTCGATCATCACGCAGGGTCGTCGACTCACCGGCAATTTGCGGTATCCGGGTGGCGCGCACGTAAACGGTGTCACCCTCCCGTAAGGCGAGCGCCTCGGCATCGCCCCGGGTGATCTGGGCGGTGAAAGCGCCCCCGGTGGCCGCGCTGGTCAACTCCACACGAACCTCGAACCCCAGCACCACCACCCGGTCGACGACGGCCCGGATGACCCCGGTGGACTCGGCGGTGCCGTCGGCAGAAGCAACCGCCATGTTGGGAGTCCGGCCGACCCGGATGTCGTGCGGGCGGACCAAGGCGCCGTTCAGCGTGGACACTGCACCCAGGAAGGACATGACGAACGCGTTGGCCGGAGCGTCGTAGACGTCGGTCGGGGATCCGACCTGCTCGATACGGCCTTTGTTGAGCACGGCTATCCGATCGGCCACATCCAGCGCCTCGGACTGGTCGTGGGTGACCAGCACCGTGGTGACGTGCACCTCGTCATGCAGGCGCCGCAGCCAGGTCCGCAGATCCTCGCGCACTTTGACGTCCAGCGCTCCGAACGGCTCGTCGAGCAGCAGCACTTCCGGGTCGACCGCCAGCGCCCGGGCCAGCGCCATCCGCTGTCGTTGACCGCCGGAAAGCTGGTTGGGATAGCGGCTCTGAAATCCGCTCAGGCCCACCACCTCCAGCAGGTTGTCGACCTTGGCCTTGATCTCGGCCTTGGGCCGCTTGCGGATCTTCAACCCGAACGCCACGTTGTCGCGCACAGTCAAGTGCTTGAACGGGGCATAGTGCTGGAACACGAATCCGATGCCGCGCCGCTGCGGCGGCACCCGGGTGACGTCGCTACCGTTGATCGTGACGGTCCCGGTGTCAGGCTGGTCGAGACCGGCGATGGTGCGCAACAGCGTCGACTTGCCCGAACCGCTGGGGCCCAGCAATGCGGTCAGCGAACCGGCGGGCACCACGAAGTCCACATGGTCCAATGCGACGAAGTCGCCATAACGTTTGTAGGCGTCCTGAACGATGATGGCCTCTGCGCCCGGGTCGGTCCCGGTGTCAGTCATCTCCGAATCTCCTTGTCAGGCACGGCTGGTCGCTCGTGCTCGCCGGGCGTCGAGAACTACCTGGACAATCAAGACCACCACGGAGACAGCCATCAGCAGCGTCGACAGCGCGTAGGCGCCATACTCCGCCCCGCGATTGTAGCGGTCCGAGACCAGCAGTGTCAGCGTCTGCGACTTGCCCGGAAGGTTGGACGACACCATGAGGACCGCGCCGTATTCACCGAGAGTACGGGCGATGGTCAGCACAATGCCGTATGTCAGGCCCCACCGGATGGATGGCAGCGTGATCCGCCAAAACGTCTGCCACCAGCTAGAACCCAGCGTTGCGGCCGCTTCCTCCTGATCGGTTCCCAATTCGTGCAGTACCGGTTCGACTTCGCGCACCACAAACGGCAGGGTGACGAAGACACTGGCCAGCACAATGCCGGGCAGGCCGAAGATGATCTTCAACCCGAGGTCTTTCTCGACGAAGCCCAGAGCACCGGCCGATCCCCACAGCAAGATCAGCGCGACGCCGACGATGACAGGCGAGACTGCGAACGGCAGATCGATGATCGCCTGCAGCACGCCCTTACCACGAAATCGGTTGCGGGCGAGCACCAATGCCGTCGGGATACCGAAGATCACATTCAATGGCACCACGATGGCCACCACCAGCAGCGACAGGTTCAGCGCCGATATCGCCGCCGGCGTACTGATGTAGGCGTAGAATTGACCAAACCCGGGTTCGAAGGTGCGCCATAGGATCAGCGCCACCGGGATGGCCAGCAGCACAACGATGTACGCCAGTGCGGTAGATCGGAGCAGGTGGCGAATCCACGGCGACGATGTCACTCGGCCATCCCCTCCAGTCTGGCCGCACGGGCACCGATGATGCGTAAAAATAGGAGTACTACGAACGAGATCGACAGCAGCACAACAGATATTGCGGCAGCACCGGTGCGGTCGTCGTTCTCGATCAAGGTTCGGATCCACTGCGACGAAACTTCGGTCTTGCCCGGCACCGCGCCACCGATCAGCACCACCGAACCGAACTCACCGATGGCCCGCGAGAACGCCAGGCCCGCACCGGATAACAATGCCGGCGTCAGCGACGGAAGTATCACGGAGGTGAAGACCTTCGCGCCGCTGGCGCCCAGCGACGCCGCTGCCTCCTCGGTCTCCCGATCGATTTCCAGCAGCACCGGTTGGACGGCGCGTACCACGAACGGCAACGTGACGAACGCCAGCGCCACCCCCACACCCCACGCGGTGTGCTGAAGATGAAGACCCACCGGGCTATTGGTCCCGTACAGAGCCAGCATCACCAGGCTGGCGACGATGGTGGGCAGCGCGAACGGCAGATCGATGATCGCATCGACGAGCCGTTTGCCGACGAAGTCGTCGCGCACCAGCACCCAGGCGATCAGCAGACCGAACACCGTGTTGACGACCGTGACTCCGCCGGAAATGGTGAGCGTCACCCGTAACGACTCCAGCGCCGGATGGGAGGTGACCGCCAGCCAGAAGGCTTGCCAGCCGCCGCCCGCGGCCTGCCAGGCGATGGCGGCCAGCGGCAGCAGCACGATCACCGAAAGCCAGACCACTGCAACACCGACCCGCAGGGAAGTGCTGCCCGCACGGCCGGAAAGGCGCACATCCGACTCACCCGCGGAGTGGTCGAGCTCGGGCCGGATCGCCTCTGGGTCGAGGCTTGCGCCCGGAAAGGATCCAGTCATCCGGTGGCCTGCATGTAGATCTTGGTGATGCTGCCGGTGCCCTTGCCGAACAGCTGCGGATCCACTGTGCCCCAGCCGCCCAGGTCGGCGATCGTCCACAGTTTCGCCGGCGCGGGAAACTGGTCGCGGAAATCGGCGGCCACCGCCGGATCGACCGGCCGGAATCCGGCCTGTGCCCATAGTTTCTGCGCCTGGGCCGTGTACTGGAAGTTCTTGAACGCTGTGGCGGCACCCAAGTGCGGGCTGGTGCTCACCACCGCCAGGGGGTTTTCGATCTTGAAGGTCTGCGGCGGGGTGATGTGTTCGACATGCTTGCCCTGCCGTTCGGTGGCGATGGCCTCGTTCTCATAGCTGATCAGCACGTCACCGCTGCCCTGGACAAAAACATCGGTGGCTTCCCGTCCCGATCCCGGGCGCAATTTGACGTGTTCACGCACCAACCGGCCGACAAAGTCAATTCCCGCTTGGCTAGTGCGGCCACCTTCGCTCTTGGCGGCGTACGGGGCGAGCAGATTCCACTGGGCCGAACCCGAACTCAGCGGGCTGGGCGTGATGACCTCCACACCGGGCCGCAACAGGTCATCCCAATCCCTGATGTTCTTCGGATTGCCCGCACGCACCACCAACGTCACCACCGACCCGAACGGGATGCCCTTGGTGGCGTCGGTATCCCAGTCCTTGGAAACCTTGCCGGCCTCGACCAATCGAGAGATGTCCGGTTCGACCGAGAAGTTCACCAGATCGGCAGGCTTGCCGTCGACAACACCGCGGGATTGGTCACCGGAGGCCCCGTATGAGGTGATTACCTGCACGCCCTTGCCCTCTTCGGACGCGTTGAACGCGGGAATCACCTTGCTCCAGCCCGGTTCTGGCGCCGAGTAGGAGAGCAGCGTGATACTCGTATGCGCGTCGGCCGGTCCCCCGCCACCGACGACGTCGCTGGGTCCACCGTGACACGCCGCGACGACACCGACGATCAGCGCGAGCGCGACGGCGTGCTGCCAGCGCAACGTGCTCCCGATGTCCTTGAACATCTGCGGCATTGGTGGCCTTCCAGCGCGGGACTTGTGAATGACGGTCCCGTAGCTGCGGAAAGGCGATCGCTGAATCACTCAGGGAATTCACGAACTCCACACCAAACCGCGCCCGGGTTGGGAGTCAGCGACAACAGTGCAGGTCGGCCACCGCGCAGATCGCCATGGCCCCACTCACGCGGCCGGGCGCGAACTCAGAGCGCCCCAAAGCACCGACTGCTGCGTGCATGTCGCGAAGCCTAACAGAATCAGTCGAGGTGTCGTCTCGAGCGCGCCTCAGCGCGTCAGCAGCCAGGTGGCGATCACCAGCACCACGAGCGCAACAAGGACCAGCGTGACGTGCGACCGCGGCATCCGGGTTACCTGGGCGCCTCGTCGGAGTGGCGGGCGCGGCGCATGCATCGGATTCCCTTTCCCAGCAGGGCGTCCAGCAACGCCGCCGTGAGGTAGGCCACGGCCAGCACGACCGGCATCACCGCCAGCGCCTGAAGGACGAAGCGCAGCCCGGAAAGCCACAGCTCGACACCGTCCCACCAATTCAGGAACCCGTTCACCGGACTCACACT
The DNA here is from genome assembly GCA_963763005.1 of uncultured Actinomycetota bacterium. Taxonomy (GTDB): domain Bacteria; phylum Actinomycetota; class Actinomycetes; order Mycobacteriales; family Mycobacteriaceae; genus Mycobacterium. Next base: position 172,947 of record CAVXMI010000005.1, read on the forward strand.
ATTCGGCCCGGCAGCCGAAACCAATGTGCCAAGATCGGCCGATGCCACAGCGACCAGACGAAACAACCTGCCTCATCGCCGGCGGCGGTCCGGCAGGCATGATGCTCGGTTTGTTGTTGGCCCGCGCCGGTGTTGACGTCACGGTGATGGAAAAGCACGCTGATTTCCTGCGCGACTTCCGCGGGGATACGGTGCACGCCAGCACTCTGCGTCTGCTTGACGAACTCGGCTTGGGGTCGCGGTTCGCACAGATCCCGCATCGCCTCATCGACACCGTCCGGATGAAGCTGCAGGGCCAACCGGTCGATCTCGACCTGAGTCGCCTGCCCGGCGCCCATCAGCACATCGCCCTGGTACCGCAGTGGGATTTCCTGGAACTACTGGCCGCCGCCGCCGGGACGGAGCCCAACTTCCGGTTGCTGCGCAGCACCGAGGTGACCGGGGTGCTCCGGGGTACCGGAGGAGACCGCGGCCGCGACTGCGACCGCGTCCAAGGCGTTACCTACCGTGACGAGTCCGGCGAAACCAAACAGATGCGCGCGGAACTGACGGTGGCTTGTGACGGCCGGGGGTCGACCGTGCGCTCAGCGATGGGCCTGGTACCGCAAGGCTTCGGCGCGCCGATGGATGTGTGGTGGTTCCGGATGCCTCGCCAACCCGATGATCCGAGCGGGCTTGCCGGCATCTTCAACGCCGGGCACGGGACCATCATGATCGACCGCGGTGACTACTACCAGATCGCCTACATCATTCCGAAGGGAACCGACAGCGAGATGCGTGCGCAGGGCATCGAGTCGTTGCACCGAGTACTGGTGAGCGTGGTGCCCTGGCTCGCCGACCGCGTCGGCGCCGTGAGTTCGTTCGACGACGTGAAACTGCTTGACGTGCAACTTAATCGGCTCCGGCGATGGTATTCCGACGGTGTGCTGTTCATCGGCGACGCGGCGCACGCGATGTCTCCGGTCGGTGGCGTCGGAATCAACCTGGCGGTGGCCGACGCGGTCGCGGCCGCACGCCTACTGGCCGGTCCGCTGCGCGCCGGGCGAGTGTCCACGCGACAGCTGGCCCGGGTACAGGTGCGCCGCTGGGTACCAACGGTGATTCTGCAGACGATACAACGGATGATCCATGCCCAGGTGGTTGCGATCGCGGTGGCGGACGCCGACCCTGAACCAGGCCGCGGCATACGGCTGGTGAGCCGGTCACCGGCATTGCGGCGGATGGTCGGTTACATGGTGGCGATCGGTCCGCTCCCCGAGCACGCACCCAAGTACGCGAGGCGCGCCGGGTGAACCCCCGACACTTGGGCGAAGGGGAGCCGGGGTGGTGGACGCAGGGCAGGTCGACAGTTGATGATGTCGGGATGGTTTTGCACGCCGAACACGCAGACGAGGCCTCGGAGGCTGCTGAGGCCACCGCAGCTTCTGAGGCCACCGAGACATCTGAAATTCAAGCGTTCGACGCAGCCCCTGCCGCGTCCGTTGATTTCCGCGCGCCCGCGATCTTCAACCCCAGCTCACCGCTGCGCAACCCGTTTCCGCCGATTGCCGATTACGCGTTCCTGTCCGATTGGGAGACGACCTGCCTGATCTCGCCGGCCGGTTCGGTGGAGTGGCTGTGTGTGCCCCGGCCGGACTCCCCGAGTGTGTTCGGCGCGATCCTGGACCGCAGCGCCGGTCATTTCCGGCTGGGCCCCTACGGCGTGTCGGTGCCCTCGGCCCGCCGCTATCTTCCCGGCAGTCTGATCATGGAGACCACCTGGCAGACCCACACCGGGTGGCTGATCGTGCGCGACGCGCTGGTGATGGGGCCGTGGCACGACATCGAGCGGCGATCGCGAACCCACCGTCGTACCCCGATGGACTGGGACGCCGAGCACATCCTGCTGCGCACGGTGCGTTGCGTCAGCGGGACCGTCGAGCTGATGATGAGCTGCGAACCGGCATTCGACTACCACCGCGTCGGCGCCACCTGGGAATACTCCGCCAACGCATACGGCGAGGCCATCGCCCGTGCCGCCAGGCAACCAGATGCCCACCCGACGCTACGGCTGACCACCAATCTGAACATCGGGCTGGAGGGCCGGGAAGCGCGGGCCCGCACCCGGATGACCGAGGGCGACGACGTGTTCGTCGCGCTGAGCTGGACCAAGCACCCGGCGCCGCAGACCTACGAAGAGGCCGCCGACAGGATGTGGAAAACCACTGAGTGCTGGCGGCAGTGGATCAACATCGGTAACTTCCCCGACCACCCGTGGCGGGAATACTTACAGCGCAGCGCGCTCACGCTGAAAGGGCTGACGTACTCCCCCACCGGCGCTTTGCTGGCGGCCAGCACCACGTCGCTTCCCGAGACCCCGCACGGCGAACGCAACTGGGACTACCGTTACGCCTGGATTCGTGACTCGACGTTCGCGTTGTGGGGCCTCTACACCCTCGGACTGGACCGCGAGGCCGACGACTTCTTCGCGTTCATCGCCGACGTGTCCGGCGCCAACAACAACGAACGCCATCCGCTGCAGGTGATGTACGGCGTGGGTGGTGAGCGCAGCCTGGTCGAAGAGGAACTGCACCACCTGTCCGGCTACGACCACGCGCGGCCGGTGCGCATCGGCAACGGCGCCTACAACCAGGACCAGCACGACATCTGGGGCTCGATTCTGGACTCGTTCTACCTGCACGCCAAATCCCGCGAGCAAGTCCCGGAGACCCTGTGGCCGGTGCTGAAGCGGCAGGTGGAAGAGGCGATCGAGCACTGGCGTGAGCCCGACCGGGGAATCTGGGAGGTGCGCGGGGAGCCACAGCACTTCACGTCGTCGAAAGTGATGTGCTGGGTTGCCCTTGACCGTGGCGCCAAGCTGGCCGAGCGGCAGGGCGAGAAGAGCTACGCCCAACAGTGGCGGGCCATCGCCGAGGAGATCAAAGCCGACATTCTCGAACACGGGGTGGACTCCCGGGGCGCGTTCACCCAGCGCTACGGTGATGACGCGCTGGACGCCTCACTGCTGCTGGTGGTGCTGACCCGATTCCTGCCGCCGGACGACCCGCGCGTGCGCAACACCGTGCTTGCCATCGCCGACGAACTCACCGAGGAAGGCCTGGTGCTGCGATACCGGGTGCACGAGACCGACGACGGGCTGTCCGGCGAGGAAGGCACGTTCACCATCTGCTCGTTCTGGCTGGTGTCAGCGCTGGTAGAGATTGGTGAGGTGAGGCGCGCCAAGCGGCTGTGCGAGCGGCTACTGGCCTACGCCAGCCCGCTGTACCTCTACGCCGAGGAGATCGAGCCGCGGACCGGGCACCACCTGGGCAACTTCCCCCAGGCGTTCACTCATCTGGCGCTGATCAACGCGGTGGTCCACGTGATCCGCGCCGAGGAGGAAGCCGACAGCTCCGGGATGTTCCAGCCCGCCAACGCACCCATGTGAGCAGGTCAGCTCAAGGCGCTGACTTTGTCCATCATGATGCGCGCGATATCGATGGCGCTGGTGTTGAGATCGGCTGATCCAGGGGCCGACGGGGCGCGCTTGGTGAGCCGGGCAACCTGGCTTCGACGAAAACGGTTGCCGCAAGAACGGAATTGGCAACCCGTACGTCCGTTATCTTGTCGATAAAGCTGACCTTGTCGCCCCTCTTGGTCAGCGTCGTGCCATCACACTGGTCCCACTGCTGAGAGAACGTCGTGAAGAGCGCGTCGGCATCGGCAGCCGTCGGCAATGCCACCAAGCCCTCCGCTACTTCTTTGCCTTACTTCTTGCCCTTGTCCCCCGCGGCTTCGGTGGACAACGCTGCGACGAACGCTTCCTGTGGCACTTCGACCCGCCCGATGGTCTTCATCCGCTTCTTGCCTTCCTTCTGCTTCTCCAGAAGTTTGCGTTTCCGGGTGATGTCACCGCCGTAGCACTTGGACAGCACGTCCTTGCGGATTGCGCGGATGTTCTCGCGCGCAATGATTTTCGATCCGATAGCGGCCTGCACCGGCACTTCGAACTGCTGTCGCGGGATCAGCTCTTTGAGCTTGGTGGTCATCTTGTTGCCGTAGGCGAACGCCGAGTCCTTGTGCACGATTGCGCTGAACGCGTCAACGGCCTCGCCCTGCAGCAGGATGTCGACCTTGACCAGTTGGGCTTCCTGCTCGCCGGCCTCTTCGTAGTCGAGGCTGGCGTAACCGCGAGTGCGCGACTTCAGTGAGTCGAAGAAGTCGAAGATGATCTCCCCGAGCGGCATTGTGTACCGCAGCTCCACCCGCTCGGGTGACAGATAGTCCATGCCGCCCAACTCGCCGCGGCGCGATTGGCTCAGTTCCATGATGGTGCCGATGAACTCACTGGGCGCGATGATGGTGGTCTTCACCACGGGCTCGTAAACCGCGCGGATTTTGCCCTCCGGCCAGTCCGACGGGTTGGTCACAACAAGGTCCGTGTTGTCCGCCCCTCCTTCCAACACAACCCGGTACACGACGTTCGGCGACGTCGAGATCAGGTCCAGGTCGAACTCGCGCTCCAGGCGCTCGCGGGTGATCTCCATGTGCAGCAGGCCCAGGAAGCCACACCGGAACCCAAAGCCCAACGCCACCGACGTTTCCGGCTCATAGGTCAGCGCCGCGTCGTTGAGCTGCAACTTATCCAGGGCGTCGCGCAGGTTCGGGTAGTCCGAGCCGTCGACGGGATACAGCCCGGAGTAGACCATCGGCTTGGGTTCACGGTAGCCCGTCAGCGCCGCCTTGGCGCCATGGCGAGCCGTCGTCACGGTGTCACCGACCTTGGACTGACGAACGTCCTTGACTCCGGTGATCAGGTAGCCGACCTCCCCCACACCCAGGCCATCGCTTGGTTTCGGTTCGGGCGAGACGATGCCGACCTCGAGCAGTTCGTGGGTGGCTCCGGTGGACATCATCGCGATGCGCTCGCGCGGGCTGATCCTGCCGTCGACGACGCGGACGTAGGTCACCACACCGCGGTAGATGTCGTAGACGGAGTCGAAGATCATGGCGCGGGTGGGTGCGTCGGCGTCGCCCTGCGGGGACGGCACCTCACGCACCACGTGGTCGAGCAGGTCGGCCACGCCCTCCCCGGTCTTGCCGGATACGCGCAGCACGTCGCCGGGTTCGCAGCCGATGATGTGGGCGATCTCACCCGCGTAGCGATCCGGGTCGGCGGCCGGCAGGTCGATCTTGTTGAGCACCGGGATGATCGTCAGGTCGCGGTCCAGCGCCAGGTAGAGATTGGCCAGGGTCTGCGCCTCGATGCCCTGGGCGGCGTCGACCAGCAGCACCGCACCCTCACAAGCCTCCAGCGCACGCGACACCTCGTAGGTGAAGTCGACGTGGCCAGGGGTGTCGATCAGGTGCAGGACGTACTGTTCGTCGCCGATCTGCCAGGGCAGCCGCACATTCTGGGCCTTGATGGTGATGCCACGTTCCCGCTCGATGTCCATCCGGTCCAGGTACTGGGCCCGCATCGAGCGCTCGTCGACCACCCCGGTCAGCTGCAGCATCCGGTCGGCCAGCGTCGACTTGCCGTGATCGATGTGGGCGATGATGCAGAAGTTCCGAATCTGCGCCGGCGGGGTGAAGGTCTTGTCGGCGAAACTGCTGATGGGAATCTCCTGGAACGGCGGTTGCGGGTTTCCAGCCTATCCGTGCAGCGCCGCCAGGACACACTGAGACCCGATCGCGCTCGGCTGATCGCGTCTATGCTGCGAACATGGCGTCCGCCCGGAAGTCACAGTGGAAGACGTTCCAGCGCTTCGCGGAGAACCTGGTGTTCAACGAGGCTCCGAAGGTTGTCCGTCAGCTGCAGAACACGCAGGACACACTGCGTACTATCCAGCAAGCGGTCAAGATCACCGCGAACATCATGGTCTCGGCTGTGCCGCCACCACCCGCCGAGATCACCGCCGGCCGTCCGGTGACCAGCGCCAGCTTCCCCACTGCCCAGCGGGCCCGCAAACTGGTCTACGCCCCAGATCTCGATGGCCGGGCCGATCCCGGAGAGATCGTCTGGACGTGGGTGGTCTACGAGGAAGACCCGACCCGCGGCAAAGACCGACCGGTCCTGGTCGTGGGCCGGGACCGCAGCGTGCTGCTGGGGCTGATGGTGTCCAGCCAGGAGCGCGAGGCCGCGGACCCGGACTGGGTCGGAATCGGTTCGGGCGATTGGGATTACGAGGGCAGGCAGAGCTGGGTACGGTTGGACCGGGTGCTCGACGTGCCCGAGGAGAGTATCCGCCGCGAGGGCGCGATCCTGGAACGCGAGATCTTCGACTTGGTGGCGGCCCGACTGCGCGCCGAGTACTCCTGGCGCTAGTTGTCCGCCCCGGCAATCAGCCTTGCCCGGCAATCAGCCTTGAGTGATGTAGGACTGCAGCTGCTGCTGCTCGGCCTCGAGTTCTCCCATGCGCGTCTTCACCACGTCACCGATGCTGACGATGCCGATCAGCTTTCGGCCGTCGAGCACCGGCACGTGGCGCACCCGGTTTTTTGTCATCAGCACGCTGATGCTGTCGACCGTGTCGGATTTTGTGCAGGTGGCGACGGCGCTGGTCATGATCTTGGAGACCGGGCGCGACAGCACGCTGGCGCCATGCGTGTGCAGCTGGCGTACGACGTCGCGTTCCGACACGATGCCGACAACACCCTCCGGGCCGATCACCACCATGGCGCCGATGTTCTGATCGGCGAGGCCGGCAAGCAGTTCCCGGACCGTCGCGTCGGGGTTGATCGTCACCACCGCCGCCCCCTTGTTCCGCAAGACGTCCGCGATCCGCATTAAGGCCTCCCGCCGCTGGTGATCTGGTTAACACCAGGCTACGGCGAACTCGCGCGGCGGGAAAGCCGACACGGGAACACGCGGCGATTAGCAAGCAAACCGTCAGGTCCACGGGTCCACACGAGGCCGATGCGCTGGCGAACTCGACAACCTCGACGAGGGACCGCGACGGCTACCGGGATTGTCGCCCCCAACCTCGCGGCTCTTCTGTGGCCGGTGTTCGCGACAGCCCAGCGTGTCCGTCGCATCGTCAAGGCCGAATCCCCTCACCCGCCAGCTGAATCGGTAGATAGGCCACCACGCATTGGTCCGGCTTGCAAGGATAGGGCCATGATCGAGATCACGTTGCTGGGAACCGGAAGCCCCATCCCCGACCCGAACCGCGCCGGACCGTCGACCCTGGTGCGGGCGGGCGGACAGGTGTTCCTGGTGGATTGCGGGCGCGGCGTATTGCAACGCGCGGCGGCTGTCGGCGTGGGCGCCGCCGGCTTGTCGGCCCTGCTGCTCACCCACCTGCACAGCGACCACATCGCCGAACTCGGCGACGTGCTCATCACGAGTTGGGTCACCAACTTCGCGCCTCATCCTTCGCCGCTGCCGATTATCGGGCCGCCGGGCACCGCGGAGGTGGTGGAGGCGACGCTGAAGGCATTCGGCCACGACATCGGCTATCGGATCGCCCATCACGCCGATCTGACCGCGCCGCCACCGATCGAGGTCCACGAGTACACCGAGGGCCCGGTGTGGGACCGCGACGGCGTGACGATCCGGGTGGCCCCCACCGATCATCGCCCGGTGGCGCCGACGATCGGGTTCCGGATCGAATGCGGTGGCGCTTCGGTGGTGTTGGCCGGCGACACCGTTCCGTGTGACAGCCTCGACAAGCTGGCCGCCGGAGCGGACGCGCTGGTCCACACGGTGATCCGTAAGGACATCGTCACCCACATCCCGCAGCAGCGGGTCAAAGACATCTGCGATTACCACTCGTCGGTGCAGGAAGCAGCGGCAACCGCGAAGCGCGCCGGGGTGGGAACCCTGGTCATGACGCACTACGTGCCGGCCATCGCGCCAGGGCAGGAGGAGCAGTGGCGCGCGCTGGCCGCGACCGAATTCAGCGGCCAGATCGAACTCGGCGACGACCTACACCGGGTCGAGGTCCACGCGCGGCAATAGCGCGCCGGCCACCACCAGCCAAGCCAGTGCCGAGACGCGGGCGATCGGCAAGATCACGCCCAATTCCGGCCAGGCCAACACCAGCGTCGTCAGTTCGGCGAGGGCAGCGATCGTCAGGCCGATCCAGGCCAACGGTCTGGGCAGCAGTCTCAGCGCGAGGCTTGGCAGCGCCATACCGGCAACCAGCAGACCGAGGGCCACGATGTGCCCCGCGCCGCCGACCAGAAACACCAGGAAGTAGATCGCCCGAACCAGCGCGGTGTCCGCGCTGACTTCCGGTCGCGACAAAGTCCAGCCCAGCAAGCCGGTGAGACCCAGCGTGCCCGCCGCCAGCGTGCCGCCGACCAACGCGATCGTCGCACCGGGACCGGTCGCTCCGAGCTGCCGCAATCGGGTGGCCGCCGTCGCTGCATAGACCGCGAGCGGCACCGACGATGCGAACACCGCGGTGGCCACGACTTGCACCGCGATCGGCTCGGCGCGCACGTACGCCAGAACCGCGGTCACCGGCCCATAGGGCAACGGCATCACGCCGCCTAGCGCGACACCCACGGCAAGCCCACCGAACAGCAGCCCAAGGCAGATCACCAGGGGCAGTGCCAGCGTCGGGCGCCCTCGCTCACGGCGAATCGGTACCGGCCCGTTGGCGTCCGTCAATGAATCGCTCATACCCTGCATGTTGCCCAGCCACGGTTACGCGCCCGTCATCGCACCCCAGCCCCGAGAATGTTTCTCCGAAACGCGTACTGGGTGTCTGGATGGGCATACGATCTGGTGATCGGGCAATAGTTACTTTTATCTCGATGAAAGGTGCCGGATGTCGTATGTAGTCGCCGGGCCCGAGGCAATGCTGGCGAAAGCCGCCGATCTGGCTGGCGTCGCTTCGACGATCAGCGAGGCCAACGCGATCGCGGCTGTCCAAACGACCGGCCTGCCGGCGGCCGCGGCCGATCAGGTGTCCGCGGGCGTCGCGGCGCTGTACGGATCGTATGCCCAGGACTACCAGACGATCGGCACCCAGATGGCGGCATTACACGACCAGATCGTGCAGACCCTGACCTCTGGCGCTCACGCGTATGCCAGCACCGAGGCCAACGTCCAGCAGAGCCTGCGCAGCGCAATCAATGCGCCCGCCCAAGCGCTGCTGGGCGGCCACTGATCGGCGACGCCGCCGCCGGCGGCGATCCCTAACAGGTGCCTGACGCGACACCGCCCCAAAAGCCATCTTCATCGGCACCACGCGACCCTTAGGCTGCTGCCTGGAACAGCAGTTCCGCAGAAACCGTCGGTCTGCGACCAGATCGCGATACGATCCGCTCCTACCCGCGAATGATTACCTGCGAGCAATGTGTGGAGGTCCGATGCCTTTTGTGGTCTCGGGACCCGAGGCGATGGCTGCGGCGGCCTCTGATTTGGCCGGAATCGGTTCGGCAATCACCGAGGCCAACGTGGTCGCGGCCATCCAGACGACCGGCGTGCAGGCAGCCGCCGCCGATCAGGTGTCAGCAGCCGTCGCGACGCTCTTCGGGGCGCATGCCCAGGGGTATCAGAGCATTGGCGCCCAGATGTCGGCGTTCCATGACCAGTTCGTGCAGGCTCTGTCCGCCGGTGGGAGCTCGTATGCCAGCGCTGAGGCAGCCAATGTCCAGCAGAGTGTGCTCGACCTGATCAACGCGCCCACGCAAGCGCTGCTGGGCCGTCCACTGATCGGCAACGGCGCCGACGGATCAACCGTCGGTGGCATCGGACAGTCGGGTGGAGACGGCGGGATCTTGTACGGCAACGGCGGCAGAGGTGGTGACAGCACGCTCGCCGGGGTCGCCGGCGGTAGCGGCGGGGCTGCCGGGCTGATCGGCAACGGCGGCACCGGCGGCACCGGCGGCACCGGCGGCAGCGGCGGGCTCGGCGGCAACGCCTGGCTGCTCGGCACCGGCGGGGCCGGGGGCACCGGAGGCGCAGGTGCCGCCCTCGGTTTCGCGGGCACCGGCGGAAACGGCGGCCTCGGGGGGCTGCTGTACGGCAACGGCGGGGCCGGCGGATCCGGCGGTGCCGGCGTACTTGGTACCGTCGCCGGGGGCATGGGCGGGCTCGGCGGCGATGCTCAATTGTTCGGCACCGGCGGGGCCGGCGGGGCCGGCGGCAACAACGCCGTCGGCACCGCCGGCCAAGGCGGTCAGGGCGGCGACGGCGGCAGCGGCGGAGCGCTGTTCGGCAACGGCGGTCTCGGCGGTGGTGGCGGCCATGGCGGCCTGGCGGGCGGGGACGGCGGTGAAGGCGGCGCGGCCGGGTGCGCGTTCGGCAACGGCGGCGCAGGGGGCTTCGGTGGCGGCGGCGGTAGCTCCACCAGCTTGGGTATTGGCGGCGGAGGCGGGTCGGGCGGCCGTGCGGCGGTGCTCTTTGGCTGCGGCGGGTCCGGCGGCAACGGCGGCGCCGGCGGCGCTGCCGGCGGCAGCATGGGCGGCAGCGGCGGGTTCGGCGGTGGAGCCGGGCTGTTCGGCCTGGGTGGCGTTGGCGGGACCGGCGGATCCGGCGGTGGCATCGGCGGCGACGGCGGGGCCGGCGCATTCGTGATCGGCAGCGCCGGTAACGGCGGTGCCGGCGGCATCGGCAACGCCGGCCACCAGTCGGGCGGTCCCGGCGGTAACGGCGGGGATGCCCATTTTGTCGGTAACGGCGGCAATGGCGGTGCCGGTGGGGCAGGCGCCGGCGCCGGCGCGGATGGTATCGGCGGTGCCGGCGGCGCCGGAGGGCTAATCGGCCGCCAGGGCAGCCCCGGCGCGTGAGGCTTAAGCCAGCCGGGTGATCTCCACGACCACGTCGAGGTCGGTGACACCCTCCCCGGAGTAGATGCCTTTCAGCGGCGACACGTCGGCGTAGTCGCGGCCGGCGCCCAGGCTGATGTATTGCTCGGTGATCTCGCAGTCATGGGTGGGGTCGTAGTGCCACCAGCCACCGGTCCAGGCCTGGATCCACGCGTGGCTGTGGCCGTCCACGGTATCGCCGATCACTGCGTCGCGGTCGGGGTGCAGATACCCCGACACGTAGCGCCCGGGAATTCCCATGCTGCGCAACACAATCAACGACAGGTGTGCAAAGTCCTGGCCGACTCCTTCGCCCTCGAGCAGCGCGTCCAGGCCGGACGAATGAACACCGGTGGTGCCCGGATGGTAGTCCAGCTCGCTGCGCGCCCACCGGGCTGCGGCTATGACGGCTTCGGCGGGCTCGTGGTATTCGGCGATCCGCCTGCCCGCGGCCGCAACGCGTTTGCTTGCCGGGGTGTACTCGGTGGGGCGCAGCACTTCGTCGAACCGGTCGATCACGGCCGCCGATTGCAGGTCGGTCCAGGTGACCTTCACCGCCGGTGGCTCTGGGCGCTCGGTCTCGACGACCGACGAGGACGTCACTGTCAGTTCAGTGTGCGGCGCGTGCAGGTCGAACGCCGTCACCGCGGTACCCCAATAGTCGATGTAACGGTAGGAGCGGGTGGCCGGAATGGTTTCGACACGGTTGATGATGACGTTTTGCCGGCTGTTGGATCGCGGGGTCAGTCGGGCCTCGTTGTAGGAGGCGGTCACCGGCGACTCGTAGGCGTATCCGGTGGTGTGTATCACTCGCATCCGCCACATCAGGTTTTCCCTTGCCTGGTGACCAGTCGGCCGCCGTGGCCGGCATCCGACCACGCCACCCAGGGCGCGGCGTGGAAGTACTGTAGCGCCAACGCTTCTCCGACATCGCTGCAGGTTGTCTGCAAGCCAGCCAAGCGGCTGTCCAGTGATTCGAGCAACACGCCGGGTTGGACGAACTCCAGTTTGCTGCGCGCCTGCCCGAGCAACCGCTGCGCTTCAGCGGTGGCCCCAACCCGGCTCTGCGGATTGTGCAACAGTTCATCGAGGTTGTGTTCGGCCAGCCGCAGCGAGTAGAAAACCGAGCGCGGGAACCGCCGGTCGAGCAGCATGAACTCGACCACCCGGCCGGCGTCCAGCACGCCGCGGTAGGTGCGCAGGTAGGTGTCGTGCGCGCCGGCCGAGCGCAGCAGCGTCACCCACGCCGGTGATGACGCGCTGTCCCCCACCCGCGACAGCAACAGCCGCACAGTCATATCGACCCGCTCGATCGCGCGGCCCAGCAACATGAAGCGATACCCGTCGTCGCGTGACAGCGTCGAATCGGCCAGGCCGGCGAACATCGCGGCGCGGCCTTCGATGAACGACAGAAATTCATGCGGCCCAAGGCGTTTGGCGGCACGTTCACGTTCGGCTAGGGCGTGATAGGTGGTGTTGAGACATTCCCAGGTCTCGCTGGACGTGACTTCCCGCGCCGACTTTGCGTTTTCCCGCGCCGCCGAGATCGCGTCGACAATGGAGCTGCCGCCCTGGGTGTTTGGGTGGAAAGCCACCAGGTCGGTCAGCGACCAGACATCCAGCTCGTGGTCTGGGAGCTCGATTCCGAGCACCCGCAGCAACAGCCGAGAGGCCTGGTCGGGATCGACGCTGGAGTCCTCGAGCAGTTGGTGCACGGCGACATCGAGAATGCGCGCGGTATCGTCGGCCCGCTCGACGTAGCGACCGATCCAGTACAGCGCCTCGGCATTGCGGGCGAGCATCAGCGACCGCCTTCAGCTGCCGATGTTTGCTGCGACTGTTGACGCGGCGGCGGCGAAACATCCTTCGACGTGTCGACGACGGGCACCTCCTCGGGCAGCGAATGCACGATCTCCGCGGCCGCCAGCTCACGGTTGGCCGTCGAAGCGCGCGGTGCCAGCACCCAGGTGTCCTTGGACCCGCCGCCCTGGCTGGAATTGACCACCCGCGATCCCTCGACCTGTGCCACACGGGTCAGGCCGCCCGGCAGCACCCACACGTCGTCGCCGTCGTTGACCGCGAACGGCCGCAAGTCGACGTAGCGGGGCGCCAGCGTGCTTCCGATCTGCGTCGGCACAGTCGACAGTTCCATCATCGGCTGCGCGATCCAGCTTCGGGGATCGTCGCGAATCTTTTTACCGACGGTGGCGAGCTCCTTTTTGGAGGCTTCCGGGCCGAAAACGATGCCGTAACCGCCGGACCCCTCGACCGGCTTGAGCACCAATTCGCGGATCCGGTCCAGCACCTCTTCCCGTTCGTCGTCGAGCCAGCAGCGGAAGGTCTCGACGTTCGCCAGTAGCGGCTTTTCGCGGAGGTAGTACTCGATAATGGTCGGCACATAGGTGTAGACGAGTTTGTCGTCGCCCACCCCGTTGCCGATCGCACTGGAGATGACCACGTTGCCGGAGCGGGCGGCGTTGACCAGGCCGGCCACCCCGAGCACCGAGTCGCCGCGGAACAACATGGGGTCGAGGAAATCGTCATCGATGCGCCGATAGATGACGTCGACCTGACGCTCCCCCTCGGTGGTGCGCATGTAAACCTGGTTGTCGCGGCAGAACAGGTCGCGGCCTTCGACCAGCTCGACACCCATCTGGCGGGCCAGCAGCGAATGCTCGAAGTAGGCCGAGTTGGCCACGCCCGGGGTCAGGACCACCACCGTCGGGTCGGCCTCGTTGCTGGCCGCGGAGTTGCGCAACGCCCGCAGCAGGTGGGCGGAGTAGTCGTCGACGGCGCGCACCCGGTGGGTGGCGAACAGGTTCGGGAAGACCCGCGCCATGGTGCGCCGGTTCTCCATGACATACGACACCCCCGAGGGCGAGCGCAGGTTGTCCTCGAGCACCCGGAAGTTGCCGCGGTCATCACGGATCAGGTCGATGCCGGCGACGTGGATGCGCACGCCGTTGGGCGGGACGATGCCCACGGCTTGGCGGTGAAAGTGCTGGCAGGAGGTCACCAGCCGGCGCGGGATGACGCCGTCGCGCAGGATCTCCTGGTCGCCGTAGATGTCGTCGAGATACATCTCGAGGGCCTTGACGCGCTGGGTGATGCCGCGCTCCAACCGGGTCCACCTGGCGGCCGAGATCACCCGTGGCACCAGGTCGAGCGGGAAGGGCCGCTCCTGGCCCGACAGCGAGAACGTGATGCCCTGGTCGATGAACGCGCGGGCCAGCGCCTCGGCCCGGGCTCTGAGCTCTGAGGCGTCCGAGGGCGCAAGCTCGGCATAAATGCCCTTGTACGGGCCGCGCACATTGCCCCGAGCATCGAACATCTCATCGAAGGCCATCGAATAGGCGTCCGTGGTGTTGTAGCCGTCGAAGATGCGTTCAGAGCGTGCGGGCGCCCGTCGCCTGGTCGCTTCGATCGGGTTTGAAAGGCTCACCTGTGTCATGCTGCCTCAATTCAGACATTCCAGCAGGCCAGGGATTGCTCTTTTGGGCGAAAACGTAACCGACTGATAACCTGGGCAGTCGCTGTCGGGTGGCAGGGGCGCCCGACCAATCACCGAATCGACATAAGGAATTTACGCGTGGCCAACATCAAGTCGCAGCAGAAGCGCAACCGCACCAACGAGCGCGCCCGACTGCGCAACAAGTCGGTGAAGTCCTCGCTGCGTACCGCCGTCCGGGCGTTCCGTGAGGCTGCCCACACCGGCGACAAGGAAAAGGCTGCGGAATTGCTGGTGTCGACCAACCGCAAGCTGGACAAGGCGGCCAGCAAGGGCGTGATCCACAAGAACCAGGCGGCCAACAAGAAGTCAGCGCTGGCGCGGACCCTGAACAAGCTCGGCTGACTCGTCAGCTCCGGTCGGCGACCAGCTCGGCGACCTTCCGGACCGCGGATTCCAGCGCATAGTCTGCGTCTGCGGCAGCCCCCTTGACGTCGGCGTTGAGCTCCGCCACCAGCCTCATCGCTGTTGCCACCTTGTCGCGCGACCAACGCCGGGCCTGCTTCTGGGCCTTCTGCACCCGCCAGGGCGGCATCCCCAGTTGCCCGGCCAGGCGGTACGGGTCGCCGGACAGCGGCCCCACCCGGCCGATGGTGTGCACGGCTTCGGCCAGCGCATCGGCCAGCACCACGAGCGGCTCGCCGCGCATCATCGCCCAGCGCAGCGCCTCCGTGGCTCCTGCCACATCGCCGGCAACGGCCTTATCAGCGATATCGAAGCCCTTCACTTCGGCTTTGCCGCTGTGATAGCGACGGACCGCGGCGGCATCGACGTCACCCGCGGTGTCAGCGACCAGCTGTGAACAGGCCGAGGCGAGTTCGCGGATGTCGGAGCCGACAGCGTCGAGCAGGGCGGTCACCGTCTCGTCGTCGGCCTTGACCCGCAACGAGCGAAACTCCCCGCGGATGAAGTCGGCGCGTTCGCTGACCTTGGTGATCCGCGGACACGGATGCACCTGCGCGCCCAGCGACCGCAGCTCGCCGAGCAGCGCTTTGGCTCGCCCACCGCCCGAATGCACCACCACCAGCACCGTGCCTGCCGGGATGTCGGCGGCGGTCGCAGCGATCATCGCGGCCGCATCCTTGCCTGCCTCGGCAGCGGCCTCCAGCACGACGATCCGCTCGTCGGCGAACAGTGACGGGCTCAGCAGTTCGGCCAGCTCATAGGTACTGACGTCACCTGCCCGCATTCGGTCGACCGGCACATCGGCTCCCGGGCCGGCGCCTTGCCGCTGCCGCGCTGACCGCAGTACCTCCCCCACCGCCCGCTCGACCAGCAGTTCTTCGTCCCCCAGGACCAGGTGCAACGGCGAAACCTCGCTCACTCCACGATGGTGTCACGAAGGGCCGACCAGTCCTGACAGCGACCAGGCCAACAGGCACGCCACAACGGCCACCAGCGCTGAGCTCATCACGGTGCGAAACCACCGCCATCGCCACAGCGCAGCGACCAGCACGGTGATGCCACCGACGACCAGAACCCCGGACAGACCCCTGGGGACGGGCACAGTCGCCGCAGGCGCAGCGGCCGCCCAATGCGCCGTTCGCAACACCCACCAGACTTCGGGCCCGGTGAAACGGATCAGCAGCTGGGCACCCGCAGGCCACGGGACGACCAGCACAGCCGCCGCACTGCCCAGCACGGTGATCGGCGCGATGACGGCCGCCACAGCGAGGTTGGCGACCACGGCCACCAGGCTGAACCGGCCAGAGATCGCGGCGACCAGTGGAGCGGTCACCACCTGCGCGGCCGCCGCGACGGCAAGCGCGTCCGTCAGCGGCTTGGGCCAGCCTCGCCCGACCAGGTGGCGTGACCACACCGGGGCGATCACGACCAGCGCGGCCGTCGCCACCACGGACAGCGCGAAGCCTATGTCGACGGCCAGGTGCGGCGCCGCGACCATCAATACCAGCACCGTGGCCGACAGCGCCGGAATCGCCTGCCGCCGGCGCGAAGACAGCATCCCCACCAGCGCTATGGCACCCATCACGGCTGCGCGCAACACGCTGGCCGTCGGCTGCACGACGACGACAAATGCCACCAGCGCGGCCCCGGCCAGGGCTACGGCCGCACGCGGCCCGATCAACCGTGCCGAGAACAGGACCGCCGCGCACACGATCGTGACGTTGGCGCCCGACACCGCCGTCAGGTGCGTCATCCCCGCCGCGCGGAACTCTCGGCTGGTCCCGGTGGTGACGGTCGAGCTATCACCGAGAACCAGGGCAGGCAGCATCGCGGCCTGATCGACGGGCAGCACCTCGCGAACGGCCGCGGCGAACCGACTGCGGACCATGTGCGCGGCCCGTTGCAATGGACCGGCGCGACCCACCGTCGGCCGGCTCGCCGCGTTGAGCACTGCGACGGTCAGGTCATGGCGCGCGGGGCGGGCGATGTGTGCGGTGAACCGCACCGGCTCGCCCACGATCAGCTCGCCGAATTCTGACGCGCGTGCGAAAACCACTACGCGGCCTGATATCTCGTCGTCGCGCAGCCGCTGGATAGTCGCCCGAAACATCAATCGGCCGCCCCGCAGCGACAACGCGCTTTCGCTGGGGGTAACCGTCACCGGGGCGGAAGTTCCAAACGCCGCGATAATCGGGTCGCGACCAATCGCGTCGGCCCGTAACGCGATCGCGAGTCCGTACCCCGCGCCCACCACACCGATCGCCACCACGCCGGCACTGATCGCACATAGCCGTGCCGCTCGCTCCTGCCGGCGCGAGGCACACCACCACAGCGCACCCGAGCCGATGGCGAGCATGGCGCAGCACGAGGCGCACGCGCTGCCGACCGGCCACACGATTCCGGCGGCGGTCACAATCCAGCTGGTCAGTGCGGCCGGGGCAAGGCGCACGTCCAGTCGCGCCGCCATGCCGGCAACAGGGCCGCCAACAGGGCCGGCAGGGTTGCCAGGGGGATTGCGCACCGATGTCAGACACGGACCAGGGAACGCAGCTTGTCCAGCCGTGCCGGGCCGATGCCGTCGACGTCTGCGAGCTGTTCGACGCTGGTGAACTTGCCGTTGGCCTGCCGCCACCCCACGATCGCGGCGGCGGTGACCGGTCCGACCCCGGGCAGAGCGTCCAATTGCTCGACGGTCGCGGTGTTGAGGTCGAGCACCTCAGCTGACTTGGGGCCCGGCTTCGGCCTGCCCGACGTGGCCGCCGGGCCCGCGGACCCAGGTACCGGCCCGGTGCCCGCGCCGACCGAGCTGCCGAGCGTCGTCGGCTGCCCTGAAACAGGAGCGAGCCCGACGACGATCTGCTCGCCGTCGCCGAGCTGGCGGGCCATGTTCAACCCGATGGTGTCCGCACCGTCAATGGCGCCACCGGCGGCCTGCAGCGCATCGGCGATCCGTGCGCCCGGCGCCAGGGTGACCAGGCCTGGTGTGTGCACCAGGCCGACCACGCTGACCACCACCGGCCGGTCCGAACCGGCTGGCTGGCCAGGGCTTGCCGACGATCTGGGGCTGGTCCCCGAAGTTCCTGAAACCCGTTCTACCGGAGGAAGTTTGGCCGACATCACTGGTGCAGGCCGGTCGCGCACCAAGGTGAATATCGTGACCAGCACCGCGAGGGCGGCTACCACCGCCAACGCGATCGCACCGGCACGGCCCGGATCGGCGCGTACCCGGGCCGCCCAGCCTTGACCACCAGAAGTGTCGGGAAGCCAGCGTGGCAGCAGCGAGTTCGGGTCATCCTGTGGGTCTTGGATTGGATCTGGGTCCGGCACCGGTTCCGAGCCTGAAGATTCGGTATCCGGGTCAGCACCGAGGCGTCGGTGCAGTCGTTCGGCGGGAAGTTCTGTTCGCATGTGCCGACCGTAGGTGCGGTGACCGCCACAACAGCCACGACCGACGGCCTCGCAACGTCCGCCTGTGGATTAACCCGAGCCTGTGGACGGGCGCTGCGCCGGATGGGTCAAGATGGAACCGGCGCGAACGATCAGGGCCGGACGCCCACCCTCTGCAACAGGCCCCCAATGTTCACCCCCGACACAGGAGGCTGCCATGAAACTGGCGCTCACAACCGAGGAAGCCGCATTCCGCGACGAGCTTCGCGGCTTCTACACCACGCAGATCCCGGCCGACATCCGCAAGCGGGTGCGTGAGGGCGAATCACTGAGCCGCGACCAGATCGTCACCAACCACAAGATCCTCAACGACCACGGGCTCGCCGTGCCCAATTGGCCCGTCGAATGGGGCGGGAAGGACTGGACGCCCACCCAGCACCAGATGTGGGCCGACGAGATGCAATTGGCGTGCGTCCCGGAGCCGCTGAACTTCAACACCAAGATGGTCGGCCCGGTGATCGCCGAATTCGGGTCCCAGGAGATCAAGCGACGTTTCCTGCCGCCAACGGCCAGCATCGACATCTGGTGGTGTCAGGGGTTCTCCGAGCCCGAAGCCGGCTCAGATCTCGCCTCGCTGCGCACCACCGCGGTCCGCGACGGCGACAGCTACGTCGTCAACGGGCAGAAGACATGGACGACGCTGGGCCAGCATGCCGACTGGATCTTCTGCCTGGTGCGCACCGACCCGCAGGCGCCCAAGCGCCAGGCCGGCATCTCGTTTCTACTCATCGACATGGCGACGCCGGGCATCACCCTGCGGCCGATCAAGCTGATCGACGGTGGCAGCGAAGTCAACGAGGTGTTCTTCTCCGATGTTCGGGTGCCCGCCGATCAGCTTGTCGGGCAGGAGAACCAGGGCTGGACGTACGCGAAATTCCTGCTGGGCAACGAGCGCACCGGCATCGCCGGGGTGGGCCGAACCAAGGTGCGCCTCGCCGAGGTGAAACAACACGCCGCGCAGGCCGGATTGCTCGGCGATCCACTGTTTGCGGCGCGACTGGCCGAGGCCGAAAACGAGCTGCTGGCACTGGAACTCACGCAGGCGCGGGTGGTTTCGGGCTCGTCGGACGGTAAGCCCAATCCGGCGTCTTCGGTGCTCAAGCTGCGCGGTAGCCAATTGCAGCAGGAGGCCACCGAACTGCTCGTCGAGGTGGCCGGACCCGACGCACTGCCGGTCGGCGTCGGCCAGAAGATCGGGGACATCGCGTCACCGGCGTGGGCGCAGAGCAGCGCCCCGCACTACCTCAACTACCGCAAGACATCGATCTACGGCGGCAGCAACGAAGTGCAGCGCAACATCATCGCGTCCACCATTCTCGGATTGTGAGGCAGTCATGGACTTTCAGTTGAGCCAGGAGCAGGCCCTACTCCGCGACACCACCCGCGAACTGCTATCGCGCAGCTATGACCCGGAGAGCCGCAACAAGGTCATCGACACCGATCTTGGCTGGAGCCGCGAGGTCTGGAGTCAGCTGGCTGACACCGGGATTCTCGGACTCGGGTTCGAGCCGGACGAGGCCGGCCAGATCGAGATCATGGTCGTGCTCACCGAAGTCGGACGACGATTGGCTCCCGAGCCGATCGTTCACGGTGCACTGGCACCCGGCGCGCTCATCGCCGAGCTGGGCACCCAGGCACAGAAACAGTTGCTGGACGACGTCGCAGCAGGCCAACGACTACTGGCCTTCGCCCACCTTGAACCGGGCAACCGCAAGCCGGTCACTGACGTCGGCACTCATGCTGTGCAGCATGGTGATTCGTGGACGCTGAGCGGCCGGAAGAACCCGGTGCTCGCCGGTGACTGCGCCGACACGCTGGTGGTCAGTGCTGCGTTGCCGGACGGCGGCAACGGGTTGTTCCTGGTCGACGGTGACGACGTGAACCGGCATCCGTACCCGACGTTCGACGGCCAACGTGGCGCTCAGATCGACCTGGACCAGACGCCGGGCGAACCCCTCGGCGATGCGGTCGACAGGTCACACGCTATAGGCGACGCCATGATTCGGATCCAGTCGGCGTTGTGCTCCGAAGCGGTCGGCGCGATGGAGGAAGCGCTTCGCCTGACCACCGAATACCTCAAGACGCGCAAGCAGTTCGGCGTCACACTCAACAAGTTCCAGACACTGACCCAGCGTGCTGCCGACATGTATGTGTCGCTGGAACTGGCCCGCAGCATGAGTCTCTACGCCGCGATGTCGATCGCCGACGGCAATCTCGACCCGGTGATCGCCTCACGCGCCAAGCTGCAGATAGGCCGGTCGGGCCGGCATATCGGGCAAGAGGCGATCCAGTTGCACGGCGGCATCGGCATGACCGCGGAGTATCCGGTCGGCCACTACGCGGCCCGGCTCACCGCGATCGAGCACACCCTGGGTTCCACGCTGGACCACCTGCAGGTCCTCATCGACCACATCGCCGACTACGACTTGGTCAGACTTTAAGCCAGGCTCTGATAGATGGCCGCGCTGTCGAACAGAGTCGTCTCGTTCCTGTCCGAAGGCACCCGCACCGGGATGCTCGCGTTCGTCGCGTCCGACGGCCGCCCGCTGGTGACTCCGGTGTGGTTCGTCGTCGACAACGGGGAGCTGGCGTTCACCACCGAGCGTCTCACTCCGAAAGGCCTTGCGCTGGAACGTGATCCACGGGTGGCTATTTGTGTGGACGACCCCCACCCGCCTTATTCGTTCGTGCAGGTGCAGGGCGTGGCCACGATGACCGAGGACCCGCAGGACGTGCTGGCCATCGCGACCCGAGCCGGCGCGCGGTACATGGGCGCCGACCGAGCCGACGAATTCGGCCGCCGCAACGCCGTTCCCGGCGAAGTGGTGGTGCGCGTCAGCCCGACCAAGGTCATCGCCGGATTCGACATCAGCGACTGACTTCAGTCCTTAGAACTCAAAAGCGGTCTGGGCGGGAACATCGCTGACAAACGCAGCATCGAGCCGACGTACCAAACCAGAATCCTTGGCCGGCCCGCTTGCACCCGATTTTTTCGGGCGCCCGCCAGGGGGCACTCGGGCTTGAACATAATGGGTCCAATCGCACGGCAAAGGAGTATCCGATGAGCACAAACAGCGCGGACCGTCCGCTGCGCGTGATCCAGTGGACAACCGGGAACATCGGGAGGCGATCGCTGCACGCCATCATCGACAGGCCCGACATGGAGCTCGTCGGCGTGTATGCGCACGGGCCGGAGAAGGTCGGTGTCGACGCCGCCGACCTGGCGGGCCGGCCGGAGCCGACCGGCGTGCAAGCCACCAACGACGTCGATGCACTGCTCGCGCTGGACGCCGACGCGTGTTGCTATAACCCGTTGTGGCCCAGCATTGACGAACTGGTGCGCCTGCTGGAATCGGGAGTCAACGTGTGCACCAGCGCAGCCTGGATCACCGGCGGCAAGCAGACCGCTGCGGACCGCGAACGCATCGTTGCCGCCTGCGAGCGCGGCGGCTCGACAATTTTCGGCAGCGGCGCGCACCCCGGGATGACGAACATGGTCGCAATGGTGCTGAGCGCCTCCTGCGAGCGCGTCGACGAGATCCGCATCACCGAATCGGTGGACTGTTCGACCTACGAATCTGCGGAAACTCAGACGGCGATGGGGTTCTCACAAGATCCCGACACCCCGGGGCTGGCCGAGAGCGTGCGGGCCGAAAGTGAGGTATTCGCCGAGTCGGCGGCGATGATGGCCGATGCGATCGGGGCACAGCTGGACAGGATGACCTTCGACGTAACCTTCACCGCGGCCACCGCCGACACCGATCTCGGCTTCATGACGATTCCCGCCGGAACCGTCGGCAGCGTCTACGGCTACCACCGCGGCTGGGCCGGCGATCGCAACGTGGTCAGCGTCGGTTTCAACTGGACCATGGGCAACCACGTGGTCCCGCCGAAACCGCTCGAGCACGGGCATGTCATCCAGGTGTTCGGGCTGCCCAACATGCGCACCGTCCTGCACTGTCTGCCGCCGAAGGATTGGACGGAGCCCGGGTTCATGGGCCTGGGCATGATCTACACCGCGATGCCGGTCACCAACGCGGTTCCCGCGGTGGTGGCCGCCAAACCCGGGATCATGACGCTCGCCGACCTGCCGCCGATCACCGGCCGGGTGGCAGGCTAGGCGTGTGCGGTTCGCCACATTGAAGGACCCCGGAGGAACGCTTCCGTGCACTAACGTTTAACATACTTAGCCGAGCAAATATTCTGTCGGCATCGGTGCGATGACGAAGGAAGCGAGCTCTCCGATAGGGCGTTACCACGCAGGATCGGTGCGGAAGGGCGGTCAGGTGATGGCGGGTCGCATTACCCACGTGGTTAAACAAGCGTGGATACCCCTGGTGCTGGTCGTTGTACTCAGTGTCTCGGGGTTGGTCGTGATACGGCTGCACAAGATCTTCGGCTCGCAGGACCTCAACGCGAATGCCGGCGCCGGGATCGAGATCGTGCAGTTCAACCCGAAGGTCGTGGTCTATGAAGTCTTCGGGCCCGCCGGGACCACCGCAAACATCAACTACTGGGACGCAGACGCCAACACACACCAGGTCAATGCGGCCCCGCTGCCCTGGTCGTTCACGATCTCAACCACGCTGCCTGCGGTGAGCGCCAACATCATGGTGCAAGGTGACGGCGATCAAATCGGTTGCCGGATCACCGTGGACGGCGTCAAGCGGGAAGAGCGACAATCCGACGGCGTCAACGCCCAGACCTTCTGCCTGGTGAAGTCCGCATGAGCGCTGATGAAGTCCGGATGAGCGCCGGAAGCGACGAGGCCACAGGCCCGGTGAACATAGCGAGCACCGAGCGCGGCCACCGTCCCCTCATCCCACACGCCATCCGACTGTTCGCGGTGCCGATCATCCTGGGCTGGGTGTTTGTGACGGTCCTCGTGAATGTCGCCGTTCCCCGACTCGAAGTCGTCAGCGAAGAACACTCAGCGCCGATGACTCCGCTGGACGCGCCGTCCATGAAGGCGATGATGCGTCTAGGCCACAACTTCAAGGAATTTGATTCCAACAGTACGGTCATGATCGTCCTGGAGGGCCAACAACCCCTCGGCGCAGAGGCTCACCGTTACTACGACGACCTGATTCGCCAGCTACGGCAGGATCCCAAGCACATCCAGCACATCCAGGACTTCTGGGGGGATCGGTTGACGGCGGCGGGGGCCCAGAGCGCTGACGCCAAGGCCTCTTACGTCATGTTGAACCTTGCCGGCAACCAGGGCACGACTCTCGCGAACGATTCCGTGGAAGCCGTCCGCAAAGTCTTGGAGCGGACGCCGGCACCCCCTGGGGTGAAGGCCTACGTGACGGGCCCCGCGGCGCTCAGTGACGACATGCACATCATCGGGAACGACAGCTTGGCCAAGATCACGCTGTTTACCCTGGGCGCTATCGCGATCATGCTGCTTCTGGTCTATCGCTCCATCGTCACCACCCTGATCCAGCTGTTCATGACCGGTATTGCGTTGGCATCGTCGCGGGGAGTCGTCGCGGTGCTCGGATACAACAACGTATTCGGACTCACCACCTTCGCAGCCAACATCCTCACCATGCTGGCGATCGCTGCCGGAACGGATTACGGGATATTCCTCGTCGGCCGCTATCAAGAGGCACTCCGAGCCGGCGAGGATCGAGAAAACGCCTACTACATCACATTTCGCGGGGTGGCCCCGGTTGTCCTGGGGTCGGGCCTGACCATTGCCGGGGCGACGTACTGTCTGAGCTTTGCGCGGCTGCCCTGGTTCAACACAATGGGCGCACCCGTGGCGATCGGCATGCTGGTCGTGGTGTTGGCCGGGCTCACGCTGGGTCCCGCGGTGGTTTTCGTGGGCAGTCGCTTCCACCTCTTCGAGTCCAAGCGGGCCGCCAAAAGAGGTGGGCTATGGCGGCGTGTCGGCACGGCGGTGGTGCGTTGGCCCGCACCGATTCTGGCGGTCAGCGGCGCGATCGTCCTGGTCGGCATGGTCGCCCTGCCGAGCTTCAAGACGAGCTACAACGACCGCTATTACCTGCCCACCAGTGCCCCGTCGAACGTCGGGCAAGCGGTGGCGGACCGGCATTTCTCTCAGGCCCGGATGAACCCGGACATGTTGATGATCGAGGCCGGCCATGACATGCGAAATCCGGCCGACATGCTTGTATTGGACAAGGTGGCCAAAAACGTTATCCGCACCGTTGGCATTGCCATGATCCAGGACATCACCAGGCCCCTGGGTATTCCCATTCAGCACAGCTCCATACCATTTCAGAACAGCATGCAAAGCCAAACGACCATGCAGAACATGTCTTTCCTGAACGATCGGATGGCCGATATGACTAAGATGGCCGACCAAATGCAGTTCCTGATCGACACTATGCAGCGCATGTACGTGATCATGCAAGACCTAGCCGCGACCACAGACGACACCGCACGCGTCACGACGGAAACCTCGGCTATCACTGATCAGTTGAGGGACCACATCGCGGACTTCGACGACTTCTGGCGGCCGATACGCAGTTACTTCTACTGGGAAAGACATTGCTTCGATATTCCCATCTGCTGGTCATTGCGATCCATATTCGAGTCCTTTGATGGGATAGACAAGCTCGCCGAGAGGTTCCACGATCTTACGAAAGACATACAGCACACCGCTGGGCTCACGACGCAAATGCTCACGCTGATTCCGCCGATGATCGACACGATGAAGACCACAAAAGGTCTGACGTTGACGATGCAGGCCACGTTCTCGGCAATGCTCAACCAGATGAACGCCATGAGCGATACCGCAATCGTCATGGGGCAGAGTTTCGACGCCTCCAAGAATGACGACTTCTTCTACCTGCCCCCGGAGGCGTTCTCCAACCCGGACTTCCAGACCGGACTGCGAATGTTCTTGTCGCCGGACGGTAAGTCGGCGCGCTTTTTCATCACCCACCAGGGCGACCCGATGACACCGGAAGGAATCTCGCGCGTCGATGCGGAACGAACAGCCGCGCAGGAGGGCCTGAAGCAATCCTCCCTGTCGGACGCCAAGGTCTATCTCGGTGGTACCGCCGCGACCTTCAAGGACATGGCCGACGGCGAGAAATACGACCTGATGATCGCGGTGGTATCGGCCCTCACGCTGATCTTCATGATCATGCTGCTGCTCACCCGAAGCGCGGTCGCCGCACTGGTGATCGTCGGCACCGCGGCCAGCTCAATCGCTGCGTCGTTCGGGCTGTCCGTGCTCATCTGGCAGGACCTCTTCGGCATCAAAATCCACTGGATCGTAGCGGCGCTGTCCGTCATCATCCTGTTGGCCGTCGGATCCGACTACAACCTGCTGCTGGTCTCCCGGTTCAGAGAAGAGATCCACGCGGGACTCAAGACCGGGATTATCCGGTCAATGGCCGGCACCGGCGGAGTGGTGACGGCCGCGGGTCTGGTGTTCGCCTTCACCATGGCTTCCATGCTCGGCAGCGACTTGCGGGTACTGGGCCAGTTCGGGTCCACCGTCTGTATTGGTCTGCTGCTCGACACGCTGATCGTGCGCACGTTATTGATGCCGTCGATCGCCACTTTGCTGGGCCGCTGGTTCTGGTGGCCACAAGTTGTCCACCCGCGCGGTGACAACGCCCGGCGAGCGTGATGCCGGCTTCACGCTCGAGCAGAAGCGGCGACGTCCAAACAGACCGCGACGGCTCCGGCGCCGACGTGCAGCGCGAGCACCGGCCCCATCGGGGTGATGATCGCCGGCTCGCACGCCGGTAGCCGCTGCGCCAACGCGGCCGCCACCTCGTTCGCCCCGTCCGGGTTTGCGACGTGGTGCACCGCGAGAGCGGCGGAGCTGTCGCCGACGACTTCGCAGACGCGGTCGATCATCGCCGCCGTCGCCTGCCTGACGGTGCGAACCCGTTGGGCCAGCACGAGTTTGCCGTCGTCGACGCGCAGCAGCGGCTTGAGCGCCAGCGCGGTACCCAACCATGCCTTGGCGCCACCGATCCGGCCGCTACGGCGCAGGTTGTCCAATCGGTGTACGACCATGAACGCGTGAGTGCGGCTCACGGCGGCACCCGCAGCGCGCGCGACAGTGTCCACGTCGCCGCCGGCGGCCGCGGCCTGCGCGGCGGCCAGCGCGACGAAGCCGGTGCCCATCGCGGCCGACTTCGAGTCGATGACTCTTACGGCCGGTCCGAGGTCTGCCGCGCTCAGTTCGGCGGCGCGGTAGGTTCCCGACAGCGCCGACGAAATATGCACCGCCACTACCCCGTCGCCGCCGCTGTCAGCCAATGCTCGCTCGTAGGAGGCGCACAGTTCGGCCGGGGTGGCCGCCGCCGTCGTCGCGTGGCGCTTATAGACGTCATCGGGAATCTCGTCCACGCCGTCGCGCAGGTCAAGACCGTCGAGCAAGATGTGCAGCGGGATCTCGCGGATCGACCACTTTTCGCGCATATCGGCCGGCAGGCGCGACGACGTATCGGTCACCACCACGACAGCCATGGTTCAGCCGTGCGATTTCTCGCTCGGCACCCCGGCTTCGGCCAGCGCCTTGAGCATCAGTTCTGCGACTGCCTGGTGGGCTTCGAAATTCCAGTGGATGCCGTCCGGATTGCCGCGTCCGCTCATAATTTGTTCGGCGACAGCGGCTTTGAGATCCACCAACGGAACATCTTGGCGCTGCGCCCATTCGGTGATCGCCGCCACGGTCCCCGCTCGGCCGTGGTGCGCCTTGCCGTACGTCTCAGCGATATGCACTGACGGTAGCGATGCCACGATCGGGATGCCCGGACGATTGAAATCGATTGCGCCACGGGTCTGCTCGAGGTATTCGGCGGTCAGATGCGGCGGCAACGCGGACCTGGCCACCGGCGAAAGCCGCGGCTGCGCCCAGGCGTAGCCGTCGCGTACCCATCGTCGCAGCCACAGTGGCCGGACATAGCGAATGAGCTCACGCAGTGCCGTCGGCAACACCGATGGCAGCGAATCCATCCCGCTGGTGGCAAAGACCACCGCCCCCGCCCTGGGCAGTGCCGCCCAGGAACGCGGGTCCTGGGTTGCCGCCCACCAGACGTCCCGGCAGGTCCAGCCGATGCGTCCGACCAGTTCCAGATCCCAACCCAATTGGGAGGCAACAATATTGGGCCAGATACGCGGGTCGTCAGCGGGCAGGCCGCCGGTGGGCCCGTAATAGGCCAGCGAGTCGGCGAAGACCAGCAGTACCGGCTTCGGCCCGGGATACTCAGAGGACATCGTTGGAGACCTGCGCCGAAGCGTTCCATACGTCCAGTCGCCAGCGGATGACGTCCAAGTCGGCGCCGGAGCCGTCGGAATGGCCGGACAGCTGCACCCAACTGCAATTGCCCATCCCACCCAAAATCGGCCAGTTGGCAACCGGCAGCTTCAGTAGTCCGGCCGACAAAGCGGCGATCAGACCACCATGGGCCACCAGCACCACGGGTCGATCGCCGCCCCATTCCGGCTCACCGGAGACCAACCCGGCAACCAGCGGCAGACTGCGGGCGGCCACGTCGATCCTGCTTTCCCCGCCGTGCGGTGCCCACGTCGCATCCTCGCGCCAGGCCAGCCGGGCGCCCGGTGCCTCGGCGTCGATCTGGGTGTGGGTCAAGCCCTGCCAGTCGCCGAGGTGGGTCTCCCGCAAGCGGTTGTCTACCCGGACCTGCTGCCCGGTCCGCTCCCCCAGTTTGATCGCCGTGTCGTAGGCGCGCCGCAGGTCCGACGACACGATCAGCAGCGGCTGAAGCTTGCCCAGCACCTCGGCGGCGGCGACCGCCTGGTCGCGGCCCAGTTCACTTAACTCGGTGTCCAGCTGGCCCTGCATCCGGCTGCCGAGGTTGTAATCGGTTTGCCCGTGCCGCAGCATCACCAGCCGGCGCACCGTCATTGCGCCCCTGTCGAGTTCTCGGAATTCGATGCCAGGTCCACCGGCACCACCGGGCAGTCACCCCACAGCCGGTCCAGGGCGTAGAAGTTGCGGTCATCCTGATGTTGGATGTGCACCACGATGTCGCGGTAATCCAGCAGCGTCCAGCGGCCTTCGCGGGCACCCTCGCGGCGCGCCGGCCGGTAGCCCGCCTTACGCATCTTCTCCTCGACCTCGTCGACGATGGCGTTGACCTGCCGCTCGTTGGACGCCGAGGCGATGACGAAGCAGTCCGTGATCACGAGCTGCCCGGAGACATCGATGACTACGACGTCGTCAGCGAGCTTGGCGGCGGCCGCTGTTGCGGCCACTGTTGCCATGTCGATGGCTTCCTGATTGGCGGTCATGTGTTGTTCCCCGCGGACAGGCTTGTCGTAGAGCGCGCGCCTTCAACATGTGAAGCGCGGTAGAGCCGGCGCTTGGAGACGTACTGCACGACGCCGTCGGGCATCAGGTACCACAACGGCCGGGATTCTTCGGCGCGCTGACGACAGTCGGTCGACGAGATCGCCAGCGCCGGGATCTCTACCAGGGTCAACGCGTCCTCGGCCAGCTCACCCAGGACGCCGGTGATGTGGTCGGGCTGCAGCTCGTAGCCGGGCCGACTGACCCCGACGAGCCGCGCCAACTCGAACAGCTCCTCCCAGCCTTGCCACGACAAGATGGAAGCCAGCGCGTCGGCCCCGGTGATGAAGTACAGCTCCGAGTCCGGGTTGAGAGCGTGCAGATCCCGCAGCGTGTCCTTGGTGTAAGTGGGGCCGCCGCGGTCGATGTCGACCCGGCTGACCGAGAAGCGGGGGTTGGATGCGGTGGCGATCACCGTCATCAGGTACCTGTCCTCGGCGGCGGAAACATGCCGGCTCTTCTGCCACGGCTGGCCGCTGGGCACGAACACGACTTCGTCGAGTTCGAACCGGTCGGCCACCTCACTGGCGGCAACCAGGTGACCGTAATGGATGGGGTCGAACGTCCCACCCATGACTCCCAGCCTGCGAAGGTGCTTTTGCACGGTTTGCCAGCTTACTTGAGCACATCACGCAGCTCAGATCGTGCGGGCGCCGAGCAGGCAGTGGCGCCTGGATGCTCAATTGGTCTAGAGCTCTGCTTCAAACTCCCGGCAACGACCCGCTCGGTGATGTAGAGGGAGTCTGTGAATAACGTGCCGCTCGGATCAGTCAATCCGCAGCAGTTGAAGGAGTCCATGACCCGGCGGTTCTATAACCGATCCGAGGTCACGGGCGAGATCACGCTGCCGGCCGTTCCGGGCATGATCGACGAGTACAACGCGCCAGTCGGCCCGACCTTGAACTACCAAGTCAAAGCGCAATGGTGGACGGTGGAGGGCGCCTACGAGAATTGGGTCGAAACCCGTGAGCCGCCGCTATTCGGTACCGAACCCGACGCTCGCGTGTGGGCGCCGGCCAACGAGGCAGCCGATCCCACGACGCATCGGGTACTCGAAATTGGGGCAGGAACCGGGCGCAACGCCCTTGCCCCGGCACGACGTGGGCACCCGGTGGACGTGGTGGAGTTGACCCCGAAGTTCGCCGACATGATCCGCTCCGACGCCGAACGGGAATCCCCGATTTCCGGACCACGCAGCAGTTGCGTGGTCTGCTCGAACTCGCCGCCCACTGTCTGGCTCCTGGTGCACGCTTGGTGTTCAACGTCTTCCTGGCGTGCGGGGGCTACACGCCCGACCAGGCCGCGCGTGAGTTCGGGCGGCAGCAGTACACGAGCATATTCACCCGACACGAGATATCAACTGCGGCAGCCGGACTACCTCTCGAGCTCGTTGCCGATGACTCCGTATACGACTACCAGAAAGCGCACTTGCCCCAAGGCGCCTGGCCGCCCACGAGCTGCTACGCCAATTGGGTCAGTGGCCTCGACGTGTTCCCCGTCGAGCGTGAGACGAGCCCGATCGAGTTGCGCTGGCTCGTGTTACAGAAGACGCGCTGACGCGGCTGCCCGCCAGCGTCACACGGGTAGCAGCTGGTCGATCACCGCGGCCAATTGTTTGGCTGACCGGCATTCGTGCATCGTGATCACTTCTTGGTAGCGCGGCACCGCCGAGTCGCCGCTGCCCCACAGGTGTTTGGGCTCGGGGTTGAGCCAGTGCGCGTGGCGGCTTGCCGTCACCATGTCGGCCAGCACGTCGATGGCAGGGTTGCGATAGTTGGTGCGCCCGTCCCCGAGCACCAGCAGCGAGCTGCGCGGCGACAACGCATTCGGGAAAGCCTGCATGAACGAGACGAAGGCGTTGCCGTAGTCGGAGTGACCGTCGCGGTTGTACACGCCGGCCTCCCGGGTGATCCGCTGGATCGCCACAGCCAGATCGGCATCCGGGGAGAACATGTGCGTCACCTCGTCGGTGGTGTCGATGAACGCGAACACCCGAACCCGCGAAAACTGTTGGCGCAGAGCGTGTACCAACAACAGGGTGAAGTGGCTGAATCCGGCGACAGAACCCGACACATCGCACAGCACAACCAGTTCCGGGCGCGCCGGGCGGGGCTTGCGCAACACCACGTCGATCGGGACACCGCCGGTGGACATCGACTTGCGCAACGTCTTGCGCAGATCGATCGACCCCGCGCGGGCGCGGCGCCGCCGGGCCGCCAGCCGGGTCGCGAGAGTGCGCGCCAGTGGGGCCACCACCCGTCGCATCTGGCGCAACTGCTCACCGGAAGCCCGCAGGAACTCGACGTTCTCGGAAAGCTGTGGGATTCCGTACATCTGGACGTGATCACGGCCGAGTTGCTCGGCGGTGCGCCGCTTGGTCTCGGCGTCGACCATCTTACGTAGCTGCGCAATCTTTTGCGCAGCAAGCGCTTTGGCGATCTGTTCCTGGGTGGGTGTGGACTCGTCGCCGTAAGGGGCGAGCAGCCCCGCCAGGAGCTTGCCTTCCAGTTCATCCAGCGCCATCGCCTTGAGCGCCTGATACGACGAGAACGACGGGCCGCGGCTGGAACTGTACTTGCCGTAGGCCTCCACGATCCGCGCGATCATCGCCACCAGCCGCTCGTCCATGTCGGCCAGGTCTTCGTTGTCGGTCAGCAGATCCAGCAGCATCTGACGCATCGCCTCGACGTCGTCGGGCGGCAGACCGTCGGGATCACCGTCCACCTCACCTTCGGTGACCACCGCGCGCGCGCCCAAGGCAGCGGGGAACCACAGGTCGAACATGGCATCGTAGGTCTCGCGGTGGTCGGGCCGGCGCAGCACCGCGCACGCGATGCCCTCGCGCAGCACCTCCCGATCACCCAGTCCCAGGGTCGCCATCACCCGGCCGGCGTCCACCGTCTCCGACGGGCCCACCGAAATCCCGCTCCCGCGAAGCGCTTCCACGAAGCCAACCAGATGACCGGGCAGCCCGTGCGGGGCGAGCGGCCGGGTGGGGCGGATACGGCGGGTGGCCATTAGTTCAGCCTGAGTTCGCCGCTTGCGCGTTGCTGGTCGGATTGGTGTTTGAGCACCACGCCGAGCGTGGCGGCAACGACCGCGTCATCGATGGTGTCCAGGCCCAGCGCGAGCACCGTGCGGCCCCAGTCGATGGTCTCGGCGATGGACGGCACCTTCTTGAGCTGCATTCCGCGCAGCACGCCGATGATGCGCACCAACTCCTCGGCGAGGTGCTCGGGCAGCTCGGGGACTCGCGACAACAGGATGCGACGTTCCAGGTCCGGGCTGGGGAAGTCGATATACAGGAACAGGCAGCGACGCTTGAGCGCTTCAGACAACTCGCGGGTGGCATTGGAGGTCAGCAATACAAACGGCGCGCGGGTTGCGGTGAGCGTGCCCAGTTCGGGGACGGTCACCGCGAAGTCGGACAACACCTCCAGCAGCAGGCCTTCGATCTCGATGTCGGCCTTGTCGGTTTCGTCGATCAGCAGCACCGTCGGCTCGGTGCGGCGGATGGCGGTGAGCAACGGACGCTGCAGCAGGAACTCCTCGCTGAACACGTCATCTTTTGTGCGGTCCCAGTCACTCCCGTCCCCCGAGCCGGCCTGGATGCGCAGGATCTGCTTGGCGTGGTTCCACTCGTACAGCGCGCGAGCCTCGTCGACGCCCTCGTAGCACTGCAGCCGGACCAGGCCAGAGCCGCTGGCCTGGGCGACCGCACGGGCCAGCTCGGTCTTGCCGACGCCGGCGGGTCCTTCCACCAGCAGCGGCTTGCCGAGCCGGTCGGCGAGAAACACCGCCGTCGCGGTGGCGGTATCCGGCAGGTAGCCGGTCTCGGCCAGCCGCCGCGCGACGTCAGCGATATCGGCGAACAACGGCGTGGGCCGGGCGGGCAGGGTCACAATCGCACTCTCCTAGAGATAGGGGTGTCAGGCCGGACGGGTCTGCCCGTCGCCCCACGCGATCCACTTGGTCGAGGTCAATTCCGGCAGTCCCATCGGTCCGCGGGCATGCAGCTTCTGGGTGGAGATACCGATCTCGGCGCCGAAGCCGAACTGCTCGCCGTCGGTGAATGCCGTGGACGCGTTGACCATCACCGCGGCCGCATCAACCCGCTCGGTAAACCGTTGGGCTGCAGCAAGATCAGTGGTCACGATGGCTTCGGTGTGTCCGGTGCCGTACTCGTTGATATGGGCGACGGCGGCGTCGACGCCGTCCACCACCGCCACCGCGATATCCATCGTCAGGTATTCACGGCGCAGGTCGGCCTCGTCCGCACCTTCGGAACCACCACCGTGCACAGTGACGCCGGCGTCCTGTAAGGCGGCCAGCAGCCGGGGCATCGCCTCACCGGCGATCGCGGCGTCGACCAGCAGCGTCTCGGCCGCGTTGCAGACGCTGGGCCGCCTGGTCTTCGAGTTCAGCAGAACGCGTTCGGCGATCTCCAGGTCGGCGGCTTCGTGCACGTAGACGTGGCAGTTGCCGACGCCGGTCTCGATGGTGGGCACCTGCGCGTCGCGCACGACCGCGTCGATCAGGCCCGCTCCCCCGCGCGGAATCACCACGTCGACCAGGCCGCGAGCCTGGATCAGGTGAGTGACGGTGGAACGGTCGGCGGAGGAAAGCAACTGGACCGCGTCGGCGGGAAGCTCCTGGCTGACCAGCGCGGTGCGCAACACCGTGACCAGCGCTTCGTTGGACCGGGCCGCCGAGGAGCTGCCCCGCAGCAGCGCGGCATTGCCGGACTTGAGCGTCAGCCCGAAGGCGTCGACGGTGACGTTGGGGCGGCCCTCGTAGATCATGCCGACCACGCCGAGCGGGACGCGCTGCTGGCGCAGCTCCAGTCCGTTGGGCAAGGTGTAGCCGCGCAGCACTTCGCCGATCGGATCCCGCAGCCCCGCGACCTGCCGCAGGCCCGCCGCGATGCCGTCGATGCGCTGCGGGTTCAGCGCCAGCCGGTCCAGCATCGCGGTGGGGGTGTCCGCAGCCCGTGCCGCGTTCAGGTCTTCGGCGTTGGCGGCCAGGATCTGGTCGGAGTGGGCCAATATCTCGTCGGCGGCGGCGTGCAGCGCGCGGTCCTTGACCGCGGTCGGCACCGATGCCAGGAGGCGGGCGGCCACCCGCGCCCGGCGTGCGGCGTCGTGCACCTCTTGGCGCAAGTCGGGCTCCGGTTGCTGGGTCGCTCCGCTCCGGGATGGTGCGTGCAGACTCATTAACCCAGGGTATCCGGCTTTAGCTGGTCGAGTAAGACGGCCCGTTCCCGGCGGTCGGCCTAACCCGGTCCGGCAACGGTGAGTTTCGCGGCACGATTGCGGAAAAGGCTCCGGTGCATGTCGCTGCGGATCGTGGTCGATGAACTGCGCGTTACGGCCGGCCGGTGGGACGCGGGACGCCTCGGCTGGCGAGATGAGCGCGCGAGGAAGTGCTTAGCGACAGGCCAGGATGGGTTTGGTGTTGCTGGCGCAACGAGACGGACAAGGGTGAACAGCTCGGGCTGTAAACAGACAGAGGCGGACAACTCGCACGATCGGTGGATGAGGACCAACGGATGACGCCGGCGCACCGCTGCCTGCCTCAGCCTATCCCCTCACCGCGGCGTGTCCGTCGCACCTTGCTCCGCCGCTCGTCAAGGACGCGACCAAAGTCCTGTAGCAGCAACGGTTCACGCATCACGAGATGCTCGAGGCGCTCTCGATCGATCACCAATGCGGTAACCTCTTCGAGCGCGTATGCGCTCGCGAGGTTCGGTTGCCGAGTCAGCGCGGTCAAACCCAGAAATGAGCCTTCGTCCAGCGTGCTGATCGGCACGGCCGAGCCGTCGTCGATCGTCGCGATCAGCCGCACCCGCCCGGCGACCATGAACGTCATCCCCGCAGGCACCTGACCGGCGTACTCCACGATCTCGTCGGTGCCGTATCGGACGATCCTCGCGCACGAAAGCAGCGACTGCCGATCGGTGTCGCTGAGCCGCAATACCGGCGCAACCACCGTTCGCAACGCGTTCTCGACACGTTCGGTCGTCGAGAAGTCGTCGTCGGCGCCGTCGAGGTGCAGTCCCTCCCGCCGTGCGGCATACCAGATCCACCGCAGAAATGTGGCTCGCGCCGCGCAGTCCTCGGCAGGCGACCTCAGGCCGATGGTCGTGCAGTACTCGGCGCCGCCGAGGGGTTCCGAGGTAGCCATGAAGCCGCTGTTGAGCTGCGGCAGCTCGCTGGCAACCCGGGACAGCATCGCACAAACCCGGTCGGGCGAGTCAGCGTCGGAGAATGTGGTCTTCATCGCCAACTGGTATGCGCCCGGCGGGCGGCTCAGATTCGTAAAAGGTGCGCCGGCCAGTACCGAGTTCGGAGTGATCCGCAGTCCGCTGCCGGTATCGATGTGTACGGCGCGCCAGTTCACCTCGACGATTCGTCCCCGGGCCGTGGCCGTGTCGAGCCAATCGTCGATCTGGAAGGGCTGCTCGAACAACATGAACAGGCCCGACACGATCTGGCCCACGGAGTTCTGCAACATCAGGCCGATGACGACCGATGTCACACCCAGCGCGGTGAACAGGCCGCCGATCCGAACACCCCAGACATAGGAGAAGATCACCGCCAGTCCGGCTCCGATGAGCACGAACCGGGCGACGTCGAGGAAGATAACGGGTAGCCGTTTGCGCCATGAACCTTGCGGTGCGCCCGCAAAAACGGCGGCGTTGAGTCCGGACAACAGCAGCACCAACACCAGGAAGCCGAATACCGTCGTGAGGATCCGCACCGCGGTGTCGCGGGCCGGGACGCCCGTCGCATTGACAATCAGCAGCAAGAGCGCACCGAGCGGCAGCAAATAGTTGCGCAGCAGGCCAACCTGCCTGGCCAGATGACTTCGCCTGCGACGGAGCGAGTGCTGCAACTCGGTCAGAATGACTATCCCGACGGGCAGGCCCACTACGACTGCGACGGCCCAGTAGAACCACGCCGAGCCGAAGATGCTCATTTCCGCTCCGACAATCGCCAGATCTGCTGCTCTGACCCGTTGACCGAAATCTCGCCGGCCGGCGTGAACTCCCATATGTCGCGCATCGCTTCGTATACCTGCGAGGTGACATAGATGCCGGGCTGTGTTGAGCCACTGTTTATTTCGTAGGCCAGGCTTACCACGCCGCCCCACATGTCGTAGACAAGACCTGATCGACCGACCAAACCACTGATGACTTTCCCGGTATTGATGCCAACCCGGAGGCGCAGCTGTTGCTTTGACTGGCTGTTGAACCTGTCGATGATGCGCACAATCTCAAGGGCAAAGTCGACGCTGCGGTGAATGTTGTCCAGCCGCGGAGTGGTGGCCCCGCAGCTGGCGAGGTAGCCGTTGTGAAACGTGCGAATCCGTTCGACGCCAAGAGATTCGGCTGCGGAGTCGAACTCGCGGAACAGTCCGTCGACAGTGCCGACCAATTCGTCGCCCGAGCGATCGTCTGATATGTCGTCAAGCCCCAGGATGTCGGCGAAGATGACGGCGACGTCCTGGTGCTCCTGCGCGATGGTCTCTTCGCCCTCGCGATACCGCTGTACCACCGCTTCGGGCATCAGCGACAGCAGCAGGCGGTCGTTTTCCCGTCGCTGCTCGTTGAGCTGTTCTTCTTTGGTCTTGAGGTTACGACTCATCTCGTTGAAAGCCGCAGTGAGATCGCCGAGTTCGTCGTGCGATCGCACCGGGACGGTGACCTCGTAGTCGCCGGAGCTGATCTTCTCCGTGCCGGCCTCCAGCCGCCGGATCGGCCGCACGAGTAACTTGGCAAGCAGCATCGACACGACACAGATGACGAAGCCCATCCCCGCGACTGCCAACACCAGCGTCTTGCCGAACGAAGCCAATCGCTGATAGGCAGCCCAGTCGTCCCGCGTCGCCAGAATTGACCAGTGCAGATCGGAGTTCGGCACGTTCAGTGGGGCGTAGGCTTCCAATTCTTTATTACCCAGGTAATCGGTGCCCGCGACGACACCGGTCTGTCCGCGTTGGGCGGCGCGAAGACCCGCGCTCGGAACCGGTTGCACCAACGTCGTGCCCCCCAACCGCAACGCTCTGTCCACGATGTCGGTCGGAGTGCCGCCGGCCGCGGCCTCGCACCGATATTGCTCCGGATTTTCCAGGAAGAGTCGTGAATCAGAACGCATCAAGCTGTCCGGGCCCGCCAGATATGTCTCGGTCGACCGGCCCATGCCAACGGCTTCCCAGTGCTTGTTGGCGTCCATGATGTCGTTGATCTTCGAGATGGGCAGAGGCAGGGCCATAACGCCTTCGATCTTGCCGTTCATGCCGACCGGCGAAACCACCCATGCGGTGGGGGCGTCGAGTTGCGGCTGATACTGCTGAAAGTCGGTGATCCAGACGAAGTCTAAAGCGTTGGAGCGCAAGGCTTTCTGGTATGCCTCTCGCAGATTGGTTTCGCGATATGGGCCGGTGAAGACGTTGGTACCGAGGTCAGGGCCTTTGTTCACGGTGTAGACGACATTGCCATCGAGGTCCAGCAGCAGCCCGTCCCGATACTCGAAGCGGGTGACTACGTTGCGGAAGAAATCGTTATAGCGGGCGTTGGCTGCCGACCACGCGCTGCCGTCGTCGGCGTTATTGAAACGCATCGAGTCGCTCACCGATGCGAATGGTGCTGTGTAGTACGCCTGAAGGTACTTCTGCGCGTTGGAACTCGGCAGCAGCGCGTTGATATCGAGATCGTCACCAGTGGCCCGATCGATCGGTTTGATCAGCTCATTGTTGTAGTAGTTGACGATCGCCTGCTGCTGGGCGGGGTTGATCGTCGCGTTGGCCAATTGGGCGAATCCCGCGGTGAACGCCTCGGTTGCCTCGAAGGCACTGAAACCGCCGCTGTAGACGATCAGCGAATTCGTCAACTCCTTGAACAGCGCCTCCACCTGCCGCTTCTGCGACTCGCGCAACTCGAGCAACCGCTCGATCGCTACCTCCCGCAACGCGTTGCGGCCGCTCACATACCCGACGAGGCCAACCACCGCCACTGACATGATGCTGCAGGCCAACAGCGTAACCAAGAGCTTGGACTGGATGCCCACCCGGAAAAACCGCAGAAACCGGCGCCCACGTTTCACCGCTCGGGCGGGCTCTTCTACCGATACCGGTTCCGTTTGCTGCCCCGATTTCAATCGTCTTCCTCTCGCTCGCGGCAAGACGGGCAGATCACGCAGCAGACTAACGCGAAAATGTAGCGAAAATGGCATTTGCGCAAAAGAGGCGCGCAAAGTCGATGTCCAGCGGTTCATGCGGAACGAAATGCGGTGAGACTGAAGCTGCGGCTAACCAACCCGTTCGCGGCGAGTTACCCTCTGCGCCTTGCTATGCCGCTCGTCGATAAGCCGGCCCAACTCTTGCAGCAGCATCGGCTTGCTCATGACGACATGCTCGAGGTGTTCGCGATCGATCTCCAACGCAGTCACCTCTTCCAGCGCCACTGCTCCGGCCGGGTTAGCCTGACGAGTCAGCGTGGTCACACCCAGAAATGCGCCCTCATTAAGCGTGGCGATCGGGACAACGGAACCGTCCTCCGTCGTCGCCGTCAGACGAACACTGCCGGCGATGATAAAAGTCATCCCCTTGGGCACGGTGCCCGCATGCTGGACGATTTCGTCGGTGCCGTACCGCACGACCCTCGCATAGGGAACCAGCGACTGTTGATCAATGAGACTCAGCCGCAGCTCCGGACCCACCACCGTTCGCAAGGCGCCCTGCACGCGTTCCGTCGTCGAGAAGTCGTCGTCAGCCTCGTCAAGGTGAAGCCCTTCGCGTCGTGCGGCGTACCAGACCCAAGGCAAAAATGTCGCCTGCGCGGCGCCGTCGTCGGCGGGCGACTTCAGCCGGACTGTGGTGCGGTACTCGCCGCCGCCGAGGGCGACCGCGGCCGGCATGACTCCGGACTTGAGCTGGGGTAGGGCGCTGGCGACCCCCGTCAGCATCGCACATACCTTGTTGGGTGAGTCAGCGGCGGCGAATTTGGTTGTGATCGTGCATTTGTGCGAGCCGCTCGGGCGGCTGAGATTCGTGAAAGAGGTGGTTGCCAGCATCGAGTTGGGCGTGATCCGCAGCCCGGTTCCGGTCTCGATGTGTACGGCGCGCCAGTTCACCTCCACAACTCGTCCCCGCGCCGTGGGCGTGTCGAGCCAATCATCGATCCGGAAGGGCTGCTCGAACAGCATGAACAATCCCGACACGATCTGGCCGACGGAGTTTTGCAACATCAAGCCGATGACGACCGACGTCACGCCCAGCGCGGTGAATATGCCTCCGACCCGCACACCCCAGATGTAGGACAGGATCATCGCCAGGCCAGCGCCGATCAGCGCAAACCGGGCGACGTCGAGGAAAATAGTGGGTAACCGCTTGCGCCAGCTCTGTTCGGGCGCACCCGCAAACACGGTGGCGTTGAGCCCGGACAACAGCAGCACCAGCACCAAGAAGCCGAAAACCGTGGTGAGGATCCGCACCGTGCCGTCTCCGGCCGGGATCTGTGAAGCCTTGACGAGCAGCAGCAGCAGCGCAGCGAGCGGCAGTAGGTAATTGCGCAGCAGACTCACCTGCCTGGCCAGGTGGCTGTTCCTGCGAACGAGTGCGTGGTGCAGCTCGGTGAGAAGGATCAGCCCAACGGGCAATCCGATCGCAATGCCGACGGCCCAGTAGAACCACGGCGCACCGAATACATTCACGATCGCTCCGACAATCGGTAGATCTGCTCGTCTTTTCCGCCGACCGAGATCGTGCCCGCCGGCGTGAACTGCCGCACTTCCCTCATCACCTCGTACACGTGCGAGGCGACATAGATGCCGGGTTGGGGTGAGCCACTGTGCATTTGGTAAGCCAGGCTCACCGCGGCGCCCCACATGTCATAGACGACACTTGATTGGCCGACCAGCCCGCTGATGACATCCCCGGTGTTGATGCCGGCCCGCAGGCGCAGTTCGTGGCCGGTTTGGCGGTTGAACCGGTCGATGATGCGCCGCATTTCGAGGGCGAAGTCGACCGTTCGGGCGATGTTGTCCAGCCGCGGCGTGGCTAACCCGCAACTGGCCAGATAGCCGTTGTGCAACGTGCGAATCCGTTCGACGCCAAGGGATTCAGCGGCCGAGTCGAACTGCCGGACCAGTTCGTCGATGATCCCGACCAACTCGTTACCCGACAGGTCGCTCGAAATCTCATCCACCCCCAGGATGTCGGCGAAGATAACGGTGACGTCCTGGTGCTCCTGCGCAATGGCCTGTTCTCCATCGCGATAACGCTGGACGACCTGCTCGGGCATCATCGACAGCAATAGGCGGTCGTTTTCCCTGCGCTGCTCGTTGAGTAGCTCGTCCTTGATCTCCAGATTTCGGCTCATCTCATTGAAAGCCGCTGTGAGGTCACCGATTTCGTCGCGCGACGTCACCGGAATCTTCACCTCGTAGTCGCCGGAACTGATCTTTTGTGTGCCGGCCTCAAGCCGCCGGATCGGCCGCACCATTGCATGGGCGATCAGCATCGAGGCCACACAGATGACGAAAATCATCGCCACGGTGACCAACACGAGGGCCCTGCTGAACGAGGCCGCGGCCGCGAACGCGTCGGAGCTGTCCCGGGTTGCCAGGATCGACCAGTGCAGATCGGAGTCCGGCACACTCAACGGCGCGTAGGCCTCCAGTTCTTCATTACCCGTGTAGTCGGTGGCGGTGACCGTTCCGGTCTGTCCGCGTTGGGCGGCGCGCAGACCTTCGCTGGCGACAGGCTGCAACAGGGTCGTGCCCCCGATTTGGATAACTCGGTTCACGACGTCGGCCGGGGTGCCCGCAGCCACGACCTGTCGCTGGTATTCCTTGGGGTCTTGCAGGAAGAGCCGGGAATCCGAACGCATCAGACCGTCCGGACCGGCAAGAAACGTCTCGGTCCCCCAGCCCATACCGGCGGCTTGCCAATGCTTGTCGGCGGTCATGATCCTGTTGATCTTGGCGATCGGCAACGGCAGCGCTATGACGCCCTCGGTTTTGCCACCCGCCTGGACCGGTGCGACCAACCACGCGGTCGGCACGTCGAGTTGCGCCTGATACGGCTTGAAGTCGGTGATCCAGGTGAAGTCAACGGCGTTGGCGCCTAACGCTTTAAGGTAGGCGTCGCGCAGATTGGATTCGTGATACGGACCCGTCAATATGTTGGTGCCGAGGTCGGGGTCTTTGCTCACGCTGTAGACGACGTTGCCCCGGGTGTCCAGCAACACCGCATCGTCGTACTCGAACCTGGTGACGATTTCCCGGAAGTAGCTGTTGAATCGCGCGTTCGCGGCCGACCATGCGCTGCCGTCGCCGGCGTCGTCCAGCCGCATCGAGTCTTCGTCCGACGTGAACGGTGCGGTGTAGTACGCCTGCAGATACCTCTGCGCGGGGGTAGTCGGCAGCAGCGCGGTGATGTCGAGTTTTTCACCGGTCGCACGTTCGACCGGTTTGATGAGTTCGTTGTTGTAGTAGTCGACGATCGCCTGTTGCTGCGCGGGGTTGATCGTTGCATCGGCCAGTTGATCAAAGCCTGCGGTGAACTGCGCGACCGCGTCGACCACGGTTAATCCCCGGGCGTAGATCACCAGTGAATTCGTCAGGCCGGAAAACAGCGTCTCCACCGCCCGCTTCTGCGATTCGCGCAACTCGATCAACCGCGCGTACGCCCCCGCCCTCAGCGAGGTGTGACCAGACTGATAGCCGACGACGACGATCGCCGCCACGGAGACGATGCTCGACAGCAGCAACAGCACCATCAGCTTGGATTGGATGCTCGCCCGGAAATGCGGCCGGCGGCGCCGGCGCTCACTCTTCGGGCTCGTCGGGGCCGGGGCGGCTGCGGCCTCCGGTACCGAGTCTGTTGCCTCGCCAGACGTCAACGGCTTCCTTCCGGTCATGGGTCTCTGACCGTTCTACGATGCACCGATCACGCGGCAGACTGGCGCCGACACGCAGCGGAAGAATGGCGTTTCCCGATAAAGCGACCACCGAGTGCACACTGCGTTGTGGAAGCCGACGCAACTACCTAACGTCGACGAAATGGCGACGCGAGTCTGTGTGGTGGGCAGCGCGAACCTGGATCTGACGTT
The DNA here is from genome assembly GCA_963763005.1 of uncultured Actinomycetota bacterium. Classification (GTDB taxonomy): domain Bacteria; phylum Actinomycetota; class Actinomycetes; order Mycobacteriales; family Mycobacteriaceae; genus Mycobacterium. The sequence goes on from CAVXMI010000005.1 coordinate 214,473, forward strand.
CTGCGTGGCCACCCTGCCGCGCCCGGGCGAGACGGTGCTGGCGTCGTCGTTGACATACGCGCCCGGCGGCAAGGGCGGCAATCAGGCAGTGGCCGCGGCGCGCGCGGGCGCGCAGGTGCAGTTCGTCGGCGCGGTCGGCGACGACCCGGCGGCCGACCAGTTGCGTGCCCACCTGCTCGCCAATGGCGTCGGCTTGGACGGGACCGTCGGATTACCCGGACCGAGTGGGACGGCGATCATCGTCGTCGACGCCGGCGCCGAGAACACCATCGTGGTGGCTCCAGGCGCCAACGCACACCTGATGCTGGCACCTTCGGTGCTCTCCGACTGCGATGTGTTGTTGACCCAGTTGGAGATTCCGGTGGCGACCGCGGTGGCTGCGGCACGGGCTGCCCGGTCGGCCGGAGCGGTCGTCATGGTCAATGCCTCACCGGCCGGCCAAGATCAAGGCCCGCTGGCCAAACTTGCGGCCGTCGCCGACGTTGTGATCGTGAACGAATCCGAGGCAGACGAATGGCGCTGGCAGCCAAGCCACTTCGTGGTTACTCTCGGTGTGCGCGGCGCCCGCTACGTCGGCGCGGACGGCGAATTCGAGGTACCTGCCCCGCCGGTGGCGGCGGTGGACACCACCGGCGCCGGCGACGTGTTCGCCGGCGTGCTGGCGGCCAATTGGCCGCCCAACCCCGGCTCACCGGCGCAGCGGTTGCGCGCCTTGCAGCGGGCCTGTGCCGCAGGTGCGCTCGCAACGTTGGTGCCCGGCGCCGGCGATTGCGCACCGGATGCCGAGGCGATCGACGCAGCTCTATAGTTTTCTGCCACGCTAGTGCTGTGGGACTTCGCGTTTGATCTGATCGAGCCAGATTCGCGCCGACATATCCGACGGGGCGCGCCAATCCCCACGCGGCGACAACGAACCTCCGTGCGACACTTTGGGGCCGTTGGGCAGTGCCGAGCGTTTGAACTGGCTGAACGAGTAGAACCGTTGCACGAAAACCTCTAGCCAGTGGCGGATCTCGGATAGCGAATAGGACGGGCGCTTGCTGTCCGGGAAGCCGGGCGGCCACTTGCCGCGCTCGGCGTCACTCCACGCATGCCAGGCCAGGAACGCAATCTTCGATGGCCGGAACCCATAGCGCAGCACCCAGAACAGCGAGAAATCCTGCAGGGCGAAGGGCCCGACCTTCGCCTCACTGCTCTGCAGTTCCTCCTCCTCACCGGTCGGAACCAGTTCGGGCGTGATCTCGGTGTCGAGCACCGACTGCAGCACCTCGCACACCTGCGCGTCGAACTCGCCCGACGAAATGACCCAGCGCATCAAATGCTGGATCAGCGTCTTGGGCACACCGGCGTTGACGTTGTAGTGCGACATCTGGTCGCCGACACCGTATGTCGACCAGCCCAGCCCCAGTTCGGACAGGTCACCGGTGCCCAGCACAATGCCCTCGCGCTGGTTTGCGATGCGGAACAGATAGTCGGTGCGCAGGCCGGCCTGGACGTTCTCGAAGGTGACGTCGTAAGTCTCCTCGCCGATGGAAAACGGATGACCGATCGTGGACAGCATCAGCCGGGCGGTGTCGCGGATGTCGATTTCCTCGAAAGTGACACCCAGCGCGCGCGCCAGCCTGATCGCGTTGCCCTTGGTGCGATCACCGGTAGCGAAGCCGGGCAGCGTGAACGCCAGAATGTCGCTGCGCGGGCGGCCTTCGCGGTCCATGGCGCGGGCCGCAACGATCAGCGCGTGCGTGGAGTCCAGCCCCCCGGAAACACCGATGACGACCTTCGGATAGTTCAGTGCACGTATCCGCTGCTCGAGTCCGGCCACCTGGATGTTGTAGGCCTCGTAGCAATCCTGTTGCAGCCGTTGCGGATCGGCCGGCACGAACGGAAAACGCTCAACCTCGCGACGCAGTCCGATGTCACCGGACGGTGGGTCGAGCCGGAACTCGATGCGCCGGAACGACTCCGCCAGCGCCCGGTGGTGGCGCCGGTTGTCGTCGAAGGTGCCCATCCGCAGCCGCTCCGATCGAAGCAACTCGGTGTCGACGTCGGCGACGCAGCGGCGCTCTCCTTTGGGGAAGCGCTCGGACTCCGCGAGCAGCGCCCCGTTCTCCCAGATCATCGTCTGGCCGTCCCAGGCCAGGTCGGTCGTCGACTCACCCTCCCCTGCGGCGGCATAGACGTAGGCGGCCAGACATCGCGCCGACGCCGAACGGGCGAGCAAGCGACGATCCTCGGCCCGACCGATGGTGATCGGGCTGCCCGACAGGTTGGCCAGCACCGTCGCCCCCGCCAGCGCTGCCTCGGCGCTGGGCGGCACCGGGACGAACATGTCCTCACAAATCTCGACGTGCAGCACCAAGCCGGGCAGGTCCGACGCGGCGAACAACAGGTCCGGGCCGAAGGCTACGTCGACACCGCCGATCCGGATGGTGCCGCGCTCGCCGTCTCCCGGCGCCATCTGGCGCCGCTCGTAGAACTCCCGATAGGTGGGCAGATACGACTTGGGCGCCACACCCAGCACGGCGCCGCGGTGAATGACGACCGCGGTGTTGTAAATGCGGTGCCGATGCCGCAGCGGCGCGCCGACCACCAGGACCGGCAGCAGCTCGGCGGACTCGGTCACAAGGTCGAGCAGCGCGTCCTCGACGGCATCGAGCAGGGCATCCTGCAGCAGCACGTCCTCGATGGAGTAGCCCGACAGCGTCAGCTCCGGGAAGACAGCCAGCCCTACACCGTCGTCGTGGCACGCGCGCGCCAGCCCCAGTACTGAGGCGGCATTGGCCGCCGGGTCGCCGATCGTGGTGTGGTGCGTGCAGGCGGCAACGCGCACGAACCCGTGCTGGTAGGCGGAGTAGAAGTTCATAGCCCTCTCTTCTGGCCCTCTCATTGTCGCCTAGCTGGGTCGCAACACTCGAATCAGCCGGCGAAACCCGATCCCGTCCGGCCCGGCGGCCCGCGCATGCCTACGCTCGACACTATGGAATCTCCCGAGCTTCTGGCGGTGCTGGCCGGTCGCCGGGTCGCGGCGCTGACGGGCGCGGGGATTTCCACCGACTCGGGAATTCCCGACTACCGGGGCCCTGATTCGCCACCGAGCAATCCCATGACGATCCGCCAGTTCACCTCGGACCCGGTGTTCCGGCAGCGGTACTGGGCACGCAACCACGTCGGCTGGCGGCATATGGACGACACTGTGCCCAATGCCGGGCACCGGGCCCTGGCCGCGATGGAGCGCGCCGGGGTGGTGACCGGCGTGATCACCCAGAACGTCGACCTGCTGCACACCAAGGCCGGCAGCGCAAACGTGGTCGATCTGCACGGCAGCTACGCGCAGGTAGCCTGCCTGAGCTGCGACTACACCGTGAGTCGTGCCGCGCTGGCCGAACGGCTCGAGGCGCTCAACCCGGGATTCATCGAGCGCGCCGAGGCTGTCGGTGGCCTGGCGGTGGCTCCCGACGCTGACGCCGTCGTTGCCGATACCGCGTCGTTCCGCTACCTCGACTGTCCGCGCTGCGGCGGCATGCTCAAGCCCGATATCGTCTACTTCGGCGAAAATGTGCCTAAAGATCGTGTGGTCCAGGCATATTCGCTCGTCGACCAAGCCGATGCGCTGCTGGTCGCGGGCTCGTCGCTGACCGTATTCTCCGGCTACCGGTTCGTGCGCCACGCCGCAGCACGCGGCATCCCGGTCGCGATCGTCAACCGCGGCCGCACCCGCGGCGACGACATGGCCGCCGTCAAGGTCGACGGCGGCTGCTCCGAACTGCTGGAGCTGCTCTCCGAAGAGCTATCGGCCACAGCCCCGCGCTAGCCGATCAGAAGGAAAAGGGCCGATCAGAACGTGCAGGGCATACGGCGGACCTGCGACGCTTCCAGTAGTTCCTCGGGGACGTTCTCGAAGATCACTCCCTTGCCCGACAGGAACACCTCGTTGTTCCGGGTTGTTCCGGCTCACTGTGACGATGTCGGCGCCGGCTGCTGGACGCCACTGAACGGCTGATGGGCGACGGCGCCAGTTTCACCCAGCTCAGCGTGGATCGACTTTCGACCGAGGCCGGCATTTCGCGCGCCAGTTTCTACATCTACTTCCGGGACAAGGGCCACCTACTTCGCCGCCTCGCCGGCCAGGTGTTCGGCGATCTCGCCACCGGCGCGCAGCGCTGGTGGGAGGTGGCATGGCGACACAATCCGGACGACGTCCGCGCCGCGATGGCCGGCATCATCGCCCGCTATCGGCGTCATCAACCGGTGCTCGTCGCCCTCAACGAGATGGCGGCCTATGACCCGGAGACGGCGCAGACCTATCGGAATCTGCTGACCGCCATCTCCGCTCGATTGACCCGTGTCATCGAGGACGGTCAGGCCGACGGCTCAATCCGTCGGGAGCTGCCCTCGGCCACCACCGCCAATGCGCTGACCTGGATGGTCGAGCGCACTTGTCAGCAGAACCTTCCGGCAAAGCCGCCGGATCACGACGCGGAGCTGGCCGCCGCGCTGGCCGAAATCATCTGGGGCGCACTGTATCTCAAGTCAACCTTGGCGCACTGACGGCCGGCGCTACACTGCCACCAGGTCGTCGGCGTGTACCGCCGGCCGGCGCAGCTCGCCGGGCAGCTCCGAGGTGGACCGGCCCATCATGGTGGCAAGCTCAGTCGCGTCGTAGGCGACCACACCGCGGGCCACCGTGGTCTCGTCCGGTCCGCAAAGTTCGACGACATCGCCGCCGAAAAACTTGCCCGACACCGCCGTGATACCCGCGGCCAGCAGTGATCGGCGTTGCCGCAACACAGCGCGCACCGCACCGGCGTCGAGAGTCAGCGATCCGGCGGACTCGGCGGCATAACGCACCCAGAACCGGCGTGCCGACATGCGCTCGTGCCGAGGGGCAAACACCGTGCCCACCGACGCGTCAGTGAGCGCGGTCGCGGCATCGGCCGCCGGCGCCAGCAGCACGGGCACCCCTGCGTCGGCGGCCAGCAAAGCCGACGACATCTTCGACGCCATTCCACCGGTACCCAGGTGGCTACCCCGGCCGGCGATCACACCCTCCAGATCCGTCGGCCCGGACACCTCTGCGATAAACCTTGCCGGCACCGCGGCCTTCTTACGGGGATCCGAGTCATAGAGCCCGTCGACGTCAGAAAGCAGCACCAGCGCTTCCGCGCCGACCAGGTGGGCCACCAGCGCCGAAAGCCGATCGTTGTCACCGAAGCGAATTTCGTTTGTGGCTACCGTGTCGTTCTCGTTGACAATCGCCACCGCATGCAGCGCCCGTAGCCGGTCCAGGGTGCGCTGGGCGTTGGTGTGCTGCACCCGCAGCGAAATATCGTGCGCGGTCAGCAGCACCTGCCCTACTGTGCGACCATACCGGGCGAACGCCGAACTCCACGAGTTCACCAGCGCCACCTGCCCGACGCTGGCGGCTGCCTGCTTGGTCGCCAGATCTTTTGGGCGACGGGATAATCCGAGTGGCTCGATGCCGGCGGCGATCGCGCCCGAAGACACGATGACGACATCGGAGCCGGCCTTCATCCGCCCCTCGATCGCGTCGGCGAGTTCGGCCAGCCGGCTGGCGTCGAACACCCCCGACGGTGCGGTCAGCGCCGTGGTCCCGACCTTGACGACGAGACTGCGCGCGGTCCGAATAGCTTCTCGGTGCGGACTGCTCATCAACCGTCACCGCGTTCGCGTCGCTGCCGCCGGGCAGCCCTGCGCTCGGCGGCGCCGATCCGATCGTTGCGTTCCAGCCGCGCATCGGTGCCCCGGCCGGACATCGTGACCTGATCCCCCGTGGGCGTTTGCGGCTCCCAGTCGAAGGTCATCTCGCCGATCGTCACCGCGCACCCTGGTTGCGCACCCAGCCGCAGCAGTTCCTCCTCGACACCGAGGCGCGCCAGGCGGTCGGCGAGATATCCAACGGCCTCGTCGTTGTCGAAGTTGGTCTGGTGAATCCAGCGCTCGGGCCGGGCGCCGGTGACGACGAAGCCGCCCACCCCATCCGGCTGCACGGTGAAGCCGCCGTCGTCGACGGGCACCGGACGAATCACCGGCCGCCGTGGCACCGGCTGCGGCCGCACTGCGTTGTAAGCCGACACCATCTGCCACAGCCCGAAAATCAACGGCTGCAGGTTTTCCCGGGTAGCCGTCGACACGCAGAACACCGGCCAGCCACGTTCGGCGATCTCGTCACGGACGAACTCGGCAAGCTCACGAGCCTCGGGCACGTCGATCTTGTTGAGCACCACCGCCCGGGGCCGCTCGGCGAGATCGCCCAGAGTCGCGTCCCCTTGCAGCGTGGGCGTGTAGGCCGCGAGTTCGGCTTCCAGCGCGTCGATGTCGGAGATCGGATCGCGGCCCGGCTCGGCGGTGGCGCAGTCGACGACGTGCACCAGCACAGCGCAGCGCTCGATATGCCGCAGGAAATCCAGGCCCAGACCGCGGCCCTGGGATGCGCCGGGGATCAAACCGGGCACATCGGCGATGGTGAATGCGTGCTCACCCGCCGAGACCACCCCGAGGTTAGGAACCAGCGTGGTGAACGGGTAGTCGGCGATTTTGGGTTTGGCCGCTGAAATCACCGACACCAGCGAGGACTTTCCCGCGGACGGGAACCCGACCAGGCCGACATCGGCGACGGTCTTGAGCTCCAGGGTGAGGTCACGGGACTGCCCCTGCTCTCCGAGCAGTGCGAAGCCTGGGGCCTTGCGGGCGCGCGACGCCAGCGCAGCGTTGCCCAAACCGCCGCGGCCACCGGCGGCTGCTTCAAAGCGGGTGCCCGCACCGACCAGGTCAGCGAGAAGCCGGCCGTTTTCGTCCAGTACGACGGTGCCGTCGGGAACCTTGACTTCCAGGTCCGCGCCCGCGGCGCCGTCGCGGTTGTTGCCCATCCCCTGTTTGCCCGACGGCGCGGTGACATGCGGACGGAAGTGGAAGTCCAGCAGAGTGTGCACCTGCGGATCGACCACGAAGACGATGCTGCCGCCCCGGCCGCCGTTGCCGCCGTCGGGGCCGCCCAACGGCTTGAATTTCTCGCGATGGACCGAGGCGCAGCCGTTACCGCCGGAACCCGCTCGCGTGTGGATGACGACCCGATCGACAAACCGAGGCATCGGGCTTCCCCTCACCCGCTCAGTGTGTAGCTACGGCGACTTTCACCCCGGATCTCCGCCATAGGTGCACACTCGCGACAGTCAGTCGGCGGTCGGCCCCACGATGCTCACGGTCTTGCGTCCGCGCTTGACACCGAACTCGACCGCCCCCGCCGCCTTGGCGAACAACGTGTCATCGCCGCCGCGCCCGACGTTGACGCCGGGATGGAATTTGGTCCCTCGCTGGCGGACCAGGATCTCGCCGGCCTTGACCACCTGGCCGCCGAACCGCTTGACGCCCAGCCGCTGAGCGTTGGAATCGCGGCCGTTGCGCGAGCTGGAAGCGCCCTTCTTGTGTGCCATGTCTGTTGCCTCCGCTCAGTACTGTCTGAATTGTCTGTTCTTCGCGTGATGGCTCATCACGCGATGCCAGTGACCTTCAGGACCGTCAGCTGCTGACGGTGTCCCTGCCGCTTGTGGTAGCCGGTCTTGTTCTTGAACTTGTGGATCCGGATCTTGGGGCCCTTGGTGTGCTCGAGCACCTCGCCCGTCACCGCGACCTTGGCCAGGTCCTTGGCATCGGTGGTGACGGTGGCGCCGTCAACGACCAGGGCGACCGGCAGCGATACCTTCGCGCCGGGCTCGGATTCGAGCTTCTCGACCTTGACCACGTCCCCGACGGCAACCTTGTATTGCTTGCCGCCGGTCTTGACGATTGCGTAGGTCGCCATCGTGGGTGCACCTCTGCTTACTGTCGCGGGCACGCGCCAGCGGTTACTTGCGCGTGGTGGGTCTGGGGCGCGGGCTGATATGTCCCGCTGTCGCCGGCCGGCAGCCTGGCGACAACTCTCCCACAGTACGTGACCAGCGGCTACAGGGTCAAACCGACCTACGGCTCAGTCCACCTGGATCGGCGGGCCGGCCGGCCTGCCCGCCGCGCGCCGCCGGCGGGGAGGTTCAGGAGTCGAGGCGACCTCGACGGGTACGACTGGGTCGTTTTCGTCGGTGTCGGAATCGGAATCGGACCCGTCTAGCTCGTCATCCAGGTCCTCGTCGTCGTCAAGCTCCTCGTCGTCGTCGTCAAGGTCCTCGTCGTCATCGTCAAGGTCCTCGTCGTCGAGTTCGTCGTCCTCGTCGGTGTCCTCGCTGTCGTCGTCTTCCTCGCTGTCGTCGTCTTCCTCGCTGTCGTCGTCTTCCTCGCTGTCGTCGGTGCCCTCGAAGTCTTCGGTGTCGTCGGCGTCGTCGAGGTCAGCCGCCACCTGCTCCTGCGCCTGCTCGTCGATCTCTGGGGCGAGTTCCTCGCCGGACTCGCCGGTTTCGTCGTCATCACGACCGGACCCCGCTGACGAGCCCGCGGCCATCGCCTTGAACATCGGATGCTCACCGGGAGCGTGAGCGGGGACCTTGGCCACCGCGGGCTCTTCGGGTCGATTCTTCTTCGATCGTCTGTTCCGTCGACCACTGGACTCCGACTTGCGGCCGGCTGCTGGCGCCGAATCGACCGGGTCGGCATGCAGCAGAATCCCGCGACCGCTGCAGTTCGGACACGATGTCGAGAAGGCCTCGATCAGACCGGTTCCCAATCGCTTGCGGGTCAGCTGTATCAGGCCCAGCGAAGTCACCTCGGACACCTGATGGCGGGTGCGGTCGCGGGCCAGCGACTCCGTCAGCCGACGCAGCACCAGGTCGCGGTTGGACTCCAGCACCATGTCGATGAAGTCGATAACCACGATGCCGCCGATATCGCGCAGCCGCAGCTGGCGCACGATCTCCTCGGCCGCCTCAAGGTTGTTCTTGGTCACCGTCTGCTCGAGGTTGCCTCCCGACCCGGTGAACTTGCCGGTGTTGACATCGACCACGGTCATCGCTTCGGTCCGGTCAATCACCAGCGTGCCGCCTGAGGGCAGCCACACCTTGCGGTCCATCGCCTTGGCCAGTTGCTCGTCGATGCGATGCACCGCGAAGACATCCGGTCCGGGCTGCCCGTCCGGCCCAGTGGCGGGTTCGTACTTGGTCAGCTTCGAAACCAGATCGGGGGCAACAGAATTCACGTAGTCATTGATGGTGGTCCAAGCCTCGTCTCCGGAGACGATGAGCCCGGCGAAGTCCTCGTTGAACAAGTCGCGGATGACCTTGACCAGCACGTCCGGTTCTTCGTAGAGCGCCACCGCAGCGCCGGCGGCCTTCTCCTTGGTCTCGGTGGCCTTGGCCTCGATCTGGTTCCAGCGCTCCTGCAGCCGGTTGACGTCTGCGCGGATGTCGCCCTCTTTGACCCCCTCGGACGCGGTCCGGATGATCACTCCCGCGTCGGACGGCACCACCTCGCGCAGGATCTCCTTGAGCCGCTGGCGTTCGGTGTCTGGCAGCTTGCGGCTGATCCCGGTCGAGGACGCACCCGGCACGTAAACCAGGTAGCGGCCGGCCAGTGACACCTGCGTGGTCAGCCGCGCGCCCTTGTGTCCGACCGGGTCCTTGCTGACCTGCACCAGGACATAGTCGCCGGGTTTGAGGGCCTGCTCGATCTTGCGGTCCGCCCCGCCCAGGCCCGCGGCCTCCCAGTTGACTTCGCCGGCGTAGAGCACGCCGTTGCGGCCGCGACCGATGTCGACGAAAGCCGCCTCCATCGACGGCAGCACATTCTGCACGATCCCCAAGTAGATATTGCCCACCAGAGAAGCAGAGGCCGCGGACGTCACGAAATGCTCGACGACGATGCCGTCTTCGAGCACCGCGATCTGCGTGTACCGTGCGCCTGGGTGCGGTGGCTCCGTGCGGACCCTGTCGCGCACCACCATTACCCGGTCGACGGCCTCGCGGCGCGCCAGGAATTCGGCCTCGGTCAACACCGGAGGGCGACGCCGTCCGGCGTCGCGCCCGTCCCGGCGTCGTTGCCGCTTCGCCTCCAGCCGGGTCGATCCGTCGATGCCCTTGATCTCGTTGCCGCCGGAGTCGGCGCCAATATCCGAGCCGCCGGACTTGCCGCCGGAGCGGGGCGCACGCTCGTGCAAGACGGTGTTGGGCGGATCGTCGGCAGCCGGGCCCCCGTCGTTGTCGTCACTGGAACCCGACTTACGCCTCCGTCGCCGCCGGCGACGACGGTTGCCTGCCTCCGACGAACCGTTATCGTCCTCGCCGTCGTCGCTGTCTTCGGAATCTTCGGAGTCTTGGCCATCGGCATCGTTCGATTCGGCCGAGTCCGCTTGGGCCGGATTTCGGGCCCCTTCCTGGGCCTCGTCGTCGACGTCCTCACCCTCCTGGCCCTGGCCGTCAGGTCCGCCCTGCTCACCGCGTCCACGACCGCGACCCCGACGGCCACGACGCCGCCGCCGGTTGGCCGGGCGGTCGGTCTGCTCTTCGTCGTCGTCAGCGCCCAGGTCGTCGGCTTCGTCGGCGGTGGAGTCGTCGGAGTCATCGCCGGCGTCCTCATCGGCCTCGCTCGGCTCGGGAATCGGCTGGGGCGCGACGAACAGTGGCATGTAGTGCGGCCGCTCAACGAAGTTTGTCACGGACTCCTGTGTCTCGAGCAACAGCCGGGATTCGGGTTCGCCGGGCCCGATAGCAGCGGTAGGCGCGTCGGCCGTTTCGGCCGCCTCGGGTTGTTCGGCCAGCAGATCGCGCACTCGGACCGCATCGACGCGGTCCACGCTGGAATGCGCGCTGCGGATCCGTCCGTCGAGTGCGGTCAGCGCATCCAGCACCCGCCTACTGGTGGTCCCCAGCGTTCGCGCGAGCGAATGCACTCTTAGGCGGTCCGGCAGTTCCTCACGCTGTGTGGGCTCGTTTCCTGGGTCTGAAGATGGGGCGCCGTCTACCACGTATTCTCCTCAAGCCCCCGGGCGCGTCCTATCGACGCGGCCACGCGAGGGCTTCGCTATGTGCCCGGGTCACTTCTCCCGGGCTTGTGATGGTCTCGCGCCGAGCGACTCAAGGCCAACCCACTCGGCGCCGTGCTGAATGACGGCTTGACATGCCGCGCCGCATAGCGGGATCGCGATGGTCGCGCTTGTCTAAGTCTTCATTCGGGTGTTTGACGCCGGTCCGGCGACGTTCACCCGCAGTCAGTATCCCATATCACTGGGCGGGGTCGGTCTCCCCTGAGCCGGAGGCTCCGCAACCTACTCGAACGCACGTGACCCGGCGCTAAACGCCGGGAAACCAGAGCGCTATCTCGCGCTGCGCCGATTCGGCCGAATCGGAGCCGTGCACCAGGTTGAACTGTGTTTCCAAACCGAAGTCTCCCCGGATGGTGCCGGGGGTAGCCTTCTCCACCGGGTCGGTGCCACCGGCGAGTTGCCGGAACGCCGCAATCGCCCGCGGTCCCACCACGATCGCTGCCACCACCGGTCCCGAAGTGATGAACTCCAGCAACGAACCGAAGAATGGCTTGCCTTGGTGTTCGGCGTAATGACGGCTGGCCAGCTCCTCGCCGACGTTTCTGAGCCCCAGCGCCGCGATGGTGAGGCCTTTGCGCTCGATGCGGCTGATGATCTCGCCTATCAGTTGGCGTTCGACACCGTCGGGCTTGATCAATACCAGGGTCCGTTCGGTCACGGTGCCCAACAGTAGATGGCCAAAGATGGATGCCCAAACCTGGATGCCGCACTGGTGGCACCCGTTGCCGGCGCTGGAGATGTCGGCGGAGCCTGCGCCAGCGCTAGACGCCGGAGTACGCCGGCGCCTTTCGCAGACCTGAACGGCTTAGTCCAGCGGCTGCTGGTGCGGCGGCCCTCCGTGCTCCTGCCGCCGCCGGACCTCGGCACGGAAGTACGCGATCAGGGCCCACAGCGCGGTGAACAACACGCCGATGAAGCCGATGCCCGGGTACACCGCGAAGCCGGCGATAAGCACCAGCTGTACGCCAAGGTTCACCCAGATCGCCCAGGGTCTGCGCTGCAGTCCGGCAAGCAGAACCAACAGTGCGGCAAGCCCGATCAAGTAGCCCAGCGATGCCGGACTCAGCCCGCCACCTACCTCGCCCACCACCGGTATCGCCAGCAGCACCACAATCGCCTCGAGGAGCAGCGTCGCGGCCATCACCGCACTGAAGCTCTTCCAGGGATCAGCCGGCGGCGCCGGGGTCGGGGTGTTAGGGCTGGCGGAGCTGTTGTCAGTGCCGTCGGGCTGCGTCATTCCGGATCACGACCAAACAAGGTCCGGGCGGCACCGGCGGTGACAACCGAACCGGTGATGACGATCCCGGTGCCGGAGAAGGACTCTCCCGCGGCTTCCGTATCGGCAGCAGCGTCGTCGACCAGCGCGGTCGCAGTGTCGATGGCGTCGCGCAGGTTCTCAGCGGTGATCACCCGGTCGGGTCCGAACCGCTGCTGCGCGGCCAGAGCCAGCGACTCGACATCCAGGGCCCGCGGGGACCCGTTGTGGGTCACGACCACGGAATCGAACACCGGCTCCAGCGCGGCGAGGATGCCGTCCACGTCCTTGTCGACCAGCACGCTGAGCACCCCGACCAGGTATCGGAAGTCGAATTCGGCGGCCAGCGTCTGCGCCAGCGCGCCCGCGCCGGCCGGATTGTGTGCGGCGTCGATGAACACCGTGGGTGCGCTGCGCATGCGCTCCAGCCGACCGGGGCTGTTGACGGCCGCGAAACCGGCTCGGACCGCCTCGACGTCGAGCTGGCGTTGGACACCGGCCCCGAAAAAGGCCTCGACCGCGGCCAGTGCCACCACCGCGTTGTGCGCCTGGTGCTCGCCGTGCAGCGGAAGGAAGACGTCGGAGTACAGCCCGCCGAGGCCCTGCAGTTGCAGCACCTGCCCGCCGACCGCGACTTGGCGGCCCAACACCGCGAACTCGGAATCCTCGCGGGCAACCGCAGCGTCGGCGCGCACCGCCTGGGCCAGCAGCACCTCCATGACCTCCGGTACCTGACGCCCGATAACTGCGACGGTGTCGGGAGAACCGTCCTCGGCCTCAGGGGCCCGAGTGATGATGCCCGCCTTCTCACCGGCGATCCCGGCGATGTCGTCACCGAGGTAGTCGACGTGGTCAACGCTGATCGGGGTGATGACGGCCACCGGCGCATTGATCACGTTGGTCGCGTCCCAACGCCCACCGAGGCCCACCTCGACCACCGCGACGTCGACGGGCGCGTCCGCAAACGCGGCGAACGCCATCGCAGTGAGGACCTCGAACTTGCTCATAGCCGGCCCGCCGGCGACCTGGGACTGCTGGTCGATCATCTGCACGAACGGCTCGATCTCCCGGTACGTCGCCACGTACTGTGCCGGGCTGATCGGTTTTCCGTCGATCGAGATGCGTTCCACCGCCGACTGCAGGTGGGGGCTGGTGGTTCGGCCGGTTCGCTGAAGCAGCGCAGTAACCAGCGCGTCGACCATCCGCGCCACCGAGGTCTTGCCGTTGGTGCCCGCGATGTGGATCGACGGGTAGCTGAGTTGTGGCGAACCGAGCAGGTCCATCAACGCGCTGATCCGGGCCAGGCTCGGCTCGATGCGGGTCTCCGGCCAGCGTTGGTCCAGCAGGTGCTCGACCTGCAACAGGGACGCGATCTCATCGGGTGTCGGAGTCAGATCGGTAGCCTGACCGGGCTCGAGCCGGTCGGGCGGCCCTGAACTCATTGAATTCATTGCAGCCCAGCCAGCTTGGCCGTGATCCGGTCGGTCTCCTCCTGCGCGAGCTGCTGGCGGTCGCGGATCTTGCCGACGACGGCCTCCGGCGCCTTGGCCAGAAAGTCCGCGTTGGCCAATTTGGCGGCGGTTGACGCCAGCTCCTTTTGCGCTGTGGCCAAGTCCTTTTCGAGACGGCGGCGCTCGGCTGCCACATCGATGGTGCCCGAGGTGTCGAGTTCGACGACGACCGTGCGGTTCATGTTGGGGCCCAGCCGAACCTCCAATGACACCGACGGGCGGAAATCCGGCCCCGGTGCGGTAAGCCACGCCAGCGATGTCACGGCGGCCACCTGGGTGTCCAGATCTGAGCTCTCGACACCGCCCAACCGGGCCGGCACTTTCTGCCGGTCAGCCAGACCCTGATCGCTGCGGAATCGCCGGACCTCGGTCACCAGCTTCTGCATATCGCTAACCCGCTGCGCAGCAACAGGATCCAGACTGATCCCAGAGGGCTCCGGCCAGTCGGCAATCACCAGCGACTCTTCCCCGGTCAGTACCTGCCACAGCGTCTCGGTGATGAACGGGATCACTGGGTGTAGCAGCCGGAGCAACGTGTCCAATCCCGCGGCCAGCACGGCGGTGGTGTGTGTCAGTCCGTCGGCAAGCTGTGTCTTGGCCAGTTCGACGTACCAGTCACAGAATTCGTCCCACGCGAAGTGATAAAGCGACTCGCAGACCCGGCTGAACTCGTAGCAGTCGAAGGCCGAATCAACTTCGGCCCGAACCTCTTCCAACCGTCCCAGGATCCATCGATCGGCGTCGGTCAATTCGTCGGGTGCGGGCAACGGTGCCGGCGAGGCGCCGTTGAGCAGTGCGTAACGAGTGGCATTGAACAACTTGGTACCGAAATTGCGCGACGCCCGGACGTGATCCTCACCGACTGACAAGTCACCGCCGGGACTGGCGCCGCGGGCCAGCGTGAACCGCAGCGCGTCGGCCCCGAACATCTCCACCCAGTCCAGCGGGTCGATGACATTGCCCTTGGACTTACTCATCTTGCGGCCGGACTCGTCGCGGATCAGCCCGTGCAGAAACACGTCGGTGAACGGCACCTGAGGGCCTCGGCGGCCGTCGAGGGTGATGACGTCATCACCACCAATGAAGGTACCGAACATCATCATCCTGGCCACCCAGAAGAACAGGATGTCGTAGCCGGTCACCAGAACGCTTGTCGGATAAAACTTTTCCAGCTCCGGAGCCTTTTCCGGCCAGCCCAGCGTCGAGAACGGCCACAGCGCCGACGAGAACCAGGTATCCAGCACGTCGGGGTCCTGCTCCCAGCCTTCCGGGGGCGTTTCGTCCGGGCCGACGCACACCTTCTCGCCGTCGGGCCCGTACCAGATAGGGATGCGGTGGCCCCACCACAGCTGTCGCGAGATACACCAGTCGTGCATGTCGTCGACCCAGGAGAACCAGCGCGGTTCCAGGCTGGCGGGGTGAATCACGGTGTCCCCGTTGCGCACCGCATCGCCGGCGGCCTTGGCCAGCGACTCCACCCGGACCCACCACTGCAGCGACAGCCGTGGCTCGATCGGCTCCCCGCTGCGCTCGGAGTGTCCGACGCTGTGCAGGTAGGGACGTTTCTCTTCGACGACCCGGCCCTGCGCCGCTAGTGCCTCGCGCACCGCCACCCGGGCATCGAAGCGGTCCATGCCGTCGAATTGCGTTCCGGTGCCTGTGACCCGGCCCTTGGTGTCCAGGATGGACGGCATTGGCAACTGGTGCCGCATCCCGATCTCGAAGTCGTTCGGGTCGTGAGCGGGTGTGACTTTGACTGCGCCGGTGCCGAATTCGGGGTCCACGTGCTCGTCGGCGACGATGATCAGCGACCTGTCCACGAACGGGTGCGCCAAGCTGGTGCCGACCAGGTGGCGGTAACGCCCGTCGTCGGGGTGGACCGCGATCGCGGTATCGCCCAGCATCGTCTCGACCCGGGTGGTGGCGACCACGATGTGTGGCTGTGAGTCGTCGAGCGAGCCGTACCGGAACGAAACCAGTTCGCCTTCGATGTCGAGATAGTTGACCTCGAGGTCGGAGATCGCCGTCTGAAGCACCGGTGACCAGTTGACCAGCCGCTCGGCCTGATAGATCAGCCCGGCGTCGTAGAGCCGCTTGAAGATGGTCCGCACCGCCCGCGACAGACCCTCGTCCATGGTGAACCGGTCGCGGCTCCAGTCCACCCCGTCACCGAGCCGGCGCATCTGGCCGCCGATGGCACCGCCAGACGCACGCTTCCAGTTCCACACCTTGTCGATGAACAGCTCGCGGCCGAAGTCCTCTTTGGTCTTGCCATCGACCGCGAGCTGCTTTTCCACCACGCTCTGGGTGGCGATACCGGCATGGTCCATGCCCGGCTGCCACAGCACCTCATAGCCCTGCATCCGCTTGCGGCGGGCCAGGGCGTCCATCATGGTGTGTTCCAGCGCGTGGCCCATGTGCAGGCTGCCGGTCACGTTCGGCGGTGGCAGCACGATCGAATATGCGGGCTTGGTGCTGGTCGGGTCCGCAGTGAAGTAGCCTGCGTCCAACCACTTCTGATAGATCGCGCTCTCCATCGCAGCCGGATCCCACGACTTGGGCAGCTGGTCGACGGCAGGGCGGGGGCTGGCGGTCACCGGTCAATTCTAGGAACCGCCACTTGCGCGCGTGTAAGCGCCCGAACCCGCAGGCGCCCGGCGGTCAGGAGCCGGCAATCAAGGAATCGTGAGTACCTGGCCAGGGTGGATCAGGTCAGGATTGGGGACGCCACTGGCGTCGGCGATCACCTGGTATTTGCTGCCGTCGCCGTAGAAGCGCTCCGCAATGGCCCACAGGGTGTCGCCGGAGACGACGGTGTAAGTCTGCGCGGCGGGCTCTGGGGCGGGCTCCGCAGAGGAGGCGCTTGTCGCCTCCGGGGCAGCGGCCTCGGGCTCCGGTGGCGGCGGGGCGTCGGTTTCCGTCTTGGTCGACCATGCCGGTCCGTCAGCGGCGTAGAGCACCAGGTTGCGATCATCCTGCAGCACGAGTTTGACGTTCTTCTTGCCCTTCGTGTCGCTATGCCAGACCGGTTTGTCCGCCGTGTAGAGGACGAAGTTGCCATCGGACTGCACTTCGGCCCGCACCACATCCTGGCCGTTGGTCGAACTGGCCCACACTGCCGCGCCGCGCGAGGCCAGCACCAGGTTGCCGTCCTCTTGCAGGGTGAGGGTGTAGGCCCCGTTGTTTGAGACCAGCGATTCCCCCCGCACCAGCTTCTGTCCTTCAGTCAGCGTGTCTGCCATGGCATTCCCTCTCGTTAACCAGTCCGGTCGGCTCAAGCCGGACACCGTTCCCCGATAAATGTGAGCCTACTGATCTGGTGCGGCCAAAACAGCCCGCTGCTCGACGCAATCGCGCTGCCGCGCGAGCTATTTCTTGCCGCCGAGCAGGCCGCCGAGAATATCGCCGAGCGCACCGCCCTTACCGCCCAGCACGCTGCCGAGGATGCCGCCGAGGGACTTGTCATTCCCGCCGCCACCAAGGATGCTGCCCAGGATTTCCCCCAGGCCGCCACCGGAGGCTGTCCCCTCTCGCTGCGGCGCACCGCTCTGCTCCGCGCCGCTGGGGCCGAGCTGATTTCCGATGTAAGCCAACACGATCGGGAGCAGTACCGGCAGCAGCCGCTTGAGTAGATCGCTATTGCCGGCCCCGCCACTGGCCAGCGCCGATGCGACCTGGTCGGTGTCCTGACCACCGAAGAGCGTCGCAATCGCCTGGTGCCCGTTGTTCACGTCAACCTGGTCCAAGCCCCCACCGGCGTCAAGCAGGCCATGGGCGGCGTGATCACTGGCGGTCGACTCGATCCTGTCGGCGCGCTCGGGGTCTTGCGAGCTCTGGTGCAGTCCCGTGAGCAGCACCGGCACCAGCGTGTGAACCGCGCTGTCGACCTCGCCTTCGTCGGCGCCTAGCTTGCTTGCGATTTCCGACGTGGGAATCTGAGCGTAGAGATCATCAAGACCGGCCATCGGTGTGCCCACCTTCGTTGCTGGCGTGTAGAGCCCAGTCAATGACGACACTAGACTCACGCGGCCGACAGCCCTCCGGCGGCACGGATCAGTTCAGCCGCTCAGTCTCCAGCGACACACTCGCAGCCGGGAAGCGCGCCAGCAGCGCGTCGCCCATCGCCGCCGCGGGGGTCAGGACACCGTGCAGTTCGGAGAGCTTGTCGCGGTCGAATGCCAATGCAAGACCGCACTCTCCCAGCAACACCGAAGTCGCCTTGTAACCGGGGTCGCCGTCCTGCGCCATGCGCGCCACGTACCGCGCGCCGGTGGTTGTGGTGGTGTAGGTCTCGGTCCGGTAGTAGCCACGCTCCCGAGACGCCGCGCTGGGTCCGGTGCCGGGTTTGGGAACGACGCGTTCTACCAGCCCACGCGGCAATAGCCGGAAGTAGCGGCCGCCCAGTCCGGTCATTAGGTTGCCGACCCCGCTGAGGACGGCCGACGCCACCGGCGCCATGGCCGACGACCCCAGGCTCATGCTTTCGCTGTAACGGAACCGCCTGCCGTACGCCCAGTCCAATAAGGCATTGCTGCGGCGCACGATGCGAGTGTTGGTAGGAGCCATCATGAATCCCGCCGTCCACAGGCCGGTCAGCTCCGGCGCAAGTTGACGACCACGACGCCAGGGCAGATCGGGCTGCGAACCGAGTTCGGGTTCCGCGCTACGGTCGGTGCTCAGCGTGTAGGGGTCGGCAAGCTGGCGACGCGCGTCGGGATCGCTGGAAGCGGTGCTCAATACTTCCAGCATCGAGGCGATGGTGCCGCCGGACAGCCCGCCGGAGAAGGAGCGCACCACGAAGTCGGTGTCAAGAAGCTCGCCCGCGCCGTCATCCCGTGCCGCCCGGTATAGCGCGTACGCACTCAGGTCCGAAGGGACCGAGTCGAATCCGCAGGCGTGCACGATCCGGGCCCCGGTGTCGGCGGCCTGCTTGTGGTAAAGGTCGATGCTGTCGCGGACGAACAGTGGCTCGCCGGTCAGGTCGGCGTAATCGGTGCCCGCCGCGGCGCACGCGGCTACCAGCGGCAGCCCATAGCGGGTGTATGGCCCGACCGTGGTGATGACGACTCGGGTGCGGGCGGCCATCTCATTGAGCGTCGACGGCGATGCGGCGTCGGCGGTCACAACCGGCCAAGACTGCGCGGATTCCGCCAGCGTTTTGCGAACGGCCAGCAATCGCTCGGTCGACCTGCCGGCCAGCGCGATCCGCGCGTCTCCCCCGGCCCGGGCCAGATATTCGGCGGTCAGCTTCCCGACGAAGCCAGTCGCCCCGTACAAAACCATGTCGAATTCACGCGGGGTTGCGGTCACCGGCCCGACGCTACCCGCGGGTCGCGGCTAAGTCCGCACACGACCCCGCAAACGACGAGTGCCGGGCCCAAGGCCCGGCACTCGCGTGCGCGCGACGGCTGTCAGATCCTGGAAGCCGTGCGGCTGGGTCAGCCGCGTCGGCCGCAGACCGGCCAGGCGCCGATGCCCTGCGAATGCAGCACGTTCTCGGCCACCCGGATCTGCTCCTCGCGGCTGGCGCCTGCCGCGGATCCCGAGCCACCGTTGGCACGCCAGGTGCCGGCGGTGAACTGCAGGCCGCCGGAGTAACCGTTACCGGTGCTGATCCCCCAGTTCCCACCGGACTCGCACTGGGCGATCGCGTCCCAGTTCACGGTGTAAGCCTTGTGGACGGGCGGCGGAGGCGGGACGTCCGGGGCCGGGAACGGCGGCGGCATGTTCGGATCAAAATCCACCGGTTCCGGGGCGGGCGGCGGAGGCAGGTCGACCGGCGCGATCACGGCGTCCGGCTCGGGCGCCGGCGGAGCGTCCGGGGGCGCGTCCAGGGGCGGCGCAAAGGCCTCCGGGGCCGGAGGCACGTTTGGGTCGAAGCCCACGAATTCGGGCGCCGGCGGTGCGTCCGGGGGCGCGTCCAGGGGCGGCGCAAAGGCCTCCGGGGCCGGAGGCACGTTTGGGTCAAAGCCCACGGTGTCGGGGCCGGGCGCCGCGTTCGGGTCCAGCCCCTCATCCGCGTTGGCGGTGCCGGCGGACAGCACCGTCACGAGCGTCCCCGTGATTGCGGCGACGACGAGCGTCTTACGGACGTTCTTCAAGATTGTTCCTTTCGCGGTGCGCGCGCGCCAAAGCCCAGCCCACGGTGGTGGGTTGGATGCGTCGTCCAGTTGGAATTGCTGCTTTGGGACGTGCCGTCTCGTTTCGGCACGACAGCGGAGGGCTTGATCTGCCCGGCGGGATCTACCCGACGGCTGCGGCGGCTATGCAAAAACCAGTGCCGTCCTCAGCTCCGCTCACACGTGGGTCCGTGGATTAAATTTTGTTTTACTGCTGCCCGTTTTCGGGCTAACAGGACCGTACGATAACGATTTGGATTCGTCACCTCTTCCGAACCGATATTTCAGTTCTATAACGAGCCGATCACGGCGGGGTCCCAGAATGGTTCTCGCAGGTCAAACCCATGTTTTCGGCCCGCGCCAATCTTGCTGGACAAGAGCGCAATCGTGAGTTGAATCACGCGCATATTGTGAGCTGGGACACAGGTTTGCCGCGTCATCACGCGACTGCGCCGGGCCCCGCCCCCGCACCATCGTGAACTTGAGTCATAGCGACCGCCGCACCTCGACGTCTACTCGATCTCGAGCCGATACGGACAAGACCGAAACCGATGTCCTGAATACCAAGTGCTGCAATATCATTCATTTGTAATGCCGGCAGAGTCACATGTTCGCAGTAAGATCGAGGATTAACCATGCGATCATCGAATGATGTTGATTACCAATACTTTTCATTCTCAACCACTAGATCGGTCCAGGTCGGGACGGCCGACGCGGCCCACCCGGACGGCAGCGTCGGACGCGGACATGCGATTGGGTGCGGTTTATGCGCGCGTATTTGCTGAAAAATCCCGGAGACCCCCGCTTCATCGTCGCTCAACGGCCCAAATACGTTCTGCCCCAACAGGCTACGGCGCGATGCCGCACCAAGGAGCAGTTTCCAATCCTCGTTAACGTGAAAATAAATAGCACCCATGCCAAAGCTAATAACATTTTCATGAGAAAACAGACAGGAGCGAGATATTTAGACGCCATCAAAAATTGACGGCAAAAGAATTGCAAATACAACCCGTACGCGGTGCCGTCAGCGTCCGGGCTGCACTGGTGCGCGCAGATCAGCCGCCGAATTGACGTTGGCCAACGGCCCGGAATCCGACATCACGATCCGCTGGGTATCCGAAGCATCGACCAAGGCGCTCATTTTGCGCTCGCCGGCAGCGAGCAGTGCATCAACCCGGTCGGCCAGATCGGTCCGGTACACCGCGGCCAGGTAGTGGCTGCGACCATCCCACGGCAACACCACTTCGGCGTTGGTCTCAGCAGCGCGCCGGGCGAGATCATCGATCAATTCGACTGTCAGCAACGGCATGTCGACGGCACACACGAACGCGAACCGGGCACCCGCCTCCGCGGCCGCACGCAATCCACGCCCGGTCGCAGGCAACGGCCCCAGCCCTCGCAGCTCGTCGCGCAGGACGGGAACCTGCAACGGGGGCAACGGCTGCCCCGGGGCGGCCATCACGAAAACAGGCTCGCAGCGCTGCCCGACAACACCGACCACGTGCTCGACCAGGGTGGTGGTTCCCCCAGGGAGCGGCAGGGTGGCTTTGTCGCGACCCATGCGCCGGGATTCGCCGCCAGCGAGTACGACCCCGGCCAGTGACAGTGCTTCGGGCACTATTTCAGCCACGTCAGTCGACAGCCCAGGTGTCGCGACCGCGCAACAGCGATTGCAGCGCGGCAGCGTCAAACGGGGTCGAACTCTGGGCAGCGTTGACCTGAGAACGGGCCGCGTCGTCGTAGGTGGGCCGGCTGATGTGGCGGAAGATTCCGAGCACGGTGTGGTCGAGGTTCTGATCCGACAGCCGGGACAGCGCAAAGGCATAGGCCGAATCGTCGGCGTGCGCGTCGTGCACCACGATCTCCTCGACCGCCACGTCGGCGGTCTTGGCCACTTCGAGGCTGAAGCCGGACCTCACCACGCAGTATTCGCCGTTGGCGCCGAAGACGATCGGTTCGCCGTGGCGGACATTGATCAACCGCTCTTCGGCGCCCTCCTTGCGCAGCGCGTCGAACGAGCCGTCGTTGAAGATCGGGCAGTCCTGCAGGATTTCCACCAGGGCAGCGCCGCGATGCTGGGCCGCGGCGCGCAGCACCTCAGATAGCCCGTTGCGGTCTGAGTCCAGCGCGCGTCCGACGAAGGTGGCCTCGGCGCCAAGCGCCAATGACACCGGGTTGAACGGGTGATCCAGCGAACCCATCGGTGTCGACTTGGTGACCTTGCCGACCTCCGACGTCGGCGAATACTGGCCCTTGGTCAGCCCGTAGATCCGGTTGTTGAACAGCAGAACCGTCACGTTGATGTTGCGGCGCAGCGCGTGGATCAGGTGGTTGCCGCCGATCGACAACGCGTCACCGTCGCCGGTAACGACCCACACCGACAGATCCTCGCGAGCCAGCGCCAGGCCGGTCGCTATCGCCGGTGCGCGGCCGTGGATCGAGTGGAACCCGTAGGTCTCCAGGTAGTAGGGGAACCGGCTGGAGCATCCGATACCGCTGATGAACACGATGTTCTCGCGGCGCAGCCCGAGTTCGGGCAGGAAATTGCGGATGGTGTTGAGGATGACGTAGTCGCCGCAGCCCGGGCACCAGCGCACCTCCTGGTCGCTGGTGAAGTCTTTGCCCTTTTGCGGCTGATCCGTCGTGGGCACCCCGTCATTTTTCGTCAACCTCGGAGTCACACCGAGGTCTGTGCCCGCCAGATTGCCGATCGCGCCAGTCATCCGTTAGCTCCCGCTCCAACCGTGGCCGCCCCCAACCTGGCGACCATCGTCTTGTCTTGCTCAATTTCGGACAGCGTCCCGCCCAGCGCGGCGCGGATAACGCGACCCACCTCGTCGGCCAGGAACGAGACGCCCTGAACCTTGGTGACCGATTGGATGTCGACCAGGTACTTGCCGCGCAGCACCAGCGCCAGCTGACCCAAGTTCATCTCCGGTGCCACCACTTGCGGGTAACGCCGAAGCACGTCGCCCAGATTCGCCGGGAAGGGACTCAGATACCGCAGATGGGCATGCGCGACCTTGACGCCCTTGCGCCGCGCCCGCCGGCAGGCCTCTCCAATCGGGCCGTAGGAACTGCCCCACCCGATCAGCAGCAACTCGGCGTCTCCGGTCGGATCGTCGACTTCCAGATCGGGAACGCGGATACCGTCGATCTTGGCCTGGCGTAACCGGACCATGAGGTCATGATTGACCGGCTCATAGGAGATGTTGCCCGAGCCGTTCGCCGATTCCAACCCACCGATGCGGTGCTCCAGGCCGGGAGTGCCCGGCACGGCGAATTGGCGAGCCAGCGTTTCCGGGTCGCGAGCATACGGCTCGAAGGGCTCGTCCGGTTTGGCGTAGATGTGCTCGATGGGCTGTAGCGCATTGACGTCCGGGATTCGCCATGGCTCCGAGCCATTGGCGATGGCGCCGTCGGACAACACGATCACAGGGGTCTGGTACAAGACCGCGATGCGCGCCGCCTCGAGGGCGGTCTGGAAGCAGTCGGAGGGAGACTGCGGCGCCAGCACCGCCACCGGTGACTCTCCGTTGCGCCCGTAGAGTGCCTGCAGTAGGTCAGCCTGCTCGGTTTTGGTGGGTAGACCGGTCGACGGCCCGCCCCGCTGCACGTCGATGACCAGCAACGGCAGTTCGGTCATCACACCCAGTCCGAGCGCTTCGGACTTCAGCGAAAGACCCGGTCCCGATGTGCTGGTGACTCCCAGCGCACCACCGTAAGCGGCGCCCAGCGCAGCGCAGATGCCGCCGATCTCGTCTTCCGCCTGGAAGGTGATCACGTTGAAGTTCTTGTGCTTGGACAGCTCGTGCAGAATGTCCGACGCCGGCGTAATCGGATAACTGCCGAGCACCACCGGGATGTCGGCCAGCTGACCGGCCGCGACGATTCCGTAAGCCAGTGCGGTATTGCCCGAGATCTGCCGGTACTCACCGGCCGGGAGTGTCGCTGGCGGCACCTCGTATGTGGTGCCGAAGGCCTCGGTGGTTTCGCCATAGTTCCAGCCCGCCTTGAGCGCGAGCACGTTGGCCTCGGCGATGTCGGGCTTGCGGGCGAACTTCTCCCTGATGAAGGTCTGACTGGCCTGGATCGGCCGACCGTACATCCACGACAACAAGCCCAGGGCGAACATGTTCTTGGCGCGCTGGCCGTCCTTCTTCGTCGCACCAATTGCCTCGACGGCGCCCAGCGTCAGCGTGGTCATCGCGACCGAATGCACCACGTAGTCATCTAGCTCGTCGGACTCCAGTGGGTTTGTTACGTAGCCCACTTTCGTCAGGTTGCGCCTAGTGAACTCGTCGGAATTCGCGATCACCATTCCGCCGCGCGGTAGGTCGCCGATATTGGCCTTCAGCGCTGCCGGGTTCATGGCGACGAGCACGTCCGGACGGTCACCGGCGGTCAGGATGTCGTGGTCGGCGATCTGAATCTGGAAGGACGAAACTCCGGGCAGGGTGCCTGCCGGCGCTCGGATCTCGGCGGGGTAGTTCGGCTGGGTGGCCAGGTCGTTGCCGAAAAGCGCCGCCTCCGAAGTGAACCGGTCACCGGTCAGCTGCATACCGTCGCCGGAGTCCCCGGCAAAGCGGATGACGACATCTTCCAAGCGTTGCCGGTTCAGCCCGGGATCAGAAGTACCGGTATGAGACTCTGACCCGGCTTCGCTGCCACTCGGATCCACGTCTTCGCCTTCCATCCATCTGTTACGCGGACAGGCGATCCGCGCTGCAGATTCAGGTTACGCGCCGTCGGAGTGACTCTCGGCGCCGACGTTTTCATGTCGCTCGCGTACCAATTATGGCACCGCTTTTTTAGGGTGCATGGCCGTCTCCGACCCCTTACACACCGCAGTTAAGCTGCGAAAACCGACGTCGGCCGTGGGGCGGCGTCGACGACAAAGCAAAACTGTGGTATTGGTCACTTCGGTCTTGCGCCAGCCGTTTCGGGCATCGCGATCAAATACAGGATGGAGCCCGCACCGGCGATAGCACCCAGTGACAAGAAGGCGGCGTTGTAGCCGGCCGCGACCACGATCCAGCCGGAAACAAAGTTGGACAGTGCGGCGCCAAGGCCCGACGCCGTGGTTATCGCCCCGAGACTGATATTAAAGTGGCCGGTTCCGTGTGTGACGTCCTGGACGACAAGGGGGAACAACGCCCCGAAGATGCCGGCTCCAATACCGTCCAGCAGCTGCACGCCGACCAGCCAGTAGGAGTTATCCGACAGCGTGTAGAGGAACCCGCGAGCGGTCAAGACAGCGAATCCCACCAGGAAGATCGGCTTTCGCCCCCAGGCATCGGCCTTGGTCCCGGTCACATACGCCACCGGCACCATCACCACCTGCGCGGCAACGATGCACGACGACATCAGCGCCGTCCCCTCGTCTTTGTTGTGCAGCGCCAGCACCTGGCCGACCAGCGGCAGCATGGCCGCGTTGGCGAAGTGAAACGCGACAACGGCCGCCGCGAAGATCATCAATCTCCGGTTGTGCAGCAGCACCGCGAATCGTGATGGCTGCTTATGCGTCTCCCCGGGCGCGTGGTCCAGACCGCGCGCGAGGTCATGGTCGATCGCATCGTGCGGGATCCGCAGTGTCGCCACCACGCTCATCGCCGCCATTCCGGCGAGCACCCAAAACACCACAACTGGTCCGAAAAAGAAGGCCAGCCCACCGGTCGCGGCAGCGGCCGACGCATTACCGGCGTGGTTGAACGATTCGTTGCGCCCAATCCGTCTGGCGAAGAACTGCGGGCCGACTATGCCCAACGTGATTGCGGCTAACGCCGGCGCGAAAACCGAGCTGGCGATCCCCGTGAGCGCCTGCAGCAACGAGATCGAATGGAAATGGGGAAATAGCGGCATCGCCAACGCGCCGGCGGTAACCGCCACCGCACCGGTGACGACCAGCGCTCGCTTAGCCGTCGTCCGGTCCACCAAGGCGCCCATCGGCGTCTGCGCCACGATCGCCGCGATGCCGCCGACCGCCATGACAAACCCGATCGAGGCTTGGTCCCAATTGTTGGTCACCAGGAGGTATATCGACAGGTAGGGACCCAAGCCATCGCGAACATCGGCCAACGAGAAGTTCACCAGGTCCAGGGCGTGGACCACTCGCCTTGGCACTGCATCAGTGGCGGGCGGTCCGGTGTTCACAGCTTCACCCAACCGGCTCCCGGCGACTCGACTCGGGCCAGGTGCCCGGCTCGCAACCAGGAAGCATCCCGCATCAGCGCGGGTTAGGCACTCTTGTCGCGGCGCTCACTGCGTGACGGCTTGCGCGGCACGATCGTCGGCAGCACGTTGTCCTGCACGGTCTCCTTGGTGACCACCACTTTGGCGACATCGTCGCGGCTCGGGATGTCATACATCACGGGCAGCAGGACTTCTTCCATGATCGCGCGCAGGCCACGGGCGCCAGTGCCACGGTGGATAGCTTGATCGGCGATCGCTTCCAGCGCGTCGTCACTGAATTCCAGCTCGACGCCGTCCATCTCGAACAGCCGGGTGTACTGCTTGACCAGAGCGTTCTTCGGCTCGGACAAGATCTTGACCAACGACTCCAAGTCCAGGTTGGTGACCGAGGCAACCACCGGGAGGCGACCAATGAATTCGGGGATCAAGCCGAACTTGATCAGATCCTCAGGCATCACGTCGGCAAAGTGGTCGGTGGTGTCGATCTCGGCCTTGGAGCGGACCTCGGCGCCAAAGCCCAGGCCGCGCTTGCCGACGCGCTCGTAGATGATCTTCTCCAGCCCCGCGAACGCACCCGCGACGATGAACAGCACATTGGTCGTGTCGATCTGGATGAACTCTTGGTGCGGGTGCTTGCGGCCGCCCTGCGGGGGAACCGATGCCTGAGTGCCCTCCAGAATTTTCAGCAGGGCCTGCTGAACGCCCTCGCCAGAGACGTCGCGGGTAATCGACGGGTTCTCGCTCTTGCGGGCGATCTTGTCCACCTCGTCGATGTAGATGATGCCCGTCTCGGCGCGCTTGACGTCGTAGTCGGCGGCCTGAATGAGTTTGAGCAAGATGTTCTCGACGTCCTCACCGACGTAACCGGCCTCGGTCAGCGCGGTGGCGTCGGCGATGGCGAAGGGCACGTTGAGCATCTTGGCCAGCGTCTGGGCCAGGTAGGTCTTGCCACAACCGGTAGGTCCGAGCATCAAGATGTTGGACTTGGTCAGCTCAACCGGTTCGTACCTGGAATCACGGCCCTTCTCGCCGGCCTGGATCCGCTTGTAGTGGTTGTAGACCGCGACCGCAAGCGTCCGCTTGGCGGTGTCCTGCCCGATGACGTAGCCCTCGAGGAAATCCCGGATCTCGACCGGCTTGGGCAGTTCATCGAGTTTCACATCGTCGGCATCGGCGAGTTCCTCTTCGATGATCTCGTTGCACAGGTCGATGCACTCATCGCAGATGTACACACCGGGACCCGCAATGAGTTTCTTGACTTGCTTCTGGCTCTTCCCGCAGAACGAGCACTTCAGC
The DNA here is from genome assembly GCA_963763005.1 of uncultured Actinomycetota bacterium. Classification (GTDB taxonomy): domain Bacteria; phylum Actinomycetota; class Actinomycetes; order Mycobacteriales; family Mycobacteriaceae; genus Mycobacterium. Next base: position 241,827 of record CAVXMI010000005.1, read on the forward strand.
AGGTCACCGCCGTCTCCGATGCGCGCCATGTTGCTTCAGGGCCTACTTCCTGTTCGCCGTTCGCCTTGCTGTGCCGCGTGTATCCCCCGACGCTACCCGCTAGCTCCGGCCGGCCGCGACCGTTAGCGCCGAATAGCGTCTTAGACATTTCGGGGTATTCATGCCTGACGTCTGCATGCAACATATAGCCCGACGGCCCCCGCCACTCGCCGAGACGCGCAATCCGTGTCTCTGGCGTGTCGCGGTCGTTATGCCACCGAGGCTCGTGAGCTGGCAGACCCCGACAGTGGACACCCCCGGGTGATCACCTTACAGCGACCGGATGCGTTCGCCGTCGATTCCGTACTGGTGGTGCACTGTCCGAACCGCGCCGAGCGGGTAACCACTGCCAGAAATCGGCCGGAACTCGCAGTGAGTTCACGTTCGGCGAAACCTCAGGCGTTCTGCGCAGAGAGCTTCCGGTACTCCAGAACGGTGTCGATGATGCCGTAGTCCTTGGCCTCTTGTGCGGTCAGGATCTTGTCCCGGTCGGTGTCCTTGCGGATCGTCGCCGCGTCCTTGCCGGTGTGGTGGGCCAGCGTGGTTTCCATCAGGGTGCGCATCCGCTCGATCTCGGCGGCCTGGATCTCCAGATCGGAGAACTGCCCCTGGATCACGCCAGACAACGACGGCTGATGGATCAGCACTCGTGCATTCGGCAGGGCCATCCGCTTACCCGGTGTTCCGGCGGCCAGCAGCACTGCAGCCGCGGAGGCAGCCTGACCAAGGCACACCGTCTGGATGTCGGCCCGCACGTACTGCATGGTGTCGTAGATGGCCATCAGCGAGGTGAACCCGCCACCCGGCGAGTTGATGTACATGGTGATATCCCGGTCGGGATCCAGCGACTCAAGCACGAGCAGCTGCGCCATGATGTCGTTCGCAGATGCGTCGTCGACCTGGACGCCGAGGAAGATGATGCGTTCCTCGAACAGCTTGTTGTAAGGGTTGGACTCCTTGACGCCGAAGCTGGAGTGCTCGATGAACGACGGCAGGATGTACCGCGCCTGAGGCTGGATCTGAGGATGCTGAGTACTCACTGGGCTTCTCCGTTGATGATGTGGGCGGCGCGGGTGATGATGTGGTCGACGAAACCGTATTCCAGGGCTTCAGGGGCGGTGAACCAGCGGTCACGATCCGAATCCGCCTCGATGCGTTCGATCGGCTGCCCGGTGAATTCGGCGTTGAGCCGGAACATCTCCTTCTTGATGACGGTGAACTGCTCAGCCTGGATAGCGATGTCGGCCGCACTGCCAGTCACCCCGCCAAGCGGCTGGTGCATCAGGATGCGAGCGTGCGGCAGCGCGTAGCGCTTGCCTTTGGTGCCCGCCGCCAAGAGGAACTCACCCATGGAGGCGGCCATGCCCATCGCGTAGGTGGCGATGTCACAGGGCGCCAGAACCATGGTGTCGTAGATCGCCATCCCGGCACTGATCGATCCGCCCGGGGAATTGATGTACAGCGAGATGTCCTTGGTGGCGTCTTCGGCAGCGAGCAGCAGAATCTGTGCGCACAACCGGTTGGCGATCTCGTCGTTCACCTCCGAGCCCAGGAAGATGATGCGCTCGGAGAGCAAGCGCTCATAGACCGAGTCCGTGAGATTGAGACCCTGCGAGTTCGAACGCATGTCAGTCACGACTGGGTTACCTGCTTTCTCAAGTTGCGTATGCACCGACCCTAACCAACCCCACCCGCTGTTTGGCGGTCACGCACCCTCTGAAATGGGCGCGTTCGCTCACAGCGTCATGTCTAGTGGCCTTACTCGGACCCGTCGGCCTCGTCGGCATCTTCGGCCTCGTCTGAGTCTTCGGCCTCGTCTGAGTCTTCAGCGTCCTCGTCAGTCGCGTCGACCTCGGCGCGCTTGCCGAAGAACTCACTGGTATCGATCGTGTTGCCGTCGGTATCGGTGACCGTCGCCGCCTCGGCCACCGCCTTGACGGCCACCTCGCGCCGCACATCGGCGAACATGGACTGCAGCTGGTTGTTCTCCTGAAGGTAGGCGAACAGCTGTTGCGGCTCGATGCCGTATTGCCGAGACGTCGTCACCAGTCGTTCGGTCAGGTCCTCCTGGCCGACCTGGACCTGCAGGTCATCAGCCAAAGCATCCAGCACCAGCTGCCTCTTGACGTCCTTCTCTGATGCGCTGCGGGCCTCGGCGTCGAACGCCGTGCGCGACGAACCTTGCTCGACGAGCAGTTCATTGAACCTGGCTTCGTCGTGATTGATGCCGTTGAGCGCGCTGTGCATGACGCTGTCGTACTGCGCCTGAACATATGACTCCGGCAGCGGCACATCGACCTGCTCGAGCAGAGCCTCCATCGTGACGTTGCGAATCTGCTCCGCCTGCTGGGCGCGCTTGGCCTGACGCACCTGGTCGCAGAGGTTGGCCCGCAACTCGTCAATGGTGTCGAACTCACTGGCCAACTGCGCGAACTCGTCGTCAGGCTCGGGCAGCTCGCGCTCCTTGACCGACCCGACCGTGACCGTGACCTCAGCTTCCTGCCCGGCGTGTTCGCCGGCCGCCAGCTCGGCGGTGAAGACCCGGGACTCTCCGGCGGACAATCCGACCAGCGCGTCGTCGAGGCCTGCGATGAGCCGGCCGGAGCCGGCTTCGTGCGACAGTCCCTGGGCGGCGGCGTTCGGAACGTCCTCGCCGTCGACCGTCGCGGACAGGTCGATCGAGACGAAGTCGCCGAGGGCCACTGGCCGCTCCACTCCGGTCAGCGTGCCGAACCGGGCGCGTAATGACTGCAGCTCGGCGTCGACGTCATCGTCGCTGACCTCGATCGGATCCACCGAGACGGCCAGCGTGCTCAGGTCCGGGAGGGTGATCTTGGGGCGGACATCGACCTCGGCGGTGAAAGCCAGGTCCTGGCCGTACTCCTTCTTGGTCACCTCGATGTCGGGCCGGCCGAGCGGTTCGATTTCCGATTCAGCCAGCGCCTGTCCGTACCGGCTGGGCAGTGCATCGTTGACGATTTGCTCAAGCATCGCCTCCCGGCCGAAACGCGCCTCGAGGAGCCTGGCCGGCGCCTTCCCCGGCCGGAAGCCGGGCAGCCGCACCTGTTTGGCCAGCTCTTTGTAGGCCCGCTGGAAATCAGGCTCGAGCTCGGCGAAAGGCACTTCCACATTGATGCGAACCCGGGTAGGGCTCAACTGCTCGACGCTGCTCTTCACGGATGTGCTCCTCGGTGGTCGTTCCTGGCAGTCGGCTGGTCGGGGTGACAGGATTTGAACCTGCGGCCTTCCGCTCCCAAAGCGGATGCGCTACCAAGCTGCGCTACACCCCGCGCTGACCTCGCGATCCTACGGCCCGACGGCGCTGAGCCCGCAACGACCTCACAGTGCTCACAGAGCGGTCACATAACTGCGTCGATTAGATTTGATCTCGGCCACCACGTACAGTCTCGCTCGACTAACTACATGCGGGCGTAGCTCAATGGTAGAGCCCTAGTCTTCCAAACTAGCTACGCGGGTTCGATTCCCGTCGCCCGCTCGGGCTAATACCGTGTTCTTAGAGAAAGGCCCCATGAGCGACCTCAACATCAAGGGCTCATGCGCGTCGGATTTCGCCCGAGTGCGCGATGCCTTTGAGACGAACTTCGCACTGCGCAACGAAGTCGGCGCGGCCGTCGCAGTGTGGGTGGACGGCGATCTCGTCGTCAACCTCTGGGGCGGCTCGGCTGATGCTGCCGGTACCCGGCCCTGGCGGCAAGACACCCTGGCCACGGTGCTGTCCAGCACCAAGGGACTGACGGCCACCTGCGTCCATCAACTCGCCGACCGCGGCGAGCTGGACCTGCAGGCGCCGGTGGCGCGATACTGGCCCGAGTTCGGGCAGGCGGGCAAGGAAGCCATCACCCTGGCGATGGTGATGAGCCACCGATCCGGCGTGATCGGGCCGAGCAAGCGGCTGAGTTGGGAGGACGTCACCGACTGGGGCTTTGTCTGCGAGCAACTGGCCGTTGCGGAGCCGTGGTGGGAGCCAGGCACCGCTCAGGGCTACCACATGACCACCTTCGGCTTCATCCTCGGCGAGGTGTTCCGCCGTGTCACGGGTCGCACGGTCGGGCAGTACCTGCGCACCGAGATCGCCGCATCGATCGGCGCCGACGTCCACATCGGCTTGTCCCCGGCCGAACAACGCCGCTGCGCGGATCGGGTGAACAAGCCGCACGCCCGAGACCTGCTGGCCGACGTACAAGCCCCGGGCGACCCGACCAGCCTGGCCGAACACCCGAAGGCAGCGCTGTCAATCTCGATGGGATTCGCCCCCGACGACGAACTCGGCTCCAACAACCTGCAGCTTTGGCGCCAGCTGGAATTCCCCGGCACCAATGGGCAGGTATCCGCGCTGGGATTGGCGACCTTCTATAACGCACTCGCTCAGGAGAAACTGCTTAGCCGCAAGCACATGGACCTGGTCCGGGTGCCGCAGGGCGGCTTCGACACCGATCTGGTGCTCGGGCCCCGGGTCGCCGACCATGGGTGGGGACTGGGCTACATGCTTAACCTGCGTGGCGCCAACGGACCCAACCGGCGGATCTTCGGCCACGGCGGTCTGGGCGGCTCGTTCGGGTTCGTCGACCTGGAACACCGGATCGGTTACGCGTATGTGACGAACCGTTTCGACGCCAGCAAGGCCAACGCCGACCCGCGCAGTGTCGCCCTCAGCAACGAGGTCTACGCGGCGCTCGGAGTCACCACCGACTAACCCGGTCCCCCAGGCCCCCGGGTCCGGGTCCTCGCCAGGCGCCATCCCATCCACCTACGCGTTCGCCGAGACGTCGGATCGGCGCGTGACACAAATGGTGATCGGCGTCACGTCTGGCAGGTCGGGCACCAGAACACGTTCCGGCCCTCCAGCGCGGCCGTGCGGACCGTTGTCCCGCACACCCGGCACGGCTCGCCGGCGCGCCGGTACACGTACGTGCGGGGCCGCCCGGGTCCGTATGAGGGCGGGCCGTGGTCGTGTTCGGGGCAAACCACGATGATCTTGCCGCGGCGCAGGCCGACCTTCATCAGCGCCACCAGATCGGTCCATGCTGCGTCGAATTCCGCCTCGGAGATCCGCTGACCGGTCCGGTACGGGTCGATACGGTGCCGGTACAGCAACTCGCTGCGGTAGACGTTGCCCACCCCCGCCATTACCGTCTGGTCCATCAAGAGCGCGCCAATAGGCCTGCGGGACTTCGCGATCCGTGCCCATGCCGACGACGGGTCGGCGTCGCGGCGCAATGGGTCGGGTCCCAGCCGGGCTACCACATCGCTAACCTGGCCTTCGTCGATCACCTCGCATACCGTGGGGCCGCGCAGGTCGGTGCCGTATGCGTTCCCGACCATCCGCATCCGCACCTGCCCAACCGGTTCCGCAAGGGGTGCCGCCGCGGGGCGTTCCCATTCGGTGAAGGTGCCATAGAGCCCGAGATGCACATGAACCACCAGACCGCTGGCGTAGTGATGGAAAAGATGCTTGCCGTAGGCGCTGGCGCGCCGCAACACCTGGCCGTCAACGGCGGCGGCCGAATCGGTGAATCGGCCCTGGGGGCTGGACACCGCCACCGGTGCACCGGCGAAGCGGCGCTGGTGCAGCCGGGCCAGGCGGTGCAGGGTATGCCCTTCGGGCACGGGCAACTCTCAATTCTCGTCTCAGGCCCCCGCGCCGGGCACCGGCGGCGCTTGGTGGGTCCGTTCGTATTCGGCGAGAATGTCGATACGCCGTTGGTGGCGTTCGGCTTTCGACCACGGCGTGGACACGAAGGCATCGACCATGGCCAGTGCCTCGGCAACGGTGTGCATGCGGCCGCCGATACCGATCAACTGAGCATTGTTGTGTTCGCGGGCCAGTGACGCGGTCTCCACACTCCACGCCAGCGCGCAGCGCGCGCCGGGGACCTTGTTGGCGGCGATCTGCTCACCATTGCCCGATCCGCCCAGCACGATGCCCAGGCTGCCCGGGTCGGCCACCGTGCGCGTTGCGGCCGCGATGCAAAACGCGGGGTAGTCGTCTTCGGCGTCGTAGGTGAAGGCGCCGCAGTCGATCGGCTCGTGTCCGGATTTCTTCAGGTGCTCGATGATCTGCTGCTTGAGCTCGAATCCGGCATGATCAGACCCCAGGTAAACGCGCATGCCCGACATTGTGCCCGACGCCGTCACTGCCGCCCGCCAGAGTGAACTCCGCGACGGAAACCCGGCGTGTCACGTCGCCGAGTTCACAGTCGGCGATCAGTCGAACTCGGGGCGCTCGGTGCGGGTCCGCTTGAGCTCGAAGAAGTGCGGATAGGTCGCGAAGGTCACCGAGGCGTCCCATAGTTTTCCGGCCTCTTCGCCGCGCGGAATCTTCGAGAGCACCGGCCCGAAGAACGCGACACCGTTGGCGTGGATGGTCGGCGTGCCGACGTCGTCACCGACCGCGTCCATCCCGGCATGGTGGCTCTTACGCAGAGCGTCGTCATAGGCGTCGCTGGTTGCGGCCGCGGCCAGTTCCGCCGGCAGACCGGCGTCGGCCAGCGATCCCTTGATCACCTCGTCGAGGTCTTTATTGCCCTCGTTGTGAATCCGGGTGCCCATCGCGGCGTACAGCGGGTCCAGGACGCCGGCGCCGTGGGCCTGCTCGGCGGCGATCGCTACCCGCACCGGTCCCCAAGCCTTCGCCATGTTTTCGCGGTACTGCTCGGGCAGGCCTGCACGGTTTTCGTTGAGCACCGCCAGGCTCATGACGTGGAAGTTCACGTCGATATCGCGAACCTTCTCCACCTCGAGGATCCAGCGCGACGTGATCCAGCACCACGGGCACAGCGGATCGAACCAGAAATCGGCGACAGATTTCTCGGGCATGCTGCGGTCCTCTCGTCGACGGTCGAATAGCCGCTCAACACAACCGTAGCCGCCGTGAGCCTGTTCCCGCCGAATGCGATTCGACGTGACGGACCGCACCAGCCCAACCACTTATCGGCGCAAACGCGACCAGTGCCTGCCACGCGGGGAGCCTGCCGAATCGGACTTTATCGAGGGCGGAGCCGAGGGGCCGCGCGTTTGTGCGAAATCTTGGGCGAACTCCGTTGGCCAACAATGACACCGTGACTGCCGCCACCCGCGCGATCCAGGTGTTGCGCGGTTGCCGATATGTTGGAGCCCGTGGCCCTTCCTAACCTCACCCGGGACCAGGCTGTCGAACGCGCTGCCCTGATCACCGTCGATGACTACCAGATCAGCCTCGATGTGACCGACGGCAACGGCACTGGGGGCGAGCACACGTTCCGGTCCACCACCACCGTGGTGTTCGACGCACTCGCCGGCGCCGACACGGTCATCGATATCGCTGCTGACACCGTGCGCAGCGCCAGCCTGAACGGTCGAGACCTCGACATCTCCGGCTATGACGAATCGACCGGTATCCCGCTACGCGGCCTGGCCAACCGCAACGTCGTCATCGTCGACGCCGACTGCCGCTACTCCAACACCGGCGAGGGCCTGCATCGCTTCGTCGACCCGGTTGACGGCGAGACCTACCTGTACTCGCAATTCGAAACCGCCGACGCCAAGCGCGTGTTCGCCTGCTTCGACCAACCCGACCTCAAGGCCACGTTCGACGTGCGGGTAATCGCGCCCACGCACTGGAAGGTGATCTCCAACGGTGCCACGGTGAGCGTCGAAAATGGCGTGCACACCTTCGCCACCACTCCGCGGATGAGCACCTATCTGGTGGCGCTGATCGCCGGGCCGTACGCCTCCTGGGACGACACTTACCGCGACGAGCACGGCGAAATCCCGCTGGGCATCTACTGCAGGGCCTCATTGGCGCAGTACATGGACGCCGAGCGGTTGTTCACTCAAACCAAGCAGGGATTCGGCTTCTACCACAAGCACTTCGGCCTACCGTACGCGTTCGGCAAGTACGACCAGCTGTTCGTCCCCGAATTCAATGCCGGCGCAATGGAAAACGCCGGCGCGGTGACATTCCTCGAGGACTACGTCTTCCGCAGCAAAGTCACCCGGGCCTCCTATGAGCGACGCGCCGAGACAGTGCTGCACGAGATGGCGCACATGTGGTTCGGCGACCTGGTCACCATGACCTGGTGGGACGACCTGTGGCTGAACGAGTCCTTCGCCACCTTCGCCTCGGTACTGTGCCAAAGCGAGGCCACCGAGTTCACCGAAGCCTGGACAACGTTTGCAACTGTCGAAAAGTCATGGGCCTACCGCCAGGACCAGTTGCCGTCGACGCACCCCATCGCCGCAGACATCCCCGACCTGGCCGCGGTCGAGGTGAACTTCGACGGAATCACCTACGCCAAGGGCGCTTCGGTGCTCAAACAGCTCGTCGCCTACGTCGGGCTGGAGCACTTCCTGGCCGGGCTGCGCGACTACTTTCGCACCCACGCATTCGGCAACGCCACGTTCGACGATCTGCTGACGGCGCTGGAAAAGGCGTCCGGCCGCGACCTGTCGAATTGGGGTCAGCAGTGGCTCAAAACGACCGGGCTCAATACGCTGCGGCCGGATTTCGACGTAGACGCCGACGGCAGGTTCACCCGGTTCGCGGTGACGCAGAGCGGCGCCGCGCCCGGCGCGGGTGAGACCCGGGTGCACCGGCTGGCGGTCGGCATCTATGACGACGATGTTTCCAGGGGAACCGGCAAACTGGTGCGGGTCCACCGAGATGAACTCGACGTCGCGGGTTCGGTATCGGAAGTCCCTGCGCTCGTTGGTGTTTCACGCGGAAAACTGATCCTGGTCAACGATGACGACCTGACCTACTGCTCGCTGCGGCTGGACGCCGAGTCGCTGCAGACCGCGCTGCAGCGCATCGCCGACATCGCCGATCCGCTGCCGCGCAGCCTGGTCTGGTCGGCGGCCTGGGAGATGACCCGCGAGGCCGAATTGCGCGCCCGCGACTTCGTGGCACTGGTGTCGGGCGGCGTGCACGCCGAAACCGAGGTCGGGGTCGCGCAGCGACTGCTGATGCAGGCGCAGACGGCGCTGGGTTCCTATGCCGAGCCGGGCTGGGCCCATGAGCAGGGCTGGCCGCAGTTCGCCGACCGGCTGCTGGAATTGGCGCGCGACGCCCAGCCTGGATCAGACCATCAGCTCGCCTTCATGAATGCGCTGTGCTCGTCGGTCTTGTCGCCGCCGCACGTGGAGACACTGACGGCGTTGCTCGACGGTGACTCCACTGACCCTGCCGAGCTGGGATTGGCAGGCTTGGAAGTCGACACCGACCTGCGCTGGCGCATCGTGACTGCGCTGGCTGGCGCAGGAGCCATCGACGCCGCCGGACCGGAGGCACCGAGGATCGACGCCGAAGAACAGCGCGACCCGACCGCTGCCGGCAAGCGGCACAGCGCTCAGGCCCGTGCGGCGCGACCACAATTCGACGTCAAGGATCACGCGTTCACCACAGTGGTCGAGGACGACACCCTGGCCAACGCCACCGGCCGCGCGATGATCGCGGGCATTGCCGCGCCGGGTCAAGGTGAGCTGCTCAGGCCGTTCGCCGCACGCTACTTCCAGGCGATCCCGGGAGTCTGGGCACGGCGATCCAGCGAAGTCGCGCAATCGGTGGTCATCGGCCTGTATCCGTACTGGGACATCAGCGACGAGGGCATCGCCGCCGCCGACACATTCCTGACCGCCCCGGAGTCGGAAGTACCCCCGGCGCTGCGCCGGCTGGTGCTGGAAGGCCAAGCCGCCGTGAAGCGGGCGCTCACGGCCCGTAACTTCGACAGCTCTGCGTAACGTGGCGCGAGCGCGCGTGTCTGTACAGCAATGACCGGCGTGTCGCGTACATGTACGGACGCTCGCGCGCGACCGGGAAGACTAAGCCGGCGAGATGCCCGCGCTGAGCACGCGGATCGCACTGACCAACCCGTCGATCAGGTCGCCCTGTTCGAACGCGGACGAAGCGGCGGCGACTCCGAGCGGAGCCGCCGACTCGGCGCCGCGACCCCGCACCTGTGAGCCATAGACGACCTCGATGGCGCACTGGTCAGGCGAGACTGCGATCAGCACCGCGTTGTCCGGCGTCGGGACCTTGGCCAGGATCTCGCGGGCCCGCGCCGCGGTGTCGCTGCCCAGGTCGCCCAGGTAAACGGCGAACCGCGCCTTGGACGCCCGCGAGCTGTAGCTCAGCGCGTCGTCCAGGGCGACGAGGTCCTTGATCGGGAACGGGTAGTGCACGGACAAGTCCCCGGGCTCGGTGACCCCGGAGACCCGTCCGCTGGTAGTGAGTGCCCAACCTGCCGGCAGGTCAGTGGGCTCGATCGTCGCAACTTCACCATGTGCCACTGGCGCCACCTCCAACTGTGAACTCCGATGCGTCGTGCCCGCCGTGGGCGTTACCGACAACCTCGTCGGTGGCAGCCCACAGGATCGGCGGATGTGTCCATGGCTCCGACAACTCATAGGTCGCGGGGTGCGGTCCCTTGCGGCTGAAGAAAATCACCCCCAGCACGACCACCAGCAACAACGGGATTCCGATGAAGAAGATGTGAATCTCCATAACGCTCACGAAGCAAACCGTATCCCACCGGGGGATCAACCGTCGCACCGAGGACACCAGAAAAGTCAGGCGGCGCCTTCGTCGAGGTATCGCGCCCACGACGGGTCCAGTTCCTTGACCGTCGACAGCAGTCGCCAGTGCTGTCCAGTCGGCGGCAGCGGCGTTCGGCGCAGCGCCCAGCCAAGTTCAGTGAGCAACTTGTCACCCTTGCGGTGGTTGCACGTCGAACAGCACGCGACGCAGTTCTCCCACGAGTGATCACCGCCGCGGCTGCGTGGCACCACGTGGTCGACGGTGTCGGCCTTTGCACCGCAATAGGCACAGCAGAAGCGGTCACGGTGCATCAGCGCCGCGCGGGTCATCGGGACACGGGCCCGGTAGGGAACCCGGACATAGGACCGCAGCTGGATCACCGACGGCACCACGATCGAACTGGTCGCCGAGTGGATCACCGGCCCGGCCGGATCGTGGTGCACCACGTCGGCCTTACCGCAGATCAACATGACGATCGCGCGCCGCATCGGCAGCGCGGTGAGCGGCTCGTAGGTGGAGTTCAGCAGCAGCACCCGCCGGCGATTCCAGATCGATACGCTCTCGTGGCGGGTGGGCGGATGGGTTTCAACGCTATGCAGGCATGACGCGGTCGCGGGCCCCATTACGCCTGCCGCACCACCAGAACGGTGGCTGCGGCGTTTCTTGCCCTGCGCCATATATCCTCCGCGGACAGTCCACCATGATTTGCTGCAGACTGCACGCCAAATTGCCGCGCCCACGCCGTATCGATCCGGTGAACAGCAGGAGCTGCCCGCGATAGATCACAATGGAGGGGATGGATCAGATGCCAGAGTCTTTCTACGACGCGGTCGGCGGTGCCGAGACCTTCGATGCGATTGTGTCGCGCTTTTATGCGCAGGTCCCCGAGGACGAGATACTGCGTCAGCTGTACCCCGAAGACGACCTGGCTGGCGCCGAGAAACGATTGCGGATGTTCCTCGAGCAGTACTGGGGTGGTCCGCGAACCTACTCCGAACAGCGTGGCCATCCCCGGCTGCGGATGCGGCACGCGCCCTTCCGGATCACGCCCATCGAGCGCGACGCTTGGTTGCGGTGCATGTACACCGCCGTCGCCTCCATCGACTCGCAGACCCTCGACGACGAGCACCGTCGCCAGTTGCTCCAATATCTAGAGATGGCCGCCCAATCCCTCGTTAACTCCGCATTTTGAGTGCCGCCGAAGTGACCGGCTCCAAGCCGGGCACGATGGGCCCCGGCTCTCCTCGCGCGCGCGCTCGCCGACCGGAGCCGTGGTGGTCGAGCGCGGTGTTCTACCAGGTGTATCCGCGGTCTTTCGCCGACAGCGACGGCGACGGCGTCGGCGACCTGGACGGGCTGGCGGGCAGGCTGGAGCACCTGGAACAGCTCGGTATCGATGGGATATGGATCAACCCGGTCACCGTCTCGCCGATGGCCGACCACGGCTACGACGTCGCTGATCCCCGCGACATCGACCCATTGTTCGGCGGGATGGCCGCGTTCGAACGAGTGATCGCCGCAGCACACCAGCGGGGCATCAAGGTCACCATGGACGTGGTGCCCAACCACACCAGTTCGGCGCATCCGTGGTTTCAGGCGGCGCTGGCCGCCGGCCCGGGCACCGCCGCGCGGGATCGCTATTTATTTCGCGACGGCCGCGGCGCCGACGGGATGCTGCCGCCGAACAACTGGGAGTCGGTGTTCGGCGGGCCGGCCTGGACACGGGTGGTCGAACCGGACGGCAACCCCGGCCAGTGGTATCTGCACCTCTTCGATACCGAGCAGCCCGATCTGAACTGGGACAACCCAGATATCTTCGACGACTTCGAGAAGACGCTGCGCTTCTGGCTGGAACGCGGCGTGGACGGCTTCCGTATCGACGTGGCACACGGGATGGCCAAGCCGCCGGGCCTGCCGGACACGCAGGACCAAACCGAGGTATTGCGCCACACCGATGACGACCCACGCTTCAACCGCCCGAATGTGCACGCGATCCACCGCGATATCCGCGCGGTCATCGACGACTACCCCGGTGCGGTCACCGTCGGCGAGGTGTGGGTCCATGACAACGCCCGCTGGGCCGAGTACGTGCGACCCGACGAACTGCATCTCGGCTTCAATTTCCGGCTGGCACGGACCGACTTCGACGCCACCGAAATCCACGATGCAGTGCAGAATTCGCTGGCGGCTGCCGCACTGGAAAACGCCACCCCGACCTGGACGTTGGCTAACCACGATGTCGGCCGGGAGGTCACCCGGTACGGCGGCGGCGAGGTTGGGGTCCGCCGGGCGCGAGCCATGGCGATGCTGATGCTCGCCCTGCCGGGTGCGGTTTTCATCTACAACGGGCAGGAGCTGGGGTTGCCCGACGTGGACTTGCCTGACGAAGTGCTGCAGGACCCGACGTGGGAACGCTCGGGGCACATCGAACGTGGTCGCGACGGCTGCCGGGTTCCGATTCCGTGGTCCGGCGAGACTCCCCCATTCGGGTTCTCCACTTGTGCGGACACCTGGCTGCCGATGCCACCGGAATGGGCGGCACTGACCGTCGAAAAGCAGCGGGCAGACGCCAACTCGACCCTGTCGTTCTTTCAGCAGGCGCTCGAATTGCGCAGGGGGCGTGTTGAATTCGATGGTAACGATTTAGATTGGCTGTCCGCGCCGCGCGATGCACTGGTATTCCGGCGTCGCGGCGGCGGACTGGTGTGCGCGCTGAACGCCGGCGCGCGTCCGATAGCGCTGCCGCCGGGCAAGCTGATCATGGCCTGCTCGCCGTTGGTGGACGGCCAGTTGCCGCCGGACAGCGCGGCCTGGGTGGTCTGAGCAGAACGGCTCAGGCTGGGTCGTCGGCCCCGGTGCCGGGGTCGTAGCCCGGCAGCCCAAGCTCGCTACGCAGCAGTTCGGCGGCGCGTCCGGCGTGGTCGACCACACCGGCGTCGACATTGTCCGCGGTGGCACGCTTGCGCAAGTCGGATTGGTCGGCGCCGAAGCGCAGCACGGCGGTGATGCCCAGCCGCGTCGACAGTTTCAGACCCGCTTGATCGTCAGCGCAGTACCAGCGCCGGATGGCCGCGACGCCGGAACACCGAGCCGAACCGGGCGTCGATCCGCAGCCATGCCGGCAGGATCCGGACCCTGATCATTTCGTCGGCGTCAATCGCCTCCGGCGACTGCGGCAGGAAACCCATTGCGGTCAAGGCGAACACACACCGCATGGGTAGTCCAACGACGCCGTCGGCCGAGCTGACCTGAATGACCTCCTGGTCGAGCAGCGAGACCGGCGGACCATGGGAACTGCTGTGCTCCTTGGCCAGTCGCGCGCCGCGCTGCGCCAGGTCCAGCACCACCCGGGCAGGTACGTCTTCGAGGTGGGTGAAGCCGGATTCCGGGGGCAACGCACCCCGCCACGCCGAGTCCATCGAGTAGCCGGGATCGACGTAGCCCGAAGCGTCCATCGCGGCCAGACCGCGCGCCAATCCGTCGGCGCCGACCGAAAGATCGTCGGGCTGCACCCTGCCGGCCACCACCCGGCTGGCCAGCACGTCGAAACCCGTTGCCACCCAAGCCGTCAGCAACCCGGCAGAACGTGCGCGGATTCGGATGACCGCGGCATCATCGAGCCGCATCGCATGATCCACAAACGTGTCCAGGTCCGTGCGGTGGGCAGCGTCACCCAGCCACAGTCCGCGCTCGGCTACCGAAGCCACTGTTGTAAGTACTCCCGATGGTGTGGCGACAAGCGCACCAGGCGCTGCTCGTCGATATGGAATGCAGCCAGCTGCGACTCGGCGATGACGGCCGGCTTCGACGCTGGCTCCGCGTTGACCGATCGCACTTCGTAACCCAACGTGAAGTCCACCGCCCGCAGCCGCTTCACCCATATCGTCACCTGCAACGGCGAATCGGCCAGCCGCAGTTGACCCTTGTAGGTGACCCGGACGTCGGCGATCAGCAGGCCGGTGGTGGCGATGTCGGCGCCGAACGCGTCTTTGAGAAACGGGACACGCGCCTCTTCGAGAATCGTGACCATGGTGGCGTGGTTGACGTGCTGGTACATGTCGATGTCGGACCAGCGCACCGGCACCGGCGCGACGAACCCGAAGCTCACCCCGAAGATCCCCGGCCGCTGGTGCGCGTCATGCGGCGGATCTGGCGTGCCGCCACCGACAGCGTCGCGAGATCCTTCGCGCCGCTTTCCCGGATCTCGTTGAGCGTCCGCCGTGCCCGCTCCACCCGGGACGCGCTGATGTGTTCCCATTCGGCGATCTTCTGCTCGCCACTTTCATCGGGCTCCCCCACGGCTAGCACGTCGAAACACAATGACCGCAGCGAGGCGTAGATGTCGTCACGAATCGCCAAGCGCGCCAACGAATGCCAGCGATCGCTTCGGGGTAGCTGGGAAACCGCCGTCAGCAGACTGTCGGTGCCCAACCGGTCCATCAGGGCGAAATAGGTGTCGGCGACTTCGGCGGTGTCGGTATCGGTGATGTCGGCGATGTCGATGATGTCGAGCAGGCTGTAACGGTACAGGCCGGCCGCGACCCGGTAGGCCAAGTCTGCGGGTGCACCCTGCGACATGAAAGCCGCGGCTTCCTTTTCGACGATGGTCTTGTCGTCACCGCGCAACCACTCCGACATTTGCGGGGTCAGCGCCTTGACCTTCGCGGCGAACCGGTTGATCTCGGCACCGACCGCCAGCGGCTGCGGACGGTAGTTGAGCAGCCAGCGTCCGGCACGGTCGATCAGCCGACGGGTATCCAGCGTCAACCGGTCCGACAGCGCGAACGGCAGGTTTGCCGCCCGGATCCGGCGCCAGACGTGACCCACCCCGAAGATGGCGTCGACGGCGGCATAGGTGCGCACCGCATCGATCGGCCTGACACCGACATCCTCGGCGAGCCGGAAGCCATAGCTGATGCCGGCGGTATCCACCAGATCGTTGATCAGCATGGTGGTCACGATCTCGCGGCGCAACTGATGCGCGCGGATCTCTGGAGTGAACCGATCACGCAGTGGCGTCGGGAAGTATCGGGGCAGCCGGGAGGCGAAGACATCCTGATCCGGCAGCTCGGTGGCCAACATCTCCTCTTTGAGCACCAGCTTGACGTGTGCCATCAACGTTGCGAGCTCGGGTGAGGTAAGCCCGATGCCTGCATCGGACCGCCGGAGGATCTCCTTCTCTGACGGCAGCGCTTCCAGTTCGCGGTTGAGCCCCCGCTCGGCCACCAGGTACCTGATCTGCATCGCGTGTACCGGCAGCAGGCTGGCTGCGTTGGCGCGGCTGGTGCCCATCAAGTCGTTCTGGTCCTCGTTGTCGGTGAGCACCAACTGCGCGACCTCGTCGGTCATCGACTCCAGCAGCTGTTTGCGCTCGTCGGTTTTGACCTTGCCCGCGGTGACCAGCGAGTCGATCAGGATCTTGATGTTGACCTCGTGGTCGGAGCAGTCCACGCCGGCGGAGTTGTCCAGCGCGTCGGTATTGATCCGGCCGCCCGACAGATCGAATTCGACGCGGCCCAATGCCGTCACCCCGAGATTGCCGCCTTCGCCGATCACCTTGGTGCGCAACTGATTCCCGTTGACCCGCACCGGATCGTTGGCGCGGTCGCCGACATCGGCATCCGATTCTGATTCTGCCTTGATGTACGTGCCGATGCCGCCGTTGAAGAGCAGATCCACCGGCGCCTGCAGAATCGCCCGAATCAGGTTGGGCGGGGCCATCTCTGCTACGCCGCCGTCGATACCGAGGGCGGCACGGACCTGCGGGCTGACCGGGATGGCCTTCTGCTCGCGGCTGTACACCCCGCCGCCTTCGCTGATCAGAGACTTGTCGTAGTCGTCCCAGCTGGACCGGGGCAGGTCGAACATCCGCCGCCGTTCCTCCCACGAACTCGCGGCGTCGGGGTCCGGGTCGAGGAAGACGTGCCGGTGATCGAAGGCGGCGATCAGCCTGATGTGCTTGCTCAGCAGCATGCCGTTGCCGAACACGTCGCCGCTCATGTCGCCAACGCCGACGACGGTGAAGTCCTCAGTCTGCGTGTCGACCCCGATCTCCCGGAAGTGTCGTTTGACGGCCTCCCAGGCGCCCCTGGCGGTGATGCCCATGGCTTTGTGGTCGTAGCCCACCGATCCGCCGGACGCGAACGCGTCGCCCAGCCAGAACCCGTAGGACTTGGCGACATCGTTGGCGATGTCGGAGAACGTGGCGGTGCCTTTGTCGGCAGCCACCACCAGGTAGGCGTCGTCACCGTCACGTCGCACCACCTCGGGCGGCGGGCTGACGTTTCCGGTGGCGTGGTCGACGTTGTCAGTGACGTCGAGCAGCCCGGAGATGAACAACTTGTAGCAGGCGACGCCTTCGGCGCGGGTGGCATCGCGGTCGGCGGCGGCGTCGCCGGTGGGCAGCGGCGGTCGCTTGAGCACGAACCCACCCTTGGCCCCGACCGGCACGATGACGGCGTTCTTCACCGCTTGCGCCTTGACCAGGCCGAGGATCTCGGTGCGGAAATCGTCGCGGCGGTCCGACCAGCGCAGGCCGCCGCGCGCGACCGGACCGAACCTCAGGTGCACACCTTCGACGCGCGGCGAATACACGAAGATCTCGAACTTGGGGCGCGGCAGCGGCAGCTCCTCGATCAGCTGCGCATCGAGCTTGACCGCCAAAACATTTCGGCTGCGGGCCGCACTCCCGCGTGTCACAAAGTAATTGGTCCGCAACGTGGCCTGAACCAGCGACGCGAACGCACGCAGGATGCGGTCGGTGTCCAGGCTGACCAGTGCGTCGATGTCGGCGGCGACCGCCGCGGCGGCCGCTTGCGCATCACGGCTCACCGAGGGACCCGACGACCTCGGGTCGAAAAGCGCTTCGAACAATGCGACCAGTGACCGCGCGGTCGACGGATGTTCGTTGAGCACCGATTCGATGTAGGACTGGCTATAGGGGAAACCCACCTGCCGTAGATACTTCGCGTAGGCGCGCAGGAGCACGACCTGCTGCCAGATCAGCCCCGCGCGCATCACCAGCTCGTTGAACCGGTCGATCTCGACGCGGCCCTGCCAGATCGCGGTGACGGTGTCGGCGAATCGTTGTGAGGCCGCGTCCCGCTCGGCCGCGGTCGACGCCAGCGGGATGGTGGGATGCGGCGAGATCTTGAACTGATAGATCCACACCGGGAGCCCGTCGGGCCGGGTGACGGTGAACGGTCGCTCTTCGAGCACCACTACGCCCATGCTTTGCAGCATCGGCAGCAGCTGACTCAATGACGCGGTCCGTCCACCCAGGAACCAGGTCAGCTGCGCGACCCCGTGTTCGTCGCGTTCGGAGAAAACCAGCTTGACCGAATCATCGGTCAGCTCCTTGATGATGGCGATGTCGCCGATGGCATCTGCCGGAGTGACCCACTGCTTGTAGGCCTCGGGGAAGGCGGCCGCGTAATGCTCGGCGTCGGCGTAGCTGACCGAGCCGGTCGCCGCGGCGCCGATCAGCCGGTCGGCCCAGGTTCGCGCGGCTTCGCTCAGTAGCCCCTGGATCCGGGTCCGGTTGGCCTCGGAGACATCGACCGGGGTGGAGGCAGTGTCCACAGCGTCTTGCTGGGGCAGCCGGACCATGAAATGCATGAGTGCCCAAGGTGATTCACTGACGCGAGCGGTGAATTCCAGTCGCGTCCCACCGAACTCGCGGACCAGGATGTCCTCGATCTGCAAGCGCACCGGCGTGGTATAGCGATCGCGGGGCAGATAGACCAGGCACGAGACGAAAAACTGCAGCCGGTCAGCGCGCAGGAACAACAATGCGCGTCGTTGGGATCCCATATCCACCACGGCTTTAGCCATGGTCAGCAGTCGTTCGGCGCTCAGGGTGAAGAGCTCTGGGCGCGGGACGGTCTGGATGACGTCGAGCAGGAGCTGGCCCGGGTGGCTGGGGTCGCTGCCGGCCAACGTGAGCGCATCGCGAACCCGGTGCGAGATCGCCGGGATTTCCAGGACATCCGCGTGCATGGCGGCGACCGTGAAGAGCCCGACGAAGCGGTGCTCGGTAATGTTGCCGCCGCCCTCGGTGTATTCGCGAACCGCGATGGCATATGGGTAAGCACCGTAACGCAGGTAGCTGCCAACGGCGGCTTGGGCCAGGACCAGTAACGTGGCGTCGTCGGTCAGCCGGGGGCGGGTACCCGTGCGGGCACGCAGCACGCCGAGGCCGCTCGCGGCGTCACCGAGGACCAGACTGTCCTGCACCCGGCAAGGCTGATAGCCCAGCAGCAGGAAGTTCCCGTTCCCCAGCCAGCGCAGCAGCGCCGCGACCTCCTGGCGGTCAGGCGCTGTGTAGTGGCCTTCGGGATCGCTGTCGACATCTGCGGCCAATTGGCCCAGGGTGGCGATCATCGCCGCCGCGTCGGTAGCGACGCGTTGGACATCGGCGAGGACTTTGGGCAGCAGCCGTTCGACTTCGGCGAGGACATTGCGATCGACGGAAGCCGACAGCTGGACGTGTATCCAGGCCTCGCCCACGTATGGCGAGGTGCCATCCGCCTTCGGTTCGACGCGCAGCAGCTCTCCCGTCGGGCTGCGACGCACCTCGAATACCGGCGTCGTGATCGCCGTGTAACCGACCCCGAGCCGGTGCAGCAGCACCGTGACGGAATCCAACAGCATGCTGCCGTGCTCGGTGACCACCTGCAGCGCGGGCCCGAACCCTGCCGGATCGTCCGCCGGGTAGACGGCGACACAGCTTGTACCGGCCGGGCGGTGCTGGCCAAGCCGATAGTGCGCGCCCAAGATGGCCGGCGTCACCAGGGATGCCGGGGCCCCTGCGGATTGAGACCCGTTGCCGTGCGGTCCCCCATAGTTGTCGACGTAGGCCTTCGAGATCCAGTCAGGGATGTCCGCACTCCGGGTGAACGTGGTCCACGCCCCGACATCCTGCTCAGCCCCGGGATCGATCGTCATGCCTGACTGCTCCCAACTCACGACGGATACCAGCGCGCTGGCAGAGCTGACATTAGTCGCGTGTCAGCCTGCGGTGGGTAACCCTGTGCGGACGCGCGGCTTCAATACCAAGCCGTTCCACTTTGTTGTCCTCGTATGCCCCGAAGTTGCCCTCGAACCAGAACCACTTGGCCTCGTCGTCGCCATCACCTTCCCATGCCAGGATGTGTGTGCATGTCCGGTCGAGGAACCAGCGATCGTGCGAAATCACCACCGCACAGCCGGGGAAGTTCACCAGGGCGTTCTCCAGCGAGCTGAGGGTCTCGATGTCCAGGTCGTTAGTCGGTTCGTCCAGCAGGATCAGGTTGCCGCCCTGCTTGAGCGTCAGCGCGAGGTTCAATCGGTTGCGTTCACCGCCGGATAACACGCCGGCGGGCTTCTGCTGGTCCGGCCCCTTGAACCCGAACGCCGACACATAGGCCCGCGACGGCACCTCGGTTTGACCGACCTCGATGTAGTCCAGCCCGTCCGAGACGACTTGCCACACGGTCTTCTTCGGATCGATACCCGCGCGGGCCTGGTCCACGTAGCTCAGCTTGACGGTCTCGCCGACCTTGACGCTGCCGCTGTCCGGCTCCTCGAGCCCGACGATGGTTTTGAACAGCGTGGTCTTGCCGACCCCGTTGGGACCGATGACGCCGACGATGCCGTTGCGGGGCAGCGTGAAGGACAGGTCCTTGATCAGAACGCGTCCGTCGAACCCCTTGTCAAGGTGGTCGACCTCGACCACCACAGAGCCCAGTCGGGGTCCGACGGGGATCTGAATCTCCTCGAAGTCGAGCTTGCGGGTCTTCTCCGCCTCGGCGGCCATCTCCTCGTAGCGCTGTAGCCGCGCCTTGCTTTTGGCCTGGCGTGCTTTGGCGCCGGACCGGACCCAGGCTAGCTCCTCGGTCAACCGCTTCTGCAGCTTGACGTCCTTGCGGCCCTGCACCGACAACCGTTCAGCCTTTTTCTCCAGGTAGGTCGAGTAGTTGCCTTCGTACGGGTAGGCGCGGCCACGATCGAGTTCCAGGATCCATTCGGCGACATTGTCGAGAAAGTAGCGGTCGTGGGTCACTGCCAATATCGCACCCGCATAGCTGGCAAGGTGCTGTTCGAGCCACTGCACGCTTTCTGCGTCCAGGTGGTTGGTCGGCTCGTCGAGCAGCAGCAGGTCAGGTTTCGACAGCAGCAGTTTGCACAACGCGACGCGGCGACGTTCACCGCCGGACAGGTTTGTCACCGGCTCGTCGGCCGGCGGGCAGCGCAGCGCGTCCATGGCCTGCTCCAGCTGCGAGTCGAGGTCCCACGCGTCGGCGTGATCCAGGTCCTCCTGCAGCCGGCCCATCTCCTCCATCAATTCGTCGGAGTAGTCGGTGGCCATCAACTCTGCGACTTCGTTGAATCGGTCGAGCTTGACCTTGATGTCGCCCAAGCCCTCTTCCACATTGCCCCGAACGGTCTTCTCCTCGTTCAGCGGTGGCTCCTGTTGAAGGATGCCGACAGTGGCCCCAGTGGCCAGGAAAGCGTCACCGTTGTTCGCCTTGTCCAGCCCGGCCATGATCCGCAAGACGCTCGACTTACCGGCCCCGTTGGGGCCAACCACACCGATCTTGGCGCCCGGGAAGAAGCTCAACGTGACGTCGTCCAGGATCACCTTGTCGCCGTGCGCCTTGCGGACCTTCTTCATCGTGTAGATGAACTCAGCCATGCCGCGGTATTGCCTTTCTGGTCTTTGCGAGTTACCTCGCGGACCATCCTAGGCACGGCCCAGCGGCGCTAAGCCGACAGTGGCAGCGCGTTGTGGCCAGCGGCGGCCTCACCAGCAGCCACGTCGGGGACCGGGTCAACTCCGGCAGCGGGCTCCTCGTCTCCATCGGCGACCCCGGACATCCCTGTTACCGCGGCTGCCGGGACGTCCTGCGCGCTCGGACCGGTGTAGCCCGGCTTCTCGATGCGCACGATCACGCGCGACAGGTCCGGCCCGACCGAGGTCGCCCGCATCTCCAGCGAGGATCGGCGATTGCCGTCACGATCCTCGTACTCGCTGGTGTACACGTGGCCCACCACAATCACCGGTGCGCCCTTACCCAACGCCGCGCCCACCCCGGTGACCAGCCTGCCCCAACAATTGACGGTGATGAACAGCGAGTTCCCCGGCTCCCACGCGCCGTCACCGGCCCGTCGGCGCGAATTGCTCGCCACCCGGAACTTGACGACCTCCTGATCGCCGACCTTGCGGCGCTGAAGATCGTTGACGATGTGACCGACCACGGTCAGCGGCGTTTCGAACATGTGCTCAATTCCTTTCCCTAGTTGCGGCGGCAATCTCCAGTGCATTGACGAGTTGGCACCCGGGTGATCCCCGGGAACACCTCACCGCCGGTGCTGGCTGCTATTCACCTCGGCCGCACCGACAACTGTCCGGCCAACCGGCCGCTGCGCGGTGGCCCTGTGGGTAAAACCACAACTGTGGACTAGTCGGCTGATTGGCCTGATCGCGCCGCGCACGGCATGAAGTCATGCCGAGGGAACAAAATGTCATGAGCCTTAGGGCGCTTTGGTACCAGGCGAGCCTGGTACCAGGATGCTTCTATATCGGGCCCTCCGAGCCCTCGTCGTCGCCGGGCTACCGTTGGCCGGCCGCGCTGCGACGGGCCAGTTCAGCCAGCATCGCATTGTAAGCGGCCAGCTCCGCGTCATCGTCGCGGTCAGCGGCACGGTCCAGCCGCCTGGCGGTCCGCTCGTCGCTGCGCGCCCACTGCACGAGCAACGCGAGCATCACGATCACCAGCGGCACTTCCCCTGCCGCCCAAGCTATTCCACCGCCCAATCGCTGATCGCCCAGCAGGTCGGTGTGCCAGCTCAAACCCAGCGATCGGTAGTAGCCGGCGCCGAGCACGGTCCGGGCGCCCATGAGCACAACCCCGAAGAACGCGTGCAGCGGCAACGACGCGAACACCACGGCGACCTTGGCCAGCGGCGGGATCGGCCGCGGTGTCGGGTCCACCCCGATCACGACCCAATAGAACAGGTAGCCGCTGAGCAAAAAGTGCACGTTCATCGCCAGATGCCCGGAATGGCTGCCCGCAGCGGTGTCGAAAATGCCACCGAAATACAGCCCGTAGAACCCGGCGACGAACAGCACGGTGGCGACCAGCGGGTTGGTGAGGATGCGCGACAAGCGGCTGTGCAATGCGGTCAATAGCCATTCCCGCGGGCCCGGCGGATCGGTGCGCCCGGCGGCGGGCAGCGCCCGCAAAGCCAGCGTGACCGGGCCGCCCAGCACCAGCAGGATCGGGACCAGCATCGAGAGCCCCATGTGGGCGGCCATGTGCATGCTGAACATCGCCGGCATGTATCGCCCCACACCCGACGACGTCACGAACAGCAGGCCCACGCAACCAAGCAGCCAGGCCAGGGTCCGACCCGGAGGCCAGCTGTCGCCGCGGCGGCGCAGCCGCACCACCGCCGCCACATAGAGCGCAGCCAAGACGATTGCCGCCGTGCCGAAGATCAGATCGAAACGCCAGTCGAACAGAACTCGGGCCACGGTGGGCGGTCCGTCGAAGTCGTAGCCGATCTCCGCTTCGGGAATCGACGGTATCCGGACCGGGGGTGGCGGCGGTGGTGCGCGGCCCAGTCCGACGGCAATGCCGAAGGTGAGGCCGAAGACCGCCGCCTCGATCAGCGCCAATCGGATCAGCACATTCCGCGCTATCGGAGCCTTGGGAGGATGCGGATCCGCTTGCAGCACAGCCACTCCGCTGCGCCGCTGACCCCAGCCGAGGACACCCAGCACACACAGCGCGACGAACTTGGCCACCACCAGCCGCCCGTACCCGGTGGTCATCAGGTCCGAGGGCAGCACCCGCACCAGGGCATTGACCACCCCGCTGAGCCCCATTGCCACCCAGCACCACAACGCGATCGCGGAAAAGCGCCGTGCCGCAAGGCCGGTGTACTCACCGCCGCGCAGTGCGTGGACCAGCAGAGCCAACAGACCGCCGGCCCACACGCTGGCAGCAACGAGGTGGATCAGCAGGCTGTTGGTACCCAGGTCGTGCGAACCGCCGGCCGACGAGTGACCGGTCAGCCCGAGCGGGACGAGGGTAACCAGCGACCCGGCGAACAGCAGCGGTGTCCATGACCACCGCAGCACCGGCAAACTTGCCAGTGTCACCGTCGCGGCCAGCACCGCGGTCCAGCGCCATGCGTCCGCGGTGTTGATCACGCCGGCCAACGACCACAGCGTCATCGGGTTGAGGTGATCAGCCAACGGTTGGCCGGACACATCGGAAATGGTCAGCGGGCCCAGCAACGCGGCACACACGGCCCACACCCCCGATGCCACGGTGCCCAGCCGAAGCGCACGGTATCCACCGGCGTCGAGCACGCCGGTGTTCTGGGGCGGCACCAGAAACGCCGCAAAGAGAAAGGATCCGACGGCCAGCACTGCGGCGATCTCACCCGCCGCCCGGACGAACGGCAGTCCCAACGTGGTCGCCGGTCCGGGATCGGGCAACCCGGTGGCCGTCAGGGCATCCGCCAGCGACAAGGCCCCGATTCCGGCCGCCGTGCAGCCCGCCAGCATCGCGACGCAGGTGAGCAGCGGCCATACCAGCGCGCGCGGGTTGCCCACCGGCTTACCGGCAGGCCGACCAACCATCATGCACCCAGGGTATGGGCGAGTAGCCGGGCTACTGAGCTGCGCTGTCGTGCTTGGCTTCGAAGCGCCCCCGACGCGCTTTGAATTCGCGCGCGAAGAACCGCTTGCGCGCGATCTTCTCGACGTAGTCGGAATCTCGCAGAATGTTCCGCAATTCCCGCCGGAAGGCGATCCGGCGTTCTGCGAGGTCGGCTGTGGGCGCTATCAGATTCTGATCGACAACAACCTGGCGCGCGGTGGCGAACAGCAGCGTCGACACCGGTTCACTGCTGCGGACCCGAGCCTGTGCCACGTATTGACGGCCGACGCCGAGCGCCAAATCCGTGAGCTCCTTCTGGCCGACATCCGCCGGAGCATCGCGCAGCACGTCGGCGACAATCTCATACGCTTCGAAGAACACCCGCAGCATCGCGTCGGATATCAACGGCCGCTTTGCAAACACAAGCGCGTCGATCTCGTCGCCGCCGGCGGCCACATTGGCTTCCCAACCTTGGTGCCACGCCATCTCTTCGGCGATGTTGGCCCGAAACGCCGTTGAATCGGCGAAATAGAAATCGAACTTCAGCAGATCGCGCAATCGCATCGCCTGATCCCAGAAAGCCGCCAAGCGGTCGCCCTGGGCGTGCCTGGCGTGTGCCAGCGCGAGTTCGACGATCGAGGTCTCCAGAAAGGCATGGATCACCGAGTTCCGGTAGAACGCCGCGGCGAGTTCATCGTCGGGCGCGATGTACCACACCGGTTCCCGGCCGCTGTCCACCCGGGTGACCGGGTGTCCGTTGGACAGCGCGTCCACCGCCGCCCGCACACCTTCGCGCGAGCGCAGTCGCAACGCACTCGTGGACATCGGGGTTTGCTTGCGTTCCAGGTAGTCAAGTGACTCCTGCAACGTGTGGTGCAGCTGATCGAGCGTCAACGCCGCCCCGCGTGTGGTGAGCAGCAAAGCAGCCACCAACCCCGTCGCGGTCACCGGCGTTGACCGCAGAATCCGCCACGCAACCTCAAACGACATCTTCTGCAGCGCAAGCCGTTTCGCGGCCTCATCATGGGCCAACGGACCGTGCGGTGCGCCCAGGTACTGTCGCATCGAAACGGCTTCGGGGAAGCGGACATAGATCTTGCCGTAGTTGCGCTCGCCCTGGGCCTTGATGAAGTTGTAGAGCCAGCTGAAACCCTCGGGCGTCTTCTCGCCGCCCCGCGCGTAGGCGGCGTACTCAGCGATCTCGTGCAGCTGGTCGAAGCAGATCGAAACCCCTTGCAGCAGGATGTCCTCACTGCGACCGTCCAAATAGGCATCAGCCACGTAGCTCATCAGGCCGAGCTTGGGCGGCAACATCTTTCCGGTGCGCGACCGGGTGCCCTCGATGGACCAGCTCAAGTTGAACCGCTTCTCGACGACGTAGCCGACATACTCCTTGAGCACGTACTTGTACAGCGGGTCGTCGCCGATATTGCGCCGGATGAAGATCATCCCCGAGCGGCGCATCACGGGTCCCATCACGCCGAATGACAGATTGATGCCGCCGAACATGTGCACCGGCGGTAACCGATTGTCCTGCATGGCTACCGGTACCACCGCACCGTCGATATATGACCGATGGGAAAACAGCAGGACCGCCGGATGAGCTTCCAGCGCGGCGCGCATTGCTGCGACCTGATACTCGTCGTAGTCGAATTCGGGATCGAATCCGCGGCTGAGCATCCTGCCGAGGACGGAAATCAGGTCTACCGACACCTGGCTCCATCCAGTGGCGAGTTCGTCGAGCATCTTCCCGGCTTCCTCGACCGTGGCGCCGGGGATCTGTTCCAAGCCTGCACGAAATCGCGTGGACGCCAACATCTCTGGCTTCACCAGCCGGGGGGACTTGTAGTGCGGTCCAAGGATCCGGTATTCGGCGCGTGCCAACGCAAGGATCGCCCGGCGGGTGACGAACTGGGCGAAATCACGCTTGTTCTCGCCGACGGTGGTGTCGCGCCACTGCTGGCGTAGTTCGGACACCCTGGCCGACTCACCGGCCACCACTCTCGCACGCCGGGGATCGCTGCGCAGGATGCGGCGCTGCTGACGTTGGCTGGGGTGGTACGGATCCCGGCCGGGGAGCAGCCCGGCTACCTTGGCCACTCTGCTGCGATCCGGCGGCGGCTGCCAAAAGACCCGCACCGGCACAATCGACCGGTCTTGGTTGGATTCGGGGCCGGACTCGAGCTGCTCGGCAAGCGCCGTCAGCGCCGCCGGCGGAGAATTGCTGGGCGGCGGCAGCTTCAACACGTCGAACTTCGTCTCCGGATTGCGAGCACGCTGCTGGCGCAGCCAATCCATGACCAGCTCGATTTCGGCCGGCGACGCCATCGAAGCCAGCACCAGCGTGTCTTCAGCAGTAAGGACTGCGCTGATATCGGCTACCGGTTTGGTCACGGGCGTCCTCTGGGCCGGGAGCTCGACGAGTCGGAAGCGCCGGTTTGGTCTGTGCTGGGCCGTTTCGCGGCACCGTCTGTGGGAGTGGCTTTCGACGTTCTCGGATTCGCCTTCGCGACGGCTTTAGGCTGTGTCTTCTTCGCAGCCGTGTTCGCGGCCTTCTTCGCTGCGCTTTTCGCGGGGGCCTTCTTCGGTGCTGTCTTTTTCGCGGTGGTCTTAGCGGCCTGAGCCCGGGCCTTTTTCGGTGCGGCCTTTTTCGCCCGCGCGTACAGACCGACTTCGGGCAGCTCATCGAACGGCCAGTCCGCCAGCGTGTCCAGATACAGCTGGCGAACCTCGGCAATGCGATCCGGCAGCGTGTCAAGGGTCCAGTCGTTGATCGGGATCGGCGGAAACACCGCGACATCGACCGTGCCCGGATTGATCGTGGTGGAGTTTCGCGAGGCGACGATCTCCGCATTACGGATCACGATGGGGACGATCGGGATCCCCGCCGCCATCGCAATGCGGAAGGGGCCCTTCTTGAACGGCCCGACCTCGGTGGTGTCCAACCGGGTGCCTTCGGGGGCGATCACGATCGACAGCCCGTTCTTGGCTCGCTCTTCGACGGTGTGCAGCGTCTCGACTGCGGAGGCCGGATCGTCGCGGTCGATGAACACACCGTCCAGCATCTTGCCGAGCGTACCCATGATCGGGTCGTTCTGTAGTTCCTTTTTGCCCACGCCAACCCAGTTGTCGCGCACCAACGCCCCCGAGATGATCGGATCAACCTGGTTGCGGTGGTTGAAGATAAAGACGGCTGGACGCTGCGCCGTGAGATTCTCTTTGCCAATGACATTCAGATGCACTCCGGCGGTGGCGAGCAACAACTGGGAGAAGTTCGAGATGAAGAAATTCACCCCCCGCCGCCGGCTACCGGTCAGCACACCGAGCCCCACTGCGCCGGCCGCGACCGGGAACATCGAACTGAAGCCGGCAAGAGTCCGTATTTGCCGCCGCAGGCCCACGCCGCCACGGCTGCTGAACTTCAGAATCGGCCAGCCACGGCGCTTGGCTACGGCGGCCATCTTGCCTTCGGGATTGGTCGGCCGCGGATTGCCGACCAGATACATCAGCGCGACGTCCTCGTCACCGTCGGCGTAGAAGTAGCTGTCTTTGAGGTCGATGTCGTTCTCGGCCGCAAACCGCTGTACCGCAGAGGCTTTGCCCGGCCCCCACAAGATGGGCTTCGCCACGCCGCCGGTGAGCAGCCCGTCCTCATTGGTCTCGAACTTGTTGGTGAGCATGTTGGTGATCCCCAGAAAACGCGCAACCGGGCCAACCTGGATGGTCAGCGCCGACGAGCTGAGCACCACGGTGTGGCCGCGAGCCACGTGAGCTCGCACCAATTCACGCATCTCCGGGTAGATCCGGGACTCGATCCGCTGGGCGAACAGCCGCTCGCCGATCTCCTCCAAGTCGGTCAATAGCCGTCCGCGCAGCGCCGAAGAAGCCTTAGCGATGAGGTCTTCGAACTCGATGCGCCCGAGCGTGTGGTTCAGACCGGCCTGAACCATGCTGAGCAGCTCCCCCACACCCATATCGCGGCGCCGCAGCCGCTCCTGGGTGAGGATGACGGCGGTGAAGCCGGCAACCAACGTCCCATCCAGGTCGAAAAACGCGCCGACCTTCGGGCCGGGCGGACTGGCGAGGATCTCGGCTACCGAGCCCGGCAACCGTAAATCCAGCACCTGCTTCGGCGTCCCCTGCTCTTGCGCGGCGCTCATGAGCCCGACACCGAACGGGCCGCCTGGGCAGCGAACGAAGCCGGCACCGCACGCGGCGCCGGATCACCGGCCAGTGCGAGGATCTCGTCGAAACCCTCCACCAGGCAGCGGGCGAACAACTCGTCGTCTCGCACCGATGCCCTGTCGTAGCGCACCGTGATGGTGCAGAACCCGCCCCGGGATATCAGCACCACCATCATCGCAACCCCTGGCAATGGGCCAATGCCGTACTGCCGCAATATTTTTGCGCCGGCGATGAAGGTATCTCCCGGGTAAACCGGGACATTGCTGGCCTGCACATCGGAGCCGATCACCGAGCCGCTGATCCCCTCCAGCACTGCTGTCGGCAAGATACTCAGCACCGGTGCGATGGATCCGATGATGTTCATCGCAGGCTCGTCGCGGCGCTGCGTCATCTGCGCCCGAACCTTCTTCATCCGAGCCACCGGATCGACGGTGCCTACCGGGGCCGCCAGGTTGACACCGGTGAACTGGTTGCCCCCGGACCCATCAGCTTCGGCCCGCAGGTTCACCGGCACCGCCATCGGCAGCGTGTTGATCGGCACACCGAGGGCCACGTGGTATCGCCTCAGCGCGCCGCACAGACCCGCAAGGTAAGCGTCGTTAATCGACCCGCCACCGGCCTTTGCGGCCTTGTGCAAGTCGGAAAGCCGGATGTCAATTGCCTCGGTGCGGGTGGTCAGGCTGCGCCGGCGCAGCAGTGGCGACGGCTCCGCGGCCCGGTTCATCACCCGCACGCCCGACATGGCGTAGCTGACGATTCCCGACACAGTGGACGCGGGTTCCAGAACCGCGCGTCCGGCTGCTGATACCGCCCCTGACAGCGCGCCGAGGACGCCTCCGATGATGGCGACGGGCAAGTGATTGAGGCCTTGGCGCATCAAGTCGTTAGAGGACAAATCCTGCGGAATGGGTTGCGGGGGTGTCGGCCGGGCCGGCGGATCGCGCTCGAGGTCATAAATTTCCGCGAACATTTCCACACCGCCGACACCGTCGGTAACCGCATGGCTGACGTGCAGGAGCGTCGCTGCTTTGCCGTCAGCCAGACCCTCCACCAGGGTGGCCGTCCAAAGCGGCCGCGATATGTCCAGCGGTGACTGCAGGATCACCTCCGCGAGATCGAATACCGCGCGCAGCGTGCCGGGTTCGGACACGCGTACCCGGCGCACATGGAAGTCGAGGTTGAAGTCCGGATCCACCACCCAGCGCGGCGCCGCCGTCGGCAGC
This sequence comes from uncultured Actinomycetota bacterium, assembly GCA_963763005.1. Taxonomy (GTDB): domain Bacteria; phylum Actinomycetota; class Actinomycetes; order Mycobacteriales; family Mycobacteriaceae; genus Mycobacterium. The sequence continues at coordinate 271,460 of CAVXMI010000005.1, forward strand.
GTCGGCACGACGACCTTCTGCCGCAGCCGCAACACGCGTCGGGAGGCGTTTTCGAACCGGGTCCGGAAGCGGTCCCAGTCCGGCGTGGTGTCGAGGAGCTCCAGCGCCATGATCCCCGAACGGGTCCGCGGATTCGCCTCGCCCCGATGCATCAAATAGTCGACCGGTCCAAGCTCGTCGGACAATCCAACGGCCTCAGCCATGGTCACGACCCCGCGCGGGCCGGGTAACTCGACGCGCCAACCATGTCACCGCTGATCAAGCCTCCTGCTTCAAACCCGTCAACCAAATTGCCAACACAACGCTAGTCCGGTTGAGGCGGTGGTGAAAGTGAGGATCCACTCTGTACGGCGGGCGCCGAGGGCCGGCCGGCGAAGCCTCGTAGTGGGCAATCGAGTCAGAAATTGCGCGGTGTTGCGGTCCGCTCAGTTCAGCTGGCCGGAGATGCCGTCAGTGCCAGCGAACCCAGCAGCGAGCTGTCCCGCCGACCGTAGACGACCCCCAGGAAGTCGGCGACGGCATTGGCAGCCAGCCGGGACCGGACTGTCGGGGTGATGTCGAAAGCGTGGTGCGCATTGGCGAGCTCGGCATAGGCCACCGTGGCAGCTCCGGCCTCCCGCAACGCCGCGCAGAAGGCTCGCGCCTGGCCACTCGGAACCAGTTGATCCTTCTCGCCGTGCAGCACGAAGAACGGCGGAGCTTCGCCGTGTGTGTACGAAATCGGCGAAGCCGCCGTGAAACGCTCGGGCTCGTCGGCGTGGCGGGCCTTCATGACGAACTGCTCGAGGAACGGCAGCATCATCTCGTGCATGTTCTCGAAGTCGGTGAAGTCGTAGACGCCGTAGTACGGCGCAACCGCCTGGACCGTCGTGTCAGCGGCTTCGAATCCAGGCTGAAACGCCGGATCGTTGGGAGTGAGCGCGGCCAGGGAAGCCAGATGCGCGCCCGCTGACCCGCCCGTGATCGCGATGAAGTCGGGATCGCCGCCGTAGTCGGCGATGTTCTCGCGGACCCAGGCGATCGCCCTCTTCACGTCGATGATGTGCGCCGGAAATCTGCAGCGCGGGCTCTTGCTGTAGTTGATCGAGACGCAGAGCCAGCCGAGTTCCACCATCCGGCTCATCAACGTGTACGCCTGAGGACGTTTACCGTTGAGGGCCCACGCCCCCCCGGGCACCTGTATCAGCACCGGCGCCCGGCAGCCGGGCGCGAGGTCGGGGCTGCGCCAGATGTCGAGCAGATTGTCACGACCACCTGGACCATAGGAGATGTCAGAGGTATGCGCCGCATACCGGCGGCGGGGCCCGGACGGCAACAGCCCACCCCGGCGCGCACACGCGGACGGATCGCCGGTCGGGTGACACACCAGGTCGCGGAAATCTGGCCCGAACAACTCCTCGAGCGCAACGGTGAGGGCTTGATCCGCCCGCTGCGCGGCCCACGTGGTTGCAACCCGGTTGATCGACGGCGGTGATACCCGGGACAACGCGTGCCCCGTCACGACGTGCGGAGGAAACTCCGTGGCCAGCCAGCCGGCAACCCAACCGACGGCGTGCGGCGAGCCACGCAGCAGCAGAGCACCGGCCCGGCAGGTGTCTCTCGCGTCGGCCGCGAGCTGCGCCCCCTGCCGAAGCGCGTGGGCACCCGCCCGCGAGCAGCGCGAAGTCACACTGGCCATGCACATAACAAAGCCCACCCCTCGACGTCAGGCACACGCATCGTTGCGGTTAACGGCCGATTACCGGCCGGTGTTGTACGTGTGTCGAGGCTCACACCATAACCGATAATTGCGGCAGGGAAAGACCTTTCGGGCGCGTCGCGTCGCCGGAACTGATCGGTGGGCGCCATTAGATAGACTGACCTGCGCATTGCCTCCGTAGCTCAGGTGGATAGAGCAAGGGCCTTCTAATCCCTAGGTCGCACGTTCGAGTCGTGCCGGGGGCACCAGCACTTTTTGCAGTTCAGCGTGCTTACGGTGCTTATCTAACAAGTTAACTGGGCGGCAGTTTCAGGACGTTTCAACAGCACTCCGACAGCACAAGGGCCAGAGTTGCGCACGGTTGACTCAACTTTCAGCCAACCCGGGAATACCCGTGGATACCAGCCAAGGAATCTGTGGATAAACGCTCAATGGCTGCGCTATCTCGCGGTCTGGCCGATGCGCTTGCGGGCAAGGTTGACCACGTTGTCGGCACTCTTTGAGTGACATGGAATGTGAGGAAAATTAGCGACCGGACGCGCAGGAGTTCGGTCGGATTGACATCCTCGTGAATAACGACGGGGCGCCGAAACCAAGTCGATCTTGAAGTGGCCCGACGACGATTTCGACCACGTCATAGCGCTGAACTTCGGCGCGGTCCGGCATCTTTCGCGCGCCGCGGCCAAGCCGATGCTTGAACAAGGCAAGGGGGCGATCGTCAACATCTCTTCGGGAGCAATCCCGGTGGGCATGCCGCAAGCCGCGCCCTACGGTGCCGCCAAGGCGGCGATGAATAACCTGACCGCGTCTATGGCCGCCGCGTGGACAGGAAAGGGCGTCCGAGTCAACGCCATCGCCGTCGGTGCGGTTCGTGCCGCGACGCTGATCGACGACGCCGCGCGGTACGGGCTCGATCCGGAGGCGATCGGAATGACTAACGCATCCGGGCGCCTGGGCGAACCCGATGAGATCGGCTGGTCAGCTCGACCACCTCCCGACCTTAGGGACGAAACCAGCTGTAGCGGATGGTATTTGGGACGATTGCGGCGCGCCCCAAATCAGTGTTGAGCCACTTGTGCCAATGTGCCAAAAGTATTTAGGGGTTTCGTAGCTGTAATCATATGTGTTGTAGCTACTTTGGGAATGAGCCAACAGGGTTGGTGCGGTAAGGAGCGAGGTTAAGATTGTTTGGGAGTTATTGGGAAGTATTGGAGAACAGGGTGTTCGGTGGGCCGTAGGACGTAGTTGCCGCGTTCGTCAGCGACCGCGCGAGCCGACGGACCTTTGGACAGAAAGGCACGCGCGAGCGCGGTACCATCAATGAATTGGATTCTGTCGCCGAATCACTCACCGAGAAATGCCAATGGATACGAGATGAGATGGTCGCGTTCAACCTGCTCGGGTGCAACTCCGAACTGGTAAGCCACCAGGTCGCGTTCGTCAATATCCACCGTGTGCACCAGCGTCACCAAGCAAGGGCCGGTGCGCTAGATCGAGAGTTGTCTGCTCCGGCGTGGTAGCAAGCACTCGACCAGCGCCCACAGCCAAGAGCAACGGCGCCACGATCAGCAGGACGATCAACAGGACCAGGACGATCAGCAGGATGCTCACTGTAGACGGGTGCCTATTCTTCGCGGGCAGCCCATTGGCGCGCCGTCGTGAGTGCTCCGGGCGTTGTCGGCACCGTGGATAAGTGGGTGCGACAGTGACGCTTACACCCACTTATACGAGACGCTGCCCTGGGATATCTCGCCCGACGCGGCATATGTGCGCGCGGCGCAACAGCAGCGGGGCAACTACAAGGCAGCGATTAGCGCCAACATCGCCGACCTGACCGTCAACCTGCCGGCCGACGCGCTCGCCGACGCCGCGGACGCCAGCCGCGAGGTCACCCGATTCGACGCCGAGCTGGGCGGCGAGATCGCGCCGTTCTCGTCGGTCCTGGTGCGGACCGAGTCAGCAGCCAGTTCCAACATCGAGAACCTGACGGCATCGACGCAGGCCATTGCCGAGGCCGAGCTGCCGAGGGCCAGAACGACCGCCAACGCCAAGGTCATCGTCGCCAACACCGCAGCGATGATCGCCGCGATCAACCTCGCGGAAAACATCGACGCCACCGCTGTCCTGGCGATGCACGAGGCGCTGTTGCGCGACGTCGACCCGAAATCCGCCGGCCGTTGGCGCGAGGAGCAAGTCTGGATCGGCGGGGGCACCCACGGTCCGGGCGGTGCCATGTTCGTGCCGCCGCACCACAGCCGCGTCTTAGCAGCCATCGACGACTTGCTCCGCTTCGCGCAGCGCGACGACATCTCCGCGCTACCGTAGATCGCTTTGGCACGCGCGCAATTCGAGACGATCCACCCCTTCACCGACGGGAATGGTCGCACGGGCCGGGCATTAATCCAGGCGATGCTGCGCCGCAAGGGATTGACGCGAAACGTCACCGTCCCGGTGTCGGCTGGGCTCCTGACCGACACTGACTCCTACTTCGCCGCGCTGACCGCCTACCGCGAGGGCGACCCCGCCCCGATCGTCCGCCGCGTGTCGGAGGCGGCTGTCGCGGCGGTCTTCAACGGTCGCCAGCTGGTGAGTGATTTGCACGCCGTCCGCGCCGGGTGGGACGACAAGATCACCGCACGTAGCGACTCTGCCGTGTGGCAGATAGCCGATCTTTTACTGCGCCGCCCGGTCATCAATACGGCACTGCTGACCGAGGAGTTGGGTATCGAGTCGAAGCACGCACGCCGATTCCTCGAGCCCTTGTCGGCGGCAGGGATCATCTTTGAGACCAGCTCGGGTCCACGCAGCCGCGTCTGGCGCTCGCCAGAGGTCATCGCCGCACTCGATGCCTTTGCCGAACGCGCGCGGCGGGGCGCGCTGAGACGATGACGGACATAAACGTCGGCAAGCGCCTGGCTACCGGACGCTACCCATGCTCTGCTGGGCTGCTGGGGCGAGAAGCCCGCTTTGATCTTCGGTCGGTGGTCGATACCACGCCCAGGTGCAACACTAGGCGTTGCCGGCGGTCGAGGCCGCAAGGGTGAACAAGCAATAAGCCGCACCAAAACGCCGGGCTACAGGAAGACCACGCTCACGATGCCGGGAATGCGGTCATCGTTTATTCATCGTCAATGGCCACGATCCGACAGTGAGCAGTCGGTTCTCAGCCTAGCCGAATTAGCTCCAAATACGTTACAGGACAAGGAAAGACAAGCAGGATCAGGCGCATGCGGGATATGCCGATTGGTAATCCGTTGGTCGCGGGTTCGAGCCTCGCCCGCCCCCGGAGACAGAACGGTGTGAAGTCCTGCGTCCCGGTCGGGACGGCGGCCGGGAAGCAGTAGGGGAGTACCCGGTTGGCCCTGCGGCGGACCGGATCGCGATAGCGTTTGTGCTCGAGGCCAAGTGCCACGCGCTGCCGAACTCCGTCGGCGTGCGCGATGTTAGTCGACTCATTTCCCGTCTGCGCCATCGCACTTTCGGCGTCTTTGTCCCCTCAAAATACGAAGACACAGGGCTGATCGCAGGATCGCCGAAGCCGTGTCGCACCCACCGGTGCCGACCGGGTCTGGTGAAGTCAGCCGCACGGCTACCTAGCGCGCCCGGTACCGAACCAGCAACCGTCACCCGGGGGCGGATTCCCCCGCCCGTCGCAGCATCATCTCCGCGTGCCGCAGTACCGGAGAGTCGACCATCTGGCCTTCGAACGCGAACACCCCACGCTCGTTACGTGACGCGGCCAAAACCTGCCGCGCCCAGGCCAGCTTCTCCTCGCTCGGCCGATAGGCCTTGCGCACCACAGGGATCTGGCTCGGGTGGATGCACACGGTTACGTCGAAGCCCACCGTCGCGGCGTCGGTCGCCTCCGCCTGCAAGCCCTCGATGTCGCGGATGTCCAGATGCACAGCGTCGAGCGCAAGCCGGCCGAACGCGGACGCTGCCAGTAGGGTCACCGACCGCACGTGGCGGGTCACATCGCGATAAGCGCCGTCGGCGCGCCGGCTGGAGCTGCCGCCCAGGGTCGCGATCAGATCCTCGGCGCCCCACATCATTCCCACGGTGTGATCGGCGGCGGCGATTTCAGCGGCGAACAAGGCACCGCGCGCGGTCTCCACCAGCGCGATCACATCGCGCGGCGCGAGCGCAGCGACCTGCGCGGCCGATTCAGCCTTGGGCAGCATCAGCGTTGTGTACGCGGTACCGGCCAGGGCCTCCAGGTCGCGGGCCTGGTCCTCGGTGCCGCCGGCATTGATCCGCACGACGGTGCGCTCGGGGTCCAGCGGAGTATCCCGCAGCGCCGTTCGCGCCGCGGGCTTCTCCGCTTCGGCCACCCCGTCCTCGAGGTCCAGGATCACCACGTCGGCGGCAGCGGCGGCCTTGGCGAAACGCTCGGGGCGGTCGGCAGGGCAAAACAGCCACCCCGGACCGGCGGCACGCAGGTTCATCGCTACTCCTTACCGGGCTGCTTCTGTACCAGCGTCGTGCGCACCGCGCGTGCAACTACATCGCCGTCCTGGTTGCGGGCGATGTGTTCGAGGGTGACTATGCCTTCACCGTGCCGACTCTTCGACTCGCGCTTGGCAGTACACACGGTCTCCGCGTACAGGGTGTCGCCGTGGAAGACCGGCTTGGGGAACGACGACCTCGGAGAAGCCGAGGTTGGCCACGATGGTGCCCAGCGTCAGCTGCGCAACCGACAGCCCGACCAGGGTCGAGAGGGTGAACATCGAGTTCACCAGCCGCTCGCCCCGAAAGCCCGGCTGCTCGGCAGCCCACGCCGCGTCGAGATGCAGCGACTGGGTGTTCATCGTCAGCGTGGTGAACAACACGTTGTCGGCCTCGGTGACCGTCCGACCGGGCCGGTGCAGGTAGCGTCGTGCCGATCTCGAACTCCTCAAACCACAAGCCCCGCTGCACAATAGTCTTTGTCCCGCCGACTGTGAATCCTGCGACGCGACGCGCCGATACGGCGTCGTCGGATTCACGGTGGCCGACCTGCCCGGTCACTGCAGCCCCAGCGATCGCGCGATCAGCATCAGCTGCACTTCGGTGGTGCCCTCGCCGATCTCGAGGATCTTGCTGTCGCGGTAGTGACGCGCCACCGGATACTCGTTCATGAAGCCGTAGCCGCCGTGGATCTGCGTGGCGTCGCGGGCGTTGTCCATCGCCGCCTCGGAGGCGATCATCTTGGCGATCGCCGCCTCCTTCTTGAACGGCTTGCCCGCCAGCATCATTGCGGCGGCCTCGTAGTACGCGGTACGGGCGACGTGCGCGCGCGCCTCCATCCGCGCGATCTTGAAGCTGATCGCCTGATACGACGCGATCGGCTGGCCGAACGACTGACGCTCCTTGGCGTACTTGACGCTCTCGTCGACGCAGCCCTGTGCCGCCCCGGTCGCCAGCGCGGCGATCGCGATCCGGCCCTCGTCGAGGATGGACAGGAAGTTCGCGTAGCCGCTCCCGCGGGCGACCCAGCAGGTTCTCCTGCGGGACGCGCACATCGGCGAAAGTCAGCGGGTGGGTGTCCGAGGCGTTCCAGCCAACCTTGTTGTAGGCCGGTTCTACGGTGAATCCGGTTGTGCCGCTAGGCACGACGATGGTCGAGATCTCCAACTTGGCGTCCGCGAGACTGCCGGTGACCGCGGTGACGGTGACCAGCGAGGTGATGTCGGTGCCCGAGTTGGTGATGAACTGCTTGTTGCCGTTGATGATCCATTCGTCACTGTCGAGGCGGGCCGTGGTGCGGGTGCTGCCGGCGTCGGAACCGGCGCCCGGCTCGGTGAGCCCGAAACCGGCAAGCGCACGGCCGGCGGTCAGATCCGGCAGCCACTTGAGCTTCTGCTCCTCGGTGCCGAACCGGTAGATCGGCATCGCACCGAGACCCACCGCGGCCTCCAGCGTGATCGCCACCGACTGGTCGACTTTGCCGAGCTCTTCAAGCGCCAGCGATAACGCGAAGTAGTCGCCGCCCATGCCCCCGTACTCCTCCGGGAACGGCAAGCCGAACAGCCCCATCTCCCCCATCTTGGCGATGACTTCGTACGGGAAGCTGTGCTCCTCATCGTGTTTGGCCGACACCGGGGCCACCACGGTGCGCGCGAAATCGGCCACCGTGTCGCGCAGATCCTCGTATTCCTTGGGTAACGCTCCAGCGGTAATGGTTGTCGTCATGACCCTCTAATCCTTGCTCTCTGTGGCTTCTGCTGTGGTCTCTTTCGAGGCTGGGATCAACCGGGCCAGCACCTGGTCAACCGTCACCTGATCGCCGACGGACACCGACACCTCCACTTGTCCCGAAACAGGCGCGGTGAGTGAGTGTTCCATCTTCATCGCCTCGACGACCACGACCACGTCGCCCTCGGAGACGTCGTCGCCGGAGCTGACCTGCACCGCGATCACGCTGCCGGGCATGGGGCTGACGACCTCGGCCTGCCGCTCGCCCGCCGCGCGGTGAATCTTTTGCTCCTCAGCTTCGCGCAGATGCCAGGTGCCCCGCTCGTCCGCAATCCAGAGATGCCGGTCGGCCTCCGCCCAACGATAGTCACGGCGCATCCCGTCCAGCGTCACCGTTATCTGTCCGCGCTCGCGTTGCACACTCGCAGAGAGGATCTCACCATCACCGACCTTTACCTCAGCGGCCTCTGGCGGCCCCCACACCGACACCGTTGCGGTACGCAGCGGGGTGCGCATCGCGGTGCGCACCGGGGCGGTGTCGCCGCCGACCCGCCATCCGGTCGGCGCGGCCCACAGGTTGCCCTGTGCGCGGCGGGCAAGGGCCCACTGGCGGTAGAGGCCACCTGCGGCGAGCACGTCGTCGGGCGCCGGCAGCGGCGCGAAGTCGGCCAGCCGTTCATCCAGCAGAGCGGTGTCCAAGTCTCCGGCGCGCACCCGCTCGTCGGCGAGCAGAAACCGAAGGAACTCGACGTTGGTCTGTACCCCCAGGACCGCGGTCTGCGCCAGCGCCTGGTCGAGCCGGGCCAGCGCCTGCTCGCGGTCAGCCCCGTGCGCGATCACCTTGCTCAGCATCGGGTCGTAATCGCTGCCGACCACCGTGCCCGGCAACAGCGAGGAGTCGACCCGCACACCGGCGCCGGAGGGTTCGATTACCTGCAGCACCCGGCCACCGGTGGGCAGGAATCCGCGTGCGGGATCCTCCGCGTACACCCGGGCCTCGATCGCATGTCCGCTGAGCTCGATGTCGTCCTGCGCGAACGCCAGCTTCTCGCCGGCGGCGACCCGAAGCTGCCACTCGACGAGGTCCAGCCCGGTGACCGCCTCGGTCACCGGATGCTCGACCTGCAGCCGGGTGTTCATCTCCATGAAGAAGAACTCGTCGGGGCGCTCGGCCGAGACGATGAACTCCACCGTGCCGGCGCCGACGTAGTCGACGCTGCGCGCGGTGTTGCAGGCCGCGGCCCCGATTCGCGCGCGGGTTGCGGCGTCAAGCAGCGGCGACGGCGCCTCCTCGACGACCTTCTGGTGACGCCGCTGCAGGCTGCACTCGCGCTCGCCGAGATGCACCACGTTGCCGTGCGTGTCAGCGAGCACCTGCACCTCGATATGCCTGGGCCGCAGCACGAACCGCTCCAGGAACAGCGTGTCGTCACCGAATGCGGACGCGGCTTCCCGCCGGGCGCTCACCAGCGCCGCACGCAGCCGGCCGGGTCTTCCACCAGCCGCATGCCCTTGCCGCCACCACCGGCCGACGGCTTGACCAGCACCGGATACCCGACCTCGTCGGCCGCCGATACGAGTTCGTCGTCGGTCAGCCCAGCACGTGCGATGCCGGGCACCACGGGCACGTCGAAGGCGCCCACCGCGTTCTTGGCGGCGATCTTGTCGCCCATCACCTCGATCGCTCGAGCGGGCGGGCCGAGGAACACCACCCCCGCGCGTTCGCAGGCCGCGGCGAAATCGGCGTTCTCGGAAAGGAACCCGTAGCCCGGGTGGATCGCCTGCGCGCCGGTGCGCACCGCCGCGTCAACGACCTCGTCGATATCGAGGTAGCTGTCGCGCGCCGCGGCGGGTCCGAGCCGCACCGCGGTGTCGGCTTCGGCGACATGCCGGGCGCCGCGCGTCGGCGTCGCTGTAGACGGCGACCGAGCGGATACCCAGCCGGCGCAGCGTCCGGATCACCCGCACCGCGATCTCGCCGCGGTTGGCCACTAAGACGGTGTCGAACATCGCGTCACATCCGGAAGACGCCGTAGGAGACCGATTCCAGCGGAGCGTGCGCACACACCGAAAGTGCAAGCCCAAGAACAGTTCTGGTGTCGGCGGGGTCGATGACGCCGTCATCCCACAGGCGGGCGGTCGAGTAGTAGGGGTTGCCCTGGTCCTCGTACTGCTCGCGGATGGGCGCCTTGAACGCCTCCTCCTCGTCCGCGACCACGGCTTGCCGGACGCGCTGAGCTGCTCGCCGCGCACGGTGGCCAGCACCGAGGCGGCCTGCTCGCCGCCCATCACCGAGATCCGCGCATTCGGCCACATCCACAGGAAGCGGGGCGAGTACGCCCGTCCGCACATCGAATAGTTGCCCGCCCCGTAGGACCCGCCGATCACCACGGTCAGCTTCGGCACCCGGGCACAGGCGACCGCGGTGACCATCTTGGCGCCGTGCTTGGCGATGCCGCCCGCCTCGTAGTCGCGGCCGACCATGAAGCCCGAGATGTTCTGCAGGAACAGCAGCGGGATCTTGCGCTTGTCGCACAGCTCGATGAAATGCGCTCCCTTGAGCGCGGATTCGCTGAACAGCACACCGTTGTTGGCGACGATCCCGACCGGGTGGCCGTGGATACGGGCGAACCCGGTGACCAGCGTCGTGCCGTAATCGGCCTTGAACTCGGCGAATTCGCCGCCGTCGACGAGGCGCGTGATGACCTCGTGCACGTCGTAGGGCACCCGCGGATCCGGCGGGCACGACGTCGTAGAGCTCGGTCTGCGCATGCGTCGGCTCCACCGAACGGTCGACGTCCCACAGGGCGGGGTCGCGCGGTCCGAGCGTCGCCACGATCGACCGGACGATCCGCAGCGCGTGCTCGTCGTCGTCGGCCAGGTGGTCGGTGACGCCGGAGACCCGCGAGTGCAGGTCGCCGCCGCCGAGCTCCTCGGCGGTGACGACCTCGCCGGTGGCCGCCTTCACCAGCGGCGGGCCGCCGAGGAAGATCGTGCCCTGGTCGCGCACGATCACGGCCTCGTCGCTCATCGCGGGCACGTAGGCGCCGCCCGCCGTGCACGAGCCGAGCACCGCCGCGATCTGCGGAATGCCCTCGGCGCTCATCGTCGCCTGGTTGTAGAAGATCCGGCCGAAGTGCTCGCGGTCCGGGAACACCTCGTCCTGCCGCGGCAGGAAGGCGCCGCCGGAGTCGACCAGGTAGATGCACGGCAGCCGGTTCTGCAGCGCGACCTCCTGGGCGCGCAGGTGCTTCTTGACCGTCATCGGGTAGTAGGTGCCGCCCTTGACCGTTGCGTCGTTGGCGACGATCACGCACTCCCGCCCGGAGACCCGGCCGATCCCGGTGATGATCCCGGCGCCCGGGGATTCGTCGTCGTACATGCCGTCGGCGGCCAGCGGCGCCAGCTCCAGGAACGGGCTGCCCGGATCGAGCAGGCGGTCCACCCGTTCGCGCGGTAGCAGCTTGCCGCGGCTGACGTGACGTTCCCGCGCGCGCTCGTTGCCGCCCAGGGCTGCGGCCGCTAGCTTGTCGTTCAACTCCGCCACCAGCCGGCGGTGCCCGTCGGCGAATGTAGGCGCTTGCGCCGTTGTCATCACTGCGTCGTCACTGTGTCGCCAAATCCCGAAGCACAAGGGGCGGTTGAGTCTTCGCGATCACTTCTTCGACCGACACATCGGGGGCGGTCTCGATCAGGTGCAGGCCGTCTTCGCACACATCGATGACCGCCAGCTCGGTGACGATGCGGTTCACGCAACCCACGCCGGTCAGCGGCAGCGTACACCGCTCCAGGATCTTGGGGCTGCCGTCCTTGGCGGCGTGCTCCATCATCACGATCACCTTGCGGGCGCCGTGCACGAGGTCCATTGCGCCGCCCATGCCCTTGACCATCTTGCCGGGGATCATCCAGTTGGCCAGGTCGCCGGTGGCCGAAACCTGCATGGCTCCAAGCACTGCCACGTCAAGATGGCCGCCGCGGATGATTCCGAATGAGGACGACGAACTGAAGAAAGCAGCACCCGGCAGCGTGGTGACGGTCTCCTTGCCAGCGTTGATCAAATCGGCGTCGACGTCTTCTTGCCGCGGGTAGGGGCCAACACCGAGGATCCCGTTCTCCGAGTGCAAGACGACATGGACGCCGTCGGGGATGTGGTTGGGGATCAGGGTGGGCATGCCGATGCCAAGGTTGATGTATTGGCCGTCGTCGAACTCGGTCGCCACCCGTGCGGCCATGTCGTCTCTGCTCCAGCTCATTGAGCGCCCCTCCTCATCGCTTCGCTCTGCATCGTCGTCGGCGCGCTCATTGCCGCACAGTCTCCTTCTCGATCCGCTTGGTGGGATTGGGCACATGCACGACCCGTTGCACGTGAACCCCCGGGGTGTGCACGGTGGCGGGGTCGATCTCTCCCGGCTCGACGAGGTGTTCGACCTCTGCGATCGTGATCCTTCCGGCCGGGGCGCAGTCCGGGTTGAAATTGGCGGCAGCCTCGCGGTACACCAGGTTGCCGTGCCGGTCGCCCTTCCAGGCATGCACCAGCGCGAAGTCGGTGCGGATGCCCCGCTCGAGAACGTAAGTGACACCGTCGAACTCGCGGGTCTCCTTGGCGGGCGATACCACCGCCACTTCACCCGACGCGTCGTAGCGCCACGGCAGCCCGCCGTCGGCGATCTGGGTACCCACCCCGGCCGGCGTATAGAAGGCCGGTATACCCATCCCCCCGGCGCGTAGCCGCTCCGCCAAGGTTCCCTGGGGGTTCAGTTCTACCTCGAGTTCACCGGACAAAAACTGGCGGGCGAACTCCTTGTTCTCGCCCACGTAGGAGGAGACGGTCCGGCGAATTCGCTTGTGCTGCAACAGCACCCCCAGCCCCACGCCGTCGACACCGCAGTTGTTCGACACCGTTTCCAGATCGGTAACCCCGCTGTCCACCAGAGCTGCTATCAACGCTTCCGGGATGCCGCAGAGCCCGAATCCCCCGACCGCCAGCGATGACCCGTCGGTTATGTCTGCTACCGCCTCCGCGGCCGTAGCCACCACCTTGTCCATTACCGCAGAGTCTCCTCGCCGTCGGGGCAGTCCGGGATTTCAGTTAATCTTCATTAACTGGGGTGAGGATACCATCGCCCGGGCGGTGCGTCCAGGGAGGGAAGCGAGCATGCAGTCACCGTTCCCCGAACCCCGCGGCGCATGGACCCCAGCTCTATGCTCACCGTCGGCGTTTCCTGTCGACAGGACCGCCGACGGGCACTTCGTCAATGCCATCAACGCCACCACGGCCTCTCGTTTGTCGCTGCAACTATAAGGCCGTGCCAAACCCGAGAACCTCATCGCCGAGCGCTGCTCACGAACTGCGTCTGCGCGACGCGCACAAAAATTGAGTTAATGTCGACTAACTCGTGCTATGTTAGCGAGGATTAACCGAAAGTGTCCGGGCTGAGTTGTCCGCGTTCTCCAAGGAGGCCGTCATGACAGCGTCCGTCCCGGACGGCCAGCCGCAGGCCCCAAATCGTCGCAGCCGGTTGAAGTCCGACCGGCGCTTGCAATTGCTCTCGGCCGCCGAACGGCTTTTTGCCGAACGTGGTTTCCTCGCGGTACGACTGGAAGACATTGGCGCCGCGGCCGGCGTCAGCGGTCCGGCGATCTACCGGCACTTCCCCAACAAGGAGTCGCTGCTGGTCGAGTTGCTGGTCGGGATCAGCGCCCGACTCCTCGCCGGTGCCCGCGATGTGACGGCCCGCAGCTCGGACGCGGCTGCGGCGCTGGACGGCCTCATCGATTTTCACCTCGACTTTGCGCTGAGCGAACCAGACCTCATCCGGATCCAGGACCGTGACCTTGCGCACCTGCCTGCGGCCGCCGAGCGGCAGGTACGGAAAGCTCAGCGGCAGTACGTGGAGGTCTGGGTGGGCGTGCTGCGCGATCTGAACCCTGATCTGGCCGAAGCCGACGCCCGACTGATGGCGCACGCAGTATTCGGCCTGCTGAACTCAACACCACACAGCATGAAAGCGGCCGATACCAAGCCGGCCCGCGCGTTGCGTTCCCGCGCCGTCATGAGGGCGATGACCATCGCCGCGCTGATGGCCGGTGATCAGTAGGTTTCTGATCTGGCCCGGAAAGGCTGGAATCACATACCGGGCCAAAAGGCGCATCTGCTCGAGCATTTCGTTGACCGTACTGGCGAAGAACAAGGTGGCGCAGAACCCGTCCGGCCTTGTCTGCCGCCGGAGAAAGCCGGCAACGGCGGCTGGACCGGCTTCGGGTACGACTCGACATCGCAGAAACGTCGGTACCTGCCGTCATAGGTCGACCGCGCTACTCGAACAATATGCGCAATGCTTCGATACCCTCGGTCATCAGTCGGGACGCGACGCATCCGCCAAATCCGGGTTACTCGTGCCGGCCACAGACATCAGCATTTGTTGAACAACTGTGGCAACCAGGTCGGAGGCGGGCGCAGGTAGCGGCGGCGTCATCGGGTAGGTGAGCCCTACCGAGCACTCCGCCAGCACTCTCCCGCAGCGCCCGGGTACCCTGCAAACCATGAGGTGGACATGAACGATCCACGTCGACCCCAGCGATTTAATCCCCCTCAACCGGGGTATGGATCGACCGGGCCGCAGGGTTATCGAACTCCGCCTACCGACCCGGCCTACGCCGACCAGGCGCCCTATGCGCCCACATACGGCGGCTACATTCCTCAATGGTCGCAGGACCCCTACGAGCCGAACCCGACCCAATTGCCGCCGCAGTACTGGCCGCAAGACCAGCCCCCGCCGGGTGAAGTGCCTCCAGATGGGCCCCCGACCCCCCACGGCCCGCGATCGCCGCGCTGGTTGTGGATCGCCGCCGGCGCGGCCGTGGTGCTGGTCGTCGGTCTGGTCGTCGCGCTGGTCATCGCAGATGGCTCGGCTAAAGACCAGACCGCGATCGAGCCGTTGCCCGCTATGCCCGGGCCTGGTTCGACCGTTCCGGCCCCGACGACCAGGACGTCACCGCCCTCACCCAGCGCCAAGCCGGCGCCTACAACTACCGGCGGTTCGGGTACGCCCACTGAGACGACCGGTCCAGGCGCGATGCAGACCGTTGTCTACAACGTCACCGGCGAAGGCCGCGCAATCAGCGTCACCTACATGGATACCGGCAACGTCATACAGACCGAGTTCAACGTCGCGCTGCCGTGGAGCAAAGAGGTCAGCCTGTCGAAGTCGGCCGTTCATCCGGCAAGCGTCACGATCGTCAACATCGGCCACAACGTCACCTGCTCGGTCACGGTGGCCGGGGTTCAGGTACGCCAGCGCACCGGGGTGGGTTTAACCATCTGCGACGCCTCGGGCTAAATAGGTTCGGTCGCGACAGCGCCACCATGCCGCGGAACACGCACCGTCAGCATCGCCAGCAGTCCCACTAGCAGCACCAGGCATATACCGCCCAAGCCGGCGCGGACCGCGCTGAACACGTCGACGAAGACGGAAAACAACCACGGCGCCACGAACGCCACCGCCCGGCCCGTCATCGTGTACAGGCCGAAGGCCACCCCTTCCTTTCCGTGCTGAGCCATGCGCAGCAACAGCGCACGCGCCGAGGACTGCGACGGTCCGATGAACAGACACAGCAATAGTCCGCAAGCCCAGAAGGCCAGCGCACCCGACAGCGTCATCAAGGTGAGAGCCGAGGCGAGGATGGCGGTCAATGACACGACGATGACCGGCTTGGATCCGACCCGGTGGTCGACGAACCCGCCCAGCACCGCGCCCAGTGCCGCGACCACGCTTCCGGCCACACCGAACACCAATACGTCGGCAGGGCTAAGGCCGTACACGTTGACGCCCAGCACCGCACCGAACGCGAATATCGCCGCCAGCCCGTCCCGGAAGATCGCGCTGGCAACCAGGAAGTAGACCAGGTTGCGGTCGCGGCGCCATTCGGCGGTGATGTCCGTCCACAGCTTGCGATAAGCACCCCGCATGCTCGTCTGCGGGTGGGACACTGCGCCAGCATCGGGTAGCCGGTGCGCGACGAACAGCAGCGGCAGGGCCAACACCGCCAGCCACGCCGCGGCCAACAGCATCGCCGCCCGGACGTTGAGTCCGTCGTAAGTGGACAGCCGCAACAGCCCGCGCACGTCGCCGGTGCCGGACATGAAGCCCAGATAGACCAGCAGCAGCAACAGGACGCTGCCGACGTAACCCGATGCCCAGCCGAAGCCGGAAATCCGGCCGGCTGTCTCCGGCGTCGAGAGCTGGCGCAGCATCGCGTTGTACGGGACGCTGGCCAGGTCACCGCATGCCGCTGTGGCCGCCAGCAGCGCCAGCCCGGCCCAAAGGTAACCGGGACTGTCGCGGATCAGGAACATCGCGCCGGTCAGCCCCACTGCCAGGCCGGTCAACACGCCCAGCGCCACCCGCCGGCGATGCGGGGACTCGACCCACACGCCGACGACCGGCGCCAGCAGCGCGATAGTCATCCCCGCGGCGGCCCCCGTACGGCCCAACCAACTCGCCGGTGTGCTACCGCCGGGCATACCCTCCCCCACGGTGCTGGTGAGGTAGACGGAGAACACGAAGGTCGCCGCGATGGCGTTCAGACCGGTGGAACCGCAGTCCCAAAGCGCCCAGGCCACTACCCGGGATCGCACGTATGTGCCTGACCCCGGGTTACTCATGTCGGGCACTCTATTGGTTTTGGCAGCGACCCGCTGCGCCCGGCTTCGCCGCGCTTGCGATCGCTGCGTGTCTACGATTGGCCCATGCCGATACCTGCTCCCAGCCCTGACGCGCGCGCCGTCGTCACCGGAGCTTCGCAAAACATCGGCGAGGCGCTGGCCACCGAACTCGCCGCGCGCGGGCACAGCCTGATCGTCACCGCGCGACGCGAAGACGTGCTCAGCGACCTCGCCGCCCGTCTGGCTGACAAGTATCGCGTCGCCGTCGAAGTGCGACCGGCCGATCTCGCCGACCCGTCCGAACGAGCGAAACTGGCCGACGAACTGGCCGCCCGCCCCATCTCTATCCTGTGCGCCAACGCGGGTACCGCGACATTCGGTCCGGTATCGTCGCTCGACCCAGTGGGCGAAAGGGCCCAAGTGCAGTTGAATGCCGTAGCGGTGCACGACCTTACGTTGGCAGTGCTGCCCGGCATGATCGAGCGCAAGGCCGGGGGCATATTGATTTCCGGTTCGGCAGCAGGCAATTCGCCGATTCCCTACAACGCCACCTATGCCGCCACCAAGGCATTCGCGAACACCTTCAGTGAATCGCTGCGAGGTGAACTACACGGCTCCGGTGTGCACGTCACGCTGCTGGCCCCGGGCCCGGTGCGCACCGAGCTACCTGATGCTGCCGAAGCGTCGCTCGTCGAAAAGCTGGTGCCGGACTTCCTGTGGATCTCGACCGAGCACACCGCCCAGCTATCGCTGGATGCCTTGGAGCGCAACAAGATGCGCGTTGTCCCCGGCCTGACATCAAAAGCCATGTCGGTGGCGAGCCAGTACGCTCCCCGCGCCATCGTGGCGCCGATCGTGGGCGGCTTCTACAAGAAGCTCGGGAGCGGGTAGACATTACTTCCGGCGGCGGCCGGTGCCGAAGATGCTGCGGGTGATCTCGCGTGCGGTTGTGTTGAGGACGCTCTTCACGGTCGGATTTTTCAGTACCTCCTCCCACATGGCGGGGCCCTGCGTCTCCGCGGGCGCCGGCATCGGCGGCACCTCGATATCGCTCGGCCAGGGCAGCGGGTCGTACTTCCCCCGCGGGGCTGGGGCCTCCTGCGGCGGGGTTTCTTGCGCCGGCGCGAGCTTGGTGGTCAGCAACTCGTAGGCCGACTGGCGGTCGATGGTCTGGCCGTATACGGCCTGCAGCGAACTGGCCCTGGCGGCAGCGCCAATCGCGTCGGCGCCGATAGCACCCATCAGCGACCGGGGTGCTCGCATCCGGGTCCACGCGACCGGCGTCGGTGCGCCCTTCTCCGACAGCACGGTGACGACAGCCTCACCGATACCCAGTGACGTCAATGCGGACTCCAGGTCGTAGACATCGGTTTTCGGATAGGTACGGACGGTCTTGCTCAGTGCCTTTTGATCGTCGGGGGTGAATGCCCGCAGTGCGTGCTGAACCCGGGCGCCCAGCTGAGAGAGCACGTCTTTGGGTAGATCCGTGGGCAACTGGGTGCAGAAGAACACCCCGACGCCCTTGGAGCGGATCAGCTTGACGGTCTGCTCGACCTGTTCGAGGAATGCCTTCGAGGCGTCGGTGAACAACAGGTGCGCCTCGTCGAAGAAGAACACCAGCTTGGGCTTGTCCAGATCGCCCACCTCGGGCAGGAAGGTGAACAGGTCGGCGAGCACCCACATCAGGAAGGTGGAGAACATCACCGGGCGCAATGACTGGTCGCTGAACTCGAGCAGCGAGATGACGCCGCGGCCCTGGTTGTCGACGCGCAGCAGGTCCTCGGGCTCGAGCTCCGGCTCGCCGAAGAAGGTGTCGGCGCCCTCGGCTTCGAGGTTGACCAATGCCCGCAGGATGACGCCAGCGGTCCGGGGAGACACCGCCCCAAGGGCTTTCAGCTCGGGCTTGCCCTCATCACTGGTCAGGAAGCTGATAACCGCGCGCAGGTCCTTCAGGTCCAGCAGCGGAAGTCCCCGCTGATCGGCCCAGTGGAAGATCAGTCCGAGCGTCGATTCCTGAGTGGCGTTGAGCCCCAATACCTTTGACAACAGAATGGGGCCGAAGCTGGAGATGGTCGCGCGCACCGGAACGCCTACTCCACTGGTGCCCAGCGACAGGAACTCCACCGGGAACGCGGTGGGCTCCCAGTTGTCCCCGGTATCCTTTGCGCGCGCGGCGGTCTTGTCGTTGGCCTCCCCCGCCCGGGACAGGCCGGACAGGTCACCCTTCACGTCTGCCATCAGCACGGCCACACCCGCCGCGCTGAGCTGCTCGGCGATCAGTTGCAGCGTCTTGGTCTTGCCGGTTCCGGTGGCCCCGGCCACCAGACCGTGCCGGTTGACGGTGGCCAACGGAATGCGAATCGGGGCGGTGGGTTCGGCGTCGCCGTCGACGACGACCGTGCCCAACTCCAAAGCCTCGCCTTCGACGGCATAGCCGGCCGAGATCCGCTTCGCGGGCCCGTCAAGCCCACCGGCCGCCGATTCCGTGCTCATCGTGCCGCGTCCCTCTTCCCCGGTAGTTCCCCATGCCGTACGGCAAAGCATCACCCTACTTGCCAGGGGGAGGCAGGTGCGACGGCTAACGTGGGCCTACTCTGAGCGCTGTGCGTGAGGAACTGGTGTGGATCGACTGCGAGATGACCGGGCTGGATCTGGGTTCGGACAAGTTGATCGAGATCGCCGCCCTGGTCACCGATGCCGATCTGAACATTCTCGGCGACGGAGTCGACGTGGTGATCCACGCTGATGACGCCGCGCTGTCGTCGATGATCGACGTGGTCGCCGAGATGCACTCGCGCTCAGGGCTTATCGGCGAGGTGAAGGCATCCACCGTCGACATGGCGACTGCCGAGACGATGGTGCTCGACTACATCAGCGAGCACGTCAAGCAAGCCAGGACGGCGCCGCTGGCAGGCAACTCGATCGCCACCGACCGTTCGTTCATCGCCCGCGACATGCCCACTCTCGACTCGTTTCTGCACTACCGGATGGTCGACGTCAGCTCGATCAAGGAACTCTGCCGACGCTGGTATCCGCGGATTTACTTCGGCCAGCCGCCCAAGGGACTTGCGCACCGGGCGCTGGCCGACATTCACGAATCCATCCGCGAACTGCAGTTCTACCGGCGCACCGCATTCGTGCCGCTGCCCGGGCCCTCTACCAGCGAAATCGCGGCGGTGGTCGCCGATCTTAACGACGGGGCAGGCACACCTGGGGAAATCGATTCGGCCGGCGAGCACCCGAGCGGCTAGTATCGACGGCGCCGCGCGTTAGCCCTCGCGGGGGCCGGCCGGCGGCAATGGTGAGTGTAGTTCAGTTGGTAGAGCACCAGGTTGTGATCCTGGAAGTCGCGGGTTCGAGCCCCGTCACTCACCCCACAGACCAAAGGACGTTGCTGCCCTCTGGTCTTCTGCTTCAACCGCACCTGCCAAGTAGGCAGTGACGGCTAGAGCACCGCTGCCGCGAGGTTGCGCAACTCGACGTTGTCTTCGGCAGGACGCTCCAGGATCGGATAGTGGCCGCTGTTCCTGTCCACTTTTCGGGGGGGAACCTCAGGGGGTCGCGGTGAGAAAGCCGAGGCGACCGGACTGCTACTCATTACCGACCAACCCTGGCCTGCGCCGAACGACCCCGCACTTCTCGACCTGATGCCTGACGACTGGGTGGTCACCGGCGGAGCGAACCGAGTGCTCGATAAGGCGCGCCGGTCGCGGCTGCCGGAGCCTTATCGGGTCGACGTGTTCGGGACGATCATCGACGACGGATTGCCCGTTGCATTCTTCGAACGACTGGACTTCTGCCCGTCCTGCAAGACCAGCTAGCCCCACTTCTCGTGGGCCCGTCCGATCACCGTTGGTGACGGCGAGGCGTTCTCCGGGCACGTGGGCTGCCACGCGCGTCGGCGATGTCCAGTGCAGCCGTCGCAGGGTCAGGCTCGTCGCATCGTGATCGAGTACCTGGGCGCAGGGCATGCCGCCACCGGAAGCCGAAAGCCATTGCAGCTTAGCCTCTTCGCTTGCGAAGAAGCCTGCCGGCGCCGCCGGATTGCACTTGACGAAGACCGGCATCCAAGTTCCTGCTTCGAGGATTCCCCGGCTTTTCGGGTCCACATGCCAACACGCCGAGCAGCGTTGCGACGTGAACGCTGCCGGAACCTTCACAACTTGTGTCCCCGTGTAGCGGGCCACAGACTTCAATGCCAGCTCGAAGCGATACCAACCTTTCGACAGGATGGCCGCCGCGGCTGCGTGTAACAAAGTGTTATGGCAGGTTGACCTTGCTGGCCAGCCACCGGCCGTCAACCTTCTCCATGGTCATCACGACGCGGCTGCGGTCCAACTGCGGTGCGGGGGCAGTCGCGTTGCTCACCGCCTGATCGACGAACAGCACAACCTCGACCCTGTTCTTGGTGGCGGACTTGACCGCCGCTTCAATGACCATGCCGTGCGCCGCAGCCTTGTTCTCGATCAGCACCTGGCGGAGCTGCGCGCTGGATCGCTCATATAGGTCTTTGAACTCGCCCGTCGAGCCATCGCGGACGTCGGCGATGTTCTTGTCGATCGCGTTAGGGTCGATGGTGGTCAGCGTGAGGGTGAATTTCTTTGCCGCATCGAGTGCTTGCGCAGCGGCGACATCCTTCTGATGCTGCTGAAATAGCAGCCAGCCTTCATAACCCGCCCCCGCCAGTACGGCAACCAGCACCACCGCAGCGATCCACCGAATCGCCGATCGGCCCCGCCGCCGGCCGGTGGCGAGATCATCCTCGTCATCAGATGCCGGCACATCAAGCTTCGACTTATCCGTTTGACCCCGTCCCTTCGGGTCTTCCGGTTCATCGACTTCATCGTCAAGGCCGGACTCGACGGAATCCTCGTCACGGGCGTCTTCAGCGACCGCCTCCGCCGGGTCCGCCTCGGCGGCCTCGACGTCGGGCGATGTGTTGGCTGGTCCTTCGTCGTCGTCCGATTCGCTGTGTGCCTCTGCGGTATCAGCCGGAGACTTCACCTCAACTACCTACCCTTCGTCCCGGGATCGGGAGACAACGCGGACACCACATCTGCCCCAGGGTACGTTGACACGGGCTGGCCGATGTCCGTGGCGATCGGCGAACCGGGTCGAGGTGTCAGTTGCACGCTCCCGAGTCTCGGAGTGCGTTGCCCCACCCCGTGGCGGCAACGATATTGGCGCGGGTGACCCCTGCCGGATCCTGCTTCCTCATACTCTCGCCGATGCGGGTCAGCTGAAACGTCACGCTGGTGATCGGTTCGCCCCCGTATATCGGCGAGTACGGGCCAAAATTGTTGGGCGTGTTGGTGATGGTCAGCGGCTTCACCCGCGGTGCCAAGAAGGCCGTCGACTGATCGATATTGGCGACAACAGCATTGGCTTGCCGCTGTACACCGCCGGCCGAGTAGTCGTCATGTTTGTCGCCGAGGTTGCGATTGAAGTCGTTGATCTGGCCCATCAGGGGGTCGAATTGCGCGTTGAACCACTGGCACGAGTCCGACATGCCACTGATCATCTCGGGCGTCACCTGATAGGTGAACGTGTTGTACGGCCAGATTTCGAAGTTGGGCGACCAGTCGGTGGGTCCTGGGGTGAACACCGGCAGCGGCGGCGGCTGGTCCGAATCAGCGTTGGAGTGGCCGGACAGCACCAAGCCGGTGACGGCCATCGCCCCGGCACATGCGAGAGCAGAACCTATCCGGCGCAATCTTTTCGCGCCCATTCGCATCCTCCCAACACATGATTACCCGACCGGTTGGGCGTCTGCGGCGAAATGGGACAGGTAGCCGCGCCAATCTGCCCGAATTAGCCAGACGACCGCGTACCGGCCCAACACACTGAACGTCTCAGCGGAGGCGCGGGCGATCTGGGGCCATGCGGTCCTTCGGCCCGCCGCGAGATGGCAGCGGGCGCAGGGAAACCGCCTCCCCCAGGGTCACGACTGATCTCGCCGAAAGTGATCGTAGACATCGAGCGCGTTTTACTGTGGGCTCAGTGCATAGCCGCCGATCGGCAGGAGCGTGTTTTGACTGATGCGAAGTCGTTGGACAGCCTGAACTTCTGGCGCGGGCACCGTCCACTCCCGACCACCACCTAAGCGGCACCCGGCGATGACCATCCAACAGAAACTCCCGCCCAACGACGACAAGGCACGCGACGGTGTGGTCGCGATCGAAGACTGGACCAAGGGGTACGTCAAGCGGCACCCCCTGGCCTCCGTCGCAACTGTCGGGCACCAGTGCGTCCTCGGGGTACGCACCATTCAGTACTTCTTCCTTGACCTGTTCACCGGCAAGTTCCAGTGGGGCGAGTTCCTGCGGCAGGGCGCCTTCATGGCGTCAACTGCAGTGGTGCCGACCATCCTGGTGGCGCTGCCGTTCGGGGTCACGCTCTCCGTTCAGTTCGCCCTGTTGGCCAACCAGGTCGGTGCCACGTCGCTGGCCGGCGCGGCCAGCGGACTCGCCGTCATTCGCCAGGCCG
This sequence comes from uncultured Actinomycetota bacterium, assembly GCA_963763005.1. GTDB lineage: Bacteria > Actinomycetota > Actinomycetes > Mycobacteriales > Mycobacteriaceae > Mycobacterium. The sequence goes on from CAVXMI010000005.1 coordinate 294,484, forward strand.
CCTCGCTGGGGGCCGCGATAATCATGGCCTCGGCCGTCGGGTCGGCCATCACCGCCGACCTCGGTTCCCGCACCATACGTGACGAGATCGAGGCCATGGAGGTCATGGGCATCTCGGTGATCCGCCGCCTCGTGGTGCCTCGATTCGCCGCGGCCATCATGGTCGGTGTCGCCCTCACCGGGGTCATCGCCTTTGTCGGCTTCCTGGCCAGCTACCTGTTCAACGTCTACTTCCAGGGTGGCGCACCCGGCAGCTTCGTAGCTACGTTCTCGTCTTTCGCAATCCCCGAAGACATGATCGTGGCGCTGCTCAAGGCCCTCGTATACGGCGCCATCGTCGCGATTGTCTCCGCCCAGAAGGGCATGTCTGCCCGGGGCGGGCCGACCGGCGTGGCCAACTCGGTCAACGCTGCGGTCGTGGAATCGATCCTGTTGCTCATGATGGTCAACGTCGCTATCAGCCAGCTCTACAACGTGCTATTCCCTAGGTCGGGGCTGTGACATGACGGCTTTCCCCCACATCCACATCGCCCCTGTCTTACAGCCCTTCGTCCGCACCTCCCAGAGGGCGGCGCGGCCTGGCATCCGCTTGGGGCACATGCTCCTGTTCTTCTTCCGAGCCGTGGCCGGCGTCCCCGCGGTGCTGCGGTCCTACCGCAAGGAATTCCGGCAGCTGCTCTCGGATATCGCGTGGGGTAACGGCTCCATCGTGGTCGGCGGCGGCACCGCCGGCGTTGCGATCGTGCTCGGTTTCACCGCGGGCGCCCTCGTCGCCCTCGAAGGCTACAACTTCGCCAACCTGCTCGGGCTGGGCCCCGCGACCGGCGTCATGTCATCGCTGGTGAACACCCGCGAGCTCGCACCGATCATGGCGGCGCTGGCATTCGCGATGCAGGCCGGTTGCCGGTTTACCGCGCAGTTGGGCTCCATGCGGATCGCCGACGAGGTCGACGCCCTGGAATCGATGGCAATCCCCGCCATCCCCTTCCTGGTCACCACCCGGCTGATGGCCTCGATCATCGCCGTCATCCCGCTGTACCTGGCATGCCTCGCAACCACCTACCTCACCAGCCAAATTGTCGCCGGCATCGTCAGCGGCGGATCCACTGGTCCGTACCTGCACTACTTCACGATGATGTTGGCCGGCAAGGACATCGTCTTTTCGGTGATCAAGTGCGTCGTGTTCGTGTGGATCGCCTCGACCCTGCAGTGCTACTACGGCTTCTACGCCAAGGGCGGCCCCGCAGGCGTCGGCGTCGCCGCCGGACATGCCATGCGAGCAGCCATCACCGTCGTGGTCATCACAAACATGCTCCTCACCATGGCGATGTGGAGTGTCGATGCCGGCGCGAAATTTGGTGGCTAGATGGGCAATTCCCTGGACCCCTACGGACGCGGCCCCTCAGAGCGACAGTTGCTCATCGGCGGCATTGCCGTTGCACTGGTGATCACGCTGACCATCGGGACCCTGCTGCTGAAATCGACCGGACGACTCGACAAATACGTCCGAGTGGTCGCCGACCTGGTGAACGTCGGCGACGGCCTACCCAAGAGTTCCGACGTCAAGTACCACGGATTGCTGGTCGGCCGGGTCACCAACGTCACCCCGGCCATCGGCGGCAAGCCCAACTTCGTGCAAATCGACCTCAAACCCCGTTACGCAAAGGACATCCCGGGCAGCGTGACCGCACGCGTAGTGCCGAGCAACGTCTTTGCGGTGTCCTCCGTGCAGCTAGTCGACCACGGCCCCGGTGCCGCCATCGATAACGGTGCGCACATCCCCGAGGACACCGACCTACCGACGGTGATCTTCCAGACCACCATCAGCAAGATGCGTGACCTCCTCGCCGCGGTCGGCCGGGGACGCGACGACCACAGCCTCGGCATTCTGGCCGCTGTCGAAGCCGCCACGCAGAACCGGCGCGTCAAGCTGCTCAACGCCGGTGCGCAGTTGACCCGGCTGCTCGACCAGCTCAACTCCATCGTCGCCACCGAACCCGGTCCGTCGACGGTCTCGGCTCTGGTCAACGCCGCACGGGGCCTCCAATCCACGGCACCTGAACTCGTCGACGCATTGCATCAGGCGGTCAAACCGATGCAGACCTTCGTGGAGAAGCAGGCGCAACTCACGTCGTTGGTCGCCGGTTCTCAGCACACGTTGGGTGTCACGCGGCAAGCGTTGGACAACCACATCGACCAGCTGATCCACATCACGCACGACCTCACGCCCGTTTTGGGCGTGCTCGCCATGCAGGAGGACAAATACGTGCCCATCTTCAGCAGGGTGAAGCGCTTGTCCGACGCGTTCTTCGAATACGGGTGGAATCCCGACCTCGACACCGTGAATGTTCGGGGCAACCTGTCCCTCACACCCGCCTACACCTACACGCGAGCCGACTGCCCCATGTACGGCCAGCTGAAGGGACCGAGCTGCATCACCGCGCCGAAGATTTCGGTGCGGCCTGACCTACCCGAGGTGCTGCTGCCGCAGAACTACCAACCGCCCCCGGGCCTTGAGCCGCCACCGGGCACCATCCTCGGACCCGGCGGAAACCTCGTCGCAATTGGGCCACCGCTCATCAACCCCCCCAACCCCAACCTGACCGATGTGACCCCGCCGCTGCCGTGGTGGACAGGTCCCGCGCTCCGGGTTCCGGGGACCGCCAATCCCGACAACTCACCAGTTACGCCGCCGGGACCGGCGCCGCTGGTACTGCCGCCCTGGCTGCCGGCACCCGATCCGTCGCCGTCACCCGACCCGTCGCCGCCACCTGGTCCGCCACTGCCTGCCGAGGCCGCACCTGCCTCGTACGGCGGCAACGTCGGCCCAGTGGGCAGCCAACAGGAACTCCGCCAACTTGGCCTGATCACCGGTCAGGCGCAGCCGGCGTCAGTGGTCACCGATCTGCTTCTCGGTCCTGTTGCCCGGGGCACCGAGGTTTGGATGGTTCCTGTCCAGGATGAACCCGCAGAGGGGCCGAAATGAGCCTGCGCAAACCGCTGATCGGCCTGTCCATATTCATGGTGATCGCCATCGGCGTGACCTGGTTGGTGCTCAACACCCTGCGACGAGAGGTGGCCGGGTCGACCACACCGTATGCGGCCATGTTCACCGACATTTACGGACTGCGCAAAGGCGACGACGTCCGGATGGCCGGTGTTCGCGTCGGCCGCGTCGAAAGCGTCGGGCTCGACGGGAAAACGGCGAAGGTTTCGTTCATCGTCCAAAGCGAACAGCGCCTGTACGGCAACACCAACGCCTCGGTGATCTATGAAAACATCCTTGGACAGCGTTATCTGAGCCTGACTCTCGGCAATACCGGCAGCACCGACCAGCTGCCTGCGAACAGTGTGATCCCGCTGGAGCGAACGGAGCCGTCGTTCGACGTCGGTACCGTGCTCAACGGCTTCGAGCCGATGGTCAGCCTGCTGGATCCAAAGGAAGCCAACAACCTCACCCTCGGTCTTATCCAGTCATTTCAGGGCGATCGGGCATCCCTGACCGCGCTGGTGGACCAGACGACGACGTTCGCACAGACATTGGCCGGGCGCGATAAGGTTCTCGGTGACACCATCACCAGCCTCAGCAAGGTCACCAGCAACCTCGCTGAGCAAGCCGACAATCTGGACCACACCCTCAACCAGACCAGTCAGGTCGTCGAGGAATTCGATGCTCACCGCCCGGAACTAAAGTCCTCGATAGGCTCGCTAGCCCGGGTAACGCGCCGCCTGTCCGCCATCACCGACGAGGTCTACCCCTCGCTCAACGAGCTCATCAACCGGCAGCCCGGCTTCGCCGCGTACATGGTCGGCATCGAGCCTCAGCTGGCGTTCACCGGCGCCAACCTGCCTCTGTTGCTCAAAGGTCTCGCCCGAGTCGTCGGTGACGGCACCTACGTCAACGCCTACCAGTGCGACCTCAACGCCCTGGGTTTCTTCCCCGGACTGAACGACGTCACCACCTACATCGTCAACGCGGCAACCCCGGGCAACGCCAACCCGCATGTCAACGAAAACCTGGGGTGGCACACCCCGAAATGCAGGAACATGTCCAATGGCTGACAAAGTGGCTAAAAAATCGCTGATTCAGCGCCTCCGGAACCGTCGGCCGGAGGATTACAACGCGACGTGGATTGGGTTCACGGCGTTGGCGGCGATCGCGGTTCTTGTCGTGGCGGCGGTGGGCGTGAAGTCTCTCGGCCTCGGCCATACGGACTACACCGCGGAGTTCGCTCAAGCTGCGTCGCTGCGACCCGGCAACGTCGTCACCGTCGCCGGCATCGAAGTCGGAAATGTCAGCAGCGTGAAGCTCGCCGGCGATCATGTCGAGGTCGGTTTGACGGTCCGTAACGACGTGAAGTTGGGCAAGGACACCAAAGCTGCCATCCGACTGCAGACGTTCCTCGGGGGCCGCTATATGGCTCTGATGCCCGCCGGCTCCGGTTCACTACCGGACAAGACGATCAATCTGGCCCACACCGAAGTTCCGTACGACCTGCAGGCCCTACTGGACGACTCTTCCGTCACATTGAGTCAACTGGACTCCGACCAGTTGGGGGAGTCGCTTGCCATCCTGGGCAAGCAGGTCAACGGGTTGCCGGCCATCGTTCCGAGGGCCATGGACAACATTCACAAGCTGGCAACGGTCGTCGCCGACCGCCGAGATCAACTCGGCACTCTCCTCAAGAGCACGCAACGGGTGGCCGACATACTGCACAGTCAGCAAACGAGAGTGGGGGTCCTCATCGATCGGGGGCAGAACCTGCTCGGCGAGTTCGTGGCGCGTCAGGTCACGTTCCGCGCCCTGTTGGCGGCTCTGACCGGTCTGACCAACAACCTCGACAAGATCGTGGTCAACGACCGGCCGATGCTCGACGACATGTTCAAGAACGTGCGTGAGCTCAGCGATATGCTCGGCCAGCACGACGACATGGTCAGCAATCTGCTTCAGATCGCACCCGTCGCGCTCCGCGGGCTGACGAACGCCACGGGATACGGCCCGACCCTCGAGTTCTTTCTCCCCAACGGGCTTGCCGTCGACTCGTGGATGTGCGCAATCAGCGGCCGCGCCGAGCAATTCAACATGATCGAGTACTACAAGGACTGCAAGTGAGCGCCCGAAGGCGACCGCGAGTGAGGATCGCAGCGAGGAACGAGCGAGGACCGGAGCGAGCGGGAGCCGAGAAATGAGCACCGGCAGGCGCAGAACCATTGCACTGGTTGCCGGACTTGCCGTCCTGGCGGTCGCGATCATCGGGGCAATCGGGTATTTCGTTAAGTCCCGGCGCAATTCGATAACTGTGACCGCCCAGTTCGACACCGCAGCGGGTCTGTACGTCGACAACGTGGTCGCGGTGGTCGGTATGCCGGTGGGCAAGGTCACCAAGATCACCCCGAAAGGCAGCTACGTCGAAGTCGAATTCACCGTCGACAAGGACGTAAAGATCCCCGCCGACGTGCACGCGGTGACCATCAACACATCGATCCTGACTGACCGGCAGATCGAATTGACGCCCCCCTACCACGGTGGGCCGGTGTTGGGAAACCACGACACGATCGGCCTGCCAAGAACCAAGACGCCCATCGCATTCGACCGCGTGATCGACATGCTCGACAAGCTTTCCAAGTCACTAGCAGGAGACGGCAAGGGTGGTGGACCGATTGCCGACCTGATCAATGCCGCTGTCGGAGTCACCGATGGGAACGGCGAGAGGATCAAGTCGGCTCTCGGCGAGCTTTCCGATGCGTTGCGACTCAGCTCCGATGGTGGCGCCGGGACCGCCGATCAGTTGACCACAATCGTCTCCGATCTCGACTCGTTGATGGATGCGGCCGCCCGCAACGACGCCAAGTTGCGTCAGTTCGGTTCGACGACCCGCCAGCTCACCCAGATACTGGCCGACGAGAATTTCGGCACCGGCGCCACTGGCCGCAAGCTCAACGAGATCATCGAACAGGCAACGACTCTGATCGACAAGAACCGAGACAATCTGAAGCAGGCCGTCCTCAATGGCGATACGGCCGCGACGGTGGTCATGGACCGCCAGCGCGAGATAGCGGAGTTCCTCGACGTCGCCCCGCTGGCGCTGGAGAACCTGTACAACATCACCGACCGGGACAACGGTGCATTGCGGGTTCATGCCCTCGTCGACAGGATCCTCACCGAGGCTCAGTCCGTCAAAGAGGTCTGCAATCTGATGCATCTACGTCAATTGGGTTGCAGCACGGGAACATTGCAGGACTACGGACCCGACTTCGGCCTCACGTACATGCTCGACGGTCTCGCGGCGATGGGACAGTGATGAAGGCGCTTCGAATGAAACGTGCGTTCGCGACGGTAGTGACCGCCGCGATGACCACCACAGGCTGCGCCGTCGGACTGGGCAACCTGCCTCTGCCGGCACCCGGAATGGGTGCCGGGGGGATACATGCTCACCGCGGTGTTCTCGAACGCGCTGAACCTGCCCGCGCACGCCCTCGTCAAACTCTCCGGCGCCAATGTCGGACAACTGAAATCGCTGGTCGCGAAAAACTACACCGCGGTGGCCGAGCTACAGATCCGCAGCGGCGTCCAGATCCCGGTGGACAGCACCGTGGAGCTGCGGTCGGCTACACCGCTCGGCGACGTGTTCGTCGCGATCAAGCCACCGACACCGCCCAGGCCCAACGCGCCACTGCTGAAGGACGGCGACACCATCGGCCTTGAGTCCACCGCAGCTGCCGCCACCGTGGAGGCGTTGCTGAGCCCGGCGGCAATCGTTGTCAATGGTGGCACCATCCGAAACCTCACCAACTTCATCAACGGTGCCGGTAAGGCGACCGGTGACCAGGGCGAGGCATTCGGCAACCTCATCAACCTGACCGACGAATTGTTGCGGAAGCTCAACGCCCGGTCCGATGAGATCGAGGCGGCGCTGACCGAAACTTCAGGGCTCGCCGATCGGCTCGACGAGAAGAACCCGGCCCTCACCGACATCTTGCAGGCCATAGGTCCGGCGACCGATGTGGTGGCCGCCAACACCAACCAGATAATCGATGTTGTCGAGCAGCTTGGCGCCATCACCCGCCAGCTGGGTAAGTTCCCGTCGATCGCCGGCACCGACGATAGCGGTCGCAGCGTCATCGGGGACATGAATACCCTCTCCCGCTCGTTCAACGACGTTGCGCAGAGTCCCGATACCAGCCTGGCCGCCCTCAACCGATTGATTCCACCGTTGATCAAAACCACATCGGGCTCGGGACTATCACTAGTAGTGGGGATCGACCGGCTGGTGCTCGGATCGATCCCGGACGCCGGATTCAAGGGAGATCCGGCCTTCCACGGCCCCAAGCGCTACGACTGGGCGAAGATGATCGGCTCGCTCAAGTACGTCCTGTGGCGGCTGCAGGAACGCGTCGTGGGGCAAGGTCCGGACACCTCGATGGGTCAGAATCAGTGGACGCCCGGCGGCTCCCCGCTTCCGCCGGCTCCCGCCGAGCAGGCACCGCCGCCGGTGGCGCCGGCGGCCCCTTCGGGACAGGAGCCACCGAGGTGATCAACTCCATCAGCCGGGGAATCGTCGGTGCCGTCAAAACCGCCCACCGCCAACGGTTCTGGCTTTCGGGGGTGGCCCTCGCGCTGGTAGTCGTCGTCACGGTCGCATACTTCGTGTTCGGCGCCCTGGGGGTGAACCCACTTGCCACGACCTACCAGGTCAGGATTGAGCTGCCTGACTCTGGTGGCCTGCTGGAGAACGTTGACGTCGCCGTCCGCGGTATCAAGGTCGGGCGGGTCGAATCGCTCACGCTCACCCCCGACGGTGTCGAGGCGACTGTCAGCATCGATGGAACCGCCAAGATCCCGGCCTCGAGCCCGGTGCGCGTCTCCGGGTTGTCCGCGGCGGGCGAGCAATACATCGACTTCGAGCCCGCATCGACCCATGGCCCCTTCCTGTCCGATGGCAGCGTGGTTCCCTTGGAACGAACTACGACACCTGTTCCGCTGTACCAGCTGCTCACCGACGCCGATGGGCTACTGGCTCAAGCCGACCCGAAGAAGCTCGAAATCATCAAGAAGGAGCTGAGCCTGAGCAAAGAGGGGCCCCGGAAGCTCGCCGACATTGTCGACGGCGGCACCTTCTTGCTGTCCACACTGGACTCGGTGTTGCCGGAAACGGTCAGCGTGTTGAAGACCAGCCGGATCGTGCTGACCATGCTCTCCGATGTGAGCCCCGGCATCGGTGCCGTGTCGGCCAATGTCAGCAAGCTCATGACGGGCGTCAACAAGATGGACGGCGGATACCGCAAGTTCGTAGACCAGGCGCCGGGACTGATGTCGTCCGTCGACAATCTGTTTGACGACAACTCCGACACCATGGTGGGGTTGCTCGGCAACTTGGCGACGGTCTCCCAGCTGCTGTACCTCCGAGTTCCGGCATTGAACGCCCTGTTCCCGGACTTTCGCGGTTCGGCGCTGGAAGCCATCATGACCGCATTCCACGACAACGGAGTGTGGGTAACCGCCGACATCTACCCCCGCTACACGTGCGATTACGGCACACCGCGCCGCCCGCCGTCGTCAGCCGACTACCCCGAACCGTTCCTTTACACCTACTGCCGGGACACCGACCCCGAAGTGCTGATCCGTGGCGCCAGGAACGCACCGCGACCGGGTGGGGACGACACAGCGGGACCGCCCCCGGGTGCGGACTTGGGCATGACCGCCGACCAGACACCCAAGGGCCGTTACACCATCCCGACTCCGTATGGGGGTCCGACGCTGCCAATCGAGCCACCTCGCTAGGCCGAGCGGCATGCCGACGCACGAGGAGATATCACTGTGGCCGAGACGACCGACCAGGACACAACAGACACCACAGATCAGCCAGACGAGACCGATGAGACCGATAAGAGGCAAGCCCCCGAGAACGACAACGCCGAAACAGGCGACACCGACACCAAAGCCTCCGGCCTCGAGCCGACGAACACGGCGCGCACGCGCCCTGGATGGAAACGTTATGCCCGCATCGGGCTGGTCACCGCGATCTTCGTCGGGGCGTTCGGCATCGCGGGCGTTCTGGGCTGGAAGCTGTGGGAACAGCACGTGCTGGCCAAAGCCGGTCAGGATGCCCAGCAGACGGCAATCAACTACGCGCAAGTACTGACGAGCATCGATTCGAACAACCTGGACCAGAACTTCGCTGAGGTGCTCAACGGGGCGACCGGTGACTTCAAGGACATGTACACCAAGGAGAGCATGAAGCTTCGGCAGTTATTGATCGCCAACAAGGCCACCGCCCACGGCGTTGTCGTGGACTCGGCGATCCAGTCCGAATCCAAAGACAAGGTGGTCGTGCTGTTGCTGGTGGACCAGACGGTCACCAACGCCACGCGTCCCGATTCGCGCGTTGACCGCAGCCGGATGAAGATCACCATGGAAAAGGTCGATAGCCGATGGCTCGCAAGCAAAGTCGAACTGCCATAGGAGCTGCAGACATGTGGGGCACCCGGGTGATGGTGGTGGCGTCGGCGGTCGCGGTCGCGGTCGTGACGGCTCCGGCCGCCTCAGCATCGGCTCCGTCGTTCTGTGGCGAGCTCGGCGGTGACTGGGACGGACAGTACTGCCGCACGTCGGTGGCGTCCGAGCGGAAAGCTACCCGGGACATCAAAGTGGCGATACCGGGTGATCTCATTGACAACCCCGCCACCAGCTCGGCGATCCGCCCGTACCTGCGCGACCTGTTCAACAATTGGCGGTCCAAGGGAGCCTCGATGATCCAGGACAGCTGGGGCACGGAGGACTACCAGGTGTTCGGACACGGATCCGCGCTGAGCGTGGTATTCCATGAGACCTACCACGCCGCCGGGACTGCGCTCATGAACGGCTACCGCACCTTTACGTTCGATATGGCCAGCGGCAGGCAACTGCAGCTGGCCGACATCACCAAGCCGGGCGTCGATCCGCTGGTGGCCATCCCACCGTTGGCGGCGCCCATCATTTCCGAGGCGCTCGACCAGGCCCCGCCGCCACACGACCCGGGGACCTACCCATTCACAATCGACCGCTGGACACCGGACAAGGTGTTCTCGGGCGGGTACAAGGCGTGGGCCCTCACCCCCAATGAGCTCATCATCTACATGCCGGATTACCCGGTCGCACACGACACACCGATCCAGTACGACCAGCTCACGCAGTGGTCGATGAACGGCGGTATCGTCCAGGCGCACATCCCGCTCGCGGTGCTCAGTCCGATCCTGCGCCCGGAGTTCGGCGGGGCCTGAACTGGCGCAACGCTGTTTTCGGCCGTAGCGGTGGCACCGTAGCGGGCGCACAGTTCGCTCTTGCGGACCTTGCCCGCCGGGCTGCGGCTGGCGGCCCTGCCCGGCAACCATCGCGAGGTAAGCAACTTCCACAACTCGTCCTTGGCTGGGCAGAAACTCAGGGCCATTACACGAAACCTCGCGCCCGAGTGAGCCCCACACATGGCTGGAGTTTGTTGGGCAACTTCTCGCCGACGCCGGGACCGACAAGCCGACACGCAGCCGGGACAAAGTGCTCACTACCGAGTCGAGTCCGGCGACCGCGCCGCCCCACCTCGGGACGAACTGATCATGCGCGCCGTCGCCCAGCGGATCGCGTGGCGAACCGAATACACAAAGCGCTGCTGGCTGCTGGACCTCAGGGCGCGCAATAGATTTCGGCAACCGAACGGAAATATCGCGTCACGCGTTGGCATTGCCGGCGCGCCACTGCGCCCACGGGATGTTCCAGTCGCCGAGGCCCTCAGTGCCGGGCAATGTGCCTCCCACGGTGTTGACGACCTCGACGATGTCGCCGCGCTTGATGTGGTCGTAGAACCACTGCGCGTTGCTCGGGCTGACATTCAGACACCCGTGGCTGGTGTTGGTGTGGCCTTGAGCGCCCACCGACCATGGCGCTGAGTGCACGAAGACGCCGCTGTAGGAAATCTGCGTGGCCCAGTTGACATCGGTGCGATATCCGTTGGGCGAGTTGACGGGTACTCCGTAGGTCGAGGAGTCCATGATGATGTGCTTGAATCGCGCACCGACGGTGTAGATGCCGTTGGCCGTCGGGGTGCTGTCCTTACCCATCGACGTCGGCATGGTCTTGACGACTTCACCGTTGACCCGCACGGTCAGCATCTTGGTGCTGTCGTCGGCGGTCGCGATCACCTCGTCGCCGATGGTGAAGTGCGTCTTCACGTTGTCCTCGCCGAACATCCCGTCACCCAGGTCGACACCGTAGGTGTTGACCGCCACATCAACGGTTGTACCCGGCTTCCAGAAATGCTCTGGACGCCAACGCACTTCGCGGTTGTTCAGCCAGTAGAACGCGCCCTCGACGGGCGGGTTGGTGGTGATTTTGATGGCCTTCTCGGCGGCAAGGCGGTCTGCGATGTTTTCGTCGAACCGAATCGCCACCGGCTCGCCGATACCGACGACCTCGCCATCACCGGGATTGACGTAGGGCATCGTCAGATGCGCGGGCGAACTGGTCTGGAAGGTCATCTGGCGGTTCGCGGCGCCACCCAGTCCGAGCGCCTTCGCGTTCAGCGTGTAGCGCCTGTTGTAGCCGAGCTGCTCGCTGGTCGACCAGTGCAGTCCGTCGGCGCTGAGCCGGCCGGCGACCACCCTGCCGTTGTCGTTGACCACGGTGACCGCGGCCAGCACACCGTCGGCGACAGACACCGACACCGGCGCGTCCACGGTGACACCGACGGCACCGTCAGTCACCGACGCGGTCAGCTTCGGGACCAGCAGGTCGGCGAACGGCGTGCCCTTGTCGACGATGACCTTCACCGGTGCAGGTCCGCCACCGCTGCTGCACGCGACAGCGAGAACAGCAACTGGGACCATGACCGCAGCCAGCCACGATCGACGTCTGCGCAAAGGCGTCATCAAGTGACCTTCCAGATAATCTCGCTTATTTGGGTCACCGCTGACCCTGGATTGTTTCCAGAATTGTAGTGCCTCGCCGCTGCGCACCGCGAAAATCTGGGCTGGTTTGTCCGGTCCGGTGCTGCAACTCACCCTAACCTGGTCGGAGGATTTCGCTCTGCGACGGAATGCCTGTTATTGTCGCAAACGCGGTCTCTGGCCGACCAAGGCGCCGTTAGCTCAGTTGGTAGAGCAGCTGATCACCGCCGAGGGCAGGGCCTCGCCCGGCGGTGCGGCTTCGATGACCGTGGCGCCCTTGGCTCGGGCATCGTCGATCAGCCCGAGCACACGCTGGTAGTTCTTGTCGTTGACGATGGTGCAATGCTCTGGATTGTCGAGGATCGTGGGGAACGAAAGACGGAACTGTCGCTTGACCGCTGCGACGAAGTCGTCGCAGCGCTCGGCGGGGACGAAGACCAGGTCCGGGCACAGACATACCTGGCCGCCGTTTAACAGGCGTGCGCGTGCGGTGCGGCTGGCGGCGGTGGCGATGTCGGCGTCGCGCCGACGACGACGGGGTTCTTGCCGCCCAGTTCCAATGTGACGGGAACCAGGTGATCGGCGGCAGCCCGCTGCACGTGCTTGCCCACTTCGGGTGAGCCGGTGAAGAGCAGGTGGTCCAACGGCATCGAACAAAATGCCGCGCTGGTCTGCGGGCCACCGGGGACCACGACCAACTCTTCTGGTGAGAAGTATTGCGCAGCAAATTTTTCCAACAGCGCCGCGGTGCGCGGTGTCAGCTCGGACGGCTTCAACAGGACGCGGTTACCGGCCGCGAGAGCCGCGGTGGCGGGACAGATCAGCAGATGTACCGGGAAATTCCACGGCGCCATGATGCCGACGACGCCGAGCGGCTGGGCCTGGACCCGGGTGCGTAAACCCAGCGGCCGGGCCGCACCCATGACAGGCCGCGCCTGCATCCACTTGCCGAGGTTGCGGCGGAGGTGGGCGAAGTCGCTCAGCGCTGCCACGACGTCCCACAGCGTCGAGAACTCGACCGGTCGGTTGCCAAAGTCCAGCCGAATCGCTTCGGCAAGCGCGTCTTTATTCTCATAGGTCAATGCCGAGAGGCGGTCCATCCTGTTGCGGCGCAACGCAAGTGACGGCGGTCCGTCGCGAAGAAAAGCCTCTCGCTGGATTCGAATGGACTCAGCGATATCGGCCGCGGTGAATTCACGCAAGGACACCCCAGCATCCTCCGAGCGGGACGTTGATTCGGTTGTCCTTCACCTCAAGGAATGCGACGCTTGCCATGGTTTCGCCCCTTGCGTCATGGTCGTTCGAAACAGGACTGGAGTCGAAGCGCGAGCCAGGGTCGGCGGCCAGCCGACGATGCGCAATCCCCGCAGGGTGGCGACCAACGGGCCGGTGCGCTGGTAGAGCAGTTGCGTGAAGATCAAGGCAGAGCATTTCAGGACGGCGTCGGGTCGATCTTCTGCTCGCCGTTCGCGGATTTCGGCGCGACCGTCGTGGATGTGGATGAGGTATGGACGTGCTCCGTGGACCTCGAACGCGACGCAGAGGTCCGTAGTGGCGCCGATATCGCGGACGCAGCCATGCGGCGCCGAGCTGAAGGGCGCCCCGCAGCACGAGCGCCATATCGCGTTCGGGAAGTTCCCAGCGCGCCTTGACGGCCCGGGCAACGTCGTGCCCATGGAAGAGCAGTTCGCCCAGCCAGTTGGTCTGCCAGGCCAATCCGCCGCCAAACGCATGGTGGAACGGAATGGTCGGTTCGTCGTCGGTATGTGTGTCGAAGTAGGCGTCCATTTCTGGCGCGAGGGCCTGCAGCTGATCGGCAAGTTCGGGTATCGGCGCCATGACCGCCTCGAGCTCGTCCTGGTTGATTGCGTCCAGCTCCCGAGGATGACCGGCGCGGTGATAATCCGTTCCCAGAGCGATTCCTTGATAGCGGTGTGCGACGGTCAACACGTGGGCGACGGTCTGTTGCACGGTCCACTCAGATCGCGGTACTCGAGCATCAGGGTCGGCGGTGCGGACCAGTCGGTCGAATCGCCCCCGTGCCAGCGCGATGCGCTCGCGCAGTTCGCCGCGATTCGTGTCGACCAACCCGACGTAGCCAGTGCCATTCATGTTGCCAACTCAGCTCGCTCTAGTGTGGAGTGACACTACTCCATGCTGGAGTAAAGTCAAGGCATGGCATCATCGCCTACGGCGACTTCATTCGCGGTTTTGGGCCTCCTCGGACTGCAACCGTGGACGGCCTACGATCTGGTCGCGCAAGCGCGTCGCAGCCTGCACTTCTTCTGGCCACGGTCTGAAGCGCACCTGTATGCTGAGCTAAAACGGCTCGTCGAACGCGGACACGCCTACGCAGAGGTCGTCGAAGGCCGCCGACGACCAAGCCACCCGCTACACCATCACTCCGCAAGGACGTGCCGCTCTGGAGCACTGGCTGGCAACCGAGCCTCTTAATCAGCGGGTCCGGGGTTCGAAACCCTGACGGCGCACTTCAAGCCCCAAACATCTGGTGTTGGGCACTGCTTCGCAAATCAGTCGGCTTTCTTTGCCGGAGCCACGATGCGGCGTGCGGCCTCTACGGCGGCTGCACGCCGTGCCGCGATGACGGTGGGGTCGGCGGTGACCGCGTCGGGGTGGGGCGACTGCGCCCAGGCCAAACCGACGCTGAACAAGACAACGAGCAAATCGATAGGCCGCCAGGCCTTATCGACGTAGCCGGCGGCCTGAGCGGCCTCGATTGTGCGAACATCGCGGGCCTGGATTGAGGCTTCATCTTCGACGGGAGGCAGTTCGAGGGCCAGCCCCTCCAGGTTGGCCCAGGTGATCATCCGAAGATGCTCGGGCCGTCTGCAGGCCAGGTCGTAGATGTCGCCGACAAATTCCGGGACCGCGTCGGGGCGCAATGTGACGGCGGCGAAGAAATCCGCACTGTCGGCGGCGACCACGCTGCGAAACAGGGCCTCCTTATCGCCGAAGTGCGCGTAGAGCCGTTCCTTGCTGGCCTCGGCGGCCCGAGCGATGCGGTCGATCCGGGCGCCGGCCAGCCCATATTGGGCGAACTCAAGCCGCGCGGCAGCCAGGATCGTCTCGCGAAGCTCGCTCGTGGTTCGCACAGAGAGATCATATTCCATACGAACTAGTTCGTTTGGTATATTGCGGAAGACCCATCGAGACCTGAGTCGAGGATGCCGTGAGCGAGCCGTTCGAATTAGACGCAGTGATGAACCATCCGCGCCGTGTCCAGATCTTGCGCGCTGCGCTGGACAGGATCCACGACAGCATTGCGCCCGTAGTCGACCTTTCCCGGCCGTACGTCAACGGCCTGCAGAAGCTGCCCCCCGATGGGCGGTTCCTGTTGGTAGGCAACCACACTCAGTCCGGCAGCGAGGTGTTGTTGATTCCGCACTTCGTGCGCCGCGCGATCAACACCCGGGTCCGCCCGCTCGCCGATCGCAGGTTCGGCGAGACACGTGGATTTGGCCGCGACCTGATCGCCGCTTATGGCGGTGTCGTTGGCGCCCCGGAGAGCGCACGGGAGCTGATGCGACACAACGAGACGATCCTGGTTTTTCCCGGAGGAGGGCGCGAGATAGCGAAGTTCAAGGGCGAGGAGTACACCCTGAACTGGCATGGCCGTTCCGGCTTTGCTCGCCTCGCCGCGGAAAACGACTATCCGATCGTGCCCGTCGGCTTGGTCGGCGGCGATGACGTCTATAAGAGCCTGGTCAGCCGGGACAGTCGGCTGGGTCGGCTCAGCCAGACCATCAGCACCAGGCTGTCCGGCCGCGCCGACATGGCGATGCCGTTGATGCGCGGCGTCGGCCCTACCCTCATCCCTCGTCCGCAACGGATGTATCTCTGCTTTGGCGACCCGATCGAGACGACGAAACCGAAGCGCGTGTCAACCGATAAATGGGTGGCATCGGTCCGGACGAACACTCAGCATTCGCTGCAAACGATCCTGCGCGACCTGCTCGCCGTTCGCGCCACAGATCCTTTCCGTGAGCTCAATCCGTTGGCCTGGTCCAGCGCCGTCGCTTGAGACCGAGGATCCCGGTTATCCCGTGCGCGACCCTGATAGCGCTCGCCGCGCGGCGAGATCCAGGACGTATCCGACGACGCCGATGACCACGATCACCGCGACGACCTGGCCGTAGGCCAGCTGGTCACGCGCGCTGAGCAGCTGATAGCCGAGACCCGAACGCACGCCAAGCATTTCGGCAGGCACTGTCTTGGGCCTGTCGCGCTGTCGTCGCTCCGGGTAGTTTTTCCTGACACACCCCTTGGTCGAAGGAGCTGCGATGGGGTTCATCCGGCCCAACCTGCCCGTCGTCGACGTGGCCGAGTGGAGCAAGCGCACGCGCGCCGAGCGGATTGTGCCGATGGCGCGACACATCGCCGAGAACGGGTTCGGCACCCCGCTGATAATGCACGTGATGTACGGCGTGAAGATCGCGCTGTATATCCTCGGCGGCTGGCTGTTCGCGTTGTCCACGAAGGGTATCGAGGGCTTCGCAGGAGTTGCCGCGTGGTGGTCGGAACCGATCGTGTTCCAGAAGGCCGTGCTCTACACGATGCTGTTCGAGGTCGTCGGTCTCGGTTGCAGCTTCGGGCCGCTGGCCGGGCGCTACTTCCCGCCGATGGGTTCGATCCTGTACTGGCTGCGGCCCGGCACCATCCGGCTGCCACCCTGGCCCGACCGGGTGCCGCTGACCAAAGGCTCCAACAGAACCCCGTTCGACGCGTTGCTCTACGGCGCCCTGCTGGTGTTGCTCGCGATCGCGCTGATTTCCGACGGCAGCGGGCCAATTCCTGCTCTGGACACGGTGATCGGCGTGCTGCCGTGGTGGCAGACCGTCGCGATCCTCTCGGTCCTGGCCGTGATCAGCCTGCGCGACAAGATGATCTTCCTGGCCGCTCGCGGCGAGGTCTACGCGCCGTTGGCGCTGGTGTTCCTGTTCTCCGGGGCGGGCATCATCGTCGGGGCCAAGGTGGTCTTCATGGTGATCTGGCTGGGCGCGGCGACGTCGAAGCTCAACCGGCACTTCCCGTTCGTGATCTCGACGATGCTGGCCAACAACCCGTTCATCCCCGCAGGGTTTCTCAAGCGGTCGTTGTTCAAGCGTTATCCGGATGACCTGCGGCCCAGCGGGTTAGCAGGTTTGATTGCCCACTTCTCGACCGCGGTGGAAGGGCTGGTGCCTCTGGTGCTCTTCTTCTCACACGGGGGCTGGCCGACGGCCATCGCCGCGTTCGTGATGATCGTGTTCCACTTGAATATCCTGCTGGCTTTCCCGATGGGTGTGCCCCTGGAGTGGAACGTGTTCATGATCTTCGGGGTGTTGTGGCTGTTCGTCGCGCATGCGCACCTGGGGTTGTCCGATCTCGCCAACCCGTTGCCGGTGGCCGTCCTGTTCGTGGTCATCGCCGGAATCGTCGTCATCGGAAACCTGTATCCGCGCAAGGTCTCCTTCCTGCCCGGCATGCGCTACTACGCCGGCAACTGGGACACCACGCTGTGGTGCGTCAAGCCCTCGGCCGACGAGAAGATCCGCACCGGCGCTCGCGCGCTCGGCCCGATGCAACATCTACAGCTCGAGCGGTTGTACGGCAACAAAGAGGAGACCTTGGTGCCACTTCACCTCGCAATGGCGTTCCGGGGGATGAACACTCACGGGCGCGCGCTGTTCACCCTGGCGCACCGGGCGTTGGCTGGCTACGACGAGGACGACTACAACCTGTGCGAGGGCGAGATTCTCTGCGCAATGGTTCTTGGGTGGAACTTCGGTGACGGGCATATGCACAACGAATGCCTCATCGAGGCGCTACAGCTGCGGTGCGGGTTCGAGCCCGGCGAGGTACGGGTGGTGATTCTCGACGCGCAGCCCATCCACAAGCAGAGGCAGGAGTACCGGCTCGTCGACGCAGCGACGGGCGAATTCCAGCGCGGCTACGTCGACGTCAACGACATGGCCACCACTCAGCCCTGGGCGGACGACATTCCCGTGCACGTGCGCAGCAGCGCCGGTGCCGGATCGCGTTAGGGAAGTGATCTAGGGCTGCCGTAGCGACGGGAAAGATTGAATCGTTCTCCGACCATGCGAGGGTGATCGGGCATGGCACCGGGTCCAGCGGAGCGAGTTGCTCTTCGTCGGTGGCGAACACCTCGTCCGTGACCGTACATGCGACGGTGTCCTGGACAGCCTGAACGGCCTGGTTTGCGGGTAGTCGGTCTCCGTGGCACGCGACATTAATACTTCGGAGGGAAAGCCGACGGACGATCGCCGACTTAAAAACCAGGGGGGCGACGGGGCGGGAGAGGCGACTCACCGTGACCATGGAGGCATGGAACTTCCGGTGGCTGTGTGTCGGGCCCGTCGGGCAGGAGGGGGTTGGCCTGGTGCTGATGCCGGTCCCCGGACCGCCGATGCTGGAACCCGCCGCCGGTGCGCAACTGGCCGAGTTGGTCGCAAAGGGAGCCGGCGGGACCTTGTTCCTGGAAACCGACGACTGCCAGGCCCGCTACGACGAACTTTCTTCTCGCGGAGTCACATTCAATGATCCCCCGACGCCGCAGGCCTACGGTATCGACACGTCCTTCCGGGACCCCTCCGGCAACAACATCCGGCTCACACAGGTACTCGAGTTCGATCCGACACGGGCGTGACGCTCTGGCGTCTCAATGGCGTGTCAGCGGTTCCTGATTCGGTGAACCACCACGATGACGACGACAGTGCCGACCCCTACCAGTGACACCGTCACCGCAGGCCTGGTGACGAATTCGATCAACTTGGCCTTGACGTCGTCGGCGAGGCGGCGGGGGTTGGTGCGCTCCGCGAGGGAATCGACGGTCGCCGCCAGCTGGTCGCGGGCGAGGTCGATCTCCTGCTTGATGGTGTCGGGATCGCGGTCCGCCACGTGTCTGTCCTCCAAGTCCCCCACTATCCGGCTGATGCACCTGCCCGAACTACCCTAGATCAGTGACTGAGACCACGCGGCTGACCCCCGGAGACAAAGCCCCTGCCTTCAGCCTGCCCGACGCCGACGGCAACAAGGTGTCACTGGCCGACTACAAGGGACGCCGGGTCGTTGTGTACTTCTACCCGGCCGCCTCGACGCCCGGGTGCACCAAACAGGCCTGCGACTTTCGCGACAACCTGCACGATCTCAACGACGCCGGCATCGACGTCGTCGGGATCTCCCCAGACTCACCTGCCAAGCTGGCTAAATTCCGTGACGCCGAGGGGCTGACGTTCCCGCTGCTGTCCGATCCGGACCGCAAGGTGTTGGCGGCCTGGGGCACGTATGGAGAGAAGCAGATGTACGGCAAGACCGTTCAGGGTGTGATCCGCTCCACCTTCCTCGTCGACGAAAAGGGCAAGATCGCCGTCGCACAGTACAACGTCAAGGCTGCACATACGACAACAAAGATCAAGCAGATTCTCGCCCAGGTGGCCGACGGGTAGAGCGGGGGCGAACAGGTCGGCGTCGACCACCCAAACCGTCTCGGTGCCAACGCGACATTGGTCGCACGGTCTTTCATCTATCCCGGGGCGGTTGGCACCTCCACACACTCGTCAACGCACTCTGAATTACGAGGAACCGCCTTTCCGGGCTTTCGCTACTCTTCATACTTGTACTGCTCCGGACCCGCACACTACTGGCGGCCTTGCTAACGCCAAGAAGAAAGGAAGCGAATCGAATGCCCTCACCTCGCTGGCTGGCCAGACTTACCATCCCCATGATGGCTGGCGCTGCCCTGCTTAGTAGCGCTGCGATTGCGACCGCCAATCCCGCTGATGACGCATACCTCGCACAACTGCGCGCCGCCGGCCTCACTTGGCCGCCGAAGACGGAGGAGGCACTCATCGGGGAAGCGCACCTCGTCTGCTACGACCTCACTTGGGGTTGGACGCCACAACAGATTGCCGACGACATTCACGCCCAGTTGGACGAGAAGGGCGTTACGTTGTTAGACGTCGGAACCATAGTCAACGCCGCACACTCGACCTATTGCCCCGGTAATGTGTGCGATGCCCCTACCCTTTGCACAGGGATATGAACCGCCATCGGGATGTCCGGAGACTTTTTGGTATGCGATCTCAGCCAGCGGCCGGTCTCCGGACATTTCTCAATCCGAAATTGTCCGCTGCCCAGTACAACGTCAAGGCCACCGGCCACGTCGCCAAACTTCGCCGCGACCTGTCGGTGTGATCGGGCTGCAATCAGGCCAGGTTGGCCAGCAGCAGGGCTTCGGCGACGGCAGCACGCTCCAGCACACCCAGATGCAGGCTTTCGTTGATGCTGTGCGCTTGCGTTCCGGGATCCTCCACGCCGGTGACGAGGATCTTCGCCTGCGGGAACGCGGCGGCGAACTCGGCGATGAACGGAATCGATCCGCCCATGCCCATATCGATCGGATCAGCACCCCACGCCTGCCGGAACGCCGCCCGCGCGGCGTCATAGACTCCGCCGCTTGCCTCGATGGCGTAAGGCTGACCGACCTCGCCTCGCGTGACGCTGACCCGTGCGCCCCACGGGGCGTGCCGCTGCAGGTGGGCTTCCAGCGCGTCCAAGTGCGCTACGGCGTCGCCGCCGGGCGCAACCCGAATACTGATCTTGGCCCGGGCCCGCGGGATCAGCGTGTTCGACGACGCCGCAACCGATGTGGTGTCGATGCCGATCACGGTGATCGCCGGCTTGGCCCATAGCCGCCGGGGAACCGAGCCCGAGCCGATCTCCGACACCCCGTCCAGCAGGCCCGAGTCGGCACGCACCCGCTCAGGCGGGTAATCGGGGTAATTCAGACCGGCGACGTCAGTTTCGTGCAGACCGGCTACTGCCACATTGCCGTCATCGTCGTGCAGGCTGGCCAGCAGCCGCACCAGCACACTGAGCGCGTCGGGAACAACGCCGCCCCACAAACCGGAATGCAGGCCGTGGTCAAGCGTGGCAACCTCCACCACACAATCGGCCATGCCGCGTAGCGACACCGTCAGCGCCGGGATGTCGCTGCTCCAATTGTCCGAGTCGGCGATGACGATCACATCGGCAGCCAGCGCGTCGCGGTGAGCGACGAGCAACCGGCCCAGTGACGGCGATCCGGATTCTTCTTCGCCCTCGACGAAGACCGTCACGCCCACCGGCGGTCGGCCGCCATGCGCCCGGAATGCGGCCAAATGCGTTGCGATGCCGGCCTTGTCATCGGCGGTGCCCCGGCCGTAGAGTCGCCCGTTACGTTCCGTCGGCTCGAAAGGCGGCGACACCCATTGACCGCGGTCGCCCTCGGGCTGTACGTCGTGGTGGGCGTACAGCAGCACGGTGGGCGCGCCCGGTGGCGCCGGATACTGCGCGATGACCGCCGGCGCGCCGGCCTCGCTGACGATCCGCACATCGTCAAAACCGCCCTGCGACAACAGATCCGCCACCGCCTGCGCGCAGCGGTGAACCTCGTCCTGTCGATCGGGGTCGGCCCACACCGATTCGATTCGCACCAGGTCCTCGAGATCGCGCCGCACCGACGGCAACACCTCGCGCACCCGCTCCACCAGATCAGTCATGGCTCCGAGACTAGTTATGTCGCTAGCTAAGCTGGCCCAGTGGCGACCGACCGTCCTGACCCGACGGCGCCGCTCTGGCGGGCGGCGCAGCTGTTCCGGCTGCTGAGCTGCGTATACGCACTGGGCTTCCAGATCGCGGTCAATTCGGATCTGCGCCGTCCCGGGCTGGGTTGGCTGCTGTTCGCCGTGCTGATCGGTTGGAGTGCGGCCTGCGCGATTGCCTACTTGCGTGGGTTCGGTCGAAGGCCGGCGTGGGTGATCGCCGAAGTCATCATCGTCGTTCTACTCATGGCGTCCACCGACGTGGTTGCGTCCGGGCAGTGGGCACACGACAACCAGACCTGGCCGACAACGTTGTGGGCCAGCAACGCCACGATTTCAGCGGCCCTCCAGTTCGGCGCGGCCGGCGGCATGCTGACGGGCGTGGCAGTGACGGCCACCAATGAAGCCGTCAAGGGCTACGTCAGCGTCAACCTCGGGCGCAGCGCCACCATCGTCGTCGAGCTGGCGGTCGGCTTGGCGGTAGGTATGGCAGCCCGGACCGCCCGACGCGCCCACGACGAATTGCAGCGAGCGGCCCAATTGTCGGCAGCGCTGGAACAGCGCGAGCGACTGTCCCGACAGGTCCATGACGGTGTCATCCAGGTGCTGGCGCTCGTCGCCAAGCGGGGTCACGAAATCGGTGGTGCCACATCCGAATTGGCAAAACTCGCCAGCGAACAGGAACGTGCACTGCGACGATGGGTGACCTCTACCGACATCGAGCACGATGGGGACGCCCAGACGATCGATCTATGCGCGCTGCTGCGTCGCAGGGCGTCCGACCGCGTGTCCATGAGCTTGCCGGGAACCCCGGTGACACTGGCACGCGGTGTTGCTGCCGAGCTGGACGCGGCGGTGGGCAATGCCCTGGACAACGTGCGCTCGCACGCCGGGCCTAACGCCCGCGCGTTCGTGCTGCTGGAAGACCTGGGCGACTCGATCACGGTGAGCGTTCGCGACGACGGCGTTGGTATCGCTGCCGGCCGGCTCGAAGAAGCGGCCATTCAGGGACATCTCGGCATCTCGAAGTCGATTGTGGGACGGTTGACCTCGCTGGGCGGCAGCGCGCAACTAAGCACGGAGGTGGGAGAAGGCACCGAGTGGGAGCTGCGCGTGCCGCGCCGGCGGGAGGGACACCATGGCTGAACACGAATCGCCGACGGTGATGGTTGTCGACGACCATCCGATCTGGCGTGACGCGGTTGCCCGCGACCTCGCCGACGACGGGTTCGACGTGGTCGCCACTGCCGACGGCGTGGCAGCGGCGCGACGTCGGGCCGCCGTCGTCAAGCCCGACGTGGTGGTGATGGACATGCGGCTCGCGGACGGCGATGGCGTGCAGGCGACGACGGAGGTACTCGCGGTCTCACCGTCCACCCGGGTGCTGGTGCTGTCGGCCTCAGATGAACGCGAGGACGTCCTCGAGGCGGTCAAGGCCGGGGCAACTGGATACCTGGTCAAGAGCGCGTCGAAGTCCGAACTGGCCGACGCCGTGCAGGCCACCGCGGCCGGGCGGGCTGTGTTCACCCCGAGCCTGGCCGGGCTGGTGCTGGGCGAGTACCGGCGCATCGCCCAGAGCCCGGACTCTGGCCCGGCCCACCCCAGCCTCACCGAGCGGGAAACCGAAGTTTTGCGCTACGTTGCAAAAGGATTGTCCGCCAGGCAGATTGCCGAGAAGCTCTCGCTGAGTCACCGCACCGTCGAAAACCACGTCCAGGCCACGTTCCGTAAGCTGCAAGTCGCCAACCGGGTGGAGTTGACCCGCTATGCGATCGAACACGGGCTGGACGAATAACTGGCATTGGGTAGTCCTACTCATCCAATTCCGGACCAGGCCCGGCATCGTGGCCACCATGACCGAATCGCAGCGGGCTCGCAGTCTCCCCGGCGAGCAGACGCAAAAGCCCCTATTTCGTAACGAAATTAGGGGCTTTTGCGTCTGCTCGCGGCCTAGCTAGCTGGCTGCTCGCGGCCTAGCTAGCTGGCTGCTCGCGGCCTAGCTAGGTGGCCTCGAGAATGGCCACCGCGGCAGCGGTATCCCCTTCGTGGGTCAGCGACACATGGATCGTCACGTCGGCCAGATGCTTGGCGATGGCTCCGGTCAACCGGACCCGCGGTCGGCCCCACATGTCGGTGACCACCTCGATATCGCGGTGGATGCCCTCCGGCAACACCGGCCGCAGCGCGAACCGTGACCCGGACCAGGCCTTGATCACCGCCTCCTTCGCGGCCCAGCGGGCCGCCAGGTGACGGGCCGCCGACGAACTCTTGTCGGAGGCGTCGCGCCGCTCACCGGGGGTGAAGGTTTCGGCGAACACAGTTCCCGGTTGGTCGACCTGCTCGGCGAAATCAGGAATAGAGACGAGGTCGATCCCCACTCCGACGATGCCCATGGGTCGCCACGTTAACCGATGCCCGAAGTCATCCGATATAGGCCTCGCCGTCACCCAGCCGGGCGGCCGGATTCAGCAGCATCGCGGCCTCCTGCGGCTTCTCCGGCGCGTCGTGGGCGAAGCGACGGTCCGGCGGCCGCTCGTACATCGGCGCACCGCCGGCGATAGCCGAGGCCAGACGGCGCTGACCGGCCAGCAGTCGGGCGTCGGCACGCCGCTGGTAGTCCGCACGCTGTCCAGGGTCCAGCGAGGCGATGAACGCCTGCGGGTGCACCAGTGCGACCAGGCCGGACACATGGCCGAACCCGAGACTGGTCAACATGCCGGCTTTGAGCGCGAACCGCCCTCCGAGCCGCAGCGTGTCGCGCACCCACACGAAGTGTGCGGCGCCGGCCAGCTCGTTGTCGACGCAATCCAGACTGCGGTTGGGTGGGATGACGCCGTCGCGCAGAATCTGGCACAACCCCATCATCTGGAAGACCGCCGCACCGCCCTTGGCGTGACCCGTCAGGCTCTTCTGCGACACCACGAACAGCGGGGCACCCTCAGACCGGCCCAGCGAGTCGGCCAGCCGCTCATGCAGCTCGGTCTCGTTGGGATCGTTGGCCAGCGTCGACGTGTCGTGCTTGGAGATGACCGCGATGTCGTCGGCACCCACGCCCAGCTTGGCCAGCGCGCGCGCCAGCGCCGAGTCCCTGCCGCCGCGGCCCGCGCCCAGTGCGCCCAGGCCCGGCGCGGGGATCGAGGTGTGTACCCCGTCACCGAAGGACTGCGCAAAGGCCACCACGGCAAGCACCGGCAGCCCCATCTTGAGGGCCAGGTCACCGCGGGCCAACAGGATACTGCCACCACCTTGGGCTTCGACGAATCCCAGCCGCCGCCGGTCGTTGGGCCGGGAGAACTTCGCGTCGTCGATGCCGCGGCCGCGCATCATCGAAGTGTCGGCGGTGGCCGCCATGTCACCGAACCCGATGATGGCTTCCAGCGTCAGGTCGTCGAACCCGCCGGCGACGACCAGCTCGGCTTTGCCCAGCCGTATCTTGTCGACACCCTCCTCGACCGACACCGCCGCCGTGGCGCAGGCGGCAACGGGGTGGATCATCGCGCCGTAGCTGCCGATGTAGGACTGAACCACGTGGGCCGCAACGACATTCGGCAAAACTTCCTGCAGGATATCGTTCGGCTTATTGCGGCCCAATAGATTCCCGTGGTACATGGTCTGCATCGACGTCATGCCGCCCATCCCGGTGCCCTGGGTGCTGGCCACCAGGCTCGGATGCACCCAGCGCATCAGCTCGACCGGGGTGAACCCGGCGGACAGGAACGCGTCGACGGTCGCCACGATGTTCCACAGCGCGACCCGGTCGATCGAGGTCGCCATGTCCTGGCTGATTCCCCACACCGTCGGGTCGAACCCGGTCGGGATCTGCGCCCCCACTGTCCGCGACAGCTTGGTCTTGCGCGGCACGCGGATCTCGGTGCCGGCTTTGCGGATAACTTGCCAGTCGGCGGAGTCGGGCACCGGCCGGACGATGGTGTGCTCGGGGTCGAACTCCACGAACGCGCGGGCGTCGGCCTCGCTGGACACCACGAAACTGAAGTCCTTGTCCAGGAACACCGACACCAGCAGCGGCGAGGCGTGGTCGGGATCGATCGCGCCGTCATCAACAAACTCGCGAATCCCCACCCGCTCTACCACGGTGTCGTGGTAACGCTCGACCAGCTCGGCTTCGTCGATCAGCTCACCGGATTCGGTGTCGTACCAACCTGGTTGGGGGTCGTCT
The DNA here is from genome assembly GCA_963763005.1 of uncultured Actinomycetota bacterium. GTDB lineage: Bacteria > Actinomycetota > Actinomycetes > Mycobacteriales > Mycobacteriaceae > Mycobacterium. The sequence goes on from CAVXMI010000005.1 coordinate 320,178, forward strand.
TCCCAGCGGATCAACCCGGTAGTCCAAGCCAGCTCGAGAACGCCCGCCGCCGACAGTTCGTTGTCAACCTCCATCTCGAACCGGGTGCGCGAAGAGCCGTAGGGGCCGAGTTCAGCGCCGCCCACGATCACCACCAGGTCGGAGAGGTCGACGTCGAGGTCGTCCCATTCCGGTGGCGGTGCCGGGGTGTATCCGCGCGGCGGTGACGGCAGCGCGGCCACAATGCCAGAGATGCCCCCGGCCGACTCCTCATCAGCAGTTGCCTCGGCTGACATCTCCTCGCGCGCCTTGGCGGCCAGCTCAGCCATATCGAGGTTGGCGTCGCCGAGGCCGCCGGTGAGGTCCGCCTTGATGGGCGAACTGGCCGCGGCCACCTTGGACTCCACATCACACAGGTCGAGCAACATCGCTGCCATCTCGTCGGTCGAGTACGTGGTGACACCGGCCTCCTCGACGGCGGTGACGATGGCGTCGTTGTGACCCATCAGCCCGGTGCCGCGGGTCCAGCCGATCAGCGCGTGCGCCAGGCTGACCCGGGCCGCCCACGAAGACTCGGCCTGCCAGCGACTCACCACCGCATCCAGCGCCGACTTGGCTTCACCGTAAGCACCGTCACCGCCGAACATTCCGCGGTTCGGCGAGCCGGGCAGCACCACGTGCAGCCGCGATGCGATATCGCGCTCGGCGCCGATCGTCGACAGACCGCCGATCAGCCGCTGCACAGCCCACAGCAACACCTTCATCTCCATCTCGGCACGCGAGCCGGCCTCCGACAGGTCGCCGACGACGCGCGGTGCCGCGAACGGGAAAAGTAACGTCGGGGTCTGTGCGTCCTTGATGTGAATCGACTGCGGCCCAAGGCTTTCGACCTGTTCGTTGCCGACCCATTCGACCAGGGCGTCGATATCGGAGTAGGACGCCATGTTGGCCGCGACCACCCACAGCGCCGCACCGTAGCGGGCGTGGTCACGGTACAGCGTGCGGTAGAAGGCCAGCCGTTCGTCGTCGAGCTTCGAGGTGGTCGCGATAACGGTGGCACCGCCGTCGAGTAGCCGTGCGGCCACCGACGCGGCGATCGAGCCCTTCGAAGCACCTGTCACCACGGCGATTTCGTCGCTGTAGCTACCAGGATCCGGGTTCTCGGCCCCGGCGGCGATCCGACCGTACAGCGACGCGTGGACCTGACGGCCCGTGGCCAGCGACTTGCCCTGCCACCAGGTGGCCTGGGTCGCGACGACGTGGCCGGCGCCCTCGAATCGCTGCGAGAGCCGCACCCAGTCGGCGTCGATCTCGCCCTCGTCGGCCAGCCACAGCTTCACCAGGTCCTCGCGGGCGCTGGCCCAGCGGTCGTCGAACACGACGGCCTTCTTGGCGTCGAACGCCGGTGCCACCAAACGTGGCCAGTCCGAACCCAATTCGGCCGTAACCAGGTCGATGAGCTCGGCATCGCTGGCGGTTACCGCCGCGGTGACCGGGTCATCCAGCCCCAGCTGGCCCAGCACCAGGCGAGCCGCCGAGGCGAGCACGCCGTCGCGGCCGGTGATCTGATCGGTGAATTGGCTCAGCGCAGCGGCATCGACCGTCGCGCCGCCGCCACCGCCCGCAGACGGCAGCGCCACGGCAACGCCACGGCGCGCGGCGACCGAAGCGACCGCGGCGTCAATCACCTTGTCCACAGACGCGGCGTCGGCCATCGCACCCTCGTGCAGGTTGCCCAGCGCATCCCCACGAACGCTGGTGCCTTCACGGGTTCCCAGCGCGACCTCGACTGTGACGTGTTTGGCCCAGCCGTCACCCAGCTCCCAGGTCTTCTTCACCCGCTCGGCGATGGCGCCGGGCCGCTTGCCCGAGGGCCCGAGAACCGTCCGCAGCTGATCGTTGATCGCGTCGGAAAGCACTGAGCCGTAAGGCTTGTAGGTGCGTGCCAGCTTGGTGACCTGCGCCCGCAACCCGGCCAGGTCGGCCTCGGCGGCACCGTCGATGGCACCCAGGTTCAGCTCGGAGCCCAGGTCAACCAGCAGTTGGTTGCGTCGCGACGAAGCACCGTCGGTGATGGACTCGATGGAATCCAGCTCCTCGATCTGGTCGATACGCATCTTGGCCGACAGCGCGATCAATGCCAAGGTGGCATCGGCGGCGTCGAACGCGATGTCGTCCGGGCGCGCGGCACCCGAGGGTCCGGCCGGCGCCGGTGCCGGTGCGGCCTGCGCACTGACGGCCTCCGGCACGGCCGAAACAGCGGACGTCTCGGGCTCATCTGCCTCCGGCTCCGGCTCGGGGTCGGTGTCGGTGGCGAACAGCACCGCGGCATCGCGCTCGACATTGAGCACTTCCACTGTGCTGTGGGCATATTCGGGCAGTTTGAGGGTGTTGGTAGCAAGGCCCGCCACCGTCGGCGACGTCTTCACGCCGATCTCGACGAACCGCTCCACACCCAGGCCACCGGCGGCCTCCTCGATGAACAGCAGATCCTGCGTCTCGATCCAGCGCACCGGGCTGGCGAACTGCCATGCCAGCAGCTCGATCAACACCGTGCGCGCCATCTCGCGCGGCCTCTCACCACGCCAGGTGTCGTAGTCGGCGAGGATCTCGTCGAGCGGCTCGGCGGGGACCAGATCGCGGATCTCCTGGATGAAGTCGCGGTCCAGGCTGAACGGGCGCGGCACCAGATTGGGGATGTAACGCCCGAGGATCACGTCGGGATCTGCGTCGCGCGGCATGACCCGGTCCAGCGAGCGGCGGAATTCCGCCACACCTACCCGCAGTACCCGCGAGTGGAACGGAACATCGATGCCGGGCACCAGGATGAACGAGCGGCGACCGCCGCTGAGCTCACGGCGCCGCTCCACCTCGGCCTCCAGCGCCTCCAGACCGCGGACCGTGCCGGCGATCGCGTACTGCGAGCCGCGCAGGTTGAAGTTCACGATCTCCAGGAACTCCCCACTACTCGCCGCAATATCGGCGACGAACGCGGGAACATCGGCGTCGGGCAGGTCGATCTGCGAGGGCCGGATCGCCGCCAGCCGGTAGTTGGAGCGGCCCAGCTCATCGCGCGGCACGATGTCGTGCATCTTCGAGCCGCGGTGAAACACCATCTCCAGCAGGGCTTCCAGCTCGTAGATGCCGGTCACGCAGGCCAGCGCGGTATATTCGCCGACCGAGTGGCCGCATGCGATCGCATCTTCGGCGAAGGCACCCTGCTCACGCATCTCGGCGACCTGCGCAGCCGCCACCGTCGCCATCGCCACCTGGGTGAACTGCGTCAGGTACAGCACCCCGTCGGGGTGGTGGTAGTGCACACCGCTGCCGATGATGCTGGTCGGGTTGTCGCGCACCACGTGCAGTACGGAAAAGCCCAACGTCTCGCGGGTGAATTTGTCCGCGGAGTCCCACACCTTGCGGGCCGCCTTGGAACGGGCCCGGACCTCCATGCCCATGCCCTTGTGCTGGATGCCCTGGCCGGGGAACGCGTAGGCCGTCTTGGGTGCGTCCAGTCGTGCGGTCGCCGACATCACCAGATCCGAACCGATGCGGGCGGCTACCTCAAAAACCTCGGCGCCCTGGTCGATTCCGACGCGCTCGACACGGAAGTCCACCTCGTCGCCGGGGCGCACCATGCCCAGGAACCGCGCGGTCCAGCCGACCAGCCGGGCCGGTGGGCGGGCTTGCCCGTCGGTGGCGGTCACCGCGTGCTGCGCTGCGGCCGACAGCCACATGCCGTGCACGATCGGCGATTCCAGGCCCGCCAGCAGCGCGGCCGCCCGGTCGGTGTGAATGGGGTTGTGGTCGCCGGACACCACCGCGAACGGGCGCATGTCAACCGGCGCCGTGAGCGTGACGTCGCGGCGGCGGCGCCGCGGTGTGTCAGTGGCGTTCTCGGACACCGCGCCACCGGCCTGCACCGGGTCGGTGAGTTCGGCCGCGCCGGTGCGCCCAAGAATCGCGAACCGCTCCTCGAGGATGGCGATTACCGCGCCGTCGCCTGAGGCAACCGTGACCGAGACCGGGACGACACGGCCGATGTCCGTGTCGGTAGCCGTCGAAGCCGTTGCAATGACGGTTAATTGGGCCGGGACGGTGGGCAGCTGGCCGACCATACGGGCCGCGTGATCCAGGTGCACCAGGCTCAGCAGCCCCTCCACCACCGGCACACCGGCGTCGGTCACCGCCGAGCCGATCGCCGCGAAAACCGCGGGCCAGCAAGGCCCGACGAGCGCGTCGGGCACGGTGGTGAGGCTGGGAGCCAGCGGCTCGCCGAAGACAGCCGTAACCCCGGTGTGGTCGGCGACCCGTTCGGGGTCCCAGCCCACCGTGAGGGTGGCTGTCCTGTCTTTCACCGGGGGCAGCAACTCCGGCCCGTCGACACCGGCAGCGATGGCCAGCACCGAGCGCATGGCGGTGGTGGCGTCCTCGGTGGAGACCACCGGAATACCGCCGCCAACGGTGTTGGCGGGCAGGGTGAACCGGATATCGACCCAGGTGCCCGACACCGGCACGTTGAGCACGACGTCAGCACCTTCGGTCTGCAGCCGGGCTCCGGTGGATGAGTTTGTGGCACGGTGGCTTTCGGGCCCATCGTGCACCAGCCAGTCGCCCGGATCCGCGATTCGATGAACCGGGTTGGTCGCCGTGCGGCCGGCCCACAACACATCGGGCGCGTCGAGCACGACGGCCAGCGGTCCGGTTACGTCCGGGCGGCCCAGCCTGCGTGAGGTGGCGTCCTTCGGGTCGCCTCCGGCGGCGAGCACTTCGTCGATGGCCGCCTGTTCGAAGCGGTCCAGCAACTCACCGACGGGTTCGTCCATCCGCGTGATGCCGGCCACCGCCGCGGTGCCGGGGATGATGCACACCTGGTCGGCGTCGTAGCGGGCGTCGTGCGCCTGCCACAGCGAGTCACTGCGCCACCAGCGCCGGACGTCCTTGTCGATGACCGGCACGAAGTTGACCGGCTTGCCCAGGGTCTTGCACAGGGTGACGAAGAAGGGCACGTCCGCGGGGTGCAGTTGGACGCTCGCGGCGTCCGGGTAGCGCGCAAGCAGGGCGGCGATGGCCTCCTCGGGCTTCTCGAGCAGCGCAGCATCGGTGAATAGCGTCTCGATGGGGCCGAAATCCTTTGGATGCAAACGAGCTTCGGCGCGTTGCAGCATCTGCTCGAACCGGTCGCGCCAGGTGTCAGCCAGCCAGGGGCTGCCGGGTGCGGCGGTGTCGGCGGTCGAATCGCCCTCGCCGATGGTCAGTTCGACATAGCGCTGCAGCCACTGCAGGTAGGTCATCTCCCCGGCATCGCCGAAATACGGCTTGGCCGTGTTGGCCATCGCCGCGATGATCTCGTCGCGCCGCTCGGCGACCGCCTCCGCGTCGCCGGCGACCTCGTCGAGTAGCCGACCGCAACGGGACGCGGTGTTGTCGATCTCGTGGATGTCGGCGCCGAGTTGGCTGCGGCTGGAAGCCATGCCGCCCTGGGCTTTTCCGGCGCTGATCCACTGGTGTGTGCCCTGGGTTTCGACCAGCATCCGCTTGACCGAGGGCGACGTGGTGGACTCTTTGGTCGCCATTGCCGCGGTGCCGACCAGGATCCCGTCGATCGGCATCAGCGGGAAGCCGTACGCCTGCGCCCAGCGTCCGGACAGGTATTCGGCCGCCCGCTCGGGGGTGCCGATGCCACCGCCGACGCACACGGTGATGTTGGCGCGCGACCGCAACTCCGAGTAGGTGGCCAGCAACAGGTCGTCGAGATCTTCCCAGGAATGGTGGCCTCCGGCACGCCCGCCTTCGACGTGCATGATCACCGGCTTGGTGGGCACCTCGGTCGCGATGCGGATCACCGAACGGATCTGCTCAATGGTTCCGGGCTTGAACACGACGTGGCTGATGCCTATGTCGTTGAGCTCGGCGATCAGCTCGACAGCATCTTCGAGATCCGGGACGCCCGCGCTGACCACCACACCGTCGATCGCCGCGCCGGACTGGCGGGCCTTCTGCACCAACCGCTTGCCGCCGACCTGGAGCTTCCACAGGTACGGATCGAGGAATAGCGCATTGAACTGGTAGGTACGGCCCGCGTCGAGCAGCCCGGACAGCTCCTCGATGCGGTTGTGGAAAATCTCCTCGGTGACCTGCCCGCCGCCGGCCAGCTCGGCCCAGTGCCCTGCGTTGGCCGCAGCGGCGACGATCTTGGCGTCGACGGTCGTCGGGGTCATGCCCGCCAGCAGGATCGGCGACCGACCGGTCAGCCGGGTGAACTTCGTAGACAGCTTGACCCTGCCGTCGGGGAGGCGAACCACGGTCGGCGCGTAGCTCGACCAGGCCCGGGCCACCTCCGGGGTGGCCCCGACGGTGAAGAGGTTGCGCTGACCGCCGCGGGTCGCCGCGGGCACGATCCCGATACCCAGACCACGGATCACCGGCGCGGTCAGCCGGGTCAGGATGTCACCGGGACCGAGGTCGAGAATCCAGCGCGCGCCGGCTTCGTGGACGCGGGTGATCTCGTCCACCCAGTCGACCTTGCGGACCAAGATCGACTCGGCCAGCTCCCGGGCCAACGCGACGTCGAGGCCCACCTTCTCCGCCCAGCCTCCGACGATGTCGATCCCGTCGGCCAGCCGCGGCGTGTGGAAGCCCACCTCCACCTGGACCGGATCGAAGACCGGCGCGAAGACGTCGCCGCCACGGATCTTGTTTTTGCGGTCGGCTTCTTCCTTCTCGGAGATCTGCCGGCAATAAAGTTCGAAGCGCGAGAGCTGTTCAGGCGTACCTGTGATGACGACCGAACGCCGGCCGTTGCGGATGGACAACACCGGCGGGAGCACCGTGCGGACGTCCTGGGCGAAGTCATCGAGCAACCGCTGGATGCGCTCGGGGTCGGCGTTGGTGACCGACACCATCGGCGGGCGATCACCGAGGACGGAGATGCCGCGTCGACGGGCCACCAGCGTCCCTGCCGCACCGAGCAGCTGGGCCAGAGCCAACAGCTCCACGTCACGGGCTCCCCCGGCCTTGAGCGCCTCCACCGCCAGCACCCCCTGCGAGTGCCCGGCCAGGGCCACCGGCGGGGTGGCCTTGAGGTCCATGCCCTGGCGGGCCAGTGCGTGGATGGCCGCGATCTGCGTGAGCAGCACGCCGGGCAACGACACCGCGGACGACGTCAGGTGCTTGTCTGACGGGACTGAATCCTCGGCCGCCAGCGCACGTACCCACTGCATCGGCTCGAAGCCGATCGGGCGCACCACCACCAGTTCTTTGGCGACCGGCTCGAGCAGCAGATCCACCTCACCGACCAGCGTCGCCAACTCGGATTCGATCCCGGCCCCGGAAACCAGCTCTTCGAGGGTCTCCAGCCAGGCGCTGCCCTGGCCGCCGAACGCGACGGCATACGGCTCGCCGGCCGTCAGACGATCGACCAGAGCATGGGTGTCCCCCGCAAGCGGGAGGTGCCCCGAGTGCGGGCCATTCCCGTCGCGGTCAGCGGACACCCGGTCGTGCTCGTGGATCGTCACGTTCTATATCTCCCTGTATGCGTCTGTACGTATCGGTTCGTTCGGCCGGTCAGGACACCCACGCCGGGGGCGTCATCGAGTCCGGTCGATTCCGCATCGAATCGCAGCCGAAAATCGACTGACCGGTGTGTTGTCGGCGGGCCGGCCGTGGGTCGAGCGGCGCGGCGGACTGCATCGGCTGTACTAAGAGTGTCATAAGGATCGGTACACTTTTTTTACGCTGATCGGTTACTGGCGAGTTCTACGCACGGGTAACCGTGTCGTGGGTAACACCGGGTTTAACCGCCGGCGCGGGTGTCGCGAACAAACGTCCTGCATGTAGGTGGTTACGGTCGAGTAGCTATAACTGCGCTGATCAAGGCAGTATTGTTATACAATCGTTATGTTGCAAATCGACGTAGCGGCGCGCGGGCGACGCGGCGTCGGCTGTGGGTTCGCGCAATCGTCGGCGTTGGCGATGCCACGCGGCGAGCGAACGAGTGTTTGCTGGAGCGCTGGGCGCCAAAGCCCGGCGGAGGCGTTTGGCGGCCCGTCAGCCCCGGGAGCAACGCCCGAGACAGCCCCAGACAGCCCCCAGTCGGCCTCAGAAGGTTATGCCCACTGTCCGAATTGGGGCTTGAGGATCTCGTTGAGGTCGACGCCGACCCCACCGACCTTGCGTTTGTCGATCTCGATCTGGTGCAGATTCGCGGCCGGGTGCGTGTACCCCTTGGGCGACCCCCAGTTGTGCTGCCAGAAGTAGGAGCCCAAGCCGTCGTGCAGCGCCCAGTCGATCGTTTTCGAATTGGCGTAGACGCCGGTCCGCCGGCGTCCGATCACCGACTCCCAGGACCGCAGATACGGCACGATCTGGTTCTTGTACTGCTCATACGACGGGTTGTCGTCGATCGAGGCGTAGATGGGGGCGCTCGCCGGACCGCCTGCCGCGGCGTGCAGAGCCATCCCGCGCTTGGCATGCTGCAGGCCGGCGCCGGCCCCGCCCAGCCAGTCAGAGGTGCTCCCCTTGCCGTATTGGTAGCAGGAAACGATCTTGAGTCCACTGTTGTTCAGGTCACGCGCCTCGGTGATTTGGATCGGCTTGCCGAGCATCCAGGCGCCGCCGGGCCGCCGATCGGACACGTACCGGATCGCGCCCGCCGCGCCGGCGGCCCTGATCTGGCCGGCGGGGATGACTCCGGCCGCATAGTCCAGCAAGGTGCCGAGTGAACCCGCCGATGCCGGCGCGGCGCGCAACGACGCCGCCGCGACGCCCAGACCTACCAGGCCCGGAGTCGCCGCCGCGAATTTGAGCACGTCACGCCGAGAAACCGACACATGCCACAGGGTACGACAAATGCACCACTAGACACACTGGCTCCACTGGTTACATATGCATCACATTGGCACAACAGGCACACGCCTGCGCTGTTCCGAGGACCACCGGCCGGCGCAGGCGTTGCAGGCCAACGTCGAATCCGGTGCCCGCGACCAACTTCTGTCCGGGCGCAACGAACCCGGATCACAACATCGTCACATCACCTGGAAACACGCACTCACGGGAGCACCGTCAGTCCGCGGACAGCGCAGTGATCAGATCCTGCAAAATGGTTGCGAGCGGCTCTTCCTGGCCGGGATGCACCTTAGTCAACAACTCCAGCGCCCGGCCGCGACGGCCCGAGACCACTAACGGCACAACCTGGTCGACGACATCCTTCAGGGCCTGCCGGCCGGGGTCGCGCGGCTCGGCATTCGCGACGGTAGTGGCCAGCACGTCGGTCAGCTCCCAATCCCGGTACAGCGCCAGCGACCGCTCGTAGAACGCGAAGGCACTGACCGGTTCACCCCTTAGCGTTCCGTGGTAACGGTATGGGCCCTCCATGTATTCGATCGGCAGGCCATGACCCGGCGCGGCCACCAGCGGCTCGCCGACCAGATCTAATTGCATCGTGGCGCAGGTGATCCGGTGTCGGTCAGGCATGTACCGGGCCGGAGCAGGCGGACGTACCAGGGGCCGCACCGCATTCGGCCATCGGACGTAGCTGCTAACCGTGACCTCGACGTCTTCGGCACAGACCGGCGGCACCGCCGGGTCGGGGTAGCTCGTCGTCACACCGGTAAACGGTTGCAGCGCATTGCTGTTCGTGCGGTCGAACTGCCGCCAGATGCTCATGTCGATGCCGTTGTCGAAATTGATGGTGCGCCATTCGTGAGACCTGGCCCGCGGGTCTCCCCCGCTGCCCCCGCCGCCCGCATACTTCGGAAACCACTGCCGGTCGACATGCCCGGCGCCGCCGGAGACCTGTTCGGTCAACTCGCCCCAGCGCAGCGTTCCGGCCATCGTCATTGCGGTCTGGAAGTAGGAGTACGTGTCGTCCTGGCCGAAGCAGACGATCTTCCCGTTGTAGGTCGATGCGCCCACCGGTGTCGGCGCGCGCGTCGGTGTCACGGCCAGGTCCAGCTGCATGGATTGACCGGCTTGATCCGTGCCTACCAGGCTGACTCGGTAGGTGTAGGGCAACAATTCCCCATCGCCGTCGCAGCAGGTGGTCCACGATGCGGCGCCGGCGCCGCTTTGGTATTCGAGGTCGAGGTGTCCGATGGCCGCGGACAACTTGGGCCGGGCTCCTGGTTTCATGCTGGCCGGCGGCATGTCGTAATCCGTATAGGTGCCGTATTCGCCGGTATCCAGATCGAACAGCGCCAACGTGTAGAAGTCGGCGACCACCGATCCCCCCGGCCGGTTCTTGTTGAAGATGGTCAGGAACGCGAACGACCGGCCGGTCTCGACCGCGTCGAGTCGACCCGCGATGAACCAGGTATCGGATTCCTGGTCGGGGTGTTCGCCTTCGGCGGCGGGGAAGTCCAGCCGGCCGTCACCGGGCACCAGCTGAAACGGGTAGCTGCGCCAGTCGCTATTCATGTCCGGCTCTATTCATGCCGGCCCCAGCCCGCCTCCGAGCCACAAAACCGGGCATGCGCACTGGCCCAACGGTTTGTCGCCGTGGCGCGGGCAATCTGTCGAATGCGTGCGGCCTGCCAGAGGTTCGTCGCTCAAGGTGGCTTCCTTTTGTGGCCAGAGCCAGGCGAAATCCCGCTTTTTTGCTATGTTAGCATCAATAGCGAAGTTACGGTCGCATGCTCACCCTGCCTGAGGTGGTGCCCCGATGACGGAAAATTCCGGACATCGTTCGTATGACGAACTGTTCATCGGCGGACGCTGGCGCAAACCCGCCGCGCCAGAGCGGCTCACGGTCATTTCCCCACACTCCGAGGAGCCGATCGGCCAAGTTCCGCTGTCGAAGCCCGACGACGTAGACGCCGCCGTCGCCGCCGCGCGGCACGCGTTCGACCACGGTCCGTGGCCGCGGTTGGAGCCACGAGAGCGGATGCGCAAGATCGAAGAGCTGGCCGCCATCTACGCGCTGCACCTCGACGAGATGGCCGACCTGATCACTGCGGAGATGGGATCTCCGCACAGATTCAGCAGGCTGGGCCAGGCGGCCGGAGCGGCGTCGATGATGCATCTCACGCTGACGACGGCCCGCGAATTCCCGTGGGTTCAACGCCGCCGGGGCGTGCTCGGCGAAGTACACCTGCGCAGGGCTCCGGTCGGGGTGGTCGGGGCGATCGTCCCGTGGAATGTGCCGCAATTCCTGATCATGCCCAAGCTGATTCCCGCCCTCGTCGCCGGCTGCACGGTCGTCGTCAAACCGGCGCCCGAGACGCCCCTGGACGCGTTGTGGTTGGCCGAGATGATCGAGCAGATCGGCCTGCCCGAAGGGGTGGTGTCGATAATCCCCGGAGGTCCGGATGTCGGTGAGGCACTGGTGCGCCATCCCGGCGTGGACAAGATCGCGTTCACTGGCTCCAGTGCCACCGGACGCCGCATCGCCGCTCTCTGCGGCGAGCAGCTGAAACGGGTGAGCCTGGAATTGGGCGGCAAGTCGGCAGCCATCATTCTGGACGATGCCGACATCGACAAGACCGTTGCCGGACTGAAGACAGCCGGCCTGATGAACAACGGTCAGGCCTGTGTCGCACAGACCCGCATCCTGGTCAGCGAACGGCGTCACGACGAGGTCGTCGACGCGCTGGCAGAGATGATGTCGGCCCTGCGTGTCGGCGATCCCTCCGACGAGGCGACCGACATCGGACCTCTTGTCGCCCAACGGCAACAACGTCGGGTTCAGGACTACATCCGGTGCGGGCAGAAGGAAGGCGCCCGCATCGTGCTCGGCGGCGAGGACAGCCCGGCCGAGCGCGGCTGGTACGTGCGGCCGACACTGTTCACCGATGCCACCAACGACATGCGCATCGCTCGCGAGGAGATATTCGGCCCGGTCTTGACCGTCCTGACTTACCACGACGAGGACGATGCGGTCCGGATCGCCAACGACAGCGATTACGGCCTGGCCGGTTCGGTCTGGACTGCCGACACCACCCACGGCCTCGAGATCGCCGCCCGGGTGCGCACCGGAACCTACGGCATCAACATGTACACGCTCGATACCAGCGCCCCGTTCGGCGGCTTCAAGCAGTCGGGCATCGGTCGTGAATTCGGGCCCGAGGGTCTCGACGAATACGTCGAGCTGCAGTCGGTGCTGTGCAACGGGAAGATGCCCCCGTTACCTAGTTGAGAACCACCGGCAATCAAGGGGATTCGGGCATCTGCAGGGTCAGCTCAACCGGGCAGCACAGTGCGCCATGCTGATTGGTCACGTCGATCTGAATGTCGACCAGGTAGCGCGGCGGGTCGACCGTGGTGTCACATCGCTTGGCCACCACCCGGCCCCGGCCGACCATGGTGTCGCCGGCGTAGATCGAGCCGGCCAACCGCATGGAGCGGCGCAGCACGCGACTGCCCGGACCCGCCCAGTCGGTCGCGATCCGGTCGGCGAATCCGGCGAGGTGCATGGTGTTGACGAAAATCGTCGGATTCCCCTGGCTTTGGGCGTAGCCCGGATCGAAATGCCCCGGGAAGTAGTCCCAGGTTGCCCCGGCGTTCTCCACCACGCGCTGGTAGCCGATCTCGTCGACGACCTCGGGCAGGTCGACGGGAACACTGATCTGGTCCCAGTCCAGATCCCTACCTGTCACGAGGCTTCCCCGGGGCGTGCCCCGGGAGTGAACCTGAACAAGGTATTCCGGGATTTGGCGACCACCGCGCCGTCCTGGCGACGATAGGTCTGAAGCGTCTGGATGAAATGACCGACACCGAGCCGTGTCTGCTTTTCCGGCGACACCGACACCACCTCCTCGACAACGGTAAGCAGATCGCCCTCGACGATGGGCTGCAGAAACTCAACATCGTTGGCCGCGTTGATGAATGTTGTGCCCGGCAATGGAACCCGCAACGCAACCGACGCCGCCGGCGCCCGACCCCCCGGCTGCCACGGCGGAGGTATCAGCCACCCCATCAACAGAGCCGGCGGCGCAAGCAAACCTCCCCACCGCTCCCGGGCGAACTGCGCATCCCAATACGAACGATTACCGTCGTGGACCAGCGCAGCGAACAATTGGATACGTGCGCCGCTGACCACCGTCGCCGCGGTTCGCGGTTCGCTCGCCACGCCGACCATCCGCAACGCGTCCTGGTAGGTACCGAAGGCCAGTTGGTAGCTCAATTGGTAACCAGGGTCCTGGTCCACGTATCGCTACCGCTTACATGACGAGCGGATGGCGGCTCGGCACCGAATCCCATTCGAGCGTGCGGGAAGTGAAGTACCAGCCGCCGCGCTCGTAGATCAGCCGGTCCCGGAATATCCCGGTGGCGCGCAGGGCGGTGTCGCCGTACACGGCGGCGAACAGCACGACGACACAGCGCTGGGTCGCGTTGACCCCGTCCACACGGATCTCGTGGTCGAGGCTGACCAACCGTTGCCCATCACCGCCGTCGAAGGCCGCGCGCAGATCGGTGAACGGCTCGCCATCACGGGTGTAGCTGGCGCCGGAATGACCGAAGGTGCCGATCCAGGCGTCGCGGTCGCCCTCGGAATAGGCCCGATTGTGCCGGGCGGTCAGATCCAGGATGGCCGCGCGACCCGTCGCGGCGTGCAACATTTGCTGTTCCTGATAGGTCATGGTCATCGTTGATCTTCAACCTCTCTCCAGGAACGACAGGTCCGACGTAACACAGACGTAACATTAGCTCTTTAGCGGCTAACTATGTACCCGTGATTTTCACGATCCCATGCGCCCGGGCTTAAGCCTCGAGCACGTAATTGATCTTTACGTATCCGCCCAACCCCGTTCTTCGGTAGTTCATCGACCGTGTCGACAAACCGCGGAACACAGAAATAGGGCATGCGAGCGGCGCAGAAGTCGAGCAGCTCCGCGCAATCCATTGCAGCCCCGGGGCGCAACGTCACGATCAACAGGATGTCGTCCTCGCCCAGTCGCTGGGGACCCCGACCGCTGCGGCTTCCAGCACCGCCGGATGTCCCATGACGACGGTCTCCACTTCGACCGAGGAGACATTCTCGCCGCGCCTGCGCAACGAATCTTTGACGCGGTCCACATACGTCAGGTTCTGATCGCTGTCGAAGCTGCCCAAGTCGCCGGTGCGGAACCACTCGTGGTGCGGATCTACGTGCAGGCCGGCCGCTCGCCCGCACACACGATAGCCTTCGCTCATCACGTGCGGATACCTGGGCCGGCAGGTGATCTCTCCCACCGATCCCGGCGGGTAACTCAGCGCCGTCATCGTCGACGATGCGCACATCGAAATTCGGGTTCGGCCGGCCCGAAGTTCCGGGAACGCCTTCATCGGCGACGCCTTTGACCGCGAGAGGAAAAGCCTCGGTCATCCCGTACATCGTGACGATGCGACAGCCGTAACGCTGTTCGATGGCGTGATAGGAATTCGCATCGATAGGCGCCGCGGAGATGAACCGCAATGGCAGCTGTGCATCAGCCGGATCTGCGGGCAGGTTCTGCAGCATGGAAACCATCGCGCCGGCGCCGGCGAAGCCGATGGCACCATGGGCACGCACGTCGTCCCATACCTCGCCGGGATGAAAGGCGCCGGCGAGCACGGTTGTTCCGCCGACCAGCATGGGGGCCAGCACGCTGGGTGCGGCGCTCAGGTGGAACAGCGGCATCGCGGTCCACAGCGCCTCCTCCGGGCCGAATTCCCAGGCCGAGGCGACGGTCGCGGCCACCGAGAACAAGTAGTGCCAGGTCGTGGCGACCGCTTTGGACGGTCCGGTGGTGCCCGAGGTGAAGAACAGCGACCCCACCGACCCCGCCTCCCCGAGAACGCCGTGCCGTCCACCGGCGGGCGCTCAGCACGGCAACTCAGCGCATCGTTGAGCGAATCATCCTGCACCACAATGCTAGTCACCGTGTCCAACCGGCCGGCGACCTCCTCGACGCGGGGGCCGGCGCTGCGCGTCGGTGAGGATCACCTTGGCCTGCGACAACCGCAGGGTGTGCAGCAGGAATTCGCCTTTGTTCGCGGCGTTCACCGCCGCGCTCACCGCGCCGATGCGTGCCGCGCCCAGCCAGAAGTAGATCCATTCCGGGCAGGTCGCGGTGAACAGTGCCACGCAATCGCCCCGGCCGACGCCGAGGTCGGCCAGCACGTCCGCCGCGGCGCACGACCGCTGCCGCATCTGCTCGAAGGTGACTTCGGTACCGGCTATCGACATCATCACCCGGTCGGGATACTGCTCGGCCCGACGGTCGAGCACGGCCGGCACGGTGAAACGTTCGACCCCGAAATCGGAGGGCCCAGGCGGCGCGCTCCGGCCAGGGCGCATCAGGCTTCCATCAGGCTTGGGCAACCGCCGGGTCGGGCTCGCCCTCGGCGGTGTATCCGAAGTCGGTAGGCGAGGGCTGCGTGCCCGGATAGAAGCGGTGCGCCCAGCGGCGAAGAGCCGCATAGTCGTGCGCCTCTTCGGGTGCCAAGTTCGGCTTCTCCAGGTACTTCATGTTCTCCCAGGTGAAGAAGTCCTGTTTGATGACCTCTTGCTGCAGCGCAAGGAACCTGGCGGCGCGGCCGGTGGGCACGTCTCCACTGTCACCGGGCTCGCGAATGGAAGCCTGGGTGTAGAAGTAATCGGTGTAATCCTCGTCGACCGGTGTCTGTCCGGTCACCTGCACGGTGGCCACCAAGTCGCTGGGGAAGCGAACGACTCCCAGTCCCAGCGAGTAGTTGTCGTAGATGATCTTGGCGTCGACCGGTCCGTTCGGGGTCAACCATGTCTGCGCTCGGCCACCACCGAAACAGGCGTTGACGGTGGCGTGCAAGTGGTAACCGGAGACCTCGAACGAGGCGGTGTTCGCGGGGTTGGCGGCCTTGTGCACGTACTGAACGTGATACGGGTCGGCAGCGTTCTCGATGATCATCTGCGGGTGCACCTTGACCCGGTTGAGCATCTGCGTGTGCGGGTGCAGTGGGTAGTACTCATTGGTTTCCAGTTCAGGCAGCACCGGCGGTTGCCAGTACGGCGACCGGCCGTGGCGCTCGTGCCAGACCAGGATGAAGCCGTACCACTCCATGGTCGGGTAGGTGCGGATGCTGACGTTGTTCTTGCAGCCGATCTTGCTGTAGGGGATCAGCGCATTGGTGCCGTCACCGCGCCATTGCCAGCCGTGCCAGGGACACACGATGTGTTCGCCTTCCACGGTGCCGCCGACGCCCAGGTTCGCGCCGAGGTGCTGACAGTACGCGTCCAGCACATGCACCTTGCCGGACGCGGTGCGGAACAGCACCAACTCCTCACCGAAGTAGTGCACGCGCTTGACTTCACCGGCGCCCAGATCGGATCCGAAGGCGACAATGAACCAGCCCGCCGGGAACCGGTATGACGACAGCGCAATACCGGCCGGACCGAATTCACGTTCCGACGGATCTCCGGCCGAGTCCGGAGCCGAGTCTGAAATGGTATGCGTCACGAGCTCTCCGTTTCCCGCGCGGCCGACTGACAGCTGGGCAGGCCTCACCCGCCGCGGTTCGACGACTACGTCTATTTTTACTATCTTAGAGGGCGACCGGGTGGTGTCGATGCTGCGCCCGCGCGCTGAGCCGCCCTCAATCAATAAGCCGCAGCGCGGCCTTCGGGCACTGGTCGACCGCGGCACGGACGTCGATTTCCCGGTGCGGCGGCACCGGGCCGTCGGCGATCTGCACCACGTCCTCGTCGCCGAGTTCGAAAATGTCGGGGGCGAGCGATTCGCAGAACCCGCTGGCCTCACACATGTTCTCGTCCACCGTCACGCGCATCAGATACCCCTTACTCTCATAAACCTCTGGGACGGGTCCCGATCACCCCGCTGCTTGCCAGGCGCGCCAGTTCCTCCTCGGTCAGCCCGCACCGATCGCGCAGTACTTCTTCATTGTGCTCGCCCAAGGTCGGCGGCGGACGCCTCAACCATTCTCGCTGGCCTGCCAGCGGTGCGAACGGCGGAGTGGGATAAAGGCCGACGCCGGTCCGTGGGTGATCCAGCGACTCGAAGAACCCCCGGTCCCGCAGTTGAGGGTTCTCGGTCACCAACGACGGCGATACGACGGGCGCAGCCGGAATGCCCTGGCCCGCCAGCCGTTCCACCGCCGAATCAAGGTGCTGTCCAGCGAACCACTCCTGCAGCCGACCGTCGATCTCGTCGGCCCGCTCTCGCCGTCCGGCGACGCTCGACAGACCCTCGTCGCACCAGGAGGGTCGATCCATCAGGTCGACCAACGCGCGCCACTGCTGGTCGTCGCGCACGCTCACCGCGATCCATTCATCGTTTTGCCCGGCACACCGGTAGAGGTTCTGCAGGGCCCCGCCCTGCCCACGGTTGCCCCGCCGGCTCAGCGTTATCCCGAAGACCTCGGATTCGATCGGCTGTATTGCGGTGGTGTTCAGCACCGTTTCGACCATCGGCAGCTCGACCTGCTGGCCCGATCCGGTGCGTTCGGCGAAGTGCAGCGCGGCCAGCACCGCGAATGCCGCGTGCACGCCGGCCAGCGGATCACAGGCACCGCGGGGCGTCACCGGCGGCGTCTCCGGCAATCCGGTCACCCAGGTCAGGCCGCCGATCTGCTCCATGGTGGGAGCGAATCCGACCCGCTCGCGCCACGGACCGTCCAGCCCGAATGCCGGCATCCGGGCGACGACGAGTTTGGGGTTCACCTCCAGCAGCACCTCGGCGGTGAGCCCGAAGTGGTCCATCACGCGCGGTGAGAAGTTCTCGATGACCACGTCGGCCTGGGCCGCCAGGCCGCGGAAGAGACGACGGCCTTCCTCACAGCCCAAATCCAGTGTGACCGAACGCTTGTTGGTGTTCATCGCGTGGAACACCCAGCCGTACTCCCACCAGTCGTCCACATCGGTGCGCATGCCGCCCGAGTAACGGATGCCATCGGGGCGCTGGATCGATTCCACCTTGACGACGTCGGCGCCGAACGCGGCCAGCAGGTGAGTGGCGGCCGGCCCGGCCCAGAAGGCAGTCAAATCGATGATGCGAACACCCGCCAGCGGCAACCCGTGGGCTGCGAACTGGCGTTCGGGTTCGCTTTTCTGCCATGGCGACTCGTCGTTGTCCGCGCCGAGGGCAGCCGTTTCACGCAGCGGCGCCGGTGCACACCGCGACATCAGCCACGGCGGGCGCGGCTGGTGAAAACCGGCCGGGTTGCGGACAAACACCCCGCGCTCGGTCATGTAGTCCATGTCGCGGATGGTGGCGCCGTTGCCCAACGCGGCGATCGGCAGTCGGAACAGTTGCCCCAGCCCGACGATTTCCTCGACGGTCCGCTCGGCCATCCAGGGGCCGATCGATTCGCGGATGAGGTCGCGGTATTCCCAGCGGCCAATCTGAAAACGCAGCTGCGGAATCTCCGCCAGCTGTGGGCATTCGACCATCGCGGCAAAGTCGAGCCACTGCTGACCGGTGACCATCGTGATCCCGACGTAGCCGTCCTTGGCCGGTTCGATCGAGGGCACTTCGAGAGTGCGGCGAATGGGCGGGACCTGCAGCAGTTGCGAATGCAGCCATTCGCTGCTCTGCATCAGGGTCATCGCCTCGAGCATGGACAGATCGAGATGCTCACCCGGGCCATCGTGTTCGACGCGGCGGCGCACGGCCAGCGCGCCGAAGGCGGCGCACACGCCACCCATGTACTCCCCTAGTTCGCCGCCGATCGAGATGGGGGGTCCGGCCGGATCACCCCGAAAGCCAGTGCAGCCGGACCACGACTGAAGCGTGAACTCGCTGGCGGCACGATCAGCGAACGGACCGGTCCAGCCGAAATCGGAGATCGTGACGACGACCGCCTGGCCAGAGTCAGCCAGCAACTGCTGCGGATCGATACCCAGGGCCGCGGCCTGCGACCGGCCGGCAGTGACGACCACGACATCGGCAGCGGCGAGTTCGGCACGATATCGCTCGGAATCCGGAACCAGGCTCAGGCTGCTCTTGCCCGCGTTGAGGTAGCTGAACAACGGCGAGGCATGACCGTGGGCGGCATCCGGCACCGGCGAACAGGTGGCCGAGTACAGCCGCAAGGGATCTCCTTGCGGCGGTTCGATTTTGCGCACCTGCGCACCGGCATCGACCAACAGCTTCCCGCAGTAGCTGCCGGCTATGCGGTCACTGATCTCGACGACACGCAATTTCTCAAGCGGTGTCGGCCGGTTGTCGGACCCGCGACTCACGCCGCTATTTATACCATTACTGCTAAGATAGCTAAGCCAGTCGAGTTCGCGGCCAGCCGTGCGCTCTCTCCTGCTGTTTGTTGCGAGGATCGGATGACCGCCCTGGGAATTGGCCCCGACGCCCGCCGCCGGTTGTCGGCGCCGCGGATCGCCGAAATCGTAGCCGACGAGTTGCGCCGTCAGATCATCGACGGCGAGCTCGCCGACGGCGATCTCTTGCCACGCCAGGAGGTCCTCGTCGAACAGTTCAACGTCAGCCTGGTCTCGCTGCGGGAAGCACTGCGGATCTTGGAGACCGAGGGACTGGTCTCCGTCCGGCGGGGCAACCGCGGCGGCGCCGTCGTGCACGCACCGGCGAAGACCAGTGCCGCCTACATGCTCGGTCTGCTGTTGCAGAGCGAGTCCGTCGCCGTCGCCGACCTGGGCGCGGCGTTGCAGGAACTCGAGCCGGCCTGTGCCGCACTGGCGGCGCAACGGCCCGACCGCGCGGACACCTTGGTGCCAGAACTCAAGCAGGTCAACGATTCCATGGCCGAGCACCTCGACGACGGTCGGCTCTTCACCGAAATCGGCCGTCAATTCCATGATCTCGTTGTCCGCGGCTGTGGCAACCACACCATCATCGCGGTCGTCGGCAGCTTGGAGTCGCTGTGGACCAGCCACGAACGGCAGTGGGCCGACGAGAGCGCGGCGCGTGGCACCTACCCGTCGCTGGCCAAGCGCCGCGCGGTGCTCAACACGCATATCAAGCTGGCCGAGACGATCGCCGAGGGTGACGTCGACCGGGCCCGGCGCATCGCGGGCCGCCACCTCGCCGACGCGCAGACCTATGTGTTGTCCGGTCGAGGAGAACAACGGATCTATGCGCTTTCCCCGCAAGCGTTGTCACGCCCGCGGGATGTCCGACGCACCTAAGGGAAGCCCTTGACGCCCTCGAGAACCGCATTGGTCACCGGCGGCAGTGGTGGGATCGGAAAAGCATGCGCCGGCAAGCTGTATGAGCTCGGCTACGACGTGGTACTCGTGGCCCGTCGCGAAGGCCCGCTGCGCGCGGCGGCCGAGGAGATCGGCGCGCGCCACATCGTCGCCGACGCGTCCGATCCAGTCGGGTTCTCCGGCTGCGATAAGCCAACTCGACACGATCGACCTCGTCGTGCACGCCTCCGGAACGCTGGGCGGAACCTACGCGCGCAAGCAGACATTCGAGCAGTGGCAGACGATCATGTCGGCCAACCTGGATTCCTGCTTTGTGGTGACCTCCGCGGTGCTGCCGCGGATGCGGCGCAGGCTCGCGCTTGGTTTTCATCTCTTCGTCGGCGGCGCACGAACCGATGCCGGCCCGTACCGCCTACTCCGCGTCGAAAGCCGGCATGAACGCGTTCGCCCGCGCACTGGCGCTCGAAGTCGACCGGGACGGCATCAGCGTCCACATCGTGACGCCGGGCCCGTGGAAACACAGATGCTGACCGACGTTCCCTTCGAGATGTACGCAATCCAGGTGTCCGACATCGCCGAAACGGTTGCCTGGCTGGACACCGTCGACCCGTCAGTCGATCTGCCGGAGATCCGGCTGAGCGCGGTGCGGCGCGGCCCTTTCGCCCGCCCGCCCGTTGTGCCTACCGAAGCCCGGCGGGCGCGCGGCGGAACGCCCGGGAATGCCTTGATCACCGATTCGCCGAACTCGGCAAGGGAATCCGGGACGGCGAAATCGGCGAACCACACATAGAAACGCTCGACCCGCTGGGCGGCCAGGCCGGCGAAGTGCCCGATCAACTCGTCGGCATCGCCGCAGACCAGCCCGGGCCCCAGGTAACCGAATCGCCGGGTGCTCACCTCGCGCACGGCGCCCGGATCGCTGCCCGCGCGGACAAAGCCCACCATCTGCTGAGTCGATAGCCGGGCCGATCCCGCTGCCGGGGCCAGCCGGGACAACCGATCAATGTGGTTCGCCTGCAGGTTCCACCAATCTGCGTATTTACGAACCAGTTCCATCATCCGGCGCCCGCTGCCGCCCAGGATCAGCGGTATCGGATGCGCCGGTCGTGGGGCCTGACCCTTCTCGCCGTCACCCCAGTACTGCGTGATCAGGGCCAGGTGGCGTTCCAGTTGCTCGACTCGGGCCACCGGATCCTGCTGACCGACCGCGAATCTGGTGAACTCTGCGGGCCAGGATCCCGAACCGATGCCGAGCTCGAACCTGCCGTCCGATGCCGCCGACAGCGTGACGGCCTGCTTGGCGAGCACTGCCGGATGCCGGAACGCGTCACAGAGCACCAGATGCCCGATGCGCAGCCGCTGCGTCTTGGCCGCCACCCAAGTGGCAATGCTCATTGCCTCCCAGATGCTTTCGTCGGGCAGCCCGGGCGCCTCGAGGTGGTCGATGAACGCCACCCCGTCAAATCCACTGGCCTCGGCATGCCGCGCCCGCTCCACGATGTCGGCTACCGACAACCGCAACTGCGGCAGGAACAGATACCACTCGACCATATGCCCACCTATGCGTATTCAGCGTCTGTGCGATTGCGTCCGGGTCGCTAGTTTACTATTTTTATTATGTTAGGGGTCTTATGGATGTTGGTCTGACTTCGGAGCAGCTGGCGCTGCGCGACACCGTGCGCGACATCCTGCGTGCCGAGTGTCCGCCCGACACCGCCCGTCAAGCCATGACGGATCCGGAGCGCTGGCGCGCCCTGTGGAAGACCGTGGTCGACCTCGGCTGGACTGAACTCGCGGCATCTGGTTCGAATGGCGATTTCGGCCCCGTCGAGCTGGCGGTGGTCCTCGAGGAGTGCGGCGCCGCCATCGCGCCCATCCCATTGCTCAGCAGCGTCGGTCTGGCCGCGGGTGTGTTGCGTGCCTGCGGCCCCGTCGTCAACGACGTGCTCGCCGAGATCGCGGGCGGTGTCGTCGCAACCCTGGCGGTTCACTCCCCCGCCAATCGGCTACCGGGAACAGCGATGACGCTGCAGCACGGACGCCTGCGCGGACGTGCGGTCGCGGTCCCCAACCTGTCTCGTGCCGAGCTGGTCGTCACCCTGGCCGCATCCGGGCAGGGCACTGTGGCCGCGGTTGCGCGCTGCGGCGACGGCGTCACCACCCTGGCGGGTGAATCTATCGACCCCGCACAACCCGTGGCCGAGGTCGAGATCGACACCCAACCCGTGGTCACCGCGCCGGTCGAAATCGAATCGGCCTTGACGGCACCGCTGGCGGCCGCGGCCGCCGACCTGGTGGGAGTGGCCAGCGCCGCCCTGCACCGCTCCGTCGAGCACGCGAAGTCGCGACGTCAGTTCGGCACGCCGATCGGCGCATTCCAGGGGATCAAACACGCGCTGGCCGACAACTACGTCAGCCTGGAGCGCGCCCGTAGCCTCACCTACGCGGCGGCCTTCCGTCTCGCTGATCCGACGACCACACCGGCAGCCGCCTGGACCGCAGCGGCGCTCGCCAAGGCGGCAGCCGGCGACGCGGCGGCCAACTGTGCGCGCACCGCGGTCCAGGTGCACGGCGCCCTCGGACAGACCTGGGAACACGACATCCACCTCTACGTCCGGCACGCCTGGCAGGGCGCCGCAATGCTGGGCGACAGTCGCGCGCTGTATCACGAGGTGGGCCGGCGCTTCGCCGGAGGCGCGGCATGACGGCAGTGGCCGCCGAATTCGGCGCGTGGTTGACGGAGTTTCTGCCCGACGACTACTACGGCGAGCGATATCGCCGGTACCGCTGGGATATTCCGCTGCGTCGTGACTATCAGCGGGCCGCCTTCGAGGCCGGGTGGATACAGCCCACTTGGCCCCGCGAGCATGGCGGTCGATCGCTGGGCTTGCGCGACGCAATGGAAATCCGGATCGAGGCCGCGGTGCGGTCCGCCCCCAAGCTGCCCAACATCGCCGGCCCCAACGTCGCCGCACCAGGCATCCGCCAGTTCGGCACACCTGAGCAGATCGACCGGCTGCTGATACCGCTGCTGCGCGGCGACGAATGGTGGGCGCTGGGCATGTCCGAACCCGAAGCCGGATCGGATTTCGCCAGCCTGCGCACCCGCGCCGAGCGCGACGGCGACGTGTTCCGGGTCAGCGGTCACAAGATCTGGACCACACAGGCCCACCTGTCGCGGTGGTGCACCCTGTATGCCCGCACTGATCCGGATGCGCCGAAACACCGCGGCATCTCCTGCCTCATTCTCGACCTGCAGTCGCCCGGGGTGAGGATCGAACCCATTCGGATGGCGTCGATCTCCGATGAGACGTTCTGTGAGGTTTTCCTCGACGACGTGGAGGTGCCGGTCGATAATCTGCTGGGTCCATGCAACGGCGGCTGGAACGTCGCGTTGTCGTCGTTGCAACATGAACGCCAGATGATCTGGATCATGAACTGGGTCGAGATCAAGCGCGGACTCGACTCGGTACGGAGGGGCTCGGCCGCCGAGGACATCTACACCGGGCTGGGCTCGTTACTCGCCGATGCCGAAGCGCTGCGGGCCACCGGATACCGCGCCCTGGGTAACGAGCTCGCGGGACGTCCCAGCCCGGAAGCCGACATCCTGAAACTGCTCGGCTCGGTAACTCTGCAACGAGTTTGGGAATTGAGCGCGGTGGCCGCAGGCCCAGCTTCGGCCAGTGACCCGGATCTGCTCTTCGAACGCCAGGATGCACTGGCCGCGACCATCTACGGCGGAACATCCGAGGTCCAGCGCAACATCATCGCCGAGCGGCTGCTCGGGCTGCCGAAGGGATGACGACGATGGATTACGACCTCGGCGATGACGCCGGTGAACTGCGAAACCGATTGCGGCAGTTGATAGCCAACCACATACCGGCTGACTTTCTCGGCGCGTGTACCGACGACCCGCAAGACCTTGCCACCACCGAGTCGTTCTGCAAACTACTGGCAGCCGAGGGATTGCTGGCGTTGGCCTGGCCGAAAGAGCATGGGGGCGGCGGCGGTTCGGTCTGGCAGCAGACGGTGCTGCGCGAGGAGATGTGGGCCCACCACGAACCCCGTGGTCCGCAGTACATGGGAATCAACTGGGTTGGCCCGGCGGTGATGCGTTACGGGACAGCAGAACAGAAGGCCAAACACCTGTCCGCTATCGCAGCCGGCGAAGTGGTCTGGTGCCAAGGATTTTCCGAACCGGAGGCCGGAACCGATCTCGCCTCATTGCGTACCCGCGCCGTACCGGACGGCGACGGCTGGCGCATCACCGGCCAGAAGGTATGGACCTCGTATGCCCGGATGGCATCCTGGTGCGTGCTGGCGGCGTGCACCCACCCGGAGGCTCCTAAGCCGAAGCGGCTCACCCTGTTTATGATTCCCATGGACCGGCCCGGTTTCACGGTCCGGCCGATCTCGTCGATGCTGGGACCGCATCACCTCAACGAGATGTTCCTCGACGGGGTGCAGGCATTCCCCGACGACGTGCTGGGTGAGCCCGGCGACGGCTGGCGGGTGATGCGGGAAGCGCTGGCATTCGAACGCGTCGGCATCGCCCGCTATGCACGGTGCGAATCGCTGCTCGACCGGTTGCGCACCCAGCTCGGCGACGACTGGGACGAGCTGCCCGAATCGATTCGCGCCCGCTGGGTCCGGGCGCTCGTCGACCTAAGGGTGGCCAGACTGCTGGCCTATCGAGCCGTGTCGCTGCAGGACGACCCGTCGGCGGGTGCGGCGGCCAGTGCCGCCCGCATCGCCACCACCACCTGCGATCAGCAGGTCGCCGAATTACTTTTCGACGTGCTGGGCCCGGCCGCGCTGGACAGCGGCGCGTCGGCACCGCTGCACGGGGCGATCGAAGACCATTGGCGCTACGCACAGGCGGCCACCGTGGCGTCGGGCACCATCGAGGTGCAGCGAATGTTGGTGGCCCGGGACGTCTTGGGAGAACATCGGTGAATACTGAACTGCCACGAGATATTAGCGACTTCGCCGCCGTCGCCGCCAAGCGGCTGGCCCGGCTGGGCGGCCCGGCGGCGGCGCTGCGGGCCGAGACCGACGACGGCATTCGCCATTCGGCACGCGATGCCCTGAACGAGGTCGGTGCGTTCGAGCTCGACGTCCGGTCGGGTTCCGACGACGTGCTGGCCGCGGCGGTGCTCTGCCGGGCCGCCGGCGCGACGGCTCTGCCCTATCCGCTGGTCGAGGAGCTGATGGCGATCGACGGCGCTCGGCTGGCCCTGGTGAATTCCGAAGCACCCCGCATCAACCACGGCGATCTGCCGGGTGACTGGATCGCGGCCGACCTGGACGGCAACCGGTACCGCCCGCAGCCGGAATCGCGAACGAATGCCAGATTGGGGCCGTTTCTGGTGCCGGTCACCTTGAGTGCACCCGACGGCACCGTCCCTGCCGCTGACGTTAACCTGCATCTTGTGCTGGGGTCATGGCGGATTCTCGGGGCGATGCAGCAGTCGCTGCAGATCGTCACCGACCACGTGCGCGCCCGCGTTCAATTCGGCAAGCCGCTAGCGGATTTCCAGGCCGTCAGGTTCGCGGTCGCGGATGCCTCCGTCGCGGTGCGCGGACTTCACGAACTCGCCAAGTACACCATCTGCCGGCCGGAATCGACAGCAGCGCAAGTTCGTTCGGCCGACGCCCTGGTTCTGCGGCTCAAGGCCGCCGACGCCGCACGGCAGGTGCTGCGCACCGCCCATCAGTTGCTCGGCGCTCTGGGCTTCTGCGACGAGTCCGACGTCAGCGTGCTCGACCGGCACACCCAGCCGCTTATCCGGTTGCCCTTGGGCGCCGAGGCGCTCAGCCTGCGCCTGATACCCGACGTCCGCGACGGCTACCTGGAGACACTGTTCAGTGGGCCGGTATCGGCATGAGCCGCGCCGGCGACGATGCAGAACGAGGCGATGAGGTGGGGGCACCTCCCGCTAGCGGGGGAGAGCGACGCTCATGAGCACCGGACCCATCGCATCCGGAGTGACCCCCAACCCGCTCGATGAAGGAATCCCGTTCGGGACCAAACTCCATGAGCTCGCTGAACAGCGGCGCGACGAGACGGCTGTGACCATTGTCGCGCTCGACGGTACCGCGCGCGCGCTGACCTTCGGTGAGCTCGACGCCCGCGCCAACCAGTGGGGGCGGGCACTGGCCGCCAACGGCGCTGAAACGGGTTCCCCGGTCGCACTTGCGATCCCGAATTCGGAACACCTCCTGCTGGCCACGCTGGGGTGCTGGAAGATCGGTGCGGTTCCCATTCCCATGCACTGGGATCTGCCCGAATGGGAGCGAAACCGGGTGCGCGCGGTGATCGAACCCGCCGTGGTCGTCGACGAAAAGAGCCGATGGGAGCTCGATTCGCGGGCCGCCAGCGAGTCCGGAAGTCCACTGCCCGTGGCTATTTCCCCTACCGCCAACGGAATCTGCAGCAGCGGTTCAACCGGCGTACCCAAGGTGATCCTCAACTTGGCGCCGTCGTTGTGGACGCCTCAGCACGGCGAGCCGTTCTTGTCGGCCTGGACACCGATAGCCCAGCCGCAGATCATCATGGTGCCCGCGCCGATGTATCACACCAACGGCTTCGCCACTCTCCTCTTCCTACTGGCCGGTGACCATCTGGTGGTGCTCGAAAAGTTCGACGCGGCACTGGTTGTGGACGTGATCGAACGCCATCGGATCACCAACTTCACGGCCACACCGACGATGCTGGCGCGCATCGCGGCCCTGCCCGACATCCGGCAACGGGACTTGTCCAGCGTCGTCTTCATCCTGCAGGGCGCCGCGGTAATGCCGCCTACGCTGCTGCATACCTGGTTCGAGCTGCTCAGTCCCGAACAGATCGTGACGGCCTACGGCATGACCGAAAATCTCGGCCTCACCGCGTTGCGCGGCGACGAGTGGCTGACTCATCCGGGCAGCGTCGGCCGCGGCTTCCGGGACACCGAGATCCGCATTCTGGATGCCGAGAAAAGACCGCTGGGCCCCGGCGAACGGGGCGACGTCTACCTGCGCGCACCGATGAGTGCGGGATACCGCTATCTGGGAGAGGCGCCGCCACTACCGTCGACCGACGACGGGTTTCGTTCCGCCGGCGACATCGGCCACCTGGACACCGACGGCTACCTTTACATCACCGACCGTCGTGCAGACATGATCATCACCGGCGGCGCCAACGTCTTTCCGGCGGAGGTCGAGTCCGCGCTCGTCGGGCACCCTGGCATCGCCGACGTCGTGGTTATCGGAATCGCCGACCCACACTGGGGACGCCGGGTGCACGCCGTGGTCCAACGCGCGGACCAAGACCCGGCCGCGTTGCCGCCCACCGAGCAGCAGGTGATCGAGTACGCGAAGAGCCGGCTCGCCCCGTACAAGGTTCCCAAGACGGTCGAGTTCGTCGACGAGATTCCCCGCACAGCGGCGACCAAGGTGAACCGCTCGGCGATGATCGCAGCCCGGGGCGGATAAGCACCGGGGCGTTCGGCGTCCACCACGGCCCAGGACAATTCGCCGGCGTCACGATGCTGCGGATACGGCGATGCCGCCACTAGCTGCCCAGGAATATCGAACCGCACCGTCCTGGCATCCCGCGATTTGTTCACCGACGGCGCCGAGGCGCTGTGGTGATTTGCCGAACGGGGGGCGGAACGGACCCAGGCCTTTTGCTTGACCAAGAAGATCCAGGCGGGAATCGAACACGATGCTGGACAGATGCTGAAGAGATGCTGAGTAGGCGGCGCTGCGCCGCCGGTTGGCTTGTACGCTATGAGCGACGCGCTCCGACATGCCCTCGACAGGCCGCGTGGTTATCGGTCTGGGTCGCGATCGCTTTGCGTCAGCGATGCAGTCGTCGGCCGTAAGGCATGTAGCCGCTGACTAACCGGAGGTGCTGATGGACTGCCCGAATTGCTCGACCCCACACCCTGACGCGGCCCGCTTCTGCGCCCGTTGCGGCACTCCCCTACATCCGGCCATCGATCGGTCCCGGCATTTCGCCGCCCATCCCGACGAACCGGTGCGGGCGCTGGCGGTGATGAGCACGCTGATGCCGCACCTGTCGGGCGGGCGTCACCACATCTACCGCGGCGCGATCGCCCTAGCGCTGCTGGCGGCGTTGACCGCCGCCGCGTTCGGGGTGCTCTCGGTCGCATTGGTACTGGCGGCGATTGCGCTGCCGACGGTCGTGTTGATCTACATACACGACCACGATATGTGGCGCGAGGAGCCGATCACCCTCATCGGCGTGGCGTTTCTACTTTCCCTGGTGCTCGGCGTCGGTGTGGGGCTGCTCGAACAGCACTTCACCAAACCTGTGCTGCTGGTCGAGCCGTATCACCGGCTGCCCACGCTCACCCAGATCCTCGAACTGGGCGTGCTCATCCCGGTCGTGGGTTTCGTCGCGGTGCTCATCGCGCCGATCCTGACGACCGCGCGCAGCGCCTTTCGGCACCCCGTCGATGCCGTGGTCGCCTGCTCACTCAGCGGTGCCGCGCTCTCGCTGGGGCTGAGTGTGGTCGTGCAACGCCTCGCATTCACCCACATCGAGGCGACCGCCGGGGACCCGGCCCACGTGGCGTTCATCGCGCTGACGCTCGGGTTACTGCAGCCCATCATCTTTGCCACCGCCGCCGCCTTGGTCGTGGTGCCGCTGCGCGGCGCCGGCGTGAACACCGCCCTGGGAGTGGCCAAAGGTCTGGTGCTGGTGGTGCTCTACGAATTGGCCACCACCCTGCTCACTCCCTACGGCACCCGCGGCATCGTGCTGACCACCCTGGTGGCGCTGGTGCTGGCCGCGGCCGGTCTGCTTGCCACGCGCGACACCTTGCACACCGCGCTGCTCGCCGAAGCCCAGGCCGCCCTCACCGAGGACCACGCCTTGATCCGCGCCCCCGACACCCACCAGATCTGCGCGCACTGCGGCGCAGCAATCGGCGCCGGTGCCGCGTTCTGCCAAGTCTGTGGAACAACCACGGCTGCACTGTCCCGCCACCCCTCCGCGCCAACGGGCGCTTCACCGTCGGTCTGAAAACCACAGCCAAACCAGGAGCCACGATGTCATCAACGCCGCCGCCGCACACTCCCCCACCACTGCATTACCCCGGCAGCGGGAGACGGGTCGGGCACCGACTGCGGCCGGTCGTCATCGCAATCATCATCGGCGTGGTCATCCTCATCGCCGCAGCCGTGACTGTGGCGATCGTCCTGACCGGCACAGCCAACCAGCCCAAACCGCTGCCGCCGATGCTGTCCAGTAGCCATGCCGCCATGACCGGCCTCGCTCACTCCGGCATTTCCCGACCACCCAACCCGTCAGACGAGCCGGCACGCACACCCACACCAGCGCGGCGCATGGCGGTGGCGCTCACCGCGGCCGATCCAATCAACATCGGGCAGGACGTCTGGATCACCCCCGCACCGGGATGGACGGTGGGAAGCCGGGGCCCGGACTGGGTGACGCTCGACCGCGCCGACTTCCAGCGCGGAGATGCACGTCGGGGTCAAACCAGCTAGTGGGACAGATGTCGTCGCCGTGCTGCAGGCCGACATCAATCGGTTGACCAGCACGTCGAGCGGTTTGAGCAACGTGTTGTTGGGGAAGCCCAATACGAAAGCGCTGCAAAGCGCCAAGTTCCAGCAGTCCGCCACCATCGACTATATCGCCGACGTGTCAACACAGCAGGGCCTACTTGGCGTCGTCGGCGCATTCAGTGAGCTGCTGAACACGTCGAACCAGCTGTCGGTCTTCATCGACTTCAGGCAAACCGGCGACGCGCCTGACCAAGCTGTCGCCGACGGCGGAGTCATGATCCAATCCATGCTCTAACGGGTGACCAGCCCACTCACCCGCGACCCGTCCAGGGTCCACTGTCTGAGCCTGAGCTGCCCCCGTGGGTAACGGCCTTATCCAACCAGCCGGTCGCCGGAAAAGACATCACCGTCATCCTGCCCAAGCTGTCCCGTGGCACGCCGACCACGCAGCTGCCATCGCAGTCGTCGTGTGCTATCCAGACCACCCGCCACCGTTCTACCGTCCCAGCAACATTCGGTCCGCCGATATTGGCGGCAAAGTACGGTAACCTCATTCTCACGACGTGATGGGCACGTGACAGAGGAGGCGGGATGCCCACGGCCGGTGCGGACGAAGCAGAAGTAACGCGCGCCGACCGCTTCATCAAGACCGCGGTCGAGATACTGGGCGAAACCGGACGCACCGACTTCACCGTGCAGGAGGTCGTCGCGCGGTCCAAGACCTCGCTGCGGGCCTTCTACCAGCACTTCAGCAGCAAGGACGAATTGCTGCTGAAGCTGTTCGACAGGACAATCGCGCAATCGGTGCAGATTTGGCGATCCGAGACCAACGGACTGGACAGCACGGCAGCGCTGAAACTGGTGATAGACCGCGTCAGCGCCCAACCTGAATCGAGCACCCAGGACAGCCTCAATCGGGCGTTGAGTCTCTACAACCAGCACCTGGCCGAGACCCGGCCCCGTGAATACGCCCGAGTCCTCTCGACCCTTCATCGACTGATTCGCGACATCGTCGGGCAGGGCATCACCGAAGGGGTCTTCAGGCCCGGACTGGACGTCGGGGCCGCGGCGGCGATTGTCATGCAGACGATGGTGGGTGCGCTCCGGTTGCGCTGGCTGGGCGCCGAATTGAACGGAACACCGATAGACGCCGGTCAGCTGTACGACTTCTGCACCCGCGCCCTCGGGATCCGTGACACCGAAGACGACTCGGCCGAACCCACGCTGGCCGAATTGTTCGCCCGAATCGGAATGCGCCAAGCCACTGCCCACGACGACGAGTTCGCGATGACGATGCCGGTCAGCCCGCAAGTGGTCAACACCTCCGGCGCACTTCAGGGTGGCTTGATCGCCACGCTTGCCGACGTGGCGGGCGGACAACTCGGGCTGGAATATCTGCAACCGGGCACCGCCATGACGACCGCCGACCTCTTTGTCCGCTACCTGCGGCCGATCAGGCAGGGATCGGCACTCGCAGTGCCCCGGGTGCTACGGGCGGGCCGGCGGTCGCTGGTCATGCAGGTCGACATATTCGGCGACGGCGACGGCGAGCTCGCCGCGACGGCGACCGTGAATTTCGCCCTCATCAACCTCCCCGACACCACCGCGCGCGATTAGCGGTGCCCTCGGGGCAGACCGCGCAGGCCCGTGCACACCTTGTTGCGCAGAAGTGGTAACGTCATTACCACCCTGAGAATCAAGACCTCTGCAAGGAGATCGCCATGCCGTCCCGCGAACTTTCCTTCCCTGTGTTCGACGCCGACAACCACATGTACGAACCGCAGGAAGCGCTGACCAAGTTCCTTCCCGACAAACGCAAGCACGTGATCGACTACGTGCAGGTCCGCGGTCGCACCAAGATCGTGGTGCGTGGCCACATCAGCGACTACATCCCGAACCCGACGTTCGAAGTGGTGGCCCGGCCGGGTGCGCAAGAGGAGTACTTCCGCCACGGCAGCGGAGGCAAGAGCTACCGCGAGGTGCTGGGCGAGCCGATGAAGGCGATCCCCGCTTTCCGTGAACCGGGACCGCGGCTGGAGGTCATGGATGAGCTCGGCATCGACTACGCCTTGATGTTCCCCACGCTGGCCAGCCTGGTCGAAGAGCGCATGAAAGACGACCCCGAGATGACCCACGACGTCATCCACGCACTCAACCAATGGATGTATGAGACCTGGTCGTTCAACTACCAGGAGCGCATCTTCGCCACCCCGGTGATCACGCTGCCCATTCTCGACCGTGCGCTCGAAGAACTCGAGTGGTGTCTGGAGCGGGGCGCGCGCACCGTGCTGGTCCGCCCGGCGCCGGTGCCCGGTTACCGCGGCAGCCGATCCTTCGGTTTCGAGGAGTTCGACCCGTTCTGGCAGGCCTGCATCAGGGCCGAGATCCCAGTCTCGATGCATGCGTCGGACAGCGGTTACTCCGAGTTGCTCAACATCTGGGAACCCGGCGACGAATTCCTGCCGTTCAAGCCGACCGCCTTCCGGATGCTGGCCATGGGCAAGCGACCCATCGAGGACGCGATGGGTGCTTTGGTCTGCCACGGCGCACTGTCCCGCAACCCCGATTTGCGCATTCTGTCGATCGAAAACGGCGCCGACTGGGTGCCGGACCTGTTCAGAGGGCTCAAGAGTGTCTACAAGAAGATGCCGAGCGCTTTCAGCGAGGACCCCGTCGAGGCGTTCAAGCGGTGCGTCTACGTCAGCCCGTTCTGGGAAGACCGGTTCACCGAGATCGTCAAGATGGTTGGCACCGACCGAGTGGTCTTCGGATCCGACTGGCCACACCCCGAAGGCCTGAAGGACCCCATTTCGTTCGTCGACGAACTTTCCGATTTCGACTCCGAAGACGTCGAAAAGATCATGGGCGGCAACATGATGAAGGTCATGAAGGTCTCAAAGCCGGTCTCGAAACCGGTCAGCGCGTAATCACGGGGCTGTCCTAAGAAGGCTTCGCTTGCCCGGTCGATCGTCACCGGCGACGGACGGGGCACCGACATGTCTTCGTACCCCGGTCGGAGGCCGGCCGAGTCGCTGTCGCAGACCTGGGCAATTTGCCACCCATCGAAGACTAAGACGCCGGTCCACCCCGGTGATCATCGGCGCGTCCAAAGAGCACACCTGGCAAGGTCTGGTCACCGAGGCGGCTGCAGTCGCCACCCGGCCCGGACCATTCGTCGTCGACGTCAATGGCCTTGATTTCATCGGCTGCCGCGCGTTCGCCGGCCGTCGCGGCGGTGTCGATTCCAACACCGCATCCACCTTGGAACGCCGAGAACGTCTTCGCCGAAGAGTAGCGTCGTCAGCGTGCCTGGCCGTGCCGCACCTGATTGAACGGCACCCCGCGGTCAGCAGCGTATTCCCGTGGGAAGTTCAGCACCCGTTCGCCAATGACGTTGCGCGCCATCTCCGTTGTGCCGCCGCCGATGGCGACCGACTGGCGGGCCAGGTACCGCAATCCGGTCTGCAGGCCTTCGCCGTATTCCCCGACCACGCCGGCCGCGCCCGCGATCGACAGCGCGGTGTCCATCTCCAGGGTCACCGTCTCGGCGTGAAAGAGCCTGATGAGCGTTCCGCCGGCCGGCGGTAGTACGCCGTCCCTGACACTGCGGTAGACGTGATCGATCAGCTGCTCGGCTACCGCGCGGTGCACCAGCGCCCGGCCGGCCATCTCATGCACGCGCTCGCTGTCGGCCTGGCCGGTCTTCTCCGCCAGATCGGCGTAGTCGACCGGCGTCGTGTGGCCGCCCTCGCTGCCGCTGCCGCTGGCGAACTCCGAGCCCTGCCCGACCGCGCGGCGTTCGTGGTACAGCTGTCGCGAGGCCACCGCCCAGCCGTTGTTCACCTCACCAACCACGGCGTCGTCGCCGACGTCCACCCCGTCCAGGAACTCTTCACAGAACTCGGTGGAACCGTTCACCTGCGTGATGCGCCGCAACGTGATTCCCGGATGAGCAATCGGTACCAGGAACATGGTCAGGCCGTCGTGCTTGGGCACATCCCACTTGGTGCGGGCCAGACACAGTCCGTAGTCGGCTGCGAACGCGCTGGTGCTCCACGTCTTTGCGCCGTTGATCACCCACCGGTCGCCCTGTCGCTCGGCCCTGGTGATGACACCGGCCAGATCCGATCCTCCGCCGGGCTCGGACAACAGCTGGACCAGCACTTCGTTGCCGCGCAGCGCGGCGGCGATGTGCTGCTTCTTCTGCTCCTCACTGCCGGTGTCGAGCAGCGTGGCACAGCAGATCGTGAACGTCGGTGTGTTGAGGATCAACGGCATCTCGTAGGTGAGGGATTCCACGTCGAATGCCCGCTGATATTCGTAGTCCAGTCCCAGGCCGCCGCACTCGCGGGGGAAGCAGATACCGGCGAATCCGCCTTCGTAGAGCCGCTTTTGCAATTCTCGGGCTCGCTGCCAGCATCGTTCGTCGTCGCGAGGCACGGCCGGCGGCGACTCCGGGTCGATGGGAGGCATGTTGTCCGCCAACCATGCTCTGGCCCGAGCGGCGAATTCCGCAACGGATTCGGTGCGCGTCATCTGGCTGCTTTCTCCGCTGCGTAGACCCGAAGGTTGTGTTCCTCCGGCGTGCCGAACATGGAGCGGTACAACACAACCCGCCTCAAGTACAGATGCAGGTCGTGTTCCCAGGTCACGCCGATGCCGCCGTGCATCTGCACACAACGCTGAACGATCTGGCCGGCCAGCTCTGAAACATAGGACTTGGCGATGCTGGCCGATAGGCCCGCCCCTGGCGCGCGGGCGGCGATATCGGCAACTGCCGCGGCCGTGGTAGCGCGGCACGCTTCGACCCACATCTTCATGTCGGCGAACCCGTGCTTGAGCGCTTGATACGACGCCAGCGGACGTCCGAACGTGTGCCGGTCCATCGCCCACTGGACAGTGAAGTCGAAGACCGTTTGCAGGATGCCGACCACCTCGGCGCACTGCAGTACCTGAGCGATCTGGCTCTGCCGGTCGATCAGCCCGACGGTCTCGGCGGCGCTACCGACAGCCGCCGACCCATCCACGACCACACCGTCGAAATCCACCCTCGCGTACTGCTTGACCAGGTCGACCGACTGCTGGGGGGAAATCCGCACCCCCGGCACATTCGACGGGACCAGAAACTGACGAACCTCGTCGCCATATCGCGCCACCACCAGCAACACCGCACTCTGGGCCCCGGCCTCGACACGATCTTTGGCGCCGTCGATGCGGTAGCCGGAGTCGGCCGGTGTGACTGTGACCGTCGGATCCAGCGGCGCCCAGCCTCGGCCGGGCTCTGAAACCGCCCACGAGGCCACCGTTTCACCGGACAGCAGCGAACCCGTCAATCCAGCGTGCGAGTCCCGCCCGGTGCAGTCGACCAGCCCCGCGAGCACGGTGCTGACCGGATACAGCGGGCCAGGCGCCACCGTCCTGCCAAGCTGTTCGGCGACCATGGCCAGATCCGCGACGCCGTTGCCCGAGACGCTGCCGCCGCCTAACTCCTCCGGAACGAGCAGACCCGTCCAGCCAATCTCAGCGGCCCGCCGCCACCATTTCGGGTCAAACGACACACCTGCAGCGTGCAACTCCCGAACATGGCGCAGCGGTGCTTCTTTTTGGAGAAATGCGTGGGTGGTGGAGCTAAAGAGTATCTTTTCGGGAGAGTCGACAGCGGTCATGATGCCGGCCCGACTTTTCTTGGCCGCCCTTCGCTGCTGCGAAGGGAGCAGGGGGGAGAGTCTGGATGGCTGATCATCCGCCTAATCGGTCCTCGTCGGAGCGGAGTTCGCTGACGACTCTGATGTTAGCAATGGGCGATACCGTAAGAGATACCGGAGTTCAGTCGATAATGATGCCGACAGGCTGTAACCGCAATGGCTGAGACGAACGAACCACCGACGGATTCGGTGACATCGAAAGCCGACGCGATGGCGTTGGTCGCCGAAGCCGAAGCTGAAGCCGCCGAAGCCGAAGCGCTGGCCGCCGCGGCGCATGCCCGCGCGCGCGCCGCCCGGTTGAAGCGTGAGGCGCTGGCCATCGCCGAGGCCGCCGCTGAGAACGACGAGGCCGAGGACGACGGCGATTATTACGACGACGCCGATTACGACGAGGAAGCCGATTACGACGAGGAAGCCGATTACGACGAGGAAGCCGATTACGACGAGGAAGCCGCAGACCAGGAAGCGGCAGAGCCGGCCTCATGGCGACGCTGGTTGCGGTTCCCGCGACTGTCCACGATTGCCAAAGCTGCCGCGATCCTTGTCATCCTGGGCTTCGCCCTGTTCAGCGGATACATCGTGTGGACGCACCATGAGGCCAACGAGCGGCAACAACGCGCCGCGGCGTTCGTCAGCGGGGCCCGGCAAGGCGTCGTCAACATGACCTCCCTCGACTTCAACAAAGCCAAGGAAGACGTCCAGCGGGTGATCGACAGCTCTACCGGTGAATTCCGGGACGACTTTCAGCAGCGGGCCGCCGACTTCACGAAGGTGGTCGAGCAGTCCAAAGTGGTCACCGAAGGAACGGTCAACGCGGCGGCGGTCGAATCCATGGACTGGCATACCGCTGTGGTACTCGTCGCGGCGACATCACGCGTCACCAATTCCGCGGGGGCCAAAGGCGAACCACGAACGTGGCGGCTCAGAGTGACCGTGACCGAAGAGGACGGACAGTACAAGATGTCGAAAGTTGAGTTCGTACCGTGACCGATGATGTGCGCGACGTCGACAGCCCTGAAGCCCACGAAACTATCGAAGCCCCCGAAACTATCGAGGCCGCTGAGACCGTAGCGATCGACCCAGATGAAACAAGCGAATTCGACGAGCCGGTAACCGAGGTATCTGACGGAGAAGTCTCAGATGCCGACTCCCACGCGCCGGCCCGTCGCCGAAAACGTGACCTCTGGCGGGTGAAGGTCACTGTGAAACCTGTTCCGGTGATTCTGATCCTGCTCATCCTGATCTCCGGCGGCGCGACGGCCTGGCTGTACGTCAAGCAGTACCGGCCCGATCAGCAGACCGACCCCAGCGTCGAGCGCGTTGCGGTCACTGCGGCCTCTGACGGGACGGTCGCCCTGCTGTCGTACTCACCCGACTCGCTCGACGAGGACTTCGTCACCGCCAGGTCACACCTCGCCGGGGATTTCCTGTCCTACTACGACCAGTTCACGCAGCAGATTTTGGCTCCGGCGGCCAAGCAGAAGTCGCTGAAAACCAGCGCTCACGTGGTGCGCGCCGCGGTGTCGGAACTGCACCCTGACTCGGCTGTCGTTCTGGTTTTCGTCGACCAGACCACCACAAGCAAGGACAACCCCGATCCGTCGATGGCAGCCAGCAGCGTACTGGTGAGCCTGGCCCGGGTCGACGGTAAATGGCTGATCACAAAGTTCACCCCGGTCTAGCGGTAGGGATAACCCAACGCCGAGCGTTGTTACGTAGCGAACGCTCGGCGCAGCGTCTGTGCGTGCAGAGCCTGGTTCTCTTGGGAGACAACCCAATCCGGCACCACGGAATCGAAACCATTGAATGTTGCTGCGAAAACGTGTAGTTCGGTGTGGACGTAGGCGTGCAGTAGCCGGTTCGCGTAGTCGATAGCTTCGTCGCGGCACGGGTCGATCTCCGCGCAGCTGATAAACGTCGGCGGCAGTCCCTCCAGATTCGCCCGGTGTGCGGGGACGTGCTGACTGCTCGCCGTGGCGTGGCCAAGGTAATGGCCCCACGCCCGGGAGACCGCCTGACCATTGAGGCCAGGTGTGCGCTGAAACTCGCGCCGTGACGGCGTCGCGTCGGAATCGAGCATCGGCTGATGCAGGATCTGCACCAAGATCTTCGGACCTTCGTCGT
Source organism: uncultured Actinomycetota bacterium (assembly GCA_963763005.1). Classification (GTDB taxonomy): domain Bacteria; phylum Actinomycetota; class Actinomycetes; order Mycobacteriales; family Mycobacteriaceae; genus Mycobacterium. Next base: position 357,591 of record CAVXMI010000005.1, read on the forward strand.
CGAACAGCCGCTGGGCCAAGCCGGCGACCAGAGCGGCACCCGCATCGCGGCCCATCACAGCCAGGCGGCCGGCGTCGGCGTCCAGGTCGGCACAGTTCTTAACCGCGTAGCGCAAGCCGGCCTCGACGTCGTCGAGGGCTGCCGGACACCGATCCTCGGGTGCGAGGCGATAGTCGACCGACACCACCAGGCAGTCGGCCGCGCGGGCCAGCTCCACGCAGTGCGCGTGGTCGGTGTCGAGGTTCCCGGTCACGAACGCGCCGCCGTGGGCGTAGATCACCAGGGGCAACCCCGATCCGGTGCCGCCCTGCTGAAGGCTTCGGTAGAGGCGAAGGTCCAGCTGCCGGCCATCCGGACCGGCGATGGATCGCGATTCGACGACGACCCCGGCGGTGTCGGCTGCCGCGGCCCGCTCGGCGGTGACCCGGTTGGCGTGCTCCCGCTCGGCGGGCAGGGTCTCGGCGTGGAATTCGACGACGCCCAGCCCGGCGGCGGAGTCTCTCAGCGCCGGATCTATACGGCTAAGGCCTTGCGGCCGTGCGAGGTTCATTTGTGTCATGCCCTCTCATCTTCCGGCTTAAGTTCCAGCTCGTCAGAAAAACCCTCTTCAAGGTAGACCTGCGACTCCACGTGGTGGAAGATGCGGTACCTCTCGCCGCGTGCCGTCAGAAGCCAGGTGATCCAGCTGGCGCCGCTTTGTACGGCGTCGGATTCTGCTCGGGTGAAACTCCATCGGCTCAGCAGGATGCAGCGCGCCAGCCCCCGGCAAGCGCATCAGCCGACCACAGCTGCGAGGACACCGACGCACGCTTCAGACGGCTGCCGACCGGGGCCCAGTGCCGGCCGAGTTGGTCGGCGCCCAACAGCGGTTCCGCATACTCGTCGCCGATATAGACCGGCTGCAAGGTTTTGCGCTCCCGATCAGCTACGCCGGCGATGTCGAGCGCTGACGGTCGATGGCAGCCCGTAGAGTGCGGTGGCGTTGCCACGCATGATCCGCTCCCGCTGGGCCGAACTTCCCGACGTCTACCAGCTTCATCCCGCCCGGCGGTAGCTCGTCAAGGAAGCACACGAATCGGCGCCGGAGCACCGGAGAATCACCGCCTCCTGCCCGTTGCAGCAATTACCAGAAGCCGTTGGGCTTCGTTGCTATTTATATTATGATAGCGACATTCCACCCGAATCTGGGCCCGCCTGCACGGGCTTAACCGGTTGCTCAGGAGGAGCGCTGATGACGCTGCGCACCGACCACTTCGATCCCGAGGGCCAAGCCGTCACCCTCGACCCCACCGGTGAAACCAGTCCGTACCCGTTCTACGAATACATGCGGCGCACCGATCCCGTCTGGCACGGCACGATGATGGACCACTCCCAGATGCCGGAGGAAATGCGGCCGAGCGACGAGTGGGTCTTGTTCGGCTACGACAGCGTATTCCAGGCTTTCCGCGACGACCGGATCTTCACTTCGGCCAAGTACGACAACACCATCGGACTGGTGATGGGGCACACCATCCTGGCGATGGGCGGCAGAGAACACCACGACCACCGCAACCTGGTGGCCAAGGCCTTCCGCGCCACCGCGCTGCACCGCTGGGAGCCGTCGGTCATCGGGCCGGTCTGCGATCAGCTGGTCGACGAGATCAAAGAGCACGGCGAAGCGGATCTGGTCGAGGCGGTGACGTTCGAGTTTCCGACCCGGATCATCTCCGCCCTGCTCGGACTTCCCCCCGAGGATCTCGACCTGTTCCGGCGGCTGTCGCTCGACCTCATCTCGATCCAGACCGACATCATGGCAGGGTTGACCGCCGCGGCAGAGTTGCACGGTTACTTCCTCGACCAAGTCGAGCAGCGGCGCCGCAAACTCACCGACGACATCATCGGCGATCTGGTGGCCGCCGAGATTGATGGCGAGAAGCTCACCGACGAGGCCATCATCGCGTTCCTGCGCCTGTTGCTGCCCGCCGGATTGGAGACCACCTATCGCTCGTCGGGCAATCTGCTGTATCTGCTGCTGGCCCACCCCGAGCAGCTGGCGATGGTCTACCAGGACCGGTCGCTGATCCCGATAGCGATCGAGGAGGGCCTGCGGTTCGAAACCCCACTGACCATGGTCATGCGGACCACCACTGAAGAAGTCGAAATCGGTGGCAAGACAATCCCGGCCGACGCGCAGATCGACCTGGTTATGGGTTCGGCCAACCGCGACGAAAGTCGTTGGACCAACGCCAACACGTTCGACATCCACCGGCCGCGGCAAGCCCACATCGCCTTCGCCGGCGGTATCCACATGTGCCTGGGAATGCATCTGGCTCGCCTGGAAACGCGGGTCATGTTGAACAGCCTGTTCGACCGCGTGAAAGATCTGGCCCTGGTTCGCGACGATGGGACTGGCGAGGAGGCCAGAATCGTTGGGCTCACCTTCCGATCGCCCAACAAGCTTCCGGTCACGTTCTCGCCTGCTGCATGAGGAGCCGCGCGGCTGTCCTGCATGACGTCGGCGGGCCGTGGTCGGTCGAAGAATTCGAGCTGGACCCGCCCCGGGCCGGCGAGGTTCTGGTCGAGATGGCAGCCGCCGGGTTGTGCCACTCCGACGACCACATTCTCAAGGGCGACATGTCGGCGCCGAACGAGGTGCTGCGATCGCTTGGGCTGCCAACCATGTTCCCGACGATCGGCGGCCATGAGGGTTCCGGCATCGTGCGTGAAACCGGGCCGGGCGTCACCGATTTCGCTGCCGGCGACCATGTGGTGATGTCGTTCGTGGCGGTGTGCGGGCAGTGCCGGTGGTGTGCGACCGGCATGGAGTACCTCTGCGATGTCGGCATCGGCACCATGATCCCGGGAATGCCCACCGACGGCACATTTCGTCATCACACCGCTGACGGTCGGCCGTTAGGCCATCTGGCGAAGGTCGGCGCATTCGCCGAACACACCGTGGTGTCGACGAATTCGCTGGTGAAGATCGAGCCGAACCTACCACTGGCGCCGAGCGCGCTGTTGTCGTGCGCCATTCCGACCGGCTACGGTTCGGTCGCGAATCGCACTGGCATGCGGGCGGGCGATACCGTCGTCATCGTCGGTGCCGGCGGAATCGGGACGGGCGCGATTCAGGGTGCCCGGATCAACGGCGCGGCCCAGATCGTCGCCGTCGACCCGGTGGACTTCAAGCAGACGTCAGCCCGGCTCTTCGGCGCAACCCACACCGCCACAACCGTCGCCGAGGCGCTGGACCTGGTGCGTGACCTGACCTACGGGGTCATGGCCGACGCCGTTGTGGTCTCGCCTTCCCTGATCACCGGCGACGACGTCCGCGACGCGCTGAGGCTGACCCGCAAAGGTGGGACATGTGTGCTCACCGGCATGACCTCGCAATTGACTCGGTCGGTCAAGATCGACCTGCAGGACTTCATCCTGATGAACAAGACGCTGGCGGGCACCATATTCGGGTCGTGCAACGCGAAGGCCGACATCACCCGGCTGGCCAGGCTCTACCAGACCGGGCAGCTTAAGCTCGACGAGATGATCACCAGGCGTTATCGCCTCGATGAGATAAACGACGCCTACACCGATTTGCTTAATGGTGAAATTATCAGGGGTGTGATCGATTTCGGAATCGGCTGAACCTGCGCAGGGCCAGGCCGGCCACGTCGGTGGCTTCGCCCAAGCGGCCCAGCGCGGTTCGCCCGGAGAGGCCGTCCACCCAGCCGGGAAGTTGTTCCGGTTTCGCCAGCATCTGGGTTCGGGTGACGCCCGGTCCAACCGCATTCACCCCGATGCCGTAGCTGCCCCACTCCACCGCGGCGACCTTGACCAGCATGTCCACCCCCGCCTTCGACACACAGTAGGCGCCCATATCCCGATCTGCGACAGTGCCTCTGATGCTGGAGACCGCGACAATCGACCTGCTTGGCTGGCGCCCCCGTCGGCCGGGACCACCGTCCGTTAGCCGTACTCTTCGACCGATTGCAGAGCATCTTTATAACGATGCAATTTTAGTCCCTGGACTCGGCCCCACGCTGACGCTGTGGCCGGCATTGCGTCCCACCGTTGGCTGCCGCCAAACATAATGCACCACAACGACACAGGGCCAGCAATGAGCTCCGCGGATTCACCGGGCTGTCAGTTTTCGGCGAGATAGACCACACCAAAGCACTACGGCTCCGGGGTCACGATGGCGACGTTGCTGCAGGGGCATCGCGCCTCGCGGGTTCTGCTGAGCGCCGACTCAGGCAGACCGCCTCAGTCCCTCACGCGGCTTAGGGCAGTAACCTTGTCGGCCAGGTCCGATAAGGCCCGCGCTGTCGCCAGCTCCTGACCGTTTTTGCTCACCAGATAATCGGCCGGATGGCGATAAGCCACGCCCAGTCCGGCCAGATGTAAACTGCCCCATTGCAACTCAACCTTCGCATAGGTCCGTCCGCGGTGCTCGTCGATCGCTAATGTGACCATTGAGTGTGTAGAGGAATGCGGGTGACTGTTGTGGTGCATGCGTTACATCTCCGGATCGTGCTGCGGGGCAGTTCCAATTCGAGCTTATGGACGTGTGTGGCGCTTCCTAGGGTCCTTGGTCCCGACCGGTGGCGCCAATGGACACTGTCGCGTCAGCTAGTCAGAGCGCGCGTTAGCTCGGTCTGTCGTCACGCCGGCGTGACGCTCGGCAGCCGCCGTCACGGTCGACGTCTCACCGACCCGCGCTCCTCAGCAAGCCTGGCCAGAGTCCGACCCGCCGTCGGGTGTTTGCGAATCGCCCAGAAAGCTTGACCAAAGCCGATCGGTCTTGGCGCCGAACAATTCTGGCCAATCGCCGGTGAACTTGTGGTCGAACAATTCGGTGAGGCCGAGGCCGTCGCGCCAGAACCGCAGCGATCGTTCCCTAGAACCTCGGTTCGCTCAGCGGTTCTACGTCAACGGAATTGATCAGTTGAGGATGGCCGACTTCATCACCAGCGGGTAAGTACGATCGTCACAGCCGCAGGATGCGCGCCCGCTATCGTCGCCGGCGCGACGCAATGGTTGCCGCGCTGGCCGGGCTGTCGCGACCACGCCATCCACTCAGCCACCCGCTGGCCGGATCCGACGCACCGCACCGCGACGGCATCGTGGTCAACTGGCTCGCTGGCTCCTTGTGACCGTGGCTAGCGTGCGATCCCACAGCTCACCGGCAAGCAGGGGATCGTAGGCCGCGCGGTTGGCCCTCGCGATCTTGTGCCTCGAGTAGTACTCGCCTGGCTGCCAATCGACACCGGGTCTGCTTGATGCCAGCCAGACTAGTTGTTCGGCTCCCTGCTCCACGGTGGCTGTGACTCGGGCCATCAACGGCACGTGGTGCTGCATGAAGCCGAGAAAGCGTGATCCCGATGCCTCGCCGAAGTTGGAGTTGACATAGCCCGGATGAAACGTCGCGGCCGAGAGTCCGCTGGCGTGATATCGGCGGTGTAATTCCATGGTGAACGAGGCGATTGCCAGTTTGGTGAGAGCATAGGCGATGCTGGGTCGCCGCCGGGCTGTGTTCTCCAGGTCGGTGATCGTGACTCTGGGAAGCAGTTTCTGAGACGAGCTGGTCGTGTTGAGGACGGTGGCGTGGGAATCCACCAGCACATCCATCAACCGCGTGGTGAGCAGAAATGGCGCCAAGTAGTTCACCTGATATGTCTTTTCGTGGCCGTCGGCCGTTATCTGGACTTCTCTGCTCATGCCGCCAGCGTTGTTCGCCAAGACGTCGATGCGCGGGTACTTCGAACGAATTTTGTCCGCCAAGGCTCGCACCTGAGACAGGTCGGCAAAGTCGGCCACGAAATAATCCGCGTCCAACTCCGTGGCCACTGCGATGGTCTTACTTTCCGAGCGGCCTACCACGACAACGTTTTCGCCGTTTCGGTGCAGTCGGCGCGCCGCCGCGGCGCCAATGCCGTCACTAGCACCCGTGATGACAATCGTCCTGCGCGTCAATTCGATGGCATCCTTTGGCATTGACTGACTGACCGTTGTGGAGTACTGACAGCCTAGACAAAAGGAGCGCTCAAATGCCTAAGAGCGCGAAAGGCCATCACATGGGCGGCATACCCCGTCGCGAGTTCGGTCGGCTCGCGTCGGAAACGGGCATTCTGGGCCTCACTGGAACGCCGGCCGCCTGTGGTGCGCAGCCGGCACCGCCAAGCTCTGAGCCGACCAAGACCGCCACACCGGTCCCGGATACCCGCACCCGGCCAATCAAGCTCACCCAGAAAGACGTGGACCGGATAATCGGCGATCATGCCCATACGCTGTTGGACCACCTGCGAGCCAAGACCCCCGGGCCGAACTATGGGCGTCGCCGGAAATACCCCGCCCACCGAACGGACAATTGCCATCCTGCTCAACGGCTATTGGAAAAAAGACAACCCAGCGGTACTGGCTGACGCTCACGGCCCGGCGATGCTCAAACAGATCTCAGCCGCCATCTAGACGATCCCGTGCTCACGTCAACGAGTAGCGAACCGGCAGGTGCTTGAGACCGCCGACAAATGTCGTCGCCGTGAATTGCGGATCACCGTTCAGCTCAATGAATTTCAGCCTGGGCAGCAGCTCGGTGAAGAAGCTGTTGACCTCCATGCGGGCCAGGGCGGCACCCATGCAGAAGTGCACGCCATACCCGAAGGCCACATGTTTGTTCGGCTCGCGCCCGACGTCGAAGCGGAACGGGTCGTCGAAGACTTCCTCGTCGCGGTTGGCCGACACATACGACAACAGCACGGATTCGCCTGCGGCGAGGGGTATTCCACGCACGGTGGTGTCTTTGGCGGCGGTGCGCATGAAGTGCTTGACCGGAGTCACCCAACGGATCATCTCCTCGGCGGCCGCCGCCATCTTGCCGAGATCGTCGCGCAGGCGCCCACGCTGGTCCGGATTCTCGATGAGTGCGTGCAGGCCGCCGGAGATGGTGGAGCTGGTGGTGTCGTGACCGGCGGTGGCGACGATCAAGTAGTAGGACACGGTTTCGATATCCGATAGCGGCTCGCCGTCGATGCGGGCGTTGGCGATCGCGGACGCGAGATCCTCGGTGGGCTGCTCGCGGCGCGACGTGGTCACCCCGTTGAAGTATTGGAACATGTCCAGCAGCGCCGGCAATTGTTCTTCGCTCGTGGTGCCACGCTTGAATTCGCTGTCATCGCTGCCGAACAACTCCTGGGTCAGCTTGAGCATGCGCGGAAAGTCGGCTTCCGGCAGGCCCAGCAGCGACATGATGACGTAGAGCGGGTAATTGACCGCGACCTGCTGCACGAAGTCGCATTCGGGACCGGCTGCCATCATCTTGTCGACGTAGATCTTGGCCAGTTCGTCGATGCGAACCTTCATTGCCCGCATCGCCTTTGGGCGAAACCAGTCCGCGCCGATCGCGCGCACCACCCGGTGTTGCGGGTCGTCCAGGTGGATCAGGGTGCGTACGCCGGCGGCGGCCTGCATCTCGTCGCCCGCTACGGTCGCCAGGACTGGGCGCGGCCAGTTGGTGAACAGCATGTTCTCGCGTTCGATGTCCATGATGTCGGCATGCTTGGTGATCGCCCAAAATGGCCGGTAGTTCGGCACCTCGACCCACGAAACCGGAGCGCTGGCGCGCAGGTGGGTGAGCGCCGCGTGCAGCCGTTGCTCGTTCGTATACGCCAGCGGATCTGCCAGTAGCTTTGCCGCCTCGTCCATGGTCGGCGCGCTCATCAGCGAAACTCCTTGAGTGCAGCGCTAATACAGTCCTGCGAGGCGGCAAAGAATATCGGCAGCACGCGATCTACCACGCCCTCACAACGACTTCGCAGGGCGGCGCCGACTGCGTCAACCGGGCCGACGACCGCGAAGGCGTCCAGCATCTCATCGTCGATGAGCGAACCCATGGCATCCCACTCCCCTTGCAGCGACAGGCGGTGCAATTCGGTGTGCAAGTCGCCCCAGCCATGAGTCTCAAGAACCTTGCGGTAAGCCGGCGTGGACCCGTAGAAGGCGATCTGCTCGCGCGTGGCGGTGATGGCGGCCGCCAAGTCGGCGTCGTTCTCACCGGTGGCGACCATCACCTCAGCCGACACCTCGAAGTCGTCGCGATCGCGGCCGGAGCGCTGCATGCCACGTACCAGCGCCGGCACCGTCACCTCATTGAGGTACCGCTTCGAGACCATCGGGTGACCGAGGTGGCCGTCGGCAACCTCGCCACACATTTCGGTCATCGCTTCACCGACGGCGGCCAGGAATATCTTGGGCACCGGATAGGGCTGCGGCTGCGGCGTGAACATCGGGGTCATGATCTTGTGGGTGTAGAACTCGCCCTCGAAACGAAGCTTGGTGCCGTCTTTCCAGGCCGACCAGATCGCGTGCAGCGCGGACACGAACTCGCGCATGCGCCGGGCCGGATGGCTCCACGGCATGCTGAATCGTTTCTCGATATGAGGCTGGATCTGCGTGCCCAGACCCAGGATGAACCGCCCCTTCGAGTACGTCTGCAAGTCCCAGCCGATGTTGGCGACGATCATCGGATTGCGCGCGAACGCCACCGCGATGTTGGTGCCGAGCTCGATTCGCGACGTGTGCTCGGCGGCCAGCAGCAGCGGCAGAAACGGGTCATGACTGGTTTCGGCCGTCCAGCCTCCGTCATACCCATGGTGTTCCAGGGCGCCGGCAGCCTCGACCACACGTGCGAGTTGGTTAGGAATGCCCCCGTCGATCTTGAGGCGGGCGACGCTACCCATGCGGGCGACTTTACAGTAAGCGATCCAGTATGTAGGACAGACGCATGACCAAAGCCGAAGATTGGCAGGAGACGCTCGAGGATCTCGATCGTCGCCGTCAGCGCGCGTGGGGAATGGGCGGACCGGAGCGGCTCGACAAACATCGCGGCAAGGGCAAGCTCGACGCCCGCGCGCGCGTCGAACGACTTCTCGACCCGGGTACCTTCCGCGAACTCGGCACGCTGGTCGGCGGCGACATCGCGGCCGATGGGATCGTCACCGGCTCCGGCCGCATCAACGGAGTGCCGGTGATGGTGGGCGCCGAGGACTTCACGACGTTGGCCGGAACCATCGCAACGGGCAGCAATTCCAAGCGCTACCGTATCGCCGAACTGGCCTTGCGCGACAAGATCCCGCTGGTGATGTTGCTCGAAGGTGCCGGTTTTCGCCCCACCGGGGCCCACTACGGACGGACTCCGACCGACCTGCTCGCCCAGGCCAGGTGCTCGGGCCGGGTTCCGACGGTCACGGCGGTAATGGGACCGTCGGCCGGACACGGGGCACTGGTCGCGCCGGTCTGCGACTTCACTGTCATGAGCAGCCAGGGCGCGATCTTTACGGCGGGGCCACCCGTGGTCAAAGAGTCCACGGGAGAAGATATTTCGAAGGAGAACCTCGGCGGGCCGGACGTCGCCTTGGCCAGTGGGGTAATCCACAATGTCGCCGACGACGACGAAGCGGTGCTCGATACCATCCGCCGCTACCTGTCGTATTTTCCGCCGAGCGCGTGGTCGTATCCACCGTCACTGGCGCCGGACGAAACGACCGCTCCAAGGCCGACGCCGGAGTTGCTGGACATCGTCTCGCGCGACAACCGCCGCGTCTACGACATGCGCGCGGTGCTCGATGAGGTCTTCGACCGTCCCGACTGGTTCGAAGTTCAACCACGCTTCGGCAGGGCGATCATCTGCGCCCTCGCGCACCTCGGGGGACACCCCGTCGCGGTCGTCGCCAACCAGCCGCAGGTGCTGGCCGGGTCCATCGATGCTGCCGCTGCCGACAAGGCCGCGCACTTCATCCTGGTGGCCGACTCCTTTCACCTTCCGATCGTTTTCCTGGCCGACAACCCCGGCATGCTGCCGGGCAGTCGGTCCGAGCGCGAGGGCGTACTGCGCAGCGGCGCGCGGATGTTCGCCGCCCAAACGGCGGCCACCACGCTGAAGCTGCACGTGACGCTGCGCAAGGCGTACGGCTTCGGTTCCATGGTCATGTCGTTGATCAGCTTTGACGACCAGGTCGCCACCTTCGCCTATCCAGGGGCCACGATGGGGGCCATGAGTGCGGCGGCGCTCAGCCGCGCATCGCACGCCGGTGAGGACGTCTCCGCCAAGCTGCGCAATGCGGAACTGCAAGCGTCCTATCGCTCGGCTGAGCACATGGGTTTCGACGAACTCATTGATCCTCGCGAAACACGTGACGCGCTGCTCGCGTCCCTGCAGCGCGGCCTGTCCAGCCGGCAGGCCGCTGCGGAACCGGTGAGCCGGACCCTCATCATGCCGTGAGGCCATCCAGGGCACGATAGGCCCGCCAAGCTTTTGCGATTCCATACTCGGCGACCAGCAGCAGTACGGCGTTGATTTGTGGGCGGGCAGCGCCCGCCGCGACCGCGAGTTCGACGTGCAGCGCCAAGGGTTTGGTTGAGCACATCAGCGGCCAGGCAGCTCAGCGCGCGCTCGCGAGGCGTCAGGCTGTTGTCGGCGGCCCACCGCTGGTTGAACTGGTCGGCGGCGAACCGCGCGAAGTTCTCGTCGAGCCCGCTGAGTGCGTCGGCAACGTGGTCCGGCAGCGTCTGCGGTTGGATCGACCGCCATCTTTCCGAAAACGGGATCAAGCGCCTGCACCTGATCCTGGTTGGGCATCTCCACCGCGATCCTCCTACGTCGACGTGGGTGTTGCCAGCGAACCCGGTTCGGGAAGGCTGAAAACCTTGCGGCGCAGGGCATCCAGCGCCACACGTCGACGTGCGCAACTCATCTGACCTCCAGCTCTGAATCGGCAGCAATCAGCCAAAGCCCGCGGTCGTCGACATAATACTTGCGGCACAGCAACAGATGTGCGGCCGGCTGCCGATCAAGCCGTTCGCCGACTCAGACGCTACGAGGCGCTGGCTCGATAGGCCGCAACTATCGGCTCCAGCTCATCGGGTGTCGCACCATGCATGATCACCGCGTCGGCCCCATAGTCGAATTCGCTGCGGATACGGTCCACGCACTGCTGGGCCGATCCGGTGGCCGACGGTTCCAACCATTCGTCGGGGAGCAACGTCGCGATGTGTTCGATCTGCTCCGGCGTGGCTTTGTGATCGATGCCGCCGTGCACCGAAGTCGCCACCGGATCTTCCCGGAACCGTTGTAGCACAGCGAAATCCCAATTGTTGGTCTGCACCAGCAGATCGCCGTACCCCTGCAGGTAGGTGGCCAGACGCGCGACCGTCTTCTTCAGCCGCAACTGCTCGGGAAGGTGGTCGCCGACGGTAGCGAAGCATGACCACACCCGCACGCTGGCCGGGTCACGGCCCGCCTTCTCCGCGGCGGATTTGACGGTCTTGACGCAGCGCTGCAGCGTTTCCGGGGTGAAGTAGGTGTGCAGGATGACGTCGTCGAAAACGCGACCCCCGAGCGCAAGCGTGTTGGGCCCGAAAGCCACCAGCGCCAATCGAATGTCTTCGTTGAAGTCCGGGTCGAGAAACAGAATGGGATATTTGCCCATCGGGCCGTCGTGGTTGAAGATCACCTCGCCGTGCCACAAGCGGCGCATGACCCGGGCCCAGTCCTCCATCTGTGCAGTCGTCACCGCCGGTATGCCGAACGCCCCATAAATCGCGGCGATGCCACGGCCGATGCCCAACGTGAAGCGTCCGCCGGAGAGCCGGTGCATGGTGGTCGCCCACGATGCCGTGATCAGCGGGTGGCGGGTGTTGTGATTGGTTGCGGCGGTGGCGATCTGCATCCGGTTGGTCACCGCGCACGCGGCTCCGACGAGTGATGACGCTTCCTTGACGTTCCAGCGCTCGGAAATGAACGCGGTGCCGAAGCCCAGCTCCTCGCCGCGCCGCGCCTCGTCCATCAGGCTTGCCGGCCCCTCTCCCCCGGCTCCGGCCAGCAGGTAGTAGCCCAATTCGTCAAGCGCGCGATCGGTGCTCACTTCCAAACCCCCTGCTTGTAGCCACAGTTCCATACCTCGGTGATCTTGCCGGCCAGGACGCGGAATACCTCGATGCTGGCGATGTTGTTCTCGGTGCCGTCGCTGGTGGTCATGGTCGAGTCATAGACGATCGCGACGTGCTCGCCATCGTCGCCAACGATGACGACGTTCAGGTCGAAACGCAATGAGTCGAATAGCTGCCACACGTCTGCTACCCGTTGCACCGCCTGAGCGCGAGTCAACGTGTGCGCCGCACCGACCTCATGCCGGATGACGTTGTCCGCGAACAACTCCTCGGCCAGATCGATCCTGCATTCGTTCCACACCACGAGGTTGTAAAGTTCGACAACTTCGCGTGCCGTCCGCGTGGCTACCATTACCCGAACACCACTTCCTCGGCAACGCCGCGCAGAAATCGCTCGGAAACCGACTGCACGCGCCGGGAGAACACGTGACCGACATGGCCGCCGTCGTACCAGTACAGCTCCCCGCCCCACCGCTCCTGCAGCGCAATCGCGGCCTCGCGCATCGCCATTCGATCGTGCCACGCTCCGACGATGAGCCGGCGATGCTGCGGCGGCGCGGGGTCGACCGCTAGTGGATCGATCATCGAGTTCAGCCCCAGAATCGGGGTATACAGCGCAACCGCGTCGACCTGCCGCTCGAGGTGCGAAACCAGCGCGGCGACCGGGCTGCCCATCGAAATCCCGGCTACCACAACCGCGGTGGCCTTCGGCTGTGCCCATCGGACAACGGCGCGGACCTCCGACACCGCCCGCATCATGCCCGCGACATTACTCAGCGGATCCATGTCCGGATAACGCGGCCATTGACGGCGCCGGCTACCGTGGCCGGGCTGCACCGGCATCGCGACGTTGAATCCCAGCTTGCGATGCACACGGTCGATTCGAGACAGCAACAGATCCTCCGCGCCGCCCTGACCGGCGCCGTGTACCCACACCAGCCACGGCCGTGGGCCATCGCGGTGCCTACACAGGTGCACCACCGCCGTTGCCGGGCCACCCAGGCCGTCTGCTGCCAGCGTCCCCGGCAACGCCGGATCATGCTCGAACGTCATCCGTTCGTACGGAAATCCGGCGATGCGCCGCCGGTGTATCGAGCGCACCAGCAACGGTTGTGGGTCAGCATGGGCGCCGTCGACGCCCAGTGCCGATAATTGCTCGGCGGCCGCGTTGCACGCGCTCAGCGGCCGCATTGTCTTGGGTAAGCCCCCGCCCAGCAGCGAAAAGCCGCTCAGCACAAGCTCGTCCAGCATGACCTCGCCGAACTGGCGCACGCCCCGCGACGAAGCCGGGACCCAGCCCGACGATTCGGTGAGACCGGACACCGTACGAGGCACCACCATGGCGAGCTCGCGGGCCAAGTCCCGTGCGCGCGTTGCCGACGACATCACCACCACCTACCTCACACCCACCTCAGCTTGAAACCGGTGTATCCGCTGGCAGCGATCTCGTCGCAACGGCGCCGGTATTCGGGGATTCCACCCGTATAGCCCATGTACATGCGTTTCTTGCCGGGCACATTGCCACCGTTGTACCAGGAGTTGCAGGTCGGGTGGACCAGCACCGTCGGCGCGACGAGCGCGGTGGCGTGCTCGACCCACTGCTGCTGCGCGGTGGCCAGCGCCTCGATGGTGCGGATTCCGTTGGCGCGCAGGTATGCGATGCAGTCGCTGATCCACTCCACATGCTGCTCAAGCGCGGCCACGAAGTTCGTTGCCGCGCTTGGGCTGCCTGGCCCCTGGACGGTGAACAGGTTCGGGAATCCGGCGACTGCCAGCCCGAGAAACGACAGCGGCAACCCATTCCTGCTGGATCTCTTCGCAGAAGCTGTACGAGTATTCGATGCTCTCGATGTCACATCGTGCACCCGGGTATCGGTTGAACAGCCAGGTACCGCCGACGTTGTCGGCCATCTCGAGCACCCGGCTCCGCGGTCCGAGCTGCCGCAGCCGGTGCAGCATGTACAGGCCGGAGAATCCGGCGCCGATAATGAGCGCGTCGAAGTCGGCAACTTCTTCCTCCGGCGCCATCGCCACCGCTCACTCGTCAGCCGCTCCGGTCATATCGCTCCTTGCTGTGCGCTGGACTAACGTCTGACGACCTGCTGAAATCTATACTGTAACGGACTTAGTATCGGACAGACGGAGGCGGCGGCGTGAGGATCCCGTTCACCTGGAAGGTCACCGGGTGGTTCATGATCGGGTGGTCGCCAGAATTTCCGATCGGCGAGGTCCGTCCTCTCCGGTACTTCGGTGAAGACCTGGTCGCCTACCGCGACGAGTCGGGTCAACTGCATGTCCTCGAGGCGCACTGCAAACACCTCGGGGCACACATCGGCCACGGTGGCACCGTGGTCGGCGACTGTGTGGAATGTCCGTTCCACGGTTGGCGCTGGGGCCCGGACGGCACCAACCGATACATCCCCTATCAGCCCGACCGGCCCAACCGCGCACTCACCCTGCGGGTGTTCCCGGTATTGGAGCAGTACGACTGCGTGTTCATCTGGCACCATCCCCACGGCAAAGAACCGCAGTGGGCAATGCCGGACATCTTCACCTCGTTCCCGCAATTCGACACCGATCCAGCCGCCTATTACCGGCCGTATCCGGAGTTCTCCCGGCTCGCCGAACGGGAACCGGTGCACCCGCAGATCGTGGCGGAGAACGGTCCGGACAGTGCGCATTTCCGGTATGTGCACCGCGCCACGGTGACGCCCAAGATGCTCGACTGGAACATCGTCGACCAAGAGTGGCGCTTCCTGACCGGCTGGCCGGATGCCAGCAGTGATGATCCCGACCGGATGGCACTAAGGATCCACAGTCACATGTTCGGGCTCGGCGGCGCCATCAGCGCATTCGAGGGCACGTCGAACCATCGGCTGATCTTCGCTTGCACGCCGGTCGACGACGAAAGCTCCAACATGTTCTACTCGATTTGGTGGCCTCGAAATCCAGATGACTGTGGCGACACCTCCGACGCACCGCCTGAGCACGTGCGTAGCCGCGTCGAGAAGCAGCACCTGCGCACGGTTTGGGATGACCTGAGCATCTGGCGCTACCAGAACTACGTCGAGCATCCCGCGCTTTCCAAGGTGGACGCGAAACCCTATATGGCGCTGCGCAACTGGGCCAAGCAGTTCTACGATGTTCCGCCGGAAGTCACCGCGTCCGCATGACAACTCCATTTACCGAGCACCTCGCCTCCCTCGCGGCGCCCGGGCACACCGCGATCGTCACCCAGGAATGCCAGGGTGCCGTGATGGGCCCGAACGCTGGACTGGCGCTACTGGCCGAAGAAGCGCGTCGCGTCGCGCTGCCCAACATCGTGCGACTGCTGCCGGCGGCCCGGGTCGCCGGAGCGCGCGTCGTGCACTGCTTGGTGCAGCGAAGACCCGACGGGCTCGGCTCCAACCACAACGCCAAGATTTTCGCCCTCGGACGCGACGACGTCGATATCGCTCCCGGCACCCCCGGAGCTGCCCTGCTCCCCGAGTTGGGTCCTGAGCCAACAGATCTGGTCCTGCGCCGGTGGCACGGCGTCGGACCGATGGGCGGCACCGACCTCGATGCGGTGCTGCGGAACCTCGGTGTGTCCACCGTCGTCGTGGTCGGTGTTTCGCTGAATATCGCGATCCCCAACCTCGTGATGGACGCAGTCAATGCCGCCTATCGCGTCGTCGTGCCCCGGGATGCCGTTGCCGGCATACCCGCCGATTACGGCGCTGCAGTCATCGCTAACACGCTGTCGCTGCTGGCAACCATCACCACAACCGACGATCTGCTCCGGGTCTGGAAGCAACCTGAAGGGACACGATGACCGACACGGCACCCGAAACCCGAGGCGGCTTTCCCGAGGTCAAGCTCGATGTGGACCACTGCTGCCGAGCACGTCGAAAATGCCTTCGCGTTACTGGACGGGCACCAGGTACCGGAAGGCCTGGCACCGGCAGGCCGAGTCCTCGAATTGCCCGGGTTGGGCCATCCGCTGATGCCGCCATGGATGGCGGTCTCCACCAGAGGTCTTCCCCCTACCCGCACGGCATACCTGCACGTCGACTACCGCAGCATCACCCCGATCGACGAGCCCCTGACCGCACACGGCCGCATCACCGAGATCGACGGCCGGAAAGTCTTTATCTCCGCGACCATGACGAGCGCCGACGGCACGCTGCTCAGCGAAGCCAACGGGCTGATGGTCCGCCTGCTACCCCACCGACCCTGAGAGGCATGATGTCTGACACCGCAACACAATTCACGGTGCCCGCCGTCGCAACAGCCGTCGCGGCCGCGATCGGCGACCGCGAGCTGATCATTCAAGGCGAACGGCGCTACAGCTACGCGCAGGTGGTCGAACGATCGAACCGTCTGGCGGCCTATCTGCACTTGCAAGGCCTGGGCTGTCACACCGAGCGATCCGCGCTTGCCGGCCATGAGGTGGGTCAGGATCTGCTTGGCCTCTACGCCTACAACGGAAACGAATTCGTCGAGGCGTTATTCGCTGCCTTCCAGGCCCGGGTAGCCCCGTTCAACGTCAACTTCCGGTACGTCACCAACGAGCTGCAGTACCTGCTGGCCGATTCGGGGGCGACCGCGCTGCTTTACCACGCGGCCTTCGCGCCGCGAGTGGCGGAAGTTCTACCGGATCTTCCGCAGCTACGGGTCCTGATCCAGATCGCCGACGACTCGGGCAACGACTTGCTGCCCGGTGCAGTGGATTACGAGACTGCCCTCGCCTCCAGTCCGTCGGAACCGCCTCCGGTGCAGCACTCCCCCGATGACCTCTATGTCCTGTACACGGGTGGCACGACGGGGATGCCGAAGGGTGTGCTGTGGCGTCAGCACGACATCTTCATGACGTCCTTCGGCGGCCGCGATCTCTATACCGGCCAGCCTGCCGGTTCGGTTGACGAGATCGTGGCGCGAACAACAGCCGGCCCGGGAACCAAGTTGATGGTGCTGCCGCCGCTGATCCACGGCGCTGCGCAGTGGACTGTGATGACGGCAATGACAACCGGGCAGTCCATCGTCTTCCCTTCAGTCGTCGATCATCTGGACGCCGAGGACGTCGTGCGCACCATCGAGCGCGAGCGGGTGGCGGTGGTGACGGTCGTCGGTGACGCGATAGCGCGGCCATTGGTCGCCGCCATCGAGAAGGGCATCGCAGATGTGTCGTCGCTGGCCGTCGTTGCCAATGGCGGCGCCCTGCTGACCCCGTATGTCAAGCAGCGCTTGATCGAGGTCTTGCCCAACGTAGTCGTCGTCGACGGTGTCGGATCTTCGGAGACCGGTGCGCAGATGCACCACCTGTCAACGTCGGGCGCGGTGTCGACCGGGACCTTCAACGCAGGGCCGGATACCTTTGTCGCCGCCGAGGATCTGGCCTCGATCCTGGCGCCGGGTCATGACGGCATCGGCTGGTTGGCGCAACGCGGCTACGTTCCGCTGGGCTACAAGGGCGACGCAGCCAAGACCGCCGCGACATTCCCGGTCATCGACGGCGTGCGCTACGCGGTACCCGGCGACCGCGCGCGCCACCGCACCGACGGCCGCATCGAATTGCTGGGCCGCGACTCGGTGACGATCAATTCCGGCGGCGAGAAGATCTTCGCCGAGGAGGTCGAGACGGCAATCGCGTCGCATCCTGCGGTGGCCGACGTGGTGGTGACCGGACGGCCAAGCGAACGTTGGGGGCAGGAAGTCGTCGCCGTCGTCGCACTCGCCGACGGCGCGCATGCCGAGACCGATGAGCTGGTGGCACACGCCGCCAAGTCGCTGGCTCGCTACAAACTCCCCAAGGCTATCGTGTTTCGCACGGTCATCGAGCGCAGTCCGTCGGGTAAGGCCGACTACCGATGGGCACGGGAGCAGGCGATCAATCCCTGAGCCGGCGGTGCACGCACAGCCGCGCGATGCGCAGTGCGGCATTGGCATACAGCCGCAACGAGTTCCCGAATGGCGGCGCCGCCGTTCCGGTGATACTGAACGGAAGATCGCTGCCCACCACCGACCGGTGATGACTGAACGTGTCGAGAACGAGGGCCATCAGCCGGTCGATGCGGTTGCGCCGGACACCGAGGCCCGGCGGACCCTCGTCCGTGCAGGCTTGCCGCTGTCGATCCAGGATTCGAGCCGGCGCCGGCATGCATGGATATTTTCCGCGGGCGGGCTCATATTGCCTACTGTAATAATTACAGTACGATCTCACATAAGAGGCTGACGCGTTCGTGCTGCGATGCTGAAGATGCTGGAGACCAGGTGACGAGCCAAGTTGACAATGCCGCCGGCACCGGCGCGCAAACGATTGACCTGCGTGACCCGTACCCGTTCTTCGCCCAAAAACGCCGTGAATCCGGCGTTTTCCACGGCACGGTCATGGACTATTCCAAGACGCCGGAGTCCCTGCTGCCGAAGCGCGAGTACTCTGCGATGTCGTTCGACGCGGTCAACAACGTGTTTCGCGACAGCCGAGTGTTCACCTCCAAGACGTACGACACCACAATCGGGCTGTTCATCGGGCCAACCATCCTGGCGATGGATGGAAGGAAGCATCGCGAACACCGCAACCTGGTCTCCGCGGCGTTCAAGTCCAAGGCTCTGGCGCGGTGGGAGCCGGCCATTGTGCGGCCGATCTGCACCGCGTTGATCGATGAGTTCATCGACTCCGGCAAGGCCGACCTGGTCCGAAACTTCACTTTTGAATTTCCCACCCACATCATCGCCCAACTCCTGGGACTGCCAGCCGAAGACCTGCCGATGTTCCACAAGCGCGCGGTGCAGTTGATCAGTTACGCCGTCAACCACCAACTCGCCTTCGAGGCGTCGGCGGCGCTGAAGGACTACTTCCTCGAGCAGATCGAGCAGCGCAAATCCAAGCCCACCGAGGACATCATCGGCGATCTGGTCACAGCGGAGGTCGATGGCGAAAAGCTCAGTGACGAAGCGATCTATTCCTTCCTCCGTCTGCTGTTGCCCGCTGGGCTGGAAACCACCTACCGGTCCTCGGGGAACCTGCTGTATCTGCTGCTCACGCATCCCGACCAGTTCGCCGCGCTGCAGGACGATCGCGGGCTGATCCCGCAGGCGATCGAGGAAGGGCTGCGCTTTGAGACGCCGCTGACCACTGTGCAGCGGTTCACCACCGAAGACACTGAGCTGGAAGGGGTTACTATTCCGGCGCATTCCGCGATCGGCGTGTGCATGGGCTCGGCGAATCGCGACGAAAGGCGCTGGGAACGTTCCGAAGAATTCGACATCTTCCGTATGCGCATCCCGCACATCTCCTTCGCCGCCGGTGAGCACACCTGCCTAGGCCTTCACCTGGCGCGGCTGGAAACCCGCGTCGCCCTCGAATGCCTGCTGGGCCGGTTGACCAACGTCAACCTGCTCACCGACGACGACCCGCACATCCACGGCCAGCCGTTCCGTTCGCCGACGGCCCTTCCGGTGACGTTCGACGCGAAGTAGGTCTGAAGAATTGGTCAAAGTTATGGCGGGCTTTCGGGTCCTGGAACTTGCGCAGTTCACGTTCGTCCCGGCAGCGGGAGCCATCCTCGCCGACTGGGGCGCAGACGTCATCAAGGTCGAGCACCCGGTGCGCGGTGACACCCAACGCGGCTTCCTCAACATGGGTGGCATCGAGGTGAACCCGGACCGGCATCCTTTGATGGAGCATCCCAACCGAGGCAAGCGCAGCGTCGGGATCGACATCTCCACCCCGGGCGGCCAGGAGGTGCTTTACGAACTGGCCAGGACCTCCGACGTGTTCCTGACCAACTACATGCCCGCCGTGCGGCAGAAGAACAAATTCGACGTGGAGCACATCCGCGCAGTGAACCCGAACATCGTCTATGCCCGCGGTACGGCATACGGCGACAAGGGACCCGAGCGCGACGTCGGTGGCTACGACGGGACAGCATTCTGGACTCGCAGCGGCGTGGGTTACGCGTTGACACCGCAGGACTTGGGCGGCGCACTGCCGCAAGGCATTCCCGCTTTTGGCGACTCCATCGGCGGGATGAATATCGCCGGCGGCATCTCGGCCGCATTGCTGCATCGCGAGCGCACCGGCGAAGCCCTCGAGGTTGACGTGTCGTTGCTGAGCACGGCCTGGTGGGCGGCCGGCGCAAGCGTGACGCAGGGCATGGAGACCGGCGAGGTCATGCGCAACGCTCTGCCTGGGTCCGCCGCCCCATCGGTGAATCCCTTCATGGGCAACTACCTCACCTCCGACGGCGGCACGATCAACCTGTGCATCATCAGCCCGACGGGCCGCATCCGCGACACTTTCGAGCACCTCGGCATACCCGAGGCAGCAGACGATCCCCGCTTCGCCGACGTACTTCCATTGATCCAAAACGCCGACGCGGCCGCCGAATTGATTGCGAAAGCGTTCGCCAGCAAGCCCTTTGACTACTGGCGGCAGCACCTGAAAACGATGAAGGGTCAGTGGGCGCCGTTCCAGAGCCTCATCGACCTGGCCGACGACGAGCAGGCCATCGCCAACGACATGATCGCCGAAGTCGAGCTAGCCAGCGGCGGCGCACCTTTCAAAGTCGTGCGCGGGCCTGTCCAGTTCAACCATGAGCCGCTGGAAACCACCAGGGCGCCGCAAGCCTCCGAGCACACGGAAATTGTTCTGATGGAGATCGGAATGGATTGGGACCGCATCGCCGAACTCAAGGAATCGGGAGCCATAGCATGACGGGCGTGAATGACGTTGCCGACGTTGCTGTCATTGGCGTGGGTCTGCACCCGTTCGGTCGCTTCGAGGGTAAGTCCGCCATGGAGATGGGCGCCGACGCCATCCAGCCGGCGCTCGCCGACGCCGGTATCGACTGGAAGGACATCCGGTTCGCCGTCGGCGGCAGTTGGACGGTGGCCAACCCGGACGCGATCCCGGCTCCGCCTGAGTCAGGTCGTCAGGATCGTCGCGGCGGGCGGCGCCGGGTGCGCCGTAAACCTGCGCGAACCCGCTTCACCAGGATCACATGTCGGAGGACTGTGGAATAATCACACATATGTTCGAACAGGAGTCGGATGTCGGGTCGTCTCCGCCGGAGGTGATCGCCCGGTTCGATGAGTTATTCGAGCGGCGCTACCCGTCGACCACGGCGGAGTCGGCGGCTTTGGTGGATCGGATCTCGGGGTGTTCTCGCGCGGAGAACCGAGCGGCGGCGGAGCAGTTGGTCGCGATAGGGGAGTTGTTTGCCTATCGGTTGTCGCGCTGCTCGGACACCGAGGCGTGGGCGATCGACACCGAGGCGGCGGTAACCGCAGAGATGGCTGCGGCGTTGCGGATCGGTCAGGGGCTGGCGGGTAGTCGGCTGCGGTATGCCCGGGCCATGCGGGAGCGGCTGCCGAAGGTGGCGGAACTGTTCAAAGCCGGCGATATCGACTACCGGATGTTTCAGACGATCGTGTATCGCACCGATTTGATCGTCGATCCCCAGGTGCTGGCGGCCGTGGATAGCGAGCTTTTCGTCAAAGTGCCGCGCTGGCCATCGATGACCCAGGGTCGGCTGGCCGGACAAGTCGACAAGATCGTGGCTAACGCCGACGCGGATGCGGTGCGACGACGCAGAAAGCAACATGCCGACCGCGAGATCTGGATCGCCGATTCCGAAGCTGGCATCGCCGAAATCCACGGCAGCCTCCTGGCCCTAGATGCGCGCGCTCTCGACAAGAGACTGAACGCGCTGTCGAACACGGTGTGTGAGTACGATCCCCGCACTCGTGACCAGCGCCGCGCTGACGCTCTGGGGGCGCTGGCGGCGTCAGCTGACCGGCTGGGCTGCCGGTGCGGGCGACCCGACTGCGCCGCTGGAAAGCGGCCTGCCGCAGCGCCTGTCGTGATCCACGTGATCGCCGAGCACAGCACGATCGCTGGCGGTGGCTCGTCGCCCGGTTCCGAGCTGGGTGCCCACGGGCTCATCACTGGCGAACTGATTGCCGAACTGGCTATGTCGGCCAAGCTGGTGCCACTGGTCCACCCCGGCGATGCGCCGCCCGAGCCGGGATACGTGCCGTCGAAAGCGCTGGCGGATTTCGTGCGCTGCCGCGATATGACGTGCCGCTGGCCCGGCTGCGACCAGCCTGCCGTCAACTGTGACCTGGACCATACGATCCCCTACGCCGACGGCGGGCCCACGCATGCCTCCAACATCAAGTGCTACTGCCGCACCCATCATCTCGTCAAAACCTTCTGGGGCTGGCGCGAACAGCAATTGCCCGACGGGACGCTGATCCTGACCTCACCGGCCGGACACACCTACGTCACCACCCCCGGCAGCGCCCTGCTGTTTCCCAGTTTGTGTTTGTCGACCGGCGGCATCCCCGCACTAGAAGTGGACCCACCGCTCGACTACTGCGGCCAGCGCACCGCGATGATGCCCAAACGGCGCCGGACCCGCGCCCAAGACCGCGCCCACCGCATCGCCACCGAACGCCGCCAAAACCACCACGCCCGTACCACCCCACGAGCTCATCGCCCGAGCGCCGACTGCTCCAGCTACATCGGCCCAGCCCCACCCGACACCGAAGACGAACCACCGCCGTTTTAAGCGGAAGACTTCACACGGCCTGCCGGATACAGTGCCGTCAGGCGGAACCGCGGTTGCCGAACGTCACTATGTCCTGCCATCGGTTTCCCGTCGCCCCCACGAAGTCAAAATCCGAGTTCCACGACGTGTTCGACGGATGGGGTTGTTGAGCTGTCGCCATCAGACCTCCTCCTCGGCAAGGAAGTTAGGTCAGGACACCTTCGTAAACGGCGGCGAGTAGTTGGGCTTGCCCAGGCCAAGGACGTGTTGCGCGATCATGTTTCGGAACACCTCCAACGTGCCGCCGTAGATACCCACCAACGGCGCGAATCGGTAGACGTACTCTGCGGCGCCGTCGTCGGCGGCCCCGTCGGTCCCGAATGGCAGCGTGGATGCGGCGCCTAGTAAGTCCATCAGGTCCGGGGAGATGTCTCGCATCGTTTGTGCGATAGCGACCCGGCCGAAGATGCTCGGCGCCGACAGTGCCACCTCCATCCGGGCCACGCTGCGGCCCAGTCGATACGCCACCGACCGATCGTCCATCAAGCATCCCCCGTTGGGATCCGGCTGCATCACGCGGGCCGCGGCCCGGTCGGTCGCCTCGGCCATAAACCCGGCCTGGTGCATCATGATCGAGGTGTCCTGCAACCCGTCGGGTGCCGCCGCGACGGCACCGTGCTCGACGTTGAGCGGCTCGCGCAAT
The DNA here is from genome assembly GCA_963763005.1 of uncultured Actinomycetota bacterium. Lineage (GTDB taxonomy): Bacteria > Actinomycetota > Actinomycetes > Mycobacteriales > Mycobacteriaceae > Mycobacterium. Next base: position 380,748 of record CAVXMI010000005.1, read on the forward strand.
ACGGTCCAGCCCGCGTTCACCTCACCCAGCCGATACGTGTCGTCGACGCGGACGTCGCTGTAGTAGACGATGTTGGTCCGGTCGCCGTCCACCGTGCGGATGCCCTGGATGTCGATGCCCGGCGAATCCAGCGGGACCAGGAACATGGTCAGGCTCTGGTGTTTTCGCGCCTCCGGGTCGGTATTGGTGATCAGGAACACGTACTGGCAGTTGTGGGCACCGGTGGTGAACATCTTCGAGCCGTTGATGAGCCAACTGTCGCCATCACGCACCGCCCGGGTCTTGCAGGTGGCGATATCGGAACCGCCTTCGGGCTCGGTGTAGCCCAGGCACAGCCGGACGTGGCCGCTGAAGACCCCGCGTAGTACTTCGCCTTTGATTTCGGGCGAGCCGAACTTCGCTACCGACCGCGCGACCATGGCGGTAGTCCCCCAGGTCACCCACGGCACTTGGGCCCGCCGCTTCTCCAGCTCCCAGATACGCCGCCGCAACCTGCTGAACCCGCCTTCGGACTCCGGCTTCCATTCCGCTTCCAAATAGCCTGCGGCGCCCAATTTCACATGCAGACCCTCGTTGAAGTTGTCGCCCGTCTCGCGATCGTGACGCCTGACCTCTTCGGTCACGTGGGTGGCCAGAAAGCTGCGCGCCTCGTCGCGGAATGCCTTGTCTGCATCAGACAGTTCGACCCGGGAGAAATCCATCGTTTGGCTCCTGTCCTAGACTCGCGCGGCCCGGGGCGCACTCTCGCGGGCGGCCACGATCTCGGCGATCCGCTGGGCGCTGGCACCCGGATCCCCACCGGCCAGTGGCCATCCCCTGGCGCGCACCAAATACGCCGTTGCGGCGGCCTCGGACGAAACCCCAAGGCCGCCTTGGATGTGGACGGCCATCGTCGCGGCCTTCGCGGCTTCCTCCGCCATGAACACGAACGCCGACGGCGCCAGCTCGGCCCGCTCGTCGGGTTCGTTGTCCAGGAACCAGGCGGCGCGCCGGGCCAGGTTGCGTCCGCCCTGCACCGTGATGGCCATGTTCGCCAGCGGATGCGAAATGCCCTGCAGCGTCGAGATGGGCACACCCAGCGTGTAGCGGGTCTTGGCGAACTCCGCCGCGATCGTCATCGTCTCCTCGACCAGACCCACCATGGCCGCGGCGGTCAGCAATCGCCACTCATCAAGCGCCCGTTGATAATTCGCCATCGCGTCCGATCCGTGAGCCAGAACAGTGCGGGAGTCCGCAGCGGACGGATCCACCCAGGCCATCGGCAGCCGGCCGATGTTGTCGACCTTCGCCGGCCGGGTGCTGAACGTCAGGCGCACGATCTGATCGCCGTCCCGGACGATGATGTGGTCGGCAATCGAGCCCGTTGGGATCAGCCGGACGCCCTGCACACTGTCTATCCGGGCATCGAGGCCGGCGAGCTGTTCCCCATTCGCCAGTCCGGCGGTGTCAGCACCCAATGCTCCTAGTCGCGCCAGCAGCCGTGTGGCACAGACGTGGTCGATCCAGGGCACGGGGGCAAGCGACCGGCCGATCTCTTCGGCCACCAGGGTGAGATCGACAAGCGTCGCCCCGTCGCCGCCAGCGGACTCGGGCAGTGCCATCGTCGTGGCACCCATTGCACACAACCGCTCCCACAGGTTCTTGTCGAAGCCCGACGGCTCCGCGGCACGGACTGTTTCGATCGAACAGTGCGTCTTGAAGAACTGCTTGTATGCGTCCTGCAGAGCGACGTGGTCATCGGTCAAGCTGTAGTCCAGCCTGCGCAATTCGAAGCGGTCCATCGTCAGTGCTCCTCCCCGAAGAAGAATTCCTGCGCGTTGTTGTAGAGATAGTTGTCCAGCACCTCGGCCGGCAGATCCAGCGCGAGAACTTCTGGCACCACCCGGCGCATGGGCAATACCGGCCAATCCGAAGCGAAGATCACCTTGTTCTTGCCCCGTGTCCGCATGTAATGCAGCAGGCTGTCCGGGAGTCGCTTGGGCGACCACGCCGACGTCATCAGACGCAGATTGGCGTACTTGAGCATCAGCCGGATAGCCACGTCCCACCAGGGATCGGCTCCGTGGATCATGCACAGCCGGAGTTCGGGAAATCGCACGCACACCCGGTCCAGGTGCATCGGATGCTGCACTTCTCCGGGGATGGGCGGTCCAGGGATGCCGGTGTTGATGCACAGCGGAAGGTCTAGTTCTGCGCACTTGGCATAGAGCGGGTAGTACACAGCGTCACTGGGGGGATACTGTCCGTCGCCCCAAAAGCTTGGCCCCACTACGGCGTACGCGACCGGCAGCTCGCTGACGATGGCACTCAGTTCACGCAACGGCCGCACCGGACGCAGCAGGTTGACCCCTCCCATGGCCAGCGCGAATCGATCCGGCTTGGCTTCGACAAACTTGCGCGCCGTTGTGGATGGGTTGACGAGCGAGTCCATCAGGATCGCCTTTTCTACACCGTGGGCGTCCATCTCTGCGAGCAGCTCGGACAAATCGACCGGCGCGAACATCGCCTCGGGGCCCTTGAAGTAGTCGTCGCGGACCTTGAGCATCCAGTTCGGCTGGGATGCGGCTTCGCCGAAGTGCACGTTGACCAGGCAGTCAATCGCTTTGTGAGCCATGACTTCCTTCGGTATCGGAGGGACGCAGCGCGGACACCGGGACGCGCTGCGCGGCTTCGTCTCTGGCCCACCGATAGTTCGGCTTTCCGTTACCGAGTCGCTGAATCCGCTCGACGAAGATGAATGCCTTGGGCGCCTTGAAATGGGCCAGCTGCGAGGTGCAGAAGGTGTAGAGAGCCCGCTCGTCTTCGGTGAGGTCGGCCCCTGGATGCGCCGCGATGAGCGCGACGATTTCTTGGCCCCACCGCTCGCTGGGCCGTCCGACCACTAACGCGTCAGCAATGCCGGGATGCGCGCGCAGCACTTCTTCGACCTCTTCGACGAACACTTTTTCGCCACCGGTATTCACCACCAGCGAATCGCGGCCCAGCAGGCGGATGGTTCCGTCTGTTTCAACGGTTGCCCGGTCCCCCGGTATCACGACGCGTTGACCCTCGATCTCCGGAAAGGTGCGTTGGGTGGCTTCAGCGTCGTTGAAGTAACCGAGCGGAATCCGGCCCATCCTTGCCGCCCAGCCGATCTCGGACTCACCCGGCCGAAGGAACCGGCTGCGATCGGCGCTGGCGACGGCACCGCCGAATCTCATTTGGAAGGTTTCGCTCGCGGTTCCGTTGCGGCTGTGCCCGAACGCCATATTGCCGGTTTCGGACGATCCGTAACCCTCGATGATCGTGACCTGTGGCAGGCACTCCATCAGCGCCCGCTTGTACTTCGGGTTCGTCGCCGCCCCACCTGTACCGATCGCGTACAGGGAAGACAAGTCGTACGGATGGGCCCGAAGCTCGGCAACGAGCGGCCCGGCGTACGCGTCGCCGACCATCGTGATCATGCCCACCTTCTCGCGCTCCGCGGTTGCCCACACCGACCGAACATCGAGCTTGTCGCGGTCGTCATACATCACGACCGGCAGGCCGCTGAGGAATCCCGAGAACGCCGTCCACATACCTGCCGCATGCATCAGCGGCGAAACCGCAAACCACGGTTGGCCGCCGGTGCGGACCTTCTGGTGGATCTCCTGGACGCTCGCGTGGTCGGCTCCAACCATCGACGCCACGTACATGTCGCTCTGCCGCCAAAGAACTCCCTTGGGGCGTCCCGTCGTTCCGCCGGTGCACATCATGATCAGGTCATCCGGCGATCCAGCCAGTTCGTGGTGCGACTCGCCCGCCGCCAAGACGTCGTCCAGCGAAACCGCACCCGGCAGTTCGGGATCACTACTTCCGTCGTCGATCGAGACCAGCAGCTCGGTACTCTCGGGCGGCAGCACCTCGGCGAACCGCGCGCCCAGTGAGCGGTGGTAGATGATGCCCCGGGGTCCGACGTAGTCGAGCAGGTCGCGGATCTCGCGTGGCGCGTAGTGATGGTTCACGTTGACCGGCACAACCCGTGCCTTGAGGCAGCCGATCACCATTTCGGGGTAGAGGTCGTTGTACATGATGAGCGCGACCCGGTCCTGGCCGCATTCCCAGCGGTTGAGCGTCTCGCGCGGGTGATGGACACCGAAACCGTTGGCGCTCAGGTAATTTGCCAACCGGCTGGTCCGCTCTGCCGACTCGGCGAACGTGCTTCGGCGAGGACCGCACACCGTCATCGGGCGATCCGGAATGACCTCCGCGATGGCGTCCAGCACGGCGCCGATCGTCCATTCAGTCACGACTACACAGCCGATGAAGCCGAAGCCACCGTGACACCAAGGAGGTCCAAGGCGTTGTCGCGCATGATCTTCCGGACGTCGGACTCGCTGAATCCCATCAGCTCATCAGTGAAAGACAGCGGTGACTCCAAGCCCTCGCCGTGCGGCCAGTCTGAGCCGAACACGATGCGATCGACTCCGAGCCTCTCCGCCAGCAGCGTGAGATCTTCCTCGTAGTACGGCGATACCCACACGTGCTGACGCAACGTTTCGACGGGGTCGTTGGGGAACGCGCGCGGATGCTGGTTGGCCAGCTTCTTCAGACGCTTGGCAAGCCGATGCACCCATTCCGAGCCGTTCTCGATGCTGGCCACCCGCAGCGTGGGATGGCGATCGAAAACACCGTGGACGATCAGCGAAGCCATGGTGTCGTGGATGGCACGGTCGTCGACGACGATCTTGTCGAGCGGGTCCGGCGGGGCCGCGAAGGGTTCGAAGGTCTCCTTGCCGCCCCACATACCGGCGATCTTCAGGTAGCCGCTGTCGCCCAGATGGAATGCCACCGGCACGTTGGCCTCGGCCAGCCGGGCCCAGACCGGATCGTGCGAGCGGTGGCCCAGCGAGCGATTCTTCGGAATGCCCGGAACCGGCGCCGGCCGCACGTGCACCATCCGTGCACCACGTGCGAGCACGAAATCGATTTCCTCGAGAGCTTTTTCGGGATCGGCCAGCGAGATCATCGGCGCCGTGACGATGCGATGGTCGGGCCGGTCGAAACCCCAGTCCTCATCCAGCCACAGGTTGAACGCGTGCAATGACGCCATCGTCGCATCGATGTCAGCTTTGAGCGCTTCCTCGACTCCGCAACCGAAAGTCGGGAACATGAAGATCGTTTCGATGCCCTGGCTTTCGACTACCGCAACCCGGGCGTCCCGGCTCTGGTACTCCGGTCGCAATTCCAGCTCCTCGACCTTCATCAACGCCGCGGGGTCCACGCCCTCGGGAATCTCGCCACGGAACAGCAGGTCGAGACAGCCCGGCACGATGATCGGATCGAATGTCGGATTGGGGATGAACCGGTTGACGCGGTCGCCGATGATCGCCTGGGTGTGCCTGCCGTCACTGACCATCTGGACGCCGCGCCTGCGAAACCTCTTGTCCAGGTGGCGGGTGAATGCGTCCAGCGATTCGTAGTAGTGGTTGTCGACATCGATCGCCTTGTAACTCAAGTTACCCATGATGGCCCTTCCGATACCCCAGGTCGCTAAGCGTCGGATGAAGTGAGCGACGGAAACTGCGGCGGCCGCTTCTCGAGGAAACTCACGATTCCCTCGATGACGTCCGGCCGCGGCATTGCCTCGTGCAGCAGGACCTCGGCGCATGAAGTGGCTTCCGCGACATCGCGAGTCGCGTCGCCGTACACCTGCCGCTTGATCACCGCCATCGAAGCCGGCGAGCAGTTTTGGGCGATATCCTCCGCGTATTCCAGGGCGCGTTTCATCAGTTCTTCGGGTGCGACGACCTCCTTGACGAGGCCCAGTTCGGCCGCCTCGTGAGCAAGAAAGGTACGGCCGCTCAACAACAGGTCCAGGGCGACCGCCCAGCTCGTCAAGCGGGGAAGTATCCAGGAGATGCCGAACTCGGCGATCAGTCCGCGGCGAGCGAATACGGCAGCGAACTTGGCGCCGGCGGCCGCGAATCGGACATCACACATCAGCGCCTGGGTCAGACCGATGCCGACGCAGGAACCGTTGATGGCGGCGATCACAGGCTTGCGCAGCATGGTCACAAAATGAGGTGGGCGATCACCGACCAAGTCCGCCAGATCCGTCCGACTTGCCTTCTCCATCGTTGCGCCGAACCCGGCCGCCGAATCCGGCGAACCCAGATAAGCGCCGGCACAGAACCCCCGGCCCCGGCCGGTCAGCACGATCGCCCGGATACCCGGATCCTGTTCCGCGCGATCGATGGCAGCGTAGAACCCGGCGGCAATGTCGGGACCCCAGGCGTTGAGACGATCCGGGCGATTGAACGTCAGCACTGCGACGCCGCTGGCGGTGGCCTCGTAGAGCACCGCGTCTTCGGCGTCGGCGGCGCTCATCGGAACCTCCTCGCGGGTGACAGATCCAGCCTACTTTGTACGCATACTGTATACCTATCGGTACTGCATTCCACAACTGCGGCCATGCCTCCGCCGACCCCCTCGAAATGGCGAATTTCCGCTCGTCGAACCGCAACTCTGGCCTGGACCGGTCGGTTACGGATCGACGAGTCCGAGCCGGCGATAGGCAGCCTCGATCTGGTTCTTGGCCTCAGGCGGCAACTGCGCCTGCGGAGGCCGGGAATGGGGATATGAACCCACCGGCAGACCCAGCAGCGACGCCGCGTATTTGAACGCACCACCCCAGTGGGTGAAGTAATCCGATCGTCCCGGATAGCAGGTCCACCACGATCCGATGTCGATGTCGAACTGGTCCAGACCCGAATCACGTCCGTAGTCCATCGCTTCGAGGAGCTTGCCACTTCGCACCAGATCCCAATACTCGGAAAACAATCGCCGCTGTGGAGTCTCGTACAGATAGCCCGCGGTGCCCAGTTGTGCCGGGCAGACGATCCCGGCACGCAGCCATCCGGCGCGGTACACCGTCTTGTCGCATTCCCAGAGCACCAGATCAGGCGCCAATTGGTGCAGCAACCGGCTGCTCGCCGGCCGGAAGGCGCCTTCCTTGGTGGCGCATACCGCGGGCACTTCGTCATAGATGCGCGCGCTCTCGGCCGGGGTCAACACATAACCTGAGGACGGGGAATTGAACATACCCAGCGCGATGTCCGTGCGCGAAGCGAGGTATTTGAAGAATCTCAGCACGCCTTCGCCGCCATGAACCTCCATCATCGGCGTTTGGATATAGGCGATGTCGGCACCCACATGCTGGGCGTGCAGCGTCAATTCCAAACAGTCCTTCGCGGTCATGGCCGATGTACAGGCCTGCACGACAACGCCGGGATTGGCGCGGCGCCCCTCTTCGATCGCAACCTCCAGCAAGCGCTTCCGCTCGTCGAGGGTCAGCGACCAGAACTCGGCGATCCCGCTGGTGCACCACAACATCGGGTGCCCGAGATCGCTGACGCAGTGGCGCACCAGCGTCCGGTAGGCGTCCCAGTCGATGTCGTCACCGTCGACGCCGCAGAACGGCGTGTAGAGCGAGTCACCGATTCCCCGCAAAGCACCGTGTGCCCAGGCACGCGCCTCACCCGCTGTCGCCACCGTCGGCTCCTCCTGTCGGTTCGACGTCACCCATCCAACGGTGGCTACGGCACGACCACCCAGATGGCGATGTAGTGGCAGGTCGCCGCGGCCACCGTGAACGCATGAAAGAACTCGTGATAGCCGAACGTCCGTGGCCAAGGGTTGGGCCAGCCGAAGCCGTAAAGGACGGCGCCAACGTTGTACAGCACGCCTCCGGCGGCGAGTAAGACCACCACAACCACACCTGCGCCGTCGAGAAGTGTTCCGGCGAACCAAATCGCCACGTAGCCGAGCAGTAGGTACAGGGGCACGCCGACCCGCCGCGGCGCCGACGGCCACAGCATCTTGAGGACCACGCCGGCAGCCGCGCCCGCGTACACCAGGGTCAGGACCTGCATCCCGATGCGCGGCGGCACCGCCAATAATGCGATAGGGGTGTAGCAGCCGGCGATGAAGATGAAAATCATCGAGTGGTCGGCACGCTGCATCCATTTCTGGGCGCTCGCAGAGCGCCAGCGCACCCGATGGTAGGCGGCGCTGACGCTGAACATGGCGACGATCGTGGCGGTGTAGATCAGCGTGGCCCAACCCGCCTTCGGCGACGACTCGGTCGCGGCCACCGACACCAGCGCCGCACCGGCCACAATGGCGGTGGCCGCCGAGAACAGGTGTATCCAGCCGCGTGCGCGAGGCTTGTCCAGTAGGTTGGCCACGGTGTCAGCCACGACCTGGGGCAGGTCGTCGTAGACCCTCGTGGCCGCTTGACCGGATTCGTTGATCACGTCGCTATCGTCGACGACAAGCGGTCGTTCGGGGGACTCCCGCGTCGATGGGCGGGCGTGCAGACATGACAGGGCATCGCGCCATGAGACCAATCCCGGGAGTTAGCGGGGCGGCGGTAACCCGTCGCATTCAATTCCGCCGTGTCGCTCCCGACAGCAGACCCCACCTGGCGATCTTCTCATGCCCTGCCGGACAACGTCGACCATCCTTGGCCCGCCACAAGGACAAGTCCTGTGGGGGCGCTCGTCAGCATCGCCATGGTCAACTCGCCCGATCGCTTCAGCCCGGCCATATTCGCCCATCCAGCGGTAGATACCAAAAAGCCTACGATAGGTATTACAGTAATAGGCGGAGAACCGCCCGAAGCTGTCCCAGGAACCCCGCCTGGCATTACCGTATGGCGACACGTCTACGTATACGCAGGTCGGAGCACAACTGCCGGTAGATTCGATTCAATCGGTGGCACGACTCGGGACCGCATGCGCAAGACCGATCTTGATGGAGGTGCCCGTAGTGGCAAAGCAGGCAACCGCCGACAAGCGTCAGCGACGCGAACGCGGCTCCATCAATCCCGACGACATCATCAGCGGCGCATTCGAACTCGCAGAGCGGGTATCGATAGACAACCTGAGCATGCCGCTACTTGGCAAACACCTTGGCGTCGGCGTCACCAGCATCTACTGGTACTTCCGCAAGAAGGACGATCTACTCAACGCGATGACCGACCGCGCCTTGAGTAAGTATGTGTTCGCAACCCCGTACGTCGAAGCCAGCGACTGGCGCGAAACATTGCGTAACCATGCGCGCTTGATGCGGAAGACGTTCATGGGCAACCCAATACTGTGCGATCTGATATTGATTCGGGCGGCGCTCAGCCCTAAAGCGGCGCGCCTGGGGGCTCAGGAGATGGAGAAGGCGATCGCCAATCTGGTAGAGGCGGGACTATCACCCGAGGATGCCTTTGACACCTACTCCGCGATTTCGGTCCACGTCCGCGGATCAGTGGTACTGCACCGGCTCTACGAAAAGAACCAGTCGTCGGACGCAGGAACACGCGCCATCGAAGACGCCGTGGCCATCGATCCACACACCACTCCGCTGATTGCCCAAGTGACCGGCAAAGGTCATCGCATCGGGGCACCCGATGAAACCAACTTCGAATACGGCCTCGACTGCATCCTGGACCACGCCGGCCGGTTGATCGACGAGGGTTCGAAGGCCACGTCGAAAGCCGCCAAATCGGCACCGTCCCGGCAACGCAAAGCGGCCAAGTCGCCCGCTCCGCGAGGCCGGACCAGGGCAACGGCCTCACGTTAAGGCGGGCCAACCCTGCCCGATCGGGTTATCAGGCCTCTGGTTCCGGCACCTGGAAGTGCTCGTCGCGCAGCCGGAACGCTTCCTTGGCGCCATGCTGTGCCCGCGTTTTGACGAAGTTGAACTCGCCCGGCGCGAACTGCAGGTTGGTGCCGAATGCGTGGAACAGATAGCTTGCGACTTCCTCACCGTGGTATGCCTGCGTCTGCTCGACCAGACGGAAAGCTTCTTTGGCGATGACGACTCCATCGGCAGGCATCTTCGCCGCTTTCTCGGCCCAGTACCGGGCGCGCACCCGAACAGAGCCGGGATCGCAAGTGTCAGTGAAGATTCCGAGGTGTTCGACCTCGGCCGCCTCGATGATGTCGCCGGTCAGCAGCAGACGCCGGGCCAAGACCGGTCCCAACCGGTGGAAGAACATGTGCAGGCTGCCCAGCGCGGGTCCGAGGAAGCGTGTCGCCGGCATGCCAATCTTTGTGTCGCGCGCGATGACTGAGATATCGGTCATCAGCGCCATCTCGAAGCCGCCGCCCAGTGCATAGCCGGCAATCTCCCCCACCGTCACCTTCGGAAAGCCCATGAAGTTGTGATAGAAGCCAAATGACTTGCGATCCACCGTGAGTCGGCGACGCTGACTGGGGCGGCGTCGGACGGCAACATCATCGCCACCGGACTCGCCGTACCATCCGTACGCGTTGTTCATATCAGCCCCCGCGCTGAAAACTCCGCCCGCTCCGCGCAAGAGCACCACCGTGAGGTCGTCGTCCTCGGCGACGCGGTCCAGGCAGCGGGCGACGGCATCCCGCATGGCGGCGTCATAGGAGTTGCGCTGCTTGGGGTTGTTCAACGTGATCGTGGCAATCCGGCGGTCGGGATCCACATCGAAGAGCACACGGTCGTCCGAAGCACCCGGAGCAGTCATGTGTCAGACTCCTTTCGCCGCCTGCCGAATTGATACCCGGAAAGCCCCTCCGGCGGCGATGCCAATGTGTTGACCTCACCAGTGCAGAGCACCTCGTCGTCGAGCAACAACCGCGCCGTCGACGAGATGCCCCGTTCGATCTGTGACCGCACGATGTCGAAGCGCAGCTCGGTTAATACGGGTGTGGGCCTGCGAAAGGTCACCGCGAGTGAGCGTGTCTTGCCCGAAAGCCCGCTGACGCAACTCTGATGCTGCATGACGCAGTCGAAGAAGACGCCCAGAAAGCCGCCATGCACCAGCCCCGGCGGTCCTTCGTAGATCAACGGGAAGGTGACCCGGCCGGCGGCCTTCTCTGCATCGAGCTGATCGAACCGGTATTCGGGAAAGCACGGATTGAACGCGCCGATGTCGGTCGCATGGTTGAGATAGACCCGGCGGGTGTCGTCGGCGCCGCCGATTCGAGGAGCGTTATCCGGCGGAGCCGCGGCGGCCAGCTCGCGCTCCCAATCGGCGAACTGTGCCAGCATGGCGTCCACCGTCGGGTGCGGGTGTTCCAGCGCGACCAGCAGCGAGCTCAGACGGCGGATCGCACCGGCGGCGGCGACGGTCTGGGCAAGCGGCGTCTCACCGAACTTGGCATCACCGGCATCGCCGGGAGGTGCGCCGTGGGCCATACGTCCTCTTTCACCCGGCTGTTCCGTCAGCAACGTTTCCTTGCTAACTTATACAGCGTAGCAATCGTATTGCCTACTGTATGGGTAACCATATCGGCGGAGAAAGGCCGGATTCGACGGTGAGTCACGTGGCCGACTCGGCCGGGGCCGAGGGTTCGGTGACATCGCGCCGGGATGGCGCGGTTCTGCGCGTCACGCTCGATCGCCCTTCGCGACGTAACTCGTTGACTCATAAGATGATCGAGATGTTTGTCGATGTGCTGACCGATGCAGCGACTGACGACTCGTTACGTGCGATTCACATCCGCAGCGCCGGCGCAGACTTCTGTGCGGGCGCCGACTGGGTAGCCGCCAACAGCCCCGGCGGACAACGTCCTCGCACCGGCGACCTGGTTCGGCGGATTCCCCATGCCGCGCACCGCGTGATAGAACTCGTCCACACCATCGGGCTACCGGTGGTCTGCAGCGTGCGGGGATGGGCCGTGGGTATGGGCGCCAACCTGGCGCTGGCCGCCGACTTCACCGTGGCTGCTACCGATGCCGTGTTCTGGGAGCCGTTCGTGGATCATGGCTTCAGCCCGGACTCGGGCTCCACCTGGCTGCTGCCTCGACTGGTCGGCCTGGTTCGGGCCCGGCGGATGCTGCTTCTCGGCGAGAAGGTGAACGCAGCCGACGCAGCCGACTGGGGCTTGATTCACCAAGCCGTCGACGCGGCGGCGCTTGACGACACGGTTGAGGAGTTGCTGGCACGGCTGGCCTCCGGGCCGACGGTTGCGATCGGGATGGGCAAGCAGGCCCTGAGCTTCGGTCAGCATGCGACACTGAGCCAGTCCATGACACAGGAGCTGTTCAACCTGGAACTGTCCTGTCGGACAGATGATTTCAAGGAAGGCCTGGAAGCCTTCCGAGAGCGACGCACACCGAAGTTCCATGGCCGATGACACTGAGGCCATTCACGGGCACGAAGGGAACATGGATGCCTCCTGACTCGTTCGACACCATCACCTACGACGTCGACGGACATACCGCCACCATCACGCTGAACCGGCCGGATGCCCTCAACGCGCTGAGTCCGCACATGGTCACCGAGCTCCGTGCCGCCTACGAGGAGGCCGAGAACGACGACAAGGTCTGGCTGCTCATCGTCACCGGCACCGGTCGCGCGTTCTGTACGGGAGCGGACGTGAAGGCCATTCCCGGCGACGGCAAGGTGATCTACGAACGGCCCTACCTGTCGACGTACGAACAGTGGGAGGCACCTCAGGAAGGCACGCCCCCGTTTCGCAGAATGGCCAAGCCGCTGTTGGCCGCCGTCAACGGCTTGTGCTGCGGCGCGGGCCTCGACTGGGTCACCACATCAGACATCGTCATCGCATCCGAGGCGGCGACGTTCTTTGATCCGCACGTCAGCATCGGCTTGGTCGCCGGGCGCGAGTTGGTGCGGTTGGCCCGGGTGCTCCCTCGTTCGGTCGCCCTGCGGATGGCGTTGATGGGCAAGCACGAGCGGATGAACGCACGGCGCGCTTTCGACCTCGGGTTGATCAGTGAAATCGTCGAGCACGCCAGCCTACTCGAACGGGCGCATGAGATCGCCGACATCGTCAACTCCAACGCGCCGCTGGCGGTCCGGGGCACCCGCCTGGCCATTCTCAAGGGCCTGGATCTGCCGCTGCACGAGGCCGAGATGCTCGCCGAAGCATTCCGCGAGCGCGTACTACGGACACAGGATGCGCAAGAAGGCCCCAAGGCCTTCGTTGAGAAGCGGACACCGGATTGGCAGTGCCGATGAGACCCGAGCAACCCGAGAGACCCGCATTCAAGACCATCCTGCTCGATATCGACGCCACCGACCGCGTCGCCACCATTACGCTGAATCGGCCTGAGCAGCTGAACGCGTTCAACCGCGACATGTGCGCGGAGATGGCAAGGGCCTGGAACTTCGTCAAACACGACGAGTCGGTGCACACGGTGGTGTTGCGAGCGGCCGGGACCCGGGCGTTCAGCGCCGGACTCGATATCAAAACGCCGTATGGACAGCCCGAAAATATCTGGAACCATGAGGATCCCGGCGAATCGCTGAGCCCTAAGTGGCAGAAGCTGTGGAAGCCCGTGGTATGTGCCGTTCAGGGCATGTGCACCGCGGGCGCGTTCTACTTCATCAACGAATCCGATGTGGTCATCTGCTCGACAGACGCAACGTTCTTCGACTCGCACGTATCGGCCGGTCTGGTCTGCGCGTTGGAGCCGATCGGGCTGATGCGGCGTGTAGGTCTGGGTGAGACCTTGCGGATGGCGCTGCTGGGCAACGACGAACGCGTCAGCGCCGACACAGCTTTGCGGATCGGTTTGGTGACGGAAGTGGTTGACCCGGAACAGTTGTGGATACGCGCGCACGAGATTGCGGCGACAATTGCTGCCAAGCCGCCGTCGGCGACCCAGGGCACTGTCAAAGCGATCTGGGAGTCGCTGGACAAGCCCTACCGCGCGGCCCTGGAACAGGGGCTCATCTACACCCGGCTGGGCAACCCGCTCGGCACGGCTGAGCTGGCCGCCCAGAACAACTCCGAAGACGCCAAGGGCGCCACCCGCCAACCGAAGATCCGGTGATGGCCCGCCACCCGCTCAGTCAACGCATCGCCGATGCGCTGGATCTGGGGCCGAGCGCGCACGCCATAGAGTACGACGGCCGATGGTTCACGTGGGGCCAAATCGGCGGCGCGGCACGGCGCATCGCGTTAGTGACAGCCCGGCACCCGCAGATCGGTATGCTGCTGCGCAACCGGCCCGCTCACGTGGCGGCCTTCCTCGGCGTGCTGCTGGGTGGCCGAACCGTCGTTACCATCAACCCGTCTCGCGGTGACGACCGCACCAGAGCGGATATCGCCGCGCTGAGATTGCCGTTGATCATCGGCGAATCAGACGATTTGACGACACTGGTTGCTGAGCCGCCCGGCTCTGCCACGGTGTCGATTTCGGATATCCTCGACCGGCCTGACGAACCGCGGGTGCAGCTACCCGCGGTCACAAGTCCCGGCGTCGCGGTACGGATGCTGACCAGCGGAACGACCGGCCCGCCCAAACGAATCGACCTCAGCTACGACATGCTGGCGCACAGCGTGATGGGCCCCGACTACAGCCGTGCACCGGCACCCGCAGAGCTGCGACACGGCGTCGCGATCGTCAACTCACCGCTGGTGCATATCGGCGGCGTATTCCGGGTACTGCAGTGTGTCGCTGAGGCGAGATCTTTTGTACTGCTGGAACGATTCGAGCTCAACAGCTGGGCCGAGGCGGTGCGCAAGCACCGGCCCCGCACGGTGTCGCTGGTACCGGCCGCGCTGCGGACGGTGTTGCACTCCAGCCTGTCGCGGGCCGACCTGGACAGCATCCGCGCCGTCACCTGCGGCACCGCGCCGCTATCGGCCGACGATGCCGAAGCCTTCACCGACAAGTACGGCATTCCTGTCCTGACCTCCTATGCTGCAACCGAATTCGGTGGCGGTGTGGCCGGCTGGACGCTTGGCGATTACCAACAGCATTGGTCGGCCAAACGTGGCAGCGTCGGCCGGGCCAACCCGGGCGCGCAACTGCGGGTGGTCGATGGCGACGGCGCTCCGTTGGGGCCAGACCTTGTTGGCCGGCTGGAGGTCAAGCCGGCACAGCTGGGGCCAACGGCGGAGTGGATGCGGACCATGGACATGGCGCGCATCGACGCGGACGGCTTTGTCTGGATCGTCGGACGCGCCGATCAGGCGATCATCCGCGGCGGATTCAAGGTAATGCCCGACGACGTTCGGACCGCGCTGGAAGGCCACCCTGCGGTGGCGGGCGCAGCTGTAGTCGGGCGCTCTGACGGGCGTCTCGGCGAGACGCCGGTGGCCATGGTCGAGCTGCGCGAGTCTGCATCCACCGACGCCCGCGAGCTGGTGGAGTATCTGCGGATGCGACTGGCGCGCTACGAGATCCCCACCCACATCGCGATCGTTGACGCGATTCCGCGAACACCGTCGGGCAAGGCCGACCTCAGCGCGGTCCGGAGCCTCTTCGGTGCAGCCGCTGCCCACCGTGACCATGCCCGGTGACCCCGCGACGGTCGCCGCAATTCAGCGACACCAAGCCCGCTCGCGCGCAGAGCACCCACTTCTTGTGTGCGACGGTGACCGCATCAGCTATGCCGAGGCCGACCGCCGCTCGGCAGACCTCGCCCGCGGACTGATCGCCCTCGGCGCCGGCAAGGGATCCCATGTGGGGCTGCTCTACCCGAATGGGAGCGAGTTCGTCGTCGGGATGCTGGCAGCGGCACGAATCGGCGCGGTGGTTGTCCCGTTTTCCACCTTCGTCACTGCCCGCGAGCTGCGCGAACAGCTGGCCGACAGCGATGTGCAGATCCTGTTGAGCGCCGCGTCGTTCCGCTCCCACGATTACCTGCAACGGCTTACCCAGGTGCTGGCAGATGCCGAGTTCGATGGTGACGAACGGTTGTTCTGTCCCGCCGCACCGCAATTGCGCCGTGTCGCGATCAGCTACGGCGCCGATACCGCGCGGCGGTTCCGCGACATCGGGCACGTGTACCGGCTCGCGGAGACCATCAACCCCACGCTTCTGCACGCAATGGAAGACGATGTCGACGGCGCTGATCCACTGGCGATCGTCTACACGTCCGGCTCCGCCAGCGCGCCAAAGGGAGTGGTGCACACGCACGCCGCCCTCCTCGGACACCAGCAGAACCTCAACATGATTCGCGGTTTGACGGCTAACGACAGGCTGTTCTGCAATTCACCGTTCTTCTGGATCGGTGGCTTCGCCTTTGGCCTGCTGGCCACGCTGGTCGCCGGCTCGACGCTGGTGTGCTCCAACGCCACCGATGCCGGTGCGGTGCTCGACTTGCTCGAAGCCGAAAAGCCCACCATGACCAATGGATTCGCTGCCGGCATCGCGCACCTGGCCGACCACCCCAGCTTCGCGCGACGAGACCTGTCGTCGATGCGCCGAGGCAACCTGTATCCGATCATGGCGCCCGGTGCCCGGCCGGCTGATCCGGAACTGCGGCACAACATGCTGGGGATGACCGAAGCCGGCAGCGTCCTGCTCATCAGCAAGGACGAATCCGACCAACCCGAAGAGCTGCGCGGGTCCTACGGCAAGCCCGCGCCCGGATTCGAGACCATGATCGTCGAGCCCGCCACCGGAGTACACGTCGGCGTCGGCGAGCTGTGCATCCGCGGACCGTTCGTGATGCAGGGGTACTACAAGCGCAGCCGCGAAGAGTGCTTCGACGCCGACGGCTGGTTCCACACCGGTGATTTGGTCCGCGCCGATGACGACGGATTCATGTACTTCGTCGGCCGGCTCAGCGCGATGATCAAAACCGCGGGTGCCAATGTCTCGGCGGCAGAGGTCGAGAAGGCCATCGCCAAGGTCGGAATGGTTGCTCACGTCGTCGGCATTCCAGATGCCGAGCGCGGACAGTTGGTAGCCGCGGTCATCGCATTGCCGGACGGCACTGATGCCTTCGACGACGCGGCGCTGCGCGAGCTGCTCCGGGCGGAATTGTCCGCGTACAAGATCCCCAAACGATTCGCCGCCCTGCCTCGCGCGGACATACCGCTGCTGTCCAGCGGCAAAGTCGACACGCAGCAACTGAAGAAGCTGTTCGATGCCTGACACCATCGACCGGCTGGTGAGGTTGCGGGCCGCCCATCACGGTTCCAAGCCCATGGTGGTCGATCCGGCGTCCCGAATCAGCTATCACGAACTCGACACGACTACAAGAGATTTGGCTTCGGCATTCGTCGAAGCCGGTGTGGGCAAGGGCACCCGGGTGGGTCTGATCATGCCCAATAGCGCCCGCTGGGTGCAGGTCGCTGTCGCACTGACACGCATCGGTGCGGTACTGGTTCCGTTGAGCACTCTCTTACGGGCCGGCGAACTGGTCGCCCAGCTGCGGGCGGCAGCAGTGCAATTCCTGGTAAGCGTCGAGGAGTTCCGTGGCCGCCGCTACCTTGACGACCTCGATTCGGCGCGGCAACCCGGACTTCCTGCTTTACGTCAGGTTTGGACAGTCGACCGGCTCAGCAATGCCGCTGCGAGTGAGCGGGCCCGCCATATCGTCGACGCCATGACCGCCACAGTCGCCGCAGCTGACCCGCTGGTCATCTTGTTCACCTCGGGCAGCAGCGGACCGCCCAAGGGAGTCGTGCACTCCCACGGCAGCGCGCTGGGCGCGGTGCGCTCGGGTCTTGCGGCGCGGTGCATCACCTGTGACACCCGCCTGTATCTGCCGATGCCGTTCTTCTGGGTGGGCGGCTTCGGCAGCGGAATACTGTCGGTGCTGCTGTCCGGTGCCACGCTGGTGACCGAGGAAAAGCCGCAACCCGAAACCACCCTGCGCTTGCTGGAAGCTGAGCAGGTCACGCTATTTCGGGGCTGGCCGGACCAAGCCGAAGCACTGGCACGGCACCCCGACAGGGCCAGCGTCGATCTTTCCGCCTTGAGGCCGGGCAGTCTGGAAGCCCTGCTGCCGCCCCAGCAGAGGGCTCAGCCCGGGGCCCGGGCCACGTTGTTCGGCATGACGGAGGCATTCGGTCCGTACTGCGGCTACCCCGCCGACACCGACATGCCGCCGGCCGCCTGGGGAAGTTGCGGAAAACCGTTCCCCGGCATGGATGTCCGCATCGTCAATCCTGACAGCTGTGAGCCGTTGGCGGCGGGAACCGTTGGCATGATTCAGATCCGGGGGCCGCACACGCTGCGCGGAATCTGCCGCCGCAGCCGGGAAGATGTGTTCACCGCCGACGGCTTCTACCCCACCGGCGACCTCGGCCACCTCGATGAACATGGCTACCTGTTTTACCACGGCCGATCCGACGACATGTTCAAAGTCAGCGGCGCCACCGTCTACCCCGGTGAGGTCGAGCGGGCATTGCGCACCATCGATGGGGTCGACAACGCGTTCGTCACCAACGTGTCTGGCGCTCGAGGTGAAAGGGTGGGCGCAGCGGTGGTGTGCAGCGGCCATAACCTCAGCGCCGATCAGCTCAGCGCCGCCGCCCGCAAACTGCTCAGCACTTTCAAGGCACCAACCGTTTGGCTAGTGCTGGATTCCGACGACGAGGTTCCGCGCGGCTCCACTGGCAAGGTCGACATCCGGCGGCTGCGTGGCATGTTGGGGCAAAGCGGATCGTCATGAGGCGCAGAATCGGCAACTGTTCGGGAATGCACTCCTCCCGTCCTTCGCCCGGTGACGAACACGACCCTTGGAGAGAAGCGCATGACCGCCAGCAGCTGTGGCCCGGCGGCGCGCCCAGATATCAGTCTTGGCGTGATGCCGTACTGCGGGCCGAAGATCTCGGCAGCGGCATAGGTTTTCGCAACCCAGATCTGCTCGCCGACATGGCGCGTACTGTCGGACTTCAACACCCACGCCGCGCGCGATGAGGTGGTCGATCAACGGGATTGCGCTAGCGGCAAGATATTCCGACAGCGCAGAGCGGGCGAACTTGTCATCGCGTTTACCGAGCGCGGACAACACCCGGCGATGGTCCTTCGCGGGTAATCTGCGACATCAGCTGCGCAAGCTCTGGCGAGTTTGCAGCGATTATCAGACCCGCATCCAGAGTTTGCAGTTCATCGTCTCGAAAGCCGCTACCGTTGCCGGGATCACCACGGACATCGGACCCATCGACGTATTTGTGTCGACTATATCGTCAGTGCTCGCCGCAGGTGTGCTGTGCGTCGACCACGAGCAGGTTGAGAGCTCGGAGACCCTACCGAAAATAAAAATAAGGGGATTCGCCGGCCCCTCCGTGCGGTAGGTGCCCGGCAGAATGTCGGTGCCGACGAGAAAGACCCCATTCCCGGGGATTTGGTCGCTCGGTTCGGCACGGGCCGGCGACGCGAGCGCGATCGCGGCCACACAGGCAACGAACCCGGCCGATACGCGGAATGCGAGCGTTAGGGGCATGTTTTCTTCTCCCTATAATATTGCCCGCCCCAATGGCAGCGTATGCCCAGGCGTGCGTGAGCAACAACAGATAGCGCCAAAATGGCTCCGCTGATCTAGACCGGGACGAAAGAAAATGAACTGTCAGGCGGCTGCGGCGCCCAACCAAGCGCCGGCACCGCGATCGCCGACACTAACGACGCGGCCAACCGGCTAGCCCTCAGCTAGCCGTGCCGGCCCGACGCCGTCCAGGTGCCAGACGGCGCCGCTTCTGCAACCACGCCACGCGCGATGAGGTGGTCGATCAACGGAATCGCGCTAGCTGCAAGATGTTCCGACATCGCAGAGCGGGCGAGCTTGTCATCGTGTCCACCGAGCGCGGACAACACCCGGCGATGGTCCTTCGCGGCGCGGCCCGGCCAATACTCGATGGTGGGAAACACCGATTCGGGTGCGTAGCGGGTAATCTGCGACATCAGCTGCGCAAGCTTTGGCGAGTTTGCAGCGATATTGATGGCTCGGTGGAACTCGTGGTTGAGCCGGACCGTCTGTTCATCGTCGTGAGCGGCATAGGCTTCCTCGAGCTGAGCCTGGATCTCCTTGAGTTCGCGCAACTGGTCGTCGGTGATGTTGATTGCGGCCCGCGCCGCAAGCTCGCCACCGACGTGGGCCTGCACGTTCGCGACGTCGGCGAGGTCCCGCTGGGTCAACGGCAACACCACAAAGCCCCGGCGGGGCTGTTGGGCGACCAGACCTTCGGCGCGCAGTGCGAACAGCGCCTCACGCACCGGTGTGACACTGATTCCCAATTCCGCGGCCAATTGGTCCAGCCGAACGTACTTGCCCGCGGTGTAGGTACCATCGAAAATCCTGTTGCGGACAAACCGCGCAACATCCTCGGAAAGTTGCGGCCGTGCAGCGAAATCCGGGACGGTCATCGCATCACACCCGATACTCGTCGAGCAGCCGCTTGCTGATGATGGACTTCTGAATCTCGCTGGTTCCCTCGCCGATGAGCAGGAACGGCGCATCGCGCATCAGCCGCTCGATCTCATATTCCTTGGAATACCCGTAGCCACCGTGAATCCGGAAGCTCTGCTGGGTGACCTCGGAACAGAATTCGCTGGCAAGGTACTTCGCCATTCCGGCAGCCACATCGTTGCGTTCGCCCGAGTCTTTCAACCGTGCCGCGTTGACCATCATCAAGTGTGCCGCTTCGACTTTGGTCGCCATCTCGGCCAGCTGGAACGCGATGGCCTGGTGCTCGGCGATCGGCTTGCCGAAGGTGTGGCGTTGCTGGGCGTAGCGCACCGCCAGCTCGAAGGCACGGATGCCGACACCGCAGGCTCGCGCCGACACGTTGACCCGGCCGACTTCGATGCCGTCCATCATCTGGAAGAAGCCCTGTCCCGGGGTACCACCGAGAATATCGTCGGCGCTTGCCGAGTAGCCGTCGAAGATGAGTTCGGTGGTGTCGATGCCCTTGTAGCCCAGCTTGTCGATCTTGCCGGGAATGATCAGACCCGGCACTACCGGGCCGAAACCCGTTGGCTTCTCTACGAGGAACGCGGTCAGGTTGCGGTGCGGCTTATCTGCGCCTTCGTCGGTGCGCACCAGGACGGCCACCAACGTCGAACTGCCGCCGTTGGTCAGCCACATCTTCTGTCCGTCAATGGTGTAGGTGCCATCCGGGTTGCGTTGCGCCCGGGTCCGGATCGCGGCAACGTCAGAGCCCAGCTCCGGTTCTGACATTGAGAACGCGCCGCGAGACTCGCCGGTCGCCATCCGCGGCAGGAATCGCTGCTGCTGCGTGTCGGTTCCGTGCTGACGCAGCATGTACGCCACGATGAAATGGGTATTGAGCACACCGGACACGCTCATCCAGCCACGTGCCAGCTCCTCGACGCACAGCGCGTAGGTCAGCAGCGACTCCCCCAGCCCGCCGTACTCCTGCGGAATCATCAGACCGAACAGGCCCATGTCGCGCATCTTGTCGACGATGTCTTGCGGGTAGGTGTCGCCGCGCTCGAGTTCCGGCGCGTTGGGAATGATCTCCTTCTCGACGAATTGCCTTACGGTAGAGAGGATCTCGGTCTGAAATTCAGTCAGGCCGAGCGTCTGGGCAAGTTTGGTCATGCGCTGCATTTCCCTTTCGGCCGACTCAACAGGCGATCGTTCTGGCGCTCGTCAAGCGCGCGATGTCGGCGGTCGTCAATCCCAGGTACTGGCTGAGGACGTCGGCGGTGTCCCGCCCCAGCGCGGGCGCGGGTGCGCTGGCGGGGTGGATGCCGTCGAAAACGGTCGGCATGGCCGGCGCCAGATAGTCACCGACACCCGGTTGGTGCAACCGGGAGAACAGTGGATTGGCAGTCACCCGCTGGTCTTCGGCTACCTGCGCGAAGGTGCGGTACCGCTCAAACAGCACGGTGGAATCCGACAGTGCCGCAGTGATCTCTTCGGCCGTGTGATCGGCGAACCAGGTGGCGAAGAGACCGGAGAGCACGTCGCGATAGCGGTACCGGTCGCCCTCGGCGCCGAAGTCCACACCAAGCGCCTCGGCGAGCGCCGACACCGCGGGCCCGGTGCCGGTAACGTCGACCAGGTCGCGAAAGTGCCGTCCGGTCAACGTGACAACCATGAATGCGACCCCGTCTCGACTGGTGAAGTCCTGACCGTATTGCCCGTAAATGGCGTTCCCCAGCCGCTGCCGTTGCGTCCCATTCACCTGAGGCTCGGTCAACAGCCCCAGATTTCCCGCCGTGGCCAGCGCAACATCCTCCAGCGCAAGGCTGATGCAAGCTCCCACCCCGGACTGGTCACGACGGCGGACCGCGGCAACAACGGCCAGCGCGGCATAGAGACCGCAGCACACGTCCCAGGCCGGCAGCACGTGGTTCACCGGACCGGCGTGACCGACCGGACCGGTGACCAGTGGGAATCCGGTTGCCGCGTTCACGGTGTAGTCCACCCCGGTGGAACCGTCGCCGCGCCCGAGTAACTGCACGTGGATGACGTCAGAACGCTTGGCGGCCAGCAGATCATGGCTGAGCCATGACAGGCCGGCGGCGTTGGTCACGACGATACCGTCGCCTTCAACGATCAGCCGCTGGACCAACTCCTGCCCGACGGGTGAGCGCAGATCGATGGTGGCCGAGCGCTTTCCCTTGTTCAGGCCGGTCCAGTAGATCGACGCGCCGGTTGGGGCGAGTGGCCAGCGCCCAACGTCGGAAGCGCCGCCGATCGGATCGATACGGATCACCTGCGCGCCAAGCTGACTCAGCGTCATGCCACACAGCGGTGCGGCGACAAAGCTGGACACCTCGACAACGCTGATACCGGTCAGCGGCAGCATCGGATCGGTCACGCCGACGCAACCCGTTCGAAGATCGCGGCAAGCCCCTGTCCGCCGCCGATGCACATGGTCTCCAGCCCGTAGCGCGCCCGGCGGCGATTCAGCTCACGAGCCAGCGTGGCCAGCATCCTGCCACCGGTCGCGCCGACCGGGTGACCCAGCGAGATTCCCGAACCGTGCACATTGGTGCGGTCCCGGTCGGCGGCACCGAACTTCCACTCCCGCATCACCGCAAGCGCCTGGGCGGCGAAGGCTTCGTTGAGTTCGATGAGGTCGATGTCGCGCAGGCGCAGGCCCGCTTTGGCCAGCGCGGCCTCGGTCGCGGGTACCGGACCGATGCCCATGATGTCCGGTGCCACGCCCGCCTGCCCCCAAGACACCAAACGGACCAATGGCGTCAAGCCGTACTCCGCGGCCTTCTCCGGTGTGGTCACCACACACATGGATGCCGCGTCGTTCTGCCCGCTGGCGTTACCGGCCGTAACCGTTGCCTCCGGATCATCGCCCAGCAGAATGGGTTTGAGCTTGCTCAACGATTCCACCGAAGTGTCGGCGCGTGGATGCTCGTCGGCGTCGATCAACTCCTCGCCCTGCCGGGGGCGCACCGCCACCGGAATGATCACTGGAATTATTTCCGGGGCCAGTATGCCGTCCTTCTGCGCGGCCACCGCGCGCTGATGTGACGTCACTGCGAGCTCGTCTTGCTCGCGACGTGAAATGCCGTACCGGCGGCGCAGATTCTCGGCGGTCTCCAGCATTCCGCCCGGCACTGGGTGGTGCCGGCCGCCGGCCGTGGTGCGGCCCCGAGCCAGCCCGTCGTGGACCCGGATACCGCCGCGGGCACCGCCCCAGCGCATATCGGTGGAATAGAACGTGACATTGCTCATGCTTTCGCAGCCGCCGGCGATGACGAGGTCGTTGTCGCCGTTGCTCACCTGCAGACACGCTTGAATCACCGCCTGCAGGCCCGACCCGCAGCGGCGGTCGACCTGCATACCGGGAACCGTCACCGGCAGCCCGGCATCCAACGCCACCACGCGCCCGATCGCCGGCGCCTCGCTGCTGGGATAACAGTGTCCGACGATCACGTCCTGCACTGCATCGGGCGCGACTCCGGTTCGGTCGAGCAGCCCTCGCAGGGCGGCGACTCCGAGGTCAACGGCGCTCTGCGACTTGAACATTCCGCCGTAGCGGCCGATGGGTGTCCGAACGGGTTCACAGATCACGGCGTCGCGCATGGTCTACCTCACTCAGATGTGTCGGCCGCCGGTGACATCCATGACGGTGCCCGTCATGTACGAGGACAGGTCAGAGGCCAGGAACAACGCAACGCTTGCGACCTCACTGGGCTCACCGGCCCGGCCCATCGGGACCTCGCCCACCTTTTGGTCCCAGATACGTTGCGGCATAGCTTCCGTCATGGCGGAGCGAATCAATCCAGGAGCAATCGCGTTTACCCGGACGCCCAGGTAGGCAAGCTCTTTGGCCGCGGCCTTGGTCATCCCCACGATGCCGGCCTTGGCCGCTGAGTAGTTGGTCTGGCCGACCATCCCGACCTTGCCCGAAACCGACGACATGTTCACGATTGCGCCACGCTTGTTTTCCCGCATGATCGCTGCCGCCAGCCGGGTACCGTTCCACGTCCCTTTCAGATGCACGTCGATGACCTGATCGAACTGCTCTTCGGTCATCTTGCGCATCGTCGCGTCGCGGGTGATCCCGGCGTTGTTGACCATGATGTCCAGCCCACCGAAACGCTCAACGGCGGTCCGTATCAGGGTCTCGACGTCGACTGCTTGGGTCACGTCACATTGCACTGCCAGAGCGATATCATCGCCGCCCAACTGCTTGGCCGCCGCCTCGGTCGCCTCGAGATTGACATCACCGAGCACAACGCGTGCGCCCTCGGCGACGAATCGCTCCGCGATAGCCAAACCGAGACCTTGCGCACCGCCGGTAATCACCGCAGTCTGACCGCTCAGCAACGTCACCTGTATCACGCATCCCTCATTGTCCTGGTCCCACGGCCGGGCACCCATCGTTCGAATATCATATTTCATATACGATCCCTCCGGGACGGGGGTGCCTACCGAGGAGCGTCTGACAATGACCATTGCCGAAGGCCCGGAAGTCTCTGACGAGGTTTTCCAGGAGATCCTGGCCCAGACCCGCCACTTCGTCCGCACCGCGGTGATCCCGCGTGAGCAGGAGATCCTGGACGAAGACCGGGTACCCGACGACCTGCGCGACCACGCCAAGAAGATGGGGTTGTTCGGATACGCGATTCCCCAGGAGTGGGGCGGCCTCGGCCTGAACCTGGTGCAGGACGTCGAGCTGGCGATGGAGCTCGGCTACACCTCACTGGCGCTGCGGTCGATGTTCGGCACCAACAACGGCATCGCCGGACAGGTTCTCGTCGGGTTCGGCACCGACGAGCAGAAGGCCCGCTGGCTGGAGCCGATGGCATCGGGCGACGTCGTAGCGTCTTTCGCGCTGACCGAGCCCGGCGCCGGATCGAACCCGGCCGGCCTGCGCACCAAAGCCGCTCGCGACAAAGACGATTGGGTGATCTACGGACAGAAGCGGTTCATCACCAACGCGCCCGTCGCCGACCTGTTCGTGGTATTCGCGCGCACCCGGCCCGCCGACGACCGCGGTCCCGGTATAGCCGTCTTCCTGGTTCCCGCGGACGCCGCTGGTGTTGAGGTAGGTGCCAAGGACGCCAAGATGGGCCAGGAAGGCGCGTGGACCGCTGATGTCAGTTTTACCGGCGTCCGAGTCGACAACGCCGCGCTGATCGGCGGCAGCGAGGACATCGGCTATCGAGCGGCAATGACCTCATTGGCGCGTGGCCGGGTCCACATCGCCGCGCTCGCCGTGGGCGCGGCTGCACGTGCACTCGACGAATCCGCGGCATATGCCGCCACCGCCACGCAGGGAGGCACGCCGATCGGAAACTTCCAGTTGGTGCAGGCGATGCTCGCCGACCAGCAGACCGGCGTGCTGGCCGGCCGCGCTCTAGTCCGCGATGCCGCACGCTCGTGGGTCACCAAACAGGATCGACGGATCGCGCCGTCGGCCGCGAAGCTCTTCTGCACCGAAATGGCCGGGAAAGTAGCCGATCTCGCGGTGCAGATTCATGGCGGCAGCGGATACATGAATGGCGTTCCGGTCGAACGCATCTACCGGGACGTGCGCCTGCTGCGGTTGTATGAGGGCACCAGCGAGATTCAGCGTCTGATCATCGGCTCGAACCTGGTGAAGGCGGCGCAGCGATGAGCGGCGGGGCGAGGGCCGGCTCGATGTCAAGGTCGCCCAAGTACGCGCAGGACAAGCTCGGCGTCACGGCATGGATGTCGATCGAGGCGTTCCAGCAAGCCTCCTGGCCAACCGATTTCTACCGGCCGGCGCTTGAGGCCACGTGACTACGCACGAATCAGTTCCAGGGTCCCAACATCCCTGATCGCCTGACAGCCCCGTTGCAGCATGGTCAGCACCATGTCGTCGCCGCGTTCGGTGGCGGCCGCGAAGGCAAACCCGAGCGCCGAGATCAAGACGGTCTGCGGCATTCCGAGCCGGTAATCACGCCAGCATGTTTCACGGTCATAGTCGGCGACACCGAAGGCCAATAGCGCTCGATGGTACTCGTCGACGAGGCCCTCTTCGATCGTCGAGCGAAGCTGGGGGTCGAGGCTGGTTGCCGTGAAATAGGCGAGATCCCTTGCGGGAAGACCTATGCCAAGCGTCTGCCAGTCGACCACGCTCACCCGGCTGCGGTCAGGATCGAACAACAGGTTGTCGAGGCGATAATCCCCATGCAGCAAGGCGAACCGGTCGCGCTCAGCCAGCAGCCACGGTGTCACCAGACCCATTGCCGTAGTGAAGGTCTCGCGATCATCAGCACTGAGCCGGTCACCAAGCTTGTCCAGCGTGATGTCGGCACTCATCCGCGCCACATCACCAAGGCCCTTGGCGGAAGGCTCATCCGGGAGTGGAAACGCGATTCCTGGCAGATCCAGCCAGAATGAATCACACCAGCTGGGCCCGTGCAAGCCGGCCAGCGCGGTCACCGCCAACCGCGCCTCCTGTTCACCGCAACCCGCGAGCTGATCTCCCTGCACCGCCGGCGCCTGATCGGCCAGCAGCAGGGCGAACTCCATTGCATCCTCATTGATCTCGCAGTAGAAGCACTGCGGCGTCGGCACCCGCACCCGATCCACCACCGATGTGTAGAACGCACATTCGCTGCGATAGCCGATGGTGACCCGGTCCCGCACAGTGTCATCCTGGGCCGGCAGCTTGATCACGAACGTTTGCGGCAAACCACCCGGATTCGTCGCATACTTGGCGGCCACCCGGTAGGTGGCCCCAGTCTGCCCGGTTCCGATCGCCGCGACGTGCGCCTCGGACACCTCGACGGGTGTGCGACGATGGCTGAGTGCCGCCGAGAGCCACTCGGGGGTCACCTCGCCGGGGAACCGGGGAATCGCAAGCAACACGCCTCCAGCAGCAGCACCTTCTCGGACAGCCAGGCCCGACTAACGTACCGACTGTAAGGCATACCGCATGAGTGGCGGTCGACGTGAACTACTCGGCGAGGATCCGCCACTCGGCAGCCTCGTGCTGCTGCCCCCAGAAATCACTGAAACGCCTACCCGCGGTGGGAAATTCGCCGACCGCACCGTCCGTGACCACTCGGCCATTGTCGACAAAGAGGACGCGGTCGGCATGACGGATGCTCGTCGACCAGCAGTACCGGCGCGGTTTTCAGCAGAGCACGCGCGCTGCCGACCCGTTGCCGCTCGCCGCCGGACAGCGCCGAGCCGGCTTCGCCGACGATCGTGTCGGCTCCGTCAGGCATGCCAACGGCCGTCGATTCGCTATCCGATGCCGACATTCCGGCCTGGCCGGTGATTGCCGGTGAAGCCCCATCCCGGTTTGATCGTGACAGTCGCCGAATCGGCAGTTTCGGGATGAACATCGACAATGGCGCCGCGCGGCTCGCGCGTGTCGACCACAGCGGGTTGAGCAGTTTGAGATAGTCAGAGTCACGGCTTGACGCCGCAATTGAATACTCCGGGAAAGTCCGCGCACACGGAGCGGTTCACGTCAACCCACCCGAGGTTTGTGACGGCAGCATGACCATAGCCAGACTCGTCACACGGTGCGGGCGGAGGGACTCGAACCCTCAAACTCTCTCGAGCACCGGCACCTAAAGCCGGCATGTTTGCCAGTTTCATCACGCCCGCGGCGTGCCGATCGTACCGCTCGGCTCGCCCGACGAATCTGTCGGCGGTCCTCCTACCTTGGGTTCATCACGGCGGCGACAGGGCACACAGATGCGATCCGCGGAGGAGTTCGAAGCCGTGCAGCGCCTCATCGCAACCGGCATGAACGACTGTGCGATCGCGCGTCAAACAGGCATACCGCGGCCCGCAGTGCGCGACTGGCCGAATTCGTCGGGCCCAAGTCATGAGTCCCTTGCCTCGCGCATGAGCGACCCACAGACGACCGCGCGGTACCGTCGAGGGGTGTCCACTACACGTCGTCGGAGACCTGCGCTGATTGCTCTGGTGATCATTGCGGCCTGCGGCTGCCTGGCCCTGGGCTGGTGGCAGTGGACACGATTTCAGTCGGTGTCCGGCACCTACCAGAACCTCGGCTACGCGCTGCAGTGGCCGCTGTTCGCCTGGTTCTGCGTATACGCGTATCGCAAATTCGTTCGCTATGAAGAGACGCCACCGGAGCCGCGTAATAGCCGCGATATGACCGAGATACCTGCTGGACTGCTGCCCGAACGACCCAAGCCCGCGCAGCAGCCCCCCGACGATCCGGCACTGCAGGAGTACAACGCCTACCTGGCCGAGCTCGCCAAGAGCGATGCCGAAAAGCAGAACAGGACCACCGCATGACCGCACCCGAGACACCCGACGCGCCACAGCACACGCCTGCCGTCCGCCCCGACAACCTCCGCACCGGCCTGCTCGCGTACCGGATCATGGCGTGGACGACGGGTATCTGGCTCATCGCACTGTGCGGCGAGATCGTCTCGCATCTCGTCTACCATCACGAAATCCGCTGGATCGAAGTCGTGCACGGCTGGGTGTATTTCGTCTACGTGCTCGCCGCATTCAATCTCGCAATCAAGGTCCGGTGGCCGATCGGCAAGACCATCGGTGTGCTGCTGGCAGGCACGATCCCGATATTGGGGATCGTCGTCGAGCACTTCCAGAGCAAGGACATCAAGGCGCGCTTCGCCGTGTGAGCCCGAGCGTGAAGCCAGCGTCACGCCCGGCTGGCCGACAGGGCGCGCAGCGCCGGCAGTAGCAGCGCCAGTGCGCGACCACGATGGGAAACCGCGTCCTTCTCCGCCGGGCTCAGCTGAGCTGCGGTGCGGGCACCGATGTCAGGGCCGTCAGGAATGAAGACCGGATCGTAGCCGAACCCGCCGTCACCACGCGGCTCCCGGGCAATCGTGCCGGGCCACTCGCCGCGGACCACAACTTCGTCGGACCCGTAGACCAGTGCGCAGGCCGAGACGAACGCCGCACCGCGTCGCTCGTCGGGAACATCGCGCAACTGTGTTAGCAGCAGGGCGGTGTTCCCGGCATCGTCACCGTGGCTACCGGACCACCGGGCCGACAGCACCCCGGGCATGCCGTTGAGCGCAGCCACTTCCAAACCGGAGTCGTCGGCCACACTCGCCAGACCGGTCGCGGCGAACGCGTCGCGCGCCT
Source organism: uncultured Actinomycetota bacterium (assembly GCA_963763005.1). Lineage (GTDB taxonomy): Bacteria > Actinomycetota > Actinomycetes > Mycobacteriales > Mycobacteriaceae > Mycobacterium. The sequence continues at coordinate 409,966 of CAVXMI010000005.1, forward strand.
TGGCGAGCGCGTTGTCCTCGAATGTCGCACCGGTTTCCGGCGCTTCGTCGAACGGCGCCACGTCGTCCAGCGACACCAGCGTCAACGCCGACAGTCCGGCGCCGTCCAGCACCCGGCGCAGTTCGGCCAGCTTCTTGCGGTTGCGACTGGCGACCAGGAGCTTGGTCACCAATCAATCCGAAACATGGTCATCACCTCTGCAGGAACCATCTCGGCTTGCGGCGCGGGCAGTTGTCGAATCCGCAGCATCGTCGTCACTGCCCGGGCCGACTGAGCCGCACCGGGCTGTGGTCCCGGGCCTACGCGCGACTTTCGAGGTTTATTGCTGGACTTTCCTGGTTTGTTGCTGGTCGTGATTCTATTGCCCTGACATAAGGGACTTCGCAGTCTTCACAACCCCAAATCAATTTGTGCATGTAACAGCCCACACAAAATCCCAGCGTGGCCTCCGACCACGTCAGGACAAAACAGACCGCAACAACAGCCGCCATCGCTACGGGCGATGCCCCTGACAGGCGCATGGCAAGACACGTCGCCGCTAAACCGGCACCCAGCAACCACGCAAACCGTTTCGGCCGCGTAGGTTTCCACACCGGGCGCCTGCGCATCGTTAACGCTGTGCCCAGAATGCCGGTGGGGCTGAATGGAGTTAATCCGGTAGCCGCCGCAGCCAACATATCAAAAAGCACGAGCGGACCAACAATGATCACCGGATCGGTTTCCGGACGCATAAGCAATAATGCGATCGTGATTGCCGAGATAATATTTAGCAAACCTGCCCTTGCGCGGGTCGCGACTTCGTTGATGCGCGGTTCCGCATGTGCATGCGTCATCTGCCCCATTGCCCACCACGGCGTATTGAGAAAGGCATGTTCGAGTGGGACTCGCCGACTATCCATCAATTGATCCTAAAAGGTGGCAAAACATTGGTTTTGGCAAAACTCAATTGGACGTCGATTAGTTTACCATAACGGTATTGTGCGCGACTCTGGCCAGCCACTTTGAGTCGACGACAATGGCAAACGCTACGGCCGGCCAATGCCCACCCTGTGACCAACACGACAGCGCCCACGGACTCGAACTGCTTGACCCGATCCGCTAGCCGATAGCGCACAACGATGCGGCGCACGTTGACGTCGGGACTGCGTCCCGGGCCGGGGGTGTTCCGTTTGGGTAAATTACCGGGAGCCGGGTCAGCTTCCGAACGCCTTCGACGGCGGAGGTCCCTCGGGCAGCACACCCGGGTACGGCAGCTCCAACGCTTCGTGCTGTGCGGCAAACAACTTGTCGCAGGCGCCCAGTGCCATATCGAGCAGCTTGTCCAGCGTCGAACGCGGGAACGTCGCGCCCTCCCCGGTCCCCTGGACCTCCACAAGGGTCCCGGTGTCGGTGGCGACGACGTTCATGTCGACCTCGGCGCGCGAGTCTTCCTCGTAAGGCAGGTCCACCCGAATCCTGCCGTCGACCACGCCGACGCTGACCGCCGCGATGGCACACGACAACGGCCTGGGATCCGAGAGCCTGCCCGCCGCGGAGAGGTAGGTCACCGCGTCGGTCAACGCCACGTAGGCGCCCGTGATAGCCGCCGTGCGCGTGCCGCCATCGGCCTGCAACACATCGCAGTCCACGGCGATGGTGTTCTCCCCCAGAGCCGCCAGGTCGATGCACGCCCGCAGCGACCGGCCAACCAGCCGACTGATCTCCTGGGTGCGCCCGCCGAGCCGGCCCTTCACCGACTCCCGGTCCGAGCGAGTGTGCGTCGCCGACGGCAGCATCGCGTACTCGGCGGTGAGCCACCCCAGACCCGATCCCTTGCGCCAGCGGGGCACTCCCTCGGTAACGCTGGCGGTGCACATGACCTTGGTGTGACCGAATTCGATCAGCACCGAACCTGCTGGGTTTTCGGTGAAACCCCGGGTGATGACCACCGGGCGAAGCTCGTCGTCGAGGCGGCCGTCTTCTCGTTTGGACACGACGCCAACCCTAGCCCGGCCTACCCAGAACATTCCGAGCACGCCGGAACGGCGTGAGGTGGGGAGGCTAGATCCGGCCCGTCAAGGCACGCCGGACTTCGAACGTCTCATCGGATACCACCGCGTGCACCGGACCATCGAACTCCGCCTTGGCCTCGCTGATCACGTCCTCGCGCGAGGTCCAGGGCGGAATATGCGTCAGCAACAGCACGCGAACGCCGGCCTGCGCCGCGGCCCTGCCGGCCTCAGTGCCAGACAGATGCAGGTCGGGCGGATGTTTTGGCGAGTGCGTCCAGGAGGCCTCGCAGAGGAAAACGTCAGCACCGCGAGCCAGCTCGACGAGCTGGTCGCAACTGCCGGTGTCACCGCTGTAAGCCAGCGATGCACCGGTGGGATCGGTGAACCGCATCCCGAACGACTCGGTCGGGTGAGCAACCACCCGCGGCACCACCGTGATCGCGCCCAACGTCACCGGCTCACCGTCGACCCAGTGGTGAATATCGAAGATGTCCGAGCAATCGTCGATCTCGCCGCCGTAGGGTGACGACGCGGCCCCCAGCCGCGACCAGGTGTCGCTCGGGCCGTACAGCAACGCCTTGCCGGTAGGACGCGACGGGTGGTAGCGGCGCCACACGAACAATCCCGGCATATCCAAGCAGTGATCCGCGTGCAGATGGGACAAAAGGACCTGCACCGATCCGGGATCCGTGTGCCGTTGCAGCGCACCGAGCACACCCCCGCCGAAGTCGATGACGATCGGCGGAGTGTCCGGAGCCCGGAGCAGATAGCCCGAGGCAGGCGAATCCGGACCCCCGACGCTGCCGGAGCAGCCGAGCACGGTTATTCGCACGCACACTACTGTGCCATGCCCAATACCAGGATGAGCAAAACATTGCCGCATTCGGTGAGCAGAATCTCTCGTCACGCCTAGTGGATGCGTGACGGGTGAACGGGTTGCACACCACCGGCCGCCGGACCCAGGAATCGCGCCGCCAGTTTGGTGAACGCTTCGGGGTCGCCAGTGGCTTCGAATACCCGGGTGGCCGGCGGCGCGTCATGCGGCCGCAGCAGGTCCATCTCGGTGAGTACCCGTACCACTTCTTTGGCAGTCTCCTCGGCGCTGGAGACCAGCGTGACGTTGTCCCCCATCGCCAGTTGAATCAGTCCGGACAGCAGTGGATAGTGCGTGCAACCAAGCACCAGCGTGTCGACCCCGGCACGCTGCAGCGGCTCCAGGTAGCCCTCAACCAGACCGAGCACCTGACGGCCACTGGTGACACCCCGCTCGACGAAGTCCACGAAACGTGGGCAGGCCACCGCAGTGATCTCGGTGTCGCGCGCGGCGGCGAACGCGTCCTGGTAAGCGTGCGACGTGATGGTCGCCCGCGTACCGATGACCCCGATGCGGCCGTTGCGGGTGGTGGCAACCGCGCGGCGCACGGCCGGCAAGATCACCTCGACCACGGGTACGTCGTAGCGCTCGCGAGCGTCCCGCAGGCACGCCGCAGATGCCGAGTTGCATGCGATCACCAGCGCCTTGACGCCCCGGTCGACCAGGTCGTCACCGATGGCCAACGCGTGCGCACGGATCTCCGGGATGGTCAGCGGACCGTACGGGCCATTGCCGGTGTCGCCGACGTAGACGATGTCTTCGTCGGGCAGTTGGTCGATGATGGCCCGCGCGACGGTCAGTCCGCCCACGCCGGAGTCGAAGACTCCGACCGGCGCCAGCGGCGAACTCATGTTTTCGGATGCAACGACCGCGTGCCGGCCTTTTTCAGTGCACGAGCCTTGCGCTCCGGAGCCGACAACAGGTAGGCCGCCACGACGCCGGCGAGCGCACCACACAGATGGCCCTGCCATGACACGCCGCCACATTGACCGAGCACCGGCATGGCGCCGAGCAGGATGCCGCCGTAGACGAACAAGACCACCAGCCCGACGACGATGTCCCACACTTTGCGGACAAACACCCCAAACACCAGCAGGAAAGCCAAGTAGCCGAAGATCAGGCCGGAGGCCCCGATGTGATCGGTCGGCCCGCAGCTGCTGCCCATGTTGCCGATGAGCCAGGTCCCGAAGCCGCCCAGGATCCACACGATCGCCGTGGCCCAGACGAACCGGGACAACCCGGACAGCGTCATCAGAAATCCCAGCACCAGCAGCGGGATCGTATTGGCCATCAGGTGCGCCCAGTTGGCGTGCAGCAGCGGCGCGAAGATGATCCCCCACAGGCCGTCGGTTTCCAGCGGCCTGATGCCGTTGCCATCCAGGGAATGCCGCCACAGCTGGTCGATCAGTTCAACGAGGTACAGCAGCGCGACGAAGGTGAGGATCGTGGCCCCGCCGACCATCCACGCCGGCCGCTTCTTCGTCTGTGCTTCCGCATTTTTGGCCCGCCCGGTTATGCCCATAGCTGCCCTTCCAGAGCGTTCTCGGCGTCATCCAGGCTACCCGCGTAGGCGCCTGTCGACAGATACTTCCAGCCGGCGTCGGCGACCACGAAGGCAATGTCGGCGTGCTCACCGGCCTTGAGGGCGGCGGCCCCGATGCCCAGTGCGGCATGCAGCACCGCGCCGGTCGAGATGCCCGCGAAGATGCCCTCGGAGTTCACCAGCTCGCGGGTGCGGCGCACCGCGTCGATCGCGCCGACCGAGTACCGGGTGGTCAACATGTGCGGGTCGTACAGTTCGGGCACAAACCCTTCATCGATGTTGCGTAGCGCGTACACCCCCTCGCCATAGCGGGGTTCGGCCGCCACGATCTTGACGTTGGCAACATGCTCACGCAGAAACCGGCCGGTACCCATCAGCGTGCCCGTAGTGCCGAGGCCCGCGACGAAGTGAGTGATCTCCGGCAGGTCGGCGAGCAGTTCGGGGCCGGTGCCCCAGTAGTGCGAATCGGTGTTGGCGGGATTGCCGTACTGATACAGCATCACCCACGACGGGTTGGCCGCGGCGAGTTCCTTGGCGGTGGCCACCGCAGTGTTGGACCCGCCTTCGGCCGGGGAGGAGATGATTTGCGCGCCGTAAAGCTCCAGCAGCTGACGACGTTCCACCGAGGTGTTCTCGGGCATCACGCAGATCAGCTCGTAGCCCTTGAGCCGGGCGGCCATCGCCAGCGAGATGCCGGTGTTGCCGCTGGTGGGCTCGAGAATCGTGGCGCCCGGTGCCAGCAGCCCGTCGTGCTCGGCCTGTTCGATCATCCGCAGCGCCGGCCGGTCCTTGATTGACCCGGTCGGATTGCGGTCCTCGAGCTTGGCCCACAACCGCACGTGCGTTCCGTCCGGCCCGTCTTCCCAGCGTGGTGACAGCCGCTGCAAGCCAACCAGCGGCGTGTTGCCCAGGGCCTGCAGCAACGAGTCGTATCGCGTCATGTGCTCCGCTCACCCACCGGCTCACCCACCCGCTACGGCGGGGAGGATGGTGACCGAGTCGCCCTCGGCGACCGCGGTGTCCAGGCCGCCGGAGAACCGCACATCCTCGTCGTTGACGTAGACGTTCACGAAGCGGTGCAGCTTGCCGCTATCGATGAGGCGCTCGGAGATGCCCGAGTAGTTGGCTTCCAGGTCGGTGATGACTGCGCCCAGGGTGTCGCCGCTCGCCGAGACGCGCTTCTCGCCACCGGTGTGGGGTCGCAGGATGGTCGGGATGGACACGGTGACGTTCATGCGGGCCTTTCGAGGTCTTTCGCGACTTTTCGGGCTGCTCCGTACTGCTCGACGATATCGACCGGTTCTTCGGTGACGGCACCGTCGACGATGCGATAGCTGCGCAGCTCGTCACGGTCGGGATCGCGGGTGGAAACCAGTACGTAGTGTGCGTCCGGTTCGGCGGCCAGGTTGACGTCCGTGCGGCTCGGATACGCCTCGGTCGCGGTGTGCGAGTGGTAGACGATGACGCCGCCTCGCCCGCATCCTCCAGGGCCCGCCACACCCTCGAGCTGCTCGCCGGAGTCGAAACGGTAGAAGGTCGGCGAGCGCTCGGCGTTGGCCATCGGGATATGCCGCTCGGGACGGTCGGAGCCCTCAGGTCCGGCCAGCACTCCGCAGGCTTCGTCGGGATGGTCGCGGCGCGCATGGGCGACCATCGCATCGACCAGGTCGGCACGAATCACCAGCACGTCAACGGTTCCCTCTCCCGAATGCCCGCCCAAAAATTCAGGCCCCGAATGCTCCGGGCAACATGTCGCGGTAGGTAGGTATTCCGGCCACCGACTCTGCGGCGCTCACACCGACCAGCACCGCGCGAGCCAGGCAATCGGCCGCGGCCGCACCCACCGCGGTGACCAGCCCCGTCTCCGGAGACAGCGCAGCGGGCATGCCCGCCGCCGGCGGCACCTCCACCACACCAGTGGCCAGTGCGAACACTGTATCGCCGTCCAGCGGGGTGTGCGCCGGCCGGATGGTGCGGGCCAGCCCGTCATGGGCGGCGATCGCGACGCGCCGGCACGCGGCCGGGCTCAGCGCGGCGTCGGTCGCGATCACGGCGATCGTCGTGTTCAGGGGACTCAGCGCGGAGGGTAACTTTGCCAGCGCATCGATCTGCTCGGGCGGCGGTTTCGTCAGCCCGAATTCGCCGATCAGGTCCGCCATCCACGGCAGGCCGGTGGCCGGATCGACGACGTTGCCGACTGAGTTCACCACTACCACCGCGCCGACGGTCACGCCGGAGTCCAAGGTCGTTGCCGCTGTCCCAACACCGCCCTTGAGCACGCCGGCACGCGCCCCCACCCCGGCGCCGACCGTCCCGACGGCCATGACCCGCGCGCCTTCGGCCGCACCCGCGTCGCCCGCGGCGCTGGCAGCGGCTTCACAGGCCACATAGCCGAATTCAGCCGTCGGCCGGCAATCCCAGCCGCCGACCGGCAGGTCGAAAATCACCGCGCCCGGAACGATCGGCACCACGCCGGTGCCCATCGCCACACCGCGCTGGTGTTCCTCCAGCCACCGCATGACGCCGTCGGCAGCGGCCAGCCCGTAGGCACTGCCGCCGGCAAGCAGGACCGCGTCGACGAAGCGCACGCTGTTGACCGGGTCCAGCAGATCGATCTCCCGGGTTCCGGGCGCGCCGCCCCGGCAATCGACTGCACCGACGGTCCCGGGCGGCGGCAGCACCACCGTGACGCCGCAAGCCCAGCCGGCGCCGAGGGATGCGTCGGGGTCCAGCCGCTGATAGTGGCCGACGCGGATGCCCCCGACGCTGGTAATGGAGTTCATCCGGCCGGTTTCCCCATCAGCACCAGGACCAGGTATTCCTGCAGGACCGTCAGCCACTGGTAGACGTCGTAGTGTGGGGCCAGCGGATCGTCAGCCGGCAGGCGATCCGGCCCCTGCGGGCCGATCTCGAGCAAGGCCCCCAACGTCAGCCGTAGGTCGTTGACCGCGGCAACCCAGGCGTTGGCGCCCTCCTCTGTCAGCTCGAACCGGCCGCCCTTGTCCGGAACCGTGTCCAATAACTGCTGTGCGACAGCACGTTTGGCGTCGATGATCTCCGGCTCGTGCAGACTGCGCAGAGCAGCGTTGAGGGTCTCGGAGGCATCAAGGGTCAGCGGGTCGCCTTCATCCGATTTGTAGAAATCCGGCAGCAGCCGACGCAGCGTCGGGTCGCCCGGGCGGTCGGCATGCCCTGTCCTTATTCCGGTGATCTCCTCGAGTTCGTCTGACGGCGAGGAGGATTCGCGTTCATCGAACAAGCCGATCATCGCGCCGACCAGACTCTTGAGCAGGGCCGCCTCATGCTCGGCCAGGGACGACCGAAAACGGAGACCGTTGCGGGTCTCGACGCGCTTCCATTTGCGCACAGTGGATCCCGGATACCTTCGAATCTCACCGGTCCTGCTGCATCGTCGCCCACAAGCCGGCGGCGTGCAGCTTGGACACGTCAACTTCCATGGACTCCCGGCTGCCCGCCGAAACCACGGCCTTGCCTTCGTTGTGCACCTGCAGCATCAGCTTGGTGGCATGCGGCTCGCTGTAGCCGAACAACTTCTGGAGCACATACGTCACGTAGGTCATCAAGTTGACCGGGTCGTCCCACACGATGGTGACCCATGGACTCGCCGTCACGTCGACCGGAGCAGACTCGCGTTGCGCGGTCGAGCCGGGCTTGGCGGGCGCTGACGCAACAACCATGGCCCTAGGATAGCGAGCTACTGCTGTGGATACCGATGCCCTGAGGCGAACCGATACGGTTGCGGTGTGAACGACTCGGTCTTGGCTGGACTGCTGACCGACAAGTACGAGTTGACCATGCTGGCCGCAGCGCTGCGCGACGGCACCGCCAATCGCCGGACCACCTTCGAAGTGTTCGCCCGCCGGCTCCCCGCGGGTCGCCGGTACGGGGTGGTCGCCGGAACCGGCCGGCTGCTGGAAGCTTTGCCGCAGTTCAGGTTCGACGATGATGCGTGCGAGTTGCTGGCCCAATTTCTCGACCCCGACACGTTGCGCTATCTGCGGGATTTCCGGTTCGGCGGCGATATCGACGGCTACGCCGAGGGCGAGCTGTACTTCCCCGGATCTCCCGTGCTGTCGGTGCACGGCAGTTTCGCAGAGTGTGTGGTGATCGAAACGCTGGTGCTGTCGATCTTCAATCACGACACAGCGATCGCGTCTGCGGCGGCACGCATGGTCAGCGTCTCCGGGGAACGCCCGCTGATCGAGATGGGATCACGGCGAACCCACGAGCGCGCCGCGGTCGCGGCAGCCCGGGCAGCCTATATCGCCGGCTTCGCCGCCTCATCCAACCTGGAGGCCAAGCGACGATACGGAGTGCCCGCCGCGGGCACCGCTGCGCACGCCTTCACGATGCTGCACACCCACAAGGACTGCCCCCCGGAATTGTTTGAACTGGCCGCCTTCCGCGCCCAGGTCGATGCGCTGGGCTCCGGCACCACACTGCTGGTAGACACCTATGACGTGACGACCGGCGTGGCCAATGCCGTGGCCGCCGCCGGTGCGACGCTCGGCGCGGTCCGCATCGACTCCGGCGAGCTGGGGGTGCTGGCCCGCCAGGTGCGTGAGCAGCTCAACCAGCTGGGGGCCAACCAGACCCGCATCGTGGTGTCCGGCGATCTCGACGAGTTTTCCATCGCCGCGCTGGGCGGGGAGCCAGTGGACAGCTACGGCGTCGGTACATCGCTGGTCACCGGCTCGGGCGCACCGACAGCGAACATGGTCTACAAACTGGTCGAGGTGGATGGCATCCCGGTGCAAAAACGCAGCAGCCACAAGGAGTCCCGCGGCGGCCGCAAGGAGGCGCTGCGGTTGGCACGCCCGACGGGCACCATCACCGAGGAGATTGTGCATCCGGCGGGCCGCCCGCCGGCCACCACCGAGCCCTACCGGCTGTTGACGACGCCGCTGGTCCGCGGCGGGCAGATGGTAGCCGACGCGGACGCAGCTGCCATGGCCGCCGCACGGGAACTGGTGGCATCCGGGTTGCACAGCCTGCCGTGGGAGGGGCTGAAATTGGCACCCGGCGAGCCGGCGATTCCGACGCAGACGATCACGACCTGAGAATCGGCCCGACCACAAGGGAGTAACCACGTCCGACGTGTCTCAGTCCTCGTCCAAGTCCGTGCCCGAGCTGCTGGCCATCGCGGTGGCCGCGCTCGGTGGCAGCCAGCGCCGGGGCCAACTGGAGATGGCCACCGCGGTAGCGCAGGCTTTCGAGACCGGCGAGCACCTGGTCGTCCAGGCCGGCACCGGCACCGGCAAGTCGCTGGCGTATCTGGTTCCCGCGCTTGTCCGCGCGGTCAGCGCCAATGCGCCCGTCGTGGTGTCGACCGCAACGATCGCCTTGCAGCGTCAACTCGTCGATCGTGATCTGCCCCGGCTGGCCGATTCGCTCGCCGATGCACTGCCCCGCCGACCACAGTTCGCGTTGCTCAAAGGCCGACGAAACTATTTGTGCCTGAACAAAATCCACAACGGTAGCTCGACCGACAACGATTCTGAAGGCTCCGACGATCGGCCGCAGGAGGAACTCTTCAACCCGATGACGGTCACCGCGTTGGGCCGCGACGTGCAACGGCTCACCGGCTGGGCGTCCAAAACCGACTCCGGTGACCGCGACGACCTCAAGCCCGGTGTACCGGACCGGTCCTGGTCCCAGGTCAGTGTTTCGGCGCGGGAATGCATCGGCGTGGCCCGCTGCCCGTATGGCTCCGAGTGCTTCTCCGAGCGGGCACGCGGCCGGGCCGGCGCTGCCGATGTCGTGGTCACCAATCACGCGCTGCTGGCCATCGATGCCGTTGCCGAATCGGCTGTGCTGCCAGAACACACGCTGCTGGTCGTCGACGAAGCGCACGAGTTGGCCGACCGGGTGACCTCGGTAGCCACCGCGGAGCTGACGTCAGCGAACCTCGGTGTCGCCGCCCGGCGGATCACCCGGTTGGTGGCTCCAGAACTGACCCAGCGGCTGGAGGCGGCGTCGGCCACCTTCGCCTCGACAATCCACGACGCTACACCTGGCCGCATCGATCATCTCGACGACGAGTTGGCGACCTACCTGACCGCGCTGCGCGACGCGGCCAGTGCGGCCCGCTCAGCGATCGACAGTACGAGCGACGCGAAAGCCGCGTCAGCCCGCGCCGAAGCCGCCGCGGCCTTGACGGAGATCTCGGATACCGCGTCGCGGATCCTGACGTCGTTCACCCCCGCTATCCCCGACCGCAGCGACGTGGTCTGGCTGGACCACGAGGAAAACCGCGGTTCGCCGCACGCCGTACTGCGGGTGGCTCCGTTGTCGGTCGCCGGGCTGCTGGCCACTGCGGTGTTCAGCCGTTCCACGACCGTGTTGACTTCGGCGACGCTGACGGTCGGCGGGTCCTTCGACGCGATGGCCACGGCGTGGGGTCTGACCGGACGCGACGCCGGCGAAGACGCGCGCTGGCGTGGACTGGACGTCGGGTCGCCGTTCCACCACGCCAAGTCGGGAATCCTCTACGTGGCCGCCCATCTCCCGCCGCCCGGCCGTGACGGCACCGGATCGGCCGAGCAGCTGACCGAAATCGCCGAACTCATCACCGCTGCCGGCGGACGCACCCTGGGCCTGTTTTCGTCGATGCGGGCCGCCCGCGCCGCCGCCGAGGCCATGCGCGAACGGCTGTCCACGCCAGTGTTGTGCCAGGGCGACGACAGCACCTCCGCGCTCGTCGAGCAGTTCACCGCGGACGCCGCCACCTCGCTGTTCGGCACCCTGTCGCTGTGGCAGGGCGTCGACGTGCCGGGGCCGTCGCTGTCGTTGGTGCTGATCGACCGTATCCCGTTCCCCCGCCCGGACGACCCACTGCTGAGTGCCCGCCAGCGTGCGGTGGCCGCTCGCGGCGGCAATGGCTTCATGGAGGTCGCCGCCAACCACGCGGCGCTGTTGCTGGCACAGGGGTCGGGCCGGCTGTTGCGCCGCGACGCTGACCGGGGCGTGGTTGCGGTCCTGGACTCGCGGATGGTGACCGCCCGGTACGGCGGTTACCTGCGCGCCTCGTTGCCGCCGTTCTGGCAGACCACCAACGCCGCGCAGGTCCGCGGAGCACTGCAGCGGTTGGCTGGGACCTGATCGGCCGTACCGGCCTCAGCCTCTGGCGAGGGTGACCAGCCCGAGCTCGCTGCTGGCGGCCAGCATCGGATGGCGAGGCAGCACCCGCACCGTGTACCCGACCGCCCCCGCCAGCGGCAGCGGCGTTGTCATGGAGAAGACCTGGTTGCCACCATCGGCCCTGCCGGTATACGACATTTCGACGGTGATCGGATCCACCAGCACATCGCCGGTGTCTACTCTGCCCAGCACCGCCTGCACCGCCACTTCATCGGGCCCCAGCCCGGCCAGTTGCACGGTCGCGGTCAGGGTCAGCTTCGACCCGAGCAGCGGAGTATCCGGCAGGCCGGTGCTGTCAACGTCAGTGATCTCGATCTTCGGCCACGTCTCTTCGGCGCGCCGACGGTATGCAGCCAGCTCGCGGGCCGCATCGAACTCGGTACCTCCATCGGGGGCCCCCGTTGTCTTGCGCCGTGACTGTGCCGCCGGTGCGTAGTAGTGCTCGACGTAGTCACGCACCATCCGGGAAGCCAGCACCTTCGGACCAAGCGTCTGCAAGGTGTGCCGCACCATCTCGATCCACCTCGGCGGCACGCCACGTTCATCGCGCTCGTAGAACTTCGGTGCCACCGCTTGTTCCAGCAGGTTGTAGAGTGCGGCGGACTCCAAGTCGTCGCGTCGGTCCTCATCGGCCACTCCGTCGGCAGACGTTATCTCCCAACCGTTTTCGCCGTCGTACCACTCGTCCCACCAGCCGTCGCGGATGGACAGATTCAACCCGCCATTGAGCGCACTCTTCATTCCTGAAGTGCCGCACGCCTCCAACGGCCGCAGCGGGTTGTTCAGCCAGACGTCGCAGCCCCAGTACAACGGCCGGGCCATCGACATGTCGTAGTTGGGCAGGAAAGCGATGCGGTGGCGCACCTGCGGTCGGTCGGCGAAGCGCACGACCTGCTGGATGAGCGCCTTGCCCCCGTCGTCGGCTGGGTGTGACTTTCCCGCAACGATCAGCTGTATCGGCCGTTCCGGGTCGAGCAGCAGCTGTTCGAGCCGACCCGGATCACGCAGCATCAAGGTCAGCCGCTTGTACGTGGGAACCCGGCGGGCGAATCCGACGGTCAGCACATTCGGATCGAATGCCGTTGCAATCCAGCCCAATTCGGCATCTGAAGCTCCGCGTTCCAGCCACGATTGACGCAGCCGCACCCGGACATCCTCGACCAGTAGCGATCGCAGTTGAGACCTGATCCACCACAGATGTCCGGCATCAACCTGCTGCAACCGCAGCCACACGGCGGGCTCGCTGAACGAGTCGGACCCGGCCAATTCACGGCCCAGTTGCAACCACTGCGGCGCAGCCCAGGTGCGGGCGTGCACGCCGTTGGTGATCGACCCGATCGGCACGTCGCCGCGGTCGAATCCCGGCCACAGCTCGTTGAACATGGCCCGGCTCACCCGGCCGTGCAGCAGCGAGACACCGTTGGCGCGTTGCGCCAGCCGCAGACCCATGTGGGCCATGTTGAACTTGGTCGGATCGTCCTCGGCGCCGAGCGCGAAGATCCGCTCGGTTGGCACGCCAGGCAGCAGCGTGGGCACGCCATCAGGGAAGTAGCGCTGCACCATATCCACCGGGAACCGGTCGATACCGGCGGGCACCGGCGTGTGCGTGGTGAACACGGTGCTGGACCGCACGACCGTCAGCGCGGTGTCGAAGTCCAATCCCGAGTCGGTGATCAGTTCACGGATGCGTTCGGCGCCGAGGAATCCGGCGTGCCCCTCGTTCATGTGGTAGACCTCGGGTGCGGGCAGCCCTTCGATGGCGGTGAACGCGCGAATGGCCCGCACCCCGCCGATGCCGGCCAGGATCTCTTGCTTGATGCGGTGTTCCTGATCGCCGCCGTAGAGACGGTCGGTGACGCCGCGCAGGTCGTGCTCGTTCTCCGGGACGTCGGAATCCAGCAACAGCAGCGGAACCCGACCCACCTGTGCGACCCAGATCCGGGCCCGCAGCCGCGCTGACTCCGGCAGGATCAGTTCGACCAGCACCGGATCGCCGTCGGCGTCGGTAAGCAGGCGCAACGGAAGCCCTTGCGGGTCCAGCGGTGGATATGTCTCCTGCTGCCAGCCGTCAGCGGTCAGCGACTGCCGAAAGTACCCCGAGCGGTAGTAAAGACCCACCGCGATGAGCGGTAACCCCAGATCAGAAGCGGCCTTCAGATGGTCGCCGGCGAGAATCCCGAGGCCGCCGGAGTAATTGGGCAACACCTCAGCGACGCCGAACTCCATCGAGAAGTACGCGATACCGGTCGGCATCTCCAAGCCGGCCTCACGCTGCTGCTGATACCACAGCGGACGGCTCAGGTAGTCGTTCAAGTCGGCCGCCAGTTCGTCGAGGCGGCCCAGGAACTCTTCGTCAAGCGCCAACTCGTCGAGGCGTGCGGGGCTCACCGCACCCAGCAGCGCCACAGGATCGTTGCCGCATTGCGCCCACAACGCCGGGTCGATGGTCGCGAACAGGTCCTGCGCCGGTTTCTCCCACGACCACCGCAAGTTGGTCGATAGCTGGTCCAGCGCGCCAAGACTGTCGGGCAGGTGAGCACGGACGGTAAACCGGCGGAGGGCTTTCACGCATCCTTACCTTACTGAGGATTTCGCCGCTCGCAGGGCTGGGCAGCGACAACTTTGTCCCCGCGCGTGTGGCCGGACACTAGGGTGGGTATGGGCGCAAAGGGGGACGCACGAGAAAGCGACACACACACAGGACGGCCCGGGTTAACTCCGGGCAATGGGAACGGAAACGGAGTGGTCGGTGCCCGGTCGTGTCGAGATCGATAACGTCCAGCCTGTCGTTTCGTGCGGCACGTACCCCGCCAAGGCGGTGGTCGGTGAGGTGGTCCCGGTCAGCGCCGCAGTCTGGCGGGAAGGCCACGAGGCCGTCGCAGCGACGCTGGTCGTGCGCTATCTCGGGCCCCGTTACCCGCACGTCGCCGACGTACGCCGGATCAAAGCGGTCCAGGCCCCCGAGTCAGGGTTGGCATCCGGCCCAGCCGAGCGGCAGCGCGTCAAACCGCTGCTGATTCCGATGACGATGGGCCAGGAGCCATACGTCTTCCACGGACAGTTCACCCCCGACAGCGTCGGTTTGTGGACCTTCCGGGTCGACGGCTGGGGTGACCCGATTCACACCTGGCGTCATGGACTGGTTGCCAAACTGGACGCCGGCCAGGGCGAAACGGAACTGTCCAACGATCTGCTGGTCGGCGCCGCGTTGTTCGAGCGCGCCGCGACGGGTGCGCCACGCGCGCAGCGCTGGCCACTGATGGAAGCCGCAGCGGGTTTGCGAACCCCCGGGGATCCCGTGACCCGCTCCGCGCTGGCTCTGACGCCGGAAATCGATGAACTTCTACAGACCTATCCGTTGCGGGATCTGGTCACCCGGGGCGAGCAGTTCGGGGTCTGGGTGGATCGGCCGTTGGCCTGCTTCGGTGCGTGGTACGAGATGTTTCCGCGCTCCACCGGCGGGCGGGACGACAACGGCAACCCGGTGCACGGTACCTTTGCCACCGCCGCCGCGGCGCTTCCGCGCATCGCCGGGATGGGGTTCGACGTGGTGTACCTGCCGCCGATCCATCCGATCGGAAAGGTCCACCGCAAGGGCCGCAACAACAACCCCACCGCCGCGCCCGGAGATGTGGGATCGCCATGGGCTATCGGCAGCGATGAGGGCGGCCACGATGCTGTTCATCCGAGCCTGGGCAGCATCGACGACTTCGACGACTTCGTCGCCGCGGCGCGCGATTTGGGTATGGAGGTTGCCCTGGACCTGGCGTTGCAATGCGCACCGGACCATCCGTGGGCCAGGGAGCACCGGAACTGGTTCACTGAATTGCCGGACGGCACCATCGCCTACGCGGAGAATCCGCCGAAGAAGTATCAGGACATCTATCCGCTCAACTTCGACAACGATCCCGCAGGACTTTATGGCGAAGTGCTACGCGTGTTCCGACATTGGATTGACCACGGTGTCAAGTTTTTTCGGGTCGACAACCCCCACACCAAGCCACCCGACTTCTGGGCCTGGCTGATCGATCAGGTCAAGACCGTCGACCCCGACGTGCTGTTCTTGTCCGAGGCTTTCACTCCGCCTGCCCGCCAGTACGGGCTGGCCAAGCTCGGCTTCACGCAGTCCTACAGCTACTTCACCTGGCGCACGGCCAAATGGGAGCTCACCGAATTCGGTAACGACATAGCCGAACTCGCCGACTACCGCCGGCCCAACCTGTTCGTCAACACCCCAGACATCTTGCATGCGGTACTTCAGCACAACGGCCCGGGCATGTTCGCCATCCGCGCCGTGCTGGCGGCGACCATGAGTCCGGCCTGGGGCGTGTACTCCGGATACGAGCTGTTCGAGCACCGCGCGCTGCGGGAAGGCAGTGAGGAATACCTGAACTCAGAAAAGTACGAATTGCGTCCCCGCGACTTTGCCGGCGCGCTCGCGGAAGGCAGGTCGCTGGAGCCGTTCATCACACGGCTCAACGCGATTCGCCGGCTTCATCCCGCACTGCAGCAGTTGCGCACCATTCATTTCCACCACGTGGACAGCGATGCGTTACTGGCCTACAGCAAGTTCGACCCGGCCACCGGCGACTGCGTATTAGTGGTGGTGACGCTCAACGCGTTCGGGACCGAAGAAGCGACGCTGTGGTTAGACATGGCGGCATTGGGTATGGAGCCCTACGAAAGATTTTGGGTGCGCGATGAGATAACCGGCAACGAATACCAATGGGGGCAAGCAAATTACATTCGCATCGACCCTGGGCAGGCAGTCGCCCACATCATAAACATGCCACTCATACCGTACGAAGCCCGAATCACGCTGCTGCGCACGAGGTGAGGGGACCGGAGGTGAAAAGGGACATGAGCCGCACCGATCGACTCGCCAGGACACACCTGGCGCCCGAGCACGCCGAGGTGGCGCTGCTGCTGGCCGGCGCGCATCACGACCCGCACGGCATCCTGGGCGCCCACGAATACGGCGACCACACTGTCATCCGAGCGTTCCGGCCGCACGCGGTCGACGTCGTCGCACTCGTCGGTGACGAGCGGTTCCCGCTAGAGCACATCGAATCCGGTCTGTTCGCCGTGGCGTTGCCGTTCGTCGACCTCATCGACTACAGACTGCAGGTGAGCTATCCAGGTTCTGGAACCACACCCAACGTGCACACTGTCGCGGACGCCTACCGCTTCCTGCCCACCCTTGGCGAAGTCGACCTGCACCTGTTCGCCGAGGGCCGCCACGAACGACTGTGGGAGGTCCTCGGTGCCCACCCCCGCTCGTTCACCACAGCCGACGGCGTCGTTGACGGCGTGTCATTTGCGGTGTGGGCTCCCAACGCCAAGGGCGTCAGCTTGATCGGCGAATTCAACGGCTGGACCGGCAACGACGCCCCCATGCGGATGCTGGGTTCCTCCGGAGTGTGGGAATTGTTCTGGCCCGGCTTCCCTTCCGACGGCCTGTACAAATTCCGGGTGCACGGCGCCGACGATGCCGTCACCGATCGGGCCGACCCGTTCGCGTTCGGTACCGAGGTGCCGCCGCAGACGGCATCGCGGGTGACAGTGAGTAACTACACCTGGGCCGACGAAGCCTGGATGGCGCAGCGTGCGCAGCGCAATCCGGTGTTCGAGCCGATGAGCACCTACGAAGTCCACCTCGGCTCGTGGCGCCCCGGACTGAGCTACCGCCAGCTTGCCCGCGAGTTAACGGATTACGTTGTGGAACAACGGTTTACCCATGTAGAGCTGCTACCAGTGGCAGAGCACCCGTTCGCCGGATCGTGGGGCTATCAGGTCACGTCCTATTACGCGCCGACATCCCGCTTCGGCACACCCGATGACTTCCGAGCGCTGGTCGACGCCCTGCACCAAGCCGGCATCGGCGTCATCGTGGACTGGGTGCCGGCGCACTTCCCGAAGGACGCATGGGCGCTGGGACGGTTTGACGGCACACCGCTTTATGAGCATTCCGATCCAAACCGCGGCGAGCAACTGGACTGGGGCACTTACGTGTTCGACTTTGGTCGTCCGGAGGTGCGTAACTTCCTGGTAGCCAACGCGTTGTACTGGATCGAAGAATTCCATATCGACGGCCTGCGGGTGGACGCGGTGGCATCCATGCTCTACCTGGACTATTCGCGCCCGGAGGACGGCTGGAGCCCGAACATCTACGGCGGGCGGGAGAACCTGGAAGCGGTGCAGTTCCTGCAGGAGATGAACGCCACGGCACACAAAGCCGCGCCCGGCATCGTCACGATTGCCGAGGAGTCGACATCATGGCCCGGAGTGTCGCGGCCGACCAACATTGGCGGCCTTGGCTTTTCGATGAAGTGGAACATGGGGTGGATGCACGACACCCTCGATTACGTCGGCCGGGATCCGGTGTACCGCAGCTATCACCACCACGAGATGACGTTCTCGATGCTGTATGCGTTCAGCGAGAATTATGTGTTGCCGCTCAGCCACGACGAGGTTGTGCACGGTAAAGGCACGCTGTGGAGTCGGATGCCGGGCAACAACCACGCCAAAGCTGCCGGGCTGCGCAGCCTGCTGGCCTATCAGTGGGCGCACCCGGGCAAACAGCTGTTGTTCATGGGCCAGGAATTCGGCCAGCGCGCCGAATGGTCCGAGCAGCACGGTTTGGACTGGTTCCAACTCGACGAGAACGGGTTCTCCAACGGGATCCTGCGTCTCGTGCGCGACATCAACGCCGTCTACTGCAGCCACCCGGCACTGTGGAGTCAAGACACCACCCCAGTGGGCTATTCCTGGATCGACGCCAACGACTCGGCCAACAACGTCTTGAGCTTTCTGCGGTACGGCAGTGCCGGCTCGGTAATGGCCTGTGTGTTCAATTTTGCGGGTTCAGAGCACAGTAACTACCGACTCGGGTTGCCGGGCTCCGGGCGCTGGCGCGAGGTGCTCAACACCGACGCGACGGTCTACAACGGCTCCGGGATAGGCAATCTCGGTGGCGTTGACGCCACCGAAGACCCGTGCCATGGCCGTCCGGCGTCGGCGGTGCTGGTGCTGCCGCCCACGTCGGCGTTGTGGTTGGAACCCGCTTAGCCTGAATCCGTGGATGGGTGATTGTGGCCGCGGCGCGCTTGGGCAGTGTCGCGGGCCCGGCCGGCGATTTCTTTCCGGACGTCCACCCGGCCGGCTGGTCCGACGCGTGCGAGGACACGGTTGCGCCTTCCCCGGCGGGTTTCAGTAAAGCGCGTTGGCGAGGTTGCGCCGACCGGCGATGACCTCAGGATCGGCAGGATCGAAGAGTTCGAACAGCTCGATCAGCCGGGTACGTACCGCGGTACGCTCGATCTCCAGATGTACTCCGCACCAACGCAGTCAGACGCTCGAACGCCGCACTTGCGTCCTGGTTGAGGATTTGCACGTCGGCTGCCGCAAACGCGGCTTCGATGTCGCCCGGTGCGGCGTCGGCGACCAAAACGGCGTCCGGCCGCTGGGCGGTTGCGCGCGTGAGGAATTCGATCTGCCGGATGGCCGCCTTGGCTTCGACGCTACCCGGATCGGCGTCCAGGATCGCCTGGTATGACTTCTGCGCGGCGACGAAGTCACCGGCCTCGAGTTCCTCGCGGGCCTGCGCCACTGCTGGATCGACTTCCGTGAACTCCTCGGAACTTGGTGCACCCCTGAGCTTTCCGGCTGTCGCCGAAAGCAGGGAGTCCAGCCAGCGTCGCAACTGATCGGCGGGTTGTGAACCCTGAAAGCTCGAGACCGGCTGTGCCGCGGCCAAAGCCACCACGGTCGGGACCGCTTGTACGCCGAATATCTGGGCCACCCTCGGGGCAACGTCGGCATTCACCGTAGCAAGCAACCATTTGCCGTTGTCGGCAGCGGCCAGGCCGGACAATGTGTCAAGCAGCTCGACGCATACGTCGCTGCGCGGCGACCACAACAACACCACCACCGGCAGTTCGTCGGAGCGGGCTATCACCTCGTCTTCGAAATTGGCCTCGGTGATCTCTGTGATCACCGAGCCATCCGGGCCACCCGGCTCCGCCGACGGTGCCCGGCCGGCGGCGCCACTTGCCGCAGAGTTCTGTTCAGCTCGCTGTTTGAGCCCGGAAAGGTCGATCGCACCGGCCATGGCAGGCCCGATCGGGGGTCGCGGACGCGTCACGTCACCAAGTTTGTCACGTCGCTTCGGTGACCGATCCACCCGGTGGCGCCGACCCTCCCATCAGCGCAAAACAGGCCCGGAATCCCCGCTCCACCGGCAGCAGTCTTCAGATATGACCAAGATCACACCGGCTGCCGCGGCGACCTCATCAGCAACGTCGCCGCGCCGCCGCGGGCCGGCTAACCGGCCCGCAGGATCAGCGCGTCGCCCTGGCCGCCCGCGCCGCACAGGGCCGCGACCCCGTAGCCCGATCCACGGCGCGCCAACTCAAGGGCCACATGCAACGTGATTCGCGCACCCGACATGCCGATCGGATGCCCGACGGCAATCGCACCGCCGTTGACGTTGACGATCTCGGGGTTCATCCCGAGTTCCTTCGTCGAGGCCAGAGCCACCGCGGCGAACGCTTCATTGATCTCCACGACATCAAGCTGGTCCACCGAGATGCCCTCGCGGTCAAGCGCTTTCTTGATCGCGTTGGCCGGCTGCGATTGCAGTGTCGAATCCGGTCCGGCCACCACGCCATGTGCGCCGATCTCCACCAGCCACGTCAGCCCCAGCTCCTGCGCCTTTTCCCTGTTCATCACCACAACTGCGGCCGCACCGTCGGAGATCTGCGACGCCGAGCCGGCGGTGATGGTGCCATCCTTGCGAAACGCCGGTTTGAGACTGGCCAACGAGTCGGCGGTGGTGTTGGCACGAATCCCCTCGTCCTCGCTGAACTGCAGTGGATCACCCTTGCGCTGCGGGATGTTCACCGGGACCACTTCGTCGGTGAAGACGCCGTCCTTCCACGCCGCGGCCGCCTTTTGGTGCGACTGAGCAGCGTAGTCGTCCTGCTCCTGGCGCGAGAACTTGTCGACATCGTTGCGCTGCTCGGTGAGGGCGCCCATCGGCTGGTCGGTGAACACGTCGTACAGGCCGTCGTAGGCCATGTGGTCCAACACCGTGACGTCGCCGTACTTGTAGCCGGCCCGGCTATCCATCAACAGGTGGGGCGCCTTCGTCATGGACTCCTGACCGCCGGCCACCACCACATCGAACTCCCCGGCCCGAATGAGCTGGTCAGCAAGCGCGATCGCGTCGATTCCGGACAGGCACATCTTGTTGATGGTCAGCGCCGGCACATCCCAGCCAATCCCGGCGGCGACTGCCGCCTGGCGCGCGGGCATCTGACCCGCCCCCGCGGTCAGCACCTGACCCATGATCACGTACTCGACCAGGGACGCCGGTACGTTGGCCTTCTCCAGGGCAGCCGCGATCGCAATGCCGCCCAGATCACTGGCGCTGAAATCCTTCAGCGAGCCCATCAACTTGCCGATGGGTGTCCGTGCTCCAGCAACGATCACCGATGTCGTCATGCCTACCTCCTCAGCACCTGGGAACGGCCTATCCGGCCGACCCGGAGAAGCAGATTCTTTCCCGTCAGGTTACCGTTGTGTGATGACGACAGATCAAGTTGACGTCCGTCGCATGCTGTCTACCTCTCTGGTGACCGGGCTCGATCATGTCGGCATCGCCGTCACCGATCTGGACGCGGCGATCGAGTGGTACCACGACCACCTCGGCATGATCCTGGTGCACGAGGAAGTTAACGACGACCAGGGAATCCGCGAGGCGATGCTGGCGGTGCCGGGTCCCCCGGGCACGGCGCAAATCCAATTGATGGCTCCGCTCGACGAGTCCTCGGTGATAGCGAAATTTCTGGACAAGCGCGGACCGGGCATCCAGCAACTCGCTTGTCGAGTCAGCGATCTCGATGCCCTTTGCCAGCGGCTGCGCGGCCAGGGTGTCCGCCTCGTGTACGAGAATCCCAGGCGTGGTACGGCAAATTCACGGATCAACTTCATCCACCCCAAAGACGCCGGCGGGGTTCTGATAGAGCTGGTCGAGCCGGCCTCCTGAGGTCAGGCGACTCCCCCTATTTCAAGACCATTTCCGGGTCGGACCGCGGGTCGCGCGGTTGGCCCAGCATGGCGTGTGCCAGTGTCGGCGGTCCTCCACTGCCTCGGGTGATTCAGTCGGCCATACCACCACGTGCGCCGTCCCGGAACGGATTTCGTGATCGCATCCGGGACAGCGATAGGTCTTGACGGCGCGGGCCGCGGCGACCGGGCGCACTTCGTACTCCTGGCCATCGGGCCCCGTTTCCACCCGGCGCAGAATCGGCGACGGCGACACGGGCTGCCGCCTGCGTGGCGGTTTGCGGCGCCGAGTCATTGGTAGTCAGGGGCGCGGTGTCCGCATTGCGGATCCGTTTCCCCATCCCCCTTTCAAACCGTGCGTGCGGTTTTCCCGCACACGGCTTACCGATGATCTTCTGGACATGGTTACGCTGCCTTCGGGTAACCGATGGTGCCGCGAAGCCGGTGCAGGCCGTGCCCGTTAAACCACTCTTCGGTCCACTGATCGGTTTGGCCCGGCCGGAGGTTGCGGCCCCGCTTTTTGACCATCAAGCGGAACAGCCGCCTCGTGACGTACCAGTCGATCTGGCGGAACTTCTCGGCGGCGTTGCCGGTACGAAAGTAGTTACCCCAACCTCGCAGGATCGGAGTCAACTCCGCGATCACCTCACGGATATCGAGTCCGACCCGGTTGCGCCCGGTACGGTCACGGACCTTGGCCCGCAACCGGGCCATGGCCGTTTGGCTGGGCCAGCGGTGCAAGTAGTAGCAGATCACCCGCTTCTGCTCCCACAACCGCCCCGACATGCGAGCCCGGAAATGACGACCCAGAAAATCCAGGCCCTCACGACCCTCACGCAAGTCGACCACCTTCGTCTTATCCGGATGCAGCCGCAACCCCAACGACGCCAGGATTTCTCCTACCGCCGCCAAAGCGTGCTCGGCTTGCGCCGCCGTGCGGCACAACACCACACCGTCATCGGCGTAACGCACCAACTCACCCACCCCACGGGCAGACAACTCGGTGTCGAGCACGTGCAGAAAGATGTTGGCCAACAACGGGGAAATGACCCCGCCCTGCGGAGTGCCCGCGACCGTCCGCACCACCACTCCCTCGACCATCACTCCTGCTTGCAGCCACAAACGCAGCAGTTTAAGCACCCGCCGATCCGAGACCCGCCTGCTGACCTGCGCCAGCAGCCGATCATGGTCGATCTCGCCGAAGAAATTGGCGATATCGAACTCGACCACGAACACCTGGCCCTCGATGAAGCCGGTACGCAACCGCTCCATCGCCTGTGTCGCCGACCGCTTCGGCCGAAACCCATACGAGCACGACGCAAAGTCCGCCTCGAAAATCGGTTCCAACACGATCTTGGCCGCCGCCTGAGCCACCCGGTCCCGCACCGTCGGAATCCCCAACGGCCGCTTACCACCTCGTGGTTTCGGGATCTCCACCCGACGCGCCGGCGCCGGGCGATACACGCCCTCGCGAAGGTCACGACGCAACTCACGCAACATGCGGTCCACGCCGTAGTCCTCCACCGCAGCCAAGGTGACACGATCCACCCCGGCCGCACCCTTGTTCTTACGCACCCGCTCCCACGCCTCCCACAAGACGTCACCCCTGTAGACACGGTCATACAGAGCGTGGAAACGCCGACCCGAAGACTGCTTGGCCGCAGCCCATAGCGTGCGTTGCAGTTGTTGCACTTTCACCGGCGAGACCCCTAACGGCTCCTCGTCGGCTACGACGGGCGATGGCCCGCCGGGGTAGTTGGACCGCTCGATGACGGCCATGCCCTCGCGCTTACCCGCTTCACCCGCATGATCAAAGTAGGGGCCCTTCCCTCCCGGCGTGTCTCTCACGCCGATCAGCGGTACTACGACCCCCTCGGACTCCCGCTGCCCTCCAAAGGATTTCACCATCGGCTTATACCCTTGGTCTTTGCCCGACGAAGGCCAGGCAGACGGGCCTCTCCCCTTCCGAACCAGACTGTGTGCACGTGCCGCTCCCCATACCCCGGAAGGACCCGCCGAGCTAACCCCGGACCAGGGCTCGACAGACATGGCCTTCACCGTGAAATGAGCGGCTCGGCTCCCCCATTGTGACTGTGACGAGGCTGCAGGACTCGCGTCGAATAACACTACGGCCCGCACACTTGCTCTCTCCAAAGAGACCCTCGACGCCCCGCTTAGCCCGCCGCCTCTCAACGACGAACCGGGGCCTGCTACCCGGCGCTCCGGTGCCTACCGGGACTGGACTTACACCCGCAAGCCTGATCCAGCTTCTAGGACGCACCATCTCGTCAGTTTAATCGCGCAACTCAGAACAGCCGGTACTCGTCGCTGTCCATCCCGCGCATCTGGTCGTAATCCAGTGTCAGACAACGGATGCCGCGGTCAGTGGCCAGGGTGCGCGCCTGTGGCTTGATCTGTTGAGCAGCGAACACCCCCTTTACCGGCGCGAGAACGCTGTCGCGATTGAGCAACTCGAGATAACGGGTGAGCTGCTCGACCCCGTCAATCTCGCCACGCCGCTTGATTTCCACGGCGAGGAAGCCACCCCGTTCGTCGCGGCACAACAGGTCGACGGGCCCGATCGCGGTCATGTACTCGCGGCGGACCAGCGTGTATCCCTCGCCCAGCAGTTGGACGTGCTCGGCGAGCAACGCCTGTAGGTGGGCCTCCACACCATCCTTGACCAGCCCGGGATCCAGGCCCAGATCGTGGCTGGAGTCGTGCTCGATCTCCTCCACGGTGATGCGCAGTTGTTCGCCGGCCTTGTTCTCAACCACCCACACAGGCGCCTGGTCGCCGAGCTCTTCGGTCAACCAGCACGGCGGACTCATCCAGTTCAACGGCTTGTAGGCGCGATCGTCGGCATGCACACTGACCGACCCGTCGGCCTTGAACAGTAGCAACCTGCGCGCCGACGGTAGATGCGCGGTGAGCCGGCCGACGTAGTCGACAGTGCACTGGGCGATCACTAGACGCACCCGACACACCTTAGAGCGTGTCCGACAAATAGGCTGGCGCCACCATGTCGCCCAAGAAGACCATGGCGCAACGCCTGGGCCGACTGCTGGAGACGGTGACGCGTCAGAGCGGTCGGCTGCCAGAGACCCCCGCGTTCGGCTCCTGGCTGCTTGGGCGAGTCTCGGAAAGCCAACGACGCCGGCGGATACGCATCCAGGTCATCTTGACCGTCCTGATCGTAGCTGTGAACCTGATCGGGATCGGGGTCACCATTCTGTTAGTGACAGTCGCCATTCCCGAACCGAGCGTGTTTGACGACGCGCCGGTGTGGGTCACGTTCGGCGTCGTGCCGGCCTACATCGTTTCTGCCCTGGCGCTGGGCACGTATTGGATTACCCGGCGGACCGTGCTCGCGCTGCGCTGGGCAATCGAGGAGCACAAACCGACCCACGCCGACGAGCGCAACACCTTCCTGGCCCCGTGGCGAGTCGCGATCGTCGACCTCGTCCTCTGGGGAGTCGGGGCAGTGTTGTTGACGACCCTCTACGGCCTGACCAACACCATATTCATCCCCCGGTTCCTGGTCGCGGTGACCTTTTGCGGCGTTCTGGTCGCCACTGGCAGCTACCTGCTCACCGAGTTCGCGCTGCGTCCGGTGGCCGCTCAGGCGCTCGAGGCGGGACCACCGCCCCGCCGGTTGGCGCCGGGCATCATGGGCCGAACCATGATGGTGTGGCTGCTCGGTTCGGGCGTTCCCGTCGTCGGCATCGCCCTGATGGCGATCTTCCAGCTATTGATGCGGAATCTGACGGAGGCCCAGTTCGCGGTCGGGGTGCTCATCGTGTCGACGGCAACGCTGGTCTTCGGGTTCATCCTGATGTGGATCCTGTCCTGGTTGACGGCGACACCGATGCGGGTAGTGCGTGCAGCGCTCAAGCGTGTCGAGCAGGGCGATCTGCGCGGCGACCTGGTGGTATTCGACGGAACCGAACTCGGTGAGCTGCAGCGCGGTTTCAACGCGATGGTGGACGGCCTGCGTGAGCGCGAACGGGTGCGCGATCTTTTCGGCCGGCATGTTGGGCGCGAAGTCGCCGCTGCCGCCGAACGCGAGCGCCCGAAACTGGGCGGAGAGGAACGTCACGTCGCCGTCGTATTCATCGACATCGTCGACTCTACGCAGTTGGTGACCAGCCAACCTGCGGCCGAAGTCGTCGCGTTGCTCAACCGGTTCTTCACGATAGTCGTGGACGAAGTCGACCGCCACCACGGACTTGTCAACAAGTTCGAGGGCGATGCATCGCTGGCCATCTTCGGCGCCCCCAATCGCCTCGACGGTCCCGAAGACGCGGCGCTGGCCGCCGCGCGGGCCATGGCCGACCGGCTGGCCGACGAAATGCCCGAGTGCCAGGCGGGCATCGGCGTGGCGGCCGGGCAGGTCGTTGCCGGCAATGTCGGCGCCAAAGAACGGTTCGAGTACACCGTGATCGGCGAACCGGTCAACGAGGCGGCACGACTATGCGAACTGGCAAAATCACGCCCCGGCAAATTGCTGGCTTCGTCGCAGGCCCTGGACGGCGCGAGCGAAAACGAGCGCGCCCGTTGGTCTTTGGGTAGGCATGTGAAACTTCGTGGGCATGACCAACTTACCCGGCTGGCCAAGCCGATCGAGCCGGCCAAGCCGCGCAGGTAATCCCGGACCGCCGACGGCACCTACCGCCCCGCCCACTTTGACGTCGCTTTTCCGCCAGTCATGTCAGTGGGCAGGTGTAATTGTCGAAGAGTGCATGAAGATTTCGAACGCTGCTACCGGGCGGTCCAATCCAAGGACGCCCGGTTCGACGGCTGGTTCGTCATCGCGGTATCGACCACCCGGATCTACTGCCGGCCCAGTTGCCCCGTCCGGCCACCGTTCGCCCGCAACGTGCGGTTCCTACCGACCGCGGCGGCCGCTCAACGGGAGGGCTTCCGGGCCTGCAAACGGTGCCGTCCTGACGCGTCGCCGGGTTCTCCTGAATGGAACATGCGCGGCGACGTCGTGGCGCGGGCGATGCGGCTGATCGCCGACGGAACGGTAGACCGTGACGGTGTCACCGGCCTTGCCGCTCACCTCGGGTACACCACCCGTCAGCTGGAGCGGCTGCTGCAGGCCGAGGTGGGCGCCGGTCCGCTCGCGCTGGCCCGTGCGCAACGGATGCAGACCGCCAGGGTGCTGATCGAGACCACAGACCTGCCGTTTGGCGATGTCGCATTCGCCGCCGGGTTTTCCAGCATCCGTCAGTTCAACGACACCGTGCGCCTGGTGTGCGACAGCACGCCGACGGCGTTGCGCAAGCGCGCAGCCACCCGATTCGGGTCCGACGCGACTTCCCCGGGGACGGTATCCCTTCGGCTACCGGTACGTACACCGTTCGCCTATGAGGGCGTTTTCGGGCATCTGGCTGCCGGCGCGGCGCCAGGTTGCGAGGAGGTCCGCGATGGTGCGTACCGACGCACATTGCGGCTCCCACGGGGCAACGGCATCGTCACCCTGAGACCAGCACCCGATCATGTGCGCTGCCTACTTGTGCTCGACGATTTCCGCGACCTCACGACGGCCACCGCACGTTGCCGGCGGCTACTGGACCTCGATGCCGATCCAGGAGCAATAGCCGAGGCACTCAACGGTGACCCGGACCTGGGCGCGGTGGTGGCCAAGGCACCGGGACAACGCATTCCGCGCACAGTTGACGAGGCGGAACTCGCCGTGCGGGCGGTACTCGGCCAACAGGTATCGACCAAGGCCGCACGAATGCACGTGGGCAGGCTGGTCGCGGCTTACGGACAGCCGGTCCACGATACCCAGGGCGCGTTGACCCACGCCTTCCCGTCGGTCGAGCAGCTCGCTGAGATCAATCCCATCTATCTGGCCGTCCCCACGGCGCGCCAGCGGACACTGAACGCGCTCGTCGGCGGCCTTGCCGACGGAAGCGTCACCCTGGACGCCGGGTGCGACTGGACCCGCGCGCGCAGACAGTTGATGTCCCTGCCGGGAGTCGGGCCCTGGACCGCGGAGGTGATCGCCATGCGCGGCCTAGGCGACCCGGACGCCTTTCCGTTCAGCGACCTCGGCCTGAGGCTCGCTGCCAAGCAGCTGGGCCTGCCGGTGCAACAACGGACACTGGTAGAGCACAGCGCCCGCTGGCGTCCCTGGCGCTCCTACGCCACCCAGCATCTGTGGACCACCCTCGAGCATCCGGTAAACCAATGGCCGCCCCAGGAGGTCGCATGATTCACTACCGCACCATCGATAGCCCAATCGGACCATTGACCCTGGCCGGGCGTGGTTCAGTATTGACGAACCTGCGAATGGTCGACCAAACGTACGAACCGAACCGCGCCGGCTGGACGCTCGATCGGGGGGTGTTTGCCGATACGGTCGAACAACTCGATGCTTATTTCGCCGGCAAGCTCACCGACTTCGACATCGAACTCGATCTGCAGGGGACCGAATTCCAGCAGCGGGTATGGAAGGCGCTGCTGACCATCCCCTACGGGGAGACACGGTCCTACGGAGAAATCGCCGAACAAATCGCCGCCCCCAGCGCCGCGCGCGCCGTCGGATTGGCCAACGGCCACAATCCCATCCCCATCATCGTCCCGTGCCATCGCGTAATTGGCGCCAGCGGGAAACTCACCGGCTACGGCGGCGGACTCGATCGGAAACAAACGCTGCTCGAATTGGAAACCAGCCGGGCGGCCGCGAATTTGACGTTATTCGATTAGGGCTTACGCGGAAACACCCGAGAATGCAAAAACACCCCCATAGCGGGGGTGTTTTTGTGTATGTTCGGCGGTGTCCTACTTTTCCACCCGGATTGGGTAGTATCATCGGCGCTGACAGGCTTAGCTTCCGGGTTCGGGATGGGTCCGGGCGTTTCCCTGTCGCTGTGGCCGCCGTAACTTTATTTAAATTGTATTGATGGGGGGTGTGGTGTTCCACGACAAATTTGTCGTGGGACTGGATATGTGGTTGCGAATGTGTGTTGGTAAGTTTTCGGCCGGTTAGTGCCAGTTCCCTTCACCCATTGCTGGGCTTGTAGGTCTGATCTATCGAACCCGTGGTCTGCGGGGGGCCTTATCCCACCAAGTGGGTGAGAAGCCTGGTCTTGGAGAAGGTTTCCCGCTTAGATGCTTTCAGCGGTTATCCTGTCCGAACGTGGCTATCCAGCGGTGCCCCTGGTGGGACAACTGGTGGACCAGAGGTTCGTCCGTCCCGGTCCTCTCGTACTAGGGACAGGTTTCCTCAAGCTTCTGACGCGCGCGGCGGATAGAGACCGAACTGTCTCACGACGTTCTAAACCCAGCTCGCGTGCCGCTTTAATGGGCGAACAGCCCAACCCTTGGGACCTGCTCCAGCCCCAGGATGCGACGAGCCGACATCGAGGTGCCAAACCATCCCGTCGATATGGACTCTTGGGGAAGATCAGCCTGTTATCCCCGGGGTACCTTTTATCCGTTGAGCGACACCCCTTCCACTCAGGGGTGCCGGATCACTAGTCCCGACTTTCGTCCCTGCTTGACTTGTAAGTCTCGCAGTCAAGCTCCCTTGTGCACTTACACTCGTCACCTGATTGCCGTCCAGGTTGAGGGAACCTTTGGGCGCCTCCGTTACATTTTAGGAGGCAACCGCCCCAGTTAAACTACCCGCCAGGCACTGTCCCTGAACCCGATTCAGGGTTCGAGGTTAGATATCCAATACGATCAGAGTGGTATTTCAACAACGACTCCACCCCAACTAGCGTTGGAGTTTCACAGTCTCCCACCTATCCTACACAAACCGTACCGAACACCAATACCAAGTTGTAGTGAAGGTCCCGGGGTCTTTTCGTCCTGCCGCGCGTAACGAGCATCTTTACTCGTAGTGCAATTTCGCCGAGTCTATGGTTGAGACAGTTGAGAAGTCGTTACGCCATTCGTGCAGGTCGGAACTTACCCGACAAGGAATTTCGCTACCTTAGGATGGTTATAGTTACCACCGCCGTTTACTGGGGCTTAAATTCTCCGCTTCACCCTTTCGAGTTAACGGGTCCTCTTAACCTTCCAGCACCGGGCAGGCGTCAGTCCGTATACATCGTCTTGCGACTTCGCACGGACCTGTGTTTTTAGTAAACAGTCGCTTCTCACTGGTTTCTGCGACCCCATCCCGCTCCCACCGCAACGGTGTTCACGGTATTCCGGTCCCCCTTCTCCCGAAGTTACGGGGGTATTTTGCCGAGTTCCTTAACCATAGTTCTCTCGTACGCCTTGGTATTCTCTACCTGACCACCTGTGTTGGTTTGGGGTACGGGCCGTGTGTGTGCTCGCTAGAGGCTTTTCTTGGCAGCAGAGGATCACCGAATTCGCCTCAATCGGCTATGCATCACCTCTCAGGATTAATGAGCGACGGATTTGCCTATCGCTCTCCCTACGGGCTTGCCCCAGTATTACCACTGACTGGTACGGCTACCTTCCTGCGTCACCCCATCGCTTGACTACTACCAACGAAGGTCCCACGCAGCCCCAGAACTCCATGCCCCCGAAGGGGAATGGTCGATCCGGTTTTGGGTGGTTAGTACCGCTGATTCATCACGGGCGCCCACACACGGGTACGGGAATATCAACCCGTTGTCCATCGACTACGCCTGTCGGCCTCGCCTTAGGTCCCGACTCACCCTGGGCGGACTGGCCTGGCCCAGGAACCCTTGGTCTTTCGGCGGGCAAGGTTCTCACTTGCCTTATCGCTACTCATGCCTGCATTCTCACTCCCCCACCCTCCACCGCCGATCACTCGGCGGCTTCGCTGAATGCGGGACGCTCCCCTACCCACACCCACCGAAGGTGGATGTGCCGCGGCTTCGGCGGTGTGCTTGAGCCCCGCTACATTATCGGCGCACAATCACTTGACCAGTGAGCTATTACGCACTCTTTCAAGGGTGGCTGCTTCTAAGCCAACCTCCTGGTTGTCTTTGCGACTGCACATCCTTTCCCACTTAGCACACGCTTAGGGGCCTTAGCCGGCGATCTGGGCTGTTTCCCTCTCGACGTACGGAGCTTATCCCCCGCCGTCTCACTGCCACGCTTGACACCACGGCATTCGGAGTTTGGCTGACGTCAGTAACCTAGTAGGGCCCATCGGCCATCCAGTAGCTCTACCTCCGCGGTGAACCACGCAACGCTGCACCTAAATGCATTTCGGGGAGAACCAGCTATCACGGAGTTTGATTGGCCTTTCACCCCTACCCACAACTCATCCCCTCAGTCTTCAACCTAAGTGGGTTCGGGCCTCCACGCGGTCTTACCCGCGCTTCACCCTGGCCATGGGTAGATCACTCCGCTTCGGGTCCAGAACACACCACTACACACGCTCACGCGTGATACGCCCTATTCAGACTCGCTTTCGCTGCGGCTACCCCACACGGGTTAACCTCGCGACATGTCCCTGACTCGCAGGCTCATTCTTCAAAAGGCACGCCATCACCCCACGAGGAGGCTCTGACGGCTTGTAGGCACACGGTTTCAGGTACTCTTTCACTCCCCTCCCGGGGTACTTTTCACCATTCCCTCACGGTACTAATCCGCTATCGGTCATCGAGAAGTATTCAGGCTTACCGGGTGGTCCCGGCAGATTCACAGCAGATTCCACGGGCCCGCTGCTACTCGGGAGTTGATACAAGGCAGGTGCCGGGTTTTTACGTACCGGGCTCTCACCGTCTACGGCAGACCATCCCAGGCCACTTCCGCTAACCACGACACTTTCTCACTGCCCCTCAGCCAGGTAGAGCTGAGACAGATCAATCCCACAACCCCGCACACACAACCCCTACCCGGTTACACATGCATGCGGTTTAGCCATTTTCCGCGTTCGCTCGCCACTACTCGCGGAATCACAATTGTTTTCTTCTCCTACGGGTACTGAGATGTTTCACTTCCCCGCGTTCCCCCCGCACCCTATATATTCAGATGCGGGTAACACGACATGACTCGTGCTGGGTTTCCCCATTCGGACATCCTCGGATCCACGCTCGGTTGACAGCTCCCCGAGGCATATCGCAGCCTCCCACGTCCTTCATCGGCTCTCGATGCCAAGGCATCCACCATGCGCCCTTAAACACTTACAAACACAACAAAAACCAAAGAATTAAAATTGCACAAAAGAACACGCCGTCTTTACAAACAGCGCATCCATTTGATGCTCGCAACCACTATCCAATACTCAAACACCACACCCCACCACCAAGATGGTGGGACAACACCCGAGGGTATTGCCTCAGGACCCAATAGTGTGTCTGGCGATTCATTTGCCGCTATGCACCCGGCCCTCGTCCACTACAGACGAGAACCCCGCACGGCTTGCACTCCACTAATTGGAGTGCTTTTCGTGGTGCTCCTTAGAAAGGAGGTGATCCAGCCGCACCTTCCGGTACGGCTACCTTGTTACGACTTCGTCCCAATCGCCGATCCCACCTTCGACAGCTCCCTCCCAAGGGTTAGGCCACTGGCTTCGGGTGTTACCGACTTTCATGACGTGACGGGCGGTGTGTACAAGGCCCGGGAACGTATTCACCGCAGCGTTGCTGATCTGCGATTACTAGCGACTCCGACTTCACGGGGTCGAGTTGCAGACCCCGATCCGAACTGAGACCGGCTTTAAAAGGATTCGCTAAGCCTTGCGGCATCGCAGCCCTTTGTACCGGCCATTGTAGCATGTGTGAAGCCCTGGACATAAGGGGCATGATGACTTGACGTCATCCCCACCTTCCTCCGAGTTGACCCCGGCAGTCTCTCACGAGTCCCCACCATTACGTGCTGGCAACATGAGACAAGGGTTGCGCTCGTTGCGGGACTTAACCCAACATCTCACGACACGAGCTGACGACAGCCATGCACCACCTGCACACAGGCCACAAGGGAAACGACATCTCTGCCGTCGTCCTGTGCATGTCAAACCCAGGTAAGGTTCTTCGCGTTGCATCGAATTAATCCACATGCTCCGCCGCTTGTGCGGGCCCCCGTCAATTTCTTTGAGTTTTAGCCTTGCGGCCGTACTCCCCAGGCGGGGTACTTAATGCGTTAGCTACGGCACGGATCCCAAGGAAGGAAACCCACACCTAGTACCCACCGTTTACGGCGTGGACTACCAGGGTATCTAATCCTGTTCGCTCCCCACGCTTTCGCTCCTCAGCGTCAGTTACTGCCCAGAGACCCGCCTTCGCCACCGGTGTTCCTCCTGATATCTGCGCATTCCACCGCTACACCAGGAATTCCAGTCTCCCCTGCAGTACTCCAGTCTGCCCGTATCGCCCGCACGCTCACAGTTAAGCCGTGAGATTTCACGAACAACGCGACAAACCACCTACGAGCTCTTTACGCCCAGTAATTCCGGACAACGCTCGCACCCTACGTATTACCGCGGCTGCTGGCACGTAGTTGGCCGGTGCTTCTTCTCCACCTACCGTCAATCCGAGAAACCCGGACCTTCGTCGATGGTGAAAGAGGTTTACAACCCGAAGGCCGTCATCCCCCACGCGGCGTCGCTGCATCAGGCTTGCGCCCATTGTGCAATATTCCCCACTGCTGCCTCCCGTAGGAGTCTGGGCCGTATCTCAGTCCCAGTGTGGCCGGACACCCTCTCAGGCCGGCTACCCGTCGTCGCCTTGGTAGGCCATCACCCCACCAACAAGCTGATAGGCCGCGGGCCCATCCCACACCGCATAAAGCTTTCCACCACAGGACATGCATCCCGTGGTCCTATTCGGTATTAGACCCAGTTTCCCAGGCTTATCCCAAAGTGCAGGGCAGATTACCCACGTGTTACTCACCCGTTCGCCACTCGTGTACCCCGAAGGGCCTTACCGTTCGACTTGCATGTGTTAAGCACGCCGCCAGCGTTCGTCCTGAGCCAGAATCAAACTCTCCAAACAAAAACCCCTCGATAACGAGGTGAATTCGCAATCAGAGAAACCTGACAAAGACACCAAAAACTGGCATCTAAATAATACGACTACACCCGCACACGGGGGTGTGAGGTGTAGTCAAAAAAATAACAACAAACAAAAACACCAAACACACTATTGAGTTCTCAAACAACACACTCGCTTTTTTTTGCCCGCTTCGGGGCAACCCTGCCAGCTTAATACGATTCCGCCAGAAGAGTCAAGCCCCGGTTTCGGCGAACTTGCGAAGACCGCGCCTGTCGGCTGTACCTAGGAGCATACCCTCTCGATCTCGGCTCCGAGACCAACCAGGTTCTCCACGAACAACGGGTAGCCGCGATCGATGTGGAATACATCGTGGACCTCGGTGTCCCCGTCGGCGACCAGCCCCGCCAGCACCAAGCCGGCCCCGGCCCGGATGTCTGAACACCAGACCGGCGCGCTCGACAGTTGCGGCAGGCCCCGCACGACGGCGTGGTGCCCGTCGGTGCGTGCATCGGCGCCGAGCCGGATCATCTCTTCAACGAAGCGGAACCGGGCCTCGAACACGTTCTCGGTGATCATCGAGGTGCCGTCGGCGATCGACGCCAACGCGATCGCCATCGGCTGTAGATCGGTCGGAAAGCCGGGGAACGGCAAGGTCGCCACATTGACGGCCTTCGGCCGCTCGTACTGGACGATCCGGAAGCTGTCGTCAGTCTGGGTGACGGTGGCGCCCGCGTCGTGCAACTTATGCAGCACCACCTGAAGATGCGACGGATCGACGCCCGTCACCGATATGTCACCGCGGGTTATGGCGGCAGCGATGCCCCACGTGGCCGCCACGATGCGGTCTCCGATCACGCGGTGCTCGGTCGGATGCAGCCGCGGGACACCGGTGATCGTCATCGTCGGTGAACCAGCACCTTCGACCTGTGCGCCCATCTGGTTCAACATCGTGCACAGGTCGACCACGTCGGGTTCGCGTGCCGCGTTGTGAATCGTGGTGACACCCTCCGCCACGACGGCGGCCATCAAGATATTCTCGGTAGCTCCCACTGACGGGAACTCCAACTGAATCTCCGCGCCGCGCAACGTTTCTGCCTGGGCCACCACGCACCCATGCTCGATATTGCACTGGGCGCCCAGTTGCCTCAGGCCCGCCTGGTGCATGTCCAGCGGACGGGATCCGATCGCGTCGCCACCCGGGAGCGCGACCTTGGCCCGCTTGCATCGCCCGACCAGCGGCCCCAGCACACAGACCGAGGCCCGGAACTGCCGCACCGCGGCGAAGTCGGCGTCGTACTTTGGTTCGTCGGGTGAGGTGATGCGGGCGACGTCACCGTCGAGTTCGACGGTGGCGCCCAGGCCACGCAGTACCTCCGCCATCAGCGGCACATCGAGGATGTCAGGACAGTTGGTGATCGTGCTGGTACCTTCGGCCAGCAGTGTCGCGGCCATAAGCTTTAGCACGCTGTTTTTGGCGCCCCCAACAGCGACTTCGCCTGACAACCGGTTGCCACCAGTTACCACGAATCGGTCCGCCACCCGGGTCAGTCTAGTGAAGCGGTATCGGCTTGTCAGTCAGCCAAGTCAGTCGGCCCGGTACCGTTTGCTCATGGCAGTCCATCTGACCCGCATCTATACCCGGACCGGCGACGACGGAACCACGGGATTGAGCGATTTCTCGCGGGTCTCGAAAACCGACCCCCGCCTGGTGGCATACGCGGATTGCGACGAGGCCAACTCCGCGATCGGCGTCGCCGTGGCACTGGGCGACCCTGACGAACAAATCACGGACTTGCTGCGGCAGATCCAAAACGACCTGTTCGACGCCGGCGCCGATCTGTCGACCCCCGTGGTGGAAAACCCCGCGCATCCTCCGCTACGAATCACCCAGTCCTACATCGATCGGCTCGAAGGGTGGTGCGACGCATACAACGAGGATCTGCCGGCACTGAATTCTTTTGTGCTGCCGGGCGGTTCGCCGTTGTCCGCGCTATTGCACGTCGCCCGGACGGTCGTGCGCAGGGCCGAGCGCTCGGCGTGGGCCGCGGTCGATGCTCACCAGGAAGGTGTCAGCGTATTGCCCGCGAAATACCTGAACCGGCTTTCGGATCTGCTCTTCATTCTGTCGCGGGTGGCCAACCCCGAGGGCGATGTGCTGTGGCGACCGGGCGGCGGCGCCTCCGGCGCGGACTAGTCTGATCCGTTGCTATGAAACACAATCGGTCAATTCCGCCGGCGACGGTGATCCCCGTGCTTGTCTAACCCGACGTGCGAGCAGCAGCGGCATGGCTCACCGCGGCTTTCGGTTTTGCCGAGTTCACCGAGCGGATTCGAATCGGCGAAAGTCATCGAGCACAAATGAGTATCGGCGCAGACGGTGCGATGATCGTCGCCGATGCGCGAGGCGAGCAGCAGCCACCCGCGGCAGATCCGCTCGGGCACTTGACTTTTGAGCTCAACCGCGTCAGACGCTGCGACGGCGTGCGCGCGGCGAAGGACGTGACTCGAGCCACGACAAAAACGCGGTCAGGGCGCCCTGGTCCAGCGCGATCTCGTATCCTGACCTGCGGTCCTGCGTCGTGTCACGCAGTTCCAGCACGACGATCTTGTCGGTCATGATGTCGAACTCGTCGCCGCGCGGCGCACGCCGGGCCATGATCTCGACGCCTCGTCTGCTGAGCCGGCGATCCGGCCACAAGCGCAGACTGGACAGCCGGTAGAACGCGGCTTCGCCACCGCGGTAGCGGATCACGCCGTGACGCCAGCCATGACCTCCGACCGCGGGGATATCCCGCATGATCCCCGCCGTCCCGCCCTGGCGTAGCTTCCACAACCGAAAACTCAGGGCGAGGACCGCAACCCCCAACAGGACGACAAGCACGACCATGCCGACCATGGACGCGCTCATTGGGGTGTTAGTCGATCGCGCCGACGGCGCGCAACCTCGCGCGTCCTCGGGCGGCGATACGGGGATCGTCGGACTCGGAATCCTGCTTGGCGGCGCTCTCGTCGATCTCCGAGTCGAATTCCGCGGATTCGGCGAGAATGCTGACTCCCTCTTCGGTGACCGACATGAAGCCGCCATCCACCGCGACCCGTAGGTCCTTATCGCCTTCCCGCTCGACACGCACCATTGCGTCATCGACCAATTGGGCCACCAGCGGAATGTGGCGCGGCAGGATGCCGATCTCACCCACGGTGGTGCGGGTGAAAAGGAACGTTCCCTTGCCCGACCAGATATTCCGGTCGACGGCAACGATCTCAACGTTCAATTCGGCCATTTCACACCACCTTTCGACTCAGTCGGATGCTCTTTATAGCTTGACGCCGAGACTCTCGGCCTTCTTGGCCAAGTCATCGAGGCCACCGATCAGGAAGAAGGCCTGCTCGGGTACGTGGTCGAACTCGCCCTTGCACAACCGGTCGAACGCCTCGACGGTCTCCTTCAGCGGGACCGTCGAACCCGGCTGGCCGGTGAACTGTTCGGCCGCCATCATGTTCTGTGAAAGGAACCGCTCAATGCGCCGGGCGCGGTTGACCAACTGCTTGTCCTCTTCAGAAAGCTCGTCGATGCCGAGGATCGCAATGATGTCCTGAAGGTCCTTGTACCGCTGCAGGATCCGGATCGCTTCCTGCGCTACCCGGTAGTGCTCCTCACCGACGACCCCGGGATCGAGGATGGTCGAGCTCGACGCCAGGGGGTCCACCGCGGGGAAGATGCCCTTCGAGAACACCGCACGGGACAGCTCGGTGGTGGCGTCCAGGTGGGCGAACGTCGTCGCCGGCGCCGGGTCAGTGTAGTCGTCGGCAGGCACGTAGACCGCTTGCATGGAAGTAATCGACCGTCCCCGCGTTGAGGTGATGCGCTCCTGCAGCTCGCCCATCTCGTCGGCCAGTGTGGGCTGGTACCCCACCGCCGATGGCATACGACCGAGCAGCGTGGACACCTCCGATCCGGCCTGGGTGAACCGGAAGATGTTGTCGATGAACAGCAGCACGTCCTGGCCCGCCTCGTCACGGAACCACTCCGCCATCGTCAGCGCCGACAGCGCCACCCGCATACGGGTGCCGGGCGGCTCGTCCATCTGGCCGAATACCAGCGCGGTGTCCTTGAGCACGTTGGCTTCCTGAAGCTCGACCCACAGGTCGTTCCCCTCGCGGGTGCGCTCCCCCACACCGGCGAACACCGAAGTACCACCGAAGTTCCGAGCGATACGGTTGATCATCTCCTGGATCAGCACCGTCTTGCCCACCCCGGCACCACCGAACAGCGCGATCTTGCCGCCACGCACGTACGGCGTCAGCAGGTCGACGACCTTCAGACCGGTCTCGAGCATCTCGGTGCGGGGTTCGAGCTCCTCGAACGGCGGCGGCTTGCGGTGAATGGACCAGCGCTCGAAGTCTTTGCCGTACCCAGGCTCGTCGAGGCAGTTTCCCAGCGCGTTGAAGACGTGGCCCTTGACAGCCTCGCCAACCGGCACGGAGATCGGGCCGCCCGTGTCGATCACCTCGACCCCGCGCACCAGCCCATCGGTAGGCTGCATCGAGATCGTGCGCACCAAGCTGTCGCCGAGATGGTTCGCTACCTCCAAAGTCAGGGTTTTCGCCAGCGACTCGAACGTGACCTCGGCGTGCAGCGCGTTGAACAGCTCCGGCACCGAACCGCGCGGAAACTCTACGTCGACGACGGGCCCGGTGACCCGGACTACGCGGCCGCTGGTATCGGAGCCTGTCGACTTGTCGGTCTGTTCGGCAGTAGCAGTCATATCTTTCTTCGCTTCCTCGTGGGGCTACCTAGCGGGCATCGGCGAGTGCATTTGCACCACCGACGATTTCGCTAATCTCCTGGGTGATCTGGGCCTGCCGCTCGCGGTTTGCCTCTAGCGTCAGGGCCTTGATGAGGTCGTCTGCGTTGTCGGTGGCCGACTTCATCGCGCGCTGGCGCGACGCCAGCTCCGACGCCGCGGACTCGAGCATCGCCGCATACACACGGGTGCTCAGGTATCGCGGCAGCAGCGACTCGAACAGCGTCGTCGCGTCCGGCTCGAACGAGTAGAGGGTGGGCAGCCCTGAGTCCTCGACGTACTCCACCACCATCGGGGCCATCCGGAGGGCCTCGGTCGACTGCGACATCATCGACTTGAACTCGGTGTAGACGATGTGCAATTCGTCGACGCCCTGGTCGTTATCGGTCTGCTGTTCCTCACCGTCGCCGGTGCCTACCATGAACGCATCGACCAGGGTCGAAGCGATCTTCGCCGCGTTCTCGTATTTGGGTTGCTCGGAGAAACCCGTCCACGACGCGGCGATGTCCCAGTTCCGGAACGTGTAGTAGCTCAGGGCTTTACGGCCCACTACGTACAGAACCGGCTCCTTGCCTTCGTCCCGCAACAGGGAGAACAGTTCCTCGGAGCGGCGGAAGATGTTGGCGTTGTACGCGCCACACAGACCGCGGTCGGAGGACACCACCAAGACACCGGCCCGCCTCGGCTCGGGACGCTCGACGAGCAACGGATGGTCCAGAGCGGCGTTAGTGGCCAAGGTGGTGAGCATCTGCGTGATCTCGTCGGCGTAGGGCCGGGCGGAGTGGAGCCGAGCCTGCGCTCTGGCGATACGCGACGTCGCGATCAGCTCCTGGGCCTTGGTGATCTTCTTGATCGAGCCAGCCGAGCGGATCCGTCCGCGCAGTTCGCGAAGTGTGGCAGCCATTGTGCGCTATTTCTTCTTCTTCTTCTCGGGCGCGGGCTTCCTGACTTTCACCGATTCCTTGCCCAGCTCCTCTTCAGCAAGGGCCTCGACATGCTCGTCGGGCACCACCGATCCACCGCCTGTGGCCGCGAAGCCCTTCTTGAAGTGTTTGATGACCCCGGTGAGCGCGTCGGCAGTTTCGTCGGTGAGCTTCTGCGTCTCGCGGATCGTGCTCAGGATCTTCTCCTCGGAGCCCCGAATGTGGTCCAGCAGTTCGGTTTCGAACCGCCGGACGTCCTCGACGGGCACCGAGTCCAGGTGACCGCCAGTGCCCAGGAAGATCGAGATGACCTGCTCCTCTACTGGCATGGGGCGGTACTGCGGCTGCTTGAGCAGCTCGACCAGCCGCGCACCGCGCTCCAGCTGCGCCTTGGACGTGGCGTCCAGATCGGAGGCGAAAGCGGCAAAGGCTTCCAGTTCGCGGTACTGCGACAGGTCCAGACGCAGCGAGCCGGCCACTTCCTTCATGGCCTTGATCTGCGCGGCGCCACCGACCCGGGACACCGAGACACCAACGTTGATGGCCGGGCGCACACCCTGGTTGAACAGGTCGGTCTCCAGGAAGCACTGCCCGTCGGTGATCGAGATGACATTGGTCGGGATGTATGCCGAGATGTCGTTGGCCTTGGTCTCGATGATCGGCAGCCCGGTCAACGAGCCACCACCGAGTTCGTCGGACAGTTTGGCGCAACGTTCCAATAGCCGCGAGTGAAGATAGAACACGTCGCCGGGATAAGCCTCACGGCCGGGCGGACGCCGCAACAGCAGCGAGATCGCGCGGTACGCCTCGGCCTGCTTGGTCAGGTCGTCGAAGACGATCAGCACATGCTTGCTGTCGTACATCCAGTGCTGAGCGATCGCCGAACCGGTATACGGCGCAAGCCATTTGAAGCCGGCGGAATCCGATGCCGGCGCCGCGACAATGGTCGTGTAGTCCATCGCGCCGCCCTCTTCGAGCGTGCGCCGGACGGCAGCGATCGTGGTGCCCTTCTGCCCGATAGCCACGTACACGCAGCGCACTTGCTTATTGGGATCGTCCGTCTCCCAGTTCTGCCGCTGGTTGAGGATGGTATCGACGCAGACTGCGGTCTTGCCGGTCTTGCGGTCGCCGATGATGAGCTGGCGCTGGCCGCGGCCGATCGGGGTCATCGCGTCGATGGCCTTGATCCCGGTCTGCAGCGGCTCCTTCACGCCTTGCCGCTGCACCACCGACGGCGCCTGGAGCTCCAGTGCGCGCCGCGTTTCGGCCTCGATGTCTCCGCGCCCGTCGATCGGCTGGCCGAGCGGGTTGACCACCCGC
Source organism: uncultured Actinomycetota bacterium (assembly GCA_963763005.1). Classification (GTDB taxonomy): domain Bacteria; phylum Actinomycetota; class Actinomycetes; order Mycobacteriales; family Mycobacteriaceae; genus Mycobacterium. The sequence goes on from CAVXMI010000005.1 coordinate 450,548, forward strand.
CCGAGAAAACCGTCGCCGACGGGCACCGACAGGACTTCGGCGGTGCGCTTGACCTGCTGGCCTTCTTCAATGCTCTCGAAGTCACCGAGGATCACCACGCCGACGTTGTGCTCGTCGAGGTTGAGTGCCACGCCGAGGACTCCGCCCGGGAACTCGAGCAGCTCTTGGGTCATCACTGATGGCAAACCTTCTACGTGCGCGATACCGTCCCCGGTGTCGACGACGGTACCGACCTCCTCGCGGGAGGTATCGGAGGTGAAGGAGCCTACGTACTCCTCGATCGCGCTCTGAATATCATCAGCGGAGATTGTCAACTCGGCCATGGCTTTTCGTCTTCCTACTTCCGGTTGTGCTGACTAGTTCGTATTCAGTCGGGCAGTTCAGACTCGGCAGCGGCCAAACGAGACGAGAGCGTACCGTCAATCACCTCGTCACCCACCGCGATTGAGAGCCCACCCAGCAGTGCGGCGTCAATCTGCAGCTGCACGGTCACCGAGTGACCGTAGATGCGGCTCAGAACTTCGGCAACGCGGGTGCGCTGGGCTTCGCTGAGCCCGGCGGCCGCACTGACTTGTGCAACGACTTCGCCGCGGCGCGCCACCGCCACCTCGGCCAGAAACAGCACAGCCTCCTCGGCCCGCTGACCTCTCAATAATTCGACGGTCTGGGATAGCAGAGACACCGCGATCGGATTGACGCCGCCGCTCGCGTTCTCGAGCACATCGCGCAATAACCCGATACGGCCTTCGGCCGGAACGGCGTAGTCGCCCAACAGGATGGCAAGTCGTGGCTGCGCATCGAGAATGCGGGAAAACCGGAACAACTGGTCTTCGACCTCGTCGACCTGCCCCTCACGCTCGGCGACACCCAGCAACGCTTGCCGCGATACATGCTCGATGGCGTCGATCAGATCAGAGTTGGCCGACCAACGCTCCGAGACCGCTGTCCGTAGAACGTCGAGCGCCGGGTCACCGATCTCGCCGGACACCAACCGCTCCAACAGCCGGACCCTGGGCGCCGCGTCTTCGGCGGGAACCGTGAGATAGCGCGCGACGACGATTTCGCGGTCCAGCATCTTGGCTACCGACACCAGCTCGCCGGCGAGGGTGGTCAGTCCTTGATTGTCGAGGTTCTTGGCCAGGGCGTCGAACTTATCGACCAGGCTGACCAGCGCCCGTCGGCTGGCCGAGCGCATCTTTGCCAACAAGGGATACTCGACGTCAGCCGCCGTCGGCGCCATCGCATCGAGCTCGTCCAGGAAGCGGTCGACCGTGGCAGACTGCTGCGCCGGGTCAGCAACGTGATTGCGAACCAATTCCCCTGCCTGACGCACGGATTCGTGGCCGAGCTCCAGGCGAAGCTGACGGGTCAGCTGTGTCCGGAGTAGCTGCACCTGACGGGCGGACTGCACTTTGATGCGTTCCGCCTCGACCTCGGCCTGCGCCTGCAGTTGTTCTGCGATGCGTGCGGCGTCTGTCTGGGCCTCTTCGACAACCCGTTGTGCTTCCGACTGGGCGGCTTCCACCGCCTTGCTGTGGGCCGTCGTCGCCTCGGTCAGCCGTTCGGCGGCCGCCGCCGCATCAGCCAACTGCTCGCGCACCGTGTTCTGCCGGGTCGCCATCAGACCCCGCACGGGCGGAACGACATACCGCCACACCAGAAATACGATGGCCGCGAACCCAACCAGCTGTCCGATAAATGTCGACATGGTTGGTTACCTCGTCGCAGCCGGAGTGACGTCGGCGCCGAGGATCCGACTGGCCAGCGTCGCCGACATCGTCCCCACGTTGGCGCGCAGATCCAATTCCACGGCGTCCCTCTCCCGCTTCAATTGCTCGGTGGCATGCTGCAATGTCGATGCCACCTGCTGCTCGGCGTGGGCGCGCGCGTCTTCGACGACTTTGCGACCGTCTGCCCTGGCATTGTCGCGGTAAGTCGACGCCTGGACTCGGGCTTCCGTCATGGCTTCTTCGTAATCGGCCTGGGCGGCGGCGAACTGCTCGGCCGAGTTCTTGTTGTCGGCGAGCGTCTTGGCGACCATTGCGTCACGTTCGCGCAGCACCCTCAGGATCGGCGGCACCACGAAAGTGCCGATGACGCCGAGGACCGCCAGGAAGATGGCCAGCACGAAGAAAAAGGTGCCGTTGGGAACGAGGAAGTTGCTGGTCTTGCCTTCCTCCGCTGCCTGGCTGGCGGCTAAGACGAGAGAGCTCACTTCACCCATTTGCAACCCATCACAGCGAGTTACTTGACGGGGGTGGCGAAGACGAACAACGCCATAAACGCCAGGTTGATGAAGTAGGCGGCCTCAACCAAACCGACGGTGATGAAGAACGGTGTGAACAAGCGGCCCTGCGCCTCGGGTTGCCGGGCAATACCGGAGATAAGCGCGTTACCGGCGACACCGTCACCGATACCGGCGCCGATGGCGCCACCGGCCATAATCAGTCCACCGCCGATGAGGGCGCCGGCAGCGATAGTGGGGTCCATTCCTTTATCCTCCTTGATAACTCTGGTATCGGTTTACCAGGTTGCAGTAGTGGTACGTGTTCGGCGCGTCGGTGACGGTTTTAATCGTGTTCCTCTTCCAGCTCCATCGCTTGGCTGAAGTACAAGATAGTCAGCAGCGCGAAGATGAACGCCTGGATCGCGCCGACAAACAAATCAAACGCTTTCCAGATCGCGTTGGGCGCCCACATGATGTATGGCGGAAAGAGCGCGATCAGGGCAACCAGGATGCCCCCGGCGAAGATGTTGCCGAAAAGTCGGAGCGACAACGAGATCGGCTTGGCGATTTCTTCGACGAGGTTGATCGGCGCCAGGATGGCCACATGTCCCTTGAGCAGCTTGATCGGGTGCCCGATGATGCCGCGGCGCCAAATTCCGGCCGCGTGGTAGCAGACGAACACGAAAAGAGCCAGCGCCAGCACGTAATTGATGTCCGCTGCCGCCGACTTGAGTACCTCGGTGGTATGCCCGCTGGAATCGGTGTACTGCAGCGGGAGGACCGACAGCCAGTTGGAGATCAGGATGAACACGAAGATGGTCACCGCCAGTGGCAGCACGAACGGCGCGATCCGCATGCCGATGGCTCCCTCGACCTGGTCGCGCATCTGTACCGTGACCGCCTCGAAGAACAACTGCACTCCACCGGGCACGTCCGTCGAGGTGACCTTGGCGCGCAGGAAGAAAGCCAGCGCGATCACGATCACCGCGGCGATCGCGGTCGACAGCACCGTGTCGGTGTTGACGGTCATCCCCAGCCACGTGGCCGTGTGGTGCTCGCCGACCTCGATTTGGGCCTCGGCCAGGATCGTCTCAGTCATCGCTGGTGCTCCTCCCTTCCGTCCCATCCGATCCCGTCAGTACACCGCTCTCCGATCCCGCCGACTGGCTTGCGGAAGAAGCGGACGAAGAAGACGCCGTCGGCTCGCCAGTGCGCAGCTTCTTCCAGACCGGCAGTGCAGTCGATGCCACCAGTAGCACCTGGAAGAGCGCCAGTCCGAACACCACGCCCAATCCAGCAGGCCGGAAAACGTAAGCGACGATCAGCCCGAGGATGGTGATGATCGCCAACCGCGACGCTGAGTTCAGCGCCATCGAACTTTTCAGCGGGTGATCTCGGGCGGTGATCGACTCAACCGAACGCCGCACCAGGAGGGAGTTGAGCAAACCCAGCAGCAGCCCGAAACCGAAGAACACCCCAACCATCAGGTGACCGGAAAAACCGGCGACGAGCGTCGCCACCGCGGTCAGCGCAACGCTGATGACGAATAGGCGAACCGGGCGGAAGGCAACAGAGGGAAACACCAACGGCGCGTCCTGCGCTGGTGTCGTCACTGCAGCACCTCAATCCCGGGTTGACGGAGCGGGAACCACTCGACCGACTGATCCGTGGCCCGCCGAGCGTATCGCAATGGTCGCGCCGGAATCACCCAAGGGGTAGCTTCCTGCGTCGGTCGTCAATCGGCGCGATCGGATACCCATCCAACGGGCCGGGGGGCCGGCAACCCGCGAGGTTTATTTCGGGGTTCTAGCTGGACCGTACCACAAGGTAGGTGCCACTACTACTCCTCGTCGTAGAGGTCGTCGCGGTGGCGCAGCAGCGGGATCACCGTCACGATGCCCGCCACGACGATCGCGCCCAGCATCACTGCCGCGGTGTGGCGTGGGTCGAAGAAGATCGTGCTCGCGGCGCCGAACGCAACGATGCCCACCCACAGGTAGATGAGCAGCACCACCCGGCGATGTGAATGACCGATCTGCAGCAGGCGATGGTGCAGGTGCATCTTGTCGGGGCTGAACGCGCTGCGACCCGCGCGGGTGCGGCGCACGATCGCCAGCAGCAGGTCGAGCATCGGCACGAACATGACTGCCACCACCAGCAGGAACGGTGACAGCAGAGCAAACACGTCGCGAGCGCCGTAGGCGTTCTGCGAGACCGGGCCAGCAGCGGTTGTGGAGGCGGCAGCGAGCATCAAACCGATCAGCATCGACCCGGAATCGCCCATGAAGATCTTGGCGCGGTGAAAGTTGTGCGGCAGAAAGCCCAGACAGGCTCCCGCGAGCACCACCGAAATCACGGCCGGCGGATAGAACAGCACATCACCGCCGTGGTCGCGGAGCAGACCAACCGAGAACATGCAGATCGCCAGCGCTGTGATGAGTCCCAGCCCGGCAGCCAGTCCGTCGAGTCCGTCGACGAAGTTCATCGCGTTGACGATCGACACGGTCAGCGCCAAGGTCAGCAGGATCGAAGAGGCCTGGTCCAGCACGATGGTGCCGACGCCACCCACCGGTATGTACAGGACGCTCCAGGCAACACCCATGGTGACCAGCACGCTGGCCGCGGTGATCTGACCGGCGAACTTCGTCAGTGCGTCCAGGCCCCAACGGTCGTCGATCAGACCGATACCCATGATCACCGCACCCGCCACCAGCACCGCGGGCATACCCGTGGAATAGACGAACCCGCGGGTGAGCGCCGGAAGCTGGGATGCCAGAAAGACTGCGGCGACAATGCCCAGAAATATGGCCAGCCCGCCCATCCGTGGGGTCGGCGTCACGTGCACATCGCGTTCCCGCGGATAGGCGACCGCTCCCAAACGGGTGGCCAGCACCCGCACCGGTCCGGTCGCGAAATAGGTGACGATCGCTGCGGTCAGCCCGACCAGCGCAAGCTCACGCAATGGAACACCGGCGCCGCGATCAGAAAGTGCGAGCAAACCACCGGCAAGGCTGGCCACATCGCTGGACACGTCGAGACCGTACTTCACCAACCTGAGATCTGAATAACCGCGCCGAACGCCGGATAGCTCGGCGACGACGCGCACCGCCCAGCGGCGTGAGGTGGGGCCGAGCTATCGGGCCGAGGCGATCAAACTCGCCGCGTCCACGCCGAGCACTTCGGCGATCCGTTCGGTGCCGACCGGCCCCGGACGCAAGATGCGCGGAGCGGCTCCGGTCAGGTCGACGATCGTCGAGGCGGCCTGCTGCGCGGAGGTACCCGCGTCCAGATAGATGTCGACGAGATCGCCGAACTGGCGGCGCGCCTCGCCGGCGTCGACCGCGGCCGACCGGCCGGAGATGTTGGCGCTGGAAACCGCCATGGGCCCCACCTCACGCAACAACTCGATGGCGACCGGGTGTAACGGCATTCGCAGCATCACGGTGCCGTGCGCATCGCCGAGATCCCACTGCAACGACGGCGCTTGCAGCACCACGAGGCTCAGCGCCCCAGGCCAGAATGCGCGGATCAGTTCGCGTGCCCCGTAGGGCATCGAGTAGACCAGCCCCTCGATGGTGTGCCAGGAGCCGACCAGCACACCCACCGGCATATCCCGCCCACGCCCCTTGGCCGACAACAGCGCGTCCACCGCGGTGCTGTCGAAGGCATCGGCACCGATACCGTAGACAGTGTCCGTCGGCATGACGACCAGCCGGCCCGCCTTGAGTGCCCCTACCGCAGAAGCGATTCCGTTCGAACGTTGGCCGGGGTCGGCACAGTCGAACACCTCAGTCATAGGCGCCGCTCCTCCTCATCGCTTCGTCCCCCGCAAGCGGGCGGGGCCCCCACCTGCGGGCCGTCACGAATCTTGGTCGCCCGGCCAGATCGCTTCGGGCCAGCACGTCGTCGAAAAGCCCTGTTTCATAGATTAATTCGACCGTCAACGACGACGTGGTGTCGTCATGTTCGACGGCGAGGAGACCACCGGGACGCAGCCAGCTTCCGGCAAGGCGGACGACGGCGGCTATCAGCGCCATCCCGTCCGGCCCACCGAACAGCGCGTGGTGCGGATCATGCTGTGCCACTTCAGGTTCCAGTACAGCGCTGTCGGGCAGGTAGGGCGGGTTGGCGACAACGAGGTCGACCTGTCCGGCGAGTTCGGGCAGCAAGCCCGGCTCGGTGACGTCGGCTCGCACCAGTTCTACATTGGTGCCCTCGGCATTGCGGCGTGCGTGCTCGAGGGCCGCGTCGGAGTCGTCGATGCCAAGGATTCGCGCCGCCGGCCGGTGCTGGGCCAGCGCAACCGCCAACGCGCCAGATCCGGTGCACAGGTCAACGATTAGGGGCCGTGCCGCAAGCGATTGCGCAGTGGCCCACTCCAATATGGCCTCGGTCTCCGGACGCGGTATGAACACACCCGGGCCGACCTGCAACACCACCGGCCCGAACGACACGGTCCCGATGAGGTATTGCAAGGGAACCCGCCGCGAACGCGCAATCACGACGTCGCGGTAACGCCCGAAGAACTCGTCGCCGGGCGACTCGAGCAAGGGCAGCCGGCCGCGGTCCGTGCCTGTCAGGTGAGCGGCCAACTGCTCGGCATCGCAACGCGCGGAGTCGATTCCTGCTTCGGCGAGTAGCGCTGCAGCGGAGTCGATCGCGCGCCGCAGCGAGGTCATGACTGTTGCAGCCGGGACTGCTTGTCAGCGGCAGTCAGCGCGTCGAATAGCGCATCCAAGTCACCGTCGAGAACCTGATCGAGATTGTGTGACTTGAAACCGATTCGGTGGTCAGTGATCCGGTTCTCCGGGAAGTTGTAGGTGCGAATGCGTTCGCTGCGATCCACCGTGCGGATCTGGCTGGCCCGATCCGCCGACGCGTCGGCAAGCGCCTGTTCCTCGGCCAGCGCCTGCAGGCGAGCGGCCAGCACCTGCAGCGCACGGATCTTGTTCTGCAGCTGCGACCTTTGGTTTTGACAGGTGACGACAGTCCCGGTGGGCAGGTGGGTGATCCGCACCGCGGAGTCGGTGGTATTAACACCTTGGCCGCCCTTCCCCGACGACCGGTAGACATCGATGCGCAGATCCGACTCGTCGATCTGTACCTCGCCGACTTCCTCGGGTTCCGGATAGACCAGCACACCTGCCGCTGAGGTATGCACGCGGCCTTGAGATTCCGTCACCGGGACCCGTTGCACCCGGTGTACCCCGCCCTCGAACTTCATTCGCGACCACACTCCGTCGGCCGCGTCGCCCTTGCAAGCGATTGTGAGCGTCGCATCCTTGTAACCGCCCAGATCCGAGATGGTTTCGTCTAGCACCGTCACGGTCCAGCCATGCCGCTCGGCGTAGCGGATGTACATCCTGGCCAGGTCGGCGGCGAATAATGCCGATTCTTCACCCCCCTCACCGGATTTGACCTCGAGTACGATGTCGTCGGAGTCATGCGGGTCCCGTGGTGCCAGCATGTCGGTGAGTTGGGTGTCCAGTTCAGCCACCCGCGACTCCAATTCGGCGACCTCATCGACGAACGACTCGTCAGCGGCGGCCAACTCGCGTGCCGTCGCGAGGTCGTCGCGAGCGGACACCAGCTTCCGGTGGGTGGTGACGATCGGAGCCAACCGGGCGAACCGGCGTCCGACTTTGCGCGCCTCGTCAGGCTTGCTGTGCAATTCAGGATCTGCCAGCGCAAGCTCAAGCTCCGCGTGTTCGGCCAGCAACACGTCAATCGTCTGCACCGGCTGCGTCATGTCACACCTCCTACCGCAAGCTCTTTACCGCAAACGCGAACCGACGCCCGGCCTGTGCCGTTGGTGCACAGTTCGGGCGTCGGTAAGCCAGCTAGTTGTCGGCCTTGTCGAGGTCGGCATCAGCCGCCTTGTCAGCTCCCACCTTGCGCTTGCCGTAGCGCTTCTCGAAGCGGGCCACCCGGCCACCGCTGTCGAGGATCTTCTGCTTGCCGGTGTAGAACGGATGGCACTGCGAGCAAACCTCGGCCACGATGCGGCCGCCCGGCTTGGTGCTGCGCGTCTGGAAGGTGTTCCCGCATCCGCAGACCACAGTGGTCTCCTCGTAGGCGGGATGAATGTCAGATTTCATGCTGTCCTCTTCGATCGTTGGCCGCTCATGCCCCCGGGTGTTCGATGCGGCGGTCAGGCTTGAACACCAGAACCTGAGGTGGTTCTGGGGTGGTCGAGCCACGATTATGCCAGGTCAACCACCATCACCCCAAACACCGAGATGCACGCGCGCATTCCCGGCGACATCGACGCGGGGGTCAGTCAGAACGGGCTAGTCGTGGTCCATATTCCCCGGTGTCGTCTTGGACACCTGCACGAGGAATTCGTAATTGGTCTTCGTCTTGCGCAGCTGCGACATCAGCAGGTCGATGGCCTGATGAGAATCCAGACCCGACAGCACGCGGCGCAGCTTGTGCACAATCCCGAACTCGTCGGGCGACAACAACAGCTCGTCCTTGCGGGTACCCGAGGGGTTCACGTCGACTGCGGGGAACACCCGCCGTTCGGCGATCTTGCGGTCGAGCTTGAGCTCGGCGTTACCGGTGCCCTTGAATTCCTCGAAGATGACCGTGTCACCGGTGGACCCGGTCTCGACCATCGCGGTCGCGATGATGGTCAGCGATCCGCCTCCCTCGATATTGCGTGCGGCGCCGAGGAAGCGCTTGGGCGGGTACAGCGCGGTCGAGTCGACACCACCGGACAGGATCCGGCCCGATGCCGGCGACGAGTTGTTGTAAGCGCGCCCCAATCGGGTGATCGAGTCGAGCAACACCACCACGTCCTTGCCCTGCTCAACGAGCCTCTTGGCGCGCTCGATCGCAAGCTCGGCGACCGAAGTGTGATCCGATGGCGGCTTGTCGAACGTCGAAGCGATAACCTCTCCCTTGACCGAGCGCTGCATATCCGTCACCTCTTCAGGCCGCTCGTCAACCAGCACGACCATCAGGTGGCATTCCGGGTTGTTCCTCGCGATCGCGTTGGCGATGTCCTGCAGGATCGTCGTCTTGCCCGCCTTGGGCGGCGACACGATCAGCGCGCGCTGGCCCTTGCCGATCGGCATGATGAGGTCGATGACCCGCGTGGTCAGCCGGTCGGGTGTGGTTTCCAGGCGAAGCCGCTGGTTGGGGTACAACGGCGTCAGTTTGCCGAATTCGGGCCGCTTCTTGGCGTCTTCGACCGCTCCACCGTTGACGCTGTCCAGGCGTACCAGCGGGTTGAACTTCTGCCGCTGGTTAGGCTGTTCGCCTTCTTTGGGCACCCGGACCGCACCGGTCACCGCATCGCCGCGGCGCAAGCCGTTTTTGCGCACCATGTTCATTGACACGTAGACGTCGTGCGGGCCGGCCAGGTAACCGGAGGTGCGCACAAATGCGTAATTGTCGAGGACGTCGAGGATGCCGGCTACCGGCTGGACGACGTCGTCCTCACGCAGTTCAGCTTCGGTGCCTTCGCCCGGCCGTTCACCGCGGCGCCGACGGTCACGGAATCGGCGTCCGCGCCGGCCCTGACGTCCGTCGCCGTCCTCGTCGCCGCGAGGCTGCTGCCCGCCCGAGCTGCTTTGCTGGTCACCGCTTTTGCCGCTACCCGAGTCCGCTCCGCGCTCGTCAGTCTTGGTGTCCTGTTGGCCTCCTCGACGGTTGTCAGCCGCGTCGGTGACTGTGCCCTCGCCGGCGGTAACGCCCGCGCGATCCTGTTCTGCGGCACCACGGGCGGATGAACCCGTGTCACGGGAGGCGCTGCGGCGTTCCCGCCCCGGCGCCTCGTCTGATGAATCCTTCCGATCCTCCTGGGCGGCCGGTGCCTCGGCGCCCGCCGACGGGCCGGATTTGCCAGAGTCTTGAGATGGCGCGTCAGTGGCTGAGACGCCGTTGGCCTGTCCCCCGCTTTCCTGAATCGCGGCGATCAGTTCGTTCTTACGCATACCCGACGTCCCCCTGACGCCGGCTTGGTTCGCCAGCGCGCGCAGCTCGGGCAGCACCATGGTGGACAGGGAGCCGGCCGGCGCATTGGTTTTGAGGTCTGGGGGGTCTGTGGTGACGGAATCCGACTGCTTATTGGCATCGGTGTTTTCGCCAGCCGTGATGAGGTCCGTATCAGTCACGGATTTCCTTTCTTTCCCCCGCAGATCACGTCATACGAGGGGTTCGTTGCATCAGCCAAATCGCCGAGTGCTCCCAAAAGTCGACTCTGCAACGGTGATCGCCAGGATCGGCGGCAAAAACGGCGAACCTCGTCCACGAGAAGAATTGGTAGTTGTCCTAGCGGCAAGGCAGTATGGATGCAGATGCAGATGCTGCGATTGCTGGACGGCTCCGAGGATAGCCCGCTTCCTGGCCGGAAGCAAGCAAACCTCCCGCCGCGTTGTGGATCAACCGGGGACTGTGACGCCGGGGCTCCAGCGAACTCCCTGGCCAGCGGCCATCGCGGTGATAGTAAATCCATTTGCGGCCCCGTGCTCCACCGCTTCTGAGGGCAACTCCGGCTCTGTAGTCAGCGCGATCAGCGCAGGCCCAGCCCCAGAAAGCGTCGCCGCTACGTTATGACGCCGCAGCAGGCGCAGATATTCCGCCGAAGCCGGCATCGCCGGGGCACGTTGAGGCTGGTGAAGTAAGTCTTCAGTGGCCGCCATCAGCACGTCGGGCCGTTGGGTGAGCGCAACCACCAGCAACGCGGCGCGGCTGACGTTGAACCGTGCGTCGGCGTGGCTGACCTGGGCGGGCAGCAGCACCCGGGTCTCCGCGGTCGACGAACGCTCCTCGGGAACCGCAGAGAAGATGTGGATATCGGGATGCAGCCGTAGCGGCACCGCCGAGTAGTCAGGCCGACCACCACGACGGTCAATCCAGGAAACCACCGCGCCGCCCAGCACCGCGGCCGCGGCGTTGTCGGGATGACCCTCGAACTCCGAGGACAGCTGGATCAACTGAGCATCGCTTAATGGTGTCGAATCGGTTTGTGCGACAAGCCCGTTGACGACCGCAAGGCCCCCAACAACGGCCGCTGCAGAGGATCCGAGACCGCGCGAATGCGGGATGGCGTTGCGGCAGCGCACCACCAGACCGGCAGCGCTGACCCCCACTGCCCGCAGCCCGTGCTGGATGGCGCGCACCACCAGGTGTTCGGGGCCCAGTGGCACCTGGTCGGCGCCCTCCCCCTCGACCACCACCTCCAAGCCGCAATCTGTTGTCTCGACAATGATCTCGTCGCAAAGACTCAACGCCAGACCGATGCTGTCGAAACCCGGGCCCAGGTTGGCGCTGGAGGCTGCCACCACGGCGCTCGCCACCAGCCCGGCAGGCAGCACCCGGGTCACCAACAGGCCTTCGCCAGGTCCAACGAGCGACGACCCGCTGCGCCCGGCTCCGCCGCGCTAGCGATCGCCACTAGCTCCAACGAGCGACGACCCGCTGCGCCCGGCTCCGCCGCGCTAGCGATCGCCACTAGGCCAGCCCCAGCTTCTCGACGACGGCGACGGGGTCCACTGGCAGCGGGGACACACTCGGCATGTCCTTGAGTGCCGTGTCGGGATCCTTCAGACCGTTGCCGGTTACCGTGCACACCACCGTCGACCCACGAGCCACCCAGCCGTCGTCAACGGCTTTGAGCAGGCCCGCGATGCTGGCCGCGGACGCAGGCTCGACGAAGACGCCTTCTGTGCGGGCGACCAGGTGATATGCGGCCAGGATCTCCTCGTCGGTGGCTGCGAGGAAGCGCCCCTTGGACTGCTGCTGCGCCTCAACGGCCGACGTCCACGACGCCGGTGCGCCTATGCGGATCGCGGTGGCGATGGTCTCCGGGTGGCTCACCGGTTCACCCAGTACCAGGGGCGCTGCGCCCGCTGCCTGAGTGCCCAGCATGCGGGGCAGCTTGTCGATCAGTCCCTCGTGGTGATACTCGGTGTAACCCTTCCAGTACGCGGTGATGTTGCCGGCGTTACCTACCGGAAGGGCGTGCACGTCCGGCGCGGCGCCCAGCGCATCGACAATTTCGAACGCCGCTGTTTTCTGACCCTCGATGCGCAACGGGTTGACCGAGTTGACCAGCGAAATGGTAGGGAAATCGGCGGCCATCTTGCGGGCCAGTTCCAGGCAGTCATCGAAGTTACCGTCGATCTGGATGATCTTGGCTCCGTGCATAACCGCCTGCGCCAGCTTGCCCATCGCGATCTTGCCCTGTGGTATCAGCACCGCGCAGGTGATGCCGGCGCGGGCAGCGTATGCCGCCGCCGACGCCGAGGTATTTCCGGTCGATGCGCACAACACGGCCTGCTGCCCGCGGGCCAGTGCATCGGTGACCGCCATTGTCATGCCCCGGTCCTTGAATGACCCGGTGGGGTTGAGGCCTTCGACCTTGAGGTGGACTGTGCAGCCGGTCTGTTTGGAGAGCCTGGTTGCTGCGATCAGCGGGGTACCACCTTCGAGCAGGGTGACGGGGGTCCAGTCGTCGCCCACCGGCAGCCGGTCACGGTATGCCGCGATCACGCCCGGCCAAGGCTGGTGGATGGCCGTCCGTGGGGCGCTCACAGGTCAGTTCCCTCCAGCCGCAGCACGCTTGCCACATCCTGCACAACGTCCAAGTCGGCCAGCGCAGCAACGGTTTCCGAAAGCGCGGCGTCGGTGGCGAGGTGGGTGACCACCACGACTCGGGCTCCCACCCGTTGGCCGTCTTCGCCCACCACACCTTCCTGACGAACCTCGGCGATGCTCACCTCGCGTTTGGCGAATTCTGCTGCCACCGAAGATAATACGCCCGCCTTGTCGGCGACATTCATGCTCACGTAATAGCGCGTCATAATGAAACCCATTGATGCGATGGGAAGTTGAGCGTACTTGGACTCCTTTGGCCCGCGGCTGCCCAGCACCCGGTTGCGCGCGGCCATCACCAGGTCGCCAGTCACCGCCGAGGCGGTGGGGGCGCCGCCGGCGCCCTGGCCGTAGAACATCAGCCGCCCCGCGGCCTGCGCCTCGACCACCACGGCGTTGAAGGCGCCGCCGACCGTGGCGAGCGGATGCGTCAACGGCACCAACGCCGGATAGACACGTGCCGAAACCCGTTGTTGTCCTTCGTCGGTAGTGATGCGTTCGCAGATGGACAGCAACTTGATGGTGCAGCCCAGAGCGCGGGCAGACGCGAAGTCGTCCGGGGTGATCTTGGTGATGCCCTCGCGATAGACGTCATCGGCGGTCACCGGGGTGTGGAAGGCAATGGAAGCCAGAATCGCGGCCTTGGCCGCGGCGTCGTAGCCTTCGACGTCTGCGGTGGGATCGGCCTCCGCGTAGCCCAGCGCGCTCGCATCGGCCAGTGCGCTGTCGTAGTCAGCGCCGGTGCTGTCCATTGCCGAAAGGATGTAGTTGGTGGTGCCGTTGACTATGCCGGCTACCCGCAGCACCGTGTCGCCGGCCAGCGACTGGGTCAGCGGCCGGATGACCGGGATGGCGCCCGCGACTGCCGCCTCGAAATAGAGGTCGACATGCGCGCTTTCAGCGGCTTGCGCCAATTCGCCGGCGGATGTGGATAGCAGGGCCTTGTTGGCTGTGACAACGGACTTGCCGTGCTCGAGTGCGGTCAGGATGGCCTTGCGAGACGGCTCCACCGGGCCCATCAATTCGACGACGATGTCAACGTCTTCGCGCGAGACGAGTTCTTCGACGTTGTCGGTGAGCAGGTCTATCGGCACACCTCGGTCGGCGGCCACCCGGCGCACTCCGACGCCCCGCAGCACCAGTGGTGCACCAACGCGAGCCGCGAGATCGTCAGCGCTTTCCTCGATGATGCGGACAACTTCGCTGCCGACGTTGCCCAACCCGAGTACCGCTACGCCGACCGGCTTTTCGTCACCGGACACAGGTCACCTCACCTCCAGACTCAGCAGATCGTCGACCGTCTCCCGGCGCAGGACCAGGCGGGCCTTTCCCGCGCGTACTGCCACCACGGCGGGACGGCCAACCATGTTGTAACGGCTCGACAGCGAATAGCAGTAGGCACCGGTAGCGGCCACCGCAAGCAGGTCGCCGGGCTCAACGTCGTCGGGCACCCATGCGTCGCGCACGACGATATCGCCGCTTTCGCAGTGCTTTCCGACGATACGGGCCGGCACCGCCGGTGCCTCGCTGACTCTCGAGACCAGCCGGACGTCATACTGCGCGTCATAGAGCGCGGTGCGAATGTTGTCGCTCATGCCACCGTCGACACTGACGTAACGCCGGTGCGCGGTGGCGCTCACGTCGACGTCCTTGACGGTGCCCACCTCGTACAGCGTGATGGTGCCTGGTCCGGCGATGGCACGTCCGGGCTCGACCACCAGCTTGGGCGTCGGCAGCCCCACGGCCGCTGATTCGTTGCTCACGATGGCGCTCAGCTTGGCCGCCAGCTCGCCTATCGGCGGCGGATCGTCAGGTGGCAGGTACGAGATGCCCAGGCCGCCGCCGAGATCAACGGTCGATAGCTGCGCCGTCTTTTCGGGACCAAATTCGCCGACAACCTCGCGCAGCAGGCCGATCACCCGGTGCGCGGCGAGTTCGAAGCCATCCACATCGAAGATCTGCGAACCGATATGGCTGTGCAGCCCTACCAGTCGCAGGTGATCGGTGCCGAATACCCGGCTCACCGCTGCCATCGCCGCACCGCTGGCCACCGACAGCCCGAACTTCTGGTCTTCGTGTGCGGTGGAGATGAACTCGTGGGTGTGCGCCTCGACGCCGACGGTGAGACGCACGAGGACATCCTGGACGATGTCCGCCTCACCCGCGATGGCGTCAAGCCGCTCGATTTCGATCATCGAGTCCAGAACGATATGGCCGACTCCGGCTTTGACCGCGGCGGTCAATTCGGCGACCGATTTGTTGTTGCCGTGAAAGGTAATCCGCTCCGGCGGAAAGTTTGCGTGCAGCGCGACGGCCAGCTCCCCGCCGGTGGACACGTCCAGCGAGAGGCCTTCTTCTTCAATCCAGCGCGCTATTTCGCTACAGAGGAAGGCTTTGGCGGCGTAGTACACGTTGCGCCCGCCGCCGAAAGCCGCCGCCATGCCCCGGCAACGTGAGCGGAAGTCGTCCTCGTCGATCACGAACAGCGGAGTCCCGTACTCCTGCGCAAGGTCTGTCAGCGGAATTCCCGCAATGCAGGCCACGCCAGTTTCATCGCGAGTAGTGTTGCGCGGCCATATATTCGGCGCCAACCGCAAGAGCTCATCGGCCGACTGCGGCCGCGGCTGGCTACTCGCCGGTCGGGTTTCTTCGGCGTGCCGGGGACCGGCGGGATGGACGTTCACATTCGCTCCGGGGCAGTGACTCGCAGTATTGCCAGCCCGTTGGCGATGACCTGGCGGGTGGCCTGGCACAACGCCAGGCGCGCAGTATGCAGGTCGGTGGGCTGCTCGTCGCCCTGGGGCAACACCCGGCACGAGTCGTAGAACCGGTGGTAGTCGCCGGCGAGGTCCTCCAGGTAGCGGCACACCCGGTGTGGTTCGCGCAGGGACGCCGCCGTTTTGAGCACCCGCGGGAATTCAGAGATGCTGCGCAGCAGCGTGCCCTCTTTGTCGTGGCTGAGCAGCTCGAGGTGCGCCGTGTCGGGGATCAGGCCGAGTTCGGCGGCGTTGCGGGCCAGCGCTGACAGCCGGGCATGCGCGTATTGCACGTAATAGACCGGGTTTTCATTCGACGCCGAGGACCACAGTGCCAGGTCGATGTCGATCGCGGTGTCCACCGACGAGCGGATCAGGCTGTAGCGCGCGGCGTCGACGCCGATTGCCTCGACCAGGTCGTCGAGCGTGATCACGGTGCCCGCCCGCTTGCTCATCCGGACCGGCTGGCCGTCGCGGACCAGGTTGACCATCTGCCCGATGAGGACCTCGACGGTGGCCGGGTCTTCGCCGAACGCGGCCGCTGCGGCCTTGAGCCGGGCGATGTATCCATGATGGTCGGCGCCGAGCATGTAGATGCACAAGTCGAAACCGCGTTCCCGCTTGTCCAGGTAATAGGCGAGATCACCGGCGATATAGGCCGATTTGCCATCGCTCTTGATCACGACGCGGTCCTTGTCGTCACCAAAAGCGCTGGTGCGCAACCAGGTTGCGCCGTCCTTCTCGTAGATGTTGCCGGTCTCGCGGAGCCGGGCAATCGCCTGGTCGACACGGCCGCTGGTGTGCATCGAGTCTTCGTGGGTGTAGGCGTCGAAGTCGGTGCCGAATTCGTGCAACGACTCTTTGATGTGGCTGAACATCAGGTCGACGCCGATCTCGCGGAAGGTCTCCCGCATCTCGGCGTCGGGCAGGCTCAGCGCGTCGGGCGCCTTCTGTAACACTTGCGCGGCGATGTCGCTGATGTAGCTGCCCGCGTAGCCGTCGGCCGGGGCGGGTCCGCCTTTGGCCGCGGCGATCAGGGAGTTGGCGAATCGGTCGATCTGGGCACCGTGGTCGTTGAAATAGTATTCACGCACCACATCGGCGCCCTGCGTCGACAGCAACCGGCCCAACGCGTCGCCAACCGCGGCCCAGCGGGTACCGCCGATGTGGATCGGCCCGGTCGGGTTGGCCGAGACGAATTCCAGGTTGACCTTGTGCCCGGCCAGGGCGTCAGAGTTACCGAAGCTCGCACCGGCGTCGATCACGTTGTTCACGATCTTGGCCTGCGCTGATGCCTCCACGCGCATGTTGATAAAACCTGGTCCGGCGACCTCCGCGGAGGCGATACCGTCGGCCTGCGCCAGCGCCTCGGCAAGCCATCCGGCCAGCTCACGCGGGTTTGCACCGACCTTTTTGGCGAGCTGCAAGGCCAGGTTGCTGGCGTAGTCGCCATGCTCGGGAACGCGCGGCCGCTCCACGGTGACCGCCTGCGGCAACGCAGACGCGTCGAGGCCATGCTCGGCCAGCACCGCGGCAGCGGTGGCTTTGAGCAGCTCAGCCAGGTCGGCGGGGGTCACGATCGTCCATCCTATGGTCTGGGGTGCTCACGCCCCGAATCCATTGCGGTGACAGGGCGGTGACACCATGCGCTAGTCTGGCCGTGCTTGTTCATGCCCGATGGCGCAGGAATGTTGACCGTGCGCCCCCGTAGCTCAGGGGATAGAGCGTCTGCCTCCGGAGCAGAAGGCCGCAGGTTCGAATCCTGCCGGGGGCACTATCTGACCAGCACATATGCGAGGGCATGCAAGATTCGTGCAACGGCGTGGCTCCGACACTCGAGCGGCGTCAACACACCATGAACACCAACCATGTCCCGTTCCCGGCCGGCGTAGTCACGTGCGACCCCGGAACCACGACCTCGACACGTTCCGCTACTTCGAGGGATCGCACCGGGTCATAGATCGCGAGTACGACGACATAGACGTCTACATCGCCGGGAGGCAGGAACTCGACGGCACCGTTCGGCGCCAGATCGTCGTCGACCAGCTCGACGCTGACAACACCCTGACCGTGGCGCAGGCGCGGCAGCCGGCGCGGGTTCTCATCTCGGCTGCCGACGAAATCGACAGCCTGTCGGACCCTGAGGGCACACTTGAGCCATGAGCGAGGACACCGCTTTGGCGGCTGCGGGCGACGCCACAGAGGCGGCGCCAACGAAAGTCGTCTACGCCTGGGGCGAAGAGCCCGAGGAGACATGGCCGCGGGACAGGTGGCCCACCCGGGTCCCCTACCTGTTGCGCAAACTGGACGGCCGCATCATCCCGGCCGCCATCGCAGCCGTAGCCGTCGCGGCGGTATCCATCGCAGCGACACTGGTCCTCACGCCCGGGCCTGATCATTTCGAGATCCGGCCGGTGCCGATTGAGCAGGCACCGACACAGGCACCCGCACCGGCACCGAAGGCGGCACCGCCGGCACCCAAGCCGACGCCGGCACCCAAGCCCACGCCGGCACCGAAGGCAGCGAAGCCGGCAGCGCCCGTTGTTCCCCCCGACGCCCCCGACGCCTTCCTGACCGCGCTTGACCGCGCCGGGATCGGCATCTCCGAAGGGCAGGCCGCACAGACCGACGCCCGCATCGCGTGCCTCAACCTTCAGCGCGGCATTCCACGGTCAACCGTCATCGCCGAAGTGCTGGACAACGCCACGGGCTACACCAGGACCGACGCGGCGGAATTCGTCACTCTGTCGGTCGACTATTACTGCCCGGCGTACGGCTAAAGAATCGGCCCTAGCGCTTTTCTGAGGGGCCGTTTTGTTGCCCCGGCGAAGATGGCGCCGTTGTGAGTCAGGACTGAGGCGGGGGCACCCCACCGCGCGAATGCGGTGGTGAAGGTGTCGGTGACGGCGGGGCCGGTAGTAGTGGGTCCGACCAGGCTGGCCAGGGCGAGCCGGGAGTGGTCATCGAGCAGGTTGAGAACATCGGTTTCACCTCCGCGCACGCGCCTGATATCTCGATTTCGCCAAGGATTTGTTGAGGATCCGTAAAGGCCCGGTGCTGATTCTGAGGTCACGCGAACCAGCGCTACCACCAATCACATCAGTACAAGGAGATCGCCAATGTTCACTCGCCGTTTCACCGCCTCCGCGGCTGGCACCACCCTGACCGCCGCCACTCTCGGCCTGGCCGCGCTCGGCTTCGCCGGGACCGCGGGCGCGAGCTCAGTCGATGAGGCGTTCGTCGCGCAGCTGAAGGCGGACGGGATCACGCCACCGAGCGCAGCGCGCGCGATCAGCGATGCGCACGCCGTCTGCAATGCCCTCGACGAGGGCCAGTCAAGCCGGGCGGTCATCAATGCGGTAGCCGAGTCGACCGGTCTGAGTTCCACGGGCGCCAAGACGTTCGCTATTGACGCCGCGTCGGCCTACTGCCCGGAGTACGTGACCTCGAGCTAGCAGCGACCACGATGATGCGGGGCCCCCAGACGGGTCCCCGCATTCGTCTGTTCAGTCCATCGCCTCTGAAATCGAAGCGCGTGGCAGAATGTCACGCGGCTCATGAAACTGGCGTCCACCGGTTCCACAAGTCGCCGAAGTCGAGCGTGACCAGCCGTGACTGGTCGGCGTTGGCGATTTCGCGGAAATGGTCTTGCCACCCCCACCAAGCACTGATCAAGAACACATGGTCATACCAGCTGAGCTGGTAAGTGGCGGGAATGGCCTCGCCCTTGTTCTCCGGCGCGAACACAGCAACGGCCAGGAGACCGATTATTGCCGACGTTGGCAGCTGAACTTTGCCGTCATTCGCAATGCGGAGTACTGCACCAGCGTTCACGTAAGGGGTTACTTCGAACCCTGCAGAGGATTCGTCGCCATGACCGTGCAACCACCGGTGAATCCCGTACAGGACATCCGCGATGTCGGGCCGCTGATCGGGCAGCAAGTCCGATCTCACCGCCACGGGGAAGCGAGTGTGGTCGAGGTCGACTCCGGGCGTCGCCATCACACCGAAGATGTCGAGCGAATCTCGTATTACCGTCCTGAATCGTGCGCCGACTCCGAGTGCCGGATAGCGTTTCTTGCCGGTCCCATCTATGGCCTTGCACGCGTGCAGCATCGCCACATCCCACAATTTCCGATCCCACTGCTGCAGCGACTGCGCAACTGACTCGCCCACGGTCATAGGCATCAGGCTAACGGCCCGCGGCGGCCTACCCGAGCATCGCACCTGCAGCACGGACCGCGTCGTCTGGTGTATGCGGGCGGCCGCCGTCATCGAGGCCGCGCAGGAAACGCCGCCACCGGCATTTCCACGCTCCCACGGCAAGGGCCGCTGTAGATGTCGGTGTGCCAGGTACCGCGCAACGACCCGTCCGTCTGAGGCGTGTAGTACGCCCACGACCTTGCGGGTGCCCACGCTTTCGGAACGCCTTCTCCCATGTAACAGTCCCATTGAAAGTCGAAATGCTCGACCCACCTGGCTCCGTCCCAGGTGTAATGCGACGGCTGGGGCAGCGTCGGGTTCTTGGGAGTAGGGCCGTCGGTGGCAGTGGCGACGCAATTGGCGGCCGAACACGCGGTCGCGAAGAGGTAGTCGGCGCTGAAAGTGGGTTCGGCTTGGCTGACGGCCACGCTGGTGCCGGACTTGTCGGCGGCGTACCGCACGAGCGAGTATTTACCATTCCACGCCGGCGTCGCCGCGTGCACCGCAACAGCAGGGGTGCCCAACATCGCGATTGCGATGGCGCCGAGCACCGCAACTGGATGAATTTCAAACCTCGATCGCGGGTGCATCGTGTCAATGGTGTGGGGTCGATGACGCAACCGGATATCGACGCGATCACGCTTTAGGAGGGCGTGCGACAGGTGGTGGACCGCCTCGCGTGGGAGAGTGGCTCAGGCTCGCTCAGCCCAACTGAAACGTTGTGGCGCCGAAAGGTTGCGACGTGCCGAGCGCAAACACCGTGGACGGCTTCGCGCGATAGACATACCACGGCGCTGCGCCGGCCGACGGGACACTGCACTCCGCCGTGAGCGCGTCGCCCGCGACCTCGGCAGGCCATCCGATAAGAACGAAGCCCTCGGCGACGGAACTCAATTCGCCTGCGTCGGTAACCGTCACCGCATTCATCGCCCGCGCAGCAGGAACAGGCCGTAAGCGGCGATCGACTGCGCGTCGGCGATCGCTCCCGAGCGGATCATCTGCTCGACGTCTTCGCGCGCGAACCACGCACTGCGCATGTCCTGCTCCTCGTGCTCGCGATCCGCCTCTCCCTCGGCGATTCCGGTGGCCAAGAACACCCAGCCGCGCTGACTGGTCATTCCGGGAGCGGTTTCGAGCCGGCCGAGCGCCTCGAACGACGTCGCGCGTAATCCGGTTTCCTCGCGCAGCTCACGCTCGGCCAGCTCGAACGGTTCGGCGTCCGCCAGATCGGGAGCGGTTCCTTGCGGAAACTCCCAGCGCCGCGCGCCGATGGGATACCGGAACTGCTCGACCAACCGGAAACGGTGCCCGTCGTAGGGCATCACGAGCGCATACGCCGGCTTGTCCACCACAGCGTAGATGCCGGGGCTGCCGTCCGGGCGGCGGATGTCGTCCTCCCGGAGCACCATCCAGGGATTCCGATAGATCTCGCGGGACTCGACGGGTTCGATGAAAGGCACACCGCCAGTATCACGACCGTCCCCGTGGGTAGCCTCGCAGGCGTGCCGCCGGCGCCGCGACGGGCTGTGGGGATGGCCGACTCCACCTGCGGCACAGTGGAGCTGGCGCAGCTCCACCGACAGCTTTACCAGCAGCTCGGGATCCCCGTCATCGTGTAGGCAGCGGCCACGTCATCGCGCATCAGGACGTTTCGCTGGCACAAATCGGCACGGTACCCGATAGTCATAGAAGCGAGTGGACGCCGGCGTCCGCAGAATTGGATGTTTATGCCAGACGACATAGAGCCATGGTGGAATAGCCAAGACCATGACATCGATATCTCCCGGCCTGGCCGGACGTCGAACAATGTACGAGAGCATGCACCGCCACATCATCGTCAGCGGTGACGACGCGCTGGCGACGACGATCGTCGACGAGCTGAAGAGCGCCGGCGCACGCATTGTCAAGCTCGCCACCGACGAGCTCGCCGATGCCGGTGTCGCCCACGCGGACGCCGTCGTCTGCGCCGGGGATGACGACGCGACAAATCTCGAAATCGCGCTGCTGGCAAGGAAAGCCAACCCAGACGTGCGCGTCGTCGCGCGGCTGGCAAACGACGTGCTGCGCGCAGCGGTGGCCGCCGACAATGGCGCCGGCGCGATCCTCGACGTCGCCGACCTCGCCGCGCCGTCGGTCGTCGAGGCATGTCTGGCGCATACCGCGCACCCGTTCGAGGTCGCCGGGATCAAATTCGTTGTCTGGCGCACCCAGGCACCGCGGGACGGGACGCTGCGCGAGATCTACGGCGACCTGGCGCCGCTAGCGGTAATGCACGGCGAGAACTCGCCGGCCCCCGGCGAGATGGTGGCATGCCCGGGCCGGGATCTGCGGGTGTACGCCGATGACTGGACGACGATGATCGGCACCGACGACGAGTTGGCCAC
This sequence comes from uncultured Actinomycetota bacterium, assembly GCA_963763005.1. GTDB lineage: Bacteria > Actinomycetota > Actinomycetes > Mycobacteriales > Mycobacteriaceae > Mycobacterium. The sequence continues at coordinate 472,720 of CAVXMI010000005.1, forward strand.
CCGCGGCATCAAGGTCGCGCGGCCGACCGGAACGCGCGCACGCCGGCCCCGGCTGCGGCGACTGGTCGACGCCGCACGCACCCTGCGCGGCGACGTCAACCCGATGTTTTATCGCTCGTTGGCGGCCGCGCTGACCCTGCTGATCGGCTCAACGGCCGTGTTGCGCTTCAGCTACCAGCGCCCTCCCGGGATGACCTGGGTCGACGCCTTGTACTTCACCGCCGAGACGGTCGCGACGGTGGGCTACGGCGACTTCAGCTTCGTCGACCAACACACATGGCTGCGGCTCTTCAGCATCATGTTGATGTTCGCCGGCGTGACCACCACCGCGCTCCTGGTCGCGTTCATCGCCGACCTGCTGCTGTCGCGCCGATTCACCCAATCGGCCGGACGCCGGCGGGTGCGCCATCTGCATAACCACGTCATCGTCGTCGGGCTGGGCTCGTTCGGCATCCGCGTCGTCAATGATCTGACCGCCGCCGGATACGACGTGGCGGTTATCGAGCGCGACGAGAACAGCCGCTTTCTGTCCTCGGCGGCCGAACTCGACGTGCCGGTGATCTTCGGGGACGCGACACTGCACCAGACACTGGAATCGGCCCGCGTCGACCATGCGCGTGCGGTGGCGGTGCTGACCCAGGACGACATGGTCAACATCGAGACCGGAATCGTGCTGCGTGAGATGTTGGGACAGCGGGTGATGCCCAAGGTCAACCGGCCGGACGTTCCCATTGTGCTGCGCGTATATGACCGTGCGCTGGGGGCCGCGGTGGCACAGCGGTTCGGTTTCCAAACCGTTCGGTCGACCGTAGAACTGGCCGCACCGTGGTTCGTCGGCGCCGCGATGGGTCGGCAGGTGCTGGGGACGTTCTCGGTGGGGCAGAGCACCTTCATGGTCGGCGGACTGCACGTGGAGACCGGCAGCGAACTCGACGGGCTGCGGATGTTCGAACTGTCCACCCAAACCCGCGTCGTCGCGATCACCCGGCAGGACGCGCCGGTCAGGCTGCACCCGCGCCGCGACGCCCGGCTCAGTGCCGGCGACACCGCCTACATCGTCGGCCCCTACCGGGAACTGCTGGACACGCTGTGCAAAGGACAGCCTCTCCGGCGGCCCGCCGCCCACGATTAGCGCTCGCGCGAAGCGGCAGCAGGTTGATTTACAACTCGGCGATCACATCGGCCGCGCGCTGCAGCTGCTCGGGGTCTGAGCTAGTCGGAATGAGCTGGACTTCGTCGGTGCCGATCTCTTCGAATTTTCGCAGCACCTCGAGCAACTCGCCCTCACTGCCGGCCCAGCCGGTCGTCGGCGCCATCGCGTCGACGTACTCGGCCGGGATCCAGTTCATATAGCGCCGCAGGTGACGATGCACCTGGGCGTGGGCCTGCTCAGCCGACCCGAATGCGAACCAGAACGAGGTCGCCAGGTGGGGTTTGGGCTTGCCGGCCTGCGCCCACGCGGCTCGCGCCACGTCGAACAGCTCATTCTGCTTGGCCACGTCCAGGTCCAGGGTGATGCCGGCCAGTCCGTCGGCCCAAGCCGCGGCGCTGCGGATGGTCTTGGGCCCAATGCTGCCGATAAGCAGCGGCGGACCACCGACCTGGACCGGCGATGGCCCGACCGGCCGCACCGACTCGGTGATCTTTTCGCCGGCCCACACCCGTTTCATCACCGCCACGCGTTCGGCCATGCCGCGCATCGTTTGCGCCTTGGGGTCGGCGCCAACGGCGTGGTAATCCTCGTGCCTGCCGCCCACGCCGATTCCCACCGTCAAACGCCCGCCGCACAGCATGTCCCCGGTCGCCAACGCTTTGGCCAGCATGACCGGGTCGTGCAACTGCGGCACGATCACCGTCGTCGTCAGCCGGACCCGATCGGTCCAGGCGGCCAGCGCCCCGAGCAGCGTCAGACTGTCGGGATTATCGAACGCGATCCGCTCGCCCCAGCACAGCGAAGAGAACGGGCCTTCGTCGATCGCACACGCCCAGTTCTGCAACACCGTCGCATCCAGGTCGGGTTCCATCACCGGCATCGTCATTGCTATCTGCACGAACGCGATTCTGGCAGCATGGGGACGATGGCCTTAACCAGCACGTCCATTGCGCATGTCCGGCTCACCGTCACCGATATCGAGCGGTCCCGGCAGTTCTACCAGAGCGTGTTCGATTGGCCGGTGCTGATCGAGGTTCCCGAGAATGCCGACGAGGCAAAGCGGAGCCAGTTGGGTTTCCTGTTCGGCGGTGTGATCTACGACCTGGGCGGCGCGCTGCTGGGGCTGCGACCCGTCGCCAACGACCGCTTCGACGAGGATCGCACCGGCCTGGACCACATCGCGTTCAGGGTAGGCAGCAAGGCCGAATTAGACGCCGCAGCTGAACATCTCGACGACATCGGCATCGCGCACGAGGCGATCAAAGACATTGGGCCGTCCTACATCCTGGAGTTCCGCGACCCCGACAACATCGCTTTGGAGCTCACCGCACCGAAGTAGCCGTTCGCGCGTTGTCGCGTCGCGCCAAGAGTGGTTGACTGGCAAGAACAATGACTATCAGCTTCAACCACACCATTGTCGCGTCACACGACAAACGAGAGTCCGCGGACTTTCTCACCGAACTGTTCGGGCTACCGAGCCCGGTACCGTTCGGCCGCTTCATGGTTGTCGCTCTCGAGCACGGTGCCACTCTCGATTACGCCGATGTCCCCGAAGGCGAGCAGATCCGGCCGCAGCACTATGCGTTCCTCGTCTCCGACCAGGAATTCGACGCGATATACGGCAAGATCCAATCGCGGGGGTTGCCGCACTGGGCTGACCCGGGCGCCAAACGGCCCGGCGAGATCAACCACCGGGACGGTGGGCGTGGCGTGTACTTCCCGGATCCTGCCGGGCATCATCTGGAGATCCTCACCCGGCCCCATGGCGGCTCGGCCGGTTAGTCACCGCCGCGCGCCGAGCCGTGCCGCTTGCTCTCCTGATCCCGGTAGTCATCGGCGAGTTGCGCGACGTGCTTAGGCAGTGCACCTGCGGCGACGTCAGCCAGGGTTGTTTCTTCCAGCACCGACCGCATGCTGGCGCGCAGCGCCCGCCAGACGTCGGTCAGCGCCGCGGTCGGGCCGGAGTAGGGCAGGTCGCCGAGCCCGATGTCACGGACGCTGGCCAGCGGTCCGTCGATGCAGCGCAGGACGTCGGCGATGCTGATCTCGGTTCCCGGACGCGCCAGTTCATAACCACCCTCGCGACCGCGGTGGCTACGCACCAGGCGGTCGGTGCGCAGGTTGGTCAGGATGTCGACGAGAAATTGCGGCGGTATGCCCTGAGCGTGGGCCAAGTCATCGGTCTTGACCAGGGTGCCGTTGGCGGTCGTGGCGAGCTGGACCATAGCCCGCACTGCGTACTCCGCCTTGGCCGACATCCGCATGGTGAGGATTGTGCCACCCACCCCGGCGACGATGCGGAACGCGGAGCGTCCGGGGTGGGGGCACCTCCCGCTTGCGGAGCAGAGCGGGGCAACCGGGCCCCCTCGTGCTCAGGACCGCAGCTCGAGCAGGTCGATCACGCTCTGTGCCAGCTCGTCGAGGGTGTGGTCCGGGGTGAGCCGCAGGTCTGGATTCTTCGGCCGCTCATACGGGCTGTCGATCCCGGTGAAATGCGTGATCTCGCCCGCACGCGCTTTGGCGTACAACCCCTTGGGATCACGTCTCTCGCAGTCCGCGAGGGGCGTGTCGCAGAACACCTCGATAGAAGTCAAATCCTGCATCGGCGTGGACCTTACGAGCCATCGCGCGGTGCTCGGCCAGCGGAGCTGATCGCCGGCACCAGCACGATCTGGCCCGAGTCGGCGAGCAGCGCCGCCACCTGCGCCAACCTGCGCAGGTTCTCCGCACGGTCGGCCATGCTGAAGCCCAGATCGGCGTTCAGACCATGACGTAAATTGTCGCCATCGAGAACATAAGCGGGAACACCCTTTTCGAGCAGCTTATGCTCGACCAGCACAGCCACCGACGACTTGCCGGCGCCCGACAGGCCGGTGAGCCACACTGTTCTGCCCCGGACTGCCCTATCTTCGGCGGTAACCAATGACTCGTGCCGGACGGTGTTCGGGCTAGCCGTCTGCGGTCGAGACGTCACGCAACACCATGCCCGCCGCTACCGTTCCGTTGGTGTTGGGGTCGATGAGGATGAACGAGCCGGTGCCGGCGTTGCGGGTGTACTCGTCGAGCAGCAGAGGTACCTGCGTGCGCAGCGAAATGCGGCCGAGCTCGTTGAGCTTCAACGCCGTCGCGGCCTTGTCGCGGTGCAGGGTGTTGACATCGAGCCGGTAGTCGAGCTCGGTTATCCGCGCGCGCGTGGTTCGGGTGGTGTGCTTGATGAGGTATTCGCGACCGGGCTCCAGCGCCGCGGAATCTGCCATCCAGCACACGGTCGCGTCGAATTCCTGCGCGACCCTTGGCTGGTTGTTGGTGCGGGCGATCATGTCGCCTCGCGAGATATCGATTTCGTCGGCGAGGCTCACCGAGACCGCCATCGGCGGAAACGCTTCTGCCACCGGTCCGTTCGTGCCCTCGATCGCGATGATCCGGGTGGTCTTGCCGATCGGCAGCACGACTACTTCGTCGCCTGGACGCATCACCCCGCTGGCCACGGTGCCGGCGTAGCTGCGGTGGTCCTGATGCTCGAGGGTGTGTGGCCGGATGACGTACTGGACGGGGAAACGTACGTCGACCAAGTTGCGGTCGCCGGCGATGAAGACCTCTTCGAGATGGGACAGCAGCGCCGGTCCCTCGTACCACGGCGTCTGGTCCGACTTGGTCACCACATTGTCGCCGTGCAGCGCAGACATCGGGATGGTGGTGACGTCCTGCACGTCCAGGCGGGCGGCGAAGGCATGGAACTCGTCCCGAATGGCCTCGAACTTCTCTTGTTCCCAGCCGATCAGGTCCATCTTGTTGACCGCGAGCACGAGGTGCTGGATGCCCAGCAGCGATGCCAGGAAGGCGTGCCGGCGGGACTGCTCCAGCAGGCCGTGCCGGGCGTCGACCAGCACGATCACCAGTTGGGCGGTAGACGCACCGGTCACCATGTTGCGGGTGTACTGGATGTGTCCCGGGGTGTCGGCAATGATGAATTTTCGCTTGGGAGTGGCGAAATAGCGGTAGGCGACATCGATGGTGATGCCCTGCTCACGCTCGGCCCGCAGGCCGTCGGTGACCAGCGCCAGGTCGGTGTACTCGTGGCCGCGCTCCTTGGACGTCTGCTCCACCGACGCCCACTGGTCTTCCATCACGGCCTTGGAGTCGTAGAGCAGGCGCCCGATCAGCGTGGACTTGCCGTCGTCGACGGAGCCGGCGGTTGCCAGCCGCAGGAGTGTCGCCATCAGAAGTACCCCTGCCGTTTGCGGTCTTCCATCCCAGCCTCCGAGATCCGGTCGTCAGCCCTGGTCGCCCCTCGCTCGGTCAGCCGGGACACCGCGGTCTCGGCGATGACCTCCGCAACGGTGGCGGCCTCCGATTCCACACAGCCGGTGCAGGTGACGTCGCCGACGGTGCGGAATCGCACCGTGGCCTCGAACACCGGCTCGTCGGCGCGTGGCTGCAAGTGCCGGTGAACCGCCAGCAGCATTCCGTCGCGCCGAAACACCTTGCGCCGGTGGGCGAAATAGATCGGCGGCAACGTGATCTTCTCGGCACCGACATACGACCAGATGTCGAACTCGGTCCAGTTGGACAGCGGGAAGACCCGGATGTGCTCGCCCTTGTGGTGCCGCCCGTTGTAGAGGTTCCACAGCTCCGGCCGCTGGGCCTTGGGGTCCCACTGGCCGAACTCGTCGCGGAAGCTGAACACCCGCTCCTTGGCGCGCGCCTTCTCCTCGTCTCGCCGCGCTCCGCCGAATGCCGCGTCGAACTTGTTCTCCCGGATGGCGCGCAGCAGCGTCACCGTCTGCATCGGGTTGCGCCCCTGCGGGGGCTCGACGACCCGGCCGGCGTCGATGTCTTCCTGCACCGACGCCACCACCAAGCGCACCCCGGACGCGGCGACCAGCTCGTCGCGGGTCGCGATGACCTCATCGAAGTTGTGGCCGGTGTCGACATGCATCACCGGGAACGGTAGCCGCCCGGGGCGAAACGCCTTGAGGGCCAGGTGCAGCATCACGATGGAGTCCTTGCCACCTGAGAACAGCAATACCGGCCGTTCGAACTCGGCAGCGACCTCGCGAATGATGTGGATCGCCTCGGCCTCCAGCGAGCGCAGATGGCTCAGTTCGTACTGGCCGGCCGCGGGGCCGGCCTTCAGATCGCTGGTCATGGCTTTCCTGTCATTGTCCAGTCCCATACTTTATAAATCTGGTAGTACTGACCATATTTACGGTTATTACCATCTATGGAACCAGGCGGCCCCGCCGCTGTCAATGAAGTTCTTTTGCGGCCATCGCCCGTGCGAAAGCACGGACGGCTGTCGAACCGTCGCGGTCCTACCCAACCGTCCAGCGGCCGCGACGTGGCTGACGCCTCGCTACAGCGTGACCTCGTTGAGTTTGCCGGTGGCGACGTCGAAGACAAACCCGCGCAGCCCGACATGCTTGGTGACGAACGGGCTGCCTTCCACACGGCGCAACGACTGCCGGACATCTTCGGCTGGATCAGGGAATGCCTCAGCCGCCCATGGCGGCCTGATCCCGGTCTCTTCCTGGATAGCGCGCTTGAAATCGTCGTCGGTGAAGGTGAGCATCCCGCAGTCGGTGTGGTGAATCAGGATGATCTCTCGGGTACCCAGCAACCGCTGGCTGATGGCCAGCGAGCGGATGGCATCGTCGCTGACGACCCCGCCGGCGTTCCGGATGACATGTGCCTCACCCTCGTTGATGCCGAGCGCGCGGTAGACGTCAAGCCGGGCATCCATGCAAGCGACGATCGCAACGTGCTTGCTCGGCGGCATGGGCAGCGGACCCTCGAAGGTGCTCGCGTATTCGGCGTTGTGGGCCAGGTAGTCATCGGTAACCGTCACGCAGGTCTCCTCGGGGTATCGCGGTATGGAATTTGCTAGGCAGATCGATGCCGCGGTGGATTTTAACAACCGAACACCCGGATTTCACGCATGAGGATCAGCCCGAATGGAATGTTTCGGACACACGGTGCAGGCGACGCCGACTCCCAGTCAGCGTTGCCAGGGCCCTTAGCCTCCTCCAATGCATGCTGGTCCGGAGGCGAGGTTGACTCTGCCGACCAGGCGAACGCCGTTCGGCTGGTCGGACCGAGTGTTTCCGGTTGATCGCAGCGGATACGTGCCGCGTCGATCGCCAACTCGACGTTGTTGGCGGCACGCCATCGGCCAACCTCGCTACCCTGTCCCCATGCGACAGTGGCGGGGCGGTCGGGCATGACACGCTTTCTGGCGCGCCGGTTGCTCAACTACATCGTGCTGCTGGCGCTCGCGTCGTTCTTGACCTACTGCCTGACCTCGCTGGCGTTCTCGCCGCTGGAAAACCTGATGCAGCGCAGTCCACGCCCACCACAAGCCGTAATCGACGCCAAGGCCGCCGAGCTCGGATTGAACAAGCCCATACCGATCCGCTACGCCAACTGGGTTTCGCACGCCGTTCGCGGCGATTTCGGCGCCACCATCACCGGCCAGCCGGTCTCCACCGAACTGGGGCGCCGCATCGGAGTCAGCCTGCGGCTACTGGTCGTTGGATCTGTGGTCGGCACACTACTGGGCGTGGCGATCGGGGCGTGGGGCGCCATCCGGCAGTACCGGCTCAGTGACCGCGTCATCACGATGCTGGCGCTGCTCGTACTGAGCACGCCGACGTTCGTCGTGGCCAACCTGTTGATCCTGGGCGCACTGCGGGTCAACTGGGCGCTGGACGTCCAACTCTTCGACTACACCGGCGAGACGGCGCCGGGCGTAGTCGGTGGGATGTGGGAAGACCTGGGCGACAGGTTGCAGCATTTGGTCCTGCCGTCGCTCACACTGGCGCTCATCGCCGCCGCGGGATACAGCCGTTATCAGCGCAACGCGATGCTCGACGTCCTCGGCCAGGACTTCATTCGCACCGCCCGCGCCAAGGGCCTCACCCGCCGGCGCGCACTGTTCAAACACGGGCTGCGCACCGCACTGATACCGATGGCCACGCTGTTCGCCTACGGGGTGGCCGGGCTGGTCACCGGCGCGGTATTCGTCGAGAAAATCTTCGGCTGGCACGGCATGGGTGAGTGGACGGTCCGCGGTATCGCGACTCAGGACACCAACATCGTCGCAGCGATCACGGTGTTCTCCGGTGCCGTCGTGTTACTGGCCGGCCTGCTCTCCGACGTCATCTACGCGGCTCTTGACCCAAGGGTGCGGGTGTCGTGACCGCTGCCGGCCAAACTGACACAGCGGATTTCACGTCGCGCCGCACCCTGGTGCTGCGCCGGTTCCTGCGCAACCGGTCCGCGGTGGCCTCCCTCGCGGTGCTGGTGCTGCTGTTCGTCGGCTGCTATGCGCTGCCCTCGGTGCTGCCCTACTCCTACGACGACCTTGACTTCGACGCGTTGCTGCAGCCGCCGAACACCGATCACTGGCTGGGCACCAACGCGCTGGGCCAGGACCTGCTGGCGCAGACGCTGCGGGGCATGCAGAAGTCGATGCTGATCGGTGTCTGCGTCGCGGTGATCTCCACCGGAATCGCTGCCACCGTCGGGGCGATCTCGGGATATTTCGGGGGCTGGCGGGACCGGGCGCTGATGTGGGTGGTCGACCTGCTGCTGGTGGTGCCCAGCTTCATCCTGATCGCCATCGTCACGCCGCGAACCAAGAACTCGGCCAACATCATGTTCCTCGTCTTGCTGCTGGCCGGCTTCGGCTGGATGATCAGCTCCCGCATGGTACGCGGCATGACCATGAGCTTGCGCGAACGCGAATTCATCCGGGCTGCACGATATATGGGTGTCTCCAGCCGTCGGATCATCATCGGCCACGTGGTGCCTAACGTGGCATCCATCTTGATCATCGACGCCGCCCTCAACGTCGCCGCCGCCATCCTGGCCGAAACAGGTTTGAGCTTCCTCGGTTTCGGTATTCAGCCGCCGGATGTGTCGTTGGGCACCCTGATCGCCGACGGCACCCAGTCCGCGACCACTTTCCCGTGGGTGTTCCTGTTTCCCGCCGGGGTATTGGTGCTGATTCTGGTGTGCGCCAACCTGACCGGCGATGGCCTGCGCGACGCGCTCGACCCCGGCAGCGCAACCCTGCGGGGTGGCTGATGAGCCCGTTGCTCGAGGTGACCGACCTGGCCGTCACGTTCCCCAGCGACCGCGATCCGGTCAACGCGGTGCGCGGCATCAGTTACCGCGTCGATCCCGGCGAGGTGGTGGCGATGGTCGGCGAATCGGGATCGGGTAAGACCGCGGCGGCAATGGCGGTGGTGGGCTTGCTGCCGGAGTACGCCGAGGTGGGCGGCTCGGTGCAACTGCAGGGCGCGGAGCTACTCGGGCTTGCCGACGACGCGATGTCACGGTTCCGCGGCAAGGCGATCGGCACAGTGTTCCAGGATCCGATGTCCGCGCTCACCCCCGTCTACAACGTCGGTGACCAGATCGCCGAGGCGATCGAAGTGCACCAGTCCAGCGTCGGCCACAAGGCCGCCCGCCGACGCGCGGTGGAACTGCTCGAACTTGTTGGTATCTCGCAGCCGGAGCGGCGCGCCCGCGCGTTTCCGCATGAGCTTTCCGGCGGCGAACGGCAACGCGTAGTGATCGCGATCGCGATCGCCAACGACCCCGACCTGTTGATCTGCGACGAACCCACCACCGCGCTGGACGTCACCGTGCAGGCGCAGATCCTCGAGGTGCTCAAGACGGCGCGCGACGTCACCGGCGCCGGGGTGCTGATCATCACCCATGACCTCGGTGTGGTCGCCGAGTTCGCCGACCGGGCGCTGGTGATGTACGCCGGCCGGGTCGCCGAGTCGGCCGGAGTGAACGACCTTTACCGTAATCGCCAGATGCCCTACACCGTTGGGCTATTGGGTTCAGTCCCCCGGCTGGACGCCGCGCAGGGTACCCGGCTGGTCCCCATCCCCGGCGCGCCCCCGTCACTGGCTACCCTCGAGCCCGGGTGCCCGTTCGCACCGCGCTGCCCGCTGGTCATCGACGAATGCCGCACTGAGGAACCGGAATTGGCCGAGGTCGCAGCCGATCACCGCGCAGCCTGCATCCGTACCGACCAGGTCATCGGGCGCAGCGCCGCGGACATCTACGGGGTCAACACCCAGACCATCGCGGCAGAACCCGGCGACGAGTCGGTCGTCGTGCGGGTGCGTGATCTGGTCAAGACCTACCGGCTGACGAAAGGCGTGTTGCTGCGCCGGGCCATCGGCGAGGTCCGCGCGGTCGACGGCGTCAGTTTCGAGCTGCAGCAAGGCCGCACGCTGGGCATCGTGGGTGAATCCGGTTCGGGCAAGTCGACCATCTTGCACCAGATCCTGGAACTCACTGCGCCCCAATCGGGATCGATCGAAGTGCTCGGCACCGATGTCACCACCCTGAGCCATGCGAGCCGGCGATCGCTGCGACGTCACATTCAGGTCGTCTTTCAAGACCCGGTGGCGTCTCTGGACCCGCGACTGCCCGTCTCCGACCTGCTCGCCGAACCGTTGCAGGCCAACAGGTTCGGCAAGAGCGACACCCACGCGCGGGTCGCCGAGCTACTCGACATCGTGGGATTGCGCCGCGCCGACGCAAGTCGCTACCCCGCTGAGTTCTCCGGCGGACAGAAGCAGCGCATCGGTATCGCACGAGCGTTGGCACTACAACCCAAAATCCTGGCACTCGACGAACCGGTCTCCGCGCTCGACGTCTCAATCCAGGCCGGCATCATCAACCTGTTGCTGGACCTGCAGGAGCAGTTCAGGCTGTCGTATCTATTTGTTTCCCATGACCTTTCGGTAGTCAAGCACCTCGCCCACCAGGTGGCGGTGATGTTCGCCGGCACCATTGTCGAGCAGGGCAACAGCCAGGAGGTTTTCAGCAATCCGCAGCACGAGTACACGCGGCAACTGCTGGCCGCGGTGCCGCAACCGGAGCCGGGCGGCAATCATGGCTAACCGGGCCCGCCTGGTGGACGGCCTGGTCGCACTGCGCTCAGGGACACCGAGTCGGTCGCGCAGGCGTACCAGCCGAGCCGCAACAGCCGTGCTCATTGCCGCTCTGGTGCTATCCGGATGCTCGGCGGGCACCCACCTGACGCCCGGGGCCGCACCGAACACTGCAATCGGCACCACCAGCGACATCAACCCGCAGGATCCCGCCACGCTGAAAGACGGCGGCAACCTGCGGCTCTCGCTCATCGACTTCCCGCCCAACTTCAACATCCTGCACATCGACGGCAACTCGGCCGAGGTCTCGGTGATGCTGAAGGCCACCTTGCCGCGCGCGTTCATCATCGGGCCGGACGGCTCGGCGACAGTAGACACTGACTACTTCACCAGCGTCGAACTCACCGGGACCGACCCGCAAGTAATCACCTACACCATCAATCCCAAGGCATTCTGGTCCGACGGCACACCGATCACCTGGAACGATATCGCCAGTCAGGTCCAGGCCACCAGCGGCGCCGACAAGACGTTCGAGATCGCGTCCACCAACGGCGCCGACCGCGTCGCCTCGGTGACCCGGGGCGTCGACGAGCGCCAGGCCATCATTACCTTCGCCAAGCCCTACGCGGAGTGGCGCGGAATGTTCGCCGGCAACGGGATGCTGCTGCCCAGTAGCGTGACCGCCACCCCCGCGGCGTTCAACAAGGGCCAGCTCGACGCGCCGGGTCCGTCCGCCGGTCCGTTCATCGTAAGTTCATTGGACCGGACCACGCAGCGAATCGTGTTGACCCGCAACCCGAAATGGTGGGGAAAGCGGCCGCGGCTGGACCGTTTCACATACCTGGTACTCGATGATGCCGCGCGGTTGCCGGCGCTGCAGAACAACACGATCGACGCGACCGGAGTCGGCTCGCTCGACCAGCTGACCATCGCACAGCGCACCAAGGGCATCTCAATCCGGCGAGCACCGGCTCCGAGCTGGAGTCACTTCACTTTCAACGGTGCGGACGGGTCGATACTCGCCGACACAGCGTTGCGCCTGGCGGTTTGCCAGGGAATCGACCGCCGGACTATCGCCAAAGTTGCCCTATACGGCCTGGCCAGTGACCCAGTGCCACTGAGCAACCACATCTTCGTCGCCGGACAGGAGGGCTACCAGGACAACAGTGGCGTTCTCGACTATGACCCGGAGCAGGCGAAGAGAAAGCTCGACGCCCTCGGCTGGAAGATGCACGGCCAATTCCGGGAGAAGGACGGCCACCAGCTCGTCATCCGCATGTTGTTCTACGACGCCCAGAGCACCCGGCAGTTCGCGCAGGTCGCTCAGCACAGCCTCGCGCAGATCGGTGTCAAACTCGAACTTCAAGCCAAGGCCGGCAGCGGCTTTTTCAGCAACTATGTCAACGTCGGGGCTTTCGATATCGCGCTGTTCGGCTGGGTCGGAGACGCGTTCCCACTGTCCTCGCTCACCCAGATTTACACGTCCGACGGGGACAGCAACTTCGGCAAGATCGGTAGCCCGGAGATCGACGCCGCGATCGAGCGAACGCTCGAAGAACTCGATCCCGGCAAGGCCCTCGCGTTGGCCAACGAGGTCGACAAGCTCATCTGGGCCGAGGGATTCAGCCTGCCGCTGACCCAATCACCCGGTACCATCGCGGTGCGCAGCACGCTGGCCAATTTCGGCGCGAGGGGCCTGGCCGACGTGGACTACACGGCGATCGGGTTCATGCGGGGCTGACCCGCCGCGACAGCGACGGTACCGCCGGGAGCGAATGCTCGGCTGCAGCAGCCAGGTCGATCGCCTTCCACAGCAAGCGCACCGCCGGGCGCGCCGGCATTGCGTCCAGCGCCGGCGCCTGGCCGGTTAGCCTGTCGAGTTCGCCGCGCAATACCATGCCGGCGATGGCCAGGGCGGCCGGCTCACGAAAGTCCAGGGCACTGTGCGCCATAGTCGGTAACGCCAACAGCACCGCATTCGGCACCAGCGACGCCACGCGCTCGGCCACCGCGGGCGGCGTGACGAGGTCGCGGCCGCCGGCCACGACCACAGTGGGCCAGCCGAATTTCGGCATCTCGGCCACTAGGTCATAGGGCTCTTCCTCGAAAATAGCTGTCTGGGTGAGCGTTTCACGTATCGCCACGGCGGGGTCGAGCGGCAGGCCGTCGGGCTCGGCGGCGTAGTCGAGTTCGCGGAATGCGATGCGGCTGACCAGGTCGATTTCGTAGCGGTACGGAGCCTTACGACTCACCCCCATGGTGGCGAACCGGAACAGGGCGCGCCACAGCATGATTCGTCCATCGAGCAATAGGTCGAGTTGGCGATCGAGAAGCCTGGCGCCGCCGTAGCCGTAAACCGTTGCCGCGACCTGTGCCGCCGAGGCGGTCATGACCCCGGCGTCGACGAGCCGGCGTACCTTGGGCGCCAGTGCGGCGGTCTCGGGACTATCGCCCCTCAGCAGGAGTCCGCGAATAGCGTCGCGCTCAAACGCTATGTCGTCGTGGGACAGCAGCGGTGAATCGAGGATCATCGCCCGCACCCGGGTGGGATGGCGGACGCCCAGTCCCGCCGCGATGTAGGTGCCGTACGACGTGCCGTAGATGACGGCCGAGTCCACGTGGGCGTCATCGAGTACCCCGGCGACGTCGTCGACCACCTGATCGATGGTGAGCGCCTCTGGCGGCAGGTCGGCGCCGGAGTCGTCGTGGCGCGACATCCCGACGCCACGGTGCTCGATCATGATGACGTCCAGACCGGCAGCGGCGGCGCGCCGGCGCAACCCCTTGTACAACCGCATCGATGCCACGCCCGGGCCTCCCGGGATGATCACCAGCGGGTGCGCGGACCTGCGGCCGGTGCGCACGTAGTACAGATCGAACTCTTCGTCGCTCCCCGGCGACACCGGCCGACGCACCGGCCGAACGCCGGGCAGTCCCGCCAGTTTGTCGTGCACCCGTTGCCGCTTCGCGTTCATCGTCATCGGTTTCGGCCCGCCATGGGTCCCATTCTGCCGAGATCGCCCGGAGTCACCAGCTCAGACTGCCCGGTGGGCTTGATTCAGCCCCGGATCAGGTCGGCGGCCTTCTCCCCGATCAGCACCGATGGCGCATGGGTGTGTCCACGAACCGTGCTCGGCATCACCGAGGCGTCGGCGACGCGCAGTCCGTCGACTCCGCGGACCAGCAACTGCGGATCCACGACGCTCGCCTCGTCGCTGCCCATCCGGCAGGTGCCCAGCGGGTGATACAGGGTGTGCGAGCAAGTGTTGAGGGCCAACTCGAGGGTGGCCTCGTTCAGCTCGGTGCTGTTGCGCGGTCGCGCGATGGGCCCCAGGATGCCTCTGAGCGCGGGAGCTTCAGCGATCTGGGCGCATATCCGCAGGCCTGCCATCATTGCGGCACGATCCACGCCGCCGGGATCGGACAGGTAACGCGGTTCAATGACCGGCTTGTCATGAGGGTCTGCGGACCGCAGCGTGATCTGGCCGCGGCTTTCGGGTGCAACCAGGATCGGCCCGAACACCACACCGTGCCCCGCCGGTGCAACCAGCGCCTCGTCATAAAACGGTGCGGGGGCAAAGAGCAGCTCGAGATCGGGCAGCTTCAGCTCGGGCCGGCTGCGGACAAAGCCGTACGCCTCGCCGACATTGGAGGTGAGCATGCCGCGGCGGCGCAGCAGGTAGCTGATCAATTGCTTCGGCTTTTCGCCCACGAACAGGCTGTCGCCGTCGACGTCGAATCCCAGCGGAGTGACTAGATGGTCAAGCAGGTTCTGGCCCACTTCCGGTGCGTGGTAGACGGTTTCGATGCCGTGCTGCCCAAGGTGGCCGCGGTCACCGATACCGGAGAGCATCAGCAGTTGCGGGCTGTTGATGGCCCCGCCGCAGAGCACGACCTCGCGGCGGGCGTAGACGACGCAGGGCTGACCGTCGCGCTGGTACTCCACGCCGACCGCCCGGTTTCCGTCGATGACGACTCGAGTCGCGGTCGCGTCGGTGAGCACGGTGAGGTTTTTGCGGCGCATCGCCGGCTTCAGATAGGCGTCGGCGGTGCTGCACCGGGCACCGCGGCGCTGCGTGACGATTGTCTCGCAGAAGCCTTCCGGTTCAGGTGAATTCGGTTGAGCAACGGGAAATCCGCACTCACGTGTCGCCGCCAGCCAGGCGGTCGTCGAGGCGCGCGGGCTGCGCTGACGGGAAATGTGCAACGGGCCGGTCACTCCGCTGTCGTCTCCGCTGACAAAGTGCCACGCGGCGGTGACGTTCTCAATACGCCGGAAGTACCCGAGCGCCTCGGCGAAGGACCACTGCGGGCCGGCGCGCAGGGCCCACTCGTCGTAGTCGGCCCTGAACCCGCGCACCCACATCATCGCGTTCATCGACGATGAGCCGCCAAGCACCTTGCCTCGGGGCCAATAGATCTCGCGACCATCGAGCTCCTGCTGCGGCTCCGTCGAGTAATCCCAGTCGACCTCGCTGCGGAACAACTTTGAGAAGGCCGCCGGGATCCCGATGAACCTGTTCTTATCGCGCGGCCCCGCCTCCAGGGCCACCACTGAGGTGGCCCGATCGGCGCTGAGCCGATTGGCCACGACCGCTCCGGCTGAGCCGGTACCGACCACTACGTAGTCGCACTGAATATCCATCGCTTATCCCCGTTTCGGGCTCAGTGTATGACGCGGGACAGCAGCCGATTGCTAAACGTTGAGATCGATGCGGTGCGCGCCTTTGACAGCGTCATACCGGCCGGGACTACACGTCAGCACAATCACCTGTCCGTGGGCACCCACGGTATCGAATACCTCCGCCATCTTGGCCAACCGGTCCGGATCGGTGAACCCCAGCGCGTCGTCGACCACCACCGGAACGGTATCCTCCTTGGCGACCAGGGCCGCGCCGGCCAACCGAGCCAAGATGCCGAGTTGCTCTTTGGCCCCGCCCGACAAGGACTCGTAAGGCACGGTGGTGTCGTCCAGGGTGCGACTGCGGATCCGCAAGTCACTGTCGACGTCGACCTCGAATGTAGGCCCGAACACCGGGCGACCGAGCCGTTGCAGTTCCGCTCGGTACGGTTCGACGTAACGCAAGCGGGTGGTATCGCGGTGGCGCGCCATCACCGACCGCAGCAACTGCGCGGCCCGGGCCCGGCGGCCGACCCCGGCGTGCCGGCTGGTGGCATGCTCGCGCTCGGTCTCGGCGGCATCCAGCTTGCCTTTGCGGCCCTCAGTGCCGAATACCGAGAGTTCAACGCTGACCTCGCGCAACGCACGAACGGCATCGTCGTGGCGGTCGCGCAGCGACTTTGCCATTTCGGTGGCCTCGGCCAGTTCGGCGGCTACCGCGTCGGGCGCCGTGGCAGCGAGCGCTTCGGCCAGTTCGGCTACCCGCCGCTCGGCGGTCTGCACCACCCGCAGATCGGCGTCGGCCGAGGACGCCAGGTCCTCATCACTGACCGACATCCGCTGCGCAGCCAGTCGGCCGGTGGCCGCATCGAGTTCGGCGCGCTGAGCTGCCACCTTATTCTGTAAAACCGTGGCCCTCATGGATGTTTCGGTCAGCCGGCGACTGGCGGCAGCCGCTTCCCGGCGCCGAGTCTCACACTCCGTCTCTGCGGCCGTACGGGCTGCCTCGGCCGCGTCGAGTTCGACGCCCGCAGCCGTGGCATCCGTCGCGAACAGACCGGGTTCGGCAGGTTGACCGGCATGCAACTGCGCCAGCCGTTTGCGGAGTTGGTCCACCTGCACTTCACCACACAGACCGGCCAGGGTGGCTGTCAGCTGGTCGCGGCTGCTCTGAAGTTCGCGGCGCCGCTGGTCGGCGGATCGTGCTGCCGCTAGGTCAGCGACATCACCCGCCGCCAGCGCAGCAGCAATTTCTTGTTGTGCTGCAACATATTTAGCTTGAGTATCCAGTGCGGTAGCGCCCTGGGTGACCCGCGCGGTCAGGACACCGGGGATCTCCACCTCGGTGGGGCCGGCGGCCGTGATCGACCAACTCTGACCCGCCGACAGCGACACGCGTTGGTCGCCAATGGCAAGCTCAATGTCAGCGGCGGCGATGAATTCCACTGCCGCCGAGATCAGCGCCAGCTGCCCGCCGGCACGATCGAGGGCGGCCGCGGCATTTTCGATTCGACGCATCAACTCCTCGGTCAGGGTCATCGCGGACAGCTCCGCGCAGACTCGGTCGCGGTCACGCTGGATGTCGTCGATCCTGGCCAGCCGGGCGCTCAACCGGTCAGCCTCCTCGCGGTCGACGATCTGGTCGAGCGAGCGCCGGGCGGATTCGGCGCGGCGTTGGACGGATGCCAGGACGCGTGAGGCCTCCTCGGCCGCGGCATCGCAGGCCTCGGCGTCGGCACCCGCCGTCGTCTGCCCAGCGACGGCTTCTTGCGCTTCGGCCTCTGCAGCGGCGACAGTTGCTGCGCGAGTATCGATTTCGGTGAGCAGCCCCAGCCGCCCGGCATGCGCGGCGGTCGACGCGGCGCTGGTTGCCGCTGCGGCGGCCGCGATCAGCCTCGCTTCACGCGCTTGGCTGGTGAGCGCGGCGATCTTGTCGGCTGCGGCCTGCGCGGCGACCAGCCGAGGACCCGCCACAAGCCGTTGCCGCGACAACTCCGCCGCCTGCTGGGTCAGCTCAGCATGGCGACGCACCCGGTCGTCGACTTCGGCCACGGCCGCCGCGCACTCGGCTACCGCCGCTTCGGCGTCGGCCCGCCGGGAGATCGCGACGGCCCACTCCCCCGTGGGTCGTCCGGTTCCGGTGAAATAGCGCGCATACTCGGCGTCGATCCGCTCGATGAGCAACGGCTCGGTGCCCGACAGCGCCGCGTCGTCGCCCGCGGCGACATCGAGCGCTCGCGACAGCGCATCGCAGCCGGATAGATCCACCGCGGCTGTCGACGAAGCCTGCAGCACCCGCTGGGCATGCCACAGCGCGGTGTCGACTGTCTCGGCCAGCATCGCTTGGACCCGATCGTGCGCTTCGTCGCCGGTCAGCTGTTCGCGGTGCGGCGCCAGCACCGTCAACTCCGTCTCGCACTTCTTGTGGAAGCGCTTGCGGTATACGAAACGATAAGGGCCGCTGCTGATTTCGGCGGTGACCTCGGAGCCGACATCGGCGTTGGTCGGCTTGACCTGCTTGACCTCCTTCTTCGTCGAGCGGTCCTTGGATTCCAGCAGCAGGTCCAGCGCCTCGATCATCGACGACTTGCCGATCTCGTTGGCGCCGCACACCACCACCACGCCGTGCTCGGGGAATTCGATCTCCCGGTGCGTCGATGCCGCGGTAGTTAGTCAGGATCAGCCGGTGCAGCTTCATGCCGCACCCCGATCGGCGAGCCGCAGCAGCAGTGCCAGCGCCGCTTGAGCGTCGACGGCGGACTCGTCGCTCGCCCGCTCGTGCCGTCGCGACCAGCTCGTCGACGGCCGCGGCGGCGAACCCCCCGATGCCGAGGTCGGAGAACTCGCCGTCAGCGGGAATCACCGCCAGGTCGGTGTGGCGCTCCCACAGGCCCAGCCAGGCGAACAACCGCGCATATTTGTCCAGGCAAGCATCCAGCGCAGCACGGTCGGTGACGGTCAACGAACCGGTCAGCGCCAGGCGCACCACGGTGCGTTCCTTGTCGGTGATCAGGTCGAGGTTGAGGTCCAGATCGGCGATGTCGCGGCTGGTGTCGACCTGGCGGCGCAACGTGACGAACCGCCAGCGACCGACATGCCGGGCTTCGACGGTCACCGGGCCGCCGCGAGTCGCCTTCGTCGATGTCGACGACCAGGACATGGCCCGGGTCTGATTCGACGTCGTCGAAGTTGGTGACTTCCGGTGAGCCGGAGTACCACACCCGGCCGCTGCTGCCGACCTGGGTGCGCGAATGCTTGTCGCCCAAGGCCACATAGTGCATCGCCCCGCAGGCCACCGCGTCGTCGAGCTCGGCGAGCCGGATCAGCGAGGGTTTGTCGCGATCGGGGTCGAGCACGTCGACGCCGCCGTGGGCGACAAGAATCCGGGTGACATCGTCTGCGGGCAGGCCGTCGAGCACCTCGGCGACCAGGTCGGTGGTGGGCACCTTCGACCGCCAGGGCGCGGCGACAATCTCCAATCCCGGCCGAACCTCGTGGACGCCCGCTCGGTCGAGCACCACGACGTTGTCCGGGCATTCGGCGGTGAACAGCGCGCTGGTGTATACGGACGACGCGTCCAGCGGATCGTGATTGCCCGGCAGCAGGTAGACCGGAATACCGATGGCGCGCATGGCTTCCAACGACTGACCGATCACTTGCGGAGCGAGCTGGTTGTGTTCGAAGACGTCACCGGCCACAACGACGAATTCGGCGCCTACTTCGGCGGCCAGCGCGCCCAGTCCGGCTACCGCGTCGCGGCGGGCCGCCGAATAGCGCGGCTGGGCGTCGCCGGCAAGGAAATGCCGGGTCATGCCCAGCTGCCAGTCGGCGGTATGCAGGAATCGCATCCTGGCGACCTCCTTCCGAAATTGCGTGTCCATCAAGGCACCGCGAGTGTAGGTCTGGACACCGACAAGACGCGGGACCTCGCCCGGCAGGTTCGGGTTCAGCCCCCGAGGGACCTTGAGCCGCCGGATTGCGATCGCCCGAGCGAACACTGGAATCATTTGCGTCACTCTGGTTTCAGTGGCGTTCGTGAGCGGATTCTTGTCGGTTCTCCGACGTAGAATTCGAACATGCCTTCGGATCGGGACGCGGTGGTCGCGGTGCTGGATCGGCTCGACGCCGATGTCGGTGACCTGACCGAGTTGTCCTTTGACGCACTGACCACCCCGGAGCGGTTGCGGGTGTTGGAGCGTTTGGAGCGGGTGGCTCGCTGCCTGTCGGTGCCGCGGCACGCGTTGATCAATCAGGTCGGTGAGCAGTCCGAGGAATGCGAGTTGGGCGGCAAGCTGCCTTCAGCGTTGGCCAACCGGTTGCACATCACCCGCGGCGAGGCCAGCCGGCGGGTGGCCGAGGCCGCCGACTTAGGCCAGCGGCGTGCGTTGACCGGCCAGCCGTTGCCGGCGCTGCTGACCGCGACCGCGGCAGCCCAGCGGGCCGGGCGCATCGGGGACGCCCATGTGCGGGTGATCCGCGGCTTCTTTCGCCGACTGCCGTCCGGTGTGGATATCGAGACCCGCGAGAAGGCCGAAGCTCACCTGGCCAAGCTGGCCGCCCAGTTCCGCCCCGACCAGCTCGCCAAACTCGCCGAGCGGCTCATGGAGTGTCTGAACCCCGACGGCGACTACACCGACGAGGACCGCGCCCGCCGGCGCGGGCTGACCCTGAGCAAACAAGACGTCGACGGGATGTCGCGGCTCACTGGCTGGCTGACTCCCCAAGCCCGCGCGACCTTCGAGGCGGTGCTGGCCAAGCTGGCCTCCCCCGGCATGTGCAACCCCGACGATCAGACCCCGGTCGTGGCGGGCGCACCCTCCGAGCAGGCCGTGCAGCGCGACACCCGCACCGCCGGCCAGCGCAACCACGACGGGCTCAACGCCGCCCTGCGGGCAGTGTTGGCCAGCGGAAAACTCGGCCAGCACAACGGGTTACCGGCCTCCATCATCGTGACCACCACACTCAAAGACCTCGAAGCCGCCGCCGGTAAAGGCCTCACCGGCGGCGGCACCCTGCTGCCCATGAGCGAGGTGATCCGCCTGGCCCGCCACGCCCACCACTACCTGGCGATCTTCGACAACGGTAAAGCCCTCGGGCTCTACCACACCAAACGACTGGCCTCACCGGCACAGCGAATCGTGTTGTACGCCAAAGACCGCGGCTGCACCGCACCGGGCTGCGACGTCTCGGGCTACTACTGCGAAGTCCACCACACCCCGGAATGGGCCAGCACCCACCACACCGACATCAACGAACTCACCCTGGCCTGCGGACCCGACCACAAACTGCACGAGGAAGGCTGGACCACCCGAAAAAACGCCAACGGCGACACCGAATGGATACCGCCACCGCACCTCGACCACGGACAACCCCGCGCAAACACCTACCACCACCCCGAAAAACTCCTACGCGACGGGGATGACGATGAGGACGCGGCGTAGCGACTCCAATCCCGCACTCATTAACGTGAGTCCGATGAATGAGCAGCACCTCAACCTAGTGCTGATGCGGCACGCGAAGTCGGCGTACCCGAACGGCGTCGCCGATCACGACCGACCGCTGGCTCCACGGGGCGTCCGGGAGGCCGGGCTGGCCGGTGACTGGCTGCGCGCCAACCTGCCATCGGTCGATGCCGTGCTGTGTTCGACGGCAACCCGCACCCGGCAGACCCTGGCATGCGCCGGCATCGATTCACCGGTGCGTTACGCCGAGCGACTCTACGGCGCCGCCCCCGGCACCATGATCGAAGAGATCAACCGGGTAGCCGACGAGGTCAAGACGCTACTGGTCGTCGGGCACGAACCGACGACATCTTCCATCGCCCTGATCCTGGCGGCCGCCAACGGCACCGACACTGCCGCCGCGCAACGCATCTCGCAGAAGTTCCCGACGTCGGGAATCGCGGTGCTACACGTCCCCGGCCGTTGGGCAGGTCTCGAACCCGGCGGCGCCGCGCTCGTCGCTTTCCATGTGCCGCGGCAGGCCTAGGCGTTGGTGGCCAGCGTCAGCTCCATGAGCTTGATCGCCTGAGAGCAAGCGTCGATACCGGGCGCCTGAGGATTGACCCACCAGCCGACCACGCCCGCCGCGTCGCTGGCGACGCCGCATGCGCCGTTGGGGTCGCTCGGCCGCATCACAATCGAGTCGACGCCCTGGATGGTGCGCGACTCGATCTGATACTTCAGGCCCTCAGCGACCTTGCGCTCGTTGCTGAGACTGCCCTGCTCGAACCAGAATCGGGTGATGTCGATCAGACCGGCCGGGTTGGCCGCTTGCCACCGGCAGATCGCGCCGACGAACGTGCTCTGAATGTCGAGCGGATCGGCACCCACGGTCTTGGCCAGGATGTCGGTGGTCAGTACCTCACATTCCTTGAGCAGGTTCGGGTACTGCTGCTCGGAATTGTTGTTGCGCGGTACGCCGCCCCCGCCTGCCTTGGTGGCGGTACCCGCAATCGACTTCGAGCAACCGGTCAGCACCACCAGCGCGGCAATCAAGACGACCGCAGCCGCGACGACGCTCCTGCCGCCCCGACCTGCGGGGCGCATCCACCCGCTCATTTCGAGTTCGCGATCGACTGACGAGTCAGTTCTTTGGCGATGTCGCAGGGTGGCGGGAATGGCTTCTGACTGAAGCTCACCGACCATTCAATGAAGTCGTCCTGGAACTGGATTCCGACTTCACACAGCGAGTCACCCAGGGCGGGCTCGTTACCGATGGCGACGAAGCCGCTGTGGCCGTTGATGTTGATGTCCTCGACACTGGCGCGCGACAGCTCCTCGGTCTTGCGTTCCCGCCCGATCGGGCTGCCGCGGTACCAGGAGAAGGAGAAGTGCGGGCCCATGATCCCGCCGCCCGCCAGCCATTGGCAGCCCACCGAATTCTTGGCGGTGTTGACCAGCCCGCTGATCGTGGTCTGCTGCGCCACGGTTTCATCGCTGACGCCGCCGCATTGCGGGAAGAAGGGCCCGTGATGGCCCTCCGAGTTCCCGGCCGTCGAGCTTATCGACGCTCCCGGTTGGCTGGCGCTGGAATTTGCGCACCCTGCAACCGCAAGGATCAAAGCCACCAAGGCCGACGCCGCCAGGGCCCGCGTCGTCAAATTACGCTGCACCGCTACCTCTTCTACTGCAGGTCACACGATAAACTCTAGCGGCACCACCGCGGGTCAACCACCGACACGCCACCTGATCAGGCATTTCGTCCTAAGCGGCGGACCCGGCGCGGGCGCCGAACCACCCGTTGGTGCTGGGCACTCGCGCACCTGCGGTGTGCGACAGTTACCAGATGCTCCTGGCACTGCTGCGCCAGTACATCCGGCCCTACCGCCGGCTGGTCGCGGTGCTGATGGTGCTGCAGGTGGTCAGCACCCTGGCTTCGCTGTACCTTCCAACGGTCAACGCCACGATCATTGATGAAGGCGTCGCCAAGGGTGACACCGACACGATCATCAGGCTGGGCATGGTGATGCTCGGGGTCACCGGATTGCAGGTGCTGTGCGCGGTGGCAGCGGTCTACTTCGGCTCACGGACCGGGACGGGCTTCGGTCGGGATCTGCGCTCGGCAATGTTCGAACACATCATCACCTTCTCGGAACGGGAGACAGCCCGGTTCGGCGCGCCGACGCTGTTGACCCGGAGCACCAACGACGTCCGGCAGATCGTGTTCCTGGTCCAGATGACGACCACCGTACTGGTCACTGCGCCGATCATGTGCATCGGCGGAATCATCATGGCCATCCATCAGGAGGCCGCGTTGACATGGCTGCTGCTGGTCGCCGTCCCCATCCTGGCAGTGGCCAATTACGCGATCATGTCGCGCATGCTGCCGTTGTTCCGCCGCATGCAAAGCCTGATCGACGGCATCAACCGGGTGATGCGCGACCAGCTGTCCGGTGTGCGGGTGGTCCGGGCGTTCACCCGCGAGCGCTTTGAACGGGACAGGTTCGCCCAGGCCAATACTGCACTGTCGAACACCGCACTGGGCGCGGGTAACTGGCAAGCACTGATGCTGCCGGTGACCACCCTGACCATCAACGTGTCCAGCGTCGCAGTGATCTGGTTCGGTGGGCTGCGCATCGACCGGGGCCAGATGCAGGTCGGCTCGCTGAGCGCCTTTCTGTCGTATTTCGCCCAGATCCTGATGGCGGTGGTGATGGCGACAATGACGCTGGTCGTACTGCCACGAGCGTCTGTGTGTGCCGAGCGCATCACCGAGGTCCTCGCCACCCCCGCCGCCGTAGACAGCCCACCGAACCCCAAATTCCCGCGAGACGGAGTCACGGGCGTGGTCCGCTTGGACGGCGTGACATTCACTTATCCCGGCGCCGACCGCCCGGTGCTACAGGACATCTCGCTGACCGCGTTGCCCGGTACCACCACCGCGATCGTCGGCAGCACCGGTTCGGGCAAGTCGACACTGGTGTCGCTGATCTGCCGGCTCTACGACGTCACCGACGGCGCCGTCCTGGTCGACGGTGTCGACGTCCGCGACTACCACACCGAGCGACTCTGGTCATCGATCGGGCTGGTGCCCCAGCGCGGCTACCTGTTCTCGGGCACCGTTGCGGACAACCTGCGCTACGGCAAGGCCGACGCAACCGACGAGGAGATGTGGGAAGCGCTGCGAGTCGCCGCCGCAGAAGAATTTGTGCTGGCGCACGGGCTGCAGATGCGCGTCGCCCAGGGTGGCATCAACTTCTCCGGTGGGCAGCGCCAACGGCTGGCGATCGCCCGGGCGGTCGTCCGCCGCCCGGCCATCTATCTGTTCGACGACGCCTTCTCCGCTCTGGACGTGCACACCGACTCTCGGGTCCGCACGTCGCTGCGCGAAACGGCAATGGACGCCGCAATTATCGTTGTCACACAACGAGTTTCGACCGCGGCTCAGGCCGACCAGGTGATCGTCGTCGACAACGGGAAGATCGTCGGCGCGGGCACCCACGAATCGATGCTGGCCGACTGCGCCACTTATGCGGAATTCGCCGCCTCACAGTCCGTGCGCGCCGGAGTCGGGGGCACGCTGTGACCGCGCCAATGAACGCCCGGCCCCGCGGCAAAGCCCCTGCCCCTCCCAACATGCGGTCACGCGACTTCTGGGGTTCGGCGGCCCGGCTGGTGAAACGGCTGGCGCCTCAACGCCGGCTGAGCATTGCAGTGATCACCCTGGGCATCACCGGCACCGCGATCGGGGTCGTCGTTCCGCGGATCCTCGGCCACGCCACCGATCTGCTGTTCAACGGCGTGATCGGGCGACAGTTACCGGCCGGAATCACCAAGGCACAGGCCGTCGCCGCAGCCCGGGCCCGTGGTGACAACGCCTTCGCCGACCTGTTGTCCGGGATGAAGGTGGTGCCGGGCCAAGGTGTGAACTTCGACGCGGTGGGGCGAACGCTGGCGCTGGCGCTGGCACTGTATCTGGTTGCCTCGCTGCTGATTTGGACGCAAGCCCGACTGCTCAACGTCACCGTGCAGAGGACGATAGCCGCGTTGCGTTCCGACGTCGAGGACAAGGTGCACCGGCTGCCACTGTCCTACTTCGACGGGCGGCAGCGCGGTGAGCTGCTGAGCCGGGTCACCAACGACATCGACAACGTCCAGTCGTCACTTTCGATGACGATCAGCCAGCTGGTGACGTCGATTCTGACCGTGGTGGCGGTGCTGGCGATGATGGTGTCGATCTCGCCACTGCTGACGCTGATCACACTGGTGACGGTGCCGATGTCACTGCTGGTGACGCGCACGATCACGCGACGCTCACAGCGGCTGTTCGTGGCCCACTGGACCAGCACCGGACGCCTCAACGCGCACATCGAAGAGACCTACAGCGGCTTCACGGTGGTCAAGACGTTCGGCCACCAGGCCGCGGCGAAGGAACAGTTCCGCAAGTTCAACGACGACGTCTACCAGGCCAGTTTCGGCGCCCAGTTCTTCTCCGGTCTGGTCGCACCGGCAACGACGTTCATCGGCAACCTCAGCTACGTTGCCGTCGCCGTGCTGGGTGGAGTGCAGGTGGCCACGGGGCAAATCACGCTCGGCAGCATCCAGGCGTTCATTCAGTATGTCCGGCAGTTCAACAACCCGCTGACCCAGGTGGCCGGAATGTACAACACGCTGCAGTCCGGGGTGGCCAGCGCCGAGCGGGTGTTCGACCTGCTCGACGAGCCCGAGGAATCGCCGGACCCCGAGCCGGCATCGGGCCCGATCGTCGGCCAGCCTGTCGGCAGGGGCCCGAGCCTACCCGGGCGCGTCGAGTTTCAGCACGTGAGCTTCGCCTACCACCCGGGCCACCCGGTAATCCACGACCTGTCACTGGTGGCCGAACCGGGCAGCACGGTGGCGATCGTCGGACCGACCGGAGCGGGCAAGACCACGCTGGTGAACCTGCTGATGCGGTTCTATGAGGTCGATTCCGGCCGGATCCTGATCGACGGAGTCGATATCGCCTCGGTGAGCAGGCAAACGCTGCGATCGCGAATCGGCATGGTGCTGCAAGACACCTGGCTGTTCGACGGGACGATCGCCGAGAACATCGCCTACGGGCGGCCGGAGGCCAGTGCAGACGAGATTGTGGAGGCCGCCAAGGCGGCCTACGTCGACCGGTTCGTCCATACCCTGCCGGCCGGCTACCAAACGCGGATCAGCGGCGACGGCGGCAACATCAGCGCCGGCGAGAAGCAACTCATCACGATCGCCCGCGCTTTTCTGGCCCGCCCGCAGCTGTTGATCCTGGACGAGGCAACCAGCTCGGTCGATACCCGCACCGAGTTGCTCATTGCGCGAGCAACGAGCGAACTTCGCCGGGATCGGACGAGTTTCATTATCGCCCACCGGCTTTCGACGATTCGCGATGCCGACCGCATTCTGGTCGTGCAGGCCGGCAAGATCGTTGAACAAGGCAACCACGCCGAACTGCTGGCTCGGCACGGCGCCTACTACGAGATGACTCAGGCCTGAGCCCCAGAATGGTTCAGGCGCCGGCGCTGCCGACAGCCAGGTCCTGGCACGGTCGGTTGTTGAGAATCCGCCAATGGGCCGACCTGACGCCGAGGTCAGCCAGGAGTTGGCGAGCGGCAAGACTGGGGCCGAAGTCGCCACGGACGTCCTCAGCCAGACGGACCTGACCACCAAGCAGGCGGCACATGGATCCGGGATGGATTGGAACGGCTTGTAAAATAAGCGGATTCGACTCCGCGTACCAGCGGCGGTCCACGCGCCAAGCCCAGTTTGCGTGGTATTGGGCTGAACGCGCCCAACCGCGCGGCAGGCCTATTAGGCTCGGTGTTCAACTGTTGACTCTGCTGCAGGGGATTGCTATGCAGTCAACAGCTGTGGGCCAACATAAGGAGATCCCGATGAAGCTTCCGCCTCGTACCGTTGTCGCCGCCGCGGCCGCCGCACTCGCCGTCGTACTCGCGATCGGCGGCTGCTCAAGCAACGGGGGCTCCGGCGCCTCCGGGAAATCGTCCGGCACCACGGCCACCACATCCAACGGCGATGCGGCAACGCTGCTCAAGCAGGCTGCCGATGCCATGCGCAAGGTCACCGGAATGCATGTAAGCCTTGCGGTGGAGGGCAACGTGCCCAACCTCCGGGTGACCAAGCTCGACGGCGATATCTCCAACACACCGCAGACGGTCGCCACCGGTAGCGCGACGATGCTCGTGGGTAATAACAGCGAAGACGCGAAATTCGTCTATGTCGACAGTCATCTTTACTCCGACCTGGGACAACCCGGCACATACACCGACTTCGGCAACGGCGCCTCGATCTACAACGTGTCGGTGCTGCTGGACCCCAACAAGGGCCTGGCCAACCTGTTGGCCAACCTCAAGGACGGATCGGTAGCCGGCGCCGAGCAGGTGAACGGCGTTGCCACCACCAAGATCACCGGGAACTCGTCTGCTGACGACATCGCGACGCTGGCCGGCACGCGGTTGACCTCCGAGGACGTCAAGACAGTGCCCACCACGGTCTGGATCGCTTCGGACGGATCCTCCCACCTCGTCAAGATCCAGATCGTTCCGACCCCAGACACTTCGGTGACGCTGACAATGTCCGAGTGGGGCAAGCAGGTCACCGCCACCAAACCGGTCTAGCCACTGGCGTAGGCGTCACAGCAGTTCATCGCAATCTGTTGAAACCGCCGGACCGCCGGCACTCGGAAAGGACTCACCAATGACGATGATTACCCGTCGGCGGCGGTTAGCGGTGGCAGTCGCCAGTGTGGTTACCGCCACCGCGATGACCGTCGCGTTAGCTCCCCAAGCAGGCGCCGCCGATCAATATGGCGCGATCGCCTACTCCAGCAACGGCTCGTGGGGCCGATCGTGGGACTACCCAACCCGGGCAGCTGCGGAGGCCGCCGCGGTCAAAGGTTGCGGGTACTCCGACTGCAAGGTGGTCACCAGTTTCACCGCTTGCGGCGCCGTTGCCACGAATGGAAAGACCTACCAAGGGGGGTTTGGCGACACCCTGAGCGCCGCCATGAAAGACGCCTTGACCAAACTCGGTGGTGGCTCCATCGACACCTGGATCTGCAACTAAGTCCCGCACGCTTGCTCCGGCAGGCGACGCGACAATCGGCGGCGCCCGCCGCGACCAAGGGCATTCACCCGCGGCCCGAAGGCGGCCCAACGCGCCTAAACATCCTCTGAGCACTGGTTTTAGCCACAGTTCATAGCCTTGTGCCGTGCCCGCCGCACGGGCGCCAGATCACTCCAAGAATTCGTAGAGATAACAAAAAGGCCAACATCGCAACCTTTTCTCAACGCCCACTCCGCCAAAGCGGAACGAGAAAAGGACAAGCCATGAAGACCACCAAGATCGTCACCGCCCTCAAGACCGCCATCTTCGCACTGGCCGCTGCCGCCGTTGCACTAGGACTGGCCAGCCCGGCCGACGCAGTGTCAGGCACGATGTACGGCGACCCGATAGCGGCCGCCAAGTACTGGCAATCCCAGAAATACGACGACTGCGTCCTCATGTCGAGCGCCGACATAGTCGGTCAGCTGACCGGTAAGGAGCCCTCGGAGCGGTCCATCATCAAAGTGGCCCAGTCGACCCCCAGCGTCGTGCACCCCGGGTCGATCTACATCAAGCCGGCCGACACCAAGAACCCGAATTCGGGCATGGGCACCAGCGTGGCCGACATCCCGACGCTACTTGCGCACTACGGCGTCGACGTTGTTCTCACCGACCTGGACAACGCCGTCAAGCACCGGCGTCGCCACGGGCATGGAGGCACTCGAGCGGCACCTGGGCAGCGGCCACAAGGTGATCGTCAGCCTCAACGCCGAAATGATCTGGGGCCAGCCCGTCGAAGTCGACGACCCAAGACGGCAGTGCGTTCGCTGACCACGCGGTGGTCGTGACCGGTGTCGACACCGCCAACGGCGTCGTGCACCTCAACGACAGCGGTAGCTCCAAGGGACGCGACGAGCAGATCCCCATGGCGGTCTTCATGCAAGCGTGGGCGACCAGCCACGACTTCATGGCCGTCACCACCTAAACCGGCAACTGATATGTCAATCACGACGGCGGGCAGCCACCCGGTGCACACGCACCGGGTCGGCTGCCCGCCGATCGCGTGTTACCGTAAACGCCAATACAATTCGCACCAGATATCGATGATCGGCTTGGCAGGGCAGGCATTTCGCCGGCACCCGCAGCCGCACAGTATGCGCAACAACCCGGCCGGCGAGCATCACGCCTGAGAGCTGACCGAGTGCGCCCGACATATCGTCGGCGTGCCAGGATCATCGGTTCTTACCGGATCGGCGAAATTCGTACCACAATGACAAGTAATGACACCCTATTGGCACCTTGGCATATGAAGCCACGGAGGACCCGGAATGGCTGGTAGCGCGATGGCGGAAAAACGTCTCCAATTCGGTCTGCTCGGACCGTTGGAGATGAGTATTGACGGCGCCCCGGTGCCGTTGGGCACCCCCAAACAGCGGGCGGTGCTGGCCATGCTGGTCATCAACCGCAACAGACCGGTCAGCGTCGACGCCCTTATCACAGCCCTATGGGAGGAGTGGCCTCCGTCGGGGGCACGGGCCAGCCTTCACTCCTACGTATCCAACTTGCGTAAGCTCGTCAGCGGCGCCGGGATCGACCCTCGAGCGGTGTTGGCCGCGGCGCCGCCGGGTTACCGGCTCAGCATTTCCGACAACACTTGCGATCTCGGGCGGTTCATCGCCGAGAAGACCGCGGGTGTGCACGCGGCTGCTGCCGGCCGGTTCGAACAGGCCAGCCGGCACCTGTCCGCGGCGCTGAGCGAATGGCGTGGCCCGGTGCTCGATGATCTGCGTGATTTTCAGTTCGTCGACGCTTTTGCCACGGCGCTCGTAGAGGACAAAATTCTCGCCCATACCGCCAAGGCCGAAGCCGAGATCGCTTGCGGACGGGCCTCCGCGGTGATCACCGAACTCGAAGCTCTGACCGTCGAACACCCCTACCGGGAACCACTGTGGGCACAATTGATCACCGCCTACTACCTCAGCGACCGCCAATCCGACGCTTTGGGCGCCTATCGTCGGGTGAAGACAACACTCGCCGACGACCTCGGCATCGACCCCAGCCCGAACTTGCGTGCCCTGAATGAGCGGATCCTGCGCCAGCAACCGCTGGACGCCAAGATGAACGCCAAGTCCACCGCCGTCGGCACCGTCACTGTGCTCGATCAGCGCACCATGGTGTCCGGCCAGAAGGCCGTCGCCTACCTGCACGACATAGCCTCAGGTCACGACTACCCGATTCGAACCGCAGCGACCCGGATCGGGCGTCTCACCGACAACGAAATCGTCCTCGACAGCGCAAACGTCAGCCGCCACCACGCCGTCATCATCGACACCGGCACCAACTACATCATCAATGACCTCCGGTCATCGAACGGCGTGCATGTCCAGCACCAGCGGATCCGTGCCGCCGCCACGCTGAACGATGGCGACCACATCCGCATCTGCGACCACGAATTCACGTTCCAGATCGCTGCGGAGCGTGGAAGCTAGGACCGGCAGCCAGGACAAGCCGCGAGACCGCGGCCCACCTCTATGGATATGACGCCCGCGCAATACTTTTCGTTGCGGCACTCTGGCCCGAAGGGGCACCTGCCGGGCGATTACCATTTCTCACAAGACTTTTCGCTGCACTTCCCGGCGGCCCGAGTGCTTCGGCGGTAGCCGGACAGTCCCTTACCGGTGCCCGGGCAAGATGTGGCGTTTTTCGTGCGGTCGCATTGGCGAAGGCTTACCGTCATGGTTACCGTCATGGTTGCTGGGCCGGTGGTTGCGCTCGATGCAATACCTGGAGGCTGTTGATAGTGTCGGCGGGATTCGGGTTGGTTGAGGAGGATCAGCGATGAGCGAGATACCAGACTCGCGAGTGGGGACAATGTTTGGGCCCTACCACCTGAAACGGCTGCTGGGCCGTGGCGGGATGGGCGAGGTCTACGAGGCTGAGCACACCGTCAAAGAGTGGACGGTCGCGATCAAGCTGATGACCGCGGAGGTCAGCAAGGACCCGGTGTTTCGCGAGCGGATGAAGCGCGAAGCACGCACCACCGGCCGTTTGCAGGAACCCCACGTGGTGCCCATCCACGACTACGGCGAAATCGACGGGCAACTTTTTTTGGAGATGCGCCTCATCGAGGGCATCGACCTGGACAGCGTGCTCAAACGCTTCGGCCCGCTGACCCCGCCGCGCGCGGTTGCCATCATCAGCCAGATCGCCTCAGCCCTGGACGCCGCGCATGCCGCCGGGGTGATGCACCGCGACGTCAAGCCGCAAAACATCCTGGTCACCCGCGACGACTTCGCCTACCTGGTCGACTTCGGGATCGCCAGCGCCACCACCGACGAGAAACTTACCCAGTTGGGCACCGCGGTGGGCACCTGGAAATACATGGCCCCCGAGCGATTCTCCAACGACGAGGTCACCTACCGCGCGGACATCTACGCACTGGCCTGTGTGCTGCACGAATGCCTGACCGGGGCCCCGCCCTATCGCTCCGACAGCGCCACCGTGTTGGTCACCGCTCACCTCATGGATCCCATCCCGCAACCCAGCACCGCGCGCGCGGGCATTCCGAAGGCCTTCGACGCTGTGATCGCGCGCGGTATGGCCAAAAAGCCCGAAGACCGCTACGCCAGCGCCGGTGATCTGGCACTGGCCGCACACGAAGCGCTCAGCGACCCCGACCAAGACCACGCCACCGACATCCTGCGCCGAAGCCGGGAATCCACCCTGCCCGGCACTTCAGCCCCGACCCCCCAGCCGCCGACCATCGTCGCCGGCACCCCGCCACCAACTCCATCTATCCAGCATCCGCCAACGCACTCCTACGCCGACCCGGCGACTTCTGGTCCGATGCAGCAGGCTACACCGACCGGCCAGCCGTCCTGGACTCCCGCAAGCGGCCCCATACCCGCCGCGAGCCAGCAGTCGGCCACCCCGCAGTATTTCCAGGGCAACAGCTGGGGCGGCACGCCACCGAGCACACCGCTACCACCACAGCCCGGCGGCTCATCACCCTGGAATCAGCCCCCGACACCGCCCAAACGCAATCCCTGGCCCCTCGTCGCCGGCGCCGCCGCACTTGTGCTCGTCCTTGTTCTCGGCGCCCTCGGCGTCTGGATAGCCACCAGGAAGCCGGGCGGCACCGGGCCGACGGCGCAACCCAACACGACGCCGGTAACCACCACCTCCACGACCACCTCATCGGGATCCACAACGACAACCACCCCGCCCGGCGAACCTCAAAGCAGGCTGCTCAGCTTCCTGCCTTCCGGCTACGCAAGCGGCACGTGCACACCGACTACTCCGAAGCCGGACAGCGTATGGAATGGGGCGGTGGCCATGTACAACTGCGGGCAGAACACCAACCAGGGCGGCCCAAGTCGCGCGGTCTACGGATTGTTCGCTAATCCCACCATGCTGAAACAGGCCTTCAACGACGACATTGCTGCAGTGGATCTGATGAACTGTCCCGGGGGAGGACCGTCACCGGACAGCTGGCACTACGAGAAGACGCCGACGGTGGCCGCCGGCATGCTGGCGTGCGGCACCTACAAGAACCGCCCGAACGTGATCTGGAGCAACGAAGCCAGGCTGATGCTCAGTGACGTCTTCGGGGACCCCGCCACCATCGACGAGCTGCACAGCTGGTGGGCGAAGTACGGCTGATCCGAAACCATTGCTGACCGTCGCCAGCCTGCTCAATCCTGACGCCTGTTGGCCGACTTCGGATCTGGATCGCGACAGCCGTTTCAGCAACGGCGGGAGATGGGAGTCGCATGAGATCGAAGCGCGGTTCGGGGAAGCTAGGCAGACGCACCGGAGGCTATGCATGGACGACAAGACCAATACGATCACCACGAATCCACCCCGGCTGGAACTGAGGGCTGCCGGACGCACTTGGCACGCCACGGCTAACCGCGTCTGGACCATCGGACGCGCCACCGACGCCGATATCCAGCTGGACAATCCCAGGGTGTCGCGAGACCACGCTGTGCTGGAGCCCACGCCTGCCGGGTGGGTTCTCGTCAACCGCAGCAGCAACGGGATGTACGTGGACGGGCGGCGGGTGGAGCGCGTGACGATTCGCCAGCCCCTCACGGTGCTGCTGGGTTCGGCGTCTTCCGGACAGGTGGTGGAGCTACACCCGGTTGCCCCTCCCCCGCGGCCAAAAGCCGTCGATCCGCCTCAACCACGGGCCGTGACGACGGTCGCCAGGCCGCCGTCGGCGGTGCACGCCATCAACCAATTGGTCGTCACGATCGGCCGCGGACCCGATAACAACGTGGTCCTCAACGACTTGCTGGTCTCGCGCCGCCATGCCGTATTGCGGCGCTCCGGTAACCAGTGGGAACTGGTCGATAACCACAGCGCCAACGGAACCTACGTCAACGGGTACCGGATCAACCGTGCGCTCATCGGACCCCATGACATCGTCGGCATCGGGCGCCAGTTGTTGCACCTCTCCGGCGACCGGCTCGCGGAATACGTCGACACCGGCGATGTGACCTACGAGGCGTCCAACCTGCGGGTGGTCACCAAGAAGGGCCGCGTTTTGCTGTCCGACGTCAGCTTCGCCCTGCCACAACGCAGCCTGTTGGCGGTGGTGGGGCCAAGTGGCGCGGGGAAATCGACGCTGCTCGGCGCGCTGACCGGATTCCGCCCGGCCGACAGCGGCACGGTGCGATACGACGACCGCGACCTCTACGACAACTACGCCGAGCTCAGGCACCGAATCGGGTTCGTGCCGCAGGACGACATCCTGCACACCCCGCTGACGGTGCGGCGGGCGCTGAACTACGCAGCGCGCCTTAGGTTCCCCCAGGACGTCTCCGCCACCGAACGCAACCAGCGTATCGGGGAGGTGCTGGCCGAACTCGGGCTTGCCACGCAGGCCAATCAGCGCATCGACAGCCTGTCGGGTGGTCAGCGCAAGCGCACCAGCGTCGCCCTGGAACTGCTGACCAAACCGTCGCTGCTGTTTCTCGACGAACCCACGTCGGGCCTGGACCCGGGCTATGAGAAATCAGTCATGCAGACCCTGCGCTCACTGGCCGACGACGGCCGCTCGGTGGTGGTGGTCACCCACAACATCGCCCACCTCAACATGTGTGATCGGCTACTCATCCTGGCCCCCGGCGGTCGCCTGGCCTACTTCGGTCCACCGCAACAGGCGCTGAGCTACTTCAATTGCACCGACTTCGCCGACCTGTTCACTCTCCTCGAACACGACACCGCCACCGACTGGACCGCCCGGTTCAACACGTCATCCATACACGCAGCTCTGGCCCCGCGCCCGGCCCAGCGGGCGCCGCAACCCGCCGCCAAGCCGGTCGCTCAGCAAAGCGCATTCGCCCAATTCGCCATCCTGTGCCGACGGTATCTGGCGGTCATCGCCGCCGACCGCCAGTACTCGGTGTTCTTGCTGGCACTGCCGCTGCTGCTGAGCCTGTTCGCCCACGCCGTCCCGGGCAAGGCCGGCCTGTCGCTGGCCAAGGCCATCGAACAGAGGACAACTCAGCCCTCCCAGTTACTGGTGTTGCTGATCATCGGCGGTGCGCTGATGGGCTGCGCTGCCTCGATCCGCGAAATCGTCAAAGAGCAGGCAATATATCGCCGCGAACACGGCATCGGCTTGTCCGGCGGCGCCTACCTGGCCTCCAAGTTGGTGGTCCTTACCGCGCTGACCACCGTGCAGGGACTGATTCTCGGGTTCCTCGGCCCGGCGTTTCTGCCCCCACCCGATCAATCAATCGTCCTGCCCTGGCCCGCGGTCGAAGTGGCCGTGGCGGTCGTCGCCGTCACCGTGGTCTCGATGATGATCGGCCTGCTGATTTCGGCGATGATCGGCAATGCCGATCGAGGCATGCCGCTGCTGGTGCTGGTGGTCATGGCCCAACTCGTGCTGTGTGGCGGGATGTTCGGGGTGAAGGGCCGGGTCCCGCTGGAGCAGCTGGCGTGGCTCTCGCCGTCGCGGTGGGCCTACGCGATGGCCGCTTCCACCGTCGATCTCAACGACCTGCGCCGGACCGCGGGTGGGGACCGGGATCCGCTGTGGGACTACAAGGTCAGTAGCTGGCTGATAGCCGCGGGGGCCTGCGTTGTGCAGGCCATCGTGCTGGTAATCCTGATCGCGATGCGGCTCAGGCGACTCGACCCCCAACGCAAAGCCCGGAAGTGAACGGCCCACTTCAGGCGTGCTTCATCACGAACGGGACCCCGCTGACGGCCAGCGAACCACACGACAGCTGAACCGACAGCATGCGGTACCCGATGTAGTACACGCCGTATGACCATGCGCGTTTGGCTTTTGCACGCCAATGAACGGGCAACATCGCCGCGACACCGATCAAGGCGGTCATGTCGGACATGACTGCGATGGGGGCCTTGAGGGCGGTCCCGCCTGTGGCAAGCATCTGTCTCACCTTTCTCCGACGCGCAGGTTCGGCTGCTGGGGAAAGCTTGTGCCCACGCAATTGCCCGATCCTTGGTAAATCCTTGGAACGCAGATGACCGGCGCAGCGGCCGGGCATCGCCCGGGGTCGATGTCGGGGTTTCTCCGCAGTCCGGTTGGTGGCGGCTTACCGTCATGTTTGCCGCATCCTCGGATTGCAGCCGGCGCGGCTGTCTGGGGGTTGTTGGTAATGTCTGCGGAATTGCGGGTTGATTGGGAGGATCAGCGATGAGCGACGCACCAGGCTCGCGGGTGGGGACGATGTTTGGGCCCTACCGCCTCAAACGTCTGTTGGGCCGCGGCGGGATGGGCGAGGTCTACGAGGCTGAGCACACCGTCAAGGAGTGGACGGTCGCGGTCAAGCTGATTTCGGAAAATTTCAGCAAAGACCCGGTGTTTCGCGAGCGGCTGAAGCGCGAAGCCCGCATCACCGGCCGCTTACAGGAACCGCACGTGGTCCCCATCCACGACTACGGCGAAGTCGACGGACAAATGTTTCTGGAGATGCGGCTCATCGAGGGCACCGACCTGGACAGCGTGCTCAAACGCTTCGGGCCGCTGACCCCGCCGCGCGCGGTGGCCATCATCACCCAGATCGCCTCAGCCCTGGACGCAGCCCACGCCGTCGGGGTGATGCACCGCGACGTCAAACCGCAGAACGTCCTGGTCACCCGCGATGATTTCGCCTACCTGGTCGACTTCGGCATCGCCAGCGCCGGCGGCGACGAGAAGCTCACCCAGTTGGGCACCGCGGTGGGTACCTGGAAATACATGGCCCCCGAACGGTTCTCCAACGACGAGGTCACCTACCGCGCGGACATCTACGCACTGGCCTGTGTGCTGCACGAATGCCTGACGGGGTCCCCGCCTTACAGCGCCGACAGTGCCAACATCCTCGTCACCGCCCACTTGATGGACCCCATCCCGCAGGTGAGCACAGCCCGCGCGGGCATCCCCAAAGCATTCGACGGGGTGATCGCGCGCGGCATGGCCAAAAAGCCCGAGGATCGCTACGCCAGCGCCGGCGATCTGGCCCTGGCCGCCCACGAGGCGCTCAGCAACCCCGATCAAGACCACGCCGCCGACATCCTGCGCCGCAGCCAGGAATCCACCCTGCCCGGCCCTCCCATGGCCATCGCGCCACCCACCATGCCGGCCACCGCCATCGCCCCTCCCCCGCCACCGGCCCCCGCCGCCACCCCACCGCGACCTGCGCCCGTCCAGCAACCGCCTGCGCCCTATCCGGCCACGGCCAATCCCGGGCCAGTGGGGCCTTCCGGACCCTCGGGACCCTCAGGGCCGATACAGCGGCCCGCGCCGGCCGGCCAGCCCGCGTGGCCCCAGACGAGCGGCCCGATGCCCGCGAGCCGGCCCGCCCCCGCCCCGCAGTACTACCAGGGCAACAGCTGGGGCGGCGCGCCGCCGAGCACACCGCCACCACAGCAACCCGCCTGGAACCAGCCCCCGGCACCCCGCAACCCGTGGCCGATCGTGGCCGCCGTGGCCATCGTGCTCGTCCTCGTCGTCGGAGGGGTAGGCATCTGGATCGTCACCCGACCCAAGCCGACACCGCCGCCGAAACCCATACCGGAGGACCGTCTCAGCGCCCTGCTTCTGAGCGCATCAGAAGTCAATTCCGTGATGGGCTCGTCAAACGTGCAACCCGGGAAACCCATCACGTCGATGGATGCCTCGCCGGTGACGCTGTCCCTGCCTGAGTGCCAGGGGGCGATGTATACCAGCCAAGATCCGGTGTACGCCGGCACCGGCTACACGGGAATCAGCGGTTTGGTGTCGTTGGAGCCGGGCGACAACAACGACCACTGGGTCAACCAAGCCGCGGTAACCTTCCCGTCCCCCGACAAAGCCCGCTCGTTCGTGCAGACTTCGTCGAACAACTGGAAGAACTGCGCGGGCAAGACGGTGACTGCCACGCACAACGGCAAGACATACAGGTGGACGTTCGCCGAGGTCAAAGGCAGCCCGCCGAGGATCACGGTGATGGACACCCAGGAAGGCGCTGACGGCTGGGAGTGCCAGCGCGCGATGAGCGTGGCGAACAACGTGGTTGTCGACGTCAAAGCCTGCGGCTACCACATCACCGATCAAGGTGGCCAGATCGCCGACAAGATCATCGCCAAAGTCGACAAGAGAATCGAAGTAGGCGACTCGGGACGCTAGCAGCGACCGCATTAGGCCTGACAGGTCGGGCCCCTGCGCACGCAAGATCATCGACCGCCGACATGGCGGTGCGCAGCTTGGCCAGCCATTCCTCGGTGTGCTCACCGACCAGCTTGACCGACCACGCGAGTGCGTCGGCGCGGGACCGCGCGACGCCGGCGTCGACCAACGTGTCGAGCACCTGGCGTTCCGGTTGCTTCAGGCGCGTCATCACCGGTACCGCGATGTGCGTGAACAGAATCCGCTCCGTGCCGGTATCGGAGGCGACCTCGACGCCCCAGGAAACCTTGCGTCCGTAGCGATCCTGCGCTTCATCGGCGATGTGCATCCGCTCGGACCGGGTTTCTTCGCGGAATCGCGAGGCCCGCCCTGCTGCGCGGGCCTCGCTCTCTTCTTGTCCGGAGCTTTCGGGGTTCAGCCAGCTTTCCGATGACGGTGATCTCTTCGCGGTCGACGATGACCGTGGGATCGCCGTCGAACCAGTCTTTCGGGCAGGCGTCCGGCGAACCATTCGGCCGCGCCGCTGGCGTCGGGCTGCTGGGCTTGCTGCCAGCCCCCGGGGCGCCCGTACCGGCGCCCGTGCATGTGATGGTGTGTTTCATGAATTACATGATTACATCGTTGCATATGTAATGCGTATCAGGCGTTCGCCGGCAGCGAACGGTCGGCCCGGCTGGCGCCGCGGCCCTGTTCGCGGAGTTGCGCTCCAGGCGCGGAAAAACCGTTGACTATCAGGGCATTCACCGTTGTATTTTTGGTAGCGAAGCAGGCCCGGAAGTGACCGAATTCAAGCGCCGGAAGATGGGGTAGAAATCCGGCCGCGTCAGGACCCGCATAAGACGGAGTCAGACGCCCCTGGAGTCGCCCGGGCCTGCCCATGTTCGCGACAGGATCTCCGCGACGACGCCGTGCTCCGTGATACGCTGAGACAGCGTGAGACGCGCTGTCAGAGCCGTTCGAGCCTCGGCGAACCCGAAAAACTTTGACCTCGTTCTTGATGCCCTTGAGCCGGCGTGCGCCGGCGAAAGACCCCTCGAATGCGCCGCATCGTCAGTTCCGACGGTCTCCCAGACCGAATCCGCGACCAGCACCGAACCCGGCCGCGCCACCCCGGTGACCCGGCTTGCCGACGTTGACCGGACTGCCGAACCAGTCGCCGGCCCGGCTCACCGCCATGCCGGAGGCCACTCCCGCTCGCAGCCGGGGAAAGTCGTTGTCGGTGTCGACGGCCTCGACGAGCTTCAGGACGGCATCCAGCAATGGCACCGGATCAGGGCAGACGAACATCACCGCGTCGCCGATCGTCTTGATGAACCGCACCGGCGGGGCGGTCAGGTCGCGAGCCAGGTCGGCCAGCCGGCTGGCAAGGTGACCCAGCTCCTCGGCCGATACCACCTCACCCAGCCGGGTGAACCCGACCAGGTCGGCGAAGGCCAACAGTGACCTGGCGCGCGCCCGGCAGCGGCTTGCCGGCGGCCCGCTCACCGGCATTGACCGCTTCGGTCTCCATCATGTGCCGCAACTGCATGAACAGCATGTCCTGGATCATCGGGCCGAGCAGCGGCGCGATCTGGCTCACCAGCGCCTTCGACGCCTGGGCGATCTGCAGCTCGGTGGCTCCCGGGCGCATGATCGCCGACAACGCGGTGTAACGCATGACCTCGGCCGCGTGTGACAGGCCCTCGGCGAGAACCCGCACGACGAGCACCACTTGATCGGGATCCAGCCCCAGCTCGATGAACCGCTGCGCGTACGCGGCGGCTTCGCCGTCGGCGCGCATGTGCACGACCGCGTCCGGGTCGTCCACCCTGGCCAGGCCGATCGCGCGCTGTACGCGCTGCAGCAGCTCCAGGTCAACGCCATGGCTCTCGCTGATCTCGCGGGTGGATACGTAGGTGCCGTCGTCTCCGATGAGGTGGCGGGTGGCCAGCAGCAGCGGCGGGTTGGTCGCCCGGATCTCGTCGGCGGTGATGCCCTGCTCGAGCAGCCACTCGACGAGCTCGGCGCGCTCGGCGCGCGCGGTGCCGTCGAGGCCGTCGAGCAGATCCTCGATGTTCTGCTCGACGCCCCGTGCACGTGATCCACTTGGTCTTCCACGGGTCAACGTTAACGCCGGCGGGTCATCATGTGAAGTCGATGACCACACCGCCGCTCCAGGGATTCCCACCGGTTGTCGACGACCGTGCCAGGGTGCTGATCCTGGGTTCCTTCCCGAGCGCCCAATCACTGGTGGCGCGCCAGTACTACGCCAATCCGCGAAATGCGTTCTGGCCAATCACCGGTGAGCTTTTTCGACGCAGACGCGCCATATGAGGCGCGCCTGACGGCCTGCGTCCCCGGTGTGGCCCTCTGGGATGTGCTGCACAGGTGCCGCCGCGTCGGCAGCGCAGACTCGGCAATCGATCCAAACTTGGTGGTCAACAACTTTAGAGCTTTTCGCCAACTACCCCACCATCACGCGGGTGTACTTCAACGGCGCCAAGGCCGCTGAACTGTACCGCAGGCTGGCGGACCCGACCGAGCGGGTCCAGTACCAGCGGCTGCCGTCGACCAGCCCGGCGCATGCCGTGCGACCGGATGAAAAGCTGGCCGCCTGGCGGGCGATTCCGTACGCTGTTATGACAACGGCGGTCGCCGGTGGGCCCACGGTCTGGCGGCTTCGATCTGCGCGGACAGCGACAGTAGCGTCGCCTCGTCGTAGGGCCGGCCGACGAGCTGCACCGACATCGGCAGGCCGTCGCCGTCGAAGTCCCACGGCACGACTGCGGCGGGCTGGCCGGTCAGATTCCAGATCTGCTGGTACGGAACCCGTTGCGCAACCAGCATCAGCGTCGACACTCCACCCCGGCGTTGGTAGGCGCCGATCCGGGACGGGCCGGCCGCGGTGCCCGGTGTGACGACGACATCGACATCATCGAAGATCGACTGGACCCGGCTGCTCACCGCGGCCTCGGCGACGCGCAAGGCCGCCATCCGCCGGTCGGAGAAGAACGAACCGAGGCGCGCGATCGCGCGGGTACGTGCTTCCAGTCGCTCTGGGTGAGCCTGTGCGTCCGCGTCGTCGCTGATACCGCGCAGAAAGCGGGGCAGGTAGTTCGCGTAGATCGCCGAGGCCGGATACTCGGGATCGCGGGTGATGACCTCATGGCCCAGATCGCGAAGCAACGCACCCGCCATGCTCGACTGCTGTCCAGCTCCGCCTTTCCGCACCTGATAGGCATCGGCGTTGGGACCTTGGTGCTCAGGGCAATGCGCAGGCGGCCGGGTTCGCGTGCGGCCGCGGCGGCGAACTCGCCTTCGGGACCGGGCACCGTTGTCGTCGCATCGAGAAACAGCGCCGCGTCCATCACCGACCGCGCTATCGGGCCGTTGACGCTCAGTCCCTGCCACGCCGCGTCGTGCGGCTCCAACGAGATGCGATCACGTTGCGGTTTCAGCCCGAACAAACCACACCAGGTCGACGGGATGCGAATCGAACCGCCGCCATCGGATCCCAGTGCCACCGGAGCCAGCCCGGCGGCGACCGCGGCAGCGCTGCCGCCGCTGCTGCCGCCCGGCGTGCGATTGGGGTTCCACGGGTTGCGGGTAGCCCCGAACGTCAGCGACTCGGTGAAGGGCATGATCATCAACTCGGGCACAGCGG
This sequence comes from uncultured Actinomycetota bacterium, assembly GCA_963763005.1. Classification (GTDB taxonomy): domain Bacteria; phylum Actinomycetota; class Actinomycetes; order Mycobacteriales; family Mycobacteriaceae; genus Mycobacterium. The sequence goes on from CAVXMI010000005.1 coordinate 514,209, forward strand.
TTTTGCCGATGATGACAGCACCAGCCGCACGCAGCCGGCGAACCACCTCCGCGTCCGACGTCACGGCGGGCCCGTGCGCGCCGCTGCCGTACGTCGTCACCTCACCGGCGACGTCGACATCGTCTTTGATCGCGATCGGTACGCCGAGTAGCGGCAGCCGCTCACCGGCGTCGAGGCGTTGCTGGGCGGCCTCGGCCTGCTCACGCGCGCTGTCATACAGCACCACCCGGTAGGCGCGCAGATCGCTGTCCAGCCGTTCGATCCGTTCCAGGTAGATCTCGAGCAGCACCGGAGCGGTGAGTTCACCGTCGGCCAGCATCCGCGCCTGTTCGGCCGCGCCGGCGAAGGCGAGATCGCTAGGGTCCACTGGCGCAGCGTATCCGGCTCACATAGACGGTTCCAGACATCCCCCGACTGGTCCCCACTGGCCAGGGGCCCATGCCAAGGACCAGGCCAGTACGGTGGCGACATGTCCTGCGTGTTCTGTGCGATCGCCGCCGGGGAAGCTCCCGCCATCCGGATCTACGAAGACGACGGCTATCTGGCCATCCTCGACATCCGCCCCTTCACCCGCGGCCACACCCTGGTGTTGCCCAGACGACACACCGTGGACCTCGCCGACACCCCGCCGGAGACGCTGGCCGAGATGGTCACCATCGGCCAACGCATCGCGCGGGCGGCCCGGGCGACGGAATTGGCCGACGCGACCAACATCGGGATCAACGACGGCCGTGCCGCCTTCCAGACGGTGTTCCACATCCACCTGCATGTGCTGCCGCGGCGCAACGGCGACAAGCTGTCGGTCGCCAAAGGGATGGTGCTGCGCCGCGACCCGGACCGGGAGGCCACCGGACGGATCCTGCGGGAGGGGCTCGCCCGGATCGACGCGAGTCAGTCAGACTGAGCCCATGAGCAATCTCACTCCGTTCGAGCAATTGGTGGGCGTACCGATTTTGCGTCTGCACGACAAGATCTACCAGAAGACCAATGGCCGGATCGGGCACCGGATACCGGGTGTGCCACCTAGCCTGCTGCTTCACACGGTTGGCGCCAAAACGGGGCGGCCGCGCACCACTTCGCTGACGTATGCGCGCGATGGCGACTCGTATCTGATCGTCGCCTCCAACGGCGGTGATGAGCGCCACCCCGGCTGGTACCACAACCTGCGCAAGCACCCGGAATGCGAAATCAACGTCGGCCCTAAGCGATTCGCGCGTGGCGGCGCGGCGGGTCGCCCCGGACGACTCCGACTACCCGCGGCTGTGGCAGCTCGTCAACAAGAACAACGCGAACCGGTACACCGGCTATCAGAGGCGGACGTCGCGGCCCATCCCGATCTTCGTGCTGACGCCGGATTGACCCTGAAGGAGCCGCAGCGGTTTATTCTCCTCAGCGCGGTGAAGCTCCTTTTGTTCACCGCAAAGCGCCGGATCGGATGGAGCGGCTATGAAACGCTGGACGGGAAATCCGTGGCGGCGGTTCGGGCTGCCTGCGCGCATCGGTTGGCTCGTCGTCGGCGGGATACGGTCTCGCGGCAGTGCTGGTCGTAGCCTCGTCGATTTGCGGGTGGGAGGGCCCCTACGCAACTCGGCCGGTCGACGAGGTCGTGTCGGTGCTGTGTCTTGTTGTTCGCGGCGGCCATGTGCCGGCTACGCGGCTCGTTTCGCGGTCGGGCGCCGCAGATTCGGATGGCTGGCGCTGGTGACGGCCCTTGTGGGCTGGGCGGTGGGTGAGGTGCATCTGGTCGGTCTATGAGGTGCGCCCGGAACTTGAGCACGCCACTCACCCGGCTGCGGCTGAGGCCGTGTTCCGTCTTATATCCGATCGGCGCCATGACGTGTCTTTGGTGCTGTTGTCCCATCTATCTCGCCACAGTCCTCGGCGGCTGGTGCTGGACGGTCTCATCGTGGCGACTTCGCTGTTCGTGATCTCGTGGGTGTTCGTCCTCGACAAACAGCTGCGCGAGGACAGTGGCTCGCGGCCCGCGACGCTCATCGCAGGTTTTCGCCGATGTCGTCCTCATGACGACGGCGATCCTGATGTTGTCACGGGTTCGTCCCGGCGACCCGCCGAGCCTGAGCCTGCTAGCCGGCGGAATCACGACGATCGCCGTTGCCGACATCGCGATGGTGTTCCAGACCGGGGTCGGCAGCTATCACGTCGGCGATCTGGCCGACCTGGGCAGAGTGGCCGGATTGGGAATGATGGCGCTGGCTGCCCTGTGCAGCGTCAACGAGTCCCCCACAGCGGCATCGCGAAATGAGATTTTGTCCCGTACCCTGCTGTGGTTGCCTTACCTGCCGCTGCTGCTGGCCGCCGCGGTCGGATTGGGCCACGCGGTAGGCCTGATGGCGCACGGACCGATGCTCGCCGCGCTGGGAATCCTCGTCGCCGCGGTGCTCGCCCGACAGTTCATTGTGCTCGTCGAAAACCAGAGCTTGTTGTCTGAAGTCGCGCGGGAAGCGTTTCGTGACAGCCTGACCGGTCTGGCCAATCGGGCTCAGTTCCTGCATCGATTGGAACAAGCCGCCGCCCATGCAACGTCGCGGACGCCGCAACGATCGCGGTGCTGTGCCTCGACCTCGACAACTTCAAGTCGGTCAACGACGCCTTGGGCCATCCGGCCGGCGACGAACTTCTTATCCGGGTCGCCAGGCGGCTCACCACTGCGTTGGGAGACACGGGCACCGTTGCACGGCTTGGTGGTGACGAATTCGCCGTGCTCATCGAAGGTTCCGTCGAGGAATCACAAGCGGCGGCGCGTCGGGTCCTCGAAGCATTCAGCGCAGCAATCGTGATCGAGCGGCGTTCCGATAGCGGTACGTCCGAGCATCGGGTTCACAGTGGCCGCCGCCGAATCGAGTTGCACCGTCGACGAGCTCCTGCAGCACGCCGACCTGGCTATGTATGCCGCCAAACGCGACGGCGGCCAATGTATCCGCAGTTTCGTGCCCGAGCTGGCCTTCCCCTATGCATCGCCGCAGCCCGCCGACTCAGCGATATCGGCCGAAAGACACAAGCATGCGATGACCGACGAGTTGACCGCGCTGCCCAATCGGCGCTCACTGGCGACAGCCCTGACCGCCGTGTCCGGCTCCGGGTTGTCGGGTACCTCGTTGGCGACCAGGGCACCATCACGTCGAGCGCTTCTGTTGCTGAATCTCTGTGAGTTCCAGGAGATCACCGACTCAGTCGGTCGCCACTTCGGCGATGAGCTGTTGTGCCACATAGCGAATCGGCTGTCAAACAATGTGGGTCGTGAGGAGCTGCTTGCGCGCGCAGGCGATAATGAATTCGCAATCCTGCTGGCCGAAGGGTCCGACCTGATTGCCGCACGCGCCCAGGCGGGTCGTTTGCTCGAGGCTTTGAGCGAACCGTTCGCACTGGATCCGATCACCGTGCAAGTCGATGCCCGCATCGCCATTGCGCTATGTCCTGACCACTGTGATCATCCACAGGAGCTGCTGAATCGCGCCGAGACGGCGATTCCTCACGCCAAATCCGCCGAAAGCAAGATCGCGGTGTACGACCCGGCGTTCGGGCTGTATCGCGACAACGACCCCAACCTCGTCGAGGAACTACGCACCGCGCTGTTGGGTAGTGACGAACTGACGTGTTATTACCAGCCCAAGATCAACGCACGCGACGGCAGCATCCACAGCGTCGAGGCACTGCTGCGCTGGCACCATCCCAGCCGTGGGTTGCTGCTACCCGAGGAATTCCTGCCCGCCGGCGAACGCGGCGGACTGATGCGCACGGTGGCCAACCGCACGGTCAACCTCGCCCTCGAACAGATCCGGTCCTGGCGCGAGCAGGGCATCGCCGCGACCGTAGCGGTAAACCTCTCGGCGACGAATCTGCTCGACCTCGACCTGGTAGGCACGATCGAGCGGCTGCTGCGAACCCACGGTTTGCCCGCCAACGCTCTCATCATCGAGATCACCGAAAGCACCCTGATCGACCGGGTGCAGTCCCGTAACACCGTCGCCGCGCTGCGGCGCCTCGGCGTTCGCATCTCGCTCGACGACTACGGCACCGGATGGTCGTCGCTGGCACGCCTGCAGAACATCTCGGTCGACGAGCTGAAACTCGACCGGATATTCGTGGCACGACTCGCCCAAGACCCGCGATCGGTTGCCATCGTGCGCTCCACGGTTGCGTTGGCGCACAGCCTTGGAGCGGACCTCGTCGCCGAGGGAGTAGAAGACGAGGTGACGTTGAGCGCACTGCGGCGGTACGGCTGCACCATCACCCAGGGTTTTGTGCACAGTCCGCCGTTGCCCGCCGATGACATGCAGCATTGGATCACCAGCCACGCGCCCGATCCCGCTTCGACTCAATCTCAGCAGCCGGCTATTACCGATTAGAAGGACCGACTAAAACAACTCCTTGGCCAGTAGCTCCAGCGTTGCCACCCGGGCCGGTGCGGTCGCAGGGTCGGTGCCGCGGTGCGCCGAGGCGACCGGGTGCACCATCACCTCGTCGACGCCGAACTGCTCGGCAAGAGCGCGCAGCTGGTCGGCGGCGTCGGCGGGTGAGCCGACGACGGCCCGCTCGAGGCCGCTGTCCACGATGCGCTGCTGGGGCGGCGTCAGCTCAGCGACTCGAGCGTCCTCGACCAGCGGCACCGGCCCGAGCGGCTGCCCGGTCCGTAGCCGCGCCATCATCTGCAGGTTGGGTAACATCAACGCCGTTGCCTCGTCCCGTGTTTCGGCCACGGCGGCGTTCACGGTCAAGAACGTCACCGGCTCGCCAGCTTGATCACTGGGCACGAATCGGGAGCGGTACAGCTCGAGTGCCTCTTGGGTTCCCTTGCCGGAGAAGTGATGGGCGAACACGTACGGCAGCCCCTTGGCGGCGGCCAGGTGCGCCGAGTACATCGACGACCCCAGCAGCCACAGCCGCGGTTCGGTGGCGGCGGCCGGAGTGGCCTTGAGCGTGTAGTCCCCGGAGCGCAGCGGCACCAGCACGCCGCGCGCGCTCATCAGCGCGGCCACATCGTCGAGGTATTCGGGGAAGTTCTCGATGTCGCGATCGTCGCGGTCGCCACGCAGCGCATATGACGTCACCGGGTCGGAGCCGGGCGCCCGGCCGATGCCGAGGTCAATCCGGCCCGGAGCGGCCGCTTCCAGCAGCGCGAACTGCTCGGCCACCACCAGCGGCGCGTGGTTGGGCAGCATCACGCCACCTGAACCGAGTCGCAGCTGCGAGGTCTGCGCGGCCAGGTAGGCGATCAGCACCGGCGGGCTGGTGGCCCCCACGGACGGCATGTTGTGGTGTTCGGCGACCCAGTAGCGAGTGAAACCCAGCCGGTCCGCGGTCTGCGCCAGCGCCACGGTGGCCGCCAGCGCGTCGCTGGTCGATCTGGTCCGTGCGCACCGGGACGAGATCAAGGACGGAAAGACGCACGATGGCGTCAACGCCTGCGGCCGTGCGAACGTTCCCGGCCCGGCTCAGTAGTCCCTGAGCGTGATCGAGCGCACGATGAGGTCGAACTGCTCCTGCGATATGGGCGCACCGCCCGGAATGTTGTCGGTGGCCAGAAATTGGGTGCGTTCGATATAGCCGTGAAACCGCCTGAAGTAGTTGGCAAAGCCGAGCCCGTGGTCGTCACCGGCCGCTTTGAGCTCGCCGGCCAGGATGTAGGCGCCCAGCAGGGCGACGCTGGTCCCCTGGCCCGACAGCGGCGAGCAGCAGTACGCGGCGTCGCCCATCAGCGCCACCCTGCCGATTGACCAGTGATCCATCACGATCTGCGCCATTTCGTCGAAGTAGAAATCCGGTGCGGTCCGCATGTACTGCAAAAGTTGCGGGCGCACCCAGCCGTCGTCGGCCATCCGCCGTTCCACCTCGGCGAACTGGGCTTCGGTGTCGCGGTAGTCGATCCGCAGTTCGGTGTCCATGAAGCCCAACATGGCCCGGGCCTCGGTGTTGTTGCGCGCACTGTAGATCCCGGCCATGGTGGAGTCCCCGTAGTGCCAGATCTGCCAGTAGTCCAGGTCCAGGAAGTTGGGCACGGTGAAAATCGCCGCGTAAGTCCCCAGTCTCTTGATGAATCGCTCCTCTGGCCCGAAAACCAGCCCGCGCACATTGGAATGCAAGCCGTCGGCGCCGATAACCAGGTCGAAGCTGCGGGGGGCCGCGCGCTCAAAAGTCACATCGGCGGCGGGGCCGCGGTTCTCCAAGGTGACAATGCTGTCGTCGAATAGGTATTCGGTCGTTGGTTCGGTTGCCCCGTAAAGCAATTCGACCAAGTCGTCACGCAGCAGCTCGATGTCGGGGTTGTCGATGGGACCGCCGGTCGGCGTCGATTCGGTGTCCCGGGACAGCTCGTTGCCGTCGCGATCGACGACGGAAGCGCCGCGGATTCGCGTCTTGCGGTCCTCAGCGGCGTCGAGTAGCCCCATGCGGTCCAGCACCGTCAGCGCCGGACCGCGCACGTCGATCGCCTGGCCGCCCGGCCGCAGCCCCGGGTAGCGCTCCACCACAGTGACCGAATAGCCATGCCGTCCAAGCCAATATGCCAACGCTGTACCGGCGACGCTGGCGCCGGAAACCAGAACTTCAGTCACTTGATCCCTGCCAGCTTCTTTGCCTCGCGGAAAATGTCGTCGAGCATTGCCGGAGTCAACCTACCGGTGAACATATTCTGCTGGCTCGGGTGGTAACAGCCCAGCAATCGCACACCGGATGGCAGCTGCGCGACGACGCCGTGGCCGAACCGCGGCCTGCGCATCCCGGCTGCGCCCGGCAGTCGTAACGCGACCTGCCAGGCGAACCCGCCCAGGGCAACGATCACCCGGACGTCATCGGAAACCAAGCGCCATTCGGCGTCCAGCCATGGCGCGCACGTCACGCGCTCGGCCGGTGTCGGGGCGTTGGCCGGAGGCGCGCACCGCACGGGCGCGACGATCCGAATCTGATTGGCCTGCAAACCGTCCGCCGCGTCGACGCTGGTCGGCTGGTTCACCAGCCCGGCCCGGTGCAATGCCGCGTACAGCTGGTCCCCGGACCGGTCGCCGGTGAACATCCGCCCCGTCCGGTTGGCGCCGTGCGCGGCCGGCGCCAGGCCGACGATCAACAGCCACGGCCGCTCCGATCCCCAGCCCGGCACCGGGCGTCCCCAGTACGGCTGGTCGGCGAAGGCCCGGCGTTTGGCGACGGCGACGTCCTCACGCCAGGTGACCAGCCGGGGGCAGGCCCGGCACACGCTGATCGCAGCGTCGAGCTCCGGAATCGAGCCTGCGGCGCTCGCCAGTTCCTGGACGTGCGCGGCGTCGGCAGCCACTGGCGTCTGCGGCGTCGCCGGATCACCCGGCCAGCCGGTGCCGGGACCAACCGGGGACCCGAACGCCCGGCCGGTGTTCGGATGCATGAGCACACGAACATCCTGCAGTCCGGCGCAGGCAGTAGCGAATCCGGGAGAACCGGCCCCAAATTCGGTGGTTGCGGATGCGGGTAAGGCGCTACATTCAGCCGCGATATCCCATGAACAACAGCAGCCGCGGCCCGGCGTTCCTGATCCTGTTCGCCACATTGATGGCGTCGGCAGGCGACGGCATCTCGATCGTCGCCTTCCCGTGGCTGGTATTGCAGCGCGAGGGCAGCGCGGGGCAGGCGTCGATCGTGGCCGGCGCGATCACGCTGCCACTGCTGTTCTCGACGCTGATCGCCGGTACCGCGGTCGACTACTTCGGGCGTGGCCGAGTGTCACTGGTGTCCGACGCCATGTCCGGGACAGCGGTGGCCGCCGTCCCGACGGTGGCGTGGGCGTTCGGCGGGGAGGCAGTCAACGTCGGGGTGCTCGCGGCACTGGGCGCCCTCTCGGCCTGCTTCGACCCGGCCGGGATGACTGCGCGCCAGTCGATGCTGCCCGAGGCCGCCGCCCGAGCGGGCTGGTCGCTGGATCGGGCCAACAGCAGCTACGAGGCGATCTTCAACCTGGCTTTTGTCGTGGGCCCGGGCATCGCCGGCTTGATGATCGCAACGGTCGGTGGCATCACCACGATGTGGATCACCGCAGGGGCGTTCGCGTTGTCCATCATCGCGATTGCCGCCTTGCGGCTCGAGGGCGCCGGCAAGCCGCTGCACACGACCCGGCCCGAGGGGCTGGTGTCCGGCATCACCGAGGGATTGCGTTTCGTCTGGAGCCTGCGGGTGCTGCGCACGCTGGCCCTGATCGACCTCGCCGTCACCGCGCTGTACCTGCCCATGGAGAGCGTGCTGTTCCCGAAATACTTCAGCGACCGGCATCAACCGGGGCAGCTGGGCTCGGTGCTGATGGCGCTGTCCCTCGGCGGCCTGGTAGGCGCGCTCGGCTACGCGGCGCTGTCCCAGCGCCTGCCCCGCCGCGCGATCATGCTGACTGCGGTACTCACCCTTGGGGTGGCGGCGGCTGTCATCGCAGTCCTACCGCCGTTGCCGGTCATCCTGGTGCTGTGTGGGTTGATCGGCCTGGTCTACGGGCCGATCCAGCCGATCTACAACTACGTGATGCAAACCCGGGCGCCCCAGCATCTGCGTGGCCGAGTGGTCGGGGTGATGACGTCACTTGCTTACGCCGCGGGCCCATTGGGTCTGCTGCTGGCCGGCCCGTTGACCGACGCCTACGGACTACACGTCGCGTTCTTCGCGCTGGCGCTGCCGATCCTGGTCACCGGGTTGATCTGCGTCGCGCTGCCGTCTCTGCGCGAACTGGATCGTGCGCCAGAGCTCGCTGTCGACCCGGCGACGTAGGATCGGCCCGGTGGACGCGCTGGCAGGCCTGATCGCCGAACTGCCCGAGGGGATGGTGGTCACCGATCCCGCAGTGACCGACGGCTACCGGCAAGACCGCGCTCTGGACCCGTCGGCCGGCAAACCGCTGGCCGTGGTCCGGCCGCGACGCACCGAAGAGGTGCAGACTGTCCTACGCTGGGCCGCTGCCAACCGGGTCCCGGTGGTTACCCGGGGAGCCGGTAGCGGGCTGTCTGGCGGGGCCACCGCGCTGGATAACGGGATCGTGCTGTCGACGGAGAAGATGCGCGACATCGCCGTCGACCCGGTCACCCGCACCGCGGTGTGTCAGCCCGGCCTGTTCAACGCAGAGGTGAAGAAGGCGGCCGCCGAACACGGTCTCTGGTATCCGCCCGACCCGTCGTCGTTCGAGATCTGCAGCATCGGCGGCAATATCGCCACCAATGCCGGCGGGCTGTGCTGTGTGAAGTACGGCGTCACCACCGACTACGTGCTGGGCATGCAGGTTGTACTGGCCGACGGCACCGCGGTCCGGCTGGGTGGTCCGCGGCTCAAGGACGTCGCCGGGCTGAGCCTGACCAAACTGTTCGTCGGTAGCGAAGGCACGCTGGGAGTCATCACGGAAGTGACGCTGCGGCTGCTGCCCGCACAAAATGCGTCGAGCATCGTGGTGGCCAGCTTCGACTCGGTCCAGGCGGCGGTCGACGCGGTGCTCGGGGTCACCGCGCGGCTTCGCCCCGCGATGCTGGAGTTCATGGATTCGGTGGCGATCAACGCCGTCGAGGACACCTTGCGCATGGACCTGGACCGCGGGGCGGCCGCCATGCTGGTGGCCGGTTCCGACGAACGTGGGCGGACCAGCACCGAGGACGCCGGAGTGATGGCCGCGGTATTCGCTGAAAACGGTGCGACAGAAGTGTTTTCGACCGATGACCCGGACGAGGGTGAGGCGTTCGTCGCCGCCCGGCGGTTCTGCATCCCGGCGGTCGAAAGCAAGGGGACACTGTTGCTCGAAGACGTCGGGGTGCCGCTGCCCGCGCTGGGCAAGCTGGTCACCGGAATTGCGCGCATCGCCGACGAGCGCGACCTGATGATCTCGGTGATCGCCCACGCCGGCGACGGCAATACCCACCCGTTGCTCGTGTACGACCCCGAAGATGCCGCGATGGCCGAGCGGGCCCATCTCGCGTACGGCGAAATCATGGACCTGGCCGTCGGCCTGGGTGGCACAATCACCGGCGAGCACGGCATCGGCCGGTTGAAGCGGCCGTGGCTGGCCGGCTATCTCGGGCCCGACGTCATGGATCTCAACCGGCGCATCAAGCAGGCATTGGACCCAGACGGCATCCTCAATCCCGGCGCGGGGATCTAGATCTCTGCGCTCAGGGCGTCGAGTGTGAATCTGACGACGACTGCACGGCGTAGTAAGAGCGATATGGCTGATGCGCGTGTTGATGGGTGTGAAAGAGACGTCCTCCTGATGTCGTCGAAGGGCTTGGTGTCCCATAACAGTCAGGAGGACGTCGTGATCCAGGGTAGTGGTTTGTCGCGTGGCGATAAGCGCCGCAATGCCCAGTTGGCCAGATTGCGGGAGCTGGTGCCGGTTGACAACGCGATCGTGGGGATTGATTTGGCCGATGAGAAACAGGCGATCGTGCTTACCAATCATGATTCACAGGTGCTGGCACGCAGGCGGGTAAAGGCCAAGGCGTGGCGGCTTGGCCCGGTGCTGGATTGGGCGCGCACGGAGGCCCGCCAGCTCGGTTTCGCCGATGTCACGGTCGCCTGCGAGCCGACCGGTCATCGCTGGCGCGTGTTGGATCAGCTTGCAGCGCAACGCAATATGACTCTGGTGTGCGTACAACCGTTGCTGACGGGTCGGGCCCGCGAGTCCGAGGACTACACCCGGGACAAGACCGATGACAAAGATGCGGTGCTGATCGCGCGGTTGGTGGCTCAGTTGCGGTGCTATGCGCCCGAGCGTGCCGATGAGACCTGGGCGCGATTGCGGCACCTGGGAGCGCGCCGGGCACGGCTGATCACCGAGGCGACGGCGTGTGTGCAGCAGTTGCGGGATCTACTGGAGTGCGCCTGGCCGGCGGTGCTGGGCGCAGCGGTGCGCCAGTTTGACTCGGTCATCTGGTGCGCCGCCTTAGCGGTGGTGTTGCAGCGCTGCGACGGGCGTCCTGAGCGGTTGAAACGGCTTGGCCTGGCACGGTTTGAGGCCGCGGTGCGTCGAGAGCTGCCGCGCTGGGGTGGCAAGCAGTCCCGGCGACGGATCGTCGTCGCGGTCTTTGTGGCCTTGACCGATTCGGCCGGGGTGAGCGCCCAGCGTCGAGGCGCCCTGGAGCGCGCCGGCTGGGTGCTCGAGGATTGGCGCGCGGCCAGGTCTCGCCGCGCGGAAGTGGAAACTTGCATGCTGGAGATCCTCGACGAGCTCGAACTCACCGAGCTGGCAGGCAGCATCCCCGGGGTCAGCGCGATCGGGGTGGCGGCGATTTTGGCTGAGACCGGCGATCCCACCCGTTTCGATAGCCCCCGCGCGCTGGTCAAGCACGCCGGGCTATGTCCGCGCGAGAACAACAGTGGTATCAGCACTGGTCGATCGCGGATCTCTGGGCGTGGCCGGCCTGCGGCTGCGGCTGGCCGCTTGGCGCGCGGTATGGGGCGCCCAACGCCACAATCCGGTGATGGCAGCCCGTTACCGGCATCTGACCACCCGAGACAAGAATCCGCTCATCTGATGGTCAGGCCAAAGCAGCGCTGGCTGCTGCTGCTGCTGCGCTGGGTGCACGTCGATCATTACCGAACGTGTCGCCTGGAACGCTGCGCAGGCCGGTACCATCAACGTCCCTGCAGCGGCATAACCAACGATCCACCCCACAATAGGTTGGGGCCAAGCTCCATTCGGCGTAGAGGCACAGAACTCGACCGACACCCTGAGCAGGCCCCGCCCGTCCTCACCGAACTCGATTGAACGACAGTCGGGAAGCAAACCCGTTTGACGCAGTCCCGTCGCCAGATTCACAGTCGACGGTTGACACAGGGCTAACTCTGTCGTACGAATAAGACATGTCGGTAGCTTTGTCTCACAGTTCTCCGGTCACGTTCCAGCTCGCCACTGCCGAAACCTGGCCTAATCCCTGGCCGATGTACCGCGCGTTGCGAGACCACGACCCGGTGCACCACGTCATCCCGCCGCAGCGTCCCGACCACGACTACTACGTGCTCTCGCGGCACGCTGACGTCTGGTCGGCCGCCCGCGACCACGAGACCTTCTCCTCCGCACAGGGGCTGACCGTCAATTACGGAGAACTGGAACTGATTGGGCTGCAAGATAACCCACCGATGGTGATGCAGGATCCGCCGGTACACACCGAGTTTCGCAAACTGGTGTCACGCGGCTTCACCCCGCGACAGGTTGAGGCAGTGGAGCCCAAGGTGCGCGACTTCGTCGTCGAGCGCATCGAGAAGCTGCGCGCCAACGGCGGCGGCGATATTGTCACCGAGCTGTTCAAACCACTGCCGTCGATGGTGGTCGCGCACTATCTCGGTGTGCCCGAAGAGGATCGGACGCAATTCGACGGCTGGACCCAGGCCATCGTCGCAGCCAACACGGCCGAGGGCGGCATCGCAGGCGCGCTGGAAACTGTCGGCGACGCGGTCGGGTCGATGATGGCCTACTTCACCGGGCTGATCGAACGGCGGCGAACCGAACCCGCGGACGACACGATCTCGCACCTGGTCGCCGCCGGAGTCGGCGCGGATGGAGACATCGCCGGCACGCTGTCGATACTGGCCTTCACGTTCACCATGGTCACCGGCGGCAACGACACCGTCACCGGCATGCTCGGCGGCTCGATGCCATTGCTGCACCAGCGGCCCGACCAGCGTCAGCTGCTGGTGGATAACCCGGAACTCATTCCCGACGCCATCGAGGAACTGCTGCGGCTTACCTCACCGGTGCAGGGCCTGACACGTACGGTCACCCGCGACGTGACGATCGGCGACACCACCGTTCCGGCCGGTCGCCGGGTGCTGCTGCTGTACGGGTCGGCCAACCGGGATGAACGCCAATACGGCACCGACGCAGGCGAACTCGATGTGACCCGATGCCCGCGCAACATCCTGACCTTCAGCCACGGCGCGCACCACTGCCTGGGCGCGGCTGCGGCCCGGATGCAATCACGGGTCGCGCTGACCGAACTGCTGGCCCGCTGGCCGGACTTCGAGGTGGAAGAGTCGCGCATCGTGTGGGCCGGTGGCAGTTATGTCCGGCGTCCGTTGTCGGTGCCGATTCGAATGAAGGCCTGATGGCAGGTAATGACTGGCTGGCCGCGCGCCGCACCGAGGTAGCCGCAGACCGCATACTCGACGCCGCCGAGCAGCTCTACACGCAGCGTGACCCGGCTTCGATCGGCATGAACGAGATCGCCAGGGCCGCAGGCTGTTCCCGCGCGACCCTGTACCGGTACTTCGAGAGCCGGGAGGCGCTGCGAACCGCCTACGTGCACCGCGAGACTTATCGGCTGAGCCGCGAGATCATGCGGCAGATCAACGGTATCGACGACCGGCGCGAACGTCTGATCGCCAGCATCACCGCCACATTGCGGATGGTTCGCGATAGCCCTGCTCTGGCGGCGTGGTTTGCCGGCACCCGCCCGCCGATCGGTGGCGAGATGGCCGGACAGTCCGAAGTGATTACCGGCCTGGCCGCCGCGTTTCTGCACTCCCTGGGTCCCGACGACCCGGCCACCGTGCAACGACGGGCCCGTTGGGCGGTGCGGGTCATCATCTCGCTGCTGATGTTCCCCGGCCAAGACGAAGCCGACGAGCGGGCGATGATCGAGGAGTTCGTCGTCCCGATCGTGACGCCGGTTTCCGCCCGGCGGTAGACAACATCGGCTGCCCAATGACCGGTTGTAGCCGTTATTGCTGTGGGTGGCGTCGACCGACGGGCTGACATGTCCGGCCAGGAATGTCGGGTCAGGGCAACCAATAGGCTTGCGCCTTTATGGATTTCCGCGGAATGCCGAAGTCCTCCCGCAGCACCTTGGCCACTGACCGCGTGGTGCGGGTGTCGCAGGCCACCCAGCCGAAGTGGTCGCCTGCGTCGAACGCCGCTGACCGCACCGTCTCGAGCAGCGCTTCGCCGGCGTTCTTGCGGTCCACCCAGGTGACATCGGCGCCGCGCGCCACCGGCAGGCATTTGTCGTCGTCGCAGCAGGCCTCTAGAAACACTTGCGCCGGGGCGTCCCCAATCGAGGCGAGCAGGGAGTTGATCGCCGGCAGTGATGCGGTGTCGCCGACGATGACATACCCAGTGGGGGTCGGGTCGGGGATAGCGAACTTGCTACCGAGCACCGTCGCCTCGATGGTGTCGCCGGGTTGCGCGGCCCGTGCCCATTCCGATGCGCAGCCGTCGTGCAGGGCGAACTCGATATCCATGGTGCCTGCGGCCGGATCGGGGTCGACCAGCGTGTAACCGCGTTGGTGCCCGTCGGCGAACCACATCCGGATCCACATCGTCGGATGTAGGGAATGTTCGTCGAGCATCCCGCCGGCATCGAAGCTCAACCGCAGGTAGCGCGGGCTGATCTCGCGCCGACCGGTCACGGTGAGACGGTAGTCCCCAGCTCGCAGCAGCTTCAGCACCGCGCCCTGCCAGCCCCGCGACGCCTTTTGTTCGGTCATGTGTCCCTGATACCTTCGTCGCCTTCGCATCAACTTAGGACAGGGTAACCTACTCTAGCTCGTCCGAACTCGGGTGAAGCGGTGCAGCAGCCAGGCCAACGGGATGGTCACCACCATCGTCGCGATAAGGAGGCTCAGCATCGAGCCGGTGTACACATGAGCCCTGACCACATAGACCATGGCGAACTCCATCGTCACCAAATGGATCAGGAAGATCTCGTAGGAGATTTCACCCAGCCACACCATCGGCCGGCTGGCCAGCAGCTGTGAGTACCAGCCCTGGTTTCCCAGGGCCAGCGGTGCCACTGCCAGCGTCGCGATCACCGCATAGAAGCACGCCTTCACCACCGCTTCGGTGAGCGCCGAGGGCGATGTCGTCGGCGCGCCGGCGATGGGGGTGGAGGCGATGAAATAGCTGATGATCGCCAGCGGCAACGCCACGAACGCGTAGCAGCGCACACCCATGGCCTGCAGAACGGTCAGCATCATGCCGCCGACGAACCAGGCCAGATAGGTAGGCAACCACAGCCGGGCGCCGTCGGGAAACCAGCGAACGGTGTGTATCAGGACCAACCAGGCCGGAGTGATGGCCGCCATCCCCACCAGGGCACCCAGTATCAACTTCGGCTGCCAGCGCCGCCGGCTGATCAGCACCAGCAGCAGGTACGCGAGAAACGGGAGCGCCACGTAAAAGGAGGCCTCCACCGCCAGACTCCACATTTGGGTCAGCCCCTGATGCAGATACGAACCCAGGTAGCCGTCGGTGTAGATCTGCGTCAACGTGAGGTTGCGCACCAGCCCCATCCAGCTGTGCCCGGGGTTCGGTCCCGCGGCGCGGTAGTGGTAGAGGACGTAGGCAATCAGCACGACGATGACGTAGGCGGGCATGATGCGCCGAACCCGGTGCCGTGCATAGCGGCTCAGCGAAGGTGGTGGGCCACCGTTGACGGCCACCTTCACCCACGGGCGGAACAGCAGGAAGCCGGACAGGACGAAGAAGATCGGAACGCCGATCTCCAGCCGGGCAGACACCAGGCCCCAGTAGCCGTGGGTGTACTTGCCGGTGGTGTAGGCCGCGTGGGTGGCGACAACCAGGGTCGCGGCGACGGCACGGATTCCGGTCAGCGACGCGACCCGGTCTACCCCGGAGGTCTGCTCGAGTCCGCCTTGGGCGTCGGCGGCTTTGGACAGAGTCATTCGACGCGTTTCCGGTGTGGTTTGCCGCTGTCGTTGCGGCGTGCCTTGCCGGGCGTCCGGTCTGGCCGAAGTTCGATCAGCACGCCCGAGATCCGGGTGCGCTCAAGCTTTTTCAGTGTCGCGCGGGGCAGCTTGGCCGGCAGCTCGACCAGTGAGAAGTCTGGGCCGATGGCGATATGACCGAAATCGCTGCGGTGCAGGCCGCCCTCGTTGGCGATGGCGCCCACGATCGCACCCGGACCGATTTTGTGCCGCTTGCCGACCGAGATGCGGTACGTGGTGAAGGCCTGCCCGCTCCTCGGCTTTTCGGTACGGTCCCGATACTCGTCGCGGTTACGCTCCCTGCGCTCTTTGCGCTGCTCGGGCGGTGGGTCGGGTGACAGCAGGAATGCCTCACCGTCGCGCGACTGCAACGCGAGTGCCGCGGCGATGTCAGCCATCGGGACATCGTGCTCGCGTTCGTAATCCTCGACCAGCCGGCGGAACAGCTCGATTCCCGGACCCCCGAGCGTGTCGGTGATGGAATCGGAGAATTTCGCTACCCGCTGCGCGTTGACGTCCGCGACGGTGGGCAACTGCGCCTCGGTGAGCGTTTGCCGCGTGGCCTTTTCGATAGCCTTGAGCAGGTGACGCTCCCGCGGGGAGACGAACAACAGCGCAGCCCCCGAACGCCCGGCCCGGCCGGTGCGTCCGATCCGGTGGACGTAGGACTCGGTGTCGTTCGGGATGTCGTAGTTGAGCACATGCGATATGCGCTCGACATCCAGCCCACGCGCGGCCACATCGGTGGCGACCAGGATGTCGATGCCGCCTTCTCGCAGCGCGGCTATGGTCCGCTCCCGCTGCGCCTGCGGAATATCGCCGTTGATGGCGGCAGCGGAAAGCCCTCGGGCACGCAGTTTTTCGGCGACCTCCTCGGTCGCCTGTTTGGTGCGCACGAAGACGATCATCGCCTCGAACGGCTCCACTTCGAGGACGCGGGTGAGCGCGTCCATCTTGCGCGGACCTGCTACCTGGATGTAGCGCTGCGAAATGTTCTCGGCCGTAGCGGTTTTCGCTTTGGACGTGACTTCGAACGGATCATGCAGATACTTGGTGGTGATCTTGCGGATCGCCGGCGGCATGGTCGCCGAAAACAGAGCGACCTGCTTGTATTCCGGGGTGTCGGACAGGATGCGCTCAACGTCTTCGGCGAAACCCATGGCGAGCATCTCGTCCGCCTCGTCGAGCACCAGATAGTCCACCCGAGACAGGTCCAGCGTCCCGCGTTCCAGGTGGTCGATGACACGGCCGGGCGTTCCGACCACCACGTGTGCACCGCGTCGCAGCCCGGCCAGTTGCACGCCGTACGACGACCCGCCATAGACCGGCAGCACGTTGAGCTGCCGCAGGTGAGCCCCGTAGCGGCTGAACGCCTCGGCCACCTGCAGAGCCAGCTCGCGGGTGGGCGCCAGCACCAGCGCTTGGGTTGCTTTGCTGGCGGTGTCGATTTTGGACAGGATCGGGATCGCGAAAGCCGCCGTCTTGCCGGTACCGGTCTGCGCCAGCCCCACTACGTCGGAACCCGCCATCAGCGCCGGAATGGTCGCGGCCTGGATGCCCGTCGGCGACTCGTAACCGACGTCGGCGATCGCCCGCAGGACTGAGGGATGAATCTGCAGGTCGGCAAACGTCACAGGGGACGCCGCGGGCGAATTTTCCAGGAAAGCCATTGCAAACGGAGTTTACTGGCGAGCGCGAACTCGCCGGAGCGGGGCGCGGCGGGTGCTTCGTCGAATCGCCCGAGCATCACCCACTGACCGTTCGAAAAATTCAGGTTAGCGTTAGCAGGGGCCGCTGGGAGTCCCACGGGTGGGCGTGGTCTCCTGAGTGGGCATCGTCTGCGGGTAGGGCACCCGATACGGAATACCCGGCAACGCGCCGGCCGTAGAGCCCAGTACGGCGTTGACGCCGCACTGGGCCAGTTTCGGCACCATGGCCAGCGCTGGGTGGTTCAAGTTGGGTGGCGATGGGTTCGGCGGCACCGCGAAGTTGAACGCCGACGTCATATCGCCGACCGTGCTATTCCGCCAGGCGGTCAGGTTGGGGACCGGCACCCCGAACCGCGTGCCGATCAATTTCAGCTGCGAGGTGTGGTCGAATGTGTCATGGCACACCAGCGGTCCGCGACTGAAGGGAGAAACGACGATGCACGGGACGCGGTAGCCCAGACCGATCGGCCCACGGATGCCGCCGGACCCCGGCACCGAGTTGATGTCGGGCACCGTGACATATTCGCCGGGAGTCCCCGGTGGTGCTGTCGGCGGTACGACGTGGTCGAAGAAACTGCCACATTCGTCATAGCTGAAGATCAGCGCGGTCTTTTCCCACACCGCCGGATTGGACAGCAAAATCTTTAGCAGGTTCACAATCGTGGCACCGCCGAGGGCCACCGGGAATGCGGGATGTTCGGACACAAAGTCGCCGGTAACAATCCAGGAGACCTGCGGCAGCCGGTTGGCTTTGACGTCGGCGGCGAATTCGCCGGGGTAGATCGGGGCGATCCCGTAGCGGGCCAGGTTCGACCTCGGATCAGCGGCCTGCTTGAAATTCCTCACCAAGTCGGGCATGCCGATGACCGTGTTGGTGAGGGGCCCTAACCTCTTGTTCTGATACACCTTCCAACTGATGCCGGCATCTTCGAGGTTCTGCGGCATGATTCGCCAGCTGTATGCCTGCATCGGTTCGACGACGGCGGGGTCTTTCAGCACCGGCCCACCATTTTGGCCGTCGGGATCGATGCTGGCGCTGATCCAGTACAGCCGGTTGGAGTTGGTCTCGCCTATCACCGAACAGTAGTAGCCATCGCAAACTGTGAACGCGTCCGCCAGCATGTAGTGGATCGGGATGTCTTGGCGCGTGAAATAGCCCATCACCACCGGGACATTGCTCGCATACGAAGTTCCGTTGGCCTGCGCCGTCAGCCAGCCGTCGCTGGCGCCACCGTTCCATGACTGGTGCATGGCGATCCAGCCCTCGGCGGGGTCGGTGGTGCATTCGCCGTCGAGCAAGGGCCCCCGGGTGGTGTCGAAACGGTACGGCAACGTGACGCCGGTGGGGTCAACCTTCTGCGTCTGGGGGTTCCAGCCCTTTTGCTGGAATAGTGGCGAGCCGCTGTTGAACCCATTGACGCCGGAGAGCGTGCCGAAGTAATGATCGAATGATCGGTTTTCGTTCATGAACAACACGATGTGCTCGATGTCGGTCAAATGACCGGAGCAGGGCCCGGCCCCGTATGCCTTTTCGATCACCGGGCCGGCCCAGGACATGAGGGCCCCGGCGCCGCCGGCGGCGGCGGCCTTTGCCAAAAACTTCCTACGCGACATTCCGTCGACTGGGTTTTTGCTCACCACCATGCCCTCCTTGGGGCTCTCCTCGCGCACATTTCAGCTCACGGTATATTTGCGATGGCGATAAACTGCGAAATGCCAATCGGTGTGTTGTGCGCCGATTTTCACTTATTGCCAAACAACGGCGCATTGTTCTTGCGACAAGCGAGCTGTGCTTCACTCTTTTCCGGAGACTTCTGGACCAGGTTTGATGGCTCTTCCGATTTGTTGGGGGTCTGGTGTGACCGATCTTGAGCATGTCGGCGACTGATTGACGGCTCGCGCCCTTGTGAACTGGGTGTTGTCGACACACCAAGTAGCGTGATGCTGCCGGCTTTGCCGGCGGACAAAGCCGTCATCACGACCAGCTATGGCGGCTGCGCGCCCACGTGGTCTGCGGCTGACTGTCGGACAGGGCTCCTGCCCTGCGGCGAGTGGTGTCACACGAAGTTGGGGGCGTTCGTGCCGTCACCTGCGTCTGTGTTGCCGATGCCGGGGTCGCCGGCCCCGCCGTTGCCGCCAGTGCCGTCAGCATTGACGGTGCCGGAATCCGCGAAGCCCCGGCCCTGCGCCGCCAACGCAGCCGGGCCGGGGCCTCACTCCCAGGATCACGGGGGGTTGTTCGCGCCGTTCGCAGCGATAATGGTCGTTCCGTCCTTGTTCTCGGTGCCGGTGGCATCGATATTGGCGCGGCCACCGTCGCCGGCGATAGCGCCGGTGCCATTGCCGCCGTGGCCGCCAGTGGCGATGGTGTTATTCGCAGACGGGGGAGGCGAACCCGGACTCATCGCCGAGATATGGCTGAGACCGCCGTTGCCGCCCTGGCCGCCGGCGCCGGTACCGCTGCCACCGTTGCCGCCGATGGCAGCAGCGCCGGTGGCGGAGGTGTTATCGCCCAGCGCAAAAATCTTGCCGTCTGCCCCGTTACCGCCCGTGCCGCCATCGATGCCCGCACCACCGGCGCCGCTCTGAGCCGTGCCGCTGGCGGCAGCGTCTGTCCCACCGGCGCCGATGGCCGTGGTGCCGCCCTTACCGCCGGTGCTGCCCGCGCCGGTGGCGGCACCGCCGTCACCGCCGACCGCGCCGACCGCCGTGCCGCTGGCCGTCCCGCCGGCCCCACCGCCGGTGAAGGGCTTGGCGCTTTGGATATCAGAGTTTCCAGCGTTACCGCCGTGGGCGTTGACGCCGGTAGCGTCGCCGCCGTTGCCGCCGGTGGAGTGACCGTAGGAGAGGCCCTGCTGCCCGGCCTCGAGCTCACCAAAGCCGCCGGTACCGCCGGTGCTGCCGGTGCCGGTGGCGGCACCGCCGTCACCACCGGTGGCAACGGCAGTGTGACCGACATCACCGACTTGGCCTCCTGCAGTTTGGCCAGAACCAGACTGCGGCGACGCGACGAGGAAGCCGTTGCCACCGGCGCCGCCGGTGCCGCCGTCGCTCCCCGCGCCGCCATTGCCGCCGGTGACGGTGCCGCCAGTGATGTGGCCGCCGAGGTAGGCCCCGCCGCCACCGCCGCCGCCGTCACCACCGGTGGCGCCGTTGGTGCCGCCGGCCCCGCCGACCCCGCCGGCGGCGGAGCTGTCAGTGATGGAGCTGCCAGTGCTGCCGTCGGAGGCCAGCCCGGCGGCACCGCCGCGGCCGCCATGCCCGCCGGCTGCGCTGGTGTTGCCGGCGCCGCCGGCCCCGCCCATACCACCGGTGGCGGTGCTGTCAGTGACGTCGCCACTGTTGCCGGCGGCTACGATGGCGCCGCCGCCACCGCCACCGCCGCCACCGCCGTAGCCGGCGGCGGCGTTAGTGCCCGCAGCGCCCGCGCCGCCGGTGCCGCCGGTGCCTCCGGTCGCACCGGTCGCACTGACATTGATGCTGTCACCGGTCCCGCCGGCGCCGCCGTAGCCACCGCCGCCGAACGCGCCGCCGTCGGTGCCGCTACCGCCGGTGCCGCCGGTGCCGCCGGTGCCGCCGAACTGACCGCCATAGACGCCGCCGCCAAGGTCGACCATGCCCTGGCCGTCGCCGCCTTGACCGCCCATGCCGCCGGTGCCACCGGCACCACCACCGATACCGTTGATGCCGGCACCACCGGTGCCGCCGGTGCCACCCATGCCGCCCTGAGTGGCCTGGACAGCGGTGCCGCCGCCGACACCGTTCCCGCCGGTGCCACCGGTGCCACCGACCCCGCCGGTGCCGTTAGCGCCCCAATGGCCGCTGGCCCCTAAAAATCCTGACCCAAAGATTCCTCCGGCGCCACCAGCCCCACCGGCCCCAGCGCCCCCGCCGGTGCCACCCATGCCCCCGGTGCCGCCGCCGACGCTCGCAGAGCCGGTACCACCAGACCCGCCGAAGCCGCCGGTCCCGCCGTCACCGCCGGCCCCGCCGGCCCCGCCGACGCTGAACAGCCCATTGGCGGTGCCGCCGGCCCCGCCAGCCCCACCGACACCGCCCGCAAAGCCGTTACCACCGGGCCCGCCGACACCGCCGCCGATACCGGCGCTGCCCGCCCCGCCTTCACCGCCAGCCCCGCCGGCCCCGCCCGACCAGAACAGCGGCGCCCTAGCAGCGCCACCGACACCGCCGACCCCACCGGCCCCGGCGGCCAAGACCGACGTGCTGGCCCCACCGACACCGCCAGCCCCACCGGCCCCACCGACACCGCCCAGCCACCCACCGGCACCGCCGGCCCCGCCGTGCCCGCCGGCAAAGCCGGCAGCACCAGCCCCACCAGCGCCGCCGGCCCCGCCACAACCGAACAGGCCCGCCGACCCGCCGGCCCCACCGGTACCACCGGCCCCGGCCCCAGTCGTCCCGGACCCACCAGCGCCACCGTTACCGATCAAGAACCCGCCGGCCCCGCCGGCCTGCCCGGTCCCCGCCGCACCATTGGCGCCGTTACCGATCAACGGGCGGTTGAACAAGTAGTTGGTGGGCGCATTGATCACACCCAGGATGTCTTGCTCCAAGGTCTGCAACGGCGACGCATTAGCCGCCTCGGCCACCCCATACGTCAACCCACCCGAGCTCAACGCCTGCACAAACTGGTCATGAAACAACCCGGCCTGCGCACTAAGCGCCTGATAATCCTGGGCGAAAGTGCCAAACACACCCGAGACCGCCGCCGACACCTCATCGGCGGCCGCGGGCAACACCCCCGTCGTCGAGGCCGCCGCCGCCGCGTTGGCCGCGCTGATCGTCGATCTGATCCCGGTCAAATCCGAGGACGCTGCGGCCAACGCCTCAGGTGCTGCGGTTACAAACGACATTCTCGGCTCCGCTTCGCTAGGGGTGACTCGACCTCAGGAAAATCTTCAGGACAGCTCAAAAACGGTATGCACCGGAAACAGTACGCGCGTCTGATCGATTTGAGTAGGATTTAGTAAACTGGACTCGATCGATTTCACGTCGCTGACACACCCCGGGGAACAGCAAGCAAACGACACCCACAGCTGGTGTGCCGCGATGCGGCGCCAGCGACCGGACGTGTCGGACGTGTCGGCGCAATAAGGTTGCCTAACTAACCATTCGGCGGGCGTGAACGCGCACACGCTCAGTGGTGATCGCCAGCCCGGCGGCACCGGTGCGGCACGCGGCCACGCCTGCCACACCCGCACCCCCGATGGCGCTACGGTACGCGGTGTGTGGTCACTGCCCTGCCGTGCCGCGCCACTGACAGGCGTGTCTGCTGTTGCGTTAGTCGTCGCGGCGTTGACCGGCTGCGGTTCAGGGGACTCCACGGTCGCCAAGACACCACAGGCCACCCCGACCACCCCGTCGAGCACTGCCTCCGGTGCACCCAGCGGCGAACCGAGCCCGCCGTCCGAAACGGCTGCCCCGCCCACCAGCACGGCACCGGCCGACCCGTGCGCGGTCAACCTCGCCTCGCCCACCATTGCCCGAGCCGTCTCCGAACTGCCTCGCGACCCGCGCAGTCAACAGCCCTGGAACCCCGAACCACTGGCCGGCAACTACAACCAGTGCGCGCAGCTGTCCGCGGTCATCATCAAAGCCAACACCAACGCCGACAATCCAAACACCCGCGCGGTGATGTTCCATCTCGGCCAGTACATAACACAGGGGGTGCCCGACACCTACGGGTTCAGCGGCATCGACACGTCGCAATGCACCGGCGACACGGTCGCGTTGACGTACCCCAGCGGTATCAACGGGTTGAACAGCGCGGTCAAGTTCCGCTGGAACGGCAGCAGCGTCGAGCTGATCGGTAACACCACCGGCGGCTGATCAGACGAGAAGCCGAGCAGATCCGTACTGTCGGTCCCCTCACCTACAGTTGCTGCCGTGTTCGTCACCGGCGGCAGCATCGTCTACAGCGCGTCGGATCTCGCGTCGGCCGCCCGCTGCGAATACGCGCTGCTCAGGGATTTCGACGCGAAACTGGGCCGGGGCCCCGCTGTCCCCGCTGCAGACGAATTGCTCGCACGAGCCGCCGTTCTCGGTAACGAGCATGAACGACGCAGACTCGACCAACTGCGCGACGAGTTCGGGGACGGGGTCGCTGTCATCGGCCGTCCGGCGTTCACACTCGCCGGGCTGACGGCTGCTGCCGAGGCGACCCGGCGTGCCATCGCCAACCGCGCCCCGGTGGTATATCAGGCCGCGATATTCGATGGCCGCTTCGTGGGGTTCGCCGACTTCCTGATCCGAGACGGCGAGCAATATCGGGTCGCTGACACCAAGCTGGCCCGCTCGCCCAAGGTCACCGCGTTGTTGCAACTGGCGGCCTACGCCGACGCGCTGGCCGGCTCGGGCGTGCCGGTGGCTGCGGAGGCCGAGCTGGAACTCGGCGATGGCACGGTGGTGCGCTACCGCGTCTCTGACCTGATCCCGGTCTACCGGTCCCAGCGCGCCCTGTTGCAGCGGTTGCTCGACGACCACCACGCCGGGGGCACCGCGGTGCGCTGGGATGACCAGTCCGTGCGGGCGTGTTTCCGTTGTCCGCTGTGCACCGAGCAATTGCGCATGACCGACGATCTACTGCTGGTCGCCGGTATGCGAGTCGCCCAGCGCGAGAAGCTCCTTGACGCCGGCATCACCACGATCAGCGAACTGGCCGAACACACCGGGCCGGTGCCCGAGTTGGCAGCGAGCGCGCTCGGCAAGCTGACGGCTCAGGCCCAATTGCAAGTACTGCAACGTAATACCGGTACGCCACAATTCGAGATCGTCGACCCGCAGCCGCTGGCACTACTGCCGGAGCCGAACGCCGGCGACCTGTTCTTCGACTTCGAGGGCGATCCGCTGTGGACGGCCGATGGCCGCGAGTGGGGGCTGGAATACCTGTTCGGCGTGTTGGGAGCCGGGCCCACGGGCGCCTTCCGTCCGCTGTGGGCACATGACCGGGTGGATGAACGTAAGGCGCTCACTGATTTCCTGGCGATGGTGGCCAAGCGCCGCAAGCGCCATCCCAACATGCACATCTACCATTACGCGCCGTACGAGAAAACTGCGCTGTTGCGCCTTGCCGGACGATACGGCGTCGGTGAGGACGAGGTCGACGACCTGCTGCGCAATGGGGTATTGGTCGACCTGTACCCGTTGGTGCGCAAGAGTGTTCGCGTGGGCGCGGAGTCGTTCAGCTTGAAGGCACTCGAGCCGCTCCATATGGGGGCCGAGCTGCGCTCCGGTGACGTCACGACCGCCACCGACTCGATCACCTCCTACGCCCGGTACTGCGAACTGCGTGCCGAAGGCCGCTCCGACGAGGCCACGATCGTGCTCAAGGAGATCGAGGACTACAACCACTACGACTGCCGGTCGACCCGCAAACTGCGCGACTGGTTACTGATGCGCGCCTGGGAATCCGGCGTCACACCCGTTGGCGTCCAACCAGTTCCCGACCGCGACAAGGTCGAAGACCATGACCAGCTGGCATCAACTTTGTCGAACTTCACCGGTGATGCCGCTGCCGGCGACCGCACGCCGGAGCAGACGGCTGTCGCCTTGGTGGCCGCAGCCCGCGGCTATCATCGCCGCGAGGACAAGCCGTTCTGGTGGTCGCACTTCGACCGGCTGAACTATCCCGTCGACGAATGGTCGGACAACACAGATGTTTTCGTTGCCGACAGAGCTTCGGTCGCCGTCGATTGGCATACGCCGCCACGCGCGCACAAGCCGCAGCGGCGGGTACGGCTGACCGGCGAACTGGCCCGTGGCGATCTCAACACGAACGTGTTTGCGCTCTACGAGCCCCCGGCCCCGCCGGGCATGACGGAGAATCCCGGCCGTCGGGCGGCGGGCCGCGCCGTGGTTGTCGAGGCCGACGACCTCGCTCTGCCCACCGAAGTGGTCATCGTCGAGCGAACCGGCAATGACGGCAACGTATTTCACCAGCTACCGTTCGCGCTCACGCCGGGACCACCCCTGCCGACAACCACGCTACGGCAGTCGATCGAATCGACGGCCGCTGCCGTGGCCGCGGGGCTGCCGCAACTACCCGACACCGCGCTGGTCGACATGCTGTTGCGCCACTCGCCCCGCACACGCACCGGTGCCCCGCTACCGCGTGGCATTGACGCCGTCGCCGATATCAGCACGGCGGTGCTGGACCTGGACGCGTCATACCTGGCGGTGCACGGACCACCGGGGACCGGCAAGACGCACACCGCCGCCCGGGTGATCAGGCTATTGGTCACCCAACATTCCTGGCGCATCGGCGTTGTCGCGCAATCGCACGCCACGGTGGAGAACCTGCTGGACTGTGTGATCGATGCCGGGCTGGATCCGGGGCGAGTCGCCAAGAAGCGGTATGACCGCAATGCTCCGCGCTGGCAGGAGATCGACGGGAACGAGTACCCGGCATTCATCGCCGACAACTCGGGATGCGTGATCGGCGGTACGGCCTGGGATTTCGCCAACGGCAATCGGGTGCCCCCGGGCAGCCTGGATCTGCTGGTGATCGACGAGGCCGGCCAGTTCTGTTTGGCCAACACCATTGCCGTGGCGCCGGCGGCGGCGAACCTGTTGCTGCTCGGAGACCCGCAGCAACTGCCGCAGGTCAGTCAGGGAACTCATCCTGAACCGGTCGACACCTCCGCGCTGGATTGGCTGGTCGAGGGTCAGCGCACGCTGCCCGACGAACGTGGATACTTCCTGGATCGCTCATACCGGATGCATCCGGAGGTGTGCGCGGCCGTCTCGGCGCTGTCCTACGAGGGCAGACTGCATTCCCACATCGAGTGCACCGCCGCGCGACGCCTCGACGGGTATCAGGCCGGTGTGCAGGTGGTTCCCGTTCGCCACCAAGGCAATTCGATCGAAAGCCCCGAAGAAGCCGAGGCGATCGTCGCTGAGATCCGGCAGCTGCTCGGCAGATCGTGGACCGATGAGCACGGAACCCGCCCGTTGGCCGCCCCCGACGTGCTGGTGCTGGCGCCGTACAACGCCCAGGTGGCCCTGGTACGGCAGCGGTTGATGTCCGCTGGACTTGACGGGGTCCGGGTCGGCACAGTCGACAAGTTCCAGGGCGGGCAGGCGCCGGTCGTCCTCATCTCGATGACGGCCTCGTCTGTCGACGAAGTACCACGCGGAATCTCGTTCCTGCTCAACAGGAATCGTCTCAATGTCGCGATCAGCCGAGCGCAGTATGCGGCAGTGATCGTGCGCTCGGAGTTGCTGACCCAGTATCTGCCCGCCACGCCCGCCGGTCTGGTCGACCTGGGCGCCTTCCTCGCCCTGGAGTCGGCCGGCTGACCAGGACTGGTCAACCGGACGAGTGCCGACCGTAGGTGGCGGGATCGTCCGGCTCGGGACGCTGCAAGGACCCAGCGATCCGACGGAATCGCTGCCCGCCGTCGACATGAGCGCCGTTGTGGGCGAAGCCAATCGGTTCAGCTTGCGGTATAACGTCAGCGAGCAAGCTGTGGCCCGACTTGTCGAACTCGGGCCACCGGTTGGATCTCGGCATCCGGCTGCTGCGCCACGTCGGGTTCCCGACGAAGTATGCACTCGACGTAATCGTCATCGTCATCGTCATCCTCGGCGTAGCCATCCTCGGCGTAGCCATCCTCGGCGTAGCCGGCGAGGTCGTCGTCCTCGGGCAGGGGCCGGCGGGAGATCGCCGAACCCGTCATGCCGACCAGGAACAGTGCGGCGACAATCCCGAACAATGCGATGAACGCGGGCAGCAGCATCGACTGTGACATCGCGGCCGAGAACGGCGCGCGCACGAACTCGGGCAGTTGCAGACTGGTGGCATCTTCGCCGGTGGGTGCGCCTGCTCCGCTGGCACCCGCTGTCGAAGGCGGCATCTCGGCACTTATCCGCGACGTCATGAACGCCGCCATGCCCGCGCTGCCCAGTACCGCCCCGAGCTGCCGGGTGGCGTTGTAGACGCCCGAGCTCGCGCCGGCCCGGTGGAGCGGCAGGTTGCGGGTCGCGGTGGCAGCCAGCGGCGACCAGACGAATGCCATCCCGACACCTATCGCGCTGAACGGCAACACCAACCGCCAGACGGGCGTGGCCGGGGCCATCTCGATCGAAAGCCAGGTCACCGAGATCGCCAGCACCGAAAAGCCGAAACCAAGCACCGGCAGCGGGTGCGACCTGTCGACGATCACGCCGACGAGCGGCGCGAGCACGCCGCTGGTGATCGCCAGCGGTGCGATCAGCAGAGCCGCGCGGGTCGGCGACAGCCCGCACACCGACTGCGCATAGAACGTCAGCGGCAGCATCATCGCCGTCGTCGCGAACGCGGTAATGGCCACCCCGACGTTGCACAGGCTGAAATCCCGGTCCCGGAACATGTCCAGCGGGATCAGTGGGGCGCGGTTGTCGATCGACTGCCAGTAGGCGAACATCGACATGAACCCGACGCCGGCCACGAGCACCGCCCAGATCCACGGCGCCCAACCGGCGGACTGGCCTTCCTGCAGCCCGAAGACGAGCAAAAACATGCCCGCCCCGGACAGCCCGACACCGACCAGGTCGAACCGTTGGGCGTGCACGGGCAGGGCCGGGACCCGCCAAACCGCCAACACCAGGCCGATCACGCCGATGGGGAGATTGACGAAGAAAATCCACTCCCAACCCAGCCCGTCGACCAGCGCCCCGCCGGCCAACGGCCCGACCAGGCTGGCGACGCCGGCCGTAGCGCCCCACACGCTCATCGCGACACCACGGCGCTGAGCTGGGAAGATCCGGGTGATGATGGACAAGGTCTGCGGGGTGAGCAGCCCGGCGCCGACACCTTGCACCACTCGAGCGGTAATCAGCATGGCGGCACTGTCGGACAGACCGCACCACATCGATGCGGCAGTGAACACCACCAGACCGATCAGGTAGAGGTTCTTCGGCCCGAATCGGTCGCCGAGCCGGCCGGCCACCAGCAACACCACCGCGAACCCCAGCAGGTAGGCGCTGGTCACCCAGACCACGGCGGAGTAACCGATACGCAGCACGGCCATGATGGTCGGGTTGGCGATGGCGACGATGGTCGAGTCGAGCATGATCATGAAGAAGCCGATCATCAGCGCCCACAGCGCGGTCCAGGGGTTTCCGGAGTAGCCGCCCGCGAGCACCCGACTCGTCGCCGTGGTCATGTAAGCACCTCATCTCGGTCCCGACGATTCGTATCAGGTCACGCAAGGGTCCAGCCTGCATTATTCCGGGTGCGCCGACGGGCTGCGATGCCACCGAATACATGCAGGGTGGTGGCTGCACTCGGTCCGCAATTCGCTGACGGACGCTAGCCTGAAGGGACGCCAATCTTGAGAGAGGCAACATGAGCGCTCGACGAACCAAAGGGTCGGAGCCGGACTCGCAGCCGGCTGGCACCACCGGTCGGCCCAAAGCGTCCACGCGGGCATTGGCACAGGTCATCGAACGTAGTTCGCGGATACAGGGCCCGGCGGCAGAGGCCTATGTAGCCCGCCTGCGTCGCTCCCATCCAGGTGCCGGCCCTGCCGAGATCGTCGCCAAGCTCGAGAAACGCTTCGTGTCCGTTGTGACGGCCAGCGGGGCGGCGGTGGGTGCGGCCGCGATCTTCCCCGGAATCGGCACCCTGGCCGCGTTGTCTGCGGCCGCCGGAGAAACTGCGGTGTTCCTCGAGGCCACCGCACTCTTCGTACTGGCGCTGGCCTCGGTTCATGGCATTCCCCTCGACAACCGGGAGCGGCGTCGTGCCCTGGTGTTGGGGGTGCTGGTCGGCGACAACAGTAAGAATGCCGTGGCCGAACTGATCGGTTCAGGCCGCACCAACGGCGCCTGGGTGTCGGAAAGCATGGCCGCGTTGCCGTTGCCGGCCATATCGAATTTGAACTCACGGATGTTCAAATACTTCGCCAAGCGGTTCGCGCTCAAACGCGGCGCGCTGATGTTCGGCAAGCTGATGCCGGTCGGCATCGGCGCGATCATCGGCGCCATCGGCAACTGGCTGATCGGCAAGAAGCTTGTCCGCAATGCGCGATCGGCGTTCGGGCCGCCGCCGGCACGCTGGCCGGTCACCCTGCATCTGCTGCCGCCCGTTCGGGATGCCGGCTAGCGCGGGTTCCCCGGTCTGTCTGGCGAATGGCCGGCAACGCGTTAGCCTTTATGGGTCAGAAAAGGGTCGGAAGCCTTCTCCGACCGCCGAGGGTGTGAGGTGCCCCGCCAACCGGGGCGGCAGAACGTCGCAGGCGTCGCGCAATGCGCTTGCAGGACAAAGGAATCGAGGCGAACAGCGGCCGTGAGCAACGTCAGTTCACCATTCGGGCAAAACGAATGGCTGGTCGAGGAGATGTACCGCAAGTTCCGCGACGACCCCTCTTCGGTCGATCCGAGCTGGCACGAGTTCCTGGTTGACTACAACCCCGAGCCAACCCCCGACGCGAACCAGCCCCCCGCCACCCCAACCGCCACGGCCAGTCAACCCGCTGCGTCCACCGCGCAGGCAACGCCCGCTGCGGCCACCCCGCAGGCAAAGCCCGCGGCGGAGCCCGCCAAGCCGGCCGGCCCCGCCGCTGCGGGTAACGGCTCGCCCGCCGCGCCACCCGCCAAAGCCGCCGTTCCCCCGCCCGCCGAGGGCGACCAGATGCAGGTGCTGCGCGGCGCCGCCGCGGCCGTCGTCAAGAACATGTCCGCGTCGCTGGACGTACCGACGGCCACCAGTGTGCGGGCCGTTCCGGCCAAGCTGCTGATCGACAACCGGATCGTCATCAACAACCAGCTCAAGCGAAACCGCGGCGGCAAGATCTCGTTCACCCACCTGCTCGGCTACGCGCTGGTGCAAGCGGTCAAGAAGTTCCCGAACATGAACCGGCACTACACCGAGGTCGACGGCAAGCCCAACGCCGTCACCCCGGGTCACACCAATCTGGGCCTCGCGATCGACCTGCAGGGTAAAGACGGCAAGCGCTCGCTGGTGGTGGCCGGCATCAGGGGTTGCGAGGCCATGCGATTCGCGCAGTTCGTCACCGCCTACGAAGACATCGTGCGACGGGCCCGCGACGGCAAGCTCACCGCCGAAGACTTTGCCGGCGTGACGATTTCGTTGACCAACCCCGGGACCATCGGCACCGTGCATTCGGTGCCGCGGCTGATGGCCGGCCAGGGCACCATCATCGGCGTCGGCGCGATGGAATATCCCGCCGAGTTCCAGGGCGCCAGCGAAGAGCGCATCGCCGAGCTGGGCATCGGCAAGCTGATCACCCTGACCTCGACCTATGACCACCGCATCATCCAGGGTGCGGAATCCGGCGACTTCCTGCGCACCATCCACGAAATGCTGCTCTCGGACGGCTTCTGGGACGAGATCTTCCGCGAGCTGAGCATTCCGTACCTGCCGGTGCGCTGGAGCACCGACAACCCGGACTCGATCGTCGACAAGAACGCCCGCGTGATGAAGTTGATCGCGGCCTACCGCAACCGCGGCCATCTGATGGCCGACACCGATCCGCTGCGGTTGGACAAGACGCGGTTCCGCAGTCACCCCGACCTCGAGGTGCTGACCCACGGCCTGACGCTGTGGGATCTCGATCGGGTGTTCAAGGTCAACGGCTTTGCCGGCGCGGAGTACAAGAAGCTGCGCGACGTGCTGGGCCTGCTGCGCGACGCCTACTGCCGCCACATCGGCGTGGAGTACGCCCATATCCTCGACCCGGAACAGAAGGAGTGGATGGAAGAGCGGGTCGAGACCAAGCACGTCAAACCCACTGTGGCCCAACAGAAATACATCCTCAGCAAGCTCAACGCCGCCGAAGCATTCGAGACGTTCCTGCAGACCAAGTATGTCGGGCAGAAGCGGTTCTCGCTGGAAGGCGCCGAAAGCACGATCCCGCTGATGGACGCGGCGATCGACCAGTGCGCCGAGCACGGCCTCGACGAAGTGGTCATCGGGATGCCACACCGCGGCCGGCTCAACGTGCTGGCCAACATCGTCGGCAAGCCGTACTCGCAGATCTTCAGCGAGTTCGAGGGCAACCTGAACCCGTCGCAGGCGCACGGCTCCGGCGATGTGAAATACCACCTCGGCGCCACCGGCGTGTACCTGCAGATGTTCGGCGACAACGACATTCAGGTGTCGCTCACCGCCAACCCGTCGCACCTGGAAGCCGTCGACCCGGTGATGGAGGGTCTGGTCCGGGCCAAGCAGGATCTACTCGATGCCGGCGACACCGACAGCGAAAATCAGAGGGCCTTCTCGGTGGTGCCGCTGATGCTGCACGGTGACGCCGCCTTCGCCGGCCAGGGAGTGGTCGCCGAGGTGCTGAACCTGGCGCAGCTGCCCGGCTACCGCGTCGGCGGCACCATCCACATCATCGTCAACAACCAGATCGGCTTCACCACCGCGCCGGAGTACTCCAGGTCCAGCGAGTACTGCACCGACGTCGCCAAGATGATCGGCGCACCGATCTTCCACGTCAACGGCGACGACCCGGAGGCGTGCGAGTGGGTGGCGCGGCTGGCCGTGGACTTCCGGCAGAAGTTCAAGAAGGACGTCGTCATCGACATGCTGTGCTACCGGCGCCGTGGGCACAACGAGGGCGACGACCCGTCGATGACGAACCCTGCCATGTACGACGTTGTCGACATCAAGCGTGGGGTCCGCAAGAGCTACACCGAAGCCTTGATCGGCCGTGGCGACATCTCGATCAAGGAAGCCGAGGACGCGCTGCGCGACTACCAGGGCCAGCTGGAGCGAGTGTTCAACGAGGTCCGCGAGCTGGAGAAGCACCCGGTGCAGCCCAGCGAATCGGTGGAGTCCGAGCAGCAGGTTCCGAGGGGCCTGGACACCGCGGTGGACAAATCGCTACTGGCCCGGATCGGCGACGCGTTCCTCGCGGTGCCAGACGGATTCACCGCGCACCCGCGGGTCCAGCCGGTACTGGAAAGGCGCCGGGAGATGGCCTACGAAGGCAAGATCGACTGGGCCTTCGGCGAGTTGCTGGCGCTGGGTTCGCTGGTGGCCGAGGGCAAGCTGGTGCGGCTGTCGGGACAAGACAGCCGCCGCGGCACCTTCTCCCAGCGGCATTCGGTGATCATCGACCGCAACACCGGCCAGGAGTTCACACCCCTGCAGCTGCTGGCGACCAACAAGGACGGCAGCCCCACCGGCGGCAAGTTCCTGGTCTACGACTCGCCCCTGTCGGAGTACGCCACGGTCGGCTTCGAGTACGGCTACACCGTGGGCAACCCGGACGCCGTTGTCCTGTGGGAGGGGCAGTTCGGCGATTTCGTCAACGGCGCACAGTCGATCATCGATGAGTTCATCAGCTCCGGCGAGGCGAAGTGGGGCCAGTTGTCGAACGTGGTGCTGCTGCTGCCGCACGGACACGAGGGGCAGGGACCCGACCACACCTCCGGCCGCATCGAACGCTTCCTGCAGCTATGGGCCGAGGGTTCGATGACGATTGCCGTGCCGTCCAGTCCGTCCAACTACTTCCATCTGTTGCGCCGGCACGCCCTCGACGGGATCCAGCGTCCGCTGATTGTGTTCACGCCGAAGTCGATGTTGCGCAACAAGGCTGCGGTCAGCGATATCAAGGACTTCACCGAGATCAAGTTCCGCTCGGTGCTGGAGGAACCCACCTACGAGGACGGCATCGGCGACCGCAGCAAGGTCACCCGCATCCTGCTGACCAGCGGCAAGGTGTACTACGAGCTGGCCGCCCGCAAAGCCAAGGACAAGCGCGACGACATCGCGATCGTGCGGCTGGAACAGCTTGCCCCGCTGCCCAGGCGCCGGCTCGGCGAAACGCTGGACCGTTACGAGAACGTCAAGGAGTACTTCTGGGTGCAAGAAGAGCCGGCCAACCAGGGTGCCTGGCCGTCGTTCGGGCTGATGCTGCCTGAGGTGCTGCCCGAAAAGCTCAGCTCGATCAAACGAATTTCGCGCCGGGCCATGTCGGCCCCGTCCTCGGGTTCGTCGAAGGTGCATGCCGTCGAGCAGCAGGAGATCCTCGACACAGCGTTCGGCTGAGCTTGCGAAGACCGGTATGGCCATGGCCCATAAGCTCATCGGCGCCGCCCAAACCCGCTGGAGCGAAGTCAATGCCCCCAAGATTGTGGCCCTCTTCCGGGTGGGCGCGGCGTTCCACAAAGGCAAACTGCTCGAACGCCCCAGAAGGTAAAAAAGGTCCCATTGGAGGCCCCTAGACGCACGTCGGCAAGGGCCCGATCGGGGTGGCGGTGGATCCGAACACCCACACCGCCTACGTCGCCAACTCCGACGACGGCACGGTGTCGGTCATCGGACCTCGATAGTCGATTACGTCACCGCTGCGAGACGCGCCAGCACGGTGCCATCGGGGGCGACGAGGTCGAGTTCGCCTGGTGCGGTGGCCATGCGGCTTGTGCGCGTGAGGGCCGACTGCACAGCCCTTTCCACCGTCATGACCTCAGCGGCACACAACATTTTCGTGTAGGCGATGTCGGAAAAGGTCAGATCGGCGCCAGCCGAAACGTAGCGCCCCGAGAAGTCATTGCAGCCCGAATTGCCTTTCGCCGCACCATCGGCCGACAGTTCCAACGTTGGCTGGACGGTTGCGGGAGGCGTCGCGCCCATGATCTCGACGAAACGCCACGACGTACCCGCAATCCCCGGCATCACGGGGTCGTCCAGGGGCGCGATCGCCGGCCGTGCCGAGCGCCAAGCTGGATTTTGCCGATGTGGACCACCTTCCAACAGCGCGGAGAGATCGGATCCCACAGCCAGGCCAAAGAGCGGACCGGAGTCTTTCGTCCACATCACCGCGGCGAAGTCGCCTTCGACGGCGCCGCACACGATCAAACCACCACGCGTGCCGTCCGAACTGATCCACGAGGACGGCGAGATGTCCTGCGTTCCTGGACAAGTCGCGGCCTCGAAATGGTGGGATTGGTAATTCGCCGCGAAGAATGGGTCCAGTGCGCTGCGGTCTGGAAACGATGCGTAACGCGCGAGCATTGGACCGCCGGGCAGCGAATTGCTGGCGCAATCCACGGCGGCCAGCGCCCCTGGATTTCCCACGTCAACCGGACGGCATGAACCCTCGCTGTACCCGGGTGGCCGGAAGCTCATAGGGTCGGCCAGGGGGTCGGCGCTTGCTGCGGGCGCCCAATTCATCGCCGCAGCGATGACCGCTGCGGTCAATAATGCGCGAACCATGTAACGCCTCTCGATCTGCTCGATGCGGGCTGTGGATTCGTGGAAGTTCACTGTCTCGCATCCCGGCGGTCCTCGAGAAGGGTCTTTCGAGCCGAAACGCAGAGAGTCTTACGGCCCCGATACGTCGGCGGGCTTGTGCGGTAGGACGTTTCCGCGATCACCCGGGCGCCTTTGGCATCGGTTTTGCCTTCGCCGCGAAAGCCGTGCGTCATGCTGTTGACTACCCGGCCGGGCACCTAGACCATCGACTGCTCGCGACTCAGCAGGACCGTGATCAGCATCAGCGCCATCGGGCTGGTCAAATCGATCGCCCAGCGCACCTACTCGGCGCTCTTGTGCGCGCGGTCAATTGCTGGCGTTTCGTCTTGCTAACGACGCGACGACGGTGGAGTGCGGAGGAGGGGCCATTCGCCCCTGTCTCACCGCGATGCTCGGTGACACCCTCAGCCCATGAGGCGGACAATTCGTGTACTTTCGGCCGTTACCTTGTTGCTCGTGGGAAATGCGTGCGGCGGGCACCGGCGGCCCGCCGCGACGCCGTCGCCGCAGGCCACGGCAACTTCGACGGCGCCGGCGACGACACCTGTCTCCGGTGTGGGCACCCCGGTGCGGGTCTACTTCGTGCGGGCGGAAAGGGTCGCCACTGCCGGCCGGAACGTGGCCGACCCCAACCCAAAGCAGCAAGCGGTCCAGGCGCTCCTGGCCGGGCCCGATGACTTCGAACGGGGCATCGGTATGTCGACAGAAATTCCGGCCGGCACCAAGCTGCTCAGCCTCAACGTCGCAGACGGCACCGCCACCGTCGACCTCTCCAAAGACTTCCAGTCGGGCGGCGTGCCCACGCTGCCGGCGCTCCCGATGCAACGACGCGTCGCCGAGGTCGTCTTCACGCTCACGCAGTTCGACGACATCCATCAGGTGACCATCACACTCGAAAGAAAGCCCATCGAAGGGGCGGCGAACCTGAAACGTGCCGACCTGGAGGTCGTGACACCGAGGATCCTCGTCGACTCCCCCGCGCCCGGGCAGTCCGTGACGGCGCCGCTGAAGGTCTCCGGAATAGCCAACGTGTTCGAGGGAACGGTCACCTACTCGGTCAACGCTCCCGACGGCGCCGAGCTCGACCAGAGTTTCACGACTGCAACGGGGCAGCAATGGGGGCACTGGTTCTCCTTCACCTTCACCTCGACCTACTCAACGCAACAGCATGGTCTCGGCCGCGTCATCCTCTGGGAGGTGAGCATGAAGGACGGATCCCATCTGAACACCTACGAAGTGCCGGTGAACATGTGAGCTAAGGTCCGTACGCCGAAGGCCAAGCACCCCCGCGCCACACCTCATCGCAGATGAGCCAGTAGTCGCTCGTGGTTTGGGGAACCATTGTGCGGTCATCGGCTGCGCGCCCTTCTCATCTCGGCGACGAAGCGATGTCCTTGGTTATCCACCACTCACTCGCAACGGCCGATCACCTCCGCGACCCGACATGGGCGTCGTCGCGGGTCGCGCAACCAACACTCCCGAAGCGCCGAACCACCGAGGCGTTCAGCCGGCTCATCCCCTGCGGCGCATTTGTCAGACACTCGGAAACTCCGGATGACGCCACCAGACCGCCCAGGCTTTCGGGCCTGTGCACGCCGTACCCCGCGTACCGATTAGCCTCGACGGGAGCCAACCGACGAGGGAGGGTGCTCATGGAGGGGTTCGCCGGAAAAGTCGCCGTGGTGACCGGCGCGGGTTCGGGCATCGGGCAGGCGCTGGCCATCGAGCTGGGCCGCTCGGGTGCCAGCCTGGCAATCAGCGACGTCGACACCGAAGGACTGGCGCAGACCGAGCAACAGCTGAAGGCCATCGGCGCGCCGGTCAAGGCAGACCGGCTCGACGTCACCGAACGCGAGGCCTTCCTGGCCTATGCGGACGCGGTCAACGAGCACTTCGGCAAGGTGAACCAGATCTACAACAACGCCGGCATCGCCTTCACCGGTGACATCGAGGTCAGCCAGTTCAAGGACATCGAACGCGTTATGGACGTCGATTTCTGGGGCGTGGTGAACGGCACCAAGGCGTTCCTCCCGCACCTGATCGCCTCCGGCGACGGCCACGTCGTCAACATCTCCAGCGTGTTCGGGTTGTTCTCGGTGCCGGGGCAGGCGGCATACAACTCGGCCAAGTTCGCCGTCCGCGGCTTCACCGAGGCGCTGCGCCAGGAGATGATCCTGGCCGGCCACCCGGTGAGGGTAACCACGGTGCACCCCGGCGGTATCAAGACCGCGATCGCCCGTAACGCCACCGCCGCCGAGGGACTCGACCAGGCCGAGCTGGCCAAGATGTTCGACAAGCGGCTTGCCCATACCAGCCCGCAACGGGCCGCCCGGATCATCCTGGAAGCGGTGCGCAAGAACAAGGCCCGGGTGCTGGTCGGTCCGGACGCCAAGATTCTGGACCTGTTGGTGCGGCTGACGGGTTCCGGATATCAGCGGCTGCTCGGGCCGGTACTGGGCCGGACGATCCCTCGCGAAAGCTCAACGCCCTAGCGGGTGTTCTCCCAACCATGCCCCGGCCACTGCCTGCGGATCGGCGCCGTCGGCCACTTTGCGGCGCATCTCGGCCAGGGCCGCGGTGTCGAGCACGCCGGCCACTTCGTTGATCGCCAGTAATTGACGGTCATTCAGTGCGTTGCGGCGATACAGCGGCACCACGTTCTCGGCCTGTATCAGCGCGGGTTTGCCGTCTGCCAGCACAACCAAGTCCGCGGGAATGCCGGGGTCGGCGGTGCTGCTCCATGCCGCGGTCAGCTGTCCGTCCCGCAGGGCGGCCAGCATCGCGGTGGTATCCGGAAATTGACGCGGGGCAGGCAGCCGGCACGTGCCCACTCCCGCGGGTGGGTGGGCGCCGGTGACGCTCCCGACGACCAGCCCGCCACAGTGGCTGGGCAGCAGGCTCAGGTCGCTGCCACCCCAAGCCTTGGCAGTGGCTGGAGTCACCACCAGCGCGGGTTTGTCTTCGGCGGCGGTGGTGTAGTCGCCTGCGGCTACGCCCTCGGGAAGCGCCGAGTTCATCACACGGTAGACCTGGGTATCGGACAACGCCGAGGCGCCGGGCTGCAGGGTCTGCAAAACGTTTCCGGTGAAGGCGGGGACGACGGTGAATACGCCGGAGTCCAGTTTCGCCATCGGGTCGGCGGCGGTCTCGGATCGGGCCGCGAATCCGTAGGACCGCAGCGCCGCGACGTAGATGCCGGCCAGCAGCATCGACTCGGAGTCGGGTGCTGACCCGACCACCAATTCCGACGCTGCAGGGCGGTCACTGGTACCGGATGCACAGCCCGCCAACGCGAGCGTGACCACGACCAGCAGCGCGGCCAGCCTGGCGATTCTCACCCCGAAGTGTCTGAGGCTTCTGCGGCCAGGGCCACTGCTATGGCTACCGCTTCCCCGACGCGCAGGTCCAGCGGGCTCGGCACGATCCGGTCGGGCGCGAGGTCGTCGCTGGCCACGGAGTAGATCGCCTCGGCCGCGGCCACCATCATCTTCTCGGTGATCCGGCGCGCGCCGGCGTCCAGCGCGCCGCGGAACAGCCCGGGGAACGCCAGCACGTTGTTGATCTGATTCGGGAAGTCGCTGCGGCCGGTGGCCACCACCGCCGCGTACTTGGCCGCAACGTCGGGATGGATCTCCGGGTCGGGATTGGACAGCGCGAACACGATCCCGTCGGGCGCCATCGTGGCGATCAACTCCTCGGGGACCACGCCGCCCGACACCCCGAGGAACACGTCCGCGCCTTCGAGCGCCTCGACCATGCCGCCGGTGCAGACCGCCGGGATTGGTGCGTCGCGCCAGATCGACCTTGACGGTGTTCATGTCGTCGCGCCCGGTGTGCAGGATGCCGCGCGAATCGAGCACGGTGATGTCTGAAACCCCCATGGCGAGAAGGAGGTTCGTGCACGCGACACCTGCGGCCCCGGCGCCGGAGACCACCACCCGCAGCGAGGACATGTCCCGGCCGAGCACCTTGGTGGCGCCCATCAGCGCCGCCAGCACCACGATCGCCGTGCCGTGCTGGTCGTCGTGCATCACCGGGCAGTCCAGCGCCTCGATGACCCGTCGTTCGATCTCGAAGCAGCGCGGCGCCGAGATGTCCTCGAGGTTGACGGCGCCGAACGTCGGCCGCAGCCGCACCAGGGTTTCGACGATCTCGTCGGGATCCTTGGTGTCCAGCACGATCGGGATCGCGTCCAGCCCGCCGAACGCCTTGAACAGCGCGCACTTGCCCTCCATCACCGGCAGCGACGCCGCCGGGCCGATGTCGCCGAGGCCGAGCACCGCGCTGCCGTCGCTGACGACGGCCACCAACCGGTTCGCCCAGGTGTAGCGGGCGGCCAGCGTGCGATCGGCAGCGATCGCACGACTGACCTGAGCCACACCCGGGGTGTAGGCAATCGACAAAGCGCGCTGGGTGTCCAGCGGGGCCTTCAGCATTACGGAAAGCTTGCCGCCTACGTGTGCCTCGAAGATCTCGTCGTTCTGGACGACGACCTGCGGGCTGATCGAGGGTGGGCTTTTCACTGCCGAGGACGCGGTTTCTGGCACCGCATCAGGGTACTGTGCCAGTCCCCGCATCCAGCCCCGGCCCGGTGGGCGCCGGGCTCAGATCAGGCCGAGCTCGGTGACCGCACTTGCGCTCGTCGGCCAGTTCAGCGGTCGATTTGTCGATGCGGCTGCGGGAGAACTCGTCGATCTCCAGGCCGCTGACGATCGACCAGTCGCCGTCCTTGGTGGTCACCGGGAACGAGGAGATCAGGCCCTCCGGCACGCCGTAGGAACCGTCGGAGAGCACGGCCATCGAGACCCAGTTGCCCGCTGGGGTGCCGAGCAGCCAGTCCCTGGCGGCATCGACGGTCGCCGACGCGGCCGAGGCGGCCGACGAGGCGCCACGCGCGTCGATGATCGCCGCACCGCGCTTGGCGACGGTCGGGATGAAGTCATTCTCGATCCAGGCCTGGTCGCCCACGACCTCGGCGGCGTTCTTGCCGCCGATCTCGGCGTGGAACAGGTCAGGGTACTGGGTGGCCGAGTGGTTGCCCCAGATCGTCATCTTCTTGATGTCGGTGACCGCGGCGCCGGTCTTTTTGGCCAGCTGCGAGATCGCCCGGTTGTGGTCCAGACGGGTGAGCGAGGAGAACCGCTCCCGCGGGATGTCGGGTGCGTTGGTCATCGCGATCAGCGCGTTGGTGTTGGCGGGGTTACCGGTCACGCCGACGCGGACATCGTCTGCGGCGACCTCGTTGAGGGCCTTGCCCTGCGCAGTGAAGATCGCGCCGTTGGCCTCCAGCAGGTCGCCGCGCTCCATACCCGGGCCGCGCGGACGGGCGCCGACCAGCAGGGCCAGGTTGACGCCGTTGAAGACCTTGTTCGCATCCGCGCCGATTTCAACGCCGGCCAGCAGCGGAAACGCGCAGTCGTCGAGCTCCATCACCACACCCTCGAGCGCCTTGAGCGCCGGCTCGATCTCCAGCAGTCGCAGCTCGATCGGGCGGTCGGGGCCCAGCAGCGAGCCGCTCGCCAGGCGGAACAACAGGCTGTAGCCGATCTGGCCGGCGGCACCGGTGACGGCGACCTTGAGGGGACTAGCGCTCACGTCGGTTTGCTCCTTATGGAGAAGGTCGTACGGATTTGGTTTCGGGTCGAAACTAGCGCACCCGCGCCTGCCGGAAATCTCCGGTCCGACACCAGCGCCAATTCCCCCGGACGGGTCCGGCATCGGTGATCAGTTCGCAACTACCATTGGCTTTCACCCCGGGTTATGCCAGGACGCGTAGCATGAACCACCGCCCGGTCAGACCTGCGCTGCGATCGGAGGTTGATGTGTTCCCAGGGTTTGACGCATTGCCTGAAGCACTGAGACCAGTCGCGCGGCCCCGCGTTTACCAGAGGCACGAGCACCCCGTTCCCAGCCCAGCCGAAGCCTTGGTCGACTGCGGCGTCTATCTCGACGGCAACCGGTTGCCCGGTAAGTTCACGTCCACCGCGGCCCTGGCCAAGGTCCGCGAAGTAGAACAGACCGGGCAGAACGCGTTCGTCTGGATCGGGCTGCACGAGCCCGACGAGAGCCGGATGCAGGACGTGGCGGACGTTTTCGGGCTGCATCCATTGGCGGTGGAGGATGCCGTGCACGCCCACCAACGGCCCAAGCTGGAGCGCTACGACGAGACGCTGTTTCTTGTCCTGAAGACCGTCAACTATGTTCCGCACGAATCGGTGGTACTGGCCCGCCAGATCGTCGAAACCGGCGAGATCATGATCTTCGTCGGCAAGGATTTCGTGATCACCGTTCGACATGGTGACCACGGCGGGCTGGCCGACGTGCGCAAGCGGATGGATGCCGACCCCGATCATCTGCAGCTGGGTCCGTACGCGGTGATGCACGCCATCTCCGACTACGTCGTGGACCACTACCTATCGGTGACCAATCTGATGGAGACCGATATCGACGGCATCGAGGAAGTGGCGTTCGCCCCCACCCGCAAGCTCGACGTCGAACCGATCTACCTGCTGAAGCGGGAAGTCGTGGAGCTGCGCCGGTGTGTGAACCCGCTGTCGGGCGCGTTCCAGCGAATGCAGACCGAGAACAAAGACCTCATCTCCAAAGAAGTGCGGCGCTACCTGCGCGACGTCGCCGACCACCAGACCGAGGCCGCCGACCAGATCGCCAGCTACGACGACATGCTCAACTCGCTGGTGCAGGCCGCACTCGCCCGGGTCGGCATGCAGCAGAACATGGACATGCGCAAGATATCGGCCTGGGCGGGCATCGTGGCAGTGCCCACCATGATTGCCGGCATCTATGGCATGAACTTCCACTTCATGCCCGAGCTGGACGCGAGGTGGGGTTACCCGACCGTGATCGGCGGGATGGTCCTCGTCTGCATATTCCTGTACCGCAACTTCCGAAACAGAAACTGGCTCTAGTACCGGTCTCTAACTGCGCCCGAGCAGACGCAAAGGTGCCCGATTCTTCGGCGTGTCGGGCGCTTTTGCGTCTGCTCGCGAACAAACGCATGCCCTCAGAGCGGCTGTGCGGCCCGGCGATTCGGATCCAGCACGTCGACGCCGTCGTTGCGCCAAGCCTGGCGCATGGCGTCGGCGCCCTTGAGCCGCACCCAGGCCGCCTCGGTCGCCGTGACGGGCGTCGCGGACAGAAACTGCACCGGGTCGCGCGGCGGGTCCAGCGGCAGATCAGCGATGTCACTGCGGCCCAACAACACCGCGGTGAATGGCACCCGCCCCGATGGCCGTGCCCACAGCGGCGAGCCGAGGTCGATCAGGGCGTCCGCGGCCAGCACCACGCCGTCGACTGCCGGCGCCGCGGCCAGTATCGCCAGGCTGCGCGCCAGCCCGGTAGCCGGCTCGGGATTACGCAGGCACAGCAGGACTTCAGCACGCGGTCCGCGGAGCTGGTCGGCGACCATCTGGGCCGGATCGACCATTGGATGAC
Organism: uncultured Actinomycetota bacterium; assembly: GCA_963763005.1. GTDB lineage: Bacteria > Actinomycetota > Actinomycetes > Mycobacteriales > Mycobacteriaceae > Mycobacterium. Next base: position 556,266 of record CAVXMI010000005.1, read on the forward strand.
GCGAGCAGCCCAGCGACACGTACTGCGCCACTCCGTTTGCCCCGGAACGGAATCGAAGCACCTCGATAGATTCGGTACCCAGAAACGTCACGCTCGCAGAATCGGGCTCGGTGTCGATGCCCGCTTCGACGAAGTGGCCGCGCAGGTATGCGCGCACGTGGTCCAGGATCTGTGTCACTGTCCGTCGGATGGCACCGGGATGGTCAGGTTGGCGCCGGAGTCAGCATCGAAAACGGCCAACTTGGCAGTGTCGAAGGCCAACTCGATCGACTGCCCGATGGCTGCCCTGGACTCAGTGGGAACCCTTGCCACAAACTGGTTTTCGTTCACCTCCGACTCGGCGGCCAGCTCGTCCAACCGCGCCGAGTGCACTTCCCAACCCGCGGTGGTGAAGTACACGTACTTGTCGGAGCCCAGCGATTCGACCAAGTCGACATTGACCTCAAAGGTCAGCGCTCTGATGCGTTGGTAGGCGTCGATCAACGCGGCGTCCTGAATATGCTCGGGCCGTACCCCGACGATGATGCTCTCCGGTTTGGGGTGCTGCGCGATCACCTCCTGGACTTCCGGCACCAGTGTCACCTCGCCGAAGGGCAGGGCCAGCCCGACCGAGGTCAGCGTGGCGGGGAAGAAGTTCATCGCCGGCGAGCCGATGAATCCCGCGACGAACAGATTGGCGGGGCGCTCGTAAAGCTCTTCGGGAGTACCGATCTGCTGCGCGACACCGCCGTGCATCACCACCACACGATCGCCCAGCGTCATCGCCTCGGTCTGGTCATGGGTGACGTAGACGGTGGTGGCGCCCAGTCTGCGTTGCAGCCGGGCGATCTCGCCGCGCATCTGCACCCGCAGTTTGGCGTCCAGATTGGACAGCGGCTCGTCCATCAGGAAGGCCTTGGGATGGCGCACGATTGCCCTGCCCATCGCGACCCGCTGTCGCTGCCCACCCGACAATTGCGAGGGCTTGCGATCCAGAAGGTTGGTCAGGTCGAGGATTTTGGCTGTCTCGGAGACCTTCTGCGCGATGTCCGCCTTCTTCATCTTGGCCAGGGTCAGCGGGAACGCGATGTTCTGCCGCACCGTCATATGCGGGTACAGCGCGTACGACTGGAACACCATCGCGATGTCACGGTCCTTGGGCGCCTTCTCGTTCACCCGTTCGCCGCCGATGCGGAGCTCTCCCGATGAGATATCCTCAAGTCCGGCAATCATATTCAGTGTCGTGGTCTTGCCGCAGCCGGAAGGCCCGACCAGGATCAGGAATTCGCCGTCGGCGATGGTGATGTTGAGGTCGCGCACCGCCGGGGCCCCGTCGGGGTAACTCTTGTTGACGTGCTCCAGCACAATCTCGGCCATCGCGCTATCCCTTCACAGCGCCAGAGGTCAACCCGGCGACAATCCGTCGTTGGAAGATGAGAACAAAGACGATGATCGGAACCGTGATCACGATCGCGCCGGCCGCGATCGATCCGGTCGGCTCCTCGAACTGAGAACTGCCGGTAAAGTTGGCGATCGCCACCGGCGCGGTGATCGCCGCCTTGGTGGCGGTCAAAGACAGCGCGAGCAGCAGGTCGTTCCAGGCGAAGATGAACACCAGGATCGCGGCGGTCACCAGTCCCGGGGCCGCCAGCGGGGCGATCACCTTGCGGAAGGCCTGACCCGGTGTGGCGCCGTCCATCTTGGCCGCCTTCTCCAGGTCCCACGGGATCTCCCGGAAGAACGCCGACAGCGTGTAAATGGCAAGCGGCAACGCGAAAGTGATGTACGGCAGGATCAACCCCGGCCAGGTGTCGAACAGTCCGATGGCGCGTTCGATATTGAACAACGGCGTGACCAGCGAGATCGCCGGGAACATCGTGATCAGCAGGGTGACGCCGATCAGCAGCCGCTTGCCCGGGAAATCCAGCCGGGCAATCGCGTAGGCCGCCATCGCACCGAGCACCACCGCGATCACGGTGGTGGTCAACCCGATTCCGATCGAGTTGATCAGCGCCGAGCTGAAGAAATCGTCCCGGAAGATGCCACGGTAGTTGTCCAGGGTCACCGACGACGGAATCAGCTTGCCGTCCTTGACCGTTGAGGTCGGTTTGAGTGACAGGCTGAAAATCCACAACACCGGAAGCAACGCGTACACCACGACCAAGGTGTCGATGACGACCCAAATCGCGGCGCGCCGGGCGGCCAGAGAGTCGGCGCTCATCCCTTTAGCGCCCATCGGCGTCACCCCCGGGCGCCGCGGCGCCGAACAGCTTGATGAAGATGAACGCGATGAGGGCCACGCAGCCGAAGATCAGCACGCTGATCGCCGAGCCGAGCCCCACGTTGAAGCCCTTGAACAGGTTGTCGTAGCCCAGGATCGACACCGAGGCGGTGCTGTTGGCACCCCCAGTCAGCACATAGATGTTGTCGAAGATCCGGAATGCGTCCAGGGTACCGGAACAACAGCGCGACCACCACCGCCGGCTTGATCATCGGCAGGATGATCTTCGTCAGCCGACGCCAGGCGCCTGCGCCGTCGACCTGCGCGGCCTTCAACAGGTCCTCGGGGACCAGCGCCAACCCGGCCAGCAGCAGCAGTGCCATGAACGGCGTCGTCTTCCAGACCTCGGCGATGACGACGATGCCCAGCGACGGGATCTGTTGGGTCAGTGGCGCGCTGCCCTGCGGCAGCAGGTTGGCCAGATACCCGGTACCCGGCGTCCACGCGTAGTACCAGCTGTAGGAGGCGACCACCGTAACGATGCCGTACGGGATCAGTACCGCGGTGCGCACCAACCCCTTGCCGACCAGCGTTCGGTGCATCACCAGCGCGAGGGCCAGGCCCAGCACGAACTCGAACGTCACCGAAACCACCGTGATCGCCAGCGTCACTGCCAGCGCCGTCCACCAATATCGGTCGGTCAGGATCGTTTGGTAATTGCCCAGGCCAATGAACGCGGTGTCGTTCGGGGTGGCCAGGTTGTTGCGCTGCAGGCTCAGCCATACCGCGTAACCGATCGGATAGGCCGTTACCGCCAGCATCAATGTCGCCGCGGGCGCGACCAGCATGAATGCCAGTCGCTGTTCGGCCCTGCGGTCCCCGGTGCGGGAATGGGCGGCCCCGCTGCGGGAGGAAGCACCCCGCTGTTCGATGGAGGTCACGGGAGCAGGCCCTTCCCATCGATGGCCTTCTGCACCTGCGCAGCGAGTTCGTCGGCCGTGGACTCCGGGTCGATCTCGGTGATCGGGCTCAGCGCCGCCGACAGGCGAATGGACAACGCCTGATACACCGGCGTCGCCGGGCGCACCGCGGCGTCGGTGAGTTGCTGCCGGATGACGGTGTACATCGGATACTTCGCCTGGAATTGCGGGTCGGAGTACAGCGACGTCCGTACCGCGGGCAGACCACCTTCGAGCGAAACGTACTTCTGGTTCTGCAGGTCACGCAGGCAGCGCACCGCCTCGAATGCCTCGGCTCGATGGCGGGTCGTCTTGGCCACCGCCAGGTTCAACCCGCCGATCGTCACCTTGGCAGGCCGGCCGGGCAACACCCCGGGATAGGGCGCGAAACCGAACACCTTCCGGCTGGCCGCATACGCGATGCGGAACTGCTCGCTGCTGGGCACGAACGTCCCGACGTCGTTGATGCTGCCGGCCAACTCCGGGAGCCGGTTGAGCGGCAGGAAGGGCACACCGCCTTTCGCCGCGTTCTCCAGCATGGAGGCCAATACGAACGGCCAGTTGACCTCCAGCGCGGCCTTGCCCTGTTCGACCGCCAACCGCGCGGTGTCCTCGTCGGTCCGGGTGATCGAGGGGTCGGCTCCGGGCGCGGTGGCCACCGATTTCAGGATCCGCAGTGCGGCGACGGTGGCGGCCCGGTGCTCGGGGGTGTCGGTCAGTGTGACGTGCTTGCCGTCCTCGGAGAGCACCTGACCGCCCGCGCTCACCAGCAGCGTGTTGAACCACACCACCAGGCCCTCGCCCTGATTGGCCTGCACCGCGATCCAGCTGGGCTCGCCCGCGGCGTGCAACCGGGCCGCCTCGGCCACCATCCCGTTCCAGCTCTCTGGCGGTTGGTCCACCAAATCGGCCGATACCAAAGCAATTGGGTATTGGTGGTGACAGGCGCCGCATACAGCTTGCGCTTCCAGCCGGCCGTCGCGAGCGGGCCCGGCAGCGTGTCGAGGGTGGCATCGGCCTCGGCCTGTCCGGCCGGGTCGTCGGACAGCGGCAACGCCCAACCCGCCTCGGCGAACTCCGCGGTCCACACCACGTCCAGCGCCATCACGTCCAGGGTGTGGTCGTTACCGGTCAGCCGCCGGGCCAGTTGCAATCGCTGGTCGTCGGGGGATCTGGGCAGACTGATGTGCGCAATGGCGAACCGGCCGCCGAATTGCTCGGTGCAGCGCTGGGCAACCGCGGTAAATGTCGCGCCGTCGCTGGCCGGTGTGTAGAAGCTGATCACCAGCCCACTACTGCCGTTCCCGCATGCCGACATCACCGACGTGGCGGTCAGCGCCGCCAGCACGGCCGGGCCGAGCCGCCGTATGCGCCCGCGAAGACTCAGCACCACACTCGCCTCCCGCGCATCTCGTCTGGGGCGTCAGATCGCCAGGCGCGCCAGCAGATCCCGGGCCTTCTCTGCGTTCTGCGGATCGCAGAGTACGTCGTAGCGGCCGGCCACCAATTGCATGGTCGAGCTGAAATCCCTGGTGCCGCGGGCCATTGCGTACGGGACCGCGGAGGTGATCAGCCCGAAGAACACCCCGGCGACCAGACCGGTGGCCAGCGCGGCCCACGGGTTGGGGCTGAAGAAGCCGAGCACCAACCCGATGAACAGGCCGAGCCAGGCGCCGCTGAGTACGCCGCCGCCAAGCACCTTGGTCCAGTTCAGCCGGCCGGTGACCCGTTCCACCTGCATGAGATCAACGCCGACGATGGTCACCTGCTGGACCGGGAACTGCTGGTCGGATAGGTAGTCGACAGCGCGCTGCGCCTCGGCGTAAGTGGGATACGACCCGACCGGCCAGCCTTTGGGCGGAGTCGGTAACCCGGGCACACCGTGGCGACCCGCGCCCGCGGCACCGGGTGTTGCGCCGGGAACCTGTCCAGGCTGGAAGGGGCTAGTCATCGGTGCTCATTCTCCTCTGCCTTGGCTATCGTTTCATCTCCAGGCCACTTCCGGGCAATCGCTCGCTATCTTCCTCGTCGTTCCGATTCACCGGTTGGCCCCCTTGTCCATGACCGCATGTGCCACCCGCCAATACGCTAGTTTGAACGCATGATCGTTGTCGGCCGGGCTTTCGGCGAGAAGGCGCACTACGAAGCAAACCGGCCTGCACTAGCCATCGCCGGCATTGCTGGCGGCATCGAAGACATAATCGTCAACTCGGTCGCGTTCACCTACGCGTGGCATTCGCGATCGTGACCAATCCCGGGCAGCCGTCCGAGTACCCCTCACGGGAGAACTCGTTCCCACCGGTCGATCCATACACACCCATCAACTATCCCGAATATCCGTCTACCCACCCACCGCAACCGCCGCAACCGCCGCAGCCTGTCTACCCGCCCCCATATCAAGGTGGCCCCCCCGGGTACCGGGTTCCTCCTGGATATCCCGACCCTTACAACCCGTACCAGGTCCCATACCGGGGCACGTCAGCCGCCACCAACGGGCTGGCGATAGGATCGCTGGTCACCTCGATCACGGGGCTGTTACTGGGTGTTCCCCTGACGTTCTTCTGCTACGTCGGTTTGTTGATCCCCATCGTCGGCATCGTGCTCGGTATCGTCGCGCTCAACCAGATCAATCGGACCAATCAACAGGGCCGCGGGCTGGCTATCGCTGGTATTGCGGTCGGAGGCGCCGCGATTGCGCTGGTCTTGATCGTGACGCTGATTGTCGTCAGCTACTTCGCTCACGCGCACTGACGCAACACCGGCCGCAGTGTCACGCAACTGACCCCGAACCCCGATCGGATCATCACCGAGTGTGTGCTGCGCCAAGCCGGCGGCACCGATAACCCTGCGAGCGGGCAGCAGCCCCTTGGCTTTGTCGATCGTCTCCTGCCTGCGGCCCGGTGCCGAAAGGCAGGTTGGGCGGGTCGACAGGTACGTTCACGGTGTCGCTCCTACGCTCTCAACCATGGGATCGGTCAACAGGGTGTACGTGGCGCGGCTCTCGCGGATGTTGGTGCTGGGTCCACTCGGCGAATCCTTCGGGCGTGTCCGCGACGTCGTGATCAGCATCAGCATTGTCCGGCAGCAACCGCGTGTCCTGGGGCTGGTCGTCGATTTGGCGACCCGCCGCAGCATTTTCATACCGATGCTGCGCGTCGCGGCGATCGAGCCCAACGCGGTGACGCTCAACACCGGCAACGTGTCACTGCGCCACTTCGAGCAGCGGCCGGGCGAGGTGCTGGCCATGGGCCAAGTGCTCGACACCCCGGTGAAGGTCACCGATCCCGCACTGCCGGAGCTGGCCGGCGTGGAAGTCGTGATCACCGACCTGGGCATCCAGCAAACCCGAACGCGGGACTGGATGGTGACCAGGGTCGCCGTCCGCACCCACCGTCGGCTGGGACGGCGTGGGCCGGTGCACGTCGTGGACTGGCAAAACGTGCACGGGTTGACGCCTTCGGCCTTGGCGCTGCCTGGTCAGGAGGTGGCACAACTGCTGGACCAGTTCGAGGGACGAAAGGCGGTCGACGTCGCCGACACCATCCGCGGACTTCCGTCCAAACGGCGCTACGAGGTGTTCAAAGCGCTCGGCGACGAACGGCTGGCCGACATTCTGCAGGAGCTGCCCGAGCTGGATCAGGCCGAGGTGTTATCGCAACTGGGCACCGACCGGGCAGCCGATGTGCTCGAGGAGATGGATCCCGATGACGCCGCCGACCTGCTCGGCGTGCTGAATCCGACCGACGCCGAGATGCTGCTGACCCGGATGGATCCCGACGACTCCGACCCGGTGCGACGGCTGCTCAAGCACTCCCCCGACACCGCGGGCGGCTTGATGACGTCCAATCCGGTGGTGCTGACCCCGGACACGTCGGTTGCCGAGGCGCTCGCCCGGGTCCGCGATCCCGACCTGACGCCCGCACTGTCGTCGCTGGTGTTCGTGGCGCGCCCGCCCACGGCCACGCCCACCGGGCGGTACCTGGGCTGTGTGCACCTGCAACGGCTGCTCCGCGACCCGCCGGCCGCACTCGTCGGCGGAATCGTCGACACCGACCTGCTCACCCTGACGCCGGAGACCCCGCTGGCCGCGGTGACCCGCTATTTCGCCGCCTACAACCTGGTGTGCGGGCCAGTGGTCGACGACCAGAACCACCTGTTGGGAGCGGTGACCGTGGATGACCTGCTCGATCACCTGCTGCCACATGACTGGCGCGTGGACGTACAGCAACTCGACCCCGCCGGCAGACCCGCCAGACCCGGAGGATCACGGTGAGCAAATCCTCGGCGCCGCGGGGGCTGTACACCCCGCGGACATCGCGCAGGTTCACACCGCGGTTGGACCCGGAGGCCGTCGGGCAGATCACCGAATCAATCGCGCGGTTTTTTGGCACCGGCCGCTACCTGCTGCTGCAGACGCTGATGGTGTTGACGTGGATCGCGGTGAACCTGTTGGCGGTGCACTGGCGCTGGGACCCGTACCCGTTCATCCTGCTCAACCTGGCCTTTTCCACGCAGGCCGCCTACGCGGCGCCGCTGATTCTGCTCGCCCAGAACCGTCAGGAAAACCGTGATCGCGTCACAGTGGAAGAGGACCGTCGGCGCGCCGCACAAACCAAGGCCGACACCGAGTACCTGGCCCGCGAGCTGGCCGCCCTGCGGTTGGCCATCGGCGAGGTCCCGACGCGTGACTACCTGCGTCACGAGCTAGAGAGCTTGCGTACTCTGTTGGCGGATTTACAGCCGACCGGACCCGATACCGGGCCGGCGCGCGTGGCAGACGGGGCCGGGCGGCGCGCAAAGAAATCCGGATGAGAACCAACTCACCATTGCGCCACTCCCGTCACAAGGGTTATGTATGGTGATCTAGTTCACGACGTTAAGAAAACGTAATATCCCGACGGCTCACATACTGAGGACGGCCGAGGTGCGCATACGGGGACGCTGGGGTCTGCGCCCAGCTGTCGCGGCGGTGCGGCGGCGGACACCCCGCGTGACGCGGACGCCGGTATTCGGCGTAGCCGTCATTACTCCTTTGGTACTCGCCGGAGCGGCCGGCGGCGCGGCTCCCCTATCCCACGGAAAAACCCCGTCGGTACGCGCCGCCATCACGCCGGTGGCCGCGGTCGCTCCCTCCGCACCCATTGACCTGTCCCGCCCGACCGTCATCGCGATCCCGCGTCGGCCAACCAGCTTCCACGTCGCCGCGGCCACCATATCGGCACCGCCGCCGCCGATGATCGTGAATTCCCCTGGTGCGCTGGGCATTCCGATCATGGCGCTGTCCGCCTACCGCAATGCCGAGCAGAAGATGGCCGCTGCCGTCCCGGGCTGCGGCGTCAGCTGGAACCTGCTGGCCGGGATCGGGCGCATCGAGTCGCTGCACGCAAACGGCGGCGCCACTGATGAACACGGCACCGCGATCTCCCCGATCTACGGTCCGGCGCTGGATGGCACGCTGCCCGGCAACGAGGTCATCATCCAGAGCAGCGTCGGCAATCGCGTCACCTACGCGCGCGCGATGGGCCCAATGCAGTTCCTGCCCGGCACCTGGGCGCGCTACGCCTCCGACGGCGACAACGACGGCGTGCCCGACCCACAGAACGTGTTCGATTCCACGCTGGCGGCTGCCCGGTACCTGTGCAGCGGTGGGCTCAACCTGCGGGATTCGTCAGGAATCATGGCCGCGATCCTGCGCTACAACAACTCGATGTCCTATGCCCAGAACGTGCTGGGCTGGGCTGCGGCGTACGCCACCGGCGTGGTCCCGGTCGACCTGCCGCCGATTACCGGGCCGCCGCCCCCGATCGGCGACGCACACCTCGAGCATCCAGAGGGACTTGGGCCCAATTTGCCGATCAACGCCAACGGCCTGGCGGTCAACGACCCCATGGCCCATCAGCCGCTGATCGACTTCGGCCCACCCCCTCTGGCCCCCAACCCGCCACCGATGTTCCCGTGGATGGCACCCAACCCACCACCACAGGCGCCGCTGCCCGGCTGCACGCTGATCTGCATTGGCTCACAGAACCCGCCGCCGGAGGCGCTTCCGCCTGCCGCTCCCCCGCCGCCGTTCCCGCCTGCCGCTCCCCCGCCGCCGTTCCCGCCTGCCGCTCCCCCGCCGCCGTTCCCGCCTGCCGCTCCCCCGCCGCCCGATCCGCTGGCCCCGCCTGCCGGTCCTCCGCCGGGCCTACCACCGGCAGGCCCGCCTGCGGACGCGCCCCCGAGCCCCGCACCGGCGGGCCCGGCACCGGGAGCGCCCAATGCCGCGCCGGCGCCCGCCCCGGCCGGCTGACCACTCGGGCGGCCGAAAGCCGAGCCGCCTACACTCGGCGGTGATGTCCGGAACTCGTGATGACGACCTGAACGCGTCGATCCGCGCCGCACTGGCGAAGGTGATCGACCCCGAACTGCGGCGCCCCATCACCGAACTGGGGATGGTCAAAAGCATCGACGTCAGCCCCGACGGGAGCGTGCACGTCGGGATCTACCTGACCACGGCGAGCTGCCCGAAGAAGTCCGAAATCAGCGAGCGCGTCACCCAGGCGGTCACCGACGTTCCCGGCACCGGAGCGGTGCAGGTCAGCCTGGATGTGATGAGCGACGAGCAGCGCACCGAGCTGCGCAAGCAGCTGCGCGGAGATGCCCGCGAACCCGTCATCCCCTTCGCCCAACCCAGCTCACTGACCCGGGTGTATGCGGTCGCTTCGGGCAAGGGCGGAGTCGGTAAGTCCACCGTCACGGTCAACCTGGCCGCGGCGATGGCCGCCCGCGGCCTGTCGGTCGGCGTGCTGGATGCCGATATCCACGGCCACTCCATCCCCCGGATGATGGGCACCACCGACCGGCCCACCCAGGTTGAGTCGATGATCCTGCCGCCTATCGCGCACGAGGTGAAGGTCATCTCGATCGCCCAGTTCACCCAGGACAACACGCCGGTGGTGTGGCGTGGGCCGATGTTGCACCGGGCGTTGCAGCAGTTCCTGGCGGACGTGTACTGGGGCGATCTGGACGTGCTGCTGCTCGACCTGCCGCCCGGAACCGGCGACATCGCTATCTCGGTGGCTCAGCTGATCCCGAACGCCGAAATCCTGGTGGTGACCACGCCACAGCTGGCCGCCGCCGAGGTGGCCGAACGGGCCGGCAGCATCGCGCTACAGACCCGCCAACGCATCGTCGGCGTCGTGGAGAACATGTCGAGGCTCATGCTGCCCGACGGCACCACATTGCAGGTATTCGGCGAGGGCGGCGGCCAGCAGGTCGCCGAGCGGCTGTCCCGTGCGGTCGGCGCCGACGTGCCGCTGCTGGGTCAGATCCCGCTGGACCCCGCGCTGGTGGCCGCCGGTGATTCGGGCACACCGATCGTGTTGAGCGCGCCCGACTCAGCAGTAGGCAAAGAACTACTCAGCATCGCCGACAGCTTGTCTGCACGACGGCGCGGACTCGCAGGCATGTCGCTGGGGCTCGACCCGACACGACACTGAGCGCCTGTTCAGGTCGCGTCTGAGTCGAACGGAGGGCGGGCTGCATCGTCCGGGGCGGTCTGCTGGGCCCCAGCCGAGCCGCCAGAGGGCCCTGTCGGCTCTACCGGCTTCGCAGGGGTTACGCTGGCCGGCTTGTCGAAGTTCCCGGTAAAGAGGGAATCATCCCCGTCGAGCAGGTGCTTGGTCAGCGCCGCGCGCGGTGTCATACCGCGCAGCTTCTGCAGCTCGCCCAGCTGCCCACGTAGATCGTCGAATTCGGGACCGATGTCCTCGCGCAGCTGGCTGGTCACCCCACTGAGATAGTCGCGTGCCTGCCGTAGAGCGCTCGCCGTCCAGCGGATGGCCCCCGGGAGCCGCTCCGGGCCGAGCACCACCAGCCCGACCATGACGAGTACGAGCATTTCCCCCCAGCCGACGTTGGCGAACACCTAGCTGGTATCGGGGTCAGGTTTGACGGTCAGCGTGACGTGCCGACCCTCGCGGACCACCTCTATCGGGGCGTCCTGACCGATGGTCAGCAAGCGCACGGCGACGACGAACTCGTCGGAGTCGGCGACGTGACGGCTGCCGACCTTGACGATCACATCGTTTTCCAGGATTCCGCCCTTCTGCGCGGGACTTCCTGCCTTCACATTGGCCACCTGCGCACCCGACGCCATCGCGTTGCTCACCGACCGGGTGCTGATCCCGATTGTCGGGTGGACGATCTTTCCGTCTTTGATCAGGGCTTGCGCAACCAATTTCGCCTCGTTGACCGGGATCGCAAAGCCCAGTCCGCTCGCACTGTCCGACAACGACTTACCGGCGGTGTTGATGCCGATCACCCGGGAATCCATGTCGATGAGCGGACCGCCGGAGTTGCCGTGGTTGATCGAGGCGTCGGTCTGGATGGCATCGATGACGGTGTCGGTGTCAGAGCCCTCCCCCGACAAGGGGACGGGGCGGTGCAGCGCGCTGACGATGCCCTGGGTCACCGTGCTGCGCAGCCCCAGCGGCGCACCTACCGCGAGGACCTCGTCGCCGACACGTACCTTGTCGGAATCACCGAGCCGGGCCACGGTGAGATTATCGACGTTGTCGACCTTGAGGACGGCCAGGTCGGTCTTGGGGTCGCGGCCCACCAGGTTGGCGGGCACCTCCTTGCCATCGTTGAACACCACGGTCGTCTTGAACTGGCTGGGATTGTTGGCCGCCTCGGAAATCACGTGGTTGTTGGTGACGATGTAGCCGCGGCCGTCGATGATGACGCCGGAGCCCTGCAAACCCTCCTGGTCGCTGACCGACTCTATGGTCACCACGGAGTCGGCTACCGCGGCCGCCACCTTGGCGAACCGGCCGGCCGGCTCTTGGGCGTTGTCATTGGTCGACAGCGTCACCTTCGATGTCGTGAACGCGTCGACGACTTCGGCCGTCTTGCGACCGATCACACCGCCGATGACGCCGATCACCAGTGCAACGATGGCCAGGATGGCCAGCGCCAAATAGGACACCTTGCCGCCGAACAGCACGTCGCGCACACCGAGCTTGCCGCTGTGACCGAGCGTGGAGTGTGGTACCGGCGGGGCTATCGCCGGGGTCCCCAGACCGGCCGCGGCCCCGGGATCGCGCCACGGATCGTCGGGCTCATCCTGGCGGCCGCCGTCTTTCTCGGCATCCAACGCGCCCGCGTCGATCGGGTGGCGCTGCAGCGAGTCGGGGCCGCCGACGGGACGGCTGAAAGCCTCTTCCAGCACCGGGTCAGCCGGTTGGTCGTGCGGCCTGAACTCAGACTGGTCCCGATACTTCTGCGGACGCACGCGCTCGCCCACAAAGGATCCCTGCATCCCGGGCGGACGCCCGAACGCTTGACGCGAGGCGGGGTCGACCGGTGGCCGGGAGATGGGACGAGGCGCCAAGCGGTGGTCGCCGTCTTGCCCACTATTGTTGCCTTGGTCGGAGGTCACCTCGTCCTCTTCTGAGCGTTCGAGACAGGGGCTTGGTACGGGCCGCCGTACGAGTACGGCATTGTCCGTGTCCACCCTAGTATCCATGGATCCCGGTCAGTCGGCATGAACCCGAACGCAGCAACCACCCGGGCGTGCGATCCGGCAAGCGGCTACCAAGCTAGCGACGCTTCCGCTGGTCACGAGCATCGCCGTCGGCGAAGCGGTCGGACATTGGTGCCGCGTGGTCGGGCGGGGCGTCGGATGGGCTGTGCGGAATCTCAGACAGCAATCCGAGCAGCGTGCTGGGGATGCGTATCGGGTGGGAGTCACGCAGCGCGGCACGCGCCCGGCTGTGATCGTCTACTTCGGCCGCGCATTGCGGGCACAGCGAAAGGTGATGCGCGGCCCGCAGGTGTGCGTTCATCCGCAGCTCACCGTCGACGAACGCCGCGATGGCCTCGATGGACAGATGCTCGGTGGAGCCGAACCGCCGCGACGCACCGACCGGCGCATCACTCTGAGAGGCGAATTGTGCCGGCAGCCAGGAGAACGCGCGCCGGAACACATGTCCTCGGTCGGCCATCACCAGCTCCTTTCGCTGCCATCGATATCTCGAATGTAGCGCGGCGCGGTGCCTGATAACCATCATCCGCCGGTAAAACCCCAGGATTTGGGACCAGTTGGCAACCGTGCAGTGGCCAAACCGATGGCTTAGCCGACCAGCGGGTCGCTCAGTTGGCCCTGGTGTGCAGTGCGTCGGCGCGCTCGCCGTGTTCGGGGTGCGCGGCCAGGTAGTCCCGCAGCGCCTGACGCCCGCGGTGGATCCGGCTGCGCACGGTGCCGAGCTTCACGCCCAGGGTGGCACCGATCTCCTCGTAGGACAGACCTTCGATATCGCACAGCACAACGGCGGCACGGAACTCCGGCGGCAAAGAATCCAGGGCAGCCTGCAGGTCAGGGCCAAGCCGCGAGTCGTGGTAAATCTGCTCGGGGTTGGGCTCGTCGGCGGGCACCCGGTCGTAGTCCTCGGACAACGATTCCATCCGGATGCGGGCCCGCCGGCGAACCATGTCGAGGAACAGGTTGGTGGTGATGCGGTGCAGCCAGCCTTCGAAGGTTCCGGGCTGGTAATTCTGGACGGACCGGAAAACCCTGATGAAGGTCTCCTGGGTCAGGTCCTCAGCGTCGTGCTGGTTGCCGGAGAGCCGATAGGCCAGCCGGTACACCCGGTCGGCGTGCTGACGCACCAACTCATCCCACGACGGCATGGTGGCCTTGTCCCCGGTCGCATCGAATACCGCGGTACCGAGCAACTTATCGGACGGTTCCGCCCAGTCGTCGTCGCGGACCTGCTGGGGATGAGACATGGTGGTCGTGCTCAAGGTGGTGATGTTCACTTCCTCCCGAGTCGTCCTGCCGTCAAGCGACGGCACCTCTTCACCGTCGGCAACGCGAAGTTGCCATTCCGTATTCCCCGCCCAGCGTCCTCCGCGTTCCATAGGGATACCGTCGCGTACCGGCGTGTGGGTGATATATGAGCAAACTGAACTTTAGCTGAGAAACCATTCCGTTACCTGCGTTGTCCTGCGCCTATCGATCGCGCGGTGACCTTCGTCGCGGTGCACGTCGCCGGCGTGTCGGCGCCGGCCACACGGGTCCGGCTCAGGTTCCGGTACCGGGCGCGCCTGCCCGACCGCGTCGCCAATCCGACATACGCTGCCGTCATGGACGGCACCGGTAACAGCTCGGTCACCCCCGGCCAGGAGGCCCCCGGTCGAGCCGAATCACTGTCCGCGCACGCCGAGGGGTCGATATCAGAAGACGCGATCCTGGCGAGCGCCCGTGAGCGAGCCATGGACATCGGAGCCGGGGCGGTAACGCCCGCGGTCGGTGCTCTGCTGAGCCTGCTGGCCAAGCTCAGCGGCGGCAAGGCGGTCGCGGAGGTGGGTACCGGGGCGGGCGTCAGCGGACTGTGGTTGCTGTCCGGCATGAGCGACGACGGCGTCTTGACCACGATCGATATCGAGCCCGAGTATCTGCGGCTGGCCAAGCAGGCTTTCTCCGAGGCGGGCATCGGACCGTCGCGCACCAGGCTGATCAGCGGCCGCGCCCAAGATGTGCTGACCCGGCTCGCCGACGAATCGTATGACCTGGTGTTTATCGACGCCGACCCGATCGACCAGCCGGATTACGTGGTCGAGGGTGTGCGGTTGCTGCGATCCGGCGGGGTCATCGTTGTGCACCGGGCTGCGCTGGGCGGGCGGGCCGGTGATCCCGCGGCACGCGACGCCGAGGTGACCGCGGTCCGCGAGGCGGCCCGGCTGATCGCCGAAGACGAACGGCTCACCCCGGCGCTGGTGCCGCTGGGCGACGGCGTGCTGGCCGCGGTCAGGGACTAATCGATTCTCACGGATTCCTTACGCGGCACTTCCTTGACGTCCGGCTGAACGCACGTTTAATGTACTGAACATGCGTTCAGCCGATCTGACCGCGACTGCCCGGATCCGCGATGCGGCTATCGAGCAGTTCGGACAGCACGGCTTCGGTGTCGGGCTTCGCACGATCGCCGAAGCCGCGGGGGTGAGCGCCGCGCTGGTGATCCATCACTTCGGCTCCAAGGACGGCCTGCGCAACGCTTGTGACGACTTCGTCGCCGAAGAGATCCGCAGCAGCAAGTCGGAGGCACTCAAGTCCAACGATCCGGCCACCTGGTTCGCGCAGATGGCCGAGATCGAGTCCTACGCGCCGCTGATGGCCTACCTGGTGCGCAGTATGCAGGCCGGCGGCGAACTGGCGACGATGCTGTGGCACAAGATGATTGACAATGCCGAAGAGTACATGGACGACGGTGTGCGGGCGGGCACCATAAAACCCAGTCGTGATCCGCACGCCAGGGCCAGGTATCTGGCGATCACCGGGGGCGGGGGCTTTCTGCTGTATCTGCAAATGCATGAAACTCCAACAGATCTCCGTGCGGTGCTACGCGACTATTCGCGCGAGATGATGCTGCCCGCTCTCGAGGTCTACACCGAAGGTCTGCTGGCCGATCGAACCATGTATGACGCCTTCCTTGCGGAAGATAACCAAGGAGATTCTCATGCCAGTTGACAATTACGCGCCTATCGAAATCGGCAATCTGACCAAGAACTTCGGTGCGGTGCGGGCGCTCGACGGCCTTGACCTCACGGTGCGCGAAGGAGAGGTACACGGATTCCTGGGACCCAACGGAGCTGGGAAGTCGACAACCATCCGCGTCCTGTTGGGTCTGGTGAAGGCCGATGGCGGAAGCGTGCGACTACTGGGCCGCGACCCGTGGACCGACGCGGTGCAGCTGCACCGTCAAATCGCCTATGTTCCCGGCGATGTCACGCTGTGGCCTTCACTGACCGGCGGCGAGACCATCGACCTGCTGGCCCGCATGCGCGGCGGCATCGACGAGACACTGCGTGCGGAGCTGATCGAGCGCTTCGAATTCGACCCGCACAAGAAGGTGCGAACCTACTCGAAAGGCAACCGCCAAAAGGTTTCTCTGATTTCAGCATTCTCGTCCCGGGCCGGGCTGCTGCTGTTGGATGAGCCCAGCAGCGGGCTGGACCCGTTGATGGAGAACGTGTTTCAGCAATGCATCGGCGAAGCACGCGACCGCGGTGTCACGGTCCTGTTGTCCAGCCACATCCTGGCCGAAACGGAGGCCCTGTGCGAACGGGTGACCATCATCCAGGCCGGCAAGACCGTCGAGAGCGGTTCACTGGAGTCCATGCGCCATCTCAGCAGAACTTCGATCAAGGCTGAAATGATCGGTGACCCAGGTGATCTCACCCGGATCAAGGGGGTCGAGGAAGTCAGTGTCGAGGGCACCACAGTGCGCGTCCAGGTCGACAGCGAAAGCCTGGGCGAACTCATCCGGGTGCTCGGCGACGCCGGCGTGCGCAGCCTGGTCAGCCAGCCGCCCTCCCTCGAGGAGCTGTTCATGCGCCACTACAGGGGCGGTCCCGATGTCGACGAACGCAACAAAAAAGAGGTGCCGGCGATATGAGCACCACAATTCTGGATCGCCCAGGCCCCGCCCAGCACCGTAAGCCACAACGCAGTTCAAACTTCGCCGGCACGCTCGGGCTGATGCGGCTCTACCTGCGCCGCGACCGGGTGGTGTTGCCGCTGTGGGTGATGCTGCTGTCGGTGCCGCTGGCCACCGTGTACGTCGGTAGCATCGAAAAGGTCTACCCCACCCAGGCCGATCGCGCCGGGTTCGCCGCCTCGATCATGGCCAGCCCGGCCCAGCGTGCCCTCTACGGGCAGATCTACAACGACGGCCTCGGCGCGGTCGGCATCTGGAAAGCCGGAATGTTCCATACGCTCATCGCGGTGGCGGTCATTCTCACGGTGATTCGCCACACCCGCGCCGACGAGGAGACCGGCCGAGCTGAGCTGATCGACTCGACCGCCGTAGGCCGCTACGCGAGCCTCACCGCAGCACTGCTGCTGTCCTTCGGGGCTTCGGTCGCCACCGGCGCCATCGGCGCAGCGGGACTGCTCACCACCAACGTGGCGCCGGCCGGGTCGCTCGCGTTCGGTGCGGCGCTGGCCGGCTCCGGGCTGGTCTTCACCGCCGTGGCCGCAGTCGCCGCGCAGCTTTCGCCGAGCGCCCGGGTCGCCCGCGGTGTCGCGTTCGCCGTGCTGGGCACGGCGTTCACGCTGCGCGCCATTGGTGATGCCGGCTCCGGCAGCCTGTCCTGGATCTCGCCGCTGGGATGGTCACTGCAGGTCAGACCCTATGCGGGTGAACGCTGGTGGGTGTTGCTGCTGCATCTGGCGACGACAATCGTGCTTACCGCGGTGGCTTATCGATTGCTCGCCGGCCGCGATGTCGGTGCCGGACTCATCGCCGAACGCGCCGGTCGCGGCACCGCCACGCCCACGCTGGGCAACGCCTTCGGGCTGGCATGGCGGCTTGACCGCGGCGCGCTGCTGGTATGGACCGTGGGTCTGGGCCTGTATGGCTTGTTGATCGGCAGCGTGGCGCACGGGATCGGCGACGAGCTGGGCAGCGGCACCACTGCGCGCGACATCGTCGCGCGGCTGGGCGGCACCGGCGCGCTGGAGCAAGCCTTCATCGCGGTGGGGTTCAGCATGCTGGGCATGGTCGCGGCCGCGTTCGCCGTCTCGCTGTCCCTACGACTACACCAGGAGGAAGCCGGGCAGCGCGCCGAGACCCTGCTCGCCGGATCGGTTTCCCGTACTCGTTTGCTGTCAAGTCATTTGGTGATGGCGCTGGCCGGGCCGGCGGCGGCGGTTCTGATCTCCGGACTGGCGGCCGGACTCGTCTACGGCATGGCCGCCGGCGACGTCGCCGGCAAGCTGCCTACGGTTGTCTGCAGCGCGGCCGTACAGCTGCCCGCCGTCTGGCTGCTGTCCGCGGTGACCATCGGATTGTTCGGCCTCGCGCCGCGGTTCACGCCGGTGGCGTGGGGCGTGCTGGTCGGATTCATCGCGTTGTACCTGCTTGGTTCGTTGTCGGGTTTCCCGCAGTGGCTGCTCGACCTGGAACCATTCGCACACACTCCGCGAGTAGGCGGCGACTTTACCGTCGTGCCGCTGCTGTGGCTGCTGGCCATCGATGCGGCGCTGATCATGTTGGGGGCCATGGCTTTTCGACGGCGTGATCTGCGTTGCTAGGTGCATCGGTGAAAACTACTCTTCGAGCAGTCGGATTCGGGCTTGTTGGACTTGTCATGTTCGGCTCGATGCTGTTTTTGCCGGCATGGACATTCGATTACTGGCAAGCATGGGTTTATCTGATGGTGTTCACCCTGTCCACCTGGATCCCCAGCATTTACTTGCTGCGTACGAACCGGGCCGCGCTGGAGCGGCGTATGCACGGGGGACCGACGGCGGAAACCAGGCCAGTGCAGAAGTTGGTCATGGTCTTCTCATTCTTGTCGCTGGCAGCGATGACCGTGGTCAGCGGGCTTGACCATCGCTTTGGCTGGTCGCCGGTGCCAGCAGCGATCTCGTTAGTGGGCGACGCGCTGGTGGCGATTGGGATCGGTGTCGCCATGCTGGTGATCGTCCAGAACGGTTACGCCGCCGCAACCGTCACAGTCGAGGCGGGACAAAAGCTGGTCTCCACCGGTCTGTATGGGCTCGTGCGGCACCCTATGTACACCGGCAACGTGATCATGATGGTAGGTATCCCGCTCGCGCTCGGCTCGTACTGGGGACTTCTCCTTGTCATACCTTCCTTGACAGGACTCGTCTTTCGTATCTTCGACGAAGAAAAACTGCTCGAGCAAGAGCTCGACGGATACCGCGAGTACATGCACCAGGTGCGCTATCGGTTGGTGCCCTATGCTTGGTAGTCCGACACGCTTTAGGGTATCGGCGTGGCCCGAAACCCAGCACCTGCTCTGGATCGGCCGTGGCGACGTCCGGGCGCTCTCCGGTACGCACTAGAACGGGTTCGCGCTATCGCCAACCCTCCGATCACGGTTACCGATCCGCCGGCCGGCATCGTCGTCGAGCGCGACGTCGAGGTCCCAACCCGCGACGGAACAGTGTTGCGGATCAACGTCTTCCGGAAAGCCGCCGACGTTGCGCGGCCGGTTATCCTGTGCATCCATCCCTACCGTAAGGACGATCTGCCGACTCGGCGCGGCAAGCGGTGGACGTTCTCGCCCCAATACCGTGCGTTACGCCAGCCCAAGCCGGTGACCTTCTCGGCCCTGACCGGCTGGGAGGCCCCGGACCCGGCGCGGTGGACCGCGCAAGGCTTCATCGTGGTGAATGCCGACTCGCGCGGTTGCGGCCACTCGGACGGCGTCGGAAAGCTGCTATCGCGCCAGGAAGCCGAGGACACCTACGACCTCGTGCAGTGGGTGGCCGGCCAGCCGTGGAGCGACGGGCGGGTCGTGATGCTCGGGGTGTCGTACCTGGCCATCAGCCAGTACGCCGTCGCGGCGCTGCAGCCGCCGGCGCTGCGGGCGATCTGCCCGTGGGAAGGGTTCACCGACGCGTACCGCGACCTCACCTTTCCGGGCGGAATTCGGGAGTCCGGCTTCACCCGGTTGTGGTCACGTGGCGTGCGGCATCGCACGCGCCAGACCTACGACCTGGAGCAGATGCAGAAGGACCACCCGCTGCGCGACGACGTCTGGCGCGCGGTGGCGCCCGAGCTCTCGGCGATCGAGGTGCCGATGCTGGTCTGCGGCAGCTTCTCGGACAACAACTTGCACAGCCGTGGTTCGATCCGGGCGTTCAATGAGGGCAGCTCCCGCCACGCCCGGCTCTATACCCATCGCGGCGGCAAATGGGAGACCTTCTACTCCGAGGCCGCGCTGGCCGAACAGCTGAAGTTCTTTCGCGGCGTGCTGGACGGCGCGACCGATTCTCACAGCGTCCGCCTCGAGGTGCGCGAGGACCGTGACACCATCGTCGCAGTGCGCGAGGAGGCCCAATGGCCGCTCGCCCGCACCCGCTGGCGGCCAATGTATCTGGCCGGGGCCGGCGCGCTCGCGACCGAGAGGCCGCCGAGGGCGGACCGCATTACGTTCGAAACCCATTCTCGTGCAGCGGCATTCAACTGGACCATTCCGGACGACATCGAGCTGACCGGCCCGATGGTCGCGCGGCTTTGGGTCCGACTGGACGGCTGCGAGGACGCGAACCTCTTTGTCGGCGTGGAGAAGTGGCGCGACGGGCAGTTCGTCGGGTTCGAAGGGTCCTACGGGTATGGCCGCGACCGGGTGACCACCGGCTGGCAGCGGGTCTCGCTGCGCGAGTTGGACCCTGAGCTCTCCCAGCCCTGGGAGCCGGTCCCGGCCTGCGTCCGGCCGCAGCCGGTCGCCTCCGGCGAGGTGGTCGCGGTGGATGTTGCGCTGGGCCCGTCGGCGACGCTGTTCCGCGCCGGAGAACAGCTGCGGCTGGTGGTCGGCGGGCGCTGGTTGTCCCCACGCAACCCACTCACCGGTCAATTCCCGGCCGCCTACCCCGACCCGCCACGCGGTCGTGTCACGCTGTGCTGGGGTCCGCGTTACGACGCGCACCTGCTGATCCCGGAGATCCCCTAGCGGGCGCGAGCAGACGCAAAAGCCCCCATTTTCGTGCCGAAATGGGGGCTTTTGCGTCTGCTCGCGGTGCTGTGCGGGGCTAGATCCAGACGCCTTTACCCACCGCAACCACGCCGCCGGCACTGATCGCGAAGCGTTCCCGGTCCTTTTCCAAATCCACTCCGACCATCTCGCCGGGCCCCACGACGACGTTCTTGTCCAGGATCGCGTGGCGTACCACCGCGCCACGGCCGACCCGGGCGCCCGGCATGATCACGCTGCCCTCCACGATCGCGCCGTCGTCGACCACGACATTGGACGACAGCACAGAGTTGCGCACCGAGGCCGCCGAAATGATGCTGCCGGCACCAACCACCGACTCCTGCGCCGAGCCGCCGTTGACGAACTTCGCCGGCGCCAGGTTCTCCGACTCGCCGCGGATCGGCCAGCGCTTGTTGTACAGGTTGAACACCGGATGCACCGAAACCAGGTCCATATGCGCGTCGTAGAACGCGTCCAGTGTCCCCACGTCACGCCAGTAGGCCCGGTCGCGGTCGGTGGCGCCGGGCACCTCGTTGTCGAAGAAGTCGTAAACCGCGGCCATCCCGTCGTCTACCAGTTGCGGGATGATGTCGCCGCCCATGTCGTGATCGGAATGGTCGTCATCGGCATCAGCGCGAATCGCGTCGATCAGCACCTTGGTGGTGAAGATGTAGTTGCCCATCGAGGCGAACGTCGCGTCAGGGTCGTCGGGGGTTCCGGGCGGTTCCAGCGGCTTCTCGAGAAAGCTGCGGATACGGCCGGACTCATCGGCGTCTATGCAACCGAACGCGGTCGCATCGGTACGCGGGACGCGGATGCCGGCCACTGTCGCACCGGCCCCGCTGTCGATGTGGAACCGGACCATCTGCTCGGGGTCCATCCGGTACACATGATCGGCGCCGAAAACCACTATGTAGTCCGGATCTTCGTCGTAGATCAGATTGAGTGATTGGTAGATCGCGTCGGCGGAGCCGGTGTACCAGCGGGGCCCGAGGCGCTGCTGTGCCGGCACCGGGGTGATGTATTCACCGGCCAGACCCGACAACCGCCAGTTCTGCGAAATGTGGCGGTCCAGTGAATGCGACTTGTATTGGGTGAGAACGCAGATCCTCAGGTACCGGGCGTTGACGAGATTGGAGAGCACGAAGTCGATCAGCCGGTAGGCGCCGCCGAAGGGAACCGCGGGTTTCGCCCGGTCGGAAGTCAGCGGATAAAGCCGCTTGCCCTCACCGCCGGCCAGGACGATTCCCAGCACGTGTGGTGCTTCCCTCATGGCTCAAACCTATCGGCCCCCGCCAAACGCTGCCAAGGGGATGCCCGACAGGCCGCCGTTCTCACGGGGTGTACGTCAAGGAATGTGGCCCAGTTCTGGCCAGTTCGAGGGCCCGACGGTGGCAGCCGGGTTCGACTATCGGGCTCCACCTCGGCCCGCCGCGCGGGCCGCATCGTCGCCGAACTACGGTGCGGAGTATGCGGGTGGCGATGATGACTCGGGAATACCCACCGGAGGTCTATGGCGGTGCCGGGGTACATGTCACCCAGCTGGTAGCCCATCTGCGCCGCCTGTGCGCGGTCGACGTGCACTGCATGGGCGCACCCCGCCCGGGCGCCTTCGCCTATCAGCCCGACCCGCGGCTGCACACCGCCAACACGGCCCTTTCCACCCTGTCGTCCGACCTGATGATGGCCAATGCCGTGAATGCGGCCACCGTCGCGCATTCACACACCTGGTACACCGCCCTGGCGGGGCATCTGGCCGCGTTGCTCTACGACATCCCGCATGTTCTGACCGCTCACTCACTTGAGCCGATGCGGCCGTGGAAGGCCGAGCAACTCGGCGGCGGCTACCAGGTGTCCACCTGGGTGGAGCACACCGCGGTGCTGGCCGCCGATGCAATCATCGCGGTCAGCTCCGGCATGCGTGAAGAAATGCTGCGCGTCTACCCAGCGCTGGATCCCAGCGTGGTGCATGTGATCCGGAACGGGATCGACACCGAGGTCTGGTACCCGGCCGTGCCCGAGCGTAACCGATCGGTGCTGGCCGAGCTCGGGGTCGAGCCAAACCGGCCCACGGTGGCGTTCGTCGGGCGGATCACCCGGCAAAAAGGCGTCCCTCACTTGGTGGCAGCCGCACACCAATTCAGCCCGGACATTCAGGTGGTGCTGTGCGCGGGCGCTCCCGACACCCCGGAGATAGCCGACGAAGTGCGGTCCGCGGTAGCCGAACTGGCCCGCAATCGCACCGGCGTGTTCTGGGTCCGCGAAATGCTCCCCATCGGGGAATTACGCGCGATACTAACGGCGGCAACAGTTTTCGTATGCCCGTCGGTGTACGAGCCGTTGGGCATCGTGAACCTCGAGGCGATGGCCTGCGCAACCGCGGTGGTGGCCTCCGACGTCGGCGGGATACCCGAGGTGGTCGCCGACGGGATCACCGGCTCGCTGGTGCATTACGACCCCGACGACGCAGGCGGTTACCAGGCCAGATTGGCCAAGGCGGTCAATGAGCTGGTCGCGGACCCCGCAAGAGCCGAACGCTACGGCCGTGCGGGACGTCAGCGCTGTATCGAAGAATTCTCCTGGGCACACGTCGCCGAGCAGACGCTGAACATCTATCGGAAGGTGTGCGAGTAACGCAGACCATTCGCCGTTCGGCAGGGCCTAGCTGGTCTCAGCCGGTCACGCCCTTGAGTTCGTCACCCAGCGCGGCGGCTTCGTCGGGCGTCAGCTCGACGACGAGACGTCCACCGCCCTCAAGTGGTACCCGCATCACGATGCCGCGCCCCTCCTTGGTTGCTTCCAGAGGACCGTCGCCGGTCCGGGGCTTCATCGCCGCCATCGTGTGCTCCCTCCAGATTCGAGCTGGCCCGCCTTCGCGGACCTGGTCGGCGCCGAGCATGCCCCGCGAGTGGATTTCCAGCTATACCCGACATTGAACTGCCAAATCACCCCCCCATTGTTCCCTATTCGGGTCGCCAGGTGCACGAGACCCGGTTCTGGGGCCTCACCGGCTTGTCTGCGGCACCCAGCAAGTGCGGACGTGATCGTCGACCATCCCGGTCGCCTGCATCAGCGCATAGGCGGTGGTAGGCCCGACAAAACGGAACCCGCGCCGTTTCAGCTCCCGCGCCATAGCCTTCGATTCCGCACTGGCTGAGGGGATTTCGGACAGGTCGGCCGGCCGGGGCCGCGGTGACGGCGCGAACGACCACAGCAGCCCGGACAGGTCTTCCGACGATCCCAGGTCAGCAACGGCGCGCGCGTTGGCGATCGTCGCCTCGATTTTGGCCCGGTTGCGGACAATCCCCTCGTCGGCCATCAGCCGTTGCACATCGGCATCGGTGTAGCCGGCGACCTTCTCGATGTCGAACCCGGAGAAGGCGCGCCGGAAATTCTCCCGCTTGCGCAAGATGATCAACCACGACAGGCCGCTCTGGAAGGCCTCCAGACTCATCCGCTCGAACAACGCCACCCGGCCGTGCAGCGGGCGGCCCCACTCCCGGTCGTGATAGTTGCGATACATCTCGGCGTCGGGCCCCGGGCGGACTTCCGCCCAGCCACAGCGCACCAGGCCCTGGTCGCTCAAGTCGCTCACGCGGGGTCAGGACGGTCTTGAACGACGGGCCCGCTGTCCGGAAGGTCCGTGGCTTCTGGTCCTCGGGCCGCGGATTCGGTCACCGACGAGGCGTGGATCGCTGCCAGCTGGCCCCGTAGCGCCTCCAGCTCACGGCCGAGCCGGTCCAGCACCCAGTCCACCTCGCTGGTCTTGTAACCACGCAGTACCTGGGTGAACTTGACCGCGTCGACGTCGGCGCCGGTGACACCGGAGGCGGGCAGCACCGTCGCCGTCGTCGCCTGCGGCAGGGGCGGCAACTGCTCGCCGCGGCCGAACAGCAAGCTTGCCGCGCCGAACAACACGATCGCCACCACGATCAGCACCACCAGGTACAACAACACCAACGCCACGTGATCGATATTGCCCTACCGAGTCACTGCAGCGCCGACGCCCCGGCGATCAACGTGGCCTCACCGAGGCCTGAGCACATTCATCGGCGGCCGGTCCACCAGCGACACCGGCCAGGTGTGCTGGGTGTAGCCAGAAAAGTCCGGGTCGTCGGAACCCTCGGGGCCGACGGCAAAGAACTGGGTCAGCCCGACCCCGGAGTCGGGGATCCCGCAACGCGACAGCAGGGTCGCGATGACCTGGCGGCTCATCGCGCCCAACTCGGCCAGCGGCCGGTTGCGGTGCGCCCGCACGCCGAGGTTGACCTGCGCGATCGCATCCAGGCCCAACCGGTCGAAGGTGTCGACCAACAGGCCGATCTCCACGCCGTAGCCCGGGGCGAACGGCAGCGATGTCAGCAGCTCCCGGCTGGCCGCGTACTCGCCGCCCAGCGGCTGCAGCACACAGCCCAGCTCAGGCCGCAGCGCCGCCAACAGCGGCCGCGCCACCAACTCGGTGACCCGCCCGCCACCGGTGGCGCCCGCGCTGCCGCTCACATCGCTGACATTGAGCGGCCGCCGGTAGAAGCTCTTGACCAGGTGAATGCCCTGGCCGGTGAGCAGCGGGCCGACCAGCCACGGTACGAACATCGGGTGCGGGTTGATCAGGTCGGAGTCGATGAACACCACGATGTCGCCGCTGGTGGCCGCCAACGAGCGCCACAACGCCTCACCCTTGCCGGGCCGCGCCGGGACCTCGGGCAGCGCCTGTTCACGGCTCACGACGCGAGCGCCGGCGGCGATCGCCCGGATCTCGGTGTCGTCGGTGGAGCCGGAGTCCAGCACGATCAGCTCGTCGACAAGGCCCCCACGGTCCCGGACCAACGGTGAGATGCTGCCGACCACCGTTTCGATGGTTTCTTCCTCGTTGAGGGCCGGCAGCACCACCGAAATCGTCCGCCCGGCCTTGGCCGCGACCAATTCGCTGTTCGTCCAGCGCGGACGGTTCCAGCCGCGGTCGGACAACCAGGTGTCCCCGGGGCGCGCCGCGAGGACTCCATCGCTGGTGACGTCGCCGGTGACCAGCTCCGATGCTGTCATGCGAGTCCTCTCACCGTGCGTGTCGGCGGGCGGGTCCCCTGGATCGAGGCCACCATCTCCAGCACCCGGCGGGTGGCTGCGACCTGGTGCACCCGAAACATGCGCGTGCCGGCGGCCGCCGCCAGCGCGGTGGCCGCCAGTGTCCCTTCGAGCCGTTCGGTCAATTCCACGCCCAGAGTCTCTCCGACAAAGTCCTTGTTGCTCAAAGCCATGAGCACCGGCCACCCGGTCTTAACAAGATCGTCCACGTGGCGCAACAGCAGCAGCCCGTGGAAGGTGTTCTTGCCGAAATCGTGCGCCGGGTCGATCAGCACCCGGTCGCGGGCTACTCCGGCCGCAACCGCCCGCTCGGCGGCGGCGGTGACCTGGCGAATCACGTCGTCCACCACGCCGCGGGTAGTCGTACCGTAACTCACCCGGAAGGGACGCGTCCTCGGCAGCGCCCCACCGGTGTGCGCACACACCAGGCCCGCGCCGAACTCGGCGGCTATCTCCGGCATGGCCGGGTCGATACCACCCCAGGTGTCGTTGATCAGGTCGGCGCCGGCCGCGCAGGCCACCCTGGCCACCTCGCAGCGCCAGGTGTCGACGCTGATCAGCTGGTCCGGGTAGGCACCGCGGAGCCATTCGATGAACGGCACCAGCCGGGCGATCTCGGTGTCGGCATCGACTCTTTGGCCCGGGCCCGCTTTGACGCCGCCGACGTCGATGACATCGGCTCCCTCAGCGACGGCCCGGTGTACAGCGGCTCTGGCAGCCTCGTCGCTGAAGGTCGCGCCCCGGTCGTAGAACGAATCCGGGGTGCGATTGACGATCGCCATGATCAGCGGGCGATCACCGGCGACCGGACGGCCGCACAGCGTTGACTGCACGCATCCATAGTGCCTGGTCACCGCCAAGCGCCTGGTCCGGGGATGCAGGGCGGCTAGCCGCGGGGTCGCTTACCGGCCGCTACTTCCTCGGGGTATTCGGCGTAATACGGCACGTAGCCCTCGTCACGGCCGGCCAGCACGTACAGCGGGTCTGCGACGCCAGGGCCGTAGGCCTGCTCGCGCAACTCCACCTTGCGGCTCTTGAACGTGGTGGTGTGCGCCATCGACTCCACCACCCGCACAAACAGCGGCAGTGCATAGGCGGGCAGCTGGCCGTAGACCGCGCGGGCCAGGGACTGGCCGTCGAATTCGGCGCCGTCGCGCAGCTTGACCGCGGCCATACCGGCGCGGCCGCCGGTGTTCGGTACCTCAACGCCGTAGACCGTGCACTCCTCGACGGCCGCGTCGGACGCCAGCGCCGCTTCTACCTGCGTGGTGGCAACATTCTCGCCCTTCCAGCGGAAGGTGTCGCCCAGTCGGTCGACGAATGCGGCATGACCCATGCCCTGTGGGCTCATCACGTCGCCGGTGTTGAACCAGCAGTCGCCCTCACGGAAAGCGTTGCGCACCAACTTCTTTTCACTGGCTGCCGGGTCGGTGTAGCCGTCGAACGGCTGCAGCCTGTTGACCGGGCTGAGCAATAGGCCGGCCGCACCGGCAGGCACCCGGCGCACCCGGCCGCTGTCGTCCCGCAGCGGGGCGCCGGTGTCCGGGTCGTATTCCACGTAAGCCAGTGGCATCGGCGAGATGCCGGTGGTCCCGGGCACATTGAAGATATTGATAAAAGCGGAGTTGCCTTCGCTGGCGGCATAGAACTCGCACACCCGCGCAATGCCGAACCGGTTGGTGAAATCGCCCCAGATCTCTGGCCGTAGCCCGTTGCCGGCGATCACCCGCACCTGGTGCGCGCGGTCGGTCGGCTTGGGCGGCTGGTTGATCAGATATCGGCAGACCTCGCCGATGTAGATGAATGCGGTGGCCTGGCTGGCGATCACCTCGTCCCAGAACCGCGACGCCGAGAACGACTTGCCCAGCGCCAACGTCGCCCCGGAATTGACCACCGACGAGACCGCGACCGTCAGCGCGTTGTTGTGGTACAGCGGCAGGCAACTGTAGAGCGTGTCGGAGCTCTTCAGCCGCAGCCCCAGGCCGCCGAACACGGCCAGCGCCCGCAGCCACCGATGGTGGGTCATCACGCTGGCCTTGGGCAACCCGGTGGTGCCCGAGGTGAAGATGTAGAACGCGGTGTCTTTGGCCTGCACCGCCGACGCCGATGCCGGGTTGCCGGCGGGCGCGGTCACCGCGAACCGCTCCAGGTCTTCCATGGTCAGCACCTCGCCGGCCGAGCCACCGCTTTCGCTGACGGCGCTGACCATGTCGGATTCCGCGACGAGCACCTTCGCGTCCAGCAGGCCCAGGCTATGCGCCAGCACCTCGCCCCGCTGGTGGTAGTTGAGCATGCCGGCGATGGCGCCGCACTTGACCGCGGCCAGCATCGCCAGCACCGCGCTCGGCGAATTGCGCAACATGATGCCGACGACGTCGCCGGGGCCGACACCTCGAGCGGCCAGCACCGCGGCGTACTGGTTGGCGGTCGCGTTGGCTTCGCGGTAGGTCACCTGCCGGTCGCCGAACCGCAGGAAGACCCGGTCACCGTAGCGGGCGGCCCGGTCCTGGAACACCGTGCCGATCGACGCCTTGGAGTTCGGCCGCGCCAGCAGCCCGGTCACCGCCCCACGCACGATCGACGGCGTGTCGGCCAGTAAACCCGGCACCCGAGCCGCGACGTCGGTGAGCTTGACCCTTGCGCGCGCGCCACCCTCGTGATCGGACACGTGATCCCTCGATTCGTTCTGAGAAGTTCGGCGGTCAGCCGTCGGCCCGGCGAAGACGCCCGCTCACGCGGGCGCGCACACCTCCAGCGCCGCGCCCACCTTATCGACCAGTACCAGCCGCTCCATCGCTACCTGCGCGATATAACCGGTGTCGACCAATCCGTTCAGCCAGGCCAGCAAACCGTCGTAGTGCCCCCAGCGGTCCAGCATCACGATGGGTTTGCCATGCATACCGAGATAGCCCGCGGTCCATGCATCCAACAGCTCGTCCAGGGTGCCCACACCACCCGGCAGCACGATGAACGCGTCGGCGCGGTCTTCCATGACCTGTTTACGCTCGCGCATCGTGTCGGTGACGATCAGCTCGTCGGCGTTGGTGTCGGCAATTTCGCGACGCATCAGCTTTTTGGGGATCACGCCGACGGTCCGGCCGCCGCGTGCCCGCGCCGCAGTCGCCACCGCGCCCATTGCCGACACGTTGCCGCCGCCCCACACCAGGGTCCAGCCACGGTCGGCGATCGCCTCGCCGAGCTCAGCGGCCAGCTCGAGCAATTCGGGGTGAGTTGGCACGGCCGCGCAGTACACACACACCGCCCACTCGACGGCCGAATCGAGTTTCGGGCACATACACCGAAAAGTAGACCAAGGCTGCAGAACCCGCGAACATTTGACGGCTATCGCCCTGCCGCGCACACCGAAGCCATAAAATCCGGCGGTGCCGATTCGATGGAATGTCCCTGAACACGCCGCCGCGCTGGAGCAGCTGAACGTTGCCCTGGATGAACCGGCGCGGCCCGCATCGTCTCCGGGGGTCGTCGTACTCGGACCCGACGGCGTCGGCAAATCCACGTTGGCCCGATTAGCCGCCGAACACTTCAGCCGCCGGCACCCAACCACGCTGACCCGCTGGGTTACCGGCACCCCGACCGAGCGCGCGGTCCCGTTCGGGGCCTTCAGCCACCTGGTGGAGATCGCCGACATCGGGAAGCCGGCTGCGCTGTTGCGGGCGGCCCGGGCATCGCTGGGCCCCGACGGCCGCGAGGGTGATCTACTGCTCGTCGTCGACGATGCCCATGACCTCGACATCCTGTCGGCCACACTGGTGTACCAGTTGGCACTGGCCGGCGCAGCCCGGATGATCGTCACCGCCCGCGCCGACACAGCTCCTGATGCCATCGCCGCGCTGTGGACCGACGGCCTGCTGAATCGGATCGACATCGAGCCGCCCGGCGGGGCGACTAAGTCATCCGAGCCAGCCGAGGTCGACGCATTCATCGCCGGGTTACCTGCGCCGGCGCGGGCGGTGCTGGACTATCTCGCCGTCGAGGAGCCGCTGTCGCTCGCCGATCTGACCATCCTCGCCGGCGACGGCGCGGTGAGGCAGGCGGAGGAGCTGGGCGCGGCGGAAACCCGGGTGCGCGCCGAAGGTCTGGACGACCCGGTGGTGTACACAGCGCACCCGCTGTTCGCCGAACGAGCGCGTGTCGCGCTCGGCGAGGACGGTGCGCGACAACGGCGCACCGAGTTGGTCAGTCTGCTGTCGCAGCATCCGTCGGACCACCTCAGCGACCGGCTGCGGCTGGCGTCCCTGGCGGTGGACAGCGACGCCCCGCAGCCGGTTGGTGAGGTCGCCGCCGCCGCCCAGCAGGCGCTGCGCCTCGGCGATCTGATGCTCGCCCAGCGGTTGGCTCGGGCGGGGGTGGATCGGTCTGGCGGATTGGAGGCACGACTGGTCCTGGGCCAGGCACTGGCCTGGCAGGGCCACGGTCGCCAAGCCGGCGCAGTGCTGGCGGCGGTGGATCCTGGCGAGTTGTCGGACACCGAGCTGATGGCCTGGGCGGTGCCCCGGGCGGCGAACCAGTTCTGGATGCTCGACGAGCCCGAGCGGGCCACCGCGTTCCTGCAGACCACCCGTAACCGGATCGCAGAGCCGACGGCGCGCAGCGTCCTTGACGCGCTGTCCGCCACGTTCGCGATGAACGCCGGAAACCTGCAGCGAGCCATCACGGTGGCCACCGAGGTGTTGTCTCGACCGGCGGCGGACATGGCGGTGGCCTGGGCGGCCAGCGCCGCCGCGCTGTGTTCGGCCCGGATGGGCCGGTTGCGTGACGTCGAGCCGATGGCCGAGCGGGCGTTGGCCGCCGAGCATCCTGGGCTGTTGCGGTTCACCGTGGGCCTGGGTCAGATCACGTCGCTGCTGATGGCCGGCGACGTGGCGCAGGCACAGGCACTGGCCCAGCGGTTCACCGACTTCGCCGAGCTGCAGCAGCCCGGCCGCGCGGTCGGTGAGGTGTTGTTGGCGCACGTGTTGATCATCAAAGGCGAATTCGGGGCGGCGGCGTCGATGCTGGAACCGGCCGCGGCCGCGCTGGAGCGCACCGGCTACTCGTGGGGGCCGCTGTCGCTGATGTTGCTGGCGACGGCGCGGGCGCGGCAAGGCGACATACCCGCGTCCGCAAAAGCTTTGCGCCGCGCCGAAACCCGGCACGGAACGAAGTCTGCGTTGTTCGCCCCCGAGCTCGGGCAGGCGCGCGCCTGGACCAGAGCGACTGCCCGGGACACTACGGGCGCGATCACGGCGGCCCGTGCGGCGGCCCGGACGGCTGAGCGGGCCGGGCAGTCGGCGGTGGCGCTGCGCGCCTGGCATGACGCCGTTCGGCTGGGCGACATCCGCGCGGTGGACCCGGTCACCCGGCTGGCCGCCGAGATCGACTGCGCCGTAGGCAACATCGTCGTCAACCATGCTCGCGCGCTGGCCAACCGCGACAGTGCAGCCCTGGCGGCGGTGGCTGACGAGCTGACAGCGGTCGGGATGCACGCGGCGGCTGCCGATGCCACCGCGCAGGCGCAGCGCTGAATGTCGGCGCAGACAGGCACGCCGCATTGTGGGTGAACCGTAACTCCGCCGTGTCAGCAGAGTGACTATTACCCATCATTGTTTCCAGAGTGATTCCATGAGGGCGAATTCACCCGGGTTGGAGGCATGATGCGTATCCGCCCTTCCCGTGCAGTCCGCCTGGTTGCGACCGGCCTGCTGATCGCCGCACTGACGACTGACGCGTGCTCGGTTGTCGCCCCGCCAGCTGCGCGGGCAGCGACCATCGGGCCGACGATGCCGCTCGGCCACGCCGGCCGTTGGATGACCGACGCCGACGGGCGCGTGGTCGTGCTGCATGGGCTCAACCAGGTGTACAAGGTGCCGCCGTACGAGCCCTCCGCCGACGGGTTCGGCGATGACGACGCGGCGTTCCTTGCCGCCAACGGTTTCAACGCGATGCGGGTGGGTGTCATCTGGGCGGCCGTGGAGCCGCAGCCACTCAGTTACGACGACAACTACCTCGCTTCGATCGCGCAGACCGTGCAGACGCTGGCGTCGCACGGCATCGTCAGCCTGCTCGACTTCCATCAGGACCTGTACAACGAGGTGTTCCAGGGCGAGGGCGCACCCGCGTGGGCGGTGCAGACGGGAGGGTTGCCCAATCCGCAGCTGGGCTTCCCCGGCAACTACTTTCTCAACCCCGCCGAAGAGTATGCCTGGAACGCCTTCTGGCGCGACGCGCCGGCGCCGGACGGGATCGGGCTGCAGAACCACTACGCCCGCGCCTGGGCGCATGTCGCGAGCTACTTCCAGGGCAACGCGGGGGTATTCGGCTACGAGGTGCTCAACGAGCCGTGGCCCGGCATCATCTGGGAGGGGTGCTTCGACCCGGTTCTGGGTTGCCCGGTCCAGGACCTGAAGCTGACCGCCTTCTACAAAAAGGTCGTACCGGTAATTCGTGCCGCCGACCCGACCACCCTGGTGTTCTTCGAGCCGTACACGCTGTTCGACGAGGGAATCCACACCGACCTCGGGAGGGTGGTCGACCCGCAGACCGGTTTCTCGTTCCACGACTACTGCGCCATCGAGTCGGTGCTGCACAAGAACATCACCTGCCGCCTGCAGGACAGCGTCACGTTCACCAACGCGAGCCTCTACGCTGACCTCCACGGCATCCCGGCGCTGTTGACGGAGTTCGGCGCGACCGACGACCTGGCGAACCTCAGGGAGGTTTTGCACCACGCCGACCGGCACAAAATGGGCTGGCTGGAGTGGGCCTACACCGGCAACGACAAGACGAGCTCGTCGCCGGACGCGCAGGCGCTGGTTTTCGACCCCAGCCAGCCGCCGACCGGCAGCAACGTCAACACGGCCAAGCTCGGGGTGCTCGCCGCGCCGTATCCGCAGGTGGTCGCGGGTACGCCGAAGTTCTGGTCGTTCCGGTCGGGCACATTCCGGCTGTGCTACTCGACCGAGCGGCCCGACCGCGGTGGCCGCTTCTCCCCCGGCGCGCAGACGAACATCTCGGTGCCTGCCATCGAGTATCCGAATGGCTATCAGGTGACGGTAAAAGGTGGGCAGGTCGTCTCGGCGCCCGGCGCCGGCGTGCTGACCGTGGTGGCAGACGCGGGCGCGGCCACCGTCGAGGTCGTCGTGACGCCGTGATGGTTGACTCTCAACCGCTCAAGTAGCGGCGCAGCATGTCCACGGCGGCGGTGATCTGGCCGACCGGCACCCGCTCGTCGCGGCAGTGCGCCAGGTTGGGATCACCGGGCCCGTAGTTGACCGCCGGTATGCCCAGGGCGGCGAAGCGGGACACATCGGTCCAGCCGTATTTGGCCCGCACCTGCCCGCCGGCGGCCTCGACCAGCGCCTTGGCGGCGGGCTGGGACAGCCCGGGCAGCGCGCCCGCCGCGGCGTCGGTCTGCTCGATCTGCACGTCGAGCCCGTCGAACACGTCGTGGACGTGTTGCAGCGGCCTCGGGCGATGACCGGTCCGGGGCAAAACGGAAGTTGACCGTGACCGACGCCGCGTCGGGAATCACGTTGCCCGCAACGCCGCCGTCGACGCGCACCGCCGACAAGCCCTCGCGGTACGTGCAACCGTCGATGTCGACGCTGCGCGCCCGGTAGCCGGCCAGCCGGTCCAGCACCGCGCCGAGCTTGTGAATTGCGTTGTCGCCCAACCAGGAACGCGCCGAATGCGCCCGCGTTCCGGTCGCGCTGACCACGACACGCAGCGTGCCCTGGCAGCCGGCCTCGATGCAGCCGGCGGTGGGCTCGCCCAGGATGGCCACGTCGGCGGACAACCAGTCCGGCAGCTCGCGCTCAATGCGGCCCAAACCGTTTGCCGCCGAATCGATCTCCTCGCAGTCGTAGAACACCAGCGTCAGGTCGTGCGCCGGTTCGGCGACGGTGGCGGCCAGGTGCAGGAAGACCGCGTCACCGGATTTCATGTCCGCGGTGCCGCAGCCGTGCAGCTCGCCGCCGTCGCGGCGGCTGGGCAGGTTGTCGGCGGCCGGCACGGTGTCCAGGTGTCCGGCCAGCAGCACCCGCGACGGCCGGTTGCAGCCGAGTGCGCGCCAGCACGGCGTTGCCATTGCGGATGATCTCGAAGCCGGAGGTCTGGGCGCGCAGCGCGGCCTCGACCTCGTCGGCGATGCGCGCCTCGTTCCGCGACTCGCTGGGGATGTCGACCAGCGCAGCGGTCAGCTCGATCGGATCCCCGCGTAAGTCCAGCACGGCTCCAGGGTAGATCCCGGCCGCGCGCGCGCCTGCCCGGCGGGGAAGTAGCGTGTCGACCGTGACTGGAGCTGCAGGCATCGGCCTGGCGACCCTCGCCGCCGACGGATCTGTCCTCGACACCTGGTTTCCCGCACCGGAACTGACCGAATGCGGGCGACCAGCGCGACGTCGCGACTGGCGGTCGTCCGACGTTCCCGACGAACTGGCCGCGCTGGTCGGCCGCGACGACGACCGCAGCACCGAGACCGTCGCGGTCCGCACGGTCATCGGCTCGCTGGACGATGTCGCCGCCGACGCCTACGACGCCTACCTGCGGCTGCATCTGCTGTCGCACCGCCTGGTGGCGCCGCACGGGCTGAACGCCGGCGGCTTGTTCGGGGTATTGACCAATGTGGTGTGGACCAATCACGGACCCTGCGCCATCGAGGGCTTCGAGACGGTGCGGGCGCGGCTGCGCCGCCACGGACCGGTGACGGTGTACGGCGTCGACAAGTTCCCCCGGATGGTCGACTACGTCGTGCCCACCGGTGTGCGCATCGCCGACGCCGACCGGGTGCGGCTGGGCGCTCACCTGGCGCCGGGCACCACCGTGATGCACGAGGGCTTCGTCAACTTCAACGCCGGCACGCTGGGCGCCTCGATGGTGGAGGGCCGCATCTCGGCGGGCGTGGTGGTCGGCGACGGCTCCGACGTCGGCGGCGGCGCGTCGATCATGGGCACGCTGTCCGGCGGCGGTACCCAAGTCATCTCGATCGGCAAGCGCTGCCTGCTCGGCGCCAACTCCGGCCTGGGCATCTCCCTGGGCGACGACTGCGTCGTCGAGGCCGGCCTGTACGTCACCGCCGGCACCAAGGTCACGACCCCGGACGGCACCTCGGTCAAGGCCCGCGAGCTCTCCGGCAGCAGCAACCTGCTGTTCCGCCGCAATTCAGTCACCGGCGCGGTCGAGGTGGTGGCCCGCGACGGTCAGGGCATCGCACTCAACGAGGACCTGCACGCCAACTAACGGCCGGCAAGTGCTGTTCCGGTGGTCTCGGGCAGTAGAGAGATGCACACCAGGCTGCCAAACCAAAACGACGTGCCGGTCCAACTTCACTCGACTGACCGCGATTCAGCCTTCGGACATCAACTGCTTCTTGAGCACCTTGCCCAGCGCGTTGCGGGGCAGCGACTCCACGAGCCGTACTTCGCGTGGACGCTTGTGCACCGAAAGCTGTTGGGCGACAAAGTCAATCAACTCATCAGGATTGACGGCCGAGCCGACGACATACGCGACGATCCGCTGGCCCAGATCCTCATCGGGCAGCCCGACGACTGCCACCTCCTCCACATCCGGATGTCCGAGCAGCACCGTCTCGATTTCGCCTGCGCCGATGCGGTATCCGCCCGACTTGATCAGGTCCACCGACTCGCGTCCCACGATGCGGTGCATGCCACCACCGTCAATGACCGCCACATCGCCGGTGCGATACCAACCGTCGGGGTCGAACGCCTCGGCGGTGGCCTCCGGTCGGTTCAGGTAGCCGTCGAACAGCGTCGGCCCGCGAACCTGAAGCTTGCCAACGGTTTCCCCGTCGTGCGGGACCGGACCGCCGTCGTCGTCGACCAGTCGGGTCTGCACACCGGCCAGCGGCAGGCCCACCCAGCCCGGACGACGTTCGCCGTCGGCCCGCGTCGACACGGTGATCAGCGATTCCGAGGCGCCGTACCGCTCGATGGGCCGGTGCCCGGTGAGCTGCTCCAGCCGGTCGAACACCGGCACCGGTAGCGCCGCGCTGCCGGACACCAGCAGCCGCGCCGGTTTGAGCGCCTCGGCGGCAACCTGGTCGGCGGCCACCCGCGACCACACCGTCGGCACCCCGAAGTAGAGTGTGCCGCCCGCTTCCGAACGGGCCTGAGCGTAGCCGGCCGGCGTCGGTTTTCCGGTGTGCACGAAGCGATTTCCCACCCGCAGCGACCCGAGCAGGCCCAGCACCAGGCCGTGTATGTGATACAGCGGCAAGCCATGCACCAGAACGTCGTCGGCCGTCCACTGCCACGCGTCGGCCAACGCGTCCAGGTCGGCGGCGATCGCCCGACGGCTCACCTGCACGCCCTTGGGCAGGCCGGTGGTGCCCGAGGTGTAGACCACCATCGCGACGGCATCGGGCGACGGCTCGGGATAACGGTGCCAGGAACGGGCATGCAAACGCACCGGGATGTGCGGCAGCCCTTCCGGCGCCGAGTCCTGGCTGGGCGCTGGCCCGAGCCAGGCCTGGGCACCGGAGTCGGTGAGCATGTGCCGGCGTTCGGCCACCCCGACGTCGGCGGGCACCGGGACGAACGGGCACGCCGGCGATCAGGCAGCCGGTGATCGCCAGCACCGTCGACGCCGTCGGCGTGGCCAGCACCGCCACCCGGTGCGCGCCGCCGACCCGCTCGGCCACCGAGGTCGCCGCACCGACCAGGTCGCTGCGGCTCAGCACGACACCGTCGATGCGCACCGCGTCAGCGATGTCGGTGGCGGTAACGTCCGCGGGGTTCAGGGAGGCCAGCAGCACGTCAGCGAGGCTACCGGGCGGCTCTGAGCGACGCAGGCCCGACAGAGGCTAGGCCGGAGTGTGCGGTAGCGGAAACAGCGGCCGCAGCACCGCCGGCGGCCGGAACGGAGTCCATGCACCGAGCGGCTGCGCCAGCCGATCCGCGATGGCCCAGACCGTGGCCGGATGGTGGCCGTAGCCGATGTGACTGCTCAGCACCGCAATGTTTTCCGCACGCGCAGATGGCGCGTCGATGCACGCCTGCCAGGCGACCATCCCGTCGTAGCGTGAGTAGATCGAAGTCGCCGGCACCACCAGGGGTTCGGATTCGATTTCCAGCGGGAACCCATGGCGCTCGACGTGCAGGGGCGCAAGGCGTTTGAAGGTGGCAGCGGCGCGGGATTGGCTTTCGTGTCCTATCCGGTACGGGCTGCCGAGAGTGATCACTTGCCGCACCGCCGACGGATGACGACGGGCCAACGTGCGCGCGAAGATGCCGCCCAGACTCCAGCCGATCAAGCTGACCGGAGCGTTGTAGCGGGCGCGCAGCTCGTCAAGGCGCTCGGCCATCCCGGTCACCGCCTTGGCGGTCGGGCCGATGTTCAGGCCCAGCCGCCAGCCGTGTGCGCGATACCCGAGGCGGCGGAGTAACCGCCGCAGTGTCCAGGTAGAGCCGTCGCCGGCCAGCAGGCCAGGCAGCACCAGCACCGGGTGCCCATCGCCGGTCGGCAGCACCGCCCGCAGAGGCATCGCCGTGATCAACTGCCCGTACTCGACCACCGCACGCGGTATGTCGGTGAGGTAGAGGCCCAGTGCGGGGGCCCCGGACTGGCGGTCGCGGTCGTCAACCGCTTCGACTACAGACTCGGGCTACGGACATGTCAGACCTCTTCCTCGCGGTCCCAGATTTCCATCAGCGTGGCCAGGATCTCCTCGCCACGGCCAAGCCCGGCAAGGTGGCTCTCGCCGGGCAAGTGAAACAACTCTGCATCCGGCAGCCGGGAGACGACGTGCTCGCCATGCGAAAACGGAATGATGTGGTCGTGGTCGCCGTGCCACCAGCGTACCGGGACTTTCACCTCGTCGAGCCGGAATCCCCAGTCACGGGCAAACACGACTACGTCGTTGAACGGCGCGGCCAGTTGCTTGCGGCTACCGTTGAGCAGGTCGTCGAGAAACATCGCCTTGAACTCCGGACGAGCCAACAAATGCCGGTCGGCCTGGGGTGAGAGCATTGCGTACACGTCGAGCGCCGGGGATGCCACCGGGCGAGCGATCCGGATCAGCACGCTGGCGCTGAGCCGCAGCGGGCTACCGCCCACCCTCAGCAGCGGCGCCACCCGCAAACCGAGGTTCATCAGGCCGCCGCGGATCGCGTCGGGGCCGCGCGTCGGTGCCACGCCACCGAGCACTCCGGCGGCCACCACCCGGTCAGGCAGCCCCGCGGCGCACGCCAGGGTGTAGGGACCGCCACCAGACAGGCCTACGACGGCCAACTTGTCGATTCCGAGCGTGTCCGCGATGGTCCTCAGGTCGTCGGCGAACGCGGAGATGGTCTCGTACTGATGTGGTGTCGACGAGCCGATGCCGGGCCGGTCGACGCCGATCAGCCGGACGTTGTGGTGTTCGGCGTAGACGCGGGCCTCGGTCGGAATCTGCCGGCGAGCGCCGGGGGTGCCGTGCAGCCAGAAAACGGCACGTCCCTGCGGGGCGCCAAACTCGGCGAATCCGATCTGACGGTCTTCGCCGACGGCGATGTTTCCTTCAAGTTTGGGGCGGGCGATCGTAACGACCATGCCCGAGAGCTTCGCACGCGGCAACGCCGCGGTGCACCGTTTTGGCAAGGCCCGCGGGCCGACGCAGGGCTCGATCTTGCCGAGCACGCCAGGGGAACATCCAGCGCAACTCGCAGCGCTGAGACGACGGGGCACGATTTGGTAGACCTTCGCCTCGCGAATCACCGGCACCCACTTGGTCCAGGGCTGCCCATCCGCGAGCGTGGCAAACACCTGCTCGGCATTGCGCTAACTGTTCAACACCCGCTCTCCGATGACCCGTTGGTCACGCAGGGTGGCCAGCTCGTCGTCGGAAAGACCCAGACCGCGCAGGATCTCGTTGTTGTGCTGGCCGAGTGTCGGCGGAGCCGTGCGGTGGTGCCGAGCGGGTCCTGGGGTGATGCGAAACGGCCAGCCCGGATAGCGGCGCGGTCCGGTGATCGGGTGCTCGAACTGCTCGTAGTAGCCCCGGACATCGAGCTGGGCGATGTCATACATCCGGTCGGGCGTGATCAGCTGCTCTGCCGCAATATTGTGCGCCCGAAGGGTTTCCACGATCGCGGACGGTGTCTGCGCGCGGGTCCAGCCAGCCACGATCTCGTCGAACACGTCGTGGCCCGGCTCTGCGCCGAGCAGATCGGGGTGGTCCATCGCGGCGGCCAGCCGCGACCGGTCGGTGTCGTCGCGCACGGTCAGCGCCACCCACTCATCGTCGGTGCTCGTCGGGTAGACGCCCTGCAGACAGCCGCGCCGGCGGTTGCCTTCGCGTGAGCGCACCACACCGTTCATCGAGTACTCGATCACTGGTTCGGCGGTCACGCACGCGGCGACCTCGATCTGTGCGATCTCGATCAGCTGACCCTCGCCGGTGCGGCGCCGGTGCTCGAGTGCGGCCAGCAGTGCGACACCCGCGTGCACACCGACGATGGGATCGGCGGGCCCCTGCAGGTTGCACGGCGGACCGTCGGGATAGCCGGTGACAGCCGACATCCCCGAGGTCTGCTCGATGTTGAGCGCCCAGCCGACGTAGTCGCGCCACGGGCCCTGCAGACCGAACCCCGGCATGCGGACGAAGATCACGTCGGGCTTCAGCGAAACCAGCGACTGGTAGTCCAGACCGAAGTGCTCCACCACTCGCGGTGAGAAGTTCTCCACCACGACGTCGGCTTGCGCGGCCAGCTGCCGGGCGATGTCGCGGCCGCGCTGCGAGGTCAGGTCGAGCGTGAGATCTCGCTTGTTCAGGTTGGTGGCCTGCCAGATGGCGCTGCGCTCGTACCAGTCGTCGCCCTCGAAGGGAAAAGCGCCCGAGTAGCGATGCCCGTCGGGGTGCTGGATGGATTCGACCTTGACGATGTCGGCGCCGAAAGCGCCGAGGTAACAGGTCAGATACGCGCCGGCCCAAAAGGTGCTCAGGTCCAGCACCCGCAATCCCGTGAAGGGCAACGATGGCATAGAACCTGTTGCAGGCGAACGTGATTCGTTGCGAACGGCCCACGCTGCGGACCACGTTCCCGAGCCGGGAGACGGACGATGCTGTGCCACAGTTGTTTTCGAGAACCGGAATGGCGCCCCGGGGCGTTGGAATGACCAGGCTTCTCCCGCACATCCACCGGCTTCGACGAAGAACCCACGCTTGGCGTACTGCGGACATTCCAGCACGGTGGCGCCGTCGTTGACCGGTGCGGCCGGAATGCGCAACGCCTGGCTCAGTTCGACGATTTCTGCCACGGTCCACTGGGCGAGCAACGGCTCCGCCTTGGCGAAGAACTCCGCGCGCTCGGGGCCGCCCAGCATGATCGCGATCTGATGCTCACCGTACTCGGGCAGACCGAGCATCGCGCACACGTCGAGCCAGTGCTGCCCCGTCAGACAGTTGATCCCCACCCAGCCGTCGGCGGCCCGAACCACACCCAGCATCGGGGCCGACCGTACCTTGCTGGGAAATCCGAGGCTTCGCATCCGCTCGTACATCAGCATCGGATACGGCAGGGTCGACAGTAGCGACTCGAATTCCGATACGTCGACCTCGATTACGTGGCCCGCGGGCTGCAGCCGCAGGGCGGTCAGCGTACCCAGCGCACCATAGGCGCCCGCGACGTATTCGGCGATCCGGGCACCCGCCTGCACCGGCGGGCGCTGCGGATCCCGGGCACCGATCCAGCCCGATGCTGCCTGCATGGTCAGCGGCGTGGCCTGGCGGTCACGCCAGGGTCCGGACTGGCCGAAGTGAGAAATGCGCAGCAGCACCAGGTTTGGGTTGAGCTGCCCCAGGCTGTCGGCGCCCAGCCCCCGGCTTTCCAGCGCTCCGGGACCGAAATCCTCGACGAGCACGTCCGCCTGGGCAATAAGCTCGCAGGCGGCCGCCATGTCGTCCGGCTGGGCCTCCGACTGGAAGATGTCCAGCGTGGCGCCTCGCTTACCGGCGTTGAGGTACTCGAACAAACCGCAGCGTTCGGGGTCGGGCACGCCTGTGGGAAACGGGCCCCAGCGGCGCAGCGGGTCCCCTGCAGGCGGTTCGATCTTGGTGACCTCGGCGCCGAGGTCGACGAAAAGCTTTGC
Source organism: uncultured Actinomycetota bacterium (assembly GCA_963763005.1). Classification (GTDB taxonomy): domain Bacteria; phylum Actinomycetota; class Actinomycetes; order Mycobacteriales; family Mycobacteriaceae; genus Mycobacterium. The sequence goes on from CAVXMI010000005.1 coordinate 597,084, forward strand.
GGCGTAAGGACCTGAGATCTCGGTGGCGATTTCGACCACGTGGAGCCCTGCCAGGGGTCCCGCCATCAGGGGATCCCGATGGCCTTCGGTTCCATGTACTGGTGCAGTCCGCCGATCCCGCCGCCCTCACGGCCGAACCCGCTGAGTTTGAAGCCGCCGAACGGCGCGTCACCCGGACCGCAACCGTTGACCGCGACCTGGCCGGTGCGGATGCGGCGAGCAACAGCGACGGCCCGATCCACGTCGGCACCCCACACCGCACCGGAAAGTCCGTATCGGGAGTTGTTCGCGATCGCGACTGCGTCGTCGTCGTCACGGTAGCGCAGCACGGTCAGCACGGGCCCGAACACTTCTTCCTGGGCGATAGTCGAATCCGGGTCGACCTCGGTGAGAATCGTCGGTTCGTAGTAGAAGCCGACATCCAAGCCGGCCGGACGACCGCCGCCGGTTACCAGCCTGGCTCCGTCGCCGAGTGCCCGGGAGACGTGGTCCTCGACGCGGCTGCGCTGTTCGGAACTAATCAGCGGCCCCATTTGCACGTCCGGGTCGTTGGGATCGCCGACCTTCACGCCACGGGCCAACGCGACGAGCCGATCGACGACCTCGTCGTGCAACGAATCGGGAAGAAGCAACCGGCTGTGCAGGATGCAGGCTTGTCCGGCGTGCAGCGAACAGCAGTCGAACAGCATCTGCTGCAGCATTTCGTCGGTCACCTCGGTGTCGTCGAGGACGATGCTCGCCGACTTCCCGCCGCACTCCAGCAGGATTCGCTTCATGGTGTCGCCGGCGGCTTTCATGACCTCGCAGCCGATGGCCGAGCTGCCGGTGAAGCTGACCATGTCGATTCGCGGATCGGTGGTGAGCAGCTTGGCGGCCTCGACACGCGAAGGCGTGACGACGTTGACCACACCCGGCGGGATGTCGGTGTGCTCGTCGATGATCCGGGCGAGCGCGAGTCCGGCCAGCGGCGTCAGCGGCGAGGGCTTGAGTACGACGGTATTGCCCGCGGCCAGCGCGTTGTTCACCTTCATGACGTTGAGACAGTGCGGGAAGTTCCACGGCGTCAGGATCGACACGACGCCGAGGGGCTCATGGCGCAGCAACGTCGTGCCGGCACCGATTCCGGTGACCGGCTCGTCGGTCAACTTCGCCGCGAGCTGGGCCGCGTGCATGGACATGTATCCGGCGCCGTCGACCTGCATCATGCGCTCATTCGTGATGCAGCCCCATTCCACCTGTGACAGCGCAAAGAAGTCGTCATTATGCTTCAGCAGTGCGTCGCCGAGTTGATTGAGACAGCCTGCGCGCTCCTGGGGAGTCATAGCGCCCCACGGCCCATCGTCGAATGCCCGCCGGGCGGCCGCGATCGCCTCGCCGACCTGGCTGACACTCGCGTCGGGTGCGGTGGCGATGGTCTCCTCGGTGGCCGGGGAGATGTCGTCGTAGCGGCCGTCCTGCGGCTCGACCCATCGCCCGTCGATGTGGAGCTGGTAAGTGTCAACAAGTTCCGGAAGTCGTAGCTCGGCCATCTGCTTCCTCACCCGAACGTCGGTCATCTAATCACCTGGTGTACACCCGTCGGACCCGGGCGTCAATCATCGGTGGCTTGAATTCCACAGTATTTCAATGTGTTGCAGTGATATTGACAGGTGCGGATGCCACGGAGTAGACACATTTCGCAAGACACATCGCGATAATGTGTCGGATCCGAGGGAGCCTTACCGTGCCCACGACTTCTCCGCTGCACTCGCCGGGTTTCCCGCTGCACTCCCCCGACTTCTACGCCGGCGATCCGTATCCGGCGTACCGGGAGCTGCGCGCGAAGTCGCCGGTGTGCTGGAACGACGTCACCAACTTCTGGGCGCTGCTCAAGTACGAAGACATTCGCTTCGTGTCGAGCAACCCGGCCATGTTCTCGTCAACCAAGGGCATCACCATTCCAGATCCGGCGATAGCGAGCCCGGTGCAGGAGGGCAGCCTCATCTTCAGCGACCCGCCGCGGCACCGGCAGCTGCGCAAGCTGATCAACTCGGGGTTCACCCGGCGGCAGGTCGCGATCCTCGAGCCGAAAATCCGCGAGATCGTGCGCGGGATCCTCGACCACGTCGAACCCGGTTCCACCCACGAGTTCGCCGAAGAGATCGCCGCTCCCCTGCCCACCCGCATCATCGCCGAGCTGCTCGGCGCCCCGCCCGACGACTGGGAGCAATTCCGGACCTGGTCGGACGCGACCACCGGAACCGCCGACCCCGAGATCGAACTCGACACGTTCACGGCCATCGGCCAGCTATACGAGTACTTTCACAAGCTGATCGCGGACCGGCGTGCGCGAGCGCGAGACGACATGCTCTCGATTCTGGTCGACGCCGAGATCGACGGACAACGGCTCACCGACGAAGAACTGGTCAACTTCGCATTTCTGCTGCTGGTGGCCGGCAACGAAACCACCCGCAACCTGATCGCGCTGGGCACCCAGGCGCTGATCGAGCACCCCGACCAATGCCGCCTGCTGGTCGATGATCCTGCCCTGATCCCGGGGGCTGTCGAAGAGATGTTGCGGTGGAACAGCCCGGTGGTCCACATGGCGCGCACCGCGACGACCGACGTCGAGATTCGCGGTCAGCTGATCGCCGAGGGCGACGTAGTGGTGATGCTGTACGGGTCGGCCAACCGCGATGAGGACATATTCGGTTGCGACTCTGAAGAATTCAAGGTGACCCGTCATCCCAACCCGCACATCGCGTTCGGGTGCGGTGAGCATTCGTGCCTGGGCGCGCAATTGGCCCGCCTGGAGGCGTGTCTGCTGTTCGACGAGCTGCTGAGCCGCTTTCCCAAGCTCGAACTGGTCGGTGAGGTTGCCCGGATGCGGGCCACCATGGTGCCCGGAGTCAAGCGGATGCACGTACGGCTTGGAGCCTGACCGATGGAACTCGAGTACACGCCCGAGCAGGAGCAGCTGCGCGCCGAGATCCGCGCCACGCTGGAACAGGTGATGACGCCGCGACGCTGCGCTGCGATCAGCGAACACATCGAGGGTGGTCCCGCGGTGCGAGAATGCATACGCACCCTGGCGGCGGCCGACCTGCTCGGCGTAGGTTGGCCTAAAGAGTATGGCGGACGCGGATTCTCGGCGATCGAGCAGTTCATCTTCGCCGAGGAGGCGCGCCGGGCCAACGCACCGATACCGCTGGTGACACTCAACACGGTCGGCCCGACCCTGATGCAGTGCGGTACCGAGGAACAGAAGCAGAAGTTTCTGCCGGCGATTCTGGACGGCAGCGTCGAGTTCGCGATCGGCTACTCCGAGCCGGGGGCCGGCAGCGACCTGGCATCGGTGCGCACTACCGCGGTGCGCGACGGCTCGGATTACGTGATCAACGGCCAGAAGATGTTCACCAGCGGCGCCGCCTACGCCGACTATATCTGGCTGGCCGCGCGCACCGATCCGAATGCCAAGAAGCACAAGGGAATTTCCATCCTCATCGTGCCAACCTCGTCACCCGGATTCTCCTGGCAGCCCCTACACACCATGCCGGGCATCTCCACCTTCTACACGTTCTACGACGACGTGCGGGTCCCGGCGAGTGCACTGGTGGGGACCGAGAACCAAGGGTGGCAGCTGATCACCACCCAGCTGAACTTCGAGCGCGCCGCACTGGGCAATCTCGGCGCGCTCGAGCCGCTATTCGAGAAGACCCTGCACTGGGCCACCACCACCGAGCTCGACGGCGGCCGTGTCATCGATCAGCCCTGGGTGCAGCTCGCACTCGCCCGGGTCGAGGCGCAGGTCGCCGCGTACAAGCTGGTCAATCTCCGGGTGAACGCGGCGATGACCAAGGGCGTGCTCAACATGGGCGAAGCGTCGGCAACGAAGGTGTTCGGCACCGAGCTGACCCAACAGGTCGCCCGGCAGCTGCTGGAAGTGCTCGACGGCAACGGAATACGTCGCGGCGCCGATGCGCCCCTGCGCGGCGCATTGGAAACTGCGTACCGGCAGGCCGTCATCAACACATTCGGCGGCGGGGCGAACGAAATTCAGCGCGACATCATCGCCATCGCCGGATTGGGCATGCCGCGAGCACCTCGTGACCTTCGGGCCACGGACAAGTCAGGAGGACAGAGCCAGTGACCGACTCAGAAATCGAGCTCCGAACCAAGGTGCGGGCCCTCGTCGGCCAGCCCACCGGTGGTACTGGAAAGCCCTCACTGGCACCGGATCCGGTCAATCAGCCGATGATTCGGCACTGGGCGCACGCGCTCGACGACATGAATCCGGTCTACCTGGACCCCGAGTTCGCGGCCACGTCGCGGTTCGGCGGCATCGTGTCGCCGCCGGTGATGCTGCAGACCTGGACGATGCCGGCTCCGAAGCTCGAAGGGATCGGGGACCGGGGCGGCGCCCCCATCGAAATCAAAAGCAATCCCACGGCCTTCCTCGATGAGGCCGGGTACACCAGCACGGTTGCGACCAACTCGGAGTTCGAGATCGAGCGCTATCCGCGGCTGGGCGACGTCATCAGCGCGACGACGGTGTACGAATCGGTCTCCGACGAAAAGAAGACGGCGCTGGGCACCGGCTACTTCCTGACCTGGCTGACGACCTATGTCGATCAGAACGGTGAAGTGCTGGGGCGCCAGCGATTCCGGGTGCTGCGATTCAGGCCGGAACGCTGATGGCGACACGACTGGCACCGGCCATCAGCCCGGACACCGAGTTCTTCTGGAATGGGCTGCGCGAGCACAAGCTGCTGATCCAGCGCTGTAGTGGCTGTGGAGCACTGCGCAACCCGCCGCGCCCCATGTGCCCCGGGTGCCGTTCCCTGGGCTGGAAGGCCATCGAGTCGTCAGGCCGCGGCACGGTCTACAGCTACGTGATGCCACACCAGCCTCGATTTCCCTTTTTCGACTATCCCTACATCGTCGTGCTGGTGGAGCTCGCCGAAGGCGTGCGGCTGGTCTCGAACCTGTGCGACATCGAGCCGGCTGACGTCACGGTCGGAATGCCGGTCGAGGTCTTTTACCAGACCTTCGAGGGTGACCTTGTGCTGCACCAGTTCCGGCCTGGCACCTAGGCAGCGTCATGGACTTCACGTTCACCGAAGAGCAGGAGACGATCTCCAAGCTCGCCCGCGAACTTTTCGAGCGCCGGGCCGCGCCGGAACGACTGACGGAGCTCGAAACCGGCGAGATCCGGTACGACGCCGCGCTCTGGAGGGAGCTCGCGGCCGCCGATCTGCTGGGCACCGCGTTGCCGGAGTCGTTGGGCGGCAACGGTGGTGGCTTTGTCGAACTCGGGGTCCTGTTGGCCGAGGTCGGCTGGAGCGTCGCTCCGGTGCCCGCCTACGCGACGCTGGTACTGGGCGCCGATCCGATCGCCCGGCACGGAAATCCGGAGCAACGGCAACGCTTCCTGCCGGGTGTCGTTGCCGGGAAGCGCATCCTGAGTGCGGGCCTGCAAGAGCCCGGCCGCTCCGACCCCAAGATCCCGGCCACCACCGCCCGGCGCGACGGCGCAGACTGGCGGCTGGACGGGACCAAAGAGCTGGTGCCGGCCGCTCAATTGGCCGACACTGTGCTGATTCCCGCCACCACCGATGACGGTGATGTCGGCCTGTTTTTGCTCGCGATGGACACCAGCGGCGTGGAGGTTCGGCCGGTCAAGACCACCGACGGCGAACCGCACGCTGACGTATTCTGTTACGGCGCAACTGTTTCCGGCTCGGAGAGACTCCCCGGCGACGGCGCGCAGCTGATCGAGTCGCTCTACACCCGCGCCCTGATTGGACTGTGCGCCATCCAGCTCGGCGTCGCCGACCGTGCTGTGCACATCGCCGCCGGCTACACCACCCAGCGTGAGCAATTCGGGCGGCCGATCGGCAGCTTCCAGGCGGTGCAACAGCGGATGGCGGACGCATTCATCGACGTCGAGGCGATCCGATGGACCACCTGGCATGCGGCGTGGCTCGTCGCGCATGGACGACCCGCCGAGCGCGCGGCCCGCATCGCGAAATTCTGGGCCGCCGAAGCCGGCGCCCGCGTCGCAGCCACCACCCAGCACGTCCACGGCGGGATCGGGATCGACACCAGCTATCCCCTGCACCGCTACTTCCTATGGGCCAAGCACAACGAGCTCACTCTTGGTCCGGCGGCTGCGCAGCTTGCCTGCCTTGGCAGCACCTACCCCACCTGCCCGGAAGGATGACAATGACAACCACCGCAAGCCGCACCACGACGTTGAAATGGGGCGACATTGCCGTCGGCGACCAGGTAAATCCCCTCGAGATCCCCGTCACCACAACGGTAATCGTCGCCGGTGCGATCGCATCGCGCGACTTCATGCCGGTGCACCACGACCGCGACTACGCCAACAAGCAGGGTTCGCCCAACTTGTTCATGAACATCCTGACCACCAACGGGCTGTGCGTGCGGTTCCTCACCGCCTGGGCCGGACCCGAGGCGATGGTCAAGAACCTGTCGATTCGCCTTGGGGTGCCGTGCTTTCCGGATGATCCGCTGCGCTTCACCGGCAGCGTGACCGCCAAGTCGCCCGGCACAGGGGGCGAAAACTTCCTCGAAGTAGCCTTTCAGGGCGCCAACAGCCTCGGCAATCACGTGTCCGGCACCGCGGTCCTCAGCCTGCTCGACGGTGCCGGCGCATGAGTGGCTCGCTGGCCGGAAGCGCGGCCATCGTGGGGATCGGCCAGACCGAGTTCTCCAAGGAATCCGGGCGCAGTGAGCTGCAATTGGCGTGCGAGGCGGTCAGCGCCGCACTCGACGACGCCGGGGTGGCGCCTGGCGACGTCGACGGCATGGTCACTTTCACCATGGACGCCAGCGACGAGATCGACGTCGCACGCAACGTGGGTATCGGCGACCTGAACTTCTTTTCTCGCGTGCCGCACGGCGGCGGGGCGGCAGCCGGCACCGTGGTGCACGCGGCAATGGCCGTCGCCACGGGCGTCGCCGACGTGGTGGTGTGCTATCGCGCGTTCAACGAGCGTTCCGGCATGCGTTTCGGCGGCAGCGGGCGCACCAGCGCAGAAACTCCGCTGTTTATGGCACCCTACGCTCCGTTCGGATTACTCACTCCCGCAGCGTGGGTCGCGCTGCACGCCCAGCGCTACATGTCAACGTACGGAGTCACCAACGAGGACTTCGGCAGGATTGCCGTCGTCGACCGCGCGCACGCTGCCAACAATCCCGATGCGTGGTTCTACGAGCGTCCGATCACATTGGAAGACCACCAGAATTCGCGCTGGATCATCGAACCCGTGCTGCGCCTGCTGGACTGCTGCCAGGAAAGCGATGGCGGGGTTGCGCTGGTGGTGACCAGCGCGCAACGTGCCCGGGACCTTCGGCAGCCACCCGCGGTCATCACTGCGGCCGCACAGGGCGCGGCCTACGAGGGCGAGATGATGACCAGCTACTACCGCGATGACATCACCGGACTCCCGGAGATGGGGGTGGTCGCCGACCGGCTGTGGCGCGATTCGGGCCTGAAGCCCCAGGACATCCAAACCGCGTTTATCTACGACCATTTCACGCCGTTCGTGTTCACCCAGCTTGAGGAACTCGGGTTCTGCGGTCGCGGCGAGGCCAAGGACTTCGCCACCGTCGAGAACCTTTCGCTGGGCGGGACACTCCCGATCAACACCAACGGCGGTCTACTCGGCGAGGCTTACATCCACGGCATGAACGGCATCACCGAGGGCGTGCGTCAGGTGCGCGGCACCTCGTACAACCAGGTCGACAACGTCGAGCACGTGCTGGTCACGTCGGGCACCGGCGTGCCCACCAGCGGACTGATTCTGGCGCCCGCCAGCTAGAAAGGACCGTCATGCCCAAGCTCGCACTGCTGACCGCGTACAGCGGCGCGATCGAGCTCGCCGAGTTTCCGCTCACCGCACCCGCGCCGGGAACCGCGGCGCTGAAGCTGCGCACTGAGGGCATCGGCGCCGACTGGGTGCCCGAGCCGTTCCATCTGGCCGACGTCAACGCGGCTATTGCCTCAGCCGATCCTGGTTTGGTGCCCCGAGGCGCTTTGGTGCCGTGATGACCCAGGCGACCGCAACCGATACTCGTGAGCTCATCGTCGAGTCCGCGTATGCGTGTTTCCGCAAGCACGGGCTGCAGAAAACGACGATTGTCGACATCGCCAGGACGGCCGTTGTCTCCCGGAGCACGATCTATGAGTACTTCCGGGACAAGGCTTCCATTCTGGAAGCATGCGCCGAACACGCTTCTGAGCAGTTCTACCGCGAGATGTCGAAAGCCATGGACCGGGGCAGTTCTCTGGAGGAGAAGCTCAGCCACGCAGCGGTATTCGTGACCCGGGCGCGCCGGGCGATCGCCTCCGAGAAGTATTTCGACGAAGAAGCGATCAGCCTGCTGCTGACCAAGGACGCCGGCGTGCTGCTGCGCGAATGTGTGGACTTCTTTGCGCCGTATCTCTCCGCGGCCAAGCTCACCGGCGAGGTTCGCAAAGACCTCGACGTCGAGGCTGCCGGTGAATGGTTCGCGCGGATATTGTTCTCGTTGTTCAGCACTCCGTCATCGACGCTGGATATGGATGATCCTGACGTCGTCGCCGAGTTCGTGCACGCGCATGTGGTACGCGGTTTCGCCAGCGATCGCCCGCGGCCGAGGCGGGCAACCGACAGCAGGTGACCTCGCCGCCCGGCGAGTTGGCTGCTAACCGCCGTTGCCGAACAAGAACCCGCCGTCGCGCTTATCGAGGACCCGATACCCGCCAAATCCGAGGCCCCCGCGACCACCGGCTCAGGCAAAAGCGATCGCAGACGACATCCGGCACCCCTGGGCCACACCGTCTAGTGCCCGCGTTGGGCCAGCGCCCGCAAGAAAAATTTCAGGTTGGCCGGACGCTCGGCCAACCGCCGCATGAAGTACCCGTACCAGTGGGTGCCGAACGGCACGTATACCCGGACGTGGTTGCCGGCCTCGGCCAGCCGCCGCTGCTCGTCGTCGCGAATGCCATACAGCATCTGGTATTCGAAATCGTCGGCCCCACGAACCGATTCGCGAACCATACCGGGAACCGCGTTGATGATCACCGGGTCGTGGGAGGCCACCATCGGATACCCGCGGCCCGCCATAAGCACCCGAAGACACCGGAGATACGAGTCAGTGACCTCGGCGCGGTCCCGGTAGGCCACCGATGCGGGTTCGTCGTAGGCGCCCTTGCATAAGCGGACCCGGGCGCCAACGGCTGCCAGTTCCCCGCAATCGTCGAGCGTGCGCCGCAGGTAGGCCTGCAAAACCGTACCCAGCCAAGGAAAATCGACGCGCAGGTCGCCGGAGATCGACAATGTCGAATCGGTGGTGGTGTGGTCTTCGGCGTCCACCGTGACCCAGACCCCCACCCGTTGGGCCCGTTCGCAGATGGTGCGGGCGTTGTCGAGTGCGATCTTCTGACCGTCGCGCTCCAGCGCCTGACCGAGCGCCGAAAGCTTCAGCGATACCTCGAGCGGCCGCACGCCGTCACGTGCGATATCGGTCCGCCGGCCCAGCGCATCGAGAAGGTGGAGATACGCCTGCACGGTGGCCGCAGCGTCTTCGACGTCGGTGACATTTTCGCCCAGGTAGTCGGTGCTGATGCAGCGGCCCGAATCCCGAAGCGCGGCAACGACGTCCAGGACATCATCAAGCTTGTCCCCGGGTACGAACCGACGCACCACCCTGCGGCTGACCGGCGACCGCTCGACCGCGCGGCGTAACCTGTCGGCCCGGCTGGCAGCAAGCATCGCCGGTCGAACCGTGTGGACGAACAAGCCGTCCATCAGTCAGCCGCCATGTGCGGGTATGTGTGGTCGGTGGCCGCGACGAACGTCTCCTTGATGGTGCGCGCCGACGTCCAGCGCGACAGATTCAGCACCGATCCCGCCTTGTCGTTGGTGCCCGACCCACGCGAACCACCGAACGGCTGACGCCCGACCACCGCTCCGGTCGGCTTGTCGTTGACGTAGAAGTTTCCCGCCGCGAACCGCAGCCGATTCTGCGCGGTCAGCACGGCCTCGCGGTCGTCGGCAATGACCGCCCCGGTCAATGCGTAGCGGGATCCGGTGTCGATGACGTCGAGGATCGACTCGTATTGCTCGTCGGGGTAGACGTGCACCGACAGCAGCGGGCCGAAGTACTCGGTCGCGAAGGCCTCGTCGGTCGGGTCGTCGGACAGCAGCACAGTGGGACGCACGAAATAGCCTTCGCTGTCGTCGTATTCACCCCCGACCGCGATAGTGACCCCGGCCGCGCCTTTCGCCCGCTCGATGGCGTCGACGTTCTTGACGAATGCGCGTTTGTCGATCAGCGCACCACCGTAGTTGGACAGGTCGGAGATGTCGCCGTAGCGCAGCTCGGCGGCGGCGCCCAGGAAGTCGTCGCCCATCCGCTGCCACACCGAACGCGGGATAAACGCCCGCGATGCCGCCGAACACTTCTGGCCCTGATAGTCAAACGCGCCGCGAATCAAAGCCGTGCGCAGCACATCCGGGCGCGCCGAGGCGTGCGCAACCACGAAGTCTTTGCCGCCGGTTTCGCCGACCAGCCGCGGGTAGCTTTGGTAGCGGGCGATATTCGCACCCACCTGTTGCCACAGGTGCTGAAAAGTGGCCGTCGATCCGGTGAAGTGGATGCCGGCCATCCGCGGATCCGCCAGTGCCACATCGGAAACCGCGAAGCCGTCGCCGGTGACCAGATTGATCACCCCGGGCGGCAACCCCGCGGCCTCGAGGAGTTGCATGGTCAGATAGGCAGCCAGAGTCTGGGTGATCGACGGCTTCCACACGACGGTGTTGCCCATCAACGCAGGCGCTGTCGGCAAGTTCCCGGCGATCGCGGAGAAGTTGAACGGGGTGATCGCGTAGACGAAGCCCTCCAGCGGGCGGTAGTCGGTCCGGTTCCACTCCCCGCGGGCGCTGATCGGCTGCTGCGCCAGAATCTGACGGGCGAAAGCGACGTTGAACCGCCAGAAGTCGATCAGCTCGCAGGGCGCGTCGATCTCGGCCTGGTACGCAGACTTGGATTGGCCCAGCATGGTGGCCGCGGCGATCTTTTCCCGCCACGGCCCGGCCAGTAGGTCGGCGGCCCGCAGGAATACCGCGGCGCGCTCGTCGAAGGGCATCGCCGCCCAATCCTCCTTCGCGGCCATGGCGGCCTCGATAGCGGCGGTGGCGTCGGCGTGCGAGGCGTTGGTCAGGGTGCCCAGCGTCGCGGCGTGCCGGTGCGGCTGCACGACGTCGATCCGCTCGCCGGCGCCCATCCGGTGCCTGCCGCCGATGACGTGCGGGAGGTCGATCGGGTGGCCGGCCAGCACGGCCAGTTCGGCGCGTAGCCGGGTGCGTTCTGGGGATTGCGGCGCATAGTCGTGGACCGGCTCGTTGGCCGGCACCGGCACCTGGGTAATGGCATCCATGCCTGTCAGGATCCCCGTCACGGCACCTCAACTGATTGGCCGATCAGACAAGATCGTGCATATGTGGTAGTAGAATCCGACAATATGCGAGTGACTGGTGTCGGACTGGGCCAGCTGCTGCTTGCGCTGGATGCGACCCTGGTCAGCCTGGTGGACGCCCCGCGTGGCCTGGACGTTCCGGTGGCGTCGGCAGCGCTCATCGATTCCGACGATGTTCGGCTGGGCCTGGCGCCCGCAGCGGGATCGGCGGATGTCTTCTTCCTGCTGGGCGTCACCAACGACGAGGCATTGCGCTGGGTCGATGGGCAGGGGAGCGCGCCGGTGGCGATCTTCGTCAAGGAACCGTCGGACGCACTGGTGGCCGAGGCCGTCCGGGCCGGGTCAGCGGTGGTAGCCGTGGAGCCGCGGGCCCGCTGGGAACGGCTCTACCAGCTGGTCAATCACGTCTTGGAGCATCACGGGGACCGCGCCACGGACGACTCGGGCGCTGATCTATTCGGCCTGGCGCAGTCCCTGGCCGACCGCATCCACGGCATGGTCAGCATCGAAGACGCCCAGTCACATGTACTTGCGTATTCGGCCTCCAACGACGAAGCCGACGAGCTGCGGCGACTGTCCATCCTGGGCCGCGCCGGCCCGCCCGAGCATCTGAAATGGATCGGCCAATGGGGCATCTTCGATGCGCTGCGGGCCGGCGGCGAGGTGGTGCGCGTGGCCGAGCGCCCGGAGTTGAGTCTGCGTCCACGACTGGCTATCGGCATTCATCAGCCGCCGGCCGGTGCGCGCCGGCCGCCGGTGTTCGCCGGCACCATCTGGGTACAGCAAGGCTCGCAGCCGCTGGCCGACGACGCCGAGGAGATGTTGCGGGGCGCGGCGGTGCTGGCCGCCCGGATCATGGCGCGGCTGGCGGCCCGGCCGTCCATGCACGCACGGCGGGTGCAGCAACTGCTGGGCCTGATCGACGCCGAACCCAGTGACGTCGAGGTCATCGCCCGCGAACTCGGCCTCGCCGCCGACGGGAACGCCGCGCTGATCGGCTTCGACACCGCAGACACCGGAGACACCGGGGCCCGCCGTGCACGGCTGGCTGACGTCTTGGCGTTGAGCGCGAGCGCTTTCCGTCGTGACGCTCAGGTCACCTCGAACGGATCGCGGATCTATGTGCTGCTACCACAGACCGCGACGACCCGGTCGGTCACCTCGTGGGTGCGCGGCACGATCAGCGCACTGCGTACCGAGTTGGGGGTAGACCTGCGGGCCACCATTGCCGCGCCGGTCGCGGGTCTGGCCGGAGTCGCCGCGGCACGGACCGAGGTGGACCGCGTGCTGGACAGCGCTGAGCGCCACCCGATCTCGATCGGACAGGTGACGTCACTGGCCGAAGCACGCACCACCGTGCTGCTCGACGAAATCGTCACACTGGTTGGCGCCGACGCGCGGCTCGTCGACCCACGAGTACGCGACCTACGCGCGCAAGATCCGGTGCTGGCCGAGACTTTGCGAGCCTACCTGGACAGCTTCGGCGATATCGGCGTCGCCGCACAGACGCTGCAGGTGCATCCCAACACAGTTCGCTACCGAGTGCGGCGGATCGAGAAGGTGTTGTCGACTTCGCTTACTGATCCCGATGTGCGGCTGCTCTTTTCGCTGGGGCTGCGGGTCATCTGAAATTCGCCGGACTCGGCGTAGCTTCGCCGGCAGCAAGCTGACGCAATTCCTTGCAAGAGTATTGTTCAGCGTGAAGGCAACTGCAAGTCTTGCACCGGATTTCCTTGCGGTTAGGCTTCTTTGGTGGCACATAGCCCGTCGTCATACCTGGTGCTGGCGTCCCAGCGCAGCGGCAGCACGCTACTGGTCGAATCGCTGCGCGCGACCGGCGTGGCCGGCGAGCCTCAGGAGTTCTTCCAGTATCTACCGGCCACGAGCAAGGCCCCGCAGCCGCGGGAGTGGTTTGCCGACGTCCAGGACGACTCGATCCTGAGCCTGCTTGATCCGTTGGACGCCGGGACGCCAGACCTCGCACCTGCCGAGATCTGGCGCGACTACATCCGCGCGGTCGGAAGAACACCGAACGGCGTGTGGGGGGGCAAACTGATGTGGAACCAGACGCCGCTGCTGGTCAGCCGCGCGCAGTATCTACCCAATCGATCTGGCGACGGCCTGCTGGCCGCGATCCGCGATGTCGTCGGCGAGGAACCGCTCCTCGTTTATGTCTACCGCCCCGATGTGGTATCGCAGGCGGTGTCGTTCTGGCGGGCAGTGCAGACGCAGGTGTGGCGCGGCAGGCCAGATCCGGTCCGCGATGCGCGCGTCACCTATCACGCCGGAGCCATCGCCCACGTCGTCAGCATGCTGCGCGCCCAGGAGCAGGGCTGGCGAAACTGGTTTGCCGAAGAAGACGTCAAACCGATAGAGGTTCCCTATCCGGTGTTGTGGCGCAACGTCACTCAGGTGGTCGGCACCATCCTCGAAGCGTTGGGGCTCGACCCGCGAGTGGCGCCGGAGCCCGCGCTGGAGCGTCAGGCCGACCAGCGCTCCGACGAGTGGGTGGAGCGCTACCGGGCCGAAGCCGAGAGAGAGGGACTACCAAAGTGACCGTAACCGCGTCAGCGGACGCCCGGCGCGTCGATGCCGCGGGATCGTCGCCGAGCTGGGCGGCCGGTCCCGCTGGGATCCGGCCACCCGCGACTCCGTCGAAAATGCCTTCGCCACGGTGAGCGGCATCCTCGCGCCACCTCCTGGCTGACCCGGACAACCGTCTCTTCAGGACTGGCGTCACGCGGTCAACTACCACAGGTATTCGGAAGCCGTCTCGGACACGCGCCGGTCCTGCTCACTGTCACGTGAGTTCGGTCCCGCCCACCGCCACTTGAGTGGTCGCAAGGCCCTCGCTCGAGACGTCCACGGCTTCCTCCGCCGTATCGGATTTCAGCAACGGCCAGCCTTTACGCAGGACGTAGTCGAGCCAGGCACCGGCGAGCTGGGAGGTGAGCACGGCTGCAACCACGAGCGTGGTGTAGAACTTCGAGCTGATGATGCCGGCGTCGAAAGCGACACTGGCCAGCACAATGCCTGGGCCGCCGCGGGCGTTGGTGGTGATCCCCAGGTTGATCAGTTCGAGGCCCCGGAAACCGGCGAACCGCCCGGCGAGCGAGACCGACAGCATTTTCACCACGCAGGTGCCGACGATGAAGATGGCCATCATCGGCAACGAGACGCCGCGGATGAGGTCAAGCTTCAGGCCAACGATCGCGAAGTAAACCGGAATGAAAAAGGCGAAGGATACTTTGCTGATGGCGTCGAGCGCGTCTTCGAAGATTCTGCGCTTCTTGTGCACAAGAGCGAAACCCGCGAGGAATGCGGCGAAGACAAGGTTGACGTCGAGCGCTCCGGCGACGGCGCAATAGGCCAGCAGGACCGCGATGGCGTAGCCGGTGGGCGAGTGCTGCGCCAGCGCATTCCAGCGCGCCTTGTTGAGGCGCTTGATGGCGCGCGGAACAATCGTGAGCCCAAGGCCGAAGTAGGCCACTGTCACCAACAGGTGCAACGCCATCTGCCAGGGATACAGATGGGCTTTGGCCGCGATTGAGGTCGCGATGGCAAGCGCGAGCCACAAAACGATGTCCTCGAGCACAGCGACGCCCAGGATGAGCCGCGCGAACCGCGTGTCCAGGATGTTGAGGTCGGCGAAGATTTTCGACACCACCGGCACCGAGGTGACGGCGACGCCGACCGCAAGAATGATGATGAGCGACACGCGATTGCCATGCGGGCCGGCCAGGCTGGGACGAATCAGATGAGGCCCAAAGACCAGCCCGAGCAGGAACGGGATGCCGGTGCCCACGATGACGAGCCAACTCACGTTGCGCCGCTCGCCTCGGCCGAACAGCTGCTGGACCTCGGCACCGGAGACAAACATCAGCAGCAGCAAGCCAAGCCAATAGACGAAGCTGAGGATGTGGGTGTTGTGCTTGGCCGTGCCGATCAGGTGCTCCACAAAAGGCAGCCGGCCGAGCAGCGCAGGCCCCAGCACCACGCCGGCCAAGATTTCGCCCACCACTTTCGGTTGACGAAGCTTCAAGAATACGTAGCCCAGCAATTGAGCCAGGCCAACGAGCAGAAACAGGACTAATATGACCGCCGTCAATTGGGCATTTGACACTATGCACTCCTCATATTATTGGGGACACTCTGGCCAGCGCGGCCTTGGCCGGTGACCCATCGTCGGTAAAGCAGAAAGGCGAGCGTCAGGGCTCCTGCCCCGATAGTCACGCAGACCGGATATTTGATATCCGGAGAATTGATCAAGAGCGGAAGAAGTCCCACCGCCAGCGCGGGCGGCATGTGAAGCTGCAGGAGGCGAAGCGCAATAACGCCGAATATCATTGCGCATCCGGCCGCAATACCACCGCTTCCGAATAGGCTGACGGCAAACCATCCCACGGTTGCTGTGAGAAAGCAGGCAATGGGAAGCGTCAGGGGCTTTCGGGCCCAGGGACACGATGTGGGGTGGGCGAACATCTCGTAGGCGATGACGACGAGTGGGGGGAATAAGATCAGCCGGAGACCCGACGCCGTTGCACACGAGGCCATGATCGTTAAAAAGAGGAAGAATGGCAGGATCCATCTATTTCCGGCGGGGGGTGTTTCAAGGAGATCGTCGAGATCGCCAGTCGCATTCTCCAGAGTGCCCTGATACTTCTGCCGGCAACGTCGTCGCCAGGGCAATAAAATGATGACCAGGGCGACGAGGCCGAGCATTACAGAGACGGGATAGAGCCAGCTCTTGATACCCAAGACGAGCGGTAGCATGCCAGCGGCGATAGCGGGGGCGATATTCGACTTGAGCACCGCCAGAAGAAGCAGACACAGGGCCACGATGAGCAGAATGCTCAAAACGTGGTAGGAAAATTGTCGCGTAATCAACGTGCCGATGGCCGCTCCCAGGGCGGGCGTGAGGATCAGCCGTCCTGGCTGACTCGCCCACTTTCCCCACGGTCGGGTCAACACGTCATCCGAAAGCGCGGCAAGCGCGGGGAACATCAGGTAATGCCAGCCGCTGCACTGCGCTGTTACCGCGATCGCCACGACGTACAGCAGGGCTGTGGCCTCCATGACGAGGCGGTCGCGGGGCGTCAGAGCGCGGTCAGCCATAGACTCGGGGATCCTCATGTGAGGCCGCGGGACTTCGGCCTGAGGCGAAGTCCCGCGGCTGTTCAGGTCGTGGCGGCGACAGCTAGCTTGTTGTGGGGGTTTCACCCGTCTCCAACCAGTGGGCGCACTTCGTCCCCAGCTTGTCCAGGGCAACGCGGTCGAAGCGTTCGACCTGCTTGGGAGTCAACTCGGTGCGATGATTGCGCTTCAGCCCTTTGTGGAAGAAGGCCTTGGCGCTAGACATGTGCGCGCCGCCGAACGGCGCCATCTTTTCCGCCCGGGCGCTCATGTAATCGAACGAACAATGTTCGACAATGGCGTCCATTCGCAGCGACCCGGGATCGATCGAAAAGAACTCCGCGAGTCGAGCGATCTGACCCGGCAAATCATTTTTCAGCTGTTGATAGTGGAGGAGCAGCACGTTCGGTTCGTTCCTGAGCTCCCACCATGACTTCATGATGTCGAGCAGGTCGCAGCACTCGTACCCGTTGGTGTCGAGCCACAGGTCGAAGAACGCCTGCATGTCCTCGGGAATCACCAGGGGAACCGAGCTACTGGACCACTGGGCATGGATCTGGTTGATCGTCGACATCGTCGATGCGGAAAAGTTGTAGAGATAGTTGTGGAAGCTGATCCCAAGATCTTTGCCGTTCCTACCGACAAACACGTAGCGGGCCTCAGGGGCGATCGGAAGAGCGTCTGCGGGCAGATGCGATTTGATGACTCGCCGTTTCCCGGTCTCTTGCTGCTCCTTCAGCACTTTAAGCATCTCGGCATGATCACCCCAGCTGGAATCGATCCAGGGAGAGGTGTCCGAGAGCCCTCCGTCTTTCTCCTCTCCGTTATGGAGTATCTGCTGGACGATTCGCTGGGTCCAGGTGGTGCCGGCCTTAAAAGGGTCAGCAACAATGATGTCTCCCTCGACAAAGCCGCCCTGGGCCAGGAAATCTTCCCACACCATGGAGTTGGAGAGATAATCCCTAACGACTCTGGTCGGAGCGATTAATTGTTTAGTCACGGCAAACCCGCCTTTCTGTAAGATCGCCCGTAAGGATGTCCATCTCACAGACGAAAGTTCGTACGAAAACGTCAAACCGGTTTAGAAAAAAGCACTTTCTAAACTTCAGCACTCCCTTCCCGAGAACCTCGGCGCCTAGGGAGGTGAGGGGACGAGACCTCGCGATAGTCCCCTGACTCGAGACTGACCTCGGGGACACCATAGGAGGACATCTCTCGGAAGAATCGCCGCGCTGCCGCCCGGCCACGATCGGTGCCCTGGGTGTGATAAGTCACGCTATCCGGTAGGAAAGCCTCGACCATCGCATCGATATCCCGGTCGTCGAAAGGCCAGTTGACGCGGTTGAAGCCGATCGCGCTTGCTCGGTCCGCGCGATCGAGAGCAACGGGGGGCGGAGTTGACATTTACCGCACCACTCGGATAAGGAGTGGTCCGTCGGCGTTGGAACCGCCCGCTAACTGGGTTTTTATTCGAAGTCGGGCGTGTGCGCCACGGTTCGTCGTCGCCGCGATGTCACCGACCGCCTCTCTGCGCCTGTTTTATTCAGCCTGATTCTGAGGTTTATGATGGTCACCTAAGCTGGCGACTAGCTGTGTTCTGGTTGGGTGTTTCCTGTCCCTTGCGCGCACGTCAGCACTCAGCGTCCAACCCGGCCACTGCGCCGTCCTTATGGTTATGGCCAGGCTTGGCGCGCGCCGGCGCAGACTGTTTGTCTCAGTGCAGCCGGGCCCATCGCCGATTGGGCCAGCAACAGGTTCAAGCTTGGCGGCGGCGTCCGGCGGTGAGTTCGTAGAAGTCGTTAGCCTTGGTATCTCCCGGTCGGTGCGGGGTAGCGCCATGTTCATATCGCCGCCGGACGAGTGCACCGAGTGGATGCCGGGTTTCTTCTTCAACTTGGCGATGAAGCTTTCCAGGTGTGCCGAATCGGTGTGCCGATGCTGCACATTGTCTGGTTTCTCCGCTATTTCGGCGACGAGACGCTGGAGGTTCTCTGGCGACTCGTCATCTTTGGGCGACTGCGGCGGATTGCCAACCCGGCCGGGTTGGCGGTCTGCGGCGGCGCGCTGAACTGCGTCACCTGCGACGCGGTCGCCGCGGAGGCGGCGTAGCCGTACATGGCGGCCGCCGCTCTGGCCTGGGTAGCCGTCTGCTCGGCCTGGCCAGCGGAGGCGCCCATCCACGCCGTCTAGGGCGCGGCCGCAGCCGCCATCGTCGCCGACGCGGGTCCCTGCCACCCGACCGTCAACCCCAAGGTCACCGAGGCGTAGAACGCCGCCGCGGAGTGCAACTCTGCAGCCAAGCCATCCCAGGCCGCCGCGGCGACAAGCCTCGATCCCGATCCCGGGCCCATATGCATGCGAGCCGAGTTAATGTCCGGCGGTAGCATTCCGAAATCGATTACCAATCGACGCCCCTCCTCCAGCTCACGTAGTCACAATGAGCCGGGCTCGGGAGCAGGCTTACCGTCACAGATTCGGGTCAGTGGCTCCGCGACTAACTCCCAGCTCCGTGATTTCCCAAGATCACCCGCCTATACGATCAAATAATTCCGCCAGACATCTGTTGAAAGACTGCGGCTGTTCAGGTCGTGGCGGCGACGGCTAGCTTGTTGTGGGGGTTTCACCCGTCTCCAACCAGTGGGCGCACTTCGTCCCCAGCTTGTCCAGGGCAACGCGGTCGAAGCGTTCGACCTGCTTGGGAGTCAACTCGGTGCGATGATTGCGCTTCAGCCCTTTGTGGAAGAAGGCCTTGGCGCTAGACATGTGCGCGCCGCCGAACGGCGCCATCTTTTCCGCCCGGGCGCTCATGTAATCGAACGAACAATGTTCGACAATGGCGTCCATTCGCAGCGACCCGGGATCGATCGAAAAGAACTCCGCGAGTCGAGCGATCTGACCCGGCAAATCATTTTTCAGCTGTTGATAGTGGAGGAGCAGCACGTTCGGTTCGTTCCTGAGCTCCCACCATGACTTCATGATGTCGAGCAGGTCGCAGCACTCGTACCCGTTGGTGTCGAGCCACAGGTCGAAGAACGCCTGCATGTCCTCGGGAATCACCAGGGGAACCGAGCTACTGGACCACTGGGCATGGATCTGGTTGATCGTCGACATCGTCGATGCGGAAAAGTTGTAGAGATAGTTGTGGAAGCTGATCCCAAGATCTTTGCCGTTCCTACCGACAAACACGTAGCGGGCCTCAGGGGCGATCGGAAGAGCGTCTGCGGGCAGATGCGATTTGATGACTCGCCGTTTCCCGGTCTCTTGCTGCTCCTTCAGCACTTTAAGCATCTCGGCATGATCACCCCAGCTGGAATCGATCCAGGGAGAGGTGTCCGAGAGCCCTCCGTCTTTCTCCTCTCCGTTATGGAGTATCTGCTGGACGATTCGCTGGGTCCAGGTGGTGCCGGCCTTAAAAGGGTCAGCAACAATGATGTCTCCCTCGACAAAGCCGCCCTGGGCCAGGAAATCTTCCCACACCATGGAGTTGGAGAGATAATCCCTAACGACTCTGGTCGGAGCGATTAATTGTTTAGTCACGGCAAACCCGCCTTTCTGTAAGATCGCCCGTAAGGATGTCCATCTCACAGACGAAAGTTCGTACGAAAACGTCAAACCGGTTTAGAAAAAAGCACTTTCTAAACTTCAGCACTCCCTTCCCGAGAACCTACGCATCGCGCAAGAGCGGGAACGACACCTACCTTCTCGAGGTGAGAAATCACTTCATCAGCCAGCCAGTCCGCATCCTTCTTCCCGCCTTCGAGCCGTAATTCCGCCTCAAGCGGAGCTTCATAGGGATCATCGATTCCGGTAAACCCCTTGATCTCTCCGGCCCTGACCTTCTTATAGAGTCCTTTAGGATCGCGCTTTTCACATATTGCGATAGGAGTATCGATGAAGATCTCTATGAAATCACCGTCGCCCAGAGTGGCGCGAACTCCATCGCGATCGCGACGATAAGGGCTGATAAAGGCCGTTAATGTCACGGTACCGCCCTCGCAGAACAATTTTGCGACCGCACCGATACGTCGGATATTCTCTTCACGATCTTCGGCCGAAAACCCGAGGCCAAACCGCTTAGCAAACTCCTTTCCATGGCGCTCTTCAAGGACGCCGGGACTGGCATTCAGCCCATGACGGACATTATCCCCGTCTAGCAAATAGCTCCGCACGCCCCGCTCATAGAGCTTTTGGTCCACTAGATTCGCCACCGTGCTCTTACCGCTGGCGCTCAGCCCGGTAAACCAGATAACGCACCCCTTGTGGCCGTTGAGCTTTTCCCGCTCACTGCGAGTAACGTTGTGGCTGTGCCAGGTGATATTAGAACTCATTTCATAGCCCCTTTCCGGCCACGAATCATGCCTTGACTGCGATAAGTCGTCCATCGCATCGATATCCCAGACATCGAACAGTCAGTTGACACGGTTTGATGGAGAGCCGATCGCGCTTGCCCGGTCTGCGGGATCGACAACGCCACCAAATCGACAGTCGGCAAAGTTGACATTTGCCACACCACTCGGCTATCGGGCAATGCGCCAGCATGTGAGCTGGGGCGTGACCTACTCTTTTTGGTCAACGCCGGCCATCCGTGCAGCGGATGGGTTTGTCGCGACGAGGTCACTGACCGCCTTTCTGTCTATTTTAATCAGCTTGATTTTAATTATGGTCGCGCAACCTTACGATTGGCTGTATTTTGCTTGAATGCTTCCTGTTCCTTGCATACCGGTATGCGCTCAACGAGCAAACCCGGCCTAGCCGAATCTATGGTTACGGCCTATCACAAAAGTGTCCTTAGCGACCGCAGTCCATGCCTGATGATCGCCCGCCCGGCCGGTGGTTCGAGAGCTTCACCTAAAGCCCATGACAAAGCCGCCATTCTTTAACGCAGGCTCGTCGTAAGTTAACGATGAGGTTCGTTGCCCCAGCCGCGCCGAGTTTCGGTAGATCCAGCTGCCCCACGCATTTCCTGCGTAGTAGAGTAGCTCTTTTGCCGGGATATAGATGGCCCCCAGCACGGGTTCTTTATCCTCGATGAGAGCGATGTTGACGGCAAACTCGTCACTGGCCCCCCACAAATTCCTTGGTCCCGTCCAGTGGATCCACCAGCCAGAAATACCGCCACTCTCTCCCTCTTCTCCTCCCTCTTCTCGGCTTTACGACTTTTGTGGGGTCTTCAGTCTTCGGTCGGTCAGAATTCTTTAGCTACCTGCCGCCCGGCCGCGCGACCCACGACGCGGTCACGTCTTGATTGACTCCTTCGCAGTTCGCTGCCGCGACCTCGATGTCGCTACAGATGTACCCCGGGACCGCACGTAGCGCGCCCAGGTCAGGATCGCGGCGCCGGTATAACACACCAAAAAGATCAAGAATGCCGGCGTCTCGGTGCCGGCACTCAAATAGGACTGCCGCAGGACCAAGTTGATCCCCACACCGCCGAGCGCGCCTAACGCACCGGCGAACCCGATCAACGCTCCCGACCTGACACGCGCCCAGTTGACGCGTTCAGCGTCGCTGAGGTCCAGCGTGCGGCTGCGCTCCTCGAATACCGACGGGATCAGCTTGTACACCGACCCCTTACCGGCGCCGCAAAAGATGAACAGCGCGATGAAGCCGACGATGTAGCCGACCATCGTAAGCGCCGTCACGGTGCCACCGCGGTCCCAGGCGAGATCGTCGTAGGTGCTGACGCCGACCAGGAGTCCGCCGGCCACGATCGCGGCGGCGAAGGCGCTCAGGGTGACGCGGCCGCCACCGAAGCGGTCGCTCGCCTTACCGCCGACTATGCGCGCCAGCGACCCCAGCAGTGGCCCGATGAACGCGATCTCGGCGGCGTGCAGCGACGCCTGCCCCTGGCTTTCCCCGCCAGCCGCGAAGTTGTGCTGTAGCACCTGGCCGAAGGCGAACGCGAAACCGAGGAACGAACCGGAAGCGCACATGTACAGCAACGAGATTGCCCACGAGTCCGGCACCGAGATAATGGAACGCAAGTTGCCTAACGACAAGCCGTCGCGGTGCGCGACGACGTTGTCCATGAACAGCGCCGCACCGACACCGCCGATGGCCAGCAGCACCAGGTAGATCGCACATACCCAGTACGGCGCCGCATGGCCCACGGTAGCCAGCCCGACGAGTCCGACCGCCTGGATGGCCGCCGAGCCAAGGTTGGCCATCCCACCGGTCAGCCCCAGCGCAAAGCCCTTCAGCCGCTGCGGGTATAAACCGTCGACCTTGGCCAGCGACCCCGAGTAGTTGCCGCCACCCAATCCGGTCAATGCGGCGCACACCAGATACGGCCACAGTGGCAGACCGGGGTGGGCTAGTAGCACGATTGCCCCGACGGTGGGAACCAGCAGCACCAACGACGAGACCGTCGTCCAGGTGCGGCCGCCGAACCAGTTGGCGGCCATCGCATAGGGGATACGCACGAGCGCCCCGACCAGGGATGCGATGGCACCCACCAGCAGCTTGTCGCCGGTCGAAAAACCGTAGACGGACTGCGGCATGAACAGCACCATCACCGACCAGAGGTACCAGACCGAGAAGGCGATATGCGCATTCACGACCAACCAGATCAGGTTGCGATGGGCGATGGCACCGTTGCCGGCCTCCCAGGCCACAGGATCTTCTGGATTCCAATCGGCGATGCGCGCACGCGCCATGCGCTATCTACCTTCCACGGATGATGTTGGCGCAACCATCAAGCGACGCTACATGGTGGGACTCGGTTTGCATTGGGCTCGTTAACAATTCAGCGACCGCGATCGAACCATTCCGGCGTTTTTGATGTTTCGTTAACGGTCGGCCCGCGCACACTGCCGGAGAGACTCCGCTCGGCACCGGCACCAGCAGCGGCCAGTTGACATGTGCCGCGGCTCGGCGCACGCCCAAGCCCGCGCAGGGCTGGTCGCCACGGTGACGCAATTCGACGGCGGCTGCCGACCTAGGCCCCGGACCGTACACGCAATCGCCGCCGGCTACCCGCGGCGAGGGTAGCCGGCATCGCGACGATGGGCCTGCCACGGGAATCAAAGACTCCGATGGCTAGGCAGATACGAAAAATCAACGGCCACTTATTGTCCTCTGCGTCACACGTGGCTGCACAATCGGCCAGCCATGTACCGATCTGTTCCGCAGGGACCGTTGGCCGTCGACGTGCGACGCGCGGTTATGGCGAGCCCCACCGCCATTGTGCGTCGCCATCCGGTCAACGCAGCTTCACTACCTGTGCGCCACAGTCAAACCGAATCACGCTCGCTCGACAACTCAACGCGGCCGATGCACAGGAAATCTTCAGGAGACTTCATATGTACTACCAGCTTGCGGCCAAAGCACCACCAACCATCGAAAGCACCTCTGCCACTGCCCAGTTGCGCACCAGGGTAACCAGGCCCTAAATCCCCGATAGCCAGGGATTGCCATCGCCGAAATGCCGATCGCCGCCGCACAGACCCGGTAGCGGACGGTAACGCACCGCACCTGATCGCCCTGTTCCGCGCCGGCGCCATCGACCATATTGACAACATCTCGGACCCAGCACCCGTTATCGACCGTTCACCGACTCCCTTGCCGGACAGGCACTTCCGCACATCTATACGCCAACAAGCGTCATCCGCGGTGGACGATCCGGGCTCACGTCACAGAGCCTCGCGACGACGGAGCTGTGTGGCCTCCCTGCCTCCCCGTGAGGACCGGCTGAAGGGGTTGGCTAACATCATCAACGACTCTCGCTCACGGCGTCACTCCTTTGCACAGCACCAACGCAGTAAGTGAACCGCGCAACGAAGCTGAGCTGAGATGCTCACGGAAGATTCATAATTTCTGGATGCGGAGGCCCCTCATCAATTGCAGAAAGTGTCGCAGACTCGTCACAGGAGCAACAAACGGCAGTGCAGTGCTGACACACACGACCTTTTAGGGAAATGCGCAGCCAAATGCCAGGCTACTCTTGCAGATTCTACTTCCCGAGGGATGTACGATGAACAACTAGGGAGGATCTGCGTATCTCAGTACGCGCGCAACCAGAGCAGCTCGTCATTAGCCAATGCAACTGGAAAATTCTTTTCTCGGAAAGAGGTGGAAAGATGGACTATGTGGGTCACAACGGAAAGCCCATTGTGGACAGGGTGTCAACTATAAATGCGGCCGACCAGATAAAAGGGCTGACCCGTATTCCGATATCGAAGGCGACCGCACACGAAGTAATCAGTCTTTCCTACGGTTTCTTCACTCCGCTAACAGGCTTCATGAGTCGGCAAGAGGTTGACGAAACCTTGGACAACATGCGACTCCCAGACGGGACGTTATGGAGCATACCGATAGTGTTCGATATGTCGGCGGAGGATATCAAGAAATTTGACATAAAAGAAGGCGGCAGCGTCGTTCTTGAATACCTCGATGCGCCGATGGCAGTCTTCGAGATTGCCGAGATATACGAGTACGACCTCGAACGGATGGCCGAAAAGACGTACGGCACGACGGACGCCAGGCATCCCGGCGTGAAGAAGACGAGATCCTATCAGAATAGGTTCATCGGTGGTGGGATCACGCTCATAAACGAGCCGGTCTTCAACGAGCCATTTAAGAACTTCTGGTTCACGCCGAAACAACATAGGGACGCGTTGAAGAAGAAGGGCTGGAAGCACGTCGTCGCCCATCAGACGAGGAATGTTCCGCATACCGGTCACGAGGCACTAATGAAGCAAGCCTGGTTTGCCGCGAACGAGGATCTGCCCGTTGAAACCCTGAAGACGGGAGTACTGGTCAATGCAATAATAGGTCAGAAGAGAGTTGGGGACTACATAGACGAAGCAATACTTTTGGCGCAGGATGCCCTGAGAACCAACGGGTACTTTCGGGACGAAGTTCACATGGTGTCCTTCACGCTTTGGGACATGCGGTATGCAGGCCCCAGAGAGGCAATCTTCCACGCAATCCTGAGGACAAATCTCGGGTGCACACATCACATGTTTGGGCGAGATCACGCAGGAGTGGGCGACTTCTACGACCCATATGATGCACAGAATCTCCTCAAGCAATACAGAGACAAGCTGTCCATAAAGCCAGTGTTTCTCAAGGAGAACTGGTACTGTCCGGAATGTTTGGAAGTCACCAACTCAGCTCTTTGCGGCCATGATTCGAAAGCCCAGAGTTTTAGCGGTAGCCTCATCAGAAGCATACTGACAGACGAAGTTAAGCCGACACAGAGGGTGATGAGGCACGAGGTTTTCGAAGTCGTAATGGATTGTGCCGCCAAGCACGGGCAGGACTCACCGTTCGTAAGCGAAAGTTATCTGAAAGATAGGCTCCCGGTGTTTTCGCTAGAACAATTGGAGGGACTCAATTCATGAGCAAAAACGCGAGCAGCATCAAGATCAACGTGTGGATTAACGACGAGCGGCTGGAAGCGCTGGAGAAAGCCGGGATGTCACAATTGGCAGAGGAGGCTTTTGCCGGGATGAAGCTCCTGGCGATTTCTGCGACGGAAGAGCAGAAGGATCTCATTCTGCGACGATATTCGTCGGCGAAGTATGATTCTTCCACCACCCGCTCTATTGAATTGCTGCCTAAACAAGCAAAGGACAAGTTGCTGGATCTCTCCATCAAAATGCATTCGACGGGCCCTGAGGTAGCGGGTCGTTTTCTCGAGGAGACATAGCCCTGACTTGAGGTAGGGAACGTGAGGAGGGCGCGTCCTGCCAGCGTTATGCCGCGGCGGCGATGGTGTGACCTGTGAGGTCCAACCGTCGCGGCGCAACCGATGGCTTCCTTGGCGCTGCAATGGTGTCTCTGGCGAACTGACTAAATGGTTCGTCGACGTTCTGGTTTTGCGTTAAGCGTGCGTCCGTTTTCGCAACCTTACATTTGATCCTACTCACGCGATCTCGGCTGGTCTGGCATAGACCTAAGGTGCTCTTGGGTTCCCTGTTTCCGTCGACAACGGGATGTGAAAATATCGAGACAGCTACAGCCCCAGCGATCCCGGACCTGCGCGGCGCCTCCTCCATCTCAGGGACCGATACAGATATGTGCAGCTGCGGGCCGCGGAGATTCTTTTCGCGATCTGCCCGAGCGCGGCCGTCTGCAACCCGGTATCGGGCGAGCGGACGAAAGTAGTTCGAACACAAGCGTTTACCCTCGTCCCGCCCGGCTGCCCGATGGCCGCGGTCACGTGTTGACCGGCACCTCCGCGGTTGGCTGCAGCGGCCGCGGCGTCGGTAAAGGTATGCCCCGGGGCCGTACATAACGCACCCACGTCAGGGTTGCGGCGCCGACGTAACACGCCAAGAAAATCCAGAACGCCGGCGTCTCGGTGCCGGTGCTCAAATAGGACTGGCGCAGGACCAAGTTGAGCCCCATAGCGCCGAGCGCGCCAAGCGCGCCGGCGAACCCGATCAACGCTCCCGACATAACGCGCTCCCAGTCGCGGCGTTCAGCGTCGCTGACGTTCAGCGCGCGACTGCGCGCCTGGAAGACCGACGGGATCAGCTTGAACACCGACCCCTTACCGGCGCCGCAAAAGATGAACAGCGCGGTGAAACCGACGATGTACCCGATCATCGTGTGGGGCGTGGGGCCGCCGGAGCCGTGGGTGAGGTCGTCGTGGCTGCTGACGGCGACCAGGAACCCACCAGCCATGATCATGGCGGCCAAGGCACCCAGGGTGACGCGGCCGCCACCGAAGCGGTCGCCCAACTTACCGCCGACTATCCGCGCCAGCGACCCCAGCAGCGGCCCGGTGAAGGCGATCTGGGCGGCGTGCAGCGACGCCTGCGCGTGGCTTTCCCCACCGGCCACAAAGTTGTGCTGTAGCACCTGGCCGAAAGCGAACGCGAAACCGAGGAACGAGCCGGAGCAGCACAGGTAGAGAAGCGCGATTCCCCACGAGTCGGGCACCGCAAGAACGGATCGCACGTGGCCCATCTCGATGACGTGGGTCAGGGTATCCATGAACAGCGCCGCGCCGAGAGCGGCAATGGCCAGCAGCACCAGATAGATTGCGCACACCAAGTACGGCGCCTGATGGCCGACGGTGGCCAGCACGAAGAGTCCGACCGCCTGGATGGCCGCGGACCCGAGGTTGGCAAGCCCACCTGTGACACCCAGCGCGAAGCCCTTGAGCCGCTGTGGGTAGAAGGCTTCGGCGTGGGCCAGCGACGCGGCGTAATTGCCGCCACCCAATCCGGTCAACGCGGCGCACACCAGATACGGCCACAACGGCAGGCCGGGGTTGGCCAGTAGCACGATGGCCCCGACGGTGGGGATCAGAAGCACCAGCGACGAGAACACAGCCCACTTGCGGCCGCCGAACCTCGTGGTGGCCATCGCGTAGGGGATGCGCACGCATGCGCCGACCAGGGTTGCGGTGGCACCCAGCAGCAGCTTGTCGCTGGTCGAAAAACCATAGACGGATTGCGGCATGAACAGCACCATCACCGACCAGAGGTACCAAATCGAGAAGCCGACGTGCGCGGTCACGTTCGCCCAGATCAGGTTGCGACGGGCGATGACGTTGTTGCCGGCGCGCCAGGCCGCGGCGTCTTCTGGATCCCAATCCACGATGCGATGCGTTCCCGCCATACGGTATTTACCTTTCACCGACGATGTTGGCGTAACCGTCCAGCGACGCTAAACGGTGAGGCTCAGTTTGCATTGGGCTCGTTGACGATTGAGCAACCGCCGATCGAACCAAACTGGTGCGGGGCGCCAGCCGGTCACGCGCTTCGGGGGGCTTCTCGGCTGCTGGCCGAGGCCGGCGAGGGTGCACACGAGCGCACCCGCTTACCGTCGGCGAGGGCCGCCGACACCGCCGGCGTGCGCTGCTGCGGCAATCAAAGATTTCGACCGCAGATGCGGACGAAAACTCAACGGCCACTTGTCTTACCTCCGCGTCACATATCGCTGCACAATCGGCCAGCCGGGTACTGACTGTCCCGCAGGGACCGTTGGCCGCCGATAAGTGACGCGCAGTTATGGCGGGCCCCACCGCCATCGTGCGTTGACAATCTGCAGCGTGCTCATCCTGACAACGCAACGTCGCTAGCTGCTGGACAGTCAAATCCGCTAGCTGATGGACAGTCAAACCGACGTGCGGTCACTCGACAACTCGACATGGCCGATACACAGGACATTTCCAGCTGACTTCACCGGTACGTCCAGCTAACCACGCAGACAAGCGCATCTGACAGCTCCGGAAAAGTAACAAAGTTCTCACAGCCCCGGGCCCGGGCCCGGGCAGCCAGGATTACCGTGGCTCACAAGCTCATTGACACCACGCAAACCCCCGGTGGCGGGCGATCAACGCACCAATAGGCCTGGTCGGGCCCTGTCGGCCGGACGAAACGGCGCAGGTGCCGAATCTGGCGCCCCTCATTGACCAGCCATGCGCGACAGACGTAACACACCCACAACGATGTGTCGGCAGTTTGCGGTTGTACATGTTTTCGCATCCCGGCCTGTATTCATTTGGAGCGCAAGAGAAGTCGTCGAACGACGGCGTCAATGACGCCTGTGAGCCATAGTAATCCTGGCGGCCCGGTTTTGGGGCTGTGAGAACTTTGTTACTTTTCCGGAGCTGCCCGATGCGTTTGTCTGCGTCTTGAATCGCATTGCGCCGAGCGCCATGCGGCCACGGGGTTAGCTGGACGTACCGGTGAAGTCGGCTGGAAATGTCCTGTGCATCGGCCATGTCGAGTTGTCGGGTGACCGCACGTCGGTTTGACTGTCTAGCAGCTAGCGAAGTTGCGTTGTCAGGATGAGCACGCTGCAGATTGTCAACGCACGATGGCGGTGGGGCCCGCCATAACTGCGCGTCACTTATCGACGGCCAACGGTCCCTGCCCCCACTGGCCTCGGTCAGCAACCGAGCAGCCCCCCAGAGCGCGCGACGACGAGCGCTAAGAGACTCAACGGTCTTGACTGGTTGGCCACATGGCCCAAACCGCCCGCGTACTCACGCGTGGCGGCTCAATGGGTGGGGCCAGCTGAGGAAGCGAAATGCCAATGCTGGATTACGGAACACTGCCGCCCGAGATCAACTCGACCAGGATGTATTCCGGTCCGGGCTCGGGGCCGATGATGGCGGCCGCCGCAGCCTGGGACACACTCGCCAGTGGGTTGGATTCGCTCTCGCGCCGTTACTCCTCGGTGATCTCGCGGCTGCAAGGCGAGAGTTGGTCAGGCGGTGCGTCTTCAGCGATGGCCAGCGCGGTCGCACCGTATGTGGCATGGGCGACTATGGCGGGGGCGCAGGCTGAACAGACGGCCGGTCAGGCTCGGGCGGCGGCAGCCGCCTATGAGACGGCGTTGGCCGCAACGGTGCCGCCAGCGCAGGTCACAGGCAATCGCACCCAGTTGGCGACGCTGGTCGCGACCAACATATTCGGACAGAACACCATGATGATCGCGGCCACCGAAGCCGCCTACGAGGAAATGTGGGCACAGGATGCCGCCGCGATGTACGGCTATGCCGCGTCCTCGTCGGCAGCGACCACGCTGACGCAGTTCAGCCAGCCGCCACAGACCACAAACGCGTCCGGGCAATCCGCCCAAACCGCCGCAGTGGCCCAAGCCACGGGTACCTCAACCGCCGGACAAGCTCAGACAACCCTTTCTCAGCTGATGTCGACTGTGCCGCAACAGCTGCAAACCCTCTCCGCAGCAGGGTCTTCGGGCTCATCCGCGTCGTCGGCATCATCGATACTCACCGGGTTCAGCAGCTTCAATACCCTGGCCGGGCCGGCGGGTTTGGTCTCGAACTTCAGTCGTACAACCACCTCGATGGGCAGCTTCCTGTCCGGGACTTACCGGTCTGGCATCCAGTCGATCAAGGATGCCGCCAACGCGGCCACTGCGGCCGCCACTACCGGGGCTGCGACGTTGGGTTCGGGAGGCGTTCCCGGTTCGGTGGTTCCGAGTGTGGGCAACGCGGCACTGGTGGGGAAATTGTCCGTCCCGCAGAGCTGGGCGACGGCAAATCCGGTGGTTAGGGCTGCCGATGAGCCGGTGTGGCTGTCGGACGCGGATCTCGACGGCGGCCCGTCATGGGGGGAATCCCCGGCGATGTTCACCGGCGCGCCGACGGCGGGCACGGGGACGACGGCGAGCATGTTCGCGCGTCCCACGGTCAGCAACGTATTGCGGGTGGGGTCGCGCCGGTTCAAGATGCCCCGTCCTTCCGTCGGCGGATAGCCGATGGTCGCCCGCCTCGCCGCCGACAGGATCACGGTGACCTTTCGTTGGGCGGGCGACCTTTGAGACGACCTTTTGAGAAAGGATGCCGATGCTTGATTTCGGGGCACTGCCGCCCGAGGTCAACTCGGCAAGGATGTATTGGGGCCCGGGCTCGGGACCGATGATGGCGGCCGCGTCGGCCTGGGACGCGCTGGCCGCACAACTGGATTTGTATGCGGCCGGTTATTCCTCAGCGCTCTCGGGGCTGCAAGGCGAGAATTGGTCAGGCGGTGCGTCAATCGCGATGGCCGGCGCGGCCGCGCCGTATGTGGCGTGGGCGACGACGACGGCGGTGCAGGCTGAGCAAGCCGCCACGCAGGCTCGGGCGGCGGCGGCCGCCTATGAGGCGGCGTTCGCCGCCACGGTGCCACCAGAGGTGGTCGCAGCCAACCGCATCCAGTTGGCGACGCTCGTCGCAACCAACTTCTTCGGGCAGAACACGATGATGATCGCGACCACCGAGGCTGCCTACGCCGAGATGTGGGCGCAGGATGCCGCTGCGATGTACGGCTATGCCGCGTCCTCGTCGGCCGCCGCCACGCTGACGCCATTCAGCGAGCCGCCACAAACCACAAACGCTGCCGGGCAATCCGCCCAGGCCGCCGCGATGGCCCAGACCTTCAGCACCTCAACTGCCGGACATACTCAGGCAACACTGTCTGGGCTGGTGCCGACTGTGCCGCAACAGCTGCAGGCCCTCTCGACAGCAGGGTCTTCGGGCTCTTCCACGTCGGCGGGGTCGTTGGGGCCGACGTCGCTACTT
This sequence comes from uncultured Actinomycetota bacterium, assembly GCA_963763005.1. Taxonomy (GTDB): domain Bacteria; phylum Actinomycetota; class Actinomycetes; order Mycobacteriales; family Mycobacteriaceae; genus Mycobacterium. The sequence continues at coordinate 628,673 of CAVXMI010000005.1, forward strand.
AGCGCCTTCGGTGACCTCAATACTCTCACCGGGCCGGAGAATTTGGCCGCGGCCTTCAGTCGTGCCAGTACGTCGGCGGGACGCTTCGGGAGCGGGTTTTACCGGTCTGACATCCAGTCGGGCCCCAACGACATCCCGTTTACTCAGGCCGGCGCAATCGGGGCTGAGCCGTCGGGTTCGGGAGGCGTTCGCGGTGCGGTGCTGGCGAGGATGGGCCGGGCGGCGCCGGTGGGGAAGTTGTCCGTTCCGCAGAGCTGGACGGCGGCAACCCCGGGAACCAGTCTCCGAGCTGTTCCGGCGGGCGAGACAAATTCACCGCCGGGCACGTCGAACGGGGTGCCGATGACCGGAATGGGGCCGATGACGGGCATGGTAGGGCGGCCCACGGGCACCCCCGTATTGCGCAACGGGCGTCGCCGTTTCACGATGCCCCGTCCCGTCTTCGGCGGATAGCCGGTGGTCACCGAGGCGGCTGACCCCGCAACCGGCTGACATCCGGGCGCACGGTCCGATCTAGGCGAGCCGCCGGACCGCGGCGGCGATGCGCTCATCGGTGGCGGTCAGCGCCACCCGCACATGCTGCGCGCCGCCCGGGCCGTAGAAATCACCGGGCGCCGCCAGGATGCCGCGCTGCGCCAACCATGTGATTGTGTGGCGGCATCCCTCACCGCGGGTGGCCCACAAATACAGGCCGGCGTCCGAATAGTCGACGGCAAAACCCGCTGAGCGCAGCGCCGGCAGCAGCGCCGCACGCCGCCGCGCATACCGCTCCCGCTGCAGCTTTTCGTGATCGTCATCATCCAGAGCGGCCACCATGGCAGCCTGCACGGGCGTCGGCACCATCATCCCGGCGTGTTTGCGCACCGCCAGCAGCTCGGCGACCAAACCCGCATCGCCGACGACAAAGCCGGCCCGGTACCCGGCCAGCGACGAGCTCTTCGACAGCGAGTGCACCGCCAGCAGCCCGGTATGGTCGCCGTCGCACACCGAGGGATGCAGCACCGACAGAGGTCCCGGAGGTTCGGCGTTCCAGCCCAAACCCAGGTAGCACTCGTCGGAAGCGACGAGAACACCGCGCTCACGCGCCCACCCGACCACCTTGCGCAGATGGTCTACGCCAAGTACCCGTCCGGTCGGGTTGCTCGGCGAGTTCAGGTAGACCAGCGCCGGGGATTGCGGGCCCAGCTGGGTCAGCGAGTCCGCACGCAGGACCTGAGCTCGGGCCAGCCGGGCGCCCACGTCGTAGGTCGGATAAGCCAGTTCAGGCACCACGACCACATCTGCGGGGCCAAGGCCCAGCAGCGTCGGCAACCAGGCGATGAGTTCCTTGCTACCGATCACCGGCAAGACCGCCGCCTCGGTCAGCCCGGTGATGCCGTAGCGGCGGGCCAGCGCCGCCACCGCGGATTCGCGCAACTGCACAGTGCCGGCAGTCGCGGGATACCCCGGCGCCGAACTGGCGGCCGCCAATGCCTCTTGGATCAGCGGCGCAACCGGGTCTACCGGAGTTCCGACGGACAGGTCGACGATGCCGTCCGGATGGGCCCCGGCCAGCGCCTTAGCGTCGGCCAGGGTGTCCCAGGGGAACACCGGTAGGGACGCCGACACAGGCCGGCCCCATCCCGGGCTCATGCAGCACCGGCCCGCTCAGTCGCCTTCGCCCTGCGGCGGCAGATCCTTGACCACTTGCGGGTCGTTCTCGGTCATCCCGACCTTGGCCGCGCCGCCCGGAGATCCCAGCTCGACGAAGAAGTCGGCGTTGATCTGCGTGTAATGGTTCCACTGGTCGGGCACATCGTCTTCGTAGTAGATCGCTTCTACAGGACAGACCGGTTCGCAGGCCCCACAGTCGACGCATTCGTCGGGGTGGATGTACAGCATCCGGGCACCCTCGTAGATGCAGTCGACCGGGCACTCCTCGATGCATGCCTTGTCTTTGATGTCGACGCAGGGTTCTGCGATCGTGTACGTCACGGACGTCTCCTCAACGTGTCCTCTACGTGCTGCTCAATGTGGGCTGCTGCTCGCCTCGCCTTGGGGGCTTCCGGCCCCAACAGGCAGAGCGTTTCGATTACTGATACTAGACGTTGCACATACACGTCAACCACTTGGCACGCCTGACAATGTGCTCAGTCGGTATGCACCTAGTTGCATAGCAGGGCAGGGTGCCATCTATGCTGCCCGGGTGGCGCTACCCCACGCAATCTTGGTGTCGCTATGCGAACAGGCCGGCTCGGGCTACGAGTTGGCCCACCGATTCGATCGCTCCATCGGGTATTTCTGGACCGCAACCCATCAGCAGATCTACCGGACGCTACGGGTAATGGAGATCGACGGCTGGGTGCACGCCACAACCGTGGCCCAGCGTGGCCGCCCCGACAAGAAGGTCTACACGGTCTCCCAGAGTGGCCGGGCCGAGTTGGCCCGCTGGATAGCCGAACCACTCAGTCCCACCAGGCCCGGCCGCGGCAGTGCACTGAGCGACAGCAGCACTCGCGACGTGGCCGTCAAGCTGCGTGGTGCCGTTTTTGGAGACATCGCGGCGCTGCGTTCCCAAGTCGCCGCGCTGCGCGCCGAGCGTGCCGACTCGCTGGACACCTACCGCGGACTCGAGAAACACGCATTCCCCGACCCGTCGGTCCTGCGCGGCGCCGCACTACACCAACACCTCGTGCTGCGCGGCGGCATCCGGGCCGAAGAAAGTGCCATCGACTGGCTCGACGAGGTAGCTCAAGCGCTCCAGGAGCATCCATGACGGGCCCGTACCCAAATCTGTTGTCCCCATTGGATCTCGGCTTCACCACGTTGCGTAACCGGGTGGTCATGGGTTCGATGCACACCGGACTGGAAGACCGGGCCGGCCACATCGATCGGCTCGCCGAATACTTCGCCGAACGCGCCCGCGGGGGCGTGGGGCTGATCATCACGGGTGGCTACGCGCCAAACCGCACAGGTTGGCTGCTGCCGTTCGCGTCGCAGTTGGTCTCCTCGGCGCAAGCCCGGCGGCACCGCCGCATCACCAGGGCGGTCCATGAAGCGGGCGCCAAGATCCTGCTGCAGATCCTGCACGCCGGACGCTATGCGTACCACCCGCTTTCGGTCAGCGCGTCGTCAATCAAGGCGCCGATCAACCCGTTTCGCCCACGCGCACTGTCGGCCCGCGGCGTCGAGGCGACGATCGCGGATTTCGCCCGGTGCGCGCAGCTGGCCCGCGATGCCGGCTACGACGGCGTCGAAATCATGGGCAGCGAAGGATATCTGCTCAACCAGTTCCTGGCGCCACGCACCAACAAGCGCACCGATGCCTGGGGCGGCACACCGGCCAACCGCCGCCGGTTCCCGGTCGAGATCGTGCGCCGCACCCGCGCCGCTGTCGGGTCCGACTTCATCATCTGCTACCGGATGTCGATGGCCGACTATGTCGAGGATGGCCAGAGCTGGGACGAAACCGTCGCGCTGGCAACCGAAGTGGAGGCAGCGGGCGCAACCATCATCAACTCCGGCTTCGGCTGGCACGAGGCGCGGGTGCCGACGATCGTCACCTCGGTACCCAACAGCGCGTTCGTCGACATCAGCCACGCCGTCGCCGAGCACGTCAGCATCCCGGTGGTGGCGTCCAACCGGATCAACATGCCGCAGGCCGCCGAACAGATCCTGGCCGACACTCAGGTACGGCTGATCTCGATGGCCCGGCCGCTGCTGAGCGACCCGGAGTGGGTACAGAAGGCTGCGGCCGACCGCGCCCAAGAGATCAACACCTGCATCGCCTGCAATCAGGCCTGCCTGGACCACGCCTTCGCCAAGAAGACGGTGTCGTGTCTGCTCAATCCGCGGGCCGGACACGAGACGAAGTTGGTGTTGTCCCCGACGCGGCGCGCCACGTTCGGTGGCCGTCGTCGGCGCCGGTCCGGCGGGACTGGCCGCGGCGGTCAACGCCGCCCAGCGGGGCCATCAGGTCACGCTGTTCGAGGCCAACGACTTCATCGGCGGCCAGTTCGACTTGGCCCGCCGCATTCCCGGCAAAGAGGAATTCCGCGAAACCATCCGGTACTTCGCGACGATGCTGGACAAGCACGGCGTCGCGGTGCGACTGGGCACCCGGGTGACGGCCGGCGAGTTGACCGGCTACGGCTTGGATAGGTACGACGAAGTCGTATTGGCCACCGGCGTGGCGCCCCGCATTCCGGCGATCCCCGGTATTGATCACCCGATGGTGTTGACCTACGCCGAGGCGATCACCGGCGCCAAGCCGGTAGGGCGAACCGTGGCGGTTGTCGGCGCCGGAGGCATCGGGTTCGACGTCACCGAACTCCTGGTCACCGACTCCTCACCCACCCTCAACCTCAAGGAGTGGAAAGCCGAGTGGGGCGTCGCTGATCCGCAAGAGGCCCGGGGAGCTTTGACGACTCCCCTGCCGGCCCCGGCTGCCCGTGAGGTGTACCTACTGCAGCGCACCAATGGCCCGCAGGGCAAGCGGCTGGGCAAGACCACTGGGTGGGTGCACCGGGCGTCGCTGAAAGCCAAAGGCGTTCATCAGCTGTCCGGGGTGAACTACGAGCGGATCAGCGACGACGGCCTGCACATCAGCTTCGGCCCGGACCGGCAGCGGCCGCAGCTGCTGGCGGTGGACAACGTGGTGGTCTGTGCGGGCCAGGAGCCGGTGCGTGACCTGGAGATCCAATTGCGCCGCAATGGCGTCGACCCGCACATCATCGGCGGTGCGGCGTTCGCCGCCGAGCTGGACGCCAAGCGCGCCATCAAGCAGGGCACCGAGCTGGCGGCCAGGCTATAGTTTCGTTTCATGCATGTGACGCGGCGTCACTTACGCCGCTGACCTGCAGATAGTTACGGCCGGACAGTATCGTCCGATAATAGATTCGATAGGAACAAGCCCACGGAGCCTGGTACCCTCTATTAAAGACGGCACCGCAACCGCTGGGCAAATGTCGTCGCCGTCTAGTCGACGGTGCACTACTTGGGGAAGGTGTCCACAGAATGGTGTCACAGTCGTTGACCAGACTGGCTGCCGCAGTTGGCGGTCTGGCATTGTCGTTGACCGTTGGGACCGGGATCGCATCCGCGGCTCCGCTGGATCAAGTCATCAATACAACCTGCAATTACGGGCAGGTGATGGCAGCGCTGAACGCGCAATCGCCAGGAGCTGTCGCGCAATTGAACGCGAACCCGATAGCTGTGTCCTACTTGCAGCAGTTCCTCGCCTCGCCGCCGTCTCAGCGCGCGGCGATGGCCGCGCAGGTACAGGCCATGCCGGGGGCTGCGCAGTACTTTGGTCTTGTTGAGTCGGTTGCCGGCTCCTGCAACAGCTACTGAGCCTGACCCGCGAGCGTAACGCCGACCGCGATTCCGTGCCCGGGATCGCGGTCGGCGTTACGCTCGCGGCCTAAGCGGCTAGAGGTGCGTACGTAGTGGTGCGCTGACGCGCGGGGCGGCCGATGCCCTCGGCGATTGCGATCAGCTCGGCGGCGGTCTTGGCGGACCCGTGTTCGGATCCGGCCATCCGCGAGATGGTCTCCTCCATCAGTGTGCCGCCCAGGTCGTTGGCGCCGCCGTTGAGCATCACCTGTGTGCGCTCGACGCCGAGCTTCACCCAACTGGTCTGGATGTGGGAGATGCGGCCGTGCAACATGATCCGCGCCAGGGCGTGCACCGCGCGGTTGTCGCGATGAGTGGGCCCGGGCCGGGCCGCGCCCGCCAGATACAACGGCGAATTCTGGTGCACGAACGGCAGCGGCACGAACTCGGTGAAGCCACCGGTGCGGTCCTGGATGCCGCGCAGCACATTGAGGTGGGCGACCCAGTTGCGGGGACTGTCGACATGGCCGTACATCATCGTCGAGGACGACCGTAACCCCACTTCGTGGGCGGTGGTCACGATCTCGATCCACAGCGATGTCGGCAACTTGCCCTTGGTGAGCACCCAACGCACCTCGTCGTCCAGTATCTCGGCGGCGGTGCCAGGGATGGTGCCCAGCCCGGCCTCGCGCAGGCTGATCAGCCACTCACGGATGCTCAGCCCACTCTTCGTCACGCCATTGGCGATCTCCATCGGCGAAAACGCGTGCACGTGCATCGACGGCACTCGGGCCTTGACGGCGTGCACCAGATCGGCGTAGCCGGTGACCGGCAGCTCAGGGTCGATGCCGCCTTGCATGCATACCTCAGTCGCCCCCAGCACGTGGGCCTCCCACGCGCGGTCGGCTACCTCTTCGGCCGACAGCGAGTACGCGTCAGCATCACCCTTGCGCTGGGCGAACGCGCAGAACCGGCAGCCGGTGTAGCAGATATTGGTGAAGTTGATATTGCGGTTCACCACGAAGGTCACGTCGTCACCGACGACGTCGCGGCGCAACGAATCCGCCAGGGCGGCGACCGCTTCCAGTGCGGGACCGTCGGCGTTGGCCAAGGCAAGGTATTCGTCGTCGGTGCAGCCGGCCGGAGAGCGTTCCGCCGAGCGCAGGGCGGCAAGCACATCGGTGTCGATACGCGCAGGAGCACGGGCCGCCAGCTCGTGCACGTGCGAACGGATCGATTCCCAGTCGCCGAAGGCACTGTCGAGGTCGCTGCGGGCGTCGGTGCTGCGGCCTTCGGCGTCGATCGCCGCGTTGAGGTCCACCCGGCCGGAGGACACCACGTCGTCGGGCTCCTGCCACGGCATGCCGACCGGGTTGACGTCGCGAGCAAAGCCGGTCGCCGGATCAGCCAGCGCCGCAACATGTCCCCGTACCCGCGGGTCGACCCATGCGGCACCCGCCTGCACATACTTGGGTTGTGCGGTCAGCCGCTGCACCAGATCGTAGCCGGCCTCCGCGGTGACCACGGCCAGGTCATCCAAAGCGGGCCAGGGCCGTTCCGGGTTGACGTGGTCGGGCGTCAGCGGTGAGACACCGCCCCAGTCGTCGATACCGGCGGCGACCAGCGCCAGGCATTCGTCACGGGACACCAGGTTCGGCGGCGCCTGAATACGCATGCCCGGGCCGAGCACCAGCCGCGCAACAGCCACCGTCGCCAGGTAGTCCTCGATGCCGGCATCGGGGACGGCTGCCATCGCGGTGTGTTCTTTGGCCCGGAAGTTCTGCACGATCACTTCCTGGATGTGCCCGAACTCCTTGTGCGACTTGCGAACCGCATGCAAGGTGTCGGCGCGTTCGGCCGGCGTCTCGCCGATGCCGACCAGCAGACCGGTGGTGAACGGAATGGACAGTCGGCCGGCGTCGGTGAGAGTTCGCAGCCGGACCGCCGGGTCTTTGTCCGGGCTGCCGTAGTGCGCGAGCCCTTTCGTCTCGAACAACCGTTGCGATGTCGTCTCCAGCATCATGCCCATCGACGGCGCCACCGGTTTGAGCCGCGACATCTCCGACCAGCTCATCACTCCGGGGTTCAAATGCGGCAGCAGCCCGGTTTCCTCCAGCACCCGGATCGCCATCGCCCGCACGTAGGACAACGTGGAGTCGTAGCCTCGTTCGCCGAGCCACTCGCGCGCCTCGGGCCAGCGTTCCTCGGGACGGTCGCCTAGCGTGAATAGCGCTTCTTTGCAACCGATTTCGCCCCCGCGCCGCGCGACGTCGAGGATCTCGTCGGGGCCCATATACATGCCGGCACCTTCGGCGCGCAGCTTGCCCGGCACGGTGACGAACGTGCAGTAGTGGCAGTTGTCGCGGCACAGATGGGTGACCGGGATGAACACCTTGCGCGAATAACTGATCGGCAACCGACCGCCTGCGCCGCGCCGTCCAGCCGCCTTGAGGCCCGCGTCGCGCACCCGCGCCGCACTCGCGCACAGGTCGGCCAGCTCGGCACCGCGCGCCGTCATCGCGACGGCTGCCTCATCGATGTTCAGCGCGACACCGTCTCGCGCCCGCCGCAATACCCGCCGCAGCGCCGACGCATTGGCCTTGCGCGGGGCGACGGGGCTTAGCAGAGCTGTGGGCGCCGGAGGCTCCGGTTTCAGTGGCACGTTGGTGTAACTTCCCCACGCTCTGATTTCATCCGCGTCCCAACAATCCAAACCTTGGCGGGTGCCATATTCGCAACAGTAGCGTCAGGCCAGGGCCAGGACGCGACTGACCAGCATGCGCCACGTGTTTGGCGAGTCCGGCGCCATCCGTAGTCGGTCGCGATACCATCCGATCGGGGCCTGTCAATCGAAGAAGACGGGCGTTAGCCACGCTGACCTGAAGCAGGGGGTGTACGGATGTCGTATGTGGTCGCGGCGCCGGAGGCGCTGGTGGCGGCGGCTTCGGACGTAGCCGGTATCGGTTCGAGCATCAACGCGGCCAATGCCGCGGCGGCGGTCCCGACGACCGGAGTCCTGGCGGCGGCCGCCGACGATGTTTCGGCACAGATCGCCGCACTGTTTTCCTCGCATGGCCAGGGGTATCAGCGGCTCAGCGCGCAGCTGTCGGCGTTTCATGACCAGTTTGTGCTGGCCCTGAACGCTGGCGCGAACTCGTATGCATCCGCCGAGGCCAGCGCCGCGCAGAACTTGGTGAACGCGGTGAATGCGCCCGCCGAGAAACTGCTGGGGCACCCATTGATCGGCCAGAGCGGCATCGTGTCCAATGCCGTTGATCGTGTCCAAAGCATCTTCGCAGGCACAGGCGGCTCCGGCGCGCTCGGCGGGAGCGCTGCAGCGACAACTGGCGCCAGCGCCAGCGCGCTGGCGCTGGCGGCCACCGGCGGGACCAGCGGTCTGTCGGCCAGCAGTGCCATCCTGCAGCCCTTGGCCAACGCCGCGGCAGCACCGGCGGCACTCGCATCCGGGTCGATCGGCAACGCCATCGAGAATCTCTACAACGCCGTCGAGCCGTGGGTGCAGTACGGCTTCAACCTCGCCGCGTGGGCGGTGGGTTGGGTACCGTGGATCGGCATCTTGGCGCCACAGATCAATTTCTTCTACTACCTCTTTGAACCCATGGTTCAGAGCGTCCTGTTCAACACGATCGACTTCATCGACGGGACGGTCACTTTCACTCAAGGGCTGAGCAACATCTGGTCGGCCACCACGGCGTCGGTCAACCAGTTCATCCAGACCGAGATCAATTGGGTTCTCCACTTCTTCCCGCCGTTCCCACCGATTGGTTCGGCATTCCCATCTCCCCCGACCTAGCGCCAGCCACGGCCCCTGCGCCGCCACAACACCCACACCGGTGGCACAACCCCCAGCACAATAAGGATCAGAGCCCCGAACGCCATCAGCCCCCGGCCACCCAGGATGACATTGTCGCCGGGACCGCCCAGGCTCAACACCGCCACCGTCAACAGCCACGTCCACAACGGCAACGCGGCCACCCGCGGCGATTTGGTCCATCGCCCGGCGGCCCAAACCAGGGCGGCGTTCAACAAGCCACTGATCAAAGCGCTGATCGGAAAGGGCGCCGAACCGATGTAGGACGGCAGCAGCAGAGCCCCGGCCAGTGCGGATAAGACCCCGTCGACAGCCAACAACGCCAAGACAACGACACGAATCGCGGGATCTGTCGCACCGGTCTCTTCGCCCGATGCGGCGAGCGCCTGTGTTTCGATCAGGTCGGAACGCTATCGACCTGGGAGAGTATCGAGCCGAGTACCCACTGCAGGCTGTCGAGCCGGTCCTGCCAATGCTGCATGTTAGGGTCCAGGTCGGGGTCCATACGAATTCCTTCCGCGGCTGCCTGATTGGCAGCCTACGTGCCGGACCCGGTGAAGCCCAGACCGGCGAGCAGATCTTTTTCCCAGCCACGCTCATCGCGATCCCCAGCGGAGCCGGCGGCCAGAACATAGTGCTCCTGCGCCAGGATGGGCAGCGCCAGATTGTTCGACAGAGCGCAGGCCCGGCCGGTCGGGCCGACGACGACTTGGGTGGCATGCGCAGCGAGCGCCGCGACCTTGGCGGCGTGCGCGTCAGCATCGGCCTCGACGACCGCATCGATGCTTTCGTCCGAATATGCGAAGGGGATCTCATCCGGCGGCACCACCCACTCGGGTCGCAGATCGTCGGGAACCAGTGCGTGCCCGCCTGAAACGAATGCGCTCAGGCCAAAGACCGTCCAGTAGAACTTCGGCACCGTCCATGGGTCACCCGGGTAATCGTCAGTGCCGGCCTTAGCCACTGCGGCTGTGGTCACGGTGTGGGTGTGCACGTGGTCGGGATGCCCGTAGCCGCCGTTGGGGTCGTAGGTCACCACGACATGCGGACGCAACTCGCGAATGATCGTGACCAGTGCCCCGACGGCCTCGCGTTCGTCGGCGTCCACGAATCTCCGCTGACTGCGCTGCTCAGTGCCGGCCATCCCGGAGTCGCGCCAGCGACCCGCGCCGCCCAGGTAGATGGGTCCGCTCACCCCAAGCGCGTGCAATGCCGCGGTGAGCTCGCTGATGCGGTAACCACCAAGTTGGTCCGCGCGGTCGACGGCGAGTTGGGCCCAGCGGTCGCCGATGACTTCGCCCTCCTCACCCAGCGTGCACGTGACGACATGGACCTGCGCGCCGCGGGTGGCGTAGTGAGCGATGGTGGCGCCGTTGCTGAGGCTCTCGTCGTCGGGGTGTGCGTGTACGAACAGCAGCCGCGGCGTGTCAGGCATGGACGCACCCTACCCGCGGCCCGGCAGGCGTCGAAAATTCCGCGTTAATAGACCATGATGTTCCTTATATCGGGAAGCCGTGCTGAGGGGATTAGTGAACGATATCGACTACAATATGGGGCGCAGCACATGTCGTTCGCCGCCACGCACCCAGAAGTCTATGGCCGCAGCCGCCGGACGCGCTGTCGGCGCAGTTGCGGCCGAGCGCAACAAGTAGGAACGCCAACGGCTACTATCGACCAATGGCGCAGCCCACCCAAACCACGTCGACCGCCGGCCGGAGCCGCCGGCGAGGCGAAGTGCTCGAACGTGCACTCTATGCGGCCACCCTGGCCGAACTGGCTGCAGTCGGGTACGGGGGGTTGACGATGGAAGGGATCGCGGCACGCGCCCACACCGGCAAGGCCGCGTTGTACCGCCGCTGGGCCAGCAAGCATGACCTGGTGCAAGCCGCTCTGCATCACGCTGTGCCGCCGCTGCCCGAGCCTCGCGCCGGCCGGTCGGCACGGGAGAACCTGCTGACCGTGTTCACCGCCCACCGCGATGTGCTGGCCGGCAAGACCGACTTCCCCGGCCTGGTCATCATCGGTCAGGTGCTTCATGAGCCCGAACTGCGTGCCATCTTCGCTGACGCCGTGGTGGGTCCACGTCTGAAAATCGTCGATTCCATCCTGCGAGCCGCCGTCCACGCTGGCGATATCGAGCCCGACACAATCACCCCGTTCACCGCGCGAATCGGACCCGCTTTGATCAACCAGCACTTCATGCTCACTGGAGAGCCGCCGAACCGGCGGGAACTGGCACTGATCGTCGACACCGTCATCCCCCCGAAGCCAGCGGCGGGGCGCGCCAACTGACCAGGCGCGCGCCGCTTGATCTACTGGCCCGTGATGAGGCCGCCCAAGTCGACGCCGACCATCAGGCTCTGATCGAAGGAACCCACCAGGCCACCGATCTCGCCGCTGTTGAAGACCTGGGCTGCGCTGCCGGTCATGAGGCTATGGTTGAAGTTCAGCTGGGGGACGAACGCACCCGAAAGATTGTTGACGGTTTGCTCGCCAGTGCCCACCAGCAAATTGAAGGCGTTGTAGCTGCGGTTGAGTGCGCCGTTAAAAGCACTGGGCTCAAAGTATTTTAGCTCGAACGCCCGCTCGTTGGCCAGCAGGGCATTGTTGAAGCTGAACTCTTTGCTGACGAGACCGGTGTTGTAGTTGATCTGCGCTGTCTCAACTTGCTGCAAGAAACTGCTCGGCGCACTCATCAACATTGCCTGGGTGGATGCAGGGAGCACACTGAGCAACGCCTGGCCGGGCGAACTGCCTCCGAGGAGGCCGACGAAGTCGGCGCCGACCACCAGGCTCTGGTCGAAGGCACCCAGCGGGCCGCCGATCTGGCCGCCATTGAAGACCTGGGCTCCGCTGCCGAGCAGCAGGGTGGAGTTGAAATTTGTCGCGATTGGCGCACCCACGAGAGTGTTGACGGTTTGCTGGCCAGTTCCCCACAGCAGGTTGCCGAAGTTGAAGCTGCGGTTGACCACGCCGTTGAGGGCGCTATTGGTGCCGAAGACGAGTTCCTCCAGCCCTACCTCGTTGGTCAGCAGGGCATGGTTGAAGCTGAGCTCGCCGTTGACGAGATTGGTGTTGAAGGCGATCTGCGCAGCCTCAAGTTGCTGCAAAGGACTCGAACTCGCCGCCACCGCCTGGGCGGGCGCAGCGATCGTACTCGCAAGGGTCTGCACGACATTGGCCTCAGCGCCGGCATACGCGCTCGCGCCCGAGCTCAAGGCCCGCACAAACTGGCCATGAAACAGCTCCGCCTGGGCGCTGAGCGCCTGATATTGCTGGGCGTGCGAGCCGAACATTGCCGCGATAGCCAGTGACACCTCATCGGCGGCCGCCGGCAGCACCCCCGTTGTCGCGGCCGCTGCCGCCATGTTGGCCTCGTTGATCGTCGAACCAATACCCGCCAAATCCGTTGCCGCCGAAGCCACCATCTCCGGCGCCGCGATCAGGAACGACATCGTTCACCTCCAACCGGCATAGCGCAGCTGACCCCGACGGGACCCACCGTTTAGCGCTGCCTCCTCAGTGCAGCGTATCGCTATCCATGCGCCAGCGGACACTTTTCTGCAGAATCCATTTGAATCGGATTTTTTATCCCAATCGACTCTTGGGTGTTGCGTTTGAGCGGGCCGTGCGCCGTGGCGGCCACCGCGGCCAGCATGGCCGCCGTCACGGGTGCGCCGGCGTGCCCCAGTCTTATGGCCCCGTTTTGACCCATTGGCCGGCGTCGCCGACGATGCCGACCGGCACCGCACCGGACAGGCTGACGTTCTGCACGCTCGGGCCGGCCGCGACGATCGTGGTGTCCTGCAGGATCGGCAGCACCGTCGACATGTTCCACAGTCGCGGTTCGACCGCGGTGATCACGTCATTGATGTTCTTGGTGCCGTTGAGGGCGGCGTCGATGTTCGACTGGATGCTGCGATCGCAGATTCCGGTGAGGTTCGACGGCGCTTTCACCAGCGCACCGGGCTCCGGCGGGTGGCTGGGAACCGTCGGCGCCTGCGCCGGTGTCGTGAAGGTGGTGTCGGGCCCGGCGGACGTCGTAGACCCAGTGGGGCCAAAAGGTGCCGTGGTCGGCACATTGGGGGCCGGGACCTCCGTGGCCTGCAACGCGGGGCAGCCGTACCGAGAGGCCAGCGACGTCGCCAGGTTTCCACCTGCCTGGTCCCAGCCCACGATGCGCGTCCACCTGATTGTTGTTCACCGCGTCGCCGATAGAGAGCCACCGGATCCAGCGCCAGCACGGTCGCGGCGATACCGACGTTGCGCAACTGGTCGGCGGCCGTGTTGGCGACCGCCACCGAGGTCGGATCATTGGAGGCCACCCCGATGACCAGCGACAGCTGTTTGCCGTCCTTGCTGATCCGGCCCCGGATGACTTCCGGCGGCTCGGTGCTCACCGGCGCGGTCGTCGAATCGGGTCTCGGAGGCGCAGGCGAAGCCGACGTGTTGCTCTCGATCTCGAACCCTGATGCCGACAACAGTCCCAGCGCCGCCAGTCATGGTCATCGCCGGCGGCGCGGTCGGCACGTAACCTGGGTCGCTCGGCGAACGGATCTGCGCCTGGTCCAAGGTGACGGTGTTGTCGCTGCCGGCGCCGACGGCGGCGAGCAGGTCGACGTCTATCAACCCCAGAATCGCTTTGCGGACCTGCGTGTCGGCCAGCTTCGGCTCGCTTGCCCGCAGCGTCAGCTGCATGACGCGAGGTGTCACAATCCGGGCGGTCCGCACGTCGGGGATAGCCGACAACTGGGCGAAGGCCGCCGAGCCGCCATGCACCTGAGCCACCTGGGTGTCGCCGTTGCGTACCGAGTCGGCCAGCGCGGCCGGCGCCCCGGCCCGGCGGAATTGGATGAGGGCGGGTTTGGCGGGCGGCCCCCAGTAGCGGTCATTGCGGGCGATCAGGATCTCGTCGCGCTGCGGGTCGATGTTCTCCACCCGGAACTGCCCGCCTGTGACGGGCAGCGCCCGCGCCAGTCCGGCGGCGAAACCGCCCGGGACGTCCTTGACGATGTGCGCCGGCAGGATGTTGTTGAACAACTCCCGCCAAGCCGGGTACGGCTGCGCGAAAGTGACGACGGCCTGTTTGCCGCCCTCGAGCGACTGGACAGCGGTGATCAGGTCATAGCCGGCCGGATCGACGACCCCCGGCTGGCTGACCATCTGCCGCCACAGGTACCAGAAGTCGTCGGCAGCGATCGGCGCGTTGTCGGTCCATTGCGCCTCGGGCCGGATCTTGTAAGTCACCGTAAAGGGGTTTTCGCTGGTCACCTCGGCCGATACCAACAGCGTCGGGTCCATCTCCCAGCGCGAACCTGTCGGCGAATTGGGGTCAGGCACCGGCCGGAACGCGCTGGGCAACACCAGCGCGCTGATCGCCGCGTTCACCGGCGACAGATCGGACAGCAGATGCGGGTTGAACCCGGCGCCGATCGAGTCGATGCCCATGATGATCTGGGTGGGACGCGGCGGAGGCGGTGGCGTGTTGTGCGGCGTATCTGTGCTTTGCGGTGCCGGCGGCGGGCTGACGGTGCACCCCGCCAGCACCAAACCAAACAGTGAGACCAGCACGCCGATGGTCAGCAGGCGCGGCGGACAGGTCTCGACACGCCCATCAGGGTATCGAGTGCCGATCGCACCCACCCGCTCTGCACGCGGCTGATCCTCTAGCCCCGGGCCTTGGCCCGGGCCCGGCTGCGGGCCCGCGTGGTGGCGTCCAGCTCGACCTTGCGGACCCGCACAATCTCCGGAGTCACCTCGACGCATTCGTCGGACGAACAGAACTCCATGGCCCGCTCCAGGTCGAGCTCGAGCGGCTTGGCCAGCGTCTCGAAGACATCCGCGGTCGACGAGCGCATGTTGGTCAGCTTCTTCTCGCGGGTGACGTTGAGGTCGAGATCCTCTGGTCGCGGATTGATTCCGACCACCATGCCCGCGTAGGTGTCCTGGCCGGGCTCGACGACGAACTGGCCCCGATCGGCGAGTTGCATCAGTGCGAACGGCGTGATGGTGCCGGTCCGGTCGGATACCAGCGACCCGGTGTGCCGGGCCCGGATCTCGCCGGCCCACGGCCGGTAGCCGTCGAACACGGCGTTGGCGATGCCGGTGCCGCGAGTGAGGGTGAGGAAGTCGGTGCGGAATCCGATCAGGCCACGGCTGGGCACGATGAAGTCCATCCGGACCCAGCCGGCAGCATGGTTGGCCATCTCTTCCATGCGGCCCTTGCGACCGGCCATCAGCTGGGTGATCGCGCCAACGAACTCGTCGGGACAGTCGATCGTCATCGCCTCGAACGGCTCGTGTAGCTTGCCGTCGATGGTCTTGGTGACCACCTGTGGTTTGCCGACGGTCAATTCGAAGCCCTCCCGGCGCATCTGCTCGACCAGCACGGCCAGTGCAAGCTCGCCACGGCCTTGCACTTCCCAGGCGTCGGGCCGGCCGATGTCCACGACCCGGATCGAGACGTTGCCCACCAGTTCGGTGTCCAGCCTGTTGCGGACCATCCGCGCGGTGAGCTTGTGCCCCGACACCTTGCCCGCCAGCGGCGAGGTGTTGGTGCCGATCGTCACCGAGATGGCCGGTTCGTCGACGGTGATACGCGGCAGCGCATGGGCATGATCGGGATCCGCCAGCGTGTCGCCGATCATGATCTCGGGCAGCCCGGCCACAGCCACGATGTCGCCGGCGATCGCCTCGTCGGTGGCAGTGCGCTCGACACCCTCGGTCGCGAGCAACTCGGTGATCTTGGCGCTGGTGATGACGGGCAACCCGTCCACCTCGCGCATCCACGCCACCTGGTGACCCTTGCGCAGCTTGCCGTTGTAGATGCGGGTCAGGGCTAGCCGGCCGAGGAAGGCCGACGCATCCAGGTTGGTCACCAGCGCCTGCAGCGGAGCCTCCGGGTCCCCGGACGGCGGGGGGATGTGCTCCATCAGCACGTCGAACAGCGGGTCCAGGTCGGTGCCTTCGGGGATCTGGCCGTCTTGGGGCTGGGCGGTGCTCACCACCCCGGCGCGCCCGGAGGCGTACAGCGTCGGCAGGCCCAGCGCGTGCTCGGCGGCCGCGGCGGCTTCGTCGTCAAGATCCGACGCGACGTCGAGCAACAGGTCGTGGCTATCGCTGACGACCTCAGCGATCCGGGCGTCGGGCCGGTCCGTCTTGTTGACTACGAGAATCACCGGCAGATGCGCGGCAAGCGCTTTGCGCAGCACGAACCGCGTCTGCGGCAGGGGGCCTTCAGATGCGTCGACCAGCAGCAGGACCCCATCCACCATGGACAAGCCGCGCTCCACCTCGCCGCCGAAGTCGGCGTGGCCAGGGGTGTCGATGACGTTGATTACCGTTACGGTTCCATCCGGGTTATGGCGATGCACGGCCGTGTTCTTGGCCAGAATGGTGATGCCCTTTTCCCGTTCCAGGTCGCCGCTGTCCATCACGCGATCCTGCACTTCACCGCGTTCGTGCAGCGCTCCGGACTGCCGCAACATCGCGTCGACGAGCGTCGTTTTGCCGTGGTCGACGTGGGCGACGATGGCGACATTGCGGAATGGCACGTCGGTGATTGTGGCAGCGGGGGCCTCAGATGGCGAACTGGGCCTTACCGACCGGCTTTACGTCCAGTGTGCGCACGGGGCGGCCCCACCCGGCGTGTCCTGGCCTGGCCCGCCCCGTATGCACACCTACCAGCCGCGACGACGGGGCGCTGAAGCGACCAATTGGTTCTTTGCCGCCACATCGCGGCTGCGGTACACGATGTAAGGCCGAAACAGATAGGCGATCGGCGCGCTGAACGCGTGCACCAGCCGGGTGAACGGCCACAGGGCGAGCAACACGAGCGCGATCAGCACGTGCACGTGGTAGTACAGCGGCGCCTGCGCCATCAGATCCCCGCGCGGGTCCAGGATCCAGATCGAGCGGAACCAGATCGACACGGTCTGCCGGTAGTCGTGTGCTTCGCCGTAGGGCGTGGCACCCATCAGGGTGCAGGTCAATCCGGCCACCAGAGCGCACACCAGCACCACGTACATCAGTTTGTCGGTGCGGGTAGTGGCCGCAAAGACGGGGCCGCGGGTGCGCCGCCGGTAGATCAGCAATCCGATACCGACCAGGGTGGCGATACCCGCAGGCGCTCCCAGGTACAGCGCCTGCAGATGGTAGAGGTGATTGCTCATCCCCAACGCCCTGGTCCAGGAAGCCGGGATGAACAACCCCATGATGTGGCCCATGATCACCAGCAGGCTGCCGAAGTGGAACATCGGGCTGCCGATCGACAGCAACCGCGACTCGTACAGCTGCGACGACCGGCTGGTCCAGCCGAACTTGTCATAGCGATACCGCCACCAGGTGCCGACCACCGCGATCGCCAGCACGACGTAAGGCGCGTCGTCCCAGAAGATCTCGGCTAAGTTCATGCCTTCACTCCCCCTCCGCGCGCTTGGGCGGTACCGTCAAGGTAAACGGTTGCAGCCCAACGGCTTCCGCGGGAGGACCGGTCCTGGCTAACCGCTCCGCCCGGCGCACCTCCTGATCGGTGGCAACCGGCAGCGTCTCGCAGACCGCAGCCACAGCGTACTCGTAGGGCGACTTGGCGTCGGCCAGGGCGCCTCGCAATACGTCGATCGGGACCCGGTGCTCGGTCAGTAACCGGTGCCCGACCTCGGGATTGACAGTTGCGGCGAATTCGAGCACGACGGTCAGGTGATCCGGCGCCTCGGCGCGCGGCGGCTCAACACCCGCGTCGCGGTAGGCGGAGGCGAACATCAGCATCTCCCGGCCGCGGTTGCGCGTGTCCCCGGCGGTCCAGTACGTCAGATACATCGTGGCGCGCCGCCGCATGTCGAAGGTCGCCACGTAGTCCATCGCGGCGGCCATCGGCTCGCGGGCACGCAATGCCGCGACTGTGTGTCCGAGCAGCTCCGCCGCGAGGCCGCTGATATGGGCTCAGCAGTTCGTCGACGGTGTCCAGCCGCTCGGTCAGCCCGTCATCGGGATACGCCAGCAGCAGCGACGCCGACTGCCACACCAGCCGGTCGCGCAATGCGGGTTCTCGGGATCGGGTGCGCAGCCTCATCGCTTCTGCTCTTCGGGGAACATCCCGGCCGGCACCTGGCCGCCGTCCCAATTCAACAGGTTCACCCGCGCCGAACGCTTCGCGTTGGTGGTCTCGGCGCCATCGGGCGCCCGCTGCTTGAGGGCATGGAACGTCTCCACGGAGACGGGCACCGGTTCACCATCGGCCGCGCCGAACGGATCCGACTCGTACATGCCCGGTCCGCCCTCGCCCGACAACGAGCAACCCATCTCCTCCAGATCACGGGCCTGGGGGCTGAAGGCGGTCGGAATAACATACCGCTCTTCGTATTTCGCAATGGCGAGCAGCCGGTACATCGCGTAGATATCTTCCTCGGTCATCCCGACGGAGTGCGGTATGTCCGGTTGGGTGTCCCGCCCGAGATTGATGTCACGCATGTAGGACCGCATCGCCGCCAATCGCCGTAACACGCCTTCGACCACCGCGGTGTCTCCGGCGGTGAACAGTTCGGCCAGATATTGTATCGGGATACGCAGCGCCTCTAGCGCGCCGAACAGATTGCCCAGCTCCTCCCCGTCGTGACCCTCGCGGCTGACCGCATCGACAACCGGCGACAGCGGCGGGATGTACCAGACCATTGGCATGGTCCGGTACTCCGGGTGCAGCGGCAGCGCCACCTGAAAGGTGTTGATCAGGGCATACACCGGGGAGCGCTGCGCGGCCTCGATCCACTCATCGGAGATTCCTTCGGCGCGCGCACCGGCGATCACCTCCGGGTCGTTGGGATCCAGCAGGATCCGGCGCTGCGCCTCGTAGAGTTCGGTGTCGTTTTCCACTGACGCCGCCGCCAGCACCCGGTCGACGTCGTAGAGCACCAGCCCGAGGTAGCGCAGCCGCCCCACGCAGGTCTCCGAGCAGATGGTCGGCAAGCCGACCTCCATACGCGGGTAGCACAGCGTGCACTTCTCGGCTTTGCCGGTCTTGTGGTTGAAATACACCTTCTTGTAAGGGCATCCCGAAACACACATCCGCCAGCCGCGACAGCGGTCCTGGTCGACCAGCACGATGCCGTCCTCGCTGCGCTTGTACATCGCACCCGACGGGCACGACGCCACGCAGGAAGGGTTGAGGCAGTGCTCGCAGATCCGGGGCAGATAGAACATGAAGGTCTCTTCGAGTCGGAGTTTGACCTCCTCGCTGACCTTCTTCAGGATCGGGTCTTCGGCCAGGATCTCCGGTGACCCGGCCAGGTTGTCGTCCCAGTTCGGTCCCCACGAAATCTTCATCGGCTTGCCGCTGATCAGGCTTCTCGGCGCGGCCGTCGGGAAGGTGTCACCTGCGGGCGCCGTGGTCAGGTTTTCGTAGTCGTAGGTCCACGGCTCGTAGTAGTCGTCGATGATGGGCAACTTGGGGTTGGCGAAGATCCGCAGCAATTTGTGGATGCGGCCGCCGTCACGCAACCGCAGCCTGCCCTTCTTGTCGCGCATCCAGCCACCGCGCCACCGCTCCTGGTCCTCGTAGGTGCGCGGATAGCCTTGGCCCGGACGGGTTTCGACGTTGTTGAACCATACGTACTCGGTGCCGGCGCGGTTGGTCCACGCCTGCTTACAGGTGACCGAGCAGGTGTGGCAGCCGATGCACTTGTCGAGGTTCATCACCATCGCCAACTGCGCCATTACTTTCATCGTCAGTACCGCACTTCCTGACTGCGACGGCGCACCACGGTCACCTCGTCGCGCTGGCTACCGGCAGGGCCCAGGTAGTTGAAGGCGAACGCGTGCTGGCCGTAGCCACCGGCGAGGTGGCTGGGCTTGATCCGTATCCGGGTCAGCGCGTTGTGGTTGCCGCCGCGCTTGCCGTTGGTCTCGGTGCGCGGCGTGTCCACGGTGCGTTCCTGGACGTGGTAGACGAACACCACCCCGTCGGGCATCCGGTGCGAGACGATCGCCCGGCACACGTAGATGCCGTTGGCATTGACCGCCTCGACCCAATCGTTGTCGCGCACTTTGATTTTCGCTGCATCTGCCGGGCTCATCCACATCGTCGGACCGCCACGCGACAACGCCAGCATGTACAGGTTGTCCTGATAGGTGGAGTGGAACGACCACTTGGAGTGCGGCGTCAGATAGCGCACGGTGAGCCCGATCCCGTCAGCGGTCTCGCCAAGCGGGGGCTGGCCGAACAGTCGCGTCATGTCCAGCGGCGGGCGGAAGACCGGCAGATGCTCGCCGAGCTCCTCGACCCAATCGTGGGCCAGATAAAAGTGCATCCGCCCGGTGAGCGTATGGAACGGTTTGAGGTTCTCGATGTTGACGGTGAACGGCGCGTAGCGGCGACCGCCGGTTTCGCTGCCCGACCATTCCGGGCTGGTGTTCACCGGGACGGGACGCGCCTGGGTATCGGCATAGGTGATGCGGCGGTCTTCGCTGCCCTCGGCCAGGTGCGCGAGCCGCTGGCCGGTGCGTTTCTCCAGCTCGCGGAAGCCCTCGACCGCGAGCCGGCCGTTGCACGTTCCGGACAGCAGCAGCATCACATCGGCCATCCGCTCATCGGTGGTGACCGCCGGGCGGCCCACCGCCGCACCGGAATTCATCACCCCGAATTTGGCGGATAACTCCTCGACCTCCCGGAGCGGGTGCACCGTGACACCCTTGGTCGTCACCCCGAATTGGTCGACCAGCGGGCCCAGGGTCCGCCACTTGTCGTAGATGGCCGTGTAGTCGCGCTCCACCACGGTGAGCTTGGGCATGGTGCGCCCCGGTATCGGCGTCGCACCGGTGTGCAGCCAATCGTTTTCGGAGCCGTCGGGATAGACCATCGCATCCGGAGTGTCGTGCAGCAGCGCCGTGAGCACCACGTCGCCGCGGGTGCCCAGATGGTGCTTGGCCATCGCGCTGAAAGCACGGGCGATGGCGCCGAAAGCGTCGAAGTCCGAACGGGTTTCCCAGGGCGGGTCGGTCGCGGCGCTGAACGCATGCACATACGGGTGCATGTCGGTACTGGAGATGTCGGCCTTCTCG
The DNA here is from genome assembly GCA_963763005.1 of uncultured Actinomycetota bacterium. Lineage (GTDB taxonomy): Bacteria > Actinomycetota > Actinomycetes > Mycobacteriales > Mycobacteriaceae > Mycobacterium. The sequence goes on from CAVXMI010000005.1 coordinate 649,869, forward strand.
TACCAGGTCGCTGCCGGCAGCACCACGTCCGACACCAAAGTCGTCGAGGTCATCCGGAAGTCGATCGACATCATCAAGTCGAGCTTGCCCTCCGGAATGTCGCCCTCGCACGTCACGTCGACGGGCCGTATCCCATCGGCCGGCGGCTCGGCCTGCACGTTGGAATCGGTGCCCAGCAGATGGCGCAGGAAGTACTCGCCGCCCTTGCCCGACGAACCGATCAGGTTGGCGCGCCATACCGTCAGCACGCGCGGCCAGTTGGCGGGATCGTCGGGATCGGTGACGGCCAGCTTGAGTTTGCGCTGGCCGAGTTGCTCGGCGACATACTCGGCGACGTCGCTGCCCGCCGCGCGTGCCTCGTCAGCGACGTCCAAACTGGATCGGTCGAATTGCGGATAGAACGGGCTCCAGCCCATGGCTGCCGCCGAGGCCAGCAGGTCCATGGTGTGCTTGCCCGCAAACCGGCCGCGGCCCACCGGGCTCGCCAATTTGTCTGCCTCATAGCCGTCGTAGCGCCATTGGTCGGTGTGTGCGTACCAGTACGACGCACCGGGAAGCTGTCGCGGCGGGCGCACCCAGTCGGTGGCCATCGCCATGGTCTGGAATCCAGTAAGGGGACGCACTTTTTCCTGCCCGACGTAGTGGGCCCACCCGCCGCCGTTGCGTCCCATCGACCCGGTCAACATCAGCAGGGCCAGCACCGTGCGGTAGATGGCGTCGCCGTGAAACCATTGATTGATGCCGCTGCCCATGATGATCATCGATCGGCCGCCGGATTCCTCTGCGTTGCAAGCGAATTCCCTGGCGACCCGGATGGCCTGTGCCGCCGACACGCCGGTGATCGGCTCCTGCCATGCAGGGGTGTTCTGTTGAGTCGCGTCGTCGTAGCCGGTAGGCCATTCGCCGGGCAACCCGGGTCGCGCCACGCCGTACTGGGCAAGCATCAAGTCGAATACCGTGCAGACCAGGTGCTTACCGACGCGGCGTACCGGGACACCGCGCGCCAGGGTCGTGCCTTCGCCGTTGACTGTGTCGAAGCTGGGCAGGTGCACGAGCGCGGTGCTGTGCTCGCCGTTGGCGCCGCGCGCATCCTGCATGCTGAGCGCCGGCATGACGTCACCGAGATCCAGGTTCCACTTTCCGAGGCCGTCCTCGCCGAAGCGGAATCCCAGCGAGCCGTGCGGCACCACAACCGTGTCGGTAACTTCGTCCAACACCGCGGGCTTGAGCGCGGCGTTCTCGACGGCCTCGCCCAGGTCTGCCGCGGTGAGGTTCTTCCCCGGCACCAGCATGTCGCCGCGCGCTTCCAGCTTGATCAGGAACGGCAGGTCGGTGTAGCGGCGCGCGAAGTCGGCAAAGAACGGAACTTGTTTCTGCACATAGCATTCCGAGAGGATGACGTGGCCCATTGCCATGGCCAGCGCCCCGTCGGTGCCGGCGGCGCACGGCATCCACTCGTCGGCGAACTTGGTGTTGTCGGCATAGTCGGGGCTGACGGTCACCACCTTGGTGCCGCGGTAGCGCGCCTCGGCCATCCAGTGCGCGTCGGGCGTGCGGGTGATCGGCACGTTGGAGCCCCACATCATCAGGTACGCCGCGTCCCACCAGTCCCCGGATTCGGGCACGTCGGTCTGATCGCCGAACACCTGTGGGGAGGCCACCGGGAGGTCGGCGTACCAGTCGTAGAACGAAGTCATCGCACCGCCGATCAGTTCGAAGAACCGCGAGCCGGCGGCGTACGACACCATCGACATCGCCGGGATCGGCGAAAAGCCGGCGACCCGGTCGGGACCGTAGGTCTTGATGGTGTGCACATGGGCGGCGGCGATGAGCTCGGTGGCCTCGGCCCAGCTCACCCGGACCAGACCCCCTTTGCCCCGGGCCCGCTGATAACGGCGACGGCGCTCGGGATCTGCCTGGATGTCGGCCCACGCCAGCACCGGGTCACCGAGCCGCGCCTTGGCCTCCCGGTACATCTCGACCAGCACGCCCCGGGCGTATGGATAGCGCACCCGGGTGGGCGCGTAGCTGTACCAGGAGAACGATGCACCACGGGGACAACCGCGCGGCTCGTATTCGGGCCGGTCCGGGCCCACCGACGGGTAGTCCGTCTGCTGGGTTTCCCAGGTGATGATCCCGTCTTTGACGTAGATCTTCCACGAGCACGATCCGGTGCAATTGACCCCATGCGTGGAGCGAACCACCTTGTCGTGGCTCCACCGGTCGCGGTAGAACACGTCACCCTCGCGGCCGCCGCGCCGGGTAACGGTGCGCAGATCGGCCGAGAACTCGCCCGGGGTGAAGAAACGCCCGCTGCGCTCCAGCAGCTCTTCCAGCATTCCCCCGACCTGCGGTGTGACAGTCAAGGGATAACCTGCCTTGTCATGAGCGCCTCGTCACCGGACCGTGGATAATCGATCCCATTCGCGGGCCGCGCCGGACTGACGCACAGCGATCAGCGTCGGTCTTCGGTCCCGAGCCCACCATAGTCTCCACGCGCGCCCAGTTGGCTGAAATTTGTATCGTCAACAGCGGCATGGCAGCCATCAGCGGGCCGTCCAGAAATCCGTCGTGATCGCTGACTGCGGACTTCGTCAGGGAGCTCGTGCAGCGGGCCGGCGGAGAGCTTGAGCCAGGTCTGGAAGCCAACCACGATCGGCCGGTACCCAGTCGACATCGTGCAGTTCATCCGCCGTCACCCAGCGCAGCGCCCGGTGGTCACGCGGGTACGGTTCGCCGCGGAGCAGGCGCACGCGATACGCCCGCAGTGTCGTCGTGTCATTCAACGGAATATCGTCGCCCAGGCGCTCGCCCACTGCGACGTCGTCGACCTCAAGTCCGAGTTCCTCGGCCAGCTCGCGGGCGAGTGCGGCGCGCTCGGTTTCGCCGGCCGCGACCTTACCGCCGGGGAGTTCCCAACGGCCCGCCAACTCCGGCGGCCGAACACGTTGCGCCACCAAGACCATGGAGCCACAGATGATGGCTCCGGCGACGACGATCTGGTTCGGCATCGCCAGTGACGGTATACCTTCCAGGTATGGCTGTGTTAAAGGATGAGCAAGTAGACGCCGCACTGCCGGACCTCAACGGCTGGGAGCGTACCGACGGTGCCCTGCGCCGGTCCATCAAGTTTCCGGCGTTTCTCGACGGCATCGAAGCCGTGCGCCGGGTAGCCGAGCACGCGGAAAGCAAAGATCATCACCCGGATATCGATATCCGTTGGCGGACAGTGACTTTCGCGCTGGTTACGCATTCTGAGGGTGGGATTACGCAAAACGACATCGAGATGGCACGCGATATCGACGGGATCGTTGGGACCTAGCCGGCTTCAAACCTCGAGCGTCACGCCAGCGTGGCGCTCGACGCTGGCCGGACCTGGCGGCTTTGTTTCCCAGTCGTGGCAATCCAGCCCAGAGTCGCCAGCGTCGCCACCACGTAGACCAGCCCCGCCCAGGCCAGATACCAGGGCCGGCTGATTTGCCAGATTGTCGGTTGAGCAAAGCTCAGCAACCACGGCACGCCGATGATCGTCAGCGCCAACCAGCCCCAGCCCAAAATCCGTGCGCCCAGGCGCTCGCGCAGCGGCCCGTGCAGCAACCAGATCATCAGCGGCACCAGCCACACCCAATGATGAGTCCACGAAATCGGCGAGAGCAGCAGGCCGAACAATTCGACCACCAGCAACTTGCCAAGGTGATCGGATGTGTCGAGCGCCCGCCAGGCCAGGATGGCCACTACTACCGTGACGGCGACCGCAACCAGGACCAGCGGACCAAAGCCGGCGTCGTGACCGAGGATCCGGGAGATCGCGCCACGCCAGGATTGATTGAACGAGGTGCCGATGGGCCCCACCCGGTGAGCGTCGCCCAGCAGATCGGTGAAGTAGTAGCGGGCCTGATCGCCGACGATCAACGCCGACACGCCGACGGTCGCAAGGAACACGACCGCCGAAAACGCCGTGGCACGCAGGCGCCGAACGCCGACGAGGTAGACGGCGGTGATCGCCGGCGTCAACTTGATTCCGGACGCCACACCAACCAACAGGCCCGATAGCCACCACCGCGTGGTGCAGACCGCCCAGAGCGCCGCCAGCATCAGCAGCACGTTGACCTGCCCGTAGTCGAAGGTGCTGCGCAGTGGCTCAATCCAGATGGCGACGGCCGTCCACACCATCGCGGCGCGTCGACCACTGCCGTTGGGGCCGGCCGGAACGCCCATCAAGCGCTGGCTGATCCGGACCGCGCCGTACAAGGCGGCCATTGTCGCGACCTGCCACAGGAAGGCGACCAGGCCGAACGGCAGCAGATGCAGCGGGTAGAAGACGACCGCCGCAAACGGCGGATACGTGAACGGCAGCGGGAAGTCCGGCGTCTGGTCGGCGTAGACGTAGCTGTACAGGGCGCCGGGATGGTCGAGAGTCGCTGCGCCGCCCACGTAAACGTGCAGGTCGACGAAGTTCGCGCCGTGCGGCGCCAGGTAGGTCCAGGCGAATCGCGCGGCAATGCTGAGGATCAGCAGCAGCGGCGCCGCTCGCCCTCCCCAGGCGTGAAGCGAGATCGCTTTCAGCCGGGTGGTGCTCGCCGCCGGGGCGACTGAAGTGGTGTCTATCTGCCCGACTTTAGCGATCGCCGGCGCAGGACCCTGTTGATCACGGTGCTGACACGTTGTCCGGGTGCCGGATCACCGCTACCACTCGTATCCGTAACGATCGCATAAATGCCACACGTGTCACTTGAGTCACATCTGTACCGGGATACCTTCGGCCTCGGGACCTGTCATCGATAACCAGGGAGAGTCATGCCAACCATCTGGACGTACGTACGAGCCGCCGCCGTCTTGGCCGGTTCGTCCGCCGCACTACTCACGGGCGGTATCGCCCACGCAGACCCGGCGCCGGCGCCGGCGCCCAACATTCCGCAGCAGCTGATCAGTTCGGCGGCCAACGCACCCCAGATTCTCCAAAACCTCGCGACGGCGCTGGGCGCCACCCCGCCGCTGGGCGCCCCCAAAGCGCCGGAGCCGGCAACCGCCGCTCCTGGGCTGAGCTCTATTCTTCCGGGATTGACCCCGGCCGCACCGGCTGCGCCCGCCGCCGCCCCGGCCGTAACTCCATCCATTCCCGGTTTGAACGCTCCGATCCCGGGGCTCACCGCACCGGCACCGGCCGCAACTCCCGCACCCGTGGCAACTCCGTCCATTCCCGGCCTGAACGCACCGATCCCGGGGCTCACCGCACCGGCACCGGCCGCGGCACCTGCCCCGGAGGTAGCCCCGGCCATTCCCGGGGTGAACACTCCGATCCCGGGGATCACCGCACCGGTGGCTCCGGCGGCGCCTGCCGCGGCGCTTCCGGGGTTGGCGTCGGCGATTCCTGGGCTCGCGGCAGCTCCGGCGGCTCCGGCGGCGCCTGCCGCGGCGCTTCCGGGACTGGCATCGGCGATTCCTGGGCTCGCCCAGGCGGCTCTGCCAGGTTTGACATCGGGTGTCATCCCGGGATTGCCGGCCGCTGGTGCGCCCGCGCCGACTGCACCGTCGAATACGCCGCAGACGCTGCTCGCCGCGCTGCCCTGAGCAATCTGTTAGACGGCTAACCACCACCACCTAGGACCGGGAGAGCACCGTGGCAAGCAGTTGGAGTCTGTCCAAAGGTTTGGCCGCCGTCGTCGTCACATCGGCTGCCGCGTTCGCGCTTTGTCCGAGCGCGGCAGCCGACCCGGCGACACCGCAGCCCAATCCCAACCAACAGCTACCGGGCCTGCCGGCGTTAGCCCAATTGAGTCCGATAATCCAGCAAGCGGCCGGCAACCCTGCGCAGGCGACACAGCTGCTGATGGCCGCGGCGCAGGCGTTCGCCCAAAATCCCGCGGCGCCGACCGAGTCCAAGAACGTCGCTTCTTCGGTGAACCAGTTCGTGGCTGAGCCGACCAACCTCAATCCCGGATCGACTCCTTTGGCCGTGCCGGCTCCGGCGCCGGAGACTGGGGCCACCCCGCCCGACGCCGCCCCAGTGCCTCACGTGCCGCCACCAGGTGTGGAGCCCGGCATGCCGGCGCACCTGCCGACGGGCATCGATCCAGCACATGCCGCGGGCCCCGTGCCCGCGGCGGTCCCGCAGGTCGCCGCAGGGCCTGCGTCCGCACCGGCACCCGGGGCCGTCGTGCCCGCCGCGGTACCCGGGGCAGCACCCGCACCGGCGCCATCTGCACCGGCGGCAGCCGCGCCGGCAGCGGCACCCGCCCCCGTCCCCGAGGCCGCCCCACCGGCTCCCGCTCCCGCACCCGCCGCGGCTCCGGCGGCGGCTCCGGGTTTCGGCCCCGACGCCCCGCCCACCCAGGACTTCATGTACCCCTCGATCGGCACCAATTGCCTGGCCGACGGTAGTAGCGCCATCGCGACCGCGCTGTCGGTGGCAGGGCCGGCCAAGATCCCGGCGCCCGGTCCCGGACCCGGCCAGACCGCCTATGTGTTCACCGCTGTCGGCACCCCTGGGCCCGCCGAAGTGCAGCGGCTGCCATTGAACGTCACGTGGGTGAACCTGACCACCGGCAAGTCCGGAAGCGCCACGCTCAAGCCGCGCTCCGACATCAACCCGGAGGGGCCGACGACGTTGACCGTGATTGCCGACACCGGTTCGGGCAGCATCATGTCGACGATCATGGGGCAGGTCACCACCAAGGAACGGCAGTGCCAGTTCATGCCCACGATCGGCTCAACGGTGGTGCCCTAGCAACCAGTCAGGGCGCGAGCGTGCGCAGATGCCCGCGCTCAACGGCGTGTCGCCGTGCAAACACGCACGCTCGCGGCAGCGGGTCAATACGCCATGAACAGAATCGCGTCGCGGTCGTACTCCAGGCCCGGATGGACGCTGGCAAGGTGTGCCTGGGTCAGCTCGACCAACTCGTCCTCGTCCTTGCCGACGATGGCTTCGCCACACGGACACGTTATGTGCGTCTTCACGTTGCTGCCTTTCCCTTGGCCGCTGCCTTCATCTGCTTCTTGTGCGATCGCACCTGACCAAGCGAACGGGCGTCGACGATATCGGCGACGGATATGTAGGTACCGGGTTGGCCGAACTCCCCGGCTGCCGCCTGCCAGCCCGTCGCCGTCACGCCGTACTGCTTGCCAAGCAACGCCAGAAAGATCTGGGCCTTCTGCTCGCCAAAACCGGGTAGCCCCTTGAGCCGCCGCAGCAGCTCTTTCCCATCGGGCTTACCGGCCGTCCACAACGCGGCGGCATCCCCTTCGTAGCGGTCCACGATGATCTGCGCAAGCGCCTGGATCCGCTTGGCCATCGATACCGGAAAGCGGTGTATGGCAGGCTTTTCCGAGCACAGTGCGGCAAACTTGTCTGGGTCGTAGTCGGCGATCTCGCCGGCGTCGAAGCCACCCATCCGATCGTCGATCTTCTTGGGTCCCGCGAATGCGATCTCCATCGGCACCTGCTGGTCGAGCAGTGCACCTATGAGAAGAGCGAGAGGATTCTCGTCCAGCAGGGCATCAGCTGCCGGATCACCGGCTAGTCGCAGGTTCGGCACCCGGCCAGTCTAGGACAGCGCGGCGGTGAGGTAGCCCGTCGATTCAGCGTTTGCCCGAGAGAGCCCCATGGGTGGCCCGACCGTGTTGGAATCATGGTCATGACGCAGCAAGAGCCCTTAACCATGCCGCTCGAAGAGGCGATGCGTACGCAACGGGCGATCCGTCGGCTCAAGAGTGACCCGATTGACGACTCGCTGGTGCTTCACATCCTCGAGCTGGCAATGAAGGCACCGACTGGTTCGAACGCCCAGAACTGGGAGTTCATCGTGGTCAAGGACCGCGAGGTGGTCGCGAAACTTGGCCGCCTGAACCGCCTCGCGATGAATGCCTTCGGGCCGATTTACAAGCGCACCCTACAAAAACGCATGGACGACAAGATGCTTCGCATCGAAAAGGCCGTGCGATGGCAGGCTGACCACTTCGACGACATCCCCGTGGTCGTGGTGGCATGCATCAAAGGTGTCATTGCGCCGTATCCAACGATCGCGGCCAGCAGCGCCTACGGCTCCATCTATCCCGCGGTGCAAAACCTCTTGTTGGCGGCCCGTGCGGCCGGACTGGGCGCGGCGCTGATCACCATGCCGCTGTGGAGCACGTTCGCGGCGAAGCGAGTCCTGGGCTTGCCGTGGAACGTCACTCCATGCGCGGTGGTCCCTCTTGGCTGGCCGATCGGCAGATACGGTCCCACGACGCGCAGACCGGTCGGGGAATTCGTTTCGCTTGATCGGTACGGCAATCGAGCGTTTCTGTAGGCGGGCCGACAGTCGTAATCGCCTACAGCTGGTCGAGCAACATGCCGACCAGCAACGCGAATGGGTTGGAGTCCAGCAGCGCGTCGGCGGCCGGATCTTGGACAAGCTGCGGTTTCGGCACCCACACAGTCTGGAGCCGCGGCCGGGTCATCGTGCACCAACAGCCGCGCTGACCGCCATGCCAGCCGAAGGCCCTTGGGCAGCAACGAGTTTCAGCCGCTCTTGCGGCGGAATTCCCGACGATTCTCCACCGGGCCGTGCGCCCGCGACTGCTTACCGCCGCTGTCCTTGTGATCTGATCCGCCCGACGACTTCGCCATCTTGCGGTCGAGGGCGTCACGGAACCTGCGCTTGGTCTCGTCCTCTGATCCCGAAGACCCAGGTGACCCCGAAGACGTCTCATCTCGCGGGGAGTTCGATTCAGCCATACCCGCAGCCTAGCCTGGGGGGTTACCGCTTACCTGGTGGCAGGCCGTATACGTGCGAGATCGGCAGCGTGAGCAGCACCCGCCGATCGGTGACCATCGCCTCCCGGTATTCGCCCCAATCCGGATGCTCACCAGCGATGTTGCGATACAGGGCAATCAGCGCCTCCACGGTGTCGTCATCCGGCGCGGCCGCGGGAGGCGTCAGCTCCGCGGTGCCCTCAGCGACGGCATACGACCATCCGTCGTCGGCATCGACCAGGATCGAGGCCCGCGGGTCGCGGCGCAGATTGCGGGTCTTGGCGCGCGGCTCGGCGATCGACACCTGCAACACCAATTTGCGCGGGTCGAAGTGATACTGCACGTTCGACAGCTGGGGGCGCCCGTCATGTTTGATGGTGGCCAGCACTCCGATGGAGTTCCCGCTGATCACGGCCAACAGTTTGTCGTCGAAGACGTGGCGTCCCATGCCGAAAGCCTACGTCGCCCGTCCAGAGGTCCGGTCCCGCATCGGGTCGTCCCGAACCGGCCTGGTGGAATCGGATCATGACCCGGTTCGCGGCGTTTCTGCGCGGCGTCAACGTCGGGGGCGTCAACCTCAAAATGGCCGAGGTCGCCGCCGCGTTGACCGACGCCGGATTCGCAAACGTACACACCATCCTGGCCAGCGGCAACGTGCTGCTGGAGTCCTCCTCCCGGGTCGCGGCGGTGCGTGAGAACGCAGAAGCCACATTGCGCGAAAAGTTCGGCTACGACGCATGGGTGTTGGCCTACGACATCGATACCGTGCGCACCATCGACGAGGCGTACCCGTTCGAGCGCGAGGTCGACGGATACCAGTCCTACGTCACGTTCGTTGCCGACGCCGCAGTGCTCGATGAGCTAACCGCACTCGCCGAAAGTGCCGGTCCAGACGAGAAGATCAGCCGCGGTGAGGGCGTCATCTACTGGCAGGTCCCCAAGGGCAGCACCCTGGACAGCACCATCGGCAAGACGATGGGCAAGCAGCGTTACAAATCGTCGACCACGACCCGCAACCTGCGCACGCTGGCCAAGGTACTGCGGTAAGCGACCACGGGTAGGGTCTGCTCGTGGCCCCCGCCAATAAATCTGGTCAAGAACCATCACGACAGAGAGTCATCCTCACCGGGGTCTCCGAAACCGCCCTGCTGACGCTGAACGCCCGGGCCGCTGAGGCCCGCCGCCGCGACCACATCATCGACGATCCGATGGCGATAGCCCTGGTCGATTCGATCGACTTCGACTTCGCGAAGTTCGGCCCAACCCGCCAGGACATCGCACTACGGGCGCAGGCTTTCGACATCCAGGCCCAGGCATATCTCGGTCAGCACCCGTCGGCCACCGTGGTGGCGCTGGCCGAGGGCATGCAAACCAGCTTCTGGCGTTTGGACGCAGCCATTCCCGACGGCCAATTCCGTTGGCTTACAGTGGATCTTCCACCGATCGTTGATATCCGGACGCGACTGCTGCCGGCGTCGCCACGGATGTCGGTTTGCGCCCAATCCGCATTGGATTACAGCTGGATGGAATCCGTCGACTCGTCCGAGGGCGTGTTCATCACCGCCGAGGGACTGCTGATGTACCTGGAGCCCGAGCAGGCGCTGGGCCTGATCGCCCGGTGCGCCAAAAAATTTCCAGGTGGCCGAATGCTCTTCGACCTCCCGCCCCGCTGGTTCTCCATCTGGAGCCGCCTCGGCATCCGAACCTCGCTGCGCTACAAGGTGCCGCGGATGCCGTTCAGCCTGTCCGTTGCCGAGGCTGCCGATCTGGTGAACAAAGTGCCCGGTGTTCGCGCGGTTCGCGATCTGCAGTTGCCGCAAGGTCGCGGCCTGCTGTTCAACACGGCGCTGTCGACCGTCTACCGCGTGCCCGTCTTCGACCCGCTGCGTCCCTGCCTGACCCTGCTGGAGTTCGGCTAGCGCAAGCCTCAGTCGTCGGGCACGTTCGTGAGGTAACGCATCGCGTCGGACTTGGTCAGCCCCAATGCCCGGGCTACTTCGACATATTCCTTGGCCGCGGCCGCCATCGCAGCGTCGGTCGGATCGAAGCGGGAGATGAAAGTGCCGAAGCGCCCGCGTGTTTCGACGATCGCTGCCGACTCCAGCTCTCGATAGGCGCGGGCCACGGTATTGGCGGCCACGCCAAGCTGACCTGCCAGGTCGCGCACCGTGGGGAGCCGGGTACCGGGCGGCAGCGCACCGCCTCGGACTCCATCGATAACCTGGGTTCTGAGCTGGTCGAACAGCGGCTTGCCCGCCTTCACGTCGACCCGTAACCAATCGCGCAGCTCCACGTGGCCAGTATCTACCAAGCACGGCTATGTTTGTGGGATGCGAGTGACGGTGCTCAGCGGCGCGGGGATCTCCGCGGAGAGCGGCGTACCGACGTTCCGCGATGACAAGAACGGATTGTGGGCCCGCTTCGACCCTTACGAGCTGTCCAGCACACAGGGGTGGGAGACCAACCCCGAGCGGGTGTGGGGGTGGTACCTGTGGCGCCATTACCTGGTGGCCAACGTCGAACCCAACGCCGGACACCGCGCAATCGCCGAGTGGCAGGACCATGTCGAGGTCAGCGTCGTCACCCAGAATGTCGACGACCTACACGAGCGCGCCGGCACCACTCCGGTGCATCACCTGCACGGCAGTCTTTTTGAATTCCGTTGCGCGAGTTGCGATGTGCGCTATACCGACACGCTGCCCGAGATGCCCGAGCCCGCATTGGAAGTGGAGCCGCCGATCTGCGGCTGCGGTGGACTGATCCGGCCCGACATCGTGTGGTTCGGTGAGCCGCTGCCCCAAGGGCCGTGGCGGCAGGCGGTCGAGGCAACGGAGGCCGCCGATGTGTTGGTGGTGGTCGGAACCTCCGCGATCGTCTACCCGGCGGCCGGGTTACCCGATCTGGCGCTGGCGCGCGGGACGATCGTCATCGAGATCAATCCCGAACCCACACCGCTGTCCAAAAGCGCGACGATCAGCATTCGCGAGTCCGCGAGCCAAGCGTTGCCCGGGTTATTGGAGCGGCTGCCCACCCTACTGAAGTGATTCCGAGCGCCCGTCGAGCCTGAGGTGATGGCTCCCGTCAAGAACTAGGGACGCCGCGCCCGGCCCAGCACCAACTCCGAAACCGGCAACGGCACCCAGCCCGGCACTGTCCACTTCCGCCCGGAAATCTCCACCTCGAATCCGGCATCGACGATTGAGCGCTCGGTATCGCGATGCGTGTGGCAATTACCCGCCAGCTTCGGCCAGAACGTCGCGTCGACAAACTGCTGCAACCGGCCGCGGCCGCCGGCGCTGGCCACGTGCTCGAGATACCGCAGTTGCCCGCCCGGCCGCAGTAACGAGCTCAGGCGCTGCAGCACCATGCCCGGATCGCTCACCGAGCACAGCACCAGCGAGCACACCACCGCGTCAAACGGCTCTGCGTCGCTGAAGTCCTCCACCGTCTCGCCAATCACGACAATGGGAATCTGTACGTTCCCGGCTGCGGCGCGGGCCAGGGCGGCCAGCCGTGGCTCGGGCTCCACGGCGACCACCTGCTCGACGGACCCCGGGTAGAAGGCGAAGTTCGTCCCGACGCCGGCGCCGACTTCCAGTACCCGGCCGGACAAGTCGGCCAGATTCTCCCGGCGAAGGTCTCGTAGCGCCTTGGCTTCGTGGGAGGCGATGTAAGGCCAGATCCGGGCGAAGAACGGATTGTGGACCTGGGCGGCCGACGTCATACCCGCGACTCCTCCGACGGTCGATTTGCCATGACCCAATCCACCAGCTGCTCAGATGTGGCGTGTGGGCCAACCAACCCAGCCACCATATGACCACACAGTACTGCGCCCAGCAACCGGTCAGCGAATGCATCGACGTCGCCGAACGGCAAGTGCGGCTTGGCGATCAAAAGGGCCGCCACTCCGTGCGCCGCGCTCCACAGTTCCAGAGCAATGTTGGTCGGATCGTGGGTCCGGTAGACGCCTTCATCCATCAGCGTCTGCGCGGAGGCGCACATGTGCTTGAACGCTGAGCTGGCCAGCGCGATATCGACTTTGCTGCCGGACCGCCAGTCACCCATGGTGGCAAGCCGGTACAGCTCTGGGGTCTGCAGAGCGAACTGCACATATGCCAGCCCCTGGGCTCGCAGCACCAACATGGGGGAAGGTTGCCCGATGGCCGCCCGCTGCATCTCCAAGTCGAGTTTCGCGAAGTAGCGTGCGCACACCGCGTCCAGCAGCGCATCTTTGTCCTCGAAATGCAGATAGATCGACGGCGGCGTGACACCGACTCGTTGCGCCACTGAACGGATCGATACCGATCTGGCGTGCCCAGTCTCGAGCAGCAGCTCGGTGGCCGCGTTCAGGATTTCGTCGCGGAGTCGATCACCGGACCCACGAGGGGCTCGCGAGCGGCGAAGGCCGGTTATCGGCACGCTAACCACTGCCCGTCACCGAGGCGGGGATCGACCGCTCATTGTGGCCGGCCGTGATCGCGGCCGTTTCGGCACCGGCCTGGCTATGTCGTCCCGCCGCCGTCTCGGCGATTGCAGCCTGCGTAATGGCATCAGACTTCTCGGAGCCCTCGCTGATGCCGAACCGCTCATGCAGCCACACCAGGTGCTTGGGCGCCCACCAATTCCACCGGCCCATCACATGCATGAACGCCGGAACCAGGACCATTCGCACCAGGGTGGCGTCCACCAGCACGGCAAGTGTCAGGCCGAGGCCGAACGTCCGCATGAACGACACATGAGCAGCGATCAGCGCGGCGAACGACATCGACATCACCAACGCAGCCGCGGTGATCACCCGGCCGGTGCGGGCCACGCCGAGCGCCACACTCTCGTCGTTAGCGGCTTGCGCCCGGGCTGCGCTCGGTCTTGCCGGCCGGGCAGCTCCGGAAGCCAGCCAGTACTCGCGGATCCTGGAGATCAAGAACACCTCGTAATCCATGGACAACCCAAATGCGATGCAGAACAACAGCACCGGCATAGTCGCCACCAGCGTCCCGCTCGGGGTTGTTCCCAGTGCGCCGAGATGGCCGTCCTGGAAGATCCACACCAGCGCGCCGAACGCCGCGGTCAACGAGAGCACATTAGCCACCAGTGCCTTCGCCGGCAGCACCACGCTGCCGGTGAGCAGGAACAGCAGCACGAACGTGATGCCGGCCATCAACCCCAGCACCAGCGGAAGTCGTTTCGTCACGGCATCGACGCTGTCGCGGTTGACCTGCGCGACGCCGGCCATCTCAACGGATCGGCCGGCGGGCCCACGCACGGCGTGCAACCGGTTGAGCTGGGTGTCGGAGGCCTGCGAAAACAGCGGCGCCGTGCTGCTCACGGTCAGGAAGGCGCTGCCGTCGGCCAACCCGGTGGCAGCCGCCGGTGGTCCCGCCCGGTTTCCGCCGACGAACGTTCCAGTCGGGGTTGTCACCCCCGACACGTCGGGAACCCGCGACAAATCGCCGGCATACCGGTCAAGATCGACCGGGCTCAGATCACGGGCATCGGGGACGACGATGGGCACCGCCGCCTCAGAATCGTGCGCGAACCCGTTGCGCAACCGGTCACCGACCTGATGCGACGACGCCGACGGCGGCAACACCCGGTCGTCCGGGAAACCCCACTTCACCGAGATGAACGGGAGCCCGAGCAACACCAGCAACGCGGTGACAGCCAGCCCGATCGGCAGCGAGCGGCGCATCACCAACTTGCTCGACCGGTACCAAAAGAGCTGCTCGACCGGCTTATGCACCGGGTCGGGGCGGTCCAGCACCCGACGCACCAGCCTGCGCACATCCAATGCGTCCAACCGGGGGCCCAGCAACACGATCGCGGCCGGGGTTATCACGATGGCCGCGGTCGCGACGAAGGCCACCGTGGCCACACCGGCGTAGGCAAACGACTTCAGGAAGTACATCGGGAACAGTGCCGTCGCCGACATCGACAGCGCCACGGTGACCGCGGAGAACAGCACCGTGCGGCCGGAAGTGGCCATGGTCCGGATCAGTGCCTGGTCTCGGTCACTTCCCTCGGCCAACTCGTCGCGATAGCGGCTGACGATCAGCAGCGTGTAGTCGATCGCCAGCGCCAGGCCCATCGCTGTGCTGAGGTTGAGCGCAAAGATCGACACGTCGGTGGCATAGGTGACGAGCCGCAACACCGACATTGAGCCGACGACGGCCAGTGCGCCAAGCGCCATCGGCAACCCCGCCGCCAAGAGCCCACCGAACACCCAGACCAGCACCAGGAAGCTCAGCGGAATCGCGATCATCTCCATCAACAAGAGGTCGTCCTGGTTCTGCTTGTTGATCTGGGCGTATTGCATCGCCGAGCCACCGGCGCGGACAGTGACGCCGTCACGGTCGTGGACGAATTCGTCCGACAGGGTTTGGGCGTTTTTCTGCGCGTCGTTTTCGCCGCCTTTGAGGTTGACCACGATCAACCCCGACTTCCCGTCGGTGCTGACCAGATCGTCTGAGGCGCCCGGCGCCTCGGAATGAGGTCCAGTCCACGCCGAGGACACATTGAATACCAATGGCGACCGTTGCAATTCGGCCGGCGAGGTCGGTGCCCACGCTGCGGGCCTGCTCACTGTTGGCGCCCGCAGGTGCCGTCACCAGGATCAGCATCTGCTGACCGCTCTGCCCGAACTTGTCGCTCAGCACCTTGGTGGCGTGCGCCGACTCCGAGTTCGGATCTTGGAAACCTCCGGGTGACAGGCTGTTGGCGACGGGAACGCCGAAGACCGCGGCGGCTATGAAGACCAGGAGCCCAACCCCGATGATTCGGCGCGGCGCCGCTATGGCCAGTCGAGCGATCCCCTGCAGCATGTTGTGTCCCTCCCCGCCCCCGGTGCCGGGCCGTCTCTACTGCCCGCAGGATATCCGCGGTAACTTATCAGCGATAACTTACAAGTGTCAAACAACACCTGCAGCAGTTACGAGCGCGGGCCCCGGATGGTTCACGGCGATTCGGATACCGCCACAGACATTGGCGGCGCCGCTCGTTGATGTGGACTTGACCGCGAGTTGCGGCACCCTGCCGCGCTCTGGACGCAGCCGCGTGTCCACCGCCTCGGCGGCAGCACCCTACCCACCGGTAAGAATTGCCAGCATTTTCCGAATCGTGACTCAATGATTCCTTAATGGCGACTTCTAGGCTCAGTGTCATGTGGATCGACGACTCGAGTGCCGACGTCATCAAGGCTGACTTCGAGGCTCTCTACCACGGCGACATGCTGGTGGAAGGCGAGACCTCTGAGCAGTTCGAAGACTGGCAACCCGCTGCCTACGGCAAGCTGAGCGACACCATGGGCATGCTTGCGCGGCTACTCATGGCCGAACCCGCCGCCACTCGATGGTTCCGTCGATAGCTGTTTACCTGTCTCCGATACAAGCCCCCCGCCGTCGCGGGGGGCTTTTTCGTCGTCGGGCTCGTTGTCGGGTTCTAGCGCGGCGCCATGCGGATGGCGCCATCCAGACGGATGACCTCGCCGTTGAGCATCGGGTTTTCGATGATGTGCACGGCCAGCGCGCCGTACTCGTCCGGATTGCCCAGCCGCGACGGATGCGGGACCTGCTGACCCAGTGATTCCCTGGCCGGTTCTGGCAGACCGGCCAGCAGCGGGGTGTCGAACAGACCTGGGGCGATTGTCATCACGCGGATGTTCTTGCTGGCGAGGTCGCGGGCGATCGGCAGCGTCATGCCGACCACGCCGCCCTTGGACGCGGAGTAGGCGGCCTGGCCGATCTGGCCGTCGAATGCCGCCACCGAGGCGGTGTTGATGATGACACCGCGCTCCTCGCCGATCAGGTCAGTCTTGGCGATCCGCTCAGCCCCCAGTCGCAGCACGTTGAAGGTGCCGACCAGGTTGATGTCCACGATCTTGCGGAACGCAGCCAGTGGGAAGACGCCGTCGCGGCTCAGGACGCGAATTGCGTTGCCGGTGCCGGCGCAGTTGACGACGATGCGGAGCGCGCCCAACGATTCCGCCAGATCCAGGGCGCTGGCGACGGCGGCCTCGTCGGTGACATCGGCCTGCGCGAAACGCGCGCGATCGCCGAGCTCGCCAACCACATCCTCGCCTCTGAGGTCCAGCACCACCACCTGCGCCCCGGCGTCCAACAGCCGCTTGGTCGTCGCCAGGCCCAGGCCTGACGCGCCCCCAGTCACGACTGCCACGGCGTCCCTGATCTCCATGCGAGTCCTTCCTTGATCGTCGTCTGGCCGTCTGAACCAACCTACTGGTTGGTTGGGACTATACCCAGTCGTTGAGTACCGCTTCGATGTCTGTCACGGGCGCTGCCGGCGGGCGTGGCTCGCCCGGCGCGGTGCGCGAGAACCGCGGGGCCGGCATCGGCTGCAGCCCACCGTTCACTTCGTAGAAGGTGTTCCGCTCGGTGATATGCCGCTCGGTGTGTGCCTCGCCGAACGCCAGCACCGGCGTCACGCAGGCATCGGAATCGGCGAACACCTTGGCCCAGTGATCGCGGTCGTGACTGGCGAATGCCACCGTCAGCAGCGCCCGCAGTTCGGGCCAGCGGGTGATGTCGTTCTGCTGCGGTAGTTCGGCGGGGTCCAGACCGAGACCGGCGAGCATGGCCGCGTAGAACTGCGGCTCGATCGCACCGACGGCGACGTAGCCGCCATCGGCGCACTCGTACGTGTCGTAGTAGGGCGCGCCGCCGTCAAGCAAGTTGGCGCCCCGCACGTCGGTCCACATGCCCGTCGCCCGCATCGCCCACATCATCTGCGCCAGCACGCTGGACCCGTCGACCATCGCGGCATCAATGACCTGACCCTTGCCGGAGCTTTGCCGCTCCCATAACGCAGCCAGGATGCCGACCAGCAAGAACATCGAGCCGCCACCGAAGTCTCCGGCCAGGTTCAGCGGCGGTACCGGCCGCTCGTTGACCCGGCCGACGGCATGCAGGATGCCGTTCAGCGAGATGTAGTTGATATCGTGACCGGCTTGCTGGCTGCGCGGACCGGTCTGGCCCCAACCGGTCATCCGGGCATAGACCAGCCGGTCATTGACCGCGGCACAGTCTTCGGGGCCCAGGCCGAGCCGCTCGGTCACGCCGGGGCGGTAACCCTCGATCAACACGTCGGCTTTGGCGACGAGTGTGAGCACGAGCTCGCGCCCCTGGCCGGACTTCAAATCGGCGGTGATGATGCGCCGGTTGCGCAACATGGCGTCCTTGGCAGTGCCGCCGGCACCGTTTTTCGGGGGCCGATCGATGCGCACCACGTCGGCACCGAGGTCCCCCAGGATCATCGCGGCGTGCGGGCCCGGCCCGATGCCCGCCAGTTCCACGACACGTAACCCGTTCAGCGGTCCCGCCATTGTCTGCCGACCTTTCGTCTGCTTCGACGCCCTCGACCCGTTCCGGATCGAACAACCGGTCGTTCGCATCTTCGCAGCCGTCGCCGACGGCCGCGCAACCCGGTCGCCTAGGGTGAAGCCCATGCCGGATTCCGGGATCGACACGCTGGCACCCGTCGCAGGTCTTGACGTCACGCTGGCCGACGGTGTGCTGTCGGTGACCATCGACCGCCCCGAAAGCCTGAATTCGCTGACGACGGCGGTGCTGGCCGGGATCGCCGATGCGATGGAGCGGGCGGCCACCGATCCGGGGGTAAAGGTGGTGCGCCTCGGCGGAACGGGCCGCGGCTTTTCCTCCGGAGCGGGCATGAGCGCCGAGGACGTGGCCCGGGGCAAAACGGGTACCGCAAGCATCACCGAGATCAACCGGGCGGTGCGGGCCATCACCGCGCTGCCGCATCCGGTTGTCGCCGTCGTTCAGGGACCGGCCGCCGGCGTCGGCGTTTCGCTGGCACTGGCGTGCGACCTCGTACTGGCTTCTGAAAAAGCATTCTTCATGCTTGCGTTCACGAAGATCGGGTTGATGCCCGACGGCGGTGCGTCTGCGTTGGTCGCCGCCGCGATCGGCCGCATCCGGGCAATGCGGATGGCGCTGTTGCCCGAGCGATTGCCGGCCGCCGAGGCACTGTCCTGGGGTCTGGTCAGCGCGGTATATCCGGCCGAAGACTTCGAAGCCGAAGTGGACCAGGTGATCTCGAGAGTGCTGGCGGGCCCGGCCGTGGCGTTCGGCAAGACCAAAGGCGCGATCAACGCAGCCACTCTCACCGAGTTGGACCCCACCCTGGAGCGCGAGTTCGAGGGCCAGTCGGGCCTGCTGCGATCGCACGACTTCATCGAGGGCGCAAGGGCATTTCAGCAACGCCGCTCCCCCACTTTCACCGATTTGTGAGAGCTCTTGTCCTTCTCCCGGCCGGGCGACGGTTCGTTCCTCCTCCGGGGGATGGGTTACGTCCGAGTCGGACCGGCAATCCTCTTTAGCGTCGGATCCGAATAAGCGACAATCGAGGATGGAACGGAGACCTGATGTCGGCTGGACAGGTTCGCTGCCTCGTGACCGGAGCGACCGGCTACATAGGCGCCCGGCTGGTGCCGCGACTGCTGGCCGAGGGCCATCGAGTTCGCGCGTTGGCCCGCAACCCGATCAAGTTGGCAGATGTGCCGTGGCGAGAGCGGGCCGAGCTGGCGCAGGGTGACCTTGGCGATGTCGATTCGCTGGTAGCGGCGTTTGACGGGATGGACGTCGTCTACTACCTGGTCCATTCAATGGGCTCGTCGAAGAATTTCGTCGCCGAGGAAACCCGCGCCGTCCGCAACGTCGTGACGGCCGCGCGCCGCACCGGGGTGCGACGGGTGGTGTATCTCAGCGGTCTGCATCCGGAAAACCGCAAGCTCTCTCCGCATCTCGAGTCGCGCAAAGCCGTGGGCGACGCCCTGATCGACTCCGGCATCGAGACCATAGTGCTGCAGGCCGGGGTGGTCGTCGGGTCGGGGTCGGCGTCGTTCGAAATGATCAGGCACCTCACCGACCGGTTGCCGGTGATGACCACGCCGAAGTGGGTGCACAACAGAATTCAGCCGATCGCGGTCCGCGACGTGCTGTACTACCTGGTCGCCGCGGCCACGGCACACTTGCCCCAAACTGCCATGTCGCGAACATGGGATGTCGGCGGCCCCGACGTGTTGGAGTACGGCGACATGATGCGGGTATATGCCCAGGTCGCGGGGCTACACCGGCGCTACTTGATCGTGCTGCCGTTTCTGACGCCGACCATCGCCAGCCTTTGGATTGGAACGGTGACGCCGATCCCGCCGGGTCTGGCACGGCCGCTGATCGAATCACTGGAATGCGACGCGGTGATGCGCAACTTCGACATCGACACCATCATCGAGCCACCGCCGGGCGGCCTGACCGGCTATCGCCGCGCCGTCGCGTTGGCACTCAACCGCGCAGCGCAGGGACTTCCCGATGCGACATGGGCCTCCTTGCAGTCGGAGCCGGCGGAGCCGCTGCCCAGCGACCCGGACTGGGCCGGCGAAATCGTCTACACCGATGTGCGCACCGCTGCGACAACCGCTGAACCTGAGGACGTCTGCAAAGCGGCCGAGGAAGCCGCCAACGGCAACCGGTGGTACGCGGTCGCGCTCGCGCCGCGGCGACGCCGCTCGGTGCAGCGTTGGAGCGTGGCAGAGCGCAAGCCGGCCACGCTGCGGCTGCGCGCCGAGACGCGCTTACCTGGGCCGGCTTGGCTGGAAATCATGGTCTCACCGCAGGACGAGGGCGGCAGCAGGTACACGCAACGGGCGATATTCTTTCCACGGGGCATCCCGGGCCGGTTGTACTGGTTGATGCTGCGGCCTCTGCATACCGCCGCGCTACGCGCGCTGGCGCGCGATATCGTCGGGTCGTCGCACTAGCTGACCAAGAATCGCGGCTTAAATCTCAACGGGCAGTGGGTCAGACGCCGAACAACGGTGGGAGCGCCAGCACCATGATCAGGCCCCACACGAAGTGGGTCAACATCGGCGCCAGCACCCCGCCGGTGGCCCGGCGCTCCAACGCGCACACGGTTCCGAGGATGACCCCGGCGAAACTCAGCATCACGTTCCCGCTAGCCATAGTGACGGCGACATACAAGACGGTAGAAATGGCCACCGGAAAATGTCGGCCCAACGCGGTGTAGACGGCACCGCGGAAGAACACCTCCTCGGCAACACCATTGACCAAGGTGATCAGCACGATCAGCAAAAACGATCCCTGATGTGCGTATTGCAACACCCGGATGATCAAGCCGGCCACGACTGGCATCTCTTTGGCAATCAGTCCGCCCAGCACGAACGTGCCGCCGACCAGTAGACCAACGGTGGTCCCGGTGATGACCGGTCGCTGGTTGCGGCCACGCCAGCGGATGCCACCCAGATGCAGCGGCCCGGAGATGAACGAACCGGCCATCCACACCGCCGCCAGCGCCAGCGTCAGCCAGTAGAAGCTCGACTCGCCGGGTGTTCGCCTCAGCGTAAAGCCGAGCACCGCAGCGCCGATCACCAACGTGACGCCTACGACGATGCGGCGTCGCCGCATGACCGCGGGCGATTCATGATGCGGCACAGCGACATTGGTGATCGCGCGGCGAATCTCTTCGAGCGCGCTGCTGTGGTCGGGAGCGGTCGACTGGCTCATGCAGGGTGGACTTTCGGTGTCAGAGTGATCAGGATGTCGAGGCTGGTTCGCAGCGCACCGGCGAGCGGGCCGGGCACGATGTTCACCAGCCGCAGGGTGGGCCGTGCGATGGGTGGGGTCACCGCGCGGGCGAGCCGCCGGATACGTAGCGCGTCACCGCCGGCCCATTCCGGATCGGTGTCGGCCAGATCATGAGGATCTGCCAGGGCGTTGACCGGCCGGGGCGTCTGGTTGGACGTGTCCGCCATTGCCAATGCAATAGCGTCGTCGACGCCGAGCAAGCCGCCGGGCGGGTCAGGCACCCGATCACGCAGACCACTGTCGGACGCCCGCATCGGGTGGTCCAGCGACTCCACCAGATCTCCGGCCAGGCCTTGGGGCACCGGTAGGGCTACCTCCGCGAACAGCGACGCGATCGCGGTGTCGATTCCGGGCACCCGCCAAGCGGCATGCCACCTGCCGGAGATACGCGAATACTTTTTGAGCAACTCGCGGTACGACGTGGTGTCGGGGCCGCAAATGTCATAGGCGCCCGCGGGCACTAGGGCGGCGTCGGCCGCGGCAACCAGGTAGTGGAGCACATCACGGATCGAGATCGGGTCAATCGGGTTGTGCATCCAGCCCGGCATCGGCATGAACGGGAACCGGTCTCCCATGTAGCGCAGCATCTCGAACGATGTCGACCCGGCGCCGACGATCATGGCCGCACCCAGCCACACCAGTTCCGGGCCGCCCTCAACCGTCAGGGCCTCGGCCACCTCGGCCCGGCTGGTCAGGTGCTCGGACAGGGCCCCGACTTCGCGCACGAAGCCGCCCAGGTAGACGATCCGCCGTACCCCGGCATCCCTGGCCGCGACGGCCAAATTTGCGGCCGCCGCCTTGTCGGCTTCTCGGAAGCCGGCTTGACCGATCCCGTGCACCAGGTAATACACCACGTCAACCGGGCCCATGTCCTGCCCACAACTCGCAAACGCCGCGTGCGCTGACACGGGGTCGGAAGCGTCGAGCTTGACCGGTTCAACGTCGTCATACCAGCCGAAATCGTTGAGCCGAGCCGGGTTTCGGGTGGCGGCCACTACCTGGTGGCCGCCTGCCAGCAGGGCAGCGACCAGGCGTGATCCCACGTAGCCGGTGGCGCCGGTCACGAGAATCCGCATATTTCCAACCTAGCCCGTCGACGATGCGGGCCGTGAAACGGCCCGAGAAGGAGACGGGCAATCCAACCTAGCCCGTCGACGATGCGGGCCGTGAAACGGCCCGAGAAGGAGACGGGCAATCCAACCTAGCCCGTCGACGATGCGGGCCGCGAAACGGCCCGAGAAGGAGACGGGCCCGGGGCGGGGCTGACCTTGCCGATCACGCCGGCATTCGGCGCAACCCAGGACTCGGCGTGCAGTGCAGGCGTGTACCCCCCAATGGCGACGATCAACGGCGCCGGCATAGCCGTCAGCGTAAATGTGCGCAGGTCAACATCCTTACCCGGCGGAATCTGATCCTATCCGGCGGCAGTAACGTGACTCCCTGCATGAATACATTCGCAGGGGGAAATTCAGCGCACCTCAGTGTGCAGACGCCGACGGCCACTACGACTACGAGTCCATCCGTGGCGGGGGTGGCAGTGACATTCCCGCAAAACCGGTACAGCCAAAACGAGGGTATTGGCGCGCTGACCGACTTTGCCGGCCCGGAGTTCCGACGGTTCGCCCTCAGCGGCGGGGTCCAGTCGCGCCACACCGCATTGCCGCTGCCACGCTACGGCGGGCTGAGCGGCTTCACCGAGGCAAATGATGCCTTCGTCGACGTCGACGTCGCCCTCGGCTTGGGCGAGCAGGCGTTGCTGACGGCGCTGGATTTCGACGACGGTTACCGGGCTCGCTGTGCCGACCCTGGAAGCGCGGCTGGCCACCCGCGTGGGGCTGCGCCAGGACGTAAAGCGCATTCCGCTGTCCGGCCTGGGTTGTCTCGCCGGCGCCGCCGGAGTGGCCCGCATGCATGACTCACTGACCATTCAGCGTCAAGATAGTTCGGTGACGCGACAACGGCAACCTATCTTCGGTATCGGTACTGGACGTGCTGCGGGCCAACATGGCCGATCCGCCGCCGGCGGGTTCGATCGGGCTGATGATCGCGATGGGGCCGGCCTTCTGTTCGGAACTGGTGCTGCTCAGATGGTAGGGCCATGTACTACCTGCTGATCCTGGCGGTCGTCATCGAACGCCTGGCCGAGCTGGCGGTGTCCAAGCGCAATGCGCGCTGGTCTTTCGCCCAGGGCGGCAAGGAGTTCGGCCGCCAGCACTATGTGGCGATGGTCATCCTGCACGCACTGCTGCTGCTCGGCTGCGTCGTCGAACCATGGGCCCTGCACCGGCCGTTCATACCGTGGCTCGGCTGGCCGATGGTGGCCGTGGTGGCGGCCTGTCAGGGGCTGCGCTGGTGGTGTATCTCGTCGCTGGGCCGGCGGTGGAACACCCGGGTGATCGTGTTGCCGCATGAACCGTTGGTGCGACGTGGACCCTACCGGTTGATGCACCACCCGAACTATGTTGCAGTGGTGGCCGAAGGGTTCGCGCTGCCGATGGTCCATACCGCGTGGCTGACCGCGCTCGGTTTCACACTCGCCAATGCGATCTTGCTGACGGTGCGTTTGCGGGTGGAGAACTCGGTTTTGGGCTACTCATGACGACCTACGATACCGATCTGCTGATTGTCGGCGGCGGCCCCGGCGGCCTCGCCACGGCGTTAAACGCGCGCAAGCAAGGACTTTCGGTGATCGTGGCCGAACCTCGCGAGAGCCCGATCGACAAGGCCTGCGGCGAGGGGCTGATGCCCGGTGGTCTGACCGAACTGTCGTCGCTCGACGTGGACCCGGTCGGCATGCCGTTTCACGGGATCGCGTACGTGAGCGAACATCGCCGGGCCGAGGCGCGGTTTCGCACCGGGCCGGGGCGGGGTGTGCGACGCACCACGTTGCACGCTGCGCTGGCGGCACGGGCCAAAGAGCAAGACACTGAATGGATCCGGACGCGGGTGACCAGTGTTGCGCAAGATGCACATGGCGTCACGGCCGCCGGGGTACGCGCGAAATGGTTGGTGGCAGCCGATGGACTGCATTCGGCGGTCCGGCGCGCGGTCGGAATCGAAGCAACGGCCGGAACGCCACGGCGCTACGGCGTGCGGTGGCATTACCGGGTGCCGGCGTGGTCGGAGTTCGTCGAAGTGCATTGGTCCCGTTGGGGTGAGGCGTACGTGACTCCGGTGGAACCGGATCTGGTAGGCGTCGCGATCCTGTCCCGTCAGCGACCCGAACTCGACTGGTTCCCGCGGCTTGCACGCCATCTGCAAGGCGCCAGCCGCGGACAGGCACGTGGCTGCGGCCCTCTGCGGCAGGTGGTTTCGCGCCGCGTGGCAGGACGGGTCCTGTTGGTCGGCGACGCAGCCGGGTATGAGGACGCGCTGACCGGTGAAGGCATCAGCCTGGCCGTCAAGCAGGCTGCCGCGGTGGTCAGCGCGATCGTCGACGACGCGCCGGCGTCGTATGAGGCTGCGTGGCACCGGGTTACCCGCGATTACCGGCTGCTCACCCGCGGTCTGGTGCTGGCCAGCACGCCACGCGCGGCGCGCCGCGCCATCGTCCCCGCGTGCACGCTGCTACCCGCCGCATTCCGGTGGGGAGTCAACGTCTTGGCGCACTAGCGTGCTTTCCAGACCGGTTCCCGCTTCTCGGCGAACGCCAAAGGTCCCTCCTTGGCGTCCTCGGATCTGATCAGGGAACGCATCTCGCGCATGGTGCGCTCCCAGCCCGCTTCTTCGTCGGTGATGATGCCGTCGTCGACCCCGTAGGCGATGCGCTTGCTGGCCTGCACCGACAGCGGTGCGTTCACGGTCACCCGGGCGGCCAACGCCAGCGCCGCGTCCAGCACCGAGCCCTCCTTGATGACCTGGTTGATCAGGCCCCATTCATAGGCGTCGGATGCGGTGAGGGGCTCGCCGGTCAACAACAGTTCGAGCGCCACTTTGCGGGGCAGCTGGTTCATGATCTTGAAGACACCGCCGGCAGCCGCGATCAGGCCGCGCTTGACCTCCGGCAAACCGAATTTGGCCCGCTCGTCGGCCACCACCAGGTCGCTGGCCAGCGCGAGCTCGGTGCCGCCACCCAGGGCGGTGCCGTTGACCGCGGCGATGGTGGGCTTGTCGATGAAGTGGTGCACGTAACCGGCGAAGCCCCACTCGCCATGGTCGGGGTGATACAGGTTCTCCCGGCGCGAGATCGCCTTGAGGTCAGCGCCGGCGCAAAACGACTTGTCGCCCGCGCCGGTGATCACCACCGCCCGCACGTCGGCGTCGTTTTGCGCCTCTTCCAGCGCGTCTCCGACGCCGATGCTGACGGCACCGTTGACCGCATTGCGGGCTTCGGGCCGGTTGATCGTAATGACCATGACATTGCCGCGGCGCTCGACGAGCGCTCCCGGTTGTGAGCCGCCGTCGGCGTCTGTCACAGCAGCTCCAGGATGGTGGCGTTGGCCTGACCGCCGCCCTCGCACATGGTCTGCAGGCCATAACGAATTCCCTTGTCCCGCATGTGGTACAGCAGCGTGGTCATCAATCGCGCGCCCGAGCCGCCGAGCGGGTGGCCCAGCGCGATCGCGCCGCCGTTGGGATTGAGCTTCTTCTCGTCGGCTCCGATGTCACGCAACCAGGCCAGCGGAACCGGCGCGAACGCTTCGTTGACCTCGTAGGCCCCGATCTCATCAATGCTCAGCCCGGAGCGCTTCAGCACCTTCTGGGTCGCCGGGATGGGCGCGGTCAGCATGATCACCGGGTTCGCCCCGGCCAGCGTCGCGGTATGCACTTTGGCGATCGGCTTCATCCCCAGCGCGGCCGCCTTCTCGGCGGACATGAACAGCAGCGCTGCCGAGCCGTCGGAGATCTGTGAGGAGTTGCCGGCGTGGATCACACCGTCTTCCCTGAACGCCGGCTTCAGCGAAGCCATCTTCTCCATCGGGGTACCGCGGCGGATGCCCTCGTCCTTGAGCACGATGTTGCCGTCCTGGTCTTTGATGCCCACGATCTGGTCATCGAAGGCACCGGAATCCTGTGCAGCAGCAGCCTTTTCATGCGAACCCAGGGAGAATTCGTCGAGCGCGATGCGGTCCAGACCCCATTGCTCGGCGACCATCTCCGCGCCGATGCCCTGGTTAGGGACCTTGCCCTCATAGCGCGCCTTGAAGGTCTCCGGATACGGTCGTCCGCCATTGGCCAGAGACGACCCCATGGGGGTCCGCGACATCGACTCCACACCGCCGGCGACGACCACGTCGTAGTGGCCGGCCACCACGCCGGCCGCGGCGAAATGCACGGACTGCTGGCTGGACCCGCACTGGCGATCGACGGTCACCCCGGGGACGGTCTCGGGCCAACCGGCCGTCAGCAGTGAGGTACGGGCGATATCGAGGGCTTGCTCACCGACCTGCATGACACAGCCCCAGATGACGTCGTCGACAATCTCCGGGTCGATGCCGGCCTTATCGACCAGCCCATTGAGAACCTGCGCGGACAGGTCAGCGGGGTGCACCCCGGACAGCCCCCCGTTGCGCCTGCCGACCGGTGAGCGTACAGCCTCGACGATGACGGCTTCAGCCATGGTTGTGTCTCCTTCGACACTATGAGCGACTTCGGACGCACAGTTTTGTAAGCGGGTCTTTTGTCGATTGTCGACCAGTGCGCTCGGCGGGCCGGGAGCGGGGTGGTCTGAACGGGAATTGCCCGTTGATACCGGGCTGCGGCCGGAATGCTCAGCGGGTCGGGCTGAATCCCGTCATCTCGAGGACCCCGGTGTCTGACATGCGGTCGAGGCGATAGTGTCCGAGTTAACTGGTGGCCCTCGTCTCGGCCGCGTTCTCCTTATCCTTCGATGCCGCCAAGCGTTGCGGCGCAAGAGGACTCGTCACCGGCTTCACTGGGTATCGAGCTCCGGAAGACCTCAGTCCTGGGCACCTGCCATAGACGCATCAGAACTCATCGCGTAAACGGAGGCGGCTCGCGGGGCTCGTTCCCGTGGCTATCCCACCATTGAAACAGGCTGTTCAGGTCGGGACCGTCGTAGACGTTGAGGAGCAGCAGTTCTCGATCGCGTGTCCATTCGATATCGGGGGTGCCTTTGAAGGTGCCGCAGAAGATCTGGCCGGCGATCTCGGCAGGGGTCGCGGTGTAATGCCACGTGGCCGGCGAGGCGTCCAGACCCGGGCACGGCGACGGCACATAGTCGGACCCACGATTGGTCAGGCCATTCTGGAAGGCACGGTTCAAAGAATCCGGGTCGGCGAATAACGTAAAGTGCCCGCCCACGGGGCTGTTGAGTCCGGCATTTTGGCCGCAGTCCAGGCTAGCCACCGAGCCGGGGGGCGGGCTGCTGGCCGTTTCGCAAGAACTCCCCGTGAAGCCGAACGGCAACTCGTCAAGGATTTGTTGCTCTTCGGAGCTGAACGGAGTAGCGGCCGCCGGCTGAGCGCCGACGTACGTGATGAAGCCGAACCCGCCGAGGACGGTCAACACGCCGAGGGCGGCGCTCCCGACCGTCCATGAAGCCCATCCTCGAGGGGACGGCTCCCGCCTTGGCCGCCCCCGACGCCGAAGACCGGACCGAGGAACCGCCGCACAACGGTTACTGCTGCGCATCACTGCCTCCTGTGACGGTCGGTCGTGGTACCCGTCCCACTGGTTCTGCGCAGAAGGCACCGGCGAAAAGAAAATATCGATGAGGATATCCGATCATTTAACCGAAGCCCCGCAACAGGGACCGAAGTCTCCCTTTTCAGGACGTTGGTCACCTCTGCATATAGCCCGTCAACGCGATTTCAGCCCTCGGATTCTTCTTCAGAAGACCCACCGCTCGCATGCCTTCGAGTTCGGTAGCTACCCCGATCACGTGCCAGCGGACTATCGCGTTGCAGCGCAGCACTTACGATGTGCGCTGTTTCCAGCTGGACGGATCGAACAGCACTGGAAGCGATGTCGGCGACCGGAAGACCTGCCCGCGGATATGCGGATCGTCGCCCTCGGGGTCCAGACGCAGGCTGGGCAACCGGTCCAACAGCAGGTTGAGCGCCACCCGCATCTCCAGCCGGGCCAGGTGCATTCCGAGGCACACATGGACACCGTGTCCGAAGCCGATATGTGCTCTGGCCGGGCGGAAGATGTCGAAGCGATCGGGATCCGGGTATCGGTCGTCTTGCCGGTTGGCGGCACCCAGCATAGGCATCACCGCGGAGCCGGCGGGGATGGGCACACCCGCCAGTTCGGTGTCGCGGGTGGCTACCCGGGTGATGGTGAGCAGCGGCGGTTCCCATCGCACCGCCTCCTCGATCGCCTGCGGCAACAGCGACCGGTCGGCCCGGACCGCATCGAGTTGGTCTGTGTTGCAGAGCAATCCGAACAGCATGTTTCCCAGCGAGCGGTACGTCGTTTCAACTCCCGCCGGTAGCAGCAGCCGCAGGAACGAAAAGATCTCCGCGTCGGACAGCTTTTCCCCGCCGACCTCGGCCTGAGCCAGACGGCTGATCAGATCGTCACGGGGATCCGCACGCCGCGCCGCGAGGATCGGCGTGAAGTACTCCTGCAACGCCTGCGACGCGTCCCGGCCGCGCTCCGGGTTGATGGTGAAACTCAGCAGTGAGATCGACCAGCGCTGAAACTGCGGGTAGTCCTGGCGCGGCAGGCCCAGCAGTCCGGCGATGATCTGGGTCGGATAGGGAAAAGTGAATTCCTTCACCAGATCGGCATGTCCGCGGGCGGCGAACTGGTCGATCAGCTCATTGCCCACCTTCCCGACCAGTTCGTCTTCCCAGCGCGCTAACGCCTTCTGCGAGAACGCCTTTGCTACCAGGGATCGGTGGCGGCCGTGTTCGGGTTCATCCATCCCGAGCATGACGTGGCGGCCCAGGACATCGCCGAAAGCGTCGATGATGATCGCCGACGAGAACGTCTCATTATCCCGCAGCATCTGCGCGACCTCTTCGTGGCGGTAGACGATGAACACCGGCTTGGACTCTTCGTGTGGCATGGCCGACATGTCGATGCGCTGCACGGGCTCCTCGCGCCGCAACCGAGCCAACTCGGTGTAGGGATCGCGGACATCACCGGAGACCACATCATCGAAGGACCCGAAGTCCTCGAGATCATCAAACAGTTGCACTTATGCCTCCCTAAGCCCCCGCTCTTCTAGCCGGCCGGGTAGCCCACCGACTTGATCTGGGTGTACTGGTCGAACCCGGCGACACCGTTCTGCCGGCCTACCCCGCTGTCCTTGTAACCGCCGAACGGTGTGTCAGCGCCGTACGGAGCGCCGCCCTGCACGCCGATGAAGCCGGCCCGCAGCCGTCGGGCCACGGCCAGTGAATGCTCCAGGGAACCCGACATCACGTTGCCGGCCAATCCGTACGGGCTGTCGTTGGCGATCCGGATCGCGTCCTCCTCGTCGTCGAAGGGGATGACGGCCAGAACCGGGCCGAAGATCTCCTGCTGAGCGATCGTCATGGAGTTGTCGACGTCGACGAAGAGCGTTGGCCTGACGAAGAATCCCTTGTCAAAGCCGGTGGGCGCATCCGGGCCGCCGACCAGGCAGGTCGCACCCTCTTCGACGCCCTGGTTGATGTAGCCCAGCACGCGCTTGCGCTGCTTGTCCGAAATCACCGGTCCGCAAAGGGTTCCGGGGTCCTGCGGGTCTCCAGGCATGACGTTCTCGTAGATGTTCTTGAGGTTCTCCACACCCTCGTCGTAGCGAGATCGCGGTAGCAGCAACCGGGTTGGGTTGGCACAGCCCTGCCCGGCATGCATGCACGGCGCGATACCGATCGCGCATGCCATCCCGAAATCGGCGTCTTCCAGGACGATGGTGGCCGACTTGCCACCTAGCTCGAGGAACAGCCGCTTCATCGTCGCCGCGCCCTTTTCCATGATTCGCTTCCCCACCGCGGTCGAGCCGGTGAACGAGATCAGGTCTACCTTGGGCGAGAGTGTGAGCTCCTCCCCCACCAGGTGGTCGGACGCGGTGATGACACTGACGACACCCGCTGGAATATCAGTTGATTCGGCGATCAGCCGGCCGATGCGGGTCGCATTGAACGGGGTGTCCGGCGCCGCTTTGAGCACCACGGTGTTACCGGTGCCCAGCGCTTGGCCGAGCTTGTTGATGGTGACCTCGAACGGGAAGTTCCACGGCACGATCGCACCGACCACGCCCACCGGTTCCCGCCAGACTTTGCGGGTGGTCAGCTGGCCGGTGATGCTGATCAGCGCGTCGCCCAGGTCGGTTTCCCACGGGTACTCGTCGATCAGCCTGGCGGGATACCGCAGTCCGTCGGCCAGCGGCGCATCCAGCTGGGGCCCGAAGGTGATTGCCCGGGGAGCGCCGACTTCGAGGATGAGCTCTTCGCGCAGCTCTTCGCGCTCTGCCTCGAGTGCCTCCTGAAGCTGCAACAGGCACCGCTGTCGCAATGCGTGGTTGGTCGACCAGTCGGTCTCGTCGAAGGCCCGCCGGGCGCCGTCGATGGCCCGATGCATGTCCGCCTTCGACGCATCGGCGACCTCACCGAGCGTCTCCTCGGTCGCCGGGTTGATGTTGGTGAACGTGCCCGCCTGCCCGTCGACGAGCTCGCCGTCGATCATCATCTTGGACTCGAAGCGGACCGTCGCAGTGTCAGCCATGTTTGTCGCTCTCTTTAAACGGGGCGCTCCGCAGAGCGCCGGGACCTGGGATGCCCATCGCCAGACGGGTCACCCTATGGAGAGCCTTACTGGAAAGCAGCCGGTTGGCAACCATGAGCATGCGGGCGTCGGGCCCCACCGCGTGCCGGGCGAACGGTGCCCGGTCCTCGACGACCTTGGCGAGCCGTTGGGCGAAGCGGTCCGGTGACGCCGCGAACCGCATCGCGAAGCGGCCCCGACGATCGATCTTCGCGTGGTGAGCGGCGTAGGGTCCGTTGAAGTCTCGCAGGTCCGACGTCCCCGCGTCGGTGATGATGTCGGTGTCGAAGGTCCCGGTCACCAAAACGGTGACGCCGAGCCCAAACGGCGCCACCTCGCCGGCCAAAGATTCGGCCCAACGTTCCAGTGCGCCCTTGGCGGCCGAGTAAGCCGCGATCTCCGGCATGCCCCGCACGCCGCCCTGACTCGAGATCACGACGATTCGCCCCCGCCCCGCGGCCCGCATTGCTGGCAACAGGGCTTTGGTGAGCAGCACCGGTCCGAACACGTGAGTTGCGAACATTTGCTCCCAGAGATCAATCGGCGTCTCCTCCACTGTTCCGGCCGCGGCGATACCCGCGTTGTGCACAAGCGCATGCGGGGCCCCGACAGCCGCCTCGATCGACTTGGCCGCAGCGGCGACCGAGGCGTAGTCGGTGAGGTCGAGCGGGATGGCGATC
The DNA here is from genome assembly GCA_963763005.1 of uncultured Actinomycetota bacterium. GTDB lineage: Bacteria > Actinomycetota > Actinomycetes > Mycobacteriales > Mycobacteriaceae > Mycobacterium. The sequence goes on from CAVXMI010000005.1 coordinate 681,575, forward strand.
AACCGCGGGTCGTCGACTCCGGCGCCGGTCTTCGACCGCAGCGCTTGCCGACCCGAATCGGGTGAGCGCATGGCTGCCACCACCCGCCAACCCTGTCTGTACATGTGGGTAGCGGAGGCGAGGCCGAGTCCGCGCGAGGCACCGGTGATGACGACGGTGCGTAACTCACTCATGGCCGGGGCGCACACCCATCTCCGTCCGCGGAAAGCTGCACGTTCGGACGTCCGTTTGGCTGGGCGCTCATCCAGGTCGACCAGATTCCCACCGAGTACGGGCCAGGCTGTCCGTTTTTCTCGTAAAAGCCCTGGGGGTCATAGACTTTAGCTTCCGGGTACGGCCACGGGCAGGCCACCGAGGTGGCAGTCCTGGTCCACTTGATGATGGCGAAGCCAGTGCCGTAGGCGAAGTAGGCGAGGTTGATGAGGACGAACATCACCACGAACATCCCGAGGGTCGGGCGGCGGGCGAAGACTCGTACTCGCTGGGCCAGCTTCTCTGCCACCGTGCGGCCGGTGTCGTCGCGGTACAGCAGCACACCCGCCGGGATCATCACAAAGGTCACCATCACGGTTTCCCAGATGAACGGAAATTGGTATGTCTGCCCGGCGAAGACGGACCCGAACGGAATGACTTGGTCGTAGATGTAAAAGCCGGTGCGCACCAGCGTGACCTCGAGCATCGCGTCGATGAGGATCCCAAGGGGCAGGATGATCGCCGCCAGGCTGATCAGTGGATGGCGCCATACGAACGAATCGACGGGACGACGGGCCTGAATTCGGCGCAGGATCGCGATGGCCGGGAAGTAGGGGCCCAGGTAGAACATGATGTAGCCGATGACGAGAAAGGGCTCCACCGTTGGCGATAACGACACCAGCGGCCAGTCTTCCGGCCAGTGCCACAGTTGCGGGTTGTAAACCGCGTAGGGCGACCAGTTCATGATGGGGTCTTGCCAGACGATCAGCGTTGTGACGATTCCCATCAGGAGGACGGGATGACCCGGATGCCTACGCCACACCACCACGTAGACCCCGATGATGATGGACATCGAGATGATCGTGAAGATCTGGAACAGGTCCAGCCAGTTATGGTAGCCGAATAACGGTTCTACCGGTCGCGGGGCACCGGTGACATTCGGATTCCGAATCCGTTCGGAGACAGCGCCCTTGCGCGCGTAGTACGCTATGACGGCCAGCACCGCGACGGCTACGACAACCCACACCGCAGTCCAAACTGAGGACCGCTTCCGCGGTTCGACGGTCGGACTGACGGCAGACGGGGTCGTGTGGTGTGTGGTCATCGGTTACTCACCAAACCGGTCGACGAGATGGGAATTGACGCCGTCGGCGTCGAGCTTGCGGGCTACCAGGTAACCGGCACCCATCCAGGCCCGCCGGGTCCACTTCCCCAACGAGACCCGGGTCCCGGGTGCACCGGACGCGGCCGGCAGCATCTTCACCCGCTCCAGGGCCTCTTTCACGCCGCGGGGGCTCAACGGATGGGCGTCGGCGAATGCGCGCAGCAGCGTGCTGGCCACGTCGCGGTTCACTACTGGAACGCAGTACTGCGGGCGCCGGCCGTACTCCGACTCGAACCGGTCCAGGAAGCCCTGGCCCACGCCGTTGTCTTCGTCGTACTGGTCGATCCCGGTCCACCCCATGAACGCTTGCCACATCACCGGATTGATCCAGGCATTCTGAAACGCGGTGCTGGTGAACCGCGGCGGGTCCCAGTTCAGTTCTGCCAGGGCCGGATTGATGAACACGATCCCAAAGCCGAAACCGCAATGCACCAGCGCGCTCGGATTTGCCTCATGCACGGTGCGGATCGCCTGACCGATGTCCTGGGCGGTTTGTGCGATCTGTGCTTCGGCGACGATGCGAATACCTCTGCGGCGAACCGCGTTTCGGAAATTCTTCAGGTAGCTCTCGCCGACCAGCGATTGCTCGACCAGCACACCCACCTCGGTGTGGCCGCCCTTGGCGAGCAAGTCCGCCCAGAAGATCGGTTCGTCAGTCATCGACCCTTGCGGAAACGCGAAGGTCCACTCACCCAGCCAGTCGTCACTGCCGCAGACATTGATGGCCGGAACCCGGAATCGCTCCTCGATCGCCTCCCGAACCGGCACGGCGTTCTCGGTGATGTGCGGGCCGAACACCGCCAGGCAGCCTTCGTCGACCAGCTCGCCGTAGGCGTCGATGACCGCCTTGACGGTGCCTTTGGGTAGCCCCTCCACCTCCCGGTACACGATCTCCACCGGCCGGTCGATCACGCGCTGGCGCACGCCGTCGCTGAATACGAGGTCGAATGGCCGGGTGAGGTCGTCCCGCATCTCTTGCGGGTAGCCCTCCGGCAGCAGGAAGTCGAACAGGTAGCCGATCTTGATCGGCTGCGCTGCGCTCTCGTAGGACAATCTCACCTCCCGCCTTAACTGGTGCGTCGCGGCTGTCCAGCCATAAACCTAACATTTGTTCTGACATTATCGCGGGACGGTCTTACCGTCAATCGCCCGCGTTGACTACAGGTCAGGCAAGTAGACGTCGATCATTTCCAACAGGCCGCTCGCGGCTTGGGGGTCGTCGGTCAGCGGCCCGGCGATGGCGGCGCGCGCGGCCTCCGACGGGCTCAGCCCTTCGGACATCAGTCGTCCCGCGGCAATGAGCACCCTGGTCGACGCCCCTTCGCGCAACCCGCCGTTCTCCAGACGCCGGATCGCCTGAGCCAATCGCACCAGCGCGGCGGCCGCGTCGGGGCCGATGCCGGCCTCGTGGGCGACGATCCTCTCCTCGACATCTCCTGCCGGGAAGCCGAATTCGATCGCGACCATGCGCTGACGCGTCGAATCCTTGAGATCCTTGAGCACGCTTTGATACCCGGGGTTGTAGGACACCACCAGGCAAAATCCCGGGTCGGCATCGAGTGTCACGCCGAGGCGTTCTATAGGCAGCTGGCGGCGGTGGTCGGCCAGCGGATGCAGCACGACGGTGGTGTCCTGCCGTGCCTCGACGACCTCGTCGAGGTAGCAGATCGCGCCCTCACGCACGGCCCGGGTCAGCGGGCCGTCGACCCATTCCGTTTCGCCGCCACGCAGCAGGTAGCGCCCGACCAGATCAGCGGTGCTGAGGTCGTCGTGGCAGGCCACCGTGATGAGTGGCCGCTGCACATCGTGGGCCATGGCCTCGAGGAACCGCGTCTTGCCGCACCCGGTGGGACCCTTGAGCAATACCGAGAGCCCTTGGTGCAAGGCCGCCTTGAACACCTGCTCCTCGTTGCCGACCGACACGTAGAAGGGGCGGCACGCCCGTGGTGTCACGCCGTCGGTCATGGGCGCAGCGTAGCGCGGAACAGATATTTGGCTCAAGTACGCGGCTTGACTCACGGAAACTGCCCGCGAAACACCCTCGGTGCCTCACGTAGGAATGCCCGCGAAACGGTGAGCGTCGTGGGGCATGGAAAGTGGGTTGTCGATGTCGTCTCGTGCCGAGGTCACCACGAGGTACGCCAGGGCGTATGTGAAGGCCGCGAAGAAGGGCAAGGGCCGGATTCTGGACGAGGTGGTGGCGGTGACGGGGTGGTCGCGGGACAACGCCCGGCGTCGGCTGACCGCGCGGCGAAGCGGCCGCCGGGATCGGGTCGCAGCTGTCGCCACGCGGCCACGCAAGCCGCGGGCTGCGAAGTATCTCCTACGACGCGCTCAAGGTGCTGCAGCGGGTTTGGGCCGCCTCGGGTGGGCAGTGCGGGAAGTACCTGGCTGCGTCGATGGCACTGCAACTCGACGGCCTGCGAACGCCACGGTGAGCTGGTCTATGGTCGTGACCGCTACAGCCCGGCCGTGCGTGCGGAACTGCTGGCGATGAGCGCGGCGACCGATCGACCGGTATCTGGCGCCGGCGAAGGCCAAGGACCAGATCAGGGGTGTATCGACGACGAAACCCTCACCGCTGCTGCGGAATTCGATCAAGATCCGCAAGGCAGGCGATCGAGGTAGAAGCCGAGCCCGGGTTCTTCGAGGGCGACACGGTCGCGCATTGCGGCCCGACACTGAAGGGCGAGTTCGCCCGCACCCTGAACCTCACCGATGTGCACACCGGCTGGGTCTTCACCCGCAGCGTGCGCAACAACGCCCACGCCCACATCCTGGGCGCATTGAAGGCGGGCGTGCAGGAGATCCCTTATCGAAGTCACCGGTTTGGACTTCGACAACGGCACCGAGTTCCTCAACAAGGCCGTCATCAAGTGGGCGGCGCAGATGGAGATCTTCTTCACCCGCTCCCGGCCGTACAAGAAGAACGACCAGGCCACGATCGAGTCCAAGAACAACCACCTGGTCCGCAAGTACGCCTTCTACTACCGCTACGACACCCCCGAGGAACGAGCCGTGCTCAACCGGCTCTGGCCACTGGTCAACGACCGGCTCAACTACCTGACCCCGACCAAGAAACCCATCGGGTACGCCAGCAGCGGTGATGGCCGACGCCGACGTCTCTACGACACACCGCAGACCCCACTGGACCGGCTCCTGGCCGCCGGCGTCCTCTCACCAGCACAGCAGGCCGAACTGATCGCCTACCGCGACAGCCTCAACCCGGCCAAAATCGGCCGAGAGATCGCCGATCTGCAGAACCGGCTCCTACTGCTGGCCAAGGACAAGACCGAGCAGCTCTACCTGGCCAGCATCCCCACCGCCCTACCCGACGTCCGCAAAGGCATCCGGATCAAGGCCAGCTGATCCCCCGTTTCGCGGGCATTCCTACGTGAGGCATCGACTAATTTTCGCGGGCATATTGACGTGAGGCATTACGGTACGGCGGTTTTCAGGTCGTCGGACTTCGGCTGCACGCAGGGCCGTGCGGAACAACGGGCCGACCACCCGGCTCAGTTGCTCCGGTCGCGCAATGGTCGCGTGGGCAGCGCTCCCGAATACACGTTGCAGCTCCTCGGGATCCGTACCGGCGCCGACCGTCAGGCAGACACAGGCGGTGCCCCGGCCGCGGGCTTCAGCCAGCGCGCGGCGCGCATCGGCTGCCCCGTAAACGCGTTCATAGCCATGGTCGTACGCCAACCCGTCGGACAGCACGACGAGCAACCGCCGCGTCGTGCCACCCCGGCTCTCCAGCACAGCGGCGCCATGCCGGATCGCCGCACCGAGCCTCGAGTACGCGCCGGGCACCAGGCCACGAAGACGCCGCATCGCGGACGCGTCGAGAGCGTCATCGAAGCGCTTCACCGGCATCAGTTGCACGGACGCTCGCCCCTGCGAATGGAAAGCATAGAGCGCCAATCGATCCCCGAGATCATTCAAGGCGACGGCGAGTGCGGCAGCGGCAGCCCGCTGCTGTTCGTGCACCGTCTTGCCGAGCGCACCCGGCTCGGCGACAGAGCCGGAGACGTCCAGCAGGAGCAGTACGGCGAGATCGCGCCGGCGGCGCAGGCGATCAATGTAGATCGCTTCGCCGGGGGCGCAACCGGCTATCGCTTCGACGCGTGCTTCGATGGCGGCGTCGATATCGATGTCCTCGCCCTGGAGCTGCCGCCGAAACCAATCCGGTCCCAAGCCGATATGCGCGAGGGGCCGGCGTAATCCGTACCCGTCCAGGCTATCCGGGGACGACACGTCCTTGACGGTCGGCCGCACTTCCCGCACCGTGCACCAGTCCGGCCGATAGCAGCGACGGTGAACATCCCACTCGGGGTACGTGGTCCCTTGGCCCCGATCCGCGCGATCGTCGACCAGTCCCGCAGGTGCTGTCGAGAGCACCGCGCTACTACGCCGGACTCCGGACCGTGTGCGGTGCGTCGGCGCGTCTGCCCCCGGCTGGCCGCCTTCGCCGAGTCGGCGCACCGAGTGCAGCATGCGGCGCATCAACCGACCGAAAGCTCCCCCACCGCCAATCGGGCCGGAGAAGATGTCGACGACATCCCTTTGGTCTTCGTTGTCGTCCTGATCAAGCTGGGCCAGCTGCCGAGTGCGCCGGTCGTCCTGCTTACCGACGGCCGCCGTATCGCCGCGGCTCTTGGCTGCCAACATGTTTCGAGCGCGGATCGTGCCGAAGCTACTGGGCGGGTCGGCTACCGGATGCCGGCTCCGCGCTGCAGCCAGCGAGGCGCTCGGCGAATCGCTGCGGGCGGCGATCTGGGCGTCAGCCAACGTTCGCACCGGCGGAGGCAGCCAATTCTCGTTCGCCGCGAGCGCCCGGTGACCTTCCACTGCGAGATATCGCCTGGCTACCGCGGGGCGCCGCTTGAGAGTGCGCAGCACATCGGGGTCCAGGCTGCCGGCCGCCAGCAGCGAAGCCTGCACAGTCAGCGCCTCGAGCTGACTGTGCGCCGACGTGCCGGCATCCACAAATATCGTGGCGCCATCCGTCCACGCCAACTCGCCGGGTTCGGCCGGCGCCACCCGCATTGTGCGTCCGGAAAGAGCCGAAGCCAGCATGCCCAATCGAGCCACGCGATCGGGGTTGCGCTGGTCGCTCGCCACGCGGTCCTACCCCAGTCTTCCGGCCTCGATGCCACGCATCTGGCTGACCAAATATCTGTTCCAACGTAAAGTCCGGCTTGGCCACAGTCAATCGCCAGGTCGAAAAGGAACGTGGATTTCTCATTACCCGGTGGAGGTGCAACAGTTCCGCGCCGAACTGTGCGCCTGGCTGTCGGCAAATCTCACCGATGAGCTGATAGCCGCCCGTCGGCCCTCCAGCCGCGATGCCGCGGTATTCGGGAGGCTGCGTGCGTGAAACCGCACGATGGCCGACGCCGGATGGGCGGCTGTCTCCCGGCCCCGAGAGTACGGCGGCCGGGGAGCGGCGGTGCTCGAGCAGCTGGTCTACACCGAGAAAACCACGCGTGCCCGGGCACCATTGCTCCGGCGATCATGCAATACGGCACCGAATCCCAGAAAACAACGCTGCTCCCCCTGCATGATGCGCGCGGACGACATCTGGTGTCAGGGCATGTCAGAGCCCGCAGCGTGATCCGATCTCGCCGCGCGGCTGTATGCCGAGATGCAGGTGCGGCTGGAGAAACTGGTGGCAGATGTTGCCGCGGCGGACGCCGTCGGCCGATCTGCGCTCGACGACCCCATCACATTGCGGCGTTTGGGCGAGCAAACAACTGCACCCAACCCGCGCGCAAGTCGCTCGACCTCAAGGCTCCCCTCGAAGCGGCCGCCACGCATCTGGTCGTGGTCTTCGGCCATCGCGCGCGGCTGGTGCCCGGCCAGCTCGGCGTCGTTGAGAAGTGCAACGAAATAACCGTCCGACCGCTACAGCAACCCACCCAAAACCCGGCCGATCCGGGCTCTCATCAGACCCCGGTCCGGGGCACCACACTGGGCCGCGACTGCGTCATATTCGGACTAGCCCCGCCGCGGCCCATCATCCCGCCGGGCATACCGCCCCCGGCGCCGCCCATGCCCATCGGCATCGGCATCATCCCCATGCGACCACCGGCCCCAGCCCCGGCCGCCTGCGCCATCTCAGCAGGGTTAGGCATACCCGCCCCACCCAGCCCATGCATCGCCGAACTGCCGATCCCGACCGGCGCGGACCCATGCCAGTTGGCCGGCACCGACATCGCCCCCACCATCCGCGCCTTACCCAAACCCGCCGACATCGCCGAACCCAGGCCCCCGCCGCCCAGGCCCTTCATCGCCGGAGCGGTGTCACCAACAAACTTCGGCGCATCGACCAACCCCGTCGCCGCCGCCGCACCCAGCCCGCTCGTGCCCGCCCGCGCCGAATTCGCCAGCATCATCAACGGAGACATCATCATGCTCGCCGGATACATCCCGATCCGCGCCACCGATAGCACCGACTGCAACGACCCCGACGAGGCCGCCGACTGCACCGCCGTCAGCGCAGCCGGAGCCGCCGCCAGCAGCCCCTGCGCCTGCGTGGCCACCGCGGACCCCATCGAAGCCACCCCCGCCAACCCCGCCAAATTAACCGGCGGCACACTAAACGGCGTTATCGCCGAAGCCACCGACGCCGCCCCGGCGTGATACCCCACCATCGCGGCCACATCCTGAGCCCACATCTCCACATAATCGAACTCAGTAGCCGCAATCGCCGGAGCGTTCAAGCCAAAGAAGTCGGTCGCCACCAACGACACCAACGACACCCGATTAGCCGCCACCGTCGCCGGATGCACCGTGGCCGTCAACGCCGCCTCAAACGCCGTCGCCGCCGCCCGAGCCTGACCAGCCGACAACTCCGCCTGCCCCGCCGCCGCGCTCAACCACCCCACATACGGCACCGCCGTAGCCGCCATGGTCGCCGACGCCGGACCCGCCCACGGCCCACCCGTCAACCCGGAAATCACCGAGTCAAACGACGACGCCGACGCCCGCAAATCCGCAGCCAACCCATCCCACGCCGACGCCGCCATAAACAACGGCCCCGACCCCGCGCCGGTAAAGATCCGCGCCGAGTTGATCTCCGGCGGCAACCAAGAAAAGTCCAACGTCATCGCAACCCCAAACCAGCCAGCCGCATCAACGGCTTCAACAACTATGCAACCCGACAACCATCCACAACAATAGTCACCTACAGCAATAATCGCCTACGTTGACTCTCTACACCACAGCCAGGTGGTAGGCAATCCCACGCAAAATCTGCACTTTCGCGAAACCTCTTCCGCCATTCCGACAACACCAACGCCACACACCCCGACTGACTAGACGACTATCCAGACTGAGGTTGAACCCATAGGCTCCGTCTTCATTGAGTTGCGGCGCCGCGACCTGCGATGACGGACTTGGGCGACACAGTGTTTCGCTGCGGGGCCGGCAGGGGCTTCTCGACACCGGAGCCCTGCCTATGGTCGGGGCTGTCTGCTACCCGTGGGCCGCGTCGGGCCGGGCACACGTTCAGTCCGGCCGGACGGCGGTCTGCCGAGGAGGCGGTGGCATGTGACAGCTGGGACGGCCCTGCGCTCTAGAATCGGCCAGTCACCACTTTGAGCAGGGCATTTGACCGCATTTGTTGTGAGCAGTCTGATAGCCTTTAACAAAGATTTGGTTCGGAGGGAGGACGAGTGCGTATGTTTGCTGAGCCGCGATCCTCCGGACTTGCGCACCACTAGCCATGGCCAAAGCCAATGCAATGGCGAAGGGCCGGCAGACGGCGGCCGATCGTACGGATCAAGCCGGCGCAAGCGACGCCGGGACGCGCCGGGCCGAGATCCTGCAGACCGCGGCATCGTTGATCGCCTCCTCCGGACTAAGAACGTCGTTGCAGGAAATCGCTGACGCAGCAGGCATTCTCCCGGGAAGCCTGTATCACCATTTCGAGTCCAAAGAGGCGATTCTGGTCGAGTTGACCCGGCGCTATCAGGACGATCTGAATCGCATCGCGCAAAGCGCACAGGCGAGATTGGACGAACCCGACTCGCGGCCCGTCTCCGCGAAAATCACTGAGCTGGGGTTGACGATCGCCAACTGTGCCGTGCAGCATCGCGCCGCGCTGCAGATGTCTTTCTACGAGGGACCGAGCGCAGATCCCGAACTCATGAAACTGACGCAGCAACAGCCGACGGCGATTCGGGAGGCGATGCTGCAGACGCTGCGCGCTGCCAGGTGGAGCGGCTACATCACGTCCGACATCGACCTTCCCACCTTGGCCGATCGTATCTGCCAGACAATGCTGCAGGTCGGGTTCGACGTCATCCGCCATAACGCTTCGGCCGACCAAGTGGCCGGGCTCCTGTGCCGAATCATTCTGCAAGGGTTGGCATCCCGGCCACCGACGGATTCGGCGTTGGATCGGTCCAACGCTTTTAAAGCCGCAAACGATGTCATCGAGACATGGGCAGATGACAGCGACGCCGACAGCGACAACGCGGCGCACGTCCGCGCGGTGGCACGAACCGAGTTCGGCCGCAAAGGCTATGAAGTGACCACCATCAGGGACATCGCATCAGCGGCGGGCCTTGGTACCGGAACCGTCTATCGGGTGATCGGGTCCAAGGACGAACTCCTCGCTTCGATCATGCGTTCTTTCGGGAAGAAGGTTGAGGCGGGATGGGTCGGCGTCCTGCAGTCGGACGCGACGCCCATCGAGAAATTGGACGCGCTGAGCTGGGTCAACGTCAACGCGCTGGATCAGTTTTCCGACGAATTCAGGATTCAGCTCGCCTGGATGCGGCAATCTCCGCCGACAGCCAACCCGGGATGGTCGTACGCCACGCGACTGCGGCAGATGAAATCGCTTCTCGCCGAAGGAATCCGGTCGGCAGAGATTCGCGTCGACGCGCCGTCCACGGCGATGCTGGCACGGTCGGTCATCGGCGTGCAGTGGATCCCGGAGAACATCCTGCGCGCCGCCGGAAAGCGCGCGTCGCTCGTCCTCGCCCGTGACACGGTGTTGCGCGGTGTCGCCGTCCGCACCAAGTAGAAGCAAGCAGGACGCGATTTTCCGACCCCGGTATTGAACCAAATATATGTTCTCCATAAAGTGGGCGGGTAAGAGCGTGACCCGCGGAGGGAGCCCAATGACTGTTATGGATCGGTTGCGATACGACGGCAAGCGAGTGCTGGTTGTCGGCGGCGCGACGGGCATGGGCGCCGCGGCGGCCAAGGCAGCGGGCGAGCTCGGCGCCGAAGTCGTGGTGATGGATTACGCGCCGGTGAAGTATGAGGTCGCCCGCGCGCTGACTGTCGACTTGCGCGACCCGGCTTCGATCGACGCCGCGATCGAAGAGATCGGCGGACCGGTCCACGCGGTGTTCTCCGCAGCCGGCATTGCCGACGGGCCAGACCTGATGAAGATCAACTTCATCGGCCACCGCCATCTCATCGAGCGCCTGCTCGAGAACGGCCAGCTTCCCTCCGGCTCGGCGATCTGTTTCATCTCCTCGGTCGCCGGCATGGGCTGGGAGAACGATCTGCCGCGGCTGACGGAGTTCCTGGCCACGCCCGACTACGCGACGGCCCAAGACTGGGTATCAGCGCACGAGGCCGAAGGCATCATCCACTACGGCTTCAGCAAGAAGGCCATCAACGCCTACGTGGCAACCCAGGCCTATCCCCTGCTGAAGAAGGGGCGTACGCATCAACGCGATCTGCCCGGGTCCGACCGACACCCCGCTGGCCCAGGCCAATGCAGACCTATGGCTCACCTTCGCGCAGGACTACCGGGATGAAACCGGCTCCAAAGTCCACACTCCGGAGCAGATGGGCGACGTCATGGCGTTTCTCAACAGCGCCGCCGCCTTCGGCATCAGCGGGATCACGCTACTGGTGGACTACGGGCACACGATGTCGTCGCTCACCGGTGCGTACCCGCCGGGCAAACCCATCATCGATCTGATCATGGGCCGGGTCTCGCTTTCTTGAGCCACAGCGTCTTCAAATAGGACGGGCATGGCACGCATCATCGTCATCGGCGGCCACGGCAAGGTCGCGCTGCAGCTGGCCCGCATCCTGACCGACCGCGGCGACGAGGTGAGTTCGGTCTTCCGCAATCCCGACCACCACGACGACGTCGAGGTAACGGGCGCGAAGCCCGTGCCGGCCGATATCGAACAGCTCGACGCCGCAGCGCTGGCCGACCTGCTGGCCGGACACGACGCGGTGGTCTTTTCCGCCGGGGCGGGCGGCGGCAACCCGGCGCGCACCTACGCCGTCGACCGCGATGCCGCGATCCGGGTGATCGATGCCGCTGCGCAGGCCGGCGTCAAGCGGTTCGTGATGGTCTCGTACTTCGGCGCAGGCCCAGGTCATGGGGTGCCGGCAGATGATCCGTTCTTCGCCTATGCGGAGGCCAAGGCGGCCGCGGATGCCCATCTGCGGGCCAGCGGCCTGGATTGGACCGTGCTGGGACCGGGCCGGCTCACCCTCGAACCGGCGACCGGCCGGATCGCAGTCCGGGGGGCAAAGCGCCCCGGAAAAGATTCAGTGTCGCGCGCAGACGTCGCGCTGGTCGCAGCCGCCACGCTGGGCGACGACTCGACCATCGGCCGAACCATCGACTTCAACAACGGCGAGGTCCCCATTGTCGAAGCGTTGGCGGGCTGACCTGTCGCGAGCGTGACGGTGCGGTCACATCCGCCTATGAACAGCGCTGCAGAGTAGCCTGGATCACGCAGTTGGTCTGCTGACGCCCACGCGGCGCCAGCATCGAGCGAAGCAATTTTGCGTCGCGAGAGGGAACCCGGTGAGAGTCCGGGACTGTCCCGCAGCGGTATGCAGGAACGACCGCCGTCAACAGCACTGGTCCAACGACTGGGAAGCGACGGCCACTAGAAACCCTGCCCGGCTCCTCAGCGGCCCGTTCCGGGCCGCATCGTCGGCCGGGCGGAGCACCACCGGGGTGCGCGCCTGCGAGTCCGAAGACCTGCCGGCTGTGCCGGGCGCGACGCGTCCGGCGGCTCATCGCCTCGTGGAATGGGCGTTTGGCCGTACCTGTTGCGGAGTGTGCCAGCGGCGCGCCCCAACCGGATCGGCTGCGCGTCCCCGGGCGGTGACCAACCCCGTCGATTGAAGGACCAGCTCGTGACCGCTCAACCATTTGCCGCAACCATCACCGGTTCCCCCCGAATCGGCCCGCGCCGCGAACTCAAACGCGCCACCGAGGGCTACTGGGCCGGACGCACCAGCCGATCCGACTTGGAGTCCGTCGCCGCCAACCTGCGCCGCGACACGTGGTCGGAGCTGGCCGCGGCCGGCCTGGACTCGGTACCGGTGAACACCTTTTCCTACTACGACCAGATGCTCGACGCGGCGGTTCTGGTCGGCGCGCTGCCGGCCCGGGTTAGCGCGGTCTCCGACGAGCTGGAACGGTACTTTGCAGCTGCGCGGGGCACCGACGACATCGCGCCGCTGGAGATGACGAAGTGGTTCGACACCAACTACCACTACCTGGTTCCGGAGATCGGGCCGTCGACCCGGTTCGCGCTGAACCCCGACAAGGTGCTCTCCGAGCTGAAAGAGGCACAGGAGCAAGGAATCCCCGCACGTCCCGTGGTTATCGGGCCAGTCACCTTCCTGTTGCTGAGCAAGTCCGTGGACGGTAAGGCCGCACCGATCGAGCGGCTCGAAGAGCTGCTTCCGATCTACTCCGAACTGCTGTCGCTGCTCGCCGACAGCGACGCGCAGTGGGTGCAGCTCGACGAGCCGGCGCTGGTGACCGATATCTCCCCCGACGCGCCCGCGCTGGCCGAGCGCATGTACACGGCGCTGGGATGGCTGACCAACCGGCCGGCCATCCATGTCGCCACCTACTTCGGCGACCCCGGCGCTGCCCTGGCGGCGCTGGCCCGCACCCCCGTCGAAGCAATCGGTGTCGACCTGGTGGCCGGCGCGCACACCGCGGTGGCTTCCATAGTTGGGGCGCCCGAATTGGCCGGCAAGACACTGGTAGCCGGCATCGTCGACGGACGCAATATCTGGCGCACAGACCTGGAGTCGGCGCTGAGCCGGCTGGCGACGCTGCTGGGTTCGGCGGCCACCGTCGCGGTTTCGACGTCGTGCTCCACGATGCACGTACCGTACTCGCTGGACTTAGAAACCAGCGGGACAACCGACCTGGACGACAACCTGCGCAGCTGGCTGGCGTTCGGCGCCGAAAAGGTGAGCGAAGTCGTCGTTCTCGCGCGCGCACTGCGCGACGGACGCGACGCGGTCTCCAACGAGATCGCAGCATCCAACGCCGCGGTGGCGTCCCGCAAGCGCGACCCACGTCTGCACAACGGGCAGGTCCGGGCCCGTATCGCCTCGATCGTCGCCTCGGGTGCGCACCGCGGTGATGCGGCACAGCGTCGCGTCAAGCAGGACGCCCGGCTGCACCTGCCCCCGCTGCCGACTACGACGATCGGCTCCTACCCACAAACCTCGGCGATCCGCAAGGCGCGCGCGGCTTTTCGGGCCGGTGAGATCAACGAGGCCGAGTACGTCAGCAGGATGAAGCAGGAGATTGCCGACGTCATCAAGTTGCAGGAGCAACTCGGCCTGGATGTGCTGGTGCACGGTGAGCCGGAACGCAACGACATGGTGCAGTATTTCGCCGAGCAACTTGAGGGCTTCTTCGCCACTCACAACGGCTGGGTGCAGTCCTACGGCAGCCGCTGCGTACGTCCGCCGATCCTGTTCGGCGATGTCGTCCGGACGCACCCGATGACGGTCGACTGGATCACCTACGCGCAGTCGCTGACCGACAAGCCGGTCAAGGGCATGCTGACCGGGCCGGTCACGATCCTGGCATGGTCGTTCGTCCGTGACGACCAGCCGCTGGCCGACACCGCCAATCAGGTGGCGCTGGCCATTCGTGACGAGACCGTGGATCTGCAGTCCGCCGGTATCGCGGTCATCCAGGTCGACGAGCCCGCGCTGCGTGAGCTGCTCCCGCTGCGCCACGCCGACCAGGACGACTACTTGCGCTGGGCCGTAGGGTCTTTCCGCTTGGCTACCTCCGGCGTCGCCGACTCGACCCAGATCCACACCCACCTGTGCTACTCGGAGTTCGGTGAGGTGATCGGGGCTATCGCCGACCTGGATGCCGACGTCACGTCCATCGAGGCGGCGCGCTCACACATGGAGCTGCTGGACGACCTGAACGCGATCGGCTTCTCCAACAGCGTGGGCCCGGGTGTCTATGACATCCACTCGCCGCGTGTGCCGAGCACCGAAGAGATGGCCGAGTCGTTGCGTGCCGCGTTGCGCGCCGTCCCGGCGCAACGGCTGTGGGTCAACCCCGACTGTGGGCTGAAGACCCGTAACGTCGACGAGGTGACCGCGTCGCTGCAGAACATGGTCGCCGCGGCTTCGGAGGTGCGCGCGGAGGCCTAGTGCTCTCACGCTCGGCGGACCTCGGCGGGCAGCACCTGGACCGGCACGTCGTCGGCCCACGGCTGTCGGGTCACCATGTCGGCGACTTTGACCACACCGCGCTCGAATTCACCGGTCGCGGCGTCCACAAGTCGATACTCCTGGGTCTGCTTGTGGATGGGCTGCGCATCGAGCAGGACGATCCGCACCTCGCCGGGTTCGAAGTGGCAGCGCTCCTGCATCGCGGCGATCAGTTGCTCGTTGTGCATGTGGCCGTCGCCGAAATTCCACCCGATGGCGGTGCTGCAGATCCGCTCCCCGTCGGTGATGACGTAGTCATCCTCGCTCTGGCCGGCCATCGCCCGGTGCGCCAGGGTGAACAGCGCCCTGCCGTGAGTGTTCATGGCGCGGAACGCATATCCGAGGTACATCGGGATTTGCGCCCGCTCCTTGCCGTAGTAGCGCTCCAGCTGCGCAGCCGGCATGCTCGCGATCGCGACGATGTTGTTGTTGATCTTGTCGTCCGCCGAGGGTTTGACACACCACAGCGTGGTGTCCCAATTACCGGCGTAGTAGCGCATGCCGGGCAGAAACGAGATCTTGCGCGGGAACAGATTGCCAGCGATCACGATACCCGCTACCAGCGCGAACAGAATCGCCACCGGCGCAGGATTTTTCACCTCAGTCAGGCCGAGGTGGGCGTGGCCCACGAACAACGACAGCACGCCGAAAATCATGAAGACGTTCCACTCCAGCGGCACCCCCATCGGGATCGCCGTCAGGATGCCCATGTGGAAGCACACCATGACCGTTGCGGCCACCGCGGTCAACCAGCCGCCGTGCGCGAAGAACAGCACCACGGGCACACACATCTCGACGAAGGTGCTGACATGGGCGAAGAGCCGCGACAAACGTCCGGGCCGCAGGTCGTCGGGGAACTTCTCGAAGAACATCCGCTTGATGAACCGGGGCCGGAAGACCGGGTTGTTGGACATCATCGTCGACATCACGAATGGGAAGTGCTTGTTGAGCTTCGAGGTCGCCGCGCCCACCCAGATCACCAGGAACACCAGTTTGGCGGCGACGATCATGTCGACACCGCCGAATAGGAAGGTCACCGTCAGCGAAGCGTAGACCTCACCGCGGGCGGCCAGGAAGATCACCTTGTCGCGCAAACCCAAGACGGCCAGGATTGCCAGGATCGCCACGATCTCCCACACCGGCAGCAGCCCGACCCTGCTACCCAGCTCCGGTACCGGGCCGGTGCCGTCGGACAACAACGCCCACAACGTCATCACCAGCAGCGCCGCGTATAGCAGCACATCAACCGGAGCCCGGACCGTGCCCTTGGTCAGCGGGACGCGACCTGGCCACGGTGGCAACCGGATGGTGCCGGGCCGTAACCAGTACAGGATCGAGCCCATCGGCGGGAGGAACCGGTTGTTCAGCGGCCCGAAGCCGCAGCCCAGCCCGATCACCTCGAACAGCATCGTGTAGAGCACGACCTTCTGAAACACGATCGGTTCCGACCACCACGACGTGATGTTGGTGAACCCGTCGATTCCCTTTGTGGCGAGGGCGAACAGCCAGGCGCCCAGGACGTAGAGGCCGATCTTGACGACGTAGAACAGGTGCAGCGCCACCGGCGTGCCAAAGCCCACCTCGGCCCAGTGCCTGGCCATCGGGCGAATCTTCTCGCTGCGGGTGCCCTTGCTCCACTCGGCCATGTCGATCGGGGGCAGTTCGGGCTTGAGAAATCCCATGGTTTCACAGACTAGAACGTGTTCTAGCCGGGTGGGTTGATGTTTGCGTCGAATTCTTTGCCGGCTGCTCCGCGCCCGGATACCGTGCAGCTGAGTCGGCAGCGTGGGTTAGGCGACTTAGGGAGAAGCCCGGCATGAGCAGACTTCGGTTCCTGATATTGGCGATCTTCACTGCGGTCTCGCCGATCGGTTTTATCGCCGGGGCGGGTGTCGCGCACGCCCAGGCGCCGTCTCCGGGTGATTCGTGCACAGTGTTGCACGCGACCACCCGGGACGCTGACGGCCAGACGATGTGGTGCAACCCGACCATGACCGGCAATCACAGCCTGGTGTGGCAGTACGGCGGACCGAGCTAGTCGTCAGGCTCGCTGACCTGCCAGCGCTCGCGGCTCACGCCAGCAGTACGCGCTCAGCGGCCGGATCAGCGCGTTGACCCGCCCTACCCGATCCCAGTCCGCGGAATCACACTCGGCCGCGACTGCTGTACATTCGGACTAGCCCCGCCGCGGCCCATCATCCCGCCGGGCATACCGCCTCCGGCGCCACCAGCTCCCATCGGCATCGGCATCATCGGCATACCACCACCGGCCCTAGCCGTCTGCGCCATCGCAGCAGGGTTAGGCATAGCGCCCACCCCATGCATCGCCGAACTGCCGATCCCGACCGGCGCGGACCCATGCCAGTTGGCCGGCACCGACATCGCCCCCACCATCCGCGCCTTACCCAAACCCGCCGACATCGCCGAACCCAGGCCCCCGCCGCCCAGGCCCTTCATCGCCGGAGCGGTGTCACCAACAAACTTGGGCATGCTCGCCGGCAACCCGGTAGCCGCGGCACCAGCCAACCCGGCCGTCGGCCCCCGCATCGCACTACTCATCAACATCATCATCGGAGACATCATCATGCTCGCCGGATACATGAACATCGACACGTCCTGCAACGGCAACGACTGCACCGCCGTCAGCGCAGCCGGAGCCGCCGCCACCAGCCCCTGCGCCTGCGTGGCCACCGCGGACCCCATCGAAGCCACCCCCGCCAACCCCGCCAAATTAACCGGCGGCACACTAAACGGCGTTATCGCCGAGGCCACCGACGCCGCCCCCGCGTGATACCCCACCATCGCAGCCACATCCTGAGCCCACATCTCCACATAATCGAACTCAGTAGCCGCAATCGCCGGAGCGTTCAAGCCAAAGAAGTCGGTCGCCACCAACGACACCAACGACACCCGATTAGCCGCCACCGCCGCCGGATGCACCGTGGCCGTCAACGCCGCCTCAAACGCCGTCGCCGCCGCCCGAGCCTGACCAGCCGACAACTCCGCCTGCCCCGCCGCCGCGCTCAACCACCCCACATACGGCACCGCCGCAGCCGCCATGGTCGCCGACGCCGGACCCGCCCACGGCCCACCCGTCAACCCGGAAATCACCGAGTCAAACGACGACGCCGACGCCCGCAAATCCGCAGCCAACCCATCCCACGCCGACGCAGCCGTAAACAACGGCCCCGACCCCGCGCCGGTAAAGATCCGCGCCGAGTTGATCTCCGGCGGCAACCAAGAAAAGTCCAACGTCATCGCAACCCCAAACCAGCCAGCCGCATCAACGGCTTCAACAACGACCAATCACCCTCAGCGACCACTCACAGGCCAATATCTACGGCCGGGTCGCAAGGTAAATCACACCAAAGATCGTGTCGCCGAACATTCGATTCAGGAGTTGCTCAGGAACCAGTCAGGCTCTGCCAAGCTTATCGGGGTTTTGACATGCCAAGGACGCGGGGTAACACAACTCTCCCCGTGTGTTATCCCGCGCCCGTGGCAGAACTGACTAGAGCTGGCTCCGAGCTAAGCCCAGCTGGATCCCACCGCGGAATCGGTGCCGGCGGCTGGGCGTCACTCACCCCCAGACAGCTTTGCCAACCAACCATGTGCAGGTTGGTCGATGACCGAAGCCGCGACTGTCGTTCGAATGTTGCAGTCACCGAAACCACTTATGTCACTCTAGTTTCAAGAGTTTCAACGCAGCGTTTCGTGTCGGTGGGCCGTCGTAGTATTCGAACATGAGTTCGGGTAGCCGTGAGGAGATCGTTACGGTCTTCGACGAGCTAGAAGCCGACATGGATCGCGCCTGCGCGTTGTCGTTCGACGCCTTGACCACCCCTGAGCTGTTGACGTTTCTGGAACGCTGCGAGACCGTGCGCCGCCGTCTGCCGGCCATCGAACACGGGTTGATCAACCAAACCGCCGAGCAATCCGACTCGACCGAGTTGGGCGGCAAGCTGCCCTCGGCGTTGGCTGATCGGCTCCGCATTACCCGCGCCGAAGCTAACCGTCGAATAGCCGAGGCCGCGGACTTGGGCCAGCGCCGGGCACTGACCGGCCAACCGCTACCGCCACTGTTGACTTCCACCGCCGAAGCCCAGCGCGCCGGGCGCATTGGCGGCGCCCACGTGCGGGTGATCCGCGAGTTTGTGCACCGGTTGCCCAGCGCTGTTGACATCGAGACCCGCGAAAAAGCCGAAGCCCATCTGGCCAAGCTGGCCACCCGTTTTCGCCCCGAGCAGGTTGCCAAGCTGGCCGACCGGCTCACCGATTGCCTCAACCCCGACGGCAACTACACCGACGAGGATCGGGCCCGCCGACGCGGGTTGACGTTAGGGAAGCAGGACATCGATGGGATGTCACGGCTGAGCGGGTGGCTGACCCCCGAGGCCCGTGCCGCCTTCGAGGCGGTGGCGGCCAAGCTGGCCGCTCCGGGTATGTGCAACCCCGAGGACCAAACCGCGGTGGTGGATGACGCCCCCTCCGAAGATGCGGTTCAGCGCGATACCCGTAGCCCCGCCCAGCGCAACCACGATGGGCTTAACGCTGCGCTGCGTGCGGTGCTCGCCAGCGGAAAGCTTGGCCAGCACAACGGGCTGCCGGCGTCGATCATCGTGACCACCACCCTCAAAGACCTGGAAGCCGCTGCCGGCAAGGGGCTCACCGGCGGCGGCACGCTACTACCCATGTCCGATGTGATCCGCCTGGCCCGCCACGCCCGCCACTACTTAGCGATCTTCGACAAGGGCAAGGCACTGGCGCTGTATCACACCAAACGCCTGGCCTCACCCGGGCAGCGAATTGTGTTGTACGCCAAGGACCGCGGCTGCTCACACCCCGGCTGCGATGTACCTGGGTACTACTGCGAAGTCCATCACGTCATCAACTACGCCAACTGCCACACCACCGACGTCAACGAGCTGACATTCGGTTGCGGTGGCCATCATCCCCTGGCCGAACGCGGCTGGACCACCCGAAAGAACGCCAACGGCGACACCGAATGGATCCCGCCGCCGCATCTCGACTCGGGCCTTTTCGGAGGCCAACCCCGAACCAATACCTTCCATCACCCGGAGAAGCTCCTGGCAGACGACGAGGAAGACCCCTAAGACCGCCGGCCGACTACTGGGCTTGTTTGGCCGGCGGCCGGTAGAAGATCAGCAACTGGCCGACGGCCCCGGCTAGGCCCAGCCCTACGGACAGCAGCAGACCATGCCAGCCGTCGAACCAGTTCTTCCCGAAGATCAGCCAATCCAGGCTGAGCTTTCCGGCGCCCAGGGTGGCGACGACGACAGCACTCACCGCCAGCACGAGGTTGTATTCCCAGCCTTCCTTGACGATGAAGAAGCCGTTAGCGCGGTGTACGGTCCAGGCCGCGACCAGCATTAGTGAGACGAAGCCCGCAGCCGGGATCGGTGTAAGCAGCCCCGCCGCAAGCCCCAGTCCGGCGGCCGTCTCGGTGCTGGCCGCTACGGCGGCGTGGAACGTACCGGGCTTCATCCCGATGCTCTCGAACCAGCGCGCGGTGCCCGGTATACGGCCGCCGCCGAAGAACTTATTCAAACCATGCGCGGCGAGTGTGAGACCAAGCACCAGTCGCAAGATCAATAACCCGGCATCGTAGGGAGTCATACAGGCAAACCTAGATCATCAGTCGGGTCTCTCAACAGCAGCGGCGAGCCACTGAGGCCGGTGATCCGTGTGGAAACATAGCTGGCGTTCCGGAGTTTGCCCGAAGAGTACGAGGGGGTGCACCACGACTCGTTTCCCACGAGGCAAGGGCACCATCGAAGGCACCCCCGACAACTCGCCCACCGGCGACACCGTGGTGTTGCTGGACGGCAACGCAAATCAACCTCGGGAGGTCCTGGGCAACAAGGGCCACGGCATCGACGCGATGCGCCGGCACAATTTGCCGGTACCGCCCGCATTCTGCATCACCACCGAGGTGGGTATGCGGTACCTTGCCGAACCCGAACCGGCGATGGACGCGATCTGGGACGACGTGCTTGAGGGGATGAGCTGGCTGGAAGCCGAGACCTCGCGCACCTTCGGGAAGGGCCCGCGCCCGTTGCTGGTCAGCGTGCGCTCCGGAGCCACCCAATCGATGCCCGGCATGATGGACACAATCCTGGACCTGGGCATGAACGACGCCGTCGAACAGGCCCTGGCCGCACCAAACACCCGCGATTTCGCGCGCGATACCCGGCGGCGGTTCACCCGCATGTATCGGCGAATCGTGGCGGGCCCCGACGCGTCTGAACATTCCGAGCATGAAGTGCCCGACGACCCGTACGCACAGTTGCGCGCGGGCATCGAGGCCGTGTTCGCCTCGTGGAATTCGCCGCGCGCCATGGCCTATCGCGATCACCGGAGCCTCAACACAGGCCTCAATGAACAGGGCGGTACCGCGGTGGTCGTGCAGGCGATGGTGTTCGGCAACCAGACCGCGAACTCCGGCGCCGGAGTGCTGTCTTCCCGCAACCCGATAACCGGCGCCAACGAACCGTTCGGCGAATGGCTGCCCGGCGGCCAGGGCGACGACGTGGTGTCGGGATTGGTCGACGTCGAACCGATCATCGCCCTGCGCGACGAACTACCGGCTGTCCACGACGAGCTGATGGACGCAGCCCGCAGTTTGGAACGGCTGGCCTCAGACGTCCAAGAGATCGAGTTCACCGTCGAAGACGGCAAATTGTGGCTGCTGCAGACACGGGCCGCCGAGCGGTCGGCGCAGGCCGCGGTGCGACTGGTGCTGCAGCTGCGACACGAAGGCCTCATCGACGACGCTGAGACGCTGCGCCGGGTGACCCCCGCATACGTCGAGACTCTGCTGCTACCGGCACTGCAGCCGGAAACACGTTTGGCTGCACAGCTTTTGGCCGAGGGACTGCCTGCCTGCCCGGGCGTGGTCACCGGGACGGCGTACACCGATGTGGACGAGGCGCTGGACGCCGCCGACCGGGGCGAGCAGGTCATCTTGGTGCGCGACCACACCAGGCCGGAAGATGTGCTGGGCATGCTCGCCGCGCAAGGCATTGTCACCGAGGTCGGCGGCGCCGCCAGCCACGCGGCCGTCGTCAGCCGCGAACTCGGCCGGGTGGCCGTAGTGGGCTGCGGACAGGGAGTCGCGGCATCGCTGGCCGGAAAGCAGATCACCGTCGACGGCTACGAAGGCGAGGTACGCGAAGGCGGTCTGACACTGTCCGCGTGGTCGGAGAACGACACACCGGAGCTGCGTGAGCTAGCCGACATGGCATTGCTGGTCAGCCCGCTGCGTGCGCACGCCACCGGCGACTACGCAAAACTGGGTGACCACTCCGAAGCCGCGGTGCGTGCCGCCATGACCGCCGGGCATACCGACGTGGTGTCGGCCACACCGCTGATCACCATGCTGACCGCGCTGCGACTGGCGGGCCCGGCTCGATGAACGAATTGACAGTCCTGCAGGCAGTCCGCCTCAAGGGCCGCGTCAGTCCCCCCGACCTCGCCGAGACGTTGAGCGAAGATCAAGCCGACATCACCAACATCGTCGAGCAGCTCACCGCGGCGGGACTGCTTGTCGAGGGCACAACGTTGCGGATCAGCTCGAGCGGCCGCGCAAGGCTTGCCGAGCTGCTTGCCGAGGAACGCCGGGGTATCGACCAAGCCGCCCTGACCGCCGCCTACAACGACTTCCGCGCCATTAACGCTGGTTTCAAGGCCTTGGTCACGGACTGGCAGCTTAAAGGCGGCCAGCCCAACACTCACGATGACGCCGAATACGACGCCGCGGTATTGGCCCGCCTCGATGGTGTGCACCAGCGGGCGGTCTCGATCATCGCAACGGCGGCGACGCAGCTGCCGCGGTTGAGCGCCTACTCGGCGAAATTGCGCGCGGCGCTGGACAAGATCAGGGCCGGCGAAATCGCCTGGCTGACCAGGCCGCTCATCGACTCCTACCACACCGTGTGGTTCGAACTGCACGAGGAGCTGATCCTGGCCGTTGGCCTGACCCGGGAAGAAGCGGCCAGATCTGTTGACGCGCAGTAATTTTCAATCCAGCGCGGCGTCCAGAAGCTGCAGGTAGGCGTCGATGTCGGGCACGGCCGACTCGGCCGCGTGGACACTGACCGCGATGGTGTCGCCGATACCATGCACCCCGTGGGTCAGGCCCATCACCGGCGACAGTGCCGGATACCCGGCGGTCAGCATAACCGGGGCATCTCCGAAGCTCAGATCGGCGGCCCCGCGGTGAACGCTGGACACCACGGTGTTGCCGGCCACCTGCGCCGGCCGGACGTCGGGGTTGAAATGGTTTACACCCCAACGCAACAGGGCCGCAGGTATCGCGGCGAAGGCCCGGTCGGATGCGTGCATCGCCGGATGCCCGAAGCGGCGGCGCGCATTGGCGAGGTCGGTGGCGATCCGCTGCACCCGGTCATCGTGCCCGAGTTCCGGGTACAGCCCGACGGCGATGTTGCTGAAGTGGTTATGCGCTTGTGGTACACCGGGTTTGGCCATCGGCACCTCAGCGCCCAGCGAATCGACAGACCCGCCGAGCAGACCGGACAGCGCCGTGGACACCGCGGCCAGCACCCCAACGGTAACGGTGGGGCCGGGCAGTTGCGAGCGATGCCGCACCAGGGTGCGCACCGCGCGGACGCCTTCGGGCCGGGCGTTGGTTGCCACCAGCGGCCGGGACCCGACCCCCGGTGCCAGCAGTCCGGCATTGGTATCGCGAACCAGCCCGCGGTGGGTGCGGGCCGCATCGACGGCCCGCCACGGCAAGAAACCCGCCCGCGGCCTGGCCACCGCGGGCACCGGGGTCGCCCGGCCGAACAGCCAGGCCGCCATCACCGAAGCACGAGCGCCGTCGCCCAGCGCATGCGCGACCTGCATGACGGCAACGGCGCCCGGCCCGGCGGTGCTGCCCGGAATGCCGAGCACCGGGCTGAACACGTGCAGCCGCCAGGGCATCCGCCGGATGTCCAGCTGGTCGCCGGCCAGCCCGACAACGGCCGTCAGACACCCCTGCCAGCTATGATCGGCCAGGTCGTGGCGGACCACCTGCGCGTGACCGACATCCGCCGGCACCCACCGCGGATAGCCACCGGCCCATCCATCATCGATCCGCATCATCAGATCCGGGCAAGCGCGGGCCCGACGGCAGATCTGCTCGATAGCACGTTCGAGATCCGCGGGTTCACCGTCGAAGGCATAGAGCAGGAACTGGTCGTTGGGGACTTTGGCCGACATCCAGTAGAACTGCGCGTCGACGGCCGCCATCCGGTGCGCCGCCATGGCCTCAGCCGGGTGAGCCGATGAACGCCAGTACCAACTCGGCAACCTTGTCCGGCTGTTCGAGCTGCAGGAAATGCCCGGCGTGTTCGACGATGGCCACGTCGCTGCCGGCAGGGAGAACTTTTTCCGTCCAGTGCGTGAAAGCCGCTGTGGCGCAACCATCGTCGTGGCCATGCAGGTACAAGCTCGGCAGCGTGGGCCGCTCGGTCCACAGCTGGTTCAATTCGGCATACCGCGCAGGCGGTCGAGTGTTGCGGATCGTGGCCCGATACGGTCCCAGCGCCGCCCGCCAGCTCTCCGGTGTCCCGATGGCGGCGTCGACATGACGCAGATCCTGTTCGGCGTCATAACCCGGCGACCATCGCCGCCACAGCAACGGCGGTACCCAGGAAGCGGAACGCTCGGGCAACCAAGGTAATTGGAAGTACATGATGTACCAGCTGCGCAGGAGCTGGCGCAGCAGTTCGCGGGCCAGCAGGCCCCGGTCGGGCACCCGACCCAGCGGGCGGAAGGCCGCCGCCGGCGGCACCGACATGATCACGGCCTTGGCGAATGGGCTGTCGGGCATCGCGGCCAGGCCGGTGGCGGCGATCGCACCCCAGTCGTGGCCGATCACCACATCGTGCTCGGTGCCGCCCGCAGCCGAGTGCACCCGCAACGCGTCGTCCATCAGCGCACCGACGTGATAACTGCCGTCGGCCGGAATCGACGACGGCGCATACCCCCGCATGAACGGTGCGACGACCCGCCAGCCGGACTCGACCAGCCGGGGAGCCATCTTGCGCCACCCGTAAGCGGTGTCGGGGAAGCCGTGCAGACACAACGCGATGGGGGCCACGTCCGACCCCCAGGTCAAGGCCTTCAGGTCCCCGCCAGCGCCCTGCACGTTGACCCAGCGTGGTTCAGACATCGCGTCCTCGTCGCACCGACGGCTCCTCGTTCCGCAGTTGCCGCGCGATGGGTGTCGCACGGTCCGGCAGCCTGATACTCCCTCATGCGCCTACCGATCTTTTCCGCGGACCTTTTCCGGGCACCGGGGGACCACTCTGCGGCACGGTACGCCGAGACTTTAGACCAGGTCGAACCCAGAGATCGGTCAGCGCCCGGCGATCTTGTCCGTCCCCCAGGGTGATGCCGCTCCCTGAATGCGTCGGGTAACGGGGCCGGGTGCATCAGCTTTGCTCAAAGTCGTAGCGGTCATCACATTCAGGGACCTTTGCGGACGCCCCGGCAACCGACCGGATAGCCGCGCATGAGTGCTGAGGCCGGCTCCGGCGCCGGCATCGGCAGCATCTACCACCACTTCGGCGGTAAGAGCGAGCTGTTTTTGGCGATTTTCGAGCAAATGGCCGACGCCGTCGACCGGCGCATCGAGACGGCGGGTATTCGAACTCCACGTGCGGGCCTACCTCGAGGCGATGTCGGAGAACCGGCGCCAAGCCAGGGTGCTGTCGTCCGGGGACACTCCGGCCGGGTTCGAGACCGCCCGCCGCAACCGCATGACGGCCGCCTTCCGCGGCTGGATGGCGGTGCTGGAGTTGGACACGTCACTTCGCGGGCAACTCCTGAGCCGCGTTCTGGTGCCGACCATGGCGGAGTCGTCGCTGATGGTCGCGGGATGCGAAAACCCCGACGATGTGCCGCCGATCATCGATGCGACGATCGAATGGATCGACCGTCTCACCGAGTGAGCTCACACCGAAACTTCCGCCGCCTTCTCCACTTCGGCTATGGCGATCTTGCGCATGCCAAGCATCGCTGTGGTGGCCGCCGCGGCCCGCGCAGGATCCGGATCGGACAGCAACTCATAGAGCCGGTTCGGGACGATCTGCCAACTCAGGCCGAAGCGGTCTTTCAGCCAGCCACACTGCGATTCCTCGCCGCCGTCGGTCAACCGGTCCCAGTAGTAGTCGACCTCCTCCTGGTCTTTGCAGGCGACCGTGAAGGACACCGCCTCGGTGAACGGGAATTGCGGGCCGCCGTTGATCCCGATAAACCGGACACCGTCCAGGACGAAGGTGCCGCTCACCACCGCGCCCGGTTCGCCCGGTCCGCTATCCGGGTACCGGTTGAAACCCTCGATCTGCGAGTTCGGGAACACCGAGGTGTAGAACTGGGCCGCCTCTTCCAGGTTGAGGTCGAACCATAGTGAGGGCGTGATCGATGGCATAGCCGTCTCCTGGTTGTTCGGATCGTCGGGGTCTTCGTAGTGATAGACCCTGGTGACGACAAGAACTCATCGCGGTTCGGGACGTTGACAGCCGACCTGTGGCGCGCACGGCTGCCGAAGCGGCTGGCAGACCTGGTGCCCCGGAGCTAGACGGATCCCGACGGCCGATGGGAGTCCGTCTACGTCGACGGCCGGGTGTTCCGCCGCCGGCTCCCGCAACGTCCGCAAACGGCTGGACGACCTCAACGACGAAGGCATCTGGCCGGAACTGGTGTTCCCGTCGCTGGGCAGGTGGTCCGGCTCGTTTCGAACGCCGGAGCTATTGCGCGCAGCGTTGCGGGCATCCAACGACTGGGCCGAAGAAACGATCATGGACTAGTCACCTCGGCTGATCTCCACGTCGCAGGTGTCGACATCGGATATCGACGACGCGGTCGACGAGCTCCAGCGTTGCGGCACAATGGGATTCAAGGCGGTGTTTCTTCCGGTGACGCCGCATCCCGCGCGGCGCGACTACCGCCGTGACGAGTGGGAGCCGTTCTGGGCCACCGCCGAGGACGTCGGCATGGTAATCGCCTTCCACATCGGCACCGAGCCAATCGATTTCGCCGTCGGCAGCGCGGGTGGGGTGACCTACCACGGCCCGGGCGAAGTTCTGGTTTCGGAGGGCGGCGCTACCTGGGTGCCGTTCATCGCCGACCGGATGGAGGAGGGTTATCGCCAGCACGCAATGGTGGTGGTAGTGGCTACCCGCGCATGGAGGGCACCTTCGGGCACACCAGGCCACATTGCACCAACTGTTCGACGGCGTCGATCAAACGACCAGAGGCCGCATCCTGTTCGGCAGCTTTGCCGAGTTGTTCCCCGATGCGCCGCTGCCGCCGCCCCCCGGGACCCAGCTCAGCGGTGAATAGACGACCTAGGTAACGTCGAACGCGAGCTACCGAGAGGACGCCCGTGAGCACCGTGAGCAGCAGCCCCCAGACGGTCGAGTTTTCCGGTGTCGACGGGATCACCCTGGTCGCCGACGAATGGAACCGCGGCGGCGATGCGGCTGACCTGCCGACCATCCTGATGTTGCACGGTGGTGGCCAAAACCGGTTCTCCTGGAAGGCTACCGGTCAGATCCTGGCTGAGGAGGGCTACCACGTCGTTGCGCTCGACACCCGTGGACACGGTGACAGCGATCGCGCACCTGGCGCCGACTACGCCGTCGAGACGTTGACCGCTGACGTCATGCACGTCCTCGATGCGATCGTCCGGCCGGTGGTGCTCATCGGGGCGAGCATGGGCGGCTTGACCGGCATCCTCGCCGCCCACCAAGCCGGCCCGGAAAAGGTGACCGGGCTGGTGCTCGTTGACGTGGTACCTCGATTCGAGAAGAACGGCAGCGCCCGCATCCGCGATTTCATGTTCGGCAACATCGACGGGTTTGACACGCTGGAGCAGGCCGCCGACGCCGTTGCCGCCTATCTGCCGTACCGGACCAAGCCGCGCAGCCCGGAGGGGCTGAAGAAGAACCTGCGCCTGCGCGACGGACGCTGGTATTGGCACTGGGATCCGGCGTTTATGACCGCGCCAGGGGACGACCCTGAACTGCGCACCGAGCATTTCGAGCAGGCCGCCATGAGCCTGACGATCCCGGTGCTGTTGATTCGCGGAAAGCTGTCCGACGTCGTCAGTCCCGAAGGCGTTCAGGATTTCCTGGCGACAGTGCCGGGCGCGGAATTCGTCGAGTTGGCCGACGCCGGGCATACCGCAGCCGGCGACGACAACGACGCCTTCACCGAAGTGGTGGTGAACTTCGTCAGGCGAACCGCGATCCCCTGAGAGGTATCGCTGACCTACTGACCGGGTTTCTCGTCGTGCCCGCCGAACTGCTTACGCATGGCCGACAGCGCTTTGTCGGCGAACTCGTCCAGGCGGCGCGAAGCGAATCGGGAATACAACGCCGATGTGAGCACTGGCGCCGGAACTCCCTCGTCAATCGCCGCGATGGCAGTCCACCGGCCCTCCCCGGAGTCGGAAACCCGTCCGGAGAACTCGGTCAGAGTCGGCGATTCGTGCAGTGCGATCGCCGTCAGATCCAACAACCACGACTCGATCACGCTGCCGCGCCGCCATAGCTCGGCGACCTCGGGAATGTCGATGTTGTACTGGTAGAACTCGGGATTCGCCAGCGGCGCGGTTTCCGCATCGCCCTTTTCGGTGCGGCTGCCGATGTCGGCATTCCGCAAGATGTTCAAACCCTCGGCGAGCGCGGCCATCATTCCGTACTCGATGCCGTTGTGCACCATCTTGACGAAGTGGCCCGCTCCGCCGGGCCCACAATGCAAATAGCCCTTCTCCGATTGCGCGACCTCGCCCTGCCGACCGGGGGTGCGCTCGGCGCAGTTCATTCCCGGAGCGACGGTGGCGAAGATCGGCTCCGCGTGCGCGAACGCCTCCCGGTCTCCGCCGATCATCAGACAGTAGCCGCGGTCCCGGCCCCAAACGCCGCCGCTGGTTCCGCAGTCTAGGAGGTGAATTCCATTTTCGGACAAGGTCTTTGCGTGCTTGATGTCGTCGCGGTAGTAGGAGTTGCCGCCGTCGATCACGATGTCACCGGAGTCGAGCGTCTTGGCCAGCTCCTCGATCACCCCGGTGGTGATGTCGCCCGCGGGCACCATCACCCAGACGACCCGCGGTGCGGCTAGTTTCTCGCGCATCTCTCTCAGCGAGGACACCCCGGTCGTCTTGTCCTCGCCGGCCATCGCCTTGACCGCGTCGGGGTTGTGGTCATACACCACGCACTCGTGTCCGCCGTCGACCAAGCGGCGGACGATGTTGGCGCCCATCCGGCCCAGGCCGATCATCCCTAGCTGCATCTATTCCGTCTCCTTAGTGTCCTGCGTCGGCGCTCCGGGGCAGCCACGGCTGTTGCCAACTGCGGTGACCACGCAGCAGTGACTGTGCGGCCTCGGGCCCCCAGGAGCCACGGTCGTACTGATGGATTTCACTGGGGTTGTCGAGCAATGGTTGCACGATCCGCCACGTCTCTTCGATGCTGTCTTCCCGAGCGAAAAGCTGGCGATCGCCGGTCAACCCGGCGTACAGAAGTCGCTCGTAGGGCCGCACCGGTTCGCCGAGGTCCTCGGCGAACGAGGAGTCCAGGTGAATGTCGTGCCACGAAACACCGACTTGGGCGGACAACTGCAGGCGCATCCCCGGATCGGGATCGATGCGCAACACGATCTGGTTGGTCTCGGCGGGCCGGCGGTTGGGCAGGAAGGCCAACCCGGGAACACGATGGAGAAATAACCGGACCTCGGTGACCTTTTCCGGCAGAGCCTTGCCGGCCCGCAGGAAGATCGGCACTCCGACCCAGCGCCAGTTGTCGACCTCGGTCCGCAGTGCGACAAAGGTCTCGGTTCGTGAATCTTCTGCCACCCCGGCAACGTCGGTATAGCCGCGGTACTGACCACGCACGCAACGCTCCGGATGCAGCGCCGGCATCGCCCGGAACACCTCGGCCTTCTTGTCGTTCAAATCGTCGGCACCGGGGCCGACCGGGGCCTCCATCGCGACCAGAGCGAGCACCTGCAGCAGATGGTTTTGCACGACGTCGCGCAAGGTGCCTACCGCGTCGTAGAACTTGCCGCGGTCCTCGACACCGAAGTCCTCGGCCATGGTGATGTGGATCTCGGAAATGCTGTTGCGGTCCCACAGCTGCGCGAGCGCCCGATTGGCGAACCGCAGGTACTCCAGCTCGAGGACGGGCTGCTTGCCCAAATAGTGGTCCACCCGCAGGATCTGCTCTTCTTCCAGCACCGCGCGCAACCGGGCGTTGAGTTCCCGCGCCGAGGCCAGGTCGTGACCGAACGGCTTTTCCACCGCGACGCGTGCCCGCTCCAGCAGCCCCACTTTCGCGAGGTTCTCGACGATCGGCGCGAACAGGGACGGCGGCATTTCCAGGTAGTACAGGGGGCGACGGTCCGAACCGATCCGTTTGGCGAGCGCGCTGTAGAGGGCGCTGTCGGTGACGTCACCGTGCACGTAGGACAACCGGCCCGCCAACCGGTCAAAAACCGCATCGTCGATCGTCTCGCCGGATTCGACGATCGCCTGCCGCGCCCGTTCGACCAGTTTCTCGACAGTCATATCGTCACTGGCCACACCCAAAATCGGACAGTGCAGCAGGTCGCCGCGCTCAAGCCGGTACAAGGCCCGGTAGGTCATCTTGCGGGCCAGATCACCAGTAATTCCGAAGATCACCAGCAGGTCTGAGGAGTTGCCACCGCCGTCAGCCAAACCGCACCTCCCGAAAAGTCACCTGATCGGCGCACTTGAGAACCACTCCCCCGCGGCGGTCGAACTCAACCCTACATTGCGTATAGCCCGCCGAGCCGGAGCCATCGCTGCCCTGGAAGGATGAGCAGGATGCCTGGCACGGGCGATGCGATCCACATCGCGGTCTACATCCTGGCCGGGATTGTCGTGATCGAAGCCGGTGCGCTCGTCGTGCTGTGGAGGCTGCTTACCCGCAGTCGCCAAGATGCCGACGGGTTGCGGCAGCGGGCCGATGCCCGCAATTGGCTACTCTCCGGCGGGCGCGAGGCGGTCAAGACGGTATGGCAGACCGCGAACGTGATGCGCAAAGAGGGCTTCGGCGCGGCCGTGCGCAGTTCCATCGAGGACCTCGCCGACTGGGCCGAGGTCGAGCGGCCCGACCTGGCCCGGGTCACACCGGACGGCCGGGTGGTGATTCTGTTCTCCGACATCGAGGAGTCCACCGCGCTCAACGAGCGCATCGGCGACCGCGCGTGGGTCAAGCTGATCAGCGCACACGACAAGCTCGTTCACGGACTCGTCCAGCGGCGGGCAGGGCATGTGGTGAAGAGTCAGGGCGACGGATTCATGATCGCCTTCGCTCGTGCCGAGCAGGCGGTGCGGTGCGGTATCGACGTTCAGCACGCGCTGGACCATGATGCAAAGCGCAAGCGGCACCGGGAAATTCGGGTACGGATCGGCATCCACATGGGACGCTCGGTGCGCCGCGGCGACGATCTGTTCGGCCGTAATGTCGCGATGGCGGCGCGGGTTGCCGCGCAGGCCGCCGGCGGTCAGATCCTGGTGAGCGAACCGGTGCGAGACGCCGTCAGGGACTGCGACGACATCTGTTTCGACGAGGGCCGCGAGGTCGAGTTGAAGGGCTTCTCCGGCAGCTATCGCTTGTTCGGAGTCGTAACGGCCGCCGACCCCGATCTGGCCTGATAGCCCTCCGCGTCGGATTCGGCCAACTTTTGGTGCAACCGGGCCCGCACCTCGTCGGCCGTGTAGGCACGTCTTTTCCGCTGATCGCGCACTACCACCGCGCCGCCGGCGGCGACTCCGACAACACTGGCCAGTCCGACCCACTTCCAAATGTTGCGCATCGGCTCAGGCTATCTCTGCCTACAGTGCTGGGGTGAACTCGAGCACCCTGACACTCGACCAAGCGGTGAACGAAACCCGGACCGGCGACCTGTGGCTGTTTCGCGGCGGTTCACGACCCGACCGCGCCATCCAGACGTTGACCAACAGCCCGGTGAACCACGTCGGCATGACGGTGGCCATCGACGACATGCCGCCGCTTATCTGGCATGCCGAACTGGGCGACAAGATCGTCGACATGTGGACCGGCACCAATCATCGCGGCGTGCAGCTCAACGATCTTCGGCAAGCCGTTCTGCAGTGGTCGGAGCGTTACCACCAGCGGTGCTGGCTGCGTCAGCTGACGCCGTACGCCAACCGCGAACAGGAAAACGAACTCTTGCGGGTCATCGCGCGGATGAACGGCACCGCATTCCCGACCACCGTTCGGCTGACCGGCCGGTGGTTCCGCGGCCGGCTCCCGACCATCGCCGACTGGACACGGGGAATCCCGTTGGTGGACAGGAAGGTTCGCGAACAGACGCAGCGACGCAAGGAACAGCGGCGCGAGATGGGCCTGGAGACGGCATACTGCGCGGAGACGGTGGCGATCACCTACGAGGAAATGGGATTGCTCGTCACGGACAAGGACGCAAACTGGTTCGATCCGGGCAAGTTCTGGAGCGGTGACACGCTTCCGCTGGCCCCGGGCTATCAGCTGGGCGACGAAATCGCGGTGGTGGTCGGTTAGTCGACCGACATCTCCCCCATCGCCGACCAACCTGTTGCGTCGATCGTCTGGCTGATGATCTTGGGGGTGGACGTCAGCGCCCGCGGCAGCTCCTGCATCGCCCGCTTGAAGTGATCGCTGTCGACATGGACACCGCCGGCCTCATCGTCGCGGAAGGCTTCGACCAACACGTACTCTGCCGGGTTGTCCAGGCTGCGAGACCACTCGAACCACAGGTTGCCCGCTTCGGCGCGGGTAGCGGCGGTGAACGACGCGACCAAATCAGACCAGCGCTGCGTCCACTCGGGTTTGGTTTCGAACT
This sequence comes from uncultured Actinomycetota bacterium, assembly GCA_963763005.1. Lineage (GTDB taxonomy): Bacteria > Actinomycetota > Actinomycetes > Mycobacteriales > Mycobacteriaceae > Mycobacterium. The sequence goes on from CAVXMI010000005.1 coordinate 714,318, forward strand.
TGACGACGATGAAGATCACTGCCGGTCCTGTCTGGTCATCGATCCGTTCGAGCAGCGTCAGGATACGTGGTCAGTGCAGATCGTGTGGTCATCGCGGCGGAGGTCGCGTTCGATCGAACATCTCGGCTCAGCCCACGATGAGTCCGAATCAGCGGCGCTCAAGGCCGCAGCCGCTATGCGGTTGGCAGCCTCCGTGAACGATTTCCAGACGACGCTCTTATCAGCCACTCGATCGAGCACCGGTTGGAGCATCAAGAAATTCGCGTGCACCGCACGCCGCTACCGCACCGTCCAGATCCTGTCGTGGCGGCAAACACCGACCGCCGCCGACCCCCCTACCCGGGGACCTCCACGAAGCTATCGTCCAGATCCGCGGTCGCGGTGTGCACTAATCCAAGCCAAGCCGGGTTCCAGTCGTCAGGAATGATCCGCGCAAAGTCCGCTGCAAAACCTGCAGCGAAAGGTGCGCCAACTGGACGCAGCCACGCCCGGACCGCATTGTGATTTATCCCACAAATGCACTCGGAGGGCGTGGCTGCAGTTATCCAGACACGCGCGATAAATGTGATCTATGCCGCAGAATGGTTCTGTTGCATGGATCGCTACATCGCTAACGCGATTTGTTATGTATTCGCAATTTCGGGGTCGCCAACGGGGTCCGAATCAGGCGCCGGAGCCGGCATTTCCGGATCCACGGCATCGACTGGTACCGGAGAAGCATCCGGGGGCGGCACATCCAGGGCAGGCGCATCCGGGGGCGGCACATCCAAGGGCGGGCCATCGCCTTCAAGGTGCTCGGCGTCCATCGGCAGGTACATGTGGTGAGTGAATTGAGCCTGGTAGGCGCCCCCACCGCCGATGTGCACCCCACCGCTTTCACCGCTGGATACGGGGGTTCCGTCGGGCAGGGTCACCGCCGTGTGGCGACCATTCCAACCGATCACCAAAGCATTGGCAGCAGTTCCGTGTTGAAAGCCGCGCGCGGCCAAAGCGGCTTCCTCGTTCCCAGTGTTAAACCTATCCCCGAAAACCGGCCTGTCCGTCGCCGCATTCGATACCCACGAAGCCAGCCCTGAACAGTCGGTACCGGCCGGAGAATCTCCACCCGGAATGTACGGAGTCCCGGAGACCTGATTGATAAGCGTCAACAGCGTTGCAAGAGCAATCATGAGCAGGGACGCTACCGATAATATCCATGGGAAATCAAACATTGTGGCGCTTATCACGCTTAATCAGATAATGGCTTGACCTGCATATACAGCACGAATATCACATCATTATCTATAAGTTGAAACGGAAGTGAATCCAGTGCGGTCAGCAACGCACGTATACTTCAGTGAATCCTTCATAGAAGAGCGGCTGACCTGCCTAACGACGGCCGTCACGACTGGGCTCAATTTGGAATCGCAAACGCGGTAAAGGCCATCTGCCGACTTGCGACCTCGCCCATTGAATCGGAACGCCGTACTGGATGCTCACCTATGACGGACTACACCTGGGTTTGGTGGGCGTTGGAGGGTGGTGGACGGCGAGCAGCGGGACCGTGTCTCGCCAGATGTCGCCCGACAGTGTCAGACCATGCGTGAGTACAAGGGGCGGCAGCTTCGAAGCCACGGGCGAAGTTCGACACAACTCCACCCGACGGCGGCGGCTCATTGGTGGCCCCTTACTCCCCGGCCTAAACGCTGAAGCGGAACTCGACCGCGTCGCCGTCCATCAGAGTCAGGGCCTTCGGAACCTAGCGCGGGACGTCAAAGTAGTCGCGCCAAGCCGTAATTTTGTCGCCGGTCACCTCGAATGCGTACCGCGCTTCGTGAGGCAACGGCTCAACTCGGGTACTACTTCTTCTGTTGCCCAGACGTTGCTTGGAACCGGAACTCCACCACGTCGCCGTCAGCCATCACGTAGTCCTTACCTTCCATCCGGACCTTGCCGGCCGCCTTCGCCGCCGCCATCGACCCGGCGGCGATCAGGTCGTGGTAGGACACGATCTCAGCCTTGATGAAGCCCTTCTCGAAGTCGGTGTGGATCACCCCGGCGGCCTTCGGCGCGGTGTCGCCCCGGTGGATGGTCCAGGCCCGCGCCTCCTTGGGACCCGCCGTCAGGAAAGTCTGCAGCGCCAGGGTGTGAAAACCCGCCCGGGCCAGCGCATCGAGCCCCCGCTCGGTCTGCCCGATCGACTCCAGCAGTTCAGCCGCCGACTCGTCGTCGAGTTCGGCCAGCTCGGACTCGATAGCGGCGTCCAGGAAGACCGCATCAGCGGGGGCAACTAGCTCGCGCAGCTCGGCGACCCGCGCGGCGTCGGTCAGCACCGCCTCGTCCGCATTGAACACGTACAGGAACGGCTTGGTGGTCAGCAGGTTCAGCTCCCGCAGCACGGAGTCATCCGCTCTCGCAGCGAACAGCGTCTTTCCGCCGTCGAGCAACTCCTGGGCGCCCAGTGCCGCGTCGTACACCGGCTTGCGCTCCTTGTTGTTGCGAGCTTCTTCTCCAGCCTGGGCAGGGCACGCTCGAGGGTTTGCAGGTCGGCCAGGATCAACTCGGTCTCGACGACCTCGATATCGGATCTGGGATCGACCTCTCCGGAGACGTGTGTGACGTCGTCGTCGGCGAACACCCGCACCACCTGACAGATCGCGTCGCATTCGCGGATATGGGCCAGGAACTTGTTGCCGAGCCCGGCCCCCTCGGACGCACCCTTGACCAGGCCGGCGATATCCGTGAACGTCACCGGTGCGGCGACGACGCGCTCCGATCCGAAAAGCTCGGCCAGCTTGTCCAGCCGCGGATCAGGCAGCGAAACGACGCCCTCATTCGGTTCGATCGTGGCGAACGGATAGTTGGCCGCCACCACATTGTTCCGGGTCAGCGCATTGAAAAGTGTCGACTTGCCGACATTGGGTAAACCCACGATTCCCAGGCTCAAGCTCACAGAGAGCCAAGTCTAGGACTCCGCGCCGGTGCAGGCTGGGCACCCACCCCGGGAATGGGCGTATGGCACGCCCGTAGCTACTGGCTAGGCATTTACGGGCCTTTGGGCCCATTGCCGGTACGGTCAATAACGTGTCAGCGCAGCGGGCGAGATCAGCGGTGGAGCCAAATCACCGCTCGATCCTTCCCAATATTCCAGGTGTGCCGTGGTGGGCTGCCGTACTGATCGCCACCATCGCGACAGCCGTGGGTTATGCCATCGACGCCGGATCGGGTCACAAAGATTTGACTCACGTCTTCGCCGGTTTCTATATCGCCGGCTGTGTGGCAGCGGTGCTGGCTGTGCGGCAGTCAGGGGTGTTCACCGCGGTCATCCAGCCGCCGCTGATCCTTTTCTGCACGGTTCCCGGCGCCTACTGGCTGTTCCATGCGGGCAAGCTCGACAAATTCAAAGACCTCCTGATCAACTGCGGCTATCCGCTCATCGAGCGTTTCCCGCTGATGCTGGGCACCGCCGGTGGCGTGCTGCTGATCGGCCTGATCAGGTGGTATTTCGGAATGACGCACCAGACTGCCGCAGCCGCGAAAACCACAGCCACCACCGCGACCGCCGCCGAGCGAACATCCGTCATCAGCGGCATCGCCGCGAAACTGAGCTCGCTGCTGGCCCGCGATTCGGACGACACTGCCGACGAGGCTCCCAGCACCGGCTCGCAGCCGGCCCACGTGATCGGACGTCCCCCGAGAACCAGCCGGGCCGCCCCTAACAGTCGGTCCGCCCAGCGTCCCGCCCGAACCCGTTCCCGACGTGCCCGACCGGCGGTGGATGACCAGGACGACCCGGCAGCCGAACGTCCACGCCGCCAAAGTCGCAGGACGCCGGCGGCCGCCCGTGACTTCGATGCTGCCGACCCGCCCCGACGGTCGCGCCGCCGCCCGCAGCCGCAGGGTGATCCGGACCTGCGCGGGCAGCCGCCGCGGGAAATGCGGCGGGACCCGCACGCGCGCCGTAATCCCTACGAGCGGCCCGCGCCGCGCCGCAGCCGCTTCGATCCCTACGACGCGTACGAGCCGCCTGAGCACTCCGGGCCTGCCGAGCCCTTCAACCGGTACGAACGTCGCGGGGCCGGTTACGAGCCCTACGAGCCGCCCTACGAGCCTCAGCGGCGGCGCGCCACGCCCAACGGACCGAACAGCGCCAACCCGACACACCACCCGATCTCGCAGGTTCGCTACCGCGGATCAGTGCCCAGAGACGAGCCTCGAGCCGACCTCCGAGACAAGCACCGCGACGAGCCGCGGCCGGATCGCCCGAATCGTTCGCGCGCACCGCGCACGCCCCAGGCTGAATCCTGGGAATACGACGTCTGATTTTTCAGAAAACCTCAACGAGGTGACCGGATCTCCCGGGGCAATGCAAACACCAGTGTCTCGTTGGCCGTCGTCACCGGTTGCACCATGTCGTAGCCGCACTCGGCCAGCCGTTCCAGCACACCGCGCACCAGCACCTCGGGGACCGACGCCCCGGACGTGACACCGACCGTGGTGACACCGTCCAGCCACGCCGGGTCGATGTTGTCGGCCCAGTCGACCAGGTGGGCGGCCTGCGCCCCGGCACCCAGCGCCACCTCGACCAGCCGCACCGAGTTCGACGAATTGCGCGAGCCGACGACAATCACCAGCTCACACTCGGGCGCCATCGCCTTGACCGCGACCTGCCGGTTCTGGGTCGCATAGCAAATGTCGTCACTGGGCGGATCCTGCAGCTTCGGGAAACGCTGACGCAGTTGCTCGACGATCTCCATCGTCTCGTCGACGGACAGTGTGGTCTGCGACAGCCAGACCACCTTGTCCTCATCACGGACCATCACCTTGTCGACGGCCTCCAGCCCGTCGACCAGCTGCACGTGATCGGGCGCTTCCCCGGCTGTGCCGACAACCTCCTCGTGGCCCTCATGACCAATCAGCAGGATGTCGTAGTCGTCGCGGGCGAAGCGCCTGGCCTCGTTGTGCACCTTGGTGACCAGCGGGCAGGTGGCATCGATGGTCTGCAGGTTGCGTTCGGCCGCGGCCACGTACACCGTTGGTGCGACCCCGTGCGCGGAGAACACCACGATGGCTCCCTCGGGAACCTGGTCGGTCTCCTCGACGAACACGGCACCGGCCGTGGCCAGCGTGTCAACCACATGGCGGTTGTGCACAATCTCGTGCCGCACGTAGACGGGGGCGCCGTGCTTCTCCAGCGCGCGTTCGACCGTTTCGACGGCCCGATCCACACCTGCGCAATAGCCGCGCGGCTCGGCCAGGAGCACCCGCTTACGGCTTGGAACGTCGGCTACCGATCTCGACGCACCGGGAATCCCCATGTCGACAGTCGGCACCATGACGTTCAGGGTACTTTCTGCCGACACGGCTCCGCCATTTCACCACCAACCGGCGCGGTCAGCTTGGAGTTTAGCCGCCGCTTGAGGCAATCTTGGTCCCATGGCTACTGCACCGTACGGGGTTCGGCTACTTGTCGGCGCGACGGCAGTCGCCGTCGAGGAGACGATGAAGCTACCGCGAACCATCCTGATGTACCCGATGACGCTGGCCAGTCAGGCAGCGCACTTCGTCATGCGGTTTCAGCAAGGCCTGGCTGAGCTGGTGATCAAGGGCGACAGCACTCTGGAGTCCATATTTCCGCCGAAGGACGAGCAGCCGGAATGGGCAACGTTCGACGAAGACCTGGCTGGCGCGCTCGAAGGGGGGGCTTCGATTCCGTTGCCCGGCGCTGCTGATCTGGACGCCATCGACAGCGATCGTCGGGCAGAGGGACGGTTCGCGTTGTACTCGGTATCCGACGCGTCTGAGTCCGGGGCCGCCGATCCCCCGACCAAGCCGATGCCCGCCAGACAACGGAAAAAGTCGGCGCCTAACCCGACCGTTCCGGCGCCGGCGGTCGCAACCGAACTCGACTATCCGTCACTGACGCTGGCCCAGCTGCGGGCCAGGCTTCAAACTCTCGATGTCAACGAACTCGAAGCCCTGCTGGCTTACGAGCAGGCCACCAAGGCCCGCGCCCCGTTCCAGACGCTGCTCGCCAACAGGATCACCCGCGCGACCGCCAAGTGACCCCAGTTTCGACGCAGTTGAACTCCAATGGGAATTCGGTCGAGAATCCGTTCCCGGTGCGCGCGGTAGCCATCCGGGTGGCGGGCTGGATCGACAGACTGGGCACGGTCTGGGTTGAGGGGCAATTGGCGCAGATCTCGATGCGGCCAGACGCCAAGACGGTGTTCATGGTGCTGCGCGACCCGGCAGCCGACATGTCACTGACCGTGACCTGTTCACGCGACCTGGTGCTGGGCGCGCCGGTGAAATTGACCGAAGGAACGCAGGTCGTCGTCTGCGGCAAGCCCTCGTTCTACACCGTGCGGGGCACGTTCTCCTTGCGGCTCAGCGAGATTCGCGCTGTTGGTGTCGGCGAACTACTGGCACGCATCGACCGGCTACGCCGGCTGCTGGATGCCGAGGGTCTCTTCGACCCGCGACTTAAGAGGCCAATTCCATTCCTGCCCAAAATAATCGGTCTGATCACCGGCCGCGCCAGTGCCGCCGAACGTGATGTGACGACGGTGGCTGCCGCGCGCTGGCCCGCGGTGCGATTCGCCGTGCGCAACACCGCAGTGCAGGGGCCCAACGCCGTTCCCCAGATAGTCGAGGCACTGCGCGAACTCGATCAGCACCGAGATGTCGACGTGATCGTGGTGGCCCGCGGCGGCGGCAGCGTCGAGGACCTACTGCCGTTTTCCGATGAGACGCTATGCCGTGCGATCTCGGCGTGCCGCACACCGGTGATCAGCGCGGTCGGTCACGAACCCGACAATCCGCTGTGCGATCTGGTCGCCGATCTGCGCGCCGCCACCCCCACCGACGCGGCCAAGAAAGTGGTCCCGGACACTGCCGCCGAGCAGCGGCTGATCGACGACTTGCGCCGGCGCAGCGCCCAGGCGCTGCGCAACTGGGTCTCCCGCGAGCAACGGGCGTTGACCCAGTTGCGCAGCCGCCCGGTATTGGCCGACCCGCTGAAGGCGCTGACGGCGCGCGCCGAAGAAGTTCACCGCGCCCGGTCGGCGCTTCGCCGCGACATCACCCGATTGGTCAACGCCGACACCGAACGCGTCACTCACCTGGCCGCGCGGCTGACCACGTTGGGCCCGGCGGCTACACTCGCCCGCGGTTACGCGGTGGTGCAGACGGTTCCGGCAGGGCCGACCGCCGAACCCACGGAGGTGCTGCGGTCGATCGATGACGCGCCGGCAGGCACCAGGTTGCGCGTGCGCGTCGCCGACGGCGCCATAGGGGCGGTAAGTGAAGGACGAAGCGATGGTCCCTGATCACAGCGGCGGCGAAGGCGCCGACCAAACCGAGCCTATTACACCTCTTAGTCAGCTTGGCTATGAAGATTGCCGGGATGAGCTGATCGAAGTCGTACGGCTTCTGGAGCAGGGCGGGCTGGACCTCGATGCGTCGCTGAAGCTGTGGGAAAGAGGCGAGCAACTCGCCAAAAGGTGCGAGGAGCACTTAGCTGGCGCTCGCCAGCGAGTGGCGGATGCGCTGGCCGCCGGCGAGGCCTCAGAAAACTGAAGCAAACTGATTTTCGCCAGTTTCGGACGCCAACTTTCGTTCCAAACTGGAACACGTTTCAGTTATGCTCCCCCGCATGGGTGATGCATCACTGACAACCGAACTCGGCAGCGTCCTGGTTACCGGCGGTTCAGGCTTCGTCGGCGCCAACCTGGTTACCACGTTGCTCGAGCGCGGACACCAGGTCCGTTCCTTCGACCGCGCGCCGTCGCCGCTGCCCCAGCACCCGAAACTGGAGGTGCTGCAGGGCGACATCACCGACGCGGCCACCTGCGCCGCAGCCGTGGACGGCATCGACACGATCATCCACACGGCGGCGATCATCGACCTGATGGGCGGCGCGTCGGTGACCGAGGAATACCGACAGCGCAGCTTCTCAGTCAACGTCGGAGGCACCGAGAACCTGGTGCGCGCCGGGCAGAAGGCCGGGGTCAAGCGGTTCGTCTACACGGCATCCAACAGCGTGGTGATGGGCGGCCAGAACATCGCCGGAGGCGACGAGACGCTGCCCTATACCACCCGCTTCAACGACCTCTACACCGAGACCAAGGTGGTCGCCGAGCGATACGTGTTGTCGCAGAACGGCGTTGAGGGCATGCTGACGTGCGCCATCCGGCCCAGCGGTATCTGGGGCAACGGCGATCAGACGATGTTCCGCAAGCTGTTCGAAAGTGTGATCAAGGGCCATGTCAAGGTTCTGGTCGGCCGCAAGTCGGCGATGTTGGATAACTCCTACGTGCACAACCTGATTCACGGTTTCATCCTGGCCGGCGAGCACCTGGTGCCCGGCGGTACCGCGCCCGGTCAGGCGTACTTCATCAACGACGCCGAGCCGATCAACATGTTCGAGTTCGCCAGGCCGGTGGTGGAAGCGTGCGGGCAACCCTGGCCACGGATGCGGGTTTCCGGTCCCGCGGTCCACTGGGTGATGACGGGATGGCAGCGGCTGCACTTCCGGTTCGGGTTTCCCGCGCCACTGCTCGAACCGCTGGCGGTGGAACGGCTGTATCTGGACAACTACTTCTCGGTCGCCAAAGCGCGCCGCGACCTCGGTTATGAGCCCCAGTTCACCACCGCGCAGGCGCTGGTCGAATGCCTGCCGTACTACGTAGGACTGTTCCAGCAGATGAAGACCGAGGCGCTAGCGGCCAAAGGCGCCGGCAGCGCTGAACCAACGGTCAGCGGGTCACGCTAAAGCAGGCAGTCGTCGTCGGATCTTGGTCTGAACGCGATTACCTGAAACTCACCACCTCGCCGCCCCAGGCAGCCCGGATGTGCGCGTCGACGTCATGCGCGATAGCGTCGCGCCTGTCGATGATCAGGCAGGCACGATCGGCTCTCTCGTAAGACGGCCATTCCGGCTCGCCGGCCGGGCCCGCGGGCTTGGACTGCGTAGCGAAGTTGATCCACCGGGTCCGTACTCTCCTGGAAAGCGCCCTGGCGGTTTTGGCGCCGCCGAGCTTCAATGTGGGGTCCTTGGGTCCCCCGAGATTGCCCCAGACATAAGGCAATTCGGTGGCATGGGCGGCCCGGACCAGCAGCAGCTTCAGCAACGGAGTCGAGTAGTCGAACCGGTACAGGTACACGGGCGCCACCCTGCTGTGACCTTCGGCCAGCCACACCGACGGCATCCGGAAACCGACGTCGGTTGCGATGCTCAGCGGCCTTGCCTTGCGCCGTAATCGCGAGTATGCCGACCCGATCTGCTCCTCGGTTGGCAATTGCAGGTCGGGCTGTTCGGCGGCAATCTGGGTAAACATCGATGTGATCGCGCGCGGAGTGATCGGCATCAGCGGCGACCTCATCAACCGGAAGAGCGCTGCTTCATGCTTGTTGGTACCGATGATCAGCGGGACCGGGTGTGAGCGGCCCTCCTGCGCCAGCTTGACCGGGTAGTCGTTCAGCAGATCGCCGTCGATGATCGGGACGAACGCAAGCGTGCCGGGATTACGGACAGGCACCTCGTTGAACACTTCCTGCGACGCGGCCAGGATCGCTGCCATCGGCATACCGAGCAACCGCTCCACCTCGGACGGGACGATTCCCAGCTTGTCCAGAACAGCTTGGGCGACACGCCGACCTCTGGCACGGTCGTACACCGATGTGGCCGGTGAGCTCTGTGCGATCGCGCCGGCGAACAGACCCTCGGCCGCAGGGCTGGCGAGCAGGGTGGTGACGATCCCCGCACCGGCGGATTCACCGAACAGGGTGACTTTTTCGGGATCGCCGCCGAACACCGCGATGTTGTCGCGTACCCAGCCCAACGCGGCCAGCACGTCACGCAGCCCGGTATTGGAGTCGAAACGTCGCCGTGCAGTGTTGAACGACGACAAGTCGAGAAAGCCCAGCGCTCCGAGCCGGTAGTTGACCGTCACCACGACGACGTCACCGCTGCTGGCCAACCTGCGGCCATCGTAGAGTGGCTGGCTGCTGGATCCCAGGATGTAGGCGCCACCGTGCAGCCACACCATCACTGGTTTCCCGTCACCGGGCTCGGTGTCAGACGATGCCCAGATATTCAGCCGCAAACAGTCCTCGCTTTGCGGCGCCCCCAAGTCGACCGGCATGTTGGGAAGAACCGGTTGCGGGCAGACCGGCCCGAAGGAGGTGGCGTCGGCGACCTCGGTCCACCGCTCCGGGGGCTCTGGCGCCCGGAAACGCAGGTTGCCGAGGGGCGGCGCAGCGTACCGAATGCCCTTCCACGCTGTTGTTCTGCCGTCGTCGGTGCCCCGGACCGGGCCGTAGGTGGTTTCGACCACGCAGTTGTCGATCGCCATACGCCTCGCGCTTCCATTCCGATGCCTCGCCTCAGGTTAACAACCGGGAGGCGCCGCGCCGGACAAGCGGTTCTCAGCGGACCACCAGCTTGACGCGCCGGTCGGCCACCGACCTGGGCAGAAGGTCCATAACCCTGCTTTGCATCCCTCCCTTGACCAGGTACCGGGCCTTGGGCTCAACTGGTGATCCGGGGGGAATGGCGGCGGACAGGCGTTCGGGAATGTTGTGGCTCATCGCGGTCCGGAAAGCGCTCGAAACTCAGGTGGCTCGCCTCAGCCGGGGCGGCGCCAAGGTCAACGGCTACCTGGTCGACGTCTCCGACCGCACGCAGGTCGAGTCCGCCGTGCGGCAGGTGCGGGCCGACCTGGGCCCAGTGCTGATCCTGGTGAACAACGCCCGCATCGAACAGTTCGGAAAGTTCGCCGACATCACCGACGAAGATTGGGATCGCGTCATGGCGGTCAACCTGCGCGGGCCGTTCATCTGTACGCAAGCCGTACTGCCCGACATGCTCGACGCCAAATGGGGCCGCATCGTTAATATTTCGTCATCGAGCGCACAGGGTGGGCAGTCGAGGATGGCGGCCTATGTCAGCTCGAAAGCCGGGGTGATCGGGCTGACCAAGAGCCTGGCGCTGGAATTGGGCCCAAAGGGCATCACGGTCAACACGATTCCGCCCGGCATGGTCGTGACACCGATGCTGAAGAAGGCGATCGCCGAAGGCCGATTCACTGCCAGTCTGGAGCACTTCGCCAGCATCACCCCGGTGCGCCGGGCCGGCCGTCCCGAGGACATCGCCAACGCCGCGATATTCCTGTGCCAGGACGAATCGTCGTACATCGCCGGTCAAGTCATCGGCGTCAACGGAGGACGGAGAACCTGACCAAGGGCAACGCGGGGCGGGCCTGACACCGGCTAAAGTTGCGCTCAACACCGACGCGGAGGGCGGCCCCGGCTAGGTATGAACACCGAATTCACGCTCACGCAGAAGCGCGCCCTGGCGATCCTCACACTCATCACTTTGGTGTTCGGCGCGTACTTCCTACGCGGCTACTTCGTCCTCATCGTGGTGGCAGCAGTCGGAGCGTATTTGTTCACGCCACTCTTCAACTGGTTCAACAAACGTCTCAACACCGGCTTGTCGACCGCCTGCACCCTGTTATCGGCGCTGGCCATCGTTATCGTGCCGATCGGACTTCTGGTGCTGCTCGCGATCGTTCAGATTGCTCGCATGGTCGACTCCGTCGCCGAGTCGGTCAAGACGACCGATCCGAGCACCCTCGGCGACAGGGTCCTGCAACTCGTCAACGAACTGCTGGCCCGAGTCCCGTTCTTGCACATAACGGTAACTGCGGAGACGCTGCGCAATGCGATGATTTCCGCAGCACAGACAGTTGGTCACTGGCTCCTACATGTCCTGCAGATCGCAGCCGGAAGTCTCGCCGGCGCCATCACGTCGGCCATCATCTTTCTCTACGTGTTCCTCGCACTGCTGGTGAACCGCGAGAAATTACGGACATTGATCGGCCGGCTCAACCCGCTGGGTGAAGAAGTCACGGACTTGTACCTGCAGAAGATGGGCTCCATGGTGCGCGGCACCGTGTACGGCCAGTTCGTCATAGCGCTGTGCCAAGGTGTCGCCGGTGCGGCATCGATCTACGTCGCCGGATTTCACCACGGCTTCTTCATCTTCGCGATTCTGCTGACCGCGTTGTCGATCATTCCGCTGGGCGGCGGGATCGTGACAATCCCGTTCGGTGTCGGGATGATCTTCTACGGCCATATCGTCGGTGGCATTTTCGTGGTCCTCTGGCATCTCGTGGTGGTCACCAATATCGACAACTTCCTGCGACCGATCCTCGTTCCGCGCGACGCTCGGCTGAACTCGGCGCTGATGTTGCTTTCGGTGTTCGCGGGTATCTCCATGTTCGGCGCCTGGGGCATCATCATCGGCCCGGTGCTGATGATCCTCATCGTCACCACCATCGATGTCTACCTTGCGGTGTACAAGGGCGTTGAGCTGGGGAACGCAACGACGAACCCGTCCGCCGCAAATGGCTCCCGCGCCGAACCGGGAATGCGCCGGCCAGCGCCCCTACTAAGTCAGCCGCTCAGTGAGGAACTCGACCACTCGCTTACGGGCTTCATAGGCCGGCTGGCCGTCGACCTCACGGACCTCGTCGGTCAGCACCGAGTGCGCCATCCGACTGAAGCCGTGTGCATTGCCTGGACCGGAATCGATCTCGATCACCTCGAACGCGTCGCCGAGCCGCTGCTTGAGCGTCCTGAACCGTTCGCCCGGCGCCATCTTGTCCTCGCTGAACCGTAACCCCATGGCACACAAGCCATCGTTGGCACAGCGATCGGCAACGACTTTGAACTCGGATTCGCTCAGCCCCGGATCGCGACGCTGCGCGGGTGTCAGCGGCAGCGGTACCGAAGGCTGGCTGAGCACCGGCGCCAGCACACTGTCGTCGACAGCGGCGGCCAGCGCGAAGCCGCCGGTGAAGCATTGGCCGATCACGCCAACGCCCTTGCCAGGTGTGGACGCGTTGAGGTCGCGCGCCAGTGCGCGCAGAAATAGCGACACCGGCCGCTGCTTGTTGGTGGCCATCGCCGCGAATTCCCTTGCCACACAGGCCCGCGTGATCGAGGCCGCCGTGTAGCCGGCCGTCGCCGGCTTGCCCGGCTCACCGAACAGCGACGGTATGGCAACGGTGAAGCCGTTGTCCACCAGGTGATTGCCCAGGCCCAGCACACCGGGATGGATCCCGGGTATCTCGGGAATCAGCACCACGCCGGGGCCGGCGCCCTTGCGGTAGACGTCATGGGTGTAGCCGCCACCGGTGAATGGTGCCGCCGACCACCCGGACAGGTCGGCTTCGGGTCCGCTCACACTGCGCCCTTCCTTGTCGGGTCCCTGCTTCAGCGGTTAGCCGGCAGTGGCGGCTGCGATTGTGTCGCCGATGCCAGCGTACGGAACTGATCGGTGCTCCCGGCACCGGTGATCGCGACCTGAGTGGCACCTACCGGACTGGTGAGTCTGGTGCTCCACACCGGCTCGGTGGCGCCGTTTTGGTCTTGGTTTTGGTCCGAGCCTTGATAGACAACCCAGCTGGTGCCGGCAACGTCGACCGTTCCGGTCGGGTACATGGCCGAGTGGAGCGAGCCGACCAGCTTGTCCTCGTCGGCGTTGCTCTGGGTCAGGCTCAGATACATCCCCGTCGGGCTGATATATCCCACGGTCGAGGTCGCCGCGTTCAGCCGCTGCCCGTTGGACGGGTCAGTTCGTCCATTTTCTATACCGCCGCGACTCCCGGAGTTGGGTTGCCAACCCGCCGGCAGTTGCGGCAGCCGAATCGGGAACCCCAGCATCGCAGCGTCTGCCCGCAAGGCCGCCGCCGCATCGTAGGAGGGAACCGTTCCGCGGTTCGTCCCGCCCGGCCCAAATGAACACATCCCGACCATGCCCGCCAGCAGGATGCACCCGATCACCAGCGGCGCGAGCGACCAGAACATGTCGCGACCGTCCTGCAGCAACCGTGGTTTGGCCGGCTTCGGGGTCGGTTGCGGTTCGACGGTCACCATGGCAGTATCCCAGCTCCCGCTCACCGACCTGCTTCTGGGACAATCAGCAACCATGACTGCTGAAGGATCCGGTTCGTCGCCGACCGCCGTTGCGAGCCACGAACCGTCGCACACGCGACCATCGCGCGGTGAAGCCCCAGATCGCAACCTGGCGATGGAACTCGTGCGGGTCACCGAGGCCGGTGCCATGGCCGCGGGCCGCTGGGTCGGTCGCGGTGACAAGGAGGGCGGCGACGCCGCGGCGGTCGACGCGATACGCCAACTGGTGAACTCGGTGTCGATGCGCGGGGTTGTCGTCATCGGCGAGGGCGAGAAAGACGATGCGCCGATGCTGTACAACGGCGAAGAAGTCGGCAACGGCGACGGGCCGGAGTGCGACTTCGCCGTCGACCCGGTTGACGGCACCACGCTGATGAGCAAGGGCATGCCTAACGCCATCTCGGTGCTGGCGGTGGCCGATCGCGGCACGATGTTCGACCCGTCGGCGGTGTTCTACATGAACAAGATCGCCGTCGGGCCCGAAGCCGCACACGTGCTGGACATCACCGCTCCGATCGCCGAGAACATCCGGGCCGTCGCCACGGTCAAGACACTGTCGGTGCGCGACATGACCGTGTGCATCCTGGACCGGCCACGACACGCTCAGCTGATCGAAGAAGTCCGCGCAACCGGGGCCCGGATCCGGCTGATCACCGACGGCGACGTCGCCGGCGCGATCTCGGCGTGCCGGCCCGAGTCGGGCACCGACATGCTGGCCGGTATCGGCGGCACCCCGGAGGGCATCATCGCCGCCGCAGCCATCCGATGCATGGGCGGGGCGATCCAGGCGCAACTCGCGCCACACGATGAGGCCGAACGCCGCAAGGCCCTCGACGCCGGCTACGACCTGGACCAGATCTTGACCACCGAGGATCTGGTGTCTGGTGACAACGTCTTCTTCTGCGCCACCGGGGTCACCGACGGCGATCTGCTCACGGGAGTGCGGTACTACGCCGGCGGTTGCACCACCCAGTCGATCGTGATGCGGTCCAAGTCGGGCACCGTCCGGATGATCGAGGCCTACCACCGGCTCTCGAAGCTCAACGAATACTCGGCCATCGACTTCACCGGCGACAGCACTGCCGCCTATCCCCTGCCCTGAACAGCCACTCAAGAAGCAAGGAATCCACCTATGGCCGACAGTGCGTCCGAAAAAAACACTGAATACCGTATCGAGCACGACACCATGGGTGAGGTCCGGGTGCCGGCAAAAGCGTTGTGGCGCGCCCAAACCCAGCGCGCGGTGGAGAACTTCCCGATCTCTGGCCGGGGCCTGGAGCGCACCCAGATCCGCGCGTTGGGTCTGCTGAAAGGCGCTTGTGCGCAAGTCAATAAAGACCTCGGGTTGCTGGCGCCGGAAAAAGCCGACGCGATCATAGCCGCAGCCGCTGAGATCGCCGACGGCCAACACGACGATCAGTTCCCCATCGACGTCTTCCAGACCGGTTCGGGCACCAGCTCCAACATGAACACCAACGAGGTGATCGCCGGCATCGCGGCCGCGGGAGGCGTTACGGTGCACCCCAACGACGACGTCAACATGTCGCAGTCGTCCAACGACACCTTTCCGACCGCCACCCACATCGCGGCCACCGAAGCCGCGGTGAGTCACCTCATCCCGGCGCTCCAGGTGCTGCACGACGCACTGGCCGCCAAGGCTCTTGACTGGCACACGGTGGTGAAATCGGGCCGGACCCACCTGATGGACGCCGTTCCGGTGACGCTCGGTCAGGAGTTCAGCGGTTATGCCCGCCAGGTCGAGGCCGGCATCGAGCGGGTGCGCGCCACCCTGCCGCGACTGGGTGAACTGGCGATCGGCGGCACCGCGGTCGGCACCGGACTCAACGCCCCCGAGGACTTCGGCGTCAAGGTGGTCGCGGTGCTGGTCGCCCAGACCGGTCTGTCCCAGTTGCGGACGGCGGCAAATTCTTTCGAAGCGCAGGCCGCACGTGACGGATTGGTCGAGGCGTCCGGCGCGCTGCGCACCATCGCGGTGTCACTGACCAAGATCGCCAACGACATCCGCTGGATGGGATCGGGCCCGCTGACCGGCCTGGCCGAAATCCGGCTGCCGGACCTGCAGCCGGGTAGCTCGATCATGCCGGGCAAGGTGAATCCGGTTCTGCCGGAGGCGGTTACGCAGGCCGCCGCGCAGGTGATCGGCAACGATGCCGCGGTCGCCTGGGGCGGCGCGAACGGCGCCTTCGAGCTCAATGTCTACATCCCGATGATGGCCCGCAACATCCTCGAGTCGTTCAAGCTGCTGACCAACGTGTCAAAGCTATTCGCGGAGCGCTGCATTACCGGGCTGTCCGCCAACGTCGATCACCTGCGCGAGCTGGCCGAGTCCTCGCCGTCGATCGTGACACCGCTGAACTCGGCCATCGGGTACGAGGAGGCGGCCGCGGTCGCCAAACAAGCGCTCAAGGAACGCAAGACGATCCGCCAGACCGTCATCGATCGCGGTCTGATCGGCGACAAGCTGTCGATCGAGGAACTGGACCGCCGCCTCGACGTGTTGGCGATGGCCAGGGTGGCCGACGACTAAGCCGACTGTCATACTGCGAAGCCGATGGCGGTGAACCTCATGCATAAGTGCGACAAAGATCGCGGCGTCACGCAGATAGTTGCGGTGACGCCGCTTCGTGGCTACCTCAGCGGAGGTGGTCGATGAGAATGAGGATGGTCCAGCAATGACGGGTCCCCCCGACGGTCCCTACGGTCAGGAACCCTCCGGAACGAATCCCTATGGACAGGAGCCCTACTGGGGCGGCCCGCCGCAGGGCGGCCCGCCGCAGGGCGGCCCGCCCCAGGGCGGCCCCTACCCGTACCCACCGGGCGGCCCGCCCCAGGGCGGCCCCTACCCGTACCCACCGGGCGGCCCCTACCCGTACCCACCTCAGCAGTTCCCCCAAGCAGGCCAGCCCGGCTGGCCGGCCGGGCCCTACTCGCCTGGACCACCGCCGAATCGGCCGGGCTCGAAGACGCCATGGTTGATCGTCGCCGGTATCGCGGTGCTGGGCGTCATCGCGCTGGTGGTAATCCTGGTGCTCAGCCTCAGCAACAACAACAAGTCGACCACGGCAAACCCCTCGGGCCCCTCGGCGACGACAAGCGCCCCGACGTCGCAGCCGAGCAGTTCGGCGCAGACCGCGACCAACTGCACCCCCAATGTGTCCGGTGGCGAGGAGCCCGGCGGCGACACGATCAGCGCGGGCAAGCTGTCGTTCCCGACCAGCGCGACACCCGGATGGTCGGTTTTCTCGGACGACACGAGCCCGAACCTCATCGACGCGGTGGGCGTGGGCCAAGACGTGCCCGGCGCCGAACAGTGGATGATGCAGGCCGAGGTCGCCATTACCAACTTCGTTGCCAGCATGGACGTCGCCACGCAAGCATCGAAGTTGATGGAATGCGTGGCCAACGGCCCCGGCTACGAAAACGCGTCGCCCACCCTGGGCCCGACGAAGACGTCGTCGATCACGGTCGACGGGATCAAGGCCGCCCGGGTCGACGCCGATATCACGATCGCCGACACCTCACGCAACGTGAAGGGTGACTCCGTCATCATCATCGCGGTCGACACCAAGCCGGTCACTATCTTCCTGGGCGCAACACCCATCGGCGATGCGGGCTCCCAGGCCACCATCAACCAGGTCATCGCGGCGCTAAAGGTCACGCAATCCTGACGCGGCCGAAGGAATTTTAGGCGCCCTAGTCGAGACGTGCCGGCGCCGAAATGTGCGTGGCTTCAGAACGGCCGCGTAGCACCGTCGCATAGCATTCGGCCCAATGCTCACCCTCGGCCTCGTCGGCGCGGTCGATGGCTGCAGCCGCACACAAGATCCTCCGGTCCGAGGTCTTGGCAAGATCGGCCAGCCGCGCGGCCTCGTTCACGGCGTCACCGATAACCGTGTATTCGTAACGGTTTTCGGCACCGACATTGCCGGCGAAGACCTTGCCCGCCGAAACGCCGATGCCGAAGTCCACCATGGATAGCTCGCGCAGCCGGCTCCCCAAAGCACGTGCGGTAGCCAGCGCCGCCGATGCGGGTTCGTTCGTGCGCAGCGGCGCACCGAAAATGACCAACGCGGCGTCGCCTTCGAACTTGTTGATCAGTCCCTGGTGTGCGTCGACGGTGCCGACGACTATCCGGAAGAAGTCGTTGAGCACCTCGGCAACCGCTTGTGGCGGAAGACTTTCCGCAAGCCGCGTAGAGCCCACCAGGTCAATGTAGAGAACTGCCGCCTCGACCACGTCGCCTGACAGCGAGGCACCCTCTTCGATGGCGCGGCGGGCTACGTCTGTTCCGACGTGACGCCCGAACAGATCGTGTAGCCGTTCACGTTCCTCGAGCCCGGCGACCATCCGGTTGAATCCGGTTTGTAGACGCCCGATTTGGGAACGTTCGTATGCACCGACGTAGGTTGCGATGTTACCGTGCTCGACCTCTGCCATCGCGTCGACGACCTCGCCGAGCGGGTCCGAAATGGATCGCGACGTCAGGATCATCGTCGGCAGCCCGAGAACCAGCGCGGCCAGCGACACCACGAGAACGGGTACGTCCAACGACGCGGACTTCTCGATGAGCCAGCCGTGTGAACGTAGAACGACAAAGGCCGAGATGACTGCGATAGGAACTGCGCTGCACAGAAACCACAGGAGAACCAGTCGCGCCAACACACCGGGTACCGCCAGACGAGGCTCGCCACCCAGCGTGGCGGCACGGATGACCGGCCGCAGGGTGCGTTGCGCGAGCAGCAGACCCGTTCCCGCGGCAGCCGGTCCGCCGATCAGCGCACCGAGCAGAATGGGCAGCAGAAGGGCGGGCCCGCCAGCACGATTCAGCAGCATGAAGATTCCGCCACACGCGGTCCAGACCACCGCCAGGATCGCCGACTGGCGGCCGGCGAGTTTGATTGCGGTGTCTTGTTGATCAGGAGTTGGTTCGTCCCCGGCGGAATACCAGCGCAGCGTGGGAGCAATGCTCGCGACACCGCCCACCGCTACGCCGATGGTTCCCAGCACAATCAGCGCCGCCATCACGGCCGTGTTCTTCTCCACGAAGTCAGTGGACGTGTGGCCCCTTAGCGGGATCAATATTGCGGACGCACCGAGGACGGCAAAAATGTAGGCCAAGGCCAGGTCGACCCCATATTGAATGGACAACCTGCGGGCGCTCTTTGGATGCTCTCCACCGGTTGTCGTCGCTGGATTGCGCCGACGTGCCCTACGCACCGTTATTCGGCCCGCCCGAATTCTGGCCGGGAATGTCGGTGATCGGGAAGTTGGGCATCGGCTTGGGCGACGGGCTGTTGGGCAAGGTCGGGATCTCGCCGGCCGGGATGTCATGGAGTTCGTTAACCGGTGGACCGTTCTCCCGGCTGCCGTAGCTGCTTCCGGGCGCCCGCGGCCCGAGCAGTTCGCTGACCGTCACCAGGTGGTAGCCGTTGGCCTTGAGTACCGGGATGAACTGGTACACCAGGTCGACGGTGCTGGAGTAGGTGTCGTGGAACAACACCACCGAGCCCGGCTTGATCTGCGTCATCAGCATGTATCGCGTTGCCGCCGTGTTGGAGTCATTGGCCCAGTCGAAAGGAATCACATCCCAAAGGATCTCGGCCTGCCCAAACTTGGCGGCGGTCTGGCGCACTGCATCGTTGGACAATCCGCCGGCGGGACGCCACAGCGTCGGCGTCCGGCCGGTCGCGGCGGTAATCGCGTCGTTGGCCCTGGAAAACTGGCCGGCGATGTCCTCGGGAGGGATCGTCGTCATGTTGGGGTGCTCCCAGGTGTGGCTGCCGATCTCCATGCCCGCGCCCGCGATGCGCTTCGCGCCCGCCGGGTTGGCTGCCACCTTATTGCCGATCAAGAAGAACGTGGCCTTGGCATTGTCGTCCTTCAGGATTTGCAGCAACCGGTCGGTGTACGGGCCCGGCCCGTCGTCGAAGGTCAGCGCAACACACTTGACCACCGAACAGCTAAGGTTCTCGGCACGCGTGACGTGACCGGTAAGGCCGCCGATCACCAGCACCGCACCGGCCGCCACGACTCCGAAGACCGTGCGCCAGTAGCGCCAGGCCTGGTCGTCGGGTCGTTTCGGCACCCTGGCAGCCTACCCGGCCCCGAAGGTGCATTCTGGGCGTCCACTGTGCGCGCAGGGCAACAAACCGGCCCAGATCCCGCCGTCAGAGCACACTCGAGCCCAGGTCAGGGGTCCGTCAATGCGGCCCGGCAATCTCTTCCAGCATCTCGGTGACCAGCGCGGCTATCGGCGACCGCTCGCTGCGCAGCAGCGTGATGTGCGCGAACAACGGATGCCCTTTGAGCTTCTCGATCACCGCGGCAACCCCATCGTGGCGGCCTACCCGCAGATTGTCGCGCTGTGCGATGTCGTGGGTCAGTACCACCCGTGAGCCCGTACCCAGCCGGGACAGCACGGTCAGCAGCACGTTGCGCTCCAGCGACTGTGCTTCGTCGACAATGACGAAGGAGTCATGCAACGAGCGACCCCGAATGTGGGTCAGCGGCAGCACCTCAAGCATGCCCCGGGACAGGACTTCTTCCAGCACCGCAGGGCTGGCCAGACCCTCGAGCGTGTCGAAGACCGCCTGCGCCCACGGACCCATCTTGTCGCTCTCGCTACCGGGCAAGTAGCCCAGCTCCTGGCCGCCGACGGCATACAGCGGGCGGAAAACCACCACCTTGCGGTGGGTGCGGCGCTCCAGCACAGCTTCCAGACCCGCACACAAAGCCAGCGCCGACTTTCCGGTGCCAGCCTTGCCGCCAAGCGACACGATGCCCACCGACTCATCGAGCAGCAGGTCGAGCGCCACCCGCTGCTCAGCGGAGCGGCCACGCAACCCGAACACCTCGCGGTCACCGCGAACCAGCTGCACGCGCTTTTGCGCAGTGACCCGGCCCAGCGCGTGTGAAGTGCCACCCAGCAACCGAATCCCGGTGTGACAGGCCAAGTCCCGGGCTTCGGCCAGGTCGATCTCCCCGTCGGCGAACAGCGCGTTGATATCCTCGGCAGCGGTCTCGATCTCGCACATCCCCGACCAGCCGGAGGCCACGACGTCCTGCGCGTGGTACTCGTCGGCTGCCAGGCCCACCGCTGCGGCCTTGACCCGAAGTGGAATGTCCTTGCTCACTAACGTGACTCGTTTGCCCTCGGCGGCGAGGTTGGCGGCGCAGCTCAGGATCCGGGAGTCATTACTATCGGTACGGAAGCCCGCGGGCAGCACCGCCGGGTCGGTGTGGTTGAGTTCGACGTGCATCGAACCGCCCTGTGTACCAACCGGAATGGGCTGATCCAGCCGTCCGTGCTCCAGCCGAAGATCGTCGAACAACCGCAACGCCTGACGGGCGAACCACCCCAGCTCGTGGTGGTGGCGCTTGGCCTCCAGCTCGCTGATTACCACCAGCGGAACCACCACTTCGTGCTCGGCGAACCGACTGCACGCCCAGGGGTCGGACAGCAGCACGGAGGTGTCGAGCACGTAGGTCCGAATATCGGTCACAGACCGCTCCTCGAGCTGATCAGCGCTCGGGCGGACCCACACGAGCATGTCGGCGGGGGCCGCGGCACCAGGACCGGGGCCGGTCCTGCCGTCGTAGTGACAGAAGGTGCCGCCCTGGCAGCAGAGCATGTCGCTGGCCATCGAATGCGACGCTACTCCGGTGGCGACACCCCCGCAGGGCAGGCGCGCCGAGGGGGACAACTCGACTTAGCTTGGCGACGATGCACTCCGCGGAGCGGGGTGAGGAGGAGCCGAGCAATCAGGCTGAGCTTGGCGACGATGCACTCCGCGGAGCGGAGTGAGGAGGAGCCGAGCAATCAGGCTGAGCCCGTGACGAATTGCTTCAGTTGGGGCTCGTCGGCCAGCCCCCACGCGGTGATGCGATCGGAGAGCACCTGCTGCAGCTGTGGCGCACCGAAGATCCCGGCATCTGCCACGTTCTGCAGCTTGTCCTGGTAGGCGTCGATGTCGGCACCGACGACTTTGAGGTCGGCCGCACGAGCGGCGATCGCCGCGATCGTCTCGTCACGGGTGTAGCCGAGGCAGTGCGTGACCAGGTTGGCGAAGAATTCCTCGTGCCGTGCTTCGTCCTTGGCGATCCGGTCGATGAGGCCAGCCAGGACCGGCTCCTCGATCTGCGCAGCCAGATTGCGGCAGAAAACGGCGGAGGAGCGCTCCGAGAACGCCATGTACACCAGGGTCTCGACCTGCGTGTACGTGTCGCCGCGGTAGCCTTTCATCACGTGCTGGACTCGAACGTCCTCGTTGGCGGCTGGGTCTATCTCCCGGGTCACCACCAGGTATTCGCGCAGCGTGATGGCGTGCAGGTGCTCCTCTGCGGTCCACCTGCCGAGCCAGCGACCCCACTTCTCCTCGAGAATGAAGTGATCGACAAGCTCGCGGTGATGGCCGGCCAGGTTGTCCTTGAGAATCAGCAGGATCTCGCATGCGTCGGTAATAACTTTGGGCAGCGTCACCTGGGACGGATCCCAATCGCGCCCGCCGAGAAACGCGAAATTCTCACCCCGGTCGAACGGAACATAATCGTGGGCAAACCAGATGTCCTCGGTTTCAAGGTGGCGGGCCATGTTCTCGCCTACCACCGGCTCGAGTTCGAGGATCAGCTCGTTAGCTAGAGGTTTCTGTGCCATGAAGTAACTGTAACCCGCATACACAGGTTCTATGAAATCGGACGCGGCCGTGTCGCGATGCGCGTCATGCCCGCTCTGCCCGCAGGCGGGCGGGAGTGCCGGCCTGAATGCCCAGCTCCTCCTGCGACGCCCGCTACGCGGCCCGCATCGTCGCCGGGCTAGCGACCGACCAGACTCCAGTCCTCGAGTCCCTCGTAGAGCGGAAACTCCCTGGCCAGTCGGGTCACCCGCTGCCTCAGCGCCGACACATCTACCTCCGAACCGCGCCCGCTGCCCGTTGCCAGGGCGGTGGCGATGATGTCGGCGACCTCGGTGAATTCGGCGTCACCGAAGCCGCGGGTGGCCAGCGCGGGCGTCCCCACCCGCAGGCCCGAGGTCACCATCGGCGGCCGGGGGTCGTTGGGGACGGCGTTGCGGTTGACGGTGATGCCGGCCTCGTGGAGCAAGTCCTCGGCGGCCTGACCGTCGAGCGGGGAGTTACGCAGGTCCACCAGCACCAAGTGGACGTCCGTGCCGCCGCTGACCACCGATACGCCCGCCTTGGCGACATCGTCAGCCAGCAGTCGATCGGCGATGATCCGGGCACCGGACAGCGTGCGCTGCTGCCGGTCGGCAAACTCGGGTGTGGCGGCGATCTTCAGCGCCACCGCCTTGCCCGCGACCACGTGCATCAGCGGTCCGCCCTGCTGGCCGGGGAACACCGCTGAATTGATGGCCTTGGCGTACTCCTGCTTGCCCAGGATCAGGCCGGAGCGGCCGCCACCGAGCGTCTTGTGGACGGTGGTGGAAACCACATCCGCGTGCGGCACCGGCGACGGGTGCAACCCCGCGGCGACCAAACCCGCGAAATGCGCCATGTCGACCCACAACTTGGCATCGACCTCGTCGGCGATCGACCGGAACGCTGCGAAGTCGAGGATCCGCGGGTATGCCGACCAGCCGGCGATGAGTACCTTCGGGCGGAACTCGAGCGCCTTGGCCCGCACCGCGTCCATGTCGACCAGATGCGTCGTCGGGTCGACGCCATAGAAGCCGGTCTCATACAACTTGCCGGAGAAGTTCAGCCGCATGCCGTGGGTCAGGTGACCACCGTTGGCGAGGTCCAGACCCAGCAGCCGCTCGCCCGGCGACATCAGCGCATGCAGCACCGCGGCGTTGGCCTGGGCGCCCGAATGCGGCTGCACGTTGGCGAAATCGGCGCCGAACAGCGCCTTGGCCCGGTCGCGGGCGATGTTTTCCACCACGTCGACGTACTCGCAACCGCCGTAGTAGCGCCGGCCGGGCAGCCCCTCGGCGTACTTGTTGGTCAGCACGCTGCCCTGGGCCTGCAGTACCGAGCGCGGCACGAAGTTCTCCGAGGCGATCATTTCCAGGGTGTCCCGTTGCCGGCCGAGTTCTTTGCCCAGCAACTCGGCGATATCGGGGTCGACCTCGGCGAGCGGGGCAGACATTATCGAGGTAGAAGTGCGAGCGTCAGGTGCGGCAGTCACGGCGCCAGTGTATCCAGCGGCGCCGTTGCGACGTTTTCGCCAGCCCAGCCGTCGGGCCCACGCCCATCCCTGCAAGACTGGCACCATGCCGCGGCTGAGCGAGCCGAGCCCATATGTCGAGTTCGACCGAAAGCAATGGCGCTCGCTCCGCATGTCGACGCCACTGGCCCTCACCGAAGAGGAGCTGATCGGCCTACGTGGTCTCGGTGAGCAGATCGACCTGCTCGAGGTCGAAGAGGTCTATCTGCCCCTGGCCCGGTTGATTCACCTTCAGGTAGCCGCCCGCCAGCGGCTGTTCGCCGCCACCGCGGAATTCCTGGGCGAGCCACAACAAAACCCGGACCGGCCGGTGCCATTCATCATCGGCGTGGCCGGCAGCGTGGCAGTCGGTAAGTCAACCACTGCCCGTGTGCTGCAGGCGCTGCTGGCCCGCTGGGATCACCACCCCCGGGTGGACCTGGTGACCACTGACGGCTTTCTGTACCCCAACGCCGAGTTGCATCGGCGAAATCTCATGCACCGCAAAGGCTTTCCGGAGAGTTATCACCGGCGGGCGCTGATGCGGTTCGTCACCTCGGTGAAATCCGGTTCGGATTACGCCTGCGCGCCGGTGTATTCACACCTGAAATACGACATCATCCCCGGGGCCAAACACGTGGTCCGCCATCCCGACATCCTGATCCTGGAGGGGCTCAACGTTCTGCAGACCGGGCCGACGCTGATGGTGTCGGACCTGTTCGACTTCTCGCTCTACGTGGACGCTCGGATCGAGGACATCGAGCAGTGGTACGTGTCGCGGTTCCTGGCCATGCGCAGCACGGCGTTCGCCGACCCGGAATCGCACTTCCACCACTACTCGGCTCTGACCGACCCGAAGGCCGTCATTGCCGCGCGCGAGATCTGGCGGTCGATCAACCGGCCCAACCTGGTCGAGAACATTCTGCCAACCCGTCCCCGCGCCACCCTGGTCCTGCGTAAAGACGCCGACCACTCCATCAACCGGCTGCGCCTGCGCAAGCTGTAGCACCCAACCGGCCCCGCCAGAAAGGCCGATGCGGGCACGCACCGCCACATGCGGCGGAATTGCCCCGTATCGGCGAGAAGGGGAGTCACGCCGCCAGACGGCGCACTCCCAGGTACTGCAGGCCTGCGAAAGCCGCGGTGTACAAACCACTGGCCAGGGTCGCGGCGACCCCGGTTGCGGTCATGAGCACCAGTTCAGCTGCGACGATCGCTGCCAGGGCGTACACGATCGGGCCGAGGCGTTTTGCCGGTTGTGCAGCGAGCGCTGCGGCACCTCAGTGACCAACCACTGCCACGCTTGCCGCGCGGTCGGATCCAAACCGGCGGGGGTGGCGTTCTTGTCGCGCGGCTACTTGCCGTACCTGCGATGCCGCACGCTGTAATCGCGCAGCGCGCGCAGAAAATCAACGCGGCGGAACGCAGGCCAGTGAGCCTCGGTGAACCACATCTCCGAGTAGGCGCTCTGCCACAGCAGAAAACCCGACAGACGTTGCTCCCCCGACGTGCGGATCACCAGGTCGGGGTCGGGTTGCCCAGAGGTGTAAAGGTTTTCGGAGATGCCCTCGACGGTCACCGCTTCGATGAGCTCCTCGGCGCTCGCGCCGTTGGCGAGTTCTTTGCTCAATAACGCCCGTACCGCGTCGACGATCTCCCGGCGGCCGCCGTAGCCCACGGCGACGTTGACATGGAACGACGCAGCGCCCGGGGTGGAATCCACCGCACCGCGCAGCCGGCGGGCCGGTTCCTCGCCAAGCAGCTCCAGGTCGCCGACGGTACGCACACTCCAGCGGTTGGCCGGTGCGCAGATCTCCTCCACGACGTCGGTGATGATTTCGATCAGCGCGGCGAGCTCGTCGGGATCGCGTTGCAGGTTCTCGGTGGAGAGCAAGTACACGGTGGTCATTTCAATGCCGGCTTCCTGGCACCACCGCAGCATCTCGGCGATCTTGGCGGCACCCATCCGGTAGCCGTAGCTGACGTCGTCGTACCCCGCGCTGCGCGCCCAGCGCCGGTTCCCGTCGCACAGGACCGCGATGTGTCGCGGCAATTCGGACTTCGTGGCGGCCAGACCCTGCCGCAGTCGCAGCTCGTAAAGCCGATACAACGGCTCTTTGAGTCGAGGCGGGATGATCTCCACGAATATCCAGACTACTGTGACCCGCACCAAATTCCGGCCTTGATTGCAGCCAATCTCACCTCATGTCCACAGCCGTCTGATAGGTAACCCGGCTAATCTGATCAATGACATCCACTGGCAATCACAAGACGAGGCAACAGGAGAAATGAGCCCCCAGGCCAGCACGGTCACCAACCCCGAGCCCGAATCTCAAGGGCTCACGCCGGCCAATGCTGCCCAGCACCTCGTCGAAGGCGTCGCCCGTGTCCTGGCCAGGCCGCGTTTCCGCGGCTGGATCCACGTCTACTCTGCCGGCGCCGCCGTCTTCGCGGGTGCGTCACTGGTCTCGGTGTCATGGGCGGTGGCCTCCACCGAAGCCGGGCTCGCAACGCTGGCCTATGCCGCGGCCACGATAGTGATGTTCACCGTCAGCGCCACCTACCACCGCGTCCAGTGGAAGTCGGCGACCGCTCGGAAATGGATGAAGCGGCTGGACCATTCGATGATCTTCGTGTTCATCGCCGGCAGCTACACACCGTTCGCGCTACTGGCCCTGCCGCCCGATGCCGGGCGACTGGTGTTGTGGATCGTATGGGGCGGCGCGCTGGCCGGGATCCTGCTCAAGATGTGCTGGCCGACGGCACCGCGCTGGGTGGGTGTGCCGCTTTATCTGCTGCTGGGCTGGGTGGCGGTTTGGTTCACCGGGGCGATCCTGCACAACGCCGGCGTGGCCGCGACGGTGCTGCTGTTCGTCGGAGGTGCCTTGTACAGCATTGGCGCCATCCTGTACGCATTACGCTGGCCCGACCCATGGCCGTCGACCTTCGGCTACCACGAGTTCTTCCACGCCTGCACCGCGGTGGCGGCGATCTGCCACTACATCGCCATGTGGTTCGTGGTGTTCTAGCTGCCGGGTACAGCTGGATTCCCATTGCCCGCCTCCTCCTCGGGCCGTTTCACGGCCCGCATCGTCGCCGGGCTAAAGCTGGATTGCCCGCCTCCTCCTCGGGCCGTTTCACGGCCCGCATCGTCGCCGGGCTACAGCTGGATTGCCCGCCTCCTCCTCGGGCCGTTTCACGGCCCGCATCGTCGCCGGGCTAAAGCTGGATGACGTCAGCCGCCGACCAGTAGGCCTTCATCGCGGTGACCTTGCCGCGGTCGTCGAACACCATCACCTCGATGGGCTCTACCCGCGTCTTGTTGTCGCCGGCCGCCACGGTCAACCGGAACTGGAACGCCGCCTCGTTACCGGAGACCCGCAGTGACACCAGTTCGCATTGACGCTCCATGGTTGCGATAGCCGAGTAGAAACCGGCGATCGCGTGCCTGCCGATGTGCACCTCGCCGCCGACCGGATCCTCGAGAGTGGCGTCGTCGGCGTACATCCCGACGAGTTCCTCCACACTGCCGTCAACGAGCAGCGCAATGTAGCGGTTCACCGTGTCAGTGATCGCTTGGGCCCTGTCGGCGGTATTCGGCATGTGACGCACGCTACTACCGGGGCACGCGCAGAGCGGCCGCGAGTTCGTCTGCACTGGTCACCGGGAGGTCGCAAACTCGTCCCCGGCACACGTAGGCCGCGTCGCCACCGGCCACCCGGTCCCGGCCGACCAGCAGCGGCGACGAGTCCACCTGGCCACCGACGACGATCGCCCCGCCAGGCGCCAGCCGGCGCGCGTCGGCCAGCAGCGGTGACTGCGGCTCTGCACAGGCGACCGCGATCTGCAGCGGCCCGCGCACCGCCGATTCGGCGACGGACAGCCAATGGCCGGCCGAACGTGGAGCGCGCGCCAGCAGCACCGAATGTGCGCGCAGCGTGTAGGCCGCCACCTGCAAGTACCGCTCGGCGCGGCCACTGTCAACCAGGTGTGCGGCGGTCAGCAGTGCCTCGGTGATCGATGACGCCCCCGACGGCGTCGCCCCGTCCAGCGGGTCGGCGGGCCGGAGCATCAGCTGCTCGGCATCGTCTGCGGTGTCGAACCAGCGACCAGGGCGCTGCGGATCGCCGAAGTGCTCCAGCGCGGTATCCAGCAAGCCTGTGGCCGCAGTCAGCCAGGCCGCGTCGGAGGTCAGCTGGTACAGCGCCAACAGCCCGGTGGCCAGCATCGCGTGGTCCTCCAGGATGGCGGCGCTGTCGCCGACCACTCCGCCCAGGCTGGCACGCCGCAGTCGGCCGTCGACGACGTGTAAGTCCAGCAGCGCCGTCGCGCATCGCTGCGCGGCTTGCGCCAACTCACGTTCCTGCAAAGCCACGCCGGCCTCGGCCAGAGCGGTGATCGCCAGCCCGTTCCAAGAAGTGACGACCTTGTCATCGCGTCCGGGCTGGACCCGGGCGAGCCGGGCCGCCAACAGCTCGGAGCGGATCCGTTCAAGACGTTGCGGGTCGTCCGGATCGGTAAACAACTGCAGCACCGACGCTCCGTGTTCGAAGGTGCCGGACTGGGTGACCGCGAAAACCTCAGCCGCCCACCGGCCGTCGTCATCGCCGAGCACCTCTGTCAGCTGCTCCGGCGTCCAGACATAGGTCGAGCCCTCGCGGCCGCCGGCGTCAGCATCCAGCGACGAAGTGAACATATCGGCATCGGCCAGCTCATCGAGCAGGAACCGGGCGGTCTGCGCGGCGACCCGGCGGGCCAGCGGATCCCCGGTCCGCCGGGCCCAGTGCGCGTACGCGCGCAGCAGCAGCGCGTTGTCGTACAGCATCTTCTCGAAATGCGGTACCACCCAGGCATTGTCGACGCTGTACCGGGCAAAGCC
The DNA here is from genome assembly GCA_963763005.1 of uncultured Actinomycetota bacterium. Taxonomy (GTDB): domain Bacteria; phylum Actinomycetota; class Actinomycetes; order Mycobacteriales; family Mycobacteriaceae; genus Mycobacterium. The sequence goes on from CAVXMI010000005.1 coordinate 743,344, forward strand.
GCCGGCGAGTTGGTCATAGATGCCACCCCGGGCCATCGCGTTGCCGGTACGCGATACCGCCTGCAGGGCCGCCGGCGAATCGGTGCGCTCATAGTTCCGCAACAGCGCCTCAAGCAGCGCCGACGGCGGGAATTTGGGCGCCGTGCCGAATCCGCCGCGAGCCGTGTCCTGCTCGCGCAGCACCACCGCAACCGCATGGTCACACAACTCCGGCGCCACCTCCGGACCACCGCCCGGCAGCCCCGGGAGTGCCGAAGCCATTGAGCGCAACTCGCCGGCGATATGGTCGGAGGCCTCCTCGACCTCACCGCGGCGTTCGCGCCAGGTCTCAGATATGGCCGCAAGTAGTTGCAGGAAGCCTACTTTCGGGTAGTACGTGCCGCAGAAGAACGGCCGGCCGTCGGGTGTGAGGAAGCACGTCATCGGCCAACCGCCCTGCCCGGTTAGCGCGACCGTGGCGTTCATGTAGACCGCATCGATGTCCGGCCGTTCCTCGCGGTCGACTTTGATGCAGACGAACCCCGTGTTCATCGCGGCGGCCACCTCGTCGTCCTCGAACGATTCGTGGGCCATGACGTGACACCAGTGGCACGCGGCGTAGCCGATGGACAGCAGGATCGGTACATCGCGCGCAGCCGCGTCGGCCAGTGCCTGCGGCGTCCACTGCTGCCAATGCACCGGGTTGTCGGCGTGCTGGCGCAAATACGGGCTGGTGGCCAACGCGAGGGCATTCGTCCCGGACGAATCAGCCGGGCTCATCGTCGGGTCCCGGTGGTCGGGCGGGTCCGTTGCGGTCGGTACCGGAAAGCTCATCGACAATCTGGTCGACTGCGTCAGTGCCCTCGTCGGCGACCTGATCCGGCTCGGGGTTCTGGCGGTCGAACGATTCGGGGACCTTTTTCAGTTGCCGGTTCATCGACCGAAGCAGGAACAACGTGGCGACCACCAGCAGCACGACAACCAGCAGCCCCAGCGGACTGGCCTTCCCGAAATCGGGTCCGGTGTTGCGAGGTGTGCCGTCAGCGATCACCGCGAGCAGAAGGTGGCTCACCGGTCCGGCTCGATCCCGGTGAACAATTCGGTCTCCGGCAGATACGCGGGAACACGCGAGCGAGCCAACTCGTATTCCTCGGTCGGCCACAGCTCCTGCTGCCATGTGAGCGGAGCGGCGAAGAATTCGGCATTCGGGTCGATCTGGGTGGCGTGCGCCCGCAGCGCATCGTCACGTTGGGCGAAGTACGCCGAGCACTCGACACGCGTCGTCACCCGGGAGGCAAACGGGTCGTGGTCGGGATGCCAGTTTTCGAGCCACTTCCCGAACGGGCCTTCCTGGCCGTGCTTGATGAACTCGTCCTGCAGCATTTGCATCCGCTCCCGGAGGAAGCCGTGGTTGTAGTACAGCTTGGACACCGTCCACGGCTCACCGGCGTCCGGGAATCGACGGTAGTCGCCGGCCGCCTCGTAGGCGCCGACGGAGACCTGGTGGCAGCGAATGTGGTCGGGATGCGGGTAGCCGCCGTTCTCGTCGTACGTGGTCAGCACGTGCGGCCGGAACTCGCGGACCACGCGCACCAGCGCCTCGATGGACACCTCCAGCGGCACCAGCGCAAAGCAGCCTTCGGGTAGCGGGGGCGGCGGGTCACCCTTGGGTAGGCCGGAGTCGATGAAGCCCAGCCAGGTGTGCTCTACACCGAGGATGTCGGCAGCCTTCGCCATCTCGTCACGGCGGATTTCAGAGATGTGTCCATGCACGTCGGGCAGGTCCATCGCCGGGTTGAGAATTTCGCCGCGCTCGCCCCCGGTCAGCGTGACCACCAGTACACGATGACCCTCGCCGGCGTAGCGGGCAAGGGTCGCCGCGCCCTTGCTGGACTCGTCGTCGGGGTGGGCATGCACCGCCATCAACCGCAGTTCGCTCACGTGCCCCCTTATCCCTGCCGGTCGGTCCATCTTCTGGTCGCCCGACTGCGACCCTATAATTCCAGTTCTCGATCGTTCCATCCTGTCGGTCGGGGTCCGACTACCCCAACTGCTCAGCCATGAACCCAGTACCCATTTCCCGTCCCGAGGCCCGTTACGGGCGAGCGCGACTGTCCAGCAGATCACGGCGCCGTGTCGTCATCGCCCTGGCGTTGTTGGTCGTCGCCGCCGGTATCGCCCTCGCCGTCATCGGCTACCAACGAATCGGCACCGGCGCCGTCACCGGCTCGCTGGCCGGCTACCAACTGATCGACGACGAAACGGCGTCGGTGACGATCAGCGTGACACGCTCGGACCCGTCGCGTCCCGTGGACTGCATCGTGCGGGTCCGGTCCAAAGACGGCAGCGAGACAGGCAGACGGGAGGTGCTGGTCCCACCGTCCGACCAGACCACGGTGCAGGTGACGACGACGCTGAAATCCAGCAGGCCGCCGGTGATGGCAGACGTATACGGTTGCGGCACAGACGTGCCCGCTTACCTGCGCCCCGCCTGACCGCACCACAAACGCCGAACTGCGGATATGGAAGTCATCGACCGTTTGCGCAGTGGTAACATAGGTGAATGCACGGTCCTATTCGGGACCGTGTATTGCTGCATTAACGGCCGTGAGCAGAACGGAGCGGCAGCTACCCGGGGTGGGGCCCAGACATTCCCGACAGCGGGTCCGAAGCTTACGCGAATACGCGGAACGACAATACGAGGAGCGCGACGAGATGACGGATACTCAGGTGACCTGGTTGACCCAGGAGTCACATGACCGACTCAAGGCCGAACTCGACCAGTTGATCGCGAATCGCCCGGTGATCGCCGCCGAAATCAACGACCGCCGTGAGGAGGGCGACCTGCGCGAGAACGGCGGGTACCACGCCGCCCGCGACGAGCAGGGTCAGCAGGAGGCCCGCATCCGCCAGCTGCAGGACCTGCTCAACAACGCGAAGGTGGGCGAAGCGCCCAAGCAGTCCGGCGTGGCCCTACCAGGTTCGGTGGTGAAGGTCTACTACAACGGCAACAAGTCGGACAGCGAGACGTTCCTCATCGCCACCCGCCAAGAGGGCATCAACGAAGGCAAGCTGGAGGTCTACTCGCCGAACTCACCACTGGGCGGCGCCCTGATCGACGCCAAAGTCGGTGAGACCCGCAGCTACACGGTGCCCAACGGCAACACCGTCGAGGTCACGTTGGTCAGCGCGGAGCCGTATCACTCCTGACCTGGATCGCGGCGGCGGGAGGCATAGCGACTACGCCAGGGCCTGTTCGAGATCGCCCAGCAGGTCGGCGACATCCTCGATACCGACCGAAAGCCGCACGAGGTCGTCGGGCACCTCCAATTGCGAACCGGCTGTCGACGCGTGCGTCATGGCGCTGGGATGCTCGATCAGCGACTCCACCCCGCCCAGTGATTCGGCCAGGATGAAGACGTTGGTCTTGGCACACAGATCCTCGGCGGCGCGCCGCCCGGCTCGCATCCGTACTGAGACCATGCCGCCGAAGCCGCGCATCTGCCGCGCGGCTACGTCATGCCCGGGGTGACTGGGTAGGCCCGGGTACAGCACGGTGCTCACCGACGGATGCTCCGCGAGAAATTCCGCTACGGCAGACGCATTTTCGCTGTGCCGCTGCATCCGCAGCACCAAGGTCTTCAGGCCGCGCATGGTCAGGTAGGCGTCGAACGGGCCCGGCACCGCTCCCGCCCCGTTCTGCAGGAAGGCGAAAGCCTCGTCCAGCCCTTCGTCGTTGGTGACCAGCGCACCGCCCACCACGTCGGAGTGTCCACCGATGTATTTGGTGGTCGAGTGCAGCACGACATCGGCGCCCAGCGTCAACGGCTGCTGCAGCGCTGGCGAGGCAAAGGTGTTGTCCACCAACACTTTTGCGGAATTCTCGGTGCCCAGCTGGGCGATGGCGGCGATTTCGGCGATCTCGCTGATATCGGCGATCGACAGCAACGGATTGGTCGGCGTTTCCACCCAAATCAGGCGCGTGCGCGGCGTGATCGCGGAGCGCACCGCGTCCAGGTCGGCAAGCGTCACCGGCGTGTACCTGACGTCCCACTGGGTGAAAACCTTGTCTATCAACCGGAATGTGCCGCCGTAGGCGTCATCGGGAATGACCACGTGGTCCCCCGGTCGCAACATCGCCCGCAGAGCACAGTCAGTGGCGGCCATCCCGGAACTGAACGCCCGCCCGAAAGTGCCCTCTTCGACGGCCGCCAGCGTGGCCTCCAAGGCGGCCCGGGTCGGGTTGCCGGTACGCGCGTATTCGAACCCGCCGCGCAGACCACCGACACCGTCCTGGGCGAACGTGCTGCTGGCATAGATCGGCGGGTTGACGGCCCCAGTCGCCGGGTCCGGGCGGTAGCCGGCGTGGATGGCCCTCGTGGCGAGTCCGGTGATTTTGTGGTGCGGCTTGCCGTCTTCGGTCATCGATGATCAGCCTAATAGCGAACGCCACCCTGGCCGCAGATTTCGCGGCCAGGGTGGCGCATTGCTAATCACTCACTTGCATGCCCGAGTCAGATCGGCAGGCAAACCGTCGTCATGATCTTGTCGGCCAGAGTCTGCCGCTTGGCGTCCCACAGCGGAAACAGGAAACCGATGTAACAGATGATCATGTCGACGAAGTGCGCGAGCTGGCGCACGACGGACATCCCGAAACCGATCGGCTGCCCGGTGGCCTCGCTGACCACCTTGAACTTCAGCGCGGACTTGCCGAGGCTCGACCCGGTGGTGCCCTGGCGGTAGCCGTAGTCCCAGACCAAGTAGGCCAAACCCACCAGCGAGAACAACCACTGTGCCAACTGGCCGATCATCGAAGGCTGGGAAACGCAGAACTGGCCGACGTCGTACTCACTGATGTCGGTGACACACGACGACGTTGTCGTGACCACCATGATCAACCAACCAATGCCCGCGATGACGACGTAAGGAGCCCAGTCGATAAGCGCGGCCAGCACCCGGGTGATCCACGGTGTGTACGACTCTGCCGGCATGTCACGAATCGCCGGTCCGGGCGGCGGCGGCGCGTAACCGCCGGCCGACGGAGGAGGCGGCGGGTAGGAGCCACCGCCCGGCGGCGGAGGTGGTGGTGGCGGGTAACCACCGCCGCCGGGCGCCGGAGGCGGAGGTGGTGGTGGCGGCGGTGGCGGCGGGTAACCGGCTGGCGGCTCATACCCACCGGATGACTCAGGAGGTTGGGGAGGTGGGTAGGCCCCGCCGGGCGGCGGCTGATCGGTCATGGGCAACCTTCCACTGGGGATTAGCTGAACTAGGCGGCATTACAGTACCTGAGGACAGGGTTCGCGCAGCGGCCGGGCGAGAGCTGCGTCACAGGCGCAATCGGCACCATGGTGAGCGCGCCCTGAAGGCGCTGGCTGTCGCCATATTTGTTGGTAGCCGAACTAATTTGCAGCACGATTATCCGCTAGCGTCGCCGCGGCCCCTCTGACAAAAAGCCCAACAAGTCGTGCCGGGTAATGACGCCGACCGGTTTGCCTTCCTCCACCACCATCAACGCGTCCCAGTCGCGCAACGCCTTGCCGGCCGCACTGACCAACTCGCCGGTGCCGATCAGCCGCAGCGGTGAGCTCATGTGCTCCGACACGGCGTCGGCCAACTTGGCGCGACCTTCGAAGACGGCCGAGAGCAATTCGCGTTCAGAGACGCTGCCGGCGACCTCACCGGCCACCACCGGCGGCTCGGCGCCGACCACCGGCATCTGCGACACTCCGTACTCGCGGAGAATCCCGATAGCGTCGCGCACGGTCTCAGATGGATGGGTATGCACCAGGTCCGGCAGCGCGCCGGATTTGCGGCGCAGCACATCGCCGACCGTGGGCTGCTCGGTCGATCCATCGAGCCGGGTGCGCAGAAACCCGTACGACGACATCCACGCATCGTTGAAGATCTTCGACATGTAGCCGCGACCGCCGTCCGGCAGCAGGACAACGATCAGCCCGTCGGGTCCGGCTTGCTCGGCGACCTTCAGCGCGGCCACTACCGCCATTCCGCACGACCCGCCGACCAGCATCGCTTCTTCACGGGCCAGCCGCCTGGTCATATCGAACGAGTCGGAGTCAGACACCGCGATGATCTCGTCGGGCACAGAAGGGTCATAAGCCGCCGGCCAGAAGTCCTCGCCGACCCCCTCGACCAGATAGGGCCGGCCGCTGCCACCGGAATACACCGAGCCCTCGGGGTCCGCGCCGATGACGCGTACCGGTCCTTCTGGTCGACCTCCGGACACCTCCTTGAGGTAGCGGCCCGCGCCGGTGATCGTGCCGCCGGTGCCGATGCCGGCGACGAAATGGGTGACCTTGCCGTCGGTGTCGGCCCAAATCTCCGGGCCGGTGGTGTCGTAGTGGCTCGCCGGTCCTTCCGGGTTGGCGTACTGGTCGGGCTTCCAGGCGCCGTCGATTTCTCTGACCAACCGGTCCGAGACGCTGTAGTAGCTGTCCGGGTCGTCGGGCGGCACCGCCGTCGGGCACACGACTACCTCGGCGCCGTAGGCCAGCAGCACATTTCGCTTGTCCTCGCTGACCTTGTCGGGACAGACGAACACACACTTGTATCCGCGGCGCTGTGCCACGAGGGCCAGGCCGACACCGGTATTGCCTGACGTGGGTTCGACGATGGTGCCACCAGGCTTCAGCTCGCCGCTGGCCTCGGCGGCGTCGATCATCTTCACCGCGATCCGGTCCTTGGAACTGCCGCCCGGGTTGAGATATTCGACCTTTGCCGTCACAGTTCCCGCCCCGGCGGGGATGACCGAGTTCAGGCGAACAAGTGGCGTGCCGCCGATGAGGTCACTGATGTGCTGCGCGATCCGCATGCGTTCATCGTCTCAGGCGGGGTTCGGGCCGCGCACATCTGCTCTCCGGGCACTCTGTCCGGCCCACCCGATCCCACCCGGGTACCGGCAAAGTGCTAGCCGGTGGCCTCGCGGATGTACTCCCCGATCTGGCGCAACGAGCGGATCGCCTCGGGCACGATCGGCGCGGCGACCTGAAAGTCGTGCACCTGGCCCGGCCAGACGCGTATCTCGGCCGGCACACCGGCCGCTGCCAGCTTGCTTGCGGCCAGCTGTGCGTCGTGCAGCAGCACCTCGGACCCGGACACGTGAATCAGCGTCCGCGGCAGCCCCGGCCGGATATGCTCCAGAGGCTCGTAGACCTCCTCCGGTTTGCCGTCGACTGTGTTCTTCGCGGCTGCGCTAGCAACCAATGCGCCGAGCGCATCAAATGCCTTTGCGGGGAACATCGCGTCGGTCTTTATATTGGGATGCGCCTGCTTGTCTTCCTTTGCCAGTTGCAGCAGTGGCGAGATCGCTACCAGAGCCGCCGGCTCCTCGCCTTCGTCCTGCAGCCGCTGCGCGAGAGCGAGCGCGAGATACCCGCCCGCGGAATCGCCGGCGAGCACAATCTGCTCCGGGCCGTATCCCAACAGCTTCAGCCAGCGGTAGCCATCGTGACAGTCGTCGAGCGCCATCCCGATCGAGTGCTTGGGCATCAGCCGATAGTTGACTACCAGAACAGGCGAATCAGCAAATTGCGACAGCAACTCGACGAGTCGGCCGTGTGAGTTTGCTCCACACGTCAGGAATGCGCCGCCGTGCAGATAGAGAACCACTCTCCGGGTGCCGTCCGCGGGCAGCACACCCGACGCGCGGACCAGCTGTGCTGAAGCGTTCGGCAAGCTCACAGAGGCCCTGACGGTGCTCGACGCCGGGATTAGAACCTTGGCAGCATGGTCGATGAGACCCCACGGCCAGGGCAGATTTGGAACATAGCTGCCGACCGTGAGAACCGGCCGGACCGTCAGCCGTGACGCCAGCGTAGCTACTCGCGCAGCGATGCTCGGGCCAGACTCGACAACCTCGACCGGAGCGCCGTCACTGATAGCAAATCTGCGCGCTTCGAGTCTACGTGCCTTCAGAACATCCCGTGGGCGAATGGCATCTCGAGGCGAGCCGGATACCTTATTGGGTGCAGTCATGCTCAGAACTTCCTACGCCGTTGTAGTCGGATACAGCATGTAACGAAGAAGCTGAGCGTCCGGTTTACCCGCTCCCCCGAGCGGTCAGCCAACTCCGCCGACTTAGCTTGACAGCTTATTCCAGGTTCAACGTTCAACGAGTCTGTTTCGATACCACAATTGATCCACAACGTAATTCACATCTTTCGTCAGCTACCCACGCAAACAGCGAAGCCGACCTAAACTCATCTCGTGGGCATACGCGTGCCGCGGCGTTCAACGATCGCTTTGGCCACAGCGGGTGCATTCGCCTCGACGGGCACGGCCTATCTGGGCGCACGCAACCTGCTGGTCGGCCAGGCGACGCACGCGCGCACCGTAATTCCCAAATCCTGGGCCACCCCGCCCCGTGCCGATGGTGTGTACACCCGCGGCGGCGGGCCCGTGCAACGGTGGCGGCGCGGAACGCCCGTCGATCTACAACTGATGATGTTCGGTGACTCAACGGCGACCGGGTACGGCTGTGCCAGCGCGGAGGAAGTGCCGGGCGTGATGATCGCACGCGGACTCGCCGAGCAGACCGGCAAGCGGGTCCGGCTGAGCACCAAAGCCATCGTCGGCGCCACCTCGAAAGGCGTTTGCAGTCAGGTTGATGCGATGTTCGTGGCCGGACCGCCACCGCACGCGGCGGTGATCATGATCGGCGCCAATGACGTAACGGCACTCAACGGCATCGGCCCGTCTGCGCAACGACTGGCCTCGTCGGTGCGCAGGTTGCACGCCCGCGGCGCGGTGGTGGTCGTCGCCACCTGTCCGGACCTCGGACTCATCACCGTCATCCCCCAGCCACTGCGTTCCCTCGCACACACGCGTGGTGCGCTACTTGCCCGCGCCCAGGCCGTTGCCGTCAAGGCGGCCGGAGGTGTGCCGGTGCCGCTGGCGGATCTGCTGGCTCCCCAATTCCGGACCTCGCCCGAGCTGATGTTCGCCGCCGACCGCTACCACCCGTCGGCCATCGCGTATGCCCTGGCGGCCGACCAGCTGCTGCTCGCTCTGCGCGATGCGCTGCGCGAAAAGATCGGTAGCCCGATGCTTGAGTTGCCGTCCCGAGCCGCTACGCCGGCGCTCGGTCGCAGTCAGACGCGGCGCGACATCATGTTGCGGCTGTGGCGGCGCCCCGTACCCGCCTTGCACACACCCGTCGCTGTACCGGCTGGTGGCTAGGCTGGGCTGGATTTACCCGGCTCCTGGGCCCGTCCCCCGCAAGCGGGAGGTACCCCCGGCACGGCCCGCATCGTCGCCGGGTTAGATTCGGCTTCGCCACACCCCAATGGAGGGAGCCGTCATGCCAGAAGCCGTCATCGTCTCAACTGCCCGCTCGCCGATCGGCCGCGCCATGAAAGGGTCGCTGGTCAGCATGCGACCCGACGACCTGGCCGTCCAGATGGTGCGCGCCGCACTCGACAAGGTGCCGGCGCTGAACCCGCACCAGATCGACGATCTGATCATGGGTTGCGGACTGCCGGGAGGTGAGTCCGGCTTCAACATCGCCCGCGTCGTCGCCGTCGCACTCGGCTACGACTTCCTGCCGGGCACCACCGTCAACCGGTACTGCTCGTCGTCACTGCAGACCACGCGGATGGCGTTCCACGCGATCAAGGCCGGGGAGGGCGACGCGTTCATCTCCGCGGGCGTGGAGACCGTGTCCCGGTTCGTCAAAGGCAACTCCGACTCATGGCCGGACACCAAGAACCCGCTGTTCGATGCGGCCCAGGAGCGTTCGGCCGCGGCGGCCGCGGGCGCCCACGAATGGCACGATCCCCGCAGTAACGGCAACTTGCCCGACGTCTACATCGCGATGGGCCAAACCGCGGAAAACGTCGCCATCATCTCCGGTATCAGCCGCCAAGACCAGGACCACTGGGGCGTGCGCAGCCAGAACCGGGCCGAAGAGGCGATCAAGAGCGGATTCTTCGAGCGGGAGATCGTGCCGGTCACCCTCCCGGACGGCACCACGGTCAGCACCGACGACGGCCCACGACCGGGGACCAGCTACGAGAAGATCAGCGAGCTCAAACCGGTGTTCCGGCCCAACGGCACCGTGACTGCAGGTAATGCCTGCCCACTCAACGACGGCGCCGCCGCGTTGGTGATCACCAGCGACACCAAGGCCAAGGAACTGGGCCTGACGCCGCTGGCGCGCATTGTGTCCACCGGAGTCAGCGGACTGTCTCCCGAGATCATGGGCCTGGGCCCGATCGAGGCGTCCAAGAAGGCGCTGGAAAGAGCCGGCATGGCGATCGGCGACATCGACCTGTTCGAGATCAACGAGGCCTTCGCGGTACAAGTACTGGGCTCCGCCCGGGAGCTGAGCATCGACGAGGACAAGCTGAACGTGTCGGGCGGCGCCATCGCCCTGGGTCACCCATTCGGCATGACCGGCGCACGCATCGCCACCACGCTGCTCAACAACCTCACGACCCACGACAAGACGTTCGGTCTGGAAACCATGTGCGTCGGAGGCGGCCAGGGTATGGCGATGGTGATCGAGCGGCTCAGTTAGCCCGCGTCTCGGCAGACACGCAAAGCCACTACCCGCTGCGAATCTGGCGACGCAAACTCTGGGCGTCGTGGATTTCGCACTCGGCACGCCGGATGCGAGCACCAAACAAGTTAGGTAGGACATGACGCAAGGCATTCCTCCTGGTCCCGCTGGCCCACGGCAATTTCCCGATCGCTATCCCAACGTCGTACAGCGACAACCAACGCGGACCGGAACCGCGACTGTGGTATTCGGCGTGGTCTCCGGACTGGGTCTGCTGGCATTGATCCTTGGCTATTTCATGGCCATTATCGGTTTGGCGGCGCTGCTGTTGGTCGTTATCGGCATTATCGGTGCCATCGCATCGGCGAAGTCGAACAGAGGACAGGTCGCCGCATTCTGCGCGGTTCAGGGGTTCGCATTGGTTCTGGCCTTCGTGTCTCGAATCCGTTACGCGCCACCTGTGTATCTACTCGCGATACTCGTACTGCTTGTCGGGACGATTGGCACGATCGTTTCAGGAGCCCGTTCTGCATCCTCCCCGGCCCCAGCGCGTCCACAGCCGCTTGGGTATACCGATGACGGGCGGCCCTTCTATCCCATCGTCGGCTACATGAGCGACGGAACACCGGTCACCGCCGACAAGGCGCAAGGATTCCGACCGACAAGTCCAGGGACCAATCCGCTCGCGATTACCTCGCTGGTTCTCGCCTTTCTGATCGCTCCGCTGGCAATCCCCTTCGGGCACATCGCCCGTTCGCAGATCCGCCGAACGGGTGAGCAGGGTAGCGGCATGGCGCTCGCGGGCTTGATAATCGGCTACGTGTGGGTGGGCATGGTCATTGTTGCCCTGATGTTTTTTCTCGGCGCCTTGCGCTATTAAGCGGTGGGCACACGAAAAAGCCGGCACGTGCGTGCCGGCTTTTTTCGTCAAGCGAGCTAGTCGTTCTGCAGATAACTGAGCAGACGCAAGATCTCGATGTACAGCCAGACCAGTGTCACGGTCAGGCCCAGGGCGATACCCCACGCTGCCTTCTCCGGCGCTCCCGCGCGGATCATCTGGTCCGCCGCGTCGAAGTCGATCAGGAAGCTGAACGCCGCGATGCCAATGCACACCACCGAGAAGAGGATCGCCAGCCAGGGAGTTCCGGTTTCGTGCAGACCACCTCGAATGCCGAGGCCCGCGCCACCGTTGACCCCGAACATTCCCAGTACGAGGTTGCCGATCATGAGGGCCAGCACGCCGAACATGGCGGCGACCAGCATGCGGGTGAACTTGGGCGTGACCCGGATCGCCCCGGTCTTGTAGACGACGAGCATGCCGAAGAACACACCCAGGGTGCCCAGGACGGCCTCCCCGATGAGCATTCCCGCATTGGCGGACCCTACTGAGTAGGTAGCCAACACGAACGAGATGGCACCGAGGAAAAGTCCCTCGAGCGCGGCGTAGCTGAGCACGATCGCCGGGTTGTCCTGTTTGCGACCGAAGGTCGCGATCAGCACCAGCGCCAGACCACCGAGCGCGCCGACCATGGTCAGCGGCATCGCGAGTGCGGGGTTCTGTGCGACCAGGAAGTAGGAGACGACGGCGGTGGCCGACAGCATGGCCAGCGTCAGGCCGGTCTTGGTGACGACGTCGTCGATGGTCAGCGGGCGGGAGGCCCCAGCCTGACGAGCGTCCTGGTAGGGAGCCTGATAGGGGTCGGCCGGATACCCCGGCTGCATCTGGGCCGTTCCAGTACCGAATTGTGCATATCCGCCCCGCTGCTTAGGCAGCGAGCGAAACACCGGGTTACTTGTCTCCCGCACCGTCGGATCCTCTCTTATGGCTGTGGCTTCGAGCTGTGCGAACATCTGCTCAACGATCGGTGGCCCGCCGGGGTTCCCAGCAGAGCTGCTGTTTTCTGGTTTTCCGGACTCTTGCCCAACCGTGCCGGCGTCGTCCGGATAACGATAAACCTTAGCCCCGCGGGCATCGCTGAGCGAGTCACGATCTAGATTGCTGGTCAAACTCTTGGGCAGCGTTCTCCGGCAGAGTCTGAGGACGGGATTCCGGCGAGGGGAGACTAGGGCATGACCGGGGCCGTGACTGGGGAATCCGATGAGGTCCTGACCCGCGTCGAAGGTGGTGTCGGGTTTGTGACACTCAACCGTCCCAAGGCGATCAACTCGCTCAACCAGACGATGGTGGAGCTGCTCAGCACCGTGGTCATGCGTTGGGAACGCGACGAGGCGGTGCGGGCGGTGGTGCTCTCCGGAGCCGGGGAACGCGGATTGTGCGCCGGCGGCGATGTGGTGGCGGTCTACCACAGCGCCCGCAAAGACGGGGTCGAAGCGCGGCGATTCTGGCGCGACGAGTATCTGCTCAACGGCCAGATCGGCCGGTTCGCCAAGCCCTACGTGGCGTTGATGGACGGCATCGTGATGGGCGGTGGCGTCGGCGTCAGTGCCCACGCGAACACCCGGGTGGTCACCGACACCTCGAAGATCGCTATGCCCGAGGTCGGCATCGGCTTCATCCCCGACGTCGGCGGGGTGTACTTGCTGTCCCGGGCCCCCGGCGCGCTGGGTCTGCACGCCGCGCTGACCGGAGCGCCGTTTTCCGGCGCCGACGCCATCGCGCTGGGATTCGCCGACCACTACGTTCCGCACAGCGGACTCGACGCGTTCACCGCAGCGATCGCCGCTGACGGCGTCGAGAGCGCACTGGCTCGACACGCCATCGAGCCTCCACCGAGCACCCTTGCCGCACAACGTGATTGGATCGACGACTGCTATGTGGGTGACACTGTCGCCGACATCGTCGCCGCGCTGCGGGGACATGACGCCGGACCGGGCGCGGGACCTGCTCAAGATGCCGCCAACCTGATCGCCGGCCGCTCCCCCATCGCGCTGTCGGTGACGTTGGAGGCGGTGCGTCGCGCCGCCAAACTGGCGACGCTGGAAGATGTTCTGATCCAGGACTATCGGGTGTCGTCGGCGTCGCTGCGTTCACACGATCTGGTGGAGGGCATCCGCGCGCAATTGATCGACAAGGATCGCAATCCGAAGTGGTCCCCGGCGACACTGGCCGAGGTCAACGTGGCCGAAGTCGCAGCGTATTTTGCGCCCGTCGATGACGACTTGACGTTCTAGAAAGGGGTTTGGTGGCAGACAAAGCGGAGTACGAAACCATTCTGGTCGAGCGTGATCAGCGAGTTGGCATCATCACGCTGAACCGGCCACAGGCGCTCAACGCCCTGAACAGTCAGGTGATGAGCGAAGTCACCAGCGCCGCAGCCGAATTGGATGATGACCCCGGTATCGGTGCGATCATCATCACCGGCTCAGCCAAAGCGTTCGCCGCCGGCGCCGACATCAAGGAGATGGCCGGCCTGACGTTCGCCGACGCGTTCGGCGCCGACTTCTTCGCCACCTGGGGCAAGCTGGCCACCGTGCGCACCCCGACGATCGCCGCGGTTGCCGGACACGCGCTCGGTGGCGGCTGCGAGCTGGCGATGATGTGCGACCTGCTGATCGCGGCCGACACGGCGAAATTCGGCCAGCCGGAGATCAAGCTGGGCGTACTGCCGGGCATGGGCGGCTCACAGCGCCTGACGCGTGCCATCGGCAAGGCCAAGGCGATGGACCTCATTCTGACCGGGCGCACCATCGACGCGACCGAAGCTGAGCGCAGCGGCCTGGTTTCGCGAGTGGTGCCCGCCGACCACTTGCTGACCGAGGCCAAGGCCGTTGCCACCACCATTTCGCAGATGTCGCTGTCGGCGGCCCGGATGGCCAAGGAGGCCGTCAACCGGGCCTTCGAATCGACGCTGGCCGAAGGACTTCTCTACGAACGCCGGCTCTTCCATTCGGCATTTGCGACTGATGACCAATCCGAAGGAATGGCCGCATTCATCGAGAAGCGCCCTCCCAACTTCACCCACCGATGAGCGAACCGGGCTCTGCGACTCCCGCCACCGGCGACGAATCAGTCCGCGACGAACCAGCAGCTGACGCCGAGGAGTCCGCCGGCCCTGACACCAGAGCCGAAACCCCTGAGCCGCAGCCGGCGCGTAAGGCGTGGTGGATTCGCCACTACACCTTCACCGGAACCACGCTCGGCCTGATATTCGTGTGGTTTTCGATGACGCCGTCGCTGCTGCCGCGCGGTCCATTGTTCCAGGGGCTGGTCAGCGGCTGCTCCGGTGCCATCGGCTACGGCCTGGGCGTCTTCGCCGTATGGCTGGTCCGCTACATGCGTTCAAAGGATTCCAGCCCCCCGGCACCGCGCTGGGCGTGGCTGCCGCTGATCGCGGTCGGCGCGGTCGGCATGGTCCTCATGGCGATCTGGTTCCACGTCTGGCAAGACGACGTGCGCGACCTGATGGGTGTCGAACACCTGGGGTGGTACGACTACCCGCTGAGCGGGGCCCTGTCGCTGGTCGTGCTGTTCACGCTGGTCGAAATCGGTCAGTTCATCCGATGGCTTGTCAGGTTTTTGGTGGGGCAGCTCGATCGCATCGCGCCGTTCCGTGTCTCGGCGGCCATCGTGGTGGTCCTGCTGGTGGTGCTGACGATCACCCTGCTCAACGGTGTCGTGCTCAAGTTCGCGATGAACTCCATGAACGGCACCTTCGCCTCGGTCAATGAAGAGCTGAATCCCGATAGCGCGCCGCCGAAAACCACGCTGCGATCAGGCGGCCCGCAGTCGCTGGTGTCGTGGGAGTCGCTCGGCCACCAGGGTCGGATCTTCGTCGAGGGCGGGCCGAGCGTCGCCGATCTCACGGCGTTCAACGGAGCCCCAGCCATCGAGCCGATCCGGGCCTACGCCGGGCTTAACTCCGCAGACGGCATCGACGCGATCGCGGAGCTGGCGGCACGCGAGCTACAGCGCACCGGCGGGTTGAACCGCGCCGTCGTCGCGGTCGCAACGACCACCGGAACCGGCTGGATCAACGAGGCGGAAGCCTCGGCGCTCGAGTACATGTACAACGGCAACACCGCGATCGCGAGCATGCAGTATTCGTTCTTGCCGAGCTGGCTGTCGTTCCTGGTGGACAAGGAGAATGCCCGGCGCGCCGGCCAGGCGCTCTTCGAGGCGGTCGACAAGCTGATCCGGCAGATGCCGGAATTCCAGCGTCCCAAGGTCGTCGTGTTCGGGGAGAGTCTGGGATCGTTCGGCGGCGAGGCGCCGTTCATGAGCCTCAACAACGTCCTCGCCCGCACCGACGGTGCATTGTTCAGCGGACCGACGTTCCAGAACACCATCTGGACCCAGCTCACCGCGACCCGCGATGCCGGTTCACCGGAGTGGCTGCCCATCTACGACGACGGCCACAACGTCCGGTTCGTTGCTCGCCCAGATGATCTGGCGCGCCCGAACGCGCCGTGGGGCAAACCGCGGGTGGTGTATCTGCAGCACGCATCCGACCCGATCGCCTGGTGGACGCCCGACCTGCTGTTCAGCGAACCGGACTGGCTGCGTGAAAAGCGGGGCTACGACGTGCTGCCCCAGACACGCTGGATCCCGTTGGTGACGTTCCTGCAAGTCTCGGCAGACATGGCCGTGGCCGTCGAGGTACCGGACGGGCATGGCCATCGCTACGTCGCCAACGCAGCCGACGGTTGGGCCGCGGTGTTGTCGCCGCCGGGCTGGACGCAGGAGAAGACCACGAAGCTACGGCCGCTGCTGCACGCCGACGCGACGCCATCCAGCTCCTCGGCCCATAGCGGCTGATCTGGCTAAATACCTGTGGCAACGGATCATCGGGCTAGTTCCGCGATCGCCTGACCGCGGGTAGTCACGGCGGTGCGGAAGGTCCGGCCGTCGCGCTAGCGGTTCAGCTTGGCCAGCACGTCGGCGGCCGCCAGCGCGTGGTAGCCGCCGACGACGTCGGTGCAGCGGTGCAGACCCAGGTCCAGCAGCGCCGCCGCCGCCAGGCTGGAGGTGTAGCCCTGCGAACACAGGATCACCCACTCGACGTCGTCGCCGACGGCCTGCGGCAACCGGGCGTCACTGGTCGGGTCGCAGCGCCATTCCAGGACGTTGCGTTCGATCACCAGCGCCCCCGGTACGTCGCCTTCGCGGACACGCTGAGCCCGCGGCCGGATGTCGACGAGCACCGCACCGCGCCGCAACGCCTCGGGTACCTGGCTGGCGGGAAGGCGGTGGTACCGGCCCCGCGCGGCGTCCAGTACCTGGTCGATCCGGCTCATCAGGGCCCTTCGGGTTGGTCGGTCAGTTCGGTGCGCTGACGGCGCAGCGTGTTGCGCTCGGTGACCTCGTAATACGACATCGCGGTCAGCGGCGGCGAGTAGGCATGCACGCTCAGGGTCGGTTGCGCGGCGGGGACGGCCGAAACCACGACCTTTGGCGTGGACGCCGGCCGCGGCGCCCACACGACGTCGTGCACCCAGCCCAGCGGGAATCCGGCCTGGTCGCCGGCATCGAGCCGACGGCGCCGCAACCGCCGACCACCCCAGCGGAATTCGTTGAGCGACCCGGACAGCACCGTCAGCGCACCGATCGACCCGCCGTGGTCGTGCAATTCGGTCGCGTGACCGGGAACCCAGCTGATCAGCCAGATGTCGAGTGCCTCGTCGCCGTGGATGCGGGTGAACCAGCGCTCAGTTTCGGGCACTCCACCCTCGGGCAGCAGGTGGTCGCAACGTCCGCTGAGCACGTCGTCGGCGGCCTGGTCGGTTGCGTGCAAAAGGTCGGGCACCCGCAGCGGGGTGGGTCCCGAGGGCGGGGAGGAGACGGTCAGCCGACGCGGCGTGGCCGGGTGAAGGGCATTTGGCGTGGAAACGGGCGTGACAAGAGGCATAGCCATGGAAGAACTCCGGGGTGCGAAACGGATCGGGCAATCGGCGGCGTGTCAGGGCCGACAACACTCCCAAAATCCGAAGCACTTCATCACGCCAGACAGTGTTGCATACATTGGGACTTGTGCGCAGGTGCCGTCGTCACCCCCTGCTGTGGGGCCCCGCCGTTATCGTGGCAAGTTTGTGTGCGCTCACGGGCTGCTCGCACGGGGGCCGCAGCGGCCACGCAACGTCTTCGTCGACCAAGTCGTCGGCACAGTCGTCAGAGATGCCGGGTTCGCTGCCGCCAGGCGCCATCGGCATTTCCCCCACCGGCGTGACGACCAGGGTCGACGTCCCCGCGGATTCGACCGAAGAGGAGTATTTCCAGGCCTGCCATGCCGCAAAAGTGTGGATGGATGTCCAGTCCAGCACCGGGGAGGCGCTGATCGAGCCGTACCTGGCGATGGTTCAGGCATCGGCGTCGGGCGTTGCGGGCAGCTGGAATATCCGGTGGACGAACCTGACCCCGGCACGTCAGGCGGCGGTGATCGTCGCGGCGGTCGCGGCCGCCAACGCCGAATGCGGATAGCGATCGCGACCTACCGTTTCGACCCGGCGGGCAATTGAGATCAGGGGTGCGCAAAAGTGCCGACCGGTTCGATCAGAGCCGGTTCCGCCGAGCAGAATGAGGGGATGTCCCTACCGGCACCCGTGCGCCCGCGTGGGTCGTCGGCCACTCGCGTCGCATTGGCGCTCGGCAGCGGCGGCGCCCGGGGCTACGCCCACATCGGGGTGATCCAGACCCTGCGGGAGCGTGGCTACGAAATCGTCGGGATCGCCGGCTCGTCGATGGGCGCAGTCGTCGGCGGTGTACAAGCGGCCGGACGGCTCGACGAGCTCGCCGACTGGGCCGAGTCCCTGACGCAGCGCACCATCTTGCGACTGCTGGACCCGTCGATTACTGCGGCCGGAGTACTGCGGGCGGAGAAGATCTTGGACGCGGTCCGCGATATCGTCGGCCCGGTCACCATCGAGCAACTGCCCATCCCTTATACGGCGGTGGCGACCGACCTGCTGGCGGGCAAGTCGGTGTGGTTTCAGCGCGGCCCACTCGACGAGGCCATCCGGGCATCCATTGCGATACCGGGGATTATCGCGCCGCACGAAGTCGGTGGGCGCTTGCTCGCCGACGGCGGCATCCTGGATCCGCTGCCGATGGCGCCGATTGCCGCGGTCAACGCTGACCTGACCATCGCGGTGAGTCTCAACGGCAGTGACGGCGCCTTTCGCGACAGCGAGCCAGGTGTCACCGCCGAGTGGTTGAACCGCATGGTGCGCAGCACCTCTGCACTCTTCGACGCCACCGCAGCCCGGTCATTGCTCGACCGGCCGACAGCGCGGGCGGTGCTGGGTGTCTTCGGTGCGGGGGCCCCGGAATCGGACTCCTGGCCGGAAGCCACTGAGGTCGAGCAGCACTCAGCCGGCCGCGATGAACCCGATGAGGGACCCGAACTACCCAAAATGGGCAGCTTTGAAGTGATGAATCGGACGATCGACATCTCCCAATCCGCGCTGGCGCGCCACACGCTGGCGGCCTACCCGGCCGACCTGCTGATCGAGGTACCGCGCTCGACGTGCCGAAGCCTGGAATTCCACCGGGCGGTGGAGGTGATCGCCGTCGGCCGCGCGCTGGCTACGCGTGCTTTGGATGCACTCGAAATCGAGCCTGACAAGACCGACACTCCCGCGATCGAGAGTTGATCAACACCCCTCGAGTCCGGCGCCTCAGGCCACCGAATGAGGCTGCGGCGGTCGATTGATCTGGCGGCCGTGCCGGATCTGGCATCGGGACAGTGACTAGAGATTCGGGAGTGATCAATTCCTGTCTCAGGCCATCGCGGGCCTCTGTTAGCCGTTGCCCTCGTGGTAGCTCCGGGTGCGTAGTTGCTCAGCAATCTTGCCGAGATCGGGCTGCGCACCGGTGGCGACCCTGATAACGAATTCGAAGCGCTCGTCCTCTGGTGCGCTAATCCACTCACCGTTGACGGCGAGGAACGTCCGACAGGCTGTCCACGCCAGCCGCTTGTTTCCGTCTACCAGCGCGTGGTTCAGCGCCAGGGAATGCAACAGCGCGGCGGCCTTGAGGTGTAGATCCGGGTAGGCGTCCTGGCCGAAAACCGACGCGCGAGGCCGTGCCAGAGCTGATTGAAGTAAGCCGTAATCGCCTACCACGGCGTCCCCGCCGACGGCATCGCGGGCGATGTCGAGCAAGTCGTCGAGGTCCAGGTACTCGGCCGTCATGCGTCCTTAAGGCGCTCTAAGACCCCGGCTTCCTCCCGTATGACACGCTGCAGCGCCGCGGCGACCTTGGCCTTGTGCGTCCGCCGTGCGATGTACTCGTCGATGGCCGACAACGCAACGGCCTGCATTGACCGCCCCTCAGAGGCGGCCTGCCGGCGTAACGCTTCTGTCTGCTGGTCACTGGTCCGCAGAGTCATTCCCATGCCCCACATGATACCTGAGTGATACCACTAGGGGCATGCTCGCGCAGACGCAAACCGCCGGGCGCTGATCAGACCCCCAGGAACCGGGCGACAGCCGCTGCTTCACGGCGGCCCTGTGCACGTCCGGCCGCGGCCGAGCCGGCACGGCAGCGCGGATCCAGGGGATTGGGCCCAAACGCCGCCGACGAGTCATCGTCGGCGAACACCGCGAACGCCGTGCCGGTGAATGCCGCGATCTCAGCAGCCGGCCCGGGCCCGAACGGTGACGGAACGTCCGCGCCGGCGGGCACCAAAACCACCGCCACGTCACAATCGTCGGCAGCGCCAAGGTTGATCGAGCTGTTGACTCCGCCGTCCATGTAGCGCCGGTCTGCGATTGTCACCGGCGGCCACGCCCCGGGCACCGCGCAACTGGCTGCCACCGCATCGACCAGACCGACACCCGAATCCCGGTCGAACACAACCAATTCGCCGGTGGCAATGTCGATCGCGGTGACCCGCAGCTCCCGGTCCGGCCAGTCATGCGACGGCAAGCGCTGGGCGATCACCTCGCGGCGGACCGGCTCGGGAACCGTTTCGGTTGCCAGCGCCACCGCCCCGATTCGTTGCAACCGCCCCGTTGTCTTGTCCCACTCTTCAATGCGCGGCTCTCGCAAAGCAGCCAGGAAGAGTTCGGTAATGGCATCGATGTCGACGCCGGGATCGATCTCGGCGGACGTCCCGGCGAGTTGCCGGTCGAACAGCACTTCGAGGGCGCAATCGCTACTGATCTGGGCCGCGACTGCCGAACCGGCCGATGTCCCGACCAGCACATCCGAATCCAGCAGCCGCCGGGCCGCCGCCGGCGACTCGTCAGCGATGCCGCGCAGAACACCTGTCTCCCAGGCGATGCCCGCCAGCCCTCCGCCGCCCAGCACCAGCGCGCGTCTGGTTGTCACGTTCATCTATTTTGCCAGCGCCCGCATCAGGCGAGCCGCCGTGTACCCGGCAGGGCGTGCTGTGCGTGCTCCACCGGCGTGCTCAGATCCTCCCGACGCAGCAGATGCCGGGGCGGGTCGGGCAGCACCTCACTTCGGCTGATCTGCAGCGTGGCGTCGACGTGGACCAGCTCGCCTGGGGCCAGCAGACACCAGCGGGGGTCGTCGTCCATCGGTTCAGTGGCGAACACCACTGACGATCGCACCCGCAGCCGCTCTGAGCGTGCGCGGATTCGCTTGGTACTCAAGTCGAATCCGGGCGCGCCGTCGTGCCGCCGGTCCAGCATGTAGAGCTCATGGGTCTCCGGGTACCGCAGCGCCCACATATCGGTGGCCGTGCACAGCAGCACGTTGACGGCATAGATCGGCACATTCGCCGCGAGCCATCGCATGGCGTCGACCAGACCGGCTGATTCGTCGCCGTCATGGGCGCGGATCGACGCGGTGATCAAGGCGAACACCCGCTCGGAATCGGTCTGGCCTCCCACCAGGCCATCGGTGCCGACCTCGCGCAGCCGCTCATCGATGGCATCCAGCCCCTCGACCACGCCGTTGTGCGCGAAGATCCGGCCGTCCTGCAAGAACGGGTGGGTGTTGCGGATGTCGAGCGACCCCGTCGTCGCGTAGCGCACGTGAGCGACGAACGTCGTGCCGGTCAGCTCGTGGGCCTCGGTAGCGAATTGGGCATCCCGCCAGGCCGCTATCGGCTCCTTGTGTAGCTCCGGCCGACCGTGCTCGTCGAACACACCCAGACCAGTGCCGTCCGGGTTCCTCCTGCTCTGCTCGGCGAGGCTGTCCGGGGCGCCCAATAGCCAAAACGTCGCAGTAACAACTTCGGTTCCGGCGTGCAGGCCAAAGAGTCGACACATGGCCCAGACGGTACCGAATCTCAGCCGGTTAACAGCTCGGCCAGTTCCTGTAGCGCCTTGTGCGCATAGCCCTTCCACATCCTGGCGAACACCGGCAGCACCGGAGCGGCCACGACCGACCTAGGATGCAGGGTCCATTGCCAGGTCACCGCGGTTCCGGTCCCCGCAGGCGCGAAACTCCATTTACCTTCAACCAAGCTGACCAGCGGCGCCAACGGGCCCTTGATATCAGCAAGCGTGTAGCTGAACGACCGCGGCGGGTCAACGCTGGTCAGCTCCTCGCGCACAAGGCCACCACCAACCATCGCGATGAGACGGGTCTGGCCTGCCGCATCCCAATCGCCCTTTTGATCCCGGACCTCCTTGATCGGCGGGATCAGGCCATACCAGTGCGAGCAGATCGCCGGCAGCGATATCGGCAACGTGCGACTGAAGGCATCCCCTCACAAATTTGGGATCCCGGCCCGGGCGGGATCGACTGGATTGTGCCGCGGAACCGTAAGAACTGTAACCGCCGGCGGTCGGGCATGTGCAGTGTGCCGCTGACCCTGGGGCGAAGTCCGTCAGCGCGACAGCCCCGGCGCGGCCCGGCCCGTGATCAGCGGCAGATCGAAGAAGCTTTGGATGCCCGCCGGGGCAGCGCAGGTCGCGGGGATCGAGTTGACGCAGTGCGCCGCGGTCGCCACGATCCCGGGGTTGCTCTCCAATCCGGCGGCCACGCTCTCCGGCTGCCATCCCTTGACGGTGACAAAGGTGTCCGGGTTTCCGCGTACTTCGATCTCGTAGCGTTCCCCAGCAGGCCCGAAAGACCAAGGTGGATCGAGGTTTTCCTGCCCCATCAACCAGTTCACGGTGATCTCGACGACCACCTTGTCGCCGACCAGGGCCTCCCAGTGGAAGCGGCGCCCGCCGACCTGTCCGGGCTCGATCACCCCGATGGGCGAGTCGATCGGCGCGGTCGCGACGGCAACCTCTTGCGACGGGCGAATCTCGGGTTCGGCGGCGAAGCCCAACCGGTCCACGCACAGCCGCACCGACTGGATGAAACCGCCGTTGAGCAGTTTTTGCATCGGTCCGGTCAGCGCGCTGTCCGGTGTCCCGCCGAAACCCATCACATACCGCAGTACATCCGGTGCGCCATAGGTGCGGAGGTCGGAAAACTCTTCGGAGCGAACGAAAGTCACGCCAGTCGACATCACCGACAACAGCAGGGGAAACAGCTCGGTGGCCGCCCCCGGCCCGATACCGGCGCCGTGCAGGGTTGCATTGCCAGCCTGCGCAGCGACCTCGAGCGGGGCGGCCTCCTTTTCACTTGGGTAGAACCAGCCGACCGGGGTGATGACGTTCTTGCCCGAGTGCAACAGCGCGGCGACCTCGTCGACGCTGGGCATCAACGGCGCGTAGATCACCGCGTCGGCATCGAGCGCGAGCACCTCGTCGATGCTGTTGGTCGCGGTCACTCGCAGTGGTGACGTGCCGATGATATCGCCGACGTCTTTGCCGCTCTTGGCCTCCGAATGCACCCAGCAGCCAACGAGTTCGAGTTCTGGATGCTCCAGCACGCCTTTGATCGCGGCGACACCGACCGATCCGGTTGCCCACTGAACGACTCGTATGACCCGCGGGCGCATGTCCCTCACTCCTTTAGTCGCGGACCTCGACCACCCAATAGCCGTGCTCGGCATATCGGGATCGCATGCCTTTCTTGTCGTACTTGCCCACACTGGTGCGCGGAATCTCGTCGACGAACGTCCACCGCTCGGGCAACCACCACCGAACGACCTTGTCCACGAGAAACTCTCGTAAATGCTCGGCACTGACCGATGTACCCGGCTTGGCGACCACGACCGCGAGCGGTCGTTCCTGCCACCGCTCGTCGGGAACACCGACGACCGCAGCCTCGAGCACGTGCGGGTGCGCGATCAGACAGTTCTCCAACTCCACCGAGGAGATCCATTCCCCACCGGATTTGATGACGTCTTTGGCCCGGTCGGTCAGGGTCACGAAGCCACGCTCGTCCAGACGGCCTACATCGCCGGTGCGCAACCAGCCGGAGTCGAATTTCGACTCGTCGCGTCCCAGGTAGTACGCGCCGGCGATCCATGGGCCGCGGACTTCTACCTCACCCACGGCGTTGCCGTCGTTGGGCAGCACCTGACCGTCGTCGTCGACGATCCGCATTTCCACACCGCACACCGGTTGGCCCTGGGTGGCGCGGAACGCCCAGTGCTGATCCTCAGCCGTTCCCGGCGGCGGCCAGGCCATGGTGGCCAGCGGAGAGGTTTCCGTCATGCCCCACAGCTGCCGGATCTGCACGCCGTGATTTTCCTCGAAGGTGCGCATCAGCGACACCGGAACGGCCGAACCACCGCAGACCACAAGGCGCAGCGATGACATGTCGTGGTCGGGCTCGTCCTCGAGGCGATGCAGGACGTCATTCCAGATGGTGGGCACCGCACCCGCCACCGTGGGGCGCAGGTTCTCGACCATGTCGATCAGCGATCGCGCGTCCAGATGGCGATCGGGCAGCACCAAGTCGGCACCGGCCATCAACGCCGCATACGGCAGCCCCCAGGCGTTGGCGTGAAACATCGGCACGATCGGCAGCACGCTGTCGCTGGCCCCGACCCCGATGCCGTTGGCGGTACATGCCGCCATGGCGTGCAGGAAGCTCGAACGGTGGCTGTAGACCACGCCTTTGGGGTTGCCGGTGGTGCCGCTGGTGTAGCACATTGCGGCCGCGGACTTCTCGTCGATCTGCGGCCAGTCGAATTCGGTCGACTCGCCGTCGATCACCTCGGCATACCGCAACACGGTCTTACCCGATTCCTCCAGCTGAGCGGTGTCGCCCTCCCCGACCACGATCACCGTATGCACCGTCTTGAGATCGCCCAGTACGGGCGCGAGCAGTGTGGCCAGTGACACGTCGACCAGCACCATCTGGTCTTCGGCTTCGTTGGCGATATAGACGATCTGCTCGGGGAAGAGCCGGATGTTGAGGGTGTGCAAGACCGCGCCCATCGACGGCACCGCGAGGTACGTCACCAGGTGTTCGGCGTTGTTCCACATGAACGTGGCCACCCGCTGATCACCAGTTACGCCCAGGCGGCGCAATCCGTTTGCCAGCTGGCCGGCCTGTTGACCGACCTCGCGATAGGTGCTGTGCCGATAACCATCACCCGTCGCGGTGATGACCGAGCGTAACCCGTGCACACCGCAGCCGTGCCGCATAATCGCAGTGATCGTCAGCGGAAAGTCCTGCATCGTGCTGTACATCGATGTACCGCCTTACGGGGTCTCGGCGCACCACCGCCTCATATCCAGTTGGGCGAATGCTATCGCCGCAAGCGGTCATGAGAAACAGTTTCCCCCGAGAAGCGCGTTCAACACCGAGCGCAAAGAGGCCCAGGGCAGAGACCGCGCGGAGACCGTTAGGCCAGTGCCGCTTCGTACTGCAGCAGCTCAGGCATGATCCAGTCGACAGACCTGTTGCTCTCGAGCGCCGCTTGCTCGATAGCTGACATGGTCGAGGGAACCGGCGTCATAGTGACCGTGCCGGAGTAGTCGGCGATGTACAGATGATTCCCGTCCGAGCTTTCGACTGCGCATGACGGCTGGTTGACCATGACGGTGCCGATGACATCCTGCGTGAGCGTGCACAGCACTGTAAGGCGATCCTCGCTGACCAGGTAGGCACGATCGCCGTTGCCACTGAGGGTCAACCGGGTGAGAAGGCCACCGATCTCACCGACCTTGCGCGTGCTGGTGATCTTGTTGGTGCGGGTGTCGATGATGTCGACCACTGCCCCGAAGTCGGGGCCGCAACTGGCGACGTAGGCGATGGCGCCGTCGCCGCTGAGCGCGACGTCGCGGACGGATGAACCGATCTCGATGGTGCCGACGACGCGCAGACCCGTCTGCACGTCCTTCCCCCGGGATCGGCTGTAGCCCTTCACGTTCTTCCGGCGCCGGCGCGAGCGGCCGGCGCGGCCGGCATCCTCGTCGGAGTCCGCGCGAGTTGCGATCACGACGAGTTGGCCGCCGGACGGCCCGTTGATACCGACGTACAGCAGACCCCCGTCGGAGCTGATGCGCACGCACTCGGTGGTGGTGCCCGGGGTGGTCGCGACGTCGATGACCTCGATGCGGTCTGTCGCGGTGTCCAGGACCGCCACGTCAGCACCGCGAGCGCCATTTCGGCTCGCGTAAACGTACTTTCCGTCGAGGCTGACCGTAAGGTCGCTCACACTGAGCGCCAGCGGGTGTGTGGCGACAACCGTGTTGGTGGACACGTCGATGACGCCGATCGAGTCATACGACGTCGACACGGTGCTGACGTAAGCGCGGTTGGCTCCTGCACCGCTCATCGCGATCGCGAACGGTTCGCCGACGCCGACGACAGTCTCCACGACCCGGCAGGTGTCGGTGTCGATGACCGACACGCTGTTGTCGCTGTAGTTGGCCACCACCAGTCGGCTGCCGTCGGCGCTGATGTCGATGCCGCTGATCGGACCGTTGTTCACGGGAATCTCGACCGTGACCGGGCATCCCGGCGGGGCGCCGAACTCGAAGACCTGGACTTCCCCGCTATCCTGGGCAGCCTTCCGGCCGTTCACATCGCTCACGTTGGCACCGCCTTTGCTGTGTTCGTCAAACCTCCACGAGGGCGACAGACGTCGCAACAGCTCTGTGCGACGGTGATAGCCCTGGACAAAACGGATTTCAGCACCAAAAGGCGCTGATTTGACTGCTTTTAATAGAGTGTAACCGCTGAATTCCGACCGAAAAGAATTCAATTTCGGTGTTGTTACCCAGGTCACCCCGCGGACTCAGGCTCCGCTCAGACTGCGATTTTCAAGTGTATGAACGGGTGCGCTACAGCAAGCTCAAATAATAGCTGTAACAGTAGCTATACTTCATACTGCTAATGATTAGAGGACGCACTCCGCAAGCACTTAGATAAGAAATTCTTATAGATCAGGACCAAAAAGAGGCAAAAATCACACTGGGTTCGAGTGCGCGTGGCGTTGGGCTCATTTCGCCAAGTTCATCGAGGGGACGCCGAGCCAGTGCGTATTGGCGGCGTGTAGCCGAATGGTGTCAGCCCGCTCAGCGTGATCGGCGGCCCAAGCGGCATAACCGTCCGGCCCGACCAGTAGCGCGGCGGCAGAAGCATCGGAGCCGCTCGCGATCGCAACGTCAACCCTGTTTCGCCACAGGAGTGCGGCTATCCAGCTTCAGGCCCGGAACGAACCGGCCCGCTGTTGGTCCGTGACGTGTTCGACCACACCTCACAGCCGAAGTTGATCAGCACGCGGTCCGGAGTGCCGGTTCCCGACCTCGCTGCCTGGCGCAAACAGCACGGTCGGAGAGGGGATTCCCAGTGGTCGCTGCTGAGGTTAGGCTGCGCGAAAGTATCTGCCCTGCAAGGAGTTTCTCTTGCCACCGGCTAGCTGAACCGAGTGCGCGGCCGGGGCAGCTGTGTGCCATCCACGATGATGTCGAGCTTCTCGTTGTAGAACGCCACCAGGCCGGCGATCGGGGCGACCGCGGGTAGCGGATAG
Source organism: uncultured Actinomycetota bacterium (assembly GCA_963763005.1). Lineage (GTDB taxonomy): Bacteria > Actinomycetota > Actinomycetes > Mycobacteriales > Mycobacteriaceae > Mycobacterium. Next base: position 770,539 of record CAVXMI010000005.1, read on the forward strand.
TGGTACGTCCACGCGAGGTCCGAATGCACGACGTCGCCCACGTGCACCGACCAGTAGCCCGACGTCACTCCTTTGTAGGGGCACAGCGTCTGCGTCGAGCCAGGTTGCAGGTGCTCGACGGCGATATCGGCCGGGTCGATGTAATACCTTGTGGGTAAACCGGTTTCGAATAGCAAGACGGGAGAACCGGTGTCGGCGAGCACGACGCCGTCCAGCTCCACCCGGATGTGCCGGTGCGAACGCAGCGCATCGACCCGCGAATATGGATTGCGCGGGTGGCCGTAGATCGGCTCGTCCTCTTCGAACCACCGCAGCGGATCCCAGTCGAATCGCACGGTGCCCGCGACGGGACTGTCACCATCGGCGTCGAACACCCGCGCGGCCGACTGGTGGGTCTGACCGGCGCCGACCAGGGAGTGCAGCCGCGACGGGCCGAACTGCACCTGCTGCGGGTGGTTTTCGTCGCGCAGGAATTGCGCGCGGACATCGGCCAGCGGGACGTAGTACTGGGGGTAGTACGGCACCTCCCACACGTAGCGCGCCGCGGTGGTGTCGAATACCGGCTCATGGCCGAGATAGCCGCGAACCCGACGCGGCGCGGGCTCGATTCTTCCTCGCGTGGCGGCCATTTGGGGATAGTCACGGTTAGTCATGTGTCACCTACTGATCCTTGGATGCCAGGCCGGCCGGCGTATGGGCGATCGCTTTACGGATGGCATCGGCCAACGCCAGCGCGCTCTCCTCGGTCAGTTCGAGAGCCACCCGCGCGGACGGGCCGAGCCGCGGGTTGATCACGTCGATGTTGACCGTGTGGCCGTAGGGCGCATGGACGGGATGGTCGACGTACACCGTCGCGCGGTCGGCGCCAAACCACCCCGTTGGGCCCTTGCCGCTGCCGTCGATCTCGATGTGTTCGGTGAGATAGGTGCACATAGCTGCCGAAACCTAGCCCTTCAGGTGAGTGGCGAAGAACTCGTCGATTCGGCGCCAGCCGTCCAGCGCCGCCTCCACTCGGTACAGCGGCCGGTCGACGGCGAAGAAAGCGTGGCCCGCGCCGTCGTAGGACCATAACTCGTGCGGCTTGTCCAGCCTGGTCAGCTCGGCGTCCAGCGCGGCCACAGCAGCGGGTGCGGGGAACTTGTCCTCGACTCCGAACAGGCCCAGCAGCGGGCAGCTCAGGTTCGGCGCCAGGTCGAGGATCGGTTTTATGGCCGTGGGCGTTCCCTCCGGCGGATTCTCGACGATGAACGCGCCGTAGCAGTCCACCGCAGCGTCCAACTGCAGCGAGCATGCCGCCAAGAAGGCGTGCCGCCCGCCCGAGCAGTGCCCGATGACACCGAACTTCCCGTTGGCGCCGGGCAACGAGCGCACGTGCTTCACCGCGCCGGCGACATCGCCGACCAGTCGCTCATCGGGCACTCCGCCGGCCGCGCGCGCCGCTGCTGCGGCGTCATCGGGGGAAGCGCCCGGTGCCTCGCGTGAATACAGGTTCGGGGCCACTGCGTGATAGCCGTTGACGGCGAGTCGCCGGACGAACTCTTTGGTCTGCCGGTCGTGTCCGGGCATGTGGTGGATCCAGACGATTCCGCCGCGGGATCCCTCGGCGAGCGGTATCGCCCGGTAGGCCTCGATCTCGTCGCCGCCGTGGCCGGTGATGGTGATCGTCTCGGCGCGGATGGCATCTGGGCTGAACGCGTTCATCGCGATGCTCCTTGTTTGGCCGCAACGACATCCAGAGCTGCGGCTCGTCCGGGTTGGCCCTGCTCGCAACCAACGTATCCGAATCGCGGCACTGGTCAGACAGGGGCTAGCGCCGATTGCCAGGCCGTACGAAGGTGACAAACGCGTTGGTTGCGCGGTGGCAGCCCGCGGCACCGGCCGGTTTGCGGCGACCACGGGTCGATATCTCGTCGCTTCAAGTCACAGAGGCTGTATTGGGCCGACGGTTGCGAACGCGCCTGACGGGACGGTCGCAAACCGATTACTGTCTATCCGTGTCGTTTCGGCGGGAAAGCCCCATTCGAGGCCGGCGGCTGCGGCTCGATGAGGCACTGCTGGAGCGCGTCCTGATGAGTCCGGACAGCCCCGCACGCATCCGTTGGCATTGATCGGCGACTCTGACGGGCTGCTGGCGATCGGGTCCAACTATGGGCGCGCGAATCATCCCGCCCGGAGTGCCAACCTGCTGGCGCATCCCGACTGCACAGTCGAGTTCATGGGTCCCCGCGTTCAGCGCCGCCGGTCTCGCGCTTTGTAGGTCGAGGGCCACGACTTTCGCGACTCGTCTCCGGTCAGCGGAGTTCCCATCCCGCCGACCTTCACGTTGTAGGCCTCCTTACCTGCACCGACTTCGCGATTGGCGTGTTCCTGGGCGAGGTAATACAGCTCATCGATCGTGGCTTCGTCGTACGCAACGAACGAGGTTTCACGGATGGCGTCGTCGATCCCGGCAAGCATCCGGTCGGGCAGGATCCGCGACGCCAGCGCCGCGGCGCCCAGCAGCGAAAACGGAATGACCCAGTAACAGACGAACGACAGCGGAGTCTTCGTGTCGAGAATCGTGGCTTGAGATCCCCCGAGGCCCTGCACGATCGGCGGGATCGCCGACGACGCCGTCATACCGGCGAACGTGGCGACCCAGATCCATGTCAGCAGCCTGATGGTCCGACCGAACAGCTCGGTCTTGACCACGTCGGCAGGCTGGTCCGCTGCGGCGAACTCACGCACAAACGGCTTGCCAATCAGCAGGCCAATAAGCGCCACCAAGAAGATCCCGGCGTTGCTGAGTGGCTGTATCCACCGCACCATGAACGACTGGCTGAGCGTAAATGTGAGCAGCGTCAACACTACAAATGTTGCTACAGCGCCGATTTCGAGCGTACGCCCCGGCTTTCCGGTGGCGCGTCCGATCACAAACGTGGCAACGGCGATCGCCAGCGCGACCAACACGGCAGTGGTGAAAGGAACGTTACCGACAAGCACCCAATAGACGATCCACGGCGCAAAGCCAAACAACATGCCCACGATGGGTCAGTGTATGGCTGATCGTCGTTGGCGACGATCGCGCGGAGCAACTGAGGATGCACTGGTTCAGCGCGTCGGCCGTCTCGGCGGTGTCCCAGACCAGCAGCGCATCCTTCCCGGCAGCGATGTCGGTGCGATAGGCCGCCGGGGCATCGGCGGCCATGGTGACCGCGTCGCCGACGAGGATCGCCCTGGTACCGGCTGCTGCGGTGGCGGTGAGGAGTTGGCGCAGATCATCAGTGCCGACCATGGCGGCTTCATCGACAATAACCAAGGTTTGACGAGCACAGCGGCTTCTTCCGCGAGGATGCAGTCGAAGATTGAAATCTAAAGTGGAACTTACCCAACGCGGCCTTCTCCACCTGCACCTTTTAGGTGCCCCCGTGGGACTCGAACCGACACCGTGCGGATTTTTCGAAGGACGGTGTGGGTTACCGTTTGCGCTGGTAACGCACAGCTGAAGCGCTTAACGTCGATCGGCGCCGAAACTCGGAACCCATCGACCATCTCCGACAACGCCGGCGTGTTACTGGCCGGTGGTCTCGTTCGGCGATCCCCTCCGCTCCGGATCGAACTGCCGGGCAATGGGCTCGGGCGACGATTGAAGACTCATCCAGCGCTATGCGAGCGAAGCTCGCGTCGGGGTGACTGACAATCGGGCTGAAACGAGCAATCACGGCTCAGTGCTTGGTTGGGAAATCCGAGCCAGTACCACTGATTACGTTCCGCTGGGACGAGATTCGCTCATCGGGATACCCGGCCAACTGCCCTTCTAGCGCGATCACAACTCATTGTTGTTCGCCGCTTTCGTGCAACACGGGTAACGCCCTTGGACGAACCCACTGGCAGGCAATCGTGCCACGGCATGTGGAGATCGCGCCGCACCTCTTGGAGGACGTCAGCCGGCGGTCTTCATCGGTCACCAATTGCTAGCCGCTGCAGGCCGGGGCGAGAAGCCGACCCGTCCGGCGAGGCTGTTGCTTGCGCCGCTCGCCGACGGCCTGCCTACGGCGGCCGGCGGCGGCGCCGAGGTCACGGGGCGTACGCACCGACCGCCAGACGTTGCTGCCTGGTTTCCAAGTATTCGTTGAGAATCTGGGCAGAACGGGGGTGGACCTTTTTCTCACGGACCAACGTGTCGCCGCGGCGGCCTAAGAGACGAAGGAGCCCACCGTGTCGAACACTTTCATGGCCCGAGTCACTGCCGCGGCGCGAGCTGCAACCGTGGCGGTCTTCATCGGCACCGCCACGGCAGCCGGTGTCGCGGGCGCCACCGTGGGACTCGCCGCCCCGGCTGTGGCGAGCCCCGCTTCTCAGATCGAACCCTCCGGCGCCCTGTACGGCTACCCCGACACGGCCGCTGAATACTGGCAGATGCAGCACTTGCCCGATAACTGTGTGCTGATGTCGGTCGCCGACGTGGTCGGCGAGGTCACCGGAGATCTGCCCACCGAGACGGAGATTGTGACGCTGGCGGAGAACACGCCCAGTGCGTCGCATCCGGGCTCGATCTACTTGCGCCCCAACCAAGGCCAAACCTGGGGAACCGACCCCAGCGATTTAGTGGTCCTGCTGGCCCACTACGGGATCAAAGGCGCCATCACCAATGCCGTCACCGAGGACCAAACCCGTGTGCCGACTGGGCTCTTGGCGATCGAGCAGTACCTGGGCGATGGGCACAAGGTGATCGCCACCGTCAACGTCGAAACCATCTGGAACGACCTCGATGGCGATCGAACGGCCCCTGACCACTCCTTGGTCGTGACCGGCGTCGACACCCGCACCGGGATAGTCCACCTCAACGACCCCGCCTACCCGTCGGGGCGCGACAAGCAGGTCACGATCGCCACGTTCATGCAGGCGTGGAAGACCAGCGACTACCAGATGGTCGTAACCGTCAACGACAACTAATACGTCAGCCCCGGCGGGGTTGTTGCCTTGACTGGCGACCAGACGCGGAGCCCGGCGAGATGCGACAACGTCAACCCGAACTTCGGCATCA
>CAVXMI010000006.1:0-4556 GCA_963763005.1 uncultured Actinomycetota bacterium
AACTGTTGTCGACCCAGTCTAGTGAGGCCACCTGAGCGCGTTTAACGCCGGAGTCAGCTGATGGACTGCAGCGGGCCCGGCGTCCGGCCGCCGGCCAGCGCGGCCGCGTCGGTGAGCAGTTCGGGCAGCTGCAGCGGATACACGGTCTCGCCGCCAGCGACGAGTTCGGCGATGTCGGCAGCGTCACACCAGCGGTGGCCGTGGATGTAGCGGCGCTCCAGCTCGGTGCGGCCCACCCGGACGGCTCGAACCGACGGGTGCGGTAGACGAAGAAGAACTCTTCGCTGTCGATCAATGAGCCGTTGAACTCGAAGACCTCGTCGCGCCGCCAGACGGGTCCGACCATGTCGGCCGCGCGCGACCCGCAGACCGGTTTCCTCGGCCAACTCCCGCGCGGCGGCCTCGACCAGCCGCTCGCCCTGGCGCACTTCGCCGCCCACGGTGAACCACCACTTCGGCGCCGCGTGCTCGGCGAGCGCCGGATCCGACCCGCGCAGCAGCAGCACCGCGCCGGTGTCGTCGAGCAGCACCACCCGCGCCGAGGTGCGGTGGTTGAGCACCCCATGGTCGCCGTGCGCCAACGCGTGGGGCCGCTCGACGATCTCGAAATAGCTTGGCAGCGCGGCGGTTCCGCCGAGCCGAACGGGCGCACCAGGAGTCGCTCGCGCAGTGCCAGGGTGTCACGCACCGCGTCGTTGTGGAATCGGCGGGCCAGCAGCACCCGGGCCTCGGCGTCGGCCAGCTCGGCGATCAGGCCCGCCGGCAGCGACGCCGGATCGATGATCGCCAGCGCGGCGGACAGCTCGTTTTCGCCGGACTCACGCGCGTGCCGGGGCGCGGCCTCCGCGGCGTCGGCCAGCGCCGCCAGCCGCCTGCCTTCCGACGCACCGCCGTAGGCGTCGATCGCGACCGCGCGCGCCACCACCGCGCGCCGCGCCAGCGCCCCGTCGAGCGCCTGCCAGGACAGGTCGTAGCGGACGTGCAGCCGGTCCAGCCGGTTGGCCGTCCGATACGCCCAGGCGCCCAACACGCGCCAGTACCAGGACCAGCAGCGTGATGGCGACGATCAGCCATGCCATCAGCTGGCCACCTGAACCTTGGCGCCCGACCCGGCGACCGTCTCGTATACCCGCATGATCTGGCTGGCCACCACCGACCAGTCGTAGCGGTGGACCGCTTTGGCAGCCGGCCGCCACATAGCGTTCCCGCAACGCGTCGTCCTCCAGCACCGAGATGAGCGCATCGGCCAGCGCGGCGCCGTCGCCGACCGGCACCAGGCACCCGACCTCACCGTCGCGCAGCACCCGCCGAAAGGCGTCCAGGTCGCTGGCCACCACCGGGGTACCGGCGGCCATCGCCTCGACCAACACGATGCCGAAACTCTCGCCTCCGGTATTGGGCGCGCAGTAGACGTCGGCGCTGCGCATCGCCGACGCCTTCCCGGCGTCGTCGACCTGGCCCAGGAAGCGTAGGTGTTTCACCAATCTGCCCGCCTGGCCGCGCAGTTCGTCCTCGTCGCCGCGGCCCACGATCAGCAGCTGCACGTCTGCGAAGCGCTCGACCACCCGGGGCAGCGCGTCGAGCAGCACCGACATGCCCTTGCGGGGCTCGTCGTAGCGGCCCAGGAACAGCACCGTCTTACCCGGCCGCGGATATCCGTCCAGCCGCGGCGCCGAAGCGAATGAATCGACGTCGACTCCGTTGGGGATCTCCACCGCGTCGGTGCCCAGCGCCTCCATCTGCCAGCGCCGGGCCAGGTCGGACACCGCGATCCGGCCGACGATCTTCTCGTGCATCGGCCGCAGGATGCCCTGGAAGACCGTCAGGGTCAGCGATTTCGTGGTCGACGTGTGAAACGTCGCCACGATCGGCCCCTCGGCGATGTTCAGCGCCAGCATCGACAGGCTCGGCGCATTGGGCTCGTGCAGGTGCAGCACGTCGAAATCACCTTCCGCAAGCCACTTTTTGACCTTGCGGTGGGTCGCCGGGCCGAACCGCAGCCGGGCCACCGACCCGTTGTAGGGAATGGGGACGGCCTTGCCGGCGGAGACGACGTAGTCGGGCAGCGCGGCGCTGCGGCGACACGGGCGCGAGCACGCTGACCTCGTGCCCGCGGCGCGCGCATCACCTCGGCCAGTTGCAGGACATGCGACTGCACCCCGCCCGGCACATCGAACGAGTAGGGACAGACCATCCCGATCCGCATCAGGTTTCCCTCAGCCGGGCCTGCTTGGCATCGGACAGGTCGGCCAGCCATTGCGGCTGCAGCATGTGCCAGTCCTCCGGGTGGGCGGCGATGTTCTTGGCGAACTGGTCGGCCAGCGCCTGGGTGATGGCGGTGACGTCACCGCTGGTGCAATCCAGAGCCGGGTGCATCGAGAATCCCCAGCCGTTGCCTTCGTACCAGCAGTGCGCCGGCAGCAGGACCGCCCCGGTCTCGATCGCGAGCTTCGCCGGCCCGGCCGGCATCCGGGTGGCTTCGCCGAAGAAGTCGACCTGGACACCGGTGCGGGTCAGGTCGCGCTCGGCCATCAGGCACACCAGCCGGTTGTCGGCCAGCCGCTCGCACAGCACCTCGAAGGGTGGGCGTTCGCCGCCGGACAGCGGCAGCACCTCGAAGCCGAGCGTCTCGCGGTAGGCGATGAAACGCCGGTACAGCGACTCCGGTTTGAGCCGTTCGGCGACGGTGGTGAACCTGCCGTGGTTGTGCACCAGCCACACCCCGCCCATATCCCAGTTGCCGCTGTGCGGCACCGCCACCACGGCACCACGGCCCGCCGCCAGCGCCGCGTTCAGATGCTCCTGCCCTAGGACCAAGTCGTTTAGCTGGCCGGCCAGCCTGCGGTGGTCCATCGTCGGCAGGCGAAACGCCTCCCGCCAGTAGCGGGCATAGGACGCCAGCGAGGCGCGCATCAGCGCGTCCGGCACCTCGGCCGGCCGCACACCGATGACGCGGGCCAGGTTCTTGCGCAGCTGCTCCGGCCCGCCATTGCGGGCCGCGTAGCGCGCTCCGGCGTCGAATGCGTTGCGCGCGGCGAATTCCGGCATGGCCCGCACCGCCATCCAGCCGGCCGCGTACGCCCAGTCGGTCGCGGTACCGCTCACCAGGCGACGCCGGTGACGCTCCGATCACTTTCAGGCCCGCCGGAGTGGCGATCACGGCTCGCTCTTTCCCGGTTCCCCGGACCGCGCTTGGCTTGATCGCTCGCGCCGCTTCGGCATGGGCTCCGTCGCGCCGGGAGAAGTCCGCACCGTGTGCAACCGCTGCACGCAGGTGACCACGCTGGCCACCGCCAGCAGCCACATCGCCACCGGCAACGCGGGCGGCCAGGCAACGAACGGAAAGTCCGACACGCCGGCTCCGGTCAGCACGATGATCAGCCGTTCGGGCCGTTCGATGATGCCGCCGTCGCCGCGCAGCCCGCTGGCTTCGGCCCGGGCCTTGATGTAGGAAATCACCTGCGAGGTGACCAGGCAGATCAACGTCGCCACCACCAGCAGTTTGTCGTGCAGGCCGAAGGCGATCCACCACAGCAGCCCGCTGAACACCGCGCCGTCGCTGATGCGGTCACAGGTGGCGTCCAGCACCGCGCCGAAGCGGGTGCCGCCGCCGCGCTCCCGGGCCATCGCCCCGTCGAGCATGTCGAAGAGCACGAAGAACGACACCACGCACGCGCCCGGCGAACAGCTTGCCCATCGGGAAAAGCGTCAGCGCCCCCGCCACCGCCACGACGGTGCCCAGGATGGTGACCGCATCCGGCGTCAAGCCGACCCGCAGGCACGCCCTGGCGGTCGGAGTGGTGACCCGCGCGAACGCCGCCCGGGATAGGAACGGCACCTTGCTCATGCGACGCTCTCCGAAGGTACCCCGCTGCATGTCGCCGCCGCTCATGGCTGCTTCGCCCACTCGGTGGCCAGCAGCCGGCGAGTCTCGCTCAGCAACTGCGGGATCACCTTCGACCCGCCGATGATGGTGATGAAGTTGGCGTCGCCACCCCAGCGCGGCACGACGTGCACGTGCAGGTGTTCGGCCAGTGATCCGCCCGCCGATGTGCCCAAGTTCAGGCCGACGTTGAAGCCGTGCGGCCGCGACACACTCTTGATGACGCGAATCGCCTTCTGGGTGAACGCCATCAACTCCGCGCTCTCCGCATCGGTCAGGTCCTCGAGCTCGGAGACCCGCCGGTAGGGCACCACCATCAAATGCCCGGGGTTGTAGGGGTAGAGGTTGAGCACCGCGTAGACCAGTTCGCCGCGAGCGACCACCAGGCCTTCCTCGTCGGACAATTGCGGGATGTCGGTGAACGGCTGCTCGGTTTTGTGTATGGTTGTCATTAAGCCGCTTTTAATCCCGAAATTTTCCAAAAGCACCTTGGCCATCGGTGCAAGGCAATTTGTCGTACAAGAGGCGTTTGATATAATATTATGATTTTTAGGATCATACTGGTTTGAGTTGACACCCATGACAATGGTAATATCCGGTTTCTGTGCAGGTGCCGATATGATCACCTTCCGTGCACCGGCGGTAAGATGTTTTGAAGCGGTTTCATGGTCTC
>CAVXMI010000007.1:0-72602 GCA_963763005.1 uncultured Actinomycetota bacterium
CTAGGGATCACTCAGTACCGTCTCGCCAAGGAGATCGACGTTCCGCAGGTGCGTCTGAGTGAGATCGTTCATGGCCGGCGTTCCATCACTGCCGATACCGGGCTGCGACTGTCACGGGCCCTCGGCCTCAGTGACATGTTCTGGATCAACATGCAGGCGCGTTACGACGCCGACATGGTCCGGATTAACAAAGGTGAAGAGCTGAGCCACATACACAGCCTGGTCGCCGGCTAAGGCCTACCCGGCGACGGGTTCCGCGCTTGTTTTGGTGCCACCGACCCTCGCGCCCGGTGGTGCGCCGTGTCGATCCGCGAGAGAGGACAGCTTCGATGGCCCGAGTTCGATGGTGGCCATATTGGCCGGACACCGATAGCGGCACCGGCCCCGGCGCCCCCAACCGCAGGAGACCGGCGATCGCAGTCGCCGTGCGGATGGCGGCGGCGACGCTGATGCTCATTCCGAGTGCCTTCTTGCTGCTGCGCCTAGGCGAGCCGTTCGCGATGTCGGCGATGGCGAGCACGGCCGCGATCGTCCTGCACTCGCCGAACCGCTACCGCCATAGACCTGATGTCATCGCGGCGTGCTATGCGGCCGGACTCGTGGTCACGGTTCCCATAACACTGGCCGCGACGATCACCTCGATGTCCGGGCTGCTCGCGTCGACCATCGCCGCAGTCGTGATCGTGGCGACGCCGGTGGGCCGCATCCACCCCCCGACCGCGTGCATACCCCTGGCTATCACGAGATCGTCAAGTCCGGCGGCGCTGCTGCTCGGATGGGTGACGTTCGCCGCCGTCGCGGCAGGCTTCCTCGCCGGGCTGTGGATGATCCTCACGCTGGCAGCGCGACGGCGGTCATGATCAGCCACCACACGTTCTGGACTGCCGGCTCACGGTCAGATGTCGGGTGTGCGGTGGGCCCAGGGGTGTGCCTGCTCGAGCTGGCTGGCGATGCGGAACAGCACATCTTCGCGACCGTAGGCAGCAACGAGCTGCACCCCGACGGGCAAGCCCTCGGGCGTCCACTCCACCGGGAGGCTGATGGCTGGTTGGCCGCTGGTGTTGAACGGGGGAGTGAACGGTACGAACTGGCCGGCGCGCCGCATCGCCGACATCGGGTGCTCGGGGTCGTTGACGATCGTGCCGAGTTTGATCGGCACCTCGGCAACCGTCGGCGTGAGCAGCAGATCCCAGCCGTCGTGCCACCACGACTGAACCGCCCGCCGGAACTGAGCGACCGCTGACAACGCGAGCGCGTAGTCGACGGAGGTGAAGTGCTTGGCGAAGTCGGCCTGGACCCGGTTCATCGGCTCGAACTCGTGATCCTGCAACGGACGGCCGAGTTGATCCTCGAAGCGGCGCTGCGATAGTCCCATCATGGTGCTCCACAGTGCGCCGAACTTCGAGCTGAACGTTACGTCCTCCAATGCCGTTGGCCACGCCGCTTCGACATGGTGTCCCAGCGATTCGAGCAGCCGGCCGACGGCCTGCGTCGCATGGGTGACTTCAGCGTCCACCGGCCCGCCCTGCGGGTGGTGGTCGAGGATGCCGATGCGCAGCCGGCCGGGGTCCGCGCCGAGCTCGTCGATGTATGGACGTACCGGCGGTGGCGCGATCACGGTGTCGCCGACACCCGGGCCACGCGTGGCGTCGAGCAGCGCGGCCGTGTCACGAACGGTGCGGCTGAGGCAGTGCTCGACGCCCAGTCCGCTCTCGTCGCGGATCGGGCCGAGCGTGGTGCGACCCTGACTCGGCTTGAGCCCGACGAGGCCGCAGCACGACGCCGGGATGCGGATCGATCCGCCGCCGTCGCTGGCGTGGGCGAACGGCACCATCCCCGACGCGACCGCTGCGGCCGATCCGCCGCTCGATCCACCGGGAGTGCGCGTGGTGTCCCACGGGTTGTGGGTCGGGCCCCACGCGACGGGCTCGGTGGTCGGTACGCTGCCGAGTTCCGGGCTGTTGGTGCGGCCGGCGATCACGAGCCCGGCTGCGCGGTAGCGGCTGACGAGGGTTGTGTCGGCATCTGAGATGACGTGGGCTTCCTTGAACGCGAGGTTGCCGTTGCTGATGCGCTGCCCGGCGTATGTGGCGTAGAGGTCTTTGATGAGGAACGGCACACCGCGAAACGGGCCGTTGGGGAGATGGGTGCTGGCGGCGGTCTCGCGGGCGTGGTCGAACCAGCGGATCACGACCGCGTTCAGTGCCGGGTCGATGCGTTCGATGCGCTCGATCGCGGCCTCCAGCAGCTCGCTCGGCGACACCTCGCCCGACGCGACGAGCGCCGCTTGATCGGTCGCATCCATCCAACGGGTCTGGTCGGCGAGTGCGCTCATGCCAGCCTGTGTAGCACGAACTGGCATCCGCTCCGGAAGGTGCGGGCCGCTACCCGTCAGACGCGCGGTTTTTTGGGGCCAAAATCGGGCCAAACCTTCAGGACAGGTGCTCCACAACACCGTGCGACAACCCCCCGAGCAGACTGCACGAGACCACGCGTCGCGATGCCATGTGCGGGAACGGCACGCGCGGGTATCGGCCCGCCAAATATCCAGCTATTGGTCGTCGGACGCGTTGTAGGAGCAGGCGATCTGCGCGAGGCGGTGACGTAGTTCGTGTGCACTCCAGGTGAGGTATCCCCGACATGCAGGTGGCCGTGGTTGCGCTCAAGACATCACGTTCAACGACAGCTGGTGTCTAGCATCCGAATCGGTTGCCGCACAAGGATCTCTCACCCCGGCCGGGGTTCTGCTGCCGTCACGGATGGGAGGCTACTTGCCGCCCTTCTTGATCTTGAGGACCCGCTTGCGCAGGCCCTCGGTGGCCGTGTTCATCAGACCTTTGGCCCCCCTCTTGACTAGGAATCCCGGGACGGGCACCAAGAGGTCGACGGTGAGCTCGAAGCGGACCCGGGTGGAATCGCCTTCGGCAGTCAGCGTGTAGCGGGCGTGCTGCGCGCGTTGTTGCTTAGAACTGACCAGCGTCCAGCTCAGGCCGTCGTCGTGAACGGAGTAGGCCAGCACCTGCTCATCGCTGACGCCCACGACTTTGACGACCTGCCGAGATTTGCTCGGCCGGCCTTGGTCGTCCCGCTCGAGAATTTCGACCTTTTGATGCGCCGAGGACCACTCGGTCAACGACTCGAGGTCGAACAACACGTCCATGATCTCGTCGGGCGTTGCCTCGATGACGACTTCACGCAACTCGGTGACAGCCATGCCCGAAGCATAGCCATCGCCGCCGTTTCCGAATACCTTCCGTCCTTGCGGGACGGGGGGCTGGGAGCCCGTCCACTGGTGCAGGCGCTGTGGCACAGTGAGTTTCGCTGTCTCGCGCACTCCAGGCAACGGCGATCGGGACGAGCCACGGACGACCTGACGTGCGGGTCTTCGCTTTGTTGACCCGCCGGGACAATCGAGGCTGGTAGCCTCAGGCACTCGAAACTCACACCCGGGGGACCTGAATGGATGCGATTCATGGGTGATCCGCGGGCGGCGATCCCGATGTGCGCGGCAGGGGCCGAGCGGACGTTCGGACGCCGTCGCTTGCTGACGATCGGAGCGGGCGCACTGGGCCTCGGCGCGCTTGCGGCCACTTCTCCGAAGGCCGCGTCTGCGGGAACAGCCTATGAGGCAATGATTTTGATATGCATCGACCCGCGATTTGTGGAACCCACTAACCAATACATGGCGCAACGGGGCCTTATCGGGGATTACAGCCAGTTCGGGCTGGCCGGCGCCGCCGCCGGGGCAGTGGCGCCGCATTGGGCGGATTGGCACAACACGTTCTGGGAGAACCTCGACGCGTCGATCCAACTCCACCAGGTCAATGCGATGATCGCCATCAACCACCGCGATTGCGGCGCTGTGAGGATCGCCTATGGCGACGAGTCGATTGCGACTCCGGAAGCTGAGACGGCGACGCACGAAATGATCCTCGGCAAATTCCGCCAGCAGACCTTGCAACGCCACCCGGACCTCGATGTCGAGACCTGGTTAATGGCGCTTGACGGCTCGATGTTGCGCATTGGGCCCTAGCGCCACAACCACTTGTAACTGCGGTAGGCATCAACTGTGATTGGGACACTGTTGGGGGCGAAGACGTTGACACCGAACGGCATTGAGGCCGAGCGCACCGGCCAGGGATGCGGCGAGCACCATTGCGGGGTTCGACGGGCCGCCTGACATCGGTGCGGCAATGACTGGGATGGTGAGCCCGAAGCCGGACATGCGTGCGGTCATCGTTGGTTTCTTCTCCGCGGAACCCATGATGCCCGGACCGTCATGGGATCGTCGGGATGCGGAGTGAGCGGGGTTTTTTCAACAGCCATCCAGACCTAGAGCGGCAACGACTCCAAGGTCGCCTGGAGGTCATCGGCGTCGCGCGCGCTCCAGAGCCCCAAGGTGCGCCACTGTCCGGGCTGATTGGGTGGTGTCAGGAATTCCACCGCTTCTTGACTCCGGAGCGAAGCCCGGTCGTTCGGATGGTGCGACAGCGGGGTGACCTCGTCTGTGCGCCACACGTGCAGCGGCATCGACGCGAGGGCCTTGTCCAACATGCGGTCGTCGTCGGCCGTGAACAAGCCGAACCGAGCGGTCATGCTGACTGCATCGGGCGCGGTGCTGCTGCCCAAGGCTCGGGAGCTGCTGGCATGTGCTGACGAACTGCGCAGGCAAGCCGCGGGCGTACGGCCGGCGTCGCCCGGCTCCGCATTGATGCCGCTGCGGTCGCGGCGAAAAGAATGGTGGTCGTCCTGGAATAGGTACGGCGAGCAGTTCGCCACACCGCCGAGGCGGTTAACCCCGCGCCTGCGTACCGCTGACTGACTACTGCAGCTTTCCGGCCACGAAGTCAGCCGCCTGGTTGACCATGCCTGACGAGATATATGCGCTGGCGAGGTGTTGCGGCCAGTTGGCCTGCCAGGTATTCGGGTCGGCCGGGCTGCAGACGGGGTCGTCACCGTGACACAACTCGATGGTCCGGTCGTTGTAGATCGGGTTGAAGTTCGTGATGGGGCCGACCCATTGACTGCCGTTGCCGAACAGCGCGACCGCGGCGATGTGCTCATCGCTGCCCGGCGGCAGGGGATTGGTGAAGCCCCACATCTGGGTGGGGACCGCCAGGACCACGTCGGTCACTGCCGCCCCGAGCGAGTAGCCGCCCGGCACTATGCGGGTGTTCGGGCAACCGTTGATCGTGTTCTGGATGTGGGCGCTCATGTCGTTGGCGCCCTGATCTATCTGAGTGTCGGCGGGATAGTTCACCGCGTAGACGCCGATGTTCTTGTTGACCTTCGAGCGCAGCGCGCTGACGAACGCGCTGCCGACTGCGCCGGTCCCGGGCGATTCCATGCGCCCGCGGGCGAACACCACTTCGACATCGGGGCAGGCCGCGGCGGCCGGTGCAACGGCACCGGGTCTACCCGCGGGAATCAAGACGGGGGTGATCAGCATCGCCGCTGCCAGCAGCACTGCGGCCACGCCTGCGGTCAGAAATCGACGTCCCAGTAGATCACTCATGGATGGTGATGTTAGCGACCTGCAGCCGCCCGCGCGCGGCGAATTCTCCCTGCGTCCGGCGGCCGAAATGCACCATCTCGGGCTCGCCGCCGTACGGCGAGCCACGGCGGTCGAACGACGAGTTCGACCACCACCTCAACATCGGGCGCGTCGTCGGCCTGAGCGACGACGACATCGCCGCCGCCGAGTCGGGGTCGACGGAGAGGCTCGCCGAGCGCACCGAAGCGCTCGACACGCGCACTGTGAACCAGCTCGCCGACCTCACCGTCACCGTCGGCTTCTCCCAACTGGTTGGCAACTTCCTCAACACCTTCGGCCCCACCCCAGAAGGCGAGGCGATCCGACCGTGACAGTCCATCACCTCAACTGCGGCACCATGAACATGCCCGGTGCCGCTCTCGGAGCTCTATCAACGCCAGGACCCCGACCTACTTGTCGTCTGCGCGCACGATCCCAGCCTCTTTGCGCGAGCTCGCGGCACCTCCTAGCCGTCCGGGCAACTCCCAGCGAGCGCTCCCCGATGACCCGCAGCGGGCGACCGAATCCCATCTGGGTAAATTCCAACGCTATGTCGTCGAACGGAATCTCATGAATGCACGTGTTGAGCAGTTGGAGTTTCAGGCCGAGGCGCGGCAACTGCTGGATCTGATGGTCCACTCGGTCTACTCGAACAAGGATTCGTTTCTGCGGGAGTTGATCTCGAACGCCTCGGATGCGCTGGACAAGGTGCGGATTGAAGCATTCCGCAACAAGGACCTGGACGTCGACACCTCTGATCTCCACGTCGAGATCGACGTGGACAAGGATGCGCGCACCCTGACCGTCCGCGACAACGGCATCGGCATGACGCGCGCCGAGGTCGTGGATCTGATCGGCACTCTGGCCAAGTCAGGTACCGCCGAGCTGCGTCAGCAGTTGCGAGACGCCAAGGGCGCGGCCGCCTCGGAGGAACTGATCGGTCAGTTCGGTATCGGTTTCTATTCAGCCTTCATGGTGGCCGACAAGATCGAGCTGCTCACGCGCAAGGCCGGCGAGAGCGAGGCCACCAGATGGGAGTCGAGCGGCGAGGGCACCTACACCATCGAATCCGTCGACGACGCCCCGCAGGGAACGTCGGTCACCCTGCACCTCAAGCCCGAAGACGCCGAGGACGAGCTGCACGATTACACCTCGGAGTGGAAGATCAGGACCCTGGTCAAGCAGTACTCCGACTTCATAGCCTGGCCCATCCGGATGGAGGTCGAGCGGCGTACCCCGGCCACCGAAGAGGGTGGCGAAGAGGTCGTCACCATCGAAACCGAGACCATCAACTCGATGAAGGCGCTGTGGGCCAGGCCTAAAGACGAGGTCTCCGACGAGGAGTACAAGGAGTTTTACAAGCACATCGCGCACGCCTGGGACGACCCGCTGGAGGTCATCGCGATGAAGGCCGAGGGCACCTTCGAGTACCAGGCCCTGCTCTTCATCCCGTCGCACGCCCCGTTCGACCTGTTCAACCGGGACGCCAACATCGGGGTCCAGTTGTATGTCAAGCGCGTGTTCATCATGGGCGATTGCGACCAGCTCATGCCCGAGTACCTGCGCTTCATCAAGGGCGTCGTCGACGCGCAGGACATGTCGCTCAACGTTTCCCGCGAGATCCTGCAGCAGGATCGGCAGATCAAGGCGATTCGTCGCCGGCTGACCAAGAAGGTCCTGTCCACGATCAAGGAGCTACAGTCCGAGCGACCGGAGGACTACCGCACCTTATGGACCCAGTTCGGCAAAGTCCTCAAAGAGGGCCTGCTGTCGGACTTCGACAACCAGGACACCCTGCTGCATGTTTCCTCGTTCGCCTCGACGCACAGCGACGAGGAAGCCACCACGCTGGCCGAGTACGTCGGGCGCATGAAGGAGGGGCAGGAGCAGATCTTCTACGCCACCGGCGAGACTCGTCAGCAAATCCTGAAGTCACCGCATCTCGAGGCGTTCAAGGCCAAGGGCTACGAGGTCCTGCTACTCACCGACCCGGTCGACGAGGTCTGGGTGGGAACCGTGACGGAGTTCGACGGCAAGCCGCTGCAGTCGATAGCCAAGGGCGAGGTGGACCTGGACTCCGAGGAGGAGAAGTCCGCGCACGAGGCCGAGCGCGAGGAGCAGGAGAAGGACTTCGCCGACCTGCTGACCTGGTTGAAGGAGACCTTGAGTGATCATGTCAAGGAAGTGCGGTTGTCTACCCGCCTGACCGAGTCGCCGGCCTGCCTGATCACCGACGCCTTCGGGATGACGCCGGCGCTCGCGCGCATATACCGGGCTTCCGGGCAGGATGTTCCGGTCGGGAAGCGGATTCTCGAACTCAACCCGAATCATCCGCTCGTCACCGGCCTGCGCCAAGCGCACCAAGACCGCGGCGACGATCCCTCGGTTGCCGAGACCGCGGAATTGCTGTACGGCACAGCACTTCTCGCTGAAGGCGGCGCACTCGAGGATCCGGCGAGGTTCGCCGAGCTGCTCGCGGATCGCCTGGCACGCACGGTGTAGCCGCGTGCCATCGCAGATCAGTGGCGTTGGAGCTTCTCGCGGACCATATCGGTGAGGAAGCGCCCGGCCGACACCGGCCGAAACGCGCGGGCCGCGGTGGTGAGCGCGTCGCGGGAATCGGCGCTCAGCTCGATGTCGGCCGCGGCGACGTTGAACTCGAGCTGTTCGACACTGGACGCCCCGGGAATGGCGACCACGCCCGGCAGGCTGATCAGCCAGGCAAGGGCCACCTGTGCCGGCTTGGCGTCGACTTCGGCGGCGACGGCGCGCAACGTCTGCAGCAGCGGCTCGATACGGCGCAGGTTCTCGGTGCCGAACAGCGGGTTCAACGCGCGAACGCCGCCGGGACGGTTGTCGAGTCCGTACTTGCCACCCAGTAGCCCTTGTGCCAGCGGGCTGTAGGCGATCACGATGCGGTTCTCGCGCTCGGCGAACGGGACCAAATCCTCGAGCGCACCGGGGTGGGCGAGCGAGAAATGTACCTGGTTGCTGATGACCGGACGCCCGAGCGCAGCATCGGCCTTTCGCCATCGCGCGAGCGAGTAGTTGGAGACGCCGGCCGCACCTATCGAGCCGTCGTCGAGCAGGCTGCGCATTCCCGGCATGATCACTGCGTCGGGGACTACCGGGTTGGGCTGGTGGACCTGATATAGCGGGATGCGGTCCAGCTGCAGCCGCCGCGCACTGGCGCGCTCGCGCTGCTTGATCACCGCCGGAAACGGCGCGACCGGGAAGACCTTGCTGGCCACTGCGACCTCGGTGCGCTCGTCGCCGAGCGCCTCGCCGAGGATCCGCTCGCTCTTGCCCATTCCGTATACCTCGGCGGTATCGAAGAGCGTGACCCCCAGTGCGCGGGAGCGCGAAACGATGTCGCGGGCGGCGCCGGAGGCGTAGCGGTCGCCGTAGCCCCACTCGCGCGAGCCGAACTGCCAGGTGCCGAGCCCGATCCGGCTGACTTTTCCGATTCCGTCGACGTCGAGATACTTCATAATCGCCACCGTACTTGGCGATCACGCCCCGACAACGCTCAGTCGTCGGTCACGATGTCATCGGGGGCACGTTCTGTTCGAAGGTGCACACGTTGTGGGCTGGGCGTGTTCGCCGTGAAATGACAGATCAGGTCGATTGCGTCGTCTAACCGCAGTCCTCGCAGAACTCGTCTGCGGACTCGGCGGCGGTTTCGCCGCCACAGGTATGAGACAGTTATGTATCATTCGAGTTATAATTGTCTCATGGTGTTGAATCGTGACGAAGCGTTGCGCGCTGCTGCGGACTTCCTCAGCCGGCGGCCGAACGCCACCCAGGACGAGATCGCCGCGGCGGTCGGGATCAGCCGCGCGACCCTGCATCGCTACTTCGCCGGGAAGGCTGCGCTTCTCGAGGCACTGGATCAGCTCGCGATCGCCTATATGCGTGACGCAATGGACGCTGCGCGCTGGCGGGAGGGCTCGGCCGCAGCAGCGTTGCAGCGGTTGGTGACGGCCTGCGAGCCGGTGTCGGGATATCTCACGTTGCTCTACTCGCAAAGTCAGGATTTCGACGCCAACCAGGCACAGGAAGGCTGGGCGGAGATCGACGCCGAGATCAAGGAACTATTCCTGCGCGGTCAGCGCGAAGGCGACTTCCGCCCCGACCTGACTGCTGTGTGGCTGACCGAAGCGTTCTACAGCCTGGTCGCCGGCGCGGCGTGGGTCATCCAGGCCGGACGGGCCGCACGCTGCGACTTCACCGACATGATCACCGACCTCTTGCTGCACGGGGTGAGCCGTTCATGACGCGCGCTTGGCTGGCGCTGGGCGTGCTCTCTCTCGCGGTGTTACTGATCGGTGTCGACGGCACCGTGTTGGCCCTGGCCATCCCCTTCATCGGAAAGGACCTCGGGCCGACGGCCACCCAGATCCTGTGGATCGGCGACATCTACTCGTTCGTGCTGGCGGGTCTGCTTGTGACGATGGGCAGCCTCGGAGATCGTGTTGGCCACAAGAAGTTGTTGCTCTGCGGCGCAACGGCTTTCGCTGCCATGTCGGCGGTCGCCGCCTACGCACCGAGTACTGAGGCGCTGATCGGTGCGCGTGCGCTTCTGGGCTTCGCCGGGGCAACGCTCGCACCGTCGACGCTGGCGTTGATCCGCAGTCTGTTCCCCCAGTCGCGGCTTCGTAGCGTGGCCGTCGGCATCTGGGCATCCATGTTCTCGGCCGGTGCTGCACTGGGCCCCCTGATCGGCGGGCTGCTGCTCGAGCACTTCTGGTGGGGCTCGGTGTTTCTGATCAATATCCCGGTAATTGTTGTGCTGCTCATTGGCGGCATCGCGTTGTTGCCGGAGCAGCGCAACCCCAACCGCGGGCCGTGGGACCTGCTCAGTGTGGGGTTGTCGCTTGTCGGCATGCTCGCCGTGGTCTACGCCGTCAAGGAAGGGGCCGAAAGTGGTTTCCGTGTGGACACGGTGCTGGCAGTTGTCGTCGGTGTGCCCGTGCTTGCGCTGTTCGTCCGGCGACAAAGCAGGCGGCCCGACCCACTAATCGATGTGCGGCTGTTCCGCAATCGAATGTTCTCAGGAGTGATCGTCGCCAACCTGCTGACGGTGTTCGGCCTTTCGGGCGTGGTGTACTTCCTGTCGCAGTTCTTCCAGCTTGTCGTGGGATACACCCCGCTGAAAGCCGGCCTGGCTGAACTGCCGGCGGCGTTGAGCGCGACCTTGTTCGGCGTGCTGGCCGGGGTAGCCGTGCGCTACTGGTCGCAGCGCGCGGTTCTTACCACCGGGCTGGCGCTGGTCGGCTTGGCGATGGCGTCGCTGACGCTGATCAGGCCGTCCACCGCCTATCCGCAACTCGGCGGAGCCCTGTTTGTCCTCGGCGTCGGCCTCGGCTTGGCCTTCACGGCGGCCAGCGACATCATCCTCACCAGCGTTGCGCCGGAGCGGGCAGGTGCTGCCGCAGCGGTCTCGGAGACCGGCTACGAGCTGGGCATGGCGCTGGGCATCGCGACGCTCGGCTCGATTGTCACCGGCGTGTACCGCGGCCTGGCGATTCCGCCGGGCACACCCGACGTGGTGGCCGCGCGCGCGAAGGATTCGCTCCCCGCAGCCATTCAGGCGACAGAGCACCTCGCCGCCGACCAGGCGCTCGCGATTCAGACGGCTGCAAAAGACGCCTTTACCAGCGGCCTGGCCGTCGCCGCGGGGGTCGGCTCGGTACTGCTGCTGGCGTCGGCAGTCGCGATATGGCTGCTGCTGAAACCGCGAACGACGCAAGCACCTGCGGCCCACGACGGCGTGGTGGACGACCTGCGCGATGCGCACCGCTAGTGGCTCTGATGATTGAAAAACATACGAGCCCAATAAAATTCGATCGACCCATCGCATAGCAAAGAGCGCGGTAGCCGCTGCGAACGGTCAGCTGCTTGGCGGGGGCGCTGGATCGCCTGAATGCATGCTGTGCCAGTGCAGTTGCTCCTCGTGAGCAAGGTTCTAGGCCAAGGTCATTGGCGTGGTAGTTATTCTGACCTGGGCTGAGGCTGCAGACCTGAGCGCCGCCGTCGGACCCGCATGTCGCCACCCGGGGCGCTGGCCGCAACGACGACGGCAGCTACGTGGGACGAAGGTCCCCTGACGGCGGTCAAACACGGGCAGTTGCCGGCCCGAGAGCTTCGGCGCCTTGGCCGCGTACCGGCTGTTTGACAGGGCTCCCTGTGCGCAGAGGCTGAAAAGGGATACGTTCACTTGCAGCGTCTTGGCGTTGCGTTTGGCCGGGGAGGGTGGGTATATGGCGAAAACTGTGGTCATCGGTGCCTCGAGCGGGCTGGGGCGCTGCATTGGTGTGGGCCTTGCGCAGCGCGGCGATCAGGTCGCGCTTCTCGCCCGGCGCGGCGAGCGGATAGCGGCCGCGGCGAAGGAAGCGGGTTCGAGCGCGATCGCCATCGAATGCGACGTCACCGACGAGACATCGTGCCGCTCGGCCATCAATGATGCCGCTGAGGCGCTCGGTGGCATCGACAACCTCATATACGCACCTGCCATAAGCCCGCTCGTGCGCATGGTCGATACCGATGCCGAAACGTGGCGGCGCGTCTTCGCCACCAACGTCATAGGCGCGGCGCTGGCGACCGCGGCGGCGGTGCCACACCTGACGACCTCCGGCGGCAAGGCGGTCTTCCTCTCGTCCGACGCAGGCACCTACGCGCCGCCCTGGCCCGGACTCGGCGCGTATGGCGTCAGCAAGGCAGCGCTCGAGAGGCTCGTGGATGCGTGGCGGGCCGAACACCCGGATATCGGCTTTACCTGCCTCATCGTCGGGGAGTGTGCGGGCGGCGAAGGTGACGCGCGGACAGGAATGAACATCGGCTGGGATACCGAGCTTGCCATGAAGGCTCACCCGCTTTGGTCATCGCGTGGCTGCATGCCGGGCAAGTTGATGCCTGTCGAGGATCTCGTCAATGTGGTGCACACGATCCTGGGCACCGCGGCGGCAACCTCGATGCCGGTCGTGATTGCCAGAGGTGCGCCCGCCGGCAGTGGAGCAGTTTTGGACGCTGGTCGACCCTAGACGCAGAAAGCCCTTCGACCGTAGAGGTTTGGTGACAACGCCGACAGGGTTCTGGGCCCGGACGGCGTTGCCTGACATGCTGGTGGTTCTTATTGTTCGCCGACAGCGTGGGCGTCGACCGGGTTGTGCCGGTTGACGATCAGTGGCGGCTGTCTCGGCCATGCTTTTACCATGCCGTCGTCTGTCAACACCAGACTCACCTCCGCCGGGGCGGTGGTCGTAGTGCGCGGTGATCTCTGCTCAACGGCGGCCGCCGGCTCGGCGATCGGGCCGGATTCGCCTACCGCACAGGGAAAGGCGTGTTTGGCTTCGTCGGCCGGGTGTCCGATCTCGCCGTGTCCGTCGTGCCGCTTGGCGGCGGATTCAGTTGGTCAGCCGGTGATCAGACTCCACAGCCCGACCGCGCCCGCCCGAAGCGCGGCACCGGTGACCTGGTCGTCCCAGTACTGAACCGAACCGAACTCCGACCGCCACGCGAGTGCGGGCCGGGTGAACTCGTGCAGCCGGTGCTCGCGGGTGGTGCCGATCGCGCCATGGACCTGGTGGGCGTTGCGCGCCACGACCGAGGCGGCGTGGCCGGCACACGAACGCGCCACCGCGACAAGGAAATCGAGGTTCGGCGCCGACCACTCGCTGGTGACGGCCGCGGTGAGCGCGGCCTCGGTCGCCGCACGGGCGAGCGCGGCCTCGGCGGCGATGTCGGCGACCAGGTTCTGTATCGCCTGGAACTTCGAGAGCGGGCGACCGAACTGGACGCGCGACGTCACATGCTCGATCGAAAGCTCCAAGAATCCGATCCAGTGCGGCACACACCTGGATCGACCGCGCGAGCGCTGACTTCAGCCGTAGCGCAGCGACCAGTGGCGCGGCTATGGGTGCACCCTGCAGGGCGGCGGGGTCCGCAGCTACTGTGTCGCGTGGCTCGCCGATCATGTTGGTGCCGGACGTGATCGCGAGCTTGTCGATGTCGACGTCTGCTGCGTGGTGTTCGCCACCTGCTTGCCACACGAGCACGATCCGGTCGGCGGTCACCGCCCAGGGCACCGCTTTCGCAACCCCCCGATCGTCGAGCAGACATACCGTCCGCACCGCACCGTCACCAGGATTTCCGCTCGCGTCCAGCAGCCAGCACGCCAACAGATCGTGCTCGGCCAACGGAACTCGCACCCCGTGGCGGGCTGCGGCGGTGAGCAGTTCGGCCGCTTCGTACCAACCGGCCCCGCTGCCGCCGGACTGTGCTGAGCCGGTCAGCCGCACCAGCCCGAGCTCGTCGAGGCGTCGCCACAGGTCCGGGTCCCGTGAGACCGTCTTTTCTGGGGACGCAGCGGGCGGATGCGTTTCGCGGTACTCGGCGAAAACGGCGCCCATCATGTCGACCAGGGCCGGGTCGACGCCGGTCTGAGCCGCAGTCATCGCATCCCCAATCCCCGCGCGATCACACCTCGCAGCACCTCGTTGGTCCCGCCGCGCAGCGTGAAGCCCGGACGCTGGTCTATCGCGGCCGACGTCACGGCCGAGAACCGGGAATCGAGACCGCCGTTGCGGTCGGCGAAGTCGGCGATGTCGCCCTCGGCGGTGGTGCCGAGCACCTTGACCACCGCAGCGGGTACGTCGGCGGGATCTTGCCGCTCCAGGGCGCCGGCTACGGCGGTGGACATCTGGTGCAGGCCGGCGATGCGCGCCACCAGGCGGCCCAGGTCGGCAGTGCGTGAAATGCGTTGTGCAGCCATGCTTTCAGCGGTTGCCGTGAGCAGCACGAAGGTGGACAGGAAGCGTTCGGGTCCGCTGCGCTCGAAGCTCAGCTCGGACGTCACCTGCTTCCAGCCGTCGCCGATCTGGCCGAACACCATGTCGTCGGGCACGAATGCCTGATCGAGAATCACCTCGTTGAAGTGGTGCGCGCCGTTCATCGAGATGATCGGGCGGATTTCGACCCCGGGCCCGCGCAGGTCGACGATGAACTGGCTGAGCCCGGCATGCCGATGCTCTGGATCCACCGGCGCGGTGCGGGCGAGCACGATGAACGCGTGTGCGAGGTGCGCGCCCGACGTCCAGACCTTGGTGCCGGACAACGACCAGCCACCCTCGACGCGCACGGCCCGGGTGCGCACACTGGCCAGGTCGGAGCCGGCGTCCGGCTCGCTCATGCCGATGCCGAAGAAGCACTCCCCGCGCACGATCCGCGGCAGGAACTCGGACTTCTGCGCTTGGGTGCCGTACTTGAGCAGCGACGGCACGATCTGCCGGTCGGCGATCCAGTGCGCCGCCACGGGCGCGCCGGCCGCCAGCAGTTCCTCGGTGACGACGAACCGTTCCACGAACGAGCGTCCGTGCCCGCCGTACTCGACCGGCACCGTCATCCCCAGCCAGCCGCGCGCCGCGAGCGCCGCGGTGAAGTTCTCGTCCCATCCCGAAAGCCAGGCGTCAACGGATGGGGTGAACAAACCGGCGGCGAGCTGTTCGGCGAGGAACCGACGAACCTCGGTTCGCAGGGTTTCCGTCGTCGAGGGAAGGTCGATGCCGGCGCGCGGCACCAACCTCGGCAGTGCCATCAGCGGGTCCGCCACCGTGCGATGCGCTGTTCGTGCTCGGGGTCGCAGTGCGCCAGCGGTTGCATGGCCGCGGCCATTCCCAGCGTCGACTCGAGCGAACCGACACGTGACTCCTGCAGCAGACGCTTGGCCATCCGCAACGCGTGCGCAGGGTTCTTGACGATGCGCTCGGCCAGAGCGTGCGCCTGGGGGAGTAGGTCGTCGTGCGGCACCACGCGACTTACCAGGCCCCATTCCAGCGCGGTCGCCGCATCGATGCGGTCGCCGGCGAACGTCATCTCGGCCGCTCGTTCGTAGCCGACGGCGCGCTGCAGGAACCAGGTGCCGCCGTCGCCGGGGATGAGGCCGAGCTGCACGAAGCTCTCCGCGAATGACGCGCGCTCCGACGCGACCCGGATATCGCACATCATCGCCAGGTCACAGCCTGCGCCGATGGCCGGACCGTTCACCGCAGCGATCAGGGGTACTTCCATCCGCGCCAAGGCCCGTGGGATCCGTTGAATTCCGTCGACGTAGGCGTGCCGCTGATCGAGCGCGTCCAGGCCGAACATCCCGTCTCGGTCAGCCATCTCTTTGACATTGCCGCCGCCCGAGAAGATCTTGCCCGCCCCGGTGAGGATTACCGCGCGGATCGCGGTGTCGGCATTGGCGTGGTCGACGGCGGACTCGAACGCGCTGATGAAGTCCTTGCCGGTGATCGCGTTGCCCAGGTGGGGCAGGTTGACCGTCCAGACCTGGGTCGGTCCGGCGCCGCTTATGTCCAACGGAGTGTTCATGCCGGCAACTGTAGAGCGTTGGTCTGCGAGTACTCCTCGAAGCCGGCAAGGCCGACCTCGCGACAAATGCCGGATCGCTTATAGCCGCCGAACGGCGCGATGGGGTTGTACAACGCCGCCGTTGATGTCGGCTGACCGGTCGGCCGCCGCGCGTGAATGCAATGCGCCGGCGGTCACGGCTGTATCGCCGCAGGCAAGTCGCCGACCCGCTGCTGGCCCGGTAGCCGTCGACCGTGATTTCCGTTGTGGTGTAATATCTTTCGTCGACCCGCATACCGTCTTTGCGGAATTCGATGTTCGCGCATCGGGGCGCTGGTGCGATGGTCCTGACCGATTCCGCCGCCGGACTGCGCGTGCTGGTCAGCGTCGCGCATTACACCGCCGCCAGGCATGGCGTGGTCGGCCTTGTGCGCAGCCTGGCTCGTTAGCTGTTGAACCGGTATCAAAGCATGTTGCGACCGTGTCCAGCCCGTCTCGCCAATGGCACAAAGTCCTTCTCGACTAGGGACGCCATGCTCTCGTATCGGAGGTGAGAAGGCGCGATCGTTGAGATGAAGACTTTGCAGACGGGAGTAACAGGCATGAACGCGCATTTTCCTGATGCCGGCACAGTCCGGACGGCTCTGGCTCTGGCTTCTCGAGCCCCCTCCGTCCACAACACGCAACCATGGCGGTGGCGGGTCGGCACGACGAGCCTGCATCTCTACTCCGACGCGAGCCTGCAACTGCCCAACACTGACCCGGACGGCCGAGACCTGATCTTGAGTTGCGGCGCGGCGCTGAATCATTGCGTCGTTGCTTTGGCATCGATCGGGTGGCAAGCCAAAGTGGCTCGTCTGCCCAATCCGGCTGACCCCAGTCACCTGGCCGCAATCGAATTGTCTCCCCAAACACCCGATCAGCTCGATATCACGCTGGCTGCGGCGATACCGCAGCGGCGAACTGATCGGCGGCACTACAGTTTCTGGCCGGTGCCGGTGGGCGATATTGCCCTGATGGCTGCGCGGGCGGCCCGGAATGGGGTGACGCTACGCCAAATCGACGCGATGGACGGGCTGAATAAGATTGTGGCGCAATCTGTCTGGGACCACGCAAATAACGATGACTACCTTGCCGAGGTCGCGGTATGGAGCGGGCGGCACGCCGCCGTAGCCGGTGTTCCGGCCCGCAATACGCCAGTACCTGACCCCGCCGGGGCGCTACCCAGCCGGGTATTTGCTGATGCGGCGCCGGCCATGCCGCCCGGCGCATCACCGGTCGATGAGAACGCCGTAATGCTAGCGCTCGGAACCCGGACAGACGACCGGCTGGCCAGGTTGCGCGCTGGTGAGGCCACCAGCGTTGTGCTGCTCACCGCGACAGCAATGGGATTGGCGAGTTGTCCGGTCACCGAACCGTTGGAGATCGCAGAAACACGCGAGGCGGTCCGCGCCGATGTCTTCGGTAATAGTGACTATCCCCAGATGTTGCTTCGGGTGGGCTGGGCGCCGATCAACGCAGATCCGCTGCCATCGAAGCCGCGACGTGAACTCACCGATATCGTCGAGTGGATGGCCGATTCCGGTCAATACTTGGGATAGATTTCCTCGACCGGTCCCACTCTTGATGACAACCGGCCTTGCTTAACGGGTCAAACGGCTCTGGATGATGGCAGGAGCGGGAATGGACGACAGCCCTGTCGACGCACCGACCGCATCGAAGCCCTGGTCATGTCGGTCGCGCTCGTTGCGTCGCTTGTCGCCATACCTGTCGCCGGTGTGGTGAGCGCCGTGGTCTACGGCTTGCGTGATCGCCGGTATGACCAGGAGGCACACGCACGGCACGCAGTCATGGCAACGGTCACCGACACCAGGCCCCCACGTTAGCTACTGGCGAGCGCGCCGGCTCGTTCGCACACAGCACGCCAGTCAAAGTCGATGACCGCATCGAAATTTGGGTGGATAAGGACGGCAATCCGGTACGTCCGCCAACGCCGACCTGGCACGGCGTTGGCGATGCAGTTGGTACGGTAATGCTGACCCTGTTGATTCTGGGTCTCGCGACAACATCAGTGGTAACTGCGGTCGGCTCGCGGCTTGATCGGGCACGCGACGCCCAATGGGAGCGTGAGATCAGATGCTTGCAAGATGGTGGCCGGACGAATCAGCATTGACAATTGTCGCCACCGAGGTCGTGGGACAAACGACTCTATCCAGCGCTCGCGAATTGGGCGGATGATGTGTCGATGAGCGGACACAGTGACGATTCCGGCGCTGCGTTGTTGGACATGGCTGGGCTGCACCGCCTCGTCGACCTGCTGATCGAGCGGGGTTATCGCGTGGTCGGTCCTACGTTGCGCGATAACGCGATTGTGCTCGCAGAACTCGAGTCGGCGCACGATCTTCCCCGCGGCTGGGGCGTCGATGTGGGTCCTGGGCACTATCGGGTGCGCCGTCGCGACGACGACGCGGCATTCGCGCATTCGGCCGGCCCGCAGTCGTGGAAGCAGTTCCTGCACCCACCGCGGCAGCGAGTGTGGGCCGGCACTCGCGACGGGGCCACTGATCCCCAACCCGAAGGGGAGGTCCCGCGCTACGCGTTCCTTGGGGTGCGAGGGTGCGACCTGGCCGCGATCGCGACCCTGGACCGGGTGCTCGGCGGTTCCAAGTATCCCGGCAACTCGTTTGTCAGCCGCCGGCGGCGGATCTTCGTGGTCGCGGTGAACTGTACAGAGCCGGGCGGGCTGTGCTTCTGCGCATCGATGGGCACCGGCCCGGCGGCCGGACCGGGTTACGACCTTGCCCTGACAGAGCGCCTCGACGGCAGTGCCGGCGGGACCCCGACCTACCTGGTCGACGTCGGCAGTCCAGAGGGCGCTGAGGTGCTCGCTGCGGTGCCGCGACGCGCGGCCAGCGGCGAGGAAATCGACTGTGCGCGTGCCGATGTCGAGGCTGCAGCGCATCAGATGGGCCGCGAGATGCCAGACATGGATCTGCGAGACCTGCTGATCCGGTCACGCGAGTCGCCGCAGTGGGAAGAGGTGGCCAGCCGCTGCCTGACCTGCGGCAACTGCACGATGGTGTGCCCTACCTGCTTTTGCACCAGCACCGAAGATGTCAGCGACCTCGCCGGTGAACATGCCGAGCGTTGGCAGCACTGGGCGTCGTGTTTCGAGTTCGACTTCACCTACGTCCACGGTGGCGGCAGCGTCCGCCAATCCGGCGCATCGCGTTACCGGCATTGGCTGACTCACAAGCTGGGCACCTGGCATGACCAGTTCGGCATGTCGGGTTGCGTCGGCTGCGGGCGATGCATCGCGTGGTGTCCGACTGGTATCGACATCACCGAGGAAATGAACAAGATGGCCGATGATGACTGACGGGGCGACCAGCGCCGCGCCGGTGGCAGTGACGATGGGGACCCACCCCCCCATGGCGCCTGTCCCGTATCGCGTGCGCAGTCGCATTGTGGAGACCCCGGATTCGGCGACATTGTGCTTGGCGCCGGTTGGCGAGGCATTGCGCTCACCGGAGCCGGGCGAATTCATGATGCTCTACGCGTTCGGTGTGGGCGAGGCGGCCATCTCGATCAGCGGCGATCCCACCGTCACCGACGGCTCGATCACGCACACGATCCGCGCGGTCGGCGCGGTCAGCCGAGCCCTACACGATGCACAGCCGGGCAGCATCGTCGGGGTGCGGGGTCCATTCGGCACCACGTGGGGACTCGAGGAGGCCGTCGGCCGGGATCTGGTCATGGTCGCCGGTGGCGTGGGGCTGTGCCCGTTGCGTCCGGCGATCCTTGGCGCGTTGGCGCAGCGGGAACGCTACGGCAAGGTGATGCTTATTGCGGGTGCCCGCTCACGGGCTGACTTTGTCTTCGCCGCCCAACTCGAAAAGTGGGCCGAGGACCCGCGGATCGAACTGCACGTCACGGTCGACATCCCGGTCCAGGGCTGGCACGGCGAAGTTGGATTGGTCACCGAGCCGCTGCGCCGGCTGACGCTGGACCCCGGCCGCACCACCGCATTCCTGTGCGGCCCGGAGCCGATGCTGCGCTTCGGCGCTGAGGCCCTGGCGGCTAAAGGCGTAGCCGCCCATGACATTCGGGTCTCGCTGGAACGGAACATGCAGTGCGGGATCGGTTGGTGCGGTCATTGCCAGCTGGGCCCGTTACTGCTGTGCCGCGACGGGGCCGTCGTCGGTTACGACGTCGCCAGGCCACTGCTTCAGATCAAGGAGCTTTAGATGAGCCCAACCACGCTGGCCGTCTGGAAATTCGCCTCCTGCGACGGTTGCCAGTTGACGCTGCTCGACTGCGAGGACGAGTTGCTCACCCTCGCCAACCAGGTGCAGATCGCCACCTTCGCCGAGGCTTCCAGCGCAATGATCGGCGGCCCGTACGACGTGTCCCTGGTGGAGGGCTCCATCACCACCCGGCACGACGAGCAACGCATCCGCGACATCCGGGAGCAGTCGAAGGTGCTTGTCACCATCGGTGCGTGCGCGACGGCCGGGGGAGTGCAGGCGCTGCGCAACTTCGCCGACGTCACCGAGTTCACTTCGGTGGTCTATGCCAATCCGGAGTACATCGACACGCTGGCGACCTCCACGCCGACGTCGGCGCACGTCAAGGTTGATTACCAGCTGCATGGCTGTCCGATCGACCGTGGACAGCTGCTCGATACCCTCGCGGCGTTGTTGATCGGACGCAAACCACGGGTGCCGGCAAAGACCGTGTGCACGGAGTGCAAAATGCGTGGAGTGACGTGTGTCGTCGTCGCCGACGGCACCCCGTGTCTCGGCCCGGTCACCCACGCCGGCTGTGGCGCACTGTGTCCCAGGCATCGACGTGGCTGCTACGGCTGCTTCGGCCCGTCGGCGGCGCCGAGAACCGCGACATTGATCCCGCTGCTGCGCCGCGATGGTATGTCCGACGGCGACGTCGACCGGGTCTTCTCGACGTTCAACGTGGCCAGTTTCGCCGCCGAGCGGAGCAAGCAATGACCCCGTCCACCCGCACGCTCAGCGTGGGCACGCTGACGCGGGTGGAAGGCGAAGGGGCGCTGCACGTCACGATGAAGGACGGAGCGCTGGAAAGCGTCGAGCTCAACATCTATGAGCCGCCAAGGTTTTTCGAAGCGTTTTTGCGGGGACGCGCCTATACCGAGCCGCCGGACCTGACCGCGCGGGTCTGCGGGATCTGCCCGGTCGCCTATCAGGTCAGTGCCTGCAACGCGATCGAAGACGCCTGCGGCGTTGAGGTGGACGCCGACCTGGTCGCGCTGCGGCGGTTACTGTACTGCGGGGAATGGATCCACAGCCATGTCCTGCACATCTACCTGTTGCACGCACCGGACTTCCTGGGCTACCCCGACATCATCGCCATGAGCCGCGACCATGCTCAGGTCGTCGAGCGCGGACTGGAGCTGAAGAAGGCGGGCAACCAGCTGATGGAGTTCGTCGGCGGGCGGGCAATACACCCCGTCAATGTGCGTCTGGGCGGATTCTATTCTGTGCCAACACGGTTAGAGTTCAGGCCGCTCGCCGAGCAGTTGCGGCGAGCCCTGGACATCGCGCTGGCCACGGTCAAGTGGGTGTCCGGGTTCGAGTTCCCCGACCTCGAGCTTGAGCACGAAATGCTGGCGCTGAGCCAGCCCGGCCGGTACCCGATCGAGAATGGCACCATCGCGCGCAGCGCCGGCCCGTCGTTTCCGGTGGCCGACTTCACCAACCACGTAGTCGAGTCGCAGGTGCCGCATTCCACAGCCCTGCACGCCACACTCGATGGCGGCTGCCATCTGACCGGGCCGCTGGCGCGGTTTTCGCTGAATTCCTCGGCGCTATCACCGATAGCGGCGCAGGCCGCCGCCCGAGCCGGGCTCTCGGCAGAATGCCGAAATCCATTCCGCGGCATCATCGTTCGCGCAGTCGAAGTGGTTTATGCGATCGAGGAGGCGCTGCGGATCATCGACGACTACCAGCGTCCGTCGCGCCCATTCGTCGACGTTCCGGCCCGCGCCGGCATCGGACATGGCGTCAGCGAGGCGCCCCGCGGCTTGCTGTATCACCGCTACCGGATCGGCGAGGACGGGCTGGTTTCCGCTGCGACGATCGTCCCGCCCACCTCCCAGAATCAGGCGGCAATCGAAGCCGACCTGGCCCGCCTCGTTTCGGACAATCTCTCTCTCGACGATGCCGCGCTGACCACGTTGTGCGAGCAACTGATTCGCAGCTACGACCCCTGCATCTCCTGCTCGGCGCACTTCTTGACGCTGACGGTGCAGGGACGGTGACGGCGGGATGCCCGGGAGAACCGTCGTCGTCGGCCTCGGCAATCGCTACCGGCGCGACGACGGCGTGGGCGTCGTCGCTGCCACTGCGCTAGACGAACTGGCATTACCCGGTGTTCGCGTGGTGACCGACATTGCCGAGCCCACGAGTCTGCTCGAGGCGTGGTCGGGTGCCCGGCTCGCCGTAGTGATCGACGCCGCAATCGTGACCCCGTCAACGCCGGGCTGCGTCCGTCGCTGCACCTTGAGGGACTTAGTCACCGCAGCAGGGTTGAGTTCGCACGGCGTTGATATCACCCGCACATACGAACTGGGTCAGGCGCTTGGCCGAGTGCCTGACGTGCTGGTGGTGGTCACCATCGAAGTAGCCGACACCGGCCATGGCACCGGTTTGACGCCCCACGTCGCAGGTGCCGTGCCAGAAGTGGTCTGCATGGCTGTGGACGAAATCAACCGTTCCCACTGCCCGACGGACATCTAGGGCCACAACTCGGGTCCGGTCAGACCTGCTGTCGACTGTCAGTGGCGGCCAGCGAGTCGATCGCGGCGCCCAGCAGCGCGGTGACCTCGTCGGCGATCGCCTTGAGGGCAGGTTCGCCCGTCACCGCGAACAACATGCCCGGATTCATCGCCTCGACGATCACCGTGCCTGGGTCACCGGGGTCGGCGCGCACCAACACGTTGCAGGGAAGCAACAGCCCGATACCTCGATCTGTGCTGATAGCCTTGTGCGCCAACACCGGATTGCATGCACCGAGGATCAGGTAGTCCTCCATGTCCACGCCCAGCTTGGCCTTCAGTGTGTCTTTGACGTTGATTTCGGTGAGCACGCCAAACCCCTGTTGCGTGAGGGCTTCTCGAGTGCGCGCCACCGCGTCGTCGAACTGAGTTGCCAATGCTGTCGACAACGCAAGGCTCATGCTGATTCCCTTCGTATGTGGCCGCACCCTGACATGGGATCGGGCATCATCCGGCGCGCGGGAGATCCCGGGTTGTCGGGTCCGCTTTTGGCGCCACCTGACTCGATGCGGGGCTCCAGCCGACATAGGTCAGGTACAGCCCGACCACTGCGAGGACGATGCTGGCGCTCACCCACAAGGGACCCATGCCAATCGTTGCGTTGGCGACCGACGTGAAGACTTTGGGAAAAGCCATCAGCAACAGTCCGCGTAGCGCGATAGCCCAGCCCATGAGGGACACGATGACCGCCGCTGTACCTCGCCAGTACGGGTGAAGCCCGATGATGACGAGCCCCGTCAGGAGAATGAAGGCGCCCGCCACCCACGTCCACAGGGAGTTGGCCTCGAATTCCGAAAGCATTGTTCGCATCTCCGATGCGCGCGCCACCACCGTCACGCCGATGATGACCAAGAACGGGCCAAGCACGCGGGCGAACATGCGCGTCCCTGGCTGCAGCGGTTGTGAAGTGCTCATTGCCGTACCTCCGTTGGGATGCCGCGCATCCGTGACGATGACAGGCCTGGTTGAGGCGCTTGCGTCCCACACCGCAATCTGAGCATTTGACCGAGGCTGCGCGATAGGGACTGAAGTCCCGCGCATTCGGGACATTCGTCGCGAATCGCGCGTTATCGCTGCGGGCGGGTTGGCGGCTGTTCACCGCTTACGTCACCGCCGGAGCCGCATCAGAGATGATTGATGAGCCGCTGCGCGCCGGGATGATTGCCGAAGCGAGAACCTGTAACAAGCCACGGGTTTCGCGAGGGCCGGCGGCACCTCCGGAAATTTCGGACGCACCCTCCACGTCCCCGGCCGCAGTGACATCCCTTCCAGCCTGCCCCGGCAGGGCAGGCGATCTCAGCTGTCAGTTATTCCTCCAGCAGCGGCCGGCTGATTTACTGAACTGGCGCATGCTAGTGCGGCAAGCCGAACCGGAATCGCCGACCAGTGACCATGTCCGGAATTATGCGCACATAATGCGTTTTCTCAGTTGCAGTCCACGTCAACAGCTGGGCTCGCTCTGCTTCCTCGATCTCCTCATCGGTACGAAGCGAACGTGCCCTGCCTTGGACGATCACGCTCCAGCCCTCGGCGACGTTGTGGTAGTCGACTTCGAACAGGACATGATTGTTTATCGCGGCGCTGACTAACTTGGTGCCCTCCGCGGTGCGGAACAGCACGGTGCGGCGCTGGACGACGAAGTTCACGGGGAAGATCTGAGGTCGGGCGTCCACGCTGGTGACCAGCCGCCCCAGCGTCACGCTTTTCATCAGGTCCCAGCATTCATGGGCGGGCAGAATGGTGGCCCCTTCACCGGCTCCCGACATCAGCCAACCCCTCTCATCTGATAGGTCACAAGGACCATGCTATTGAAGTCGGCCGCGTAAAGCGGCGTCCCAAAGTCCTGCGTCGCGCCGGCCAACGTCGCTCAAGCGGTTTGGGAAGCGTGCTTTTCGACGTAGCCGACCACATCGGCGAGTGTCCGAAGCGACGCGTAGTCGGACTCCGGGATGTCGACGTTCAGCCGCTTGTGGATACCGAGTAGAAAGTTCAGCCAGTCCATGGAATCAAGATCCACCTGATCACGGAGCAGGACGTCGTCTTCAATGTCTTCGGCATCGACTTCGGGGGCGATGGTCGTCAGCACGGACAGGACCACACTGCGAGTGTTTTCTTGTGTCGTCATTTGCCCATCACTTCTCTAGGAGGTCGGGCTGCTGGAGCAGCTCGTTGATCGCGGTCAGGAATAAGGCACCCCGGTGACCGTCGCTTGCCCGGTGGTCGGCGGCGACCGTGGCTTGCACGGCGGTGACGACCCGGATCCCGCCGTCGATGACGCAGACCCGCTGGGCCGGCTGGCCGAAACCCACGATGGCGACCTGCGGCGGGTAGATGACGCCGAAGACCGCATCGACGCCTTTGTCGCCAAGGTTGGTGACCGTGATGGTCGGATCCGACATCTCCGAACTCCGCAGCGAGCCGGCGCGTGCCCGCGCCACCAGATCGGTGAGGTCGCCCATCAATTCGTCGAGTTTCTTGTCCGGAACGTCATGTATGGCCGGCGCGACGAGTCCACCACCGCGCAGGGAGATCCCGACACCGACATGGACCCCGGTCGCGGGCTCGAACCCGTCCTCTCGCCAAAATCCGTTGAACTCGCCGAATCGCTGCGCAGCGAGGCCGACGGCCTTCAACAACAAGACAGCCGGCAGTACACGTTCGGTGATGGATCGCTGCGCATTTCGGGCGGTCAGCCAGGTCAGCGAGCCTTCCAGCACGATTTCGTCGGCAAGGTAGTAGTGCGGAATCTCGCGCTTGGACCGGCTCATCGCGGCCGCGATTGACTTCCGCATTTGGGCTGCACGGTCGGCCGCAGTCGGCTTTACTTTCGGTTTCTCAGTCGCTTCCTGCGTGGCGGCAGCGTGCTCGACGTCGTTTATGGTGACTGCGCCTTGCGGACCTGTGCCGCTCACCTTGTCGATGTCGACGTTCAACGACTGGGCAAGGCGCCGTGCCGCGGGCGACACCCAGCGACGTCGTTGCGGGGCCGCGGGCGGCGGAACGGCCGTGACTGGCGCACTCGACGGTGCCGCCGGCGTTGCGGCGGGTGTGGTCGATGGCCGAGGCCGTTGACGAGGCCGCTTTTCCGGACGCTCGCCTGGTTCCAGCAGGGTCGCCAGTGCGGTTCCCACTTGCACGGTTTCGCCGACGGGAACGAGCAGCTCGCTGACCGTGCCGTCCTGCCAGCATTCGATTTCGACTGCGGCTTTGGTGGTTTCGACGACTGCTACGACCTGGCCGCGAGTCACCTTGTCGCCGGGTTTGACCAGCCATTCATCCAGGGTGCCTTCGTCCATGTCGGAGCCGAGCGCGGGCATTTTGAACTCGATCATCACCGGTCACCGAAGAGGCTTTGCACGGCGCTGACGATCTTGGCGGCTTGCGGTAAGGCCGCCTGCTCCAGGTGCTTTGCGTATGGGATGGGGACCTCGGCGCTGCACACCCGGGCAACTGGCGCGTCGAGGTCGTAGAACGCGCCCTCCATCACTCGCGTGGTGATTTCTGCGGCCAAACTGCCACTGCGCCAAGCCTCGTCGACCACTACGGCACGATGTGTCTTACGGACAGATTCGAGGATGGTGTCGTCATCAAGCGGCCTCAGGACCCGCAGATCGATTACTTCACAGTCGATTCCGGCCAGTGACAACTCGTTCGCGGCGTCGAGCGCCTTCGGCAGGGAGCCACCGTAGGCAATCAAGGTGATGTCAGCGCCGCTGCGGCGCACCGCTGCCCGGCAGATATCGGTCGGGTTCAGAGTATCGATATCTGCCGAGGTGTTGTAGAGCTGAACATGCTCGAAGATGATCACCGGATCCGGGTCGGCCAGCGCCGGGCCGAGCATGCCGTAGGCATCTTCGACGGTAGCGGGAGCTACCACTTTGATGCCGGGGATGTGGGCATACCAGGGCTCGAGGCTGTGCGAGTGCTGAGCGGCGAGCTGGCGCCCGGCCCCGGTCGCCATCCGGACAACAAGCGGCACCGAGAATTGTCCGCCGGACATATGGCGAAGGGCCGCAGCGGTATTGACGATCTGATCAAGCGCCAGCAGGCTGAAGTTCACCGTCATGACTTCGACGATGGGGCGTAATCCGTTGAGCGCCGCGCCTATTCCGATACCGACGAAGCCCAGCTCCGACAGCGGGGTGTCACGCACCCGTTCCGGGCCGAATTCTTCCAGCAGACCTTTGGACGCGGCATAGGTTCCGCCGTAGCGTCCGACATCTTCGCCCATCAGCACCACACGTGGGTCTTCGCTCAGGGCGTCGCGAATCGCATCATGAACAGCTGTCCGGTAGATCGTTTTCATCGTGCCAGCTCCGGTGTCGTTTCCGAGATCGCTTCGTACCCGTCGACCGGAGTCAGCACGTCACGCTCGAGATCCGCTACGTCCTCCCATGTTCCCGCCTCGGCAAACGCCACCGCGGCCTCGATCTCGGCAGCGGCCGAATCTTCGATGTCGCGCAGGTCATCGTCGGAGAGCGTGCCGTCGTGCAGGCACTGCTCGCTGAATAGGCGGATCGGGTCGCGCTCACGCCATTGCTCGACTTCGGCCTTGTCCCGGTACAGTTCCGGGTCGAACATCGAATGCGCCCGGAACCGGTAGGTGCGGAACTCGATGAAGAACGGGCCGCCGGTGTCGCGGACGTGATCGACACCTTGCTGTGCGGCAGTGTGGCATGCCTCGACATCCATCCCATCGACAGCCAGCGTGGGAATGCGGTACGACGCCGCCTTGACGGTGAGATCCGTCTGCGACTGCGCGCGCCCCAATGCGGTGCCCATTGCGTAAAGGTTGTTCTCACAACAGAACAACACCGGCAAGTTCCATAGCGCGGCCATGTTCAACGACTCGTGAAACGCGCCCTCGGCCACCGCGCCGTCGCCGAAGTAGCAGGCAGTCACCCGCTTGCGCTGCAGCATGGCATCAGCGAGCGCTATGCCCACCGCGAGTGGCAGGCCACCGGCGACGATCGCGTTACCACCGTAGAAGCGCTTGGACGCATCGAACAGGTGCATCGACCCGCCACGGCCGCGCGAGCAGCCCTCCTGCTTGCCGAACATCTCGGCCATGATCGAGGTCATCGGGATACCGCGCAACAGCGCGTGCGCGTGCTCGCGATAGGTCGCCACCACTGCGTCATCGTCGGCCAGTGCGCGCAGTGACCCGGCGGCGACGGCTTCCTCCCCGACATAGAGATGCAGGAATCCACGAATTTTGGCTGCGCTGTAGAGCTCCGCGCATTTCTCCTCCATACGACGCACGCGAACCATATCCGACAAGAGTTCATGCGCCAGCTTCGTATTGCTCACAATGACACCCCCTGGGCATGATGATCTGACAGATGCTCGATGGTGGACGTATCGCCTTCGGGCAGACCGAGTTCGCGAGCTTTCAGCAGCCGTCGCATGATCTTGCCGCTGCTGGTATGCGGCAGCGAATCAGCGAACTCTATCTCCTTGGGTGCCACGGCGGCCCCGAGCCGCTTGCGTGCGTGGCCCAGCAATTCCAGCCGCAGGTCGTCGTCGCCGACAAAGCCGTCTTTGAGCGTGACAAACGCTTTGATGACAGCGCCGACCGTCGGATCAGGCTTGCCGATGACCGCCGCCTCGGCCACCGCGGGATGATCGGTCAGCGCGCTCTCCACCTCGAACGGGCCGATCAGGTGTCCGGCGGACTTGATCACGTCGTCCTTGCGTCCAACGAACCAGAAGTAGCCATCGGCGTCCTTTTTGGCCAGATCTCCGGTCAGGTAGAGCCCGTCGCTGAAGCACTTCCGATAGCGCTCCTCGGCGTGCAGATAACCGCGGAACATCGACGGCCAGCCCGGCTTGAGGGCAAGCTCACCCTCGACGTCGGGTTCGTCGATGACCGAGGTTGTGCCGTCATCGTTCTCGCGCACTATGCATGCGTCCACGCCGGGCAGCGGACGGCCCATCGAGCCAGGCTTGATGTCGAACGCCGGTGTGTTCGCGATCATGATGCCGCCCGTCTCGGTCTGCCACCAATTGTCGTGAATCGGTAAGCCCAGCACCCGTTTGCCCCACCAGACCGCTTCCGGGTTGAGTGGCTCGCCCACACTTGCGATGAAGCGGAGCTGCGGGAAGCGGTATTGCGCTGGCAGTTCGGGGCCCGTTTTGATCAGCATTCTTATGCCGGTTGGCGCGGTGTACCACACCGACACACTCTGGTCCTGCAAGATCCGATACCACCGTTCGGCATCGAACTCGGCCTGGTCGACGATGGAGGTGACCCCATGCAGCAGCGGACTGATGATGCCGTAGGACGTTCCGGTGACCCAGCCGGGATCTGCTGTGCACCAATAGATGTCGTCAGGATGAAGGTCAAGCGCGTACAGGCCGGTGACGTAGTGCATCACGACGGCGCCGTGCACGTGGATGGCACCTTTCGGCGTACCGGTGGTGCCGCTGGTGAAGTGCAGCAGCGCCGGGTCATCAGCGGTGGTGGGCTCGATCGGCGCGTTCTCGTCTGCCGCGTCCATGAGTTGCCAGAAGTTCAGCGTCCCGCGCGCCTCGTCGCCCGCCGCGTCATCGTCCACGACGAAGATGTGCCGCACCGACGTTAATCGATCGCGGATCTTGGCGATCTTGCGCTGGTAGATCGCCTTGGTCGTCACCAGCACATCGGCCTGCCCGATATCCACTCTGGTGGCGATCGGCTCCGGCCCGAAGGCCGAGAACAACGGCGAAACGACGCTGCCGTTGCGAAGCGCGCCCAGCATGGTGATGTAGAGCTCAGGGATGCGGCCCATGATTGTGAACACCCGGTCGCCTTTGCCGATGCCGAGCGAGCGCAATACGCCGTTGAATCGGTTGGTAAGCCGGCCTAGTTCGGCGTAGCTGATATCGCGAGTGGAGATCGAACTGTCTGCGTAGTTGTCAGCGACGAACCGTAGCGCAGTATGTATCGCCGCTGCGCCCGACAGAGTGCCTGTCGACGGCGGCGTAGGCGATGTTGCACGTGCCTTGCTCCATGCCTTCGCACAATGCCGGCACATCGGACCAGTGGAATCGCGCACGCGCATGTTCGTAGTCCGTGAGGTTGGGCCGGACGCGATTGTCGTCGGGCGTCTTGCGAATGACGTCCACCGCGGAATGTTCGACGCGGCCAATCGGTGCCATAGCTGTCCTCTGTTGTCGGTTGTGCGTCTTCTGTTGTCGGTTGTGCGTCTTCTGTTGTCGGTTGTGCGTCTTCATCGTTTGCCGGGCAGTCCGAGCCGCGATAGAGACGAAAGTCATCAATCGGACCGGTCCGTTGTCCTTGGCGCAGCGTGTCGCACAGTCATGCGATGACTGACACCGCTTCGGTCGGGCGAATCGCGACTTTTGGCCGTTTGCACCCTGACTTTGTGCCGTTCCCGGTGGCGGCGCATATCCCACGTTCGGCCGGTCAGGCCCCGTCGGCAGACCTGATCCCTCGAGAGGCGATAGCGCCTGGTCGTGGCACGGTCGACGTGACTTCCTCCGCCGACCGCGCATCCCCGAGCGCAAGCAGCTGAATCGCTACCAAGCCTGGATCATTGCGAGTTCACTTTGGCCGGTAGCCCGGCGGCGACCGCGGCGTGCCGGCCTCGCGGTTCGCGGCGCTCGATACGCGGCGACCGCGTTTATCGGTGACTTCCGGCCCTAGGCGTAACCGACCTTGGCCGAGAGGATGGCGAAGTCCGGTGCAGGTCATCCCGGCGAGCATAGGATGTGAAATGGCGTCGATCGGCGGCGAGCGACCAACGTTGACTGACTCAGATGTCGATGCACTCGCTTGGCAATTCGTGAACTCCGACTTTGCCGAGCAAAGATACGCCGATTGGCCGCTCGATCAACGCATCGACGGCTTCCTCCGGCACCGGGGCCTTGCCCGCATTGCCGAGGACGGCGACGTCTATAGCGTCGTCCTCAACCGCGTCATGGCCTACATCAGTGCGATGTCCGGCCAGGCCCATGGGCACGCCATCAACAAAATCGTCAATTGAGGGCCGTCGCGCATTCAGGCTCCATGTGGTCGGCTCATGGAAGGCAGCTCCCGGCAGGGGATACGTGCCCGGCCCGGGTGGCATACGGCTCCTCACAGCGCCCCATCGTCAGCGCGGAGGTGTCAATCTCTGGGTCACTGCGAGGCTCCGATCACGGTGATCGCCGGCGCGCTGCGGACAAATGTCCCGCCGGCCGGGGACTTCTGTCCCTAGCGCTGACCCGCGGCCAGATGGTCACATCAGTGTTGTCAGTTCCGAATGAATTTTGGAGGCGCCGTGGCCGCCGCACTTCCGGTCCAGCGCCACCCGCGGTCGCTGTTCCCGGAGTTCTCCGAGCTGGTTTCGGAGGCGAAGCCGGCCGAAAAACACGTTCGGGTTCAGTCCGCCAGCTGACCTGATCGTCGGCACCGGCGGTCGGGCTGGCGAGATGTCAAGGGGAATGATGAACATGGCCAGAGCGGCCGATGCCACCCGGACCTCGCCGCGGCGCGTATTCCGCGACCGCCGCGAGGCCGGCCGGGTGCTGGCGGATCTTCTTACTGCCTACCGTGATCGACAGGACGTGATCGTGCTTGGCCTGGCGCGAGGTGGAGTACCCGTTGCATGGGAGGTTGCAGCGGCGCTGCACGTCCCGCTGGATGCTTTCATCGTGCGCAAACTCGGCGCCCCGGGTCATGAAGAGTTTGCCTTTGGAGCTCTGGCAAGTGGGGGCCGCGTCGTTGTCAATGACGACGTTGTGCGGGGCCTGCGGATCACCCCGCAGCAACTGCGCGACGTCGCCGAACGTGAAGGCCGCGAGCTGATCCGGCGCGAGGCCACCTACCGGGGCGAACGCCCGCCCGCCGATATCGCGGGCAAGACGGTCATTATCGTCGATGACGGTTTGGCTACCGGCGCAAGCATGTTCGCGGCGGTGCAGGCATTGCGCGAAGCTGAACCCGCACACATCGTGGTTGCGGTGCCGGCGGCGCCGGAGTCCACGTGTCGAGAGTTCGCCGGCCTTGTCGATGATGTCGTCTGCGCGTCAATGCCCACCCCATTTCTTGCGGTAGGTGAGTCGTTCTGGAATTTCACGCAGGTCACCGACGAGGAGGTCCGTCAGCTCCTGGCCACCCCGACGGCTGGGCCATCGTTGAGCAGACCTGCGGTGCCAACGGCGACCGATGTGATCCGCCGAGTCGCTATCGACGCCCCTGGGGGTGTCCCGCCGCGGGCGGTGCTAGAAGAACTGATCGGCGACGCGCGAATCGTATTGATCGGCGAAAGCTCGCATGGCACACACGAGTTCTACGAGGCGCGGGCCGCCATGACGAAGTGGCTGATCGAGGAGAAGGGCTTCTGCGCTGTGGTCGCCGAGGCGGACTGGCCCGACGCTTACCGCGTCAATCGGTACGTTCGCGGACTCGGCGAGGACAAGAACGCTGACGAGGCGCTCAGCGGATTCGAACGGTTCCCGGCGTGGATGTGGCGCAATATCGTGGTTCGCGACTTTGTCGAGTGGCTACGCACCCGTAATCAGCGGTGCCAGGCGGACGGTCAGCGGCGAGCCGGTTTCTACGGTCTGGATCTTTATAGCCTGCATCGGTCGATCCAAGAAGTGGTCAGCTATCTCGACAAGGTCGACCCGATAGCCGCGGCACGGGCGCGGGCCCGCTATGCGTGCTTCGACCACGCCTCGGCCGATGACGGTCAGGCGTACGGATTCGCCGCCGCTTTCGGCGCCGGTCCGTCGTGCGAAAGTGAAGCCGTCGAGCAACTGGTCGACTTCCAGCGAAATGCACTGGCATATGCACGTGAAGACGGACTGCTCGCCGAAGACGAACTGTTCTACGCTCAGCAGAACGCACAGACGGTGCGCGACGCGGAGGTTTACTACCGGGCGATGTTCAGCGGACGCGTCACCTCGTGGAACCTGCGCGACCAGCACATGGCGCAGACCCTTGGGGCGCTGCTGACGCACCTGGACCGCCACCTCGATGCACCGCCGGCCCGAATAGTTGTGTGGGCCCATAACTCCCACGTCGGCGACGCACGAGCGACAGAAGTGTGGGCCGACGGACAGCTCACCCTCGGACAACTCGTCCGTCAGCGATATGGCGACGAGTCGTGCAGCATCGGATTCAGCACGTACACCGGTACCGTCACCGCGGCCAGCGAATGGGGCGGTGTCGCGGAACGAAAGGCCGTTCGGCCGGCGCTGAATGGGAGCGTCGAAGAACTCTTCCACGAGACCGGTAGGGACAGCTTCCTGGTGTCGGCGCTTGTGAGCGAGGAAGCCGCAGCCCCGCTGGATGTCGTTCGGTTAGGACGCGCCATCGGCGTGATCTACCAGCCCGCGACGGAACGGCAAAGCCACTACTTCCACGTCCGGCCCGCCGATCAGTTCGACGCGATGATTCACATCGATGAGACCCGAGCCGTTGAACCTCTCGAGGCCACGAGCCTCTGGATCGCCGGCGAGACACCAGAAACATATCCGACCGGTCTGTGAACCCCGCACTGGACATCGCGACAAGCGTCGACATCGTCGCCGAAGATTCTCGGCGATTCGGATGCCGGGGGTAGCGGTGTTGGTGCCGGCCACACGATGGTTGCCGCGACTACCGTGGGCCTCAACCGCGGCTGGTTGCTCATCAAGTCCGTTCGTTTAGGCTTTGCGGCTGGTGCGCCCATGCTGCTGACACCGGGCACGGCCGGCTGAGGACCAATGGCTCTGAGAAGGCGACCGTGAAGCCAATATCGTTGTAGGTGCGTCAGTCAACGGCACTCGACCGAAGTCAACCCGGAAGGCGCGCGATGAAGGAATCACCTCCACCCACTTCGATCGTCGTCGGCATCGACGGCTCGAAGGGGGCAATACGCGCCGCACTCTGGGCCGTCGATGAAGCAGTCAGTCGTGACATCCCTTTGCGTCTGCTGTACGCGATCGAACCCGACGATGCTCCGCGGACCCCTCCGGACAGGGCGGTTCGCAAACTCGCCATCGCAGAAAACGCTGTTCGCTACGCGTTCACGGCGGTCGAGGCCGCTGACAAGGCGGTCAAGATCGAAGTGGAGATCACCCAGGAGCGCCCGGTCACCTCGTTGATCCGCGCTTCGGCTTCGGCTGCCATGGTGTGCGTCGGCGCGGTCGGCGTGCGCCACTTCCGGCCAGAGCGGGTGGGCTCCACCGCTGCGGCGCTCGCCGTATCGGCACACTGCCCGGTGGCGATCATTCGAGGCAACGATGATCGCCCCGAGCGGCATGCGCACTGGATCCTCGTTGACGCCCGCGGGTCAGCCGACACCGACGTTGTGCTGGGGACTGCGATCGAGGAAGCGCGGCTGCGGAACTCACCGCTTCGGGCGATCACCTTCCGGCAAAGCGGGGTCAGCGATCATGGCGTTGAGGGCGTGGCCGCAGACAGCGATCACCGGATACGTTCCAACCTAGACCGCCGGCTTGACCGTTGGACGCGACGCTACTCGGATGTCCGGGTGGAGTCCGCGGCAGTGCGCGGCAGCCTTCTGGACTATCTGGCGGAGAACGGCCGGACGGTGCAGTTGGTCGTTGTCGGCGCCCGCAACAATGAACAAGTGGAACAACTTGTGGGACCAAGGGGCAATGCCGAGCTGCACAACGCAGATTGCTCGGTGCTGATCGTCGATCGTCAGAATTTGTGAGAACTGATTGACGCTATGCAGAACCAGCGTGCTGACAAGCGCCGTAAGTGCTCGTTCAGCGGCGCCATTCGTCGCTGAACGGCAGCCTCTACCGAGCTCCGACCTCAAAGGAGTTACACGGCTTGGGCCTGTGGCCACCGAAATTAGCCACCGGACGTTATGGCGGAGGGCCGCATGCCAAGAGACTGAGGGTCTTTCGCGGGTGTCCAATGGCGTGACGCTGGGGACCAAGGACCCTGGCGTCCGATGTTCGCGTGCCTGAGAGTCGAAGTCAGACAGAAGGTAGGTGAGCGTAATGACCCAAACGATGCTGGACATTGGGGTAATTACCAGGGCAGTGGAGTTAGCGTGCCATGCTCCCTCGCTGCACAATAGCCAACCTTGGCGGTGGGTGGTCGGAAGCACGAGTGTCGACCTGTTCGCTGATCCGCACAGAATCGTGACCGGGACTGACACCTCGGGTCGGGAAGCGATCATCAGCTGTGGCGCCGTGCTCGATCACTTTTGTGTCGCGATGGCTGCCGTTGGCTGGGATAGCGGGGTCGACCAGTTTCCCAACCCGAACAATCTCGACCACGTTGCCTCGATCGACTTCGCTCAAATGAGCAACGTCGCCCAGGCCCGGCGTGAGCGCGCCAAGGCGATACTGCAGCGGCGAACCGATCGACGTCCGTTCCGCGCGCCAAAGGACTGGGCGTCATTCGAAGCGGCGCTGTGCGGCTCGTACGACAGCGATTTGGCCGTGCTTGAGGTATTGGCCGACGACGTTCGACCGCGGCTGGCGGAGGCGTCCCGGATTGCCGA
The DNA here is from genome assembly GCA_963763005.1 of uncultured Actinomycetota bacterium. Taxonomy (GTDB): domain Bacteria; phylum Actinomycetota; class Actinomycetes; order Mycobacteriales; family Mycobacteriaceae; genus Mycobacterium. Next base: position 35,150 of record CAVXMI010000007.1, read on the forward strand.
GTCCGCACGGCGCTATGACGATCTTTATCATCATGAGCTGAGTTGGTGGACAGAACCTTCCAGGGAATCAGAAGGAATACCCCAAAGCGCGCTGCCATCAGAGTCGCAGGCCCGAAGAGTCGACGCAAACCGCCAATTTCCCGCCAATTGGTACGTGGAGCGGAGTTCTGGGGGCGTGCACGACCAAGCGAAGATCCTCGTGCTGTCCACGCCCGGGGACACGCGTATGGACGCCTTCAATTGCGGCCAGGTGCTTTCGGCGGTCCTACTGGAATGCACCATGGCTGGATTAGCAACATGCTCAGTGACGCACATCATGGAGATACAAGCCAGCCGTGACATCATTCGGAATCTCACGACTGGCACAGAAGCGGTGCCTCAAATATTGATCCGGGTCGGCATCGAACCTGCGGGTGAGGTCCCGGCACCAACACCGCGGCGACCCTTGAGCGATGTGTTGGAGATTCATCGGTAGCGAGGGGTTGACAAACAGGCAGATCGCCGGCCGGATGTTTCTAGCCGAGAAAACGGTGAAGAACTACGTATCCCCACAGACGGACCGTCAGGGACCCATTTCGCGCTGCGTGGCAGCTCGCACCTTCCGTTGCGGATGACACTATGACCGCCGGATCAGGAACTTTGGCTGTCTGACGGCGGTGCGCCTATGCTGGCCACAGGCACCTCGGCGTTGCCTGCTTCGTACTTTTGTTTGCGCAACGCGAGCTGCCTCATGTGGTAAGGCGTATGGAGGTAGCGGTCGGGTGCCCACCGACGAGAGCGGCTCGGCTTTTGCCGGGCTCGGCCAGCCTGGGCTGGTAGGCAGGATGCACGAGCAGCTCGACGAGTTGCTGGCTGCGCGCAATCAAATGGAGCAATTGCTGCGCGTAATCGTCGAGATCAGTTCAGATCTCGACCTCGACGCAACTCTGCGTCGGATCATCCTCGCGGCCAGGGAATTGACCTCGGCTCCCTACGGCGCAGTGGCTGTCCGTGATCCCGAGGGAACGTTGGTCTCGTTTGTCCACGGGGGGATGGAGGCTGACACGGTTCAGCGGATCGGGCATCTGCCGGTTGGCAAGGGCGTTCTGGGTGTTTCGCTCGTCGAAACACCAGCGCTGCGTCTGGATGATCTGACCATGCATCCGGCTGCCTGCGGGTTCCCGGAGCACCACCCTCCCATGCGTGCTTTTCTTGGGGTGCCGATCACGATCCGGGGGACAGTATTCGGCAGCCTGTATCTGACCCATGACGATCCGGCGCGGGTGTTCTCTGCATCAGATGAGTTCGCCGCTCGCGCGTTGGCGTTTGCGGCCGCGGTCGCCATCGATAATGCGCAACTATTCCAGCGCGAGCGGACGTCGGTGAAGTGGATGGAGGCCAGCCGCGAGATCACTGCTGCGCTGCTGTCCAGCACCGAGCCGCACCGGCGCCCTTTGCAGTTGATCGCTGAACGTGCATGCGCGCTGACCGATGCCGAGCAGGCGATCGTTCTCGTTCCGATCGACTCCGACCTGCCCGTTGACGAAATCGACACCCTGGTGGTGTCTGCCGCGGTCGGGCTGCATGCCTCTGAGGTGATCGGCGAGCGGGTTCCGGTGGACGGCTCCACCAGCGGTTCCGTTTTTCGATCCGGTGAACCGCTGATCACCGAGAGGTTGAGTTACCCGATTCAGGCATTCACCGATGTCGCACAGCGCTCCGCGATCGTGATGCCGCTGCGCGCCAACGATGAAGTCGCCGGGGTGATTGCCATCGCGCGCGGTACGGACCAGCCACCATTCGACACCAGTTATCTCGACCTGGTGAGCCAGTTCGCCACTCACGCAGCGATAGCACTCATGCTCGCGTCAGGCCGCCAGAATGCGCGACAGCTAACTATTCTGGCCGAGCGCGAGCGCATCGCGCACGACTTGCACGACCATGTCATCCAAAGGCTGTTCGCCGCAGGCATGGATCTGCAGGGCACGCTTGCCAGGGCACGCTCACCGGAGGTCATCGACCGGCTCAACCGCACACTGGATGGCCTGCAAACCGTCATCGAGGAGATCCGCACCACCATCTTCCAGCTAAAATCCCCATCGGGGCACGATGGCGGTTTTCGGCACCGGATTCAGCGTGTGGTTGCCGACCTGACCGAGAATCGTGACATCGTCACCGCCGTGCAGATGCACGGACCGTTGACGGCCGTTGGCGGCGAACTTGCCGAGCACGCCGAAGCGGTCACCACCGAAGCCATCAGCAACGCCATTCGCCATTCTGGCGCAACCCGGCTGACCGTCGAGGTCAGTGTCGCTGACATGTTCACTGTCGGCATCATCGACAACGGCTGTGGCGTGCCCGCCGACAATCCGCGCCGCAGCGGCTTAGCCAATATGAAGCACCGCGCTGAACAACTCGGTGGCACCTGCGAGATCATCACACCACCTGAGGGTGGCACCCGGGTCCACTGGACTGCTCCGCTGATCGACCCCTAACACGCTGGCTCCGGAATGGGCGGGCTTCATTGGGCCTGGCCTCGGTCGGTCTGTACCCGAGCTATGTTGGCTGGATCGCCGCGCCGAGCGGGCCGCCACCCACCCCGCGGTAGACGGCAAGGTAGCGTCGTTGCGCGCCGGGGTCAGTCGAAGCTAGCCGTCATGTACGCACCACGAGTACCGAACATCCGCGGTGGCGGGGCAAGTGGTGAGTGACTGGACCGACCATTCGTGTAACCTCGCCCGCCTGGTCGCTGCCCACTACGGCCAGTTGAATAGGTTCCTCGGTAGCGGTGAGAAATTCGGCAGCTCCGCGTCGCGCGGCAGCCGGTTGGACATGCACATCACGATACTCAGACACCCAGCGGCTAAGCCGTCGATCCATCTGCTGGTAAGGAATTTCACCCAAACCCCATCGCCAGACTCCCAGTGCCAGAATCGGTGCCTTACGAAGTCGCGCTTCCCGGAAGCCGTGCTCGAGCACCGCGTCGTTGCCGGGTGAATCGTCGACGACGACGGCGATCCAGTCGGAATCTGAGGTCGCAGCGTCGCGGTTGGTGCGGATGATTGCCGCCGGGCATTGGGCCTCCTGAGCCACCGCGTGGGCGGTCGAGCCGAGGACCTTGCGGGCGACACGTCCGATCCCCGCGGATCCTACGCAAATCATTGCCGCGCGCCGTGATTCGTCGATCAAGGCACTTTCAGGTGATCCGTGTACAACATTGGTTTCAATCTTGACCGGCTCTTCCATGGCATGGAGCGCAGCTGTGGCGGCGCGCAGCGCCGTTTCGCCGTATTCGATATCCAGGCTGACATCATCTGCGGGTGCCCCAGCCTGTCGTTCGGGGATGGCATGGATCAGCCGTAGCGGGATGTCGCGGCAGGTGGCCTCGGCGACCGCCCACTTGGCGGCATTGATCGCGGCGTCCGAACCGTCGATACCTACGACGATCCGCTTTGGTGACTGCGGATGGTTCATTGCATCCTCTCGCTCGGACAGCTGGGCCACCGGGATACCCCCGGAGCCCATCAATCCGAGACGTTATTGCGCGCGGCCGGCTTTCCAGCAGGGCACTTTGGCCCCCCTTTCGGGGAAATGGTCACCTGCCGGCCTCCTTCACTCGACCTCGATGGTGCGTCGGGCGGGAGACGAACGCACCTAACCATGGCATTCGACGCCGATGCGTCTGTGACCACGCTGTCGAGGTCGAAGATCGCCGCTTCGTGGTAGCGCCCGTCGCTGGTGGCCGGCCATTCGGTCAGCTTTGTGACGATGCCACAGGGTGAGCCCCGATCGAGCCCAAGCGATCCAACGAAGGTCTCACGTCCGTGTGGTTTGGGACTAAAGCCTCACGACCGACAACTGTCCGGGCAATAGAGTTTTCGGTGACTGAGGAGAACGAAATGTCTGCACCCGTAAAGCATCATGGCATCGTTGTCGGAGTCGATGGGTCTGCCGCGTCGAATGCCGCCGTCTGTTGGGCAGCCCGTGAAGCGGCGATGCGCCATGTTCGGCTGACCTTGGTCCATATGGTGAACGCCGCCGTGCCGACGTGGCCGGAGATGCCGCTGGCACCCGGAATTGCGGTATGGCAGGAAGAGGACGGCCGCCAAGTCCTTGAGCAGGCGGTCAAGATCGCCGATGGCGTCTTGTCGACAGACCCGAGGATCGCCATCAAGAGCGAGCTGAGGTGTTCGCCACCTGTCCCGACGCTGGTCGATCTGTCCGAAGAGGCAGAGATGGTGGTCGTTGGCAGCTACGGGCGTGGAGCGGTGGGCCGGGTTTTGCTGGGTTCGGTTAGTTCCGGCGTGGTACGACGTGCGAGCTGTCCAGTCGCGGTGATTCGCGACGAAGATCCGTCGATGCCTCATCCCGCTGATCCCGAGCAAGCTCCGGTAGTCGTGGGAATCGATGGCTCGCCGGCCTCGGAACTTGCGACGGCTATCGCGTTCGACGAAGCTTCGCGGCGCGGTGTCGAACTGAACGCAGTGCATGCGTGGAGCGATATTGAGGTGGTCGACCTCCCGGGGTTGGACTGGTCGGCGGTGAGGTCGGAAGCGGAGCGGGCTCTGGCCGAACGTCTGGCGGGCCGGCAAGAGCGCTACCCCGATGTCACGGTGCACCGACTCGTCGTTTGTGATCGGCCGGCCCGGCAGCTGATCAAACAGTCGCGATCGGCCCAGCTCGTCGTCCTTGGTAGCCATGGCCGAGGTGGTTTTACCGGCATGCTGCTGGGTTCGGTCAGCAACGCGGTCGTTCACTCGATCCGTACGCCCGTGATCGTGGCGCGGCCGTCGTAAGGTACGGGTCGCATGTGTCCCGCTCTGATTTGCCGCGTGCGTTGGGACCTTGGGCACTGAACAATTTGGAGTCATGGAGGTCGCGATCACCGCCGACAGGTTTGCCGAGTCACCGACGACGGCTGGGCTGCCGTACGTCGATGTGCACGAAACTCACACGGGTGTGGTGGTGCTGGCCGGCGACCGAGCGTACAAGGCGAAGAAGCCGGTGTTTACTGACTTTCTCGATTTCCGCACACCCGAGGGGCGCGAGCGGGCGTGTTTGCGGGAAGTCGAGTTGAACAGCCGGCTGTCTCCCGGTAGTTATCTTGGGGTCGCATATCTCACCGACCCAACCGGAGGTCCTGCCGAACCGGTCGTAGTCATGCGGCGCTATCGCGACAACGACCGGTTGGCGTCCATCGTCACGGGCGGCCTGCCCGGCGAGTCCGTTCAGGGTGTACTTGACACCATCGCCGGCGTGTTGGCTCGCTTCCACGAGCATGCCGAGCGGAGTCCGTTAATTGATGCCAACGGCAAGGCCGGCGCGATCGACCAACGCTGGAGTGAGAACCTGTCGGAACTCCACCGCTATGCGGGCATGGCGATTACGGGCATCTCGAGCGAGTCGATCGGGCGGATTCAGCATCTTGCCGCCGAATTCATTTCGGGTCGTGCACTTCTGTTCACGCGCCGGATCGAGGAAGGATGCATCGTCGATGGCCACGCCGATCTGCTCGCCGACGATATCTTTTGGGTGGACGGCGAACCGGCCCTGCTCGATTGCCTGGAATTCGATGACCAACTCCGCTACGTCGACCGCATCGATGACGCCGCATTCCTCGCGATGGACCTGGAGTTCTTGGACCGCAAAGACCTTGGCGACTACTTCCTCGGACGCTACATCGCCCACTCGGCCGATACGGCACCGCCGTCGCTGCGGGACTTCTACATCGCCTATCGCGCGGTGGTACGGGCGAAGGTCGACTGCGTGCGACTGTCGCAAGGCAAATCGGAAGCCACGGTGGACGCCGCGCGGCACCTCGCCATCGCCACCCAGCACCTGGAGAACGGCGCTATTCGGCTGGCGCTCGTGGGTGGCAATCCAGGCACCGGTAAGTCGACCCTGGCGCGCGGGCTCGCCGAACAAGTTGGGGCGCAGGTTATCTCAACTGATGACGTGCGCCGGGAACTGCGGGAATCGGGCGCCATCACCGGCGAGCCGGGTGTTCTGGACGCAGGACTATATGGCCCGGGCAACGTCACGGCCGTCTACGAGGAAGCACTACGCCGAGCACGTCTGTGTTTGATCAGTGGGCAATCAGTGATCTGCGACGGCACCTGGCGAGATCCGCACATTCGCGGCCACGCCTATCGCCTCGCCGCGGAAGCACATTCTCAGATAATCGAACTCATGTGCTCGGCGACGGTCGAGACGACCACCGACAGAATCGAAACCAGGGCGGCGGGCAACTCCGACGCTACTCCCGAGATCGCCGCGGCCCTGGCTGCTCGGCAGAACGCCTGGGACACGGCATACCGAATAGACACCTCGCAGCCGCTTCAGTCGTCGGTGCGTAAGGCACACGATGTCTGGCGTCGATCGATCTGACACCCGCAGTGTGGGCTGAAAGGAGAACCGACGTGCCAACGAACACAGATGTCACCGCCTATGCCGCAGACTTCTCGACATTGCGCCTGAGCCATGCCGAGGAGGCCGGCGGTAAGGGCGCCAACCTGGGCGAGCTGGTCGCCGCCGGGTTACCGGTTCCGCGGGGGTTCGTCCTGCTACAGAACAGCTATCGCACGTCGATGCGGCACTGACTGCCTTGTGGCCGTGCGGTCTTCGGCAGCGATTCCGATATTTGTGCCGAGCTATTCGACGAATCCGATGGCGCTGTGCTCGATGCCATCGGTCGCATCGTGACCATAGCGCGCAAGCACGGCATCACCTCGTCGCTGTGCGGCCAGGCCCCTTCGACCAACCCGGCGGACAGTCGCGGCCGCCGAACGGCGGTTGCTGCTGGACTCAGCCTGTGGTCGCGGCCGACTGGCACCACCGACGATGGTTACATCGCGGCTGGGCTACAATCGCTTTCGCTGCAAAGGAACCAAATGCTCCCGTCGGTGAGGATCAACGGCTCTGTCGGCGTGCGACACGTAATTCCAAGTGTCTTCTGAATGCGAGAACCACAGATTCATTGGGATGGTTGACATGACAGCGACGGTGCCCGATTCGGGGGTCATCCGGGACGCGGTGATGCTCGCGTGTCGTGCACCTTCGCTGCATAACAGCCAGCCCTGGCGGTGGGTTGCCGAAGGCGCGACTCTGCAGCTGTGGGCCGATCCCCGCCGGTTGATGCCGGCTACCGACCACACGGGCCGGGAACTGACGTTGAGCTGCGGCGCCGTCCTAGACCACCTGCGGGTCGCCATGGCCGCTGCTCGATGGGACAGCGTCACGGAACGGTTCCCCAATCCGGATAACCCGGATCATCTGGCGACACTGCAGTTCCGGCCCGTGGAGACCGTCACGGAGGCATACCGGCTGTGGGCGGATGCGATCCGTCTGCGCCGCACCGACCGATTACCGTTCGGTGCGCCAGTCGCCTGGCCGGCGCTGGAGTCGGTGCTGTCCCGCACGGTGATTCCGTACGAGGTGATGCTGGATGTGGTGGCCGACGATGAGCGGCCAAGGTTGGCCGAGGCGTCTCAGCTCACCGAGACGCTGCGCCGCTACGACACGTCGTATCTGTCCGAACTGCGATGGTGGACCTCGCCGTTCGAGTCGGACACCACCCATGTGCCAGAAAGCGCTCTGCTGTCCAGCTCGGAAGCCGCCCGAGTCGATATCGCCCGCGCGTTTCCCCCGGCAGGTGGGGGCCACCGGCGCGCCACCGTGGACCACGACCACTCCAAAATCCTGGTGCTCTCGACTCATCATGACGACGCCCCGCTGGACGTATTGCGCTGCGGTGAGGCGTTGTCGGCTGTACTGCTCGAGTGCACCGTGGCCGGCATGGCCACCTGCACATTGACCCATATGACGGAGATGTCAATGAGCCGCAACATCATCGCGCAGATCACCGGAACGGCCGGCCGGCCGCAGCTGCTGATCCGGGTCGGTAGACCGCCGGGGAACGACCAACATGTCAAACCCACCGCTCGGCGTCCGATAGCCGAAGTCCTCGATTTCCGCGATTGACGGGCGGGTGCTGAAAGAGGTATCGCCGATGACTCGGCATTGGTTGGTGATGGAGACCGCCGGATAAGGGGTCCAGGCGCCGTTCGTCGCCCGATTGGCGGGTGCTGGCCGGCATCTGCCCGAGACTCACCTCACGGCAGATGAATTTTGGTTCACCGCTGATCCGCTGACCTTCCCAAGCACTGCGATGGCGCGCTAGCTGTTGCGCCTGACTTTGAGCGCGGCGGTGATCATCGGAATCTGCAGCGGCAGCCGTGCCAGCGCGACGATGCGCATCGGCCAGGGCTTATCCCACCACAGCCGAACCATGTTGAGGTTCCCCGGAAAGACGGCGACGAACAGCGCTGCGGCCGCCAGCGCGGCGAATCGCCGGGTGCGTCGCGGCAGCAGCAGCGATCCGATGGCTAGCTCGGCGACCCCCGATCCGTAGGTGTAGAGCCGCGGACTTCCGGGCAGCTCGGCAGGGATGATGTCGTCGAACGGTTTGGGCGCCACGAAGTGGGTGGTGCCCACGCCGATCAACAGCGCGGCGATCCGGTATGCGGCGATCTGGTTGGGGTCACGCTGAGCTATCGGTGGGGTGGTCATAGTCACATTGTGTCGCGCGCCCGGCGGGGGCGGCCACGATGAGGCGGTGCGGGGTGAATTCCACACGGCTGCAGCTCTGGCCACCGTCACCGGCCGGGTGTTCTCCCCAGAGACCGCGCGAAGTTGCGTCGTGAGGTGAGCGCAGAGTATTTCCCAGCACCGGCTCGCCAGCCTCCGCAGCTTTCCCGGGTCTGCTGCGGGCGCGACTCAGCGCAGGGACCGCTGCCAGGAAAGAATGCGTTCGGCGAGCTCAGGCCCGCTGTCCTCCTGGATGAAGTGGCTGGCGTTGATTCGGGCGTGCGGCTGGCCCGCCGCGCCGGGGATGTGTTCGATCAGAGGTTGGTCGGTTCGCCCGAGGATCGGGTCGCGATGTCCGAAGATCGCGAGGAAGGGTTTCTCCCATCGGCCGAGGGTGTCCCATGCGGCCCGATTGGCCGGAACCGCCGGATCGTCGGGTGAGGTCGGCACCAGCTGCGGGAAAGCACGGGCGCCCGCTTGGTACCGCTTGTCGGGGAAGGGCGCGTCGTAGCCGGCCCGCACATCGGCGGGAACCTTGTGAACGGTCCCGACGCCCACGAGGCGACCTGCGGGCAGCACAGGGGAGTAGCGCGCGAAGGCCCGCCATATGCGGAAGGCGGGCGGGGTGCGCAGCTGCGCGGTGGGAAGGAAACCGTTGGCTACCACGAGCCGCGCGATCCGGTCACCCTGCTCGGCCGCGATGCGCAGACCTATCAGCGACCCCCAGTCCTGCACGACGAGCGTGACATCCTTCAGGTCGAGGTTCTCAAACCACGAGGTCACCCACTCGACGTGCCGCAGGTAGGTGTAATCCTCGATGCGGCTGGGCTTGTCGGAGCGGCCGAAGCCGATCAGATCCGGCGCGAGCACCCGGTTCCCGCCGTCGGCGAGCGGCGGAATCATCGTCCGGTACAGGTAGCTCCAGGTGGGCTCGCCGTGCAGCAGCACGATCGGCGGTCCGTCGGCAGGACCCTCGTCGACGTAGTGCATTCGCAACCGCTGGGCGTCGCTTGCCGCCACGTCCACGTAATGCGGTGTGAACGGATAGTCGACCAGGTTTTCAAAGCGGGATTCCGGGGTTTTCAGGACATCCATGCATCTGCTCCTTCGGAGGACTGGCTCAATGAAGTTCGCGGCGTCACCGCAAGCCTGCCGTCGCGGCGCGACTGCGTCCACTAAACGCCTAGCGGGGTTTATCTGAGTTGTGCCAGCCAGATCGTGTGGAGGCCGCAACAGGGGTCTTCCGCAACGTGCGCTATCACGTCGAACCCATTGTCGTGCAGAAGCACACGATATTCGGCACTGTCGAGGCTTGCGTGGTAGAGAGGCTCGCCCTGGTAGGTGCCAATCTGCTCGCCGGCCGATTGGCCGCTGGTGAACATCAGTGCAGCACCCGGTGCGGCGTGGTGCTTGAAGATCGGGAACATCCGGCGTTGGTCAGCCTCGGAAAGGCGAAAAAAGCTGTCCCAGGCGACAAGTCCGTCGAATGTGTGGTTCAGGGCCAAATTGCGCATGTCGGCGACATGCCATTCGTGTTCTGGGAAGCGATCCACGCACATGGCGATCATCCGGACGCAGAGTCAAAAGCCGGTCAAGCCAATCCTTTTCAAGCAGACGATCGCCACGATCACGCGACCAAGCGGCAGCGTGACGTTGATAGATTTCGATCACCCGGCCCGCAGCCGTCGACTCAATCAACGTGGATCTCAGGTGAAGTTCGGGTAGGCGAGGTGCACGCTGCAGACCAGGCACCCGACGATGTAGGCGGCCGGCTGCCCCCCTCGTCGAGCACCTCGAGATGGTCTGCTGCGGACATCCCACCCGTGGTTGGTCTATGGCGTCTAGCATGTGCGTGGAGCACGCGGCTACTGCCAGGCAGGAGATTCTGTGGTCGAGATTCACTTGGAGCGGACCATCGCTGCGCCTGTGGAACAGGTCTTCGACTGGCTGGCCGACCCGGCCAATTTGGCCGCCGCTCCGTTGGTTCTCAAAGCCGGTTACGCGAAGGACTCCTCGGCGCCCGGCGCGGGCGCGGTTCGTGAGGTGATCGCGGTCGGCACGCGGTTCCGGGAGGAGATCACAGCCTATGATCGGCCGCGTAGCTATTCCTACCTCATCGTCGCCGCGTTCCCGCCGTTCAATCACGAGGGCGGCACATTGACGTTCACACCGTCGGGCGACCGCACGCACGTCGACTGGCTGACCACCTACACCCACCCGGCTCGTGCGGGAGGCAAGCTCATGGAGGCGGTCAGCCGTCCGCTGCTGCGCTCGAGCTTTCTTGCGATCCTGGCTGCCTGCGCGAAGACGCTCGAGAGCTAGGGCCAACGCGCGTGCTGGCGCGGTCGCAGTTTCATCGGCGAAAACGCAATCGCCTCGGCGCCCGCAGTGCAAGACTTCCTGTATCTGTCCAATGCGGCCGGCGCGGGGTCGGCCGGATTGGCCGGCAGTCGAGGGCCGCTCAACGCTGAGAGAGGATCGCCCGTGGTGCGCGCTGATCGTGCCCGTTCGCGCACGTTCATCGTGACGGGCGCGGCGTCGGGCATCGGTCTGGCCACTGCTCAGCGCCTGTTGGACGATGGCGGCACCGTAATCGGCGCCGATCTGGCGTCCCCGCCGGACCTTGGCCCGCGGTTCACGTTCGTGACGGCCGATGTGACCGACGAAGCCGCGATCGCCGCTGTACTGGCTGCCGTGCCCGACCGGCTCGACGGAGTCGTTCACTCCGCCGGGGTCGCCGGCGGCGGCCCGGTCCATCTGCTCCCGCGAGCGGAATGGGATCGGGTGATCGGTATCAACCTCACCGGCACGTTCCTGGTGGCCAAGGCTGCGCTGGCCAGGATGATCGAGCAACCCCGGGCCGACGGCGAGCGTGGCTCGATCGTGACCCTGGCCAGCATCGAGGGCCTCGAAGGCACGGCAGGCGGTAGCTCTTACAACGCCGCCAAGGGTGGGGTTGTGCTGTTGACCAAGAACATTGCGCTCGATTACGGGCCGAGCGGCATCCGGGCGAACGCGATCTGCCCGGGCTTCATAGCAACGCCGATGGCCGAAAGCGTCTTCGGCATGGGGGGGATGGAGGGTCCGCTTGCCTCGATCACCAAGGAGCATGCCCTGCAACGGCTGGGGCGGCCGGAAGAGATCGCGGCCATGGCGGCGTTTCTGCTGTCACCCGACGCCTCCTTCGTGACCGGTCAGGCTATTGCCGTCGACGGCGGCTACACGGCTGGTCGCGATCATGATGTGGTTGCGCTCTTCGGCTTCCCCGACTGATGGTCTGCGACCACGATCGGCCCGGCGTACCGTCAATCGTGTCTGCGTTCGGGCCGGTGCTCAGGCATCGCAATCGGCGATAGGAAAGCCCATGACTTTGACGGCCGAAGTGCCTGGTCGTCTGCGCGGCGCGGCTTGCGCAGGATCTCCCCGGCGGAATGCCGCTTGCGACCAGCCATGATGCTCATCGTCCCGGCCAGCGCACCATGGGGGCCACAGGACTGTAAACCAGCCGGACTCATTTGCATGGGACACGCCACCGGCGGTGGTAATCCTCTCGCGAGGGGGCCCGGTTGAGAGGTCAGTTGGGCGACTCACCGGGGATCAACGGCGTGTGCGTGCAGTCGTCGCTGGCCGGAGCCTAATGGGCTTCGACGCCAAGCTACGTCTCCGGCGAGCCCTGGGACACGTGTCCAGGCTGGTCGACACCTTCGGTGAGCAAGCGTTCTTCTACGCCCAGGCGGTACAGCTGGTCCCGCTCGCCCTCGTTCGCTACCGCAGAGAGACGTATCGGCTGATCGCCGAGATGTCCCTGGGCACCGGCGCGTTGCTGCTAACCGGGGGAACGATCGGCGTGGCGGTCTTGCTCACCCTCGCGTCGGGCGGTGTCCTCGCGGTGCAGGGCTACTCGTCACTGGGCAACATCGGCATCGAGGCGTTGACCGGCTTCCTGTCGGCGTTCCTCAACGTCCGCGTCGTGGCGCCGGTAATAGCCGGTATCGCACTCGCGGCGACGATCGGCGCGGGCAGTACGGCGCAACTGGGCGCGATGCGTGTTGCCGAGGAAATCGACGCTCTCGAGGTGATGGCCGTGCGGTCGATGTCCTATCTGGTCTCGACCCGGCTGATCGCCGGCCTGGTGGTGATCATCCCGCTGTATTCGCTTGCCACCCTCGCTGCCTTCGCTGCGGCGCGGTTGACCACCCTCTACATCAGCGGGCAGTCGAGGGGGCTCTACGACCACTACTTTGAGACGTTCTTGATCCCGACGGATTTGCTGTGGTCGTTTCTGCAAGCCATCGCGATGTCGATCGCGGTGATGCTGATACACACCTACTACGGCTACAACGCCGGCGGCGGCCCAGTCGGTGTGGGAGTCGCCACCGGCGACGCGGTGCGGTTGTCGTTGATTGTCGTGGTGGTCATCACCTTGTGCATCTCACTTGCCGTATACGGTGCGTCCGGGAACTTTGATCTCTCCGGGTAGCTCGCAGCGCAGCGATCGCCACGGTGCTGAAGTGCCTGCTGCGCTCGCCGGCCCCGGTGGGTCGGCCGCTCCGCTCGAGCTTCCGCGTGATCCTCGATGGCTGCGCGAAGGCACTGGAGAGCTCTTTGGCTTCCCGGAGTGATGGTCTGAGGCCGCGATCGGTGATAAGAAAAGCCCATGACGTCGACAACCGAAGTGAGTGACCAGGTCGTTGCGTTGGCTCGGGGAATGCGGGAGCTGGTGCGGGCCGAGGCCGGCGAATCCGAGCGCAAACGTACGCTCACTGGCGCGATCGTCGACGAAATGTGGGCCACCGGACTGATGTCGGCGTTCAATCCTGTGGCGGCCGGTGGTGTGGAACCGTCGTTCGCCGAGATGATCGAGACGTGGATCGAAATGGCTTGGCAGGACGGTTCGTTCGGGTGGATTGGAATCGCGAACCTGCCGTCGTCGTTCGCGGCCGCGACATACCTTTCCGATGAAGGTTTTGCCGAGGTGTTCACCGCTCACGACAACCACGTCACGATGGGCGGCCAGTTCTTTCCCAACGGACAGGGGGCCGCTGTGGAGGGCGGTTACCGGTTGAGCGGATCGTGGAGCTTCGGATCGGGCACCGGTCATTCGCAATACATCGCTGCCGGGTTTTTCCCGATGGACAACGGCGAGATGCGCTGGGTCAGCGAAGGCATCCCCGACATGCAGATCGCCGTGGTTCCACGGGACGACATCCAATTCAACGACGGGTGGTATGTGCAGGGGCTCAAGGGAACTGGATCCTATGACTACAGCGCCGAAGACGTGTTCGTTCCCCAGCGCCGGACGTTTCCGTTGTTCGCCCGCGACCCGCACCGGGGTAGTTCGCCGGCCACCCGGATGGGACTGATGCCGGTGACAGCCGCTGGACACGCATCGTGGGCACTGGGGGTCGCCAAGAGCATGCTCGACGATGTCGCCGAACTGGCGGCGACGAAATATCGGATGAGCGACATGGCGTCGTTGGCCAGTCGGCCGACCTTTCAGAAAGGACTAGCGCACCACGTCGCGGCATGGCGCGCGGCTCGTCTTCTGGTGCTCGACGCCTTCACCACTGCCGAAGCTGCCGTTGCCGCCGGTGCAGACCTGACCCCGGTCCTGCGGGCCGACATGCGCGCGGCCGCTGTCTACGCCACTGATACGGCCCGAAGCTGTGCGGAATGGGCTCATCTGGTCGCAGGAACCAGCTCGATCCGCGAGGGCAGTCGCCTCGAACGCGCGTTCCGTGACATGTACACCGGAACCCAGCACGCCTTCATCAGCGAGAAGGTCGCCATCGACTCGGCGCAGATCTGGCTCGGCATCGTCGAGGACCAGTTCGGGCTCTGAGTCGCCAGGTGATCGGCTCTGGGGTGCTGCGGTCGAGCTTTCTTGCGATCCTGGCTGCATGCGCGAAGGCATTGGAGAGTGAGCAAGCCGGTGGTGGGGCCCCGGAAGGTTCCTCAGGTGCGTAATTTACAGTTGTGCGTAGCGAGGTAAATCCGGTTAACGTTACCAACATTGAGGAAATAGTTCTCCATGAATGACCACGCATTGGCCGCACGGTTGGCCACGGAGGCGGGCCGGCTGCTGCTCGGAGTTCGAGAGGAATTCGCCGATGCCGACGCGAGCGAGCGGAAAGCGGCGGGGGACAAGCGATCGCATGACTTTCTGATGGAAGCGCTCGGCAACGAGCGGCCTGACGACGCGGTGCTGTCCGAGGAGGGTGCCGACGACCCGGTGCGATTGCGCTCTGAGCGGGTGTGGATTGTCGATCCGCTCGACGGCACTCGTGAATTCTCGGAACTCGGACGTGATGACTGGGCAGTTCACGTCGCGCTCTGGCAATCCGGTGATCTCGCTGCGGGCGCCGTGGCGCTGCCGGCGCAGGGAATCACCCTGGCGACACCGCACGTCGCGCTACCCCCTCCCGCACCGGACAAGCCCCGCATCGTGGTATCGCGCACCCGCCCACCCGCCATCGCGCTGGCTGTCCGCGACGCGTTGGACGGCACACTGGTGGAAATGGGTTCCGCCGGAGCCAAGGTGGCATCGATTGTCCAAGGCTTGTCCGATGTATACGTCCACGCCGGAGGCCAGTTTGAATGGGACTCAGCTGCGCCGGTAGCGGTCGCCCGATCGGCCGGTTTGCACACCTCCCGCATCGACGGTTCTGCGTTGGCGTACAACCAGCCGGATCCGAAGCTGCCGGACCTGGTGGTATGCCGTCCTGAGCTTGCCGAAGCCGTACTCGCTGTCACCGGCTGAGATACGACCGCGGAGCCGCAACTCAGCAATGGACAATTTGTAGGGATGACGACGGCTTCTTCGCCCGCGCGGTCCTCGAGCAGGGATTGCGTTGGACCCGGCAGGAGATCGAATGGGCCAACTGGGTCACCGACACGCTGACCCATCAACTCCTCGGCTGATTCCCGGGTTCCCGGAGGTCGCGGAGTGCCCTACCCATCCGCGATAGGGCCTCGACCAGAATGGCTTGGGAGGTCGCGAAATTCATGCGTACGTGCCCGGCTCCACCAGTTCCGAACACATGGCCGGAACTGAGCGCGACCCGCGCGTGATCGAGGAACCAGCGGGCCGGCCCGGACAGATCGGATACCACCGCAGGCCCTTCGGCGACCTCGTCGTCGAAACCCAGTGGCCGGCAATCCAGCCACGCGAGATAAGTGCCCTGCGGCCATTGATATTTCACCCCCGGCAGGTGCTCGGCGACCAGATCGCCCAGCAACGTTCGATTGCTGTCCAGACCCTGCAACAGCGCGTCGAGCCAGTTGCCGCCGGTTCTGAATGCTTCGGTGTGCGCGATAACGCCCAGGTGGCTGGGCCCGTGACTGACCTCTTCAGGCATCCGGCGAAGGTCGGCCGCCGACTCGGGACCGGCAATGGCCAGCGCTGCCTTGATTCCGCAAAGGTTCCACGCCTTGGAAGCCGAGGTCAGCGCGAATGCGTTTTCTGCGCCGGGGACGCTCAGATACGGGGTGAATCGCGCCCCGGACAGGATGAGCGGGGCGTGAATCTCGTCCGACACCACCCGGACACCGAACCTTCGGGCATGTTGCGCGACCCCGCGCAGTTCGTCGGCGGTGTGTACCGACCCAGTCGGGTTGTGTGGATTGCACAACAGATATGCAACGTTGCCGCCCGAACCACAGGCACGCGAGAACGCTTCTTCTAACGTGTCCAAGTCAATCCGGCCGTCGGGCCCCAGCGGCGCTTCGGCAACTCGGCGGCCGTCGTGTGACACGAATGCGTAAAACGGCGCGTAGACAGGCGAGTTAACGATGACGGTGTCACCGCGATCGGTGAGCAACCGCAGCATCTCAACGACACCCAGCATGACGTCCGGAACGATCGCGGTGCGGCCGACCTCCAGGTCGTGCCACTGCCAACGCTGCGAAGCGAATTCACTGACCGCTTCGGCATACCCGGTTCCGTACGGATATCCGGTATCGCCGTTGTCGACAGCTCGATGGATGGCATCGGCCACGGTCGGCGCAAGGTTCACATCCATCTCTGCGACCCACAGCGGCAGGACATCCGCCGGGTGTGCACGCCATTTCATGCTGGTCCGGCCTTGTAGTTGCTCGAGCGTTAGCTCCTCGAGCGGGTTAGGCGTCACTGCGGGACTCACGAGCAACTACGTTAGCGGCCAACCCGATTCGTACGCACTCACCCAGTGACAAACGCGTTCGTGGGGATAGTCAAGGGCAAGTCCACCGAATTCAGCAGGCCAGGTCATGCGGCAACGACATGCGGCACGGCGTTCACAACGCGCATGGCGGTCGCGACCATCGCGCCTGCCCGGACTTCATGGTTGCGATTCCGGCGCGACGGGGATCCCGGATAGTGGCCGCCAGAGTGCAGTCGATATCAGGGTCACCGGTGATCACGATTCGATAGGACAGATCGCCGATGCCGGTCGGCCAGTTGGGGGCAAGGCAGGTGACGTGCTCGATGACGAAGTCTTCGCGGCCATCGACCACACCGATCGCCGCCATTCGCAGCGCTCCACAGGTGCCGGCCTCCACGGTGCCCATCGCCACATCCAGCGTCGGGTTGGTGATCGCACGATCGAATTTCTCGCGGACGTGTTGGACCCCGATTCCTGACGCGTACAACGACACCTGTCCCTGCTCGGCCGCGACGGCCAATTGGTCGTGCCACTCGGCAAGTTGGTAGGCATGCGGATTGACCAGACGAGTGGTGCTGGACGTGACGACGTTAATCCGGCTTCGAGCAATTCGCTACTGAACTTCATCCGGGAAACCACGCGCGACCTCGAGTTCTTCGGCATGCACCCGGCCCGCGTGGAGAGCACCATCATCGTCAATGTGCTCATGGACCGATTGCCGGGACTTCGCCTGGATCCTGACGCGCCGAGATCACCGATGCAGGTGACTAGTATTTGTGGCGGGCCATATTCGGCCCGCCCCGGCTATTGTCGCCGTCGTCCGACACCAAGGCGGGCACCATTTCACTTGTCACCAACCCGTGGTCCCGGGTCAGTTCGTCGACCACATCGAACGATTCGGCGATGTTATCGGGGGTATCAATGACGATGGTGACGACGGGGACTTGACGGCTCAGCGAAAGCAGCGTGTCACCGTGGGGTTGATGATCGCCGTGGAAGCCCCAGATGCCGCGTAGCACCGTCGCGCCGTCGGGCGTTTCGCGCTGGTAAAGCCGCCGGATGATGGCCCGGTGAATCGGTACGCCCTCGTGCCGTGCCGATTCGGAAGTGTAGATCGTCAACTTCTGCCACAGTGGTAGACCGCGTTCATCGGTCGCCGGCAAGGCATGCGGCCGTTCCAGCAATTCACCGTCGCGCTTGCACACACGGACTCGTTCAAGGGTGAGCACGGGCCGCCGGATCAACCCACCTAGCTCGGGCAGTACCCGACCGATGAGCTCGCCGGTGCCCACGGCAATGATCATCATCGGGACGTCGGCATTGCGGCCGAAGAACATGGCGCGTTGTCGCTGTCCGCGTGCGGTGCCATCGACGCCGAGGAACACTGACGCGCCGGCAAGTTGGCGCCGGTACATCAGGTCACATATGGCTATATGGGCGGGAACACCATAGATGCGGTCTTTGCGGCCGACATAGATCGTCAACTTGACGGCTTCGTGCAGTTCGTCCGACAGTTCGAGCGGCCCGATGTCCCCACGCAGCATCCGGGCACGTTCGATGGTAAGCAAGCCTCGTTGCTTGATGGCAAGAACTGGGTCGAGCAGTGCCTCGATCTTTGTTCTGGTGTCCACACCTATGACCACCACAGGCGGGTCCTCGGACAGCGTCAGAGACTGATCGGTTCTGAGGTGGCGCCCTGTCCCGAATCCCGCGGCGCCGCGTAGCACGATGCTGCAAGCAATGCGGCGCTCTTGGTAGAGGCCGAGCAGCACATCGGTGAGAAAGCCGTCTTCGTTTCGTCGCCGCTCGCCCAAATAGGCGCTCACCTTCAGGCAATCCTCATCCATTGCCGCTCCTCAGGCCCTGCCGTGTAAGAGTTTTCAATACGCCCGCGACTTGTCGTCGTGGTTCCCGAATTCGCGGACAACGCATGGACGGAAGCATGGTCAATTCGGCGAACCCCTAAGGCCCGTGGTCGCTCTGATCCACCAGGACCGCGCCGTCGGGTCGATCCCCGAGCGTTTGCAGGGCGCAGTCCTCACCTGCGGCGGTGAGGCGCACAATCTGTGCCAATTCCCCCGGGGCGTCACATTGGAGGTAGTGGTCGGCGTTCGGCAACACCCAGTAGCGGCTTCGACCGGGCTGATTCTTCACATATGCCTGCCATACGTGGTTGCAGACACGCAGCGGCGCGACGCTGTCGTGTAGCCCCCAGACCAGCGTGGTATTGACCGGTATCTTGGAAAGTTCTTCAAGCCAACGGGTTTCATCGGCGGCGCGCTCATGCAGATACTGAATGGTGTCTGGCAGCACCCGGATCCCGTCGTTGTGCGCAAAACACTTCGCCAACGCGGCGATCTCGGGGTCGTCCAGTGCCCGCCGCGGGATGAAGGTGCTCGCTCCCAGGCCGGCCGCCAGCAGCTCCGGCGTCGTCGCAGCGGCGGTGGCTCGCCCTGTCGCCGCGTCGAGAAGCGCGGTTTGGAATGCGGTGAGGTTCGACAGGGGAAGGTAGATGTTGGCGTTGGTGATGATGACGTCGACGGGCAGCGCCGGTGGGTCTTCGGCGGCCAACATGCCCAGCGCGATCATGCCCACACTGCTGCCGCGATCGTGGGTGAGCATCCGGAATTCGGTCAGCTGCCACACCTGCGTGATCGCGTGAACGAGCAGACGCGCGTCGTCGTACAACGAGTAGACGTACGGCTCCGGCGGCTTGTCGGACAATCCGTAGCCCGGAAAGTCCAGTACGAAGATGTCGAACTCTGAGCTCAGTTCACCCGCCAAGGCGAAGTAGTCGATGCTCGATGTCGGGAAGCCATGAACACACACCAGTGCCGGTGCCCCGGGTGTGCCGCAGCGCCGGCTGAACACGCTGACTTCTGTTCCGTCGTTGGCGGCGGTGGTCGACCGCCAGCGCAACTCGGTACCGCCGCTCTGCCACTCCGCGAAGATGTCCAAGGTGCCAGCATCTCAGAGTCGCGATTAATTTCAATAGGGTCATGAGTTCTGTCCCGGTGTCTGACACGATGACCGGGTGTCCTCACACACAAACCAGGCCCTCACCCGCAGCGGGGCCAAGCCTGCACCAGTTGAAGACTCCGCGGGCGGCGGTCCTGGCGGGGGTTCTGTCGGGCCTGCTCTTCGCGGCGGTAGTGATCCTGATCCGCGTCAAGATGCTCGAGGGAATGGGCGACTCGACGCAATGGCTCAACTCTGAACAAGGCGCCATCCTGACCGCGACCAAGCTGATGCCCTTCGCCGGGATCACCTTCTTGCGGTTCATCGGGGTGGTGTGGGATGGCTTCGGGCGCTTCGAGGATCGGTTTTTCGCGACGGTTGATCCGCGCTGAATTCATCGACGAGCAACGGGCGAGCCACGATTGAGCAGGTCGGTGTCAGCTTGGCGTTCGGATCGCCTCGATAAAGGGCGCAAGTACGCGCGCTATCGCCGTTGCGGCGTCGTCATCGGTCGGTGGTAGGGCGAGAAAGCTGAGCGAGGCGCGCGCGATCGTCTGGCCGAGCACGTTCGCGTCCTCGAAACTGGCGCGCACCCAGCTTCGCTCAAAGATCTCGGCGAGCTGTTCTGCGGCATAGTCGACGATGAACTGACTTTCCACCGTGATCATCCGGAGCAGATCGTTGGGCGCGTCTTCGGTTCGTAGCGCCCGCACCAGAGGATCACTGTCCGCGAGGTCGAAGAATTCACTGAAGGCCGATCGCAGGGTGCCATAGGCGTCGTCAGGATGGGCATGGACCGCAGCCTCCATACCGGTGACGATGCTGTCGGTGAGCCGCAGGGCATAACTGCGTGCGAGTCCATGTCGGGTACCGAACTCGTTGTAAAGCGTGCCCCGACTGATCTCCGCCGCCGAGGCAACATCAGCCATGGTGATCGACGACCACTTCCGTTCCAGAAGCAAACCCTGCATCGCGTCCAGAACCCCGCTGCGCATCAACGCAAAGGCGCTGTTCTGATACGGGCTGCGGTTTCGCGGCGGTGTCGGCTCAACCATGCAGCCGAGACTAGTGCGCATTGAACTCGACTCCGGTTGTCATGTGGGCTTCCTTGGGGTTGAAGTCGACCTTCTCGCGGACGCCGCAGTCCGGGCAGCGCCAGTCGTCATCGACATCGTCCCAGCTGGTGCCGGCCGGATATCCCTCGCGCGGTGCACCGGCGGCTTCGTCGTAGACGTAGTCACAGATCGGACACTGATAGGCGGCCATCACCGGGCTCCGTACCGAGCGAGGATCTTGTCGCGCTTGCGCGGGTCGATGTTGACGGCAGTGATGTCGCCGCGATAGTGCTCGATCACGCGGTGGTCCATCAACTTTCGCCACGCCGGCGGGAAGTAGGTCACGCCGATCAGGCTGGCGTATCCACTGGGCAGATTGGGGGCGCCGTCCATGCTGCGCAGTGTCTGGTAGCGCCGCACGGGGTTGGCGTGATGGTCACTGTGCCGCTGCAGGTGGTACAGGAAGATGTTGGTGACAATGTGGTCGGAGTTCCAGCTGTGCGCCGGCGCGCACCGTTCGTAACGCCCGGACGCCGTCTTCTGCCGCAGCAGACCGTAGTGCTCGAGGTAGTTCACCGACTCCAACAGCGACGCGCCGTAGAAGGCCTGGATGAGCAGGAACGGCAGTACCTGCCACCCGAAAACGGCGGTCAGCGCTCCGAACAGGACGAGCGACATCAGCCATGCGTTGAGCACGTCGTTGTGAATGCTCCAGGTGGATTTCCCGATGCGGTTCATCCGAGTCTTTTCCAGCTCCCACGACGACGTGAGCGAACCGAACATGCTGCGCGGCAGGAACATCCAGAAGCTTTCACCGAACCGTGAACTGGCCGGGTCCTCCGGCGTGGAGACGCGAACATGGTGGCCGCGGTTGTGCTCGATGTAGAAGTGCCCGTAAAGCGTCTGGGCCAAGGTGATTTTGGAGAGCCAACGCTCCAGGTTCTCGCGCTTGTGCCCCATTTCGTGGGCGGTGTTGATACCTATCCCGCCAACGATGCCGATGGTTGCCAACACGCCGATCTTCGAGATCAGGCCTAGACCGCCGCTGATCCCGAGCCAGCTCAGATCGCCGGCCGTCCAGAGATAGCACGCCACGACCAGGCTGATCAGCTGGAAGGGAATGACGGCGTAGGTGCAGTACCGGTAGTACTTGTCATTCTCGAGGTGCTCGATCACCTCGTCCGGCGGGTTCTGCTCATCGGAGCCGAAGAACGCATCCAGGATCGGCAGCAGGCCGTAGAGCAGGATCGGCCCGATCCACCACACCACCGGCGTCGCTGCGGTCCAGCCGAGCCGGCCGAACACCCACGCCATGCCGACGGCCACCAGCAATGACGTCGGGAGAATCAGGCCGAACAGCCACATGTATCGCTTTCGGTCGCGCCATCGCGCGACGCCGATTCCAGATTGTGTCTCTGCAATGGTCGCCATTGCGGCCCTCCTCACCTGTTCACCGCCCAGATCCGGGTGGTGTCTTCCGCACACCGACAGTCGGTCGTGCTGCTTGTCCGGATGAACATATCAGATTATTTGTTCAACTGATAGATATATTTACTTATTTGTTCACACGTGAGTGCGCTGACTACCGAGCCCTAGGCTTAAGTTCGTGGCCGCGCTTTCCCAGTTGTTCTGGCATCAGAACCGAGCCCTGGCCGAGGCGGCGCTGCACCACAGGTTCATCCAGGGCATCGCGTCGGGCCGGTTGGCCCGCGCCACGTTCGCCTACTACGTGGGACAAGACGCCGTCTTCCTCGACGCGTTCTGCCGTGCCTACGCCTTGGCTGTAGCGAAGAGCCCGGACCAAGACGGGCTGATGGTGTTCAGGGAGCTACTCGATGCAACCACCGACGAGCTCCGCCTTCACCGGGGCTACGCGGCCCGCTGGGATGTCGGCCTTCACCAAGCGCCAGACGCCGCCACCTCGGCGTATACCAACTTCTTGTTGGCGGTCGCTGAGCATGAGCCGGTTGGTCACATCGCGGCGGCGATGACGCCGTGCATGCGGCTCTACGCCTACCTCGGTCAGCAATTGGCCGCTCGGACAAAGCCCGAGAGTCCATATCGCGAGTGGGTGATGACGTACTCAAGCCCGGAGTTCGAGGCCCTGGCAAGACGTCTCGAGGGTCTACTCGACCGATACGACGGTGATCACGACCGCCTGGCCAGCCTGTATCACCAGGCGATGGCACTCGAATTACGGTTCTTCGACGCTGCCGCTATTGCCGTTCCATTGCGACGGTGAGCCGGTCCTCGGGTTTGATGAGGTGATCGTGGCTGTCATCGCCGATGTCGAACTGCACCCAATCCCACTAGGCCGTCTGACTCATCCAAAACAGCCCGCTACGCTCACACCACTGCCGGTTTCGAGGGGATTAACCGCGCGCGGGGGGTTTTCGTCGGGGTACCCGGCTTGACCGCGATCGCTGCCATTGCCCGCTCGGCCATCGCCGCGATCGTCAGGCTCGGATTCACACCGGGATTGGCCGGGATGACCGCACCGTCGCAGACAAAGAGGTTCTGGTAGCCGAACACTCGATGATCGCGGTCGACAACGCCGTGCTCGGGAGTATCGGCCGCTACCGCACCGCCCAGGATGTGTGCCGTGATCGGCATGTTGAACAGCGCTTCGGTCAGCCAACTCTGCGCCGTCCCGCCGGTCCGGTCGGCGAGCCGGCGGGCGAAGTCGTTGGCAACCGGCAGGAAGGTCGGCGTCGGGTGGTCCGGATCCTGGCGTGTGGTGAGCCGCAGCCGCCGGCCGAGGATGCGCCGCTTGGGCACCAGCGACAGCGATGTGTCGGTGCTCTGCATGACGCCGGTGATCAGCGAGCGTTGTGACCAGCCGCGCGGATCGGTCACGCGGACAAAGCTAATAGGGTGCGCCACGATCTGGGCGAGCAGCTTGAGCGGCCTGGTGAGTCTCGTTCCGTCGCCTGTGAGCAAGGTGAACATCAGGCCCATCGCGTTGCCGCCCGGGCCATACGTGACGGCTTCGACATGGCTGTCCGTGGTGGGATGCATGCTCGAGGTGATCGAAACGCTGCGACCCCATCCTCGGTCGTCCGGCGCGGTCACCGCGGTCATCGCCTCGCTGTTGGTGCGGACCAACTGACCGAGCCGGTCCGAGATTCGCGGCAGGGCGCCGTCGCTCTTGCATTGCGCGAGAAGGTGGTTGGTTCCCAGGGCACCGGCAGCCACGACGACACCACGTGCCGTCTGCGTGCGGCGGTCCTTGCGAAGCCAGGAGCCGGTGCGTTCGCTGGTCACGGCGTACCCGTCGGAACCATCGGCGGCCCCCAGCGGCCGGATGGAAGAGACAGTGCGTTCGGGATCGATGCGCACACCGAGGCGCTCGGCGAACCAGAGGTAGTTCTTCGGCAGCGTGTTCTTGGCGTTGTTGCGGCATCCCAACAGGCACAACCCGCATTCGATGCACTCGACGCCGGGCAGGAGCCCGGTCAGTTGATGATTGCGGGCGAGTCAGCCGGCGCCAACGCTGTCCTGGTCACTTTGCAGCGGGCCCGCGACGCCTGCCGCCCGATGCCTGCGGGCGCGATCATGATGAGCGGTGGCTTCGATTTCTCCTGGGCCAGCCCGTCGATCACCATCAATGCCCGCCGCGACACCGCAGTGGGGGAGCGTGGACTGGCATTCCTGCAGCGTTGGTATCGACCGGATGTCGACGCGACGGACCCCCTGATTTCCCCGGTCTTCGGTGACTTCGCAGGCCTGCCGCCGCTGCTTTTCCAGACCGGGCACACCGAGGTGTTGCGCGACGACTCGGTGCGGGCGACCGAGCGTGCGCGAGCGGCCGGTGTGCCGGTATGGCTCGAGGTCTTCCCACTGGTCCCGCATGCCTGGCATCAGCTCGGGACGTGGCTTCCCGAGACGCGCGCGGCGCTGCGGCAAATCGGGCAGTTCGCCGACGCCATCCACCAACCGAGGAGCATCTCGTGAGTATCGATCAACTGTCGCCCCCGGGCACCGAGGTAGTAGAGGTGCGTAACCCCGCGACGGGTGAGCTCGTCGGAAGCGTTGCCGTGAAATCTGCCGATGCGGTCGCCGCGGTCGTGGACGAACTGCGCACCCAACAGCCGTCCTGGGAGGCGTTGGGGCCCGAGGCCCGCGCAGCCTGGTTGCGAAAGCTGCGGAACTGGTTGCTGGACAACGAGTCCCGGCTCATCGACATACTGGCCGCCGAGACCGGTAAGCCTCGAGTCGAGGCCGCGTTCGAAGTCATGGTCACCTGCGACGTGATCAACTACTACGCCGACCGGGCACCGAAGTTCCTCGCCGAAAAGAAGTTCAGACCGCACGGTCCGCTCACCGCCACCAAAAAGCTCACCAGGGTGTACCGCCCTTACCCGGTCGTTGGCGTGATCACGCCGTGGAACTTTCCGTTACTCATTCCCGGTGTCGACGCCGTTGCGGCGCTACTGGCCGGGGCAGCCGTCCTCGTGAAGCCCTCGGAGGTCACTCCGCTGTCCGCCTGCGAACTCGCCCGCGGCTGGGAACAGATCGGGGCACCGCCGGTGCTCGGGTGTGTCACCGGTCTGGGCGCAACGGGCGCAGCGGTGGTGGACTCCGTGGACATGGTGCAGTTTACCGGCTCCACCAGGACCGGACGGGCCATTGCCGCGCGGGCGGGCGAACGATTGATTCCCTGCGGCGTCGAACTGGGCGGCAAGGACCCGGCCATCGTCCTGGCCGACGCCGATCTTTCGCGCGCCGCCAACGGCATTGCGTGGGGGGCGCTGTTCAACTCGGGTCAGGCCTGCATCTCGGTGGAGCGAGTGTACGTCGAGGCACCGGCCTATGACCGGTTTGTCGCGCTGCTCACCGGGCGGGTGCGGTCGATCAGGCAGGGCGTCGACAAAGGTTCGTACTCGGCGGATGTCGGCGCTTTGGTCACCGAGCAGCAGGTCGAGATCGTGCGCAGCCATGTCCGGGATGCCGTCGCCAACGGGGCCACGATCGCGACCGGCGGAAAGGCGACCGGGGGATTCTTCGAGCCCACGATTCTTCTCGACGTCGATCATTCGATGGCCTGCATGCGCGACGAGACTTTCGGCCCGACGATCCCGGTGATGAAGGTCGCCGACGAAGAAGAGGCGATCCGGTTGGCAAACGACTCCCAGTACGGGCTGTCGGCAACGGTGTGGACCAAAGACATCGATCGCGGACGCGACATCGCGCGCCGGCTCGAGGTCGGCGCTGTGAACATCAACGACGCCTACTCGAACCTGTTCTGTTTCCCCCTGCCACATGGCGGCTGGAAAAGCTCCGGCCTCGGGTCCCGGATGGGCGGCCCGCAGGGTATCCGCAAGTACTGCCGTCAGCAGGCCATCACTACACCACGCGTGCCGCGGGTGGAGAACCAATTGCTTTGGTACCCCTATTCGCATCGGCGAGGCCGCACCGTTGCCGCGTTGCTGCGCCTGTTCGTGGCCCGCGACGTCCGGCGGCGATTACGGCGGGCCGGTGGCCGAAACCACGGTCACTCGTCGGTTGTCTCCGGGCCGAAGTAGAGGTTGGGAATCCGCCGCCACGCTTCGAGCAGGCGCTTCTCCTCGGTGCTGCCATGGCCCGGTTTGCTGGCCGCAGCTCCCAGCATCGAATTGATCACCACGATGCAGAATTCGGGGAATCGTTTGTGGCCGGCGCGCTGCTCGCCGAGCAGCGCCTTGCACAGGTCGAGATTCGCGCGCGCGAACTCGCGTTCCAGGGGTTTGAGGTAGTCGCGCATGTCGGGATCGTGTCGGGCAGCAATGAGCAGCTCAAGGGAGGCTCCACCCAAGGGGCCCGAGACGACCTGCCAGAGCAGCGAAGCCCAGTCCTCGCCGTCGAGCGCCTCGGCTGCACGCAGCCGCACCTCACCGACCTTGGTGGCATACAAATGGCGTGCCGCCGCGCTGATGAGTTCGCCCCTGGAGCCGAAATAATGCAGCAGGACCCCGCGAGAGACGCCGGCTTGCTTTTGGACCTCGAGCGTGGTGGTTGCCGCGTAGCCGCGCTCGATCAGGATCGAAACCGTGGCGTCAAGCAGCTTCCGTTCCGCGGCCTGACGACGCTCGCGCTGACTGATCCGGACGGGCGGGGTAGCGGTCGAACTCCTTGCAGCCAAGGTGAACTCCTCAAGTTGTGCGGCAAATTGACACAGTACCGAAAATAGCGCTACCTTCAATACTAGTCAATATTGACTACTATTGAAAGCGCTGAGCGGAGACGGACATGACGACTGGCCCTTTGTCCGGTGTGAAGGTTCTCGAAATAGCCGGAATCGGACCGGGGCCCTTCTGCGGAATGCTGCTAGCGGATCTGGGCGCCGATGTGGTGCGTGTCGATCGGCCGGGTGGCGGTGGCATGCAACTACTGCCTTGGGCCGACGACCTGCTCAACCGCGGAAAGCGCTCGATTGCCGTCGATCTCGCGAAATCCGACGGCGCCCAGACGGTGCTGTCACTGGTAGAGCATGCCGACATCCTGTTCGAGGGATTCCGTCCCGGGGTGGCAGAACGTCTCGGGATCGGACCCGAACCATGCCTGCTGCGCCGACCTCAGTTGATCTATGGACGCATGACCGGATGGGGTCAGGACGGCCCGATCGCGCATACCGCTGGACACGACATCACCTACATCGCACCGACCGGAGCGCTGCACGCGATCGGGCAAGCCGGTGGCCCCCCGCAGATCCCGCTCAACCTCGTCGGCGACTTCGCCGGCGGAAGTTTATACCTGCTGGTGGGAATGCTGGCCGCCCTCGACGAGGCCCGACGAAGCGGCCGCGGCCAGGTGGTCGACGCGGCGATCGTCGATGGCACCGCCCATCTGATGACCATGATCTACAGCTGCTATGCGGGGGGAATCTGGTCCGATGAACGCGGCACCAACCTGGGCGATGGCGGCTCTCCGTTCTACGGCGTCTATCAGACCTCGGATGCAAAGTTCATGGCCGTCGGGGCGCTCGAACCGCAGTTCTACGCCGAGTTCCTGCGTCTGCTCGAACTCCCGTCTGATCCCGCTGCGCAGTTCGACCGACGCGCGTGGCCGCAGCTGCGAGCCAAGATCAGCGCCGCCTTCGCCGCCCGCCCCCAGCAGGAATGGGCAAAGATATTCAGCGACAGCGATGCCTGCGTGGCACCCGTCCTCGGCATGTCCGATGCGCCGGGCCATCCGCAATTGGCGGCCCGCAACACCTTTTTCGTCGGCGACGGCATCACCCAGCCATCCCCGGCCCCCCGGTTTTCCCGAACTCCGGCATTCGTCGACAGCCCACCTTGTGTCCCAGGCCAGCACACCGACGCGGTGCTCGCTGACTGGCTGAACTGAGCATTGACAGGGTAGCGGTCCTCTCCATGAGTCAAAACAGTCAAATATGACTATTTCTGAATCCGGGCATCTCAATGGAGCTCGGCGCAACAAGGACCCAGCGTGAGTTCCCCGAGTGGATTAAACGTCACTCCGGCAGACTAAGCCGCGGCGGCTGCGTACTGACTCACCCGGTGACAAACGCGTGTTTCGGGATGGTCAACGGCAAGTCCACCGAGCTCAACAGTCCGGGTTCTGCGGCAACGACATACGGCACGGCGTTGACGACGCGCATCGCGGTGGCGACCATCGCGCCTGCTCCCGAGCCCATTCCCGCGATTCCTGCCTTGCGGGCATCCTTGAGTGTTGCCACCATGGTGCAGTCGATGTCGGGGTCGCCGGTGATCTTGACGCGGTAGGACAGATCGCCGATCCCGGTCGGCCAGTCGGGGGCGACGTCGTGCGCAAGCCGGGTGACGTGCTCGATGACGATCGCTTCTCGGCCGTCGACCACGCCGATTGCCTGCATTCGCAGCGCCCCGCACGTACCGGCCTCAACGGTGCCCATCGCGACGTCCAGGGTCCGATTGGTGACCGCGCGCTCGAAACTCTCACGGACTTCCTGGACTTCGACCCCGAGCGCGTCGGCGATCAACCGGATCTGCCCCTGCCATTCGCCGGCGATCGCACCGGGATAGCTGACCCAGGGCTGGTAGTCGAGCGGCTGACCGAAGCCCATGCCGTTGATCATGATCTCGGGAACCCCGTAGTCGTCGTAGAGGGCGATCTCGAGCGCATGGATCTTCTCGATCGTCGACGATTGCGTCGACAGCACCAAGGGCAGGTAATCGGCGGCGAAGCCCGGCTCGATCCCCGACGCGTACAGCGACACCTGGCCCTGCTTGGAAGCAGCGAGCAATTGGTCGCGCCACTGGATGGGTTGGTAGGCGTGCGGATTGACCAGACGGGTGGTGCTGGTCGTGACGACGTTGATTCCGGCTTCGAGCAGCTTGACGTAATCCGGGATGGCCAGCGCATCGCGTTCCGGGCCGCTGGCCGCGTAGATCACGCAGTCGGGTGCCAAGGCAATCAGCGCGTCCGCATCATTGGTGGCGGCAAGGCCGATCGGCTCGCCGTTGGCGAGTTCGCCGGCGTCCTTGCCGACCTTTTCGTCCGAGTGCACCCACACACCGACCAGCTCCAGATTGGGGCGTCGCTGGATGGCCCGGATGGCGATGGACCCGATGCCACCCGTCGCCCACACCACCACGCGGTGGACACCGTCTGCCATCTTGGTTCCTCCTCAGTTGCATTGTGCCCACTATGTTTACCGGCAGCGATTTCAACGCGGCAGCACTTCGCGGGAGGAATGGCCGCGTGACCGGATCCTACACCGGCAATCAGAACAAATATTAGGTTATTGTGCATAGACATGACGACTTGTGGTGGCCACCGCGTCGTGCGGAAGCGGGCAATGCGCTGATGTTCACACTGCGATTCGACATGCGCGCTCCCGGCTGGGCCGGGCCGGCCGCAGATCTGTACGCCGCGGCCACCGATATGTGCGCGTGGGCCGAGACCCGGGGCGCAGTATTGGCGGTGCTTTCCGAGCACCACGGCGCCGATGACGGCCATCTGCCCGCGCCGCTGATGTTGGCCTCGGCGATCGCGGCCAGGACACACAATTTGGCGATACTGCTGGCCGCGGTGCCGATTCCGTTGTGGGACCCCGTCCGGCTCGCCGAAGAGATGACCGTGCTGGACCTGATCAGCAGGGGGCGAGTGTCCTATGCGTTCGGTATCGGACATCGCAGTCAGGAGTACGAGCACTTCGGCGCCGACATGGCCACGCGCGGCCGGGTAGCAGACGAAATCCTGGCCGTGCTGGGTCCGCTGGTGCGTGGTGAGTCGGTCGAATACCGGGGGCGCACCGTCCGTGTGACGCCGGCGTGCGGGTCACCCGGTGGGCCGATGATGCTGATTGCCGGCGGTAGCAAGGCCGCCGCGCGGCGTGCCGGCGTCCTCGGCCTCGGGTTCATCTCTCAGACCGCCTTGCCTGGCTTGAAGGAATTCTACGAAGCACAGTGCCGCGCCCACGGACATGAGCCCGGAATCATCCAGTTTCCCGCTTCAGGTTCTCCGACAGCGGTTTTCGTCGCCGACAACGTCGACGAGGCATGGGATGTGCTGGGGCCGCACCTGTTGCACGATGCGGTGACGGCGGCGTCATACCGGCCCCACGATGACTCGGTGGCAAGCATTACCCGTGCTGACGATGTGGCCGGGCTGCGTGCGGAGGGGGGCCCGTACCGCATTGTCACTTCCGACGAGGCGACGGACTACGTGCGTAGCGGGCGACCGCTGCCGCTGCACCCGTTGTGTGGGGGCATTCCACCCGATGTTGCGTGGCCCTACCTAGAACGTGCCGCAGCCGCCGCCGCGCGGGCCCACGCCGAGTAAGGAGAGCGCTGGTGTCGATGGAAGAACCCATACGTTCCGTCGTGTGGTCCACCGGGGGAGTCGGAGCGATCGCGATTGATGCCATCAGCCGTCGCCTGGACTTGGAACTTGTTGGGGTATGGGTGCATTCGCCCGAGAAGGTCGGTAAGGACGCCGGCGAATTGGCCGGCGGCGCGCCCCTGGGCGTGATGGCCACCAACGATGCCGACGCGCTGATCGCCTTGGCGCCCGACTGCGTGGTGTATGCGGCGAGCGGTCCGCAACGCGACGGGGCCGCGGTGCCTGACTACATGCGCCTGTTGGGGGCGGGCATCAACGTCGTGTCGACGTCGTCGACGAGTCTGGTGTACCCACCGTCGTATTTCGCCCCGGATCGGCGTGACCAACTCGAGGCCGCGGCCAAGGCCGGCGGCGCGTCGTTCTATGCGTCGGGGATCTTTCCCGGCTTCGCCTCCGATCAGCTTGCGCTGCTCATGACGACCCAGTCGAAGAACATCCGCACCATCACGGCCAGCGAAGTCGCGCTCAACGACCACTACCCGGTGGCCGACGTGATGATGGACGGGATGGGCTTCGGCCGCCCCCTGGATTTCGCACCCATGCTCTCCACGCCCGGCTTCATCGAAATGGCTTGGAAAGCACCGATATATCTGATGGCCAGCGGCCTCGGTGTCGAGGTGGAGGAGGTGCGCGGTTCTCTCGACCGGGAGTTGACGGGTCGGGACATCGAGGTGGCGTTCGGCACCATCAAGTCGGGTACCTGCGGTGCGGTGCGCACCCGGGCCGCGGGGGTGGTCAACGGCCGTGAGGCCATCGTGATCGAGCATGTCATCCGGATGGCCCGCGACGTTGCACCCGACTGGCCGACCTCGGACTTCGACGCAACCTATCGGGTCGACATCGAAGGCGATCCCGACATCCACTGCGCGATGACACTCGGGGAGGCAACGGGTCACGGCGCCGGCCATGCCGCCATGGCGTCCACGGCGATGCGGGTGGTCAATGCGATCCCGTACGTTGTCGAAGCCGCCCCCGGGCTGCTCAGCTCGCTGGACATCCCGACGACCTTGCCGCGGAACGTATTTGACTGAACGTTGACGCAGATCTTGGCCGGACGTAGCGTACGTGAGACAAATATTAGGTTGTCTAGGGAGTTGGGTGTGTTTACGCTGCGCTTCGACATGCGGGATCCGGGCTGGGCGTCGCCCCCGGCCGCCCTCTATGCCGCGGTACCCGAGATGTGTGCATGGGCCGAGGATCACGGGGGCATCGCCGCCGTCTTGTGTGAGCACCATGGGTCAGAAGACGGATACCTGCCGTCCCCGCTGATGCTGGCTCCGGCGATTGCAGCGCGCACCCAGAGCCTGGCCCTAAGCCTGATCCTGATCCTTCCGTTCTACGAACCCGTACGCCTCGCCGAGGACATGGCAATTCTCGACATCGTCAGCGGCGGGCGGGCGACGTACATCTTGGCCCTGGGATACCGGCCCGAGGAGTATGAGCACTTCGGCCTGTCACTTCGCGATCGGGGGCGGCTCGCTGACGAGAAGCTCGCACTGCTGCGCCGACTGCTCGCCGGCGAAACGGTCATTCACGACGGACGCCGGATCACGGTGACACCGCGCCCACAAACCGGCGGTGGACCGGCGTTGACGTGGGGTGGTGGAACGGTGGCGGCGGCGCGGCGGGCCGGCAAGTACGGCCTGGGCCTGCTGGCGAACGCCAACGTCGACGGGATGCGCGAAGCCTACGAGGCTGCCTGCCGCGAGCACGGCCACCAACCCGGGCCGGTGATGCTACCCAACCGTGACCACCCCTCGGTTTGCTTCGTCGCCGATGACGTTGAGCGGGCTTGGTCGGAGCTCGGCGAGTATCTACTCCACGACGTGCGCAGCTACGCGGCGTGGAACCCCGGTGACGAGACGTCGGCGGGATTCTCACACGCGACGACCGTAGACGAGCTGCGCGAGGCGGCTGCGTCCCACGTGATTATCTCGGTGCCGGAAGCGATCTCGCGGGTTCGCGACGGCGAAATACTCAACCTTTCGCCGCTGTGCGGTGGCTTGCCGCCGGAAATCGCATGGCCATATCTGAAGCGGGCCGGCGAGGTCGTGCTGCCCGAGGCCCGTAAGTCATCACCGGCGAAGACAGCCGGCGACCGCGTCGACAGCGCGCTCACCGAGCTGCTGTCGGAGAGAAAGACGTAAGGTGACCGCCGCTACTCTTCGCCGAAGCGATCCACGAGATGGGAATTGATGCCGTCGGCGTCCAGTCGACGTGCCACCAGATAACCCGCACCCATCCAGGCCCGGCGGGTCCAATTGCCGAAGGACACCCGTGTTCCGGGGGCACCGGATGCGGCCGGCATCATCTTGACGCGCTCGAGTGCCTCCTTCACGCCCCGCGGGCTCAGCGGGTGGGCGTCGGAAAGCGCCCGCAGCAGTGTGCACGCCACATCCCCGGTCCAGCCCATGAATGCGTTCCACATGATGGGGTTGAGCCAGGCGTTCTGGAAGGCGGTACCGCAGAGACGGGACGGATCCCATCCCAACGCTTCCAGCGCCGGATTGACGAACACCACCCCGAACCCGAACCCGCAGTGCACGATCGCCTGCGCCTTAGGCGTCGATGACCGCTTTGAACCGATCCCTTCGGCAGGCCCTCCACTTCGCGGTAGATTATCTCGATCGGCCGGTCGATCAGCCCTTCTTCGACACCTTTTTTGAAGACCAGGTCGAAAGGTCGTGTCAGGTCTTCGAAGTACGTCTTGGGAAAGCCCTCAGGCAGCGGAAAGTCCATCAGGTAGCCGATTTTGATCGGCTCGCCGGTGCTCTCGTAAGTCACTTGACCTCCCGGATTAGGCGGCTGACTTTCGATAGATCGAACGCGGCGTCCGACGGCAGCGGTTGCCTACTGCGGCTGGTTCGGTACGCCCGGGAACAGCTGTTCCGTGGGTCCGGCGGTCGCCCAGCCCCCCAGCTTCGTAACGAGATGCGGCGCAAAGACCGCGCCATAGAGGACATTTCCAATGACGACGACGGCAGCGATGGACAGCACTGACGATTGAAGGCGGCTCGTCGATCTTTTGTCGGCCCACATCTCGATGACATTTCGCCCTTGGGAATCGGTCCGTCCCAGGAGGTAGGTGAAGACCATCATCTGTATGCCCATCGCCAGGGAGTCGTAGAGCGGGTACTGGTGCTTGGTCCCCTCAAAGATCGCAAGCCCGGGAATCACGCGGCCGTAATAGAACACGCCGAGCCGGGCCCCCAGGACCGCGTTGAAGAGCAGCGCCCATAGAAAGCCGACGACGAGCCCGACGGTGAGGAAGGTGGTCGGCCTGCGCCAGTGGAACTTTGCGCTCAACCATCGCCCCACTGCGGCGCCGGTCACCGCCGGCAGCACGAAGTAGGAGATGTAGCCGATGGGAACCGACGAGGGCAGCCCACCCCATGTCATGTTCAATGGCCACCACGACGGCATGCGGGGCAGCGCAGGTGGGAACTGCGCATACATCGCCCAGTCGTAGGGTGCTTCGATCCACGAGAACGAGATTGCCGAGATGCACACAAGCAGCAGTGGGTGAAGGCGGCGTCGGCGAATGCTCAGATACACACCGATTGCGAAAAACGCGATGCCCGTGACGTAGGCGAAGCCCATGGACGCCTTCAGCAAGGGCGTCAGCTCGGTGCTCATCGATCACGCTCCTGGCTTGGGGTACGGCGCGCTTCGGGGTCGAAGTGTTGCACCACGCCGAAGATCAGGACGATCAGTCCGAATAGCGTGCCAAGCATGATGACAGCGCCCACGTCTGCGCCCCTTTCGATCCGATCCCTTAGAATAGTGCACACTATCTTAAAAGCCGTCAACCGCCGAGTGCGGTTCAAGGAGTGAACAGCGGTGCCCCAGCGACCTTCCGCCCAGAAACAAAGTGCGGCTGAGACGCCGGCTCCGGTGATGCGCCGGCCGCGTGGTGCGCCCCGCCGACTTCTGCTCGATGCCGCCCGGGCCCTCTTCGCCTGCCAGGACTACCGCAGCACCACGACGCGCGAAATCGCCCAGGCCGCCGGGGTCACCGAATATCTGCTGTTCCGCCATTTTGGTTCGAAGGCGGCGCTGTTTCGCGAGGCCCTCGTCCTGCCCTTCACCAGCTTCGTCGACGAATTCGGCCGGACGTGGCAGTCAATCGTCCCCGAGCAGACCAGCGAGGAGCAGCTTGCCCGGCATTTCGTCGGGCAGCTCTACGACGTGTTCGTGCAACACCGGGGCCTGCTGGTGACGCTCTTGACATCGGAATCTCTCAGTGAGGAGGAAATGAATGACGCCGGCATTGCCGACGTCAGGCGGGCGCTCACGGTGCTCGGCCACATCAGCGCCGAGGGCATGCAGCTACGGCAAATGCGTTCGGATCACCCGGACTTGCCGGCCCACTCCACGGTGGCGATGATCGCCGGCATGGTCGCACTGCGTTCGACCTACTTCGGAAATAAGCAGCCGTCGAGGGAGGTGATCGTCGATGAGCTCGTCCAAGCGGTCCTGCACGGCTTCCTGCACCGGCACGACTGAGCGCCAAGGTGCTGCCGCTACCTCGCAGCAAGCCCGGCAAGATGATTGACACTCCCAATTCAACGCCTGTAGCGTCACGAGCCAAATATTTGTTCCCCCCTTCCCTGCCTCGTAGCCCAGTGCGTTCAACCCAGTGCTCCGCCGAAGGGACGTAACAATGACAGGCGCCAGCGCGGTCGAGTTGTACTACGACCCGTTCGATGTCGAGATCGACGACAACCCATACCCGGTGTGGAAGCGAATGCGCGAAGAAGCACCGCTTTACTACAACGGAAAGTACAACTTCTACGCGCTGAGTCGGTACGAGGACGTCGCGCGCGAACTGCCGAACTGGCAGACCTACCGGTCCGGTCGCGGGACCACCGCTGACATCTTGTTCGCCAACATCGAAGTGCCACCGGGCATTCTGCTGTTCGAAGATCCCCCTCTGCACGACCTGCACCGCCGACTGCTGTCCCGTGTCTTCACACCACGTCGCATGCTGGCTGTGGAGTCTCTGGTGCGTGGATTCTGTGCCCGGGAGCTGGACCCGTTCATCGGTGCCGGCGGCTTCGATTTCATCGCGGATCTTGGGGCGATGATGCCGATGCGTACCATCGGTTATCTCTTGGGCATCCCTGAAGAGGATCAAGCGAACATTCGAGATCGCAACGGAGCCTTCATCGAGATGGCCAAGGGGCGCAAACCCGGTGAGGTCAACGAGAATCTGTTCCAGGACTCCATCGTCGTCTTCGCCGAATACATCGAATGGCGGGCCAATCATCCGTCCGATGACCTGATGACCGATCTCCTGCGGGCCGAGATCGACGAACCCGACGGTACGCGGCGCCCGTTGTCACGGACCGAGGTGCTGGCCTACACCGCCATGATCGCCGGCGCCGGGAACGAGACCACCGCCCGCCTGATCGGTTTCATGGGACAACTGCTATCGGATCACCCGGATCAACGCCGCGAACTCGTCGCCGGCCCATCCCTGATTCCCGGCGCGGTCGAGGAATCACTGCGCTACGAACCTCCATCGCCGGTCCAGGCCCGCTACGTCGCCCACGACACCGAGCACTACGGTCGTCTCGTTCCGGAAGGGTCGTTCATGTTGCTGCTGAACGGTTCGGCCAACCGAGACGAACACCAGTTCCGCGATCCGGACCGCTTCGACATCCACCGTCAAGGTGGCCACCTCAGCTTCGGGCAGGGCCTGCACTTCTGCCTTGGCTCGGCGCTGGCCCGGATGGAAGCTCGGGTGGCCTTCGAAGAGGTCCTCAAACGCTGGCCCGATTGGGAAGTCGACTACGCCAACGCCGAACGGGCGCATACCGCAAGCGTGCGCGGGTGGGCACGCTTACCCGTCTGCATCAGGATGAGGCGACTACGGCGCGCTCGTATCCACCAACACTGCGCCGTCGGGCTGGTTCCCGAGCGTCTGCAGCGGAATATCCTCACCCTGGGCCGTGAGGCGAACGATCTGGGCTAGTTGCCCGGGGGCATCGCACTGCAGATAGTGATCGGCGCCGGGCACCACCCAGTAGCGGTTCTGGCCGGGCTTGTTCTTCAGATACGTCTGCCACACATGGTTGGGGACACGTAGCGGCGCGATGTTGTCGTGCAGTCCCCACGCCACCGTGATGTTGACCGGGCTCTTGGAAAGCGAGTCCAGCCAACTGGTTTCGTCCACGGCCCGCTCGTTCAGGTATTGGATGGTGTCGGGCAGCACGCGGGTGCCGTCATTGTGCGCGAAGCACTTGGCCAACGCGGCGATTTCCGGATCTTCCAGTGTCCGCCGTGGCATGAAGGTGCCGGCCCCCATGCCGGCCGCCAGCATCTCCGGCGTAACCGCCGCCGCCGTGGCGCGCGCCGTCGCCGGGTCGAGCAGCGCGGTCTGGAACGCGGTGAGATTGGCCAGCGGAAGGTAGATGTTGGCGTTG
Source organism: uncultured Actinomycetota bacterium (assembly GCA_963763005.1). Lineage (GTDB taxonomy): Bacteria > Actinomycetota > Actinomycetes > Mycobacteriales > Mycobacteriaceae > Mycobacterium. The sequence continues at coordinate 72,122 of CAVXMI010000007.1, forward strand.
GTCACGATGAGATCGACGGGCAGCGCCGGCGGTTCTTCGGCCGCCAGCATGCTCAGCGCGATCATGCCGACGCTGCTGCCGCGATCATGGGTGAGCATGCGGTAGTCGGTCAGCTTCCACACCTGGGTGATGGCGTGGACCAGCAGGCGCGCGTCGTCGTACAGCGAGTACACGTACGGCTCGGGCGGCTTGTCGGAGAGTCCGTAGCCGGGGAAGTCCAGCACATGGATGTCGAACTCTGCGCTCAGTTCGCCTGCCAGGGCGAAGTAATCGATGCTCGATGTCGGGAAGCCGTGCACAAGCACCAGTGCGGGCGCCCCGGGGGTGCCGCAGCGGCGGCTGAACACCGTGAGTTCCTGTCCGCCGTTAGCGGCTCGGGTCGAGCGCCAACGAAGCTCCGTACCGCCGTTTTGCCACTCCGCGAAAATGTCCAAGCTGCCAGCATGTCAGAGGTGATCACCATAGACAACCACCCGACCGT
>CAVXMI010000008.1:0-25791 GCA_963763005.1 uncultured Actinomycetota bacterium
GGGCTGCGCCGCGACACCCGCACGCTCGAAGGTGACACCGGCCGTGCCGCGCGGCGACGGTTGGGGCGCGTTGACGGTGCGGGCCGTCGAAGGGACCGTTTTTCCCGGCTGGTGGCGGCGGGAAGGCCGGTTCCTGCTCACCTTCGCGGCGGAAGTGGCCGGCCCAGCGCCCGTCGCGCTCGGCGACCCCGGAGTACTGGCACCCGCGGCACCCCGGCATACCGGGCGAGACCGGCCGCTATACGGTGCTGAATTTTGGCGACCCTGGTCAGGGGCCTAGACCCAATGTCGCGTAGTTAAGGCTGTGACTCGTGATGCAAATGTGACACGCCGTGTTGGGTGTCGATAGGACAGCGGAACTCCCGGTATCGATGGGTTGTCCTCGCAAGACACCCGTCTCACCTGGGAGTTCCGCTGTCTGTTCAGTCTGTCATCCGTGGTTCGGTGGTGGTGGCGACGGGTCGGTTCGCGCCCGGGCATTTCGGCGAGTTGACCCAGATCGTCCCGTTCGAGATGGTCGATGCGGTGCTGGAATCGACCCGGACGGTGCAGGCCAGGGTTCGGGCGTTGCCGTCGCGTGTCGTGGTGTATCTGCTGCTGGCGGCGGCGTTGTTCGCCGAACTCGGCTACGCCCAGGTGTGGGCCCGGATGATTGCGGGCCTGGACGGGATCGACGTCGCCGATCCGGGGTCCTCGGCGTTGGCGCAAGCCCGACGCCGCATCGGTGTCAAGCCGATGCGGGCACTGTTCGACCTGGTCCGCGGCCCGGCCGCCGGCGCCCCGCGATGGCGGGGGCTGCTGGTCTGCGCGATCGACGGCACGTCGCTGTTCACCCCCGACACCCCGGCGAACCTGGCCGCGTTTGGCCGGGCCGGCGGCGGCAACGGCCCCTCCGGATATCCGATGCTGCGGATGCTGACCGTGGTCGCGTGCGGCACCCGCACCGTGCTCGATGCGGTCTTTGGCACCGTGAGCGTAGGTGAAACCACCTATGCACCAAAGCTTCTGGGCTGCCTCCGCCACGGTATGCTGCTGCTCGCGGACCGCAACTTCGCCGCCGCGGACCTCATCGGGCAGGTCGCCGCCACGGGTGCGGATCTGCTGTTCCGCGGCAAGATCAGCCGCAAAATGCCCGTGATCGAGCACTGCGGTGATGGCTCATGGCTGTCGCGGATCGGCACGACGACCGTCCGCGTGATCGACGCCCAGATCGTGGTGCGACTCGCCGGCGGCCCACGCCGCACCGAACGCTACCTGCTGATCACCACACTCATCGACCACCGGCGACACCCCGCTACCGAACTGGTCACCCTCTACCACCAGCGCTGGGAGATCGAAACGTCCTACCTGGAACTGAAATCCACCATCCTCGGCGGTCGGGTATTGCGTGCCCGCACACCCGACGGGATCGCCCAAGAGACCTACGCCCTGCTGACCACCTACCAAGCGCTGCGCATCGCGATGTCCGACGCCACCACTACCACCACCACCACCGACCCCGACCGCGCGGGCTTCAGCATCGCCCTCAATACCGCCCGTGACCAGGTCATCCAGGCTGCCGGCGTCATCGCCGACACCACCATCGACGTCATCGGCAAGATCGGCCACGCCGTGCTCGATCACCTGCTCCCGATCCGCCGCCGCCGAACCAGTCCCCGGATCGTCAAACGCGCCATCTCCAAACACCGCGCCAAAGGACCCGTCGACCGCAACAGCTACAACATCACCGTCGACATCACCATCAACGGCCAGTTGACAACCGGCCCATGAACTTAACTACGCGACATTGGGCCTAGACCGGCTTCCAGCTGCTGAAACGCATCATCCTCGTTCACTCCAGTTGTCTGTAACTGTGGCCGAATCGTGGCCACGGTGTGGCCACGGACCCGGTTACAGACCTCCGATGGCTTCAAGAGTCAAGGCCTGATGTAGCCGTTGGGCCGCAAGACCCACGCGACAATTCGGTCGCCGGTGGTGTTCCGCCCAGGCACCGTGAATTGATCGGTCGGCTAGGCGCGCGAGGCCCTGGCTGAAGCCCGGCGTTGGCCAAGACTTCGTCTAGCTCAGCGTTGTGAATGCTCACGACCGTGGCGGAGATCATTGCCCCGGACGACAGCCTGACGCTCAGCGACGCCCCGGCAGGAAAGCAGGAAGCGGGTGCCGACGAAGGCGGCCATCCGCCGTCACGGAATTAATCGGGAAGTCGTGCCCGAGGTGTTCAGGCGAGCCCAATCACCCCCGGGCAGCGGAAGTTCGGGAAACAGCCCGCGTGCGTCGAGCTGGTCGCCGGTGAAGAGGATCGTCCAAGCCAAGAGCAGGCACGCGGCGATCGGCGCGGCCGGTACTGCGGTGTCAATGCGAGTCCCGGGTGGGAGGTCTGTCCTGGTTCAGCAATTGCACTCGATGGGCAATGGCGACCGCGTGGGCTGTGAACCGCTCGTAGTATGTGTCCACTCGCATCACCTCGAGGGCGACAGCGATACCGTGAAACCATTCTGGACCCGTCATGGCGTTTAACAGGCGACGGTGCTGACGGTCCATCTCATCCTCTTCGTGGTGGATTCGATGCATCTGCGTCGTGCCCTCAAGGAGTTCTCCGAGACGCCTCCCTAATTGGTCTGCCCGGCCGCCCATTTCACTGAAGTAGCCGTTTACGTCTTCGGGCAGTGCGTGCATGGGCTGTGCGTGGAGAGCGACTCTCGCGACATGCCTTGCGAGAATGCCCATTTGGTTCACGTCGGCGATAGTTTGGAGTGACACGGCGATGCCGCGCGGGTCACCCTCGCCGCTCACCAGTAGCTGCAACGCACTTGTCTCCGCCTCAACAGTCCGGGCGGTCAAGTCGTCGTGGACCCTGATCACATCTCGCGCTTCATTCTCGTCCGCGAGGACCAAGGCCTTCGTGGCACGCAACATCTCGGCTCCGGCGTGGAGGCATGCATCCGGGAGCTGCTCGACGGTTCGCATTCATCAAGGCTAAGCGACCGGCGGACGCGGCGGCATGCGGCTGGCGTGGGCCCTCCGCAACCCAGCGCGGAATTTGGTCTGTGTGTGGCGAGCGGGCTGGTGATGGGGGTTGGGAAAACCGCGACCTTGCTCCTGGGTTGAGGTAGGCGCCGTTGAGGCTGCCGACACCGACAACCTGGAATTCGCCGTTCTGCCGCCGGAACTCGGCGTGGCGGCGGCAGATGGTTGCATCGGCGTGAGCGCCACACCTGTTCGGTACGAAAAAGCCTCTGACCAGGCCATATCCGGCAATGTGGCTAGACCGGCCGCTATACCGGTGACATCCCGCGGTTCAGGGCGTCAACGATGTAGGGTCGCAACGCCTCGGCGCTGATGATGCGGTCCACCGAGCCCATCGCAAGCGCCCGTTGCACGGTGTGGATCCGGTCGAACTCGTCGGCGACTTCACTGAGTTTCGCGGCCCGAACTCCCGCCGTGATTTCGGCGAGTCGGGCCCGCGCAGTGCCGGCATCAGATCCCGTCGCATCGCGCACCTGCTCGGCCGCCTCGCGCACGTAGGGATCCCGGGCGGTGCGGGCGTCAACTTCCCGGGCGAAGACGGTGGCGGCCGCCGGCGCACCGCCGATCACCGACGCGAACGAGCCCTCGAGAGCAGCGATCTCGAGCCGCTCGTTGAGCTTCTTGGAGAAGACCACGAATGCACCACCGTGGTAGCGGGAGACCACGACAAAGACGATCGGGCCGCGGAAGTTGGTCACCGCGCGGCCTATCTCGGCGCCATACTCCAATTGCCAGCGCCGCATGGACTCCGGCGAGCCGTCGAATCCGGACAGGTTCGCCAGCACGACAAGCGGGCGGTTGCCGCTGGCGGCATTGATGGCGCGGGCCACCTTGCGCGACGACTGCGGAAACAGTGTGCCGGAGGACCATGAGGTGGGGCCGCCGGCCGGGACGAATCCGCGCCGGGGCACAGTGTGCGATTCGATTCCGAGCAGACACACCGGGGTGCCGCCGATGTGCGCGTCCCACACGATCGCGGTTTCGGCGGCCCGCCAGGCGCCCCAGCGCTCCAGCGGCTCGGAGTCGGCGTCGGCCACGGCCCGCATCACCGACCGCATGTCGAACGGCTTCTTGCGTTCGGGATTGTGCGTGGCGGAGAAGATGTCGCCGACCGTCGTCATGTCGGAGCCGGCGATCGGCGCGTGCGGCGCGGAACGCACATCGCGGTCGACCGGGTCGGTGCTGGCCCGGCGACGCGGCCACGCTTCGCCGGGTACGACGTATGTGTGCTCGTAGTGGCGCAGCAGGATGTCGCACGCGTCGGCAAGGGTGGGCGCCCAGTACTGACCCTGACCGTTGGGCCCCATGATCCGGTCGAAGCCGCCGATACCGAAGTTGTCCTCGGCCGACACCCCGCCGGAGAAGTCCAGTGCCTGCTTGCCGGTCAACACCATCGCGCTCGCGGGGGTCATCACCAGGATGCCGCGGGTGTGCATCAGCATGGTCGCCTCGGCATTCCAGTACGGCTGCGCGCCGACGTTCACCCCGGTGACAACGATGTTCACCTCGCCGCCACGCTGGGTGAACTCGATCACCCGGCGCAGCACCGCGCCGATCCAGTCCATGTTCTCGGTGCCGCTGTCCATAGCGATCTTGGCCCCGGACGACAGCGTGAACCATTCGACCGGTATCCCCATCCGCGCGGCCAGGTCCACGCCCGCGATGATCCGGCGGCACTCGGGCTCGGCGATATTGCCCAGCCCGCGGGTGGGATCGCCGAACATCGCCACCCGGCTCATTCCTTCCGGCATCTTCTCGGTGTTGTTGCGCAGTACGCCGACGACGATGTTGCAGCTGTTCTGCCCGTACGGTCGCGACACCGGGACAAGCTCACCGCTCTCGTCGAGGTCGTGCTCGATGAACTCCCCAGGCGGGAACCGTGCCACGGCCTCGGCTTCAGGGGTGAGCATCCGCACGATCTCGTAAGGGTAAGGGACGCCGAACCGGTTGGCGCGCAACAGCTTCTGCTGATATGGCGATAGCGAACGGATCGGTTCGGTACCCGGCGGGCGTTCGCGCACCGTGACGCCCCCGCCGAGACCCTCCACGTGGAGCACTCGGTCGCGGCCGTCGGGAAGCCGCACGCGCAGTACCACCTTCTCCAGGCCGGCGCCGACGGCCAGCGGCGCCAGCGACCGGGCCAGTTCGGGCCAGGCATCGCGGGGCACATCCCAGGGAGGACGGACATAGAGCACGATCCGGTTGGCCGCCGGTCGGGTCTTGGCGTCGAATTGGCCAGCGCTTCCGACATCGCCGACAGCGCCTCCAGACCCAGCAGCTCCAGCCGTGGGTAGCGCAGGTCACCGCTGTCGGACCGGACCGGGGTGAGGTCACGCACCTCGGCGAGCGCGAAAAGCCGCTGATCGGCCGGGTTGTCGCACGCTACGCCATGGAACACGTATACGTCCTCGGCCGAGCGCAGGCGGCGCAGCTTGAAGTTCGACAGTCGCCACAAGTCCAGACGCTTGGCGAGCATGGGGTGCAGATTGCGGTAGAGCGTTTCTTCGACGAATCGGCCGCCCAATTGGCCATTGCGCTGCCGGTAGGTCACGTGATGGGTGCGGAAGCGCTCCGCCGCCGATCCCTTCGAGGGTCGTCACGGTCAGATCCAGCCGCCGCAGCAGCCGCCCGAAGTCGCAGTCCGGCCAGCAGTTTTTCCGCCTCGCCGACGACGGTGCCGACGTCTGCGGTCTCGCCGTGCCGCCACAGCGCCAGATCGACGACGACCTGCCGTCCGGGACCGGCCATGCGCAAATGCCCGGCGATCGCCCGGGACAGCTCCGGCAGCTTCACCAGAGGCGCGTACGCGGCGACCAGGTGGATGGGCTGGTCCCCGACGTCCCCGAAGTCATAGTCGGCGCGACCCGAGCAGCCACCCGTCATGTTCGGCGAACGCTCAAGTTGCGGAGTTGCCTGATCCGGTAGAAGCGGCGGAGGTAGACCTCCAGCCAACACCCGATGCAGCGCCGGGTCGCGGCTGCCGCGCCAGTGCTGCAGCAACTCTGCGCGGAGCGGCTGAGGACAGCCGACGAGGCGGTCGATGCGGTCGGCGCGCTGCGGCGCCGTCGGGGTCGCCGCTCAGCGCGTCCAGATCGCGCCGCACCCGGGCGTACTCGTCGGTGACGGTCGACCGCCAGCAGCGGCTCGTCGAAGTAGTGGAACCGAACGTCGCGGGCCAGATCCGCGACCACCCGCTGGCGGCCCTGGACGGCCGCCAGCCGGTCGAGCCGTGTCCGCATCTCGGCGTCGGCGAGCATGCGACCAGCTCGGCGCTGGTGGCGGAGCCGGCGCTCGAGAATCGCGGTAACCGCAGGCACCAGGTCGGCGACCCGGCGGAACGAGCGGAACATCCAGACGACGGCTTCTTCGAGCTCCGGCGTGCGTTCCAGCCCACGTCACTCCGTAGCGCTGCAGCGCCCGCTCCAGCCGCCGCCGGTACGAGTCGGGCAGACCGGCCCGGTCGGCGTCCAGCCACTGCAGGTAGGACAGCAGGTACTCCTGGGTGCTGCCGGTGACGAGCGCCACCTCGGGATCGATCTCACCGCGCGGCCGGTACAGCGAGCCGACGTCGGCGAAGAGATCCAGCAGGTCGTCCTCGCAGCGCAGCAGGTCGGTGTCGGCCGGCGCAGCGGTCTCGCTGAGCTCGCGCTGCCGGGTCAGCATCGTCTGCACCGAGCCCGGGTCCAGGTCATAGCCGAGCAGGTAGCTGCGCAGCGCCTCGTACACCTGCTCGCAGCGAGCTGTGCCGGAGAGCTCGGCGGCGGCCAGCCCGGCGAAGTCGACGGCGCCGGCCGCCTGGCTCTGATCGGTGTCGGACGTTGCGATGCGCACGAGCGGCGCACCGGCTTCGACCTGCATGTTCGCGGCGGTTTCGACCGAGGCGACGGTGCCGGCGAACGGTGCGGCGATAGTGTTCTCCATCTTCATGCTCTCGACGACGGCGAGCGGGTCGCCCTCGGCGACCCGGTCGCCGGGTTCGACGAGGACCGACAGCACGAACGCCGGTCCGGGGCAGCGCACAACGCCGCCGTCGTCGCGGAACACGGCGTGCGCGGCGCCGTCGATGTCGACCCGCAGCAGTGGCGCCCTCTACGACCGAGACGACACGGTGCATCCGGTCCCCGACGACCACCCGCCGCTCGTATCCGTCGCGGTACGGAGACCATGACATCCGCGGTGGCGGCGCCGGAGGTGACACGGTAGGTGCTGCCGCCGGTGCGGTAGACGTGCAGGCCGTACCGCTGGCCCCGGTAGCGGAGTCGGCAGCGGTGACCCACTTCGGCCGCGGACTCGGCGCCGCCTCGCGCCGCGCGGGCGTGGAAGGCGGCCCGCTCGGCGGCCTCGTCGAGGTCGTAGGACTCCACGGCGGCCACCAGCAGGGCAACCGGATCGGGGGCGGGCAGGTGCGCCGCCTCGCCCGGTCAGCCGGTCCAGCCAGTGGTTGTCGAATTCGCCCGCGCGCACCTCCGGCCGGTCGAGCAGTGTCAGCAGGAAGGAGCGGTTGGTGGTGCCGCCTTCGACCACCGCGGTGGTGTCGCGCAACGCCCGACGCAGGCGGGCCAGCGCCTCGGCGCGGTCGCTTCCCCAGGCGACGATCTTGGCGATCATCGAGTCGAAGTCGGCGGGGATCCGGTCGCCTTCGCGTACGCCGGCGTCGACGCGGATGCCGGTGCCGGCGGGCAGCCGCAGCCGGGCCAGCCGGCCCGGCGCAGGGGCGAACCCGTTCTCCGGGATCCTCGGCATTCAGCCGCGCCTCGATCGCGTGCCCGGTCACCGGCGGCTGCGCGTCCGGTCAGCCGGCCGCCCTGCGCGACGTGCAGCTGCAGCTTGACCAGGTCCAGCCCGGTGGTCGCCTCGGTCACCGGATGCTCGACCTGCAGCCGGGTGTTGACCTCCATGAACTGGAAGCGCCCGGTGTGCGGGATCGACCAGGAATTCCACGGTGCCCGCATTGCGGTAGCCCGCCGCGGCGGCACAGCCGGACGGCCGCGTCACGAATCGCTTGCTCCTTGGTCGGCGTCGAGCACCGTCGACGCCGACTCCTCGAGGACCTTCTGGTGGCGGCGCTGCAGGCTGCAGTCTCGGATGCCGACCGCCCACGCGGTGCCGTAGCCGTCGGCGATGACCTGCACCTCCACGTGGCGGGCAGCCGGCACGAGCTTCTCGAGGAAGACCGTGGGGTCGCCGAACGCCAACTCCGCCTCGGCGCGCGCCGACGGCAGCGCCGCCGCGAGTTCGTCGTCGTCGCCGACCGTCCGGATCCCGCGGCCGCCGCCGCCGGAGGCCGCCTTGACCAGCAGCGGATAGCCGAGCTGCGCCGCGAGCTTCGTCGCCTCCGCTACGTCGTTCGACCGGCCCGCGGCTCCAGGGCACCACCGGGACGTCGGCCTGCTCGGCGAACCGTTTGGCGGCCACCTTGTCGCCGAGCCGACGGATCGTGGCGCTGTCCGGGCCGACGAAGATGATGCCGGCTTCCTCGCATGCCTGCGCGAACGACGCATGCTCGGCCACAAATCCCCAGCCGACCCACACCGTGTCCACGTCGGCGCCGCGCAACGCCGCCACGACCGCCGCCTCGTCCAGGTAGCGCGACCGGCGGGTGCCGTCGGCGGGGTCGACGAACGTCGCCGTCCCGAGCGGCACGGCCTCGTCGGCCTCCCGCACGAACCAGGAGTCGGCGTCCGGGTCGGTGTAGAGCACGATGGTCTGGATCGGTGGTTGGTCGCCGGCCTGGTTGAGTTCGGCCACCGCGGTCAGTGCGCGGACCGCGGGCTCACCGCGGTTGACGATGCCCAGCCGCCGGATCTGCCTGTCCATACCGGTAGGTCTCCTCACCGTTCCTCATGACTGAGCAGGAGTGAGTTCTGCTCGGTTGGGCCCGAACGGTCTTGGCCGCGGCGGGCGGGTGCTCTCCGGTGGACCGGCGCGCATCGGGTGGTCCTTTGTCCGTTGCGGGGTCCTGCTGGCCGCACTATTGATCACTACCGCTCACTATCAGGCCGGCAGCTGTCAACCCCTGCATGACCGCCCGGATCGGCGCGACGACATCGGCTGGGGGCGGGTCCGGCAGCGGCACGGTGCGGTACCCGTCCAGCCGCAGCACCGGCGTGCCGTCGTCGTCATGGACGGTGCACGTAAAGCCTTCGCCATCACGCCGCACGGTGGCTACGAGTCCGGCCCGTTCCTCCGGCCGCCCGTTCAATCGGACGGCGCCGACGTGCAGCGGCAGCGCCAGGACCCCGTCCGTCCCGGCCTCGAGCAGTCCGACGGTTTGGAAACACAGCTCCACCAGGCGCGGCCCGATCAGCACCGGGCCGTCAACTTGCAGCGGCAGATCTCCGGCGAACCGGGCGGCCGCGCCGTCACCGTGCTTCCACGCCGCGTCCACGACCTGGTAGGCCGGCCCGTGGAAGTAGAGCCGGTAGACCTGCTCAGGGGCAAGCGCGGGATTGCCTTCTGTGACAATAGAATTCGCCTCGAGCGTGGGTGGTTCGGCGGTGAGCCGTACCGAGCCGGTGAAGTGCACGGTGCGCTGCGGCTGCTCGGCGCCCGGCACGTTGCGCTCCGCCGACAGTCGGCACTCGGCCACCACGCCGTCGCCGTCGGGGCGAAGCAGCGCGGTGACCGTCAGCGTGCGCGGCTCGTCACGGTAGAACTTCAGCGGCGCGCGAAAATCGACGTTCTGGACAGCGGCGACGTGCAGGTCCGGCGCGAGCAGTCGCGCGGCCTCTGCGAACGCCTCCATGCCCATCACGCCGGGCAGCACTGCCGTGCCGTCGATGCGGTGGTGATCCAGGAACGGCCGCGCGGCGGGGTCCAGCGTGGTGCGCACCACCAGCCCGTCATGAACGCTGACGCGGACGATCTCGTCGAGCATCGGCGCGTCTACGGTCAGCGCCGCGGGGTCGATTCCGCCGGTGTCATGGAACTCGGCGGACATCGCGCCCAGTGCGCCGGCGACGACGACTTCGCCGTCGCGCATGCCGGTGCCGAGTTCGCGCCGGATCCACGCGACGCCCGCCTCGGCGGGCAGCATCTCCACCCCGGCCGCAGCCATGATGGTTGGGATCGAACCGCGGGTCGCCATGCCGATGCCGCCCCACGCGGTCCAGTCGATCGCCAGCGTGCGCACGCCGGGACGGGTCCGGCGCAGGCTGCTCAACACCTTGCACTGCAAGTCGTTGGCGGCGCTGTAGTCGGTCTGTCCGACGTTGCCGAACCGGCCGGCCACCGAGCTGAATGCCACGACGGTGCCCAGCGGCGTTTCGCCAAGGGCGTGAAGCACGTTGAACAGCCCGTCACCCTTGACCCCGAGCACCAGATCGAACTCGCGGGGCTCCTTGTCGGGAAGCGAATGGCTGACCTCGATCCCGGCGGCGTGCACCAGCACGTCGATGCGCCCGCTGGTGTCGCGCACCTGGGCCATGACCTTCTCGACCGCATCGGCGTCGGTCAGATCGACACTGTGGTAGCGGGCGGTACCGCCGGCCTCCTCGACGGCCCGCACGGCGGCCAACGCGGCTTGCAGACGCTCGAGGTGCGCCAGCTCCCGCTCGATCAGCACCGGTGTCGGGCGCTCACCCCGCTCCCGCATCCGGGCGGCGAGCACGGCCTTGAAGCCGTCGCGATCATCGGCGTAGCGGAGCAAATCGGGGTCGGCCGGGTCGGGCGCGGGCGTGAGGTCGAGGAGGTGGAATGTGCCGCGAAACGCAGCGGCCAGGTCTGCGGTAATCGCCGATACGATGCTGCCGGCGGCGCCGGTGACGAGGAAGACAGGGTCGACGCCCAGAACCTCGTCGGCCTGCTCGGTGTCCGGGAACGGGCGGTCCGCCAGGCCGACTCCCCAGCGTCGGCCCCCGGCGTGGCCGACCTCGACACAGCCGGGATCGCGAAGCGTTTCCTCGATCAGCACATCGGCCAGCGCTGACGTTTTCCGGTTGACCGGAAAGTCGACGGCCTTGACGAGGGCGTCGGGCCGCTCGCGTCGGTAGGCCTTGGCGAACCCGGTGACCGCGCCGCCCAACGGGCAGGTGGCTCCCGCCTCGTCGTAGCCGTGGTACCCGCCGAGGCGGGTGGCGACCACCAAAAACGGGCTCTGCTCATACAGCCGTCGCATGGTCAGGTAGAGATTGCGGACCCGATGGCGCAGTGCTTTCTGCCAGCCGGTGCGGTCCATGTCCTGCAGGCTGCCCTCGTCGTCGAGCGCCGCGAGCCAGTACACGCCGTCACATGTGGCATCCGCAAGGACGGCGTCGACATCGTCGGCCGGGTTCAGCAGCACCACCTCGACGCCGAGGCGAGTGAGCCGGCTGACCAGCGCGTGCCCGACCCCACCATGGTCGGGCATCACCGCCACCCGGGTGCCGGCGGCCAACTCCACTCCGGTCGGTACGCAAGCCTCGAGGTCCGGCCGCAGCGCGGGTACCGGCACCCTGCGCGGGATCTCATTGGTGGCGGCGATGTCGCCTTTGACAGTCGGCATCGAAGCCGCTGCGCCGGGCGTCGCCGCGGCCGCGTCACCGGGTGCTTTTTTTGGGCCTGCCTGGGTGCCGGTCTTGTCGCGGATCCAGCCGACGACATGGGTCAGGGTGGGGAAGTCGCGCAGTTTGAGGGCATCGTCGCGGGCGACCCCATAATGCTCGCGGATGGCGGCGAAGATCTCGGCTTGTTTGACGGTGTCCACGCCCAGGTCGGCTTCCAGGTCGAGGTCGACGTCGAGCAAATCGGGTGGATAGCCGGTGAGTTCGGAGACGATGCCGACCACGGCGTCGACGACCTCGTCTCCCACCGGTGCCGCGCTGGCCGGGGCCTGGGCAGCCTGGGTCGGCTCGGGTGCCGCCGGTGCCTGCGCGGGCGCCGAAGGTTTGGGGGCCACCGGTGCAGGGGTGCCGGTCTTGTCGCGGATCCAGCCGACGACATGGGTCAGGGTGGGGAAGTCGCGCAGTTTGAGGGCATCGTCGCGGGCGACCCCATAATGCTCGCGGATGGCGGCGAAGATCTCGGCTTGTTTGACGGTGTCCACGCCCAGGTCGGCTTCCAGGTCGAGGTCGACGTCGAGCAAATCGGGTGGATAGCCGGTGAGTTCGGAGACGATGCCGACCACGGCGTCGACGACCTCGTCTCCCACCGGTGCCGCGCTGGCCGGGGCCTGGGCAGCCTGGGTCGGCTCGGGTGCCGCCGGTGCCTGCGCGGGCGCCGAAGGTTTGGGGGCCACCGGTGCAGGGGTGCCGGTCTTGTCGCGGATCCAGCCGACGACATGGGTCAGGGTGGGGAAGTCGCGCAGTTTGAGGGCATCGTCGCGGGCGACCCCATAATGCTCGCGGATGGCGGCGAAGATCTCGGCTTGTTTGACGGTGTCCACGCCCAGGTCGGCTTCCAGGTCGAGGTCGACGTCGAGCAAATCGGGTGGATAGCCGGTGAGTTCGGAGACGATGCCGACCACGGCGTCGACGACCTCGTCTCCCACCGGTGCCGCGCTGGCCGGGGCCTGGGCAGCCTGGGTCGGCTCGGGTGCCGCCGGTGCCTGCGCGGGCGCCGAAGGTTTGGGGGCCACCGGTGCAGGGGTGCCGGTCTTGTCGCGGATCCAGCCGACGACGTGGGTCAGGGTGGGGAAGTCGCGCAGTTTGAGGGCGTCGTCGCGGGCGACCCCATAATGCTCGCGGATGGCGGCGAAGATCTCGGCTTGTTTGACGGTGTCCACGCCCAGGTCGGCTTCCAGGTCAAGGTCGACGTCGAGCAAATCGGGTGGATAGCCGGTGAGTTCGGAGACGATGCCGACCACGGCGTCGACGACCTCGTCTCCCACCGGTGCCGCGCTGGCCGGTGCTGGCGCGGGGGCCGGCACGGGAGCTGGGGCGGGGGCTACGGGTTCTGGTGCGGCGGCGGCCGGCGCGGCCGACACCGGCTGGCTCGCCACCGGCGCGACCTGCACCGTCGGCGCATGCGCCGGGGCAGACGACGGCGCGACCTTGGTCCGCGGGCCGGCGTCGACGACCCGGAGCCGGTGCTGGACCACCTCGAGTTGGGCATCGGTAGCGCCGGCCGCGGCTGCCAGCCAGCGTTGCCAGGCGGCTTGGTCGATGATCCGGTATTCGTACCCCAGTTCATCCGGCAGGCGGTGCCTGCCATCGGGGACCGGGGTCCAGCGCATCAGCGTCATCGCGATCTGCGAGCCAAAACCGGCAGCGAGCCTCAGCGCGTACTGCACGGGATAGCTTCCGCCCGTCGACAAGTTCAGGTGGCCCAGCTCGGGATCCGGCTCCTTGTAGTTGGGTACCGGGGGAACCAGACCGGTTTCCAGCGACTTGATGGCGACGACGTCCTCCACGCCGGCGCCCATCGCGTGTCCGGTGAAGCCCTTGGTATTGGTGATGACGACGGCGTCGGCGTCCGGCCCGAACACCTTTCGCAGCGCGTGGATTTCGGCGGCCGCACTGCCGCCGCGGGCCGGCGTGTAGGTCTCATGGGACACGAACTCTGTGCTGGCCGCGATGGCGTGCCGGTCCACCCCGCGCGCCTCGGCCTTGGCGAGCAGGTTCTCCATGACTGCGCCGATGTGCTCGACGTCGAGCCGGGTGCCGTGGAAGGCGCTGTTGGCGGTGACCGTGCTGAGGACTTCGCAGATCGGTTGCAGCCCTCGTTCTGCGGGGGCGGCGGCGGACTCCACCACGAAGGCCGCCGCCCCCATGCCCAGGATCATCCCGTGCCGACGCTGGTCGAACGGCGTAGCGGCCTCCTCCACGATGTCGTCTGTGGCGGCGGCCCCAGAGGCTAGGAATCCCGATGCCAGCCACGGCAGCAGCGCATCGGAGCTGGCGTCGTCGGCGGACACCACGATCACCCGTCGACAGCGGCCGCTGCGGATCCAGTCCTCGGCCACGGACACGGCCTGGGTGGTGCTCGCGCACGCGGCATTGACCTGCGTGTTGGGGCCGCGCGCACCGATGATCTCGGCGAACTGCGAGTGGCCCATCGACAGGCATCGGAAGATGAAGCGCCGGTCGAACACGAACGGGTCTGTTTCGATGGCGTGGCGCAGCTCGTGGATGCGTCGGTCGGCCTCCGCACCCGCCGGGTCGGCGTCGATCATCTTGGCGCGCACCGCTTCCAGCGCGGCCAATTGCTCGCGGTTGCCCCGGTCGACGTAGTAGCGCTCGAGGTCGCGGGCGAAGTTGTCCATCCCGGGGAAGGCGGAGGCGAAGATCACGCCGGTGTCGTCGCGCATCGAGTCCGGCAGCCCCCATCGATCCGGCAACTGGGTGCCCAGCGTCGTGGTCTTGTAGTGCATGACCAGCGGGATTCCCGCGTCGCGCAGAGCGTCGAACCCGGCTCCGATGGCAAGCCGGGTGGTCGAGTCCAGTGCGGCGTCGCGGGCGGCGTCGACCCCGAACTCGGTGACCACATCCAGTGGCGCGCTACGGCCGGCCAGTTTGATGACCTCCGCCTCGTTGTCGATCGTCTCGAACGTTGGGTCTCCGGATGCGCGCTTGACCAGGCGGGTGATGTGCCGGTCGACCATCGCGCGGCGCAGCCGGTGCGGGATCGTGTCGATGAACTGCTGGCCGTCGAGGATGCGCCCGATGTTCTCGTCGTCGAAGACTCGCTCGACGCCGGGCAGGCCGAGCGCCGCGCCGGTTATCACCACCGATTCGGCAGCGGTCGGCCGCGCGGCCCCGGCGGCTCCGCCGTGTTCGACGACGTCGATGACGAGGCGCCCCAGCTCGGCGTACTGCTCGTTGGTCATCCGAGCGGTCATGGGAGTCCTCTCGACAGGGGTAGCGGCCGGGGCGGCGGGGCCGGCCGCGCGTTCAGGCGCGGCATATCCCAGCCCGGCGGCATACAGCCCACACAGCGCCTGGTTGAAGGAGGCGAAGTCGCCGGTCTTCGGGTGGTTGGTGAACAACGCCAGCACGTCATCGCCCAAGACGTCCTCCACGAAGCCGTGCAGCGCCTTCTTGGGGCCGACCTCGACGAAGACTCGCGCGCCCGCCGCGTACAGGGTGCGCAGCCCGTCGATGAACCGGACCGGGGACGCCACCTGGCGGCCGAGCAAATCCAGCATCGTGTCGACCTCGGCGTCGGCTGGATAGAACTCACCCGTCACGTTGGCCACGATCGGCAGGTTCGGTGGCCGCACATCGAGCCGGCGCAAGACGGTCTTCAGCGGTTCACTCACCGGTGCCACGATCGCGGTATGGAACGCGTGACTGACCGGGATGCGGGAGGCGTTGATCCCGGCGGCCTGGAACACCTCTACCGCTCGATCCACGGCGTCGGTGGCACCGCCGATGACAGCCTGGCTGGTGCTGTTGATGTTCGCGATCACGACGTAGCCGTCGGTTTCGGTGACGATCCGCTCGATCTCGGCGAGCGGGGCGAACACGGCGGCCATCGCTCCGTTGTCCTCCATCGAAAGGTTCGCCATCCCGCGGCCCCTGGCGCTGACCGCTTCCAGCGCGGCGTCGAACGACAGCGCGCCAGCGGCCACCAGGGCGCCGTACTCGCCCAAGCTGTGGCCCATGACCATGTCCGGGAGCACGCCGTACGCGTCGAGCATCCGGGTCAGGGCCAGATCGGTGGCCAGCACCGCCGGTTGGGTGATCTCGGTCTGCATGAGCTGTTGTTCCAGCCGTTGCACAGTGGTTTCGTCGCTGCCGTCGGCGAAGATGAAAGCAGTCAGCGGCTTGCCCAGCAGCGGTTCCATCACCCGGTCCGCCTCGTCGAACGTCGCGGCCGCGATCGGTTCGCGCCGGCGCAGTTCAGCCAGCATGTTCACGTACTGCGAGCCCTGGCCGGTGTAGAGGAACGCGACCTTGCCCGGTGCGCCGCGGCCGACGAACACCCCTTGGGCGCGCAGGATCTTCCACAGTGCTTGATTGCCTGCCGGATTGCCGCCGCGCAGCGCCTGGGCCGCCTTGGTCGCTTTGGTAGCCAGCTCCGCGGCATCGGCGTAGTCGATCGCGACCCGCACCGGCGCAGCGGCCAGCGCGGGGTCAGGTGCGACGGGCTCGGGTGCGCGTCCAGCCGACGCTTCGGCGGCCAGCCGTTCCAGCTGCCCGGCCACGTCGGCATCATCTGCGCCCCCCACCACGGCCGCCCCCCGCAGTGGCGCCTTGCGGGCGCCCGGTGCCCCCGATGTTGTGGTCGTGGCGGCGCTCACCGCCGTGGGCCGGTGCTCGATCCTGGAGACCTCTGCGCCCGGGAATGATCGGCTCGCGTCGGTCGGTCGGTGCCGACCGGGCACGTATTCCTCGACGACGGCGTGGAAGTTCGTACCGCCGAACCCGAAGGCGCTCACCCCGGCGTACCGCGCGCCGCTCTCGGATGCCGGCCACTCGCGCAGTTCGGTATTCACCCGGAACGGGATGTCGTCCCAGTCGACGTTTTCGTTGGGGTGTTCGAAGTGCAGGCTGGGTGCCAGCACCTTCTCGTGCAGGCTCAGCACCGTCTTGAACAGGCCGGCGGCCCCGGCGGCACCCTTGAGGTGGCCGATGTTCGACTTGACCGAACCCAGCGCGATCGACCCGCTCGCCGCACCGGCCTTGCCGAACACGTCGGTCAGGCTGGCCAGCTCGGTGGCGTCGCCGACGCGCGTGGACGTGCCGTGCGCCTCGATGTAGGTGGCCTGCGTGGGGTCGACACCGGCGACGTGCCACGTGCGCTCCACCGCCAGTCGCTGCCCGACCGGATTGGGCGCCGTGATGCCCTTTCCGCGACCGTCGCTGGCGCCGGCGATGCCGAGCAGCACCGCATAGATCCGGTCACCGTCGCGCTCGGCGTCGGACAACCGCTTGAGGACAAAGAGGGCGGCACCCTCCCCCATCACGAAGCCGTCCGCGCCGGCGTCAAACGGGCGGGTGCCGGTCGCTGACAGCGCGCCGATCTTGCAGAACTTCACATACCCGGCTGCGTCCATGTTGCGGTCGACACCGCCCGCGATAGCGGTGTCGAAGTCGCCGGCCTGCAACCCGCGCGCGGCGGCCGAGATGGCGGCCAGCGCGGAGGCACACGCCGCGTCGGTGGTGAAGTTGGGACCGCGGAAGTTGAACAGGTTCGCCACTCGCCCGGCGATCACATTCGCGAGCTCGCCCGGCATGGTGTCCTCGGTGATCTGCTCGAACCCGGCGACAAACGAGGCGCGGGTCTCGGCGAGCACTGCATTACGCACCTCCGTCGGCAGCGCGGCGAACGACGGGGCGGCGCTCAGCTCGCGGGCGAACGCGGGAAACTGGATCCGCAGGTTGCTGCGGTGCTGCTTGTCGCCGCCGATCGCGTTGCCGATGATGACGGCGACTCGCTCCGGGTCTACTGTCCAGTCCGGCCAGCCGGCGTCGAGCAGTGCCGAACGGGTGGCCGCGACCGCCCACTGCTGCCCGCCGTCCATCTGGGCGCTGACCGCCGGCGGGATCGGGAGCTTCCACGCCAGTGGCTCCCACACGAAGTCGCGGACCCATCCGCCGATACGTGAGTAGGTCTTGTCCGGCGCGTGTGGGTCGGGGTCGTAGTACAACTCGGGGTCCCACCGCTCGGGCGGCACGTCGCTGATGCTGTACCGGCCCTCCTTGATGTTGGCCCAGAACGTGGCCGCGTCAGGTGCATCGGGCATGATCGCGCTGACACCGACCACCGCAATCGGTTCGTATGCTGTAGTCGTCATGCTGCTCCGGCCTCCCGTCCGTAAAGCGCATCTGCCACCAGGTTCATGTCAGCGAGCAGACCGGACTGTGCGGACCGCACCCGGTCGAGTGGCAGGGTTGCGGCCAGATCCGCCCCGGTACCCGCGCCGGACACCCAACGCAAGCCCTCCTCGGCAACCTTCAACGCCGCCTCCCGGGCGAACACTCTGCTGACGGCGGCCAGCGCCGTCGGCGTGAAGCCGGTGTCGGCCTTGTCCGGCAATGCGCCGGCTGCAGCCGCCGCGGCGCGGCGGGCCAGCGCGCCCGCGCATTCGGCGTAGGCCACCAGTTCGCCCAGCCGCAGCAGAACGTGCTGATTTCGGGTCAGCCGACCCACCCGGCACGCCTCTATCACCGCCGCGAGGCACTCCTGTGCCAGCGCGGCCGTCGGGCCGCCGCAATCGTCGGGAACACGAGCGAGCCCGCGCGCCATGTCGCGGTAGTAGGCACCGGATGTCTTGAGGTGCTGCTGCCATCGGTCGCGGGCGATCGTCATCTCCAGGATCTCCGAGGTCCCCTCGTAGATCGTGGTGATCCGGACATCGCGCTTGATCTTTTCCACCATGTAATCACGGGTGTAGCCGTACCCGCCGTGCGCTTGGATCGCCGCTTCGGCCGCGGCATTGCCGGCTTCGGTCGCCATGTACTTCGCGATCGCTCCTTCGGTGTTGAGTGCGCCACCCGCGCCCTCGCCGGCGTCGATGCGTGTCGCGGTCTCCTCCACGAATGCGCGCGCGGCTTCCAGTCGTACCGCGTGCGGCACGATCAGCTTGTGCGTGTAGCCCTGCTTGTTCGCCAGCGGCGCGCCTCCCTGCACCCGGTCGACGGAGTAGGCGATCGCACGGTCGAGTGCCTCCCAGCCGCCGCCAAGGCCGAACGCGGCGACCATCACCCGGGTGTAGCCGAAGACCTGCTGTGCCTGGGCGAGGCCGCGGCCCTCCTCGCGGCCCACCAGGTTTTCCGCCGGTACCTCCACGTCGTCGAGGAACAACGCAGCGGTGTTGGACAGCCGGATACCGTGCTTGTCTTCCGGTGGCGCCGTGGAGAAGCCGGCGGTGTCTTTCTCCACGATGAACCAGGACGGACCGCCAGGGGCCAGTGCCAGAATCGAGTAGACATCGGCGATCGAGCCGTTGCTGATCCACTGCTTGCGCCCGTTGAGCCGATACATGGTCACTTGCCCGTCGGTCTCGACCGGAGTGGCTGTCGTCTTCATCGCACCCAGGTCGCTACCAGCCTCGGGCTCGGTCGCGCCATAGGCGAACAGGATGCCCTCCTTTGTGACGCGCCCTAACCACTCCTTGCGCTGCTCGGAGGTTGCGCCGATCAGGATCGGGTCGGTGCCCAGGAACGTGGCGAACACCGAAGTCGCGACGCCGATGTCGACGCGGGCCAGTCGTTCGCAAACGCGATACGCGTCGAATGCCCCGCCGCCCAACCCGCCGTACTCCTCGGGGATGAACACCAGGTGCACGCCGAGGTCCTCGCCGCACATCGCGCGGATGGTGTCTTCCGGACATACGTCCTCGTGGTCGAGTTCCAGCCGACGCTCGTCCGGGAGGGCCTCAGCGACGAACTCGTCCAATGAGGCCAGCATCATGTCGAGGGTGTCCCGGTCCAGGCCTTCGGTCGCGGTCATGGCTCTCTTCCTGTTCGTCCGTGTTGACCGGCGAGCATTTCGACGCAATACATGAGGGTGTCCCCTAGCTGAAGTTGATTGTGCTCATCCACGCTATATCGCCTGCCGAGGCCTCCATGGCGCCATCCGGAGTACCCATGACTCAACAATGTCACTACGCCCGGAAAGCGCAATGGTGGGAGACGGAATGCTACGCATTCGACGGTATTCGCCCCGGGAATCGTCGACCTCAGCAGTGGCAAGCTGATCGATATCATTGCTGGGCGTAGCCGAAAGGTTCTGGCCGACTTGTTGATTGACCGATGTGCAGGGGCAGTCGTGAGTATCAGCGAACCAGAACGCCGTATCGAGGCTCGACAGCCGGTTCATGGCGACAGGCGGTTGGATAAGTTGATGACGTCCGGCCCGGGCGTCGCGGCGTAGAGCTTGTCGATCTCCGCGGAATACTTCTCAGCGATCGGCCGGCGTTTGAGTTTCATCGTCGGGGTGAGTTCGTCTCCGCCCGGCTCCCACGGGGTGCCGACGATGAGGAACCGCTTGATCTGCTCGACGCGGGAAAGCTTGGAGTTTCCTTCGACGACAGCGGCGGTGAGCATTTCGCGCGCCTCGCGACATTGCGCGAAAGCGGCCGCCGACGCCTCGGCCATGCCGAGCGCTGCGGCCTGCGCGGCGGCGGCATCCCGATCGAGGACGATTAACGCCGTCACGTACGGCCGTGCATCCCCGAACGCCACCACCTGATCGATCAACGGAGACGCAGCCAGGATCGCCATCTCGATGTTCGCTGGGGGACAGATTCTTTCCGGATTCGTTGACGAGCAACTCCTTCTTCCGGTCGACGATCGTGACGAAACCTTGTGCGTCTATGGTGCCGATGTCACCGGTATGCAACCAGCCGTCGGCGTCGACGGCTTCCGCGGTCTTCTCGGGCTGATGCCGGTAGCCACGCATCACGATCGGCCCGCGTATCAGTAGTTCGCCGTCGCCGGCCACCGAGATCTCGGCACCGCTCAGCGCCGGCCCGACCGAACCGACCTTATTCATACCGGGCCGGTTGGACGTCGCGCCGCCCACGCACTCCGACTCCCCCCACACTTCGTAGACGGGAATGCCCAGGCCCCAGAAGAATTCGACTGTTTCGACCGGTATGGCAGCGGCACCGGTTACTCCCCATCGCAACTGGTCCAGGCCCAGCGCGTCGCGCACCTTGGCCAGCACGAGGCGGTCGGCGATCTTGCGGCGGATGGCAAGTGATGGGGACAGCGGACTTGCCGGCCAATGTCTGGCGGGCAGCGTGCACACCGGTGTCGATGGCCCACAGCGCCAACCGCCGCTTGAGCCCGGTCGCCTCCGTGTCGAGTTTCGTTTCGATCCCGGCTTTGATCTTCTGCCACACTCGGGGCACCCCCAGCCACACCGTGGGGCGAGCATCCGGCAGCGCCTCCGCGATCGCCTTGAGGTCGGCGACATCGGTCACCTGCACCCCCAGGACCATGTTGGCGTAGTGCCCGGTGACCCGGTCGGCGACGTGCGCATGCGGCAGGTATGAGGTGATCCGATCGGTTGGCCGAAGCCCAACGAGCTCGACGATCGCCGAGAACTCGGCCATCACATTGGCGTGGGTAAGCTCGACGCCCTTGGGCGGGCCGGTGGTCCCCGAGGTGTAGATAAGCGTTGCGACGTCGTCTGGCCGGACCGCCCGCCACGCCGAATCGAAATCGAAATCGGCACTGGTTCCCAGAGATTCGAGTTGTTCGAGGGTCAGGCAGCCGTCGACGTTGCCGTCGACGACGATCACGTGAGCGAGATCCGCCCCGGCCGCCTGCACCGCGGGCAGGAACTGCTTTCTCGGTGAACACGATCTTGTTCTCGGCATTGGTGAACAAGTACCGGATCTGGTCCGGCGCCGAGGTGTTGTAGATCGAGAACGGGATCGCGCCGAGATGCATGACGGCGGTGTCCGCCAAATGGAACTCCGGACGGTTGCGCAGCATAAGACCGACCGTGTGGCCGCGTTCGACACCAAGCGCCGCCAGTCCGGTGGCGATTTTGCGCACCCGATCGGCGTACTGACGCCAAGTGACAACCGCTTCGTTGCCGACCGTCCGGATTGCCACCGAGTCCGGCTGTAAGGCGGCGGTCTCCTGAAAAGCCTGTGGCAGCGTGGACACCAGTACTCCGCTTTGGTGCCGAACCACGGTTCGATCGCTCTCGGTCATTTCCTTCCGGCTCCTTCGATCACTGTTCAGCAACCCTTCTGCTCAAGACACCCCAGTCTCCTACCAGAGCCCGTGCACGGCCAGAGGACCAAGGTCCCTTGTCGGCGGCAAAACGTGTCGCGGCGGTCATACGACGTGCCCGCGATGCGGCCCCGGCCAGATCAGAAGCTGGGTGGTCCAGATCAAAGCCCGGGATGGGCAGCCAGGCTCGTCGAAGCGTGAAGCCTCCGGCTCTGCCGTAGCTCGACGCCGGCCACAACCCCGGACGCTCGTCGCGACGCCCCCGCGGAGCCCGGAGTCGGCAGGCCCTTGGATGGCTCGGCCGCAAAACCGTAGATCGCCCCGCCGGGGGTATCCGGGTATCGGCGCATCGTCGCCGCGGTCGCCATGTCCCGCCGATCGATCCCGATGGCGGAGACCAGTTGCAGTCCAACAGGATTCATCCCGCTACCGATGGCGCTATAGTCGAGAAGACCTACCACTGTCATGCGGTCCCCGAGAAGATCGGCGAGAACTTCCGCGCAGCGACGTTGAACCGCAGCGGGTTTCGGCGCAGCTTCGGTGGCAGCTGGTCAAGCGTGGCCAACGACCCACCCGTGCATTCGGGGCACAGGTTCGTCGTTACCCGCTGCCGCACGCCGAGCGGCATGGGCTTGGTATTCTCGAAGGCATCGGGGCCGGATCAAATCCGGATTGGAATCGCTCACCTGCGCGTCTGCCACCCGCCAGAGGTCGATTGCACAGAAGGCGCATCCCATGACTTACTGCATAGGCGTAATGCTCGACAAGGGGATGATTTTCGCATCGGACTCCCGTACGAATGCCGGCACCGACAACTTCGCCAAGTTCTGCAAAATGACGGTATTCGAACGTCGCGGCAACCGCGTTATCGTTCTGCTGAGTTCGGGAAACCTGGCCGGAACTCAGGCCGTCATCAGCGTATTGACGCAGCGCTGCGCTGACGGCGACGCGGCCACCAATGTCTTGGGCGCCCGGACGATGTTCGACGTCGTGAGGCTGGTCTCCGACGCGACGCGCGATATCGAGAAACGCGACGCCGGGTACCTGGAAGAGAACAACATCCGCTTCAATGCCTCGTTCATCGTCGGTGGGCAGATCAGCGGCGAGCCGATACGGCTGTTCCGGACCTATGCCGAAGGCAATTTCATCGAAGCCGGGATCGACACACCCTTCTTGCAGACCGGTGAAACCAAGTACGGAAAGCCGATCCTCGACCGCGTAATCACGCAACACACGCCCCTTGCGGACGCCACGAAGTGTGTACTGGTGTCTTTCGATTCGACCATGCGCAGCAATTTGTCGGTGGGCATGCCGATCGACCTGATTTGCTACGAACGGGACAGCCTCGAAGTGCAGCGGCGGCGGCGGTTCGATGAGGGGGACCCCTATTTCACCGCCCTCAGCCAGGAATGGGGCGAAGGTGTGCGGCAGGTGTTTCGCCATCTGCCCGAGTTGTGCTGGTGACGGGTCGTCACGATGGATACCTTCATCATCACCTGTGAACACGGCGGCAATCGGATACCCGCGCCCTATCGGCCGCTGTTTCGCGGACAACGGGCGCTGCTGGATTCCCACCGGGGGCACGATCCCGGTTCGCTGGTCATGGCGAAGGCACTCGCCGGCACCAGCCGGGCGCCGCTGGTGGCTTCGACTACCAGCCGTCTGCTTATCGATCTCAATCGCTCGATCGGCCACCCACAACTCTTTTCGGCGGCGACCCGCGCCGCGCCGGCCGAGACCCGAGCGCAGATCGTCGAAGACCATTACCGGCCCTATCGCCTGCAGGTCGAGCGTCTCGTCAGCCAAGCGGTGTCGCGAGGCCAGCGCGTGATCCACATTTCGTCACACAGCTTTACCGCGGAGCTGGACGGCAGGGTGCGCAGCGCCGACGTGGGTTTGCTCTACCACCCCGGTCGGCGCGGGGAGGCCGAGATGTGCGCCCACTGGAAGGAATCTCTCGCGGCATTCGCCCCGGAACTTCGCGTACGCCGCAATTACCCCTATGCCGGCAAAGGGGACGGATTGACCTCGCACTTGCGCCGGCACTTCGCGCAGAGCGACTACGTGGGAATCGAGCTGGAAGTCAACCAGGGCATCGTGTTGGCCGCGGGCCGACGCTGGACGGCGTTGCGGCGCGTGCTGGTCGATTCGTTACACACGGCATGTGCCGCCTGAGCGCGCCATCATTCACGCCCTCCGCCCTGCGCCAACTAGCACAAGGGAGAACCCTTTTCACCACCTACGCCGCCAGCCATGCGCGGCCTCACCTGGCGAATACCGGAGACTAATGATGCAAATTCACGTCGGCTTCGAAATGATCTACGACTGCCCGCAGCCAACCCCGATGATATTCAACCTCAACGTCCACTTCACCCGCGTGTCCGATCTGGTCGGCCGTGACGACCTGGTCGTCGACCCGCCGGTCCCGATGACCGCCTATCGTGACGGCTTCGGCAACTGGTGCACCCGCATTGTTGCGCCCAAGGGCCGCACGCGCATCTCGGCCGATGCGCTCGTCAACGACACTGGACTCCCCGACGCCATCGTTGCCCAGGCGCAACAGATTCCGGTGCCGGAGCTACCCGAGGACACGCTTGTCTTCCTGCTCGGGAGCCGGTATTGCGAAACCGATCGGCTGTCCGAGACGGCGTGGAATCTCTTCGGGCAGGCGCCACCGGGATGGGGCCGCGTTCAGGCAATCTGCGACTACGTTCACAGACATCTCACGTTCGGCTATGAACACGCACGCATGACCCGCACGGCGCTGGAAGCCTTTTACGACCGGAGCGGCGTCTGCCGTGATTTCACGCATCTCGCCGTTGCCTTCTGTCGCTGCATGAACATCCCCGCGCGCTACTGCACCGGGTACCTCGGCGACATCGGCGTGCCGCCGGTGGACGCTCCGATGGACTTCTCTGCCTGGTTCGAGGTGTTCCTCGGCGGGCAATGGCACACCTTCGACGCGCGCCACAACACGCCGCGCATCGGCAGGGTGCTGATCGCGCGTGGCCGCGACGCCGCCGACGTCGCACTCAGCAACACGTTCGGCCCCAACACATTGACGAGCTTCCGGGTATGGACCGACGAGGTACCCGCCGGTTGAGTCAAGCGGCCAAGCCGCCGAATGCCTGCACATGTTCCGGTTCTGTTGTCGCTCTGGTCGTGTCTGCTTGGTGAGCGGCCGCCTGTACTTCAGCTGAGTCAGCGTGCGAGGGGCCGGCTACTCCTCATCGTCGATGATGTGAACGGCGGCCTCCTCGGCCGATGCCGCGCCTCCGTCGATGCCGACGTCATCGGCCGACAGCTCCGCGTCGACGTCTTCGCCAAATCCCTGGTCCGGGGCGACAAGTCGCCCTGCTCGCGCGCGTCCAACCTCATTTCGCCGCGGAAATTCGGCCTCCCGCTCGGCCTCGTCGGAGCGTTGTTGCTCCTCTTTGTCGAACGGGTCATACATCCGCGTTGCCGGATCGGGCTCTTCTTCGGAAAGCAGCTGGTCCAAGGTTTCGCGCGTCGAGCCGTAGGAACCACGTCCGTACGCCCGCTCGGCCGGCGAATATCCCTCATCGAGCACGTCGTCGACGCCGCGGTCTATGAGGGTGTCCTCTGGCTGAAGTTGATTGTCGTCATCCACGCTGTATTCGCCTGCCGACGCATCCATGGCGCCATCCGGAGTACCCATGACTCAACAATGTCACTACACCCGGAAAGCGCAATGGCGGGGGACCGAAACGCCGGGCACTCGACGGGATTCGCCACGGGAATTGTCGACCCCGACAGTGGCAAGCTCATCGATATGGTTGCTGGGTGTAGCCGAAAGGTTATGGCCGACGGGTTGATTGACCAACCTCAAGCCTGGGCCGCCGGTATCGAAGTCGAGGCGGAGGTTCCGATGTGGTCATCTGGGGCGCGGGACGACCAGGACAGGAATGCCGACCAGCTCGAGAACGTGCCGGGTGAGCGTACCGACGTAGGGTCGGCCGGCTCCCCGTACATCGGATCGCCCGATGACGAGAAGGTCGGCGCCCCAATCGCTCACCTCTGCGAGCAAAATCGCGGCCGGGTCACCTTCGAGGTGCGTCGTCTCGGCTCGGACTCCCGCACGTTCGGCCTCGGCTCCGACATGGCGCAGGAGTGCTACCGCAGCGTTGTCGCGCCTGGTCGCCAGCTGGCTGTCGCGTCCCCGGTTGGCGAGAGCACGCAGGAGTTTGCC
>CAVXMI010000009.1:0-22773 GCA_963763005.1 uncultured Actinomycetota bacterium
CGGTCAAAGGGCTATCGCACGTGCATTTCCGCGCACGCGTCTGTCCCTTCGCAGTGCGATGCCGGGCGGCGACCCACCGTCGGCCACTCGGCCATATTGCGCACAAAGCACCCGTCGTGCTTGACGTCGATGCCGCGCGGGCGGTTGGGTGAGCGCCAGGCGCGCAACGCCGCACACAGCGTTCAGCGCTTCGCCGGCTGCAGGCTCGATAACGGTGACACGCGGCTTGCCTTAGCGGACCGCGATTTCAGCCCGTTGGTCGGGTGTGTACGAGTCGAACCGCAATTCGCGGTCGAATCGGCCCGTCAGGCCCGGGTTGACAGCGAGGAATTGATCGACTCCCTGCTCGTATCCCGCGCCGGGGCAGCCAGCTGCGTGGGGATGTCACCGGCCTCCCAGAGTCTGGGCTTACCAGACGATAGCGGCCATGTCGCGGTTGTCTGAACACACGCTGCGCACCGAAGCCCCGACATCGGCGGCGGTGATGATCTGCAGATCCTGAACTGTCACCGGCTGGCCCGCACGTTTTTGGGCGACCACGCGGGTATCGCGGAACCCTTCGGCACGTTCGATGACGTTGCGGGCGAACCGGCCGTTCTGCATGGCGTCGATACCGTGGCGCCCGCCTGGAGTGGTGTAGTTACGGATGGTGGTCGCCGCGTCCAGGAATGTCGCACGCGCAGCATCGTCGAGCAGGCTGGCGCGCGGTGTGGCGTAGCGGTGCCCGATCTCGACGATCTCAGCCGGCGAGTAGGACTCGAATCGCAGCTTGCGGTTGAACCGACCGGCCAAACCCGGGTTCACGGTGAGGAATTCGTCAATCAGATCCTCATAGCCGGCACCGATGAAACAGAAGTCGAACCGGTGTGTTTCGAGTGCGACCAAGAGCTGGTTGACGGCCTCCATGCCGATCATGTCAGGTGTGCCGTCCTGATGGCGTTCGATCAACGAGTAGAACTCGTCCATGAAAATGATTCGCCCAAGCGCCTTTTCGATCAGTTCTTCCGTCTTGGGGCCTGACTCGCCGATATAGTGGCCGCAGAAGTCCGACCGGCTGACCTCCCGAATTTCGGGGTGACGCACGATCCCCATGCCGGCATAGATCTTGCCTAGCGCCTCGGCGGTGGTGGTCTTACCGGTGCCCGGTGGCCCCACCAGCAGCATGTGGTTGGTCTGGCCTTCCACCGGCAGGCCGTGCTCCAGGCGCATCATCCGCACTTCGAGTTGGTCTTCTAACGCCGATACCGCCTGCTTGACTGCCGCCAAGCCCACCTGTTTGGCCAGCAGCTCGCGGCCCTCGGCCAGCAGCTCGGCGCGCCGGTCCGTCGCGTCATCGTCGTCGAGTTGCTCGCGGCTTTTTGCCGTCGAGGCGTCCCACCTGTCGGTGCGGCTGTCGACGGTTTGTTCGTCGGTGACGACAAGGCGCAGGTTCGGGGCGGCCAGTGCGGCTTTGGCCGCCTCGGTCAGCACCCCGTTGATGGTCGCCTTCGACAGCCAGATCTGGGCGCGATCCTCCTCACGCAGCTGGCGGTGCACCATACCGCGCACATACGCCAGGTCGGCTACCAACAGCGGAACATCGGCTGGACCGATCGAGGCGGTCAACACGTCGGCACCGAACCGATCAGATGACGCGTTGTGCCCGATCACGTCGACGCGGTCCAGCCAGTCCAGTGCCACCCGGCCCTGCCCGAGATGCGCGGCGGCGTGGGCCGACAACGCACAAATCGAGGCGGTAACTGCCGACATGATGATCGCCTGCGCCGGCAGCTCCTCGGCGGCCGTCAACAAGACATCTGGCCAGCGCTGCGTGGTGTACATCAGGAATGCCCGGGCCAGCTGATGCCACTGATAGTTGCCCCACGAATCCAGCAGCTCACGGTTGGCCAGGAGCATGTCGGCCTCGGCGTACTCACCGGCTATCGTCAGCGCCGACGACAGCGCCAGCCCCACCTGCGATGCGTCGGTCACCGTGATTCCGACGTAGGGACCCAGCTGCATCTCAGCAGACAGCGTCCGGCCGATCCGCGTGGTCTCACGGTGCAGCCATTCGCTGTTGTCGTTGAGCTGCTTCAGGGACGCCAAGTCGTTGTCGCCGCAGGCGATCCGCCCCAGCCACGCATCGGCCATCGACGGGTCGGCTTCGGTCGCAGTAACGAACTCCGGCAACGCCGCTGTACGCCCCTGTCGGTCCCTGAGCGCCATGGCGCGGTCGAAATGCTTACGCGCAGTGAGTAAATCACCCATTGTATACACCATCCTCGACGCCAACAGCGGGCCTCAAATCTACGTTGTCGACTGTCTATGTAGCGATCGACATTACGACCGGCTCAAGGCTGACATAGCGGTTCTCGGCGCGGAACAAGTCCATCTCGACCAGCCAGTTTTGCCCTGCCGCAACGACTTTCACCATTGCGCCGCTGACCTGCTCGATAGTCACCTCGAAGGCGTGCCGTTGCCCTTCGGGCAGCGTCGTACCGCCGGGCGCGACGGTGATTACGGTGGCCGGACGTGGCGCGGGCGAGATCGCGATGTCAACGCCGCCGCCCTCAGCTGCGCCGGTGCCACCTCTCTTTGTGCGCGCAACGTACTCGACGACGCTGACGGTGGTGCGCGGGGCGGGCCGCGACGTGCCGACGACGCTCACCGTCGGCATCCGTACACTGGCCCAGCGCGTCTTGTCGCGGGTGTGCACACAGACCCGTTCGCCGGCACCGCGGTGCGGATCACGATCCGTTTGGCAATCGCGTCGTCGGCGGCCACGAAGACCCGGCGACAGTTCGCCGGCATCGGTAACCGGGATCATCAGCCGGTCCCCGTTGCTCAGCTTGCCCACCAGGACACCCGACGGCCCGATCTCGGTGAGCAGGTGCGCCGGCAAAGAGCTGCGCCGCAGTCCGCGCAGGTGCGGGTCGCGGCCCGCACATGTTGGCCGCAGCCGCGGCGGCTTGCTCGCCGTTGAGCCGACGCAAGATCACACTGGGCGGGGTCGGCGCCGGTGTGGGCGTGCGTACGGTGACCGTCGCAGTGCACGTCCCGTCCGGGTACAGCGTCACGTTCTGGATGACCTCATCAGCGCGCAGCGTCCATGCCTGGGCAAGCACCTGCGGAGGTGATTGCCTCGGCCGGGTAGGCATAGGTGGTCATCCAGCCGGCTTCGCCGCGCACGGCTTTCCACCTCTGCGCTGTACCCGACACCGCGTCCCATCCCAGCCGGCGATCAAGCTCGACCAGGTCGGTCGCAGTGGCCACCTTCGCGCGCAATCCTTGGCAACGCAGCAAGCCGGCGATGCGCTGGGCCACCGAAATGGCGGCCGCCCCGACAGTAGTGCGCCACCGCAACGCATGCGTGTTGTCGATCACCCGCAGCCGCACTATCAGCCATGTTTCGCGCCGCCCCGCATACGGTGGGGTGCCGATCTCGGAGTCGTACACCCGCGGATAGTCACCGGTGTTGCCGCGACGCGACCCGAATGAGACGGCGCTGATCGAATCGAGTTCCAGGCCCAGCGCGTGGTGCAGCATCGACACCAGGTCGACGACGTCGATGACGTTGTCGGTTTCGACGTTCACCGAGCCGATCACAGTGGTGGCCTGATGTGCCTTACCCAGCAGCTGCACCGCAACGACCGCAACACCGTCCTGCACGCGCACTCCGCCGCCAGATCGGTTGTTGGCCACGGTGATCGGTTCACTCCAGCTGATCGCTCGCCGGCCCCGCAGCCCCAGCATCGCCCAGGACCACGCCGGCTGCCCCCACCACCGGACGAACGCCAGCGCGATGCCCACCACCAGGGCAACCGCCACCCCGAGGTAGCCGCCCAGCGCCCAGCCCGCCAACACGAGCACGAAAACCGCCCACACCCCGACGACCCGCCGATTGCTGCCCGGACTGAACCCGGTCAGCCTGGACCTCATCGCACCCTCCGTAGCCGCATCGCGATCGCCGCCACCAGCACTCCGGCGAGTACGGCGCCGACGAAGCCGATAGCGATGGTGCGTGCCCGATGATCAGGCGGTGGCGGCGGGAGGGCAGGGCGTGATCACCCGGCTCTGCGCACCCGGGGCCACCCGTTCACCAGGGGGGATGTTGAACGTCAATGCAGCGACCGGATCCACCAGCCCATACCCCACCTTGTTGTCGACGCCTGCGCGGCGGATTGTGCGCGGTCTGGACAATCCGGTTGATCACCTGGTGCGCGCTCAGGTCGGGGAATTTGGCGCGTACCAGCGCCGCGACGCCGCTGACGTAGGCCGCCGAGAAGCTGGTGCCCCAAAACGGCATGTTCTTCTCGCCCGGGCGCGAAGGCGGGTAGGCGTTGACCGGTCCGCCGCCCTGCGGCGACAGACCCATGATGTGGGTTCCCGGCGCCGCCACCCCGACCCACGGGCCCGACATGCTTTTATCGATCGGGGCGCCGCTGGCATCGACGCCACCAACCGACAAGACGTAGTCGGAGAACCACGACGGCGAGGAGACGACCTTGACCTGATGCCAGTCCCGCGGATCCGACGGGTCCAGCGGGTCATACATCGGGTTGTTGTCGCAGCCGCCTTCCCCATCGTTGCCGGCCGCAGCCACGATCACCGCGTCCTTGGCTGTCGCCGCGTACCACAGCGCTGCACCGAGGGCCCGCTGGTCGGCAGGGGCCACCGCCGGCAGGCATGCGGTCACCGAAACGTTGATCACTTTCGCGCCCATGTTCGCCGCGTGCACCACGGCGCGCGCCAACGTGTTCAGCGTGCCGGCTTTGACCTTCTCCTCGGAATTGGGGTCCGCCGGTGCCGGGTTGACCGGCTCGAAGGCTCGCGAGGACTGCCGGATCGAGATGATGATCGCGTGCGGGGCCACACCCACCACCCCGTCGGGGGCTCCCGGCGGGGGCGGCGGCACCGCGGGCTCGTCTTCGGTCTGCGGATCCGGTGGCCCATTTGAGGGCGCCATGGCGCCAGCTTCCTCGGGGTGGAGGCGGCGGCGGGGCGGTCTCGGTGATCGTCACCGGCGTCGGCGGCGGCGGCGGCGCGTATCGGCGGCGGGATCTCCACCGGCGGCGGCGCCGCGGCGATGACCGGCGGCGGTCCGGCCGGCGGGGGGAACGCCGGCGTGGCCGGCATCGGCCGCGGCATCGGCACAATGCCCTTGCGGCGCAGCCCCAATGATCGCGCTGACAATCGTGCCGTGCGCGTCGCAGTCCGACAGACCGTCCTCACCCATGATGTAGTCACCGCCGGGCACGACCGGTAACCGCGGGTTGGGGGAAACCCCGGTGTCGATGACCGCCACGGCCACGCCGTTGCCGGTGCTGTACTGCCATGCCTTATTGACGCTCAGCAGGTCGAAGCCGGGCGCCAGCTGCGACACGTCCGGGTTTTTCACGGTGATCGGCGCCGAGCAGCTGTTGGCGCGCCGCATCGGTTGATCCGGTCGCGGCGGCCCGTCAGGTGGCACCAGCGCCGGATCCACGCTCGGCGGTAAAA
Source organism: uncultured Actinomycetota bacterium (assembly GCA_963763005.1). Lineage (GTDB taxonomy): Bacteria > Actinomycetota > Actinomycetes > Mycobacteriales > Mycobacteriaceae > Mycobacterium. The sequence continues at coordinate 5,479 of CAVXMI010000009.1, forward strand.
TAGCCTGCGCGGCAGGGATATTGGCTGACGAGGCGATCAGGGTGACGGCGGCGGTCACCGCCGCCGCCCGTGCGCATAGCCGTCTCAGTGGCGAAGCCACGTGAACAGCCCTCCCAGAGCTGCCGCTGCCGGCAGTAACACGATCATGGCCACCACCTCGAGCCATTCCACGGTCAACCGGATGAGCGGCCTGAACCGTGTCGCGGGCACCAAAAGCGCTGCAGCCAAACCCAATGCGGCGAAGACCACCACGATCGACGCAGGCCACAACAGTCCGGTCTCGACATCCCTCGGCGCGGTCGCAGCGTACTTGACGACACCGGCGCACACCGCGGCACACGCGCCACACACCAGCGCGACCGCCTGGTACTTGGCGGCGAATCCGCGTCCCTGGATGATGAAGATGCCCACCACCAGACCGGCCACCACGAGCGCCAGCCAGGCCCACCGGCGACCGGGCGTCAATACCCCCCACACCGCGGCGGGAAGCACGGCCGACACCCCGACACACAGACCCACCTGTATCGCGTTGACCAGCCGCGCCGATGCAGCGATCGCGGCCCCACGCGCGGTGATGTCGGTGAGTTCGTCATCTTCGTCTTCAGTTTCGTCCTCGCTGACCGGAGATACCGTGTCCACGGGCATCCCCTCCCGACGCGCGAACAAATCCCGGCCGGTGATCGATCCGAAGTGCGGAGGCCGTACCCGCGCCACCCAGAGCGCGATCGTGGGGGTCATCCGCACCACAACAAGCAGCCCTACCAGCACGCAGATCGCCAGCACCTGCACCGACACCGGCCGAAACATCCGGGCGGCGGCCACCGCGGCGAGGATCCCGCACACAGTGACGACTGCGGTGGCCACCGCAGTCTGCCATCGTTTTTGTGTCGCCATGCTGATCGCGACGGCGCCCAGCATTACCACCACGAGCCCGATCAACCCGTGAGCGGCGCCCAGCGCGCCAGGCGGCGCGCAGCCGCCGGCGGTGGCCAGCAACACCACTGCCAGCCACCCGAACCCGCTGAACAGGTCGCGGCGCTGCGGCCACCCTCTCCACACCACCACCGACGCGATTGCCAGCAGCACACCGACCCCGCCGGCCAGGGCAGCCGGGATCAGGCTGTCGGTGAAGGTCCGTGCCCGCAGCGTCAGAGCCGCCACCACTCCGACCGCCATTGCGATGATCACGATCGCCGTGTGCGCAGCCGTCAGCGGCGTCACCGGCGCAAACATTCGATCCCCGCCATCACGGCCCAGCCACCTGCCCATGGCCGCCAACGCCGTCGACAGCGACTCGTACTGCGGTTCAAACGATTCGCCAGCGACCCTGGGCACCAGCACCAGCGTGTCACCGTCTTGGACTCCAAGCTCATCGAGACTTTTGTTGACGTCCAGGCGCACACCGTTGACCTTGTGCAGCTCATAGCTGCCCGGCGGCAACGCGACACCGTCGAACCCCTTACGCTTCAGGTCGTCGCTGAGCAGCTCCACCATTCCCTCGAAGAATCCCTCCACCGGAGTTCCCGCGGGGAAGACCTGGGAGCACAGATGCTTGTCATAGGAAATGTTGACTGCACAACGCGCCGGGAAAGCGACCTTATGCGGCGATGTCACTGCGGCGACCTCTCGGCACCGGATTCGGGAATATATTTGTCGGCGAGTCCCGCGGTGATTTCAAAAAGCCGCAACCGCGACTTCTTCTTCAGCTCGTGGACCGTGTCGATGATCCCGCCTTTGGCCAGGTGCGGATCAAACGGCATCACCTCCACGATTGCGCCGACCTTGGTGAACCGCTCAGTCAAGTAGGCCAGCGCATCTTTGTCGGCGGCACCGTCGGGGTGGTTGATGATCACGGTGCTTCGGGAAACGAGCTCGTGATAGCCCTGCGCGCTGAGGAAATCGATGGCGCGCAGTACCGGCCGGGACCGGTCCGCGGTGATCCCGGCGACGAACACCAGGGTGTCGGTGTTCTCCAGCACCGTTTTCATGACGGCGTGTTCGAGGTCGGGGGCGGTGTCGACGATCATCACGTTGTGGGTTCGCCGCAGCCGCGACAGCACCCCGGCGAACATCGCCGGCACCAGTGGCCTGGGCTGGTCTGACGTGCGATTTCCGGCCAGCACGTCAAGCCCCACTGTGTTTTGCCCTAAATGTTCCCGAATGTCTGCGTAACCTTGGACATCGGTGTCGTTGATGATGGCGGTGTAATCGCCGGGCGGCGACTCGTCGATGCGGTCAGCCAGCGTGCCGAAACCCGGAACCGCGTCAATCGCGATCACGTTCGTCGGCCGGCATTCGCGGAAAACACCACCAATGCACGCGGCCATTGTCGTCACACCCACCCCGCCCTTACCAGAGACCAATGTGATCACGAATTGCCGCCGGATATGCCGCCGGATACGGTCCCGCAAATCACGGTAGTGCCGTTCAGCGGGCGATTCACCGGGATTTATCTGATGAAATGAACTGGCATAGACGAATTTCCGCCAACCCGACCCCGGGGGAATCTTTCTGGGAGCGGCCAGATCGGTAATACGCATCGTGTCGGATACCGAATCACGGTAGTGGCGACTCGCCGACGGATCACCACGTCCGGGCCCATCTTCGTCGAACATATTCGGATCATTCCAAGGGGTCGTCACGAATGCGATGCTAACACGATTCCTGATAGCGCGTTTACGCGCTCACTAACCCATCGAGTGCGTTACAAGTGCGTTAGGTTGTGCTATTCGATATTAGTGGTAACTGCTGGTACCCGGCGCCTGATCGTCATCGGTTGGATCGGGCTGAAAGCCGTATTGCGGCGTTCATCACACCACACGCCGATAGGAGTACCACTCGTCGCCGGCGGGCATATTGCGGATGAGTCGCTGCACCGCCGCACCGATGTCGCTACGCGACCCTGGTGAGAGGACCTGGTAGCGACGCCTGCCCGATGTCATGCCTTCGACGCAGACCCGACCGGCAGGAGTGTCGACGATGGCCACTGTCGAATCCCCGACAGCGATGCGGGCCGTTTTTTCCGGCCCGACACCGGCCTGTAGGGCCACAATCGCCGCGTGCGCGGAGCGGGCCGGATCGGCGGCCGCGGTGACGATCTGCAACTGGTCGACATCGAGGCGCTGGTTGAGCAGAAATGCTCGGAGGCTGGCCGCGTCGTGCACCGACTCCAATAGTTCCTCGGCATCGACGGTGACCGGCCGCAGCGGCGCCGCTTCGGCGACGCCGCACAGTCGCTCGACCTGACCCACGACGAGCTCACTGGCTCCTGCCTCGTCGCTGGCGGTGCCGGCCGGATACAGACGCACCAGATCGCCATGACGTTCCAGGACCACCCACCAGGTGGCGAACCGGCAAATGGCCGCACGGGTCGGCTCGCGGCCCGGCACACTGATGTGCAGCAGTAACCCCAGGTCGCGCCGCAAAAGCACGGTCAGCCACTCCAGGATCATCGGGTCAGCGTTGCCAGCCTCATCGAGGGCGCCGGCATCCACCAGTTCGGCGACCACCGGATGGCGCAGCGCCAACTCGGCAGTCTCCACCCGCGGCAACAAAGGCCGCAACCCCAGCTCGGGGCACAGCTGTTCCACCCCTGTCACCGCTTGCAAGACCCACAGGCCATCGATTGTCGTAGTCAGCACGCCACGTTCACCTCAACCGGGTACCCAGATACCCGACAAGGCGGGGCACACGCGGGTATCGGCGCCCCACCTTGTCGCGGCCTCAGCGGGCACAGTCGGTGCCGCCGGGGTGAGATCGGATTTCAGAACAGGCCGTGGATGGACTGGTCGGTGCTGATCGCGGCGTCGAGCACATGGCTGGTCGTCTGACCGTGCTGGCGCACCGTGTCGATGAGGCCCTGCAGCCCCGAGAGCATCTGGTATTGAGCGTCGAAAAAACCCGTCGCGCCGTGCCCGGCGAAGAACTCCTGTAACGCGTTGGTCTTGTTCGCGGTGTCTGAGTGAATCGCGTGGAGCTGGCCGGCGCGGGAACCGACGTCCGAGGCGAAATCCGCCACCGCTCCCGGGTTGTAGGTAATGGGGTCTGACATGGTGAACTTCCTCTCAGAAACGAACTATAGAAAAAATCACAAACCGTTTTGGCTGCTGCCGCCGCCGAACAGGGCCTGGAAGGCGGTCTGCGAGTCGGCTTCGTGTCCTTCCATCAGTGCCGCGGCCTGAGTGAGGCCCTCGGCCAGACGTGTACCGCCCATCAGGACCTTGTTCAGGTCATTGGAGACCTCGGCGGCAGTCATGTGCGAGGCGACGACGGCCTGACCCGACCAGGTCGCGGGGTTCATTACGTTCTCCTGGTTAGCCAGGTAACCCTGGGCTATCGAAATCGCATGCTCCATGTTCGCCTGGATGTCGTGGCTGGTACTGCGCAGCAACTCTGGCGTCACCTTGATTGTCACGGTGATTTCTCCTTCTCCGGTTGGCCGTCTCCCCTATCGACTACCTGGGGCATGCGTCGAAGTGTATGGGGGCTCTTCGGATGTGTCGATTCACCCTGTGAGCAGGCCGTTTTACAATCGGTCGTCGACGACCCGCACCGTTGCGGGCTGTTCGGACTTGCCGTGGGACCCGCGCTGGCCCCCCGCTGCATGGCCCACCGGCATACCGCCGACTCCGGTGCCGCCCGTCGTAGTGGTTGTCGGCGCGCGCACGGACTCGGCGCCCAATGCCTCGCTGGGCCGCAGCCCTACCGGCCGGCCGCTGCTGCCGGGCTCAAAGGCGCTGACCGGGCGAGTGAAGCTGGTCGCGGGCAGACCCGCGCCGCCAAGGGAAGCACCTCCACCGCCGGCGCCGGCCGCCGCCCCCGGCGCCGCGGAAATCCCAGACACCGCCGAGGCCGGCCCCGCGGCACCCATGCCAAGTCCGGCACCGGGGTTTGCGAACATGCCCATCATCGACGATGCCGGCTGCAGCGCACTCATGGGCCCCTGCATCAGCCCCGCTGGGGCCTGCAGCGCCTGCGGGACCGCTCCCATCATCGACTGCACCGGCCCCATCAATGTGCTGACCTGACTGCCCATGTCCTGACCGGCCGATGTCGACTGACCAGCGGTTGTCGCCGTCGACACGCCCTGCTGGGCTGCGCGCATCCCGCCGCCGGCCGCGGCATCGGCCGCCGCCCGGCCGATCGCCGAGGCTGCCTCCGCCGGCGCTGCCGGCGAGGCGCCCATGGTGGCGACCGGCGGCGCGATTGCCAGGCTTTCGGCGAGCCCCGTCAGAATCGCCCCGTAGCTGGCGCCGACCGCGGAGTTGTTGGGCCACATCACCCCGAAATACTCGGTGTCCAGCGACACGATTCGTGGGGTCAGTGTCCACAGCACACTCGGATTGGCGATGTTGTCGGCTGACCACTCGTCACGGTTGGCATTGCACTCCGGAGCTGGGCGCATGGCGGCATTGGCGCTCTCGTACGCCGCGACCGCAGCTGCCACCACCGCCGGTTTCACGTCGACCCAACCGGCCAACCCGTGCAGCGAGGCGTTGAGCATGGTGACATTGGCGGCCGAGGCCGCCGACCCGGCACCCAGCCAGCTCGCCGAGGTCGCGGCGGTGTTGATCGTCGACGTGCCAGCTGAAGCGTGATGACTGGCACCCAAAGCGGTCCAAGCCGTCTGGTTAGCCAACATGGCAACCACCCGGTCCCGGCTTTGAGCAGCAGATCGTTGGCCTCAGGTGTGCGCGCAGCCCATCCTGGGTCAGGCATGAGCGCGACGCTTTACTGCAGCCCGAGCGTCGCAGTACGCGCCGCCTCGGTGGCCGTGTACACGCCCGACGCGAGGCCTTGCGTCCCGGCGAACAATCCGCGCTGGGCGGAGTGCTCGGCGACCACACCCAGGTAGGCGCCACCGCAGGCGCTAAGCGCCGTGCTGAACATCAAGGAGTCAGGGTCATCACCCATCGGCGTCACGCCGAGCAGGGCCGGCGCCGCCGCGGCGGCCGCCGCCTCGGTCTCAGCGCTGATTGCCGACTCCGCCGATGCCGATGCCAGAACGGCCTCGGTTTGCACGGACAACGTCATGTTTACCCCTCCCAAGGTTCTCGCAGCCACATGCGCTGCGATGATGGGCCAGTGTAGAGCGCGCGGGCCGATCGTGCGTTCACAAGCACTGTCCGTTGGTCTCGACCGCTTCAAATTCGTCGAGCAAGCGCCGCGGAATCCGCCCACGATCAGAGATCTCGTGACCGCGTTCTCGCGGCCACACGCGCGCCGCCCGCAGCTTCTGGTGATGCGCAGAGCGGCGACCGTTACAGCGCCCCCCGCCGCGCCCCGGCACCCGCCGCCCAGCCTTGATATAGCAATCCAATTTGTCGAAAAACTCCCGCGCGTTATGCTCAGCCAGATCGATATCGTACTCAGCGCCGTTGATCCTGAAATTCACCGTTTCCGCGGGTCGCGTGCCATCGAGGTCATCCACCAAATAAGTATCCACCTTTTCAGCCATTCGACTAAACCCTTTCCCCGTATTACCCCACTATCGATCGGCGGCCGCCGAATAAAACCGGCGTCCTGTATCTAATGCTCTGAAAATACCAGCAGCTATTGGCCGGCGACCATAGACGGTAGCCCAACCAAAATGCCCTCGACATCACCATCGGCGCTTATCAGCAGGCCACGTCCAGGCGGTAATGCTTGGGCTCGAACGAACCGATTGATCCTGTTTTGCGGATCGTTGTCCATATACAGCTGCGCCACCTTCGCTGAGTTCTGGAATCTCCTCCAGGGATCCATCTGCAGCGTCGCCCAGTTCGAGCTGTTACGGGCGGTGAATACGTGCAAACCAATCTGTCTGGCGCGTTCGATCAGCTTCCACAACGCCGCACCCACCGGCGGCTTGGCGGGTAACTCTGATCCGGGCGCAGGTCCTGCACATCGTCGATGAGCACAAAATGCCGAGGTCCCTTCCCACGGCTTGAGCGCGCGCAACTCCTCCTGGCTTAAACCTTTGGGCGGCAATCGGGGCAGCAAGATCTGCTGCGCCAGTTCGTTGATCACCTCGTCGATCTCGTCCTGGTCATAGGCATACGCGCGCACATAACCCGGGCCGTGCAGATCTCGCAGGCCGTGCGGGGCGGTTTTGGGGTCGATCAGCGTCAGCTGCGCCTCTTCGGGGCTGAACCGGCTCATCACCGCCTCACCGATGGCCACCAGCGACAGACGTCTTGCCGCAGCCTTGCCGGCCCAAGATCATCAACCCCGGGCTCTCCCGCAGCTTGAGCGGGAACCGGACCCAGTTCGTGGCGCTCGCCGATGGCAAAAGCGATCGAGAGGTCATCGCCGGCTCTTTGCGCGCGGCCTCGTACTCAAGGATCGACTTCAGTTCCACGCGCTCCGGCAGCCGCTGCAGGACTCGCGTGCTTGGTCACTCCGGCAACCTCAACGATGCGGGCGCCAACATCGGCGATGTCCACCACCGTGTGGGTGGCCGGATCGACCAGCACCGGGACACCGACCCGCAACTCATGCAGGCTGATCTGTCAATGCAAAGCCAGGACGGTTCAAGGTTCGCCGCGCCGCTTCACGCGATTCGATCGTCACGTGCCCCATCTGGCTCTCGCCGGGCTCGGCCAGCCGCAATTGGATTCGCGCCGTTGCGTTTTGCAGCAGGCTTCTGCCGCTGCCCGTGAATCCAGCCCCCGGCGCAACACATCACATGCACCCCGTACTCGGGACCGCGGCTGCTCAGCGAGATAATGCGATCACCTAAGACGGTGTCCTTCGTGTACAGATCGTCGTAATCGTCCAGGACCACAAAGACATCGCCGAACGGGTCATTGGCGTCGGTACCGCCCAGCCCATCACTGCCGGGCCCGAACCGGCGCTCCCGGAAATCCGTCGAGATCGATGTTGGCTCGCCGAAACGAGTCCTCGCGCGCATCGATCAAAGCATCCATGCTGCTCAAGATGCGTTCGATACCCTCACATCCTTTGGCGACACGATGTCGGTGACGTGCGGCAGCGATCCAATTGGGCCATGGTCGCCCCTCCGATGCAGAAAAACGTCACCCGCGCCGGGCTGTACATCAGTTGCCGCCGAACACAGCAGCGTCATCAGAGTGGTCGTCTTGCCGCGCTGCTTGCCCCCACCACGATGATGTTGCTGCGCAACGCGTCGATCGCATGACACGACCTGCCTGGATTCTTCGGGAATGTCCATGATGCCCACCGGGAACACCAGCCCTGGGTTACGGCCGTAGTCGACATGCCAAGGCTTGCCCCGCTACCCGGCCACCAGCGCATCGACGGGCTCGGGGTCTTCCAGCGGCGGCCACCATGGCCGGCGCGGCGACCGGTGCGGCACGTTGTGCAGCGACTCCCGCAACACGTCCACGACCTTCTTCTTCTTGAAACCATCTTCGTGGTAAAGGAATTCGTCGGGTTCCTCGTCGGTGGCCGCGGCGGCTTCCAATGCCGAGGCGTCGGCTTCATCGAGCGGCTGATACTGCCAGTTGTAGAGCCGGGGCTTGGTCAAGGTCATATCGACGGTCTGTCGGCCACCTCCTTCTTCTTGGGCACCACGAACGGCGCGGACAGATAGAAGCAGCGGAACGGCTCCAGGTCCCGCGGCCCTACCTTCAGCAGCGCGAAACCGTTCTCCTTCGACGGCAGATGGTAAGCGGCGTCACTGACCGATCACCTCACGGCTGTCGTCGCCGGACTCGGCTCGCAACGCGATCCGAAATGCGATGTTGGACTTGACTTTCTGCAGCGACGACAGGTCCAGTCGCTGCCCACCCAACATGAAGAACACGTTGCGCCGCGGCCCTCCTGGCCAATGTGGATGATCAGATTGATCCACTTATCGTGATTGGCGAACAACTCCAGGTACTCATCGACGATCACCAGCAACACCGGCACCGGCGGTATGTCACGCCCGGCAAGCCGGATCTCCTCGTAGTCATTGGCGTCACGCGCACCCACCGACGTGAAAAACTCGTAGCGCTGCTTGATCTCACCGTCGATGACTCTGCGCATCCGCTCGGCCAGATGCCGCTCGTCCTTACCAAGGTTCGACAGCGCTGCCACCACGTGGGGGATGCCCAGGATATCCTGGGCCGCCGATTCGAACTTCATGTCGACGAAGATGACATTGAACGTCTCCGGCGAGTGCGTCAGCGCGATCCCGTACACCAGCGACAGGAAGAACTCCGATTTGCCCGAGCCGCTGGTCCCGATGACCACCGAGTGAAACCCGAACCCGCCGAAGTCCTTCGCGCGGATGATGACGTTCTGCAGCTCCCCGTTCGGTTTGGCGCCCACCGGAATCTCCGACCATCGCTCGTCACCGCGGCCGCGCCGCTCAGCCCATAACCGATCGACATCCAATTCACGGGGGTCGCTGATTCCCAATGCCCGCAACAGCTCCGCCGCGCCGGTAGTCGAATCGGCGATCTCACTCGGCTTGTCGGCGACCACCGGGCCATCGCGCGCGCATATCGGTAAGCGCGATGGATCGACAGCTGGTCGGCATGGGCGAAGAACTTGCCGCCCGCCCGTAACAGCGGCGCGAAGCGTCCGTCCTCGTCCTCGGCATCAACGCCGTCCTGCCGGCTTTGACTGCGCCGTCGACCGAACCGTTGGCTCCGCCCTCGACTGGCGCGTGCCGCTCATCATCTCAAAGAGCTGATCCTCACCGAACCCCACGCCGATCCCCGCCCGCGAGGCGATGCGCAGCACCGTGATCCCCGCCTTCCCGACCTGCCCGATCACGCTCTCCCACGCTTCGGGACTGCCGGTGTTGTCATCAACGATCACCCAGTGCGGCCCCAAATCCACCCCGCCGTCGGCCTGGCCGGTCTCCAGGGTCGAGCCCATCGTGGTCGGGCTGGACGCCGCCAGCGGCGTCCACTGGCCACGCTTGCCCTTCATGTGCAGCTCGGCGCCTAAAGCCTCCTCCAGTTCCTCGGGTGCGGCAAACACCAGCCGCCGCCACCCGCACGCATCGAACAGCTCGTCGTGCAAATTGTGCGGCAGCCACACCATCCACGACCACAATTCCGGGTTGCGCGTCACCACCATCAACTTCAGATCGCGCGGGTTGTGAAACACCGCCAGCGAGGACAGCACCGAACGCATCAACGACCGCAGCCGGTCCAAATCCTCGCCCACGAAACTAAACCCCGGCGCCGATCGCAGGTTCACCACCTTGGCGATATCGCGAATCTTGCGCTGCTCCAAGATGAAATCGCGCAACGCCTGACCGGTGACAGGCTCGAGCTCCTCATCAGAGGAAATGTCGGGCCAGGTCACCGACAACACCGAATCCGGAGCGTGCTGCACACCCGTGCCCAGTCGCACCTCCAAGAAGTCAACATCGCCGCGCCGGCGCTCCCACATCCGCGGACCGCCGATAATCGCCCCCAGCCCACGCGGGTCGGAATGCACCGCCTGCTGCCATTGACGCTGCGCACATACCGCCGTCTGGATCTCATCACGGGTGCCGTCCAGGTCGCGCAGATAGCGGCGGCGACCCTTTTCCAACTCACCCCAGGTGATCTTGCGCGCCCGCCCAAACCGCCCGGAGAACGCCAGCATGCTAAACGCGCCTATCCCCATCAACGGGAAGAAGCCAGTGGACAGACTGCGCACACCCGACACGTAGAGCATGACAATTGTGCCGAGCAGCGCCACGATCAGCGCCGGCACGCCGATCATCACCCAAATGTTGCGCGGCTCGCGTTCGGGCAGAGCTATTGGCGCACTCGGCGCCACCCGAACCGGTCTCGGCGGCGCGATCTTGACACGGTTGATAGGAAACGCTCGTTTAGACACTGACTAGCCTCCCGCTCTCGCCGTTGTCGTCAGCACAGCCACCTGCCCCACCGCCGGCACCGTGTCACGAGCCACCAGCGCCGCCTGCCGCGACAAAGCCGGCCCCGCAGCAAAAGTCCGCAACAACGGCCACGGCGCCTGCACCGCCGCAGCCGGATCCAGGCCAAGCGCGCGCAGCGTCGAGTCGTCGGCGGCGATCCCGAATCGCACACCGTTGTCAGCCACCCAGAACAACGATTCGCGGGAGTCGGCGGTGATCACACCGCTAGTTGATGTCACAAAGTTCGCCGCACCCGGCAACACCAGCACCCGGTTGGCGACCACCGACGCCGGGTCGCGATCATCGCGCACCAAGCGCACGATCCGATTGTCCACCGACGAGGGAACCGGAAGCCCGCGCCCGTTGTAGATAGCGACGCGGGCCTGCGGATCCGTCGACGCCTTCTCCCACCCGACACATGTGGTCGGGTTCGCGGCGGAATCAATGAAATTCAGCCGCCCGTTCGGGTAGTAGTCCACCGGCAGCGTAGTCACTTGGGGAATGTCGACCAGCACGTCAGGAGTGACCACCCGCGGCGTCGTCGACCCGTAGGAGTTGTCGCTGCGCAGCAGGTCGGCCACGAAGCCGCCGATCTTTTGCACACCGTCAGCCAGCAACACGTAGAACTGGCTGCCCCCGCCCGCCGTTTGAGCCTGCAACACCGCACCCACCTGAGAACCTGACACCCACTTCGACGGGGTGCCTGCCTCGGGTATCTTCGGCACCCGCAACGGCTCTGTCGCAGGCAACCCGTCGAAAAGCGCCCGCGAGATCGCCGCTGGGAACGTCACTCCCGGGTCGAGCCCCAAACTCAAGGTGACCGCCCTATCGGTCGGGTCGACCTGCGAGCGCTTGCCACCCCAGATCACATACGTGCTGCCCTCAAATGTCGCCAGCAGCCCCGCATCATTGGCCATCGGTGCTGCGCGACCGCCAGTGAGTTGGCCTGCAATCGAGGTCACCACCGGCTTATCAGCGGTGCGCGGCCGCCCCGCCGTATCGCACACCGCCCACGCCGAGGTCGCGCCCCGGTTCACCGGCATCGCCGCCGGCGCACCCGGAATACCCAACAGCGGCCCGGTCGGATACTTGGCAATCTCAGCCGGCTTCACCCATGTCGGCTGCCCCGCGCTCCCCGTCGCCAGCCGCGCAGAAGTCAAATTCAACGCCGGATACAAGCGGCCGTCGATGCGAGCGTAAATCGCCCCGGATTCGCGGTCCCCGATGATCGCCGATTCACCCACCACTCCGCTGGGCTTCAGCACATTCAGCAGCACCATCCAACCCGCACCAATGGCCACCAAGACCATCGACAAGGCCAACGCCGCCGTCTGCTTGCGGTCGTCGTGTTTCATTCGCGCCGAGAAGCGGGTCGTCGCCGCCCGCAGCCGCCGGTTGTAAAACAGATGCCCTGAATTCTGATCGCGGTTCGACAGGCTCAATGGCATTGCTCAGTACCCTTTCGCTCCGCGGCGAGGGTCGGCCTGCTGAATTCGATCAGCCAAATTCGACGCATCAGCGGCAACCCCGTAGTGGCCCCGCGCGTAGTTGATGTACGCACACGCCTGCGCCACCAGATTGTGAATGCTCGACGATGTCCCTGGCTGGTGATACGCGGCAAAAGTCGATGCGATGAACTGCCAGGCGCCCTTGCTCGGCGTGCCCCTCGCCGCATTCGAGTCCCAATTGTTTTCCGCGTTGGCGTTGTAGTTCGACTCGCGGCGAGCCACCAAGGCCATACCTCGCTCCCACCGGACACGCGCCACAGGATCGTGAATACCCTTGATATCCAGGGCTTTACGGATCGCGGCCAACACCGCTGCGCGCCCAGAGCCGCCGCCGGCAAGCAACGCGTGATCGTGGCCACTTCGCCCCGCACATGCCCGCGACCGCAGGTACTGCAGCCGTCGCAGCCGCAGCGCCAACATCCGCGCCTGCGACCGCGACCGCACCACGTGCCCATGCTGAGCCCGCAACCGCGCCACCATCCGGGCCATCGCCTCGCGACGCCCTATTGGTGTATCAGCGGCCGGCAGCACATCCGCCTGCGCGGCGTGCAGGATCACCCGCGTCGCCGTGCTCGCGTGCGTGCGATCGGCCCGCGCTGCCGCCGGGATCTGCGCCAGCGCCCCATCGGTATCGGCCAACCGATGCAGCCCCTCCACCAAGCGCCCCGAACGCACCGCCGCCTGGGTAGGCAACCCTCCCGCGGTCACCGCATGCGATATCCCGTAGGCACGGGTGCGCAGCTGCGTCGGCGCACCACCGACGCCGCCGCCGGCATCGCCGCCACCGGCGAACAGGTTGTGGCCGCGGGTCAAAGCCACCAACGCCTGCGCCATCAGAGGATCAGTCAACGATTCCCCCACCGTAATTCCGGTTGTAATCGGCCTGCGCCTCGTCACGCAATGCCTCAAAAACGCTATTCAGCCGGTCCATCAACTCGTGATGGGTGTAGGACGACATCACATCCGGGGCCAACGCCAGCTCCGTGAGCCGCCCATCCGAATTGCACACCGCATAGATGTCACCCAAGTCAGCGGCAAAAGTCACCGACTGTTGCGCGGCCAGCACCGCCTCCCACTTCTCGAAATTCGCCTTCAAATCGGCCAAAACCTGATCGACCACTGCCTTATCGGCCGCCGCGCCCGGGCGCACCGCGTCCGTACCGAAGACCTCAGCCACTACTCCCACACCTTCTGGCCGGCGAACGCCTGATCCACGCCATGTGATACGCCGATAACACCCGCTGCCCGGCCACCGTCGCCTCGGGCGTACCCGCAGCATGGACGAAACGGCGGCCCGCTCGTTTGCAGCCGAGCAGCCCGACCGCCGCCGTCACGTCCTTGTTCGGGCGGATGTAGGCCTCGATCGACCGGGCCGCGACTACCGGAATAGCCACACGGCCATGACATTACTGCCGTTAGCACGGCCGGACCACTCACCCTTAGCGCCACGTTAGCAACCCGCATTAGCGACCGTCGCGCAAGGTTAATTCAGCAATAGTACGAAATGCAATTCCACGCGTCCCATGACGACCCTGTAGCTCAGCCCCGAGTCACATACCGAACGCCCCGTGCCGGCGTCTACAAGGTCGTAGGCCACAACGCCTAATGATTCACGCCTACCACTTACTCCTCTGGGTGACGATTTCTGCTTCTATACCCAATAAAGTATTGCGGACGGGGCTGCGAAGATAAAGGCGCCCAAAAGAGCCGCGAGAGCGCTCGCCGGTCTCCGTCTGCCGCTCTGCTTCAGATGCTTTCAGCCAGCCCTCGACCGAAAGCCTTGCCGCGCTGCGAAACTGGCAAGAGATCCGGGGTAAGAGCCTTCGTGCGCGTGGATATCTATTCGGGTTCGCCTGGTTCGCTGGAATCCCCATCCGGCGCGTGCTTGCCGTGAGCCATCGGCCGGCGTTTTCCGACGGAGTAGGCGGCGAGATAGGCGAGCAGGGGTAGAGCGAACATCATGAGCGAGGCGATACTCGCTATAGCGAATTGCACTTTCTGGCCGCGCCCGATCGAAAGACCCCGGGCCGCATCGTCGAAGCCAGACAAGGCAGCCCCCACGACAGCAACCACTACCGAAGTCGAAAATACCCACGTCCACCCAAACAGGTACAACGAGGCGGAAAGACCGCAGGTCAGGAACGCGATTAGCCACCAATGATTCCTGGCCGTCACCACGCCGAGGTAGCTGTCTGGCGGTGGCGCGGTCGCCGGGCACTGTGCGTCTGCATTGGCAGCTGTGCCTTGATCGCGGTGCCCGGTAATGGTGTAGGAGATGTACCGATTGCCGATCTTCAAAAGGGAACCATCGTAAAAGAACGCCAAGATAACAGCAGCGGCGGCGCCGACAATACACATTGCCAAGCTCGTACCCCACCCGCGTGGTGATAGGGCTAGTGCCATAAACAGTGTTCCGACGGCAAATCCGAACCAGTAGATCTGCCGATGGAGGCGTTCGGGAAAATCGATAAAGAAAGGGATCACCGCGATTGCCAGGCCCGCTATTCCGATGACTATCAGGACAGTCGACCAGGTTGGGCTGTCCACCTGGCTATGCTGAGCGGCCACGATAGCGGCCGCAATCGAGTCAATTGTCGAACTGGGATCCGGCTGCTCCACCAAGCTTCTCTCCTCCTAGTCCACCGAGCGTCGCGCCTACTATGCCCCCGACGAACGCGCCTCCGGGCCCGAAAGCCATGCCGCCGAGCGCTCCAGCGGCCCAACCTCCCGCGACACCACCCCCCATCCCCCCGAACGCCTTGCCGAGAGTTGCGCCGGCGGGAGCACCTTCGTTGATTTCTATGCCCGAGAGGGCCAAGTCTGCGACCGAACCCGCCACTCCAAGGCGTCTGCCGACACGTTTGAGTGCTTCGGCATCGGCGGCAGACAGGACGCCGATACTACCCGGCAGGTTGTGAGCACCTGTCGATACCGAACCGGCGGACGCCTCTATCCCGGCGCCACCCACGCCAACCAACGTGGCGTTGTCACGTGCCAACGCGGATATCGGGATGCCCTGGGACATTTGGCTTATCACTTGCGAGGCAGCGGATGACGAGAGGCCTTCATGCTCCAATGCCTTAGCGGCCTGCCGCGTCACCATGACCCGGGCTTGTTGTTCGCTGTTGTCCAGCATTTGGGTGACCAGGTCAGGGGTCATCGGCGGCATGCCGGCGAATCCTTGCTCGAGTTTCTTTTGCCATTCCAGCCGCATCCGTGCGCGGCTTCGTGCGTCGCCGCCAAGGATCGGGTCGATCGGCAGTGGCCCGCTGAATCGTGCCGTGGCGAAATCGTCGAGGCGTTCACTGGCAAGTCGCCGAGCATCGGCGTCGGCAGCAGGGTTGGTGGCTAAGGCGTAATCACGCAAACGTGCTGCGGCGTCTGCTTTCTCAGGTGTCATGCCACCGGGGCCGTTGACGAGCGCTTCGTCTATGGCGCGCTGGTTCACGTTGTAGTTGTTGACGGCGTTCTGGTCGTGTTGGTCGCGGCTGGGTTGGCCGTCGTCGTCAAGTCCCCGGATCGGCGCTGGGTCGTAGCCATCCTCGGCTCGCAGGGTGGCCAGCGATTTCTGCAGATAGTCCGAGTACCCGGCGCGTATTGACTGAAGCTGGCCCAGAGTGGATTTGGTGTCGGTAATCGCTTGGCTTTCAAGGCCCGTGATGTGCTCGTCGATGATGTGTTTTTCGGCCTCGGTGAGGTGGCCGTTTTTCTCCAGGTCGAGGGCGTCGCCCAGTTCGTTGTCGATCTGCTGCAGCCGGGCCTCCAAGGTCGAGATCAGCCCTGCGCTGGTCCGTTGCGCCTCAGCCAAAGCGGCCGCGATGTTTTCCAACTCAACCCCGATCTTGGGCAGCTGCGCGGCCTGCACACCCAGTGACTGGGTGGCGCGCTGCACTTCGGCGGAATCATTGATCGGATGGTCACCATTCTCCCGATTCCACGACGCCTCAAAACGACGCCGCGCCTCGGCGAACGCCGTGCTGGCCTCGGTGGTGCAGCGGCCCGCGTCATGAAACGCCTGCGCCAAATCCGAAATCTGTGCCGGGCGACCACTTTGGAGGCTGTTGTCGATCGCCCACGGGTCACCGCCGGCCTCGGCGATCAGACGCAGAAGGCTTATGTACCGCAGCTGCATCGCACCGCCTGCAGCGTCGCGGCGTTGCCCTCATCCATCCCAGTGAACTCCGAGGCAGCCCGATGCGCCTTGCCCCCCAGCGCCGTCAACTCCTCCTGGTGAGCCTGCAGATTTTTCACGTGCTGCCCGTGCGCCGCGCTGACCGCGTCATGAAACAACTCAGCCGCCCCGAACTCCCCGAACATCCCCGACACCAGCGGCCCCCGCCACAGATGATTGGCCCCATCTTGGGCATGCCCACCCGCGCGGTGAGACTCGTTGGCCCCCGAATGCAGCAGCCCAGTGTCAACAAACATCGCTACCCCCTTTCGGCGATCCAGGACTCGATACCGCCGCGGGGACCAGCGAAGCGGTCCTAGCGCGTGGTCTCGCCCCGCACACATTGCCGGTCACGCTAACGACAGTGTGCTTACCGATCAATTCACCCCTCGGATAAGCCGATTGGGAAAGTTCATCCTCACAAGGTGCCGGCGCCATCCGCGGTGCCGTCGCCGTTGGTGTCGGTCAGCCGCACGTCCCAGCGGCCGTCGCCGTCGATGTCGACGTACCCCGTCACCCCATCCTCACCGGCGCACAGCACCCGGTCGGCCATCCCGTTACCATCGGCGTCGACCAGACGATCATCGAGGTGGCCGTGGCCGTCGAAGTCGACCAACGGCCCGCCGGTGTGCTCAACGCCGTCTAGCCCGAACCAGCGCAGTTGTCCGCCACGGTCGACGGCGACCGCCCACGTCCCGGATCCGTCATCGGTGAAGAAGCTTTCCGGAGTGCCGTCGTTGTCAAGGTCGAGCGCGGCATGATCGGCGACGCCGTCGCCGTCGAAATCTGCC
>CAVXMI010000010.1:0-628266 GCA_963763005.1 uncultured Actinomycetota bacterium
ACGCAGCGGTGTGGAAATCCGACAACCGCGCGGCGCAACGTTGGCTCGCACAGACAAGCGCCCACCCCGCCCGCTGACCGAAGATCGACGCATGCGACAACTGACAAGTCTCGACGCCCAGTTCCTGGCTCTGGAAAACGACCGCACCCAAGGTCACGTAAGCGTGCTTGGGGTCTACGACCCCGACACCGCGTCGGGCCGACCGTTGAATGCGGCACTGGTTCGTGAGCTGGTGACCGAGCGCATGCATCTGCTGCCCACATTCCGCTGGCGGCTGGCGTCCGTCCCGTTCGGCCTCGACTACCCGTACTGGGTCGACGACGGCACCTTCGACGTCGAGTACCACGTCCGCGAGATCGCGCTGCCTTCGCCGGGCAGTCAGCAGCAGCTGGCCGAGCAGGTGGCTGATCTGATCGGCCGTCAGCTGGACCGGGCGCGCCCGCTGTGGGAGGTGTATGTGATCCACGGGCTTGACGACGGCGCGGTGGCGGTGTTGACGAAGATGCATCACGCCGCCGTTGACGGCGTCTCGGGCGCCGAGGTCATGAGCATTCTGCTCGACGACACCGCAGCCGGACGGGAGCTGGAGCCAACGTCTGCGGTAGTCGGTGAGCGCTTCCCGTCCGAGGTGCAGATGCTGGGCCGTGGCCTGGTCGGCATGTTGCGCCAGCCGCTGCGGGTGTTGCGGGCGGCACCCACCACCCTGCCTCACCTCGACGACGTAGCGACGATTCGCCACCTGCCCGGCGTGAAGACGATCGCGCGAAGCGGTCGAATGATCAAGCGGCTGATTCCGGCTGGCGGTGACGGATCCGTCCCGCAGGGCAACGACCTCGTCGCACCCCAGACTCGATTCCAGACCCGCGTATCGGCGCACCGCCGGGTCGCGTTCGGATCGCTGTCGCTGGCTGAGGTCAAGACGATCAAGAACACCTTCGGCTGCACGGTCAACGACGTCGTCCTGGCCCTGTGCACCTCGGCGTTGCGGTCGTGGCTGGACGAGCGCGGACGAGCTGCCGGCTCAACCGCTGGCGGGCTTCATCCCGATATCGGTTCGCACCCCGGAGCAGATGGGCACGTTCGGCAACCGGGTCTCGGTGATGATTGCCGAGCTGCCCACTGACGAGGCCGACCCCGTGCAGCGGCTGCGCCGGATCAACGAGACGATGCGAGCCGTCAAGAAGCGCCACAGCGCGCTGCCGGCGTCGTTGCTGCTGGACGCCAACCATTTCATCCCGCCCGCCCTGTTCGCCCAGGCAGCCCGGGCGACGTCCCGGCTGGTCGGCATGCGCGGCATCAATCAGCCCGCCAACGTGATGATCTCCAACGTTCCCGGCCCTTCGACGCCGATGTATCTCGGCGGCGCCCGTCAGCGAGCCCAATTCCCGGTCTCCGGAGTGCTCGACGGGATCGGCATCAACATCACCGTGATGAGCTACCAGGACTCGTTGGAGTTCGGGATCGTCGTGGATCGCGAACAGCTCGACGACCCGTGGCCCATCCTCGACGCCATGCGGGCCGGCCTGGACGAGCTTCGATGCCTCGCGAAGGTCGACGAGCCACTGGCTTCACCGATCCCGATCGGTCGGAAGACCCCGGCCCGTCGGAAGGCAACCTCATGAGCGGGCAGATTCTCGACGGCACCAGCATGGACGATTACCCGCTGACGCTGACCAGCATCATCGAGCGCGCCGAGCGGTTCCACGCCGACCGGGAGGTGGTGTCACGGCGGCCCTCGGGAGCGATCAGCCGGACCACGCTCGGCGCCTGCGCCGGTCGCGCCCGGCGCCTTGCCGGTGCGCTGAGCGCGCTCGGTGTGCGGGACGGAGACCCGGTTGCCACGCTGTTGTGGAACCAAAGCGAGCACCTGGAACTGTATTTCGCGGTGCCCGCGATGGGTGCGGTCATCCACACCCTGAACCCCCGCCTGTTCCCCGACGAACTCGCCTACATCGTCGACGATGCCGGAGACAAGGTGATCGTCGTCGACGAGTCACTGCTCGAAGTGTTCGAAACCTTTCGGGAAGCAAGTGATTTCGCCCATGTCATCGTTGTCTCCCACACGGCCGAGGCGCCGGCGGGGACGCTCGACTACGAGTCACTGATCGCCGGCGGTGCGCCGGTGCAATGGCCGGCGCTCGACGAACGTCGCGCAGCGGCGATGTGCTACACCTCGGGCACGACCGGCCGGCCCAAGGGCGTGGTGTACACGCACCGGGCGCTGGTACTTCACTCCCTGGTTGCGGCGCTGCCCGACCAGCTCGCCGTATCGGCAAGGGACACACTCCTTCCCGTCGTCCCGATGTTCCACGCGAACGCGTGGGGGCTGCCCTACGCCGCGGCCATGTGCGGAGCGCGGCTGGTCCTCCCGGGGCCGCATCTCGACCCCGACAGTGTGCTCGACCTGCTCGCCGAAGAACGCGTGACGATGACCGCGGGTGTTCCCACCGTGTGGATGGGGCTGCTGGCAGCACTCGATGCCGAACCGGGCCGGTGGGACCTGTCGGCCCTGGACCGGTTGGTCGTGGGTGGCGCCGCCGTGCCGCGGTCGATGCTCGAGGGGTTCGACCGCCACGGTCTGAGCGTCATCCAGGCCTGGGGGATGACTGAGACCGCACCGCTGGGCTCGGTGTGCCGGCTGCCCGCGAGCCTCGACGAGAGCACCGCCGACCAGCAGTACCAATACCGCGCGCGGCAGGGTATCGCCAGCCCGCTGTTCGAGATTCGCGCCCGCGACGACGAGGGGCAGTTCATCAAGTGGGACGACGCCGCCATGGGTGAGCTCGAAGTTCGCGGGCCGTGGGTCACGGCCGGCTACCACCGGGGACGGGGCGCCGACAGCTTCACCGCCGACGGCTGGTTCAAGACCGGCGACGTGGTCCGCATCGACGCGCACGGTTGCATCAAAATCTGCGACCGGTCGAAGGACCTGGTGAAGTCCGGCGGCGAGTGGATCTCCTCGGTCGACCTGGAGAACCACCTGATGGCCCATCCCGCCGTCGCGCAGGCCGCGGTCATCGCCGTACCCGACGACCGTTGGGGTGAACGCCCACTGGCGGTCATATCCCTACGCGCCGGCGCGCAGACTTCGCCCGCCGAGCTGCGTGAGCACCTCGCGCGCGACTTCGCCAAATGGCAACTGCCCGATCGCTTCGAGTTCGTGGCGACCATCCCGTGCACGGCCACCGGCAAGTTCAAGAAGACCCAGCTGCGCGACCAATTCGTGACAGCCTGAACCCACCATGGAAGGAAACCGAACAAAATGAGCCGCTTCGACATCACCAAGACCAACATCGCCGTGGAGCGATTGATCGAGACGACGGACAACCCCCGCCACCTCTACCTGCTGCACGCCTACAACCGGCACCGCTACCTGGAGATGGCCGGCCGCTGGGAGGAGATCTTCGCCCCCGATATGACCGTCGAGAAGCCCGTCTACCACTTCAACATGTACGGCAAGACCCTTACCCTTGACGGCGCCGAGGCCGTCCAGGCGGTGTACCGGGAGTGGACCCGGGTGGGACAGAATGTCTTCTACACCGACGACGAGAAGCTCGCGGTCGGCGACAACATGATCGTCTCGACATCGACGATGTACCAGCAGACACCTGGTCACCTCCTCGCAGAAGACGGCCTGCCCGTCGACCCCGACGCTACGTACCTGGTGAAATCTGCCGAGCACATGATCTGGCCCTACGACGACCGGGGCCGCCTGGTCGGCGAGGACGTCTGGGAGTACGACGAGACGGTCCGCGAGATCATCGCGCTCGACCCGGCCGATGTGCTGACCCCCGAGCGGTCCGGCAAGTTGCTCAATCCACTCATCAAGCCACTTCCGGCCCACAACCCGTTCACTGCGTGACGGCAAGAACGTGGTTCTCACGGTCACAGTGCCACCCGGTCTCATTGGCGGGGACGTCGACGAGGGGTACGGGAAAGTTGCCGACGTCTTTCGCCGCAACATGCTCAGCGGCAAAGAGGTTGGGGCAGCCGTAGCCGTCTACCGCGATGGCGTCAAAGTCGTCGATCTGTGGGGCGGCTACCGCAATGGCATCACCAAGGTGCCGTGGCAAGAGGACACCCTGGTCAACATGTTCTCGACCACGAAAGGTGTTTCCTCGCTCGCGATCGCAGTCGCCGTCGATCAGGGACTCATTTCGTATGACGCCCCGGTGGCTGATTACTGGCCGGAGTTTGCGCAAGCGTCCAAAGGCTCGATCACTGTGCGGCAGCTGCTTTCCCATCAGGCGGGGCTGCCCGCCATTGACGCGGCCCTGACGCTGGACGACCTGGCGGACCCGGCGAAGATGTCGGCGGTGCTCGCGGCGCAAGCCCCCGCGTGGCGCCCTGGGACCAGGCACGGCTACCACGCCGTCACGCTCGGCTGGTATGAATCCGAACTCATCCGCCAGGCGGACCCCTTGGGGCGTTCGCTCGGGCAGTTCTTCGCACAGGAGGTTGCCAAACCACTCGGGCTGGATTTTTACATCGGATTGCCCGCCTCGGTGGACCGCAACCGCATCGCACACTTGCACGGCTACTCCAAAACCGAGCTGCTGCTGCACCTCAACACGATGCCGCCCCGGTTTGTGGCTGCAATGTTGAATGCGCGCGGCCTGACGGCTCGAGCACTCTTCACTGCCAGGGGTATCGGCGGTCTCCACGCCTTCAACCGAGAAGATGTGCGCGCAGTTGAGATACCAGCTGCCAACGGCATCGGTACCGCACGGTCGGTGGCCAAAGCGTACGGCTGCGTCGCGACGGGCGGTTCTGATCTCGCCTTAACCGCGAGCACCCTCGACGCTCTGGCCAATCCCGCGATTCGACCTGCTAAGGGGTTGCGCGACAGAGTGCTCCATGTCGACACAACATTCTCGCTCGGCTACCTCAAACCCTTCCCCAAGTTCACATTTGGTTCGTCCGACAAAGCGTTCGGAACGCCCGGAGCCGGCGGCTCGTTCGGGTTCGCCGATCCCGATACCGGTATCGGGTTCGCCTACGCGATGAACAGAACGGGCTTCCACCTGTACAACGATCCACGGGAGTTCGCGCTTCGCCAGGTCCTGTTCCGCGACATCGTCGGGGCCAGGTCGCAAACCTGACTCTTGCCGCGCCATCGCAATCCGGCCGCGTTCGTCGGGATCGACGTGGTGGTCGGCGTGTTTGGCGTCCTCCCCGAGATCGATTCGGACCCAGTTGATTTTGTCGTTGAATCTGCCGGCGTGGGCGGTGTGGTCGGGGCTGATGGTGGTGCCGGATTCATAGCCGACGTCGGTGGTTTCGTAGGTGTATGCAGTCGTTTTGCCCGTGATCGCCACAACCTTGCCTTCGATTCCAGACGTTGGCAGTCTCTTCTTGCTGGCGCTAGGAAGAGCCGTCGAGCGCGAGAACCAGTTTGCCGGTGTTGTGACCGCTAAACAACGCCAACAGGACCTCGGGAAAGTCGCCGACGTCACCGTGGATGACCTGCTCATGCGATCGCAACTCACCGCTGCGCAGCCAATTCGCCAGCTGCGCAACGGCTTCGCCATATCGGTCGGCGTAGTCGAAGATCACGAAGCCGGTCATCGATGCTCGTGCGACCAGCAGTTGCATGTAGTTGGCCGGCCCGCGGAGCTCGCCGGCCGCGTTGTACTGCGAGATGGCCCCGCAGAGTACGACGCGTGCGCCACGAGCCAGGCGCGCCAGTGCGGCCTCCAGAGCCGCTCCCCCGACGTTGTCGAAGAAGACGTCAATGCCGTTGGGGGCGTGTATCTTCAGCTGCGCACGCAGGTCGCCCGCTTTATAGTCGATGGCGGCGTCGAATCCGAGCTCTTCTACCAGCCAGCGGCACTTGTCCTGCCCGCCGGCGATGCCGATCACCCGGCAACCCTTGATCCGGGCAATCTGCCCGGCGACGCTGCCCACCGAACCGGCGGCTCCGGAGACGACGACGGTCTGGCCCCGCTGCGGCCGGCCAACGTCGAGTAGCCCGAAGTAGGCCGTCAGTCCGCTGATGCCCAGGGCGCCGAGATGTACCGGAGCAGGCGCCAGCGTGGTGTCCACCGCACTCACGTCACGCCCGTCGGAAAGCGCGTAACGCTGCACGCCGAACATGCCAAACACCTCGTCGCCGGCCGCGAAATCCGGGTGCCGCGAATCGATGACGCGCCCGATGCCGCCAGCGCGCATCACCTCGCCGATCTCGACCGGCGGCACGTACGACCGGCCCGCGTTCATCCACGTCCGCATCGCCGGATCGACCGACAGGTACTCGACCCGCACCAGGAACTCGCCGTCCGCGGGACTCCCGGCGGGCTCGTCGCTGACCTCCCAATCCGAGGGCTTGGGCAGGCCGACCGGACGGGCGGCCAGACGGCACATGGTGTTGACAAGCGTCACGATTCACATCTCCTGGTCAGTGCTCACCGCGCTCGTCGCCGCGCGCAGGGTCGCCCGGCCGCCCGGGTCTTCGGCTGTCGACGGCACGACCGCGACGCAGTCGGCGCCGGCTTCGTGGTAGGCGCGCAGCCGTGCCGCGATTCGATCGGCGGTGCCCAACGCGCCCACCCGGTCGAGCAGCTCGACGGGGATCGCAGCCGCCAGTTCGCGGCGAGTTGCGCCGGCCCGGGCCCTCCGGACGAGGTCGTCGAAACCCAGCGCGCTGAACATTTCGCCATAGCCGGGCGGGCCGAGATACACGGCCAGCTGAGCGGCCAGTTGGGCGTGCGCGGCAGCGCCGGGGTCCAGGGCGGCCGGCACCCACACCGTGAGGCGCGGTGCGTCGCGGCCGGCTGCGGCGGCTCCGGTGTTGATGGCCGCACGCACCTCCGCGACACGGGCGGGCGAAGCAAGGTTGAGCACGACCTCATCGGCGTGCTGGGCCGCCACCCGAATCATGCCGGGGCCGAACGCCCCCACCGCAATTCGCGTATCGGGCTGCGCCCCGCGCAGTCGAAAACCATGGCTGCCGACGTGGCGGCCGGCGTACTCGACGCGTGCGCCGGTCAATATCGGCCGCAGGCATTCGATGGTTTCGCGCATGACCGGCACGTGGTGCGCCCACTGACGGTCATGCCAGCCGGTCACGATCGCCGGACTGGAAGCGCCCAATGCGATGTCAACCCGGCTGCCGGTGAGGGAGGCGACCGAACTGACACCCAGCGCCAGTGCCACCGGGCTGCGAACGCCGACTGCCAGCGGTCCGATCTTCAGGGTCATTCCGGGCGCGCGGAGCCCGATCGCGGTCGCGAGCGCAAACGCGTCGTAGGTGGCCATTTCGCCAATCCACACCGCATCGAAGCCAGTATCAGACGCGGCCAGCGCGACATCGGTTGCCTCGTCGTCAGGCCGGTCAAGCCAGAACGGTAGGGCGACTTCGATACCGGTCACAGCATCGACGCGTCGGCAGGCTGGTCGAGCAGGATGCGGCCGGGCAGCTCGCGTGATGCCTCGTTGACCTGGAAGTGCGCGGTGGCGGTGAATGCGTCGCGGAACCGGCGCTGCAGAGGCGAGCTGTCGTAGATGGCGCTGCCGCCGGCCAGGTCATACATGTCGCGCACCACGTCGGCCGAGGTCCGTACCGCGTGCGTGGCCGCCAGGCGTAGCCGGTTGCGCATCGCCAGCGGCACCGCGTCAGCATCGTTGCTGGCCTGCCAGGCCTCCTCGATCGCCTCGTAGTACAGCGCGCGAGCGGCGCCCAGCGCCGCCTCGGCCGTTGCCACCGCCGCTTGGGTCGCCGGGCGTTCGGCCAAGCTGCGCGTGGACCCCAGCCCTTTCTTGCCGCCGGCCAGCTCGACCAGGTCGTCGATCGCGGCGCGCGCGTTGCCCAGCGCGGCTGCGCCGATCGACAGCGCGAAGAATCCGAACACCGGAAAGCGATACAGCGGCCGGTCCACGGCTGGTCCGTCAAGCACCGAGAAGACGCGATCGGCGGCCACGAAGACCTCATCGGCGACGGTGTCGTGGCTGCCTGTGCCGCGCAGGCCCAGCGTGTGCCAGGTGTCGAGGACCTGCAGGTCGTCTTTGCGCAGTGCAACGACGGAAGGCACGCGCCGCTCGTCGACGAAGCAGCCGGCGAACATCATGTCGGCGTGGCTGATCCCGCTGCAGAACGGCCAGCGCCCGGACACCACAACACCGCCATCGACCGACCTCGCCGTGCCGCGCGGCGCCCACACCCCCGCCGCGACACCCCGCCCGCCGCCGAACATCTCGTCGCGGCTGGACTCCGGCAGGTAGGCGACCAGCAGTGCGCTGGTGATTGCGATCGACACGCACCATCCCGCCGAGGCGTCGCCGCGCGCCACCGCTTCGGCGCATCGCAGTACCAGTCCGGGCGCCAGCTCCAGCGCCTCAACCTCCCGCGGCATGGTGGCGCGCAGTAGCCCGGTCTCGCGCAGACGGGCCACCAGCTCGTCTGGAAGTCGGCGGTCGCGGTCGATCTCCGCCGACATCTCCCGGGCCGAAAGCGCGATCTTCTCGGCCAGGGTCTCGATGTCGCTCTCGGCTCTGCTAGACGGCGCGGCGGTCAGGTCCGGCTGATTCATCGGGGCTCCTGGTGAGAGTGACGGTGACGGTCAAGTTACCACCTGTGGTTCAGCAATTGAACCGGGTACAGTTGGTGAACCATGACCGCCCCCGATCTGTCCCACCGCTTCGAAGCGGAGTCGGTCGGCCGGGCACTCGAGCTGGTCGGTGAGCGCTGGACACTCCTCATCCTGCGCGAGGCGTTCTTCGGGGTGCAGCGCTTCGGTCAGCTCGCACGTAACCTCAACATCCCGCGGCCCACGCTCTCGTCGCGGCTGCGGATGCTGGTCAATGTGGGCCTGCTCGACCGGGTGCCATATTCCCGGGATCCCGAGCGCCACGAGTACCGGCTCACCGAAGCAGGCCGCGATCTCTTCGGAGCGATCGTCGTCCTCATGCGGTGGGGGGACGAGCACTTGCCGCACCCGGACGGGCCGCCGATCGTGCTGCGCCACAACACCTGCGGCGAGGTCGCCGATCCACGCCTGACCTGCGCGCACTGTGGCGAAGAGATCACCGCGCGAAATGTGACGCCCGAAGCCGGCCCGGGCTTCCGCGCCAAGCTGGCATCGCCGTAAGCGCTGTGGCGCAAGGCAATCCGGGTCCGGGTGACGCGATCCCGCCCGACTGCGAAACGTCAGCACCTACGCCGACCGAGTGCGCTGAATACCGCCGGGCGGACGACGAAGTAACGATTCCCAACCTCAAATTATTGCGAATCGATAAGCAAGACCAAACACGTCGCCAAGCAGGCCAGACACGTCGCCCGGAAAAATTATTGTCACTTCGTGCACCGTCGAACGGCCCTGAAGCTACCGCTGCTGCTGGCCGTTGGCACGGCACTGGCCCACGCGCCCCGCGCCTGCGCCGAGCCAGGCCGGTGGTCGGCTGACCGCGCCAACAGCTGGTATCAAGCGCAAGGCTGGCTCGTCGGCGCGAACTACACCACCTCAAACGCCATCAATCAGCTCGAGATGTTTCAGCCGGGCACTTATGACCCCCGGCGCATCGATAGCGAGCTGCGCGTGGCCCGGTTGCACGGGTACAACACTGTGCGGGTCTTCCTCCACGATCAGCTGTGGGCCCAGGATCCACGAGGCTTCCAAAGCCGTCTCGCGCAGTTCGTCGCCATCGCGGCGCACCACGGCATCAAACCACTCTTTGTCTTGTTCGACTCCTGTTGGGACCCGTTCCCCAGGCCAGGTCGTCAGCGCGCGCCGCGACCTGGAGTGCACAACTCCGGCTGGGTGCAGAGCCCGGGCGCTCAACACCTCGATGACCGCCGCTATAGAAGCATTCTGTACGGCTATGTCACGGGCGTGTTGAGCCAATTCCGCAATGATGATCGCGTTTTGGGTTGGGACCTGTGGAATGAACCCGACAATCCCGCGCGCGCGTATCGCAAGGTGGAGAGGAAAGACAAGCGGGAGCTTGTCGCAGAGCTGCTCCCCCAGGTGTTCCGCTGGGCGCGTTCAGCCGATCCGAGTCAACCATTGACAAGCGGCGTCTGGCATGGGAACTGGGGAGATCCCGGGCGCCGCAGCACAATCAGTAGCATTCAACTTGACAACGCCGACGTGATCACATTCCACAGCTATGGTGCACCAGCCGAGTTCGAGGCCCGGATCACTGAACTTTCTCCACTGGGGCGGCCGATCATCTGCACCGAGTACCTGGCTCGGCCTCTGCGCAGCACTGTTGAGGGGATCCTGCCGATTGCTAAGCGGCATAACGTTGGTGCACTCAATTGGGGTTTGGTAGCTGGGAAGACTCAGACGTACCTGCCGTGGGGTTCGTGGGATCACCCGTACAAAGCGCCCCCGAAAGTATGGTTCAGCGACCTCCTACGACCCGATGGACGGCCCTATCACGACAGCGAAATTCAAACGATTCGGAGGCTGACCGGCGTGCAAAGCCACGATTAGACGCAGAACCCGCATCGGGCGACACCGGGGATGGCGCTATGTGTGGTGCCCTTGTCTTCTGCGACTCAAGTAGTGCGCGACGTATGTCGTGGTTCCTATTCACCACGCGGGTGCAGGGTCCAACATCACGACATGGTCGCCTTGCCACTGATACCTCACGGTGGTGATCGGTCCAGTGCATGCGGTGCAGACGTTCCTACCGTCTTTGTAGTTGAGGGCCACGATGTCATCGGTTGTCTGAGCCACATTCAGAGTCGTGAAAGCGTATGCCTTCGATGTGGCTATACCAACGTAACTGCCGTTGTGGAATAGCAACGCCAGCTCAGGCGAACTGCCGGTCGCCCCTTTAACGGTGATGATGACCGCCGACAGGGTTGCGCACGGATTGTAATTACTGCTCGGATCGAAGCTTCGTGGATTCTGATTCCATGGGGAACCTTGCGACAGGGCCGGCAGAGAAGTGATCGCAGCTTGAATCTGTGGGTCACCCAGGTTGACCCCACAAGTAGGTGTGGCGTGAGCGGGTGCCGCCAGCGGATTCAATGCGCAGAGAACGGCGACAAGCGCAGCCCAACTAACTATTCGCATCGAAGCATTGCCTCCTGTTTCCCGAATACATGGTCGCGGTGTGTCATCCCAGCTGTTAGGACTGCCGCGACAGTTCGGAGAAATGACCTGTGCGGGTGTCCCGACACGTGACGCCTGTGACCTCGTTGAGTACACAGGTGATTGCCCCGGCGGACAAGGGGGTGTCGTAATTCTGAGTTGGTAGTTGGCCTGGGCAGCTCGCCCAGTGGCACCCAACCGCGCAGGGCACCGGCGAGGATTACCGGGCCTACGACTTTCGCGCCGTGCAATTCCGCGGCGAAGTGGTCGGCGTGTCGATGGCCGCCGCCCAAATCGTGACCGGCGGACGAGCTTGTCAGACCGCCATGGGCGTACGCGCCAATGGCGTCGTTGCGGCATGGACTTGCCGGCTTTCGGACTAAAGCGTTTCGGTGACCACTGCTTGGTTCGCGGGCACCTGGACGGCCATCGCCCAGACCGCCGTCAGCAACGCCTCAGGCTGCCACGTCGACATCCGATGAACCAGCCTTGATTTTGAGTTGAACTCAACTTACGGTTGTCGCATGGTGGCACCGGTGCAATCGCGAGGTGCGATGGCACGGGACAGGCTGCTGTGCGCGGCCACCGACGAGCTGGCAGAGACCGGCGAGATTGAGGTGGCAGCGGTGGCCCGCCGGGCCGAGGTGAGCGTGGGGCTGCCCTACCGGTACTTCGCCACCCGGACCGGACTGCTCATCGCGGTGCTGGAGGCGTTTTATCAGCGGCTCTGCGACGCAGCCGCGATGCGTATTTATGACGCCCCGACCTGGGCGGAGCGTGAGTTGCAACGTATCCGCGATTGGGTGACCTTCCTCTACGACGAGCCGGTGGCGCCGATCGTGCTCGCCGGGTTCGGTGACGCAGAGGTGGCCGCCGCCCAAACCCGTCATCTGCACCAGCTGATCGAGGTCGGTGCCCGCAACATGGCCCACGCGCAGCGAGCCGGCGAACTCCCCGCAGAGCGCGACCCCGAGCTTATGGCGGCGGCAACTCTCGGCGGAACCAACGCCGTCGTCGCGGTGTGTTTGACCCGGGTTCCTCGTCCGCCCGCCGAAGCTGTCGTCGATCAGCTGTGGGCATTTGTCTCCGGCGCGGTCGGCCTGTCCGACCTTTGAAAGGACAACCCTTGTCGCACAACCCTTCCAGCGCTACTGCCCGCACGATTGAATCGGTCGAGGAGCTGGGAACCGATCTCGCCGGTCGGTACAAGTTCACCGCCAGCAGTGGCGCCACCATCGACCCAGCAGTCGTCGACGCCGACCTGGTTGCCGTCGAACGCGACGGATACCTGATCTTGGAGGGCTTGCTCACCGCTGCGGCCTGCGAGGAGATCAAGGCAGCGGTTGGTCCGCTTCTAGACAGGACCGGCCGCAATTCCTTCGAAGGCCTGCGCACCCGGCGGCTCTACAACGTTCTCACCAAGACCCGCGTCTGCGACGCGCTGGTCGAGCACCCACGAATACTGGCACTGCTCGATCGGCTGTTCCTACCCAACTACCTGCTCTCCCAGCTCCAAGTCATCGACATCAGCCCCGGTGAGCAGGCCCAGCTGTTGCACTACGACGACGCCATGTACCCCGTCCCCCGGCCCCGACCACCACTGAGTGCCGCCACCATCTGGGCTATCGATGCCTTCACCGATGACAACGGTGCCACCGTGGTGTTGCCCGGGAGTCACCGGTGGGACGCCGATCGTCGTCCCACCAGCCAGGACCTCCGGATCAGTGTGGTGATGCCCCCCGGCTCGTGTGTGTTCTTCATCGGCACTCTGTGGCACGGAGGCGGCGCCAACCATTCAGACCAGTCCCGCCTGGCCGTCACCGCGCAGTACTGCGAACCATGGCTTCGACCCCAAGAGGCCTTCACCCTTTCGACTGCGCGTGAAACGGTCCAGGTGGTATCCGAAGACCTTCGCCGGATGCTGGGATACAGCATCCACCCGCCGTTCGTCGGCATGGTCGACGGCATGCACCCCAAGCGGCTACTCGAAAAGGACTCTGTCGCCGAGCACGGTGATCACGACGTCGGTTCGCCTGGGCCGGCGGAGTAGATGCGCGCGTCCCAGCCGGCTAAGTCGAGGGACCCTAGCGGGGAGCGCGTCGACGTGGCCGGGGCATCGGGCAGGTTGCTGAGCAGCAGATCGGCCGCAATCCATTCTCGGCCGATTGCTTCCCCGATTTCGAAGGTCCGGGGATCGCGTCCGCAGTTGGCGATCACGAGGAGTTTCCTGTTCGGGGTGGTTCTGGTGTACGCCCCGATCTGCGGGTCCTCGGCCATCAGCGGCGTGAAGTCGCCGTCCACCAGGACGGGCAATTCGTGGTGGAGTCGGATGAGAGCTTGGTAGTGCGCGAAGACCGTATCCGGTGGCGAATCCAGCGTTCGGTCCCGCGTCCCATTGCATTGGTGTGCGGGCGTTGTCGCGGCTGGTCGTGGTTGTTCCAGTACAGGCTGTTCCAGCCGGTTTCCGCCAATGCGGACTGACGAGCACGCGCTCGAGCTGGAAGAACATTGGCGGCGTTGCGAGTTGAGCAGTAACGCAAGCAACCGTCACAGCAACGAGTCGATCATCATTTGAGCCTCGTTGTCAGCGCGAGTGGTCACGTCGCCGTTTTGCGCGAACACTACGAAGGCCGACTGATGGGTCGAGGTGTTCAACAGCTCGATAAATGAGCCGACGACGGGAACCAGGCCCATCCGTGATGTCCCATCGGCGCTGTAGTCGATGGAGGCTTCCTGCTGAAAGTTTCCGCTTTGCGGCGGTTCCGCAGTGGGCGCCGTCAGGTCTTTGACGTTGGTCAGACCCGTCGTCGACACGCTGCTCAACTGATTGATATCGGCCTGCAGCACGGCGACGGGGTCCGTCCCGTTGGCAGGTTTGACCTTGATTTCCAATTCCGCGGTGGAGGAGGCGTTGTGGAGCGTGACCCAGCCGGGACCCTGGTCTCCGACTGTCCAGCCCGGAGCGGGGGTGACCGAGATGCCCGGCGCGATGTCGATCGCGTCGCCCGTAGTCAGCATCACCGCCGGTCGGTTGATGGTGCCGGTCAGGGCGATTGCCGCCGTCACGGCGGCCGCGACGGCGACCTGCCGCACTGCGTGCCGAACCCGTCCCCAGCGGCGGGGGTGGTGCATCGGTGCGGGAGTGTGACCTGGTGGCGGTGTTGATGTGGTCGTCGCTCCTGGTGTCGACAAGGCGTGCATGGTCTAACTCCTCGACTGGGTCGGGCGGTTGGGGGATTCGCCGGTCTGGTTCCCATTTCACTCCGCGGCGCTGAAGCTGTCCATGACTGGCTTGCCATGGCCCGACACATCCCGCTTAACGACCGCGGAAACCCCACCCGACAGGCAAACTCCACCCGACAAAGGAGTCAGCCATGGTGGACGTCGAACGTGTCCGCTCGCGCACCTTCGTCGTGACGGGTCTGGCCTCGGGCATCGGCCTGGCCACCGCGCGGCGCCTGCCGGCTGAGGGCGGCAGCTTCTACGACGCCGCCAACGGCGGTGTCGTGCTGCTCACCAAAAACATCGCGCTTGACTACGGGCCGAGCGCCGCTCAACAGCGGCCCTGCTGGTAGAGCTGCCGGGAATCGAACCCGCCGTTCTATCTGCAAAAATACCGATTCACCTGCGGGTTTACTCCGTCTCGACACGGTTCAGTCCCGCTGGTTACCTGCGGAAACAGACTCGGGTCTTGACGGGGCCGGTCCGTTTCTTAGCGTAGAACGCGGCTTCGAACTCTGCCGGCGGTACGTCGCCCAGGTAACCGTGGAGCCGGCTCCAGGCACCTTTTCCTTCGGCATGACTGCATCCTCGTTTCCAAGGTCTGGAGCCTCCACATATCCCAGCGGGGTCTTACGGTCGCAGTCGCTGAACGATCCGCCAACCTCGCCGAGCCCGAACAACCCGCGAAAAGCTCGCAAGCGTCCGGCGTGGCGAGCGCTGGTGGGGTCGTCGCTCTTACTACTCTGAGGGCGACAAACCTGGGGGGCAACACGACCGCAGAAAGGATGCGCAACGTGGACTCCTGCAGCCCGACGAAGAAACGGGGCCTCTTGGCGCTGGGCGTGGCCGTGTCCGCCGTCTTGTGCTTCGGTTCAGGAACCGCCCGGGCCGACGACACCGCCAGTGTCCGGTTCCAACCGGCAACGCTGAACAACATTCCAAGTCTGAAAATCACTGTCACAGACACCAGCGGAAATGGGAACCCCGGCACATACGGCTCCTGCACTTTCAACGCCACCCCGACGATGGGGACCATGGACGTACTCCAGGGCATCGGCACTCCAATGGCCCCGCTCAACCAGACATTTCAGCTGAACCAGGGGAGCCAGCAACAGTTGGACTTCGCGCCCGAGCTGCCGACGGGCACGCTTTGGAACGTCACCATAACCTGTACCGACCCCGTCAAAAACCAAACCGGGACTATCTACAACCAACCGATGCCGTTCTGACTGCTTGACCACGAATGCCCGGAACCGGCGAGAGTCGTCCGGTCGTCGCCGGATTTTCAGTCGCGCCAATCTACTTGTCCCACAGGCTCGTTAGGCAACGATCGACGTTGTAAGGTCATGGAGTCTGGTAATTTTGGTCGCGGGTTCGATTCCCGCCCGTCACCTGCAGGCCGAAACCCACTCGCAATCCTGCCTTTTCAAGGTCCTACGTGCGGGTTTTCTACCGGCTAGACGGCAAGCAGTCCCCGAAGTCCTTCCAAGACTTTTGTTTCCGTCCTTGGGAGTGCCGTTAGGGAGCGATGCCATAGCAGAAGCTAAAGTCCTGGCCAGCTTTCTTTTCTCATCGACAATGGTTGGTTATCGACAAAATCTCCAATTAAACGTCACTCTGGTCATTGAGCCGGGCTGCGGCCGGCTTCAGACGAGCCCCTATTCGTTGCGGCGTGGGACGTTGAACAGCCCGAGTTGCAGTGCGTGCGCGATCTGCGCCACTGCCGCTTGTGCGCGCACGCTGTTGCCGACCTTGTCCAGCGGCGGCGAGAACGCCGCAATCGCCAGCTGACCCGGCACGACAGCGACCAACCCGCCTCCCACGCCGCTCTTGGCGGGCAATCCCACGCTATAGGCCCAGTCGCCCGAACGAGTGTAGATGCCTTCCATCGTCATCGCAGCTAGCACATGCGGAACCTTGGCGTGCGCGATGACCCGCTCGCCGGTGAGCGGATTGGACCCGCCGCTAGCCAGTGTCGCCCCCATGACTGCCAGGTCCACCGTCGTGACCAACGTCGAGCACTGCCGCGTATAAATGTCGCAAGCTTCCATCGGGTCGCAGTAGATGTGTCCGCCGTCGCGCAACAGCCAGGCGATTGCGCGGTTATGGAAGTTGGTGGCTTGCTCGGAAGCATTGATTTCTTCGCTGATCGAGATCTGACGCCCCGCGAAATCGCTTTGCACTTGCAGGATCTGGCGCCAGCGGTCCTCGGCATCGATAGCGTCGACCAGGCTGGCCGTCGCTATCGCGCCGGCATTGACGAGTGGCGACATCGGTTTGTCATTGTGCTGTTCCAGTGCTGAC
Organism: uncultured Actinomycetota bacterium; assembly: GCA_963763005.1. GTDB lineage: Bacteria > Actinomycetota > Actinomycetes > Mycobacteriales > Mycobacteriaceae > Mycobacterium. The sequence goes on from CAVXMI010000010.1 coordinate 16,566, forward strand.
ACCGAGTTGAAAGCATGACCAGTCGCGTTCGCGCCGACCTTGCGGAGGACCTCTCGGGGGCCGCGTTGCTCGATCACAAGCGCGAGCGTGAAAACCTTCGAGATCGATTCCAGCGCAAATTCGTACCCTGCGTCACCGGCGGCGAATGTCTGCCCGTCGACGGTCGCGACACAGACAGCGAAGAGGCTAGAGGGCACCTTCGCCAACATCGGAATGTAGCTGGCGTTCTTGCCGCCCCGCTTGTTCTTCTGCTTCTCATGCGCGTCGACGACTGCCTTGTTGATCAGATCGGGAGAGATAGGAATGAGAGCCATGGGTTCAATTCTGTTTGACGGCAGCATTATCAGCGGCGGCGGTCGTAACCACCCGATGGATGAAGCCGAGCTTGTCAACCACACGCGGCGGCAGCGAGAACGGGTACAGGTCGTCGCGGCCCATCGAGTGGTTGACGCGGTTCAGTACACCAGACAGCGGCAACCAGTCCCCGACGATGTCGGCAATCGTGGCATCGGCATAGGAAACTCGTGCGTCTATGTCCGTTTTCAGGTCCCACTTGACCCTCTCAGCCTGCAACACCAGACCCGAATCTGCGATCGTGGCAAGGGTTCCCGTGATGTGCAAATAATGTGCGAAACTTTCGGCGAAATCCTCCCAGGGGTGCGCGGTCGCGTATTCCGAGATGTAGCTCAACTGCCAGTCCGGCGGGAAGACGCCGCTGTAGTGGCGTTGCAGGGCCGCCTGGTAGTCCTCGCGCTCATCGCCAAACAACGCTCGAGCGTCCTCGGCCAGAGGCGTGTTCTGGACTAGAATCATCTCGTAATAGTGACCGACCTCGTGACGGAAATGACCCAGCATCGTGCGGTAAGGCTCTTTGAGGTGGATGCGGAGTCGCTCGCGATAGAGTTCCACTGACTCAGCCAGGTCGATGGTGATCACTCCGTTAGCATGTCCGATCATCACCGGACCGCCCAACGACTCGCTCGACAGCAGATCAAACGCTAACCCGTCATCGGCTTGGTAGTACGGCCGGATCGGCAGGCCCAAGTCGATCAGCTCGAAAATCAACCGCCGCAACGCCTTCAACGTGTTGTCGAGCTCCGCCAACGCCTTGCTGTCGTCGGGTGCGGGGCCCCGGCGCACGAAGCTGTCCGGGAAACACCGACCTAATCCGCTGTCACCAGCGGTGAGCCAGTTGCAGCCACGCTCCCAGTGCGAACACCGCGTCCACTGACGGTCGTCAACAACCACGTCGGTCCGCCCCGAGAGGGCCAGCATCTGCCGTGACGGGTAGTGATAGCCGACCGCCATCGCACACGTCGGGCAGCTTTGCGCCTCGAAACCGACCGCCTGCCCGCACTCTGGGCATCTGAACGCGCGCACGGTTCAGGGCTTGGTTGCGCCGTCTGACCGGATATAGGTCCAAGGCCGCTGGGGCCAATCCTTCAAATGGCCCCGCTGCCAATTCCATTGCGGATGCATACGAAGGAAATCCTCGGCGATGAACTCGGCGCCGTCACCTCGGCCGAACCTCGCCCACAAGCTCATCGACTCGACATCGGCGGACGTGACGACCTTGCCGTCCACCGATCCAAACGGGGTGAACGGTGTCAGCCCGCTGAAATGGCACGGATCGGCATCGGAATGTGCGCAAATGGTCCGGGCAGACGGGTGCACGTAGCCCAGATACTGGTCGAACGTGTCGCCCAGCATGCGCCGGGCGGCTTGCGTGTCGATATGACCGTCGTGCTCGGAAAGAAGCTGTTGCCAGCGGACCTGCCGCGCGCCGTTGGGCGTCCGAATGTCACTGAACCCCGTCGCGCTGCACTCCAGATTGCGGATCGGCGGGTCCGTCGGGGCATTGTCACCCCAGAAGTAGCCGTCCGTCTTCCGCGCGAGGCTCTGGTACAGCAGACCCTCCTCGTAGCGCGCGATCTCGCCCGTCTTGACATCGCCGATCAACCACGAATTGGCGTACCCGCCATTGTTATCGGTGTTGAGCATCTCGATCCAGTGGTCGATATCGTGAGCGTATTGACCGGTCCTGCGTGCCCGAACGAACTCCGGCACGCGAGTCTCGTCATAGCCTTTGAATCCCTCGTAGCCACCAATCGTCGTCTCGGTGATGGCCAGCCCCGCGCTGGTCATCCAGAAATCGGTCATGCTGGCGATCCAGCCGGGCGCGGTCTGCATGACCATTCGGTTGCCATCGTCAGGGACCTTGTCAGCATGCAGTTCGCGGCCCTGTCGACGAAGAAGTCGTAGCCCATGCCGATTTGCTGGTAGGTCATCTCCTGATAGACGCGGATCGACTGCGCATACTCGTCGGCGACGAGAATACCCGTACTGGAACCCACGCGCTGCCGGCGACCCTGCGACCGCGACGTGGAGCCACCCATCGACCTCGCGCCGCGACGCCTGATCGAGCCATGCCCGCTGTTCTTCGGTGAGCTTGGCCGGTGCGGTTCTGGCCGGCGGCTCAGCGGATCCGGTCAACGGCTGCACACTTCGGCATGGTGCGGGGGTTGAGTCCGTCGATTTGATCCTCATCGGCTCTCCCAGTCTGCACTCGCCAACCAGTGAGTGTAGGTCAGCGGCCGAACCTTTGGGCATATCCACATCGTGTCCTGATCCTCAAAGTTTCGGCCGGACCGAGCCGATTGGCCACATCCTCCGAAGCGCAGCGCCTCGGAGTGGTCATTGAAGCTGCGTCGGCAACGGAACGATGGTCGGGGCGGGGTGTCGATAGGGGTTCGTTGCTATTGCGCCGGCGCGCAAGTGACCTTGTCCTCTGGCCGTGCGCGGGCTCTGGTCGAAGAATCAGGATGACGTGGCCGGGCACGGCGTTTTTGAGCCCGTTTTGTTGCGTCCTGAGGAGAGGTGTTTCCGATGACCGAGGCCACGTCAGCCATCCCGTTCTCCGTCTGGCGGAAGATCGCCATGGCTACCTGGCGTCCGAGGACAGACCCGACGATTTCGGCCACGATTGACATCGAAGCCCCTCACTTGCTCGAGTACATCGAGCAAGTGCGCCAAGCCACTGGCCAGCACATCACCCCGGTGGACCTCGTGGGTCGGGCCGCCGGCAAGGTCGTCGAAGCCTTGCCGGGGCTCAACGGCCGGGTCGTGTTTGGCAGCTTCCTGCCGTCCCCCACCGTCGACTGCTTCTTCGTTGTATCGCTTCGGACAGATCCGGTATCCGGAGTCGAGGCAGCCAGGACCGATCTATCGGGCACCGTTGTGCGCCGCATCAATGAAAAGCCGCCCTGGGTGATCGCCAAGGAGCTGGCCGATCGTGCCGGCCGCATCCGCCATGACAAGGACCCACAGTTCAAGAAGATGAAGGCCATGGTCAAGGGGATGCCGCCGTTGCTGCTCCGCCCGCTGATGGCGGGCGTCGGATTCGTCACCGAGAGCCTCCAGTTGGCCCTTCCCTTCGTCGGGCTCGAGGCCCGCCCGTACGGCTCCGTACTCGTCAGCAACGTGGGGACCTACGGCCTCGATTCGGCCGCTGCCCCGGTGCCGACGTTCTGCCACGTGCCCATCACGATCCTGCTGGGTGCTGTGACCGACAAGGTGTTGGCTCGAGACGGTCAACCCGTCGTTCGTCCGGTGCTACCCCTGACGATCAATCTGGACCACCGATTCGTCGATGGCTACCAGGCGGCGACGATGGCCCGCATCTTCCGCGAGTACCTGGATCGTCCCGCCGCGTTCGACCCGGTGCCTACTGGCATCCCGCCAGGCAAGAGGCAGCACGCCTCCGTGCGGTCCAACGGGAAGAGCCCAGCGACCGCGCGGGCAGGGAGGCCGAACTCGTCGAAGGCCTAGGTGTTTCGCCGCCTCCGGCCCGCCGATGGTGCTGCGGATGGACAACGGACCTGAGCTTATTTCCCAAATCGCCCGCGACACCCCCGGGACGGGCCTACTACCGAGGCAAACGAACCGCCGGCAAGAGCCACCGAGAAGCATTGCGCTGCCTCAAACGACGTCTATCCGACACCGTCTACCGACAGCTTCTCCGTGACACAGCCGCCACGACAGGGGCGGGCCCGGCGGGACGCGTGGGGGCGACTCCAACATCCAGCGCGGCCGGCTCACACCCCATCACCAGCACTTCGGACAAGTCACTCACCGGGCCAGCCAGACCTCACCCGACAACTAGCGACCGCACCGCTTGACACAGAGAGGCGCCGGGTGGACCGACTATCGGGGACCCGCCACCAGTTTGGGATTTTTGCTTTCCCCGAGGTGCTCTGCCGGGCAGTACCGAAGTCGTGGCCGGTGACGCACTGCTTTAGAGACGCAGGGCCCGGGCCGTCGCAGTAGCCACTTCACCTCGCAGATTCGACATCGGTGGACTGCCTCGCGTATGGATCGAGTTGGCGAGCAGAACTATGTAGGTATCTGAGCCTGGGTCTATCCAAAGCGAGGTTCCGGTGAAGCCTGTGTGGCCAAAGCTTCCGATGGGGAAGACCATGCCGCGCGCCGTGGACTGGGCCGTATCGATATCCCAGCCAAAGCCGCGCAGGTTTTGCCCCGTGATCGCCGGATAGTGCCGAGCGAGCAGCGGATGTGTTGTATTCGGTCTGTTTGCGACGGCCTCTCGGACGGCATCGTTCGCCGCTTCGAGTTGTTGAGCTGAATGTCCCGGTTGCTGCGGACTCGTCATCAATTCCAGAGTCGCCTGCCTCAGCGGAAACTTGCTCGGACGGCCTGCGAGCCGGTCAAGCAAGGCCTGCGCAAAGACGCCGACATCGTGTGCCGTCGAGAACACGCCGGCATGCCCGGCCACTCCGCCCATGCGCCGCGTCGTCGTGTCATGCACGGCGCCCCGAAGCAGATGATCGAAGTCGGGATTCTTGCCCGGATCGGCTCTGCTCTCTTCGTCACGTGCTGTCGGTGCGATGCGCGACAAAAGACCGGTGCTCCATGTACCTGCAGGACAAGTGACCGGCACGTGCCCTTCTGGCGCAGGAGCCCACCCAATCGCAGCCCCCGCCATCGTGTGCGGACCACATGCTTTGGCTGGCGGAAGGTAGCGGGTGTCTTCCATCCCAAGCGGCGCAAATACGTTCTGCTGAACGTAAACGTCTTCTGCCTCGCCTGTGAGTTTCTCGATCAGCGCGCCAAGCAGAATGAAGTTGATGTCGGAGTAGCGAAAAGCTCCACCGGGAGCCGACTGCAGCGGCGTGGTGAGCGCGCGGTGAAAGCCCTCTGCCTTATCGGCTCTGTCCAGTCCCCACGGGTCGCTGAGGTTTACGTCTCCCGCTACGCCTGAAAAGTGTGTAAGCAGCATGCGAACCGTGACTCGCGCACGCTGTGGATCGTTCGCGGTGTTGAAGTCAGGCAAATAGTTCTGCACGGGATCGTCGAACCGAACCTTGCCACGTTCGTAAAGCTGCATGACGGCGATCGCCGTTGCGAGGCACTTCGTCAACGACGCCAGGTCGAAGATCGTGTCCTCGGTCATCGGCTCTGCAGGTGCAGGCGATCCATCCAACCCCTGTTCGCCTGCAAGCTTGCGCGAGCCATAAGCCCGGTGGAAGTTGACCTTGCCACCGTGCCCGATCACAACCACAGCACCCGGCAGCTCATCTGCCGCAATCGCATCGTTTATCAGCTTGGAGACCGTTGCGAAATCGGGTGTGGCAGTCCCATCGGGCAGCTTGGAGACTGTGGGAAAGTCAAGTGTGGGAACCGCAGCTGTGGCCTGCGTTGCCTGTGCGCTGCCGCCTACTGCTCTGTGTGCTGCGTTGCCACGCGAGCAAGTCGCAACGAGTGCAAGTAAGACAGCTCCAACAGCGATGGCCTTTCGCCTTGGCTTACCGAAGGCAAAGCTGCTAAGCGAGCTGTCGACGTTCACGTAATTCCCCGCCGCCGCGTTCGCGGAATTCCACAGGTGGTCATCCCGCCATGATGCTGGATCCGGCGCAGCGGCTTGTCAAGCATTCGTCAACGGCGTCGATGACGCCCCCGACGCCTGCGGCAGACGCGTGCCTCCCACGTCGCCTGGGCGCGGCGACCGAAGCTTAACCAACAAAAGGCGATCGACGCTGAACCACACCGCGTGGCTACCTGGCCGTACGGGTTTGTAGGCTTTCGGGCATGCCGTTGAACAACGGTGACGTCTTCGCTGGTTACGTTATTCAGCGCTTGCTGGGCACTGGTGGTATGGGTGAGGTTTACCTCGCCCAGCATCCTCGTCTGCCTCGTCACGACGCGCTGAAGATCTTGTCATTGGCCGCAACAGCCGACGAGGAGTTTCGGGCGAGATTCATTCGCGAAGCCGAATTCGCAGCGACGCTGTGGCACCCACATATCGTGGGCGTTCTCGATCGCGGTGAGTTCAACGGCCGGCTCTGGATCTCGATGGACTACGTGGACGGCACTGACGCAGGTCGCTTGATTCGGGAGCGCCACCCGGGCGGCATGCCAGAACAAGACGTCTGCGAAATCGTGACAGCGGTGGCTGATGCGCTCGACTTCGGTCATGATCTCCGTCTGCTCCATCGTGACGTCAAGCCGGAGAACATCCTCGTGACCGCGTCCGATGGCCACCGGCGCAGGGTGCTGCTAACCGACTTCGGCATTGCTCGCAGAATCGATGACGTCAGCAACCTCACTGATGTCGGCGTCGCCGTGGGAACTATCAGTTACGTGGCCCCCGAGCAACTCCTGGGCAAGCCGCTTGACGGCCGAGCGGATCAATATGCGCTGGCTGCCACGACGTTTTACCTACTAACCGGCGCCCCACCTTTTCAAGACTCAAATCGCGCTGTCGTAGTCAGCCACCATCTCAGTACGCCACCACCGCGGATATCGGAGCGCCGACCCGAGCTCGCGCACCTCGACGCCGTGCTGGCAAGGGCGCTGGCCAAAGACCCGAACGAGCGATACCCGAATTGCGTCGAGTTTGCCCGAGCCCTCACGCAGCAGGGTCCCTGCCGCGATGCCGCTCCATCACATCCGCAATCCGGCTCGCAGACGTCGGGGCCGGGTCCCGCCGAGGACCTCGGTTCAGGCGAACGTCCACCCACGCAGCGCCTCGAGCGTGTGGTCGTTCATGGGACAGCACGCGGCGTCCGGCAAAGCGCTGTCGGTGCTCAAGATCAGGTCGGGATCTTGTCGTTCCAGGTGGTCCCATATGACCCGCTAGGCGACCGGCGTGCTCCTGTTCCGGTCGAGATACAAACTCATCTCGTAGCGGGTCAGCTCGCAGACGGGGATGAGGTCGAGGTCAGCGGCTTCTGGGACGGCGACACCCTCGATGCCGATAAGATCGTCAACTTTTCAGCCGGAGCTCGTCCGAAGCGACGCCGGTCCCAGGTCCGCGCCAAATCGCCGCGAGACAAGGCACCGAGAGCCAGCAGGGTCCGAATCGTTGCGCTCGTCGCCGCCGTCGGGGTGATCGTGTTGACCGCGGCTGCGGTTCTGTACTTCACTGAGGGATTCGGCATCTGGACTCGCCCCGGACCAATCGTCAAGCCGGTGAGCGCAACGGTGTTTTCACCCGACGGTGCCCGCGACAATCCGCAGCAGGCCAACTTGGCGATCGACGGCAACCCAGAAACCGCGTGGTCGACCGTTACCTATAAGGACGCCGTCCCTTTCCCGAAATTCATCGAGGGAATGGGTCTGTTGCTGCACCTGTCCGAACCGACCGCGCTGAGCGCCGTGACGATCGACGTGTCCAGCACGGGAACCCGGGTGCAGATCCGCTCGTCGCCCACCGCAGCCCCAGCCAATTTGGCCGACACCAGCGAGCTGACCCCAACCACGCCACTGCGGCCGGGGCACAACCGCATAGCGGTGCATGACCGGACCAAGACCTCCAATGTGCTGGTGTGGATCTCCACCTTGGGCACCACCGATGGCCAGAGCCGGATGGAAATCTCCGAGATCACCCTGCATGCGGCTGCGTAAGGTTGTCGTGCTCTTTGGCGACCGCGGCAATTTCTGCGGCCAGCGACTCGGTCGTTCTCGGTGGAGCTGCCGGGAATCGAAACCGACGCTCTAGCATGCAATATGCCGTCTGAACTGCCCGTTCGTTCCATCTCGTTCCGCTTCAGTCCCGCTCGTGACCTTTGGTTTAGTTCTCTCGTTGCGAAGGGAAGTCACGGCGATCGACGCTGAACCACCAATCGTGGCCGCCTTGGTCGACGTACGAATCCCGAGGTGCCTCTGCGTTGGGGGACGACGTGGAGGTCTACCGTGCCGTGTGTGGGACGCACGGATGGATCGTGGTCTACAGCGTGGCCGGAGCGGCACCCGACCTGAGACGCGCACGGCCCGTGCCTAACCTGGAGCTGAGCACCCGGAAAGGTAGACGCAATGAAGACGCTTGAAGGCATTCTGGCTAAGCATCCGTTCTTTAGCCGGGTGGACCCCCGTTATCATCAACTGGTAGTCGGATGTGCGTCGAACGTCCGCTTCAACGCCGGTGAGTTCATCTTTCAAGAAGGCAGAGAAGCCAATGCCTTCTATCTCATCCGCGAAGGAAAAGTCGCACTCGAAGTCGTTACTCCTGGTCACGGCAGCTTGACGATTGAGACTCTGGGCGGCGGCGACATGCTCGGATGGTCTTGGCTGATACCCCCCTATCGCTCACGGTTCGACGCGCGCGCGGTGGAGACGACCCGAGCGATCGCGCTGGATGGCAAGTGCCTGCGCGCAAAATGCGAAGAGGATCACGAGCTGGGATACGAGCTGGTAAAGGAAGTGGCTTCGACTCTGGGCCAGCGTCTCGATGCGACACGATTTCGACTCCTGGACATTTACGGCCTCGTCTAACAACCTGATCGGGCGTGCGGGGACTCGCCGGAGCGGAGCAGCGGACCACGATCCTCGGCGATCCCCATACTCGCCATCAGGAGCGTCCCCGGACCGCAGAGTAGGTGCCTACACCATTCGACCCAACGGGCTGGAAGTCGTGTGCGTGGTCGGCCTTGCGTGACTCGCAATCAGGCCGCGATACCGAGTTGCTGGTCGATCAGCGGCCAGTACGGCAAACCGCCCGGGGTGAGCAGAACCCAGTCGTGAATTCCGCCGTTGGCGAATACGAAGCTCATCGGGGCCCCTTGGGCTACGACTGCTTGCTGGAGGGCAAACGCCGATGTTTCGAGTGGATCCAGCGAGCCCGAGTAGACATACGTCGGCGGAAGTCCGGTAAGTGACCCATACAGCGGACTCACCAGATAGTCGTTCACAGGAAGATTGCCTGCCCACACCTTGCCGATCTGCCCCCCGGTCGCCCCTAGGTCGAGCCACGGGGACAGCAACACCATCGACGCCGGTACGGGGTCACCCTGACTCACCATGTATTGGACGGCCCCTAGTGCGAGGTTGCCGCCCGCGGAATCACCGATCACGCTGACGTTAGAGACCCCGTGTTGAGCGATTTGCGAGGAGATGAGGCCGGCCATTTGGGGTACGACCGTGCCGGCGGTACCTCCTTGCTGCAGCAACGGGTAAATCGGCACTTCGAAGGTCGCGCCGGTCTGGTACGCGGTCACCGAGTAATTGATCCAGTGGAAGAATGAGGGCGGAAAGATAAACGCGCCACCGTGAATGGCAACCACATAGTCACCGGTTGGATGGGCCGGCGTGATCTGCACGACGCTCATCCCGTTAGACGTGGTGTACTGGACCGTTTCTCCCAGCAGGGAATTCAACAACGGCGGCGGGGAGTTGCCGAGGAACCACGACAACGGCGGGATGTCACTGGCAAACAGCGCTAAGAGTGGAGAACCTGGCGATGAAATTAGAGATTCGAGTTCGTAGCTGAATCCGGCGGTCAGTGTCGTGGGGATCTGCTGAATTTCCTGCTGAACACCGAGCACCTCCTGCTCAAAGGCCGCCAGAGGCGAAGCGTTGGCCGCCTCAGCGGCGGCATACGCCCCGCTCGCGCCGGTCAATGCCTGCACAAACCGGTCATGAAATAGCGCGGCCTGTGCGCTGAGCGCTTGATAGCCCTGGCCGTGGGCGGAAAATAACGCCGCGATCGCCGCTGACACCTCGTCCTCGGCAGCGGCTAATACCGCCGTGGTGGCACCGGCCACGCTCTGATTTGCCGTTGCGACCACCGAACCAATCGAAGCCACGTCCGTGGCCGCCGCGGACATCACCTCCGGCAACGCAAAAACATAAGACACCGCGCTGCTCCCGCCACCAAAGGGCAACCTCCCAAGTTGCCCAGCCAATACAGATCGCCGAGTAGCCGGAGCTTATGCCCACGCGGAGGCGTCAAGTAGCAGTTTGGACGAACTACTTCAGTGAGAGCTACGAGATGGGCACGACAACAGCCTGCACCCCAGATCTTGACGCAAAGGCGGTTATCGACACTTTCATCTCGTTAACCAGCAGTTTTGTGGTGGAGCTGCCGGGAATCGAACCCGGGTCCTACGGCATTCCCTCAAGGCTTCTCCGTGCGCAGTCCGCTATGTCTCTGCTCGGATCTCCTGGTCACGCGAACTAGCCAGGATGACGATCCCAGTCGCTGTAAATGTCCCGATGAGTCCCGCGACCGAACTCATCGGTGGATCCCTCTAGCTGATGCCAGGGTCCGGGCCGAGGGCTTTCCCGGTCTGACAGACTAGCCGTCGCTTAGGCAGCGAGAGCGTAGTCGCGCTGATGTGAATCGGCGCTTATATGGTTGCAACGACGCTTGCGGTGGTCTCTTGCCTGCACCGGCACGCTTCCCTTGATTCGATGCGCGAAGTCGAAACCGTTCAGCCCCTCGCATCCCTGCCCATTTTCGGGCAGGACACCCCATTCTACGCCGGTATCAACCAGCGGCAACGGAATTAACTTCCCGATCAGATCACGAAGTTCAGGTGGTCGACGATATGAGCGGCCAGGTCTTTGTCGCCACCGAGGCTGACTTCCTGGCTCCGTGCGGGGCACATCGGTCGACCGCCGGCGAGCCTGCTGAACTGCAGCCCGTCAAGTGTGATCGTCGCCGTCGGTTCCGGCCCGCCGAATTCGTCGACCACCTGGGCGCGACCGTCGACGGAGACGCGGATGCTACGGGCCAGCGGGCCGGTCAGCTCGAACAGGATGCGTGAACCGTCGGGCGCCTTGGCGAGCTTGCCGACGACGAACCCCATGGTGGCCGAGATCTCGTCGAGGGCCAGTTGCGACGCAGGTCCGTGCAGGTCGTCGTCGGACGACGGCCGCTGCACTGCCGCGCGGATGTCTTGTTCGTGCATCCAGCAGTCGAAGACCCGTATCCGCATGAACCGTCCGTAGCTGTCCATGCCGGCCGGCGTCGGGGTCACCGCGTTCCAGTCATCGTCGGACATACTCGTCAGCGCCGTGCGGCGACTATCGGTTATCGCGCGGAACCGCTCAAGCACGCTTGCGCCCGATTCGCCGCAGAGATGGCGCACCCAGCACTCGTTCATCGCGCCGATGTCGTTGCGCACATGCTCGAGCGCCGAGACGTCGATCTCCGGCTGGGGTGCGGCAATGCCGGACAGGAATGACTCGGTACCGATGATGTGCGACACCAGGGCCTTCACGTCCCAACCGGGCAGCGGACTCATCACCTGCCAGTCCGTCTCAGGCAGTCCGTCCAGCAGCGCGTCGATGGAGTCCCATACGGCGAAGAGGCCGGCCAGCACGTCGGACTTGTCGAGTTGGGTGAGGGAACGGGGTTTAGTCACGAATCGATGCTAAACCGCGCATCACCCGGCCGCGATCAGTTCATACCCTTGGCACGACGCCCCAGCTCCCGGAGCACTTCACGCTGGGCATCGCGGCGGGCCATGTCCTGGCGTTTGTCGTGCGCTTGCTTGCCGCGTGCCAGCGCGAGTTCGACCTTGACCTTGCCCTCGGTGAAATACAGCGACAGCGGCACCAGCGCAAAGTTACCTTCGCGGATCTTGCCGATCAGGGTGTCGATCTGGCGGCGGTGCAACAGCAACTTTCGGTTGCGCCGCGGTTCGTGGTTGGTCCAACTTCCGTGCTGGTACTCCGGGATGTGCAGGTTGCGAAGCCATACTTCACCGTCGTCGACGGTGGCGAACGCGTCAGCCAGGGACGCGTGCCCCTCTCGCAGGCTCTTCACCTCGGTTCCCTGCAGCGCCACGCCTGCCTCGAACACCTCGATGATCGAATAGTTGTGCCGAGCTTTGCGATTGCTCGCGATGATTTGTCTGCCACCACGCGGCTTGTCGGCCACAGCTACCGCCGTACGTATATGCGCAAAGTGCCGTAGGCAGTCAACCCAGCCATCGCCACGCCCAGCAGCAAAAGCCACGGCGCGATGAAAAGAATGTCGGCATAGTCGACCCGGGCTATCAGATTGGCTTGGTAGAACTGGTTCAGCGCGTTGTCCAGGAACATCGCCCGCACCGCGATCAGGCCGACGATCGCGATGACGACACCCACAGTCGCAGCCACCGTCGCCTCCACCAGGAAGGGCAGTTGGGTATACCAGCGGCTGGCGCCGACCAGTCGCATGATGCCGATCTCCGTGCGCCGCGTATAGGCCGCGACCTGGACCATGTTGGCGATCAACAAAATCGCCCCGATGGCCTGGACCAGCGCAACGGCGAACGCGGCATTGCTCAGGCCCTCCAGCACCGCGAACAGCCGGTCGATCAGCTCCTTTTCGTTGAGAACGTGGTCAACCCCCGGCTGACCCAGCATGGCTGCATCGAATTCTTTGTGTTCTTCGGGATTGTTCAGCTTGACGATGAACGACGCCGGAAACGAATCTTTGCCGGCCACATCCTTAAACTGCGGAAACTTGCGGATCGCGTCCGCGTAAGCTGCCTCGCGGTCGAGGAACCGCACCGACTTAACGTCATTACGGCCTTCGATCTTCTCACGAAGTGCCTTGCACGGGTTGGCGTCGCACGTCGGGTCATTGGCCGACACGTCGGTGGTCAAAAAGACCTGCGTCTCGACTCGGTCGAGGTAAATAGCGCGGGAGTTGTCAGCCAACCGGACTACCAGCAGACCGCCACCGAACAGGGCAATCGAGATCGCGGTCGTCAGGATCATCGCCATCGTCATGGTGACATTGCGACGAAGGCCGGTCAGGACCTCGTTGAGCAGGAACCCGAAGCGCACTTAGCGATCCATCCCGTAGACGCCACGCTGCTCGTCGCGAACCAGCCTGCCCAGCGACAATTCGACCACCCGCTGCCGCATCGAGTCGACGATGTGGTGGTCGTGCGTTGCCATCAGCACCGTCGTCCCGGTGCGGTTGATCCGCTCCAACAAATCCATGATGTCCTTACTGGTGTCTGGGTCGAGGTTGCCAGTGGGCTCGTCGGCCAGCAGAACCAGCGGCCGGTTCACAAATGCGCGGGCGATCGCAACCCGCTGCTGCTCGCCGCCGGACAGCTCGTTCGGCAGTCGGTTGGCCTTGCCCGAAAGGCCGACCGTCTCGAGCACGTCGGGCACCACCCGGTTGATCGCGTCAGTGCGTTTGCCGATGACCTCCAATGCGAAGGCGACGTTGTCGTACACCGTCTTCTGCTGCAACAACCGAAAGTCCTGGAAGACGCAACCGATCACCTGACGCAGCTTCGGCACGTGGCGACCGCGGAGTTTGTTGACATGGAACTTCGAGACCCGGACATCACCGCTGGTCGGCGACTCCGCCGCCAGCAGCAGCCGCATGAACGTCGACTTGCCCGAACCCGACGGACCGATCAGGAAGACGAACTCACCCTTGTCGATCTTGACGTTGACGTCATCCAACGCCGGACGTGCCGACGATTTGTACTGCTTGGTGACATGGTCCAGGGTGATCATCACGGCACGCCAGTGTAGCGGTGAGTTTCGCCGGGGGGCGAAAATCAACTGGCCGGTGGTGTCGAGCTGGGCGTCGGGCCCGGTCCCGGCTGTGGTTGCTGCGACGGGGATGTCTGCGACGGCTGGGATGTGGGCGGGCTCGAGGTGCCCGGGCCGAAGGGCGGCGGCAGCTCAAACGGCGGCGGGCCAGACGGCGGCGAGCTGGTCGTGGTTTCGGGCGTGGTGGTCGGCGTCACTTTGGTGGTGGATGGTGGCTGCCGCAGCCTGGTGCGCGGCACCCAGGTGTAGTTGGGATCGGGTACGAAGCCCGGCGGCACCACCTGGGTCGGCGGCGTGCCACCGCCAGCCGGCTGCTGCGGCCCGTAGGTGTTGTAGACCCACCACACCGCCAGGAACGCCGCGATCAACACCAGGGTCGACGTGCGGACATGGCCGCCGAACAGGTAGCCCGGCCAGCCACGCTTGTGGTCGCTGTGCCTCCGCAAGAAGGTCGAAGTGAACGTGAACTTCATCGCTCCCGCTCTGGACCCTGAGTTTTGTCCTCTGCGCCGCGGGCCGTCGCAGGGTGGACGATGGCCCGCACCGCGGCCTGCGCATCGGCCGCGGTGACGATCCCGGCGCGGGTGAGCGCGCGGATCACGAGCACTCGCAACTGCCGGCCCGCCTCAAACTGCTTGCCGGGCAGCGTGCGGGCCACCAATCGCAAGGTGACGGTGTCCAGTTCGATGCTTTCCACCCCCATCACCGAGGGCACATCCAACAACAACTCCCCCAGCATCGGGTCGTCGCGCGCGTGCTCGCACTCCTCGTGTAGGACCTCGTTGACTTGGCCGAGGTCGGCGCTGGTCGGGACGGGGATGTCCACGACCGCGCGCGCCCAGTCTTTGGAGAGGTTGACCGATTTGACGATGTTTCCGTTGGGAACTGTGTACACCTCACCGTCACTGGAGCGCAGCTTGGTCACCCGCAGCGTGACCTCCTCCACTGTGCCGGCCGCATTCTCCGGCGACCCAATCATGCTGAGTTCGACCAGGTCGCCGAACCCGTACTGCTTCTCGACGATGATGAAGAACCCCGCAAGCAGGTCCTGCACCAGGCGCTGGGCACCGAAGCCCAGCGCTGCGCCCAGCACCGCCGCCGGCCCCACCAGCGAACCGACCGGAAACGGCAAGATGTCGATGATCTCGTAAGTGACGAGGACATAAATGATGACGATCGACACCCAGGAGATCACCGACGCCAGCGCCTGCCGGTGCTTGGTTGCCTCCGAGCGCACCAACGCGTCACTTTCGGCGAACCCCAGATCGAGGCGCTGGGTCACCTGTTTCGCAACCCAGGTCACCAAGCGAGCCGCCAGCACCGCGGCGATCAACAGCATGGCGATCCGCAGACCGTTGTCGATGATCCATTTACCGATCTCGCCGCGCCAGAAGTCTTGCCAACGCTGGGTCGCAGAGGCTGTGGCTATGGCAAGAATTGTGGTGTTAGTCGTCATCTCGCCTGTTGCGCCACCGGATTCCCGCTTCCAGGAACCCGTCGATGTCTCCGTCCAAAACGGCCGCCGGATTGCCGACCTCGTACTCGGTCCGCAGATCCTTGACCATCTGATAGGGGTGCAGCACATACGACCGCATCTGGTTACCCCAGGAGCTGCCGCCGTCCCCCTTCAACGCGTCGAGCTCAGCACGTTCTTCTAAACGTTTGCGTTCCAACAACTTTGCCTGAAGAACCCGCATCGCCGCTATTTTGTTCTGCAGTTGGGACTTCTCGTTCTGGCAGGTGACCACGATGCCGGTCGGAATATGGGTGAGCCGCACCGCTGAGTCGGTGGTGTTCACCGACTGCCCACCGGGCCCGCTGGAACGGTAGACGTCTACCCGTACATCGCCCTCCGGGATGTCGATGTGATCGGTGGTCTCCACTACCGGCAGCACCTCGACCTCGGCGAACGACGTCTGTCGCCGGCTCTGGTTGTCGAACGGGCTGATCCGCACCAGCCGGTGGGTGCCCTGTTCGACAGACAACGTGCCGTAAGCGAACGGCGCGTGCACGGCGAACGTGGCGCTCTTGATCCCGGCTTCTTCGGCGTAGGAGGTGTCGAACACCTCGACGTTGTATTTGTGCTGCTCTGCCCATCGGACATACATCCGCATCAGCATCTCGGCCCAGTCGGCGGCGTCCACCCCGCCCGCGCCGGACCGGATTGTCAGTAGCGCCTCACGCTCGTCGTATTCGCCCGAGAGCAGGGTGCCTACCTCGGTGGCCTCGATGTCGGCGCGCAGCGCCTTGAACTCGGCATCCGCCTCAGCGAGGGCGTCGGCGGCGGCGGAGCCTTCTTCCTCGGCGGCGAGCTCATAGAGCACCGGCAGGTCGTCAAGGCGGCTCCGTAGCTCCTCGACCCGCCGCAGCTCGCCCTGAGTGTGAGACAACTCACTGGTCACCCGCTGCGCGCGGGCCTGGTCGTCCCACAGTTTCGGGTCGGACGCCTCATGTTCGAGCTTGTCGATGCGGCTGCGCAGACCGTCGACGCCGAGCACCCGCTCCACCGTGGTCAGGGTGGAGTCAAGGGCGGCGATGTCGGCTTGACGGTCAGGTTCCACAGGCGCCCACGTTACCGGCATCAGCGTTTAGCATCAGGTGACCATCATGTGCACCGCGCGACTGCGACGCTCGGCGCTATCTCAGCCCCATTGCGCGCAGCCGGGCACGAACAGAAGGCTCGAGTATGCGTCTGCACCACCCGTATCACATAGCCGTCGTCGGCTCCGGGCCGTCGGGCTTCTTCGCCGCGGCATCTTTGCTGAAGGCGGCCGACACGTCGGATGAGATCGACGTGGCCGTCGACATGCTGGAGATGCTGCCGACGCCGTGGGGTCTGGTGCGCTCCGGCGTCGCCCCCGACCACCCCAAGATCAAGTCGATCAGCAAGACCTTCGAAAAGACCGCCGAAGATCCCCGCTTCCGCTTCTTCGGCAACGTGGTCGTGGGCGAACACGTGCATTCCGCCGAACTCGCCGAGCGCTACGACGCCGTGATCTATGCCGTCGGGGCGCAGTCCGACAAACCGCTGCGCATTCCCGGTGAGGACCTGCCGGGCAGCATTGCCGCCGTCGATTTCGTGGGCTGGTACAACGCGCATCCGAACTTCGAGCAGATGACGCCCGATCTGTCGGGTACCCGGGCGGTCGTTGTTGGTAACGGCAACGTCGCAATCGACGTCGCGCGCATTCTGGTGACTGATCCCGAAGTGCTGGCACTCACCGACATCGCCGATCACGCATTGGATTCGCTGCGTCCTCGCGGGATCGACGAAGTGGTGGTCATCGGCCGGCGCGGGCCACTGCAGACGGCGTTCACCACGCTGGAGCTGCGTGAGCTGGGAGAACTCGAAGGGGTCGACGTGATAGTCGATCCGGCGCAGCTGGAAGGCATCAGCGACGAGGACGCGGCGGCGGCCGGCAAGACGACCAAGCAGAACATCAAGGTGCTGCGCGACTACGCTCAGCGCGCGCCGCGCCCGGGCCATCGTCGAATCGTCTTCCGGTTCTTGACTTCTCCGATCGAAATCAAGGGCGACGACAAGGTGGAGCACATCGTGCTCGGCCGCAACGAACTGGTCACCGACGAAAGCGGCTGGGTGTCGGCCAAGGACACCGGCGAGCGCGAGGAACTGCCGGTTCAGCTGATCGTACGGTCGGTTGGCTACCGCGGCGTGCCCACTCCAGGACTGCCGTTCGACGACAAGAGCGCGACCATCCCCAACACCGGCGGCCGGGTAGAGGGCAGCCGCAACGAATACGTGGTCGGGTGGATCAAGCGCGGACCGAGCGGAGTGATCGGCACCAACAAGAAGGACTCGCAGGAAACTGTCGACACCTTGATCGACGATCTGGCGCGCGCCAGCGACGAAGGGCTGGCGGAGTTCCCCGAGGACCACGCCGAAAAGCTGGCCGACTGGCTGGCATCCCGCCAGCCGAAGCTGATCACGTCGGCTCACTGGCAGATCATCGACAGCTTTGAGCGCACGGCCGGCGAGCCGCACGGGCGTCCCCGCGTCAAGCTGCCCAACCTGGCCGAGCTGCTGCGCATCGGGCACGGCTGATCAGGGATCGAGGAGCACTCCGGGGTTGAGAATCCCTGCCGGGTCCAGCGCGGACTTCGCCGCGCGCAGCGCCGCCGCGAACGGGTCCGGCCGCTGGCGGTCGTACCAGGGGCGGTGGTCGCGGCCGACCGCGTGATGGTGGGTGATGGTGCCGCCGGTTGTGCTGATCGCCTCGGAGACGGCGGCCTTGATCTCGTCCCACTGCGCATCGAGGGAGCCCCAGCGCCCACCCGCATAGATGCCGTAGTACGGGGCTGGGCCGTCGGGGTAGACATGGGTGAACCGGCAGGTCACCACGCCGGTCCCGCAGACCCGCTCGATCGCTGTCCGGGCCGCATCGGTGACCGCGGTATGCAGAGCGTCGAATGCGTCCCAGGTGCAAGCGGTTTCGAATGTCTCGGCGATAACGCCGCGGCGGGCCAGCGCGTCTCGTTGGTATGGCATGCGCAGGAACGCCGAGCGCCAGGTCCCAGCCGCGTCAGCCGCGTCTTCCGTTGTGTCACCTTCGTTTTCGCGGCTGCGTCGTGCAGTGACGGTGCCACCGTGTTCGGCGGCGATCTCCACAGCCCGGTCCAGCCACGGGTCTATTGCGTGGTCGGCCGATTCGAAAGCCAGCACCAGTAGGCCGCCGCCGACCGCGGTACCGGCATTCAGGAACGCCTCGGCGGGGTCCAGCAGCCGGCAGTTCGCCGGGTAGAGCCCGGCCTGCGCGATCGTTCGGGTCGCCGTGACCGCAGCGGACCAGTCGTCGAACGCCACCGACGCCGTGACCTGCCACCGCGGACGCTCTTGCAACCGCATCCACGCCTCGGTGATGACGCCGAGCGCGCCCTCGGAGCCGAGGAACAGCCGGTCTGAGGACGGCCCGGCACCGGATCCGGGCAGCCGCCGAGACTCGCTTACCCCGGCCGGGGTGACGACCCGCAATGATTCGGTCAGGTCGTCGATGTGGGTATAGAGCGTCGCGAAGTGCCCGCCGGCGCGGGTGGCCAACCACCCGCCGAGGCTGGAAAACCCGAAGGACTGCGGGAAGTGCCGCAGCGTCAGATCGTGCGGGCGTAACTGTTCCTCGATCCACGGCCCGAGCGCCCCGGCCTGGATGCGCGCGGCCCGGCTGATCCGGTCGATCTCGAGCACTGCGCTCATGACGGAGACATCCAACGTGACCGCCGGCTCGTCGAAGCGCGGCTCGACGCCGCCGACCACTGAGCTGCCACCGCCGTACGGGATGACCGGAATCGCCTCGCGCGTGCACCAATCGAGCACGTCGACCACATCCTGTTCGCGGCGCGGCCGAGTGATCAGGTCGGGGACGTGGTCGAGGTGGCCCTGCAGGTTGCGTGCGACGTCGCGAAACGCCTTGCCGCGCGCATGCCCAGCCCGATCAACAGGGTCGGCCGAGCAGAGCCCGGCCAGCGACGCCGGCGGGGTGATGCGGGGGGTCGCCAACCCGAGCGCGGTCGGGTCCGGGGGCCGGTGGTCGGTCAGGTCATGGCCAGGCAGCAGCGCAGCTACGCGTGACTCCAGAGCTTGCGTCTCCTGCTCTGACAGAGCCTCCTCGACGGTGCCCCAACCCCACCACGAACGCATTGACGCCCTAGCGCTTCAAGACGATGGCGGCGGTGCCGCAGAGCAGCAGCAGGATCGCCGCGAAGATAGCCCAGCCGGCGCCGGCGAGCCACCAGATGACACCCCATACTGCGAGCACAGGGGTCAGAGCGAAAAGCACCAACACCGGGTGCTGCCTGATCACTTCGAGAGCGCTCGTAGCCCTGACCCGATCGATTTCCTTGCCTGGCATGCATTCAGGATGCCAGACAATCGCACCATCAGTCCTCTTCGTCTTCATCCCCGTCGCGCAGCAGTTTTTCGGGGTGGTGGTAGGTGTTTGTGCGGGGTTGTCCGTGGTCGAGGTGCGGTGGCGGTATCCATTCGGTGTCGCCGTTGGCGTTTTTTCGGGTGGTCCAGCCTTCCTCGTGCAGTTTGTGGTCGGGTCCGCAGGCCAGGGTGAGTTCGTTGATGTCGGTGTGGTGGGTGCTGGCCCATTCCGGGGTGTGGTGGACTTCGCAGTAGTAGCCCGAGACGTCGCAGCCCGGTGCGGTGCAGCCGCGGTCTTTGGCGTACAACACGATTCGCTGTGCCGGTGAGGCCAGTCGTTTGGTGTGATAGAGCCCGAGGGCTTTGCCGTTGTCGAAGATCGCCAGGTAGTGGTGGGCGTGGCGGGCCAGGCGGATCACCTCGCTCATGGGCAGCAGGGTGCCGCCGCCGGTGAGGCCTTTACCGGCGGCGGCTTCGAGGTCTTTGAGTGTGGTGGTCACGATGATGGAGGCCGGTAACCCGTTGTGCTGGCCGAGTTTTCCGCTGGCCAACACTGCCCGCAGGGCGGCGTTGAGCCCGTCGTGGTTGCGCTGGCCGGTGGTGCGGGTGTCGCGCTGCACGGCCTGCTCGGAGGGTGCGCCCGCCACGACCGGGGTCTGATCGTCGGGGTTGCACATGCCGGGGGAGGCCAGCTTGGCCAGCACCGCCTCGAAGGTCGCGCGGGCTTGGGGAGTCAGCCAGCCAGTGAGCCGCGACATCCCGTCGACGTCTTGTTTGCTCAGGGTCAGCCCGCGCCGGCGGGCGCGGTCCTCGTCGGTGTAGTCGCCGTCGGGGTTCAGACACTCCATGAGCCGCTCGGCGAGTTTGGCGAGCTGGTCGGGGCGGAACTGGGCGGCCAGCTTGGCCAGGTGAGCTTCGGCCTTCTCGCGGGTCTCGATATCCACACCGGACGGCAGTCGGCGAAAGAAGCCGCGGATCACCCGCACATGGGCGTCCCCGATGCGCCCGGCCCGCTGGGCTGCCGCGGTCGCGGTCAGCAGCGCCGGCAACGGCTGGCCGGTCAACGCACGCCGCTGGCCTAAGTCTGCGGCCTCGGCCACCCGCCGGCTGGCCTCGCCGCGGGTGATGTGCAACCGGTTGGCCAACGCTGAAGGCAGCTTGCCGCCCAACTCGCATTCCTCGGACTGCTCACCGACCTGATTGATCAACGCGTGCCGCGGCACCGACAGGCAGCGAGCCACCCGCTCCAAACGCTCCAACACCCGCAACCGCTCCGGGGTGGTCAGTGCGTCAAAGGACAACTCGGTCAGGTCACCGACATCGGCGTCGAGCCGATCCAGCACCGCGACCACCGCGTCCCGATCCGAAGGCATGTTCGAATTCTACGTCGGAGAACCGACAAGAATCCCCGTGCTGATTCTCTTGAAGCCACTGTGAAACAAGGGGTTTGGTTGAGAGGACCAAGGGCTCTATTGACCCACGCCGAGTCGCCGTAGCGTCGATGTTGTGGACACAGAGGTTCTCAAAAGTGCAGTCCAACTGGCCTGCCGAGCCCCGTCTGTGCACAACAGCCAGCCGTGGCGTTGGGTGGTAGAAAAAGATGCCGTTCACCTGTTCGTCGATCGTCACCGAACTGTCCCGGCCACAGACCATTCCGGCCGGGAAGCGCTCATCAGTTGCGGCGCGGTGCTCGACCACCTTCGCGTCGCCATGACGGCTGCATATTGGCAGGCGAGTGTCACTCGCTTCCCCAACCCCAACAACCCCGACCATCTGGCCACGGTCGAATTCAGCCCCATCGATCACGTCACCGCGGCTCAGCGGAATCGTGCCGAGGCGATTCTGCAGCGCCGAACCGATCGACTTCCGTTTGACCGCCCCGTCTACTGGGACCTCTTCGAATCGGTCCTGCGCAGCACCGTCGACACAGATGTTGCGATGCTTGATGTCCTAACCGATTATCAACGGCCAAGATTGGCGGAGGCGTCAAAGTTCAGCGCGGCCCTTCGGCGCGACGATTCGTCGTATCATGCCGAACTCGAGTGGTGGACTTCATCATTCGATTTGGCCCAAGGTGTGCCACCGAGCGCGTTGGCATCCGACACCGAACGCATCCGGGTTGACGTGGGCCGGGATTTCCCGGTCCGGAGCCACCAGGATCGCCGTGCGCAAATCGCGGCGGACTGGTCGAAAATCCTTGTGCTGTCGACATCGGAAGACAGCCGGGCCGACGTGTTGAGGTGTGGCGAAGTGCTGTCGACCGTCCTGCTCGAGTGCACCATGGCCGGCATGGCATCATGCACGTTGACCCATCTGATCGAGTCGAGCGAAAGCCGCGACATCGTGCAAAGCCTGATCGGCCAACGCGGCGAGCCGCAAGTCTTGATCCGCGTTGGGATCACACCGCCAATAGAGGATCTTCCAGCTCCAACACCGCGGCGGCCGCTAGACAGCGTCCTTGAAATTCGCCAGACGCCCGAGAAAGGTTGAGTCGATGAGCGACGATCCAGTTGCCTTCCTGTCAGAAGACGAGAGCTGGGATCTGCTGAGTAGCGTCCCACTGGGCCGGCTGGTTACCGGCATTGCCGGTGAGCCCGAGATCTTCCCGGTCAACTTTGTGGTTCAGGACCGCACCGTGCTGTTTCGGACCGCCGAGGGGACCAAATTGTTCTTGGCCGTCACCAACAGCAAAGTGGCCTTCGAGGCCGACGACCACAACGCCGCCGAAGGCTGGAGTGTGATCGTCAAGGGTCACGCCCAGGTGCTCAGCACCGACGCAGAGGTCCAGAGAGCCGAACGCGCCCAGTTACGGCCGTGGGTCGCGACGCTGAAACTTCACTACGTGCGGGTGATCCCGTCCGCAATCACCGGCCGCCACTTCAGGTTTGGTCCGGAGCCGGACCGCAACGAAACCTTTGCCTAACAGCCATTCTGCGCGCGATCAGGGTGTCGAGTTCGCAGGTCCCCGATACATCTCGTCGACGGACCTCGTCGACCAGGACCCGGCTCTAGAAGCGGCGCGGCAGCGCCTCTACGTGGGCGCGGTCGACCAGATCCGTACGCGATTCACTCATCGTCACACAACCCGGGACAATGGTCCGCGAGTGCGAGGAGCCTTGCGCTGCTTGCTGATGGCCACCAGGCGCGCCACCGCCGCTTCGATGCCCCGGGCCAGCTGGTCGACATCAGACACCACGTCGTAGTCGGCGAGAATGCCGAAGAACAAGTCGTCGGCGTAGCTCAGCATCGCGACAGCAGTCCGCAGTTGCAGCGCGATCGGCGGAACCGGGAACATGCCAACCACCCCTCTGCCCATGATCTTCAGCGGCCGGCGTGGCCCGGGCACGTTCGTTGCCACCGTGACGACACCGCGCTGTGGCAGCCGCATCAAGAACCTGACCGCCCACGCGGTCAAGGGAAACGGAACGCGGTTGGCAATCGACAAGAACGCATTTCCGGCTTGGCTCTGCCCGCTGGCCTTGGCCCGCTTCAGCCGCGAGTGCACCATCCGCAGCCGCTGCACCGGGTTCTCCTGCTCAACCGGCAAGTAGGGCAACAACATCGACACACGGTTATCAGTCTCCCCCATGGCGCTGGTGGAGCGCATGGAAACCGGAACCAGCGTACGAAGGGAATCGGGCCGGGGCCGCTCACCACGCTGGATGAGTATTTCGCGGAAACTCTCGGTAATCGCTGCGAGCGCAACGTCGTTGAATGTGACGCTGAATTTCCGGCAGACCTGTTCGATGTCGGCAAGCGGGACCCGTGCCCCACTGTAACGACGCAGATCGCTGATCGGCCCGTTCAAAGACGACGTGCCCGGGCGCAACAGGCCCGCGGCGATCTCGGCGGCACCCTGGGCAGCGCGGGCCACGCCTGCCGTGATGGTGGTCGAGGCATTCCACAGCCCGCCCAGCACGTTCAACGGGTTGATACTGAATCCGCCCTGCACCATATCCTGGGATTCTGACTCCTTGGCGGCGTGGATGTGACTCGCGTAGCTGTCGCTGATGTCGTCGTCGCACAACCCGGCAAGTATGTGGGTGGCCGCGATTCCATCGGCCATGCAGTGGTGGAGCTTTGTCAGCATCGCCCACTTGCCGTCGGCGAGGCCTTCGATGGCCCAGATCTCCCACAGCGGTCGATCCCGGTCCAAACGCCGTGCCATCAAATCGGCGATCAGCCCGAACAGCTCCCGGTCCCCACCCGGCTGCGGCAGCGCGGTGCGTCGCACATGCCGGCCAATTTCAAAGTCGGGATCGTCCACCCATTCGGGTGCACCGAGGTCGAGCGGATGCAGCCGCAACCGCTGCCCGAACCGCGGGCAGGCGCGTACCCGCTGAGCAAGCGCCGCCATCAGCGCATCCTGGTCAGGGGCCGGCCCCTCAACAACCGCCAGACCGCCCACGGCCAGGCTCACGTGCCGATCCGCATCTTCTGCCTCCAGGAACCCGGCATCAAGCGTCGACAGGCGGTTCATGATCAGCGACCTCCCAAGGTATCTGCAACCCTCGGTAGCACTATCCGGCTTCAGGCGAGCGTGGCGTAAGGGCCAGAAGTCACCAAAACACCGGCCTTTCGCGGGGTCCTCACGGCGCCGGCTCCACAATGGCCACCCACAATGGCCACCCACGATGGCCACCCACAATGGCCACCCACAATGGCCAAAGGTCCTTCGCCGCTGAGGGCCTCTTGCTCTGCCGCGGCCGGCGTCACCGCACGATCCTTGATGTCGTGGCCACGGTGCCCGGCAGGAAGGCGGCGGCAACTGATGAATGACCGTTTCCCGGACGCCGGCACCCTCCGCACGGTCCTTACGCTGGCCACCCGTGCGCCTTCCATCCACAACACGCAACCGTGGCGGTGGCGGGTTGGCGCCGCGAGTCTGGACCTGTTCTCCGAACCGGACATGCAGCTGCACAGCACCGACCCGGACGGACGTGACCTGATCATCAGCTGCGGCGTCACGTTGCATCACTGCGTCGTCGCTTTGGCGTCGATGGGTTGGCAAGCCAAGGTGAGTCGCTTTCCCGATCCCGACAACCCCCGCGACCTGGCGACCGTCGGGGTTCAGCCGCATGTTCCCGATCAGGCCGGCATCGCACTGGCGGCGGCCATACCACGGCGACGGACCGACCGGCGTGCCTACAGTTCCTGGCCGGTGGCGACAGGAGACATCGCCCAGATGGCTGCCCGGGCAGCTCGCTGCGGGGTCATGCTACGCCAGATCGACGCGTTGGACAAGATGAGAGCCATTGTGGCGCAAGCTGTCTCGGACCACGCGGCCAATGACGAGTACATGCGCGAACTCACCACCTGGAGCGGACGGTACGGCTCGGTGGCCGGGGTTCCGGCACGGAACGCGCCGCCCTCCGACGCCAATGCCCCGATCCCCGGTCGCCTGTTCGCCGGACCCGGGTTGGCCCAGCCGTCCGGCGTCTCCCCGGCAGACGACGGCGCCGCGGTCCTGGCACTGGGCACCGAGACAGACGACCGGCTGGCCCGGCTGCGTGCCGGCGAGGCGACCAGTGTCGTCCTGTTGACCGCGACGGCGATGGGGTTGGCGTGCTGCCCGATCACCGAACCGCTGGAGATTCAGGAGACGCGTGATGCGGTTGGCGCAGACGTGTTCGGCGCCAACGGCTACCCCCAGATGCTGCTGCGCGTGGGCTGGGCCCCGATCGATGCCGATCCGTTGCCGCCAACGCCGCGGCGCACGCTTTCGCGCGTCGTCGAGTGGCCCGAGGAGCTACTGGAGGAGCGGCGCTGACCAGCGCAACAGTGTTCCACCGCCGGCGGGCAGGTTCTCAATGGTGAATTCACCGCTGACCTGCTCTGCGCGCCGACGCAGATTCGTCAGTCCACTGCCGGTGAACTCGCCGGGCATCCCGCGGCCGTTGTCACTCACCTCGATGCACAAGTCGTCGTCGACCTTGACCCGAACGGTCAACGTGGTGGCCTGCGCGTGACGGACGGCGTTGCTGATCGCCTCCCGGACGACTGCCTCGGCGTGATCAGCCAGCGCGCTGCCGACCACCGACAACGGCCCGACGAATTGGACGGTGGTGCGCAACCCGGAGCCGGCGAATTGAGCGATGGCCTCATCGATTCGTTGCCGCAGCCGGGTGATGCCTTGCGACGCTCCGTGCAGGTCGAAAATGGTCGTCCGGATTTCCTGGATGACGCCCTGCAGATCGTCCACCGCTTCCGAGAGTCGCTGCTGAACTTCGGAATCATGTGCTCGCTGGACAGTGCCCTGCAACGCCAGGCCGACGGCGAAGAGTCGCTGTATCACGTGATCATGCAGGTCCCGCGCAATACGGTCCCGATCTGTAAGCACGTCGAGTTCGCGCATCTGTCGCTGTGAGGTGGCCAACTGCCACGCCAACGCGGCCTGGTCGGCGAAGGCGGCCATCATCTCGAGTTGTTCGTCGGTGAATGAGCCCGGGCTGCCATGGCGCAGCACGACGACGACGCCGGCGACGGTATCAACGGCACGCAGCGGTAGTAATAGCGCGGGCCCCAGGTCGTCCACACCGTCCAGATCGATCCGGTCGACCCGTCGGGGTCTGCTCTCGACGAAGACGTCCCCGAATGATGTTCCGAGCACTGGGATGGTTCTTCCGACGGTGGAAGCCACAACGCTGCCTACTGCTTCAATCACCAGCAGCTCCGCCACGTCGGCTACCGGCATGTCTTCGTCAACCGGAATGGCCACCAGGGCCGCATCAGCCTCCGTCAGCTCGAGGGCCTCCTCGGCGACAAGGCGGAACACCGTCGCAGGTTCAATGCCGGACAACAATTCGGTGGCGATGTCACGCGTGGACTCGATCCACGACTGGCGCGCTTTGGCCTGCTCGTAGAGCCGGACGTTCGCGATCGCGATACCCGCGGCCGCAGCCAGCGCCTGGACCAGCACCTCGTCGTCTTCGCTGAACGGTTGCCCATTGGTCTTGTCGGTCAGGTAAAGAGTGCCGAACGACTCGTCGCGCACCCGGACCGGAAGCCCGAGGAAGGTCCGCATCGGCGGATGGTGCAGTGGGAAGCCGACCGAGGCAGGGTGTCGCGAAATATCTTCTAACCGTAACGGTTTGGGCTCGTCAATGAGCACGCCGATGACACCGAGACCCTCGGGTGGGTGGCCGATGCGCCGGACGGTCTCCTCGTCGATACCCTCATGGACGAAGTGCAACACGCGGTTTTCCCGATCGTGCACCTCCAGGGCGCCGTACCGGGCGTCGACGAGATTGGTCGCTGAGTGGACGATCGAACTCAGTGTGGCGTCCAATTCCAGCCCAGAGGTGACCACCAGCATTGCTTCCACCAACCCGTCGAGGCGGTCGCGGCCCTCGACGATCTGCTCGACCCGGTCTTGCACCTCGACCAGCAACTCGCGCAGACGCAATTGCGAAAGTGCATGGCGCAGCGGATGCATACGGGCGTCGCTTACATCGGCCGGGTCGCCAGAGGGGCCGTCTTCAGTCACGGTTCGCCGTCATCCATCGCCGGGTCGCCGCGAGCGCTTCAATTCCGTTGCGAATACCGCGGCTTGCGTCCGGCGCTCCATGCCCAGTTTGGCCAGCAGCCGCGACACGTAGTTCTTCACCGTCTTTTCGGCCAGGAACATCCGGTCGGCGATCTGCTTGTTGGTCAGGCCCTCACTGAGCAAGCTCAGCAGCATCCGTTCCTGGTCCGTGAGGCCTGACAGTGGGTCCGGTTTCTCGGTGGCGCCCCGCAGTTTGGACATCAGCGCGGCCGCGGCCCGATTGTCGAGCAGCGACCGCCCCGCGCCCACCTCTTTGACTGCGCGCGCCAATTCCATTCCCTTGATGTCCTTGACGACATATCCACTGGCACCGGCGAGGATCGCATCCAGCATCGCCTCGTCGGAGGTGTACGACGTCAGAATCAGACAGCGCAAATCAGGCATGCGGGACAACAGATCACGGCACAGTTCGATGCCATTGCCGTCGGGCAACCGGACATCGAGCACCGCCACATCCGGCTTGGCGGCCGGAATCCTGGCCATCGCTTCGGCAACCGAGCCCGCCTCACCCACAACGTCGAGTTCGGGGTCCGCGCCGAGCAAGTCGATCAGGCCGCGCCGCACCACCTCGTGGTCGTCGACCAAGAAGACTTTTACCAAGACACCACTCCCGAAGTCCGCTTCCTACAAGTTGCCGCAACGCACCGTCAGTACCGAGCATCCTGCGTTGCACACGCTGCACACTTGCGCGGCGTGCGAATCGGTGACGAACAGCCGGCCCGACTCTGCATTGTCAGCCATGTCACGGCAGGCATGTCCGCTGACGATGGCGGGCTCGACCCGCACATCGGGGTACAGCCGTGTCCATCGGGCAAGCCGTCGGCTCAATTGTGCTTGCGCCAAACGGTTTCCGTCACCGACGGCATCCGGTGTCTCGGCCACGTGTACGGAGATGGCCCGCAGCGGAACTCCGCGCAGTCTGGCCTCCTCGAATGCGTGTCGCAGCACGGCATCATTGTCCACTTCCGCGACAACGCGGCTGACCTTGGGGGTTGCCGTGCCATCCGGCGGCCGGTGGATCACAGCCACCGGACAACGGGCCGACCCGGCCAGAGCCGCCGCGACCGAACCCTGACCACGGCGGACGTGGTTGAGCCCCATCGAACCGACACAGATCATCGCCGCCGACCTGGACTCCTGCATCAGCTTGTTGAGCGGCTTTCCCCACAGGATCTCGGTTTCGATCTTGACCGGTTTCCCGGTGGCGTCGACGGCCCGCTGGGCGTCGTACAGGGCCGCACAGGTCGCCGCCCTCGATCCATCGATACCGACAACGACTCCCGGAGCTGACTGAACGTGGCTCACCGCGGTCTCCTTTGCTGAGCTGGGCGATCAATCATCCCGTGGTCAGCCAGCACGTTATTGGCCGCGAACCCGGGGTCCCCAGAGGCGTTGGTCCCCGGATGAGTGCCATTGGTCCCTGTGAACCGGTAACGGCGAAACCTGCTATTGCCAGCACGGCAAGACACGAATTGGATGTTGCTGAGGCGCCTTGAGTGTGAGTCGCCCGCGATACGGCCCATCACCTCGGCAGGAGATCTCGGAATGGCTGCCCAACGGATATCGTCATCGCCAAATCGCGGTCAGCGATCCGGACAACCCCTTGTTGGAAGAGGGTGGGTTCAGGGCGTAGCCCTGGTGATGATCTTCGGCTTCCTGGTGATGGGCATCCTGGCCTACCGGACCTATACGGCAGCGATGCCGATGCCGAACAAGGTGGTCAGCGAATCGGGCCAGTTGCTGTTCACCGGCGATGACATCACCAAAGGCCAGGAGCTCTACCAGGCCCGAGGGCTGATGGAGTACGGGTCGGTGCTGGGCCACGGCGCCTACCTGGGGCCCGACTACACGGCCGAATACCTGCGGATGGCAACCGACGACGTTGCCGATCAACTACGCGGGCAGGGTTTAGTCGACCCGCGCTATCGAGTGGTCACCGAATTCCGGACCAACCGCTACAACCCCGAAACCAAGACTCTGGTGTTCACCGACCGGCAGGCCGCAGCATTCGACCGTATCCAAAGCCACTACGCGGCGTACTTCGGTGAGAACTCAACCAAATACGGGCTGCTGCCGCAGCTGATCACCGACAAGGCACAAATCCGCGACCTGACGGCGTTCTTCGCTTGGACGGCATGGGCATCGGCTGCCGAACGCCCCGGCCACAACTACAGCTACACCAACAACTGGCCGGCCGAGCAGCGCGTTGACAACGGTCCGACCGCGGCGGTGATCGTGTGGTCGGCGCTGTCGCTGATCGCGCTGCTGGGCGGCATCGGGATCATGTTCGCGGTCTACGGGCGCTGGAGCCAGAAGGTCGGCTGGCACGGTGCCGAGACGTCCACGCTGTCGTTCCGTCAACCCGGCGAGGTGAGCCTGACGCCTGCGCAGCGGGCCACCATCTGGTTCTTCGCGATCGTGTCGGTGCTGTTTTTGGCGCAAACGCTGCTCGGTGCGGCCGCCGAGCACTACCGGGCCGATTTGTCGACGTTCTTCGGCCTGGATCTGGCCCGGGTGCTGCCGTACAACCTGGCCCGCACCTGGCATGTGCAGCTGTCACTGTTCTGGACCGCGGCGGCATTCCTGGCGGGTGGCATCTTCCTGGTGCCGTTCATCGCCCGCCGGGAGCCGCGACGTCAGGGCTTGCTGGCCTATGTGCTGCTGGGCGCGGTCGCAGTAGTGGTGTTCGGCTCGCTGATCTGCGAGGCGCTCTCCATCTACGGGGTGATCCCCCAGGGCGGGCTGTTCTCCCAGCAGTGGGAGTATCTTGACCTGCCGCGCCTGTGGCAGATCCTGCTGATCGTCGGCTTGTTCGTGTGGATCGCGATCATCTGGCGCGGTATGCGCGCCAGGCTCAAAGGTGAGTCGAAGATGAACATGCCGTGGTTGTTCTTCTTTTCCGGGCTGGCGATCCCGGCCTTCTACACCGTCGGGCTGCTGGCAAGCAGCGGCACCCATTACACCGTCGCCGAATTCTGGCGGTTCTGGGTGGTGCACCTATGGGTCGAGGACTTCCTCGAACTGTTCACCACCGTGATGGTGGCCTATATGTTCGTCCTGCTGGGTGTGGTGCGCGAACGCATTGCGCTGGGCGTCATCTTCCTTGACGTCATCCTGTATTCCGCAGGCGGCGTCATCGGCACCATGCACCACTTGTACTTCTCCGGCACCCCGGTGGAGCACATGGCGCTGGGCGCGTTCTTCTCGGCGGCCGAGGTCATTCCGCTGACATTCCTGACGGTCGAGGCGTGGGCGTTCTTGCAGCTCGGTGCGCGCCAGCAGTCCGGCGATACCCAGCCATTCCCGCATCGCTGGGCGGTGATGTTTCTTGTCGCAGTGGGCTTCTGGAACTTCCTGGGAGCAGGCATCTTTGGATTCCTGATCAACCTGCCGGTCGTGTCCTACTACGAGATCGGCACCGCACTGACGGCCAACCACGCGCACGCTGCGATGATGGGGGTCTACGGCATGCTCGCCGTCGGCCTGGCCATGTTCGCATTCCGCTACGTGATCCCGGCCGACAAGTGGCCGGAGAAGTGGGCGCGAATCTCGTTCTGGTGCATGAACATCGGTCTGGCGTGGATGGTGTTCGCCACCCTGCTGCCGCTCGGTGTGCTGCAGCTCTATCACTCGGTCAACGACGGCTACTTCGAGGCGCGGTCGCTGGGCTACATCACCAAGCCCGGCAACGCGGTGCTCGAATGGCTCCGGCTACCGGGTGACGTCATCCTGATCGCCGGCGGGGTGCTGCCGTTCGTCTGGATCGCCTGGATCGCCCTGCGCAACTTCGGATCCGGTTCGACTGTTCAGGAATTGCCGGAACATCCGCTCTACAACGAGCCCGGTACCCAGAGCCGGGCGCAGGTCCAGGCCCAGTCGGGAGCCGGTGCCGCTGCGCCGGCGAAGGACTGACCGATGGCTCAGCCGGCTACATCGGTGTGGCTGACTGCCGGGTACTCGCTGGCCCTGCTGGCCATCGGGTGGAGCTTCGACTCGATGG
Organism: uncultured Actinomycetota bacterium; assembly: GCA_963763005.1. Classification (GTDB taxonomy): domain Bacteria; phylum Actinomycetota; class Actinomycetes; order Mycobacteriales; family Mycobacteriaceae; genus Mycobacterium. Next base: position 47,799 of record CAVXMI010000010.1, read on the forward strand.
CACGGCGCGCATCATCGCGCGCAGCACGCTGGCGCACAGGCCAATTCACCTACCGGCCCGACCACGACGCCTGGGTGTGTCCACAGGACCACTGGCTATGGCCGAGTTCGTTCGACCCGAAGCACCGGGTCATGCGATATCGGGCATTGCCGGCGGTGTGCAACAGCTGTCCCGTCAAATCCGGTTGCACAACATCGGACCACGGCCGGGAGATCAGCCGCGAGATCGACCCGTGGCCGCATTCGGACGCCGGACGGTTCCACCGCGGGATCGCGTGCTGCGTTGCCGCACTCGGAATTGTGCTGCCGCTGGCGACGTTGATCGCCAGCCACTCGGTAACCGACGTGCTGGTCTTGGCGGCCACGGTGCTGGTCGTCGTGCTGCTCGGACTGCCGCTGGCACGCCACCTGTGGAACACTCCGTCCAACGCGCCGGACTACCTGCCGCACCGCACTGCGCTCCAGGACCGGACGGCCGCTGCGATCGACCGCTATTCCACCCGCTGGGGCGGCTGGGAAGGTAAGGAGGACAAGACATCGTGACCGGTGTGGTGATCGGCGTCGTCGCCGTCGGGATCGTGGTGCTGGCTGTGCTCGCCGTGCTGTCGCTGGCCGTGCTGCGCGAGTACGAACGCGGGGTGGTGTTCCGGATGGGCCATGTGCGCCCGCTGTACCAGCCCGGACTGCAGTTTCTGATTCCGTTGGTGGACAAGATGATCCGGGTCGACCAGCGGCTGGTTACGCTGACCATCCCGCCGCAGGAGGTGATCACCCGCGACAACGTGCCTGCCCGCGTCAATGCGGTCGTCATGTTTGCGGTGATGGAGCCGCTGAAAGCGATTATGGCGGTGGAGAACTACGCGGTTGCCACCTCACAGATCGCGCAGACGACGCTGCGTTCGCTGCTGGGCCGGGTGGACCTGGACACCCTGTTGGCACACCGCGAAGACCTCAACAGCGATCTGCGCACGATCATCGAAAAGATGACCGAACCGTGGGGCGTGCAGGTTCGCGTGGTGGAGATCAAGGACGTCGAGATTCCCGAGTCGATGCAACGGGCGATGGCCCGCGAAGCCGAAGCCGAACGCGAACGCCGCGCGAAGGTCATCAACGCCCGAGGGGAATTGCAGGCATCAGAGGAATTGCGGGCAGCCGCCGAGACTCTGTCGAAGAGCCCGGCATCACTGCAATTGCGTTATCTCCAAACACTTTTAGAGCTGGGAGCGGATCAGAACTCGACGGTGGTCTTTCCGCTACCGGTCGACATCATCACGCCGTTTCTGCGGCACCCGGAGATATTGCGGGGCGTCTCCCCGCTTGGGAAAGACGACCTCAACCACCGGGGCTGAGGCCACTTTGCATCCGCCGGACGGGCGCACCGGCGTCGCCAATGCTCAAGAATGACTGGATGAATTAGACGGATCGTGCGTCTGCCAACCACTGGCCCCCTACCGCAACCGAAGTAGCTCGCAAATGGTCCTGCCCCGGTTAACCAGAAAACATGGGGTCGCCGGCAATCGCTTCGGGCTTGTCCGAGACTCCGAGGCGCCGATCGCATGGTCGGCTACCGACGAGGACCTGCTCACGGCAAAACGATGCCCGACGACGTGATTGGTTGCTGGTCTACGGCCACGCGCGATGCACGCGAGAAACTGCTGGTGGTCAACGATTCGACGATTCACCGGGACCCAGGAATTTACTCAAAACCTGCCATAAATTCACTCGAATCCTCACACGGCAGTGAAGACCTTTGCAAGTTTTGAAACACGCTATAAACGAAGGTGGCCTGAGATGCCCTTTTCGCACGCCTGGGTGACAGTTCCGTTGGTGCCCAAAAAGAGTGCCCGCGTTTGCACAGCGCGCGGCGATCCCGCGGAAGCGCACGACGGTCGGACTCCCCGCCAACGCACATGCCGAGCGCCCGAGCCATCATCACACCGCCGAATACGCGGCCGTGAACTCAGACACGCCCGCACGCCGGCACGCAGCATTCGCGCCACCGCTAACCGTGCCTGCGGTGACGAGGACCCAACAAAATCCACCACCGGAACCTCGAACCGCGCCGGGACACATCGCTGAACCGGCCGCGGCGCGCCCGTTGTTCCGGCGCTTCCGAGAACATGTCGATGCTTAGGAGATTTGACACAATGGATTTCGCCTTTTTGCCGCCGGAGATCAATTCCGCCCGGATGTACGGCGGCCCGGGGTCGGGCTCGCTGTTGGCTGCCGCGGGAAGCTGGGACGCGCTGGCCGCTGAGCTGGGCACAACGGCCGAGACCTACGGATCGGTGCTTTCGGGCCTGACCAGCTTGCAGTGGCGCGGCCCGGCAGCAGAGTCGATGGCGACCACGGCCGCCCCCTATGTGGGCTGGCTGCACACGACCGCCGAGCAGACGAAGGAGACGGCCATCCAGGCCAGGGCCGCAGCCAGCGCCTTTGACCAGGCATATGCGATGACTGTGCCCCCGCCGATGATCGCGGCCAATCGCACCCTGCTGAAATCACTTGTCGCGTCGAACTTCTTCGGCCAGAACACCGCAGCGATCGCGGCTACCGAGGCGCAGTATGCCGAGATGTGGGCCCAGGACGCCGTCGCGATGTACGGCTACACCACCACCTCGGCGGCGGCGGCGCAGTTGACGCCGTTCTGCTCCCCGCGGCGGACCACCAACCCGGGCGGGCTGACCGCTCAGAGCGCCGCGGTCAGCCAAGCCAACGCCGGCGCCGCCACAGACCCGTTCTCGCAGCTGATTTCTACGGTGTCCCAGGCGCTGCAGGCGTTGCCGGGACTGGGGACAAACCCCGTCATCCCTGAAAACTTCACCGTCCTCGATAGCATATTCGCCGTCTACGCATCGGTCAGCGCGTCACAGGATATCGAGTCGATGACTGCCGGGATCATTGGGGTCGAGGACACTTTGGGCGTTTTGCCCACAGCGGTTCCGGCGGCGGAGTCACTGCCGAGCGGGCTCGCCCCGGTGTTCGCCTCACTGAACAAGATAGGCGGTGCGGTGTCTGCATCGGGCCTTGGCGGTGGCGCGGGCCTGCGCGACGCGGTGCTCGCGAGTGTCGGCCGGGCTGGCTCGATTGGGCAACTGTCGGTACCGGCGGGCTGGACCGCACCATCGAGCGGCCCTGTCGCGGCGCTGTCGGGCGCCGGATTGACCACGCTGCCGGGGACCGAGACGGCCGCGGCAGCCGAAGCCGGCATGCCAGGTGTGCCCGGGATGCCAGTGGGGGCGGTAGGGCGAGCCTCGGGCGTGGTGCCCCGATACGGCGTCCGGCTCACGGTGATGGCACACCCGCCTGCGGCCGGCTGACACGGCCCCTAGTCGGCTGGCGCCTGAGGGGGTGCGAATTTCCAGTTATCCGGATTCTTCGGCGAATACACCACCGGAAGCACCTGGCCGACGGTCGGCCATTGGTCGACGCTGACGGCCATGCGCTGATACACGGCATGCTCACTGACCGTGGGTCCGTTGATGACGCCGGCAATGGTGACGTACTGCTCACCGCCGGCGTCCGGTCGCCGGCTGACCCCGGTCACCAGTAGCGTGCCGCTCGCCAGGGCACCGTGCGGCCCGCGCGGAATGAACCGCGGGGCAAGAAACACCACCAGGACCGCGACCAGTATGAGCAGCACGCCAAATTCCCATCCCACCCGGCCATGGTAGGACTGCTGGCATGAGTCAGGACGATCTGATGTTCGCGCTGGCGCTGGCCGACCGTGCGGACGCGCTGACTCGGGCCCGGTTCGGGGCGCTCGACCTGCGCGTCGACACCAAGCCGGACCTGACCCCGGTGACCGACGCCGATCGGGCGGTCGAAACCGACTTGCGTGGGGTGCTCGGGCGCGACCGGCCCGCAGACCGTGTCCTCGGCGAGGAGTTCGGCGGGACAACTTCTTTCAGGGGGCGGCAGTGGGTGGTCGACCCGATCGACGGCACCAAGAACTTCGTGCGCGGGGTGCCGGTGTGGGCCAGTTTGATAGCGCTGCTGCAAGACGGTGTCCCGTCGGTCGGCGTCGTCAGTGCGCCGGCGCTGCAACGACGGTGGTGGGCAGCGCGCGGCCGGGGCGCGTTCGCGTCGGTCGACGGCGCGCGGCCGCGCCGGCTGTCGGTTTCCTCGGTGGCGGAGCTGGATTCGGCGAGCTTGTCGTTCTCCAGCCTGTCGGGGTGGGCAGAGCGGGGTTTGCGCGAACGCTTCATCGAACTGACCGATGCCGTGTGGCGAGTGCGCGCCTACGGCGACTTTCTGTCCTATTGCCTGGTAGCCGAAGGGGCCGTCGACATCGCCGCCGAGCCGGAGGTGTCGGTGTGGGATCTGGCGGCGCTGGACATCCTGGTGCGTGAGGCGGGTGGGAAGCTCACCAGCCTGGACGGCTCCGCCGGCCCGCACGGCGGCAGCGCCGTGGCGACCAACGGCCTACTGCATGAACGGGTGCTGAACAGGATTCGCGCCGGACAGGTGTGAATTAATTAACACTGCTCTATCTATCTTACTCCGGAGTAAGATACGGTTTATCGCATCGCCCCGACGACAGAGGCTGCTGACATGACCGACACGCTTCCTGCTTCGACTCCCGCTTCGAAACGCTCCCGCTCGCGCCCCAAACAACGCGCCCGCAAGACCGGTGTCGGGCTGCAGCCACACAAACGGACCGGCATCGACGTCGCGCTGGCGGTGCTTACGCCGATCGTCGGCCAGGAGTTCCTGGACAAATACCATCTGCGCGATCCGCTGAACCGAACCTTGCGCTACGGCGTAAAGACGGTGTTCTCCACCTCTGGTGCCGCCGCCCGTCAGTTCAAGCGGGTGCAGAGCCTCCGCGGCGGACCCACCCGGCTCAAGTCCACCGGCAAGGACTACTTCGACCTGACGCCCGACGACGACCAGAAGCTGATCATCGAGACCGTCGACGAATTCGCCGAAGAGGTACTGCGGCCGGCCGCTCACGACGCCGACGAAGCCGCGGCCTACCCCCCCGATCTGATCGCCAAGGCCGCCGAGCTGGGCATTACCGCAGTCAACATTCCCGAGGATTTCGACGGCATCGCCGAATACCGCTCCAGCGTGACCAACGTGCTGGTGGCCGAGGCGCTGGCGTACGGCGACATGGGACTGGCGCTGCCGATTCTGGCCCCCGGCGGTGTCGCATCCGCGCTGACCCACTGGGGCGGCGCTGACCAGCAGGCCACCTACCTGAAAGAGTTCGCCGGCGAGAATGTCCCGCAGGCCTGCGTGGCTATCGCCGAACCGCAGCCGTTGTTCGACCCCACCCGCCTGAAGACCACCGCCGTGCGCACGCCGTCCGGATACCGGCTCGAGGGGGTCAAGTCATTGGTCCCGGCCGCGGCCGACGCCGAGCTGTTCATCGTCGGCGCGCAGCTGAACGGCAAGCCGGCGCTGTTCATCGTCGAGTCGTCCACCAAAGGACTGACCGTCAAGGCCGACCCGAGTATGGGGATTCGCGCAGCAGCCCTGGGCCAGGTCGAGCTCTCCGGGGTGTCGGTGCCGCTTGACGCCCGGCTGGGGGAACAGGACGCCCCCGAAACCGACTACGCCATGGCTTATTCGGAGGCGATAGCCCTGGCCCGGCTGGGCTGGGCAGCGCTGGCGGTCGGCACCTCGCACGCGGTCCTGGACTACGTCGTCCCGTATGTGAAGGAACGCGAAGCCTTCGGCGAGCCGATCGCCCGGCGTCAAGCCGTGGCGTTCATGTGCGCCAACATCGCCGTCGAGCTCGACGGGCTGCGACTGATCACCTGGCGCGGCGCGTCCCGCGCCGAGCAGGGCCTGCCGTTCGCCCGTGAAGCGGCACTGGCCAAGCGGCTGGGCTCCGACAAGGGCATGCAAATCGGCCTGGACGGCGTGCAACTGCTCGGCGGCCACGGTTACACCAAGGAGCACCCGGTCGAACGCTGGTACCGCGACCTGCGGGCCATCGGCGTCGCCGAGGGCGTAGTAGTCATCTAAGCCGTTAACCGAGTCCGCACTTTCCCAAGCGAAAGATCAATCATGGCAATCAATCTGGAACTACCGCGCAAACTGCAAGCGGTGGTGTTCAAGACACATCAGGGTGTCGCGGAAATGGTGCGGCCGATCGCGCGCAAATACGACCTGAAAGAACATGCCTACCCGGTCGAGCTCGACACCCTGATCACTCTGTTCGAGGGAGCCGCCGAATCATTCGCCTTCGCCGGAGCCGACGCGCTCCGCGACGAGGACCAAGGAAGAGACAAAAACCACAACGGCGCCAACATGGCCGCCCTGCTGCAGACGTTGGAGGCCAGCTGGGCCGATGTCGCAATGATGCTGTCCATCCCGTATCAGGGGCTGGGCAATGCAGCCATCTCCGCGGTCGCCACCGACGAGCAGCTGGCACGTTTGGGCAAGGTATGGGCGGCGATGGCCATCACCGAACCGGGATTCGGATCGGACTCGGCGGCGGTGTCGACAACCGCCACCCTGGACGGCGACGAGTACGTGATCAACGGCGAGAAGATCTTCGTCACCGCCGGCTCCCGCGCCACCCACATCGTGGTGTGGGCCACGCTGGACAAGTCAGCGGGCCGCGCAGCGATCAAGTCGTTCATCGTGCCGCGCGAGCATCCCGGTGTCACGGTCGAACGACTCGAACACAAGCTCGGCATCAAGGGTTCTGACACCGCCGTGATCCGCTTCGACAACGCCCGCATCCCCAGGGACAACCTGCTGGGCAACCCGGAAATCGAAGTCGGCAAAGGCTTTTCCGGCGTCATGGAGACCTTCGACAACACCCGCCCGATCGTCGCCGCCATGGCCGTCGGGATCGGCCGCGCCGCGCTGGAGGAAATCCGCAAGATTCTCACCGAGGCCGGGGTGGAGATCTCCTACGACAAGCCGTCGCACGTTCAGAGTGCCGCTGCGGCCGAGTTCCTGCGAATGGAGGCGGACTGGGAGGCCAGCTACCTGCTGTCGCTGCGCGCGGCATGGCAGGCCGACAACAACATCCCCAACTCCAAAGAGGCGTCGATGAGCAAGGCCAAGGCGGGCCGGATGGCTAGCGACGTCACCTGCAAGACCGTCGAATTAGCAGGCACCACAGGCTATTCCGAGCAGAGTCTGTTGGAGAAATGGGCGCGCGACTCCAAGATCCTGGACATTTTCGAGGGCACCCAGCAGATCCAGCAGCTGGTGGTCGCCCGCCGACTGCTGGGCCTGTCGTCGTCCGAACTCAAGTAGCCGGCCGCCCCGGGTCGAGGGCTAAGCCGAGCTCGACTGCCCGCCGCAGCACCGCTGAAGCCGCGTCACGGTCCCGCGCGGCCCGAACACGCCGGGACCCGGGAGTTGCATCGCGCCCAAGCCGATGCGGGCCGCCGAAAAGCGACCAAGCGGAAAGGAATCCATCGGAGGAGGCTAGCGTCGAGCAATGGAAATGTTTCGTGCGCTGGTGGCCCGCCAAGACGGGGATCGGATAACCGCATCGGTCGAGACGCTCAAAGCGTCCGACCTGCCGCCCGGTGAGGTGACGATCCGGGTGCTGTATTCGAGCGTCAACTTCAAGGATGCGCTGGCGTTGACGCCGGGTGGCGGCGTGGTCCGCAACTACCCCATCGTGCCGGGCATCGACCTGACCGGCGAAGTCGTCGAGTCGCAGTCACCCGAATTCACCGTCGGAGACACCGTGCTGGCCCACGGATACCAGATCGGCACCGGCCACCACGGAGGCTACGCCGAATACGCCCGGTTGCCGGCCGATCAGGTGGTGGCACTCGGCGCGCTGAGTGCGCACGACGGCGCCGCGATCGGAACCGCCGGATTCACCGCCGCGATGAGCGTGCAGGCGCTCATCGACTGGGGCGTCGCACCTGACGCGGGATCCATCGTCGTCACCGGTGCGTCCGGCGGTGTCGGCTCCATCAGCGTGGACCTGCTCGCCGCGGCCGGCTACCGCGTCGTGGCCTCGACCGGAAAAGCTCAGGCCAGCGGGCTGCTGAAAGAGCTTGGCGCGGCGGAAGTTATCGGCCGCCTACCCGCTGATCCCGACGCCAAACCGCGGCCACTGGCCAAGGCGCGCTGGGCGGCAGCGGTGGACTGTGTGGGCGGTGCGACGCTGGCCGATGTGCTGAGCGCGGTCGACTATGGCGGCGCGGTCGCCGCCAGCGGCCTGACCGGTGGCGCCGGCCTCAACACGACGGTGATGCCGTTCATCCTGCGCGGCGTCGCGCTGCTGGGGATGGACTCGGTGCTGTTGCCGATCGGCCCGCGACGGGAATTGTGGGCGCGTCTGGGCGATTCGTTGCGGCCTCGGCATCTGGCCGCGATCACCACCGAAGTGGATGTCAAAGACGTCGTCGGCGTGCTAGACCAAGTTCGCGCAGGCGCGTTCTCCGGCCGGGCAGTGGTGCGCGTCGACGGCGGGTTCTAGATTGGGGCGACTGAGGCTTTCCGGCCTCTGGATGACAACGGAGGTGGCATGCGCGCGGTACGTGTGACTCGGCTGGATGGTCCGGACGCGGTCGAGCTGGCCGAAGTCGAAGAACCAACGGGTGACGGCGTAGTCGTCGAGGTGCGCGCTGCCGGCGTGGCATTCCCGGACGCACTACTCACCCGCGGCCTCTACCAGTACCGGCCGGAGCCGCCGTTCGTACTCGGAGCGGAGATCGCCGGGGTGGTTCGATCGGCACCGCAGGGCGCCCATGTGCGTTCCGGCGACCGGGTCGTCGGCCTGACGATGCTCACCGGCGGCATGGCGGAGGTCGCGGTGCTGGCACCCGACCGGGTGTTCAAGCTGCCGGACAACGTCAGCTTCGAAGCGGGCGCAGGCGTGTTGTTCAACGACCTGACCGTGTATTTCGCGCTCAGTGTCCGTGGCCGGCTGCAGCGGGGCGAGACGGTGCTGGTGCACGGGGCAGCCGGTGGGATCGGGACGTCCGCGCTACGGCTGGCGCCGGTGCTCGGGGCGTCCCGCACCATCGCGGTGGTCAGCACGAACGAGAAGGCCGAGATCGCAACGGCGGCTGGAGCGACTGATGTGGTGTTGGCCGAGGGGTTCAAGGACGCGACGAAGGAGTTGACCAACGGCCGCGGGGTCGACATCGTCGTAGACCCGGTCGGCGGTGATCGGTTCACCGATTCACTACGCTCGCTGGCCCCGGGGGGACGGCTGTTGGTCATCGGCTTCACCGGCGGCGAAATTCCGACTGTCAAGGTAAACCGGCTGCTGCTCAACAACATTGACGTGGTCGGTGTTGGCTGGGGCGCCTGGGCCGGGACCCACCCTGGCGCGCTGGCCGAGCAGTGGGCCGCACTCGAGCAGCTGTTCACCTCTGGCCAGCTGTCCCCTCCCGAGCCGGTGGTCTACCCGCTGGAGGAGGCTGGCGCCGCGGTTGCGTCCCTGGAGAATCGCACCGCTAGAGGAAAAGTCGTCCTGCACGTCCGCGATTGACCTGCGCCGCTTGCCGTTACTGGGCCTTGCCGCACTTACCGGCAATGTCTGGTGGCCCGAAGACACCGGCCCAACTCGGCCGCCGGACCAGCTCGATGCTGACTTCCAGGTCAAAGCCGAAGAGCCTAAACAAGGCTCGCGAGGTAGCCGGAAATCAATGAGGTCGCGTCGTAGAACGCAAAGTAATTGAATAAGCCGAGGAACATAATCAGTCCAGTGTCGGCGGCCAGCGGAGCAACGAATGCATATTGCAGTCCGCCCAAGGGGTTACCGTTGATCGCCTGCGTAATCCCATCCAGGAACAAGTTGACGTCATAGGACGGGATAGAGGTGAGGACGGCGTTCAAGGTATCTGCCGTCGGAAGCAAAGTCGCGTAAGCCGTTGCCGCCACATTCGTGAAGACATTGGTGACATTGGTGTTCGCCGTCTGCAGGCCCTGGATAAAACTGTCGATCGAGGATGCCGAGAGTGGCGGCAAGGTCAATCCGCTCAGCGCCGAGGACGGATTCGACCCAAGGGCGTTCGAGATGCCCGACGAGAGGTCCGGCAGCGACGGTAATTGCCAAGCACTGATGTCGGATGCAGCAGCAGAGATCCCCTGCTGGGTCCCGCTGACCAGGTCGCTGGCGATCGTGGTTGCACTAACCTGCGGGAAAAGCCCAAAGGGGGTCGACACGTTGGCCGGCCCGGTCGAATAGCCATAATCGGGGTTGCCGTAGCCCAGGTTAACAATCACCTTTAAGTCCGGTTGGATTAGATCCGCCAGCGGGGCCCCCAGTATCGGGAATTGCGTACGCAGTGGCTCCAGCAGCGGCAGATTATTGGTGGGAATCATGTAGTAGTTGGTCATCGTTGCCCCCTCCGTCGGCAATTGCACCGCAGTTGCGACCTGTGTGGGGGTGAGATCCAGATACTGCGTGTGTACGTAGGCCATACCCAAAATGGCGTTAGCGTCGGACACGAAGTTGAGCGGATACTGCGGGAAGTCGGCGAAGCCGTCATACTCGAGCGTGTACACGGCGGTCGGGTAGTAATTGTCTGGTGTCGAGCCCCAGAATGTCTTACCCAAACTCGGTAAGGTCAGACCGTCGAACCGCGAATACAAGCCGCCGTTGGGATTCATTGGATCACCAATGAGCGAGAAGGATACTGAGCTACTCGGTACGCCTGCAGCGTGCAGCTTCGCCATTTCTAGCGACGCAATGCCTGCGCCCTGCGAGTAGCCCTGAACGAGAACGTTGTTTCCGGCGCTGAGCTGCGAGTTGATCGCGCTGTCCAGGATCGTGAGGCCCTGGGCCCACGACGCGTCCTCGGTCAAGCTCTTGACTCCGGTAATCCAATACGACTCCGCGGGCGTGAAGAGGGCTTGAGCGTTGCTCACGATAAAGGTCGGGAAATGCGGAGTGACGTAGTCCGCAACAACGGTGTCCACGTAGCTCTGCGACGGTATGGGAAAGCCGCTGCCGCCCACGACCAAAGTGACGTCGGTCGCTGCCGCCGCTGACGCGGCAGCCTGAGACGTGGTCGCCCCGCCAGCGCTTGCGAGCTGACCCGACAGACTTGATAGCAAGTTCTGCCACGGTGAGAGCTGGGCGACCGCCGCCGAGGCACCGGCATGGTAGCCCACCATCGCTGCCACATCCTCGGCCCACATCTGCTCATAGTGGGCCTCGGCGGCCGCGATCGCCGGCGCGTTTAGCCCTAACACGTTGGACGCCACCATCGACATCAACTGGGACCGGTTCGCCGCCACCACCTCCAGGGGCACCGTGGCCGTCAGCGCCGTCTCAAACACCGCTGCCGCCGCTGCGGCTTGACTCGCAGCCTCCGCGGCGCCGGTCGCCGCGGCCCCCAGCCACCCCGTATATGCGGCCGCCACACTCGCCATCGATGCCGCCGCCGGACCCTGCCACGCCGCCTCAGCCACCTGCGAAATCACCGACGAAAACGCGCTCGCCGTCGAGTCCAGATCTTCGCCTAGCCCCCCCCAAGCCGTCGCCACGGCCAGCATCGGCCCCGATCCCGCACCAGAAAGAATCCGCAACGAATTTACCTCCGGCGGCAACACCGAAAAGTTCACCACGCCCACCCAATCCTCGTTACCCGATCGTGCATAAACCACGCGAGCCGCTCGACGACGACCCTCACCATAGGGGAATTCGCCAAGAAAATTGCCGCTTTCGCACATTCCATTCGGCATGCGTTCCCTCGTCGGAGTGGTCCAGCTTCAACTGAAAGTGCCAGTCGGGCTGATTGATTGCGCTGCCCACCCTCGATACACCGGGTCCAAGCTATGGCGTCTGTCTCCCCCGACGGAGCCCGTCGGCAACTGCGCGTCGCTCGTCCACCTAACGTGGGGATACGTCCCGGATTTCGGCCCAGCCACGCCCTGGGCGACTATGCGAGTTTGCCGCTTCATTGCTGATTTGCCGCGCTGCGCAAGACCTGCGGTGACGCAGCCTCTCCCGAGGCACTCGACGAGGCCCTCGTTTTGATCTGTCTCACCAGCACCAAAACGACACCACTGACGCCGAGCGCGATTTCCGGCGTCAGCCTGGCCAGTGGGCCGGTCGACGGGCTTGGGCGGCTTGTTCCACCGCGATCAACAATCCGGCCCGACGCGCACAGTTACGTCGCAAAGGCTGCACCCCGGGCCCTTGTGAACCGAATAAAGAAAAAGTAATGTTACTTTCAGTTTTGCAGCCGTTCGGGACTACCGCCCCTGGAGCCACCCATGGAATCCTTCGTCCACCTGCGAAAAGGCAAAACACCGCGGCGTCTGCACGCTGATCTCGACGGCCTCAAGGACGACGAACTGGGCCGCGGCGGCTTCACCGGGCGGACCGCCAACATCTATCGCCGCCACGACCCCACCGCCTACCGGTCCGTCGGCCCGCTGCGTCCCGTCGACGTGCTGGCCGGCGAGCTCAAACCCAGCGACGCCACCGACGCCGACGGCGGGCCGCTGCTGATGTTCACCAACGCCGACTGCCGCATCCTGCTCAGCCGCCGCAGCGAACCGATGGCCTTCTATACCCGCCACGTGGACGGGGACCTGCTGTGCTTCGTACATGAGGGCTCCGGTCTGCTGGAAACCGAGTTCGGGCCGCTGCGCTACCGGCAAGGTGACTGGGTCTACATCCCGAAAGCCTGCACCTGGCGCCAGGTACCCGATAGCGAGACGACTCTGCTGATGATCGAGGCCAGCGACGAGTTCCGGGTACCCCCGCCGGGGGCGTTGGGCCGGCACTTCCCGTTCGACCCGTCGCAGGCCACCATCCCCGAACCGGCCCCGATCGAGGACGACGGACGCGATGAATACGAAGTCCGGCTCATCCACGAGGGCGGCCCGACAACGCTTTTCTACCAACACAATCCGATCGATGTCGAGGGCTGGCGCGGCGACAACTTCGCCTTCACCTTCAACATCGCCGACTACAACGTCATCACCTCCGACAGTGTCCACCTGCCGCCGACCGTGCACCTGTTCATGCAGGCCACCGGTGTCTACGTGATGAACTTCCTGCCCAAGCCCGCCGAAGGCGTCCCGGGCACCGAACGCACACCCTGGTATCACCGCAACGTCGACTACGACGAGATCGCCTTCTTCCACGGCGGCTCGCTCTACGGCATCCCGATGCCACCGGGTCTGATCTCCCATGCGCCACAAGGGGTTCACCACGGCGCACCGGAGAAGGCACGCGAACGAGCCCGCCGCAAGTTCGGCGAGCATTCGCGCGTCGACTGGCAGGTCATCGCCATCGACACCCGCCGGCGGCTGACACCGTCCGCCGAGGTACTCGCCCACGACCTGGGACAACACTGATGAAACAACCCGTGAAGTACGACTACGACCGAATCCCCTATCTCGTTGCCTTCCAGAACAATTCCAGCGTCCAAGACGTCTATGGCGGTGTAGCCGGGCTGACCATATTGGAGAGCTATCTGCTCAAGCCCAAAGACCGGCCGTCGGACACCGTGCTGGTGTTGATGCACCCGATCGGCGGCGGCGCGTACCTGCCGATGATCAATGCGCTGGCCCGGGCCGGCCACCACGTCATCTACTGCAACAGCCGGTTCCGCGGCACCGACTCGGCGCTGCTGATGGAGAAGGTGGTCGAGGATCTCGGCGAGTGCATCAAGGACGCCAAGGACCGGCTGGGCTACGAAAAAGTCGTGCTGGCCGGCTGGAGCGGCGGCGGCTCACTGTCGGTGTTCTACCAGCAGCAGGCCCAGCACGCGACCATCACGTCCAGCCCGTCAGGCGACGGACCCGACTTGACTGCGCTGGACCTGCCGGCCGCCGACGGCATCATGTTGCTGGCGGCGCACATCAGCCGGCACGGCACGCTGACCGAATGGCTGGACGCGTCCATCCTCGACGAATCCGATCCCACCAAACGCGATCCCGAGCTCGATCTCTACAACCCGGACAACCCCAATCAGCCGCCCTACAGCGAGGATTTCCTGAACCGGTACCGGCAAGCTCAAATCGACCGCAATCGCCGGATCACCGCGTGGGTCAAGCAAAAGTTGGCCGAACTCTCCGCTCAAGGCCGCCCGGACGACGAGTTCGGGTTCGTCGTGCATGGCACCATGGCCGACCCGAGATGGCTGGACGCAGGAGTCGATCCCAACGAGCGCACCCCGGGCACCTGCTACCTGGGTGATCCTCAGGTGGTGAACATGAGCCCGATTGGGCTGGCCCGCTTCTGCACACTGCGCAGCTGGCTGTCGCAATGGAGTTATGACGACGCCCGGGGCGACGGCGTGGCCTGCGGGCGTGATCTCGCGATCCCCGCACTGGTGATCGGTAACCTGGGCGACGACGCCTGCACGCCCAGCCACACCCGTCGGCTCTTCGACGCGATCGGGCATCCCGACAAGGAGATGAGCGAAATCCCTGGTGCCACGCACTATTACGCGGGACCCGACCAGCGCGACAAGCTGCGACACGCCGTCGACACCATCACCGACTGGCTGGTCCGGCACGACTTCGCGAGGGCCGAATGACTCCGGAGGGCAGCAGCGCAGCGACCCGGGAATCAAACCCAGCCGGACCGTTGGACGGCATCCGGGTGCTCGAGCTCGGCACTTTGATCGCGGGTCCGTTCGCCGGCCGGTTGCTCGGCGACATGGGCGCCGACGTCATCAAGGTGGAGTCGCCGGGCGCCCCGGACCCGTTGCGAACCTGGGGCCAGGCCGAACTCGACGGCCATCACGTCTTCTGGACGGTGCACGCCCGCAACAAGCGAGCCATCACACTCGACCTGCGCCGCCCCCGCGGCCGGGAGCTGTTCCTTGAACTCGTCGAGAAATCCGACATCGTCGTGGAGAACTTCCGCCCGGGCACGCTGGAGAAGTGGAACCTGGGCTACGACGTGCTCAGCGAACGCAACTCGGGCATCATCCTGGTTCGGGTGTCGGGCTACGGACAGACCGGACCCGACGCACACAAGGCCGGCTACGCCTCGGTGGCAGAAGCGGCCAGCGGGCTGCGTCACCTCAACGGCTTCCCCGGCGGCCCGCCGCCCCGGCTCGCGCTGTCGCTGGGAGACAGCCTGGCCGGCATGTTCGGCGCCCAGGGCGCACTGGCCGCGCTCTACCGCCGCAGCGTCACCGGGCACGGCCAGGTGGTCGATGTCGCCCTGACCGAATCATGCTTGGCCGTACAGGAATCCACGATTCCCGACTACGACGTCGGCGGCGTGGTACGCGGACCGTCGGGCACCCGGCTGGAAGGCATCGCGCCGTCCAATATCTACCGCAGCGCCGACGGCTCCTGGGTGGTGATCGCGGCCAACCAGAACACCGTCTTCGCCCGCCTGTGCAACGCGATGGGACGACCGGAAATGGTCACCGACGACCGATTCGCCACACACGGCGCCCGGGGCCGCAACCAGGACGAACTCGACAAGATCATCGGCGCCTGGGCCGCGCAGCGCCAACCCGGCGAGATCATCGAAACGCTCAGCGCCGCAGGGGTGATCGCCGGACCGATCAACACGGTCGCCGAGGTGGTCAACGACCCGCAGCTGCGGGCCCGCGGAATGCTGGTTGAGCACTACGACGAGCGAATCGAGCGCCCGGTTCTGGGGCCGGGGATCGTGCCGGTGCTCTCGGAATCCCCGGGCAGCGTCCGCACCGGCGGTCCCGCGTATCCGGGGCAGCACAACGACGACGTCTACAGCGGGCTGCTGGGCAAGAGCGCCGAGGAGCTCGACGAGTTGCGCGCCGAGGAGGTGCTATGAACCAGCATGTCGATATTCGCGAGGTGTCGCTGCGTGACGGCCTGCAGATCGAGAAGCCAATCCCATTGTCCGCCAAGCTGGAACTGCTGGCCGCAGTCGCCGCTACCGGAGTGCGCGAGGTCGAAGCCACCGCGTTTGTGTCCCCGTCGAAGGTGCCGTCGATGGCCGACGCCGCCGAACTCGCCGCCGAGTTGCACAACTACCCCGACATCGAGTTCTCCGCGCTGGTGGCCAGCGCAGGAGGCGCCAAGCGGGCGATCGCCGCGGGGCTGCGGGCGATCGAGTACGTGGTGGCGGCCGACGACGCGTTCAGCAAGGCCAACGTCGGGCGCAGCAGTGCCGAGGCCACCAACCAGATCGGCGAGATCGTCGCCATCGCGCACGACAGCGACGTCACCGTCGAGGTCATCGTCGCCACCGCGTGGGACTCCCCATTTGAAGGGCCTACCCCGCCCCAGCGGGTCCTCGACATCGCCACGGTCGCCCGCGACCGGGGCGTCGACCGGTTCTCGATCGCCGACACCATCGGCACCACCACTCCGGGGCGGGTGAGTTCACTGATCGCACAACTGCGTCCGGTGATCGGCGACATGCCGCTGGGTGGTCATTTCCACAACACCCGGGGTGCCGGGCTGGCCAGCGCCCACGCCGCGGTCAGCTCCGGTGTCACCCGGCTGGACGCCTCGGTCGGCGGGCTGGGCGGCTGTCCGTTCGCGCCGGGCGCCACCGGCAATATCGCCACCGAAGATCTGGTGTATCTGCTGACCGACAGCGATATCGACGTCGACGTCGACCTGCAGGCGGCCATCGCCGCAGCCGAAGTCGCGAAATCGGTTGTCGGCCATGATCTGCCGAGCGCGCTGCTGCGCGCGGGCGACCGAATCCGACACTGATGCCGGCCCCGATGCTCAGTTCCAAGGGCCGCCAGACCCGGGAGGCGATCGAGCAGGCTGCACGGAAGCTGTTCGCCGAAAGCGGCTTCCACGGGACCACCCTGGCCGACATCACCTCAGCCGCGGGAAAGTCGCCGGCGGTGTTCTACCGGTACTTCGCCGACAAGGAAGACCTGCTGGCCGCCCTGGCCGAGTCGTTTCTGCACGACGTCGTGACGCCGTCCGGTCTGAGCCTGCGCCTGCCGGACTCCCCCGACGACGATACGTTCTTCACTTCGGTGGTCACCGGCTACTGGAACATCTTCAAACAGAACATCGGCATCATGATCGCTGTCGCCCAGCTGGCTGCCACCCAGCAGCGCTTCGCGGCTGTCCAGAACCAATTTCGGCGTTTCGGCATGGACATAGTGGCCGCATCGGTTCGTCGCGCCCAGGAGCAGGGTTACGGAACCGAGCTCAACCCGGACCACACCGCGGCGGCCATCGCGCTGCTGTTCGAGAACTTCACCACCGTCTTCGTCGGCACGGCGGGCTCTGGGGGGATTGGGGGCCTGGGGGTCGCGATCAACGACCAGGATGCCATAGCCACGCTGTCGCGGATTTGGAAGAAGACACTGTACGGGTTCTAGCGGTATAACAAGAGGAGATTATCAACGTGGATTTCAACCTCCCAGAACATCTTCCGGGCCTGCTCGCCGAGATGGACGAGTTCATCGAGGCCGAGATCAAGCCGCTGGAACGCGAACACATCCAATACTTCGACCATCGGCGAGAGAATGCCCGCACCGACTGGGACAACGGGGGCATCCCGCGGCGGGAGTGGGAGGACCTGCTCGGCGAGATGCGCAGGCGCGCCGACAAAGCGGGCTGGCTGCGCTACGGGCTGCCGTCACAGTTCGGTGGCCGCGACGGAACCAACGTCGACATGGCGGTCATCCGGGAACACCTGGCACACAAAGGACTCGGGCTGCACAACGACCTGCAGGACGAGTCGTCGATCGTCGGCAACTTCCCGCAGGTCATCATGATGGACCGGTTCGGCACCGACGCGCAGAAGAAGGAATGGACCGAGGCGCTCATCACCGGGCAGCGATCGATGGCGTTCGGGCTGACCGAGCCCAACCACGGGTCGGACGCCACCTGGCTGGAGACCCGTGCCGATCCAGACGGTGACGGCTGGGTCATCAACGGCGCCAAGCGGTTCAACACCGGCGTGCATCGTGCCACCCACGACCTGGTGTTCGCCCGCACCTCGGGCGAGCCCGGCCAGGCCCGGGGCATCAGCGCATTCCTCGTGCCGACCGATACCCCCGGCTTCACCGTGCCGTACTACTGGTGGACGTTCAACATGCCAACCGATCACGGCGAGGTCGAACTCGATGACGTTCGGGTGCCGGCTGACGCGGTGCTCGGCGAGGTCGACCGTGGCCTCGAGGTCGGCCAGACCTTCCTGCACGAGAACAGGATTCGCCAGGCCGCCAGCAGCCTGGGCGCCGCCCAGCACTGCATCGACCGGGCTGTGGCCTACGCCAACGAACGCACGGTGTTCGGCAAGCCGCTGTCGGTGAACCAGGCCGTCCAGTGGCCGCTTGTCGAACTTCAGACCGAGGCGCAGATGGTGCGGTTACTGGTGTACTACGCGGCCTCGCATCTGGACCGCAACCACCACATGGAAGTATCCGACAAGGTGTCGATGGCCAACTACCGCGCCAATCGGCTGGTGTGTGAGGCCGCCGACCGCGCCATGCAGGTGTTCGGCGGCGTCGGCTACAGCCGTCACGAGCCGTTCGAGCACATCTATCGCCATCACCGTCGCTACCGGATAACCGAAGGCGCGGAGGAGATTCAGATTCGCCGGGTTGCGCAACGGCTGTTCAAGTTCGGCAAGAAGTGATCCATCGATGAGCGAAGCCCAGCCACTACTGGACAGCTTGCCCGCGGTGCTGCGCCCGGTACTGGGCGGCGCAGTGGCAATCGAGAATCTGCGCGCGCTCACCGGTGGGGCCAGCCGCAGCACGTGGGCGTTCGACGCCATCACAAACGGGGAGCGCCGGGCGCTGATCCTGCGCATCGGGCCGCCCGATGACGTACATGCCGGTATGGAGCTCGAAGCCCGGGTCCAGGCCGCCGCCGCAGCGGCCGGGGCGCCCGTCCCGGCTATCCTGACTGCCGACGATTCTCCTGTGGCACTTGGCAATCCGTTTCTGATATGCGATGAGATCAAGGGCGAAACCATCGTCCGGCGCATCCAACGTCACCTCGACGAGGCAGGCCGGGAGCGGCTGCTGCGCCAGTGCGGGCAGGCGCTGGCCGCCATTCACCGGGCCGACACGAGCGATCCCGGCCTGGCCCGCGAGGACCCACTCATGCAGTGGCGCGAGCGACTCGATGCCATGGGTGACACCACCGCCACCTTCGAATGGGGGTTCCGCTGGCTGGCTGCCCACCGGCCAACACCATCGCCCCCGGTTCTGGTGCACGGCGATTACCGGATGGGCAACCTCATCGTCGATGGATCCGACCTCGCCGCCGTGCTGGACTGGGAGCTGGTCCACGTCGGCGAGGCATATGAAGACCTGGCGTGGTTCTGCGTGCGCGCCTGGCGGTTCGGCGCTCCGGCCGGCCAAGGGGCCGGCGGTCTGGGCAGCATCGAGAGTTTCCTGCGTGCCTACGAGGAGGCCGGCGGGACTACCGTCGATCGACTGGCGTTTCGCTGGTGGCTGGTGCTGGCCACGCTGCGATGGGGAGTCATCTGCCGTTACCAGGCGGAGCGCCACTTGAGCGGACAGGTTCGCTCGGTGGAGTTGGCGACGATCGGCCGTCGGGTCTGCGAGAACGAGTGGGATCTGCTGGACCTGATTGAGGGGGCGCGGTGATGACATCTGCTGAGCCGGTGCACGGGCGCCCCACGGCCGCCGAACTGGTCGCGGCGGTCGCCGAGTTCCTGGACAGCGATGTGCGGGAGGCGAGCAGCGGACAGGTCAATTTCCACGCCCGGGTGGCCGCCAACGCCTTGCGCATCGTCGAGCGCGAACTGCTCGGCCCCGACGAATCCAACGTCCGCGCGGCGCTGGCCGGCCTGGGCTTCGCCGACGAAGCCGCCCTTGCCGCGGCCATCCGCGCCGGCGAACTGGACGGCCGCGACGACGAGGTCACCGCCTGTCTGCGCACACTGGTACGACATCGGTTGGCGGTCGCCCATCCCGGATACGACAGCGAATAGGAGACCGGCCCATGCCCCCTACCACCGCGGAGGCCATCGGCGAGGTGGCCGACCGGCTGTTCACCGCCATCGAGGACAGCGACATGGCGGCCGTTGATCGAATGTGGAGCGACGACATCGCGGTGTGGCGGGTCGGCGCCCGCCGGGACAACGACAAGGCCCGCGCCCTGCGGGTGATCGATTGGTTCATCTCGGCGACCAGGGAGCGTCGCTACCAGATTCTCGACCGCCAGGTCTTCGACGGTGGGTCCACCAAGGGCTTCGTCCAGCAGCACGTGCTGCATGCGACCGGCCAAGCCGGCCAGTCGGTCTCGATGAGGGTATGTATCGTCATCAAGTTGGACGCAGATGCTCTGATCAACCGTATCGACGAATACTTCGACCCCGCCGAGATCGCACCCCTACTCGATAAGTAAGCGAGCGACGATGACGACGCTGGAAACGCTGCTCACTGATCCCGACGCCACCGGGGTGTGGAATCTGGTTCCGGACCGCTCGGCCATCACCTTCAAGATCACCAACATGTGGGGCCTGCTGACCGTCAAAGGCAAGTTCACCGAGTTCAGCGGTGACGGCCGGCTCACCGATAAGGGCGATGCCTCGGGCCGAGTCGAACTCCGCGTTGCGTCGCTGCGCACCGGCATCCGCCGCCGCGACCACCACCTGCTCTCCCCGGACTTCTTCGACGCCGACCGCTTCCCGCAGATCACCGTCGTCGTCACCGGCCTGCACCCGACGACCGGCAGCGCCGCTGAGCTGCGGGCCGGCTTCGCCATCAAAGGCATCATCGAATCAGTGTCCCTGCCCGTGACGATCACCGGGCTCGACGACGGTTCGGTGCGTGTTTCGGCGGAAGCCAGGGTCGACCGATCCCAGTTCGGCCTGGGCTGGAACAAGTTCGGCGTGCTGGGCAAGACGGCAACCGCGTCCGCAGAAGCC
Organism: uncultured Actinomycetota bacterium; assembly: GCA_963763005.1. Classification (GTDB taxonomy): domain Bacteria; phylum Actinomycetota; class Actinomycetes; order Mycobacteriales; family Mycobacteriaceae; genus Mycobacterium. The sequence goes on from CAVXMI010000010.1 coordinate 68,535, forward strand.
ATCTTCGTGCAGGCGCCCGTAGCGCCCGACCGCTGACAGCGCCGGAGACGGCGGAACACCCGCCGCGCGGCGCGCCACAGGCGGACACCAGTACCATCTGCACCGTGTCCGACTCCAGCAGCGACCTGCGGATCCTCGTCTACAGCGACAACATCGAAACCCGCGAACAGGTGATGCGAGCCTTGGGCAAACGGCTGCACCCGGACCTGCCCGAATTGAGCTACGTCGAAGTGGCGACCGGTCCAATGGTGATACAGCGAATGGATGAAGGTGGCATCGACTTGGCCATCCTGGACGGAGAGGCGACGCCGACTGGAGGCATGGGGATCGCCAAGCAGCTGAAAGACGAACTTGCCGCGTGCCCGCCGATTCTGGTGCTCACCGGGCGCCCAGACGATGCCTGGCTGGCCAATTGGTCGCGAGCCGAAGCCGCGGTGCCGCATCCCATCGACCCCATCTTGCTGGGCCGGACCGTACTTGGGCTGCTACGCGCTCCGGCGCACTAGGCGCCGCGGGTCGGTGTCGCCATCGGTGATTGCCGGCTCCTGGGCGGCCCCCTCCGGGCCCGCATGTACGACATCGGTTAGCTGTCGCGCATCCCGGATATGCCCAGGAGTAGACCGCGGCGACCCCACGAGCGCGACGTCAGATCTCTCAGTGCACATTGGGGTGAATGCGCTTCAGCGCAGCGGGGGTAGCCCCGGCGACGTCGGCACTGACGCCTGCCCTGAGGCAGACAAAGGGATTCCCTAACGTGCGGCTTCGACACATCGGCCAGGGTGCGCGTTAGCGGCAGGGCGATCCTGGCTAGGCTGTGCTCTAGGCCATGTAGGGGTACAGAAGTCCGGGTTCGTCACGGTAACCCGGTCATTGCGTGACCGCTGCTGGCAGCCCGTACGACTGATCAGGGAGCGAGTTGAACGTCTACGTACCCATCCTGGTGCTGGCGACGATTGCCGCCGGCTTTGCCGTGGTCTCGGTCGTGATCGCGAGCCTCGTCGGCCCGTCCCGCCACAACCGGTCAAAGCAGGAGGCCTACGAATGCGGGATCGAGCCCGCCAACACCTCGGCCAGCGGCCCGCAAGCGGCGAGCGGGCAGCGCTTCCCGATCAAGTATTACCTGACCGCAATGTTGTTTATCGTCTTCGACATCGAAATCGTGTTTCTTTATCCGTGGGCGGTCAGCTTCGACGCGATGGGGACGTTCGCGCTCGTTGAGATGCTGGTGTTCATGCTCACGGTGTTCGTGGCCTACGCCTACGTGTGGCGCCGCGGGGGCCTGACGTGGGATTGAGGTAAGAAGTGGGACTGGAAGAACAGCTGCCCGGCGGGATCCTGCTGTCGACAGTCGAGAAGGTGGCGGGCTACGTCCGCAAGAACTCACTGTGGCCGGCGACGTTCGGGTTGGCGTGCTGCGCAATCGAGATGATGGCGACCGCCGGGCCGAGGTTTGATCTAGCGCGGTTCGGGATGGAGCGGTTCTCGGCGACGCCGCGGCAGGCCGATCTGATGATCGTGGCGGGGCGGGTCAGCCAGAAGATGGCGCCGGTGCTGCGCCAGATCTACGATCAGATGGCCGAACCGAAATGGGTTCTGGCCATGGGCGTGTGCGCATCTTCCGGCGGGATGTTCAACAACTACGCGATTGTGCAGGGCGTGGACCACGTCGTTCCAGTCGACATCTACCTGCCCGGATGCCCGCCGCGGCCCGAGATGCTGTTGCACGCAATACTGAAGCTGCACGAGAAGATTCAGGAAATGCCGCTGGGCGTCAACCGGGAGCGCGCCATCGCCGAGACCGAAGCGGCGGCATTGGCGGCCAGGCCCACGATCGAGATGCATGGATTGCTGCGATGAGCTCGCCAGACCAAGACGCGCAGGAAGCGTCCAGCGACGTGGGGGCACCTCCCGCTCACGGGGGCGAAGTGATCGACGTTCGCCACGGCATGTTCGGCGTCTCCGGCACCGGCGACACCTCCGGATATGGACGGCTGGTGCGGGAGGTCACCCTCCCGGGCAGTAGCCCCCGGCCCTATGGCGGCTACTTCGACCACGTCGCTGACCGGCTGGCCGAGGCACTGCAGCGCGACGATGTCGAATTCGAGGACGCAATAGAGAAAATCGTGGTCGACCGCGACGAACTGACCCTGCACGTCAGCCGGGCTCTGCTGCCGCAGGTCGCCCAACGTCTTCGTGACGAGCCGGAACTGCGGTTCGAGCTGTGCCTGGGCGTCAACGGGGTGCATTACCCGCACGAGACCGGCCGGGAACTGCACGCCGTCTACCCGCTGCAGTCGATCACCCACAACCGTCGCCTCCGGCTGGAAGTGTCTGCGCCGGACAGTGATCCGCATATCCCGTCGCTGTTCGGCATCTACCCGACCAACGACTGGCACGAGCGCGAGACCTACGACTTCTTCGGGATCATCTTCGACGGCCATCCGTCGCTGACCCGAATCGAAATGCCCGACGACTGGCAGGGACATCCACAACGCAAGGACTACCCACTCGGCGGCATCCCAGTCGAATACAAGGGCGCGCAGATACCCCCGCCTGACGAGCGAAGGGGCTACAACTGATGAGCAGCACCACTGCCACGGCGCAAGACGGGGGCGGCGCCGCCGAGACGATCGTGGTCGTCGGCGGCCAGGACTGGGAGCAGATCGTCGACGCCGCCCGCAGCGCCGATCCCGGCGAACGCATCGTCGTCAACATGGGGCCCCAGCACCCATCCACCCACGGAGTGCTGCGGCTGATCCTCGAGATCGAGGGCGAAACGGTCACCGAGGTCCGATGCGGAATCGGCTACCTGCACACCGGAATCGAGAAAAACCTCGAATACCGCTACTGGACCCAGGGCGTCACCTTCGTGACCCGGATGGATTACCTGTCACCGTTTTTCAACGAGACCGCCTACTGCCTGGGTGTGGAGAAGCTGCTCGGCATCACCGATGAGATCCCCGAGCGGGTCAACGTCATCCGGGTGCTGATGATGGAGCTCAACCGGGTCTCCTCGCATCTGGTCGCGTTGGCGACCGGCGGCATGGAACTGGGCGCGATGACTCCGATGTTCGTCGGTTTCCGGGGACGCGAACTCGTCCTCAACCTGTTTGAATCAATTACCGGTTTGCGGATGAACAACGCCTACATCCGGCCCGGCGGCGTGGCGCAGGATCTGCCGCCCAACGCGGCCAGCGAGATCGCGGAAACCCTCAAGCAGTTGAATCAGCCGCTGAGCGAAATGGAAGCCCTGCTCAACGAAAACGCCATCTGGAAAGCCCGCACCCAGGATGTCGGCTACCTGGACCTGACCGGCTGCATGGCGCTGGGCATCACCGGCCCGGTGCTGCGTTCCACCGGGTTGCCGCACGACCTGCGGCGCACCGAACCCTACTGCGGATACGAGAACTACGAATTCGACGTGATCACCGCTGACACTTGTGATGCCTACGGGCGCTACATGATTCGCGTCAAAGAGATGAGGGAGTCACTGAAGATCGTCGAGCAGTGCCTGGACAAGTTGCGGCCGGGCCCCACCATGATCGAAGACCGCAAGATCGCTTGGCCTGCCGACCTGAAAGTGGGCCCCGACGGGATGGGCAACTCACCGGAGCACATCGCCAAGATCATGGGCGGCTCGATGGAAGCACTGATCCACCACTTCAAGCTGGTCACCGAGGGCATTCACGTTCCGGCCGGCCAGGTCTACGTGTCGGTGGAATCACCGCGCGGTGAGCTCGGCGTGCACATGGTCAGTGACGGTGGTACCCGCCCATACCGGGTGCACTACCGGGATCCTTCCTTCACCAACCTGCAGTCGGTCGCCGCGATGAGCGAGGGCGGGATGGTCGCCGATTTGATCGCCGCGGTCGCCAGCATCGACCCGGTGATGGGCGGGGTGGACCGGTGACGGCACCTGGGGCCGGCGGCCCAGCCGGCGGCAACGGCGAGCGCGTCTTCATCCGGCTCGGACCGCCGCCCGAAGAGCCCAACCAATTCGTGGTTGAGGGTGCCCCGCAGTCGTATCCACCGGACGTACAGGCGCGGCTGGAGGTCGACGCCAAAGAGATCATCGGTCGCTATCCCGACAAGCGCTCAGCGCTGTTGCCGTTGCTGCACCTGGTGCAATCAGAGGACTCTTACCTGACCCCGGCGGGTTTGGAGTTCTGCGCTGAACAGCTGGGCCTGACCGGAGCCGAGGTTTCGGCCGTGGCCAGCTTCTACACCATGTACCGCCGCGGCCCCACCGGGGAGTACCTGGTCGGTGTCTGCACCAACACGTTGTGCGCCGTCATGGGCGGCGACGCCATATTCGAGAACCTCAAAGACCATCTCGGCATCGGCAACGACGAGACCACCTCTGACGGTGCCGTCACCCTGCAGCACATCGAATGCAACGCCGCTTGCGATTACGCACCGGTAGTGATGGTCAACTGGGAATTCTTCGACAACCAGACGCCGGAGTCGGCGCGCGATCTCGTCGACTCGCTGCGCTCCGGCGATCCGAAGGCGCCTACCCGCGGCGCTGGGCTGTGCGGCTTCCGCGAAACGTCGCGCATTCTGGCGGGCTTACCCGACCAGCGCCCTGACCAAGGCGGGGGTGGCGCCGGTGCGGCCACATTGGCCGGTCTGCGGGTGGCGCAGGAAAACGGGCTGCAGGCGCCGCCGCCACCGGAAGGGCATTGATGACTACCGCCCCGGCCACTCCGTTGACTCCGGTGATCAGCCGCTACTGGGATGACCCCGAGTCGTGGACCCTGGCGACGTATCAACGCCAGGATCGCTATAAGGGCTACCAGGCCCTGCAGAAGGCCCTGGCGATGGAGCCCGACAAGGTGATCGGGACCGTCAAGGACTCCGGGCTGCGTGGGCGCGGTGGCGCGGGCTTCGGCACCGGGACGAAATGGTCGTTCATCCCGCAAAGCGATACCGGTCCGGCGGCCAAGCCGCACTACCTGGTGGTCAACGCCGACGAGTCGGAACCCGGTACGTGCAAAGACATTCCGCTGATGCTGGCGACACCGCACCTACTCGTCGAAGGCGTCATCATCGCCGCCTACGCGATCCGGGCCAGCCATGCGTTCATCTACGTGCGCGGTGAAGTGCTGCCGGTATTGCGCCGCCTGCAGAACGCGGTGGCCGAGGCTTACGCCGCCGGTTTCCTGGGCCGCAATATCGCCGGTTCCGGCTTCAGCCTGGAGCTGGTGGTACACGCCGGCGCGGGCGCCTACATCTGCGGCGAGGAGACCGCGCTACTCGACTCGCTGGAGGGCCGGCGCGGTCAGCCGCGGCTACGGCCGCCCTTCCCCGCCGTGGCCGGGCTTTACGGCTGCCCCACCGTGATCAACAACGTCGAAACCATCGCCAGTGTCCCGTCGATCATTCTCAACGGCGTCGACTGGTTCCGGTTGATGGGCAGCGAGAAATCGCCTGGCTTCACGCTGTATTCGCTGTCCGGACACGTCACCCGCCCAGGCCAGTACGAGGCCCCGCTGGGGATCACGTTGCGTGAGTTGCTCGACTATGCCGGCGGGGTGCGCGCCGGGCACCGGCTCAAATTCTGGACACCCGGCGGGTCGTCGACACCATTGCTCACCGATGAGCATCTCGACGTGCCGCTGGATTACGAGGGTGTGGGTGCGGCCGGCTCGATGCTGGGGACCAAGGCACTGGAGATCTTCGACGAGACCACGTGCGTGGTGCGCGCGGTGCGGCGCTGGACGGAGTTCTACAAACACGAATCGTGCGGGAAGTGCACCCCGTGCCGGGAGGGCACCTTCTGGCTGGACCAGATCTATGAACGCCTGGAAACCGGCAAGGGCACCCCCGGGGACCTCGACAAACTGTTGGACATCTCCGACGCTATCTTGGGAAAGTCGTTCTGCGCGTTGGGCGATGGTGCCGCCAGCCCGGTGATGTCGTCGATCGCGCACTTCCGCGACGAGTACGTCGCCCACGTCGAAGGAGGCGGTTGCCCGTTCGACCCCCGAGACTCCATGCTGACGGCGAACGGAGGGGACGCGTGACGCGCGCCGGCGACGATGCAGTGGGGGCACCGCCCGCTTGCGGGGGACGAAGCGATGAGGAGGAGCGGGGCTCATGACCCAGGCGGCCGACACCGAAAACCGCGTGGCCCAGCCGGAGATGGTGACATTGACCATCGACGGCGTCGAAATCAGTGTTCCCAAGGGGACTCTGGTGATTCGCGCGGCCGAGTTGATGGGTACCCAGATCCCGCGGTTCTGCGACCACCCGCTGCTGGAACCGGTCGGCGCGTGCCGGCAGTGCCTGGTTGAGGTTGAGGGACAACGCAAGCCGCTGGCGTCGTGCACCACCGTCGCCACCGACGACATGGTGGTGCGCACCCAACTCACCTCTGCGGCCGCTGACAAAGCCCAGCACGGCGTGATGGAACTACTGCTGATCAACCACCCGCTGGACTGCCCGATGTGCGACAAGGGCGGCGAATGCCCACTGCAGAACCAGGCAATGTCCAACGGCCGGGCCGAGTCCCGCTTCACCGACGTCAAGCGCACGTTCGCCAAGCCGATCAATATTTCCTCAGAAGTATTGCTGGATCGCGAGCGCTGCATCTTGTGTGCCCGCTGCACGCGGTTCTCCGACCAGATCGCCGGCGATCCGTTCATCGACATGCAGGAGCGCGGCGCCCTGCAGCAGGTCGGCATTTACGCCAACGAGCCGTTCGACTCCTACTTCTCGGGCAACACGGTGCAGATCTGCCCGGTGGGCGCGCTGACCGGAACCGCCTACCGGTTCCGGGCGCGTCCGTTCGACCTGGTCTCCAGCCCCAGCGTATGCGAGCACTGCGCGTCGGGGTGCGCGCAGCGCACCGACCACCGCCGCGGCAAGGTGCTGCGGCGGCTCGCCGGCGACGACCCGGAAGTCAACGAGGAGTGGAACTGCGACAAGGGCCGATGGGCCTTCAATTACGCGACCCAGCCGGACCTGATCACCACTCCCCTGATCCGCGACGCGGACGGCACGCTGGTGCCCGCGTCGTGGTCGCACGCGATGGTGGCAGCGGCCCGGGGACTCGAGGCAGCCCGCGGGCGCACGGGTGTGCTGGTCGGCGGCCGGGCCACCTGGGAGGACGCCTACGCTTACGCCAAATTCGCTCGAATTACGTTGGACACCAACGACATCGACTTCCGCGCCCGTTCGCACTCGGCCGAGGAAGCCGACTTCCTGGCGGCCCGCATCGCCGGCCGACCGGTAACCGTCAGCTATTCCGACCTGGAATCGGCGCCGGTGGTCTTGCTGGTCGGGTTCGAGCCCGAAGACGAGTCGCCGATTGTGTTCCTGCGCTTGCGCAAAGCGGCCCGCAAACACGGGGTTCCGGTCTATGCGGTCGCCCCGTTCGCCACTCGCGCGCTGCAGAAGATGTCGGGCCGGTTGGTCAAAACCGTTCCCGGCGCCGAACCCTCGACGCTGGACGCGCTGGCCACCGGTGAAGTTGGCGATCTGCTCGCCACGCCCGGCGCGGTCATCATGGTCGGGGAACGCCTCGCCACGGTACCGGGTGGATTGTCGGCCGCCGCCCGCCTCGCTGATGCCACCGGGGCCCGGTTGGCCTGGGTGCCGCGACGGGCCGGGGAACGCGGCGCGCTGGAAGCCGGCGCGCTGCCCGCGCTACTGCCCGGTGGCCGTCCGCTGGCCGACGATGCGGCCCGCTCGCAGGTCTGCGCGGCCTGGCACGTCGCCGAATTGCCTGCTGCGGTTGGGCGTGACGCCGACGGCATCCTGGCCGCCGCCACCGACGGGGCACTGGGCGCGCTGCTGGTCGGCGGTGTGGAACCGGCCGACTTCGCCGATCCGGATGCCGTGCTGGCCGCGCTGGACGCCGCCGGCTTCGTGGTCAGCCTGGAGCTGCGGCACAGTGCGGTCACCGAACGTGCCGACGTGGTGTTCCCGGTCGCGCCGACGACGCAGAAGGCCGGTGCGTTCGTCAACTGGGAGGGCCGCTACCGCGGGTTCGAGCCCGCGCTGCACAGCAGCATCCTGCAGGCCGGCCAGTCGGATCACCGGGTGCTCGATGCGCTGGCCGATGAAATGGGTGTCTATCTGGGATTGGCGACCGTCGAGGCGGCCCGCGAGGAGCTCGCCGCGTTGGGTTCCTGGGATGGCAAGCACGCCGCCAGCCCCCACATCGCGGCCCCTGAGAAGCCCGCCCAACCGGGGCCGGGCGAGGCCATATTGACCGGCTGGCGGTTGCTGCTCGATGACGGCCGTCTGCAGGACGGCGAACCGCATCTGGCCGGTACCGCACGCAAACCCGTGGTGCGACTGTCGCCCGATATGGCAGCCGAGATCGGCGCCGCCAACAGCGACGCGGTCACGGTCAGCACGTCACGCGGCTCGATCACCCTGCCGCTGGCTGTCACCGACATGCCCGACCGGGTGGTGTGGCTGCCGCTGAACTCGCCGGGTTCGGCGGTGCACCGGCAACTGGGCGCAACAATCGGCAGCGTCGTGCGGATCGGGGTGCGCTCATGACCGCCTTCGGACAAGACGTCTGGTGGCTGGTGGGCGCCAAGGCGATCGCCATATTCGTCTTCCTCATGCTGACGGTGCTGGTGGCGATCCTGGCCGAACGCAAGCTGCTGGGTCGGATGCAGCTGCGGCCCGGCCCCAACCGGGTGGGGCCGAAAGGCTCCCTGCAGAGCCTGGCGGATGGGATCAAGCTGGCGCTGAAAGAAAGCATCACTCCCGGTGGCATCAATCGTGTCGTTTATTTTGTGGCACCGATCATCTCGGTGATTCCCGCGTTCACGGCGTTCGCGTTCATCCCGTTCGGTCCGGAGGTGTCGGTTTTCGGCCACCGGACACCATTGCAGCTGACCGACCTGCCGGTCGCGGTGCTCTTCATCCTGGGGCTGTCGGCGGTCGGTGTATACGGCATCGTGCTGGGCGGTTGGGCGTCGGGGTCCACCTACCCGCTGCTGGGCGGGGTGCGCTCGACCGCCCAGGTCATCTCCTACGAGGTCGCGATGGGGCTGTCCTTCGCGACGGTGTTCCTCTACGCCGGCACCATGTCCACGTCGCAGATCGTGACCGCACAAGACCGGGTCTGGTACATCTTCCTGTTGCTGCCGTCGTTCGTGGTCTACCTCATCTCCATGGTGGGCGAGACCAACCGGGCGCCATTCGACTTGCCCGAAGCCGAAGGCGAGCTGGTCGCGGGTTTCCACACCGAGTACTCGTCGCTGAAGTTCGCGATGTTCATGATGGCCGAGTACGTCAACATGACGACGGTATCGGCGCTGGCGGCCACCATGTTCCTTGGCGGCTGGCATGCTCCCTGGCCGCTGAACATGTGGGATGGAGCCAACACCGGCTGGTGGCCGGTGCTCTGGTTCACCGCCAAGGTGTGGGGCTTTCTGTTCATCTACTTCTGGCTGCGGGCCACGCTGCCCCGGCTGCGCTACGACCAATTCATGGCGCTGGGCTGGAAGTTGCTGATCCCCGTCTCGCTGGTGTGGGTGATGATCGCTGCGGTTATCCGCTCGCTGCGCAACCAGGGTTTCCAGTATTGGACGCCGACGCTGGTGGTCAGCAGCATCGTCGTTGCCGCGGCCCTGGTGATGTCGCTGCGAATGCCTTTCCGCGTGCCCCGTGCTCGTGCGCTGGCGCGGCAGCGCGACAAAAACATAGACGGCCCCGAGGGGCCTGAAGGGGTATTCCCGACACCGCCGCTACCAATGAAACCCCTGGCAAGGCCAGTCGGTGCGAGCAAGGAGAACGCCCGTGGCTAATTTCTTGGACGCCCTAGCCGGATTCGGCGTCACCTTCGGGTCGATGTTCAAAAAGACGGTCACCGAGGAGTATCCAGAGAAGCCCGGTCCGGTAGCGCCTCGCTACCACGGCCGTCATCAACTCAACCGGTACCCGGACGGCCTGGAGAAATGCATCGGCTGCGAATTGTGCGCGTGGGCCTGCCCGGCCGATGCGATCTACGTCGAGGGCGCCGACAACACCGACGAGCAACGGTTTTCACCGGGGGAACGCTATGGCCGGGTGTACCAGATCAACTATCTGCGTTGCATCGGTTGCGGTCTGTGCATCGAGGCCTGCCCGACCCGGGCGCTGACAATGACCAACGATTACGAGATGGCCGACGACAACCGCGCCGACCTGATCTACGAGAAAAGCCGCCTGCTGGCCCCGGTGGATCTCGGGATGTTGGCACCGCCGCATCCCAGGACACCCGGCGCCACCGATAAGGACTACTACCAGGGCAACGTGACCGCAGCTGGCTTGCGCGAAAGCCAGGAAGCCGGAGATTCCCGGTGACGGCGCTGTTGGTCTCTAATGTGGCCGCTCATTCGACAACACACGTCATCGTCCAGACCTCCACCGGCGAAGCGGTGCTGTTCTGGGTGCTGGGCGCACTGGCGCTGCTCGGCGCGCTCGGGGTGGTGCTGGCCGTCAACGCCGTGTACTCGGCGATGTATCTGGCGATGACCATGATCATCCTGGCGGTGTTCTACATGGCCCAGGGCGCGCCGTTCCTGGGCGTCGTTCAAGTCGTGGTCTACACCGGCGCGGTGATGATGCTGTTCTTGTTCGTGCTGATGCTCATCGGTGTGGACTCCACGGAATCACTGAAGGAGACGCTGCGCGGACAGCGGGTCGCCGGGCTGGTGACCGGTATCGGCTTCGGCGTCATCCTGGTCGGCGGCATCGGCAATGTAGCGACTGGAAGTTTCGCCGGACTGACCGCCGCCAACGCCAACGGCAACGTCGAGGGCTTGGCGGCGCTGATCTTCTCCCGCTACCTGTGGGCGTTCGAATTGACCAGCGCCCTGCTGATCACCGCCGCCGTCGGAGCGATGGTGCTGGCCCATCGGGAGCGTTTCGAGCACCGCAAGACCCAGCGGCAGCTCTCACAGGACCGCTTCCGTCCCGGCGGGCACCCCACCCCGCTACCCAACCCGGGTGTCTACGCCCGTCACAACGCGGTCGACGTGGCGGCGTTGCTCCCCGACGGCTCCTACTCGGAGTTGTCGGTCTCGCGGATACTGCAGACCCGCGGGGCGGACGGCCTTCAGACGCCCTCGCCCGAAGCCAGCCCCGAAGCCGTTAAAGGGAGTGCTTCATGAACCCGGCTAACTACCTCTACCTTTCGGCACTGCTGTTCACCATCGGGGCCTGTGGTGTGCTGCTGCGACGCAACGCGATCGTGATGTTCATGTGCGTCGAGCTGATGCTCAACGCAGTCAACCTGGCGTTCGTCACCTTCGCGCGGATGCACGGCCATCTGGATGGACAGATGATCGCGTTCTTCACGATGGTGGTGGCCGCCTGCGAAGTCGTTGTCGGCCTGGCGATCATCATGACGATTTTCCGTGCCCGTAAATCGGCGTCCGTCGACGACGCGAATCTACTCAAAGGCTGAGAACGCCACCGTGACAAATCTGGCGACACACTTCACCTGGCTGCTCGTGGCGCTGCCGCTGGCGGGTGCCGCAATCTTGCTGTTCGGCGGGCGTCGAACCGACCCGTGGGGGCATTGGCTGGGCTGTGCCGCGTCCCTTGCGGCATTCGGGGTGGGCGCGACGCTGCTCGCCGACATGCTCAGCCGGGACGGAGCCGACCGGGTCATCCACCAGAAGGTGTTCACCTGGATCCCCGTCGGCGGGCTCCAGGTCGACATCGGGCTGCAGATCGACCAGTTGTCCATGTGCTTCGTGCTGCTGATCTCCGGGGTCGGGTCGCTGATCCACATCTACTCGGTCGCCTACATGGCCGAAGACCCGGACCGTCGCCGGTTTTTCGGCTATCTCAACCTGTTTCTGGCCTCGATGCTGCTGCTGGTGGTCGCCGACAACTACGTGTTGCTCTATGTCGGCTGGGAAGGCGTCGGCCTGGCGTCCTACCTGCTGATCGGTTTCTGGTACCACAAGCCGTCGGCGGCCACGGCGGCCAAGAAGGCATTCGTGATGAACCGGGTCGGGGACGCCGGCCTTGCGCTGGGCATGTTCCTGATGTTCAGCACTTTCGGCACCCTGTCCTATGCGGGAGTGTTCGCCGGCGCACCGGCCGCAAGTCACGGTGCATTGACGGCGATGGGGTTGCTGCTGCTGCTGGGCGCTTGCGCCAAGTCCGCGCAGGTTCCGCTGCAAGCCTGGTTGGGCGACGCGATGGAGGGCCCCACCCCGGTGTCCGCCCTGATCCACGCCGCCACCATGGTGACCGCCGGCGTGTATCTGATCGTGCGGTCCAACCCGCTGTACAACCTGGCGCCCGACGCGCAGTTGGCCGTGGTCATCGTCGGCGCCGTCACGTTGCTGCTCGGGGCGTTCATCGGCTGCGCCAAGGACGACATCAAACGCGCCCTGGCAGCATCGACGATGAGCCAGATCGGCTACATGGTGCTGGCCGCCGGCCTGGGCCCGGCCGGCTACGCGTTTGCGATCATGCACCTGCTCACCCACGGTTTCTTCAAGGCCGGCCTGTTCCTGGGGTCCGGCGCGGTGATCCACGCGATGCACGAAGAACAGGACATGCGCCGCTACGGTGGCCTGCGCGCCGCCCTGCCGGTCACGTTCGCCACGTTCGGGCTGGCGTATCTGGCAATCATCGGCGTGCCGCCGTTCGCGGGCTACTTCTCCAAGGACGCGATCATCGAGGCGGCGCTGGGCGCGGGTGGCGCCCGCGGCTATGTACTGGGTGGAGCCGCGCTGCTGGGTGCCGGCGTCACCGCGTTCTACATGACGCGGGTGATGCTGATGACCTTCTTCGGTAAGCGCCGCTGGGCGCCGGACGCCCACCCGCACGAAGCGCCGGGCCTGATGACCTGGCCGATGATCCTGCTCGCGGTCGGCTCGGTGTTCTCCGGGGGTCTGTTCGCGGTCGGCGGCACTCTGCAGCACTGGCTGGAGCCGGTCGTCGGAGCTCATGAAGAGGCCACGCATGCCCTCCCGGCCTGGGTCAGCACCACCCTGGCTTTGAGTGTCGTCGCCGTCGGTATCGCGGTGGCCTACCGGATGTATGGCAAGGCGCCGATTCCGAGGGTGGCCCCCGTCGGAGTCTCGGTGCTGACGACGGCCGCACGCGCCGACCTCTACGGCGATGCCTTCAACGAGGAGGTGTTCATGCGCCCTGGCGCGCAACTGACCCACGCGGTGGTCGTAGTCGACGACGCCGCGGTGGACGGCTCGGTCAACGCTCTGGCGGCACTGGTGAGCCTGACATCGAATCGCCTGCGGCGAATGCAAACCGGCTTCGCCCGCAACTACGCGTTGTCGATGCTGGCAGGCGCGGCTCTGGTGGCCGCGGTGCTCCTGGCGGTGCACCTGTGGTGACCAACGTCCCGTGGCTGACCGTGCTGTGGCTGGTGCCGCTGGCAGGTTCCGTGCTGATCATCCTGCTGCCCTCGGGGCTGCGCCGGCTCGCCAAGTGGACCGCCCTGATAGTCAGCGTCCTGACGCTGGCGGTGGCGATCGTGATCGCGACCGGATTCAAGCCCAGCGGCGCCCCGTACCAATTCGTCGAAAATCACTCGTGGATACCGGCTTTCGGTGCCAGCTACAACCTGGGCGTGGACGGTATCGCCGTGGTGCTGGTGCTGCTGACCGCCGTGCTGATTCCGCTGCTGGTGGTGGCCGGCTGGAACGACGGCGGCGAACGCACCAGAGGCGTGCACGCGTACGTCGCCTTGACGCTGGCCATCGAGTCGATGGTGCTGATCTCGGTGATCGCGCTGGACGTGCTGCTGTTCTACGTGTTCTTCGAAGCCATGCTGATCCCGATGTACTTCCTCATCGGTGGCTTCGGCAAAGGTCTTGGTCGGTCGCGCGCCGCGGTGAAGTTCTTGCTGTACAACCTGTTCGGCGGGCTCATCATGCTGGCGGCGGTGATCGGGCTGTATGTGGTGACCGCGCAGCACGGTTCGGGCACCTTCGACTTCCGTGAGATCGTGGCCGGCGTCGCGTCCGGCCGGTACGGCGCAGACCCCGCGGTGTTCAAGACGCTGTTCCTGGGTTTCATGTTCGCGTTCGCGATCAAGGCCCCGCTGTGGCCGTTCCACCGCTGGCTGCCGGACGCCGCGGTCGAGTCCACACCGGCGACCGCGGTGCTGATGATGGCGGTGATGGACAAGGTCGGCACCTTCGGCATGCTGCGCTACTGCCTGCAGCTGTTTCCGGACGCCTCAACGTATTTCCGTCCGCTGATCGTGACGTTGGCCATCATCGGGGTGATCTACGGCGCAATCGTGGCCATCGGCCAGACCGACATCATGCGCCTTATCGCCTATACCTCGATATCGCACTTCGGGTTCATCATCGCGGGCATCTTCGTGATGACCAGCCAGGGGCAGAGCGGGTCGACGCTGTACATGCTCAACCACGGACTGTCCACGGCGGCGGTGTTCCTGATCGCCGGCTTCCTGATTTCCCGCCACGGCAGCCGGTCCATCGCCGACTACGGCGGCGTGCAGAAGGTGGCCCCCATCCTGGCCGGCACGTTCCTCGTCTCGGCCATGGCCACCTTGTCGCTGCCCGGTCTGGCCCCGTTTGTCAGCGAATTCCTGGTCCTGCTGGGCACTTTCAACCGGTACTGGCTGGCAGCGGCCTTCGGCGTTACCGCGCTGGTCCTCTCGGCCATCTACATGCTGTGGCTCTACCAGCGCGTGATGACCGGGCCGGTGGCCAAAGGCAACGAACGAATCGGTGACCTGGTGCCGCGCGAAATGGTCGTCGTCGCACCGTTGATCGCGCTGCTGTTCGTGCTCGGGGTCTACCCCAAACCGGTACTGGACATCATCAACCCGGCGGTCGAGAACACCATGACCACCATCGGCCAGCATGATCCCGCGCCCAGGGTGACACATCCGGTTTCGGGTGTGGGCTCCCCCCGGACAGCCGAAGGACCGCACCCATGATCCTCCCCACGCCCAGCGTCGAGTACTTCCTGCTATGCCCGATGCTCATCGTCTTCAGCGTCGCGGTGGCCGGTGTGCTGGCCGAAGCGTTCCTGCCGCGCCGGGTGCGATACGGCGCGCAAGTCACGCTGGCCCTCGGCGGGCTGGTGGCGGCATTGATCGCGGTCATCGTGGTGGCCAAGTCGCTTCCCGCCTCCGGTAGCGGTGCGGTGCTCGGGGCGGTGGCCGTGGACCGGCCGACGCTGTTCCTGCAAGGCACCGTGCTGCTGGTCGCCGTGATGGCGGTCATCTTCATGGCCGAACGCAGCGCCCGCGGACAGGTTGTCGCTGAGACCAAGGTCGCCGCCGGGCGCTTCGCCGGCCTGGATTCCTTTACCCCGCAAGCGTCGGCGGTGCCCGGCAGCGACGCCGAGCGCGAGGCGGAACAGGCGGGCGCCGCCCAGACCGAGCTCTTCCCCCTGGCGATGCTGTCCGTGGCCGGCATGATGGTGTTCCCCGCGTCCAATGACCTGTTGACGATGTTCGTGGCGCTGGAAGTCCTGTCGCTTCCGCTGTACCTGATGTGCGGACTGGCCCGGCACCGCCGCCTGCTGTCGCAGGAAGCGGCGATGAAGTACTTCCTGCTGGGCGCGTTCTCGTCGGCGTTCTTCCTCTACGGTGTGGCGTTGCTCTACGGCGCGACCGGCACGCTGACCCTGACCGGTATCCGGGATTCGCTGGCAGCACGCAGTGACACGTCGATGGCGTTGGTCGGTGTCGCGTTGCTGTCGGTCGGCCTGCTGTTCAAGGTCGGCGCCGTCCCCTTCCACTCCTGGATTCCCGACGTCTACCAGGGCGCACCCACCCCGATCACCGGGTTCATGGCAGCGGCCACCAAGGTCGCGGCGTTCGGCGCGCTGACCCGGGTGGTCTATGTCGCGCTGCCCCCGCTGCATGATCAGTGGCGCCCGGTGCTGTGGGCGATTGCGATCCTGACCATGGCGGTCGGCACCATCACCGCGGTGAACCAGACCGACATCAAGCGGATGCTGGCCTATTCGTCGGTGGCGCACGTCGGCTTCATCCTCACCGGTGTGATCGCCGATAACCGCGCGGGCCTCTCGGCGCTCTTGTTCTACCTGGTCGCCTACAGCTTCAGCACAATGGGCGCGTTCGCCGTCGTCGGCCTGATCCGCAACACCGACGGAGTCGAGGACGCCGACCTGTCCCATTGGGCCGGGCTCGGACAGCGCTCACCCGTTGTGGGCGTGATGTTTTCGATGTTTCTGCTGGCTTTCGCCGGCATCCCGCTGACCAGTGGATTCATCAGCAAGTTCGCGGTATTCAAAGCCGCCGCCCAAGGCGGCGCGGTACCACTGGTGATCATCGGTGTGATCTCCAGCGGGGTCGCCGCCTACTTCTACGTTCGGGTGATCGTGCTCATGTTCTTCACCGAAGCATCCGACGACACACCACACGTGGTGGTGCCCGGCGTCCTGAGTAAGGCCGCCATTGCGGCGTGCGCCGTGGTCACCGTGGTCCTGGGAATCGTCCCACAGCCGCTGCTCGACCTGGCCGAGCGCGCCGCCCAATTCCTGCACTGACTCAGCCGCCACACCTCGCCGGCGCCGGCTGCGCATCCGGGAAAAACTCCGGCGCCGGATTCTTGGTCGCTAGCGGTCCGCTAGTTAAAGAAACCCGACTGGTTATCACCTGTGTTGAAGCCCCCCGAGCTGTTGCTGCCCGAGTTGGAGATGCCCGAGGTGTAGTAAAAGCCGTTGGTGGCCGAGTTTGCGATGCCGGTGTTGGTTATGCCCGTATTGAAGACACCCGTGTTGAAGTTGCCGCTCGAGTTGAAGAAGCCCACTTGGTCATATTCGCCCGAGTTGTGGATACCCGAGCTATAGCCGCTGAAGGGGTCCGTCATCGTGTTCTGGAGGCCGGAGATATAGCTGCCAGAGTTATAGAACCCGGAGACATCGCTGCCCGTGTTGCCGATCCCCGAGATCGAACCAGGTTGGTCGACCGAGCTGGCGATGCCCGTGTTCACGCTGCCCGAGTTGAACAGGCCCGTGTTGAGGTCGCCCGAGTTACCGAAACCCGTGTTGAAGTTGCCCGAGTTGAAGCTGCCCGTGTTTGTTCCGTCGAACGGGTAGATTGCGCCGCCCGAGTTGAAGCTGCCGGTGTTGTACTGGCCTGAGTTTCCGAAGCCCATATTGTTGTAGCCGGCATTGCCGCTGCCCATGTTATCGTCGCCCGCGTTCCCGAAACCGAAGTTGCCGTAGCCGCCGTTCCCGAAGCCGGTGTTAGTGGAGCCCGAGTTCCAGAAGCCCGTGTTGCCGGTGAAGTACGTGTCACCGCCCGAGTTGGAGAAGCCGAAGTTGCCGTCCCCCGAGTTGAAAAAGCCCACGTTGTTGTTTCCGGAGTTGAAGAACCCGATGTTGTTGTCACCGGAGTTCCCGAAGCCCATGTTTCCGGCGCCCGAGTTCAGCGCGCCGATACCGATCATGTTGTCGCCGGTGAGCCCGAAGCCGATGTTGTTGTTGCCGAGGTTCCCGAAGCCGAAGTTGTTGTTGCCCAGGTTCCCGAAGCCCACGTTGGAGGAGCCGAAGTTGCCGCCACCGAGGTTGAAGGCGCCCAGGTTTGCGCTACCGAAGTTATTGCCGGAACTGCCATCGAGTGGGTTATAGCTGTTTCCGCTTCCTACGTTTCCGTCGCCGTAGCTGTTTCCGAAGCCGAAGTTTCCGTTGCCGAAGAGGTTTCCGCCGCCGAAGTTGAGATTGCCTTGGTTACCGTTGCCGAAGTTGGTGTTGCCGATGTTTCCGCTGCCCAGGTTGAAGAAGCCGAAGTTTCCGCTGCCCAAGTTGGCCTGGCCGGAGTTCCCGCCGCCGAAGTTTGCGTTGCCGAGGTTTCCGCTGCCGAAGTTGAACCAGCCGTGGTTTCCGCTGCCCAGGTTGTAGTTGCCGATGTTTCCGACACCCAAGTTCCAGTCACCGGTGTTCCCGAAGCTGGTGTTGATGGCCGGAAGGCTGATCGCGGGCACGCCGGGCACAGCCGGGATGGCCGCAACCGGAATGGCCACAGCCGGGAGGACCCCGTTAAAGAAACCCGCCGTGTCATCAACTGTGTTGAAGAACCCCGAGCTGTTGCTGCCCGAGTTAGCGATGCCCGAGGTGAAGGTGAAGCCGGCGTTGGTGGCCGAGTTTGCGATGCCCACATTGTCCATGCCCATGTTGCCGACACCCACGTTGTAGGAGCCCGTGTTATTCAAACCCACGACGCGGCCGTAACCAGTCGACGAGTTATGGATGCCCGACACCTGGCCGACGACACTCGTGTCCATGTTCTGGAGGCCGGAGGTATAGGTGCCAGAGTTATAGAAGCCCGAGACATCGGTGCCCGTGTTGCCTAAGCCCGAGATCGAACCCGGCTGGGTGACCGAGCTGCCGATGCCCGTGTTCACGCTGCCCGAGTTGAACAGGCCCGTGTTGATGTCGCCCGAGTTGAACCAGCCCGTGTTCACGTTGCCCGAGTTGAAACTGCCCGTGTTTTGGCCGAACCCGAGGCCGCCGGATCCGCCCGAGTTGAAGCTGCCGGTGTTGCCGGTTCCCGAGTTTCCGAAGCCCATGTTGCCGTAGCCCGAGCTGCCGCCGCCCATGTTGTAGGCGCCCGCGTTCCCGAAACCGAAGTTGCTGTAGCCCGCGTTCCCGAAGCCGGTGTTGACGGAGCCCGAGTTCCAGAAGCCCGTGTTGCCGATGTCGTAGGTGTCACCGCCCGAGTTGGAGAAGCCGAAGTTATGGTCTCCCGAGTTGAAGAAGCCCACGTTGTTGTTGCCGGAGTTGAAGAACCCGATGTTGTCGTTACCGGAGTTACCGAAGCCCATGTTTCCGGTACCCGAGTTCAGCGCGCCGATGCCGATCATGTTGTCGCCGGTGAGCCCGAAGCCGATGTTGTTGTCGCCGTGGTTCCCGAAGCCGAGGTTTTGGCTGCCGAGGTTCCCCAAGCCCACGTTGGAGAAGCCGTTGTTGCCGCTACCCAAGTTGAAGGAGCCGAAATTTCCGCTGCCGAAGTTGGTGCTGCCGTTGTTTCCGCTGCCGAAGTTTCCGCCGCCGCTGTTCCCCCAGCCGAAGTTTCCGTTGCCAGCGTTACCGCCGCCGAAGTTGAGATTGCCGAAGTTCCCGTTGCCGAAGTTGGTGTTGCCGCGGTTTCCGCTGCCGAAGTCGGTGAAGCCGTAGTTGCCGCTGCCCACGTTGGCCTGGCCGGAGTTTCCGCCGCCGAAGTTTGCGTTGCCGAGGTTACCGCTGCCCAAGTTGAACCAGCCGTTGTTTCCGCTGCCCAGGTTGTAGTTGCCGATATTTCCGATACCCAAGTTCCAGTCACCGGTGTTCCCGAAGCCGGTGTTGATGGCCGGGATGCCGAGCGCGTTCGCGACGGGCGCAGCCGCTGCGGCAAGAGGCGCGCCGGCCGCAGCCACGGAGGCCGCAACCGGGCTACCGGCAACCGCGCTGGCCACCTGACCCAGCCCCGGCAGGCCCGATAACCCCTGCTGCCACGTCGGCAACGCCGACGCCGCCGCCGACGCACCACCGTGATAGCCCACCATCGCGGTCACATCCGCAGCCCACATCTCCTCGTATGTGGCCTCAGCAGAAGCAATCGCCGGCGCGTTCTGCCCGAACACATTCGACATCACCAACTGCACGAACTCGTTGCGGTTGGCCGCCACCATCAACGGATGAATCGTCGCCGCCCGCGCCGCCTCAAACACACTGGCCACCGCCCGAGCCTGCCCAGCCGCCCCCGCAGCCCGACCCGCCGCCGCGCTCAACCACCCCGCATACGGAGCCGCCGCAGCCGTCATCGCCGCCGACGCCGGACCCTGCCACGACTGACCCGCCAACCCCGAGGTCACCGACGAAAACGACGCCGCCGCCGACCCCAACTCCTCGGCCAACCCCTCCCACGCCACCGCGGCCTCCAGCATCGGGGCCGAACCCGCACCGGCAAACATCCGCAACGAGTTGATCTCCGGCGGCAACACCGAGTAATTCATCAGTCAGCTAGTCCTTTCTGGGGTCCCCACGACGTTCGGCACCGGCGACGTCCGCACGTCCCTGACTCAGGCGATCGCGCAGGCCGCTCGACCGGTTCGAACAAACCCTAGGAAAATCGCGGCACGATATCCGCGGTTTCGCCAAATCTCGTTTACATTCGGGAAAGCAATTGCGAGCCAGGGCAACACCGTCCTGTTGATGACAGCGGAGTTACAGCCAAGTCTGCGACGCCGTTGTTGGAGGAGCCCGGGTCAAAGGAACCCGTCACCGACTCACCCCAGTTATTGCGAACCGTTCGTATCAGCCCATGAACGGTCGGGTGGCCAAGACGTAGATCGCCAACACCGCCAGCGGCGCCACCAACGGCAACCACGGCACATGTAGCGGAAACGACGTCGCGACCAACCCGGCGAACGTAAACCCCACGGCAGCAATGATTGTCGGCCAACTCCCCATGACGACGCCGGCGGGTGTGCCGGCCGCGTGCCGGCACACCAGGTAGGCAGCGGCGCAAAGTCCCGACACGGCGCAAAGCACATGCGATGGATCGGACACCACGATCACAGACACCGACAACAGCACGGCAACCGTTGCCACCTGGCGAAACACCGTCCCCACCCCCACGGCAATCACGGCGGCAACCCCCGCGACAGCGGCCAGCCCGTGCGACCCGACAGCGGCCGACCCCACCATCAGAAGGCCGAATACCGTTGAGAAAGCCCGGCTGCCAAATTGCGCAAGGGACGCCATGTCAGTGCCGCCCCCGTAGCCGTCCGCGCACCCGAAGGCGGCGGTCCGGCAACGCAGCCATCGCCTGCTCCAAGCTGCGATCCCCCGGCCAAGACAGCACCTCGACACCGACGGTAGCCATGTCGCGATACATGGCCGAGCGCTGCAGCCTCCACATCCGGACCACCAGCGGGTCCTGCTCACCCCCGAACGGAGAGCTGTCGAGAACGTCGACGGCAACCACGACATGGCCGCGTTTACCCAAGTCGATCAATGCCAGTGCGAATTCGGTATCGAGCAGCGTGGAGAACGCGAAGACAATCGCCCCGGCGGGAACAGCGGCGTGTGGCGCCAATGTCCCCGTTGTGTTTTCGAACCTGTCGCCGGCACCGAGCACGGTATCGAGCACCCGATAGAACTGGCGCTGGCCGATATCGGCGCCAAGCCACCGCGGACGGTTGCCCCCGAGCGCGACGATCCCGGCGCGATCACCGTTACGCAGCGCCGTCTGTACCACCTGGGCGGCGCCGCGCGCGATTCGTTCAGTGGCCTCGGTCGCCGGGCCTAGCGGCTGCCGATACGTGTCGATCAGCACCACGATGTCGGCGGCACGATCAGTCAACCGCTGCGTCACGTGCAGTCGGCCGCGGCGCGCGCTCACCGCCCAGTTCACCGCGCGCAGCTGGTCACCCGCGATATATGGACGGATGTCGGCGTATTCGACGCCCGGGCCGATGTGCCGGGTGAGGTGGGCACCTAAGCGGTCGAGCAACTCGGTCCGCGGAATTGACGTCGCCTGCGGTGGCGTCAGCGGAAACACGACGACCTCGGCGGCGTCGACGGTTCCCGTTCCCGTCAACAACCCGCCGCGTGCGACGACATCGACCCGGACCCGGATGGGATACCGACCCCAGCGTTGCGCCACCGCCGCAACCGTTTTCGCTTGGTGGGAATCCGATTCAAGAGCTTCGAGCTGCATTCCGGCCAGTGCCGAGACCGTGAGTTCGACCGCCGAATGCGCTCCTGGTCCGGAGCCGGCTCGGGTGGCCCAAACCTTCACTCGCGCCTGCTCGTTCTCGAAGCATCGCTGCGAATCGGGTTCCCCGTGCACCAGGATCGTCGGGACCGGGCGTTGCCAGCTGATCGAACACACCACACCGAGCAGCGGCGCCGCGAACGCTATCAGCCGCCAGTGTCCACCGATGACGGCGGCGGCCAGCGCGACTCCGGCACAAGTGGCGATCGCCAGCGTCAGTTGTGATGCACGCCAGCTCAACTCGACTTCACGAGTTTCGATCACAGCTCATCCGGTTCCCCCGTTTGTCCCACGCGTTCGAGGAACCGGCAAGCGCCGCAACAGTTCTCCGATGACATCAGCGCCCTGAATCTTTCGCACCCACATCTCCGGGCGCAGGGTGATCCGGTGCGCGACCGCGGCAGTGGCAAGCGCCTTGACGTCTTCGGGGATCACGTAGTCGCGACCGAGCATCAGGGCGCGGGCACGGGCGAGTTGGACCAGGTCGAGCTCGGCTCGTGGGCTCGCGCCCACCGCGATCTGCGGATGCTGCCGGGTCGCAGTGGCCAGCGACACCACATAGTGCAAAACGTCCTCATGCACCGTCACCTGCTCCACCGACTCACGCATGGCCAACAAATCGTGCACGTCCACAATCTGGCTCACCGTCGCCTCGGCCGAACCGCGTTCGAGGCGGCGGCGCAGCATCGAGGTCTCGTCGCGCTCCGAGAGGTACCGCAGTTCCATCCGGATCGCGAACCGATCCAGCTGCGCCTCCGGTAGCGGATAGGTGCCCTCGTACTCAATCGGGTTGTCAGTGGCCAGAACGATGAATGGCGTGGGCAGCTTGTGGGTTTGGCCGTCCATGCTCACCTGGCCCTCGGCCATCGCCTCCAGCAGGGCCGCCTGCGTCTTAGGCGGCGTGCGGTTGATCTCGTCGGCCATCAGCAAATTGGTGAAGATGGGCCCGCGACGGAACTCGAAGCGGCCGGACTGCATGTCGTAGATGGTCGAGCCGAGCAGGTCCGCCGGCAGCAGATCGGGCGTGAACTGCACCCGCGTGAATTCGAGCCCCAGCGCGGCGGCGAAGGAGCGTGCGATCAGTGTCTTGCCAAGGCCGGGGAGATCTTCGATGAGTACGTGACCACGCGCGAGGACGGCGGTGAGGATGAGGGTGAGCGCGGAGCGCTTCCCCACCACGACGCGTTCGATTTCGTCGAGGACCGCCTCGCAGTGGGCGGTGGTTGTCGCAGCCGGCATCATCGTGTCAGACCTGTTCCGTCATGTCAGACCTGTTCCGTCATCTCATACCTGTTCCAACTTGTGCAGAATTTCTTCGAGTGCCGCACGACCGGGTCCGCGCTGGCGGTCATCGGTACGCGTGACGTTGTTCGGATTGACCCAATCCCATAGTTCGTCGCCGAAGAGCATCCGGCCGGTGGCCATAAAGGCCGCCGGATCTTTGGCCTGCTTTTGGCCGGTGGCGATCTCGTACCGCCGCGCCAGCATCGGGCGTAGATGCCGATCCCAATCCGCCCGGGTGGAGTCCGACCATCGGATAGTCGTCTCGGTGTTGGACAGCCAACGGCGCAACCCGTCCCCTAGATCATCGGAGTCCGGCTCGGCCTCGGGTTCGTTGCGGTGCCCCAGGACACGGCGGATGTTGAGCAGCACCAGAGCCAGGGCGACACCCGACGCGGCAATCACGAACCGGCGATCCTGCAGCATCAACGCCAGCACCTCTATCCCGACTATAAGCAAAATACCCAGGGCTATCAGCCTTTTCATACACGCCTACCCGATCGCGGGGCGAGTTCATCGAGAACCAGCTCCAGCACGCGCACCGCCACCTGTCGGTGGCCCTCGTTCATCACATGCGGGCTGAACCGCGCTTCGGCGAACAGGTCCACTAGCTGGACGGCGTTATCGGCGTGCAGTGCATGGCGTTCGACGGCCCGGGCCAGCACCTCGGTCGGGGTGTCGAAGTCCTGCGGGACGGCTCCGGGAACATTCGCCAGCTCACGTTCCATCGCCGCGTAACACGCGATGATGGCCTCCCGTGGTTCCCGGCTGAGGTCTGCCATCTCGGCGAGTCCGACTTCGGCTGCCCGCACCAGTGATTCCGGACTCGTCGCCGGTGGGGATGCGACGTCGTCGTCGGCGACGACGCCCGGTGCCGACGTGCGCCGCCGCCGCGCCGCGATCACCGCCCCCGCGATGAGGATCAGGAGCAGCGGAACCGCACTCGCGAGCAGGATTCCGAACGCGTCCCCGTCGTTGTCTTGCGGGGGTTGCTTGGGCGCCGGGGCGGTGCCGTGCACCGACGGCGGCGTACCCGAATCCGGTGTCGGCGCGGCAGGGCTGACGTCGGGCGGCGCGAAAAAGTGGGCCAGCAGTATCGCGATCAGTAGCCAAGCCAGGAGCACCCCGAGTCCGATCAACACCACGCGCCAACTCGGTCGTCCCCCACCACTCCCGAGCATTTGGGACAGGTCCCCCGCGCTGGGCGCCACCGTGCGTGGATCCCGCAGCCGCGCGATGATCGCGAACGCCAACAGCGCAGTTGTCGCGGCAAGTGCGGCGACAATGAACATCAGCGCCGCACGATTGCCGCCCGCCGCTGCCAGCGAGGCACCGTCGTGAGTCGGCAGATAGCCCCGCAGGGAAGCGCCAGCAAGGATCAAGAGAGCGATCAGGACGACAACGCGCCCCGTCGGCTTGTCAGACATCAGTGGAAGACCATCGGCACGTTGACCTGGTCCCGGATCGCCGGGGAGTCGCGCCAAGTCACCAACGCCGCCCGGAGGCAGTAGTGCGCCCCATAGCCGAAGGCTACTGGCGCTGGCCCGCCGCGGTCCAGTCTGAACTGGCCAGGCTCTTGAAGCCACCACGACCATCAATCGCCGCGACGCATATCAGAATCGATGTCAGACCCCACGACTAGAGTCGCAAATATGTTCGATCTCGATGAACTGTCCCGCGTAGATGAGCGTGCCGAGGAGGCTGCGCTCATCGCGCGGATCGCGGAGCTAGAGCGGATGAAGTCCGCTGCCGCAGCTGGTCAGGCACGGGCTGCCGCGACCCTGGACGCGTCCCGGCGGGCGTCTGAATCCGACGCTGGCGTACCTGCGGCTAACCGGGGCCGCGGTGTGGCCAGTGAGATCGCCTTGGCCCGACGAGACTCTCCGGCGCGCGGCAGCCGACATCTGGGATTCGCCAAGGCTTTGGTGTACGAGATGCCGCACACCCTTGCGGCGCTGCAATCCGGGATCTTGTCGGAGTGGCGGGCCACCCTGATCGTGCGTGAATCGGCCTGCCTGGACGTCGACGACCGCCGTGCTCTAGACACCGAGTTGTGTGCCGACACGGCCAACCTGGACGGGCTGGGTGATGCCCGAGTGGCCGCGGCCGCCAAGGCAATCGCCTATCGGCTAGATCCGCACACGGTGGTCGACCGCGCCGCGAAAGCCGAGAACGACCGCACGGTGACGATACGGCCCGCCCCGGACACCATGACCTGGGTCAGTGCATTGCTGCCGGTCGCAGAGGGCGTGGGAGTGTATGCGGCGCTTCGCCGCACCGCCGACGCCACGTTCGACGACCGGTCGCGAGGTCAGGTGATGGCCGACACGTTGGTGGAGCGGATCACCGGCGTGCCCGCCGACGTACCGGCGCCGATCATGGTCAATGTGGTGATGTCTGATCAGACCCTGTTCGGCGGCGACAGCACCCCGGCGGTGGTCGACGGTTATGGGCCCATCCCCGCGGCGGTGGTGCGCAAACTGATCAGCACGGCAATGGCCGATCGCCGCTCATGTGCGACACTGCGACGGCTCTACGCTCACCCGAAGACCGGCGCATTAGTGGCGTTGGAATCCCGGTCACGGCGGTTTCCACGCGGTCTTGCCGAGTTCATCGGGCTGCGGGATCAACGCTGTCGCAACCCGTATTGCGACGCCCCGATCCGACACCGCGATCACGCTAAGCCGCGAAAGCGGGGCGGACTCACCACCGCGGATAACGGCCTCGGGTTGTGCGAACGCTGCAATTACGTGAAGGAATCAACAGGCTGGCGAGTCACAGCCGGCTTCGAAAATGGCACGCACACTGCCGAATTCGTCACGCCCACCGGCGCGTGCCACCGATCCACCGCGCCACCGCTACCCGGTTGCCCGATGGTCGAAGTCAGTGAAGTCGAAACCGCCATCGGCATCGCGCTGGTCGACCTGCACGCTGCCTGACGTTAGGCACCAGTGAACGGCTCGAAGCTGCCGTCGAGCACCTGCCGATGCCCGATCGTGCGCCCGGTGACCGCTCCCGCCTCCACCAGCGCCAATTGCACCGCCGCCTGCGCGAACTCGTCGGCCGAAGCGACATCATCGAAGTCGCGGGCGTAGTAGGACAAGCCCGGCGTCATGATCGGTTTCGACGGCGACAGCGCGTTCACCGCGATGTTGCGATCGCAGAGATCGAACGCCGCGCACTGGGCCGCGGAACTGCGAAAATCCACGCGCTCAGTTGACCGGACGGTTACGGTACCGGCCCACCAACTCGGGCGCCGCCACCTGCAGCCGCACCGGCGGCAACCCCACTTTCATCAACCGCAGATCGTCGAGTACCAGCTCACCGATGTCATGGAAAGCGCTCGGGATGCCACCGGCGCGGTGCGCGGAGAGCACGAGCCCGCCCATGCGGCGGGCTCGGTGGTCAGCCGGTAACGGCTCGTCGGGCCAGACGTCGATCGCGGCTAGCAACCGCCCCTCGGCCACGCGGTCCAGCAGTGCCTCGACGTCGACGACGGCGGCACGGCTGACCAGCACGAGCCGGGCGCCGGGCGGGATCGCGTCCAGCTCCGCCGGCCCCAACAGGTGCTCGCTCTCGCTCGTGACTGTGGCGAGCACGAAGATCACCTGGCTGCGTGCGAGCGCTTCATCTAGACCCACCGGGATCATCCGATGCTCGTGC
Organism: uncultured Actinomycetota bacterium; assembly: GCA_963763005.1. GTDB lineage: Bacteria > Actinomycetota > Actinomycetes > Mycobacteriales > Mycobacteriaceae > Mycobacterium. The sequence goes on from CAVXMI010000010.1 coordinate 95,182, forward strand.
AGCACGCTGTCGGGCAGCCAGGGGTCGTAGCAGCGCAGCACCGGGTGGAACGGCTCGAGCAGCTGGCGCAGCGCGCGGCCCAGGTTGCCGAACCCAATCAACGCCACGTCCGCGCCGGCCAGCAGGATCGAGTCTGCGGTGCTGTCCGCGACCCAGCCTTCTGCCCCGGTCCGGAACGCGCGGTCCTCCCGGCTGATCCCGCGGCACAGATCCAGCGCAAGGCCGAGCGCGTACTCGGCGACCGGCTGCGCGTACACCGGCCCGCAGCCCAGCACTCGGATCCCGCGCGCGAAGCAGGCTGGGTAGTCCACATTCGGGAAGAAGTTGCCCTCGATGTTCACGATCGCCCGCAGCCGCGGGGCGCGCTCAAGCCTCTCACGGGGCAGGGCGGGCTGGCCCACGACCGCGAACACTTCAGGCAGCAGCTCGTCCAGCCGGGCGAAGCCGTCGTCCACGACGACGTCGAAATCCGCGCACAGCGCCTCGAACCGGCCCGGGCGGAATATCTGGTCGATCCGCCGCGGCGCCGCGGACAAGACTACGAGCGGACGAGTGTCGGTCACGTCCGTAGTATCGCCTCGATGGTGACGCGACGCTGGCGTTCGGTGATCGTCGGGACCGGCTTCATCGGCACGGTCCACGCCAGAGCCGTGCGCCGCGCCGGCGGGGTCGTCGTGGGGGTAGTGGGCCGGACGGACGAGGGCGCGGCGCGGGCGGGCGCGGCGTGGGATGTGCAGGCGTCCTCGTCGTCACTCGCCGACCTGCTCGACCGCGTCGCCGCAGATGTCGTCCACGTCTGCACGCCGAACGGCCTGCACGCCGAGCAGGTCGCGGCCGCGCTCGAGGCGGACGTAAACGTGATCTGTGAGAAGCCCCTCGGGGTGTCGGCGGCGCAGGCGAGCACCATGCGCCATGCGGCCGAGGCCCGGCACGTGGTGCACGCGGTGCCGTTCGCGTACCGTTTCTACCCCGCGGTACGTGAGCTGCGCGCCCGCATACGCGATGGCGGCCGGGTCGTCCTGCTCCACGGCGGGTACCTCCAAGACTGGCTGGCCGATCAGGGGACAACCAACTGGCGTACCGACCCGGTGCTGGGCGGGCGGTCGCGGGCGTTCGCCGACATCGGCGTCCATTGGTGCGATCTCGCGGAGTTCGTCACCGGAGACCGGATCGCCGCGCTGACTGCCGTTACGGCGACCATTCACGACCGTGGAGCCAAACAACCCTCGGAGGATCTCGCGGCGCTGCTATTCCGCACCGCGGGCGGGGCGACCGGCTCGGTGCAGGTTAGCCAGGTGTCGTGGGGACGTAAGAACCGGCTAGCCCTGTATGTGGACACCGAGCGGGCCGCCTTCGGCTTCGAACAGGAGCGTCCGGACCGGTTGTGGGTCGGCGGTGCCGCCGGCGCCACGGTCCTGGAGCGGGGTAGCGGCTTCGAGGCGGCCGAGGCGCACCGATTCGAGCGCGTACCGGCCGGCCATCCCCAGGGTTACCAGGACTGCTTCGACGCGTTCGTCGCCGACGTGTACGCCGCACTAGGCGGGTCAGCGCCGGACGGGCTGCCCACCTTCGCCGACGGACATCGCGCGGCGGTGCTCACCGAGGCCGTGCTCGCCTCCGCCGCCGATGGCGGCTGGGTCCAACCGGACGGCGTCGAGTGAGCGGCGTCATCCGCGCAGCGCGGGCCGCTCGACGGCCAGGCCATCGCCCGACCACCGCAGAGCGCGCAGATCCTCTATGAGCACGTCCGGATTACCGGCACGCCCACGCTCGCCAACCCCGACGGCATACCGAACGCCCGCCGCGCGTGCGGCCTGTATGCCGTTGGCAGCGTCCTCCACGACGATGGTCCGTGCTGGCGGCAAGCCAAGCCGCCGTGCGGCCGTCGCATAGCCCTCCGGATCGGGCTTGCCCCGCGCGACGTCATCGGCGGTGACCAGCACCGCCGGAATCGGCAGGCTGGCCGCGCGCAGCCGGGCACGTGCGAGTTCCCGAGTGGCGGAGGTGACCACCGCCCACGAGCCGACCGGCAGCGCCGCGAGCAGGTCGGCGGCACCAGGCAGCGCGCGAACCCGCACAGCATCCTCGACCTCGTACCGGCCGATGCGTGCGACGCCGTCGGCGACGGCATCAGGCGAGAGGAAGGCGGCGACGCTGTCCGCGGCGGGTCGCCCGTGCACCGACGCGAGCACCGGACGCGGGTCCAGGCCCGACTCGCACGCCCACCGCGTCCATGCCGCGACCACCGACTCATCGGAGTCGACGAGCACACCGTCACAGTCGAATAGCACCCCCGCGCAGGCGAACTGGGTCTGCCCGTCAGTCATGTCGTCGGCCCCCTCGGGTCGCCCACCGCCCGCTTTGCGCATAGCTCCCGGCGAGTTTGCCGAGAGTATACGAGGCTGCGCCGGGGCGACCCAGTTGGCGGGGAATCGGTCGCTGGTCAGGAGGCGCGGCGCCATCATGCTGCCGGTACTCGGCGAACGACTTCCCGCCGAGATCCGAACCGTCGTCGGTGGAATGCCCGCTTACCCGCTCCGGTTCGTGGCTTACCGTACCCCGATGCCTAACTGCTCGTCGGTGTCGACGCACCGAAATGATCAGCACTACAACCCCTTCCACTGAAGATCACCGGCTGTCGTTCTGAGTTCACGGCGTTGCCACAATGGCCGTCTCTTCGTTCGAAGTGGTTCAAGCGGCATGAGTTTGGCGGGCCGCACGGACACCTAGGCACCAGTGAACGGCGCGAAGCTGCCGTCGAGCACCTGCCGATGCCCGATCGTGCGCCCGGTGACCGCTCCCGCCTCCACCAGCGCCAATTGCACCGCCGCCTGCGCGAACTCGTCGGCCGAAGCGACATCATCGAAGTCGCGGGCGTAGTAGGACAAGCCCGGCGTCATGATCGGTTTCGACGGCGACAGCGCGTTCACCGCGATGTTGTGATCGCAGAGATCGAACGCCGCGCACTGAGTCAGATGCTCCAGCGCCGCCTTGGATCCTCCGTAGCCGGGCAGGACGCCGCCGCTGCGGTCCGGGTAGGGTCCGTCGCCCGGCAGCCGCGACGCCACCGAGGTGATGTTGATGATCGAGCCGCCACCGGCCGCGATCATGTCGGGGCAGACCAGTTGCATCAACTCGTAGGCGGCGAACACCGAAATCTCGAAGTGCCGGCGGTATGCGGCCAACGGCGTGCCCAGGAACGGCGGCCAGCCGGGTTTACCGACCGTGTTGGCCGGCTTGGGAGCTTTAGCCCGCGGTTGGGCGCCGGGTACCGGCGGGCGTCCCGGCGCGGTGAAAGCGGCGTTGTTGACCAGAATGGTGATGGGGCCCAGCGCATCTCGGGCCGCGCCCACCAACCGGGCAATATCGTCGCGGTCGGTCAGATCGGCCCGGACCGCCGCAGCACGTCCCCCGGCTGCCTCGATGTCGGCGACTGTCTCGCCAATGGTGCCGGGCAGCCGATCGTCCCATACCTGTTCGGTGCGCCCCGCAACAACTACCGCAGCGCCCTCTGCGGCCAGCGCCAACGCGATCGCCCGGCCCAGTCCGCGGCTGGCGCCGGTGACGATGGCGGCCCGGCCCGCAAGTCGCATCACTGGGTAACGCCGTGTACGACGATCGCGGTGGTCTGATCCACCCAGGCGTCATCAAGTTTGTCGTCCGGGTACAACAGCATCCGCAGCATCGTGGCTCCTCCGATCAACTCGATCAGCCGGTCCGGGTCGACGTCGGGATGCGCTTCTCCTCGGTCGACAGCCTCCTGCAGCCGCACCCGCACCGTATTGAACAGGTCCGCGAAGCGCGACATCACCCGGGCGTTGAGCTCCGCATCGGCCGTCATGTCGGCCACCAGACCGGGCAACGCGGCCCGCACCACCGGGGTGGTGAACACATCGCGGGTGGCCTCGATCATTGTCGCGATATCGGCGGCGATGTCGCCGGCCGGAGCCACCAGCGCGGTCGGCGCCACCGGGAACGCCGCCTCGTGCACCAGCTCGGCCTTGCTCGACCACCGCCGGTACAGCGCCGATTTCGTGGTCCCGGCGCGTTCGGCGACGGCGGCCAGACTGAGATTCGAATAGCCGATTTGCACAAGCAGTTCCGCGGTCGCCGCCAGGATGGCCGAGTCGATGCGCGGATCCCGGGGCCGCCCGGCGCCGGGGGCCTTGTCAAGGGAGGACGGGTCTGCTTTCATAACGCTACCTACCGTATCGTAATTACCTCACGAAGGAAGCACCTGTGGCCAATGAACCGGCGGTCGGGGATATAGACCGCCTCCAGCGCTCGAGCCGTGACGTCACCACGCTGCCGGCGGTGATGTCGCGATGGCTCTCCGGTGTGCTGCCCGGCGGCGCGGCGCCCGAGGTGACGGTCGAGAGCGGCGTCGACTCGACGGGCATGTCGTCGGAAACCATCATCTTGAACGCCCGCTGGCAACAGGACGGCCAACCGATCGAGCAGAAACTGGTGGCCCGGGTGGCACCCGCCGCCAACGACGTGCCGGTGTTCCCGACTTATCGACTAGACCACCAATTCGAAGTCATACGACAGGTCGGCGAACTGACCGACGTCCCCGTCCCCAGGATGCGCTGGATCGAGACCACCGGCGACGTGCTGGGAACGCCCTTCTTTCTGATGGACTACGTCGAGGGCGTGGTGCCACCCGACGTCATGCCCTACACCTTCGGCAACAACTGGTTCGCCGACGCGCCCGCCGAACGCCAGCGCGAACTACAGGACGCCACCGTCGAGGTGCTGGCTACGCTACATTCAATCCCTAATGCAGAGAACACGTTTGGCTTCCTGACCGAGGGCCTGACCGGTGATACCGCACTGCGCCGGCATTTCAGCTGGGTGCGGTCCTGGTACGACTTCGCCGTGCCGGATATCGGTCGATCGCCACTTCTGGAGCGGACTTTCGAGTGGCTGCAAAACAATTGGCCGGACGAAGTGGCTGCGCGCGAGCCGGTGCTGCTCTGGGGCGACGCCCGGGTGGGCAACGTCTTGTACCGCGATTTTGCGCCGGTGGCGGTGCTGGACTGGGAGATGGTGACGCTGGGTCCGCGCGAACTGGATGTCGCCTGGATGATCTACGCGCACATGGTCTTTCAGGAGCTCGCCGGTCTGGCGACGCTACCGGGACTGCCCGGCGTGATGCGCGAGGACGATGTGCGCGCCACTTATCAGGGACTCACCGGTGTGGAACTCGGCGACCTGAACTGGTTCTACGTGTATTCGGGAGTCATGTGGGCGTGCGTGTTCATGCGCACCAGTGCGCGGCGAGTTCACTTCGGCGAGATCGAAAAACCCGGCGATGTCGAATCGCTGTTCTACCACGCGGCTTTGATGAAGCGTCTTATCGGAGAGGATCAGTAATGCTCGGACCACTCGACGAGTACCCGGTACATCAGGTTCCCCAGCCGATCGCCTGGCCAGGTTCGTCGGACCGCAATTTCTACGACCGCTCGTACTTCAATGCCCATGACCGCACCGGGAACATCTTTGTGATCAGCGGTATCGGCTACTACCCGAATCTCGGCGTAAAAGACGCGTTTGTGCTCGTCAGGCGCGCGGATACGCAGACCGCGGTACACCTTTCGGACGCTATCGACTCCGACCGGCTGCACCAGCACGTCAACGGCTACCGAATCGAGGTCATCGAGCCGCTGCGCAAACTGCGGCTCGTCCTCGACGAAACCGAGGGCATCGCAGCCGATCTCACCTGGAAGGGCCTGTTCGATGTCGTCCAGGAACAACCGCACATCCTGCGGGCCGGAAACCGGGTGACGCTGAATGCCCAACGTTTCGCCCAACTCGGCAGCTGGAGCGGCCATATCGTCGTCGATGGCGAGGAGATCGCCGTCGACCCTGCGACCTGGATCGGCAGCCGTGACCGATCCTGGGGCATCCGGCCGGTCGGCGAGCCCGAACCGGCAGGCCGGCCTGCCGACCCGCCGTTCGAGGGCATGTGGTGGCTGTACGTACCGATTGCGTTCGACGACTTCGCCATCGTGCTGATCATCCAGGAGGAGCCCAACGGGTTCCGTTCGCTCAACGACTGCACCCGGGTCTGGCGCGACGGCCGCGTCGAGCAGCTGGGCTGGCCACGGGTCACCATCCACTACCGCTCCGGCACCCGAATCCCGACCGGGGCCACCATCGACGCGACCACACCCAACGGCACTCCGGTTCACTTCGATGTGGAATCCAAGTTGCCGGTACCCATTCACGTCGGCGGCGGCTACGGCGGCGATTCGGACTGGCTGCACGGGATATGGAAGGGCGAGAAGTTCGTCGAACGGCTGACCTACGACATGACCGACCCGGCGATCATCGCCCGATCCGGCTTCGGCGTCATCGACCACGTGGGCCGAGCGGTATGCCGGGACGGCGACGCGGATCCGGTGGAGGGCTGGGGTCTTTACGAACACGGCGCGCTGGGCCGCCACGACCCCTCGGGGTTCACCGACTGGCTAACGGTTGCGCCGTAGAAGCCAAGCTAGCGGCGCGAATCAGCCTGACTCCGGCGGAAATACGACGTCCCAGTCTCGGGCCATGCTCACGACGGTCCATCCCAGGCGTACCCCGACGTCGGTGATCGGCTCGGTCTCGGCGAACGTCCCTGCCTTACTGGTGTAGTGAAATTCGCGCTCTGCGTCGTCGTGGTCGATCAGCAGCGCAAGGCCGGCAGGGCCGGTAGCCTGCGCCCATTCCAGCATCTCCCTGTCACCCCCGGAGTTGCCGGCGGCCAGGATCGGCCGGCGGCCCAGCTGGGTCTGGATGTTGGCGACCTTGGCGCTGCCTTCGTTCGCGACGCCGAGCAGCCCGCTGGTACGCCGGACGACCGGCTGGCCGTCGCCGTCACGGCTGACGTCGTAGCCGATGAGGGTGCCCACCACCAACTCGGCCGGCACACCGTAGAGATCGTCGCTGATCGCCCGGACGAACTCGGTGCCGCCACCGGTGACGATCCCGACCGTGAAGTCGCGGCGACGCAGCTCAGCGATGAGTTCCTGCATCGGCTGATAGGTCACCGAGCGCGTCGGCCGGCCCAGCGTCGAGTGCGTTGCACCGCCCATGAATTCCCTTGCCGCGGCGGCGAACTCCTCCGGCGTCAGGCCCTCGAACAGACCGGCGAGCGCGAGCGCGATGCGTTCCAGCCCGATCCCGGCGACCGCCGCCTGATCACCGCTGAGCAGGGCGGCGAACTCGGCACGCTCGCCGATCGACGGGTCTTCGGCCAGGTTTCTGCGCAGCGCGTCGAGGAAGAAGTCGAGCTGCACATAGCTGGGCCGTTCGCACCACAGCGTGCCGTCGTTGTCGAAGTACGCGACCCGATCGGCGACCGGCATCTCCTCGGTCGCCGCCAAGAACGCCTCCAATGCGTCCCGCGCGCCGCCGGGGCGCCAGGACGGCAGCGGGTCGTTGCGCTCCATCGGAGCCGCTCAGCTGCTGCCGGTAGTCGCGTCCTGCAACTTGGCCATCACCTGGTCCATGCTGAAGCTCGCAGACTTCTGTCGCTGCGGGAACTCGACCAACGTCTGCAGCATCTGCGCGACGTAAGCCTGAGCCGGAACGAACAGAAAGATGTGGTCCATCATCCAGTCGTAGTAAGTATTCGACGTGATGTCGGCCCGCTCATACGGATCGGTCCGCAGGTTGAAAAGCTTGGGCACGCGCAGTTCAACGTACGGCTCCGCCCAGATCTGCAGGGTGCCCGTGCAGCGCTGCTCGAGGAAGACGAACTTCCAGTTGTCGAACCGCATTGCGGTGAGGTCGCCGTCGTCGGAGACATAGAAGAAGTGCTTGCGCGGACTCTCGTCGGTTTGGCCGGTGATGTACGCCAACTGGTCGTGCCCGTCGAGGTGCACCTTGTAGGTCGTGCCGTTCAGGTCAGTGCCCGCGCGCAGTCGCTCGGCGATGTCGGGCACACCCGCCGCCGACAAGAGCGTGACGAACCAGTCGGCGTGGCTGACGATGCCGGTCAGCACCGACCCGGCCGGAATGTGCCCCGGCCAGCGCACCAGCGCCGGGACGCGGTAGGCGCCCTCCCAGTTGGAGTTCTTCTCGTTGCGGAACGGGGTCATGCCGGCGTCAGGCCAGCTGTTCATGTGGGGACCGTTGTCGGTGGAGTACATGACGATCGTGTTCTCGGCGATGCCCAGCTCGTCGAGCAGATCCAGCAGGCTGCCGACCGTGTCGTCGTGATCCAACATCGTGTCGTGGTAGCGGGACTGCCAGCGCCCCGCGCGGCCCACGCTTTCAGGCTCCGTGTGGGTGCGGAAATGCATATGCGTGGTGTTGAACCACACGAAGAACGGAGTTTCGGCTTCGCGCTGACGCTTGATGAAATCAACTGCGGCGTCGCGGAATTCGCCGTCACAGGTTTCCATCCGCTTCTTGGTTAGCGGGCCGGTGTCCTCGATGCGCTGGGTGCCGTCGCCGTTGGCCCAGGTGTGCAGCACACCACGAGGCCCGAACTTCTTGCGGAACTCGGGATCCTTCGGGTAGTCCGGCAGTTCGGGTTCCTCTTCGGCGTTGAGGTGATACAGGTTGCCGAAGAACTCATCGAAGCCGTGCATGGTGGGCAGGTGCTCGTCGCGGTCGCCGAGGTGGTTCTTGCCGAACTGGCCGGTGGCGTAGCCCTGCGCCTTGAGCGCCGTCGCGATCGTCGGGTCCTGCGCCTGCAGGCCCAGCGGCGCCCCGGGCAGACCCACCTTGGTCAGGCCGGTGCGGTACGGGTTCTGGCCGGTGATGAACGCCGCCCGTCCGGCAGTGCAGCTCTGCTCCGCGTAGTAGTCGGTGAACAGGACCCCTTCGGCGGCGACGCGGTCGATGTTGGGGGTCAGGTATCCCATCAGCCCGTTGCTGTAGCAGCTGAGGTTGCTCTGCCCGATGTCGTCGCCCCAGATGATCAGGACATTCGGCTTATCGCTCACTGGTTGGCCTTTCGCGGTCGAAGCCCCGACGCTTAGCACCAGGGCCAGCTGACGCTGGCGCGTTCCAGGCGCCCCCTCGGTGATCCTAGACCCGGTTGCCGCGGCCACCGCCGGCTTTCGGCTCACAGGTAGGTACCCGGCTGACCGGTCTCGGATTCGAATCGTTGATGGTCGCGGCAACTGCCTCCCAAGTCCTACCCGCCTGAAGCGATCGAATCGGCTGTCTGCGACCACCGTCGCTATGAGTTCAGCTCTTCGATGATTGCCGCCAGGGTGGACAGCCCGATGGGTGCCGCCTGATACAGGAACACGGCGTCAGAGACGCCGTCGACTCGGTCGCGGATGTGTGCGGCGATGTCCGCGGGGGTGCCGCAGGCCGCTATGGTGTGCATGATCTCGTCGTCGATCAGCCCGCCCATTTCCTGCCAGCGCCCCTGCTTGGACATCGTGTTGAGCTCGGGCTGCAAATCCTCCCAGCCGTGCGCGGCAAGGACCGGCCGGTAAGCGGGGGTGGACGCGTAGAACGCCAGCAGCCGCCGAGTTCCCGCGTCGGCTCGTTCCCGGTCGGCGTCGGTGTCGCCCGCCGACACGATGATCTCGGGAATGACGGTGAAATCGTCAGGCTGCCGTCCGCTGGCCTGCAGGCCCTCGCGTACCGCGGGCATCGTGTTGTTGTGCAGAAAGCGCTTCGAGCCGAACGGCATCACCAGTAGACCGTCGGCATGCTCGGCGGTGGCCCGCGTCAGCTTCGGCCCAAGAGCGCCGACATAGATCGGCGGCGGCCCGTAGGGGTTCGGGCCGGGGCTGAACGCCGGCGTCATCAACGTGTGCCGGTAGTAATCGCCGCCAAAGTTCAAGCGGCCACCGGAGTTCCACGCCTCGAAAATCGCGCGCAGGGCAGCGATCATCTCGGTCATGCGGGCGACCGGATTGTCGAACTGGGCCCCGAACCGCTTCTCGATCTGCGGACGAACCTGGGTGCCCAGGCCCAGGAAAAATCGGCCGCCGCTCAGCAGCTGGTGGTCATTGGCCTGATGTGCCAGGTGTATCGGATTACGCGGAAAAGCGATCGCCACATTCGTCATCAGATCCAGACCGCCCACCGTGGCAGCCAGGGTCAGCGGAGCGAACACGTCGTGCGGACCCTCGAAGGTTGCAACGCCGCTCGCGCCGGCGTCGCGCAATTCCCGTGCGCGCTCGGCCGCGTCCGTAAGCCCGTACAAAGCGGTGAAGACTTTCATTGCGCCTGCCTGATGAGGATGCGGCTGTGCAAAGGCCCGGCTGGAACTCGGGCAATCGACGTTTAGCCTACGAAACCGCCGAAATGCGGTTCACTGGAGGGCGTGACAAACCCACCGTGGATTGTCGACGTGGTCGTGGTGGGCGCCGGCTTCGCCGGGCTGGCTGCAGCCCGCGAGCTGACGCGACAGGGGCACGACGTGCTCATACTCGAGGGCCGCGACCGCGTGGGCGGCCGCTCCTTCACCGGCAGCATCGCAGGTTCGCCAGCGGATATGGGCGGCTCGTTCGTAGGCCCCACCCAAGACGCGGTCCTGGCGCTGGCTGCCGAGCTGCAGGTCCCGACCATCCCGACCTACCACGACGGCAAGAATGTGATCCACTGGCGGGGCTGGGCGCGCCCTTACAGGGGCACGATCCCCAAGCTTTCGCTGACCGGGCTGCTCGACATCGGACGGTTGCGTTGGCAATTCGAAAGACTTGCCCGCGACGTTCCGATAGCGGCCCCCTGGGATGCGCGGCGAGCACGCGAGCTCGACGGCGTGTCGCTCGGTGAGTGGTTGCGCTCGGTACGCGCTACCGCCTCCTCGCACGACCTGATGGCCATCATGGCCCGGGTGACCTGGGGTTGCGAACCCGACGACGTGTCGATGCTGCACGCCACCCGCTATGCGCGCGCGGCCGGCGGCCTGGATCGGCTGCTCGATGTCGAGAACGGCGCCCAGCAGGACCGATTCCCGGGCGGCACACAGCAGATCGCCGAGCTGGCTGCGGCTGAACTCGGCGCCCGTGTCGTGCTGGATGCGCCGGTTCGTCGCATCGACCGCCACGGTGCCGGTGTGACGGTCACCTCCGATCAGGGCCAGGCCGAGGCCGGGTTCGTCATCGTGGCGATCCCGCCGGCCCATCGCGCGGCCATCGAGTTCGCTCCCCCGCTGCCCCCCGTTTACCAGGAACTCGCCAACCACTGGCCGCAGGGCCGGCTGAGCAAGGCCTACGCAGCCTATTCCACGCCGTTCTGGCGTGCCAACGGCTTCTCCGGCCAGGCACTGTCCGACACGGGCCCGGTGTTCATCACCTTCGACGTCAGTCCGAATGAGGACGGACCGGGCATCCTGATGGGGTTCGTCGATGCCCGCGCGTTCGACTCACTGCCCACCGAGCAACGCCGCCGCGACACGCTGCGCTGCTTTGCAGCGCTGTTCGGCGACGAAGCACTCAAACCCCTCGAATATGTTGATCATCGTTGGGGCACCGAGGAATTCGCGCCAGGCGGTCCGACCGCCGCGGTACCGCCGGGGTCGTGGACGAGATACGGACCGTGGTTACGTGAGCCGGTCGGGCCGATTCACTGGGCGGGCACCGAGACCGCAGACGAATGGACCGGCTATCTCGACGGCGCCGTCAGATCAGGCCAGCGTGCGGCCGCCGAGATCACCGACCTGCTATGAGCTGATCCGCCGCACCCGGGCGTGCCGGGTCACCGATTCGGCGAGCGCGCGCAGATGGCGGTTCACTTCTTGGTGCTGTTCCAGCATCGAGCAATGGCCGCCGGGCAGCTCGACAAGGTCGACGACATTGGGTGCGGTTTTCGCGATCCTGCGGGACTGACTGATTGGCGTCAGCCGATCACGTTCGCTGCCGATGACCAGGGTCGGCACCGTGAGACCGTCCAGGTTGAGGTGCCGCGGCCCCAGTTCGTCCACGAGCATCCGCGCGCAGCCCCCCCGTCCCGCGGGCGATGTCTGTGCGAACAACTCGTAGACCAGTCGCACGGCGCTCGGGTCGGCGTCGGCTCCGATCGCCATCATCGCGACCAGGCGGCGACTCGGAGCCAGGGCCGCACTCGGAAGTGGGAACCCGCCAAACGCATTGATGAGGCTCCGGGCGGCCAAGACCCGCGTCGGCGACAACTCACGTGGAACCGACAGCAGCTTTACCTCGCGCAGCAGGTCCCCGGTGGCCGTGTTGATCAGCGCGACGGCGTCAGCCCGCCGGTGGACCTTGTGGCGGTAGCGCTGAGACCAGGCGGAGATGGTGATGCCGCCCATCGAATGTCCGGCGACCAACGCGCGCTCGTGCGGGGCCAGCGTCGCGTCCAGCACCGAATCGAGGTCGGAAGCAAGGTGTTTGAGGCTGTAGCCGCCGCGCCGCGGGATGCCGCTTTGCCCATGCCCGCGATGGTCGAATGCGATCACCCGGTAGTCGGTGGCCAGGTCGGCGATCTGGTATGCCCACGCCCGGATAGCGCAGACGAAGCCATGCGTCAGGACAATCGGATAGCCGTCGGGCCGCCCGAACACCTGCGTGTGCAGCGGAGTCCCGTCGGCCGCGCGGACGGTTAGGGTGCGGCTCGGCGGCAACGCATCAGGCAACCGGCTGGCCACGCCGCCGTGGGTGGACCTCCGAGCCCTCATCGCCGCTCCCGCCTCGAAGGCCGCCGCGTTGCCGCCTTCTGGAATAACGCGAGTTTACATGACCGTAATGTGGGGTCGGTCACGTTCGCGAAACACGATCGGGTAACGACGCTGGACAAAGCGCAGGTTTGCGCTGGGTGGGCTGCGAGACGCCGACAGCGTGTCTCAGATACCCCGTGGGGAATTATCGGCGGCAACAGCAGGCGTGCTCGGCACTGGATTGACGGCCGGCTGAGCATCGGATCATCCACGGCCACCGGACACCAAGGCACCGCCGCCCAGCACAGCACGTGCCCGAACTTCGTCCGCATGACGCGTTAGCCGAGCTAACCCGGTTGCCTCATGCCGGCAGCTCTTCGTCGGTGCCACGGCCCAGATTTCGGAAACCCGCACAGGCCCCTTTTGCGCCCAACAAAAAAGGCAACGTGCTCATCTCGAACTTCAGCTTCGCCGAGGCCCGGCCGAAGAAGTTGCGCTGTGGCACCACCGGTATCGCTTCGGACGTGGCGAGATCGATGTAGTAAGTCGACGTTTGCCCGATGCCCTCGAAGTCGTGGATCAGCGGCTTCGAAAGCAGGCGCATCGAATCGTCGAGTCGCTCCGCCACGACGTCGGTCATCAGCACGTATTCCGACACTGGTACCGCGTTCTTCAGCATCCGGTGCACCAGGATGACGTCGACACCCGCGAGCTCGAGGCGCCGCTTCACCTTCTGCTCCGCCACCTCGCCTTCGTGGGTGACGAACTTGAGCGACAGGTTGTCCAGCTGCGCACAGCTCTGGCAGTCGCAGGAAGCGTCCATCCTGAGCCTCTCCCGTCGCGCGAAGAACGACTGCCTCATCACCGACAGGCGTTCAGAAACAACCGCTTTGGCGTCGCCGCCCGGTGCCCAGAAGAACGCGGCGTCGCCCTCCAGCTTGGCCAGCTTGAGGCCTTTGCCGGCGTCAATGACCGCCTCGAGCAGCTCGGCCACCGCCCACTGCGCATGGGCCAGGTTCAACCGGTTCCAATTCATGTAGCGCGTGTATCCGCCGATGTCGGCAATAAGGAGAACGGCGCGCCGAATGGCCATGAATTTGGCAGTTTAGTGACCTGATCCCGGTTGGTGGATCCAGGGTCGTCGATGCCCTGCTAGAAGCACCCCGGCGGCATACCATGCCCGGATCTCGCCGCGGCGGAGCTCGACCGCCGTCTGGGCTGATCGTGGAGTACATCGACGGTCGCGCCGGCCGGTTCGGGGTCGCGCCGATCTGCCGGGTGCTCAGTGCACACGGCATCCCGATCGCCGGCCCCGTCCACCTATTACGACGCGCACCGGCGTGAACCCTCACCGTGTATGCGGCGCGATGAGCAACCGAGCGAACGCTGGCATCTCGGCTTCGGTTGGCAGCGTTGTCTACTGCGGGGGACATTCCGCCGGCAGAGACGCCACGGGTTGCGGCTACCGGCTGAAAAGTGGCTCCTGACGGGTGCCTCGTTTCCCCACAAACGAGACTTGCGGCGCCGTGGCGGATCTCGTCAAGTCGTTGCTACGCATCGACAACCGAGCTTCCCGGCGCGGGTGCAATATAGGTGTCCATGACGTTACTGTGGGATCAGCACACCTGCCTGCCGTTACAGACCGACACCGAAGTCGACCCACTGACCCGCTACCGGCGCGGTGAAGGCGCATTCGTGTCGGTCAACGCAGGATATTCGCCCCACAGCCTCGATGACACGATGGCGCTGCTGCGGCACTACCGCGCGGCGATCGATGCCCACCCAGACCTGGAATTGGCGGGCGGTATCGACGAGGTCGAGGCAATTTCACGTGCAGGTCGCATCGCGGTGGTATTCGACCTTGAAGATTCCGGTCCACTCGACGGTGATATCAAAAACCTGGCTACTTTGGTCAACCTCGGGGTGCGCACGCTGCTGCCCACCTACAACCACGCCAACCGTGCGGGCAGCGGGTGCCTAGACGCCATCGATGCCGGTCTCACCGGCTGGGGACGTGCAGTCATCGCCGAGATGAACAACGTCGGCATGGTTCCTGACGGATCCCATTGCAGTTCCCGCACCGGAGTCGACATGTGTGAGGTCTCAAGCGGTCCGGTCATTTACAGCCATTCCTGCATGCGGGCGGTCTGGGATCACCCCCGCAACATCACCGATGACCAGGCCCGGGCGTGTGCGGCCACCGGCGGCGTCATCGGAATCACCGGCGTCGGCATCTTCCTTGGACCCAATACCCCCACCCTGGACGCGATGACACGACACTTGGAGTACGCCATCGACCTGGTCGGCATCGACCACGTCGGCGTCAGCACCGATTTCTCCTTCGATTTTGCCGATTTCAACCACGAAGTCGCTCGCAACCCGCACTTATTTGACGACAGCTATACCCGCTGGGGTCCGATCCAGTGGATGCCGCCCGAAACACTGCTGATGCTCGGCGAGCATCTTTCTCGGCGGGGATGGACCCGTGCCGACGTCGACGCCGTGCTCGGCGGCAACTTCTATCGGGTGGCCCAACACGCCTGGCGCGCCTAAATAAACATCCGATCAGACGGTTTTTCGCTACTGCCGCGTCAGTCCCCCGCAGCGCTCTGCGCTGCCAGACTTGGGCCGTGCAGATCCGACGGGCACGGGCTACGGACTTTCACACAGGTCACGAAACGAGAACGCTATTTCGTCGGGCCGCCGCCGCCAAATCCGTTCCTACCGAATTAATTACCGCTAGTGTTCCCAGATCCGTTCCCAACCGGCATGAAAACGGCCCCCGGAGAAGTCTCCGGGGGCCATTTCACCTGGTAGCGGGGACAGGATTCGAACCTGCGACCTCTGGGTTATGAGCCCAGCGAGCTACCGAGCTGCTCCACCCCGCGTCGGTAAACGCAAGGTTACCCAACACGTGGGGACCTCGCCAAATCGCCCGCTTAGCGGCCCGGATGGCCTAACTCAGCCGATATTCCGGCGGCGTGGGTGCGCGGGCGCGTTCAGCCCGTATCTACCCCCGATGTCGTCCATCCGGTCCGGGGCCCCGTACGTCAGCCGGTACTTGTCGGCCAGTGCGCCGAACTCGGGCAGCCCGTGCAGGATCTGTCCGGCCGGATCATCGGCATGCGGGGCGAGTAGTTCACTCAGCTCGCCGAAGTAGTTCTCGAAGCCGCCCGGGGTGATGGTCTCGATAATGCGGCCGGCCCCGTCGCCGGCGTTCCACAACCGCGCGCCGCCGGCGACCAGCACCTCGAGGCGGTGCCGCGCGGGGCTACTTGGTGTTGTTGTACTTGTTGATGGCGTCGTCGAGGCGCTGCAGCGCTGACCCGTACGCGGCGAAATCACCGTTC
Source organism: uncultured Actinomycetota bacterium (assembly GCA_963763005.1). Lineage (GTDB taxonomy): Bacteria > Actinomycetota > Actinomycetes > Mycobacteriales > Mycobacteriaceae > Mycobacterium. The sequence goes on from CAVXMI010000010.1 coordinate 111,106, forward strand.
TTCTGCGCGTCACGCGCCGCGCCGATCGCGGCCTGAATCTCCTGCAGCGCAGCGGCCTTGGCCGGCGACAACGTGACCGACCCATCGGGAGCCGGGGGCACCACCCCGGTCGGCGGCGGCGTCGCGGGTCCGGCGGCTGGAGTGGGAGGGCTATTGGCGGGCGGTTTCGGGGGCACACCGGCTTCGGTCGGTTGTATACCGGTCGCGGCGGCACCCGCGCCAGGCCCGAATAGACCGGTAAGCGCGTCGCCCACGGTGGGCCCGTATCCAATTTTGTCGTTGTACATCATCGCCACGCGGATCAGCCGTGGGTATGACGAGGCAGCATCGCCGGCTCCGGGCGAGGCATAAACAGGTTCGACGTACAGCAGCCCACCTTGGCCCACCGGAAGCGTGAGCAAGTTGCCCCACCGGATGCGGTTTTGGTTGTCGCGCCCGATCACACCGAGGTCCTTGGATACCGCCGGATCCGTAGTGATCGCATTATTGGCCAGCTTGGGACCGTTGACCTGGCCCGGGATGGTCAGCACAGTGATCTTGCCATAGGTCCCGGGATCGGAGCTGGCGCTGATGTAGGCGGCCAGATAGTCGCGCTTGAACCTGTTCATCGCGCTGATCAGCTGGTATGCGGCCGAATTATCGTTCTTGGCAATGTTTTTCGCGACGATGTAATACGGCGGCTGATAGCTGCTCGCGGTCGGATTCGGATCCAGCGGCACGTCCCAGAAATCCGATGTGGAGAAGAACGTCACCGGATCGTTGACGTGGTATTTGGCCAGCAGCATCCGCTGCACCTTGAACAGATCCTCGGGATAACGCAGATGCTCGGCAAGCTCGGGAGTGATATCGCTCTTGGGCTTGACCGTACCGGGAAAGACCTGCATCCAGGCTTTCAGCACCGGATCCTGTTCATCCTGCTGGTACAGCGTGACGGTGCCGTCATAGGCATCCACCGTGGCCTTCACCGAATTACGGATATAGGAAACCTGCTTGTCGGGAGCCAACCGGTTGAACGCCACCTCGTTGGAGTCAGCGGTCGCCGACGACAGCGAGGTGAGTTGGGAGTACGGGTAGTTGTCCAATGTGGTGTAGCCGTCGATGATCCACACCAGCCGCTTGCTGACGATCGCCGGGTACACCGCACTGTCGGTCGTGAGCCACGGCGCCACCGCCTCCACCCGCTGCGCCGGATCACGGTTGAACAAGATCTTGCTGTTGGAACCAATCACATTGGAGAACAAAAAGTTTCGCTCGGCGAACTTTGCGGCGAACACGCTACGGGACATCCAGCTGCCGATCGGAACACCGCCACTGCCGGTGTAGGTGTAGTTCTTGGTCTCGGTGCTGGTCTCGTAGTCGTACTCCCGGTCAGCACCGGTCTTCCCGACGATCGCGTAGTCGGCGGGCGTGTTGGAGATGACCGGTCCGTAATAGATCCGCGGCTGGTCCAGCTGTGCCGGGCCGTCGGACACCACGCTGCCGTTGGCGCCGACCACGTTGACCAGGAACTCAGGGTAGCCGCCGTTCTGATTCGGGTCGTTGGCGATGCCGCGCACGGTGTTGGCCGGCGACGCGATGAATCCATTGCCGTGCGTGTACACGGTGTGCCGGTTGATCCAGTCGCGCTGATTGTCGATCAGTCGGTCCGGGTTGAGTTCACGCGCGGCGACGACGTAGTCACGAAGGCTGCCGTTGCGGTCGAGGTAGCGATCGATGGACAGCTGGTCGGGAAAGTAGAAGAAGTTCTTGCCCTGCTCGAACTGAGTGAACGCCGGGCTGACGATCGTAGGGTCGAGCAGCCGGATGTTCGAGGTGGTGGCGCGGTCGGCGGCGACCTGCTGCGCGGTTGCCGGGGCGTCGCCGGTGTAATTGCGATAGGTCACCACGTCGGACGTCAGGCCATAGGCTTGGCGTGTCGCAGTGATACTTCGGCTGATGTATTCGCTTTCCTTTTGCGCGGCATTGGGCTTGACGCTGATCTGCTCGACGATCAACGGCCAGCCGGCACCGACGATCAACGACGACAGCAGCAACAAGGCCAGGCCGATAGCCGGTATCCGCAAGTCCCGCAGGACGATCGCGGAGAACACGGCAGCCGCGCAAATCACCGCGATCGCCAGCAGGATCAGCTTGGCCGGCAGTACCGCATTGATATCGGTGTACCCGGCGCCGGTGAACGGCTTACCGCCACGCGTGTGCGACAGCAGCTCGTAGCGGTCCAGCCAGTAGGCAAAGGCTTTGAGCAGTACCAGCATGCCGACCAAGCTGACCAACTGGATACGTGCCGAGCGGCTCAACGCGCCGGTACGTCCGGACAGCCGAATGCCGCCGAAGATGTAGTGCGCCACCACATTCGCCACGAACGCCAGGAATACCGCCACGAACAGGTAACTGAGCACCAGCCGATAGAACGGCAACTCGAAAGCGTAGAAGCCGAGATCCTTCCCGAACTGGGGATCCCTGACCCCAAAGTCACCACCGTGCAGAAACAGCTGAATCCGAACCCAGTAGCTCTGCGCGACGATGCCGGCCAGCAAGCCGATCGCCGCCGGGATTCCAATGCCCATTATGCGCAGCCGTACCAGCACGACGGCGCGATAGCGCGCCACTGGATCATTGTCGTTATTCGGGACGAAGACCGGGCGGGTGCGGTAAGCCACCGCGAGCCCGCCGAACACGATGCCGCCGACCAGCAGTCCAGCCGCCAGGAACACCACGATGCGGGTAACCAGCACAGTGGTGAACACCGAGCGATAGCCAAGTTCACCGAACCACAGCCAGTCCACGTACGCGTCGATCAGGCGCGGGCCGGCCAGCAGCACCACGATCACACCCAGTGCGATCAAGATCAGAATCCGGCTACGCCGAGTCAGCTTCGGCATCCTTGCGGCGGGCCGCATCCCCACTAGCTACGCTCCCTGTTCGGTTTCGCTGGCGTCGTTTGGCCGGCGGCCGTTCTACTCCACGTTTCCCGACCGGCTGCCAGAGATTTCTCTAGTCGGTCACAACTGTACGCATCCCAGGGCGCTAGCAACTCGGCGTCGGCGCCCCCGACGTCATCGCGTGCAACGCGCCCACCGCTTGGCCCAGGGTTTCGACCTTCACCAGCTGCAAGCCGGACGGGTTGTCGGAATTCGCCTCGAAGCAGTTCTTCGCGGGCACCAGGAACACGGTGGCACCGGCCGCGCGGGCGGCGGCCATCTTGTGAGTGATGCCGCCGATGGGGCCGACCCTGCCGTCGCCGGTGATCGTTCCGGTGCCCGCGACGAACGTCGACCCGACCAGTTCGCCGGTGGTGAGCTTGTCGACAACGGCCAGACTGAACATCAGTCCGGCCGAGGGCCCGCCCACGTTGGCCAGGTTGAAGTCCACGACGAACGGCGCCCACGGCGCATCAAGCACCGCGACTCCCATGAAGCCGTAGTCGCGATCTTTGTGCGTGCCCAGCGTGATGTCCGCGATGCCGGGCGGCTCGTTCTTGCGGCGGAAGTCGATGGTCACCACCTGGCCGGGCTTGGTGTTCTTCAGCAATGTCGTGAACTGCTCGACATTGGCCACCGGGGTGCCGTTGACCATGTCGATGGCATCACCGGCCTTCAGCTTGCCCATGGACGGACCCGGATCGCTGACTGTGGCGATGGTTACCGCTTCCGGATACTTCAGGTATCCCAGGGCGGCGTACTCGGCGCTGTCTTCGGAGTTCTTGAAATCGGCGTTGTTGGCCTTGTCGACTTCGTCCCGCGACTTGCCCGGCGGGTAGACGAGGTCGCGCGGCACCAGCTGTTCTTGACCCGACAGCCACAGGGTCAGGGCTTCACCCAGGGCCAGATCGTCGCGCTGGGACACCGTCGTCATGTTGAGGTGACCCGACGTCGGGTGGGTTTGGGTTCCCTCGATCTGGACCACCTGCTTGCCGTCGACCTCACCGAGGGTGTCGAACGTGGGGCCGGGGCCCAGCGACACAAACGGCACCGTCACCACCGCGAGCAACACTCCGAACACCACGATCGGCACCAGCGCGACCATCAAGGTCAAAATCCGCCTGTTCACGCCGCATACATTAGCCGGACCCTGTTGGGGCCGGTTCAGCTGCGAGCGTGACGGTGGATCGCGCTTTCTGTTCCCCTGGTGGGTACCGTTGACCTCATGGCTGACCTGCCTTTCGGTTTCTCCTCCGGAGACGACCCCGAGCGCGACAAGGGCGGTAGGGACGATCCCGATTCCGGCGCGGGCGCTAACCCGTTGGGCCCGTTCGGTATGAGCGGGGACTTCGACATGGGCGACCTGGGGCAACTCTTCACCCGCCTGGGTGAGATGTTCGGCGGCGTAGGTAGCGCGATGGCCGCGGGCAAGGACTCAGGACCCGTCAACTACGACTTGGCCCGGCAAGTCGCGTCGAGCTCGATCGGGTTCATCGCGCCCATCCCGGCCACGACCAACTCCGCGATTTCCGATGCGGTCCACCTGGCCGAGACCTGGCTGAACGGGGCGACCTCGCTGCCCGCCGGCACCATCAGGGCGGTGGGCTGGAGCCCCACCGATTGGGTGGACAACACCTTGGAGATCTGGAAGCGGCTGTGCGATCCGATGGCCCAGCAGATCTCAGCGGTATGGGCGTCGGCGCTGCCGGAGGAGGCCAAGAGCATGGCCGGCCCGCTGATGTCGATGATGTCCCAGATGGGCGGCATGGCTTTCGGTTCGCAGCTTGGCCAGGCGCTGGGCCGATTGGCCCGCGAGGTGCTGACGTCGACCGACATCGGTCTCCCGCTGGGGCCCAAAGGGGTGGCCGCGATACTGCCGGATGCCGTCGAGTCGTTCGCAGCGGGACTCGAGCAACCGCGCAGCGAGATCCTGACGTTCCTGGCTGCCCGTGAGGCCGCGCATCACCGCCTGTTCAGCCACGTTCCCTGGCTGGCCAGCCAGCTGCTGGGCGCCGTCGAGGCCTACGCGATGGGCATGAAGATCGACATGACCGGGATCGAGGAGCTGGCCCGCGATTTCAATCCGGCATCGCTGGCCGATCCCGCCGCCATGGAGCAGTTGCTGAGCCAGGGCGTATTCGAGCCCAAGGCGACGCCGGCGCAGACACAGGCACTCGAGCGGCTCGAGACACTGCTCGCCCTGGTCGAGGGCTGGGTGCAGACGGTGGTGACCGACGCGCTCGGCGAGCGGATTCCGGGCACGGCCGCGCTCAGCGAGACGCTGCGCCGGCGCCGGGCCAGCGGCGGCCCCGCCGAACAAACCTTCGCGACCCTGGTCGGCCTGGAGCTGCGGCCACGCAAGCTGCGGGAGGCCGGCGCGCTGTGGGAACGCCTGACACAGGCCGCCGGCGCGGACGCCCGCGACGCCGTCTGGCAACACCCGGATCTGCTGCCCGCTGCGGACGATCTCGATGACCCGGCCGCTTTCATCGACCGGATCATCGGCGGCGACACCAGCGGCATCGACGAAGCGATCGCCGAACTCGAGCGGGACCGCGACACCCGCGATACCGAAGACCCCGACTCCGGTCCTGTGGATAACTGAACGGGGCGTTCGCCCCCGGCGTGGCACAGTCTCCGGTCATGCCGCGGGCCATGTCCCCCTCGTATTCGCTGGATCCGGCGATGCCGGTGCTGCTGCGGCCCGACGGCGCCGTACAGGTGGGCTGGGATCCCCGCCGGGCGGTCCTGGTCCATCCACCGGGTGGCCTGACCGCGACGGGTTTGGCCGCGCTGCTGCGGTCCATGCGATCACCGATACCGATAACCGAGCTGCAGCGCCAAGCCACCGACCGCGGTTTGGTGGACGGTGACGACCTGGCGAACCTCGTCGCGCAGCTGGTCGGCGCCGGTGTCGCGAGCCGCGGACACCGGGATTCCCCGGGCCGGGCGGCATCGATCCGGGTCCACGGGCGCGGGCCGCTGTCGGACCTGCTTATGCACGCGCTGCGCTGCTCGGGGGCACGTGTTGGGCATAGCAGCCAACCGCATGCGGCGGTGACTCCCGCGACCACCGATCTGGTGGTGTTGGCCGACTATCTGGTGGCCGATCCGCGCCTGGTGCGCGATCTGCACAGCGATGGCGTTCCGCACCTTCCCGTTCGGGTTCGCGACGGCACCGGGCTGGTCGGACCGCTAGTCATCCCTGGGGTGACCAGTTGCCTGGGTTGTGCGGACCTGCACCGCAGCGACCGCGACGCCGCGTGGCCGGCTATCGCCGCACAATTGCGGGACACCGTCGGGGTGGCGAACCGAGCCACCTTGCTGGCGACGGCGGCGCTGGCACTTAGCCAGGTGAATCGGGTGATTGCTGCGGTGCGCGGGCAGCAGACGGTACCTGATCCCGGACCGCCGCCGGCGCTGAACGCCACGTTGGAGTTCGATCTCAACGCCGGCGCCATCGTCGCGCGTCAATGGACCAGACATCCGTTGTGTTCGTGCTGACGCAGGTGTGCCCCGGAGCCTCAACCTCGGGGCACACCGCTTTGTCGCTCTCTTGTCTACCCCTGGCGTCCCTGTTCTGGGACGTTCGTCGACACTGCCGCATACGCTCTGGCGAGTTCCTCCAGAACCTCCCCGGTCAAGGTGCGGTCAGTCCGGTGGCTGTCCAGTACTTCGATAATCGCCCTGAATAGGGCGTCGGCGGCATCGTGCTGCGTTTGCTTTGCTGTCATGGTTTTCTGCGGTACCACCCTTCGGATGTCCGTTTCGGTGAGTCGCAGGATTGCAACCCGCGATGGAGACTACGCATTGTTGCTCCGCGCTCGCCGATGATGTTGGCACAAAGACCACAACATGTCGCACTGCTGTCATGTTGTAGCCGGTGCGCCCCCGGCGCATGATCGACCACTCCCAGGCTCTAATACGCCACTGCGACGCCATCATTGACGGCATCGACACCTATATTGGTCGGCAACGATGTTTTGACGATCCCCAACTCGAGCAACTCGGCAGCAAGCAAACTTTGCCAATCGCGGCCAAATGATCGCCATACTCACCGAAAACCCCGACAGCACCGACCACTTCATCAAAACCACCCTGGGGAGACTTCGAATCGGCGAGCCTCACGCGCTGCCAAACGCCTTTACGCCCACCGCAAAATCCTGCTGCACCGCATCACAACGGCGCCCCGCCCACGGCACAGCGAGGACCACTGATTCGACCTCGTTTCCCAGCCCCGCCAACCTGCACCAACCGTCGTGAAAACAGTTGTTGCCAGATCAACACCCCGACGAGCTAACCGTGATGGATGATGGGTACGTGGCAGACATCAAGCGTGGCCGCGCGGCCCGCAACGCGAAACTCGCCAGCCTGCCGGTCGGCATGGCCGGCCGCGCAGCTCTCGGCTTCGGTAAACGGCTAACCGGCAAGTCCAGAGACGACGTCAACGCCGAGCTGATGGAGAAGGCGGCCAACCAACTCTTCACCGTCCTGGGCGAACTCAAGGGCGGCGCGATGAAGGTCGGCCAGGCGCTGTCGGTGATGGAAGCCGCTATTCCCGAGGAGTTCGGCGAACCCTATCGGGAAGCGCTGACCAAGCTACAGAAGGACGCCCCGCCGCTGCCCGCCAACAAAGTGCATCGGGTGCTCGACGCACAGCTGGGCACCAAGTGGCGGGAGCGGTTCAGCTCGTTCGACGACACCCCGGTTGCCTCGGCCAGCATCGGCCAAGTGCACAAAGCCGTGTGGTCCGATGGCCGCGAAGTGGCCGTCAAGATCCAGTATCCGGGCGCTGACGAGGCGTTGCGGGCCGACCTCAAGACCATGCAGCGAATGATCGGCGTCCTCAAGCAGCTCTCACCGGGCGCTGACGTCCAGGGCGTGGTCGACGAACTGATCGAGCGTACCGAGATGGAGCTCGACTACCGGCTGGAAGCCGACAATCAGCGCGCTTTCGCCAAGGCGTACGAAGGTCACCCGCGCTTCCTGGTGCCACACATCGTGGCGAGCGCACCCAAGGTGGTGATCCAGGAGTGGATCGACGGCGTGCCGATGGCGCACATCATCCGCAACGGAACTCCCGAGCAGCGCGACCTGATGGGCACGCTGCTGCTCGAGCTCACCTTCGACGCGCCGCGCCGCGTGGGGATGATGCACGGCGACGCCCACCCGGGAAATTTCATGCTGCTGCCCGACGGGCGGATGGGCGTCATCGACTTCGGTGCCGTGGCCCCCCTGCCCGGGGGCTTCCCTATCGAGCTCGGCATGACGATTCGACTCGCCCGCGAGAAGAACTACGACCTCCTGTTGCCGACCATGGAGAAGGTCGGGTTCATCCAGCGGGGTCAGCAGGTGTCCGTACGCGACATCGACGAGATGCTGCGCCAGTACGTCGAACCGATCGAGGTCGAGGTCTTCCACTACACCCGCAAGTGGCTGCAAAGAATGACCGTGGGCCAGATCGACCGCTCGGTCACGCAGATCAAGACGGCACGGCAAATGGACCTGCCACCCAAGCTCGCAATCCCGATGCGCGTGATCGCGTCGGTGGCCGCCATTCTCTGCCAGCTCGATGCCCATGTCCCCATCAAGGCGCTGTCGGAGGAGCTGATCCCCGGCTTCGCCGAGCCCGATACGGCCGCCGTCTGATACCGCAAGGCCGGCGACAACGCGGGCCGTGCAACGGCCCGAGGCGGGGGCACCTCCCGCTTGCGGGGGAGAGCCGGCCAATCCGCCGGACTGCACCACTGCCGTCTCTCGATAAACGTTTCGGCAGTTGCACTTTCGCTGTCCAGGCACGGTCTAAGCAGCGACCGCACCCTTGCGCGGACGTCCGCGCGGACGCTTGCGGCTCACGATCGAACCTCGGTCGAATATCTCGCCGCCCCATACCCCCCACGGCTCGGCCCGTTCCAGCGCCGCGGCCAGGCATTGTCGCCGGATCGGGCAGCTCGCGCAGAGCGTCTTGGCACGCTCGAGATCAGCTGGGGTGTCAGCGAACCACAAGTCGGGATTACCGACATGACACGGCAACACCGGCAGCGTCTGTCTGGGGACCGTCAGTGCCGACATGTCCTGTTGCACCTGCTTCCTGGTCTGGTGGCTGTCCTTCGCAGTGATCCGGACCAGGTTGGGAGGTTGTTGACCCAAAAACTGTGGCCACGGATCCTTGTGACTTCGGGTCCGTGGCCATTTGGCGAAAATCGGGCTGTTACGTAATGCCTACGTGCCCTTTGGTGGGCTCCCGACTCCTACGGACGCGTCAGTCGTGGCGGCGACACGGTGCTTACCCGCTGCCGCCGGTGCGGCGGTGCGGGCGGCATGGGAGGTTTTCGCGGTCAGCACCGCGGCAGCCACGCCCACACCGAACGCGTTCCCGTTGATCATCGTGGCCACCCTCCTCTCATATCGCCTGCCTGAATGCCAGCATTCAGGTCCATTTAGCGGCAGCCGGCAAAATGCGGTTTCGAGAGTAAACGTTAACAGCCGGTGGTCACAACCGATTTTCTGACCTGCAGGTTTGCCCCTCAGCGAGCTAGCCGAACGAGCTCAAGCACGTCGGGTCCGTACTGTTCCAGCTTTCGGGCGCCGATACCCGGGATTGCGATCAGGGCCGCTTCGTCGCCAGGCAGCAGCTCGGCGATCGCGATCAGCGTGTTGTCGGTGAAGACGACATATGCGGGCACGTTCTGCTCCTTGGCGGTGTTCAGCCGCCAGGACTTGAGCTGCAACAACAACTCCTCGTCGACGTCACCGGCACATGTTTCACACCGCCGCAGCATGACGGCTGCCGGCGTGGTCAGCTCGTTGTTACAGATCCGGCAGCGCGAGGCGGCCCGATTGCGCCGGGATTTGCTCGGCGCCGGATCGGCACGCGTCTGCGGCGCAATACCATTGAGGAACCGCGACGGCTTGCGGCTCTGGCGACCACCCGGGGCCCGCGATAGTGCCCAGCTGAGCGCCAAATGCACTCGGGCTCTGGTGATTCCGACGTAGAGCAGTCGACGCTCTTCTTCGACGGGCTCGCTGTCGGGGCCGTGCGCCAGCGCGTGCGAGATGGGTAGCGTGCCGTCGGCCAAACCGACCAGGAACACCGCATCCCACTCGAGTCCCTTGGCCGCGTGCAATGAGGCCAACGTGACCCCCTGCATCACCGGTGAGTGCCGCGCGTCGGCGCGGGCCCGGAGCTCGGCCAGCAACCCGGGAAGCTGCAGCTGCGGACGCTGTGCCGCCTCGTCGTCGACCAGCGCGGCCAGTGCGGTGAGCGCCTCCCAGCGCTCCTGGGCGCGGGTGCCCACGGGCTCCTCGGCGGTCAGCCCCAGCGGTTCCAGGACCCCGCGAACCACGTCGGGCAAAGCTCCGTCGGCACCGCGCTCTGCGGCACGCTGTAGGGCCACCAGCGCCTGCTTGATCTCCTGACGGTTGAAAAATCCCTCGCCGCCGCGGACCTGATAAGCGATACCCGCCTTGGTCAGCGCCTCCTCGTAGACCTCGGACTGTGCATTGACCCGATAGAGAATGGCGATCTCGGACGGCGTAGTGCCGGATTCGATCAGCCGGGCGATCGACGCCGCCACCGCGGCAGCCTCGGCAGCCTCGTCGGGATGCTCATGGAACGACGGGACGGGACCGGGCTCACGCTGGCCGGACAACTGCAGCTTGCTGCCCGCGACCCGGCCCCGTGCGGCTGCGATCACCTGGTTGGCCAGCGACACCACCTGCGGAGTGGACCGGTAGTCGCGTTCCAGACGCACCACCGTGGCGTCGGGGAACTTGCGCGAGAAGTCGAGCAGGAAGCGAGGAGAGGCCCCGGTGAACGAGTAGATGGTCTGGTTGGCGTCGCCGACGACGGTCAGGTCGTCGCGATCGCCCAGCCAGGCCGCAAGAACCCGCTGCTGCAGCGGGGTGACGTCCTGGTACTCGTCGACGACGAAACAGCGGTAACGGTCCCGGAACTCCTCGGCCACCGCGGCATCGCTTTCGATAGCGGCTGCGGTGTGCAGCAGCAGGTCGTCGAAATCGAGTAGGGAGACGCTGTCGTCGCGGACTTTGAGGGACTCGTACGCGGAGTAGACGGCTGCGATTTTGGTGGCGTCCAACGGGGTGTCCCGGCTGGCGGCCGCCACTGCGCTCGCATACTCCTCGGGGCCGATCAGCGACGCCTTGGCCCATTCGATCTCGCCGGCCAGGTCCCGCACGTCATCGGTGCTGGCATTGAGCCGGGTCCGGCTGGCGGCCCGGGCGACGATGGCGAACTTGGTGTCCAGCAGCTCCCAGCGGGTGTCACCGATCACGCGCGGCCAGAAATACCGCAGCTGGCGGCGCGCGGCCGCGTGAAAGGTCAGCGCCTGCACAGCGCCGACGCCGGAACCGGTCCGCGAGGCGGCATCCAGGGCCCGTAACCGGGCGCGCATCTCCCCCGCCGCACGCTGGGTGAATGTCACCGCCAGCACCTGCCCGGCAGCGACATGTCCACTCGCTATGAGCTGGGCGATCCGGTGCGTGATAGTGCGGGTCTTGCCAGTTCCGGCGCCCGCAAGCACGCAGACCGGTCCGCGCGGAGCCAGCACGGCTTCGCGCTGCTCGTCGTCCAGCCCGGCGGTCAATGGGTCTGCGACCATCGGCATGGCGTCCATCTTGGCAGCGGTGGCCGACAAACCGGGCGTTTCGCCACGCCGCGGGGCGCGGCTCGCTGACGGCCCGCTACGTTTATGACCCATGACCAATGCTGCACTCACCATCTACACGACGTCATGGTGTGGCTACTGCCTTCGGCTCAAGACAGCGCTCAAGGCCAAACGAATCTCTTACGACGAGGTCGACATCGATCGGGACCCCGCGGCCGCGGAGTTCGTCGGCTCGGTCAACGGCGGCAACAGAACGGTTCCGACGGTGAAGTTCGCCGACGGGTCGACGTTGACCAATCCGAGCGCAAGCGAGGTCAAAGCGAAAATGGCCGAGGTTGCCGGCTAGGGAATTCGGCCGTGGGCGCGGGCGTCCTGCACCGACACGGACGTTCGCCCACATCGATAGTGCTCTACAGGGGGTCCGGTCGCCCTTACGATAAGGACTGTGGCATCGACGTACCGGGTATGCCCGTCGGTACCATAGCGCCAACACCAACCGCGGACGGCGGTCCGCAGAAAACGGCTTATCAGCGATGCGGCCAAGCGGCTCAACCCACAAGACGGTGAACTCTCGAACGAGCCGGCTCAACTGGCGGCCGGCGGTGATTCGCAACGCCGTTGCCGGTGCGGGCAGGTCTGCCTTCATCGTCTGCTGCGCAGTGGTCGCGATCACGGCATGCTCGCACCAGGGCACATCGGCCAAGCCGGGCACCACGACGTCCGCGGCAGGAGCCGACGCGTTGATCGTCAGCGTCGAAGAGGTGCGCCGTATCGCCAACTTTGAAGAGCTCACCGCACATTCACACGCGGACTTGCGTCATCCACCGTCAGGAGACTTGAACGCTCCGGGTCCCTGCCGAGCGGCGGGAACCAGCGATCTCACCTTCGCCAGTGGCTGGGCAGAGTTCCGTAGCGCCGGTTACAGCGGAGTAACCGACGACATCGAACCGGGCGGGATCGCCCTGGTCGACTCAGTCAGTCAGGCCGTTGCTATATACCCGGACACGCGTGCGGCGCGCAGCGCGCTCGACCAGCTGGAGTCATCGCTGACAGCGTGCGTTGCCTTGCATGACCCTAACTACGATTTCCGACTCGACAAGCCGGATTCCTCCACCCTGCGGATCACAGATGATGGCTGGAGCCACCTGTATCGCGCGAAGAACACGGTGTTGGTATCCGTCGGTGTGTTGGGCATTGAACCAGCAGAACGGATCGCGACTACCGTTCTCGACGTCATCACCGATCGGATCAAGTAGCACCGGAGCACTTCGCGCCACGTCAGTCGCCCGCCGCCCAGGATTCGATGATCACGCGGGCGATCGAAATCGATCCCGGCAGCAGTAGTTTCGACCCCGATGCGCTGGTCCAGTCGCCGGCATCCAGCGCTGCACGCACCTCATCGCGGGTGAACCAGGCGGCCTCGGCGATCTCGCCGTCGTTGAACGAAAAGTCCTGATCCGGGTCCCCCAGAGCATGGAACCCAACCATCAGCGAGCGCGGAAACGGCCAGGGCTGGCTGCCCAGGTAACGCACATCACGGACGGTCAGGCCGACTTCCTCGCGGATCTCCCGCGCGACGCAGACTTCGAACGACTCGCCGGCCTCGACGAACCCGGCCAGGAGCGAGAACATCCGTTGCGGCCACTCCGCCTGGCGGGCCAGCACCGCGCGATCGCCGCCGTCGTGAACCAGGCAGATCACCGCCGGGTCGATGCGCGGGAACTCCTCATGACCGGTGATCGGGTTGACGCGTGACCAGCCGCCCCTGGCCGGTTTCGTGGGCGTGCCGTCCACCGCGCTGAATCGGGAGCTGTCATGCCAGTTCAACAACGCCATTGCCGACGACACCAATTGGCTGCTGGTGTCGTCGATGATCCTGCCGAGCCTGCGAAGGTCCAGCACCTCGGCCTGCACATCGGGATCCCCGGGTGGCTCCAATGCGCCCCGGATCGCCCAGACATGGCGACCGCCCTCGATGCGGCCCAGGAATACCGCGTCCGGTGGTGGCTTGCCGCCCAGCGCAGCGGCCGAGCCAAGCACCGCCCGGCCGTCGGCGATCAAGACCTGATTGCGGGAATCCACCCGCAGCAGCGCCGCTTCGGTCCATCCCGCGGCCGCCGCCTCGACGTCGGTCCGCAGCTGATCGGCCCGATCGGCGCCGACGCGCGACAGCAACGGAACGTTCCGTAGCTGGAAGTCCACGCTAAGCCCTGGTGCCCTGGTGGCGACCCGCCGCGCCCGGCTCCACCGCGCTTGCGATCGCCACGAAACCACCCTGGTGGCGACCCGCCGCGCCCGGCTCCACCGCGCTTGCGATCGCCACGAAACCACCCTGGTGGCGACCCGCCGCGCCCGGCTCCGCCGCGCTTGCGATCGCCACTAGTGCCCCGCGTTGCGGATGTAGACCAGCCGGTCGCTGGCCTCGATGGCGTCCACCTCGGGCGCACCGATGCGCAGTAGCCGGCCATCGCGCACCACACCGAGCACGATGTCGCGCAGATGCCGCGGGGACCCACCGACCTCACTCTGCTCCACCTCGCGTTCGGCGATGGCCAGGCCCGCATCGGGAGTCAGCAGATCCTCGATCATCTGCACGACGCTGGGCGTGGTGGTGGCAAGGCCGAGCAGCCGGCCGGCGGTCTCCGAGGAGACCACTACCGAGTTCGCACCCGATTGCTGCAGCAGGTGCTGGTTCTCCGCCTCCCGGATAGACGCCACGATCTTGGCCTGGGGCGCAATCTCCCGGGCTGTCAAAGTAACCAGCACCGCGGTGTCGTCACGGCTGGTGGCGACAATGATCGAGGCCGCATGCTGAGCACCGGCCAACCGCAGCACATCGGATTTCGTGGCGTCACCGTGCACGGTGACGAGGCCGGCCGCCGCGGCGCGCTCGAGGGCCGCCCGATCGGTGTCGACGACGACAATCTCACCAGGGACCACCTCGTCACCGAGCATCGCACCGATCGCCGTTTTGCCTTTGGTGCCATAGCCGATGACCACCGTGTGGTTACGCACTCTGCTCCTCCAACGCTGGATTTTCAGTGCCTGACGGGACGTTTCGGTAACGACCTCGAGCGTCGTCCCGACCAACAAGATCAGGAACGCAATCCGCAACGGCGTGATGACCAAGACATTCGTCGCGCGTGCGAATTCGGAAATCGGCGTGATGTCGCCATAACCGGTCGTCGACAGCGTCACCGCCGAGTAGTAAAGGCAATCCAGAAATGTCAGTTGATCACCCTGAGCATCATGGTACCCGTCGCGATCGAGGTAGACGGTGATGGCGCCGGTGAACAACGCCAGCAAGGCGATCGTCACGCGGCGCGAAATGATGCGAGCAGGACTGGCCTGCCCCTGAGGAATACGCAGCACGCCGACAAGCGCGTAACTGGGCTGAGCGGTCAACTTCTCGTCGAGACCCCTCAGCCGCCGCCAGCTACGTATTGCCACGGAAATCCGTCATCCGTTTAGCCCAAGCGCACGACACCCGCACGACAAACATGTAACCACGATCAGACGCCGGAAGGGCGACCGGAGTCAGCCAGCAGCACGGCCAGCTCATCGGCGCCGGGCAGCTCATCCGGGACGACGGTGGTTCCGCCGCGCACGTAGTAGAAGGCGGTGCGCACCGACGATTCCGGACATCCGCGCAAAGCAGCCCACGCCAACCGGTATACAGCCAGCTGCACCGCGGCCTGCCGCATGGCTTCCGGCCCGCGCGGCGGCTCACCGGTCTTCCAGTCCACCACGGTGGCGCCGCCATCAGTGTCGGCGAATACCGCGTCGATGCGACCGCGCACCACGATATCGCCGATCGGCATTTCGAACGGCACCTCGACCGCGATCGGGATGCGGGCCGCCCAGGGCGATCCGGCGAACGCCGCCTGCAACCCCGCCAACTCCTCCGGGTCGCCCACATCGGAGTCCGCGGCACCCGGAAGATCCCCCAGATCGAACAGCAATTCAGCTCCGTAGAACTGCTGGATCCAGGAGTGAAAGGCATTGCCCAGCAATGCATGCGGGTCCGGGCGGGTCGGCAGCCGATGTATCAGCCGCTGCGCTGCTCCCACAGGGTCGCGGGCCAACTCCACCAAACCGCTCACCGACAACTGGCTTGGCAGAGTGCGGGCAGGTCGCTGCGCGACCCGCGCACGCTCGGCCAGCAGCGCGTCGACGTCGGCGACCCAGCCGTCGATGTCGGCGTCGCCGGTGTCGGCGCCGGCCACGTCGGCCAACATTGCCCCAGCCACCAGCGCCGCCCCGCGTTCTATGTCGCCGCGACGCGCAGCCAACGGATCGGCGGGCCAAACGGCTTCGATAACTTCGTTGCGCAACGGATTTCGTTCACCCTCGGCCGGCGCGGGCGCCCACTGTTCCACAACCCCGCAGGGATCGCCGCCCGCGGCCGATCGGTCGATCACATCCTTGAGCTCGCACAGGAATTCCGACGGCCCGCGTGGCTTGATCCCGGTCGAACCCCAGTGATGACCCGACACCAGCAGGGTGTCCTGAGCCCGGGTGACGCCGACATACAGCAGCCGGCGTTCCTCGTCGACGCGTCGCTGATCGAGCTGGCGACGATGATCGGAGATACTGTCCGACAACTGTTTTCGATTTGTCACAGCCGAGGTATCCAGGACCGGGATGCCGAGCGCACCTGCCGAGGCGCGGTCGCCCCGCAGTAGCGGCGGCAGCTCGCCGGGGTCGGTAAGCCAGGTGCTCCTCGACGCCGTCGACGGGAAAGTTCCACCCGACAGGTGTGCCACCGCCACCACCTGCCATTCCAAACCCTTCGCGGCGTGCACGGTGAGCACCTGGACCCTGTCCCGGGCAACAGCCGGCTGAGCGGGCGGCAACCCGTTCTCCACCATTGCCGCCACGTCCAAGTAGGCCAGCAGGCCCGCCACCGACGCCTTCGTGGATACGTTGGTGACGCTGCTCGAAGCGGTGGCACGCTCGGCGTAGTCGGCGATCACATCGCCGAACGCGTCAAGATGTTCGGCGCCGTCCCACTCCCCTGACGCCACCGATCTGGCACGGACTTCGCAATCGACACCCAGCACGCGGCGCACCTCGGCGATCAGATCGGGCAGGGAATGGCCGAGATGGCCGCGCAAGGCGTTCAGTTCGCCGGCCAGCGCGCCGATGCGCTCGTATCCCGTCACCGAATACCAGCTGGCTGGACCCGGGTCGCAGATCGCGTCGGACAGACACGCGTTGTCGGCATCCGGACTGGCCGCCATCGCGACCGACTCGGGCGAGGGCGATTGCCTTGACCGCGGCCCGCCGCCCAGCGCAAGCGCGCGCCGCCACAGCGCGGCTAGGTCCCGGCCACCGAGCCGCCACCGTGGACCGGTCAGTACCCGCACCGCCGCCGGCCCGGCCGTCGGGTCGGCGACCAGGCGCAGCATGGCGACCACGTCGGCGACCTCAGGGATGGACAGCAGACCCGCCAGCCCGACAACTTCAACGGGGATTCCGCGGGCGCGTAGGGCATCGGCGATGAGTGCGGCGTCGGCGTTGCGCCGCACCAGCACCGCGGCGGTGGGTGGGCTGACGCCGTCGGCCTGGGCTCGCTGGTAATGCCGCTGCAGATGGTCGGCGATCCACTCACGTTCGGCCTTCACATCGGGAAGCAGCGCACAGCGCACGGTCCCGGGCGGGGCATCCGGGCGCGAGCGCAGTGCGCGCACCGCGACTGATCGCCGACGCGCCTCCGCTGAGATGGCGTTGGCCACATGCAGCGCTCGCGGCGGGTTGCGCCAGCTGGTCCTCAACTCCAGAACCGGCGCCGGGGTGCCGTCGGATAGGGGGAAGTCGGTAGTGAAGCGCGGCAGGTTCGTCGCCGAGGCACCGCGCCAACCGTAGATCGACTGAATCGGGTCACCGACCGCCGTTAGCGCCAATCCGTCATCCACGCCGCCCCCGAACAGGGACGACAGGGCGACACGCTGGGAGTGCCCGGTGTCCTGGTACTCGTCGAGCAGCACCACCCGGTAGCGGTTCCGCAGGTCCTGACCAACCTGCGGGAACGTCGCTGCCAACCGTGCGGCAGACGCCATCTGCAACCCGAAGTCCATCACCTTCCCGGCGCGCATGCGCTCATGCAGCGCATCAAGCAACGGCACCAACTCGGCGCGCTCAGTCTGGGTAACCAGCATCCGCAGCAGCCACTGGCTGGGGCCGCGGTCACGCTGGTACGGACCCGCCGGCAGGGTGTGCACCAGCCTTTCCAGCTCAACGTGGGTATCGCTGAGCTGCCGGGTATCCACCAGGTGTTCAGCGAGCTGACCCCACAACCGCAGCACCATCGAGGTGACCGCCGCCGGGCTCTTGCCGGTACGCAGCTCGCCGCCATACGCGTTGACCACATCGAACGCCAGCTGCCACAACTCGGTCTCGTCAAGCAACCGGGTGTCGGGCTCCACGGGTAGCAACAGGCCGTAGTCACGCAGCAACGAGCCGGCGAACGCGTGATAGGTGCTGACCACCGGGGAGCCCGCCGATTCCGAGGTTGCCGATCCGCCCGAGCCGGGGCCGATGCCGGCGAACCGGGCCAGCCGGGACCGGACGCGGCGCAGGAGCTGGCCGGCTGCCTTGCGGGTGAATGTCAAACCCAACACCTGGCCGGGTTCGGCGTAGCCGTTGGCGATCAGCCACACCACGCGCGCGGCCATCGTCTCGGTCTTGCCGGCTCCGGCTCCCGCGATGACCACCAGCGGGCCAGGCGGCGCGGCGATCACGGCGGCCTGCTCGTCGGTGGGCGGGAAAAGCCCTAGCGCGGAAGCTAATTCAGCTGGGGCGTAGCGCGCCGGTGCTGCTGGGCTCACAGTGCGGACCCGTCGGCATGGGCCGGACAGCACGGCCGGATCGGGCAGTGCGAGCAACCGTCGTTGCGCCGGGCGATGAACTGCGGCCCGGCTGTCGCCTCAGCCGCCCGCCGGACGAGTTTGCGCCATTCGTCGCGGGCGGCCGGTGTCAGTGGATCCTGCTCGCGTTCGGTGGCTCCGGCGGCCCCGGTCCTCCCGACATAGACCAGACGGGCGCCGCCGGGCTCCATACAGTCGGGGCCGGCAGGCTGGGGGCACCCGCCGCTTGCGGGGGACATGCCTTCGGCCACCGCCAGCTGGTACATCGCCAGCTGGGCGTGTTGCTGGGCGTCGTCCTTGCTGACCGGTGTCTTTCCGGTTTTGATGTCAACGATTACCAGCCGACCCGCGCCGTCGCGTTCGAGCCGATCGACCCGGCCGCGCAGCCGAACTTCTCCGCCGTCCGCACGCGGTGTCCCCAGAACTCCGTCGACGTCGACCTCGACTCCGACCTCGGTCAGCGCGCCGCGTGTCTGCGCTCGCCATTCGACGAACGCCCGGATCATGCCGCGGTGCCGAGCAAGCTCGTTGGCCGAATACCAGTCCGCGTCGAAGGGCAGGTGCTTCCACACCCGGTCCAGCTCGGCCAGCAGTTGCGATTCACTTTGGGCCGGTTCGGCTATCAGCGCGTGTAGCACCGAGCCGACGGTGGACCGTAGCTCGCGCGCGTTGGTTCCGCCGTGCCGTTCAGCCAGCCAGCGTAGCGGGCAGTCGTTGAGTGTCTGCAGTGTCGACGGCGTCAATGTGACGGCGTCGTCGCCACCGCACAGCGGATCACTGGTGCTGACCGGGATCAGCCCATGCCACCCGGCCGGATCGGCTCCCGGCACACCGGCTTTGGCCAACCGGGCCAATTGTGTTGCCGCACAGGCTCGAGCGGCGGCGTCCACCGCGCCGTCCGGCGCGCACACAACACCACGCAACCGGCCCACCACCGCCGCAGTAGACAACACCCGTGGCGCCGAGACCGGCTGCGCCGCCACGGGTTCACCGTTACCTTCGGCCCACTGCGCGAGCTCGAAAAAGAACGTCGACGGAAGCGCAGCCTCCTGGCCGCCGCCCACGCTGGCCTCGCTATCTACGGCCGTCACCAGCAACCGACGCCGGGCCCGGCCCATCGCGGCCACGAGCAGCCGGCGCTCCTCGGCCAACAGCGGCGCCCGCACCGAGGCGTCCCCCGTGACACCGTCGAGTTCATCGAGCAGCCGCTGGGTGCCCAGCACACCGCCGCGCGGAATCATGTTGGGCCACAACCCGTCCTGCAACCCGGCGATGACCACCAGATCCCACTCGTGTCCGAGCGCGGCGTGGGCGCTGACCACCCTGACCTGTTCCGCCTGAGATACCGGTTCCGGCCTGACACTCGGTAGCTGCAGCGCCGCGAGGTGCTCGACGAGTCCGCGCAGCGACGCACCGGACGTGTGTGACACATAGTGGTCGGTGATGTCGAACAATGCGGTCACCGCTTCCAGATCGCGGATGGCCTGGACGCCGCCCGGGCCGCCGCGCTCGCTGGCCGCCAGCCAGCGGCGTTGCAGCCCTGACCGATGCCACGCCGCCCACAGCGTGTAGCGCGGATCTTGACCTTGGCGCTGGCAGTGAGCTGCGGCGGTCAGCACGGCACGCACCCGCCGCAGCGGGCCCGGTAGCGGCGCGTCGCCGTGGGGGTATTCCCCGCTTGCCGGCGACAGCGCCTCCACCAGCAGATCGCCGAATTTCCCCGGCAGACGGTCGGCCCGGGCGCGCTGCAGCGTCCGGCGCAGCCGGCGAAGCGAAACGGGGTCGACGCGACCGATGGGCCCGGTCAGCAGTTCCAGCGCCTGGCCGCCATCGAGCACGTCAGCGGTCGCAGCCAGGACCGTGAGCAGCGCACGCGCAGCGGGCTCTTCGGACAGCGATCCGCCAATTGCCGGTATTGCCACCGGAACCCCGGCGGCCGCCAAGGCGCGCGGCAACCGCGCGGCGCCCCGCGGCACCGACCTGACGATCACCGCCATCTGCGACCATGGCACCCCGTCGATGAGGTGGGCACGCCGCAGCGCATCGGCGATCATCGCGGCCTCCGCGTGCACCGAGGCGGCCAGGCGCACCGTAACCGATCCGTCCTCGTTCCCGGTGCCCTCGATGTGCCTGCCGACGCTGCCGCCAGGCAGCCGACGGGCGATGCCGCTGACGGCGCGCGCCACGACGGGAGCGCAGCGATACGACACCGTCAGAGTCACCGACGGGCCGCCGTCGAGTGGGCCGCCCAGCAGTCCGGCGGGCTCGCCGCCCCGAAAGCCGAACACCGCCTGGTTCGGGTCGCCGGCGATTAGGGCAAGTTCGGTGCCCGCCGCCAGCACCCGGACCAGTCTGGCTGCCTGCGGGTCGAGTTGCTGCGCGTCGTCGACCAGCAGTACCCGGACTCGGGCGCGTTCGGCGGCCAGTAGCTCAGGATCGACCGCAAAGGCCTCCAACGCTGCCCCGACAAGTTCGGCGGCACCCAGTGCCGGCGCCGTCGCTTGCGGCGCAGCCGTCCCGACCGCCGCGCGCAGCAACATCACCTGCTCGTACTGTCGGGCGAATCGGCCGGCGGCGGTCCATTCCGGACGGCCGCACCGACGGCCCAGCCGCTCCAGCTCCGGCGGGTCAACGCCGCGTTCGAAGCAGCGCGCCAAGAGGTTTCGCAGCTCGGTCGCGAAGCCCACGGTACTCAGCGCGGGCCGCAGATGCTCTGGCCAGCCAGACGCGGCGGCCGGTCCGTCTTCGAGGTCACCGGCCAGCAGCTCCCGGATGATCGCGTCCTGTTCGGCGCTGGTGAGCAGCCGCGGAGGCGCGTCGCCGGCGCGCTCTGCAGCCCGTCGCAAGACCGCGTAGGCGTAGCTGTGTACGGTGCGGACCAACGGCTCACGAACCGCGGCACGGCAGGGTCTGCTGGTACGCGGCTGCAACAACGCCCTCGTCAACGCGCTGCGCGCCCGCATCCCGATTCGCCCCGAACCGGTAAGCAACAGAATCGATTCCGGATCAGCACCGGCGGTGATGTGAGTGACTGCGGTTTCGACCAGCAGACTGCTCTTTCCGGTCCCGGGGCCGCCCAGGACACGCACCAAGCCGCGTAAGCCCGGCGCCAGAACCTCACGCGCCTCGGCACCCCAGCTGTATGACATAGCGGCATGACACCACGAGGGTCTGACAAGTCGGCCCGGTTGTTTGTCTGCGCCAGCCGTGGTTGAACCAAAAATCCCAGGACGGCGGCAGCCGGCGGCTGCCGGCCGGCCGCGACAAACGCCACAGCGCCCCCGGCGCCTACAAGCACAATGACGAGGCTGACCAGCCATGTCACCACGGTTATGGTGGCGGCTGCGGTGACGCTCTCCCCCACCGCGCCTTCACGACGGCCGCCGAACGCTTCAGAGACTCAATCGGGTCGCTGCCCTCGAGCGCCACTACCGGGACCAAAAACGTCGCGATAGCCCAAGCTGCTCCGGTCAGCCACACCGCGATCCTGCCCAACAGCGGTAAGCGCTCCTCAAGCGCTCTCAGGATCAGCCCAACCGTGGTCGCCGCGAAAGTCCAGCCGAGAATGGGGCCAAGCCGGCGCACGGCGGCCCTGACTCCTTCGCCGACCTTGGTGTCCTCGCCACGCATCGAACGCACCGCACAGGCGGCCAGCGCCGCATTGAAGAAGATGGCGATGAAAGTCGACACGTACGCCGTTGCCGAGCCGGCAATGTAGAAGACGGGGTCGTATCTATCCAGGTGCCGGCCGTCAAACACGCCCCGCGCCATCAGCGCCGGCGCCCAGATCGCGACCGCGAGGATCACGAAGATGGTGGACAGGAGTGGGGAAGACCATGAGCGAAAGGTCGCTCTTCAAAACTCGCCGGCTCTGCCCGGTCAGCGCCCAACCGTGTCTGATACTGCCCATTGATGCTCCCGATGGGTTGTCGGCCGGTCCGCGCTTCGGGGTGACGAAGAGTTCGCTGACGCGGCGCTGTGGGCGATTGTCCTAGCCCGGTGCAACGGCGAGTGTCCGACGCGCTCAGCGGGCCGCCGCACGGCCACCGGCCTACCGTGCTCGCTCAGCAAGGATCCCCTCACCGGTACCAGCGGACCGGTCCCGCCCATAGCACAGCACCGCTGAGGGCAGAGTCGTTCAACGTCAGGGTAATTCGAGTTGGAGCGTCCTCTTTCTGGGGCCCGGCGACGCGGCGGTCGTAGTCGCTGCGGCGCTGTGGATCACGCAACAGTCTGTAGGCCGCCAGGATTTGCCGCAGCCGTTCGTCGGCGCCTGAAGTCGATTCGCTGGACCGCGAATCCGGGTGGTAGTTGCGTAGTTGGCAACGGTAAGCGTGGGCTATCTCGGTCTGGGTCGCAGACGACGACAGGCCGAGCACGGTGTAGGGGTCAGTCATGGCATAGCACCGCGCGTTTCACTTAGCGATGGCGGATGGCTTTTGGAAGTGGGCGCGCCTTGATCGCGGCGCGCCCACTTCAATCGACGCCCTGCGGGCAGTCCTCACCTCCGACCACGAGGGCGGCGATGCGCGCTGTCGGTTCCGGGCTCAGTCGCGCGTCGATTGTCGGCGACGGACGGCACGAGGGGCCGCAGCGTCACTGAAATGTCAATCCTGGCGTCATCACCTCCTCGTCGAGACTGTTTAAGACCGCAGGTGACGCGCTCATGTCGCTACGCGTTGATCGGTGTGCGCTCTCCGTTGTGACTGATCTCGATGCGATGCGGCTTGGCCTTCTCGGCAACCGGAATAGTCAGGCGCAATACGCCGTCTTGGTAGCTCGCCTCGATCTTGTCGATGTCGAGGGTCTCGCCCAGGAACAGCTGCCGGCTAAAGATGCCTCGAGGCCGCTCGGCCGACACCATCTCGCGACCCTGATCGAGATCTGGGCGTTCCGCACGCACGGTGAGCACGTTGCGTTCGACGTCGAGATCGAGCGAATCGGGCTCCACGCCCGGCAGGTCGAACTCGACGATGAATTGCTCTTTGTCTCGCCAGGCATCCATCGGCATTACGGCCGGGCGTGCCGGGGTACCCAGCACTTGCTGGGTCAAACGGTCTAGCTCGCGGAACGGATCTGAACGCATCAACATCATGTTTCGCCTCCTTTTCTCAACGAGAATCTATGTTGATGGCTACATATTTTCATCTACCACCCGTGATAACTTTACGCAAGCCATACGACTAGATTTTTTGAAGGACGGGATGCACGTGGCCGGAGATTCGACGTCTCGATCCGCGCGCGGCGTATACGGCATTTCGGTGGCCTCCGAACTGTCTGGGATCGGGCCGCAAACCTTGCGGCTCTATGAGCGCTTGGGGCTGCTGGCCCCGGCCCGGACGGATGGGGGGACCCGACGCTACAGCGACGACGACCTGGAGCGCCTGCAGCGGATTGCCGAAGTTGTCGCGCAGGGCGTGAACCTGGCCGGCGTTGGTCGGATACTCGATCTGGAAACTCGGAACACCCAACTGGAGGCCGACAACACGCAGTTGCATTCCGACAACACCAAACTGAAGGCCGATCAAGACCGGCTGCGCAGCAGTCGGAGATAGCTACGGTAGGGGTATCGAACATGGAGAATGTCGAGGACATCGGTCCAGAAGACGAGGTACCTGAAGCGGATGCGGCAGAACAACGTCGCGCTGCCGGCTTCGACGACGAAGCCAGGGTTAGACGCCGCCTACCTGAGCGGCGACGCCAGTGATCGGGATGCCAACGAAGCCGACGTAGTCGATCAGGCCTTCGTCATCCCGGCCTCAGACAACGATCGGGACATCGACCGCTAATCACCGCCGCGCCGACTGCCCTCCCGCGAGCGGCCACGACCTGAGCTGGCACCATCGACGCGTGACCGCCGATCTCCACGTGCATCGCTTCGGCCCGGCCGGCCCGGTGCGGATGCTGGCGATCCATGGACTGACCGGCCACGGGCGACGCTGGCAACACCTGGCCGACTACCTGCCCGAAATCACCATCGCCGCACCCGATCTGCTCGGCCATGGCAGATCATCATGGGCCGCGCCGTGGACCATCGACGCCAATGTCTCGGCACTGACTGAACTGATCGACGACGTGGCCGACATCCCGGTGCTGGTAGTCGGACACTCATTCGGCGGCGCGCTCGCCTTGCATTTGGCCGCGGCTCGCCCGGACCAGGTGGCCGCACTGCTACTGCTCGACCCGGCGATCGGATTGGACGGTCGCTGGATGAGCGAGATCGCCGAGGCGATGTTCTCCTCCCCCGACTACCCGGACCCTGCGCAAGCCCGGCAGGAAAAGGCGGCGGGCTCGTGGGCGGATGTGGACCCCGCGGTGCTCGACGCCGACCTCGACGAGCACTTGGTCAAGCTGGCGAGCGGACGGTACGGCTGGCGCATCAGCCTGCCGGCGATGATGTCCTACTGGAGCGAGTTGGCCCGCGACATCGTGCTGCCGCCGGCGGGCACGCCGACGACGCTGGTGCGGGCGACGTGGACCTCGCCGCCGTACGTCAGCGACCAACTCATCGCGGGCCTGCAAGAACGATTGGCAGCCGATTTCGAGCTGCTGGATTTCGAGTGCGAACACATGGTGCCCCACGCCAAGCCCACCGAGGTCGCTGCGCTGATCCGCGAACGGCTGGAAAAGCGCCAACCATGGCGCCGGTGACCGACGAGCAGGTCGAGCGCGTGCGCTCGCTGGTCGCGGCCATCCCACCGGGCAGGGTCGCGACCTACGGCGACATCGCCGCTGTCGCAGGACTTTCCAGCCCGCGCGTCGTCGGCTGGATCATGCGCACCGACTCCTCGGACCTGCCATGGCACCGGGTGATCACCGCGTCGGGACGCCCTGCTCGGCATCTGAGGACCCGGCAGTTGGAACTGTTGCGCGCAGAAGGAATTCTCAGCGTCGACGGCAGGGTCGCGCTCAGTGAGGTCCGCCACGAGTACCCACCCGGCGCAGACGCTTCAGAGCACCAGCCGGACCAGCGCCGCGGTGCGGGCCAGACCCGGAAACGCCTCGGCGGTGGACCGCGGGTGTAGCGCATGTACTGCCAGCCGGAACATCAAGGCGCGCAACAACATCTGCGGCCACTCCGGTAATGCGCTCCACCGCTCGATGAGTCCGTCGTCGGCCTCGCCCCAGGACAGCGCGTCGACGACGACGACCCCGGCCGCCCAGGACGCGGGCCGCCAATACGGCGTGATGTCGGTGATCCCGGGGGCTGCGGTGCCTACGAAAAGCACTGTCCCGTAAAGATCCCCGTGCACCAGCTGGTTCGGGCTCCTGGTCGGCTTGCGCAGCCCGGCAAGCTGATTGATCAGGTCGACCGATCGATCGGCGTCCGCTGCCGGCGGGGCCGTCCGCGCCCCCGGCGGGACGGACTGCAGTGGCCGCTCCTCCCACGCGGCACGGTCGGCGGCGATGAAAACATCGACATCCGCCCAGGGCGCGGTGGGCCCCTGGGTCAGAAATCGCGGGCGCTCCAATTTGCCAGTGGCCTCGTGCAGCCGCACCGCCGCCGAAACGACTTCGTCGTACCTGGCCTCCGGTGTGCCGGCGACGAAGGTGTCTGCCCGCCAGCCGGAAACCACGTACCGCCCGTCAGTCGAGCGGACCGGCCGGGCCAGGCGTACCCCGTCGACGAACAATGTCTCCCGCACCCGGGCTGACCAAGCCGCCCGGGCATGGTCGGCCACCATCGACAAGACGACCTCTCCGCATCGCCAGCCACCTTCCCAGTTGGCACCTAAAGCGGCGGGCTGCACACCGGTCAAACCAAACGCCGCCAACACGTGCTCGGGCGGTGGCTCGACACTCACACGGGTCAGCCTAGTAGAGCCCATCAGGGGTATCGGGCTTAATACATCACCATGTCGGGCTGCATCTGCTTGGCCCACGCCACAATGCCGCCCTGCAAGTGAACCGCGTCGGAGAAACCGGCCTTCTTCACCGTCGCCAACGCCTCGGCCGAGCGCACGCCTGTCTTGCAGTAGAGCACCGTCGTGCGGTCCTGGGGCAGCTTGGCCAGGCCCTCACCAGAGTTGATCAACGACTGCGGGATCAGCTGGGCGCCGTCGATGTGCACGATGTCCCACTCCACGGGCTCGCGGACGTCTACCAGGGCCAGCTTCTTGCCGGAGTCCATCAACTCACGCAACTCCCGCGGGGTGATGGTGGAGCCGCCGGCCGCTTCGGCGGCATCGTCGGACACCACGCCGCAGAAGTCCTCGTAGTCGATGAGCTCGGTGATCTTCGGTGTCGACGGGTCCTTGCGGATCCGGATCGTGCGGTAGGTCATCTCGAGCGCGTCGTACACCATCAACCGGCCCAGCAGTGTTTCACCGATCCCGGTGATCAGTTTGATCGCCTCGGTGCCCATCACCGACGCGATGGAGGCGCAGATAATGCCCAGCACGCCGCCTTCGGCGCAGGACGGCACCATGCCAGGTGGCGGCGGTTCCGGGTACAGGTCGCGGTAGTTAAGACCCAGCCCGTCCGGAGCGTCCTCCCAGAACACCGACACCTGGCCCTCGAAGCGGTAGATAGACCCCCACACGTAGGGCTTGCCGGCCAGCACCGCGGCGTCGTTGACCAGATACCGGGTGGCGAAGTTGTCGGTGCCGTCCAGGATCAGGTCGTACTGCTTGAACAGGTTGACGGCGTTGCTCGGCGCCAGCCTGACCTCGTGCAATCGCACGTCGATCAGGGGGTTGACAGCGACGATCGAGTCGCGCGCCGACTGAGCCTTGGAACGCCCGACGTCGGCTACGCCATGGATGATCTGCCGCTGCAGGTTCGACTCGTCGACGACGTCGAAGTCGACGATGCCGATGGTGCCGACGCCGGCGGCAGCCAGGTACAGCAACGTCGGCGCTCCAAGCCCGCCGGCGCCGATCACCAGCACACGCGCGTTCTTGAGCCGTTTCTGCCCGTCAACGCCCAGGTCGGGAATGATGAGATGGCGGCTGTAGCGGGCCACCTCTTCGCGGCTCAGCGCGCGTGCGGGCGCAACTAGTGGCGGCAAAGATGTCGACACCGAATATCTCCTCGGTTAGCTTCGCGATTCAACTTCTGATGCGCGTCATCCACAACCATCACAGCAGTTGCGTGGATCGAGGGCAACGACAGGCAATAGACAGCAACGCTCAGACTGCCAGCATTGCTTCCCCGGCGCGCCCGGCTTCATACCGCTGGATCTGATTGCCCCGCTCCTCCGGACCTGTCCAGGGCCTGTTCGGCCGGCATCGTCGCGAGGCTCGATCTGATTGCCCCGCTCCTCCTCACGCCTTTTCACGGCGTGCATCGTCGCGAGGCTAGGCGATCGGGTACGGCCAGGGATTGAATCGGCAGGTCTTGCCGTCTGCCTTGACCCATTGGGGGTCGAACTGGGACGCGTCGTCATTGGATGTGGAAAACGTCTGCTGCATCATCACCGGCGCCAGGCCGCCCTGCTTGTCGCACGGCTCGTGGCTGAGGTACCCGATGGCATGGCCGACCTCGTGGTTGATCACGTACTGCCGATAGGAACCGATGTCACCTTCGAACGGAACGGCTCCGCGCACCCAGCGCGCCTCGTTGATGAAAACCCGCGACTGCCGGTCCGGCCCGAACGACGGGTTGTAGCAGGACGTCTCCAGCCGGAATTCGTAGCCACATCCCCCACGCACCGTCATCGGTGACACCAGCGAAATCCGGAAGTCAGGTTTTCCGTTATCGATCCGGACGAACGCGAATTGCGGGTTGTGCGTCCAGCCCTTGGGATTGGCCAGCGTCTGGCCGACCATCTGGGCGAACGCATTGTCACCGCCGTACATCGTGGGGTCCAGACCGTTCTCGATCTCGATGGTGTACCTGAACACCTTGGCCGTACCCTGACCGACCTGCGGCGTCGTGCCCGGAACGACACGCCAGGTCTTCTCGCCAGCCTGGGTGAATGGGCCGCCGTCCGGCAGCGTCCCGGCCGGAAGATTGGCGTCGAACGCGGCGAGGCCGCGAGGCGGTACGTCGATGATCGCCGTGCCCACTGCACCGATGGCCGGTGGGCTTTGGATAGGCTGGGCCGCCGCCGGCTTCGGCGCGTTCGTCCCGCTCACCGTCTGATACACCACCACCACGGTGAGCACCATCAGAACGGGCAGCGCATATGCGCGCCAACCGTAGGTCGACACGAACCGCCCCAGCCAGGTTTGTTTGCGCCATCGGCGCGGCCGGTCGCGGTCGGCCCGGGCCCGTCCGGCGGCGTGGACGAGCGGGTCACGCTGGGCCCGCAGCGGTTCACGCCACTCCTCACGCAGCACAGGTACCCGACCCATGCTGCGCACAGGGCGCGGAGACGTCATTTCCCCAGGATGGCACAGCTGGCCTTGAGCGCGACCCCTGGCGCGCCCGAACACCCTGCCCGACTAGCATCTGCCGGCACCGATACCGTCAGTTCGGATCGGCCGGACGCCTCGGGTAGTAATGTCGTTGCGATAAACGGTGCGGCCGCGGCGATGGGGAAGTGGCCCTCGAAACAAGCGCGATTCAGATTGAGGACCGATGAGCGATCTCGCCAAGGCGGCGCAACGGCGTGCCGTCAGATCGACCGACCGCGTGCGGCCGGTCGGAGACGCGGCCTCGAACCGGAGGGGCAACCGGCTGCCCCGCGATGAGCGTCGTGGCCAATTGCTTGTCGTCGCCAGTGACGTCTTTGTCGACCGCGGTTACCACGCGGCCGGTATGGACGAGATCGCCGACTGGGCGGGGGTCAGTAAGCCCGTTCTGTATCAACATTTTTCGAGCAAGCTGGAACTGTATCTGGCAGTGCTGCATCAGCACGTGGACAACCTGGTCTCCGGCGTGCAGCAGGCGCTGCGCACCACCACCGACAACCGGCTGCGGCTACACGCGGCAGTTCAGGCGTTCTTCGACTTCATCGAGCACGACAGCCAGGGCTACCGGCTGATCTTCGAGAACGACAATGTCACCGAGCCGCAGGTCGCCGCGCAGGTACGGGTGGCCACCGAATCGTGCATCGACGCGGTATTCGCGCTGATCAGCGCCGATTCCGGACTGGACCCCCACCGCGCCAGGATGATCGCGGTGGGCCTGGTCGGGATGAGCGTCGACTGTGCCCGGTACTGGCTGGACTCCGACCGTCCGATATCCAAGTCGGACGCCGTAGAGGGCACCGTGCAGTTCGCCTGGGGCGGACTGTCGCACGTGCCACTCACTCGCTCCTAGCCACTCGCGGCCGCATCTGCGTTGATTCCGAAGCCAACCCGGCGGGCATCGGCGACGCCGATCTCGACGTAGGCGATCTTGTCAGCGTGAACCAGGAAGCGGCGGCCTCGCTCGTCGTTCAGGCTCAACAGACCCGAGTCCTCGCGGAGTGCGGCGCTGACGAGTTCTTCGACCTCACCGGGCGTCTGCGGGCTGGAGAACACCAGCTCGCGCGGACTGTCCGTGATACCGATCTTGACCTCCACGGGGGCCCCTTCCGTTGGTATTGAAGTCGCAGGCGTGTCAGCAGCAGGCTAGTAGACGCGCCCGACGCACCCCGACGCACATGCCCCCCGGGGCCGCGCCGGCAGTTCGCGGTAAGCGGAATGGGGCCGATCTGCTCATCACGATTAGGTCTAGGCTGCCCCGACACGCCAACACGACACCCGACCTTCGGGGTCGCCATCGATAACATCAGCATCATCAGTAACACAGTTCACAACCGCTACGACAACGTTCGGGACGTCCACGACTACCCGGACGACGAGACCTATGACACCGGCGACGGCTCGCAGTACCCGGAAGACGAGTGGGCCTGGCCGGCTGATCGTCGATGGCGCCCGGTCGCCGCGATCGTGGGCGCTGTGGTGGCGCTCGGCGCCGTCGCGACCGCAGTCATCATCAACAGCGGAGACAGCGCTTCGACCAAGGCCACGGTCGGGGCGCCGACGCCGCGGACAGTGATCTCCACCACACCGCGGACGACGGCCCCGCCGAGCACCTCGCACAGCACGCCGCCCGCCACGTCACGAACGCCCCAACTCCCCCCGGAGACCGTCACCACGGTGACACCGCCCGGCACCGCGCCGGCACCAACACCCACCGCCGCTCCACCGCAAACTGCCACACCGCCGTCCGCTGCGCTCAATCCGCGCACCGTCGTCTACAGCGTGACCGGAACCAAGCAGCTTCTCGACTTGGTGAACATCGTCTACACCGATGCGCGGGGCTTCCCGGTAACTGACTTCAACGTGGCGCTGCCGTGGACCAAAATGGTGGTCCTGAACCCGGGCGTGCAGACCGAGTCGGTGGTCGCGACCAGCATCTACAGTCGTCTCAACTGCTCGATCGTCAACGCCCAGGGTCAACTGGTCGTGGCGTCGACCGACAAAGCGATCATCGCGACGTGCACCCGCTAGACCCGGCAGCTATCAGCTCGACGACGATGGGGTCCGTGCAACGGACCGAGAAGGAGTCGAACAATCCGACCTAGCTGAGGCCGAGTTCGCGCATGCGTTGGTCGTGCGTCTGCTGCAGACGGTCGAAGAACGCACCGAGCTGGCGCAGGCCACCGGTACCGGATACCACCAGGTCGACCAGCTCATCGTGGTCGGCCAGCAGGAACTGGGCCTGCGTGATGGCTTCGCCGAGCAGACGGCGAGACCACAGCGCCAATCGGCTGCGCTGTTTTCCGCTGGCGGTCACCGCGGCGCGCACTTCGGCGACGACGAACTGGGAGTGCCCCGTCTCCGACAACGCTGCCCGCACCACGCCGGCAACCTCGTCAGGCAGCCCGCCGGCGATCTCCAGATACAAATCGGCGGCCAGGGCATCACCGACATAGGTCTTCACCAGAGCTTCCAGCCATGTGCTCGGCATCGTCAGCCGGTGGTAATTTTCCAGCGCCGACACGTACTTCGACATCGCCCGCACCACGTCGACACCACGACGTTCCAGCGCGTCGCGCAGCAGCTCGTAGTGCCCCATCTCCGCGGCGGCAATGCTCGCCATCGAGATCCGCCCCCGTAGGTCCGGCGCCATCCGCGCCTCGTCCGTCAGCCGGTAGAAGGCCGCCACCTCGCCATAGGCCAGCACCGCGAACAATTCGTTGACGCCGGGATGATCCGCCGACAGGCGTGGGCCGGGCGAATCGGCCACCTGGTCAGCGGACGAGGGCGAAGTCATGGCAACACTCTAGTCGGCAGAGACAGGAGAAAATGGGAGTCCGTTGGCCGACCGGTTATGATGCTCTTAGGTAGTGGCTGTATCTCTGTGCTGCCACTGCCGGAGAAATGTGCGTGCACATAGCTGGCCCGCCCAGATTGGGCCTCACCAGATTGAGCAGCAGGCCGGCGACTCGGCGACGTATCGGAGTCGGAATTCGTGCGCGCGTGAACCGCGACAGAGAAGCACCGACACAACAACCGATACCGTCACCGAAAGGCTCTTCAACCACGTATGACCGCACTCAAAAGCACAACTGAACCAACCTTTGCCGAACTTGGAGTCCGCGACGAAATAGTGCGCGCGCTAGCGGAAAAGGGCATCGAGCAGACCTTCGCCATCCAAGAACTCACCCTGCCGCTTGCGCTCGCCGGCGAGGACGTGATCGGCCAGGCCCGCACCGGCATGGGCAAGACCTTCGGGTTCGGCGTGCCACTGCTGCAGCGCATCACCTCCAGTACCGGAGTGCGGCCGCTCACCGGTGCCCCGCGGGCACTGGTCGTCGTGCCCACCCGCGAGCTGTGTCTGCAGGTGACTGGCGACCTGGCCACGGCGGCCCAATACCTGACCGCCGGCACCGAAACCGACGACGAGCGCCCGCTATCGGTGGTGTCCATCTACGGAGGCCGGGCCTACGAGCCGCAGATCGACGCGCTGCGCGCCGGCGCCGACGTCGTGGTGGGCACACCGGGCCGGCTGCTCGACCTCTGCCAGCAGGGCCACCTGCAGCTGGGCGGCTTGTCCGTGCTGGTGCTCGACGAGGCCGACGAGATGCTCGACCTGGGCTTTTTGCCCGACATCGAGCGCATCCTGCGTCAGATTCCCGCCGACCGGCAGTCGATGCTGTTCTCGGCGACCATGCCGGACCCGATCATCACCCTGGCCCGCACGTTCATGGTCCAGCCCACTCACATCCGGGCCGAGGCACCCCACTCCTTGGCCGTGCACGACACCACTGAGCAGTTCGTCTACCGTGCCCATGCACTGGACAAGGTAGAGCTGGTCAGCCGGATCCTGCAGGCTCAAGACCGGGGCGCGACGATGATCTTCACCCGTACCAAGCGCACCGCCCAGAAGGTTGCCGACGAGTTGAACGAGCGCGGTTTCGAGGTGGGCGCGGTGCATGGCGATCTCGGCCAGATCGCGCGTGAGAAGGCGCTCAAAGCGTTTCGCACCGGCGATGTCAACGTGCTGGTCGCCACCGACGTGGCCGCCCGCGGCATCGACATCGACGACGTCACCCACGTCATCAACTACCAGTGCCCCGAGGACGAGAAGATGTACGTCCACCGCATCGGCCGCACTGGCCGGGCCGGACGCACCGGAGTCGCCGTCACCCTGGTGGACTGGGACGAGCTGCCGCGCTGGACGATGATCGACAAGGCGCTGGGCCTGGGCTCCCCCGACCCGGCCGAGACCTACTCCAACTCGCCACACATGCACACGGAGCTGTTCATCCCGGTCGAGGCGGGCGGCACCGTGGGCCTGCCGCGCAAATCGCACGCCAAGCGCCGCGACACCGGCGCAGGAGTCAAAGACGGCCAAAAGCCCGAGAAGTCCGGGCGCGCACCCAGCAGTTCCAGGCGACGGCGCACCCGCGGTGGCAAACCAGCCACCGGACACCCCGCCACCAGCCCCGTCGCCAACGGCGAGGCCGCCCCGGAGACGGGGTCCGGTTCTGCGTCCAGCGCCCCGTCGGGTAACACCGGGGCCACCCGGCGCCGCCGTCGCCGCAAGCCCGCGGGCGTCCAAGATAACGCCACTGCACCGGCCAACTGAGCCCGCGCTCACGGATGGTCCGGCCCGAACGGCGCACCAAGGCCGACATCCTGGCCGCCGCGACGATCGCGGTCGTCGTCGCGGTGGTCGCGGCGCTGATCTGGTGGACCAGCGACGCCCGCGCCGCCATCAGCCGGCCGGCCGCCGTTCCGGCGCCCAACCCGACCCCGGCCCGGGAGGTTCCGGCCTCGCTGAAGCAGCTCTGGACCGCCCACAGCCCTGCCACCCGCGTACCCGTGGCGGTGGGCGGGACGGTGACCACCGGCGATGGGCGCCAAGTGGACGGGCGCGACCCCGCCACCGGTGAGTCGCTGTGGAGTTACGCCCGTGACACCGACCTGTGCGGGGTGACCTGGGTCTACCACTACGCCGTCGCGGTCTACCAGGATGACCGCGGCTGCGGCCAGGTCAGCACCATCGATGGGTCCACCGGTCGTCGCGGAGCCGCGCGCAGCAGCTACGCCGACCCCCGCGTGCGCCTGTCCTCCGACGGCACGACGGTGTTGTCGGCCGGCAATACCCGCCTGGAGGTGTGGCGTTCGGACATGGTCCGGATGCTGTCCTACGGCGAGACCGACGCCCGGGTGAAACCGTCGTCTCGAGGCCTGCACTCCGGATGCATGCTGGAGTCGGCCACGGCCAGCTCGTCGGCGGTCGCGGTTCTCGAGGCCTGCAAGGACCAGGCGGACCTGCGACTCGTCCTGCTGCGCCCGGGCAAGGACGAAGACGAACCCGAACAACGCATTGTGCCCGAACCCGGGATTCGGCCGGGTTCGGGCGCTCGCGTGCTGGTCGTCTCGCAGAACAACACCGCGGTGTACCTGCCTGGAAAATCCGGCGCGCAGCCGAAAGTCGACGTGATCGACGAGACCGGCACCACAGTGGCGAGCACACTGCTGGCCAGACCGCCGTCACCCTCGGCCGTGGTGTCGCAGACTGGCAACCTGGTGACCTGGTGGACCGGTGATGCGTTGATGGTGTTCGGCGCGGGCAACCTGACCCAGCGCTATACAATTGCCGCTGGTGAGACGGCTGCGCCGTTGGGACCGGGTGTGATGATGGCAGGTCAGCTGCTCGTGCCGGTCACCGGCGCGATCGGTGTCTACGACCCGGTCAGCGGGGCGAACAGTCGCTACATCACGGTGGACCGGCCGCCGAGCACCCAAGAATCCGGGAAAGCAGTGATCCCGGTTGTTTCGGGTTCCAGAGTGATCGAGCAGCGTGGGGACACCGTAGTGGCGCTCGGCTGACCACTGATCCCGCGGGCAGTCCCGCGAGCAGACACCGCTAAAGCTCCACCGCGAAGGTGGGCAACGGCTTACCGGACTTCCAGTGCTTGAGCAGCGCCTGCGCCAGCTCGCGGTAGGCCACGGCGCCTTTGTTCTTGCGCCCGGCCAGCACCGACGAGCCCGAGGCGCTGGCCTCGGCGAAGCGCACCGTGCGCGGGATCGGCGGGGCCAGCACCGGCAGGTCGTAGCGGTCGGCGATGTCGAGCAACACGTCACGGGTGTGGGTTGTCCGCGAGTCGTACAGCGTCGGCAATGCGCCCAGCAGCCGCAGATTCGGGTTGGTGATCTGCTGGACGTCGGCGACTGTGCGCAGGAACTGACCGACGCCCCGGTGTGCCAGCGTCTCGCACTGCAGCGGCACGATGACCTCGTCGGCGGCCGTCAGCCCATTGAGGGTGAGCACACCCAGCGACGGCGGGCAGTCGATGATGACGACGTCGAACTGGTCGGAGACTTTGGCCAGCGCTCGTTTGAGCGCATACTCGCGGCCGGCCCGCATCAACAGCATCGCCTCGGCGCCGGCCAGGTCGATGTTGGCCGGCAGCAGCGTCATTCCCTCCGCTGTCGTGACCAGCGCGGCGCTGGGCTCGACTTCACCGAGCAGCACCTCGTGCACCGACACCGCCAGTTTGTCCGGATCCTGGCCAAGCGAGAAGGTCAGACAACCCTGCGGATCCAGATCGACGAGCAGCACTCGCCGTCCCTTGTCCACCATCGCCGCACCGAGCGAGGCGACCGTCGTCGTCTTGGCCACCCCGCCCTTCTGGTTGGCCACCGCCAGCACCCGGATCTCTGTCACAATGCCATCCTGGCATGTTCCCCGCTGTATCCGCCGTGCGACCGGCCCACCACATGTCCGGCAGAATCTGTCGGCATGGGCGTGTACAACCACCGACTATTACTTCTCCGCCACGGCGAAACCGCGTGGTCGAAGTCCGGCCAGCACACGGGTCGCACCGATCTCGACCTCACCGACAACGGCCGGGCGGAGGCCGAGCTCACCGGGCGGGTTCTGGCTGAACTCAAACTCGCTGACCCGGTGGTGATCAGCAGCCCGCGGCAACGTGCCCTGGCCACCGCCAAGTTGGCCGGGCTCGCCATCGATGAGGCATCTCCCCTGCTCGCCGAATGGGATTACGGTTCCTACGAGGGTCTGACGACCCCGCAGATCCGGGAATCGGTTCCCGATTGGCTGGTCTGGACGCACGGATGCCCCGGCGGAGAGAGTGTGGCGCAAGTCAGCGACCGCGCTGATCGGGCCGTCGCATTGGCGTTGGCGCACATGACGTCGCGCGACGTGGTGTTCGTGGGCCATAGCCACTTTTCCCGTGCGGTAATCACGCGCTGGCTCGAGCTGCCGCTCGTCGAGGGCAGTCGCTTCTACATGCTCGCCGGATCGCTCGCGGTCTGCGGGTTCGAGCATGGCGTGCGCCAGCTCGCTGCGCTCGGATTGGGCGGCCAGCCACAGTCGATCGCAGCCGGGTGAGTACGTCCAGCGAACCGCCGTTTGCGCTATGCGGACCAAGAGGGACGCTGGTTGCCGACGGGGTGCAGCGGCGCTATTGCGACGTGCAGGCGGCGCAAGAGGCGCTGCGTTCGGGGTCGGCACCAATAGTATTGGGCGCGTTGCCTTTTGATGTGGACAGACCAGCAGCGTTGCTGGTGCCGGGCGCCGTGCACTTTACCGATGACCCGCCGGACTGGCCGACCGGCCCGCTGCCGGCGGTGCGCGTCACCGACGCCGTCCCGCCGCCAGCCGACTACCGTGGCCGCATCAGCCGGGCACGTGATCAGCTCGCCGCATCGGGCAACCCGCTGCGCAAGGTGGTGCTGGCCCGCGCCTTGCGGCTGGTCGCCGATGCCCCACTGGATGCCCGCGTCATCCTGCGCCGGCTCATCGCAGCAGATCCGGCGGCATACGGCTACCTCGTCGACCTGACCGCCGCCGGCGACGACTACACAGGCGCAGTTCTGGTGGGCGCCAGTCCAGAGCTTCTGGTCGCGCGATTCGGCGACCGAGTCGTGTGCCAGCCATTTGCCGGCTCAGCCCCGCGTGCCACCGACCCGGAGCTCGACGCCGCCAGCGCGGCCGCGCTGGCCGGTTCGGCAAAGAACCGTCACGAGCATCAATTGGTCATCGATACGATGCGCGCAGCCCTGGAGCCACTATGCGACGACCTGGCAATCGCATCCGAGCCCCACTTGACCCGCACCGCGGCGGTTTGGCACCTGTGCACAACGATCAATGGCCGCCTGCGTGACACCTCAACTACAGCAATCGATCTGGCGTTGGCGTTGCACCCCACCCCCGCAGTCGGCGGCGTACCTACCAGCGCCGCCACCGAGCTCATCGCCGCACTGGAAGGCGACCGCGGCTTCTATGCGGGCGCCGTAGGGTGGTGCGATGCGCGGGGTGACGGCCACTGGGTGGTGTCTATCCGCTGTGCTCAACTGTCAGCCGACCGCCGTACCGCGCTCGCGCACGCCGGCGGGGGAATCGTCGCCGAATCCGATCCCGATGACGAAGTTGACGAAACCACAACAAAATTCGCCACAATACTGACCGCGCTGGGAGTCGAGCAGTGACCGAGAATATCCGCCGCGCCACACCGGAAGATGCTGCCGATATTACGGCCATGATCCATGAGCTCGCGGAATTCGAGTGTGCTGCCGATCAATGCACTGTCACCGAAACACAAATATCCACAGCACTTTTCGGGAATTCACCAACGGTTCGAGGACACGTCGCCGAGAGTGACGGCGACGTGGCGGCGATGGCACTGTGGTTTCTCAACTTCTCCACCTGGGACGGCGTCGCCGGAATCTATCTGGAAGACCTCTACGTGCGGCCGAGGTTTCGCCGCCGCGGCCTGGCCCGTGGTCTGCTGGCGACGCTGGCGAGTGAATGCCTCGACAACGGCTACACGCGGCTGTCATGGGCGGTGCTGAACTGGAACTCCGATGCCATCGCGCTCTACGACGGGATCGGTGGACAGCCGCAGCGCGAGTGGACTACCTATCGGCTTTCCGGCCCGCGATTGCCTGCCCTGGTCGGACCACGCTGATCACCGCCCGCCGCCCAGCGCACGGACGGCGGACTGAAGAGCAATACCAGTGCGGTCAGCGCCACGATCCCCACCGGGATCCCGAACACCGGCCGCTGCGAGCCCACCGCCAGATACCACGCCACCGGCAGCAGCAATAGCTGAGTGAACACGGCCAACCCGCGGCCCCAGCGCTTGCCGGCCACCAGCGCGTAACCGGCGGCGAGCACCCCGCCGCCGACCAGCACAAACCAGACTGCGGTGCCCAGTCCGTTGACCACGTGCTGGTCGGCTCCCCCGAGCCCGCGCACCACCAACACCGCGGCCATCACCAACGCTGCCGCTCCCTGCACCGCGACGATCCATCCCGCGCCACGCACGGTGGTCGGGGCGCGAACAGTCACAACGTCAGCGTAGTCACGCGGGCCCTGGCGGGCCGTTCCCCGGCCCGCATCGTCGCCGCGCCTAAGCCCGACCGCCCGGCTCCAGCGGGCCGTTCCCCGGCCCGCATCGTCGCCGCGCCTAAGCTCATGCGTCATGCGCGCCGTGTTGATCGTCAACCCCACCGCCACCTCCATCACACCGGCCGGCCGCGACCTGGTCGCGCACGCGCTCAAGAGCCGTCTTCAACTCACCGTTGAACAGACCAAACACCGTGGCCACGGGGCCGAACTCGGGCAGGCGGCCGTGATCGCCGGGATGGACCTGGTTGTCGTGCACGGCGGCGACGGCACGGTAAGCGCAGTGGTCAACGGCATGCTGGGTCGCCCCGGCTCGACGCCGGCAGGCCAAGTACCGGCGGTCGCGGTGGTGCCTGGTGGCTCGGCGAATGTCCTGGCCAGGGCGCTGGGAATTTCCCGCGACCCGATCGCTGCCACCAACCAGCTCATCCAGCTGCTCGATGACTACGGACGGCAGCCACAGTGGCGCCGCATCGGGCTGATCGACTGCGGTGAGCGGTGGGCCGTGTTCAACGCCGGAATGGGCGTCGACGCCGAGGTCGTGGCCGCGGTAGAGGCCGAACGTGACAGGGGTGGCAAAGTCACGCCGTGGCGCTATATCCGCGCGGCGGTGCGCGCAGCGCTGGCCCGCACGCGCCGCGAACCAACCCTTACGCTGCAACTTCCCGACCGCGACCCGGTTACCGGGGTGCACTTCGTCTTCGTGTCCAACGCCAGCCCGTGGACCTACGCAAACCACCGGCCGATCTGGACCAACCCCGGCTGCACGTTCGAGTCGGGGCTAGGAGTGTTCGCCGCCACCAGCATGAAGGTGGCGCCGACCCTGAGGGTGGTCCGGCAGATGCTCGCGAAACGGCCGAAGTTCGAGTTCAAGCACCTCATCACCGACGATGACGTCGCCTGCCTGCGAGTCACCTGTACAGAGGGCCCGATCGCCACTCAGTTCGACGGGGACTACCTCGGCGTGCGTGAATCCATGACGTTCCGGGCCGTTCCGGACGCGTTGGCGGTGGTTGCTCCACCGGCAAAAAATCACCGTTGACCTGCGGTAATGAAAGATGTGACAGGCTCGCGACGCAAGTGTAGGGCGCAATGCGCGCGTTAGTGTAGTACAACTGAGTAAGGGCTTTGGTAAGAGATCGTCAAAGTGAGATAGCCCACGGGCTGACGTAACACTATTGACATCTGTTGAGCCTGTGAAACGATCAAAAGGTTGCATGCAGAGATGTAGGGGTACGGAAACCTTTCTTGTGCACGCGTTAAGAGCCAGGGAAAAACGGCCGTGCGCCTTGCTGCGCACTTAGTGAGGAGTAGTGACTAATGGATTGGCGCCACAAGGCGGTCTGCCGTGACGAGGATCCGGAGCTGTTCTTCCCGGTAGGGAACAGCGGCCCAGCGCTCGCGCAGATCGCTGACGCGAAACTGGTCTGCAATCGGTGCCCGGTGACCACGGAATGTCTCGGCTGGGCCCTGAATACCGGCCAGGACTCGGGTGTCTGGGGCGGCATGAGCGAAGATGAGCGACGTGCGCTCAAGCGCCGCAATGCCCGGACGAAGGCCCGCAGCGGAGTCTGACGACCCAGTAACGCAACAACACGGCCCCGACCAACCGTCGGGGCCGTGTTGTTGCGCGCTGCGCTACAACACCAACCGGCCCCGACGCCCAATCGGTACCCTTAGCACCACATCGGTGCCGCACTTGGGGGCTTCCCGCATACCCAACGAACCGTCCAGCTCCGCTGACACCAGGGTCCGCACGATCTGCAGGCCCAGGCTGTCCGACTTCTCCAGGCTGAATCCTTCGGGCAGACCACGCCCGTCGTCATGCACCACGACATCGAGCCAGCGCGCCGAACGCTCAGCTCGAATCGTCACAGACCCTTCTCGTGCCGCCGGGTCGAACGCATGCTCGATCGCGTTCTGCACCAGCTCGGTGATCACCATGATCAGGGCCGTCGCGCGGTCGGAGTCCAGCACGCCGAGGTCGCCAACCCGGTTTATCCGGATCGGCCGGTCCACCGACGCCACATCGTTCATGATCGGCAGAATCCGGTCGATGACCTCGTCAAGGTTCACCTGCTCGTCCACCGACATCGACAACGCGTCATGGACCAAGGCGATCGACGACACCCGGCGCACCGACTCGATCAGGGCCTCCCGGCCTTCGGCGTTGACCGTCCGCCGGGCCTGCAACCGTAGCAGCGCCGCCACCGTCTGCAGGTTGTTCTTAACCCGGTGGTGGATTTCCCGGATCGTGGCGTCCTTGGATATCAAGGCCCGGTCGCGGCGTTTCACCTCGGTGACGTCACGGATCAATATCGCGGCGCCGGCGTTGGCGCCATGTACGACCAGCGGCAGCGTCCGTAGCAGCACCGTGGCGCCGCCGGCGTCGACCTCCATTCGCATGCTCGGCCCGCCGGCCAGCAGGTTGCGCACATGCTCGGCCATCTCCTGGGCCTCAAAGGGGTCCGAGATCAGCGGCCGCGTGATCTCGACGAGGCTGTGGCCCTCCAATTCGGTGGTCAGGCCCATCCGATGGTATGCCGACAGCGCGTTGGGGCTGGCATAGGCGACGACCCCGCCGACATCCAGACGGATGAAGCCGTCGCCTGCCCGCGGGGTAGAGCGCGACATCGCCACATCGCCGACGTCGGGAAAGGTGCCCTGGGACAGCATGTGGACCAGATCGATGGCGCAATCCCGGTAGGCGGTTTCCAGACGGCCGGACGTGCGTTGAGCCGCCTCTGCCGTTTGATGCTGTGTCAGCACCGCCACCACCTGGTTGCCGTACCGCACCGGGGAGGCCTCGACGTTCAGACCAGGCAGTTGCCACGAATGCTGGTGGCTCTCATCGCTTTCCCTCTTGGCGACGCCCGAGGCGAAGGCCTCGGCGACCGGCTGCAGCCGGTCGGCGGCGACGACGCTACCCACTGCGTCGGTCTGCAGAACCGTCGGCGCGGTGTTCGGCCGGCATTGCGCAACACACACCAGCGCACCGTCGTCGCGGCGAACCCACATCAAGTAATCGGCGAACGACAAGTCGGCAAGGAGCTGCCACTCCCCGACCACCGCATGCAGGTGGTCGACCGCGTTGCCTGGCAGCACCGTGTGTTCGGCCAGCAGATCACCGAGAGTGGTCATGACGTATTCCCAAGTCGCTCCCGGATGATGAAGGGTACAGACCTTGTCACTGGCTAGCTGATCACAGCGATAAGGTCGCCGGCCTGAATGACATCGCCCACCGAGACGCTCACCTTGCTGACGGTGCCGTCGATTTCGGCCAGCACGGGGATCTCCATCTTCATCGACTCCAGCAAGACCACGATGTCGCCCTTGCCGATTTGGTCGCCTTCGCTGACAACGACCTCGAGCACGCTGGCCACGATCTCGGCGCGAACATCCTCGGACATCTTCACCCCACTCGTTTCGGCCATTGCGCATGCTGACTGCTGGTCCATCGGGCTTCCACCAGGCTCATGTATATCGAACCATAAGGCCGCCCGGGGCCGCGGCGCGCGGGCTACTGCGGCCGCAAAGGTGGCCACGTGAGACACTGGGCAACAACCGGACGGCCACTGGCCGCCCTGCATCTGACGAACTACGGAGGTTCCCGATGGCCAAGCGTGGCCGTAAGAAGCGCGACCGCAAGTACAACAAAGCCAATCACGGCAAACGACCCAACGCCTAAAAAGCTGTTACCGGCCACCACGGATGATGGTGGTCCGGCTGATCTCCAGCCGCAGGCGCTCACGTAGGCCCTCAGGGGCCTTTTCGCCCTTGCACTTAGTTGCGATCAGTACCTTGATCCGCTCCTCGAGCCCGTAATGCCGCAGACATCCAGGGCATGCCTCGAGGTGCTGGCGCAGCGTCTCGCGACTCTCCGGGGTGCATTCACCGTCAAGCAGGGTCCATACCTCGGCGATCACTTCCGCGCAGCCGACGTAGCCGTGGGAGTCTTCGCCGTCCGGGTACGATTCGGAAGAGCCGGGAAATTCGCTCATGACGACACCTCCTCGTGCGCCTGCTCACCGCGGATAAAGCCCCGATCCTTGGCCACATCGGCTAAGAGACCCCGCAGCTGACGTCGGCCGCGGTGAAGCCGCGACATCACGGTCCCGATCGGCGTATCCATGATCTCGGCGATCTCCTTATACGGGAAACCCTCGACGTCTGCGTAGTAGACCGCCATCCGGAATTCTTCCGGCAATGCCTGCAGCGCCTCTTTGATTTCGGTATCCGGCAACGCCTCAAGGGCCTCGACTTCAGCCGAGCGCAGCCCGGTCGAGGAATGCTGTGCGTTGGAAGCCAGTTGCCAGTCGGTGATCTCGTCGGTCGGATACTCCGCCGGTTGCCGCTGCTTCTTGCGATAGCTGTTGATATAGGTGTTGGTCAGGATCCGGTACAGCCAGGCCTTGAGGTTGGTGCCCTCCCGGAACGAACGGAACCCCGCGTAGGCCTTCACCATGGTCTCCTGGATCAGGTCCTCGGCATCTGCGGGATTGCGCGTCATGCGCAGCGCGCCGCCGTACAGCTGGTCCAGCATGGGAATCGCGTCGCGCTCGAAGCGCGCCGTCAGTTGCTCGTCCGTCTCCTCAGGCGGTCCGGGCTCGGGAACCTCCGACCCGGTCAGGCCATCGATGTCGGCCATCTTGATTAACACGGTCCCTTCGGTTGCGGTGTCGCCGGACAGCGCCAGTAGCGACACCGGACTCGCAAGGAAGCGATCCAACCGCTCCTCGCCCAGCTGGCTCGTCGCAGTTGACACCAGATTCCCCTCCTCCCAATCTAAAGGCCGCGACCGACAGTGTCTGCCCCGGTCCGCCCTTTCTTTCGATCGCTGACACAGCTGCAGAAACCGCATCAATCAACACTGTTAGCCGGCGCGCTATTTCCCTGCCGCAATACTGTCGATTCGCGGAGCGCACGACAGATCCGATACGGGATCTCCCTGGCCGCAAGAGCGAGTGCCTGCGTGCGGTCGCCACTGCGGCGCTCGAGGGGCGCCTCGACTGCAACGCCCTCCGCTCGGTGGATCCCGGCCAAGCGGTTCAGGCCGTGCAGGAAGCCAAGGGGTTGGGACCGTTCGCGGCGGAGCTGGCCGTGTTGCGCGGAGCAACTGTGCCCGATGCATTACCGGCGCCCGAGCGGCGCCTCGATGCGCAGATCAGCGGCCGTTCATCTACGCGCGCCAGGCGAGCGCCGCACCCACGAAATCGGCGGCCAGAACTCATGACATCCGGACGCGGCCGATCCCACAATCCGGGCTGATCGAAGCGGGCGTTAGTGTGACGCCATGTCCCTTAACGGCAAGACAATGTTCATCTCGGGCGCCAGCCGCGGTATCGGCCTGGCGATCGCCGAACGCGCCGCAAGCGATGGCGCCAACATCGCCCTGATCGCCAAGACCGCCGAGCCTCACCCGAAGCTGCCGGGCACGGTTTACACCGCGGCCAAGGAGATCGAGGAAGCCGGCGGTCAAGCACTGCCGATCGTCGGGGATGTCCGCGACCCGGACTCCGTCGAGTCCGCGGTGGCAAAGGCTGTCGAGCAGTTCGGCGGCATCGACATCTGCGTCAACAACGCCTCGGCAATCAACCTGGGGTCCATCACCGACGTGCCGATGAAGCGTTTCGACCTGATGAACGGCATCCAGGTGCGCGGCACCTACGCGGTGTCGCGAGCGTGTATCCCGCACATGAAGGGCCGGGAGAATCCGCACATCCTGACGCTGTCGCCACCGGTGTTGCTGGACAAGAAGTGGCTGAAGCCGACGGCCTACATGATGGCCAAGTTCGGTATGACGCTGTGCGCGCTGGGGATCGCCGAGGAGATGCGCGACGAGGGTATCGCGTCGAACACGTTGTGGCCGCGCACCCTGGTGGCGACTGCTGCGGTGCAGAACCTGCTCGGCGGCGAGGAGGCGATGGGGCGGGCGCGCAAGCCCGATGTATACGCCGATGCGGCCTACGTCATCCTCAACAAGCCCTCCCGCGAGTACACCGGCAATTCGGTGCTGTGCGAGGACGTGCTGTTCGAATCCGGCGTCACCGACTTGTCGGTCTATGACTGCATTCCGGGTGCAAAGCTCGGCGTCGACCTCTGGGTGGAAGAGGTCAACCCGCCCGGGTACACCCAGCCCTAACTCGCGAGCGTGGCCGGGTCAGCAACACCGGGAACCGCTGCGCTTGT
This sequence comes from uncultured Actinomycetota bacterium, assembly GCA_963763005.1. Lineage (GTDB taxonomy): Bacteria > Actinomycetota > Actinomycetes > Mycobacteriales > Mycobacteriaceae > Mycobacterium. The sequence goes on from CAVXMI010000010.1 coordinate 155,476, forward strand.
CAAAGCCGATGTGTGGCACCAGATCTTGCGATTTGCTGCCGCCGAGCGCGCTACCGGCTACGTGGTTGGCGGCATCTCCCCGTTCGGTCAGCGCAAGCGGCTGCGGACCATGGTGGACAGCTCGGCGTTGAACTGGGACCCGGTGCCGTGCACTGCCGGCAAGCGACATCGGGATGTCGCACTGGCCCCGCAGGACCTGATCCGGTTGACCGGTGCGGTCACCGCGGACATCCGGGCTTGACGCATTCTCCTGCTTCGCGCAGAAATCTCTCTATAGCGGGTGTGAGTTCGGCCGCGTTGTGGACGAGGTCGATGTGCCCGCCGGAATGCAGGTGCACGCGTGAATGAGGCAGCAGCGCGTTCATGATGTGCGCGTTGACCGCCGGGATGATCGGATCATCGGTACCCGCCACGATCAACGTCTCCTGCCGCACCGCGGGCAACGCGAACAGGCTGGTCCAGACCGAACCTGCAAGAAGCTGGTGCAGGTAGCCAACCTTCGATCCGGCGTGCAATTGCCGCACGAACAGTCGCGCCACATCATCTCCGTGAGCGCGGACGGTGCCGCCGTACAGCTCGCCGGCGATCGATGCGGCGTAGTCCGGATCCGAGAACCTGCGCGGGGTGAGCATTTTCGCCAGAACGCGTGGATGGGCCGGCACCATCAGCACACCGGTACCCGTCGCCACCAGAACGAGTCGCCGGCATCGGCGCGGGTTCTGGAAGGCGAACTGCTGCGCAAGCGCGCCGCCCCAGGACAGCCCGAGCACATCCACCACGCCGATTCCCAGCTTGGACAGCACCCGGCCCAGCACCCAGGCCAGGTACGGAAACCCGTAGGGCAGAGCGGATGTGGGCGATCCTCCGGTCCCGGGAACGTCGAATCTGACCACCGTGCAACCCAACTGCTCCACCAGCGGATCGAGCACCTCCAGGCTGGCACCGATGCCGTTGCACAGCACCAGCGGCACGCCGGTTCCGGGGCGCACGTCTACCCGGATCCGCTGCCCACCCGTACTGACATAGCACTCCCGGCCAATCGGGCTCACCGACTCACTTCTCCATCACGTAGCTGCCCGGCGCCGGGCCCAATGGCGGGAGGCCTTGCCCGCCAAGTGTTTTCGGAGCTTCGATCTCCGGTCCGCTGCGCTCGGCGAGCCAGTCCACGTAATCCGGCCACCAGGAGTCGCCGAATCTTTGCGCCGAGTCCAGCCACTGTTGGGGATCTTCGGCGTCGACCGGACCGGTTCGATATGACGCCTTCGGGTTGCCTGGTGGGTTCACCAGCGCCGCGATATGGCCGCTGGTGGACAGCACGTAGCAGTTGTCCTTGCTGCCGAGCAGGCGCGCGCTGCGGTAGGTGGCCTGCCACGGGGAGATGTGGTCGGCGACGCCCCCGATGACGTAGGCGTCGGCGGTGACCTTCGACAGGTCCACCGGGCTACCCAGCATGCTGACTCCACCGGGGGTGACCAGCGCGTTCCGCAGCCCCATCAGCACCATGTCGCGGTGCAACGCGGCAGTCATCCGCGTGGTGTCGGCGTTCCAGAACAACACGTCGAACGCCGCCGGCGGCCGGCCCTCCACGTAGTTGTTCACCCAGTACCGCCACACCAGGTCGGTGGGCCGCAGCCACGCAAACATCTCTGCCATGGCACGCCCGTCGAGGTAGCCCTTCTTATCCGAGACCCGTATTGCCGCCTGCGCCGCCCGGTCGCTCATGGCCGCAGCAGCGAAGCCGGCCCGGGTCTCGTCGAGCACGGTGACCGCCAGGGCGAGACCCGCGATCCGGTCAGCCTCGCCGATCTCGGCGAGGTGGGCCGCCGTCATCGCCGCCAGGATGCCGCCCGAGCAGGTGGCCAGCAGGTGGGCGCCGTCGGTCCCGGCGACTTTCTGCACCGCGCCCAGCGCCTCCACGATGGCCGCACCGTAGGCGTCGAAGCCCCAATCACGGTGCCGGGCTTGTGGATTGCGCCACGAGATTACGAACACCTGCTGGCCCCGCGCCACGAAGTACTCGATCATGCTGCGGCCCGGGGCGATGTCCATGATGTAGAACTTGTTGATCACCGGCGGCACCATGAGTAGCGGAATCGTGCGCACCTTCTTTGTCTGCGGTACGTACTGGATCAGTTCGAACATCGAGGTTTGCAGTACCACCGCGCCCTTGGTGGTGGCGACGGTCTCCCCTAACGCGAATGCGTCCGGCTCGACCATCGCCGGCACCCGGGGCTGCGAAAGCATGTCTCGGGCAAAGGCCCTCGCGCCTCGTAGCGCGCTCAGACCGCCGGTGTCGATCAGCGCTTTCCAGCCGAGTGGGCTGATCAGCGGGTTGTTGCTGGGCGCCAGGCCTTCGATGGCGTTGTCCACGACGAACTGCATCTTCTCCGCGTCCCGCCAGTCCAGTCCGGCGTCGGCAAGCAACCCGTCGGCGGTCTCGGCGGCCGCCAGATAGGCCTGCATGATTCGGTGCAGCAGCGGATTCTGTTGCCACGCCGGGTCGGCGAAGCGCTTGTCGGCCCGCGCCGGAGCGCGGTCGGACCTGCCTGCGGCGATACTGCCGAGTTCGCGGGTGAGCGTGGCAGCCCGGTTGGCCACTGCGCCGGGATGCTTCGCGAGGTTCGTGCCGAAGCGGCTCCAAGTGGCGTTCGGCATCATCCGGCTGACGAATGGCCGGGTGGCGCTGGTCAGGAGCAGGTCGAGGGGCGCCGCAAGCTCGTCTGGTTTGGTCGTGGTTGCCATAGCTACCGTGTGCTTTCGGTTGCCGGAATCGTGATTTCGCGCTTGAGGACCTTGCCGGTCGGGCCTTTGGGCAGGGCATCAACCAGCCAGATCCGGCGTGGGTACTTATAGGCGGCCACCCGGGCCTTGACGTACTCGCGGAGCTCGTCGGGGTCGGTGGACGCGTTTTTCTTGAGAGCGACTGCGGCGCCGACTTCCTGACCCAGGGAGTCGTGGGGCATGCCGATGACCGCGGCTTCGGCCACGGCCGGGTGCTCGTAAAGCACTTCTTCGATCTCGCGGGGATAGACGTTGTACCCACCGCGAATGATCAGATCCTTGGTGCGGTCCACGATGTAGAAGTAGCCGTCCTCGTCGACACGTCCGACATCTCCGGTAGCCAGCCAACCGTCGGGAGTGATGGTGGCCTCGGTTGCATCGGGCAGATTCCAGTAGCCCTTCATCACGTTGTGGCCGCGGATCTGGATCTCGCCTGCCTCGCCCTGGGGGACCTCGGCTCCGTTGAGATCCGCCACGCGCATCTCAATTCCTTCGACCGGCGTACCGATCGAACCAGCCTTGCGCGGCCGGTCCGGATGATTGAACGAGGCCACCGGTGAGCTCTCGGACAGCCCGTAGCCCTCCAGGATCATGCACCCGAAGGCATTCTCGAAGTCGGTGAGAACCTGCACCGGCAGCGACGCACCACCGGAGACACAGGTGCGCAGACTCCGAGTCGCCTCCGGTGCAGCCTGTTCGGTCACGCTGAGCAGCGCCGAGTACATCGTCGGCACCCCTTGGAACACCGTGACGGCGTCCCGCTCGATCACCTCGAGAGCTTTGCGCGGGTCGAACCGTGGCATCAGCGTCAGCGTCGCTCCTGCAAGAATCGAACCGTTGAGCCCGCAAGTCAGGCCGAAGACGTGAAACAGCGGCAGGCAGCCCATCACCACGTCGTCCGGCCCGATCTCGACCAGGGTGCGGGCACTGACATCGGCATTGCGGCTCAGATTTCCGTGAGTGAGCATGGCGCCCTTGGGTTTTCCGGTGGTACCGGACGTGTGCAGGATGACCGCGACGTCGTCGACGTCACGGTGCACCGGCGAGTCCTGGACGGGCATGTCGGCGACCAGCTCGGCCAGGCCGGCGTCATCGACAAGCCAGCATTGGGCGCCCACCTCCGCGGCGCCGGCGGTGGCCTCGTCGGCGAAGGCGGGTGTTGCGAACAATGCCCTGGCGCCGCTGTTGGACAGGTAGTAGGCCACCTCGCGGGCCTTGAGCAGTGGGTTCATCGGGACCGCAACGGCGCCGCGATAAATGATCCCGTACAACGCGATGGCGAATGCGGGCGTGTTGGGCAACATCACGCCCACCCGATCGCCCGGCGCGACTCCGGCCCGCTCCAGCAGCGTCGCCACGCGGGCGGCTGCGCTATCGAACTCGGCAAAGGTGAACTGCAAGTCGTCGCAGCGCAGCGCAATACGGTCGGGGTGGCGATCTTTCGATGCGACGAGGTTGGCGCTCAGGGCGGTCACAGTCTGCTCCAGGTTGTGTTCGGCGTGTCTTGGTCATGGTGGCGCTTGCTGTTTCCAGTTCCTTTGTCTCCGGAAGACAAACCTGCGCCGAAAGTTGTCGGTTGGGCACATCGGTGCGCTGAGGTGTTGCCACTACATTTCATACCAGCGCAGCGACGCACTTACGAATTGTCGAATACCACAACCCATCCCGACCCCGCCTCGGCGGAGAAATGTGAGCAAATCATGTCGTACCTGACCATGGCCGGAATGCTCGTTCTTATCCTGTCCCCCGTGCTGCTCCCGGCGATCATCACCCTTGTGCACGTCCTCACCGAGCCTGCCTCCCGACCGGCCCGGTCGGCACGCCGCCCGCGGCACACGCCGTTCCAGGGCCCTGCCCTTGCCCCAGCCGACTAGAGGCCAGGTAGCCACGGCCGGCGTCATCCGGCCCGGGCACACCTACGTGCGACCCGGGTCGAGCTATTTCGGCTTCAGGACCGCGGCGCCGTACCAGTGGCAGGCGAGCAACGCGAGTTCTACGTCGAGCCGGTCGCTGCCGATCTCGCGGCCGCGCCGGGCTACGGCGCGGCCCACGCGATACTTCACCGTGTTGAAGTGCATGTTGAGTTTCTCGGCGGCCATCTTGTAGCTGGAGCCGCAACCCAGAAACACCCGCAATGTCTCACGCAGCCGCGCATCGTTCTCGTCATCGCTCGCAAGGTTCCCCAGCACGCTCGCCACCCACTCGCGGGTGCCGATGACGTCGCCACCAAGACGCGCCACAACGGACAACCCGGGGTCACTGGCGGCGATCACCGTCGGTCCGCGCCGTTCGCTGACGATCTCGACGCCGCGGGCCTCGGCTGCCTCGCGGTGGGAGCGGCGAAAGCCTTCGATGCCGCCGGCCATCGTCCCGATCGCCACGCTCGGCGAATCGAGCCGGCTTTGGGCGACCCGACGCACCGTCGTTACGACGTCGTCCACCGCGGCCCGATAGGGCAGCCAGCCCCATCCACAGCTTCGGTCGGCAGCAACAAAGAGGGGGCCGGCGTCGGCACCGGCGGCTTCGCCCAGTTCGCGGAGAAACCGCTGCATACGTGGAAGTTCGTCGGCTTCGGAGCCGTTGTCCGGGTACCACATGACCACCCCTACGTGGTGCCAGCGCAGCGGATAACGAATCGACGTGGTTGCCGCATCGACATCGATGCTTTTGTTTGCGGCCAGGATCTCGCGCACCCGCACACCGCGAAGACTGTTCTGGTTCTCCAGCCATCGTTCGCGTTCGTCTTCGTAGACAACGACGACCTGCTGCGACATCCAGTCGATGTAGGAGAATATCGCGGCGCTCATCGCCTCGATCACCGCCACCCTCATCGGTTCCGGGATATCGGTCGCACGCAATTCGGCGAAAATCAGCTCATTCATCCGGCGCTGGCCAAGCCGATAGGCGCGCACCAGCGCGTTGACGGCCACCCCATGCTGGGCCAGTCGGCGGGCGTACTCCAGCGCTGCGGTGGGCGCCTCGACACGTTCGACCGCGATGTCGTAGCGCAGTGCGCGCAACATCGTGTCAACGTTTCCCTCGATGCTGGCCCCGAGCAGCTCCAAGATCCGTGCTTCGCGGCGCAAATCGGGGATCTGATCCTCAAGGGAACGATGAATGGCCGACGTCACGTCGGTCAACCGGTCATGCAATCGGGTGGCGATCTGGGCGACATAACGGCTCACCTCGACATCGCTGTCGGGGCGCGGTTTCTTCACCTCCATGACGTTAGACGCCGCGGTTGTCTTCCGGCCATAACAGCGCCGCCCGGTTTTGCCGATCATCGAATGTGGCACGCCGCACAAGATTCCTACCGTTGTCGCCGATCTCCATTGAAATTCATCGCGACCGAGGAGCGAAGACCATGGCACTCACACAACCCCATCTCCCCGCAGTCGATCCGGATGCGTTCTTGCAGAAGCCGCTGATGGAGCGGATGCGGCTCCTGGCCACCGATTGGGCCGAGAACGGTTTCGGCTCAACGCGGTTGGTCCACCTCACCTACATCGTGAAGCTGGTCGTGTTCTTCGCGATCGGAGGCATCACGGTCGCGACGGCGACGTCAGGTCTGGGGTGCCCGGCATGTACATTTGCTCGGCGGCGACACCGCCGGGACCCGGCACGCACGGCATCTGCAGGGCCAATGCCGCCCAGGCCGCACTCGCGTACCTTGCTCGGCGAGCGTAACGCCAGTGCGAAAAACCGGTGGGCGGTTTTCGCCGTGACGTTACGCTCGCGCGTGGTTCGGATACGTGTAGAAGCCCTCGCCAGTCTTGACGCCGAGCTTGCCCGCATCAACGTAGGACCGCAACAGATCCCGCACGTTCTTCGGTAGGTGCGGGAACTCTTCGGCGTAGTGGTTCTCGATGTCGAGCACGACGTCCAGGCCGACCTGGTCCATCAGCTGGAACGGCCCGGCCGGCACGCGCCAGTTGACCTTGAACATCCCGTCGACATCCTCCGGGCGGGCCACGCCTTCGGCAACCACGGCCAGCGACTCACGCTTGATGGCGGCCCAGACGCGATTGAAGATGAAGCCGGTGCACTCTCGGCGCGCCTCGAAGGGATGCACACCGAACTCGGGCAGGACGGTCAACAGGGTGTCGAGCAGGCCGCGGTCAGTCTCGCCGTCGGACATCAGGTCCAGAGCGTTGAACTGCGGTGGCATGTAAAAGTGCATGTTGCACAAACGTGTTTTGTCCCGCACGTTTTCGGCCATCAGACGCGACGGGTAAGACGACGAATTGGTCGCGAAGATGGTGTCCGGCGGCGCCGCCTGGTCGATCTGGCCCCACAGCGGAATCTTGATCTCGAGCTTCTCCGGGACGGACTCAACGGCGAGCCAGGCGCCGTCCAACGCCTCTTCGAGCGATCCCGCGCCCGTCGCGGCGCCCACTTCGCCAAAACCTCGGTCAGCCAACAGCTTCGGCACGGTCTCGATCACGTACTGCGTTGCGGAGGACCGCTGTTCGGCGCGCCGCGCGTAGATTCGCACGGTTCCCCCACGGCTGGCGAACATCAAGGCGATGCGGCGACCCAGCGTTCCCGCCCCGATCACCGCGACAGGGCGGTTCTGGATGTCCTCAAAGGTGTGGGTGTATGAGTCAGTCACACACCCATGCTAAGTCGCGCTAACGCTCCGGGATCTGTCGCGAAGCCACAAACATCAGCTGACTGTTGTCTTGCGTAGAAAACCCGCACAGCGGCGTGATCTGTTCGCGCTACGGCTCGACCGGGCAACGGCGTCACCAGTCGGACAACAAAATCTCTTGTGTCACTGTGGTTTCAGTGGTTTCCGGTTGGCGATTCTTGTCGGTGCCCTGGGCTAGATTCTGGTTATGGGTTCTGGCGGTGTCGTGGATCGGGAGGCGGTCACGGCGGCTTTTGCTGCGCTCGACGCCGCGGTCGATGGTGTGGCCGGGCTGGACTTCGAGGCGCTGGCCACCCGTGAGCGGCTCGCATTGTTGGAGCGTTGTGAGCGGGTGCGCCGGCGGCTACCGGCCCTAGAGCATGGGTTGATCAATCAGCTTGCCCGGCTTGCCACCCCGGAAGAGCTGGGTGGCAAGCTGTCTCATGCGCTGGCCCAGTGGACCCTGATCAGCCGCCCCGAAGCCAACCGGCGGATCCGGGAAGCCGCCGATCTGGGGCCGCGCCGGGCGATCACCGGCGAACCCTTGGCGCCAGTGCTTGGCGCCACTGCTGCCGGGCAGCGCGCCGGGCGGCTCGGTGCCGGGCAAGTCGCGGTGATCCGCCGGTTCTGCCACCAGTTGCCGGGCTGGGTCGACGACGAAACCCGCGGTCGCGCCGAAACGCACCTGGCCAAGCTGGGCTCGCAGTTTGGGCCCGAGCAACTGGGCGGGCTGGCCGATCGTCTGGCGGATTGCCTCAACCCCGACGGCACCTACAGCGACGAGGATCGCGCGCGGCGGCGGGGGTTGACCCTGGGCAAGCAAGAAGCCGACGGTATGTCAGCACTGCGCGGCTGGCTGACCCCCCAAGCCCGCGCCACCTTCGAGGCCGTGCTGGCCAAGCTGGCCGCCCCCGGCATGTGCAACCCGGAGCAAGAGACCCCAGCCGTGGACGGCGCACCCACCCAAGAGGCCATCGAGCGCGACACCCGCAGCCCCGCCCAACGCAACCACGACGGCCTGACCGCCGCCCTGCGCGCCATGCTGGCCTCGGGAAAACTGGGCCGGCACAACGGGCTACCGGCCTCCATCATCATCACCACCACGCTGAAAGACCTGGAAGCCGCCGCGGGTACGGGACTCACCGGTGGCGGCACCCTGCTGCCCATGAGCGATGTGATCCGCCTGGCCCGCCACGCCCACCACTATCTGGCGATCTTCGACAAAGGCAAGGCCCTGGCGCTGTATCACACCAAACGACTGGCCTCCCCTGGTCAACGAATCGTGCTCTACGCCAAAGACCGCGGCTGCACCGCACCCGGATGCGCCGTGTCCGGCTACTACTGCGAGGTCCACCACGTCACCGACTACGCCACATGCCGCACCACCGACGTCAACGACCTCACCTTCGGCTGCCGCACACAACACCACATGCTCACGCCCGGGGGCTGGACCACCCGAAAAAACGCCAACGGAGACACCGAATGGCTACCACCACCACACCTCGACCGCGGCCAACCGCGGATCAACACCTTCCACCACCCCGAGAAACTCCTGCGCGACGGAGACGACGAGGACGAGGACGACGGCTCATAGCAGCGTGATCTGTTCGGGCTGCGGCTCGGCCGGCTCAAGCAGCTCGGGCCCGTTGTTGCGCACACTGTTGACCAGTGTCGACACCTGGCGCAGCTCGACGCCGTGCACAGCCGGCGGGTGGGCCAGCAGCTCGGGGTCCGGCGGGGCGTCGGGATTCAGCCAGGCGTCCCAGTCGTCTTCGGCCAGCATCAACGGCATCCGGTCGTGGATTTGGGCCAGCTCCCCTACAGCGTCGGTGGTGATAATCGTGCAACTCAGCAGCGGTGCAACATCTTTGGCAGGCTTCCACGCCGACCACAGGCCGGCCGCGAACAGCGGCTCGCCGTCGCCCCGGAACATGTAGAACGGCGTCTTGCGGGACTTCTGACCAGCCCCAGTGTCGGGGTTGACGCGCCACTCGTAGTAGCCGTCCATCGGGACCAGGCACCGCTTGGACTTGGCGCTCGACCGGAAGGCGGGCGAGGTGCTGACCTTGTCGGCACGGGCGTTGATCAGCAGCGGCCCCTTGTTCTCGGGCGCGCCGTCAGAACCGGCCTTTACCCATGGCGGGACCAGTCCCCAGCGCATGAGCCGCACCCGGCGCGTGGGCTCGTCGTCGGGCACGCTGTGGCGGGTCACCACGGTAGCGATTGTGTCGGTGGGAGCCACGTTGTAGTTGGGCGTCGCGGCATCCGGCGCAGCACCGGTAGCCTCGTCCAGGGCCTGGATTTTCTCGGCCAGCAGGGCCGGATCGGTGGTGACCGCAAACCGTCCGCACATATCTCCCATGGTGCCTGGTACCCACGACAGCCGCCGACACGGCAGGATGAAGCGGTGAGCAGTACCGAGCCGTGGCCGGCCCCATCCGCACCGGCACCGGTGCATGCGATCGTGACCGTTCCGGGCTCGAAATCGCAGACGAACCGCGCGCTGGTGCTGGCGGCGCTGGCGGCCGCGCAGGGCCAGGGCGACTCGACCATCGCCGGTGCGCTGCGCAGCCGGGACACCGACCTGATGATCGGGGCGCTGAGGACCCTGGGCCTGCGCGTCGACGGGGCCGGGTCCGAACTGACGGTCAGCGGCCGAATCGGACCCGGCCCCGGCGCCCGGGTGGACTGCGGTCTGGCCGGCACGGTGTTGCGTTTTGTCCCGCCACTGGCGGCACTCAGCGCCGCCCCCGTCACCTTCGATGGCGACGAGCAAGCCCGGGCCCGGCCCATCGCGCCGCTGCTGGATGCGCTGCGCGGTCTCGGGGTCCCCATCGACGGCACTGGTCTGCCTTTCCGGGTTCAGGGCAGTGGATCGGTCGCCGGCGGCACCGTGGCCATCGACGCCTCGGCGTCCTCACAGTTCGTGTCCGGCCTGCTGCTGTCCGGAGCATCGTTCACCGAGGGCCTGACCGTGCAACACACGGGCGCATCGCTGCCGTCGGCACCGCACATCGCGATGACGGTCGCCATGCTGCGGCAGGCCGGCGTCGATATCGACGACTCGGTCCCGAACCGCTGGCAGGTGCGGCCGGGCGCGGTCGCGGCCCGACACTGGGACGTCGAACCGGATCTGACGAACGCCGTTGCATTCCTAGCGGCGGCCGTGGTCAGCGGCGGCACAGTGCGCATCACCGGCTGGCCGGCGACCAGCGTGCAACCCGCCGACAACATGCTGGATATCTTGCGAAAACTGAATGCCGTTGTTAACCAAACTGATTCATTCCTCGAGGTGCGGGGATCAGCGGGATACGACGGGTTCGACGTCGACCTGCGCGCCGTCGGCGAGCTGACGCCATCGGTGACGGCGCTGGCGGCGCTGGCAAACCCGGGATCGGTGTCACGGCTGCGCGGCATCGCCCATCTGCGCGGCCACGAGACCGACCGGCTCGCCGCGCTGAGCACCGAGATCAACCGCCTCGGGGGCAACTGCCAGGAAACATCCGACGGTCTGCTGATCACCGCGACACCGCTGCGGCCCGGTATCTGGCGAGCGTATGCCGATCATCGAATGGCGATGGCCGGCGCGATCATCGGGCTGCGGGTAGCCGGAGTGGAGGTCGACGACATCGCCGCCACCAGCAAGACACTGCCGGAGTTCCCGCAGCTATGGGCCGAGATGGTCCAGGGGACCGCCGGTTGAGGGACTACGACGAGTCCGACGCCAAGGCCCGCTCCGGCAAAGGATCGCGGCCCCGGACGAAGACTCGTCCGCAGCACGCCGACGCCGAGGCGGCCATGGTGGTCAGTGTTGACCGCGGCCGCTGGGGATGCGTGCTGGGCGGGCGGCCGGACCGCCGGGTCACCGCCATGCGGGCGCGCGAACTCGGCCGCACCCCGATCGTCGTCGGCGACGAAGTCGATATCGTCGGCGACCTGTCCGGTCGAACCGACGCCCTGGCCCGCATCGTGCGGCGCGGCCCGAGGCGAACGGTGTTGCGGCGCACCGCCGATGACGACGACCCCGCCGAACGGGTGGTGGTCGCCAACGCCGACCAACTGCTGATGGTGGTCGCCCTGGCCGACCCGCCGCCGCGCACCGGCCTGGTCGACCGTGCGCTGATCGCCGCCTTCACCGCCGGGCTGACGCCGATCCTGTGCCTGACCAAGACCGACCTCGCTCCACCCGAACCGTTTGCCGAGCAGTTCGTCGACATGGACCTGATAGTGGTCGTCGCCGGCGTCGACGATCCCCTACTCGCGGTCGCCGATCTGCTCGACGACAAGATCACCGTGCTGCTCGGACACTCCGGAGTCGGTAAGTCGACACTCGTGAATCGCCTGGTGCCCGAGGCGGACCGAGCGGTCGGTGTGGTCACCGACATCGGCCGCGGGCGGCACACGTCGACGCAGTCGGTGGCGTTACCGTTGGCCAATGGGGGCTGGGTGATCGACACGCCTGGGATCCGCTCGTTCGGGCTGGCCCACATCCAGCCCGACGACGTGCTGAGGGCGTTCTCCGATCTGGCCGCGGCCATCGAGGACTGCCCGCGCGGCTGCGGGCACATGGGGCCGCCGGCCGACCCCGAATGCGCGCTGGACAGGCTCACTGGGACGGCAGTACGCCGGATCGCCGCCGCCCGACGGCTGCTGGCGACGCTCAGAGAGCCTTGACCAGCCGCATGCCGAGCTCATCGGGCGGCACCGGATGCCCTTCGGCGCAGCGGATTTCGACCTCCACGTCAGCACCACAGCCCAGATGAGTAAGGCGGAGCCGGTCGCGGCCCGGCAGGTGCCGTCGCCCCCACTGGAACATCGCCCAGACCACCGGCATGAACTCGATGCCGGCGTCGGTGAGCACATACTCGTCGCGGCTGCGCTGCCCGGGTTCACGGTAGGGCCGCCGGGTCAGTAGTCCGAGGTCGACCAGTTCGGCCAGTCGCGCCGCGGTGGCCGCCTTGGTGATACCCACCCGGCGGGCGAAGTCGTCGAACCGGGTGGTGCCGTAGTACGCCTCGCGCATGATGAGCATCGCGGATTTGGTGCCGACGACCGCCATGGCCTTCTCGATCGGGCACTCGCCGACCGCCGACCACCCATTCCGGTCGGCCAGCGACCCCTGCAGCAATGTCATGAAAATCACTCTCCGGTCTAGGTTGCTTTCAATATACCCAGCTGTTATAGCTGAGTACAGTAGTACATACTCAGAAAATCCCAGGAGAAACCATGACCGGATATCAGGGCCGCGACGCCCTCATCGTCGGCGCTGTCCGCACCCCCATCGGCAAAGGCAAGGCCAGCGGTGCGCTGCACGATGTGTTGCCGGCCGACCTGCTGGCGCACAGCCTGCGCGAACTGGTGGCCCGCACCGGCGTGGACCCGGTACAGATCGACGATGTCATCGCCGGCGCCGTCACCCAGGTCGGCGACCAGGCGGTCAACATCGCACGTAACGCGTTGTTGGGTGCCGGATTCCCGGAGTCGGTTCCCGGCACCACGGTCGACCGGCAGTGCGGCAGCAGCCAGCAGGCCATCAGCTTCGCCGCCCAGGGCGTGCTCGCCGGTGCCTACGACCTGGTGATCGCCGGCGGCGTGGAGTCGATGGGCCGCGTCCCGATGGGCACCTCGGTGCTGCCGGGCAGCAACCCGTTCGGCGAAGACATGACCCGGCGTTATCCCGACGGCCTGGTGCCGCAGGGCATCAGCGCCGAACTGATCGCCGCGCGGTGGGGTTTCTCTCGCACCCAGCTCGACGAGTTCTCCGCGGCCAGCCACGACAAGGCTGCCCACGCCACCAAGGAAGGGCTTTTCGACAACGAGCTGATCCCGATCGCCGGGCTTTCCACCGACGAGATCATCCGGCCCGGCACGACGGTCGAAACGCTGGCCGCATTGCGGCCGGCGTTCTACAGCGAGGCGCTGAAAGCGCGCTTCCCGCAGATCAATTGGGAAATCACGCCGGGCAACTCGTCGCCGCTGTCCGACGGCAGCGCCGCAGTCCTGATCACCAGCAGCGAGGTCGCCAAGAAGCTGGGTCTGCGTCCGCTGGCCCGCATCCACACCACCACCGTGGTGGGTTCTGACCCGCTCTACATGCTGACCGGGGTCATCCCCGCCACCGAGAAGGTGTTGCGCCGAGCCGGGCTCTCGCTAGCCGACATCGACCTGTTCGAGGTGAACGAGGCGTTCGCGCCCGTCGTGCTCGCGTGGGCGCATGACGTTGGCGCGGATCTGGCTAAGACCAACGTCAACGGCGGCGCCATCGCGATCGGCCACCCACTGGGCGCCAGTGGCGCCCGCATCATGACCACGCTGGTGAATGCGCTACAGCAGCGCGGCGGGCGGTATGGGCTGCAGACGATGTGCGAGGGCGGCGGAATGGCGAACGCCACCATCATCGAGCGCCTCGACTGGTAAGGGGCACGAAGATGACTTATTCAGATACTTCGACTGCCGGTGGGTTACCAACGGCACCAGCTCGCAGGCAGCGACCCCGTAGCTGGCCAGCTTGTCGGTCACCAGCACGCGCGGCACGTACCTCAGGCCCTTGAACAATTTACGGAAGAACCGCTTGGCCGCCTTGCCGTTTCGGCGTGACTGCCAGGACGTCCAAAACGTTGCCGTGCTGGTCGACCGCGCGCCACAGGTAATGGGTGATGCCGTTGATCCACACCAGCGCCGGATCGTCTCATAACCCACCACAGTGCCGCGCGGGCGCTCGACGCCAAGTTAGCCGCGCCGGCAGCCAAGGTGGCAACTTAGGCAGCCAGATCGTCGGCGTCGCTGACTGATCCAGCCGCGGCACGCTTGTCGCGCCGCCATCCCCGCACGGTGGCAATCGCGGTCTCGAGCCCACGGCGGCGTCCGGTCGCCGGATCGGTGCCCGCGAAATCCGGCTCGAGTTCGGCGAACATGCGCTCGCTACGGGTCTCCGGCGCGTCGTCAGCGTCGTCGCGCAGGTACTTGTTCGGCAGCGACAACTTGGCCAGCGTGCGCCACGTCTTGCCGTACTGCACCAGGAATGGGCCGGTGGTGTACGGCAGGTCGTATTTGTCGCAGATCTCGCGCACCCGCACCGAAATCTCGGCATACCGGTTGCTCGGCAGATCGGGATACAGATGATGCTCGATCTGGTGGCACAGGTTGCCGCTCATGAACCGCAGCGCTGGCCCGCCCTCGAAGTTGGCACTGCCCAGCATCTGCCGCAGGTACCACTGGCCTTTCGTTTCGCCGACCATGTCGGTCTTGGTGAATTTCTCGGCGCCGTCGGGGAAATGCCCGCAGAAGATGACGGCGTTGGCCCACACGTTGCGGATCACGTTGGCCACCGCGTTGGCCGTCAAGGTGGATCTATACGTCGCGCCGGGTGACAACGAGGTCAGCGCCGGGAACGCGACATAGTCCTTGACGATCTGACGGCCGGCCTTGCCGGAGAACTCGCGCAACCGGATCTTGGCCGCATCGCGGTCGGCCCGGCCCTTGAAGATCTTGCCGATCTCCAAGTGCTGCAAGCCAACTCCCCACTCGAAGCCGATCGCCAGAATGGCGTTCCACACCAGATTGAAGATGTTGAAGCGCTTCCAGCGCTGGTCACGAGTGACCCGCAGCATGCCGTAGCCGACGTCGTCGTCCATCCCGAGGATGTTGGTGTACTTGTGGTGCACGAAGTTGTGGGTGTACCGCCAGTGCTTGGACGACCCGCTCATGTCCCACTCCCACGTCGAGGAGTGAATCTCCGGGTCGTTCATCCAGTCCCACTGGCCGTGCATGACGTTGTGGCCGATCTCCATGTTCTCGACGATCTTGGCCAAACCCAGAGTCGCGGTGCCCGCCCACCACGCGGATCGCCGTGAGCTGGCAGCCAAGAGCACCCGGCCGGATACCTCCAGCGCGCGCTGTGCGGCAATGGTGCGACGGATGTAGCGGGAGTCGCGTTCACCGCGAGAGTCTTCAATGTCCTGGCGGATGGCATCGAGCTCAACAGCCAGGTTTTCGATGTCGGCGTCCGTGAGATGCGCGAATACGTCGACGTCTGTGATCGCCATCGTCTGTCTTCATCTCCCCGCGGTCGTTGTTTGGTCAGTGACCTACGCCATCGTAACCTACGACTCCGTAAGTTACCTGTGAGTAGCCTTTAGATGTCTAGTGCACAATCACCAGATGCGGCCGACACACAGGTCTGGACCCGAGTTCCAGGGTCGTGTTCGGCGCCGGTCCGCAGATCGCGGACGTGACCTTCCACCAGGCTGACCACACACGATTGACAAATGCCCATCCGGCAGCCGAAGGGCATCTGCACACCTGCACCCTCGCCCGCGTCCATCAATGACGTCGCGGCATCGGCCGCGACGCTGCGGCCGCTCCGGGCGAACATGACCGTCCCGCCCGCTCCCGCGGGTGCCGCCTTGGATACCGCGAACCGCTCCAAGTGCAGCCGGTCGCTGACGCCCGCCGATGACCAGACCTTCTCGGCCTGGTTGAGCATGCCCTCCGGCCCGCAAGCCCAGGTCTTGCGTTCACGCCAGTCCGGCACCTGCTGACCGAGCAGGGACAGATCGAGCCTGCCCACGGCGCGGGTTTCCCGCACCGATAACCGATACCCGGGGTAGTCATCCGCCAGCGCGGCCAGCTCGGCGCCAAACATCACGTCAGATTCGGTGGGCGCCGAATGCAGGTGTGCGATATCCGTGATTTGGTTGCGGCGAGCCAAGGTCCGCAGCATCGACATCACCGGGGTGATCCCGGAACCGGCGGTGAGAAACAGAATCGACGACGGCGCCGGGTCGGGCAGCACGAAATTGCCTTGGGGCGCGGCCAGCCGCACGATGGTTCCCGGCTCGACACCGGCCACCAGGTGAGTGGACAGGAAGCCTTCGGGCATCGCCTTCACGGTGATAGTCACCGTGCGTGCCGATCCGGCCCTGGACGCCCCAGCAACCGGGCTCGATGTCAGCGAATACGACCGCCAGCGCCAGCGCCCGTCGACCAGCAGCCCGATCCCGATGTATTGGCCCGGTTGGTAGTCAAAACTGAAGCCCCAGCCGGGTTTGATGACCAACGTGGCGGAGTCTTCCGTCTCCCGGCGAACCTCCAGGATGCGGCCCCGCAATTCGCGTGCGGACCACAGCGGATTGGCCAGGTGTAGATAGTCGTCGGGCAATAGTGGCGTGGTGATGCGCGCGGCTATCTTGCGCAGCGTGTGCCAGCCGGGATGCCTGTCCGCCCCGGCGACGGTCGGGCGCGTAGTGTCGACAACTTTGGCGGTAATCGGCATGTATTTCTTGCTCATTAGGAAGCTCCTGCTCACAGTGCGGCCTTTAGCTCCCGCCCAGGCTGGGGCAGCTTTACGCCGCTCCAATAAAACTACGGTACCGTAACTTACGGTGCCGTAGCTAGAGTCAGAAGCGCAGAATGCGTCGAACTCGGGGCTCGTCCCGATTGCCCGGCTCAGAGCAGATCAAGCAGGAATGGCAGCTCCTGGTTCGCGTACCAGGCCAGATCGTGGTCCAGTGCGTCACCCACAACCAGGTCGGCGTCCTCGTCGCCGAGGTCGGCGGCATCGATAACCGCAATCGCCGCTGTCACGGCCGGTTCGGCGGCAACGTTGTCGACGTACACGGCGACGACCTGATCCATCGCAACGGGCCCGCCCAGTCTGACGACGGCGTCGTCAAGATCGGGGCGGTACTTGACGTCCTCGATCTCGGCGACGAGCACCGCGCGACGCGGCGGCAGGTTGTCGCCCATGTCGTCTGCCAGCAGGCGCAGCGACGCCAGCGCCGCCTCCTGCAGCGCCACCTCGGCGAGTTCGTCATCGTCGCCTTCGGCGTAGGACTCGCGCAATGTCGGCGTCACCGCGAACGCGGTGCCATTGACCGGCCACAGCGAACCGTCGGCGACGAGTTGCTGCAACATGGCCAGCGTGGCCGGGATGTAGACCTGCTGCATCAGGCGAATACCCGCTTGCCGGCAAGCACCCTAGCCACCCCCCGGCTTCGCCGCGCTTGCGATCGCCACAGCCACCCGGTGGCGACCCGCTGCCCCCGGCTTCGCCGCGCTTGCGATCGCCACAGCCACCCGGTGGCGACCCGCTGCCCCCGGCTTCGCCGCGCTTGCGATCGCCACAGCCACCCGGTGGCGACCCGCTGCCCCCGGCTTCGCCGCGCTTGCGATCGCCACAGCCACCCGGTGGCGACCCGCTGCCCCCGGCTTCGCCGCGCTTGCGATCGCCACTCAGCCCCCGATCAACGTGGCCACATGGTTGTCGACGTAGGTCGACAGCTCACGCGGCGGACGCTCGTAGTTGCCACTCACCAACGGATGTTTGGGTAGCTTGACCTGCGGCTTCTCCACGTCGTGGTAATCGATCGTGGACAGCAAGTGGGCCATCATGTTCAGCCGGGCATGCTTCTTGATATCCGATTCCACGACATACCACGGGCTTGCCGGTACGTCGGTGTGCACCATCATCTCGTCTTTGGCGCGTGAATAGTCCTCCCACCGATACAGCGATTCCAGGTCTATGGGGCTGAGCTTCCATTGCCGGACGGGGTCGCTCCGCCGCGCCTTGAACCGTCGCAGCTGTTCGGCGTCGGAGACCGAAAACCAGTATTTGCGCAGCAGAATCCCGTCGTCGATCAGCATCTGCTCGAAAATCGGAGTCTGCCGCAAAAACAACGCATGCTCTTGCGGCGTACAGAATCCCATGACTTTCTCGATACCGGCGCGGTTGTACCACGACCGGTCGAAGAGCACGATTTCCCCCTTGGCGGGCAAATGGGCGATATAGCGCTGGTAGTACCACTGTCCGCGTTGGCGATCGGTCGGCGCGGGCAAAGCCGCGATGCTGGCGACCCGCGGGTTGAGATATTCGGCGATCCGTTTGATAGTCCCGCCCTTGCCCGCTCCGTCGCGGCCCTCAAAGATGACCACCAAGCGTGCCCCGGAATGCCGCGCCCACTCCTGCAGCTTCACGAACTCTGTTTGCAGCCGGAACAATTCGGCATGGTAGACAGCAGCAGGGATCTTACGCTCGGCCGGCGCAGTTGATTTCTTCTTCGCCTTCGGCGGCGCGCCGTCGTTTGTCGCGGTGCTCACATCAACGGATGCTATATCCCCACATCAATTTTGACCCCGGCAACTACCGAGAAGTTTCCAGAAGCTCGTCGAGTGCTTCGCTCAGCAAACCCGGCAACAAGTCGACATCGCTCATCGCGTCACGGTCGGCGTTTATTCCGAAATACAGCATCCCGTTATAGGACGTCACACTGATGGCCAGTGCCTGGTTGTGCAGCAGGGGTGGCACGGAGTATGTCTCCAGCAACTTGGTGCCGGCGATGTGCATCTGCGACTGGGCTCCCGGGGCGTTGGTGATCAGCAGGTTGAACAACCGCGCCGAGAAGCTGGTGGCAACCCGGACACCCATGGCGTGCAGGGTGGCGGGCGCTAAGCCCGACAGCGTGACGATAGTCCTGGCATCGACCAGGCTGGCGGCCGTCGGGTTCGATTCGGTGGCGTGGGCGATCTGCGAGAGCCGCACTACGGCGTTGCCCTCCCCCACCGGCAGGTCAACCAGGAACGGCGTCACCTGGCTGATCGCCTGGCCAGGACCGGTTGAGTCGAGTTGATCATCGGCGTAGACCATCAGCGGCGCCATCGCCCGGACCGTCGCGGTCGGTGCCACCGCTTCGCCGCGTGACATCAGCCAGTTGCTCAGTGCGCCGGCTATCACTGCCAGCACCACGTCGTTGACGTCGCAGTCATAGCGCGCCCGAACAGTCCGGTAGTCCTCGAGACTTCCACGGGCAACCGTGAACCGCCGATTGCGCGACACGGTGGCGTTGAGCGGGCTATTGGGTGCGGTGCCACGTGCCACCGTACGCGCGATATCGAGGACCCTGCGGCCGGCGTCGACGAGTTGGCCCGAATTCGTTGCCAACCCGGCGATCGCGGATCCGACGGCCTGCAGCTGCGCGCCCGGGCCCATCACCCAGTCGCCGACCGCGCCCAGCAGCAACCTGGTGGTTCCGGGGTCGCGTTCTGGGATCCAGATGTCTTCGGGGAACGGCGGTGGACGCCGCGTCCGGTCGGCGATGACGTGGCCTATCGCCAGCGCCGTCACACCGTTGATCAGGGCTTGGTGCGACTTGGTGTAGAGGGCAAGGCGATTTTTGTCCAGGCCCTCGACCAGATACATCTCCCACAACGGCCGCGACTTGTCCAGCGGCCGGGCGGCCAGCCGCGCGATCAGCTCGTGCAGTTGCTCGTCACTGCCCGGCGACGGCAGCGCCGAGCGCCGGACGTGGTAGGTGATGTCGAAGTCGTTATCGTCGATCCACACCGGCCTGGCCATGGCGATCTTCACTTCGCGGACTTTCTGCCGGTAGCGCGGAATCTGCGGTAGCCGCTGTTCGACGGTGGCCAGCAGCGTCTCGTAGCTCAATCCGGCACGCGGACGGCGCAGGATCAACAACAACCCGACGTACATCGGGGTGGCGGTGTTCTCCAACCGATAGAAGGACGCGTCCGATGGGGATAACCGGGTGACCATTACGGCCCTGTCCTCCTTGTCATTTCGTCGCCAATTCGTCGGGTGGACTGATGCTGTCGCCCACGGTAACCGCCGGCC
The DNA here is from genome assembly GCA_963763005.1 of uncultured Actinomycetota bacterium. Taxonomy (GTDB): domain Bacteria; phylum Actinomycetota; class Actinomycetes; order Mycobacteriales; family Mycobacteriaceae; genus Mycobacterium. The sequence continues at coordinate 175,515 of CAVXMI010000010.1, forward strand.
CGGGCACATCACGGCGCGGGTACGCGCCAGCCCCGATTGTGCGATGATGACCGGCGACTGAAAATCAGTTGTCTGCCACTCTCCAGCAGGCTCCCCGTTCGATCGATGAGTTTGGAGAGTGCCCGTTGACTATTAGTCCTATCGTGAGCCCACCCCGCCGCGACACCTTCACCGTCACACCCGTCGTCGAGTACGAGCCACCGACGCGAAACGTCCCGCAGTGCGGGCAATCATCCCACCCGGCGTTGCGGCCGCACACCCCGCTCGCGCCTCGCCGACAACCCAACAGGCAGAGCGGCAGTCAACGCGGCCGGCAACCGGCAGCCGCCACGGAGGCGGTCATGTCGGCGCCAATGCGCCAAGCGGCGATCTTCGCCGACGCCGCACTGCGCCGAGCGCTGGAAGTCATCGACCGCCGCCGTCCGGTGACCCAGCTGCGCTCGATGCTGTCACCCAGCCTTGTCGACTCCGTGCTCTCGGTCAGCCGGGCAGTGGCCGCACATGAAGGTGCGGCGGTACTGCGCCGGATGCGGCTTCAGCCGGTCGGGTATGGCGCCCCGGACACCGCGGCCGAGGTGTTCGGCACCTACAGCCGCGGGGACCGGATCCACGCGATCGCCTGCCGCGTGGAACAGGTGTCCGCCAGCAGTGCGGCCCGATGGCTGGTGGTCGCCCTGCACATAGGTTGACGACAGGGTCTTAGTGCTCGTTGGTTCAGAGGTCAGGCGGTAGCCGGCAGCGGCCCGCCGGTGTAACGGGCCAGCACCGGGCCCATGATCGCCATGATGAAGACGTAGGACGTCGCCAGCGCTGCGACCGTAGGGATCGACGTGCCGACCAATCCGATGATGATCAGGGAGAACTCGCCCCTGGCAATGAGCGCCGTGCCGGCGCGCAGCTGCCCGCGCCGTGCCACTCCGTCGCGCCGGGCGGCGACCATCCCGGTGAGCACCTTGGTTGCCGCGGTGACCACAGCCAAAGCAATGGCAACCGGAAGCATCGGAAGTAGCTCTCTGGGGTCAACCGACAGTCCAATCGCCAGGAAGAAGATCGCGGCGAACAGATCACGGAGCGGACCCAGCACCTTGCGTGCGCGGGCAGCCGTCTCACCGGTCAGGGTGAGGCCTACCAGGAACGCGCCCACGGCAGCCGATGCGTGCAGGGATTCGGCCAGCGCCGCCACAATCAGGGTGATTCCCAGCACCCTCAGCAACATTTGCTCGGAATCAGGATGTGACACCAGCCGGCCGAAATGATGACCCCAGCGAAACGACGCGGCAAACGCCGCGACGAGAGCGGCCACCGCGACGACCATGCCACCGACAGCTTCCAACCAGCTGCCGTCGGACGCGAGAACCGTGAATAGCGGCAGGTAGGCGGCCATCGCGAAGTCCTCGAGTACCAGCACCGCCAGCACAGCCGGCGTTTCCCGGTTGCCAAGCCGCCGCAAGTCCTCCAGCAGGCGCGCGATAACACCCGAGGATGAGATGTAGGTGATGCCGGCCAGAGCCAAAATGGCGACGCCCTCCAAGCCGAGCAGCCACCCCGCCAGGGCGCCGGGTGTGGCGTTGAGGGCTATGTCGACCGCGGCGGACGGCAGGTGGTGCCGCAGGCTGGCGGCGAATTCGGCCGCGGAGAACTCCAGTCCCAGGATCAGCAACAGCAACACGATGCCGATCGGCGCGCCCGTGGTGATGAATTCGCCGGCGGCGGCTACGCGAAGGATGCCGCCGTTTCCCAGCGCGAGACCCGCCAACAGGTACACCGGTATCGGGGACAACGCGAACCGGCGCGCGACGGCGCCCAGCACGGCGAGCGCGGTGAGGACGGCGCCGAGTTGGAATAGCAGCGCCTCCGAGACCTCCACCGGCTCAGCCCTTATCGACGATGTGCTCGATCCCGGCAATGCCGTCCCCGGTGCCGATCACTATCAGAACATCTCGTGCGCGCAGGACTTCGGCCGGTCCTGGCGAGGCAAGCACGTCCTTGTTGCGCACGATCGCGACGATCGATGCGCCGGTGCGGGTACGGGCCCGGGTTTCCCCGAGCGGCCGGTCCACGAACGGACTGTCCGGCGAGACGACGGCTTGACCCGCCTCGAGTCCGGGTACTTCGCGAGTCAGCTGGGTGAACCGTTCGGCGATCCGTGGAGCGCCCAGAATCTGGGCCACGGCGTCGGCCTCTTCGTCGGTGAGCCGGAAGACCGGTCGGGCCTGGTCCGGATCGTCGCGGGGATACAGGACGACGTCGAAATCGCCGCTGCGCCGCGCGATGATGCCGATCCGGTCACCCTTGCGGCTGGTGAACTCGTATCGCAGGCCGACGCCGGGCAGCAGCACCTCCCTGACATCCATACCGCCCATCCTTGACGAAACGGCGCGAAGATAGAAGTGGTACCGGCCAATTCCGGAGCGGTTGAGCAACGCTACTGTTGGCGGATGGACGGGAACACAGTCAGCGTCGAGCGAGTCATCAAGGCCTCCCCCGACAAGATCTTTGCGCTGCTGGCCGACGCTGGCAAACACGCCAGTTTCGACGGTTCGGACTCGGTGAACCACGCTTCGCAGGAGTCGGTACCCCTATCGAAGGGTGCGAAATTCGGGATGGCGATGCGCGGGCGGAAGGAGACGCTGTTCATCCCGTACCGCACCACTAACACTGTCATCGAATACGAACCGGACCGCCGGATCGCCTGGAAGACCACCGGGATGGGCGGTCTGGTCGGTGGCCGCATCTGGCGTTACGAATTGAGCCCTGCCGATGGCGGCACGCTCGTGCGGGAAACGTGGGACGTGTCCCAGGACAAGCAGAAGCGGATGATCACCAGCGGTTCGGTGCCCAAACAGACCGAAGACGGTATGCGCGCCACCCTGGACCGGATCGCCAAGCTCCTGGAAAGTTAGTTCTGGCCAACCGTTTTACCCCGGTGCCGGTGGGGCACCGGAAGCAGCATCGGCACGTTGCGACGGTCATCGCGATATTGGTTGCCCAGCGCCGCCACCGGTAGGGCTTTCCGCGCCAGGCCAGATACACCTGCCGAAGGCCAAACAGGTCGAAATGACTCGCGTCCAGCGACTGGTCGTCAAGCCGCTGATGATGATCGGGCGCCGCGCGCAACGCCGCCACCCACGCATCGCCGGTCGGCGGGCCGGCCAGGATTGCTTCGGCATGGTGAACAAACATGTCGACGACCTCGGGATCGAACTGCCCCCCGCCGGCTGCGGGCCGACTAGCATTATTCGGTGGCGGGGCCACTTTTTCACCGGGTGGTTTCCAGCACCGGTTGTTTCGCGAAAACTTCCTCGCTGGCACTCGATCGCAACGCCGCCACAAACGATTACTCATCGTGGATGCAGGGTCGAGATCAACTCTGCCGTGACGCTCGCGGTGAGCCTGAACGCAGGCATAGATACCTCGAAATTGGGAGACCAGACCATGAGCTACGAAAAGCTAACCCCCCGATCCCATCTGCCGATTCCGAGCGCGCCGCGGACCGGTCTGATCACCTATGACGCGAAGGATCCCGACACTTCATTCCCGCCTATCGAGCAGCTGCGTCCGCCCGAGGGCGCGCCGAACGTGTTGCTGATTCTGCTCGATGACACCGGGTTCGGCGCGGCCAGCGCTTTCGGTGGTCCGTGCCAGACGCCGACCGCGGAGAGGCTGGCGGCGGGCGGCCTGAAATACAACCGCTTTCACACCACCGCGCTGTGTTCGCCGACCCGGCAGGCGCTGCTGACCGGGCGCAACCACCATTCGGCCGGCATGGGCGGGATCACCGAGATCGCCACGGGCGCTCCGGGCTACAGCTCGGTGCTGCCCAACACCATGTCGCCGCTGGCGCGCACGCTGAAGCTCAACGGTTACAACACCGCGCAGTTCGGCAAGTGCCACGAAGTGCCGGTATGGGAGACCAGTCCGGTCGGGCCGTTCGATGCCTGGCCCACCGGCGGGGGCGGCTTTGAGTATTTCTACGGTTTCATCGGCGGTGAGGCCAACCAGTGGTATCCGACGGTGTACGAGGGCACCACTGCGGTTGAGCCGGACCGGACGCCTGAAGAGGGTTACCACTTCATGGAGGACATGACCGATAAGGCCATCGCCTGGATCGGGCAGCAGAAGGCGCTGGCCCCCGACAAGCCGTTTTTCGCCTACTTCGCTCCCGGCGCCACCCACGCGCCGCACCACGTGCCCAACGAATGGGCCGAGAAATACAAGGGCAAGTTCGACGCGGGCTGGGACGCGCTGCGCGAGGAGACTTTCGCCCGGCAGAAGAAGCTTGGTGTGATCCCGGCGGACTGCCAGCTCACTGCACGCCATAAGGAGATCCCGGCGTGGGACGAGATGCCCGAGGCGCTCAAGCCGGTGCTGCGCCGCCAGATGGAGGTGTATGCGGGCTTTTTGGAGTACACCGACCATCAGGTCGGCCGCCTGCTGGACAGCCTGGAAAAGCTGGGTGTCCTCGACGACACGCTGGTGTACTACATCATCGGCGACAACGGCGCGTCGGGCGAGGGCACGCTCAACGGGACGTTCAACGAGATGCTGAACTTCAACGGCATGTCGGAGATCGAGACGCCGGAGTTTCTGATGGAGCGCCTCGACCAGATCGGCGGCCCGGAATCCTACAACCACTACGCGGTGGGTTGGGCGCATGCCATGGACACGCCGTATCAGTGGACCAAGCAGGTCGCGTCGCACTGGGGCGGTACGCGCAACGGAACGATCGTGCACTGGCCCAAGGGAATCGGCGCGGCGGGTGAGATGCGCTGGCAGTTCCACCATGTCATCGACGTCGCGCCGACGATCCTGGAGGCGGCGGGGCTGCCGGAGCCGATCTCGGTGAACGGTGTGCAACAGTCGCCCATCGAAGGGGTCAGCATGCTGTACTCGTTCAACGACGCCGATGCCGCCGAGCGACACGAGACGCAGTACTTCGAGATGTTCGGCAACCGCGGCATCTATCACAAGGGCTGGACCGCAGTGACCCGGCATAAGACGCCCTGGATCCTCATCGGCGAGGAGACCCCCGCATTCGACGATGACGTGTGGGAACTCTACGACACCACGAAGGACTGGACCCAGGCCAAAGATTTGTCTAAGGAGATGCCGGAGAAGCTTCATGACCTGCAGCGGCTGTGGCTCATCGAGGCGACGCGCTACAACGTGTTGCCGATGGACGACGACCTGGGCAGACGGATGAACCCCGACGTCGCGGGTCGACCGGTGCTGATCAAGGGCAACACCCAGCTGCTCTTCGCCGGCATGGGGCGCCTGTCGGAGAACTGCGTGGTCAGCATCAAGAACAAATCCCACGCGGTGACGGCCGCGATCGAGGTGCCTGAGACCGGCGCCGAAGGGGTGATCATCGCCCAGGGCGCCAACATCGGCGGCTGGAGCCTCTACGCCAAGGACGGCAAGCTCAAGTACTGCTACAACCTGGGCGGTGTGCAGCACTTCTACGTCGAGGCCGACAGCCCGCTGCCGGCGGGCGCCCACCAGGTGCGCATGGAGTTCGCCTATGCCGGCGGCGGCCTGGGCAAGGGCGGCAAGGTGACGCTCTACACCGACGGCGAACCGGTCGGCAGTGGGGAGATCCCCGCGACATTGGCGATGATCTTCTCTGCCGACGATGGCTGCGACGTCGGCCAAGATACCGGCGCTCCGGTCTCGGAAGACTACGGCCCGCGTGGCAACGCCTTCAACGGTCGCGTGAAAGGAGTCCAGATCGCGATCGCCGAGTCTGCGGAAGCCGACGGGCACGTGGTGTCGCCAGAGGAAGCTGTCCGCATCGCGATGGCGCGGCAATAACCCGACTAAGGAGTCCCTGGATAGGTGCGGTGGGCACGACGGTCAGGTTGGGCGTGCGCTGCGAACGGCGGGCAGGAGGGCAAGGGCGACCTGCAGATCGAACGGGGTGTGTTCGTCCACACCGAAAAGCACTTCACCATGACGCTGACCATTTCACCGGGGCAGCCCACCACAAGCGCCGGTGTCGCGCTGCCCGTCGTCGCCCTGCCGCAGGGTGAACTGCTCACCGTCGACGAGCACAACATCCCGCTCATCGAGGACGCGCTCGGGTCCGGCGTGCTCACCGCAGGCGTCCCGCACGCTTTGTCTTCTCCCTACGCAAGTCCCGCATCGACCAGCAGACGTGACAGCCCGAGTTCGGCACACTTCGCAGAGACCGGCGCCAGTTCGTTTCGGGCGTCAGCTGCCCGGCCGGCGGCCGTGAGGGTTTCGATGAGGAGCAGTTGTGCCTGCAGCCCCGCCAGGGGTCTGTACTCACCGTCGATTCCCGCGGCCAGATCGGCGGCCCGTCGGCAACCCTGCTCGCGGTCGTCCGCAGAATCGCTCGCGGATAACAGGCGGATCCCGGAGTCCTCGTCGAGTTCGGCTGTCATCGTGGCGATTCCATTGTCGCGGGGAATGGTGCGGGGCGACCGCAAACCGGCGGCAACCGCCTGCGGGAGCTCGATGCCCAGCCGGATGCGCTCATTGCTGATCCGGGCGGCAAGCCGTGGCAGCCGCAGGCGGTCCGCGGCATTCGCGCCGGTGGCCAGACGATTGGCCGCAGACTCATGATCCCCCTGCGCGGCCTTGATCCGCGCACCGATCACGTACCTGGCGGCCAGGTAATCAACTCCGCCACCGTCGGATCCGAGCAGATAGCTTTCGTCGAGGAGACGCATTGCCTCGGCCACGTCGCCTGTCTCGTAGAGCAATTCGCCGAGAAGTGAACCCGCGAGGTGCGCCGCGTGCGAGTGGGGTCCGACTTTCGTGGCGATCTCGTACGCTTCTCGGAAGCTCGTCAAAGCGGCGGGAATGTCGAGCTGATACCTGGCGGCCATGCCGCCGTAGCAGCGCCCGTAAACGGCGCCGAACGGTCCCATCATTTCGTGGTAGGGCGCGGCCCAGTCAAGCAGCCGGTGCGCAGCGTCGAAGTCGAAGCGGCAGATCGCGGCGAACGCCGCAACGCTTCCGGCGGTCCCAGGCACGCTCGGACGCAGGGTGTCCGGTCTCGACATGGTCTCGGCGAGCAGATCGTCGATGCGCTCGACCCGATCGGCGAAGGCTTCGGCTACTGCTCGCAGCACGTCCGCCTCAGCTCGCAGATCCGCCTTTGTCGCATCGGAGAGGTCCGCGCGGCCCAGGGCCGCCTCGAAGCGATTCAGCGCGCGGGCGGTGGGCACCGAACGTTGCAGCAGGATATTCGCCCAGGCGATGACGAGCTGGAGCTGGGCCCGCGAAACCACCAATCGCGGCGGCAGCTTGTTCACGATTCCGAGCAGCGTCGTAATCTTCGATTGCTCCAGCAGGTTCGTCTCATCCTGCTCGACAAGGTCAACCGCGTGGGCGGGATCGCCCGCGGCCAGCGCATGGTCGACGGCCTCGTTGAGGTAGCCGTTTTCGGCGAACCACGCCGATGCGGCGCGATGGAGTGGTTCGACCCGATCGGGCCCGTCATGTTCGAGCCGACGGCGCAGAAATTCGGCGAACATCTGGTGGAAGCGGAACCAATTCGGGTCCTCGTCGATCCGCTGCAGGAAAAGGCCGCGCTGCTCGACCTCTTCCAGCATCGCCTGCCCGTTGGCTACCCCCGCCAGCACAGCGGCCAGTCCGCCGCAGGTCCGCTCGGTGATCGAGGTCACCAATAGGAACTCACGGAGATCGGGTTCGAGAGTGTCCAGCACATTCTCTGCCAGGAACTCGCCGATCACGTCGCTGCCACCGGAAAGTCGGCGCAGCAGGCTGCTCGCATCGCCGCCGCCGCGCAGCGACAATGCGGCCAACTGCAGGGCCGCCGCCCACCCGTCGGTCGACGTGGTCAATGCCTCCACGTCGCCGCGCGACAGCTGTAGTCCACCGACATCGTTGAGGAACGAGGCCGCCTCGTCGGTGCCGAAACGCAAAGCACCGGAATCGATCTCGATCAACTCGTCGCGGATCCGCAACCTGCTCAGTGGTAATCCGGCGCGAGACCAGCTGGTCACGATGACCTGCAGGTGATGGCATCCGTTGTCCAGCAGGAAACCGAGGGCGGCGCTGGTTCGGGTGTCGGACACGCGGTGCCAGTCGTCGATCACCACGGCGATCCGGTCGTCGTGTTCGTGGATTTCGTCGATGAGCGACGTCAACACGTAGCGGCTGGCGTCGCCGCCGTGCTCTTCGAGCACCTGCCCCAACGACTCGGCAAGCGCGGGACGGACCCGCCGGATCGACTCGAGTAGATGCGCCAGGAACCACACCACGTTGTCGTCGTCATCATCGACCGTCAACCAGGCGACCGCAACACCGCCGCTCGAGAGTTCCTCACGCCACTGCGCCGCCAGTGTGCTCTTGCCGAACCCCGAGGGCGCGTGGATGAAGATCAACCGTCGCCGTCCGCCCGCGCGAAGGACGTCAATGAGTCGGCTGCGCGCGACCAGAGACCTGGTGGGGACGGGGGGCCGGTACTTCGTCGCGGGGGTCGGGGGCGTCTGGAACGTCCGGGTGGTGCGGCTGGTTTCCCGATGAACCGAGCGTGCCACGGGCGGGTTTCGGCGCTCCACGCCCAGCTCGACGGAACGGGCCATCTCGTCGACGGTGACACCGTGGCGGCGCTCAATTTCACGAAGCTCGTCGCCAAATGCGGCCGCTGTCGCCGGACGATCCGACGGATCCCGGGCCATGGCCCGTTCGATGCTCGCGGCCACGTCGGCGGGCAGTCCCTGAGTGCGCAGGTCTGGTGTGGGCTGGGAAGTGATCCGCAGGAACTGAGCGATTACCTGCTCGCCGGTACGGCGCTCGAACGCGGCGTGACCGGTCAGCGCACAGAACAGCGTGGCGCCAAGCGAATACACGTCCGATGCCGGCGTCGGCGATGCGCCCTCGAGCACTTCGGGCGCGGTGTAGGCCGGCGACCCGGTAATCACCCCTGTCGCCGTCTGGAAGGACCCGGCGATTCTGGCGATTCCGAAGTCGGTCAACTGCGGTTCACCGTAATCGGTCAGCACGATGTTCCCGGGCTTCACGTCACGATGCAGTGTGCCCGCGCGATGCGCGGCTTCCAGCGCGCCCGCGAGCTTCACGCCGATACTGAGCGTCTCGCGCCAGTCGAGGGGTCCGTGCCGGCGGATCAGTACTTCCAGCGAATCCTTGGCGTGGTAGGGCATCACGATGAAGGGCCGGCCACTCGCAAGCACACCCACCTGGAAAATGTTCATTATGTGCGGGTGTCCGGAGAGGCGGCCCATGGCGCGCTGCTCGCGCAGGAAGCGGTCGAGATTGTCCGGGTTAAGGTCGGTGATCAATACCTTGACGGCAACGGCGCGGTCCAGCATGGGCTGGGCGCAGCGGTAGACGACCCCGAATCCGCCGTGCCCGATCTCCTCGACGTCGGCGAATCCCGCCTGACGCAGTTCCGCGGAGATGTCCCGGACCACATCCCGCTGTGTCGCAAGCGGATCGACGTCGGCCATCGACGGTCACTATCCTCGCCCTGGAGGCTTTTCACCTCTATTTGATCGACTAGATAACCCCACACTATCGCCGATCATTGCTGCCCGAATGAGATCGATGCGTTCATCGGGGCACCTGGTGCCTTTGTGAACCGCGTGCAAACATGGCCTCGGTATCCAGCCCCAGAGCGCCCGCCGCCCGCACAAACTCGGCGAAGCGCCCGGCCAGGTCTTGCGGGTTCGTCAGCAGCTTCACCGCGTGCACGCGCCGTCGCAGCAGTCAGCAAGCATCTGGCGTCCTCGTGCACGTCAGCTGTCGTGGCCCAGGAGACCGCAGCCGCGGCGAAAGGCGAATCGCACAATAGCGACAAATGATTCGACGCTCGGCAGCACGACTGAACTGGCTCATCCGCCAAGTCGCGATATGCAGATTGGGCGAGTCCGTTTGCCGGGTTGCATCATGTCAGTACTGTCACCGGTATTGTTCGCGGAGCACCCGCTTGAGAATCTTGCCCGATGGGTTGCGTGGAATTTCCTCGGCGAAGATCACCTTTTTCGGCAACTTGTAGCGCGCCAGTCGGGTGCCACAGAACTCGATGATTTGTTGCTCGCTGAGGTGGCTCTGGTCGGCGACGACGATGGCGCACGCGATCTCGCCCCACTTCTCGTCCGACAAGCCGATGACCGCCACCTCGGTGACGCCGGGGATGCCGATCACGACGTTCTCGATCTCGGCCGGGTAGATGTTCTCGCCGCCGGAAATGATCATGTCCTTCATGCGATCCCGGATGTACAGATAACCCTCGTCGTCGATCTCGCCGATGTCGCCGGTGCGGAACCAGCCGTCATCGAAAGCGGCGCGAGTGGCGTCTGGGCGGTTCCAGTATTCCTTGAGCAGGAAGTCGGATTTGATCACGACCTCGCCTTCCCCACGTTCGCTGATCGTGCCGTCGTCACTGCGCACTCGAACGTCGGCGAACATGGTGGCGCGTCCGGCCGAGCCGACCTTGCGCAGCGCGTCTTCACCGAGCAGCAGGGTGCCGCCACCGCACGATTCGGTGAGCGCATAGCCCTGCACGACCTGCATGTTCTTGGCCGCATACATCTTGATCAGGGCCTCTGGCATGGGCGCACCGCCGGTGATGAAGTAGCGGAAGTCAGGCGCGTCGAGTTCGGCGAATCCGGGTACCTGGCGCATGAAGTTCAGGATCGCGGGCACGGCACCACCGATGGAAACCCGTTCGTCGATGATCAGCGGCCACACCTTCGCCGGATCGAACTGCGGCATCGAGATCAGGCTGATGCCGCGCATGGCGCAAAAGATGACCGTTGTCAAAGCGGCCACGTGGAACATCGGCAGCGGCAGCAGGACGCGGTCCTGATAGCGCACATCGACGGTCAGCGACCACGCACTGGCCGCCGTATGCACCGATTCGTGGGTGTGCACCACCCCTTTCGGGTGTCCGGTGGTACCCGATGTGTACATGATGAACAGGTTGTCCGAGCCGCCGCACTCGCAGGCCGGTTCGTCGGCAGCTGCGGCCTCGAGGCGTTCGGCAAGACAACCGCTGCTGCCCGCTACCGGCACCCAATCGGTCACGGTGCAGGGGTAGTCGGTGCCTGCCTTGACGGCCTCGGCTACCGGCGCAAACGCTTCCTCGTACACCAACACCCTGCTGCCACTGTCGGACAGAATGAATGCCAGTTCAGGCGCCGCAAGGCGGGTGTTGAGGGGCACGGCCACGGCCCCGATCTTGGCGGCGCCGTAGAACAGGCAGCAGAACTCGACACAATTAGGCATCAGCAGCGCCACCCGGTCACCCTTGCCGACCCCCAGCGAGGTCAGCACGCTGGCGCATTTGTTGGCCAGCGCATTCATCTGCGTGTAGTCCATGCGCACGTTGGTGGATGGCTCGACGTAGGCCTCGAGCTGCGGAGAAACAACTGCACGTTGTTTAAGCATGGCGCCGATGTTCTTCATGGGGGTCCTCCGTGGTCGGTGTTGCTTGGCGGACGTTCCGATCACGCTGGCTGGTGCGGGCTGCGTGCGGTTGTGGGCGGCATTGTGCCAGCGTCGGCTTGCAGCTGGTGGAAGGCGTGTTCAATCAGTTGGGCCAGACGGAAGGGTTCGTCGACGGCTTCCGGCGCTGCTCCGATGGCAAGGCATATGTCCTCGTTCACGCTCGCGAAGGTGACGTTGAGTCCAGCGCCGGGCGGCAGGATCGGCAGGCCATGGAACGCGACCAACGGCGCACCGGCCAAATAAAGTTGTCCGGTCGGCCCCTTCATGTTCGATATCACCAGGTTGGCGCTGGGCACCTTTCCGAACCAGGGCAGGGTATCCGATATGGCCAGGCCGCCAAACAGCAACAGCGCATAGGCCTGGCGCGACGTCGTTTGCATGCCGCGCCCTTTGTCTTTTGCATCCTTTGTCGCACGGTTGATCTGCATCAGGCGCTCGCTGAGGCCCGCATCCGGCGCACCCATTGCGATTAATTCGGCGCTCACCTGATTACCTCCTGCGCCCGATTCGTCGCGCAGCGACATGGGCATAAAGGCCACCAACGGTCTGTCGGTGGGAGCCCGGTGTTCGCGGAGGTAGTGATGTAGGGCATCGTCGATGATGGTCATGACCACATCGTTGACCGAGGTGCCGGTCGCCTTGGCCACGGCCTTTGCGTCGGCGAGCGGCAATTCTATGTTCGCGTAGGCACGCGCCGCCGATTTCGCGGTGTTATTGAAGAGGGTGTGTCGCGCGGTGAAAGGCAGGGACGTCTTTCGCGGCTTGAGGTTCAGTGATTGCACGCCGAGGTCGAGCACGTCACTACCCACGCCGATAATATTTGCCGGCAGCTTGGTCAGTCCGCTCAGCATGCTTTGCAGTCGCTGTATTTGCGACACGCTGGGGCGCGAACGGCGTGGCTTGTCGCCGCTCTCCAGAGCCATCCAGGGACCGGCGAGCCTCGTGTCGCGTGGTGAATCGCTCAGGAAGTTGCGCATCACGCGCAGCCCGCCTTCACCGTCGATCAACGAGTGGTGCACTTTGAGCATGACAGCCAGACGGCCATTCGCCATACCGTCGATGATGTAGCACTCCCAGAGCGGATGACCACGGTCGAGCAGACCGGTGTTGAGAAAGGAAACCGTCTCGTAAAACTGCTCCATGGAACCCGGCGCCGGTAAATCAATGTGGCGGATGTGATTCCGCATGTCGGGCTCGACGGTTTCCCACGCCGCAACATCTTTGCCCAGCCATTTGACCTTGTAATTGAAGGGCGCGACCGCCTGGCTGTGTCGATAGGCTTCGAACAGGCGGGGCCCAAAAGTCGACAGCTGTCCCTTCGGTTTTTGGAAGATGGTGAAGGCAGCCATGTGAAATGGCCGGTTGGGTCTTTCCAGCAGCAAGAATGAGAGGTCTATCGGGTTTATCCGGGTCATCGAGCAACCTCCTTTGTATTGGCAACCGCTACCAGGGCATTCAGCTCGTCGACGAAGTAGTTGAACAGCACCCAGCCATCTTTGAGTACCTCGCGGTCAACCAGCACGCAGATGTTGGCCTGTCCGCAATAGCTCCACATCGTGATGTTGAGTGCGGTGCCATCGACGATCTGGCCGGTGGAGTACCAGTTGGCGAGCTTCCACTGGTCGAGGTAGAGCGCCTCCTTCGGCCCGGGCACATTGGATAGCACCACGTTGCCAAAGAAGCCAAAGCGTCCTCCCCTGCGGTGTATCGCCTTGCGGATGATCTTGATGCCCCAGGGCGGCAGAATCTGCATTACCGAATTGATGTCGGCGCCGGCCTCCTTGACCTCCTTGATGTGCTCCTTCATCTCCACGTTCGCCTCGTGGCTGGCCCGAAGTCGCGTGAGCGGGTCGGCGATGTCACTACGCAACCAGCAGAAGTCCTGGGTCGCGAAGTTGCCCAAACCTTCCATACCGGCAGGCCTCTCGCCGGCGAACGGGGTTGCACCGACCAGCGGGTGGGCGTCCGGGTCGTAGTTCAGGTCAATGAGCAGGCGTCGTACCGCACCCGCCACGCAGCTGGAAAATACGTCGTTGATGGTGGCATCGAGCGCCTTGCTGACGGTGACAAAGCGCTCGAGCGGGATGCTGTCACAGACAAAGGTGCGGCCGGCACTGAGGGTGACGTTGATCGGTGTTTGCCGCATCTGTCCGGCCGACGGGTGTGGGGGCAAGCCGGCTGACTTGCGCTTGCGGTCCAGCATGAATTTGTGCCGCAGCCCCATGGCCACCTTGGGCATATTGCCGATCGTGACCTTGGGCCAGTCGCGCGCGGCCACGCCCAGTCGGGTCAGCCACGAGGGCAGAGGTGGTGGGTCGTAGGCGGGGGGATCGCCTGCCTTGATGCCCGGCTGCGGCTGATAGAACCGCTGCATCAGCCACGAAGCACCGACGCCGTCAACGTAGGCATGGTGCACCAGCATGACGCATGCGACTTTGCCGTCTGCGAGTCCCTCGACCACCCACATCATCCACAACGGCCTATCGCGGTCGAGTTGATAGGAATAGATCGCCGCCATGAACTCGCACAAGCTCTTGTGGTCTCCGGGCGGCGGGCAGGCAACGCGGCGAATATGGTAGTGCAGCTCGAAGTCGGGATCCTCCACCCAGTAGGGGTGATTCAGACCGAGCGGCGAGTCGAGGTACTTCCACCGCAGCATCGGCAGCAAATGTAGCCGCCGTGCCGATTCGTCGTAAAACTTGTCGAACGACCAGCCGTCCGGGTCCGTGGACGGATCGATGATCGCCACCTTGAACGTGTGCATATAGGACTTCGGCGTCTCCATACCCAACATGAATGCGTCGACACCGTTTAGTCGTCTCATGACTCCCCTAGGCTACGTCCGGAATGGTGTAACTTGGCACTTCGATTCACGCGAGCTCGCAGGACTTCCACTATGCCGTGAGTGCGGCTTGGATCCCATCGTTTTGGCCGGTTCGGTACGAACATCCGAGCAGGCAGATTGCCGCCCATTGGGGCCGCCCGGCACGGCCATTTGACGACTCGTCCTCAATACCCTTGGCGCGCAATCTACTCGGAGCCTCTTCGCGAACTCCGGCGGGCGCGCCACCCGCGGCATGTTGCTGCGCAGCGCCCTCGGCCTCTTCGTCGCTGAGGTGCAGGATCGGTCGGGCCTCGTCCGGGTCCTCGCGGGCATAGACGACGATGTCGAAACAGTCGGCGTCGAACGAGTCATCAAGGTGCCGCCAGGCGCGATCTTCTCACTGCTGGCCGATGCCGACAAACATGCCAGCTTCGACGGTTCGGAGTCGGTGAATCACGCTGCGCAAAAATCGGTTTCCCCTAGAAAAGGACCACCGCATCCGTGGAAGGCCACCGGGCTGGGCGATCTGATCGGTGGCCGCATCTGGCGTTATGCGCTGAGCCCAGCCGACGGCGGCACACTGGTGCGCGAAACCTGGGACGTGTCGCAGGACAAGCAGAAGCGGATGATCACCAGCGGTCCGATTCCCAAGCAGACCGAAAAGGGCATGGCCGCCACCATGGGACGAATCGCCCAGCTCCTCGAGAGTTAGTTCTGGCCGCCCGTTCCAGTTGTCTGCCGACGCGGCCTCGGCAGCAGCATCGACACACTCCGGCGGTAGTCGTGGTATTGATCACCCAGCGCGGCGACGAGATCGCGCTCTTCCAACTGCAGGGCGAGCACGATGTAGCCCGTGGTGCCGACCGCGAAAAGCAGGTGCCCGGCCGTCATGGTGGGCGCCGCCCAGAAGGCGATGACGAAGCCGAGCATGATCGGGTGACGCACCAGCCGGTACAGCGATCGAGCTTGAAAACCTACTTCGGTGTAAGGCTTCCCCTGCCAAGCCAAATACACCTGCCGAAGGCCGAGCAGGTCGAAGTGATTGATCATGAACGTCGACGCGAACACGATCAGCCACCCGAGCCAGAACAACCCCCACAGCACCAGGCGACCGACGGGCTGTCGCACATCCCAGATCACCGCCGGCATCGTTCGCCATTGCCAGAACAGCAGGAGCAACGCCGCGCTGGCCAGTAACACATAGGTACTGCGCTCAATCGAGGGCGGCACGAATCGCGTCCACCACCGCTTGAAACCCGGCCGCGCCATGACGCTGTGCTGCACGGCGAACACACCCAGCAGCGCCACGTTGACCGCGACCGCCTGGCTGATCGGTGCCGTGATCCCGTGGTCCACAGTTCGTGGGACCACGAGGTTGCCGACGAAACCAATCGCATACAAGAAGGCCACCACGAATACCAGGTAGCTGGCCGCGCCGTAACCGATTGTCAAGTAACGCTTCATGGCCTGATTGTCCGCCGCGGAGGCACTTTCGCCTATAGGTCATTCGCCTCGACTTCGCCCAGCGAGCATTAGGTATTTCTAACTAGTCCGCCGCTGGGCGGGCGCATGAGGCTTTGCCTCAAATCGCTAGGCCCGATCGCCCCCCCCCGCGGGCGGATGGTGCCCTCACCTCAGGCCGTTCCGGCCTGCATCGTCGCCGGGCTAGCGCTTCTTCACCGATTTCGGCGGTTTGGCGCCGCGACCCTGCCGACGCGCGGCTTCGCGCCGCTCACGCCGGCTGGCGCCGGCGGGCACACCGGCTGGCGTCTTCTGCGCAGGACCGCCGTTGCGCTGCACCTGCGCCTCGCCGTCCTCCGACGGTCCGGAATAGGTCAGCGCGGGCGACTCGTCCTCAATACCCTTGGCGCGCAATCTACTCGGAGCCTCTTCGCGAACTCCGGCGGGCGCGCCACTGCCGGCATGTTGCTGCGCAGCGGCCGCGGCCGCGGTCGCGAATTCCGCCAGGTCTTCGGGTTCCGCTACGGGGGCGACCTGCTGGGCCGGGACCGCCTCCACGCTGACGTTGAACAGGAAGCCGACCGATTCCTCTTTCATGCCGTCGAGCATGGCCATGAACATGTCGTAGCCCTCGCGCTGATACTCGACCAACGGATCGCGTTGCGCCATCGCACGCAGTCCGATGCCCTCCTTGAGGTAGTCCATCTCGTAGAGGTGCTCGCGCCACTTGCGGTCGATGACGTTGAGCAACACGTTGCGCTCCAGCTGGCGCATCGCGCCTTCGCCGGCTAATTCCTCGAGCTCGGCTTCCCTTGCGGTATAAGCACGTTCGGCGTCCTTAACCAGCGCGTCGAGCAACTCATCGCGGGTGAGCTCGTCCCGTTCGGACTCCGCGTCCTGCCGGGTCAGCGTCTCGTGCTTGATCCCGACCGGATACAGCGTCTTGAGCGCCGTCCACAACGCTTCCAGATCCCAATCCTCGGCGTAGCCTTCGCTGGTCGCGCCGTCGACGTAGGCGGTGATGACGTCGACGAGCATGTCTGTGGCCTGTTGCTGCAGATCCTCGCCTTCGAGGATGCGACGACGCTCGGCGTAGATGACCTTGCGCTGCTGGTTCATCACCTCGTCGTATTTGAGGACGTTCTTGCGGACCTCGAAGTTCTGCTGCTCGACCTGGGTCTGGGCGCTCTTGATCGCCCGGGTGACCATCTTGGCTTCGATCGGCACGTCGTCGGGCAGGTTCAGCCGGGTGAGCAGCGTTTCCAGCGCAGCACCGTTGAACCGGCGCATGAGCTCGTCGCCCAGCGACAGGTAGAAGCGCGACTCCCCCGGGTCACCCTGCCGGCCGGAACGGCCGCGCAACTGGTTGTCGATGCGCCGCGACTCGTGGCGTTCGGTGCCCAGCACGTACAGGCCGCCGGCCTCGATCACTTCGGTGGCCTCTTTGGACGCCTCCGCCTTGACCTTGGGCAGTTCCTCGTGCCAGGCCTCGTCGTACTCGTCGGAGGTCTCCACCGGATCGAGACCGCGGGCACGCAACCGCAGGTCGGTGAGGAAGTCGACGTTGCCGCCCAGCACGATGTCGGTGCCGCGGCCGGCCATGTTGGTGGCGACGGTGATGCCACCACGCCGGCCCGCCTCGGCGATGATCCCGGCCTCCTGCTCGTGATACTTCGCATTGAGCACGTTGTGCGGGATGTGGCGTTTGGTGAATTGCCGCGACAGGTACTCCGAGCGCTCCACGCTGGTGGTGCCGATCAGGACCGGCTGACCCTTCTCGTAGCGCTCGGCGACATCGTCGACCACCGCGATGTATTTGGCTTCCTCGGTCTTGTAGATGAGGTCGGACTGGTCTTCGCGGATCATCGGCATGTTGGTCGGGATGGAGACCACACCGAGCTTGTAGATCTCGTGCAGCTCGGCCGCCTCGGTCTGGGCGGTGCCGGTCATGCCGGCGAGCTTGTCGTAGAGCCGGAAGTAGTTCTGCAGCGTGATGGTGGCCAGTGTCTGATTCTCGGCCTTGATCTCGACGTGCTCCTTGGCCTCGATGGCCTGGTGCATGCCTTCGTTGTAACGGCGGCCGATCAGCACACGACCGGTGAACTCGTCGACGATGAGCACCTCGCCATCGCGGACGATGTAGTCCTTGTCGCGGCTGAACAGTTCCTTGGCCTTCAGCGCGTTATTGAGGTAACTGACCAGCGGGGAGTTGGCAGCCTCATAGAGGTTGTCGATACCGAGCTGGTCTTCGACGAACTCCACTCCCACCTCGTGCACGCCGATAGTGCGTTTACGCAGGTCGATCTCGTAGTGCGTGTCCTTTTCCATCAACGGCGCCAACCGGGCGAACTCGGTGTACCAGTTGGAGGCGCCGTCGGCCGGACCGGAGATGATCAGCGGGGTGCGGGCCTCGTCGATCAGGATGGAGTCGACCTCGTCGACGACGGCGAAGTTGTGCCCGCGCTGCACCAAATCGTCGAGCGAGTGCGCCATGTTGTCGCGCAGGTAGTCGAAGCCGAACTCGTTGTTGGTGCCGTAGGTGACGTCGGCGTTGTAGGCCACGCGGCGTTCGTCGGGCGTCATCGCGGCGAGGATCACCCCGACCTGCAGCCCGAGGAAGCGGTGCACGCGACCCATCCACTCGCTGTCGCGTTTGGCCAGGTAGTCGTTGACGGTGACGACGTGCACGCCCTTGCCCGCCAGCGCGTTGAGGTAGGCGGGCAACACACAGGTCAAGGTCTTGCCTTCACCCGTCTTCATCTCGGCGACATTGCCGAGGTGCAGGGCGGCCGCACCCATCACCTGGACGTCGAACGGCCGCTGGTCCAGCACCCGCCAGGCGGCCTCGCGGGCCACCGCGAACGCTTCGGGCAGCAGGTCGTCGAGGTCTTCGCCGTCGTCGAGGCGCTTCCTGAACTCGTCGGTCTTGGCTCTGAGCTCGGCGTCGGTGAGCTTCTCGACGTCGTCAGACAACGTGCCGACATAGTCGGCCACCTTCTTGAGGCGGTTGACCATGCGGCCTTCACCAAGGCGCAGCAACTTCGACAGCACAGCTATGTCCCCTGAGGGTAGGAGTCTTCTTCTTCGGTAAGGCGACTCCCATCGTAGGTGACGACCCGGTGGTGGCCGCCGATCGTCAGGCGAGCCTGATCAGGTCGGTCGGATCAAGCCAGTCTGATCAAGCCGTAGTCGTAGGCGTGCCGGCGGTAGACGACGGACGGCCGTTCGGTCTCCTTGTCCAAGAACAAGAAGAAGTCGTGTCCGACAAGCTCCATCTCGTACAGCGCGTCGTCGACCGACATCGGCGTGGCGGTGTGGTCCTTGGTGCGGACAATGCGCCCCGGCTCGTGGTCTACGCCGGCTTCTCTTTGTTCGGGGTCGTGATCGTGCTGCTGGGCCGGCTGCGCATTGAAAGCCTTCTCCGGCGGTGGGGCCACCGCGGTCGCCTCGGCCAGCGAAACGGGGGTCTTGTCGCCGTAGTGCACTTTGCGGCGATCCTTGCCGCGACGCAGGCGGCTCTCCAGTTTGACGACCGCAGACTCGAGCGCAGCGTAGAAGCTGTCAGCGCAGGCCTCACCGCGGACAACCGGCCCCCGCCCGCGAGCGGTGACCTCCACCCGCTGACAGGACTTGCGTTGGCGACGGTTGCGTTCATGGTCGAGTTCGACATCGAACAGGTAGACAGTCCGGTCGAACCGCTCCAAGCGGGCGAGTTTCTGCGAAACGTAGGTGCGGAAGTGGTCGGGGATCTCGACGTTGCGGCCTTTGAACACGATCTCGGCGTTCGCTGTCGGTTCCACCTGTTCGTCGGTTCCAGCCGGTCCTTGGTCCAGAACCTGATCGGAATCCACGGTTAACCTTGACATTCGTGACAACTCGTTTCTCTTTTCACGACACACGCGCCCTGCGTGCGCGGCTTTCAGATAACGCGCCGACGAGGTTGGAGCGGTTGCTGCCGCAGGCTGCCCGCCGGAGCAAGATGTCGAATACTCACCTCCTACCGCGGGTGCTGCTTCAACCTGGGAAATCGCGACCGCGAGTCGCTGAATCTGATCTCGACGTTAGCCCGTGTTTGCCTCCCCGTGCTACCGAATTGGCAGACCTGTTGCGAGTTCTTCACGTTCGCTTGGCAAGTTCATTGGAACGAGCGGATTCCTTGGCTTCAAGCCGTTGCGTCATGCCGTCGCGATCGCCAGCACAGCGGTCACCCGGACACCGGCAGCGTGCAGAACACGAACCGACTCGCGCGCCGTCGCACCGGTGGTGACAATGTCGTCGACGATCACGACTTCGTTGTGCAACCGCTGACCCCGCAGCAGCACCCTGCCCGCGACGTTGCGCTCGCGGGCGGACGTGCCCAGGCCCACCGAATCGCGGGCCAGCGCTCTCATTCGCAATGCCCGGGCGACGGTGATGTCCGAATGGCCCGCTGCGGCGGCCAGTGACATCCGGGCCAATCGAGCCATCCGGGTGACTGGGTCTCCCCCACGCCGCCGCGCCGCCGAACGCCGCGTCGGCGCGGGGACGATCGTCAGCGGGGTCTCGACCATGCCCCAGGACAGCAGCCGGTGGACTCCGACGGCCAGTACCCGCGCCAGCGGCACGACGAGATCGCCGCGGCCGTGCTCCTTCATCGCGAGGATCGCCTGGCGACGGGGGCCGGCATAGCGGCCGAGCGCGAAAACCGGCACCTGCGGGTCCACGCGTGGGCTCACCACGTGCGGTTCGGCGGCCGCCACCAAGAGCTCTGCGGCGCAGGCGTCGCACCAGCGGGTCGAGGGCTCCCCGCAGCCGCCGCATTCCAGCGGCAGGATGAGGTCGAACACATCAGAAGTGTCGCGGCCAGGGGTGACATGGAGCGCAGGCGCTCGAGAAGTTCAGTCCGAGCCTCTCAGCAGCGATGGCCAGGTGAAGCTGAGCGCACCCTGGCTCAATCGGGAGATGAGGTCTTCGAGATGCCTCAGCGGCAACTCCATTCGCCATTCCGGCAGCAGGGCGGACACCTGCAGGGAATCCAATCCAAGGCCGACGCCGGTGATCAGCAACCCATGCGGCAGTTCAGGCAGTGGCACCTGATAAGCGGGAATCCGTACCGGCAGCGTCCAACGCCGCTGTCCGGTTATCAGGGCACGCGGTCGCAGCCACAACGTCGTCCCCACAACGTCGGCGTCCACCTCGAGACACCCCCAGCCAGGCCGGCGCGCCCAGCGCAGTCGGGCCGTCCCGTCCTCGCACAGCTCGCCGCGCAGCTGCGGCGCCACCTGCCGCAGCACGTCATCGAAGGTCTCTGCCGGAAGGGCCGACGACAACTGTGCCGGAGCCGCCACCACCAGCGGTGGGACACCCGGACGGATGTGCACGTTGCGCAGGACGGCAACGGCGCTCTGCAGGTGGTGCCCGTCCCACCGGATGTCTCGTGCGGCCACCCGGACCTCGCCGAGCTGACCGACAGCCAACCCCTGCGGTTCGAGCGCCGAGTCCAGCTCGGTGACGGTCAGCACCACATCGTGGTCGCCCATGCGTACCGTGACTTCCTTGCCGACGAGCAATTGCTGCAGCGTCACGAACAACGTCCGGTAGGGCACCGCGACTGCCTGCGCGGCTCCTGCGCTGACTGACGGCAACCCGGTCGACGACCACAACGAGCCCAGCATGTCCAGGGCGCGAAACGGATCATCCCAACGCAGGCGGGGAACTTTGGGCGACATCGACAAGCGCCTCCTCACTGCGAGGGTAGCCGGTCAGGTCAGCCCAGCCCAGCACTCATCCCGGCAACACCGGCGCCGCCCCGGCCACCATCAGCCCTGCCACCTCCGACCAGCCCTGCTGGCCATCGGCAGCAGACGCCGAGTACATCAGCACCCCTTGCGGGCCGGAAACGTACACCGTCGACGGGTCGGCCGCAATGGCGTACAGCGGAATCCGCAAACCGCGAGCCGGCGCGTCGGAGTTCACCCCGTCGAGGTTCACGTAGGACACCGGATGCGTGGCATCGTTGCGGGTCACCACAATGTCGTCACCGGTTCGCCAGTACAGGGACACCACCGAGGTGCCCAGCCCGAAACCCAGCCGCCGCGGGTAGGTCAGGGCGAACTGGCCGGCCTGGGTCTGCTCGACACCAGCGAGGATCACCTGCCCTCCGATCACCATCGCGACACGCGTCCCATCGCGGGACAGCTGCAGGTCGGTGATCGCGCCCGGGAATCGGCTGGACACGGCTGCGGAATCCACCGGGATCCGCGCCGGTTGCCCCGATGCCGGTTCCTGAATCGCCCGCAGCACGTTGTTGGCGTCGACCACCACCCAGACCGCGTCGTCCAGCGACCAACTCGGCCGTGACAGATTGTGGCCGTCGGCGGACTGGATCGCCTCGCCACCGAGATCACCGATCCACAAGGACGCCGCCATATCCGGGGCGCCGCGGCGCAGCGTCACTACCGAGGCGACCTGGCGCCCGCTGCGGGACAGCGCGGCACCGGTCTGGTCCCCCATCCGTCCGAAGGCTCCGGGCACGGTGGTGATCCGCTGTCCGTCCAGCGCCACCAGTGACCCGCCCACCAGCGCGTGCAACCCCGTGCCTGCACCGTCGGCCACGCCTGGGTCGGTGGCGGCGACATCGGAGGTGGTCCATCCTTGCGCGAATCTGTCATCCAGCGGGGCGCCGTCGGCGTTGATCACATACGGCCCTCTGATGTCCGCCCTGGCCAGCGTCCAAATGATCTGCGCGGCAAGCAGTTGCCTGCTGTGCGGATCGGTGGTGGACAGTTTCTCCAGATCGACGCGCGCGCCGCCGTAACCTTTCCCGATTCCGCTCTTGCCGCCGTCGGCCCGGGTCACCGGCCCACGTAGCCGCAGCGGTGGAGCCAGCAGATTGCGCACCGTGTGCGCCATCTCGGGACGTGGACCTGCCAGCAGCTTGGAGACGAGCTCGGTGGCCAATTGATCGTGATCGGACACCGCGACGTAGCGCGGATCGGGAACCACGGTCTTGCCGGTCGGATCGGCGAAGTACAGCGTGTTGCGCTTGTAGGTGGCCTGGAACTGCTGCCAGTCCAGGAAGACCCCGTTGGGCAAACGGTCGATACGCCAGCCGCCGGATGTCTTGACCAACTCGATCGGACCCGGGTCTGGCAGCTGGCCCTCGGCAGTCTCGAACACCCCCATATCGGACAGCGAGCCCAGGATATCTGCCCGCATTGTCGCCGAAACCCGTTCGGCGGCGCGGGTTTCGACGAACACCACGTGGTCGATCAGCAGTGCGCTACCGGCATCGTCCCACCCGTTGGATGCCGATTGAGTAAGGAACTGACGCGCCGCCAGATGCCGGTTGGCCGGGTCGGCTGTGGCCTTGAGGAATTCGCGCAGTAGCACGTCGGGATCCATACCCGGAGTCGGCTTGGGCAGGTTCGACGGCGCCGGTCGCTCGACGGTGCCGATGGCTTGCGGGGCCGACGAGCTGGGTACGCTCGCGCAGCCGGCGAGCAACACGGCCGAGAACAACAGGGCCGACAGAGCCGGGAGCCGCCGCATCATCCGCTCCGCTCGGCATGCTCGCGCTCACGCTCGTTGTGTTCCGGTGCAGTCGGTTGCGCCGGTTGCGGAATTGGCTTCATGGGCAGCGGGCTGGTAGTGACCTTGTGGCCACGAACCAGGGGAAGCGTCAGCCGGAAGCAGGCACCCTCGCCCGGCTCGCCCCAGGCTTCCAGCCGGCCCTGGTGCAGTCGGGCATCCTCGATGCTGATCGCCAGACCCAGCCCGGTGCCGCCGGACCGCCGTACTCGTGACGGGTCCGAGCGCCAGAACCGGCTGAACACCAGCTTCTCCTCACCGGGCCGCAGCCCGACGCCGTAGTCGCGGACGGTGACGGCGACCGTATCTTCGTCGTAGCCCATCCGGATCCGCACCGGCTTGTGCTCGGCGTGGTCGATGGCATTAGCAATCAGGTTGCGCAGGATCCGTTCTACCCGGCGCGCATCGACCTCCGCGATCACTTCTTCGGCGGGCATGTCCACGAGCAATTCGATACTGGCTTCCTCGGCCAGGTGGCCCACGTTGACCAGTGCATTGTTGACGGTCGTGCGCAAATCGACCGCCTCGACAGACAGCTCGGCCACACCGGCGTCGTGCCGGGAGATCTCCAGCAGGTCGCTGAGCAGCGACTCGAACCGGTCCAGCTCGCTGACCATCAACTCGGTGGAACGCCGCAGCGTCGGGTCGAGGTCGGAGCTGTGGTCGTAGATCAAGTCGGCGGCCATCCGCACCGTGGTCAGCGGCGTGCGCAGTTCGTGGCTGACGTCGGACGTGAAACGGCGCTGCAGGTTGCCGAACTCCTCGAGCTGGGTGATCTGCCGGGACAGACTCTCAGCCATGTCGTTGAAGGACACCGCCAGCCGGGCCATGTCGTCTTCACCGCGCACCGGCATTCGTTCGGACAGATGCCCATCGGCGAACCGTTCGGCGATCCGCGACGCCGATCGCACCGGCACCACCACCTGGCGCGAGACCAGCAGCGCTATGCCGGCGAGCAGGACCAGCAGCACCAGACCGCCGGTGACCATCGTGCCGCGCACCAGCGTGATGGTGGCCTGCTCGTTCATCAGGGGAAAGATCAGGTACAGCTCCAGGTTGGCCACCCGCGACGACGTCGGCGAACCGACGATCAGCGCGGGCCCGGAGAAGCCTTCGGTGTGCACCGTGGCGTACTGGTAAGCCGCCTGCCCGGCTCTAACGAAGCCGCGCAACGCATTGGGCACCTGATCCACGGGTCCGGCGGTAGAGGCAGCGCGCGGGCCGTCACCCGGCACCATCAGCACCGCATCGAACGCACCAGCCAGTCCGGCACCGGAGGCCGGGTCGGTTTTCGAGGTCAAGGTGTTGCGCGCGAGCTGCAGGCTGCTGTCCAGGGAGCGCGTCTCCTCGCCGTTGACGATCCCGGTGACGGTGGTGCGCGCCCGCTCGATCTGGTCGATCGCGGCTTTGACCTTGACGTCGAGTACACGATTGGTGACCTGGCTGGTCAGCACAAAGCCGAGCGCCGAGATCACTGCCAACGAGAGGCCAAGCGTCAGCGCAACGACTCGCAGCTGCAGCGATCGGCGCCAGGCAAGACCTACGGCTCGACTCAACGCACTCAGACCGCGCGTCATGGGGCCAGAGCGCCCCCAACGACCCCGAATGCGTCGCCGCGAGCCCCAGATCACGGAGGTCCGGCCTTGTATCCCACTCCTCGAACGGTCAACACCACAGTCGGGTTCTCAGGGTCTTTCTCAACCTTGGCCCGCAGACGCTGAACGTGCACGTTCACCAGGCGGGTGTCCGCCGGGTGCCGGTATCCCCAGACCTGTTCGAGCAGCACATCACGAGTAAACACCTGGCGTGGTTTGCGTGCCAGCGCTACCAACAGGTCGAATTCCAGCGGTGTCAGGCAGATCTGCTCGCCGTTGCGAGTGACCTTGTGCGCCGGCACGTCGATGTCCACGTCGGCGATGGACAGCATCTCGGCGGGCTCGTCGTCGTTGCGGCGCAGCCGCGCCCGCACCCGTGCGACCAGCTCCTTGGGCTTGAACGGCTTCATGATGTAGTCGTCAGCGCCCGACTCCAGACCCAGCACCACGTCCACGGTGTCGGTCTTGGCGGTCAGCATCACGATCGGAACGCCGGAATCGGCGCGCAACACCCGGCACACGTCGATGCCGTTCATACCGGGCAACATCAAATCCAACAGCACCAGGTCGGGGCGCAACTCGCGCACCGCGGTCAGGGCCTGCGTACCGTCGCCGATGACCGCGGTGTCGAAGCCCTCCCCACGCAGCACGATGGTGAGCATCTCGGCCAGCGAAGCGTCGTCGTCGACAACTAGAATCCTTTGCCTCATGGTGTCCATGGTGTCACCAGAACGGGACAAAACCCGGGCACCACACGGGCGTTTCTTGCTTCATAAGGACAAATACCGCCAAATTTGCGCGCCTGGCGGCCCCAGAGACCCCTAAGCACCGCTCAAAGTGGCCGCCAGCCGGCCCGGATCGACCTCGGCGTCGACGACCAACCATCGTCCGCCCCACGCCGCGGCGGCCAGGCCGGCATATACCGCGCCGGTGCGCTGCTGAAGTTCGTCGTCGCGTTCGTAGCTGTCGCGCGCGCGACCCGGATCGCTTTCGGCGCGGCTGCGGGCGCGCTGCCCGGCGAGTTCGGGGGACACCGCGAGCAGCACCTGCCAGTCGGGCGCGGGTAACCCCAACCGCTGGTACTCGGTCCGCAGCACCCAGGCCACCGCCTCCCCGGCTGCGTCCTGGCGCAGACGCGCCGCGCTGTAGGCGGCATTAGAGGCGACATAGCGATCCAGGATCACCACGTCGTGGTCACGACTCAGACACTCCATCTCCTCGACGGCGCCGGCGCGGTCGAGCGCGAACAGGATCGCCATCGCATACACCGACGAGGCGAGGTCACCGTGCTCGCCATGCAGAGCCTCCGCCGCGATGTCGGCGGTAATCGAGCGCCCGTAGCGGGGGAACGCGAGCGTGGCCACCGACTTCCCGGCTGCATGGAAGGCCCTGCGCAGGCCGTCTGACAACGTCCGCTTGCCGGCGCCGTCAACCCCTTCGATCGCGATCAGCACGGCGCCAGGTCTACATCAGTAGCGGTAGTGGTCCGGCTTGTAGGGGCCCTCGACGTCGACGCCGAGGTATTCGGCCTGGTCCTTGGTCAGCTTGGTCAGGCGACCACCGAGGGCCTCGACGTGGATGCGGGCCACCTTCTCATCGAGGTGCTTGGGCAGCCGGTACACCTCGTTGTCGTATTCGTCGGGCTTGGTCCACAGCTCGATCTGGGCGATCACCTGGTTGGCGAAGCTGTTACTCATCACGAACGAGGGATGCCCGGTGGCATTGCCCAGGTTCAGCAGCCGTCCCTCGGACAGCACGATGATCGACCTGCCGGTCTCGCCGAAGGTCCACAGGTCGACCTGCGGCTTGACGTTGACCCGCGTCGCCCCGCAACGCTCCAGCGCGGCCATCTCGATCTCGTTGTCGAAGTGGCCGATATTGCCCAGGATCGAGTGGTCCTTCATCGCCTTCATGTGGTCCAGCAGGATGATGTCCTTGTTGCCGGTTGCGGTCACGACGATGTCCGCGTCGCCGATGGCCTCCTCGACGGTCGTGATGTCGAAGCCCTCCATCAGCGCCTGCAGCGCGTTGATCGGGTCGATCTCGGTGACGCTGACCCGTGCCCCCTGACCCTTCATCGCCTCCGCACAGCCCTTACCAACGTCACCGTAGCCACAGATCAGGACCTTCTTGCCGCCGATCAGCGCGTCGGTGCCGCGGTTGATGCCGTCGATCAGCGAGTGCCGGGTGCCGTACTTGTTGTCGAACTTGGACTTGGTCACCGAGTCGTTGACGTTGATCGCCGGGAAGGCCAGATCCCCGGCCGCGGCGAATTGGTACAACCGCAGCACGCCGGTGGTGGTCTCCTCGGTGACGCCCCTGACCGACTCGGCGATCTTTGTCCACTTGTCTTTGTCGGTTTCGAAACGAGTCCGCAGCAGCTCGAGAAAAACCTTCCACTCCGCGGAGTCGCCGTCCTCGGCTGGCGGCACCACGCCGGCCTTCTCGTACTGCATTCCGCGCAGCACCAGCATGGTGGCGTCGCCACCGTCGTCGAGGATCATATTTGCAGGAGCGGGCCCGGCTTCATTATCCGGCCAGGTCAGCATCTGCTCGGCGCACCACCAGTACTCCTCGAGCGTCTCGCCCTTCCACGCGAACACCGGAACGCCCTTGGGCTCCTCAGGGGTGCCGTACGGGCCCACGACCACCGCGGCCGCCGCATGGTCCTGGGTCGAGAAGATGTTGCACGACGCCCAGCGGACTTCGGCGCCCAGAGCGGTGAGGGTCTCGATCAGAACCGCGGTCTGGACGGTCATATGCAGCGAACCCGAAACCCGGGCCCCCTTCAGCGGTTGCACCTCGGCATACTCGCGGCGCAGCGACATCAGGCCGGGCATCTCGTGCTCGGCGATCCGGAGTTCTTTGCGGCCGAAATCCGCCAGCGACAGGTCGGCGATCTTGAAATCGATGCCGCTACGAACGTCGGGGGTCAGCGAAATTTCGGCCATCGTCATCGGGGTGTCTCATCCTTACTTTGGGGGGCTCGAGGGGGACTAAAAGGTACGGTGCAAGGCTAGTTAGCCTAGGTACGCTCTCGAGTCACTGTAGCCCCCGGTCATTCGCCTTGCAGGTCAGGGCACGTTGACGACCCCGTGACGCTCTGCGAACGGCGTCATCAACCGCGCCAGGTCAGCCGCGACGTCGTGGTCTGCCTCGGGTGGCATCGACACGTAGCTCAACGACAGCCGCACGATCGCACGCGCCAGCACATTGGCGTCGTCGTCACTGGTGGCCACCCAGGTCTGGGTGAACGCCGTTGCCAGCCGCTCCGACGCGCGGGTGATGATGGGCGCGCTGTCGGTGGTGATGAGCTGCAGCAGATCGGGCTTGGCGACCCCGGTCAGCAACGAGATCACCAGCGGATCGGCCGCCGACTCGGCGAAGAACGACCGAAAACCCTGCAGGAAGGATTCATACATTTTGCCGACGTTGGCTTCCAGGGCGGCGTGGACGGCGTCGACCAGGCGATCGGCCAGGCGCAGCGCGTAGCCCTGCGCGAGGCCCTGCCGTGAGCCGAACTCGTTGTAGATGGTCTGCCGGCTGATGCCCGCGGCGCGGGCCACGTCGGACAGCGTGATGGCGGACCAGTCGCGGGTCAGCAACAGATCCCGCATCGCATCCAGCACCGAATCACGCAACAGCACTCGCGATGCCTCGGCGTAAGGAATCCGTTTCACAGGCGCGACAATAGTGTTCATGCCCGTGCCACCTCCACCATCACGAAGTCCGACTTAGCCGCACCACAGTCCGGGCAGCTCCAATCCTCGGGGATGTCGTCCCATCGGGTGCCGGGCGCTATGCCGTCTTCCGGCCAGCCCAGCGCCTCGTCGTACTCGAAGCCGCATTGGACGCACTGAAACAGTTTGTAGTCACTCATTTGTTTGCTCCAATCTTTTCGAAATCGATCTTTTCGCGTACCGCGCAGTCTGGGCAGTTCCAGTCGTCGGGAATCTGCTCCCATTGCGTGCCGGCCGGAAAACCTTCCCTGGCATCACCTTTGGCCTCGTCGTAGACGTAGTCGCAGACCGGGCACCGGTAGGCGGCCATCATTTTGCGGCTCCGTAACGGGCCAGCAGCTTCTCCCTCAGCCGCGGCTGCAGGTTAACCCTGGTGACATCGCCGTCGTAGTGCTCGAGCACCCGGTGGTCCATCACCTTGCGCCACAGCGGCGGGAAGTAGGTCAGCGAGATCATCGACGCGTATCCACTCGGCAGGCTGGGCGAGCCCTCCATGCTGCGTAGCGTCTGGTAGCGGCGGGTGGGATTGGCGTGGTGATCGCTGTGCCGCTGCAGGTGGTACAGGAACAGGTTGGTGACAATGTGGTCGGAGTTCCAGCTGTGCACCGGCGCGCAGCGCTCGTAGCGGCCGTTGGCGTTCTTCTGCCGCAGCAGCCCGTAGTGCTCGAGGTAGTTGACCGCCTCCAGGAGGGAGAAGCCGAAGACCGCCTGGATGATGACGAACGGGATCAGCGCCGGGCCGAAGACCGCGATCAGCACACCCCACAGCACCACTGACATCGCCCACGCGTTGAGCACGTCGTTGGACAGGTAGGTCTTGGGATGCCACGGGTTTGCGCCCAGCCGGCGTATCCGCTGGGCCTCCAGCCCAACCGCCGAACGCAGGCTTCCGATAACGCTGCGTGGCAGGAACTCCCAGAATGTCTCCCCGAAGCGGGCCGACGCCGGGTCCTCCGGTGTGGAGACCCGTACGTGGTGACCGCGGTTGTGCTCGATGTAGAAGTGGCCATAGCAGGTCTGCGCGAGGGTGATCTTGGACAGCCACCGCTCCAGCGCGTCCTTCTTGTGCCCCATCTCGTGCGCGGTGTTGATCCCGACGCCGCCGAGCACACCGACCGACAGCGCCACGCCGATCTTGCCCGCCCAGCTCAGCGCGCCGTCGTAACCCAGCCAACCGAGGTTCGAGGCGGTGAACAGATAGGCGCCCAACACCACGCTGAGGTACTGGAACGGGATGTAGATGTAGGTGCAGTAGCGGTAGTACTTGTCGTTCTCCAGCCGTTCCATCGCCTCGTCGGGCGGGTTCTGCCCGTCGGGCCCGAAGCGCAGGTCGAGAATCGGCAACAGAATGTAGACCAGGAACGGCCCGATCCAGAGCAACGCCTGCGAGGCGGCCTGCCAGCCGAACTGGTTCATCCCCCAGATGAGCGGCAGCATCACGAACAGCGCCGTCGGGGCGATCAGTCCCATGAGCCACAGGTGGCGCTTCTTATCCCGCCACTCCGCGTCGGGCGCTTCTGGCAGTTCAGATCTGAATTGTGTGGTCATATGCCAAACCTCCTTGGGAATCACACCACGTTGAGATTGGACAATACCGGTGCATACGTCTTGTGTCTAGACACAGAACGATATTTTGTACACAAAATGTCCAAATGTGCCCTATATGTCGGCCGTCTCCCGACGACCCTGCAGCGAATGGCGGCGCCCGTAGCCGACATAAATCGCGGTTCCCAACAACAGCCACACGCCGAACCGGATCCAGGTCAGGGCGGTCAGGTTCAGCATCAGCCACAGGCACGCACACACCGAGGCGATCGGAAGCAACGGCACCCAGGGAGCCCGGAACCCGCGTTCCAGGTCCGGCCTGGTCCTGCGCAGGACTATCACGCCGGCGGACACGAGGATGAACGCGAACAGCGTGCCGACGTTGACCATCTCCTCGAGCTTTGTGATCGGGAACACCGACGCCGTCACCGCCACCACTATCGCGACCAGCACGGTGATCCGGACGGGGGTGCCGTGAGAACCGGTCTTGGCCAGCTGCCGCGGCAACAGGCCGTCGCGCGCCATCGCGAACAAGACCCGGCACTGCCCGAGCATCAGCACCATCACCACGGTGGTCAGCCCGGCCAGCGCCCCGGCGGAAATGATGCCGCTGGCCCAGTACACCCCGTTGGCTTTGAATGCGGTGGCCAAGTTCGCCTGGCCGCTGCCCGGGACGGTCCGCAGCTGGGTGTAGGAAACCATGCCGGACAGCACGACCGACACCGCGACGTAGAGCAGGGTGACTATCCCCAGCGACGCCAGGATGCCCCGCGGGACGTCGCGCTGTGGGTGTTTGGTCTCCTCGGCCATGGTGGCCACGATGTCGAACCCGATGAACGCGAAGAACACGATCGACGCCCCGGCCAGCACGCCGTACCAGCCGTAATGGCTGCCCGGCGCCCCGGTCATCAGCGACAGCACCGATTGGTCGACACCTCTGCCCTGATGCTCGGCTTCGGGCTCGGGAATGAACGGCGAGTAATTGGCGGCCTTGATGTAGAAGGCGCCGACGATCACGACCAGGACGACCACCGCCACCTTGATGGCGGTGACCACCGCGGAGAATCTCGACGACAACTTGGTGCCCAGCGCGCACAGGGTCGCCACCACCGCGACGATCAGCAACGCGCCCCAGTCGAGATTGACCGATCCGAGATGGACTGTGCCACCGGCGAATCCGAACACCGTGCCCAGGTAGCTGGACCAGCCCTTGGCGACCACGGCAGCGCCGATCGCCAACTCCAGCAGCAGATTCCAGCCGATCGCCCAGGCCAGGAACTCGCCGAAAGTGGCATAGGAGAAGGTATAGGCGCTGCCGGCCACCGGCAGCGTCGAGGCGAATTCGGCATAGCACAGCGCCGCCAGCGCGCACGTGGCCGCCGCGATCAGAAACGATATCCAGATGGCCGGGCCGGTGATGTCACCGGCAGTCGATGCGGTAACCGTGAAAATGCCGGCCCCGATCACCACCGAGACACCGAAAACCACCAGGTCCCGCCAGGCTAGGTCCTTACGCAGGCGGGTACCCGGCTCGTCGGTGTCGGCGATCGATTGTTCCACCGACTTCGTGCGCCATCGGCCGGCCATCCACCCGTCCTTTTCGTCATCAGTTGTGACCGCACAGTACTGGGTACGCTGCGGGCATGACGGGGAGCCTGCAGAGCCCGAAGGATCACGGGATGGTCATCTGCGCCGGCATCGCCGGTTTGTTCGCTGCGCGGGTGCTCTCGGATTTCTTTGCCCGGGTTACGGTTTTCGGGCGCGACGACCACCCGAGCACGCCGTCGTGCCGCGCCACCGTCCCGCAGGACCGGCACTTGCACCTGCTCATGGCCCGCGGCGCGGTGGAGTTGGGCAGCCTCAGGGCATGACGATGTCGTCGCCGCAGGCCGGTCATCTGCGAGGCGCTCTGCGATCCCGGAGCGGAGAACTGGCCGGCGAACTCAACCGGGCCACCGCCAAGACCACCAGACCGGTGTGGACGATGAACGCGGCTGTTTCCACAACGCCACCGGGCACATGCCCCGGTGGTACTGACCGGTCGGCGCGTTGTATGACCAATTCCTCGGGTCGGCCGAGACCGATCCCGTACTCGCCGAATGGTTTTTGCGCCGGTTCTCACTTCTCGGCAGCCGGTGAGCGCCGGCAGCGTGCCGTCACAAACCGACGGTCGCCCTGAACAACTTGGCCGGTTGCCGCGCGGCCAGCCGGATCGGGCCATCGTCGGCCCCCACCCAGGCAGCCGCACCGTGTTCCAGCGTCAGCGCCCCCGACTTCGCGTGCACCGTGGCCGAACCCTCTGTGCACAACAGGATCTGCGGACCGTCATGGTTCGACGATGCGTCGATCTCGTGGCCGAGGTGATCGCCGTCGAGCATCAGCATGCAGACCGCGAACTCGTCGGTCGGGGTGTCGTAGACCAGCTCCAGCCCGTCGCGGCAGACCGCCGGCCGCAGCTCCGCATCGGCGGTTGGGGTGAAGTCCAGCACCCGCAACAGCTCGGGCACATCGACGTGCTTCGGGGTGAGGCCGCCGCGTAACACGTTGTCGGAGTTGGCCATTACTTCCAGCGCGAAACCACGCAGATAGGTGTGCAAGTTGCCGGCCGGCAGGAATATCGCCTCGTCGGGTGCCAGGCTGATGCGGTTGAGCAACAACGCTGCCAGCACACCGGCGTCGCCGGGATAGCGTTCGCCGAGTTCTAGCACGGTTTTGACTTCGGCCGCAAATTCCCTCCCGCCGGAGCTGACATAGTGGATGGCACCGTCCAGCACGGCTGGTACCAGCACGTCGATGTCCGGCTGGGGCGCCGTGATCCAGGTGGTGAACAGCGCACGCAGACCGTCGGCATCGGACTGGTCGCTCAGCAAATCGATGAACGGGTCGAGGTCGGAGACTGCCAGCGCCTGCAGCAGCTCGCTGGTGCGGGCCGCCTGACGAAATCCGGCCAGCGCCTCGAACGGCTGCAGCGCCACCAGCAACTCCGGCTTGTGACTGGTGTCGCGGTAGTTGCGGACGGGCGAGGTCACCGGAATGCCCAGTCGTTCTTCACGCAGGTAGCCCTCGACCGCCTGTTCGGCGCTCGGATGGGCCTGCAATGACAGCGGCTCGTCGGCCGCCAGCACCTTGACCAAGAACGGGAGCACATCACCGAACCTGGCGCGCGACGCGGGACCGAGTTGTCCCTCCGGATCGGCGGCCAGCGCCTCGAGCAACGAGGTTTCGCCATTCGCCGTTTCCAGCCAGGCCGGGTCACCGGGGTGCGCACCGAACCAGAGTTCGGCCTCAGGGTGAGCGGCCGGCACCGGCCGCCCGGTGAATTCGGCGATAGCGGTGCGCGATCCCCAGGCGTATGTCCGTAGCGCTCCGCGTAGCAGTTCCACCGTCTATCTATCCCCGCACCAGTCGCAAATAAACCGCGGCCATCTCCAGCCGAACGGCCAATACTGCCAGTTGCTGCTCTGCGCGACCCGCGCCCCCCTGCGCCACAGGCCCGGCCAAACCGCCCGACTCGGCCACGCCACCAGGCGCACCGGGAACCTGCGCCGCATCGTCTGCCGCGACCAGGTAGACGTCGTCAAGCCCGGCGACCCGGGCGGCTACAACCGTCCGCTCACCGGACAGCGTCAGCGCCAGCACCCGCAGCCGTTCGGGCAGCGGTCCGTCGATCTGTTCGTCGTGGAAGAGAGCACCCACTGAAGAAGGGGCATAAGCGGCATCGCCATACCCGGAAGCCGCGCCGGCGCGCAGCGCCACAACCGCATCGGCCAGCCCGGTCGCGGCAGCCACCTGGTGCGCGATCCGCAGCAGGACCGAACTTCCATGCCGGGCCAACGCCAGTGTCGCGGCGCTGTCGCCGGTCAGCGCTACCCGGCGACCGGACACGCGCGCGGCAAGTGTCTTGGCCGGATTGGTGAACACCTCGCGGCCGGCACTGTTGCGCAGCGCCTCGGCATCCAGCTCGTCGGCGAGCGATGCCAGGTCGATACGCAGCCTGGGGTCCACAGTTTGCAGAGCGGCCAGGCCGGCGGCCAGGTACCGGCACAACCCGAACTCGTCGGGGACCCACAGCCGTGGTGCCAGCACCGCGACGCGGCCCGCCGTGGAGTCCCGCAGCGGACCCTCGTACGGTGCCACCAGGACAACCCGCGCACCCCTGCGCACCCCGATCGCGGCCGCGGAGACCAGCGCGGGATCACAGGGATCGTCACCGGCGACGATCAGCACATCAAGCGGGCCGACCCACGGCGGCGCCTCGCTGGCGATCGCGATCGGCTCGGCAGCCACACCACCCAACGTCGAGGCCAGCATGGCCCCGGCAGTCTGCGCGGTACCCCGGCCGGCTACCCAAATCACCGTGCGCAAAGGACCGTCGCCGCGCAGTGAGTCCAGTTCGCCTTCGTCGTGCGCGGCGGCGATGGCACGCACCTGCGCACCGGCCGTCGACGCGGACCGCAGCAGGCCATCCCGGTCGGCGGTGATCAGGCCATCGGTGTCTTCGAGATCGATCGCCCGGGTGGCGTTCACCGTCCCGCCTCTTCCCGCGCCGGCTGGGCAGCGATTTCAGCGCTGACCTGCGCGACCACCGCATCGACATCCTCGACACTGCGCGCCTCCACATTGAGCCGCAGCAACGGCTCGGTGTTGGAGCTGCGCAGGTTGAACCAGCTGTCGTCGCCCAAATCGACCGTCACCCCGTCCAAGTGGTCGATGGACTGAATCCTGCTGCCGAACGACTTCAGTACGGCTTCCACACAAGCCGATGCGTCAGCCACGGTGAAGTTGATCTCGCCCGACGATTCATAGCGTTGGTAGTCGGCGGTCAACTCCGACAATGGCCGGCGCTGCTCACCAAGGGCGGCCAGCACATGCAGTGCGGCCAGCATTCCGGAATCAGCCCCCCAGAAGTCGCGGAAGTAGTAGTGCGCCGAATGTTCGCCACCGAATATCGCGCCGGTGTCGGCCATCAGCGCCTTGATATAGGAATGTCCGACCCGCGAACGCAGTGGTGTGCCGCCGCGCTCGACGACCAGCTCGGGCACCGCGCGCGAAGTGATCACGTTGTGGATCACGGTGCCGCCGATCTCCCGGTTGAGCTCACGCGCGGCCACCAGGCCGGTCACCGTCGACGGCGAGACCGGCTCGCCTCGCTCGTCGACTACGAAGCAGCGGTCGGCGTCCCCGTCGAAGGCCAGCCCGATATCGGCGCCGGTGTCGCGCACATAGGCCTGCAGGTCTACCAGGTTCGCCGGGTCCAGTGGGTTGGCCTCGTGATTGGGAAACGACCCGTCGAGCTCGAAGTACAACGGCAACAAGGTGATCGAGTCGATCGCACCGAGCACGGCCGGCGTGGTGTGACCGGCCATGCCGTTGCCCGCGTCCACTGCCACCCGCAAGGGACGCAGCCCGGCGGTGTTCACCAGCGATCGCAGAAACACCCCGTAGTCGCCCAGCACATCCTTGTCGGCGATGGTTCCGGGTTGCCCGTCATACCCTGGGGCGCTACCGATCAGATCGTCACGGATGGCGTTCAGCCCGGTGTCCGCGCCGACCGGTTTGGCGGCGGCCCGGCACAGCTTGATGCCGTTGTACGCCGCCGGGTTGTGACTCGCGGTGAACATCGCGCCGGGGCAATCCAGCAGCCCCGCGGCGAAATAAAGCTGATCGGTGGACGCCAAACCAATGCGCACCACGTCGAGACCCTGGCCGGTTACCCCTTTGGCAAACGCGGCGGCCAGCGACGGGGAACTGTCGCGCATATCGTGGCCGATCACCACCTGTCGCGCCCCCTCGGCACGCATCAACCTGGCGAACGCCGCGCCGATATCGGCGGTAAGCGCCTCGTCGATCTCTTCGCCTACCAACCCGCGCACGTCATAAGCCTTGATGACACGATTGATAGCCGCGGCAGGCCAAGACATGGCGGGGGCTCCTGATGACCTAGATCTTCTTCGTCTCTTGGCCGCCAGCCTATCGGCCCGCCGAAGCTGCGCACCGAAACGGTCTCGAACGGTCTGGGGGGCCGCCGGACGCTAGCGCATCTAGTCTGAGGGGTCGGGCAACACCCGCAGGTGTCCACGGCGGCGTCCCGAACGATGTTCGGGTGGCGCGCACACGCCACCACTTGGCGCGGTGGCCTGGGCGCCGGCATGGTAAAGGCGGGGATCGGTGGGGGCACCTCCCGCTTGCGGGGGAAAGCCGTCCAGCGGCGCGCCCGTATCCCCGGCGTAACACCCCGCATGGGAAGACGCCGCACCGGCCGGGCCGCCCTCGCGCACCGCGTCGGCGAGCGCCACGAGGTCGTCCTCGTCGGGGTGGGTGGGTAGCGGCCCGGCATGGCGCACGAGTTCCCACCCGCGCGGTGCGGTGATACGGCCGGCATGGCCGACGCACAGATCCCACGAGTGCGGTTCCCGCGCGGTGGCGAGCGGACCGACCACCGCCGTCGAGTCCGAGTAGACGAACGTCAACGTTGCCACTCCATAGTGCGGACACCCGGGCCGGCAGCAGCGACGGGGTACGTTCACGATCGAAAGGCTATCGCGCGGAAACGCTGCCGAAGCGGCGGACACGCGCATCCGTTCCGGGCGCGATGTATAACCGTTACCATCGGCGCGTGAGCGATTCCCGCAGCTTCCCGCCGAGCGGTCGGGCGGAGGGCAGATCGGCGTCGCACCGCCCATCGCGGCGGCGCCGCGATATGCGCGGTCCGCTGCTGCCGCCGACAGTGCCGGGATGGCGCAGCCGGGCCGAGCGATTCGACATGGCGGTGCTGGAAGCTTACGAACCCATCGAACGGCGATGGCAGGACCGGGTGTCCGAACTCGATGTCGCAGTCGATGAGATTCCCCGCATCGCCGCCAAGGATCCCGAGAGCGTGCAGTGGCCGCCCGAGGTCATCGCCGACGGGCCCATCGTGCTCGCCCGCCTGATCCCCGCCGGTGTCGACGTCCGCGGCAACGCCACGCGAGCGCGAATTGTCTTGTTCCGCAAGCCAATAGAGCGACGGGCGAAGGACACCGTCGAGCTTGGTGAATTGCTGCACGAGATCCTGGTGGCTCAGGTGGCCATCTACCTGGACGTCGAACCCTCCGCCATCGACCCGACGATCGACGACGGCTGACCGGCCGGCGGGCTGGGCCCGTCAGATTACGCCGCGCTTGAGGCGGCGACGTTCGCGTTCGGAGAGACCACCCCAGATGCCGAAACGCTCGTCGTGGGCCAGGGCGTACTCCAGACACTCATGACGCACCTCGCAGCCCAGGCAGATCTTCTTGGCCTCGCGGGTGGAGCCGCCCTTCTCCGGGAAGAACGCTTCGGGATCCGTTTGCGCGCAAAGGGCGCGGTCCTGCCATTGGTCGCTGGGCGCGTCGATAGGAGCCAGCAGGGGTTCTGGTTCGAATGCGGCGGACGCATCGGGAACCAAACTCAAGTGCGGGCGGGCAATTTCCATTGCCGGTACTGTTGCCGGACCGGCAGTGGTGTGCGGTGTGCTTCCCATTACGCCCCGAAGGTGCTCATAGGACATGCCTCCGCCTCCTCACCTATAGATAGATAGTGAAATGGTTTCCCACTGTTTTGATGTACAGTCAACCTAATTCGAACAAGTGATCGAATCTCGGTCTGCGACACCGGAACCGGCCGGCCAACCGGGAAATGACACTCATGTGATTAGACACGGGTTGACGACCTGGGTCAAGCATTCCGGCGCATTTCCATACCATCTCGTGATCAAATTTCCGCGGTTCTGTTGTGGTTGGCCTTCCGGCGTGTCGAGTGCAACTCGTCACAACGCTTGTCCGAGGCTCGTCCGAGGCCTGTCCGAGGCTTGTCTCCGCCCGTCCAGGAGATCGGCCACCGTTGGCGACGGCCGGCTGCCCCGCCGTAGCCGACAGGTACTGTCCTGCGATGTGAAGGTCACCGTTCTCGTCGGTGGAGTCGGCGGCGCCCGCTTCCTGCTCGGGGTCCAGCAGCTGCTGGGTCTGGGCCGGTTTGCCACACGGGACGACGCCGGCCACGAGCTGGCCGCTGTCGTGAACATCGGCGACGACGCCTGGATCCACGGGCTGCGCGTCTGCCCGGATCTGGACACCTGCATGTACACCCTGGGCGGCGGCGTCGACCCGCAACGCGGCTGGGGTCATCGTGACGAAACCTGGCACGCCAAAGAGGAACTGGCGCGCTACGGCGTGCAGCCCGACTGGTTCGGACTCGGCGACCGGGATCTGGCCACCCACCTGGTGCGCACCCAGATGCTGCGGGCCGGCTATCCGCTGTCACAGATCACCACCGCGCTGTGCGACCGCTGGCAACCGGGCGCGAGGTTGCTGCCCGCCAGCAACGACCGTTGCGAAACCCACGTGGTGGTCACCGATCCAGTCGACGAAGCCCCGCGGGCGATCCATTTCCAGGAGTGGTGGGTACGCTATCGCGCCCAGGTGCCGACGCACAGCTTTGCCTTCGTCGGGGCTGAAACGGCCAGCGCCGCAACCGAAACGGTAGCAGCCATCGCCGACGCCGACGTCATCATGCTGGCACCGTCCAACCCGGTGGTCAGCATCGGAGCCATCCTGGCCATCCCCGGCATTCGTGGTGCGCTGCGGGCGGCCACCGCCCCGATCGTCGGCTACTCGCCGATCATCGGCGGAAAGCCGTTGCGCGGCATGGCTGATGCATGCCTTTCTGTGATCGGGGTGGATTCCACCGCGGAGGCGGTGGGCCGGCACTATGGCGCGCGCAGCACCACCGGGATACTGAACTGCTGGCTGGTGCACGACGGCGACCGGGCCGAAATCGACGGAGTCACGGTGCGATCGATACCGCTGCTGATGAGCGACCCCAATGCAACGGCTGAAATGGTTCGCGCCGGGCTGGACCTTGCGGGCGTGGCGGTGTGACCGGCCCCCAGACCCCCCAGAGCCCCCCGGAACCCAGGCCGCCGCCTCCGGGCGAACATGGCACCGCCTCGACGATCGAGATCCTGCCCGTCACCGGGCTTCCCGAATTCCGTCCCGGCGACGCGCTGAGCGTCGCCGTCGCCACAGCCGCGCCGTGGCTGCGCGACGGCGACGTCGTGGTGGTCACCAGCAAGGTGGTGTCCAAGTGCGAGGGCCGGCTGGTGCCGGCTCCCGAAGATGCTGAGCGAAGAGACCGATTACGCCGCAAGCTGATCGACGACGAGGCGGTACGCGTGCTGGCGCGCAAGGGCCGGACGTTGATCACCGAGAACCGGCTCGGGCTGGTTCAGGCTGCCGCCGGCGTGGACGGATCCAACGTCGGCCGGTCCGAATTGGCACTGCTGCCCGTTGATCCAGACGCCAGCGCCGCGGCCCTGCGTGCCGGGTTGCGCGAGCGGCTCGGCGTCACCGTCGCCGTGGTTATCACCGACACCATGGGCCGCGCCTGGCGCAACGGCCAGATCGATGCCGCTGTCGGCGCTGCCGGTCTGGCGGTGTTGCACAACTATTCGGGCGCCGTCGACCGACATGGAAACGAGTTGATCGTCACCGAGATCGCGGTCGCCGACGAGATCGCGGCCGCCGCCGATCTGGTGAAAGGCAAGCTGACCGCGATGCCGGTGGCCGTAGTGCGCGGGCTCCCCACTGCGGACGACGGCTCAACGGCCCGCCAACTGGTGCGGCCGGGTGACGAAGACCTGTTCTGGCTCGGTACCGCCGAAGCCCTCGATATGGGGCGTCGGCAGGCACAGCCGTTGCGCAGGTCGGTGCGCCGGTTCAGCGGCGAGCCGGTGCCGCCGGACCTCGTCGAGGCCGCCGTTGCCGAGTCGCTCACCGCGCCGGCGCCCCATCACACCCGGCCGGTGCGGTTCGTGTGGCTGCAGAGGCACGCCACCCGCACCCGGCTGCTCGATCGGATGAAAGACAAGTGGCGGTCCGACCTCACCGGCGACGGCAAGCCCGCCGGCTCCGTCGAACGTCGGGTGGCGCGCGGCCAGATCCTCTACGACGCACCCGAGGTCGTCATCCCGATGCTGGTCCCCGACGGCGCACACACCTATCCCGACGCCGCCCGCACCGACGCCGAGCACACCATGTTCACCGTCGCGGTCGGTGCTGCGGTGCAGGCCCTGCTGGTCGCGCTGGCGGTCCGCGGGCTGGGTAGTTGCTGGATCGGCTCGACGATCTTCGCCGCCGACCTGGTCCGCGAAGAGCTGGAGCTGCCTGCCGACTGGGAGCCGTTGGGCGCTGTCGCGATCGGCTACGCCGAGGAGCCGCCCGGGCCACGCGACCCGGTGCGCGTCGCGGACCTGTTGATCCGCAAGTGAACCGATACTTGACCCCATGAAGACGTTCGCGGGAAAGACCGCCGCGTCGGCTGACAAGGTTCGCGGCGGCTACTACACCCCGGCGCCCGTTGCCCGATTTCTGGCCCGGTGGGTTCTGCAGGCGGGTCCACGAATCCTGGAGCCCTCCTGCGGCGACGGCCGAATCCTGCGCGAGCTGGCCGCGATCAGCAGCCATGCACACGGCGTGGAACTGGTGTCGCAGGAGGCAGCCAAGGCGCGGGAGTTCGCACCCGTCGACACCGACAACCTGTTCACCTGGCTCGGCACGTCCGGTGCCGGCAACTGGGACGGGGTCGCGGGCAACCCGCCCTACATTCGCTTCGGGAACTGGCCATCCGACCAACGGGAGCCTGCCCTCGAACTAATGAGGACTGCGGGCCTACGCCCTACGAAGTTGACCAACGCCTGGGTCCCGTTCGTTGTAGCGAGCACCACCCTGGTGCGCGACGGCGGGCGGGTAGGTCTGGTGCTGCCCGCGGAGTTGCTCCAAGTCACCTATGCCGCGCCATTGCGCGACTTTCTCCTGAGCCGCTTCCGGGAGATCACGCTGGTGACGTTCGAACGGTTGGTGTTCGACGGCATCCTGCAGGAGGTCGTGTTGTTCTGCGGTGTGGCCGGTGGTGGTCAAGGGAAAGCCCCGGCGCACATTCGCACCGTCAGTCTCCGCGACGCCGACGCACTCGCCTCCTTGGCTACGGGGGCCGATCTCAACGTCGAATCGGTTCTCCCGGGGCCCGCGCCCTTACACGAAAAGGAGAAGTGGACCAAGTACTTTCTCGACCCCGCTCAGATACAGACGCTTCGAACGCTCACGCAGTCCGACGCCATGACCCGGCTGGGCGGCCGGGCCGAGGTGGACGTGGGCATCGTGACGGGCCGCAACAGCTTCTTCACGTTCACCGATGCGCAGGTGCAAGAACTGGGACTGGCAGCGCACTGTGTCCCGCTCGTCTCTCGCAGCGCCCAACTGTCCGGCCTGGTCTACGACATGGACTGCCGGGCAAGCGATGTCGCCGCCAAACACCGGACCTGGCTGCTCGACGCTCCGCGCAACCCGACCGACCCTGAGCTGATCGCGCACATCGATGCGGGTGAAGCCGCCGGCGTCCACCAGGGCTACAAGTGCTCCATCCGCAAGCCGTGGTGGAGCACGCCGTCGCTGTGGATTCCCGACCTGTTCATGCTGCGCCAGATTCATCTGGCGCCACGCCTGACCGTCAACGCCGCGGCAGCAACGAGCACCGACACGCTCCACCGAGTCCGGGTCAAGCCCGGCCCCGACCCCCAGATAGACCCGGCCGCACTTGCCGCGGTGTTCCACAACAGCGTGACTTTCGCCTTCGCCGAAATCATGGGCCGCAGTTACGGAGGAGGCATATTGGAGCTGGAACCGCGCGAAGCCGAGCAGTTACCCATTCCCCCACCGGAGCAGGCCGGCGCCGAATTGGCCGGGGACGTCGATCTATTACTGAAGGCCAACGAGGTCGACAAAGCGCTCGATGTCGTGGACCGACGTGTTCTGATCGACGGACTCGGTTTGTCACCGGAGGTCGTGGCGCACTGCCGGTCGGCGTGGATCGCGCTTCGCGATCGCCGGACCAAGCGGGGATCCCGGTGAAGGTTCGGGACTCGGCGATCGCGATCCTCACCGACTGGCAGGCACCGGATCCGGCCCAGGACTCGTTGCGGCACGCGGTGCTGGCCTTCGTGCACGGTCGCACCGACGCGTGCCGTCGCGAATGCGTGCCAGGTCATGTCACCGCCTCGACCCTGGTGCTCGACGACACCGGCAGTCGAGCGCTGCTCACCTTGCACCCGCGCCTCGGCCGCTGGGTGCAACTGGGTGGGCACTGCGAGGAAGACGACGACGACCTCGTCGCCGCGGCACTGCGCGAGGCCGCCGAGGAATCCGGCATCACCAATCTGCGTATCGACTCTGAACTGGCCGCCGTGCATGTCCACCCGGTCACGTGCTCACTGGGCATACCGACCCGCCATCTCGACCTGCAATTCGTGGCGCGCGCCCCGGCCGGGGCGCAGATCGCGATCAGCGACGAGTCGGAAGACTTGCGGTGGTGGCCGGCCGACGCGTTGCCGGCCGGAACCGATCACGCGCTGACGTACCTGGTCGCTCGGGCGACACGGCGAGCGTGAGACCAACTTCACGCTCGAGGCAGGCTCAAACGTCGGACGAGTAGCGGATACCGCCGTCAGGGATAGCGACGCCGGGCCACACCCGCGCGCCACGCAGCAGCTCGCAGCGCGCGCCGATGTCGGCGCCATCGCCGATCACGCCGTCGCGGATCAACGCCCGCGGGCCGATCCGGGCGCCGAAGCCGATGATCGAGCGCTCGATCACGCTGCCGGCCTCGACCTTGGCGCCGTCGAAGATGACCGCGCCGTCCAGCCGGACACCGGGGCCGATCTCGGCTCCCCGCCCGACGACCGTGCCGCCGATCAGCAACGCGCCGGGCGACACCGCCGCGCCGTCATGCACCAACCGCTCGCCGCGGTGACCTTGCAAGGCAGGTGACGGGGCGATCCCGCGCACCAGATCCGCCGATGCGCGAACGAAGTCTTCCGGTGTACCCATGTCCCGCCAATAGGTGGCATCGACGTAGCCGCAGACCTTGACGTCGGCGTCGGCGAGCAGAGCCGGGAACACCTCGCGTTCGACCGAGACCGCGCGGCCCCGGGGAATCCGGTCGATGATCTTGCGTTCGAAGACGTAGCAGCCGGCGTTGATCTGGTCGCTCGGCGGATCTTCCGTTTTCTCGAGAAAGGCGACGACGCGGCCCTCCTCGTCGGTGGGCACGCAGCCGAAGGCCCGTGGGTCACCCACCCGCACCAGGTGCAATGTGACGTCGGCTTGCTTAGCTTGGTGGAACGCCAGCAGCTGGCCCAGGTCGGCACCGGAGAGCACGTCGCCGTTGAACACCATCACGGTGTCGTGACGAAGCTTGCCGGCGACGTTGGCGATGGCGCCACCGGTCCCCAGGGGATTCTCTTCGGTCACGTACTCGATCTGCAGGCCCAGCTTGGATCCGTCGCCGAACTCGGCTTCGAATACCGCGGGCCGATACGACGTGCCCAGGATTACGTGCTCGATGCCCGCGGCGGCGATCCGCGACAGCAGATGGGTCAGAAATGGCAGCCCGGCGGTCGGCAGCATGGGCTTGGGTGCCGACAATGTCAGCGGCCGCAGCCTGGTGCCCTTGCCGCCGACCAGGACCACCGCATCGACTTGGTGTGTTGCCAACTCAGTGTCGCCCTTCTGCCAGTTTCCGGCG
The DNA here is from genome assembly GCA_963763005.1 of uncultured Actinomycetota bacterium. GTDB lineage: Bacteria > Actinomycetota > Actinomycetes > Mycobacteriales > Mycobacteriaceae > Mycobacterium. The sequence goes on from CAVXMI010000010.1 coordinate 219,308, forward strand.
GGAACTGCGCACCATCAGGCGGGAACGCACCGCCAGCGATCCCCGCAGCGTCCAGCGCAGCGGGGCCCGCCACCAACCAGCATGCCGATCTGCCAGGAATATGTAGGTGCTTTTGTGATGCGCCGCCAGATGACTTGCCGGATCGCGTCCAGTCGCGTGGCCCTTGTGGTGCAGAACTTCGGCAGAGGGCACATAGACGCTGAGCCAGCCGGCTTTGCCCAGCCGGTCGCCGAGGTCGACATCCTCCATATACATGAAGTAGCGCTCGTCGAATCCGCCGATTTGACTGAAGGCCGACCGGCGCACCAGCAGACACGACCCCGACAGCCAGCCCACCGGCCGTTCACTGGGCTCGAGGTGCTCCTGCCGGTAGGCCTTCGTCCACGGATTGCGCGGCCAGATCGGCCCGAGCGCCGCATGCATGCCGCCGCGGATCAGGCTGGGCAGGTGGCGCGCCGACGGGTACACCGACCCGTCGGGGTCCCGGATGAGCGGGCCCAGCGCGCCCGCGCGGGGCCAGCGGTCGGCGGCGTCCAGCAGGGCGTCGATGCTGCCCGGGCCCCACTGCACGTCCGGGTTGGCCACGATCACCCAGTTGTCGACCCAGGGTTCGCCAACAGCGTCGAGCTGGGCGACCGTGCGATTCACCGCGGTTCCGTACCCGACATTGGACCCGGTCGGGAGCAGCCGCACGTTGGGGTAGCGCTCGACTGCGGCCTGCGGCGTTCCGTCGGTAGAGCCGTTGTCGGCCAACAGAATGCTGACCGGACGCTCGGTGGCCAGCGACAACGAGGCCAGGAACCGCTCCAGGTGGGGGCCCGGCGAGTAGGTCACCGCTACGACCGGCAGGACGTCAGTCACGCGTTGAGGGTAACGGTCGGCCGGCCGGAGCTCTGCTGGAAGCTGCCGCCAGCGCCGCGACAAGTGCACTGCGCCACGGCCGTAGCGGCGTCAGGCCCGCCGCAGCCCACTGTCGGCCAGACAGCGCCGAGTAGCACGGCCGCGGCGCGGGCCGCGGAAAATGTGCGCTACTGACCGGCCGCACCCGCCGCGGGTCAGCACCGCATTCCTCGAACACCGCGCGAGCTTGCCCGAACCGGGAGACCGCACCCTCGTTGGCGGCATGCAAGAGGCGCCCGCGCAGGCCGGCGTCGGCCACCTCCAGCAACGCGGTCGCCAAGTCGGCGACGTAGGTCGGCGAGCCGATCTGGTCGTCGACCACATCAATGGGACCGTCGCCGGCGGCCAGCCGGCGCATGACGGCGACGAAATCGTTGCCGGCCCCGCCGGTGTAGACCCAGGCGGTCCGCACCACGACGGCCTCCGGCAGCGCCGCCCGCACCGCCTGTTCACCGGCGAGCTTGCTGCGGGCGTATACGCCCTGTGGCGCGGTTTCATCGCTGGGCTCGTAGGGACGGGGCACTGCGCCTTCAGACAAGCCACTGAAGTCACCATTGAATACGTAGTCGGTGGAGACATGGATCAACCGGGCACCGGCGCGCGCGCACGCCCGCGCCAGGTTTTCCGGGCCTGCGGCATTGACGGCGTATGCACCCGACTCGTCACTCTCAGCGCCGTCGACGTTGGTGTAGGCAGCGCAATTGACCACGACATCACCGCTTTGGACGATCTGGTCGGCCGCACCGGGGTCGGTGATGTCCCATTCCGAAGACGTCCTTGCCAGCAAGTCGCGGCCCCGACTGGCGGCCTGCGCAGCCAAAATGCTGCCGAGCTGCCCGCCTGCACCGGTGATCACTAGCCTTTGTGGCCTACCCGACATGCGTTTGAGTCTGGCACGCCGAACCGGGCTACCCGGAAAGCGGCTGTGACACAAGTAACCTACAGTGATGCCTGTGCAACGTGTTGTTCGTGCGGTTCGCGCGGCTTCCACGGCATTAGCCTTTGCGATCGTCCTCGCCACCGGATTGGCATGGACCAACGTCCGGTCGTTCGAAGACGGCATATTCCACATGTCCGCGCCCTCGCTGGGTCGCGGCGGCGACGACGGCGCGATCGACATTTTGCTGGTCGGCCTGGACAGCCGTACCGATGCCCACGGCAACCCCTTGTCAGCCGAGGAACTGGCGACGTTGCGGGCCGGCGACGAGGAAGCCACCAACACCGACACCATCATCCTGATCCGGATACCCAACAGCGGGAAGTCAGCCACCGCGATCTCGATTCCGCGGGACTCCTACGTCGCGGCCCCCGGTCTGGGCAAGACCAAGATCAACGGCGTCTACGGCGAAACCAGAGAGACCAAGCGGGCCGGCCTCGTCCAAGCCGGTGCTTCGGCCGCCGAAGCCGCGGCTGACGGCACCGAGGCCGGGCGCGAGGCCCTGATCAAGACGGTCAGCGACCTCACCGGAGTCACGGTCGACCACTACGCCGAGATCGGGCTACTCGGTTTCGCGTTGATTTCCGACGCGCTCGGCGGCGTCGATGTCTGCCTCAAAGAGCCTGTGTACGAACCACTTTCGGGTGCAGACTTTCCGGCCGGCCGACAGAAACTCAACGGTCCGCAGGCACTCAGCTTCGTCCGCCAGCGCCACGAGCTGCCGCGCGGCGACCTGGACCGGGTGGTGCGCCAGCAGGCGGTGATGGCCTCGTTGGCCCACCGGGTCATCTCCGGCAAGACGCTGTCCAGCCCCGCCACAATGAAACGGCTGGAGCAGGCCGTCCAGCGCTCGGTGGTGCTGTCCTCGGGGTGGGACATCATGGATTTCGTCCAGCAGTTGCAGAAGCTGGCCGGCGGTAACGTCGCCTTCGCCACCATTCCGGTGCTCGACGGGGCCGGCTGGAGTGACGACGGCATGCAAAGTGTGGTGCGGGTGGATCCGCACCAGGTTGCCGACTGGGTTGCCGGCCTGCTGCACGAGCAGGATGAGGGCAAGACCGAACAGCTGGCCTACACACCCGCCAAGACCACAGCCAGCGTCGTCAACGACACCGACATCAACGGACTGGCGGCGGCGGTTTTAGACGTATTGACCTCCAGGGGATTTACTGCCGGCTCCGTCGGCAACAACGACGGCGGCCACGTGAAAGCCAGCCAGGTGCGGGCCGCCAAGACCGACGACCTGGGCGCACAGGAGATCGCCAAGGAACTGGGCGGGTTGCCGGTCGTCGCCGATGCGTCGATACCGGCGGGTTCGGTCCGGGTGGTGCTGGCCAACGACTACAGCGGTCCGGGCTCCGGACTGGGGGACGGCGGGTCCATAACGACCACCGACGCGTCCAACCTGGGGTCCCCGGACGGCACCGCTCCCCCGCCGTCGCCAATCCTGACCGCCGGCTCCGACGAGCCGGAATGCATCAACTGACCACGCTGTCCGCGGCGATCCTCGATCCGATGCTGCGCGCCGACCCGGTCGGCCCGCGCATCACCTATTACGACGACGCCACCGGCGAGCGCATCGAGCTGTCCGCGGTGACACTGGCCAACTGGGCCGCCAAGACCGCCAACCTGTTGCGCGACGAACTGGCCGCCGGGCCGGCCAGCCGGATCGCGATCCTGCTGCCGGCACATTGGCAGACCGCGGCGGTGTTGTTCGGAGTGTGGTGGATCGGCGCCGAGGCGGTACTGGACGATCCAGTAGCTGATATCGCGCTGTGCACCGCAGAACGGCTGGACGAGGCTTTGGACATCACAGCCGCCGACGGGGTCGGCGGCGAGGTCGCGGTGTTGTCGCTGGATCCGTTCGGCCGGCCTGTACCCGACCTGCCGATCGGAGTCACCGACTACGCGACGGCGGTGCGAGTGCACGGCGACCAGATAATGCCCGAACGCCACCCCGGCCCGGCGCTGGCCGGCCGATCGGTCGACCAGATCCTCGCGGAGTGTGTCCAGTCAGCGGCAACAAGAGGTCTGACTGCAACCGATCGGGTGCTTTCCACCGCGTCGTGGGCCGGACCCGGTGAGTTGGTGGACGGCCTGCTGGCGGTCATGACTGTCGGCGCGTCGTTGGTGCAAGTGGCCAATCCCGATGCCAACCCCGATCCGGGGGCCTTGCAGCGCAGGATCGAGACCGAAAAAGTCACCCGCGTCCTGTGAGGAAGACAGCTCCCGGTAATACATGTTGATATTGCGATATTTAGATGTTAGTTTGGCCGTAAGCGCAAGATGACGCTGTGACGACAGTCCAAAAGGAAGGTTCAGGCAATGGCGACGTACGGAATATTGGCAAAGGCAGCGACATTGGTGGTTCACGGCGTGGTCGGGGCGGCCGCCTACGACGTTGTGCGCAAGGCCGCAGCCAAGGCGCCGCTGCACCAGACCGCGGTATCGGCGGCGGAGCTGGGCCTGCGCGGCACCCGCAAGGCCGAGGAAGCCGCGGAATCGGCCCGGCTGAAGATGGCCGACGTGGTGGCCGAAGCCCGCGAGCGCATTGGCGAAGAGGCGCCCACCCCGGCTGTCAGCGACATCCACGACCACGACCACTGATCTCGGTCGACATGACCCTCGCGATTGCTCAAGAAGTCGCAACAGTTGACGACCCCGCCCTGGTGGTGGTTTCGGATGCGGCCGGACGCATGCGGGTCCGGGTCGACTGGGTCCGCAGCAATTCCCGGCGCGCCGTAGCGGTCGAAGATGCTGTTGCCAAGCAGAACGGTGTGCGCGTCGTGCACGCCTACCCGCGCACCGGGTCAGTCGTCGTGTGGTACTCGCCCCGGCGTTGCGACCGTTCGTCGGTGCTGGCGGCGATCAGCGGCGCAGCGCACGTCGCTGCGGAGCTGATTCCCGCACGCGCACCGCACTCGTCGGAGATCCGCAACACCGACGTGTTGCGCATGGTCATCGGTGGCGCGGCGCTGGCCTTGCTCGGCGTGCGCCGCTACGTGTTCGCACGACCCCCGCTGCTCGGGCCGGGCGGCGGGCTGGTGGCCACCGGCGTCACCATCTTTACCGGCTACCCATTCCTGCGCGGCGCACTGCGCTCACTCCGCTCCGGCAAAGCCGGCACCGATGCGCTGGTCTCGGCGGCGACCCTGGCGAGCCTCATACTGCGTGAGAACGTCGTCGCGCTCACCGTGCTGTGGCTACTCAATATCGGCGAGTACCTGCAGGATCTGACGCTGCGGCGAACCCGGCGGGCCATCTCGGAACTGCTGCGCGGCAACCAGGACACGGCATGGATTCGCCTGACCGAGGGCCCTGCGGCCGGCACAGAAGTCCAGGTGCCCATCGATACCGTGCAGATCGGCGACGAGGTGGTGGTGCACGACCACGTCGCGATACCGGTCGACGGCGAGGTGGTCGACGGCGACGCGATCGTCAACCAGTCCGCGATCACCGGCGAAAACCTGCCGGTCAGTGTCACCGTGGGGACACCCGTGCACGCCGGTTCGGTCGTGGTGCGCGGACGCCTGGTGGTGCGTGCCCACGCGGTCGGCAACCAAACCACCATCGGGCGCATCATCACCAGAGTCGAAGAGGCTCAGCTCGACCGGGCGCCCATCCAGACGGTCGGCGAGAACTTCTCCCGCCGCTTCGTGCCCACCTCGTTCATCGTCTCGGCCATCACCTTGCTGATCACCGGAGACGTGCGCCGCGCGATGACCATGCTGTTGATCGCGTGCCCGTGCGCGGTGGGCCTGTCCACCCCGACCGCGATCAGCGCAGCGATCGGCAACGGTGCGCGCCGCGGCATCCTGATCAAGGGCGGATCCCACCTCGAACAGGCGGGCCGGGTCGACGCGATCGTGTTCGACAAGACCGGGACGCTGACCGTGGGCCGTCCGGTGGTCACCAATATCGTTGCCATGCACAAAGATTGGGAGCCCGAGCAGGTTCTGGCCTATGCCGCCAGCTCGGAGATCCACTCGCGTCACCCGCTGGCCGAAGCGGTGATCCGCTCGACCGAGGAACGCCGCATCAGCATTCCGCCGCACGAGGAGTGTGAGGTGCTGGTCGGCCTGGGCATGCGAACCCGGGCCGACGGCCGGACCCTGCTGCTGGGTAGCCCGTCGCTGCTGCGCGGCGAAAAGGTGAGGGTGTCCAAGAAGGCGTCGGTGTGGGTCGACAAACTGCGACGCCAGGCGGAGACCCCGTTGCTGCTCGCCGTGGACGGCACGCTGGTGGGGCTGATCAGCCTGCGTGACGAAGTGCGGCCCGAGGCGGTCGAGGTGCTGACGAAGTTGCGGGACAGCGGCGTCCACCGGATCGTCATGCTCACCGGGGATCATCCGGAGATCGCCAAGGTTGTCGCCGACGAGCTGGGGATCGACGAATGGCGCGCCGAGGTGATGCCGGAGGACAAGCTCGAGGTGGTGCGCCGGCTGCAGAGCGATGGTTACGTCGTCGGGATGGTCGGGGACGGCGTCAACGACGCCCCGGCGCTGGCAGCCGCGGACATCGGAATCGCCATGGGCCTGGCCGGAACCGACGTCGCCGTCGAGACCGCCGACGTGGCGCTGGCCAACGACGATCTGCACCGTCTGCTCGACGTACGGGACCTGGGCGCGCGGGCCGTCGACGTCATCCAGCAGAACTACGGCATGTCCATCGCCGTCAACGCCGCCGGGCTGCTTGTCGGCGCGGGCGGCGCGCTCTCCCCCGTGCTGGCCGCGATCCTGCACAACGCGTCGTCGGTGGCAGTGGTGGCCAACAGCTCCCGGCTGATCCGGTACCGCCTGGACTAGTGGCGATCGCCAGCGCGGCGAAGCCGGGCGCAGCGGGTCGCCACGCAGAAACTGAGCCCGCCGGTCAGCACCCGCAGTCGTGGCCACGCCAGGCCCGGATGCCCTGCCAGACGGCGACGCCGGCGATGGCCAGCCCGATCGTGGGGTCGATCCACCAGCCGCCGGGCCAGCCGGCAGTGATCGCCAGGCCCACGAGGACTCCGGCGGCCTGGGCCGCGCACAGGTAGTTCTGGGTGCCCTCGCCCTCGGTGGCTCCCGATCCCAGCCGCGCGCCCAGCTTGTGGTTGGCCCAGCCGAGAACCGGCATCAGCAGCAAGGCGATGGCCGTCAAGCCGATGCCGATCACCGAGGTCTCGGCGTGGTGCCGGCCAGTCAGGTCGCGGATGGATTCGACAGCGATGTAGGGGGCAGTCAGCCAAAATGACAACGCAACTCCGCGCTGCGCGAACCGCTCGGCGGTCGCGGACAGCATGCGGTCACCGGTGAAGCGCCACACCACCATCGCGCTGGCCAGGCCCTCAGACCCGCCGCCAAGCGCCCACCCGGTCAGCGCGATGGATCCGACCGCCAGGCCCTGCCACAGCCCCACCCCGCCCTCGATGAGCAATACACTCAGGCTGACCCAGGCCAGCCGCCGCGCCCACTGAGCGTTGTGCTGCCAGTCCGCCCCGCGCGCGACCGACGTCGGCGCAGCGACAGCGGATCCGTCGCCGGTCTTCGTCCCCATCCCGACGATGTTAGAGCCAAGACCGGCCCGGTGCCGGTTTCGCCAGTTCAGACGGTGCGCCATCGGCCCGGACTGTTTGTGGTTAATCTGACTAACCAGTAGCTCGCAGCCGTCGAGGAGATTTGTGGATGGGGCGCACCGAGAACGACACCTGGGACCTGACGTCCAGCGTGGGCGCCACCGCCACCATGGTGGCCGCAGGCCGCGCCCGTGCCAGCAGGGCTGCCCTGATCGACGACCGGTTCGCCGAACCACTGGTGCGCGCGGTCGGCATTGACTTCTTCACCCGATGGGCCAGCGGCGAACTCGACGCCGCCGAGGTCGACATCCCCGACGCCCCGTGGGGTATGCAGCGCATGACCGACCAGCAGGCGGCGCGCACCCGCCACATCGACGCGTTCTTCGCCGCAGCGGAGGCCTCCGGCATCCGTCAGGCGGTCATCCTGGCCTCCGGTCTCGACGCACGTGGGTATCGCCTGGGGTGGGCGGCGGGGACGACGGTCTTCGAGATCGACGTACCCCAAGTCATCGAATTCAAGGCCGCCGCACTGGCCGCCCTGGGCGCCGCGCCGACAGCCGACGTGCGCGGAGTCCCGATCGATCTGCGACACGATTGGCCCTCGGCACTGCGACAGGCCGGGTTCGACGCCGAGCGACCCACAGCATGGGCCGCCGAGGGACTTTTCGGGTACCTGCCACCGGAGGGCCAGGACCGGCTGCTGGACAACATCACCACGCTCAGCGGCGACGGCAGCCGGCTGATGGCCGAAGTCTTTGTCAGTGCCCCTGCCGGCCGGCAGCTTTTCGACGCCATCTACCAACGGTGGTATGAGCACGGTCTCGACGTCGAACTTGAAAGCCTGGGCTACCCCGGCGAACGCAACGACGTGGCAACCTACCTGGACGACCGCGGCTGGTTCCTGGTTCGCACGCCGCTGAATCAGTTGTTGGCCGACAACGGATTTCCGCCGCAGCCCGTCGACGGCCCCGCCGCCGAGGAAGCCCCCTTTGCCCAGAACTACTACGGCACCGCTGTGCTGCACCGGCAGACCCCCGCGCGTTAGGGACAGAATCAGGAAGGCTCCGCCGATGTCGAACAACAATCCCGCCAAACCGCTTGACGGGTTCCGGGTACTCGATTTCACCCAGAACGTTGCCGGGCCGCTGGCCGGACAGGTCCTGGCCGACCTGGGTGCCGACGTCATCAAGGTCGAGGCGCCCGGTGGTGAGGCGGCCCGGCACATTACCGCAGTCCTTCCCGGACGCCCGCCGCTGGCCACGTATTTTCTGCCGAACAACCGGGGCAAGAAGTCGGTGACGGCGGACCTGACCTCCGAAGAGGCCAAGCAGCAGATCCTGCGGCTCGCCGACACCGCCGACGTGCTGCTGGAAGGGTTTCGCCCCGGGGTGATGGAACGAATGGGCCTGGGCCCCGACGACTTGCGATCACGCAACCCCAAACTGATCTACGCGCGCCTGTCCGCCTACGGCGGCAATGGCCCGCACGGCAGCAGGCCGGGCGTCGACCTGATGGTCGCCGCCGAGGCGGGCATGACCACCGGGATGCCCACGCCGGATGGCAAGCCGCAGATCATCCCGTTCCAGCTCGTCGACAACGCCAGCGGTCACGTGCTGGCCCAGGCGGTGCTGGCCGCGCTGCTCAACCGCGAGCGCCACGGGGTGGCCGACGTCGTCCGGGTCGCGATGTACGACGTCGCGGTGGGGCTGCAGGCCAACCAGCTGACCATGCACCTGAACCGCGCTAGCGGCGACCGCCCCAAACCGGAATCGTCACCAAAGACCAAGCGGCGCAAGGGAGTTGGCTTCGCCACTCAACCATCGGACGCATTCCGGGCCGCCGACGGGTACCTGGTGATCAGCGCGTATGTACCCAAGCACTGGACGAAACTGTGCCAGATCATCGGCCGGCCCGACCTCCTCGACGACGAGCGGTTCATCGACCAGCGCGCGCGGGCGCTCAATTACCCCGAGCTGACCGACGAACTCGAGTCGGCGCTGGCCGCCAAGACCGCCGCTGAATGGGTTGAACTGCTGCAAGAAGGCGGCCTCATGGCCTGCCTTGCCTATACCTGGAAACAGGTGGTCGACACCCCGCTGTTCGCCGAGAACGACCTGGCCCTGGAAGTCGGCAGCGGCGAGGACGCCATTACGGTGATCCGCACCCCGGCGCGCTACTCGAGCTTCGACGCCGTGGCCACCGATCCCCCACCCACCCCGGGACAGCACAACGACGTGCTTCTGACCGACGGCGGGGCTCCTTAGGCCGCGAGCTTGACCACCCTGTCGTTGCCGCGGTCGGCGACGTACACGGTCCCGTCCTTGTCGACCGCCACCCCCAAAGGGGTGTTGAGGCCGGTGAACGGCAACACGGCCGGTGTGCTGGACCCGGCCACCAACTTCACCACCTGGTTTTTGTCGTGTTCGGTGACGTAGACGTTGCCGGCGCTGTCCACCGTGATACCCCACGGGACCGAGATGCCGGTGAACGGCAACACGGTCTGGTTGTTCGACCCGGCCTCCAACTTCACCACCCTGTTGTGGTCGGTGTCGGTGACGTAGACGTTGCCGGCGGCGTCCACGGCCACCCCGTCGGGGTTCTTGAGGCCGGTGAACGGCAGCACGGTCTGGGTGTTGGACCCGGCCGCCAGCTTCACCACCCTGTTATTGCCCCGGTCGGCGACATACACACTGCCCTGGGCATCCACTTCCACACCCTCGGGGTAATTGAGGCCGGCGAAAGGCAGCACAGTCTGGTTGTTCGACCCGGCATCCAGCTTCACCACCCTGTTGTTGAAATCGGCGACGTACACGGCGCCGGCGGTATCCACCGCCAGCCCCTGGGGCTGGTAGAGGCCGTTGAACGGCAGCACCGTCGTGGTGCTCGACCCGGCCGCCAACTTCACCACCCGTCCGTACATGCCCTCACTGGTGACGTATACGTTGCCGGCGGTGTCCAGCGCCACCCCGCCCGGGGAGAGCCGGAAGTCGATGCCGTTGAACGGGAGTACGGTTTGTCCGGTCGCCTGCTCCGATGGCGATCGGGGGCGCGATACGAGGTGTGCGGTGACGGCGACGGCGGCGATGAGGATGAGCAAGAGCGTGCCAGCGCCGACGATCCCCCACAACTTCCGTTTGCTGCGGGGCTGCGGCCCAGCGTGTCTGAAGTCAGGCTGGCGTGCATAGGGGTCTCGGCCAGACATAGGTGGGCTCCCATGATTGACGGAAGAGGAGTACCTGGGTTGGTCGCGCCAGCTGCCGCCGCCTGCGCCCGTTGACGTGGGACGGGCCATGGTCTCGTCGCCGCCAAAGCCCGTATCGGCGGCGTTGGCCGGCAGGGTCGCATTCTCACCTTGCCGCAGGATCGTGCTGGCCTGGTGTTGCTCGGACGTGGTGAGCGCTTCGTGGGCGGCGATGGCCAGATCACCGGCGGACAGATAGCGTTCCTGCGGGTTTTTGGCCATGCCCTTGGCGATCACATGGTCTAGGGCCGGCGGAACCCGCCCGGGCAGCAGCTGGCTGGGCCGCGGAGCAGGCTCTAACAGATGCGCGGCGATCAACCGTTCGATGCTGTCGGCCCGATAGGGAGGCGACCCGGTCAAACACTCGCCCAACACACAGGCCAGCGCATAAATATCGGCGCGATAGGTGACCTCATTGCCGGTGAACCGCTCCGGCGCCATGTAGTTGTAGGTTCCCATCGCGGTCCCGGTCTGGGTCAGCCCTGGGTCGGCGGCGGCGCGGGCGATACCGAAGTCCACCAGATAGGCGAAGTCGCTGCGGGTGATCAGGATGTTTTCCGGTTTGACATCGCGGTGCGTCACGCCCGCGGCGTGCGCGTCGTCCAGCGCGGCGGCAATCTGGTGCACGATGGCCACCACCCGTGCCGGCGCCAGCGGACCGTCGCGCGTCAGCATGGTGCGCAAAGAGGTGCCTTCGATCAGGCGCATGTCCAAATACAGCTGCCCGTCGATCTCGCCGTAGTCATGGATCGGCACCACATGTGGCTCGGTCAGCCGCCCCGCGGCCTCGGCCTCGCGTTGCATCCGCGCGCGAAACAACGGGTTCGCGGAGTATTGCTCCGAGATCAGCTTCAATGCCACCACCCGGTGCTTGCGGGTGTCCTCGGCCTCGTAAACCTCGCCCATCCCGCCGCGGCCCAGCAGCCGCCTCAGCTGATAGGGCCCAAACCGCGACCCCACCCGCGAACCCGGCTTACTGTCGCTCACCGTCGAGCTCCCTTCACCTGATCAAGAGATAGCATTTACCGCTGTCGTCAGTTTTGACTGGAACGAGCTCGGCAGCGGAATGGATCCGTACTGCTCCAAACCATCTTGGCCCGGACCGATTGTGGCCTGCATAAACGCCCTTACCGCCGTGCCGGTCGCGGAATCGGGATACTTCGAGCAGACGATCTCGTAGGTCGCCTCCACGATCGGGTAAGCACCGGGCTGTGTCGGCGTGTAGAACGACGACGTGTCCAACACCAGGTCATTGCCTTGCCCCGTGATCCTGGCCCCGGCAATCGTCTTGCCGACCGAGTCGGTAGTGATCGACACCGGGTCTGGACCCGCTGACGTGATCATCTGGGCCATGGTCAACTGTTTGCCCACCGCGAACGACCACTGGTTGTAGGTGATCGACCCGTCGGTGTTCTGCAGGGCCGCCGACGTGCCATCATCCCCGGCGGCGCCGTCACCGACACCCCCGAGGAACGTCTCGCTGGCGCCTTTACCCCACGCACCGCTGGATGCGGCCTCGAGGTATTGCTGGAAGTTGAACGAGTTACCGGATTTGTCGCTGCGGAAGATGACGTGAATGGGCATCGACGGCAGGTCGGCGCCCGCATTGAGCGCCTTGAGCGCCGGGTCATCCCAGCTGGTGATGCTGCCGTTGAAAATCTTCGCGGTCGTGGGCCCGTCCAGCTTCAGCGAACTCACCCCGCTGATGCGGTAGGTGACCGCGATCGGTTGAAACACCGCCGGCAGGTCCCACGCCGGTGAGTCGCATCGCTCCGCCGCCCTGTCGGGCTCGCCCTTCGACGGGTTCAACGGCACGCCGGAACCCGCCAGATCGGTCTCGTTATTGAGGAACTGCTTCACCCCTGCGCCGGAGCCGATCGCGGCGTAGTCCAGCGTGTACCCCGGGCACGCATGGACATAGGCGTAGACAAACTGTGCTATCGCGTTCTCTTGCGCGGTCGCGCCGCTGGCCTTGAGTACCCTCTTGCCGCCGCAGTGCACCGCGCCCGACGCTGCGCTTGAGCCAGACGACGAGGTGCTTGTGTTGCTACCGCATGCCGCTAACACAAGTGTGGTGGCAGCCAGCAGGCTCAGCGCGGCACCAGATCGGTTGACCTTCACAGAACCCCTCTCTGAACAGGGTGACGAACACACCCCACTCTGCCACCGGGTGAAGCCGAAACGCGGAACCACGTTCCCGGGCACGTGACGAGTCGCTGTTCGGCAACAAATGTGTGAACCCAGCGTGAATATACAAACCCTGGGAAGACCCTTGGAAGATGACCGGAGGGTCATAGCGATTGACCCCGAGTGTGGCGTCACGACGTAGCATCGGATGTTGATGGACCGTGAACAGCCCGACGCCGAGACCGATGCCGTTGATGCTGATGGCGGTCCTCCGGCGATGGGGGCGGTGAACCTCACCCTGGGTTTCGGTGCCAAAACCGTGCTCGACCAGGTGAGCCTGGACTTTCCTGCGCGTGCAGTCACGTGCTTGCTGGGACCGACCGGCTCAGGTAAGACGACCTTCCTGCGCACCCTGAATCGGATGAACGACAAGGTCGCCGGATACCGCTACAGCGGTGATGTTCTGTTGGGCGGGCGCAGCATCTTCAAGGACCGCGACCTGATGGAATTTCGCCGCAGAGTCGGCATGCTGTTCCAGCGTCCCAATCCGTTTCCCATGTCGATCATGGACAATGTCGTTGCCGGCGTGCGCGCTCACAAGATAGTGCCGCGCAAGGAATTCAAGAGCGTTGCGCAGCGTCGACTCACCGAGGTCGGGCTCTGGGATGCGGTCAAGGATCGACTCGGTGATTCCCCGTTCCGGCTCTCCGGTGGTCAGCAGCAGTTGTTGTGCCTGGCCCGTGCGCTCGCGGTGAACCCGGAGGTGCTGCTGCTCGACGAGCCCACGTCCTCACTGGATCCGGCCACGACCGAGAAGATCGAAGAGCTCATTCGATCGCTCACCAACCGGCTGACCGTGGTCATGGTGACTCATGATCTGGCTCAGGCCACCCGGGTCGGTGACCGGACGGCCCTATTTTTTGACGGCAGGCTGGTCGAGGAAGGGCCTACCGAACAGTTGTTCCTATCACCGCAGCATGCGGAAACCGCACGTTACGTCTCCGGACTGTTCGGCGACCGCAGGCTCCTCGGTCTCGTCGTCGGGGCCACGGAGGCAGTCGCGGCCACAGAGTTAAATCGCGGAGAAGAAAGGCGAGGAGCGTGAAAATTCGGTTGCGCACGGCGTTGGTTGCTGTACCGGTGGTCCTGGTCGCAGCAGCGTGCAGTTCGAACTCGACAGGCGGATCGTCGACCCCGGGGGCCCCCGCCGGAACCGTCGCCACCACGCCCGCGACGTCACCGGTGACGTTGTCGGAGACCGGTGCCACGGAGCTGTACCCGCTGATCAATCTGTGGGCTCCGGCCTATCACTCGAAATACCCGAACGTCACGATCACCACGCAGGACACCGGTTCGGGTGCCGGGATCTCCCAGGCAATTGCCGGGACGGTCACCATCGGCGCCTCCGGCGCCTACCTGTCCGAGGGCGACATGGCCAAGCACAAAGGGCTGATGAACGTCGCGTTGGCCGTTGACGCCATGCAGGTCAACTACAACCTGCCCGGTGTCACAGAGCACCTCAAGCTGAACGGCAAGGTGCTGGCCGCCATGTACCAGGGCACGATCAAAACCTGGAACGACCCGCAGATCACCGCGCTGAACCCCGGGATGAACCTGCCCGGCACCACGGTGGTTCCGCTACACCGGTCCGACGGGTCTGGTGCAACCTTCCTGTTCACCCAGTATCTGTCGAAGCAGGACCCCGACGGCTGGGGCAAGTCCCCCGGGTTCGGCACCACCGTCGACTTCCCCGCGGTGCCGGGCGCGCTGGGCGAGCACGGCAACGGCGGCATGGTGACCGGCTGCGCCGAGACCCCCGGCTGTGTGGCCTACATCGGCATCAGCTACCTCGACCAGACCCGGGAGAAGGGACTGGGCGAGGCCCAGCTGGGCAATGCCTCGGGTAACTACCTGCTGCCCGACGCCCAAAGCATTGCGGCCGGGGCCGCCGGCTTCGTCTCGAAGACCCCGTCGAACCAGGCGATTTCGATGATCAACGGGCCCGCCGCTGACGGATACCCGATTGTCAACTACTTGTACGCCATCGTCCAGGCCAACCAGACGGATGCCGCCACCGCGCAGACGCTGCAGGCGTTCCTGCACTGGGCGATCACCGACGGCAGCGGTCCCTCGTTCCTGGACAAGTTTCACCTTCAGCCGCTGCCGGCCGCGGTGGTGAAGTTGTCCGACGCGCAGATCGCCAAGATCGCCGGCTAGTACCCCGGTGACCTTTACCACGCTGTCCGGGCAACAGCCTGCGCCGGGCGGGTCGACCGTCCTCCGGCGCGCGCTGGACAGGATCCGTGACGTGCGCCGCAAGGGCTTCGTCATCCATTGGGCCGGTGGGGTGAGTGCGGTGATCCCGCTGCTCGCGCTCGTGTTCGTGCTGGCGACGCTGATTATCGAGGCGCTGCCTGCGATCCGGCTCAACGGGCTGCACTTCTTCACCGCCACGGAATGGAACCCGGGCGACACCTACGGCCAGACCGAAGTCAGCGACGGTGTCCCACATCCGGTCGGCGCCTACTACGGGGCATTGCCGCTGATCGTCGGGACTCTGGCGAGCTCTGCGATCGCCCTGGTCATCGCGGTGCCGGTGTCCATCGGAGCGGCGTTGGCGATCGTGGAACGGTTGCCGAAACGTCTCGCCTCGGCCGTCGGATTGGTACTCGAATTGCTCGCCGGCATCCCCAGCGTCGTCGTCGGACTGTGGGGGGCGATGACGTTCGGGCCGTTCATCGCCCACCACATCGCTCCCGTGATCGCCCGCCACGCTCCCGATGTGCCGGTGCTCGACTACTTCCGCGGCGACCCCGGCAACGGAGAAGGCATGTTGGTGTCCGGTCTGGTGCTGGCGGTGATGATCATTCCCATCATCGCCAGCACCACCCGTGACCTGATCCAACAGGTGCCGTCACTGCCCCGCGAGGGCGCGACCGCGCTGGGAATGTCCGATTGGGAATGTGTCCGAAGGGTCACCCTGCCGTGGGTGTCCAGCGGCATCGTCGGCGCCGTGGTCCTGGGACTCGGGCGTGCGCTGGGGGAGACGATGGCCGTCGCCATGGTGTCCGGTGCAGAGTTGGGTGCGATGCCCACCAACATCTACTCGACCATGACCACTATCGCCGCCACCGTGGTGTCGCAGCTGGATTCGGCGCTGACCGACTCCACCAACTTTGCCGTGAAGACCCTCGCCGAGGTGAGTCTGGTGCTGATGGTGATCACGTTGCTGACGAATATGGCCGCTCGTGCGCTGGTGCGCCGGGCGTCGGGTACCGCGCTACCGGTGGGCCGAGGTATTTGAAGTGAGCCAGTCCACTGCGACGACATCACCGGGGCCGGGGCAGATACCGACGCCGGCCGCCCGATCGTGGTCGGTCGCCACTCGGCGCAAGATCGTCAACGCACTGTTCTGGGCCGCATGTTTCTGCTGTCTGGCAGTGGTGATCACCCCGACGTTGTGGATGCTGATCAAAGTCGTCGGCCGTGCTTGGCCGGTGTTCCACTTCAGCGTGCTGGTGCAGGACACGCGGGGAAATGGTGGTGGCCTCCGCAACGCCATCGTCGGTACCGCCGTCTTGGGTATCGGGGTCCTGCTGGTGGGTGGCACCGTGAGCGTGTTGACCGGGATCTATCTCTCCGAATTCGCCACCGGCAGAACGCGGTCGATTCTGCGCGGCGCCTATGAGGTCGTCTCCGGCATCCCGTCCATCGTGCTCGGCTACGTCGGCTATCTGGCACTCGTGGTGTATTTCGGCTGGGGGTTTTCCCTGGCGGCCGGGGTGTTGGTGCTGTCGGTGATGAGCATTCCGTACATTGCCAAGGCCACCGAGTCCGCGCTTCATCAGGTGCCGACGTCGTACCGGGAAGGGGCAGAGGCTCTGGGGCTGCCATTAGGCTGGACCCTGCGCAGGATCGTGCTGAAGTCGGCAATGCCCGGAATCGTCACCGGTCTGCTGCTCGCACTCGCGCTGGCGATGGGTGAGACGGCGCCGTTGCTGTACACGGCGGGCTGGTCGAATTCGCTTCCGACCGGACAACTCAGCCACTCGCCGGTCGGTTACCTGACCTACCCGATCTGGACGTTCTATGACCTGCCGTCGAAATCGGCCCAGGATCTGTCCTACGACGCGGCCTTGTTGCTGATCGTGTTCCTGCTGCTGCTGATCGTCATCGGGCGGCTGGTCACCTGGTACTCACGCAGGCATTCGGAATCCCGATAACGGAGGCTGAACCAATGTGGGCTGCAGCCCGCCCTGCCCGATGCCTACCCACCAATCATCGCCGAGCGCGGCAAGAATCAGCGCAGTAGCGCGCCAACACCGCCGACGGGTACATCGTCGTCAGCGCGAGCGATTCATCGAGCAGCGTGGCCGGACCCTGAGTTCTCCAGCCACTGGATTGGTCACTGCATGGCTTTTCTTTGAATTGCCGATGAATCTACCCACGATTAATCGAATCAACGAGGCCATCGACGAGGATTTCTCCGCGACTCTTTCGTGGGCGTCATTTATTCGCTGCCCGCTAATTTGACCGATCTCGCGTCCGCCGCCCGGCGGACACCTCATTGACGCACCACGTTCACGCCGGTCATGAAGGGTCGTCAGCTTGCGGTACCGGACCGCCGCCAACGACCTTGTTGACCGGTTGCCAGGAGTCGAAATATGATCACCGCTGTCAGTAATTCCGGCGACGCGCCCCAATCTCAGTCAATCCTGGCCAATCTGCGGCACGACGTCCCGGCATCGCTTGTCGTCTTTCTCGTCGCGCTGCCCCTTTCACTGGGGATCGCCATCGCCTCCGGGGCTCCGCTGATGGCCGGTTTGATCGCCGCGGTGGTTGGCGGCATTGTCGCCGGCACCCTCGGCGGGTCGGCACTTCAGGTCAGCGGCCCGGCTGCGGGTCTCACCGTGGTGGTCGCTGAGCTGATCGATGAATTCGGCTGGGAGATGACGTGCCTGATCACCCTTGGTGCGGGCGCGATCCAGATTGTGCTCGGCCTGCTCCGGGTGGCTCGCGCTGCGCTGGCCGTCGCTCCGGTCGTGGTGCACGCCATGCTGGCGGGCATCGGTGTCACCATCGTTCTGCAGCAGGTTCACGTCCTGATGGGCGGTGCATCGCGGAGCTCGGCGCTGGAGAACATCAAGGCATTGCCGAACGGCATCCTGCATCACGAACTACATGAAGTGATCGTCGGCGGGCTGGTCATCGCCATTCTGTTGTTATGGGCAAAGCTGCCCCCCAAGATCCGTTTCATCCCGGGCGCGCTCGTGGCCATCGCGACGGCGACCGCGTTCTCGATGGTGGTCAACCTCTCCGTCGAGCGAATCTCCCTGTCGGGCAACTTCTTCGAGGCAATTAGCTTGCCCAGTCTTGCCCAACAGACCCCCGGAGGAGCGCCGTGGGGTCAGCAAATTGGCACCATAACCTTGGGTGTCCTCACGGTCGCCCTCATCGCCAGTGTCGAATCGCTGCTGTCGGCGGTCGGTATCGACAAGCTGCAGACCGGCCCGCGCACGAACTTCAACAGGGAGATGATCGGGCAGGGCAGTGCCAATATGGTGTCCGGATTGCTGGGCGGGCTGCCGGTCACCGGGGTCATCGTGCGCAGCTCCACCAACGTGGCCGCCGGGGCACGCACCCGCACGTCGGCGGTGCTGCACGGCCTATGGATCCTGCTGTTCGCGTCGCTGTTGACCAGCCTGGTGGAACTCATTCCCAAGGCGGCGCTAGCCGGTCTGCTCATCGTGATCGGTGTCCAGCTCGTGCAGCTGGCCCACGTCAAAGTTGCCTGGCGCACCGGCAATTTCGCGATCTACGCGATCACCATCGTGTGTGTCGTGTTCCTCAACCTGCTGGAGGGCGTCGTCATCGGACTTGCCATCGCGATAACTTTCCTGCTGGTCCGGGTGACACGTGCGCCCATCGAGGCCAGGCCCATGGGCGGGGAATCTAAGCAATGGCGGGTCGATATCGACGGCACACTGAGCTTCTTGCTCCTGCCCCGCCTGACCAAGGTGCTGTCGACGCTGCCGCAGGATGCCGATGTGACGCTGACCATGAACGCGGACTACATCGATCACTCCGTTTCCGAGGCCATTTCCGACTGGAAAGCGGCCCACGAGGCGACCGCCGGGGTGGTCACGATTGTCGAGACGTCGCCCGCGAACATGGTGAGCTCGCACAGTAGGCCGCCAAAACGCCACTTCACGTCTCGGGCCCTGCGAGAGGCTCCGTGGCCGTCCCGGCGCGACAATCATCCCGACGACACCGACGCTTCGATTCTCGGAGGAGTTGAGGACTACCACCGCAACGGTGTCGGAGCGCTGCACCACCACGTTGCCGAGCTGATGGATTCGCCGAACCCGGACACGGTGTTCCTCACCTGTGCCGACTCCCGGATCTTGCCGGACGTCATCACCGCCAGTCGGCCTGGTGACCTGTACATCGTCCGTAACGTCGGCAACCTGGTACCGACCGATCCGGCCGAGCTCTCAGTCGATGCCGCACTCGATTTCGCCGTCAACCAGCTCGGCGTGAGTTCGGTTGTTGTCTGCGGACATTCGTCGTGCCGCGCGATGAAGGCGCTGCTGGACGACACGACGAAGCAAGCGACGACACCCATGGGTCTTTGGCTCGAACATGCAAACGACAGTCTGGCCGCCTACCGGGATCACCATCCGGCGCGCCTGAGCGCGGTGTCCAACGGCTTCGGCGAAGTTGACCAGCTGGCGATCGTGAATGTCGCCGTGCAGGTGGAAAGGCTCGGCCGCAATCAGATCTTGGCCCCCGCAGTGGCTTCCGGCGCGTTACGGGTCGTGGGTATGTTCTTCGATTTCTCGACGGTCCATGTGCATGAGGTGGACCAGAGCGGCCTCGTGTCTCCTGCCGAGCCTGCTGGCACAAAGTAACGGTTGTTGACGGCCGGGGCCGGTGCGCCGCTGTACCGCACATCAGGCAACCAGCTTGACCACGTCGTTGCCGCGGTAGCCAACCTACACGTCACAGCACTTCGGTCGTGCTGGCGGCCAAGCGCTGACCACCCGACCCGAAGCTTCGGCGCTCGGTCCGGCGATGTATCGACTCGATCTGGTCGTCGGACCCAACGGCGCCGGCAAGTCGACCTTCGTCGCCCTCACCCCGGCGCCCCTGCTGCCCGGCAGCGTCCCTGTCAACGCCGACGAGATCGCCGAGCGCCGCACACGCGGCGGGATACGCGGTATTCCTGCACGTCCTGCTCGTCCCCGAGGACCTCGCCGTCGAGCGCGTCAAACACCGGGCCGGTGGCCACGACGTACCGGAGACCGTCAGCATGATCGTCGCCCGTACCCTGCCGGCGCTCGCGCATGATGTGTTGGCCGACATCGACGTCGAACATCGCGGGGGCATCGCAACGCGCCCACGGACAAACCCACCCTCAACCCGGGCGTGGTCCTAGGCGGGCCGGTTATACCTGCCGAAATCCTGGCCGATCTGGCCCGCCGCGGCGCCGTCAAGTTGCGGCCACTTATCCATCCGAGCGGCAGTCCACCCCAGGCCCACTACCGATCAGCATGCCGGTGAGCACGTTGAGCGCGGCGAACATGGTGGTGTCCCGGGCTACCACCACCTCTCCGGGCCGGGTCGGAGGCACTTCTGCAGGTCGGCGTCGGCGGCGCGCACTGTGGCTTCTTTGACGCGGTAGGCGGCAGCGATGTCAGCGAAGCGGCCGGTTGTCAGGTTCGCTCGTTGGCACACCATTCGTTCGATTCCGGCCGCGACCGCCGCGGGGCCGTGCGAATCGAAGAAGACGTCCTCGCAGGGAAGCCGCCACAGCGCGGCGAGGCAGCGCAGCACGCCGGGCAGGCCAAACGTGGGAATCACGCGCCGCCACAACAGTTCGCCGACGGGTCCGAGCGGGATATGGGGTTCCGGCGGCGCGTGCACAGCCGTCCGGCCGGGTCCCCGCACCCATCGGCTCAGGTGCGCCGGCTCGAACGGCCTGTCGTAGGGCAGGATCTCGTCGATCTGTCCCGTGCCTCCCGGCGCTTGCCACCGGAGTAGAAACGGGAAGCGATGTCCCGCCGCGGTATCCACGTAGCCGCTGGACGCATGGCGTACGCCCGACGACGCCGTTGTCGTGCGGGTGGCGACGGCGACCAGGTCCTCGGTCGGCGAGATCCCGACCGCCCAGGCGGCTCCCGACGGACCGTACAGCCGGATCGCCGCCGCCGCGGGCGAATCCGGCGCACAGATACGCGCCAGCCGCCGGTCGTTGCGGACCACCGCGTCCCACACCTTTCCGGTCAGCTTGTCGCCGAGTTTGCCGAGCTCGGTCGGCGTCGGGCTGGGATCTGTGCGCACCGGCGACGGGCGCTGCCTCGGTGTCGGCGGTTGTGTGACAACCTGTTTCGCCTTCGCGCCTGGCTTCGCCGGCGGTCTCGTGGGCTCAGGCGCGAGCCGGACGGTCCGCCGGGGAACGCAGCTGGCGCACCCGAGCCGCGTCTTCGTTGCGACCAGTCGCTCATCGGCACCGCAGTGTGGGCAGGCGATGTCGGTGAAACGGGTCAGCGGGATGAGCCAATCGAGCGTCAGCGGGTAACGTCGGTCGCCGCGGCGGACGTCGACCGGCAACCGCCATACCGGAACGTCGTAGATGTGCAGCCGATAGGGCCGGATCTCGTGGCTCGCCTGGTACTTTTCCCGAGTCTCGCCGATCCGCCGGGCGCGCTCGTCCCGTACGCTGTCGGCGCGTGCGTCCAGCAGCTCCCGGCGATCGCCAGGTGCTTGCGCGCGCCGATGCTCGATCGTCGCGAGCGCATCGCGGTAGTAGGCCTCGACGCGTTCAAGCTCCGCGTCGCGCGCTTTGTCGATGTCATCACCGAGTTCGGATCGCCGCCGCTGGGCGCACTGCTCGATAACCCGGTCCGCAAAGCTGATCGCGGTGGTCAGGCCGGTGAGCGACGGCGAACCATCTGTCGGCACTGTCGGCAAGGCGGCGAGCTTCTTACTGACGTGGGTTGGGAGCTGGCGTTGCGACTGCACATCCACCCAACATTCGGCGCATTCCTGATAGTGGTCGTCGCTGGACAGTGTGTAGTCGACCAGCGCCCCGACACGCAGTATCGCGCGAACCGACCGGGTCGGTGCGTCCGTGGCGTCGATCCGTCCGTGATCGACGGTGAACTGGTCGCGTGCCATCGCCTGCAGGTGCTCGGCCGGGGGTGGCGGCGTGGGGGCCACCGGAACGGCCATCGCGGCGACATCACCCACCGCCAGCACCTCGTCGGCAGAGCGGCCCAGCGCGGGATGCCCGGCCGAAAGGAAGGTCGCACCGTCCTCGCGAGCCACGTCGGGATCGGCGGTGACCTGCAGCACCTCCGGCAACTCCAGCATCGTCTGCAGGGCCGGTGGCAGCATCACCAGCGTCGTATCGCCGCCCAATTCGGTCAGCCCGCCGCTCGCTTCGACATACCACAGCCAGAAGTCCAGCCCCACATCGGTGCTCGTCACGACGGCTCACCCACTAGGAGGTCGACATCTCCCCGGGTTTTCAGATAGCTGCGTCTCGCCTCGGCGAGCGCGTTGCCGAGAACGTCGAGCCGTCGCTCGAACTCGTCGTCGTCGACGGCATCGACGAACGCATCGAAAACCTCGGTTTCGAAATCGAAGTCGTCGTCGACCCGGCCGAGGATCATGTCAAGTTCACCGACGACGAGTTCGAACAGGTTGATCTTTGCCTCCAGCACGTGCATGACCCGTTGTTCGATGCTGCCCCGGCAGACCAGGTTGGTCAGCGTCACGTCGTGTTCCTGCCCGATCCGGTGCAGCCGGCCGAGCCGCTGCTCGATCTGCATCGGGTTCCACGGCAGATCGAAGTTCACCATCACATGGCAGAACTGGAGGTTGCGACCCTCACCCGCCGACTCGGTCGACAGCAGGATCGGCGTTTCGGCGCGGAACTCCGCGATCGCCGACTCCTTCGCCGTCCGCGTGAGGCTGCCGTGATACGTTGCCGACGACAGCCCGGCACGCTCGACCGCAGCGACGAGCACATCCAGTGTCTGCCGAAACCCGGTGAACACCAACACCTTCTCGTTCCTGCTCACGTGACGTCGAAGGATTTCGACGAGTTCACGCACCTTGTCCGGTTCCCGGATGGCTCGGGCCCGTTCCGCGAGGTCGTTCCAGCCGAGCTTCGCCAGCGTCGGTGCGGCTGCCGCGGGGCTGGAGCCGGCTAGGCGGGTCAGGCCGCGCAGGGCCAACCGGAAGCGTCCCGACCCAGTTGCTGCTGCCCTGACTCGCCGGACGATGTCCGCGTAGAGGCCGGCCTCGTCGATGCCGGGCGTCACCAAGATCGTCTCGGCGAGGCGCGGCGGCAGCATCACCGCAACCTCGCTGCGGCGATGTCTGACCATCACCTCTTTAGTCCGTGCGCGCAGCTCCTCGAGGTTGTGCGGTCTCGAATCGACCAACGCTGCGCCATGTTTGGCGCGGAACTGGGCCGGTGTGCCGAGCAGCCCGGGCGCGACGAGGCTGACCAGCTGGTACAGGTCCGACAGCTTATTCTCCACCGGCGTTGCGGTCAGCATCAGCAGATAACGGGCGCGGAGGCCGCGGGCGAGCTTGCCCGACGCACTTCGGGGGTTGCGCAGCCGGTGCGCCTCGTCGAAGATCACCAGGTCCCAGTTGGTGTCGGTCAGCCTACCCAGCAGTGGATCACGGCGAGCGGCGGCGAGCGACGCGATAGTGACCGGCCGGTCCATCCCAACCTCGCGGGCAGGTGTCGACCCGGATTGGGCGATCGTGGTCGGCAACCCGAACTTCCGCTCGAGTTCGTCGCGCCATTGGCCGACAAGTCCCGCGGGAACGATCACCAGCACTTGGTCGGCGAGCCCGCGCATGCGTAGCTCGGATAGCACCAACCCGGCCTCGATCGTCTTGCCGAGTCCGACCTCGTCGGCCAGGATGCCCCGGCCGCGCATCCGCCGCAGCACGGTCCGCGCGGCCCGCAGCTGATAGTCGAACGGCTCGAACCGCAACCGCGGTACCGCAAGGAAGGTGTCGAACCCCGGCCGCGCCCAGACCTGGACCGCTTCATCGACGATCGCGGACCAATCCGGCTGCGGCCGTGCGCCATTGCGCAGTCGCGCCAGCAACGGTAGGTAGGCAGACAGGTCTGCTGTGGACGTCTCGCCGGCGGCGATCGTGACGGTCATGCGGCCTCCCCACGGCCTGGTGCGAGATTGCTTGCGCCGGACGGTACCGGCGACCACCGACACGACCGGCGACACACGCCGACGTGTGACGAATGAGGCGGATGCGATTCTCTCCGGTGCCCGGCCTGACGGAATCAGATCAGCGTCAGGTTACGCGCGCTGGCGTTGCGGACAGCGTCAATGGGAATCGACTGATCGAGGGTCGCGAACCGGCCGCCGTTGGCGGTTGCGAGCGCGAGTAGATATGCGTCGGTTACCTGGCGATGCCCGTGCAACCGCGAGTAGTCGATAAGCTCGTCGTCGAGCAGGCTGACCGAACATAGCCAGTACTCGTGATGTTGGGTCGCCGCGGCGCGTGCCAACCTGCCGATCGCCTGTGCAGGTGGCACCGGGCTGGGGTATCGAGGCTGGCTGATGATTCGAACGAAGCCATTTTGAGTTATTGCACACGATGCCCAGCCGTGGACGATCTCGGCGTCGACCCACCCGCGAACACGCTGGTGGTCGACGTGATCGCTGTCGAGCAGTGCGATAAGGACACTGACGTCCAGCAGGGCACGCGTCACACGGCTTCCTCGTCACGCAGCCGGTCGATGAGAGCGTTGGACACGGCGGTCCCCCGATGTCCGAACGGTTCGAAACCATAGAAGCTTTCCGGCCCTGTACGCGGATCGGCCCCGGTACCCGGACCGGCGTAGTGCTGTTGCGTCAGCGCCTGCCGGGCAAGATCGGACAGGACCTCGCCTGCGGTGCGGTTCTCGCGGCGCGCGCGTTCCTTCACCGCGAGCAGTACGTCATCATCCAATGACAGCGTGGTGCGCATGCATCTGATGTTAGCGCATCAGCTCGGTGGACGACGGTCGAGCCAGAGCCACCTGCGCGCTGCAGGCGTTCTCCACGTTTCGGTCGCCGCTCCTGCTGAAGCGAAGCGGTCGGCGATCGCGGGTCCACGGGACGTACCTCCGCCGGCGCCTGAAGGTTATCGACTTCGACCCGCAGCTCCTCGTCCGCGTCGCGAAGGCTAACGCTCACCAACTCGTGGGCACCACGCCAAGCCGACCAGAGGGCACATTAACCACTTGTCAGCAACGTCAAGTGCCTGTGTCGAAGACACGATCGGATCAACCGCTTCGATGCTGTCCTACACTCCGCACGACCGTGCCGATGATGCCAACTACCCGCGCCTTCAGCGGCGCCAAAAGCCAGCTGCATGAGCGATGCCCGCGACCGGGTTCTATCGACGGTGTTGTCTGGGTGGGGCCGATGTTCGTTCCCAACTGGCCGGCGTCAGCGACGTCGCGCCGATATCTGTAGTTGAACCTGATGTCAACGTCAATTGTGATTCGCTGCTCTCGCGATGATCGGGTCACGTATAACTAGGAGCATGGCTAAGACTGCCGCCGAGGACGACCACGCCGACACGCCGCCGTCGATGGCGCGTTCGTCTTTGCTCCGCGAGCTGCCGGCTACCGAGCGCGGTCTCCGCACCCGCGCCGCGTTGGTTTCGGCTGCGCGAAAAGTGTTCGAGCGCATGGGCTATCTCGATGCCAGGTTGATCGACATCACGCAAGCGGCAAAATGCTCGGCCGGCACTTTCTACACGTACTTTGCCAGCAAGGAAGAGATCTTCGCGGCGGTGCTCGAGGCCGCGCAGGAGGACATGCTGCATCCCGGCATGCCGCACGTCGCGACCGACGACGACCCCGCCGCCATCGTCGAGGCCAGCAATCGGGCCTACCTGCAGGCCTACAAACGCAACGCGAAGCTGATGGGCCTGCTCGAACAGGTTGCCAACATCGACCCCGGGTTTCGGGAGTTGCGCACGCTGCGGTCGAACGCGTTCGTCCGGCGCAACGCGAGCAGCATCGCCAAGCTGCAGGCCAACGGCCAGGCGGATCCGGATTTGAACCCCTTGCTGGCATCGCGGGCGTTGTCGGGGATGATGAGCCGCTTCGCATTCGGGCATTTCGTGTCACGGGAGGACCGCAAAGATACACCGGCGACGACCGATGAGGACCTCGTCCAGATTGTGACCCGGCTGTGGGTGAACGCCCTTCGGATTCCCCGGCCGGGTTAGCGTTCGGGGATCGTGATCTCGCCGTAGTCGAGCCCGCCGTGACTGTGTGTCGGTACTACGGGCCACTGTCGTTTCCAGTCCGCACATTCCGACGACGGGATGATCTGTAGCCAGCGGGAATCCTTCGGCGATGCCGACGCAAGCGTCTTCTCCTTGACCATCGAATCGTATTGATCCAGCGAGTCTTCGAGGGTGTTCGCGTTGAGTACCACTTCGCGCCCGTAGAACTTCGCGTGCTGCTTGACGCCGGGAATCTTGGACAGCTCCGGTTGCCAGCTGTCGGCGGCCATGCCGTTTTCCGAAGACACCCAGACGCCGTCGGAGGTGTTGACCACCAGCGAGTGGTTGCCGTCGGTGTGTCCCGGGGTCCACAACAGGCTGACGCCGACGCCCAATTCGACGTCGCCGTCGAAGACTTCGAGGCGCTCGGCGGGTACCCCCTCCATGCCGTGGTCGACGTACCAAGCCCACTGCATCGGGTGCGGCGATTCGAAGGTGCCCAGCTCTTTGCGGTGCACGAGTAGTTTGGCGTTGGGAAACAACGGCTTTCGGGGCTCGGTCTCGCCCTCGATCGGGACATTGCTGCCCATGATCATCCGGACGTCCTGGACGTGCAGGTGATCGAAGCTGACATAGTCGACGTCGGAGTTACGCAGCCCGAGGCGCGGCAGCACGGCGTCCGGGTCGTTGTAGTACTTGACGAAGAATCGCCCGGCGCGCAGCTTCTGGGAGAAGTCCTGGAGTTTGTGATAGAACGGTGCCTCCGCGGAGCCGGCCGGCACGGTTGGTTCCCACACCAGCGTTTTGAGGGCGCCGTCGAAACCCTCGAATTGGATCACAAACATGCGGTTGATGATCGATATCATCGGGTTGACATTCACCGAATAGCCTTGAAAGGCAAAGCGTGCCGGGTACGGGGCGGCGACGATGTCGAAGCTCTTGATCGCCCTCACCTGACCTTGGGCGAGGAAACGCTCACGGTACTTGGCGGCGGCGTCGCGCACGGCTTCGAGCCGGGCACCGCGCGGCCAGACATCGTGAGCGCCATCGAATTCCGGAATCGGACGCACCAGCTGGGACGCGGTGTTGGTGCTGATTTCGGTGGTCATCGGTCAGTCCTCACTGTGTGTTGGTGGCCGGGAAAATCGCGATTCGTAGTCCTGGCGGACCGATGTGCCGGTCACGGCGCTGACCTGATCGGGAACGAGTTTGCCCATCAGGTAATCCCGCGCGAACCCCGGCAGCACATTGACCGCGCGGGTCAGCGGTCCGACGTACCTCGGTACCGTCACCTCGAACCGCGGGTTCTTGATGACGTCGACCACGGCCTTGGCGACGTCGGCGGGTTGGAGCAACTTGGCCGCGCCGGTCGCGGTGCCCTTGGCCAGTTCGGTGTCGACCACCGCGGGCATGACGACGGACAGCTTCACGCCGGTGCCGCGCAACTCCGCCTTCACCGCGTTGAGGTACCCGTACGCGCCGTGTTTGGTGGCCGCATAGGTTGCCTCGCCGGGTGGCGACAGCTTCGACGCGGCCGAGGCGATGGTGACGATGTGCCCCGAACCCCGGGCGCGCATCATGGGACCGGCGAGCTGCACGCCTCTGATCACGCCGCGCAGATTCACGTCCAACTGGCGTTGGATCGCCGACTCGGGCTCGCGGTCAAACGGCCCCACCCACATCACACCCGCGTTGTTGACCAGAACGTCGACGGTGCCCCACCGGTTCTGCACGGCGGCGAGAAACGACGCGAACGACTCGGTCGCGGTGACGTCGAGCTCGAACGCGGCCACCTCGCCGTCCAGCTCGGCCGCGGTCTTACGGGCGAGGGCGATGTCCAGATCGCCGATGGCGACGCGCGCTGCCCGGGCAGCCAGGTGCCGGACGATTTCCCTCCCGATCCCCTGCGCGCCACCGGTTACCGCGATCACGCGGCCGGCCAGCGAGTCCGACATGAGCGTTCCTTCCAAGCACCCGGCTCGTTTAGTACAGCATATCGGCGACCTCTTGAGAGGCCTGGCAGGCAACGGGTTTGCCGATCAGCCATGCGGGCCGGTCGATGTCACCGGCGCTTTTGAGAATCTGTGCCGCAAGCGACCGCACCGGCCACCATCTCATAGTTGAACTTGACGCCGGATTCAACTATACAGGTGGGAGACTCGGATCGCCCGGCAAGGTTTGCAACGCGGTCCGGCGTTCCAACACAGCACCCCCACGTAAAAGGGACTCTATGAAGGTCGCGGGCAAGGTCGCCATCGTCACCGGCGGCGGCGGCGGTATCGGCGGCGCGCTCGCCGAGGAGCTCACCAGCCACGGCGCTCGCGTGGTGGTGGCGGACCTCGACACGGCCGCCGCACAGGCCGTTGCCGACACAATCAACGCCGCGCGACCGGGGTCCGCGGTCGCGGCCGGCGCCGACGTGTCCGACACGTCGGCGCTTCGCGGCCTGATTGCGTTGACAGAGAAGGAGTTCGGCGCGGTCGATCTGTACTTCGCCAACGCCGGAATCCTCGGGCGACCCGGACTCGATGCCAGCGACGCGGACTGGGATCGTGCGATAGATGTGAACCTGCGTGCGCACGTCCGGGCCGCGCAACTGCTCGTCCCCGGCTGGGTCGAGCGTGGCCAGGGCTACTTCGTCAGCACCGCATCGGCCGCCGGCCTGCTCACCCAGATCGGCGGCGCCGCCTACGCCGTCACCAAGCACGCTGCCGTCGGATTCGCCGAGTGGCTCAGCGTCACCTACGGCGACCACGGCATCCGGGTCAGCTGCCTGTGTCCGATGGGCGTGGAGACCAAGCTGCTGCACGGCGGAGAGGATTCCGGAGACCCGCTCGGTGTCGCCGCCACCCGCGCGGTCACCTCCGCGGGTGAAGTGCTCGAGCCCGCCCGGGTCGCCCGCGACGTGCTCGCCGCCGTCGACGAGGAGCGCTTCCTGATCCTGCCGCACGCCAACGTGTTGGACATGTACCGGCAGAAGGCTTCCGACTACGACCGCTGGCTGCGCGGGATGCGTCGATACCAGGCCTCGTTGCTGGAAGAGGCCCGATGACCCTCAAAACCCCCTACTCGTGAGGAGCCCTCATGTCCCTGTTCGACATCTCGGATCGTGCACAGCAACTGCAGAAGGAACTGTTCGACTTCATGGAGTCGCACATCTACCCGGCCGAAGCCGTGTACGAGGAGCAGATGCGGGACTCCGGCGACCCGCACCACCAGCCGCCGATCCTGGAGGAGCTCAAGGCCGAGGCCCGAAACCGCGCCCTGTGGAACCTCTTTCACCCACACCCGGGTACCGGCGCGGGACTGACCAACCTGGAATACGCGCCACTCGCGGAGATCATGGGCCGCAGTCCGCTGGCCCCCGAGGCGTGTAACTGCAGCGCCCCCGACACCGGCAATATGGAGGTGCTGGAGCTGTTCGGCAGCCAGGAGCACCGGGAGAAGTACCTCAAGCCGCTGCTGGAGGGCACCATGAGGTCGGCGTTCGCGATGACCGAGCCGCAAGTGGCCAGTTCCGATGCCACCAACGTCGAGCTGTCCATGGTCAAAGACGGCGACGAGTACGTCCTTAACGGCCGGAAGTGGTTCGCCTCCAACGCCTTGCACAAGAACTGCAAGGTGATGATCGTGATGGGCAAGACCGACCCATCCGCCCCGCCGCACCGCCAGCAGTCGATGATGGTGGTGCCGATCGACGCCCCCGGCGTCACCGTGCTGCGCGGCCTGCCGGTGTTCGGCTACCAGGACCGCGAGGGCCACGCCGAGATCGACTTCAAAGACGTGCGGGTGCCCGCCAAGGATGTACTCAAGGGCGAGGGTGAGGGCTTCGCGATCAGCCAGGCTCGGCTCGGGCCCGGTCGTATCCACCACTGCATGCGGGCCATCGGCATGGCCGAACGGGCGCTGGAGCTGATGTGCAGACGCGCGCAATCCCGCGTCACCTTCGGCAAGCCGGTCGCGGACAACGCCAACATCCAGGACTGGATCGCCGAGGCGCGCATCGACATCGAGATGATCCGGCTGCTCACGCTGAAGTCCGCGCACATGATGGACACCGTCGGTAACAAGGAAGCGCAGACCGAGATCGCGGCCATCAAGGTCGCCGCCCCCAACATCGCGCTGAAGGTCGTCGACCGCGCCATCCAGGTGCACGGCGGCGCCGGTGTCACCGACGACTTCCCGCTTGCCATGGCCTACGCGCACCTGCGCACCTTGCGGCTGGCCGACGGGCCCGACGAGGTGCACAAGCGCGCCATCGCCCGTCGTGAGTTGCGCCCCTACCGCGACCTACGGTCGGCCGGGATGTGACGGTGACGCCCCAAATCACCGGCAGCGTCGACATTCTCGTCAACAACGCGGGCACCAAGGCGCGGATGGGCGAGCACGGCGGCTCGGTGCTCAACACCGCCTCCGTCGACGCGCTGGTGCACAAGGCTCGCGAAATCGCGCACGCCGCAAATATTTAGCGAGGACACAAACCATGACATTCGACGAACAAGCAATCGCCCGCGATCTCGACAGCCGGGTTCAGCAGCTGCTCGCCGGACACCATCCGGCGAGCGCTGATCCGCGGGAGTTTCTCGGGGCAAGGTTCGACGCCGGCCTCGCGTGGGTCCACTTCCCGCAAGGATGCGGCGGACTCGCTGTGCCGCAACGCTTTCAGGAACAGGTCAACGCCGCGTTGGCTGCTGCCGCAGCACCGGCGCCCGAGGTGGACAAGAACGGCATTGGCCACGGCATGGCCGCCCCCACCATCGTCGCGGTCGGAACCGAGGAGCAGAAGCGGAAGTTCCTGCGGCCCCTGTATACCGGTGAGCACATCTACTGCCAGCTGTTCAGCGAACCCGGCGCCGGATCGGATCTGGCGGCAGTCGCCACCCGCGCCGTCCGCGACGGCGAGCACTGGATCATCAACGGGCAGAAGGTGTGGACCTCGGGCGCCCACAGTGCGCAGATGGCGATCCTGGTGGCGCGCACCGACCCCAACGTGCCCAAGCACGCTGGATTGACCTACTTCCTGTGCGACATGACGGACCCGGGTGTCGAGGTCCGGCCGCTGCGCCAGATCACCGGGGAGGCCGAGTTCAACGAGGTGTTCCTCACCGACGTCCGGATCCCCGACGCCAACCGCCTCGGCGATGAGGGGCAGGGCTGGCGAGTCGCCACCACAACGCTCAACAATGAGCGCGTCGCGATCGGATCCGGGGCGCCACGCGAGGGCGGCATGATCGGCAAGGTCGCGGTGGCCTGGCGCGAGCAACCGGAACTGCGCAACCCGGCGATGCACGACGAACTGATGCGACTGTGGGTGGAGTCAGAGGTTGCGCGGCTCACCGGTGAACGGCTTCGCCAGCAGTTGGCGGCAGGCCAACCGGGTCCCGAAGGTTCGGCGATGAAGCTGGCCTTTGCCCGCCTGGCACAGGCGATTTCCGGCTTTGAGATGGAATTGCACGGCGAGGCCGGCCTGCGTTACGACGATTGGACCCTGCGCCGGCCGGAGAAGGTCGACTTCACCGGACGCGGACCCGGGTACCGCTACCTGCGGGCCAAGGGCAACTCCATCGAGGGCGGAACGTCGGAGATCCTGCGCAACGTCATCGCCGAACGGGTGCTCGGCCTGCCACCCGAACACCGCGTCGACAAAGACATTCCCTGGAAGGACTTGGCCCGATGAGCGCCGCGAACCTGCTCTACACCGACACCGAGGACGCGCTGCGCGACAGCGTCAGAAGGCTTTTCGCTGACCGGTGCGCGCCGGAAACCGTCGCCGCAGTGTACGACGACGCCCATGCGAACTTCACGGACGCCTGGAAGACGCTCGCCGCCGAACTCGGACTGGCCGGCCTGCTGGTGCCCGAGTCGCTGGGCGGGGCGGGTGCCGGAACCCGCGAAGCCGCGGTGGTCATGGAGGAGATCGGGCGCGCTGTCGCGCCGGTCCCGTTCCTGCCCAGCGCGGTGCTGGCCACGGTTGCGCTGCTGAAGGCGGGCGGGACGAAGACACTGCGGTCGCTGGCCGAAGGTTCGGCGACGGGCGCACTGGCCATTCCGCTGTCGACACCGCCGGGCACTCTCACCGCAACCGTGCGGGCCGGCGATTCGGGCCTGACCGGGCGGGTCACCAGTGTCGCGGGCGCCGACGAGGCCGACGTGTTCGTCGTCCCGGCGGCGGGACCGGCGGCCTCGAACTGCACACCGTTTCGCGGGGGGCGGCCGGCCTGACCGTGACGCCGGCGCTGTCGCTGGACATGACCAGATCGATTGCCGACGTTGAGTTTTCGCACGTCGCGTCGACCCGGGTCGACAATGGCGATGCGGAGGCCGCGGTGGCCGGGGCGTTGTTGTGCGGCGCGGTGCTGCTCGCCTCCGAGCAGGTGGGCGTAGCGCAGTGGTGCCTTCAGGCGACGCTGGCCTACGTCAAAGACCGCAAGCAGTTCGGCCGGGCCATCGGCTCCTTCCAAGCGCTCAAGCATCGCTTGGCCGACCTCTGGCTGCAGGTCAGCTCCGCCGGCGCCGCTGCACGGTATGCCGCCGACAGCTACGCGCGCGGCGATGCCGACACCCCGATCGCCGCCGCGGTCGCGCAGGCGTATTGCAGTGACGTCGCGGTGCACGCCGCCGAAGAATGTATCCAGCTGCATGGCGGCATCGGCATGACGTGGGAGTATCCCGCCCACCTGTATCTCAAGCGGGCCAAGAGCGACCAGCTCGCGCTCGGCACCCCTTATCACCACCGCGCCCTGCTCGCCGAACTCGTCGACCTGCCGGCGTCCCGGTCGGGCCGAGCGCAGTAAGAATCAGCGCAACAGCGCCCGCGACATCACCACGCGCTGGATCTGGTTGGTGCCCTCGTAGATCTGGGTGATCTTGGCGTCGCGCATCATCCGCTCGACCGGGAAGTCGACGGTGTAGCCGGCGCCGCCGAACAGCTGCACCGCGTCGGTGGTGACCTCCATGGCCACATCGGAGGCCAAGCACTTCGAGGCCGCCGAGATGAATCCCAGATGGCCCTCGCCGCGCTCGGCGCGTGCGGCGGCGGTGTAAACCATCAAGCCGGGCAGCCTCCACCTTCATCGCCATATCGGCGATCATGAACTGCACGCCCTGGAAATCACTGATCGACTGGCCGAACTGCTTGCGGTCCTTGGTGTAGGCGATCGCGGCATCCAACGCACCCTGCGCGATACCGACCGCCTGGGCTCCGATGGTCGGTCGGGTGTGGTCCAGCGTCGCCAGCGCCGTCTTGAACCCGGTGCCGGGCTCGCCGATGATCCGGTCCCCGGGCACCCGGCAGTTCTCGAAATACAACTCCGTGGTGGGCGATCCCTTGATACCCAGCTTGCGTTCCTTGGGGCCCACGACGAAGCCCTCGTCGTCCTTGTGCACCATGAACGCCGAAATGCCGTTGGCGCCCTTGTCGGGGTCGGTCACCGCCATCACCGTGTACCAGGACGACTTGCCGCCGTTGGTGATCCAGCACTTCGCGCCGTTGAGAATCCAGTCGTCGCCATCGGCCTTGGCCCGGGTCCGCATCGCGCCGCGTCCGAACCGGCCTCGCGCTCACTCAGCGCGTAGGAGGCCATCGCGGTGCCGTCCGCGATCGAGGGCAATACCTGCTTCTTCAGCTCGTCGGAGCCGCGCAGGATCAGGCCCATGGTGCCCAGCTTGTTGACCGCGGGGATCAACGAGGCGGAAGTGTCGACGCGGGCGACCTCCTCGATGACGATGCACGCCGCCACCGAATCCGCGCCCTGGCCGCCGTACTCCTCGGGCACGTGCACGGCGTTGAAGCCCGACGCGTTGAGCGCATCCAGAGCCTCCTGCGGGAACCGGGAATTCTCATCCACGTCAGCGGCATGCGGAGCGATTTCCTTTTCCGCCAGCGCGCGAATCGCCGCCCGCAACTCCTGGTGCTCTTCAGGCAATTGGAACAAATCGAACGACGGGTTTCCGGCCCAACCAACCATCACGGCCTCCTTGCTAGTCGCGGGTTAACTTACCCGCAAGCCGCTGCAGTTCCGCATCCTTGGCCCGCACGGTCTCTGCCAACTGGTCCTGGAACGCGACAAGCCTTGATCGAAGCTGCGGGTCCGACGATCCCAGAATGCGCACGGCCAGCAGGCCGGCGTTGCGGGCGCCGCCGATGGACACGGTGGCCACCGGAACTCCGGCCGGCATCTGCACGATCGACAGCAGCGAGTCGAGGCCGTCGAGCCGGGCCAGCGGCACGGGCACCCCGATCACGGGCAGCGGCGTGGCGGAGGCGACCATTCCGGGCAGGTGCGCCGCTCCGCCGGCACCGGCGATGATCACCTCGATGCCGCGTTCGGCCGCGCTGCGGGCGTAGTCGAACATCACTGCCGGGGTGCGATGGGCCGAGACCACCCGAACCTCGGTCGGGATGTTGAATTCGGCCAGCACCTGGGCGGCGTCGGCCATCACCGACCAGTCGCTGTCGCTGCCCATGATCACCCCGACCCGGGACTGTTTGAGTCATGTACGCCGCTCCTCCTCATCGCTTCCATCGCTGCTCTGCATCGTCGCCGGCGCGATGAGGATCCCATCCGTCCGTCCACTGCCCTTGTGACAACCAGTGTGCCGCCAGCTGAGCGCGTTCACGCAGCTTGGCTGATTCCGTCAGGTCAGTACCGAGAAAATTGATATGCCCCACCTTGCGACCGGGGCGCTCAGCCTTGCCGTAGAGATGAACCCGGGCGTCGGGCATCCGCGCAAACAGGTGGTGCAACCGCTCGTCGAGGGTCATCGCCGGCGCCTGGGCGGCACCCAGGACGTTGGCCATCACCGTTACCGGCACGAGGGCCTCGGTGTCACCGAGCGGGTAGTCCAGCACCGCGCGCAGATGCTGCTCGAACTGGCTGGTACGGGCCCCGTCCATGGTCCAGTGCCCAGAGTTGTGTGGGCGCATCGCGAGCTCGTTGATCAGCAGCGCGCCGTCGGTGGTCTCGAAGAGCTCGACGGCGAGCACACCGACGACACCCAGCTCGGCGGCCAATCGCAACCCCAGCTGCTGCGCCGCCGCGGCCAGGCCGTCGGACAGCGCCGGGGCGGGCGCGATCACCAGCACGCAAATGCCGTCACGTTGCACCGTCTGGACCACCGGCCACGCCGCACCCTGGCCGAACGGCGAGCGCGCCACCAGCGCCGACAGTTCCCGACGCAGTTCCACTCGCTCCTCGACCAGCACCGGTACCCCGTCCGACAGGTAGTCGCGTGCGATGTCGCGGGCATGCGCCAGATCACGTGCCATCCGCACGCCCCGGCCGTCGTAACCTCCGCGAACCGCTTTGACCACGAGCGGTGCGTCCACCCGCGCGGCGAAGGCGTCCAGTTCCTGGTCGAGGCTCGCGGAGTTATCCAGACCCGTGTAGCGCGGCACCGGAGCGCCCAGTGCCGCCAGCCGCTGCCGCATGACGAGCTTGTCCTGGGCGTACACGAGAGCTTGCGGCGACGGTGCCACATTGACCCCTTCTGCGACCAGCTTCTCCAGCAGCTCGGTCGGGACGTGCTCGTGGTCGAAGGTCAGTGCGTCGGCCCCGGCCGCAACGCGGCGCAGATCTTCAAGATCGGTGTGCGAGCCGATCACCACATTGGGAG
Source organism: uncultured Actinomycetota bacterium (assembly GCA_963763005.1). Taxonomy (GTDB): domain Bacteria; phylum Actinomycetota; class Actinomycetes; order Mycobacteriales; family Mycobacteriaceae; genus Mycobacterium. The sequence continues at coordinate 254,954 of CAVXMI010000010.1, forward strand.
TCACCTGCGCCGCCGGGTCGTCGGCTGTGTTAGCCAGTACGCGCAGGGTCTGCCCCAGGCCGATCGCAGCCTGATGGGTCATCCGGGCAAGTTGACCACCACCGACCATGGCGATCAGCGGGGTGCGTGAACTCGACACGGCCATCATGGTGTCATGGCACCTGACCGGCGTGTTTACCGGCTGTTGCAGCCAGTCGCCAGGTATTATTTTGCGTGAAATTCGCGTCGCTCCGTACACTGATGTGTTGTGTCCTTTGCCGATGCCACAATTGCGCGCCTTCCCGGGGTGGTTCAGCCCTATGCGCAGCGCCACCATGAACTGATTAAATTTGCCATCGTCGGCGGCACCACATTCATCATCGACTCGGCAATTTTCTACACGCTGAAGCTGACGATTCTCGAAACCAAGCCGGTAACCGCCAAGGTGATCGCCGGCATCGTCGCAGTCATCGCGTCCTACGTGTTGAACCGCGAGTGGAGTTTCCGCGACCGCGGCGGCCGCGAGCGCCATCACGAGGCGCTGCTGTTCTTCGCATTCAGCGCCGTGGGGGTGTTGCTGAGCATGGCGCCGCTGTGGTTCTCCAGCTACGTCCTGCAGCTGCGGGTGCCGATGGTGTCGCTGACCGTGGAAAACCTCGCCGACTTCATCTCGGCCTACATCATCGGCAACCTGTTGCAGATGGCGTTCCGCTTCTGGGCGTTCCGGCGCTGGGTATTTCCCGACCAGTTCGCCCGCAATCCCGACAAGGCGCTGGAATCGGCCCTTACTGCGGGCGGTATCGCCGAAGTCTTCGAGGACACCTTCGAGGGCGGCAACGTCACCCTGCTGCGCGCCTGGCGCAACAAGGCCACCAGGGCCGGCCGCCCGGATTTGAGGCCGGCGGCTCAGCTGGGCGATTCCTCCGAACCCAGGGTGTCGAAAACTTCGTGATACAGCAGCGCGTGCACTTCGCGCAGGCGCGGAATGTCGTAGAACTCCAGCGGATCCTGTGACGCCGACTCGATAATCAGCGTCCCGGTGCGAAACATCCGCTCGAAAATGCGGTCCCGGAACTCCACACTGTTGATCCGCGCCAACGGGATGTCGATCCCGCTTCGGGTCAGCACTCCATGGCGAAACATCACCCGCCGGTTGGTGACGACGAAATGCGTGGTCAGCCAGCTCAACAACGGCCACAGCGTGAGCCAGCCGATGATCACCAACCAGATGCCCCAGATGACGCCGTGGATGATGTTCTTGGCGAGCTGCTGCCACTGCGTCGAGTTGACGAACCCGGAGCCCAATGCGGCCAGCCCGGTCACCAGGATCAGCACCAGAACGGGCCAGATCAGCCGCTTCCAGTGCGGGTGCCGATGCAGGACGACCTGCTCGCCGGCGGCCAGGGCATTGTCCGGATAGCTCATGTTCGCGACCTTATCTGTCATTAGCTTCGGGCCCGCGGCAAATCAACGCAAATGCACCACGTCACCAGCCGAAACCACGACAGTCTGGCCCGTTTCGCCGGAGTGGTCGTCCCACTTTTCCAGGCACAGCCGGCCCTGATCATCGATGTCACGCGCGATCCCGACGACTTCCTGCCCGCCGGGCAGCTGGGCGCGCACGCGTGACCCGATGGTCAGGCTGCGGGCCCGGTAGTCGGCCGCCAGCTGGGCGTCTGCTCCGCGCGCGGCCCGCCAGCTCGCGATCCGCTCCCCGAGTTCTCGCAGCAGCCTGCGGACAAGAAGGTCCCGGTCGGGTGCCGCCACGCCCTGGTCCAGCAGTGAGGTCGCCCCGGGACCGTCTACTTCCTCGGGGGCCTGCGTGACGTTGAGCCCCACGCCGATCACCGCGAACGGCTGCGCGACCTCGGCCAGGATGCCGGCCAGCTTGCCGCCACCGGCCAGTACGTCGTTGGGCCACTTGAGGCCCGCTTCGACGGTGCTGACCGCTGCCACCGAATCGACCACTGCCAGACCCGTGGCCAGCGACAGCCAGCCCCACGCGTCCGACGGGACGTCGTCCACGCGCACTCCGACCGACATCGTGATCTGCGCCCGTGGAGCAGCCGACCATTCGCGGCCATGACGCCCACGCCCGGCGGTCTGGTGCTCGGCAAGCAGCACCGCGCCATCGATATCGACCCCTGACGCCGCCCGTGCCAGCAGGTCGGCGTTGGTGGAGCCGGTCGCAGCGACGACGTCGAGTTGCCGCCAACCTGATCCGATCACTTCAGCACGCAATGCCGCAGCGTCCAGTGGCAGCCTGAGCTGATCGCGGTCCATCACCCGGACAGCCTAAAGAAGGCCGGACCCGCCTTACATCGAGATCCCACTCCGTTCCCAATCGGTGACCATCGGTCGGATCGTATTGCGATCCGTGCAGCTCATCCGGCGTTCCGTGAATTTGTAGCAGGCGCCGAACCGACTGATGACGAGACTGCCGATAACATCGACTCCCATGACAAGCGTTACCGACCACACTGCCGAGCCCGCCGCCGAGCACACCATCGACATCCACACCACTGCGGGCAAGCTGGCCGAGCTGCACAAGCGCCGGGAAGAGTCGCTGCATCCGGTCGGTGAGGCCGCCGTCGAGAAGGTACATGCCAAGGGCAAGTTGACGGCTCGTGAGCGCATTTACGCGCTGCTGGACGAGGAATCATTCGTCGAGCTGGACGCACTGGCCAAGCACCGCAGCACCAACTTCAACCTCGGCGAAAACCGCCCACTCGGCGACGGCGTGGTCACTGGCTACGGCACCATCGACGGCCGCGACGTGTGCATCTTCAGCCAGGACGCCACCGTGTTCGGCGGCAGCCTGGGCGAGGTGTACGGCGAGAAGATCGTCAAGGTCCAGGAACTGGCGATCAAGACCGGCCGTCCACTCATCGGCATCAACGACGGCGCGGGCGCGCGCATCCAGGAGGGCGTCGTCTCGCTGGGCCTGTACAGCCGGATCTTCCGCAACAACATCCTGGCGTCGGGCGTCATACCGCAGATCTCACTGATCATGGGAGCGGCCGCGGGTGGGCACGTGTACTCCCCCGCGTTGACCGACTTCGTGGTCATGGTCGACCAGACCAGCCAGATGTTCATCACCGGTCCCGACGTCATCAAGACCGTCACCGGCGAGGACGTCACCATGGAGGAACTCGGCGGTGCCCACACCCACATGGCCAAGTCGGGTACGGCGCACTACGTCGCATCGGGCGAGCAGGATGCCTTCGACTACGTCCGCGAGCTGCTGAGCTACCTGCCGCCCAACAACTTCACTGACGCGCCGCGCTACCCCGCGCCCGTTCCGGAGGGGCCCATCGAGCAGAACCTCACCGACGAGGACATCGAGTTGGACACGCTGATCCCGGACGCGCCGAATCAGCCCTACGACATGCACGAGGTGGTTACCCGCATCCTCGACGACGACGAATTCCTCGAGGTGCAAGCCGGTTACGCCACCAACATCATCGTCGGGTTCGGGCGCGTCGACGGCCGGCCGGTGGGCATTGTCGCCAACCAGCCCACGCAGTTCGCCGGCTGTTTGGACATCAACGCCTCGGAGAAAGCAGCCCGTTTCGTGCGGACCTGCGACTGCTACAACATCCCCATCGTGATGCTGGTGGACGTTCCGGGCTTCCTGCCGGGCACCGACCAGGAATACAACGGCATCATCCGGCGCGGCGCCAAGCTGCTCTTCGCCTACGGCGAAGCCACCGTCCCGAAGATCACCGTCATCACCCGCAAGGCCTACGGCGGCGCGTACTGCGTGATGGGCTCCAAAGACATGGGCTGCGACGTGAACCTGGCATGGCCAACCGCGCAGATCGCGGTGATGGGCGCCTCCGGCGCCGTCGGCTTCGTGTACCGCCAGCAGCTCGCCGAGGCGGCGAAGGACGGCCAGGATGTCGATGCGCTGCGGCTGCAGCTGCAGCAGGAGTACGAGGACACATTGGTCAATCCGTATGTCGCCGCCGAACGCGGATACGTCGACGCGGTGATCCCGCCGTCGTACACCCGCGGCTACATCGGTACGGCGCTGCGGTTGCTGGAACGCAAGATCGCGCAATTGCCGCCCAAGAAGCATGGGAATATTCCCCTGTGAAGTCGCAGCACCCGCACGAGCCGCACATCGAGATACTCCGGGGACAACCCACCGACCAGGAGTTGGCCGCGCTGATCGCGGTCCTGGGCAGGATCGGCGGGCCGGCCCCGTCCGTTGCGCCCGAGCCTTCCCGGTGGGGGCTGCCGGTCGACAACTTGCGGTACCCCGTCTTCAGCTGGCAGCGCATCACACTGCAAGAAATGACCCACATGCGCCGATGACCCGGCTGGTGCTCGGGTCCGCCTCGCCCGGTCGGCTCAAAGTGCTTCGCCAGGCCGGCATCGACCCCCTGGTGATGGTCTCCGGCGTCGACGAGGATGCGGTCACCGCCACGCTGGGGGCAGATGTCACGCCCGTCGACGTGGTATCCGTACTCGCACGGGCCAAGGCCGAACACGTGGCCGGCGAGCTGGATAGCACCGTCGGGGCCGATTGCGTTGTCATCGGCTGTGATTCGATGCTCTACGTCGACAGCCGGCTATGCGGCAAGCCGCAGTCCGTCGCCGCCGCGCGTCAACTTTGGCAGTCGATGGCGGGCCGCGCCGGCCAACTCTATACCGGCCATTGCGTTATCCGGTTGCTGGACAACGAAATCGTCCATAGCGATGCGCAAACATCAATCACCACAGTGCATTTCGGTAAACCACCTCCCGATGACCTCGAGGCGTACCTGGCGTCCGGGGAATCGTTGCGGGTCGCTGGTGGATTCACCCTCGACGGCCTCGGTGGATGGTTCATCGACGGTGTCGACGGCGACCCGTCGGCCGTGGTGGGGATCGGACTGCCGCTGACGCGGTCGCTGCTGGGCGGTGCCGGGCTATCCATCGCCGCACTGTGGGCGGCCAATCCGCTCACCTAAAGCCCGGGTGTACCGGGGTGGGTAGGCTTTGCGGTGTGTCGCTACCCCCCGATCCAAGCCCCTCGCTCGCGGCCTATGCCCACCCCGAACGGCTCGTCACCGCCGACTGGCTGTCCGCCCACCTGGGCGCTCCCGGCGTGGTGATCGTCGAATCCGACGAGGACGTCTTGCTCTACGACGTCGGTCATATTCCGGGCGCGGTCAAGATCGACTGGCACACCGACCTCAACGACCCGCGGGTCCGCGACTACATCAACGCCGAGCAGTTCGCCGACCTGATGAACCGCAAGGGCATTGCCCGCGACGACACCGTGGTGATCTACGGCGACAAGAGCAACTGGTGGGCGGCCTATGCGCTGTGGGTCTTCACGTTGTTCGACCACCCCGATGTGCGCCTGCTCAACGGTGGGCGTGACCTATGGCTGGCCGAACGCCGGGAGACCACCCTGGATCTCCCGGCGAAGACGTCGACCGGCTATCCCGTCGTAGCGCGTAACGACGAGCCCATCCGTGCATTCAAAGACGATGTGCTGGCAATTCTCGGCAGCCAGCCGCTGATCGACGTGCGTTCGCCGGACGAGTACACCGGCAAGCGCACGCACATGCCCGATTACCCCGAGGAAGGCGTGCTGCGCGGCGGCCACATCCCCACCGCCCGGTCGATTCCGTGGAGCAAGGCGGTCGACGAGAGCGGGCGGTTCCGCAGCCGCGAGGATCTCGAAGATCTCTACGGCTTCCTGGACCCCGACGACAAGACCATCGTCTATTGCCGCATCGGCGAACGGTCCAGCCATACCTGGTTCGTGCTGACACACCTACTGGGCAAGCCGGGAGTGCGTAACTACGACGGCTCGTGGACCGAGTGGGGAAACACCGTGCGCGTGCCGATCGTCGGAGGCGAAAGCCCGGGAGCCGTACCCGCCTGATGACTATGCCCGCGCCCCTGGCCGAGGTGGTGTCCGACTTCGCCGAAGTCCAGGGCCAGGACAAGCTGAAGCTGCTGCTGGAATTCGCCAATGAACTTCCAGCGCTGCCGTCCGACCTCGCCGAGGCGGCAATGGAGCCGGTGCCCGAGTGCCAGTCCCCGCTGTTCCTGCACGTCGACGCGCACGACCCCAATCGAGTGCGCCTGCACTTCAGCGCGCCGGCCGAAGCGCCAACCACCCGCGGGTTCGCCTCGATCCTGGCTGCCGGCCTGGACGAGCAACCCGCTGCCGACATCCTGGCGGTGCCCGAGGATTTCTACACCGACCTTGGCCTGGCCGCACTGATCAGCCCGCTGCGATTGCGCGGGATGTCGGCAATGCTGGCCCGGATCAAGCGACGGCTGCGCGAGTCCGGCTGAATGCGACACCGCGTAACCGGGTTCCTAGCGCGGCGCTTAAACTTCCCCCGACAAGACTTGTAAGAAATTCTCTTAGAGACCAACAAACGTCGAGCCAAACAGGAGGCGCAGTGGCTACTCACGCCAGCTCGAGGATCGCCAAGGTTCTCGTCGCCAATCGCGGCGAGATCGCAGTCCGGGTGATCCGGGCGGCCCGGGATGCCGGCCTGCCCAGCGTGGCGGTGTACGCCGAACCTGACGCCGAGGCCCCGCACGTGCGGCTGGCCGACGAGGCGTTCGCGTTGGGCGGTCAAACCTCGGCGGAGTCCTACCTGGACTTCGGCAAGCTCCTCGACGCGGCGGCGAAGTCCGGCGCCAACGCGATCCACCCCGGTTACGGCTTCCTGGCCGAGAACGCCAACTTCGCCCAAGCCGTGATCGACGCCGGCCTGATCTGGATAGGACCCAGCCCGCAGTCGATCCGCGACCTCGGCGACAAGGTGACTGCCCGGCATATCGCCGCGCGCGCGCAGGCTCCGCTGGTGCCCGGCACCTCCGACCCGGTCAAGGACGCGGACGAGGTGGTGGCGTTCGCGAACGAGTACGGCGTGCCGATCGCGATCAAGGCCGCCCACGGCGGCGGCGGCAAGGGCATGAAGGTGGCCCGCACCATCGAAGAGATTCCCGAACTGTACGAATCGGCCGTCCGCGAGGCCACGGCCGCGTTCGGCCGCGGTGAATGCTACGTGGAGCGCTACCTCGACAAGCCGCGCCACGTCGAGGCGCAGGTGATCGCCGACCAGCACGGCAACGTCGTGGTCGCCGGGACCCGCGACTGCTCGCTGCAGCGCCGCTTCCAGAAGCTGGTCGAGGAGGCGCCGGCGCCGTTCCTGACGGACGCGCAGCGCAAGGAGATCCACGAATCGGCGAAGCGGATCTGCAAAGAGGCCCACTACTACGGCGCCGGAACCGTCGAATACCTGGTCGGCCAGGACGGCCTGATCTCCTTCCTGGAGGTCAACACCCGCCTTCAGGTCGAACACCCGGTCACCGAGGAAACCGCCGGCATCGACTTGGTCCTGCAGCAGTTCAAGATCGCCAACGGCGAGAAGCTAGACCTGACCGAGGACCCCACCCCCCGCGGGCACGCCATCGAATTCCGGATCAACGGCGAGGACGCGGGCCGAGGCTTCCTGCCTGCGCCGGGACCGGTGACCAAGTTCCACCCGCCCAGCGGCCCGGGTGTGCGGATGGATGCCGGTGTCGAAACCGGCTCGGTGATCGGTGGGCAGTTCGACTCGATGCTGGCAAAGCTGATCGTGCACGGTGCTGACCGCCGGGAAGCACTGGCTCGGGCCCGGCGCGCGTTGGACGAGTTCCAGGTCGAAGGCCTGGCCACCGTCATCCCGTTCCACCGTGCGGTGGTGTCCGACCCGGCGTTCATCGGTGACGACGACGGCTTCTGGGTACACACCCGCTGGATCGAGACCGAGTGGAACAACACCGTCGAGCCGTTCACCGGCGGCGAACCCCTTGACGAAGAGGACGCCCGGCCACGGCACAGGGTGATCGTCGAAATCAACGGCCGCCGGGTCGAGGTCTCGCTGCCTGCCGATCTTGCGCTGTCCAACGGCTCCGGCGCTGAGGCTGGTGTCAGCGGTGTTATTCGGCGCAAGCCCAAGCCGCGCAAGCGGGGTGCGCACGCCGGCGCGGCAGCCTCCGGCGACGCGGTTACCGCGCCCATGCAGGGCACCGTGGTGAAGGTAGCTGTCGAAGAAGGACAGGAGGTCGCCGCCGGCGACCTGGTGGTGGTTCTCGAGGCGATGAAGATGGAGAACCCGGTCACCGCGCACAAGGACGGCACCATCACCGGACTCGCGGTCGAGGCCGGCGCAGCCATCACCCAGGGCACAGTGCTCGCCGAGATCAAGTAACCCTCTCGGCGAGCAACACCCACTCCTCCCCTCCGTCTGACCAGTGATTCTCTGAATCAGATTGGAGAACGTTGTCGCCTTGGCGTACCACGGGTAGAGTTCATAACAGGTTGAGTTCACAGCCGCCCGGAGTAACGTCCTGTAAGTGCGTCAGGGCCGCGGGGGAGGCGGATTCCCTTTGCAGAGCGGCACTTCGCACACTTGATGTGATCCACAGCAACGAATATTCGTCGACTGATGGAGTCCACAATGTCTGCGACCCAATCTTGGCAGAAAAGCCGAACCGCTGACTTCAGCGCTCGCTGGGGGCCGTCGGCCGGCGTAATCACCGCACATGGTGAGCTGGACGCCGCCAACGCCGATCAGCTCGCTGAGTACGTTCAGCGCTGTGTGCGGTATTGCCGGTGGCTGATCCTGGACCTGAGCGGCCTGGAATTCATTGGCACCGCGGGCTTTTCGGCCCTACACCGGATCAACGTCGTGTGCTCGGCCGCCGACGCGCACTGGGCGATGGTGCCGAGCCGCGCAGTGTCCCGGTTACTGCGGATCTGCGACCCCGACGGCGCCCTGCCGATAACCGCCTTGCCGATAACGGAGTCGGTGAACGAGGCCAGACACGGCGAACCGCGCCTACTCCAACTGATCCCGGAGCCGCGCTAGGGATTTAGCCAGCAGCCGGGACACGTGCATCTGTGAGATGCCGACCCGGTCGGCGATCTGCGTTTGCGTCATCGACTCGAAAAACCTGAGTACCAACACCATTCGTTCCCGCTCGGGCAGCGCCTCGAGCAACGGACGAAGCGACTCGCGATTTTCGATCCGATCGAGACGGGCGTCCACCTCACCCAGCGTATCTGCGATGGCGCGGGCTTCGTCGTCTTCGCTGCCGCCACCACTGTCGATGGACAAGGTGTTGTAGGAGCTGCCCGCCACCAGCCCTTCGACAACCTCGGCGCGCTCCATACCGAGTTCCGCGGCGAGTTCCGTTGCAGTGGGCGCCCTGCCCAGCCGTTGCGACAAGTCCGCGGTAGCGCTGCCGAGCCGCAGGTGCAGTTCCTTCAGACGCCGCGGAACCTTGACCGACCAGCTGTTGTCCCGAAAGTGCCGCCGGACCTCACCCATGATGGTGGGCACCGCGAAGGAGACGAAATCCGAACCGGTTTCGACGTCGAAGCGGACTGCGGCGTTGACCAACCCGACCCGGGCGACCTGAACCAGGTCATCACGTGGTTCGCCACGGCCCTCGAACCGGCGCGCAATGTGATCGGCCAGTGGCAAGCACCGCTCCACGATCTTGTCGCGGTGGCGCTGAAATTCCGGTGAGTCGGCAGCGAAACCGGCCAACTCACGAAACATATCCGGGACATCGGCGTATTCGTTGGGTCGCGAGTTGGAACCGCCTCCAGCACGCGCTGTCACGCGCTGGTGGCCGCCCGTCGGGCTGTCAACGTAATGCCGAAGACGCTGCCGGTTGCATCGGGCTCGCGACCGTCGTGGAAGGTCCGGACATCGTCGGCCAGCGACGTCAGGACATGCCAGCTGAAGCTGCCCGGTGCCACCACATCGTGGGTGTCGCACGCCGCGGAAGCCTCCACCACGAGTTCGTCGTCTCGCGGATCGACCACCAGGCTGAGGGTGGCTTCGGGCGTGGCCGAGCGGATCAATCGGGTGCACACCTCGTCCACCGCCAGCCTCAGGTCCGCCACGGCGTCGAAATCCAGGTCCTCGAAGGTGCCGATGGCACCGACCAGGGTACGCAGCATCGCCAGGTTCTCCAGGCGCGCAGCAACATTCAGTTCGACGGCGCGGTGGCCTCGTTGGCGCCCGTTGGTGCGCCGATCCGCATCGGTCATGTGGCCTCCCGGCAATATTCGACCGACACTACCCCTGCCTTGGGGCCGGTTGGTCATGACCGCCACCGGGCATTCAACCAGCTATGGACGGGGCCGACATGACCGACACAGTCCGGACGCGCCGGCTTAAACGCATCGCGGTGATCGCCGGAATCACGTTGGTCGTGTCGATCTTGGTCGCAGTAGGGAACTACGTCGGTGCTCTCGTGATTGCGTCCCCCATGATGGGGTAACCACGCTGACACAACACTGCCGGTACTCATCATGGTCTACAACTGATACCCAGTCACCGCGGCCGGTGAAACCCCGCGCGTAGGGTTTCCCGGCAGATTTTTCGGGCGGCGGCTGACGGCCCACGGCGACGGGTCTTAGGTGTCCCCCATGGCTGCCTCTTTTTCCGTCCTATTCCGCTATTTCTGTGCCCATTACCAGGCATTACCTCCGACGGTAGAACTCGCGGAACAGGTTGTGGAGGGCTCAGAACCAATTAGTTGCCATCACGGTGCCATGACCGGGCCGGCGATCGGGGCAACGCCCATGGAGACCGTCAGCACCATCAGCGTCAACAAAAACCAGCCGGCGCCCTGCCATCCCCACCAGGTACCCCGAGCCGCCACACGCGGTAGGTGCGCAAGAACGCCCAGAGCCCGGCGGCCAACAGCGATCAGCGGCCCGCCGAACGCCAGCAGAGTCCGCTGGGGTGGGCCACAGGCCGCCGTGTCGACGCCCTTTTCCGCGGCAGGTACTGACCCACAGCGCGGCCATGACCAGGAAGCCGACCCCGGCGGCCGCGGCCAGGACTGCAAACCGGATAGCGGCGTGGACCTCGCTGTCGTCCTGTCCCAGGCGATCACCACGTGATCGCTCATCCGCCTTCTGCATCCTCGCCCTCACATCCACCGTCTTGGCCCGTATTGGCCCCGTCTTGGCCCGTCTGGCTTAGTTCATCGTTCGCTACGTCGCATTAGTTACCGCGCTAGGACAATCTGTCCCGACCACGTTGTCGCGCTGGTACTGGCGGAAAGCACACGGCTATAGATACCCACCGGCAAACCTCGGTAAACCGCCTAAGTCCTAGGTCACAGCCGCCAATGCGCCGCGTACGGCACAAATCGCCGCGTCGATCTCGGCGCGCGAGACGGTCAGTGCCGGGCGGAACCGGACGCCGTCTTGACCAGCGGGCAGCACGATCACGGCGCGTTGCCACAACCGGCGGATCACCTCGTCGCGATCGGCGGTGCCCGGCAGGCTGAACGCGCACATCAGGCCGCGGCCGCGGGGATCGAGCACGACGACCGGGGAAGTCGTCGGCGAGTTCGTCGAGCCGGGCTCGCAGGTAGGCGGCCGTGCTCGGCGGCGTGGTCGAACAGTCCGTCGGCCTCGATCACCTCCAGGATGCGGCGGGCGCGCACCATGTCGGCCAGGTTGCCGCCCCACGTCGAGTTGAGCCGGGAGCTGACCGCGAACACGTTGTCGGCGATCTCGTCGACCCGGCGGCCCGCCATGACTCCGCACACCTGCGTCTTCTTGCCGAACGCGACGACGTCGGGTTGCGACGCCCAATTGCTGGTAGGCCCAAGGGGTTCCGGTCATGCCGCAACCGGTCTGCACCTCGTCGAAGATCAGCAGGGCGTCGTATTCGTCGCACAGCTGGCGCATCGCCGCGAAGAACTCGGGCCGGAAGTGCCGGTCGCCGCCTTCACCTTGGATGGGTTCGGCGACAAAGCATGCGATGTCGTGCGGGTGCGCCTCGAACGCCGCGCGGGCCTGGCGCAGCGACTCGGCTTCCACCGCGTCCATATCGACCCCGGGCCGGATGTACGGCGCGTCGATGCGCGGCCAGTCGAACTTCGGGAAGCGGGCCACATTGACCGGGTTGGTGTTGGTCAGCGACAGGGTGTAGCCGCTGCGGCCGTGGAATGCGCCGCGCAGGTGCAGTACCCGCGTGCCGAGCGCGGGGTCGATGCCGTGCGCCTGGTTGTGCCGGCTCTTCCAGTCGAACGCGACCTTGAGCGCGTTCTCCACCGCCAGCGCGCCACCTTCGACGAAGAACAGATGCGGCAGCGCCGGGTCGCCCAGCACGCGGGCGAACGTCTCGACGAAGCGGGCCATCGCCACCGAGTACACGTCGGAGTTGCTGGGCTTGTTCAGCGCGGCCTCGGTCGAGTTCGGCGCGGAACTCCTCGTCGTCGGCCAGTGCCGGATGGTTCATGCCCAGCGCCGACGACGCGACGAACGTGAACATGTCGAGATAGCGCCGGCCGGTCTCGGGCGTCGACCAGATACGAGCCGGCCGAGCGCGACAGATCGAGCACCAGGTCGAAAGCGTCGACCAGAATGCTGCGCGCCAGCACCTCGTGGACCCGATCTGGATCCGGTTGCCGCAGCAGTCGCAACGGAGGTCACGGCGGCAGCCATGGCGCCATATTAGCTTTATTTTTACGGAATCATGAGGCGCTAGAACAGGAAAAATTATGGTATGAACTGCCGATCACTGTAAAAAGTATTCAGGATGATGGTGCTTCGAGTCCGGACGTTCGCGGCTGTCCGGATCCGCTGCAGCAGATCCTCGAGCGCGCGCGCAGACTCGACGCGCACCAGCAGGATGTAGCTCTCTTCGCCGGCCACCGAGTGACACGACTCGATTTCCTCGATGTGTTCCAGGCGGGCGGGCGCATCATCGGGTTGAGAAGGATCAAGAGGAGTGATGGCCACGAACGCCGACAGCAAGTGCCCGACCGCCTCCGGGTCGATCCGCGCGGAATACCCCGACACCACGCCGCGAGACTCCAGCCGGCGCACCCGCGACTGGACCGCCGACACCGACAGTCCGGCGCTGGCGGCCAACTCCGCCAACGTGGCGCGTCCGTCGGCGACCAGCTCGCGCACCAGGATCCGGTCGATATCGTCGAGCGACTCACCCATGGCCGGAGACTATCGCAGCGGCGGCAGCTCCGTGAGCGCGCCAAAAAGACAGAGAAAGCTGGCGACCTGGCAGCTGCGTGCGCGATTCGCCGCCGGGCTGTCGGCCATGTACGCCGCCGAAGTGCCGGCCTACGCGCACGCTGGTCGAGGTAAGCGCAGCAGGTAAACCGCGGATTACGTGGCGCACCATCCGGGCGCCGAGCGGCTCGGCTCGCTGCAACGGGTCACCGCCGAGCGGCACGGCGCCATCCGGGTCGGCAACCCGGCCGAACTTGCCGCCGTCGCCGACCTGTTCGCCGCGTTCGGCATGCTGCCGGTCGGCTACTACGACCTGCGCTCGGCCGCGTCGCCGATTCCGGTGGTGTCCACTGCTTTTCGCCCTAGTCGATGCAAAGGAGCTGGCGCGCAACCCGTTTCGGGTGTTCACGTCGATGCTGGCCACCGGGGATCCGCGGTACTTCGACGCCGGCCTGCGCAACCGCGTGCAGGCCTTCCTGGCGCGCCGCGAGTTGTTCGACCCCGAATTGCTTGCCCAGGCTCGGGTGATCACGGCCGAGGGCGGCTGCGCCTGCCGACGACGCACAGGCTTTCGTCGCGCGCGGCGGTGGCCGCGTTCGCACTGTCGCGCGAACCGATCGACAAGTCCTGGTACGACGAGCTGTCCCGGGTGTCGGCTGTGGCGGCCGACATCGCCGGGGTGGGCTCGACCCACATCAACCACCTGACGCCGCGAGTGCTCGACATCGACGATCTGTACCGCCGGATGACCGGGCGCGGGATCACGATGATCGATGCTATCCAGGGCCCTCCGCGCACTGACGGACCCGATGTGCTGTTGCGGCAGACCTCTTTTCGCGCCCTCGCCGAGCCATGCCGATTCCGATTGGCGGACGGCAGTGTCGCCCCGGGAAGCCTGCGGGTGCGGTTCGGTGAAGTCGAGGCGCGCGGTGTCGCGCTGACCCCGGAGGGCCGCGAACGCTACGACGCCGCGATGGCCGCTCCTGACCCGGCCGCGGTGTGGGATCACTACTTCCCGTCGACCGACTTGGGGATGGCCGCCGAAGGCCTGGCTTACTACCGGGGCGGCGATCCGTCAGCACCCATCGTCTACGAAGACTTCCTGCCTGCCTCCGCGGCGGGCATCTTCCGCTCCAACCTGGACCGCGACACCCGGGCCGGCGACGTGGCCGACGATTCCGGGTATGACCTCGAATGGCTGGCCGGGGCTATCGGCCGCGATATCTACAACCCGTACGCACTCTACGAAGCGCTCTCCGAGGAGGCACCCGCATGACCCGCGCCGGCGACGATGCAGAGCGAAGCGATGAGGTGGGGGCACCTCCCGCTTGCGGGGGAGCGCGGCGCGCATGACCCGCGCCGGCGACGATGCAGAGCGAAGCGATGAGGTGGGGGCACCTCCCGCTTGCAGGGGAGAGCGGCGCGCATGACCCGCGCCGGCGACGATGCAGAGCGAAGCGATGAGGTGGGGGCACCTCCCGCTTGCGGGGGAGAGCGGCGCGCATGACCCGCGCCGGCGACGATGCAGAGCGAAGCGATGAGGAGGAGCGGCGCGCATGACCACTGACGAGTTGCGAACCCGGGTGCTCGGGGCCTTCCAAGCGATCGGCGTCACCGTGAGCCTCGGCGAGCCGGACGAACACGGCCTGCCCGCGAGCACACCGATCAATGGCGAGGTGCTGTTCACCGTCGCGCAGACCATGCCTGAGCAGGCTGACCACGCGATCGCCGATGCACAAAGAGCGTTTGCGCAGTGGCGAAGCACGCCTGCCCCGGTGCGCGGCGCACTGGTAGCCCGGCTCGGCGAGCTGCTCACCGCACACAGGAACGACCTCGCGACGCTGGTGACGGTCGAGGTAGGCAAGATCACCTCCGAGGCGCTGGGCGAAGTGCAGGAGATGATCGACATCTGCCAGTTCGCGGTCGGCCTGTCGCGCCAGCTCTACGGCCGCACCATCGCGTCGGAGCGCCCGGGCCATCGGCTGATGGAGACCTGGCATCCACTCGGAGTGGTAGGCGTGATCACCGCGTTCAACTTCCCGGTTGCGGTCTGGGCGTGGAACACCGCGGTGGCACTGGTGTGCGGCGACACGGTGGTGTGGAAGCCCTCGGAGCTGACGCCGTTGACGGCGCTGGCCTGCCAGGCGCTGCTGACCCGGGCCGCCGTCGATGTCGGCGCGCCGCCCGGGTTGAGCAGCCTACTGTTGGGCGGCGCCGACCTGGGCGAGCAACTCGTCGATGACCCGCGGATCGCGTTGTTGTCCGCGACCGGTTCGGTGCGGATGGGCCGGCAGGTCGGTCCACGCGTCTCCCGGCGCTTCGGACGGGTGCTGCTGGAGCTGGGCGGCAACAACGCGGCCATCGTGACGCCGTCGGCCGACCTGGAGCTGGCGGTGCGCGGCATCGTGTTCGCCGCCGCCGGCACTGCCGGGCAGCGCTGCACCAGCCTGCGCCG
Source organism: uncultured Actinomycetota bacterium (assembly GCA_963763005.1). Taxonomy (GTDB): domain Bacteria; phylum Actinomycetota; class Actinomycetes; order Mycobacteriales; family Mycobacteriaceae; genus Mycobacterium. The sequence continues at coordinate 270,400 of CAVXMI010000010.1, forward strand.
GTTGATCGTGCACCGCTCGGTGGCCGACGATGTGGTGGCGCGCGTTGCCGCTGCCTGTCGGCAGCTGCCCATCGGTGACCCGTTCGCGCCGGGCACGCTGCGTCGGGCCCGCTCATTCACGAGACCGCCTACCGCGACATGGTGGGAGCGCTGGAGCAGGCACGGGCCGACGGCGGCGAGGTCATCGGCGGTGACCGGCGCCGAGGTGGGCCACCCGGGTGCCTACTACGTCGAGCCCGCCGTCGTGCGGATGCCGTCCCAGACCGCCATCGTGGCGACCGAAACGTTCGCGCCCATCCTCTACGTGCTGGCCTACGACGACTTCGATGCGGCGATCGAGCTCAACAATGAAGTACCGCAAGGGCTTTCGTCGGCGATCTTCACCAACGACCTGCGTGAGGCCGAACAGTTCCTGGACGGATCCGACTGCGGTATCGCCAACGTCAATATCGGCACGTCGGGCGCCGAGATCGGCGGCGCGTTCGGCGGCGAGAAGCAAACCGGCGGCGGCCGCGAGTCCGGTTCGGACGCGTGGAAGGCCTACATGCGCCGCGCCACCAACACCGTCAACTACTCGCGCGAGCTGCCGCTGGCCCAAGGCGTGGAGTTCGGGTGAAGATCCGCTCTGGCGAAGTGCACAGCCACCGTGGGTAATATCTGACCCATGGCGACAGCCAGGAGGCGGTTATCCCCCGCGGATCGACGCGCTGAACTGCTCGCACTGGGGGCGGAAGTGTTCGGGAAGCGGCCCTATGACGAGGTCCGCATCGACGAGATCGCAGAGCGTGCCGGGGTGTCGCGGGCGCTGATGTACCACTACTTCCCCGACAAGCGAACGTTCTTCGCCGCGGTCGTCAAAGACGAGGCTGATCGGCTGTACGCGGCCACCAACACCGCGCCTCCCCCGGGCCTGACGATGTTCGAAGAGATACGGATGGGCGTGTTGGCCTACATGGCGTATCACCAGCAGAACCCGGAGGCCGCGTGGGCCGCATACGTCGGGCTGGGCCGGTCGGACCCGGTTCTGCTCGGCATCGACGACGAAGCCAAGAACCGCCAGATGGAACACATCATGTCCCGTATCGGCGAGGTCGTGAGTGGGATCCCGGGCAGCAGCGCGCTGAAACCGAGAGTCGAGCGCGACCTGCGGGTGATCATTTACGGGTGGATCGCGTTCACCTTCGAAATATGTCGTCAGCGGATCATGGACCCCACCACCGACGCCGAGCGGCTCGCCGATACCTGCGCGCACACGCTGCTTGACGGGATAGCCCGGGTGCCGGAGATTCCCGGCGAACTCGCCGAGGCAATGGCGACCGCGCGGCATTTGCCGCAGCGATAGTCAGCCGTTCATCAGGTGGACGTCGGTGCCTCTTGGCACCATGGCTAGGTGAGCTCCACGCACCCTGACCCCTTAGGCCGGTTCAGCGCGATCACCCGCGACTGGTTTTCCAGCACCTTCGCCGCGCCCACCACCGCGCAGGCCAGCGCCTGGGCCGCCATCGCCGACGGCGATGACACCCTGGTCATCGCTCCGACCGGTTCGGGCAAGACGCTGGCCGCATTCCTGTGGGCTATCGATGACTTGGCCGCCACGCGCGACCGCGCGGCGGGCACCCGTGTCCTCTACGTATCCCCGCTCAAGGCGCTGGCGGTCGACGTCGAGCGCAACCTGCGCACCCCGCTGGCGGGGCTGACCCGGCTCGCCGAGCGCCGGGGTCTGCCCGCGCCCACCATCAGCGTAGGGGTCCGATCGGGTGACACCCCGCCCGCGCTACGCCGCCGACTCATCGCCGCGCCGCCCGACGTGCTGATCACTACCCCGGAGTCACTGTTTCTGATGCTGACTTCGGCCGCCCGCGAGACCCTGGCCGGCGTGCAGACCGTCATCGTCGACGAGATTCACGCCATCGCGGCCACCAAGCGCGGCGCGCACCTGGCGCTGTCGCTGGAGCGGCTCGACGACCTGTCACAAGGGCGGCCCGCACAGCGCATCGGGCTGTCGGCGACCGTACGTCCGCCCGAGGAGCTCGCGCGGTTCCTGTCCGGACAGTCGCCGACGACCATCGTGGCTCCCCCGTCGGCCAAGACCGTCGAGCTCTCCGTTCAGGTCCCGGTGCCCGACATGGCCAATTTGGCGAACAACACCCTCTGGCCCGATGTGGAGGCGCGGCTGGTCGACCTGATCGAATCGCACAATTCGACCATCGTGTTCGCGAATTCGCGACGGCTCGCCGAGCGACTTACCGCACGGCTCAACGAGATTCACGCCGAGCGGTCTGGCATCCCGCTAACGCCCGAGGCTAACCCGCGGGTTGCCGGCGGGGCGCCGGCGTACGTCATGGGCAGCGGCCAGACCTTCGGCGCGCCCCCGGTGCTGGCTCGCGCCCACCACGGCTCGGTCAGCAAGGAACAACGCGCCCTTGTCGAAGAAGACCTCAAACGCGGCCGGCTCAAGGCGGTGGTGGCGACCTCCAGCCTGGAGCTCGGCATCGACATGGGTGCGGTCGATCTGGTGATCCAGGTGGAGGCACCGCCGTCGGTGGCCAGCGGCCTGCAGCGCATCGGGCGGGCGGGCCATCAGGTCGGCGAGATCTCGCGCGGGGTGCTGTTTCCCAAGCACCGCACCGACCTGCTCGGCTGCGCGGTGAGCGTGCAGCGCATGCTCGCCGGCCAGATCGAGACCATGCGGGTGCCCGCCAACCCGCTCGACATCCTGGCGCAGCACACCGTGGCGGCGGCCGCGCTGGATCCGCTGGACGCCGACCGGTGGTTCGACACCGTGCGCCGCAGCGCCCCGTTCGCGACGCTGTCGCGCAGCGTGTTCGAGGCCACCCTGGATCTGCTGTCCGGCAAGTACCCGTCCACCGAGTTCGCCGAGCTGCGGCCGCGGCTGGTCTATGACCGCGACAATGCCCTTGGAGGCACGCTGACCGCGCGGCCCGGCGCGCAGCGGCTGGCCGTCACCTCCGGCGGCGCCATACCCGACCGCGGGCTGTTCACCGTCTACCTGGCGAGCGATTCCGAAAAGCCTTCACGGGTAGGCGAACTCGACGAGGAAATGGTCTACGAGTCGCGTCCCGGTGACGTGATCTCGCTAGGGGCCACGAGCTGGCGGATCACCGAGATCACCCATGACCGGGTGCTGGTGATCCCCGCGCCGGGCCAGCCGGCCCGGTTGCCGTTCTGGCGCGGCGACGATGTCGGCCGCCCGGCCGAGCTGGGCGCCGCACTCGGCGCGTTCACCGGCGAGCTGGCCCGCCTGGACCGCGACGCGTTCGGCAAGCGTTGTGCGGGTTTAGGTTTCGACGACTACGCGACCGACAATCTGTGGGGGCTGCTGGAGGATCAGCGAGCCGCCACCCGGGTGGTGCCCACCGACACCACCCTGCTGGTCGAGCGGTTCCGCGACGAGCTGGGCGATTGGCGGGTGATCCTGCACTCGCCGTACGGCCTGCGGGTGCACGGACCGCTCGCGCTTGCGGTGGGCCGGCGGCTGCGCGAACGCTACGGCATCGACGAGAAGCCGACCGCCTCCGACGACGGCATCGTGGTGCGCTTGCCGGACACCGGCTTGTCTGCCGGAGAAGACAGCCCGCCGGGCGCCGAGTTGTTCGTTTTCGACGCCGACGAGATCGACCCGATTGTCACCGCCGAAGTGGGCAATTCAGCATTGTTCGCGTCACGATTCCGGGAATCGGCCGCCCGCGCTCTGCTGCTGCCCCGCCGCCACCCCGGCCGCCGGTCGCCGTTGTGGCACCAGCGCCAGCGTGCCGCCCAGTTGCTGGAAGTGGCCCGCAAATACCCCGACTTCCCCATCGTGCTGGAGACCGTCCGCGAGTGCCTGCAGGACGTGTACGACGTACCGACACTGGCCGGCCTGATGACCGAGATCGCCCAGCGCCGGGTGCGGGTGGCCGAAGCCGAGACCGCCAAACCCTCTCCTTTCGCGGCGTCACTGTTGTTCGGTTACGTCGGCGCGTTCATGTACGAGGGCGATACCCCGCTGGCCGAGCGCCGTGCCGCGGCGCTCTCGCTGGACAGCACGCTGCTGGCCGAGCTACTCGGCCGCGTCGAACTGCGCGAGCTGCTCGATCCCGAGGTCATCGCCGCGACCGGCCGTCAGCTGCAACACCTGTCGGCCGACCGGGCCGCCCGCGATGCCGAAGGCGTTGCGGATCTGCTCCGGATGCTGGGTCCGCTCACCGAGGAAGAGGTCGCCGCCCGGGCGCCCGATGGCATCGATATTGGGGGCTGGCTGGAGGGCTTGCGCGCCGCCCGGCGCGCGCTGACGGTGTCGTTCGCCGGCCACAACTGGTGGGTGGCCGTTGAGGACATCGGCCGGCTGCGCGACGGCGTTGGCGCGGCGGTTCCGGTGGGGCTGCCAGCCAGTTTCACCGAAGCAGTGGCCGATCCGCTGGGCGAGCTACTGGGCCGCTACGCACGCACCCATACGCCGTTCACCACCGCCGAGGCCGCCGCCCGGTTCGGCCTGGGCCTGCGAGTGAGCGCTGACGTGCTGGGCCGGCTGGCCGGCGACGGCCGGCTGGTGCGCGGTGACTTCGTCGTCGCGCCCGGGATACCTGGGCCAACTGGCGGAGCCGGAGCCGAGCAGTGGTGCGACGCCGACGTGTTGCGCATTCTGCGGCGGCGTTCGCTGGCCGCGCTGCGGGCCCAGGTCGAGCCGGTCAGCACCGCCGCTTACGGGCGATTCCTGCCGGCCTGGCACCAGGTGGGCGCCGCTGCGCCGTCGAGTCATACCGGTCTCGATGGGCTCGCGTCGGTCATCGATCAGCTGGCCGGTGTGGGGATGCCGGCCTCGGCGATCGAACCGCTGGTGCTGGCCCCACGGGTTCGCGACTACTCTCCGGCGATGCTCGACGAGCTGCTCGCGACCGGCGAGGTCACCTGGTCGGGTGCCGGATCGATCTCAGGTAGTGATGGCTGGATCGCGTTGCACATCGCCGATTCTGCGCCCATGACGCTGGCCGCGCCGGCCGAGATCGAGTTCACCGACGTCCATGGGGCGATCCTGGAAGCCCTGGCCGGCGGCGGCGCGTACTTCTTCCGCCAGCTCACTGCGAGCGGGGCGGACCAGGCAACGTTCAAAACCGCTCTGTGGGAACTGATCTGGGCCGGCTGGGTCACCGGCGACACGTTCGCGCCGGTGCGCGCCATGCTCGGCGGCGGCCCGGGAACCCGCAAGCGTTCTGCGCCCGCGCACCGGGGACACCGCCCGCCACGCCTGAGCCGTTACAGCGTCGCGCACGCCCAGGCACGCACCGCCGACCCGACCGTGGCGGGGCGGTGGTCAGCTCTGCCGCTTCCCGAGCCGGACTCCACGCTGCGGGCCCATTACCAAGCCGAGCTGCTGTTGAACCGCCATGGTGTGTTGACCAAAGGCGCGGTTGCCGCCGAGGGCGTGCCGGGCGGGTTCGCCACGCTCTACAAGGTTTTGAGCGCGTTCGAGGACGCGGGCAGGTGCCAGCGGGGCTACTTCGTCGAGTCGTTGGGGGGCGCGCAGTTCGCCGTCGCGTCGACCGTCGACCGGCTGCGCAGCTACCTCGACGGCCCAGGCTCTTTCAAAGACCCGGAACGGCCGGAGTACCGGGCCGTCGTGCTGGCCGCCACCGACCCGGCCAACCCCTATGGCGCGGCACTGGCCTGGCCTACTTCGGGAGGCGACGGTGCTGCGCGGCCGGGCCGCAAAGCCGGAGCGCTCGTCGTGCTGGTGGATGGCGAGCTGGGCTGGTTCCTCGAGCGCGGCGGGCGGACACTGCTGACCTTCACCGACGATCCCGGGGCCTGCCACGCGGCGGCCATGGGGCTGGCCGATCTGGTCGCCACCCGGCGCGTCGCGTCTATCCTGGTCGAGCGCGTCGACGGGGTGCCGGTACTGCAGCCGCGCACCGCGGGGCCTAGCCCGGTGGCGGACGCGCTCGCCGATGCCGGCTTCGTCCGCACGCCACGTGGTTTGCGGCTGCGCTGAGCCATGCCCGAGGGCGACACCGTCTGGCACACCGCGGCCACCCTGCGACAGCACCTGGCCGGTCGCACACTGACACGCTGCGATATCCGAGTGCCGCGGTTTGCCACCGTCGACCTCACCGGTCAGGTGGTCGACGAGGTGCTCAGCCGGGGTAAGCATCTGTTCATCAGAATCGGGGCGGCCAGCATTCACTCGCATCTGAAGATGGACGGTAGCTGGCGAGTCGGCAACCAGTCGGTGCGGGTGGATCACCGATCGCGAATCATCTTGGAAGCCGGCACTATCCGGGCGGTCGGTGTCGACCTGGGGGTACTGGAGATCCTCGACCGGGACAACGACGGCGCCGTCGTCGCGCACCTGGGACCCGATCTGTTGGGCGGCGACTGGGACCCGCAGGTTGCGGCCGCCAACCTGATCGCCGATCCGGACCGGCCCATCGCCGAGGCGCTGCTAGATCAGCGTGTGCTGGCCGGGGTCGGCAACGTCTATTGCAACGAACTGTGTTTCGTCAGCGGACATCTGCCGACCGCACCAGTCAGTGCGGTCGCCAATCCGCAGCGCCTGGTCACCCGCGCCCGGGACATGCTGTGGGCCAACCGCTTCCGGTGGAACCGCTGCACCACCGGCGACACGCGGGCCGGCCGGCAGCTGTGGGTCTACGGACGAGCCGGTCAGGGCTGCCGCCGCTGCGCAACCCTCATCGAGTACGACGGCACCGCCGAGCGGGTGCGGTTCTGGTGCCCGGCGTGCCAGCACTGAACCGGCCTAGTCCCGCCCGTGCGTGAGGAAGAACTGCGCAATGATTTGCGACCCGCTGAACGCGCGCGTGGTGGCCCCGATGACCGGCTTGGGCAGATACTGCCTGCCGCCCGGCCAGGTATGCCCGCCGTTGTCGATCTGGTAGAAGATCACTTCGGTGCCCGCCGCGCATGCCGTGGACTCGAAGCGGCGCACAACGGTTCCATCGCCGACCTTGGGCAGCTCCTCGACCGCCGGCTCACCTTGGCACCCGTCGGCCGCTCGCCAGCGGTCGACCATGCCTGCAGCCGAGATGGCGTGGCTGAGCCCGCCGCGCCCGCGTACGTTGCCGCCGTTGAAAGGCACCACCCGATCGGCTGTGCCGTGCGCCGCCAGAACCGATACCGGGCGTGATGGATTGCACGCCACACTCGCGCCCAAGGTGCCGGAGATCGGCGCGATCGCGGCGAAGACATCGGCGTGGTCACACGCCAGCCGGTTGGACATGAAGCCCCCATTGGACATGCCGGTGGCGAAGACGTGCCCGGCAGGAACGCTGAAGTCGCTCTGCAGCTTGTCCACCAGGGCGACCAGGAAGCCAACGTCGTCGAGATGGCGGCGGTCCGCCGGCGACGCGCCTCTCCCGTCGGCCCAGCTTTTGTCGTAGCCGTCGGGATAGACCACCAGCAGGCTGTCGGCGTCGGCAACGGAGTCGAAGGCCGTCAGACCCTGCTGCCCGGAGCCGGTGCCGCCGCCACCGTGCAGGTTGAGCACCAGGCCGACAGGCGGACCCGGCGGCACATGCACGATATAGGTCCGGTTCAGGCCGCCGTATTGAAATGTCCCAGCCTGATCCCGCGATCGGGCCGCCGATACCTGCCGCTCGCTGCACCCGACCACGCAGACCAGAAGAACGGCCAGCGATAGCAATCGCGCCCAGGTCATGTCGTCAAATTACCGATCGCGCTTGCTCGCCCGCCGCGCCCTGTCCGACGGCTTGGACTGATGCGTGCTCGTGCAATGCCTTCTCGGCGTCGTGATGAACGGGCTGGAGGTCGAAGGTGACCTCTTTGCGGCGCGATCAACGCTCATCCCGCTGATGGCGGTCGGGGGATCAGCGGCGGGAGCATGGGAAACCCGGACTCCCCCGCGGGAAGCGGCGATGCCGCTGATCGCGCTGGACAAACTGGCCGCCGAATTGTTCACCCACTTCCGCTCGTACTGAGCTTCGGTTTCGGCGATGGCCGCAAGGTTTCTGCCGAATCCGTTAGTGGCCAGCAACTGTGCCAACTGGATCCGGTTGGCGCCGACCACCGAGGGGTGAACCACCGCTGCGAGAGTGGAGCCGCATGCCGCTGCAGCGACCTGCGTCGAGAAACCCAGTTGCTGACACTGCTGCGCGGTGGTGCGCAACCAGCTGAGGTAGGGCCCGGCGGCCTGGATCATCGCCAACGGGGACGGACCGTGCCATTCCGCGGCCAGTGCTGACAGCACGGCGGCATAGCTGCCGACAGACTCTTCCAAATCGGTGCCGACCCACTGCCACACACCGGAGGCCTCGATCAGCGATACTGGACCAGGCCCCGAGTGGATCAGCGCCGAGGTGACCTCTCTGGCGGCAATGTAATGGACTCCATAGCATCTCGCAATGACTACGCGGGAAAATTCTCTGGAAATTTGGTTGACTACTGCGGGAAGACCCCCAGGAACATTGCGCGTCGCCGTCTTACGTGCGGCCTAACGCTACTCCGGCCCGCGCCCGAGCGGATCCTTACGTCGGCGATGCCTGAAAACTGACCCCGAGTCGACAGGGCACGCAGCGGCGTTCAATTCGCTCACGGCTCTTCTCGGCGGCTGACGAACTCGCGGCGCGCCCCGGTGAACGGATCGTCGGACTCGATACGCTGCCTGAGCAGCCGGCCCCGCCGGATTGGTAATCGAAGGCGGCGAAGAGAACTGGGTCAGCGCGATTGCTTTGCCAAGGCTCACGAGATGGCGTTGACCGCGGTCGACAATCGCGGCTTGAACTCGTCCGGAATGGGGATATATCCGTTGTCCGCCAGACCATTCTGGCCGGCGCCGATCGTGCTTTGCAGGAACGCCTTTACGGCCGTGCCGACCTGCGAATCGGGATACTTCGAGCACACAATCTCGTACGTCGCCAGCACGATCGGGTAGGAGCCGGGCTGGTTCGGCCGGTAGAACGAGATCGTGTCGAGGGCGAGGTCGTTGCCCTCCCTGATGAACCAGGCAGCGGAAATCGTCTTCCCCACCGAGTCTGTGCTGATCGCTACCGGGTCCGGACCGGCCGACGTGACGACCTTGGCCATGCTCAGGTGTTGTGTCTGGGCGAACGACCATTCGACGTAGGTGATCGACCCTTCGGTCGCTTTTGACGGCCACGGCGGCGCCGTCGTTGCCCTTGGCGCCCTCGCCGACACCGCCGTTGAACTTCTTTCCGGCACCCTTACCCCACGCACCGTCGGAAGCGGTATCGAGATATCTCTGGAAGTTTTCCGAGGTCCCGGACTCGTCGCTGCGGAACACGACACGAATCGGCTCAGCGGGCAAGGTGACACCCGAGTTCAGCGCTCCGATCGCGGGATCGTTCCAGGTAGTAATACCGCCGTTGAAGATCTTGGCCGCAGTCGGGCCGTCGAGGTTCAAGGAAGTCAGACCGTTGACGTTGTAGGCGATGGCGATGGGGCCGAACACCATCGGCAGGTTCCACACTGGCGAGCCGCACCGCTGCTCCGCATTGGTGTACTCGTCTTTGCTCAGCGGTGAGTCCGAGCCACTGAAATCGGTTTGGTTGCCTATAAATTCGCTAATTCCAGAACCTGAACCGTTGGCCGTGTAATTCAAGGAGTGCCCCTGGCAGGCTTGTTCGAAAGCCTTGGCAAAACGGGTCATTGCGTTTTCCTGCGCTGTGGAACCGCTGGCCTTCAGAGTCGGCTTGCCGCCGCAGGTCACTTTCGCCGACGACGTGCTTGTTGTTGCACTGCCTCCAGTAGCGTTGTTGTCACTGCCACATGCCGATAACATCACTGCGACCAGTGCCCAGAATACTCAGCGCGGCGCCAAATCGATTGATTTTCAATTCAATTCCTTGAATCGTACAGGTGAAATGATCGCCGCCGGCGTAGCCGCAGCCCGCTAGACTGCTGTCTTCCTCGCAGTCATGAGGCATGGTAACAAGATCGTCCTTCAGCAATTCTGCCCGACCATCGCTGGACATAGCCGGATTCAGGATTTCACCCACAGTTTCCGACCGGTACACGGTCCCGACAGCTGCGCAACGTCGCTGCGCCGTATGAGCAACTAGAACCTGTTCGAGAAAAGCCGGCATCCGGGATGGTGGGGCTTGCTCGGTGTTTCGGCCGACAACTGGAGAAGAAAGGCCGCAATGATCCTTGACGGGAGGGCCCGGCGCCATATGCACCGAATAGGTCCGGGTCAGGCCGCCGAACTGAAATGTTCCATGCGGACTCGCGAGTTGGCTGATAGCTGGCGCCTGACACCCGACCAGGCAGACCGCGAGAACGGCCAGCGACAGCAGTCGCGCCCATGACATGCCCGTCAAGTTTCCGACCACATTCGCGGATCGACGAGGGCGGGCCGCGCCGAGGACTTCGCTCGTCCCATCGTGACGTGCAATGATCGCGACGTCAGCGGCTTGGCCTGCCGTCAGCACTTCTCAGCGAGGAGGTTCAAGCAATGGCGACCAGCCAAGTGCGCTCGCCCAGACCCGTGCGATCACTATTGGCCGGCCTTGTCCTGGTGGTCGTGCTGCTTGGCCTCGCGGGAGTGGCGACCCCTACGGCGCATGCCAACGGGGTCGATGACGCGTTCCTGAATGCGGTGAAGTCCAAGGGCATCAACTTCGCGTCCCCGCAAGCCACGATCATTGCCGGTCATCAGGTCTGCGATGAACTTGATAACGGTAGGCAGAAGTCCGACATCGCGTCTGAATTGACGTATAGCAGTAATCTGGACGGCTATCGCGCCGGGTACTTCGTCGGCGTGAGCATAGCTGCGTACTGCCCGCGGCATCACTCATAGACCTGACGGCATCCGTCTAGCGCGCCATCCGAAACGGGAACGCGTATAAGCGCCGCGATCGCGCTCAGTGCTGCGGCGGGGGTAGCAACACCGGTCGCGCTGACCCTGGCTCGTTCGGCACCCTCAGCCGTAGCTGCGAGGGTGGAGTCGCGGGCCACTGTCACCGACCAAATCAATGAAGGGATTCCAGAGCGGGTCTTTCTGATCTGCCAAGCATCTCGGCTAACCCGCAGCCCCCTGTCCGACAGCTTGTATCGATGCATGCTCGTGCAATGCCTTCTCGGCTTCGGGCGCAACGGGCTTGAGATCGAAGATGACCTCTTCGACGGTGCCGGTGAACGCGTAGGGCGCCCTGTCCTCGTAGTCGCGGTCGACGACAAGCCCGTTGTCGCGGCCGATGTCCATTCCGGCGTAGGACGTGAACGCCAGGGTCACCGTTTGCGGCAGCTCACCCTCCCCGACCAACCGATCGTCGGCCCACAGCGTCACCCGGCCACCGGAACCGACAACGGGCGCCTCGGATTCGAACAGCATCTTCACCATGACATCGCCGGTAGGGATCGGCTCGCTCGACACCTGCCGATACGTCTCGACGCCCAGGAAGGAATAGGTGTGGTGCAGTCGCCGCTGCTCATCGACCCACAGCGCGAACCCGCCCATGAAGTCGGCATTAGCGACGATCACACCGTGCGCGCCGCCGTCGGGGATGTGCAGCCGTGCTTCGATCGCGTAGGAGCGACCGAAGATGCGTGGGACCATGCCGCGCTGAATGTTTTGCACGTCTCCCTTGAAGGTGAACCGTGCAGTGATGGGAAGTGGCGGCAGATCGCCGAACATCACCGCGAGCCCGCCAAGCAGTGGCAGTGCCCGGTTTCGTTCGGCTTCCTGCCACCACAGCTGCGTCAACTCGGCGACCTTGTCAGGGTGCTCGGCTGCCAGGTTTGCAGCCTGGGAGAAGTCGTCGGGTAGGTAGTACAGCTCCCAGACGTCCTTGTCAGGGTCGTAGGTCCCGGGAGCGAACCGCTGCATTGTCTCCGGAGACAAGTCCCACGGCGCCTTGTCCAGCCGAGCACACGCCCACCATCCGTCTTTGTATATGGCGCGACTGCCGAAGTTTTCGAAGTACTGCACCGTGTGGCGCTCTTCGGCCGCAGCCTCATCGAAGGTGTGCACGAAACTGGTGCCGTCCATGGGTTCCTGCTCGAAGCCGTCGACACTGGTCGGCTCCGGTAAACCGATGGCCTCCAACACAGTTGGCGCGATGTCGATGCAATGGGTGAACTGGTTACGAACCTGGTCATCGGGCCGGATCCGGGTCGGCCAGGCGACTACCATGGGATCGCGCGTGCCGCCGAGGTGGCTGGCCATCTGTTTGCCCCACTGGAACGGCGTGTTGTTGGCGTGCGCCCATCCCGAGGCGAAATGCGGCGCGGTGAACTCGTCACCGAGCGCTTCGACCCCACCGTATCGTTCGATGAGCTCCAATTGCCGGTCGGCGTCGAGATCCAGGCCATTGAGGAATGTCATCTCATTGAACGAACCGGTGTTCGTGCCCTCCATGCTGGCGCCGTTGTCGCCCCAGATGTAGAAAACCAGCGTGTTGTCGGACTCGCCGAGATCGTCAATCGCGTCAAGCAGCCGGCCCACATTCCAGTCCGCGTTTTCCGAGAACCCGGCGAACACCTCCATCTGCCGGGCATAGAGTTTCTTCTGGGTATCCGACAGGCTGTCCCACGCCGGGAACAGGTCAGGCCGCTCGGTGAGTTCGGTGTCGGGCGGAACGATCCCGAGCTGCTTCTGCCGTTCAAGTGTCTTGCGCCGGTAGACATCCCAGCCCTCGTCGAACTGCCCCCGGTACTTGTCGGCCCATTCCTTGAACACATGATGGGGCGCGTGGGTGGCGCCAGTCGAGTAGTAGAGCATCCACGGCTTCGTGGCGTTCTGGGCCCGCACGGTGTGCAGCCACTCGACGGCTTTGTCGGTGAGGTCGTCGGGGAAGTAGTAGGGCTTACCGTCTTGCCCCTGCGGGATGCCGATGACGGAGTTGTCCTGGGTGATGATCGGGTCGTACTGGCCCGCGGCCCCGGTCGGGAACCCCCAGAAATGGTCGAACCCCCAACCCAGCGGCCAGTTGTCGAACGGCCCCGCCGCTCCCTGGACGTTGTCCGGGGTCAGATGCCACTTGCCGAAAGCTCCGGTCACATAACCGTTGTCGCGCAGGATTCGCGGTAGCGAGGCGCAGCTACGCGGCTTGACGGTCGAATACCCCGGGAATGGGCCCGGCAACTCGCAGACCGATCCGAAGCCCACCCGGTGATGGTTGCGCCCGGTCAACAGCGCCGCACGAGTTGGCGAGCACACCGCGGTGACATGGAAGCGGTTGTAGGCCAACCCATTCTGCGCCACCCGGGTAAGCGTCGGGGTGCGGATACCGCCGCCGAAGGTATCCGGGCCGCCGAACCCGGCGTCGTCGATCAGCACGATCAGCACATTCGGTGCATCGTCGGGCGCGTTGGCGCCGGGGATGATCGTCCAGTCGCCGACGGACTCCGCCATGGTGCGGCCGACCGTGCCGCCGAAGCTGCGCTGGGGTATCGGCAGCCGGGTGCGGTCCGGGTTGAACTTACCCATCGCTTCTTCCAACGCTGCGCCCAAACTTCGCAACGTAGAACGACTCAGCGCCACAACCGATTTCATCGGCGAGGCCGACAATGCCTGCTCCACCCCCAGTCGGCCCTCCGTCGGTGTCACGGCGATGATCAGGCCACTGCCCGCGGACAGCGCTTGGCCGATCTTGTCAGCCAGCCCGCTCTTGATCCGATGGTTGGCGAAGGTACCCGCGAGCGCTCCAGCCGCCGCGCCGACCGCCGCCGAGGCCAACAGCGCCGGCGAGAACAGGCCGACGGCCAGGCCCGCCCCGGCGCCCCACGCGGCGCCGCGGCGGCCGAGCCGATTTCCGGTGTCGAGCAGGACGGGATTGCCCTCGGCGTCTTTCCCGACCAGCACCGCCCCCTGCAACGGGATGGTTTTGGCGTTGGCTCGGCCGGTGAGGTCGCGAAAGTCGTTCCGAGCCGAATCGAGGTCCTGATACCCGGCAACGATGACCAGTGTGTTTTCTTCACTCATAACGGGACTCCCAGCAGTTGTCGGCGGCTGATGATTTTAGTCAGGTTGGGAATCGGCGGCTGCATTATTCGAACTGGACGGCCCGGAGAACGCTGCTGCGGCCGCCACGCAACCGTTGCGGGGGGGCGGTGCAAATCTTTGCTGGCCCGCTACGACGGCGGAACGAATCGGCCGTCGGTGTACAGCACCCACCCGTCGACCAGATAGGTCGGGTAACTGCTCCAGCCGCGCTCTACGGTGTTCCCGTTTGTCGCGTCGAGGACCAGTTTCTCGTTGGTCGTCTGCACCCATAGTTTTTTGTCAAACAGTCGGGATATGCGCAACGAGACGTTGTTGATCGTCGTCTCGTCGATGGTGTACACCAGTTGACCGGATTGCTTGTCGCGGATTTCCGCCGGTTCGGTGTCGCTGCGCTGCGCAAGAATCAAATCGGAATGCTCGTCGACCTGTTGGACGTCCGGGGCAAGGGTGACCGGACGGTTGGCGCCGAAGTCGTAGGCGGTGTTGGTGATCTTTGAGCCGTTGTCGCTTGCGTCGGCGTTGACGGCGAGAATGCCCGCGGCCGGGAATGCCAGTTCGTTCAGCGTCAAGCACTCGACAAAGCCATTGGTTGTGGTGTAGTTGCCGCCGGCAGCGAACACTTCCTGCCCGGTGACGATGTTGATCGTGGAGTCATGGATACAGAATCTCTCCGAACCAACGGGTTCGTGGCGGACGATGGCTCCATCGCCCTTGAAGACCGCCTGCGCGATCCTGCCTGGCTGGTTCCAGACCACCCGCTCTGCCGCCAAATCGAAGCCGATCGTCTCGCTGGGACCGACGGCCCCCTGTGGGTTCGTCACTGACACCGCCACGACATTGGCAGAGGAGCCTGCGAGTGCCACCGTTGCACCAGATATGCCGGATGAGCCGGGCGTATCGAACCGCTTGACTTCGACCTTCTTCGTCACTGTTCGCGTCTTCGGATCGATGTCGGCCAAATACACCACGGTGCTCGGAGGCTTCAAGTCGCGTGCCGGTTCTCCGACCTCGATCGCCGCGACTATGCGGGGGTTTTGTTCCGTGCCGGCGCTCGCATACGCCTGCCCGATCACGTTTGTCCCAGGCATCAGGTGCTGCGCGTCCAGGCTGATCCTGCCGTATATGTGGTGGAAAAGGTTTGTCGGCCCGGATGCATAAAACCCGCTGACCTTTTGACCTATAGCGGTGCTGACGAGGAAGTGCCCAAAGAACGCGTAATCCGGCGAATCGAGTGTGATGGCTGCATTCTGCGGCGCTGCCGTCGTCGGATCGGCCTGAGTGCTGTGGCTACCAGCAGTCGTCTGTTGGGGCTGCCCGCTTCGCGGTGGCGCACCCCCTGAGCAGCCAGCGACGATCAAGGACCCAGCCGCGATCAGCGCCGCGCACGCCCGTCGAGCACTCACGTGTTGATCACCCCTCATTCCAATAAGGTGTTGACGCATCGGATCATGGCGAGTGCCAGTCGCTTTGGCGTCGCCAGTTGAGTGTGCTGCCGGCACCAGGGCAGCGACTACCCATTGATTCTCACTTCGTGTCTTCGCCCCGACGCCCGTCCGAGGCATCGTTCTCCTGCCAAACCCAAACTAGTCATACCGGGTTTTGGGGATGTAGGCACCAAAATTCGCGATTTTCTGACGATCCGGGTTCGGATCGGCTTCGGATCCAGGGCGTTTCGCAGTTCGTGGGATGTGTTATCCGAGCTCACCATCGGCGGTGCGCGGCGGTGAGCTACCGGTCCGTTCTTGTTGCATCTGTAGATCGACCGACTGTCGGCTGACGAACTCGCGGCGCACCCCCGTCACCGGATCGTCGAACTCGATGCGCTGCGCGAGCAACTGCAGCGGCGAGCTGAAGTCGTCAGATGGCACGTCAATTACGTCGGGGTACAACGGATCACCTACGATCGGTAGCCCCAGCGAGGCCATGTGCACCCGTAGCTGGTGGGTACGGCCGGTGCGCGGAGTCAGCCGATAGAGGCCGTCCGGTGATTGCAGCTCCACCAGCGTTTCCGCGTTGGGTTCGCCGGGCTCGCAGACCGCCTGTAGGTGGCCGCGGCGTTTGACGATGCGGCTGCGGACCAGGCACGGCAGCACCAGGGCCGGATCTACGGCGGCCCGCGCCAGATAGGTCTTGCGCACCAGCCCCCGGGCGAACAGCGTCTGGTATGCGCCGCGCAACTCGCGCCGGGTGGTGAACAGCAGCACCCCGGCGGTCAGCCGGTCCAGGCGATGCGCCGGGCTCAGCTCGGGTAACCCAAGGCCGCAGCGCAATCGCACCAGTGCGGTCTGCGCGACGTGGCGTCCCCGCGGCATGGTGGCCAAGAAGTGCGGCTTGTCGACGACGACTATGTCGTCATCCTGGTAGAGCACCGGGATGTCGAATGGCACTGGCACTTCGTCGGGTAGGTCGCGATGCAGGTAGACAAAGGATCCGGGCGGCAGCACAGTGTCGGTGTCGACCACCGCGCCGTCGCCGTCGACGACTTCCCCGGCAAGCACCTTTGCGCGGGCCGGCGCGCCGAATCGGCCGGTCAGCTCGGCCAGCACCGATCCGCCGTGCAGCCGCACCCGCGCGGGTCCCAGCGCATCGCGAACGCCAAGCACTGCGGGCGTCATTGCGATCCTCCTAGACGGATACCGGCGTCGCCGGTATCGACCAAGTGTCGCAGGCTGGGTGGTGACCGGTCACGTCCGCGTACGCCGTGCCCGGTCGACTGTGCAAGAACGGAGAAAGCGCGGTCCGGCTGACGCAGGGCAGTCGGAGCCGCGCAATTCTCATCCCGCTGATGGCGGTCTTTGCATGACCATCCCCGGAAGCTCCGACCCATATTCAATATCGTCGTACTTTTGCTGCTTCTTGCGCGAGCCACTGCCTGCCGACGTCGGCCGCGCCAATAGCGGGGGCATGATGGGCCACCCAGATTGCGACGGAGGAAGCGGGGACGCCGCGGATACGAGTTGCACCGGCGATTGCGAAGCCGGCAACAGCCCCACCACACCAGGCGGCGCGGTCAGCTTGCCCACCATAACTCCGACACCCACCGCGGCCGTAGGTGCTTGTGCCGATCCAGCGGCACTGAGGGCGCTCGCGAGTTGCGCCTCCGCCGCTGCCAAATTCGCCCCACCCTCCGCTAAGCCCGGGCCAATCTCGCCGCCCAGCGACTGAAACCCCTTGGCGGTCGCCAATTGCGCCGATACACCGAGGATGTTGACCGGATATCCGCCCGCCGCAATGGTTTGGTTTGCCCAGGTGTTGGCCAGTCCAAACCAGCCCGTCGCGGGGTCGAAGGCGGTGGGCGTGGCCAATGCCGACGCCAACGTCGAGGCCGTCGGAGAGGCCGTCGGAGAGGCAGCGTTAGTAGCGGGCACCATACTGGCTTGGGCCGCCAGCTCCGCCGGATTGGCAACCGGAGGCGGCGAAGAGAACTGCGGCGGCACGGCAGCGCTCGCCGAGGTTGCCGCATAGCGATACATCGCCGCCGAGTTGTTCACCCACATGGCTTGGTACTCGGCTTCGGTTTCGGCGATCGCCGGAAGGTTGATCCCGAAAAAGTTAGTGGCCAGCAACTGTGCGAGCCGCATCCGGTTGGCACTGACCTGCAAGGGATGGGCAACCGCGAAGTGAGTTAACTCGAACGCGGCTACGACCGTCTGCACCGAGGAGCCGATCAGTTGGCACTGGTCCGCGGTGACGCGCAGCCAGGCGAAATAGGGCTCGACAGCTGTGACCATCGCCGCCCAGGACGAGCCGTGCCAGGCATCACTCAGTGACGACAACACCGACACATAGCCGCGAACAGACTCCTCCAACTCGGCGCCCAGCTGGTGCCACATGGTGGAAGCCGCGATCAACGATCCCGCGCCAGGTCCGGAGTGGATCAGCGCCGAGGTAACCTCGGGCGGCAGCATCCCAAAATCCATCACGATTTACCTTGGGGAAGAACCAGGGTAGGCCAAACACGGCGTGTAGACCGTACGACAATTCTCGGATGCGTTACGCGACAGGACATCTCGGTGTCCCACTGCTTGTCGCTGTTGAACTACCCGGCGGCGGCGTTCGGGGTCCGCAGTCTGGGCCGCCATCGTCGGCTCTCATCCCCCGCTTGGCGGTTGATGCATCACCTTTTTCGGTAGCTCCACCCCGTAGTCAACGTCCTCGAACTTTTGCTGCTTTCTCTTGCGCCAACCACTGCCTGCCGAGATTGGCGGCGGCACCATCATCGGCATCACCGGCAACGAGGACAACCCGGAGTCCCCCGCAGCAAGCGGCGACACCGCCGCCGCCAGTTGCACTGGCGATTGCGAAGCCGGCAACAGCCCCACCACAGCAGGCGGGGCGGTCAGCTTGCCCACCGTGACTCCAACACCCACCGCTGCCGTAGGTGCTGATGCCGATCCAGCGGCCGTGAGCGCATTGGCGAATTGGACCTCCGATGCTCCCAGGGCGGCCTCTCCCTCCGCCAGGCCCTGGCCAACTTCGCCGCCCACAGACCGAACCCCCTGGGCGGTCGCCAATTGTGCCTCCACACCGAGGAGGTTGACGGGAAACCCGGACGAGGCGAACTGGTTTCCCCAGGTGTTCGCAAGTCCGAACCAGCCGGAGTTGGGGTCGAAGGTGCTGGCGGACTGGGTCAGCGATGCCGCGAGTGTCGAGGCCGTCGGAGACGTAGTAGTAATCGCGGGCACCACGCTGGCCTGGGCAGCCGTCCCCGTCGGATTGGAAATCGCGCTCGGGGAAGAGAATGTGGGCAGCTGGGTGATTCGTGCCGAGACGGCCTGATAGTTACTCAGCGCCGCCGAATTGTTCGTCCACATCTCCTGGTACTGGGCTTCGGTCTGGGCGATCGCCGCCGTGTTGGTCCCGAACCGGTTAGTGGCCAACAACTGCGCCAGTCGCGTCCGGTTAGCGCTGACCTGTGCGGGCAACACCACCGCCGAGTGAACGGCGGTAAACGCCACTGCAGAGGCCTCTGTTGAGGCGGCCATCTGCTGGGCCTGCTGCGCGGTGGTGCGCAACCAGATGAGGTAGGGCTGGACAGCCTGGACCATCGCCATCACGGACGGACCGTTCCAGGACTCAATGAGTGAAGACAACGTCGAGGCATAAACGGCAACCGAGTTCTCCAACTCGACGCCCAGGCGCTGCCAGGCACCGGAGGCCTCGATCAGTGAGCCCGCGCCGGGCCCGGAGTGGATAAGCGTGGAGGTGACCTCCGGGGGCGCTAGGACATCCATGACATTCACCCTGCCTGCGATAACAACGCCACTGGAAATTTGCGTTGACTACGCCGCGACGAAACCTGGAACATTGCGCATCAACCTCACGTGCGGCCCGGACCCTTGCCCGTTGGAGTCCCGGATGTGACGAACGATATACCTGTGCCAATGCGACGGCGCCTGCACCTGCTCCGGGTCGACCCGGTCGGTCGGAATCGCCAGCTGCAAGCTGTCGTAGAGCAGATTGTTCAGCAGGATCTGGCTGGGCAGCATCAGCGTCAGCGGACGCGTCGTCGTCAAAGGGGCTCGAGCTGGCGCCGGTGATGGTGGCCTTGGACGCCAAAGCGAGATCGGCGCAGACCTATTCGGCAACCCGCGGATTGTCACCGGTGGCGATCTTGAGCTCAATGCCAAGGTCGGCCAACTCAGACAACGTTTCGGCGGGGACTCCCAGAGCGCGGCATCGAGCGGGTTGGCGCTGACAGCGCGCGATTCGGGATCGACATCGGTGGCCAGCAGCCCCAGGCGCCGGACCGAGTCGCTGTCCGCTTGGCCAGCCCTGGTGTCAACGATGTCATGTGCCCCGCCCGTTCGTGCTGGGAAAACCAGTTTGTTTCACTACCTTCAACCTGCTGGTCAGGCCGTGGCGCTGCAGGTGATCGACCTACGGGCGGATGCAGCGACCCGGTCGGCGGTCTTGACCCAGCCCCGTCAGCGATGGGCCAACACCTGTCAGAGCCAGTCGCGACGCCGGAACATCACGAAGAGCACGACCATCAGGACGACTATCACGCTGGTGCTGACCAGGAAACCCCAGATCGTGCCGAAGCCGGGGTAGGGGATGTTTTGGCCGTAAAAGCCCGTGATCGCGGTCGGGACAGCGATGATGGCTGCCCACCCGGTCAACTTCTTCATGACGGTGTTGAGCCGGGCGTCTTGCAGCGACAGATTGGTTTCGAAAATGGTTGTGATCATGTCGCGCAGCGACTCTGTCCATTCCGATACGCGAAGGACGTGGTCGTACAAGTCGGCGTAAAGCGGGTCGAGTTCCCGGGCAGCCTCGACCTGAAGGCGGCGGTGCTGAATGGAGTTGACGACTTCCCGCATCGGTAGCGCTACGCGCCGCAAGTTCACGAGGTCTCTACGCATCCGGAATGTTCGGCGCTGAAAGCTTCCCGCGGGCGCCTTGCCGTCGAACAGCTCGTCCTCGATGGCTTCGATACAGTCGTCGAGCGCCTCCACGGCTGCGAAATGACTGTCGACCACGACGTCGAGCAATCCGTGCACCAATGCACCCACACCGTAATGCTGGCCGCCGATCTCCTGCCATCGCCGCGTCACCTCCGCCATGTCGAAGTCGGACGTCAGGCGCACTGTGATCAAACCCTGGGGAAGCACGAACCCTGAAATCCGACACATCGACAACATCGGCTGTGGATCGTCGGCGGCGTCCGAGACGACGTCGACCGCGTAGACGGTGAAGAAGGTGTGAGTTGTGTAGGCGGTGGTTTTAACACGTTCCGCTGCCGCCACAGCATCTTCAACAGCCCAGTCGTTCAGGCCGAGTTCCTGCGCCAGGTCGCGTAACGTGTCGTGGTCCGGATCGCACAAATCAGCCCACACCAGGGTGTCGTCCTCGCTGAGGTAGCCAGAAATCTTGTCGAACTCGAAGTCGTCCTGCGGCTTGCCTGAACGCCATACGCGACCCTGGCTACTCGGCGCTACCTGCACGAGGCCATCTTCTCAGCCCGAAGGCGATGCTGCATAAACGGATCGACGCAGCGGTGACCGTGCGGTCTATCTGCCGCCCGGGGCTTCGCGGCGCGCTGGGCAGAACGGTTCCGCACTCGGGCCGGGGCGCGGCGTGGTCGGCGGCCGCCCTCAATAGGTGGATATCTCGTCCTCAGCAGGTAGAACACCGGTGACCATGAAAATGACGCGGCGGCCGACTTCCACGGCGTGGTCGGCGAAGCGCTCGTAGAAGCGGCCCAGCAACGCCGTTTCCACACCGACGGCGACGCTGTGCTTCCATTCGTGATCTATCAGCACGCTAAACAAGTGCCTGTGGAGATCGTCCATCGCGTCGTCTTGCTCGTGCAGGAGAGCCGCTTTCTGCGGATCGAGGGATACCAGCACCTGTTTTGCGCTGTCACCCAACGCAATCGCCACCTTGGCCATGTCAGCAAAACACCCGTGAACATCCTCGGGAAGCGCATGCTTCGGATACTCCCGCTGGGCGATCTTGGCTATATGCACAGCCAACGCGCCCATGCGTTCCGTATCGGCGATGATCTGTATAGAGCTGAAGATTTCCCGCAGTTCGCCGGCCACCGGTTGCTGTAACGCCAGCAGCGCAAACGCATCTTTTTCGGCGTGCGACCGCATCGCCACGATCTGCTCATGGCCGCGGATCACCTGCTCGGCGGCGGCCATGTCGGCCTCTAACAGAGCCTGGGTTGCACGCTTCATTGCCACCCCGGCCAGGCCGCACATCTCTCCCAGCTGCGTGGCCAAGTCAGCTAGCTGCTTGCGATAGGCGGTCCGCATGGGTAAGCCTCCCTGAGCCCGAGTTGTTGCGCGGTGCTGCCGCGGGTCTGCGCACAGCCATCATCGGCCAGCCGGTGCCGACACGACATGGCATTTGGCTTAAAGCGCCGAATTACACGCAAATGATGAGGAGATGTTCACCTCGCGTCAACCCTCTCCCTGACTTCCAGTGACGGATGTAGCGGGTGACCTGAGTCCTCAATTCGGGTGAAACTCGTAACCGACCGGGGCTCAATTGAGCGGCACCGGCTCGAGGAGCTCGGCACGCGCCTCGGGTGCGCTGGCCCGCAACATGTCCGCCGACACGTCGTCGGGCTGAGCCTGCGACAGTATCTCGGCCTCCACCCGCGCGTTGTAGTTCGCGACTTCGCGCTCGATGTCCCCGGCGGTCCACCCCAGCACAGGAGCGACCAGGTCGGCCACCTCCCGAGCGCAGTCGACGCCGCGGTGCGGGTATTCGATGGAGATCCGCGTCCGACGGGCCAGGATGTCCTCGAGATGCAGGGCCCCCTCGGCGGCCGCGGCGTACACGGCTTCCACCTTCAAGTAGCCCGGCGCCTCCTTGATGGGACTCAACAGCTCGGGAGCTGCGGACGCCAACGCCAGCACCTCTCCGATCAGCGAACCGTAGCGGTCCAGCAGATGACGCACCCGGTACGGGTGCAGACCTTGGAGAGCGCCGACGTTTTCGGTTTGGTTGACCAGAGCGAAGTAACCGTCAGCGCCCATCAGCGGCACCTTCTCGGTGATCGACGGCGCGACCCGGGCCGGGATGAACTCTGCCGCGGCATCGATAGCGTCGGCCGCCATCACCCGGTACGTGGTGTACTTGCCCCCGGCGATGGCGACCAGGCCGGCCGCCGGCGACGCCACGGCGTGTTCCCGGGACAGCTTGGAGGTGTCGTCGCTTTCCCCTGCGAGCAACGGGCGCAGACCCGCGTAGACGCCATCGATATCCGCATGGGTCAGCGGGGTGGCCAGCACGGTGTTGACCGTCTCGAGGATGTAGTCGATGTCGGCCTTGGTGGCCGCGGGGTGCGCCAGGTCGAGGTCCCAGTCGGTATCGGTGGTCCCGATGATCCAGTGACTCCCCCACGGGATGACGAACATCACCGACTTCTCGGTGCGCAGGATGATCGCGACGTCACTGACGATCCGGTCCCGCGGCACCACCACGTGCACGCCTTTGGACGCGCGCACCCGGAACCGCCCGCGCTGCTTGGACAATGCCTGAATTTCGTCGGTCCAGACCCCGGTCGAGTTGACCACGACGTGGCCGCGGACCTCGGTGATCGCACCGTCCTCGGAGTCGCGGACGCGCACGCCGGTCACCCGGTCACCCTCGCGCAGCAACGCGACCACCTGGGTGGAGCACCGGACGACCGCGCCGTAATGCGCGGCAGTGCGCGCGACCGTCATGGTGTGCCGGGCGTCGTCGACGACCGTGTCGTAGTAGCGGATACCACCGATCAAGGAGCTGCGCTTGAGCCCCGGACTCAAGCGCAGCGCACCGGCACGCGTCAAATGCTTCTGCGCCGGAACCGATTTCGCGCCGCCGAGACTGTCGTAGAGGAAGATACCCGCGGCCATGTAAGGGCGCTCCCACCAGCGCTTGGTCAGCGGAAACAAGAACGGTAACGGCTTGACCAGATGCGGTGCCAACGTGGTCAGCGACAACTCACGCTCGTAGAGCGCCTCACGCACCAGCCCGAATTCCAGTTGCTCGAGGTAGCGCAACCCGCCGTGGAACATCTTCGACGATCGGCTCGAGGTGCCCGAAGCGAAATCGCGTGCCTCGACGAGCGCAACCTTGAGTCCGCGGGTCGCGGCATCCAGAGCGCACCCGGAGCCCACCACGCCGCCGCCGATGACTACCACGTCGAATTGCTCGGCACCGAGTCGCTCCCAGGCCAACGCACGTTGCCGAGGTCCTAGCGTAGAAGCCACCCAGGTCTGTGCGCTCTCCCGTGCTTGAATCGGGTTGCTCACGGCAAAAGACTCCTCATCGGGGGGAAACTCCTGTCGGTTACTCGTCGGTAGGCGTTGCTCAACCAAGGCTAGTTCTTCCGGCGTCCCTGAGTTGCCCTTCAGTCCAGATCGTCGTGCGCCATCAGGCGGCGCGCGGCCTCGGTGATCGAACCCGATAACGACGGGTAAACAGCCAGCGTCTGGGCCAACTCGTTCACAGTGATGCGGTTCTGCACGGCCACGGCGATCGGCAGGATCAACTCCGACGCGATCGGCGCCACAATCACGCCGCCGATCACCACGCCGGTGGACCGCCGGCAGATGATCTTGACGAAACCTTGTCGCAACCCGGACATCTTCGCCCGGGCGTTGGTCCCCAGCGGCAGCATGATGGTCCGGGCAGCCACCGACCCGTCGTCGACCGCCGATTGCGGCACACCGACGGCGGCAATCTCGGGTCTGGTGAAAACGGTGGCCGCGACGGTGCGCAACCGGATCGGGCTGACGCCCTCACCGAGCGCGTGATACATCGCGATCCGGCCCTGCATCGCCGCGACCGACGCCAGCAGCAACAGGCCGGTGCAGTCACCCGCCGCATAAATACCTGGCACCGAAGTCCGCGACACGCGGTCCACGGTGAGGTAGTTGCCGCTACCAAGCTCGATGCCGACCCGTTCCAGGCCCAGGCCGCTGGTGTTGGGGACCGACCCGATGGTCATCAGGGCGTGGCTGCCCTCAACAGTGCGTCCGTCGGTCATCGTCACCAGGACACCGGTGTCGGTGCGGGTGACCGATTCCGCGCGGGCGTTCTTGAACAGCCGGACGCCACGTTCGGCGAACGACTCTTCCAGGACCAGCGCGGCGTCGGCGTCCTCGTACGGCAGCACCCGGTCCCGGCTGGCCGCCACCGTCACCGGCACACCCAATTCGGTGTAGGCGTGCACGAACTCGGCGCCGGTGACCCCCGAGCCCACCACGATGAGGTGTTTGGGCAGCGCCTCCAAGTCGTAGAGCTGCCGCCAGGTCAGGATGCGCTCGCCGTCCGGCTGGGCCGACGGCAGGATCCGCGGGCTGGCGCCAGTCGCGATCAGTACGACGTCGGCGTCGTGCTCACTGATGGTGCCGTCGGTGGCGGTGGCCCTGATGCGGTGGCGCGCCAGACCGGGAGTGGGATCGATCAGCTCGCCCCGGCCCGCGACCAAGTTGACACCTCTGCTGAGCAGCTGGGCGGTGATGTCGGCCGACTGCGCCGCGGCCAGGCTCTTGACCCGGGCATGGATCTGCGGCAACGAGATCTTGGCATCTTCGATGTCGATGTCGAAGCCCAGCTGAGACGCTTTGCGCAGTTCGGTGCGCAGCCCGGTGGACGCGATGAACGTCTTGGACGGCACGCAGTCGTCCAGAACTGCCGCCCCGCCGATACCGTCGGAGTCGACCACGGTGACTTGGGTTGTTTCGGGGTGCAAGGTGGCGGCTACCAGTGCGGCCTCGTAACCGGCCGGGCCTCCGCCGAGGATCACGATGCGGGTCACCACAGCCCATAACCTAGCTTGGCGACCCACAACTTACGAGCACGCCGCGCAGCGGCGTGAGGAGGGCCTCACCCTCGGATGGACGCCACACGAGCATGTGCCGTTTAAGCTTTCCCCGTGCCGATCTATGCCGCCTACGGATCGAATATGCATCCCGAGCAGATGCTGAAGCGCGCACCCCACTCGCCGATGGCTGGAACTGGCTGGTTGCCCGGGTGGCGGCTGACGTTCGGCGGCGAGGACATCGGTTGGGAAGGGGCGCTGGCCACAGTCGTCGAGGACCCGGATTCGAAGGTGTTCGTCGTGCTCTACGACATGACGCCGGCGGATGAGATGAACCTTGACCGCTGGGAGGGCTCCGAGTTCGGAGTCCACAAAAAGATCAGATGCCGGGTGGAGCGCTTGTCCTCGGACACGACAACCGATCCCGTCCTCGCGTGGCTGTACGTGCTGGACGCCTGGGAGGGCGGGCTGCCGTCGGCGCGCTATCTGGGGGTGATGGCCGATGCCGCCGAAATTGCGGGCGCGCCAAGCAATTACGTGCACGACCTGCGGACTCGCCCGGCCCGCAACATCGGCCCGGGGACTACGGCCTAGAGCCGCCGCCAACTAGAACGCGGCTGATTGCTCGATGATGTTGACCATCACCCGCACCCCGATTCCCAGGGCTCGCTCGTCGAGGTCGAACGTCGGCTGATGCAGGTCCAACTGCGGTCCGTCGCCCGACCACACACCCAGACGCGCCATCGCGCCAGGGATTTCCTCGAGATACCAAGAGAAGTCCTCACCTCCGCCGGACTGCCAGGTATCTGCCAGCACATCCGGGCCAACGGCTTCGATGGCGTGGGTGAGGATGCGTGTCGAGACGTCCTCATTGACCACCGGCGGCACACCGCGCCGGTATTGCAGCGTGTGCTCGATGACCAGGGGCGACAGCAGCGCGCCGACGGCCTGGCGGATGATCTCCTCGAGGTTGACCCACGTCTGCCTGCTGGCGGTGCGAACGGTGCCGCACAAGACCCCGGTTTGGGGGATGGCATTGGCTGCCACGCCCGCGTTGACCGCCCCCCACACCAATACGGTGCTGTTGCGTGGGTCGATGCGGCGCGACAGCACCCCGGGCAGCCCGGTGATCAGCGTGCCGAGCCCGTACACCAGGTCGGCGGTCAAGTGTGGACGCGACGTGTGCCCGCCAGGCGAGTAGCAGCGTGATTTCCATCGAGTCCGCCGCCGAAGTGATGGGGCCATGTCTGATCGCGACCTTGCCGACCTCGAGCCGCGGATCGCAGTGCAGGGCGAAGATCCGCGACACGCCGGCCAGCGCTCCGGCCGCGATGGCGTCGATGGCGCCGCCAGGCATCAGCTCTTCGGCGGCCTGGAAGATCAGCCGCACCCCGACCGGAAGCTCGGGAACCGACGCCAACGCCAGCGCGGTACCCAGCAGGATCGCGGTGTGCGCGTCATGCCCGCAGGCGTGTGCCACATTGGGCATGGTCGAGGCGTACGGCGCGCCGGTGCGCTCCGCCATCGGCAGCGCATCCATGTCGGCGCGCAGCGCGATCCTTGGCTGATGCTCTGGGCCGAAGTCGCAGATCAGTCCGGTCCCGCCGGGCAGCACCTTGGGGTTCAGCCCCGCGTCGGCCAACCGCTCAGCGACGAACTGAGTAGTGGCGTATTCCTGGCGGCCCAACTCCGGATAGCGGTGGATGTGCCGGCGCCAGGCGATCAGGTCTTCGTAGTGGGCGGCCAGCCACGATTCTGCGGTGTCGACGAGGCTCATACTGCCGCCCTGCATTTCTGTGCGGCCATCACCCGGTCACGCTCAGCAGGGGTCTGCGCGAGATGGACAATCGTGCGCGCCAGCATGATCGCGCCGTCAACAACCGCGCGGTCGGCGCTGGGACCGGCAGCGGCTGCGGCGAAGGCGCGCTGGTGAACAGTGGCCCCGCCGGCGTCGACACCGATCACCGGATGGATCCCCGGCAGCACCTGCGTCACGTTGCCCATATCGGTGCTGCCCAACGGAAGCCCCGCCTCGACGGCGGGCGGCGCCGGCTCGCGCCCGAGCCGGCGCATCTCCTCCCGGCACACGTCAGCCAGCCATTGGTCGGGTTTCAACTCCGCGTATGCCGGTGCGGCGTCGTCGATTTCGTATTCGCAGCCGGCGGCCAGGGCACCCGCGGCAAAGCAAGAGAACATCCTGCCCTCCAACTCGCGCAGCGATTCCGACTCGACCGCACGCATCGCATATTGCAGCGTCGCGTGCCCGGGGATGACGTTGACCGCCTGCCCGCCGTCGGTAACGATGCCGTGCATCATTTGCCCGGGCGCCAGTTGTTGCCGCAGCAGCCCGATGCCCACCTGCGCGACGGTCACGGCGTCGGCGGCATTGACCCCCAGATGCGGCGCGACGGCCGCGTGCGATTCCTTGCCCCGGTAACGCACGGTGACCTCAGACAACGCCAGCGATCGAGCCCCGGCGATATCCGTCGGCCCGGGATGCACCATCACGGCCACCGCGACATCGTCGAACGTGCCGGCCTGCAGCATCAGCGCTTTGCCACCACCGGACTCCTCGGCAGGAGTGCCCAGCAGCGACACGGTCAGACCCAGGTCGTCGGCTACTTCAGCCAGCGCCAGCGCGGTGCCCACCGCCGAGGCCGCGATGATGTTGTGGCCGCAGGCGTGTCCGATCTCGGGAAGCGCGTCGTATTCAGCGCAGATCCCGACTACCAGCGGCCCGCTGCCAAAGTCGGCGCGAAACGCCGTATCCAAGCCGGCGGCGGCCGCGGTTACCGCGAAACCACGTTCGGCGACCAGCGCCTGCGCCTTGGCACAGCTGCGGTATTCGGCGAACGCCAACTCCGGCTCGGCGTGGATCGCGTGGGAGAGTTCGACCAGTTCAACGCGACGGCGCCGCACCAATTCCTCCACGCTGTCCAGAGCGCTGAGTGCGGGCATCTTCGCAGTATCTCATCGACTGCCACTCATGAAGACGTTCCGAAAGTATGGCGCAAGTAGAAAATGTTCCCAATCGGTTGCTGGGGCGGGTTCAAACGCCGGGCCGGCCAGCGCAGTAAGCGCAGGGTGACCCTGATGGCTGCTGGGCAGGGCTCATCCGAAAGCCGCATTTGGAAGGGACATAGCGGTGAAATTTCGAGGTTGTCCCCAGAAATCAATTCATTGCGGACACTCGTCGCGGCGGGCCTGCACAGGTTGGCGGCATGAGCTCGGGCATTCACAATGCCGGCGACGGACAGGCGGGTTTCTTCGGCACGTAATCGCTAGCTCCTCACTCGCGCCGTTCCAGCGCTCGCCGTCGCCAGGCTAGGCCCGACTGCCCGGCTCCTCACTCGCGCCGTTCCAGCGCTCGCCGTCGCCAGGCTAGGCCCGACTGCCCGGCTCCTCACTCGCGCCGTTCCAGCGCTCGCCGTCGCCAGGCTAGGCCCGACTGCCCGGCTCCTCACTCGCGCCGTTCCAGCGCTCGCCGTCGCCAGGCTAGGCCCGACTGCCCGGCTCCTCACTCGCGCCGTTCCGGCGCTCGCCGTCGCCAGGCTAGGCTCGCCCAGTGTGACTGAACCGCAGCCCGATCCCGGCGAACTCGCGCAGCGGGCGGCGCAGGTCATCGCCGAGCGCACCGGGATCGGCGAGCACGACGTCGCAGTCGTTCTCGGATCGGGCTGGTCACCGGCTATTGCCGCGCTGGGCTCCCCGACCGCCGTAGTGCCCCATGCTGAACTGCCTGGATTCACGCCGCCAAAGGCGGCCGGGCACACCGGCGAGCTGTTGTCCGTGCCGATCGGTGCGCACCGGGTGCTGGTGCTGGCCGGTCGCATACACCCGTACGAGGGGCATGACCTGCTGCACGTCGTGCACCCGGTCAGGGCAGCCTGCGCGGCGGGAGCGCGGATCATTGTGCTGACCAATGCGGCCGGCGGATTGCGACCGGACATGCGGGCCGGCCAGCCGGTCCTGATCAGCGACCACCTGAATCTGACCGCGCGTTCGCCGCTGGTCGGCGCGCAGTTCGTCGACCTGACCGACGCGTACGCACCGCGGCTACGGGAGCTCGCCCGAGTATCCGATCCCGAGCTGGCCGAAGGCGTGTACGCCGGCCTGCCGGGGCCGCACTACGAGACGCCCGCCGAGATCCGGATGCTGCGGATGCTGGGCGCCGACCTGGTGGGCATGTCGACGGTGCATGAGACCATCGCCGCCCGGGCGGCGGGCGCCGAGGTGCTGGGCTTATCCCTGGTGACAAACCCGGCGGCCGGGGTCACCGGTGAGCCGCTGAGCCACGCCGAGGTACTTGCCACCGGGGCCGCGTCGGCGGCCCGGATGGGCTCGCTGCTGGCCGACGTCATCAGCCGGTTTTGAGGCCCGGTTCTTCAGCCGTGACGCCCGAGGACTGGATCGCGCACGATCCCGACCCGGCGACGGCTGCCGAGCTCGCCGCGTGTGACCCGGACGAACTCGCCGCGCGGTTCGCCCGCCCACTCGCGTTCGGCACCGCGGGGTTGCGTGGGCCGGTGCGCGGCGGGCCGGACGCGATGAACCTCGCCGTGGTGTTACGGGCCACCTGGGCGGTGGCACAGGTGCTCCGCAAAAGGGCGAGCACCGGGTCCGCACCGGTGATCGTGGGGCACGACGCCCGGCACGGCTCGGCCGCGTTCGCCGCTGCAGCGGCTGAAGTGTTTGCCGCCGAAGGCTTTTCCGTGCTGCTGCTCCCCGATCCGGTGCCCACACCGGTCGTCGCGTTCGCAGTACGCCACACCGGCGCCGCGGCCGGGATACAGATCACGGCGTCACACAACCCTGCGACCGACAACGGCTACAAGGTGTATCTCGACGGCGGCATCCAGATCGTCTCCCCCACGGACCGCCAGATCGAAGCAGCGATCGCCGCCGCTCCCCCGGCCGATCAGATCACCAGGAAAACCGTAGAACCCGCTGAAACCGATCTGGTCGATCGCTACATGCGGCGCGCGGCCGGGGTCCGGCGCTGCGCCGGTTCGGTCCGGGTGGCCCTGACACCGCTGCACGGAGTCGGCGGTGCGGTGGCCGTCGAGACGCTTGCGCGGGCCGGCTTCGACGACGTGCACACCGTCGCAGCGCAGTTCGCGCCGGACCCCGACTTTCCCACCGTGGCGTTCCCGAACCCGGAGGAACCCGGCGCCACCGATGCATTGCTCGCCCTGGCCGCCGACATCGGGGCCGACGTCGCGATCGCGCTGGATCCCGATGCCGACAGGTGCGCGGTCGGGATACCCACTGGGATATCCACCGGATCGGGCTGGCGGATGCTGTCCGGCGACGAGACCGGTTGGCTGCTAGGCGATTACATCCTGTCGCAGCCAGTACCCGGCACGCAGGCCGGTATCGAGGCCAGAAGAAGGCTGGTGGCCAGCACCGTGGTGTCCTCGCGGATGCTGGCGGCGATCGCCGCACACTACGGCGCGGTCCACGTAGAGACCCTCACCGGCTTCAAATGGCTGGCGCGCGCCGACGCGGGCGTGCCCGGCACACTGGTGTACGCCTACGAGGAAGCGATCGGGCACTGCGTTGACCCCGCCGCTGTGCGCGACAAGGACGGCATCAGCGCTGCGGTATTGGTGTGCGATCTGGTAGCGACGCTGAAAGAGCAGGGCCGTTCGGTGCCGGACGTGCTCGATGAACTCGCCCGGCGCTAC
The DNA here is from genome assembly GCA_963763005.1 of uncultured Actinomycetota bacterium. Lineage (GTDB taxonomy): Bacteria > Actinomycetota > Actinomycetes > Mycobacteriales > Mycobacteriaceae > Mycobacterium. Next base: position 301,289 of record CAVXMI010000010.1, read on the forward strand.
GGAGTCCACGAGGTTGCGGCGGTGCCGCGTCGCGTCTCCGACGCCGACGAGGCCACCGCCTTGATGCGGCGGTTGCGCGATGCCCCGCCGGGCCGGCTGGCCGGGTTCGCCGCGACCACCACCGACATCACCGACGCGCTGATCTTCACCGGCGGCGACGACGACACGTCGGTCAGGGTGGTGGTGCGGCCCTCGGGCACCGAGCCAAAGCTGAAGTGCTACTTGGAGGTCCGCTGCGCGGTGACCGGCGACCTGGAACCCGCCCGGGAGCGGGCCCGTGCACTGATCGACGCGCTGGTCGCCTCGGTGCGGCAGTGGTGAGCCAGGGCGACTCAGCGGGGGCCGAACTGGCGATCGCCCGCATCGCCGAGACCCGGCACGATGTACGCGATCTCATTGAGCCCGTCGTCGATGGCCGCCGTGAACAACCGCGCGTTCGGCGCCACTTTCTCCAGCGGCCGCTATTCCTTCCGGCGCCGCCACCACACACAGCATGGTGATGTCTGTTGCGCCGCGGCGCAGCAACAGCCCGACCGTGTGCGTCATCGACCCGCCGGTGGCCAGCATCGGGTCTAGCACCATGACCGGCTGGTCCGTCAGGTCGTCGGGCAGCGACTCCAGATACGGGACTGGCTGGTGGGTTTCCTCGTCACGGGCAATACCGACGAACCCGACCCGGGCCTCCGGCATCGCAGCATGAGCCTGATCAACCATGCCCAGACCGGCCCGCAGCACGGGCACCAGCAGCGGCAGATTAACCAGACACGAACCCGACCGTCTCAGCGAGCGGCGTACGGACCGGGATTTCCTCACTGGGCGCATCGCGGGTGGCCTCGTAGACCAGTACCAGCGTCAACTCGCGCAGCGCGGCCCGGAAGGCGGCGTTGTCGGTGCGTTCGTCGCGCAGCACGGTCAGCCGGGCCGCGGCCAGCGGGTGGTCTACGACGTGGACATCCACAGGGCTTGACCCTATATAACAATCAGAGCTCGGTCCCTTAAAGCCTGCTGACACGCGTGCGTCCATGCCTTCGCCGGGCCGAACCCGCCCATATACTCCCGGCATGCGGGGGCTGAGACAGTATCTGAGCAGGGCATACCGAGCCCTCGCGGTGTTCGGCGCGGTGGCTGTGTCGCTACCCGCCCAAGGCGTCGACGCTCCCTCCCGCGTGAGCCTCGCGGCAGCCACGCTGCCAACCTTCGCGCACGTGGTGATCGTGGTGGAGGAGAACCGCTCTCAGGCCGCCATCATCGGCAACAAGTCGGCGCCCTTCATCAACGCGCTGGCCGCCAACGGCGCAATGATGGCGCAGTCGTTCGCCGAGACACATCCAAGCGAACCGAACTACTTGGCGCTGTTCGCCGGCAGCACCTTCGGGTTGAAGCAGAACACGTGCCCGGTCAACGGAGGCACGCTGCCCAACCTGGGCTCCGAGTTGCTCGCCGCCGGGCACACGTTCGTCGGTTTTGCCGAAGACCTGCCCGCGGTCGGCTCAACCGTCTGCAGCGCCGGCAAATACGGGCGCAAGCACGCGCCCTGGGTCAACTTCAGCAATGTGCCGGCGTCGAACTCGGTGCCGTTTTCCGCATTTCCGGCGCTGGGCAACTACGCCAGCCTGCCGACCGTGTCATTCGTCATTCCCAACGGGGACAACAACATGCACGACGGCTCGATCGCTGCGGGCGACGCCTGGCTGAACCGCCGACTGTCCGCGTATGCCAACTGGGCCAGGGCCAACAACAGCCTGCTCATCGTCACTTGGGACGAGGACGACGGCGGCAGTCGCAACCAGATCCCGACGGTGTTCTACGGCGCGCACGTGCAGCCAGGTACCTACAACGAGACCATCAGCCACTACAACGTGCTTTCCACGCTGGAGCAGATGTACGGGCTACCCAAGACGGGTTACGCGACGAATGCTCCCCCAATCACAGATATTTGGGGCGGGTAGCCGCTACCGGCCCGGCTACCAGTGGACCCGGCGCCGCCGGCCGTCGCTATTGTGTGCCTCGTGGCTGCTGACCTCGTGCCTATCCGCCTGAGCCTGTCCGACGGTGACCGCTACACGCTGTGGGCACCCCGCTGGCGCGATTCCGGCGACGAGTGGGAGGCGTTCCTGGGTAAGGACGACGACCTGTACGCCTTCCAAAGCGTCGCCGACCTGGTCGCATTCGTCCGCACCGACACCGACAACGACCTGGCGGGCCACCCGGCGTGGAAGGACCTGACCGAGGCTCACGCGCACGAACTCGATCCGGCCGACGACAAGCAGTTCGATCTGGTCGTGGTCGAGGAACTGGTGGCCGAGAAGCCGACCGAGGAGTCGGTGACCGCGTTGGCCGCCATGCTGGCGATCGTGTCGTCCATTGGATCGGTGTGCGAGCTGGCGGCGGTGTCGAAGTTCTTCAACGGTAATCCCACGCTGGGCACGGTGTCCGGCGGAATCGACCACTTCACCGGTAGGGCGGGCAAAAAGCGCTGGAATTCGATCGCCGAGGTCATCGGGCGCAGCTGGGACGACGTACTCAAGGCCATCGACGGGATCATCAGCACGCCCGACGTCGACGCTGACCTGTCGGCCAAGGCCGCCGATGAGTTGGCGGAGGAGCCCCAGGAACCGGAGGAGCCCGAGGAAGAGGAATCGGACGGCGAGGCTACTGACGAGTCCACGGACCAGGATGCCGAAGACGCCGAAGGCGACGAAGGTAACGAAGGCGACGATGCCGGCGACACCGACGCCGACGAAGACGACGAAGAAGAAGTCACCCGCGCGGCCGGCGACACTGCCGTCCTGGGCAGCGACGAGGACTTCTGGCGGCAGGTGGGTATCGACCCGATCCGGATCATGACGGGGGCCGGCACTTTTTACACGCTTCGCTGCTACTTCGACGACCGCCCGATCTTCCTGGGCCGCAACGGTCGGATCAGCGTGTTCACCTCCGAGCGGGCGCTTGCCCGCTACCTTGCCGACGAGCACGACCATGACTTGTCGAATCTGAGCACCTACGACGACATTCGTACCGCCGCCACTGACGGCTCACTCGCAGTCGACATCACCGACGAGAATGTCTACGTGCTGACCGGGCTGGCCGACGATTTCGCCGACGGGCCGGACGCGGTGGATCGTGACCAGCTCGACTTGGCCGTCGAGCTGCTCCGCGATATCGGCGACTACTCCGAGGAGAGCACGGTCGACAAGGCCCTCGAAACGGGCAAGCCGCTGGGCAAGCTGGTGGCCTACGTGCTGGACCCCGACTCGGTCGGCAAGCCCGCAGCCCCGTACGCCAAGGCGGTACGTGAGTGGGAGCAATTGGAGAGGTTCGTGGAGTCGCGGCTAAGGCGCGAATAGCGCCTGGGCCGCAAACCCCGCCGCCGGCACAACCCGACCAAGAGAGTCATCAGCCGCGGCGTTTGCCGATGTCCACCGCGCATGCGGCGAAGATCGCGTCCCAGTCTTCCACCTCCGCGACCTCGAAATCCCACGACCGATAGTCGAGGAACGATTCATACGCTCCACCGCGGCCGCCCTGTCGAGCGCCCAAATCCGGGGCGGTCAACCGCAATCAGCCGGAAGCCGTTGCGCTTTGCGGCACCATCGGCGAAGGCGCCCTCGAGCCGCGAACTTGGTGCGCCGTGAAAGTAGAACGTGGGATAACCGTTGTCGTCGCCCCACTCCAGGTAGGCGAGCACACGTCCGTCGGGCAGCGTGAACACGCTCGCCTCGTCGGCGCGAATGTGCTCCGGCAGCGCCTGCATCAGCAGGTAGCTTCCAGAAGCGCCCGGCCCCGCGGCGAAAGGCCGGCCGCCAGGTTCGGGCGCGTACCGCCTCGTCGTCGGCGATCAGCCGCAGGTACCGCCTGGTCCAGGGACCAGAGTCGCTCGTGGCGTCGAAGCGGTCGACGCGCTCCACAATCGCCGCGATGTCAGCGGCAGTCAGAGCGTCGTCTGCCGACAGCGCCTGGCGCTCGTCGGGGCCCGCGAACGACACCGTGATGAGGTAGGTGTGGCCTGCCGGCCTGCTGTTCGGTGACCCGGTAGTTGTGCGGATACTCCGCGACGCCGCCGATGCGAATCGTGCCCGCCACCGTGCGCTGCGTGCCACCCGGCCTAACTCGCGCGACGTCCCAGCGCCGCAGCACCAGGCTGACGCCGCCGTCCGCGATGCCCTCGGCGGTGGCACGGTTGAGCAGCACACGAGCGATGTCATGCCGGGATGCACACGGTCAGGATGATGCGTTGTTATCCCATCAATGTCAGTGGACCCCTTTATAATCGCACATATGTTCGATTCAGATGCCCGCGGAACCCTCGCCCGGATCACTGAGGCAGCGCGCGCCGAAGCCCGGGCCGCCGCGGCGCGCCTGGTCGCGATCGGCGATCTGTTCAGACTGCGACTGGCGCAGCATGGCAACCGCGAGGAGTGGGCGGCCGATACCTGCGACGAAGTGGCCGCCGAGGTCGCCGCAACCCTTCGGACCAGTGTGGCGATGGGACACAGCAACCTGCGCTACGCCCGGGCGATGCACGAACGGTTGCCGCAAGTGGGCGCAGCTTTTCAGGCCGGCGATATCGACTTTCGGCTGTTCCGGACGATCGTCTTTCGTACCGAGCTGATCACCGACGCCGGCGCGCTGGCCGCGGTGGACGCCCAACTGGCGATCAAGGCGCCCCGCTGGCCGTCGATGACCAGTTGGAAGCTCGCCACAGAGGTCGATCGGGTGGTCGCCAAAATCGACCGTGACGCGGTGCGCCGCTCGCGACATGACGCCGCGGACCGTTATGTGGACTGCTCGGCAATCGACCCGGGGATGGCGTTGGTCAACGGCCAGGTCTTTGCGACGACGGCGGAGGCGCTCGATCGGCGGCTGGACGAGCTCGCCAAGACGGTCTGCCCCGATGATCCGCGCACTGCCGGGCAGCGGCGCGCGGACGCGCTGGGCGTGCTGGCCGCCGGCCACGACCGGCTGGTATGCGGCTGCGACAACGCCCACTGCCCGGTCGCATCCACACCGCGACAGCCCAGCTCCATCGTGATCCACGTGGTGGCCGATCGCGCCACGCTGGACGGGTCCGGCGAGTCTCCGGGGTTTCTTCCGGGCGACGGCATCATCCCTGCGGAGATTGTCCGTGAGTTGGCCAAATCGGCAAAGCTGCAACCGATCTCGTCGCCCGTGCTGCCCGAGTCTGGATACACACCGTCGCAGGCGCTGATGGACTTTGTTCGTGCCCGGGACCTGACCTGCCGGGCACCGGGGTGCGATCGACCGGCGACCCATTGCGACGTCGATCACACCATCCCTCATGGCGAGGGCGGAGCCACGCATCCGTCGAACCTCAAATGCCTCTGCCGAAAACACCACCTGCTCAAGACATTTTGGGGTTGGGGCGACAAGCAACTGCCGGACGGAACCGTGATCTGGTCGCTGCCCGACGGGCAGACGTATGTCACCACACCGGGCAGTGCATTGCTATTCCCCGGGCTGTCCGCGCCCAGCGCAGACCCGCCACCGGCCGTTCCGTCGCCGGACGATCGCTGCGGAAAACGCGACGCGATGATGCCCAAACGTGCCCGCACCCGCGCCCAGAACCAGGCCGCGCGCATCACCGCCGAGCGCAACCACAACCGGAAGGTACGCGAAGCCCGCCGACAACGTCGGGAAGAGTGCTATTTCGGACCGCGCGATGCGTCAGCATCCGACGACGGCGAGCCGCCGCCCTTCTAGCGTTAGCTGTAGGCACGGCGATGGTCAGAGTCGATCCATCACGCGCGCCACGCACAAGTCCTCGAGGAACGAGTAGCGCTTCGGGCGGCACTAACGCGACTGCGGACGGTTCCCGTGAACAGGCGACACCGCACTACCCGATCAGCACCGCGAACCGCGGCTTGATCACCTCGTCGATGATCGCCAGTCGCTCGTCGAAGGGTATGAACGCCGACTTCATCGCATTGATGGTGAAGCGCGCGAGGTCGCTCCAGCCGTAGCCGAACACCTGTACCAGGCGGTGCATCTCAAGGCTCATCGACGTGTCGCTCATCAGCCGGTTGTCGGTGTTGACCGTCACCCGGAACCGCGCCCGGGCCAGCAGGTCGAACGGGTGCTCGGCGATGCTTGCGACCGCGCCGGTCTGCACGTTCGAGCTGGGGCACAACTCCAGCGGGATTCGCTTGTCCCGCAGGATCGACGCCAGCCGACCCAACCGGAAACCGCCGTCGGGGTCGGCGTCAATGTCGTCGGCGATCCGCACGCCGTGGCCCAGCCGGTCGGCACCGCAGAACGCGATCGCCTCGTGTATGGATGGCAGCCCGAATGCCTCACCCGCATGAATAGTGAAGCGCGCGTTGTTGTTACGCATGTACTCGAAAGCGTCCAGGTGCCGGGTCGGTGGGTAGCCCGCCTCGGCCCCGGCGATGTCGAATCCGACCACCCCCTTGTCCCGGAACCGGATCGCCAGCTCGGCGATCTCGCGGGACAATGCGGCGTGCCGCATCGCGGTGACCAAACAACGCACCGTGATCTGACGACCCGCAGCGGCGCAGGCCTTCTCGCCTGCGGCGAATCCCGCCAGCACGGCGTCGACGACGTCGTCGAACGACAACCCACGGTTGATGTGTAACTCGGGAGCGAACCGCACCTCGGCGTAAACCACCGAATCGGCGGCCAGGTCTTCCACGCACTCGTTGGCGACGCGGTACAACGCGTCGGGAGTCTGCATCACCGCCACGGTGTGCGAGAACGGCTCCAGGTAGCGCTCCAGCGAACCGCTGTGCGACTGGGTTCGAAACCACGTCGCCAGCGCATCGGCGTCGGTGGCCGGCAGTCCGTCGTAACCGACCTGGCCGGCTATGTCCAGCACGGTGGCGGGGCGCAGCCCGCCGTCGAGGTGATCGTGCAACAGAGCCTTTGGCGCCTGCCGGATGGCCTCTAGGTTCAGCTCGCTAGTCATCGGGTGATCCGATCGATGATGAGGGGCCGCGGCGCCGGCGATGTGTCGCCGACTCCCCAGCCGCCGTCGAGCTCGGACAGCGCGGCGCCGAAGCGTTCCGGGGTGTCGGTGTACAGGGTGAACAACGGCTCACCGGCCACGACCGGCTCCCCCGGCCGGCGATGGATCCTGATGCCGGCACCGGGCTGCACCCGTGCGCCCGGCCGGGATCTGCCCGCGCCGAGCCGCCATGCCGCCAACCCCACTGCCATCGCGTCGATGTCGCCCATTGTGCCGCCCCGGCTGGCTCTGACGGTGTCCGAATACCTACCAATCGGCAACGGTTGCGACAAATCGCCGCCCTGCGCGGCGACCAGCCGGCGAAACCGGTCCATCGCGGTGCCGTCGCGCAACGTCTGCCCCGGATCGCAGCCGTCGATCCCGGCGAGTTCGAGCATCTCGTCGGCCAGCCGCAACGTCAGCTCCACCACGTCGGGCGGCCCGCCACCGGCCAGTACCTCCAACGACTCGGTCACCTCGAGCGCATTGCCCACAGTCGCGCCCAGCGGGCAGTTCATATCCGTCAGCAGCGCACGGGTGGGCACGCCGTGTGCGGTGCCCACTTCGACCATGGTGTGCGCCAGTTCGCGAGACTGCGCCTCGGAGTGCATGAACGCCCCGGAGCCGACCTTCACGTCGAGCACCAGCGCGCCCGCTCCCTCGGCAAGTTTCTTGCTCATCACCGAACTGGCAATCAACGGCAGGGACTCGACGGTGGCAGTGACATCACGCAGCGCGTAGAGCTTGGCATCGGCCGGCACCAGCTCACCGGCGGCGAAGATCGCAGCACCGACGTCACGAAGTTGTTCGCGCACTCGCTGGTTGGACAGATTCGCGGTGAACCCGGCGATGGATTCCAGCTTGTCCAGGGTGCCGCCGGTATGTCCCAGCCCGCGCCCGGCCGCCTGCGGCACCGCACCGCCACAAGCGACGACGACGGGCACCAACGGCAACGTGATCTTGTCGCCGACCCCGCCTGTGGAGTGCTTGTCCACGGTCGGCAGCGGCTTTCCATGCTTGCCGTCGGTGCGCAGATCGCTGAAATCCATCCGCGCACCGGAGGCCAGCATTGCCGCCGTCCACCGGGCGATCTCGCCGTGGTCCATACCGCGCAAGACAATCGCCATCAACAGCGCCGACATCTGTTCCTCAGCGACCCGGCCGTCGGTATAGGCCTCGACGACCCAGTCGATGACGGCGTCGGACAACCGGCCACCGTCCCGCTTGGTCCGGATCACCGTGGGCGCGTCGAATGCGAAGTCAGTCAAGAGGGTTCCCGCGCGAGATCGTCGACACCGAAGGCATCGGGCAGCAGGTCGCCGAGCCGGCGGGGTCCGGCCGGATGGTCGATCAGCAACTCGGGACCGCCGTGTTCGAGCAGCACTTGGCGACAACGCCCGCACGGCATCAGCAGCGACCCGCGTGCGTCGACGCACGCCAGCGCCAGCAATCGGCCGCCGCCGGTCGAATGCAGGGCACACACCACGCCGCATTCGGCGCATAGACCCAGGCCGTACGAAACGTTCTCCACATTGCATCCGATGACCACGCGGCCGTCCTCGACCAGCGCGGCCGCACCCACTGCGAACCGCGAATACGGCGCATAGGCTCCAGCTGCGGCCTGGGTTGCATTGTCCCGCAGCATATTCCAATCGACATCAGGCATACACAACCCCGCTCAACGATGGGCTGACCTAAGAAAGTCACCCTAACCCCGACCCGACACGCGATCTCGATCGGACTGTTCGGTACCGCCCGCAACCTGGTCAAGTTAAGCTCGGTTGCCCGGCTGGAGCTGTTCGATGGCGGTTTTGAAGGGGTCTGAGGGAGGTGAGGACGACGGCGACAACCGTGTCTCGCAAGCGGCGACCACCTCGGACCCTGTATCGGGGAGATCCCGGTATGTGGTCCTGGGTGCTGCATCGCATCAGCGGCGCGACGATTTTCTTCTTCCTGTTTGTCCACGTACTGGACGCCGCGGTGCTGCGGGTGAGCCCGCAGGCCTACAACGCCGTGCTCGCGACGTACAAGACCCCGATCGTCGGCCTGATGGAATTCGGACTGGTCGCCGCGGTGCTTTTCCACGCTCTGAACGGGATCCGGATAATTCTGATCGACTTCTGGGCCGACGGCCCCCGCTACCAGCGGCTGATGTTGTGGATCATCGGCATCGTCTACCTGCTGCTGATGGTTCCGGCCGGAGTGGTGGTAGGCGTCCACATGATGGAGCACTTCCGATGAGCACCCCCGACCTTCAGCTCGGCCGGGGCCAGATCGCCCCGGTGAAGCAGCGCAGCCACGATCGTCCGGCCAGCCTGGACAACCCGCGGTCGCCGCGGCGCCGCGCCGGCATACCCAACTTCGAGAAATTCGCCTGGCTGTTCATGAGGTTTTCCGGCGTCGTGCTGGTGTTCCTGGCAATCGGGCACCTGTTCGTGATGCTGATGTGGGACGACGGCGTCTACCGCATCGACTTCAACTATGTGGCGCAGCGCTGGGCTTCGCCGTTCTGGCAGACCTGGGACCTGCTGCTGTTGTGGCTGGCGCAGTTGCACGGCGGTAACGGCCTGCGCACCATCATCGACGACTACAGCCGCAAGAACGTCACCCGATTCTGGCTCAACGCGCTGTTGGCGATATCGATGGCGTTCACGCTGATGCTGGGGAGCTATGTGCTGATGACATTCGACGCGAACATCTCCTGAAAGGCGACCGGTGATCTCCCAACACCGATACGACGTGGTGATCGTCGGCGCGGGCGGTGCCGGAATGCGGGCCGCCGTCGAGGCGGGTCCGCGCGTTCGCACCGCGGTGTTAACCAAGCTGTACCCCACCCGTAGCCACACCGGCGCCGCCCAGGGCGGCATGTGCGCCGCCCTGGCCAACGTCGAAGACGACAACTGGGAATGGCATACGTTCGACACCGTCAAGGGCGGCGACTATCTCGCGGACCAGGACGCCGTGGAGATCATGTGCAAGGAAGCCATCGACGCGGTGCTCGACCTGGAGAAGATGGGGATGCCGTTCAACCGCACCCCCGAGGGCCGCATCGACCAACGCCGCTTCGGCGGGCACACACGCGACCACGGAAAGGCCCCGGTGCGCCGGGCGTGCTACGCGGCCGACCGCACCGGTCACATGATCCTGCAAACGCTCTACCAGAACTGCGTCAAGCACGACGTGGAGTTCTTCAACGAGTTCTACGCACTCGACCTGGTACTCACGCATACTCCGAGCGGCCCGGTGGCCACCGGAGTGGTCGCGTATGAGCTCGCGACGGGCGAAATTCATGTATTCCACGCCAAGGCCATCGTGGTCGCGACCGGCGGTTCGGGCCGGATGTACAAGACCACCTCCAATGCGCACACCCTCACCGGCGACGGCATCGGCATTGTCTTCCGCAAGGGACTTCCGTTGGAGGACATGGAATTTCACCAGTTCCACCCGACTGGACTGGCCGGCCTGGGCATTTTGATCTCCGAAGCCGTGCGCGGTGAGGGCGGCCGGCTGCTCAACGGCGAAGGCGAGCGCTTCATGGAGCGCTATGCCCCGACGATCGTCGACCTGGCACCCCGTGACATCGTCGCCCGCTCGATGGTGCTGGAAGTCCTGGAGGGTCGCGGCGCCGGCCCACACAAGGACTACGTCTACATCGACGTCCGCCACCTCGGCGAGGAGGTGCTCGAGGCCAAGCTGCCCGACATCACCGAGTTCGCCCGCACCTATCTGGGCGTGGACCCGGTGCACGAACTGGTCCCGGTCTATCCGACGTGTCATTACGTGATGGGCGGCATTCCGACCACCGTCACCGGACAGGTGTTGCGGGACAACACTTACGTCGTTCCGGGCCTGTACGCGGCCGGCGAGTGCGCGTGCGTGTCGGTGCACGGCGCCAACCGGCTGGGCACCAACTCGCTGCTGGACATCAACGTCTTCGGCCGCCGGGCCGGCATCGCCGCCGCCAACTACGCGCATCGGCACGACTTCGTCGACCTGCCGCCGGAGCCGGCGGCGATGGTCGTGGGCTGGGTGGGCGACATCCTGTCCGAGCACGGCAACGAGCGTGTCGCCGATATCCGCGGCGCACTGCAGCAGTCGATGGACAACAACGCCGCGGTGTTCCGCACCGAGGAGACCCTGAAGCAGGCGCTCAGCGACATCCACGCGCTCAAGGAGCGGTACTCCCGCATTACCGTGCACGACAAGGGGAAACGCTTCAACAGCGACCTGCTGGAAGCTATCGAGCTGGGCTTTTTGCTGGAGCTGGCCGAAGTCACCGTGGTCGGCGCGCTCAACCGCAAGGAGTCCCGCGGCGGCCACGCCCGCGAGGACTATCCCAACCGCGACGACACCAACTACATGCGCCACACCATGGCGTACAAGGAGGGCACCGATCTGCTGAGCGACATCCGGCTGGACTTCAAACCGGTGGCGCAGACCCGCTACGAGCCCAAGGAACGGAAATACTGATGGCCGCAGGCGACAGTGTCGAACCGGGGTTAGAGACAGGGTTGGAGCCAGCGCTGGACCCGCCCTTGCCGCCGATTCCGGACGGCGCGCTGATGGTGACCGTGAAGATCGCCCGGTTCAACCCCGACGACCCCGACGCCTTCGCGGCAACCGGCGGCTGGCAAAGCTTCCGGGTGCCGTGCCTGCCCAGCGACCGGCTGCTCAACCTGCTGATCTACATCAAGGGCTACCTGGACGGGACACTCACCTTTCGGCGCTCCTGCGCCCACGGGGTGTGTGGCTCCGACGCCATGCGGATCAACGGCGTCAACCGGCTGGCCTGCAAGGTGCTGATGCGCGACCTGCTGTCGAATAAGCCGGGCAAGTCTGGAAAAACACTGACCATCACGGTCGAGCCGATCCGAGGGCTACCGGTGGAAAAGGACCTGGTGGTCGACATGGAGCCGTTCTTCGATGCCTACCGCGCGGTGAAGCCCTACCTGATCACCAGCGGTAACCCACCCACGCGGGAGCGCATCCAGAGCCCGACCGACCGCGCCCGCTACGACGACACCACCAAGTGCATCCTGTGCGCGGCCTGCACCACCAGCTGCCCGGTGTTCTGGAACGAAGGCAGCTACTTCGGCCCGGCGGCGATCGTCAACGCACACCGCTTCATCTTCGACAGCCGCGACGAGGCCGCCGCCGAGCGCCTCGACATCCTCAACGAGGTCGACGGGGTGTGGCGCTGCCGCACCACGTTCAACTGCACCGAAGCATGCCCGCGGGGCATCGAAGTGACCAAGGCGATTCAGGAGGTCAAGCGGGCGCTGATGTTCTCGCGCTGAGACTGCTCGACGAGCAGATCCCTCAGTCTTCCGGAGCCAGCACACCCGCGTCATACACCGTCACCAGGTTTTCGACCACGGTCTGCCACGACGCGCCGTCCCCGCAGAGGCAGCTGGCGGTGAGCACCAGCCGGTCGGGAGTTCCGGGGAGCAGCGACACCGCGAACAACCTGCCGGTGTGCATGTCGAAACTAGAGCGATGCCGTGCGATCACCTCTGCGACTGCGACTCCTGGGGGTTCCACCCCCCAGCCCCACCCGCCGCCCGGGCGAGACGTCCAGGTGTCAAGGCGCGGTTCGAACACGGCGCCAAGGGCGGGATGGGCGTCGAAGACCGCGTCCACCGCGGCGCGGATACGCCCCTGGTCCACACGTGAGTTGGCAACCAGAACATCGGTGTGTGCACAGGGCTCGACGTCCTCGAGCCGCGGCAGCTCAGCGAAATATGAGTAAGACATGACCACAGACTCCGGCGCAATCCTCAGCGAATTCTTGGCGGATTCTTGGACTGGGCCGTCAGACCCCGGCGGCGCTGACGGGACCGGCAGTTCTGCCGCGCCTGAACCCCTCTTAGCCGGCTGCGCCAGGCGTGCCGGGGCTGCCACCCCGCTGCCCGGCGGCGCCACCGGCACCGCCCGCTCCGCCGGACCCGCCGGGAGTCCCGGCGGCGCCACCGGCGCCACCATCGCCGCCGTTGCCGGTCAGCTCGGCATCACCGCCGGACCCGCCGCCCCCGCCGTCCCCGCCGTCGGTGAACCCGTCACCGCCGGCGCCGCCGGCACCGCCGGTCCCGCCGGTGCCGTTCAGCAGCCCACCATCGCCGCCGGTCCCGCCGACCCCACCGCTGCCGCCGGCAAGCATGTCGCTGTCCCCGCCGCTCCCGCCGGACCCGGCGGCTCCGCCGGTACCGAACAGCCCGGCATCCCCGCCGGCCCCACCAGCAGCGCCGTCGCCACCACCGGCCCCGTTGCCCGTGCCGTTCCCGCCATTCCCGCCGGCCCCACCGGTCCCGCCGTTGCCCGACAACAGGCCCGCGATGCCGCCGGTCCCGCCACCTCCGCCCATGCCGCTGTCGGCCCCGTAGCTGTTCCCGCCGTTCCCGCCGGCCCCCCCGGCCCCACCGGCGCCGAACCACCCGGCAGCACCGCCGGAACCGCCGGTGCCACCGTCGCCACCGCTCCCGGAATCACCTTGGTCTGCGTCCCCGCCGGCCCCGCCGTCACCACCGGCCCCACCGGTCCCACCGGCTCCGCACAGCCGTCCTCCCGCACCGCCAGCCCCACCGGCCGCGCCAGCGGGGGCATCAGCGCCTTGACCTATGCCGTTCCCGCCGGCCCCTCCGGCTCCACCGGCTCCGATCAGGCCGGCGGCCCCCCCGTTGCCGCCGCTTCCGCTGACGCCCGTGAAGCCAAAGCTGTCGCCACCGGCCCCTCCCGCGCCACCGTTGCCGTACAGCCACCCACCACCGCCACCGGCCCCACCGGCCCCGGCTCCGTGAGTAGTAGCAGCTTGCGGGCCGTGCCCGCCGGCCCCGCCGGCCCCGCCATCTCCGATCAGCCCGGCCGCCCCGCCGACACCGCCGGCGCCGCCGGGGCCCTTGGCGTTGGCGAACCCGCCGTCCCCGCCCGACCCGCCGCTGCCGTACAACCACCCACCGTGGCCGCCGGCACCGCCGTCCCCGCCGGCCCCGCCGAAGTTGCTAGAAAAGTTGGTGGTGTTCCCGCCGGCGCCACCGGCCCCGCCGGCGCCCCACAGCCCGGCTGCCCCGCCGGCACCGCCGTCGCCGGCGCCGCCTCGGCTGCTGGACCCGCCGTCACCCGCATCGCCGCCGTCACCGTACAACCGGCCGCCATGGCCGCCGGCACCGCCGGCCCCACCGCTCCCCTTATGACCACCGCCGGTGATGTCCCCGCCGTGGCCGCCGGCGCCGCCGGAGCCCCACAGTCCGGCTGTCCCGCCGACCCCACCGGTACCCGCGATCGCGCCATCGGTAGTGGCGTTGCCGGACCCGCCATTACCGCCGGCCCCGCCGTCGCCGTACAGCCACCCGCCGTTACCGCCGGCACCGCCGGCCGCACGGGCCCCCCCGTCACCGCCGGCCCCGCCGTTACCGATCAACCCCGCCGACCCCCCGCTACCGCCGGCCACTTCGGCTGTCGATTGCGAAAAGCCGTTGCCGCCGTTGCCGTACAACAACCCGCCGGCCCCGCCGTTGGGGTTTGTCGCCGTCCCGTTGGCGCCATCGCCGATAAGCGGGCGCCCCAACAACGCCTGGGTCGGCGCATTGATCACAGCCAGCACGTCTTGCTGCACGCTCTGCGCCGCCGACACGTTGGCCGCCTCCGCGGCCGCATAGGCGCCCCCAGCACCATTGAGGGTCTGCACGAACTGGGCCTGAAACGCCGCCGCCTGAGCGCTGAGCGCCTGATAGGCCTGCGCATGCCCGGAAAACAACGCCGCGATTGCCGCCGACACCTCATCGGCCCCAGCGGCCAGCACCCCGGTGGTCGGGACGGCCGCGGCCACATTGGCCGCACCAATCGCCGAGCCGATACCCTCCAAATCCGTTACCGCCGCTGCCAGCATCTCCGGGACCGCCACCACGTACGACATCGCTCTTCAACCTGCCCTTGATCGACTAGTCGTCCTCAACCCCAGCGTATCGAGACCCCCGGCCGAGATTTACTGTTTCCACCGTTTGCCTTTCACCGCACGGTCCCCGGTGCGGGCCGCAGCAGCGGCTACCGCCTCGACGAGACCGCTATCTGTCACGAAGTCGGCTGCTACCCCGTCTGAGGGGTATGACACAGAAAACCCGCATCGAGCCCCTGCCTCCCAAGCGCGCCGGCCTGCTGATCCGCACCATGTACCGGGTCGCCAAGCGGCGCTACGGCGAGGTCCCCGAGCCGTTCACCATCGCCGCGCATCACCCGCGTCTGCTGTTCGCCGAAGCCGTGCACGAGACGATGCTGCAACGGGCATCGCGAACACTGCCCGCCAGCGTGCGTGAGCTGGCGGTGTTCTGGACCGCCCGCACCATCGGCTGCTCCTGGTGCGTCGACTTCGGGTCCATGCTGCAGCGCCTGGACGGCCTCGATGTGGAGCGACTCGAGGAGATAGACAACTACGCAACCTCACCGCGCTACACCGACGACGAGCGCGCCGCCATCGCCTACGCCGGCGCGATGACCACCGACCCGCACACCGTCACCGACGAGCAGGTCGCCGATCTGCGGGCCCGGTTCGGCGACGCCGGTGTGATCGAGCTGACCTACCAGATCGGCGTGGAGAACATGCGGGCGCGGATGAACTCGGCGTTGGGCATCACCGAGCAGGGCTTCAATTCCGGCGATGCGTGCCGCATCCCCTGGGCTACCCCGGAAGCTCATTCAGCGGCGAGCCGGTGAACTTATCGGGATTGGCGATATCCCATAGGGCGCAGACCTTTCCGTCCCGCACGGTCATCGCGGTGATGCGCGCCAGCATCGCCCAATGCCCGTCGTCGCCCGCGGTACCCGGCGTGTAGGCACCCAGCTCACCGTTGACCAGTGCCAACTGATTCGCCGAGAAAAACGCCGGGCCGTAGCGGCGCGCCAGGCCGAACATGAACCGGGCCACCTTGTCCGACCCACGAATGACCTGAGCAGCGGTGGGCGCCCGGCCATTTGCATCACCGGTGAAGGTCACGTCGGGATGCAACAGCGACACCACGGTGTCCAAGTCGCCGGCGGCCATGGCGGCCATCAGCCGGCCGACCACCTCGTTGTGAGTGGGATCGGGTTGCGGCGGGGGCTGTGCGGCGACAGCCTTGCGGGCCCGCGACGCCAGCTGTCGGGCGGCCGCCTCGGTGGTTCCCAGCACCTGGGCCACTTCGGTGAACGGCACCGCGAAGCCGTCGTGCAACACGAACGCGACCCGCTGATCGGGGCGCAGGCGCTCCAGCACCACCATCGCCGCGAACCGGGCATCCTCGTGGGCGACCATGGCCGACAGTGGATCAGCACCGTCGAGACCGGTGACTACGGGTTCGGGCAGCCAGTGGCCCGTGTAGGTCTCTCGCCGGTGTGCCGCCGACCGCAACTTGTCCAGGCCGAGCCGACTCACAACGGTGGTCAGCCAGGCCCGCAAGTCGGCGATTTCGGAGTTCTGCCCCTCCCAGCGCAGCCAGGCTTCCTGCACGATGTCTTCGGCATCGGCGACGGTTCCGGTCAGCCGGTAGGCGACCGACATGAGATGCGGCCGCAGGGCCTCGAATTCGGTGACCTGTGTCTCGGATGCAGACCAGGTCATAGGCCGAGCGTAGCGCTACGCTCGGCGGGCACAATGACCCCAATGACTCAGAATCTCTGGCTGCATTTCGCCCGGCACGGCGCCGGCATCACGCCGCCGATCATCACTCGCGGCGAGGGCGTCACCATCTTCGACGACCGGGGCAAGAGCTACCTGGACGCGCTGTCCGGGCTGTTCGTGGTGCAGGTCGGTCACGGCCGGACCGAACTCGCCGAGGCCGCCGCCCGGCAAGCCGGCACGTTGGCGTTCTTCCCGCTGTGGGGGTACGCCACCCCGCCGGCGATCGAACTCGCCGAGCGCCTCGCGCACTACGCGCCCGGCGACCTGAACCGGGTGTTCTTCACCAGCGGCGGCACCGAGGCGGTCGAAACGGCGTGGAAGGTGGCCAAGCAGTACTTCAAGCTCACCGGCAAACCCGGCAAGCACAAGGTCATTTCCAGATCGATCGCCTACCACGGCACCACCCAGGGCGCATTGGCGATCACCGGCCTGCCGTTGTTCAAGGCGCCGTTCGAGCCGGTGACACCGGGTGGTTTCCGGGTGCCCAACACGAACTTCTACCGCGCACCCGAACCGTTCCACACCGACGTCAAGGCCTTCGGGCAGTGGGCCGCCAACCGGATCGCCGAGGCGATCGAGTTCGAAGGGCCGGATACCGTTGCCGCGGTGTTCTTGGAACCGGTGCAGAACGCCGGCGGCAGCATCCCGCCGCCTCCGGGCTATTTCGAACGGGTACGCGAGATCTGCGACGAGTACGACGTGCTGCTGGTCTCCGACGAGGTGATCTGCGCGTTCGGCCGGATCGGGTCGATGTTCGCCTGCGAGGACTTCGGCTACGTGCCCGACATGATCACCTGCGCCAAAGGCCTGACGTCGGGCTACTCACCGCTGGGCGCGATGATCGCCAGCGAGAAGTTGTTCGAACCGTTCAACGACGGGAAAACGATGTTCCCGCACGGCTACACCTTCGGCGGTCATCCGGTGTCGGCGGCCGTAGCGCTGGCCAACCTCGACATCTTCGAGCGCGAGGGCCTCAACGACCAGGTCAAACAGCGCTCGCCCGCGTTGCGCGCCACCCTGGAGAAGCTGTACGACCTGCCTATCGTCGGCGATGTCCGCGGCGAGGGATATTTCTTCGGCATCGAAATGGTCAAGGACCGGGCGACCAAGCAAACCTTCACTGGTGAGGAACGCCAATCGTTGCTGGGCCACGTGTCCTCGGCGCTCTTTGAGGCCGGGCTGTACTGCCGCACCGACGACCGGGGCGATTCCGTCATCCAGCTGGCCCCGCCGCTGATCAGCGGTCAGGCCGAGTTCGACACCATCGAATCCATCCTGCGCAGCGTGCTCAGCAACGTCCCAACCATGCCCTAGCCGCCTAACCCAGAAGCCGACTAAGACTAAACCCAGAATCGCGGTCTGTTGGCGCGCCGGCCACGCTTGGCAGCGGCCAGTACCCGCTTGACCTCTTCGAGGGCCCTCAGCACTTTCCGAGCCCCCTCCTCGCTGGCGCTGCACAGGTACCGATTGAGCGCGTCGCAGAGCGTCGTGAGACCCACCCGAAGGGCGGGATCAGACGACGTATCGCGATGCACCGTCAACTCTGCCCACACGTCGTCAAGTCCTGAGTCGTCACCCGGGACGCCTTTCTCCACACGCTTGAGCAGATCGGTGAGAGATCGTTTGCGGGTCAGTTTCGGAACGGGAGCGGCCGCGGCACTGGGCTGCGCGGCCATGCCACCGGCCACCAGGGGCGCAGCGGCCGCCATCAAGCGAGGGGCCGCCCATCCGGAAGGCGGCTCGACGGGCTGGATGATCTCAGTGAGCGGACCGGTCTCGGTGGATTCCGGGTTGATGGCCACGAACGCGGTGAACCGCGACAGCACCCCGAACCGGATGGAGTGCTTGACCAGGCGAGCAGCCAGTTCCTCACCACCTCTCCAGGACACATAATCGTCCTCCAGGTCACGGACGACCGCGCGCGCCCAGATCGTCTGCACGGCGACAGCGGCCGGCGCCAGCCGGGCGGGCAGAGCCGTCGTGAAGGGTCCGTTCGCGGCGTCGGCCTCGACGCGCAGCGCCACAGAGTCGGTGGGCCGGCCCCCGGAGCACCTGTAGCGCCCGGAGATCACGCAAGGCACGCCGGCAAAGGCGTCGGGCAGCCGACTGGGCGTGACGGTGCCGTCGATGGTCTCGACTCCGTCGGCACTCACCCGGATCGAGGTCAGCGCCGGACGTCCGATGGTCCGGGCCAACCTGGCCATCGCCGCGTCCAGACGCTCCTCTGATTCGACCAACTCGGCTCGTCCGCTGCCGAGCCGCGCGAGCCGGTCGAGGAAGCCGGCGTTGACGGCACGGTCGATGCCCACGCAGTAGATGCGGGTTCGCCCGATCGCGGGCGCCAGCGACCTCAACAGGTGGTCTTCCCCGGTGATCTGGCCGTCGGTCACCAGGACAACGCTGGCCTGCCGGTCGTCGCCGGAGGCGGCGAGCATCTCGACGGCTTTGCGCAGGGGTGCGGCCATCTCGGTACCGCCCCGGCTTGCCAACGAGCCCAGCCAGGATGCCGCAGCGAAGCGGTTTCGGTCCGAACCCCCGACCAGCCCCACGGGCATGGCGGGGGGCGTATCGATCTGGTCGTCGAAAGCCAGCACGCAGAACCGATCGACGGCGTCGAGCATGTCCACGATCCGTCCCGCTGCTCGCCGTGCGGCGACCATCTTCCAGCCGCCCATCGACCCGGAGCGGTCCAGCAACACCACGACATCTCGCGGAGTGCCGGACGTCTCGGCCGGCGGCACCAACGTGACCGACCAGGTGCCTTCTTCACCCTCGGCGTCCGGGACGAGCAGCGCCGACGACGACAATTCGCTTCGGTCGAGCCGGAAGCGCAGCACGAAATCACGGTCGGCTCGCGCGCCCGGTTCGACCCGCAACCTGGTCAGCCCATCCCCCGGCCGTTCCAGCGGTTCCAGCACCGCGGTGGGCAGGGACGCCCGCAGGTCCGACACGGCCAGCCCGCCGTCGTCCAGAGTCAGCGATATTTGGAGCTCGGGACGCTCGTCACCGTCCGCGAGGCGGGGCGGGGTCACCCTGGACGCATCAGGCACGGCATCGGTGTCGGCCGCCAAACCGGAGCCGGTCTGATCACCGGGCAGCGGGCTTCCAGTGGTGTAGCGCGGGGCGACCACCAGCGGGAAACGGAAGGTGGCCTCGCCGTCCTCGAACGCGAGCGGACCTGTCAGCCGCATCTCGATGGTGGCTTCCTCGCCAGGCCCGAGGTTGCCCACCCGCACCGAGAACACGTCCGAACGATCCTCCTCCACGATCGCGGCACGCTGCCCCTGAGCCAATGCCTGCTCATAGTCCGCGCGGGCTCGGCCACGCTCTTTCAACACACCAACGACTCGCCGTCCGGCCAGGTCGGCGACGAAATCGGTCACGCCCGCGCGGGCCGGCAATGGGAAGACATAGGTGGCCTCGATAGTCGTATCGCCGGTGTTGGCGAAACGCTGGCGCACGGTGGAGGTTGCGGTCATGCCGACGATGACGGTTTCGACGCTCAACGCTTTCAGCGGCAGCTTCACTGGCAGCCCGTCCCTGTCCGTTGAGGTCAACTCTCCGCAGGTCGGCGTGCCCCCCATCACCCCCGCACCCGCCTGTGCGGGTTCGGGGGTGATGAGAGGCAGTAACTGTGCACTCATTGGTCGTCCTTTCGTGAACTGGCGAGGAGTTCGAGTAGTGGTGCCGCGGCGTGTCGCAGGGCGTCGGGGGCAGGGAGCGCACCCGCGGGCCCGTCGACGAGCAACGTGACGCTCTCGGAGAGCCGCACGGCTTGCAGATTGGTGAGTGCCGCCGGTGCCGCGGACACGGCGGGCTGCCGGATTTCTGGGGCGGTCTGCCAGAACCGGCCGGCCGCGCGAGACGAACCGGAGGCGGTCTCGGGGTCGCCCAAGCCGGCCGGCATGGCGCTCGCCGGGATCGCGGCCAGCGACTCCAGCTCCGCGGGCGGCATGCCTTCGAGTCGCTGGGCGATCTCGTCCAACGACAGACCCTGACCTTGCAACCGTTTGATAGCGACCAGCCGTAGCAGGTGAGTCCGCCCATAGGTGAGGGCGCGTCCCCGGGTGCCCGGACGGGGCAGCAGACCCCTCGCGGTGTAGTACCGGACCATCCGCTCGGCCGGGATCGGTTTGGCCTGGCGGTTGTCGGGCACCGCTCCAGACGCCTGCACGGCATTGGCGGCCGCTGCGGCGAACTCGGACAGGGTGAGAAGCGACTTCATCATTATTGACAGTGTCATCTTTATTTCTAACACTGTCAACCGCTGCTTCGTAACTTCCGTCTCACCAGTCACAGCGCGTCACCCTGCAATCAGGTCGCCGATCACTTAATCTGCACAGCGATGCCCTTCCTACGGTCCTCGTTACGCGCCGCATCGTGCCTGGCCGCGGCGGCTTTCATGGTCGCCGGGCCAGCGGTGATAGCAGGTGGGCTGGGCCTGCCCACCGCGAGCGCCGAGCCCAATGCCGAGACCAACGGCGGGGCCGGAAGCTGCCCGTACAAGGTGTCCACCCCACCCGCAGTGGACTCGTCGGAGGTCCCCAGGGCCGGTGAACCGCCGCTGCCGCTGGCGGTCCCCCCTACTCCGGTTGGCGGCAACGCGCTGGGCGGCTGTGGCATCATCGCGGCACCTGACACCCCGCCAGTGCCGGGCGACGTCTCCGCCGATGCGTGGCTGGTGGCAGATCTGGACAGCGGTGCCATCGTCGCCGCCCGGGATCCGCACGGCCGTCACCGCCCGGCCAGCATCATCAAGGTGCTGGTCGCGATGGCGTCCATCAACGCGCTCAGCCTCAACACGTCGGTCGCTGGAACCGACGACGACGCGGCCGCCGAGGGCACCAAGGTCGGCGTGAATGCCGGCGGCATCTACACCATCAACCAGTTGCTGCACGGCCTGCTGATGCATTCCGGCAACGACGCCGCCTACGCGCTGGCCATGCAACTCGGCGGTATGCAGACCGCGCTGGAGAAGATCAATGTGCTGGCCGCCAAGCTGGGGGGCCGGGATACCCGGGCGGCGACGCCGTCCGGACTGGACGGGCCCGGCATGAGTACCTCAGCCTATGACATCGGCCTGTTCTACCGGTACGCCTGGCAGAACCCCACCTTCGCCGACATCGTCGCGACCCGCACCTTCGACTTCCCCGGCCACGGCGACCATCCCGGCTACGAGCTGGAAAACGACAACCAGCTGCTCTACAAATATCCGGGCGCACTCGGCGGTAAGACCGGTTACACCGATGACGCCGGCCAGACCTTCGTGGGGGCGGCCAACCGTAATGGTCGGCGGCTGATGGCGGTGCTGCTGCACGGGACCCGGCAGCCGATCGCGCCGTGGGAACAGGCCGCACACCTGCTGGATTACGGGTTCAGCACCGCCCAGGGCACCCAGATCGGTTCGCTGATCGAACCCGACCCCTCGCTGGTGTCCACCAAGAACAACCCCGCCGAGCGGCAGCCCGACGGTGCCCGGGCGGCGGGGCTCATGTCGTCGGCCGACGCTTTGCCGGTACGGGTGGGCGTGGCCGTTCTCGGCACCCTCGTCGTGTTCGGATTGATCCTGGTGGCACGCTCGATGAACAGCCGGCCGCAACACTAGACTCTGCGGGATGACTGCCCTTTACGAGGACGCCGGCCTAACGCTGGATGACGACGGAATCACTATCCGGCGCTACTACTTCCCGTTTGCTACGCCGAAGCGGATCGCCTACGGCGACATCCAGGGGATCAAGGCTGCGCCGATGGGCCGGGCTTCCGGCAAGGGCCGCTTCTGGGGGGCATCGGACCCGCGCTACTGGTTCCCGATGGACTTTCACCGCGGAAGCAAGAAGACCCTGCTGATCCTCGAGTTGGGCCGCCGGGTGAGGCCGTGCATCACCCCCGAGGACCCCGACAGTGTCATTAAGGTGCTCAAAACCCAGGTACGGGCCGGCTGACCGGTCCGTGCAGCGGAGATTGCTGGTCGGGCTCACCGCAGCCAGCGTCGGCGTCCTCTATGGTTACGACCTTTCCATCATCGCGGGCGCGCTGCTTTTCGTCAGCGAGGAGTTCGGCCTCACCACGGGGCAACAGGAACTGCTGACCACGACGGTGGTGATCGGCCAGATCGCCGGGGCACTCGGTGCCGGTGTGCTCGCCAACGCGATCGGGCGGAAGAAGTCGATGGTGCTGATCATCGTCGGCTACGCGCTGTTCGCGCTGGCGGGAGCCACCGCCGTCTCGATGCCGATACTGCTGGTGGCGCGCCTGCTGCTGGGTGTGACCATCGGCGTGTCGGTGGTGGTGGCCCCGGTGTACGTGGCCGAGTCGGCACCGGCCGCGGTGCGCGGGTCGTTGCTGACCGCCTATCAGGTGGCCACTGTCAGCGGCATCATCGTCGGCTACCTGGTCGGCTACCTGCTGGCCGGTTCGCAGAGCTGGCGGTGGATGCTGGGGCTGGCCGCGGTGCCCGCTTCGCTGCTGCTGCCGTTGTTGCTGCGCATGCCCGACACCGCTCGGTGGTACCTGCTCAAGGGCCGGGTCGACGAAGCGCGCCGGGCGCTGCTGCGGGTCGTACCCGAAACCGACGTCGACGCGGAGCTGGCCGAAATCGCCCGTGCGGTAGACGAAGACCAGGCCAGTATCGGCAGTATTGCCGAGATGCTGCGGCCGCCGTATCTGCGGGCCACCCTGTTTGTCGTCGGGCTCGGCTTTCTCGTCCAGATCACCGGCATCAACGCGATCGTCTACTACAGCCCCCGCCTGTTCGCGGCCATGGGCTTCGAAGGCTATTTCGCGCTGCTGGCGCTGCCGGCAATCGTGCAAGTCGCCGGGTTGACCGCGGTGTGTGTCTCGCTGGTTCTGGTCGACCGTGTGGGCCGGCGCCCGATCCTGTTGTCCGGCATCGCGATGATGATCGCCGCCGATGCCGTGCTGATCGCCGTATTCGCCGGCGACGCCACCGGCACAGGTGCGCTGATATTCGGGTTCGGCGGCGTGCTGCTGTTCATCATCGGGTTCAGCTTTGGGTTCGGTTCGCTGGTCTGGGTCTACGCAGGTGAGAGCTTCCCGTCCCGCTTGCGATCGATGGGGTCGAGCGTGATGCTCACGTCGACCCTGACGGCCAACGCGATCATCGCCGGCTTTTCCCTCACCATGCTGCATTTACTCGGCGGCGCAGGCGTTTTCGCAGTGTTCGGGTTCTTCGCTCTGGTCGCGTTCGGCGTGGTGTACCGGTTTGCGCCCGAGACCAAAGGCCGCCAGCTCGAGGAGATCCGGCAGTTCTGGGAGAACGGCGGACGCTGGCCCGACGAGCAAGCCGGCGCTGCGGAGACATCGTGACGCTGATCCGCGCCGGCACCGTCGCCGTCGACGGGCGAGATCCGCCGACCGGGGTGGGTGCGGACAGCGGATCGACGGATTGTCGCGTGCGGGGCCGGCGCACCGACTCAGCCGGCCGATTACGATTTCCCCGATTCCATCGTGGTGCCCGGTTTCGTCGACATCCATGTGCACGGCGGCGGCGGCGCGTCCTTTATCGACGGGAACGCTCAGGACGTCGCACGGGCGGCCGAGTTCCATCTGCGGCACGGCACCACGACCATGCTGGCCAGCCTGGTCACCGCTGCACCCGCTCAGCTGATTGCCGCCGTGGACACACTCGCCGAAGCGACCCGTCTGGGCACCGTCGCTGGCATCCACCTGGAAGGGCCGTGGCTGAGCCCGGCACGGTGCGGGGCGCATGACCACACGCAACTGCGCGTTCCGGACCCCGCCGAGATCGGCGCCCTGCTCGCCGCCGCCGACGGCACCATCCGGATGGTCACGCTGGCCCCCGAACTGCCCGGAACCGACGAGGCGATCCGGCGTTTTCTCGACACGGGAGTGGTTGTCGCCGTAGGACATACGGACGCGACCTACGAGCGGACCAAAGAAGCCGTCGCGCTGGGCGCCACCGTCGCCACTCATCTGTTCAACGCGATGCCACCGCTGGACCATCGCGAGCCTGGGCCCGCGCTGGCGTTGCTGGCCGACCCGCAGGTGACCGTCGAGCTCATCGCCGACCGCGTGCACGTGCACCCTGCCGTGGTGCAGGCGGTGATCGCTGCCGTCGGCCCCAAGCGGGTTGCCTTGGTTACCGACGCGACCGCCGCGGCCGGCTGCGGAGACGGGGCGTTTCGGCTTGGCGCGGTGGCAATCGACGTCGAGTCCGGCGTGGCGCGGGTGCACGGGACGTCGACGATCGCCGGCAGCGTCGCCACCATGGATCAGCTCTTCCGCACCGTAGCGGCCGGGCGTGGTACGGACGACGCGCTGGCCGCAGCGGCGCAGGTGACCTCGGCAACACCGGCCCGGGTTCTCGGCCTCGGCCGAGTGGGCAGCCTGCGGACGGGCTATGACGCCAATCTTGTTGTACTGGACCATGATTTGCAGGTGACGGCTGTCATGGCCAACGGCGAATGGCGGGCGCCGACCAATGACTAGCGCTCGTGCCGACGGAGGCGGGTCAAGCGGGAAAACGTCAGCGCACCGACGGCTCCCACGACCAGCGCGGTCAGCGTCTGGCGCGTGCTCAGACCCTCGTCCACCTGTATCCGCGGGGTGATGATCGCAGGGCCGGGAGGTTCGACGGACTTCGCACGGGGATCATCCGACGCCGTCGCGGCCCACGCGGTGGCGAACAGAATGAGGTACGCGGTGAAAAACCCGAACACCATCAAGCCCAACACCGGCCCGAACGCGGCGCCCGCCGGACTGCGCAGGACAATCTGTAGATAGATAGACCCCAGCTGCTTGAACAGCTCGAATCCGATGGCTGCCATCAACCCCGCCCTCATCGAGATGACGAAACTGACCGGCTCCCGCGGCAGCCGGGCAATCATCCAGGTGAACAGCATCCACGACACCAACACCGACACCAATACCGAAACACCACGGAAGATCACGTCGAACACTGAAAACTGGGGTATTTCAAGCCATCTCAGTACCGCAGCCATCGGCCTCGCATGGCCGAGCGCGGTGAGCGCGACGGTCGCCAGGGTTACCGCGAATGTCCCCAGCATTGCTACCAGATCGGACAGTTTGGTCCGCACGAAACCCGCTGAATCGCCAGTGTGGTCCCACATCTCGCTCAACGCTTCCCGTAGGTGCCACATCCAGCCCAGGCCCGCCCAGGTCGCGGTAGCCAGCCCGATGACACCGACGGAGGCGCGCGCCGCGATCGCCGAATTCATCAGGTCGACCAGCTGCTGCCCCAGCTCGCTGGACACCGAGGACCTGATCCGGTCGTTGATCGCGTTCAGCAGCTCCGGCCGGCGGGACAACCCGAATCCCACCACCGCGAAACCGACCATCAGCGTGGGAAATATCGCGAAGATCGTGTAGTAGGTGAGACCGGCCGCCAGGAAGTTGCCATTGCTCTCGCCGAAGCGCCGGTAGGCACGCATGACATGGTCGAACCACCCGAACCGGGCCCGCAGCCGATCGAGGATCCCTGGTTTGGCTGATTCGGTCATGAGGAATGTCTACCCACGCCGCGGCAGAAAACCCAACCGGTCATAGACCCGCTGAACCGTTTTACCGGCCACATCCTGGGCGCGCTCCGCTCCCGCCACCAGCACAGACTCCAGCTCTGCGAGATCACCCGTCAATTCGTCGACCCGGGCCCTGATCGGGCCGACGTACTCGACGACAGCTTCGGCGGTGTCCTTCTTCAGGTCGCCGTAGCCGCGGCCGGCATAGCCTCCAACGAGCGTGTCGACGTCGACCCCGGTGACCGCCGACTGGATGCTCAGCAGGTTCGACACGCCCGGCTTGGTGTCCGGATCATAGCGGATCTCACGTTCGCTGTCGGTCACGGCCGAGCGAATCTTCTTGGCGGACAACGCCGGGTCGTCGAGCAGATTGATCAACCCGGCATCGGTGCTCGCCGACTTACTCATCTTCGACGTCGGGTCGCCCAGATCGTAGATCTTGGCGGTGATCTTGGGAACGAACACATCGGGAACCACGAAGGTGTCTGGGAACCGGCCGTTGAATCGCTGCGCAACGTCGCGCGCCAGCTCCAGGTGCTGCCGCTGGTCCTCACCCACTGGCACCAGATCAGAGTCGTAGGCCAGCACGTCGGCGGCCTGCAATACCGGGTAGGTGAACAGGCCCACGGTGGTGGAATCGCCGCCCTGGCGCGTCGACTTGTCTTTGAACTGTGTCATCCGGGATGCCTGGCCGAAGCCGGTGAAGCAGCCCAGCACCCACGCCAATTGGCTGTGGGCAGGTACGTGACTTTGCACGAAGATGGTGGCGCGACCGGGATCGATACCCAGCGCCAGGTATTGCGCGGCGGTGATCAGAGTCCGGCGCCGCAACGCCTCGGGATCCTGCGGGATGGTGATCGCGTGCAGGTCCACCACGCAGAAGAACGCGTCGTGGTCATCCTGCAGTGCAACCCACTGGGCGACGGCGCCCAGTGCGTTACCGAGATGAAGCGAGTCAGACGTTGGCTGCACACCGGAGAAAATCCGGCGGGATCCGGTAGGGGTGCTCATGATGCCCCGATCTTTTCACGCGGGCGCACGCCCTTGCGACCAGCGGTCACCACCTGCTTGCGGTACCGGCGGTACCGCATTTAGTGTCGGCGGCATGACGACTCGCGCGCCGATCCATCTGGGCTCAGGAGAACCGGTACTACTGCTGCACCCGTTCCTGATGTCCCAGACGGTATGGGAGGTCGTGGCCCAGCAGTTGGTGGACACCGGCCGCTACGAGGTATTCGCCCCGACTATGGCCGGCCACAACGGTGGACCGTCCGCAGGCACCTGGTTCCTGAGCTCCGCGGTTCTGGCCGATCACGTCGAGCGGCAGATGGACGAACTGGGCTGGCCCACCGCCCACATCGTCGGCAACTCGCTGGGCGGCTGGGTCGCATTCGAACTCGAACGACGTGGACGGGCACGCAGTGTCACCGGCATCGCCCCGGCGGGCGGATGGACGCGCTGGAGCCTGGTCAAATTCGAGGTGATCACCAAGTTCATCTCAGGATTGCCGATCCTGGCGCTGACCCGCCTGCTCGGCCAACGGGTGCTTCAGCTGCCGTTCAGCCGCCAGTTGGCCACCGTGCCACTGAGCGCAACGCCCGACGGGGTCAGCGAGCGCCAACTCAGCAGCATCGTCGACGACGCCGCGCACTGCCCGGCCTACTTCCAGTTGCTGCTCAAGGCGCTGCTGCTGCACGGACTGCGGGAGTTGGAACATACCGCCGCGCCTTCCCATTTGGTGCTGTGCCAGAAGGATCGGGTGGTCCCCCCAAGCAGGTTCAGCCGGCATTTCACCGACTTCCTGCCGGCCGACCACCGGCTCACCCTGCTCGACGGCGTCGGACATGTGCCGATGTTCGAGGCGCCGGGACGTATCACCGAGGTGATCACCGCGTTCATCGACCGATGCAGCCCGCCGATCCGGGCCGTCGATCCACCGGCCAGCTAACTGTTAGCGAGCGCTTTACTCAGGTTCTCGGCAATCGCCTCGAGGAATTCCTCGCTCTTCAGCCACTCCTGCTCAGGACCGATCAGGATGGCGAGGTCCTTGGTCATCTTGCCGGTCTCCACCGTGCCGACGACAACTTCTTCCAGCTGCTGCGCGAATTCGATGACGTCCGGTGTGCCGTCCAGCTTGCCGCGGTGCTGCAGTCCGCGCGTCCAGGCGAAGATCGAGGCGATCGGGTTGGTAGAGGTCGGTTTGCCGGCCTGATACTGCCGGAAGTGCCGGGTGACGGTGCCGTGGGCGGCCTCGGCCTCGACCGTCTTGCCGTCGGCCGTCATCAGCACCGACGTCATCAGTCCCAGCGAGCCGTAGCCCTGCGCGACGGTGTCCGACTGGACATCGCCGTCATAATTCTTGCAGGCCCACACATAGCCGCCCTCCCACTTGAGGCAAGCGGCGACCATGTCGTCGATCAGCCGATGCTCGTAGGTCAGTCCTTCGGCTTCGAACTTGTCCTTGAATTCCTCTTCGTAGATGCGCTGGAACTCGTCTTTGAACATGCCGTCGTAGGCCTTGAGGATGGTGTTCTTGGTCGACAGATACACCGGCCATTTCGCATTCAGGCCGTAGGAGAACGACGCTCGTGCGAAATCCCGGATCGAGTCCTTGAAGTTGTACATCCCCATCACGACACCGCCGTCTTCGGGGATGCTGACCACCTCGTGCACAATCGGCTCGCTGCCGTCGGCGGGAGTGAAAGTCAGTGTCACGGTGCCCGCCTGGTCGACCTTGAAGTTGGTCGCCCGGTATTGGTCACCGAAAGCGTGGCGGCCGATGACGATCGGCTTGGTCCAGCCCGGAACCAGCCGCGGGACATTCGAAATGACAATGGGCTCACGGAAAATCGTGCCGCCCAGGATGTTTCGGATGGTCCCGTTGGGCGACAGCCACATCTTCTTCAGGTTGAATTCCTGGACGCGGGCCTCGTCGGGGGTGATCGTCGCGCATTTGACGCCCACGCCGTGCTTCTTGATGGCATAGGCCGCGTCGATCGTCACCTGGTCGTCGGTGCGGTCGCGATGCTCGATGCCCAGATCGTAATAGTCCAGGTTGATATCGAGATGCGGAAGGATCAGCATGTCCTTGATGAACTTCCAGATGACGCGGGTCATCTCATCACCGTCGAGCTCTACCACCGGGCCTTTGACTCTGATCTTGGGTTCATTGGACATCTGAGTCCGAGTCCTCCGGCCGTGTGAGCTTGGGCGAGCGATTGCTCGTCAGGCCAGACTACAAGGAGCGTTCACAGGCCCGTAGTGGCCGGTAAAGGGTGAGCCGAGGCCGTCGTGTTGGCATCGAGCAGCCGCCATGCGATAGGCTTCAAGTCGGTCATGAGTGCCAGCGTCAAGCCCCGGCTTGCTGGCCGGCAACCCTCCAACCGCGGTGGGGTGCCCCGGGTGATGACACGGTTGAGTAGCCAGCGGCTACGCGGCAAGCGCGGGTCCGCCATGACGGGCCCCTGAGCAGACAGGGAAAACACCTCCATGAGCGCCGCCAGCACCAGCACTGACACCGATCCGTCAGCGCATTGGTCGTTCGAAACCAGGCAGATTCACGCAGGCCAGCACCCGGACTCCGCCACCAACGCCCGGGCCCTGCCGATCTACCAGACCACGTCCTACACCTTCGACAACACCGCGCATGCCGCCGCCTTGTTCGGGCTGGAGGTTCCGGGCAACATCTACACCCGCATCGGCAACCCCACCACCGATGTGGTCGAGCAACGCATCGCTGCGCTCGAGGGCGGGGTGGCCGCGCTGTTCCTGTCCTCCGGGCAGGCGGCCGAGACGTTCGCCATCCTGAACCTGGCGGGTTCGGGCGATCACATCGTGTCCAGTCCGCGGCTGTACGGCGGCACCTATAACCTGTTCCACTATTCGCTGGCGAAGCTCGGCATCGAGGTCAGCTTCGTCGACGACCCCGACGATCTGGACTCGTGGCAGGCCGCGGTGCGGCCGAACACCAAGGCGTTCTTCGCCGAGACCATCTCCAACCCACAGATCGACGTGCTGGATACCCCGGGGGTCGCCGAGGTCGCCCACCGCGATGGGATACCGCTGATCGTGGATAACACCATCGCCACGCCGTACCTGATCCAGCCCTTCACGCAGGGCGCCGACATCGTGGTGCACTCGGCCACCAAGTACCTGGGCGGGCACGGCGCCGCGATCGCCGGGGTGATCGTCGACGGCGGCACCTTCGACTGGACGCAGGGTCGCTTCCCCGGGTTCACCACACCCGACCCCAGCTACCACGGCGTGGTGTATGCCGAGCTGGGACCGCCGGCGTATGCGCTCAAGGCGCGTGTACAGCTGCTGCGTGACTACGGCTCGGCGGCCTCGCCGTTCAATGCGTTCCTGGTGGCCCAAGGCCTGGAAACGCTGAGTCTGCGGATGGAGCGGCACGTCGCGAACGCGAAGCGGGTCGCCGAGTTCCTCGAAGCCTGCGACGACGTGTTGTCGGTCAATTATGCGGGGCTGCCCAGTTCGTCCTGGCATGAGCGGGCAAAGAAACTGGCGCCCAAGGGAACCGGAGCCGTCCTGTCGTTCGAGCTGGCCGGTGGCATAGAGGCCGGCAAGGCGTTCGTGAACGCGCTGAAACTACACAGCCACGTCGCCAACATCGGTGACGTGCGCTCGCTGGTGATACACCCGGCATCGACCACCCACGCACAGCTGAGCCCCGCGGAGCAGCTGTCCACCGGCGTCAGCCCGGGGCTGGTCCGGCTGGCAGTCGGTATCGAGGGCATCGACGACATCCTGGCCGACTTGGAGCTCGGCTTCGCTGCGGCTCGAAAATTCAGCGAATTCAGCGGTGACTCCCAGGCCGTGGCGGCCTTCTGAGGAGTACTGACGTGACGATTTCCGACGTTCCTACTCAGACGTTGCCCGCCGAAGGCGAGGTCGGCTTGGTCGACATCGGCTCGCTGCGGCTGGAAAGCGGCGCGGTGATCGACGATGTCTGTATCGCCGTGCAGCGCTGGGGCGAGTTGTCCCCCGCGCGGGACAACGTGGTGGTGGTACTGCACGCACTTACCGGTGATTCACACATCACCGGGCCCTCCGCACCCGGGCACCCGACGCCGGGCTGGTGGGACGGGGTGGCCGGACCGGGTGCGCCGATCGACACCAACCGCTGGTGCGCGGTGGCCACCAATGTGCTGGGCGGTTGCCGCGGCTCCACCGGGCCCAGCTCGCTTGCCCGCGACGGAAAGCCGTGGGGCTCGAGATTTCCGCTGATATCGGTGCGTGACCAGGTGGAGGCGGATATCGCCGCGCTGGCCACACTGGGCATCACCGAGGTCGCCGCCGTCGTCGGCGGATCCATGGGCGGCGCGCGGGCCCTGGAATGGGTGGTCGGCCACCCGGACCGGGTTCGGGCCGGATTGCTGCTGGCAGTCGGTGCGCGTGCGACCGCCGACCAACTCGGCACGCAGACAACCCAGATCGCAGCCATCACGGCCGACCCCAACTGGCAGGGCGGCGACTACCACGACACCGGACGCACGCCCGATGCCGGGCTGAAAATCGCCCGCCGCTTCGCCCACCTGACCTACCGCGGCGAGGTCGAACTCGATACCCGGTTCGCCAACAAGAACCAAGCCAACGAGGATCCGGCGGCCGGCGGCCGCTACGCGGTGCAGAGCTACCTGGAGCACCAGGGCGACAAGCTCTTGTCCCGGTTCGACGCCGGCAGCTACGTGATTCTGACCGAAACGCTGAACAGCCACGACGTTGGCCGTGGCCGCGGCGGGGTGCGGCCAGCGCTGCGTGGGTGCCCGGTACCGGTGGTGGTCGGTGGCATCACCTCCGACCGGCTCTACCCGCTGCGCTTGCAGCAGGAGCTGGCCGAGCTGTTGCCGGGCTGCGCCGGGCTGCAGATTGTCGACTCCATCTACGGCCACGACGGCTTCCTGGTGGAATCCGAAGCCGTCGGCGAATTGATCCGGAAGACACTCGAATTGGCCGCTATCGAAGACACGTATCCGCGGTGACCCGTTCCAGCCAGGACCCCTCGCTGTCGTTCGGCTCGGCGGCGGCCGCCTACGAACGGGGCCGCCCGTCCTATCCGCCGGAGGCGATCGACTGGCTACTCTCGGCCGGTGCGCGCAACGTGCTCGACCTGGGTGCGGGTACCGGCAAGCTGACCACCCGGCTGGTCGAACGCGGCCTGGACGTGGTGGCCGTCGACCCGATTCCCGACATGCTGGAAGTGCTGCGCGCCTCGCTGCCGGAAACACCGGCACTGCTGGGCACCGCGGAAGAGATTCCTTTGGAGGACAACAGCGTTGATACCGTGCTGGTCGCCCAGGCGTGGCACTGGGTCGATCCCGCGCGGGCGATTCCGGAGGTGGCCCGCGTGCTGCGCCCGGGCGGGCGGCTGGGCCTGGTGTGGAACACCCGCGACGAACGACTCGGCTGGGTGCGCGAGCTGGGCAACGTCATCGGTCGCGACGACGACCCGGTCCGCAACAGGGCGACACTCCCGGAACCGTTCACCGAGGTGGAGCGCCATCAAGTCGAGTGGACGAATTACCTTACGCCGCAAGCGCTGATCGACCTGGTCGCCTCCCGCAGCTACTGCATCACCTCGCCGGCCGAGGTACGCACCAAGACACTCGCCCAGGTACGCCAGTTGTTGGCCACCCATCCGGCACTGGCGAACACCAACGGCCTTGCGCTGCCGTACGTCACCGTGTGTGTGCGGGCAACACTGGCCAAGTAACGAGGGTTATCCCGCCTCGTTGACTTCGTCGTCGTCTCCGTCGCGCAGGAGTTTCTCGGGGTGGTGGTAGGTGTTTGCGCGGGGTTGTCCGTGGTCGAGGTGCGGTGGCGGGATCCATTCGGTGTCGCCGTTGGCGTTTTTTCGGGTGGTCCAGCCTTCCTCGTGCAGTTTGTGGTCGGGTCCGCAGGCCAGGGTGAGTTCGTTGATGTCGGTGTGGTGGGTGCTGGCCCATTCCGGGGTGTGGTGGACTTCGCAGTAGTAGCCCGAGACGTCGCAGCCCGGTGCGGTGCAGCCGCGGTCTTTGGCGTACAACACGATTCGCTGTGCCGGTGAGGCCAGTCGTTTGGTGTGATAGAGCCCGAGGGCTTTACCGTTGTCGAAGATCGCCAGGTAGTGGTGGGCGTGGCGGGCCAGGCGGATCACCTCGCTCATGGGCAGCAGGGTGCCCCCGCCGGTGAGGCCTTTACCGGCGGCGGCTTCGAGGTCTTTGAGTGTGGTGGTCACGATGATGGAGGCCGGTAACCCGTTGTGCTGGCCGAGTTTTCCGCTGGCCAACACTGCCCGCAGGGCGGCGTTGAGCCCGTCGTGGTTGCGCTGGCCTGCGGTGCGGGTGTCGCGCTGCACGGCCTGCTCGGAGGGTGCGCCCGCCACGACCGGGGTCTGATCGTCGGGGTTGCACATGCCGGGGGAGGCCAGCTTGGCCAGCACCGCCTCGAAGGTCGCGCGGGCTTGGGGAGTCAGCCAGCCAGTGAGCCGCGACATCCCGTCGACGTCTTGTTTGCTCAGGGTCAGCCCGCGCCGGCGGGCGCGGTCCTCGTCGGTGTAGTCGCCGTCGGGGTTGAGGCACTCCATGAGCCGCTCGGCGAGTTTGGCGAGCTGGTCGGGGCGGAACTGGGCGGCCAGCTTGGCCAGATGAGCTTCGGCCTTCTCGCGGGTCTCGATATCCACACCGGACGGCAGTCGGCGAAAGAACCCGCGGATCACCCGCACATGGGCGTCCCCGATGCGCCCGGCCCGCTGGGCTGCCGCGGTCGCGGTCAGCAGCGCCGGCAACGGCTGGCCGGTCAACGCACGCCGCTGGCCTAAGTCTGCGGCCTCGGCCACCCGCCGGCTGGCCTCGCCGCGGGTGATGTGCAACCGGTTGGCCAACGCCGAGGGCAACTTGCCGCCCAACTCCGATTCATCCGATTGTTCGGCAGTCTGATTGATCAACGCGTGCCGCGGCACCGACAGCCGTCGGGTCTCGCCGTCGAGATGTTCCATGTACACCAACCGCTCTGGCGTGGTCAGCGCATCATAGGTAAGCCCCGGCACCCCGGACACCGCGGTGTGCAGCGCCTGGTAGGCGGCTGCGATCTCCTCACGGCTACTCGAACCCATGCCTGAATACTATGAGGACCCACCGACAAAAATCGCCCCGCTGAAACGCTGGAAACTAATGTAACGCAAGTGGTTTCGCCGATGGGTCCCGGTCAGGCAACGGTCGCGGCTTCGTGCGGAGGCCGCCACCGAATGTCAGAAGTTGAGGCCGGAGAACATCAACCGGTTGGGGTCGTATCGCTGCCGGACGGCGGTCAGCCGTGACAGGTTCGGGCCGAAGTATCGCGACGGCGCGGTGTTGGCCTCCAGATAGTTGATGTAGCCACCTACCGAAAATTGTTGTACCGCTTGGTGTGCGACATGCAACCATTTGTTGGCGGTGGCCACCTGCCCGCTACTGGGGGTCTCGACGTACCATTGCGCAACGGCGGACTGCCGGCGCCACGGGAATGCCGAACCGCTTGGGTCGACGTCGCCGACCGCGCCGCTGAGAGTGTCGACGATCACTGACGCACGTCCCGACGCGGGTGGCCACTTTCCGATCGCGGCGACAATTGCCTGTGCCGCAGCTGAGTTCACCGTGCCGATGACGTCGGATCCGGCCACGAAACCGCGCTGCGAACTCGTCGAGCTGCCGCCGGCCAGATACATCGCCAGGTCCATGTGACTGAGCGTCTTGTTCTCAATTCCGCTGGGCTGCACTCCAACTGCGGATTTGATCGCATCGGCCACCCCGGGGCCGGAACCGGCGGGGCAGGTCGCCAGCACGTGGCAATTGGCCTGGGACGCGCTGACCGAGAGATCGACCAGCCCCCACGTGTTGCGGTCGGCTGCTGCCAGCCACGTCTGCCAGCCGGCAAGCACCTGCGCCGCCGACGACGGGGAGAAGTCGACGCGAACGACGTCGGAGTCGGCGGTTGGGAAGGTGGAAAAAGTCATCGACGTCGTCACCCCGAAGTTGCCGCCCCCGCCGCCCCGAAGGGCCCAGAACAGATCGGGGTGATCGTCGGCGGATGCGGTGACCGTTTCTCCACTGGGCAACACCACCGTCGCCCACTTGAGCGCGTCGCAAGTCAGTCCGGCGTGGCGGGAATCGGCTCCCATTCCGCCGCCAAGCGCCAAGCCCCCCACGCCGACGGTCGGGCAACTGCCGGTGGGAATCGCCCGGCCGGCGCCGGCCAACGCCTGCTGGACCGCATGCAGATCGGTCGCGGCCGGCATCGTCACGTTTCCCGTAGCGCTGTCGAAATTCACTCCGCCCGGCAGGCCGCGCAAGTCGAGCACCATGGTGCCGGCCGCAGTCGACGCACCGATATAGGAATGTCCGCCACCTCGCGGGGCGATCTTGAGCTTGTTGGCGGCCGCGAACGCGACCGCCTTCTCGACATCTGCCTGCGTGGTGACCGTGACGACCCCCGCCGGGTTCGAGCCGTTGTAGAGCGAATTGAAAATCTGCTTGCCGGAGGCGAATGAGCCGCCGCCGGCCGGCAGCAGCACCCGGCCGCCGATGGAGGAGGCCAGACCCGTCCAGCCGCTACCCGGGTCTGCCCCGGCCCGCGCGGTCCCGAACACCGCTGAAGTCGCCAACGCTCCGACGGCACCGCGAAGAAACGTCTGGCGAGACATCATGGGCCGCATTGTTAAACAGCGAGGCGGCGAAACAGGAGGTCGTGCAATGTGTCGTGACACAGCGTGACGCGATTGTGTCGTTTCATGCCGGGCCCGCTAGCCGAAAGTGTGATTGCAGACCGGTCGCAAAACACATAGAGCGCAAACCTTTATGCGATCGTGTTCTAAATGTGACAGCCATGCACCAGGGTTCCTAAAGTTACTTGTGTGCCACCTGGTGCACTCCACGACGGATGAGGAGCTCACATGAAAGCATGGCGCCATCAGCCACTGACAGTTCGTCTGTTGGCGGCGTCCGCGGGCCTCCTCACCGCGGGGGCGGCATTGGCGGCACCGGCCGAGGCAAGCCCCATCGACGACGCATTCATCGGCGCGCTGAACAGCGCCGGCGTCAACTACGGTGACGCTGGAAACGCGGCGGCATTGGGCCAGGCTGTCTGCCCGATACTGGCCCAGCCGGGCGGGTCGTTCAACTCGGCCGCATCCAATGTCGTCGCCAGCGGCAGCGGCATGTCGCCGCAGATGGCAGCAACGTTCACCAGCATCGCGATTTCGATGTACTGCCCGCAAGCGATGGCGGACATCACGTCCGGCAACCTGCCGGGCGATCTGCAACAAATACCGGGCCTGTCGAACATTCCGGGCCTGCCCGGGCTCTAGCCCTCAGCGCGTACCCAACGGGTCGATCGTTGACGCGATGTAGACCATCGCGGCCCCGACCGTTGCCATTGTCAGGAAGTCCGTCCCCCTGCTGCGCACCACCAGCAGGCCCGCCCGGTCGCCGGACAACATCAACCGCAGCACCGCCGCGACTCCAACACCGATACCGATCAGCAGGGAACCGCGGCGCCAGAAGTTCGCCCCCGCCAGCACGAACGCCACCACGAAAATCAACCCGACCAGCAGGATCGGCCATTGGGCGCGGACGGCGCGCCCGATAACGGCCCGCGCAGTCATCGCTGCTCGGCCAGCTCGACGACATTGGTCAGCAGGAACGCCCGAGTCAGGGGCCCGACGCCGCCGGGATTCGGTGACACGTGGCCAGCGACCTCCCACACGTCGGGATGCACGTCGCCGACCAGTGCCGTCCTCGGTGCGGCTGACGCCGACGTCGACGACCGCGGCGCCGGGGCGCACCATGTCGGCCGTCAGCAGATGCGGCACACCGACAGCGGCCACGATGATGTCGGCCTGCCTGGTCAACGCGGGCAGGTCGCGTGTTCCGGTGTGGCACAACGTCACCGTGGCGTTCTCGGAGCGGCGGGTGAGCAACAGCCCCAACGGCCGGCCCACCGTCACACCGCGGCCGATGACGACCACATGGGCCCCGGCGATCTCGACGTCGTAGCGCCGCAGCAGGTACACGATGCCGCGCGCGGTACACGGCAGCGGCGCGGGGGTGCCGAGCACCAGCCGGCCCAGGTTGGTCGGGTGCAGGCCGTCGGCGTCCTTGTCCGGGTCGACGCGCTCCAGCGCCGCGTTCTCGTCCAGATGCTTCGGCAGCGGCAACTGCACGATGTAACCGGTGCAGTCGGGGTTGGCGTTCAGTTCGTCGATGGTCTCGTTGAGCGTGGCAGTGGTGATGTCGGCGGGCAGGTCGCGGCGGATCGACGTGATGCCCACCTTGGCGCAGTCGGCGTGCTTACCGCGGACGTAGGCCTGCGATCCGGGGTCGTCACCGACCAGGATTGTGCCCAGTCCGGGCGTGCGGCCCGATGCGGTCAACGCCGTTACCCGTTGCTTCAGGTCGACGAAGATCTCGTCGCGGGTGGCCTTGCCATCCAGCGTGATTGCGCCCACGCCAGACAGTCTGGCATGGCTGCCGCGGTGCCCGATGATGGCGACCCGCTGCACCCGGCTTCGCCGCGCTTGCGATCGCCATTACGCTCCCGGTATGTCTAACGTCCCGGACGTGTTCAGCCCGGCCAAGCTCGGTCCGCTTACGCTGCGTAACCGGATCATCAAGGCAGCGACGTTCGAAGCGCGCACGCCCGACGCGCTGGTGACCGACGACCTGATCGAATACCACCGGCAGCCCGCAGCCGGCGGGGTGGGCATGACCACCGTCGCCTATTGCGCGGTCTCCCCCGGCGGCCGCACCGGTGGCAACCAGATCTGGATGCGCCCGGAGGCGGTGCCGGGCCTGCGCCGGCTCACCGAGGCAATCCATGCCGAGGGCGCGGCGGTGAGCGCGCAGATCGGCCACGCCGGCCCGGTGGCCGACGCCCGCTCCAACAAAGCCACCGCCCTGGCGCCGGTGCGATTCTTCAACCCGATCGCGATGCGGTTCGCGAAGAAGGCAAGCCGCGACGACATCGACGACGTGGTGGCCGCGCACGCCAACGCCGCTCGCCTCGCCGTCGAAGCCGGATTCGACGCAGTCGAAATCCACTTGGGCCACAACTACCTGGCGAGCGCGTTTCTCAGTCCGTTGATCAATCGTCGCGATGACGAGTTCGGCGGATCGCTGCAGAACCGGGCGAAGGTGGCTCGCGGATTGGTCATGGCCGTTCGCCGCGCCGTCAACCAGCAGATCGCGGTAACCGCCAAGCTCAACATGGCTGACGGTGTCCGCGGCGGTATCACCACCGAAGAGTCGCTGACCACCGCCAAATGGCTCGAGGAGGATGGCGGCCTGGACGCGATCGAACTCACCGCCGGCAGCTCGCTGGTCAACCCCATGTATCTGTTCCGTGGGGATGCGCCGGTCAAGGAGTTCGCCGGTGCTTTCAAGCCACCGCTGCGCTGGGGTATGCGCATGACGGGCAAGAAGTTTCTCCGCCAGTACCCCTACCGCGACGCGTACCTTTTGCGCGACGCCAAGCTGTTCCGCGCCGAGCTGACGATGCCGCTGATCCTGCTTGGCGGCATCACCAACCGGGAAACGATGGACCTGGCCATGGCGGAGGGATTCCAGTTCGTCGCGATGGCGCGGGCCCTGCTGGCCGAGCCCGACTTGATCAACCGGATCGCAGCCGACGGTGAGCAGGTGCGTTCGGCGTGCACGCATTGCAACCAGTGCATGCCGACCATCTACAGCCGTACCCGCTGTGTCGTGACCGGCGCACCCGACTCTCGCTGACGATCCGCGCCGCGCAGCGGCGTGAGGAGGAAGCTTAGCTACAGTTGGTGCGATGCCTCCACCCGCCCCGCCAACGCTGACCGTTCGGTACGACGGGTCGGAACACACCTTCGCGGCGGGCCACGACGTAGTGGTCGGACGCGACCTGCGCGCCGACATGCGCATCACGCATCCGCTGATCTCGCGTGCCCATCTGTTGCTGCGCTTCGATCAGGGCCGCTGGCTGGCGATCGACAACAATTCGCTGAACGGGACGTTCGCTAACGGTCGCCGCGTACCGATGGTCGAGATCCACGACGGCCACAGTGTGAACATCGGGAATCGCGACGGGCCGCTGCTGAGCTTCGAGGTCGGACGGCACGTTGGTATGGCCGGGCGCCCGCCGCAAACCGAGTCGATGCGCATCGTCCAGCCCTCCGGGGCCCGGCCATCCGCTCAGCCGGGGCCCCCACAACCTGCACGCCCGGCGAACTGGGCTCCGCCACCAGTGGCGCGACCGTATCCCGGTGCGCCGCCGCCACCGTCGGGGAAGACGGGGCAACCCATGTACCCGAGCGGCTCCGCGCTCTGGCCACCCGCCGGGTATCCCCCGAGTCCGCCGCCCCCGCCATCGAACGTCCCGCCGGCGTCACCGCGTACGGCACCACACGCCCAGATGCCGCCCGGCGCCGCCAAGCCGCCAGAGGTGGCGAACCTGGCGACGAAGGTGTTTCAGGCCTTATTACTGTCCCGGTCCGGGTCGCTACAGAAGCCTGCCGGCTCCGTCACGATCGGCCGCGCCACCGACAACGACATCGTCATCCAGGACGTCCTGGCGTCGCGTCACCACGCATTCTTGACCCTGACACCGCTGGGCACCGAGATCCGCGACGCACACAGCGTCAACGGAACCTTCGTCAACGGGGTCCGGGTCGGGTCGGCGGTACTCACCGACGGCGACGTGGTCACCATCGGCAACGTCGACCTGGTGTTCACCGGCGGCACCCTGATCCGCCGCACCGAAGCGGCGACGCGGACCGGCGGTCTGGAAGTGAACTCTGTCTGCTTCACCGTCGACCACGGAAAGCAACTGCTCGACCACATCTCGCTGACCGCCCGGCCCGGGACCTTGACCGCCATCATCGGCGGGTCCGGCGCCGGCAAGACCACGCTGTCTCGGCTGATCGCCGGATACACCAGCCCCAGCTCCGGAACGGTCACCTTCGAAGGCCACAACATCCACACCGAGTACGCGTCCATGCGCAGCAGGATCGGGATGGTTCCCCAGGACGACGTCGTGCACCGCCAGCTGACCGTCAGCCAGGCGCTCGGCTACGCCGCCGAACTGCGGTTGCCACCTGACACCAACAAACAAGATCGAGAGCAGGTCGTCGCCCAGGTACTCGAGGAACTCGAGCTGAGCAAACACGCCGACACCCGGGTTGACAAGTTGTCCGGCGGCCAGCGCAAGCGCGCGTCGGTGGCTCTCGAACTGCTCACCGGACCGTCCCTGTTGATCCTCGACGAGCCGACCACCGGCCTGGACCCGGCGCTGGACCGCCAGGTGATGATGATGCTGCGGCAGCTGGCCGACGCCGGTCGCGTGGTGCTGATCGTCACGCACTCGGTGTCCTACCTCGACGTTTGCGATCAGCTGCTGCTGGTGGCCCCTGGCGGCAAGACGGCGTTCCTTGGCCCACCCAGCCAGATCGGTCAGGCCATGGGCACCGCCAACTGGGCCGACATCTTCACCAAGGTGGGCGCCGATCCCGACGAGGCCAACCGCCGCTTCCTGGCCGAGAACCAGCCGCAGCCGGTCGCCTCGTCGGAATCCCGCCCGGGCGATTTGGGTGAACCGGTACACACCAACGTTCTTCGTCAGTTCTCCACGGTTGCGCGCCGTCAGGTTCGGCTGGTGATCTCCGACCGGGGTTACACGGTGTTCCTGGCGCTGTTGCCGTTCCTCATCGGCGTGCTGACACTGACCGTTCGCGGCAAGACCGGATACGGCATGTCGGACCCGTTGGGCAACAATCCCGCCCAGCCCGACCAGATTCTGGTCATGCTCAACGTCGGCGCGGTGTTCATGGGTACCGCGTTAACGATCCGCGACCTGATCGGCGAGCGTCCCATCTTTCGTCGTGAACAGGCGGTCGGCTTGTCAACCGCGGCCTATATGGGCGCCAAGATCATGGTGTTCTGCGCATTTGCGATCGTTCAGGCGGCGATCGCGACCGCGATCTCGGTGATCGGCTGGGGCAAGCCGCTTTCAAACGCCGTCCTGCTGGGAGACGTCAGATTCGAGCTGTTCGTCACCGTTGCCGCGACCTGTGTGGCTTCGGCGCTGCTCGGTATGGCCCTGTCGTCGCTCGCCCAGTCGCAAGACCAGATCATGCCGATGCTGGTGGTGTCGATCATGTCGCAGCTGGTGTTCTCCGGCGGCATGATCTGGGTGACCGACCGATTCTTGCTCGATCAGTTGTCGTGGTTCACGCCCGCCCGGTGGGGCTTCGCGGCGTCGGCGTCGACGATCGACACCCACCGGCTGATACCCGGCCCGACCGACCCGAAAGACCAGCACTGGAATCACACCAAGAGCGCATGGCTGTTCGACATGGCAATGCTTTCGCTGTTGTGCATCGTCTATAGCGGCATCGTGTGGTGGAGGATCCGGCTCAAGCGCCGCTAATCGGCCGCAGTACGCCGCTACTCTGAGCCAATGGCGCGACCTGGTGCACCCGTGTTGACGGTTCGGTCGGGCAGTTCGCAGCGCAGTTTCGCAGCGGGCCGCGACGTGGTCGTGGGAAGTGACCTTCGTGCCGACATGCGCGTCGCGCACCCGTTGATCGCCCGCGCGCACCTGCTGCTGCGCTTCGAGCAGGGCAGCTGGATTGCGATCGACAACAACTCCGTGAGCGGGATGTTCGTCAACGGCCGGCGGGTACCGCTGGTCGACATCCATGACGGCCAGACCATCAACCTCGGCAGACCCGATGGGCCGCGGATCACCTTCGAAGTCGGACACCATCAAGGCGTCATCGGTCTGCTACCGCAGACAGAGAAGTTGCCGGTGGTTGGGCCGCCCGGCTCGCCACCCGGCGGCCCACAGCCCAGCGGCCCGCGCAACAGTCCGCCGGCGCCGCATCCGCAGCCCCCGCACCCCCCGGGTGTCGCGCGCGGATCCGGGCCGCGCCCGCAAGCCTCCCGGCCAGCTCCGCCACCTGCCCAGCCCCCGTATCCGGCTGGCGACTTGCGGCGCACAACCGCCATGCCGCTCATCCCGCCGCCCACCCAGATGAGCCCAGAAACCACGGTGTCACAATTTCCGGCCGGGATGGTCAGTGTCCTCGGGGCCGACTCGGAGTTCGCGCCGCCGGCCGCGGGCCTCGCCGGGATCGGTCGCGCGATCGACAACGACATCGTCATCTCGGACGTGTTGGCCTCGCGCCATCACGCGTTCTTGACCCCGACACCCTTGGGCATCGAGATCCACGACGCAGACAGCATCAACGGAACCTTCGTCAATGGGATCCGGGTCGGCTCGGCGGTGCTGAGCGAGGGCGACGTGGTCACGATCGGCAACGTCGACCTGGTGTTCACCGGCGGCACCCTGCTCCGCCGCACTGAAGCGGCCAGTCGCACCGGCGGCCTGGAGGTGCACCAGGTCAACTTCGCCGTCAATGGGAACACGCTTCTTGAGAACGTCTCGATGACCGCCCGGCCCGGGACGCTGACCGCCATCATCGGCGGGTCCGGCGCCGGCAAGACCACGCTGTCGCGGCTGATCGCCGGATACACCACCCCCACATCCGGCACGGTGACGTTCGAGGGCCACAACATCCATACCCAGTACGCGTCGTTGCGCACCAGGATCGGGATGGTCCCCCAGGACGACGTCGTGCACCGCCAGCTGACCGTCAACCAGGCGCTTGGCTACGCCGCCGAACTCCGGCTGCCGCCCGACACCGGCAAAGAGGATCGAGAGCAGGTCGTCGCCCAGGTACTCGACGAACTGGGGCTCACCGAGCACGCGCACACCCGGGTCGAAAATCTGTCCGGCGGCCAGCGCAAACGCGCGTCGGTGGCTCTCGAACTGCTCACCGGACCGTCTTTGCTGATCCTCGACGAGCCGACCTCGGGCCTGGACCCGGCACTGGACCTGCACGTCATGACGATGCTGCGGCAACTGACCGACGCCGGTCGCGTGGTGCTGGTGGTGACGCACTCGCTGACCTACCTCGATGTCTGCGATCAGGTGCTGCTGATGGCACCCGGTGGCAAGACAGCATTTCTGGGCCCACCCGGCCAGATCGGTGCGGCCATGGGCACCACCAACTGGGCACAGATCTTTGCCAAGGTGGGCGCAGACCCCGACGAGGCCAATCGCCGCTTTCTGGCCCAGAACCAACCGAGCCCACCCTCTCATGCGGAGGCGTCGGCCGACCTGGGCGCCCCGGCACACACCAGCGTTCGCCGCCAGTTCTCCACGATCACCCGCCGCCAGGTTCGGCTGGTCGTCGCCGACCGCGCGTACTTCGTATTCCTGGCGATCTTGCCGTTCATCCTGGGTGGGCTGTCGCTGACCGTTCCGGGCAACACCGGGTTCGGCATTGCCCAACCGACCAGTCAGACACCCGATGAAGCCGCCCAGATATTGACGCTGCTGTCCGTCGCCGCCGTCTTCATGGGTACCGCGTTGACCATCCGCGACCTGATCGGCGAGCGTCCCATCTTCCGGCGCGAGCAGGCGGTCGGCCTGTCGACCTGGGCCTACCTGGGCGCCAAGATCGTGGTGTTTTGCGTGTTCGCGATCGTCCAGGCGGCGATCGCGACCGGCATCGTGATCCTCGGCAAGGGCGCACCGACTCA
Organism: uncultured Actinomycetota bacterium; assembly: GCA_963763005.1. GTDB lineage: Bacteria > Actinomycetota > Actinomycetes > Mycobacteriales > Mycobacteriaceae > Mycobacterium. The sequence goes on from CAVXMI010000010.1 coordinate 345,044, forward strand.
GAAAGCCGTGCTGCTCGGAAATCCCAGCTTGGAACTGTTCACCACCGTCGCCGCGACGTGTGTGGCCTCGGCGATTCTCGGGTTGGTGCTGTCGTCGATCGCCCGCTCCAACGAGCAGATCATGCCGCTGCTGGTTGTCTCTCTGATGCTGCAGCTGGTGCTCGCCGGTGGCCTGATCCCGGTGACCAACCGGACCTTCCTCGACCAATTGTCCTGGGCGGTACCCGCACGATGGGGCTACGCGGCGTCGGCATCCACCGTCAACGTGCGGGCGCTGGTGCCCGGCTCGCTCAGCCCCGAGGACAGCCACTGGGCGCACACCAGGAGCGCGTGGGTGTTCGACATGGCGATGCTCGCCGTGCTGTCGGTGGTCTATTCCAGCATCGTGTGGTGGCGGATCCGGCTCAAGCGCTGATCCGTCACGCGTCCAGACGTAGCCCGTGTGCCAGCGCAAAGGCCAGGGCTTGGCCGACGTCGACGCGCGCACCCGCCAGCGACGCGGTCCTCCACAACGACGGCTCCACGGTCGCGCCCCGTAGATCGGCGTCATCCAGCCGGGTGCCGGTGGTCCGGGCACCACTGAGGTCGGCGCCGCGCAGCACGCACTTGCGCAGGTCGGTCTCCACCAGGCTGGTCTCCCTCAGCCGGCAGCCGGTCAAGTCGACACCGCGCAGGTCGTTACCGCCGAGCACCGCGAGCGTGAAATCCACCTCGTCGAATTTCAACGGCCGCAGCCGGCAGTTCACAAACACCGAGCCCAGCATGCTGCATTGCTGAAATATGCTGTGCCACAGTATTGTTCGCTCGAAGGTGCAGTTGCGGAACGCCGATCCGCGGTGTTCGGATTCGGCGAGGTTGACGCCGCTGAAATCGCACTCGGTGAATACCGCTCGTTCGGTGCGCAACCGGCTCAGGTCTCCGTCTCGGAAGTCCCGGAAATCCTGGCCGGTGAATTCGCGGTCAACCCAGTGCTGCAATGCGGTCAGCTACCCACTGAAAACGTCGTCGTCAGGCTCGCCAGCGCGTATTCGCTCACCGCGATCAGTGCGTCGGTCGCCGATTTGCGATTGCGGGCGTCCACGCCGATCACCGGAATGTGCGTGGGCAGCATCAGTGCTTTGCGCACCTCGCCAACCGGATACCTTGGCGCGCCGTCGAACTCGTTGACCGCGATCAGAAACGGCAGGTTGCGGTGCTCGAAGAAGTCGACCGCCGCGAAGCTGTCCTCCAGGCGCCGGCAGTCGACCAGGACGATCGCGCCGATTGCGCCCCGGACCAGGTCGTCCCACATGAACCAGAACCGGCGCTGGCCCGGGGTACCGAACAGGTAGAGCACCAGGTCCTCGCCCAGGGTGATGCGGCCGAAGTCCATCGCGACCGTGGTGGTCCGCTTGTCCGGCGTCGCCTCGAGCATGTCGACGCCGGCCGAGGCATCGGTGACCATCGCTTCGGTGCGCAGCGGCATGATCTCCGAAACCGCGCCGACGAACGTGGTCTTGCCGGCACCGAATCCGCCCGCGATGACGATCTTCGTCGACGCATTGCCGTGCGCCTCAGAGTGCTTGAAGGCCACGCAGGGTCCTTCCTATGAGCTCGTGGCGCTCATCGCGGCTCGAACGGTCGGTCAAGGTCCTGTGCACCCGAAGGTAATCGGACGTGACCAGATCGCCCACCAAGACGCGCGCGACACCCACCGGCAAATCCAGCCGGGCCGAGATTTCCGCCACCGAGGGGCTGCTGACGCACAACTGGATGATCCTGCCTCGCATGTCGTTGGGCGGCCATCGGCGAGCCAGCCCTGCCTGCAGCGTTTGCACCGGCGCTTCCAGCGGAAGGTCGACGTCGGTGCCGGTCCGTCCGGCCGTCAGGGTGTACGGGCGGACCAGGCGCGCCTTCTGAGGCGAAGCCTCAAACGGGCTCAGCGCCGGTTCGCGTTCGTCCATTTTTGGCTCACGGGTGGGCGGCGGACCGGCAGTCGGGCCCGCTCGGCGACGATGCGGGCCGTGTAGCGGCCCGAGGTGGGTGCACCTCCCGCTCGCGCGGGAGAGCCGGGCTGTCGGGCTGAGCGCGGCGGGCGGACTGCACAACGCCGCCCACCCGTTCGACGAGGATGGCCATCTCGTAACCGATCTGGCCGATGTCGCATCCGGTCACTGCCAGCGTCGCCAGATGCGAGCCGTCACCGACGCGCATCAGTAGCAGAAAGCCGTTCTGCATCTCGACCACCGACTGCAGCACCTGCCCACCCTCGAACAGCTGCGCGGCGCCAGTGGCGAGGCTGGCCAGCCCGGAAGCCACCGCCGCCAACTGATCAGCGCGTTCGCGCGGTAGATACTCACTGGCGGCGATAGGTAGGCCGTCAACGGACACCAGCAAGGCATGCGCCACCCCGGGAACCTCGCGGGCGAACTTCGACACCAACCAGTCCAGCGGGCTGTCCGACGAACGGGCGTTCATTCCTGATCGGTTTCCTGACTGGCCTCACGGGTGTGCGCCCGTCCGGTGCGCACACCGCCGAAATGGCTGCTCATCGACGAACGAACCGCATCGGGGTCGCGCACCGCATCCGCGTGCGGTGGTTGCCGGCCGGAATGAGATGCGCCGTTCGACGCTACCGGTCGACCCTGTTGCTCCTGGTCGGGCCGGGCGGCCCCCGGCACCAGCCGGGCTCCAGGTGTGCGCACCGGCAGGCCGTGGTCCGTGTGTGACTCGACCGGCTTGTCCTCGGCCTCGGCCGCCGCCGACCAGCCGCGGTCCCACACCGACTGCCAATCCAGATCGGCGCTTTGGGCCAACTCGTGCGGGTCACCCATCATCTCGGAGAGCATCCGCTGATAGATCACGTCGTCATCGACTGGGCCCGGCGGGACTGACGGCTCAAGGCCCGGTGGCGCGGGCTTGGCAGGCGGGGGCGTCGGATTGGCGGCCGGCACGGGGTTGGCGGTAGGCGAGCGCCGGGCAAAAAATGCCGAGGTGTCCGATGCCGCTTTGTCCGGCGCTTGTTGCGGGGCCTGTGCCGGGGCGTGTTTGGGCTCTTGCTGGAACCCGGTCTCCCACCAGGGCGTTTTCAGCTCGCGCCGAGGCCGCGGCTGCTGCTCGGCCGACTGGGCAGGAACGTCGGTGATGCCGCTGGACCCCGGATTGCGGCGAGGCAACAAGGTAGCCGGTGGTACAGATTCCCCGGCAACGTTGTCGTATGACGCCGCGGGAACCGCAGCGTCCGGCACGTTGGCGGGTTCGGCGCTCGGTGGCGTCACCCCGAATACCCGCGGCTTTGACGCCGGCACCGTGGCTGAGCCCTCTTCAAGGCCGGCGACGAGCACGGCCAATGGCAGGTAGACCTCGGCAGTTGTGCCACTGCCTGCTTCACCGGTTGCCGGGCCGCGCAGCCCCACCCGGACGCCGTGCCGGGCGGCCAGCCGCCCGACCACGAAAAGGCCCATGCGCCGGGCGCTATCGGGGGTGGGGTCGGGGGTTCCCTCACCGCCGGCCTGCAGCCGCATGTTGGCCATGCGCCGATCAGAGTCGGTCATGCCCAAGCCGGAGTCAGCGATCCGCAGGAGAACACCTCCCTCGCTGCCGCGCACAGCGGAAACCCGAACCGACGTGGTCGGTGGCGAGTAGCGCAGCGCGTTGTCGATCAACTCGGCGAGGAGATGGATGACGCCGCCGGCCGACACACCGATTACCGTGCAGTCGGGCACCCCACCCGTTTCGACCCGGCGATAGTCCTCAACCTCTGACACGGCGGCGCTGATCACGGTCGACAGCGGCACCGGCTCGCGTTGGTGAGGGGAAATCTGCGCACCCGCCAGCACCAGCAGGTTGGCGCTGTTGCGGCGCAGCCGCGCGGCGAGGTGATCCAGCCGGAAAAGGCGCTCGAGTCGGTCGGGATCCTCCTCGTTGCGTTCCAGCCCGTCGATGAGCGATAGCTGCTGGTCGACCAGTGCACGGCTGCGCCGCGACATGGTCTCGAACATGTCGTTGACCAGCAGTCGCAACCGCGCCTCGTCACCGGCCAGCAGCAGCGCCTGGGTGTGCAGTTCGTCGACCGCGTGCGCGACCTGGCCGATTTCCTCGGTGGTGTAGACCGCCAGCGGCTCGGGGATCGGCTCGGCGCCGGCCCGGACCCGGGCGATCTCGCCTTCGAGGTCGGTGTGGGCGACTTTGAGCGCGCCGTCGCGCAGCACCCGCAGCGGCACGACCAGCGCGCGCGCCACCAACAGCACGATGACCAGTGCGATTACGATGGCGGCCAACACCAGCACGGTGTCGCGGATGGCGGCATCGCGTCGTTCAGTGGTCTGGTCTTGCACCGACTTCGTCACCGACGCGGTGGCGTCGTTGATGACCCGTTCGGCGATCCCGTGGGTGATCTGTATCGAGTGCAGCAGCTCGGGGTTGTCGACGAGCGCACTGGCCGGATCGGACATGATCGCCATCCGGGTCACCATTTGCTGCTGCAGGTCTTTGGCGTCCGGCGAGCCGACGCCGAGCACTTCGCTCATGCCGAACAGCGTCGACGGTTCGGTACCGGCCAGGGTGATCATCGAGGTGCGCAATTGTGGCTCGGGAAGGTCGGCGCCGCGGGTCACCAGGATTTCCTGCAGGGTCATCTGCCCGCGGGCCCCGACGGCCCGGCTCAAGCCCTGAACCTGAGCCCGGATCTGCTCAATGTCGACGCGCACCGATGCGTTGATCACGTTCTCGGCGGTCAACAGGATCGGCGCGTAAGTGGTCACCCGGTCCCGCAAACCGATGCTGTCGGCGAGCACCTTGTCCAGTAGCGCCTGGCCGCCGTTCAACAGCGTGTTCACTCCCGACCGGACGTCTGGGATCACGTCAGTGTCTGCCAGCCGCGTCTGCAGCTCGTGCTTGCGGGCCTGGTAGTTCTTCTTCGCCCCCTCGACGTCGCGGCCGGTGGAGGTCGCCAGCAACGCGACGTCCAGCGCCGACATGTATTTCGTGATCACCGGTATCAGGTCGGCACGAGCAGCGGCCAGCCGCAGACCGCCGGAGTTGGCCAACGCACCCTCGACACGCAATCCGCCGAAAACCGTCGCCAACACCAGCGGTACCAGCGCAATCACTACGACTTTCCACCGGACCGGCCAGTTGCGCAGCGACCAGGCCGGCGGGCGTTTCGCCGTCGCCGCTTCGGCGGCAGGCACCTCTGGGATGCCGGGTGCAACCGCCGCGACCGGGGTGGCCGGGCGGGTGAACATGGTCACGTGGTTGCGGCCGTGTAACCGGCCGCTCCGCTGATATTCAGCGCTCGGAGAAACGAGAGGCTCATGGAACTTCCTGCTTTATTCCGGCCGCCCAAGGCAGATGGGCGCGGACGGTAAACGCCTGGCAATCCGACGAGTATGACAGCCCACAGCCGAGGTCTCCACAATTGTTACTGAGCAGATAACGTTCGCCGCAATGGGTCGCTATACCGACGAGCAAGCCCGGCAAACTTTGTCATGATCGACCGATGTTCCGGCTGCTGTTCTACTCCCCGCGCATCGCCCCCAACACGGGCGACGCAATCCGGAGCGGAAAGCCTACGCGGGCCGAAGGAGCGCGACGAGGAAGTCGGAGTCATCGGTGAAGGGTCGTAGATCCCAGGTGGACAGCAGCAGATCGGGTGCGAACCCAGCACCTGCAGCGTCGTCGAGAAACTGGACGAACTCATATTCGCGACCGGCGCCGAAGCCGATCACCGCTCGACCGTCTCCCCCGAGGTGGGCACGCAGCCGGCCCAGCACCTGGACTCGGGTACTCGGGGCAAGAAATGTCACGACGTTGCCGGCCGACACGATTACGTCGAACGGTTCGGTGATGCCGCGCGCGGGCAAGTCGAGCTCGGCGAGGTCGCCGACGAGCCAGCGCGGCCCGGGATGGTCCTGCTCGGCTGCCTCGATAAGCGCCGGGTCGACGTCGACACCGACCACGTGGTGACCCGCCGTGGCCAGATACCCGCCCAACCGGCCGGGTCCGCAGCCCGCATCGAGGATGCGGGCGCCGCGGGGCGCCATCGCGTCCACGAAACGAGCCTCACCGGCCAGATCCTCACCAGCGCGCGCCATGCCACGGAAGCGCTCGACATACCAGCGCGAATGTCCGGGATCGGCCGCGACCTTCTGCATCCAGAGGCTCTGCTCGACCATGCGAGCATTATCGCAGTCGAAGACCGGTACGGTCGGACCCCGTGCGACCGGGCTCCATGAACTGGCGGCAGCGCCGTAGGGTAGGTGCCTCGGTCGACGACGATGTTCTTGAGCTCGTTGATCAGGTCTTCGCCGGTGATGTTGCGCTCCACCATGGCGCCGAGGCATTCGCGGGTGTGCTCGTCGATGACCGACACGGTCTTGAACGGCCGCCCGTGGGTGGCCTCGGTTGACCTTGACAGCCGTAACCTTCAAAGCACCCGCGTACAGGCAGGATCCGTGTTGTGTTCAAGCTGATGTTTGTTTCCCCGTGCATCGCCCCCAACACGGGCAACGCCATCCGGACCGCGGCCGCAACCGGCTGCGAACTGCATCTGGTCGAGCCGCTGGGCTTCGACCTGTCCGAACCCAAGCTCCGACGGGCCGGGCTGGACTATCACGACCTGGCATCGGTCACCGTCCATGCGTCACTCGGGCGCGCGTGGGAGGCACTGTCACCCGCGCGGGTATTCGCGTTCACCGCCCACGCGAACACCTTGTTCACCGACGTCGGCTACCGGGCCGGCGACGTGCTGATGTTCGGGCCCGAACCCACCGGGCTGGACGCGGCGACCCTGGCCGACCCCCACATCACCCAGCAGGTGCGCATTCCCATGCTCGCGGGCCGGCGCTCACTGAACCTGTCCAACGCCGCGGCGGTCGCCGTCTACGAGGCCTGGCGGCAGCACGGCCATCTCGGGGCGACCTAAAGGTCGGATGGCCCGGGACTGCGCTAGTTACCAGCTGTTCCAGTGTGTGAGGCTCCGGGCGGGCAGCCGCTTGGCGGGCCGGAAGTCGGTGCCTTTGGTGTAGGCGATCGGGAACAGCCCGCCCTGGCTGTATTCGGCGTAGGGAATGCCGAGCACCTCGGCCACCTTCTGCTCGCCGGTGTCGAGCAGGTGCAGCGTCGTCCAGCACGAGCCCAGTCCGCGGGAGCGCAGCGCCAGGCAGAAGCTCCAGACCGCCGGGAACAGCGAGGCCCAGAACGAGACGCCGCCCAGCGGCGACTCGTCATCCCGGCCCTGCAAGCAGGGGATCATCAGGACCGGCGCCTCGTGCATGTGTTCGGCGAGATAGGTCGCCGAATCGCGGACCAGCCCCATCCGCTCACCGCGGGTGTCGCCCTCGGGGTATTCGGGTGCGGGCGCGCTGAGGTAGGCCCGGGCGTTGGCCAGATAGACGTCGGCGATCGCCTTCTTCTTTTCGGCGTCCTCGACGAACACCCATTGCCAGCCCTGCGAGTTGGAACCGGTGGGTGCCTGCAGCGCCAGGTCGAGGCATTCCATCAGCACTTCACGCGGCACCGGCTTGTCGAAATCGAGGCGTTTCCGGACCGAACGGGTGGTGGACAGGACTTCGTCGACGGACAGGTTGAGGGTCATGGGTGGAGGTTACCTGCGCTTACTATTCGGCCCCATGAAGGTCGAACTGACACAAGAGGTCTCCGGCAGGCTCACGTCCGACCATTACGGCTGGCTCACCACCGTCACGAAATCGGGGCAACCGGTACCGCGGCTGGTGTGGTTCTACTTCGACGGGGCCGACGTGACGGTGTACTCGATGCCGCGGGCGGCCAAGGTCGCCCATATCAAAGCGCATCCCCAGGCCAGCCTGAACCTGGACTCGAACGGCGATGGCGGAGGGATCGTCGTCGTGGGCGGGACCGCTGCAGTGGTGGCCACCGATGTCGACTGCCGGGAAGACGGACCTTACTGGGCCAAGTACCGCAAGGACGCCGCGAAATTCGGCCTGACCGAGGCGATCGCCGCATACAGCACCCGGCTGAAGATCACGCCGACCCGGGTGTGGACGACGCCGACGGGCTAGCGGGCGAATACTCAGCGGAAGTCGCGCGATTTCGATCCGGCCGCCAGGCTGATGCGGCCCATCCGCTCGGCGACGACGGTGATTGCGCCGCTGGCATTTTGGACCTGGCCGCGAATCAGCAGCGCCGGTGCCGTATGCGCGAGCTTGCGATGCCGCGCCCACACCCCGGGCGTGCAGAGCACATTGACCATCCCGGTCTCGTCCTCGAGGTTGATGAACGTCACCCCTTGGGCCGTCGCGGGTCGCTGCCGATGGGTCACCGCCCCGGCGATCAGCACGCGGTCGCCGTCGGGCACCGATCCCAGCGCGTCGGCGGGCAGCACCCCCATCGCGTCCAGGTCCGCCCGCAGGAACTGCGTCGGATAACTGTCCGGGGAGATGCCGGTGGCCCACACGTCTGCGGCGGCCAGCTCCAGCTCGCTCATTCCCGGCAACGCCGGGATGTGCGACGACGAGCCCACCCCGGGTAGCCGGTCCGGCCGTTGGGTGGCCGCGGCCCCGGCCGCCCACAACGCCTCCCGCCGGGACATCCCGAAGCAGCCCAGCGCTCCGGCCGTCGCCAGCGCTTCGGTCTGCGGCACACTCAGCTGCAGCCGCGACGTCAGGTCCAGCAGCGAGGCGAACGGGCCGTTGCCCCTTCGTTCTTCGGCCAGCTTCTCGGCGAGGTCGTTACCGATATGACGGACCGTACCCAGACCGAGGCGGACCTCCGTTCCGGCATTCTCGAGAGTGGCGTATGCCAGGCTGGCGTTGACGCACGGGCCGTGCACCACCACGTCGTGCCTGCGCGCATCGGCCACCAGCGACTGCGGTGAATAGAAACCCATCGGCTGTGCGCGCAGCAGCGCTGCGCAGAACGCCGCCGGGTGGTGCAGCTTGAACCACGACGAGTAGAACACCAGCGACGCGAAGGACAGCGCGTGGCTCTCGGGGAAGCCGAAATTGGCGAACGCCTCCAGCTTTTCGTAGATCCGGTCGATCACCTCGTCGGTGGCGCCGTGCAGCGTGCGCATGCCGTCGTAGAACCGGCCGCGCAGCCGTCGCATCCGTTCGGTCGAGCGCTTGGACCCCATGGCGCGCCTCAGCTGGTCGGCCTCGGCCGCGGAGAAGCCGGCGCAGTCGACCGCCAGCTGCATCAGCTGTTCCTGGAAAAGCGGTACTCCCAGCGTCTTCCGCAATGCCGATGCCATAGACGGGTGGTCGTAGACGACCGGGTCGATACCGTTGCGCCGCCGGATGTACGGATGCACCGACCCGCCCTGGATGGGCCCTGGACGGATCAGCGCGACCTCCACCACCAGGTCGTAGAACACCCGTGGCCGCAGCCGCGGCAGGGTGGCCATCTGCGCGCGTGACTCCACCTGGAACACGCCGACGGAATCGGCGCGGGCCAGCATCTCGTACACCGCCGGCTCGGAGAGATCGAGCCTGGCCAGATCCACCTCGATACCTTTGTGCTCGGCTACCAGGTCGACGGCATAATGCAGCGCCGAGAGCATGCCCAGCCCGAGTAGGTCGAACTTCACCAAACCGATTGCCGCACAGTCGTCTTTGTCCCACTGCAGGACGCTGCGATTCTCCATGCGCGCCCACTCCACCGGGCACACGTCGGCGATCGGGCGGTCGCAGATCACCATGCCGCCGGAATGAATACCCATATGCCGCGGCAGATTCCGGATCTGGGCCGCCAGGTCGATCACCTGCTCGGGAATACCTTCTGGGCCGTTCGAGTCGGAGGCCTGCCCGTTCCAGTGGCTGATCTGCTTGCTCCACGCGTCCTGCTGACCCTGCGAGAAGCCCAGCGCGCGGGCCATGTCGCGGACCGCGCTGCGCCCTCGGTAGGTGATGACATTGGCGACCTGGGCGGCATAGTCACGGCCATATTTGTCGTAGACGTACTGGATGACCTTTTCGCGCTGATCCGACTCGATGTCGATGTCGATGTCGGGTGGGCCATCGCGGGCGGGCGATAGGAAGCGTTCGAACAACAGCTCGTTGGCCACCGGATCGACAGCGGTGACGCCCAGGGCATAACAGACCGCGGAATTGGCCGCCGATCCCCTGCCCTGGCACAGAATGTCGTTCTCCCGGCAGAACTTTGTGATGTCGTGCACCACCAGGAAGTAGCCCGGAAACTTGAGTTGTGCAATAACTTTCAGCTCATGCTCGATCTGCGAGTACGCGCGTGACGCGCTCCCGGCCGGTCCGTAGCGGTCGCGGGCGCCCGCCATGACCAACCGCCGCAACCAGCCGTCCTCGGTGTGCCCGTCGGGTACGCCGAACGGCGGCAGCTGCGGTGCGATCAGCGCCAGCCCGAACGCGCACTGCTCGCCGAGCTCGGCAGCGGCGGTCACCACCTCGGGCCGCTGCGCAAACAGCCGGGCCATCTCCTCGCCGGACCGCAGGTGCGAGCCACCCAGCGGAGCCAGCCACCCTGCGGCAGAGTCCAGCGACTGCCGGGCCCGGATGGCACCCATCGCCATGGCCAGCCGGCCTCGGGACGGACGAGCGAAATGCGCTCCGGTAGTGGCGACGACGCCGACGCCGAAGCGCGGTGCCAGCCCGGCCAGCGCCGCGTTGCGTTCGTCGTCGGGCGGGTGACCATGATTGGTCAATTCGATGCTGACCCGGCCGGCCGTGAACCGGTCCACCAGATCGGCCAGTGCCCGTTCCGCCGCGACCGGGCCGCCATCGGAAAGCGCCTGGCGTACAGTGCCTTTCCGGCATCCAGTCAGGATGTGCCAGTGCCCGCCGGCCGCCTCAGTCAGCGCGTCGACGTCGTAGCGCAGCTTGCCCTTCTCGCCGCCGGCAAGATGCGCCGCGGCCAGTTGTCGCGACAACCGTCGGTACCCTTCCGGGCCGCGGGCCAGCACCAGCAGATGCGGGCCGGGCGGATCCGGCTGCTCGGTGCGGGCAGTCGATCCTGGCGAGGATCCCAGCGACAGCTCAGCGCCGAATACGGTACGCATGCCGAGCTCGCCGGCCGCTTCGGCGAACCGCACCGCCCCATACAGGCCGTTGTGGTCGGTCAGCGCCAGAGCGCGCAGATCCAGCCGGGCAGCCTCCTCGACCAGTTCTTCCGGGGTGCTGGCCCCGTCGAGGAAGCTGTACGCCGAATGCGCATGCAGCTCGGCATACGCGACGGACGAGCGGGCCATCCGGGCTTCTTCTGGTTTTGGGTCCGGCGACTTGTATGTACTGCGCTTGCGCGACCACGGGCCATCGTCAGCGCGCTCAGCGGCAACCGGCGCACCTGCATGGCGCGGCTTGCCGTCCAGTACCCGCTCCATTTCCGCCCAGCTCGGCGGCCCGTTGTTCCAGCCCACACCCACAGTCTATCGAATGTATGTTCGATTACCGAGGGTGGCACCCCAGCTGGCCGACCAGCCATACTGGGCAGATCGGGTGGCCGAGCCAGGCATCGGCACGGCACACGACGGTCCGACCCCGACCACCGAGTCTCTATCGGCCGCACTCAGGACGGCCCTGTCCCCGAGACCCGCGCACGAGCGACCGCCCCGGCCGGCACGATCCGCACCGACGCGTGAACCATCGTCGAGCCAGCGAAAGTGAGGGCATGTGTCAACTCGAGGGTACGAAGAGGAATTGAGGTCCGAGCGGAGCTACGTGACCAGGCTCTACGCGCGGCTCGACGCCGAGCGCGTGCGCGTGAAGGCCAGGTACAGCGCGGCGTTGCGAGAAAGCGACGGGACACTCGTGGATCGGGATGTCGAGGTGCGTGCGCTGGTCAAACAGGTGAAGCGGCTGGACGTGGCGGACGACGGGTTGTGTTTCGGTCGGTTGGACACTCTTTCTGGCGAACATTCCTACATCGGCCGCATCGGCCTGTTCGCCGAGGGGAACGCGTACGAACCGCTGTTGCTCGATTGGCGGGCACCGGCAGCGCGCGCGTTCTACGTCGCCACCGCCGCCAGCCCGGAGAACATGCGCCGGCGCCGCCAGTTCCACACCCGAGGGCGTCAAGTGGTCGATTTCACCGACGAGGTCCTCGGCCGCCCCGGTGGCGCGGAGCTCGGTGGCCAGCAAGGCGGCCCGGGAGACTCGGCCCTGCTCGCGGCGGTCAACGCGCCGCGCGGTGACGGGATGCGCGACATCGTGGCGACGATCCAGGCCGAACAGGACGAGATCATCCGGCTCGATCACCCAGGGGTGCTGGTGATCGAGGGTGCCCCGGGCACCGGGAAGACCGTGGTGGCCCTGCACCGCGTCGCGTACCTGCTCTACACCTAGCGGGAGCGGATCGAACGCCATGGTGTGCTCGTGGTCGGGCCCAACCCGGCGTTCCTGAGCCACATCGGCCGCGTCCTGCCGTCGCTGGGCGAGTCCAACGTGGTGTTCATGACCCTCGGCGACCTCGTGCCCGGTTTGTGCGTCACCGCCGAGGACACTCCGGCAGCCGCGCGGCTCAAGGGCTCGTGCAAGATCCTCGACGTGCTCGCGGCGGCGATCGCCGACCGGCAGCGGGTGCCGCAGCATCCGCTGCTGATTGAGCTGGCGGACGTCACGATGCGGATCGATACCGAGATCGCGGAGTGGGCCATCCAGGAGGCACGCGCGAGCGGCCGCCCGCACAACGAGGCCCGCGCGGTGTTCAATGAGATCCTCACGTGGGCGCTCACCGAACGGGCGATAGCCCGGATCGGCCGCGGCTGGCTGACCCGGGACGACCGCGACGCATGGGAGACAGCTGCGAGGCAGACCTGCTCGCGGAGCTCGCAGACAACAACGCCTTCACCGCCGCGCTCGACGAACTCTGGCCGCTACTGACACCCGAAAGCTCTGTTGGCGTCGCTGTACGCCTCCCCGGAACGGCTACGAGCGGCCGGCGCCGACCAGGCGCTGTGGCGCGCCGACGGCCAACGCCTGGACGGTGTCGGATGTGCCGCTGCTCGACGAACTGGTCGACCTGCTGGGCCGCGACAAGGCGCGCCGACCGGGCCGCCGAGCGGGAACGCAAGGCCGAAGCCGATTACGCCGCCGGCGTGCTGGACATCATGATCAGCCGCGAGGACCTGATGGACGACGAGGATCATCTGCTCGCCCAGGACTTGCTCTACGCCGAGGACCTGGCCGATCGTTTCGTCGAGCGCGACACCCGTGAACTCGCCGAACGCGCCGCCGCGGACCGGGACTGGACCTACCGGCACGTCGTGGTCGACGAGGCCCAGGAACTGTCCGAAATGGACTGGCGGGTGCTGATGCGGCGCTGCCCGGGCCGATCCTTCACGGTGGTGGGCGATCTCGCCCAACGCCGGTCGGTGGCCGGAGCGACCTCGTGGGACACGATGCTGGAGCCGTACGTGCCCGGCCGCTGGGTCTACCGGTCGCTGTCGGTGAACTACCGCACCCCGGCGGAGATCATGACCGTCGCCGCCGCATTGCTCGCCGAGTTCGCGCCCGGAGTTCAGCCACCGGAGTCGGTCCGCGCGTGCGGCATCCAGCCCTGGTCCACGGCGGGTCACCGAGGGCGAACTGCCTGCTGCCATCGAGGAATTCGTCCGGGACGAAGCCGCACGCGTTGGCACCAGCGTCGTGATCGGACCACCGGGCGTGCCGGGTACGGTGGCGGCCTCGGAGACGAAGGGCCTGGAGTTCGACGCCGTCCTGGTGGTGGAGCCGGAACGGATCCTCGCCGACGGCCCGCGCGGCGCGGCCGAGCTCTACGTCGCCCTCACCCGCGCCACCCAACGCCTGGGCGTCCTGCACCGGGGCCCATTGCCGCAGGCCCTGACCGGCCTTGCCGCAACCGGGACACCCGCCCAGGCCGGGAATCAGCAGTTGGCGTAATGATTCGCGTGCGGCCGGCCCTGGGCCAGACGACAACGGGAACTCCGGGTAGGTGAAGTTCTCGGGCACACCGTCACGCGGCCCGATGGACAGCTTGAGCAGAAACGCACCACCAACAATGCGGCTGACCGACAGCATTGCCGACGCGATGCCGGGGTCACCGTCGGCCCGTCCGATCCCGCGCCGGACCTGGCCGCCGCCCCGGGCGTCCGCGCAAAGGCCAACAGCTCGACGCGATTCCGGCTGTGGGGTCGTCTACGGCACCACAACCACCCGGAAGCAGTTTGCGAACAGCACAGCCCGGCGGAATATCACCGCTGTTAAACGCATCTTTAACTGCAAAACACGTTCTTAACCTGGCAGGCCTAGCGTTGCGGGGGCTCGCGACGGATACTGGTACGAGTGAAAAACGAGGGTGGGGACTTGTCATGGCACAACTGACGACACCGGATGCAGACTTGCGCAACGCTTCAGATATGGATCGGCACGCGAGCATGGCGATGGGTGCGGTGGCCGTCGTCAATGGCGCCGCCCCTGACTACGGTCTGTTCAAAAGTTTGTTGGCAGAACGTATTCAGGCGATACCGCGATGCAAACAGGTGCTGCGGACGGAGTGGATCGACGATCCGGGATTCGACCTCGCCCAGCACGTACAACGGGTGGCACTCCCCCGGCCCGGCGACGAAACTGAACTCTTCCGGGCCATTGCCTATGCCCTGGAGCGTCCCCTGGACCTGGACCGTCCACTGTGGGAATGCTGGATCGTCGAGGGCCTCAAGGACGATCAGTGGGCGATCTTGATGAAGATTCACCACTGCATGGCCGACACCATCTCGGCGGCCCACCTGCTCACCAGGCTCTGCGACGACGCGGACAGCGAGACGTTCGCTAACCACCTTGCTGTCAAACAAATTTCGCCGTCACACCTCGACACGCGGAACTGGACCGACGCGCTGTGGCAGGCTCCTGCCTCTATCAGCGCCAACGTCCTCAAGGCCGCCGCCCGCGCTGTCAACTGGCCCGCGGCGTGGACGTCGCCGACCAGTCCGATCACCACCATGCGGCGGTACAGCACGGTGTGCGTTCCCCGCGCCGCCGTCGACAGCGTCTGCCGCAAGTTCGGTGTGACCGCCAACGACGTTGCGCTCGCGGTGATCACCGAGGGCTTCCGGACGGTTCTGCTTCGGCGCGGCGAACAACCGCGCGCGGACTCACTGCGCACCCTGGAGAAATCCGACAATCGCGTCTCGACACTGCTGCCGTATCTCCCCGTCGAACACGACGACCCCATTCAGCAATTGCGGACCGTGCACAGCCGGTTGAACCGGACCGGCCAGAGTGGCCATCGCCCATCCGCCGGCATCTCCGGGTATAGGCCGTTTATGTTGTGCGCCAAGGTGATTCAGGCACTAACCCGGCTACCGCAAACCGGCATCGTGACGCTGGCTACCAATGTGCCCGGGCCACGCCACCGGCTACGGCTGATGGGCCAAAGGATGGAGCGCCTGCTGCCGATTCCACCGACCGCCCTACAGCTGAGCACCGGGGTCGCGGTGCTCAGCTACGGCAATGAGCTGGTATTCGGCATCACGGCCGACTACGACGCCGCACCCGACCTGGAGCAGCTCGCCGCCGGCATCGAACTGGGGATGGCGCGTCTGGTGGCGCTCAGCCAGGACTCCGTCCTGCTGTTTACCAGGCATCGCCGCAAGCGCTCATCCCGCGTGCTTCCCGGCGGCGCGCAACGGGGGCGGGCGTCTGCGCCGCCTGCGCGAGCGCGTCACTGACCCAACTGGACCTGTTTCTGGCGGCGTTTGACCACCGTGAGAAGGTTGGTCAATGCCGGTCACCATCGACCCACGCCGTCACGATGCGGTGCTGTTCGACCTCGACGCAGTGGTAATCGATACCGCGTTCGACTCCACGCTGGTCGGGCAACTGCAGGAGGCCGGTGTCGGCACGGCCGTTTTTTCGTCGCGCCGCGACTGCGCCGACGTGCTGACCGCAGCCGGCATCGGCGATCTGTTCCCCGTCCGTGTCGACGGCCTGGACGCCACAGAGCTCGCCACGCTGATCGAGGCCGCCAACCGGCTGTCGGCGCGGCCGGGCCGGTGCGCCATCGTCGCGGCTGACGCGGCCGCAGTGACTGCCGGGCGCGACGGTGGATTCGCACTGGTGATCGGTTTGGTGGTGGGAGAAGACCAGACCGGGCACCGCGACGCACTGCGCAGTCACGGCGCCGACACGGTGATCTCCGACCTGAGTGAGGTCAGTGTGCGAACCGGGGACCGGCGAATGTCGGAGCTTCCCGATGCATTGCAGGCCCTCGGCCCGGCCGACGGCCTCACCGCCCGGCAACCGGCGGTGTTCTTCGACTTCGACGGCACGTTGTCGAACATCGTCGACGATCCCGACGCGGCCAGGCCCGCTCCCGGCGCATCCGAGGCACTGGAGAAGTTGGCCGCGTATTGTCCGGTGGCGGTGCTCAGTGGCCGCGACCTCGCCGATGTGTCCAAGCGGGTGGGCCTGCCCGGCATCTGGTACGCCGGCAGCCATGGCTTCGAGCTGACCGCACCCGACGGAACACACCACCAAAACGACGCCGCGGCGGCGACCATACCGGTGCTGGAGCAGGCGGCCGCCCAGCTACGCGACCAACTCGGGTCGATTCCCGGTGTTGTCTTGGAACACAAGCGATTTGGTGTCGCCGTGCACTACCGCAACGCCTCACGTGACCGCGTTGGCGAGGTCGCCGCTGCCGTGCACGCAGCGGGCCAGCGCGATGCGCTTCGGGTGACGACGGGCCGTGAAGTCATCGAGCTGCGCCCAGATATCGACTGGGACAAGGGAAAAACACTTCGCTGGGTGATGGACCACCTGCAGCACGCGGGCTCGGATCCACTCGTCCCGATCTATCTCGGCGACGACATCACCGACGAGGACGCGTTCGACGCGGTGCGCCACGACGGCGTTCCGATCCTGGTGCGGCACAACGAGGACGGTGACCGCGCCACCGCTGCACTGTTCGCGCTGGACAGTCCGGCGCAGGTCAGCGAGTTCACCGACCGGCTGGCACGTCAGCTAAGTGACGCGCGCCTGAATTAACGGCCGGGAGGAAGGCACATCGTTTGTGACGGCGTCCCCGGATCCAATGGCGACAGCGGCAACGGACTTGGCCGGGATCAGGTCGGCGCTCGGCGCCGCGAACGCGGTCGGCGGTACCGGCGGCGGCAATGGCGGCGCAGGCGCGGCCACCGGGACCTTGGCAGCTAGGCCTCCACGTATTCCACCGCGCCGTCGTCCAGCACCACCCGGGCCTCGGCGCCGTCGGACCCGGCGACCTCGGTGCGGAACACCGCCCGGCCCGGCCCGGTTCGCCAGATCACCGCGGACAGCGTTTCGCCGGGAAATACCGGCTTGGTGAACCGCGCGGCGATCGAGGTGATGTTGGCGGCCACGCCGCCACCGAGCTCGGCCACCACCGCGCGGCCCGACACACCGTAGGTGCACAGCCCGTGCATGATCGGCTTGGGGAATCCGGCCATCTCCCTGGCGAACCAGGGGTCGCTGTGCAGCGGGTTGCGGTCGCCGGACAGCCGGTAGATCAACGTTTGATCCTCGCGGGTGGGCAGGTCGATTCGGGCGTCGGGCTCGCGGTCCGGGAATTCCGGCGCGACCGGCCGCTCACCCGGCACTCCGCCGAAGCCGCCCTCACCCCGGATGACCAGCGTGGTGAGCGTCTCGGCGATCAGTGTGCCGGTTTCGGGATCGGTGCCGCGCCCGCGCAGCATGATGATCGCGTTCTTGCCCTCGCCCTTGTCCTGGATGTCGGCGACCTCGGAGACCACCGACAGTTTTCCGGCGGCCGGCAGCGGCGCATGCAGCCGGACGGTCTGCGAGCCGTGCAAGAGCATGGCCCAGTTGAACGTTCCGACCTTTGCCGCCGCACCGAACGCCGGGCAGCAGATCACCGCATAGGTCGGCAGCACCTGCTGGGTGATGCCGTGGCTGTTCTCGGTGGTGAAGGACAGGTCCGCGGTCCCGGCGCCGACACCGAGCGCGTAGAGCAGCGTTTCCCGGTCGGTCCACTCGAACAACATCGGCTCGGTTACCGCGCCGATGGCACCCGGGTCAATCGCCATGCGAGTCTCCTCTCGATTAAAAAATTCAGGCCTTTTCTGCAGTCAACCATCGCAAACCCTTCCCACCGACGCCGTCGGCAGGGCAGGCTATCGCCATGGCGAAGCGCACCATGATCTGGAAGACGGCGGCTGTGCTCGCCGCGGCAGTGATCGTCGGCGCCTGCGGCGGAAGCCCGCAGGCACGCAGCATCACCTTGACCTTCATCCGAAACGCACAATCCCAGGCCAACGCCGACGGGATCATCGATACCACCATGCCTGGTCCCAGCCTCACTGCCGACGGCAAGGGGCAGGCCCAACAGCTCGCCCACCAAGTCGCGCACAACGAATTCGACAGCGTCTACGCCTCCTCGATGGCGGAAGCCCAGCAGACCGCCGGGCCGTTAGCCAGCGAACTCGGCAGGCAAGTCGAAATCATCCCCGGACTGCAGTCCATCAATGCTGGCTGGTACAACGGCAAACCCGAGACGATGGCCAACTCGACGTATATGCTGGCGCCGGCGGACTGGATCAGGGGCGATATCGGGAACAGTATCCCGGGCTCCATGAGCGGGACCGACTTCAACTCCCAGTTCAGCGCCGCCGTCCGGAAGGTCTACGACAGCGGCCACAACAAGCCGGTGGTGTTCTCCCAGGGCGCGGCCATCATGGTCTGGACGCTGATGAACATCAAGAACGGGAAGAACAGCCTGCTGACCAGCCATCCGCTGCCGAACATCGGCCGCGTGGTGATCTCCGGTAACCCGGTGACCGGCTGGACGCTGGTGGACTGGGACGGCATCCGCAGCTTCAGCTGATCAGGGCTGATCGCGCGGGGCCCAAGGTTGACGCGTGCGGTCACGAGCCGCCACGATGGGCTGCATGCGGTATGTCGTTACCGGCGGTACCGGGTTTATTGGGCGCCGCGTCGTATCCCGTCTGCTGGACATCTCACCCGATGCGCAGGTGTGGGTTCTGGTCCGCCGCCAGTCGCTGGGCCGCTTCGAACGCCTCGCTGTCCAGTGGGGCGAACAAGCAAAGCCACTCGTCGGCGAGCTGACGCAGCTGGTGCTGACCGAGGACGCCATCGCCGAGCTTGGTGACGTGGATCATCTGGTGCACTGCGCGGCGGTCTACGACATCACCGCGGGCGAGGCCGAGCAGCGGGCCGCCAATGTCGAGGGCACCCGCGCCGTCATCGAGCTGGCGCGACGGCTTGACGCCACGCTGCACCACGTGTCGTCGATCGCGGTGGCCGGCGACTTCGCGGGCGAGTACACCGAGGCCGACTTCGACGTCGGCCAGCAACTTCCGACTCCGTATCACCAGACGAAGTTCGAGGCCGAGTCGCTGGTGCGCTCCACGCCCGGGCTGCGCTACCGCATCTATCGCCCGGCGGTGGTGGTGGGTGATTCGCGCACCGGCGAGATGGACAAGGTCGACGGGCCGTATTACTTCTTCGGCGTACTGGCGAAGTTAGCTGTATTGCCGTCGTTGACCCCGATCCTGTTGCCCGACACCGGGCGCACCAACATCGTCCCGGTCGACTACGTGACCGACGCGCTCGTCGCCCTGATGCACGCCGAGAGCCGAGACGGGCAGACGTTCCACTTGACCGCGCCCAAGACCATAGGACTGCGCGGTATCTACCGCGGGATCGCCAACGCTGCCGGACTGCCCCCGGCGCGCGGGTCGTTGCCCCGTTCGGTAGCCACGCCGGTGCTGAAGGTGAGCGGCCGCGCCAAGGTGCTGCGCAACATGGCTGCCACCCAGCTGGGAATTCCGGCCGAGATTTTCGACGTCGTCGACCTGGCGCCCACCTTTGCGTCTGATGGCACCCGAAAAGCGTTGCAAGGCACAGGCATCCAGGTTCCAGAATTCAGCGCGTACGCACCGAAGCTGTGGCGGTACTGGGCCGAGCACCTCGATCCCGACCGCGCCCGGCGCGAGGACGACGCCGGGCCGCTGGTCGGCCGGCACGTCATCATCACCGGCGCTTCCAGCGGTATAGGCCGGGCTTCGGCAATCGCGGTCGCCGACCGCGGCGCGACGGTGTTCGCGCTGGCGCGCAACGGCGACGCGCTGGACAATCTGGTCGCCGAGATCCGCGCCAACGGCGGTCAGGCGCACGCCTTCACGTGCGACGTCACCGATTCCACGTCCGTGGAGCACACCATCAAAGACATCCTGGGCCGGTTCGACCACGTCGACTACCTGGTGAACAACGCCGGCCGGTCGATCCGCCGCTCGGTGGTCAACTCGACCGACCGATTGCACGACTACGAACGGGTGATGGCGGTCAATTACTTCGGCGCGGTGCGGATGGTGCTGGCGCTGCTGCCGCATTGGCGCGAGCGCCGGTTCGGTCACGTCGTCAACGTCTCCAGCGCCGGCGTGCAGGCCCGCAATCCCAAGTACAGCTCGTATCTGCCCACCAAAGCGGCGCTGGACGCATTCGCCGACGTGGTCGCGTCCGAGACGCTGTCCGACCACATCACGTTCACCAACATCCATATGCCGCTGGTCAGTACACCCATGATCGCGCCGTCACGGCGACTCAACCCGGTGCCGGCGATCAGCGCCGAACACGCCGCGGCAATGGTGGTGCGCGGGCTCGTCGAGAAGCCGGCACGGATCGACACCCCGTTGGGCACGCTCGCTGAGGTCGGCAACTACTTCGCGCCGAGGCTGTCGCGGCGATTTCTGCACCAGCTCTATCTGGGCTACCCCGATTCGCCTGCGGCGCGCGGAGTTTCGCCCTCAGACGCGGCTCACCCAGAACCCGCGCCGGTTCCCCGCCGGCCCAAGCGCCCGGCCCGCGCCTTCAGTACCCGGCCCCGCGTGGGAGTCCCCAGACCGGTCAGACGGCTAGTGCGGTTGGTGCCCGGCGTGCACTGGTAGTCAGGACTGCTTCTCGCACGTGAATTGGTTGACGTCGATGTACCCGATGCGGAACATTTCGGCGCACCCGGTCAGGTACTTCATGTACCGCTCGTACACTTCTTCGGATTGCAGTGCGATGGCCTGGTCTTTGTGGGCTTGCAGTGCCGCAGACCAGATGTCGAGAGTTTTCGCGTAGTGCGGCTGCAACGACTGAATACGGGTCACGGTGAAGCCGTTTGCGCTGGCGCGCTCTTGCACCATTGGTATCGAGGGCAGCCGCCCGCCCGGAAAGATCTCGGTGACAATGAATTTGATGAATCGGGCGAACGTAAACGACATGGGCATGCCGCGTTCGACCATTTCTTTCGGGTGCAGCCCGGTGATCGTGTGTAGCAGCATTATGCCGTCCGCGGGCAGCAGGCGATGCGCCAGGGTGAAGAACGCGTCGTAGCGCTCATGCCCGAAATGCTCGAAGGCGCCGATGCTGACGATCCGGTCGACGGGCTCGTCGAACTGCTCCCAGCCCTGCAGCAGAACTCGCATGGAGCGCGGGCTTTCGGACTTCGCGATCAGTTGCCCGACGTGATTGGCCTGGTTCCTGCTCAGCGTGAGGCCGACAACGTTGACGTCGTACTTTTCCACCGCCCGCATCATGGTGGCGCCCCAGCCGCAGCCGACGTCGAGCAATGTCATGCCCGGCTGTAATCCGAGTTTGCCCAGTGCGAGATCGACCTTGGCGATCTGCGCCTCTTCCAGCGTCATGTCGTCGCGCTCGAAGTATGCGCAGCTATACGTCTGGGTGGGGTCAAGAAACAGTCGGAAGAAGTCGTCGGACAGGTCGTAGTGCGCCTGTATGTCGTCGAAGTGCGGTGCTAAATCGTCCTCAGGAGGCTTGGGCATTGAAGGCATTGGGACAGCGTAATCACCATTCCGGCGTATCGTGACCGCGATGAACGCGGTTTTCGCCGACGTCGACACCGGTATCGACGACGCGATCGCGTTGATATATCTGCTGGCCAGCGACGATGCCGAGCTGATCGGCATCGCCTCGACCGGCGGAAATATTGCGGTGGACCAGGTGTGCGCGAACAACCTCGGCTTGCTCGAATTGTGCCGGGCCGCCGACATACCCGTGTCCAGAGGCGCCGACCAGCCGCTGAGCGGCCGGTGGCCCGATCACGCAAAATTTCACGGCCCCAAGGGTTTAGGCTATGCCGACCTGCCGCCCACCGATCGCCAGCTGACCAGCTATGACGCAGTCGAAGCCTGGGTGCGCGCGGCGCACGCCTTTTCTGGTGAGCTGATCGGTCTGGTCACCGGCCCGTTGACCAATCTGGCGCTGGCGCTGCGCGCCGAACCCGCGCTGCCGACGCTGCTGCGCCGGCTGGTGATCATGGGCGGCGCGTTCGACGACCACGGCGCCAATCCGGTGGCCGAATGGAACATCAGGGTGGACCCGGAGGCGGCGAGCCAGGTGTTCGCGGCCTGGGCAGGGCAACGACAACTTCCGCTCCTGTGCGGCTTGGACCTGACTCGCAAAATCGCGATGACACCGGACATCCTCGCCAGGCTGTCGGCCCACCCGTCTCCGTTGATCCGGGTGATCGAGGACGCGATGCGGTTCTACTTCGAGTCCCATGAGGTCCGCGGCCACGGGTATGTGGCGTATATGCATGATCCGTTAGCCGCCGCGGTGGCGCTGGACCCGCATCTGGTGACGACCCGGGCCGCGACGGTAGACGTCGAGCTGGCCGGGGCCCGCGGCATGACGGTCGCCGACTGGTCAGGAAACCGAGAACCCAACGCGCTGATCGGTATTGCCCTGCCGACCTGGGACCCTGAGGCGTTCTTCGACCGGTTCATCGAACGGATCGCAGCGTTCGCGCGCGGATTAAGCCCGCGCCGAGCGTGAAGGGCGTTACTCGTAGAGTCCCTCGAGGTACCACTGCCGCTGGCGGTAGCACAGCAAAAGCGCGCGCCCACCCTCGAGCAATACCTGGGCACGGGCGGTGCGGCTCCCCTGCCCGGCCGCCTCCGGATCCCACCACCGCTCGTCGACCGGCCAAGGTCCGGCCCACCAGCGCAGCCGGTCGTCCCGACCGCGGACGGTCAGTCGTGCAGGGTCGGCGGAGAACAGCCCCCGGCTGGTCACTCGTATCGGATTTCCCTGTGCGTCAAGCAATTCCACCGGATCATCGAGCAGCACCGCAGGCGACGGATCGGGTAGTTGACCGGGCCACGGCTGATCAGGGTCGGCCTGCGGTGCCGGCTCGTCGCCCAGCGGGGTCAACGTAATGCGTTCGGCCGGCCCGCGACCGCCGGACAGCACCGGCACCTGCACCGCCTCCGGGCCAAGCAAGCCCTGCACCCGCACCAGCGCCCGACGAGCCCGAAGTCTGTCCTCTTCACCCAAGCCACCCCATAACGGCAACTGCAGCGCCTCGGCGGAGACCACCTCCACCGCCTGCAGTCGTAACAGCGTCACCGGTGCATCTATGGGTCGGGCGCGAGCAGTCCGATTGCTCAACCACCCGTCCAGTTGCCAGCGCACCCGGTCGGCGGTGGCGTCCTGGGTCAACGGCCCGGCGCACCGCCACACCCGGCTCAGCTCTTCGCCGTTGGCGGTGACGGCGTGAATGGCCAGCCGGGTACATCCCACTCCGGCGGCCATCAGCGCCTGATGCAGCGTGCCGGCCAGCGAACGCCCGGCGAATGCCGCGGCGTCAACCCGGTCGATCGGCGGATCGCAGTGTAGTACGGCGTCAAGTTCCGGAGGCGGCTCACGCCCGGACGGTCCCCGCTCTGGTTCGCCGCGGGCGAACCGGTGCGCGGCCACCGCGTCAGCGCCGAACCTGGAAGCCACGTCGGTGCGAGACAGTGCGGCGAACTGCCCGATAGTGCGAATCCCCATCCGCCACAACAGATCCGCCAGCCCATCCCGCCCCGGACCGGACAGACTCGGCTCGGTGGCAAGCTGCCGGATCGACAGCACCGACAGAAACAGCGCGTCTTGTCCCGGCTCCACAACGCGGCCCGCACGCGCGGCGAAGACCGCGGTGGACAACTGGTCGGCGATCCCGACCTGAGACTCGGCGCCGGCCGCGGCCACTGCGTCGATCAGCCGCTCGGCCGCCTGCTGCTCGGACCCGAAAAAGCGGGCCGCGCCGCGCACCGGCAATACCAAGAGCCCGGGCCGCAACACCTCGGCGCGGGGCGCCAAATCGTCTACCGCCGCGATCACCCCTTCGAAGAAGCGGGCGTCGCGGTCAGCGTCGACGGTCGCGATGTGCAGTTGCGGACAACGGGCTGCCGCCTCCCGGCGCCGTAGCCCTCGCCGTACTCCGGCCGCACGCGCGGTCGACGAGCAGGCGATCACCCGGTTTGCCAGAGTGACCGCGACCGGAGCCGTCGCGGACTGGCCCGCGGCCGCGGCCGCCGCGACCGCGGGCCAGTCCATGCACCAGATCGCCAGCACTCGGGAAGAGACCACCAGATTCACCCGGTACGAGCCCGGCCGATCGTCCGTCCCCCTGCACACACCCCGCTGATCTGTAGCCGCACCCCACTGATCCGTCCGAACCCTGGGGCGGGCACGCCCCTGAAAGCCGGAGTGATCTCATAGCCGCAGACCCGGGCCTCCAGCCGCGTCGGCGCCCCTTGCCAGTCGCCGTCGGTGACCAGCAGAGTGCAGCCTTTATGACGGGCACGGGCCACCACTGCCCGCGCCCTTGTCCGCGTCACCCGGCGCCCACCCAGACCGAGTACCACCAGATCCATGCCGTCGATGAGCACCGCGGCCACCTCCACCGGATCGGTCCCGGGATCCGGTATCACCGCGACCCGGCTCAGATCCGCCCCCATCTCCACAGCGGCCAGCAGTCCGATATCCGGCTGGCCGACGATAGCGGCGTTGCCCCCGGCCGCCGTTACCGCGGCCACCATGCTCAGCAGCAGTGACCGAGCTCCCGACAGCACCGCCACCGTTCCCCGGGACAACAGCGCCGGCCCCGCCGACAACACCTCCGGCAGCAGGTCATCCGATTGGACGGCGGCCTTTCCGGACATCCCAGCAATCTCCCGACGCAGCGATTCCAGCTGCTCAGCGCGATTTCCGTGCCGCTGATCGGAGGCGAAAGCCGTGGTCATGACCAGCCTCCTGAATGCATCATTCGAATGTATGTTCGAGTAAACACCCGCCCTTCGAACCCGTCAAGACGCGTGAGACGCTGCCTTGTGCGGTCGCGCAGAACCATTCCGGTACTGGTGTGCCTCTTGGCGTGCTACAGCGTTTGGGCGGCCCCGCTGGCCAGCGGCGTCGGCCTGCCGACCCGCAGAGCTAACCGTGGACGGTACCGAAGCCTTCCGCTCTAGGTTCGCGATACTGCAGTCGACCACGCGCCCGGCGCGGGGATGCTCGGTGCCTTCAGGGCTTTGGCCGGCCACCCCATGTGGTGAATCGGGTGGCGACGGAATCCCTGACGATCGGCCTTTTGAGGCCGCGGGTATCGACGAGCGGCTCGCCGCTCGCCTTGGCGATCATCTGCCGGACCTCCGTGCGCGCCTTCGCCAGTGCCGCCAAATCGGAGGGATCGCAGTCGATCCGGACCGAGGGAAGGACCTCGACTTCGAGGGCGGCGGGTCGGTACGGCCGTCCCCGCATCACCTCCCGCGAACCCCGCAGAACCAACGGGACGATCGGGACCCCCGCACTGGCGGCCAGCTTGAACGCCCCGAGCCGGAAAGGGTAGATGCCGGGCGTGTCACGGCGGTCGCCCTCCGGGAATATGTGGATCGATTCCCCTTCTGCCAGCAGCGACTTCATTCGCTCGTATGACGCCAGCGACGACTCCAGAGCGTCTGGCTCGACGGGTATAACGCCGAGTCGCTCGGCGATCGCCCCGAACAGACCCTTGAACAGCCGCCTTTTTCCAGTCATCGAAATCGGCCGGTCGAGTGCACTTACGAGGAGAAGGGGATCCATGTCGGTGGGGTGATTGCTGACATAGAGCGCTTGCCCATCCGGCAGCGGGACACCGGTCCGCCGAAACGACATCCCGGTCGCGGCGAACAACAGGCGAAGGATGCGCCGAGCGAAGCGCCACGTGGTGGTCCGATTCCGAAGCCACACCGTCGAGCCCGCGGAGATCAGCACGGCGGACATCGCCACGCCCGCGATGTAGGTCCCGACGAGGGTCTCCCGACACCCGTCGGCGAATGTTCGCGCTCGGTACCAGCCCAACCGGGCCATCGTCGCGGCCAGCTGCCACCGTCCCGGTGCAGACTTGCCCAAGGTTCCGTCCCGGTAGGCTTGGCGGGTCTCCTGGCGCCGCAGCTTGCCGCTGGATGTCTTGAGCATGCTGCCACGGGGAATCAGCACGACGTCATCGGCCGATGTACCCGTCGTCTCGACGACCGCCGCACGGATCAAGGCTTTGAGTTCGTCGTGACTTGCGGCGTCGGTGGCGGCTTCGGCGACGACCACGATCCCTTCGCCGTTTTCCAGCATCTCTTCGCCGAACGCGATCACGCACCCCTTGCGCACCCCGGGCAGCTCACTGACGCTGTGCTCGATGTCGTGCGGGTGGTAGTTGCGACCCGCCTTGATGATCAGGTCCTTGACGCGACCGGTGATGAATAGTTCCCCGTCGGCCACATAGCCCAGGTCCCCGGTGTCAAGCCAGTCACCTAACCGAACCGACGCAGTGGCTTCTGGTCTGCCGAAATAGCCGGCCATCACAGACTTCCCCCGGACCAGCACACGGCCCTCATGGCGCTCCGCTACTGGTTCCTGCCGCGCGAGCGTTGCCTCGACGACTCGGATCTGCTGATCGCCGATCGGTGTGCCAACGGACACGAAGCTGCGCGTCCGCGATCCAGCGCCCGCGGGCACAGCACGACGGTCCGCTGCCAGCCGATCGGCGTCGACATGGTCCACGCGCGGACGCTGCCCAACACGCGCGAGCGTCACCCCGACGCAAGATTCTGCGAGTCCGTAGCCGGGCGCGAAGGCGCTCCGGCGGAATCCGTAGTGCTCGAAGCGGCGACAGAAATCGTCGAGCGCCTTGGCCCGGACGGGCTCTGCCCCCAGCACCATCAACTTGATGCTGGACAGGTCAACTCCCGCGATGAGATCGTCCGGGGCGCGCCGCGTGACGTGGTCGAGCCCGAATGTCGTGGTCGGGGCGGCCGTCGCGCGAAACCGATCGATGGCCCACAGCCAAAGCGCCGGCTTGGTCAGGAAATCGATCGGCGACATCATCACGACCGTGGCTCCGGTGAAGATCCCTGCCCCCATCCAGTTCCCGATGAGCCCGAAGTCGTGGTAGAGGGGCACCCAGGACAACACGACATCCGACGGATGGAGGCCACCGAGGACAACGCCCTCGCTAATTGCCTGCATGTTCGCCAGCAGATTGGCGTGGGTCAGCGCGACGCCCTTGGGGTCTCCCGTGCTTCCAGACGTGTACTGGATAAGCGCGAGCTCCGGGGGCGACTCCACACAGAATGGTGCCGCACTGCCGTTGCTGAGTGAGGCCACTGTCGTGGATTCCCGCAGGGATGGAGTGGCCGTGCACAGCAGGTCCGCCGCCGCCTTGAACTGCGGATCTGAGACGATGAATGCCGCCCCGGCGCTTCGCAGAATCCGACTCTGCCGCTGGACATAGCTGTCCAAGTCGTCGAGCCGCACGGGTGGATAGATTGGTACGGGAACCCCGCCCGCACACAGCACGCCCACGAAGGCAATGAAGAAGTCGGGCCCCGTGAGCGCTAAAATCGCGACCCGCTCTCCGGTTATCAAGCCGAGGTTTGCCATTCCCGCGGCTGCGTACCTCCCCCGATCCCAGAGCTCGCCGTAGGTCAGCGTGCTCACTTGCCCGTCCGACGTGAGGAACTTCAGGTGGGGATGCTGGCCGTGCTTGTCGGCGCGGGCGCGTAGCAGGTCGAGCAGAGTCGACGGCCCGGGCATCATCGCTGAAAAGCTCGTTATCGACGCGTCTCTTTCCGGTGCCTCCGGTACCCGCGCGATTACTGGCTGACCGATAGCCGCCGCATCGACGCCGGGCGCTTGTTCGATCGCCTCGAGCAGGTCACGCGGCCGGCGAAACCTACCAATCCCATCTGAAGGCAGCTCAACGGCGTAGGCCCTACCAACCCGAACCAGCAGATCGGCGAGCTCGATACTGCCCAGTCCGAGCTGCTCCTCAAAATCGAAATCGAGAATATCGGGATCGTCGATCTGCTCTAGCCCCACATCCCTCAGCACACCCGCGAGCTCCTCGCGTAGGCGTTGTTCCGACTGCATTGGTTCCGGACCCCTTTCAGCTGCCGCCGGCTTCGCGCCCGTGTGCATGACGCCATGTCCAACGCCGGTTAAAGTATATGGCCCGACGCCCTCGGCACCGGAGCGGTAGTTTTTTGGCATACGTGAACATCGATGGGGCCAATTAGGAGCAAAGCTAGTCATGGCAATGACGGCAATGACGGCAAGGACGCGACATGCGTGAACGCGGCAACACGCCCGACTACCTCAACTCGAGAGACGCCCACGCCTTTTTCCGTGGTGGGACCACTCAGAGTCAACTCATTGCGATTTGCTTCTTCGACCGTCCCGCCGACGACTCTGAGCCCGTGCTCGACCAAATGCGGGCGCGCGTCGGCGCCCGCGTGCCCTTTATTCCCCGGCTGACGCAGCGCGTAGTCGCCACTCCGTTGGGCCTGGCCCGGCCCGCGTGGTTCGACGCAGAACTCTTCGATCTTGCATATCACGTGCAGAGCAAACGTGTTTCCGGCGGTGACATCCCAGAGCTGATGCACGCGGTCGAGGACATACTGGACCCACTCGATCTGAGGCGTCCACCGTGGCGGATCCACGTCGTCGAAGGTTTCGATGACGGCAAGTGGGCCTTCCTCGTCCAGTGCCATCACGTCCTGGGCGATGCGGCGGCATGCATTGCGCTCTTCGGCATGGCACTTCTCGACGTGGATTTTTTGGCGCCGCCAGAAGCGGGCCGACCCAAGGTCTTCGCCCCGCCAATGCTCAAACTCGTCCGACCGGGTTTGGCGTGGCGGGCCCGTGGCGTCGTACAGAGGTCCAGGGACACGCTCGAGGCGATCCGTTCGCGTTCCCGTGTAAAGGCCAAAACGTACGACCTAACGCGGCTGGCGAAGCTTGTCTGGCGTGAACTCCGGCACCCGTACAAGCCAGCCGGGATCAACCGGCCCACGAGTGGCGAGTGGGTCTGCCGTACGATTTCGCGGCCGCTCGACGAGCTCCGAACGCTGGCTCGAAGCACCCCGCGAGCGACGGTGAACACCGTATTCCTTTCGGCTGTGGCCCATGCCCTCGAAGAAGCCCTGCGTGCGGAGGGTATGCCGCTGAAGGCACCTCTGAAAATCGGTGTGCCCAAAAGTTTGCGTCAGGACATAAACCGAGTATTCGTCAACTCTTCTACTGAGACAGGCAACTTGGTCATCTCAGCGCCCCTTTCGCAGGAGAACCCGCTTGAACTCCTCCGTGCCATCACCGACCGCCTGCGACAGGCCCTGGACTTCGATGAACCCGCGATCCGTTCCATGCTCGGCAAGGGAGGGGCAGGCCAGACCTGGCCGATGAAGTGGAATGTCACCGCAACAATGATCCATAGCCCGCCGGGCGGCCCCTACATCCTCGGTGGCCGCCCCGAGCGGTGGTTGGTCACCGCCCTCCCCGGCGGCACGAAAGCCCTAGGGTTGGTCGGGTTCGCGTACGACGGGAATCTCTCGATCATGGTTGTCGCAGACAGATCGCTGACCCCGGTCGTGGACAGGCTGTGCACCGGCATGCAGGCCTGGTTCGACGACCTCGCAAAGGCGGTCGCAGCGCGGGCGGGGCCGGACGCGGTCGTTGGTCTATAGCTGGTTGTTGCCGGCACCCAGATCACCTTGGCGAATCGTCGGCGCAGCAAATCCGGCGTCCAGCCGCGCTTAGGCGGGCAAAGGGTCGTGCCCTCCGAGCCGGGGCCAGTGTGACGAATGTGACTAGCCGCTGCGGGTAGTCACATCTGCGCTACTCCCACTCAATGGTGCCGGGCGGTTTGCTGGTGATGTCCAGCACCACGCGGTTGACCTCGGCGACCTCGTTGGTGATCCGGGTCGAGATGCGCTCCAGTACCTCATAGGGCACCCGGGTCCAGTCGGCGGTCATGGCGTCCTCACTGGACACCGGACGCAGCACGATCGGATGCCCGTAAGTGCGGCCATCGCCCTGCACGCCGACCGAGCGGACGTCGGCCAGCAGCACTACCGGACACTGCCAGATCTGGTTGTCCAGACCCGCCGCGGTCAGCTCCTCGCGCGCGATCGAGTCGGCGCGCCGCAGCGTGTCCAGCCGCTTCGCGGTGACCTCGCCGACGATCCGGATGCCCAGGCCCGGTCCCGGAAACGGCTGGCGCGCAACGATTTCCTCCGGCAGGCCCAACTCCCGCCCGACGGCGCGCACCTCGTCTTTGAACAGCAACCGCAACGGCTCGACGAGTTTGAACTTCAAGTCATCGGGCAGGCCGCCGACATTGTGGTGGCTCTTGATGTTCGCGGTGCCGCTACCCCCACCGGATTCCACCACGTCCGGATACAGCGTGCCCTGCACCAAAAATTCGATACTCTTGCCAGAGGCACTGTCGCCCAAGACATCCCGCACCGCACCCTCGAATGCCCGGATGAACTGTCGGCCGATGATCTTGCGCTTGCCCTCGGGGTTGCTCACACCCGACAGCGCTACGAGAAAGGTCTCTGCCGCGTCGACGGTGACCAGATTGGCGCCGGTGGCGGCCACGAAATCGCGCTGCACCTGCGCTCGCTCGCCGGCGCGCAACAGCCCGTGGTCGACGAAGACACAAGTCAACCGGTCGCCGATGGCGCGCTGCACCAGGGCGGCGGCCACGGCGGAATCCACACCGCCGGACAGCCCACAGATCGCATGGCCGTCGCCGATCTGGATACGCACCTGCTCGATCAGCGCACTGGCGATGTTGGCGGGCGTCCACTGGGCGCCGATCCCAGCGAATTCGTGCAGAAACCGGCTGAGCACCTGTTGCCCGTGCGGGGTGTGCATCACCTCCGGGTGGTACTGCACCCCGGCCAGGCGCCGGTCGCGGGCCTCGAACGCGGCCACTGGGGCACCGGCGCTGCTGGCCACCACCGCGAATCCGGCCGGCGCGGCCGTGACCGCGTCACCGTGACTCATCCAGACCGGCTGGACCCCGGGCAGATCCGAATGCAGCTCGCCGCCAAGGACTTTCAGTTCGGTCCGGCCGTACTCGCTGGTGCCGGTGCGGGCGACGGTCCCACCGAGCGCCTGCGCCATAGCCTGAAACCCGTAGCAGATGCCGAACACCGGCAGACCGAGGTCGAACAGCGCCGGATCGAGTTGCGGCGCACCGTCGGCATAGACACTGGCCGGTCCGCCGGAAAGCACCAGCGCCAGCGGATCCCGTGCTCTGATGTCCTCGATCGAGGTGGTGTGCGGGATTACCTCGGAGAAAACCCGCGCCTCCCGGACACGACGGGCGATCAATTGCGCATACTGAGCACCGAAGTCGACCACCAACACCGGCCGCGGCGACGCTGATTCCACGGGCACAGTGTAGTGGCGGCCGGCATCCCCCTGTTCTGCCCTACTCAGTTGGAGCCTGCCGAGAGCGAAAACCCGGTGCGCAGTGCCTCGATGACGTGCTGGTCGCATCCAAACCAGCGGCGCTAGCCGTGTCGAAGCCCAGCAGGATTTCGGCCAGGAAGCCGTTCAATGGCGATACCTTCGCCCGGAAAGTCGAGAATCTCACCCGAGCCATCGCCGATGGACGCCCGAGATTGCTTGCGGCATAACGGGTAAGCATGGTGGAGTGGTATCGCCCAACTACTGCCCCGCAGCCAGAGAGTGAGGTCCCCCGTGCTGGGTCTACCAGAGAAGGTGCGTGCCTGTCTGTTCGACCTCGACGGTGTGCTCACCGATACCGCGAGCCTGCATACCAAGGCCTGGAAGGCGATGTTCGACGTCTACCTATCCCAACGGGCCGAGCGGACGGGAGATAAGTTCGTCCCCTTCGATCCGGCCACGGACTACCGGCAATACGTGGACGGCAAGAAACGCGAAGACGGGATCCGGTCGTTTCTGGATAGCCGGGGAATCAAACTGCCCGACGGCGATCCCGACGACCCCGGCGCCGCCGAGACGGTGTACGGCCTGGGAAACCGCAAGAACCACATGTTCCAGAAGCTCCTGCACGACGACGGTGTCGAGGTGTTCGACGGGTCGCGGCGCTACTTGGAGGCGGTCTCGGCCGCCGGTCTGGGTATCGCGGTGGTGTCGTCGAGCGCCAACACCCGCGACGTGCTCGAGATCACCGGTCTGGACCGGTTTGTCCACCAGCGGGTCGACGGCGTGACGCTGCGCGAAGAGCACATCGCCGGCAAGCCTGCCCCCGACTCCTACCTGCGCGGGGCACAGTTGCTCGACGTCGGACCCGACGCGGCGGCCGTATTCGAGGACGCGTTATCGGGCGTGGCGGCCGGCCGTGCCGGTAATTTCGGCTACGTGGTGGGTGTCGACCGGGTGGGCCAGGCCGAAGACTTGCGGCGCAGCGGCGCCGACGTGGTGGTAACCGATCTTGCCGAACTGATGCAGTCATGATCTCCGACGAAGCCTTCCCCGTCGAACCGTGGCAAGTCCGCGAGACCCGGCTCGACCTGAACCTGCTGGCCCAGTCGGAGTCCATATTCGCCTTGTCCAACGGGCACATCGGGTTGCGCGGCAACCTCGACGAGGGCGAGCCGTACGGCTTGCCGGGCACCTATCTGAATTCTTTCTACGAAGTGCGGCCACTGCCGTACGCCGAGGCCGGATACGGGTATCCGGAGGCCGGCCAGACTGTCGTCGACGTCACCAACGGCAAGATCCTGCGCCTGTTGGTCGACGACGAGCCGTTCGACGTCCGCTACGGCGAATTGATCTCCCACGAGCGGGTTCTCGACCTGCGCGCCGGGACGCTGACCCGGCGCGCGCACTGGCGCTCGCCGGCTGGCCAGCAGGTGAAAGTGGTGTCCACCCGGCTGGTGTCACTGGCCCACCGCAGCGTCGCGGCCATCGAGTACGTCGTGGAGGCCGTCGGCGACTTCGCCCGCGTGACGGTGCAGTCCGAACTCGTCACCAACGAGGACCAACCGCAGACCTCCGGCGACCCGCGGGTATCAGCCATCCTGGAAAACCCGCTGGAGGCCGTCGACCACGAGAGCACCGACCGGGGCGCACTTCTCATGCACCGGACCCGCAGCAGCGCCCTGATGATGGCCGCTGCGATGGATCACGAGATCGATGTTCCCGGGCGGATCGAGGTCACCACCGACGCTCGTCCCGATTTGGCCCGCACCACCATGATCTGCGGGCTGCGCGCGGGACAGAAGCTGCGCATCGTCAAGTACCTGGCGTATGGCTGGTCGAGGATGCGTTCCCGCCCGGCACTGCGCGACCAGGCCTCCGGCGCACTGCACGGCGCCCGCTACAGCGGGTGGCAGGGGCTGCTGGACTCGCAGCGGGCCTACCTCGACGACTTCTGGGAAAGCGCGGACGTCGAGGTCGAGGGCGACGCTGAATCTCAGCAAGCGGTGCGGTTCGGGCTTTTCCACCTGCTGCAGGCCAGCGCGCGCGCCGAACGCCGCGCGATCCCCAGCAAGGGGCTCACCGGAACCGGCTACGACGGCCACGCCTTTTGGGACACCGAGGGTTACGTGCTGCCGGTGCTGACCTACACCGCGCCGCATGCGGTCGCCGACGCGCTGCGGTGGCGGGCGTCGACATTGCAACTCGCCAAGGAGCGCGCGGCCGAACTCGGCCTCGACGGTGCCAGCTTTCCCTGGCGAACCATCCGCGGGCAGGAGTGCTCGGCCTACTGGCCGGCCGGGACCGCAGCCTGGCACATCAATGCCGACATCGCCATGGCCTTCGAGCGCTACCGCACCGTCACCGGCGACCACTCGCTGGAGAAAGAGTGCGGCCTTGCGGTGCACATCGAGACCGCCCGGCTGTGGCTCTCGCTCGGGCACCACGACCGGCACGGCGTCTGGCACCTCGACGGGGTCACCGGTCCCGACGAGTACACGGCGATCGTCCGCGACAACGTATTCACGAATTTGATGGCGGCACACAATCTGCTCACCGCCGCCGAGGCCTGCGTCCGTCACCCCGAGGCGGCCGAAGCGATGGGTGTCACGAACGAGGAGACGGCCGCCTGGCGCGACGCGGCCGAGGCCGCCAACATTCCCTACGACGCGGAGTTGGGCGTCCATCAGCAGTATGAAGGGTTCACCACCCTTGCCGAGTGGGATTTTGAAGCCAACACGACCTACCCGTTGCTACTGCACGAAGCCTACGTGCGGCTCTACCCTGCACAGGTGATCAAGCAGGCCGACCTGGTGCTGGCGATGCAGTGGCAGAGCCACGCGTTCACCCCCGAACAGAAGGCGCGCAACGTCGACTACTACGAGCGGCGCATGGTGCGCGACTCGTCGCTGTCGGCGTGCACCCAGGCGGTGATGTGCGCCGAGGTCGGGCATCTGGAGCTGGCCCATGACTACGCCTACGAGGCCGCGCTGATCGACCTGCGCGACCTGCACCGAAACACCCGCGACGGGTTACACATGGCCTCGCTTGCCGGTGCGTGGACCGCGATAGTCGGGGGCTTCGGTGGCCTGCGCGACGACGAGGGCATCCTGGCCATCGATCCCCAACTGCCCAATGGCATCACGCGCCTGCGATTCCGGCTGCGCTGGCGAGGTTTCCGGCTGACTGTCGACGTCAACCACTCCGACGTCACCTACATCCTGCGCGACGGGCCCGGCACCGAGCTGACCATCCGGCACGCCGGTGAAGACCTCACGCTCAACACGGATTCGCCGTCGACCATTGCCGTGCGGACCCGCAAGCCGCTCCTGCCGCCACCGACCCAGCCGCCGGGCCGCGAGCCGGTCCACCGCCGGGCCATGAGCAGGAGTCAGTGAGGTTCGACGATCCTGGCCGTCTCGGCGAGGACAGCCTGGCGCAGTTCGGCGTGCGTCAGCTCGTCGAGACCGGTCGCCAAGCGCAGCATAGGTTCGAATAGCCGCCAACCGAGTTGCAGCGCAAGGGCATTGGCGACCGCCAGCCGCGCGCTGGCGTCGTTGTCGTGGCGGGTCCGCACGTAGTCGAGCAGTTCGGCAACGTTGGGAAAACGCGTCTGCAGCTGCTCGGCCGGATACCCGTCGAGCAGTGTCCGCGCCCAAACCCGCATCTGCCGGTCGAGCGCCCGTTCGAGGACGTCGGCCGGCGCCCCGGAGTGCAGCAGACCGGTCAGATCCGTGCCCAAGTGATCGAGCACGGCCCCGACCAGCTGCTCCTTGGTGCCGAAGTGGCGAAACACCAATCCGTGGTTGACCTTGGATCGGGCGGCAATGTCGCGGATCGATGTCGCGGCCGGACCACGCTCGGCGAACAAATCGGCGGCGGCCTCCAAGACTGCGGCCGCCACCTCCTCCCGCCCGACGGGCGTCTCCTGGCGGCCAGTTGCCGAGCGCGTAGTCATTCGACTACAGTAGCCGGTGTAGTCAGCTGACTACACCAAATTTCTCCATAAGGACGACAGCAATGACAGACCTGATGGCCGTGAAGAAGCTGGGTAGCCGCATCGGCGCCCAAATCGACGGGGTACGCCTCAGCGGTGACCTTGATCCGGCCGCGGTCGACGAGATCCGCACGGCGCTGTTGACCCACAAGGTGATCTTCTTCCGCGGCCAGCACCATCTCGACGACCACCAGCAGCTCGCGTTCGCCGGCTTGCTGGGCACGCCGATCGGCCACCCGGCCGCGATCGCTGCGTTCGAAAACGGCGCGGACAACGCGCCGATCATCACGCCGATTAACTCGGAGTTCGGCAAGGCGAACCGCTGGCACACCGATGTCACGTTCGCAGCGAACTACCCGGCGGCCTCGGTGCTGCGGGCGGTCACTCTGCCCAGCTATGGCGGGTCGACGCTGTGGGCCAATACCGCGGCAGCGTACGCAGGGCTGCCCGAACCGCTCAAATGCCTCGTCGAGAACCTGTGGGCACTGCACACCAACCGCTACGACTACGTGACGGCTGAATCAGCCGAATCGATGACCGACCCGCAACGGGCGTTTCGGCAGGCGTTCGAAAAGCCCGATTTCCGGACCGAGCATCCCGTAGTGCGGGTGCACCCCGAGACCGGTGAGCGCACCCTGCTGGCGGGGGACTTCGTGCGCAGCTTCGCCGGCCTCGACAGCCACGAATCAAGCACGCTGTTCGATTTGCTGCAACGGCGAATCACCGTGCCGGAGAACACTATTCGCTGGAACTGGGAGCCGGGCGACGTTGCCATCTGGGATAACCGGGCAACCCAGCACCGGGCGATCGACGACTATGACGACCAGTATCGGCTCATGCACCGGGTCACCTTGATGGGCGACGTGCCCGTCAATGTGCACGGACAGCGCAGCCGGGTGGTCAGCGGGGCGCCGCTGGCCCTCGCCGGCTGACCAAGCCAGCTGACCGGCGTCAGCCGGCCGAGCTGACCGGATCGATCGGCAGCCACCGCAGCGCGCCCGGCGCGTCAGCGGGCACCACCGGATGCTCCGGGTCGATCGGGGTCAGCCGACGGTACGCCCCGCCCTGCAGCGGCCGCTGATCGTTCTGGTCCTTGTTCGGCCACAGCGAGGCAGCCCGCTCGGCTTGCGCGGTGATGGACAGCGATGGGTTGACGCCCAGGTTCGCCGAGATCGCGGCGCCGTCCACCACGAACAGCGTCGGATACCCGTAGACCCGGTGATAGGGGTCGATGACCCCGTGCTCGGGGCTGTCACCGATCACCGCGCCGCCGAGGAAGTGCGCGGTCAGCGGGATGTTGAACAGCTCTCCCCAGGTGCCGCCGGCCACGCCGTCGATCTTGGCGGCGATGCGGCGGGTGACCTCGTTGCCGACCGGGATCCATGTCGGGTTCGGCTCGCCGTGCCCCTGCTTGCTGGAGTACCAACGGATACCCAGCTTCCCGCGCTTGGTGAACGTGGTGATCGAGTTGTCCAGGTGCTGCATCACCAGCGCGATCACCGTGCGCTCGCTCCACTGACGGGGATTGATCAGCCGGATTATGCCGCGTGGATCCTCGCGGGCGCTCTCCAACAACTGTTTCCACCGCGGCACATCGGTGCCCCCGGGTCCGGAGCCGTCGGTCATCAGGGTCTGCAGCAGTCCCATCGCGTTCGAGCCCTTGCCATAGCGGACGGGTTCGACGTGGGTGTCGGGCGTCGGGTGAATCGACGACGTGATCGCCACCCCGTGGGTCAAGTCCAGGTCCGGCGACACCTTCAACGTCGCGGCGCCGACGATCGACTCGGAGTTGGTTCGGGTCAACACGCCCAGGCGCTTCGAAACCTGGGGCAATTTGCCTTTGTCGCGCATCTTGAACAGCAGATGCTGGGTTCCCCAGGTACCCGCAGCCAGGACCAGGTGCGTGGCGGTGTAGGTGCGCCTGTCCCGGCGCAGCCAACTGCCGGTACGAACGGTGCGAACCTCCCACAGCCCGTCGGACCGCTGCTCGAAACCTTTCACCGTCGTCATCGGAATCACCTGAGCACCAGCTGATTCCGCGAGGCCCAGGTAATTCTTCAGCAGCGTGTTCTTGGCGCCGTGGCGGCAGCCCGTCATGCAGCAGCCGCATTCCAGACAGCCGGTGCGCGCCGGCCCCGCGCCGCCGAAATACGGGTCGGGCACGGTCTTGCCCGGCGTCTTGGTGCCGTCCGGGCCGAAGAAAACCCCGACCGGGGTCGGCACGAACGTGTCGCCGCACCCCATCTCGTCGGCAACCTCCTTGACGATCCGGTCGGCGTCGGTGAAGGTCGGGTTGTACACAACGCCCAGCATCCGCTGCGCCTGCTCGTAATGCGGCATCAGTTCGGAACGCCAGTCGGTGATGTGCGACCACTGCTGGTCGGCGAAGAACGGCTCCGGCGGCACGTACAAAGTGTTGGCGTAGTTGAGCGAGCCGCCTCCCACTCCGGCG
Source organism: uncultured Actinomycetota bacterium (assembly GCA_963763005.1). Lineage (GTDB taxonomy): Bacteria > Actinomycetota > Actinomycetes > Mycobacteriales > Mycobacteriaceae > Mycobacterium. The sequence continues at coordinate 382,956 of CAVXMI010000010.1, forward strand.
CCGGCCAGAATCATCACGTTGCGCAGCGGGTGGATCCGTTGGATGCCGTAGCAGCCCAGCCTCGGCGCCCACAGAAACTTGCGCAAATCCCAGGACGTCTTGGCGAACTCCTCGTCGGAGTAGCGGCGGCCGGCCTCCAACACGCCTACGCGATAGCCCTTTTCGGTCAGCCGCAGCGCGCTGACGCTGCCCCCGAAACCCGAACCGATGATCAGGACGTCGTAATCCGGCTTCATCGAAGCAGTATGACGGCTGTCACGGTTGGCCCGCTAATTAGTCAACCCTAACTGTGGCCGAGCGTGACGGGTGTCAGGTCTCTACGGTCAGACCGACCTTCTGGAACTCCTTGAGGTCGCAATAACCGGCCTTGGCCATCGATCGGCGCAGACCACCGACCAGATTCAGGGTGCCGAACGGGTCGTCGGACGGCCCGTTCAGGATCCGCTGCAGCGGCGGCCGCTCGCCGACGGCGATCTGCAGCAACGCCCCGCGCGGCAATGACGGGTGCGCGGCCGCGGCCGGCCAGAACCACCCTTCGCCGAGCGCCTCGGCAGACTCGGCCAACGGCGTGCCCAGCACTACCGCGTCGGCGCCGCAGGCGATGGCCTTGGCCAGCTCGCCGGAGGTGTGGATATCGCCGTCGGCCAGCACATGCACATAGCGGCCGCCGGTCTCGTCGAGGTATTCGCGCCGCGCCGCGGCGGCATCGGCGATCGCGGTGGCCATCGGCACACTGATCCCCAGCACCTCGTCGTTGGTGGTCACCCCCCTGGTGGAGCCGTAGCCGACGATGACGCCGGCGGCACCGGTGCGCATCAGATGCAGCGCGGTGCGGTGGTCGAGCACACCGCCGGCGACCACAGGAACGTCGAGTTCAGAGATGAAGGTCTTCAGGTTGAGTGGCTCACCGTCGCTGGCCACCCGCTCAGCAGAGACGATCGTGCCCTGGATGACGAGCAGGTCGATACCGGCCGAGAGCAGCACCGGTGTGAGCGCCCGGGCATTTTGCGGGCTGAGCCGCACCGCGGTGGTCACGCCGGCCTCGCGGATGCGGGCCACCGCGGCGCCCAGCAGGTCGGGGTCCAGCGGTGCGGCGTGCAGCTCCTGCAGCAGCCGGATCGCCGCCGACGGCTCGGGCTCCTTTTCAGCGGCCTCGACGAGCTGGGCGATCTTGGCTCCGACATCAGCGTGCCGGCCGATCAGCCCCTCGCCGTTGAGCACGCCCAGCCCGCCGAGCCGGCCGAGTTCGATGGCGAACTCCGGCGACACCAGGGCATCGGTCGGGTGTGCCAGCACGGGGATCTCGAACCGGTAGGCGTCCAGCTGCCACGCCGTGGACACGTCTTGCGACGAGCGGGTGCGCCGCGACGGCACGATACCGATCTCACTGAGTTCGTAGGTGCGCCGGGCGGTGCGGCCCATGCCGATTTCGACCATGTCAGGTTCGCCGTCAGCGTGCGTAGTAGTTGGGTGCTTCGACAGTCATGGCAACGTCGTGCGGGTGGCTCTCCTTGAGGCCCGCTGCGGTGATCCGGACGAACTGCGCCTGCTGCAGCACCTCGATGGTGGGCGAGCCGGTGTAGCCCATCGCCGCGCGCAGACCGCCGGTCAGCTGGTGGATCACCGAACCCAGCGGACCGCGGAACGGCACCCGGCCCTCGATGCCCTCGGGTACCAACTTGTCTTCGGAGAGCGCATCGTCGGCGAAGTAGCGGTCTTTGGAGTACGACTTACCTCCGCCCCGGCCTTGCATGGCGCCCAACGACCCCATGCCGCGGTAGCTCTTGAACTGCTTGCCGTTGACGAAGATCAGCTCGCCCGGCGCCTCGGCGGTGCCGGCCAGCAACGAGCCCAGCATGGCCGTCGACGCACCAGCGGCCAGCGCCTTGGCGATATCGCCGGAGTACTGCAGACCTCCGTCCGCGATCACCGGGACGCCCGCCGGCCCGCACACCGCGACGGCCTCCAGGATCGCCGTGATCTGCGGCGCACCAACACCGGCCACCACCCGGGTCGTACAGATCGACCCCGGCCCCACGCCGACCTTCACCGCGTCGGCGCCGGCGTCGACCAACGCCGCAGCCGCGGACCTGGTGGCGACATTGCCGCCGACCACCTCGACCCGTTCGCCGACCTCGGCCTTGAGTTTGCCGACCATGTCGAGCACCTGCCGGTTGTGGGCGTGCGCAGTGTCGACGATCAGCACGTCAGCCCCGGCGTCTACCAGCATCATCGCGCGCACCCAGGCATCACCGCCCACACCGACGGCGGCACCCACCAGCAGCCGGCCGTCGCTGTCCTTGGTGGCCAACGGGTGTTGCTCGGTCTTGACGAAGTCTTTGACCGTGATCAGCCCGGTCAGCCGGCCGCGGCCATCCACGACGGGCAGCTTCTCGATCTTGTGCCGGCGCAACAGGCCCAGCGCCGCCGACGCAGTGACACCCTCCTGGGCGGTGATCAGCGGGGCTTTGGTCATCACCTCGGCGACCTGCCTGGACTGGTCGACCTCGAACCGCATATCGCGGTTGGTGATGATCCCGACAAGTGAGCCCAGCGCGTCGACCACCGGCAGTCCGGAGATCCGGAACCGGGCACACAAGGCGTCGACCTGGGCCAACGTGGCGTCCGGCCGGCAGGTGACCGGATCGGTGACCATGCCGGCTTCAGACCGCTTCACCATTTCGACCTGGCCGGCTTGTTCGGCCACGGGCAGGTTGCGGTGCAGCACCCCCATGCCGCCGGCCCGCGCCATCGCGATCGCCATCCGCGCCTCGGTGACGGTGTCCATCGCCGAGCTGACCAACGGCACCTTGAGCCTGATCTTCTTGGTGAGCTGACTCGAGGTGTCCGCAGTGGCAGGCACCACGTCGGAAGCCGAGGGCAGCAGCAGGACATCGTCGAATGTCAGTCCCAGCATCGCCACCTTGTGCGGGTCGTCGCCGCCGGTCGGCACCGGGTCATCTGTCACGCCTCCAACAGGCGCGTCGTGCACGTAGGGGCCGCCGAGCAGGTCGGAGCTGTCTTCTAGGTGGGACATGCCACGGGACATCGGTCAAGCCCTCCATACGCATGCGGAGTGAGAAACCTATCCTATCGGCTTACCGACCCTGCCCGACTCGCAGCTTCTGGCGTGGCGCGGGTGCGGAACGGCACGCCTTCTCATTTTCTGGCGCGATCGTGGCCTGCCTGCGTAGTGTGGAGGCGTGCGCGACCACCTCCCGCCGGGTTTGCCGCCCGATCCGTTCGCCGACGACCCGTGTGACCCGTCGGCGGCGCTGGAGGCCGTCGAGCCGGGCCAGCCCCTCGATCAGCAAGAGCGGCTGGCGGTAGAGGCCGACCTGGCCGATCTGGCCGTTTACGAGGCTCTGCTGGCGAACAAGGGAATTCGCGGACTTGTGGTGTGCTGCGAAGAGTGCCAGCAAGACCACTATCACGACTGGGACATGTTGCGCGCCAACCTGCTGCAACTGCTGATCGACGGCACCGTCCGTCCGCACGAGCCGGCCTACGACCCCGAGCCTGACGCCTACGTCACGTGGGATTACTGCCGTGGATACGCCGATGCCTCGCTGAACGAAGCGACGTCAGACGCAGACGGATTCCACCGCCGCCACTGAGCTCGTTCAGGCCCCCTCATTCAGGGTGTAGGACTCGTTGTCGCCGGCGTTTACGGCGTCGCCTGCCCCGACGTCTGAGCCACCGGACTCTGCGGGTTCGTCGACGCATCGCTGGGTTCTCCTGACGGTTCAGGCGACGGGCCAGGACCAGGACCGGGAGAAGTCGCGCCCGCGGCCGGTGAGGTCGGCGTGAAACTGGGCGTCGCACTGGGCGCCACCGACGACGGGGTCGGCTTCGGTGTCGGTGTCGACGATGGAGTCGGGGCGGGAGTCGGACTCGTGGTCGGCGTCGGCGTCGGCCTCATTGTCGACGATGGCGACCTGGACCCAGTCGTGGTCGGCGACGGAGGTGTCGAGGTCGAAGTGGCCGAAACGACCGGACTGGTCGGCACGGTCGTTTCCGGCGCGTTTGATGACGTCGGCGGCCCGGATACCGAGGGAGCCGGCGGGGTCGACGGGTTCCCTGGGGAATCGGTCGGAGCGACCAGCGCAGGGTTGGGCGGCGAGTTGGGCGGCAAAGTCGCGTGCCGATCCCGCTTCTCCACCTTGGTGTTCAGCTGATTCACCTCATCCAACAGGTTCTGCCGGCGGCCACCGTCGTTCACGGCCTGCACGGTGCTACTGACCTCGGCCAATTGAGTCTGGGCCTGGTCCCACTGACCCTGGGCGATCATTTGCTCGACCTTCGCCAGGTCGGCCTTGGCAGACAACACGACCTGATCGTCATTGACCCGCGGTTCGTTGAACATCATCGCGTGCAGGCCGTACAGCGCGTCTCCGGGGCGGGCATCGGCCACCACGGCACCAAATCCGCTCAGCAACAACAGCGTCGCAGCCACCGATCCGATCGCCGCCAGGCCGCGACGAGCACGGCGGCGCTCCGAAATCCCGGCGATCAGCGCCTCGACGGCGTCGTCCTGCGAAACCAGTGCACTCGCCGGTGGCCACCGCAGGTCGTCGCGCCAGTCCCCCAACAGGGCGGCCAGCGCATCGTCGTCGGGATCGTCGAGAGCAAAGTCCTCACGACCGGCGAGCGCATCGAGGAGCAGATCAGTGCGGGCCACCTCGTCCAAGCCCGGCTGATCGCCGAGGGCGGAACCAAAATCAGGCATAGTCACCTGCCGCGACGATTTCGTCCTTCAGCCGCTGAAGTGCGCGGTGCTGGGCCACCCGGACCGCTCCTGTGGTGCTGCCGACGGCTGCGGCGGTCTCCTCGGCGGACAGGCCGACGACCACACGCAGGATGAGGATCTCGCGTTGCTTGGACGGCAGGATCTCGAGCAATTCGCTCATGCGGGTGACCGAATCGGCCTCGATGGCCAACTGTTCCGGGCCCGCGTCGACCGAGAGTCGCTCGGGAACAAATTCGGCGGGATAGGCAAGATCACGGCCGGCGGCCCGGTGAGCGTCGGCGACCTTGTGCGCTGCGATGCCGTACAGGAAGGCCAGGAACGGACGTCCCCGGTCCCGGTAGCGCGGTAGCGCCGTTATGGTGGCCAAGCACACCTCCTGTGCCACGTCATCAGCTGACAGGCCACCCCGCTCGACCGTGCCGACTCGCGCCCGGCAATATCGCACGACAATCGGGCGGATGGTCTCCAGCACCTCCCGAAGCGCGTTCCGGTCTCCTGCCACGGCTTCCGCAACCACAGCGTCGAGACGTTCCCCTTCAATTGTCATCGACGGCGATATCTCCAACGTTACGAACCGGACACATCCCGGGCTAACTCACAGATCGACAATAACGGCCGGACGGTGTTTCAAGCGGTACGCCACGTTCCACCGGCGCGCCGCACCTGGCCTGCGCAGATATCACGAAGCTCAGACAGCTCTTGTGCTGTAAACGTGACGCTTCCGATATCGATCAGCAAGCAGGCCAATGCCCAGCGCAGCGGTATCAGCCCGAGCCGGCCGGTGGCGTCCAGTGCCCCTTCACCGACAGCGCGTGCCCGCTCGGTAGCGCCGGCGCTGCACAGGGCAGCCGCCAGCACCACGTCACTTTTGACCCGGTGTCGCGCCGACGCGCCGGCCATTGTCTGGGCCAGCTCGGCCGCTACCTCCGCATGGCCGACAGCGGTCGCCCCGTCGCCGGCGGCCATCGCCAGTTCCGCGGCCACCCACCGTCGGCGCACTGCCAGCCGGTCGGCCACTTGGGCCGGCAACTGGGCCGCCTCGAGAGAAGCGTCCGCGCGAGTCAACAATGTCGCCGCCGCAGCGAAGCGGCCGATGCCCAGGGCGTCCGCGGCCAGCCCGACCAGCGCATCGACACAGGCCTCGGGATCGGCACCGGCCAGCGCCAGGGCGCGGCCGTCCCAGCCTCGCGCCAGCGTGTGCCAGCCGAGCTGCCGCAGGAACGATCCCTGCGTGCTGTGCGCCAGCGAGGCCAACGGTCCCGCCGGAACGCGACGCCGCAGCAACGCCAGGTCGCTGTACGCGCTGCCGTAACGACCCTGCCCACCGGCAGCGACGGCCCGCAGCCACAGCTGATGTGGCGTGGTCGCCGTCGGCAGCGGCCAGGCGCCCGGCCGGCTTCCGAAGGCGGCGGTGTCCAGCGTTGGCTCAATCGCCGAAGTGTGACGAGTTTCAATCACCGTGATAGCTGCGCCTTAGTAGTAAAAAGTTTGTGGTTTCTGTGTTACCGGAGTATTACGCACAGCTATCCGTACGCTAATTGCAGCTTCTTCACAGTACCGCTCTGAGCTGGGAAATCTCGACATCTATCCGATCTCGATGGGACGTTCTGTCGTCGGCAAATGCGCGACAGATGAACGCAGAGTTAATTCTCATCCAACGCTCCCGCATTTTGCCCGAACAGGCGGCTATTGACGGAAATTCGGTAGCGCCCCTAACGTCTAACGTTGACGGGTAGTCATCGGTGACGCCACTCCATTTCAGTTGCACAACTCGCGTGTTCGCGAACCTGACCTCCACTTGGGTGTGCCGTGCAGAGAGGGAATTACCAATGCCACAGCCGGAGCAGCTACCTGGACCCAACGCCGATATCTGGAACTGGCAACTGCAGGGCCTGTGCCGCGGCGTCGACTCATCGATGTTCTTCCATCCCGATGGTGAGCGCGGCCGCGCCCGCATGCAACGCGAACAGCGCGCCAAGGATATGTGCCGACGCTGCCCGGTGATCGAGGAGTGCCGTTCGCACGCAATGGACGTCGGCGAACCCTACGGTGTTTGGGGCGGCCTGTCCGAATCCGAGCGCGACCTACTGCTCAAGGGCGGCATCGGGCGTAGTCGCGGTATCCGCCGCTCCGCCTGATTAGGGCCTGATTGGGGCCTAACCCACCTAACCGGCGCGACCCCGCCAATCGGCGGGGGTCGCTCTGGGTTCAGTGCGGATCAGTCTGCTGCCGGATGGACTCCACGACCTCATAGGAGATCTGGCGCAGCGAAGGCAGCATACGTGGCAGAAGGCCGACTGTCGTCCGTATGTGTGTCGGGGACGGTTGTCCAACGGCGCGCGGTACAGCGCCTCACCGTTACCGTCTTCGATTCGGATGTGATCGAACAGCTCGTTCGACCGCGCCAGGAATCCGATCTGCTTCGAGAAACTTCAGGAGTTCATCCCGCGCGCGTGTCACCGCAGACCGGATGTCATGTCCCGGTACTGACACTTAAACGAGAACATCCCCGGCCGCTGTGGCCGGGGATGCTTCGCACTGGTCGAATTAGTGGTGGTGATGATGACCGTGGCCGTGGCCATGATCATCTTCATCATCGTTGCTTACTTTCTCGACAATTGCCGTCTCGGTGGTGAGCACCATCCGGGCCACCGATGAGGCGTTGAGCACCGCCGACCTGGTCACCTTGACCGGGTCGACGATGCCGTCGGCAGCCAAGTCGCCGTAGCTGAGGGTGCTGGCGTTCAGCCCGTGCCCGGCGGGCAGCTCGCTGACCTTGTTGACCACGACCGAGCCGTCCAGCCCGGCGTTGGTGGCGATCCAGTACAGCGGTGCGGTGAGGGCCTCGGCGAACACGTCGACGCCGCTGGCCTCGTCGCCGGTCAGCGACGCACGCAGTTCCTTCAGCGCCTTACCCGCCTGAATGAGGGCCGATCCACCACCGGCGACGATGCCCTCTTCCACGGCGGCCTTGGCAGCCGCCACCGCATCATCGACGCTTTCCTTGCGCTTTTTGAGCGCGGTCTCGGTGGCGGCACCCACCTTGATGACGGCCACCCCGCCGGCCAGCTTGGCCAGCCGCTCCCCGAGCTTCTCGCGATCCCAGTCGGAGTCGCTGTTGTCGATCTCGGCACGCAGGAGATTGACGCGGGCGGCGACCGCATCCGGGGCACCGCCGCCGTCGACGATGATGGTGTCGTCCTTGCTGACCACGACCCGCCGGGCCGAGCCCATCACCTCCAGACCCACCTCGCGCAGCACCAGGCCGGCGTCGGGGTTGACCACCTCGGCTCCCGTCACCGCTGCCAGGTCCTGCAGGAATGCCTTGCGCCGGTCGCCGAAGTACGGCGACTTGACCGCGACCGCTTTCAACGTCTTGCGGATGGAGTTGACGACCAGGGTCGCGAGTGCCTCGCCCTCGACGTCTTCGGCGATGATCACCAGCGGCTTGCCCGATTCGGCAACCTTCTCGAGCAACGGCAGCAGGTCAGGCAGCGAGCCGATCTTCTCTTGGTGCAGCAGGATCAGCGGGTCCTCGAGCACGGCTTCCTGGGAGTCGAAGTCGGTCACGAAATACGCCGACAGGAACCCCTTGTCGAAACCGACGCCCTCGGTGAACTCCAGCTCGGTGTTCAAGGTCGAGGATTCTTCGACGCTGACCACGCCGTCGTGACCTACCTTGCTCATCGCCTCACCGACCAGCTCACCGATTTGCTCGTCGCGCGAGGAGACCGTCGCCACCTGCGCTATGGCGCTCTTGCCGGACACCGGAGTGGCCGCCGCCAGCAACGCCTCGGACACCACGTCGGCGGCCTTGGCGATTCCCGAGCCGAGCGCGATCGGGTTGACCCCGGCAGCGACTAGCCGCAGGCCGCCCTTGATCAGTGCTTGCGCCAGCACGGTCGCGGTGGTGGTGCCGTCGCCGGCGACGTCGTTGGTCTTGGTGGCCACCGACTTCACCAGCTGGGCGCCCAGGTTCTCGAACGGGTCTTCCAGGTCAATCTCACGGGCGACGGTGACGCCGTCGTTGGTCACCACGGGCCCACCGAACGCCTTCGCCAGCACCACATGCCGGCCGCGCGGCCCCAGCGTCACCCGTACCGTGTCGGCGAGCTTGTTCACGCCCGCCTCCATGGCGCGACGCGCGGTCTCGTCGTACTCAATCAGCTTGCTCATCAGGCTCCTTTACACCCGGCGACAATGCAGGCCGAGGGGCCTGCTGAGGAGCCGGGCAATTCCAGTACGCCCGGCGACGATGCAGGCCGAGGGGCCTGCTGAGGAGCCGGGCAATTCCAGTAACGCATGCCGCCCCGGAAATCACCCGTGGTTGAACACGGGGATCGCCGGGGCGGAACACGGTACCTTACTTGGAAACGACGGCCAGCACGTCGCGTGCCGACAGGATCAGGTATTCCTCGCCGTTGTACTTGATCTCGGTGCCACCGTACTTGCTGTAGATGACGGTGTCACCCTCCGACACGTCCAGCGGGATCCGCTTCTCGCCATCCTCGTCCCACCGGCCGGGGCCGACTGCGACGACGGTGCCCTCCTGGGGCTTCTCCTTGGCGGTGTCAGGAATGACCAGACCGGACGCGGTCGTGGTCTCGGCCTCGTTGGCCTGCACGAGAATCTTGTCCTCGAGTGGCTTGATGTTCACCTTCGCCACGATTGGAGCCCTCCACTAGTTAGATAAGGTCCGAGGCCTTCGCCCCGACCAGAGTTGGCGGTCGGTCCGGGGCTTTCCCCGAACCGTCCGAATTACCAGGTGATTCGGCATTCGTCCGTGCCCTCGCGCCGTCGTCGCGGGTGCCGACACAGGGGTTGTCCGACTGCCACCTAGCACTCTATACATGAGAGTGCTAGCACTCAAGGGCGCCCCGGTGCTTCCTGGTTGTTGGCGTGTCCGGCTCAGCCAACCTGGCTTTTTATCACCGGCAGACCCGGGTCGGTTGCCGCATCCAGCGGTGATGGCGGGGCAGCCGCGGCCACCAGATGCGCGGCGAACGCGGCGATCATCGCCCCGTTGTCGGTGCACAGCCTGGGCCTGGGGATTCGCAGCGTCAGGCCGGCCTCAGCGCAGCGTTGCGCGGCCAGCTCGCGCAGCCGTGAGTTCGCGGCCACTCCCCCCGCGATCAGCAGGGTCGATACGCCCAGGCCGGTGGCCGCGCGCACCGCCTTCTTGGTCAGCACGTCGGCGACGGCCTCCTGGAACCCGGCCGCGACATCGGCAGGCCGGAAGTCCGGGTGGCTCACGTGGCTTTCCAGGTAGCGCGCCACAGAAGTTTTGAGCCCGGAGAAGCTGAACGCGTACGGGTCGTCGGCCGGACCGGTCATGCCACGCGGGAACACGATGGCATCGCGATCGCCGGTGCGAGCCAGGTCGTCAAGCACCTTGCCGCCCGGGTACCCCAGGCCCAGCAGCCGCGCCACCTTGTCGTAGGCCTCACCGGCGGCGTCGTCAACGGTGCTGCCCAGCTCGACGATCGGCTCGCCGAGCGAACGCACATGCAACAGGTGGGTGTGGCCGCCGGACACCAGTAGCGCCACACACTCGGGCAGCGGCCCGTGCTCGTACACGTCGGCAGCCAGGTGCCCGCCCAGATGGTTGACGGCGTAGAACGGCACTCCCCAGGCAGCCGAATACGCCTTGGCCGCGGCCGCTCCCACCAACAGCGCGCCGGCCAGTCCGGGCCCGATGGTGGCCGCGACGATGTCGGGTTGTTTCAGGCCGGCAGCCTCCAGCGCGCGCCGCATCGCGGGACCAAGCGCTTCCAGGTGCGCTCGGGAGGCGATCTCGGGGACCACACCGCCGAACCGCACATGCTCGTCGACGCTGGAAGCCACCTCGTCGGCCAACAAGGTCACGGTGCCGTCGGGATCCAGGCGCGCGATGCCGACACCGGTTTCATCGCAGGAGGTTTCGATGGCCAAGATGATCGTCCCGGACACGCGAGAGGCCTTCACTGCGCCGCCCGTCGCATCGTGTAGGCGTCGGCGCCGCTGACCCGGTAGTACCGCCGGCGCAGGCCGATCTGCTCGAATCCCACGCTGCGATACAACCCGAGGGCGGCCTCGTTGTCGGTGCGAACCTCCAGGTAGACGACACCGCCGCTGGCGAAGTCCAGCAGTTCGTTGAGCAGCCGGCGGCCGATGCCCTGTCCCTGGTAGGCAGGGTCCACGCCGATGGTGTGCACCTCGTATTCGAACGGCGGGGTGCGGCCCAACCGGGAGATGCCGGCATAACCGACCAGCGCGCCGGCGCTGCGCGCGCCCACGTAGTGGCTGCGCATGCTCGCGAGTTCGCGTTCGAACGCGACCGCCGGCCACGGATCGTCGCCGTCGAACAGCTGGGCCTCCAGCTCGGCGCACCGGTCGGCGTCCGCGCGAGTCAGCGCACCCATGATGACGGGCTCGGTGTGGGCCGTCATGGGCGAGCCGCCAATGGCTTGGCGTCTGGCCGGCGCAGATATAACGGCACCAGCGCCCCCGGTTCTTGCGACCAGTCCGACAGCGCCGCGGCTACCAGGCCCGCCGGTGTCGGGTAGACCGGCTCGCACCGCGGCAGGTCGAAGAGCGCCGCGTGGTCCGGGGAGCCGGCGACTGCCCGCGCTGTGCCCGGGTCGACGTCGGCCGGCGCGTTGACCGCCGGCCCGCCGGTGCGGACGCCGTCGCGGTAGCGCGCCCAGTAGACCTCGCGGCGGCGAGCGTCGATGACCACCAGCGTGTCACCGGTGGTTCGCCCACCGATGGCGTCCAGGCTGCACACACCGTGCACCGGGATGTCCAGCGCGTGCCCGTACGCGGCGGCGGTCGCCATACCGGCCCGCAGACCGGTGAACGGGCCGGGACCACAGCCCACCACGACGGCGTCCAGGTCGGCCATCGTCAGCGCCGCATCGGCGAGCGCGGCCAGCACGTTCGGAGTCAGCCGTTCGGCGTGCGCCCGGGCGTCGACGGTGACCCGCTCGGCCAGGGTGACGCAGTCGGCGCCCTCAAGGCGCACCACGCCTGCCGTCACCGCCGGGGTGGCGGTGTCGATAGCCAAGATCAGCGTCATGAGCTCGTCCCTGAATAGACCCACTCCCAGGTCGCGATCCTGGTGTCGGAGTGGCTGAGTCGCTGCAGTCGCACGTCGAGGTGCCGCTCGGAGAGGCGTTCGGCCAGACCCTCGCCCCACTCGACCACGACGACCGAGTCGTCGAGATCGGTGTCGAGGTCCAGCGAGTCGAGCTCACCGAGCAGATCGGCGCTTGTGTGATCCGGGTGGTCCAGCAGCCGGTAGACGTCGACGTGAACCATCGCCGGACTGCCCGGCTGCCGCGCCGGATGCACCCGCGCAAGCACATACGTCGGCGAGGTGACCGGGCCATCGACATCCATCGCCGCGGCAATACCCTTGGCCAGCACGGTTTTTCCGGCGCCAAGGGGACCGGAGAGCACCACCACGTCGCCCGCGCGCAGCTGCTCACCCAGCCGGGAACCCAGCGCAACGGTGTCCTCGACGCGCGCCAGGGTCGCCGTGCCCCCGAGACAGCCCTGCTCAGCCACGGTGCCGGAGCCGTTCCCCGAACCTGCGGTACCGTTCCCCGAACCGCCGGTACCGCAGCGCCATCTTGCCCGGAATAGCCCGGTTGACGAGCCGGACCAGCCCTTCGTTGATGGCATCGGGCTTGTCCAGCAGCGCCAGGTGACTGGCCCCGGTGACGATGACCAGTTCGGATTGTGGCAGCGAGGCCGCCATCTTCCGAGAGTATTCGTCCGGGGTGAGCAGGTCGTGGTCACCGCATACGACCAGGGTCGGAATCTTGAGCAACGTCCACAGCCCAGCGGTTTCGTCGTGCACCTCCAGGGCACCCAGGAAGCCCACCAGGGTGGCGATCGGGGTGTCGTTCATCATTCGCTGGGAGAACGCGTCCAGGCTCCGGCTGACCTGCAGGTCGCTGTAGGACGCGGCCCGCAGAATCGGCCCGATCAGTGACCGCGACACGTTACGGCCGCGGTGCACCAGCTTCGGTGCAGACCGGGCGGTGAACCGGACGGCTTCCATCGCCGGGTTTTTCAGGAACTCGCCCAGGGGTGAGCGCGTCACCCCTTCGGCGGCCGAGGATAGCAACGCGGCGCCCACGATCCGGCGGCCGTACTGCCGGGGGAACTGCCGGGCATGCGACATCACCGTCATGCCACCCATGGAATGGCCGACCAACACGATCAACCCGCGCGGCGCTGTCACCTGCAACACGGTTTCCAGGTCCTGGCCGAGTTGGGTCAGCGTGTAGGACTCGGGCGCGCCCTCGCCGGACTGGCCATGCCCGCGCTGGTCGTAGAAAACCATCCGCACCTGCGAACCCCAGTGCTCGCCGAGCCGCATTCGCTGAAAGTGGAAGGCGCCCATGCGCAGGCAGAATCCGTGGGCGAAGACGAGGGTCAGTGGTGCGTCCACCGGCCCGGCCTCGCGCACCGCCAGCGGCACCCCGTCGGGAGCGGTCACCACCAGGCTGCGATCGCTGTCCAGGCGCTCGAAATCCTCATCGGCCCATGGATCTTCGAGGGAGGCGGTGCGTTCGGCCATCGACCGGCGGGCCGAGGCTCCGACAAGCGTGGCGACCGCGGTCAGCCCGGCGCCGCCCGCAAGCCAAGCCTTCTGGCGCCTGCGGGTTTCATCAGCGGTCAACGGTTTCGGCCTCGCGATAGGTTCTGGTGATGCGCCCCCGCGGGCTGGTGACCACTTCATAGTGGATAGTGCCGACCAGATCGGCCCAGTCCTGCGCGGTGGGTTCGCCCCGGTTGCCGGGCCCGAACAGGATCGCCTCGTCGCCTTCGGCCACGTCGAGGGGCCCGGGCCCCAGATCGACGACGAACTGATCCATACAGATCCGCCCGACGCCAGGCCGGCGCCTGCCGTTGATCAGCACCTCCAGGCGCCCGCCCAGTGCGCGGAACACGCCGTCGGCGTAGCCGATCGGCAGCAGCGCCAGATTGGTGTCGCGGGGCGCGATCCAGGTGTGTCCATACGACACACCCTCCCCGGCGTGAATCGACTTCACCAGCGCAACAGCACATTTCACGGTCATCGCCGGCACCAGGCCCATGTCGCCCAGCTTAGGCACCGGGCTCAACCCGTACACCGCGATGCCCGGCCGCACCAGGTCGAAGGTCAGGTCGGGACGGGCCATGGTTGCCGATGAGTTCGACAGGTGCGCCACCTCGAACCGCACCCCCTGGTCACGGGCGTACGCAATCATGTCACTGAACCGTTGGGCCTGAACGTCATTAATGGACTTGTCCGGTGCGTCCGCGTAAACCATGTGCGACATCAGCCCCCGCAGCCGGATCGCATCCTCGGCGACGGCCTGGCGCAGCGCGATCAGCATCGCCGGGTACTGCGCCGGGGCCACGCCATTGCGGTTCAGCCCGGTGTCGACCTTGACGGTCACCGCCGCCGTCCGGCCGGTCCGTCGCACCGCATCCAGCAGTTCGTCGAGCTGGCGCACCGAGGACACGGCGATCTGCACGTCGCCCAGCAGCGCGGGCCCGAAGTCGATGCCGGGCGGATGCAGCCAGGCCAGCACCGGCGCGGTGATGCCGTCGGCGCGCAATGCGAGTGCCTCGTCGACGGTGGCGACACCGAGTTCGGTCGCACCGGCGGCCAGTGCGGCCAGGGCCACCCGGGAGGCGCCGTGGCCATAGCCGTCGGCCTTGACGACAGCCATTACCTGCGCGCTGCCGGCATGCTCGCGCAGCACCCGCACGTTGTGGTCAATGGCACCCAGGTCCACCACGGCCTCGGCGAGGACGCCCGGTGTCAGGGATATCGGCGTAACGGCCAACGAAGTCGCACTCCCGGTTATCTGTGTGTCAGTTCGCTGCCGCTATTCTCCCAGAGCCGCTTGGGGGCACCCGGGGGCGTCAGTGCGCGAAGTGCTGGGCGTCGTAGTGTCCGCCCGGCTTGAGCTTGTCCAGCGCGGCCAGCGCGGTGCGGGCGTCGTCGTGCAACGCCCGGGCCAGGTCGGCGGAGAGTCCTTCGCGCACCACGACGCGCAGCACCGAGACGTTGGTGGCATTGTCGGGCATGGTGTAGGCGGGCACCTGCCACCCGAAGCTCCGCAACTCGTGGGAGAGGTCGAACTCGGTGTACCCGCGGTCCCTGGCAAGCCGGAAGCTGACCACCGGGATCGCCGAACCGTCCGAGATCAGCTCGCAATGCTCGCCCGTGCACAGCTGCTCGCCCAGCCACCGCGCGGTCGACGACAGGGTCTGCATGACCTTGGTGTAACCGTCGCGGCCGAGCCGCAGGAAGTTGTAGTACTGGCCGACGACCTGGTTGCCCGCGCGGGAAAAGTTCAGCGTGAAGGTCGGCATGTCTCCGCCCAGGTAGTTGACCCGGAAGACCAGCTCCTCAGGTAGGTGCTCGGCGCTGCGCCACACGACGAACCCGATGCCGGGGTAGGTCAGCCCGTATTTGTGGCCGCTGACGTTGATCGACACCACCCGGGGCAGCCGGAAATCCCAGATCAGGTCGGGATGCAAGAACGGCACCACGAAGCCGCCGCTGGCGGCGTCGACGTGCACCGGCACGTCCACACCCCCGCCGGCTGCCAGTTTGTCCAGCGCCGCGCAGATCTCGGCGATCGGTTCGAGTTCGCCGGTGTAGGTGGTGCCCAGGATCGCCACCACGCCGATGGTGTTCTCGTCGACGGCGTCGATGACCTGTTCGGGGGTGATGACGTAGCGGCCTTCCTCCATCGGCAGATAGCGGGGTTCGACGTCGAAGTAGCGGCAGAACTTCTCCCAGACGACCTGGACGTTGGAGCCCATCACCAGGTTCGGGGTGCGGCCCTCCCAGCCTTTGCCGACCCGCTGGCGCCAGCGCCATTTCAATGCCAGCCCGCCCAGCATGACGGCCTCGCTCGAGCCGATGGTGGACACGCCGACGGCGCTGGAGGGGTCGTCGTCGCGCAGGTGTTCGGCGTGGAACAGGTCGGCCACCATGCATACGCAGCGCTGCTCGATGGCCGCGGTCGCCGGATATTCGTCCTTGTCGATCATGTTCTTGTCGAACGTCTCGGCCATCAGTTTCCCGGCCTCTGGATCCATCCAGGTGCTGACGAAGGTGGCCAGGTTCAGCCGCGAACTGCCGTCGAGCATCAGCTCGTCGTGGATGAAGCGGTAGGCGGCCTCCGGATCCATCGAGTCATCGGGCAGCCGCAGCGCGGGTACGGGGGCGGTGAACATCCGGCCGGTGTAGGCGGGAGCGATCGAATGCGCGGGCACGGACGGGTGGCTGCGGGACACGGAGGATCCTTTCGTTGAGGTGACTGAGTGCTACAGGGCGGCCAGGGCGGCCCGGATGTGGTAGAGGATTCGTGACGCCGACGTGGGCGCGTCACCGGGCCCCGGATCGGCGGCCGACAGCGCCGCGGCCCGGGCGTGCACGAACGCCCCGGCCGCGGCAGCCTCGGCAGCCGGCAATCCGGACGCCAGCAGCGCGCCGATCATCCCGGACAGCACGTCACCGGACCCGGCGGTGGCCGCCCAGGACTGTCCGGCCGGATTCAGGTATACCGGGCCGCCCGGGTCGGCGATGACGGTGACATTGCCCTTGAGCAGCACGGTGGCGCCGAACGTGTCGGCGAGCCTGCGGCAGGCTCCGACGCGGTCGTCCCCGGGCGGCGCCCCCGCCAGACGGGCGAATTCGCCGGCGTGCGGAGTCAACACGGTCGGCGCGGTGCGGTTGGCCACCAGATCGGGGTGGGCCGCCAACATGGTCAGGCCGTCGGCGTCGACCAGCACCGGCAGATCGGTTTCCAACGCGAACCACAACGCGGCGGCCCCGGCTTGGTCGGTGCCCAGTCCCGGCCCCACGACCCAGGCCTGCACCCGCCCGGCCGCCCCCGGGGTGGGCGACGCGATGACCTCCGGCCAACGCGCGAGTACCTCGTGGTTCGCGCTGCCGGCATAGCGGACCATGCCGGAGGTGGCGGCGACAGCGGCGCCGGTGCACAGCACGGCCGCGCCCGGATATGTCGACGAGCCGGCCAGCACGCCGGTCACACCCTGGGTGTACTTGTCGTCATGGGCGCCGGGCACTGGCCAGCGCGCGGCCACATCGGCGGCCTCGAAACCCAGCACGTCGGTCTCCGGCAGGTCGAGCCCGATATCGACCAGCGCGACACGGCCGCAGTCGGCGAGCGCATGAACGGGTTTGAGCCCGCCGAAGGTGACGGTCAGTACGGCATGCACCGCGGGCCCGGTGATCGCTCCGGTCACCACATCGATGCCGCTGGGGATGTCGACGGCGACCACCGGGATCCCTGCGTCACCCTGCCTGTTCAAGGCAGCGAACACTTCGGCCGCGGCCGGCCGAAGCGGCCCCGACCCGGAGATGCCGACCACCCCGTCGATGACGAGATCCGTTGTGGGCGAGACATTCTCCACGACGCGGCCGCCGGCTGTCGTCAATGCCGCCAGCCCCTTGCGGTGGGTGCGCGCCGGGTTGAGCAGCACCGCATCGGCGGCCGCGCCGCGCCGCCGCAGGAAGGTCGCCGCCCACAGCGCATCACCGCCGTTGTCGCCCGAGCCCACGACCGCGCACACCCGGCGGCCGGCAACCCCGCCCGTGCGGCCGGTCAGCTCGCCGATGATCTCGGTAGCCAGCCCGAAGGCCGCACGTCTCATCAGGGCGCCGTCGGGCAGGCTGGCCAGCAGCGGCGCTTCGGCGTCGCGGATCGCGTCTACTAAGTAGTAGTGCCGCATCAGCCCGTCTACACCTCCGCTCGCAGCCGATCCCGCCCGCGCTCAACAAGGTTACGTGTCCCGGTCGAGGCGTACAGTCGCTCCGGATCGATTAAATGGGCTAACTATCGGTTGGCCGCCGCTTACGAGACAGGAGGGCCGACATGGCGCGTACCGACAATGCCACCTCGGAGACACCTGGGACCTCGCCACCAGCGTGGGCGCCACTGCTACTGGTGTCGCAGTAGGGCGTGCGCTCGCCAGCCGGGGCACTGACCCACTGAGAAACGACCCGTTCGCCGAGCCGCTGGTCCGGGCGGTGGGCGTGGACTTCTTCACCCGGCTGGCCAGCGGCGAATTGACACCGGCTTCTTCGACGACTTGTTCGTCGAGGCGACCAATGCGGGAATCCGCCAGGCCGTGATCCTGGCGTCCGGCCTTGATGCCCGCGCCTACCGGTTGCCGTGGCCGACCGGAACCACCGGGTACGAGATCGATCAACCGCAGTAGGCAGCCGGTTGGCCACCGAGAACCTGCCTGACGCCACCCGGAGCTGGCCGCTGGCCGGTTCCCGCCAGCGCCGGACAGCACAGCCATCACGCCGACAAGGAAGTAGCTGACCCCGATATCGCAGGCGTGGACCAGCTTTTCGGGCTCGCTCTGACGGATGCGTTTCTCACGGCGTCCACCATCGCATGGGCGCGACTGGGTTCGCGGTCGGTCGCATCCCGCCACAAGTATGGCGCGCAGTTACCACCGCGTTAAGCGCTGATCCGGGTCACTGCGGCGCGGGAGTGTCTGGTTGACGCTTCTGCGAGCGGAATCGCCGGAAAGCGGCTTTGAATTTCGCCGGACTCAATAACGGAGCCTCGCGCTCTTGGGCCATGGGATAGAAGGCCAGACCGATCAGGACCGCGACAAAGTGACCGATCGCGGTGAAGCTCAGCTCGATGCGGTCCATCGTGATCAACGGAAAGCCGAAGATGATGAACAGCACCGCAAGATAGCCCCAGCGCCACGGTCGCGCGATGTGATAGGTAAGGACCCCCATCACGCCAACGAGAAAGTAGCTCACCCCGATATCGCGAGCACCCACAAACCGCTCCGCCGCGTCGTGCACTTCAATCGCAAGGTAGAGCAGGCCTTCGCTGATATAGGTAGCAAGGACGTGAGAAGTCAATCCCACAGTGAGCCAACGCAAGTGGCCAAGCCACTGCTCTGCCGGCGCGAGAAACAGAGTGAACAACAAGAGGTAGGGTTCCAGGCTCCTGCCGTCGATCCACAGCAGGCTGGAAGAACAGAACGCCGAGCGGGTCGGTTGCCAGCGCGTGGATGTTGGTGGAACGGTGCAGGAGCACCGCGTGCAACTGTCGCCCGGTGAGCAGGTGCTGGGCGATCGTCGTGACCGCCAACACGAGCAGCCACGTGTAGGTCAACGGCGCGTTGCTGACGAAATGCCACACGGCGAGCCCCAATGCTCGCAGTCGTGCCGGCACCGATGCGTTCGCCACGGCGTCCAGCCTATGCAGCGTCTACTCGACGGTGACGGACTTGGCCAGATTTCGCGGCTTGTCAACGTCGTAACCGCGGGCCTGGGCCACCGAAGCGGCAAACACCTGAAGCGGGATGGTCGACAGCAGCGGCTGCAAAAGCGTTGACACCGCTGGGATTTCGATCAGGTGATCGGCGTAGGGACGCACGGTTTCGTCGCCCTCCTCGGCGATCACGATGGTCACCGCACCGCGGGTCTGGATCTCGCGGATATTGGACAGCAGCTTTGCGTGCAGCGTGGCCGCGCCCTTGGGCGAGGGCATGATGACGATGACCGGCATGTCGTCTTCGATCAGCGCGATCGGACCGTGCTTGAGCTCGCCGGCCGCGAAGCCCTCGGCGTGCATGTAGGCCAGTTCCTTGAGTTTGAGCGCACCTTCCAGCGCCACCGGGTAGCCGACGTGGCGCCCCAGGAACAGCACGGTCGACGACTGAGCGAACCGGTAGGCCAGGTCGGTCACCGGCCCCATCGACGCGATCACCCGAGCCACCAGGTCGGGCATAGCTTCCAGCTCGCGGTACTCGCGCTGCACCTCGTCGGGGTATTTGGTGCCGCGGGCCTGCGCCAACGCCAGACCGAGAACGTAGTTGGCGGTTACCTGCGCCAGGAAGGTTTTCGTGGAGGCCACGCCGATCTCCGGGCCGGCACGGGTGTAGAGCACCGCGTCGCATTCGCGCGGGATCTGGGAGCCGTTGGTGTTGCAGATCGCCAGCACCTTGGCCTTCTGCTCCTTGGCGTGCCGGACCGCTTCCAGGGTGTCGGCGGTTTCACCGGACTGCGAGATGGCCACAACCAGGGTGCTGCGGTCCAGTACGGGGTCGCGGTAGCGGAATTCGCTGGCCAGCTCCACTTCGACCGGTAGCCGGGTCCAGTGCTCGATCGCGTATTTGGCGAGCAGCCCGGAATGGTATGCGGTGCCGCAGGCGACCACGAATACCTTGTCGACCTCGCGCAGTTCCTGATTGCTCAGTCGCTGTTCGTCGAGGACGATCCGGCCGTCGACGAAATGCCCGAGCAGGGTGTCGGCGACCGCGGTGGGCTGCTCGGCGATCTCCTTGAGCATGAAGTACTCGTAGCCGCCCTTTTCGGCGGCGGCCAGGTCCCAGTCGATGTGAAACTCGCGGTATTCGACGTTTTCATTGCCGTCGAAGTCGGTGATCCGGTAGCCGTCTGCGGTGATCACCACGGCCTGGTCCTGGCCGAGTTCGACCGCGTTGCGGGTGTGCGGGATGAACGCGGCCACGTCGGAGCCGACGAACATCTCGCCGTCGCCGATACCGAGCACCAGCGGCGTCGAGCGGCGGGCGGCGACGATGGTGCCGGGCTCGTCGGCATTGGCGAACACCAGGGTGAAGTGGCCCTCCAGCCGGCGCAGCACGGACAGCACGGAAGCGACAAAGTCGCCGCCCGTCTCGCCGTGGTGGTACGCCTGCGCCACCAGATGCACCGCGACCTCGGTGTCGGTGTCGCTGGCAAACTCCACGCCGGCCGTCTCCAACTCCTGGCGCAGCGTGGCGAAGTTCTCAATGATGCCGTTGTGGACGACGGCGATCTTTCCGGCGGCATCGCGGTGCGGGTGCGCGTTGCGGTCGGTGGGGCGACCATGAGTGGCCCAGCGGGTGTGGCCCAGTCCGGTGGTTCCGGCCAGCGATTCCGGCGACATCTCCGCCACCACCGCCTCCAGATTGGCCAGCCGGCCGGCACGGCGACGCACGGTGAGCTTGCCGTCACCGTCGACCAATGCGATCCCCGATGAGTCGTAGCCCCGGTACTCCATCCGGCGCAGCGCGTCCAGGACGACCTCGCAGGCAGGACGCTGCCCGACGTAGCCGACAATTCCGCACATAGCTGACCAGGGTAGTGCAGTCAATACCCCTGCAGCCCGACCGCCGGTATCGTTTACCCACCCACCTGCGCGAAAGGCCAGTTTTGTCGTACCCCTATAACCCAGCGCACCCCCATAATCCGGCGGATCGGTATTACCTCAAGCTCGCCAGGCACACCGGCGCGCTGATCCTGTGGCAGCAGCGCAGCTATACGGTCTCCGGGACGCTCGAGGAATGCGAGGTGGCGTACCGCGCGGCACAGACCCACAACCTGGTCGCCGGATGGTGGAGCCTGTTGTCGCTTTTCCTGTTGAACTGGGTCGCCCTGATTTCCAACGTCAGTGCGATGCGGCAGGTGCGGGCCATGGCCAAACAGGGCTCGGCACCACCGGCGCCGTCAGCGGCGCCTACGCCGGCGCCCATGGCCGCATCCATTCCGGCCGGCTGGTACCCAGACCCGTCAGGAAGCGGACAACGCTATTGGGACGGCGCGACGTGGACGCACTGGACCAATCCTCCGAGTCACCGCTAACGTCGACGGGTGGCCCGCATCCGCAAGCTCGTCGCCGCCCTGCACCGCCGTGGCCCACACCGCGTTTTGCGCGGTGACCTGGCCTTTGCCGGCCTGCCCGGGGTGGTGTACACCCCAGAAGCCGGACTGAACCTTCCCGGAGTCGCCTTCGGCCACGACTGGCTCACCGGCGCCGCCCGCTATTCGGGTCTGCTGGAGCATCTGGCGTCGTGGGGCATCGTGGCCGGGGCTCCCGACACGCAGCGGGGACTGGCGCCGTCTGTGCTGAACCTGGCCTTCGACCTGGGCGTTGCCGTCGACATCGTGTCCGGAGTGCGCCTCGGGCCCGGCAATATCAGCGTGCACCCCGCCAAGCTCGGGCTGGTGGGACACGGTTTCGGCGGCTCAGCCGCCGTGTTCGCGGCGGCCGGCATGCCGGCCAAGCCATCAGCGGTGGCCGCGATCTTCCCGACGGTGACCGCTCCCCCCGCAGAGCAGCCGGCCGCGACCCTGAAGGTTCCGGGCCTGATCCTGAGCGCACCCGGAGATCCGGAGACGCTGAATTCCAACGCCCTTGCGTTATCCCGGGCGTGGGATACGGCCACGCTGCGCATCGTCAGCAAAGCCCAAGCCGGCGGTCTCGTCGAGGGCAGGCGACTCACGAAGGTGTTCGGGCTGGCCGGCGCGGACCGCAAGACGCAGCGTTCGGTTCGGGCGCTGCTGACCGGGTACCTGCTCTACGCCCTCGGCGGCGACAAGACCTACCGCGAGTTCGCCGATCCGGACGTGGAGCTGCCCAGGACGGACCCGGTGGATTCTGAGGCTCCACCGGTCACCCCTGAAGAGAAGATCGTCGCGCTGCTGAAGTAACGCTGTGCGCCACGGTCGGCGTTGATGTGTCCTGACGCGGCGAAGTGGGTAGTTGCGCACTACGGCGACTGCACAGGCGCTGTATGGACGTTGGATCACCGAGCTATGGGCCGGCCGGCCGATCGCTGCCGAAATCGTCACCGAGGACTTGGTGGACCATTGGCCTGAACGAGACGTACACGGACTGGCCGGTCTTCAGCAGATTGTCCAGCAGACACGGAACATGTTGGCGGACATTAACTTTGCCATTGAAATCGGTCCACTGCGCGATGGCAAGTTGGTCGCCGGCCGCTGGGTCGGCACGGGCCGCGGTCCGGACGGCCCCGTCTCGTTCACCGGAAATGACATCCTACGGCTCGCCGCCGACGGTCAACGGTTCGCGGAGTACTGGACGGGTATGTCGAGCGGTTCAGGCGCCTGGGAAGCTCGCGCGGGTCCGTGGCCGGCCGCCGCCGCAGCCGTGGTAAGTGTCGACGATGCGTATCGGCATCGCCCTGGACTACTCGGGCGGCTTTCACGAAGCCGTCGACCGTGTCGTCGAACTCGAGAAGGCGGGCATCGACGTCGCCGCGGTGGCTGAGGCGTATGCCTTCGACGCCATCAGCCAGCTGGGTTATCTGGCGGCCAGGACGACGACCGTGGAATTGGCCTCCGGGGTGCTTCCCATCTACAGCCGCACGCCGTCGCTGCTGGCGATGACCGCTGCGGGTCTGGATTTCGTGTCCGGCGGCCGATTCAACCTCGGAATCGGCACATCAGGACCGCAGGTGATCGAGGGGTTCCACGGCGTCGAATTCGATGCCCCAATGGGCCGCACCCGCGAAGTCGTCGAAATCTGCCGACAGGTGTGGCGCCGGGAACGGCTGCAATACGACGGCAAGCACTACCAGGTCCCGCTGCCCGCGGATCGCGGAACAGGCTTGGGCAAAGCACTGCAGCTCATCAATCACCCTGTGCGCGAGCGCATTCCGATATCGATCGCGGCACTGGGACCGAAGAACGTCGAGCTCACCGCCGAGATCGCCGAAGGCTGGCAGCCGGCCTTCTTCTATCCGGAGAAGGCCGGGTTGGTCTGGGGTGAGGCGCTGGCGGCCGGCGCCGCCAAACGGGATCCCGCCCTGGGCCCGCTGGACGTGATGGTGGGGACGTCGCTGGCCATCGGCGAGGATATCGATGACCGGCTGGGGTGGACAAAACCGCAACTGGCCCTCTACATCGGCGGAATGGGCGCCAAGGGCCGCAACTTCTATCACAACCTGGCGACTCGTTATGGGTTCGGTGAAGTCGCAGACCGGATCCAGGAGCTGTACCTGGCCGACCGCAAGCACGAGGCGATCGACGCGGTGCCGGACGAATTGGTGCGCGGGATCTCGCTGATCGGCCCACGCGGGTTCATCGCCGAGCGGCTGGCGGCCTTCGCCGACGCCGGTGTAACCACGCTGTTGGTAAGACCGGTGACCGGAGATTCCGGCGAAGCGGTGCGCTATGTCGAGGAGCTGCTGCAACTGCGGCCGTCCTGACCCGTCACTGCCCCGCCTTCGGAAGCTCATCTGCGGCGATCTCACACGGGGTCGATCCCTGCGTGGGCGGGTTGGGCGGTGACCCGTTCACGAGGGGGGCCGCTACCTGCGGCGACGGCGCGGCGGCCGGTGGTCCGGCACCTGGCGCCGGTTGGGCGATCGCCGGCGGTTCGGCGACCGGCGTCCCGTCAACCAGAGGAGCCGCTTCGACGACGCCGTCGGCCCGCTGACCGGGCTCCGGTTCTTCGGTTTCTTCTGCTTCTCTTGCCTCTGACGCCTTTTCGGCCTTTTCGGCCTTTTCCGGGCCGGCAACGTCCTCGTCGTCAGCGTCGTCGGCGCTGTCTTCGCCGAAGGGATCCTCGGCGCCAAGTGGATCGTCGGACATCAACGGATTGGTGAGCTCTTCAGCCGCCGAACCCAGCAGGCCGCCCATTGCCTCGACGATCCGGCCGGCAAGCCCACCCAGCCCACCGAGCCCCCCAAGACCACCTGAACCGCCGGGATCTGCCGGACTGGCGGAACCATCACCGGGCGCAGCTCCCAAGTCTGGGGGCGCCAGGGGTGTCGGGGTTGTCGGAGTCACCGCGGCAACCGGAGCCTGAGCCGGCGCAGGATCCGGCGAGAGGGCTGGAAGGGCAGCGACGGGTGGGACCGCGGTGGTCGCTGTCGGTGCGGTGGGCGGTGCCGGCCGGACAGGTTGCCAGACCGGCCCGAGATCGCCGGGAATCTCGAAGCACGCCCGCGGCGCGGTGGCCAACCGATCCGTGACCATGTCGTACGACGCCGCTACGCCGGCCGTCGTCGAATGCATCACGGCTAGCCAGTCGTTGCGAATATCGTTGTCCACGTATGGCTTTACCTGATGGCGAATCAGCTCCTCAGCCGGCGACCGATCCCCCCCGCTCGTGACCGCACCAGCGGCGGCCAACCACGCCGGCCGCTGCGCCAGCGCGCGATCATCGATGGCGATGGCCGTCGCGACCTTTGAGTCGACCAGCTGCCACAGGTTGTCGCGCAGCGACTCACACCGCTGGGCGGCTGCTCGGACTTCGGTGGCCACCGCGCTTCCGGCGTCGCAATGCCGCTGCAGAAACCGAACCGCGGCGTCGGCTGCCGGCCCTGCCCATGCCGCTGACAGCTCGGCGACCTGGGCACGCTGCATCCGCAGCGCTTCCATGACCGCGGTACCCGCAGCCCGTAGCTGCGCGCAGTCACCGTCGAGCGCGTGCAGGTCGAGCCCGTCTTCGCTGTCGTACCAGTCGCGGATCTGGGCGGGATGCGCCGTCAGGTCGGGATGTTCGTAGCCGACCAGCTGACAGGCCCGCACATAGCTCTGAGTGTGCTCGACGGCGGGCCGGCCTTCAGCGAGGCGCTCGGCGACGTCTAACCGGTCGGCCACGATCAGGCAATTCGCGCCGCGGCATACAGGTCGGCATCGGCATAGCGGTCGGCGCCGGCGCGCAATGCGACGGCGATCTCGACGGCCGCCCGCGACCACTGCGACAACTCGGCCGCCAGCCGGTCCAGCCCGGCGCGCAACGCCTCACCGCGCGCCGTGTGCGCTCGGCCAGCGCCGGCGCCACCGAAGACCAGCCCTGCCAGGTGGTTTGCTACCGCGTCGTCGATGAGGTCGGCTGCAGCGCCGATCCGGTCGGCGACCGCATAAACCGCTGCCACGTCAATACCGCTCCCGGTATCGATACCGGGAGAGGCAAAGCTTTTTCCACTATCGGGTCTCATACCTATTTCGACGCCCGACAGTGGGTCGGGGTTCCAGCATTTCCGGGTTAGCGCTGAGCGCTTACCGCATCGGCGACACTCGCGGCCAGCCGCTGGGCGGTGCTCTCGTCGGCCGCCTCCACCATCACCCGGATCATCTGCTCAGTTCCGGAGGGACGCAACAGAATTCGACCGGCATCACCCAGCTCGGCCTCGGCCTGGCCGACTGCTGTCTGGACCGACGGCGCGGTGGCGGCGGTGGCCTTGTCAGCAACCTCGACGTTGATCAGCACCTGCGGCAGCGTTTGCATTGACGATGCCAGGGCGGCAAGTGACGAGCCGGTCTGGACCATGCGCGTCATCAATCGCAGCCCGGTGACGATGCCGTCCCCGGTGGAGCCCAGCGCGGGCAGCACGATGTGACCGGATTGCTCACCGCCGAGGCTGTAGTCGCCGGCCCGTAACTCCTCGAGAACGTAGCGGTCGCCGACTCCGGTCGTGCGCACGGTGACGCCGGCTGCGCGCATGGCCAGGTGCAGGCCGAGGTTGCTCATCACGGTCGTCACCAACGTGTTGGAAGCCAGTTCGCCGGCTTCCTGCATCGCCAGCGCGAGCACCACCATGATGGCGTCGCCGTCGACGAGTTCACCGTTGGCGTCGACCGCCAGGCACCGGTCGGCATCGCCGTCGTGCGCCAGGCCCAGGTCGGCACGGTGGGCGACGACCGCTTTGCGTAGCGGGTCCAGGTGCGTGGATCCGCAGCCGTCGTTGATGTTCAGGCCGTTGGGGTCGGCGTTGATCGCGATGACCCTGGCACCGGCTGCACGGTAAGCGCGCGGTGCCGCCGACGACGCAGCGCCATGGGCGCAGTCGACGACCACAGTCAGGCCGTCAAGCCGGCTGGCGCCGGCCTTGCTCACCTGCCGCAGGTAGCGTTCCGCCGCATCCTCGGCGTCAACGACCCGGCCGATCCCCACGCCGACCGGGCGTAACCCGGGTCCGGCTGCGACCAGGTTCTCGATCTGGTCCTCGGCGTCATCGTCCAGTTTGTGACCGCCGGGACCGAAGATCTTGATGCCGTTGTCGGGCATCGGGTTGTGCGATGCCGAGATCATCACCCCGAAGTCGGCGTCGTAGGCGCCGGTCAGGTATGCCACCGCAGGGGTTGGAAGCACTCCGACCCGCAGCGCGTCCACACCCTCGCTGGTCAGGCCGGCGATCACGGCGGCCTCCAGCATTTCGCCGCTGGCCCGCGAATCGCGACCGATCACGGCGACCCGCCGGCCCGGTCTGCCCGAACTCACCAAGTGCCGCGCCGCGGCGGCGCCCAGTGCCAGAGCTAACTCAGCGGTCAACTCACGATTGGCGACCCCGCGGACACCGTCGGTGCCGAATAGTCGACCCATGCGGACAAACCTCTCACAATTGACGGTCTTGCATCTAGCGTGCACTTTCCTTTCTGACCGCAACCGTGCACGTTTGTGCGCCGACACGCCGACAACTACGCACAACGATGCTTCCCCGTAACCGGAAGGTGCCCCCAGGTCGCGGCCAGAAAGTGATCGCTGATCAGCGCTTGCTGTACTGCGGCGCCTTGCGGGCCTTCTTCAGGCCGTACTTCTTACGCTCGGTGGCGCGCGGATCACGGGTGAGGAAGCCGGCCTTCTTCAGAGCGGGACGGTCTTCTGGCGTCACCAGAATCAATGCACGGGCGATACCCAGGCGCAGCGCACCGGCCTGACCTGACGGGCCGCCGCCGTGCAGAAGAGCGAAGATGTCGTAGCTTTCCGCCCGATCGACGGTGACCAGCGGGGCTTTGATGAGCTGCTGGTGCACCTTGTTCGGAAAGTAGTCCTCCAAGCTGCGGCCGTTGAGGTCGAACTTGCCGGTACCGGGCACCAGCCGCACCCGCACCACGGCCTCCTTGCGGCGGCCGACGGTCTGGATGGACCGCTCGAACACGAACGATTCGCCGGGGACTGCTGGACTCTCGACCGGGGATGCCACGGCTTGACTGGTTTCCAGGCTGGTTTCGGTCATTGCGCCACCTGCTTGATCTCGAACGGAACCGGCTGCTGAGCGGTGTGTGGATGCTCCGGGCCGGCGTAGACGCGAAGCTTGCGCTGGATCTGACGGCTGAGCTTGTTCTTGGGCAGCATGCCGACGATCGCTTTCTCCACCACGCGGTCGGGGTGCTTTTGCATCAGCTCGCCGATGCTGCGTTTGTGCAGGCCGCCGGGATACCCCGAGTGGCGGTAAGCCATCTTGCTCCGCAGTTTGTCGCCGCTGATGGCGATCTTGTCGGCGTTGATGACGACGACGAAGTCACCGCCATCGACATTGGGCGCGAACGTCGGCTTGTGCTTGCCGCGCAACAGGTTGGCCGCTGCGACGGCAAGGCGGCCAAGCACGACGTCCGTGGCGTCGATGACGTACCACGACCTCGTGGTGTCACCCGCCTTGGGCGCGTATGTAGGCACAGCGCTTACCACACTTTCTCTCGGATGGATCCCGGTATGACCCGGGTGCCGGTCAGGCGTGAACGGTGAGGCTGGTCTCGGCGACCGACGTTGACCCGAGGCCCCGGCGTACCCGCACGCCAACCGAGCAGCTTACCGACGAGTGTCCCCGCAGGTCAAAATGACTGTGTGGTCCCGACAGCTCTCCTTCCGTCGGGACCACACAGAGTCAGTGAGGCCGCTAGCGCGCCCAGATGCCAGCTGCCCGGCGGTCGGCGTTCGCCACCTCGTCGGCGCCGTCGCGAACGGCATTTCCAAGGTCAACCAGGATCTCGTTGAGCGCGGTGGCCGCCTGGTGCCACTTGAACTGCTCGACCTGGTATGCCGCCGCCGCTTCACGGGTCCAGAGCTGCTGCAACGGCGCTATTTGCGACCTCAGCTCCTCAAGTGCGGCATTGAAACGCGCCGAGGTGGTGTGGATCTCCTGGCGAACGGAGTACTCGATTGCGTCAAAGTTGTACGACAGGACCGGGTCCACAGCGAATCCCCCTCGATCACAGGTCTCCGCCGGCGGCGGCGATGTGGTGTGCATGGTTCTGACCGGCCTCCCGCAGCACGGCCTCGTTGTGCCGGATGGTTTCGGCGATCGTGTGCAGGACGTGATAGAGCCTCGTCGACTCGGCGTTCCAGCGATCCACCACATCCTTGAACCGCGCAGCCGCCATCCCACTCCACATCGACGGCGGTACGCTGCCCATACGGCCGATGAATGCCTGCAGCATCGCCCGGATTTCCTCGTTGCGGGTGTCCGTCGTGCCGGCGACCGAGCGCATCAGGTCAAAGTCGGTGCTCAGTGTGTTGGCACCGGTCGGTGTGCTCACCTGTTCTCCTTCCCATCAACTGCAGACAACAAGTAAGACTGCCGCCGCGCCCGTTCGGTTCCATTCAATTCGCGGGGCTCAGCCCGGGCTGGTCCAAGCCTCAGCCGACCGCGCGGGCGGACCGCACGGCCTGCTCACACACATCGCGGACCGCGTCCTCAGCGCCTGGCCTGCTCTGGCACCCGACGCTGATCCGGACCGCCCCGTCGAGCAACACCGTCCACCGCACGTCATGTCCGGCGCGCACTTCCCGGTAGGTCACCGCGGGCCGGCCGGCGCTGATACCGGAGGGGTTGAAGTCGACGAACACACCGGCCGGTTCCGCGTCGATCGCCCGTTTCAACCGCTCAGCGGTGCCAGTCAGAGTCTCGCCGGCCACCGGCGACTGGGTGACGTGCAACGCCACCTCGGGATCTGCCGGTGAAGTGACCTGTACCCGCGCCGAACCGGGCCCCGCGACCACACGTTGTGTGGGCCAGTCCGCGGGAACCGTCAGCGCAACACGGCCCTCCACCAGAAATGTCGTCGGCGCTACCTGCCCGGGCGCCGCACCGTGACGGCCCACAACGGCCTCCACGGCCACACCGAGCACCGTCAGGACGACACCCGCTGCCGCAAGCCCCGCCGGCCGGTGGGCGCGGGATCGAGAACCACCGGCCGACCGCGATGCCAAAGGCGCACACGGCTCGTCCCTCGCCAGTCGCGCCAGCCGAGCGTCATCGACCTCCACTACTGCCTGGCCGCCACAGCTGTCCCGCACCGCACCGGCGATCCAGGTCGCGAGCGCCGGCGCTCCGGCGACCGTGCTCGGCACGTCCACCACCACCGACTCGGTGCCCCGCGTCATTCCGGCCACCATGCCTGCTATGACACCCGCGACCTCCTCGGCAACGAGGACAGGTTCCGTCCGTCGCGGTACCGCGACGACTTCGTCGCCAGCAACCACTACCAACCGGTCCGCGATCTCCACCATCACCGTCGCTTCTTCTGAGGCCTGGGTCAGCAGCCACGACCGCGGGTGCACTTCGATGTCACCGGCATCGTCGGCCAGAGTCCGGGCGGCCCGAGTGAGCACACCGACCCGCGGCGCCGACCACCATGACGGATGCACGACGGTCAGGCCGTCGCGATGACCACACGTCAGTGACCGCAGCACGTCGGACCAGAGCGAATCGACGGCGATCGGTCGTTCGTCCACCAGCGCCACCGGGTCGTCGATCGCGTCCAGCGCAGCAAGTGACACCTCGGCGTCAACGGTTGAGCCTGTGCCACAACATAACCGGCGGATGGTGCCAGGACCTGCCTCGATCACCGCGCGGTGTGCGCTCATGGAGGTGTGCTCCAGGCCACCTGTACAAGCTGCTCGTCGCCGGTACGCGTAACCAGGATGCCACGGCCCGGTGGCAACGGCGCCGGGCGACCCGAGCCCAACAGAGCTCCTTCGTCCGGACGCCCGCTCATCATCAGTCCCATGCAGCCGAGGTCACGCAGGCCCGCGAGCAGCGGCTCGAACAGGGCCCGCGCAGCGCCCGCGCTGCGCCGCGCCACAATGAGATGCAGTCCGAGATCCAGTGCATACGGCAAGTATCCGAGCAGAGCAAGCAGCGGATTGCCTGCCGAAGTAGCGACCAGATCGTAGTCGTCGACCACGACGTAGACGTCCGGCCCCGACCACCAGGACCTGGCTCGCAACTGTGCCTGGCTCACGTCCGGAGGAGGCATCCGCCCGTGCAGCAGCTCGACCAAAGCCGGCAGCAATGGACCCAGTACCGCCGCCGACATGGCATAGCCGCCAAGGTGGTCCGACTCGACAACACCGAGTAGAGCGCGCCGGAAGTCGACGACGAACAGTTGAGCTTGCGCAGCAGTCTTGGTCCGGACGATCTCGCGACACAGGGTCCGTAACGCGGCGGTCTTTCCGCATTCGTTGTCGCCGAGCACCAGCAGATGCGAATGCTGCTCGAAATCGACTGCGACCGGCTGCAGTCGGCGCTCCTCGAGGCCGAGCAGAATGCGCGCACGAAGTTCGTCACCCGCCCGGCGGACGACGCAGTCGTAGTCCACCTGCGCGGGCAGCAGCGGTATCGGAGGCGCCACTGATGCACCATGGCGGCGCCGCAGATCGACCCCGTCCAGCCTGGGCAGCGCGATCACCATGTGCAGTCCGTCGCTGGAGAGGCCGCGGCCCGGTCTGTCGCGAGGTACCTGCTGCGCCCGCCTGCGGTCCAGTTCGGAATCCGCGGGATCGCCCAGCCGCAACTCGATCCGGGTGCCGATCTGATCCCTCAGCGACGGCCTGATCTCCGCCCAGCGCGACGCCGACAGCACCACATGTACGCCGAACGAAAGTCCTTGGACTGCAAGGGCGGTGATCGACTCCTCGAACCCCTCGAACTCATGCCGAAGGGTGGCCCAGCCATCGATGACAAGAAACACGTCGCCGAACGGGTCAGAGTCCAACACCGTCCGCAGCCGACGGTACTGCGCGATCGAGTCGATGCCGTGCTCGCGGAAGAAGGCCTCCCGCGATCGCACGGCCGACTCCAGTTCGGCGAGCACGCGCCTGACCAGCTGCGGCTCAGCCCTGCCGGCGACTGCACCCACATGTGGCAATTCGCGCACTGCGGTCAGCGCTCCGCCGCCAAAATCCAGGCAGTAGATCTGCACTTGACCCGGATCGTGGGTGGCGGCCAGCGCCGTGATCAGCGTGCGCAACGCGGTTGACTTGCCCGCTTGGGGCGCACCCACGACTGCGACATTGCCCGCGGCTCCGGATAAGTCGACCGTCAGCGGCGTCCGGGACTGATCGAACGGTCGGTCGACGATTCCGATCGGCACGGCCAACTCAACCCGCGCCGATACGCCACCTGCTAACAGGGCGTCCAGCGCCGGCGCCGCCCCCAGCGGCGGCAACCAGACTTGATGCGCAGGCGGCCCCTGACCGGACAGCCGGTCCAGGACCGCGTGCAAGACGCTACGCGCGGGCACCCCACCCGCCTCGAGGGCGCCGGCACGCGTGGCGGGGCCCGCAGCCACTACGGTGAACAGCCGAACCTCCTGGGGCACTGCGGTGGTGACAGCAGCCGGTCCCTGCGCCGGCAGCGCCCCCGAAACGAACGCGGTCTGGAACCGGGTCAGCTCCCCGCTTGCCGACCGGAGGAAGCCCGCACCCGGCGTGTTCGGTAGCTCATAGGCGTCGAGTGTTCCCAACACGGTCCGTGACTCACTGGCGGACAAAGTCTTCAGGCACACGCGATAGGACAGGTGAGCTTCCAGTCCACGCAGCCGGCCCTCCTCCAGCCGCTGACTGGCCAGCAACAAGTGCATACCCAGGGAGCGGCCGAGCCGCCCGATCGCCACGAACATATCGGCGAAATCAGGATGCCGGCTCAGCAGTTCGGAGAACTCGTCGACGATGATGAACAACGTCGGCAGGGCGGCCAATCTGGCGCCGCCGCGGCGCGCATGCTCGTATGCCGCCGCGCTGACGAAGTTTCCAGCCATCCGCAACAGCTGTTGCCGACGGTTCATCTCACCGGCCAGCGCGTCGCCCATCCTGGCAACCAGCGGCGCTTCATCTGAGAGGTTGGTGATGACCGCGGCCACGTGCTGACATGACGCGAGGTCGAGAAATGTTGCACCGCCTTTGAAGTCGACCAGCAGCAGGTTGAGCACCTCCGGAGAGTTCCGCGCCATCATGCCCAGCGCGACGGTGCGCAGCAGCTCCGACTTACCTGACCCCGTGGCGCCGACGCAGAGCCCGTGCGGGCCCATACCCTGTTCTGCGGGCTCCTTGATGTCCAGCTCCACGGGTGTGCCATCGAGTGTGGTTCCGATCGGGGCACAGAGCCGGTCGCGGCGGCGTTGGTTGCGCCACAGCGCGGTCGGATCGAAGGCAGCGATCTCACCAATGCCGAGCAGGTTCGCCCAGTCTGAGCCAACTTCCCGGCGTGTCGTCCGATCGCTGACCCGGCACGGCGCCAGCAGGCGGGCACATACCAGCGCGTCAACAGGATCCATCTGGTCGGGGCGCACCAACGTCTCGGCCTCGCCGCCATGCCTGACCACCAACGACCTGCCGTCGCGGCCGCTGCCCACCTCGAGGGTGGTCGCACCTGTGATCACGTTGCCGACACGTTCGTCGGTGTCCACGATCACCACCACATGCGGCAATGCCGCTCCGGCGAGCGCACGTTGCGCCTGCGCCAGGGTCGGGTAGACCATCCGGGCAGACCCCACCGCATCGCCGGCGCCCGGATGTTGATTGTGCGGCAACCACTTCAGCCAGTCCCAGTGTGCCCGATTCGGGTCACCGATCACTCCGGCGATCAGCAACTGATCCGGAGCGTGCAGTACGGCCAGCTGGCAGATCATCGCGCGAAGCAGCCCGCGCACTTGGGTCACCTCGCCCTCGATCAGGACAGCCCCGACTCCACGCAACGGGATCGCGATGGGCGCGTCCGCGATCGTCGAGTACGCGCGAAGGAAGCGCCGCAGGGCTACGACGGTGACCGGATCCGACCGTTCCACGGGCGGCATCTGCGGGACCACCAAACGGGTGGCAAGCGGCTGAATTCCCACGCCGACACGGATGCGGCAGAAGTCGGAATCGGCCGGGCGTCGCTCCCACATCCGAGGGCCGCCGACCAAAGTCCACAACGTGTCGGGGTCGGGATGCGCCCGGCTCAGCGACAATCGCTGTGCCGCAGCGGTTTCGGTGACAGAGGGGCGCAGACCGCTCAGGTAGCTGAGGTAGTCGACGCGGTCGTTGTCGATCCCGGCGCCTCGCCGACCGCCACGTCGCGTTACCGCTGTGACCACCAACGACACCATCATCATCAGGGGGAAGGCCAGAAACGAGGGGTTGCGCGTAGCCGACGAACCCGAGAGGAAGGCCGCCGCCATGACGCCCAGAGTCGCGACCGACATGACGACCGGCAGCAGGCGTGCCAACAGACCTGGCGATGCCGATCGCAACGCCTCGGGCGGCGCGGCAACCAAGACGTCGGCAGTCACAGTTGAACGACGGTAAGTGGCACCCGGATCGGCCGCAAGTCGCCTGTGCACAGCGGTCTACCGCGCGATCAAAAACTGGCGAAACCGGCTAACGTGCCGGTGATCCGAGTCTGAAGGGGCCAATATTGTCTGAAACCGATCCGGGACTGCGCCGTGTCGCCGTTCATGCCGGCGCCGCCGTAGTCGACCTGTCACTACCTGCCGCGGTACCCGTTGCCACTCTGATCCCGTCGATCATCGACATCCTGGGTAACCACAGCACCAACCTGGCGGCGACGCGCTACCAGCTGTCCCGCCCGGGCGCGACCGCACTTCAATCGTCAACGACATTGGCGCAAAGCGGTATCCGAGACGGTGCCGTCTTAGTACTGAGCCAGTCGCCTACCGAACCGCCCACCCACCGTTACGACGACGTGGCTGAGGCGGTGTCGGCGACGCTCGATACCGCGACCCGGCCCCCGGGCCGGCGAGCCGCCCGGCTCACCGGCGCGCTGGCGGCGAGCGGTTTCACCGCTGTCGGTGCCGTGGTGCTGATTCGAAACGCGTTCAGCACCAACGCCGCCCTTCATACCGGCGCTACGCCGGGTGCCGTGGCGGCAGCCGGACTCATCGCCCTGCTGTTCGCGGGGATTGCGCACCGGGCATCTCGGGACCCGATCGCGGGGCTTGCGCTGAGCGTTATCGCCACCATATTCGCCGCAGTTGCCGGCCTGCTGGCGGTGCCCGGTTCTCCGGGTGTGGCCAATGTACTGCTCGCCGCGATGGCGACGGCAGTCACGGCGGTGCTGGCGATTCGCGTAACGGGTTGCGGTGTTGTCATATTGACCGCGGTGGCGTGCTGCGCGGTCGTCATCGCCGTCGCCGCGCTTGCCGGTGTGGTTACCGCGGCGCCACCGTACGTCATCGGTTCGCTGACGGCGCTGGCGTCCCTCGGCCTGCTGGAGATATCGGCGCGGATGTCGATCTTGTTGGCGGGGTTGTCGCCGACACTGCCACCCACACTGGACCCCGACGACGCGGAAGCGTTGCCGGCCGCGGATTCACTAGCCACTGAAGCTATCCGCGCCGACGAGTGGCTGACCAGCCTGCTCGCCGCCTTCTCGTCGTCTGCCGCCATCGGTGCCGTTGTCGCCGCGCTCGCCGCCCATCGCGCCATCGCTCTTGCCGCCATCACCGGTGCGCTACTGCTGCTGCGTGCACGTTCACAAATCGACGGGAGAAGAAGACTGATGTTCGTACTCAGTGGCATTTTGCCTACCACAACAACATTCACTGTCACAGCAATCGACCTACCGGAGCACGGGCCATGGATAGCCGCACTGACGGCGATGTTTGCGGCGGTGGCGGTGTACCTGGGCTTCGTCGCTCCCGCGATGTCGTTCTCGCCGGTCGCACGCCGGAGCATTGAGGCGCTGGAGTGTCTGGCGTTGGTTGTGATGGTGCCTATGGCCTGCTGGACATGCAGCGTCTTCAGCGCTGTGCGCGGCCTTGACCTGACATGAACATAATCATTGCGCGCGTGGTGCGTCTGCTGCCGGTAGCGGCACTCACCGTGCTCTTCCAGTGCGGGACACCTTCGGCGCACGCCGTTTCGCCGCCTCCGATCGACGAAAAGTGGCTGCCCGAACCGGCATTGCCGGCGCCGCCACAGCCCACGGTGCAGCGCGAGGTATGCACGGTGGCGACAGCAGACCCAGACCGGGCTGACGTTCCCGCTCAACTCGCAGACCTCGACTTACCGCAGATCTGGCAACTCACCCGAGGTGCCGGCCAACGGGTCGCGGTCATCGACACCGGCGTCTCGCGACACCGACGGCTGCACGAACTGGTGGCCGGTGGTGACTACGTCTTCACCGGCGACGGCACCCAGGATTGTGATGCACACGGCACACTGGTGGCCGGAATTATCGCTGCTGCACCGGATTCCAAGACAGACAGGCTCAGCGGCGTGGCGCCCGACGTTACCGTGATCAGCATCCGCCAGTCCAGCGCCAAGTTCGCCCCCGTCAGCGACCGGTCCGGCACCGGAGTCGGTGACGTCGACACCATGGCGAAAGCCGTCCGGACAGCCGCCGATCTCGGCGCATCGGTGATCAACATTTCGTCGGTTGCCTGCGTTCCGGCCGCGACTGCGCTCGACGACCGCGCGCTGGGCGCCGCACTCGCCTACGCAGTCGATGTGAAGAACGCCGTCATCGTGGCCGCGGCCGGTAATACCGGCAGCGACGCGCAGTGTCCACCTCAGCGTTCCGACGCAACCCGGGATACCGTTACGGTCGCGGTCAGTCCGGCCTGGTACGACGACTACGTACTGACGGTCGGCTCGGTCAACGCCGCAGGGGCGCCGTCGGCATTCACTCTTGCCGGACCCTGGGTGGATGTCGCCGCCACCGGCGAGGGAGTGACTTCGCTGAGCCCGGTCGGCGAAGGGATCGTCAACAGCGGCAGCGGACAGCATGGTTCGGCGCCGCTATCCGGCACAAGTTATGCCGCGCCAGTCGTGAGTGGGCTGGCCGCCCTGATCCGGGCCCGGTTCCCCACATTGACCGCGCGGCAGGTGATGCAGCGCATCGAGTCGACGGCCCATCACCCGCCCGCCGGATGGGATCCACTCGTCGGCAACGGCGTTATCGACGCCCTCGCCGCAGTGAGCACCGACTCGGCCCCGCAGACCAGCCCCATCAGGACCGGCCCCGGAACCGCAGAGGTGCCGACGCCGGTCGACACGCCGCCAACGCCCGGGCCATCGGACCACCGCGCCGCCCGCGACACCGCCTTCGGCGGCACTGCGATCTGTCTGGTTGCGTTGGTCGCGGCACTGGCCGGCGGTGCGGCCAAGGACCGATTACCGGGCCGGCTACGGCGGCCCGGCCGCGACAGTGTCACGGACGACTGATGCCTTCGCCCTGCTCAGTTCCGGTCCGGACGGCAGCGTCGCCAGCAGCGGCCATGGTGCCGGCACCGCCGCCGCCGGCAGACCGAGGTCACGTGCCGCGTCGTCGTCGCGGATCCCGAACCGCACCCCGGTGTCGGTGACGAGGTAGCGCCAGCTCGCCCGGACCCCAACTTTTGAGCCACCGGAAAGGCTCTGCGAAGCCACGTAGGCGCTGCGGCCCGGCGGCAGGTAGACCGCGTCCAGCGCGGGGCCGTGGCCATCGGCCTGTGCCAGCGTTACCGGCGCCCGCCCGGCCGGCACCGGCGGGCCGCTGCCGGCCAGGAACGCAATGTCGTTGTGCCCTGATTGCGCGGGTGCCCAGGTTGCGCACAACGTGGTGTCGTCGCTGTCCAGCGGTGTCGGTGCCCGGTCGGGAAAGCTGGACACCGGCAGCGTGTTCACGATCGGAGCGGCGCGGATCACATCGGGCGCCACCGAGATGACGTTGGCGGTACCCTGCGAGCCGCCGAACCGCAGCAGATCCGCGGCGACCCGGCCAATTCGCTGGACGCCAGCGCCCAGCACCACGTAGAACTCATCACCATCGCTGCGCGTGATCCTCAGCACACTGCCGACCGGAAATCCGGGCAGCCCGGCCGGTTCCCGCCCGCCTGCGTTGCGGATCCGGGGAACCGTAATCGAGGGCGCCTCCGGAACAGCGCCCAGCAAAGACTGCGAGACGATGTGCGGGACCCGTCCCTCCAGCCTCAGCGCCCGCAGAACCGCAGAATCGGCAAGGTCCACCACGGCACGCCGTCCGTTGTAGAGCAGGTAGGCCGGCGAACCCGAACCGGGCGCGACCAGGATTGTCTGCTCAGGAGCCAGACGCCGAACGGGCGCTCCCGCACCAGACGCTAAGGGTCCGGCAAGGACCGTCGTCGCCGCGCCCATTTCGGTATCGCAGATCGTCCAGGTCGATTCGTCGCCGGATAACGGCGGCCCGACAAGCTGCGGCGCACCCGGAATACCCAGCAGTGGACCGCGCTTGGTGCGTCTCAACTCGGACTCCCGCACCGGCTGGGGATTGACGTCAGTCGCCGCAACCAACCGCGCCGAGGCCAGGTTCAGCACCGGATGCCACGTGTCGCCCACTCGCACGTACAGCGCTCCGGATTCCTGACCCATCACGATCTGTGCGTCACCGAGCGCTGCCTGCGGCCGCAGCAAAGCAAGGAATACACATCCGGCCACGAGTGAAAGTCGCCAGCACACACCCGACCGCAAGAGACGCCGGGCGCGCGCGCAAGGGTTCGTTGACGGTGCGGACATGCCCGTGCAGCAACGCACACTCGAGGCGCCGGACCAGGAAGCGATACGCGCTGAGATGCAGCCAGGTTGTCGGTTGACGCGGCATGTGCCCCCCAAATATCCCGAATCCGTCCCGCTACAGTAGGGCCGCCACCAGGACTGTCTTCACAGTTCATGCACAGGCTTGGAGGTTTGGGCCAGCGTGGCAGCGGGTAGAATTTCCGGGGTGAACAAGCACCCCTTGGGCCTCATGGCTGGCGCTCTGGGCGCTGCGGCCGTTCTGTTGGTCGCACCGAGCGCTGTTCGAACCGCCATCCCGTCGGCATCCGCAACCGACTGCCCGGACGCCGAAGTGACCTTCGCCCGCGGCACCAGTGAGCCACCCGGCATCGGCCGGGTCGGCGAAGCGTTCGTCGACTCGCTGCGCCAGCAGACCGGTGGCATGAACATCGGGGTGTACGCGGTGAACTATCCCGCCAGCCGCCTGCAGCTGCACACGGGCGACGGCGCCAACGATGCCATTTCACACATCAAGTCCATGGCCTCGTCGTGCCCGAACACCAAGATCGTGTTGGGCGGCTACTCCCAGGGCGCTGACGTGGTCGACATCGTGGCCGGAGTTCCCTTGGGCGGCATCAGCTTTGGCAGTCCGCTACCCGCCGAATACGCCAAGAACATCGCGGCGGTTGCCGTCTTCGGCGATGTGGCCGACCGCAGCGGCGGATCGATCACAACCCAGAGCGCTTTGTTGGGTTCCAAGGCAATTGACCTGTGCAACCCCAGCGACCCGATCTGTCACGCGGGCCCCGGCAACGAGTGGAGCGGGCACACCGAAGGCTACGTTCCCACCTACACCACCCAGGCGGCGAGTTTCGTTGCAGCAAAGCTGTCGGCCGCGTCGATGGCGCCGGTGATGCAGTTACCCGGGCCCGTCCCGCAGGCACCCGGACCGGCCCCGCAGGCACCCGGACCTGCCCCGCAGGCGCCCGGGTCTGTCGTGGCAGCGCCCGGGTCCGTCGTGCAGGTCCACTGACTCACTGTCAACAAGCCCGTAAAATCGCGTCATGAGGCTTAAACCCATCGACACATGGGTGCGTTCGAGCCGCTGGCGAGCAAGAGCCACACACTGCTTCGCCAGCGTGGCGGCCGCCGCAATCGCGGTGGCCGCGTTGTTGCTTGCACCCCCACTGTCACCCAAGGCATCGGCGTCCTGCCCGGATGCCGAGGTGGTGTTCGCCCGGGGAACCGGCGAGCCGCCCGGCCTCGGCCGGGTGGGTCAGGCCCTGGTCAGCTCGCTGCGCCGGCAGACCGGCAAGAGCATCGGGGCATACGGGGTCAATTACCCCGCCGACAAGGACTTCCTGGCCGCCACGGACGGCGCCAACGACGCCAGCGACCACGTCCAGCAAATGGCCAACGCCTGCCCCGACACGAAGCTGGTGCTCGGCGGTTACTCTCAGGGTGCGGCGGTGATCGACATCGTCACGGCCGCACCACTGCCGGGCCTCGGCTTCAGTCAGCCGTTACCGGCCCAAGCGGCCGAGCACGTCGCCGCGGTCACCCTCTTCGGGAATCCGTCCGGCCGCGCGGGCGGGCTGATGACCGCCCTGAGCCCGCAATTCGGGTCCAAGATCCTCAACCTGTGCAACGAGGGCGACCCGATCTGCTCGGACGGCAACCAGTGGAAGGCTCACATGGGTTACGTGCCAGGACTGACCAACCAGGCAGCGAGTTTCGTTGCGGGCAAGATCTGACCCCGCGACCGCCGATCGCGGCTAACCCCTTGGTGCGTAACGCCTGATCGACAATGCAATCGTCCGAATCGCCATAGCGGCCAATTCGATTCACCGACCTTGTGAAGCACCTGAGCAATGTCTGCGGCATCCCTGTGCTCGACGGCTTCCAAGTGGCAGGCCGCCCGGTGGGAGGTTACGATCACGCCGGTCCTCACCAAACATGCGGACCGCGTGTCCACGCAGATCGAACGAGTAGTCGTTCACCGAACGCGTAGACAAGAACCTCACTTTCACGCTTTACGAGAAGGCACGTGTGTGGGCACGCCGTGGGGATTCTGGCTGCCTTTGGCTGGTAGTTAACCCTTAGGAGGGATGGTGCAGGGCACCGATATGGACGTAAAGGACTCAGCCCCAGCCAACCTCGACCAAATCACCGGCACCAGGGAAACGCTCGAAGACTACACACTTCGCTTCGCGCCGCGCAGCTACCGGAGGTGGTCCCCGGCGGTGGTGGGGATCTCCGCTCTAGGCGGCATCGCCTACCTGGCGGACTTCGCGATCGGCGCCAACGTCGGCATCACCTGGGGTACTGCGAACGCCCTGTGGGGAATCGGGATCTTCGCTGTAGTGGTCTTCACCACGGGGTTGCCACTGGCCTACTACGCGGCGCGCTACAACATCGACTTGGATCTGATTACCCGTGGTAGCGGTTTCGGCTACTACGGGTCGGTGGTGACCAACGTGATCTTTGCGACGTTCACGTTCATCTTCTTTGCACTCGAGGGCTCGATCATGGCTCAAGGCCTCAAACTGGGCCTGCATATTCCACTGTGGCTGGGGTACGCCTGCTCCACACTGATGATCTTCCCGCTGGTGATGTATGGCATGAAAGTCCTTTCAAAGCTCCAACTTTGGACCACCCCGCTCTGGCTGATCCTGATGGTGGCCCCGTTCGGCTACCTGGTGGTCAGTCATCCCGACTCGATCGGGCAGTTTTTCGCCTATACCGGTAAGGACGGTCGTGGCGGCGTCAACCTGGGCTCTGTTCTGTTGGCGGCAGGTGTGTGCCTGTCGCTGATCGCTCAGATCGCCGAACAGATCGACTATCTGCGGTTCATGCCGCCACGGACGCCGGAGAACTCGCGCAGGTGGTGGACTTGGATGCTGCTGGCCGGGCCCGGCTGGGTTGTCTTCGGTGCGATCAAGCAGATTATCGGTCTGTTCCTGGCGGTTTATCTGATCTCCAACATCGCCGGTTCCACGACGATCGCCAATCTGCCGGTGCATCAGTTCGCGCAGATCTACCGAAACTTCATGCCGGGTTGGCTGGCGCTGACGCTCGCCGTGATCTTGGTGGTCCTCAGTCAGATCAAGATCAACGTGACGAACGCATATTCAGGTTCCCTGGCGTGGACCAATTCCTTCACGCGTGTCACCAAGCATTACCCCGGGCGCATCGTGTTCCTCGGGGTGAACCTCGCAATCGCGTTGAGCCTTATGGAAGGCAACATGTTTGACTTCCTCAACACGATCCTTGGGTTCTACGCCAACTGCGGCATGGCTTGGGTGGTGACGGTGGCATCCGACATCGTCTTCAACAAGTACCTGCTCGGGCTGTCGCCGAAGACGCCTGAGTTTCGCCGTGGCATGTTGTATGCCATCAATCCGGTCGGCTTCGGGTCGATGCTGTTGGCTGCGGGACTGTCGATCATCGCGTTCTTCGGTGGCCTGGGCGTAACACTGCGGCCCTATTCGCCGTTGGTGGCGATCGCCCTCGCGTTGGTGATGCCGCCGATCCTGGCAATCGCGACAAAGGGCAAGTACTACCTGCGGCGCACGCACGACGGCATCGATCTGCCCACATTCGACGAGCACGGCAACCCCTCAGCCGAGCCGTTGAATTGCCATGTCTGCCAGCACGACTTCGAGAGGCCCGACATGTTGGCCTGCGAAACCCACGACGCGCACATCTGTTCACTGTGCCTGTCCACGGACAAGCAGGCCCAACACGTGCTTTCGGCCCACGCTTAGGCCACTCCCTGGGCCGTCATGCGCCAATTGGGGTGCCGATACGTTCTCGCGTCGGAATTCCTATTGAGTTGATTTAGCTAAACTCATGCACCCGACTCGCGTCGGAGGCACGGTGCGAACCGGGATGGGAATGGTGGAATGTTCGGACAAATATTGCTATAAGCTAGTATTTCTAATAGCTACTATCGTAGTAGGATATGTTTGCCGCCCACCCGTTCGACCCGTGGTGCCAGTCGCAGGGGCAGGGCGATCGCCCGGCCCTGATCCCAGCCAGCGCGCCCCTGCATGTCAGCGACGTAATCGCGGGCTCCGGACGTCGGGCGGGTTCCGCCTCACGGTGATGACCCGCCCACCGTCTGCGGGCTAACGCGACCGCAGATCCCGGGTAATCAAGATCCGCGACGCGAGCTCCTCGTCGGGCGGATAGTCCACGCGGATCAGCGTCAGGCCGTGCGCCGGCGCGGCCGCGAAGTCGCTGGATCGGTCTGTCGCGGTGAGTAACTCACGGCACCAGGCCGCGGTGCGCCGATGCTCGCCAACGGCCAGCAACGCCCCGACCAGTGACCGCACCATCGACCAGCAGAACGCATCGGCGGTGACATGTCCGGTGATCAGGTCGCCGTCGCGCGACCAGTCCAACCGTTGCAGGTCGCGGATGGTGGTGGCACCGTCGCGATGACGGCAGAACGCGGCGAAATCGTGCAACCCCAACAGCTCTCGCGACGCGGCCGTCATCGCGTCCACGTCCAGATCCCGCGGCCAGGCCGCGACGTAGCGCGCCTGCTGCGGCTCGACACCGTAGGGCGCCGTCGACAACCGGTAGGTGTAGTGCCGGCGTAACGCCGAGAATCGCGCGTCGAAATACCCTGGCGCACGGGCGATCTCGAGGACCCGGACATCGGCGGGCAGGAACCTGCCCAGCCGCCGCACCAGGGGTAGGAATTCCGGATCACCGCGGCGGGGCCCGCGCGGGTAGGCGTTCGGCAAGGCATCGGCGGGCACGTCAACATGGGCGACCTGCCCGGTCGCGTGCACTCCCGCATCGGTGCGTCCCGCCGCGCGCAGCCGCACCGGCGTGCGGAAAACGGTCGTCAACGTCTCATCGAGAACGCCGGCTACCGTGCGCTGTCCGGATTGCGCAGCCCAGCCTGCGAAATCAGTTCCGTCATATGCGATATCGAGCCGCAGACGGACTTCCCCACTAATTCTCAGCGGCCTCGTCGGACTCGCTGGTGGGGGCGTCTTCGGCTGGATCGGTCTCAGCTGCAGCCTCGGTCTCGTCGGCCTTGGCTCCCTCGACCGGCTCAGCCTCGGCGGTTTCCTCGGCCGGCTTGGCTTCTTCGGCCGGCTTGGCTTCTTCGGCCGGCTTGGTTTCTTCGGCCGGTTTGGCTTCTTCGGCCGGTTTGGTTTCTTCGGCCGGTTTGGTTTCGGCCTGCTTGGCCTTGGCCTGTGCTGAGGCTACTCGGCGTGCCCGATCGGCCTCGGACGTCACCGTCTTCTCCCGCACCAATTCGATCACGGCCATGGGAGCGTTGTCGCCCTTACGCGCCTCGACCTTGATGATGCGGATGTAGCCGCCGTCGCGGTCGGCGAAGAAAGGCCCGATCTCGGCGAACAAGGCGTGCACCACGTCCTTGTCGCGGATCTTCTTGAGCACCTCGCGCCGATTGTGCAGCGTGCCCTTCTTGGCGTGCGTGATCAGCTTCTCCGCGTACGGCCGCAGCGCCCGGGCCTTCGGCTCGGTGGTCTTGATCCGGCCGTACTCGAACAGGGACGTGGCCAGGTTGGCCAGAATCGCCTTCTGGTGCGAAGACGACCCGCCGAGGCGAGGGCCCTTGGTGGGCTTGGGCATTGCTGACGCTCCTGTCTAGATTCTCAAAGCCGTTTGAGCCGTGTTAGAGCTGTTCGGTTTCGGCGTAGTCCTGGTCGTCGTAGGCGCCCTCGGTGGACCAGGTGCCGGTGGCGACGTCGTAGCCCGCGACCTCCGACGGGTCGAAGGTCGCCGGGCTGTCCTTGAGCGACAGTCCCAGCTGGTGCAGCTTGACCTTTACCTCGTCGATGGACTTCTGACCGAAGTTGCGGATATCGAGCAGGTCGGACTCGGTGCGCGACACCAGCTCGCCGACGGTGTGCACGCCCTCGCGCTTGAGGCAGTTGTAGGACCGCACAGTCAGATCCAGGTCGTCGATCGGCAGCGCGAACGACGCGATATGGTCGGCCTCGGCCGGCGACGGCCCGATCTCGATGCCTTCGGCCTCGACGTTGAGTTCGCGTGCCAGGCCGAACAACTCGACCAGCGTCTTACCCGCCGACGCCAGTGCGTCACGAGGGGTGATCGAGCTTTTGGTCTCCACGTCGAGGATCAGCTTGTCGAAGTCAGTACGCTGCTCGACACGGGTGGCGTCCACCTTGTACGTCACCTTGAGCACCGGCGAGTAGATGGAATCAACTGGGATGCGACCGATTTCAGCACCCGAAGCCCTGTTCTGCACCGCCGGGACATAGCCACGGCCACGCTCGACAACGAGCTCGACTTCGAGTTTGCCCTTGTCGTTCAGCGTGGCTATGCGCATGCCGGGGTTGTGCACGGTGACACCGGCCGGCGGCACAATGTCGCCCGCGGTGACCTCACCGGGACCCTGCTTGCGCAGGTACATCGTGACCGGCTCGTCCTCCTCCGAGGACACGACCAGGCCCTTGAGGTTCAGGATGATGTCGGTGACATCCTCTTTGACCCCCGGCACCGTGGTGAACTCGTGCAGCACGCCGTCAATGCGAATGCTGGTGACCGCCGCGCCGGGAATCGACGACAGCAGGGTGCGACGCAGCGAATTGCCCAGGGTGTAACCGAATCCCGGCTCCAGCGGTTCGATAACGAACTGGGACCGGCTGTCGGTGAGGATGTCCTCGGACAGTGTCGGCCGCTGTGAGATCAGCATTGTGTTTCTTTCTCCTTCTCGGCACCCACTATTTGATGCCGCTCAGGTTGTTGTCGCCGCGGCTGCGGCGGCAGGGG
The DNA here is from genome assembly GCA_963763005.1 of uncultured Actinomycetota bacterium. Classification (GTDB taxonomy): domain Bacteria; phylum Actinomycetota; class Actinomycetes; order Mycobacteriales; family Mycobacteriaceae; genus Mycobacterium. Next base: position 427,758 of record CAVXMI010000010.1, read on the forward strand.
CGGCCTGCACCGGCGGTGCAGGGCGTTTACTTCGAGTAGTACTCGACGATCAGCTGCTCGGTGAGCGGGACGTCGATCTGCGTGCGCTCGGGCAGCTGGTGGATGAGGACGCGTTGGCGCTCGCCCACGACCTGCAGCCAGCTTGGGATCGGGCGGTCACCCGCGGTCTCCCGCGCAATCTGGAACGGCACGGTGTTCAGGGACGGTTCCCGCACATCGATGATGTCGTACTGCGACACCCGGTAGCTGGGGACGTTGACATGCACGCCGTTGACCGTGAAGTGCCCGTGGCTGACGAGCTGGCGGGACATCCGGCGGGTGCGCGCCAGCCCGGCGCGGTAAATCACGTTGTCGAGCCTGCTCTCCAGGATCTGCAGCAGGTTCTCACCGGTCTTGCCGGAATGGCGAACGGCCTCTTCGTAGTAGCGGCGGAACTGCTTTTCCATCACGCCGTAGGTGAAGCGGGCCTTCTGCTTCTCCTGCAGCTGTAGCAGATATTCGCTTTCCTTGATCCGCGCGCGGCCATGCTGACCGGGCGGGTATGGACGCTTCTCGAAGGCCTGGTCGCCACCGACAAGGTCGGTGCGCAGCCGGCGCGATTTGCGGGTAATGGGTCCGGTGTAACGAGCCATGGGTTGTATCTCCTCCTAGACCCCGACTAAACCCTGCGGCGCTTGGGCGGACGGCATCCGTTATGCGGCTGGGGGGTGACATCTGAGATTGCGCCGACCTCGAGGCCAGCGGCCTGCAACGACCGGATCGCGGTCTCGCGGCCCGAGCCCGGGCCCTTCACGAACACGTCGACCTTGCGCACCCCGTGCTCCTGGGCCTTACGCGCAGCGTTCTCCGCGGCCAGCTGAGCTGCGAACGGAGTCGACTTCCGGGATCCCTTGAAGCCGACGTGACCTGACGACGCCCAGGCGATGACATTGCCCTGCGGGTCGGTGATCGTCACGATCGTGTTGTTGAACGTGCTCTTGATGTGAGCAGCACCGTGCGGGACATTCTTCTTTTCCCGGCGGCGGGTCTTCTGCCCCTTTTTGGGCGCCCCACTTGCCTTCTTCGGTGGCATCGGTTACCTGGCCTTCTTCTTGCCTGCGATGGTGCGCTTGGGGCCTTTGCGGGTCCGCGCATTGGTCTTGGTCCGTTGGCCGCGCACCGGCAGCCCGCGGCGGTGCCGCAGTCCCTGGTAGCAGCCGATCTCGATCTTGCGGCGGATGTCGGCCTGCACCTCGCGGCGCAGGTCACCCTCGATCTTCAGGTTGGCCTCGATGTAGTCGCGCAGATGCGTGAGCTGATCGTCGGTGAGATCTTTGGTGCGCAGATCCCGGTCGATGCCGGTGGCTGCCAGGATTTCGTTCGAGCGGGTACGGCCGATGCCGAAGATGTAGGTCAGGGCGACCTCCATCCGCTTATCGCGCGGCAGGTCGACGCCGACTAGTCGTGCCATAGGTGGCGTTTCCTCTTCATTGGCGGAGGTCTGATCCCAGTCCGTTCCCGCGGCGTTTGCGGGGCCCGGCCTCCGTCCGGGCGTGGATGAGCTGGCCCATCACGATTGATGCCAGCCGCTCATTGGTGCTGGGAGGTCTGCATTCAGTTGTTTCCCGGGTTGGCCAGGTCCTGGCCCAAACCTGAGCAGCCTTGACTACCCTTGCCGCTGCTTGTGGCGCGGATCGGAGCAGATCACCATGACCCGCCCATGCCGACGGATCACCCTGCACTTGTCACAGATCGGCTTGACGCTCGGGTTCACCTTCACGGCAGTCTCGGTCCTGTTCTCTGGGTGTTTTCGCTACTTGTACCGGTACACGATGCGGCCCCGGGACAGGTCGTAGGGAGACAACTCCACCACCACGCGGTCCTCGGGCAGGATGCGGATGTAGTGCTGGCGCATCTTGCCGCTGATGTGGGCGAGCACCTTGTGGCCGTTCTCCAGCTCAATGCGAAACATCGCATTGGGCAGGGGCTCGACCACCCGACCCTCGACCTCTATGGCACCGTCCTTCTTGGCCATTACTTTCTGGCGATCCTTACTTGTTGTTGGTGCACCCGGTTCGGCGCAGCATGCGTCCGGACTGCAAAACGTGAGCCGGTGGTGGAAATTCCGCGAAGTGCTCCGAGAAATTTCAGGACTGGGCACGCCAGGAGCCGGCGCGGGACGCCGCACCGTTGGTCCACATTACCCGCATCGCCGCACTCGGCGCAAAACGCCGCAGGAATAGGGCCAGCCGGCCAGCGGGTTAGAGCAACCATGACCGATTCTGATGCCACTTCTGCTGCCAGCAAGCCAAATCTCGGCCGGTTCGGATCTTTCGGACGCGGCGTCACTCCCCAGCAAGCCAAAGAAATCGAAGCCCTGGGTTACGGGGCTGTCTGGGTCGGGGGCTCACCGCCCGCGGAGCTGGCCTGGGTGGAACCCATTCTGGAGGCCACGACCACGTTGCAGGTGGCCACCGGCATCGTCAACATCTGGTCGGCGCCTGCCAAGCCGGTCGCCGAGTCGTTCCACCGGATCGACAACGCCTACCCCGGCCGTTTCCTGCTGGGTATCGGCGTCGGCCATCCCGAGGCGATCACCGACTACCGCAAGCCCTACGACGCGCTCGTGGAGTACCTGGACCAGCTCGACGACTACGGCGTACCTGCCAATCGCCGGGTGGTGGCGGCACTGGGCCCACGAGTCCTGGGACTATCTGCACAGCGCAGCGCCGGGGCGCACCCCTACCTGACCACTCCTGAGCACACCGCCCGAGCGCGTGAACTCATCGGCCCGTCGGCGTTTCTGGCGCCCGAACACAAGGTGGTACTGACCACCGACGCCGATAAGGCCCGCGCCGTCGGCCGCAAGGCGCTCGACATCTATCTCAACCTCACCAACTACCTGAACAACTGGAAACGGCTGGGCTTCACCGACGACGATGTCACCCGACCGGGCAGCGACCGCCTGGTCGACGCCGTGGTCGCGTACGGAACCACCGACGCCATCGCGGCTCGGCTCAACGAGCACCTCGACGCCGGTGCCGACCACGTCGCTGTTCAGGTCCTCACCAGAAGTGAGAATCTGGTCCCGGCGCTGGCCGAATTGGCCGGGGCGCTCGGGCATGAAACGGGTATACGGGCTAGATGACTGGGGCAGTTTCACTCAAACCTGACCTGGGTCGGTTCGGTGTATGGCTGGGTAGCCGTTCCATCGAGCCCGCCCTGGCCGAGCAGATTGAATCGCTCGGCTATGGCGCCGCCTGGATCGGCGCATCACCAGACGCCGATCTGGCCTGGGTCGAGCCCGCCCTGGCCCAGACCGCATCGCTACAGCTGGCCACCGGGATCGTGAATATCTGGTCAGCGCCGGCCACGGAAGTCGCCGAGTCCTATCAGCGCATCGAAATCGCCTACCCGGGAAGGTTCCTGCTGGGCGTAGGGGCAGGTCACTCCGAGCACACCCAGCAGTACCAGAAACCCTACGCCGCTCTGGTCAATTACCTCGATGAGCTCGACGCCGCAATGGTGCCGACCAGTCGTCGGGTGCTCGCGGCGCTTGGCCCCAGGGTGTTGCGGCTCTCAGCGGAACGCAGTGCGGGTGCTCACCCGTATCTGACCACCCCAGAACACACGAGCATGGCACGCCAACTGGTCGGCAGCACGGTGTTCCTGGCGCCGGAGCACAAGGTGGTGCTCACTGCCGACCGCGAGGAAGCCCGTGCGGTCGGCCGCAAGTTCATCGAGTTCTACCTGGGGCTGAGCAACTACGTGAACAACTGGCTGCGTCTGGGGTTCACCGAAGACGACGTGCGCAGGCCTGGCAGCGACAGATTGATCGACGCCCTGGTCGCCTACGGCACCCCGGACGCCATCGCACAACGCCTCAACGAGCACCTGCAAGCCGGCGCCGACCATGTGGCGATCCAGGTGCTGGGCCGCTCGCGGGACGACAAGCTGGTGCCCGCACTGACCGAACTGGCCGGGCCGCTGCTCGGTTAGGGTTTGTCCCATGCGTCTGCTAATCACCGGTGGCGCGGGCTTCATCGGGGCGAATTTCGTGCACAGCACCGTGCGCGAACGTCCCGACGATGAGGTCACGGTCCTCGACGCCATGACCTACGCCGGCAGGCGCGACTCGCTGGCCGACGTGGAGGACGCCATCACGCTGGTGCAGGGCGATATCACCGACGCCGAGCTGGTTTCGCGCCTGGTGGCAGAGTCCGACGCGGTGGTGCATTTCGCGGCCGAAACCCACGTCGACAACGCACTGGACGACCCGGAGCCGTTCCTGCACACCAACGTGATCGGGACCTACGCGATCCTGGAAGCGGTACGGCGCCACGGCGTGCGACTGCACCACATCTCGACCGACGAGGTCTATGGAGACCTGGAGCTCGATGACCCACAGCGGTTCACCGAATCCACGCCTTACAACCCGTCGAGTCCGTACTCCGCGTCCAAAGCAGCCGGCGACATGCTGGTCCGGGCCTGGGTGCGGTCCTACGGCGTACGCGCGACGATCTCCAACTGCTCCAACAACTACGGGCCGTATCAGCACGTCGAGAAGTTCATCCCGCGCCAGATCACCAATGTGCTCACCGGGCGGCGGCCCAAGCTGTACGGCAGCGGTGCCAACGTCCGCGATTGGATCCACGTCGAGGACCACAACGACGCGGTACGGCGAATCCTCGAAAAGGGAGAGATCGGCCGGACCTATCTCATCAGCTCCGAAGGCGAGCGCGACAACTTGACCGTGTTGCGCACGCTGCTGCGGATGATGGGTCGTGACCCCGACGACTTCGACCACGTCACCGACCGCATCGGCCACGACCTGCGGTACGCCATTGACCCGTCCTCGCTCTACAACGAATTGTGCTGGGCCCCAAAGCACACCGACTTCGAGGACGGTTTGCGCACCACCATCGACTGGTACCGCGCCAACGAATCCTGGTGGCGTCCTTTGAAGGACGCCGCGGAGGCCCGCTACGAAGAACGTGGTCAGTGAGATGAAAATTCGCGAACTTGACATCCCCGGCACCTGGGAGATCACCCCTACCATTCATGGCGACTCCCGCGGACTGTTATTCGAATGGCTCACCGACCGCGAGTTCAGCGCATTCGCCGGGCACCGTTTGGACGTCCGGCAAGCCAACTGTTCGGTGTCATCGGCCGGCGCGCTGCGCGGCCTGCACTTCGCCCAGCTGCCACCGAGCCAGGCCAAGTATGTGACCTGCGTATCCGGCTCGGTGTTCGATGTCGTCGTTGACATCCGTTTGGGCTCGCCCACATTCGGCCAGTGGGACTCAGTTCTGCTCGACGACTCCGACCGTAGGACGATCTACATCTCCGAAGGTCTGGCACACGGCTTCCTTGCGCTGCAAGACAATTCGACGGTGATGTACCTTTGCTCGGCGGAATACAACCCACAGCGCGAGCACACCATCTGTGCCACAGATCCGACGCTGGCAATCGACTGGCCTCTGGTCGACGGCGCTGCCCCCAGCCTGTCCGGCCGTGACGCCGCAGCCCCCAGCTTCGACGAAGTACGCGCGTCTGGCCTCCTACCCACCTGGGAGGAGACGCAGAGGTTTATCGGCGCGCTGCGCTGCGACTAAAGGGCATCTGTACGGCAGCTGCGCGGCCATTCACACTGCATCGGGGTGTTCCCACGACAACAAGGCGTCCGGGCCGTCGTCCAGCGCGACGACGTCGTATCGGGGCAGCTACGCGCCATCGTTGGCTCAGAGGGTGCATTGACCACGGCTCTACCCCACCCCCGGTGGGGGGGAGTACGATGAATCCGTGCAATGTTGGTGCGAGCTATGAGCAAGGAATTGACGGAAAAAAAGCGTGCGGCGCTGAACCGGCTGAAGACGGTTCGGGGCCACCTCGACGGGATCATCCGGATGCTGGAGTCCGACGCGTACTGCGTGGACGTGATGAAGCAGATCTCAGCGGTTCAGTCCTCGCTGGAGCGGGCAAACCGGGTGATGTTGCACAACCATTTGGAGACCTGCTTTTCGGCGGCGGTGCTGGATGGCGATGGCCAAGCGGCCATCGACGAGCTGATTGATGCGGTCAAGTTCACCCCGGCGCTGACGGGTCCGCAGGCACGGCTGGGCGGTGGCGCGGTCGGCGAAATGACTGATGACGAGCCGGCGACGGCGGGGAGCACGGTATGACGACCAGCAGATTCTCGGTGCCGGCCAGCAGCTGCCACACCTGCAAGCAGGTGATCGGGGCGTCATGCCAGCCGCTGTGAGGGCTGCGGTCCAGAAGTAGACGTGGCGGCCGGGATTGTGACTGTCCGCAACCCCTGTGACGGGGCAACGATATGAAGGGAGCGTTCGCGATGGTGTGGCATGGACTCTTGGCGAAGGCGGTGCCCGCGGTGGTGACCGGCGCGGTGGGGGCTGCGGCATATGAGGGAGTACGCAGGGCGGTGACGAAGGTTCCGCTGCGCGAGGCGACCGTGACCGTGACCGCCTGGGGTCTGCGCGCTGTCCGCGAGGCCGAGCGCAAGGCCGAGGCCAGCGCTGAGCAGGCTCGACTGACGGTCGCCGACGTGATGGCCGAGGCCAGAGAGCGCGCCGGGGAGGAAGTTCCACCGCTGAAGGTGGCGGACTCGGGCCACGACCATGATCACTGATGTTCTCCCTGAAGCCGACGTCTCGCTGAAGGTTGTATCCGACGCGGCCGGGCGGATGCGCGTGCACGCCAACGGATTTCGTGTCGACGCGGTTCGGGCCGTCGCGATCGAGGACACGGTCGCCAAGGTGCACGGCGTGCACGCCGTGCAAGCCTATCCGCGAACGGCATCGGTGGTGATCTGGTATTCGCCCGAGGACTGCGACACCGCTGCGGTGCTGTCGGCGATCGCCGAAGCCGAGCACATCCCTGCAGAGTTGGTGCCCGCGCGCGCCCCGCACTCGGCTGATATCCCCAAGACCGGTGTGGTGCGAAAAATTGCCGGCGGGATCGGGCTGGCGCTGTTTGGCCTGCGGCGTCGCGCGCTAGACCGCCCGCCCGACGTCGAGGATTGCACCGGCTGCCACTCCGGACCGGTCGCCGCGTGCCACGCGCCGCCGGACCAGGATGGTAAGCGCGAGCGGCGGAGGTGGTTGCGGCGGGTGTGGCTGGCCTTGCCGTTGGGGCTGCTTTCGTTTGCGGCAACGATGTTTTTCGGCGCTTACCCGTGGGCGGGGTGGTTGGCGTTCGCCGCGACGGTGCCGGTGCAATTCGTGGCCGGGTGGCCGTTTCTCAAGGGGGCCGTGCAGCAGGCGCGGGCGCTGACCTCGAACATGGACACGTTGATCACGCTGGGCACGTTGACCGCGTTTATCTACTCCACGTATCAGTTGTTTGCCGGTGGACCGCTGTTCTTCGACACCGCGGCGTTGATTATCGCGTTCGTGGTGCTGGGCCGCTATTTCGAGGCCAGAGCCACGGGCAAGACGTCGGAGGCGATCAGCAAACTGCTGGAGATGGGCGCCAAGGAAGCCACGCTACTCGTGGACGGCGAGGAGCACCTTGTGCCAATTGATCAGGTTCGAGTCGGAGACCTGGTGCTGGTGCGGCCGGGGGAGAAGGTCCCGGTCGACGGCGAGGTCATCGACGGGCGCGCCGCCGTCGATGAGTCGATGCTGACCGGCGAGTCCGTCCCGGTCGAGAAGGGAGTGGGTGACCAGGTTGCCGGGGCGACCGTCAACGTTGACGGGCTGCTGACCGTGCGCGCCACCGCCGTCGGGGCCGACACCGCGCTGGCGCAGATTGTGCGCCTGGTCGAGCAGGCGCAGGGCGGCAAGGCCCCGGTGCAGCGGCTGGCGGACCGGGTCTCGGCGGTGTTCGTGCCGGCAGTCGTTGGTGTTGCCGTCGCGACGTTTGCCGGGTGGACACTGGTCGCCGCCAACCCGATCGCTGGCATGACCGCCGCGGTCGCGGTTCTGATCATCGCGTGCCCGTGCGCGCTGGGCCTGGCCACTCCCACGGCGATCACGGTCGGCACCGGCCGGGGCGCGGAGATGGGGATCCTGGTCAAGGGCGGCGAGGTGCTGGAAGCCTCGAAGAAGATCGACACCGTGGTGTTCGACAAGACCGGCACCCTCACCCGCGCTCAGATGCGGCTCACCGATGTGATTGCCGGCAAGCGCCGGCAACCTGATCTGGTGCTGCGGATCGCCGCCGCGGTCGAGTCGGGCTCCGAACACCCCATCGGCGCGGCGATCGTCGCCGGTGCGCGCGAGCGGGAGTTGGAAATTCCGGCCGCCACGGCGTTCGCCAACCTCGCCGGGCACGGGGTGCGGGCCGAGATCGACGGCCGGCCCGTGCTGGTCGGGCGGCGCAAGCTCGTCGACGAGCAGGGATTGCTGCTGCCCGAGCACCTCGCTGCGGCGGCCGCGGAGCTGGAAGAGCTGGGCCGCACCGCGGTGTTCGTGGGGCGGGACGACCAGGTTGTGGGTGTGCTTGCGGTGGCGGACACGGTCAAAGACGACGCCGCCGACGTGGTCCGTCAGCTGCACGCCATGGGGCTGCAGGTCGCCATGATCACCGGCGACAACGCCCGCACGGCTGCCGCGATCGCCAAGCAGGTCGGCATCGACCGAGTGCTGGCCGAGGTTTTGCCGGCAGACAAGGTCACCGAGATTCGGCGGCTCCAGAACGAAGGCCAGGTGGTCGCGATGGTGGGCGACGGCGTGAACGACGCCCCCGCCCTGGTGCAGGCCGATCTGGGCATTGCAATCGGCACCGGTACCGACGTGGCCATCGAGGCCTCCGATATCACCCTGATGTCCGACCAGCTCGACGGTGTCGTGCGTGCCATCCAGCTCTCGCGGCAGACCCTGCGCACGATCTACCAGAACCTTGGCTGGGCCTTCGGCTACAACACCGCCGCGATCCCCCTTGCCGCGCTCGGCATGTTGAACCCGGTCGTGGCGGGTGCGGCGATGGGGCTCTCCTCGGTCAGCGTGGTGACCAACTCACTGCGGCTACGCCGCTTCGGCCGCGACGCATAACTGGGGCTCGAACGAGAGACTGTCGTGATCCCGACTCAAATATGACCATCGCTTCCGAACCCAAAAAGCAACTGCATGCCTTCCCCCGCTCAGAGCAGCCGCGTCCCGCATGATCCATGACCCGATACTTCGTTGGGTCGTCACCGGACTGTTCGTGCTGACCGCTGCCGAATGTGGTCTAGCGATCGTGACCAAACGCCGACCGTGGACGTTGGTCCTCAGCCACGGATTGCATTTCGTGATGGCAGTTGCGATGGCGGTGATGACCTGGCCGTGGGGTGCACGATTTCCGACGACGGTACCTGCCGTGTTTTTCCTGCTGGCGGCCCTGTGGTATGTGACGATGGCCGTAGTTGCGGCCCCAACGACCGTCCTGCGGGGTTTGTACGGATATCACGGCCTGATGATGCTGGCGACGGCCTGGATGTATGTCATCATGAACGGTCATCTGCTGCCCGTCCGATCGAGCACCCAGCACGCCACTCAGCCGGGCACGTCGATGCCGGGCATGGGCATGGCTGCGATGGACATGCCGGCAAGCAGTGGGTCGCCCGTATGGTTCAGCGCAGTGAATTGGTTCGGCACCGTCGGCTTCGCGGTCGCAGCGGTTTTCTGGGCATGCACGTACTTCATCGGGCGGCAGCACGAGGCGACCCGGTACCGGTCGCTGGGTGACCTAGGTCAGGCAATGATGGCTGCCGGTATGGCTATCTTGTTATGCGCTACGCTCTTTCGGATCTGAGCTAGTCTTACCCGTTGTTGAGCAAAAGCTATCCGGCTGAGCCGGGGGCGCATTCCATTCTCAACCTGGCGATGAGCGCTGGACCCGCAGCCCACAGGCCCGCTGTAGCAGCAGCACTGATGCGGCCAGGGTGTTCGGGCTGTTGTGCGGAGCCTCGGCCAGGCGGCGGTCGGCATCTACGGGCAGGTATTCAAGTAGGCGATCATCGCTGCGGCGATCGGCTCGCAGATCCCGGCCATCGCTCGGCGAAATCGACCGGTCCGCCAGTGCGCGGGGGCGTGGGCAGGATGTCGAGGTGACACAGCACCAGATGGGTGTTCGTCAGAGCGGACTTGTCATGCTGCCAGCCCGCCCCGGTTCGGCGTCGGCGTCGGCGAAGCAACTTGCCAATGCGAGGCCACAGTTACTAGGATATGCAAGTATTACCCCCGTTCCCCCTTCCTACCTCTATGGGACAGCCATGACCACGCAGATTTCGCATTTCATCGATGGGCAGCGCACCACCGGCCAGTCCAACCGCACCGCCGACGTCTTCGACCCCAACACGGGCCAGGTGCAGGCGACGGTGCCCATGGCATCGTCGGCGGACGTCGACGCCGGGGTGGCATCGGCCGTCGAGGCCCAGAAGGGTTGGGCCGCATGGAATCCGCAGCGCCGCGCCCGGGTGATGATGCGGTTCGTCGCGCTGGTCAACGAGAACATCGACGAGCTGGCCGAGTTGCTGTCGCGCGAGCATGGCAAGACGGTGCCCGACGCCCGGGGTGACGTCCAGCGCGGCATCGAGGTGATCGAGTTCTCCATCGGCATTCCGCACCTGCTCAAGGGCGAGTACACCGAAGGCGCGGGCACCGGCATCGACGTCTACTCGCTGCGTCAGCCGTTGGGTGTGGTCGCCGGTATCACCCCGTTCAACTTCCCGGCGATGATTCCGCTGTGGAAGGCCGGACCCGCGCTTGCGTGTGGAAATGCGTTCGTTCTCAAGCCCAGTGAGCGTGACCCGTCGGTTCCGGTGCGGCTGGCTGAGTTGTTCCTGGAGGCAGGCCTGCCGCCCGGGGTGTTCCAGGTCGTGCACGGCGACAAGGAAGCTGTCGACGCGATCCTGAATCACCCCGATATCAAAGCGGTCGGGTTCGTCGGCAGCTCCGATATCGCGCAGTACATTTATTCGACCGCCGCCGCGACCGGCAAGCGTTCGCAGTGCTTCGGCGGCGCTAAGAACCACATGATCGTGATGCCCGACGCGGACCTGGACCAGGCTGTCGACGCGCTGATCGGCGCCGGGTACGGCAGCGCCGGGGAACGCTGCATGGCGATCAGCGTGGCGGTTCCCGTTGGTGAGCAGACCGCGGAACGGTTGCGCGCCAGGCTGGTTGAGCGGATCAACAACCTGCGGGTGGGGCACAGTCTGGATCCCAAGGCCGACTATGGCCCGCTGGTCACCGAGGCGGCCTTGACGCGGGTGCGCGATTACATCGACCAGGGCGTCGCCGCCGGCGCCGAGATAGTCGTCGACGGGCGCGAACGCAGCAGCGACGACCTGGCATTCGGTGACGCCAACCTAGAGGGCGGCTTTTTCATCGGGCCGACCCTGTTCGACCATGTCACCCCCGACATGTCGATCTACACCGACGAGATCTTCGGGCCGGTGCTGTGCATGGTGCGGGCGCACGACTACGAAGAAGCGTTGCGCCTGCCGTCCGAGCACGAGTACGGCAATGGTGTGGCGATCTTCACCCGCGACGGCGACACCGCCCGCGACTTCACCGCACGTGTGCAGGTGGGCATGGTCGGTGTCAACGTGCCGATCCCGGTCCCGGTGGCCTACCACACCTTCGGCGGCTGGAAGCGCTCCGGCTTCGGCGACCTCAACCAGCACGGCCCGACGTCGATCCAGTTCTACACCAAGGTCAAGACCGTGACGTCACGGTGGCCGTCCGGCATCAAAGACGGTGCCGAATTCGTCATCCCGACAATGAATTAGAGCTGGCTCAACCATGTTTACCCTCAACGACGACGAGCGGGTGATCACCGAGACGGCGGCCGCCTTCGCCGCCAAACGCCTGGCCCCGCATGCCCTGGAATGGGATGCCAGCAAGCATTTTCCGGTGGATGTGTTGCGCGAGGCCGCCGAACTCGGCATGGCGGCGATCTACTGCCGCGACGACGTGGGCGGCAGCGGCCTGCGTCGGCTGGACGGGGTGCGCATTTTCGAGCAGTTGGCGATCGCCGACCCGACGACCGCCGCGTTCCTGTCCATCCACAACATGTGCGCGTGGATGATCGACAGCTTCGGCGCCGTCGAGCAACGCAAGGTCTGGGTTCCGCGGTTGGCCGCGATGGATGTCATCGCCAGCTACTGCCTGACCGAGCCGGGTGCGGGGTCGGATGCCGGCGCGTTGAGCACCCGCGCCGTCAAGCACGGCGGCGACTATGTGCTCGACGGCGTCAAGCAGTTCATTTCCGGTGCGGGGGCATCGGACGTTTACGTGGTGATGGCTCGCACCGGCGGCCCAGAAGAAAAGACCGGCCCGCGCGGGATATCGGCTTTTGTCGTCGAAAAGGGCACTCCGGGGCTCAGTTTCGGCGCGCTCGAGGAGAAGATGGGCTGGCATGCGCAACCCACCGCGCAGGTGGTGCTCGACGGGGTGCGCGTACCCGCGGACGCGATGTTGGGCGGCACCGACGGCGAGGGCACCGGCTTCACCATCGCGATGAACGGCCTCAACGGCGGGCGGCTCAACATCGCGGCGTGCTCGCTGGGCGGCGCGCAGGCCGCGTTCGACAAGGCGGGCGCCTATGTGCGCGAGCGCCACGCGTTCGGCGCCACCCTGCTCGACGAGCCCACCATCCGGTTTAGCCTGGCCGACATGGCTACCGGGCTCGAGACGTCGCGAATGATGTTGTGGCGGGCCGCCAATGCACTCGACGACGACGCCGCTGACAAGGTCGAGCTGTGTGCGATGGCCAAGCGCTATGTCACCGACACGTGCTTCGAGGTCGCTGACAAGGCTCTGCAGCTACACGGCGGCTACGGCTATCTGCGCGAGTATGGTCTGGAAAAGATCGTCCGCGATCTGCGGGTGCATCGAATCCTGGAAGGGACCAACGAAATCATGCGAGTGGTCATCGGCCGGGCCGAGGCCGCGCGATTCCGCGCAACCGTTTAGGAGGGCTCGAGCCGATGACGTCAGAGACCTCAGTGCCCCAGACCATCGCGTTCTTGGGGCTGGGCAACATGGGCGCGCCGATGTCGGCGAATCTGATTGGGGCGGGCCATATCGTGCGCGGGTTCGACCCGGCGCCCGCGGCGGCGGCCGCTGCCGCCGCAGGCGGTGCCGCGGTGTTCGACAGCGCTGCCGAAGCGGTGGCCGGGGCCGACGTGGTCATCACGATGCTGCCCAACGGCGATGTGGTCAGGAGCTGCTACGCCCAGGTGCTGCCCGCCGCACGATCCGGTGCGTTGTTTATCGACAGCTCCACGATCTCGGTCACCGACGCCCGCGAGGTGCACTCGCTGGCCGAATCGCACGGCATACCCCAACTCGACGCGCCGGTTTCCGGTGGAGTCAAGGGTGCCGTAGCCGGGACATTGGCGTTCATGGTCGGGGGCGGCGAGTCCGCGGTGCAGCGGGCCCGGCCGGTGCTGGAACCCATGGCGGGCAAGGTGATTCACTGCGGCTCAGCCGGCGCGGGGCAGGCCGCCAAGGTGTGCAACAACATGGTGCTGGCGGTGCAACAGATCGCGATCGGCGAGGCGTTCGTGCTGGCCGAGAAGCTCGGGCTGTCGGCGCAGTCGCTGTTCGACGTCCTCACCGGCGCGACCGGCAACTGCTGGGCGGTGCACACCAACTGCCCGGTGCCGGGCCCGGTGCTGACATCGCCGGCCAACAACGACTTCAAGCCGGGATTCGCGACCGCGTTGATGAACAAAGACTTGGGCCTGGCCATGGACGCAGTGGCCTCGACCGGTTCGGCGGCCCCTCTGGGCAGCCACGCCGCCGAGATCTACGCCAAGTTCGCCGCCGACCACGCCGACAAGGACTTCAGCGCAGTGATTGAAACGCTGCGCGGCAGCTGACGGGGTGCGGTGGCAATTTCACTCCACCTTTCGACCAAGGAACGCGGCTAGCTGATCGGCAGGAGCGCGGCTCGATGAGCACGGCTGCTCGTCACCGAAGGGCCTGCCCGGCCCGCGGACCTGGGGCCCCACAAAGGCACGCGCGGCGGCGAGCTGCTCGGTCGCCAACTCCGGATCAAGATCGGTGGACTGCCCAGTGGCAGCGGCGAGATCCCACGCGTGGGTCAGCACGTCGGAGGTGCGCATCCCGATGAAGACTTGCCCGGGGATCTCCCCGAACGGAAGCTTGAATGTGGTGGACATCCCGCCCGGCCCAGCGAAGACCTCGTGAGCCGCGGTGGCTGCAGCCCGGTGGGCCGCAACGATGTTGTCGGGCCGGGCCCCAGGCTCATCCGGGCTGCCCGCCCATACCCCGACATGCTCGTTGCCGAACATCACGTGCTCGATCAGATCGTTGACCGTCCACTCCGAGCAAGGCGTGCGCGCGCCGAGCTGATCAGGTCTGACGTCGGCAAGAACGCCGGCGAACGCGTCCTGGGCACGCTGGTGAGCAACTAGTGCGTCCACTCTCCTGCCTTTCTCGTGTCGATCTCTATCGGCCTCATCTTCATCATCATGCCCGCTGGTTCGGTCAGAAGTCGCCTGCATTGCGCCGCAACGTTTCGATGGACGACACCAGCGCCTGCGACTCGCCGACGGCCATGCCGATGTCGGCGAACACCTGCTCGTTGAGCGTGACTGTGGCGTCCTCGACGGTGGAGCGGCCCAGCTCGGTGATCTGGACTAGCGTGGTCCGCCCGTCGGTGGGATGCGGAACCCGCCGGACCAGCCCGTCGGCTTCCAGCCGACGGATCGCGTGGGTGACGCTGGTGACGTGTACCTGCAGCCGGTCAGACGCTTTGGTGATCGGCAACGCTCCGGTGCGGCTGAACGCCAACAGCCGCAGCAGCTCGAAGCGAGAGAAGCTCAGGTCGTAGGGGCGCAGCGCAGTTTCGACCCGGGCCAGCAGGATCTGATGCGCGCGCATCACCGACGTCACCGCGACCATGCCCTGCGACACATCGCCCCAGCCGGCCCGCTCCCAGTTGGCCCGTGCCGCAGCGATCGGGTCGCGTTTCTCCGGTCTTGAGGCAGCCACGCCCTTTCTTACCGCACTTGGCGCCGAAGCGGGTCAACCCGGCCACGATTCTGTCGGGCGTCCGGCGTGGGATTCACGCTTGCGACCTATGCCGCGGATTTCCCGACTGCGGACAGCACCGCCGTGGTGGATGCGACGACTGGAAATGTGCGGCCGGGTAAAGATCCTCGATGTTGGCGCCGTCCACACCGAAGATGTGGTCGACTCCGCTTGCCGCAAGGTACTCGACGATGTATTCGAGTTCACCGCCCCGTTCAAAACCTTAGAGTGACCGCTTCAGCAGAATCTGGCCGGTATCAGCGGAAACGACCTGCACGGCGGCGATCTGATCAACCGGCGTCGAGATGCTGCCGGCGGGTGTCGCAGTGTGACCGGGTTCGGCCACCCATGTCGCCAGCCGGGTTTGGCTGCCGTCGCGACCCACCACGACCATCGCCAGCGTGTCGTGGTGGGCATCCGGCGGGGCCAGGCAGACGCACCGCAGGTTGATGAATGTCCCCCAGTGCTGCCCGCTGACCGACACGGTCGAAGCCAGCAGGTTTGTCCCGACCTGTGCCATCGGCTGCGCCGACACGGTCGGCAGCTGCGGCGCTGCGGAATAGCCGTGGACGCCAACCAGCACACCGATCCCCAGCACTACGGCAGCGGCGGCCGAGGCCACCCAGGTCGTCACGCGGGCGCGGCGACGGCGCCAGCGCACCGTTGCCAGCAACGACGGCAGCAACTGCGGCGACATCTCCGGTGCCGCCGATCCAGTGCCCGCAGTGGGGCCGGCCTCGTTGATCGCGGCCACGTCGTCGAGGCTGAGCTGCGAAAGGAGGGCCGGCACACCACAGACTTCGGCGACGGCTTCGCGGCACGGCTGACAGCCGGCCATGTGCGCCTCGAATTCGCGGCGGTCAGCTGCAGACAGTGACCCCAACACGTAAGCGGCATCCCACATCGCGTAGCCGTGGTTGTCACCCGTAAACAAGTCACGTACCTCGTAGTCACCAGGCGGGCCAAGCCCCCGCAGCGGCGCCATCATGTCATCCATCTCCTGTCACCCTCAAGCATTCGGAACCGACGGCCATCTCCATGGGCCGCTGAACTGGCCCCCGCATGAGCTGCGCCGTCATCGTGTAACTCCAAGTTCTTGCAGAGTGAGCCGCAATGCCCGCACGGCATAGTGTAAGCGCGACTTCACCGTTCCTTCGGCGATTCCGAGGTCGGTAGCAATCTGCGCGGTGGTCCATCCGCGGTAGTAGGACCGCTCGATCACGGCCCGATGCTCGACGGACAATTGGGCTATCGCGTCGGCAATGAGCAGCCGGTCCAGCGCCGCATTCACGTCATCCGGCGTGGACTGCTCAGGTGCGCCTGATTCGTCGATCGAAGCGACAACATGACGGGACCGTGCGCTGCGTCGCTCGTCGATGATCATGTTGCGCGCGACGGTGAACAGCCACGCCCGTGCCGGCCGCTCCGTGTCGCCAATCACTTCCGGATGCCGCCAGGCCCGCAGCAGCGTCTCTTGGACGACGTCCTCTGCCTGGCTTGCGTCGCCAGTCAACCGGAGCGCGTAGCGCCACAAAACCGCGGCATGCTCGTCGTAGAGCGCCTTCATCAGAGCGGCTTCCGCAGCCACTGTGCCGGCCAACCGAGCCACTCGATCACCTCCCGCCTACTGACACGAGTCGAGTAGGTGTTTGGTTCAACGCGGCGCCAGCGTGAACCGATGCCACTAGGCAAGCGTGAGAATGCGGGGCCCGTCCACAGTTACCGCCACGGTGTGTTCCCAGTGTGCCGCACGTGATCCGTCGACAGTGGTGACCGTCCATTTGTCGTCGAGCACCACTGTCTTGCTGGTTCCGAGGGTCAACATCGGTTCGATGGCCAGCACCGAGCCCGCGGCCAGCAGCGGCCCGCGCCCTGGTGCGCCCTCGTTGGGCAGAAACGGATCCATGTGCATCTGCCGGCCGATCCCATGGCCTCCGTACCCGTCGACGATTCCGAACGAGCGTTCATAACGGACCTCGGCGGCACGCGCACCCATTTCGATGGCATGCGCGACGTCGGTCAACCGATTGCCGACCACCATCGCCGCGATCCCGGCTTCCAGCGATTCCCTGGTCGCCTCCGACAGCGCTTCGTCGGCCGGAATGAGGGCTCCGACCCCGAAGGTTATCGCCGCGTCGCCATGCCAGCCGTCCAGCACCGCGCCGCAGTCGATGGATACCAAGTCACCGAGCGCGAGAATTTCGGCGGCGGACGGGATGCCATGGACCACCCGGTCGTTGACCGATGCGCAGATCGACGCCGGGTAACCGTGATAGCCCAGGAAGGACGGTGCAGCGCCGGCTTCGCGGATCACCGACTCGGCGATTTCGTCGAGGCTCAGGGTGGACGCCCCGGCGACCGCGGCCGCGTAGACCGCTTGTAGGGCAGCAGCGACCACGGCACCGGCCGCAGCCATCGCATCGAGCTCGCCGGCACTGCGCTGCGGCACTACCCTGCGACCCCGCAGCCGGGTCAGGGTGCGCATGGTTACTTGCCCAGAGCGTGCAGCGCGCGGGCGAACACTTCATCCACTGCCCCGACGGCGTCGACGGTCTTCAACTCACCGCGGTAGTACTCCAGCAGCGGCGCGGTCGCGTCCCGGTAGACCTTCATCCGGTTGAGAATGACATCGTCGGTGTCGTCGGCGCGGCCACGGGCTTTGAGCCGCTCCAACAACTCCCCCTGCGACACGCGAAACTCCACTACCGCGTCAATGTCGGTCCCCCGGCGTCCGAGCATGTCATGCAGTGCCTTGGCCTGCTCCACCGAGCGTGGATACCCGTCCAGGATGAATCCCTTGGCCGCGTCCGGATTGTTCAGCCGGTCGTCGACGAGTTCGTTAGTCAGATCGGACGGCACCAAGTCACCCGCGTCCAGGTAGCGCTGGGCCTCGACGCCGAGCTTGGTGCCGTCTTCGATGTTGCGCCGAAACAGTTCGCCGGTGGAGATCTGCGGGATCCCGAGCTTCTCGGCCAGCTTCTGGGCCTGCGTCCCCTTGCCCGCCCCCGGCGGTCCCAGCAAAACGACTCTCACTTGAGGAACCCTTCGTAGTTGCGCTGCATGAGCTGACTCTCGATCTGTTTGACCGTATCCAAACCGACACCGATCATGATCAGGACCGCGGTACCCCCGAAGGGTAGGTTCTGGACCCCTCCGCCGTTGCCGATCTGGAGGAACAGATTGGGCAGCACCGAGATCACACCGAGGTAGATCGAGCCCGGCAGGGTAATCCGGCTCAGTACGTAACGCAGATAATCAGCGGTCGGACGTCCCGGCCGAATACCCGGAATGAAGCCGCCGAACTTTTTCATCTCATCGGCACGTTCGTCGGGATTGAAAGTGATCGACACGTAGAAGTATGTGAAGAAGATGATCAGCCCGAAGTAGATGGTGACGTAACCCAGGTTGCTCGGGTCGGACAGGTAAGTGCCGACGAATTTGTCCCACCAACTGTGGCCTACGCCGCCACTGCCGCTGCGGACCAGCTGGGTGATCAAATGCGGAATGTAGATCAGCGAGGACGCGAAAATGACCGGGATAACGCCGGCCTGGTTGACCTTGAGCGGCAGATACGTCGAGGTTCCGCCGTACATCCGCCGGCCCACCATTCGCTTGGCATATTGCACCGGGATCCGGCGCTGGCCCTGCTCGACGAACACCACGCCGACGATGATGATCAGCGTGGCCGCGCAGACCAACGCAAAGGTGAGCCCGCCGCGGCTTTCCAGGATTTGATGCCCTTCGGCAGGAATGCGGGCGGCGATGCCGACGAAGATCAGCATCGACATGCCGTTGCCGACGCCGCGTTCGGTGATCAACTCACCCATCCACATCACCAGCGCCGCACCGCTGGTCATCACCAGCACGATGACCACGAGGGTAAAGATGCTCTGGTCGGCGATGATGTCCAGCGAGCAGCCCTGCAACAGCCCGCCGTTGGCCGCGAGCGCCACGATGCTGGTGGCCTGCAGGACGGCCAGCGCGATAGCCAGGTAACGGGTGTACTGCGTCATCTTGGCCTGGCCGGCCTGGCCTTCCTTGCGCAGTTCCTCGAACCGCGGGATGACCACGGTGAGCAGCTGCACGATGATGCTGGCGGTGATATAGGGCATCACCCCCACCGCGAACACGGTGAGCTTCAGTAGCGCACCGCCGGAGAACAGGTTGATCAGCGAGTAGATCTGTCCGGCTTCGCCGCCGCTGGCCTCCTTGATGCACTGCTGCACGTTGGGGAAATTGACGCCGGGGGACGGCAGTGTGGCACCGAGGCGATAGAGGATGACGATGCCCAGCGTGAAGAGGATCTTCCGTCTCAGGTCGACTGTTCGCAGCGATGAGATGAAAGCCGAAAGCACTCTTCCTCCTGCGCAGCCGAACTCTGGTCGCGGGATGCCAACCGGGCTTGGCCGACTGGATCATTCCTGGGTCATCCTGCGTTTACGCGCCCAACACCCGCAGGCCGGGACGACGGCGTCGTGCGTCAAACCGTGTACGAGACTAACAGCTGGTCTGGGCAGGTCCTTTCAGGGTCGCCGTGACGCCGCTGGGCGAGGGGTACAGTCTGGGTAGTTCATTATATTTGCTAAGTATCAAAGGCTGGGTATCGAAGGGGCGAACGGATGACCCAAACGGGCAGCGCACGGTTTGAGGGCGACACCTGGGACCTCGCGTCCAGTGTGGGTTTGACGGCCACCATGGTGGCGGCGGCACGCGCGGTGGCCAGCCGGGCTGCCAACGCGGTGGTCACCGATCGGTTCGCCGAGCCGCTGGTCCGTGCGGTCGGGGTCGACTTCTTCACCCGCATGGCCAGTGGCGATCTGGATCCCAGCGACCTCGACGAAGACGCGGCCAACGGCATGCTGCGGTTCGCCGACGCGATGGCTGTCCGCACCGATTACTTCGACAACTTCTTCCTCGACGCCACGCGGGCCGGCATCCGCCAGGCCGTTATCTTGGCGTCGGGCCTGGATTCCCGCGCCTACCGGCTGCCCTGGCCGGCCGGCACCACGGTGTTCGAAGTCGACCAGCCCCAGGTGATCGAGTTCAAGACCGCGACACTGGCCGCCCTCGGCGCGCAACCGACGACGGACCGACGCGCGGTGGCGGTCGACTTGCGCGACGACTGGCCCGCCGCACTCAGAGAAGCCGGATTCGACTCGGGCCAGCGGACCGCCTGGATTGCCGAAGGGTTGCTGGGTTATCTGCCCGCCGATGCCCAGGACCGGCTGCTTGACCAGATCACCGCACAAAGCGTGCCGGGCAGCCGGTTCGCCACCGAAGGACTGCTCGACATCAACGACATCAACGAAGAAGAACTGCGGCGACGTATGCAGCGCCAGTCGGAGCGATGGAGCCGCCACGGCTTCGAACTCGACATGGCGGGCCTGGTGTATTTCGACGACCGCACGGACGCGGGAACCTATCTCGCCGACCGGGGCTGGCAGACCGCCACCGCGAGCGCCACCGAACTGCTGGCCGAACACGGACTGCCGCCGGTCGACGCCGACGACGCCCCCTTCGGCGAGGTGGTCTACCTCGCGGCCGAATTGGAAGCGGGTTGAACCGGGGAGAACTCGAGGTGTAGCCCGGTCAGTGCGCGCAGGGTGTAGGTCGGCTCGTAGCTGAATCGGCGAGCACCGACCGGACCGTGCTCGGCCCCGTTGAGCCTGATGTCGGTCATCCGGTGGAGGATGCGGTCGATCGAAATGCGGCCCTCGACGCGGGCCAATTGCGCTCCGGGACACGAGTGGGCGCCGCGGCCGAAGGCCACGTGGTCGCGAGCATTGGGCCGGTCCATGTGGAATTCGTGTGGAGCGTCGAACCTTCGGGGATCCCGGTTGATTGCTCCCGGGCAAACCATCACGGTGGTCCCCGCGGGAATCGCGACGCCGCCCAGCGCGGTCGTCTTGCGGGCCAGCCGGAAGTCGCTCTTCACCGGGCTTTCCAGCCGGAGGACCTCCTCGATGAAGTTCGGGATCCGGCTGCGGTCCTCGCGGAGCTGCTGTGCCAGCTCGGGCCGCTCGGCCAGCAGCCAAAGCGACCAGCTCAGCAGTACCGCGGTGGCCCCTTTACCGGCCGTAAAGAGAAGTGTGGCGCTCCTGGCAATATCAGCCACCTCTGGCGTCGACCCATCGGGATAGCACGCGGTAGCCAGTTGCGTCAGCACATCCGTGCGAGGTTCGCGCCGCCGGTCTACCAGGTAGCGGCTGAACGTGTCATCGAGCCAATGCAGCGGATTGTCCTGTAACGGCGCGTGATCCAGCGCGCCGACCGGCACGCGCGGACGAGGTGCCTCAAACAGCCGCCGGTCTTGCGCGGGCACACCGAGCAGGTCCGCGATGACCCTGAACGAGAACGGCTTGGCGTACTCGGACACAAACTCGCACTTGCCGGTGGCGATGAAACTGTCGATCTGCTCATCGGCCAGACGCCGCATCACCTCCTCGTTCGCCTGCACGCGCTGAGGAGTCAGCAGACGACTCAGCAGCGAGCGCCCGCGGGAGTGCTCGGGAGGGTCCATCGTGGTCAGATACTCGCTCATCGGCATCTGGTCTCGGTACTGCTCGATCTGCTCGTCGATGTCATCGCCGTGCGGTTCGAACGCCAGCGGCGGAAACGGCCCGCCGACAGCCACGACCGAGGAGAACGTCGCGGAGTCCTTGTAGACGGCGCTGCCCTCCTCGTGGCCGGTGACAGCCACCACTTGGTGCTGAGGCAGGTTCAACACCGGGCACTTCGCCCTGAGGTGATCGAAGTAGGGATAGGGGTCGGGCAGCAGGGACTCGTCGGTGAAGAAGTCGATCGACTCGTATGCGCTCGCTTGAACGGGCACGGGCATCTGTTGCATATCCAAGCTAAATCGATCCATTCCGTCGTGCCGTACGCGAATCCTCGATTGCGCCCAGCTTAGACCTTTCGCGCCCGTGGCCGGGCCACGCAACCGCAGGTCAAAGGGACAGTCATCGCGAATTCGTCGTGGCTTGGGGCGGGCGTGAGTGCTAACCTCAACGACACGGGTCTCCGATCAGCTCAAATCAGGTTTCGAAGCAGAGGAGGTGGCAAGAACTACCCTATTCTCCGAGCGACCCGATTGTGTGCACACCACGGAATTCAAGAAAGGGTTTATCGATGTCCAACATCGTTATCGCCACCAACGAAGCGCTCGCATCGACCGGGTTATCCGCTGCTGACCTCAAGACCCTGCGCGATGTCAACGAAAAGATCGCCATTGCCCGCACCGACCCGACGAGAATCGCAGACGACGCCTGGCTCTGCCCCAACGCCGTCGTCTGAGTCAGCATTCCCCACTCCCCGCGCCTTCTTCGGAGGGGTCGCGGGGAGTGTGACTGTGCTTTCAGGTCCTACTGATGGGAAGTAGTTGATGGCTGATAGAGCGAGATCCACTGATTCAAACGTGATCAAGGGCATGGACACGCTCTGCACCAGCTATCTCGAGTTGAAACCCGACGATCGGGTGCTCGTGCTTTACTCGGACGAACTCCGGGGTGCAGATGATCAAGGCTTGCTCGACACTCTCCGTGAACGGATTCAGTCGAATTCGGGTGACGTTCGAGTAAAGCCCGCTGACCACCTCGACGAAAGCCGTCTCGAAGACTCCGATGTGCTGTTGCTCGTAAGCATGGTGTCCAGCATTCATCGCGCAAAAGTACTCCAGTACCTCCAAGCGGCCGGGGAGCCGAGTCGGAACCGTATCTTTCGGGTATTCAACTTCTCCCCCGAGTTGTTCGAGCTGCCTCTTGCCGTCGATCGCGCATCCCTGGACTCTTTGAATAATTCCGTCATCGCGGCCGCTAAGTCTGCACTGGACATTCACGTCACTAATGAGTCCGGGACAGATGTGCACATCCGTCCGTTGGCAGACGGCGGCTGGACAAACAGCTGCGGCTATTTCGGGGGCAAGTTCCCCGCCATTCTGCCGCCCGGCGAGGTCAATACCTACACTCCTCATGTGACCGGAGTGGTGGTGGCCGACGGGGCCATAAACTCGAGCTTTGGCTTTCCAGGCGATCCCCGGCTCGCCCGTAACCCCGTTACGCTGGAAATAACCCAGTCGGTAGTAACCAAAGCCAGTTGTTCTGATTCGGTGGTAGCGGGCGTTTTGAATAATTTCTTTCAAGTCGAAAACGCGGACCATGTGGGCGAAGTTGGCTTCGGCACAAACGAAGGCATCACAGAGTGGGTCGATTTCTTGTCGCACATAAATGAACGCCACCCGGGCCTGCACCTTGGGCTGGGTACTCCTACACAGCCGCAAACAAAGGTCGGCTGGACCTCACCGCTACATCTCGACATGATTCTGGACAGGTGCAGAATCTCGTTCGACGAGGTACTCGTGTTCTCCGATGGCTGCTGGGATCGCAGCGCGCTGGACAAGCTGAACCAGGGTGAAGCAGTAGGTGAAGTCCTACACGTAGACGCGGTTTGAAAGCACATGGCACACACTGACTCACCACGATCCCACGGGGACAGCTGGGATCTGGCGTCCAGCGTCGGGGCGACCGCGACGATGGTCGCGGCGGCGCGCGCACTGGCCAGCAAGGAACCCAACCCGCTGATCGATGATCCGTTCGCCGATCCACTGGTTCGTGCGGTGGGCATCGACTTCTTCATCCGCGTGCTCAACGGAGACATCGCGGTCGACGGGGCAGACGCGGACCCCGACTTCAACCTGCAACGGCTGATCAATGTAATGGCCGTGCGCACCCGGTTCTTCGACGACTTCTTCGCCGACGCGACCGCCGCGGGCATTCGCCAGGCCGTCATTCTGGCCGCCGGACTGGACTCGCGCGCGTACCGACTGCCCTGGCCCGCGGGCACCGTCGTTTACGAAATCGATCAACCCGCCGTCGTCGACTTCAAGTCCACAACGTTGTCGGCGTTAGGCGCCCAACCCACCGCAGAGCGCCGGGCCGTCCCGACCGATCTACGCGATGATTGGGTAAATGCGCTGCGGCACAGCGGTTTCGACGAAAATGAGCCCACCGCGTGGACCGCCGAAGGCCTGCTGCTCTACCTGCCGCCAGAAGCTCAGGACCGCTTGTTCGATGCCGTCACGTCGCTCAGCGCCCCGGGCAGCCGGCTGGCGACCGAATACCATCCCGACGGCTTCCCGCTGCTCGACGAACGCGCCAAGGCCATGACCAGGCAGTGGGCGCAATTCGGCTTCGACGTCGATTTGTCCACTCTGGTCTACCGTGGTGAGCGCAGCCCGGTGACGGACTACCTCAACGCGAGCGGGTGGCAGGTGTCGACGCGCAGCCGGGCCGAACTGTTCGTCGACGCCGGGCTGCCGCTTCCGCAGAACGACGCAGCACAGCCGCTGCAGAGCACGGTCGCCGTCACCGCCGTTCTGGATTCTGGGCCCGGGTAGCCACGCTGAGCCCGAACAGGTCGAAACCATGCGGCAGCGGTTTGGTGGGGTTCAGGTCAGGCGATTTCCGGAAACATTGGTCGCTCCGGCCTCGATCAGATGGGCCAGGATCGCTTGACCAAGGAATACCGATAAACCGGCTCATCCGGATTGCCCGGCTAGGCGGGTTCAGCTGCGGGCGCTCGCACGACCATCGGCACGGCCGGGAAGGCCCATGCCATCTCCGACCGCGACTTGCGCAGCGCTGCGGTGCCGTACCCCTTCTTGCGGTGCTCAGGGTGGATCCAGATCCGGACGTTCACTTCGCCGCGGACGAGCTCGCCGAACACCATGCCGACCTTGTCCCCGGAATCGACGGCCACGAACCACACCGCCTCTTCGTCGTGGACACGGGCCAGCGCCGCGCGGATCTCGTCGTCGACGCTGCCGGCCGGTCCGCCGGATCCGTCGCCGGCGGCCCCCATTTCCTCGGTGCGCGTGGCGAAGATGTCGCGGTCCTCGCCGGCGGAGAAGGGCCGTAGCTCCAGGCTCTCACCGAAGCTGGCCGGACGCTCGTTGAGTGTGAAGCTCAGCTGCTTGTTCAAGTCGTCGAGCTCGGCAATGATCTTCTTGCGTGCGTCCTGGGTGAGCTGTTCGAAGGACATGCTCATCACCGCTTCGGCGGCCAGGTGGGATGTGCCGAGCAGCGTCACGATCGCCTCGACCGCGGCGGCCTTGTTCTCGGCCTCCACTATCGCGTCGGCGACCTCATGCCGGCGTTCAAGTGCGGCGAGCAGGGCATCTGCGATCTCGCGACGGGCTGCGGTCTGGTCGTGGTCTGTCATTGCATAAGCGTAGAACGACACACCAGGTATCGCGCCACCCTTATGCCGGTACTGGTTGTGTGACATTCCCCGGAGATCGCACGGCGCCGCCTCGGACACCACTGATGTGGTCTGATACCGAGCGCCAACCACATTGCCGTGCAGTGGCTTTGGCAATGAAACGCCGACGCGGGGTTCGTCCTGAATCGCTGCCCGGGCTGCCACGGAAAATTGGCACCCCAATGTCGGGCCCCGTCGGCTAAGCCAACTTCGATCCGCTGAGCTCCAGGAACCGGCGATAGCGGTCCTTAGTCGGACCGACCCAGTCCGGCCGCGGTTCGACGATGCGCTCGATCGAGGCCCAGCGGGCGGCGTCGGCGATCGACGATTCCAGACCGGCTGCCATGCGGCCGAGGAAAGCCGCTCCCAGCGCCGCGCCTTCAGCCACCGCCGACACCTGCACCGGCCGGCCGGTCGCATCGGCGATCGCCTGCAGCCAGGGCTGGACCCGGGTGCCGCCACCCGCGGCCACGATGCGCGCCACCGGCGCACCGCTCGATTCGACGAGCTGGCGGACGACGAAGCCCGACGCCTCGTAGGCGGCCCGCCGCACGGATGCGGCATCCTGCGTGAGATCCAGGCCGTCTAGCACGGCGCGGCGGTCGGGATCGTGGAACGGCGTGCGCTCCCCGCGGATGTATGGCAACCACACCGGCACCCGCCGCGGATCGGCCGCGGCTGGATCACCTGGTCCGACAAGACGATCCACCCAGCCCAGGAACAACCCACCGGCGTTGCTGGCGCCTCCGATCTGGCTCTTACCGGCGGCCGTATGCGGAATGGTCCACAGGCCGGGCACCTGCCGGGCCTCGGAAATGGTCGTCCACACGATCAGAGTGGTGCCGCACAGCACCAGCACATCGCCGACGCGGTCGGCACCGGCCACGATTTGTTCGCACAGGGCATCGATAGCGCCAGTCCCCAGCACCGCATCGGTCCCGTGCACCTGCCCGACAGCCGCTCCGAACGTCTCCACCCGGGGCATCCGGTCAACCGTCACGCCGCAGTCGGCGCATGCCTTCGGATTCCAGCCCGTCCCATCGAACAGGGGCAGGCTCGTGATGGCAGTGGCGAAGTCGATCACCGCCTCGCCCGCCAGAGCGTAGTTGGCCACCGCCGGTGCCGGCCAGTACCCGGCCGCGTCGGGGGCTTCGGCGGCCGTCCAGCGCAGAAACTCGGCGGCCTCGCCTACCGACGGCAATGACTGCTCGGCAGCGCCAGGCACCCGTCCCCTGCTGTCGCCGTACAGCAGTCCCGGTGTGATGGGCCGGCCCGCGGAATCGACGGCGGTCAACGACGGCACCATCGCCGAAACGGCAACTGCCTTCGCGTCCGGCCGGGCCAGCTGGTCCAGGGCCGCCAACGGACCCTGCCGCCACGCCTCGTCGGCGTCATGCTCCAGCCGGTCGGGGGCCGGCACCCGCAGCTGATGCGGAATCCGCACCCGCGCCGTCACGTGGCCGTCCCCATCGGCGGCTACCGCTTTGACCGCGGTAGTGCCGACGTCGATGCCGATTGTGGCGTCGTCGCGTGACACGGGCGCCACGGTACGCCAGCATTGGCATACGTGACGTCTCGACCGCGTGCCCTGGTGACAGCCCCCTTGCGTGGACCGGGGTTCGCCAAACTCCGGCAACTTGTCGATGTGGTGTACGACCCATGGATCGATCAGACCCCACTGCGCATCTACAGTGCCGGGCAGCTGGCCGACCGGATCACCGCCGAGGCCGCTGATATCGTTGTGGTGGAAAGCGATTCGGTCAGCGGCCCGGTGTTCGAGCTGGGCTTGCGCGCGGTCGCGTCCACCCGCGGGGATCCCAACAACGTCGACGTCCCCGGCGCCACCGCAGCCGGCATCCCGGTGCTCAACACCCCGGCCCGCAACGCCGACGCGGTGGCCGAGATGACGGTGGCCCTGCTGCTGGCCGCCACCCGCCACCTGCTGACCGCGGATGCGGATGTCCGCAGCGGCAACATGTTTCGCGACGGCACCATTCCCTATCAGCGGTTTCGCGGCGCCGAGATTGCCGGGCTCACCGCCGGGCTGGTGGGCCTGGGCGCCGTCGGCCGCGCTACCCAGTGGCGGCTGTCCGGGCTGGGCCTGCGGGTCATCGCGCACGATCCGTACCGCGACGACGCCCGGCACGGCCTTGACGAGCTGCTGGCCGAGGCCGACGTCGTCTCCCTGCACGCACCGGTCACCGACGACACCGCCGGGATGATCGGCGCCGAGCAGTTCGAGTCCATGCGCGACGGCGTCGTCTTCCTCAACACCGCCCGGGCCCGGCTGCACGACACCGACGCGCTCGTCGACGCCCTGCGTGCCGGCAAGGTGGCCGCCGCCGGCCTGGACCACTTCGAAGGCGAATGGCTGCCGACCGATCACCCGCTGACGGGCATGCCCAATGTCGTGCTCACTCCGCACATCGGCGGGGCCACGTGGAACACTGAGGCCAGGCAGGCGCAGATGGTCGCCGACGACCTGGAGGCGCTGCTGTCCGGCGACACGCCTGCTCATATCGTCAACCCGGAGGTGCTGACCTCATGAAATTCGTTGACAACCCGGAGGCCGCAGTGCTGGCGGCGGCCAAGGACATGCTGCGCCGGGGCCTGGTGGAGGGCACCGCCGGCAACATCTCAGCCCGGCGCTCCGACGGCAACCTGGTCATCACGCCATCCTCCGTCGACTACGCGGATATGGTGCTCGACGATCTGCTGCTGGTCGACACCGAAGGCGCTGTGCTGCAAGCCAAGGACGGTCGGTCGCCGTCGACGGAGATGCAGCTGCACCTGGCGTGCTACCACGCATTCGACGACATCGGCAGCGTCATCCACAGCCATCCCGTGTGGGCCACCATGTTCGCCATCGCACATGAGCCGATTCCCGCCTGCATCGACGAGTTCGCGGTCTACTGCGGCGGGGACGTTCGCTGTACCGAGTACGCCGCCTCCGGCACACCCGCCGTCGGTGTCAACGCCGTCAAGGCGCTGCAAGGCCGCGGCGCCGCGCTGATCGCCAACCACGGCCTGGTGGCCGTCGGTCCCCGACCCGACAAGGTCCTGCACATCACCGCCCTGGTTGAGCGTACCGCCCAAATCACCTGGGGAGCACGTGCTCTCGGTGGGCCCGTGCCGATTCCCGAGGACGTGAACCGCAACTTCGCCGGCGTCTACAGCTATCTGCGCGCCAATCCCCTATGACTTCGCCGAGTGTGAACTACACGACGCGACACACCGTGAACCCGTCGCCCAATTCACACTCGGGGCTTAACCGTCATGGCGTGCCCGCGGTCGACCGCGCCACTCGCGGGGCGAGGCGCCGTGCGTCCGGCTGAACAGTCTGCTGAAATACCCGGGATCGGGCATCCCGATAGCCCTCCTACCCCTCGGCCGGCTCTGCCTCGATCGACTGGATCGCGTTATCCCACGCCGATCGTCGGGTCGCGGGCACCTCCAGGCGCAGCATCCCGCTCGAGTATCCGTGCAGGAACGGGAAGAGCAGCGGGTGCGCCCGCCACGCCGGAGCACCGACACCGGAGGCGTGTCCGGATCGGTCCGATATCAGGCCACCCGTCCGGAGACCGCACCTGCCTGACGCTGGTCGATAGCTACCTTGACGGCCCCGCTCTCGCCTTGGTTGGCAATCGCCAGGAAGGCGTCGCGCCACTGCCGAAGCCGGAAAGTGTGGGTGAGCATGGGACGCAGGTCCACCCGGCCGTCCTTGACCAGGTCGAGGTAGTGAGCGATCGCGTGCTGGCGCTGCCCGTCGATCTCCTCGACCCCGAAGGCGTTGGAGCCGACCCAGCTGATCTCTTTGAAATACAGCGGACTCCACTCCCACCGGCCGGGCGCATGGACACCGGCCTTCACCAGCGTCCCCCGGGAGGTCAGCACCCGCACCCCGACTTCGAACGTCTCCGGCTTGCCGATGGTGTCGTAGACCACTTCGACCGCTCCGGGGTGCGCCATCGGCAGGCCCAGCAACGGCTGCCGCAGCCGGCCGCCGCCCCAGTCGACCAGATCCTCGATGACGGCCAGCCGCGGCTCGTGCGCCAGCACTTTGGCGGCCCCGAACCGGCGGGCCAGCTCCGCCTGGGCCGCGAAGCGCGCGACAACGGCCACCGCCACGTCCGGGTAGAGCGCCCGCAGGATCGCGACCGCGCACAACCCGAGCGAGCCGGCCCCGTACACCAGAACCCGGCCCGAGCGGGGCGGCGGATGGCGGGTGACCGCATGCAGCGACACCGAGAACGGATCGGCGAACACGGCCACCTCGTCGGGAATCGACTCGGGAACGCAAAACAGCATGCTGTCGTGGGCGGGCATCAACTCGGCGTATCCGCCGGTCACGTCGGCCGACACCCCGGTGTGGATCCCGGGCTTGATGTCGCCGTCGGTGAAGCTCCAGCACAGGCTGTAGTCGCCGCTTTCGCAGGCGGGACATGGCGGCTCGATGCCACGCGGCCGGCACGAGAGCCACGGATTGAGCACGACCCGCTGCCCGACCTCGAGCCCCCGGGCCTTGGGCCCCAGCTCGACCACGTCGGCGACCACCTCGTGGCCCATGACTTGCGGGAACGAACAGAATGCGGCCATGGCGTTGTCGGCGTCGCCCTCACCGAAGTCCATCAGAATCTGCTTGGAATCGGACCCGCAGATGCCGGTCAGCCGGGGCCGGGTGATGACCCAATCCTGGTGCGGAAGTTGCGGATCGGGTACCTGCCGTAGCGCCGTCGGGGTGCGGGCCAAGTTCTTTGCCAGCGGGTTGGCGTTCTCGGGAACCTCGAACGGCTCGGGCGGCACCCCATAGACGAGCGCCCTCATCGCGGAGCCATCGCAGCCACGCCGGCGATGAACTTGTCGAGGTCGGCGTTCTTGACGTCAACGATCGCTTTCAGGTCGGGCACATAGTGCTCGAAACGGTCGCTGCCCATGGCCGCGATGATGCCCTCGGCCACTACGTGGGCCGCGACCTTGGGCCCGCGATACAGGGGTTCCTCGTTGTCAGGTTGGTCCCAGATCTCGGTGTCGACCGGGCCCGGTTCGATCAGCTTGACCGAGACTCCGGTGCCGTGCAGGTCGACGGCCATCGATTCGCTCCACCCGCAAAGCGCGAACTTGCTTGCACAGTAGGCGGTTTCGTGGATGATTCCGAGCCGGCCGCCGACACTCGACACGTTGACGATCATCCCCGAGCCGCGCGTCACCATCCGCGGCAGCAGGGCCAGCGTCAGCCGCATCGGGGCGAAGAAGTTGACCCGCATGACCGCCTCCACCTCATCCGGTTTGAGCGCGGCCACGGCCCGGCGCTTCGGGATCGCGGCGTTGTTCACCAGCACGTCGATGCCACCCAGAACATGCCAGGCTTGCAGGGCCAGCCGGCCGGTCGCCGAGGTATCGGCCAGGTCGGCTACCCACATCGCCGAGTCCGGCGAGCTCTGCTGACAGTCGGCCAGCACCTCGCCCAGCCGATCCCGCCGACGCGCGATCAGCCCCACCACCGCCCCCCGACTGGCCAGCTGCCTGGCCAGAGCCGCCCCCACCCCCGATGAAGCGCCAGTGATGAGCACCCGCTTGCCGGCAATCGTGTACGACATGGCTCATAGGTTGCCGCGAAGCGGCCCGCCGTGGCAGGCCTTTGGCTACGAAAGACCTGCGGAGCTTGTTATATTGGCTAAGTATCAACGTGATTGACTCCGAATTAGGAGCTATACATGACGTCCACCGGTTCCACCCGGCACGAGAAAGACACCTGGGATCTGGCATCCAGCGTCGGGGCAACCGCAACCATGGTCGCGGCAGCCCGCGCGATGGCAACCCGCGCCGACAACCCCCTAATCAACGATCCGTTCGCGGAGCCGCTGGTCCGGGCCGTCGGCGTGGACCTGCTCACCCGGCTGGCAGGTGGGGAAACGAGCGCAGCCGACCTCGATGACGACCCGGGACGCCCGCTTGGGGCCATGGCACGCATGGCCGACAACATGGCGGTACGCACCAGGTTCTTCGACGAGTTCTTCCTGGATGCCACGAAGGCCGGTATCAGGCAGATCGTGATCCTGGCGTCGGGACTGGACTCCCGCGCGTACCGGCTGCCATGGCCCGCTGCGACCGTGGTCTATGAAATCGACCAACCGCGGGTCGTCGAATTCAAAACCCGCACCCTCGCCGACCTGGACGCCTCCCCCACCGCCGACCGGCGCGTGGTGGCCATCGATCTGCGCGAGGACTGGCCGGCCGCGTTGCGCGCGGCAGGATTCGACCCGACCCGGCCCACCGCGTGGAGTGCCGAGGGCTTGCTGGGCTATCTGCCGCCAGAAGCTCAGGACCGCCTGCTGGACAACGTCACCGAGCTCAGTGCGCGGGGCAGCCGGTTCGCCACCGAAAGCGTGACCACCGTGGATCCCGGCGACGAGGACCGGCTTAAGGAGCGCATGCAGAAAATCTCCGAGCGGTGGCGCGCGTGCGGTTTCGATATCGACATGACCGCGCTCGTGTACTTCGGCGACCGCAACGAGGCCGCGCCCTACCTATCCGACCATGGTTGGCTGATGACGAGCATCACCCTGAAGGATCTCCGCGCTGCCGACGGACTTCCGCCAGCTGAAGACGACGACGTGCCCGCGGCCGAAATTCTCTATGTGAGTGGCACGCTGTACCGGCCCCCAAGACAGGAGCCGGCCCAATGACACGCATCGACTCGCGACGATCTGACGGAGACAGCTGGGATCCGGCTTCCAGCGTGGGCGCGACGGCAACCATGGTCGCGGCTTCGCGGGCGCTGGCCTCGCAGGGTCCCGGCGCGCTGCTCGACGACCGGCTGGCCGATCCGCTGGTGCGGGCGGTGGGGCTGGAGCCGTTCGTTCGCATGATCGACGGACAGATCACGGTCGAGGATGACCCGCTGCTGAGCCGCCAGTCGCTGAACGAGCAGATCGCCGTGCGCACCAGGTTTTTCGACGACTTCTTCACCGCCGCCACCGACGCCGGCATCCGCCAGGCCGTGATCCTGGCCTCCGGCCTGGACACCAGGGCCTACCGGCTGAATTGGCCGCCGGGCACGGTGGTCTACGAGATCGACCAGCCACAGGTCATCGACTTCAAGACACGTACGCTCGACGAGCTGGGCGCCGCCCCGACCGCTGACCGTCGGCCAATCGGGGTCGATCTGCGCGACGACTGGCCAACCGCCCTGCGGCAACACGGTTTTGACGCCACACAGCCAACGGCGTGGATTGCCGAGGGCCTGCTGGTCTACCTGCCGTCCGAAGCTCAGGATCGATTGTTCGACAGCATCGCCTCGCTCAGCGCAGCGGGCAGCCAAGTTGCGACCGAGCATTTTCCCGACCCTGCGGCCTTCTCTGGTGAACGCGCACAGCAGCTCTCCGAGCGCTGGCATCGTCTTGGTGTCAATCTCAAT
Source organism: uncultured Actinomycetota bacterium (assembly GCA_963763005.1). Lineage (GTDB taxonomy): Bacteria > Actinomycetota > Actinomycetes > Mycobacteriales > Mycobacteriaceae > Mycobacterium. Next base: position 460,419 of record CAVXMI010000010.1, read on the forward strand.
ATGTCCGAGCTGATCTACCATGGCGAACGTAATACCGTCATCGACTACCTCACCAGCAACGGCTGGCAGGTGAGGGCCCGGACTTTCAAGGAAATGTACGCGCACAATGGATTTGAACTCCCGGACGACGAGATGATCGCCGTCTTCGGCGAAATGAGCTACGTCACCGGGACCCTCACATAGGCCCTCGGATAGGACAGGTATGGCACGCACTCACGATGACAATTGGGATCTGGCGTCCAGCGTCGGCGCCACGGCGACCATGGTTGCGGCTGGGCGCGCGATGGCGACGAAGGATCCCCGTGGGTTGATCAACGATCCATTCGCCGAACCGCTGGTGCGCGCGGTTGGGGTGGATTTCTTCACCAAGATGATGGACGATGAGCTCGATCTCGAGGCGATCGAGAGCGTTTCGTCGGTGCGAATGCAGGCGATTATCGACGGAATGGCGGTGCGCACCCAGTATTTCGACGACTACTTCATCAACGCCACCGACGGCGGGGTGCGGCAGGCGGTGATCCTCGCATCCGGATTGGACGCGCGCGCCTACCGGCTGCCGTGGCCGGACGGGACCGTGGTCTATGAGCTTGACCAACCGCAGGTGATCGAATTCAAGACAACCACTTTGGCCGGCATCGGAGCCGAGCCCACCGCAACCCGGCGCACCATCCCCATCGACCTGCGTGCTGACTGGCCGACGGCACTACAAGCGGCCGGCCTGGATTCGACAGCGCCGACAGCGTGGTTGGCCGAAGGCCTGCTGATCTACCTACCGCCGGAGGCCCAGGACCGGTTGTTCGACAACATCACCACACTGAGCGCCCCCGGCAGCACTATCGCTACCGAATTCGTTCCTGGCATTGTCGATTTCGATGCCGACAAGGTACGGGAAATGTCCGGTCCGTTTCGGGACCACGGCGTCGACATCGACATGGCATCGCTGGTGTATTCCGGGGAACGCAACCACGTCGTCGACTACCTGCGCGCCAAAGGCTGGGACGCCGAGGGTGTGACGAGAACTGAACTGTTCCAGCGCAACAGCATGGCTGTTCCCGCCCCGGCAGACGACGACCCGCTCGGCGAAATCATCTTCATCAGCGGCAGCCTCACCGGCTAGAGGCGCCACTCCCCCAGCCACAACACGCTGGCACCGCTGAGCGTCTGCTCAACGTGTTCGATGATCCCGGCAACCGAGCGGGCAAGTAGCCCACCCACCGCATCCGGCAGCGATGCCGCGGCCGGCTGTGACGACGTTCGCGGTCGCATCATGTCCCACAGCGACGAGCCCGGATAGCTGACGATGCGAACCTCGGTGTCCTCGTCCAACCCGGCCAGAATCTTCGCGCGGCGCAACGCGGTTCGAAAGCCGCCGAGTTCGTCGACCAGGCCGCGCTCCAGGGCGTCGGCTCCGGTCCAGACCCGCCCTCGCGCAACGACATCCACGGCTTCGGTGCTGAGGTTGCGGCCCTGCGCGACGCGCTCCACGAAGTCGCTGTAGAACAGGTCAGCTTCCGCCTCCCGATGGGCCTGCTGCTGCGGCGTGAACGGCGTGTCTATCGACCAGGCATCGGCATTGGCGTTGGTGCGCAATGTTTCTGAACCGACTCCCAGCCGGTCCTTCAGATCACGAACCACCAGCTTTCCGGTGATTACTCCGATTGAACCGGTGATCGTGGCCGGATTGGCCACGATCGCATCGGCGCCCATCGAGACGTAGTAGCCACCGGACGCAGCGATCGCACCCATCGACGCCACCACCGGCTTGCCGCGATCGCGGGCCCTCTGCACTTCGCGCCAGATGGTCTCCGATGCGGTCACCGAGCCCCCGGGGCTGTCCACTCGCAGCACGATCGCCGACACCGAATCGTCGACGGCCGCTTCCCGTAGCGCCGCCGCGATCGTGTCCCCACCGGCACTGGACGGACCGACCGGCAGGAATTGGGGACCGCCACGTCCATTGACAATCGTGCCCTCGAGGGTGATCACGGCGATCGTGGGCTTGGAGCGACGGCCGGGAATCGACGGCACCGGAGGTGCCAGTCGTGGCCGGGCCGAGCTGGCGTAGCGCGCCAGGTACATCCGCGGCGGCTTGTCGTCCGGGTTTGTCTCGGAACCACCGGAATCAGGTGCAACATCTTCCAGGCCGGTTAACTCCGCCATGCGGGCATAGGCTTCGTCGCGGAATCCGATCCGGTCGATCAAACCGGAGGCCACCGCGTCATCACGCAGTAGCGGAGCCCGGTCGGCTAGTTCGTTGAGCGCGCCGGCATCGACGTTGCGCGATTCGGCGACTGCCTGCCACACCTGGTCCTGCAGGCTTTCCAGCATCCGGGTGACAGCTTCGCGGTGGGCGTCAGTGTAGCCATCTTCAGTGAAAAGATTTGCCGCCGACTTGTATTCGCCCCGCGCGACAAACTGGGCTTCGATGCCCGCCTTGTCCAGCGCGTCGCGCAGGAACATCGCGTTGCTCGCGAAGCCGATCAGCCCGACATCTCCCGAGGGCTGCATCCAGACCTCCCGAAACGCCGAAGCCAGGTAGTAGGACAACGTGCCCGGATAGGTCTCGGCCCAGGCCAGTGACGGCTTAACGGCGCTGAACGCCGCGATGGCCTCCCGCAGCTCCTGAACCGCGCCGGCCGACGAGGGCGGAAGCTGGACGCGGGCAATCAGACCGGCGACCCGGGGGTCCTCGGCGGCGCGGTGGATCGCAGCGACGGCGTCGCGCAGCACCATCGGCCGGCCACCGCCGGAGAGGATCGTGAGCGGGTCGAAGCCTGTCGTCTCCGGCGGCATGGCCCGCAGGCTGAATTCGAGCACGCAGCCGTCGGGTACGCCGTGGTGGCGGGCGGTATCAACCCGGTTGGCCAGGGCGCGCACGTCGTCGACACCGGGCAGGAATGGCAAAAAGGCGAACATGTTTGCAGCGTACCGATACCCACCGGCCGACATCGCCGGCCGCCGGCTGAGCCACCCAGCAAGCCCTACGCCGTACGGTGGAGAAGTGAGGTTCTCGATCGCTATCCCCCAGCTCGACTCCGACAGCTTCGACGCTGCCGGGCTGCGCTCGTATCTCGCGCGCGCTGAGGAGCTCGGGTTCGAGGGAGGGTGGGTGCTCGAGCAGATCATCGGCGACGCACCGCTGTTGGCACCGCTGGAGCTGCTGGCATATTCGGCGGCCTGCACCGAACGGCTACGCCTGGGGGTCGCCGTCCTGGTGACGTCGCTGCATGATCCACTGCAGCTGGCCTCGGCTGCGACCGCCGTCGACCGGCTCAGCCACGGCCGGCTCGACCTCGGCGTCGCGCCCGGCGGCGGCTTCCGCAGGTTCGCCGCGTTCGGCGTGGACAAGGCCACCCATATCCGGTATTTCACCGAAGGCCTGAAATTGATGAAGGCAGCCTGGTCCGACGAACCCAGAGTGACGTTCCACGGCCAGTTCCGCGACGTCGACGACCTGCCCATCCAGCCCAAGCCGGTGCAGCGACCGCACCCACCGATCTGGTTCGGGGGCCACGCACCCAAGGCTCTGGCCAGGGCGGTGCGCCACGGTGACGCGTTCCTCGGCGCAGGGTCGTCCACGACGGCCGCCTTTGCCGAAGCCGTCACCGTAGTGCGCCGTGAACTCGCCGAACAGCACAAGGACCCTGCGCACTTCGCCATCGGCAAACGGGTCTATCTGATGGTCGACGACGATGCCGACCGGGCCCGCGAACGTGTGCTCGCCGGGCTGCGGCGCATCTACGGGAAGATGCCCGGCATCGATTCGGTTTCGGTGTCGGGAACACCCGACGACGTCGCCCGCGGGCTGCGTGAAGTGATCGACGTGGGTGCCCAGATGTTGCTGCTCAATCCCGTCGGCGGCGACGTCGCACAGAACCGCGAGCAGATGGAACGCCTTGCCGCGGAAGTGATTCCGCAGCTGGGTTAATGCCGCGAGCGGGAGGTTCCCCCGGCTCGCGCAGCAGAATCAGAGCTCGGTTGCCGAGCCGCCCGCAGCGGTGATCTTCTCGCGTGCGCTGCCGCTGAACTTGTGCGCGGACAAGTCGACCTTGACGCTCAGCTTGCCGTCGCCGAGCACTTTGACCAGAGCGTTCTTGCGAACGGCTCCCTTGGTCACCAGGTCGTCCACGCCGATGGCGCCGCCCTGCGGGAACAGCCGGTTGATGTCACCGACATTGACAATCTCGTACTCAGTGCGGAACCGGTTACGGAAGCCCTTGAGCTTGGGCAGCCGCATGTGGATGGGCATCTGCCCACCCTCGAAGGTCACCGGCACCTGCTTGCGGGCCTTCGTGCCTTTGGTGCCACGGCCCGCCGTCTTACCCTTGGAGCCCTCGCCGCGACCGACTCGGGTGCGCGGGGTTTTCGACCCGCGCGCAGGCCGCAGGTCGTGCAGCTTGATTGTCACTTCGTCTTACCTCCGGTGCCTGTCGCGCCTGCGTCCATGGGCTCCACCTCGACGAGGTGACGCACCACCGCGATCAGTCCGCGGGTCGCTGCGTTGTCCTCACGGATCACCGAGTGGCGAATCTTCCGCAGGCCCAGGGTGCGCAGGCTTTCGCGCTGCTTCCAGCGTGCCCCGATAGTGCTGCGCACCTGGGTGATCTTCAGCTGAGTGGATTTTGCATCGCTCATGGTTGCCTCGTTGCCTCTCGCGTCGCCGCCGCGAGCGCTTCACTTTCCCGTCGCGCCCTCAGCATCCCGGCCGGGGCGACGTCCTCGATCGGCAGACCGCGCCGGGCGGCCACCTCCTCGGGACGCTGCAGCATCTTGAGGGCAGTGACGGTGGCGTGCACCACGTTGATCGCGTTGTCGCTACCCAGCGACTTGGCCAGGATGTCGTGCACCCCGGCGCATTCGAGCACCGCGCGCACTGCACCACCGGCGATCACACCGGTACCCGGGCTGGCCGGGCGCAACAGCACCACGCCGGCGGCGGCCTCACCCTGCACGGGGTGCGTGATGGTGCCGCCGATCAGAGGCACCCGGAAGAAGCCCTTGCGGGCCTCCTCGACGCCCTTGGCGATGGCAGCCGGAACTTCCTTGGCCTTGCCGTAGCCGACACCGACCATCCCGTTGCCGTCACCCACGATGACCAAAGCGGTGAAGCTGAATCGCCGACCACCCTTGACCACCTTGGAGACGCGATTGATCGCGACGACCCGCTCCAGGTAATTGCTCTTCTCCCCGTCGCGGTCGCGGTCGCGGCCACCACGGCCACCCTCGCGGCGACCCCGCCCGTCCCGCGAGTCGCGGCTGTCGCCGCGGTTGTTTCGGCTGTCTGGGGCGCCTTGCCCGCCAGCCGGTTGCTCCGCCATTATGCGGTCCTTCCAGTGTTGTTCAAGGTCCCAGTCATCAGAAACTCAATCCGTTCTCGCGCGCGGCATCGGCCAGCGCCGCGATCCGTCCGCCGTAGGTGTACCCACCGCGGTCGAATACCACGGTGTCGATCCCGGCGGCCTTGGCCCGCTCGGCGATCAACTGGCCGACCCGCACGCTGCGGGCTTTCTTGTCCCCATCCAGGCCGCGGACGTCGGCTTCGATCGATGAAGCGGCGGCCACGGTGGTGCCGTTGAGGTCGTTCACCAGTTGCACGTGAATATGCCGCGCGGACCGGTGCACCACCAGCCGCGGGCGCCGGCCGGTGCCGGCGATCTTCTTGCGCAGCCGCGCGTGCCTGCGCAGCCGGGAGACCCGCCGGGTTGCGGATACGCTCTGCCCCAACGGCTTTCGCGCACCGGTTTCAGCCTGTGATTGCGCCATGACTACTTACCTGTCTTTCCGACCTTGCGGCGGACCTGCTCGCCTTCGTAGCGCACGCCCTTGCCCTTGTACGGGTCGGGACGGCGCAGACGACGGATATTCGCCGAGATCTGGCCGACCTTCTGCTTGTCGATCCCAGACACCGTGAACTTCGTCGGTGCCTGGACTGCGAACGTGATGCCCTCGGGGGCCTCGATCACCACCGGGTGGCTGTATCCCAGCGCGAACTCCAGATTGGAGCCCTTGAGCTGCACCCGGTAGCCGACGCCGTAGATCTCCATCTTGGTGGTGTAACCCTGCGTGACGCCGGTGACCAGGTTGGAGACCAAGGTGCGCGACAGCCCGTGCAGTGAGCGGCTCTGCCGCTCATCGTTGGGACGCGAGATCACGATCGCACCGTCGTCGTTGCGCGACACCGTGATCGGCTCGGCGACCATCAGGCCGAGGGCGCCCTTGGGCCCCTTCACCGAGACGTTCTGGCCCTCGATCGTTACGTCGACCCCGGCGGGGACCGGAATCGGCTGCTTACCAATGCGCGACATGGTTATTCCCTCTCACCACACGAACGCGAGGACTTCGCCGCCCACGCCCTGTCTGGCTGCCTGACGGTCGGTGAGCAGGCCCGAGGAGGTCGAAATAATCGCCACGCCCAGGCCGCCGAGCACCCGCGGCAGATTGGTGGATTTTGCGTACACCCGCAACCCGGGCTTGGACACCCGCCGCAAACCAGCGATGCTGCGCTCCCGGGTGGGCCCGTACTTGAGCTGGACAACCAGCGCTTTGCCGACCCGAGCATCCTCGGTATGGAAGTCGCTGATATACCCCTCGCTCTTGAGGATCTGGGCGATGTTGGCCTTGATCTTGGAGTGCGGCAAACTCACCTCGTCGTGGTACGCCGAGTTCGCGTTGCGCAGACGCGTTAAGAAGTCTGCGATCGGGTCCGTCATGGTCATGACAGCGTCTGTAACCTTCCTCGCGGTGGTTCCCGGTCAGGGCCTACCGCGCACCTGTTCTGGGGTTGGTCCGTAAATCCTGTGAGTTCTGTGTAGGCCTAATTACCAGCTGCTCTTCTGCACACCGGGCAGCTCACCCGCGTGCGCCATCTCGCGCAGGCAGATCCTGCATAGCCCGAACTTGCGGAACACCGCGCGCGGGCGACCGCACCTGCTGCATCGGGTGTAGCCGCGCACAGCGAACTTCGGTTTGCGCGCGGCCTTGTTGACCAGTGCCTTCTTCGCCATCTACTCAGTTCTCCTTGAAGGGAAAGCCGAGGGCCCGCAACAGCGCTCGTCCTTCGTCGTCGGTTGTCGCCGAAGTGACGACGTTGATGTCCATGCCGCGGACCCGGTCGATCTTGTCCACGTCGATCTCGTGGAACACCGACTGCTCGGCCAGCCCGAAGGTGTAGTTGCCGACACCGTCGAACTGCTTGGGCGACAACCCGCGGAAGTCACGAATACGCGGCAACGCGATCGACGTGAGCCGGTCGAGGAACTCCCACATCCGGTCACCACGCAGTGTCACCCGGGCGCCGATCGGCATGCCTTCGCGCAGCTTGAACTGCGCGATGGACTTCCGCGCCTTGCGGACCTCGGGCTTCTGCCCCGTGATCAGCGCCAGGTCGTTGACCGCGCCGTTGATCAACTTGGCGTCGCGGGCGGCCTCGCCGACACCCATGTTGACCACGACCTTCACCACGGTCGGGATCTGCATGACATTGCCGTAGCCGAACTGCTTGTGCAGCGCATCCCGGATCTCACTGCGGTAGCGCCCCTTGAGACGCGGCTGAACCTTCACGGTGCTTTCTGTAGTTGGCATGCCTAGATGTCCTTGCCATTGCGCTTCGAGATGCGGACCCGCTTGCCGGTCTCTTCGTCTGCCCGGTAGCCGATTCGGGTGGGCTTGCCGTCGGAGTCGACCACCATCACGTTGGAGACGTGGATCGGCGCTTCCTGGGTGACGATCCCGCCCGACCGCGCTCCGCGCTGGTTGGTCGAAATCGCGGTGTGCTTCTTGATCCGGTTGACACCTTCGACCAGCACCCGGTTACGGGCCGGGTAGGCCTGCAGCACCTTGCCCTTGGCGCCCTTGTCCTTGCCCGAAACCACCAGCACGGTGTCGCCCTTGTGCACCTTCATCTACAACACCTCCGGGGCCAGTGAGATGATCTTCATGAACCGCTTCTCCCGCAGTTCGCGGCCGACCGGCCCGAAGATGCGGGTCCCGCGCGGGTCGTTGTCGGGCTTGATGATCACTGCCGCGTTCTCGTCGAACTTGATGTAGCTGCCGTCGGAACGCCTGCGTTCCTTGACGGTGCGCACCACGACGGCCTTGACGATCTCACCACGCTTGACATTGCCACCCGGAATGGCCTCCTTGACGGTGCCGACGATGACATCACCGATGCCGGCGTAGCGTCGCGACGATCCGCCGAGCACACGGATGCACAAGATCTCCTTGGCGCCGGTGTTGTCGGCGACCTTCAGCCGCGATTCCTGCTGAATCACTAGATCTCCTGACCTGGTTTGACGTGTGCACGGCAGGACGAAACAGCCCGGTGAGTCTCGGTAAGCAAAACCCACCAAAAACCTGACGTGCACGGTCTTGAAAAGCATTTGTCGCCGAAAGGCACGCGGGGCCTGTGCCGCATACACGCACCGGCCGAGGTCTGCCCAAGGCAACCCCTAGAGTCTAGGGGACGGCCAGCTCAGAGCCAAATTCCCCCGGCGCGCGCTCGACTCGCCCTAATCCGATTCTCGGTACCACGCGACGATATACACGAACATCGCCGTGACCAGCGCAATCAGCACCCGGATCGCACCGAGCCAGGGGTCGGCGAATTTCCTTGGCTTGATGCCGGATCCGCCACGCAGCGGAATCCGATGTGGGTGGTCGCGGTGTCCTGCGATTGCGGCGAGCGTGCCGCCGGCCGGTAGCGGTGGCAGTACTCCGGCGCGCACAGGTGCGAGCCGCCCTTGAGGGTCTGGCTGATCGCCGGGTCAGCGCGCCCTGCCGGCGCGCAGCAGGTCCTCGGGGGCTGATCCGTGCGATGGTGTGCGGAGAACTCGGTTGTGGTCCACTCCCAGACGTTTCCGATCATGTCGACCAGGCCGAAGCCGTTGGCCGGAAACGCTCCCACCGGCGAGGTTCCGACCCAGCCCAGCGCGCCGTCATTGCGGTACGGGAACCTGCCCTGCCAGGTGTTGGCCATCAGTTGACCCCCGGGCTTCTCCTCGGCTCCCCACGAATAAATCGCCGTGGTTCCGCCGCGGGCCGCGTACTCCCACTCGGCCTCGGTCGGCAAACGCCGCCCTGCCCACCGTGCGTAGGCCGCGGCGTCGGGATAGGCCACCTGCACCACCGGGTGATCGGCTCTGTCGGCGATATCGCTGTCCGGGCCAAACGGATGGCGCCAGCTCGCGCCCGGCGCCCAGTCCCACCACTGCCGCCAGTCGCGCAGGTCGACCGGACCTGCTGTCGGACGGAAAACCATCGCACCCGGACACAGGTCACCGGGATCGGCCCCCGGGTAGAGCGCGGGGTCAAGGGGTTGTTCTGCGACCGTCACATAGCCTGTCGCGGAAACGAATTCGGCGAACTGAGCGTTGGTTACCGGGTGCCGCTCCACCGCGAAGGCGGGCACACTCACCGTATGAATCGGCGCTTCCTCGGGGTAGAAGCTCGTCGACCCCATGCGGAACGATCCGCCGGGCAGGTCAACCAGTTCAGTCAGCACGACTTCAGGGTATGACGACCGCGAAGTTCTGCGTCAAAGTGGACTTCGCCGCACGGAAGCCCGCCGCAGCCACCGGTCCCTCCACATGGATGGCCACCAGGTACTGCAAGGTGTTCGTCCGGATGTGGGTGATGCGGTCAGCGAAGTCGATCCCGCCGGATGGTCCCTGCAAGGTGCCGGTCAGCAACTCGCTGCTGAAGCCGCAGAACGGGGCCCCCGCAACGGAGAAATTGAGGCGCGGCATCGACCCGCCCAGACTGGCGGTGTAACGCGAGAACGCGCTGTCCGGCTGCAGGTCCGTAGGGGTAATGGTCACCGTCGCCGACATGCGGGCAGGTCCAGTCAAGGTCAATGCCGTATCACCGGTACCGGCGGCCGAACTCCAGCCGTCCGGCACGCTGATCGTGATCCTCGGCGCGGCCGCGTCGGACACGCTGGCCAGGGTCGCCCGGCCCTCGCCGGTGAGCGACGGAGCGCAGGCGATCGTGTCAGGCGGAATGTGTTCCGGCCGGGTCGCCACGATGCCGGGCACCGGCTCCGCCGGGTCAGGATGCGAATTCGGCGCAGTAGACCCTCCGGTGCGCTGCCCGCAGCCGCCCACGACCCCCGACAGGCACACCAGCCCCGCCATGCCCAAGGCCCCGCACAGCCGTCTCGCTGACAATTCAGTCACGCGAAAAGGCAAGTGCAAGTTCTTTTTCCACGTCTTCATACGGTCGTCCGGATAGGTCGATGGCCACCTGGGCGATGGTTCCGCCAGTAAAGGTGAACGGCGCCTCGTAACGGCTGGAAACTCCCGAACCGCCGTTGCGCCCGACGGTGATACCGGCGCCCGCCAACCCGAAAGTCCCCGGATGGCTCGTCACATCCGCAAGCGTCCCGACCGCGTCGTCGTCGAAGAACAGCGTGGCATCACCGATCGGCGTGTGGCTGTTGGGCACCGTTCCGGTCCGCGTGTAGCGGACACCGAGCAGGTGCCTGCCCAGCGGGATCGGACCGGCCGAGGAGACCAGCTGCTGGCGCTCACCGAGGAAGTTGTAGACGTAGTGCAGCCGTCCATCCTGGATGAAGAGCACGTGCCCGCCGTGGGCGCCGCCCTGCTTGAATAAGACACCTTCGGCACCGGTGGTATCGACGGTCACGTCGGCCAGCACCGCGAACGAGCGGCCGCGAATCTCGGCGGCGGCGCCGAGGCCGACGTCAGCGCAGCCGGGGTAGTAGATGTAGCTGGATCGTTCGCTCGCCAGGTAGGGCCGCGACCGCATAAGTGTCTCCAGCATGTTCAAATCGGACAGCGGCAGTCCGTTGTACTTTTCGGCCTCGGAGAACCACAGCGCCTTGAGTTCCTCGAGTTTGTCGGGGCGCTCGGCAGCCAGGTCGTGGCACTGGCTGCGGTCGGTCGCGATGTTGAACAGTTCCCAGCGGTCGGCGTCGAAATGCGACCAACCCGCCGGCGAAGCGGCATGGATGGTGTTGGCGAACCAGCCCTGATGCCAGATCCCGCGGGTACCCAGCATGGTGTAGAACTGCGTGTCCTTGCCGGTTTCGGCGGCCGGATCAACAAGGGCCGCTTTGAAACTCATACCGTCCAGCGGCTTCTGCGATATGCCCTTGACAGTCTCCGGCGGTGTCATGCCCAGCAGGTCATATACGGTCGGAGTGATGTCGCAGACATTGACGTAGTTGTCACGGACCTCACCATGCGCCTCAATACCGTTGGGCCACGCAATGATTGCCGTGTCGGCGATACCGCCCTCATGTGAGGCGTAGCGCTTGAACAGCTTGTAGGGCGCGTTGAAGGCCATCGCCCACCCGATCGGGTAGTGGTTGTAGGTCTGGGGCCCACCGAGGTGATCGAATAACTTCATGCTCTCTTCGACGGTGTCGATGTAGCCGTTGAAGAACTTTCCCTCGTTGACCGAGCCGTTCGGTCCGCCCTCGCCGCTGGCGCCGTTGTCGGAGATCACCACGATGATGGTGTCGTCCAGCTGGCCGGACTCCTCGAGGTAGTCCAGAATCCGGCCGATCTGCGCATCGGTGTAGCTCAGGAAGCCGGCGAACACCTCAGCCATCCGGTTGAACAGCTGCTTCTCTTCGTCATTGAGCGAATCCCACGGCCGCACCGTGTCCTGCATCGGCCACGGCTCGCCTTGCGGTCCCTTCACGTCGAGATAGGGGTTGACGGGCGACAATTCGGTGTCCGGCGGCACGATCCCCATCGACTTCTGCTTTTCCAGCACGATCTCGCGGTACTTCTCATAGCCCATGTCGAACCGGCCGGCGTACTTGTCAGCCCATTCCTTGAAGACGTGATGCGGCGCGTGCCCGGCGCCGGGGCACACGTAGCTGAACCACGGCTTGTCCGGTGCGATCATCTTGGCATCGCGGATGAATTCGATGGTCTTGTCGGCGATGTCCTTCGACAGGTGGTAGCCGTCCTCGGGTGTGCCGGGCGGGTTTACCGGGTGGTTGTCGTACACCAGGTCGGGGTACCACTGGTCGGTCTCCCCGCCCATGAAGCCGTAGAACCGTTCGAAGCCTCGCGAGGTCGGCCAGTGCCGCTTCGTCGATGCCGTGCTGGACTCCTCCAGCGGCGTCAGGTGCCACTTGCCGATGCAGTAGGTGTTGTAGCCACGTTCGGCGAGCACCTCGGAGAGCAGCGCGGTATCGGCCGGGATGCGACCGTTGCAGTTGGGGAAACCGTCGGTGAACTCCTCGATGGTGGCCATGCCCACGGTGGTCGCGTTGCGACCGGTCAGCAACGACGCCCGGGTCGGTGAGCACAGCGCGGTGGTGTGAAATTGCGACAATCGCACACCGCGCTCGGCGATCCGTGTCATGGCGGGCATCTCGACCAGACCGCCGAAACAGTCCCAGGTCGCGATGCCGATATCGTCCCAGACCAGATAGAGGATATTGGGCGAATTCTCCGGCGCGGTCGGCGCTGCGTACGGGCCCCAATCCGGCTCCGAATCACGAATATCCAGCTCGATCTTGCCGTTAAACCCATTCGACTCGGTCGACCCACTAGCCATTGGCCAGCCTCACTCCCATAGTGGACTTACTTGCCGGACATCGCGTGCAGAGACTACACCCCCAATCAGGGTAGTCAGCCGAACGCAGAATCGCCTGAGACCTCGAAGTCCGCGCCGCCGCAACGATCCGGCGAGCACCTCGCCAAAGCCCCCATCCAGCCCTGGGGCGGAGCCATCGACAGCTTCCACGACAACTTGCTTTCGCCCAGGAACAAGGGCTTGGCCGGGTGGCTGCAACCACCTGATCCGGCGCCGGGAGAAGGCTTTTGGCCTTTACTTCGCCTTTTCCAAGATCTCGACTAGCCGCCAGCGCTTGGTCGCCGACAGCGGACGCGTCTCCATCAGCGAGACGCGGTCGCCGATGCCGGCGATGCTGTTCTCGTCGTGCGCCTTGACCTTCTTGGTGGTCCGAATGATCTTGCCGTACAGCGGATGCCGCATACGGTCTTCCAACTCGACCACGATGGTCTTCTGCATCTTGTCGCTCACCACGTACCCGATGCGCGTCTTGCGACGGCCGCGCGGCTTTGGAGCGCGCGGAGTGTTCTTGGGGCCCTTGTCTTTCGGTGTGGTGCCCTTCGATGCGGCCGCCTTGGGAGCTGCTTTCGCCACTTTGGGGGCGGCCTTCGCGCCGGTCTTAGCCTCTGCCATCACGATTCCTCACCATCCGGACCATCGGGCCCAGATGCTAGACCCAGTTCTCGTTCGCGCAGCACGGTGTAGACGCGCGCGATTTCCTGACGTACCGTGCGGAGCCTGCGGTTGTTGCTGAGCTGCCCGGTAGCCATCTGGAAGCGCAGGTTGAACAACTCTTCCTTGGACTCGCGCAAGCGCTCGGTCAGCTCCTCGTCGGTGAGCTCACGCAGTTCGCCAGGGGAAATTCCCACTGCCATCAGAACTGCTCCTCTCGGGTGATGATGCGTGCCTTGATCGGCAACTTGTGGATCGCTCGCGTGAGCGCGGCCCGCGCGACCCCATCATTGGGGTAGCTGAGCTCGAACAGCACCCGGCCGGGCTTGACGTTGACCACCCACCACTCCGGCGAACCCTTGCCCGAGCCCATCCGGGTCTCGGCGGGCTTCTTGGTCAACGGTCGGTCCGGGAAGACGTTGATCCACACCTTGCCGCCACGCTTGATGTGCCGGTTGATGGCGATACGAGCGGACTCGATCTGCCGGTTGGTGACGTAGGCATGCTCGAGGGCCTGGATGCCGTAGTCGCCGAAGTTCACCGTCGTGCCGCCACTGGCGATGCCGCGCTGGCGGGGGTGGTGCTGCTTGCGGTGCTTAACCTTACGGGGAATCAACATGATTCAGCTCTCCGTGCTCTGCGCTTCGGGAGTCGGCGCGCTATCGGTCGGGGCCGCAGCGGCCTCGTCACCCGCGGCCCGACCGGCGTCGGTGCCGGTCGCCGTGGTGCCCGAAGCACCGCTGCGGCGGGGACGGGTACCCGCCGGCCGCTCGCGGCGCGGACGTTCGCCGCCCGCCGCCGCGGCGGCGGCCAATTCACGTTTGCCGCCGACGATGTCGCCCTTGTAGATCCACACCTTCACGCCGATGCGGCCGAAAGTGGTCTTGGCCTCGTACAAGCCATAGTCGATGTCTGCGCGCAAGGTGTGCAGCGGTACGCGGCCCTCGCGGTAGAACTCCGAGCGACTCATCTCGGCGCCGCCGAGGCGGCCGGAGCACTGCACCCGAATGCCCTTGACGTTGGGCTGACGCATTGCCGACTGGATGGCCTTGCGCATCGCCCGGCGGAACGCCACGCGGTTGCTCAACTGCTCGGCGACCCCCTGGGCCACCAATTGCGCTACCGACTCAGGGTTTTTGACTTCGAGGATGTTGAGCTGGACCTGCTTTGCGGTCAGCTTTTCCAAGTCTGCCCGGATCCGGTCCGCCTCAGTGCCGCGGCGGCCGATGACGATGCCGGGACGTGCGGTGTGGATGTCCACCCGGACCCGGTCGCGGGTCCGTTCGATCTCCACGTCAGCGATCCCCGCGCGCTCCAGACCGGTGGACAGAAGCCGTCGGATCGCGACGTCTTCCTTCACGTACTCGGCGTACTGCTTGTCGGCGTACCAGCGCGACTTCCAGTCGGTGGTGATCCCTAGCCGGAAGCCGTGCGGATTGATCTTCTGGCCCACTAGTCTGAGCCTCCCTTCGCTTCAGAAGCCTCAGAAGTCTTTGCAGGCGCCTTCTTTGCTGGTGCTTTCGCGGTAGTGGTCTTCTTGGCCCCGGATGTGGCTGAGGTCTTCTTGGCCGGCGTCTTGGTGGCCGGCGCCTTCTTCGCGGGCGCCTTCACGGCGGCCTTGCTGCCTTCGGCGCGGCGCGCCCTCGACGACTTCGCCGACCGCTGGTCCTTGGCCGGCCGGCTTTCCACCACCACCGTGATGTGGCTGGTTCGCCTGCGGATCCGGAACGCGCGCCCCTGGGCGCGCGGCCGGATGCGTTTGGCGGTCGGGCCCTCGTCGGCGTAGACCGTGGCGACCACCAGGGTCGCCGGGTCCAGCCCGTTGTTGTTCTGCGCGTTGGCCGCAGCACTCGCGATCACCTTGGCCACCGGCTCGCTGGCGGCCTGCGGCGCCCAGCGCAGGATGTCGAGCGCGTCTGACACCGACCTGCCACGCACCAGGTCAATGACCCGGCGCGCCTTTCTCGGCGACACCCGCACAAACCGTGCCTTGGCGACCGCCGACGGGAACTCAGTGGTGGTCATCTCGATCCTTTGCTCTTCGCGCAAGCGCTCATCGGCGCTTGGCCTTTCGGTCGTCCTTGATGTGCCCCTTGAAGGTGCGCGTCGGCGCGAATTCACCAAGTTTGTGACCCACCATCGCCTCGGTCACGAACACCGGGACATGCTTGCGTCCGTCGTGCACCGCAAAGGTGTGGCCGATGAAGTCCGGAATGATGGTCGACCGCCGCGACCAGGTTTTGATGACCTGCTTGCTGTTCTTCTCGTTCTGGACGTCGACCTTCTTGAGCAGGTGGTCGTCGACGAACGGGCCCTTCTTCAGGCTGCGTGGCATTGCTACTCCTCGACTTCCTACCGCGAGTGCTTCTTGCCGGTGCGCCGGCGTCGGACGATGAGCTTGTTGCTCGCTTTGTTCGGATTGCGGGTTCGGCCCTCCGGCTTGCCCCACGGGCTGACGGGGTGACGGCCACCGGAGGTCTTACCCTCACCACCGCCGTGCGGGTGGTCGACCGGGTTCATCACCACACCACGGACAGACGGGCGCTTGCCCTTCCACCGCATACGACCGGCTTTGCCCCAGTTGATGTTTGCCTGCTCGGCGTTGCCCACCTCGCCGACCGTCGCCCGGCAACGGACGTCGACCCGGCGGATCTCACCGCTGGGCATACGCAGCGAGGCGTAGGTGGCTTCCTTGCCGAGCAACTGGATGCTCGAGCCGGCCGACCGCGCGAGCTTGGCGCCACCGCCGGGCCGCAACTCCACGGCGTGGACCAAGGTACCGGCCGGGATGTTGCGCAACGGCAGGTTGTTGCCCGGCTTGATGTCGGCGTTGGCACCCGACTCCACCACATCACCCTGCGCAAGTCCGTTCGGCGCAATGATGTAGCGCTTCTCGCCGTCGAGAAAATGCAGCAAGGCAATACGCGCCGTGCGGTTCGGGTCGTACTCGATATGCGCGACCTTGGCGTTGACACCGTCTTTGTCGTTGCGGCGGAAGTCGATCACCCGGTAGGCGCGCTTGTGTCCACCACCCTTGTGGCGGGTGGTGATCCGGCCGTGCGCGTTGCGCCCACCACGCCCGTGCAGCGGGCGAACCAGTGACTTCTCCGGGGTTGTCCGGGTGATCTCGGCGAAATCGGACACGCTGGCGCCACGGCGACCGGGGGTCGTCGGCTTGTACTTGCGAATTGCCATGTCTAATCAGATCTTTCTCTCGCGCGCGGCTAGGCCGGTGCTCCGAACAAATCGATCGGCTTGCTGCCCGGCGCCAGGGTGACGATGGCGCGCTTGGTGCTTTTGCGCTTGCCGTACCCGGACCGGGAGCGCTTACGCTTGCCCTGCCGATTCGCGGTGTTCACCGATGCGACCTTGACGGCAAAGATCTTCTCGACAGCGATCTTGATCTGCGTCTTGTTCGAATCGGGGTGCACCACGAACGTGTACACGTTGTCGTCGAGCAGGCTGTAGGACTTCTCCGAAATGACCGGGGCCAGGATGATGTCGCGGGGATCAGCGATGGTCGCCATCAGGCCGAAACCTCCTCGGTACTAGCCGTGTTGGCGGCGATGTAGGCGCCCAGCGCCTCCACGCTGAACACCACGTCGTCGGCGCGCAGCACGTCATAGGTGTTGAGCTGGTCGGGCGACAGGATGTGCACACCGGGCAGGTTGCGCGCGCTTTTCGCACCGGTCTCGTCGCTGCGTCCGATGACCACCAGCACCTGCTTGCGATCTGTCAGCGTGCCCAGAAACGCCCTGGCGCTCTTGGTCGACGGATCCTGACCCGACACCAGTTCGGTGACGGCGTGGATGCGCCCGTTGCGTGCCCGGTCGGACAGCGCCCCGCGCAACGCCGCGGCGATCATCTTCTTGGGTGTGCGCTGGCTGTAGTCGCGCGGCTTGGGCCCGTGCACAACGCCGCCGCCGGTGAACTGCGGGGCCCGCGTCGAGCCCTGCCGGGCGCGACCGGTCCCCTTCTGCCGGTAGGGCTTGCGGCCACCGCCACTGACGTCGCCGCGTGTCTTGGTCGAGTGCGTACCCTGACGGGCTGCCGCGCGCTGCGCGGTGACCACCTGGTGCATCAGCGCGATGTTCGCGGGGACATCGAACAGCTCGGCCGGCAGCTCGATGGAGCCGTCGACCTTGCCGGCCGGCGTCTTGACCTGAATTTCCAGGTTCTTCTGGGCCTTTTCGGCAGCCATCACTTCTCACCTCGCTTGATCGCGGTGCGGACCACCACGAGTCCACCGGTGCGGCCGGGGACCGCGCCCTTGATCAACAGCACGCCGTTCTCGGCATCGACCTTGTGTACCAACAGGTTCTGGACGGTCACCCGGTCATTGCCCATGCGGCCGGCCATCCGGGTGCCCTTGAACACCCGTGCGGGAGTGGCGCAGCCGCCGATAGAACCGGGACGGCGGTGCACTGCCTGGGCACCGTGGCTGGCGCCCTGCCCGCGGAAGCCGTGCCGCTTCATGGTGCCGGCGAAGCCTTTGCCCTTGGAGGTACCAGTCACGTCGACGTAGCTGCCGTCGGCGAAGATCTCCGCCGTCAGCTCCTGGCCCACCTCGTACTCGGTCGCCGCGTCCGGGCCGTCCAGCCGGAACTCGGCCAGGTGACGCCGGGGGTTGACACCCGCGGCGGTGTACTGACCGGTCAGCGGCTTGTTGACCTTACGTGGGCTGATTTCGCCATAGGCCAGCTGCACGGCGCTGTACCCGTCGCGCTCCGGTGTGCGGACGCGGGTCACCACGTTGGGCCCCGCCTTGACCACGGTCACCGGGACAACTCTGTTGTTCTCGTCGAACACCTGCGTCATGCCCAGCTTGGTACCCAGAATGCCTTTTCTTGCCATTGCTCTGGATCTCCTACTGAATGTTGACGTCGACACTGGCCGGAAGATCGATGCGCATGAGCGCGTCAACGGTCTTCGGCGTCGGATCGAGGATGTCGATCAGCCGCTTGTGGGTGCGCATTTCGAAGTGCTCTCGCGAGTCCTTGTACTTATGCGGTGAGCGGATGACGCAATACACGTTCTTCTCGGTCGGCAGCGGCACCGGACCTACGACGCTGGCACCCGTGCGGACGACGGTCTCGACGATCTTGCGCGCCGAGGCGTCAATAGCCTCATGGTCGTAGGCCTTAAGCCTGATGCGGATCTTCTGTCCCGCCACGCTTCTCCTACCTCACTCCTACTTGAGGCCCGTGTCCGGGCCTGCTGCCCCAGCGCGCCGATCGACCTGGCCTATCCAAGCCAATCCGGCGCCGGAATACTGCGCCGCTGTTTACCTGTCGTGGTCCACCGGCCCCCGCGGTCGGGTGTGTCACCCGCACGCAGCCTCGGTCGCGGCCGAAATTTGGTCGCTCGCCAAGGATGGGACCGGACGCGCCCGTGTGGGCGCTGGTCGTATGCCCGGCCAGGCGCGAACCCGGCGCAAGACAACCTGAACAGTATGCCTCAGATCACCGCTTCGGCCAAATCTCGGTACTGCACCAGCGGCGTGGTTTCGGGCACGGTTTTTGGGGCCGGCGAAAGCCCCGGTCAGGGATTCCGCCCAGCGACCTGAACGGACCCCCGTGACACCGTCGTCACCGACGCTCAGACTGACACATATAAAGGAAACCCGCGGCCAGGCGAGGAGCCCGATGAGCACACCGATAACTGACGAAGCCGCGAAGATCTTCGCCGACCCCACGGCCTACACGGACGAGCCACGGCTGCACGCAGCGATGGCCCACCTGCGCGCTCACGCGCCGGTGTCCTGGGTCGACTGTCCCCCGTTCCGGCCGTTCTGGGCGATCACCAAACACGCCGACGTCATGGAGATCGAGCGTGCCAACGATCTGTTCATCAGCGCACCCCGGCCGCTTCTGGCAACCGCCGAGGCCGACGATCTGGCGCAATCGTTACTGAGCGCCGGGATGGGCCTGCGCACGCTGATCCACATGGACGATCCGCAGCACCGGTTGGTGCGGGCCATCGGGGCGGACTGGTTTCGTCCCAGGGCGATGCGCGCGCTGAAGGTCCGCATCGACGAACTGGCCAAGATACACGTCGACCAGATGCTGCGGGCCGGCACCGAATGCGACTTCGTCACGGCGGTCGCCAAGAACTACCCGCTCTACGTCGTCATGTCGCTGCTGGGCCTGCCGGAATCGGACTTCGGCCGGATGCTCAGCCTGACCCAGGAACTCTTTGGCGGCGACGACACCGAGTTCCAGCGCGGCACCACCCCGGAAGAACAACTCACCGTTCTGCTCGAATTCTTCAGCTACTTCAACGATCTCACCGCATCGCGACGAGCACACCCGACCGAGGACCTGGCGTCGGCGATCGCCAACGCCCGGGTGGACGGTGAGCCGCTGTCAGACATCGACACCGCGTCCTACTACGTGATCGTCGCCACCGCGGGCCACGACACCACCAGCGCAACCATCGCCGGCGGCCTGCACGCACTGATCGAAAACCCAGACCAGCGAGAACGTCTCATCAAGAACCCCGAACTGATGCCGCTGGCCGCCGACGAGATGATCCGCTGGGTGACTCCCGTCAAGGAATTCATGCGCACCGCGACCGAGGACACCACCGTCCGCGCAGTGCCCATTGCCAAAGGCGAGTCGGTGTATCTGTCTTATGTCTCGGCCAACCGGGACGAGGAGGTGTTCGACGATCCATTCCGCTTCGATGTCGGCCGAGATCCCAATAAACACTTGGCGTTCGGATACGGTGTGCACTTCTGCCTGGGTGCGGCGCTGGCCCGGATGGAGGTGAACAGCTTCTTCAGCGAGCTCCTGCCTCGGCTGGAATCCATTGAATTGAATGGAGAACCCGAACTCATCGCCACCACCTTCGTCGGAGGGCTCAAGCACTTGCCGATTCGGTACTCGCGCCCCAGCACCAGCGGGCCGCGCTGAGTAAGACCGCGTTCCTGACGGCCATGCACACGTCGACGATTGCGAGTGTGCGATGGGGGTGGAATCTGGGCGATCATTCCGCGCGGGACGCACACTCGACGATTATCACTGAACGAACTCCACAGCGCGGTGTGCCAGCATCACGATGGTCGCGTGCGGACCGCGGCTGGTGATCGCGGGCAGGATCGACCCGTCGATCACCCAGAGGTTCTCGATGCCGCGGACCCGGCATTGGGGGTCGACGACGGCTCGCGGGTCGCCGTCGGTGCCCATTGGGGCGCTACCACACAGGTGCTGCGACGTCGACCACGCTGGGTCTCCGACATCCGTTGCCGTACTGGCTAATTCGCGGGCCAATTCGGCGCCCCGCTGCATGGTGGCAATATCTTCGGGCTCGCTGTCGTAGCGGTGTTCGATCCGCGGAGGTACGTCAGGATCCGGCGAAACCAATGTGACCCGCCCGCGCGCCCGCGGCTGCATCAGCGCCACGCCGATATGCGGCCAGTCGGGATGACCTGCGGTGCCATCACCGGTCATGGCAACGAAACCTCCTGTATACGGCCTGATCTCGATATCGTCGGCGGTACTGAGCACCACCTCCAGCACCGGCCGTCCGACAGCCACGGCCCACGTGGTCGGCAGCACCCATTCAGGGTGGTCGCTGCAACTCACGCCAACCGGCAGCGGCGCCACCACTGGCACCCCGACGGCCCGCAGCATTGCATCCTCACCGAGGCCGGAAAGCATCAGCAGATGTGCTGATTCAATCGCACCGGCACACAACACGATTCGACCGGCAATGAACCGTATCGGACCTTGGGGGCCAATGGCGTCAACGCCCACTGCGGTAGCGCCGGAGAATCGCAATCGCACCGCCCGGGTCAGCGCGAGAAGCGTCAGGTTGGCTCGTGTCAGTGCGGGAATAAGATATTCCGCTCCCGGGCCGGTCCGCACACCATCGACGATGTTGAGCGGCACCGCGCCCACTCCGGTAACCACCTCCGAACCAACATCATTGAGGTCAGTAATCCAGGGAAACCCGGCGCGCTCCGCGGCAGCTGTGAAACTCTGGGTAGCGCCGGACATTTCGTGTGTCCGACGAACCGGGATCGGGCCGGTGTTGCCGTGCGCAGAAGTGTCGAAATCCAAGTCAGTCTCGATTGCCCGGAAGTGTTCGAGAACGTCAGACCACGCCCAGCCGGGTATGGCGGCGCGCTCGAAGTCCCGCGGCAATCCGCGGCAGAAGTAGCCGCCGTTGACTGCGCCGGAGCCACCGACTGTGGCTCCGCGCACGATCGGCAGTCGGCGAACCGGATGATCGGTGAGTTGGGTCTGATAACGCTGGACCAGTGGGCTGCCGGCGCCGATCGGCAGTTGCAATCCATTGGCGGTCTGAGCCAGCAACCCCGGATCGCCGAGTCCGGGGCCCGCCTCGAGTACGGTTACCGCACAACTGGGATCGGCGGAAAGACGTTCGGCAACAACCGATCCAGCACTTCCAGCACCGACGATCAGCACGTCGGTGTGCCGTACGGCTGCAGTCAAGGCGGCCGTTACGTCCGAATCTGTGGTTTGAGCGCGCCGAGATTGCGTTCGCGTATCACCCCGGACCACAGGCCGATGCCGTAGGCCAGGTCATCGACGCGCTTGAGCAACAGGTAAGTCAGCAGCCCAATCGGTTCGGTATCACCGTCATTGGCGTCCCGGCGGCGAAGCCAGTCCACGACTCCGTCGACGATCGCCGCAATCAGCACTACCCGCCTACAGTGCCGGGACAGTATGGCCGCGAGCAATGCCACCGGCCAGTAGTGCCGGCAAATGGCCGATGCGAGTTGCAGCGCCGCCGACCACAACCCGCGGGTGGCGACCACGAGCACATCACAGAACGACGTCTCGTCGGTGCGCATGGCTGTGGCGATCTTGCGACCGGTAAACACCGCGATCACCAGCGACGCCAGCTGACCAATGCCGGTACCGAGCGACAGGAGTATCCAGGCCACCAGTGCCCAGCCGGAAATCACCAACGGCGAAGTCTTGTCCGGGTGCCGCACCGATAGCGGAGCCGCCGAGCCGCCATAAAACGCCTTGCGCGCGAGCCAGTCCCGCAATTTGGTGCGATGATCATGGGCGACCAGGGCAATGGGCTCGTAGCGCAGCCGGGCGCCGGACTCGATGAGCCGCCAGCACAAGTCGACGTCTTCCCCGGAGTGCAGCGTCTCGTCGAACCCGCCCACCCCCCGGATGGCTGAGCTGCGGCAGATGATCGCCGCGCTGGGAACGTAGGACACCGTGCTGTACGGCAACACCGGCGCTTCCCGCTGGCCCAGGTCCAGTGACGAGCGCACCGCTTCGTAGCGAGCTACCACATTCTCGCTTGGCGACAGACCGACGATGCGGGGTGCAACCAGTGCGACGGTGGGATCGCAGAAGTGGCCGAGCAGGGCTTCCAGCCATCCACGCCGCGGCGCCACGTCGGAATCCAGGAATGCCACGAAGTCGGTGGTGCAGGCCGCCAGCCCCGTGTTGCGGGCCGCGGCCGGCCCCTTACTGCGGGCGTGGTGCAGCACTTCGATGTCGCAGTGTGCGCCGGCGAAGTCCTCCAGCTCTACCGGGCACGACGAGCCGTCGTCCACCACGATGACGCGTAGTCCACGGAGTGAAGTCACCAAACGCCGCAGACCAGATGCGTTGTCCCGTACAGGTATGACGACGGTGACGTCACGATGTGATGGACCACTCGCGGGCCGGGGATGCGCCACCGTGGCGTCCAGCAGGGTGCGGGCCAACTGGGCGCTGACCTCGTCGCGGACCTTGAGGCGGCCATCGGAAAGCATGTGTTGTGCGGCGGGAGCCAACTTCAGCAGCCGGGTCGGTGAGCCGCCGAGCAGGGCCGAGCCATGGCCGAGCACCCGCACGCGCCGGTCAACCTGCACCGCGAACCCGTCAGGCAGTCGGGTCGCGGTCATGCCAGCATCCCGTCGGAGCCGGGCAGCCACCGGGCGACTCGACGCACACAATCATCGACCATTTGCGTGAAGATCCGTCTCCCCTCGGCCGCGGTCGCCGTGGTCGGGTCCCCCAGCACTCCTGTTTCGCTGACCGCGGCCACTCCGCCGCGGCGCATCGACGGTAACAACGCGGGCAGCGGCGCGCCGTTGCCTGCGAGCCACCGGTCGGTGAGCACATCGGCCGGCGAAATATGCAGCAACACCGATGTTTCGGTGTGGCCGGCATGGGCGTCACCGCCCGCGCAGGTACATGGGCACCATCCGGCGTCGCGACCTTCGGAACGCAGCAGGCTTACCGCGCGGTTCAAAGCTCCGACATTGCCGCCGTGACCGTTGACGAAGACCAGGCGCTGGGCCCAGCAGGCGGCCGACCTGCCGTACTCCACCAGCAGCATTGTCAGGGCTTCAGTACCGATAGAGATCGTTCCGGCGAAACTTTGGTGCTCGCCGCTGGCGCCATAGGCGATCGCAGGAGCCACCAGCCAGTCCGGCCGGGAAACGGCCGGAGGGTCGTCATCGATGCGCGCGGCTGCCGCCCGGGCGACAGCGGTCGCGATCCGGGTGTCGGTATCCAGCGGCAGGTGCGGTCCGTGCTGTTCGGTAGACCCCAGCGGGATCATTATTGACGGCGAGGCTGATATTAACAGTTGCCTCGACGTCGCAGTCCCCAGTTCGCCGAGTACGGGCACTCGCCGATGGTAGGACGAATTCACCTGCTGTGCACCAGTTGTTGCCCTTCCTACCGAATCTTTTTTTCCACCCTGACGATCGACGGGCCAAAACTCTGCTCGTCCGCCACGACTGCCACGTGCGTATCAGATTTTCCAAAAACGTCATTCCCCGGCCACTAACTCTGTGCTATGGGGGGTACCGCCCTGGAATGGGAGCTCGCCCCCAGGAACGGCCCCTCATCCAGCGCAGGGAAACATCTCAATTCGGCCCAGTTTGGCCCAATTCGGCTAGGCACCCCGGGCCGACGGCATACCCAGCTCCCGGACGAACCCCGCGGGAACCAGGACGTCTTCCGGGCTGAGGTCGTGGATGGAGGCATGCCCGAGGCCCATCAGAGCCGAGTCGATACCGCCGCGCAGGATGTCGAGGACGTTCTCGACGCCGGGTTGGCCGGCCGCGGCCAGGCCCCACAGGTAGGCGCGGCCAATCATCACGGCTCGCGCTCCCAGCGCCACCGCCTTGACGACGTCGCTCCCCCGTCGGATGCCGCCGTCCAGGAGCACCTCGATCTGATCGCCGACTGCCGCCGCCACGGCGGGCAGGGCGCGAATCGAGGCGGGCGTGCCGTCCAGGTTGTTGCCGCCGTGGTTGGATACGGAGATCGCCGTAACACCGGCATCCAGAGCCCTTTTGGCGTCGTCGACCCGCATTACACCCTTGAGCATGAACGGTCCGCCCCACAGTTCGCGCAGCCAGGCGATGTCGTCCCAGGTGGGCGGCGGCGTCCCCATCCACTCGCCGTAGGCGGCGAAGAACGGTGGGCCGGCCTCACCCCGCCGGCCCTGGTTGGGCACCCGCAGGTTCGGTGGCCGCAGCGTCTTGCCGAACTTCCACAACCAGCGCGGCCGGGTCAACACCTCCGGGGACAACCACAGCATGGCCCGCAGGTTCATCCGTTCGGGGATCTTCGGGCTGCCCCAGTCCCGCCCGTGCGAGAACGTCCAGTCGGTGGTGACGATCAAGCCGACCGCGCCGGACTGCCGCGCCCGTTCGACACGCTCCGCGATGGCGTCGCGGCCGCCGAGCCAGTAGATCTGGAAGAAAACCTTGGAGTTGGCGGCGATGACCTCCTCGATCGGCTTGCTGGCGAAGGATGACAACCCCATCGCTGTGCCCCGCGCAGCTGCGGCCCGCGCGACGGCCACCTCACCATCCGGATCGACTGCCTGGACACCGGTCGGCGAGATAATTACCGGAAACGAAATATCTTGTCCCATAACGGTGGTCGATAATTCGCGCTTTTCCGTCGCACCTATGACATGGGGCGCAAAACCGAGTTCACTGAACGCTGTGACATTGTCGGCGACCGTTATTCCCTTCTCGCTTGCCGAAATCAGTGCCGAATAAATGGATTTCGGCAGGCGGCGCTTCGCGCGTTGCTGTGCAATGGCGACCGTCTCAAACCATTCGTCTGCCATGGCTACAGCGGGCTTTCGTTGCAGAGGCGCGCCGGCGGTGTGGCCGGTGGGTACATGGAGAGCTTCAGTGGCACCGGTGCACTGATCGGCCCGCCACGGGAGTGGTCGACGCGGGGCCGCGGCGTGTCGCGCTCCCGTGCCAGCGCCGGCGCGCCGTGGCCTTGCACGCATTCGGGATCCGGTCCCTCCAGTGGCAGCCCGGTGAAGAATTTCGCGGCCATGCAGCCACCCCGGCAGCTGTCATAGTGCCCGCAGCTGCCGCAGGCACCCGCGGACTGCGGTTCTCGCAGTTCGCGGAACAGCGGGGCGTTCTTCCAGACGTTGTCAAAACCACCGTCGGACAACACATTTCCGGCCAGGAAGCGGTCATGGATGGCGAACGGGCAGGCATACACGTCGCCAACCGGGTCGATCAGGCACACCACCCGGCCGGCTCCGCACATATTCAGGCCGGCCAGCGCACCGGACTGGCCGAGCGGCGACAGATGGAAGAAGGAGTCGCCGGTCAGCACCCGCTCACCGTTGGCAACCAGCCAGTCGTAAAGCGCAACCTGCTGAGCCGCGGTGGGGTGCAGGTCTTCCCAGACATCTGCGCCCCGCCCCGACGGCCGCAGCCGGGTGATCCGCAACGTGGCACCGTAACGGCTTGCCAAGGCTGCGAATTCGTCGAGCTGGCCGACATTGTGCCGGGTGACCACAACGGAGATCTTGGCGGCTCCGGTCTTACGAAAACCCGCCTCGGCAAGGTTCTCCAGCGCACGCACAGCCATGGCGAACGACCCGGTGCCGCGAACGGCGTCGTTGACCTCGGCGGTCGCGCCGTCCAGCGAAATCTGGACATCCACGTAGTCGCTGGCGGCCAACCGCGCGGCCACCTCCGGGGTGATCCTTACCCCGTTGGTAGAGAACTTCACGCCGACGTGGTGCGCGGTGGCGTAGTCCACCAGCTCCCAAAAATCCGGGCGCACAGTGGGTTCGCCACCACCGATATTCACGTAGAACACCTGCATACGTTCCAGCTCGTCGATGATGTCCTTGCATTGGCGCGTGGACAACTCGCCGGGATCGCGCTTGCCCGAGGACGACAGGCAGTGCACACACGCCAGGTTGCAGGCGTAGGTCAGCTCCCAGGTCAGGCAGATGGGCGCGTCCAGTCCGTGTTCGAACTGCTCGATTAGCCTGGGTACCGCCGCGGTGGTCATCTGCCCTCCTTTGGGCGCTCCTGAGGCACGACCATGTTGGAGCCGGCCAGCACGCCCAGCGCGTTCAGGTACGGACCTTGTCCGGAATCGTCCACGCCCGCGGCGCGGCAGGCGGACCGGACATCGGGATAGTCGGCCAGCGACTGCACCACTGTGAGAATGGTGCGATTCTTCAGAAACGACAGCTTGCGAGTGCCGAAGTGATACAGCAGCGCCCCGAACGGCTCCGGTCGAACCGCCACCTGCGGGTGCAGCTGCCAGCCCCTCTCGGGGTCAAACAAGCAGGAATCAGCCTCAGCAGCCTGCACGGGCGCAGGCACGATCAGTAGACCCCGCACATGCCGTCGATGGATACCTCTTCAACCAGGGTCTCGGTGACGAGTTCGGTATCAGTATCGGTCTCGTGGTCCATGGGGATTGCCTTTCATCAAGGGGACTCGACAATAGGGGTGGTTCTGGTCACAATCGTGGTCAGAATATGGCATCGAGTGCCGAAATGGAAGGGCGGGTCTGATGCTGCCGCAGGCGCGGGTGGGCCGGCGCCGCTCGACGACGCCGCACCACATCACCGACGTGGCAATCGAGTTGTTCGCCGCGCATGGTTTCGCCGGCGTCAGCGTCGACGACGTCGCGCAGGCGGCCGGGATCGCCCGCCGTACCCTTTTCCGCTACTACGCCTCCAAGAACGCCATCCCGTGGGGCGACTTCAACACCCACCTCGCTCAGCTACAGGACCTGCTCGACGACGTCGATCCACAGGTTCCGTTGGGCGAGGCACTGCGCGCAGCGCTGTTGGCCTTCAACACCTTCGACGAGTCCGAGACCATCCGACACCGCCAGCGCATGCGAGTCATCCTGCAAACCGCTGAACTGCAGGCGTATTCGATGACCATGTACGCCGGCTGGCGAGAGGTGATCGCCGGGTTCGTCGCCCGCAGGTCGGGCGTCCAGGCCACCGACCTACTGCCCCAGACCGTCGCCTGGACGATGCTCGGTGTCGCTTTGAGCGCCTACGAGCACTGGCTGGGCGACGAATCGGTCCCGCTCCCCCGGGCGCTCGGGAACGCGTTCGACGTCGTCGGCGCCGGACTGAACGGGCCCGGATGAGCGGCAACGAGCACCTGCTGCACACTCTGCGGTCGCAGGGGCGGTTCTGCGCCGCCTCCGGCTCGCCGATGTACGGCGAACTGCTTGAGCTCGTGGCCGCCGACGTCGAAGCCGGCGGCTTCTTCGCGACCATTCTGTCCGGCCACGAAGACGATCCGTCACGCCAGGCGGTGCCGCTTCGCATGCTGGGCGGGCTGCACCGGTTGGTGCTCGACGGCCGGGCACCGGCATTGTGCCGCTGGTATCCCAGCACCGGCGGTACCTGGGAGGCCGAGACCGCCTGGCCCGAGGTCGCGCTCACCGCGGCCAACCACACCGATGCGCTGCGTGCGGCACTCGACCAACCACCACAGACCAACGAGGTCGGCCGATCTGCCGCGCTCATCGGCGGCTTGCTACACATCAATCGCGGATTCGATTTGCCGGTAAGGCTTTTCGAAATCGGGTCGAGCGCCGGGCTGAACCTGAGGGCAGACCGGTACCACTACCGCTATGCCGGCGGCGAGTGGGGACCGGTCGACTCGCCGGTGGCGATCGACGATGCGTGGCACGGTCAATTGCCGCCGGAGGGTGCGGTGCGGATCGTCGAGCGGAACGGGTACGACATCGCCCCCATCGATGTCACCGGCGCCGCCGGGGAAATGACCGTGTTGAGCTACGTCTGGCCCGACCAGGACGCCCGGATGAGTCGGTTGCGCGGTGCCATCGCGGTCGCCCGGAACGTCCCGGCGCGGCTGGAACGCCAGACAGCCGCCGACGCGGTCGCCGGCCTGACCCTGGCTGACGGCGCGTTGACGGTGCTGTGGCATTCGATCACCTGGCAGTACCTTTCCGCCGACGAACGGGCCGCGGTCCGCGCCGGGGTAGACGAACTGGCCGCGCAGGCCGGCGCCCGTTCCCCGTTCGCGCACCTCACCCTCGAGCCTGCGCGCGACGGGCCCGGCAGTCCGCTCAAGTTCCTGGTGCGAGCTCGTAGCTGGCCGGGTGGCGAACTGCAGTCCCTGGGCGAATGCCATCCGCACGGGCCACCGGTGAACTGGGCATAGTGTGACAGCGAAGATTTTCGGGCCGAGCTGCGTCGGAGTTTGTCCCGAAACCGCGACGACAAGGGTCTGAGCGCCCCCGTCACCGATAGACCCGGCAGTCGCGCGCGCGAAGCCGGCCGAACCGTGCCGGCCGAGCCGTCCCGCCAGCCGTACGGCATGTCCGCCGAATGTACCGACGATCAGGGCGGACGCTTCTGCCTGGGCGAGCCCTAACGCCGGGTTTCGTCCAGCATTTCGGAGATGGGTGTGCCGGCGGCGATCTTGGCGCGTACCTTCATGACCTTGCCGGGCATCCCGCCGCCGACCACACCGACCAGTACACCATCGCGCTCGTAATACGCCAGAAACTTGCGGCCGTCGTCCTCGACCAGATGAACGATATCGGTGGCGTGCGGCTCCCCCAGGCACTGGATCTTGACGTCATACTGGTCGCTCCAGAAATAAGGCACGACCACGTTGGACGGCACGTCGTTCCCCAGCATCGCCGGCACCACGACCCGGGCCTGATCGGCGACGTTGCTCCAATGTTCCACGCGCGCTTGGTGTCCCATCGAATCACGCCAGGAGGCGACGTCGCCGAGCGCCCACACTTTCGGAGCGCTGGTGCGTCCCGCTTCATCGCAGATCACGCCATTGTCGACCTCGATGCCGCTGCCGCCCAGCCATTCGGTCGCCGGCCGTGACCCGATGCCGACAACCACCAGATCCGCCGTCAGTTCCGTGCCGTCCGTCAGTACCACCGTGTCGACATGCCCCTCGCCACGCACCTCGGCCACCCCGAGACTGGTGCGAACGTCCACACCCTCGTCGCGATGCAGGCGCGTCACCAGCTCGCCGATCTGCTCGCCGAGCACCGACGCCAGCGGCGTCGGCTGCGGCTCGACCAGCACCACGTTCACGCCAAGGCCGCGCAGGCTGGCCGCGACTTCGCAGCCGATGAAGCCGGCTCCGATGACCACAGCGTGCTTGGCGGCCGACGCATGCTTTCGCAGCGCCATGCTCTCGTCGAACGACCGAAGCACCCGAATGCCGTCGAGATCAGGAAACGTCGGAATGCGGCGTGGCACCAAACCGGTCGCGATCACGAGCTCGTCGTAGCCAAGCACGGTTCCGTCGGCCAGCGTCACCGTCCGCGCGGCAGTGTCGAGGCTGGCGGCCGCCGAACCCAGGCGCAGGGTGATGTCTTTCTCGTCGTAGAACTCACGCGGCTTGAGGGCCACATCGTCGACCTCGCTGCGCAACACCTCCTTGGACAGCGGCGGTCGGTCGTACGGCAGGTGCACCTCGTCGCTGACGATGGTGAGGGGGCCCGAATACTCCGCCCGACGCAGCTGCTCGGCGGTCCGGGCCGCAGCCAGTCCGCCCCCGACGATCACGATCCCCTTGCCGAAGCCCTTGTCGGGGCCACTGTCAAACTCGTTTACGCCTTCGCTACTGGTCACGTGGAGTTCATACACGATCGCGTGTTAATACTTCAAGGCGCCCTTGTCGACGGGGATCTGGGTGCCCGACAGCGTGCCCGACCCGTCACCGGCCAGCCAGACAACGACATCGGACACCTCGTCCGGCGTCATAAACCCCTTGGGCTGCAACGGCATTGGCGGAAAGCTATGTACGTAACCGGGATGCTTGGCAAATATCTGCATCATCGCCTCCGGTTCGATCATCGGGCTGTCGACAGAATACGGATGGATGGAGTTGACCCGGATACCGAATTCGCCGAGCTCGATCGCCAGCGTGTTGGCCAGCGCGACGAGTCCGTGCTTGGTCGCTGCGTAATGGCCGTTGCCCGGCGTTGCCTTGAGGCCCGCTGACGAACTGACCACCACAATGGATCCTCCGTTGCCGGCCTCGATCATCGCGGGCACCGTGGCTCGCAGGGTGCGCCAGGTGCCAGTCAAGTTGACCCCGATGACGGTGTCCCACTGCTCATCGGTGAGCTCCCAGAGCCGGCCCCAGCCCAGCACCCCGGCATTGGCCACCACGACGTCGAGCCGACCGAACTGCTCGACGCCGTCGGCCACCAACTGCCGCTGCGCCGCGTCGTCGCGAATGTCCACCTTGCGGGCCAGCACCTTGCGGCCCTCGGCCTCCACCGCGCGGACGGTCTCGCTGAGATCCTCGGGAGTCGCGGGCGTGTAGGTGATGCTGTCGGACACCGGCGCGCAGATGTCCAGCGCGATGATGTCGGCCCCCTCCCGCGCCAGCCGCACCGCATGCGACCGTCCCTGGGCACGGGCAGCGCCGGTCACAAATGCCACCCGTCCTTGCAGTGATCCCGCCTTTGCAGCCACGTCGACCCCTCTCGCCGACTGTCAGGCTAGCAGCGAAACTGAAACGTGTTCTAACTCGCCTCGGGCTCCTCGCCGAGCAGACGCAAAAGCCCCCGAACGCCCGGCGTTTCGGGGGCTTTTGCGTCTGCTCGGCTCAGATTCGGAGATGATCTGGGCTCGCCTGCTGGCGTATTCCTCTGCGTTCACCACACCGCCGGCGCGCAGCGACTCCAACTCCTGGAGCCGCTCGCCGATCGACGCCGGCGGACCCGCCGGTGTTGGCCGGCCTGCCGGCGTCTGCTGCTCAGCGGCCCGGCGCACCACCGCTTGAATCTGCTGACGCAATCCCGGATTCGACCGAATGTCGGCCATCCGGTTGAGCGGAATGCCGTTCGCCTTGAGGATCTGCAGGATCTCCATCAGCGGCCCGGCCTGCCCGCTCAAGTCGTAGGTCCTGTTGTCTTCGGCGACGGTGAACTGCGCGGGCACCAGCCCGTTGACCAAAGCGCTTCGCTCCCAGTCGATTAGGTATTCCTGAGTGGTGGGATTGACCAGGACGACGAGCTTGCGCGCGGTGAGATTGCCAAGCCGAGTCACACTGCCGATGACCCGGTCTTCACTGTCGAACGGCAAGATTCCGGGTCCGGAGATGTGCAGGTGCACTTTCACAACCGGTTGCTCGTTGATCCGGGTCCCCGTCTCGG
Source organism: uncultured Actinomycetota bacterium (assembly GCA_963763005.1). Taxonomy (GTDB): domain Bacteria; phylum Actinomycetota; class Actinomycetes; order Mycobacteriales; family Mycobacteriaceae; genus Mycobacterium. The sequence continues at coordinate 492,047 of CAVXMI010000010.1, forward strand.
TGAGCCCGGTGATTTGTGCGAGCGCCAGCACGCCGCTCTGCTCGAGCGCCACCGTCTTGGCAGCCTTCTTCGCCCCATAGTTGGTCAACGCGAGCGCGGCCAGCACGTCGACCACGGTGATGAGCAGACCGGCATAGAACATCCACGACATCAGGCTGCCCAGCCCGAGAGTGAAGTAGACGACCAAGAAGATGGGTCCAACGAGGCCACCGCACAACAGCACTAATAACTGCATCTTGATATAGCGCGCGAACACGTGCCTGCTCCTCGCCTCTGCCGGAAAGTTCATGTCAGAGTAGCCCCGAAGGGGCCGCCGCGAGCGGAATACCCGCACACCGCGAAGGGGTGCCAGATGGCGAGGATCACTGCGCAGCATCCCCGAACGCGCGCATGCGCGACAGCTGGCCAAAACCGAAGCGACGCCTAGCCGTTCGGATAGGCGCGGCTTGGGTGGCGCGGACCTAGGACAGCCGACGATCCCGCAGCCGTTCCGCCTACCCGCGGCGCCCCGCCGGACCGAACAAAGACCGGGCCCGGATTGCCGATGTCGGCAATCCGGGCCCGGTCTTGACTAGTGCGGGATCCGGTGACCTACTTGATGATCTTGACGACCCGGCCGGCGCCGACGGTGCGGCCACCTTCGCGGATCGCGAATCGCAGACCCTCGTCCATGGCGACGGGCTGGATCAGCTTCACCGTGATGTTGGTGTTGTCACCGGGCATCACCATCTCGGTGCCCTCCGGCAGCGTCACCACACCGGTCACGTCGGTGGTGCGGAAGTAGAACTGCGGACGGTAGTTGTTGAAGAACGGCGTGTGCCGGCCGCCCTCGTCCTTGGACAGGATGTAGACCTGGCCTTCGAACTCGGTGTGCGGCGTGGTGGTGCCGGGCTTGGTGACAACCTGTCCGCGCTCAACGTCCTCGCGCTTGATACCACGTAGCAGCAGACCGACGTTGTCACCGGCCTGCCCCTGGTCGAGCAGCTTGCGGAACATCTCTACACCCGTGACGGTGGTCTTCGTCGTCGTGGGACGGATGCCCACGATCTCGACCTCCTCGTTCACGTTGACCACGCCACGCTCCACGCGACCGGTGACCACGGTGCCGCGGCCGGTGATCGTGAAGACGTCCTCGACGGGCATCAGGAACGGCTTGTCGGTCTCGCGGACCGGGTCCGGGATCGACTCGTCGACCGCCTTCATGAGCTCCTCGACGGACTCGACCCACTTCGCGTCGCCCTCGAGCGCCTTCAGCGCCGAGACCCGCACGACCGGGGCATCCTCGTCGAACTCCTGGGCCGCCAACAGTTCGCGGACCTCGAGCTCGACGAGCTCGAGCAGCTCCTCGTCGTCGACGGCGTCGGCCTTGTTCAGCGCCACCAGAATGTAGGGCACACCCACCTGACGCGCGAGCAGCACGTGCTCACGGGTCTGCGGCATCGGGCCGTCCGTGGCGGCGACCACCAGGATCGCGCCGTCCATCTGGGCGGCACCGGTGATCATGTTCTTGATGTAGTCGGCGTGGCCAGGGGCGTCGACGTGCGCGTAGTGGCGCTTGTCGGTCTGGTACTCCACGTGCGCGATGTTGATGGTGATACCGCGCTGACGCTCCTCAGGCGCATTGTCGATCTGATCGAACGCCTTCGACTCGTTCAGGTCGGGAAACTTGTCGTGCAGGACCTTGGTGATAGCCGCGGTCAGGGTGGTCTTGCCGTGGTCAACGTGACCGATGGTCCCGATGTTGACGTGGGGCTTGGTCCGCTGGAACTTCGCCTTCGCCACTTCTATGTCCTCCTGGACTGTTGGTGCTTAAAAAAAGCAGTGTTGATGTTTCCTAGTTTTGCCGCGGTGGTAACCGGGCCAGGGTACTCCCTGTCGCCATATTGCCGATTGCTCGGTCCCTACTCTGATTGCTCGGCTCCTGGCTCGCGAGCTTGCGCTCGCTCGCCGTCGCCTCGCGGCCTCCTACTCGCCCGTCGCCTTCGCGATGATTTCCTTCGACACGTTCGTCGGCACTTCGGCGTACGAGTCGAACACCATAGAGTAGTTCGCCCGGCCTTGAGTCTTGGACCGCAGGTCGCCGACGTAGCCGAACATCTCCGACAGCGGCACGTGCGCCTTGACTACGCGCGCACCGGAACGCTCCTCCATGGCCTGAATCTGACCACGGCGGGAGTTCAGGTCGCCGATCACATCGCCCATGTAAGTCTCGGGCGTGGTGACCTCGACGGCCATGATCGGTTCCATGATCACCGGCTGCGCTTGCGCCGCCGCCTTTTTCAGCACGTGCGAACCGGCGATCTTGAACGCCATTTCCGACGAGTCGACGTCGTGGTACTGACCATCGAGCAAGGTGACCTTCAGGTTCACCAGCGGGTAGCCGGCCAGCACGCCGTACTGCATGGCGTCCTGCGCACCGGCGTCCACCGACGGAATGTACTCGCGCGGGATGCGACCGCCGGTGACCTTGTTCTCGAACTCGTAGGTCGCGCCGTCCTCGCCGTGGAACGGCTCAATGGCGATGAGCACCTTCGCGAACTGGCCGGAGCCGCCGGTCTGTTTCTTGTGCGTGTACTCGACCTTGTCGACCTTGCGACGGATCGTCTCCTTGTAGGCCACCTGCGGCTTGCCGACATTGGCCTCGACCTTGAACTCGCGGCGCATGCGGTCCACCAGGATGTCCAGGTGCAGCTCGCCCATGCCACCGATGACGGTCTGGCCGGTCTCGACGTCCTGGTGCACCTTGAAGGTCGGATCCTCCTCGGCGAGCTTCTGGATCGACAGGCTCAGCTTCTCCTGGTCGCTCTTGGTCTTGGGTTCGATGGCCACCTCGATCACCGGATCAGGGAAGGTCATCGACTCCAGCACGACCTGGTTATTCGGGTCGCTCAAGGTGTCGCCCGTCGTGGTGTCCTTCAGCCCGATCACCGCGTAGATGTGACCGGCGCCGGCCGTGTCCACCGGGTTTTCTTTGTTGGAGTGCATCTGGAACAGCTTGCCCAGCCGTTCCTTCTTGCCCTTGGTCGCGTTGATGACCTGCGAGCCGGAATCGATTTTGCCCGAGTACACCCGGACGTAGGTCAGCTTGCCGAAGAAGGGGTGCGTGGCGACCTTGAATGCCAGCGCCGAGAACGGCTCGTCGGTCGACGGGTTGCGGGTGACCTCATCGTCTTCCTTGCCCGGGACGTGGCCAGTGGCCGGCGGGACATCCAGCGGCGACGGCAGGTAGTCGACGACGGCGTCCAGCATGGGCTGCACGCCCTTGTTCTTGAACGCGCTACCGCACAGCACCGGGTACGCCTCAGAGGTGATCGTCAACTTGCGCAGGGCCGCCTTGATCTCTTCGACGGTGAGTTCCTCACCGCCGAAGTACTTCTCGAGCAGTGCCTCGTCGGTCTCAGCGACGGCCTCGAGCAGCTTGGTGCGGTACTCGGCGGCCTTGTCGGCCAGTTCGGCAGGGATCTCGATGGTGTCGTAGGTCTCGCCCAGCTTGGTCTCGCCACGCCACACCTTGGCGTTCATTTCGACCAGGTCGACGATGCCCTCGAACTCGCTCTCCGAGCCGATCGGCAACTGGATCGGGATCACGTTGGCGCCGAGGCGCTCTTCCATGGTCTTCACCGAGAAGTAGAAGTCCGCACCGATCTTGTCCATCTTGTTGACGAAGCAGATGCGCGGGACGTCGTACTTGTCGGCCTGGCGCCAGACCTGCTCGGACTGCGGCTCGACGCCCTCCTTGCCGTCGAAGACCGCAACGGCCCCGTCCAGCACCCGGAGGCTGCGCTCCACCTCAACGGTGAAGTCGACGTGCCCGGGCGTGTCGATCAGGTTGATCTGGTAGCCCTTCCAGAAGGTGGTTGTGGCTGCCGAGGTGATGGTGATACCCCGCTCCTGCTCCTGCTCCATCCAGTCCATGGTGGCGGCACCGTCGTGCACCTCACCGATCTTGTAGCTGATGCCGGTGTAGTAAAGGATGCGCTCGGTAGTCGTGGTCTTGCCGGCATCGATGTGCGCCATGATGCCAATATTGCGGACCTTGCTCAGGTCAGTCAGCACGTCCTTCTGTGCCACAGAAGTCTTCCCACTCTTTCGGTTACTTAGTTAGCTATCTATCGCTGTCGGTTTTGCGTCCCGGCTAGCCCGCCGACGACCCTCACCAGCGATAATGTGCAAAGGCGCGGTTTGCCTCGGCCATCTTGTGAGTGTCCTCACGCCGCTTGACGGCGGCCCCGAGGCCATTGCTGGCATCCAGGATCTCGTTTGCCAGCCGCTCGATCATGGTCTTCTCCCGGCGTTGCCGCGAGAAGCTGACGAGCCAGCGCAGCGCCAGCGTGGTGGAGCGGTCCGGACGAACCTCGACAGGCACCTGGTAGGTCGCACCGCCGACGCGGCGGCTGCGCACCTCCAAGGCCGGCTTGACGTTGTCGAGAGCGCGCTTGAGCGTGATGACGGGATCGGTGCCGGTTTTGTCCCGGGCGTTCTCGAGCGCACCATAAACAATACGCTCGGCCAGCGATTTCTTCCCCTTCAGCAGAACTTTATTCACCAGCTGAGTGACCAGCTGCGATCCGTAGACCGGGTCGTTGACCAACGGACGCTTGGGTGCGGGCCCCTTGCGCGGCATCAGCTCTTCTCCTTCTTGGCGCCGTAACGGCTGCGAGCCTGCTTGCGATTCTTCACGCCCTGGGTGTCGAGCGAACCGCGGATGATCTTGTACCGCACACCGGGCAGGTCCTTGACTCGGCCGCCACGCACCAGCACCATCGAGTGCTCCTGCAGGTTGTGGCCCTCGCCGGGGATGTACGCCGTGACCTCGACCTGACTCGTCAGCTTCACGCGCGCAACCTTCCGAAGCGCCGAGTTCGGCTTCTTCGGAGTGGTGGTGTACACGCGGGTGCATACGCCACGGCGTTGCGGGCTGCCCTTCAGAGCGGCGGTCTTGACCTTGGCGATCTTGTCCCGACGACCCTTGCGGACCAGCTGCTGAATGGTTGGCATCTACCGGCTTTCTGTGTTGGGCGTTCGCGTTCTGTTGCGGACCCGATTCAGGCCCCCGTGCTGTAACAAGTCGTTGTCCTGCAGTTGTGCCCCGCCGCAGCACCCCGCGGCCGGGTGTGTCGCATGCACTCGCCTCGAACTAAAGTCCATCTAGTCCGCTAAATCATGGACATGCGAATTGGCCCGGCATCAACGCCCTTACGTCAGGCGCTGTAGGCCGCCAGGCACGAGCAACCACAATACCCGTCGGCGGTCTGGCAGGTCAAAGTGGCGCCCGGACCGGCCAGAGACTCATCACTCGACCCACCTGAAATGCCGCGCAAACCATCTTGACATGCAGCGATGGCAGCCCGGACGGAGGGCCCCGGCGGGCCCGCTCGGGGTTTGTCTCAGGCCCTTTCGACCGTCTCCGGTCGGCTTCAGGTCGGCTCGGTGCCCGGAACGCCGTTGTGTGCCGTGCGCTTGTTCATACCGGACGCCAGCCGCAGCACCATGTTGGAGAACACTGCATCGGTGTCGATCTCGTCCATGACACCGGTCATTTCCAGCAACACGAACCCATGTAGTGCCGACCAGAACTCGAGCGCCGCATAAAAAGCCTCGTCGCCCTCCAGCCCGTAGGAGGACAACACCGCGATTACCGGCCCGGCCGCGCCCCTGGTAGCAGCGGTGTACTCGGGGTCGTCACCGCCCAGCGGCATCCGGGTGAATGCCGAGTACCGACCCGGGTGGTGATGGGCATAGCTTCGGTAGGCACCGGCCATGACCAACACCGCGTCATCGCGGGCGCGCCCCTCGCCGACCCTGTTCAGCATTGTGATGATGTCGTCGATCACCCGAATCCGCACCGCACGGCGCAGGTCCTCGAGGCTGTCCACGTGGTTGTACAGCGAGGGCCCCTTGGTCCCGAGTTGCATCGCCAGTGCGTTGATGGTCAGCGAGTCCCAGCCTTCCCGGTCGAGGAAGGTTAATGCGCCATCGACTATGCCGTCACGGCTCAGCTTTGCCGGGCGCGCCGGTGATTTCCCGGCACGCCGACGCCCAGCCGCTGACGGCGGTTCCGGCGGAGCTGCCATGACGATCGCCCTTCAATTGGGATGACAGTTGGTCACCGCCGCTCTGTGGTGGACTTCAGAGTCAACTAATGACTCTAGTTGACAGGGCGGCGAACCTACCGCGCCAGATGCTGGTACCGCGCGGTGGCCGACCGAAACCATCCGGATTGATGACCCAAGTAAATGCACTTAGGGCTGTCGTCGCGCAGGCCGATGCACATAGGCTGACTGCGGGCTCAATCGAGCACCGATCACGCACCCAACGAAGGGGGCCCGCAGTGAAATGGCCAACCGTCGCCGGGTCGCTGGCTACCTGTGTCCTCGCCATCGCTGCCACACCAGCCGCCCCACCGCCGGCTGCGCACGCCAAGAACGGCGACACCCACATCACCGGGCAGGGCATCGAGCAGACGCTGGACTGCAACGACTCGACCCTGTTGGTCAACGGCACCGCGAACATCATCACCGCGAAGGGAACATGCTGGGCGGTGACGGTCATGGGCTCGTCCAATACCGTCGTCGCCGACACGGTGATCAACGACATCACCGCCTACGGCTGGGACCAGACGGTGTTCTTCCACAACGGTGAGCCGTTCATCTGGGACCGCGGCCGCGAACTGGGCATGACCAACCGGCTCCAGCGGGTAGGCCCCTGAGGCAATCGAACCTCTATCGCCCCCCACACCCATACCCAGCCCAAGAATCGAGGAACCCATGCGGCCCCACATCCCTACCTCCCGAGTAGCCGCGATCGCCTTGGCACTGGCCGTCGTCCCGGCAGCTTCGGGCCTCGCCGGCTGCAGTTCGACAGCCAATCCCCCCGGAGCCACCAGCGCCACCTCCGCGAAGCCCTCAACAACGACGAGCAGCGGAACCGCGGCACCAACAGCGACGAGCGGCGCAACTACCACCGCTTCAATCGAGATCGGGAACACGCTGAACTACGGATCACTCGGGACTACCGCCACAATTGACTGCGCCGACGGCAAATCACTGAACGTGGGCGGCTCGAACAACACGCTGACCGTCACCGGCACCTGCACGACGGTGACCATCGGCGGCACCAACAACAAGATCACCTTCGACAAGATCGGCCAGCACCTCAGCGTGGTGGGCCTCGACAACACCATCACCTACAAAGACGGTGATCCCACGATCGACAACCTCGGCTCGGGCAACAGCATCAAGAAGGGTGACTGGACCCGCTAATCACCCTGACCATCAGGAGCCGTCGGGGCTCCGTGCCGGCCGGCACCCGCGGCGAACCGTCCGGCCCCTTCCAGGGCCTCACCGGCGACACGGGACATGCTGGCGAACTCGACGTCGAGCGCCGCGGACTCGGGCAGCCCCCACTGGTGCAGCGCCGATAGCCGATCCGATCGCAGGCACTGCTGTGGCAGGGCGGCAAGTCCGGCTGCCAACTCCTCGGCAGCCTGTCGGGCTTGACCCTTGGGCACAACCCGATTGGCCAACCCCATGGCCAGCGCTTCATCGGCCGGCACAGCACGGCCGGTGAGGATCATGTCCATCGCCCGGCTGTGCCCGATCAGCCGCGGCAGCCGCACCGTGCCGCCGTCGATGAGCGGTACTCCCCAGCGGCGGCAGAACACGCCGAACACGGCATCCTCGGAAGCCACCCGAAGATCGCACCACAACGCCAGTTCCAGACCCCCGGCGACGGCGTAGCCGCTGACGGCGGCGATCACCGGTTTGGACAGCATCATTCGCGACGGCCCCATCGGGCCGGGACCACTGCGGTGCACAGCGTTGGCCTCCGGTGTGCCGAAAGCCTTCAAATCAGCTCCCGCGCAAAAGGTTCCGCCATTGCCACACAGCACGGCTACCGAAGCGTTGTCGTCGCGGTCGAATTGCTCGAACGCCGTGTGCAGCGCGGCGGCGGTCGGGCCGTTGACGGCGTTGCGTGCCGCCGGCCGGTTGATGATCACCGTGCTCACCGGACCATTGCGCTCTACTCGCACCAGATCACTCATGTCGCCTCCAGGAGTTGGGTTCTGTCGCGTCGTTCCACCAGTTCGGTGGCGAAGTCGTGGTAGGCCGCGCGCAGCCGGGCGCCCGGCCAGTCGGCAGGCAGCAGTTCGGCGGGCAGCATCGGGTCGGTGAGCAGGTGACGCACTATCGCCGCAGCCACCACGAACCGCCCGGGAATGTCGGAGACCTCGGCCATCTCGTCGAGCAACCGGTGGCCGGCCTTGGCCCACCCGGTTAGATCCCACAGTCGCCCGGCCAGCGCAGCGGGTGCGTCGTCGTGCGCCCTCAGTACCCGGACCCGGGCCGCTACCTCGGGCTCGAGCTCCAGGTCGAGGTTGTCGGGCCGCATCCAGACCCCTTCGCGCAGTTCACCGAAACGCTTGTGGTGCATGCTGGTTCGCAGTGCGGCGCGGGTGCGGGCATCGGTGCCGACGCTGGTGACGATCAGGATGTGCCAGTACCCGTGCCAGGCCCGCGCCCGTGGGTGCATGGCCTGGTCCTGCCGGCGCTGGCGGGCCAGCAACCGATTCGAGAGCCGGTAGCCGTCGGCGGACCGGATCAGGTCTCCGGCACCGACCATGCGGGTCAGCGCGACCCGCAACGTCGTCTCCTTGATGCCGAAATCGGCTGTCAGCCTGATCAGTTCGCTCGCGCTGGCCCACGCGGGATGGGCACCGAGCAGCACGCTGAGCACCACTGACCGGGCGGTCATGCGCGCCAGCCTTTTCGGCATGATCTAGACCTGCGACGCTTGACGGCCGTAGTCGCCGAACGGCTCGTCGCGATGCCTTACCGCATCCCGGAAGCCGTGCTCGACCGCGTCGGCAACGAAGGCGTGCCCCTCCGGCGTGTGCCGCGCGACACCGTCGAACACGGTGCTGACCATCCTGCTGGTGGCCACACCTTGTTGCAGCAGAGCGGAATTGAGTGCCAGCTTGATCATGATCAACTGGTTGACCGGCAGCGCGGCGATCCGGGCCACCAGGCGCTCGGTGCGCTCGTCGAGGTCTTCGGGGTCCGGCGCCTCGACCGCCAGGCCCCATTCGGCGGCTTGCGCGCCGGTGATGCAATCGCCGGTGAGCAGCAAGCGCTTGGCACGCTGGTCACCGAGCCGGTGCGCCCACAGGCCTGCCGCCGGGACACCCCAGACCCGCGTCGGCGGGTAGCCGATCTTGGCGTCGGCGGCGGCGATCACCTGATCGGCGTGCAGGGCGATGTCGGTGCCGCCGGCCACGCAGTAGCCGTGGATCTTGACCACCGTCGGCTTGTCGGCATGCATCAGGCTGGAGAACCCACGGACGAAACGGCTCATCATCTGGTAGTCGATCATCGGGTCCCACGGCTGATTGGGCAGGTGGTTGACGGCCTGAGTCTTACCGTCCAGCACCGTGCCGTGGTATCGCCCGTCACCACCGGCCGACGACGATCCTTCGGCGTACGCGGACAGGTCGAAGCCCGCACAGAAGCCCTCGCCGCGACCGGACACCAGAATGACGTGCACGCCTGGGTCGAGGTCGGCGCGCTCCACCAGCGCCGACAGCTCCAGCGGAGTGTCGGCGACGATCGCGTTGCCCTTCTCCGGCCGATTGAAGGTGATCCGCGCAACCCGGTCGGTGACCTCGTAGGTCATCGTCTTCAGGTTGTTGAAGTCGACTGGCCTGATCGCGTGTGTCATCCCTTTACCATGGCTCGCTCGACGATGGGCGCGAGATCCAGCCCGGTCGGCATCGTGCCGAACGCCCCACCCCACTGGCCGCCGAGTCGGGTGGCCAGGAAGGCCTCGGCGACGGCGGGATGCCCGTGACGCACCAGCAGCGACCCCTGCAGCGACAGGCAGATGTCCTCGGCGACCTTGCGGGCGCGGTACGCAATGGTCTCAAGATCGGTCAGTTGCTGCCGCAACTGCTCGATGTGGGCGTCCAGGCGGGAATCCTGACCTGCGCTCTGCGCCAGCTCGTGGAACAACACCTCGACGCATTCGGGTCGAGTTGCCATGGCGCGCAGCGTATCCAGCGCACTGACATTGCCCGAGCCCTCCCAGATGCCCATCAGCGGCGCCTCACGGTACAGCCGCGGCATGCCGGATTCCTCGACATAACCGTTGCCGCCCAGGCATTCCAGCGCTTCGGCGGCGTGCGGGGTGGAGCGCTTGCACACCCAGTACTTGCTGGCCGCCAGTCCGATGCGGCGCAGCAGCGCCTCGGTCTGGTTTCCCCGCAGCGCGTTATCGGTGGCACCGGCCATCCGCATCGCGACCATCGTGGCGGCCTCAGCCTCGACCGCCAGGTCGGCCAGCACGTTGCGCATCAACGGCTGGTCGATCAGGTAGGCGCCGAAGGCCTTTCGGTGCTGGGCATGGTGGATGGCGCGGGTCAGGCCGCTGCGCATGCTGGTGGCGCTGCCAAGGGCGCAGTCCAGCCGGGTGAGGTTGACCATCTCGATAATGGTCGGGACGCCGCGACCCTCCTCGCCGACCAGCCACGCGGTGGCACCGTCGTATTCGACTTCGCTCGAGGCGTTGGCGTGGTTGCCGAGCTTGTCCTTGAGCCGCTGCAAGAACATCCGGTTGCGGGTACCGTCCGGCAGGATCCGCGGCAGCATGAAACACGACAGCCCACCCGGTGCCTGCGCGAGCACCAGGAAGATGTCACACATCGGCGCCGAGGTGAACCACTTGTGACCGGTCAGGCTGTAAGTGCCGTCGGCATTGGGGGTCGCCTCGGTGGTACCGGCGCGTACGTCAGAGCCGCCCTGCTTCTCGGTCATCGACATGCCGGCGGTGATGCCGGGCTTCGTCGTGGCCAGCTTCAGCTCGGGGTCGTACTCGCGGCTGGTCAGCAACGGCTCGTAGACCGCTGCCAACTCGGGGTTGAATCGCAGCGCCGGCACAACGGCGTACGTCATCGAGATCGGGCAGATATGGCCCGGCTCGACGGTCCACACAGATGTCTTCGCGGCTCGCACCACGTGGGCGCCCGGCCGATCGTCGGCCCACGGCGCGGCGTGCAGACCGTGGGCGATCGCGGTGCGCATCAGCTCGTGGTACGCGGGGTCGTACTCCACCTCGTCGATACGGTGCCCGGATCGGTCGTGGGTATGCAGGACAGGCCGGTTGCGGTCCGCCAGCTCGCCCCAGCGCTGCGCTTGGCGGCCTCCCGAGATCGCCCCAAGCTCGTTCACCTCCTCCAGACCCCACTGCCCGCCCTCGCGGATCAGCGCTTCGACAAGCACCGCGGAAGTCGCGGGATTGTGGTTTTCCAGGGGCGGAACCTGGTTGGTGACGACATGGGTATCTGACATGGCACCAATGTTACATTTTTCCAACAACCGCACAAGAGGTGTAACGCTGGTCGGAGTGGTCGTCAGCGGGGATGTGCGGCGAAGAATTCCCAAAGCATCTCGGTGGCCAACGAGGGCCACCGATGGCCGCCTTCATCGACGGTCAGCAGTACTACGCTTCGGTTGTGCGCGCATCCGGCGGTCGAAGTGGTGACCAGACCACTGGTCGTAGTGTCCGGGGCGCCGCACTGGTCGACCTTGCGCCAGAACGCATTCAGCTCCGGGACCGATGGACCGTCGATGCGGGAGGCGATGCCGCCCCCGGGCCCGCCGAAGTAGCGGACAAGCGGATCTCCGGTGCCATGGATGTGCATGACCGACGCGGGGTGCGGAGACCGGCACGGGTCCAGCTGCGTCCCCGAAACGGGGCCGATCGCGGCGAAAATGCCGGTGTTGCACGCCAGCGTGTAGGACATGATGGCGCCGTTGCTCATGCCGGTGGCATAGACCCTGGCCGGGTTGATGCCGACGTTGTTGGCGATGTCCGCGACGACCGCACTGATGAACGCGACGTCGTCGACACCTTCGCGCGCGGGCCGGCCGCAGCAGCCTCCGCCGTTGGCGTTCCAGGCCCTGTTGAGGCCGTCCGGATAGGCAACCACAAAATTCTCTGAATCGGCCAATTCATCCCAGTCGTAAGACTTTTCGGCCTGCCGCGCGCTGCCGAACCCGCCGTGCAACATCACCACCATCGGGGCCGACGGCGGCAATCCGGCGGGCTTGTAAAGCCGGTAGGTGCGGTCGAGTCCGCCGACGTTGATTGTGTGGAAGCTGGTGCCACCCCCGAAGCCCCCCGGCGGCGCTCCCCTGTGCGCGCAGCCCGCGAGCACAAGTACAACGCCTAGCAGCGTGACGACTCGATGAAACATGGGTCAACCGTAGGCGTCGCGGCCCCTGAAGTCAGCCGCTGACTCTTTCCCGCAGAAACGCAATGTCGTCCTTGCGGCCTTCGTCGGCGGTTTCGCAGATAACCGGCGCACCCGCGGCTTTGACCGCCGCCACCAGCAACTCGGGATCGATCTGGCCGGTGCCCAGGTTCGCGTGGCGGTCACGACCCGAGCCCGCGGCATCCTTGGAATCGTTGCAGTGCACCAGGTCGATGCGACCGGTGATGGCCTTGATGCGATCCACGGCATCCACCAGCGCCTCACCCGCCGCCCATGTGTGACACGTGTCCAGGCAAAAGCCGATGCCGGTGTCGCCGATGACGTCCCAGAGCCGGGCGATGGTGTCGAAATGGCGGGCCATCGCGTGGTGGCCGCCCGCCGTGTTCTCCAGGTAGACGGGAACCTCGGTATGCAGCTGGTCGAGCGCCTTACGCCAGCGCTGGAAGCCCTCGTCGAGGTCGCTGTCGTCGGCGACGTGCCCACCGTGCACGATCACCGCCGCGGCGCCGACGTCGGCCGCTGCGTCACAAGTCTGCTGCAAAATCTTGCGCGACGGGATCCGCACCCGATTGTTCGCCGACGCGACGTTGATCAGGTAGGGCGCGTGCACGTACACCGGCAGGGCGGCAGTCCTCAGCGCCGCGGCATCGTCGCGCGGCTTGGGCGCCTTCCAGCTCTGCGGATTGCCGAGGAAAATCTGCACCACGTCAGCGCCTTCGGCTGCCGCTGCGGTGAGCGGATCCTGCGGGCTGACATGCGAACCGATGAGCACCCTGGCCAGTCTAGTGGGTCGCCCTGTTCTGGCGAGCAGACGCAAAAGCCCCCGACACGCCGTGCGTGCGGGGGCTTTTGCGTCTGCTCGCCAGGAGCCTCAACTGGCTATGCGAGGCCTGCGCAGGTGGGTTTCGACGCGCTCCACAAGCCCGACTGGATCGCGTCGGATGTCATCGACCGTCATCGGAATAGTTGTCCAGCCGCATTCCTGCAGTCGGGCGGTTTTCAACCTGTCGTGCAGCAGAGCCTCGCGGCCCGCGTGCCATTCGACGCTGTCATATTCGGCGACGACGAAAGCCTCGGGCCACGCGAAATCGACGCGCCAGACTCTGCCGTAGTGGTCCACGATGCTGTACTGCAGTTCGGGCGCGGGGAGCCGGGCGTCGATAAACACCAATCGCGCCTCACTTTCCATCGGCGACTCGGCACGACCGTCGGTGTATGCGACTAACTCGCGGACCCTGACGATGCCGCGGCGGCCCTTTTGTTCGCGAATCGCGGCGTGCAATTCGCCTGTCGTACAAGCTCTGACGTGCAAGGCAGCATCAAGCGCCGCCAACACGCGCGGCCGTCGCAAAGTCCGCGCGACTTCGATCACGGTCCACGCCGGCGCTGTGGCCAGTCGACCCTCTACCCGCCGCAGCGGTGCGCCAATTCGCTGATGCACCATCAGACCGGTCGACGGCCGCATCCGGACCCCTGGATCAAGAATGTGAACACGCGAAGTGCTCTCGGTATCGAAGCCGTACAAACCTGCAGCTGTACCCATGCAGGCGACAATCGGCTGGCCGGCCACGAGATCCAGGGCAGCCAGCTTGCTCAGCACGTCAGGCTGGCTCAGCGCATAGACCCCATGGCATACGCGAACGAGCCTGCCCGCCTTAACGAGTCCGGCAAGACGCTTACGAGAGACCACGGTCAGGAGCTCGCCAGTGGTCGCCAGCCCGCCCCTCGCTAACAGCGCACTTTCGATATCCACGGCTTGCAACGATGGTGCCTCGGTAGCGGCCGAAGTAGGCCCCACGAACGAAATGGGGACAAGTGCGCAGCTGTGGATACGCCCAACAGACGCAAAAGCCCCCGACACGCCGGGCGTGCGGGGGCTTTTGCGTCTGCTCGGCCGAGAACTACCGGTAGTCGCTGTAGCCGTAGTCGTCCAGCGGAACCGCGACACCGGCGGCTTGACCGAAGTCCGGACTGTAGTACTGATCCTCGTAGGACGGGATCGTGTACGCCGCGGCGCGGGCCTCCTCGGTGGGCTGCACCTGGATGTTGCGGTAGCGGTTGATACCCGTACCGGCCGGGATCAGCTTGCCGATGATCACGTTCTCCTTCAGACCTTGCAGCTTGTCGCTGCGGCAGTTGATCGCCGCATCGGTCAGCACCCGCGTGGTCTCCTGGAACGACGCCGCGCTCAGCCACGAGTCGGTGGCCAACGACGCCTTCGTGATACCCATCAGCACCGGCCGGCCGGCGGCGGGCTCGCCGCCCTCGGCCACCACCCGGCGGTTCGCAGCCTCGAACTCCGCACGGTCGATCAGCGAGCCGGGCAAAAACTCCGTTGAGCCCGAATCGATGATGGTCACCCGGCGCAGCATCTGGCGGACGATCACCTCGATGTGCTTGTCGTGGATCGACACACCTTGAGCGCGGTAGACCTCCTGGGTCTCCCGGACCAGGTGGATCTGCACCTGGCGGGGGCCCTGCACCCGCAGCACCTCGTGCGGGTCGGCGGAGCCTTCCATCAGCTGCTGGCCCACTTCGACGTGGTCACCGTCGGACAGCACCCGCTCGGAACCGTCTTCGTGCTTGAACACCCGCAGCCGTTGCCGCTTGGAGAGCTTGTCGTAGACCACGTCCTCGCCGCCATCCTCGGGAACGACGGTGATCTTGTAGAAGCGCTCGCCCTCCTCGAGACGGACACGGCCGGTGACGTCGGCGATCGGCGCCTTGCCGCGCGGCACGCGGGCCTCGAACAGCTCCTGGACACGTGGCAGACCGCCGGTGATGTCCTCACCCACACCACCCTGGTGGAAGGTACGCATGGTCAGCTGCGTGCCGGGCTCACCGATGGACTGGGCCGCCACGATACCGACGGCCTCACCGATGTCGACCAGCTTGCCGGTGGCCATGGACCGCCCGTAGCAGGTCGCGCACACGCCGGTGCCGGTGGTGCAGGTCAGCACCGAGCGCACCTTGACCTGCGTGATGCCCGCCGCCAGCAAGGCGTCGATCTCCGGGTCACCCAGGTCTTCACCGCGCGCGACGACGACGTTGCCGGCCTCGTCGACCGCGTCGGTGCCCAGAGTCCGTGCGTACGCCGATGTTTCGATGTACGGGTCGCGGATCAACTTGCCGTCGGGCTGACGCTCTGCCAGCTCGACGGTGATGCCGCGCTCGGTCTGGCAGTCGTGCTCACGGACGATGACGTCCTGGCTCACGTCCACCAGACGACGGGTCAGGTAGCCGGAGTCCGCGGTACGCAACGCGGTGTCCGCCAACCCCTTTCGAGCGCCGTGGGTGTTGATGAAGTACTCCAGCACGGTCAGGCCCTCGCGGAACGACGACTTGACCGGACGCGGGATGAACTCACCCTTCGGGTTGGTCACCAGACCCTTCATGCCGGCCAGCGTTCGGGTCTGGGTGAAGTTACCCGTGGCCCCGGAGTCGACAATGGTGATGATCGGGTTGTCGACCGGATAGTGGTCCCGCAGCGCCTGACCGACCTCGTCGGTGGCTTCCTTCCAGATCTCCACCAGCGCCTCGTTGCGCTCGTCGTGGTTCAGAGCACCACGCTGGAACTGCTTTTCGACCTTGTCGGCCCGCTCCTCGTAGAAGTCGAGGATCTCTTTCTTTCGCGGTGGAACCAATACGTCGGCCATCGAGACCGTGACACCGCTTCGGGTCGCCCAGTAGAAGCCGGCGTCCTTGAGCTTGTCGACGGTCTGCGCCACCACGATCATCGGGTAGCGCTCGGCCAGGTCGTTGATGATCGCAGCCTGCACCTTCTTGTGCATCTGCTTGTTCACGAACGGATAGCCCAGCGGCAGCAGCTCGTTGAACAGCACCCGGCCCAGCGTGGTCTCGGCCAACCACGGATCGCCCGTCCGCCAGCCGTTGCGCCCGAACAGTTCGGTCTCGATCTCGGCGGGCGGACGCAGCCGGGTCAGCCGCACCTTGATCTTGGCCCGTACCGAGACCACACCACGGTCGGCCGCCATGATCGCTTCGGCCGGCGAGGAGTACACGCCCGACTCGGGACGATCCGGCGCGGCCGGCTGGTATTCGCCTTTATCGCCGTCGATCTCGGTGGTCAGGAAGTACAGCCCGGTCACCATGTCCAATCGCGGCATCGCCAATGGGCGGCCGGATGCGGGCGACAGGATGTTGTTGGACGACAGCATCAGAATGCGGGCTTCGGCCTGCGCCTCAGCGCTCAATGGCAGGTGCACGGCCATCTGGTCACCGTCGAAGTCGGCGTTGAACGCCTCACAGACCAACGGGTGCAGCTGAATGGCCTTGCCTTCCACCAGCATTGGCTCGAACGCCTGGATGCCCAGCCGGTGCAGGGTGGGTGCGCGGTTCAGCAGCACCGGGTGCTCGGCGATGACCTCTTCGAGCACATCCCACACCTGTGGACGCTGGCGCTCCACCATTCGCTTGGCGCTCTTGATGTTCTGCGCGTGGTTGAGGTCGACCAGCCGCTTCATCACGAATGGCTTGAACAGCTCCAGGGCCATCAGCTTGGGCAGACCGCACTGGTGCAGCTTGAGCTGCGGGCCGACCACGATGACGCTGCGGCCCGAATAGTCGACACGCTTACCGAGCAGGTTCTGGCGGAACCGGCCCTGCTTGCCCTTGAGCAGATCCGACAGCGATTTCAGCGGGCGGTTGCCCGGCCCCGTAACAGGCCGGCCGCGACGGCCGTTGTCGAACAACGCATCCACGGACTCCTGCAGCATCCGCTTCTCGTTGTTGACGATGATCTCGGGGGCGCCGAGGTCGATCAGTCGCTTCAACCGGTTGTTCCGGTTGATCACCCGGCGGTACAGGTCGTTGAGGTCGCTGGTGGCGAACCGGCCACCGTCGAGCTGAACCATCGGGCGCAGCTCCGGCGGGATGACCGGGACGGCGTCCAGCACCATGCCCATCGGCGAGTTGCCCGACTGCTGGAAGGCAGCGACCACCTTCAGTCGCTTGAGGGCACGAAGCTTCTTCTGCCCCTTGCCGCTTCGGATGACCTCACGCAGTATCTCGGCCTCGGCGTCGATGTCGAAGCTCTGCATCAGCTTCTGGATCGACTCCGCGCCCATGGCACCGGTGAAGTACTCACCGTAGCGGTCGATGAGCTCGCGGTAGAGGTTCTCGTCGACGATCAGCTGCTTGGGAGCCAGCTTGGTGAAGGTGGTCCAGATGTCCTCCAGCCGGTCCAGCTCGCGCTGCGCGCGGTCGCGGAGCTGACGCATCTCCCGCTCGCCGCCGTCACGAACCTTGCGCCGCGCATCCGCTTTCGCGCCCTCGGCCTCCAGCTCGGCCAGGTCGGCCTCCAGCTTCTGCGCACGCGCCTCCAGATCTGCGTCGCGCTGATCCTCGACGGCCTTGCGCTCCACCACCATTTCGGCCTCGAGCGTCGACAGCTCGTTATGCCGCATCTCGTCATCGACCGCGGTAATCACGTACGCGGCGAAGTAGATGATCTTCTCGAGGTCCTTCGGCGCCAGATCCAGCAGATAACCAAGCCGGCTCGGCACGCCCTTGAAATACCAGATGTGCGTGACGGGTGCGGCCAGCTCGATGTGGCCCATCCGCTCACGACGCACCTTGGCGCGGGTCACCTCGACGCCGCAGCGCTCACAGATGATGCCCTTGAAGCGCACGCGCTTGTACTTGCCGCAGTAGCACTCCCAGTCGCGAGTCGGTCCGAAGATCTTCTCGCAGAACAGGCCGTCCTTTTCCGGCTTAAGCGTGCGGTAGTTGATCGTCTCCGGCTTCTTGACCTCGCCGTAGGACCATTGCCTGATGTCCTCGGCGGTAGCCAGACCGATACGGAGTTCATCGAAGAAGTTGACGTCGAGCACGTAACTTCCTTTCCCCTTGCGGGTTTAGTTACTAACTAAAAGGACACTGGCTGTCGGTTGTCGCTAAGCCAAGTCCTCAACAGACGCGGATTCGTTGCGGGACAAGTTGATTCCCAGGTTGGCCGCGGCCCGTTCAAGGTCCTCGTCCTCGCCTTCGCGCAGCTCGATCGCCGCACCATCGGACGACAGCACCTCAACGTTGAGGCACAGCGACTGCAGCTCCTTGAGGAGCACCTTGAACGACTCGGGAATACCCGGTTCCGGGATGTTCTCGCCCTTGACGATCGCCTCGTATACCTTGACGCGGCCGACGGTGTCGTCGGACTTGATGGTCAACAACTCCTGCAGCGTGTAGGCAGCGCCGTAGGCCTGCATGGCCCAGCACTCCATCTCGCCGAACCGCTGGCCACCGAACTGCGCCTTACCGCCCAGCGGCTGCTGGGTGATCATCGAGTACGGGCCGGTGGAGCGGGCGTGGATCTTGTCGTCCACCAGGTGGTGCAGCTTCATGATGTACATGTAGCCAACGGTCACCGGGTACGGGAACGGCTCGCCGCTGCGACCGTCGAACAGCACGGCCTTGCCGTCGCCGTTCACCATCACGTCGTTGTCCCGGTTGGGCAACGTGCACGACAGCAGCCCCTGCAGCTCAGCCTCTTGAGCACCGTCGAACACCGGTGTCGACACGATGCCGTCCGGTTCGGCCGAGAGCAGATCGTCAGGCAGCCGCGACGCCCACTCCGGAACTCCGTTGGCGGTGTCGATCCTCCACCCGGACTTGGCCACCCAGCCAAGGTGAGTTTCCAGGATCTGGCCGATGTTCATCCGTCGCGGCACACCGTGGGTGTTCAGGATGATGTCCACCGGGGTACCGTCCGGGAGGAACGGCATGTCCTCGGCCGCCAGGATCTTGCCGATGACGCCCTTGTTGCCGTGCCGGCCGGCCAGCTTGTCACCATCGGAGATCTTGCGCTTCTGAGCCACGTAGACACGCACCAGTTCGTTGACGCCGGCGGGCAGTTCGTCGTCGTCCTCGCGGGAGAACACCCGAATGCCGATCACCTTGCCGGATTCACCGTGCGGCACCTTCAGCGACGTGTCGCGGACCTCGCGGGCCTTCTCACCGAAGATCGCACGCAGCAGCCGCTCCTCCGGCGTCAGCTCGGTCTCACCCTTCGGAGTGACCTTGCCGACCAGGATGTCGCCGTCGCGAACCTCGGCGCCGATGCGCACGATGCCACGCTCGTCCAAGTCTGCGAGCACCTCGTCGGAGACGTTCGGGATGTCCCGGGTGATCTCCTCGGCGCCCAGCTTGGTGTCGCGGGCGTCGATCTCATGCTCCTCGATGTGGATCGAGGTGAGGACGTCCTCTTCGACCAGGCGGTTGGAGAGGATGATCGCGTCCTCGTAGTTGTGGCCCTCCCACGGCATGATCGCCACGAGCAGGTTCTTGCCCAGCGCCATCTCGCCGTTCTCGGTGCAGGGACCGTCGGCAATAACCTGGCCGACCTCGACTCGCTCTCCAGCGTCCACGATCGGCGACTGGTTGGCGCAGGTGCCGTGGTTGGACCGGGCGAACTTGCGCATCCGGTAGGTGTGCCGGGTGCCGTCGTCGGCCATCACGGTGATGTAGTCCGCGCTGACCTCCTCGATGACGCCGGCCTTGTCGACGACAACGACGTCGCCGGCATCGATCGCCGCACGCAACTCCATGCCGGTGCCCACCAGCGGCGCCTCGCTGCGCACCAGCGGAACCGCCTGGCGCTGCATGTTGGCACCCATCAGGGCACGGTTGGCGTCGTCGTGCTCGAGGAACGGAATCATCGCGGTGGCCACCGACACCATCTGGCGCGGCGACACGTCCATGTAGTCGACCTCGGACGAGGACACGTACTCCACCTCGCCCGCCTTGCGGCGAACCAGGACGCGCCCCTCGGTGAACCGACCGGCGTCGTCGATCGGCGAGTTGGCCTGAGCCACGACGTGGCGGTCCTCCTCGTCGGCGGTCAGGTAGTGGATCTCGTCGGAAACCACACCGTCGACCACCTTGCGGTACGGCGTCTCGATGAACCCGAACGGGTTGACCCGCGCGTACACCGACAGCGAGCCGATCAGACCGATGTTCGGACCCTCCGGGGTCTCGATCGGGCACATCCGGCCGTAGTGCGACGGGTGGACGTCACGGACCTCCAGCCCGGCGCGCTCACGTGACAGACCGCCCGGCCCCAGCGCCGACAGGCGACGCTTGTGCGTGAGGCCCGACAGCGGGTTGTTCTGGTCCATGAACTGCGACAACTGGCTGGTGCCGAAGAACTCCTTGATCGCGGCGACCACGGGCCGGATGTTGATCAGGGTCTGCGGCGTGATCGCCTCGACGTCCTGAGTGGTCATCCGCTCCCGGACGACCCGCTCCATCCGCGACATTCCGACCCGGATCTGGTTCTGGATCAGCTCGCCCACCGTGCGCAACCGGCGGTTGCCGAAGTGGTCGATGTCGTCGGTTTCCACCGGCACCTCGACGCCGCCTGGAACAGTCATCACCGACTGTCCCTCGTGCAGGCGAACCAGGTACTCGATGGTTGCGACCACGTCTTCTTCGGTCAACGTCGACGACGTGATCGGCTCACCGGTGTGCAGCCCGAGCTTCTTGTTGACCTTGTAACGGCCGACGCGAGCCAGGTCGTAGCGCTTCTCCTTGAAGAACAGGTTCTCCAGCAGCGTCTGCGCGGACTCCTTGGTCGGCGGCTCGCCCGGACGCAACTTGCGGTAGATGTCCAGCAGCGCCTCGTCGCTGCCGGCGGTGTTGTCCTTCTCCAGCGTCGACATCATGATCTCGGAGAAGCCGAACCGCTCGGTGATCTGCTCGCTGGTCCAGCCAAGAGCCTTGAGCAGCACGGTGACCGGCTGCCGGCGCTTGCGGTCTATGCGCACACCGACCGTGTCGCGCTTGTCGACGTCGAACTCCAGCCAGGCACCGCGGCTTGGGATCACCTTGACGCTGTGCAGCATCTTCTCGGTGGACTTGTCGATGGACTCGTCGAAGTACACACCGGGCGACCGGACCAGCTGGCTGACCACCACACGCTCGGTACCGTTGATGATGAACGTGCCCTTCTCGGTCATCATCGGGAAGTCGCCCATGAACACCGTCTGGCTCTTGATCTCACCGGTGTTGTTGTTGATGAACTCGGCCGTGACGAACAGCGGAGCCGCGTACGTCATGTCCTTGTCTTTGCACTCGTCGACCGGCGCCTTGACTTCGTCAAATCGGGGATCGGAGAAAGACAGCGACATCGACCCGGAGAAGTCCTCGATCGGCGAAAGCTCGTAGAGCACCTCTTCGAGGCCACCGACCGGCTTGACGTCACCCCGTTGGGCTGCGGATTCGCGCCAGCTCTGCGAGCCGATCAGCCACTCGAACGAATCGGTCTGCACGTCAAGCAACCCCGGAACCTCGAGCGGTTCGCGGAGCTTGGCAAAGGAAACTCGATTAGGCGCTCCAGGTACCGAGTTGTTTGAAGAACTTTGCGGGTGACCCTGACGGGGACGAGCGTCTGTCTGGCGGAAATCAGCCAAGATGCGTCCTTCCAGCACCTCGTGCGACTAACGCGAGCCCTAAAGAGAGCCGGTGCCCACCGGGCCTGTTCGCCGCAGATAATTGTGTCGGTTCGGCCGGCGGACGAACTGTCCGGATCTCACGCACGCAACTAGATAGCTGAGCCAAAAACGGGGCTCAGGCTAGGACCACAGTGTCAAGTGGCGGGTGAGGTGGGCAGGAAGTAGCCAGCGCAACGTCCAACGATAGCGCAGGACTGCGCATTCCTCAAATGCCCACTAAAATCCGCCCACGGGTATCGGCGCTGGCTGGCATCTCGACTTTCCCGCGGACACATTCTGCCCAACAGATTGACCCGTTTAGGGCCTGCCGTCAAGGGGACGGGCAGCAAGTTACGCCAAGTTCTCGTGAATTTTGTCGGGTGACATCCCTTTCGGGGCAGCGCACACCAGCACCGACATGAACTACTCCCGCTGTAACGGGATCGACGCTATGGCCACCGCATCCAACGCGGTGGCGGGCATTCGCGCCCTACTCGGGGAACTCGTGGGTCGCGAGCCTGTGGGTTTCCTCGAGATCATCGAGGATCGCCGCCTGGGCGTTCTTCTGCAGCGTAGGCAACATCGCGCGCACCCGGGCCCGGCGCCGAGCGACCGCTTTGCGCTCTGGCATCCCCGGCGTGGTCGTCAGCTGCGGCGGCACGCCCTCGATCTCCTCGACGCCGCCGTGGTGCTGGCCGGCCTCCATCATGGCCTGTTCTTCGGCCATGGTCGCCTCGTCCTTCTCCTCGGACATGCCGATCGGTCCGAGGCGACGACCGTTGAGGAACTGTCGCACGACCGGCTCGTCACTTGTCAGCAGCACCTCACGCGGGCCAAACATCACCAGATGCTTGCGGAAGAGCATGCCCATGTTGTCCGGCACCGTGCGGGCGATGTTGATGTTGTGCGTAACGATGAGGATGGTGGCATCTATCTGGGCGTTGATATCGATCAGCAACTGGCTCAGGTAGGCGGTGCGCACCGGGTCCAGACCTGAGTCTGGCTCGTCGCAGAGGATGATCTTCGGGTCGAGAACCAGGGCACGGGCCAGGCCGGCGCGCTTACGCATACCGCCGGAGATCTCACCGGGAAACTTCTTCTCGTCGCCGCCCAGGCCCACCAGAGTCAGCTTCTCCATGACGATGTCACGGACTTCGCTTTCCTTTTTCTTGGTGTGCTCACGCAGCGGGAACGCGGTGTTGTCGTAGAGATTCATCGAACCGAACAGCGCGCCGTCCTGGAACAGCACACCGAACAACGTACGGATCTCGTAAAGCTCCTTGGCCGAGCATTCGACGATGTCGGTGCCATCGATGACGATCGAGCCGCGTTCCGGTCGCAGCAGACCGATGAGGCACTTCAGGAACACCGATTTGCCGGTACCCGACGGCCCCAGCAACACGCTGACCTCCCCGGCGGGGATTTCCAACGTCACGTCTTCGAAGATCCTCGAGGAACCGAAGGACTTCGTTAGTCCGTTGACCTCGATAGCGACGCCCATGGCGAATCCTTCCGTCGACGCTGATGCCCGCCACCTGCCCCTTTGTGTGGCTTGAGTCACTCTAGCGCACGCTTGCCACAGGACAATCACCGTTGCGCAGATAACTGCGTTCGTCAGGCAGTCGGCGCCCAGTTGCCATGGAAGCCCATCGGCACCCGCTGCGGTAGGTGCACGGTGGCGATCGACTCGAGGGTCTGGGCATCCAGCAGTAGCAGTTGGCCTTCGTCGCGGCCGCGGTGATGGCCGTATCCCATGAGGATGCCGTCATCTTCAGCGCTGTCCGCCGAGCCCGACGTGGGGTTTGGCACGAACGACATCTCACCGATCAATAGGTCGGGATCGAGCGGGGCAACTTCGCTCGATCCGGTCGCATAGTCGTGCTTGTACAGCGACGTGGTCATTTCGGATGCGTCTTGGTTCAGGTAGCCGCCATCGAAGCCGAGGGTGTAGCCGAAGCGATGCTTGCCGCCCAGCAGGGTCTCGTTGATCCGCGGGAACTCCTGCGACCGATCGTCGTGGCATTCGGTGGTCACCGCGCCCGTGGCCAGGTTGACGGTCCACCGCTCCAGCGATGGACGCGTGTCGCCGGGGCCACGCAGGTCGCGGTCGAACATCCGCGAGTAGCGCACCACGTCGAGCACCAACACCTCTGCGCCGTCCCGGTCTTCGGTGTAGGCATTAAGCGGGTGGAACACGTAGCAGGGTTCGATGTCGAACCATCGCACGTCACTATTGCCGCCCTCGCGGGGCATGACTCCGATGCGCGCCGGATAGTCGGGGTTCCAGGCGTAGGGCATGCGGTCAGACGGCTTCGGGTTGCGGTTGATCAGCGCGGCGATCGGGCTCGGCACCCGGACATGTCCGACCAGCGACTGCAGCGCCAGCTGGGCCGGTAAACCCAGCCAGCGCGGCATTTTCGCCGGCAGCACCTGCAACGGGTCGAACGT
Source organism: uncultured Actinomycetota bacterium (assembly GCA_963763005.1). Classification (GTDB taxonomy): domain Bacteria; phylum Actinomycetota; class Actinomycetes; order Mycobacteriales; family Mycobacteriaceae; genus Mycobacterium. Next base: position 516,212 of record CAVXMI010000010.1, read on the forward strand.
CACCGGCAAGTCGTAGATCACTACGTATTTGTCGGTCAGTGAGAAGTCGTGCATCATCGGCGACCCGGTCACCTCGATGTCCACGGTGCGGCGGGCCCGTCCGTGGGTATCGATCACCGAGTACTGCACCGTCCGCCCGCGGATGAACGAGTACGACACGGCGTGCAATTCGCCGGTCCGCGGGTCGCGGTGCGGATGTGCCGTGTAGCCCCCAGCCAGGGTGCCGTCGAAGTCGCACGTCCCCACGGTGTCAAGCTCGTCGGTGAGCTCGTAGTTGGCGACGCCGCCCTCGACGAGCGCCAATGTCCGCCCGGCGTGGGTTAACACACTGGTGTTGGCGCCCAGGGCCAGCATGCCCGCCCGCGGGTTGAGCCGGGTTGGCGCCGGCTCGCCGAGGGTGGCGCATACCGAAGGGCTGCGCACCCAGCGGTTGCGATACCAGCTCGCTTGCCCGCCGTGCAGCGCGACCCCGTGGATCATCCCGTCGCCGCTGAACCAGTGGTAGGTGGCCGGGTCAACCTCTGCGGCCGGATTAGGCCCGTTGCGCAGATAACGCCCGTCGAGGTGCTCCGGGATGCGCCCGGTGACCGGCAGGTCGGTCGCTGTCACTTCGGCGTCTACCGGCGCCAGGAAGCCCTCGAGGTAGGGGTTCCGGGATTCGGCGATTCGCATGGACGTCACGGCTGAACTCCTATAACGTTGATATTTCATCGTTATTGGGACCGTACGCCCCTGAAGAGAAAATGGCAATACCGGTTGGAGATGGTTGGACAGATGACTTCGCAGACTCAACGCAGTGTTCGTGACGAGATGCTGCACGCCGCCGTGGGCCTGCTCGACGACCACGGGCCCGACGCGCTGCAGACCCGCAAGGTGGCCGGCGCCGCCGGCACCTCGACGATGGCGGTGTACACCCATTTCGGCGGGATGCGGGAGCTCATCGCCGAGGTTGCCGAGGAGGGGTTGCGGCAGTTCGACGCCGCGCTGACGGTCCCGCAGACTGCCGACCCGGTCGCCGACCTGCTGGCCACCGGTGTCGCCTACCGGCGCTACGCCATCGAGCGGCCACACATGTATCGCCTGATGTTCGGCAGCACCAGCGCACACGGCATCAACGCACCGGCGCGCAACGTCCTGACACTGACGGTCTCGGAGATCGACCAGCGCCACCCCAGCTTCGCGCACGTGGTGCGCGGGGTTCACCGATCGATGCTGGCCGGCCGGATCACGGGCTCCGCAGATGACGACACGGCGGTGGTGGCCACAGCGGCCCAGTTCTGGGCGTTGATTCATGGCTTCGTGATGCTCGAACTGGCCGGGTTCTACGGCGACGACGATGCGGCGGTCGAACCGGTCCTTGCCTCGATGACCGCGAACCTGCTTGTCGCTCTGGGAGATTCACCCGAGCGGGTAAGACGCTCGCAGCGGTCGGCGTTCGGCGCGGGCTGAGCACGCAAAGCCCCCGGGACCTGATCCCGGGGGCTTTTGCGAGTCGACCTACTTGACGCTGACGGTGGCGCCGGCGGCCTCGAGCTTGGCCTTGGCCTCGTCGGCGGCCTCCTTGGCGACCTTCTCGAGCAGCGGCTTGGGCGCACCGTCGACCAAGTCCTTGGCCTCCTTGAGGCCCAGGCCGGAGACGATCTCACGGACGACCTTGATGACGCCGATCTTCTTGTCGCCGGCGGCCTCGAGGATCACGTCGAACTCGGACTGCTCCTCGGCGGCCTCGGCGGCAGCGGCCGGGGCCGCGCCCGCCGCGGCGACAGCGACCGGAGCGGCCGCGGTGACCTCGAAGGTGTCCTCGAACTTCTTGACGAAGTCGGAGAGCTCCAACAGGGTCATTTCCTTGAACGCGTCAAGGAGTTCGTCGGTCGAGAGCTTGGACATGGTGTGGGTCCTTCCTGGTTTCCGGTGGTGGGTTATTCGGCTTCAGCCGGAGTCTCGGTGGGTGCCTCTACGGCCGGTTCCGGCGCCGGTGCAGCACCCGGCTCTGCGGCCTTCTTTTCCTGCAGTGCGGCCGCAAGCCGGGCCAGCTGCGAAGCGGGCGCACTGAACAGCCCGGCCGCCTTGGCAAGGTTGCCCTTCATCGCGCCGGCCAGCTTGGCCAGCAACACCTCGCGGGACTCCAGGTCGGCAATGCGCTCGACTTCGGCGACGGTCAACGGGTGGCCGTCCATATAGCCGCCCTTGATGACCAGCGCCTTGTGCTCCTTGGCGAAAGTCTTGAGGGCCTTGGCGGCGTCGACCGGTTCACCGGTGACGAACGCGATCGCCGTCGGGCCGGCGAACAGCTCGTCGAGCCCCTCGATACCGGCCTCCGAAGCCGCCCGCTTGATGAGCGTGTTCTTGGCCACCGCGTAGGTGGTCGAATCCCCCAGAGACCGGCGCAACTCGGCCAGGTTGGCCACCGTCAAACCGCGGTAGTCGGTGATGACAGTCGCGGTCGAAGCCTTGAAGTGCTCTGCGATGTCTGCAACGGCGGTGGCCTTGTCAGCCCTGGCCATGCATACCTCCTGAAGTGAAAGTCTGGTGGACGTCCGGTGGACACCCTCGTGCGACTTGCCGTGCGGCCACCCAGGAACGACGAACGCCCCGACGCAGGAAGCGGTCGGGGCGTTGAACACGCCGGCGTGCGCCGGCGGTAATGCCTCGTCCTCCTGCGTGGGCCGCCGGGATGTTCCCGGACCTTCGACCGATTGCTCGGTGACCGACGGTCTGCGGTGGATCGGAAACCACAATAGCGCGGCCCGTTCGATCAGCCAAAACGCGCGGCCGGCGTTACTCAGTCACCACATCTGTCACACGGTTCACCCGAGGCCCGGGGTTGAGTAGTTGCCGAGCGACACGTACGCGCGCAGCGTCCGGGGGTGGGCGGGATGCGTTGAGTTCGCTCGTGTAGCGGGAGCTCTGACCGTGCAGTCTGGGCGTCGAATGTGCGGTGCGGGCGAGAATTCAGCGCTCCTGACGCCCCGCCTCACAGTGGACGCCCTGGCTGCACACTCAACGAAGCCAGAAGGGTCCAGGCGGGCCAATAGCACCGTCCTCGCTGAACGGCAACGGCGATCTGAGCTGCTCGTTCATAGCGCTCGGTCGATACCCGCGAGCCTGGCCGCCCCGACCAGACCTGCGTCGCCACCGAGCTGGGCCGGCACGACACGCAGGCCGGCCAGAAAGTCCAGCCGTGCGTAGTCGGCCAACGCTACGCGCAACGGATCGAAGAGCAGGTGTCCGGACTTGGCGACGCCTCCGCCGACGACGACCAGGTCCAGGTCGCACACCGCCGCCACCGAGGCGATCATCCGCGCAAGCGCGTTGGCCCCCCGGTCAAACGCCCGCACTGCCACCGCATCCCCGGCCGCCGCCGCGTCGGCCAGCTCCTTGGCGCCGGCGCCCGGCGGCGCAGACCAGCCGTTGGCGCGCGCCCAGCGCGCCATCGACGGGCCGGCCGCGATGGTCTCGACGCAGCCGCGGCCACCGCACGCGCACGGCCGGCCATCCTGTTCGACCACCACGTGCCCGACATGACCGGCATTGCCGGTGCGGCCGGCATAGGGGACGCCGTCGAGCACCAATCCACCCCCCACGCCGGTGGACACCACCATTCCCAACATGAAGCGCGCACCCCGTCCGGCTCCGAGCCAGTGCTCGCCGAGCGCCATGCACACACCGTCACCACCCAGTCGAACCGGCACACCGGGCACCGCGGCCGCCACCCGGTCCCGCAGCGGGAAACCGCGCCAGTACCGGATATTGATCGGGCTGACGGTGCCGCCGGCCAGATCGACGGGGCCGGCCGAAGCGATTCCCACCGCTGCGACCGCGCCGCCGGCCTCGCGCAACGCGTCGGCGATCAGCACGGCGACCGCGCCCCAGACTTGCTCGGCTCCGCTGTGCGCCGGAGTGGGGCTTTTCACGGAGTACACAAGCGCGCCTGCGGGATCGGCAAGGCCGGCAGCGATCTTTGTGCCGCCGATGTCGAGGCAAAGGGTGAGCATGTTCAGTGCCGGTGGGTGTTGTCGGGTTGACGGGGGTCGCCTGGATGCTCGTAACCGGCGGCCAGCTGGACCAGCGCGGCCCGGCGCGCATCCAGCCAGGCCCGAAAGGCGCGGCGGCGCGCGGCGCCCAGCAGATGCTCGGTGACCGCCAACCGCACCTGCTCCAGTGGCGGAGCGGCGACCGCGGGAACACGCCAGCCGTGGCTGGCGGTGCGCGGCGCGGCGAACCGCAGCGGGTTGCGGGCGTGGTAGTCGGCCACCTCGCCGTCGGTGATCCGGACCGAGTCGGTGACGTCGGCGAACAGCGCCCGCGCACCTGGATCCGCCAGCGCCGCCGCGGCTACGCTGCCCACCTCCAGCCGGGCCGTCACGTCGGGCAGCAGGGCGGCCTCTGTCGGGGCGTCTGTCGCGGTCAGGCCGCGCGCGGCCGCCTCGGCGGCGACCACCCGCTCGGTCACGATCAGTTGCGTGAGCCAGCGCCGCAACTGCCGTCCCTCGCTGGTGCCGCTCGCCGGCAGCGCGGCCGCGCGCGGACCGTTGCGCAGCAACGCTTCCCGCGCGTCGACCTCATCGACCGGAATTGGGGCACCCGCGACGGTTGCGACGAGGTGGGCGCTCATGTGACGGTCACCTTCACCGCCGGCGTGTAGACGAGCCGACCCGCGCAGCCGACCCGGACCAGGGCCCACCACTGGCCGGATTCCACCCAGGACGGCGGGGCCACGTCGAAGACGAGCTTGGCGGTGCCGCACGCAGGCAGGACAGCACCCAGCGCGGCCGGGCCGATCCACTCCCACGTGCCCCAGGGGCTGATCAGGTGCGCCTCCAGCGCCAGGTCGGCCCGGGCGTGGCTGCCAACCGTGACGGCCAGGCGGGCCGAGTCACCTGCGGTGAGCTCGATGTCGGCCGGCCCGTCGACGAGATACACCAGCCCCTCGAGATCTGTCCCGACAGCCACCACGCACACGTCCTCAACGACCTGCCGCCAGGCGGCCGGCACTCCCCTGTCGGTGATGCGCAGCTGGGCCCGGACCGGATACAGCCCCGGTGGCGTGTGAGCCGGAATCGCCAGCACCACGTCGGTCTCCAGGTGCTCGCCCGTGCACAGCGTGAACGGCAGCTCGGCGGGCGCGACCGAGCAGCCTTCGGGACACACCATTTCGACCGTGCCGCCCAGCGCGGAATCGGTGCAGTCGCTGGCCGCGGTGAGGCGCAGGACCACCTCGCCGCCCGGCCGGGCGGTCACCAGCCGGGGGTGCAGGTGGGCGACGGCCGGCAGCCCACCAAGTGGTGCGGGGCCGCGGTTGTGTAGCCAATAGCGCGCGTAGAGCGGCTGGGCGGCCTCGGCTTGTGGGGCCAGTTCGACAACCTCCGCACGCACCTTGGGCATATCGAACCGGGCCAGCACGGTAGCCACCTGGTAGCCGTACAGGTCGACCGATCGTTTGCGCTTGTGCGGCTTTTCCAGCAGGTCGGCGAGCTGAAGTGCGCGTACCGTGCCGAGCTCGGAGCCGATGGCGACGCGCGCGCCGGCACCGGTTGTTTCCACCAGCCGCAGCGCCACCGTGCCGGGGTCGACCGGCTCGGCGCTGCCGGCTGTCAGCGGGTTACCGGCCGCCTTGAGTGCACCCAGGTGCACCGAGTCGGCGGGCTCGACATGCAGCAGCGATCCGACCCGCGGCAGCTTGCCGTGCCGCTTTTCCGGGACCACCGCCAGCAGCGGCTGGGAGAACTGTGCGCTGCGAGCCGGGATCGCGGCGCGCCGCCAATCACCGCGCCCGCAGACCAGCGCGTAGTCGAAATCGTGTGTCCAGTGCTGAAGCTGGAAGTTCGAGCCATCAGGCGCGGTGCGCCGCGGTTCGTCGATCCAGACACCGGACGGCCAGCCGGTGCAGGACCGCATCAGCGCGGTGTGCAGAGTGCCCTCGGAGTCGACGGCGAAGCTGGGCACGCCGCGGTTGAGCAGCGCAATTGTGCGGCCCTCGAAAGGTTCCGCTCCCGACGGGGCGCGCTGGCTGACGACGATCTCGGCGTCGCCCAGGTCGTCGGCCAGCGACGCGACCGCCGCGTGCAGGTTTTTGTCGTCGGAGCCGTCGATCACTAGCACCGGCAGTGCGCGCGGCGCACGCAGGTCGGCGCCGGGCACCCAGGCCGCCGCCAACGGCATGGCCGCCGGCACCCAGACCCTGGCCCGGCCCGTCTCAGCCAGCTGCCGGTCGAGTTCGGCGGTGTAGACCGGGTCGGCCTCGGCCAGCACCGCTTTGGTGAAGGCGTTGCGGGTCGGCCCGCCCAGGGCGATCCGCGTGTCCGGCAAGTTGGAGTCGACGTCGAGATGGCCGTAGCGGGGCTTGTCGGCGCCGCTGCAGGTGGCCGTGACGCCGGCGCGGACCAACGCAACCATCAGGTCGCGCGCCAGCGGGCCTGACATCGGTTCCCTCGGCGACACCACCTCGGCCACTGACACCGCCCGCACCGCGTCGCCGGCGCGAACCCGCACGGCTGAGGACAGCCCGAACCAGCTGTACGCCGGGTTGTCCAGCGTCCATAAATGTTGGGCGGTGTCCACCGAGCGAGGTCCGTCGTGCAATAACGCGAAACCGCGCCCGACGACGGCGTCTCCCACCTCACTGACCGGCATGGCGCCCGGCACCGGACACGGCCAGCGCAGTCGCAACAAGCGGTCTTCCCCGGTGAACCCGTCGATGGTGGTGCGGCAGTCCACTCGCGCCACGCCTCGCCACAGGGTGAGGGTTTGGGTGTAGCTCAGCAGCGTGCCGATCCGCCCCTTTATCACCAGCCGCTGACCCAACGGGCCGTGGTAGGCCCGCACGCGGGCAGGCGATTCGGACGAGCAGACCACCGGCCCCTTGGGCAGCAGGTGCCATGGCCCCTCACCCTGCGTCGGGTGAGAGGGATATTCCTCGTAGACCGCAAGCTCGTTGCCCACCCGGCCGTCGGCGATCAGCTGACGCCCGTCATGAACGAGCGACTCCACCGCCCCGCCACGCTCGGGGTCGACAGCCAGGCGGTAATGCTCGTTGGCGATCTCCGTACCGGACGCCGGCTCCCAGCCCGTCGGCTCGTCAGCCGGGACCAGCCGGTAGGACCGCCAGCCCAGCGACGGGACATCCCGCGCCAGCCAGGTAACCGTCCGCCCGTTGTGCTCGACATGCGCGGGCACCTCTGCGTCGTCGGGGTCGAGTACCCGCACCCCCGCATCCAGCGGCGGGTCGAGCCGGACGGTGACGACGTCAGTGCGCCGGTGGGTCAGCGGGTTCCACACCACGACCGAGTTTTCGAGAGTATCGACAGCGCTGGAAATCAACGCCAAAGAGTTGTCGCGGGCAGTACGGCCCAGCTCCCACGCGTCGCGCCAGCCGGTCAGTAGATCGAGGTAGACCTGGTCGGATTCCGAGCCGGTGATGGCGTCGTGGTGGGCGCCGTAAGCCAGTTGTACCCATGCCTTGGCCAACGCCGCCTGCGGATACTCGGCGCCGGTGATCAGCCCGGCGAACACCGCGAACCGCTCGGCATCCAGGACGGCGTTCTCGGCGGCCCGGTTGGCTTGTTTGGTGTCGATGTAGGACACGTCCTTGCCGGTATATATCGGGTTCATGTCGCGGGTCTGCGGTGAGGGAACCGAACCCCGCTCGGCCAGTTCGGCGCGCACTGCCGCGAAGAACTCCTTCGGCAGCGCGCACACGAATCGCGGCCAGGTGTAGCGCGAGCCCCAGTCGCGATGGATCTCGGTGACCCATTTGTTCGGCGGCGTGTAGTCGGTGCCGACCGGCAGCAGCACGTTGCGGGTCAGCGCGACCTTCTTGAGCTGGCCGAACAGCGCATAGGTGGCGTCCTGCGCCTCGGCCAGCGAGGTCGACGAATCCATCCACCAGCCCGCCGAATAGTGCGCCGGCATGTAGTGGGTGAGCAGACCTGCACCCGACGGCGAAATCCACTCGAACTCGCTGGAGAACTGCATGCGGTCGACACCGCCACCTTGAGGGCCGCCCTGGGCCGGACCCCATTGGTGGTGTGGCCCGCGGGCCCATGAACTCGACGTCAGCCCGGCGCCCGCGGCCATCCCGGGGAATTGCGGGTCATGACCGAAGACGTCGAGCTGCCACGCGGTGGCCGGATCAGCACCCAGCACGTCACGCTGAAACCCGATGCCGTGCACCAGGTTCCGGATGGTTGTCTCCGGACCGGTGAGGTTGGTGTTGGGTTCGTTGTACGTTCCGCCCATCACCTCGACGCGGCCCTGCGCGAGGAACCGGCGCAGGTCGGCGCGGTCCTGCGGCCGGGCGTCCCAGTACGGCTTGAGGTAATCCACTTCGGCCAGCACGAATTTGTACTCGGGCTCGCGGCGAGCCATCTCCAGATGCGCGTGCACCAACTCGAAGCCGTTGGCCTGCCGGGCTCGCCCCGGCGGGTCTTCGGTCCACTGGCTGGTGTAGGCGCCCTGGGTGTTCCACCACACCGGGTCGTAGTGGAAGTGGCTGATCATGAACATGGTCCACCCGGGCTCGGCCACGGTGAACTCGAAGGGCAGGCTCGACCCACCGGCGGCCTGCACCCGTGCGGCCCGGTGCTGACCGACGACCGGACGGTCGACGGTTACCGGGACCTCGACGACCTTGCCACCGATCTCGGCGACCACCTCCCCGTGCAGACCCCGGCCACCGATGCGGATCGGCGTCGGCTCGGTGCACCCGGTGACGGTGACGCGGGCCAGCTGCACCGGCGCGTTCGGCGGACCAACGAAAAGTTCAGTCGATTCCGCCGAAACCACCTGCATGACCGCACCTTACGGCGACCCGCCCGCACGATAAAGCCGTTGCAGCAACCGCGCCTGTCGCCCATTGCTGGAAAGCTCGGTGCCATGGCGGGACCTGACCACACAACTGGCCGACCAGCTCGACCGGAACTGGCGCGGAACCATCTCCGTCACCCGAGCGTCAACCAGGAGGATTGAGCATGCCCGCCCTTGCCCCGCCAGTGGCCGATGAACGCAGCGCCCTGCGCGAGTTCCTGGCCTACCACCAAAGCTCCTACTTCGCGGTGTCCTACGGCCTCACCGATGAGCAGGCCCGGTCCACGCCTTCGGTCAGCGCACTGTCGATCGGCGGCCTGGTCAAACACGCCACCGGTGTGCAACACAGCTGGATGGCACGGGTCGCCGCCGCGCCGGACTCGCCGCCGAAGGACACCCGACCGTTCGAGGAGATCGCCAAGCAGTTCGCCGACCAGCATGTGATGGGCTCAGACGAGACGCTGGCCGGGCTGCTGCGCGCCTTCGAAGCGCAGAACGCGAAATCACTGCGGCTGGTGGAAACCGCGGACCTGGACGCCGCGGTTCCGGTTCCGGAGGACATCCCGTGGTTCCCCAAGAACTTCCACTCCTGGTCAGTGCGCTGGGTGATCCTGCACGTGATCAACGAGCTGGCCCGCCACGCCGGGCACGCCGACATCGTCCGGGAAAGCATCGACGGCGCCACCATGTACGAACTGATCGCCGGGCTGGAGAACTGGGAACCAGGAAAAATGAAGCCGTGGGTCACGCCGTGGAGTAAGCCTGAGCCTCCCGGCCCCAGGTAGAAAGGAAGCGTGCGCACCAGCAGCGGCATCGCGCGCCGCGTGACACCCGTGGGCCCAAATGGCACAGATGTCCCTGTCGAGCTCTACTACGAGGATCTCGGCGACCCGGCAGGCCCGCCGGCGCTGCTCATCATGGGCCTGGGCGCCCAGCTGCCCATGTGGCCCGACGGATTTTGCGCACGGCTCCTCGACGCCGGTTACCGCGTCATCCGCTTCGACCACCGCGACACCGGGCTGTCGGCCAAGATGCACGGGCTGCGCTCCCAGGGCTCGGTGTACCGGCGGATTGGCCGCTATCTGCTGGGCAGGCCCAGTCCGGTGCCCTACACCTTGATCGACATGACCCAGGACGTGGTCGCGCTCCTCGACCACCTGGACATCGCGCGGGCCCACGTGGTCGGCGCCTCGCTGGGCGGCATGATCGCGCAGATCCTGGCCGCCACCGAGCCGGACCGGGTGGAGTCGCTGGGCATCATCATGTCGACCACCGGCAAGCCGCTGTCCGCGCCGCCGGCCTGGCGGGTCATCAAGCTGGCGTTCGACCCGCCGGCCAGGGACGCGTCGGACGAGGAGAAGTTGGCCTTCGAGGTGCGCAACGTCGCGGTGTTCAACGGGCCCAACTTCCTGCCGTCCGACGGCGAGCTGCGAAAGCGGGTGCAGCAGCTCGCAGACCGCTGCACCTACCCGCCGGGCATGCTGCGCCAGTTCGACGCCGTGCTGGGCACCGGCAGCCTGCTCGGGTACAGCAAGGCGATCACCGCGCCGACGGTGGTGCTGCATGGTTCGGTGGACCCGATGCTGCGGCCGCGTAACGGGCGCGCGGTCGCTGCGGCCATCCCGGGCGCCCGCTTCGTCGTGGTCGACGGCATGGGACACGACCTTCCCGAACAGGTGTGGCGCCCGATCATCGAGGCCCTCACCGAGAACTTCGCCCTCGCCCGGCAACGACCCGGCGGGTGAGCGGGCTCACAAGAATTGGGACTTGACTGCACCGGTTTGGCACACTGCTTCAATGAGTTCCACCAAACACCGCGAGGTGGTCAAGCTTGACCGGGTGCCGTTACCGGTCGAAGCGGCCCGGGTGGCCGTCACTGGATGGCAGGTCACCCGCACCGCCGCTCGCGTCGCCACCAAGCTGCCGGGCAAGGGCCCGTGGCGGCAAAAGGTGATCAAGCAGATCCCGCAGACTTTTGCCGATCTGGGGCCGACCTACGTCAAATTCGGACAGATCATCGCGTCCAGCCCCGGAGCGTTCGGCGAGACGCTGTCCCGCGAATTCCGCGGCCTGCTCGACCGGGTGCCGCCCGCCGACACCGGCGAGGTGCACAAGCTCTTCATCGAGGATCTCGGCGGCGAGCCGTCCAAGCTGTTCGCCACCTTCGAGGAAGAGCCGTTCGCGTCGGCGTCCATCGCCCAGGTGCACTACGCGACCCTGCACAGCGGCGAGGACGTCGTGGTCAAGATCCAGCGACCGGGCATCCGCCGCCGGGTCGCCGCCGACCTGCAGATCCTGCAGCGCTTCGCCCAAGCCGTCGAACTGGCCAAGCTGGGCCGCCGCCTGTCAGCGCAAGACGTGGTCGCCGACTTCTCCGGCAACCTGGCCGAGGAGCTGGACTTCCGCCTCGAAGCGCAATCGATGGAAGCCTGGGTCTCCCACCTGCACGCCTCACCGCTGGGCCGCAACATCCGGGTGCCGCATGTGCACTGGGACTACAGCAGTGAGCGGGTGCTGACGATGGAGCGAGTGCAGGGCATCCGCATCGACGACGCCGCCGCCATCCGCAAGGCGGGTTTCGACGGCACCGAACTGGTGAAGGCGCTGCTGTTCTCGGTGTTCGAGGGCGGTCTGCGGCACGGGCTGTTCCACGGCGACTTGCACGCGGGCAACCTGTCCGTCGACGACCAGGGCCGCATCGTGTTCTTCGACTTCGGGATCATGGGCCGCATCGATCCCCGCACCCGCTGGCTGCTGCGCGAGCTCGTGTACGCGCTGTTGGTGAAGAAGGACCACGCCGCGGCCGGCAGGATCGTCGTGCTGATGGGCGCCGTCGGAACCATGAAGCCCGAGGCCCAGGCGGCCAAAGACCTCGAGAGCTTCGCCACTCCGCTGACCATGACGTCGCTGGGCGACATGTCGTATGCCGACATCGGACGCCAGTTGTCCACGCTGGCCGACGCCTACGACGTCAAGCTGCCCCGCGAGCTGGTGCTGATCGGCAAGCAATTCCTGTACGTCGAGCGGTACATGAAGCTGCTGGCGCCGAAGTGGCAGATGATGTCCGACCCGCAACTGACCGGGTACTTCGCCAACTTCATGGTCGAGGTCAGCCGCGAGCATCAAACTGACGTCGAGGTCTAGAAGAGGTCTAGTGGAGGATTTAGTGGACGTTCGCAGCGGCACCGCCGTATCGGGCCCATCTGGACAAGTGCAGCTCTACTACGAGGACATGGGCGACCTCGACGACCCACCCGTGCTGCTGATCATGGGCCTGGGCGCCCAGATGCTGCTGTGGCGGACCGCCTTCTGCGAGCAACTGGTCGGCGAGGGTCTGCGCATCATCCGCTATGACAACCGCGATGTCGGCCTGTCCACCAAAACCGAACATCACGGCTCCGGACAGCCGCTGGTCACGCGATTGGTCCGGTCCTGGCTCGGTCTGCCCAGCAAAGCGGCCTACACCCTGGAAGACATGGCTGACGACGCCGCGGCGCTGCTGGATCACCTGGACATCAAGCACGCCCATATCGTCGGCGCGTCGATGGGCGGCATGATCGCCCAGATCTTCGCCGCACGATTCGCGGAGCGGACGAAGACCCTGGCGGTCATTTTCTCCAGCAACAATCACAGGTTCCTGCCGCCGCCGGCCCCGCGCGCCTTGCTGGCGCTCGTCAAGGGCCCGCCGCCGGATTCACCGCGCGACGTGATCATCGACAACTCCGTCCGAGTCAGCAAGATCATCGGCAGCCCGCTCTACCCGATGTCCGAGGAGCAGGTGCGCGCCGACGCAGCCGAGAGCTACGACCGCAGCTTCCACCCCTGGGGCATTGCCCGGCAGTTCAGCGCGATCCTGGGCAGCGGCAGCCTGCTGCACTACGACCGGCGTGTCGCCGCACCTACCCTGGTGATCCACGGTAGGGCCGACAAACTTATGCGGCCCTTCGGCGGCCGGGCGGTCGCCCGGGCGATCAACGGCGCCCGGCTGGTGCTGGTCGACGGCATGGGCCACGACCTGCCCAGGCAGCTGTGGGATCGGGTGATAAGCGAGCTGAAAACCAACTTCGCCGAAGCTGGCTGAGCCCACAGCCAGACGGCTCAGAACTTAGATGTACGGGTATAACGCACAAGTCAAAAACTGTACGGTTGCCACGGGAGGTTGTCTGATATGGCCAAGCTAAAACCGTATTACGAAGAGTCGCAATCGACATACGACATTTCCGACGACTTCTTCGCGTTGTTCCTGGACCCCAACATGGTCTACACCTGCGCATACTTCGAGCACGACGACATGACCCTGGAAGAGGCGCAGCTGGCCAAGTTGGATCTGGGGCTGGACAAGCTGAACCTCGAGCCGGGGATGACGTTGCTCGATGTCGGCTGCGGGTGGGGCGGGGCGGTGGTCCGGGCCGTCGAGAAGTACGACGTCAATGTCATCGGCATCACCCTTAGCCGCAATCACTATGAACGCAGCAAAGGCCGGCTGGCCCGGATTCCGACGACGCGGCGGGCCGAGGCGCGGTTGCAAGGCTGGGAAGAGTTCGACGAGAAGGTCGACCGGATCGTCACCTTCGAGGCCTTCGACGCGTTCAAAAAGGAGCGTTGGCCACTGTTCTTCGAACGCGCATACGACATGCTCCCCGATGACGGCCGGATGCTGTTGCACAGCATCTTCACGCATCCGCAGACGTACTGGCGGGACCATGGCATCACGGTGACGATGAGTGATCTGCGGTTCTTTCGCTTCCTCGGGACCGAAATCTTCCCTGGCGGCGGGATGTGCGGCGAAGCCGATATCGTCGACAATTCACAGGCCGCAGGGTTCTCAGTCGAGAATATTCAGTACCTGCAGGAGCATTACGTGCGGACTCTGGACATGTGGGCGGCCAACCTGCAGGCCAATCGCGAACGCGCCATCGCCATCCAGTCCGAAGAGGTCTACGACCGCTACATGCACTATCTGACCGGCTGCGCGAACCTCTTCCGCAAAGGCATCTCCAACGTCGGCCAGTACACCCTCACCAAATAGCCCGCCCCTCGGGCCATCCGCCTCGCCGGAGCAAGCGCACCGCGTGCCCCGCTATGGTATGGGAGCATGGGTCCTGACCTGGCAGAATTGCGTCGCGGTTTAGTGATGCAGCTCTGAATCGGATAGCATGCCTCAAGCATGCATGGGGGGATTCCACTGCGTATTTGCATGCACCGTGGGGCCTCTGGTCCAGAAAGGCACACACAACCTCGTGGCTGAGAAGCTGATGCCGCACTTCGCCGATGTGCAGGCGCACTACGACTTGTCCGACGATTTCTTCCGCCTGTTTCTGGACCCAACCCAGACCTACAGTTGCGCATACTTCGAGCGCGAGGACATGACGCTGGAAGAGGCGCAGATCGCCAAGATCGACCTGGCGCTGGGCAAGCTGGGCTTACAGCCCGGCATGACGCTGCTCGACGTCGGCTGCGGCTGGGGCGCCACGATGCGCCGCGCGATCGAGAAGTACGACGTCAACGTCGTCGGCCTGACGTTGTCGAAGAACCAGGCCAACCACGTGCTGAAGTCGTTCGACCAGATGGACAGCCCACGCAGCAAGCGGGTGGTGCTGGACGGCTGGGAACAGTTCAACGAGCCCGTCGACCGCATCGTGTCGATCGGTGCGTTCGAACACTTCGGCCACGATCGCTACGACGACTTCTTCACGATGGCGCGCAACGTCCTGCCCGCTGACGGCGCGATGCTGCTGCACTCGATCACCGGGTTGACACCGCCGCAGATGATCGAGCGCGGCATGCCGTTGACGTTCGAGATGGCCCGCTTCATCAAGTTCATCGTGACCGAGATCTTCCCCGGCGGCCGGTTGCCGTCGATCGAAAAGGTCGAGGAGCACTCGGCGAAGGCCGGTTTCACGCTGACCCGCCGCCAGTCGCTGCAGCCGCACTACGCGAAGACCCTTGACCTGTGGGCGCAGGCCCTCGAGGCGCACCAGGACGAGGCCATCCAGATTCAATCCGAAGAGGTCTACGAGCGCTACATGAAGTACCTGACCGGCTGCGCAGACGCATTCCGGATCGGCTACATCGACGTCAACCAATTCACTCTGGAGAAGTAGTGACGATGCCGGTCAGAGTGACGTCTGGCGAATCGCGATCAGAAAAAGCCGGTCAACCGACCGCAAATACGCGGGATATGCCCAGCTCAGTGTATGGTGCCGGAGAACGGCCACCTGGTCAGGGCGCCCGTTTCATCGGGAGGACATATGTCTGAAAGCTCAACGGGCGCCACAAGCACGCAGCAGAACTTCGACGACGTCCAGGCGCACTACGACTTGTCCAACGAATTCTTCGCGTTGTTCCAGGATCCGACGTGCACCTACAGCTGCGCATACTTCGAGCGCGATGACATGACCCTGCACGAAGCACAGGTCGCCAAGCTCGACCTGTCCCTGGACAAGCTGGGGCTGGAGCCGGGGATGACTCTGCTCGACGTCGGCTGCGGCTGGGGTTCGACGATGAAACGTGCCATCGAGCGCTACGACGTCAACGTCATCGGGCTCACGCTGTCCAGGAACCAGCACGCCTACGCCCAGCAAGTGCTCGACGAAGTCGACACGAGCCGCTCACGCCGGGTCATGCTGAGCGACTGGGGAGAGTTCAGCGAGCCGGTGGACCGGATCGTCACCATCGAAGCGTTGGAGCATTTCGGTTTCGAGCGTTACAACGACTTCTTCAAGTTCGCCTACAACATCATGCCCGCCGACGGCGTGATGTTGCTGCACTCGATCACCGGGGTTACCCCACGGGAGGCCGCTGACAAGAGCCTACCGTTGTCGTTCGAGATGGCTCGCTTCATCAAGTTCATCGTGACCGACATCTTCCCGGGCGGCCGGTTGCCGTCGATCGAGAAGGTCGACGAGCACGCGACGAAGGCGGGTTTCGAGGTGACCCACGTCCAGTCGCTGCAGACGGACTTTGCCAGGACCCTTGACCTGTGGGCCGAAGCCCTGGCGGAGCACAAGGACGAGGCCATCGAGATTCAGTCCGAAGTGGTCTACGAGCGGTATATGAAGTACCTGATCGGTTGCGCCAAGGCATTCCGGATCGGCTACATCGACTGTAACCAATTCACATTGGCGAAGTAGGCTTTCGTGCCACAGACAGGCGCCGGAGGATAGCCGCACGCCGGTTTCCGGTAGCGCGAAATCGGGTATGGTTGCACGTCACACAGACCGGGGATGTCGGCCGTGCGACTAGGTAGCGAACACCATCCAGGAGAACAAGACGACAATGGCTGAAAAACCGACCGGCGCCACGAGGACGCGGACACGCTTCGAAGATATCCAGGCACACTACGACGTTTCCGACGATTTCTTCGCCCTGTTCCAGGACCCGACTCGGACCTACAGCTGCGCCTACTTCGAGCCACCCGATCTCACGCTCGAGGAAGCCCAGATCGCCAAGATCGACTTGAACCTGGACAAACTGGACCTCAAGCCCGGAATGACACTGCTGGACGTTGGGTGCGGTTGGGGCACCACCATGAAACGCGCCGTCGAGAAGTACGACGTCAACGTCGTCGGCCTGACCCTGTCCAAGAACCAGCACGCCCGATCCGAACAGGTGCTGCACTCAATCGACACCAACCGCTCACGGCAGGTGCTGCTGCAGGGCTGGGAAGATTTCAGCGATCCCGTCGACCGGATCGTGTCCATCGAGGCCTTCGAGCACTTCGGGCACGAGAACTATGACGACTTCTTCAAGCGATGTTTCAACATCATGCCCGACGACGGCCGGATGGCTGTTCAAAGCAGCGTCAGCTACCACCCCTACAACATGGCCGCCCGCGGTAAGAAACTGACCTTCGAGACGGTTCGCTTCATCAAGTTCATCATCACCGAGATATTCCCGGGCGGTCGCCTGCCGTCCACGGAGATGATGATCGAACACGGCGAGAAGGCCGGTTTCATCGTTCCTGAAGCTCTTTCGCTTCGGCCGCACTACATCAAGACGCTGCGGATCTGGGGCGACACGCTGGAGTCCAACAAGGACAAGGCCATCGAAGTCACCTCCGAAGAGGTCTACAACCGGTACATGAAGTACCTGCGCGGCTGCGAGCACTACTTCGCCGACGAGATGCTCGACTGCAGCCTGGTGACCTACCTCAAGCCCGGCGCCGCCGCCTAATTTTTGGCGGGTGTCGGATTACCCGCTGCGCCGTTCGTCGAGCAGGTAGAGAGTGGAACACAGGGTTTCGCTCACTACCGGAGGTGACGAACATGCAGTACTTTGCCTTGTTGATCAGCAAGGAGCGGGAACGCACGCCCGACGAGGGGGCAGCCGAGATGGCAGCCTACGAAGCCTTCCACAGCAAGGCCGCATCGGCGATTCGCGGTGGTGACGCGCTGCTGCCGGCGGCCACCGCTGTACGCATCACCGGCGGACCGGACGCACCCATCATCACCGACGGGCCGTTCGTCGAAGGTGCCGAAGTAGCCGGCGGCTACTACGTGTTTGAAGCCGAAAATCTCGACGAGGCACTGGCGCTGGCCTGCGACATCCCTGCTGCCAAGCATGGTGCCGTCGAGATCTGGCCGATGGCCTCGTCGCTGCAGCCGCAGCCGACCGAGGACGCCAACTGGATCGCACTGCTGCTGGAGCCTCCTGACTTCGCGGTCGCGCCGGGCACACCGGAGTGGGAATCGATGGTTGTCGAGCATCAGCAGTTCGGGGCGACGGCAGGCCAGCACATCAAGTCCGGCGCGGGTCTACATCCGCCGTCGACGGCGACCACGGTGCGGGTGCGCGATGGTGAGGTCCTCATTACTGACGGGCCCTACGTGGAGGGCGCCGAAGTCGCCAACGGCTTCTATGTGCTCAGTGCCGGCGACCGCGACGAGGCCGCTAAGATCGCGTCGATGATCCCCGCTTATGCCGTGGAGCTACGGCAAAAGGCTGGTGTCTCGGGACTGTAGCGTCGCCAGATGACCAACCTGGACGGCGTCTTCCGCCGGGAATGGGGACCCGCCGTTGCCGCGCTCGCGCGGTGGTCCGGCGACCTCACCGTCGCTGAGGACGCCGTCCAGGAAGCCTGCGCCGAGGCGCTTCGCACCTGGGCCCGCGACGGTGTGCCCGATAGCCCCGGCGGATGGCTGGTAACCGTCGCGCGCAACCGCGCCCGCGACCGGCTGCGCCGCGAATCCGTCCGTCCCGGAAAGGAATTGGCGGCTGTGGTGGACGAGATCCGGGCACGTACCGATCGTACCGACCCGCACCCGGTCCGCGACGACGAGCTACGGATGATGTTCACCTGTGCGCACCCCGCGCTTGACCGGCACTCGCAACTGGCGCTCACGCTGCGGCTGGTGTCCGGGTTGACCGTCGCCGAGATCGCTCGTGCGCTGCTGCAGACCGAGGCGGCCATCGGCCAGCGAATCACGCGCGCCAAGAACAAGGTTCGGCATGCCAACATCCCGCTGCGGGTACCACCGGCCGAGCTGCTGCCCGAGCGCACCCCGCACGTGCTCAGTTGCATCTACTCGGTGTTCACCGAGGGGTACTGGTCGACGGCAGGCCCCTCGGCGATTCGTGACGAACTGTGCGACGAAGGGGTCCGGCTCGCCGGAGAGCTGTGCACCCTGATGCCACGCGAGCCGGAGGCGCACGCCTTGGCTGCCCTGATGCTGCTGCATGATTCGCGACGTGCAACCCGGGTGGACGACGCCGGCGCGTTGGTTCCCCTCGAGGAGCAGGACCGTCGCCGGTGGGACCGCGGCCGCATTACCCGCGGCCTGGACCGGCTGCGGCAGGCGCAGGGGTCGACGGGCCCCTATCTGCCGCAGGCGGTGATCGCCGCACTGCACGCGACGGCACCGTCCTGGGAACAGACCGACTGGACCACCATCTGCGCGGCCTACGACCGGTTGCTGCAGATGACCGACTCGCCGGTGGTGCGGGCCAACCGCGCACTGGCGGTCGGTCTTCGAGACGGTCCCGACGCCGGCCTGGCCGCACTGGAGAAAGTGGCGCACGATCCGCGGCTGGCCCGCTCGAACTTGGCGGCGTCGGTGCGCGGCGATCTGCTGCGGCGCGCGGGACGCCGCGACGAAGCCCTCACTTGGTACCGAGTTGCGTTGGAGTCCAACGGATCTGAGCCGGGCCGCGACTTCCTTCGGCGGCGCGTCGCCGAGTGCGGCGGGTAAGCAACTTTGCCGAGCAGACGCAAAAGCTCCCGACACGCCGGCCGAAAAGGGACTTATGCGTCTGCTCGCGGGAAACGCGGGAAACGCGGGAAACTAGGCCTCGGCGAAGTTGCGGGTGACGGACGGGTCGACCGGAATACCCGGGCCCGTCGTCGTCGACACGGTGATCTTCTTCAGGTAGCGGCCCTTCGACGAGGACGGCTTGTGCCGCAGCACCTCGTCCAGCGCGGCTCCGTAATTCTCAACCAGCGCCTTCTCGTCGAACGACGCTTTGCCGATGACAAAGTGCAGGTTGGCCTGCTTGTCCACGCGGAAGTTGATCTTGCCGCCCTTGATGTCGGAAATGGCCTTGGTGACATCGGGGGTGACGGTGCCGGTCTTGGGGTTGGGCATCAGGCCGCGCGGACCCAGCACCCGGGCGATACGCCCTACCTTGGCCATCTGATCAGGGGTCGCGATTGCGGCGTCGAATTCCAGCCAGCCGCCCTGAATCTTCTCGATCAGATCATCGCTTCCGACAACATCAGCCCCCGCGGCGACGGCAGCATCGGCCTTTTCACCGACCGCGAACACGGCGACTCGGGCGGTCTTGCCGGTGCCGTGTGGCAGGTTGACGGTGCCGCGGACCATCTGGTCTGCCTTACGCGGGTCGACGCCGAGCCGGATCGCCACCTCGACGGTCGCGTCCTGCTTGGTCGACGACGTCTCTTTGGCAAGCTTGGTCGCCTGCAGCGGGGTGTAGAGGTTATTGCGGTCCACCTTCTCGGCGGCGGCGCGATATGCCTTGCTGTTCTTGCTCATTGTTCCATCCAATCTGATGTTGGGTTGTGGTTACCGGGCCGAAGCTGGCCCTCCCACGCTTTCTGACTTGTCGGATTACTCGACGGTGATGCCCATCGACCGGGCGGTGCCGGCGATGATCTTGGCCGCGGCGTCAATGTCGTTGGCGTTGAGGTCCGTCTTCTTGGCCTCGGCTATTTCGCGAACCTGATCCCAGCTGACTTTGGCGACCTTGGTCTTGTGCGGCTCCGCCGAACCCTTGGCCACGCCCGCGGCCTTGAGCAGCAGCTTGGCGGCGGGCGGAGTCTTCAGCGCGAAAGTGAAACTGCGGTCCTCATAGACCGTGATCTCCACCGGGATGACGTTGCCGCGCTGGTTCTCCGTGGCGGCGTTGTACGCCTTGCAGAACTCCATGATGTTGACGCCGTGCTGGCCGAGCGCGGGGCCAACCGGCGGCGCAGGGTTGGCCTGTCCCGCCACGATCTGCAGCTTGATCAGCCCGGTGACTTTCTTCTTCTTCGGGGCCATGACGTGTCGATTGTTCCTTCCTGATTTATGCGTCCAGCTGCCCGCAAGCGGGTCCGCCGGCTAGATCTTGGAGACCTGGCCGAAGGTCAGTTCCACTGGTGTTTCGCGGCCGAAGATGGAGACCAGCACCTTGAGCTTCTGCTGTTCGGCATTGACCTCGTTGATCGTGGCGGGCAACGTGGCAAACGGCCCGTCCATGACCGTCACCGACTCGCCCACCTCGTATTCGACGTCGAGAACCGGACGTTCCAGCCCACCGGCCTCGGTGGCGGCGGCAGTGCTCGCCGCGCCCTTGGCGGCCTTCTTGTTCGCCCCCGGCGGCAGCAGAAACTTCACCACGTCGTCGAGTGCGAGCGCCGACGGGCGAGAGGTCGCGCCAACGAACCCGGTGACCCCCGGCGTATTGCGCACCGCGGCCCACGAATCGTCGGTCAAATCCATGCGCACCAGGATGTAACCGGGCAGCACCTTGCGGTTGACCTGCTTGCGCTGGCCGTTCTTGATCTCGGTGACCTCTTCGGTGGGTACCTCCACCTGGAAGATGTAGTCGCCGACGTCAAGGTTCTGCACACGGGTTTCCAGGTTGGCTTTTACTTTGTTCTCGTACCCCGCGTAGGAGTGGACGACATACCAGTCGCCGGGCTTGCTGCGCAGCTCCGCCTTGAGCGCGGCGGCCGGGTCGACCTCTTCAGCCGGGGCCTCGGTGCTCGCCTCTTCCAGGTCGACCGCCTCACCCGCGGACGTGTCACCGTCGAAGGTAGTCACGGTTTTCAGTCCTCTCTATCACTCTCGAAGCTCAGCCGAACACCAACAGCACGAGCTTGCTCAGGCCCAAATCAGCGCCGCCGACCAGCGCCACCATGAAGGCCAGAAATGCCAGCACCACCGACGTGTAGGTCATCATCTGTTTGCGGTTCGGCCAGATCACCTTCCGCATCTCGGCAACGACCTGCTTGATGTAGTTGTAGACGAATACGATCGGGTTCGCCGAGCGTGCCGCCGATTTCTTTGGCTTCGCCTTGGCTTTCTGCGCTGTCTTGGCTTTAGAAGCCCCAGCAGCGTCCTTCTTGGCCGAATCTTTCTTGGAGACCTCAGCCTCTGACGACTCCTTGCCGTCGACATCTTCGTCGGCCTCCGCCACGCGATGCCGGGACCGCTTGCCGGTGGGGCGTTGCGGCCGCGTCGCAGATTTTGTCACCAGGGCCGTCCGACCGCCGCTCGCCCGGCTGTCCTGTGTGCCGCCGCCGTCGCTTGCGGCTTCGTCGGCAGCGTCGCCCTCGTCGCTCACCGCATGCTCCTTTGTTCGCTAGCTACCCCGCGAGCCGTCCCGCTCCGATTGGATACCCTCCCAGTGTCCACCATGGCACGTCTTCGCCTTCAGCAGGGGCGACAGGACTTGAACCTGCAACCTGCGGTTTTGGAGACCGCTGCTCTGCCAGTTGAGCTACGCCCCTTCGCGGTTGGCAGGCTAACCTGCGCTTACCTACCGGGGCTTACATGACTCGCGCGCCCCCCGTTCGGCAAACCGCGAACCGACGGACAGCGCGCTTGTAATGGGAAAACCCCGAGGTCCGAGTGTACATCGACGCAGGAGTCAGATACTAATTACCCGGTTCTGACAACCTGCCCGGTTTCCTTGTCCCATCGAAGCTGGATCGAGTTGTCGCCTTCGTGTCCCATCAGGGTGGTGGAGGCGATCAGGATCGGCTGGCCATGCTCGTTGCTACAAGTGTTCTTGGTGACCACGATGTCGGCGCCGAAACGCTCGTTCACCGATTCAATCTCCATCAGGCCGAAGAGCTTGTCGCCGACGCGCATCGGTTTGTGGTAGACGAACTTCTGGTCAACCTGGACGATCTGCATGGTCTCCATGCCCAGGTCGACGTTCCGGAAGAAATCGTCCTGGACGAGTTTCGCGAAGATCGCCACGAAGGTTATCGGTGCAAGGAGGCTGTCGTAGCCCAGTTCGGCGGCCGCGGCCTCGTCGAAACTGGCCGGATCATCGCATTTGATCGATCGCGCGAATTGGCGAACTTGCTCTCGACCCACCTCGAAGGAATCCGGGTACTGCCAGCTCATCCCACGAATATCGGTTTTGAGAGCCATCCGCTACGCCAGCTTCGCCGAAGCGATGGCCCGGCCGAAGATCTTCTTGCCACCCGTGGTGGCCGTGAGCGCGATCGTCACCGACTTGCTGTCCGGATCGACCGACTTCACCCGGCCACTGAACACAAGCTCGGCGCCCTTGCCGTCGTTGGGCACCGGCACAACCGCGGTGAACCGCACGTTGTACTCGGTGACCGCACCCGGATCGCCGACCCACGACGTGACGTAGCCCCCGCCCAGGCCCATGGTCAGCATGCCGTGCGCAATCGCGGTGTCCAGCCCGACGACCTTGGCGATCTCGTCATCCCAGTGGATCGGGTTCAAGTCGCCCGAAACCCCCGCATAATTCACCAGATCCTGGCGGGTCAACGGATAGATCTTCTCGGGAAGCTGATCACCAACCTGTACCGAACTGAACTCACGCAGTGCCATCAGAAAATCCCTCTTCTCCATCCTCACCCGCGCGGCCCGCCAGGGTCGTGTAGGTCTCCTGCACGATGTCTCCGTCTTGGTTGCTGATGATGTTCTTGGTCACGACGATCTCGGCGCTGTGAGCGCTGCGCACCGAGTCCACGTACACATCGCAGTAAAGCTTGTCGCCCGCCTTGATCGGCGCCAGAAATCTCAGCACTTGGTCAACCTGGACGATCTGCGCGTCCTCGATCCCGATATTGGCGTTCTGGAAGAACGCCAACTGAGCCTTGTAGCCGAACACACAGATGAACGTCAGCGGAGCCAGCAACGCGTCATAGCCCAGTTCGGCGGCGGCCGCCTCCTGGAAGAACGCGGCGTCGTCATTCTGGACGGCTTCCGCGTACTCGCGGATCTTCTCCCGCTCCACCACGTAGTGGTCGGGATATCGGTAATGCATCCCGACGATGTTTGCGGTCAACGCCACGGCTGTAGAACCTACCCAGTCAGTCTGAGCAACTGCTCATCGGTGGGCGCTACCGCGTCTCGCGGTGCGCTTGGTGCTTGCCGCAATTCCGGCAGAACTTCTTCAGCTCCAGCCGGTCGGGGTCGTTCCGGCGATTCTTCTTGGTGATGTAGTTACGGTGCTTGCACACCTCGCATGCCAAAGTGATCTTCGGCCGCACGTCGGTACTGGAAGCCATGAAGGTTCTCTTTCAATCTCTGTCATACGTCTCGTTGTTGTGTTGTAGCGATGGCCGGACTCGAACCGGCGACCTAACGATTATGAGTCGTTCGCTCTAACCGACTGAGCTACATCGCCTCTGGTACCCGCCGTCCGCCTGCTCGGCGTCCGCCGAGCCCCCTAACGGAATCGAACCGTTGACCTTTTCCTTACCATGGAAACGCTCTACCGACTGAGCTAAGGGGGCCGTCCACCCGTAGCGACCAGTCGTGCCGCGGGCCAAAAAGAGGGTACAGCCTGGCGCGCAACGTCACCAAACCACGTGTGCGACCTGATGCGGCTGCTGGAGATTTTGAGGCGTCAGGCGAAGAAGTACGCGGCGGCGATGGGCATCAGCCGGTGTCGTGGGCTCGTTGCGGATTCAACGCACTGAGGTCGCTGAACTCGTCGTACTCGTCGTCTTGCTGCCCGGACTGCCCGCTTTCCGAATTTTCGAGCAAGGTCCGCAGCGCGAGATGGACGGCCTCTCGTGTGCCGGACAGACGGTATCGACGTATCACTTCTTGGACCAGGTCATCGTTGATCTCGAGCTCGACCTTCTTCAACATGGACCAACAATACCCACTGCCAGCAACGCAGGGACCAGGGCATAGGCGCCGCATGTCAGGTAATCCGAGCCCTATCCGAAAACAAGTGGGTGCGCGAGTCATACCCTGGTGACGTGTCAGATTCGGATCGGCTGTACTTTCGTCAACTGCTCTCGGGTCGCGATTTCGCCGTCGGCGACATGTTCGCGACGCAAATGCGCAACTTCGCCTACCTGATCGGCGACCGCCAGACCGGTGACTGCGTGGTGATCGACCCGGCGTACGCCGCCGGGGATCTGGTCGACGCGCTGGAGGCGGACGGCATGCACCTATCAGGGGTGCTGGTGACCCACCATCACCCCGATCATGTCGGCGGCTCGATGATGGGTTTTGAGCTGAAGGGACTGACCGAGTTGCTGGAGCGGGCGACCGTGCCGGTGCACGTGAACACTCATGAAGCGTTGTGGGTTTCGCGGGTTACCGGGATTCCCGTGGGCGACCTGACCGCCCATGAACACCGCGACAAGGTCAGCATCGGCGATATCGAAGTCGAGTTGCTGCACACTCCGGGGCACACCCCCGGCAGTCAGTGCTTTCTGCTCGATGGCCGGCTCGTTGCCGGTGACACGTTGTTCCTGGAGGGCTGCGGACGCACCGATTTTCCGGGTGGCGATTCCGACGAGATGTATCGCAGCCTGCAGCAGCTCGCCGGGCTTCCGGGTGACCCGACGGTATTTCCCGGGCATTGGTATTCGGCCGATCCAAGCGCCTCGCTATCGGAGGTCAAGCGGTCCAATTATGTGTATCGCCCCGCCGATCTCGATCACTGGCGGATGTTGATGGGCGGCTGAGGGACTCAACGAGCGTTTGGTTGTCCGGCGGCACTCGCGCTGCCATCCGGGCAACACGCGTCAACTTCTGGGCCGGCGAGTTGCCAGCAAGATGAGCGGAGCGCCGCTACGGTCAGGTCAGCTAAATTTCGATCCGAGCTCACTTGAGATCACTGTGGTATAAGCGGAGGGTGGCTTCCATGGGGTGGGTCCAAGGCGGCTGGCATGGGGTCACCGACGTCGAGTCCAGCACCTGGTTAGCGGCGGCCGTGTGGGCGGCGCTGGCGCTGGGCGTCGTCGCGCTGGTCGTAACGAACCGCCAGATCCAGCGCAACCGTCAGCTGACCTCGGAGCAGACCCGACCCTATGTGTCCATGCTGATGGAACCCCACGTCGCGGACTGGCACGTGATCGAACTGGTGGTCAGGAACTTCGGTCGCACCGCGGCCTACAACATCCGGTTCTCATTTCCTAATCCCCCGACCGTGGCCGAATACGAGAATGCCTCGGACGGCTACGCCGATGTCGTCGAACTGCAACTCCCCCGCGAGTTGCCGACACTGGCGCCAGGTCAGGAGTGGCGGATGGTGTGGGATTCCGCACTCGACCGCGCCGAGATCGGACATGGCGTCGAGTCCCGCTTCGACGGGACCCTCACCTACTACGACCGCCCCGAGCGGCCGCGCGGATGGCGGTTCTGGCAGCGGGGCCGGCGTCCGCTGGAGACCAAAGTGGTGCTGGACTGGGATGCCCTGCCGCCCGTCCAGCGCATCGAGCTGATGACGACCCACGACCTTGCGAAGAGGGAAAAGCAAAAGCTGGAGCTGCTGCGCAGCCTGCTGACCTATTTCCACTACGCGAGCAAGGAAACGCGTCCCGACGTCTTCCGCGGCGAGATCGACCGGATCAATCGCGCCGTGCAGGAAACCCAGGACAGGTGGCGCACCCGCCAAGTCGATGAGCCCACCGACGTCAGTCTGCGCTGGGGTGAGGCCGAAGACGAACTGGGTAAGCATCGCGGCCAACGCGTCTGATTGACGGGCTGACTCCACGCGGGCGGGATCCCGCAACGTCGATCTGATTCAATCGACGAGCTGTCCGTATCGAAGGAGTAACCCATGAGCGGTCCGGTCGTCTACACCCACAACGAATCCATCGCGGTCATCCGGATGGACGACGGCAAGGTCAACGCGCTGGGTCCGACCATGCAGCAGGCCCTGAACGAAGCGATCGACAACGCCGACCGTGATGACGTCGGGGCCCTGGTGATCACCGGGAACGAGCGGGTATTCAGCGGCGGCTTCGACCTGAAGATCCTGACTTCCGGCGAGGTACAGCCCGCGATCGACATGCTCCGGGGCGGCTTCGAGTTGGCGTATCGGCTCCTGTCCTATCCCAAGCCGGTGGTGATGGCCTGTACCGGCCACGCCATCGCGATGGGGGCGTTCCTGTTGTCCTCAGGCGACCACCGGGTGGCCGCCCACGCCTACAACATTCAGGCCAACGAAGTTTCGATCGGCATGACAATTCCCTACGCGGCCCTGGAGATATTGAAGCTGCGGCTGACGCGGTCGGCGTACCAGCAAGCTGCTGGGCTGGCCAAGACGTTCTTCGGTGAAACCGCCCTCGCTGCCGGCTTTATCGACGAAATCGCGCTGCCCGAGGTGGTGGTCAGCCGCGCCGAGGAAGCCGCGCGGGAATTCGCCGGTCTCAACCAGGGCGCCCATGCCGCAACCAAGTTGCGCGCCCGCGCCGACGCGCTCACAGCGATCCGCGCCGGGATCGACGGGATAGAAGCCGAGTTCGGACTTTAGAAAGCCGAGGTAACCGGGTGAGCGGCGGGTGACGCGGTTGCTTCCGCAACCGCCGCACACCCGCCGCCGCCTCCTCCATCCCGAAGTGTGACACGTCGGCGTCGGCCGGTCACTTCAGCTCCGCGGCGACACGCGCCCCGAGCTGCTGTGATCGCTAGCGGAACTGCCGGAAACGCTCGAGGTATTCGGCCCAGTCCCAGGTCGACAGGAACGCCTGTGCCGCTGCATAGCCTCTGTCACAGAGTTCTTCCAGACGCGATCTGGCGATCCCGAAATCGAGGACGCTCACGTCGGTCGGGGGCACCGGGATCGTGCGGGCACTGACCCATGGCTGGCTCAGATGGGCCTGGTCGTGGCCGACCAGCATGGTCGTGAAGAGGCTTTCCAGCAGTGCCGACTGCTGCAGGAAATGCAGCGGCCGCAGCGCGGGGAACGCCTGTTCGATGCCCTCGGCAAGCTTGGGCATCA
Source organism: uncultured Actinomycetota bacterium (assembly GCA_963763005.1). Classification (GTDB taxonomy): domain Bacteria; phylum Actinomycetota; class Actinomycetes; order Mycobacteriales; family Mycobacteriaceae; genus Mycobacterium. Next base: position 543,416 of record CAVXMI010000010.1, read on the forward strand.
CCGTGATCCCGAAAGTCGGCCAACGCGGCGGTTCGGCGTCGATGCGGTCCAGGGAGTCGACCGGGAAGTTCGACAGCACGCCACCATCGACCAGGGTGGACGTCAGCCCAGCGGTACTGGTCAGACTGACCGGGGGGTAGATGAACGGGATTGCCATCGATGCGCGTACCGCCGAGGCGACGTGTTGTTCATCTGGATCAACCCCGTAGACCCGCCGATAGTCCCAGGGCAGCCTCACCAGCTGCGCCCTCGTCACGTCGGCGACCGTGATGGCCACCCGGTAGCGCTGCTCGGCCGGCAGCTGGTCGCCCTGGGACCCAGCCGCCGAGATCACCGCCACCACCGATCCCGCTGAGACGCCGGACACGCGATAGGCGGTATACCCGGCGTCCATGAGCCGTGCGATCGCACCTACCGGGCCCATGAACTTGACGCCCCCGCCGGAAAGCACGAGGTCCGCCGGCTTCTGCTCCTGATTCATGGCTCAGCAGTGCGCACCGGCAGCGCCGGGGTTGCCTTCAGCCGAAACCCATTGGTAGGGAAGGAATTTCCCGTCAAACGTCACCACGACCCGATCTCCCGACGGGTGCGGTTTGTTCTGCAGGTCGACGCTGAAGTTGATGGCGCTCATGATGCCGTCGCCGAATTGCTCGTGGATGAGTTCCTTGATCGCGCCGCCGTATACCTGAAGCGCTTCGTAGAAGCGGTAAATGGTGGGGTCGGCGGGAACCGCGGTGGGCAGCCCGCCGCGCATGGGCGGCGCCGCCAGCACGGGCACCGCCGAATCGTCCAGACCCAGCATCTCGACGAGGACCTTGGCGAGCTCGGCGGGAATCGGATGCTGGCCGAGCAACGCCGACGTGGTCCACACGACCGGCCTGTCGATGGCGTCGGCCAACTCCTGCCAGCTGCGGCCTTTGGCCAGGCGGGCAACGACGATCTGTTCGGTGACCTCGTCTCTGTTCATGGCCCCAGCATGCATGAGGTCCGGCCCTTGGCGATCACCTGCTGCGGCATACTCAGCCTCATGCCGTTCTACCTGGCCACGCGGATCGAGGTGTTATGCGGATCGTTGTCGACCTGAACCGCTGCCTGGGGTATGCGCAATGCGTGCCACTGGCACCGGAGGTGCTCAAGCTCAGCGGCGAAGAGGCCCTCACCTACGACCCCAACCCGGATGACACGCAGCGTTTGCGAGTACTTCGGGCCGCGGCGTCATGCCCGGTGCAGGCGATCATCGTCGACAAGCTCGGCAGCGAGTAGCAGGTCGGCGGTGAGCACGCCGAGGAGCAGCAGCGGCTTCAAAGACAAGGGTCGCATCGTCATTGTCGGCGCCTCGCTGGCCGGGCTTCGTGCCGCCGAAGCGCTACGGGAAGAGGGTTTCCGCGGGCATCTGACCATCATCGGTGACGAGCCTGGCGAGCCGTATGACCGGCCCCCGCTGTCCAAGCAGGTACTGGCGGGGTGGGTGGCTGCCGATCACACCAAGCTGCCGAGGCTGCGCGAAGTGGATGCGCAGTGGCGACTTGGTGTGGCCGCGACCGCGCTGGACCGCGCCAACCAGCTGGTGCGGCTGGCTGACGGCAGCGAGGTGGTGGGCGATCGCCTGCTGATCGCCACGGGTGTGCGGTCGCGGCAATGGCCCAACCCGGAGGAAGCCGCGCTGGACGGCGTCCATACGCTACGCACCTCTACCGATGCCGCGCGGCTGCAGGCCGCGTTGGCCGCCCACCCGCGGCGGGTGCTGATCATCGGTTCCGGGTTCATCGGTTCAGAGGTGGCCTCGGTGTGCCGCGAGCGTGGCCTGGAGGTCACCGTCACCGAGCGTGGCCCGGCCCCGCTCTCCGGTGCGCTCGGCGGGGTGATCGGCGCGGTTGCCGCCGAGATGCAGCGTGCGGCCGGCGTGGATCTTCGCACCGGTGTCTCGGTGCTGGCGTTGGAGGGTGACGCGGACGGGCACGTGCGGCGGGCGCGGCTATCCGATGACACGACACTCGACGTTGATGTGGTGGTGACGTCGTTGGGGTCGATCCGCAACGTCGAGTGGCTCGACGGGGCCGGGTTGGCCGCCGGGCCCTGGGGGGTGGGTTGTGACGCCGGGTGCCGCGCGTTCGATATCAACGGGTTGGTCACCGACCACATCTTCGTGGCCGGCGACATCGCCCGGGCCCCCCATGTGCTCTACGACTACGAGTTCCTCGCGATGGAACACTGGGACAACGCCGTGCTGGGCGCCCGGGTCGCAGCGCACAATATGGTCTGCGACGAGGTCGATCGCTGGGCACACCTGCTGATCCCGCAATTCTGGTCGGGCCAGTTCGGTGTCAACATCAAATCCGTTGGCGTGCCTTCCTACGGCGACGAGATCGTCTTCACCCAGGGTTCGGTGAAGCAGCGCCGGTTTGCCGCAGCGTATGGTCGCCAGGGACGCATCGTGGGTGCGGTCACCTTCAACCACGGGAAGTGGATCGACCATTACCGCGACCAGATCGCCCGGTCAGAGCCGTTTCCGCCGCATCCGCCGGGTTTTGACTTTCCGGAGAACATGCGCGTGATGCCCGCTGACTTCCCGGCGCGTGGCGTGCCGACCGACACCTCGGACGTGGTGTTGACGGGGCACGACCCCAGCGAACGGCGCGCTGAGTTCCGGCCCCGTCAGCGATGAGTGAGGAACGCGCCATGACCCCCGAAGATGCCTTCGACGCCGCGATGCGCCACGAAAACCGCGCGAACCCCTATCCGTTCTTCGACGAGCTGCGCAAGACGCCGGTCGTTCGAGTGAGCAACGGCATCTATGCCGTCACCGGTTACGAGGAACTGATCGCCCTGGCGCACGACCCCCGGGTGAGTTCTGACCTTCGCAAAGGTCGCCCGCTGGATAGTGAGGCGGACGGCCAGGAACCGAGCTTCATCGCCCAGGACCCGCCCGACCATGACCGGGCGCGGCGGCAGTGCATGCGCTTTTTCGGACCGCCGCATTCGCCGGACCTGATCCCCGGCCAGGAGCCGCTGTGTAAGCAGATCGTCAACGAGCTGCTCGACAAAGCCCTCGACAAGACCCGCATCGACGTTGTCGACGAGTTCGCCTACCCGCTGCCGGTCAACGTGATCTGCCGGATCATCGGTGTGCCGATCGAAGACGAGCCTCAGTTTCACGCCTGGATCACCGACGTGATGGCCGGCATTTTCGATGTCGGCCCCGAGATCGAAACCGAAGAGGGCCAGGCCCGCCAGGCCAGAGGTGAAGCCGCTGAGATCGAGTTCAACAAGTATATCGTCGGGCTGGCCAAGAAAGCCGTGAAATCCCCAGGGCCGGGGATGATTTCACAGCTGGTGCACGATGGCGGCCCCGACGGGCGGATGTCGCCGAGCGCGATCGTCAACAACACGATCCTGCTGTTTGTCGCCGGTCATGACTCGACGGTCAACCTGATCTCGCACTGCGTGCTCACCGTGCTGCGCAACCCCGGATCGATCGAATTGTTGCGCAGCCGACCGGAGTTGATTCCGGGCGCCATCGAGGAAGTGCTGAGACTGCAGTCGTCGGTACAGTTCTTCCCGACTCGATCGGCGTTGGCCGACATCGAGATCGCCGGCACCACTATCCCCAAGGACTCGCCCATCTATCTCATGTACGGCGCGGCCAACCGAGATCCGCGGCGCTTCCCCGACCCTGACACGTTCGACCCCCAACGCGCCGACAACGAGCACGTGGGCTGGGGGCGCGGCATTCACGTCTGTTTCGGCGGTCCGTTGGCCCGGCTGGAGGTCAACACCGCATTCGAGGCGTTTCTTCGCCGCGCGGAAAACCCCCGGCTGGTCGAGGATCCACCGCCTTACCGCATCAGCCAAGTATTCCGCGGACCACGACAGCTGCTCGTCGATTACGACCGGATCCGACCCCAGGACGAGCAGCCCTGAAACCCTGTCCGAAGCGCAGTCTGCAGAGCCTGTCGCCGAAGTCGCCCTGGTCATCACGCACAGTCACGGGCTCATGACTCCACAAGGCGCCGAACGTTTTCCAGGCTCTCCTCGAGCGAGCGGCCGACCCAGCGGGCCGCGACGCGGTCGGCGATCAGGCCGAGCAGCCCGCCCTCTGAGTTGTAGGCCAACCGGAACGTCACCAGGGTTCGGCCGGGCCCGGCGTCGCGCAACCGGAACCGGCCACGCTGAGTCACACCGGTGATGTTGATCCAGGCCAGATCGCGCGCCTTGTCGAACTCCACCACTTCGGCGACGCCGCCCACCGGGATCGAGCCGATCTTCCACAGCACGGTGTAGCGGGCTCCGAGTCGGGCCGGGCCTTCGGTCAGGGTCTCCCACCGCTCCAGGTGAGGCAGCAACGACGGGTAGCAGCCCGGGTCGCTGATCACCTTCCATACGGTGTCGCGTTCCGCGTTGACGATGGTCCGGCGTTCGACGCGCATCAGCCGATCACCGGGAAGCGGCGTTCGGCGGCGAGCCGATCGACGCCGGCCTGCAGGCTGGCGATGACCTTGTCGTACACCACCTGGTCGTCGTCGTGGACCTCGATCGGTTCCTGCGCCTCGATGACGATCTTGGCGGGCAGCGGGATATGCCCCAGCAAATCGCCGACGTTCAGCCCCCACGGCAGCGCCAGCGAGATGGGCACGCTCTTGAGCCGCGCGACCCTGTCGAGCATCAGCAGTCGGGCCAGCCACTGCCCGCGTCCGAGGAACAACGCCGTCTCCTGGCCTCCGACGCTGGCCACCGGCACGATCGGCACGGCAGCCTCGCGGGCGAGCCGCACGAAGCCTTTGCGGCCACCGAAGTCGACGACGTGCCGCTGCCACGACGGGCGGTACACCTCGTAATCGCCGCCCGGATACACCAGCACGGCGGCGCCGGACTCCAGTGCCAGGCGGGCATTTTCGGGGCTGGCCGCCACGGTGCCGAACTTACGAAGCCAGCGCAGCGGCGGATAGACGGTGACCAGGTTGTGCGCGAGTTGGTAGAACGGCCGCTCCACTCCGAAATACGAACAGAACGCCAACGTGAAGACGAAGGTGTCCGGCGGTACGTTGCCGCCGCTGTGGTTGCCGACCAGCAGCACCGGCCCTTCGGGTGGTATGCGCTCAAGTCCGCGCACATCGGCGCGGAAATACAGCGACGCCAGCAGCCACGTGCCGGGCAGCTGGTCTCGGATGTAGTCCGGGTCGCGCTGGTCCAGGTCGGCCTGGGGCACCCGGGCAGCGAGCTGCTTGCCTGCCCATCCGATGGCATCCGCTACGCCGACCATGGCTCCAGCCTGGCACAGGTGGGCCCCGGCGGTGGGTGCGGTCCGATGTCGCCGCCACAAAGGATTTGCCGCGATCAGCGTTGGATCACCAGTGTCCGCGATGGACGACCTCGGAGAAGGGCCGTCGATCCGGTTTGCGGATCGGGGTGAGCGGCCGGTCGGCGGGATAGCCGACGCCGAGCAGGAAGGCCACCAGGTGGTCGTCGGGAACACCCAGGATGGCGCGGGCTTTCTCCTGATCCCCCACCGACGAATGGCCGGTGCCGATTCCCAGGTCGGTTGCCGCGATCATCATCGCCATCGTCGCCTGGCCGACGTCGTACTGGTCTATCACCAATCTGCGATCATCGGGCGGCACCGGCACAACGAAGGCAATCGCGGCCGCAGCCCCGGCTGTATGACCGGCACCCCGCCAGACCGTGGAGAGCTCCTGCAGCTGAGTCCGGTCGGTGACGATCACGAAGTCCCACGGCTGGCGGTTTTTCGCAGACGGTGCCCGCCACCCGGCCTCGGCGATGCGGTTCAGGTCGGCCTCTGAGACCGGCTCCGGCAGGTACTGCCGGACATTGCGCCGGGCACAGATCGCATCCCAGGTTTCCATCGCGACTCTCCTCGTTCCTGCCTCGTCTGCGCCCGCGACGATTCGTCAGGCCTGCTTGAGGGCCTCGAGCGCCAGCGTGATGGTGACCTTGTCGCCGACCATGGTGCCACCACCGTCGAGCGGCATTTCGGCGCCGACGCCGAAGTCTTTGCGGCTGAGCACAACCGATGCGTCGAAGCCCGCGACTTCGCCGCGTCCCATGCCGGGGTTGACGCCGTTGAACACCAGCGTCATCGCGACCGGCTGGGTGATCCCCTTGAGCGTGAAATCGCCTTCGAGCAAGTGGTTGTCGTTGTCGTTGTCCTTGTCGGCCCGCACCGCGGTGGACACGAATGTCGCGGTCGGGAACTGGGCAGCAGCAAAGAAACCGGCGGCCTTGACGTGCTCGTCACGCTGCTCGTTACCGGTTCTCCGGCACTCGCGTCGGTGCCTCGGTCTATGGTGACGCGCGATGGCGCTTCACCTTCACCGTGCCGAGCGGACCGACCTGCTTGCCGACGGGCTCGGCGCGCTGCTGGCCGAACCCGCTGCCCGACCCGTTCGCGCGAGGAACTGGTGCTGGTGCCGGCCCGCGGCGTGGAGCGCTGGCTGAGCCAGCGGCTTTCGCACGTGCTGGGGCGCGGCCGCAGCGGTGGTGACGGCGTGTGCGCCGGCGTGGCGTTCCGCAGCCCGCGCGTCGTTGATCGCCGAGATCACCGGGACGGTCGACGACGATCCCTGGTCGCCCGAGGCGATGACGTGGCCGCTGCTGGAGGTCATCGACTGCTCGCTTGGACGAGCCGTGGTGCGCGACGCTGGCAACACACCTCGGCCACTTCGACATCGGGGCTGAGAGCCGAGCTGCGCCGCGGTCGCCGATACGCGGTGGCCCGCCGGCTGGCCGGGCTGTTCGCCTCCTACGCCCGGCAGCGCCCGCAGCTGCTGGCCGACTGGCTGGACGGCAACACGGGGCGACCTCGACGCCGACCTGCACTGGCAGCCGCAATTGTGGCGCGCGCTGGTGGCCGCATCGTCCCTGCCGATCCCCCGCACATCCGGCACGCGAAAACCATTGCCCGGCTGCGGGAGGCGGCCACCGAGCTGCCCGCCCGGCTCTCGCTGTTCGGCCACACCCGGCTGGCGTGCACCGACATCGAACTGCTCGAGCGCGCTGGCCGACCATCACGATCTGCACCTGTGGCTGCCGCACCCCAGCGACGAGCTGTGGCAGGCGCTTGCCGGCACTGCACGGCGATGGTGCCGCGCGCGACGACACCAGCCACCGCGAGGTCGGCCACCCGCTGCTGGCGACCCTCGGCCGCGACCTGCGCGAGCTGCAACGCAGCCTGCCCGCCGATGCCGCGACCGACGAATACCTGCCGCGGACGCGGCTAACACCCGACACCCTGCTCGGCTGGCTGCAGTCCGACATCGCCGCCAACGCCGTGCGGCCGGCAGGGCCGCACACTCGCCGACGATGACCGCTCGGTGCAGGTGCACAGCTGCCACGGCCCGGCCCGCCAGATCGACGTGCTGCGCGAGGTGCTGCTCGGCCTGCTCACCGACGACCCGACGCTGGAGCCGCGCGACATCCTGGTGATGTGCCCGGACATCGAGACGTACGCGCCGTTGATCGTCGCGGACTTCGGCCTCGGCGACGTGGTGCACGGCGCGCATCCCGCGCATCGACTTGCGGGTGCGCCTCGCCGACCGCTCACTGCTCCAGACCAATCCGCTGCTCGGCGTGGCGTCGCAACTGCTGGCGCTGGCCGGCAGCCGGGTCACCGCGAGCGAGGTGCTCAACCTCGCCCAGGCCGCGCCGGTGCGTGCCCGGTTCAGCTTCAGCGACGACGATCTGGAGGGCATCACCCGCTGGGTCCGGCAGTCAAACATCCGGTGGGGCTTCGATCAGGAGCACCGCCGGCCCTTCGGCGTCGACTTCGTGCACAACACCTGGCGATTCGGCATCGACCGCGTGCTGGCCGGCGTCGCGATGTCCGACGACTCGCACGCCTGGATCGACTCCACGCTGCCGCTGGACGACGTCAGCAGCAACCGCGTCGAGTTGGCCGGCCAATTCGCCGAATTCATCGACCGGCTGCAGCGCGTGGTCGACTCGCTCACCGGGGCACGCGCCGCTGCGCGGACTGGTTGGCCGCGCTGACCGACGGCATCGCGCTGCTGACGCGCGTCGACGACGACGACGCCTGGCAGACCAGCCAGATGCAGCGCGAGTTCGCCGAAGTACTCCGCACAGCCGGCCCGGCGCCGACACCATGATGCGGTTGCCCGACATCCGCGCGCTGCTGCAACGCCACCTCGCCGGGCGGCCCACCCGCGCCAACTTCCGCACCGGCACGCTGACGGTCTGCACGATGGTGCCGATGCGATCGGTCCCGCACCGGGTGGTGTGCCTGGTCGGCCTCGACGACGGGGTGTTCCCGCGGCTCGGTGTCGTCGACGGCGACGACGTGCTGGCCCGCGACCCGATGACCGGCGAGCGCGACATCCGTTCTGAGGACCGACAACTGCTGCTCGACGCCATCGGCGCGGCCACCGGCCAGCTGGTCATCACCTACACCGGCGCCAACGAATACTCGGGTCAGCGCAGACCACCCGCCGTGCCGCTGGCCGAGCTGCTCGACGCCCTGGACGTGACGACAACCGAGAAGGTCCGCTCTCGCGTCGTCGTCGAACATCCCTTGCAGCCGTTCGACGTTCGCAACGTGGAGCGCGGAAAGCTGGTGCCCGGCGTGCCGTTCAGCTTCGATCCGACCGTGCTGCGGGCGGCCCGCGCCGCCACCGGCGAACGCGCCGAGCAGCCGAAGTTCATCTGCGGACCACTGCCGCCGCCGCAGGCGGAGACCCGCCAGCTGACATTGTCCTCGCCGATTTGGTCGCCTTCTTCAAGGATCCGGTGAAGGGCTTCTTCCGAGCGCTCGACTACACGCTGCCGTGGGACGTCGACGGTGTCGAGGACGCCATGCCGGTCGACATCGACGCGCTCGAGGAATGGACGGTCGGCGATCGGATGCTGAGCGACATCCTGCGGCGGCATGGCACCGGATGAGGCGCGGCAGGCGGAGTGGCGCCGCGGCACGTTGCCGCCCGGTCAGCTCGGCTGGCGCAAGGCAACCGAGATCCGCGACCAGGCGGCGCTGCTGGCGACCGCGGCGCTGCGGCACCGCCGAGCCGACGCGGCGGCGTACGACGTCGACATCGATCTCGGCTCCAGGCGCGCTGACCGGCACGGTGTCACAGGTGTTCGGCGACCGTCTGGTGTCGGTGACGTACTCCAAGCTCGACGGCAGGCACCTGCTCGAGTCGTGGATTCCGTTGTTGGCGTTGACCGCTCATGACCCGAGCCGGGACTGGTCGGCGGTCTGCATCGGCCGGCCGAAGCGGGGCACCACTCCGCGGGAGGCGGGGCTGGGGCGACCGCACGAGAAGCCGTCGACCTGCTGGCGATCTGGTGGCGATCTACGACGCCGGGCGGCGTGAGCCGATTCCGTTGCCCATCAAGACTTCCTACGCGTGGGCGGCGGCCCGGCACTGCGGCGACGACCCGGTAACGAGGCGGCATTCCGGTGGAAGTCCAGCGGCAGGTATCCCGCGCGAGGACCAGGCGCCGGCGCACGTTCGGGCATGGGGCACGCAACGCGCGGCTGACCGACCTGATGCAACCCGCTGCGGCCGGGCGAGGAGTGCGCAGCCTGCCCAAAGGCGAGGACAACCGCTTGGGCGCCTACGCCGCGCGACTCTGGCTGCCGCTGCTGCACGCCGAGAGGAACCCGGACTGATGGATCGCTTCGACCTGCTTGGTCCGCTGCCCGCAGCACGCTCCACCACGGTGCTGGAGGCCAGCGCCGGAACCGGCAAGACGTTCGCGTTGGCCGGTCTGGTAACCCGCTACGTCGCCGAGGGCCGGGCGACGCTCGACCAGATGCTGCTCATCACGTTCGGGCGCGCGGCCAGCCAGGAACTGCGCGAGCGTGTCCGCTGCCAGATCGTCGACGCGTTGCGCGCTTTCGACGATCCGTCGATGGTCGGCGACAACCAGTTGGTCGGCATCCTGATCGACGGCACGCGGATCCGAGCGCGACGAACGCACAGCAACGGCTGCGTGATGCGCTGGCCGGCTTCGACGCCGCGACAATCGCCACCACGCACCAGTTCTGCCAGCTGGTGCTGAAATCGCTGGGCGTGGCCGGCGACACCGACGCGGGCGTCACGCTGGTCGAAGAGCCTCGACGACCTGGTCACCGAGATCGTCGACGATCTCTACCTCGCCCACTTCGGGCGGGAGCGCGACGATCCCGCTGCTGAACTACCGCGACGCGCTGCGGATCGCCCGCGAGGTGGTCAAGAACCCGTCGACGGAGTTGCGGCCACGCGACGCGCAGCCGCGGCTCACGCGCCGCAGTCTGCGTCGAATTCGCGAAAGGCGTTCTCGCCGAATTGGAAACGCGCAAGCGGCGACGGGGCGTCCTCGGGTACGACGATCTGCTCGGCCGGCTGGCCGACTGCTCTGGCCACCGACGACTCCCCCGCCCGGGTGCGGATGCATCAACGCTGGCCCATCGTCATGGTCGACGAGTTCCAGGACACCGACCCGGTGCAGTGGCAGGTGATCGACCGCGCGTTCAGCGGGCGGTCCACGCTGATCCTGATCGGCGACCCGAAGCAGGCGATCTATGCGTTCCGCGGCGGCGACATCGTCACCTACCTGCGGGCGGCTGACACGGCAGGCGACAAGATGACACTGGGCACCAACTGGCGCAGCGACGGCGCGCTCGTGCGAGCGGCTGCAGGCCGTGCTGCGCGGCGCCGAACTCGGTGACCCGCGGATCGTCGTGCACGACGTCGACGCGTAACACCAGCGGTCACCGGCTCGCCGGTGCGCCGCACAACGACCCGTTCCGGCTGCGGGTGGTACGCCGGGCAACGCTGGGCCGCAGCGGGACTCAGAATCTGCCGATCGACGATCTGCGCGAGCACATCGGTCGCGACCTCGCCGCCGACATCGGTGCGCTGCTGGCCAGCGGTGCGACGTTCGACGGTAAGCCGCTACAGGCCCGCGACATCGCGGTGATCGTCGAGAAGCACAAGGACGCCCGCGCCTGCCGCGGCGCGCTGGCCGACGCGGGGATCCCCGCGGTGTATACCGGCGACTCGGACGTGTTCAGTTCGGAGGCCGCCGACGACTGGCTGGCACTGCTGGAGGCGTTCGACCAGCCGCACCGCCCCGGCGTGGTGCGCGCCGCCGCGGCGACGATGTTCTTCGGCGAGACCGCGGAAAGCCTTGCGGCGGGAGGTGATGCGCTCACCGATCGGGTCGCCGAGACTTTGCGGGAGTGGGCGGGCCATGCCCGCGAGCGCGGAGTGGCCGCGATCTTCGAGGCCGCGCAGCTGAGCGGCATGAGCAATCGCGTGCTGTCGTGGCAGGGCGGCGAGCGGCATATGACCGACTTGGCGCACCTGACGCAGCTGTTGCAGAGACGCCGCACACCGCGAGCACTACACCCTGCCGGCGCTGCGGGACTGGCTGCGCGGCGCAGCGCGAAGAGCGCAGCGGCGCAACGGAACGCAACCGGCGGCTCGACAGCGATGCCGCCGCCGTGCAGATCATGACGGTGTGGGTGAGCAAGGGGCTGCAATACCCGATCGTGTACCTGCCGTTCGCGTTCAACCGCAACATCCGGGAACGCGATCTGGTGCTGTTCCACGACGAGGGCGCGCGCTGCCTGCACATCGGCGGCAGCGACAGCCCCGACTTCAGCACCGTCGAGAAGCTGGGCGCGCAAGGAGGCCGCCAGCGACGACAGCCGGCTGACCTACGTCGCGATGACGCGAGCGCAGTCGCAGGTGGTGGCGTGGTGGTCACCGTCATGCGACGAACCCAACGGCGGGCTGTCGCGGCTGCTGCGTGGACGCCGGCCCGGCGAGTCGGTGGTGCCCGACCGCTGCGACGCCGGCCAAGATCGCCGACGACGACGCGCTGGGCCGTGCTTCGGGAGTGGGAGGCCGCCGGCGGACCGGTGCTCGAGGAGTCGGTGATCGCCCCGGCCACCGCGCCATGCCGGCCAGGCGCGGCCGTCGGATCTCGACGCTCGCCACTTCCATCGCGCCATCGACACCGCGTGGCGGCGCACCTCGTACTCGGGGCTGATCCGGGCCGCCGAAGACGAGCTGGGGTGAGCAGTGAGCCGGAGGTCACCGAGCTGGACGACGAAGTCGGCGACATTCCGCTGGTCGAGGCGGCGTCCGGGTCCGGACATGCCGTCGCCGATGGCCGAGCTGCCGACCGGCGCGAAGTTCGGCACGCTGGTGCACGCGGTGCTGGAGACCGCCGATCCGTTCGCCGCCGACCTCGACCGCCGAACTCGAGGCGCAGATCCGCGGCACTCGGTGTGGTGGCCGGTCGACGTGCCCGCTGCTGAACTGGCCGCGGCGATGGTACCGATGCACGACACCCCGCTGGGTCCATTGGCCGGTGGATTGACGCTGCGCCAGATCGGGTCTGCGGGACCGATTGCGGGAGATGGACTTCGAGTTTCCGCTGGCCGGCGGCGACCTGCGGGACGCCGCGCCGGATCATTCGGCTGGCCGACGTCGGGCGTGCTGCTGCGCCGCGCACCTGCCGGCCGACCGATCCGCTGGCCGCCTACGCCGACCGGCTTGACAGGCGACGGCGCTGGGCGACCAGCCGCTGCGCGGATATCTGACCGGCTCGGTCGACGTGGTGCTGCGGACTGCCGGATGGGGGGGGGCAGCGCTATCTGGTGGTCGACTACAAGACGAACTGGCTGGGCGACCCGGATCGGCCGCTGACCGCTGCCGACTACGACCGACCGCGGCTGGTCGAGGCCATGCTGCACTCGGACTATCCGCTGCAGGCGCTGCTGTACAGCGTTGTGCTGCACCGCTTCCTGCGGTGGCGACAGCCGGGCTATCGACCCTGACCGGCATCTGGGCGGCGTGCTGTACCTGTTCGTGCGGGGCATGTGCGGGCCGGACACGCCGGTGTCGACGGCCATCCGGCCGGGGTGTTCAGCTGGCGCCGCCCGCCGGCGCTGGTGACGGCGCTGTCGGACTGCTCGATGCGGACGGAGCGCGGCCGCATGACGGTCGAGGTCATGGACGCCGGCGGGCTGGCGGCAGGCTGCCGAGTGCCGCCGGGCTGTTGCGGACATTCAACGAAGCCGGCGTGATCGAGTCGGCGGATGTGCATGTTGCGCAGCGGCTTACGGCGCATGGCCGGCGATTCCGACGAGCGGGTGACGCTGGCTGTCGCGTTGGTGGTGCGCGCGCTGCGGGGCGGTTCGGTGTGCGTGGACCTACGGTCGGTCGAGGCAGTGGCCAGGTCGTGGTCGCACCGCGACCTGCCGTGGCCCGGCGCCGACGAGTGGCTGGCAGCGGTGCGGGCCAGCCCACTGCGCGGGTCGCCGCCGGTGCTGCGGGTCTACGGCGACAATCTGCTGTATCTGGACCGGTATTGGCTGGAGGAGCAGCAGGTCGCCGACGATCGTCCTGGCCCTGCTGCCTGCGGCCAGCGCCGGCGGCCGGTGCCCGATATCGAGCGGCTGTTTCCGCCCGGATACGAGGAGCAACGCGAAGCCGCGGGAGTCGCGCTGGCGCAGGGGTTGACGGTGCTGACCGGCGGACCGGGCACGGGCAAGACGACCACGGTCGCACGGCTGTTGGCGCTGTTCGCCGAACAGGCGGAGCTCGGCCGGTAAGCCGCGGCTGCGCATCGCGCTGGCAGCACCCACCGGGAAGGCGGCGGCCAGGCTGCAGGAGGCGGTTCAGCTGGAGGTCGACCAGCTCGATACCCGCTGACCGGCAGCGGGCTGCGGGGCTGCGGGCGACGACACTGCATCGGCTGCTGGGCAGCCGGCCGGACACCTCGTCGCGGTTCCGCCATCATCGTGGCAACCGGCTGCCCCACGACGTGATCGTCGTCGACGAGACGTCGATGGTGTCGCTGACGATGATGGCCCGGCTGTTGGAGGCGGTGCGCCCGAAGACGCGGCTGCTGCTCGTTGGCGATCCCGGATCAGTTGGCGTCGGTGGAGGCCGGCGCGGTGTTGGCCGACCTGGTCGACGGGCTCGGCGCACGCGACGATGCGCGGGTGGCGGCGCTGCAGACTCGCATCGGTTCGGCGAATCGATCGGCGAGTTGGCCTCGGCGATCCGCGGCGGCGACGCCGACCGGGCCATCGATGTGCTGCGGGCCGGCGGCGATCACATCGAATGGATCACACCGACAACCCCTCCGAACCGCTGCGCAAGGTGCTTGTGCCCCATGCCCTTCGGCTGCGGCAGGCGGCCGTCCTGGGTGACGCGGCGGCGGCGCTGGCGACGCTCGACGAGCACCGGCTGCTGTGCGCGCACCGGCGCGGACCATATGGCGTGGCGCACTGGAACCGCCAGGTCGAGCGGTGGCTGACCGAGGCGACGGGCGAGCCGATTTGGTCGTCGTGGTACGCGGGGCGCCCGGTGCTGGTGACGGCCAACAACTACGGCCTGGGCGTCTACAACGGCGACACCGGGGTGACGGTCGCTGCGCGACGGCGGGTTGCGGGCCGTCATCGCCGGTGCCGGCGAGCCGCTCGAGTTCGCCACCAGCCGGCTGTCCGACGTCGACACCATGCATGCCATGACGATCCACAAGAGCCAGGGCAGTCAGGCCGACGAGGTGACCGTGCTGCTGCCGCCGACGGATTCGCGGTTGCTGACGCGGGAGCTGTTCTACACGGCGGTGACCCGGGCCAAACGCAAGGTGCGAGTTGTCGGCTCGGAGGATGGGGTGCGGGCTGCGATCGGCCACCGGGCGGTGCGGGCGACTGGGCTTCGGTTGCGGCTGCGGGGCTGACCCCGGGTCGTCGGCGACCGGTGGGCGTGACCCGGGGCCGGGCGGTACGGCCATCTGCCTCAGAATTACCTGGCGCCTCAACAAGTTCGGGATGCGTCGATGTGCCCGTCTCTGAGCGACAACGGTCAACCACCACCCCGACATAGCCGATCAGCACCACGCGTCCGATCCGAACAGTGCGCAAAATCGCGAAACAGGTCGGGCACTGGCTACCTCCTCCGCGCTCCTGCGCGACGAAGTCCGACATGGATCGGCAGGGGTCTCACTTCACCCCGAGCGCCATTGCGCGGCCGTTCGGTCGCGCCCTCAGCTGCGCACGCCCCGTTTCTGTCAGTGGGTCCTGCGATCGTGGATGCATCCTGGCGGGGTGCTTCCCGCGTTGAGCAGCAACCCTGCCAAGACGTCGCCGCGGTCATCGAGAGACATCCATCACCTTTGAAGGTGACATCGCATCTGATGTCAGATTCGCACTTGGTTGTGCCGGAGAGGATTTCGACAATTTTCGCTACGTGTCGACCGGTAGCCAATCACTGTTGGTCCAGTGCCGCTTGGACGCCGGTGTGCCCAAAGTCGTTGCCTTTCCGCAGCAGCGGCTCGCGTCGGTCGATCGCCGGCGCGTTGGAGAGGCAATCGCCGAAGTTCAAACCTGCGGGGTGGCCGCTGACCTTGCCGAAATCTGCGTAAGCCTGGCGGGCCTGGCGCTCGGTCACCGGCTCGACGATGAACTCGGCTTCTCCGATGAGCTCGTCCAGACCTCTGCTGATGACTGGGTCACGCTGGGAGTCCAGGACAATCCCGCATTCGAGGTAGCCGGCTGCAGACAGTCTGCGTGCATCGGCGGTGGCGATGGCCTCGGCGTAGACCGCGGCATAAGGTGGTCGCCGTGGCGGAAACGTTCGATCCTGTGCGGACCCTGGAGACAATTCTGGCCGAACACGGCCCCTTGCACGAGGACGACATCGCACGTCGGCTGCAGGACGCCGGCGTGGCCGACCCGGACCCCGTCCTGGACGCGCTTCGCCTTGAAATTGACTGTCCGGCAAGACAGTTGGTCGACGAGCAGTGGGTGTGGCTGCCGACGGTGCTAGCCGGGCGAGTGTTCACCCGCCGGCTCGGCGCGGACGAGGCGGCCCACGACATGCTCACGGTGACCCCGGACCTGGACCCGATCACCACGCTCTGCGAGCACGAACAGTATTGCCGGCTCGCCGACGGTTCGGCGGTGCAGATCGTGCTGGTCGGGTACGACGACGAGCTGCTCGAACAGCGGGGCATCCCAGACGAGGCGGTCGACCCGGGCGGGGCGCTGCTGCTGGAGCCGGGCACGCTGGAGGCGTTGGGGGCCGCCGAGGGGCACCTGGTCGGGGTGCGGCTGAGCGCGGACGGGCTCGTGGTCGAGCTGATCAGCACACCCACGCCCGGAGTGGACGCCGCCTTCGGCGCCCGGCTGGCGGAGATGCTCGACGCCGATGAGCCGACGTTCTTCGCCGCGGCGGTCTGGACAGCGTGCGTCGAGGATCCGGCGGTGTTCACCGAGCCGCTGCCACCGCTGTGCGAGATCGTCGACCACTACGGTCTGGCGCGGGACGACGACTGGCTGGCACCTCGCGGGTTCGATTTCGACGTTTGGCGGTTCGAGGGCAGGTGCGCACTGCTGGCCGAGCGCCATGGCCTCAATCCCGACGACGCGGTCGCGCTGTACACGCTGATCAAACTGCACGAGCAGATGTCGCTGCTGCTGGCTGCCGCCGACCCGGACGAGCCTGCGCAGGATGTGGTGGCCGCGGCGGGCGAGGGCGCGCCGGAACCCGACACCGACTCGTTCGTCGACCTGGCCGGTGAGGTCGGGGCCGCGCTGGCCGACCCGCTGCTGGCCGAGCTGCTGGTGGCCGAGACCGTCGACACCGACCCCGCCGGGGCGGCCGCGCTGGGACTGTTCGCCGAGGTGCTGGAGCCGAAGGTGCCACGTGCGGCGCGGGTGGCGTTGCGCTGGCTGCGCGCGGTCGCACTGGAGCGAATCGGCGATATCGACGCGGCTGAACGCGAGCTGCTGGCGGCCGAGTCGATGGATACCGACTGGCCGCTGCCGTTGTTCGATTTGGCCCGCATCGCCTCCGATCGCGGCGACGCCGAGCACGGGTTGGCGCTGCTGCGCCGCGCCGGCGCCGAGCCCGACCACGCGCTGGTGGAGTTACTGGAGCGGCACCGCGCCCAGCCGCGCCGCGACCTGGGTCGCAACGAGGCGTGCTGGTGCGGGTCGGGCCGCAAGTACAAGAAATGCCATCTCGGCCGCGAGGCGCTGCCGCTGGCCGAGCGGGTGGACTGGTTGTATGCGAAGGCATCCCAGCACGCGATGGTGGGCGACTGGACCGGCCTGCTGGCCGAGGTGGGCTACGAACGCTGCCGGTATGCCGACCCTGACGACCCTGACGACCCTGACGACCCTGACGCGCTGGCCGCGGCGCTGGCCGATCCGCTGGTGCTGGATGCGGTGCTGTTCGAGGGCGGTGCGTTCGCGGAGTTCCTTCAGGTGCGTGGTTCGCTGCTGCCCGACGACGAGCGCCTGCTGGCCGGGCAATGGCTGCTGGTGGAACGGTCGGTGTTCGAGGTCGAGCAGGTGCAGCGCGGCCAGGGCATGACGGTGCGCGACGTGCGCACCGGCGACACCCACGAGGTGCGTGAGCGGGCGGCCAGCCGCCAGCTGCAGACCGGTCAGCTGATCTGCGCACGCGTGGTGCCCGCCGGGGACATCATGGCGTTCTTCGGCGGGATCGAGCCGGTCGCGCTGCGCGAGCGTGACGCGCTGATCGACCTGCTCGATGACGAACCCGACCCGGTGACGCTGGTGGCGCAGCTGACCCGCCGGTTCGCGCCGCCGACACTGGTCAACACCGAGGGCGATCCGCTGGCGATCTGCGAGGCCACCGTGCAAGTCGGCGACCCGGCCGGGATCGCGGCCGCGCTCGACGACACCTACGACCGCGACGACGGCGAGGAGCCGCCGCGCTGGACCGAGTACGTCACCACCCAAGGCATGCAACGGATCCGGGCCGCGCTGATCCTCGACGGCGACACGCTGCGGGTGGAAGCCAACAGCGAGCAGCGGATGGATCGCGTGCTGGCCACGCTGGCACGCCTCGATCCGGCGATGACGGTGCTCGACGACGACCGCCGCCCAGTGCCCGACACCCGCGAGGCCGCCGAGCTGGCCAAGCAGATGCCAATTACCGGCGAGGGCGCGCTCGACCCCGACGACCCTGGGCTGGCCGGGTTTCTCGACGAGTTCATCCGCGGCTACGAGACCCGCTGGCTCGATGAGCCCATCCCCGCACTCGACGGCCACACGCCGCGGCAGGCCGCCGACGACCCCACCCGACGCGGCGACCTGATCAAGCTCCTCGATACGTTCCCCACCGGTGCAGCCGCGCGCGGCGGGATGGACGCTGACCGGCTGCGCGCCGCGCTCGGCGTGCAGTAACCGACCAGGCGGTGCTCACCCCGGGGTCGTCGCGCCCATCTCGGTGGCGAACTCGTGGAAGTGCTTGTGGCCGGGCAGTTTTCGCAGACATTGCGCCACCAGGTCGCGGGCGACGTCGGCGTTGCCGCGTCGGTGCGCGAGCCGCGCGCAGAGAAACGTCTGCTCCGGACCGCCCAACCCGGCGTGGGTGACGATCCGGTCGAGCGGGCCGCCCTCGGTGTCCGCGAGGTTTTCCAGCAGGAGGCCGTGCCATTCCGCCAGCGCGCTGGCTCGCTCCTGCCCGGTAGCGACGAAACGGTGTACTTGGCGCTTCGATGCGCCGCGATCGCACAGCCTGTCCAGCCCCCGCACGTACTGCTCGGCAAAGCCTTCCCACGTGTCGGCAACTCGGAGCATGTGCGCGAGCACGACGGCGAGCGAGGTCTCTTTCGCCGCAATCGGCCCCTCGCCGTAACGGGTCCAGCCGCACCTGGACTCCCACCGAATCAACTGCGGCGCAGCCATTTCGGCAAACTCCTGGAACCCGGAGCGTTCCCGGCTCGACGCCCACAACACCGCTGCCACATCAGACACGACGAAGCCCGCTGCTGCCACCGGATCGTCGGAGCGGAAGTAGTCGTAATCGCGGGCTTCGCACGCGAGGTCGATCAGTTGCTCCAGCGCGGACATTGCGGGCCCGGCATCCTCGGCACGCAGCGCGTCCTGAGCTTCGGCGGCAAGCCGCTTGAAGGTGAAACGCCAGCGTGATCTCTCGCGCGGCGACACCCGCCGGTCCCCGCCCAGGTAAGCGCCCGATCGGGCCAGCGACACGAAGCTAGGATTTGATTATCGCGATCGATGTTGACGAGCCGGCGACCGCGCTGCGTGACGCCATGCCGCGGTCAAGTGAAGTCGCCGATCGATACCACCGGTTCGGGGAATCCGAGCTCGCGATTCCTGCGGCGTTGGCTCTGTTCGCACAGAAGTCACGGTTGTCGAGGTTGTCGATCCCGGCGGCCGGCCAGTACGGGTGCTCGTCGCCGAACAGGGCGCGAGCCCGGCGGCGAGGGCGTGTAGGTGTTCGCGCGCGTGGTAGAGGTCCACGATCGGGGCGGCTTCGGGCAGGATCGCGGTGGCCAGGTTCCAAATACGGGGTGCCCCGTCGCCGAGGACGACGAGTTGGCGCATGTGATCGGCCCCGCACCGTCGCGGTTCGGCGTGTACTCGCCGACGCATCGGACTCGTCACCGGCGGGCCGCGGCGCCGCGGTCGTAACGGCCGTTGAGCAGTGCGGACACCGTTGCCGGCTGCCACAGGCGGCCTTTCGGGGTCCGCTGGCCCGTCGAGTTCAAAACCCGCGCCGTGGCCGCCTGCGTGACACCGCAGCCGTGCACGAGCCAACGAACGTAGCGCTTCAGCATCGGCTGGCGCTGCGCCCACGGCGTCGTCGGCGCCGGAAGCATCGGCGGCGAGACACTGTCGGTGCCCGGACCGCCATCGGTGCCGGCGCCCGCCGCAACTCGTCGCGCTGCCGGCGGCGTGCCGGACGACTGGGTACCCGCGGCGACCAGCGCCAGTTCGATTTCACACCCGAGGCTTTCGGCTCCCACCGCCGCAAGAGCGGCGTTGTCGAGGTCGTCGACAGCCTGGACTTCCCGTCGCAGCGCGAAATCGACTTCGCTGAACCCACCGGCGGTCGGGCACGGCTCGAGTTCCCGACCGAACCTAAGATTGAGACAGTGGCGCTGTAGCACCAGAGTCAGTCGCCGCCAGTGCTGCTCACGTCCGAGATCCGGGCCCGGGAAGGGCACCCAGATGTGCATGCGGTCCGCGATGGCCCGGCCCAGCGCCGACACGACCGCATCGACTTCGGTCAGGTCGTCGTTCGACGCTGCCTCGCCCGGCGAGAACGAGAAGGCGTCGGCGATGGCGCATGCGTGCTGCGTCGCATGTTCGGACAAGTCGTCACGGTGCCGTAGCACAGTGTCATGGTCACCGAGCAGAATGACCTGAGATTCAGCCGGTGAGTGGCCTGGAAAATGCGCCATGGATACCTCCCCATGTCTAAAGTCCCTCTTGGAGGCGCTCTTACCGGCGCCGGTCGGTGCCGGTCGCTTCGTCATCCGAGCCACCCACGAGCGTGGGGTTGGCGCGCCGTCCAGTCGGAGCTTGGCGACGGCGTCTCGTGAAGCTGACACAAAGATAACGCGGGGCACCGACAACTTCGGTTGCTCAGCCCGACAGCAGTGCGGCGACCACGCTAGACAGGTACTCGCCGATCCGGCGGAGAGTCGATGCCGATCAGATCGCGACGAACGCTTGCGGCTCGCGCGTCTAGCAGCGCGAGCCGGTCAGCGCCAGCTCGAGCGCCTCGGCGAAGCTAGACTTGCCCGAACCGTTGCGGCCGCTGACCACCATCAGGCCCGGCGCCGGGTACAGATCCAGTCGCGCCGCCGGCCCGACACCGCGGAATCCTGCGACCGAGATCGCCGTGAGGAACGTTGCCGCCGAGTCGGTTTCGGTGAGTCCGTCGGTCTGTCCGACGACCTGCGCGAGGGCCTCCAGCACCACGTCCTTGACCGCGGCGTCGAGCGCGGGGTCACGTTCGAGCAGCTCCAGGATGACGTCGTGCACGGACTGCTCGGCCTGCCCGGCGACATCGGGCGTCGCCTGCCCCGGTTCTGCCATCCCACGACCGGCCAGGCCGCCAAGGCCCACGACCGTTGCGCGCTATAAATCGAGGATCGCGCGGACGTTCTCGTCGGTGTGGTTGTCGACGTCGATCGTGCGAAAGGTCACACGCTCGCGCTGAACCAGCCGGATGACATCTCGAAGGTGGGTCATTCGTTGACCAAGTCGACGACATTACGACTGCGGCGCTTCACCCTTAGGCGTCAACCAGAGCAGTCGACCGCAACCTCAAGGGCTCCGCAGATCTTGCGCATCCGAGTGTCGGCAAGCCGGCCAAGACGACTGACCAAGACCGCGACCGAGACGCTTTCGACCGAGTCCAGGTTGACCGCCGACCGGCGCGGGACCGGGTCGGAACCGGGGTCGAGGACGACCTCGCTGGCGAGTCCCCGGATGGTCGTCGTGCATGGCGCGACGAGGACACGTCGAAGGCGGGGTATTGCCGCGTCACGGGACAGGACAACGACTGGGCGCCGGCCGATCTCCGCCAACTCACACCACCACACCTCGCCCCGAGCCGGCAGCGCACTCACGAGCCGCCCGCCGCTCGCCGCCACGATGCCAGGTCACCCCACGCGTCCGGTTCCTCAGCCGGGTGCTCGTCATAGGCGACATAGCTGGCGTCGAGCTGGGCGGACCGGTACCGAGCGAGGAGCGACTCGAGGGCCTCATCGATGAGGGCGGCGTCGGTGATCCCCGACCGCAGGCGGCGTGCACGGCCCAGGAGCTCGGAATCCACGGTCGTGCTCAGCCGTATGCGTTTCATGCCATCACTATGCCACCTATCGGCAAACCCAGCAGCAGCACGTGGCGGACGTAACCTACTGGGACAGTCGCCTATTCTCGACGAGGAGCCCGGCATGGAAACGCACGACCTGCGCATTTCGAATGTCAATGTCTTCGACAGCGTCGACGGCCGGATCACCGGGCCGATGGACGTCACCGTCCGGGACGGGTTGATCGCCTCACTCGAGACAGCGGCCTCGCCAGAGTCTTCGGGGTCCTCGGGCTTGAACATCGACGGGACCGGCAAGACGCTGATACCGGGGTTGATCGATGCGCACTGGCATGCGGTATTCACCACCATCCCGGCGGCGGTGGCCCAGCTCAACGAGATCGGCTACGTGTTCGCCCGGGCAGTCGTCAGCGCCGAGGAGACGCTACTGCGCGGATTCACCACGGTCCGCGATCTCGGTGGCCCGGTGTTCGGCATCAAGCAGGCCATCGACGAGGGCGCGATCCTTGGCCCGCGTATCTTTCCGGCGGGTGGCTTCATCTCGCAGACCGGCGGGCACGGCGACTTCCGGCTGCCCCACGAGGTGCCGCGCGGCTTGTGCGGCCACCTGAGTTACACCGAGATCATCGGTGCCGCCGTTATCGCCGACGGCGAAGCCGAGGTGCTGCGTGGCGCCCGCGAGATGCTGCGGCGCGGCGCGTCGCAGCTCAAGCTGATGGCCGGCGGAGGCGTCGCCTCGACCTACGACCCGCTCGACGTTGCCCAGTTCACGCAGGCCGAGATTCATGCGGCGGTGCAGGCCGCGGAGAACTGGGGCACCTATGTCACCGTGCACGCCTACACTCCCCGCGCGATCCGTACCGCCGTCGCCGCCGGTGTCCGTTGTATCGAGCACGGCCACCTCATCGACGAAGAGACCGTCGCGCTGCTCGCCGAAAAAGACATCTGGTGGTGCCTGCAGCCGTTTCTCGACGACGAGGACGCGGTACCGCTGCCGCCCGCGAATGCGCCCAAGTTCAAGCAGATGGTTGCCGGCACCGATGCCGCGTATCAGCTCGCGATCAAGCACCAGGTCAAGCTCGCGTTCGGGACGGACACGCTGTTCGACGCCAAGCTCGCCAGCCGGCAGGGCGCCCAGCTCGCGAAGCTCACCCGCTGGTTCACCCCCGCCGAGGTGCTGCAGCAGGCGACGATCCGCAACGCGGAGCTACTGGCCATGTCCGGACCGCGCAACCCCTACCCGGGACGCCTGGGGGTCGTAGCCGAAGGGGCCTTGGCCGACCTGATTCTCATTGGCGGCGACCCGGTCGCCGACATTTCGCTGATCGCCCGACCCGACGAGACGTTCACCGCCATCATCAAGGACGGTCGGCTGGTGAAAGGCAACGTCCAGTAGCTTACCGGCAGGCCGCTGACAGCGCAGGCGAGAACTGATCCGAAGGATCGCGAAGGATCTCTGAAATATGCGAGTTAAGGGCAATATGCGTCGTGGCTGTGCGGCAGGCTGCGGGCCATGAGTTTGGTGGATCGGTTGGAGCGCGAGTTGTATGCGGCGGCCACCGCGCGCCCGAGGGATCCGGCGACGTACGCGGCGGTGCTGGAGCGAGCGGTGCCGACATATGGTGCCGATCCGGAGGCGGCTCACGAGTTAAGGGACCGCCTGCGCCGGAACTGGCGGCCAGTTCTTCCGCGGCCGTCGATTACGGCAGTACGATCCCGCCGGCCTGGCCCAGGATGATCTGCTGGCCGCCGGGGGGCAGGTAGCCGCCGGTGGGCCCGTAGACGCCGTATATCGGGCTGGTCGGGCCCGCTCCGGCGTAGATGTCGTTGATCCAGCCCGAGGACAGGGTGTACACGGCCGCGGTGTTGCCGGGTGGGGAGAACCCGGTCAGCAGCTGGGCGGCGAAGTCGATGACCGGTTTTCCCCCCAGCATCGAGTCGACATGCGAGCCGTTGACAAGCTCGACCCCGACGAACTGCCCCTGGGACATACTGACCAGTTGATTGGTGGTGGCACCGAAAGCGTTCCACGGCTGGGGCGGCGCGGCCACCACATAGACGGGAGTATTCGACGCCTGCAGGGCGGCTATCGAAGCACCGAAGGCCGCGGCATTGTTGGCGACCCCGTCGAACATCACCACACCGCGAAGGTGATTGGTGCTCGTCCCGAGGTCCGCGAGGTAATCGCCGGCGGCGATCGTGGCGAGGCCACCGCCGGCGGAGTGTCCGGTCAGGATGAAATCCTGCGGCAGCGTGCCCTGGTAACCGGCCTGGTTCGCGCTGATGTTCAGCGCCGGCTGACTGCCGAGGAACAACGAGGCCACGCCCTGCTGCATCTCCGGGCTGCCTATCCAGAGGCCGAACGGCAAAGGAATTGACGGCACGGTGGGAACGACCACGACGCTATTGGTCTGCTGCGCCAGCTGCATGGCCAGCGGTTGGTAGAACCAGCCTATTGCCCCGAAGCCGTGCTGCAGATAGATGACACCGGTGGCGTTCACCGAACCGTCCGCCTGCGTCGGGAAGTACCAGTGTGTGGGGGCGGGGTAGTTGAACTGAGGAATCGGGATTCCCAGGAAAGAGGACGGGCCAATCGGAATTTGCAGGAAAGAGAACCCCGTCTTGACCCCGGTCACCCCGTTGGTGGCCGGGGCAGCGAGGGCACCGGTGGCGGCGTAGTTCAGCGCCCCGTTGAGGCCCGCCTCGTTGGTGGCCGCCGTGGCGAGCAGCGTGCTGGTCTGAGTGGAGCCGGTGGCCTCGGTGCCCGCCGCCCCAGCGGCACCGTTCCCGAACAGCGGGCGCCCAAGCAGCCGCTCAATGGGCGAAAAAACGCCCAGGCTCTCGGCCTGTTGCAACAGCGCCCGCAGCGGCGACACATTCGCGGCCTCAGCGGCCGCATAAGCGGCCCCAGCCGCGCTCAACGCACGCACAAACTGGGCATGAAACAGCGTCGCTTGCGCGCTCAGCGTCTGAAACTCTTCGGCGTAGCCGCCAAAAAGACTCGCGATAGCCGCCGACACCTCATCGCCGGCCGCCGCGACAATCCCCGTCGTCGAGGGCGCCGCCGCTGCGGCGGCCCCCTTAATCGCCGCCTCGATGCCGGTCAAATCCCCCGACGCTACGGCAAAAGCGTCGGGTGCTGCGATCATGTACGACGACATCGGCGGCTCCCATACCCGGTGGCCCGACAACCTCGGGACAGTTACAAAATGGTAGCCAGGTTAGACCTGACTTGGCTGACGATTTGAGATTCGGAGCGAATGCAAGTCGCTGCCTGAGGTTTTGCGCCGGAACCGGCGAAGACTTGCGCACCAAACCTGGCCTTGGCGTGCCTGATTTGGGTCGCGGAGGCGGCAGATGAGCCGGGCCGATCCGCGGCCACCTCGATCTCGTCGATCACTGTTAGATGTGAAACTTTTTGGTGTGCAGATAATTTCAATTGCTAAGATCGCGGTTCGGTGCGACGATCGAAGGCAAGGTGGCTGTTGCCGTCGCCCGCGCGCAGCGACCTGGGCAGATCCAGCGCAAGAGTGCACATTGAGTTGAGCCAAGTAGAGTGCACGATCGTTACATGTATGCCAAGGACCGCGGCTGCTCGTTTCCCAATTGCGATGTTCCTGGCTACCTCACCGAGGTGCACCACGTGACGGATGCGCGCCGAGTGCAGTACCACCGAATGGATCCCCCGGCCCATCTCGATCACGGGCAGGCCCGCACCAACTTTCATCCCGAAAAACTCCTACGCGACAAGGAGGGCGATGAGGACGATCCGTGAGAATCGGCGGTGACCATTCACATGAGATCGAGAGTCGCCGATAACCGTTGGCGTACAACGTGGTTCGTCGAGGGTCGCTGCGTGCTGCGCCCCGCATTCAGAATATCCGGGAGTAGAGGCTTGATGCCTTCGGCGATGTGGTCACGAAAGACCCGGTGCCACGTCCGGATCGAGATTGAAGCGCATGCGCCAGAAGGCCTCGACGACAGCCGCATTCGGACTGTTTCCGAAAATGCAGCCACGCTGAGGTTTGACCAATCAGGGTTCGAATCGGATTGATGGAAAGAGCAGACGCTGCATCATCGCCATTAGCCGATGACGATCGCCGAAACTACTCGGCGTGAAAAGCGAAACGGGCGCGCGGTGAACAATTCGGATCTTTCCTGAAATCCGTGGAAACGCCTGCTCACCGTCAGACGAGGGTCGGTAGGGATCGATTTCTCATTTTCCCAATAGAACTCGCGGGTCGTCCGGAACTTCTGCAGCAGGTGTCACGTGGTCGCCCCTGATAACCGCACATTGCACTCCGGCCCGTCGACCAGCGCCGCGTGCGACAGATTGCTCGACCCAACATACGCGCAGTGTGAGAGCAGTGTTGCGGTACAACAGCCACGCCTTGGAATGTAGCCGGGTGCGGTCACTTTTGTAGTTAGGCCGCTAAGTCCCCGCCCGCACCGCCGACACGAACAGGGTGTGCGGCGAAGTGTCCTCAATTCCCTCGGGAACCCCGCGGCCATAACTCGCCATCAGCTCTTGGGACGGCGTCACCATCACGTCCCAGCCGTGACGACGCAACCAGTCGCCAACGTCTTCGCGCTCCTCGAAATACCACAGCTCATCAGTACTGGGCATCTCGCGCTGCGGGTCCGCTTTGGTCATGAGAGCGCGGATCCGATCCATCCGCTCGCGCCGCTGCGCTCGGACATCGGCGTCGAGGAACTCCGGCCCGGGCGCCTCCACGGCGATCCGGCTGCCAGCGACACTGAGGCTCTGCACGCGCTCGAACAGCAACTCATGGGCAGCCGCCGGAAGATACGGCAGAAGACCCTCGGCGGACCAGGCGCTCGGTGCGGAAGGATCAAAACCGTGCTGCTGCAACGCCGCCGGCCAGTCCTGGCGCAGGTCCACCGGCACACTGACCCGGTCGCACGTCGGCTCTGCCCCATGGTCGCGCAACGTCGACAACTTGAAGTCCAACACCCTGGGCTGATCGAGCTCATAGACCGCGGTGCCGTCGGGCCAGGGCAACCGCCACGACCGGGCATCCAAGCCGGCCGCCAGGATCACCACCTGACTCACCCCGGACCGGGCGGCGTCGAGGAAGAAACTGTCGAAAAATGCTGTCCTCGCCGCCATATAACCGACCATCGACTGCATCTGCACCGGCAGGTCAGGTTCAGCTTCAAGAAGCTCCTCGGGAATCTCTGGAGCGGCGAACCAATTCCACACCCCGTCGCCGACGGTATCGAGGAAAACCCGTGCGAACGGATCGCTGATCAGTGGATTCTCGCTCTCGGTTTCCGCGGCGCGAGCCGCCGCCACACCCAGGGCCGTCGCCCCCACACTCTCGGTGATCTCCCAGCTGTCGTCATCGGTCCGCGCCACGCTCAGGTCCTCCTAGTCATCAGCACACCAGTGCCGACCCTACGTGAGCCGGATGCGAACGAATCGGCCGTACGACGCGGGTTAAGTTGTCGTAGAGCCGCTGACGGCGCGGCGCGGAACCAGATCCAAAAGATCTCGAAGGATCTTTGCAACATGCGAGTTGACGGGCGCGACATCACCGTGTCCGGCAGCTTGCTGCAACCACTGACCCGGCGGACCAACGACATCATCCGGCTCGTCCTGGCGGCGGCCTTCCTCGGGGCAGTGATCACAAGTTCAGTGATTACCCGCCCCCGGTGGGTCGCGCTGGAGAAATCCGTCTCGCAGATCGTCGGCGTCCTGTCCCCCGCACAATCCGATCTGGTGTACCTGGCGTACGGCATCGCCATTCTCGCGTTGCCATTCGTGATTCTGCTCGGCCTGATCATTGCCCGGCAATGGAAACTGCTGGGCGCATATGCGGCCGCCGCGCTCATGGCCGTTCTCCCGTTGTCGATCAGCGGCAACCGCATTGCGGCACCCCGATGGCACTTCGACCTCTCGGACCGGCTCACCACGTTGCCTGCCCAGTTCCTCGATGACCCGCGGTGGATCGCAATGCTCGCAGCGGTGCTCACCGTTTCGGGTCCCTGGCTGCCGGCCCGCTGGCGACATTGGTGGTGGGCGCTGCTGCTGGCCTTCGTGCCGATCCACCTCATCGTCAGTGCCATAGTGCCGGCCCGCTCGTTGGTGGGCCTGGCGGTCGGGTGGTTCAGTCGGCGCGTTGGTGGTGCTGGTCGTCGGCACGCCCGCTCTCGAGGTGCCGCTGGACGGTGCGGTTCGCGCGATGGCCAAACGCGGATTCGTCGCATCCGTGCTCACGGTGGTCCGGCCCGGCCGGACCCGGGCCACTGGTTCTGTCGGCCGCGTCGAAAGGATCCCGATTGCAGAGCGGCCGTCGAGTTGTACGGCCCGCATCAACGCAGCGGTGGCGCACTGCGTACAGCTCTGGTGGAAGCTGCGGTTGCGCGGCCCGAGACCGCACCCCTGCAAGCCTCGATGCGCCGCGCCGTCGAGCATCGCGGCACTGATGGCCATCGCTATCGGTGAACGCGGGCGTCGCCAATACCTCGACGATCGCCGTCGCCCTGCTCGACCGCGGATGGACGTTGTACGCGCACAAGCCCGTTCGGGGAACTCCGCTCGACGAATGTGCAAGCCAGACGCCGGTTGGCCGGCGTATGGGAATCGCTGCGAATCCTCAACGACCACCAGATCTCCCACGGCGACCTGCGATGCCAACGAAATCACGGTCGACGACGGCACCGTGCTGTTCGGCGGCTTCGGCAGCGCCGAATACGGCGCCACCGAAGCCCAACTTCAATCCGACATCGCCCAGCTCCTGGTGACGACGTCAGCGCTGTATGACGCGGAGTCCGCGGTGGGCGCAGCCATCGACGCGTTGGGCAAGGACACCATCCTGACCGCCTCGCGCCGGCTGACGAAATCCGCTGTGCCAAAACGAATCCGGCGATCGGTGGCCGATGCCGGGCGCCGTCATGTCCAGCGCCCGCGCGGAGGTGATGCGCCAAACCGGTGCCGATCAGATCAAAGCCGAAATGATCACCCGGTTCAGCCGTAGCCAGTTCATTCAACTGGTGCTGATCGGTGCGCTGGTCTATGTCGCCTACCCCTTCATCAGCACCGTGCCGACGTTCTTCTCCGAGCTCAGGACCGCGAACTGGTGGTGGGCGCTGCTGGGTTTGGCGGTGTCAGCGCTGACCTACGTTGGTGCGGCAGCGGCGTTGTGGGCTTGCGCCGACGGGCTGGTGAGCTTCTGGAAGCTCTCAATCATGCAGGTAGCCAACACTTTTGCCGCAACCACCACTCCGGCCGGCGTGGGCGGGCTCGCGCTGAGCACCCGGTTCTTGCAGAAGGGGGGTCTTAGCGCACTGCGAGCCACCGCGGCGGTGGCGCTGCAGCAATCCGTGCAGGTGATCGTCCACCTCGTGTTGCTGATCTTATTCAGCACCGTTGCCGGCGCGTCGACCGACCTCTCTCATTTCGTCCCGAACGCCACAGTGCTGTACCTGATCGCGGGTGTAGCGCTGGGCATCGTCGGCACATTCCTGTTCGTGCCCAAGCTGCGGCGCTGGCTTGGCGACGGACGTTGCGCCCCAAGCTCAAGGAACTAACGAGCGACCTCGTCGAGCTTGCCCGCGAACCGAAACGACTGGCGTTGATCGTACTCGGTTGTGCCGGAACGACTCTCGGCGCAGCATTGGCGTTGTGGGCCAGCGTCGAGGCCTTCGGGGGCGGCACGACTTTCGTCACTGTCACCGTGGTGACGATGGTCGGCGGGACACTGGCATCGGCAGCCCCCACTCCCGGCGGTGTCGGCGCCGTCGAGGCGGCACTGATCGGTGGCCTTGCCGCCTTCGGCGTACCTGCGGCCGTCGCTGTGCCCTCGGTGCTGCTGTATCGAGTACTCACCTGCTGGCTGCCGGTATTCGCCGGCTGGCCGGTGATGCGCTGGCTCACGGCGAACGAGATGATCTGAGACCTCGGCCCAGGGCTGAGCCGTTCGATTACTCGTCGGACTCCGCTGCAAGGACCACGACGAGGACGGTCGACCTCCTGATGCTCTGTCCGACCGTGGTGGTGAGGTCGACGAGGTAGTACTCGTCGGGCACTGACTTGGCCACCGTGATCGCGACGTCCACCTTGGCCGACCCATCGTCGGCAAACCGTCCAGACGCGGGTGTCACGGCAATCCCGCTGTTGGAGGACATGCCGGTAATGGTGTAGTCGCCGGCGCCGTCGATCATCCGTTGCGCGTCGACTTGCACGGTTCCGGCGGTTCCCGGCGCGATCGTCACGACGGGGCGGGAGACGTTGACGGTCACCGCTGAGCTGCCCGCACCGAACGACGGCGGCGCGGAGGACTGGGCAGTGCCCCAGACCTTGTTGGGGTTGACCGAGAGCAAGAATTTGACGTCGCCGCCGGTGCGGACGATCGACTCGGGAAGGAAAGTCTGATCGGTCGGTTGGCCGTCGATGCTGAGGCCTTTGATGTACTTCAGGCGGTTCCGTCCGGATGCGCCTGGTGCGGTGATCCGGATGGATTTGTCTCCCGGGAGCGCGATCACGGCGCGATCGAACAGCGGTGTGTTCACGGTCAGGATCGAGGTTCCCGGAGTGCTCGGGTACAGGCCGAGGGCGGCCCAGACGTACCAGCTGGACAGCGCACCGAGGTCGTCGTTGCCCGGCGCGCCGTCTGGTGTGGGACCGAACAGCCCGCGCACCCGGTCGACCGTCCGCTGAGTCCTCCACGGTTGACCGATGTAGTTGTACAGCCACGGCACCCCGAAATCCGGTTCGTTACCGGCCCAGAGATAAGGCTCGTTGGGACCCACATTGAGCTTCTTCGTGAAACGGTCGAGCCGGTCGGCCACTGCCTTGCGGCCGCCGAGAGCGGTCACCAGACCGGCGACGTTGTGGGGCACCCACCAGACATATTGCTCGGCGTTGCCCTCGTCATATCCGACCTGGCCGAAGCCTGAGTCGGACTCCACGAACCCCGGGCCGTCGCCGAAGAATCCGGCCGCGCTGCGCGGCGAGATGTAACCGGTGGTGGGGTTAAACAGGTTCTGCCAGTACTGCGCCCGGTTCTGGAATTCGGTTGCGGTCACGCTGTCGCCGAGCGATTCGGCGAATCGGGAGATGGCGAAGTCATCGACCGACCACTCCAGCGTGATCGAGGCGCCGGGGCCGCGGCCATCGGCGCCGAACTCGGCCGCTTGCGGTGCGTAGCCCAGCTGCAGGTAGGTGGCGATTCCGGGCCGCTCCACGTAACCATTGAGCCCGACACCGCCTTTGGTCGCCGCGTTGACCATGTAGCGCAGTGCCGTTTTGAGGTCGAAGTCCTTGGCTCCGAAGGCATAGAAATTCACGATGAGCGGTACCACGTTGTCTCCGCTCATCTGGGCGGTCGCCGAATTCGCAAGCGCCCAACGCGGATACGATCCACTCTGCTCGGCGTCGTTCACCAGCGATTGGGCCATGTCGCTGGCTTGCTCCGGAAAGAGCAGTCCCTGCAGGCCGGCAAGGCCCCGGTAGGTGTCCCAGTCGGAGAAGTTGGCGTACTGGGTGTGCCCTTTGGCCACAGTGTGGATGACGCCATCGAATCCGATATAGCGTCCGTCCGCGTCGTTGAAGGTGTTGGGGTGCAGCAGCGACCGGTACAGGCAGGAGTAGAAGGTCTCCACGCGGCCGCCATTCCTGCCGGCCACCGCGATCCGCGACAGCGCGGCGTTCCATTCGGCCCATGCGGCGGCGCGAACGTCGTCAAAGCTCGACCCACCCTCGGCGGCGAGGTTCGCCCGCGCTGAGTCGATACCGACGTAGGAGAGCGCGGTCCGCACCTCGAGCACCGAGCCGGCCGGGAACTCCACGTACCCCCCGCTGTAAGGCGAAGCCGCGCGGCGGGCGCCGGCGTAGACCGTGTAGCCGT
This sequence comes from uncultured Actinomycetota bacterium, assembly GCA_963763005.1. GTDB lineage: Bacteria > Actinomycetota > Actinomycetes > Mycobacteriales > Mycobacteriaceae > Mycobacterium. The sequence continues at coordinate 574,887 of CAVXMI010000010.1, forward strand.
CCCAGGTGCCATGGGAGATGAACGGCCGGCTGAACTTCATGGCGAAGTACACCGTGTAGGTGTTCGTCTTGCCGCAGAATCCGCCGCTGGTCGCCCATCCGGTGATCGTGGTGTTGTCCTCGCCGATCTGGATGGTCGCGCGGGAGTCGCCCGCCAGCGACGCGCCGGAGCGCACCTGGAACAGGGCGGGCCGACCGTTGTGCGGGTAGCTGAACCGGCCGACACCGGTACGGGTGGTGGCGGTGAGTTCCGCGGTCACTCCGGTGTCGGGGAACCGCACCTTGTAGTAGCCCGGCACGCCCACCTCGGTGTCGTCGTGGGCGATCCGTTCCGAGTCAAACCCTGGCTGCGAGCCAATGGGGTTGGTGGTCGGCAGCATTGAGACGTCGCCAAACGCCGCGCAGCCCACCGAGCCGTGGGTCATGCTGAACCCGGTGGAACGCGGGTTGTAGTAGTTGTAGCCGGCGTAGTTGTGGACGGTGTCCGGCGAGTACTGCACCATGCCGAACGGCACCGAAGCGCCGGGGAAGTTGTTGATCTCCCCGACAACCTCGCCTCCCGTCCCGGTGCCGATGAGTGTGTCGACGTGTTCGACCGGATTGGCGACGAACGCGGGTGCACCGTCGTACGCGGTGGGCGAACCGGCAATCAACGGCACAAAGAGCGCCATCGCCGCGACGAGTACGGCAAGGGTTCTCAGTGACCTCCGTAACCGCATAGCTGTCTCTTACTCCATAGCGGTGTCTTCCGGTAGGTGTTTCCAGGCGAATCGACAAGATTGGAAATGGATTGGCCGGCCGGAGATCATTATGGCGACGGGCCGGGACACAGTTTCGAAGACGCCAGCAGCACCCGAGATACAGTGGCAGCGTTTCGCGCGGATTCGGCTAGTCTCATTCCCACGTCCACCGGCGGCAGGTACCGGGGCCCCAATTTCGGGAGTGCGCTACATGAAGGACCTCACCGCGGTGATTGCGACTGTGGCGCTGAGCCTGACGCTTGTTGGTTGCGGCTCGGAGACCAAGACCGACAACAAGACCTCCTCGTCGACGTCCACGTCGACCTCGACGACAACTACGTCTGCAACCAGCGCAACACCGGGCGCGCAGGCCAACTACACCATCGCCGACTACATCAGGGAGAACAACATTCAGCAGACTCCCGTCCATCACGGCGACCCCGGCTCACCGACCATCAACCTGCCGGTGCCCAACGGTTGGCAGCTGCTCCCCGAAGGCTCCGGAGCGCCCTACGGCGGCATCGTCTTCAACCAGCCCAGCGATCCCAACGACCCACCGACGATCGTGGCGGTCGTTTCCAAACTCACCGGCAATGTCGACCCTGCCAAGATCATCGAATTCGCCCCGGGTGAGTTGAAGAATCTGCCCGGCTTCGACGGCACCGGCAACGGAACTGCGTCCACGCTCAGCGGCTTCCAGGCATGGCAACTCGGGGGTTTCTACACCAAGAACGGCACGACACGAACCGCCGCGCAGAAGACGGTGGTGATTCCCACCCCGAACGGCCTGTACGTGCTTCAGCTCGACGCCGACTCTCTCGACACCGAGTCAGGCCAGTTGATGGACGCCACCAGCATCATCGACGAGCAAACGACCATCACCCCCTGACAGTCCCCGCAGAGCCGGATCGCACCGCGGAGACGAACACACTGCGCGGCGCTCCGTCCTCAATCCCCAACGAGGCATGGCGCTCATAACGCGCCATCAGCTCGTGCGCCGGCACCGCCGAAACGTCCCACCCGTGGCCGCATAGCCAGTCGGCGACGTCGGCACGGTCCTCGAAGTACCGCAGATCCTCGAAGTCCGGGATCTCGCGCTGTCCGGCTTTGGCCACCACCTCGCGGTATCGCTGCATCATCGATCGCTGCCGCTCCCGGGCGTCCGGATTGTTGAAATCGGGGCCCGGTGCCTCGACGGCGATCCGGCTGCCGGCGACGCTCAGCGCCTGGACGCGCTCGAACAGCAGATCCTGGGCCGCGGCCGGCAGGAACGGCAACAGCCCCTCAGCCGACCAAGCACTCGGGGCCGAGGCATCAAACCCGGCCTGCCGCAACGCCGTCGGCCAGTCCTGGCGCAGATCGACGGCAACCCCGGCCTGGTTGCACGTCAGGCCGGCCGCCAAGATCACCACCGGCACACATTGGCCTTGGGGGCTGTGGTCGCATCGAGGAAGAATCCGTCGAAAAACGCTGTCCGCGAAGCCATGTAGTCGACCATCGCGCGCATCCGCAGCGCCACGTCGGGTTCGGCCTCGGCGAGTTCGGGCGGCAGCTCGGAAGCCCCGAACATGTTCCACAGCCCGTCTCCGGCCGCGTCCAGGAACACCCGCGCGAACGGATCGCTGATCAGCGGATTCTCGCTCTCGGTTTCGGCGGCGCGGGCCGCCGCCACCCCCAGAGCCGTCGCCCCCACGCTCTCGGTGATTTCCGAGGTGTCGTCATCGCTTCTGGCCACGGTCACGCTCCCTCCTGCCCGGCACGCCGCAGCCGACAGTACGTCAGCTATCTGTAGCGCGGCCAATGACAGACTCAACGGTGCCGCTGTTCGCCAAGTTGTCCGAGGGCTCAAGAACTTGTAGTCAACCCGGGCGTCTCAAGGTCTACGATCCGAGCAAAACGGTTGGGGAAACGTGGCATTCGACCGGAATGCAGCGATCCCGTGCCGATAACCGGAATGGCCCGAAGAACTGCTCAGAAGTACTTACTTCCCCGACAGCGACGCGGTTCGCGACCGCAACTTCGTGGGCGACGTCATCACCCCCACGCCCGACTGCGTGCAAGCCGCCGAAACCTATGGCGGGGCAGGCGAACGTGTCGAAGAAACCGCCATGTTGCGACCAGCCCCGCAGCGCGCGCTGGAAGCCGTCGCCTCCGGCAAGACGTTCCTGCTCGACGTCTTGGCCAACCGGTAGCTCGGTGAAAAACAGCCCCGCCGCGGTTCCGAACTCCCCTACCAACCCCGATTAGGCCTTACGGTGTTGGCATGACAGAACAGTCGTATGCGGTAGACGTCGAGCACCCACCGTCGGCCCTACTCCGTGTCGTCAACCCGATGCTGGGCTCCCTGCTGCGCACTCCGCTCGCGGGCCCTCTTCGTAAGCAGCTGATGGTGTTGAGCTTCGCTGGGCGAAAGACGGGACGGCAGTTCTCAATTCCGTTGAGCGCCCATGTGATCGACAACGATCTCTACGCAATGACCGGCGCTCCCTGGAAGCAGAACTTCCGCGACGGCGCCGCTGTCAAGTTGACCCCGGTGCGGTAGCGGACGCGTCGTGGTGCGGAACCGGTTGCGCGCAAGCATGTTTGGCGGTTCAAACGTAGCGGCGTCGTGTCTGCTGGCCGTGGCGATGGTGGCGAGTCCTCTCGTTGCGTGCAACGGCGGGTCGGCCGCAGGCAAGACCTCCTATGACTCGGCGCCCTGTCCGGTGCCGAACTTTCCGGGCGTGCCGCAGGCCGATCTGGGGCCGAACTACAGCTGCGGATATCTCACCGTGCCGGAGAACCGCCTCAATGCGACGGGTCGCATGATCCGCATCCTCGTCGCACGGGTGAAGGCGGTCGGCGATAACCCGAAGCCCGACCCCATCGTCTTCCTGGCCGGCGGTCCCGGCGGCGCCGGCACGCTGAGTGCGCCTGGCATAGTCGCCGGCGGAATGAACGCCGACCGCGACGTCATCTTCGTCAACCAGCGGGGCACCGTTCACAGTGATCCGCACCTGAGCTGCCCGGAAATGGACGACTTCACGGCCCGAGCCGTGAATTTGGATTTCCAGGCGCCGTCGACCGCAGATCTGGACGCGGCTGCCGTCACTGCCTGCCGGGACCGGCTGGCGCCGAGCGGTTTCGATTTGTCGGCCTACAGCTCCAGGGAGAACGCGGCCGATATCGCCGACCTACGGGTGAAATTGGGCATCGATCAATGGAACGTCTACGGCGTCTCGTACGGCACCGATCTGGCCCAGCAACTCCTGCGGACCCATCCCGACGGCATCCGGTCGATGGTCTTGGACTCGGTGGTACCACCCGCCATCAACCTTGTCGACCGCTGGTGGGAGGCCCCCGCCAGCGGCCTGGCCGCGATCTTCCACGCGTGCGACGAACAACCCGAGTGCGCTGCCTCCTACCCGGATCTGGCAACGGTTTTCATCAACACCGTCAACAAGTTGAGTCATACGCCGCTCAAGGTCACCACCATCGGTCCGGCCGGCGACGCGGTCCAGGTCACCATCGACGGGTTCAAGGTGGTGCCCCTGGTGCTCGACTGGAGCGCCGACCCGGCCAAAGTGACCGACATTCCACGGATGATCTTCGCCCTCGCCAACGGTGACGGCAGCCTGGCAGCCGCCGGGATCGCCGCGAGCGCCCCGCCGCCCGAGCAGCGCGGGCTCGTCGGTGCCGGGCTGGCCTTAGGGACGTACTGCCAGGAGATGGCGAATTGGACCACTCCGAAACAGGCCCTGTCCCAGGCGCGGTTAGCGATGCCGGAGCTTCCCGATTCGGTTCTGCGGATTACGCCGACCGGCAGCTGGATCTTCCGTGAGTGCGGCGCCTGGGGATTGGGCAGGTCGGACACCGCCGATCGCCTTCCGGTGTCGAGCGCGGTTCCCACGCTCATCATGTCGGGCTCATTCGACTCCAGCACCGCGCCGGAGTGGGTCGAGGAGATCACCCCCGAACTCAGCAACTCCGTAGCTCTGCACTTCCCAGGGGTGGGCCATGGCGTACTGCCGACTTCCACCTGCGCACAGGCCATCATGACGGCGTTCCTCGACGACCCGCACCGCGACGTCGATCAGTCCTGCATCCTGGAATCCACCGCCCCGACGTTCAGCCTCCCGTAGATGGCCAAAGCCGCCGAGCTTGGCCCGCGGGCGGGCGCCAGGTCAGCGTCACCATGTGAAGGGAGATCTCAGGCGAACAACGGGCATCGGATTATCGTCGTAACTCCAGCCCAACAGCGACGAGTGGAACTGCTTGGCGGCGGACTGATCGGCGGTCTGCGGTTCGACCAAGTTCGGCGCGCCCTGGGCATATTCGGTTCTCTCGGGCGTGGTTGACCGTTCGCTAGTCGGCTGATGCGGGGATGCCGGGCCGACGCCCGGTGAAGGCGATCAGTCGATCGAGGACTGGGGCAAAGGACCCGATTGCCGCCGGTGCGGCGAAACCCGCGTAGTTACGGGCCGCCGGGGTGATGACCTTGCCGGCCACCCCCAGTACGTACTCCGACACCGCCTCGGAGACGACTACTCGGCGACCGGTAGCAATGGCGAAATCCCAAGCGTGAACTAGGAATTCGAGGGACAGGATACTGACGGGCACGGTTGCGGGCACCTGGTCCGAATTCAGCTCGACCATGCCGTCCAAACCCCGTCGCCGCCACGCTTCCAGCACGGCCTGCGCCGCGTCGGCCACCTGGGTTTCCAGCGGCGCGCCCAGATCCCGGGGGGGCAGCGGCGCGCCTGCGGCACCACCGATAATCGTGATGGAGCGCATCAGATGATCGGCCAGTTGCACCACGTCATATTCCGAACACGGCGTCTGCTTGGACAGGTCGGCGGCGTCAAGCCCGCGCAGCACGTGCTGAACAACCGCCAATGTTGCTTCGGCGCTGGATAATTCGTCGAGCGGGTCGGGCGCTGCCACCCATTCATCAGGACCGGCGTCACCATGTTGGCCCGCGGCGACCAGCCGGTCCAGGAAGTGATTCCAGCCTTCGGCGTGACGGGCGGCCTGCTCCTCGGTCAGCCCGTCGTGGACCAGCCGAACCTCGGTGCCGCCGTCGACCGGGGTTAGCGTGACGGTAACCGTCGACCCCCCGGGCGCTGGATCGCCGTGGTCCTCCCACCCCCAGGAGAAAACCACCCGCTTGCCCGGGTCCACGTCCACGATGGTGCCCGCCGCGGTGTGCCCCGGAGTCACCGTCCATCGATAGGCACCACCGGCGCGCAGCTCGACGCGGGCTGCGACGGTCATCCAGCGTCGAAGCCGATCGGGCCGGGTGATGAGCGCGAATGTGCCGGCCGGATCCAACGGCACGACGACTGCTTTTTCGAACGGCATCGCGAAGTCTCCTAGTGGCGGTGTGTTGTGGGTGGCGTCGGCGAGAAGGCGGTCCAGCTCGTCGCTCCAGAACGACTCGAAAAGTGCGCGGAGCCGCAGCACCCCGCGCTCGTCGAGCCGGTAATACCGTTCGCGCCCCTGTTTGCGGGCAGTGACCAGGCCCACCTCGGCGAGGATCGCCAGATGCTGCGATACCGCCGAACGGGTGACGGGAAACTGCGACGCGAGCTGGGTGACGGTGCGTTCGCCCGGTGCCAGGAGTTGTAGCAGCCGGCGCCGGGTTGGCTCTGCCGCGACTTCCAGCATGTCGAGCACACGTCAATACGTTAGCTACTGCTAACGTATTGATCAATGGGCTGGCGTCCTTCGAACGGATGTCTGAACTCCGCCGAAAGGCAGAATCGCGGCATGAGGATCGCGATCAGCGGTGCCGGCGTGGCAGGAACGGCACTCGCCTACTGGCTCCATCGCACCGGCCACACCCCGACGGTGATCGAGCAGGCGCCGAAATTCCGCACCGGCGGCTACGTGATCGACTTCTGGGGCGTCGGCTACCAAGTGGCCAAACGCATGGGCATCGAGGAGCCAATCTGCGCCGCTGGCTACCAGATTGAACGCCTGCGCTCCGTCGGCCCGGGCGGCGAGGTCAAAGCCGACGTGGACGTCAGCGTCTTTCGTCGCATTTTCGGCGACGATTTCACCAGCCTGCCGCGCGGCGACCTGGCCGCCGCGATCTACGCCACCATCGAAGACAAGGTCGAGACGATCTTCGGCGACAGCATCGCCACCATCGATGAGCACAGCGACGGCGTCCGCCTAACCTTCGAGAAGGGCGAGCCGCGCGATTTCGATCTGGTCATCGGCGCGGACGGATTGCACTCGAACGTGCGTCGTCTCGTCTTCGGGCCAGAGGAAGACTACGAGCATTACCTTGGCTGCAAGGTCGCGGCCTGCGAGGTCGACGGCTACCGGCCCCGCGACGACCTGAGCTACGTCCTCTACAACACCCCCGGCAAACAGGTGGGGCGGGTCGCGCTGCGCGGCGACCGCACCATGTTCTTGTTCATCTTTCGCGCCGAGCACGACAGCACCGGCGCGGCACCGAAAGACGAGTTGCGCAGCCAGTTCGGCGACGCCGGCTGGGAATGCCGGGACATCCTGGCGACGCTCGACGACGTCGACGACCTCTACTTCGATGTTGTCAGCCAGATCCGGATGGACCGCTGGTCACGCGATCGGGTCCTGCTGATCGGCGATGCGGCCGGATGCATCTCCCTGCTCGGCGGCGAGGGCACCGGCCTGGCGATCGCCGAGGCTTACGTGCTGGCCGGGGAGCTCGCGCGCGCCGGCGGCGACCACCGCCGCGCCTTCGATGCCTACGAGGCGCGGCTACGTCCCTTCATCAAGAGCAAGCAAACCGGTGCAGCGAGGTACATCTCATTCTTCGCCACGCGGACCCGATTCGGCCTGTGGTTCCGCGACGTGGCGATGCGCACGATGAACTTCGGGCCGCTGGCAACGCTTTTCGCCGGCAGTCTGCGTGACGACTTCGAGCTGCCCCAATACCGTTTGTAGCTACAGTGCCAGCGTCTTCCTCGCTGACTGCGACGCCGATGGGACATCCCTGATCGCCCGGACACCGATGCGCGCGCCGCGGTGCGGCACCAATATGACGTACTTCAGCTTCTGTCGTTCGCCGGCTGGCCGCCGCCGAACAACAACCAGGTGGTCGGGCTCAGAGTCGCCCCGAGCATCCGATCGGGATCGAACCGGTCCGGGTCCGGATAAACCGCGGCGCTCCCGTGCACCAGCCCGATACCCGGGACCACCATCACCGGCCGGCAGCCGGCCAGCTGGACGTGACGACCCAGTGCCAGTCCGTCTGCACGACGGCCGACACACGTGCGGGACCCGCGTCCGGTGATTCGTGCCGCGCACCGAGTCGGGCCGGCTGTTGCGGTGCGAGTCGCCGAAAGGCACGCTGTCATCGTCCATGTGTGAAGCAGATCGCTGGCACCCCTCAAATGCAGCCGAGGCGAGATTGGCGGCACACGCCGGTCGCCGTGATGCGCACTGCCGAAATTGTTCTCTGTGCGTGCGGCCGCTACGAGCAATGGGCAAGACGTGACAAGGAGGCGAAGATGTCGTCGCAATGGAAACGGCTGGCAGAGGTTACCCGGGTGAACCCGGGCTCGAAGGTAGACCTCGCCAACGACTTCGATCCCGGCCGCCACGACGAACAGCTCGGGAAGGACGGCGGCGCGGCGGCCTTGGCTGACGCCAAGGCCGCGCTAGTGGAGTTGCAGGACCGTTTCATGGCTCAGGCGCAGCGTGCGCTGCTGATTGTTCTTCAGGCAATCGACGCGGCCGGCAAGGACGGCACGATCAAGCACGTCATGAGCGGTCTCAACCCAGAGGGTGTCGACGTGTACAGCTTCAAGGCGCCCTCCGCGACTGAGCGGGCACACGACTATCTCTGGCGCCACCACCGGGTGCTGCCAGAACTCGGGCGCATCGCGGTGTTCAACCGGTCCCATTACGAGAACGTACTGATCACCCGTGTGCATCCACAGAATTTATGGCCACGCTCTGCAGCGCTCGACTCAGAAGGCCTCTGGCAGCGGCGATTTCGCGATATCAACAACTGGGAGCGGTATCTCGTCGACAACGGGACGACCATCGTCAAACTGTTCCTCAACGTCTCCAAACCCGAACAGAAGCGCCGGTTCCTTGCGCGCATCGACGAGCCCGAGAAGAACTGGAAGTTCTCTGTCGCGGATCTACAGGAACGCGCGTTCTGGGACGACTACCAGCGGGCTACCCAGGACATGCTCAGCCACACCAGCACTGACTGGGCGCCCTGGCATGTCATACCGGCAGACCACAAGTGGTTCAGCCACTTGTCAACTTCCGCAGTGCTTGTGGAAACACTGGCAGATCTCAACCCGCAGTATCCACAGATCGACGCGAAGGCCAAAGCCGAGTTGGCGGAGGCAAAGAAGGAGTTGCTGGGCACCGACGGTGACGCGGCCAAATGTGCTACCATGTAGCACATGGAGTCGATAGGTGTGCGCGAGCTTCGGCAGAATGCCAGCCACTACTTGTCGCGGGTGGCAGCGGGGGAGTTCATCGAGATCACAGACCGCGGGCACCCCGTCGCGCGACTAGTGCCGATAACCGATGATCCGTGGCAGGACTTGATCAACGCCGGTGAAGTGGTGCCCGGGACCGGGCAAGCTAACCTACGCCAGCTCAAACCACGCCAGTATGGCTTCAGCGGTTCGGCGGCCCTTGAGCGCCTACGTTCCGAAGAACGTTAGCAACGTGAGGCTCTATCTCGACACCTCAGCATTGGTGAAACTGATTGTTGCAGAAGCCGAATCGGACACCTTGAGCGAGTATCTACGACGCTTCGCTGAAGACTTTCTCTTTACCGCAGCGGTGGCCAGAACAGAACTCGTACGCGCGGTCGCAGAAGGTGGGCAGCCCGCGGTCACCGAAGCCCGAATCCTGCTGGACAGCATCGACACCGTGGCGCTGAGCCGCGCTCTGCTTGATGACGCCGGCATGCTTCCGCCACCGCGCCTGCCCACCCTTGACGCTATCCACCTTGCGGCCGCCCAGCGTGCGGGGCGATCACTGCGCGCCGTCATCACCTACGACTCCCGAATGACTGAGGCAGCAACCCTTCTCGGGATTCCCACTGCCAGCCCGGCATGAGGAAGGTGGGTTCCCACGGCGAAATGGGCGTGCCCCGTCCCGAAGGCCGACAGACGCAACGGGCTGGCCGAATCGGAGCAGCGGTCAGCCGAGTATCGGGAAGCGGCGCGCAGCAGCGAGCTCGTCGAGCCCCCTTTGCATCACGGGGCGCACGTATGCGTCAACCTCAGCGGCGTCGGGATTCTCACCGAACTGCGCGGCGAGGTCGATCGGCGCCAGCACCCGGGTGATGATCTTGGTAGGCAGCGGCATGTTGACCGGCAGCACGATGCTCAGCCCGAACGGGAAACCGAACGTGATCGGCAGAATTCTGCTTCGGGTCAGCTTGTACGACAGTTTTCTCATCCGAAGTGCGCGCAACAGCCAGGCGCCGCGAGACAGGTAAAGCTGGTTTTCCTGCCCGCCAATGGACACCGCCGGCACGATCGGAACCCCGGTGTCGATGGCTACCCGGGCGTATCCGGTGTGGCCGCCGAAGTCGATGACGTTCTCAGTAAGAGTCGGCCGGTAGACGTCGTAGTAACCGCCCGGGAAGTCGAGGACCACGCCGCCGGCGTGCAGGGCCTTCGCGGCGTGTTCGGGGGTGGCGTGGATGGCGCCCAGCCGCCGCAACAACTCGGCGGCCGGGCCGTGGAACAGGACATCATGGCCGAGGCTGTAGAGCGGCCGGTCGTAGCCGAACTTGTCGTAGAAGTCGACAGCGAACACGAGGAAATCCACCTGCATCATGCCGCCGGAGTGATTCGACACCACCAGCGCCCCGCCGGGCGGTAACAAGTCCAAGCCGTGCACTTCCGACCGGAAATACCGTTTGACAATCGGCCGGACCATCCCGACCACGGCCTTGGTCAGGCCGGGGTCCCATTCCGCGATTTCCGCATCGCCGATGTCGGTGTCGGTGTCGGTGTCGCTCACGGCTGTCCTCTGTCCGGGCGGACGGCTTGCGCCATGTCCGATGCTACCGAGCAACGACCGGCTCGGGGTGCGAAACGGCCTGCCGGTTCCATGGCGGCGCAGGCCACAGCAGCTGGGTCAACCGGGTAATTGTTCGACACCACGTCTGCGCAACCAGGCGCGTAAGGCGAAGTCACGACCAGCCGTCACCGGGACCTTTGGCTCTTTCGCGCCGGCTGATCGGGTCCTAGCGTCGACTTTGTGCCGGGTGCCTGCGGGAGGGGTTCGACGAGATCATCGCCCTCGGCGACGACCCCGGGTCACCGGCACCAGGCTGACTAGAGACCCGATCTCGCGCCCAACCGTATCCGGCGAAGTGGAGGTTAGATGCAGGACGTCGAGCAGACAGGCGCCTCGGCTGCGGCAGCAGACGATGCCAATTACAGCGGACGTGGCGTCCCTGACCGGCGGCGCGGTAGTGCCGGTCCACTGTCGCAGGTGCTGCGGCCGTTCACCAGGACCGGCGGCTTCTACGCTCGGTCCTGGGGCAGGTATCTCGATCGTGAGCCCGACGAGCTTCCGGTGGCACGGCCCACCATCGCGCTCGCGACCCAAGCGTTCCTCGACGAGATCGTGCTGGTGGGGCTCCGGTCGGGCCGGCCGGTCAGCGCAGAGCCGGATGCAGTCGCGCAAGTTAGAGGTGAAGTGATCGCGGCTCTCGAGCTGTATGGGCAGAAGGGGTGGCTTCAGAACCCGGAAGGGTTCTTCGCGACGCCCCCGCCGCTGACCGACGTCACCGTCAAGCCCGTGCGGAACCGGGGGCGCAGCTACGAGCGCATCTCCTTCGACAGCGGGTACCAGCCGCATGCCGGTGAACCGGGCCGGGAACGGTGGCTGGGCTACACCGCCAACGACCGGGTGTACGCGTTGATGCTGCGACACCACGAGCCAAGGCCATGGGTGGTGTGTGTGCACGGCGCGCAGATGGGCCGGGCCGCCCTCGACCTCACCTTGTTCCGGGCCTGGCAGCTGCACGACGATCTCGGGCTGAATGTCGTGCTTCCCGTCCTTCCTATGCACGGTCCCCGTGCGCGCGGGCTTCCGAAGGGCGCACCGTTTCCTGGCGGGAACCTGCTCGACGACGTGCACACCGTCGCTCAGGCGGTGTGGGACGTTCGGCGCCTGCTGTCCTGGATCCGGTCGCAGGAGCCTGACTCCCCGATCGGGTTGAATGGCCTGTCCCTCGGGGGGTACATCGCGTCGCTGGTCGCCAGCCTCGACGATGGTCTCACGTGTGCGATTCTGGGCGTCCCGGTCTTCGATCTCGTCGACCTGCTCGGCCGCCACGCCGGTCTCAGCCGCAACGATCCGCGCCGTCAAGTGCTGACGCTGGCCAAGCCCATCGGTCGGATGATCTCGCCGCTTGCGCTGACTCCCCGGGTGCCGATGCAGGGCCGCTTCATCTACGCCGGTGTCGCCGACCGGCTCGTGCACCCGCGCGAGCAGGTGACCAGGCTGTGGGAACACTGGGGCAGACCCGAGATCAACTGGTACAAAGGCGGCCACACCGGGTTCTTCCGGTCGCGGTCGGTGCAGCTGTTCGTGAAGGACGCGCTGGTGCAGTCGGGGCTTGTCGAGGCAGCGCGGATACGGCGCAAGCGGTGATGTTGGCGCCGGTGGGCGCTCTGTGACACGGTGTCGGGCCCCGCTGAAGGCCGCCGGAGTAGAGACGCCCTCTGACCTGGGTGGCAAGTGCAGGATTCGAACCTAGGCAAATGCCGACAGATTGATAGAACGTGTAGCCGACCGTGACAGTAACCATATCTACCCACGAAAACCTGGCCTCCAGACCGTCGCTTTCCGATCGTCGGTTGACGCCACATCAAGTGCTCGATGCTGGGGGATACTGGCGATCGCCTGGCCGCCTGGTCGCTACACTCAACTTTTCCGAGGACGGATGAAACCCAGCAACCCTCTGCGAAATCCCTTACGCGTACCGCGCGTCGAAAAGCCGCGCGCGGAAGGCCATTTCAACCTGCCTAACGGTCGCCGGCTTGGCTTCGCCGAGTACGGCGACCCCGCGGGCGCGGTGGTGCTGTGGTTCCACGGCACGCCGGGCGCCCGGCGCCAGTTACCGCTGATCGGCCGGCGCGCCGCCGAGAAGCTCGGCCTGCGCGTCGTCGTCGTGGAGCGACCGGGCTCGGGCCTGTCCGATCCTCATCCCTACGGCTCGATGGCCGACTGGGCCACCGACATGGCCCATGTGGCCGATGCGCTCGGTGCCGAGCGACTGGGTGTGGTGGGCCTTTCCGGCGGCGGCCCCTACGCTTTGGCCTGCGGCGCGGTGTCCCCGCTGGCCGCTCGCGTGGCCGCCGTGGCCGTGCTGGGCGGCATAGTCCCGTCGGTCGGCCCCGAGGCCACCGCCGGCGTCATCGACGACCTTGCCCGTCACTTCGAACCGATGCTCTCGGAGCTGCGCCGGCCATTGGCAGCGCTGAGTTTCGGCCTGCTCGCGCCCCTCCTCCCCATCTCGCACTACGTCTTACGGGCCTACTCCAGCATTCAGCCCAAGGGCGACCAACGGGTCTTCGCCGACCCCGACATGGAGGCTGTGTTCATCGATGACATCGTTCTCGTCGTCAAGGCCCGCTGCCAAGCCGTGATCGACGATCTCCGCCTGTTCGGGCGAGACTGGGGTTTCCGGTTGGCCGACGTGAAGGTGCCGGTGCGCTGGTGGCACGGCGACGCCGATCCTCTGGTGCCCCTCGCCGCCGCCCGAACGGCGGTCTCGCACCTGCCCGACGCCGAGCTCATCCTGCGCCCAGGTGAGAGCCACCTCGGCGGCTTCGCCAAGGCCGACGAGGTCCTGGAGTTCATCCACGCACTCCTTTGAGCTGCAACGAATTTTGTCGATTCTTGACCGCAGGCCCGAACGCACCGCCGCGCTGTAGGTTCATCAGTTGCTTCGATTCGCGCGGCATGTTCGGGAAGCGAGACGGCCCCTCACCGCGCTCGCAGCGGCGCTTGGCAAAAAGCTTTTCACACAAGAGTTTCACCCACCGCTCCCGCGGAGGTGCCCGGCCACAAGCGGAGGCGACGCAGACTTAACTCGCAAGCTGCCCTCACATCACAGTTCGAGATGCAGCCGCAGTGCCTCGTCGAGCTCGGCAAGCTCAGCTGCAGAGACTCGGCCGATCCGGCGGCGCAGCCGCTCTGCCGCAACGGATCTGATCTGCTCGGCCTGCGCCTTGGAGTCGACTGCGAGGCCGGTTGTGGCTGCAGGCAAGAACACCTGAAATGGGTAGATCGTGGCGGTGTTGCTCGTGACCGGGACTACTGTGACCACCCCGCGCCCAAGTCGGGTAGCGGTCGCGTTGGCCCGATCGTTGCTGACCACGACAGCCGGACGACTTTTGCTTGCCTCGCTACCGCGGGCAGGATCGAAGTCGACCTGCCATATCTCACCGCGCAGCATCACCAAACCCGTCGGCCGTGGCGTTCTCCCACACGTCGTCCTCACCGGCAGTCGACCACTCCGCCCAAGCGTTGCCATAGTCCACTTCGAGGGCCGGGTAACGCAGCATGCGAATCGCTCGCTGTACGGCCGCTGAGCGCGATGGCAGTCCCATCCGTTTGACGTACGCATCCAACACGCGAACATCTTCCTCGGGCAGACTGACACTGAGCTTCATACCGTGATACTACCCTGGTGGTAGTCTGGTAGCACGATGGAGGCCACCCGGCGAGATTCCGTCGATCTGGTGTGCCGCCACTTCGCCCGCGCGCGAGATCGGTTGTGCAAAAAGCGATATGGCGGCGGAACCCCGACGATTACGGCGCCGTTGTCGATGAACGTTACGGCGTCGAGCTGCGGCAGATATACCGCGCGGTTGCCCTGTGCGGTGCCGTCATCGTGTTGCCGGTACGGCTGCGCCCACTCCTCGACCTTGATGAAGCCCTCCTCGCGGAGCGGCATTGGTGTGATACGCACTCGGTAGCCGACAAATAGCTGTCTTTTCTCGGCCTGCTTGCTTACACTGCCGAGGGATTATTAGGTTTGCCTGACCGAATATGAGGTGTCCGACATGCCGGCGAGCACCGATAGCGACGAAGTCGTGGTGTCGTTCCACGACGAGGCCCTGCTGCTGGGCGGTGATCCTGCCGCTGTCGAGTCCTATCTGACGCGGCTGCGGGCGACCGCCGGGCAAGCCATGCGAGTCGCCGGGATCCACAGCGCCTCGCTCGCGAACTCGGCGAGCAGGCTCGCTGGGCTGACCGCTGTACTCGCTGACTACGGCAAGTACGTTCAGCTGCATCCCGACAGCCTGAGCGCGTTGAAGAATGGCAATCTAGTTCCCGGCAGCGACGGCTTCTTTCGGATGACGACGAGCGCTGATGATGGTCAGTTCCTGGCACAACTTCAGTGGCGACCGGCAGTGCTCGGCCCAGAAGCGATGGTGTCGGCGCAGATGATCGCGGTGCAGATGGCGTTGAAGTCCGCGATTGCCCAGGTGGAAGACGCCGTCCGTCGCGTGGAAGACAAAGTCGAATTAGTGCTCGAAGTCGCCCGGGCACACCGCGCCGGCGACGTTCTAGGCAATAACCTGACCATTTCACGGATGGTTGACTCATTGGAAAAGTACGGGTCGCTACCCGATGCGTACTGGGATTCGGTGGCCGTCCTGGGGCCGGCGCTCAACGTCACCGTCGAGCAACTACGCAACCATGTCATGCGCGTCCTGGCGTCTTTCGATCACAACCTGCCCGTGCAGCAGCGCGCCGAGAAGCTGCGAAACGCGATCAACGACAACCGGCTTGGTGACGCCCTGAGCCTGCTGGTGATCGCAGAAGAATCGCTGCACAAATGGCAGCGTCTGAACCTCGCGCGAATCGAGTCGACGCAACCAGAGCAGCTGCTACGAGCAATCGATGAAGCCCGCGAGCTCGTCGACCACCATCTCCGCGAAGACGTCCGCAGCTACCGGAACGCGAAGGAAATACTCGACCGGTTCGCGAAGGCAGAGGCCATCGACGGCTTCCGATTCTTGGCGGTGCGAGAGTTGGCCAAACAGCGCTGCGCGCTTCGCGACGAACTCGACAATTTTGCGAAGGCCCGCCACCATCAGATCGAGACCTGGGAGGATTTCCACGTTCCGAGCCTGCTCGATGCTGCCTTCGCCACCGTCGAAGCCGCCGCCACCACCACGAACCGTGCACTCGCGGTCGTCGGTCGAGGGCTCGTTTGCTTGGGCGCACAGCTAGCAGAGCCGTTACGGGGCAAACACACCGAAGAGGACTCTGAATGTCAGGCGGGCAGCGCTGGACTCGAGGAACCCGATCCGTCGTGCTGAACAAGCGGTGACGGTAGCCAAAGCGCTTCGAAACGACCTCGCCGCATTGGTCCAGCACTACGGACGCGGCGGCAGTGCCGCCAGCCACGCATCCGAAAGCAGTTCTAACAGTTGCCCATCCGGATCGCGGATCATCGCCATTTGCTCCGATACGGTGCCGTAGACTACGGCTCCCCCGAAATCAGCAACCTTCTCCAACACACCGCTGAGATCAGACACCGAAAATGAGATATGCGTGAGCCCAACCTGGTCCATGACGCGCTCGGCCCCGGCGTGCACTTGACGCTTGGAGTAGTCGATGAGTTCGAGCACAAAGCCGTCCCGCACCAAGTAGGTCGCGTGCACTCCGAGTGGCTCGGAAAGCTGGACAAGCTGGGCGGTGCGGTCATCGGGCGGGTCGATTTCCCACCAGAACTGGAATCCGAGCAGCCCTTCATAGAAGCGGCGTGACCGCTCGCGATCCGCAACACATAACCCGACATGGTTGAAAACCGTTCGGTGGCTAGTCATTACAACCTTCCGCGACGAGTTCGCGGCGGGCGGCGCCGCGGCAGGCCGGCGACTACCAAGCTGCGATACCCGCCGTCATCGCCGACCTGGACGTTGCGGTGCCCGGTGATCAACGCCCAAGTGCTTCAGCGTGAACTGGGCACCTTGACCGGGAACGCGCGCAGATACCTCGACCCCCTGACCGACGCTGGGATCATCGTTGAGTTCACCGACCATACCCGCAACCGAGCCTGGCGCACGCCCGAAGTTCTGAGCGCACTGGACGCATTCGCCGTACGCGCTGGCCGGCGCGCCGCCCACCGAAGGGGCGGCACACCGCCACATAAACGATGAAAACCGATGAGCCAGAAAAAACGATCTTGAAAAATGGCCTCTGAAGTGGGCTCTGACGTGGGGCGGGCGGGGCTCGAACCCGCGACCCTCACCTTGGCCAGGGGTCCTCGTCTGCGGTGGAGAGCACGGTCGGGATTAGCGGCCACTACCACTGTGGTCGCGGCCGCGGGCTGGCCTGCGAGCCGGCAAGCGGATTCGGCGACTACCGCTTCGGGTCCTGGCGGGCTTGGAGTGCGGCGACGAGCGCGAGGCGGACCTGTTCGACGGTCGCGGCGGGGGCCTGGGCGGGGAGTTGGGCCTCGGCCGCGGCGAGGTCGTCGGCCAGTGATTGGTCGTGGAAAACGCCAGCGACCCAGCTGGAGAAGTCGTGGTTGGGGCAGTGGTGGCGCAATACCCCCGGGTGGCAGCGGATGAGGTCGTCTTCGAGTTGGGCGAGGTTGGCGGCGACCGCGCCGGTGAGTGTGTCGGTTTCGGTTCGGAAATAGAAGCGGCGGTCGCGCTCGACGCCGGAATGGTCGTACTTGTGCCGGTGGCGCAGGTGCGGGGTGCTCCGAGCTCCCGGGGTGAATGCAACGGCTTGGTGGGGGTGCGCCCGCCAGGCCAGCACGGCGCGGCCGGTTGGCCCGTCCAGGAGGCGGGCGATCTCTGCGCGGGGCATGTTGGCCACCGCGGCCGTGAGGTCCACGAGGTGTTTGGAGGGCTGCGGTGAGGCCAGCGCGATCACGGCGTCCAGGGCGGCTGTGATCTCGCTCGAGAGTTCCTCGGGCCGCCAGGTGGCGAGCAAATAGCCCTGGGCAGCGGGGTTGAACACGCCCAGCGAGGCCCCTGTCCGCCCGTACGGGGTGTGGGCTTCGTCGACGACAACCCATTGGGGAAGGCCGGTCACGGCCCGCTGGGCTTCGATCTCGGCCGGGAGGCCCGCGAGGTAGTTGGCCTGTTCGGCGGCGTCGAGGTGGGACAGGTTGGCGACCACCGTCACGTTACGTAAGAGACGAACGATCTCGGCCGGGTCGGCGAGGCGGCGGTCCTCGCCTCCGGTCACGAGCACGTTGCGTAACTCGCCGAGGCCGATGTGGTCGCCTTCTGGGTCAACGACGACCACGGCGTAGCCGAGGTGGACCAGTTGTTCACACATCAGTCCGGTCACGTAGGACTTGCCTACCCCGGTGCCGCCGCACACCGCGACGTTGAGTTGGGAGGCGGGGAGGGTCACCGCCTCGCCGCGGTCGTCCATGCCCAGTGTGATTTGCCAGCGACGCGGATGGACGCGGGTGCGCCCGGCAAGAAGCGGTCCCCGGAGCAGGTCGGCTACCCCTTGACCGTCGGGCAAGGCGAGCGTCACGTCGGCGTGGGCGCGGATGGCATCGATGGCGTTGGCGACGGCCACGCCGATTTCGCACACCTCCAGCAGGCTGTGGTCGTTCTCGGCATCGCCGACTCCCAGCGTGTTGTGCTGCGATATACCCAACTCGCCGAGCGCCTCCAGCAGACCGCTGCCCTTGGTCACACCGGCGGGCAGGATCATCAGCTCGCCCCAGTTACGCACGAGGCGGTGGTCCAGGCCCAAGCCTCGGATCACCTCCAGCGCGGCCGGCTCGTCGGCAGCGTCACAGGCGATCAGCACCTGCCCGTTGCGATGGACCACACCGCGCGCGTCCAGCGCCGAACTCACGGCACGATCGATGGGCGCGGCCAGCCGGCGGACGCCGGCCGAGGTCACCAGCACCGCGCCGTTCTCGGCGACGAGCGCGTCGACGTGATCCTCGACATCGGCGAACACGGCGCGCAACTCGTTCACGATCCGCCCCGTGACCAGGATCACCCGGATTCCGCGGGTGCGCGCCTCGGCGAGTGCTGCCAGGGTGTCGGGCGCGACCGGGCCGTCGACGAGCGTGCCGTCGTAATCGACTGCCACCGCCCGGAAGTAGCTGGGCGCTCCCTCAGCCATGACCTCAACCAGCCGGGGCTCCGCCCGGTGCCCCTGAGGGCGAACAGTTCGTCGCCGCTGCCGGTGTCGATGACGAGCGCATCGAATGCCCCTGAGCGGATGGCGCGCAAGGTGTCTCGGGCCTCGTCGAGCTCTCGGCGCAATTCCTCGGGGTCCTCGGGCGTGGCTCCCTCGGGGTCCACTGTCGTCACTGGGGAGCCCTATCCGGCGCACCGCGCCCCTCGAGGCCGATCCCGACGAGTAGGCACTCGCCGGTCACGGAGCTTCGCCCCTTCGCGGCCCAAGCTGAAGGCCGGCGAGCAGCCGGTCGGTGTCGGAGAGGTCGCCGACGACCTTGCGGACGGGCTCAGGGAGCCTGCGGACCAGCGTGGGCACGGCCACGATCTGGTCGTCGGCCGCCCGGCGTGGGTTCTCCAGCAGGTCCACGACTTCGATGTGGTAGCGCCCCGCCAGGTGCTGCTCGCAGGTGCGCCGCAGATTGTCCATCGCGAGCAGGCACTTGGGCGAGTGATCGGTGACGTAAAGGCGCAGCTCCCAGATCTCGGTGCGGGCGACGGGCTCGGCGGTGGGTGGTTGGGTCATCACTGCCCTCATTCGCCGGGCGGGACATAGTCCGCCCAGCGCTGTGCGGCCAAGGCCGATTGGTCCGCCTTGGCATCGGCCATCTGGTTCTGTTCGCCCACGTCGAGTCGCTCCAGCTCGGCCCGAGCCGCGACGAGCTCGTCCTGCAGCAGACCAAGCTGGGATTCGTGCTCAACGATGCTCCGCTGTAGCTCACGCCGGCGACGCAGAAGCTCCTCAGAATGCCGTCGCGTCGCGTCGCGCTGCTGGGCCTCCTGCACGAGGCGAGCCGAGCCGGTCAGGATCCCCGCCGGGCCCACGTAAACGTCGACGATCTCGACGCCGTGGTCGGTGAGCACGAACTCCCGCACCTGGTTCGAGTTGGGGGTGCCCCGCGACTTCAGCACAAACAGCAGCCGGTTGCGCTCGCCGTTGGACTCGACGTTGCGCAGCAGAAGCCAGGTATCAACCAGCGACGATACGCTCAGCGCCCGCATCTCATCCTCGCGAGTCAGCGTCGTCGCCATTGCGGTGATCCCCCGGGTCTTCAGCAGGTCGATCAGCCGGGCCACCATCGAGGTCACCACGGAACCGGAGGCCCCGTGGGTGAGGCCGGCAATCCCGTCGAGCACGGCGACGGATGGCGCGACCTCCTCGGTCAGCCGGGCCAAGATCGCCAGGTGGGTCTCGAGCCCGTACGCGCTCGGCCGGGCCGCCCAGATGCGCAGTAGGCCCGCCTCAACCCAGCGCCGCAGCTCAATCCCCACCGATCGCATGTTGCGGATGTACTGGTCGGGTGACTCCTCGAACAGGACCAAGAGCGCCCGATCACCGCGCGCGCACGCCGCGTCGGTCAGGAGCGCTCCGAGCGTGGTCTTGCCCGTACCCGGCCCCCCGCTGACGAGCACGGTCGATCCCCGGAACGGGCCGCCGCCCAGCATGTGATCGAGTCGCGGCACTCCCGTCGAGATGCGCTCCTCCGACGCGCCGTAGCCCAGACCGACCGACGTGCTCGGCAGCACGGCGAAGCCGCGGGCCGAGATCAGAAAGGGGTACTCGTTCGTTTCGTGCGTCGACCCGCGATACTTGACGACCCTGAGAATGCGCGTGCAGATCTCCTCGCGCACGCGCTGGTCGAGAACGATCACGCAGTCAGACACGTACTCCTCGATCCCATGGCGCGTGAGCCCGTTCTCATCGCACTCCCCGGTCACGATCGCGGTGACGGACCGCTCCTCGAGCCAGTAGGCCAGCCGACGGAGCTCCGAGCGCACAGTTGCCTGCTCCCGAAACGCCCCGAACAGCACCTCGATCGTGTCGAGAACCACGCGCTTCGCCCCGATCCGCTCGATCGAGTCGGCGAGAAGGAGGAACAACGGCTCGAAATCAAACTCCCCCGCCTCGCCGAACTGAGCGGGATCCACGCGGAAGGCATCTGCGACGAGCAGTTGATCCCGCTGGAGCCCGTCGAGGTCGAAGCCCAGTGAGGCGACATCGGCGCTGACCTTTGCCGTCGACTCCTCAAAGGTCAGCAGCACCCCCGGCTCGCCATATTCCCGAGCACCCGCGACGAGGAACTGCAACCCGAGCAGCGTCTTTCCTGATCCCGCCCCGCCCGTCACCAGCGTCGTCCTGCCCCGCGGCAGTCCGCCCCTGGTGATCTCGTCGAGTCCCCGGATCCCCGTCGGAGCCTTCGGCAACACAGGACCAAGGGCAGCCTCGGCCGTGCTTGACGTCAGGTCCGTTACGCCATGATCGGACATCCAGCCCCTCGAGAGTCGCTCCTTGACAGACCATAATCCGTTCTTCGCACCCCTCGAAGGATAGGAGAAACGTAGATCTGTGCGCCAGAACGGTCACCATTTCGTAGCCCGGGGTGTGAGCCTTTGGATCATTCCCGCATTTGCGGGGAGCACACTATCTGACCGGGGGCATGTCGGAGCCGAGTTGCCGTGCCACGCGGCATCATTCAGGGCAGTCCTAGCCGCGCGTCGACCGTTTGCGTTCGCCGCGACTGCTCTTTGCGTAGGCGATCGCTTCATCGGTGGACAGCGCGACGCCCTCGGCCCACCCGCAGTCGAAATCCTCCTCTCCCATCGCGTCACGCAGCGCCGCGAGCGAGGCTTCGTAGCCGGCTTGGAAGATCTGGAAGCGGACCTCGCCGGTGCGCTGCCGGACGGCGGCTGCGGCGCCGAAGAGCCGGGCCGCTTCGGGGTGACTGCCGGCATCGCCGCCCAGAGCGGCTATGCACTCCAGGATGTCGGAAACACCCTGGTGAGCCTCGATGCTGGCTGCGCACTCCAGCGCGTCACGGGCGTCGCGTTCGGCCTGTTCGGGCTTACCCTGCGCGATCGCGACGCGAGCGCGCGTCGTCAGGGCCATCATCAGGTGCCAGCCCGTCATTGTGGAGACGGCTTCGTCTGCTAAGCCTCGGGCCGTAATGAGATCGCCACAGGCAAGTGCGGCCTGGGCAACTACATTTATCGTCACTGTGTCGCGGTGGACCCTCGTGCGCTGCCAGGCCGCCGCGCTCGCGTCCTGTGCCGCGGCAATATCTCCGGCAGCCAGGGCCGCGAGCGCCATCCCGGCGTAGCCAAGGCCCGCGAAGGCTCCGCCAAGCTCCGCCCCGGACTCGGTGGCCGCGTCGGCCGCGGCTCGAGCCGCACTCGTCTCGCCCCGGAGCGCGAGCACGAAGCCCTGACTCGCTAGGCTGATGGCCCTCCACATCACATCGTGGTCCGCATCGGCCTCGGCTATCACCTCGCCAAATCGCGCGACAGCGCCGGCCAGATCGCCCTGGATGCACTGCGCCATACCGAGGCACCAGCGGCACTGACGCGAATCGAACCGGTCGCCGATCGCATCGGCGAAGTCGCGTCCTTCTTCGGCGACCGCGCGCGTTGCGATCGGGTCACCCTGCATAAACGCCCCGAGCGCCTGCCAGCCGAGGATCTGGCTCAACCTCCACCGATCGCCTAGTTCCCGGGCAAGACTGCTCGCCTCGGCGAAGTACGGCCAGGCTAGCGCGGGGTTGTCGCCGGCGACAGCGCCGCAAGCGGTGAGCGCCCGGACCAACAGGGCCTGGTCGTCGAGTTCGCGCGCGATTGCCAGGGCTTGTTGGGCCTGATCGGTGTTGTCGGTGGCACCCGCTAAAGCGTCGAGCACGGCCTTGTCGGCGAGCGTTCGCGCGCGCACCGCTGGCGACACCTCGGCCTGGTGCGCATTCTGCTGGGTGAGGACGTGGTCGAACCAGGCCAGCCCTTCGCGGAGACGGCCCCGCCCAAGCCAGAGCGGCTGCAGTGACGACGCCAGCGCCGACGCAAGCTCGATATCGGAACTTTCGAGACTCCACGCGAACGCGGCCCGCAGGTCGTCGAAGTCGGTTTCGGCCTGCTCGAGATACTGCTGGTGGCCAGCGAGCGTCGGGGTGTCGAGCAGGGCGGCCATCGACGTGTAGTAATCGCGGTGACGCCCGCGGACGGCATCGGCTTCGCCGGATTCGCCCAGTTTTTCCAGGGCGTACTGGCGCACCGTACGCAGCAGCCGGTATCGCGTTCCTCGCCGACCTTCTTCGGCCACGACGAGCGACTTGTCGACGAGGAGGGTGAGCTGATCGAGGACCTGGTAGGGCTCTACGTCACCGTCGCCGACCGCCTGCGCAGCGTCGAGATCGAAACCGCCCCTGAACGCGGCCAGTCGGCGAAACAACACCCGTTCAGGGCCGGTCAATTGCGCGTGCGACCAATCGACCGAGGCGCGCAACGTCTGCTGGCGGCGCACCGCGGTCCGGGCGCCGCCGGTCAAAAAGCGGAAGCGGTCGTGAAGGCCGTCGACGATCTCGGTCAGCGACAAGGCGCGCACCCGCGCCGCCGCGAGTTCGATCGCCAGCGGCATCCCGTCGAGGCGCCGACAGATCTCCGTCACGGCAGCAGCGTTGGCGTCGGTGATGCTGAAATCGGGCCGGGCAAGGCGGGCCCGGTCAGTGAACAACTCAATCGCTTCGTCGGCCAGTGACAGGGACGGCACTCGCCAAGTCACCTCGCCGGCCACCGCGATCGGCTCACGGCTGGTGGCCAGCAACGTCAATGCCGGACAGCTTCGTAACAGAGCAACGATCAGCACCGCGCACGCGTCGAGCAGATGCTCACAATTGTCCAACACGACCAGCATCTGGCGGTCGCCGATGAAACGGGCCAGTGTGTCCATCGTGGAGCGGCCGGGTTGGTCGGGCAAGCCCAGTGCGCGGGCCACTGTGATCAGCACGACGTCGGGATCGGTGATGGGCGCCAGATCGACGTACCAAACGCCGTCACCGAACTCGCCTGCTATCTGGGCGGCGATCTGGACCGCCATGCGTGTTTTGCCGACGCCGCCCGCACCGGTCAGGGTCACCAGACGGTTGTCGGCCAAGATCTGCCGCACATCGTGCATCTCTGCGCCGCGGCCGACGAAACTGGTGAGCTGCACCGGAAGATGTTGGGCGGCAGGGGGGTTGGGCGTACGTAGCGGCGGGAACTCGTTGCGAAGGTCGCGGTGGCACAGCTGCGCCACTCGTTCGGGGCGGGGCAGATCGCGCAGCTGGTGGGTGCCCAGATCGGTCAGCCACTCATCGGCTGGGAGTTGGTCGACCACCAGATCCTGGACGGTACCCGACAGCAAGATCTGTCCCCCGTTCGCCAGATCGCGCAGACGTGCCGCCCGGTTGATCGTGGGGCCGATGTAGTTGCCTTCGTCGCGCAGCTGCACCTCGCCGGTATGCACGCCGATGCGCAGCCGGATAAGGCCCAGCGGTGCACGCTGCAGCTCCAACGCACACGCCACCGCCTCGCTGGCGCGCGCGAAAGCGACCACGAAGCTGTCACCTTCGCCCTGTTCGACCGGCCGCACACCATCGTGGGCCGCGACGATAGCCGAAACAGTGCGGTCGAGCAGCGTGACGGCCGCCGCCATCTCGTCGGGTTGGGTCTCCCACAACCGCGTCGAGCCCTCGACGTCGGCGAGCAGCAACGTCACCGTTCCGGTCGGCAGCTCACTCACGCCCAGATCGCTCCAATTCAACGGCGGCGTGCCCGCACGTAGGTCAATCCCGCTCATGCTAGCCAGCATCCTGCAAACGACCGCCGCCACCACGCCCCCAGCCTGATCCCACAGCATCAACGCCGCGCACCCCGATGGCCCCACCACCCAGCCAAGGAAACTGCAATGACCGCAGACAAGTCCCTGCGTCGATCACGGGCCTTGCTCGGCCTGTTGTTGACCGGTGCCGGCGTCACCCACTTCACCCACCGTCGGTCCTTCGACCAGCTCATCTCCGACTAGCTGTTCCGCTAACGCACCCCGATCAACTGGGGCACCAGAGCACCGCGGCACTCCAGATCATCGGCGCTGTCAGCTTCTTCATCCCACAACTACGCACCGTGGCACGTTGGATCGCAATCGGACTGCTCGTTGCGATCTTCCCAGAAGCAATCAACCAATTCAGACACCCCGAACACCTGAGGGCACTCCGGATTCCCCCGATTGTCAGGACATCGGCGTTCACGGTGATTCCGAAACGAACTTTCGAGACTCTCGTATGTCGTCTCAAATGAGACATCGAGGCGTCACCTTCTGCGACCGAACGGCCGTCGAACAGCTCTGCGACGTAGGGTGGAACCATGCGGTCAGTGCTTGTGGGGTTGCTGGCCGGTCTGGGCGGCATCGCGATCTGGGCAGCCCCGGCGGTCGCCGCCCTACCCGGGGATGACAACACACCACCCCCAGACGACCTCGACAGCTATCCGCTCGCCACTGGCTTATCCAACGGCTACTACGGCAGCCTGACTCCACAGACCCCAAACTTTTGGGGGTATTGGCTCTACTTCAAGACACCCGACGGGCGGTCGTGCGGCATCGCACCGAACGGTGGCCCGATCGGCTGCGACGCCGTGCCCTCAGACGCTCCGCCGGGCACCAACCAGACCTTCGCCGACGCCACTCTCCCCGCCGAATACCGCCATTCAGACACCCCGATCTTCACCCGCGACGTCCCCGTGCTTCCCGCCGGTCAACGGGTGCAGACCCTAGGTGCCAGCTGCGCGGTCGACTACCAGGGTGCGGTGCACTGCAAGACGGAGGGCAATCACGGCTTCATCCTCTCCGCCGACCACGGCGCGCTCTGGTAGCGACTTTGGGCCTCGTGAAACTGACAATGCCTGGTGACTACCGACCCGGAGGCTGGACCGCCCGGACTGAAGTGCGAACCGGATTTCTTGCACCTGAATCCGTCTACCGTGTACTGGCCACGGACTAAATCCGCATCCTGATGGTCTCGGTATCACCGACCGGATCTGCCCGGGCAGTCGAGGGTAGTAGTGGAGCGCTTGGTTCGTGGGGGTCACCCGTCGCGTTCCTAGGTTCTCGGGTTGCCAGCGCAGTCGAACCAAGCTGGAAAATCGGCGCATACTGGCCGGTTAACGTCAACCCAGCCGAGGTTTGTGCAGATGGTGTAGGGCATCCCGCCGTCTGGGCCAACTGTTCCTAAGTGGCCACAGGACCCATTCGGGTCCAGTTTGAGTGGCTCGTTGACATGAACCCAGCCGACGCTCGTGCACAGCGTATAGGCGTTAGTTTCCGGGACGACTGTTCCTATGTCGGTACACGGTCCCGAGGGGTATGCACCTGCCAACGGCGGAGCAATAAGACCTGCAGCAACGAGCACTGGTGCCGCCACGATAGCTCGCAAAGCGGTAATCCTCATGGTCCACACCCTTATCTACGACCTCGAGTGGTCGCCGACGCCCCTTCAAAATACGCGGATCTATCGTTGTGACGGAGGCACTTGGGCTTCCTCGCAAAGGAGATATTGTCAAGACCTGTGGATGAGGTTATTTCAGGCGACCTCCGTTTCGTGTGATTTGTCGGGCTGGGCCCGGGTGATGTCGACGGGCCGTTCGAGCAGTTTCCCTTTGCGGAAGACGGCACCGGCACGCACGAGAGCGACCAGATGTGGTGTGAATCGCCCTGGTTCTGATGGAGTTCTGATGGGGGCTCGGGCTATTGGATTTCGACCAGGGGTTGGTCGGTCCGTTTCTTAGCGTAGAACTCTGCTGGCGGTACGTCGTCCAGGTAACCGTGCAGCCGGCTGGTGTTGTGCCAGAAGACCCGGCCCAGGGCGGCCGGCTCGACATCCTCGACGGTCTTGCAGGGTCCGGTGCGCGCTGGTCCGGGGTGTCCGCGCCGACGAACACGAGCAGCTACGCCGTGACTGACGCGGTGACTCGGTCACCCTCCACTCCGTTTGGTGCGAGTTGCTTTTGCGCTCGATTTCAGGGCGTGCTGATGGTAAGTCAGCAGTAACGCGGGACCACGTCTGCTCGCTGCGTAGTGTCAATCCGAGTGGCGAGCGGCGGCATGGCCGGCGGCAACGGCTTTCTCGAACCAGCTCCGCGGTGCGGATAGTAGACGGCGGTGCATACGCTGACGACCGTGGAACGGGAACTGATGCGACCGAGACGCTCGTGGCCCAGCTGGCTCACCCGCAACGTTCGGGTGCTCTCAGCAGTCTCGTTCCTGCAGGACACCGCCAGTGAACTGTTGTATCCGCTGCTGCCGATCTACCTCACAGCCGTGCTGGGTGCGCCGCCGTCCGTGGTGGGAGCCGTCGAGGGCGTGGCCGAAGGTGCGGCCTCGCTCACCAAACTCACGGCGGGCCCGCTGGGCGACAGGTTTGCGCGACGCCCACTGATCACCGCCGGTTACGGGATGGCGGCGCTCGGCAAGGTGATCATCGCAGTGGCCGGGGCGTGGCCGGGTGTGCTCGCGGGTCGCGTCGTCGATCGGCTCGGCAAGGGCATCCGCGGCGCACCGCGGGACGCACTGCTGGTCGACGACGTGGACGAGGCGGTGCGCGGCCGGGTGTTCGGCTTCCACCGCACGATGGACACCTTGGGTGCCGTCGTCGGTCCACTGCTCGGGCTGGTGGGCTACGAGCTGCTGGACCACCGGATCGCGCCGCTGCTGTATGTCGCGATCGTGCCCGCCGTCCTCAGCGTGGCACTCATCTTTCTCGTGCGGGAGCGCAGCCGTCCCGTCCCGGGAGCGCAGCGGCAGTCCATTTGGGCCGGTGTGCGCACATTGCCGCGGCCGTACTGGCGGGTGACCGCACTCCTCATGGGCTTCAGTGTGGTGAACTTTCCCGACGCCCTGCTGTTGTTGCGGCTCAACGAGATTGGCTTCTCGGTGGTGGAGGTGATTCTGGCCTACGTCGGATACAACGCGGTGTATGCCCTGGCCAGTTACCCGGCCGGATCGCTCGCCGACCGCATCGGCAGACCGGCTTTGTTCGGCTTCGGTCTGGCGTTCTTCGCAATCGGCTACATCGGGCTGGGACTGACCACCGACATTGTGACGGCATGGCTGCTGATCGGCGCGTACGGACTGTTCACCGGATGCACCGACGGCGTCGGGAAGGCCTGGATCTCGGGGCTTGTCGGCCAGGAGTATCAGGCCAGCGCGCAGGGCGTGTTCCAGGGCGGCACCGGCCTGGGCGTACTGGTGGCGGGGTTGTGGGCGGGCTTCCTGTGGGGTTCGAACGGCCAACTGCCACTGCTCATTTCGGGAATCACCGGCGGTGTGTTCGCGGTCGTGCTGATCGGCGGCCAGCTGATCCGCGGCATGAGACACGGGTAGCCGTCAGCGCCGGGTGTGTCAGCGCCCCCCAGACCGACAGGCCGGCGGTGCTGAGGTCGACCCGCGGGTCGGGTGGAGCTCGGGCGCGCTCATCGCGTCGTCAGCACCAACCCCGCATAAGCCCGCACCGCGACGTCGTCCAAATACTTGCGGTAATTGCCGAAGCCGCCGGCATACGGCATGAACACCCGCTTCTTCCCGTCGATGTTGGCCCCCAGATACCAGGACGACTGTGCCTTCGGGAACAGCGTCCGCTCAGCGGCGTGCGCCACGTGATCG
Source organism: uncultured Actinomycetota bacterium (assembly GCA_963763005.1). Lineage (GTDB taxonomy): Bacteria > Actinomycetota > Actinomycetes > Mycobacteriales > Mycobacteriaceae > Mycobacterium. Next base: position 603,232 of record CAVXMI010000010.1, read on the forward strand.
GTCCAGGCCCAGGCGGCGTCGCGGCGTGGCTCTACTTCGGTGACGCCGCGGCCACGAACCGCCAGCATCAGGTCGAGCGCCCAGTCGACCTGCGCCTCGGCGTGCAACACCATGTTGGCCAGCACCGAGGGGCTGCCCGGGCCGCTGAAGCTGAACAGATTCGGCAGCCCGGGCACCATCACGCCGAGGAAGGTGATCGGCCCGTCCGCCCAGATGTCCGACAGCCGCTGCCCACCGGGCCCGACGGGGTCGATCCTTGTCAACGCACCCGTCAACGCGTCGAAACCGGTGGCGAACACCAGCACGTCGCACGGGTAGGTGGCATCGGCCGTGCGGACACCGCCGGGGGTGATGGTTTCGATCGGCTCGCGGCGCAGGTTCACCAGCCGCACGTTGTCGCGGTTGAACGTCGCGTAGTAGCCGGCGTCGGTGCAGATGCGCTTGGTCCCGATCGGGTGGTCGACGGGAATCAGGTCCGCAGCGACAACGGGGTCGGCGACGATCTCGCGAATGCGGTCTTCGGCGAACCGCCGTGCCATGTCGTTGGCCGCCGGGTCGGTGGTCTGATCGGGGAAGGTCTTGGCGAACAGCACACCGCCGTCGTTCCAGCGCCGCCACAGCGCCTCGTGGCGCTCCTCGGGATCGGCGTCGACCGCGTTCTTGTGATACGTGCCGTGCGGTGTGCCCGCGGGCGCATACGCCGAGCGCCGGCGCCGCTCGGGATACTCCTGCCGGATCCGGTGCAGGTCCTCCTCCGACCAGGGGTGGTTGGGCATCGGCACCGTGTAATTCGGGGAACGCTGGAACACGACCAGCGACTCCGCCTCGGCCGCCAGGATCGGGACGGCCTGAATGCCCGACGACCCGGTGCCGATGACGCCAATGTGCTTGCCGCGCAGGTCCGGATCGTCGCGGGGCCACGCGGCGGTGAAGTACACCTGTCCGGCGAAGTCGGCGAGCCCGGGAATGTCGGGCCGGTTGACCGCCGACAAGGACCCCGTCGCACACAGCAGGAACCGGGCGTGGTGACTGCCGCCCGCCGACGTCTGCACCAACCACTCCCCGCGGCCCTCGTCGAAGCGAGCCCCCACCACTTCGGTGCCGAACCGGTAATGCCGCCGCAGATCGAACCGATCCGCCACATGGTCCAGGTACGCCAAAATCTCGGGTTGCCCCGCGAACCGCTCCGTCCACATCCAGCTGTTCTGCAAGTCCTCGTCGAAAGAGTAGGAATAGTCCACACTTTCGACGTCGCAGCGGGCACCGGGGTAGCGGTTCCAATACCAGGTTCCCCCGACGCCGGGGGCGGCCTCGATGCCCAGCACCGACAGGCCCGCCGATACGGCGCGATGCACCGCATAAAGCCCGGCGAAGCCGGCGCCGATCACAATCGCGTCGAAGGTCACGTCGACGCCTCCGGCGCCGCGGCCAGCAGCCGCCGCATGTCGGCCCACAGCAGTTCCCGGGCCGCGGCCCCCGCGGCGAACGGCATGTTCGTCATGAAGCCGTGGAAGAGGCCGGGGTAATCGCGATGCACCACAGGCACTTCCGCCGCGCGCAGCTGCCGCGCATACGCCGTGCCCTCACTGTGCAGGGGATCCAAACCCGCGGTCACCACAATCGCGGGCGGCAGACCCGTATGCGACTCGGCGCGGCCCGGCGCGACGACGTAGACGGGCTCCGGTAGAGCGTCGCCGCCCAGGTATTGCTGCCAATACCACCGCATCGCCGCGCGGGTGTTGACGTACCCGGTGGCGTACGCCCGATAGCTGGGAGTGTCGAACGACCTGTCGACGACGGGGTAGATCAGCATCTGCGCTGCGGGCATGGGAGCGCCGCGCTCCCGGCACGACAGCGCGGTGACCGCGGCCAGGTTCCCACCGGCGCTATCCCCGGCGACCGCCACCCTCGCCGGGTCGACGCCCAATTCGCCGGCGTGGCTGACCACCCAGCAGAAAGCGCCGAACGCGTCCCGCGCGGCCGCCGGCGCGCGGTGCTCCGGCGCGAGCCGGTAGTCCACCGAGACGACCACTGACCCGGTATGGCGCGACATCGCCCGGCAGAACCCGTCGTGCGATTCCAGGTCGCAGAGCACGAAGCCGCCGCCGTGGCAGAACACCACCGCGGGTCGCGACTCGCAGTGGCCGTGCGGGCGGTAGATCCGCACCGGCACCTCGCCATCCGGGCCCGGTACCAGGCGGTCGGCGGCGCCGGCCACGTCGTCGAGGTTCGTGACGGGGATGCGCCGGCCGACGAGCACCGCGCGGACCTGCGGGGCGGTCATCGTCTCGACGGCAGGAAACCCGGCATCCAGGGAACGCAGCATGGCCTGCACGCCGTCGTCCATGCGCACCCCTTCCTAATCCGAACCGTAGTGCACCGCCGCTCGCTACCATCAAGCAAAGCGAACCTGAGGAGCAACGCCATTCCCGCCCCGAACCTGCCACCCGGCTTCGACTTCACCGATCCCGAGATCTACGCCCACCGGTTGCCGGTGCGGGAATTGGCCGAGCTGCGCCGTGCGGCGCCGATCTGGTGGAACGAGCAGCCGCCCGATCAGGGTGGGTTCGGTGACGGTGGCTTCTGGGTGGTGAGCAGGCACCACGACATCCGTGAGGTGTCCTTGCACAGCGACGTGTTCTCGTCGGCCGAGAAGTCGGTGGTACCGCGCTACAAGGTGAGCGGAGGAGGCGGCCAGATCGAAGCGGGCCGGGCGTCGATGATCAACATGGACGACCCCGAGCACACCCGGCTGCGCAAGATCATCTCTCGCGGGTTCACGCCGCGCGCCGTCGAGCGGCTGCGTGCCGAGCTCGGCGAGCGCGCCCAACGAATCGCCACCCAGGCCGCCGAGAAGGCCGCCGGCGACTTCGTCCTGCAGATCGCCCGCGAATTGCCGCTGCAGGCCATCGCCGGACTGCTCGGGGTGCCGCTGGAGGACCGCGACAAGTTGTTCGACTGGACCAACCAGATGATCGGTGACGAAGACCCGGAGTTCGCCGAATACGACGGTCTGGGCGCAGCAGGCGAGTTGATGTGGTACGCCATGCAATTGGCGGCCCGCAAGACCGAGAACCCGGGCGACGACATCGTCAGCACGTTGGTCGACGCCGACGCCGACGGCCAGCTCACCGATGCCGAGTTCGGGATGTTCGTCGTCACCCTGACCGTCGCCGGAAACGAGACGACGCGCAACTCGATCACCCAGGGCATGATGGCCTTCACCGAATACCCCGACCAGTGGGAGCTGTTCAAGGCACAGCGTCCGAAGACCGCCGCCGACGAGATCATCCGCTGGGCCTCCCCCATCACCGCGTTTCAGCGCACCGCACTCGTCGACACCGAACTCGGCGGCGTGCTGATCAAAAAGGGCCAGCGGCTGGTGCTGTTCTACCGGTCCGCGAACTTCGACGAGGACGTCTTCGACGACCCGTCTCGCTTCAATATCCTTCGAAACCCCAACCCCCACCTGGGATTCGGCGGCACCGGCGCCCACTACTGCGTCGGCGCCAACCTCGCCAGGATGACCATCGACCTGATGTTCAACGCGATCGCCGACCACCTCCCCGACCTGGCGCCGGTCGCCGGGCCCGAGCGGCTGCGGTCGAGCTTCATCAACGGCATCAAGCACTGGCAGGTCGACTACCGGACCGGTTCCGCGACGGCATAGTCCCGGCCCCGGGCCTGACGTTCCCACAGCACGCCGTCGCGCGCGGCGGCGCCCTGTTCGATCAGCGTGCGTTTGAGGATCTTGTTGGTCGCGGTCTGCGGCAGCGCGGTGTCGATCCGCACGTACCTCGGCCACGCGTTCGGCGAGAGATCGGGCTGGGCGCCCAGGAACTCTTGAAACTGCCTGGGCGTCAACGTCGCATCCTCGTTCAGCACGACCGCCGCCATCACCTGGTCCCCGACGTGCTCGTCGGGGACGGCGTACACGGCAACGTGGTTGATCTCGGGCAGGCGCTGCAGGATCCGCTCGATCGGACCCGCGGCAAGGTTCTCCCCGTCGACCCGCATCCAGTCGGCGGTGCGCCCGGCCAGGTAGATCCATCCGTCGGCGTCGCGGTATGCCAGATCGCCCGACCAGTACATGCCGTGCCGCATCCGTTCGTCGGTCGCGGCAGGGTCGTTGTAATAGCCCGTGAAACCGCCCATACCGTAGGTGTTGACCAGCTCGCCAACCGCGTCGTCGAAATTGGCCAGCGCGCCGTGCTCGTCGAAAACCGCAGCCGCACATTCGGTCAGCGTCTCGGAATGGTAGACGCTCACGCCCGGATATCCCCTGCCGATCGACCCGGGCGGCGTTCCGTCCTCCCGCATCACGATGACCGCGAACTCGCTGGAGCCGAAGCTGTCCACCACCCGGCATCCGAAACGCCGCGCGAATTCGTCGATGTCGCGCTCGGTGGCCTCGTTGCCGAACGCCGCCCGCAGCGTGTTGTCGGCGTCGTCGGGCTGCTCGGGCGTGGCCAGCACCAGCGCCAGCGGCTTGCCGACGTAGTTCATGTACGTGACGCCGTAGCGGCGAATATCGGACAGGAACCGCGACGGCGAGAATCTGGCGGGCACCATCGTCGCGCCACTTCCGATCGCCACCGCCCAGCCCGCCGCCACGCCGTTGGAGTGGAACAGCGGCATCGACAGGTAACACACGTCGTCGGCCGTGATCTCGAACCGCTCGATCAGGCTGGCGCCACACATGACCGCCATCGCATGCGCGAACCGCACGCGCCTTCGGGTCGCCGCTGGTGCCCGACGTGAAGATCATCAGCACGGTGTCGGCGCCGCCGACTTCCCGATACGGCACGAGAGGTTTTGCCGCTGCCACCGCGTCGCGGTAGTAGGCTCCGTCGACGTCGAGGACGGTCGCGCCGGCGAGATCGAGCCCGTCGAGCAGCGCCACGTGCTCGGAGTCGGCGAGTACCAGCTGGCAGTCGGACCGCCTGATATCAGCCGCCAGGCCGTCGCCGCGCCGCGTCGTGTTGATGCCACACAGCACGTAGCCGCCGAGTGCGGCCGCCGCCATCGACCGCAGCATCGCCGGTGAATTGGGAAGCAGCGCGCCCACATGCAGCGGCCGGGCGGGATCGGCGAGCGCGATCAGCGCCGATGCTTCGGCCGCGGCTTCGGCAAGGTGCTCGCGCCAGCTCCACGTCCGTTCGCCATGCAAGATCGCAGGTGTGTCGTCGGCCATCCGCGACCGGAGCAGCTGTTGCAGCGTCTCGAACATCGTTATGCACCAGCCTCGTTCGCCGGCCGATAGCGCAGCAGGGTGATCCCCGCATCGGGAACGTCGCAGAACACCGGGGTGACCCGCATGCCGATGCTGATGTCGTCCGGTTCGACGTCGACCAGTTCGGTGCTCACACGAGGGCCCACATCCCACTCGACGACCGCGAGCAGCTGCGGCACCTTGTCGGCCCACGGTGGTCCGGTCGGCCGGCGTGCGACGGTGTAGGTGTACAAAAATCCCCTGCCGTCGATCTCGCGCCACTCCAGGTCGTCGGCCAGCGTCCCGGGAGCCAGGGTGCGCGGATAGAACACGTACCGCCGCGCCGACGCCGAGTACTGGATCAGAATCCGGTACTCGCGCAACGCATCCCAGAACGGCTGCGACACGGGCGTCGGTTGCGGCAACGGCGCTGTCACGTCAGTCACCGCCCAGGATCAGGGCGACCTGCTCGCTCATGATGCCGCCGTTGCCCGTCACGAAAGCGACGTTGCACTCGTCAACCTGCGCCGCAGCGGAGCGGCCCATGACCTGGCGGGCGCCGTCCACCATGTGGTGCATCCCCCCGGCCATGCCGGCCTGCCCGAACGACAGCTGGCCGCCCGCGGTGTTGACCGGGAAGTCGCCGCGAAACGTCAGATCGTGCTCCGTCAGCCACGCCATGCCCTCGCCCTTGGCGCAGAATCCCGCGTCCTCCAACGTCATCAGCACGGTGATCGTGTAACAGTCGTAGATCGACGCGACGTCGACGTCGGATCGCCGCAGCCCCGCCATCGCGAACGCCTTGTCGGCGGCGCGAGCAATAGGTGTGCGCATCAGGTCGTCGGCGTAGGTGGGGGTCTTGAACAGGATGTGCTCGCCAAACCCCTTGATCCACACCGGGCGGTGCCGAGCACGGCGCGCCACCTCGGCGTTCGCGACGAGCACGCCGGCACCGCCCTGCACCCGCATCACGGTCTCGAGCATGTGGATCGGGTCGGCGATCACCGGGCTGTTCAGCACGTCCTCGACCGTGATGGGCTTGCCGTGGAAGACCGCGCCGGGGTGGGCACACGCGTTGGCGCGCTGCTGCACCGCGATCCTCGCCAAAGCCGCTGCGTCGTATCCGAATTGGGCTGCGTAGCGCTGCGCGATCTGCGCATAGGGAGCGTTCTGGCCGACGTTTCCGTAGGGGATCTCGAACTCGGCCTGCGGCGAGCCGTAGTTGTTGCTCGATGCCCCGTACCATCCCGGGGTTCGCGCGGGCCGCTGCTCTGACCGCGGCAGTTCGGATGATCCGGGGACGACGGCCAGCACCGCATCGCACACTCCCAGTTCCACCGCCGCCGCGGCCCGCCACACCATGCCCGCGGCGGTCGCGCCGCCCAGGTCCACCCGATCGCCGAAATCCAGCGGAAGACCCAGATACTCCGAGAGCGTGGCCGGCGCGAACATGTCCGACTCGGCGATCCCGTGGCACGACAAGCCGTTCACCACACCGGGGTCCACGCCGGCATCCTCGATCACCAGGTGCGCGAGCAACGCGTACTGGTCCAGCGTGAACGACGGCGGGCGGCTCTGGCGGCGTTCGGCCGGCAACTCCGCGATGCCGACGATGGCCGCTTCACCTCGCAGACCCGTCACGGTGCGCCCCGGAGCGGCAACGCGACCGTCGCAGTGCCCGGCATCAGCACGTCGTCGCCGCGCCGGCAGAAGACGTCGAGATCGACCAGGGCGGCTTCGTCTCGCTTGCCGGTGACCACGCCCCCGAACCTCAGCGCCTCGCCCGGATGGGCGACCGCGCGGTTCTGTACCGAAAACACCACCAGCCGACCGTCGCCGCCGATCCAGTCGGTGAGCGCGCGCGACAACAGCGCCGCCTGCAACGGGCCTTGGACGAGCAGGTCGTCATACCCTTCGACCTCACGCGCCCAGTCCTTGTCGTAGTGGATGCGATGACCGTTGTAGGTGGCGGCGCTGAAGAAGAACATCTGGGTCTCGTCCACGGTGACCTTCAGGACCGGGATTGCGTCACCGGGTTCGACGTCCTCGTAATACACCTGCTCGGTCATAGCGGCCTGGCGATCATCGAGGTGGTGGCTTCGGCGACGAGGTCGCGGTCCCGATTGCGGTATTCGCTGAGCCAGGTCACCAGCACGAATCTGCCTGATCTGCCTTCCTTTTCGACGATCGACTCGACGGTGCGCACCATCTCGATCTCGTCGCGGTGGTAGGCGGGCAGATGGAAGGTGGTGTTCTCGCCGCCGGCCATCCGCCGCGGTGCCCGCGGAAACGCCATGCCGCCGGACACCGCGCCGGAGGACCCGTCGGGCCTCAGGTCGCGCAGCGCGGTCACGCCGAGGACGGCGTACTGCAGGAAGAGCGGCGGGCAGATGACGTCGCGGTACCCGTGTGCCCGCGCGAACCCGGGGTCGAACCAGAGCGGGTTGTGGTCGCCGATCGCGGCGGCCCAGCGCTGCCAGTCACGCCGGTTCACCTCGCCGGTGGCCGAGGCGACGACGGTACCGATCTTTGCTGCCGATTCCGGGTCGACGAGGCCCTCCGCCGTCATCGGCTGCCCTCCCAGTCGATCTCGTTCTCAAGCCAACTGGCGGCGACGTCCGCACCACCACCGATAGTCGACAGTATGCGGGCGCGCTCGGAGAACAGGTGCAGATCGGTGTCGATGACGTAGCCCATGCCGCCGTGCAGTTGGTGGGCGTCCAGCGTGATCTGCTTGACTGCGGTCGCGCGCATCCGCGCGATCGCCGTCTCCCTGGTGGCGGTGCGGCCGCGCCCGATCCAGAACACCGCCGAGTGGGCGGCGAGCCGCGCCGCCGTCAGCGCGATCTGCATGTCGGCCACCAGATGTTGGGCGGCCTGGAAAGAAGCGATCGGCCGGCCGAACTGTTCGCGCATCTTCGTGTAGTCGACCGTGCGCGCCAGCACAGCCTCGGCCACCCCGACGAGATCCAAACAGAGCAGTGCCACAACGGCGTTGGCCACCCGGCGCAGCTCCTGCCCACCGAGCCCGGCACCGTCGGCGCCGCCGAGGATCGCGCGGGGATCGTCGACACACACGTCGTCGAAGCGGACCGTGAACGCATGGTGCCCGCCCATCATCGCCAGCGGTTCGACGCTGATCCCGTGCGAACCGGCGTCGAGGACGAACCCCAGCGTCCTTCCGCCCGCGTCCGCCGTGACGACGAGCAGGTCGGCCAGATCGGCATCGGCGACGAAGTCCGTCAGGCCGCGCAGGCGCCACCGACCTTCGGTCTCCCGGCGGGCGCGCAGAGCCGGCGTGATGACGGCCGCGTCGCGGGCGCTGCACAACGCAGTGGTTGCGCGCGCGGTTCCAGACGCCAGCGCCGGTAGCCAGGCGTCCCGCGCCCCGGGCGCCCCGAGCCAGTCGACTGCCAGTGCCGCGTGCACGGTGCTGTGAACGACAATGGGGCACAACGCACGTCCGGCCGCCACACTGAAGATCCCGAGATCTGGCAGACTGCCGCCGGAGCCGCCGTGCTGTTCGTCGATCGCGAGCCCCAGCACACCCGACTCGGCGAGCGCCTTCCACAATGCCGCGGTCATGCGTTCCCCGCCCGGCGCGCGTCCGAGCGTCGTCGGGCACTCGCCGGCCAGCAGGCTGCGACACATCGCGGCCAGATCGCGCTCGTCCTGATCGGGAATGACTCTCATACCGTCACCGCCCGTAGGACGGCATGCCGTGCCCGCGCTGGGCAATCACGTCCCGCAGGACCTCGTTGGTGCCGCCACCGAAGCGCATCAACGGCGACACCCGATACAGCCGCTCGAAGAAGCCACCCAACGGGGCATCGGGGCTGCGATGGGTGATCAGCCCGTCGGGCCCGAGCAGGTCGATCGCCAAATCGGCTATCCGCTGCCGCAATTCGCTCGTGAAGATCTTCTCGACGCTGACCTCCACCGTCGGAATTCGCCCACCGTCGAGTATCGAGGCGGCCTCGTAGCCCATCAGCGTCGCGACTTCGACATCGGCCTCGGCTTGCACGAGGCGGCGGCGAAACGCCGGATCGTGCGCCGGCACCGACCCGTCGCGTACCGGACGGGCGGCGAGCGCGACCAGATCGTCGAGCGCGCGACGCAGGTCGCCGGCGTTGGTCAACGCACCGCGCTCCAGATCCAGGGCACCGGTGATGTAGGTCCATCCCGAGTTGACCTCGCCGATCAGGTTGGTGACCGGCACGCGCACATCACGAAAGAAGGTCTCGTTGGTGCGGTACCCCGACCAGGCGTACAGCGGGCGGACCTCGATGCCAGGGCTGTCGATGGGCACCATGATCACCGAGATTCCGCGATGACGCGGCGCATCGGGGTCGGTGCGCACGCACAGCCACTCGTGGGTGCAACGCTGGGCCCCGCTGTTCCAGATCTTGGATCCGTTGATCACCCACTCGTCGCCGTCGCGCACCGCACGGGTGCGCAGGCTGGCCAGGTCGGTTCCCGCGTTGGGCTCGGAATAGCCGACCGCGCAAACGATTTCGCCTCTGGCGATCGGCGGCAGGAACTCTTTCTTATTCTGTTCAGTGCCGTGCCGCATGATCATCGGCGCCACCGAGGTCACCGTCAGGTCGGGTCCGGGCACGCCGGCGTACTCGAACTCGCTCATCAGCAGGTGCTGGTGCATGGCCGTGCGGCCCAGGCCGCCGTACTCCTCGGGCCAGTTCAACCCGAACCAGCCCCTTTCCCCAATCTTGCGGCGGAACGCCGCGAGCTCCCCACCCTGGTATTCGAGTCCGTGCTCGGCCATCTCGGCCTGCAGCGCCGGGGTGACGTTCTCCCGTAGGAACTGCCGTACTTCTGCCACCCAAGCGCGTTGATCATCGTCGAGTTCGAAGTCCACAACGGCGACACTATCGGGACCGACAACACCGGCCCGCAAGTCCCGCCGGTCTTGTCGAAGGCCGTCTCGCGGGCCATCTCGCGATCCTCCTGGACCAGCCCGCGGTCCTCGCCGCCACATTGATCGGTCGACATCGCAGCCGACGATCTCAAGACGCACGACGTTGTCTAGCCGCCGACACCCGATGACCTTTTGCCCTTATCGTTCGGTCGACCCTGTTGGACGATTACCCGTAGCGGGCCGGGACCGATCGTCATGCCAACTTGACCACGGCCGCGGCAGAAACGAGGAGACGGTGGACGCCGGAACAGACGTCAGCATGATCGGGCCGACGCAGTTGATCGCGGTCGGGTTCAAACCAAGGGTCGATTTCGTCAGCACCATCATCGAGGAGATCGACAAGCTGGAAGGATATGGCGTGCTTCGCCTGCTCGACGTGCTGGTCCTGACGATGGACGACGATGGATCACTGACGCGCGTTGAGGTCGCGGACGAGGACTTCGGTGACCTGCTGATCACTGGCGCCGAAGTCGAACCCTTCGATGTGTTCGCCATGTTCGAGGGCCGTGGCGTCGAGGTGTTGCAGAGCGTGCGAGCCCAGGCTCTGGCCGAGTCGCTTGTCCCGGGTTCGGGCCTGGCCCTGATCCTGGTCGAGCATCGATGGGCGAAGCCGCTGTTCGATTCGATCGCGGATCTGGGCGGCGTCGTGTTCAGCGAGGGCTTCATCGGAGAACGGACCGAGCAGCTTGTCAGCGTGCAACTCGCTGCCGTGGAGGACACCGCCCGCGTGATCGACGAAGCGTACGCCGCGCAAGCTCAGGCGGTGGCGGACTCTGCCGCGACGATCGATGCGGCGCAACGGGAAGCGGCCGAGGCGGTGGCGGCTTCGGATGCGACGATCGATGCGGCGCACCGGAAGGCGGACGAGGCGGCGGTGGCCGCCTCCGTCCACGCGGTCGAACTGGAAGTGCTCCGCTACCTGCCGACGAAGATGACCTTCGCGCTGATAGCCGACAAGCTTGGGATCTCTCGCTCCGCCGCCAAAGAACGCGCCGAGCGTGCATACAAGAAGCTGGGTGTGCACAATCGCGCCGATGCGGTCGCCCGTGCTCGCGAACTCGGGTTGATCAAACATGTGGCCTGACGGCCGCATCGCTCTCGATCTTGCGGGCGGCTACAGGGCTAAGCCGTCTTCACCCGCAGCAACACCATCAGCGCGTTCGGCCCTGGGACCGCAGCCCTCGTAAAGGAGCGATACATGATCGAATACGACCTCGATACCGAGAATTCCATCCTGCACATGCAACCCAAATCTGCGATCGAGCAGGACGACTTTGTGAAAATCGCGAAGGCCGTCGACCCCCAGATCGAGGCGACCGGCGATCTTGCGGGCGTCATCATCGAAGCCTCGGCGTTCCCGGGGTGGGAGGGTTTTGGGGCAATGGTCACCCACTTTCGCTTTGTTCGTGATCATCAAAAGCACGTAAAGAAAGTGGCAGTCGTAACGGATTCCCACCTGGGAGATGTCGCAGAGCGCTTAACGTCGCACTTTGTGTCAGCGGAGATCAAGCATTTCCCGGCTGGCCAGGCCGAGGCCGCAAAACAATGGATCATGAACGGCTCGTGATGCGTTGACGTGGCGCTCTACGCCTTGCCACTCGCTGCGACTAGCCGGTCGAAGGCGGCGGAGAAGCCGTCGACGATCGTCTCGTGGTCGGGCACGAGCGTCTTGTCGCAGGCGATGCCCACGATCACCGTGCCGTTGTAGCTGTAGATCGTGAAGCTCATCGGCTGGTTGCCCGACACGGGTGCCCAGCCGACAATCCCCTCGACCTTGCTGCCGGCCAGGTACACCTGCATCGGCGGCCCGGGCACATTCGTGAGCGACCCCAGCGTCCGGTTGGTGAAGAGGTCGACCGACGCTTCGTACAACCCGCGGTTGAACCCGGCGATGGCCTCCTGCATGCGGAACGCCAAGGCCGCCTCGTGGCCGTGCTTGATCCGGTCCATCCGCCGCTTGACCACGGCCAGCACCCGCAGGGCATCGGGCTGATCCGTCGGCAGCTCGAGCTGCACGAGGGCGAACTCGTTGCCGAGGTTATCGGGCAATGACAGGTCGATCGGCTTGAGGTTCACCGGGATCATGAAGGTCACCGACGAGCAGCGGGCGTGGTGGGCCTCGAGGTAGTGGTGCAGCGCTCCGACCACGCTGGTCACCAGCACATCGTTGACCGTGCACGCGTTCGCACCGGCCACGGCCTTCACCTCGGCCAGCGAGATCGGCTCAGACCACGCCACGCCCTTGTCGTGGCCGGCCGTACCCGTCCAGATCGTCGTGTCGTTGCGGGTACCGACCAGCAGCTTGCGGACCGTGTCCACGTCACCGGGCGCCGCGGAGAACAGATCGACCAGCGCGCCGCTGCCCGGCACCGCCGCCCGCATGGTCGAGCGCGCGGACTCGGCGAGATCGGACACCGTCGCCCACGCCGACGTGATGACCGTGTGGCCGGCCCCCACCGGGTTCCGCAGCGCCGATCGACCGAAGTCGGCGCCGCGACCGATGAGCCGGGGCAACTCGCCGGCGGCCTCGACCACGCCACCCGCCACGTCTGTCGCCCGGCTGAACGGGTCGCTCACCGTCTTCCCGATGAACGACACCGCGCCTTGCGCCGTCTCCGTCGCCCTGGCGGCTCCCGACCGCACCCGGTCCGCCATCGGCTGCCCCGGCGGGCGGGGATGCGCCGCGTGCTGCTCGATGCCGGGGCCGCGGACGGGACCGCCCTCGGGCGACGCGTCGAACATGCTCATCGTCAACTCGACCATGCGCATGCCGTCGGCGATGGCGTGGTGCGTCCGCAGGATCGTGGCGCTACCGCCCCGGTAACGGTTCACCCAGATGGCCTGCCACAGCGGCCGGCCGCGCTCGAGCATCTCGGTGCGGTGACTCGCCACGAGCGCCTGCAGCTCACGGGGGTCGTCGGGGTCCTTCAGGTCGACGAGCGTGACGTGTGCGGAGAAGTCGAAGTCGTCGTCGACCTCCCACCACCACGAGTCGTCGCGGTCTTTGACCGCCCGGCTGCGGAACACCGGGTAGCGGGTGATGAATCGCTCCTCCATGACCTGGCGCACCCGGCTCCAGTCGAGCGGGTCTGAGGTCCAGGCCACCGAATCGACGACCATGAGGTTGTTGGGGCGGTCCATCTCCAGCCACAGGGCGTCCTGGACGCCGAGCCGCCGTCGCTCGGCCATCTAACACCTCCCAAAGCCGCCGGAGAATCTCTGATCAGGGCGCCGACACCAGACCGGCAGCTTTTTCCAGTTCCTGCAGGGCCGGCTCGATAGCGTCGGCGAGTTCGTCGATGTCGTCGGCGATCTCCGGCGTCGTGACGAAACCAAAATCGATCGATCCGTGGTAGCTGAAACAGCTGATGTTCAATCCCACGTCCAGCATCAGCGGTCCTATGGGCACCAGCCGCTCGACGACCGCGCCCGCCAGATAGATCGGGTGGTCGGACCCGGGAACGTTGGAGATCACGACGTTTATCGGAGCGACGTGCCCGCCCAGATGGCTTGCGGTGTATGCCCGGATCGCCAGCCCCAACAAGCCGGGCGGTGTCGTATCGGTCAGCCCCATGATTTGATGGGCGGTGAGCGCCTTGGCCATCTCCTTGGCGCCTTGGGAATTGCGGTAAATGGTCTTTAGCCGCTCGGCGGGGTCGCCGATGTCGGTGGCCAGGCTGATCGTTGTGGAGGTGATCTGGTTGCCGGTTTCTGTGTTGTCGTGGCGGGTGGATATCGGAACCTGGGCCACCAGTGGCCGCTCGGGGAGTTCTTTCCGGTCTTGCAGGTAATGGCGCATCGCCCCCGAAACCAGCGCGAGCACAACGTCGTTGAGCTTCACACCATAGGCCCGTTTGACCGCCTTCAGCCGATCCAGCCGCAGACTGCTCGTGGCGATTCGCCGCTCGGGCGTGAGGTCGGCATTGAAACGCGTCGTGGGTGCTTCGAAGAAACGCGGCGGTTTGTTGGCCAGTCCAAGCACCGCCAACTGTTGAGACAGCGTTTGCTGGACGACCCGCAGCACGCGGTATGGCGTCATGACCGCGACGTTGAAGATCGCGCCGAGCGCGCGACGCTCGAATCGGGGCATGCCGGTCCCCGCCGATGCTGCGCCGGCCGCGACGGCGGGTGGTCGCGGTTCGGGCGTCACGTCGAGCATGATCTCAGTCAACCCGGCGCCGGACACACCGTCGATCAGCGCGTGATGCATCTTGGTCAAGGTCGCGACCCGCCCGTTCTCGACGCCCTCGATGAACCACAGCTCCCACGGCGGCCTGGTGCGGTCGAGCGGGTAGGACATCAGCCGGCCGACCAGCTCGTCGAGCTCGCGGCGTCCTCCGGGTGCGGGCACCGCGATCTGGCGGATGTGATAGTGGATGTCGAGTTCGGTGTCCTCGACCAACCATGGCCTGTCCAGGCCAAGGGGCGCGCCGGTCACCCGGTAGCGCAGCACCGGAAGCTCGGGAAGACGAGCGGCGAGAAGATCTCTGACCGCACCGAAGCTGAAGTTCGGCACCTCGGAGGGGTCAGATATCGTCAGTCCCCCGATGTGCAGGGGGCACTCGTGAGTATCAGCGAACCAGAACGCCGCATCGAGACTCGACAGCCGCTTCATGGCGACAGCCTAGAGCGACCCGCGCGCGCCAACCTGAAAACACGATAATCCGCCAAAGGTCTCTCGCCGGCGTTCGCCGACGGTCCCCGGCGCTGGGGTCAAGAGGATCACCGGGGCCCACCGTCTCGTGCAACGAGGCCTCAACGGTCAGCCACCCGTTCAATGAATGCGCGAGGACGGCGTTAGGTTCGCTGACGTGACAGACGCTCTGGTCTGGGTGCTTGCGGGGGCCATCGTCATTGAGGAGGTAGGTCTTGTCGCGTTGTGAGTGCTGCTGATCCGCCCCCAGCGGGAGTTAGCCGCCAGCCGGCGGGAAACCGACGACCTACGGCGCGGTGTCGGCGGGCCACAATTGCTGACGCCGGGTGGTGGACACGATCTGATCCAAACACTTTGGCAGACTGCAAATCTCTTCTTCAGGACGGGGGCCGGAGCTGCCGTGCGCGGCTCGATCGAGGATCTGGCGGACTGGGCGGAAGTCGAGCAGCCGGACCTGAGCTGGCTGAGCCGACAGCGGATCGTGGTGATCCTGTTCGCCGACATCGAAAACTCGACCGCGCTGAACGAGCGGATGGGTGACCGCGCGTGGGTCTGGCTGATCGGTGCGGCATCTCCATCCAACGCGCACTTACCCACGGCGTGAATCACATGCGTAACAGAAACATTCGTTCGGAGCGCTCGGTCAGCGGAAGCGAATCGTGTTACCCGGCTCCAGCCGTTCCACGCGGCCGTGGCATTCGATTTCGATCGGCGGAACGTCGCGTGGGTCTGCGCTGACCTCCGCGCCCTCCCCAGACACCCTCACGTACAGGCGGTGGCCGCGATAGTGCATCGGGAAGCCCAGCGCAGGAGCGCTTTCCGGCCAGAGCGGGGACAGAATGATGCGATCTTGACGGGTTTCCAGGCCGGTGAAGCACCGCTGGACGAGGTCGACGCTCCCGGCCATCGCCGCGAGGTGAATGCCTTCGGAGGTCGTGCCGCCCTGGATGTCGGCGATGTCCGAATTGAGCACCTGCTCAAAAAACTGCATCGCGTGATCGCGGTTGGCCCGGGCCAGCACCCACGCATTCACGACAGCGCTCAGCGTCGACCCGTGCGAGGTTCGTTCCATGTAGTAATCGACCATCCTCGGGATCTGTCTTTGGCTGAGGTGGTAATCGAGCCGGTCGAGCAGCTCGCGCAGTTCATCCGATGACAGTAAGTAGAGCAGCATCAGCGCGTCGGCCTGTTTGGAGGCCTTGTAACGGTTGATGTCGTCCTCCTGGGCCTCGAGGATGCGGTCGAGGCGCTGAATGTTGCCGTACCGCTCGCGGTAGGCGTCCCAATCCAGTTCGGCCAGTTGCTCATAGCCTTCGAACTGGCTGATCACACCGTCGTGGAACGGAACGAACATCCGCCGGCTGACGTGCTCCCACTGGGACAGTTCCCTGTCCGTCAAGTCGAGCTTCTCAAGCAGGTCCAACCGATTCGGCAGCGGCATCAACCTGAGCGCGTCCATGGCACGCAGGATCACCCAGACCGCCATCACGTTGGTGTACGCATTGTTGTCCACGCCCTCGTACGGCCGATCCGGATAGCCGCTATGGAATTCGTCGGGCCCGATGACACCGTTGATGCCGTAGCGATCCCGTCCGGGGTCGTATGTCGTTCTGCTGACCCAGAATCGCGCGATTTCTGCGAGCATCTCGGCCCCGTAGTCGATCAAGTACGCCAAATCGCCGGTGACCTCGTAGAACTTCCACGCGTTGTACGCGACGGCGATGCCGATGTGATGGGCAAGATGGCTGGGATCGGTCCGCCACCGCCCGGATCGCGGATTCAGGTGCAGCTCTGGGCTTTCCTCGCGGCCGTCGGTGCCGGACTGCCATGGGAACATCGCGCCGCGATACCCGGCCAGCCTGGCGGCTCGGCGCGCCTCCCGAAGCCGCCGGTAACGGTACCGAAGCAGCGACCGGGTGACCGTCGGAAGCCGCAGGTTCAGTACCGGGAAGATGAACAGCTCGTCCCAGAAGACGTGGCCGCGATAGGCCTCGCCGTGCAACCCCCGGGCCGGCACCCCGACATCGAGATCCTCGGAGTGGTAGGACACCGTCTGCAACAGGTGCAGCAAATGCAGTCGCAGGATGCGCATCTCGTCGGCATTGCTATCGGCATCGATGGCCAGCCGCTGCCACAGATGGGCCCAGCTGAGCATGTGCGCGTCACGCATCTCTTCGAATCGCCCCTGGCGCGCGAGCCAGCGCTCGGCCCCCTCGGCAGCTTTGGACGTGGCGACATCACGGCCGGTGACCAGTGTTATGACCTTCTCGACGCTCAGCGACCGACCCGCGTTTAGCTCGATGAAAATGTCGTGACCGATCTCGAACTCGTCGTCCACCAGTCGATACGTTGCCGGTGCAGGTGTGTCGCCGTGCCACAGACTGGTCCGCGCGGCCAGTGCGACCGGAATCTGCGACTGCGTCGTCTCAGCGGTCATGATCACCGAATTCTCTGACAACGCACGCTTTTCCAGTCCCCGCAGGTGATTGCCGGCCAAGTCGCGATAGCGCTCCACCAAGGTGTTGCGAACGTTGCCGTCGAGCGTCGAACGGATCTCGATCGGTCCCGACCAGTCCTCAGCGAGGATCGTCGTCTCAAGGGCGGCCACGTGGGCCTGGTTCATCGCCACAAACCGGTGCTGCGTCACCGACGTCGTACGGCCGGCACTGTCCCGGAAGCGCAACTCGCGGGTCAGCACCGCGCCGCGAAGATCGAAAGCCTGGCGATAAGACAACAACGTGACCTCGTCGACGTCGAACCAGTCGCCGCCGTCGATGCGGAATGTCAGCGGAAGCCAGTTGGGCAGGTTCACCAGACTCTCGTGTTGCGTCCGGGTGCCGCCGACAAGGTCATCGAGACGGTTGTACACGCCCGCGGCATAGGTGCCGGGATAGTGGATCTGGCCCGCCTTCGATTCTGGTGCGGCGCCCCGCGTGGCGAAGTAGCCGTTGCCGACCGTGCACAATGCCTCGCGCAGTTTCTCGTCGTGCGGATCATAGCCGTCGAACGTGAACGTCCATGTGCCGTCTAAACTCTGCTTCTCGTACGCCAGCCAGTTCCCGCCACGGCGGAGGAAGGTGGCTACTTCCCGGGGGCCTCGCAGGGTGAACTGAGCGGCCGTGGGGTGCCCGCCGTCCTCGTCGTGCCGCACGACGATCCCCGTACCGGTGTATCGGATCGCATCGAAGGCGTCTTCGTCGGTGAGGTCATCGCCAATGTAGATGGGCACCACACGACCCGATTGGTGGATGCGATCGCTGATCCAACGCAGCGCGTCGCCCTTGCCCCAGTCGACGTTCGGCCGCAACTCGACGACCTTGCGGCCGTTGGTCACTCGAAGCCCATGCCGTCGTCCACGTCGGTGTGCGGCCGCCACCACCTCGGCAACGTGCTCGACCGCGACGTTGCGGTAGTGGATGGCGCGGGCAAACCGCGTGTGCACCACACGCGCTCCGGGGATCGACTCGAGGTCGTTGCGCAGTTCCGCAGCTGCGGTCTCCAAGGCGGGTATCGCGGCGGCTGCCACATCGTTGTGGTGGTAAGTGCCGTCGGGTGCGATGAGCTCGAAGCCGTGGCTGCCGGCGTACCAGATCCCCGGTAGGCCGACCCGGTCGCGGATGTCCGCCAGATCCCGGCCGCTCAATATCACGACCGGGCACAGCGTCGCCAAGCGCTCCACAGCTTCGGCCGCGCCGTCGACCAACGTGGCGGCGTCGGGGTCCGAGACGATCTCAGAGAGCGTCCCGTCGTAGTCGAGACAGACCAACAGCTCCCGGCCGGCGATAATGCCTACCAGCTGGCCGTAAGAGTTGAGGGCGTCCGGAAGCTGTGACAAGCGTTTGTCACCCTTGCGGATCTCGACGTGGGAAAGATCAGTGACCACGACGTCGGCACCGCATGCCAGCAGCTCATCGGCACCACCGGTGCGGTCCACAGCGATGACGACCGCGAAGCCGCCTTCCTGGCCCGCCTCGACGCCGGCCTCGACGTCCACGACGAGGACGGACCGGCTCGGATTCGCCGAGAGTCTGCGCGCTATTTCGAAGAAGATGGCGGGTTCGGGCTTGCCTGCAAGCCCGAACCCCCCGGCGATCACACCGTCGACATGAACGGCGAACAGATTCTCGATGCCCGCTGCGCGCAGCACGCGCTGGCGGTCGGGACTCGGCGAGTAGATGCCCGCCGCAATTCCGGCCTCCTGGAGTTCACGCAGCAGATCGACAGTCGACTCCAACGTGGGCACCGCCTGGTACAGCAGGTCGACGAATAGGTTCTGCATGCGGTTGACAAGGCCGCATACCGTCTCCTCGAAGTTGTCCTCCTGCCCGCCGCGAGGCAACGAGATGCGCCGGGAGGCGAGGAAGTCGGCGACTCCGTCGAGGCGCGCCTTGTTGTGGACGTGCCTGCGGTAGTCGTCATCGGCGAATGGAGAGTGGTCCTCGTGCTCGTTCGCCGGCCTTCGGGCCAGATAGTCGTCGAACGTTGCCTTCCAGGCCGCGACGTCGATCGCCGCGGTGTCTGCGACGAAACCGTCCAGCTGGAAGATCACCGCGTCGTGGTAGCGCGGGTCAATCGTCACGGGCTTCATAGCCACGTTCCTCACTCAAGGGGTTTATGCGCGCGACTGACCGCACCTCGTCTCGCATTCTGCTCGCAGTTCGACCGCATGCCGCAATGAGGGGTCCTTTGGCAGCTCCGGAAGTGACAAACGCCCCATGTACACCTAGCTGCCACGGCCTAACCTCATCGACACGGTGGCCACGGCCACGGCCGGCAGTCCAGCGGGAATGGCCAAAACAAGCCAAGACATGGCGGCCGGGTGCATCGCGGTCCGGCTGGTCGGCTCGCTGAACTGCACGACGGACACGGCAGGGGAAACCATGAACGACAAGGCAATTGATGATCAAGAGCTTGCGAAGTGGGATCCGGAGTTCACCAAGCAGCTGGGTAATCTGGTCACGCCCCTTGTCAAGCGATGGTTCCGGGCAGAGGTGAGGGGGGTGGAGAACGTTCCGCCCGTCGGCGGCGCTTTGATGGTTTCGAATCACTCCGGCGGCGTGCTGACACCTGATGTGCTCGTCTTGGGCCCAGCCTTCTACGACAAGTTCGGATACGACCGCCCCCTCTACACACTTGCCCACTATTTCATCTTTTTTACAGCGTTCCGCAGCTACTTGGGTCGCCTCGGCGTTGTCCACGCCAGCCGGGAAAAGGCTGCGGAGGCGTTGCATTCGGGCGCGGTCGTGCTGGCTTTTCCCGGCGGGGACTACGACGCGTTCCGGCCGACGCTGACCCAGAACGTCATCGACTTCGACGGGCGCACTGGATACGTCAGAACCGCGATCGAAGCCGGCGTGCCAATCGTGCCTGCGGTGTCGATCGGAGGGCAGGAGACCCAGCTATTCGTGACCCGCGGCACCTGGCTGGCCAAGCGGGTGGGCCTTACCCGCCTGCGGTCGGAGATCATGCCACTCACAATCGGTTTCCCATTCGGCATGAGTGTGTTCTTCCCGGCCAACTTTCCGTTGCCGACCAAGATCGTTTATCAGGTGCTTGAGCCGATCGACATCACCGCCCAGTTCGGCGAGAATCCCGACGTCGACGAGGTCGACGCGCACGTCCGCTCGGTGATGCAGACCGCCCTTGACCGGCTGGCTCGCGAGCGACGGTTTCCGGTGCTGGGCTGATTAGCGAGCGCACGACTCAGAATGACAACCGACGAACGATGGGAGGCGATAGCCATCCCGGTCAGCACCGGCGACACGGCCGGCGACCACAACGTCTACCTCGCCGGGGCGAAGATCGTCGCGCTCTACCCCTTCGGGCCTCTGATGGGCACCACGGCTGACTGCTGCCTGCTGGGGTACGACCAAGGGGCATTTGTCGGGATCAATGCCGATGCGGCCGCCGTGCCGGATCCAGACACACTCACAGAGTGCATCCGTGAGGGCTTCGACGCCGTGGCTGCACTCGCCGACGTCGGCCAGTAGAAGAAGGGTTGAAAAATTGGAAGCTCCAAAATCAGCAACAGAGCGAACCGAAGGTCGTTACGACGACGAGTTCAGCGAAGTGGCGAACATCTTCCGGAAGCAGATCGCGCGCACCGACGGTGGCGCCTCCCTGGCCGTCTATCACCGCGGCAGGCCGGTCGTCGACATGTGGGGTGGAGTTCGCACTGCGGGCGGCGATCCCTGGGAGCGCGACACCCTGGCCATGTGCTGGAGTACGACCAAGGGAGTCACCGCCACCTGCGCCCATGTGCTCGCCGACCGCGGGGACCTCGACTACGACGAACGGGTCGCCACGTACTGGCCCGAATTCGCGCAGAACGGTAAGGCCGACATCACCGTGCGGCAGGTGCTGAGCCACTCCGCGGGTCTACACCGCGTCGGCACGATCATCGACCACAGTTCGAAGATCCTCGATTGGGAGCACATGGCGGATGCGCTGGCGCAGGCGCGGCCGGCATACCAGCCGGGAACCGCGGTGGGCTATCACGCGCTGACGTTCGGCTGGCTCGTCGGCGAGCTGGTGCGGCGGATCTCCGGCATGCCGATCGAGAAATTCGTTCAGAAGGAGATCGCCGAACCGCTCGGGCTCGGCGGCCTGTATATCGGGTGCCCGCCCGAACAGCGGCACCGAGCGGCGCCCTTGGCGCCTATGTCGCCGGCGATCAGGCGTCTGTCAGGACCCGTCGGCAGCTTCGTGCTCAACCAGGTGGCACGGGGGCTGCGTGCCCTGAGGTCGCCGATCAACCCGCATCGGATGATCAACGCGGCCCTCCCCCGCGGTATCGAGGACGTCATTGCGGACTCCCGACTGCTCGATGCCGCCGTCCCCGCCGGGGTTTGTCGTCGTTCTTTCCTTATCATATCGATCATGGTATGATAGGCTGTTGAAAATAAATAGGATTTTACTTTTTCGCCGTTGACTTCGTCTACCCTGCGCCAAAAGTTTTTCAAAGGTCTCCTGAACAATATCCCTGGCCCGCTCTCCATCCCCGAGATTCTTGAGAATGAACCGGTAAATACCGTCCGCATAAGATTCCACAGCCTCGTTGTATTCTTTCACAGTCATGGAAGTAGTTCCGTTTTCCGAATGTGTGACGATCTCAACCGGATAAAAGTTACAATGAAAAACGAAAAATGTAAATAATTTTCAATGATAAGATGGACCGATCCATAACGAATAAATCACAATTGAGTATTTTTAAGTAATTGATCTATTCATGTTTCCTTCAATTTAGCAAATGGCAAAAAATCATCGAAAATAAAATTATGAACCCTTTCCCGGTCTGTGGGTGTCAGTTCTCAGTTAGGCGTTCTTTTCCAGATAAGCAACGATGGTATTCAATTCATTCTGAGGGATCAATGGTAAGTTTCCTTGTTTAATATGATTCTGCATCCGCTGCACAACACCGGGCCATTGTGAAGCCGTATACTGTAAAGGAGAGGGCAGGGCATGGCACTTCGAACATTGTTCTGCAAAAATATTGGCCGCTTTACTATCATGCTCCGGAAGCTCTTCTCCAGAAATGGTTTTTAAAGCATGTTCCTGCAGATAATTGAGCATTTCTTGCTGTTCCTCCTTACCTGGAACTTCCGCTCCCATCATTCCCATTGGCATGGATCTGCTGTTACCCATCATCATGCCACCCACGTGCCCCTTGTGGTCCGATTTTTCCATTAAAAGGATCATCCTTCGAAATACGGGTACCCAGTCAGAAGCGCTGTGGGCTGAAGGTGACGGGACGGAGTGACACTGGCTGCAATATTCAGATACTAACCGGGCACCCTCGGATTTCGGCTTTGGAAGATTGGTTTCGGTATAAATATCCGGCATCTGTAATGATTCGTTTGTCCATCCCGGATCACTGGCAGAAGGTCTGTTGCAGGAAAAAAAGAAGATAATAATCGGAAGAAACAGGAATAACTTTTTTGGAAAACGAACCGGGATACATGACCTCAAATAAAAATATTTTCCCATTTTCTCAGAATTTTTTAAGGTTAATCATTGGAAATAGATAAAGATACTCGTTCGAAACCTATTATGGATAAACACTTAGTACCTTGGGTTAGTTTTTTTGTAAAAATATCTCGCAGGACCTTATAATGGAGCTCTACTTCAAAAGTATAAAACAAAGCAAACGATTTGGCAGGTTGAAGTGTTTCCCTGCAAAGGAGCTGCCATGCAGTAGATCTGAAGTCTGATGGATTTACCACGTTTTCTTAACATCTGACCCATTTAAATAACGTTTCATTAAAATAAATCACTGTGAAAAAAATTTTGATCCTTACACTTACGCTTATATTTTCCATTATGGGACTGTACGCACAGAAGCGCTCCTCTTACCAGGATATAAAGCTTCAGACGCCCCAGGATTATGCAAAAGCGGAAAAACCTGCCCTGGAAGCTTCCGAATACATTCTTTCAACTCCGATTGACAAAGGAGACAAAGCAAAAGAAGAAGCAACCCGTTTTCTTTTAGCCTGGATGGACGGCACCCCTGATTACGTCTTTCCCCTGAACCCGCCCATTGATGTAATCTCAAAAATTGAGCCGGGTCTGTTGGCTGTTTTCATGGCATCCATGACCAAATATGTGCTGGATGAATCCAAAACTGCCAGTGAAGAAGAGATAAATCTACATGGATTTGAAAACCTGGCGGACTATTGCATGCAAAAGAAAAATCACGTCGAAATCCGGGGAGAAATCAAAAATCTGGTCGAAGCGAAAAAGGATGGCAACCTCCAGGACTACCTGGACCAGTTTTCCACGAATGAGAAGAAAGGCATTGAAGTCTGAATCTTTCGTCAAAAAAAAATCCAAACAGGGTATTGACAAAGACGTTTGTGTAATTTATTTTTGACCGTACGCTCAATCAACAATAAAGATCTTTTATATTTCAAAGAATGTCACCGCGCACAGAAGAACAATTTGAAGAGATTCGCATAGCCAAACGGTCTCTGATCAAACGGGCAGCGCTGGAGCTCTTTGCCACGGAAGGATATTACTCCACTTCTGTTAGCATGATTGCCACAAAAGCAGGGATCTCCAAGGGATTAATGTACAATTATTACAAAAGCAAGGAAGGCCTTTTGAGAGAAATCTTTCAGGATGGGATCAAGAAGATCACGGCTCTGATTGAGCCGGATGCAGACGGGGTATTGACAAAGGAAGCGTTTCGGTATCTGATTGAAGAGGCCTTCCGAACGATCGCTGAAAATCGTATTTTCTGGAGTCTGTATTTCTCGGTGATACCCCAGCCGGGTGTAATGAAAATAGTACGGAAAGAGATCAGCAAGATTTACAAGGATCTCTACAAGATCCTGGGCACTTATTTCGTAAATATGGGCTATCAGGATCCCGAATCGGAAGCCATGCTTTTTGGTTCCATGCTGGATGGAATTTCCATAAACTACGTTTTGAATCCTGACTTCTATCCACTTGAAAAGGTAAAGAAAAAACTCATCGATATCGACCTTGAAAAATAAGCCATCATGAAAATCAATGCCTTGATTACGGCTCTGACGATCTTTCCGGTCTTACAAATTTCCGGGCAGGAAATGTCAGCTGATCAGATTGTTAAGAAGTCACATGATCTGATGCAGGGACAGTCAAACTATTCGGAAGTAAAAATGACGATACACCGGCCAAAGTGGGAACGCACCCTCACCTTCAAATCGTGGATGAAAGGGACAGAATATGCCCTGATCTACATTACCTCTCCCCCCGCAGGAAAAAGGTCAGGTATTTCTCAAACGGGGAAACGAGATGTGGAACTGGCTTCCATCGATCTCACGGATGATCAAGATACCTCCTTCGATGATGATGCAGTCCTGGATGGGTTCCGACCTGTACAAATGATGACCTGGTGAGGGAGTCATCCATCGTCAATGATTATGACCCATAAAATTGTCGGAACGGAAACGATATCGGGCTATGACTGCTACAAAATTGAGATGATCCCGCACGAAGATGCTCCGGTTGTATGGGGAAAATTGATACCTGGATTGCAAAGGACAACTATTTCACCCTGAAAAATGAATATTATGATGAGTCCGGAAAGCTGATCAACCGGGAAGAGCTCTCGAATATAAAAAACGTGGGGGACCGGACGATCCCAACAAAATTTACGGTCGTTCCTGTGGACAAAACCGATCATTTCACCATCATGATCTTCGAGAACATCCGGTTCAACATCAATATCAATGATTCCTTTTTTTCCATACA
>CAVXMI010000011.1:0-190740 GCA_963763005.1 uncultured Actinomycetota bacterium
ACTGAAGGACGTTCGGCCGGCAGCGTCCTATGAGTCGTTGCTCATTGGGCACGATACCGGCTCGATGATGGTGCCGGCTGGCGCCCTGAGCCTTTGGTAAGGCACCTCTGGCAAGGCTCGAAAGTTTGCGGCGCCGACGGTTACTCGGCGGTAAGTTCAAATGTATGACCGTCGCAACGGTCGTCTATGACGGCACTGATCTCGCCGACGTGGCGGCACACCCCGGACTCGACGAGGCGGGCGTCGTCGCCGCACATACCGGTAAGCCGTGGCGCGTTGCGTCGGGGGTGGCGTACCTCGTCGGTGGTGACCCGCGACTGCAGTTCCTACGGCGGGACGAGGCGCGGACCAAGGTGCCCGCCAGTCCCGTCGGGTTTGCCGGCGAGTTCAGCGGCATCCATCCGCGCGAATCCCCCGGCGGCTGGCCGCTGATCGGGCAGACCGATGCGCTGGTGTGGGACGTCCACCGCCCCGATCCGGCGCTGCTGACGCTGCGCAAGTGGGTGCAATTCTGGGATGCGCGATGACGACCGAGTTCACCAGCCAGTCGCTTCGCTCCCGTCCGCCGACGCTGGAAATCATGCGCACCGGGCCGCTGGCCCTGATCGAAGACCTCGGCCGGCCCGGCCTCGCCCATCTTGGTGTCACCCGCTCCGGGGCCGCGGATAGGCGCTCGCATGCGCTGGCCAACCGGCTGGTGGCCAACCCCGCCGACCGGGCCACGATCGAGGTGACCTTCGGCGGGCTGACCGCACGGGTGTGCGGCGGCGACATCGCAATCGCTGTGACCGGCGCCGACACCGACCCCGCGGTAGACGGAATCCCCTTCGGCATCAACAGTATTCACTACGCACATGACGGCCAGGTGATCTCGCTGGGCTCGCCGCACTACGGGCTGCGCACGTACCTGGCGGTGCGCGGCGGAATCGAGGTCGAACCAGTGCTCGGCTCGCGCAGCTCCGACGTGATGTCGGGGATCGGTCCGCAGCCGCTGCAGCCCGGCGACGTGCTGCCCGTCGGCGAGCACACCACGGACTTTTCCGAACTGGACCAGGCGCCGGTGGCGTCGTTCACCGAGGACCCGATCGAGCTCAACGTCGTGCCCGGGCCGCGCGACGACTGGTTCATCGATCCCGACGCACTGGTGCACAGCGAGTGGGTGGCCTCCGATCGCAGCGACCGGGTTGGCATGCGGCTGGACGGCCGGCCGCTGCAGCACCGCTGGCCGGATCGCCAGCTGCCGAGCGAGGGTGCGACCCGCGGCGCGATTCAGGTGCTGGCCAGCGGGTTGCCGGTGATCCTCGGCCCCGATCATCCGGTGACCGGCAGCTATCCGGTGATCGGTGTGGTTACCGATCACGACATCGACCGGGTCGCGCAGATCCGCCCCGGTCAGCAGGTGCGCTTGCACTGGTCGCGGCCACGCCGGCGGTGGTAGACACCGACTTGTGCGCACGCAGGTCCACACCGCCCGCCTCATCCACACCGCAGACCTCGACAACGAGACCCGGCACAATAGCTACCGGCTGCTGGCCGACGCGTTCGAGGGCGATAATGTGCGCCGACCACCTCAGCGGCGATCGCGATCACGCCCGCGGGGAATGCCCGAACGCCTCGCGCAGGGACGCCTCGGTCAAATTGCCGCTATCGCTAACGCTTCCTCCCCGCTCACACTGCACGAGAGGACGTGCTCATCGATACCTATGCGATCTATGCGATCAGGGTGTGCCGTATCCGCCGCCGCCGGGGGTTTCGATGACCAGTGTGTCGCCGGGCTGGACTTCGGTCGAGTCGCACCCGGCCAGCTCGACGGTGTTGCCGTCTGCGCGTTCTACGCGGTTGCGTCCCAGCGCCCCGGGTGAGCCGCCAGCCATACCGTAGGGTGCCACTCGCCGATGCCCGGACAACGTGCTCACAACCATGGGCTCGGTGAACTCGATCCGACGGACGGCGCCGTCACCGCCGCGCCATCGTCCGGCACCACCGCTGCCGCGACGAATCGCGAACTGCCGCAGCAGTACCGGGAAACGCCATTCGAGGACTTCGGGATCGGTGAGCCGGGAGTTCGTCATGTGCGTCTGCACCACGGACGTCCCGTCGAACCCGGCACCGGCCCCGGAGCCGGATCCGAGGGTTTCGTAGTACTGGTGCCGCTCGTTGCCGAAGGTGACGTTGTTCATCGTCCCGGCTCCTTCGGCCTGTACACGCAGCGCAGCGAACAGCGCGCCAGTGATGGCCTGTGAGGTTTCGACGTTGCCGGCGACAACCGCAGCCGGGTAGGTCGGTGCGAGCATCGTCCCGTCCGGGATGACGATGTGCAGCGGGCGCAGGCAGCCGTCGTTGAGGGGGATCTCGTCGGCGACCAGGGTCCGGAACACGTAGAGCACTGCGGCGGTCGCCACCGAGGACGGCGCGTTGAAGTTCGTGTCCAACTGTCTAGAGGTTCCGGTGAAGTCGATGGTCGCGCTGCGACTGGCGCGGTGGACGATGACGCGCACGGCGATCGTCGCGCCGGAATCCATGGTGTAGCGGTATTCGCCGTCGTCGAGCCTGTCGATGACGCGGCGGACCGCTTCCTCGGCGTTGTCCTGGACGTGGCGCATGTAGGCCTGGACGACATCGAGGCCGAAGTGGTCGATCATCTTGCGGACCTCGTCGACGCCCTTCTGGTTGGCGGCGATCTGGGCGCGCAGATCGGCGAGGTTGGTATCGGGATTGCGGGAACCGAAGAGCGCTTCGGTGAGTAGGCGCCGGGTTGCCGTTTCGCGGAACTGTCCGTTTTCTGCCAGGAGCCAGTTATCGAACAGCACGCCTTCTTGGTGGATTTCGTGGCTGTTGGCGGGCATGGAGCCGGGGGTGATCCCGCCGATTTCGGCATGGTGCCCGCGTGAAGCGACAAAGAACAGAACGTGCGCGCCCGCAGCGTCGAATACCGGGGTCACCACGGTGATATCCGGCAGATGGGTGCCGCCGTGATAAGGGTCGTTGACCGCATACACGTCACCAGGCCTCATTGTGCCGACCCGGCGGCGGATGACTTCCCTGACGGTGGTGCCCATCGAGCCGAGATGTACCGGAATGTGCGGTGCATTGGCAATCAGGTCGCCGTCCGGATTGAACAGCGCACACGAGAAGTCCAGCCTCTCACGGATATTCACCGACTGGGCAGTCGCCTCCAGCCGGAAGCCCATCTGCTCGGCGATCGACATGAACAGGTTGTTGAAGATCTCCAGGAGCACCGGATCGGCCTCGGTGCCCGCATCGGGCTGCACGGGAGCTACCACCCGCTCGGCGAGCAGATGTCCGGACTGGGTCAACTTCGCCTGCCAGCCATCGTCGAGGACGGTGGTGGCGTTGGCCTCGACGATGATCGCCGGGCCGGTCACAGTCTCCCCTGGGCGCATCCGCTCCCGGTGACGCAATGGAGCTTCGCGCCACAATCCACCCGAGTAGACCCGGACGGTTTCCGGCGAGCCGGCGTTGTCGGCGACCTGATCACCCAGGTGGGACAGATCGGGTTGCTCGGTGAGCCCGGTCGCCTCCACTGAGATCGCGCCGGCGATCAGCGGACGGTCCATCAAGAATGAGTACATCGCACGGTGGGTGGCTTCGAACGCCGTGGTCATGGCCTCAAGCCCAGCGAGTTCAACCGGGACCGCGGTATCGGTTCCGTCGTAGCGCAGATGCACCCGGCGAACCACCCGGATCCGCTCGGCCCGGATGCCCTCGTCAAGCAGCTCGGCACGCGCGTACTGCTCGAGGGAGTCCGCGACCGTGGCCAACTTCTCCAGGGCGGCGGTCTCAAGCCGGATCTCCACGGACTGCTCCCGCATCGCGGTGGTGTCAGCCAGGCCGATCCCAAGCGCGGAGAGCACACCAGCCATCGGCGGGACGAGCACAGTGCGGACACCGAGTGCGTCCGCGACCGCACACGCGTGCTGCCCGCCGGCGCCGCCGAACGTGGTCAGCACGTACCGGGTCACGTCGTGTCCCTTTTGGACGGAGATCTTCTTGACCGCGTTCGCCATGTTCGCCACCGCGATCCGCAGGAACCCCTCGGCGACCTGCTCGGGCGACCGCTCATCACCGGTGGCCGTCCGGATCGCGGCGGCCAGCTCGGTGAAGCGGCGCCGCACGATCTCGCCATCCAGCGGCTGCTCGCCGCCGGGACCGAACACGGCGGGGAAGTGCGCGGGCTGGATGCAACCGAGCATGACGTTTGCGTCGGTGACGGTGAGCGGACCGTCGCCGCGGTAGCAGGCCGGGCCCGGGTCGGCCCCGGCCGAGTCCGGGCCGACCCGATAGCGGCTGCCATCGAAATGCAGGATCGACCCACCGCCCGCGGCCACCGTATGGATATCCAGCATCGGAGCGCGCAGCCGGACCCCGGCCACCTGGGTGTTGAACACACGCTCGTACTCACCGGCGTAGTGCGATACGTCAGTGGAGGTGCCGCCCATGTCGAAGCCGATGACATGGTCGAACCCGGCCAGTGCCGACATCCGCACCATGCCGACGATGCCCCCGGCCGGACCCGACAAGATCGCATCCTTGCCGCGGAAATGCCCCGCCTCGGTCAGCCCACCATTGGACTGCATGAACATCAACCGCACGCCACGCATCTGGTCTGCCACCTGGTTCACATAGCGGCGCAACACCGGGGACAAGTAGGCATCTACCACGGTGGTGTCCCCCCGCGGGACCAGTTTCATCAGCGGGCTGACCTCAGAAGACAGCGAGATCTGGACGAAGCCGACCTGCTCGGCCAGTTTGCCGATCTCCCGCTCGTGCGCCGGGTACAGGTAACTGTGCAGGCACACCACCGCGACCGCGCGGATCCCGTCGGCGTGCGCCTGCCGCAGCTGTTCGCCCAGCTGATCGAGATCCGGCGCCCGCAGCACCTTACCCTCGGCCGTGATCCGCTCGTCGACCTCGACGACCCGCTCGTACAGCATCTCCGGCAGCACAATGTGCCGGTCGAAAATGCTGGGACGATTCTGATAGGCAATGCGTAGCGCATCGCCGAAACCGCGGGTGATCACCAGCAGCGTGCGCTCCCCCTTGCGCTCCAGCAGCGCATTTGTCGCCACGGTGGTGCCCATCCGTACCGCCTCCACTACCGCGACCGGCACGGGCACATCTTCAGCGGTCCCGAGCAGCGCACGGATCCCGGCTACCGCCGCGTCGCGGTACCGCGCAGGGTTCTCCGACAGCAGCTTGTGCGTCACCAGGCGCCCGTCCGGCCGGCGCGCCACTATGTCGGTGAACGTACCGCCCCGGTCAACCCAAAACTGCCACCCCGCACCAGCCACCAGGACTCCCTTTCATCGTGCACCAACTCTATCGGCGAGCGGGTGAACTGCCCGGCCGCCGATGCATTCACCACGACCCGCGGGTTCGTCGTGATACGCGAGGATGTCGAGGTCTTGGTCAGCCCGTATCCGTTCTTCACGAGCGACAGCTACGCCTTGAGAACGGTGATGCGCCTGAACACTTCGCGTTCACGCACCCCGCCGCCATCGCGAAAGTCATTGCTGGCGGCTCCAAATCGGGAGGCCGGTGTTCCACCTTTCACCGGCCCCTAACACCGCTGGATGGCCACCCGGTGTCGCTCCCATCGTCAGCGTGGACTCCTGCCAGCGGACCAGCACCCGCCCGCCCGCCCAGAGGAAGCCGAAACGGCATTCACACCAGCACCGGGTGGGGCGGGCGTCTGCGCGTCTGTAGCCCGATTCCGGTCAATGGCTGCGAGGCCCCATCATCCCGCCGCGGCCCCTTCCGCCCATCATCCCGCCCGGGCCCATCATCTGTTGCATCATGGCGGGCATCCCCTCCTGCACGAACCCGGTGACCTCCCGCGCGTGCGCGCGGATGGCTTCGGTGAGGGCGGGATCGTCAGCGGTCTCCTCGGCGATCACACCCGTAGGGGTGAACGTGAGCTGACGACGGTAGCCACTGAAATGGCGGAAGAGGGTCGGCAGGCTTTGGCTCATGCAGTTGATCTCGGTTCCCTGATCGAGGCGGGAATACATGCTTGAGACATGCGCCTGTAGTTGGGCGGTGAGGTCTGGGGACTTCGAGTCGGTGGTGGTGCGCACGCCGCCGGGAATGT
Source organism: uncultured Actinomycetota bacterium (assembly GCA_963763005.1). Lineage (GTDB taxonomy): Bacteria > Actinomycetota > Actinomycetes > Mycobacteriales > Mycobacteriaceae > Mycobacterium. The sequence continues at coordinate 6,113 of CAVXMI010000011.1, forward strand.
CCGCAACAACACGGTTGATTTCACTGTGCCGCATGAACATCTCCATGTAACGGCTCATGTCCATGTGACCGGCGCCCATAAAACCGCCTCCTTCGGTGGGGCGGATAGCCGTCGAGGGCGGTTCAAAGATGCTGCGAAGGACATATCCCAGACCTACGACGCTGCCCGCTCCGATCGCACCGAGCGCAGCGACCGCCGCCCGGCGCGTCAACCTAGCCATCGCGGTCAGAGATGTTCACGCAGTAGCGCGATGCGCCGTTGGTATTCGTCTTCGTCTATCTCGCCGCGAGCGAAGCGTTGCGCCAACGTATCTTCTGGCCGGGTCGCCGCGGAACTGACCCCGTTGTATTGGCTGCCGCCCCGAGCCAGATAGCCGATCGCAAAGAAAACCGCCACGATCACCGCCACTAAAAGCACCGCCAGCATGATGGCGCCCCAACCCCAGGCGTTACCGCCCCAGCCCCAACCAGAGCCACACATCGCCGCTCATCTCCTTCAGCTTGCCGTTTCTATGCACCTGAGGCGGAAGTGTGCGCTCATCCTGTGGCATTACCTAGGGCCGATGGTCCTCGCATCTGGCGCGATCCCGCCGAAGTTGACTCGCCCGCCGCGCACGGCCCGATCGACGGATAGCCGTGCGCGCCGGTTTGGTGCTGAGCTTTGTTCTGGGATGGTGGGGGGTATGACGCGGTCGGCTGAGGCGTTAAAAGTGCTGCGGGAGTTGGATGCTGAGCTTGCGTCGGTGTCCGAGCGCACCGGTCGGTCCCTGGTGCGGCCGGCGGCTGACAGGGCGGTTTTGGACACCATCGACCGCAAGGTGGACCTGGCGGTGCTGTATGACGCGCCGCCGGACATCTCGCCACGGGTGAAGCTGAGCGCTGAGTTGCGGCTGCTGGAAGGGTCTTTGGCGCGGTTGCTACGGCAAGTCCACACCGACGTGCGTCAGCGAGAGCCGTCGTTCGTGCGGTCGGCGCGGGAAAGCCGCGCGGCGAAGGCGCGATGGTATCCCAACGCCACGGGATGAACACCACCCCCAGCGCACGCTTCGCGACGAGTTCATTCGGCTGTATAGACGCGGTTGCCTAAAGGGCGGCTCGATCCCCGCGACGGTATCTGGTACCGCGACCACATGCACAGGCAACTAGAACTAGACAGGCTCCGCGCTGGCTGGCCGGTGCAATTGCACCGCTGGGGTGAGCTGGACTCTCTGCCGCCACCGTGGCGGCCCACCGAGCGCACCTGGGCGCTGTACGAGCTTCGCGGTGACGAGCCGGTGGGGGTGCCGACGTCGCAACCGGGAGAGCCCCGGCCCCGAGAGTGGACGGTGTAAGTGTCACCGGCCTTGCGCGTCCGCGTACTCGACTAACAGGTGTGCATTGGCCTCGGCAAGCTCAACGACCAAGGCGCATGCCCCGAGAAAATTCGCGTCGGACTTGAATGCGGGATTCAGCGACCAGCGAAGCCGGTTCCCGCCATGTGGTCTGGTCGACGCGAAAGATCGACCTCGGCATCGGATGCGCAAATCCACTGAGGTCCTCATACCCGCTCCGGAAACTTCTGAACCGCCCGCTCCCCTGCTCGGCGTAGTTGGTGATGGTTCCCACCTTGATCGGGTGTGAATTACCAAATCCAGGGATCCTATGGAGCTGCCCCCAGCAGGATAGTGGATCTGTTTGAACCGGCTGCGGCCGAACAGCACCTTGTGCTCAGCCATCGCGTCCCGAATGATTCTCTGCGCGTTTGGAATTCACCGATGAGCTGGGACAGGTAAGGTTCACAGAACCATAAACCGACAAAAGCTGGACCACTTGACCAGCGGTCAAGCTCAATCCGGCGGCTTGTAGAGAGCAACCCGGTCCCCCCACAAGCCCAACACGTGGCGCCCGGCTCCCAGTCCGCCGCCCGTGCGGGCAGCCGTGCGCGTCAAGCTCTTCAGCTGCGCGCGGCGGAAGTCGGTATGTTCGCGGGTCGGGAGTGTCACCCCGGGAGGAACCTCGACAGCGCGGCGTCAAAGGCGTTCGGGTTCTCCAGAAACGGAAAGTGCGTGCCACCGCGATGCCCGCCCACCCGTGCGAAGCGGGCCCCGGGGATCTGCCGGCTGATCCACTGCTGTGAGGCGATCGGCACGTTCACCGAGTCGCCGGCGATCACGAGTGTGGGCAACTCGATGTGCGGCATCAGACTGCGCCAGTCGTGGGTGGCGACATCGAAGATAAGTTCGGCCGCGTGGCGACGGTCAAAGGTCAGGCTCTGCTCGACCAGCCAGCCCAAGTCCCCAGGAGTAATCCCCGGCGAAGTGACCTCGGCGAGAAACTCAGCCCGCGGGTCGACGCCCTCACCACGCAGCAGGTCGGTAAAGGCAAATAAGCCGGCGGCGTCCATTGTTGCGCCCGCTTCGACAGCCTGGGCATCCGTCCAGCTCGGATTCCGCAGGGCGCAAGGCATCTGGTCGACGAACACCAGCGAGGCAAGCCGCTCGTCGCCAAACAACTCGAGGTAGGACCAGATCACAGCGCAGCCCATCGAGTGGCCGAGCAGATGGATGCGATCGAGGGCCTGCGCGACAAGGACCTCCCGCAGATCGGCGGCCAGGCGATGGATGTGATAGCCGACATGAGGAACAGAGGAACGGCCGTGGCCGCGATGGTCGACGGCCAATACCCGCCATGACTGCGACAGCGTGGTCAGCTGTTGCGAAAATGTCTGCGAAGTCTGTGACCAGCCGGGCAACAAGACCAACGCCGGGCCATCACCGGCCTCGAGATGACGGATGACGGTCCCGTCGGCGCAGACTGTCTCCCCGACCGCGACCTGACACCGCTTTCCCGACGACCCCACAAACACTGAGCCTAGAAAGCCGGTGCAATCGGCGCAGGCGAACCGGTTGGGCGCGGCTTCCGCACAGTAGTGCAGTCGAATTTGTCACCGAATAGTTCGGCCGCCATTGGAGGTGACGACTGGCTGCGACGCCCGGTGGCGAAACTTATTCAGTTTCGACTCGCACCTCGGTCAGCCGCAGCGACACCAGGGTCGGGAAGGGCAGCGAGCGATTGCCAGGACCGATCGGGTAGACGCACCGGCGAGTTGGGAACACGAGCCCGCCGGCGTGCACAGGGTCGGCGCAATACTGAGCGGCCCGTGCCCAGCGGCCAATCACCTCGGCCACGTAGTCGTGACGGCGCAGGTGACCACCGGCATCGAAGTAGAAGGTCTGGCGGGATGAGTGCGTGTCGATCTCCGGCGGGAAGTACGCGTTTAGCCGCCGCCATGTCTCTCCCCCCTGCTGCCACGTCTCTCCCTCGCTGACGTCGACGTCTTCGCGCGTCAGGAGGTAAGGCGCCGTGAGGTAGTTCCACATGGCGTAGCCGGCGAAGTAAACGGAGTCCAGCGGGTCCCAGCGAATGTTCCGGCGCAGGCCCGAGCGGCCGAAGAACGCGGACCGTGCGTTCGCGCGCGAGCTGATGACCTGGCCATCGTGACTCTCGATCCGCGCCGCCCCGCCCTCGAAGACCCCGCGCTGCCCGCTACTCGGGAAAGGGTCCAAGACCGTCCGGGCCTCGTGGACATGAACGGTGATGTGGTAGTCCGCGAACCGGTTGCCCGGGACCCGCGTCCGGATCAGCAGCCCTCCCGAGCGCACGCGCGCATGAATTGCTCTGGCGGTCCGCCATCGCTCCAGCCCCCCGTGGGCGTCCAGCACCTCGTCCAGCAGGGCACTCATAATTCTGATCAAACACCATCATCAGCCCACGCTCAGCCCGCTTGACGGATAGTGCTTGTACATAAGTGGTAATCCTGAGCACACAAGCGGCATCCAAATCCGGGACAACTTGGCTGGTGAGTGGTTCGGTTGAGAGCCCGAGGTTGCTGCACGCAATGGGCAAGCGACGCCCGTCACGTGCGCTCGCGGCGAGTGAGGTACGAGACGCCGTGGCCGACGTTGACAGGTGGTCCCAAACCGGATCGAGCTGAACCCTGATTGAGGGTGCTAACCACCTAATCACCGCTGCTCAGAAGCCATTTCCTCCGGTCGGGCTGACAGGATTTGAACCTGCGACCACTTGACCCCCAGGAAGTAGCGGTAACTCATTCTCTCAGTTCGTTGACATTCTTCGCGGTTGACGAGCGATACGCGACATTCAGGGACGCGCGGGTCGTTCAGCATCGCGCATAGCGCGTGGTCCCAATTGGCCCCGGCGGAAAGGTCGATTTGGTCTAGCAATGTACGTACACCCACCGTACACTGATTTCCGTAGAAATCTGCAGATGGAGAAGGAGGTGTCACTGTGGCAGTCAAGACGAAGCGCATCGAGCTTCGCGCGGAGAAAGCGACCTTGGACCGCATCCAGTGCGCCGCCAACCTTGTGCATGAACAAACGTCGGAGTTCGTGCGGAAAGCTGCGATGCAACGCGCCGAGGACATCCTGCGCCAGGAGCTGGTCACAGCAATGGAACCCGAACAGTTCGATGCGCTGATGTCCTCGCTGGATGCTGCCGACGCCGCACCCCGCCTGGCGGCAGCTGCACGCAAGCCTGCGGTGTTCAAAAGGCGCTGATCCATGTTCGAGTCCGCGCGGCTGGCAGACCACCACGCGCTGGGCGGGTTCGATTGCGGCAAGGAGTCGTTGAACACCTGGCTGATCGCACATGCCCGCCGCGCGAATAGCAATGGAGTGGCGCACGTGTACGTGTGGATGCCCGTCGGGGAACAGAAAGTCTGCGCCTACTTCGCCATCTGCCCTACCGAAGTCGTACGCAACGATGACGGCGTGTCGGGATCCATGGCCGGTGGCTATTCCCGAATACCCGGATACCTGATCGCCCGCCTGGCAATCGACACGGCGCTGCGTGGTCAGGGATACGGCGAGCAGCTGCTCCTTGACGCACTAGGCAAAGCCGTCGCCGCATCGGAAATCGGCGGAGGCCGGCTCATCGTGGTTGATGCGATAGACGATGAGGCACAGTCCTTTTACGAGCGCTACCACTTCACTCCCGTTACGAACCGCGAGCGTCGTCTGGTGATGAAGGTGTCCACGGCGGCTCAGGCACTCGGGGAACGCGGGCGGGATTAGGCCCCGAACTCATCCCCGGAAGACCAAACGACGGCATCACAGCAGGGCAAAGCCTGCTTCATGTTGTCGGGCTCACAGGATTTGAACCTGCGACCACTTGACCCCCAGCAAGTAGCGGTAATGCGTTTCCCCTGGTCGGCGAAGATTTCCCGAGCTCAGGCGCGATGCCGAGACGTTCAAGGAAGCGCAGTTCGCTCAGCATCGCGCATTACGTGTGGTCCCAACGTGGTCCCACGCGGAAGTCCGGCCCAAACCGCTCGCGTGCTCTTGACGGGAAGCGAATGTACTGCCATTGTAAGTACATGACTTCGATGAAGGCCGACCGGCTGCAGTTGCGGGTCGACGTCGCCGCCAAACGGCGACTAGAAGAGGCGGCAAGCGAGGCACATCTCAGTGTCACGGCATTCGTGCTGCAAGCCGCGAACCGTGCCGCCGATGACGTGCTCGCCGAACGGCAAACCATCCACCTCTCCCCCGATGCTGCGGCGGCTTTTACCGAAGCGCTCAACCGTCCTGCGCAGGTCAATGAGCGGCTGGCGAAGGCGTTGCAGCGGCCCTCGAAGTTCAGCTGGCTGGACTAAGGGTGCAGTTCCACCGGCCGACGCTGCTCGACCCGGAAAAACATCACCGCGACGAATTCACCTCAGGCGAAACAACATTAGATGAGTGGCTGCGTCGCTATGCCGGCCAAAACCGCCGCGGCAACACCGCCGCGGTATGGGTGATCGCCGATGCTAACCACAACGTCGTCTGCTATGCCACTTTGTCGATGACAGCCATCGATCGGTCCGCCAGCCCCAAACGTCTGGGCAAGGGCGCCCCGGAACAGATTCCAGCGCTTTTGATCGGCCGACTGGCCACCGACACTCATGTGGCCGGACTTGGCCTTGGCACCGAGATGGTCAAGCACATCTTGGCTACCGCCGCCGAGCTGAACATCAAGGCTGCCTGCCGTGCTGTCGTTGTCACTGCTCTCAACGCCGACGCGTTCCGCTGGTGGCAGCGGTTCGGATTCGAACCGTTTAGTGCCCACGATCCGGCCAAACTGGACCTCTGTCTGTTAACCAAAGATATCGCCGGCACCCTGGCCACCCTGTAAGACTCCGGCCATGGATCTACTCGCCTGAACGGTCGATCGCCGACGCGTTCCGGCTCCGCGGCGAGGCCGGATACGAACTGGCACGGGACGCGCTGCGAGAGTGGCTGCGCCGAGGCGGCAAACCGGCCCGGCTGATGGACATCGCGTCTCGCCTACCGCGGGCGAAGTCCCCGGTCCTACAAGCATTGCAGTTGCTGGGGTGAGCTCAGGCGACGGTCGCGTCCGAAAGTTGGTGTAAAAGCACCGGCCGGTTCGCAGCTTCGCCGTCAGCATACGGGCTGAGAAGTTCCGGTGACGGGCCCGCCCGTAGCTGGCCGCTGATGGTGTCAGGGATAGCGGGGCGCGGGTTTGGTACACCCGCTCCAGATCCGTTGGCGGCCCACAGGAGCGACACTGCAGGGCCGAGAATGTTCAGCCGAAAAGGGTTTGGGCGGCTTCGGTCAGTGCGTTGAACGCGGCGTCGAGGCGGTGTTGGCGGCGCCGGTTGGGTTCGTGGTTGGCTTCGGCGGCCACGAACCCGATCAGCTCCTCGAGGTCGTCTGCACCGGCCAGCAAGACAGCGCCGTCGGGGTGGGCGCGCATGCCAAACACCAGTCGCTCACAGTCAGGGTCGAGCAACGCCAGCTCGCGTAACGCGGCGGCGGTCTCGTCGCTGACGATGACCTCGTCGACATCGCCGGCAACGCTGAGTCGGCGGCGGCGCAGGTCGTATGGGGTGTCTGCCCAGGTGTTGATTACCCCCTCGTCGCCACAGACGGTGCACCACCGGATCGGCGCCGCGGCCTCGGCCCACACGAAGGCGATGGTCATCCGCCCGGGGCAGCGCCTGTGGGCCGGTCGGCGTCTACACGGCAACGCAGACACCCAAGGATCACCGACCTCGCCAGCGGTGCCCGCCCGGACAATATCGCCCAAATGCTGCGCAAGGCGCCGCGTGGAACCCGAAGCGTCGTGAGGCATGTCGAGGAAGTGATGCAGATCAGCGACCAACACGCCGCCACACTGTACCGGCGCACCGTCACGGCGTTCTTGGGTACCGATCGCCGGTGGCTTTGCCTACGATCATGACTCGTGATGTTGCGATGTACCGCCAAGGTGTTGGCGCTGCTGCGGGTGTCTGAGCCGGCCATCGGCGAAGCCTGCGAGCAGGACTGGTATGCCCATCTGATCTGGATCGACGGGCGCAAATGCTTGTTGGTGACCCACGCCGGGACCTTGTTCTCGGTGTTCATGCCGAACGTCACTGCCGCCGGCCTGCGCCCGATCGGCCCGCCCGTCGTCTCGGCGATCCAGGCCGCGCTGCAAGCCGAACACCTGCCCATCGATACGCTCGGCGAACTCGATCCCGGGCAGGTGGCCGTGGCCAAGACCGCCGACCGCCGCATCCTGGGCACCATCAACGATCTAGCGTTCACCATCGAACACGTCATCGCCACCACTGGCGGTCTGGCCCGCTGCGACATCAACGCGCTCCACCACGGCCTGCATCGCACCATCAACAGCATCACCGGCTACATCCCACCGATCGACCTGGTCACCGCCAGCCATCAAGGCCAGCGGTAAGAGCTCTCAGATGCGGGCAGGTAGACCCTGACACGTATAGCGGTGATCCCTTACTGAGACGTACCGGCGTCGCGACCCGAGGTCGCTACGCGATGGCCGAGATGGGATCGGCCTGGCCGGTGTCGCCACTCATGGTGGAGGGCGGCGGTCGCAGGTCACGGGGTGGATCAAGGAGTGATCGGCGTAGATCGTGCAGCAATCGGGTGCCGACCAGTGTCATGGTCAGGCCGCGCCAACCGGCCGAGGCGCGGTCGAGTACGGCCCACACCAGGCTGATGGCGCTGGTCTCGCCGGGGAATCGGCCAATGACCTTGGTCCGTCGCTTGGTCTCCCCAAAGGATCGTTCAATGAAATTCGAATGTCGAACGCGCCCATGGTGTTCAACCGGGAACCGCAGATAGGCGGTCAGCCCTGCGGCAAGAATGTGTTTGCTGCCGTGGTGGCGCCGGCGAGAACGCGATTTTCGAGGCGCGCTACTCCGCGCCCACCAGGCCGCCCAGTTCTCGTTCACGCGTTGGCCTCCGCAATCGCCGCGGACACCGATGAAGCGCTTCGTCACGGCTGCGGAGAACTGCTGCTGGAAGTGACTGACTTCATCGCCCGCCCCGGCGCGAGCCCTGTCGTGAGCCCCATGGGCGCCGCGCCGCGGCGGGGGTAGAGGCTAGGCTCGCCGCGCCGCCCATCATCTCATCCCGCCCGCCGGAAGCTACCACGCCCGGAACCTGCGACGATATATCCACACCCCGTGCCCACCGGGAATCGTCCACGCGGGGTGCTGGCCGCAACTTTCCGTCGACGAAAGAGACAATCGCCTCATGCCCACCGAACCCCCACATCCACCACCCGCGGCGCCGAAACCACCACGGGTGCACGTCACGCTCGAGGACTTGGAGAGGTTCGGCGACGAGGAGCAGGTGCGCGCGGCGTGGGACGAGAGCCGACTCCGCAACGAGCAACCGCCGCATCACCGCTAGCCCGCCGCGCCGATCCCACCCCAACCGCCGGGGCCGCGCGGCTTTCCGGTGACACCACCGGGAAGGTCCTCTGACCTGCGTCGGGCTGACAGGATTTGAACCTGCGACCACTTGACCCCCAGTCAAGTGCGCTACCAAACTGCGCCACAGCCCGGTCGTGCTTGTTGTCGCCGGTGACGCCACCGGCGGCAGGTCGAAAGCCTACCGCAGACGAACGCCCACCCCGGCTACGGCCTAGGCGACCTGCGAGCCGGCTTGTGCGGCCCGGGCCCACACCAACGACGAGTACACCGTCCTCCCATCGGAACAGGGCGACTCGGACGAAAGCGTCAATTGGTCACCGTCAAGTTGGCTGTGCCGCAGATGGGTTTGGCCCAGATGGTTCGGTACCAGCGAAAGCATTGCCTGGCGGCGGATTTCGCCCGTTGACTCATCGCCGGAATACGGTCCGCCGTAGGCCAGGCACTGTGGGATCCACGCCCCGGGGCCCCCGTTGAGTGCGCGCGGTGGGCGGAATAATCGCGCTGGATCCCCGCCGTGGCCGCACACCCGAATCCCTGAACGCACCCTCGAAGCGCTCAGCGGCGCCTGGCTCCCCGCTTCTCGCGCACCCGGACGTTGATCCGGATCGGACTGCCTTCGAACCCGAACGTCTCGCGCAGCCGCCGCTCCAGGAATCGCCGGTAGCCGGCCTCCAGAAAACCCGAAGTGAACAGCACGAACGTCGGCGGCCGGGCGGTCGCTTGAGTGGCGAACAGGATGCGTGGCTGCTTTCCACCGCGGACCGGGGGCGGGTGCGCCGCCACCACCTCCTTGATCCAGGTGTTCAGCGGGCCGGTCGCGATCCTGGTGTCCCACGACGCCAGCGCACTCTCCATCGCCGGCACCAGCTTCTGTAGCGCCCGGCCCGTCTGGGCGGAGATGTTGACCCGCTGTGCCCAGCGGACCTGCACCAGCTCGCGGTCGATTTCGCGGTCCAGTAGGTCGCGCCGGTCTTCGTCGACCAGGTCCCACTTGTTGTAGGCGAGCACCAGCGCCCGGCCGGCCTCGATGACCATGGACAGCACCCGCAGATCCTGTTCGGTGAGCGGCTGCGATGCGTCGATCAGCACGACCACCACTTCGGCGGCATCGATGGCCCCGTGCGTGCGCACTGATGCGTAGAACTCGTGCCCGCTGGCCTGACCGACCTTGCGACGCAGGCCCGCGGTGTCGACGAACTTCCAGACCTTGCCGTCCAGTTCGATCAGCGAGTCGACCGGGTCGACCGTCGTCCCCGCGACCTCGTGTACCACCGATCGCTGATCACCGGCCAGCTTGTTCAGCAATGAACTCTTGCCCACATTGGGTTTGCCGACCAGCGCCACCCGCCGGGGACCGCCGCCAACCGACGCCGACTCCCCCACCTCGGGCAGTGCGGCCAGCACCTCGTCGAGCAGGTCGGCCACGCCGCGACCGTGCATCGCGCTGATCGCATGCGGCTCACCCAGTCCCAGCGACCACAAAGCCGCCGCGTCGGATTCGCCTTTCTCGGTGTCGACCTTGTTGGCGGCCAAGAAGACTGGCTTTCCTGAGCGCAGCAGGATGCGGGCCGCGGCCTCGTCGGCGGTGGTGGCACCGACGCCGGCATCGACCACCAGGATCACCGCGTCGGCGGTGCGCATCGCCACCGACGCCTGCTCGGCGACCAGTTGCTGCAGGCCCTTGGCGTCGGGCTCCCATCCTCCGGTGTCCTGCACGACGAACCGGCGTCCGGTCCACAGCGCGTCATAGGAGACGCGGTCACGCGTCACACCGGGAACGTCCTGCACCACCGCTTCGCGCCGGCCCAGGATCCGGTTGACCAGCGTCGATTTGCCGACATTGGGCCGGCCCACTATCGCTACTACCGGTGCCGGTCCAGACTCTTCGACGTCGGAATCGCCGAACTCCCAATCGCTTTCGTCGGCCCAGGTGCCGTCGTGGGTCACCGCACCGCCTCGCTTCGCTGTGTCACCAGCTCCAGTAGGTGGGCGATTACCCCGGCCTCATTCATATCGCTGGTGTCGACAATCACCGCGTCCGAAGCCGCTCGCAGCGGCGACACCGTCCGCGTCGAGTCGAGATGGTCGCGCCTGCGCACGTCGGCCAGCACGGCGTCGTAGTCGTCGGGCAGACCCGCCGCGACATTCTGGTTGTTGCGGCGCCGGGCTCTGGTTTCGGCCGAAGCAGTCAAGAAGATCTTCACCGGCGCGTCCGGGAACACCACGGTCCCGATGTCTCGGCCCTCCACGACGATGCTGCCCGGACCCTCGGCCAGGGCGCGCTGTAGATGGACCAGTCGGGTGCGCACGGCCGGCACTGCCGATACCGCCGACACCGCCCGAGTGACCTCATCACCCCGGATCTCCGACGAAACATCTTCTCCGGCAAGATAAAAGCTGCTTGTGTCGGGGTCGTAGCCAACCGACATCTGCACCGCCGACGCACAATCTGCCACCGCTTCGGCGTCTGTCGGATCAACTCCGGCACGTAGCACCGCCAGTGTCACCATCCGGTACATCGCCCCGGTGTCCAGGAAGCGTGCGCCCAAACCGCGCGCTAATCCCTTTGAGACGGAAGACTTTCCGGTTCCCGCCGGACCGTCGATCGCTACCACGATATCCGTCACAGACCCACCGCTTTATACAGTTGCCCGATCTCGTCCAGGCGCAACGCCCGAACGCTGCCCGCGCGCTGTTTACCCAGCGTCACGGCGCCGATATCAGTGCGCACCAGCGCCTCCACCGGGAACCCCACGGCCGCCAGCAGCCGGCGCACAATTCGATTGCGTCCCTCGTGCAGCGTCACCCGCACCAGCGTCTTGCCGGGGATAGCGTCCACCACCGCGAAATCGTCGACGCTCGCCGGTCCGTCGTCCAGCTCGACTCCCGCCCGTAACTGCTTGCCCACCCCGCGCGGCACCTTCCCCGTCACCGTCGCCAGATACGTCTTGGGCACCTCGTGGGACGGATGCATCAACCGGTGCGCCAGCTCGCCGTCGTTGGTCAGCAGGATCAGCCCCTCGGTGTCGGCGTCCAGCCGCCCGACATGAAACAGCTTCTTGTTGCCCCGCACCTTGCGCTCGATCAAGTCGCCGATACACGGCCTGCCGCGATCGTCGGCCATCGTCGAGTGCATGCCGCGCGGCTTGTTCAGCGCCAGGTACACCAGCGAGTCGTCGACGACCACCCTGGCTCCGTCGACGCGGATCACCGAGACGTCCGGATCGACCCGGGTACCCAGTTCCGTTACCAGCTGCCCGTCCACCTCGACCCGGCCGTCGATGATCAACTTCTCGGCGGCCCGCCGCGACGCAATCCCGGCCTGGGACAACACTTTCTGCAGGCGAGTCCCCCGAGACTCTTCGGGTTCGGCCATCAGTCGCGGTCCACGTCGAACGTCAGTGTCCGCTCGGGCTCCTGACCGCCGGCGAGTTTGATGAAACGTGGCTCACTATCCAGGGATTCGCTCAGATCGTCGATCGTGTCGACATCGGGAAGCAGCGGCGCAATATCAGGAAGGTGGGCCAGTGTGGTCAACCCCAAGCGCTCCAGGAACAGTTCGGTGGTGCCGAACGTCACCGCGCCGCTGTCAGCGTCGGCACCGACCTCGGTGATCAGACCACGCGCCAGCAGGGTGCGCATGACGGCGTCGACGTTGACACCGCGCACCGCGCTCACCCGCGCACGCGTCACCGGCTGGCGGTAGGCCACCACGGCCAGCGTCTCGAGCGCGGCCCGAGTGAGCCTGGTTCGCGTGCCGTCCAGCAGCAGCTTCTCGACGTAGGGTGCGAACCGGGCGCGCGTGTACAACCGCCAGCCCTCGCCGGTGTGCCGCAAATCGATGCCGCTGTCGCGTTCGCTGAGTTCGTCGGCCATCAGCCGCAGCTTCGCGGCGATCCGGTAGACCGGTTGCTCGGTGGCCGTGGCCAGTGCCTCGACGGTCACCGGGGTGTCCACCACCAACAGCAGCGCCTCCAGCACACGGCCGAGTTCGTCGGGATCCATCTCCGTGGGCTCAGCGATGTCCGGGATGCCACAGCCCAGATCGTGATCGGGCGCTTCTTCTGTCACAGGCGCCGCTCCTCCTCATCGCTGCGCTCTGCATCGTCGCCGGCGCGGGTCATGATTCGTCTCGCACTTCTACCGAGGGTTCGCTGGTCGGCCGTTCCCCGGTCCACGAAACCTGGAGCGCGCCAAGGGGCTCTGACTGGTCGAATGCTACCGCCCGGGACCGATACAGTTCGAGCAGCGCCAGGAAGCGCCCGACGATCTCGATCGACGCCTGACAGTCGGCGACAAGCTCAGAAAATGAGGCCCACTGTCCGCTGCCACGCGCTTCCAGCATCGCCAGCAGTTGTTTGGCCTGCTCGGGAACCGAGACCGTCTGCTCGTGCAGGTGCCCGGTGGCCACCGTGGGCACCGGACGTGGGCTGAATGCGATCGCAGCGATCTGAGCGAACCGTTGCGCGTCGACGCCGAGCATCACCTCGGGAAGCAGGCCGCAGAACCGATCCTCCAGCGACACCGCGCGCGGATAGCTGCGCAGCGCGCTGGCCTCCAGCTCGGCGAACATCTCCGCGACGTGCTTGAACGCCCGGTATTGCAGCAGGCGGGCGAAAAGCAGGTCGCGCACCTCGAGCAGCGCTACATCCTCCTCGTCGTCGACCTGCCCTGCCGGCAGCAGCCGGGCCGCTTTGAGATCGAGCAAGGTCGCCGCGATCACCAGGAACGCTGTGGTCTCCTCCAGCTCCAGCCGGGGACCGATGGCTTTGGTGTAGGCAATGAAGTCGTCGGTGACCTGGTGCAACGCCACGTCGGTGACGTCGAGGCGGTGCGCGAAGATCAGCTGCAGCAGCAGATCGAACGGCCCCTCGAAATTGGTCAGCCGGACCTGGAAGCCGTTCTCGGGTGCCGCCTCACCGTTCGCGCCGCCGTTCACACGCCGAATCGGTCGATGAACTCGCGAGCCAGCGCGCGATAGGCCTGGGCACCCCCCGATTTCGGGGCCCAGGTGGTGATGGGTTCGCCCGCGACACTGGTCTCCGGGAAGCGGACCGTGCGGGTGATCACGGTGTCGAACACCAGGTCACCGAATCGCTCCACGACGCGGGCCATGACTTCCCGCGAGTTGACGGTCCGCGGGTCGTAGCGGGTGATCAGGATCCCGCTGATGTCCAGCTTCGGGTTGAGCCGGTCACGCACCTTGTCGACGGTGTCGGTGAGCAGAGCCAGGCCGCGCAGCGAGAAGAACTCGCACTCTGTCGGGATGACCACGCCGTCCGCGCAGGCCAGCCCGTTGACGGTGAGCAGGCCCAGCGACGGCTGGCAGTCGATCAGCACATAGTCGTAGCGGTCCAGCACCGGGTGCAACGCCCGGGCCACGGTCTGCTCCCGGCCCACCTCGTTGACCAGCTGGATCTCGGCGGCCGACAGGTCGATATTGCTGGGTATCAGATCCATGTTCTTGACCCGGGTGTGGATCAGCACGTCATCGATCGACACCCGCGGTTCCACCAGCAGGTTGTAGATGGTCTGGTCCAGCTCGTAGTGCGGCACGCCCAGGCCCGCAGACAGGGCGCCCTGAGGGTCAAGATCCACCAGCAGCACCCGCCGGCCGTACTCGGCGAGAGCGGCACCCAGGTTGATCGTCGACGTGGTCTTCCCGACGCCGCCCTTCTGGTTGCACATCGCCACAACCTTGGCCGGGCCGTGCGTACGGAGTGGCTTCGGGTCAGGGATCGCCCGCGGCGGCCGCCCGGTCAGGCCGACCTCGGTGCCACTGTCGGGGTGGTCGGTCATGCCCGGTCGCGGCTCATAGTGTCGGGCGCCTGGGTGGACATCGCAGGAAAGTCTAACGGGTACGTCCGCCTGCGCCGGGAGACCCGCAGGCAACATCACCAGGCGATGCTCGTGGCGGCTGGGCCCGGCCCCGAAACCACCCGCACAACGCAATCGTCGGCCGGCCAAGGCAAGCCGTGGATGCAACACCGCTCGATCGATTTCGCCTGGTGAACGAAACGCTTTGCTTACCGAATTGGGTAGCAGTACCCGCTGTACGTATGGTGGATTTTGATGAGCTTCAAAGCGCGCATGGCTCTGTTGCGGTGGTCGGTCTGGCGTATGGCGCCCGGGATCCGCAACCTCACCAGGACGGGCCAGATCGGTGACGGACGCGAAGCAGCAGCCGTCGACTACGTCCTCAGGCACGCCAAGGCCGGCGACATCGACGACGTGCTGGCCACCATCGACAAGTTCGCCTACGAAAAGTCGATGCTGATCAACGTCGGCGACGAAAAGGGTGCACTGCTCGACGCCGCAGTGCGGCGCGCCGAACCGGCACTGGCACTGGAGTTGGGCACCTACTGCGGATACGGCGCGCTGCGGATCGCCCGGGCCGCTCCATCCGCCGAGGTGTACTCCGTCGAACTTGCCGAAGCCAACGCCGTCAACGCCCGGCAGATCTGGGCTCATGCCGGCGTTGCCGACCGGGTGACGTGTGTAGTCGGCACCATCGGCGACGGCGGGCGCACCCTGGACGCGCTGGCCAGTGAGCACGGATTCGCCACTGGCACTCTCGATTTCGTGTTCCTCGACCATGACAAAAGGGCCTACCTGACCGACCTGCAGAGCATCGTCGACCGACGCTGGCTACATCGGGGCTCGATCGTGGTTGCCGACAATCTCAAGGTGCCGGGTGCGCCAAAGTACCGCGCGTACATGCGCCGGCAGCAGGGCACGCTGTGGAACACCATCGAGCACAAGGCGCACCTCGAATATCAGACCCTGGTGCCCGACCTGGTGCTGGAATCCGAATACCTGGGCTGAGTCGCAGGGCTGAGTTATTGCGCCCGGGGGTGGGCTCCGGCCCACACTTCCCGCAGTGCGTGGACGGTGACGAGCGTGTAGATCTGCGTCGTCGTCACCGAAGCATGACCCAGTAATTCCTGCACGACCCGGACATCGGCGCCGCCCTCGAGCAGGTGCGTAGCGAACGAATGCCGCAACATGTGCGGCGACACACCCGAAGTGATGCCTGCGCGCTGGGCAGCGTCCTGCAGAACCTGCCACGCGCTTTGCCGCGACAACCGGCCGCCGCGCGCATTGAGAAAGATGGCCGCAGTGCCGCGACCCCGGCGGGCCAGGTCGGGACGCCCACGCACCAGATAGGCGTCCAGCGCTTGCACGGCGGGGCGTCCCACCGGCACCAACCGCTGCTTACCGCCCTTGCCGCGCAACAACGCCGACCTGGCGTGTGTGTCGATGTCGTCGACGTCGAGGCCGACGGCTTCCGAGATCCGCGACCCGGTGGAATACAACAGCTCCAGCAGCGCCCGGTTGCGCAGTGCCAGCGGGCCGTCGGACGCGGTGTCGCCGCCGGCGCCTTCCAGCAGGGCCAGCACCTGGTCGATCGTCAGGCTCTTGGGCAGCCGCCGGCCCGGCGTCGGCGGCCGGACCGCCCGTGCGACGTCGAGTTCGGCCAGCCCTTCGGCGGCGGCGAACCGATGCAGCCCGCGTACCGCGATCAGCGCCCGCGCCGCTGAAACCGCCGACAGCGCCATCGCCCCGGATTCGGGATCCCCGCGGCGCAGTGCCACCAGAAATTCGCTGACGTCGTCCTCGCCGACCCCGGCCAGATCGTTGATACCCCGGTCCGACAAGTGCTTGGAATAGCGGCGCAGGTCGCGCCGGTAGGAACTCAATGTGTTTGCCGCCACGCCCCGTTCGATCGTCAGGTGGTCCAGGTAGCCCTGCAGTTGGCCGTCCAGCGCGAGCGTTGTCATTGCGCGGTCTTTCGCGTCATGAACGCAGTCGGCTTGTCGAGCCACGGAGTGTCCAGCGGGCGCGGTTCCGCGAACCCGGTCGTCACCGCATGGGCGGCGAAAATTCCGGCAATTGCAATGGAATTGACGACTTCGCCACGCAGCACCCGGCGGGCTGCCTCCTCGACCGGAAACCAGCGCATCGTCATGTCGGCTTCTTCGTGATGCGCCTCGGGCCGGTCCACCTCGCCGAGGCCGGTGGCCAGATAGACCCGCACCGATTCGTCGCTGAACCCCGGCGCGGAATTGAGATCGACCAGTACCCGCCAGGTGCTGGCTTGCAGGCCGACCTCCTCTTGGAGCTCGCGGGCTGCCGTCAGGTGCGGCGGCTCCCCCGCGGCGTCGAGCAGCCCGGCGGGCAGCTCCCATAGCCGTCGACCGAACGCGTGGCGGTACTGATAGACCATCGGGATGTTGTTGTCCTCGTCCATCGCCACAATGGCGACCGCCCCGTAGTGCTCGACGACTTCCCGCGTCGCGATCTTGCCGCCCGGCATCCGCACCTGGTCGCGGCGCAGCGCGAAAATGTTGCCGCGGTACAACGTTTCGGACGACGTCGTCTCGAAAACGTGCTCAGCCACGAGACGCGGGTTCGGGTAGCGGCTGGGCCACGCCGTCGCGATGCTGGTTGCCGTTGGACACGTGCTCGGGGATTTCGGGCATCTCGACGGGCAGCAGCTCGCCCGACTTGTAGTCGATGGCCGCCCCCACGAAGGCAGCGAACAGCGGGTGCGGGCGGGTGGGCCGGCTCTTCAACTCGGGGTGGGCCTGGGTGCCGACGACGAACGGGTGCTGGTCGGGCGGATATTCCACGAACTCCACCAGGTGCCCGTCGGGTGAGGTTCCGGAAATCCGCAGACCGCTCTCGGCAATCCGATCGCGGTAGGCGTTGTTCACCTCGTAGCGGTGTCGATGCCGCTCGGCCACCTGTGTTGATTGATACGCCTGGGCCACAATCGAATCCGGATCCAGGACGGCGGGATAGGAGCCCAGTCGCATGGTGCCGCCGAGATCCGCTTCGCCGGCCACGATTTCTTCCTGGTCGGCCATCGTGGAGATAACCGGATCCGGCGTGTCCGGTTCGAATTCGGCCGAATTGGCTTCGGTGAGACCGATCGAGCGGGCGGCCTCGATCACGATGCACTGCAGGCCGAGGCACAGCCCCAACACCGGCAACCCGCGCGCCCGCGCGTACGCAATGGCGCCGATCTTGCCTTCGATGCCCCGGATGCCGAACCCGCCGGGAATCAGCACCCCATGAACGTCGCCCAGCGCCGCCGCGGCGCCGCTGGCTGTCTCGCAATCGTCAGATGCCACCCAACGGATTTCGACTTTGGCGCGGTGCTTGAATCCACCGGCACGCAACGCTTCGGCGACCGACAGGTAGGCGTCGGAGAGTTCCACATACTTGCCCACCAGGGCAATTCGCACAGTCTCGTGCGGTTCATGAACCCTGCGTAACAGGTCGTCCCATTCGGTCCAGTCGACGTCACGGAACGGCAGGTGGAGCCGGCGCACCACAAACGCGTCGAGTTCCTCGCGATGCAACACCTTGGGGATGTCGTAGATCGACGGTGCATCCGGCGTGGATATGACGCCGTCGATGTCGACGTCGCACATCAGGGCGATCTTGTTCTTCAGCGCTTCGGGGACATCGCGGTCGCAGCGCAGAATCAGTGCGTCCGGGCTGATACCGATGCTGCGCAGTGCGGCCACCGAGTGCTGAGTCGGCTTGGTCTTGAGCTCGCCCGACGGCGCCAGATAGGGAACCAGTGACACGTGCAGAAAGAAGACGTCCTCCCGGCCAAGATAGTGCCGGACCTGCCGTGCCGCCTCCATGAAGGGCTGTGACTCGATATCGCCAACGGTGCCGCCGATTTCGGTGATGACCACGTCCGGGCGGTTGCCGTCGGCGTCCGGTTCGGCCATCGCCAGGATGCGCCGTTTGATCTCGTCGGTGATATGCGGGATCACCTGGACGGTGTCGCCGAGGTATTCGCCACGACGCTCTTTGGCGATGACGGTCGAATACACTTGCCCGGTAGTAACATTCGCCGAGCCGGACAAGTCGCGATCGAGGAACCGCTCGTAGTGGCCTACGTCGAGGTCGGTCTCGGCACCGTCCTCGGTGACGAAGACTTCGCCGTGCTGGAACGGGTTCATGGTGCCCGGGTCGACGTTGAGGTACGGGTCCAGCTTCTGCATCGTGACGTGCAACCCGCGAGCGGTCAACAGTTGTCCAAGGCTGCTGGCCGTCAGTCCCTTGCCGAGTGAGGAAGCCACACCGCCGCTGACGAAGAGGTGCTTGGTGGCGGTTTGGGGATGCTTACGCAACAGAGCGACCTCCGTGAAGACGGGCAGGGCTTTGATTTCTAGGATTGTTCCTAGCCTCTATCAGCTGGGCCTGCCGACCCACGGAAACCCACCCTAACATCCACGACGCCGGGCCGCGGATAACACGCCCTACTGGGGCCTACTGGGGAACGGTGACCGATGTCGCACCGTGGCCGGTGCCGTAGTTCGCCGGGTGGCCGCCGTTGACCAGATCGTGCAGGCCCAGAATCGCGGTGATCCGCCCGGGCGCGGCGTCGACGTCATCCACGGTGCTGATCGCGGCCGCCATGCCGGCATCGGCGCGGGTCACCGCGACTGCCGCGCTCCCAGTCGATGAACCGTCCCGGCCGGCGAGCAGAGTGCCGGAGCCATGCGGTGCCAGCGCAGCGGCGAATCGCGCCACGCTGACTCCCTGATTGCCGGCATCTGCGGGAAGTGCCCCGCCGGTGATGACGATGGCGGCGTTTGCCGCTCCGATGTGGTCGTTGGGCTGATAGGTGATGAAGCCGGTTTCGCGCAGTGCCGCCAGCACAGTGTCGCGCTGGGTGTCGTCGACATCTGGGACGGGCGGGACGGCCGGGTGGGGATTGATCAGCAGGGCGATTCCGAGCAGGTCGCCGGCCTGTGAACCTTGGTCGACTAGTTCGGTGCTCAACTGTGTACCGGCCGGCAGAATGGCCGAGTTCACCACTGAACGCAGTTTCTCCGCGGAGTTGGCTTCGACGAACTCCTGGGTCAGGGACACGGTGCCGGTGACCGAACCGCCGGCCTGTCCGACGATCTTGGACACCGCGGCGACATCGTCGTCTTTGGCATCTGGGGTCCGGAAGATGACCACCGTCTTGCCACCCAGCGCGTCGTGCACGATCCGGCCAAGCACCTGGTTATCGAAATTGTTTGCTGCGCTCAGCTTCTCGTTCAGCGCGTTCCGCTGATCGTTGAGTCCGTTGATCTGCGTGTAGAGGTCGCGCTTCTCGTTACGCAGGCTGGACAGCAGGGTGTCCGAGAAGAATCCGGAACCCAGCACAACTCCGATAGCCAGCGCCAGGAAGACGGCAGCCAGCGAGATCGCATGTTGGCGCAACGAGATCATGAAGCCACCGTCCTTGAAAAAATCAGGTCACCAGGTGCTGAACCCAGAGGGAGAAGTGGTTCCAGTAGTCGACGATCCAGTGCACCACCACGCCGTCGGTGCGTGACACCCACAGGACGACGATGATGGCGATCAGCATCGTCAGCGCCAATAGCGCGATGGCGCCACCCGAGATGTGGTTGCGGTACAGGGTGGCGACCGCCTTGGCGTCCACCAGCTTCTCCCCTACCCGCAGCCTGGTGAGGAAGGTCGACGGGTTGCTCTGGGCCCGCGTCCGGTCGAAGAACGTCTCGATGTTGGCGGTGTGGCCGGCGGTTACGAGCAGCGCGGCACCGTGATGATCAGCAAGTAGCAGGGCAAGATCCGTCGCCGAGCCGGCGGCGGGGAATGTCATCGCTCCGACGCCAAGATCCTGGATGCGTTCCAGGCCGGGCGCGTGACCGTCGGCGTCGGCCGGCAACACTACCTGCGCACCGCACTTGAGGACTTCGGTGCTGATCTGATCGGGGTCGCCGACGATGAGTTGCGGGCGATAGCCCGCCTTGCGTAATACGTCCGCACCGCTGCCGACACCGACCAGCACCGGCTGGTACTCCTTGATGAACGGCTTGAGGGATTTCAGATCATCGGCGGCGCTGGGCTCTTCGGCGACGATCACCACATGCCGGCGACGCATGTCGACGTCGACATCGGGGATGCCGATCCCGTCGATCAGCAGTGGGCTCTCGCTTCGGATGAACTCGATTGTGTTGCCGGCGAACGCCTCCAGGTGGGCAGCCAGTCCGCTCTTGGCTTCCCGCATGAGGTCGGCGATGTCGTGGTCGGTGCGCTCGGTACCGCGGATCAGCCGACGGTCGCCGGAGTACACACCGCCTTCGTATAGGCGAATCTTGGCGCCGTCCTTGACCTTTTTGAAGATCTCAGGTCCGGTCTCGTCGATCAGGGTGACACCGTTGTTGACCAACACCTCCGGGCCGAGATTCGGGTAGCGGCCCGAGACGGACGGCGATGCGTTCACGACGGCGGCGATGTCAGCTTCCACCAGTGCGTCGGCGGTGATGCGGTCCAGATCCAGAATGTCGAGGACCACGATGTCGCCGGGACAGACCCTGCGCAGCAATCGGTCGATATTCCGGTCGACCCGGGCGGTGCCGATCAGGCCTGGCCGGGAGGTGCTACGGGACAGAAGCGCTGACATCTTCATGGGGGCGATTCTGTCCGCGAAGCGCGGCTAGGGCGGGGAGGCGCGCCGTAACATTAGCCCCACAAGTTATATGACGTCACATCTGTCACATCTATATAGGTGCGCCGAACTCGACTTGTTGGGGAGTTGTTGGCGAATTGTGGCCAAATCTCAACGACACGTCGACGCCCGTGGCTAGATCTGATCGTTCTGCGCGGCGTCGAGCAGTTCGCGCGCGTGCGCGCGGCCACTGTCGGACTCACCGAGCCCGGCCAGCATCCGGGCCAGCTCGGCCACCCTGTCGTCTCTGGTCAAGCGCCGCACGCCGCTGGCACCGTCTCGTCCGGTGCCGTGCACCATCAGGTGTACATCGGCATACGCCGCGACCTGCGGCAAATGC
The DNA here is from genome assembly GCA_963763005.1 of uncultured Actinomycetota bacterium. Lineage (GTDB taxonomy): Bacteria > Actinomycetota > Actinomycetes > Mycobacteriales > Mycobacteriaceae > Mycobacterium. Next base: position 27,674 of record CAVXMI010000011.1, read on the forward strand.
GTGACGACGATGACCTGATGGGTGCGGGCCAACCGTGCCAGGCGCCGCCCGATTTGTACGGCCGCCCAGCCGCCGACGCCGGCGTCGACCTCGTCGAACACCATCGTGGTGCCTGCTGCCTCTTTACGGGACATCGCCAGCGCGACCTCTAAGGCCAGCATCACCCGGGACAACTCACCACCGGACGCGCTCTTGGCCAGCGGCAGCACCGTCATCCCGCGGTGTGCGGCGAAGCCGAACTCGACCTGGTCGATGCCGTCGCCGCCGACACGGGCCACTTCGCCTGAGGACCCTGAGGACAACGCGAGTACGGCCGAATCACCCGGATTCTTGGTGCCTGCCAGATCCGTGGTCACGTCGATGGTGAATTCGGCATCGGCCATCGCCAGGGCGGACAGCTCCGCAGTGACCTCCTTGGCCAGCCGCTTGGCCGCCTTCCGCCGGATCGCGCTGAGATCGACTGCAGCTTGGGATAATTCGCGTGCAAGCTCATCGGCGCGGCGTTCCAGCGCCGCCAACCCCTCTTCGGAGACGTCAAGTTGGGCCAGTCGTTCACGCGACTCACTCGCCCACCGCAGCACCCCGTCGATGTCAGCCGCGTACTTGCGGGTCAGCGTGCGCAGTTGGGCTTGGCGGGCCAGCTTGGCATCCAGCGCGCTCGCATCGGCCGGCAGCTTATCCACGTAATCGCCGAGCTCCCCGACGGCATCGACAACCACCGTCAGCGCCTCGCCGATTTGTTCGGCCAGCGCCCGCAGCGTCGCATCGTCGGTCGATTCCAGTGCGGCTCTCGCCCGACCCAGACTGTCGGCAGCACCGGGGCCGAACGCGTCCGCGTCGTCTGACGTCCCGGACAACGCGGCACGCGCAGCGACCGCAGCTTCGCGCAGTGTGTCCAGTTCGGAGAGCCGAACGATGTCGGCGACGAGCGCATCGTCCTCGCCCGGCTGCGGGTCGACGGTGTCGATCTCGTTCAGGGCGAATTGCAGCCGATCCGCCTCTTGGGCGAGTTCGCGGGCCCGGTTGCGGCGGTCGATGAGGTCACGCCGCGCCGACAGCCACGCGTCGCGCAGTTTGCGGTAGCGCTCCAGCGCGGGGCCGGCGGCCGCAAAGCGGTCCAGCGCGCCACGTTGCTCCTCGGGCCGCATCAACCGCAGTTGGTCATTCTGCCCGTGCAGTGCGAGCAACTCGTTGGTGAAACCGCTCAGCGACTTGGCGGGGACACCGCGACCACCGAGGTAGGCGCGCGACGGACCGGCGCAGCTGACCGAGCGCAGCGCGATCACGCTGCCGTCCTCATCTCGCTCCGCCCCCGACGCGTCGAGGATCTCGTCCAGCTGCGCGGCCGCGGCGTCATCGAGATCGACTGTGGTGAAACGACCTTCGACAACGGCACGGTCAGCCCCGGACCGGACACGGGCCGGGTCGGCGCGGGCGCCACCGAGCAGGTGCAACCCGGTCACCACCATGGTCTTGCCGGTACCGGTCTCGCCGGTCAGCACGGTCAGGCCGCGATCGAACTCGGCCGTCGCAACGCTGATGGCACCCAGCGACTCGATTCGTATTTCAGTCAGCACCTTCAGCGCCCGTTACTGCCCGCGCCATCCGGTCACCGGCAACCGGAACTTGCTTACCAGGCGGTCGGTGAACGGCGCGCTGTCCAGACGCGCCCATTTCACCGGCGTGGCACAGCGAGTCACCTCGAGTCGGCTGCCGGCCGGTATCAACATTTCGCGGCGGCCGTCGCAGAACACCAGGGCGTCGTGACCACCCGCCTCTATCTCGATCGCGATGGTCGCATCGGGACTGGTGACCATCGGCCGGCCGAACAGGGCGTGAGCGTTGTTGGGTACCACCAGGATCGCCTCGAGGTCGGGCCACAGCACCGGGCCGCCCGCGGAGAACGCGTAAGCAGTGGATCCAGTCGGCGTCGACACCAGCACACCGTCGCAGCCGAACGTCGACACCGGCCGGCCGTCGATTTCGACGACGACCCCGAGCACACCCAGCCGTGGGCCCTTTTCCAGGCTCGCTTCGTTGAGCGCCCATCCCTGATCGATGATGCGGCCGCCCCGGCGCACCACGACATCCAGCGTCAGCCGGTCTTCCACCCGGTAGTCCTGTGCCACAACGTGGTCGAGCACCAGGTCGATTGCCTCCGCCTCAGCTTCGGCCAAGAATCCGATCCGGCCCAGGTTGACGCCCAGCACCGGAATGCTGGCGTTGCGGGCCAGCTCTGCTGCTCGCAGGAAGGTGCCGTCGCCGCCAAGAACCAGCACCAGTTCGCAGCCGTCGGCAGCGCGCGCGTCCGCGTCGACCACCTCGATATCGACGCCCATGGCGCGCATGTCACCGGGAGCCAGGCGCAGCGATCCCTTGTCTACCGCCTCCGCGGCTAACACACGAAGCGCAATTCCGTTGTCGCCCAATACTTTCTCGACCCGTCGCGCTGTCTCGGTCGCTTCGTCCCGCCCGGTGTGGACGACCATGAGGATGGATCGTGGCACGGTCATGCGGGGCCCAACTCGACCGCACGCCGCACCGCATCCACCAACCCATCAGCAGCCAGCGGGCAATCGGTCTGGGCGCGCAACCACAGGAAGTATTCGACGTTGCCCGACGGGCCCGGCAGTGGGCTGGCCGTGACACCGACGGTGTGCCAACCCAGCTCCCCGGCCCGCCGCGAAACGGCGAGCACCGAATCCGCGCGCAACCGGGGGTCATGAACCACCCCGCCCTGGCCCACCTGGCCCTTCCCCACCTCAAACTGCGGCTTCACCATGGGAACGATATCGGCGATCGGCGAAGCGCATCCAACCAGCGCGGGCAACACGGTGGCCAGCGAGATGAACGACAGGTCAGCCACCACCAGGTCGACGGTCCCGCCGATCGCCTCCGGCGACAGGTCGCGGGCGTTGGTCCGCTCGACGACCACCACCCGCGGATCGCCACGCAGCGACCACGCCAGCTGGCCATACCCGACATCGGCGGCGACCACTTCGGCGGCACCACGGTCCAGCAGGACTTCGGTGAACCCCCCCGTCGACGCACCCGCGTCCAGGCAGCGTCGGCCTGCCACGGGAATCTCGAAGGCGTCCAGCGCACCAATGAGTTTGTGCGCTCCGCGCGATACCCAGGTGCGTTGACCGTCGGCAGCCACGGTCAGGGCCGCGGTGACGGATACGGCGGTGGCCGCCTTGACCGCCGGCAGGCCGTCGATGCGCACCTTTCCGGCGCCGATCAACTCCGCGGCCTGCTGACGGGATCGCGCGAGGCCCCGCCGGACCAGCTCGGCGTCAACGCGGGCACGCCGTGCCACCGCACACTCAGCCTTTCTCCGCCGACTCCAGGGCAGCCAACAGCACGTCGTGCGCCTCGGAAAGACGGCGTGCGATGTCTTCGAGCTCAGCCAGAGACGGCCCGTTTTCGGCGTCGGCATCGTTGGGCAACTGCGCGACCAAGGCTTCGATTTCAGCGCGAATCTGGTCAGGATCAATACTCATTGCGCTCCTACGCTAGTCACCGGCTATTCGCCGTGCATCAGGGACCAGCGTTTCAGGGCCTCTCGGGCCTGGTCGTCGCCGGCCTCGATGCGCAATGGCCGCCCGTCGACGGGCGCGTCCCAGACCGCGCTGGCGACGGCACGAACGATCGACAGCCCGTCGCCTTGTGGGTCACCATTCGCGCTGACCGTTGCCGACTTTTCCTCGATATCGACCTGCCAACCCGGCTGCGGCCCCACCGCAAGCAGCTTGCCACCCTGGTGCAGGCAGCGCAGATCGTGGGCGATGTAGGTAGGCCGGTGGACGGGGTCGGCGTACACCGCGTCCCGGGCGGTGCTGACCCCGGTGAGCACCATCAGGCTGGGCAACCCCGCGGCGTTGGCGCCCTCGATGTCGGTGTCCAGGCGGTCACCGACTACCAGCGGCGCGCGAAAATCGCCCCGGGCCACCGCATCGGTCAGCAATCGTGGCGCCGGCTTGCCCGCCACCTGGGGTTCCACTCCGGTGGCGGCACGCAGCGCGGCGACCATGGATCCGTTGCCGGGCAGCAGGCCCCGCTCGGTGGGCAAGGTGGGGTCGACGTTGGCGGCCACCCAGAGCGCGCCGGCCCGGATGGCCAGTGCGGCCTCGGCAAGATCGGCCCAGCCGATGGTCATCGAGAGACCCTGGACAACCGCGACGGGATCGTCGTCGTACCGTCGCACCGGACGCAACCCGACCGCAGCGATCTCGTTGGCCAATGCTTCGGTACCCACGATCAGCACTCGTGAACCCGGCGACAGTTGACCGGCCAGCAGGTGGGCGGCGCTCTGGGCGCTGGTGACGACATCCTCGCTGGTGGCGGTGAAGCCGAGTTCACGCAGGTGCGCCGCGACGTCGTCCGCGCTACGGGACGCGTTGTTGGTGACGAACAGCTTGCGGCTTCCTACCTCGCCTAACGACTGCACCGCGCCTTCGGTGGGCTGACGGCCGCGAAAGACCGTCCCGTCCAGGTCGATCAGCAGGCAGTCATATTCCTGCGCAATCGTTTTGACTTCATTCGACCCCGTCACTTCAGCCCAGCTCGCCGACCCGGTCTTCGGCGTCGGTGACGCCTTCGACATCCGCGGCCGCCGAGCGCAGGAACCATTGCAGTGCCTCATCGCCGCGGCCAAGCGCCAGCAGCGTTTCGGCATAGGCGTAGTACAACCGCGCAGCCGTCGAGCCGCTACGGCCCGTCTCCAGCTGCGGCGTGGACAACACGGTCAGTGCCTGCTCCAGCTGCCCGAGATCCGCGCGCGCGCCGGCGGCAACGATGCGCAACTCGTCTGCGTCGTCTCCGCTGAGCTGGGCCGCCTCGGGTCCGCGCGCGAGTTCGATGGCCCGCTGCGGCCGGCCGAGGCCGCGTTCGCAGTCGGCAATCAGCGCGAGCAACGCAGACTTGCTGCCCATTCGTCGGGCAGCCCGCAATTCGGCCAGCGCCTGAGCCCAATCGCCGCAGCGGTAGGCCGCGATTCCGACGGCTTCGCGGACCGCGGCGATCCTGCTGGACCGGGCCCGGGCCGCACGCGCATGACTCAGGGCCACTTCCGGGTCCTCGTCGATCAGCTCGCCGGCGGCCACCAGGTGGCGTGCCACTGCATCGGCGGTGGCACGGTCCAAGGTGCTCAGCTCGCGCCGGATCTCGGGTGCCAATTGCCGGGCGTCGATTTCCGGCGGAATCGCGGGCCCTTCGTGAGGTGGACGGTCGGGAGTGGCCTGGGGCTGGACTGGGCGCGCGCGGCCAGGGCCCGACGGGGAATCGTCGCGCTCACGCCGCGGCGCGTCGCCGGATGCCGATCGGGGTCGCCACTCACCGCTGCGACCATGCCTGTCGTCGACCACTCGGTAGAGGTTACGGCCACATCGGACAGACTCACATTTCCGGATGTCGTGAGCCGATGGGAGCAGGGCAATCTGGCCGGGATCGGTCCCGCCATCGTCGACCGACGGCAGCACCGGCCGGCCCGGACCAATCGGCTCAGTTCTAGGCCTGTAGCCGGTTCGGCAACAGCGGCGCTATCATCGCCGGGCAATAGGTCGCTATCGCGACGATGGTGAACGCGCCCGCTGCATCATGGGACATGCCGTTGTTTTCAGCCATTTTGGAGACGACGGACTCGAAGGTCCCGCCCGGCTGGACGGCCATCGGACACACCGACCGGCCCAGCGCCATCGTGGTTACCGGTTGGCTATACGAGATACCGGCATTGTTCAAAGCCGTCAGGAACGCGTTACCCATCATGTCAGCGTGTATCGGCGCCGCCATGGTTGCGGACAGACCAAATACGCCGGCAATCAACGCCGGCAATCGCAGCGCCGTCGCAGGTCGGCGCACTTGCCAGGTCCGTGTGTCCTCATCTGACTGTGCCGTCATCTCCCATTTCTCATCTGTCAGTTATTGCACTTATGTCACTCAAATCACCGTGACAACAGTGCTCAACAAGAGTCACATTCACAACACAGTGGCATAAAGGTTTGCACACTAACGCGTTTTGTGGCGGGACTACGCGTGCGACGGATACTAATGCCGCGGTCGCGCCGGCATCAGCGCGGCTTGCGGGCCTGCTGTCCCCCGATTGGTGGACACTGCGCGCATCCCGTTGGTGGAACAGGTATTCATCCTGCGATCAGCCATTAGTGGGATACCGCAGAGGCCCGAACCCCTCAAAAATAGGTCTCGAAGCGGAAACGAAAAGAACACGATCCGCACACCGAGCGCAAGGAAGGGAGGAGGTGCCAACTATGTCCCACGAACTCCTGTTCTGTGAGAGCGAGACCGTGTACTCGGCTCCGGCGTTCCGCGTCGACGACGCCACCGAATGACGCAACCCGCTCATAGCCAGACCTTCGGCGGGGGTCTCATCACCTCCCACCCCCCAAGTCTGAGATCCCCGCCGACCTGTCCCACGAACTGTTTTTCTCTGACGGAGCGATCGTTTACACCGGTCCTTTTTTCGATGCCGGTGACGTCGAAGACTGAGCCTGACGCTCATTGATCCCAGACTGCCAGCGGGGTCTCATCGCTGCCCCCCTCCCCCTCGCGATGAGATCCCGCTGGACTTTCCTCCCAACCCCACCTAATGGCCCACCGTCAGGGCCCTGACTAAGTAGCGTGAAGCCATGTCGGAACTGCCCGGGCTCGGCGCTGAGCAACTAACGAAAGCGCTGATAGGCCCGGATTGGTCGCACTGGCCGGCACGCGTATTGGGCCACGCCGACCCCACGACAATCGGGCACCGGGCAGGTACCCACCGCATCATCTCCCCCGACCAGACCTGGCTGGCCGTCCAACCTCTGCTGGAACCGGCCGGCATCACCCGCGTCGCCGACCTGACCTGGCTGGATGATCTCGGGATTCCCACCGTGCAGGCAGTGCGCCCCGCCTCTCTGACGTTGTCGGTCAGTCAGGGAAAGGCCACCACCTACCGCGCCGCCCAAGTCTCAGCCGTCATGGAATCCCTGGAGAACTGGCATGTCGAGAACGTCACCCCCGACCTGTTGTCCATGGCTACAACGGATCTCGCGGAGGCACTGACGTACGATCCCGCCGACCTCAACCGGCCGGCTGGGAGCTTCTACCATCCCGGCGCGAAGCTCGACTGGATGATCGCGACGACATTGCTGACGGGCCGCCAAACCTGGGTACCGTGGCTGGCCACCGTGGTGAACGTGGCGGTCAGCGATTCCTGGGGACCGCCGATGTTCGGCATGGAGACCACGGGGTTGGCCTCGGGCAACAGTTACCACGAAGCCACCCTGCACGCCCTCTACGAGATCATGGAGCGCCACGGCATGGCCGTCGCCGAGCCGGGGTCGACACTGTTCGAGGTGCCTCTCGACGACGTCGCCCGATCGGACTGCGCCGAGCTGGTCGAGATGATTCATCAGGCCGGAAGCGAACTTCAGATTGCCCGCATCGATACCTGGGACGGCTTCTACTGTTTCGCCGCCGAGCTGACCTCGCCAATGATGGAAATCCCATTCAGCGGCAGCGGACTTCATCACGACCCCAACGTGGCTCTTTCGCGGGCGATTACCGAAGCCGCGCAATCGCGCCTGACGGCCATCAGCGGAGCCCGGGAGGATCTGCCCACCGCGATCTACCAGAGATTCGCCCGGATGCACACCTACGCCCCGGCCCATAAATCCATGCAGTCGATGCCCAACGCGCAACCCACGCCGTGGCACATCGAGTACACCGACTCGCTGGCCGAGCTGCTGGCCTCGGCGGCAACCTCGGTGGCCAACCGGTCCGGCGCCGAGCCGCTTGCGGTCGTGTGCGACTTCGCCGACGCCTGCGTTCCGGTGGTGAAGGTCATCGCCCCCGGCTTGTCTGCTTCGATACATTCGCCGCTGCGCACCCCCTTGCAGGAGCACGCATGACAACCGGCGGACGGATCGTCGTGACAGCGGGACCGACGATTGCGGTCGCCGATATCCGTGCGGTGGTGCCCAATGCCGAAGTGGTGCAGCCGATTTCGTTCGGCCAGGCTCTCGGATACGGGCTGCGGCCGGGCGACACGCTGCTCATTGTCGACGGACTCTTCTTTCAGCACGCGTCGGTGCGACACAAGGAATTGCTGACCCTGATCGCCGACGGAGTACGGGTCGTCGGTTCATCCAGCATGGGGGCGTTGCGCGCAGCGGAGCTGCATCCGTTCGGTATGGAGGGCTACGGCTGGGTCTTCGAGGCGTATCGGGATGGAGTGCTGGAAGCCGACGACGAGGTAGGGATGGTGCACGGCGATCCCGAAGACGACTACCCCGTCTTCGTCGACGCGCTGGTCAATATTCGTCAAACCGTCGCGCGCGCAGTCGAATCCGGTGTGTTGTCAGCGCCCATGGCGGACCAGCTCATCGAAACAGCCCGCAGCACACCGTTTACCCAGCGCACCTGGAATCGACTGCTGGACGCTGTCGGCGCACCCGAAAGCCGCAGTCTCGCAAAACAGTTGCGGTCGATGCGAGTCGACATCAAACATGCCGATGCGCTGCTCGCGCTGAACGAGGTCGTCCGGGGTCAGGGCGGTGCCGCGGTCCGGCCCGGTCCGCCGCCAACCGTGTGGTCGGAACGTTGGCGGCAGCGGTGGGCGCCACCGACGCCCGTCGCTGTGACAGCCGAAAGCGGTGGCGAGTCGGTGGTCAACATTCTCGACGTCGACGTGCTTTCATTGCTGAGCGTGTGCGCGACCGATCGGTGGGCGTACCTCCCCGCACTGGAGCAAGTGGCGGCCTGGTATCGGAACCTAACCCACCCCGACGAGAACGGTAGCGTTCGGGAGCGCGCCTCTCGAGCCGTAGCGGAGATAGCGGCCGACAGCTACGAACGTAGGCTGGAGACTTTGGAGCTTATAGCCCACCACTACGCGCTGGCCGCCGGCATTATCGACGAATCCGGCTTTCCCGAGCATGTCAGGGCACACTGGCTCACCGCCGAGGAGAGCGAAACCCTTTGCGACGAACCAATTGCGGTCTCGGCGCGGCTGACCACCCGCACGCTCTTTTTCGCCCGGTCACTACCAGCTATCCAGCATTTCCTCGACCTGCTGCGCAACGATCACCGACTGCCCCAATGGCGCGCCATGGCGGCTTGCGCCTTGGCCAGGCGTGACGAACTGGCCCGCCAGAAACCCCAATTGAACTTGCACCGGCCGGATCCAGTGCAACTCAAACGCCTGTTCAGCACTCGATGGGGCACCCCTTTGGACCGCATCGAATTGGCGCGGCGTGGCCTGATGACCGAGGACGCCTTCTACTCCGCCGCCACTCTGTTCGCCGTGGCGGCCGCCGATGATCAATTGCCATCCATTGAAGTCGGCATGTTGGGTTCCGCCTAGCTGGATCAGTTGCGCCCCAACTGTTGTCTCCCAACCGGGGGAAGCGGATTTCCTCCGCACCGTCCGCTGGTCGTGGGGCTGCCGGCTGTCCCGGACAGGCGAAACATAGATCCCACACTCAATCTGAGTGAGGGAAGGCGGTGATCAACATGTCGCATGAACTCCTGTTCACCGATCACGAGACTTCTGGCCGTCGTGTGCGACTTCGCCGACGCGTTCTAGACCCTTTCTATCCCGGCGATATTCCGCTTCCCGCGACGAAGCACCAGCCAGCGACCGTGCAGGAAATCCGATGTCTGCGGTGCCCATTCGTCAGTGTCGACGCGAATGTTGTTGACCGACACCCCACCTTCGCCGATCGTGCGCCGCGCCGCGCCCTTGCTGGCCGAAAGGCCGGTGGCCACCAACAGGTCCACGATCCCGTCGGGACTCCCCGGTTTGAGCTCGGCGACCGCCGTTTCGCGCAGCGCCGCGGCCAACGTCGCCTCGTCGAGCCCGCCCAGCTCGCCCTGCCCGAAGAGCGCCCGACTGGCGTGCTCGACCGCTTCGGTGGCGGCCTCGCCGTGTACCAAGACGGTGAGCTCGGTGGCTAGCCGGCGTTGGGCGGCACGTTGTTGCGGACGCTGCGCCGTCGCCTGTTCCAGCTCGGCCAGTTCGTCGGCCGACAGGAAAGTGAACCACCGCAGGTAGCGGATCACGTCCGCGTCGGCGGTGTTGACGAAGTACTGGTACCAGGCATACGGGCTGGTCATTTGAGGGTCCAGCCACAAGCTGCCGCCGCCGGTGGATTTGCCGAATTTGGTGCCGTCGGCGGCGGTCACCAGCGGGACCGTGAGCGCGTGCACTGTCGCACCGAGCTTCTGGCGCACCAGGCGGACACCGGCGATGATGTTGCCCCATTGGTCCGAACCGCCGATTTGCAGCGTGCAGCCGTGGCGCCGGTGCAATTCGACGTAGTCGTTGGCCTGCAGCAGCATGTAGCTGAACTCGGTGTAGGAGATCCCCTCCCCCTCCAGGCGCCGCCTGATCGTGTCGCGGTCCAGCATCACGTTGACCGAGAAGTGCTTGCCGATGTCGCGCAGAAACTCGATCGTCGACATCGCGCGGGTCCACTCGAGGTTGTTCTCCACGATGGCGCCGGTGGCCGAGCCGTCGAAATCGACGAAGCGCTCCAGCTGCCCGCGGATCCGCTCGGTCCATTCGGCGACGGTGTCCGCCTCGTTGAGACTGCGCTCACCGATGTCGCGCGGGTCACCGATCATGCCGGTGGCACCGCCCGCCAGCGCGATGGGGCGGTGGCCGCTGCGCTGAAAGCGGCGCAACGCCAGCAGCGGCACCAGATGGCCGGCATGCAGGCTCGGCGCGGTGGGGTCGAAGCCGGCGTACACCGTCATCGGCCCGCGCTGCGCTGCGGCGGCCAACGCGTCGAGGTCGGTGGACTGCGCGATCAACCCACGCCAGCCCAGCTCGTCGAGAATCATGTCTGAAGATCCTTCCAGGATGGTGCCGGCTAGTCGCTGGCACCTGGGGCGGGCGCTCGGGGGCTTCGCCGATACGCGGAAACCTCCGGTCGTCCCGCAAGCCACAGGCGCCATGGCCGGTCGGCGGCCTGACTGACCCCGACGCGCGGACCCGACACGGCGCCGGGCGCTTCGTTGAGCCTCAGCGTCACCGGACTCGCCGCGTCGAACACGTCAATCCCATTGTCGGCCATGGTAATTCCCAAGGCCGAGCACAGGTTGCCCGGACCACGCGCCAGCGCGACGGTGCGGACCGACTCGCCACGGCGGGACCGCGCGACATCGGCGCCGTCCTCGATGGCGCAGGCCCTGAGCAAGACGGCGGCAGCGGTGCCGTCGGGTCCGCAGGCGACATTGGCGCAGACGTGGATCCCGTGGCTGCGGTAGGTGTACAGCCGCCCGGGGGGCCCGAACATGACGCCGTTGCGGCCGCTGAGGCCGCGGTAGGAGTGCGCCGCCGCGTCCGGCCAGGGCCCGTCGGGAACCCCGCCGTACGCCTCGACCTCGACGACGACGGCGCTTACGCCCCGTCCGGTGATGGTGGCGCCGAGCAGCCGATGCGCGGCAGCGACCGGGTCGACCAGCAGTTGCTCAGCGCTCACCGGACAGATTTTGCCCGGCCCTTGACAAACCCTTGCCGGAGGGCAATATTCATCGCATGATGACTTCATCGGATGATGAATTACGGTCGCGCAGCGGCGAGCCGGCCGTCAGCATCAACCAGCTGCGGGTGATTCGCGGCGAACGACCCGCGCTGCAGGACTTCTCGGTGGAGATCGCCCGGGGCGCCATCACCGGCGTGCTCGGTCCGTCCGGCTGCGGCAAGAGCACGCTGATGCGTTGCATCGTCGGGACCCAGGTCGTGAACTCGGGGACGGTCATCGTGCTCGGACAACCAGCCGGGTCTGCGGCACTGCGCCATCGAGTCGGATACCTGCCCCAGGAGCCGACCATCTACAACGACCTGCGGATCATCGACAACGTCCGCTACTTCGCCTCGCTGTATGGTTTCGACGGTCACGCCGCCGATGCCGCCATCGAGCGGGTGGGCCTGATGGATCACCGCACCGACTACTCCAGCAACCTCTCCGGCGGTCAGCGCACCAGGGTGTCGCTGGCGTGCGCGCTGGTCTGCCGGCCCGAGCTACTTGTGCTCGACGAACCTACGGTCGGCTTGGACCCCGTGCTGCGGGTGGATCTTTGGGAGCAGTTCACCTACCTCGCCCGCGCCGGGACCACGCTGCTGGTCTCCAGCCACGTGATGGACGAGGCCGACCACTGCGGCGACTTGTTGCTGATGCGTGAAGGCCGCTTGGTCGCCCACACCACCCCGACCCGACTAAGAGAGGACACCGGATGTACGGCGCTGGAGGAAGCATTCCTGTCCATCATCCAACGCCGCACCGCGCGCCAAGCCGGATAGGGCTCAAGGGGTACACGGCGACCACTACGCGGATCCTTCGCCAGCTGGCCGCTGATCACCGCAGCGTCGCGATGATCCTGCTGGTGCCAGTCCTGGTCATCACGCTGATGTACTTCATGTTCGAAAATGCCCCGCACCGCCCGGGCACCCCGTCGCCGTTCAACAACGCCTGCCTGATCATGCTGGGCATTTTCCCGCTTTTCGTGATGTTCATCATCACGTCGATAACGATGCAGCGCGAACGGGCCTCCGGAACGTTGGAACGGATCCTGACCACTCCGCTGCGTCGGCTCGACCTACTGATCGCCTATGGGACTGCGTTCTCGATCGCCGCGGCGGCGCAAGCCGCTTTGGCTACCGGCGTGTCGTTTTGGCTCCTGGGCTTCACCACCGCAGGCAGCCCGGTATGGGTGTTCGTGATCGCGATCGTCAACGCCGTGCTGGGCGTCGGTCTGGGCCTGCTCTGTAGCGCGTTCGCCCGCACGGAGTTTCAGGCCGTGCAGTTCATACCCCTGGTGATGGTGCCGCAGCTGCTGCTGGCCGGCATCATCGTCCCTCGAGCGGTGATGCCGACCTGGCTCGAGTGGATGAGCAATGTGATGCCGGCCAGTTACGCGCTGGAGGCCCTGCAGCAGGTGAGTGCGCATCCGGAACTGACTGGAATCGCGTTGCGCGACATCGTGGTGGTGCTGGGCTTTGCCGTCGCGTCCCTGTGCCTGGCCGCGGTGACCCTGCGGCGACGGACCCCGTAGCGTGGCGGCCGCCAACCCCGCGCACAGGCGGCCCGGGCGACCCGCCGGAAGTTCCGACACCCGGGACCGCATCCTCGCCAGTGCGCGGGAATTGTTCGCCCGCAATGGGTTTGACCGAACCTCGATACGGGCTGTGGCCGCCGGCGCCGGCGTGGATGCGGCCCTGGTACATCACTACTTCGGCACCAAACAGCAGCTTTTCGCTGCCGCGATCCATATTCCGATCGACCCCATGACGGTGCTGGTACCCATGCGGGAAACCCCCGTCGAGGAACTCGGATACAAGCTGCCGTCACTGCTGCTGCCGCTCTGGGATTCCGAACTCGGCGCCGGCATGATCGCGACGATTCGGTCGTTGCTGTCCGGCGCCGACGTCGGTTTGGCGCGGTCATTTATGCGCGAAGTGATCGTGGAAGAGATCGCCGCGCGGGTAGACAACCCGCCGGGAACCGGAATCATTCGCGCAGAGTTCGTGGCTACACAGATCACCGGCGTTCTGATGGCCCGCTACATCCTGGAGCTGCAGCCGTTTGCCTCGCTACCTGTGCAGCAGATCGTGGAGACCATCGCGCCGAACCTGCAGCGCTACCTCACTGGGGATCTGCCGGACGACCTCGTCCCATGAGCCGGGCGTGCTCGTCGTCGTCGTCGACGTCGCGGGCCTCGTCCACCAGCAGGACGGGGATGCCGTCCTCGATCCGGTAGGCGCGCCGCAGCCGGGGGTTATAGAGCACTTGGCCGTGTGCACCCTCGGCCAGCACCAGCGGACCCCGGTCAGCAGGGCACACCAGGATGCTCAGGAGTGATTCGTCAAGCATCGGTGTGGGCGTGCTTGCCGCTCAGCTCGGTGCGTACCGCGGGAGTCAACCGCCGGAACTCGTTGCTGTCCGCGTCGAAATACCATGCCTGGCGTCCCTTGGGAATCCCGGCCGCGCGCAGGGCACTCAAGGATGGACGGTAGGTCGTCGGGCTGAGCGGCAACTCCGACACCAAGTGCACGATGTCGGGTCCATGCCCGACGGGCATGCTGGCGACGGCCTCGGTCAGGTCGGCCGCCGTAATGGTCGCTCCGGGCAGCAGCGCCACCGCCGACACCGCCAGCTGCCGAGCATCCACCGGCACACTGTAGGTCACCGCGAGGTCGACGCCGTTGATGAGGCCGAGCGCGTCGGTAACCGGCTCGGCATAGACCATCCCGCGCGGGGTGTGGACCACCGAGCCGCGCCTGCCTGCCAGCCAGTAGTCGCCGTCCTCGTCGCGGTGGAATAGATACTCCGTCGATATCCAGGTGTCGGCGGGAGCGAAGACGCCACGCTTGACCGATGCGGTGGGATCGATCGGCCCCCGAGACTGAGCGAGCAGCACTCCGATCTGGTTGACGTCGGCGACCTGTACGAAGCCGCGGTCGTTCTCCAGGATCAGGTCATGCTCGGCGTCGTAGGCACCGAGTTCGACATGGCCGGCACCGGGCAACGGACGCCCCTTGCTGCCGATCTTGGCGCCGGACACATTGGCCAATACCGCCTGTCCGTCGGTGGTGGCGAAGAACTCGACGACATGCGCGGGTGCGAACGCGTCGACGACCCGCCCCCACAATCCGGTAGGCATACCCGAGCCGATGAACAGCCGCACCGGATGATTGCCCTGCAGCGCAAACGCCGGATCGTCGACGATCTCGCGGAGCATGGCCCAGGTGTACGACACGACCGTGACGCCGTACTGCCGTATCTCCTGGACGAACCGGTCCGGTTGCAGGCCGCGCGACAGCGCGATGCGGGTACCGCCGACGACCGCAGCACCCAGGTTGACCAGCAGCGCGGATTCGTGGTGCAGCGGCGTCAAGCAGTACACGGTGTCTTTGCGGTCGAGGGCGGCCGCCGAGGCGGTTCCGAAGGCCGACACCGCCCAGCGGTAGTTGGTGATCTGCTTGGCGACCAGCTCGCCGCTGGCCGTGCTGAACGCGATGGCCGCGAGGTCGCGCGCCAATCCCGGGTTGGGCCGGTACCACGCGGGAAGTTCGACGGCGTCGGGGTCGATCTTTTCCATGTCGATGACGTCGGCGTCCTCCGGCAGGTCCAGAGCGCGCGACTCACCACCACCCAGTACCAACACCTGACCTGGCAACGTGCGCGCGGCATCGAGGTTGGTGGGGTCGGTCAGGATCTCGGTCACGCCCCCGAGCCGGACCGTTGCGGTCAGGTCGGCGTCTGGCCGCATCACCACGGCAACCGCACCGAGCCGGGACAAGGCGGCGATCGCGACCAGCGCGCTGGGTCGCGTCTCCATCAGCACACCCACGCGGTCGCCCTGCCGTACCCCGACTTCGATCAGGCCACGAACGACGTTGTTGATGCGTCGGTTCACGGCCTCGTAGGTGTGCACGCGCCCGTCGAACAACAGGAATTCACCTTGCGGGGCATCGTGTGCCTGTTCGTCGATGACGCGGCCCAGCGAGATCCGGGTGTGGTCGTTGAGTTGTCCCAGTCGGGCCAGTCGCGGCAGCGTTCGGGCCGTCTCTACGGCCAGGGTGCGCATGGATCTGTTGGCCGCGACGACGGTGTCGGCAGCGCCGCGAGCCAGCGCCAGCGCCGCCTCGGAGACCTCACCGATGCCGTGTGCGACCCGCGAGCTCAGCGCGACACCGCTGTCGGTGTGTTCGGCCGGCTGATCGGCCATCAGGTGGATGTTCGCCGGCTCTTCGGCTCCGCTGGAGAGCCAGCTGACCCACTCGGCGACGGTCGGCCAACTCTGCTGTGCAGCCCTGGATCCGACGACCAGACCGAAATGGCCTGTTCGAATGAGGCATTCGTAGACATCGGTGTTGGGTGCCGCCCGCCGGATGCCGCGCACCGACGCCGGCTGCCCGATGTCGTCGACCTCGCCGACGAATGCCAATATCGGGCAGGTGATATCGGTGAGCGTCACCATCTGCCCGTTGATGGCGAATCCACCGGTCATCATTCGGTTGTGGGCGATGAACTGCTTGAGCAGCTCGGAGACCGCCGGGCCCGACCAGGCGATCCACCCCTCGGACTCGAGGAATCTGCGCTGCTGTTCCCGTGGCAACAGCGCCTCACGATCGTGCAGCTGACGCACGAAGTCGACTCGGGCTTTGGCGGTCTTGAGCGGGTCCATCATCTGGAAACCGGTGCGCGCCAACCAGCTTGGGATGTCCAGCCAGTTGAAGACGTGATCGGCCATGAAGTTGGCGGCGGCCGCGCCGAAGTTCGCCGGAATACCCATCGGCAACGCGGCCAGAGTGTCCACCGGAGAACCGAACGCCACGATGCTGGCGATGTTCTTCGAACGCCGGTATGCCGCGGCCTGGTAACAGAACATCCCGCCCTGGGAATACCCGACGATGTGCACATCGTGGCCGGTGGCGTCTCTCACTGTGTCGATGGCCTGACCGAGGGCGACGATATGGTCGGCCAGGTTGCGGCGCATGCCGCCCTCGATCTTGTCGGGTGAGCCGAAGTCGATGACCCAGGGATCCAGCCCGCTGGCGTGCAGGATCCCCACCGCGCCGTCCTCACGGGTGACGTCCCACATGTCCGCCGACATCATCATCGGGTGCACCATCAGCACCGGCGGGCCTACCGGTGGCTGTCCGGGCCGGTTGTCGGGCGGGAAGTACCGTCGGAGCTTGTACATCGGTACGCTCTCGACGATCTGAGACGGCGACGGGACGCTGCCGGTTTCCAGACCCCCCAGTCGCAGGACTTCCAGACCATTCTGGGCTGTGGCCACCAGACGCTCGACCGGGCTTGTGACCATCGAAAAATTGAGATCCACCGCTGCTCCCTGGGTAGGCCTTGACAGCGTGGACATCATGGCACATCTGCGAGCGGCGCGGTTCTAGTCACGCTGTTTGCGGGCGCACAGATGCCACCCAGCGGGAGCAGGCGAATACCCGCCCGCCACCAGCGCTGTTATCGGTCGGAGCCGGGGGCGAAGCCCGCCAACAGATTTGGCGGTGTGGATGTGCCTTTGGGCTAGAAAGGCGGCGGCTCGTCCGGCTCGTTGACTGGTGCCACGCGGGCAGGTGAGTCGGCGAGTTGCGGGCCCACGCGGTCGTCATGGTTGTGTTGGCGTTCGGCGGCGATGTAGTGGGCGCGGTTCTGTGCCCGGGTGGTGGCGCGTAGCGGCATCATGGCGGTGCGGTCACCGCAACGGTCGGTGTTTGCCGCATCGGGTGTGGGTAGGTCGCCGGTGGGTGTGCACAGGCTCGGGAAGAGCAGCGCGCTGCCCGGGGTGGTGACGTAGGTGTGCCCGTCGGGAAGAGACCAGATCACCGTCCCGTCGGGCAGCTGCTTGTCGCGCCAGCCCCAGAACGTTTTCAGGAGGTGATGAAGACGGCACAGACACTTCACGTTGGACGGGTGGGTGGCTCCGCCGTCGGCGTAGGCGATGGTGTGGTCGAGATCGGAGTCGGTGGCCGGCCGGTCGCAGCCCGGTGCCCGACACGTCAGGTCCCGCGCGCGCACAAAGGCCGCCAGGTTGGCTGACGGGGTGTAGTGCGGTTCGGTTGCTGCCGGTGGCACCAGCGGGCGCAGTCGGGCGGTCTTGGCCAGCTCGGCGGCCAGCTCGGCGGGTATGAGGCCATCGGCGCCGAGCACTGCTGCCGGCGTCTGGCTGCGCCCGTCCACCGTGGCCTGCTCGGCCACCACATGAATGACTACCGGCGCCGCCGGTCGCCCACCCGCGTCACAGTCGGTGTTCCCGCATTGGCAGCCCAGCCGGTCAGCCCCGGCCGCCAAAGCGCCCAACGCATCAGCGCGCCGCTGATCACGGGTGCGCGCATCGCCCGCACACACCGTGGCCGTCAACGCCTCCAGCCGCTGATCCAGCGCCTGTGCATCGGTGACGAACAGCCGCGCAGTCATCTCGGCCCACCCGTCCCCGGATGCCCAGATCGCCACCTCCCGATCGCGCAGCCGCTCGCGCACGCGGCGCACCGCATCGGCATCAGCGACGGCCACAATCCGATCCACCGCGTCCGCCAGCCGGCCCCGCGTCATCGACGGCCAGCGCTCCACCCGCAACGCCAACTCCGCATCCACCCGCGCCAACACCTGCAGATCAGTGATCAGATCCGTGCGATACACCAGCGTCTGAAACAACCGGTAATCGATATCACCGGCCCGAAACACCTGCGCGACCTGCGGCAGCCGCTCGCGCATCGCCAACCCATACCGCAGATAACTGCCCGCCATCGCCAGACTCGTGCGAAACGCCGCGGCCACCTCAGCACCCACCGCCGCCCAGGTATCCACCGCCCAATCCGCCTGCTCACCGCGCTCGGCGCGGCGCAACTCGAACAACTCCCCGACCGCGTCCAACCGCCCAGCAGCCGCCTGCGCCTCGGCCCGCCCCGCCGCGCACATCCGATCAATCAACCCCCGTGACCGCTCGGTCTCAGTAGGCACGAACCGGTCATGCAGCACCGTAGCGAACATGTGTTCGATTATAAATGAGACCACCGACATCGATACCGACAAAGCCGCCCGGCTGGTGCTGGCAGCGGCCGCCGGTAGCTTTAGCCCGGTGGCACACCTGCTCGGAGCCGAGGCCATACACCTGGCATATCCGACTCAGGTGATATTCGAATCGCTGACGCTCGGCGTGAACGACGGCGCGCGCATCGGCATCGTCGGGCGAAACGGGGACGGCAAGTCCAGCCTGCTCGGCCTGCTCACCGGCCAACTGCGGCCGGACTCCGGCCGGGTGACCCAGCGCACCGGCTTGCGGGTGAGCGCGCTGAGCCAGGCGGACACTCTCGACCTGAACCACACCGTCGGCTGGACGCTGGTCGGCGACCAAGCCGAACACGAGTGGGCCGGTGACGCGCGCATCCGCGATGTGGTCGCCGGCCTGGTGTCCGATATCGCCTGGGACGCAACGATTGCCACGCTCAGCGGCGGCCAGCGGCGACGAGTCCAGCTCGCCACGCTGTTGATGGGCGAATGGGACGTGATCGCTCTCGACGAGCCCACCAACCACCTCGACATCGAAGGCATCACCTGGCTCGCCGGCCATCTGCGGCAACGCTGGGCCGGCAACACCGGCGGTCTGCTGCTGGTCACCCACGACCGCTGGTTTCTCGACGAAGTCGCCACCACCACTTGGGAGGTGCACGACGGAATCGTCGAACCGTTCGACGGCGGGTACGCGGCGTACGTGCTGCAGCGCGTCGAGCGGGACCGGCTGGCCGCCACAGCCGAGGCCAAGCGGCAGAACCTGATGCGCAAGGAGCTGGCCTGGTTGCGCCGTGGCGCGCCGGCGCGGACCTCGAAGCCCAAGTTCCGGATCGAGGCCGCCAACCAACTCATCGCCGACGTACCGCCCCTGCGCAACACCGTCGAGTTGGCCAAGCTGGCAACCGCACGGCTCGGAAAGGATGTCATCGATCTGCTCGACGTATCGGTCTCATTCGACGGCCGCCCGGTGCTGCGCAATATCGAATGGCGAATCGGCCCGGGGGAACGCAGCGGCATCGTCGGAGCCAACGGCGCCGGGAAGTCCACCCTGCTGGGACTGATCGCCGGCACCATCCAACCGGATTCAGGGCGGGTCAAGCAGGGCAAGACCGTCCGGCTGGCGGTGCTCGATCAGCAGGGCGACAGGCTGGCCCCGCTCGCCGGCGACCGCATCGCCGACGTGCTGGG
Organism: uncultured Actinomycetota bacterium; assembly: GCA_963763005.1. Taxonomy (GTDB): domain Bacteria; phylum Actinomycetota; class Actinomycetes; order Mycobacteriales; family Mycobacteriaceae; genus Mycobacterium. The sequence continues at coordinate 47,398 of CAVXMI010000011.1, forward strand.
CAGGCTGCCCGGCGGTTATGAGGTCGAAGGCCGCGAGGTCACCCCGGCTCAACTGCTGGAGCGACTCGGCTTCGCCCGCGACCAGCTGTCCGCGCGAGTCGGCGAACTCTCCGGCGGCCAGCGCCGACGCTTGCAGCTCATGCTCACGCTGTTGTCCGAGCCGAACGTACTGCTCCTCGATGAGCCCACCAACGACGTGGACACCAACATGCTGAACGCCACCGAGGATCTGCTCGACTCCTGGGCGGGCACCTTGATCGTCGTCTCGCACGACCGGTATCTGCTCGAACGTGTCACCGATCAGCAGTACGGAATTCTGGATGGCCGGTTGCGCCATCTGCCCGGCGGCGTCGACGAATACCTGCGGCTGGCGGCCCGTCCGTCAGCCACAACGGCCGCCAAGCCGCCGCCCGCCGAGCCGCAGGCGATGTCGGGCGCCCAGCGCCGCGCCGCCGAGAAGCAATTGGCCGCGATCGACCGCCAACTCGCACGCCTGGCTGACCGGATCGCGGCCAAGCACAACGAACTCGCCGAGCACGACCAGTCCGACCACGTCGGCGTCACCCGATTGACCCAAGAGCTACGCACCCTCGACGACGAGGTCGGCGCGATGGAAAGTCGCTGGCTGGAGCTGTCGGAGGTACTCGAATGACTTTCTATCGGACGGTGCCTTACGGGCCCGGCGAGGCGTTGCTGGCGCTGCATCGGCGCCGTGGTGCGGTGATCAGCTCCGGGTTCGGCCGGCACGGATACACATATCTGCTGGGAGCTGAGGCGAACAAGTTCGTGTTCGCCAATGCCGATGCGTTCAGCTGGCGCGAGACGTTTGAGAGTCTGGCTCCCGTCGACGGGCCGACCGCGCTGATCGTCAGCGACGGGGAGGACCACCGGCGCCGCCGCAGCGTCGTGGCGCCCGGCCTGCGTCACCGGCAGGTCCAGGACTATGTGCAGACCATGGTGTCCAATATCGACGCCGTCATCGACAGCTGGCGCCCGGGACAGCGGCTGGACATCTACCAGGAGTTCCGCTCGGCAGTGCGGCGCAGCACCGCAGAGAGTCTGTTCGGCCAACGCATGGCCGTCCACTCTGACTTCCTTGGCGAACAACTGCAGCCCTTATTGGACCTGACCCACCGACCGCCGCAGGTGATGCAACTGCAGCAGCGGTTCAACTCGCCCGGCTGGCGACGGGCGATGGCCGCGCGCAAACGCATCGACGACCTCATCGACGCTCAGATCGCCGACGCGCGCGCCCAGCCCAGACCCGACGACCACATGTTGACCACGTTGATCGACGGCCGCTCCGAAGAGGGCCAGGCGTTGAGCGACAACGAGATTCGCGATTCAATCGTCTCACTCATCACCGCCGGCTACGAGACCACCAGCGGCGCCCTGGCCTGGGCGGCGTACACGTTGCTCACCATGCCCGGCGCCTGGGAGACCGCCGCCGCGGAGTTGGACCGCGCGCTCGGCGGCAGACCGCCCGAAGCCCAAGACCTCGGCGCGCTGACCTACCTCAACGGTGTTGTCCACGAGACGCTTCGGCTGTACTCGCCCGGAGTGATCTCGGCCCGCAGGGTGATGCGTGACCTCTGGTTCGAGGGTCACCGCATCCGGGCGGGACGGTTGCTGATCTTCAGCGCGTATGTCACCCACCGGCTCCCCGAATTATGGCCGGAACCAACGGAATTTCGTCCACAGCGCTGGGACCCCGCCTCCCCGCACTACCGCAAACCCGCGCCACATGAGTTCATCCCGTTCAGCGGCGGTCTGCACCGGTGCATCGGAGCGGTCATGGCCACCACCGAGATGACCGTGATGCTCGCCCGGCTGGTCGCCAGGACCACGCTTCGGTTGCCTGCTCAGCGCATCCGCGCGGCCAACTTTGCCGCGTTGTCGCCCCGGCCGGGACTGACCGTCGAAATCGCCGACTCGGTGCCAGCGCAGTAGCACGAGCTCGGTGCAGAACCCCGGACCCATCGCGAGCATCAGCCCCGGGCTTCCGCTGGGCGGGCGTTTTTCGATGGTGTCGCGCAAGATGTGCAGCACCGCGGCCGACGAGAGGTTGCCGATTTCACCGAGCGAACGCCACGTCAGCTCTAGGGCTTCTGGGGCCAGCTCGAAGCTGTTGGTGATCGAGTTGATGATCTTGGGTCCGCCGGGATGACTGACCCAGGCACCGATGTCGTCCTTGGTTTGCGCGGTCGCGCAAGGATGCACCTATTCAACACCCGTCATATTTACCGCCGCGATGTGACTGTAATTGGCTATTTCCGAATTGATTTCGTCATTGAATGTTATTCAACGTCATTCTCGTCTTCTCGATTGAGCGCCATCGTGATCAGAGCGTCGGGGCTCAAAGAGTCGATGACGTCGTCGCTGACAGTTGGATCAGGACGGGACTTTTCGGGCCGGCCGGCCAACAGCAACAGTTTGTCCAGCAATCCGGTTCTTCGAAGCTCGTGGACAGGAATGTTTCGCAGGAGAGACCAAAGCCTGTCGTCGTCGGATTCCTCGTGATGACCGCGCGACAATTGTTGACCCAGGTAACGGGCCAGGACTGTTGGAGTGGGATAGTCGAAGATCAGCGTGCGCGACAGTGACGATCCAGCCAAACCGGTAGCTGTTTTCAGCCGGTTGCGCAGTTCAATCCCGGTCATCGACTCGAACCCGAGGTCTTGGAAAGCACGCTCTGCATCGATGCCATGGCTGCTGGAGTGACCCAGGACGACGGCCGCGTGCGCGCACACCAACTCGACTAGTTGGCGGTGCTGTTCCTTGGGATCCAGCCCTTGCAAGCGCTCGGACAAACTCGACATGTCGGTGTGGTCGATTTGCAGATTGCCGCTGTCACTCAGCCAAAAGCGCTGCCGTGCAAAGCCATACGTGGGCAACTCGACCCGTTGGCCGTCCAAGCCCGCAAAGACCCCGCCCCAATCCAAAGCCGCACCTTCGGTGAACATCTGGCCCAGCGCGGTCAGCAGCGAATCGACCTCGGGACGGTCCTTGGCCAACAACGCCACCGATGCCGTCAATCCGGCACTGGGTCCCACTTCCACAAACACCCCAGCCCCCAGCGATTCCGCCAACCCCACACTGTCGGCAAACCGCACCGGCTTGCGCACATGCTCAACCCAGTACGACGCCGACCCATACCCCGCACCGGCCAACTGCCCAGTCACGTTCGACACCAACGCAATCCGCGGCTCGCACACCCGCACGTCAGCGAGCATCGCGGCGAACTCCTGGACCATCGGCTCCATCAACGCAGAATGAAACGCATGCGACACCGCCAACCGATGCACCCGCCGACCCAGGCCCACCAACCGATCCACCACCGCACCCACCGCAGCCGCCTCACCCGAAACCACCACCGAATCCGGCGCATTCACCGCAGCAATACTCACGCCTTCACCGAGCAGCGGCGCCACCTCAGCCTCACCGGCAGCCACCGCAACCATCACCCCACCCGCGGGCAACCCCGCCATCAGCCGACCCCGCGCCGCCACCACCCGCGCCGCATCCTCTAACGACAACACCCCCGCCACCTGCGCGGCCGCGATCTCACCCACCGAATGACCCAACACGAAATCAGGCACCACACCGCAGTGCTGCAAAAGCGCCGCCAATGCCACCTCCACGGCGAACAAGGCCGGCTGCGCAAACTCCGTACTCTCCAACAGAGCGGCGTCGGCACCCCAGATCACCTGCCGCAACGGCACCCTCAAATACCCATCCAACGCCTCGACAGCCTCATCAAAAGCCCTCGCGAATACCGCAAACCGGCCGTAGAGTTGCTGACCCATCCCCAACCACTGCGAGCCCTGCCCAGGAAACACGAACGCCGTCTTGCCCACCGACCGCGCGCGACCCACCACCACACCCGCATCGGACTCACCAGCCGCCAAACCCGCCAACCCAGTCAGCAACTGCGCGCGATCAGCACCCACCAGCACCGCCCGATGCTCAAACACCGACCGCGCCGACGCCAACGACCAGCCCACATCCACCACACCCAAACCCTCATCAGCGCCCACCCACGCCAACAACCGCCGCGCCTGATTCGCCAACGCCTGCCCAGACCGCGCAGATAACACCCACGGGACGGTCGCCGGGGTACTGGCATCCCGTTCTCTGCCAACATTTTCCAGAACGGGAGCCTGCTCTAAGATCACATGCGCATTCGTCCCCCCCATTCCGAACGACGACACACCGGCCCGACGCGGTGCACCTTCCGCCGGCCACGGTGTCAGCGTCGTGCTGACGCGCAGCCCAAGGGTTTCCAGATCGATCCCGGGACTGGCGCTGACGTAGTTGAGACTCGCTGGAATAGAGGCATTTTCGACGGCCAGCACCGTTTTGATCAGGCCGGCGATTCCGGCTGCTCCTCCGGTATGGCCGATGTTGGTCTTCACGGATCCCACGCTCACCGGACGGCGCTGACGCTCGGCGAATATCTCGCCCAGCGCCCTCGCCTCGATTGGATCGCCGATTTCAGTTCCAGTTCCGTGCGCCTCGACATAGTCGACCTGACCACAGCCCAGGCCCGCGCCAGACAGCGCACGCCGGATGACGTCGGCTTCTCCGGATACCGAGGGCACGGTCAGCCCGGCAGCGCTATGCCCGGCGTTACCAACCGCGCTGCCCAGAATGACTGCGCGGATCCGGTTTCCGTCGTTCAGGGCAGCGCGTAAGGGCTTCAGCAGAACGAGGCCACCGCCTTCGCTCCGGACGTAGCCGTCGGCGCGTCCGTCGAACGCATAGGTGTGGCCCGAAGTGGATACTGCGCCGAATTCTGTTTCCAGCATCGCTGTTTCGCTGGCCAGGTTGAGATGAATGCCACCGGCTATCGCCATCGGCGACGCACCCGTGCGCAGGCTTTCGTACGCGAGGTGCACTGCGACCAGGGAAGACGATTGACCGGAATCGACGCTCATGCTTGCGCCGTGCATCCCGAAGGCATACGAGACCCTGTTGGCGATCATCCCCCTGCTAGCGCCGGCGAATGAATGATGATCAAGGTCTTCGGCAGCGTCGCGAAGCATCAGAAACGCGTAATCGTCGTTCATCGCTCCGAGGTAGACCGCGATCTGCTCTCCGCGCACGGTTTCCGGCACGATGAATGCGTCTTCGAACAGTTCCCAGGTCAGTTCCAGTGCCAGTCGTTGCCGGGGGTCCATCGCGCACGCCTCGCGTGGCGAAAGGTTGAAGAAGTCGGCGTCGAAATCGGCGATGTTGTCAATGGATTCGGTAGCTTCGCGACCGTCCCGCACCGAACGCCAGAATTCGCGAGGGTTGGCGGCAGCCGGGAACCTGCATGCGACCCCGATGATTGCCACGTCCGTCGGCTGCAAGGCGCCCTCCACTTCCCCTAGCGTGCTGATTCGCATGGTACGAAGCGCGCAGGTGATGGCGCGGTGGGCATGCCCATCGACTCTGCGCACAGCGCGTGTGGTCGCGGCGAAATGGCACCCACAGCGCAGGATCGACGCCCTGGACGCAGACCCGGTTCGAGTAGTTCGGGGCCTGCGCGTACACCCAGCAGCGGCATTAGGGCCCGAGCTCTTCGTCGAGGATGGCGAAGAGCTCACTTTCGGTGGCGGCGGCGATGTCGTCGTCGTGGGTGGTGGGCTGGTTGATCTGTGTTGGTGGAGCGGTCAGGTCGTCGATAAGGGCGTGCAGCCGGTTGGTGAGGTGTGTTTTGTCTTCCGGTGTCCAGTCGGGTTGGTGCACGAGGGTGTCGAGTTCGCGGGCGATGTCGTTGAAGCGGGCCAACTGGCTGGGTTGGTCTGTGGTGGTGGGGCTGGTAAAGCTGAGCTGGGTGTCGAGGTGTTCGGCCAGCGTGGCCGGTGTGGGGTAGTCGAAGACCAACGTCGGCGAGAGCGTGAGCCCGGTGGCGGTTTTGAGCCGGTTGCGCAGTTCCACCGCGGTCAGCGAGTCAAATCCGAGTTCTTGGAACGCTTTATGGGCGTCGATGTCGATGGCGCTGGAATGCCCGAGAACGGTTGCGGCATTGGTGGATACGATGTCGACCAGTTCGCGGTGACGTTGATCGGGGGTAAGGGTCTGCAGACGCGTGACTAAGCCCGTCATCGAGGCCGGGGCATCGGCAGCGTCGATGACGCGCCGGGTTGAACGGGTGACCAATTCACGCCAGAGCGGGGGCACCTCAGCGCTGGTGGTCAGTGCGGCGGTGTTCAGCTGGGCAGCGACCACGACGGGGCGGTCGGTGAGCAGCGCGGTATCCAGCAGTCGTAGCGCATGCTCGGTGCTCAGCGGGGCCAGCCCGACCTGCTTCATCCGGGCCAGATCACGATCCCCCAGATGTGCTGTCATCGTGCTGGGTTGTTCCCAGAGCCCCCAGGCGATCGACAACCCGGCTAAGCCCTGCTCGCGCCGGTAGGCGGCAAGTCCGTCCAAGAAAGCGTTCGCCGCCGCGTAGTTACCCTGGCCCGGGGTCCCCACAATCCCGGCCATCGACGAAAACATCACAAAGGCCGACAAGTCGAGGTCCCGGGTCAGCTCATGCAAATTCCAGGCCCCATCAACCTTGGCCCGCAACACCGCCTCCACCCGATCCGGCGTCAACGACGAGATCACCGCATCATCGAGCACCCCGGCCGCATGAACCACCCCTTTAAGCGGGAACTGCTCCGGCAGCCCTGCCAACAATGCGGCCACCGCGTCGCGATCAGCGACATCGCACGCGGCCACCGACACCCGCGCCCCGCCCTGCTGCAGTTGGGCCACCAAATCGCCCACACCATCGCCGCGGTCCCCAGAACGGCTGACCAACACCACATGGCCCACCCCGTAGCGGTCCACCAGATGCCGCGCCACCGCCGCCCCGGCCATCCCGGTACCACCGGTGATCACCACACTGCCCCCAGCCAGCACCGACTGCGCCGCAGTCCCTTCTGGGTTCGTCAACACCACCTTGCCGATGTGGCGGGCCTGACTGACAAACCGGTACGCCTGCCGGGCACAGCGCACATCAAAAGGCTTGACCGGCAACGGCTCCAACTCACCGGCCTGCAACAACCCGACCACCTCAGCAAGCATCTCGGCGATGTGATCCGGGCCGGCCTCCATCAGATCAAACGCCCGATACCGCACCCCCCGATACTGTTCGGCAACGGCCTGGGGATCGCGAAGATCGGTCTTGCCCATCTCGATAAAGCGCCCGCCCTGGCCTAAAAGCCGCAGCGACGCGTCGACAAACTCACCAGCCAGCGAGTTGAGCACCACATCGACTCCGGCACCACCGGTGGTCGCCAGGAACTTCTCCTCGAACTCCAAGGTCCGCGAATCGCCGATATGGTCATCATCAAACCCCATCGCGCGCAACGTATCCCACTTACCGCGACTCGCCGTGGCGAAAACCTCCACACCCCAATACCGAGCCAACGCCACCGCGGCCATACCGACCCCACCGGTAGCGGCATGCACCAACACCCGCTGACCAGCCTTGAGCCCACCCAAGACCGACAACCCATAAAGCGCCGTCAGAAACGCCACCGGCACACCCGCAGCCTCAACCAACGACCACCCCGCCGGCACCACCGTCACCAACCGCTCATCCACCACCGCCTCAGAACCCACCACCCCCAACAAACCCATCACCGCATCGCCAACGGCCAGCCCCTCAACCCCCGGGCCGACCTCGGTCACCACCCCAGCACCCTCAGCCCCCAACTCCCCACCGCCGGGATACATGCCCAGCGCCACCAACACATCCCGGAAATTCACCCCCACCGCAGCTACTGCAACCCGCACCTGCCGGGCTGCCAGTTCCCCCCGCGGGCACGACTGCACCACCACGTCCTCCAACGTCCCCCCACCACCGACACCCAACCGCCACAAACCATCCGGCAACTCCAACACCGACCCCGAGCCCATAAACGTCAACCGGGCGGCATACACCACACCGGAGCGCACCACCAACTGCGGCTCACCAGAACCGACGAAATCCCCAACCTCCACCGACCCGTCAGAATCCACCAACACCACCCGACCCGGATGCTCCGCCTGAGCCGACCGCACCAATCCCCATACCGCTGCGCCCGCCAAGTCCGAGACGCTCTCTCCCGCCAACCCCACAGCACCAGAAGTCACCACCACCAACGCCCCGGACCCAGCACCGGTCAACCACGACTGCAGCATCCCCAGTGCCTCGCCCACACGCTGGCCAACACCGGCTGCGGCCGTGGCAGAACCCGACTCCCATACCACGGCGTCGGTATCACCAACGTTGCTGTGCTCCAATGCCACCGGGCACCACGCGATCTCCAACAACCGGCCGTCGGCGGCGCCACCCGCAGCGACTCCCGCGGCCGACAGCGCGTCGCCCGACACGGGACGAACCACCAACTCCCGCACCGACAACACCGGTAACCCCGCCCAGTCGGCCAACTCGAGCGACACCGATCCGGCATCAGCCGGCGTTATCCGGACCCGGACCCTTGACGCCCCCGCGGCATGCAACGACACCCCCTGCCACGAAAATGGCAACACCAGCTGATCCCCGGCTTGCGCGAACCCCCACGCGTGCAGGGCGGCATCCAACACTGCCGGATGGATTCCAAACCCCCCGGCACTCACATCCTCAGGAGCAACCACCTCCGCGTAGACCTCGCGCCCTCGCCGCCACACCGCGCGCAGACCGCGAAATGCCCGCCCATAGCCGTAACCCCGTTCCGCGAACCGTTCATAAACGCCAGACACATCCACGGCAGATGCCCCCACTGGCGGCCACACCGACAAGTCGGCCCCGCTGGCAACACCGCCGACGCCCAACACGCCCTCGGCATGCAACAGCCACGAATCGCCCCCCATACCGGGCGAATACACCGATACCGTTCGACTTCCCGATTCACCAGCGGCACCCACCACCACCTGCACCCGCATGTCACCGGCTGCCGGCAACACCAACGGCGCCAGCAAGGTCAACTCCTGCACCACCGAGCAACCGACCTCATCACCAGCCCGCAACACCAACTCCACAAACCCGGCCCCGGGAAACATCAGCACCCCGCCCACGACGTGCTCGCTCAACCACCCCTGCGTCCCCGGCGACAACACACCCGTCAGCACCACGCCACCGACGTCGGGCCGCTCCACCACCGCACCCAACAACGGATGACCGACCCCCGCCAGACCCACACCACCCAGCCGGGTCTGCCCGACCCCCAACTCCTTCAACCAAAACCGCCGCCGCACAAAGCCATACGTGGGCAACTCGACCCGCTGGGCGCCCAAACCGGCAAACACCCCTCCCCAGTCGATGCCCACACCCGCAGTGAACAGCTGTCCGAACGCGGTAAGAAGGGACTCGACTTCGGGACGGTCCTTGGCCAACAACGCCCCCGATGCCGCTTCCCGAGTAAGCGACTGCTCCACCAACCCCGTCAATCCGCCACTGGGACCGACTTCCACAAACGCCCCGGCCCCCAGCGACTCTGCCAACCTCACACTGTCGGCAAACCGCACCGGCTTGCGCACATGCTCAACCCAATACGACGCCGAACCATACCCTGGACCGGCCAACTGTCCAGTCACGTTCGATACCAAACCAATTCGCGGCTCGGATGCCGCCACGTCGGCAAGCAACGCCGAAAATTGCTGGACCATCGGTTCCATCAACACCGAATGAAACGCATGCGACACCGCCAGCCGATGCACCCGCCAGCCCTGGCCCGCAAACCGATCCAGCACCTCAGCCACCGCAGATTCTTCGCCCGAAATCACCACCGAATCCGGCGCATTCACCGCGGCGACACCCACACCCGCACTGAGCAACGGCGCCACCTCGGCCTCGCCGGCGGCCACCGCAACCATCACCCCACCCGCAGGCAACCCCGCCATCAACCGACCCCGCGCCGCCACCACCCGGGCCGCATCCGCCAGCGACAAGACCCCCGCCACATGCGCGGCAGCGATTTCGCCCACCGAATGACCCATCACCAAATCGGGCACCACACCGCAGTGACTGCAATAGCGCCGCCAGCGCCACCTCCACGGCGAACAAGGCCGGTTGCGCAAACTCCGTACTCTCCAGCAGAGCCGGCGTCGGCGCCCCAGATCACCTGCCGCAGCGGCAATCTCGAGCATCCATCCAACGCTTCAGCGACCACATCAAAGCCTCGGTGAACGACGGGAATCGGGCATACAACTCGCGCCCCATTCCCAACCACTGCGACGCCCTGCCCGGGAAACACAAACACCGTCTTGCCCACCGACCGCGCGCGACCCACCACCACACCCGCACCCGGCTCGCCAGCCGCCAGACCCGCCAGTCCACCCATCAACTGCGCACGATCAGCACCCACCACTACTGCCCGATGCTCAAACACCGAACGCGTGGACACCAACGACCAGCCCACGTCCACCGCCTCCAGCGCTGGACGCTCAGCCACCCAGGCCCCCAGCCGCTCCGCCTGGTTCACCAGAGCCGCAGCGGACCGCGCCGACACCACCCACGGCACCACCGGTGAACTGGTAACGCGCTCGGCGGCAACACTTTCGATCGCGGCAGCTTGTTCCAGAATCACGTGCGCGTTGGTCCCGCTGATCCCGAACGACGACACCCCGGCCCGCCGCGGCCGGCCCAGCTCCGGCCACGCCCGGGCCTCCGTCAACAACGACACCGCACCGGCCGACCAATCCACATGCGGTGTAGGCACATCCACATGCAACGTCTGCGGCAGCACCCCATGCTGCATCGCCAGAATCATCTTGATCAACCCGGCCACCCCCGCCGCCGCCGACGTGTGACCGATATTGGATTTGATCGACCCCAACCACAGCGGCTCGGTACGGTCCTGCCCATAAGTCGCCAAGATCGCCTGCGCCTCAATCGGATCCCCAAGCATGGTCCCGGTCCCATGCCCCTCCACCGCATCCACGTCAGCCGTCGACAACCCCGCATTAGCCAACGCCGCCCGAATCACCCGCTGCTGTGACGGTCCGTTCGGCGCCGTCAGGCCGTTGGAAGCGCCATCCTGATTAACCGCCGACCCCCGCACCACCGCCAACACCGGATGACCCAACCGCTGCGCATCGGCCAGCCGCTCCACCACGAGTACACCAGCGCCCTCCGACCATGCAGTGCCATCGGCGGCACCCGCATACGCCTTGCATCGGCCATCTGCAGCCAGCGCCCGCTGCCGGCTGAACTCCACAAACGCCGCCGGGGTAGCCATCACCGTCACCCCACCGACCAGCGCCAAATCGCACTCCCCCGAACGCAACGACTGCACCGCCAAATGCAACGCCACCAACGACGACGAACACGCCGTATCCACCGACACCGCCGGGCCCTCCAAACCCAGCACATACGACACCCGCCCCGATGCCACGCTCAGCGTCGAACCCGTGAGCCCATACCCCTCGAGCTCGCCTTTCACCTCACCGCCGTAGCCGGCGTGGATGACCCCGGCGAATACACCGGTCGCTGAACCCCGCAGCGTGGACGGGTCGATCCCCGCGCGCTCCAGCGCCTCCCACGACGCCTCCAACATCAATCGCTGCTGCGGATCCATCGCCAACGCCTCGTTGGGCCCGATGCCGAAAAACCCGGCGTCGAAGTCACCCGCGTCTTCCAGGAACCCACCCCGTCGCGTGTAGGTTTTCCCGGGCACATCCGGATCCGGATCGAACATCCCCTCGACATCCCAGCCCCGATCCGCCGGGAATTCCGAGACGGCATCACGGCCCGCAATCAGCAACTCCCACAACGCCTCCGGAGAATCCACCCCACCCGGATACCGGCAACCCATCCCCACCACCGCCACCGGCTCCGACAGCTTGTCCTCCAATTCGGCGAGGCGCCGCCGGGTTCGCCGCAGGTCCGCGGTAAGGCGTTTCAGGTAATCAACATGCTTGGTGGTGCCCGGCACTGTTGCTCCTTGGTGAATGGATTAGGAGCCGAGTTCTTCGTCGAGGATGGCGAAGAGTTGGCTTTCGCTGGCGGCGGTGATGTCGTCATCGGTGGCCAGGTCGGCCAGGATGGTGTGGAGTCGGTTGGACAGGTGCGTTTTGTCTTCGGAAGTCCAGTCGGGCTTGTGGATCAGGGTGTCGAGTTCGCCGGCGATGGCGTCGAAGCGAGCCAACGGGTCGGGTTGATCTGTGGTGGCGGTTAGTCGGATGGCGAGGTGTTCGGCTAGGGCGGTGGGGCTTGGGTAGTCGAAGATCAACGTGGGCGAAAGGGTCAGACCGGTCGCGGTTTTGAGCCGGTTGCGGAGTTCGACAGCAGTAAGGGAGTCAAACCCGAGTTCTTGGAAAGCGCGGTGAGCGTTGATGTCTGCGGTACTGGAGCGACCCAGCACGGTGGCGGCGCTGCTGCACACTACGTCGACGAGTTCACGGTGTCGCCGCTCAGCGCTCAGCCCCTGCAGTCGCGCGGCCAGACCTGTTGTCGAGGCGATGGTGTCGATGGCATCAATGACGCGTCGGGTGGGGCGGATGGCCAACTCGCTGAGCAGGGGTGACAGTGCGGCGTCGCTGGTGAGCGCATCGGCATTCAGTCGGGTGGCCACCACGACGCCACGGTCGGCGACCATCGCGTCGTCGAACAGCTCGAGTGCCTGCTCGGTTGACAGCGCTGCCAGCCCCACCCGGCTCATGCGGGCCTTATCGCGGTCCCCGAGGTGTCGAGTCATCGCGCTGGCCTGTTCCCAGAGCCCCCAGGCCACCGACAACCCCGGCAGCCCATGCGCGCGCCGATGGACGGTCAGCCCGTCGAGGAAACTGTTGGCCGCCGCGTAATTGCCCTGGCCCGGGGTGCCCATGATCCCGGCCATCGACGAAAACACCACAAACGCCGACAAGTCGAGATCCCGGGTCAGCTCATGGAAATTCCAGGCCCCATCGACCTTGGCCCGCAACACCGCATCTACCCGATCCGGCGTCAGTGAGGCGATTAACCCGTCATCAAGGACCCCGGCAGCATGGATCACCCCTGTCAGCGGGAATCGCTCCGGCAGCCCTGCCAACAATGCTGCGACCGCGTCCCGATCAGCCACATCGCACGCGGCCACCGACACCTGCGCCCCACCCCGCTCCAGTTGGGTCACCAAATCGCCCACGCCATCGGCTGCGGTCCCCAGAACGGCTGACCAACACCACATGGCCCACCCCGTAGCGGTCCACCAGATGCCGCGCCACCGCCGCCCCGGCCATCCCGGTACCACCGGTGATCACCACACTGCCCCCAGCCAGCACCGACTGCGCCGCAGCCCCGCCTGGGTTCGTCAACACCACCTTGCCGATGTGGCGGGCCTGACTGACAAACCGGTACGCCTGCCGGGCACAGCGCACATCAAAAGCCTTGACCGGCAACGGCTCCAACTCACCGGCCTGCAACAACCCGACCACCTCAGCAAGCATCTCGGCGATGTGATCCGGGCCGGCCTCCATCAGATCAAACGCCCGATACCGCACCCCCCGATACTGTTCGGCAACGGCCTGGGGATCGCGAAGATCGGTCTTGCCCATCTCGATAAAGCGCCCGCCCTGGCCTAAAAGCCGCAGCGACGCGTCGACAAACTCACCAGCCAGCGAGTTGAGCACCACATCGACTCCGGCACCACCGGTGGTCGCCAGGAACTTCTCCTCGAACTCCAAGGTCCGCGAATCGCCGATATGGTCATCATCAAACCCCATCGCGCGCAACGTATCCCATTTACCGCGACTGGCAGTGGCGAAAACCTCCACACCCCAATACCGGGCCAGCTGCACCGCGGCCATACCCACCCCACCCGTGGCGGCGTGCACCAACACCCGCTGACCAGCCTTGAGCCCACCCAAGACCGACAACCCATAAAACGCCGTCAGAAACACCACCGGCACACCCGCAGCCTCAACCAACGACCACCCCGCCGGCACCACCGTCACCAACCGCTCATCGACCACCGCCTCAGAACCCACCACCCCCAACAAACCCATCACCGCATCGCCGACGGCAAACCCGGAAACACCTGGCCCCGACTCGACAACCACCCCAGCGCCCTCAACACCCAACTCGCCACCACCGGGATACATGCCTAACGCCACCAACACATCCCGGAAATTCACCCCCACCGCGGCCACCGCCACCCGCACGTGTCCAGCAGCCAGCTCCACCCGCTCACACTGGCCCACCAGCACGTCCTCCAGCGTCCCCCCACCGCCAGCGACCAACCGCCAGCCGGAGCGTCCCTCAGGCAACCGAAGTATTGGCGCGGAGCTAGCCGGCTTCAACCGAGCCTTGTACGCCTCGCCCGCACGCACCACCAGTTGTGGCTCACCACAATCAATTACCGCGCGAACATCCATCGACCCATCCGTATCGACCAATACCACGCGACCCGGCTGCTCTGCCTGCGCCGAACGCACCAGCCCCCACACCGCGGCACCAGCCAAATCCGGGACATCCTCACCGGCCAACCCCACCGCGCCATACGTCGCCACCACCAAGACCCCAGCCTGGTCGCCGGCCAACCACGACTGCAGCACCCCCAACGCTGCATGAGTGGCCGCATACACCGACTTCGCCACCCCCATCTCAGCGCCGCCGCGAACGTGAGAAGGCGACTCCCACACCACAGTCGCATCGCCGATACCATTGCCTCCCAGTACGACCGGCGACCACACGACCTCGAACAAACCCCCACCATCACGCACTGCTGCCGACAACGCCTGGTCGGATACGGGACGAAACGCCAACTCCCGCAACGTCAAGACGGGCAAGCCCACCGGATCAGCCAACTCCAGCGACACCGAATCAGCGCCCACCGGTGCTATCCGGACCCGAACCCGCGAAGCCCCCGCAGCATGCAACGACAGCCCTTGCCAGGCGAACGGCAACACCGTCAGCGCGTGCTCGCCGGCCACCCCCATCGCATGCAGCGCCGCGTCCAGCAGCACGGGATGAATCCCGAACCCGCCAACCGTCAGACCGGCGTCCTCCGGCAGCGCGACTTCGGCGAAGATTTCGGTTCCCAACTGCCACAACGCCTGCAAACCCCGAAACGCCGGACCATACTCATAGCCCCGCGCGGCCAGCAGCTGGTAGGCGCCGGTCACATCCAGCGCCGTCGCCCCAGGCGGGGGCCAGGTCGACAAGTCCGCTGCCGGACCAGCCGCGCCCGCCCCTAACCTGCCCTCGGCGTGCAACGTCCAACCCAAAACTGGCTGGGCACCATGTGAATACACCGCTATTGCCCGACGCCCCGCCTCACCAGCGGCGCCCACCACGACCTGCACCTGCACCCCGCCGACCGTCGGCAACACCAACGGCGCCGACAAGGTCAACTCCTCCACCACCCCACAACCGACCTCATCACCAGCCCGGATAGCCATCTCCGCAAAACCCGCCCCGGGGAACAGCACCACCCCAGCCACCGCATGATCGGCCAACCACGGCTGAGCGGCCACCGACAATTGACCCGTCAACACCACTCCACCTGAGTCGGGCCGCGCCACCACCGCACCCAACAAGCCGTGCCGAGCCGGCGCCAGCCCGACACCACCCACATCTTTACCGCCAGCATCCAACTCCCCCAACCAGAACCGGCGTCGCACGAACCCGTACGTCGGCAGCCCCACCCGACGGGCCCCCAAACCCGCGAACACCGAACTCCAATCCACACCCACACCCGCCACGTGAGCCTGCGCTACCGACAGATAAAAACGTTGGAGTGCGCCGTCGTCGCGGCCCAATGACGGGATGACAATCGGTTGAGAAGGATTACGGTCGGCCGGTGTTGCCAGGGTTTCCTCGATGCCGGTGATCAGGACTGGATGCGGACTCGATTCAATGAAAACTTGGCATCCACCGTCGGCGGCGGTGCGGACAGCGCGTTCGAACTGCACCGGCTGCCGGATGTTTCGGTACCAGTACTCGGCGTTCAAGCCGGCAGTATCCATGAGTTCGCCTGTCACCGTGGAGAAGAAGGCTACCGATGAGGAACGAGGCGCGATGCCGTCCAGTGCCTCGGTGAGGTCGGCACGGATGGCGTCCACTTGGGCGGAGTGTGAGGCGTAGTCGACGTCGATTGCGCGGGCACGAACGTTCTCCGCCTCGCACCGCTGCACCAACTCCGCCAGGGCATCGATGTCGCCGGCCACCACGACTGCCGAAACACCGTTTACCGCAGCAATATTCAGCCGATCGCCCCACATGGACACCAGCTCCTCGGCGTGCGCCAACCCACAGGCCATCGAGACCATGCCGCCCGCACCCGACAACCGCACCAATAACCGGCTGCGCAGCGCCACCGCGCGTGCTGCGTCTTCCAGCGACAACGCGCCGGCCACAAATGCCGCCGCGATCTCGCCCTGCGAATGCCCGATCACCGCGTCGGGGGTCACTCCCACCGATCGCCATAACTCGGCCAGTGCCACCATGATCGCCCACAGCACGGGCTGCACGACGTCCACCCGATCCAGGTCGGGCGCGCCCGGCAGCCCACGCACGACGTCGATCAACGACCACTCCACGTGCTCGCGCAGCGCCTGGTCGCAGCGGTGCATCTGGTCGGCGAACACCGTAGAAGTATCGAGTAATTGGGCTCCCATTCCGGCCCACTGCGATCCCTGGCCGGGAAATACGAACACCGTCTTGCCCACCGACCGGGCGCGACCCACCACCACACTCGCGCCCGGCTCACCGGCCGCCAAACCCGCCAACCCAGTCAGCAACTGCGCGCGATCAGCACCCACCAGCACCGCCCGATGCTCAAAAACCGACCGCGTGGACACCAACGACCAGCCCACATCCACCGCGCGTAAACCCTCATCAGCGTCCACCCACGCCAATAACCGCTGCGCCTGATTCGCCAACGCCTGCCCAGACCGTCCAGATAACACCCACGGGACCGTCACCCGACCGCTATTCCGTTCAATAGCAATGGTTTCCAGGGCAGGAGCTTGTTCTAGGATCACATGCGCATTGGTGCCGCTGATCCCGAACGACGACACTCCCGCCCGACGCGGCCGACCCAGTTCCGGCCACGCCCGCGACTCCGTCAACAACGACACCGCCCCGACCGACCAATCCACATGCGGCGTAGGCGCATCCACATGCAACGTCTTCGGCAGCACCCCATGCTGCATCGCCAAGACCATCTTGATCACCGCGGCCACCCCCGCCGCCGCCGACGTGTGACCCATGTTGGATTTGATCGACCCCAACCACAGAGGCTCACTACGAGGCTCGGTACGGCCCTGCCCATAGGTCGCCAGAATCGCCTGCGCCTCAATCGGATCACCGAGCGTGGTCCCCGTCCCATGCCCCTCCACCACATCCACATCTGCCACACCAAGTCGCGCACTGGCCAGCGCCGCCCGAATCACCCGCTGCTGCGACGGCCCATTCGGGGTCGCCAAGCCGTTGGAGGCGCCATCCTGATTAACCGCCGACCCCCGCACCACCGCCAACACCGGATGACCCAACCGCTGCGCATCGGCCAACCGCTCCACCACGAGCACGCCGGCGCCTTCGGAAAACCCGGTCCCGTCAGCGGCTCCCGCGTATGCCTTGCACCGCCCGTCGGCGGACAGCGCTCGCTGCCGGCTGAATTCGATGAACATCGCCGGGGTGGCCATCACCGTCACCCCACCGACGAGCGCCAAATCGCACTCCCCCGAACGCAATGACTGCACCGCCAAATGCAACGCCACCAACGACGACGAACACGCCGTATCCACCGACACCGCCGGGCCCTCCAAACCCAGCACATACGACACCCGCCCCGACGCCACACTCAGCGTCGAGCCGCGCAGCCCGTATCGCTCCAGTTCCCCGGGCACCCGGCCCTGGCCCCCATACGAACCGTGGAACACCCCGGCGAACACCCCGGTCGCTGAACCCCGCAACGTGATCGGGTCAATCCCCGCGCGCTCCAACGCCTCCCACGACACCTCCAACAAAAACCGCTGCTGCGGATCCATCGCCAGCACCTCGCTGGGCGCGATCCCGAAGAATTCGGCGTCAAAGCCGGCGACGTCCGCCAAGAACCCGCCGCTGCGGGTATACGACTTGCCTACCGCGTCCGGGTCCGGATCGAAGAGCCCCGCCAGATCCCAGCCGCGATCCGCCGGGAATTCCGACACCACATCGCGGCCGGCGGCCACCATCTCCCATAAGCCGTCGGGCGTATCTATCCCACCCGGGTACCGGCAACCCATTCCCACCACCGCCACCGGCTCTGTGGTCGAGGCAAGGTAGTCGCGGTTCTCCCGCTTCAGCCGCTCGTTTTCCTTGAGTGATTTGCGGAGGGCCGTGATGAGCTCTTCTTGAGTGCTGTCCATAGAACCCGGTCTTTCGTGCTACTCAAACAATCGGCGCGACGGGCACGGACAGGCCAGAGTCATTCGCCTCGCCAACCACGGATAGCGCCTTTCGTAAACCCCCGACCAAGCAGAAAGTCCACAGCGATTCAGTGCCAGCGCAGTAGCACCAGTTCGGAACAGAATCCGGGGCCCATCGCCATCATCAGCCCCGGGCTTCCGCTGGGCGGCGGTTTGGCGATGGTGTCCCGCAGCACATGGAGCACCGACGCAGACGAAAGGTTGCCAATCTCGCCCAGCGAGCGCCAGGTCAGCTCCAGGGCCTCCGGCGGCAGGTCGAGTGTCTCGGTGATGGCGTTGATGATCTTGGGGCCCCCGGGATGGGTCACCCAGGCGCCGATGTCGGTAGTGCTCAGGCCGTGCGTAGCCAGAAACGTGGTGACGTCATCGCCCACATACTGCTCGACCACGGCCGCCAGGTCCTTGGACAGGACGAGCTCGAACCCAGCCGAGCCGACGTCATAGCCCATGGTGCGCAGCGAGTCGGGGTAGAGGTGGCTGCGCGAATCGAGAATGTCCGGACCGGCGGCACCGACCTCTTCGGCACGACGCTCGCCGACGGCCACCACCGCGGCGGCGCCGTCAGCAAACAGCGCGCTGCCCACCAGCCCGGCCACCGAGGGCTTGTATCCCGGGAAGGTGAGGGAGCAGAGCTCGACGGAGACCAGGGCTGCGATGCCATCGGGTGCACCCCGCAGATAGTCGTGCAGCCGGGCCACCCCGGCCGCCCCGGCTACACAGCCCAGGCCGAACAGCGGTACCCGCCGCACGTCCGGGCGCAGTCCGAGCCGCCCGGCGATGCGGGCATCCAGCGATGGCACCGCGAGACCGGTGACCGTGGTCGTGATGAGCACGTCGAGGTCCTCGGGTTGCAGCCCGGCCTCATCGAGCGCGCCCATCAGGGCCTCAATGCCAAGGTCCACGGCTTTTTCGATGAAAATCCCGTTCGCCTCGCCGAAGTCGTTCAGCTTCGGGTACCTGTCCAACGGCAGGACCAAGTGGCGACTGTTGACCTTGGCGCTGGCGTGCAACTGGCGAACGATGTCTTCGTAACCCGCAAAATCCGGGATGCTGACAAATGTTTCAGTGAGTTCGTGCTGGGAATAGCGATACGGCGGCAGGGCACCGAACACACCTGCGATGACGCTCATTGGTCCCACCCCTTTGGTACGAACATGAAGGCCGCAACGTTCAACCGGATCGCTTAGAGCCCGAAGTTTAGTCCGCTTGGAACTGACCGGCAAAAGACTCCGGTTCCGCTCAGCGCATCAGCTGCCGGCGCAGCCGGCCGGCGACTTGCGCGACGACGTCAAGTTGGTCGGCAACCCGACTCGGCGCGGTGCCACCCCGGGCATCACGTGAAGCCACCGAACCCTCGATTGTCAGCACATCGCGGACCCGTGGCGTCAACTCGGGGCTGATGGCGGCCAGCTCATCGTCGGTCAGCTCCTGCAGCCCGACGCTACGCTCCTCGGCGACACGCACGGCAGCACCAGCTGCTTCATGGGCGGACCTGAATGGAACACCTTGCCGCACCAGCCATTCAGCGATATCGGTGGCCAGCGTGTAGCCGGCCGGTGCCAGGGCGGCCATCCGCTCGACATGGAACGTCAGGCTGCCCACCAGTCCCGCCATCGCCGGTAGCAGCAGCTCCAGCTGGGCCACTGAGTCGAACACCGGCTCCTTGTCTTCCTGCAGGTCACGGTTGTACGCCAGCGGCTGGGCCTTCAGCGTCGCCAGCAGTCCCGTCAGGTTTCCGATCAACCGCCCGGATTTGCCGCGGGCCAGCTCAGCGATATCCGGATTCTTCTTCTGGGGCATGATCGAGCTGCCGGTGGACCACGAGTCGTGCAAAGTGACGTAACCGAATTCCGTCGAGCTCCAGATGATGATGTCCTCGGCGAGCCGGGACAGGTCGACGGCGATCATGGCGAACACGAACGCCGCCTCGGCGGCAAAATCCCGGGCAGCGGTCGCGTCGACGGAATTGTCGGCAGCGGCCGAAAAACCCAGATCCGCCGCGATCGCGTCCGGATCCAGACCCAGCGACGAGCCGGCCAAGGCGCCCGAGCCGTACGGGGACACCGCCGCGCGCTTGTCGAAGTCGACGATCCGATCCACATCGCGCAGCAACGGATGGGCGTGCGCGAGCAGATGGTGTGCCAGCAGGATCGGCTGAGCGGACTGCAGGTGGGTCTTACCGGGCATGATGGCCGTCGGGTGCGCGGCGGCCTGGGCAGCCAGCGCCCCGACGACGTCGAGCGCACCTGCCGCGACACGGCGCACCGCGTCGCGCAGCCACATCCGGAACAGGGTGGCCACCTGGTCGTTGCGCGACCGGCCGGCCCTTAACCGGCCGCCCAGGTCCGGCCCGACCCGGTCGATCAGTCCGCGTTCGAGCGCGGCGTGCACGTCCTCGTCGGTGACGAGCGGGCCGAAGCTGCCGTCGGCTAGGTCCTCGGCGAGGCTGTCCAGGCCGGCCAACAGCCCGTCGCGCTGCTCTTCGGTGAGCAGCCCGGCCCGGAACAGCACCACCGTGTGGGCCCGGGACGCGATGATGTCGTAGGGAGCCAGCGCCCAGTCGAAGTGGGTGGACTTGCTCAGCGCGGCCAAAGCTTCAGAAGGGCCGTCGGCGAACCGCCCACCCCACAGCGACCCCTGATTGGTGCTCACCTGTTCACCGCGAGCAGACGCAAAAGCTCCCTCGCGCCCGGCGTGTCGGGGGCTTTTGTGTCTGCTGGGCGCAAGGCGTTCACCGCAGATCCCGGCGGGCGGAGAGCTTGGACGACAACCCGTGCACGTAGACGAACCCGCGGGCAGCGGACTGGTCGAAGCTATCGCCCTCGTCGTAGGTGGCCAGGTTGAAGTCGTACAGCGATTCAGCGCTGCGCCGGCCGTTGACCGCAATGTGGCCACCGTGCAACACCAGCCGGACCTCCCCGGACACGTGCTCCTGGGTCTTGGCGACGAAACTTTCCAGGGCGGCCTTCAGCGGCGAGTACCACAGCCCGTCGTACACCAACTCGGCCCAGCGCTGGTCGGTCTGGCGCTTGAACCGGCCCAGCTCGCGCTCAAGAGTGACGTGTTCGAGCTCGGCGTGCGCGGTGATGAGCACCATCGCTCCCGGCGCCTCGTAGATCTCGCGGCTCTTGATGCCCACCAGCCGGTCCTCGACGACGTCGAGGCGCCCGACACCCTGCGCGCCGGCTCGTCGGTTGAGTTCCTCGATGGCCTGCAGCATCGACACCGGGTTGCCGTCGATCGACACCGGAACCCCGCGCTCGAACCCGACGATCACCTCATCGGGGGTGTTCCAGTTGACGGTGGGGTCTTCGGTGTAGGCGTAGATGTCCTTGGTGGGCGCATTCCACAGGTGCTCGAGGAAGCCGGTTTCCACCGCACGGCCCCAGACGTTCTGGTCGATCGAGAACGGCGAGCGTTTGGTGACATTGATCGGGATGGCGTTCTCCTCGGCGAACGCTATCGCCTTCTCTCGCGTCCACGCGTAGTCGCGGACCGGCGCCAGCACCTCCAGATCCGGTGCCAGCGAAGCGAATCCGACTTCGAACCGGACCTGGTCATTGCCCTTGCCGGTGCATCCGTGCGCGACGATGCCACCGCCGTGCTCGCGTGCGGCCGCGACCAGGTGCTTGGCGATCAGCGGCCGGCTGACCGCGGACACCAGCGGGTAGCGGTCCATGTACAGCGCGTTGTTCAGGACGGTGGGCAGGCAGTAACCCTCGGCGAATTCGTCGCGCGCGTCGACGACAACGGCCTCCACGGCGCCGCAGTCCAGCGCCCGCTGGCGCACGACCTCCATGTCCTCGCCGCCCTGGCCGAGGTCGATCGCCACCGCCACGACCTCACGGCCGGTCTCCTTGCCTATCCAGCTGATCGCCACCGAGGTGTCCAGACCGCCGGAATACGCCAGGATGACGCGTTCTGACATGAACCAACTCCTTACGTTATTTCAGGCTTTCCAGAGCGGTGGCCAGCTCAGCGCCGGTCATCGGCTCGCGGGCAGCCACGAACACGGTGTCATCGCCGGCGATGGTGCCAACGACGTACGGTAACGCCGCGCGATCGACAGCACTGGCCAGGTAGTGCGCGCCGCCGGGCGGGGTACGCAGCACCGCGAGGTTTGCACTCGCGTCCGTGGACACCAGCAGCTCGCCCAGCAGCCGGGACAGTCGCCCGGTGCCACCGCAGACCCCGCGCACCGGGCTGCCGTCCTCGGGAACGATGTAGACGCCGACGCCGCCGTCGGCGCCGCGCAGCTTCACCGCACCGAGCTCTTCGAGATCGCGCGACAGCGTGGCCTGGGTGACCTCGATGCCATCGGCGGCCAGCAGCGCGGCCAGTTCGCTTTGGCTGCTCACCGATGCCGTCGACAGGATGGCAACGATGCGGGCCTGGCGGCCGGCGCGGTTGGCGCTGATTTCGGGCGCCGCCTTGGACTCTCGGCCGTTCATCGCGACCGCTCCAGCAGCCACACCAGCAGCGCTTTCTGCGCGTGCAACCGATTTTCGGCCTCGTCCCACACCGCGCTGGCCGGTCCGTCCATCACCTCATCGGTGATCTCGTCGCCGCGATGGGCCGGAAGGCAGTGCAGCACAATGGCTTCCGGGTCGGCGAGCTCCAGGAGTCGCTCGTTGACCTGGAATGGCCGGAAGGGCTCGACCCGGTCCAGCCCGTCGTTCTCCTGCCCCATCGACGTCCAGGTATCGGTCACCAGGACGTCCGCGCCCGCGGCGGCCGCGGCGGCGTCGGCGGTCAGCGTCACCGAGGCGCCGGTTGACTGTGCGCGCTGCTCGGCCGCGGCCAGCACCGACGGGTCGGGCACGAAGCCGTCGGGACCGGCGACGGTGACGTGGATACCGGCGGTCACCCCGCCGAGCATCAGCGAGTGGGCCATGTTGTTGGCACCGTCTCCGAAGTACGACAGCCGTAAGCCTCGTAGTGGCCCCTTACGCTCTGCGATGGTCTGCAGATCGGCCATCACCTGGCAGGGATGGAACTCGTCGGATAGCGCATTGACGACGGGCACCGTCGCGGCCGACGCCATGCCGGTCAGCCGGTCCTGGCAGAAGGTCCGCCAGACGATGGCATCGACATAGCGGGACAACACTTTTGCGGTGTCCTGCAGTGTTTCGTCGCGGCCCAGTTGGGTGCTGCGGCCGTCGACGACGACGGCGTGCCCGCCGAGTTGTGCGATGCCCATCTCGAAGGAGAACCGGGTGCGGGTGGAGTTCTTGTCGAAAATGACGGCGACCCCGCGCGGTCCGTGCAGCGGACGACGGCTGAATGGGTCCTTCTTCAGTTCGGCGGCCAGTTCGAGGACTTCGGCCTGTTCGGCCGGCGACAGGTCGTCGTCGCGCAGAAAATGCCGGGTCATGTTGTGCCCCCGGTGCTGTCGAGGATGCCCGGTAAGGCGGCAACGAAACCGTCCAGCTGGGGTTCGGTGATGATCAACGGCGGCGCCAACCGGATGACGTTGGGCGCGGCTGCGTTCACCAGGTAACCGGCGTCGCGCGCGGCCGTCTCGGCGGCCTTGGCGCACGGGGCGGTCAGCACGATGCCCCGCAACAACCCGCGGCCGCGCACGTGGTCGATCAGCGGGTGGCCGAGCGATTCGATGCCATGCCGCAACGACTTACCGAATACATCGGCGCGGCGAACCAGATCTTCGGCCGCCAGCACTCGCAGCACCGCCAGGGCCGCCGCAGTGCAGACCGGGTTGCCACCGAAGGTGCTGCCATGCAGACCGGGGGTCAGCAGCTCCGCTGCCGGTCCGACGGCCAGGCACGCCCCGATCGGCAGTCCACCGCCGAGTCCCTTGGCCAGGGTGACCACGTCCGGGGTGATGCCGTCGTGCTGATGGGCGTAAAACGCTCCGGTGCGGCCCATTCCGGTTTGCACCTCGTCGAGAACCAGCAGGGCACCGTGTCGCGCCGTGATTTCGCGCGCGGCCACCAGGTAGCCCTCGGGCGGGACCACGACACCGCTCTCCCCCATGATCGGTTCGAGAAATACTGCGGCGGTGTCGTCATCGACCGCGGCGGCCAGCGCGTCGGCCCGGCCGTACGGAACGTGCGTGACATAACCCGGCAACGGCTCGAACGGCGCCTGCTTGGCGGGCTGACCGGTGAGCGCGAGCGAACCCATCGTCCGGCCGTGAAAAGCTTCCTGTGCGGCGACCAGTTTCGTGCGACCGGTGAGCCGGGACATCTTGAACGCCACCTCGTTGGCCTCGGTGCCGGAGTTGCAGAAGAACACTCGCGCCGGGGCGTCGGCACCCAGCAGTGCGACCAACTCCTCGGCCAACGCGATTCCCGGCTCGGTGGCATACAGATTGGAGGTGTGGCCCAGCGTCGACATCTGTTGCGTGACGGCCTCGATGAGTGCCGGGTGACGATGGCCCAGAACGTTGACCGCGATGCCGCCGAGCAGGTCGACATAGGTCTTGCCGTCCACGTCGGTGAGCACAGCGCCGTCACCGCTGGCCAGAGCGATCGGTGGGGTGCCGTAGTTGTTCATCATCACGGCTTCCCACCGCTGCCGTACAGCAGCCGTGTTCGTTTTTGGGTACGTCATGCGGATACCACCTTGGTGCCGGTGCCATCGTCGGTGAACAGTTCCACCAACACGCAGTGTTTGACCCGCCCGTCGATGACGTGCGCGCTGGGCACCCCTCCGGTGACGGCCCGCAGACACGCTTCGACCTTGGGGATCATGCCCGACTCCAGCGTGGGTAGCAGTTGCGCCAGTGTGGCGGTGTCGATTTCGCTGACCAGCGAATCCCGGTCCGGCCAGCCGGTGTACAGGCCCTCGACATCGGTGAGCATCAACAGTTTTTCGGCTCCCAGGGCTTCGGCCAGCGCCGCCGCGGCGGTGTCGGAGTTGATGTTGTGCACCACGCCTTCGACATCCGGCGCCAGCGTCGAAACCACCGGAATCCGGCGCGCCGCAATGAGGTCCAGCACCGCCGCGGTGTTGACCCGGTCGACGTCGCCGACCAGGCCGATGTCGGTGGCCACGCCGTCGACGGTGACGCTGCGCCGCACTGCGGTGAACAAGTGGGCGTCCTCGCCGGTGATCCCGACGGCATAGGGCCCGTGCGCATTGATGAGGTTGACGAGCTCGCGACCCACCTGCCCGAACAACACCATCCGCGCCACGTCGAGCACTTCCGGTGTGGTGACCCGAAATCCGCCCTTGAAGTCGCCTTCGATGCCGAGCCGGCGCAGCATGGCGGTAATCTGCGGTCCGCCGCCGTGCACGACGACGGGATGGATGCCGCAATTGCGCAGAAACGCCATGTCGGCGGCGAACGCCTGCCGCAGGGTGTCGTCGATCATCGCGTTGCCGCCGTATTTGACGACGACGACCTTGCCGTGCAACTGCTTGAGCCAGGGCAGGGCTTCGGCCAGCACCTGCGCCTTGACCTGGGTGGGCACTGCGGTGGTCATGAGCTGTAGGCCGAATTCTCTTCGACGTAGGCATGCGACAGGTCGATGGTCCGGATAGCGGCGTGACCGTCGCCGACTGCGAGGTCGACGGTGATGTCGATGTCGGTCGCCGACAGGTCCACCTCGCGCGCGCCCGGAGCGCCGACCCCGTCGACACACACCGCAGAACCGTTGAACGACACGGTGATTCGGTCCGGGTCCAGGGTGACCGGTGCCATCCCGACGGCCGCAAGCACCCGGCCCCAGTTCGGGTCAGACCCGAACACCGCGGTCTTGACCAGGCTGTCGCGGGCGATCACCCGGGCGGCGACCAGCGCGTCGTCCTCGGTGGCGGCCCCGGTCACCGTCACGGTGACACGCTTGGTGACGCCCTCGGCGTCGGCTTGCAGCTGAGCGCACAGGTCGTCGCAGACCCGCAGCACAGCGTCCTCGAGATCAGCCTGGGACGGGGCGATCTCACTGGCCCCTGACGACAGCAACAGCACGGTGTCGTTGGTGGAAGAGCTGCCGTCGATGTCGAGCCGGTCAAAGGTGCGGGCGGCGGCGCGGCGCAGCGCCTGTTCGAGTGCTGCCGACTCGGCGATCGCGTCGGTGGTGAGCACGCACAGCATGGTCGCCAGTGACGGCGCCAGCATGCCCGCACCCTTGGCCATCCCCCCGACCGTCCACTTCTTCTGATGGTGCAGCGCAACCTGTTTGGCCACCGTGTCGGTGGTCATGATGGCGTGCGCGGCGTCGTCGCCTCCGGTCAGCCCGCCGTGCATTTCATGCACGATGTCACGGACGCCGGCGAGCACCTTGTCCATCGGAAGCCGGTCGCCGATCAGCCCGGTGGAGCAGACCGCGACCTCGATGGCCCCGGTCTCGGTTCCCCAGTCCGACAACGCGGCGGCGACCGCCTCGGCAGTGGCGTGGGTGTCCTGGAAGCCGGCGGGACCAGTGCACGCGTTGGCGCCGCCGGAGTTGAGGATCACCGCCCGCAGTTGCCCGGTGGTCAGTACCTGCTGCGTCCACAGCACCGGTGCGGCCTTGACCTTGTTGCGGGTGAGGACTCCCGCGGCCGCATAGTCGGGGCCCTCGTTGAAGACCAGCGCCAGGTCCCGGGCACCGGATGCCTTGATACCGGCGGCGATGCCGGCGGCCCGGAAGCCGCCCGGGGCGGTGACACCCTGCGCGCGTACCAGCCGCGCCGCGGTGGCTAATTCGCTCACGGTGCCACCCCGACCACCGAAAGGCCGTCGGTCTCCGGCCAGCCCAGCGCCAGGTTCATCGACTGGACAGCGGCGCCGGCCGTGCCCTTGACCAGGTTGTCGATCGCGGCGATCGCCACGAGCGTCTTGGCGTCCTCGTCCACGGCCACGGCGATGTGCGCTGCGTTGCTGCCGATCACCGCGCCGGTGCGGGGCAGCTGCCCCTCGGGCATCAGGTAGATGAAAGGCTCTGCGTGGTAAGTCTTTTCGTAGGCCGCCCGCAGCTGCGACAACGGCGAGCGGGTGCGCGCGGTGCAGGTGGCCAGGATGCCGCGCGACGTCGGGATGAGCACCGGGGTGAACGACACCGTGACGTCGCGGTCGGTGACCGTTCGCAGCCCCTGCGTGATCTCGGGGGTGTGCCGGTGGGCGCCGGCGATGTTGTAAGCCCGCGCCGACCCGATGACCTCCGAGCCGAGCAGGTCGGTCTTGGCCGCGCGACCGGCTCCGGAGGTGCCACTGACGGCGACCACCGTTACCGCCGGCTCGATGAGGTCCTCGGCCATCGCGGGCAGCAGCGCCAGCAGTGCCGCGGTCGGATAACAGCCGGGAACCGCGATGCGGCGCGCGCTGCGCAGCCGGTCCCGCCCACCGGGCAACTCCGGCAGCCCGTACGGCCAGCTGCCGGCGTGCGGGGACCCGTAGAACCGCTCCCAGGTGGCGGCGTCGGTGAGCCGGAAGTCCGCGCCGCAGTCGATGATCAGGGTCTCCGGGCTGAGTTGTCCGGCCAGCGCGGCCGAATGCCCGTGCGGCAGGCCAAGGAAGACCACGTCATGGCCGGTGAGCACTTCTGGCGCGGTGGGTTCGAGTATGCGCTGGGCCAGCGGCACCAGGTGCGGGTGGTGCTCACCGAGCGTGCTGCCGGCACTGGCCGCAGCGGTTACCGCACCGATAGTCAGCCGACCGTCGGTATAGGCCGGATGGCCGAGCAGCAGCCGTAGGATCTCACCACCCGCATAACCGCTGGCACCGGCAACCGCGACCCTGGTCATCTCGCCGATTTTGCATGGTTATGCATAGATTTGCAAATGCATTACTTGTAGCCGACGTCGAGTTGTTGGGCGATTTGACGACGATTCCACCCGACAATTCGACGTTCGCCCACAGATTTAACTCCGCCGAACGGCTCCGGCACCGAACTCCGATGCCGCGTCCATCAACGACTACGCCGCGACTACGCGCCGATTGCCATCGCGAGCTGTTGGGGCGCGTAGTTCACCAGGGCGGGAACGATACCGCCGGCCGGCGTGCCGCCGAGCGTAATGGTGTCGGGCGTACCAAAGAGCGTAACCGTCCCCGTCAGGGGCTGCAGAGGAGCAAGGATCCCATTAAAGGGGATGTCTAGGTCCGCGCTAATGAACCCTGCGTCGAGCAATGTCAGGGGTACGACCACTCGGCCATTGAGGAACCCGTCCGCGACGTTAGCCGGAGCATTGGCCAGCGCGCCGATCGCCGCAATCGGATCCCCGGCTTGCACCGCGTCAACAAATTCTGTGGCGCTGGCCCCGACCGCGGCCAGTGTGGTGACCGGTGAACCCAGCGCGTTAAAGGCGAGCGCCATCGGCAGCCCAAGGTTGACATCCAATTCCACCGGCGGCCCACTTACCAGATCCGCCGCTATGTTTGTGTCCGTGAGCGTCGTGACCACGTTGGTGAAGTTCTGCGAAATGTCTCCTGGGATGCTCAGGATAGGCAGCAGGTCTCCTATGGTCCCGGTCAGCATGATGTTCGACAAGTCAGTTGCGTTAACACCAGAGACGAAGAGACCTGCGTAGCCCGCCCCCAGGGCCTGCACCGCGCCACTGACGTCGCCCGCCGCGAGAGCCGCGAAGGCCGTCTGGTAAGCCGCCGGCAGGCCGGCCAGCCCGATAGTGAAGTCCCTGGCGGCACTTGTGAGCGCCGTTACGGTCAGCCGAGTGTAGTCGAACTGGTTACTGAGGATCTGTTGCAGGAAAGGCGCCGGGTTAGCAGCCCAGCTACTGCCGAGGTCTTGCAGGTTGGTGACCGTATTGGTGAATAGACTTTCATACGGTGGAGACAGCGGCAAGGCTGCTGCTGCCCAGGCTGAAGCTGCCCGGGCTGAAGGGGCCCACCGCGGCAGCGCCGGGTGAACCGTCCATCCCGAACAGCCCGCCGGTGCCGGCGGCACCGCCGAGCCCATCGGCCCCGGCGTACCGCCTACGCCAGGGGAGCCACCGGCTCCACCGGCCCCACCGTTACCACCGTTACCGAATAACGTGGCGTCGCCGCCGCTACCGCCGTCAGCACCGGCCCCACCGGTACCGCCGGCGCCGCCGCCGCCGCCGGCCCCGCCGGCCCCGCCGTCGCCGCCGTCGCCGTACAGCAGTCCGCCGTTGGCGCCGTTTCCGGCGGCACCGCCGGCACCGCCGGTGCCGCCGGCAGTGGTTTGAGCCCCGCCGACGCCACCGGCGCCACCGGCCCCACCGTTACCGATCAGCAGCCCGGCGGTGCCGCCGTTACCGGCGGCGCCGCCGATACCGCCACCGGCGGCTATGAGTCCGGCGGCGCCGCCGGTGCCACCGGCCCCACCGGCCCCACCGTCACCGAACAAGCTGGCGTTGCCGCCGGCCCCGCCGATACCGCCTTGACCGCCCAACCCGTGGTTAATCCCGGTATCGCGGGCGCAGTGGTTACCCCACCGATGCCACCGGCCCCACCGGCCCCACCGTTGCCGCCCAGCAGCCCGGCGTTGCCGCCGGCCCCGCCGGCACCGCCCGCAAAGCCGAAATCAGCACCGAGCCGATGGGGTCGAAACTCAGGCCGGTGGTGCCGTCCCCGCCGTCCCCGCCGGAGCCGAATAGCCCGACGCTGCCGCCGGCCCCGCCGGCCCCGCCTGCGGTGCCGCCGGCCGAGCCGCCGTCGCCGCCGTTGCCGATCTGGGTGTTCCCGCCGAAACCGCCGGAACCGGCGGCGCTGGACCCGCCGTCCCCGCCGTCGCCGAACAGGGCATTCCCGCCGTCACCGCCGGAGCCAGTGTCGTTGGACCCACCGTTGCCTCCGTTGCCGATCAGGCCGCCGTCCGCGCCGCGCAGCCCAGACCCAGCCCCCGCATTGCCACCGTCGCCGATCAGCAGCCCGGCTTTGCCGGCGGCGCCGCCGCCGAGGCCGGAAGGCCCGCTCCCGCCGTCACCGCCGTTGCCGACCAGCAAGGCGTTGCCACCGGCACCACCGGCGCCGACACCGCCCGCGCCGATGCCGCCGGCACCGCCGGCACCACCATTGCCGTACAGCCACCCGCCGGTGCCACCGGCCCCGCCGGCCCCGCCGACACCGCCCGCGTTGGTGCCGCCCGCTCCGCCGGCACCGCCGTTGCCGATCAACCCGGCGGCCCCGCCGTTACCGCCGGCACCGCCACTGGACCCGCCGACCCCGCCGCTGCCGCCATTGCCGTACAACAGTCCACCGGGCGCGCCGTTTCCCCCGGCCCCTGTCCCGGTCCCCGCCGCCCCATCGGCGCCGTCACCGATAAGCGGGCGCCCCAGCAGCGTCTGGGTGGGCGCATTCACTGCGTCCAACACGGTCTGCAGTGGCGACGCATTGGCGGCCTCCGCGGCCGCATACGAGCCCGCACCCGCGCTTATGAGCTGCGCGAACTGCTGATGAAACGCCGCTGCCCGGGTGCTCAGCGCTTGATACGTCTGAGCGTGCCCGGAAAACAGCGCCGCGATGGCCGCCGACACCTCATCAGCGGCCGCGGCCGCCACCCCGGTCGTCGGGAAGGAAGCCGCCGCATTGGCCGCGTTGATCGCCGAACCGATACCTTCTAGATCCCCGGCCGCCGCTGCCACCAGCTCCGGTGCCGCGATCACAAACGACATATAGATCTCCCATCGACTCAGACGGCGTTAACAAGATGGTCATCAACGAAAAATGAGCGTATGAGGTTTTCACCAATGTGCGCGGCAAAATCGCCGTTTTCCTGGAAATTGTTCTGAATAGAAATCCCGGGGCGCAGAGCAACCCGACGCGCGGCCGAGGGTTCAGCTACGCAGTACGGCGCCGACTCGCTCGACTGCGCATCGCACGGCGGCATCGCGGGCCGCGCTGGCGTCGTCTTCGGTCAGCGTGCGATCCGGCGCGCGGAACCGTAGCGCGAACGTCAACGACTTACGCTCCTCGCCGATCTGCGGGCCGGTGAAGACGTCGAACAACTGAAGGTCCTCCAGCAGTTCGCCGGCCCCCTCGCGAACGGCATCGGCCACCGTCTGAGCGGGGACATGCGCGGACACCACCAGGCTGACGTCCTGGAACACGGCCGGAAACGGCGACACCCGGGGCGCCGGCACTAAATCGACAATGGGAATCGCATCCAGATTCAGCTCCATCGCGCAGGCGCCTTTCGGCAGGCCCGAGCGCTCGATCACGGCGGGATGCAGTTGCCCAGCGTGACCGACGCGGGTCTCGCCGACGAGCACTTCCGCGCACCGGCCCGGATGCCAGGGCAGGTATTGGGCCGCCCGAAGCACCACGTCAACTCCGCTGGCGCGCGCGATGATTCGCACCGCCTCGAACGCATCACAGGCTTCGACTGCGCGGCCGGGACCCCAGGGACCTCGCGGTTCGCGCAGCCCGGCCAGCACCGCGGCAACATGCTGGGGTTGCCGCGGCAAGGAGGCGTCCAGCATGGCGATCTCGGCATCGGTAGGCCGGCGGTGCACCGGGATCAGCCCCACGCCACGAGTCTGCTCGCTCGGCTGGACCACCTGCGCGACGGCAAACAGCGCGGCATCGACGAGGCCCCGGGATACGTTGCGCCCCAACGCTTCCAGCAGAGCCGGCAACAGCGTGGTGGCCAGCTGCGGGCGATCGGCCTCCAGCGGATTGAGCACGTGCGTCGCCGTGCGTCGCGGATCATCGGCCGACAGCCCCCACACGTCGAACACACCGGCCGGCAGAAACGGCGTCGGCAGAATCTCGACATAGCCCGACAGCGCCAGCGACTTACCGATCGCGCGCCGCCGCCGCTGCTTGGCGGTCAGCCCCCTACCCGCAGGCGCCGCCGGCAGCACCGATCCGATGACCTCGAGCCCCTCCAGCCGCAGCACCTCCTCGACGAGGTCAGCGGACTGCAATAGATCGGGCCGCCAACTCGGCGGGGTCACCGTCAACGCATCGCCGTCTTGGGCCACCACCGCGCCGATCTGGGTCAGTCGCCGAGCGGTCGCGCCCTGGCCATACACCACCCCCGCGATGCGGTCCGGCAGGTCGACAGCGATCCGGATCGGCGGCAAACGACGCGGCCGCCAAAGCCGGGGTGATGGCGTTGACCCGGTGCAGTGCGATAGAAGCCGCCGAATACGGAGTCCGGATCAACGCGGTGGCGCCCAGCATCGTTCGGCACAAGTTCCTGGACAAGACGACCTCGGCCGAACTGCTCGACCGGCTCTCGGCCGGCGAGGCATTCGGGCGCGCCGCCGAACCCTGGGAAGTCGCGGCCACCATCGCGTTTCTGGCCAGCGACTACTCCAGCTACCTCACCGGGGAAGTGATCTCGGTGTCCAGTCAGCACCCGTGAGCTGACTAGCCAGTAGCCAACTTATCGATGTCAAATATGCCCGAAAAACCGGTGTTGTTGTTGAACCAGCCCGAGCCAAGGCCGCTAAAGATGCCGGACGGGAGGGGGCCAAAGGCGCCCGTGACGCCGGTGTTGGAGAAGCCCGAGAGCATGCCGTTCACAGCGAGATCGGTGCCGAGCCAGGCCGTGCCGCCGGTAGCGCCGCTGGCGAAGTTGTTGAAGCCCGACATATAGCCGGCGACTGAGATATTGACTAAGGCCGCTAGTCACGTTAGCGCCTTGGGCCGTGTTGTTGAAGCCCGAGATACCGCCGTTAAAACTACTATTGGCACCCCCCCCGGAGGCGTCGGCGCCGCTGGCCGTGTTGTTGAAGCCCGAGACGTCGGTACCCGTGTTGTTGAAGCCCGAGTGAGTGAGGCCGGTGTCGCCGGTGGCCCCGAAGCCCGTGTTGACGTTGCCCGAATCCCACAAACCCGTGTTCACGTTGCCTGAATTCCACAAGCCCGTATTTAAGTCGCCCGAATTCCAGAAGCCCGTGTTGCCGCCGCCGGCGTTCCCGAAGCCCGTGTTGCCCGGTACGAGTTCCAACGTTGCCTGTGTCGAGGAGGCCGCCCGAGTTCCCACCGCCCGTGTTCAAGGTGCCCGAGTTCCCGAAGCCGGTGTTCAGGACGCCCGAGTTCCCGATGCCGAAGTTTCCGAGGCCCGAGTTCCCGATGCCGATGGCTCCGGTGCCCGAGTTCCCGATGCCAACGCCGTTCATGCCGCCGAGGGGATTGGTGCCCGTGCTCGAAGATGCCGATGTTGCCGTCGCCCGAGTTGAAGAAGCCGATGTTGTTGTTGCCCGAGTTGAACAAGCCCATGTTGCCGCTGCCCGAGTTCAGCCCGGCGAAGTTGATACCCGTCTGATTGTCGCCGCTGAGCCCGATCCCGATGTCGTTGTTGCCGGAGTTTCCGAAGCCCCAGTTGTAGTTGCCGGAGTTTCCGCCGCCAGAGTTTCCGGTGCCAAAGTTTCCGCCGCCAAAGTTTCCGTTGCCGAGGTTTCCGAGGCCGATGTTTCCGAGGCCGGTGTTTCCGAAGCCGAAGTTCTTGTTGCCGAGGTTTCCGAGGCCGAAGTTAGAGATGCCGCCGTTTCCGAGGCCGATGTTTTGGCTGCCGCCGTTTCCGAGGCCGAAGTTGGCGAAGCCGTTGTTTCCGCTGCCCAGGTTGCTGCTGCCGATGTTTCCGCCGCCGAAGTTGGAGTTGCCGAGGTTTCCGCCGCCGAAGTTTCCGTTGCCGGTGTTTCCGCCGCCCACGTTGGCGTTGCCAATGTTGCCGATGCCCAAGTTGGGCAGGTTCTGCAGGAACTGCTGAACGCCACTTGGCAACTGCGCCGCAGCCGCAGGCGCGGCGTATCCGACGGCGCCACCAAGCAGGGTCTGCTCGACGTTGGCAGCCTCAGCGCTGAGGTATGCGCCCGCGCCCGCGTTCAACGAGTTGACGAACTGCGCATGAAACGTCTGCGCTTGGGCGCTGAGAACTTGAAATTCCTGGCCGACGTTGCCGAACATCCCCGCGATCGCGATCGATACCTCATCGGCGGCCGCAGCCGCCACCCCGGTCGTGGGGGCCGCTGCCGTCGCAGTGGCCTCGCCCAGCGCCGAACGAATACCGGCCAAATCCTGAGCCGCCGCCTGTACCAGCTCCGGCGCCGCGGTCACAAACGACATATCCATCTCCCTCGACTCACTATCGCGTTAACAGGATGGTCACCAAGTCAAACTGATCGTAACTAGGATGCTCCCACGTGCGCGGGAAAACCAGCGTTTTCCTGGAATTCAACGTTTTCCTGGAATTCAATCTGAATAGAAACCCCGGGCCGCAGCGACTCCAAGCGCTCGCCGAGGGCCGGCCCGGGACGCCCGCCTAACCTGCCAACCGCTGAGTGAGGCTAAAGAAGACCTGCCAACCGCTCAGTGAGGTTAAATAAGCCCGCTACACCGGTGCCGCTGTTGGACAAGCCCGAGTTAACGCCGCTCACGAGGGTGCCAAGGCCAAGGAAGGTGCCCGGGACGCCGGTGTTATAAAAGCCCGACGTAATGCCGTTCACTTTTGTGCCGCCGCTGGCCGTGTTTCCAAGACCCGAGATATTGCCGTTCAAGAAGCCGCCGCTGGCGGTGTTGTCGAAGCCCGAGATTCCGGTACCCACGTTGTTCATGCCCGAGTTGGGGCCGACGCCGTCGGTGGTGGCCCCGAAGCCGGTGTTCAGGTTGCCCGAATTCCAGAAGCCCGTGTTCGTGTCGCCTGAATTGCCGAAGCCCGTGTTCACGGTGCCCGAATTGAAGAAGCCCGTGTTGCCCCCGGAGTGGATGAGGTCGGTGGGCGAAAGGAAGCCGCCCGAGTTCCCGAAGCCGGTGGCTAGGCTGCCCGAGTTCCCGAAGCCGGTGTCCAGGGTGCCCGAGTTCCCGAAGCCGAAGTTTCCGAGGCCCGTGTTCCCGATGCCGATGGCCCCGATGCCCGAGTTCCCGAAGCCAAGGCTGTTGAGGCTGCCCGGCATAAGGATATTGGTGCCCGTGCTGAAGAGGCCGATGTTGCCGTCGCCCGAGTTGAAGAAGCCGATGTTGTTGGTGCCCGAGTTGAACAAGCCCATGTTGCCGCTGCCCGAGTTCAGCCCGGCAAAGTTGATGCCCACCTGGTTGTGGCCGGTCAGCCCGATCCCGATGTTGTTGTCGCCGGTGTTGCCGAAGCCGAAGTTGAAGTTGCCGGTGTTTCCGCCACCAATGTTTCCGTTGCCGCCGCTGTTTCCGCCGCCAAAGTTATTGTTGCCGGCGTTTCCTAAGCCGAAGTTATAGTTGCCGGTGTTTCCCAGGCCAACGTTTCCGTTGCCCACGGGGCCAAGGAGGCTGGGGATGCCGCTGTTGCCGAAGCCCAAGTTTGCGGTGCCGAAGTTTCCGCCGCCAAAGTTTTGGCTGCCGTGGTTTCCGTTGCCCACGTTGGCAAAGCCGAAGTTTCCGCCGCCAAAGTTGTTGTTGCCGGTGTTTCCGCTACCCAGGTTGCCGATGCCGTTATTTCCGCTGCCCAGGTTGTTGACGCCGTTGTTTCCGATGCCCAGGTTTTGGCCTATGGCGGCGGCTGCCGCGGCCGCAGGTGTGCCGGAAAGCTGACCTATACCCGGGAGGCCCTGCAGCGTCTGCTGCGCCGACGTCAACTGCGCGGCCGCCGCCGACACCCCGCCGGACGGACCAACGCCACCAGCGCCGCCACCGAGTAGTGTCTGACCGACGTTGGCGACCTCGGTGCTGATGTATGCACCCGCGCCCGCGTTCATCAAGTTGACGAACTGCCCATGAAACGCCTGCGCTTGGGTGCTGAGAGCTTGAAATTCCTGCCCGAAGTTGCCGAAAATCCCCGAGATCGCGAGCGATACCTCGTCCGCGGCCGCAGGCATCACCCCGGTCGTGGGAACCGACACGGATGCAGTGGCCTCGGCCAGCGACGAACGAATACCCGCCAAGTCTTGGGCTGCCGCCTGTACCATCTCCGGCGCCGCGACAACAAACGACATATCCGTCTCCCATCCACTCACTAAGACGGCCACCGGATGGTAATCCAGGCAACATGAGCGTAATGGATAGGACCTACGTGCGCGGGAAGATCAGATTTTTCTTGGCGTTAACCCGACCCAGACAACCAGAGCGCACTTCAGACTGAAGCATCGCCAACGGATTACCGCGGCCGTCGCGGGTCCGGTCCGTACGCACCCCATCGTCAAGCCGATGGGAGTTTCGGCAACCCAGGTTCGGAAGGACGGTTTTGGCTCAGGACACCGCTGGACTCCGGTGTCCTGGCCCTCGAGCATCAATGCCTAACGCCAGCGGCAATCCCATGTTGGTGTCCACAGTGCGCGGAAAGTCCCAGCGAATTGGCATGATTCAGTACGGATGCGCCCACCATCAGGACGATGCGACCGAGCAACTCCAAGCGCGGCCGGGGGAGTTCAGCTGCGCAGTACCGCACCGACCCGCTCGGCGGCACATTGCACCGCGGCATCGCGGGCCGCGCTGGCGTCGTCTTCGGTCAGCGTGCGATCCGGCGCGCGGAACCGTAGCGCGAAGGTCAGCGACTTACGCTCCTCGCCGATCTGCGGGCCGGTGAAGACGTCGAACAACTGAAGGTCCTCCAGCAGTTCGCCGGCCCCCTCGCGAACGGCATCGGCCACCGTCTGAGCGGGGACATGCGCGGACACCACCAGGCTGACGTCCTGGAACACGGCCGGAAACGGCGACACCCGGGGCGCCGGCACTAAATCGACAATGGGAATCGCATCCAGATTCAGCTCCATCGCGCAGGTGCCTTTCGGCAGGCCCGAGCGCTCGATCACGGCCGGATGCAGTTGCCCAGCGTGACCGACGCGGGTCTCGCCGACGAGCACTTCCGCGCACCGGCCCGGATGCCAGGGCAGGTATTGGGCCGCCCGAAGCACCACGTCAACTCCGCTGGCGCGCGCGATGATTCGCACCGCCTCGAACGCGTCACAGGCTTCGGCCGCGCGGCCGGGCCCCCAGGGACCTCGCGGTTCGCGCAGCCCGGCCAGCACCGCGGCAACATGCTGGGGTTGCCGCGGCAAGGAGGCGTCCAGCATGGCGATCTCGGCATCGGTAGGCCGGCGGTGCACCGGGATCAGCCCCACGCCACGAGTCTGCTCGCTCGGCTGGACCACCTGCGCGACGGCAAACAGCGCGGCATCGACGAGGCCCCGGGATACGTTGCGCCCCAACGCTTCCAGCAGAGCCGGCAACAGCGTGGTAGCCAGCTGCGGGCGATCGGCCTCCAGCGGATTGAGCACGTGCGTCGCCGTGCGTCGCGGATCATCGGCCGGCAGCCCCCACACGTCGAACACACCGGCCGGCAGAAACGGCGTCGGCAGAATCTCGACATAGCCGGACAACGCCAGCGACTTACCGATCGCGCGCCGCCGCCGCTGCTTGGCGGTGAGCCCGCGGCCCGCGGGCGCCGCCGGCAGCACCGATCCGATGACCTCGAGCCCCTCCAGCCGCAGCACCTCTTCGACGAGGTCGGCGGGCTGCCGTAGATCGGGCCGCCAACTCGGCGGGGTCACCGTCAACGCATCGCCGTCTTGGGCCACCACCGCGCCGATCTGGGTCAGTCGCCGAGCGGTCGCGCCCTGGCCATACACCGCCCCCGCGATGCGGTCCGGCAGGTCGACAGCGATCCGGATCGGCGGCAACGACCACTCGTCACGCGGCGGGTCGCCCCGCCAATCGGTCAGGGTCGGGGCAACCGCTCCCCCGGCGATGTCAGCGAGCAGCGCGGCGCACCGGTCCAACGCGGCCACCGAAATGGCCGGGTCTACCGCGCGCTCATAGCGACGGGCGGCCTCGCTGGGCAGGTGCAGCCGCCGCTGGGTGCGCGATACCCCAGCCGGGTCCCATACCGCGGCCTCCAACAGGACGTCGGTGGAATCAGCGCGCACCTCGGTGCTTGCTGCCCCCATCACTCCGCCGATCGCCGCGGTCGCGACATCATCGACGATGAGGACATCGGCGGGATCAAGCCGGCGCTCGATGTCGTCAAGGGTGACGACGGTCTCGCCGGGCCGGGCAAACCGCACGCCGAAGGCCCCGTTGATCCGGTTGCGGTCGTGCGCGTGCATCGGGTGGCCCAGTTCGAGCATCACGTAGTTGGTGACATCCACTGCCGGGGAGGTCGCGCGGATGCCGGATAGCAGCAGCCGGCGCTGCAGCCACCACGGCGACACGGCAGCGGGGTCGATCCCGGTGACCGGGCGCAGCGCGAAGCGGCGCACTCCCGTTTCAGGCTGCACCGTCAACGGCCACGCCTCTCCTTGGACCGGCAACGGCTTTACGTCCGCCGGGTCGACGAAGTCCAGGTCATAGGCACACGCGATCTCGCGGGCCAGGCCCCGGACCGACATGCAATATCCGCGGTCCGGGGTGATGGCCAGGTGGAAGACCACATCGTCTAATCCGAGCACCCCGGCCCCGTCGGCTCCGGGTTCGGCGGTTCCGGGCGGCAGCACCAGGATCCCGGAATGGTCGGCGCCCAAACCGAGTTCGGCTGCCGAGCAGATCATTCCATCCGAGTTGCGGCCGTAGGTCTTGCGTGCCGTGATGGTGAAGCCGCCGGGCAGCGTGGTTCCGGGCAGCGCCACCACAACCAGATCACCTACCACAAAATTAGTTGCGCCACAGACGATCTCGCGCTGCCGACCATCGCCGGTGTCTACCAGGCAGGCGCGGATCGGCTTTTTGAATCCGGTGAGCTCTTCGATATCGGCCACCAGCCCCACCGTCAGCGGGCCGTCGACCGGTCCAAGCGGCGCGACGTCCTCGACCTCGTGGCCAATGCGCACCAGCGTCTGCTCGAGATCGCCGGGGGCAACATCCCAGCCCGGTGCGCCGGCCGCAACAACCTCGCGCAGCCAGCTGTACGGAACGCGCA
This sequence comes from uncultured Actinomycetota bacterium, assembly GCA_963763005.1. GTDB lineage: Bacteria > Actinomycetota > Actinomycetes > Mycobacteriales > Mycobacteriaceae > Mycobacterium. The sequence continues at coordinate 86,442 of CAVXMI010000011.1, forward strand.
TCAGGCACCCACCCCGAACGGCAACGAGAATCGGACGTCGCCCTCGACCATGTCGCGCATGTCGGGAATGCCGTTGCGGAACTGCAGGGTTCGCTCCAGCCCCATCCCGAATGCGAAGCCCGAGTAGACCTCCGGGTCAATTCCCGCGGCCCGCAACACGTTTGGATGCACCATTCCGCAGCCGCCCCACTCCACCCAGTCAGCGCCGCCCTTCTTGTTGGCAAACCACACATCGACCTCGGCAGACGGTTCGGTGAACGGGAAGAAGTGCGGCCGGATCCGGGTGCGCGCCGAGGGCCCGAACTCGGCGCGCGCGAACGCGTCCAGGGTTCCGCGCAGCTGCGCCATGGTCAGCCCGCGATCCACCGCCAGGCCCTCGACCTGATGGAAGACCGGCGTGTGGGTGGCATCGAGTTCGTCGGTGCGGAAGGTGCGGCCGATCGAGATGATGTAGACCGGCAGATCACGCTCCAGCAGGGTGCGCACCTGCACCGGCGAGGTGTGGGTGCGCAGCAGCTGACGGGAATCCTCCGGTGCGATGTAGAAGGTGTCCTGTTCGCTGCGCGCGGGGTGATCTGGCGGGAAGTTCAGGGCGTCGAAGTTGAACTGCTCGGTCTCGACCTCGGGCCCCTCGGCCAGTTCCCAGCCCATCGCGATGAACGTATCGGCGATGTGCTCGGCCAAGATCGTGATCGGATGCCGGGCTCCGGTCGGCTGCCGAGTCGACGGCAATGTGACGTCGATACCCTCGGCGACCAGCACGGCTGCGTCCCGCTCGGCTCGCAACGTCGCCAGCCGTTCGTCGTAGCTGCGCTGCGCGTCGGCGCGGGCGATGTTGACCCGCTTGCCGGCATCTGCGCGCTCGTCCTTGGGCAGGGTGCCCAGCGCTTGTCGCGCCAGCGCCAGCGGCGAGCGGTCACCGAGGTGCTCGGTTTTGATGCGCGCCAGTGCGTCCAGATTGTCCCCGAGGGCGATGGCCTGCCGGGCGGCGTTGAGCGCCTTGGCCAATGCTTCCGGCGACAGGTCGACGGGTTGATCACCCACGCGGCGACACTCTCCTTGCTGACGAGGCTGGTCGGGGCTGCCCGCATCGGCGCTGAGTCGGGCTGGATTCGCCCGATCATAAGTGATTCGACAATTCCCGCTCAGCGCGCGCTTAGCGTCGTGCGACGGGCCGGCCATCTTTCGCCGATGGCCGAGTGGACAATCAGACGCTCATCACCGGTTGCAGACCGGTCAGCGTGTCGTCCGGCGGCGTCGAACTGCGCACCGGGTTCACCGGGACGAACCTGTGGACCACCACGGCTCCCAGCGCACCAAACGCCAGCCCGGCGCCCATCGCCCACCAGCTGTGCGCCAGCAGAAGGAAACCGAACCCCGAGGACATTGCCAGCATCAGGCACCGCACCGGCGTCCAGTGGATCGGCCGACGGAAGCGCGCGGCCACAAGCACGCCCAAGATCAGGGCGACAGCATGCCCCACATTGGTGAATTCGCCACCGATGATCGCGGCGGCCACGCTCACCGAGACCCACCAGCCGATCCACGCCGGCCGCCAGCGCGGCGGGATTGCGGCGGTCAGTGCTCCGAGCGCCGCGAGCGCGCCATAGCTCATCCCGACGTCACTGGCGCGGGTGATCGACAACGGCATCCAGCCAAGCTCGACCGCCCCGGCCAGAGCTGCCGCCACCAGCAGTGTCGCCCCGACGTGGCCGACGAGAAACGCGACGATCAGCCGGATGGTGCGCAAATGCAGTTCGGCGAGTGCGAGCAAACATGTCAGGAAGGGCATCCAAAAGTAGAGCGGCCCGGCTTCGACGACGAACGCGCTGCCCAACAGGGTTCCCAGGTGTCCGTGCGACAGGTTGTGCAGGTTTGTGCTGGCCCGCTGAATGACCCGGTCGTGCGCCTGCGGACCGAGCATCAGGATTGCGGTGCTGACCGAAGCAAGAGCTGCCAGGTAGCCCACGGTGAAGCGGACCCGGGCCAGCCGGCACAAGATTCCGTAAATCATCGACATCCGCTATGCCTGCGAGTCGAGTTCGGCTGTCTCATCTGACGCTGTCAGCTCCCTACGAGTCTTGAGGCGATATATCGCCAGGTCCGGTGGAATACCGGTGACTTTGCTGGCAAACACCGGTCTGCGTGCCCGCTTGGCGACGACGCCCAATGCGTCCAGCTCGCTTTGCGGTATCAGGTCCAGGGTGGTGCTTGACACCATGATGCCACCTTTGGTGGCGCGTTCCATAACCCGAGCGGCGATGTTGACGTCAACACCGAGCCAGTCGGCGGCCAGCCGCTGCGGCCGACCGGTATGGATGCCGACCCGCATTCGTGGCGTATAGCCTTTCACCTCAACCGATTTCAGTGCCTCCTGGGCGGCAATTACGGCCCTGACGGCGACGGTTGGATCGCGGAACACCGCCATGATCCCGTCGCCCATCCGTTTGACGATGTGCCCGCCGCCGTCCAGCAGCGGCGACTCGACTGCCCGCGCCACCTGTCGCAACAGCGTGAGGGCCGCATCGTCACCAGCTTGCAACGACCACGTCGAGAAGCCGACCAGGTCGGTGAATACCAGCGTCACCTCGGAATTTGCCGGTTGTCGGGACACGGCCTCGGTCAACGCCTGCCAGACCTGCAGCACACTCAGGCTGACCTCGCGTGATGCCGCATCGCGATCTCCCAGCAGCCGGTCGGCAGCGCGCGCCGCGGCACGCGGACCGCCCTCACCGGCGGTGGACAGGGGGTCGCCGAACTCGGGATCGCCGGGTAACAGCCGTCGCGCCCGATGGATGAACGACACAAGGCCTGGACTGTGGTTCGTGGTGCGCAGCCACTTTGCCGCAGAAAGTCGCAGTGGGGCGTCCGGCGCCAACGCGGTCGGGGCTTCTTCGGACATGTCGGACTCCGAATCGCCAGCCCAGACCTCCACATGGCAAGGGTAGGTGGTTTGGGCTGACCCAGGCAATGTGACGGTTGCGTCCCAGATCGAACTCCGAGGAAGGCTCAAGCTGGGGCACCAGCACCAACGCGTGCCGCGATATTGCCGTCGGCCCCGCGCCAGTTCGCTGCCAGCGTTGGTGTCAAATCTCGCACCAAACGGCCTGATCACGGACTTGCCACACCACTATGGACACTCGATAACACCATCGGTGTGCATCTGTCGAAATCGTGGACAACGTGCGTTGTCAAAGTTTATCGTGAGCCCAATCAGGAGTAGGAGGCCGTGATGACTGCCACATCAACGACATCCGCTGATCCGCTCGGACCCGATTCGCTGACCTGGAAATATTTCGGAGACCTGCGCACGGGAATGATGGGCGTGTGGATCGGCGCGATCCAGAACATGTATCCGGAGCTGGGCGCTGGTGTCGAGGAGCATTCGATCCTGCTGCGCGAACCGTTGCAGCGGGTGGCCCGGTCGGTGTACCCGATCATGGGCGTCGTCTACGACGGCGACCGGGCGTCCCGGACCGGCCAGCAGATCAAGGGCTACCACCGCACGATCAAGGGAGTCGACGCCGAGGGGCGTCGTTATCACGCGCTGAATCCCGAGACGTTCTACTGGGCACACGCCACGTTCTTCATGCTCGTCATCAAGGTGGCCGAGTACTTCTGCGGAGGCTTGACCGAGGCCGAGAAGCGCCAGCTGTTCGACGAGCATGTGCAGTGGTACCGGATGTACGGGATGAGCATGCGGCCGGTGCCCAAATCCTGGGACGACTTCCAGGAGTACTGGGACCGGGTCGGCCGCGACGAGCTGGAGATCAACCAGGCGACCCTGGACATCTTCCAGATGCGGATTCCCAAGCCGAAATTCGTTCTCATGCCCACACCGATCTGGGACCAGTTGTTCAAGCCGTTGGTGGCCGGTCAGCGCTGGATTGCGGCCGGCTTATTCGAGCCGGCCGTCCGCGAGAAGGCGGGAATGCACTGGACGCCGGGCGACGAGGTGTTGCTGCGAGTGTTCGGCAAGTTGGTCGAGCTGGCGTTCTTGGCGGTGCCCGACGAAATCCGGTTGCATCCGCGCGCGCTGGCCGCCTACCGCCGGGCGCAGGGACGCGTTCCCGGCGACGCGGCGTTGGTCCAGGCACCGCAATTCATGGCGCCGCCGCGGGACCGCCGCGGACTGCCCATGCACTACTTCCCACCGCGGTCCCACCCCGCCAAGGTGCTCATGGAGCGAGCCGGATCGCTGGTGCACACCACGCTCTCGCTGGCCGGCTTGCGACCCGCCCGGGGTCGCAGCAGAGCCGCGTAATCAGCGCCCCGGCCGGCCCCCCTGGTTGGCGAGGCGGCCCAGCGCCCGGGCGCTCTGGTACAGACAGATCGCCGCGGCAGCGGCGACGTTCAGGCTCTCCGCTCCCCCGGACATCGGGATGCGCAGGCGGTGATCTGCCTCGTCGGCGATCTCGGCTGACAAACCGTGTGATTCGGGCCCGAACAGCCATGCCGTCGGCGCGCCGAGCAACTGATCAGCATCGTCGAGGGACGTCTCACCGTCCACCGTGCTGGCCAACACCTGTAACCCGGCCACGCGTAACGCGGTGACGACGGCGTGGGTGTCGGGCGCGACGACGACCGGGATCGAGAAGATGCTGCCAGTGGACGCGCGCAGACATTTGCCGTTGTAAGGGTCGACGCTGTGCCCGGCGAGGACCACGGCCGCGGCGCCCATGGCGTGGGCAATGCGGATTACCGTGCCCGCATTGCCCGGTTCGCCGATCTCGACGGCCGCCGCGATCAGCTGCGGTGTGCCGGTCAGCACGTCCTCCAGCCCGGTCGCCGGCATCTCGCACACCGCGACCAGCCCCGTTGGAGTAACCGTGTCCGACAGCGCCTTTGCGGCACGCTCGGTCACCAGATGGACCGGCGCCTCCTGCCCCGCAACTAAAGAAGCCAGCAAGGAGTCATGCCGCCCCGCCGCGACCTCGGTGACAAACACCTCCCGGACCAGCCCGCGCGCAGACGCGGCCTCGACCAGGTTAGGGCCTTCGGCCAGAAACCGTCCCGCGCGCCGCCGGCCGACGTGACGATGCAGTTTGACCGCAGCTGCCACTCTGGCCGAGCGTTCGGTGAGCACGGAAGGTGGTCGGCCGGGCTAGGCAGCCTCTCCGGAAGGGGCATTGACGTCTTCGGGCAGTGCCGCCCGGGCGACCTCGACGAGCGCGGTGAACGCCGCCGGATCGGTGATCGCGATATCGGCGAGGTTCTTACGGTCCACCTCGACACCAGCGGCCTTCAGGCCCTGGATCAGCCGGTTGTAGGTGATGTCGTTGGCACGCGCAGCCGCGTTGATCCGCGAGATCCACAACTTGCGGAACTCGCCCTTGCGCGCACGACGGTCGCGGTAGGCGTAGTTCAGTGAATGCAGCTGCTGCTCCTTGGCTTTGCGGTAGAGCCGCGATCGCTGGCCGCGATAGCCTTTCGAGGCATTCAGGACGGAGCGCCGCTTCTTGTGGGCGTTGACTGCCCGCTTTACGCGTGCCATGGAATGTTCCTACTCTCGTTCGGACGTGATTGGTCAGGTGCCCGGCGCCGGCCGGTCTTAGGGGGCGCCGGCTAGCCGTTCAGCAGCGAATTGACCCGCTTGGTGTCGTTGGCCGCCACCACCGTGCGGCCATCCAGCCGCCGGGTGCGCTTGCTCGGCTTGTGCTCGAGCAGATGCCGGCGGTTGGCTTTCTGCCGGACGATCTTGCCGGTACCGGTGCGCCGGAACCGCTTTGAGGCCCCGCTGTGGGGTTTGGCCTTGGGCATGTTTCCTCAGTTCTTTCGGTTCTTGCTGCCAGTTAGTTCGGTGAAGGTTGGGTGTCGCCACCCGGCGGTCCGGCCGTGGGTTGGTCCGGGTGGTGCGCCCTGGCACGAGTCTTCGCACCGCGGTGTGGTGCCAGCACCATCGTCATGTTGCGCCCGTCCTGCTTGGCGGACGTTTCGACGAATCCGTAATCTGCCACGTCCGCGCCCAGCCGCTGCAGCAACCGGTAGCCCAACTCGGGTCGCGACTGCTCGCGTCCGCGAAACATGATGGTGACCTTGACCTTCGATCCCGCTTCCAGGAAGCGGACCACGTGGCCCTTCTTGGTCTCGTAATCATGATCGTCGATCTTGGGTCGCAGCTTTTGTTCTTTGACGACGGTCTGCTGCTGGTTCCTGCGGGATTCGCGCGCCTTCTGCGCCGCCTCGTACTTGTACTTGCCGTAGTCCATGATCTTGCAGACCGGCGGCCTGGCGTTCGGGGCAACTTCGACAAGGTCGAGATCGGCGTCCGCGGCAACGCGAAGTGCGTCTTCGATACGCACGATGCCTACCTGCTCCCCCTCTGGGCCAATCAATCGGACTTCAGGTACGCGAATGCGCTCGTTGACGCGGGTCTCAGTGCTGATGGGGCCTCCCTTGTCGGCTTGTCTTCCCGTGCGGCCAGAGCCTGGACGGGCCGGGAATCAGCGGTGGAAACACCTCGCCATCAGCAAAAAAGCCCTGCACAAGCAGGGCCCATTGCCGACCGATCGCGGCCAGAGCCGCCTGCGCCACGCGCAGAACAGGCATACCGAGATGCCTGTGACCGGACCGTATAGCCTGGAAAAAGCGTTGAAACCTTCTCTTGGCCAGCGGTGGGAGTGGGACTCCACTTACTGTCCCTGGCCTTCGCCCGGGATGGTCGCAGCAGTCAGTCTAACAGGCCATGACGCGTCATCTGGGCAACGAGCCGAATGGAGCTGCGACGGGGCGGCAAGCCAAGCGCACCAAACCAGCGCCAACACGTGAGACGCTTCGCCAGGATTTTCCCGGCTTTAGGGAATATCCTCGCGGTCTGTGACCTTCACAAAGCCTCGCTCAGAGAGCAGGCGGACGTCCCGGTATCACTGGGTTCCCGCAGCGGCCGGCTGGATTGTCGGGGTCATCGCGACCCTGTCGCTATTGGCGAGTCTGTCGCCGCTGATCCGGTGGACCATCAGAGCTCCGCGGGAATTCATCAACGACTATCTGTTCAACTTCCCCGACACCAGCTTCGCGTGGTCTTTCGTGCTGGCATTGCTGGCCGCCGCGCTGACCGCGCGCAAACGGATCGCCTGGTTGCTGCTGCTGGCAAATATCGTCCTTGCCGCAGTATTGAATGCCGCCGATATCGCCGCGGGCGGCAACACCGCGGCCCAGAACTTCGGCGAGAACCTCGGATTCGCTTTCCACGTCGTCGCGATTGTCCTTCTGGTGCTGGGCTATCGGGAGTTCTGGGCCAAGGTTCGCAAGGGCGCGCTGTTCAAGGCGGCCGCGACGCTGGTCGCCGGCGGCGTGATCGGAATCCTGGCGTCATGGGGTCTGGTCGAACTGTTCCCGGGATCGCTTGCACCCGAGGACCGGTTGGGCTATGTGGCCAACCGGGTGATCGGATTCGGCCTCGCAGATCCCGACCTGTTCACGGGCAAACCGCACGTGTTCCTCAATGCGACCTTCGGGCTGTTCGGCGCCTTCGCCCTGATCGCGGCTGCGGTCGTGCTGTTCCAGTCCCAGCGCGCCGACAACGCGCTGACCGGGGAGGACGAATCGGCTATCCGCGGGCTGCTCGAGTTGTACGGGCAGAACGACTCACTGGGCTACTTCGCCACCCGCCGGGACAAGTCGGTGGTATTCGCACCCAGCGGCCGCGCCGCGGTCACCTACCGGGTCGAGGTCGGTGTCTGCCTGGCCAGCGGCGACCCGGTGGGCGACCCGAGGGCATGGCCCCAGGCCGTCGGCGCATGGTTACAGCTGTGCCAGACCTACGGCTGGACGCCCGGTGTCATGGGCGCCAGTTCACAAGGGGCTCAGACATACCGCGAGGCGGGCCTGAACGCGCTGGAGCTGGGCGACGAAGCCATCCTGCGGCCGGCCGATTTCAAGTTATCCGGCCCCGAGATGCGCGGGGTGCGCCAGGCCGTGACACGGGCGCGCAGAGCAGGGCTGACGGTGCGCATCCGGCGGCACCGCGACATTTCCGACGACGAGATGGCGCAGACAATCGAGCGCGCGGATGCCTGGCGCGACACCGAATCCGAGCGTGGCTTCTCGATGGCGCTGGGCCGCCTCGGCGACCCGGCGGACTCCGATTGCCTGCTGGTGGAGGCACTGGATCCGGGCAACAAAGTGGTGGCGATGCTATCGCTGGTGCCGTGGGGAACCACCGGCGCCTCTCTGGATTTGATGCGCCGATCTCCGCAATCCCCTAACGGCACCATCGAACTGATGGTCAGTGAGCTCGCCCTGCACGCTGAAAACCTGGGTATCACCCGTATCTCGCTGAACTTCGCGATGTTTCGGGCCGCCTTCGAGCAGGGCGCCCAACTCGGTGCCGGTCCGGTTGCCCGGTTGTGGCGGGGGCTGCTGGTTTTCTTCTCGCGGTGGTGGCAGCTCGAGACGCTCTACCGCTCGAACATGAAGTACCAGCCCGAATGGGTGCCCCGCTACGCCTGCTACGACGACGCCCGAGTGATGCCCAAAGTGGGTGTCGCCTCGGCGTTCGCCGAGGGCTTCCTCGTGTTGCCGTTCACCCGGCGCAACAAAGTGCACACCGGCCACCACCCCGCCGTGCCGCAGCGGCTCGCGGACTCGGGCCTGTTGCATCCCGACGGCTCGGCACCGGACGTGAGCGAGCTGCAGCGAGCGGACCTCACCAACGGCGACGAGGCCCGGCGCCGCCTGCCCGAGCAGGTGCGCGTTCGGCTGAACAAGTTAAAGAAGCTGCGGGGCAACGGGATTGATGCCTATCCGGTTGGCCGTCCACCCAGTCACACGGTCGCACAGGCCCTGACATGCGAGGCCGCAGACGCCGTCATTTCGGTGTCCGGACGCGTATTGCGAATGCGCAACTACGGTGGCGTGTTGTTCGCTCACCTGCGCGACTGGTCCGGCGAAATGCAAGTGCTGCTGGATAATTCACGTCTGGAACAGGGCCGTGCCGCGGATTTCAACGCGGCGATCGATCTTGGCGACCTGGTGGAAATGACCGGTCACATCGGCTCGAGCAAATCCGGAACGCGATCGCTGATCGTGAGTAGCTGGCGCCTGATCGGTAAGTGCCTGCGGCCGTTGCCGAATAAGTGGAAGGGGCTGACCGACCCGGAAGCCCGGGTGCGGACCCGCTATGTCGACCTGGCGGTCAACGCGGAGTCCCGCGAGCTGATCACGGCCCGCAGCAGCGTGGTGCGCGCCGTCCGAGAGACGCTGTTCGCCAAGGGATTCATCGAAGTCGAGACGCCGATCCTGCAGCAGGTGCACGGCGGAGCCACCGCCCGGCCGTTCGTCACGCACATCAACAGCTATTCGATGGACCTGTTCCTGCGCATCGCACCGGAGTTGTATCTGAAGCGGCTGTGCGTCGGCGGTGTGGAACGCGTATTCGAACTCGGCCGGGCCTTCCGCAATGAGGGCGTCGACTTCAGTCACAATCCGGAGTTCACCCTGCTCGAGGCCTATCAGGCGCACGCCGACTACCTGGTGTGGGTCGACGGCTGCCGCGAGCTCATTCAGAATGCCGCCCAAGCTGCCAACGGTGCGCCTACCGCCATGCGACCCGGCGGCGACGGCCGCCTCGAGCCGGTCGACATCTCCGGCGTCTGGCCGGTGAAAACCGTGCACGACGCGGTTTCCGAAGCCCTCGGTGAACACATCGACACCGACACCACCTTGGCGACCCTGCGCAAGCTATCCGACGCCGCCCACATTCCCCATCGGGCGCGTTGGGACGCCGGCGCGCTGGTGCTGGAGCTCTACGAGCACCTGGTTGAGAGCCGCACCGAGCAGCCGACGTTCTACATCGACTTCCCAACATCGGTGTCGCCGCTGACCCGGCCGCATCGCAGCAAACCCGGAGTCGCCGAACGTTGGGACCTGGTGGCGTGGGGCGTCGAGCTGGGTACTGCCTACAGCGAACTCACCGACCCGGTGGAGCAGCGGCGCCGCCTGCACGAACAGTCTCTGCTGGCAGCCGGCGGGGATCCTGAGGCGATGCAGCTCGACGAAGACTTCCTGCAAGCCATGGAATACGCGATGCCGCCCACCGGCGGCCTGGGGATGGGCATCGACCGGGTAGTCATGCTGGTCACCGGGCGCAGCATTCGCGAAACGCTGCCGTTTCCGCTGGCCAAGCCGCATTAGCCCCTGGCGCCGGCGGTGCCCATCGACCCCACAACGAACGTTCGGTGAACACGTTCCGGAACGGTTGATAACCGATCACAATGGACCTTCGACAGCGTCGACGCCCTACTCCACGGCGCAACCGCCGGCCAGCGCTCATACCTCCCTGATGCATGGCTGGTTACCGGTCACGGTCCAGCTCGTGAGCGCTCCTCAGCGCAGTGATGTCGCCGGTCGCGCTGGGCGCGGTGATTGCCGCGCGCCGCCGTCGACTGAAGCCGGCGGCCGTACTGGTCCCAGATGGTGCGCTATCTCGATCGCCGCCGGCAACCCGGTGGTGCGCGCCCGCAGTAACGTGGCGGCATGCCCGAGGAACCAGGAACACCCGACACCACCACGCCCGCTCAGCGCGGAGCGCCGGTGCCGGTGCCTCCGACGCCGCACACTGAGCCCGACCCCGGCTACGACAGTTCCGGCGTGCCGACCTTCGAGTCCGTCCGCGAGAAGATCGAGAACCGCTACACGACGGCGCTGGGTGCCGCCGAACTCGACGCCGAGACATCCGATGGCCGGGCCGTCGAGGAGCAGTATGAAAAGCGCCGGCGTGCCGCGACTGAGCGCTTGGCGCAGATCCGTGAGTCGATGCGCATCGATGAGTGAGACCATGCCGGGTTCGCGGGCCCCGGAGCGCGCTGCAGCGCAGTTTGGCCGGCGGCAATGGCGTGGCCGGCGGACACGGGGCGGCGCTGCCCGAACTGGCCGGGACCTATGATCCAGCGCCTGGAAAGCGTTGGGGCGGGGCGCGACGGGCGACGCGCCCTGCAACGACGAGCCGAGGACATCGCCGCGTGGCTGGACGGCGTGCGGATCAACCCACGCTTCCCGTCACCGCTATCCAGGTCTGCGGGCCGCGAAACTTAATCAGGCGCTGACCCTGCGCCGGCGGGTGGTCCGCTGCGACGTGCCGGCCGATGCACCGCCACGGCCGACGACTTCCGCGAGAAACTTCCCGGTGTAGCTCTGCGGTACCGCGGCGACATCCTCCGGAGTGCCCTCGGCGACAACGGTTCCGCCGCCGGCGCCGCCCTCGGGACCCATGTCGATGATCCAGTCCGATGTCTTGATCACGTCCAGGTTGTGTTCGATGACGATCACCGTGTTGCCCTTGTCGACAAGGCCACTGATGACGTTCAGCAGCTTTCTGATGTCGTCGAAATGCAAACCGGTGGTGGGCTCGTCGAGGACGTAGATGGTGCGCCCGGTCGAGCGTTTCTGCAACTCGGACGCCAGCTTGACCCGCTGCGCCTCACCCCCGGACAGCGTCGGCGCGGGCTGGCCGAGCCGGACGTAGCCCAGGCCGACGTCAACCAGGGTCCGTAGATACCGGTGAATGCCAGAGATCGGCTCGAAGAACTGCGCCGCTTCCTCGATCGACATGTCCAGCACTTCGGCGATGGTCTTGCCTTTGTAGTGCACTTCCAGGGTTTCCCGGTTGTAGCGGGCACCCTGGCACACCTCGCAGGGCACGTACACGTCGGGCAGGAAGTTCATCTCGATCTTGATGGTCCCGTCGCCGGTGCACGCCTCGCAGCGACCGCCCTTGACGTTGAACGAGAACCGGCCGGGCTGATAGCCGCGGACCTTGGCCTCGGTGGTCGCGGCGAACAGGGTGCGGATCTTGTCGAACACCCCGGTGTAGGTGGCCGGGTTGGATCGCGGCGTGCGGCCGATCGGCGATTGGTCTACCCGCACCAGCTTGTCCAGGTGATCCAGCCCGGTGACCCGGGTATGCCGGCCCGGGACCTGCCGGGCGCCGTTGAGCCTGTTCGCCAGTACCGCGGCCAGGACGTCGTTGACCAGAGTCGACTTGCCGGAGCCGGACACGCCGGTCACCGACGTCAGCACACCCAGCGGAAATGACACGTCGATCCCACGCAGGTTGTGTTCGCGGGCGCCGACGACGGTGAGTTGACGCCTCCGGTCGGCGGAACGCCGGATCGCTGGCATCTCGATACTTTCCCGGCCCGACAGGTAGGCGCCGGTGATCGAATCCTTGTTGCGCAGCAGCTCGCTGTACGTTCCGCTGTGCACGATGCGGCCGCCGTGCTCGCCCGCCCCCGGGCCGATGTCGACGACCCAGTCGGCGTGTTCGATGGTGTCCTCGTCATGCTCGACGACGATCAGCGTGTTACCCAAATCCCTTAAGCGGGTGAGGGTTTCGATGAGACGACGGTTGTCGCGCTGGTGCAGCCCGATAGACGGCTCGTCGAGCACATAGAGGACGCCCACCAGGCCGGAGCCGATCTGGGTGGCCAGCCGGATACGTTGGGCCTCACCGCCGGACAGCGTGGCCGCCGCGCGGGACAGCGACAAGTACTCCAGCCCGACGTCGAGCAGAAACCCGAGCCGCGACTGTATTTCCTTGAGCACCTGCCCGGCGATCGCCTGCTCGCGCGGACCCAGGGTTAGCGCGTTCAGAAACTCCGCGCAGTCGGCGATCGACAGTTCACAGACCTCGGCGATGGACTTCGGGCCCCGCTCCCCCGCAGCCAATGTCACCGCCAGGATCTCCGGCTTGAGCCGGGTGCCCTCACAGACTGGGCAGGGCACGTCGCGCATGAAGCCTTCGTAGCGTTCCTTCATCTGCTCGGATTCGGTCTGGGCCATCTTGCGTTCCAGGAACGCCAGCACGCCTTCGAAATCTGCGTAGTACGACCGGGTGCGGCCATACCGGTTGCGGTATCGCACGTGCACCTGGTGGTCGGAACCCTCGAGAATCGCCTTGCGGGCCTTGGCCGGCAGCTTGCGCCACGGCGTATCGACGTCGAAGCCGAGCGCGTCGCCGAGCCCGGCCAGCATCCGGGTGAAGTACTCCGCGGTGTGGCCCGTCGACCACGGCGCCACCGCGCCCGCGGCCAGCGTGCGCTCCGGGTCGGGCACCACCAGATCGGGGTCGACCTCCTTGCGGATGCCCAGGCCGGTGCACTCGGGGCAGGCGCCGTAGGGCGAGTTGAACGAGAAGGACCGCGGTTCCAGGTCGTCCACGGCCAGGGGATGTCCGTTGGGGCAGGCCAGCTTCTCGGAGAACCGCTGCTCGCGGGCACGGTCGTGCTCGTGTGCTCGATCGTCGGGGAACTCCAGCACCACGATGCCGTCCGCCAGGTTCAGCGCCGTTTCCACCGAGTCGGTGAGCCGTTGCTTGGCGGTGGCCTTGACGGTGAGGCGATCCACCACGACCTCGATGTCGTGCTTTTCCTGTTTCTTCAGCTTGGGCGGATCGGTCAGCGGATGCACCACGCCGTCCACCCGTACCCGGCTGTAGCCCTGGGCGTTGAGCTTCTCGAACAGGTCGGCGAACTCGCCCTTGCGGGTGCGCACCACGGGCGCGAGGACCAGGAATCGGGTGCCCTCCGCCATGGCCAGCACCTGATCGACGATTTGCTGAGGCGTCTGGCGTGCGATTTGCTCACCGCATATCGGGCAGTGCGGCGTGCCCGCGCGCGCATACAGCAGCCGCAGATAGTCGTACACCTCGGTGATCGTCCCTACCGTCGACCGCGGGTTGCGGTTGGTCGACTTCTGGTCGATGGACACCGCCGGCGAAAGCCCCTCGATGAAGTCGACGTCCGGCTTGTCCATCTGCCCCAGGAACTGCCGGGCGTACGCCGACAGCGATTCCACGTACCGCCGCTGGCCCTCGGCGAAGATGGTGTCGAAGGCCAGCGAGGACTTACCCGATCCGGATAGCCCGGTGAAGACGATCATCGCGTCCCGGGGCAAGTCGAGGTCGACGCCGCGCAGGTTGTGCTCACGCGCACCCTTGACGATCAGGCGGTCAGCCACGCTGTCCCTTTCGCTGAAGCTCTTACGTGCCTAAAGCGGCGCCGTCCATGCTATGTGCCCATACCGACAAGCCAGCGCGGACCAGTAACGTGGCCGCTATGACTGTCGTGGACGACAACTACACCGGACACGTCGATCCTGGTACCGCCGCCCTGCGCACGCTGCCCGGCGCCACGATCCTGAAAGCGTCGGTGGGCCCCATGGACAACAACGCCTACCTGGTGACATGTTCCGCCACCGGAGAAACACTGCTGATCGACGCCGCCAACGACGCCGATGTCCTCATCGACCTGATCCGCCGCTACGCACCCAAGCTATCGCTGATCGTGACCAGCCATCAGCACTTCGACCACTGGCAGGCACTGCAGGCTGTGGCCGCTGCCACCGGTGCGCCGACCGCCGCCCACCAGATCGATGCCGAACCGCTGCCGGTCAAACCGGACCGTCTGCTGGCCGCCGGCGACACCGTGCAGATCGGCGAGCTGACGTTCAACGTCCTCCACCTGCGCGGACACACGCCCGGATCGATCGCGCTGGCCCTCGATGGGCCCGCCACTGGCGGCGTCACGCAGTTGTTCACCGGCGACTGCCTGTTTCCAGGGGGCGTCGGCAAAACATGGCAACCCGGCGACTTCGCCCAACTGCTCGACGACGTCACCACCCGGGTGTTCGACGTGTACCCGGACTCCACCGTCATTTATCCAGGGCATGGGGACGACACGGTGCTGGGTGCCGAGCGACCCAACCTCGGCGAATGGCGTGAGCGCGGCTGGTAGAGGCAGCCAGGCTAAGTGGTGTGCACGATCAGCACGTCGACCTTGGCCCGCCGTGACACGTTCGCCGGCACCGATCCCAGCAGCCGGCCCGCGATCGTGTTCAGACCGACGTTGCCGACAACCAGCAGATCGGCTTTTTCCTCCTCGGTGAGCTGCACCAGCGCGTCGACCGGAGCGCCCTCGATCGGCCGCTCCTCGACGTTTTTGGCACCCGCTTTGTGCGCCCGTTCCTTGGCGTCGTGCAGGATCTCGTAGATCGGGGCGGTGCCCGTCACTTTGTAGCTCTCGTCCTTGAGGATGTCGGCGGCCCGGGCATCCTCAGGCTGAGGCAGGTACGCCGACGCAATGATCAACTTGGCGTCAGGCCCGGCGATACTGGCTGCCCGGTCCACCGCGCGCATCGATGAATCCGAGCCGTCGGTCCCTACCACCACGGTCTGATAGGCGCTCATTTACCCTCCAAGTGTCGGTTGCTACGCCCGAGACAGTATCGCGTTGCCGGATGCAGATGGGTCAGATTAACCACACAGGAACCGCGTGGCGCAACCCGCATTTGCCCGGACGGGGCGAACCATCCGACAATATCCCTAATGACACCACGATTGAATGCTCATGTTGAACACGAACAGCTTTGCTGCGCAAGGCCTTTGGTGAAATACCGGCGCGGCACGCGCACCATCCGGGCCGTCTGCCCGCCAAGCGACGACCCCGGTACGCGAGACCGCCGGTGACCAGGATCATCGCGTGGACCTTACAGTGACAAGCATCATGTCTGTGTCAACCCTTGAGCAGCGCTCTCGCCTCGTCGACGATCCTGCGACCGCGCACCCTCGCGGCAGGCGGCTCGACCCGCTGGCGATTGCGGTGCTGGCCACCGTTGTCAGCGGCGCCTGGGCGGGCAGGCCGTCGCTCTGGTTCGACGAGGGTGCGACGATCTCGGCTTCAGCGGGCCGGACGTTGCCGGAGCTGTGGAAGCTGTTGGGCCATATCGACGCCGTGCACGGCCTGTACTACCTGCTGATGCACGGCTGGTTCGCTGTATTTCCGCCGACGGAATTCTGGTCGCGCGTTCCCAGCTGTCTGGCTGTCGGGGCCGCCGCCGCGGGTGTTGTGGTTTTCACCAGGCAGTTTTCGGGACGGACCACCGCGCTGTGCGCAGGTGCCGTCTTCGCCATTCTGCCGCGGGTGACCTGGGCCGGGATCGAAGCCCGCTCTTCTGCACTGTCGGTGGCAGCCGCGGTCTGGCTGACGGTATTGCTGGTCACCGCGGTGCGCCGCAACAGACCGTGGCCGTGGCTGCTGTACGCGCTGGTGCTGATGCTGTCGATATTGGTCAGCATCAACCTGGTGCTGTTGGTGCTGGTCTACGCCGCGATGCTGCCGCTGCTGACCCCAGGGAAAACCCGGAAATCTCCCGTCATCTGGTGGGCGGTCACATCCGCCGCCGCGATCGGGGCCATGACGCCGTTCATCATGTTCGCCCACGGCGAGGTTTGGCAGGTCGGGTGGATTTCGGGACTGACGCGGAACATCTTCCTCGACGTGGTGCATCGGCAGTATTTCGACCACAGCGTTCCATTCGCCATTCTGGCGGGCGTTACCATCGTCGCCGCCATCGCGGCTCGGCTGGCCGGGGCAAAGGGGCCCGGTGGCGATACCCGCCGGCTCTTGCTCGCCAGCGCAGCATGGATCGTCATTCCCACCGCCGTCGTCCTGATCTACTCGGCAGCCGTCGAGCCGATCTACTACCCGCGCTACCTGATCCTCACCGCTCCTGCGGCCGCCGTCGTCCTGGCGGTCTGCATCGTCACGATCGCCCGCAAGCCGTGGCCCATCGCCGGCGTCGTAGTGCTCTTCGCCGTCGCGGCGTTCCCGAATTACTTCTTCACACAACGCGGGCCATACGCCAAAGAGGGCTGGGATTACAGCCAGGTGGCCGATGTCATCACCGCTCATGCCGCACCCGGAGACTGTCTGCTGGTGGACAACACCGTGCCGTGGCGGCCCGGGCCGATCCGCGCGCTGCTGGCCACCCGGCCGGCGGCCTTCCGATCGCTGATCGACGTCGAGCGCGGCTTCTACGGACCCAAGGTCGGCGCTCTGTGGGACGGCCACGTCGCTGTGTGGCTGACGACGGCCAAGATCAACAAATGCACCACCTTGTGGACGATCTCCAACCGCGACAAGTCACTGCCCGATCATCAAGTCGGACAATCGCTGTCACCGGGAACAGCTTTCGGGCGTACGCCTGTCTACCGATTCCCGAGCTACCTCGGCTTCCGCATTGTCGAGCGGTGGCAGTTCCACTATTCGCAGGTCATCAAGTCAACGCGGTGAGCGCCGGTCGCGATGGGTCGCCTGGTAGGAGGCGATCACGCCGACGGCGGCCAACACGGTGAATACCGTGTACAACCAGCGAGCCGCCGCTACTTCGCCGCCCTGCGCCGCGTTGACCACCACGCCGGCCAGTCCGGCGCCGAAGGCCGCGGAGATCAGCTGCACGGTGTTGATCGCCGCGGCCGCCGCGCTTCCCTCAGCGGGGTCGTCGACGGAGTCCATCGCACGCACCGATAGATGCGGCCACGCGATCCCGATACCGATCCCGGTGATCAGCAACGCCAGCGCCCAGAGCGCTACGATCCCGACCGACGCGTCAGCGCGCTGCGTGACTGCGCCCAGCGCCAAACCCGACGCCATCACCAGCGGTGCGGCCGCGACCACGTGCCCGATAACTCGAGGGCTGCTCAGTGATGCGCTGACTATCTCGCTGACTGTCCAGCCGACCGCCAGCGCCGCGCCCAAGAATCCGGCCGCAACCGGAGTCAGATTTCCCAATCGCTGACCGAACAACGGCACGTAGGTGTCGACCATCGCCGCAACCATCAGCGCCGCCATGGTCAGGTAAATCCATTTCAACGGTCCGGAGCCGAAGACGCTGGGCGGCAACACCGCTACGCGCATCCGCCAATCGACGACCACAAAGATTCCGACCAGCAGCAACGCGGCGGCGAGCAGCCCGGCGGTCGCCACCAGGTAGCGCGGGAGCCCAGCGACGCTGACCGCCAGCGCGGCAGCTCCCATCAGCGACAACGACCACACCGGCACCTTGCCCGCTGGTGTCGCGCTGCTCGGATCGACCCGGGCCACGGCCAGCGCGATCGGTACCAACATGGCCATCAGCGCGGTCAGAATCACCATCGCGCCAAACGCCCACCGCCACAGCCCGAACTGCGCAAAAAGGCCACCCATCGACGGCCCGATCAAGGTTGCGACCCCCCACATCGCCGAGACCAGGGCTGAGCCGCGGGTCCACAGTGACCGGGGCAGGGCAGTGTTGATCAGCGCGTAGCCCAGGCCGGCCAGCAGGCCGCCGGCCACTCCTTGCAGGGTGCGTCCGGCTACCAGAACCTCCATGCTCGGCGCCACCGCGCAGACCAGGCTGGCGACACCGAAGACGGCCAGTCCCATCAGGTACGACGAGCGCGCTCCGACGCGCAGCAGCATCGAATTGACCGTGGTCGCCGAGACCACGGACCCGACCAGGTACAGGGTTGTGACCCAGGCATACAACCGGCTGCCGCCGATCTCGGCGATCGCGCTCGGGAGCAGACTGATTGTCAGAAACTCGTTGGTGGCGTACAGCGCAACGCCGCCGGCCAGCACAATGGACGTCCCCAGATACTTGCCCAGCAGGTCCGGCCAACTGCCGGTATCGCTCGCTGTGTCGGCCACACCTACACCGTATGAGGTAGCACGCGGTTGCCCCGCGTCACTTCAGGCCGGCGGCGTCCATCCCGCGCAGTTCCTTCTTCAGGTCGGCGATCTCGTCGCGGAACCGGGCGGCCAACTCGAACTGCAGGTCGCGTGCGGCGGCCATCATCTGCGCGGTGAGGTCTTTGATCAGGTCTGCCAGCTCGGCGCGCGGCATGGCGGAGGGGTCGCGGCCCTCGAACACACCGGCGCTGACCGCGCGGCCGGGCTCGCCCTGGGCGCGCCG
The DNA here is from genome assembly GCA_963763005.1 of uncultured Actinomycetota bacterium. Taxonomy (GTDB): domain Bacteria; phylum Actinomycetota; class Actinomycetes; order Mycobacteriales; family Mycobacteriaceae; genus Mycobacterium. Next base: position 105,171 of record CAVXMI010000011.1, read on the forward strand.
ACCGCGGGACGCGTTGCGCCCGGACCCGCCGATCGGGATGGACTCGGTGGCGTCAGTATCAGCAGCTTCGCGATAGACCTGGTCGAGGATGTCGGCGATCTTCTTGCGCAGCGGCTGCGGGTCGATCCCGTTCGCCTCGTTGTAGGCGATCTGCTTTGCCCGCCGGCGTTCCGTCTCGTCGATGGCTTCGGTCATCGAGTCGGTCATCTTGTCGGCGTACATGTGGACTTCGCCGGAGACATTTCGGGCGGCGCGGCCGATGGTCTGGATCAGGCTGCGCGACGAGCGCAGGAACCCCTCCTTGTCGGCGTCGAGGATCGCCACCAGCGACACCTCGGGCAGGTCCAGGCCCTCGCGCAGCAGGTTGATGCCGACCAGCACGTCGTAGTCACCGAGCCGAAGCTGGCGCAGCAACTCCACCCGGCGCAACGTGTCGACCTCCGAATGCAGGTAGCGCACCCGGATGCCCATCTCCAGCAGGTAGTCGGTGAGGTCTTCGGCCATCTTCTTGGTCAGCGTCGTCACCAGCACCCGCTGGTCGGCGTCGGCACGCTTGCGGATCTCGCCGATCAGGTCGTCGATCTGCCCCTTGGTGGGCTTGACCACGACTTTCGGATCCACCAGGCCGGTCGGCCGGATCACCTGCTCGACGAACTCACCACTGGACTGGCTGAGCTCATACGGACCCGGGGTGGCCGACAGGTACACCGTCTGCCCAATCCGGTCGGCGAACTCCTCCCAGGTCAGCGGGCGGTTGTCTACCGCCGACGGCAACCGGAACCCGAAGTCGACGAGGTTGCGCTTCCGCGACATGTCGCCCTCGTACATGCCGCCGATCTGCGGCACGGTGACATGCGACTCGTCGATGACGAGCAGAAAATCCTCCGGGAAGTAGTCGAGCAGGGTGGCCGGCGGCGAGCCCGGCCCCCTGCCGTCGATGTGGCGTGAGTAATTCTCGATGCCTGAACAGAACCCGACCTGCCGCATCATCTCGACGTCGTAGTTGGTGCGCATCCGCAGCCGCTGCGCCTCCAGCAGCTTGCCCTGGCCCTCAAATTCGGCGAGCCGCTCGGCGAGTTCCTCCTCGATGGTGGAGATCGCCTGAGCCATCCGCTCAGGACCGGCCACATAGTGGGTGGCCGGGAAGATCCGCAGCGAGTCGACCTGGCGGATCACCTCCCCGGTCAGCGGGTGCAGGTAGTACAGCGCTTCAATCTCGTCTCCGAAGAACTCGATACGAACCGCCAGCTCTTCGTAGGAGGGGATGATCTCCACGGTGTCCCCGCGCACCCGGAACGAACCGCGGGTGAAGGACAGGTCGTTGCGGGTGTACTGCACGTCGACCAGCAGCCGCAGCAGACCGTCCCGTGCCACCTCGGTCCCGACCTGTAGCTCGACTGAGCGGTCCAGGTAGGACTGCGGGGTGCCCAGGCCGTAGATGCAGGACACCGAAGCCACCACCACCACGTCGCGGCGAGACAGCAGGGACGACGTCGCAGAGTGCCGCAGCCGCTCTACGTCGTCGTTGATCGAGCTGTCCTTTTCGATGTAGGTGTCGGTCTGCGCGATGTATGCCTCCGGCTGGTAGTAGTCGTAGTACGAAACGAAGTATTCGACTGCGTTGTGCGGCAACATCTCTCGCAGTTCGTTCGCCAGCTGGGCGGCCAGCGTCTTGTTCGGCGCCATCACCAGGGTGGGCCGCTGCAGGCGTTCGATCAGCCACGCGGTGGTCGCCGATTTCCCGGTGCCGGTGGCGCCGAGCAGCACCACGTCGCGCTCCCCCGCCAGAATCCGCCGCTCCAGCTCCTCGATGGCGGCCGGCTGGTCACCGGCCGGAACGTGCGGGCTGACTACCTCGAACCGGCTGCCGGCCCGCACGACGTCCTCGACAGCGCGGTACTCCGAATGGGCGACTACCGGGTGTTCGGTGGCGAAAGCCATGTCACCAGGGTAGAACCAGGCCCCGACAACAAGCTCGGGCCTATCCGGTGTGACGGGTCCGCATCCGGGTAACCGGATCGCATTCGAGCAGGTAGCCGTCGTTGGACGCGGACATGGCGCACACCGGGATGTCGGGCCGGTCGCACGAGGAACCGGCGGCGCGACCTGCGTGGCCTCGGCAATCCTTGGTCTGGCCATCTCGGCGCCGGTCCGCTCCAGCCAGCAGGTCATGCCGCTGTTTGTGGTGTCGATCGTGGCTCAGCTGGTGCTGTGCGGCGGCATGGTCCCGGTGACCGGCCGGTTCGTGCTCGACCAGCTTTCCTGGGTAGTGCCCCGCGCGTTGGGTTATGCGGCGGCCGCGTCGACGGTCGACCTGCGGCACGGAATACCCGGTTCGTTGGTCGCCCAGGACCGGTTCTGGCAGCACAAGTCCAGCATTTGGTTGTTCGACATGGCCGTGCTGGCCGCGTTGTCGCTGTTCCACGCCGGCTTTGTGCGATGGAAAATTCGGCTACGCAGGTAAGGTGACGCCATCCATCCACCGAAGCACGAGACGTTCGACCTGCTCGCCCGCACCAATACCGATCCGAAGGGCATCGTGCGGGCCGTCGACGAGTACGCGGTGCACCCGTGGGGGCTGTACGTGGCGCGCCCTACTCCCGGCCGGGCCCAGTTCCATTACCTCGAGTCGTGGCTGCTGCCGTCGTTGGGCTTGCGCGTCACCATTTTTCACTTCAACCCGGGCCATGAACGCGACCACGACTACTACCTCGATGTGGGCGAATACACTCCCGGCCCGGCGGTGTGGCATTCCGAGGACCACTACCTCGACATCGATGTTCGCACTGGCAGCGGCGCGGAACTGGCTGACGTCGACGAGCTGCTGGACGCCGTCCGCCACGGCCTATTGACTGCGGAAGTCGCCGAGCAGGCGGTGCGGCGAGCCGTGGACGCCGTCGACGGCCTGGCCCGCAATGGCTATGACCTGCAGGGCTGGCTTGCGGCCCAAGGGATGCAGCTCACCTGGCGCGGGCGATAACCCGCATCAACCTCGCTGTGGTCGCCAGCCGGTTGAGTCGGCCCACTCCCATGCCCGCCGATAGGCGTCGAGGAACCACGGTTCTTTGGCGGTGACGTAACGGATGATGTCTCCGCCCCCGCTGCTGTCGGCTGTGCGCTTGACTTCCAGGTAGTCGGCACGTACTCCGGGGTTGGCCACCAGCCAGTCGACGAACAGCAGGGCGAACTGCTGATTGGGCCGGCCGTCCACCCGAATGTGCACATTCGTCGGCCGGCCGGGGTCCGCCGAGGCGTGAATCCGCTTGTGCCACAATGTAGGATCGTCACTGTGGTCGTAGCGGCCCACGGTGCTGCGTGCGTCGGCTTTGGCGGCGTCCTGGGTGATGTGCTCGAGCCGCGGGTAGCCGGCGGACAACAAGGGCTCGGCGAGTTCGTCTGCCACCGCGAGTGATTCGACGGTGATCTGGATGTCGATGACGTCCTTGGCGTCGAGTTCCGGTACAGCTGTCGACCCGATGTGGTCGACCCGCAATGCCTTGTGCCCGCACGCGGTTTTCAAGCGGGCGACGATGCGCCGCGCCTGGTCCGGCCAGCTGGGGTCGGCCGCCACCAGCCGGGCCGGAGCGCGGGCGATCTGACGCTCGTTCAGATTACGCGCGAACGGCAGTATCCGGTTGTTCCACACGTCACGGGCCCGCTCGACCAAAGCCTCTGGGCTGCCTGAGTTGTCCAGCCAGATGTCGGCGACGGCACGGCGCTGCTCGTCGTTGGCCTGCGCGGCGATCCTGGCGCGGGCGTCGGCCTCGGTCATGCCGCGCTGCTCGACCAGCCGTCGTACGCGCACTTCAACGTCGGCGTGGACGACGACCACGAGCGGGAACAACGGCGCCATGCCGGATTCCACCAGCAGCGGAATGTCTTCGACGACAACCGCATCCCTGGAATCCCCGGACACCGCCGCGATGATCTGCGCACGGCGGCGGGCCACTAACGGATGAACGATCCCGTTGAGCACGCCGCGCGCCTCGTCATCGCGAAAAGCCTTGGCCGCCAGTGCTGGCCGATCCAGTGCCCCGTCGGGACGAAGGATGTCATCACCGAAGGCGTCAACCAGCGACGCCAGTCCCTCGGTGCCGGGCCGGACAACCTCGCGCGCTAGGACATCGCCGTCGACGATGATTCCGCCGCATTGCGAGAACGTCGTGGACAGCGCCGACTTCCCGGCGCCGATGCCACCGGTCAACCCGATGCGCAGCATTACGTGGAAGCGACCAGAAAGGTTAAGCGTTTCCGGCGAGCTTTTCCCGCAGGGCAGCCAGCTGGGCGTCGCTGGCCAGCGACCCACCCCCGGCCTCCTCCGACGGCCCGCTGCTGGACGAGGACTGATCGCTTCCACCGTGACCGGCGGCCTCAGCGGCAGCGAACTTCTCCATCTGCGTGGTGTGCATCTTGTGCCGGCGCTCGGCCTCGGCGTAGCGGGCTTCCCATTCGGTGCGCTGGGTGTCGAATCCTTCTAGCCATTCGTTGGTTTCGGCGTCGAAGCCCTCGGGGAAGATGTAGTTGCCCTGTTCGTCGTAGCTGTCGGCCATGCCGTACTTCGCCGGGTCGAACTCATCGTTGTAGTCCTCGTTGGCCTGCTTGAGCGACAACGAAATTCGGCGACGCTCCAGGTCGATGTCGATGACCTTGACCATCGCGTCGTCACCGACGGCGACCACCTGGTCGGGCACCTCGACATGGCGCTCAGCCAGCTCGGAGATGTGCACCAGGCCTTCGATGCCCTCCTCGACGCGGACGAAGGCGCCAAACGGAACCAGCTTGGTGACCTTGCCCGGCACGATCTGCCCGATCGCGTGGGTGCGGGCGAAGTGCCGCCACGGGTCTTCCTGAGTTGCCTTCAGCGACAACGAAACCCGCTCGCGGTCCATGTCGACGTCGAGCACCTCGACGGTGACCTCGTCGCCCACGGTGACCACCTCGGACGGATGGTCGATGTGCTTCCAGGACAGCTCGGAGACGTGCACCAGCCCGTCCACACCGCCCAGATCGACGAACGCGCCGAAGTTGACGATAGAGGAGACCACGCCCTTGCGGATGGTGCCCTTCTGCAGCTGGTTGAGGAACTCGCTGCGCACCTCGGACTGCGTCTGCTCCAGCCAGGCACGCCGCGACAGGACCACGTTGTTGCGGTTCTTGTCCAACTCGATGATCTTGGCCTCGATCTCCTTGCCGATGTACGGCTGCAGGTCGCGGACGCGCCGCATCTCGACCAACGAGGCGGGCAGGAAGCCACGCAGCCCGATGTCGAGGATCAGGCCACCCTTGACCACCTCGATAACCGTGCCCTTGACGGCTTCGTCCTTCTCCTTGAGCGCCTCGATGGTGCCCCAGGCGCGCTCGTACTGCGCGCGCTTCTTGGAGAGGATCAGCCGGCCCTCTTTGTCCTCCTTGGTGAGAACCAGGGCCTCGACGTCGTCGCCGACGGTAACGACCTCGTTGGGGTCGACATCGTGCTTGATGGAGAGTTCGCGGGCGGGGATGACCCCTTCGGTCTTGTAGCCGATGTCGAGGAGCACCTCGTCCCGGTCAACTTTGACGATCGTGCCTTCGACGATGTCGCCATCGTTGAAGTACTTGATCGTTTTGTCTATTGCTGCGAGAAAGTCCTCGGCGGAGCCAATGTCGTTGACGGCTACTTGCGGCGAGGTGACGGTGGGACTCGGCATATTGTTGGGTTGCTCCGGACAGGGTTGATCGTAGGGACAAATCGGGATTTACCCGTCGAGGCTACTCGACGGTGCACACGCTGGACAAACTCGGGCTGCCCCAGCCGGTCGGCGGCCCAGTCGGGCGCGAATGTAATACCACCACAAGGCGGGGGGTTCTTCGCGGCGGCGTCACGTTCGGTGCCTAATGCGCCGCCGAGTCCCAGCTGCGGCCGTAGCCCACCGATACTTCCAGCGGCACGTCCAGCGGGTAGGCACCGCCCATCTTGTCGCGCACCAGCGCCTCGAGCGGCTCCCGCTCGCCGGGCGCGATTTCGAACAACAGCTCGTCGTGTACCTGCAGCAGCATGCGCGACGCCAACCCGGCCTTTTTGATCGCCTTGTCGACTTCGATCATCGCGACCTTGATGATGTCGGCCGCGCTGCCCTGGATCGGCGCGTTGAGCGCCGCCCGCTCGGCGGCCTCCCGGACTTGACGGTTACTGCTGTCCAGCTCGGGAAGGTAACGCCGGCGGCCCAGCACGGTTGAGGTGTAGCCGTCTTTGCGGGCCTGCTCGACCACGGCCATCAGGTAGTCGCGCACCCCGCCGAATCGCGCGAAGTACTGGTCCATCTGAACCTTCGCTTCCTCGGTGGAGATCTTCAGCTGCGCGGCCAACCCGTACGCGCTCAACCCGTAGGCCAACCCGTACGACATCGCCTTCACCCGGCGGCGCAACTCGCCGGTGACCTCGTCGATCGGCACCCCGAAGGCGCGGGATGCGACAAAAGAGTGCAGGTCCTCCCCGGTGTTGAAAGCTTCGATGAGGCCATCGTCGCGGGACAGGTGGGCCATGATCCGCATTTCGATCTGGCTGTAGTCGGCGGTCATCAACTCGTTGTAGTCGGCACCATCACCCGAGCCGAAGACGAAGGCGTCCCGGATCTGCCGGCCGGCGTCGGTGCGGATCGGGATGTTCTGCAGGTTGGGTTCGGTCGAGGAAAGCCGGCCGGTCGCCGCGATCGTCTGGTTGAACGTGGTGTGGATGCGGCCGTCGGCGGCCACCGACTTCAGCAGCCCGTCGACGGTGACCTTGAGCCGGGTGGCGTCGCGGTGGGTGAGCAGATGCTCGAGAAACGGGTGCCCGGTCTTGTCGAACAGTGACTGCAGAGCGTCGGCGTCGGTGGTGTAGCCGGTCTTGGTCCGCTTGGTCTTGGGCATTCCAAGTTCGTCGAACAGCACGACCTGCAGCTGCTTGGGAGAGCCCAGATTGATCTGCTTACCGATCACGGCGTATGCGGCCTCAGCGGCGTCGCGGATCTGGTCGCCGAACTGGCTTTGCAACTCGGTCAGCATCCGCAAATCGACGGCGATACCGGCGTTCTCCATCTCCGCCAGCACTTGCTGAACAGGCAGCTCCATCTCACCCAGCAATGCGGTGGAGTCGATGCGGGTTAGCTCGGCGTCCAGCGCTTCGGCCAGGTCCACCACGGCCCGGGCACGCAGGATCGTGATTTGGACGGCTTGCTCGTCTGCATCGTTGTCGAGCAGCGAAAGCTGTTGCTGTTCAGGAGTTTCCGCGCGCAGCTCGCGGCGCAGGTAGCGCAGCGAGAGGTCGTCCAGGGTGAAGCTGCGCTGCCCCGGCCGTACCAGGTAGGCCGCAAGTGCGGTATCGGAGGTGATGCCGTTCAGTGTCCAGCCGCGACCCGTCAGGTCGTGGATGGCCAGCTTCGCCTCGTGCAGGGCTTTGGGTTTGGCGGGATCGGCCAGCCAGGCCGCCAGTGCGGCGTCGTCGTCGGGACTCAACGTGGCGGTGTCGATGTAGGCACCCTCCCCGTCAGCGGCGGCGATCGCCAATGCGGTGGCGTCCCCGCCGTGGGGCAGATGGGTACCCACCACCGTCAGGCCGGACCGGCGCCCGTCGGCGGCGTGCCCGGCCAGCCACTGCGCGACCGTGCCGGGCTCCAGCGCGCCGCCGCGCACGTCGAACCCCTCGTCGACCTCGGGCTCGACGGCGGCCAGCGTGTCGAACAGCCGGTCGCGCAACACCCGGAACTCCAGGTCGTCGAAGAGCCGGTGAATGTGGTCGCGATCCCAGGGCTGCAGCCGCAGCGTGTCCGGGGTTTGCGCCAGGGGCACATCCTTGACCAGGTCGGTGAGCTCCCGGTTGCGCACCACGCTGGCCAAATTCGCCCGCAGCGCGTCACCCACCTTGCCGCGCACCGAGTCGACGTTGTCGACCAGGGACTGCAGCGAGCCGTACTCGACGATCCACTTGGAAGCGGTCTTCTCCCCCACTCCGGGAATGCCGGGCAGGTTGTCGCTGGGGTCGCCGCGCAGCGCGGCGAAGTCCGGGTACTGCGTAGGGGTGAGCCCGTACTTCTCCACGACGGCATCGGGGGTGAAGCGGGTGAGTTCGCTGACGCCCTTGCGCGGGTAGAGCACCGTCACGTCGTCGCTGACCAGCTGCAGTGAGTCACGGTCACCGCTGACCACCAGCACGCGATAGCCCTCGTCCTCGGCCTGGGTGGCCAGCGTCGCGATGAGGTCGTCGGCCTCGAATCCTTGCTCGGCGAGCACCGTGATGCCGAGTGCCCCCAGGACCTCCTTGGTGATGTCGATCTGGCCGTGGAACTCGTCGGGGGTCGATGACCGGTTGGCCTTGTACTCCGGGTAGCGCTCCGAGCGGAAGGTCTGCCGCGACACGTCGAACGCCGCGGCGATGTGCGTCGGGGATTCGTCGCGCAGCAGGTTGATCAGCATGGCGGTGAAGCCGTATACCGCGTTGGTGGTCAGCCCGCCGCGGGTCTTGAAGTTCTCCGCCGGCAGCGCGTAGAACGCCCGGTACGCCAGCGAATTGCCATCCAGCAGCATCAGCGTCGGCTTGGCTTGATCCCCGCTGGCCTCAAGGGCAGTTGTCACGGCTCACACTCTAAGCACCCGCTATGACGTGCTACGCGGGCCCGACCGTCCACAGAACTGCAACACGTTTCAGTTTTGCGGTTGCGCTCGGTAGGCTGGGCCGGTGCCCCAGGTCACCAGCCAAGAACCGGCGATCGACGGATGGTTCGCCACCGACACCACCGCTGAAGAAGCCGGCAGCCCCCATCTGATCGGCAGTAAGTGCCCCCAGTGCGGCACCTACGTCTTCCCGCCCCGGGCGAACAACTGCCCCAATCCGGCTTGTGTCGGCGACGCACTCGAGCAGGTGCCGCTGTCGAGGCGCGGAAAGCTGTGGAGCTACACCGAAAACCGCTACGCACCGCCACCGCCCTATCCCTCCCCGGACCCTTTTGAGCCATTCGCCGTCGCCGCGGTGGAACTGGCCGACGAGGGGCTGATCGTGCTGGGCAAAGTGGTCGAAGGCACGCTGGCGGCCGACCTGAAGGTCGGCATCGAGATGGAGCTGACCACCATGCCGCTGTTCACTGATGACGGCGGCGTCGAACGCATCGTGTACGCGTGGAAGGTCGCACGCGCCGGCGACGATGCAGAGCGAAGCGATGAGGAGGAGCGGCGCAAATGACGACTACTCCTGAACCGCTCTACATCCTCGGCGCCGGAATGCATCCGTGGGGCAAATGGGGCAACGACTTCACCGAATACGGTGTGGTTGCCGCCCGTGCGGCCTTGCGCGAATCGGGTTTGGACTGGCGTCAGATCCAGCTGGTGGCCGGCGCGGACACCATCCGCAACGGGTACCCGGGTTTCGTCGCCGGCGCCACGTTCGCGCAGAAGCTCGGCTGGAACGGCGTGCCGGTCAGCTCCAGCTACGCCGCGTGTGCCAGCGGTTCACAGGCGCTGCAGAGCGCGCGCGCTCAGATCCTGGCCGGCTTCTGCGATGTGGCACTGGTCATCGGCGCCGATACCACGCCGAAGGGCTTTTTCGCCCCGGTGGGGGGCGAGCGGAAAGACGATCCCGACTGGCAGCGGTTCCACCTGATCGGGGCCACCAACCCGGTGTACTTCGCCCTGCTGGCGCGGCGGCGAATGGACCTGTACGGCGCAACGCTCGAGGACTTCGCGCAGGTGAAGGTCAAGAACTCCCGGCATGGCCTGCAGAACCCGAACGCCCGGTTCCGCAAGGAAACCTCGATCGACGACGTGCTGGTCAGCCCGATGGTGGCCGACCCGTTGCGGCTGCTGGACATCTGCGCCACCTCCGACGGCGCGGCGGCGCTGATCGTGGCCAGCGCGAAGTTCGCCCGCGAACACCTGGGCTCGCTGGATGGGGTGCCGTCGGTGCGCGCGGTCAGCACCGTCACCCCGCGCTACCCGCAACACTTGCCCGAATTGCCTGACATTGCAACGGATTCCACTGCGGTGGTGCCCGCACCCGACCGGGCGTTCAAGGACCAGATCCTGGATGCGGCCTACGCCGAGGCCGGTATCGGGCCCGACGACCTGAGCCTGGCCGAGGTCTACGACCTGTCCACCGCGCTGGAACTCGATTGGTACGAACACCTGGGGCTGTGCCCCAAGGGTGAGGCCGAGGAGCTGCTGCGCAGCGGCGCGACCACCATCGGCGGCAAGGTCCCGGTCAACCCGTCCGGCGGGCTGGCGTGCTTCGGCGAAGCCATCCCCGCCCAGGCGATCGCCCAGGTCTGCGAGCTGACCTGGCAGCTGCGAGGTCAGGCCACCGGCCGGCAGGTGGAGAACGCGACGGTCGGCGTCACCGCGAATCAGGGCCTGTTCGGGCACGGCTCGTCGGTGATCGTGGCCCGGTAAGCGGGCCGAGCAGACGCAAAAGCCCCCCAAACCGGGTGTTTTGGGGGGCTTTTGCGTCTGCTCGCGCGTCGGGCAGCCCTACTCTTTCTCGGTGTCTTTGGGGGTGCCGAGGGTTTCCAGGACGACTTCAGCCACCCGTTTCATGCTGGTCCGCCGGTCCATGGCGGCACGCTGAATCCACTTGAACGCCTCCGGCTCGGTCATGCCCTGTTTGGCCTGCAGCAGACCTTTGGCGCGTTCGACGAGCTTGCGGGTTTCCAGGCGGTCAGACAGCGTCGCGACTTCGCGTTCCAGCGCGGTGATCTCGCTGAACCGGCTGACCGCCAATTCGATGGCCGGGATCAGGTCGCTGATGGTGAACGGCTTCACCAGGTAGGCCATCGCCCCGGCGTCACGCGCACGTTCGACCAGGTCGCGCTGGCTGAACGCGGTCAGCACCACGATCGGGGCGATGCGTTTACTGGCTATCTCCGACGCAGCGTCGATCCCGTCCCGGCGCGGCATCTTCACATCCATGATCACCAGATCGGGCTTATGAAGCTCGGCCAGTTCGACGGCTTCCTGGCCGTCGCCGGCCTCCCCGACGACGTCGTACCCCTCCTCTCGCAGCATCTCGGCCAGGTCCATTCGGATGAGCGCTTCGTCTTCAGCGATCAGGACCCGGCGTGGCATAGCGGCGTCGGCGTCGGTGGTGGGGCCGGTCATGACGCACATTGTGTCGTGAGCGGCTGCGATCAGGAACCTTGGGGGGCGGTGAGTCGGGATGACGACTCGAATCTTCTGCAATGGACGGCTCCTTTAAGGTAGGAGGCCGGACCCGGAGACCACATAAGCCCTCGTATCCCAACTGGCAGAGGAAACGGATTCAAAACCCGTCCAGTGTGAGTTCGAATCTCACCGAGGGCACCGAGACCAGGACGAATGTCCTTGCAGGTCAGGGGCTTATCGTCGTCGTCCAACCGGGCTGACTACGGCACCCGTGACTACATCTTGACTACATTCGCCGGAAAACGACCCCCGCCGGCGTGCGGCGTGGGCGTCGGCGACCCGCCGCACATGAATACGGCGGCGCAGCGTGTCGATGTCGGCGACGTGCAGCCCGGCCAGCTCGCCCCACCGCAGTCCGCAGTAGACCAGCACCAGGACGATCAGGCCCTTGTCGGGTCCGGCCTCGCTGGCCAGTTGCCATACCTGCGCATCGGTCAGGTAGGCGTGCTCGCGCCTGACCTTGCGCGGCAGCCTCACCCCTCGGGTTGATCAGCGGGCGGCGATCCCGCACCGCGTCGTCCAAGATCTTCGCCAGCACGTCAAAGGCGCGGCGCACGGTGACCGGCCCGTGCGCACGGTTGGTGACGTTGCCCGCCGCGTCGGTCACCTCGGAGCCCATCTCCGCAAACCCACGATTGCACCGCGCTATACCGGATGTCGGCGAGCTTCACCCGCCCCCACTTCGGGTCGACGTGGACCCGCCAGGCCACCTCCTCGACGCGGCGGCTCGACGGCTTGAGATGTGATCGGCGCGCCAGCCAGCCGGGGCCGAGGTCGCCGGCCGTCACACGGGCGTCGGCGGGGTCGATGTATTCCCCTCGCGCCTTGCCCACGGTGACCGTGGCCGCGTAGTTCTCGGCCTCGCATTTGGTCTTGAACCCGCGTCGTGTACTTCTTAATGCCGGCCATCGCTAGCGGTCCTCCCTGCTCTGGCTCGGGCGCGGACGGCGCAGCTCGTCGGGGGCGAGCAATCCCTCGCTCTTGCACCGCCGAATCCAGCCTTTGACCGTCCCGTATGCCACCTCGTGACGGAGGTGCTCAGCGGCCCGCTGCGCGACGTAGGCATAGTCGCGTATATGCAAGTCGTCGCGTATACACAAGAGGAGAACATGATTCTCGTGATCGGTAAGGAGTGTTCTGCGCAGATGAGACATCGCAACACGCGGCGGTTCCCCAGACGCTCCGGTCTGGCCTCAACCAGTAAGTGCAAGCATGGGTGACGCATGGATCGTCGACGTGGTGCGCACGCCCCGAGGCAGGGGCCGGCCCGACGGCGGATTGCACGGCCTCCATCCGCAGGACCTCTTCGCGCAGTGCCTGAAGGCGCTGTCGGTCCGCACCGGCTTCGACGCCGCTGAGGTCGATGACGTGATTGCCGGCAACGGCATCCTCGCCGGCGAGCACGGTGACGACATCGCCCGGCTCTCCCTCCTGCTGGCCGGCTGGCCCGAGACGGTGCCGGGCATGACGCTGAACCGGTTCTGTGGCTCCGGTCAGCAAGCGATCACGGTGGCAGCGATGGGCGTGGGAAGCGGCGCCCAGGACCTGGTGGTCGCGGGCGGCGTCGAGTCGATGTCGCGGTGGAACGTCACCGCCGGATCGACAACTATCGACGGCGCCAACCCGGCTTTTCGGGCACTGTATCCGACTGTGCCGCAGGGTGTTTCGGCCGATCTGATCGCCTCGGTCGAGGGTTTCTCACGCGACGATGTGGACTCCTTCGCCGTCGAGAGTCAGCGCCGGGCGACGGTGGCGATACAGCAGGGACACTTCGCTCGAGGTTTGATCGCGGTCACCGACGCCAACGGGGAGGTCGTGCTGGACCGCGACGAGCATCCGCGTCCCGGTACCTCACTCGAGGGTCTGGCGAAACTCCACCCGGCGTTCGCCGGACCGGGTGGCGCCCGAGCCGAGGACGAACGTCGCACTTTCGACGAGATCTGCGTCGAGCGCTACCCGGGCATCGATCACGTCGAGCACGTGCACCATGCCGGCAATTCGTCGGGCGTGGTGGACGGCGCCGCGGCGGCGGTCATCGCCTCGGATGATTGGGTACGGGCTCATGGCATCACCCCACGTGCACGGATCCGCTCCACCGCGGCGCTTGGCGCCGAGCCGATCATCATGCTGACCGCCCCGGGGCCGGCGGCCGAGCGATGTCTGGCCAAAGCCGGCATGCGCGCCGAAAACATCGACCTATGGGAGGTCAACGAGGCGTTCGCGGCCGTGCCGCTGAAGGCCATGCGCGATCTGGAGCTTGACCCCGACCGGGTGAACGTCAATGGTGGAGCGATCGCGCTCGGCCATCCGATCGGCGCGACGGGCGCCATGCTGATCGGCGTCGTGCTCGACGAGCTGGAACGGCGGGACCGCAGTACCGGGTTGGTCACCATGTGCACCGGCGGGGGCATGGGCACCGCGACGATCGTCGAGCGGGTGTGACGTGATGCGGAATCAACCTGAGACACTGACCGTCGAAACACCTAGTGCCGGTGTCGTCGTCCTGCGCCTCGACCGTTCTGAACGGCTGAACGCTATCAACGAGGTCATGGTGTCCGAGTTTGCGCACGCGTGCGCCGGGCTGGCCGCCGACTCGTCGGTCAACGTTGTCGTCCTGACCGGTGCGGGCCGGGGGTTCTGTTCGGGAATCGACATGCGCGACTTCGGGCCCGGGATGCTCGACGCGAGCGCCCCGGCCATCAATCGACTGCGGTTCCAGGAGGCGATGGCTGCGTTGCCGCAGGCCATCCGGGACATGCCACAGCCGGTGATCGCCGCGGTCAACGGCGCGTGCGTCGGGGCCGGTTTGGCGCTGTGCCTGGCCGCTGACATCCGGATCTGCTCGACGGCCGCGACGTTCGGGAATGCGGCCATCCTGCTTGGCCTTTCGGGTGCCGAGATGGGGATGAGCTATCACCTGCCGCGCATCGTCGGCAGCAGTGTCGCCGCCGACTGGATGCTTACCGGGCGCATGGTGTCGTCGGAGGAAGCCGACCGGCGTGGGTTGGTGAGCGAGATCGTCGAACCCGACGCTCTGCTCGACCGGGCGCTGGAATTGGCCGGCCTGATAGCGGGACTGGCGCCCTTGGGTGTGCAGCTCACCAAGCGGGCGCTGCAAGTGAATACCGATGCCGCCGGGCTTTCGGCGGCCATGGAGCTCGAGAACCGCAACCAGGTGCTTACCCATGCCACCGACGAAGCGGCGGCGCGCAGACAGAATTGGTCGACGTGAGCGGGCCGTCGCTGAACTGATCGACGCGGGCCGGCACGCCGGCGCTGCGGCACCTGACAATCGAAGGGACGACATCATGGCGTGGGACTTCTCGACCGATCCGGAATGGGCCGAGCAACTCGTCTGGGTAGACGCGTTCGTACGCAACGAGTGCGAGCCGATCGACATGATCGTCAAGGAATCCCACGACCTGAACGACCCCGTTCGGCAGGCGCTGATCCCGCCACTGCAGAAGATTGTCAAGGAACGGGGCCTGTGGACCACTCACCTCGGTCCACACCTCGGCGGACCTGGATACGGTCAGGTCAAGTTGGCACTGCTCAACGAGATTCTCGGCCGATCCGAATGCGCCCCCATCGTCTTCGGCTCGCATGCACCGGATTCCGGAAACAGCGAGATCCTGGCGCACTACGGCACCCCAGAGCTCAAGGAGCGGTACCTGGAGCCGCTGCTCGACAACCGGATCGTGTCGTGCTTCTCGATGACCGAGACCCAGGGCGGTGCTGACCCGAAGGTATTCACCACGACCGCGGTGCAGGACGGCGACGAGTGGGTCATCAATGGTGAGAAGTGGTACTCCTCGTTCGCGTCGATGGCGTCGTTCCTGATCGTGATGGCGGTGACCGACCCGGATGCGCCCCCCTACGAACGGCATTCGATGTTCGTGGTGCCGGGTGGGACGTCGGGTGTCAACGTGCTGCGCGATGTCGGGCTCGGTTATCAGCCGCTCGGCGGGGGACGTGAGGGTTACGTTCGTTACGAGGACGTGCGCGTACCGGCGGATCATATGCTGGGTCCGCGGGGTGGCGCGTTCGTGGTGGCGCAGACCCGGTTGGGTGGTGGCCGCATTCATCACGCAATGCGGACAGTCGGTCTGGTGCGGCGCATCTTCGACATGCTCTGTGAGCGGGCCGTTTCCCGATACACGCAGGGTGACATGCTGGGCAACAAGCAGATGGTGCAGGAGATGATCGCTGACTCGTGGATGGAGATCGAGGCATTTCGACTTCTCACGTTGCAGACGGCGTGGAAGATCGACCAGCACAACGACTATCAAGCCGTTCGTGCCGACATCTCGGCGGTCAAGGCGATGATGCAGAAGGTCCTGCATGACGTGTCCGCCCGCGCGCTGCAACTCCACGGCTCGTTGGGTACGTCCCATGAGATGCCGTTCGTGCAGTACCTGACCGAGTCGTTCGTGCTGGGTCTGGCTGACGGGCCCACCGAGGTGCATAAAGTCACCCTGGCCCGCCAGCTGCTCAAGCAACACAAGCCGGCACCCGACCAGTTCCCCTCGGCGCACCTGCTGCGGTTGCGTGAGGCGGCAGAAGCCAAGTTCGCCGACAAACTCGCAGGCATCCCCCGTACCTAGGAGGCACACGTGGCAGGACGATGTGACGGCAAGATCGCCCTCGTGACTGGCGGTAGCCGCGGCCTGGGCAAGGGCATCGCGCAACGATTCGCCGCAGAAGGCGCGACGGTCGCGATCACGGCCAGGACGATGGATCCCGATCCGAAGTACCAGGGGTCGCTCCGTGAGACGTGCGAGGAGATCAACGCCGCCGGGGGCACCGCGATCGCGGTACAGGCTGATCTGTCCGATACCGACGATCGGGAGCGGCTCTTCGCCGAAGTGATCGAAAGAGTCGGCGCGCCAGATGTTCTCGTCAACAACGCCGCGGTCACCTTCTTGCGGCCGCTCGACGGGTTCCCGGCCAAACGTGCGCGGTTGATGATGGAGATGCACGTGATTGCTCCGCTGCACCTCACGCAGATGGCGATCAAGGCAATGCGCGAACGTGGCCGCGGCTGGATCCTCAACCTCACCTCGGTCGCCGGTGACCTACCTGCCGGGCCCCCGTTTTCGGACTTCGACACGACCGCCGGATTCGGGATGTACGGCACGGTCAAGGCCGGCCTGAACCGGCTCACCATGAGCCTGGCCGCTGAACTCTACGACGCCGGCATCGCGGTCAACGCGGCGGCACCATCGAATCCGGTGGCCACGCCCGGCGCCGGGACACTCGACCTGGCCAAGACCGACACCGAGGACATCGAACTGATCACCGAGACGGTCTTCATCCTGTGTACCGGTGATCCGAAGACGATGACCGGCCGGATCGTCAAAACCCAGCCCTTCCTGCGGGAAATCGGATGGCTGCACTGACCGACCTGCAGCTCGTTCATCTGAACCGGCGGCTGGCGGCCGCCGGTGTCGGCGACATTCGCCCGTTGGCCGGCGGCGCATCGAGCCTGACCTTCGCCGGTATGCGCGGCGACCGCCGGGTGGTCATCAAGGTCGCCCCAGCGGGTGTCGAGCCGATCCTGCACCGGGATGTGTTGCGCCAGTCTCGGCTGATCCGCGCCCTCGGGCCGACGGCCGTGCCCGTACCTGAAGTGCTGTGGGAGGACGGCGGTGATCCTCCCGATGTGCCCCCGCTGTTCGTGATGTCGTTTCTTGACGGTGATTCGCTCGAGCCGCTGTTCGACCTCGACGCCGCCGATGGGCAGCCGATCGAAGTCGCCGAGCGACTTCGAGGCGCGGTACGCGCGATGGCACGGCTACATTGGCTCGAACCGGCGTCCTTGGGCCTGGACGGCGAGCCCTTCATCGGCCCTGCCGACGAGATCGGGCGGTGGTGCCGCCTACTCGAAACGATCGACCCCACCATGGTCCCAGGATGGCGGGATGTCGCGGCGCAACTGCGCTCGTCGGTACCCGCGGCACTGCCACCCGCAGTGGTCCACGGCGACTTCCGTCTCGGCAATCTTCTCTGCGTCGGCGACCGCGTCACCGCCGTGATCGACTGGGAGATCTGGTCGTTGGGCGATCCCCGCGTCGACGCGGGATGGTTCTTGATCAACGCCGATCCCGCCACCTACGGCCGCCAAACCCCGTACACCGGTTCCACGCCGTCGCCGACCGAGCTGGCGGTGATCTACGCCGAAGCGTTGGGGCGGGAGGTCCCCGACCTTCCCTGGTTCCAGGGACTCGCGTGCTTCAAGTCCGCGGCGACCTGGTCGCTGATCGTCAAGCACAACCAGCGCAGGAGCACGCCCGACCCCGACCTCGAGACCATGGCGACGTTATTGCCTTCGCTGTTGGCGCGGGCCGCCTCATTCGTCACCAACTATGCTCCCGACCTCCACTCAACGAAGGGCGGTTACTGATGACCGAGTGGTTCCTATACATGTCGCAGTACCGGCTGCCGGTCGCTGATTTCGTGTCACGCGCGCAGGCAGCAGAAGCCAGCGGCTTCGACGGTGTCGCATTCTTCGATCACCTCGAGACACCAGGCGTGCCTGCGCAGCCGGTCTGGGAGGCGATGGCGATCGCCACCTGGGTTGCCGCCAAGACCGACCGGCTCCGCATCGGCCACCTGGTGCTGTGCGACGCGTTTCGCCACCCGGCCGTCCTGGCCAAGCAGGCCGTCACACTCGCCGAAGCATCAGGCGGGCGGTTCGAACTCGGCATCGGTTCCGGATCGATGCCGCGGGAGCTGACGAAGTACGGTCTCGGCATCGGCAATGCGGCGGCCCGCATCAAGCGGCTCGATGATGACCTGCGGCTGGTCAAGGAGCACTGGGGAGTCGGCGGTGTGACCGATCGAACCCAGGCTCCCGCACCGACACATCCGATACCCATCGTGATCGGTGGGCTGGGGCCCAGGATGTTGGAAGTGGTTCGCCGGCACGCGGATTGGTGGAACCTGCCCGCCCCGCAGGTCGACCAGCTGCCGAAGCTGTTGCCGTCCATCGGTTCAGCCCGGGCCTCGGTGCAGCAGATGGTCGGCTTCGCCCGCCGCGGCGAGGACCGCCAAGCCGTGAGCGAAGCAAGCCAGCGCCGCTGGGGCCACTTGGGCCCGGGTCTGGTGTGCGGCGATGCCGCCGAACTCGTCGAGTACTTCACCGGGCTGTCCGAGCAAGGCGCCCAGAGGTTCTACGTATGGTTCGCCGACTCGGCCCCGCCGGAAGCGGTGGCAGAATTCGGCGAATCGGTGATCGGCGCGGTCTCGCGCTGAGTGGCGCGCTCGGGCCGGTGTCGGCCACAACGCCCTTACTCCCGCGAACATCGACGCGCCCCCCTAGTCGAAAGTCCAACATGGAGATGTTTGACTTACCGGCTACTAGATCGGCGGCTGCCTCGGTCCTCGAATCCTGTTGTCTCACATGCCGTCGGCTGGACCGGTCGTTTCCGCGGCGCGGTGGGCCATCCAGCGCCATTTTGTAGGACTGACCGCAGAAGTTGAGCGATTGCTTAGCATTGCTAGCCGGTCGGGGTTAAGCTCCCCGCTGACACCGCCGATTCCGAACCTGGCTCGGCCTTGGGCGCCACATCGGTGTCGGACGTACCTGGCACTGACGGCTTTCACCGGCTTCGCCAGTGGAAACGATTGGATCTTCGGCCTCGAACTCGTCGGCGTCCTCACCGGCGCAATGTTGTTCGTGGTGTGGACCCGACTCATGCGCACCGATCTGCCGGATGAATCGCGGATCCGTTGCCTGTGGCTGGCATTCGCGGGCCGCGCCATGCTGATCAGCAGTACCGGGGTCTACTTCTTGTCCGAGGCGCGCGCGGGATTCAGCGATATCGGACAGGGTGCGTTCGGCCTGTGGTTCAAGTTCATCGCGGAGAACGTTCCCTTCATGATCTTGCCGTTCTTCGTGCTCATCGCGATCTACCGCCAGATCGACTATCTGACAAGGCTGGTCGGCGCAGTCGCACATAGCGAGGCCTGACCCATCGGTCACTCTTGACGTCGAATCGCCGCCACCGGGGCAGCGATGACGCAGCCGCCGACGGCAACGGCGAACACGCCGAGGATCAGGTGTCGCGGTCCGTCGGTGGCGATGTACGCCCAGAGTTGCAACCCTCCCGCGGTCAGCGCCAAGAGCCCGAACGCCAGCTCGGCGGCCCGAAGTGCCGTGGTCATCGGTCCAGTGTGCCGTGGCGACTGTGGGAGAGCCACCACCGTCAAGAATCACGCAAAACGGTATATGCGTACCAGACCGACACCGGGGACGCGTGTCGGGTCTGCATATCTGAGGAATTGGGCCAGGGTCGAAAATCTCCCTCGTCTTACCCATCGCACGTTTCACCAGTCCATCGTCAAGCGGAATCTCGACGACACGGGCTCGGAAGCCCATGCTGAAGCCATCTTCGCGACAGTTGGCGCAGTAGTTGACTGCTCCGCACTTCGCAGTGGGCTCCATGTAGATGAGCGCGAGATGGGATATCGGGCTCATCCGAGTTAACAGGGGCACAGCTGTCTGGTGCTGGATGGCGCTCGCGCGTGCGCGGACCGCATCGGAAGCCCAGCCCGTCTGCGCCGAACTAACGCCGCCGCCACTCGATCACGACGGTGTCCGGGCCGATTCGGCCCCGGCCATCGAGCCCTCGGCCGACTCCCCGAACAGGTGAGCGACTGACTACATATTGACTACATATTGTGTTGATCACCGTTGATCGACGTTGATCCCGGTTCATCATAAACGCCCAGTTAGAGAGGCATCATTAGCTATCCGCCGAGGTCGCCAGCGACGCAGAATTAGAGTTCGAATCTCACCGGGGGCACCACCCGAAGAAACCCGGAAATCACCGCCAGTCTGGGTGAACATCGAGCTCACCGGTAGGCTTTGAGTCGTGGCGGCTAAGAAATGCGGTGCCCCACCGGTAGGAGCGGACGGCTCGGCGCGACGCCCAGACTGCGTCGCGGCGGTGCGGGCTCAAACCCGCGCTCCCAACCAGCACTACGCCGAACGCGTCGCGCGTCGGCAGCGTGTGCTCAGCATCACCGCCGGGCTGGCCGTGATGGTGATGGCGACCTTCGTGGTCGTGCAACTCATCATTGGAGCCGGGGTCTGGCGGACCGGATTGATCAACGTCTGCACCGCGGTAGTCTTCGCGATTGTCCCGCTGCTGCACCGCTTCGGCGAATTGGTTGCGCCACTTACGTTTATCGGCACGGCCTATGTGTCGATCTTCATCACCTGCTGGGAAGTGGGCACCGGTTCAGGCGCTCAGTTCTTCTTCGTGGTAGCGGCCTGTGTGGTGGTGCTGCTGCTGGGCATTGAACACATCGTGTTGGCGGCAACGCTGGCGGCCATCGCCGCCGGCCTGGTTATTGCGTTGGAGTTCGTCGTCCCGCGCGACACCGGGCTTCAGCCAGCGTGGGCCCATTCGTTGGGTTTCGTCCTCACCACCGTCTCCGCGTTCGTGATGGTGGTCGCGACTGTGTGGTTCGCACTACGGGACACCGCCCGCGCCGAGGCGGTCATGGAAGCCGAGTACGAGCGCTCCGAGGCCTTGCTGGCCAACATGTTGCCGGCCAGCATCGCCGACCGGCTCAAAGGGCCCGAACGAAACGTCATCGCCGACAAATACGACGAGGCCTCGGTGCTGTTCGCCGACATCGTCGGCTTCACAGAGCGCGCCAGCAGCACCGCACCCGCCGATCTGGTCCGGTTCCTGGATCGCCTGTACGGCGCCTTCGACGCGCTGGTAGACAAGCACGGGTTGGAGAAAATCAAGGTCAGCGGCGACTCGTACATGGTGGTCAGCGGAGTGCCGCGGCCACGGCCCGACCACGTGCAGGCGCTGGCCGACTTTGCGCTCGACATGGCCGCCGTAGCAGCCGGACTGAAGGATCCGCACGGTCGCTCAGTGCCGCTGCGGGTGGGCCTGGCGACCGGCCCGGTGGTCGCAGGTGTGGTGGGTTCGCGCCGGTTCTTCTACGACGTGTGGGGCGACGCGGTCAATGTCGCGTCGCGGATGGAAACCACCGACTCGGTGGGAAAGATCCAAGTGCCCGACGAGGTGTACGAGCGCCTGAAGGACGACTTTGTGCTGCACGAGCGCGGCCGCATCAAAGTCAAGGGCAAAGGCGTCATGCGCACCTGGTACCTGATTGGCCGCAAAGCGGCCGAAGAGCCCGGCGACCTGCTTGTCGAGGAAACGCGCGCGGCCCGCGTCTGACCTCAGAAGCCCCCTGTACCGAATCCGCCGCATGCGTCACACTGGTGTCATGGAAACGACCCCTGTCCCAAGCTTGTTGCCGCATTTATGGAAGTCCACGCTGGTGTCGGGCATCCTGTCGCTGATCCTCGGCGTCCTGGTGCTGGCCTGGCCGGGAATATCCGTCCTGGTTGCCGCCGTCGCGTTCGGCGCCTATCTGCTGATCACCGGTGTCGCGCAGGTCATGTTCGCGTTCAGCCTGCATGTTTCGGCGGGGAGTCGGATTCTGTTGTTCATCAGCGGGGCGGCATCGCTGATCCTGGCCGTGCTGGCGTTCCGTCACTTCGGCAACGCTGTTCTGTTGCTGGCCATCTGGATCGGCATCGGGTTCATCTTCCGCGGCGTCGCGACAACCGTTTCCGCCATCAGCGATCCGACTCTGCCGGGACGAGGATGGTCGATTTTCATCGGGGTGATCAGCCTGATCGCCGGCCTTGTGGTGATGGGAGCACCGTTCGAGTCGATCATCACCCTGGCGATCGTCGTCGGTATCTGGCTCGTGGTCATCGGCGCGTTCGAGATCGTGTCGTCGTTCGGCATCCGGAAGGCGTCCCAGGCGCTCGGCCGATAAGCGTTCTGCCGAGCACGAAATTGACGGTAGCGTTGGTCGGCCCTGACTACTACACTTTGTCGTAGCTATGTAATTGGGCCCCGCATTCTCGGGAGATGCCAGATGAATGTCGTCGACATATCGCGGTGGCAGTTCGGTATCACCACCGTCTACCACTTCATATTCGTGCCGCTCACGATCGGCCTGGCTCCCCTGCTCGCCGTCATGCAGACAGCGTGGGTGGTCACCGACAACACGGCCTGGTATCGCCTGACCAAGTTCTTCGGCAAGTTGTTCCTGATCAACTTCGCCATCGGCGTGGCGACCGGGATCGTGCAGGAATTTCAGTTCGGGATGAACTGGAGCGAGTACTCGCGGTTCGTCGGCGATGTCTTCGGCGCCCCGCTGGCCATGGAGGGCCTGGTCGCCTTCTTCTTCGAATCCACCTTCATCGGGTTGTGGATCTTCGGCTGGAACCGGCTGCCCCGACTGGTGCACCTGGCATGCATCTGGATCGTCGCGATCGCGGTCAACGTGTCCGCATTCTTCATCATCACGGCGAACTCCTTCATGCAGCACCCGGTCGGAGCGCACTACAACCCGGAAACCCGGCGCGCCGAACTGACCAGCATCATGGCGTTGCTCACGAACAACACTGGGCGAACGGCCTTCGCACATACGTTCACGGGTGGGTTGCTGACCGCGGGAACATTCGTCGCCGCCGTCAGCGCGTGGTGGCTGGTACGTTCGAGTACCGCCACCGTTGGCCCCGGTACCCGCGCCATGTACCGCCCCGCGACCATCCTGGGATGTTGGGTTGCGTTGGCTGCCACGGCCGGTTTGTTCTTCACCGGCGACCACCAAGGCAAACTCATGTTCCGGCAGCAACCGATGAAAATGGCGTCGGCGGAATCGCTGTGCGACACCCAAACCGATCCGGACTTCTCCATCCTGACGGTCGGCAGGCAGAACAACTGCGACAGCCTCACCCGCGTCATCGAGGTGCCCTATGTACTGCCGTTCCTCGCCGAAGGCAAATTCGAGGGCGTCACGCTCCAAGGTGTGCGCGACATCCAGCGGGACTACCAACAGCGATTCGGGCCCAACGACTACCGCCCCAACCTGTTCGTCACCTACTGGTCTTTCCGCATGATGATCGGTTTGCTGGCGATTCCGGTGCTGTTCGCGTTGCTTGCCCTGTGGCTCACCCGCGGCGGCCGGATCCCGAATCAGCGGTGGTTCGCCTGGTTCGCGCTGCTCACTATTCCGACCCCCTTCCTGGCCAACAGCGCCGGATGGGTGTTCACCGAGATGGGCCGTCAGCCGTGGATTGTCGCCCCTAACCCGACTGGTGACCAGCAGGTTCGACTCACCGTCGCGGCCGGCGTCTCCAACCAAGCTTCCGGCATGGTCGTCACCTCCCTGGCGACGTTCACGCTGGTCTACGCGGTGCTCGCGGTCATCTGGTTCTGGCTGCTCAAGCGCTACATCGTCGAAGGACCGCAGGAACACGACGCCGAACCGGCCGCGCCTCCCGCATCGGGCGACGACGAAGTGGCGCCGCTGTCTTTTGCTTATTGAGGCCTAATGACCCAGGAAAGGAGCTGACCGGTGGGACTCCAAGAGTTGTGGTTCGGTGTCATCGCGGCGCTGTTCGTCGGTTTCTTCATCCTCGAGGGCTTCGACTTCGGCGTGGGCATGTTGATGGAGCCCTTCGCTCGTGTCGGCGCGGGCGACCCGGAAGCTCACCGGCGCGCAGCGCTCAACACCATCGGCCCGGTCTGGGACGGCAACGAGGTCTGGCTGATCACCGGCGGCGCAGCGATGTTCGCCGCGTTTCCCGGCTGGTATGCCACCGTGTTCTCCACGCTGTATCTACCGCTGCTGGCGATCCTGTTCGGCATGATCGTGCGCTCGGTGGCCATCGAATGGCGCGGCAAGGTCGACGACCCGAAATGGCGGGCGTGGGCCGACTTCGGCATCGCAGCCGGGTCCTGGTTGCCCGCAATCCTGTGGGGCGTGGCGTTCGCCATCCTGGTACGCGGGCTGCCGGTGGACGCCAACGGTCACGTGCACCTGTCGATCGGCGATGTGCTCAACCCCTATACGCTCCTGGGCGGTCTGGCCACCGCAGGTCTGTTCTTGCTCTACGGCGCGGTGTTCGTCGCTTTGAAGACCGCCGGCCCGATCCGCGACGACGCATACCGGTTCGCCCTGTGGCTCGCGCTTCCGGTGACGGGACTGGTTGCGGGCTTTGGAGTTTGGACACAGCTGGTGCACGGCAAGGACTGGACCTGGGGGGTGCTGGCAGTGGCGGTGGTCGCACAGTTGGCGGCGGTGCTACTGGTGTGGCGGCGCGCGTCCGACGGCTGGGCGTTCGCGTGCACTGCCCTGGTAGTGGCAGCGGTCGTAGTACTTTTGTTCGGCTCGCTGTATCCGAACCTGGTGCCTTCGACGCTGAACGGCCAATGGAATGTGACGATCTACAACGCCTCGTCGACCTCATACACCCTCAAGATCATGACGTGGGTGACGGCGCTTTTCGCTCCACTGACGGTGGTGTATCAGGGGTGGACGTATTGGGTCTTCCGGCAACGGATCTCGGCTGAGCGGATACCGCCGTCGATCGGTCTGGCGAGGCGCCCGTCCTGAGCGCAACGGACACGCCGCCCGTTTCGAAAGCCCGGGGCCCTCTGGACCCGCGACTGTGGCGGGCGTCGACCGCGCTACGCCATTACCTGGTCGCCGCGGTGGCCTGTGGAGTGGTGATCTCCGGCTGCGCCATCGGCTCGGCGGTTGTCCTGGCGAGCATCGTCGCGCGCGTGGTGAGCGATCCCTCGGCACGGTGTCTGCGCTGCTGGCTTGGGCCCCTGTCAATCTTGTTGGGGCTGTGGCTTGTCCGCACGGCGACACATTGGCTGCAGGCGCGCCTGGGCCAACGAGGCTCCAGCGCGGTGATCGCCGATCTCAGTGGTCAGGTGCTGGCGGCGGTGACAGCCCGGCAGCCCAGCGAATTGGCGGCACAGCGTGACGCCGCCGCCGTGGTGGTCACCCGTGGCCTGGACGGCTTGCGTCCCTACTTCACCGGTTATCTGCCCACACTGCTGCTTGCCGCGATCCTCACCCCGGCCACCGTTGCGGTGATCGCGATCTATGACCTGAAGTCGACGGCGATCGTGGTGATCACACTGCCGTTGATACCGGTCTTCATGGTATTGATCGGACTGGCTACAGCTGACCGATCCGCAGCCGCGCTGGCCGCCATCACCACCCTGCAAGCCCGATTGCTGGATCTGGTCGCCGGTATCCCCACACTGCGGGCCCTGGGCCGCGCTTCCGGCCCGGAACGCCGCATCGCAGAACTCGGTGCCGCCCATCGACGCTCGACGATGGCGACGCTGCGGATCGCGTTCCTGTCAGCTCTGGTGCTCGAATTGCTGGCCACGCTGGGCGTGGCCCTGGTCGCGGTCAGCATCGGTCTTCGCCTGGTGTTCGGCGAAATGAGCCTGACCGTGGGTTTGACGGTCCTGCTGCTGGCACCGGACGTGTACTGGCCGCTGCGCCGCATCGGCGTGGAATTCCATGCCGCCCAAGACGGGCGAACCGCAGCCGACAAGGCCTTCGCGCTCATTGGCGAGCCAACCACGGCGACGGCCGGACAACAGACGGTAACCGCCCGTGACGCGGAGATCCGCCTCGAAAAGCTCAGCGTCGCGGGCCGAGACGGCCGCTCGCCGCATAGTCTGACCGCACTGATCGAACCCGGCCGGGTGACGGTACTGACCGGCCGAAACGGCGCGGGCAAGAGCACCACGCTGCAGGTGATCGCCGGGCTCACCGCGCCGACATCAGGCCGAGTCACCGTCGCCGGTTTCGACGTCGCCGAGCTGGCACTCGCTGCATGGTGGCGCCAGTTGTCCTGGCTGCCGCAACGCCCGGTGCTGGTGCCGGGGACCGTCCATGAAAATCTGCTCCTGCTCGGCGACCTGGACGATCTTGAGAGCGCCTGTGCAGCAGCCGGGTTCGACACGGTACTGGCCGAGCTGCCCGACGGGCTGGATACCATGCTCGGGCGCGGAGGCGTCGGGCTCTCGCTGGGACAGCGGCAACGGCTGGGACTGGCCCGAGCCCTCGGATCAACCGCCCCAGTACTGCTGCTCGATGAACCCACGGCGCACCTGGATGCCCGCACCGAGGACCGGGTGTTGCGGGCCATCGTCGAGCGCGCCCGGGCCGGTGCGACCGTGGTGGTCGTCGGCCATCGCGGGCAAGTGGTCGCAATCGGTGATCGGGTCGTCGAGGTGACCCCAGATGGTCTACACAGCGAGGTGCGCTATGCGCCGGTCTGATCCGCTGCTGGCCGCGTCGGACCTGCTGCGTCCCCGGCTGCGCCGCATACTGGCCGCCATCGCACTCGGGGTGCTGTCACTGGGCAGTGCGCTGGCGCTGGCCGGGGTTTCGGCATGGCTGATCACGCGCGCCTCGCAGATGCCGCCCGTGCTCGATCTGTCCGTCGCGGTCGTGGCTGTGCGCACGTTCGCGATTTCTCGGGGCGTGCTGCACTATTGCGAGCGACTGGCCACCCACGACACGGCGCTGCGTGCCGCAGGCACAGCCCGTGCACAGATCTATCGCCGCCTGGCCAACGGACCCGCAGGGGCCGCTGTCCGGCTGCACAGCGGTGACCTGGTGGCACGAGTCGGCGCCGACGTCGACGCATTGGCCGACGTGCTGGTGCGAGCCCTGGTACCGATCGGCGTCGCGGCGGTGTTGTCGCTGGCGGCAACCGCGGTTGTGGGGGCCATCTCGTTGCCGGCCGCCGCGGTATTGGCGATGTGCCTGTTCGTTGCCGGGGTTGTTGCGCCGTGGCTTGCCGGTAGGGCGGCCTCGAAGCACGAAGCGATTGCCCGGCAACATCATTCCGAGCGTGACACGTCGGCGATGATCGCACTCGAACACGCACCGGAACTTCGTCTCGCCGGTGCCCTGCCTGATGTCATCGCCGAATCGCAGCGACGACAGCATGCCTGGGGTGACGCTGTCGATTCCGCCGCAAGACCGGCCGCCGTCGCCGAAGCCATACCGACCGCGGCAATCGGGGTCAGCGTGCTCGGAGCTGTGGTAGCCGGAATCGGCATGGCACCCACAATCGCGCCGACGACGCTGGCGGTCTTGATGTTGCTGCCATTGTCCGCGTTCGAGGCGACGAACGCACTACCTGCCGCCGCCATCCAGTTGACCCGGTCGCGAATCGCGGCGCGTCGCCTGGTCGACCTGGCTGCGCCCCAGCCCACCCACCCGGCGCAACCCACGATGTCACCACGGGCATCATCAGGGCCCGCAGTCACCGGCCGGTTATCCGCCGACGTGTGTTCTGGTTACTCGGAGGCCCGATCAAGCTGGGCCTCGGTCGACCTACCTCCGGGCGCCCGGCTCGCCGTCACGGGTGCCAGCGGCTCCGGTAAGACAACGCTCTTGATGACGCTGGCCGGCTTGCTGCCACCGGTGCAGGGACAGGTAATGCTCGACGGAACCGACCTGAAACGCCTCGAGGAGAATGAATTACGCAGCGCTGTAGTATTTTTCGCCGAAGATGCGCACATCTTCGCCACCACTGTACGGGACAACTTGCTGGTTGCCCGCGGCGATTGTAGCGATGACGAACTGACGGCGACCTTGGACGGGGTCGGCCTGGGCGGATGGCTGGCCAGTCTGCCCGAGGGTCTGTCCACCGTGTTGACGGGTGGCGCGCAAGCGGTCTCGGCAGGCCAGCGCAGACGGTTGTTGCTGGCGCGGGCGGTACTGTCTCCCGCCCGGATCGTGCTGCTTGACGAACCCACCGAGCATCTCGACGCGATCGACACCGACCGCGTCCTGCGTGATCTGCTGTCCGAGAATTCCGGGCTGATGTCCGCCGCCAGGACGGTGGTGGTGGCTACTCACCACCTGCCCAAGGACATTCGCTGTGCCGAGCTACCGATCACGGGTGTCGCCGACGCGGCATGAACTCCAGCGAGAGCAGCACGAACAGCAAGGGAATGACCTGCGTCATCGAGATCAGTGCATATCGCCGGGCGTCCAATGCATGGAACTTGTGCACGTATCGGTACAACGACTCTAGCGCGATCAACGGATCGAGAAGGTGAATCAGTACGTAGAACAATCGCTGCAACCGGCCGCGCCGTTCCTCGTCGAAGATATCCGGGAAGGCTGCGAATGCGAGCGATACCCTCTGTGCCCCAGCATCTTTGGCTGCCGCTATCATGTCGACACTAAGCCGTTCGTCGATCCCGTTCGGCGCCCCACGACGACGCCAGGGCACATCAAGTGAGACATCGCTGCCGCCGCCGGCCGTGGTGAATCGGTCGAAGCCCTGGACCCGCCCCGAGGCGTCTCTGGCGATAATCAACTCGACGCCGGGATACCGGCCCTGCAGCACGCCGTCCAGGCTCATGCAGAACCCCCGATCGGTGTGGGCCCCCTTGGATGAGGCCAGCAACACCTCGGCCAGCTCGGACCGCTGCGTAGCGTCGAGCTCCTGCTCGGCCACGATCTCGGTCGTGATGCCGGAGTTATGGGTGCGGTGCACTGCCTGACGGAGATTCCGGAACTTGCGTCCCTTCATTGCGAAGCTGGACACGTCGACGACCACATCCCGGCCGATCGGTATGGCCCGCAACGATTGTCCGATCACGTCGCGCTCGCTCCACAGCCGGAGGCGCCGCTCGCTGCACGCCAGCACCGCGATCCGCCAGCCACGGGTATGACACATGGCGGCGAAGTCGGCGACCAGCTCCGGAAATTGCGCCTCGTCGCCTATCGGGTCCCCGCTGACCACCGCGAACCCCATCCGCGTCCGGTACGGCAGGGCCGCGCTACCGGCCGCGCTGAAGTGGTAGCACTTGCCCGTCTGCATGGCGAACGGCGCCAGCGGATCCGCCTCGGTGGCATTGATCAATGCCCACACGCGCGGCAGATCTCCGGGTCGCGGATGTGCCGATGTTGGCCACATCAACACCAGTCCCGAACCGGCGATCAGCAGGTCACCGAGCAGGTCGAAGGACAACACATGCGCACCTAGTCCCATGACCAGGAATAAGGCGGCTGCTGTCGCGTGCATGGCTGTCACCGCACGGCCGAGGAAAATGCCGCGAGCGATCAATGTCACCGCAGCCAGAACCGTCAGGGACCAGCCCAGCCGACCATCGGTCTGCCAATCCGCGTGCCGGTAGTTGCGGGCAAGCAGCGCGATCAGCCAGCAGGTTGCGCAGAACAAAGCCAGCGCACCGATGCAGCGGGCCGTGGTCGAATCGACATGAACCACAACGCGTTCGCGCGCGCGAAGCCTCGGGACGACATCGACCGACGGTTCTTTCACACTCACCTCCCGATGAGCTGGCCCTCAGCTGCGCGGCGTATCCGCTACCAGGAACGTTACGCCTGATCACGAGCCTCGCTAAGCCGAAACCGGACGCGTGTCCTGCGGGTATCCGACTTCTCTATCGGCCTGAGGCGGGGAAATATTTCAGCACGGCTTCTTGCACCACGGTGGCGATGAGTTGCCCGGAGCGATCGAAGAAATGCCCTGTGCCCAGCCCGCGCGAGTCTGCGGCCACTGGCGACGACGTCGAATACAGCACCCAGTCATCGAAATTGACCTGCCGGTGAAACCACACCGCGTGGTTGGTGGAGGCCGCAAAGATGCGGTCGAAGCCCCACGACAGACCATGGGTGGTGATCACCGAGTCCAGCACGGTGGTATCCGAGGAATACAACATCGTCGCGGTGTGCAGCACCGGATCGTCGGGCATCGCCCCCATTGCCTTGAGCCAGACGCGGTTGTAGGCCAGACGATCGCCCTTCTCCCGCATCACCCAGGCCGGGTCGTTGGTGTAGCGCCATTCGATCGGCTGCAGCGCGTTGACGAAATGCGGGACGGTCTCCTCATAGCCGCGCAACAGCTCACCAATCGTGGGCAGGGTGTGCGGCTCGGCCACCTCCGGCGGATCGACGGCGTGCTCAAGGCCGCGGCCGCCGGACATGTACGAGATCAGCGCTGAGGACAAGAGCACGCCGTCCTGCATCGCATCGACGCGCCGATTGGCGAAGCGTCGCTCATCGCGAAGCCGTACCACGTGGAATTCGATGTCCTTGGCGGTATCACCACCGTTGATGAAATGCACCGAGAGTGCACTGGGCGGTAGGTCTTCCCGGGTCAGGGTGCGGCTGCTCGCGACGAACGACTGCGCCATCAGCAGCCCACCGAATGTGCGCAGCGGGTTCTTGCTGGGATGGGATCCGACAAACAGATTGTCGGCAACTTGGTCGAGATTCAGTACCGCCAGCAGTTCCTCGAAATCTTTCGCGGGTTCTTCTCGCGCTTTCGGCTCATCGCCGGCCGGCACGGGCGTGCTCTCCTCGGGGCTCAATTGCTCAGCTCCTCCTCAGGCCGCTACACGGCCCGCATCGTCGCCGAGCGGGCTCAATTGCTAGACGTCGTCCTCCCCGATCCGGTGCACATGGATCAGGTTGGTCGAGCCTACGGTGCCCGGCGGCGCACCCGCGACGATGACGACGAGGTCACCGCGCTTATACCGGCCGAGTTCGAGCAGCGACTTGTCGACTTGCCGGATCATGCCGTCGGTTGACTTCATGTGCGGGACGATGAAAGTTTCGGTGCCCCACGTCATGGCCAGTTGACTGCGTACCTCAGACAGATCAGTGAAGGCCAACAGCGGCAGCGGGGTGTGCAGACGGGCCAATCGCCGCACGGTATCACCGGACTGAGTGAACGCCACCAGGGCCTTGGCGTCGAGTCGCTCGCCGATGTCACGGGCAGCATAGGAGATCACTCCCCGCTTGGTGCGCGGCACATGCGTCAACGGCGGAGCGGCCGTCGAATTCTCCTCAACCGCGCACACAATCCGCGACATTGTCCGGACCGCCGCCAGCGGATACTTCCCCACCGAAGTTTCGCCGGACAACATCAGTGCGTCGGCGCCGTCGAGCACGGCGTTGGCGACGTCGGAGGCTTCGGCCCGGGTCGGCCGCGAGTTCTCGATCATCGAATCGAGCATCTGGGTCGCCACGATGACCGGCTTTGCATTTTCGCGGGCCATCTGGATGGCCCGCTTCTGCACCAGCGGAACCTCTTCCAGCGGCAACTCGACGCCCAGGTCGCCGCGAGCCACCATGACGGCGTCGAACGCCAACACGATGGCCTCGAGATTGTCGACGGCTTCTGGCTTCTCCAGCTTGGCGATCACCGGAACCCGCCGCCCGACCCGATCCATCACCTCGTGGACCAACTCGACATCAGACGGCGAACGTACGAATGACAGCGCCACCATGTCGACGCCGAGGTTCAGCGCGAACGTGAGATCCTCAATGTCCTTTTCCGACAAGGGGGGGGCGGACACGTTCATTCCGGGCAGCGAGATCCCCTTGTTGTTGCTGACCGGGCCGCCTTCGATGACCGTGCAGACCACGTCGTCGCCTTCGATCCGATCGACCAACAAGCCGACCTTGCCATCGTCGACCAGTACGCGATCGCCGGCTACCGCGTCCTGGGCCAACCTCTTGTAGGTGGTGGACACCCGGTCGTGGCTGCCCTCGCAGTCGCAGACGGTGATGCGGACCGTTTCGCCGTCAGCCCAGTAGGTGGGCCCGGAAGCGAAGCGCCCCAGCCTGATCTTCGGGCCCTGCAGGTCGGCGAGTAGACCCACCGCGCGCCCGGTGGCATCAGAGGCTGCCCGGACCCGCTGGTAGGAGACCTCGTGGGCGCTGTAGTCGCCATGGCTGAAGTTCATTCGGGCGACGTCCATTCCAGCTTCGACCAGCGCTCTGAGCAACTCGTCGTTATTGGTGGCCGGCCCGAGAGTGCAGACGATCTTTCCGCGTCTAGTCACGACGCCTGAGCATAGTCGCGGTTACTGACCATCGGGGGGTCTCGAAGACACAACGCGCCTAGCTGTCAGGGAAATCCGTAGGTCGTGGCAT
Source organism: uncultured Actinomycetota bacterium (assembly GCA_963763005.1). GTDB lineage: Bacteria > Actinomycetota > Actinomycetes > Mycobacteriales > Mycobacteriaceae > Mycobacterium. The sequence continues at coordinate 137,130 of CAVXMI010000011.1, forward strand.
GACGAAGCAGCGAACGCGAGTGGCATCGGTGCTGCGTGGCCGCCCGCGCAGCGTCGCGAGAAGCACGTTCAGCGGCTTATCTCAGTTACTCGCATCGGTCCGGCACCGTATCCCTGGGAGCCGCAACCCGCTAGTGGCCACGGAGTGACTCGCCGAAGCGCCGGCGACGCGGACCGACGCGAAGTCGAGCGGTGCGACCCAAACACGCCGGGCAACGCGGGGCATAGGGCTGACCTGCTGAGCTTTCCGGTCGGCTAGCCGCTGAGAACAGTCGGTACCAGAGGGAAGCCGGGCAGGTTACGCAGCACCGTCCACGCGATCGTTGCCACCACAGCAGCGATCATCGCCGCGACCGGTAGTGATGATTGGCCGCGGTGGCGGCGCAGCAGGACCCAGCCCGCCAGCATCGGGATGCCGACGAGCAGGAAGACGTTGTCGTTGATGCTGGCCGCCAGGTCACCGTGCAGCAGATCGTGCGTCATCCGGAGGCCGCCACAGGCGGGGCAGTTCCAGCCGGTGAGCAACTTGAACGGACAAAGGGGGTACAGCGAATTCGTGTTGTGCGGGTCGGCGAATCCGACGTAACCGAGTGCGCCGGCCAGCAGCACGGCCGAGCCGGCGGCGCCGTAGAGACGAAGACGCCGACCGTGCTGACGACACTCCCCCGATGCCCGGGGAGACGGATTAGGTTCCATCACGCAACGGGCGGCCCCACGGGTCGCTGACTCTGTCGGTCAATATCAGCACTGCGTCGATGACGCCCCAGACGACCGCGCCGAGTCCGCACGTCAGCCAGCCGACGAGTAACTGCGCGACGCCTAGCCCGGTGTGCCCCATGTAGATACGGCCGATGCCGGCGATGCCGAACAGCCCCAGCAGCTGCAAAAGGCCCGCGATGGTTTTCGATTTGTCTGACAGTGGTTGCCCGGTAACAGGATGCCGACCATAGGGTGCGGATGGGTCGTAGTAGCCGCCGGGCGCGCCATATTGCGGAGAATACGGGTACGGCGGTGGAAACGGCGGCGAGTATCCGGGTTGCCGCTGCTCTGGCGAGCCAGGTTCTGCAGCACCGGTCCACGACTGATCAGTCACGGTTTCAGCATGCCAGATCCAGTGGGCTCCTGCCCGAGCCAGCTCGGGTGGCACGTCGCCTCGGCTGCTACCGACCGGATCGCGGCTTCTGGCTCCTCCGGCGGAAACCGAATCGGCGCCGAGTTGGGCCGGAGCTCTCCGGGATCGGACTACGAATTTCCTCATCGTCGTCACCGGTCGGCGTTTCCTCGGCGGCCTTCTCGGTGGACATTTCGTCTTGTGAGCCTTCAGACTCGGCGACTGCAGGCTCTTCGGCTTTGGGCTCTTCAGGCTCGGCCGGTCTTCGACCTCGGGTTCTTCGACCTCGGGTTCTTCGACCTCGGGTTCTTCGACCTCGGGCTCTTCGACCTCGGGCTCTTCGACCTCGGGCTCTTCGACCTCGGGCTCTTCGACCTCGGGCTCTTCGACCTCGGGCTCTTCGACCTCGGGCTCTTCGACCTCGGGCTCTTCGACCTCAGCCTCGGCCACCTCAGGCTCTTCGACCTCGGGCTCCGCAACTTCAGCCTGAGCGACTTCAGCCTCAGCGGCTTCAGGCTCTTCGACTTGGGCTTGCACAGTTTCCGGCTCGTCGACCTGTTCGACTTCAGCGGCGGCGACTTCGGCCGCCACGGTCTCCACCTCCGCGGCTTCGGCCGTCACGGTTTCCGGCTCGCCGACTTCGGCAGATTGCGCCGTTTCTGCCGAATCAACCGGTCCGTCGTCGTCGCCTAGGGCAGCAGGCGCCGCAGTGGTCGCAGCCGAGGCCGAGGCAACAGCAGCGAGCTCTGCCTCCGGCTCAGGCTCCGGCGATTCGTCGGCAAGATCAACGCGGCCACGCACGGTTGCCGGATCCTCGCGGCCCTTCGGCGCCAAAATCACATACACCACGGCCCCGATTAACACGAAAGTCGATGTGAACGAATTGATCCGGATGCCGGCGATGTGTGTGGCGGTGTCGTCACGCAGCAGCTCGACGCAGAATCGGCCGACGCAGTAAAGAGCGACATAGGCCGCGAACAGTCGCCCGTGACCGATCATGAAGCGGCGGTCCAAGTAGATCAACGCGGCGAATACCAGAACGTTCCAAATCAATTCGTAGAGGAAGGTCGGCTGCACGACGAGCGCCACCTGCCCGGTCGAGACGCCGTCAAGCGAATGAACGTCGACGAATCCAGCGGGATCCCGACGGTAGAAGATCTCCAGGCCCCACGGCATCGTGGTTTCGCGACCGTAAAGCTCTTGGTTGAAATAGTTCCCGAGCCGGCCGATCGCCTGAGCCAGCACGACTCCGGGGGCAACCGCATCAAGGAAGGCGGGCAGCGGGATTCCACGACGTCGGCAGCCGATCCACGCGCCCACTGCACCAAGGGCTACTGCGCCCCAGATACCCAGGCCCCCGTCCCAGATTCGCAGTGCCGCGCCGAGTCCGGCACCGCTTTGGCCGAAATACGTCCGCCAATCCGTAGCCAGGTGATAGAGGCGGCCGCCAATCAAGCCGAAAGGCACCATCCACAGTGCGATGTCGTAGATCACGCCGCGCTCGCCGCCGCGGGCTACAAAGCGTCGGTCACCGATCAGCAGGGCGACCACGATGCCGGTGATGATGAAAAACGCGTAGGCGCGAATGGGCAGCGGCCCAAGGTGCCAGACTCCGCGCGGCGGACTCGGGAAGTACGCCAGCCAGGTCGTCGTCATGCGGATATCCTCTGGCGCACACCGGCGGCGAGTTCCTCGGTCAGTGCGCGCAAGCTGGGCAAACCGTCGCTCAAAGCCGACACCAGCGCGGAACCCACAATGACTCCGTCGGCATAGCCGCCGATCTGTGCGGCCTGCTCTCGCGACCGCACCCCCAAGCCGACGCCAACAGGTATGTCAGACACTGCCTTCACCCTCTCCACCAGCTCGGGCGCGGCCTGCGACACCGCATCGCGCGCCCCGGTCACCCCCATCGTCGATGCCGCGTAGACGAATCCTCGTGACGCCTTGACGGTCGTCGCCAACCGTTCGGACGTCGATGACGGCGCGACCAGAAAAATGCGATCCAACCGATGCTCCGCGGATGCCGCCAGCCACTGTTGCGCCTCGTCGGGAATAAGGTCAGGAGTGATAAGGCCTTGCCCGCCGGCCGATGCCAGATCTCGCGCGAATGCATCAACCCCGTAGCGCAGCACCGGATTCCAGTATGTCATCACCACCGCAGATCCCCCGGCCATACTGATGGCCTCGACCGCGGCCAGCGTATCCCGGACCCGCACACCCCCACTCAGCGCGACCTCGGTGGCCCTCTGGATGGCGGTGCCGTCCATACCCGGGTCGGAATACGGAACACCGACTTCGACTATGTCACAACCAGATTCGACCAGCGCGATCATCGCGTCCACGGAAGTGCGTACGTCGGGGTAGCCCGTGGGCAGATAACCGATAAGCGCCGCGCGATTATCGGCCCGGCACGACTCGAAAAGCGGCCCCAGCCTGCTCGGTTCGCTTTGTTCGACAGTCATCGTTAAACCGATTTGTCCGCATCACCATCGGTCAGCAGGCCGAACCACTTGGCGGCCGTCTCGACATCCTTGTCGCCGCGACCCGACAGATTCACCACAATGACCGCGCCCCTTCCCAATTCAACACCCAACTTGAGCGCTCCGGCCACCGCGTGCGCGGATTCGATGGCCGGGATGATGCCTTCCATCCGACTCAGCAGGCCGAACGCATCCATCGCCTCGGAGTCGGTGATCGGCCGGTAATCGACGCGTCCGATCTCCTTGAGCCATGCGTGTTCGGGGCCCACTCCGGGATAGTCCAGACCCGCCGAGATCGAATGGGATTCGATGGTCTGGCCGTCCTCGTCTTGCAATAGGTACGAGAACGATCCCTGGAACGCCCCGGGCGAACCACCGGCGAATGTCGCCGCATGCCGGCCGGTCTCGACGCCGTCGCCGGCCGCCTCGAATCCGACCAACCGCACGCCGGGATCGTCGAGGAACGCATGAAAGATCCCGATGGCATTGGATCCTCCACCGACGCACGCGACAACCGCATCAGGCAACCTGCCCGCCTGATCCTGGATCTGTACGCGTGCCTCCATGCCGATGATCCGCTGGAAGTCTCGCACCATGGTCGGGAAGGGATGTGGGCCGGCTGCAGTACCGAAGCAGTAGTAGGTGTTGTCGGCATTGGTAACCCAATCCCGGAACGCCTCATTGATGGCGTCCTTGAGCGTTTTCGAGCCGGTCTCCACCGAGACGACTTCGGCACCGAGTAGTCGCATCCGCGCCACATTGAGCGCCTGGCGCGCGGTATCGATGGCCCCCATGTAGATGACACAGTCCAGGCCGAGCAACGCGCATGCAGTGGCAGTGGCCACCCCATGCTGGCCGGCACCGGTCTCGGCAATCACCCGGGTCTTGCCCATCCTGCGAGCCAGCAGCGCCTGACCGAGCACGTTGTTGATCTTGTGAGAACCGGTGTGGTTCAGGTCTTCTCGCTTCAGGAATATTCGCGCCCCCCCGGCGTGCTCGCCGAGCCGAGTTGTCTCGTAGAGCGGCGACGGCCGGCCGGCATAGTGCGCCTGCAAATTATCGAGGGTGTCCAGGAAATCCTGATTGACGCGCTCCTTTTCGTACGCCGCGGTGACCTCCTCGATCACCGCCATCAGCGCCTCCGGGACGTAGCGGCCACCGTAGACGCCGAAATGACCGGTCGAATCAGGATCGTGACTGGTCCGTTCGGCGATGGCCGCACTGGTACGCGGAAGATCCGGGCGGGATAGATCTGCCATCACCAGAGCTCAACGTGCACGCGGATCATCAACGGCTAGCGAGCCGGTTTCGGGCAGGACGGGTGGGTGCCCGCGGTGACCAGATCGGCAACCGCCGCACGTGGGTCACCACTCTTGACCAAACCTTCACCGACCAGCACAGCGTCAGCGCCCGCACCGGCGTACGCCAACAGATCACCGGTGCCACGCACACCGGATTCGGCAATCCTGATCACATTGCTGGGCAGCCCGGGAGCGATTCGCGCGAAGCAATCCCGGTCGACCTCGAGCGTCGTGAGATCGCGGGCGTTGACGCCGATTACCCTGGCCCCGGCCTTCAATGCCCGGTCAGCTTCTTGTTCGTTGTGTACTTCGACGAGAGCTGTCATACCAAGTGATTCGGTACGATCCAGCATCGATACCAGTGCCGGCTGATCCAAAGCGGCAACGATGAGCAACAACATGTCGGCACCGTGCGCACGCGCCTCATGGATCTGATAAGGCTGCACCACAAAGTCTTTGCGCAATACCGGAATCGAGACCGCCGCCCGTACTGCGTCGAGGTCGTCGAGCGAGCCGTGAAAACGTCGTTCCTCGGTCAGCACGCTGATGATCCGGGCGCCGCCATCCTCGTAGGCACGGGACAGCTTTGCGGGGTCGGCGATGGTGGCTAATGAGCCGGCCGACGGGCTGGCGCGCTTGACCTCGGCGATGACACCGATGCCGGGCTCGCGTAGGGCGGCCATCACGTCGAGTGGTGGGGACGCGGCGGCGGCGGTGGCCTTGATCTCTGGCAGGCTCACGAGCGCTTCGCGCGCGGCAACGTCGGCCCGGACTCCCTCGAGGATGGAGTCAAGCACGGTTGCCGGGCTCATGCCTGCCGTTTCCCTTCCCGCCGTGACCCACGCTCCGCAGCCGATTTCGACGACGTTCATGAAGGGTAGCGACCGCCGGCGCGCGGTATTTCACCGACCCTCGGTGTCAGACTCGTGGGGCCGATCGGTCGGGTCGTGGCCCTCGTCCAGAGCATCCCAAATCATCCGTTCCGACATCTCCGGCCCCTTGTCCGGCGGGGCCTTTTCCGTGACCGCATCAGCATCGTCGCGCCGCGCCAACGAACGGCGGGTAGCCGGCGCCGCATATTTCGTAGTGCCCAAGCGGTCCGACCCGAATAGAGAAGCCGAGCGCATCAACAAAGCGGCGGCGATCAAGGCGCACAGCGCGGAGGCCACCGCCACCCCTGCTCCCCAGTAGTAGCGCCCACTGCCCACCAGCGTCACCACCGGGACATGCGCGAGGTCGGCTCCGCGTACCGCGACGTCCGGGATCACCCACAGACTGACGCCGAGATAGCCCACCGCAAAGCTCGCGACGGCCAGCAGCGCCGCCAGCGCCCGCAGCGGCCAGCCGCGCACTGCCAGCGCCGCAATGGCTGCGGCCAGCATCAACATCGCCAACGGCAGCAGGCCCGTCGACCATGTCGCGCCGGACAGCGTCACCTCCTTCGGTGGCCCCAGCCCATCGAACGACCGAATGACAACCCACGGCAGCCGCGACGCCGTCCACAGCGCCCCGGCGGCAACCACCAGCAGCAACTGGGCGATCCCGATCGTCAGCCGGCCTGTCAGACGGCGGGACCGGACGGTCCTGGCATCAGCCACTGCGGCTCACGTTCGGAGTGGTCAGCGTCTCAGCGGCGGCGATCGCATTCAGCACCGCCCGCGCCTTATTTCTCGCCTCGTTGTATTCGTAGGGTCCATTCGAGTCCGCCACCACGCCACCACCCGCCTGGACATAGGCCGTGCCGTGACGCAACAGCGCGGTGCGGATGGCGATCGCGAAGTCGGCGTTGCCGGCGAAGTCGAGGTAACCGACCACGCCGCCGTAGAGACCACGGCGCGTCTTCTCCACCTCTTCGATCAGCTCCATGGCCCGCACCTTCGGCGCGCCCGACAGCGTGCCGGCCGGGAAGCAGGCGGTCACCGCATCCAGGGCGGTGCGACCTTCGCTGAGCAGTCCGGTGACCGTGGACACCAGGTGCATCACGTGGCTATAGCGTTCGATATGGCTGTAATCCTCGACGCGAACCGTGCCCGGCGTGCAGACCCGGCCGAGGTCGTTGCGGCCGAGGTCGACCAGCATCAGGTGCTCAGCGAGTTCTTTGTCGTCGGCCAGCAGCTCCTTTTCCAGCAGCTGATCCTCTTCGTCGGTCTCCCCGCGCCACCGGGTTCCGGCGATCGGATGCGTCGTCGCCCGTCCGTCGTGGACGGTGACCAGCGCCTCGGGACTGGATCCGACGATCGAAAAGTCAGTTGCGCCTTGGCTGTTCGGCACATGCACCAGATACATGTAGGGACTCGGGTTGGTTGCCCGCAGCATTCGGTACACGTCGATCGGATCGACGTCGGTGTCCATCTCGAAGCGCTGCGAAGGCACCACCTGAAAGGCCTCGCCGGCGGCAATCTGTTCCACCAGGTGCTCGACGATCGCTCCGTATTCTTCGACGGTGCGCTGCGCCCGGTGCCGCGGCTCGGGTTTGCTGAACGTGGCAACCGTCGACGGCAGTGGCTGGCCCAGCGCTGCGGTCATCACGTCCAGCCGCGCGATCGCATCGTCGTAGGCCCAATCGACCCGCTCGTCGGTGCCGTTCCAATTCACGGCGTTGGCGATCAGTGTGATGGTGCCCTCATGGTGGTCGACCGCCGCCACATCGGTGGCCAGCAGCAGCAGCATGTCCGGCAATTGGAGGTCGTCGACGGCCAGTTCAGGCAAGCGCTCGAGCCGCCGCACCATGTCGTAGGCGAAGAAGCCGACCATGCCGCCCGACAGTGGCGGAAGCCCCGGCATCGCTGCGGTAGCCAGCAGGTCCAAAGTGGCTTGCAGCGCGCGCAGTGGGTCCCCTCCGGTTGGGGCGTCCTTCGGCACAGCGCCCAGCCACACAGCTTCGCCATCTCGCACGGTCAACGCGGTCGGCGCACCCGCGCCGATAAACGACCACCGCGACCACGACCGGCCATTCTCGGCCGACTCCAGCAAGAATGTCCCCGGGCGGTTGGCGGCGAGCTTGCGGTATGCCGATAGCGGAGTCTCGCTGTCGGCCAAGACCTTGCGAGTCACCGGAACCACGCGGTGCTCTGCCGCCAGCACGCGGAAATCCTCCCGCGTGGTGGTGGTTGCGAGGTTGGCGTGCACCGAACCATCCAACCAGATGCGCTGATCAGCCCAGGCGCAGTCGGGCAATCGGGTCAAGCGCGGCGACGATGCGGGCCGCCTGAGCGGCCCGGGCCAAACCTCGAAGACGCACGACGTGTACCCCGCGCCGTCCGTCACATCCGTCACATCCGTCACCTTGACCGCTACCGGGAAGAATGCTCGTTCTGCCCGCCTCAGCGCGACAAGCGCGGGGCGCCACCGGCAATCAATCCTCGGCGCCTGCGCGATTTTGTCGCGCTGAGGCGGGCAAATCGTGTGCCCGCCAGCGCTGAGACTCATGCGACAACTGCGACCAATGCGACGTCGGTGGCTGGCAGTGTGTTGGGCTTCCGCGACCGGCACGCCGTGGAGCTGCGTCAGCGGCGTGAGGAGGAGCGGGCAATCGGGCGTAGCCTGGCGGCCATGAAAACTGGTGACACCGTGGCCGACTTCGAACTTCCCGATCAGACGGGCACGCCGCGCAAACTCAGCGCCCTGCTTTCCGACGGGCCCGTGGTTCTGTTCTTTTATCCGGCGGCGATGACACCCGGCTGCACTAAGGAGGCCTGCCACTTCCGCGACTTGGCGCAAGATTTCGCCGCCCTCGGCGCCAACCGGGTCGGCATCAGCGCCGATCCCGTTCAAAAGCAGGCCAAGTTCGCCGACATGCAGCATTTCGACTACCCACTGCTGTCCGACACCGAGGGCACAGTCGCCACCCAGTTCGGCGTCAAGCGCGGCCTGCTCGGCAAGTTGATGCCGGTCAAACGCACGACCTTTGTCATCGACACCGACCGCAAGGTGCTCAACGTGATCTCCAGCGAATTCAGCATGGACACCCACGCCGACAAAGCGCTACAGACGCTGCGCACCCGGTGAGTTCGGCTGCGGTGCTTCGTCTTACGGGATGACCGCAAGAAACATGTAGGCGGCCAGCAACACCAGATGTACTTCGCCCTGCAGCCGGGTCGCCCGGCCGGGCACCACGGTCAGCACACTTACCACGACGGTCAGCACCAGCAGCACCAACTGGGTGGGACCGAGGCCCAGTAACAGTGGGCCTCGGATCCATAGGGAGGCCAGCGCGATGGTCGGGATAGTGAGCCCGATGCTGGCCATCGCGGAGCCGTAAGCCAGGTTGAGGCTGGTCTGGACGCGGCCTTGCCGCGCTGCGCGCGCCGCCGCAAGTGTCTCTGGGAGAAGCACCAGTGCGGCGATCACCACGCCGACGAATGATTGCGGAAATCCGACCGCTAAGACGGCATGCTCGATGATGGGTGATTCCAATTTGGCCAGGCCCACCACCGCGACCAGAGCGACCAACAGCAGCCCGAGACTGCTCAGTGCCGCCCGGGTACTCGGCGGGTCCGCATGGCAGTCATCCTCGATCGCACCCTTTTGCGCAACCGGCAGAAAAAAGTCGCGATGCCGCACGGTCTGAGTGAATACGAACAGCAGGTAGAGCCCCAGTGAGGCGACCGCCGCGAAGACGAGTTGGCCAGGTGAAAACTCCGGGCCCCGCTGAGTTGTGGTGAATGTGGGTAAGACCAGGCTCAGCGTCGCCAACGTGGTGACCGTGGCCAGCGCGGCGCCACTGCCGTGGGCGTTGAACAACGTCACGCCATAGCGCAGGGAACCGATGAGCAGTGCCAAACCGGCTATCCCGTTGGTGGTGATCATGACCGCGGCGAACACGGTGTCCCGCGCAAGCGTCGCCGCCTCGTTCCCTCCGGAGGCCATGAGTGTGACGATCAGGGCCACCTCGATGATGGTCACGGCGATGGCGAGCACCAGCGACCCGAACGGCTCACCGACCCGGTGCGCGACGACCTCGGCGTGGTGGACCGCGGCCAGAACGGCACCGGCGAGCAGCACCGCCTCCAGCAGCCCCAGCAGTGGCCCGATCTCCCGGCCCCAGGTCATTGCCAGCGCGATGAGGGCAAGCAGCGGTAACAGCATGGTCCAGGACACACGTTTCACCATCGACCGCCATTCTCACCGAACGCACCAACCGGCCGAGCACCGCCCAGGCCATCCGCGGAGAAACCAAGCGGTTGTGTGCATCTTCGGAGCGACGTGCGGCAGGGCCAGTGGTAAGGCATTCGGTGCCTCCTCCCGAATCGTGGGAAGTGTGGAATTGACTTCCGCTGGCAACTCACCAAAATCAATCTCTGCCAACCCTTTTCATCTGGCTTGCCGACCCGGTCGGGCCAGCGGATTCGAGGCATCCCTTTTCGTCGCTTGGCGGCGGTGACCGGCATCGAGCCGCTGCGGGAGCCGGCGCCCACCGTTGTGCGCCATTACCCCAGTTGCCGCATTCGGGGCGTCAGTAGCATGCTCACATGCCGACAAGCGCTGGCCAGAGCGAAGGCCTCCCAGAAGGCGAGCTGTTCGCCGGATACACCATCGTGCGGCGGCTGGGTGCCGGCGGGATGGGTGAGGTGTATCTGGCGCAGCATCCCCGGCTGCCCCGGCGCGACGCCCTCAAGATCCTGCCCAGCAAGCTCACCGGGGACCTCGAGTTTCGCCAGCGCTTCAATCGCGAAGCCGACCTGGCCGCGACCTTGTACAACGAACACATCGTCGGCATCCACGACCGCGGTGAATTCCAGGGACAACTGTGGATCTCGATGGACTACGTCGCGGGCACCGACGCCGCCCGATTGTTGCGCAGCCAGTACCCGTCCGGAATGCCGCAGGCAGACGTGGTCGAGATCATTTCGGCCGTTGCCGACGCGCTCGATTACGCGCATTCGCGCGGATTGCTGCATCGTGACGTCAAACCCGCCAACATCTTGCTGGGTGACCCCAACCCGCGGCGGCGCATCCTGCTCGCCGATTTCGGCATCGCCCGCGAGTTGGGCGAGATCAGTGGGCTGACCGCGACCAACATGCTGGTGGGGACCACCGCGTACTGCGCACCCGAGCAACTGCAGGGCTTGGATCTCGACGGGCGAGCCGACCAATACGCGCTCGGGTGCACCGCGTTTAATCTGCTGACCGGCTCGGCCCCGTTTCAGCACTCCAATCCGGCGGTGGTCATCAGCCGGCACTTGTCGGCGCCACCACCGCCGGTCAGCGCGCAGCGACCTGAACTAGCAGAACTCGACGCGGTTATTGCCAAAGCGCTCGCCAAGAACCCCGACCAGCGTTATGCGACCTGCGCGGATTTTGCGGCCGCGCTCGGCGCCCGATCAGGCACCGGCTCGGCCGGCGCGGACGGGCCCACGCCATTCATCACCACACCGACGGAGGTGATCTCGGCGCCGCAATCCACATCGCCGGCGGGACGCACGAGCCGGCTGAGGCCGGCGGCCCTGATCGCGGCGCTGGTGGCCATCGCGCTGGTCGCGGTGGCCGTGATGCTCGGCATCCAGGTGCTCGGTGGCCGATCCGGGGGCCAATCCAGCCAGCCGGGCAGCAGCGCGCCGTCCCCGTCGGCGGCGCCGCCGAGCAGCGCTACTCCACCACCGACAACGTCGGCGCTGCAGCTGTCCAGGTATGTCACCGATCAATCGGGAGTGTTGGGTCCTTTTGAGCGCGCCGCCGTGGCAAGAGCCCTGACCAAGCTCTATGACGGGCGCGGCACCCGGCTCTGGGTGGTGTACGTCAAGAATTTCGGCGGCCTCATACCGCTCAAATGGGCCCAGAACACCATGCGCGCCAATGGTTTCACCGACACCGACGCACTACTGGCCATCGCCACTGACGAACCGGCTTTCTCGTTCCGGGTGCCCGGCGCAGTGACCAACGGAAAGGCCATCGATGTCGAGGTCATCCGCCGGGACCGCATCCAGCCGGCCGTGGTCCAGCGCGAGTGGGCGCGGGCGGCCATTGCCGCGGCCAGCGGCTTGGATGTCGCGCCAGGCTAGTTAGTCCTCAGGTTCCAGCAGCACGGCAGCGTCGAAGCAAGTGTGGTCACCGGTGTGGCAGGCTCCCCCGACCTGATCGACTGTAAGCAGCACGGTGTCGCCGTCGCAGTCCAAGCGCACCGAGTGGACGTGCTGGGTGTGGCCGGAAGTCGCACCCTTGATCCATTGTTCACCGCGGGATCGCGAATAGTAGCTGGCCTCACGGGTTTCCAGAGTGCGGGCCAGCGCCTCGTCGTCCATCCACGCGACCATCAGCACGTCACCACTACCGCGCTCCTGCACGACGGCGGTGAACAAGCCATCGGCGTTTCGCTTGAGGCGCGCGGCGATGTCTGGGTCGAGTGTCATCGCGCGGTGATCCTTACCGTGATCTTTTCCGAGGCCATGGCGGCCTTCACCTGCCCGATCGTCAGCTCCCGGAAGTGAAACACGCTGGCCGCCAGTACCGCATCGGCTCCAGCGGCAACCGCGGGCGCGAAATGTTCCACGGCCCCGGCGCCGCCACTGGCGATTACCGGCACCTTGACCGCGGCACGCACCGCCCGCAGCATCGGCAGGTCGAATCCGGCTTTGGTGCCGTCGGCGTCCATCGAGTTCAGCAGGATCTCCCCCACTCCGAGTTCGGCTCCGCGGGCCGCCCACTCCACGGCGTCGATACCGGTACCCTGACGACCGCCGTGGGTGGTGACCTCCCAGCCCGACGGTGTCGGGGGCGAGCCGACAGGCACCGTGCGGGCGTCCACGGACAACACGATGCACTGCGAGCCGAACTGCCTTGCCATATCAGCCAGCAGGTCGGGGTTGGCGATCGCGGCGGTGTTGACCGAGACCTTGTCGGCCCCCGCGCGCAGCAATACGTCGACATCGGCCACTGTGCGGACCCCACCGCCGACCGTCAGCGGGATGAACACCTGCTCGGCGGTGCGACGCACCACCTCCAACATGGTGGACCGTCCCGATGAGGACGCGGTCACGTCGAGAAAGGTCAGCTCGTCGGCGCCCTCGGCGTCGTAGGCCGCGGCAAGTTCCACGGGATCACCGGCGTCGCGCAGGTTCTCGAAGTTGACTCCCTTGACCACGCGCCCGCCATCGACGTCCAGGCACGGGATCACGCGTACCGCAAGGCCGTTACCACGGTACATCTCAGTAGTCCTCCGGTTTCCCTGTGCGGCGCAGGATCTCGACGATCTCGGCGTGTACTCCCGGCGCCGCGGCCAGGACGGAGCGTGACGCAGGGGTCCACGGTTGGCCGGCCAGGTCGGTGATGACGCCGCCAGCGGCTCGCACCAGGGCGACCCCGGCGGCGTGATCCCAGACGTAGCCTCCGAAACTTATTGCACCACCCAGTATTCCGTCCGCAACGTAGACCAGGTCGATGCCGGTGGAGCCGTGCATACGCAACCGTGAACAAACCCGGCTGAGGTTTTCCAGCACCGCCAGCCGGTAGCGTCCCGGGAACCGGCCCCGCGAGTCGGCGCTGAACGTGCCGACGCCGACCAGCGTGGCGGCCAGCTGAGCGGTAGCCAGCGACGGCTGCGGCGCACCGTTTTTCATCAGTGGGCCACCCGCTACGGCGGTGTAGCGCTGGTCGGTGAACGGCAACCAGGTCAGGCCGGCCACCGGATCGCCGTGGTGCAGCAGGCCCAACAGAATCGCGGCCATCGGCGATCCGGCGGCGTAGTTGAACGTGCCGTCGATGGGGTCCAATACCCACACCCAAGGCGAGTCGACAGCCGCGCCGCCGAATTCCTCGCCGTGCACGCCGATTCCAGTGGCCGCCAACAGCGCGGCGACGACCTGCCGCTCGATGGCCAGATCGACTTCGGTGGCAAAGTCGTTGCCCTTCTTGCGGACCGCTGAATCAGCGCGGTGACCGGCGAGAAAGAGGGCCGTCGCCGCATCGAGAATTGCCGACGCCTCGGCCACCAACCCGTCCAGGTCTGCGGTGCCCAGCTCCATTGTGGTCTACTCTCGCACCGCGGCCAGCGCCTGCGGCAAGGTGAACCGCCCGGCGTAGAGAGCCTTGCCCACAATGGCGCCCTCCACTCCGCGGCCGGTGAGAGTGGCGATGGCGCGCAAGTCATCCAGGCTGGATACACCGCCGGAAGCGATCACCGGCGCGTCGGTGCGCTCGGCCACCCGAGCCAGCAGGTCGAGGTTGGGGCCGCCCAGCGTGCCGTCCTTGGTGACATCGGTCACGACGAATCGCGAACATCCTTCTTTGTCAAGGCGTTCCAGCACATCCCACAGGTCGCCGCCGTCGGTTTCCCAGCCGCGTCCGCGCAACCGGTGCTCGCCGTCGACGATTTGGACGTCCAGGCCGACGGCGACTTTGTCACCGTGCCCGGCGATCATCTGCGCGCACCACTGCGGGTTTTCCAGCGCCGCGGTACCCAGGTTGACCCGGGCGCAGCCGGTGGCCAGCGCCGCGGCCAGGGAATCGTCGTCGCGGATCCCGCCGGACAGCTCGACCTGCACGTCGAGCTTGCCCACGACCTCGGCGAGCAGTTCGCGGTTGGAACCACGACCGAACGCGGCGTCCAGGTCGACCAGATGGATCCAGTCGGCGCCGTCGCGCTGCCAACCCAGCGCGGCGTCCACCGCTGAGCCGTACTCGGTTTCACTGCCGGCCTTGCCTTGCACCAGGCGCACGGCACGACCCTCGACCACGTCGACAGCGGGCAACAAAATCAGCGCCATCTCACAGTCCTTCAACCCAGTTGCTCAGTACCGCCGCACCCGCATCCCCGCTCTTCTCCGGGTGGAACTGGGTGGCGGCCAACGCTCCGTCCTCCACCGCGGCCAGGAACGGCACCTGATGTGTGGCCCATGTCAGCAGCGCTCCGGAGGAGCCTTCCCAGCGCTGCGCGGCATAGGAGTGCACGAAATAGAACCGGGCGTCGGCGTCCACACCCTTGAACAGCGCACTGCCCGGGGCGGAATTCACCACATTCCAGCCCATGTGCGGGATCACCGGGGCATCCAGCCGGGTGACTGCACCCGGCCACTGCCCGCAGCCTTGTGTCTCCACGCCGAACTCGACCCCGCGGGCGAACAATATCTGCATGCCGACGCAGACCCCCAGCACCGGGTGGCCGGCGGCCACCCGGTCGGCGATGATCCGCTCCCCCGCGATTTTCCGCAGGCCCGTCATGCACGCCTCGAAAGCGCCGACGCCCGGCACCACGAGTCCGTCGGCGGCCATCGCCGCCCCAGCGTCGGCGGTTACTTCGGCCGAGGCGCCGACCCGCTCCAGCGCGCGTTGCGCCGACCGTAAATTGCCTGAGCCGTAATCGAGTACCACAACCGATTTTTGCCCGGAAAGGTTAGTCACAAAACACCTTTGGTGGACGGCACACCCGACACCCGTGGATCGGGCTCCACGGCCTGACGCAACGCACGGGCGACGGCCTTGAATTGCGCTTCGGTGATGTGGTGCGGGTCGCGGCCGTACAGGACGCGGACGTGCAGCGCGATGCGCGCGTTGGCCGCCAGCGATTCGAACACGTGCCGGTTGATGACGGTGTGGTATGGCACCGAGCTTCCGGCGATAGTGGTGTGCTGCAGGTGATCCGGCTCCCCGGTACACACACAATAGGGCCGGCCGGACACGTCGACGGCGGCGTGGGCCAGCGTCTCGTCCATCGGGATGAAGGCGTCACCGAACCGGCGGATGCCTTTCTTGTCACCGAGGGCCTGCGCGAGTGCCTGGCCCAGCGCGATCGCGGTGTCCTCGACGGTGTGATGGGCTTCGATCTCGACATCGCCCTTGGTGCGTACGGTCAGGTCGAAGCTGGCGTGACTGCCCAGCGCCGTGAGCATGTGGTCGTAGAACGGGACACCGGTGTCGACGTGCACCTGCCCGGTCCCGTCCAGGTCGAGTTCGATGACGATGTCGGATTCACGCGTAAGGCGTTCAATACGCGCACGACGGGTTGCAATGGTTGTCATGGTGCTCCTACGGGGCTGGGGGCGGCTGGGGCCAGTTCGGTGGCAGCGATCCGGGCGCTCGCCCGCAGGAACGCATCGTTCTCGTCGGCCAGTCCGGTGGTGGCGCGCAGGTAACCGGGAATCCCGACATCGCGGATCAGCACGCCGGCGTCCAGGTAACGCTGCCAGGCGGCCGGTGCGTCGGCGAATTCACCGAACAGCACGAAGTTGGCGTCACTGGGAATGACGCGAAAACCCATGCCGATCAACGCCTTTGACACCCGCTCGCGTTCGGCGATCAGCGTGGCGACACTGCCCAATGTGTCGCCGGCGTGCCGTAGCGCGGCCCGGGCCGCCGCCTGAGTGACCGACGACAGGTGATACGGCAGCCGCACCAGCAGCATCGCGTCGACCAGCGCCGGCGTGGCGATCAAGTACCCGAGCCTGCCGCCGGCGAAGGCGAACGCCTTGCTCATGGTGCGGGTGACGACGAGCCTGGTCGGATACTCTCCACCAGCGCCACCGCGCTGGGCCGGGAGGAGAACTCGCCGTAGGCCTCGTCGACTATCACGATCCCGGGCACCACGTCGAGCAGCCTGCGCAGATCCGGCAGCGAAACACTCTGCCCGGAAGGGTTGTTAGGGCTGGCGATGAACACCACATCAGGCCTGCGGTCGGTGATGGCGGCAACGGCGGCATCGACGTCGAGGCTGAAGTCGTCGGCGCGGGCGGCTTCGATCCATTCGGTCTGGGTGCCCTCGGAGATGATCGAATGCATCGAGTAGGACGGGACGAAACCGATAGCAGTGCGTCCCGGTCCACCGAACGCCTGCAACAGCTGTTGCAGGATCTCGTTGGAACCGTTGGCGGCCCAGACGTTTTCGACGCCAAGCGGGATGCCGGTCTGCGCGGTCAGGTAGCTGGCCAGATCACGGCGCAGGGCCACCGCGTCACGGTCGGGGTAACGGTGCAGGTCCGCGGCCTCCTCGCCCACCGACCGCACCACGTCGTCGACCAGCGCCTTGGTGGGCGGGTGCGGATTCTCGTTGGTGTTCAGCCGCACCGGAACCGCCAATTGCGGTGCGCCGTAGGGCGATTTGCCGCGCAGGTCGTCACGCAGCGGCAGGTCGTCCAGCGTGGGTCTCAGTCCGGGGGCGCCGGACGCGCCGGACGCGGTCATCGCTCGAACCTCCGCCGTACCGCCTCACCGTGCGCCGGCAGGTCTTCTTCCTTGGCCAGCATGATCACGTGCCCGGAGACGTCTTTGAGGGCCGCCTCGGTGTAGTCGACGACATGGATGCCGCGCAGGAATGTCTGCACCGACAGGCCACTGGAATGGCGGGCGCAGCCCGCAGTCGGCAAGACGTGATTGGACCCGGCGCAATAATCGCCGAGGCTGACCGGAGACCAAGGACCGACGAAAATTGCTCCGGCCGAACGTATCCGGCCGGCAACCTGTGGGGCGTCGGCGGTCTGGATCTCGAGATGCTCAGCGGCATAAGCATTCACGACCAAGACGGCGGCGTCCAAGTCGTCGACCAGGATGATCGCCGATTGGCGTCCGCTCAGCGCGGCCGTCACCCGTTCGCGGTGCACCGTGGTCTGCAGCTGGGCGGCCAGTTCGGTGTCGGTCGCGTCGGCCAGGTCCGCACTTGGGGTGACCAGCACGCTGGCGGCCATCTCGTCGTGTTCGGCCTGGCTGATCAGGTCGGCGGCCACATGCGCCGGATCGGCGGTGTGGTCGGCGAGGATGGCGATCTCGGTCGGCCCGGCTTCGGCGTCGATGCCGACCTGGGAGCGGCACAGCCGCTTTGCTGCGGTCACGTAGATGTTGCCTGGCCCGGTGATCATGTCCACCGGCGCCAGTTCTGCGCCACCCGTGTCGTTGCCGCCGTAGGCCAGCAACGCCACCGCCTGTGCCCCGCCGACGGCCCATACCTCGTCGACTCCCAGCAGCCGGGCCGCGGCCAGGATGGTCGGATGCGGCAACCCGTCAAAAGCTGCCTGCGGCGGGCTGGCCACCACCAGCGAGTCGACACCGGCGGTCTGGGCGGGCACCACGTTCATCACCACGCTGGACGGGTACACCGCGTTGCCCCCGGGCACGTACAGGCCCACCCGCTCGACAGGGACCCACCGCTCGGTCACCGTCGCGCCCGGGCCCAGCGTCGTCGTGACGTCGGTGCGGCGCTGGTCGGCGTGCACCGCGCGGGTCCGCTCGATCATCACCTGCAGTGCGTCCCGGACGTCGCGGTCCAGCCCGGCCAGCGCGGCGTCCAGCGCGGCGTCCGGCACGCGGACGGCCGGGGGCCGCACGCCGTCGAACGACGCCCCGAAATCCAACGCGGCCTCGGCCCCACGCTCAGCCACGGCCTGCACGATGGGCCGCACCTTGGGCAGTACGGTCTCCACGTCGGCGCCGCCGCGCGGCAGGGCGGCCCGCAACCGGGCAGCCGTCAACTCCGCGCCTCGTAAGTCAATGCGGGCGATCAGGGCAGGCCGGGTAGTCACGTGGACCATTGTCCCAGAGCAGCTCAAGTAAATATCCGACCGGTACAGTGCCGGTGAAGAGGCCCGCGTCCGCATTTGCTGAATTTTTTAAGGGAGCCCGCATGTCCGCAAAGGATCACCCCAATAACGCTCCGGGTGTGCCGATGATTTTTCCGCCCTGGTTCGAGCGCTTTCAGATCAAGTACATCAACCCGGCGCTCAAACCGATCGCCCGCTACCTGCCCGGGACATCGACCATCACGCACCGCGGTCGCAAGTCCGGTAAGCCGTACAAAACCATCGTGACCGCCTACCGCAAAGGCAACGTGCTGGCGATCGCGCTGGGCCATGGGAAAACAGACTGGGTCAAGAACGTGCTGGCCGCCGGCGAGGCCGATGTGCGCTTCAATCGCCGAGAGGTGCACATCACCAACACGCGCATCCTGCCCGCCGGCTCCGACGGCGAGGGGTTGCCGCGGTTGGCGCGCCTGCAGGTGCGCCGGGTGGGGGTATTCGTCGGCGATATCGTCTGAGCCTGCTTGATCGAGGGAGCGCTGATCCTCTCCCGGATCGCAGGTGATGCGGCCACGCTCAATGCCGCAAAGCCCGCGGCGCGTTCATTGCCTGGGGGCTAGACCTACATGTCCAAGCCGATATCGAGCACCCGCACCGAGTGAGTCAGCGCACCGACGGCCAGGTAGTCGACACCGGTTCCGGCGTACGTCGCCGCGGTCTCCAAGCTGAGCCCACCGGACGACTCGAGCAAAACGGCGGGCGCACGGGCGTCCCGTCGCTGAACCGCCATCTGCGTCTGCCACACCGGGAAGTTGTCCAGCAGGATCAACTCGGGCTTTTCGGCCAGCACGGCGTCAAGCTGGTCGAGTGAGTCGACTTCGACCTCGCATGGTAGGTCGGGCGCGGCCTCCCGCACCGCCCGCAGCGCGGCGACCACCGATCCCGCCGCCGCGACATGGTTGTCCTTGATCAGGGCGGCATCGCCGAGCCCCAGCCGGTGATTGACGCCGCCCCCGACGCGCACGGCATATTTCTGCAGGGCACGCAGGCCGGGCAGGGTTTTGCGGGTATCGCGGACCTTGGCCTTGGTGCCCCGCACCGCGTCGACCCAGGCCGCCGTCACGGTGGCGATCCCGGACAGGTGGCAGATCAGGTTCAGCATGGTCCGCTCCGCGGTCAACAAGCCGCGCGTTTCGGCTCGCACCGTCAATAGTGGCCGGCCCGGCTGCAACCGGACACCGTCCTCGACGCGGTCGAGCACCTGGTAACCCGCTGTACCAATTACCTCGTCGAGCACCAGCAGCGCCACGTCAACCCCGGCGATCATGCCCGGTTCCCGGGGCACCATCGACGCGGTGGCCATCGCACCGGCGGGCACGGTCGCCATCGTGGTTACGTCGGGCCCATAGCGCAGGTCCTCATCGAGACCGCGCCGAATGACGTCCCGAGCGGCGGCCAGCTCGCAATCGGACAGCATCGTCAGCCCACTGCCGCCAGGGCCTCCACCCGCACTGCGTTGTGGTCGTCCGCCAATCGGACCACGCTGCTGCGCGCTTGGTCCGGCATGACACACGAGTACTCCGCGCGGTGGTGACATCCCCGGCTTTCGTTGCGGGTCAGGGCGGCGGCGGTCACCGTCCGGGCGGCCATCGCCAGCGCCACGTCCTCGAAATCGCGACGGCCCGCCACTATGCGAACCGGCCCTGCGGACAGCGTTTCGGACAGCCGGCGCAGCCCCTCGGAGTTGCGCACCACCGAGGCGTCCCGGCTCATCGCACGTTGCAGGTCGCCGCGGTCCGGCGCGCTATGGATGATCGGCTCGGGCCATGTCGCCGGCAAGGTCGCGCGCGACCGCCCGGCCGCCGCCGCGTGCGCGGCTCCAACCTTTCCGGCGCGGCCGCCGACCACCAAGCCTTCCAGCAGACTGTTGGAGGCCAGCCGGTTGGCGCCGTGCATCCCGGTGCGGGCCACCTCACCCGCGGCGAACAACCCGGGCAACTCGGTCTGGCCGTACACATCGGTGACGACGCCGCCACAGCTGTAGTGCGCCCCCGGAACGACCGGGATGGGTTGACGGACGGGGTCGATACCCGCGGCCCGGCATGCGTCGGCGACGGTCGGGAACCGTGACTCGAAGCCCTCGATGCCACGCGCGTCGAGGTAGGCGCACGGATCGCCGGTGGCCTTCAACCGCGCGTCGATGGCGGCCGCAACGACGTCGCGCGGTGCCAGGTCGCCCATCGGGTGTACGCCGGCCGTAATCGAATTGCCTTGCCGGTCAAGCAGTATCGCTCCCTCACCGCGGATGGCCTCGGTAATCAGTGGCCGCCGGCCGCCGCTGCCGGCAGCGAAAAGCATCGTCGGGTGGAACTGGATGAACTCGAGATCGCTGACAGCGACACCGGCCCACAACGCCAACGCGATACCGTCACCGGTCGAGCCATCGGGATTGGTAGTCGTGCTGTAGAGGTGCCCGAGCCCGCCGGTGGCCAGAATCACCGACGGCGCACTGATAATGCCGCAGCCGTCCGGGCCGGCCACGAGTACCCCAGTCACCGCTTCCGTTCCCAATCGGTCGTCGTGCAGCACTCGCAGGGCCACATGGCCGGTGCGGATGTCAAGCACGTCGGCGGCGCGGTCGAGCGCCCGCTGGACCTCGGCGCCGGTGGCGTCGCCGCCCGCGTGCACGATGCGTCGCCGCGAGTGCCCGCCTTCGCGCGTCAGCGCCCAACGGCCCGGGACCGACTCGTCAAACCGCGCTCCAACACCGACCAATTCGGTAACCGCGCGGTAGCCGTCGGCGACGATCGAGTACACCGCGTCGGGATCACACAGGCCCGCGCCCGCAGCCAGGGTGTCGGCGACATGGGCCTCAACCGAGTCGTCGGTGTTCGGCAACACCACCGCGATGCCGCCTTGCGCATAGTGCGTCGCGGTCACCGCGTGCGTCTGGGCCGCCTTGCTGAGCACGACGACACTGCGGCCGGCGCGATGCACGGCCAGTGCGGCGGCCAAGCCGGCGGCGCCGGTCCCGATCACCACGACGTCGGCCGTATCCCGCCAAGCCGGACTGGCCCTCATTCGCCACCGCCGGGTTGTCCGATTTCGATCATCCGCTGCACACTGCGCCGGCCCGCTGTTGCGATCTTCGGGTCGACACGGACTTCGTCGGCGCCCTCCACCAGGCAGCGCAACAACGCCGCGGGGGTGATCATCTTCATGTACTTGCACGACGCGCGGTCGTTGACCGCTTGGAAGTCGACTTCAGGCGCTGCCCGGCGCAGCTGGTGCAACATTCCGACCTCGGTGGCGACCAGGACCTTGCGGGCCCGCGTCTCGTGCGCCGCCTCGAGCATGCCGCCGGTGGACAAGATCTTGACTCGGTCCGGCGGGAAAGCGCCTTCACCGGCCAGGTACAGCGCAGAGGTGGCACAACCGCACTCCGGGTGCACGAACAGTTCAGCATCGGGATTTGCGCGAGCCTGGTCGGTGAGCTCGTCACCGTTGATGCCGGCGTGTACGTGGCATTCCCCGGCCCACACGTGCACGTTCTTGCGGCCGGTCACGCGGCGCACGTGTGCCCCGAGGAATTGGTCCGGACAGAACAGAACCTCGCGGTCGGGGTCGATGGAAGCAACTACGTCGACCGCGTTTGACGATGTGCAGCAGATGTCCGTGAGCGCTTTCACAGCCGCGGTGGTGTTGACGTAGGAGACGACGACAGCGCCGGGATGCTCGTCCTTCCAGGCACGCAATTCGTCGGGGGTGATCGAGTCGGCCAGTGAGCAGCCGGCCCGCTGATCCGGAATCAGCACAGTTTTGTCCGGGCTGAGAATCTTCGCGGTCTCAGCCATGAAGTGCACTCCGCAGAACACGATGGTGTCCTCGGGCGCCTCGGCGGCGATCCGCGACAAGGCCAGCGAATCCCCCACATGGTCGGCGACGTCCTGGATCGCGGGCAGCTGGTAGTTGTGCGCCAGCACGGTGGCCCCGCGCAACCGCGCCAGCCGGCGAACCTCGGCGGCCCACTGTTCGTCACCGTCGACCCCGAGGTAGCCGCTGGGTGAATTGGTGATGCGGGCAGCCATGTCATCGGCGAGCGTGTCCATGCGATTCAAGACCGTCATGGCGGCTCCTTTCGCGCCCGGCAGGTTTTCGACTTATAATCGAAAACATGCCCCATGGTAGCACCGCCCACGAAGTGCTCGCGGTCGTATTCCAGGTTCGCCTGGTTACAGCCGGCCCCCGGCCCGGAAAACCGCAGCTTAACGTGCTGTTATGGGAACGTGCCCGCGATCCGCAAAAGGGCGCGTGGTCGTTGCCGGGCGGACGGCTCCGCAACGACGAGGACATGACCGCCTCGGTTCGGCGCCAGCTTGCCGAGAAAGTCGACCTGCGCGAGCTGTCCCATCTAGAGCAGCTCGCGGTGTTCTCCGACCCCCATCGGCTGCCAGGTCCCCGGATGATCGCGTCGACCTTCCTGGGCTTGGTGCCCTCCCCCGCGACCCCCGAATTGCCGACGGACACCCGCTGGCATCCGGTGAGTGCGCTGCCGCCGATGGCGTTCGATCACGGCCCGATGGTGACCCACGCGCATGCCAGGCTGGCCGCCAAGATGTCCTACACCAACATCGGATTTGCTTTGGCTCCAAAAGAATTCGCACTCTCCACGCTGCGCGACATTTACGGTGCCGCGCTGGGCTATCAGGTCGATGCGACGAATCTGCAGCGAGTCCTGGTTCGCCGCGGAGTCATCACCCAGACCGGCACCATCGCTGCGTCCGGCCGCAGCGGTGGCCGGCCGGCGGCGCTGTACCGGTTTACCGAATCCCAGCTGAGGGTCACCGACGAGTTCGCCGCGCTGCGCCCTCCTGGCTAGATCTGGACTGCCCGGCCCATTCCAGAGCTTCGCCTTTGTGCCCGGTTGTGACGGGCGACACGCTAAGCCCAGGCCCGGGTCGCTGTCGATCCCGGCATTTTCTATATAAGATGCAGCTAAGTTGTATAAGAGATGGGTAAGAAGTGCTGGCACCGCTGAGTCGCCGGCACTCATCTGTTACCGGGCTAACTGCGCTGCCATCCCGTTTGGTTCGGGACCGACGATGCGCAAGAATGCCGAATGGCCGTGAAGGGAGCCTCAATGGTTGAGCTCGGCAATCTGGCAGATGCGAGAGCCGCAGAGTGGATCGGCCGTCCGCCGCACGAGGAATTGCAGCGCAAGGTGCGCCCGCTGCTGCCAGCCGACGATCCGTTCTACCTGCCACCGGCCGGCTACCAGCACGCAGTGCCGGGGACCGTGCTGCGCTCGCGCGACGTCGAGCTGGCGTTTCTGGGTCTGATACCGCAATCCATAACCGCTACCCAGCTGCTGTACCGGACGACGGACATGAACGGCAATCCCGAAGCGACGGTGACCACGGTGATCGTCCCCGCAGAGGTTGCTCCGGGGCAGACCTGCCCGCTGCTGTCGTATCAGTGCGCGATTGACGCCATGACCTCCCGGTGTTTTCCCTCCTACGCGCTGCGGCGAAGGGCGAAGGCGCTCGGGTCGTTGGCACAGCTCGAGCTGTTGCTGATTGCAGCCGCCGTCGCCGAGGGTTGGGCGGTCTCGGTACCTGACCACGAAGGTCTCCAGGGGCTGTGGGGAGCGCCGTACGAACCTGGCTACCGTGTCCTGGATGGGATACGGGCGGCCCTGAGTTCAGAACGTATCGCGTTGTCCCCGTCGGCGCCGATCGGGCTGTGGGGCTACTCCGGCGGCGGCCTGGCCAGCGCGTGGGCTGCTGAAATGTCTGGCGAATACGCCCCTGAGCTGGACATCGTCGGGGCTGTGCTGGGATCGCCTGTCGGCGACTTGGGCCATACCTTCCGCCGGCTCAACGGCAGCCTCCTTTCCGGTCTGCCCGCGATGGTGGTGGCCGCGCTGGTACACACCTACCCCGACCTGGACAAGGTGATCAAAGAGCACGCCGACGACGAGGGGCGCGCCGTGCTGGAGCGACTCGAGCAGATGACGACGGTGGGCGCGGTCGTCCGGATGGCGGGCAAGGACCTGGGCGACTACCTCGACGAGCCGCTCGAGGACATCCTGTCGACACCGGAAGTCACCTATGTCTTCGAGAACATCAAGCTGGGAGCCGCGGTGCCGGTACCACCAGTGTTGATCGTGCAGGCCGTTCACGACTACCTCATCGACGTCAACGACATCGACGCGCTGGCCGACGCCTATTCGGCCGGCGGCGCCAGCGTCACCTACCACCGGGACAACTTCAACGAACATATGGTCCTGCACCCGCTGTCTGCCCCGATGACACTTCGCTGGCTCACCGACCGGTTCGCTCGCCGTCCGCTGACCGAGCATCTGACCAGAACCACGTGGCCGACCATGTTCAATCCGATGACTTACGCCGGCATGGCGCGACTGGCCAAAATCGCAGCCAAGGTCATCACCGGCAGGACGGTCCACCGGCGTCCGCTCTGACGCCGGCTACGACACCTGGGCTTGCGGGGCTTCCGAGGGTTCCGTCGGCATGTTCGACCGCTGATCGGCGGCCGGATAGCCGCCCAGATCGTCACGTGCGGCCCCGGCCGCAATAAGCGCGTATACCAGTGACGCAGAGGCGGCCGGCCACAGCAGAGTGGCAGCCACCTGCAGCGGCCGACGGGCAAAGAACACCGGTGGCGCCTGCGTGACGTACGTCAACGAATGGTCGCCGCCGGCAAGCGGCACGGTGTCGAAATCCAACGCGCCGTAGCGCAACCGAACCAGTAGCGCCCCAACCGCCGCCGCAGCCGCAGCCGCAGCCGTCAATCCGACCGCCAGTGCGACGACCATCCCCGGCCCCCGATGTTCTCGCCACTGCCACACCAGTACCGACGCCACCACGGCGATTACACCTAACATCCCGAGCATCAGGAATGGTGCGACGAAGAAGTTCTGCGAGTCGCCGCCCAGGTATTCGTGCACCCGTTCACCCACGCCGGTGATCCCCACCACCGCATGGACCGACGGCGCCAACCACGCCCACAACCCACCGACCAACACACCAGTCGCCGACAGACCCAGCACCACAACGACGATCGCGCGTGTCCGCGAGATGCGCGGGGCGCCCGAAGGCGGCATCTCGTTCGAAGGCTCAAGCCTTAAAGTCCCGGACGGCCCGGAAGGCTCCGCAGGCACGGATTGTTCGGTCACCGCTGCACCTCCGTGTCGGCCGAGTCCACCTGGCCGTGCCGCGAGCACCGCGCCCACCAGCCATCGGGACGAACCTGCACGACCATCCGGCGTCCGCACTCCGCACAGAAGCGAGGAGGCTCCAGGCCTAACTGGGCCGCTGTCGGCGTGGCCGTGCCCGCCAACTCCCCGGTGTAGACGTTGTAGACGCCGGCATCCACCGGAGCGCCGAGATCTCGAACCACGATTCCTTTTCTTACAAGCTGGCGTTGAGTGCCTTGATCGGCATCTGCAGGTCATCGAGCAGTTCCAGATCGGCTTCCGCGGGGCGGCCGAGAGTGGTCAGGTAGTTCCCGACGATCACGGCGTTGACGCCGCCCAGGATCCCTCGCTTGGCGCCGAGGTCGCCCAGGGTGATCTCGCGGCCACCGGCGAAACGCAACATGGTGCGCGGCAACGCCAGCCGGAAAGCACCCACCGCCTTGAGCGCTTCGCCGGCCGGCAGGACCTCCAGGTCGCCGAACGGGGTACCGGGCCGCGGGTTGAGGAAGTTCAAAGGGACCTCGTCGGGGCCCAGTTCGGCCAGGTCAGCCGCGAATTCCGCCCGCTGTTCCAGCGTCTCGCCCATGCCGAGGATGCCGCCGCAGCACACCTCCATGCCGGCGTCGCGCACCATCGACAGCGTCTGCCAGCGCTCTTCCCAGGTGTGTGTGGTGACGACGTTGGTGAAGAACGAGCGGGCGGTCTCGAGGTTGTGGTTGTAGCGATGAACACCCATCCCCGACAGCTGCTCCACCTGCTCGGCACTCAGCATCCCCAGCGAGCAGGCGATGTTGATCTCGACTTCGTTGCGGATCGCCTCGATGCCCGCCGAGACCTGGGCCAGCAACCGGTCGTCCGGTCCGCGTACCGCCGCCACGATGCAGAATTCGGTGGCACCGGACTTGGCGGTCTGTTTGGCCGCCTCGACCAGGCTGGGAATATCCAGCCAGGCGCTGCGCACCGGCGAGGCGAACAGGCCCGATTGGGAGCAGAAGTGGCAGTCCTCCGGGCAGCCGCCGGTTTTCAGGCTGATGATGCCCTCGACCTCGACCTCCGGGCCGCACCAGCGCATCCGCACGTCGTGAGCGAGCGCCAACAGTTCCTCGAGCCGGTCGTCAGGCAGCTGCAACACCTGCAGCACCTGGTCCTTGCTCAAACCCTCACCGCGTTCCAGCACCTGCTGCCGGGCCACCGCCAGAACATCTGAGTCGTTCACGCCATCCTGGCCGGCCTCGTTGGTCGGTCGCGTTGCCGCTTGCGTCACCAGGCACTCCCCTGCATCTTCGTCGTGTCCCGTCGCGTTTGAAGTATCCAACCGCGTGCGGAACACAGCTGCCACGTGCTGAATGCAGCCTGAATCAAACGGTGTTCAGGCCAGGGTAGCGGTCCGCGCGTGCACAAACGCCCCGTGGGGGTACGGGCGGTCAATTCACCGCCGGCGGCACCGGAGGCATGGGGGTACGGGCGGCGGTGGCGTGGCGATCAGCTAATCAGGTGCTCGATCCGCTTGTTGCCCTCCCAACGGCGCAAGCCGGCAAAGCGGCCCTCGATCTGCGCCGGCCGGCCCGCAATGCGCAGCGCCCGACCGAGTTGGGACCCACCGACGCGGCGGGCCAGCGTGACATGTGCGGTCCACTGACCGGGCAGGCTGTTGGCCATCGGCCCCGGCGCCAGATGCGGAAGGCACAGCCGGTGCGCCTCGGCATGCAGGTCCAGCAGACCGCTCGTCGGCACCAGGAGCCGCGCGAACACGACGTTGGCCCGGCCGAAAAGCACCGGAGCACCGATCGCACAGCCCAATGGCAGCCGCTGGGCGATCGGGCCCAGCAGCTCGTCGACGTCGGCATCGATACGTTCGGCAACGGCCAGCGTGACATGCGGACGACTGGCCGGCGCCTGGCTGGGTATTCCGGCAGCGGCCAGGTCGTCCCAGATGCGGCGGATCGTCGCCTCGGTATCGCCGTCGAAGACCAGCTCGATCGAATGCACCATCAGCCGACCAGCGCGGTTACCCAGTCGCGGTCGAGCACCGCCGCGCTCATGTCCGCGAATTCTTCGGCGTCCATCGATGCCGAGCCGGCGGGCAGCGCGGCCCGCACCGGAGCCAGCCGGTCCAATGCGGACCGATTCGAGTTCTCCGCCAATCCGGGATGCGTCGGCCAGCTGCCGATCACCAAGCCCGCGCACGAAACACCTTGTGCGGCAAGCGACTCCAACGTCAGCGCGGTGTGGTTGAGGGTGCCCAGTTCCGCGGTGACCACGACCAGCGCTGCAGCACCCAAGCCGACGGCGAGATCACGCAACGTGACACCGGAGTCGGCGAGTTCGACCAGCAGCCCGCCGGCACCTTCGACGAGGGTCAACCGTTGCGGGCGGTCCAGGCCACGAACGAGCTGCAAGACCTCGTCGCGGGCGGGTAACGCCATCCCGGCCTGCTCAGCCGCAGCGGCCGGCGCCAGCGGCAGCGGATATCGCGCCAATCCCACGAGCTCGGTCACCCCGGACAGGCGGCCCACCTCAGCCAGATCATCATCGCCGGCGCCAGTGCCGGTCTGAACGGGTTTGCACACCGCGACGTCGATGCCGGCCTGACGGGCATGCGATGCCAGCGCCGCAGTAGCGACCGTCTTGCCGATTCCCGTGCCGGTCCCGGTGACGACCAGCACGGTCAACGGCGCGCCCCAGAGAGAACGTCCGTCAAGACCCGCCGAGCCAACTCGAGCTCGTCGGCGTCCAGGGATGCGCGCGCGGTGAGCCGCAGCCGCGACGTCCCGGCGGGCACCGTCGGCGGCCGGAAACAACCCACCCGGACGCCGGCGTCCAGGCAGGCGGTCGCGGCGGCCAGCGCCACCTCCGGATCGCCCAGGATCACCGACACCACCGCCGACTCTGGCACCTGGGGCACGTCACAAATCCCGGCCAGCTCACGGGCATGCCGCAGCACCGCGTCCGGCCGCCACGGTTCGGCCTTCAGGACTCGCAGCGCCGCCAGCGCGGCACCCACCGCCGCCGGCGCCAGGCCGGTGTCGAAAATGAACGGCCGCGCCGCATCGATCAGATGAGCCCGTACCGATGCCGGCCCGAGCACCACGCCGCCTTGACTGCCGAGCGCCTTGGACAACGTCGTGGTCATCACCACATCCGGCGCGCCGGCCAGCCCGACCTCATGCAACAGCCCGCGCCCGCCGCCACGCACGCCGAGGCCGTGCGCCTCGTCGACAATAAGCAGTGCACGGTGGCGGCGGCACACGTCGAGCAACTCGCGCACGCGGGGCCAACGCGCCGTCGGCGCTGAAAACCGAGTCGGTGACGACGACCGCACGCTGCTCGTCGCGCGATCCCAGGGCCGCATCCACGGCGTCGAGGTCGCGGTGCGGGGTCACCACCACCCGGGCCCGCGACAGCCGGCAGGCATCCACCAGCGAGGCGTGTGAACAGGCGTCGGAGACCAACAGTGAACCCGGGCCGGACAGGCCGACGACAGCCCCCAGATTGGCCGTGTACCCGGAGGAGAACAGCAGACCCGCGGACGCGCCGACGAACTCGGCGAGCCCGGACTCGAATTCCTGGTGCAGCTCGGTATCGCCGGTGACCAGGCGTGAACCGGTGGCGCCGGCACCCCAGACGCGCAGCGCCTGGACACCGCCGTCGATCACGTCGTGATGTTGGGACAGACCGAGGTAGTCGTTGGAGGCCAGATCCAGCTCGGTGGCGACCGCCGGGCGCGGCCGCAGCGAGCGGCGCAGCCCGGCCTCGCGCCGCTGCCGCTCCACCGCGTCCAGCCAGGTCAGCGGCGAGGTGTCGATCGGTGCCTGCGTGGAGGCGTTCATGGGCCTTCAGCCTACGAGTCGCGCGACCCCGACCATCGCGGAGGTGATTTGCGCGATCTCGGCGGGCGGGCAGATGTAGGGCGGCATCGCGTAGATCAGGTTGCGGAACGGCCGCAGCCACACGCCGCGGTCCAGCGCCGCCGGGATGGCGACAGCCAGATCGACCGGCCGATCGCATTCGATCACGCCGATGGCGCCGCATACCCGCACATCGGTGACCCCGGGCAGCGCCCGGGCGGGTTCCAGCCCGGCGGTCAGCCCGGCGGCGATCTCGGCGACCCGCGACCGCCAGTCCTGGCCGAGCAGCACCTCGACGCTGGCCACCGACACCGCGCAGGCCAGCGGATTAGCCATGAACGTAGGCCCGTGCATCAGCGCACCGGCCTCACCGGCGCTGATGGTGTGCGCAATGTCGGTGGTGCACAAGGTGGCGGCCATGCTGAGGTATCCGCCGGTCAGCGCCTTGCCGACGCACATGATGTCCGGGCTCACCCCGGCATGGTCGGCGGCGAACAGTTCCCCGGTGCGGCCGAAGCCGGTCGCGATCTCATCGAAGATCAGCAACACCTCATGACGCCGGCAGATGTCACGCAGGTCCCGCAGATAGCGCGGGTCGTGAAAACGCATCCCGCCGGCGCCCTGCACGACCGGCTCGACGACCACAGCGGCCAGTTCGGCGGCGTGCTGCGCGAGTTGCTTTTCGAACGCAATGCTGTAGCCGGGGTCGTAGTTGCGTGGCACCTGTGGGGCGAACACCTGGGGGGCCAGAATGTCGGTCCACAACGAGTGCATGCCGCCGTCGGGGTCGCAGATGCTCATCGGCGTGAAGGTGTCGCCGTGGTAGCCGCCGCGCCAGGTCATCAGCCGCCGCTTGCCGGGCCGGCCGCGGCTGCGCCAGTACTGCAGGGCCATTTTCACCGCGACTTCCACCGACACCGACCCGGAGTCGCTGAAGAAGACCGTCTCCAGACCCGCCGGAGTGATCTGGACCAGCAGCTGGGCCAGTCGGGCCGCCGGCTCGTGGGTCAGCCCGCCGAACATGACGTGGTTCATCGTGGCCAGCTGCCTGGTCAGCGCCGCGTCCAGTACCGGGTGGCCGTGACCGTGGATCGCGGTCCACCAGGAGCTCATGGCGTCGAGCGCCTCTATCGGGCGGCCATCGCGGATCAGCGTCAGCCACGCACCCCGTGCGGCGACCGCCACCACGGGCGGCAGAGATTCGGCGCCGATGGTGCTGTAGGGGTGCCACAGATGGGCGGCGTCGATCGCGCTGATCTGCCCGGGGGTCAACCCGGGTCCAGGCGTTCCTGCCGCAGCCATGGAGACCGAGGGTAATGCAGTCGATAGGTGCAGCTGCTGCGCTGTCGGTCGCAGAAACGCCGACTATCGGGGAGCATTAACCGCCATGGCTTCGCCACATCAGCCCGACCAACCAGAAACCGCCCTCGAACACCACCCCGAACCCGCAGACCTCAGCGACTCCCCCGTGGCGCCCGACGAGGACCACCCGCCGGTACTTCGGTTGCGGCTGGCTATCTGGGACGTGATCTGCACCATCGCGATGTTGACGGCTCTTGTCATCCTCGTCACTACAACAAGTTGGCCAGCGCGGCTTTTCGCTTTCACCGACCAGGTGTGCCCGCCGGATACGTGCGCGCCGGTGCCATACGGAATCGATCTGTATATCTATCCGGTGATGTGGGGGGGAATCGGCGCGGCGATTAGCGCGGCCGGCGTCGGCCCGTTCGTCTCTCTCTTGAAGGGCTGGTACATGTCCTTCTGGCCGGTGCTGGCTGTCGCCATCATCACCCTCACCTCGATAGCCGGCTACGCCTTGACCGCCTACAGCGCGCGTTACTGGCACTGACGGCGGTGTATGACTGATCACGCGGCGGCAACGCCCGTGAGACCGAAATCACAACTGCCCATATGAGATTGGGCACCCCAGTCACCGTGCGGTCACGTTACGACAAATAATCCCTCGTGGATCTGGCGAGAGCAAACTTCTGTTGCCAAAGTGTCTAGAGTGACTGGTGTGAATCCATCGGACTAGCCGACTGGTTCACGTTTCCAAGTGTCATGCACCAGCGTTGAGCCCCGATGTGGCGGCCAGCGCATGAGTCATGGCGCGGCGGCGGACGCGCGAAGTCACCGCGCTGAGGCACAGGAACGTAAGAGGGCCCATAAGCGGGCCACGGAGATTGGAACCCCATATGAAACGCATCTACGCCTTTGCCATCGGTCTGGTCATGCTGGTGGCCCCGATGCTGGCCGCACCCGGCCTGGCGGCCGCAGACCCGGCGACACGGCCGATGGATTACCAGCAGGCCACCGACGTCGTGATCGCGCGCGGTCTTTCGCAGCGCGGCGTGCCGTTTTCCTGGGCCGGCGGCGGTGTCACTGGCCCCACTCGCGGCACCGGTACGGGTATCAACACCGTCGGATTCGACGCCTCGGGCCTGATCCAATACGCCTACGCCGGCGCCGGGCTCAAGCTGCCGCGGTCCTCCGGCCAGATGTACAAGGTCGGCCAGAGGGTCCTGCCGCAGCAAGCACGCAAGGGCGACCTGATCTTCTACGGTCCCGAAGGCACGCAAAGCGTCGCGATGTACCTCGGGAACGGGAAGATGCTGGAGGTCAGCGACGTCGTCCAGGTCTCGCCGGTGCGCACCAGCGACATGGCGCCCTACCTGGTCCGGATTCTCGGGACCCAGCCGGCGCCAGCGCAGCAGGCACCACTGCAGCAGGCACCAGCCCAGCAGGCACCATTGCAGCGCGCACCAGCTCAGCAGGCACCTTTGCAGCAGGCACCAGTGCAGCAGGCACCAACTCAGCAGGCACCCTTGCAGCAGGCACCAGTGCAGCAGGCACCAGTGCAGCAGGCACCAACTCAGCAGGCACCCTTGCAGCAGGCACCAGTGCAGCGAGCACCCTTGCAGCTGGCTCCCGTTGGTACCACCCAGTAGCCCTCGCGGCCTCCCCGAACACCCGCCATTTGCTCCCTCGCCCACGGCGCTGATGCTCAGCGAGCCCGCTGAGCACCCCGGCCGGGACGCGAGCGTTCACGAGCAGGTGGCGGTGTTCGGTAAATTGGCGGTCGATCATGCAGACTCTGTCACCGCCTCCTCCACCGGTCGCCACTGCGGCACCGGTTGCAATGGGGACTCGTAAGACAGGCTTTTATCGGCACGATCTGGACGGTTTGCGCGGTATAGCGATCGCGCTCGTGGCGATGTTCCACGTCTGGTTCGGCCGGGTTTCCGGCGGCGTTGACGTGTTCCTGGCGCTGTCCGGGTTCTTTTTCGGCGGCAAATTGCTTCGCGCCGCCCTCAACCCGGATCTGTCCCTGTCGCCGGTAACCGAAGTGGTCCGGCTGGTCCGCCGGCTACTTCCGGCACTGGTCGTCGTCCTGGCCGGCTGCGCGCTACTCACCATCCTGGTGCAACCGCAGACCCGCTGGGAGGCATTCGCCAACCAGAGCCTGGCCAGCCTCGGCTATTACCAGAATTGGGAACTGGCCAGCACGGCGTCCAACTACCTGCGGGCCGGCGAAGCTGTCAGCCCGTTGCAGCACATCTGGTCCATGTCAGTGCAGGGTCAGTTCTACGTCGCCTTCCTGCTGCTGGTTGCCGGGTGCGCCTACGCGTTGCGGAGCCCACTCGGCGCCCGCCTGCGGACCATGTTCGTGGTGCTGCTGAGCGTGTTGACGGTGGCGTCGTTCGTCTATGCGATCGTTGCTCATCAGGCCTACCAACCGACCGCCTACTACAACAGCTTCGCGCGGGCGTGGGAGTTGCTGTTAGGAGCGCTGGTCGGTGCGCTGGTGCCCTACGTGCGCTGGCCGATGTGGCTGCGTACCGTCGTCGCCACCGTCGCGTTAGCGGTGATAACGTCGTGCGGCGCCTTGATCGATGGCGTCAAGGAATTTCCGGGCCCGTGGGCGCTGGTGCCCGTCGGGGCCACGATGCTGATGATCCTCGCCGGGGCGAACCGGCAAGGCCATCCCGGTACCCGCGACCGGATGCCACTGCCCAATCGTCTGCTGGCAACCGCGCCGCTGGTGGCGCTGGGCGCGATGGCCTATTCCCTGTACCTGTGGCACTGGCCGCTGCTCATCTTCTGGCTCTCCTACACCGGCCACCGGCATGCCAACTTTGTCGAAGGCACGGCAGTGCTGCTGGTATCCGGGTTACTGGCGTACCTGACCACCCGGCTTGTCGAGGACCCACTGCGATATCGGGCACCCGCCGGCGCGACATCGCCGGCGGTCGTCCCGCCGATACCCTGGCGGTCCAGGCTGGGCCGACCGACGATCGCGTTGGGGTCGGCGGTGGCGCTACTGGGGGTCACCCTGACCGCGACCTCGTTCACCTGGCGTGAGCACGTCATCGTCCAGCGCGCCGCCGGCAAAGAACTGAGCGGACTGAGCTCCCGCGACTATCCCGGTGCGCGTGCCCTGACCGCCCACGTCCGGGTGCCCAAGCTGCGGATGCGGCCCACCGTCCTGGAAATCAAAAACGATCTCCCGTCATCCACCAGGGACGGCTGCATCAGCAACTTCGTCAACCCGGCAGTGGTCAACTGCACCTACGGCGACGTGGACGCCCCCCGAACCATCGCGCTGGCCGGCGGTTCGCACGCGGAGCACTGGCTGACCGCTTTGGATCTGCTCGGTCGCATGCACCACTTCAAAGTGGTGACGTACCTCAAAATGGGTTGCCCGTTGTCCACCGAGGAAGTTCCCCTGATCATGGGCAACAACGCTCCCTATCCGCAGTGTCATAAGTGGGTGCAAACGACCATGGACAAGTTGGTCGCCGACCGCCCCGACTACGTGTTCACCACGTCGACCCGACCGTGGAACATCAAACCCGGCGACGTGATGCCGGCCACCTATATCGGGATCTGGCAAACGTTCTCCGACAACAACATTCCCGTCCTCGCAATGCGGGACACCCCTTGGCTGGTCAAAGACGGTCAACCGTTCACCCCGGCGGACTGCCTGGCCAAAGGCGGCAATCCGCAGTCGTGCGGCATCGCGCGTTCCAAAGTGCTGGTCGATCAGAATCCCACCCTCGACTTCGTTGCGCGGTTCCCGCTGCTGAAGCCAGTCGATATGTCCGACGCGATATGCCGCCCCGACATCTGCCGCGCGGTCGAGGGAAACGTGCTGATCTACCGCGACGCTCATCACCTGTCCCGCACCTATGTGCGGACGATGACCAGCGAGCTCGGTCGGCAGATCGCCGCAAACACCGGCTGGTGGTGACACCCGGACGACCCCAAACCTGGATAAGGTCGTGTGATGTCGTCGAACAACGCCGAGGACTCAGACAAGACCGAGCCCACCCTGCCCACTGTGTGGCCGGGAAGCGCCTATCCGCTCGGGGCTACTTACGACGGGGCCGGCACCAACTTCTCGC
Organism: uncultured Actinomycetota bacterium; assembly: GCA_963763005.1. Taxonomy (GTDB): domain Bacteria; phylum Actinomycetota; class Actinomycetes; order Mycobacteriales; family Mycobacteriaceae; genus Mycobacterium. The sequence goes on from CAVXMI010000011.1 coordinate 171,926, forward strand.
TGTTCTCCGAGATCGCCGAGAAGGTCGAGTTGTGTCTGATCGCCGAGGACGGCACCGAGTCGCGGATCCCGCTCGACGAGGTTGACGGGTACGTCTGGCATGCCTATCTGCCGAACATCACCCCCGGCCAGCGCTACGGGTTTCGCGTCCACGGACCATTCGACCCCGCGGCCGGCCATCGGTGCGACCCCAGCAAGCTATTGCTGGACCCGTACGGAAAGGCATTCGACGGCGACTTCACCTTCGACCAGGCGCTGTTTTCCTACGACATGAACGCCGTTGACCCGCAGGGCGATGGGGCCGACGCGGGTACTCCCCCGATGGTCGACTCCCTCGGCTACACCATGACCAGCGTGGTGATCAACCCATTCTTCGACTGGGCGTTCGACCGGGCGCCGCTCACCCCATACAACGAAACGGTTATCTACGAGGCGCATGTCAAAGGCATGACGCAGACCCATCCCGGCATCCCCCAGGAACTCCGGGGCACCTACGCCGGGCTGGCCCACCCGGTGATCATCGACTACCTCAAGGAGCTCAACGTCACCGCCATCGAACTGATGCCGGTGCATCAGTTCCTGCACGACTGGCGGCTACTGGACAGCGGCTTGCGAAACTACTGGGGTTACAACACATTCGGGTTCTTCGCCCCACACAACCAGTACGCGTCGAACCCACATGCGGGCAACGCGGCGGCCGAGTTCAAGATGATGGTGCGCAGCCTGCACGAGGCAGGCATCGAAGTCATCCTCGACGTGGTGTACAACCACACCGCCGAAGGCAACCACCTCGGCCCGACCATCAACTTCCGGGGCATCGACAACGCCGGCTATTACCGGCTTCTCGATGAGGACCCGCGGTTCTACAAGGACTTCACCGGCACGGGCAACAGCCTCAACGCGCGTCACCCGCACACCCTGCAGCTGATCATGGACTCGTTGCGCTACTGGGTGACCGAAATGCACGTCGACGGGTTCCGTTTCGACCTGGCGTCCACCCTGGCTCGCGAACTGCACGACGTCAACCGGCTGTCGGCGTTCTTCGATCTGGTGCAACAGGATCCGGTGGTCAGTCAGGTCAAGCTGATCGCCGAACCATGGGATGTCGGCGAAGGCGGCTACCAGGTCGGCAATTTCCCGGGATTGTGGACGGAATGGAACGGCAAGTACCGCGACACCGTGCGCGACTACTGGCGGGGCGAGCCGGCCACCCTCGGCGAGTTCGCCTCCCGGCTGACCGGGTCGTCGGACCTCTACGAGGCCACCGGCCGACGGCCCAGCGCCAGCATCAATTTCGTCGTCGCCCACGATGGATTCACCCTCAACGACCTGGTGTCCTACAACGAGAAACACAACCAGGCCAACGGCGAAGACAGCCGCGACGGGGAAAGCCACAACCGGTCGTGGAACTGCGGCGTCGAGGGCCCCACCGACGACCCCGACATCCTGGCGCTGCGTGCCCGCCAAATGCGCAACATCTGGGCCACCCTGATGGTCAGCCAGGGCACGCCGATGATTGCGCACGGCGACGAGATCGGGCGCACCCAACTGGGCAACAACAACGTCTACTGCCAGGATTCCGAGTTGTCCTGGATGGACTGGTCATTGGTCGACAAGAACGCCGACCTGCTGGCTTTCGCCCGCAAGGCAACCGCCTTGCGTAAGAACCATCCGGTGTTTCGGCGGCGACGGTTCTTCGGGGGCGCGCCGATCCGAAGTAGCGACGAGGTCCGCGATATCGCCTGGCTGACGCCGAGCGGCCGACAGATGACAAATGAGGATTGGGGCGCGGGCTTCGACAAGTGTGTGGCAGCGTTTCTCAACGGCGACGCCATCATCTCGCCGAACGCACGCGGCGAGCGGGTGGTCGACGACTCATTCCTGCTGTGTTTCAACGCCCACGACCAAGAGGTCGAGTTCCTCATGCCACACAGCGACTACGCCGACGAGTGGACCGTGGAGCTGGACACGAACGATCCCGTCGGCGACGCCGATCTGGTGGTGAACGCCGAGGAGAAGGTGTCCGTGGCGGGACGGTCGCTGCTCATTCTACGTAAGACCTCGTGACGCATGGCTTTTCCGGTTCTATCCACCTACCGGTTGCAGCTGCGTGGTCCGTCCAGCGGATTCGGCTTCACCTTCGCCGACGCAGAGAGCCTACTGGACTACTTGGACGACCTCGGGGTGTCGCATCTGTATCTGTCCCCCATCCTGACCGCGGTCGGCGGGTCGACCCACGGATACGACGTCACCGACCCGACGACGGTGTCATCCGAGCTTGGCGGCCCAGACGGTCTGGCCCGGCTTTCGGCGGCGGCGAGGGCTCGCGGCCTGGGACTGGTCGTCGACATCGTGCCCAACCACGTCGGGATCGGCAAGCCCGAGCAGAACGCGTGGTGGTGGGACGTCCTGCGGCACGGCCGGAATTCTGACTATGCGACTTACTTCGATATCGACTGGGACCTTGACGCAGACTCGGAGCGTGGCCGAATCGTGCTGCCCCTGTTGGGTTCCGACGACGACGTCGCCGACCTGACTGTCGACGGTGACCTGCTGCGGCTCGGCGACTTGGCGCTGCCCATCGCCCCGGGCACCGGGGACGGTACCGGCCCCCATGTGCACGACCGCCAGCACTACCGACTGGTGGGCTGGCGGCGCGGACAATGCGGCTATCGTCGCTTCTTCTCGATCGCCTCGCTGGCCGGTCTCAGACAGGAAGATCGCGCGGTGTTCGACACCGGCCACGCCGAGGTCGCCCGCTGGTTCACCGAGGGACTCGTCGACGGCGTGCGAATCGACCACCCCGACGGGTTATCCGATCCCTGTGGGTATCTGGCGTGGCTGCGAGAACTGCTGGGCCCGAACGCCTGGATCGTAATCGAGAAGATCCTGGCCGTCGACGAGGCGCTGGAGCCGACGCTGCCGGTGGACGGCACCACCGGCTACGACGTGCTGCGGGAAGTGGGCGGAGTCTTCGTAGATCCGACCGGGGAGTCGGCGCTGACAGCGCTGGTCGAATCCGCGGGTGTGGACTATCGCGCCACGCCGACAATGTTGACCGACCTCAAGATCCGCGTGGCTGTCGACACCCTGGCCAGTGAACTGCGCAGGCTGCGACGAGCCATCGCGGCAGCGGCCGGAGCCGATCATTTCCTGTTGCCCGCGGCGGTTGCCGCACTGCTCAGCCACATCGAGGTCTATCGCTGCGATTACCCCGGCCAGGCCGCGATGCTGCCCAGTGCGTTTGCGCAAACCCAAGCGGCAACACCACAATTGGCGCCTGGCTTGCAGCTGATCGCGGTGGCTTTGGCCCGCGGCGGCGAGCCGGCCGTGCGCCTGCAACAGCTGTGCGGGGCGGTGACAGCCAAGGCCGTCGAGGATTGCATGTTCTACCGCGATGCCCGGCTGGTGTCGCTCAACGAGGTAGGTGGCGAGCCGCATCGCTTTGGTGTCGGCACCGCGGAATTCCATCACAGCGCCGCCACCCGGGCCCGGTTGTGGCCGCAGACGATGACGACGCTGTCCACCCACGACACCAAACGCGGTGAGGATGTGCGCGCCCGAATCGGCGTGCTGTCGCAGGTGCCGTCGCTGTGGGCGAAGTTCGTCGCCTACGCCGAAACCGTTGCCCCCTCTCCCGACGCCGCGACCGGACAGTTCTTGTGGCAGAACATCTTCGGGGTGTGGCCGGTGAACGGACAGGTCAGCGCCCAGCTGCGCGGCCGGCTGCACGCCTATGCCGAGAAAGCCATCCGGGAAGCGGCATGGCACACCTCGTGGAACGACCCGAACGCCGCCTTCGAGGGTGCGGTGCACCGCTGGCTCGATGCGGTGCTCGACGGGCCGTTGGCATCCGAGCTGACCGGACTTGTCGCCCAACTCAACTCGCACGCCGAAAGCGACGCGCTGGCTCAGAAGCTGCTCGCGTTGACCGTGCCGGGAATACCTGACGTCTACCAGGGCACCGAGCTGTGGGACGACAGCCTGGTCGACCCGGATAACCGCCGTGAGGTTGACTACGCCGCTCGGCGTGCTGCTCTGAAAGCATTGCAGCACCCTAAAATTCGTGTGGTCACCGCGGCGCTTCGGCTGCGGCGGGCCCATCCGGACAGCTTCCCGGGCGGCGAATACTGTCCGGTGCTCGCCACTGGCCCGGCCGGCGATCACATCGTTGCTTTCCGCCGCGGCGACGACGTCCTGGTCGCAGTGACCCGCTGGACGGTGCGGCTGGCCGAAACGGGCTGGGGTAACACCGTGGTGCCATTGCCCGACGGCCGCTGGACAGACACCCTCACCGGATTTACGGCCAGTGGGCCTACGCCGGCTGTCGAGCTGTTCGCGGATCTGCCCGTGGTCCTGCTGGAGCGCGACCATGGGTGAATTCCGGGTGTGGGCGCCCAAACCCGCGCTGGTACGGCTGGACGTCGACGGCGCGCTGCACGCGATGACACGCTCGGATGACGGCTGGTGGCACGCGACCGTCAAGGCACCCCCGGACGCCCGCTACGGATACCTGCTCGATGATGACCCCGCCGTGCTGCCCGACCCGCGATCAGCCCGGCAACCCGACGGGGTGCACGCACGCTCGCAGTTGTGGGACGCGTCTGGCGCCACCTGGACCGACCACGACTGGCCTGGCCGGTCCGTCGAAGCCGCGGTGATCTACGAGCTGCACATCGGCACCTTCACCGGCGCCGGCACTTTCGACGCCGCCATCGAAAAGCTGGACTACCTGGTCGATCTCGGGATCGATTTCGTCGAGCTGATGCCGGTCAATTCGTTCTCCGGCACACATGGCTGGGGATACGACGGCGTGCTGTGGCACAGCGTGCACGAACCCTACGGCGGCCCCGACGGCCTGGTCCGGTACGTCGACGCCTGCCACGGCCGTGGTTTGGGTGTGCTGATCGACGCGGTGTTCAACCACCTGGGCCCGTCGGGCAATTACCTGCCCCGGTTCGGCCCGTACCTCTCGTCGGGAAGCAACCCGTGGGGGGAAGGCATCAATATCGCCGACGCCGACTCCGACGAGGTGCGCCGTTACATCATCGGGTGCGCGCTGCGCTGGATGCGCGACTTCCACGCCGACGGCCTGCGACTGGACGCCGTGCACGCGCTGGTGGACACTACCGCCGTCCACATCCTCGAGGAGCTCGCCACCGAGACCGATTGGCTGTCAAAGCAGTTGGGCCGCCCACTGTCGCTGATCGCCGAAAGCGACCTCAACGACCCGCGGCTGATCACACCGCTGGATCACGGCGGCTACGGGATGACCGCGCAATGGGATGACGATATTCATCACGCCATCCACACCGCGGTATCCGGCGAGCGCCAGGGCTACTATGCCGATTTTGGTTCACTGGCCACGCTGGCGCACACCCTGCGCCACGGCTTCTTCCACGCCGGCACCTATTCGTCGTTCCGGCGGCGCCGCCACGGGCGGCCGCTGGACACCACGGAGATATCGGGGATCCCGGCCACCAGGCTGCTCGCCTACACCTGCACCCACGATCAGGTCGGCAACCGGGCTCTCGGGGACCGCCCGTCGCAGAACCTGACCGGCGGCCAGCTGGCCATCAAAGCCGCGCTGGTACTCGGGTCGCCTTACACCGCAATGCTTTTCATGGGCGAGGAATGGGGCGCCTCGAGCCCGTTTCAGTTTTTCAGCTCGCATCCAGAACCCGAGCTGGCCCGCGCCACTGCGCAGGGACGCAAGGCGGAGTTCGCCGAGCACGGCTGGGACGCCGACGATATTCCCGACCCGCAGGATCCGGAGACATTCCAGCGCTCCAAGCTGGACTGGGACGAAGCCGGCTCCGGCGAACACGCCCGGCTGCTCCGTGTCTATCGCGATCTGATCGCCTTGCGCCGCAACGAGGCCGACCTGTCCGACCCCTGGCTGGACCACCTCGTCGTCGACTACGACGAAGACCAACGCTGGATCGTCATGCGCCGTGGCCGATTGTGCATCGCGTGCAACCTGGGCGGCGAGACGACAAGTGTGCCAGTTGCCGGCGAGGTGGTGCTGGCCTGGAGTGAGCCGATCGTCGGCGACAAAACCACTGAGCTACCAGCGCATTCGTTTGCGATACTGCGCTGTGGATAACTGATTGGCGGCAGCTGGTGGGCGAGGCACACCAAGGATGCACATCGATGTTTTCGCACTTACACGCTGGGACGGCCGGTACTGTGCACCGCTTGGGCGACTGCGTCGGCAAGCGGATCGATCTCGTCGCCGGTCAGGTCTGCGATCGTGATGCGCATTCCCGGCGATGTACGGATCCGGAACCGTGCTCCCGGCGCCACGGCCCAGCCCGTGTTGAGCAGCCGCGTGATGGCGACCGTCTCGTCGGGTACCGGGATCCAGACGTTGAGCCCGGATCGACCGTGAGCGGTGACGCCACGCTCGGCCAACGCGGCGCATAACCGGGCACGGTTGCCGGTGTAGCGCTGCTCGGCCTTGAGGACAAGGCGCCTCGCCGCGTCGTCCGACCACAGGCTGACGGCGAGATCCTGCAGTAGGTGGCTCACCCAGCCCGGCCCGAGGCGCAAGCGCCCGTGCACCCGCTCGACAGTGCGGTGATCTCCGGCGAGAACGGCAAGCCGCAGGTCGGGACCGTAGGCCTTCGATGCTGACCGCACGAATGCCCAGTGGCTGGTGCAGCCGGCCAAGGTGTGCAGCGGCGCGCCGGCGATGCCGGCGCAGTGATCGTCCTCGACAAGCAGCAGGTCGTCGGACCGGCCGGCCAACAGACTGCGCAGCACGGCGGCGCGGTCCGCGGATAACGCCGCCCCGGTCGGGTTCTGCGCGCGATTGGTGACGATCAGCGCACGCGCGCCGCGGCTCAGCGCCCGGGCCATGTCCGCAACCAGCGGCCCGTCGTCGTCGACTCCCACCGGCTCGGCGGTAAGTCCAAGTGCCGCAAGAAGATCGAGCAGATTGGCCCAGCCCGGATCCTCGACAGCAACCCGGTCACCCGGTCGCAGGTGCGCGGTGAGCGCCCGCTCAACGGCATCCAATGCCCCGCTGGTCACCGCGAGGTGATCGCCCGGGACGCCATCCGCGGCCAGCGCGGCGCGGGCGTATTCAACCAACTCGGCCGACATAGCCGGCTGCCCGTACAGCAGCGGGCCGCGGGCCGGCCCCGAACTGCCCTGCAATTGCGCATCAGCGATGGGCAGCAGAGCAGGGTCCGGGTTGCCGGTCGACAGGTCGCGCACACCCGCGGGGACGTCAAGCCCGAGCAGGGACCGGGGCGTGGTCGCCGGCCGGTCCCGCACCCGGGTGCCGCGCCGTCCCGCGGTTTCGACGGTCCCGCGATCGCGCAACTGGCGGTAGGCCGCAGCGACGGTGTTGGCGTTCACCCCGAGTTGGGCGGCCAGTTCCCGGATCGGCGGCACTGCGTCGCCGGGTGCCAGCCTCCCTTGCGAGATGGCCTCTTCGAAGCTGGCGGCTATGGACTCCGCGCCCGTTCCCGCTATCCTATATTGTACTGGCACATATAGCATTATGTACTATTACAAAATTAAGGCAACCAATGCAGACCGCACCCCACCCCGATGGCTACCGCCCCACGCCACGCACTACCCCCAGCCGCTATCGGGAGCGCGCGCACTACGACCGCGAGACCGTCCATCGCATCCTCGACGAGGCATTGATCTGTCACCTCGGCTACATCAACGCCGGCAGGCCGGTGGTCTTGCCGACGACACACGTTCGCCTCGACAAAACCCTGTACATCCACGGCTCCTCCGGCAGCGGCCCGATGCTCGCCGCCAGGACGGGGGGCCTGCCCGTCTGCGTCACCACCACCCTCGTAGACGGGCTGGTGCTGGCCCGTTCGGCGATGCACCATTCACTGAACTACCGCTCGGTGGTCGTGGTGGGCACCGCGCGCATGGTCGAAGACCCGGCCGAGAAGCTGCGGGCGCTGGACGCCCTGCTGGATCACATCCGATCGGGGCGCGCCGCCGACTGCAGGGCCCCGAACGAGCGTGAGCTCGCCGCAACCGCGGTGCTCGCCCTGGACCTCGTCGAAGTCTCGGCCAAGGTACGCGACGGCGACGTGATCGACGATCCGGAAGACAGCGCACTGCCCCACTGGGCCGGAGTGGTGCCGCTGCGCCTGGAGGCCGGAAAACCGGTGCCGGCGGGCGATCTCGATCCCACTACCCCGCTGCCGGCATACCTCGCTCGCCACGACTAGCCGGGCGGCTACAACAGGTAGCGATAGGCCGGGGAACCGGGCTCAAGGGTTTCGACGTGAATCTCCGTCGCCCGCATCCGGGTCAGCAGGCCATCCAGATCGGCGGCTGATCCCAGCTGGATGCCCACCAGCGCCTCACCGGTCTCCCGGTTGTTGCGTTTCACGTATTCGAACAAGGTGATGTCGTCATTGGGGCCGAGCACCTCGTCGAGAAACCGGCGCAACGCACCGGGCTCTTGCGGGAAGTCCACCAGGAAATAGTGCTTGAGGCCCGAATGGACCAGCGAGCGCTCCAGCACCTCCCCGTACCGGGATACGTCGTTGTTGCCACCCGAGATCAGGCACACCACCGTGGACCCGGGTTCGATGTCGGCTTCCAAGAGGCCGGCGACCGATAGCGCGCCCGCCGGTTCGGCGATGATGCCCTCGTTCTGATAGAGGTCGAGCATCGCGGTGCACACCGCACCCTCGTCGACGGTGGTGATCGACACCATGTCCCCGGCGGCGGCCAGCGCGGCATAGGTCAGCGTGCCCGCCCGGCTCACCGCGGCGCCGTCGACGAACTGGTCGACATGGTCCAGCGTCACCGGCTCACCCGCGGCCAGCGCTGCCATCATCGCGGCGGCGCCGGCGGGCTCGATACCCAGCACCGCGGTGTTGGTCGTCCGCTCGGCCAGGTAGGTGGTGATGCCGGCGATGCAGCCGCCGCCGCCCACGGGGACCACCACCAGGTCCGGCTCGTCGTCGAGCTCGGCCAGCACCTCGACGGCAATAGTCCCCTGCCCGGCCATGGTGCGCAGGTCGTCGTACGGCGGTACCAGCGTGGCGCCGGTGCGTTCGACGTCTTCGAGCGCCGCCGCGGCAGCGAGGTCGTAGGTCGACCCACCCACGATCAGCTCGATGAACTCCCCGCCGTGGTAGCGGATCCGGTCACGCTTCTGTTTGGGAGTCTTGGCTGGGACATAGACGCGGCCGCGCACGCCCAGCGACCGGCACGCAAATGCGAAGCCTTGTGCGTGGTTACCCGCCGAGGAGCACACCACACCGGCGGCCAGCTCCTCTTCGGACAGCTGCACCAGCAGGTTGTAGGCCCCGCGCAGCTTGTAGGAGCGCACGACCTGCAGGTCTTCGCGTTTGAGGTAAACCGTCGCGCCGGTGATCGCCGACAAGCGATCGCTGTGCTGCAATGGGGTAGGCGTGACCACCGGGGCGATCCGCTTCGCCGCTCCGTCGATGTCAGCCGCGGACAGCGGAGGCAGCGGTGACCTACTCCGGGTCAGTTCGGCGGACACCGGTCAATGGTGCCACGCGGTCCTTTCCGCCTGCCTAGGCGCCTGCGCGCACCGGGGTCAGCACGAACACCGGAATCTGGCGGTCGGTCCTGGTCTGGTAGTCGGCGTAGTCCGGCCAAGCCTCGACGGCCCGTTCCCACCAGGCGGCCTTCTCGTCGCCGAATACCTCGCGGGCGTCGTAGTCGCGGGTGACGGTGCCGTCCTGCAGCTCCACCCGCGGGTTCTTGACGACGTTGTGATACCAAACGGGGTGCTTCGGCGCTCCGCCGAGTGAGGCGACGATCGCATACTCGCCGTTGTGCTCGACGCGCATCAGCGGGGTCTTGCGGAGTTTGCCGGTCTTGGCTCCGACGGTGGTCAGCAGGATGACCGGCTTTCCCTTCAAGTCCGTGGCTTCGGTTCCGCCGGATTCCGCGTACTTGTCGGCCTGCTCGCGGGACCAGTCGAGCGGGCTGGGCGCATATTCACCTGAAAGCGGCATACCCACCACCTTAGGCCAAATACGACCGCCGCCAGCCGCTATGAGCTCTGCTCGGCGGGGTGGTGACCACCAGCGCCGCGCCGGCGGTGCCGGGCGGTGCCGGCGTTGCCATCGTGGTCGGGCCGCTGCTCAAGGTACTGACGCTCCCCCAGTCTCAACCCAGAGCTGACCACCGGTCATCGCGTTCTTGCCATCTCGGCGATCGTGTTGACCCGCCTTGTCGCCGTCGCGATCTCGTCGGCGAACTGCCGTCGTCGTTGGGCAAGGTTCTCGTAGTCGGGGCTGTCCACCAACTCGCGATGGCGTGCCAGCCGAAGTGCGGTCTTGAACAGTTCCATCGACCTCGACTCGGCGCTGGCGATTCTGCGCTGCAGCTCCCACTGCTTGCCCACCTCGAGACATTCAGCCAGGAACGCATCCTCGTCGAGCGACTCATCCTCGTGGGCGGCCAGCCGGTCGGCGACGATGTGGTAGGCGTCCAGGAACGGACGCAACACCAGATGCGCCAGCAGCAGATCGGCCGACTCCAACAGCCGCCGAACGTCGGCCGCGTCGGCGGCCTTGGTGGTGTCCTCTACTGGCCCGATCAGCCGTACTTCGTCGGCGAGGTCCTTCTCGAACTGCGCGCGTGCGGAGAACAGAAACTCGAATTTCAGCAACTCACGCAGACGTAGCGCCTCGTCGCGCACGGTCGCCGGTAAAACCGAGCCGTTCTCGGAGGTTGCTGAAGTCGCCGAAGTCGCTGAAGTCTCTACGGCCGCCAGCAGCGCCATCTCTGCAATGGCGCGATCGACCAGGATGTGGATTGCGGTGTTGCGGTAGAACGCCGCAACCAGATGCCGGTCGGCACCGATCCCCCACACCGCTTCGGTGCCGGCGTCGTAGACGCTGACTACGCCCGAGGCGACCATCTGGTGCAAGGTCCATCGGATCGTCGAGCGATTCGTCAGGTCCGCCGCACCGGCCACCGCCCAGTTCCGCGCCGCGATGTAGCTGGCCAACGGTCGCACCGTGGCCAGTACCTCGCTGATGGACAACGAGCGGTCCGCGCCCAGCAGCGCCAGACTCACCACCGCGGTGGGCGTGACCGGCGTGGCACGGTTGATCCGGTGTTCCACGTCCAGCGCGATGCGTTCGATCTCGGTCCCGGTGCCCGATTGATCGGCGCGCAATTCCTCGAGGCGCTTGCGCAACGGCAGTGGTTCGCCGAAGTCGAGGTAGGCGCGGCCCAGCCGCTCGCCTTGCTGTCGCGAAAGCCGGATCATGAACCGTAAGTCTTCGGGTCGCTTCACCGCGCCGTAAGCCTCGGTCGTCATGGCTTCAACCTCGTGCAGCTGGTCGTACACGATGGAGGTCGGCACCAAATACACTTCGGGACCATCGATTTCGTCGACGGCGTCGGTGATGTAGCGCAGGATCCCGAAGACCGGAGGCCGCAGCTTGCCGGTTCTGGTCCGCCCACCTTCGATCGACCAGGTGAGGTTGGTGTGGTTTTGCACCAGCTGCGCGGTGTAGGCGCGCAGCACGAACCGGTAGACCGGAATATCTTTGGTCTGCCGCCGGATGAAGATCGTCCCGGTGCGCTTGGCAAAGCCGCCCATCGGGAAGAAGTTCAGGTTGGCCCCGCCGAAGGTCAGCGCCGCCGAAAGGCGGTTTGCCGCGATTGCCTCGGGCAGCAGCATGCCGTCCAAATAGGACCGATGCGAAAAGGCGAAGGCCAGCGTCGCCTTGCGATCCAGCTTGCGCAGCTGCGCGATCTGGTCCTCGTCGACCAGTACGTCATAGGCGCGCATCAGCCACCGGCTGAAGCCACGCCACGCCTGGACCGCCCGCTCGTCCAGCGTCGCCGCCACCTCGCGCAGGTAACCCGCGGCCTCCACGCGCACGCTCTCCGGGTCGCGGCCAAGCTCGTCGCCCAGTGCATCCAGCCGCTCGCCAAACCACCGGGCCTCCAGCAACTGAGCGACCTCGGCGGGGTCGGTCGCCAGCGGCGTCGCTGACTCCTCGACAATGCCGGTGCGCTGCAGCATCTTTCGCACCCCGATCCGACCGACCTCCCGCGCAGTCACTGCCGGTCCCCCGTCACGCCGGTTGTGCCGTTGCCGCGGCAGCGGGTTCGTGGACTTCGGGTCCTGGCTCACCCGCATAGAGCTCCTCGATCTCCGCGGCGTATTTCGTGGCGATCGGCCGGCGCTTGAGCTTCATCGTCAGCGTGATCTCGTCACCGCCGGGTTCCCACACGGTGGGCAATATGCGGAACCGCTTGATCTGCTCCACCCGCGACAGTTTCGCGTTGCCCTCGGCCACCCCGGCGGCAATCCGCGCGATCACCTCCGGGTGAGCCGCCAGGGCCGCGGGCGAGGCATCGGACAGTCCGTGCTGGGCCGCGTACGGGCCCACCGAGTCGGCGTCGAAGACCAGGAGCGCGGTGTTGTACGGTCGCCCGTCACCGATCGCCAGCATCACGCCGACCATGGAGCAAGCGGCCAGGATGGTGTTCTCGATATTGGCCGGCGACATGTTCTTCCCGGCCGCATTGATGATCAACTCCTTCTTGCGATCGACCACCCGCAGATAGCCCTCGGAGTCGATGTCGAAGATGTCTCCGGTGTGCAGCCAGCCGTCGGCGTCGATCGCCTCGGCGGTCTTCTCGGGCTCGCGGCGATAGCCCTTCATCACCAACGGACCGCGAACCAGATACTCGCCGTCCTCGGCGATCTTGCCCTCCAAGCCAGGAAGCAGTTTGCCGACGGTACCCAGCCGCGCCTCGCCGGGATGGCAGGCGGTGGCAATACAACTCAGCTCGGACATCCCCCAAATCTCCGCGATCGGAATGCCGATGCCGGCGAAGAACGCCAGGGTCTCGTTGGGGATCGGCGCCGCTCCCGAGATCGCCCACCGCAGCTCTGCGAAGCCGAGCCGCTCCCGCAGCTTCGACAGCACCAACTCGTCGGCCTTGGCCCATTCGGCGGCCAACTCATCCGATATCTGTTCATCGGCGAGCAGGGCTTCGGCGCGTTTGGCGGCCAGCGACATCGCCCACTCCAATGCTTGCCGCTTCACTTCGTCCATCTCGTGGCCAACCATGAATTCGATTCCGGCCTTCAGCTTTTCCCACACCCGGGGCACCGCTCCCCACACGGTGGGCCGTACGTCGGGCAGGGCGGCTGCGATCTTCCGCCCGTCGGACACCACCGTGACCTGGGTACCGAACATCTCCTGTATGTACAGGCCGGTCATCCGGTCGGCGATGTGCGCCGATGGCAGGAAAGAAGTGACGCGATCGCCGAACTGGACTCCGAACACGGCGTCGACGGCGTAACCCTCGAACAGCAGGTTGGTGTGCGTCATCTCCACACCCTTGGGGTTTCCCGTAGTACCGGATGTGTAGATGAGGGTGATCACGTCGTCGGGTTGGACGGCACGCCACGTTGACTCGAAGTCGAAGTCTTCGGGAGCGGCCGCGAACAGGTCGTCCACGGACAGCGCGCCGGCCGGCGAACCGTCGATGCAGATGATGTGCTCGATGGGCGCGCCGCTGGCCCGGATGCGGTCGACGTACTGCTCCTCGCAGATCACCACCTTGGTGCCAGCGTTGTCGAACACATAGGTCAGCTGCTCGGCGGGCAGCGTGTTGTACACCGAAAACGAAGTGGCGCCAACATGTTGCGCACCCACTTCGAACGGGTAGAACTCGATCCGATTCGCCATCATCAGCGAAACCGTGTCGCCGCGCCCGACTCCCAAACCCGTCAGGCCGGCAGCCACCTGCCGAACCTGCGCCGCGTACTCGCGCCAAGTCAATGTCTGGGTGCCGCCGGGCGTTCGGAGCGCCACGGCGTCCGGGTCTATCGCAGCTGTGCGCTGGAATGCCTCGCACATGGTGGCCGGGCGCTCGGTTGTGGTCATTTCCGTCTCCTCAACACCGGATCAAGCATCCCCACATCACATCGGTGAGCCTACGTCCGCGGTCACGGGGCACGGAATACAGGCACCGAGTACGTTCCGATTATGTGCTCCAATCCACGGATTGACGTCAGCGACCTCTCCCCGCTTGAGCAGACCGCGTTGCTGACCCAGTACGCCCGGGCACTGGACGCCCGGTGGCCCCGGCCGATTCTCGGCGACACACTCGCTGACGAAGTCGTCCATAAAATCGACTACGACTTCGCCGGGCTCGGCGTGACCGACAGCGTGGTGTGCCAATCGGCGCTGCGCGCCAAGATGCTCGACGAGCGGGTGCGCACGTTCACCGCAGAACATCCCGACGCCGTTGTCGTCGACGTTGGCGCCGGGGTCGACTCCGGCCCGTTTCGAGTCAGCCCGCCCGCCACGGTCGACTGGTACAGCGTCGACCTGCCGCGTGTCATCGCCTTGCGTGACCAGGTGTTGCCGACCAGCGCCCAGGCACGTTCGGTCGCCGCGTCGGTGGCCGACAGCAGTTGGCCCGACACCATCCCCGCCGACCGGCCCACCATGGTGATCGCCGACGGCTTGTTCGCGTTTCTGTCCGAGCCGGTGATCGCCGGCATCTTTCGCCGCGTCAGCGAGTACTTCAGGTCCGGCGAACTGGCGTTCAACGACTACGGACGCATCGGCTGGTTCAGCCGGCTTGCGGTGAAACTTGCCCCGCAGCAGATGTTCGCCCAAGTCGGCAGTCAATGGGGCTACGCGGGGTTCAAAAACGCGCGGGTGCCCGAATCGTGGAATCCGCAGTTGACGCTGGTGGAGGAAGCCAGCCTGGCACACGCCCCCGAGGTCGAGCTGTTCCCGGGCTGGATTCGGTTGGCTACCGAGGCATCCGGGAGGTTCAAGGCCGGCGCGCGCAAAGCGCGCATTCTGCGCTACCGGTTCTAGCGCCGGCCCATCGAGCGTGAAACTGGCTGACGCGCGATCGCTGGGTACGATATGGCCGTGTCCGACCCAGTGACCTCGCGCCCGACGATCTGCCTCAACATGATCGTCCGAAACGAGGCACACATCGTCCAGGAGTTGCTCGACTCGGTCGCGCCCTACATCAGCTCGTGGGTGATCGTGGACACCGGCTCCCACGACGGGACCCAGGACCTGATCCGCAACCACATGGCCCGTCTGGGCATCCCCGGTGAGCTTCACGAACGGCCGTGGCGCGACTTCGGCCATAACCGGACCGAGGCGCTGACCCTGGCTCAGGGCCACGCCGACTACATCTGGGTCATGGACGCCGACGACACGATCGTCGGCACCCCCGACTTCACCCAACTGGGCGCCGACATCTACTTTATGCGCCTTAGAGGCACCTCCCAAGACGCATCCCCGCTAATAGTCTGGCGCACGCAGTTGTTCCGCGACGGGTTGCGCGTGCGCTACGAGGGTGTCATCCACGAGTACGCCGCGTGGGATGACCCCTATGTCGTTGCGCGCCTCGAGGGCGAGTACCACATCGAATATCGTCACCTCGGTGCCCGCAGCCAGGATCCGCAGACGTCTGCGCGCGACCGCGATCTGTTGCTGGCCGAGGTCGAACGCAACCCCGAGGATGCGCTGTCGGTCCTCCACCTGGCCCAGACCTACTACCTTTTGGGCGATTTCGTCAACGCACGCAAGTGGTATGCGCGGCGGGTCGAGATGGGGGGCTCGGACGAGGACCTCTACTTCGCGATGTACCGGTCGCGGATACGATGGCGCACCTCGGTGCGCCGTGGCCGGACGTCCAGGACGTCCTCCTGCGGGCCTGGGAGTTTCGACCGACCCGCGCGGAGCCGCTGTATGCCATCGCTACCCGGTACCGCGCCGAGCAGCGCTACTGGCTTGGCTACCAGTTCGCCAAGCTCGCCGCGGAAGTGACGTTTCCCGAAAAGGACCACTGTTTGTCAACCCGGAGATCTACGCCTGGCGGGCAACCGAGGAGCAGGCGATGTGCGCGTGCTGCATCGGCAAGCAGGCCGAGGCGTTCACGCTATGTCCGGCACCTGCTGGCCCGACCCGACGTCCCAGACGACGATCGGCAACGGATTGCGGGCAACCGCGACTTTTGCGTGCCGGCGATGCTCGACGCGGCGTCGTCATACCCCGACGCGCTGGTGCAGTCCCTGCGCCGCCCGGTCGCCGGCCAAAGCATGCCGAGGTGGTCGTCAGCCTGATCGCCGGGCCGGACCGCGCAAGCCACCGAGCAAACGATGAACTCGTTTCTGCACTGCTGCACCGATATGTCCCGGGTCGGGCGCTTCCTGCTGATCGACGCCGGCCTGTCAGCCCAGGACCGCGCCAAGCTGCGCCAACGCTACGGATTTCTCGAGTTTGCCCGTCGCCGCCCCGGCGACGGGCCCGCCGCCCAACTCGGCCACATCTCGCGCCCAGATCCACGCGACGGTTCTGGCTGCATCTGGGCCAGGGCTGGCGGTTCTTCGCACCCGAGAACTACATCACCCGCCTGACCGCGGTGCTCGAAGCCGAACCACAGGTATTCCAGGTAGGCATCAACTTCGCCGACGCGGTCAAGCTGACCGGCGCCAGCGCCCCCGAGCAGGCGGTGCGCCGCACACCCGACGCCGGCCGCTACCTGCTGACCGAGGAGGTGGCCAGCGGCCCGGCGATGTTCGACACCGCACGCCTGGATCACGCCGGCGGTATCACGGGCAGCGACCCGGATCCGATCACCGAACTCGGGCGGCGCGCGGCCACGCGCCGGGCTGCGCACCGCCAGCCTCGACGAGGTGCTCTGCATCGCCGCAGCCGGTCAGGTGTAACAGCCCGCGCAAGCGATTCAGGTGAGAAACCCACAGCCTCAGCCAGCGATATCGCTCAGTGACAGCCCCTAACCGCCCAAGCAGCCCGGGCCGAGCAGCGCCTTCAGGTCACCCATCAACGCCGACGACGGCGTCACCCGCAGCGACTGGTCCAGTTCGAGCGTGGTGATCCGGTCGCCACTGATCAGCCGCAGATGCACCTGCGACGTGCCGGGATGGCGCGCCAGCACCTGCTTGAGTGCCGTGACCTTGTCGATGGTGCACTGCCGGGTCGGCAGACTCACCGCCAGCGGCCGGTCCACCTGGGCACTCGAGAAGTCCGGCACCACAAGCTCGTTGGCGATCAGCGAGATCCGGTCATCGCGGATCGCGCACCTTGGCGCCGACCAGCACCACGGCGTCGTCGGCGATCTCGGCGCCGTACGTCGAGTACGTGTGCGGGAAGAACATCACCTCGATACCGCCGGTGAGGTCCTCCAATTGCGCTGAGGCCCAGGGCATTCCGTTCTTGTTGACGCGCCGGTTCACCGAGGCCAGGATGCCGCCGACCCGCACCTGGGTGTCGTTGGCGACGTCGCCGTCCGAGGATCGCCGGGATGTGCGGTGTCCACCTGGGCGGCCAGCAGATGCGCCACCCCGTTGAGCGGATGCCCGGACACGTACAGGCCCAGCATCTCCCGCTCCAGGGCGAGCTTGTGCTTGTCTTCCCACTCCTCTTCGGGCACCTTGATGGTGAACACCGCGTCCGGTGTCACCGTCCGCCGCCACCGAACAGGTCGAACTGGCCCATCGCCTCGGCCTTCTTGGTGCCCAGCACCGAGTCGACGGCGTCGGTGTGGACCAGGAACAGGCCTTTGCGGGGATGCCCGAGCGAGTCGAACGCGCCCGCCTTGATCAGCGACTCGGTGACCTTCTTGTTGCAGGCCGCGATGTCGATCTTGTTGAGGTAGTCGGAGAAGTCGGTGAACTTGCCCTTGTCGCTGCGGGTGTCGATCAGCGAGCCGACCACATTGGCGCCGACGTTGCGGACCGCGCCGAGCCCGAACCGGATGTCGGTGCCCACCGACGCGAAGTTCAGCGCCGACTCGTTGACGTCGGGCGGCAGCACCGTGATGCCGAGCCTGCGGCAGTCGGCCAGGTAGACCGCGGCCTTGTCCTTGTCGTCGCCCACCGAGGTCGAGCAGGCCGGCCATGTACTCGCCGGGATAGTTGGCCTTGAGGTAGGCCGTCCAGTAGGACACCAGGCCGTAGCCGGCGGCGTGCGACTTGTTGAACGCGTAGTCGGCGAACGGCAGGATGGTGTCCCACAGCGCCTTGATGGCGCCGGCCGAGAATCCGTTGGCCTTCATGCCCTCCGAGAAGCCCTCGAACTCCTTCTCGAGCACCTCGCGCTTCTTCTTGCCCATCGCCTTGCGCAGAATGTCGGCTCGGGCCAGCGAGTAGCCGGCCACCTTCTGCGCGATGCGCATGATCTGCTCTTGGTAGACGATCAGGCCGTAGGTCTCGGCCAGGATCTCGTCGAGCGGTCGGCCAGCTCCGGGTGGATCGGCTTGATCGCCTGCCGGTTGTTCTTGCGGTCGGCGTAGTCGTTGTGCGCGTTCATGCCCATCGGGCCGGGCCGGTACAGCGCGATGACCGCGACGATGTCCTCGAACCCGGTGGGCTGCATGCGGCGCAGCAGGTCGCGCATCGGCCCGCCGTCGAGCTGGAACACGCCCAGCGTGTCGCCGCGGCCCAGCAGCTCGTAGGTGGGCTGGTCGTCCAGCGGCACCGATTCCAGGTCCAGGTCGATACCCCGGTTGGCCTTGATGTTCTCGATCGCGTCGCCGATGATCGTCAGGTTGCGCAGCCCGAGGAAGTCCATCTTCAGCAGGCCGATGGCCTCGCACGACGGGTAGTCCCAGCCGGTGATGATGGCGCCGTCCTGCGGCCGCTTCCACAGCGGGATCGCGTCGATCAGTGGCTCGGTGCTCATGATCACCGCGCACGCGTGCACGCCGGCGTTGCGGATCAGGCCCTCCAGGCCGCGCGCGGTCTCGTAGATGGTGCGCACGTCCGGGTCGGTTTCGATCAGGCCGCGGACCTCGGTCGCTTCCTTGTACCGCTCA
>CAVXMI010000012.1:0-93848 GCA_963763005.1 uncultured Actinomycetota bacterium
TGAGCTGCCCGTCGGGCACCGTGTGGGCCAACAGTTTGGACATGGAATGCGAGGTCGATCCGACCAACCCTGCGCAAGCGCGCTGCTTCTGCCAGGTAAAGACCGGCGAGTCAATTACTTTCGGTGGCGGATGAGACCCCGCCACGTGCGGGGCGACGATCTGGTCGGGCGCAACCCCGTACCAACCCGGCACCGATCAATACCGAAGGGGCATGCAGCAACTCGGTCTGCCAGTGAACTTTCCCGCAAGCTGCCCGCCGGCCGGGTAAGCAACCATGCCAAAGCCCGATGTTCCGGCATCCGAGATGGCCCGGTAGAGAGTCGTAGTGTGGTGAGGCGCGCCATCGCGTGCGCCTGGCGATCAATCCTTCTTGGCGCTGGCCGCGACATAGCGTCGCCACGACCCGAAGTCGGTGATCTCGAGTTCACCCTCGACGATGTACGGCTCGCCGAGTACGCCCAGGACCTGCGTTCCGTCCGCAAGCGCAACCTTCCCCACGGCCAGGCCGGGCGGTTCGGACTCGAGGATTTCCACCACCCCGTCGCGAGGAACGTCCCACAGCTCCAATTCCACTGCTGCTCCGCCGTTCGTCGTTCGGAGCATGGCCGGGTGGCGGTCACCGACTGTCCACAACCGGTAGCAGGGAGCGGTGCGCTCCTCGCGCACGAAAACCGCACCCGCGCGCAGCATGTTGGCGTTCAGTTCGAGGCCTCGCATGAGCGTGCCGTTCACGGCTAGCCGCGTAAATCCATTGTCAGCCATGGGATCTCCAAATCTTCACTAACGAATCCACGACACAGCCAAATGGTGCGGATTCTAACTATCCGGATCAAGCTTCGTTATCACTGAACGCGTCAGCGAAGGGGCCACTGCATGCCCTCAGCGGTAACGAAACAACGAATGCGGCTGTGGCAGATCGATCGAAACGGCCCGCCTTTCTCCCAATAGGACTAGTCGACGGTGGCCAGTTGCGGCGCGCTTCCCATTACATCGAAGGCCTGCAACAGGGCGGCGCTGGGGGCGTGCGCCCCGAAAACGCCTCCCTGCATGGTGATCATGTTGAGCGCGGCAACGTGGTTGGCGGGGTCGGTGGCCGCTGTGCAGTCGGAGAGGACCAGGCATTCGTAGCCGCGGTCGTTGGCGTCCCGCATCGTCGTGTGCACGCACACGTCGGTGGTGATCCCGGTGAAGATGATGTGCGTGATGCCGTTGGTTCGAAGGATCATGTCGAGATCGGTGGCATAGAAGCTGCCCTTACCAGGCTTGTCGATCACCGGTTCGCCGGGCAGCGGCGCCATCTCTTCGACGATTTCCCAGCCGGGTTCGCCACAGGTGAGAATCCGGCCCGCCGGACCGGGCGATCCGATTTCGGCCCCTATCTGCGCCGAGCGCCATCTCTTGTTCGCGGGCAGATTCGACAGGTCGGGGCGATGACCTTCGCGAGTGTGCAGGATGAACAGCCCAGCGTCGCGGGCGGCGTGCAGCACCTTCTGCGCTGCGGCCAATGGCGCGCGGGTCAGCGACAGGTCGTAGCCCATCATGTCGACGTACCCGCCCTTCCCACAGAAGTCGACCTGCCAGTCGATGTTGATCAAAGCCGTTCGGTCCCTTGGAATATCGCCGTCGTAGGGCCACACGTACGGATTCGCCTGCACCGTCGCGGGTTGGTGCATGCCGTTGCTCATCATGAAACTCCTTTGTGCCAACAGTTTTACCGGCACGAGACGCCAACTGCGTGATGCCGGTCACAATATTTTCTGCGCCTTCCGAATCCATTGTCAAGATCACGGCTTGACTCACGGAAACTGCCCGCGAAACGCCCTCGGTGCCTCAGGTAAGAATGCCCGCGAAACGGTGACCGTCGTGAGGCATGGAGAGTGGGTTATCGATGACGTCTCGCGCGGAGATCACCGCCAGGTACGCCAAGGCGTATGTGAAGGCCGCGAAGAAGGGTAAGGGAAAGGTCCTAGACCAGGTGGTGGAGGTGACTGGATGGTCGCGTGACAATGCCCGGCGCAGGCTTACCGCAGCGGCGATGCGGTCGCCGGGATCGGGTCGCAGCAGCGCGAAGCGGCCACGCAAGCCGAGGGCGCCGAAGTACTCCTACGACACGCTCAAGGTGCTGCAAAAGGTTTGGGCCGCCTCGGGTGGCCAGTGTGGGAAGTACTTGGCTGTCTCGATGCGGGTCCAGCTCGACGGGTTGGAACGCCACGGTGAGCTCGTCTTTGGCCGTGACCGCTACAGCCCGGTCGTGCGTGAGGAACTGTTGGCGATGAGCGCGGCCACGCTCGATCGCTACCTGGCACCGGCGAAGGCTAAGGACCAAGTGCAGGGCAAGACCACCACCAAGCCCTCACCGCTGCTGCGGTCCTCGGTCAAGATCCGTAAGGCCACCGACGAAATCGAGCCCGCACCAGGCTTTTTCGAGGGAGACACGGTCGCCCATTGCGGGCCGACATTGAAAGGAGAGTTCGGCCGAACCCTGAACCGCACCGATGTACATATCGGCTGGGTATTCACCCGCACCGTACGCAACAACGCCCACACCCACGTCCTCGGCGCACTGAAGACAGCAGTGCGCGAACTGCCTTATGAGGTAACCGGTTTGGATTTCGACGGCGGCACCGAGTTCCTCAACAAGGCCGTCATCAAGTGGGCCGCGCAGATGGAGATCTTCTTCACCCGCTCACGACCGTACAAGAAGAACGATCAGGCCACGATCGAGTCCAAGAACAACCACCTCGTGCGCAAGTACGGACCGCAAACCCCACTGGACCGGCTCTTGGCCGCCGGGGTCCTTTCACCAACACAGCAGGCAGAATTGATCTCTTACGTGAGGCACCGTCTAACTTTCGCGGGCATATTGATTTGAGGCACTACGGATCACCCGGTTGACGAACCGTATCGGCAGGCGACGCTACCGGAGCGTCGATGCGAAGAAGTCGCGCAATGCTGTCCAATGGCGGCGCGCGGCCTCGACGTCGTAGCCGGGGTTGTCCGGCACCGCGAACCCGTGCTCAGCGGGATACATATCAATCTCATGCTCGACGCCCGCCGCAAGCAATGCGTCCCGAAGGGTTTGGGCCTGTTCGGGAGGGAAAAGCTCATCGCCCTCGGCAGCGGCTACGTACACCTTGGCCAGCATGTGACCGGCCAGCAAGTGCGGACTCTCGGGCTTGTTCGACGCAAGCTGACTTCCGTGAATGGACGCGACAGCCGCGACACGGCCAGGAGTTCGTCCAGCCACGGTCAGCGAAATGCGTCCACCCCGACAGTACCCACAAAGACCAAACGTGTCGCCGCGCACTTCAGGTCGCTTGTCGAGGTAATCGAAGTACGCGATCGCGTCGCTTTCCATCATCCCAACGGTGATGGCATCGCCCATCGCCATCATCCGTGCCCGCTCGGCGGGGTCGGTGAACGCAGACGGCAGGGAAAACGGCGCATGGTCGGCATGCCGGTAGTACAGGTCGGGTAGCAGCACGGCGTAACCGAAGCCAGCCAACGTCCGCGCCATGTCCGCAAACGTAGGCCGAGTACCAGCGACGTCGGGAAGCATGACGATGCAGCGCGGTTGGTCGGTGTGATCGGGAGCGAACAATGTCACCGGACAAACGCCGTCGGCGGTAATCACGCTATCCGTAATCTCGCGCACAACACAATTTTTACTACGGTCCGTTCCAGCGGCGTAACTCGCGCAACTCAGGGGACTATTTTGTCAGCGTGTCAGCCTTGGTGCCGTGATCGACGTCTACCTGGCGCGTCCACTTCGACAAGGCCATCGCGTGTGCTCGGAACGACGAAGTGTTCGGGTACGGCGACCATGTCAGGAAGGCCTGTTCACCCGTGCGGTGCGCCAATCGACCAATGGCACACGCGGCGCCGCATCGCCGCCATTGCCTGGGACGCCCCGAACCGTGCCGGGCAGCTGCGCGCTATTGCTGCCCTGACACGCCTGGTCAGTCGTACGTTCAGGGCGATGTCCGACAAGTCCGAGATCCGCTTCCTTCATCTTGGCGCCCGTCGTTTGGCGTACGAGCTGCGCGGCGAGGCTGTAGCCTCGCAGACCGATATCGGCCGAGGCTGACTTCATGCGATCCGGGATGGCCGTGCGGAAGGGTCGCTGCCGCAACCGCTTGTTCTCGCATGCCAAAGAAGCGCTACGCCCGCCATCTGCGGTGTCATTGTCGCTCAGCCGGCTCGCAGATTGGCGGAAACGGGCAGGCACGGATACAGCGCCACTCGCCCCTTCCGCAGGCCGCGTGGTTCGGTCAGCTGGTCGAGCCGTCCTCGGCGGGTTTGGTTGTGCCGGTTGCACAGCCCCAGCCCCAGTTGGGCGTGTTCGTAGTCAGTTGCGATGCCCGAGAACGGATGTCGGCAAGTCGCCGACGGACGCCGTTACTCTGCTCGTTGGCGGCTCGGGAGTCGCCGCCCCGCACCGCCGCGGCCAACGCGCTGATAGCGTCAACAGCCTCTTCGAGTTCGATCGCCACTGGGACGGCCGCGTTGGCCATCGCTCCGACCGGCGGCGGCTCCAGCAGAGCGGCTTCAGTCGCGCTGCGCACGGCGTGGGCCTTGTAGTAGGCGTCGGCGCGCCGCTCGGGCAGCCCGATGCGTTCTTCGGGTGGCTTGACCGCTTCGGCCAGATAGGCGTCGGCGGCAGTCAGCGCCGCGTCCAGCCGGGCGGCCGCGGGCAGCCTTCGCGCCCCAGGCCACAACACGTAGCCGAACACGATGGCGATGGTCGCGCCTAGGGCCGTGTCCACCAGGCGTAGCTCGGGTAGGACCGCGTCCGCGGAGCCGATCGACGACGAGAGCAACACCGTGGCGGTGACCCCGACCACGTTGAGCCCATACAGTTTCGGGGCGGTAAGCACAGCGAAACCCTGTGCCACCGCCGCTGCCAGGGCGATCGTCATACTGCTCGGGTCCCACCACAACACCGCAACGGCCGCGGAGGTGCCCAGCACCGTGCCCGCCAGTCGATTGACGGTCCGCACGAACACCGACGCGAACTCGGGTCGCACGATGACGGCCACTGTCACCGGCAGCCAGAAGGCTTGCGGCCCTTGGTGCAACCCGGCGGCGATCGCAGTCGCAATACCCATGCAGAGGCCGATCCGCGCGCCGTTGGCCAGCGCCGTCGCCGTGCCAAGTGAGCGCACGGCGGCCCCAAGCCGGCCCTGATGCGGGTCACGTAGCAGTTCCTCGGGGTGGCCCGCGAGGGCGTCGGCAAGGGCGCTCAGCAGCGGGTCGTCGACCGGTATGGCCAGAGCGACGTCGACCGGCCGGCCGTCGCGAATCTGCCCGCCAGCTGCACGAACCGCGGCCGCTGCCTCCGGCGCCAACGGGTTCCCCCGTGCGTACAACGCGGCCGCCGCAACCGCCGTGCGTTCGGCCTCGGGATAGCTGACTAAGTTCCTGGCCTTTGCCGAGACCGCGACTTGCGTCAGCCGTGCGGCGCGGGCCTGATCGGTGCCGATCATCGAGCACAGGTCCGCTATGGCGAAGTACACGTCGGCGACCAGCCGCCGCTCGGTTGCCCGGCGGCGAAATAGCCACGGAGAGAACGTCGCGGCGCCGACGACTGCCGCTCCGAGTAGATAGCCCAGCGATTGCTGCCACCAATGCAGCTGCGATGCCTCGAACTGCCCGAAGGCCACGCCGATGCTGAGCATGATGCCGAATCCCGGTCCTGCAGCGCCCAAGGAGCCGACCACACCCGACACCACGCCCGCGACTGCTCCCGTAACGATCAACACGGCGATGTCGCCGTCGAGCAAAGCGCCGACGGCGATGCCGATGGAGGCGCCGGCCGCCGAGGCGACCAGCGCGAGCAGACGCGCGGGGTAGGTGCTTCCGGCCAGGAATGCCACTGAACACGACATTCCTAAGTAGGCCAGGCCGACTAGACGCAAATCACCGGCCACGACACCCACGGCGGTGGCCACGGCGGCCGCGGCCACCACGGCCCGCAGGGCCGCGCCGACCGCCAACGGTTCCGGCCCAGGCCGCAGCGTCGCGACGACACTACCAGCGATGGACTTCGGGTTGGTCACGCACCGATTATCGGCACTGCGGTGTGTGGGGCCGGCGACCGGAGGACCGCCGCGCTGTCGGCGTCCGACGTCTCAGTTGATCGCCAGGTCGTCGCGGGTGAAGGCGGTGACGGTGCCGAGCACTCGATTGGCCACGCACACGACCTGGCCGCCGGACTGACCGTAACCGCGCTCGGGGTCAGGGTCAGACCCGTCGGCGATCCGGTCGGCGCGCCTAGATTTGCAGGCGAGACAGGAACGGTTCGGTCATGTCGTCGTCGTGGTGTGGCGGCTTGGAACCTGGCGGTGAGCCCGGCGGCCAGAGGGTCCCTCAGGATCAGTTGGCTAGCGCCACACACGCCGGGCACAACTCCCACACGCCAGGGTGACGCCGGGGCGAAGGCCCGCCAGGCTCCGACGCACCAGCCCGTCAACTGATGTAAGCAGGCCTGATCCCGTGCCCCCAGTGGGACTCGAACCCACACTGTGCGGATTTTAAGTCCGCTGCCTCTGCCAATTGGGCTATGGGGGCTTACCAGCTATTGCTGTGCTCGTGGCAAATTTACGTCGCCGCTTTTGCTGGCGTCATACCGCAGTGGTACAGCAGCGGATTCGACAGCCTTGCCCGGTGCGTCCGCCACACCCGACAGGTCATTGCTCAACAGGTGTCCCTACCTGTCCAGCGCCATCGCCGCCGGGACGTGCCCTAACAGCCTCTGCACGACCTTTACGTTAGTGCCCGCGCTGATCGCCCGAGATGCGGTGGTGTGCCTCAAGCCGTGCGGCACGAAGCCGGCAATGCCGACGTCCTTGCAAGCCTTATCGAATGTCCACCGGTATTCGCCCAAGGGCAGGATGCCGCCGTAGCTGACATTCGCGCCAGCGCCTCGCACGTCCCTTAGCGAGTTTCAGCAGTTCCTCATGCGTCAGGAACCTGGGTTGAGATTCGCTCCGGTGCGTTAGGTCTTGGTCTCGATCGATCTCAGCGGCAACGTTCTCGGCGGTCTTCACGGGGTATTTGAGAACCGCTCCGACAAGGTGGTGCGCCGGAGTGATCCGGCAGGCGGATAGCCCGGTCCCGCGCTGTAGGCCGTGTAGTCGATTCGCTTCAGCGGCAGCGGTCTCCATTTCGGCAGGCATCGTGAAAACCATCACACTCAGTCGGAAAATTCGTGGCAGCAATAGTTGCATATGCGTATGCTCGACGGTATGGGGGCCTGAGATGAGAAAGGCCGGAGTCTGATGAAGTTTGAACCCAGGACGGCGATCGCGATCTTCGGTGGTGCAGCCGCGCTTGCTGTTGCGGTCGGATTCGGCGGTGGTGCCGGCATAGCGGCAAGCACTACAACGACAGCGACGACGCACGCTGCGTCCAGCGTGGCCCCAGCGCCCGCCAAACCAGCCGCTTCCGAAGGTGTTACCGCCGGCGCAGGATCCGGTGCCGGCGTTCACATTGCCACCCTCACCGGTTGTATTGCCGGCCTCGACTGCTAGGCCCCAACCGCGCCGACCGCAGCTGCTATCTTGCCGGGTTCTCCAGCGCACAGAAGCAGTCTCCATCCGGGCCGGGATCATCAACCCGTTGCTTGATCTGCAACCGCGCCTCAGGAAGTCGTATCTGTTTGTGTCGCAACATTCTTCAGTGGTCAAGCACCTCGCCCACCGGGTGCCGGCGATGTTCGCCGGCACCATCGATCCGCTGCGTGGTCCGGTCCAGTGAGGACACGATGAACGGACCCGCCGACGGGCCGGGCCCCTCGGTTTGACCCTTGTTGGTGGTGACCTACACCATCAACCCCAAGGCGATGTGGTCCGACGGCACACCGATCACGTGGGAGAACATCGCCAGCCAGATCCGCTCCACCAACGGCGCCGACAACCGCCAGGCCGTGGTGACCTTCGCAAAACCGTACGCGAGATGGCGCGGCATGTTCGCCGGCAACAGCAGGCTGCTGCCCAAGAGCATGACCGCCACAGCCGAGGCGTTCGATATCGCGCAATTCGGCTGGGTCGGTGACGCATTCCCGCTGTCGGCGCTCACCCAGATTTATGCATCGGGCGGGGAAAGCAACTTCGGCAAGATCGGCAGCCCAAAGATCGACGCCGCGATCGAGCAGGCGCTTGAAGCACTCGATCCCGGCAAGGCGCGGGCGTTGGCCGACGAGGTCGACAAGCTCATCTGGGCCGAGGGGTTCAGCCTGCCGCTGACCCAATCGCCCGGTGTCGTCGCGGTCCGCAACTCGCTGGCCAACTTCGGCGCGACCGGTCTCGCCGACCTGGACTACACCGCCATCGGGTTCATGCGGAGCTGACCACCCGGCGCCGTGCGAGCCCGGTTACGGTCGTCGTGCGCCGGAGCCACTTTGCGCGTACGATACGCGCGCCACGCGTCTGAATACCGTGCTGCTGCCGGGGGGCGAGATGACACCGCCATGTCGACCGCCAGGAGCTTGTTAAAACTGCTGGCATCGGCGTTAAAAGGCCGTAAACGACCGCCACCCTGTGCCTTTGGATCGGGAATGTGGAGGCGTGGATGGCTAGATTTACGCCAACACACAGGGGGCCGTACGTGAACACCCAGGTTCAAACCTCCGTTTTAGGTCGGCACGTTTCAAACACTAGGAGCAAGAGATGTCATTCCTGACGACAGTGCCTGAAGAGTTGTCCGCCGCGGCGGCGCAGCTGGCGGCGATCGGCAGTTCACTGACCGCACAGAACGCCGGCGCTGCGGCACCGACCACGGCCATCGCTCCCGCGGCCGCCGACCAGGTATCGGCCCTGCAGGCGGGAATCTTCACCGCGTACGGCACTCTGTACCAGCAGATCGCCGCCGAAGCTCAGGCTATGCAAGAGCAGTTTGTGAACACCCTGGGGCTCAGCTCCGGCACCTACAGCTCCGCCGAGTCCGCCAACGCGGCCGCGTCCGGTTTGTCGGGCCCGGCCAATTCCATCAGCGGGGCCATCAACAACCTGAGCACATTCCTCGGTGGTCCAGGCTATAGCGCCGCCAACCCATTCAGCACGTCAGGCAACATGGCCAACTTCCTCAACTTTGAGGGCGGGAACTGGGCCTCGGCCATGTCCGACTGCCTCGGCATGGCCGGTGGCGGTCTGATTCCTGCCGACGCCCTTGACGTGGCCGATGTTGGCGGCGCGGCAGACCTCGCGGGCGCGACGGGGCCGGCCGGCTCTGGCATAGGGCCCATGGCTGCAATGCCGGTCGCGGGCTTGGGCCAGGCGACCATGGTCGGCAAGTTGTCGGTGCCGCCGACTTGGGCCGGTGCTTTCACCCCGGGAGCCGGCCCGGCCACCGCGGTCCAGACCGTGGGCTGGACCGGCGCTGCGCCACAAGCCGGGCCGGGGACGATTGTGCCGGGAATGCCCGGGATGGGCGCCGCGCGCAACAGCGCCGGCTTCGGTGCGCCGCGCTACGGCGTCAAGCCCATCGTCATGCCCAGGCCGGCGGCCGTCTAAGGAGCGGATGCCAACGCGATCGCACGTCGTCACCAAGAAACGAAATTCGGTCAAAAGGAACGGGATACAGAAAAATGGCTCTGGATTTTGCAGCTCTACCCCCTGAGGTCAACTCGGCACTCATGTACGCCGGTGCCGGCGCGGGACCGCTGATGGCCGCCGCGACGGCCTGGAGCAACCTGGCCGCGGAGTTGAGCACCACCGCGTCCTCGTACGAGTCGATCATCACGGCGCTGACCACCGAGCAGTGGACGGGTGCGGGGTCGGCGGCAGCGGCAGCCGCGGCCGAGCCTTACGTATCCTGGCTGGGCACCACGGCGTCGGCAGCCGAGCAGGCGGCCGCCCAGGCGACGGCATCGGCGGCCTCCTATGAGGCAGCGTTTACGGCGACGGTGCCGCCGCCGGTGGTCGCTGCCAATAGAGCTACGCTGGCCGCGCTTGTCGCGACCAACTTCCTGGGTATCAACACGCCCGCGATCATGGCCACCGAGGCCCAGTACGCCGAAATGTGGGTCCAAGACGCCACCGCGATGTACACCTACGCGGCCTCCGCGACGGCCGCCAGCGTCCTCCAGCCGCTGACACCGGCCACGCAGACCACCAACCCGGCTGCCCCGGCCCTGCAAGCCGCCGCGGTCGGCCAGGCCGCGGCGTCCTCCCCCGCCCAAGGGCTGGGTTCTGTCGTCTCCGGCCTGCAGAACGCGCTGGGGTCGCTTTCCACCATCCAGCCATTCGGTGACGGTATATGGAACTTTTTGCAAACCAACTTCCCCGAGGCAGCGAACCTCATAAATGCCGTTGACGGCTTCGGCGGCACCCTGTTGAACTTCAATTTCGTCCAGCAGGTAGGTGTCACGGCGGCTTGGTTCGTGGGTAACACCATCCCGACCGCAGTGTCGTATATACACACAGTCACCCCCGCCGCGTCGGCAGCTGTCGGCGTCAGCGACGTGACGCCACTCGCCGGTGCGGCCGCCGCGGAAGGGGCCCTGGTGAACTCCGTGGCGCCGACAGGCTTAGGCGGGGCGTTGACGGCGGGTCTGGGCGAGGCGTCCTCGGTCGGCGGTCTATCGGTGCCGGCCAGCTGGTCTGCGGCTACCCCAGCGACGTTGGCTTCTTCTACCGCTCCACTAGAGGGCTCGGGCTGGACCGCCCCCGCAGAAGGCGCGCCGGTGTCAGCGATGCCCGGCATGCCGGGAGCGGCCGCGGCCGCCAAGGGCGCCGGTGCCTACGCTGGGCCGCGGTACGGGTTCAAGCCCATCGTTATGCCCAAACAGGTCGTCGTGTGACGCCGGAAAAAAGGGGGGACATGTCACTCGTTTGAGGCCAGCAATTAACCACCAAGCCATAATCTATCCGCTATGCGGCCACCACCGCAGTGATACATCTGCTACAACTTCTTCTACAACTGCAGACTTCGAGACAAGGAGACAGGCAACATGGCAACACGTTTTATGACCGACCCGCACGCGATGCGGGCGATGGCGGGCCGCTTTGAGACGCACGCCCAGACGGTCGAGGACGAGGCCCGCAGGATGTGGGCGTCCTCGCAGAACATCTCGGGTGCGGGCTGGAGCGGCATGGCCGAGGCGACCTCGCTGGACACCATGACTCAGATGAACCAGGCCTTCCGCAACATTGTGAACATGCTGCACGGAGTGCGCGACGGACTCGTTCGTGACGCCAACCACTACGAGACACAAGAGCAGGCCTCCCAGCAGATCCTCAGCAGCTAGCACCAACAACCCCCGCTGCCCGACATCTTCAACTCAGGAGGACAAAACCAATGACTATCAACTACCAGTTCGGCGATGTCGACGCCCACGGCGCTACCATCCGCGCGCAGGCCGCATCGCTGGAAGCCGAGCACCAGGCCATCGTTCGCGATGTGCTGGCTGCTGGTGACTTCTGGGGCGGCGCCGGTTCGGTGGCTTGCCAGGAGTTCATCGCCCAGTTGGGTCGCAACTTCCAGGTGATCTACGAGCAGGCCAACGCCCACGGCCAGAAGGTCCAGTCCGCTGGCAGCAACATGGCGAGCACCGACAGCGCTGTCGGCTCCAGCTGGGCCTGACACCACACCTTCAAACAACGTGGCCGCACACCGGTTGGTGTGCGGCCACGTTGCTGTCCAGCCAGTTCGCCCCCGCTAGCCGGCCATCGGCGAGTGCGGAATCACCGAGGAGCGGAACCCGACCCGCTGAACGACACCGTCGGCCTCACGCCCGACCATGCCTGCCATCGGCAGCTTGGAGACGCCTGCGCCACTTGCCGCCACTGGTGCCGCGCCCAGGTGAGCTCCCGGCAATGCCATGGCGCCCGCCAGGGTCATCGGCCTGACCGACAGCGCCTCGGCCCAGCTCGGCGGCACCGGCCCCAGCCACGACTCATCTGTCAGGCCCGAGATCACCGACTGATACCCGCTCGCGGTGGTGTGCAGGTCGGCGGCCAACCCATCCCATTAACCGAGGTAGCTGCATTTCCGGTTGTGCACTCGCAAGCCATGTTACGAAAGACATTAATTCTTCCTACATTTCGTAACTTCCCGTTAACGAAGGGCAGGGCACCGTCGTCCTCGGCCGTCGGGCACGCGTTCCACGTCCCGACGGCGACCGCTTAACTACAAGCGTCTTGTAATCAGCGGAAACTGTTTGTGTGCAGATGATTTGAAGAAAGACCTCTCGAAGGCTCGGCTCGCTGCGACCAACGACTATGCATCACAGTATTTTTGGTAAAGCGATCCGCATCAAGAAGGCCGATGAAACACATATAAAACGTATATACGCGCAGGCCCCGGCATGAGCCGCCGAACCCGGTTGCATTTGAGAACTCTATGAAGTCCGTGACAACCGCATGTGTGCTTGCGAGAATCGAGGGACCATGACGGCAATGTCGGGATACGCGCGCACTCAGCGTCCGCGCCAGGCCATTCTGGGGCAGCTGCCCCGAATTAACCGCGCCGATGGTTCACCGATCCGGGTGTTGCTGGTCGACGACGAACCCGCACTGACCAATCTGGTCAAGATGGCGCTGCATTACGAGGGCTGGGACGTCGAGATCGCCCACAACGGGCGGGAGGCCATAGCCAAGTTCGACAGGGTCGGCCCCGACGTGCTGGTCCTCGACATCATGCTGCCCGACGTGGACGGGCTGCAAATTCTGCAGCGGGTCCGCGAATCCGACGCTTACACGCCCACGCTGTTCCTCACCGCACGCGATTCGGTGATGGACCGGGTCACCGGTCTGACCGCGGGCGCCGACGACTACATGACAAAGCCGTTCAGCCTCGAGGAACTGGTCGCCCGGCTGCGCGGGTTGCTGCGCCGCTCCAGCCACCTGGCCCCACCCGCCGACGAATCTCTCAAAGTCGGAGACCTCAAGCTCGACGCGGCCAGCCGCGAAGTCACCCGCGGTGGCAAGCCAATATCGCTCTCCTCCACCGAATTCGAACTGCTTCGATTCCTGATGCGCAATCCGCGCCGCGCGCTGAGCCGCACCGAGATACTCGACCGGGTTTGGAACTATGACTTCGCCGGACGCACCAGCATCGTCGACCTCTACATCTCGTACCTGAGGAAGAAGATCGACGCCGACCGAGAGCCGATGATTCATACGGTCCGCGGGATTGGATACATGCTGCGACCAGCGGAATGAGCTTGGCGTGACAGGGGGCCGAAACACCCCGCGCTGGCTCCCCCGTTCGTTACGCCGGCAGTTGCTGTTGGGTGTATTGGCAGTCGTGACCGTAGTGCTGGTGGCCGTCGGCGTAGTGTCCGTGCTGAGCCTGCGCGGCTACGTCACCGCGATGAACGACGCTGAGGTCGCCGAATCCCTGCATGCGTTTAGTCACGCATACACCAGATACCGCAACGGCGAACATACTTCGATCCATCTCGGCAATCCGCCGGTGTCGCAGGCGCTGCTCGAGTTCACCGGACAGACGCCCGGAAACCTCATTGCGGTCGTTCGCAACGGTGTCGTGATCGGCTCGGCAGTCTTCTCCGAAGACGAGCCACGACCCGCACCGCCCGACGTCATCCGCGCCATCGAAGCGCAGTCGTGGAACGACGGCCCGTCACGTGTAGAGACGCTGGGCAGCCTGGGTTCCTACCAGGTCGACAGCCGCGCCGCCGGATCCGACCGCCTGGTCGTCGGAGTGTCTCTCAGCATCACCCACCGGATCATCGCCCGGAAGAACATCACCACCAGCGTGCTGGTGGCGACCGCGCTGGTGATCACGGCGGCGCTGACGGTTTGGGTGGTGGGGTATGCCCTGCGCCCGCTGCGCCGGGTCGCCGCAACTGCCGCCGAAGTCGCCACGATGCCGCTCGCCGGCGACGACTACCGGATCGGCGTGCGAGTCCGGCCGGAGGATACCGATCCCGACAACGAAGTCGGCATCGTCGGGCACACACTGAATCGGTTGCTGGACAACGTGGATAGCGCGTTGCAACATCGGGTCGATTCCGACCTGCGCATGCGGCAATTCATCACCGACGCCAGCCATGAGCTGCGGACCCCGCTCGCTGCCATCCAGGGCTATGCCGAACTGACCCGTCAGGACAGTTCGAGCCTGCCCCCGACTACCGAATACGCGCTCGCCCGCATCGAGTCAGAAGCACGGCGGATGGCGTTGCTGGTCGACGAGTTACTGCTGCTCTCACGCCTGGGCGAAGGCGAAGATCTGCAAACCGAAAACCTCGACTTGACTGACCTCGTCATCAACGCGGTGAATGACGCGGCAGTGGCGGCGCCGAACCACCGTTGGGTCAAAGACCTGCCCGACGGGCCGGTGTGGGTCAACGGCGACCACGCCCGGCTGCACCAACTCGTCAGCAATCTACTCACCAATGCCTGGGTGCATACGCCGCCCGACGTCACGGTGACCACGGGGATCACCTGCCACCATGACGACCCTAACGCGCCATATGTCGAATTGACGGTTGCTGACGACGGACCCGACATCGACCCCGATGTCCTGCCCCGCCTGTTCGAGCGGTTTGTACGCGCCGACAAGTCGCGATCCGACGGGGCCGGCCACGGATTGGGCCTGGCCATCGTCAACTCGATCGTCAAGGCGCATCACGGCTCGGTGGCTGCCGAGTCCGCCAACGGCCAAACAGTCTTCCGGGTGAGGCTGCCGATGATCGAACGGCCGGTCACCGATACCGCCTAGTCACCACCTGGTCCGCTCGGCCGGAAACGCCAGAACGACCGTAAAGGTCGCAGATACGGCCGTAAAGAAACTGCTAAGGCGCCGCCATCCGGCTTCGGCCGCACTTAGCCTCTTTCTGGCCCCTCGCACCGGGGGCACGTCGATGCTGCGTGTGAACGGAGACAGGTATGTCAGTGGTGGTTTACCTCGCCCTGACCGTGGCGATCTTCGCCGCGCTCGGCGCATTGCTGAAGTTGGAATTGTGAGTCCCGCTAACGCTATCGGTCTGACTCTGGCCGTGCTCATCGCGCTGTTGCTTGTTGCGGCTCTTCTATATCCGGAAAAGTTCTGATGAGCGACACCACAGCAGCCGCGCTGTCCCTCGTACTACTTGTCGTGGCGCTTGCGGCTGTGCACGTCCCATTGGGCGACTACATGTACCGCGTCTACAGTGCCCGAAAGCCATCGCGCGCGGAGCGATTCATCTACCGTCTGATCGGCGCCAACCCGCGTGCCGAACAGACCTGGGCAACGTATGCCCGTAGCTTGCTGGCCTTTTCGGTGGTCAGTATCGTATTCCTGTTCGTGTTGCAGCTTGTGCAGGACAAACTGCCGCTGCACCTTGGCGATCCGGCGACACGCATGACACCGGCGCTGGCGTGGAACACCGCAGTCAGCTTCGTCACAAACACCAATTGGCAAGCCTATTCAGGCGAGTCGACCCAGGGTCATTTGGTGCAGATGGCCGGTTTGGCGGTGCAGAACTTCGTGTCCGCCGCGGTCGGCATGGCCGTCGCCGTCGCCCTCGTTCGCGGGTTTGCCCGCAATCGCACGGGTGAACTCGGCAACTTCTGGGTAGATCTGGTCCGCGGCACGCTGCGCATCCTGCTGCCGATCGCCATCGTCGGCGCGATCGTTCTCGTCGCCAGCGGCGTCATCCAGAACTTCCACCTCAACGACCAGGTCGTCACCACGCTGGCCGGTACTCCGCAGACCATCACCGGTGGTCCGGTCGCCAGCCAGGAAACAATAAAAGAGCTAGGCACCAACGGCGGAGGCTTCTACAACGCCAACTCCGCGCACCCGTTCGAGAACCCGACCACCTGGACCAACTGGATCGAGATCTTCCTGCTGCTGGTCATCAGTTTCTCGCTGCCCCGCACCTTCGGTCGCATGGTGGGCAACACCAAGCAGGGCTACGCTATCGCTGCGGCAATGGGCATCATCGCCACCGCCAGCGTCACCCTGATGATGCTGTTCCAGCTGCAGCACCACGGGACCGTCCCCACCGCAGTGGGCGCCGCAACAGAAGGAGTGGAGCAACGTTTCGGGGTCGCCAACTCCGCGGTGTGGGCCGACGCGACCACACTGACGTCCACCGGCGCAGTCGACTCGATGCACGACTCCTATAACAGCCTGGGCGGCATGATGGCGCTGTTCAACATGCAGCTCGGTGAGGTGGCACCCGGCGGTACCGGCTCGGGTCTGTACGGCATGCTCATCCTCGCCGTCATCACGGTGTTCGTCGCCGGGTTGATGGTCGGCCGGACTCCGGAATACCTGGGCAAGAAGATCACGCCGCACGAGATGAAGCTGGCCGCAGCCTATTTCCTGGTCACCCCGCTCATCGTGTTGCTCGGCACCGCTATCGCGATTGCCCTGCCGGGCCAGTGTGCCGGCATGGCCAACACTGGGCCGCACGGCTTGTCCGAGGTGCTCTACGCCTTCACCTCTGCGGCCCACAACAACGGTTCCGCATTCGCCGGCTTGGCGGCCAATACAGTCTGGTACAACACCGCTTTGGGTCTGGCGATGGTATTCGGCCGATTCCTCCCGATGATTTTGGTTCTCGCGCTGGCCGGTTCGCTGGCCCGGCAGGGCGCCACCCCCGAATCCAGCGGCACCCTGCCCACCCACCGGCCGCAGTTCGTTGGCCTGGTGGTCGGTATGACAATAATTCTGGTTGCCCTCACCTTCCTGCCCGCGCTGGCACTCGGGCCACTTGCCGAAGGGATCCACTGAAACAGTGTCCCCCACAATAGATTCCATCACCAGCCCACCTGCCGGCCGGACATCCACCGAACGGCGGCACGGCGGCTTGCTCGACCCCGCGTTGCTGCTGAAGGCGCTGCCCGATGCACTGCGCAAGCTTGATCCGCGCAGCCTGTGGCGCAACCCGGTGATGTTCATCGTGGAAATCGGTGCCGTGTGGGCGACGATTCTTGCATTCCGCGACAACACGTGGTTCAGCTGGTTCGTCGTGTTCTGGCTTTGGCTGACAGTGGTTTTCGCGAACCTGGCCGAAGCGGTCGCCGAGGGGCGCGGAAAAGCACAGGCCGATACCCTGCGCAAGTCGAAGGCCGATACCGTCGCGCACCGGCTGAGGGATTGGTCACCGGGCGCTGCGGGCATACCCGAAGACGTCGCCGCGCCGTTGCTGCAGCAGGGCGACATCGTGGCGGTCGTAGCGGGCGAGGCAATCCCCGGTGACGGTGATGTCGTGGAAGGCATTGCCTCGGTTGACGAATCGGCTATAACGGGCGAGTCAGCTCCGGTGATTCGTGAATCCGGTGGCGACCGCTCATCGGTGACCGGCGGGACGACGGTGCTTTCGGATCGCATCGTGGTCAGAATCACCCAGAAGCCCGGTGAGAGCTTCGTGGACCGGATGATCGCGCTCGTCGAGGGCGCGAATCGGCAGAAGACACCCAACGAGATAGCGCTCAACATCCTGCTCGCGGCGTTGACCATAATCTTCGTGTTCGCCGTGACCACGCTGCAGCCACTTGCGATCTACTGCAAGGCCAACAACCCCGGTGCGCCCGACAGCCAAACCCTCACCGGGGACGGCATCAGCGGGATCGTCCTGGTGGCGCTGCTGGTGTGCTTGATTCCCACCACGATTGGCGCGCTGTTGTCGGCGATCGGTATCGCCGGCATGGACCGGCTGGTCCAGCACAACGTGCTCGCCATGTCGGGGCGGGCCGTCGAAGCTGCCGGCGACGTCAACACCCTGCTGCTGGACAAGACTGGAACGATCACACTCGGCAATCGGGAAGCTTCGGAATTCATTCCGGTCAACGGCGTCACCTCCGAGGAGCTGGCCGACGCCGCGCAGCTGTCCAGCCTGGCCGACGAGACACCGGAGGGCCGCTCCATCGTCGTCTATGCCAAACAGGCCTACGGACTGCGCGCCCGCACATCCGGCGAACTCGACAGCGCTTCCTGGGTGGAATTCACTGCGGTGAACCGGATGTCGGGTGTCGACCTCGACGGACGACAGCTGCGCAAGGGGGCGGCCGGCTCGGTCGCCGACTGGGTACGTGGCAACGGCGGCGACGTTCCCACCGAACTCGGGCAGATTGTCGACGGCATCTCCGCCGCCGGCGGCACCCCTCTGGTAGTCGGCCGCGTGACTAGCGGCGGAACCGCCGCAAAAGCGCGAGTGCTCGGCGTCATCCACCTCAAAGACGTGGTGAAGCAGGGCATGCGCGACCGGTTCGACGCGATGCGCCTGATGGGTATCCGGACGGTGATGATCACCGGCGATAATCCGTTGACTGCCAAGGCAATCGCGGATGAGGCCGGAGTCGACGACTTTCTCGCCGAGGCCACTCCCGAGGACAAGCTGATGCTGATCAAGCGTGAGCAGGAAGGCGGCCGCCTGGTCGCGATGACCGGCGATGGGACAAACGACGCCCCGGCGCTGGCCCAGGCAGATGTGGGGGTGGCGATGAACACCGGCACCGCCGCTGCCAAGGAGGCCGGCAACATGGTGGACCTGGACTCCGACCCCACCAAGCTCATCGAGATCGTGGAAATAGGTAAGCAACTGTTGATCACCCGTGGCGCGTTGGCCACTTTCTCTATTGCCAACGACATCGCCAAGTATTTCGCGATCATCCCGGCGATGTTCGTGGCGCTGTTCCCCGGTCTGGAGCTGCTCAACGTCATGCGGCTGCACAGTCCGCAATCGGCGATCCTTTCGGCGGTGATCTTCAACGCCGTCATCATCGCCGCCCTGATTCCGTTGGCGCTGCGCGGCGTGCGCTACACACCCAGCCGTGCCGCGAAACTGCTCAGCCGCAACCTCTACCGCTACGGACTGGGTGGGCTCGTCGCCCCGTTCATCGGGATCAAGCTCATCGACTTGGTCGTTCAACTACTCCCCGGGATGTCCTAAGATGAACGTTGCCAACATGGTTCGCCGGTACTGGGCCGCGCTGCGCGCGCTGCTCGTTTTCACCGTCATCCTCGGCATCGGCTATCCGCTGCTCATCTGGCTGGTGGCGTGGATTCCCGGCCTGCGGGACAAGGCGCAAGGCTCGATTATCGAGGTCGGCGGTAAACCCGTCGGCAGCAGCCTGATCGGTCAGCTGTACCTAGATGCCGCCGGGCACCCGTTGCCGCAGTACTTCCAAGGCCGGCCATCGGCGGCCGGCACCGGATATGACCCGTTGTCGAGCGGCGGCAGCAACCTCGGACCGGAGAGCATCGTGGACACCCCGGCCGATCCGGCAAAACTGGCCGCCGGCGCCAGCCCGGCCGAGGCCGGATTCCGGCCCAGCCTACTGACGCTGGTCTGCTCGCGCAGTGCCGCGGTGGCGCAGCTCGAAGGTTTGAACAAAGAAGCGCGATCACGTCCGTTTTGTACCGGAGGCGGCGTCGGGGCCGTGCTGTCGGTGATCGGCCCTCGCGACCCACACGGCTACGTCGTCCGCCCGACTAGGGTCGTCAGCCTCAACGAGCCGTGCGGGACCACCAAGCAGCCGTTCCTGGACCACTACGAGGGCGTGCGGGTCGAGTCCGCGGTGTTCGGCGAGGACTACTCGAGCGGCCAGATCGTGCCCATTCGCGGCGCCGCCCCCGCCGACCCGCAGGTTCCGGCCGATGCTGTAACTGCCAGCGGCAGCGGCCTGGACTCGGATATCTCACCGGCCTACGCCGATCTCCAGATCCCCCGGGTGGCCAGGGCCCGGCATGCCACCCCGAATCAGATACGAGAGGTCTTGCAGGAGAAGCGAAGCGGGCGCGCACTTGGCACATTCGGTGAAGCATGCGTCAATGTGCTGCAGCTCAACCTGGAACTCGACCGCAAGTATCCGGTCACGAACTAGCGCCATGGGTGGATGATGTTTCTTGTGAGCGTCGTCGACCATCCTCGCAAACGCGGAGAACTCCGCATCTACCTGGGTGCGGCTCCGGGGGTCGGCAAGACCTACGCGATGCTCGGCGAAGCGCACCGGCGATTGGAGCGCGGCACCGACCTGGTGGCGGCCGTGATCGAGACCTACGCACGCGTGAAAACCGCTGAGCTGCTTGAGGGCATCGAGATCATCGCGCCCCGCTGCATCGAGTATCGCGGCACCAACTTTCCCGAGCTCGACGTGCCCGCCGTGCTGGCAAGGCATCCGCAGGTCGTGCTGGTTGACGAGCTGGCCCATACCAATACACCGGGCAGCAGAAACCACAAACGCTGGCAGGATGTCGAGGAGCTACTGCAAGCCGGTATCACGGTGATCTCCACCGTCAATGTCCAACATCTGGAAAGCCTCAACGACGTCGTCGCCCAGATCACCGGTATCGAACAGAAGGAAACCGTTCCGGATTCGATCGTGCGGCAAGCTTCACAGGTGGAACTCATCGACATCACACCGGAGGCATTGCGCCGCAGGTTATCCCACGGAAACGTATATGCTCCGGAAAGAATCGACGCAGCGCTGTCCAACTACTTCCGCCGCGGAAATCTCACCGCACTAAGAGAATTGGCGCTGTTGTGGCTGGCCGACCAGGTGGACACCACACTGGCCAGGTACCGCGCGGAGAACAAGATCACCGATATCTGGGAAGCGCGCGAGCGCGTCGCAGTGGCCGTGACCGGTGGTCCGGAATCAGAGACGCTGGTGCGGCGGGCATCCCGGATCGCATCCAAGTCCAGTGCCGAACTCGTGGTGGTGCACGTCTTGCGCGGTGACGGACTGGCCGGTCTGTCGGCGGCCCGGATCGGTAAGATTCGTGAGCTGGCGAGCAGCCTCGACGCCTCCCTGCATACCGTGGTCGGTGACGACGTACCCAGCGCCCTACTTGATTTCGCCCGCGAGATCAACGCCACCCAGCTGGTGATCGGGACGTCCCGCCGTTCCCGGTGGGCGCGAATCTTCGAGGAGGGCATCGGCCCGGCGATTGTCGAGCGGTCCGGCAAGATCGACGTGCACATCGTCACCCACGAGGAATCCAAGCGCGGAATTCGAAGTGCGCCGATCTCGCCCCGCGAGCGACGGGTGGCGTCCTGGCTGGCGGCCTTCATTGTCCCGTCGGCTATCTGCGCGGTCACGGTGACCACGCTGGACCGGTTTCTGGACACCAGTGGCGCGAGCGCGCTGTTCTTCGTCGGAGTGCTTGTGGTCGCCCTTCTCGGAGGCGTTGCCCCGGCGGCGCTTTCGGCGGTGTTATCCAGCCTGTTGTTGAACTACTACCTGACGGCTCCCCGGCACACTTTCACCATCGCGGAACCGGACGCCGCCGTCACCGAGGTGGTCCTGCTAGTCGTCGCGGTCGCGGTCGCGGTCCTTGTCGACGGCGCGGCAAAACGTGCCCGGGAAGCCCGACTGGCCTCGCAGGAGGCTGAACTGCTCACGCTGTTCGCGGGGTCGGTGCTGCGCGGCGCGGACCTCGAGGCACTTCTGGAACGCGTACGGGAGACCTACGCACAGCGCGCGGTCAGCATGCTGCGCGAGTATACCGACGAATCCTCGGGCAAAGATCGTGGTTACGTCATCGCCTCCGTAGGCATAGATCCCTGCACCACTGTTGATTCCGCTGACACCGCGATCGAGGTCGGTGACGACGAGTTCTGGATGCTGATGGCGGGCAGGAAGCTGTCCGCGCGGGACCGCCGGGTGCTCGGTGCGGTGGCCAAGCAAGCCGCAGGTCTGGTCAAGCAACGCGAGATGGCCGAAGAAGCCAGCCGGACCGAAGCCATTGTGCAGGCCGACGAACTCCGGCGCTCGCTACTCTCAGCAGTCAGCCACGATCTGCGTACCCCGCTGGCGGCGGCCAAGGTCGCAGTGTCCAGCTTGCGCGCCGACGACGTCGCCTTCTCCCCCGAGGACACCGCCGCATTGCTGGCCACCATCGAGGAGTCCATCGACCAACTCACCGCACTGGTTGGAAACCTGCTCGATTCGTCGCGGCTGGCCGCCGGCGTGGTCCGCCCCGAACTGCAGCGGGTGTACCTGGAGGAAACGGTGCAACGAGCGTTGGTCAGCATCGGCAAGGGCGCAACCGGGTTCTACCGATCCGCCATCGACCGCGTCAAGGTCGACGTCGGTGGCACCGTGGTGATGGCCGACGCCGGGCTGCTGGAACGGGTCTTGGCCAACCTGATCGACAACGCACTACGATATGCGCCCAACTGCGTCGTCCGGGTCAACGCCGGACGGGTGGGCGATCGCGTCCTGATCAACGTCATCGACGAGGGCCCCGGGGTTCCACACGGAACCGAGGAGCAGATCTTCGAAGCCTTCCAGCGGCTGGGCGATAACGACAACACCACCGGCGTCGGCCTGGGAATGTCCGTGGCGCGCGGCTTCGTCGAGGCCATGGGCGGCGCCATTGCGGCCGGCGATACGCCGGGAGGCGGACTCACCGTCGTGGTGGATCTGGCCGCCCCGCGGGAAGACGGTGAACGATGACCCGGGTGTTGGTGATCGACGACGAGCCGCACATCCTGCGCGCGCTGCGCATCAACCTGACCGTGCGTGGCTACGAAGTCGTCACCGCCTCGACCGGTGCGGGCGCGCTGCGCGCCGCCGCAGAACACCCGCCCGACGTGGTGATCCTCGACCTCGGCCTGCCCGACATTTCGGGCATCGACGTGCTGGGCGGTCTCCGCGGCTGGCTGACCGCGCCGGTAATCGTGTTGTCGGCGCGCACCGATTCGTCGGACAAGGTCCAGGCCCTGGATGCCGGCGCCGACGACTACGTCACGAAACCCTTTGGGATGGACGAGTTCCTGGCCAGGCTGCGCGCGGCGGTGCGCCGCAACACTGCGGCGTCCGAATTGGACCAGCCGGTAATCGAAACCGACTCGTTCACCGTCGATCTGGCCGCCAAGAAGGTCACCAAAGGCGGTGTTGACGTGCATCTCACCCCGACCGAATGGGGCATGCTCGAGATGCTGGCCCGCAATCGGGGCAAGCTGGTCGGCCGCGAGGAACTCCTTAAAGAGGTATGGGGACCGGCGTATGCCTCCGAGACCCATTACCTACGTGTTTATCTGGCGCAGCTGCGGCGCAAACTAGAAGATGACCCGTCGCATCCCAAACACCTGTTGACCGAATCGGGTATGGGCTATCGCTTCGAAGCGTAAACCACATCTGTCACACGCGTATCCGCTCAGAGGGGATGCACACTTTGCCCGCCTCTCAGCGACAATCTGGCTGCCGCACGCAAAGCCAGCACCCGTTGGTGGATCCGGTATTCGGTGGCGCGTGGGATGTACGCCGGTCCGTATCGAGCGCGCCCGAGCCGGCGGACTCTACCTCGTTCGATCTCCCAGCGCAGGGCATCTGAAACGGCTTTCGATGCTCTGCCGCGGACGCAAAAGCCGTGCCAGCCGAGCGCATCGATCATTTCGGTGATGGTCGCCGGCCCATGCCGGGACAGGTGCATCGTGAGCACGTAACGAAGCTCGATTCCCTGGAGGCGTAGCGAGTGGTTCATTGTCGAACAGTCGCACGCAGGTATGACATCAACTGAGGTTGTCGCTATGAGGCGGGC
Organism: uncultured Actinomycetota bacterium; assembly: GCA_963763005.1. Taxonomy (GTDB): domain Bacteria; phylum Actinomycetota; class Actinomycetes; order Mycobacteriales; family Mycobacteriaceae; genus Mycobacterium. Next base: position 23,447 of record CAVXMI010000012.1, read on the forward strand.
AAAGTGTGCATCCCCTCTGAGCGGATACGCGTGTGGCAGATGTGACTACCCGCAGAGCGACCGCAAGATGCCGTCCAGGATGTCGTGTTCGCTGACAGTCAGCTCGTCGATGCCGGCCCGGTCGCGCAGCTCGCGCGCCAACTCCTGCACCACGATCGCGCCGCCGCCAATCACATCCACCCGGCCCTCATGCATCGGTGGCAGCGCGGCACGCTCCTCCCGACGCATACCGATCAGCCGCTCACAGACCGCCATCAGCGCGCTGCCGGGTACCCGTGAAAGATGGATGGCCTCAGCGTCATACGCCGTCATGTTGTGGGCCAACGCGGACAGCGTGGTCATCGTTCCGGCCAGCCCGACCCAGGTCCGGGCCCCTTCGACCGGCACCACCCGCAGCGCGGCTTGGAGCCGCTCGCGCACGACCTGGCGGGCTGCGGCCACTTCCTCCGGTGTCGGCGGGTCGGAGTGCAAGCAACGTTCGGTCAGCCGGACACAGCCGATGTCGGCCGAGTAACTCGCCACGACCTCGTTTCCAGCTTTCCCGAGCACGATCTCGGTGGAGCCGCCACCCAAGTCGACGACAACGAACGGTGCACCGGCGCTGTCTAATTCGCCTACAGCACCGAGAAACGACAGTTCAGCCTCCTCGGCGCCGGTGATCACTTCCGCAACCGAGCCAGGGATCACCCCGCCCAGCACGTCGGCCGTCATCGCGAAGAAGACATCACGATTGGCGGCATCGCGAGTGGCTGACGTTGCCACCATCCGCACCCGCTCGACACCGTGAACCTTCAGCAGTTCGGCATAGTCGGCCAATGCGGCCCGTGTCCGGGCAATCGCGTCCGGCGCGAATTGACCGGTTGCGTCGACTCCCTGACCCAGCCGCACGATCCGGGTTTCGCGATGCACATCGCGCAGCCGCGCGCCGGCTGCCTCGGCGATCAGCAACCGAATCGAGTTGGTACCGCAGTCAATTGCGGCGACGCGGCTCACCCCCGCCGTCACCGCCACTGCGCCGTCACCAACGTGGCGGCCGTTCCCGGCTCGGCGGCCAGCAGCGCCAGCGCCTCGTCGCCGAACGGGTTCACCCCGGGGCCCTTGGCCAGCGAATGCGCGATCAGCACGTGCAGACACTTGACCCGATCAGGCATGCCGCCGGCGGAGAATGTGGTCCCAAGCGGCTCGATTGCGTCACGCTCGGCCAGATACGACTCGTGCGCCCGCCGATACGCGGCGGCCAGATCGGAGTCCTGCCGCAGCCGCTCGGTCATCTCACGCATGAGTCCGGTGGTCTCCAGTCTGCTCGCGGCCGACGTGAGCACCGGATGCGTCAGGTAGTACAAGGTCGGAAACGGCGTGCCGTCAGGAAGTTTCGGCGCGGTCTTCACCACGCCGGGTTCGCCGTCGGGGCATCGGTAGGCTATCTCGAGCACGCCGCGAGGCTCCCGGCCGAGCTGACGCGCCACCACCTCCAGGTCGACATGGTCAACCACCGGGCGCCGTCGGGTTGGGCGAAGCCGGCAGCGCCGGACCGGGTGGTCCGGACTCCGGCGCGGGCGGCGGGGCGGCGCCAGGCGGTAGGTGCGGGGCGTCGGCGATGGTGTGCCACAGCGAGGTGTACCAGGGCTCGTTCTTGGTCGGGATCGCCGCCTCGGCCCCTGGCTGCGTGGACACCGCCGCCGTCGGCGGCAGCTGGACCTGAAACGGGATGTCTCCCGGCATCACGAAACCGAGGCGCTCGCGGGCCTGTGCCGCGATATACGCCGGGTCAGCCAGCTGGCCCTTCTGCTGCTCCAGTTCGGCAATCTGGCGGCGCAGCGCGGCTTCGCGTGCCGACAGCTGTTCCATTTCAGTGTGCTGCGCGAAGTAGGTGCGTACGGGTCCAGCGATGGTCAGCGTGAGCACGCAGACAACCGCGGCCAAGACCGCCGCCCGCCGGGCGGTGAAGCCCAGCCGCTGATCGGACCGCTGCTCGACCGATTCGGTGAACGACCGCTTGATGGGTTCGACGACATGCTCCTGCAGCGTGCGCGTCGCGTCGCGAGTGGCGTGGGGCGCAGTCTGCGAGGGCTGCGAGGGCCTCGAGGGTGATGTGGAGCGACGGGCCCGACCCGAATCGCCGGCCTTCCCCGGACGCGATGCCGGGGAGCGGCGTTTCGGATCGGGCCGTTTCGCGTCGGGCATGTCGACTCAGCCGCGTTTGCCGTTGACTGCCAACCTATTTCGTCCTATTTCGTTTCCAGCGCGTATCGCGGAAATGCGAGATCTCCGGCGTAACGAGCGGCGTCGCCCAGCGCCTCTTCGATCCGCAGCAGCTGGTTGTATTTGGCGACGCGTTCACCGCGGGCCGGCGCGCCCGTCTTGATCTGCCCGCTGCCGACGGCCACCGCCAGATCAGCGATCATGGTGTCCTCCGTCTCGCCGCTGCGGTGGCTGATCATCGTGCGGTATCCGCTGTGGTGAGCCAACGCGACCGCGTCGAGTGTCTCGGTCAGCGTCCCGATCTGGTTCACCTTCACCAGCAACGCGTTTGCCACGCCCCTTTCGATGCCCTCTTCGAGCCGCTCTGGATTGGTGACGAAGATGTCGTCACCGACGATTTGCACGCGGTCGCCGATCGACGCCGTCAGAGCTGCCCAGCCGTCCCAATCACCCTCGTAGAGTGGGTCTTCGATGGACACCAGCGGGTAGGAACCGAGCAGACCTGCGTAGAACTCGGTCATCTGGTCGGCGGTGCGGCTCTTGCCCTCGAAGGTGTAGCCCGTGGCGTCGGCATGGAACTCGTTAGCCGCGGCGTCGAGGGCCAGCGCCACGTCGGCGCCGGGTTTGAAGCCCGCCGACTCGATGGCCCGACTGATCAGGTCCAGTGCCGCGGTGGTGCCGGCCACATCCGGGGCGAAGCCGCCCTCGTCGCCCAAGCCGGTGGACAGCCCCTCCTTCTTCAGGACCGACTTCAGCGCGTGGTACACCTCGGCACCCCAGCGCAGCGCCTCAGCGAAGCTGGGCGCCCCGATCGGCGCCACCATGAACTCCTGAATGTCGACGGCGGTGTCGGCGTGTGCGCCGCCGTTGAGGATGTTGAACATCGGCACCGGCAGAATATGAGCGTTCGGCCCGCCGACATAGCGGAACAGCGGCAACTCCGCCGAATCCGCGGCCGCCTTGGCGACGGCCAGCGAGACACCCAGGATCGCGTTCCCACCCAGTCGGGACTTGTCGGGGGTGCCGTCGAGGTCCACCAGTGCCTGGTCGACCAATCGCTGATCGTCGGCGTTGAGTCCGATTACAGCCGGGCCGATCTCATCGAGCACGGCTTGTACCGCCTTTTTCACCCCTTTGCCGCCGTAGCGGTCGCCGCCGTCGCGCAACTCGACGGCCTCGTGCTCCCCCGTCGAGGCGCCCGAAGGCACCGCGGCGCGGGCGAATGTCCCGTCGATCAAAGCCACCTCGACCTCGATCGTCGGGTTGCCGCGGGAATCGAGGATCTCGCGGGCCCCGACCTGCTCGATAATCGGCACTGGGTTCTCCTTTGCGTCCTAGCTGATGGCGGCCCCCGGGGGCCCGCAATTCAGCGTAAAGCCTGAGTCCACGATTCATCCTGCTACAGCGGGTGACCGGCCGCGTAAGCGGTCGCCCAGTCCCGGACGGCCCGCGCGTAAACGCCGGAGTTGTTGTAGGCGCGCAGCGCGGTAATCCAACCTCTCGGTGTCGCGAGATCCTTGCCGCGCCAGCACAAGTAACCCGCCGCCGAGAGCGCGGCATCGTCGATGTTGTCCGGGCTGACGATGCCGTCGTTGTTGGCGTCGACCCCGTACAGCCGCCATGTCTCGGAGATGAACTGCATCGGCCCCATCGCGCGCTCAACCCGGGCGTCGCCATCCATGTTGCCTGCGTCGCTGTCCACGATGCGCAGGGTGCCGCCGGTGCCGTCGAGGCGAACGCCCCGGATGGGGGGAGTCACATCCCCGTTGGGCGCTATCGTCGCGCCGCGGTAGGTACCGTGGTGACTTTCCACCTGCCCGATCCCCGCCAGCGTGGTCCACGCGATATGGCACTTCGGGTTCTCGACCTCGGCGACGCGGGCGGCGTAGGCGTAGGCCTCCAACGCGATGACCGGAATTTCCAATGCCGCAGCGCGTTTCTCTGCCCATTCACGCAGCTGATCGGGGGGCCGGCCGCTGGCGTGCGTGTCCACCGGCGGCACCGGATCCCCCGCCGGCGGCGGCACGCCCTCGGGGATAAAAAGGCTGAGCTGCCACGTACAGCTGGACGCCAATAGCATCGCGGTCGCCCCTATCACGGCGACCGCGCGCAACCAACGTCTCGGCGTCACAAGGCTCCTCTTTGACTCTCCTGTTGGGTCCCGATACCCGCTTCAGTCATGATCATCGTCCCATGGGTTTCGGAACTGCCCGGTCTGATTCGGGGCTCAGCACACAGAGACGCCGTTGATCTCAGGTGATTATTGATTAGCCACTAATGCATTTGGCTATCGCAATTCCGGGTTTAGCTGGTGGCAAAGGTATATATCGCAAACTGCACGATGATCGCTTGAAGTGAGGAATCTCTGAGTCGTCGCAAACATCACTCAGATCGGTGCAAAACGGCCGGACGCGCCGCGGACGGACCGGTCTTACCGCCGGCCTTTGCGCTTCTTGGAGCCGCCGCGGGCTCCTTTGGGAGCCTCAAGCGCCTCGGCTGCGCCGTCAGGCAAATCGGATGGCCAGTGGGCCAGCCATTCCTCCTCGGCGATCGTGCCGAGCGGCGCCACATCCAGCTCCTCGGCAACGCTGTCGCCACGGCGCGCGGCCGCAATCGCCTTCTCGGCACTGCGGACCGTGTCTACAAAATCCAGAACCGCTGCACGCAAAGAGTTTTCCGCATCAACATCGGCCGCGACGGTAACCGAGGTGATCTCGGCGGGGATCAGCTCCGCGGGCAGACCGGCCTTGCCGACACGCTGAATCACCTTTTGCGCCAACGCTAACGCCGGCTGACCGGTATGAACGTCTTCCAATACCGAGCTCCGAGATTTTTCGGCCGCCTTGCGCTCTTCCCACTGAGCCATCTGATCTTGGAGCGAAATGGATTCGCCGGCAAGCACTCCCGGTGCCCGATTGCCCAGCTTCCGCATCAGCGTGTCGGCCACGTCGTCGATGGTGAAGGGAAGCAGCGCCGCGTCCTCAGCGATGCGGGCGTGGAATAGCACCTGCAGCAGGAGGTCGCCGAGTTCCTCGCGCAGCTGGTCAGCATCGCCGCTGTGCACCGCGTCCAGCAGCTCGTAGGTCTCCTCCAGCAGGTAACGGCGCAACGAGTCGTGGGTCTGCTCACTTTCCCACGGCCCGTGGGCGCGAAGTTTGTCCATCATCGCGACGGCGTCGACCAGGCGTTCGCCGCGCTCTCGGTCCGGCGCCGAAATCAGCCGGGCTCCGGCGGCCAATCGTGCAACCACGGCGGGGTGGTTGGGGTCAGATGACAACAACACCGGTGCGTCGTCTCCCATGTGCGCCGGATGCGCCGCGGGCAGCGACCAAGGCACCGCCACCGGCATCTCCTCGGTGTATTGCACCTCGCCGCTGAGCAACTCGATAGCCTCGACAGGCACCAGCGACGGACGGCGGGAGTCGACCAGGACGACAATCATCGCGCTTGCCGCTCCTCACTCGACGTCGTTGCAGCTATAGCGATATCTTGCTGCGGTTTCCCTGCGAGCGCAGTCACCAAGTCGGCCACCATCTGGACCAATTCGACATCGCGGATGCGGGACGAGCCGACGCCCCCGGCTCGTGGAATGGGAACCTGCACCGTGGACGTCGTGGCCCGGTAGTGCGCTCCCGGATACATCCGCGCCAGGCGCACCTGGGCGGAATCCGGCAGACTCATCGGCGACAGCCGCACCGTCGCTGACGACGGGGCGCTCACTTCGGTGATGCCGGAGCCGCGGCACAGCAGCCGCAACCGCGCCACCGCGACCAGCCGCCGGGCGGGTTCAGGCAGCTCCCCGTAGCGGTCGGTCAGCTCGTCCACAACAGCCTGCACGGCCGCGTTGTCGGCGGCGGCGGCCAGCCGCCGATAGCCCTCCAGGCGCAGGCGGTCGCTGGCGATGTAGTCCGGCGGCAGGTGTGCGTCGACCGGCAGATCGATCCGCAGATCCTTAGGCTCGTCGGCGGCGGTCACCGTCTCGCCGTCGGCGGCCTTTCGGTAGGCCTCGACGGCCTCACCGACCAGTCGCACGTACAGATCGAACCCGACGCCGGCGACGTGCCCGGACTGCTCGACACCGAGCACGTTACCGGCACCGCGGATCTCGAGGTCCTTCATCGCGACCGCCATGCCCGCGCCCAGCTCGTTGTTCTGCGCGATGGTCGCCAACCGGTCGTAGGCCGTCTCGGTCAGCGGCGCCTGCGGTGGATAGAGGAAGTAGGCATAACCGCGCTCGCGGCTGCGGCCGACCCGGCCGCGCAGCTGGTGCAGCTGGGAGAGCCCGAAAGTATCGGCGCGCTCGACGATGAGCGTGTTGGCGTTGGAGATGTCCAGGCCGGTCTCCACGATCGTGGTGCAGACCAGGATGTCGTATTCGCGGTTCCAGAACCCCTGCACGGTGCTTTCCAAGAGGTCCTCGGGCATCTGCCCGTGCGCGACGACAACTCGCGCCTCGGGCACCAGACCACGCACCCGGGCGGCGGCCTGGTCGATGGAGCTGACCCGGTTATGCACGTAAAACGCCTGCCCGTCGCGCAGCAGCTCCCGGCGCAGGGCGGCGGCGATCTGCTTGTCCTCGTGCGGACCTACGTAGGTCAACACCGGGTAGCGCTCTTCGGGCGGCGTCAGGATCGTCGACATCTCACGAATCCCGGCCAGACTCATCTCCAGCGTGCGCGGGATCGGCGTGGCGCTCATGGTCAGCACGTCCACGTGCGTGCGCAGCGACTTGATGTGCTCCTTGTGTTCGACGCCGAACCGCTGCTCCTCATCGACCACGACCAGGCCCAGGTCCTTCCAGCGCACCCCGGTCTGCAGCAGCCGATGCGTGCCGATCACGACGTCCACCGACCCGTCGGCCAGGCCGTCGATCACGGCGCGGGACTCGGCGGCGTCGGTGAACCGGGACAGGCCCTTGACGGTCGTCGGGAATTCGGCCATCCGATCGGTGAATGTCTGCAGATGCTGGTCGGCCAGCAGCGTGGTGGGCACCAGCACGGCGACCTGTTTGCCGTCCTGAACCGCCTTGAACGCGGCCCGCACCGCGATCTCGGTCTTGCCGTAGCCGACGTCGCCGCAGATCACCCGGTCCATCGGCACCGGCTTTTCCATGTCGGCCTTGACCTCGGTGATCGCGGTGAGCTGGTCGACGGTCTCGGTGAAAGCGAACGCATCCTCCATCTCGGCCTGCCACGGGGTGTCCGGCCCGAACGCGTGTCCGGCGCTGGCCTGCCGTTTCGCATACAGCGACACCAGCTCGCCGGCGATTTCCCGGACCGCGCGGCGCGCTTTGGTTTTGGTGTTGGCCCAGTCGCTGCCGCCGAGCCGGCTCAGCGCGGGCGCCTGTCCACCGACATACCGCGACAGCTGATCCAGGGAGTCCATCGGGACAAAGAGTTTGTCTGTGCTTTTTTGGGTGCTGGCCCCCTTCTTGCTGGACGCGTACTCCAGCACCAGGTACTCGCGGCGGGCGCCGCCGACGGTGCGTTCGACCATCTCCACGAAACGCCCGATGCCGTGCTGATCGTGCACCACCAGGTCGCCGGCCGTGAGCGCCAGCGGGTCCACGGTGTTGCGTCGCTTGGCCGCCAACCGCTTGCCGTCGACGGCGGTGGCCCGGCTGCCGGTCAGATCGGCTTCGGTGATGACGACCAGGTTGGCACCGGGGATGATGACGCCGCCGTGCAGCGGACCCTTGAGCACCCCGACAACACCGATTTTGGGTGCGGCACCCGCGTCCAACATCGCGGCCGGGGTGTCGGACTCGGCCAGCCGCTCCACCACGCGATGTGCGGTCCCGGTGCCCGGCGCGACCATCACGGCGTACCCGCCGGTCGAGACATGCGCGCGCAGCATCGCAAAGATGCCGTCGATGTCGTGTTGATGACCGCGCGCCGACGGCGCAGCCCGGACGTCCAGCTCGATTGCCGCTTCGTCGGGCAGCTGGCTCAACGTCCACCAGGGATGACCGGTCCGGGCCGCCGCGGCCCGGACCTCATCCAGTTCGGCGAATCCTGACCCGCCCAGCTGTGCGACGTCGACGGGCGCTTGATTCTGCGCACCCATGGCTGCGACCGACCACGACGCCTCCAGGAATTCACGGCCGGTCTTGATCAGGTCGGCGGCCCGGGTACGCACCTTTTCCGGGTCACACAGCAACACCGGCGTCCCGGCGGCCAGCTGATCGATCAGTAGCGCGTGATCGTCGGGCCGCAGCACCGGCAGCAGTGCCTCCATCCCGTCCACCGGGATGCCCTCGGCCAGCTTGGCCAGCATGTCGGTGAGGCTGCCGGAGACGACGGCTTCCCCTGTCGGCCGCTGCGCGGCCGCTTGTGCGGCCAACTCGGCGGCCCGCGCCCGTACGTCGTCGCTGAGCAGCAGTTCACGGCAGGCGACTGCCACTAGCGTTTCGACGTCGATCTCCGGAATCGAGCGCTGATCGGCGACCGCGAACATCCGCATTTCGGTGATCTCGTCACCCCAGAACTCGACTCGCACCGGATGCTCGGCGGTCGGTGCGAATATGTCGAGAATCCCGCCGCGGACCGCGAACTCGCCGCGCTTGCCGACCATGTCCACCCGGGTGTAAGCCAGCTCGACCAGCCGGGCAATCACTTCCTCGAAGCCGATCTCTTGGCCGACGCTCAAGGCGACTGGTTCCTGCCGGCCCAGCTGCGGTGCCATGGGCTGCAGCAGCGAGCGCGCCGCGGTCACCACCACCCGCAACGGCGGGCCCAGCCGGGCGTCGTCGGGATGGGCCAGCCGGCGCAGGACCATCAGGCGGTTGCCCACGGTGTCGACGCCGGGTGAGAGCCGCTCGTGCGGCAGGGTCTCCCAGGACGGGAAGACGGCCACTGCACTGCCGAATGCACCCTGCAGTTCAGCGGTCAGGTCGTCGGCCTCGCGCCCGGTGGCGGTGACCACCAGCAACGCACCCTGCTTTGCCAGCGCACTGGCCACGAACAGCCGCGCGCCGGCCGGGCCGACCAGCGACAATTCGTCGGGTCGATCGGAGGCGCGCGCGATGAGCTGCTGGAATGTTGGCGCGGTCAACGCCAATTCGACGAGCCCCGCGATCGGGGTATCTGGGCTAGCAGGCCCCGGTGCGGTCATGATGCGGCCATTCTAGGGGCCCATCTAGGACCGCAGTTCGTCAATATCGAGCCCGGCGCCGAGGCCGCAGGCTACTCGTCCTGCAGCCGCGGATCGGCTTCCAGGTGTGTCAGGCCATTCCACATCAGGTTGACCAGGTGCGCGGCGACCACTTCCTTCTTGGGTTCCCGCGTGTCTAGCCACCACTGCGCCGTCATCGACACCGAACCGACCAGCGCCTGCGCGTACAGCGGGGCCAGGCCCGGGTCCAGGCCGCGCCGGGCGAAGTCGCCGGCCAGGATGGAGCTGACCTGGCTGACGGCGTCGTTGAGCAGGCTGGAATACGTGCCCGAACTGATCGAGGCCGGCGAGTCGCGGATCATGATGCGGAAGCCGTCGGTGCGTTCTTCGACATAGGTCAGCAATGCCAGCGCGACCCGCTCGACCCGCACCCGGGACCGGTTGTTGGTCAGCGACGAGGTGATGCCGTCCAGCAGCGCCGACATCTCACGGTCGACCACTACGGCGTACAAGCCCTCTTTGCCGCCGAAATGCTCGTAGACGACCGGCTTGGACACGTTGGCGCGCTGCGCGATCTCCTCGATCGAGGTCCCGTCGTAGCCGCGTTCGGCAAACAACGATCGCGCGATGCCGATGAGTTGGTGCCGGCGTTCGCTACCGGTCATCCGGGCGCGCGGTGCCCGCGTTTCTTTTTCCGGCGCTGCCACGCCATCAGGGTATCGGTTTGCGCGAGCCCACAACGAGGTCGTTTAAAGTCACATGGTGGCGTGCGGGCGGCCTGCTCGCCGTTGATGTGCAATCCGTCGTGGTGTAATCGGCAGCACCTCTGATTTTGGTTCAGAAAGTTCAGGTTCGAGTCCTGGCGACGGAGCTTCGGTGCAATTTCCCGATGGGCTCTAATTGGCGCGTTTTTGCCTCGAGTGCACGTGAAATGACACCCTGGAGCGCGTGTCGGCACGCCGACACCCAGTTCGCGTGGGACAAAGCCACAATAGGAGAGTTGATGACGTTTCGTGGTGACACCGCGGTCCTGGTCCTGGCGGCCGGGCCCGGCACCCGGATGCGGTCAGACACCCCCAAGGTGCTGCACACCATCGGCGGACGCAGCATGCTGTCTCACTCGCTGCACGCCATGACCAAGCTCGCACCACAGCATCTGGTCGTGGTGCTGGGACACGATCACCAGCGCATCTCCCCGCTGGTCGCCGAGCTGGTCGACACCCTCGGACGCACCATCGACGTAGCACTGCAGGACCGGCCACTCGGCACCGGACACGCCGTGCTGTGCGGCTTGTCGGCACTGCCCGATGATTACGCCGGCATCGTCGTCGTCGCCGCGGGTGACACCCCATTGCTGGACGCCGACACCCTCACCGATCTGATCGCCACCCACAGCGCGGCGTCCGCCGCAGTGACGGTGTTGACCACCACTCTGAGCGATCCGCACGGCTACGGCCGCATTCTGCGCACCCAGGACAACGAAGTGATGGCGATCGTGGAGCAGACCGACGCGACGCCCTCGCAGCATGGGATCCGCGAGGTCAACACCGGCGTCTACGCCTTCGACATCGCCGCGCTGCGGTCCGCACTGAGCCGATTGAGCTCCAACAATGCCCAGCAGGAGCTCTACCTGACCGACGTCATCTCCATCCTGCGCCGGGACGGCCAGACCGTAAGTGCCCGCCATGTCGACGACAGCGCATTGGTGGCCGGCGTCAACAACCGCGTCCAGCTGGCCGAACTGGGCGCCGAACTCAACCGCCGGATTGTGGCCGCCCATCAGATGGCCGGCGTCACCGTCGTCGATCCCGCCACCACCTGGATCGACGTTGACGTGACGATCGGCCGCGACAGCATCATCCACCCCGGAACCCAGCTGCTCGGCCGCACCCAAATCGGCGGTCGCTGTGTCGTCGGCCCGGACACCACCCTGACCGACGTCACCGTCGGCGACAGCGCCTCGGTGATCCGCACGCACGGCATATCGGCGTCGATCGGTGACGCCGCGACGGTCGGCCCCTTCACCTACCTGCGACCCGGCACCGTGCTGGGAGCCGACGGCAAGCTCGGCACGTTCGTCGAGACCAAGAACTCCACGATCGGCGCCGGGACGAAGGTGCCGCACCTGACCTACGTTGGGGACGCCGACATCGGCGAGCACAGCAATATCGGTGCATCCAGTGTGTTCGTCAACTACGACGGCGCGACCAAACGGCGAACCACCATCGGCTCGCATGTACGCACCGGGTCAGACACCATGTTCGTGGCACCGGTGGCCGTCGGCGACGGCGCATACACCGGTGCCGGCACGGTGGTGCGCGACGATGTCCCGCCCGGAGCGCTGGCGGTGTCGGCAGGCCCGCAGCGCAACATCGAAAACTGGGTTCAGCGCAAACGGCCGGGCACAGCGGCCGCTGAGGCCGCTGAAAAGGCCTCCCGGCAGGCCACACAGACACCCGAAGCCGACCAGACACCGTGAATTCGTTTCCTGGCTACCCGGCGACACATCCAGGCCCACCGCTACGTACGATGGGGCCTTCCATTCCCTATTCCGATCCCGATACGGAGAGGGCGGCACGTTGAGCCACGACTGGACCGATAATCGCAAAAACCTGATGCTGTTCAGCGGCCGCGCCCATCCGGAGCTGGCCGAGCAGGTAGCCAAAGAACTCGACGTCCACGTCACCGCACAGACGGCGCGGGAGTTCGCCAACGGCGAGATCTTCGTGCGCTTCCACGAATCGGTGCGCGGGTGCGACGCTTTCGTTCTGCAATCGTGTCCGGCACCGGTGAACACCTGGCTGGTGGAACAGCTGATCATGATCGACGCGCTCAAGCGGGGCAGCGCCAAACGGATCACCGCCGTCATGCCGTTCTACCCTTACGCCCGGCAGGACAAGAAGCACCGCGGCCGGGAACCGATCTCGGCGCGGCTGGTCGCCGACCTGCTCAAGACCGCAGGCGCCGACCGGATAGTCACCGTCGACCTGCACACCGATCAGATCCAGGGCTTCTTCGACGGGCCGGTCGACCACATGCGCGCGCAGAACCTGATGATCAGCTACATCAAGGACAACTACCCGGACGGCAACATGGTGGTGGTCTCCCCCGACTCCGGCCGGGTGCGCATCGCCGAGAAATGGGCCGACGCATTGGGTGGCGTTCCGCTGGCCTTCATTCACAAGACCCGTGACCCGCGGGTGCCCAACCAGGTCGTGTCCAACCGCGTCGTCGGCGAAGTCGCCGGCCGCACCTGTGTGCTCATTGACGACATGATCGACACCGGCGGCACCATTGCCGGCGCCGTGCAGCTGTTGCGTGAGGACGGCGCCGCCGACGTCGTCATCGCGGCCACCCACGGTGTGCTGTCCGACCCGGCTGCCGAACGGCTGGCCGCGTGCGGCGCCCGGGAAGTGATCGTCACGAACACGCTCCCGATTACCGAAGAGAAGCGCTTCCCCCAGCTCACCGTCTTGTCCATTGCGCCGCTGCTGGCCAGCACCATCCGAGCGGTCTTCGAAAACGGCTCAGTCACAGGGCTGTTCGACGGAGACGCGTAGATGGCCTCTGGTCGCAGCGGCTTGCCGCACAGTGCAGTCATCTACCACAACCCCAAATGCAGCACATCCCGGAAGACGCTGGATTTGTTGCGGGACGACGGTGTGGAGCCGACGGTTGTCCAGTATCTGAAAACGCCGCCATCCCGGGACGAGCTGGTGCGCATGATCCGCGAGATTCTGTGACAGCAAGGGCCATCGAGCTATCCGCGGCCACGGTCGTGATGGCCGCGCTGACGCTGTCTGCGGTCGCTTGCGCACCGAAGGCCCCTGATTTCCAGTCGATCTTGTCGACAAGCTCGGCAACCAGCGCCGCCCCGATGACGAGCAAACCCGTCCCGCTGTCGAAGTACCTGGAAAGCGTCGGCGTCGCCGGAGAACAAGTGGCACCGGGCACCCTGACCGACCTCACGGTGTCGATTCCGACACCAGCGGGCTGGGCGCCGAACGGCGATCCGAAGACCAACCCGAACACGGAGATGATTGCCAAGGGCGGCAAGTACCCGGCGGCCATCCTGATGGTGTTCAAGCTGCGCGGGGATTTCAACGTCGCCGAAGCGATCAAACACGGCAATGCCGATGTCCCCGAGAACTTCACCCAGCTGGACGCCTCCACGGCAGACTTCAACGGCTTTCCCTCGTCGATGATCCAGGGCAGCTATGAGTTCAAGGGCGCTCGGCTGCACAGCTGGAACCGGATCGTCATCCCCACCGGCTCGCCGCCCGACAACCAGCGATACCTGGTTCAGCTCACCATCACCTGCCTGGCCGACGAGGCAGTCGCGCAGGCTTCCGACATCGAGGCGATCATCCGCGGATTCGTCGTCGCGGCAAAGTGACTGGGCCGGCCTGTGTGCGGTTTGCCCGCATCAGAGCGACAACCGCAGCGCGGTGGGCCCGTTCGACTTCATTAGGGTAAACATCCATGACTGAATGGACCGCCGCAGATCTACCGTCGTTCACCGGGCGCACCGTGATCGTCACCGGCGCAAACAGCGGGCTGGGCGCCGTGACAGCCCGCGAGTTGGCGCGCAAAGGCGCCAACGTCATCCTGGCCGTCCGCAACATAGGCAAAGGCGAGGCCGCCGCGCAGCAGATGAGCGGCGACGTCGAGGTGCGCGCGCTCGACCTGCAGGACCTTCCGTCGGTGCGGCAGTTCGCCGACGGGGTAGACAAAGCCGACGTGCTGATCAACAACGCCGGCATCATGGCCACCCCGTACGCGTTGACCGTCGACGGCTTCGAAAGCCAGATCGGCACCAACCATCTCGGTCATTTCGCGCTCACCAACCTGCTACTGCCCAAGCTCACCGACCGGGTGGTCACGATCTCCTCGATTGCGCACTGGACGGGACGAATCAACCTCAAAGACCTCAACTGGAAGACCCGGCGATACTCGCCCTGGCTGGCCTACGGCCAGTCGAAACTCGCCAACCTGCTGTTCACCAGCGAGCTGCAGCGGCGCCTCGAACCGGTCGGTTCGCCGCTGCGCGCACTGGCAACTCATCCCGGCTTCTCACACACCAACCTGCAAGGGGCGTCCGGCCGGAAGATCGGCGACGCGATCGTGTCCGCCGGTACCCGACTGGTCGCCACGGACGCCGATTTCGGCGCCCGGCAAACCTTGTACGCGGCCTCGCAGGATCTGCCGGGCAACACCTTCATCGGCCCCAGATTCGGCTATGTAGGCCGTACCCAACCGGTCGGACGCAGCCGACGGGCGCAAAGCGCAACCACCGCCACCGCGCTCTGGGAACTGTCTGAGCAGCTCACAGGCACCAAATTTCCTCTCTGAGGTGCTCATGCGCTAACCTTTCCGGGCGTCACGGCGAGGGTGGCCGGGAGGTTCGGAGTACGTCCGTGGGCTTCCAGAGCACCGTTATCGACGGAGACCGACGTTTTGTCGTGATCCTGGCCGTGCCCCCGAACTAGGTGCCGAGCACACAGGAGCGACACGATGGCTAAATCTGCAGTCAACCAACTCAAGGTCACGGTGCGTACCGAGACCGGCAAGGGCGCGTCCCGGCGGGCCCGGCGCGACGGCAAGATTCCCGCCGTTCTCTATGGTCACGGCGCCGATCCACAACACCTGGAGTTACCCGGACACGACTTCGCGGCCGTGCTCCGGCACTCGGGCACCAATGCGGTGCTGACCCTGGACATCGCCGGCAAGGAACAGCTGGCGCTGACCAAAGCTCTCGACATCCACCCGATCCGCCGGATCATTCAGCACGCCGACCTGCTGGTCGTGCGCCGGGGCGAGAAGGTCGTCGTCGAGGTCAGCGTCCTGGTCCAGGGCGAGGCCGGACCCGACACCATGGTCACCCAGGAGACCAACGCCATCGAGATCGAGGCTGAGGCCATGTCGATTCCCGAGCAACTGACCGTGTCCGTCGAGGGCGCCGAACCGGGCACCCAGTTCACCGCCGGACAGATCCCCCTGCCGGCGGGCGTCAACCTGATCTCCGACCCGGAATTGCTGGTGATCAATGTGGTGAACTCACCGACCGCCCAAGACCTCGAGGAAGAGGGCGCGGGCGAGGAAGGCGAGATCCGGGAAGGTGCCGAGGAAGAGGCCGGCGAAGCCGAGGCCGCGGACGAGTCCGAGTAGACGGCTCGCAACGTGGCCGAACCGCTATTGGTGGTCGGCCTGGGCAACCCGGGAGAAAACTACGCCCGTACCCGGCACAACCTCGGGTTCATGGTTGCCGACCTGCTCGCCTCCCGGCTGGGCGCGAAATTCAAGGCGCACAAGCGTTCCGGTGCCGAAGTCGTCACTGGCCGGTTGGCGGGACGCTCGGTGGTGTTGGCCAAGCCACGCTGCTACATGAATGAGTCGGGCCGCCAGGTGGGGCCGCTGGCGAAGTTCTACTCGGTGCCGCCGGCCGGCATCATCGTCATCCACGACGATCTCGACCTCGACTTCGGTCGCATCAGGCTCAAACTCGGTGGCGGCGAAGGCGGCCACAACGGGCTGCGCTCGGTGGCGGCCGCGCTGGGTACCAAAGACTTCCAGCGGGTGCGTATCGGGATTGGCCGACCGCCCGGACGCAAGGACCCCGCGGCGTTCGTGCTGGAGAATTTCAGCGCGCCCGAGCGACCTGAGATCCCCACGATCCGCGAGCAGGCTGCCGACGCCACCGAGTTGCTCATCGAACTGGGACTGGAGCCTGCACAAAACCGCGTCCACGACTGGTAAGGCACCCATCCGTGGGTCGTCGCGCGAACGCGGCGTCTACCTGGCGCGCGAGCCATACGCCACGACGGCCCCGACACCAGTAAGGTCGATCACGGGTTGGATAACGCGGTTACCCGCCGGGCCAGGTCAGACTCAGACAACCGGCCCGTGACGACGTCGATGCCGCCGTCGGACCGAATGAACGCAAACGCGGGTTGCGCGATAATGCCGAACTTCGCCCAGACCGATCCGTCGACGTCAGCCAACTGGGTGAATCCGTTCACCGGGTACTTGTCGACGAACTCCCGCATGGCAGGCACCTGGCCCAGTCCGGCCACCCCGACGAAGGTCACGGCCGGGTGGGAGGCAGCGATCTGGCCGACCATTGGCGCTTCGCCTTGACAAGTCGGACACCAGGGCGCCCAGAACCACAGCACCGCGGGCTTACCCAGCAGGCTTGGCCCGTTGAAGTCCTGCCCATCGAGGGTTTTGGCGGTGAACTGCAGCTGTGCGGGAACGGCTCGACCCGCGGGCCCCGGGCTCGTGGCGCCCGTTGTGGTTCGAGGCGCTGCTGACGGCTCCGAGTGCGAACCGCACGCCGCCGCGACTACCGCCGCGACAGCAAGTGCGGCGATCAACCGCAGGTGAGTCACGATGACTGCTTTCCGCCGAGCGAGCGGTGGATGTCCAGCAATTGAGCCACCGACCACTGGTCGTCGGCGTGACGCCCATAGTGCACGGCCACGACGGTTCCGTCGGGATCGATCAGGAAGTCGGCGGGCAATCCCAAATGTGTTGAACCGTCGCCTAATCCGACGCCGGCCCGGTCGGGATCGGCGCGATGCACCAGCGCCGCCCCGCCGCGCAACGCGGCCCACCACGCCCGTGGATGAGTGAGGGCGCGCAATCCGGTCTCCACCCCGAACTGGCGGTACTGCACCCGGTCGGGGTCGGCGATCACCGTGAACGGCAGCAAGGACTGATAGCCGCGCAGCTCGTCGACTGGCGAGTGGAAGAACACCACCTCGGTGATTCCGGCGTCTGCAACCTCCTGATACCCGTCGGCGAAACTGCGCAGATGCAGATGGCAGATCGGACAACCCGCGAACCGCCGAAACTGCAGGTGCGTCCTTCCCGCCGGCGCAGGCACATCCACCGACTGGCCGTTGATGGCCTCGAGGCGGCGTGCTGGAACGGTTGCACCGCTGGACAATTGGGTAGTCATCGCTCCACCGTACCGAGTGAGCGCCCGACCGGGGGTAGCCGTTGGTCAGCGCGCTGACAGAGCCACTCGGGTGTTGCGCCGAGATGTACTCCCGCGACGCGGTGGCCTTACTGCTCGGCGACTCCTATCATCCGGGGGGCGCGGCGTTGACCCGCGAGCTGGCCGACCAGCTCGGGCTGCGGTCGGCCGGTGAGCGCCGGCGGGTGGCCGACATCGCCTCCGGACCCGGCGCCACTGCCCGGCTGCTCGCCGGCGAATACAACGTCACCGTCGATGGCGTCGACATCAGCGAGATCAACGTGAACCGCGCCCGAGTCGCCGTCGCACAGAGCGGGCTGAGTCGGCAGGTGCGATTCCACCATGGCGACGCCGAAGAACTTCCGTTGCCCGACAACACATTCGACGCGCTCACCAGGGCCGGACTGCACACCCGGCACGTCGAGTCACACGACTACAGCCTGCTGCACATGATCGACCGCATCGACGCCCGTATAACGGCCCTGCGCATCGCGGCGCCCACCGTTCTCGCCGACAACGGCGTTGCTCCCGACTCCGTTCTCGCGTTCACCGTGCTCGCGCGCGAAGCGGTGAAGGCCGGACGCATCGGTTACACGCTGATCATCGCCGAAAAGGCAGGACCAGCAGCGACCGCTACGTGACCAGAGTGACGGAATTCGCCCGCCGCAGCTTGCCCGACGGCGTCTTCGGGATGGTGCCCGGACCGAGAACCACGACGTTGCGTGGCCGCATGTCGACCTCGGCGAGCACCTCGTGGGCCACCTGATGCTCGATGCGGCGAACCTCGGCGGGGTCCTCGAAGGCATTCGACTCGACAGCGACGGCGAAGCTCTCGCGCGAATGTCCGGCGTCGAGTCGTACGGCCACCGCGCAACCCGGACGGACACCTTCGACCCGGCCCGCCGCCCGCTCGATGTCGGTGGGGTACACATTCCGGCCGGCCATGATGATGACGTCCTTGACCCGGCCACACACCACGACGTGACCGTTATCCATCTGATAGCCGAGGTCACCGGTGTCATACCAGCCCTGCTCATCCTGAGCCGACATGAACCCGCCCATGGTGATGTAGCCCGGGGTCAGCGGCTCACCGCGCAACTCGATGACCCCGACGCCGCGCTTGGGCAGCACCGTGCCGTCCTCGCCGACGATGCGAATCTCCAGGCCTTCCAGCAGCGGCCCCAGCGACGCCAGCCGACGGGTGTTGCCGCGGGTAGCGGGAACCGCGCGACGCAGCGCGGCCATCAGGTCGGCATCCACTTCGTCGACAACCAGGCCCGCATTGCATTCGGAGAACGACACCGCCAGCGTGGCCTCGGCCATGCCGTACGCAGGCAGGATCGCCCCGGGCTTGAGCCCAAATGGCTTGCCCGCGTCGATCAGGTCCTCGACATCGGCAGGCTCGACCGGCTCAGCACCCGAGAGGGCGAAGCGCAGCGTCGACAGGTCGAACTGGCCGGGCTTGGCCTGCTTGCGCAGCCGCTTGGCGAACAGCGAGTAGGCGAAGTTGGGGGCCGCCGTCATCGTGCCCTTGTATTTGTCGATCAACTTGGCCCACAGCAGCGTGTCGCGCAAGAAGTCCATCGGGGTGACCTTGACCAGCTCGGCCCCGAAGTACATCGGCACTGTCAAAAAGCCGATCATCCCCATGTCGTGGAAGCACGGCAGCCAGCTGACCATCACGTCTTTCCCGACGTCGTACTGAGCGCCGATGAACATCGCCTCGGCATTCGAGTGCACGTTGCGGTGGGTGATCAGAACGGCTTTAGGAGACCCGGTGGAACCGGAGGTCAGCTGCATCAGCGCCAGATCGTCCTCACCGGTCTCGATGGGGTCGATCGGATCGGATGCCAGCAGTTGCTCGACGGTCAGCACCTTGATACCGCGCTCCTCGAGCACTGGAGCGGCCGGCATGAACGGGTCGGAAACGATGACCACCTTGGCCTCGATCATGTGGATGACGGTGGTGGTGTCCTCTGCCCACAAAGCCAAGTCGGTGCGAGGGGTCGGCTGATGCAGCATGGTCAGGCTGGCGCCGCGCATCCACAGGCCCTGTGCGGTTGGGGCGATCTCCACCGGCGCTCCGGCCAGCACGCCGACCGCGTCGCCGTGGCCCACGCCCGCAGCGGCCAGGCCCCCGGCTATCTGACGCGCCCGCTCGTGCACCTCGCGCCAGGTGTGGCGGACCGGGGTGTGTGGCTCACCGGTCACCATGCCCTTAGTGGTCTGGTGTGCATTTCGGAACATCGTCTCGGTAAACCGGCTCACAACACCCTCCTCGGTTCCGGCGCTTTCCCCAAGGTCCGGATTCTCATGTTCCGCCTGCTGGACATCACATTGCGACAGGCGCGCGCACACAGTTGGGGAGCGATTATGTCTCGAACCGGTGATGAGCCGACAGCCCGACGCTGGGTCGTACGATCCTCAAGAGCCTGGCTGATCTGGCGATTCGTAGTCCGCCCGGCGCAGTGCCGGGCGGACGAAATCGCATGCTCCTGCTCATCACTACTCGTCACCGCCGATTATCTTAAACAACTCTTAAGTAACTGCCAAACTCTGGCGCGCTTTGAGGTCGACGTCACACTTCGGTCGTAGGCACCGGTACCACGCGGGCGCCGGGTACGGGTCCGCTGGCGACTCGAACGGTGCGGCAGACACCCGCCCCCGACAGCTGCGTGCCGACATCGATCGCCGAGGTCGCCGAGGCGCACAGGAAGGCACACGTCGGACCCGAGCCGGACACGATGCCCGCCAGCGCACCCGCCTCCACACCAGCGCGCAGGGCACGCCGCAGCGCCGGGTCCAGGCTCGCCGCCGCCGCTTGCATTTCGTTGCCCAGCAGCGGCGCCAGCTGCTCGGGATCGCCCGCGGCCAGGGCAGCCAGCACCGGCCCGGGTTCGTCCAGCCGTGGCGGATCGCCGACCCCCCTGAGCCGGTCGAGCTCGGTGAACACCGCCGGAGTGAGCAGTCCGCTATCGGCGAACGCCAGCACCCAGTGGAACGTGTTCCGTGACAGCACAGTGGCCAGCTCCTCGCCGCGACCGGTTCCCAGCGCGGTACCGCCGTGCAGCGCGAACGGCACATCGCTGCCCAGCCGCGCGGCCAGCATGCGCAGGTCGCGGCGCGGCACGTTGAGTTCCCACAGTGAGTTCATCGCGACCAGCACCGCAGCCGCATCCGCACTGCCACCCGCCATCCCGCCGGCCACCGGAATGGATTTGTCGATCATGATCGACACGTCGGGTGCCCGGCCCACGTGTTCGGCCATCAGCTCGGCCGCCTGCCAGGCGAGGTTGCCTTCGTCGGTGGGTAACTTGTCGGCCCCCTCTCCGACGAGTTCGAGCGACAGCACGTCGGCGTTGCGCACCGTCACCTCGTCCACCAGCGAGACAGCGTGAAACACCGTCGTCAGCTCGTGATAACCATCCTCGCGGCGATCACCGACCGCCAGGTAGAGGTTGACCTTTCCGGGCACCCGAACCGTGACCGACCCAGTGGGCACCCACTGCGTGGCGGTGTTGCCGTCGGACGCGGACACCGCAGCAGACTATCGCTGTAACCGGCGAACCACACGCAACGGCGCCCCGGCAGCCGCGGATCCACCCATAACTCGCTTCAACTCACAGAAGCCTGCCCCGCCGCTTGCGCTGCGTTCCGGCCGGCGTTGACGGTGTCGTCCCGATCACCGGACCAATCGCCCGAACGCCGGAACAGTCGCACGAAGTCGTCGACCGACAGCGTCTCACCGCGTCGGGCGGGGTCGATGCTGGCCGCGAGCAATCGAGTCGCCGACTCGTTGCCCGAGCCCGCCCATTCCAGAAACGCGTTGCGCGACGTCTTGCGCCGCTGCGCGAAGGCGATGTCCACCAGTTTGAATACCTGCCGGCGGAAAGCTTCGTCGGTGGGCCACGGCGAGGTCTCGTACCGATCGATGCGAACCAGCCCGGAGTAGACGCGTGGAATTGGCCAGAAAACTGTCGGTGACACCATCCCGCAGCGGCGAACCCGTCCGAAGAAGCCGACCTTGACGCTGGGCACGCCGTATTCCTTGCCACCCGGCTCGGCGGCAAGCCGCTCGGCGACCTCGGCCTGCACCATCACCGTCACGACGCGGATGGACGGAAATTCGGCGAGCAGATGCAGCAGCGCAGGGACCGCGATGTTGTACGGCAGGTTGGCGACCACGGCGGTCGGCTCGGCAGCCAGGTCCTCCCTGCGCAGCGACAGGATGTCGCGGTTCATCACGCGTGAGCCGCTGGATTTCGCTGTGTGAGTGCTCGGCACGGTCTGTGGCAGCCGAGCGGCCAACACAGGGTCGATCTCGACGGCGGTGACGGTTGCGCCCCGGTCGAGCAGCGCCAGCGTGAGCGACCCCAGGCCCGGCCCGACCTCGAGAACTAGGTCAGACCTGCCGATTCCGGAGGCCGCAACCACCCGTCGCACGGTGTTGGCGTCATGAACGAAATTCTGTCCGAGAGATTTCCGCGGCCGGAAGTCGAGTTCTTTGGCCAGCTGCCTGATCTCGGTGCGCCCGAGCAGCCGGATGGTCAGCGTGCACCCGCTCGTCCGCTGCACACCGGCCAGGCGCCCCAGCCTTGACGCTGCGCGGGTCACCTCAGCAATTGCGATCTGTTCTTCTCTGGTCGCCAGGTCGGCACGGGCAGCATACCTCAACCCGCCGTTTGCCTCCCAGGTGCCCTGATCAAACTGCACACCGCCGTAGAACCCGTTGCCGGTGTTGATCGCCCAGTTCCCGCCGGCCTCGCAGCCGGCAATGGCGTCCCAGATGCGTCCGTCGCTCACGTCAGGCACCTCGGTGCCCGGCTTGGTGCCCACCCGCACCACCGCTTCGCGGGCCGGCGTGACAACGACGTTGGCGATGGGCAACCGGCCGGTCTCGACACCGTTGACCTTGGCGACCGCGAACGTCACGTCCTGCGTGCCCGGGCTTCCCGGGTCTTCGACGACCTCTCGGCTCATGTTCATCTCCGGGTCCTCGATGCGGCGTGCGATCGGCGGCAGCGGCACCCGCTCGGTAACCCTCTCGATGCGGTTACGGGTCACCTGGATCTGCATGCCGTCGACGATCGGGGCACGACGCACTGGGCACCACCTGGTCGCTGCTCCTGCAGCGGTACGCCGGCGGCGGTCAGCAGCCCCGCGACGTTGGGCGCCGGCAGGTGCACCGTGCGCACCACGCCGCCGTCGTTGATCTGCACCGTCTTGGCGCTGACCACCGGCAGCGCCATCCCCGCCAGCGGAACGCGGCTGCCGCGCGAGGCCGCTGCTGGGGCCGTGTCGGTCATCGCCAGTTGAGCCAGCGCCTCGTCGACGGTGGACGCCGTGGTCCACACCTGCTTGGCGTTCTGACCGTCCAGCGAGATCTGCAGCGGGCGGCTGCGCCGCAGCACGATGTTGTCGGCGTCATGCGACCGGGCACATCGCCGGCGGGGTACAGGTCGTCACGCTCGTCGACGGAGAACCCGTTCTCCTGGACGATGTCGATCACCCGCGACTTCATCGTGCGTGACCCTCATCGGGGTTCCGTCGACGGTCAGCGTCACGGTCTTGGATGCGGACACGGCATAGCCACCGGCGAAGGCCAGTGCCAGCAGCAGCGCGCCGACCAGCTAGCGCAAGGTCGGTGATGGGGTCTGATGAAGTTTCGTAAGCAGATTCAATGTGCGTCTATCCCCGACCTCGGCAACAACTCAGAACGACCTATTCAGCTGGAAATGACAAAATGGGCCCAGAGGCCCACCCGTTCGATCACAAGACGGTAACGAACTGGCCAACGCTGAGCAACTCGGGCGCTGGGATGTTCGGGCCCATTAGGGGAAATCACCACGGATGGCGGCTCCAGACCGATAAGCCCGGCGGGCATTGCTCGTGGTGACTCGCGCCAATTCCTCAGCGGGACGATCGACCAGCTCAGCCAGGGCCCGCACGGTGTAGGGCAGGCAGTACGGTTCGTTCGCTGCGCCCCGGTAGGGATGCGGGGTCAAAAACGGTGCGTCGGTTTCCACCAAAAGCTGCTCGGCGGGTATCAGCGGAACGGCTTCCCGCAGGTCGCGAGCGTTGCGGAAGCTCACCGTCCCGGACAGGCTCAGCAACCACCCGGCGGCCACGCACTCGCGAGCCATCGCACTGTCCGACGAGAAGCAGTGAAAGATCACGGTGTCGGGCGCGCCCTCGGCGCGCAGTACGTCGAGCACCTCGCGGTCGGCCTGCCGGTTGTGGATCATCAGCGGCTTGCCGGTCCGCTTGGCCAGGTCGATATGCCATGCGAAGGCCTCCCGCTGCACGTCCGGTTGCGCACAGCCGTCGAGTCGGCCCGGCCAATACATGTCCATGCCGGTCTCGCCGACCGCCACGACCCGCGGATGGGCCACCAGTTCCTCGATCTCGGCACGGGCGTCATCGGTGAGCGCGTCCGCACGGGTCGGGTGCAGTGCCACCGCGGCGTAGACCCGCGGGTCCCACTCGGCGGCGCGGGTCACCCAGCGCGCCGAATCCAGATCGTCGGCGATGGTGACCACCGCGACCACGCCGACGGCCGCGGCGCGCTCGACGATGGCACCACGCCGTCGGCGTCGGCGGCACCGCACGCATCGAGGTGGGTGTGCGCATCGATCAAGGGCGCCAGGGGCTCCGGCGCGGGAGGGACCTCTCGTTTGACGGGGCGATTGGAGCTCACGCGCACACAATAGGTCCACAAACGAGGAGGAGTCCCACACCATAGGGTGGAGTTCCGATGAAGACCTATTACGTCACCACCGCGATCGCGTATCCGAATGCTGCGCCGCACGTGGGCCACGCATACGAATACATCGCCACCGACGCGATTGCCCGGTTCAAGCGGCTCGACGGGTTCGACGTGCGCTTCCTGACCGGAACCGACGAGCACGGCCTCAAGGTCGCTCAGGCCGCCGCGGTCGCCGGCGTGCCGACCGGGCAGCTGGCCCGCCGCAATTCGGACGTGTTTCAGCGCATGCAGGAGGCGCTGAACATCTCCTTCGACCGGTTCATCCGCACCACCGATGCCGACCACCACGAGTCATCCAAGGAAATCTGGCGGCGGATGGAGGCGGCCGGCGACATCTACCTGGACAACTATTCCGGTTGGTACTCGGTGCGCGACGAGCGCTTCTTCGTCGAGTCGGAGACCCAACTTCTCGACGACGGCACCCGACTAGCCATCGAGACCGGCACGCCGGTGACCTGGACCGAGGAGCAGACCTTCTTCTTCCGGCTGTCGGCCTTTGCCGACAAGCTGCTGGCCCACTACAACGCCAACCCCGGTTTCATCGCGCCGGAGACGCGACGCAACGAGGTGATCAGCTTTGTCTCCGGCGGCCTGGACGATCTGTCGGTCTCCCGCACCTCGTTCGACTGGGGAGTGCAAGTGCCCGAGCACTCCGACCACATCATGTACGTCTGGGTCGATGCGCTGACCAACTACCTGACCGGGGCCGGCTTCCCCGACACCGACTCGGAGTTGTTCCGCCGTTACTGGCCCGCCGATTTGCACATGATCGGCAAGGACATCATCAGGTTTCATGCCGTCTACTGGCCGGCGTTTCTGATGTCGGCCGGAATCGAGCTGCCGCGAAGGGTTTTCGCGCACGGGTTCTTGCACCATCGCGGCGAGAAGATGAGCAAGTCGCTGGGCAACACCGTCGACCCGGTTACGCTGGTGGAAACATTCGGTGCGGACCAGGTCCGCTACTTCCTGTTGCGCGAGGTGCCGTTCGGCCAGGACGGCAGCTACAGCGAAGAAGCCATCATCACGCGGATCAACACCGATTTGGCCAACGAGCTCGGCAACCTGGCCCAACGCTCGTTGTCGATGGTGGCCAAGAACCTGGGCGGGGTGGTCCCCGAACCCGGGCAGTTCAACGATGCCGACACCGAGCTGCTGGCGACGGCCGACGGGTTGTTGGAGCGGGTGCGCGCCAATTTCGACAGTCAGGCGATGCACCTGGCCCTGGAGGCGATCTGGCTGATGCTCGGCGAGGCGAACAAGTACTTTTCGGCACAGCAGCCGTGGGTACTGCGCAAAAGCGAGTCCGAGGCAGACCAGGCCAGGTTCCGCACCACGCTCTACACCACCTGCGAGGTGGTCCGCATCGCGGCGCTGCTGGTTGCACCGGTCATGCCGGAGTCGGCCGCCGAGTTGCTGAACCTGCTCGGCCAGGCCGAAGACCGGCGGGCGTTCACCGCGATCGGGGTACGGCTGGTCCCCGGCACGGTGCTGCCGGCGCCCACGGGGGTTTTCCCCCGCTACCAGCCTCCCACCGAAGTCGAGTGAGCGGAACGCAGTGACGCGAACGAGACGAGCATCAAGCACCGAAGTCGAGTGAGCGGAACGCAGTGACGCGAACGAGACGAGCATCAAGCACCGAAGTCGAGTGAGCGGAACGCAGTGACGCGAACGAGACGAGCATCAAGCACCGAAGTCGAGTGAGCGGAACGCAGTGACGCGAACGAGACGAGCATCAAGCACCGAAGTCGAGTGAGCGGAACGCAGTGACCGGGGCGGTGGATATAAATCCGCGCGCATTTCGGCTACGAACGACGTGGCATGAACAATAATTGCGTGGTGGAGCGACGACGAAACCTGCAACCGAGCCAATCGCCGATGACCACCTTGAAGCAGTTGCCTGCGCTGGTTGTGCTGGAGCGGATCCCGGTCCCGGTACTGGCCATCGGCGATGATGGCACCATCTTGTTCACCAACTCCGCGTTTGCCCAGATGGTGGGCTACGAGCCGGATGAGGTCTTGTCGCTGAGGTTTCAAGAGATCTTCCATCAGTCCCCGGACTCGGAATCGTCCCTGCTCTCCTTCGTCCATGCCCTGGCGAACATGGTCGTCCAATTGGCCCACAAAGACGGCTCGGTGGTACGAGCGCTGATGAGCAGGTCAGCAGTGATGCGAGCCGACGATAAGTTTGCCCTCGCGACGTTTCAGGACCTGACAGAACAGCTGTGGGAAGAGGGGCGCTGACGCGTACCTGGCGGCGAACTTGAACGCCGCTAACCGATTTCCCGTACCGAGGCGGCGTCCTCAACGGACGCAGCGGGACGGGCATGGCGCATTGCTTCGCGAGTAAGGAATTGCCGGAAATACGGCAGCGATGCTTCGGCCGTGATGCCGGGGAGCAGAAGTCCCCACATGGGCCCCAATCGCCGGCTGACATCCCCGACGAGGCCCTTCACGAGTATCGCGTTGGATAGCAACCGCATTCCGAACATTGCGCCGACGATCGACTCGCTGACCACTTCCGGATCGAGTTCTTCCCGGAGGTCTCCCTCCGAGATTGCCCGCCGGGCCTCGGCAGTCATCTCTCCTACCCAGTCTGTGTAGAAGCGTGCGGTCGCTTCATTGAATCCGCTTAGCGCCGCGGTCAATTGCTCGGTCGAGCGGGCCGTTTTGTCCGAGCTGAGCGTGTTCGCGACCGCGAAGGTACCGTGGATCATGTTCTCGAGTGCGGGCGAGGCCGATCCACACGCATTGCGAAAGGCCGCCAGGAGCGCCGCACAACCTTCTTCGATGATGGCCGACGCCAGCGATTCCTTCGAATCGAAGTGGTGGTACAGAGCACCCTTCGTCATACCCGTCCGCTCGATGATCACGCCCCATCCGGCGGCCGCGTACCCGACCTCGCCGAACACGTCGACCGCGGCATCGAGAATCTTTCGCCGCGTTACCTCTGATCGAACCTGGCGCGCCATCGCTCCTGCACCTCCGACAGTGACGTCGATCCGCTTAGACTCTGGCCCCCCGCGTCTCATATTTCCTGGTCAGGGGGTCAAGCCTAACAGCCGCCGGCGCGCCGCTCCCGATCGCGCGTCCCCGGTGTCAATCGGATGTCGCAGGGGTCGACGCGGCGCTGATCGCAAGTGCCGTGCGCCGCCTGACGAATTGCCTGAAGTAATCGATTCGGTCCGGCTGCAGGATTCCGGGCAGCACAACTGCCCAGCTCCTTTCCATATCGAGGAGAAACCGCTCGGGCTCGTCGAGGTCGCTGGTTTGCCGCAACCCCATATACATCGACACGACGAGGAGTCCGACGTCCTGGGGATCACATCGTTCGGAGACATCGCCCTCGGTAATCGCACGCCGGACAACGTCGCCGAGGGCCCGGACCCAACCACCTAGCAGTTCTGCCTGCAAACCTTCCGCCCGCCCGATTGTCTCGAGCAGATGCATTGCTGCCCTGGCCACATCCTGACCGATGTCCCGAACCGCCATCAGATAGCAGAAGTCGATCAGGGTTTCCAGGCCCGAAAGCTGCTTCGCGAGCAGTTCGCGGACGGCCTCAGTGCCCGCGGCGTTGTGTTGCCTGATGATCGCCACCGCCAGCGAACGCTTCGAACGGAAAT
The DNA here is from genome assembly GCA_963763005.1 of uncultured Actinomycetota bacterium. Taxonomy (GTDB): domain Bacteria; phylum Actinomycetota; class Actinomycetes; order Mycobacteriales; family Mycobacteriaceae; genus Mycobacterium. The sequence continues at coordinate 51,126 of CAVXMI010000012.1, forward strand.
GAAAATACATTGCCCCCTTGGTCAGGTGCGCTTCGGCGAGGATGTCGTCGAGGCCGACCTCGTAGTAGGGCCGTCGTGCCAACTGATGCGCGGCGGCTCGCAGTAACTGTTGACGGGTGGTATCTGCTCGTCCGTCGGTCGAGTCGGTCGTCGCCGGACGAGAAGGACTCATGCGCGCCGTGATGGAAGATCGCGATCGCGGGGCAGCATCGCGACATCTGATTTCAGCATTCGGGCGATCGCTTCGAAGTCGCCGCCCTGGGCCGGGGTGATCGCCCTCACGTTCGCGATGCCTTCCTCAAGCAGCGTGCCCGCGTCTAGCGACCACGCACCGGCGTGTCTCAGGCGGCATTGGAGCCCGCACCTGAGGTTATCAGTCCGATCGTCGACTCGCGGCGATCCACGCCTCTTCGGGGCGATCCAGCTTTGCTGGATGCCCCTGCGCGCCCGCCATCACTGGCTTCAGTGGTTCTGGGCCGTGGTCTGCGCGTCGCGCGGTACGTCGAGCGTCGCGATCGGATAGAAGCCGGAATCGTCGCGGCCGTCGCGGGCCAACTGCATGGGTTTGTAGTTCACCACGTGTGAACCGTTCGGTTTGTGCTGTTGCCAGTCGATCGACGCCCGCAGCGTGTAGTGGCCAGCCGGCAAGCCTGCCAGATCAACGCGAACCGTCTCGGTGGACGACGCCGGTGTCGGCTGGAGGCTGTTGCGATCGCCGGGCGCCTCGGGAACCAGAGACTTCAGATCCACGGTTGCGGGCAGCGTCCGAACGATCTGCCCGGTGAAATCCACCAACCGGTATCCGGGCACCCATTTCTCGGTGGCGGCCGCGGAGCCGTAGTTGGTCCAGGTGACGGAGATCGTCGCCACCTTGCCGCTGAGCGCTTGCGATCCCGGCTGCGCTTCGACCGAGTACCGATAGCCGGCGGTGGCGTTGGCTTGGGCCCACAGCAGGTACAACTTGGGGTCCATCTGTGAGGTCGCATCCTGGTCCGGGAAATTGACGCTCGACGTCATCGAAACGTGGTACTTCATGACGTCGCGCAGGCCCTTCTCGTAGTACGCCTGCGGCGTGGTCGCGCCCGGCAACTCACACCATTCGGTGATCACCGGCGCCGTTGCAAGCCGCTGACGGAGCGCGGCGACGACCGGATCTTTGGTCTGCGCGTAATGGGCACCGTTACCCTCGGCCCAGGCCGGCATCGGCGCGTAGACACCCAGGCAATCCGAACGGATCCCCACCGGCGCGGAGAGCTTTTTCGTGACGTCGTCGGCGAGCAATTCCCGCATGATTTCCGGATTTGCCGGGCTGGTCACCAGTTGGGTGCGGGGGAAGGCACTGACGTTCGCCGCGACCAGTCGCTGGATGGACGCGGTGGTGATGTTCTGATCGCGGGACTGGCTGTAATACCCCAGCGCCGCGACGCTGTCGTCCGGTGCCGGACCGGGTGCGCCCAGCGCGTCACGCAGATAGTCGATGTGGTTTTCGCTGAAATCCCCATAACCCGAGAACTCGAAAACGCTGAGCCGTTCGTCACCGTCGTAGCGGCGGCCGAGTGCGGCCAGCAACTGTTCGAAACCGTTGAGATAGGTCGGGTCATTGAAGTTCGGCACCACCTGCGTCACCCCGGGTGAAGGACCGTTTGCCGGCCCGGGATAGCTGGTGTTGGTGCTGGGAACAGCGCGCACCCAGTCGGGAATCGCGATGTTGGTGTTGTCCGGATAGGAAGCGTTGCAACAAGAGTTGTAGGCGTACACCCGAAGCGTCAGCCGCATGCCGCGGTCGGCGAGCCTGCTCAGCGCGTCGTCGACCACGCTGAAGTCGAACTTGCGATCGTCAGGAGCGTCCGGGCCCAGAGTACCCGGATCGGTGGGCTGCAGCTGCCGCCATGAGATACGCAAACTGGCGTCGTACGATGCGGGCCAGGCCGGATAGTTCTGCTGGGCGGGATCGCGTTGCGGGAAAAGCGGTTCCATGAGGTCTTCGTACTGGCCGCGCAGCGGGTTGGGTATCTCCTGCGCCGTCGACGGTATGGACGGACTGACGATCGCGATCAGCGGACTGGTGTTGTTGTGGTTGCTGCTGCATCCGCTGAGCGCCAACGCCGCACACGCGACAACGACAAGTGCGTTTTTCCTAATTCTTCGAACCATTCTCACACTTGAGCTAGATCGCACCGCGCGTCAATGCCTCGCGGTCAGCGAGGAACGGCATCGGCATCCAGCGCGCGGACAGCAACGCCTCCATGGTGTCGCCCGGGACGGGGCGCGACAACAAGAATCCTTGCGCCCGATGGCAACCATGTTGCGTCAAAGTCATTGCAGCAACCGGGGTCTCAACACCTTCAGCGACCAATTGAAGTCCGAATGCCTCGGCAAGACCGATGATGGCGCGAACGATCGCCAGGTCACCGGCGTTGGTGCCCAAGTCGCGCACGAATCCGGCGTCGATCTTGAGCATGTCGACGGGAAGGGACTTCAGATGCGACAACACGGCGTAACCGGTGCCGAAGTCGTCGATGGCAATCTGCACACCGACCTCCTTGAGCTCCGAAAGCGTCTTTCGGGTGGCTTCGATGTCGTGAACCACTGCGCGCTCGGTGATTTCGAGGCATACCGATCCGCCGTCGATGCCGAACTCCTCAATGGTGTCAGCCACACTGCGGACGAAACCGCGGGTAATGAGTTCAATGGGCGACACATTGACGCGCAGTATCGCGCTCTGTCCGACGCCGTTGGATCGCCACCGGCTGAATTCGGCACAGGCACTTCGCATCACCCATCGGCCGAGTTCGCCGGCAAGGTTCGTCGATTCGGCTACCCCGATGAATGAATCCGGCAGCAGCAGCCCCCAAATCGGGTGCCGCCAGCGGACCAGCGCCTCGGCCGCCACTATCGCGCCGGTCCGCAAGTCGACCTCGGGCAGGTAGTGCAGCAGCAGCGCCTCACTGTCGAGATCGCCCTGCAGGTGCAATTCGATGTCGTTGCGGAAGGCGCTCTTGAGACACATGTCATCGGTAGACAGCGCGACCTGGTTGCCGCCTGCGCGCTTGGCGGTCAGGACCGCCTCGTCGGCCCGACGGAGCAGATCGGTGCTGTTGTCGCGCCCCGGCCTGCCCACGACCAGCCCGATGCTGACAGAGCGAGTGATCTGGTGGCCGCCGATCGCCAGGCGCTCGCGCAGCATCGTGCCGAGGCGACGGGCGAACGATTCGGCGTTCCCGGTCGACATCGCCTGGTCGGGGATGACGACGAACTCGTCGCCGCCCAGGCGGGCGATCATGCTCTGAGAACCCGCGCACACGCGAAGGCGCTGCGCGAAGACCTGGATGAACCAGTCGCCCGCGGCATGGCCGAGGTAGTCGTTGATCGACTTCAGCCGGTCGAGGTCCATATACAGCACTGCGACCGGGCCTGGGCTTCCCGCTGAGAGCCTGTCGCAAAGATGTGCGACCACCGCCCGGCGGTTGTAAAGGCCGGTCAGGTCGTCGTGCTCAGCCAGGTAACGAAGCTTCTCTTCGGCCGCGATACGCGCCTGGAGCTGTGCGAACAGGGCGGCGACGGCCTCGAGCGTGTTGATCTCCTCTTGCTTCCACTTCCTGGCGCCGAACTTCACGAAGCCGAGCACGCCGGTGGTCGTCTCGCTCGAGATCAGTGGTGCGGCAGCCACCGAAGGCGATGCCATCTGCTTGGGCCACGCCATCCAGCGTTGGAAGCACCGGTTGTTCTGGTCCGTCCGGATCACCACCGGCTTTCTGCCGTGCTCACACTGTGCGAGCACCGGGTCAGCGCTGGTGAAGTGGACAACGGCCTGCGGGTCCGGGTCCGCAACGTCCAGGCGCGGTGGCCACTCCGCGACCAACACCGAGGCGCGGATCTCGTGGTCATGGTGGCGCAAGAAACTGGCGTCCACATCGAACTGCTCAACGAGCTGCGCGAGCACCCTTTCGCTCACCTGCGTCGCGGTGGACGCTGTCGCCTCCATAAGCTGGGTAGCTACGGAGGTGACGACGAGGTCCAAGCTGCGCGGCAACGGTCCTCCGATTTGTGCACGTGTCCAATATGGGCGACTGACCCAATTATGGGCGACTGACCCAGTCAGCGGATGTTCTTCGGGGCCGCTCTTTTCGAATACCCGACGACGACAATTGAAGGTGCCTCTTGGTTCGCCTGGCTATCTGCCCGGGTGTACTGGGCAGCTCACGGATAGATATCAACTGGTGACCGTACCATGCACGCCCTGTCCAGCCCGGGCCCAGAATTGGGCGGGCGGGCCGGACCGAAGGTGCTGGCACACAATTCCTGGCCACAGCGGCCAGTGGTGACGTGGAAGCGCTGATGAGGATGCTCGCCCCAGACGCTACCTGGGTGGCCGACGGTTGCGGCAAGGTGACTGCGGCCCGCAAGCCGGTGGTCGGCGCCGAGAAGGTGGCCAAGGCCATTGCCGGGCTGATGCGCAAGACAGGAGCGCAGTTGCGCGTGGAGATGGTGACCTGCAACAGCGCACCGGCGGTCCTGCTCTAACTCGCCGGACATCTCGAGGCGGTGATCACGGTGGAGATCACCGACGACAAGATCACGAACTTCTACCTGATGCGCAACCCCCGACAAGCTGACGGCCCTGGCCAGCGCGCGCGAGATAAGTCGCGACGGACCCCACTGATCCGGGTCTGGCATGCGAAAATCCAGCGTTCTGTCAAGCTAAGGCGGTGCGAATCGACCGGCTCGGCGATCTTGGCGGCGCGCCCCAGGTGCTGCGCGCTGTCGGCCGCGCCACCGGTCGACTCGATTTGCCACCGCCGGCCGCTCTGACCGGTGAATGGTTCGGCGCGCTGGCTGTGATCGCACCGAGCGTTTCGGTGCAACCGGTGAACAGCGACGACGCGTTCAGGGGACCAGTTGGGCCCGGCCGGTCCGTAATGCCCGACTCGGGCGCGGTGGGCGGCGGCTGGGTCGGCTATCTGTCGTACCCGGACCCCAGCGCGGACGGGCGGGGAAATCGGGTCCCCGAAGCCGCCGGCGGCTGGACCGATTGCGTGTTGCGCCGCGACCGGGTCGGCCAATGGTGGTACGAGAGCCTGTCGGGTGCGCCGATGCCGGACTGGCTGGTCAGCGCCCTGGCGGCAACACCGGCACCGGCCAGCAGACCGGCATCGACCTGCCGGATTCATTGGGAAGTGGCCGACCGGGAAGCACACCGCGGCGGGGTGCTGGCCTGTCTGGAGGCGATCGCCGCCGGAGACGTCTACCAGGCGTGCGTGTGCACGCAGTTCACCGGGACAGTCACCGGGGTCCCGCTGGACTTCTTCATCGACGGGGTCGCCCGCACCTCTCCGGCCCGGGCGGCCTATGTCGCCGGCCCGTGGGGTGCAGTGGCGTCGCTGTCCCCGGAGCTTTTCCTGCGGCGCCGTGGTGGGATCGTGGCGTCCAGCCCGATCAAGGGCACCCTGCCGCTGGACGCCTGGCCGTCGGCGCTGCGGGCTTCGCCCAAAGAGGTGGCCGAGAACATCATGATCGTGGACCTGGTCCGCAACGACCTCGGCCGAGTCGCGATTACGGGCACGGTCACCGTGCCCGAGCTGCTGGTGGTGCGGCGCGCGCCCGGCGTGTGGCATCTGGTGTCCACGGTGTCGGCACAGGTTCCGGTCGAGCTGCCGACATCGGCGCTGCTGGAGGCCGCATTCCCGCCGGCTTCAGTCACCGGAACGCCCAAACTTCGCGCGCGCCAATTAATTTCGCAATGGGAGCAGCATCGGCGCGGGATATATTGCGGTACTGTTGGTTTGGCGTCTCCCATCGCCGGATGCGAGCTCAACGTCGCGATCCGCACTGTCGAGTTCGACACGCTCGGCAACGCCGTGCTGGGCGTGGGCGGCGGGATTACCGCCGACTCCGATCCCGACGCCGAATGGGAGGAGTGCCTGCACAAGGCGGCCCCGATCGTGGGACTTCCGGCCCCGGCGACCGCGAGTCAGGTAGGTTAGCCAGCAAACTGGCAGCAACGCACTTGGCGGTGGAATTTCACGTAACGCCGACATAGCTGGCCAGGTGCGCATAAACTCCAGCCATCGACCCGTGTCCATCGCGAGTCGAACGCGAGAGGGGCCTGTCATGAGAATTGCTATCGCCGGCGCTGCGGCTGCGGCCGTAATGGGTGGTGCGCTGGCGGTGTCGCCGTTGACGTTGTCCACGTCGACGAGGATGCCGGGCGGAACGTGCAGCGCGGGCGAGCAATGCGATCGTCTGTCTTCGGTCCTTATGCCTGAGCCCGAAACACAGTCGGGCGAGGGCGCGCGTGCGGTCCCGGCGCCCTTCGCGCCGGGACCAGACACGATAGTGCCCGCAATGGCGCCATCGGGAGGTGTTCCGGCGGCCGCCCGCGCGGTGCCCGGGGTCGCCACGTCCGGGATGGCTGGCCTGCCCGGCGCGGGCACCTCGGCCCTGCCTCTCCTGCCAGACGTGGGCCTCCCGGGAATCCCCGGCGGCGGCATCCCCGGCATCGGCATTCCCGGCATCGGCATCCCCGGCATCGGCATCCCCGGCATTCCCAACGCAGCCGGCCTACTCGCCATACCCGGCACCCTCTTGGGCCTGGGAGGCACCGCCGTGGGCCTTGTGAGCTCGAGTGCATTTGCGGTCACTTATGTCGTGCTTGCATACAACCAACTGAAGTCCAGCGGCCTCCTCCCGGCAGTCCAGTCAGCAACCAGCAACGTGTCCTCCCTGCTGTTACCTTCGGCGCTACAGGGAGGGGGTCTGCAGGCTCTAGGTCTGCCGGGTCTGCCGGGCGTGTCGCCGGCGCAGCTGCTGGCGGTGGCGGCGGCAGGTGGCCTGCCAGGTTTGCCAAGTCTGCCGGGTGTGTCGCCGGCGAATCTGATCGCGCTGGCGGGGGGCGGTCTGCCGGGTGTGAATCTGCCGGGCCTGCCGGGAATATCGCCGGCGGGTCTGACGGCGCTGGCAGCGGGTGGTCTGCCGACGCTGGCAGCTGGTCTGCCGGGGGTGAATCCGACGGCGCTGGCTGCTGCGGCTGTGCCGGCACTGGCGGGCGGTCTACCGGCGGGTCTCCCGGCACTGCCCGCGTTACCGGCGGCGCCTGCGCTGCCCGCGGGCCTGCCCGCATTACCGGCGGCGCCTGCGCTGCCCGCGGGCCTGCCCGCATTACCGGCGGGTCTCCCTGCGCTGCCCGCGGGCCTGCCCGCATTACCGGCGGCACCGGCCCTTCCGGCCCTCCCCCCGCACCAGAAGCTGTGCGCGCCCGTAGTGGGGTGCACCCCCTGACCTGACGCTCGCCTACGGTCCCCCCAACTCACCCGTCTCCCGGCGTGACAGCAGGACCGCATCGTAGAGCTGGCGGGAGCGCACCCCCGCGTGCGCCGCGGCCACCTCGCCGCAAGCGTCCTTGACGCGAACACCCCCCGCGACGAGGTCTTCAACTTGTGCTAGCAGAGACGGCAGGTCGGCGCGCGGGGTCGCGCCGGCCAGCACCACGGTGATCTCGCCGAGCACGCCGCCGGCAGCCCAGCTCGCCAGCTCGTCAAGCGATCCGCGCACCACTTCCTCGTGCACCTTGGTCAGCTCCCGGCAGATGGCGCCCTGACGCGCACCACCGAGCTGCTCGACGGCATCGCGCAGACACGCCGCGAGTCGGCGCGGCGATTCGAAGAACACGCAGGTGCGCAGCTCGTCGGCCAGCGAGCCCAGCCACGCTCTGCGCGCCGAGCTCTTGCGCGGGGCAAAACCCTCGAAGCAGAACTTCTCCGACGGCAGACCGGACAGGACCAGCGCGGTGGTCACCGCCGACGGCCCCGGCAGACACTCAACCGGCAGCCCAGCGTCAATGCACGCCGCGACCAGCCGATAACCGGGGTCGTTGATAACAGGCATCCCGGCGTCACTGACCACCAGCACCGTCGCACCGGCCTCGATCGCGTCGACCAGCGCGGTCACCCGTGTCGCCTCGACCCGGTCGAACAGGCTGACCACCCGGCCGCTGATCCGGACGTCGAGCGCCTTGGCCAAAGTTCGCACCCGGCGGGTGTCCTCGGCCGCGACCACATCGGCACCGGCCAGCGCGTCGATCAGGCGTTGCGACGCATCCGACGGCTGACCCAACGGGGTAGCGCCGAGCAACAGGCGACCAGAGGTCATGACGGACAGCCTACGATCGACGTGATGACCGCCCCGCCCCAACAAGCCTCCGTCGTTGTCGAGGAGCGTGTGGCACCCGTCGTCAGCCCCGGGCCGCTGGCGCCGATCGCAGATTTCGGGCCGGTAGACCGGATGCGCGGCTGGATCGTGACCGCCGTGATCACTCTGCTCGCCACGGTGACCCGGTTCCTGAACCTGGGCTCGCCGACCGATGCCGGCACCCCGATCTTCGACGAGAAGCATTATGCGCCGCAGGCCTGGCAGATGCTGAACAACCACGGGGTGGAAGACAACCCCGGGTTCGGCCTGGTCGTTCATCCCCCGGTCGGCAAGCAGATGATCGCGATCGGCGAGGCCCTCTTCGGTTACAACGGATTCGGCTGGCGGTTCACCGGCGCCGTGCTGGGCGTGGTCCTGGTTGCGCTGGTGGTGCGGATTGTCCGGCGGCTCAGCCGGTCCACCTTGGTCGGGGCTATCGCCGGGTTGCTGCTGATCTGCGACGGCGTCAGCTTTGTCGCCGCGCGGACCGCGCTGCTGGACGGTTTCCTGACGTTCTTCGTGGTCGCGGCGTTCGGCGCGCTCATCGTCGATCGCGATCAGGTTCGCCAGCGGATGCACGTCGCTGCGCTGGAGAACCGCGTCGCCGAAACGGTGTGGGGCCCGCGGCTGGGTGTGCGCTGGTGGCGATTCGGCGCCGGTGTGCTACTCGGCTTGGCCTTCGGGACAAAGTGGTCCGGTCTGTACTTCATGCTGTTCTTCGGCGTGATGTCATTGTCGTTCGACGTGGCGGCACGGCGTCAGTACCAGGTGCCGAGACCGTGGTTGGGGACTTTGCGACGTGACCTCTTCCCCACCGGTTATGCGCTGGTGCTCATCCCGTTCGGGGTCTACCTGGCCAGCTATGCGGGGTGGTTCGCCTCCGAGACCGCGATCGACCGGCACCAGGTAGGCCAGACGATTGGCCACCACAGCGTTATCCCGCTGCCCGACGCCATTCGCTCGCTCTGGTACTACACCGCCAAGGCTTTCCACTTCCATGCGAGCCTGACGAATTCCGCGGGCAACTACCACCCGTGGGAGTCCAAACCGTGGAGCTGGCCAATGTCGTTGCGGCCGGTGCTCTATGCGATCGACCAGCAAAACGTTCCCGGCTGCGGCGCACAGTCGTGCGTCAAGGCGGAGATGCTGGTCGGTACCCCGGCCATGTGGTGGCTGGCGCTGCCGGTCTTGGTTTACGCATCCTGGCGAATGTTCGTTCGCCGGGACTGGCGCTATGCCGCGGTGTGGGTCGGCTACTGCGCCGGATGGTTGCCGTGGTTCGCCGACATCGACCGGCAGATGTACTTCTTCTACGCCGCGACGATGGCGCCGTTCCTGGTGATGGCCATCGCGCTGATCCTCGGCGACATCCTCTATCACCCTGGTCAGGGTAAGGAGCGTCGCACGCTGGGGCTGATCTTTGTGTGCTGCTATGTGGCACTGGTGGTGACGAACTTCGCCTGGCTGTTCCCGGTGCTCACCGGTCTGCCGATCTCACAGCAGACCTGGAACATGGAGATCTGGCTGCCCAGCTGGCGGTAGCTTCTGCGCCGAGATTGCCGTCTGGGGGCACCTACCGCTTGCGGGGGTGGCTGTGATTGCGGCCCCGACCGCGACCATGGCGGCAATCATCTCGATGCAACAACTAGAGAGCCTCGCGGGCGGCCGGGCAGGACATGCAACGAGGCCCGCCACGGCCGGTGCCCAGTTCGGACCCGGCGATGGTGAGCACCTCGATGCCCGCGTCCTGCAGACGCGGGCGTTGGTCTGCAGGTTGCGTTCGTAGGCGACGACGACCCCGGGCGCCAACGCCAGCGTGTTGTTGCCGTCGTCCCACTGTTCACGTTCGGCGACGACGGGATCGCCGCCCGGTGTCGATCACGCGCAGCTTGTCGATCTCCATCGCCTTGGCAGCGGCCTCCAGAAATCGGAGCCGCGTCGCTGATGGTCACGCCAGTCGGGCGTGCGCTGGATCGTGAAGGCCGAGAGCGTGTCGACGATGTTGGCGTACATCACCACCGTGTCGGTGTCGACCATCGTGCACACCGTGTCCAGGTGCATTTGCGCGCGCTGCTGGGCGATCGGCACCGCAAGTACCGTGTGCGCGAGGTCATCGTCAAAAAGGCTGCGCGCCAACGCTTCCGCGCCGGCCGGGGTGGTCCGCTCGCCCACCCCGACCGCGACCACTCCCGGGGCGAGCAACAGCACGTCGCCACCCTCGACGGGAGCGGTGCGCGATTCGTACGCACGCCGCACACCGGTGAACCGCGGGTGATGGGCATAGATGAGGTCGGTCAACGACGCCTCACGAACCCGCGCCCGCAATGCCAGCGACGGGATCACCACCCGCGGCCCGATCCATATCGACGAGTCCCGGGTGAACACCAGGTTCGGCAATGGCTCGATGACGAAATCCCCCCCATGGTGCATGCGGAGCACCAACGACACGTCGGTCCGGGCGGCCGACGGGAGCTCGTTGAACGTCATGCCGGCCGTCAGCACATGCGCCAGCCGGACCGGGTCGAGACTACGCAGGTGGGCCGAAAGCTCTTGCGCCAACGGCAGTCCCAGCCGCGGCGCGTCGACGGCGGCGGCGACGCCCTGCATGCGGGCGGCTCCGCTGTGGCGCAGCGCCTCGATCAGCAGATCGGCCAGCAGCAGCACTTCCACACCGCGGGACCGCAGCAGCTCGGCGAACTCGTCATGCTCGTCCTGCGCGCGGGATACCCAGGGCAGCCCGTCGAACAGCAGCTGGTCATTGTTGCGCGGCGTTGAGTCGGCGCAATTCGGCGCCCGGGCGGTGCAGGATGACAACTCCTTAGCGCGCCCACCTCGGAATTGGTCCCCAACTCGACACCCACAGCTCAAACCGTAGCCGCGCCGATCCCGACAGTCGCCTTGCGCCGCCTCATCGAACGGATGTGCGATAAGCTGACGGCCGTGGCGATCGCGGTTCAGGGCTCGCTATTCGAGCACAATGAGCGCAGATACCGCTCAGCGAAGGCGCCTTTATCGACATCCGCTCGGGCTGGCTGACTGGCGGCGTGACAGATGGCGATGACCTGCTCGAGCGCGCTGCTGTCGACGGTGCCGTGGCGAGCCGAACGCCGCCAGATGTACGACCGGGTGGTCGACGTGCCCCGCCTGGTGAGTTTTCACGACCTGACCATCGAAGATCCACCGCATCCCCAGCTCGCGCGGCTGCGCCGACGGCTCAACGATATCTACGGCGGCGAACTGGGCGAGCCCTTCACCACAGCCGGATTGTGTTGCTACCGCGACGGCTCCGACAGCGTCGCCTGGCACGGCGACACCATCGGTCGCAGCAGAACCGAGGACACCATGGTCGCGATCGTCAGCCTCGGCGCCACCCGCGTCTTCGCGATGCGGCCGCGCGGCGGCGGCCCTTCGTTGCGGCTGCCGCATGGCGCACGGCGATCTGCTGGTGATGGGCGGATCGTGTCAACGGACATGGGAGCATGCGGTTCCCAAGACGTCCGCGCCCGCAGGTCCGCGCGTCAGTATCCAGTTCCGGCCGCGCGACGTGCGTTAAACCGGCCAGGCCTCAACTACGGACCGCGGCCACCGCCTTGACGAGCAGGTCGCGGGCACGTTGCGTGTCGACCTGGCACGACCGGCTGTCCAGGGATCACAAGCGGATTGGCGATGACGATCACCTGGTAGTCGCCGAACTGCGCGGAGTAGTCGTAGAGCTCGCCGGTGCGGGCCGACCCGCCGACAACCGCCTGCAGCACGCGGTGCACGCCCAGGGTCTGCGCCCCATCGATGTGCGGCACCTCGACCACCTCGATGGCGCCCCGCAGCTGGGCCCCGGAAAACGCCACCTTGGCGCAGTCTTTGCCCGGGTCGTTGAACGGCAGCGCCTGGGAGGTCTCCACCGCGATCACGACGAACCGGTTGCCATTGCCCTCGGCGGAGACGGCGGCCATATTGCCCTGCAAGCCGGGTGGCAGGTCCGGGCCCGACCGCCGCTTTCGCGCAGTTCGCCGGATCGAAGCTGAGCCCGTCGGGCAGCTTCCGGCGGAAAAGAACTGCGGATCGATAGCTCTGGGAGTGACGTCGGTGACTTTGAACTCGGGTCCGAAGCTCGACTTCACGTCGGCGATCCTGGCGATGTCGACCTTCGTAGGCTGCGCGGAGTCGGCACCCGATGAACAGCCACCGAGCAAACACACAAGCCCGACCGTGAGCACCACCTTCAACATCGTGGCCACCCTACCCAACGCAGCTGCTCAGCTGCGTAACGTCGACACCGTTTTGACCAGCAGATCAGCCGCGAACTGGGGCGCCAGCGGCGGAAGCATCGACCCGGGGTCGGTGGTCAGCGTGGTGAATGCGTAATAGTCGCCCAGATAGGCGATGAATGCGTAAGCCCGCGAATCGATTTCGGTGCCCGATTCGACGGATGTCCGGACGTCGGCCACCATGCCGACGGTTTCTGCGTCGTCGAGGTGTGGGGCGTCGATGAGACGGATGCTGGCCGTTGTGTGCCCTGCGACCAGCGTCCACTGCGCGCACGCCGCGGCGATGTCGTGGTCCAGGGCTACGGGACCAGACGGCAAAGCCACGACCACGGCGTCGACGATGCCGCCCGCGCCTGACCCGGACACGCCTTGCGCGAACTGGTCGCGTCCGTTACCCGGGTCGGCCAGTGTCAGGCAGGGTGGCGGCTTCGCCGTAGCATCTGCGCCAAGACCCCAGATCACCATGGGTGAGGCTGCGCTGGGGACACTGGCCACCTCGTAGCCGGGCGGCAACTCGCGACCGACCCGTTTGATGTTGGCCGGGTTCACGGCAGTGGCATGAGCCGACGGCGAGGGAGGGGCCGGCGGCGGTGCATGCGGTGCCGGTTGCATGCATGCGGCTAGCAGCAGCGCTGCTGCCGGGCCAATCCAGAACGGCCGCATGCCCGTTCATACCACGGCAGGTGCGCGGCGTCGGCTGGCTTGGCGCCTGTGTGCACACGAGTTCTCTGAAACACCGACGACCTCGTCGTATTGACCGGGCTCAGCATGGACTGGCCGGTGTCCACCGAGCCACTTTCGACCGACGTCGGTCCGCGCGCCCCGGCGAAGCCGGGCCCGCACACCGGGCTCTGGGCGCAGTACCTGCTCGACCGGGCCGCCACCGTACACCTCGCCATCGAGCGCGCATCCGGAGACTCGGCGATCGTCGAGTTCGAGCAACTACCAGCCCAAACGCCATCCGGATCGAACTCGACGGCCTCGACTTCACCGAAGGTGCCGACCCGCAGGCGATCGACCCCTACGACGGGTCGCTGATCGGCAACGTGACGTCTGGATTCACCCCGCGGCAGTTGGCATTCTGACAGTGCCCATCCTGCGCACAAGCGCACATCAACTCATTGCCTCGATCACCTGCCGGGCCACCTGCTTTATCTGATCAGCCATCTCGCGCCCGAACCCCAGGTCACGCGGACCGGGCACATCGATGACAGTGGTGATGACCCCGACGTCCTCGCGCTGCCAGACCGCGTCGTGACGGTCCATGATCGTGCGCATCGGCAGATTGTCGGAAAGCATCCGCGCGGTGAACCTTTCGACGCCGTCGACCTGGGCGGCGACGGACAACGCGCCGATCAGAAAGCTCCCGATTCCCCGGCCCTGATACGCATCGGCGACGGTGAACGCGATCTCGGCGACCGTCCGATCGATCTCGTCACGAACAAAGCGCGCGTCGGCCACCGGGTCGCTGCCATCGGTCACCACCCAGACGAAGTGGTCGACGTAGTCGACCTCCGACAGGTAGTGCAGCAGCGCCTGGTTGGGAAGACGAGCCGACATGAACCGCCGATAGAGGGTCTCACTGGAGAAGTGAACGTGTCCATGCACGGTGCGCTCGCTATCGCCGGGAAGGACCGGTCGCAGCATCAGTTGAGTTCCGTCGCGAAACCGAATCGGGATCGGCGTGATGAAAGCGGCCAGGCGCTGGCGGACCGTGCGCACCAGTCGCTGCATGACCCCGGGGATGTGCACCATCTGGCCCAAGGCGTCGCTGCCGCCTATCCAGCCGGTCAGCGGCTCGACCGTGGTGACCGTCGCCGTACGCGGGATGTTGCGTAACAGGGCGATTTCCCCGACGATCATGCCTGGCAACGCCTGCTCAACGATCACCAGACCGTCGTCGCCGACGTGCATGACCTCGGCACTACCCGACGAGATGAGCAGGAATGAAACAGCCTGCTCCCCCTGCTGCATCAGGACCTGGCCGGCAGCGGCCCGCAGCGGCGCAAGACGAGCCGCCAAGGACATCAAGTCCTCGGCCGGGCATCCCTCGAAGATGTCCATTCCCGCGAGTTCTTCGGCACCCGCGCCGGTCAATTCGGCCATCCCGTCCAATCCGCTACAGCGCCAGCCCGGCTCGCGGTCTGATGGGATTCAGGTTATGGCGTCGGCTGCCGCTGCGGCAAGAAGGCGCATTAGCCTCACAGCGGGTCGCCAGCACCAAGCAGGACTCCCGGAACGGACCCCAATGAACACCAGCCAGGATCGGATCGAGTTGACCCGCGGTCTCCTCGACATGACCGCCGTGCTGCGACACGGATTCCTCGACGCGTTGGGCGAATCGACGAGTTCTCCGGTTCCGACGTTTGCTCAGCGAGCGATGAACAGCCCGTTTGCCGCCACCGTGTACGGGCGACTGTGGCGCCCGACCTCCTTCTACCTCGCCAGCGGCATCACCACGCGAACCGAGCAGCGTCGTGCGGCGGCGGCTCTGCGTCTCTCCCAAGCCGGCAGGCTGCTCGACGTCGCTTGCGGGCCAGGAAATTTCACTGCGCCGTTGGCTCAACATCTGCCGGTTGAGAGCCTCGCCGTCGGGCTCGACATTTCCGAACCGATGCTGACTCGGGCAGTGCTGGACAACAGCGGGCCGCGGACGTGTTATGTCCGGGGTCCGCAATTTTCGAGCCCGCATGTTGCCATTCAACAATGAAACGTTCGACGCTGTTTGCTGTTTCGGTGCACTGTACCTGATGCCCCAGCCGTTCCGGATCGCTCACGAGGTGGTGCGGGTGCTGCGGTCTGGCGGCCGGATCGCGATCCTCACCAGCTATTGCGGGCAAGCGGCTCCGATCCGGAAGGCGCTGAACGCAACCGCGGGTGTGATCGGACTCACGATGTTCCATCGGCACAGCTTCGGCGATCTGTTCTCGTCGGCCGGCCTGGTCGACATCGGACAGCACGCGCAGCGCGCGCTGCAGTTCGTGGCCGCAGCCAGGCCGAGGTGAGAACGCCTCGCCCTACGAGGCAGCTTCGCAAACGCCGAGGAGCCGGACTACCGGCGTGCCCGCTTCATATTCCAAGACCCACGGATCGCCGCCTCCACCGGACTCCGCGGGCTCCGCGGGTTCCGACGTGAGCTTGATCATCACGGGTCGGCCGCTGCGCTGGGACATCTGCGTGCAATCGACCTGGAAAAGGCGATAGTCGCCGCCGTGGCGAATGGCCAGCGAGAAGCCCGGCTCGACGGATTCGACGGGTACCTTCTGCAGGTAGTATTTGGTGCTCATGCTATGACATTAGGGCCGCGGCGACACGGCGGCCGACGCCGAAACACGGTCTTAGCGAATGTTCAGCTGATTTTTGGAACTTCATCAGACTTCACGCCGGATCGCCGCCGTCACAGCGCTTTACAGGCACTTACCCGGCTAGGCCGAGGGTGCCGACAGAACCTGGATGACGTCGCGCAGCGGCTCCGGGGACGTCGCCATTTCGCCGATGAAGGGGTGCGCAAGTTCCAAGACGAGGAACAGATTTGCGGCCACCAGCACACCCACGGTCGCGACCATCGTGTAGTGCGTGCGGGGTTCCTCGACGCCGTAAATGACCGCGGTGGCCACCACCAGCCCACTGGTCAGGATGATGACCGCCCACAACGACCAGGGCGGGCCGACGTCGGTTCGGGCCTGAATCACCCGTTCTGTGCGTGCCTGGCTGACCTTGTCGAGGTTGCTGAAAGACGCAGCAAGGAAGGTCTTTTGGGTATCGCTGCCCGGCTGGACTTGCTGGTATGCGGCATAGAGGCGCTGCAGAGCTTTGTCGGCCTCGGGGTAGGCGTGGCCGCTCGCGGCCACCGGCCACTCAGATACGGCCGCACGTTCATACTCCAGCAGGGCCTGCCGGATTCGGTCGCCGTCGGCCTTGTCGAACACGGTGAGGTCCCTGGCCAGCTGAATGCCGGCTACAGCCTCGTTCCGCGCCTGGCCGTCCTCGGTGTTGATTTGACTCCACATCGCGGAAACGACGAAACCGACGAAGAACGCATACACGAATCCGACTACGCCGTAAGCGAACCGGGTGGGATCGTTGTGCGCGCCCTCGGTGAGCTTGGGGAACCTACGCCGGACCAATATCTGGGTGAGCACCGCTCCGCCCGCGATGAACACGATGAGTCCGAGCAATAGCAGCCACGACGGGATGTTGCTCACGACCCAGCGAATCACCAGCCACACTCCTCCCGAGCATCGCGCCGGCAACCACCGTCACGCATTTCGACTTTAGGCGCACGTTCACCAGTAGCGTCACGTTTATGGTCGACGGCTTGGGCGTCGCACGGTGACCGTCCCCGCGTTCGCCCTCGGCATCGTCGCCACGGTGCTCGCGGCGCGCCTGGCGCGAGTGCAATCTCCCTCACCGGGATGCAGCAAGCACACCGCCTCGCAGATGTTGCCGAACGCGTCGAGGGTCGACCGCCCCGCATTGTGCTTACGGTGTCGTCGGGCGTACGCACCTGCGTAACGAAACCGGTTACGCCCGCGTTATTTTCGCTCGGGTCTTCCTAGCGGCCGGCTCGAGTCCTGGCGTTCCCAACCTGTCACACCGAGATTAAACTTGCACTGCGCAAATGTTGCGTATCGCACCTATCTTCTGAGGGGGAAAACCATGAAGATCGTTGCGGTTGGCGGCACAGTCTCTAACTGCGGAAATGCCGTCTGACTCTAATTCGGTGTTTCTGCGGTACTTTCCTATATTTTGGGCAGCCCTACTGCCTCAGAAATGCTGGAGGCCAAGAGTCTCCCGCCATCTCAGGCGCAATGGGTCAGCAGTCGAACGAATTCCCAACTATCAAGCTGGCTATGGACGCCTACTGCGATACCGGTGAGGGCGAGATCCCGGGCTGAGCGCCTTCTTTCGGGCAGCTGGTGTCCGGGGTGACCGCCACGGGAGCGTATGTGCTCGAGCACCAGGCCGGGCGTCGATCGCCAGGTGAATTGCTGGGCAGGTACGCCCTAGTAGCGTTACCAACAGCTTGGAAGGGGGAGCGATGTTCGTCGACACTGGGTTGCTGTACTCGGGGGCCAACGAGTCTCACCACGCGTGTGAGCACGCTCAGGCTGGGGCTCATCAACTGTCGCGGGGCCCGCTGCGGACGGCGCTATGCAGCTTCGGTACATAAGCATCCCAGCGCTGATCGCCGAAGCCGGCAGTGACCCCTGGGCAATCAATCAGAGCCTGCAAGCTGGTCGCCCGGCCCAGATTTCTGATCTGGCGGAGGCCTTTCATGCTGCGGGCCGGTGCACCGCCGAGTCCAGCGCGGCATTCGATGAAGCCCGTCGCCGTTTTGACGCGGCCTGGAACCATCAGGATGGTGATCACCCGATCAATGACTCCGCTGAAGTGCAGCGGGTGACCAAGTCACTGGGTGCGCAGTCCTTACAGCTGCCCAAAATCGGGGTCGACCTGGAAAACATCGCCGCCGCCCTGGCCGAGGCGCAACGCACCGCAAGTGGGCAGATCGCGACACTCGAAGGTCGATTGCAGCAGCTCGACGGCTTAATCGGCCAAGCCCTGGAACAAGAAAAAGACCCCATCCTCACCCCGGAGGCCAGAGAGCAACTCAATGCCCTCATCACTGCCTGTGAAGACGACGCCATTCACGACACCCAGGCCGCCCTGGGACAGCTCGAGTCGACACGCAATGGCTACTCGGGTTACTTGCAGAAATCACTGGCCACCCTGCAAACCGACGGATACGACCCAGCGGCTATCCAGGGAGTGGACGGGCCAAAATCGCCGGTACCGGCGCTGCCGGATGATCCTAAGCAGTTCACGCAGGCATGGAATGCCCTCTCACCGCAGCAGAAAGAGGCTGAGTACCAACAAAACCCCTTCATCGGCAACCATCCAGGGATGCCGTTCGAGGACAAAACGATCTTCAACGAACGTCACCTCGATGAGCTGACTCGCAATACCCAGGCCAGCGTCGATGCGATGCAAGCACGCTTCGACCAACTCGCGCGCCAGCAATACATGGGTGACCACAGCGCGGCAACGGCCAACGAACTAGCCGCCCTCGGCCCGAAATTGCAAGCGGCCACACACGTTCTCGCCGAGTACCACGGTGCCCAAAACGCGATGAAAGCACCTCCTGGCACGCCCAAACGCTACCTAGGGTTCCTCGATGACAAGGGGCACGCGGCGGTGTCGATCGGCAATCCCGACACGGCGATCCGCAACGCCGTCCTCGTTCCCGGCACCGGTGACGACCTCACCAACATGAGCGACAACACCGAACGCTCCTGGCGCATGTATCAGTCGGCGCTGAAAGCCAATCCGAATCTTCATGCAGGGGATGTCTCGGTGACGACGTGGCTGGGGTATGACCGTCCAATGTCGGTGCTGGAGCAGGCTCCATGGCCCAGTTACGCCGAACACGGGGCAGGGGCGCTGGATTCGTTCGAGGATGGGATGCGCGCCTCCCATGTGGGTGGACCGTCCATCGATACCGTCATCGGGCACAGCTACGGCACCACGCTGGTGGGTGCGGCGGCTTCTGGTCAGCATCATCTGGCCGCCGACAACGTGATCGCGGTCGCCAGCCCCGGGATGCTGGTCGACCATGCCAGCGACCTGCACATAGCCCCGGGTGGCACCGTGTATGCCATGACCGACCCGCACGACCCGATCGGACCAGCCAACTTGGTCACCCAATTCACCCTCGGACCCAATCCCACCAGATCGGACTTCGGCGCACATGACCTCTACGCGGGAACCAATCTGGGCACGGGACCGGATAAGAGCTTCCCCAGCCTGGCGGCGCACGGCGGATACTGGAACGACAGCACGCCTTCGTTGGCGAATCTGGGTGCCGTGATCGCGGGAGTGCCGGCACCGTACCCGGCGGGAGGATAGAGGCCATGCCCGCTGTATTCAGACGCACGCCACGCCACGCATCGCGGCTAGCGGTCCTTGTAGCGGCCGGGCTGCTGGTCGCCAGCTGCCACGCAAATCGGCCACTTGGTCCACCTGTCCCCACGGGCGCAACCACTTTGGGAGGTCCCAGCATGACATCGGCACCACCGCCGCCGCCCGGATGGCAGGTTCATGTCAACGTCCCGGCGAGTCAGCAACAAGCCCAAGACACCGTGCTGGGGTACCTCAAAAAAACGCTGGATGCACTGCCGCCCGGAGTTGTTTTCGACGCCACCCGCTACGGCAGTGCGGCCAGCACAGCGCCGTGCAACGACGCCCCCCTCAATACCAATCCGCCTAAACAATTCTCGGCGACCGGCGACCTGAAGCTGCCGCCAGGGGTCGATGCGGGAATGCTCATCGCTCAGGTCGGCGATATCTGGAAAAGCTGGGGATGGTGGGTGTTCGAGCGCGACGGTATGTACAAACCCAACCGTTCCGGGCTTTCGCCTGATGGCTATGAACTACATATCGGGATGCCGGGAGTTCCGGGGCCACCGAATATCACGGGTACCTCGCCGTGTTTCCCGCACGACATTGCACGGGATGACCTTCCGTTCCCCACGAAAATCACACCAACTGCTGGAAGTCAACCGCTTCCCGGTGATCGTTGAAACTACTCGAGGTCTGCTTGCCCTCGAGCACATGCAGGACGCCAATTGACGCCATGGAGCCGAAAATGCAGCCCGGATCTTGACGGCGCTCTTGACGCGGATCGTGCCTGGCCGTTTTGCTCTCGGGTCTTGACGGCGTCAAGAGCGGCCACCCGCGACCGCGAGCTGCCGGTTCCATACACCTCGCGGTCGTAACGGTACCCGCGTCGGCGACGTTCCTGAGCCGGTCACGGAGCTGTCCGGCTACTGCCTATGGACCGAAGTGCACAGCTGAGCACACCGGCAAGACCACACCGTGGCCAAGTGCTCACACCATCGGCGTGGCGCGCTTGGACGGTGACCAACCCGAACGACGCAGCCGCGAACATCCGCTTACCGATCAATGGCATGGCTGCCAACGTCGTCGGTGACGACGCAGAGTTGTCCTGGTCGAAGGCCGAGGACGCGATGCGCCAGGAGCACGGGACGTTCCGGTTGCTCCAAGGCTTCATCGCTCTGACCGGGATGCTCTTGCAGGAGTTCGATTTCAACGTCAATCCACCCATCGCCCCTGAGACGATGCTGCAGAAGTTGGCGGACGCTACCGGCGAGCACCCTTACCTCGACACGTAGAGCTTTCTGAACTAGCGGTATTGCGGCGTCGTCTCGCCGAATCAGGAAATTCCTACAGGCAACACGTGTCTACTCGATTCTCGGTGGAGCTGCCCGGAATCGAACCTTCGCCGTTTCGGCCCGCTCCCCCAATTGAACTGCGAAAATGCAATCTCCGATGTTGATTGGACTTGGCGTGACCTGGGGAAACCTGGCAGGGTGTGGACGCGGTCCACGCAACACGAGCACCCATGGCGACCATCGCGGCGTCAAAGGAGGCAGCGCATGACTATCGACGACAGCGACGTCCCGACCGGATCGGTGCCCCACCGGCAACCACGGCCGGCACGCCCTTCCTGGTCGAAGCGCGTCGAGGGCGTCCTTGTGGCGGCATCCATCGCGATACCTGCCTTGGTCGGTCTGAGCGCTGTAACCTTCTACTTCCTGCGGGACAAGACGGCGTCATCGCCGGCGCCGCAGACGGTGACGGTCACTGAATCGCCCAAAGCGCCAGGTCCGGCTGACGGAGCGGACGGTCTGTTCCTGTCCACGTTGGCCACCTATGGCATCTCGGACAATGGGGCCGATACTGTTCGACAGCGATTCATGGAGTTTGGTCACCACACCTGTTTCTCGCTGCTGCCACCGAGGCGACAGCCACTGGATTCGACCGTGAACAACATTTTAGATACTGAGAATCAGGACGTTGCTGCTGGTATTCCGTGGTCGCCAAAGTTCACTCACGACGACGCCGAGCATTTGGCGCAGGCCGCGATCGGCGCTTATTGCCCGAACGCGCCGAAGTAGGTGTGCGATGCCGTTGATCGTGCGGCTGTTCGTGGTCGGGTTCGTATTTCACTTCGGCTGGCTGCTGCTGGCCTTCGGCCTCAATATCGCGTGGCCGCTTGGCCGTTGACCTGCTAGTTCTGAGTGGAGATGCCGGGAATCACACCCGCTACAAAAAGTCTGTTGACTTGAGTACGCGAAACGACCTGCGAATACACGAATGGTGTTGGTGGCACCAACACCCGTGAAAGGCGCGGAACGCGCACCCATTCGCGCGAACTGATCGACAGTTGCGGGGCGGAACTCTCTGCCCTGGGCGGAGATTGGGGGGTAATTCACGATTCCGGGCGTCGGTTCTCCTAGAACCACAGTCTTGGCCAGCAAGACGACGTCGGATGTTGCTTCCCGAGTTGGGTCGTCGGGTAGAGGGTCGGCGGCGGTGAGGGTTTGTCCTGCGGCGCGGATCTGGACGGTGCGGTAGCGGCGTGCGGTGCGCACGAATTTCTTGCTGCTCCAACCGGTTTGGCTCTCGATACCGCGACACGTACTTTCGCCTCCCGCATCAGAACTTGCGGGACTGTCTCACAACTCTAGTAGTGAGACAGCAGGCGTTGGCGTACAAGGTGTGTCGGCGACGAAGGCCGCGAACACGCAAAGGGCTTCACCCACAAGGCTGATGTCCGGCAGTGGCTGGACTCGGAGGTCACTGCCAAGTTCGCAACCGGAACCTACATCGGACCATCCGCCGGTCGGGTGACGGCCGTTGGAGTCCGTGTTGCTGGCGGCGCTCGACGAGACCGCACTATATGTCTCGTGCGCACCGGATCCTGAAAAGCTGGCTGCTCGCGAGTAGATGAGTACCTCCCAGCGCGCGTCGCCGTCCGACGTCGGTTCGGCGTGGCCGCCTGCGGCCGTATACGAACCGTCCAAGAACGGCCGAAGACCCTGAAAGGTGGTCGGTGAAAGTACTACATCTGCAACACTGTGTTGAATGGCCAGTTTCATCGGATGACCGCGTAATGATTGAGTGAGCTAGCGATGTGGTACGTGACGGTGGCCCCGGAGCAGTTGGCGGCGGCGGCGACAGATGTGCAGGGCATCGGCTCGCTGCTGCGGGCGGCCAATGCTGCGGCCGCCGCCCCGATCACCGCGGTGCAAGCCGCCGCTGCCGATGAGGTCTCGGTTGCCGTCGCGTCGCTGTTTTCCAGCCATGCCCTGGACCATCAGGCGCTCAGCGCCCAGGCGGCGACGTTTCACGACCAGTTCGTGCAGTCCTTGACTTCGGGCGCGGGGGCCTATTCGGCCGCTGAGGCTGCCAGCGCGTCGCCGCTGCAGCCGCTGTTCGACGTGATCAACGCACCCGCCCAGACGCTGCTGGGACGTCCGCTGATCGGCGACGGCGCCAACGGCACCGCGGCGGCACCCAATGGGGGAGCCGGGGGATTGCTGTACGGCAGCGGCGGCAACGGCTACAACAACAGCGCAGACGCTGGGGTGGCCGGCGGTGCCGGCGGGTCCGCCGGGTTGATCGGCAATGGCGGCTTCGGCGGCGCCGGGGGAACCGCGGCGGTCGGCGGAGCCGGCGGAGCCGGCGGATGGCTGTGGGGCGGCGGCGGGGCCGGCGGCATCGGCGGGGCGGGCGCTGCCGGCGGCGCCGGTGGGACCGGTGGGCTGCTGTTCGGCAACGGCGGGGCCGGCGGGGCCGGTGGCCTGGGTGCGGCCGGTGGCGCCGGCGGTGACGCCGGGGCGCTGTCGCTGCTCGGAAACGGCGGTGACGGCGGGCGCGGCGGCGACGGGGCGCCCGCCGAAGCAGGTGGGGCCGGTGGCGGCGGCGGTAGCGCCGGACTGCTCGGCCTCGGTGGTTCCGGCGGGACCGGCGGGACGGGCGGCGACGGTGTCGTAGGCAACCCAGGCTTGCTGGACGGCGGCGCTGGCGGAGCCGGCGGGGCAGGTGGCCGCGGCGGACTCCTGGCTGCCGGCGGCGACGCCGGCCACGGCGGGGCCGGCGGCGACGGCGCTCGGGGTGCTGACGGGGTCGGCGATGGCGCGGCGGGCGAGATGGGTGGCGCTGGTGGCGCCGGTGGCGCCGGTGGTGTGGGTGGTACCGGAATTCTGGCGGGATCCGACGGTGTCGGCGGCGACGGCGGTAACGGTGGCCGTGGTGGCGACGGGATTCGAGGCGCCGGCGGTGTTCTCGATGGTGAGGCGGGCCAACAGGGCGGCGCTGGTGGTGCCGGGGGTGCCGGTGGTGTGGGCGGCACCGGAAGTCAGATGGGATCCACCGGTGTCGGTGGCGGCGGCGGCACCGGCGGGGACGGGGGCCACGGCATGCGAGGTGCCGACGGTGTTCTCGATGGTGAGTCGGGTAAACAGGGTGGCGCTGGTGGTGGCGGGGGTGCCGGTGGTGTGGGCGGCACCGGAAGTCAGGTGGGATCCGACGGTGTCGGCGGCGATGGCGGCCACGGCGGGCACGGCGGCAACGGCGCTTTCGTCGACGGCAAAAACGGTGGCCACGGTGGTGCCGGCGGTCGAGGGGGTGACGGTGGTGACGGTGACACCGGTGGCTCGGCCGGCGACGGTGGTGACGGCGGCCGCGGCGGGGACGCTGTGGACGGCTCCGGGCGAAGTGGCGGGCGTGGTGGGGACGCCGGTGCTGGCGGGACCGGCGGGGAAGGCACCGACGGCGTCGGGGGGGCCGGGGGCACCGGCGGGATGGGTGGCAATGCGGGCGCCACCGACCCCTTTTCTGGCGGATCCGGTTCGAAGGGCGGCGACGGGGGTGCTGGAGGTAGCGGCGGCAAGGGCAGCACAGGTGGTGAGGGCGGTGTTGGCGGGGGCGGCGGCATCGGCGGGGTTGGGGGCAATCCCGTACAGGACAATACCGGCGGCCCGGGCGGCAAGGGCGGTGCCGGCGGCGAGGGCGGCGAGGGCACGCTCGGGTCCGGCGGTGCCGGCGGTGGCGGCGGTGACGGCGGCACCGGCGGTGGCGGCAACGTCCTGCTCGGGTCGACTGGGGGCGACGGGGGCATCGGCGGTGAAGGCGGGGCCGCGGGTGCCGGCGGGGCCGGCGTCACCGGCGGTTTCGGCGGCACCGGCGGCGGTGGCGGGGATGGCGGCACCGGCGGCATCGACTATGCCAACGGATATGCCAGCGACGGGGGTGGCGGCGGCACAGCGGGTGTGGGCGGCGCCGGCGGTGGTGGTGTTGTGGGCACCGGCGGTATGGGCGGCGATGGTGGTGACGGCGGCACGGGCGGCATCGCCATCGACGGCATGGGCAGCGACGGCACCGACGGCGGGGGCGCTAAGGGCGGTATGGGCGGAAGCACCGCCGGCAACCCCGGCGATGTCGGCGGCGACCCCGTGGGCAGCGATGGCGGTACCGGCGGCGCTCCCGGCGACCCGTAGCCGGCAATACTGCACCGCATAGAACCTGCCCCAGCCGCGCGGGCATACCGGCGGTCGGCCCCGAGGTGCCCGGCGGGTTCCTGATCGGTATACCGACTCATCGGCCACCAGTTCAGCGACAGCCCGCGTGGCGATCGAGCTCACGGTGTGCCACGACATCCCCCAGCTCGGCGGCGATGGCCGAGATCGTGGTGCGATCGATCATCAACCGCCGCGACACATACCGGGCGCACCGACGTGTCGTCGCCGACCGGGCAGCCGCCGGCTTCCCGAGATCCTGATTGAACATCACCCGCGCACAGTCCTGCGCCGCGGATATCCGCCCGCCACCACTGCACCCTCATTCATGAAGAGCCCGTTTCCATCCATCAGTCCGCACGATCTATGCCGCACGGCAGCGAGCCTGGTCGTCAGTGCTAGCGGCGACGTCAAGGCGGTCCAACGGATGCTCGGCCACGCCAAGGCGTCCATGACTCTCGACGTATGCGCCGCCCTCTTCGACGAGGACCTAGATGTCGTGGCCGCTCCTCGACGCGGCAATCCAGGCCACTGCGAACGCACTGCGGACGGCCCCACCCCTGTAGGGCGAGCTCAACACCCTGACCTGCTCAAACACTGTGGAGCTAAGGGGATTCGAACCCCTGACCTACTCGATGCGAACGAGTCGCGCTACCAACTGCGCCATAGCCCCTGATCGCTAGCAGGCTACCAGCCGCGACACCAACGGCCGAACTGCCGGCACTACTGGCCGGCGGCCCGCGGCAGGTCCCGAGGCCAGCCGAAGTTCCGCATCGGGACCGCGTTGTCCAGGTGCTCGAAGATCGGGTCCTCGTCGTCGATTTCCAGGACCACCGCGCCCGGACGCCGCAGTCGCGACGGCACCACGTCGTATTCGCGGTCATGAGCGTTCTCCACGCCAAGCCGCGCACGTGCCATCCGCTGCGTCCGGCGACGACGCACCTTCGCCTCAATCCGGGTTTGCCGACGCAGATACGCCAGGTAGAGCAACGTCACCACGGTGGCACTACCGCATATCCACCACGCGGCCGGCGTCACTTCGAAGGCCGCGACGGCCGAGCCCACCAGGATCGCCGCCATCGCCATCAGCACACGCCTACGGAATGCGTACTTGCGGGCGCTCACCGCTGCGGCGGTCTTCGTGTCGAACCGGCGCCGCCGTGAGACACCCGGCGCGAAGGTCGCCGGCGAGTCGTAGTCCCCTTGGGGGTCGTCCTCCTCGGGCTCCAGGCCGGAAGAGTCCTCGACGTATTCATACTCGTCGCCGGCGCACTCATGGTCTGCGGCTCGGCTGGCGAAAAGCTCCGCAGTGTCGAGTTCGGCCTCCTCGGCGGGGTCATCCTCAGCGCTGAGTTCGGCCTCATCGGCCGGGCCATCGTCGGCGAGCAGCGCGGGTTCGGCCATTCGGGCACTGCCGCCTACCGGAAGGGCCCCCGAATTTTCGTCGACAACATCGACGTCCAGATAGTCGGGTTCATCGACCCTGGAGTCTCCGGCGACCGCAACCTTCATGACGACAGCGCGCCGACGACGCATGTCGTCGACGTCTTGGTCTCGGTCCTGTTCGGGGTCCTGGTCCTGGTCGGGCTCCTCATCGAGGTCATGGTCGTCCTCGGTGAGCTCCCCGTCGGCCGGCTCGTGCCCCCGGCCTTCTTCGGGCTTCCAGTCAGGGTCGCTGCGATGGCCGGCGGCGGGACCACCACGCTTGAGCAGACGGGCGCTCGCACCACCGTTGAGTACCCGGGTCGCCAAAGCGACATCGCTGGTGCGCCGGACCGCGTCACGTTTGCTGATCAGCATCGGCACCAGCACGAACAGCCAGAGCACCACGAGCGAAATCCACAACAACGACTGCGGGATGCTTGGCATGATGACCTGCTCCTTTCCCTGCGAGGCACCTCGCTGGCCTGCGCGGCCGGGGTCAAAGCGCCCAGGGCAATTACACACCTGTAATTTGTTTCCCACAAGCACCACACGCCCCACGTGTCGCGCTAGCCACACTTTTCTTGGCGGTTTCCTCCGGGCTGCTCATGAGGCGCGTCGCTGAAGAGCCGGCAGCCATGCGGGCTGCGGGCCTCCTGAGCCAGATGAATCGGCTCTGGCCAGCCCCGGTGTCAGCTCCAGCTGGCGTGCCCGGCGCGGACCAGTGTCGACACCACCGACCCGTAGACCTCTTCGACGGTGAGGGCCACTAAAAGGTGGTCGCGCCATGCTTTGTCGACCTCGAGGTAACGGCGCAACAGCCCCTCCTCGCGGAACCCGACCTTTGCCAACACGGCCCGGCTGGCTGCATTCTCCGGGCGTACGGTGGCCTCCACCCGATGCAGTCGCACCGGGCCGAAGCAGTGGTCCAGGCCCAGCGCCAACGCTCCGGTGGCCACCCCGCCACCGGTCGCCGAGCTTGGTACCCAGTAGCCGATCCACGCCGACCGCAGTGCCCCATGGGTCACGTTGCCGATGGTCAACTGGCCGCAGAACTGCCCGTCAAGCTCGATCACGTACGGCAGCATGCGGCCCTTGCGGGCCTCCGAACGAAGACCCGAACACACCGCCGGCCACGCGGCAACCGTATGCCGGATGGCCCAATCGCCGTCCGCACTGGGCTCCCACGGTTCGAGATGTGCGCGGTCGGCCAACCGGATCTGGCTCCACTGCGCGCCGTCACGCATTCGCACCGCCCGCAGCCGGATCACGCCTGCGGCGACCCGCAGCGGCCCTATGACCATCGGCCAACCCGGATGCCGGGAGCTGGAGCGCAACAGGTTCACGAGAATCTGCCGTGGTTGCGCTCAGCCGTGCTGAGCCAGGAAGGCGACGTCGACGATCTCGCCGGTGCGAATCTGCTCAGCCCCGGTGGGAACCACAACCAGACAGTTCGCCTCGGCAAGCGTGGCCAACAAGTGCGATGACGCCCCCGGAGCTCCACCCAATGCCTGCACCAGGTATTCGCCACTGTCCTGATCACGCATCAGCTGACCGCGGAGGTAACCCTTGCGCCCGGCCACCGACGTGATCGGCGACAGCGTGCGGGCCTGCACGATCCGACGCATCGGCTGCCGCTTACCCAGCGACAGCCGGATCAGCGGCCGGACCATCACTTCGAAGACCACCAGCGCGCTGACCGGATTGGCCGGCAGCAGGAATGTCGGAACACCATCCCGGCCGAGCTGCCCGAAACCCTGGACCGATCCCGGATGCATCGCGACGCGGACGACCTCCATCTCGCCAAGCTCGGAAAGCACCGACCGGACCGCCTCTGCGGCCGCGCCGCCCACCCCGCCGGCGATGACTACGACCTCAGCCCGGTTGATCTGGCCCTCGACGATTTCGCCGAGTTCCTTGGGGTTGTTGCTGACGATGCCGACCCGGTTCACCTCTGCGCCGGCATCCCGGCCGGCGGCCGCCAAGGCATAGGAGTTGACGTCGTATACCTGCCCGTTGCCCGGGGTCCGCGAGATGTCGACCAGCTCGCCACCCACGGCCATGATCGACAGCCGCGGGCGCGGGTGGACCAGCACCCGTTCGCGACCGACCGCCGCCAGCAGCCCCACCTGGGCGGCGCCGATGATGGTGCCGGAACGCACCGCAACGTCACCGGGCTGGACATCGTCACCGGCCCGCCGCACATAGGCACCCGACGGCGCGCCGCGCAGCACCCGCACGCGAGACATCCCACCGTCGGTCCACCGCAACGGCAGGACCGCATCGGCCAGCGTCGGCAGCGGGGCACCGGTCTGCACCCGGGCCGCTTGGCGTGGCTGCAGCCTGCTGGGTGTGCGCGAACCGGCTTCGATGGTGCCCGTCACCGGCAGGGTCACCACGTCACCTCCCTCGTCGTCGGCGAATACCGCGGTGCCACCCGCATCGCCGACGCCAACTACGTCCACGCTGCGCACCGCATAGCCGTCGATCGCGGCCTGATCGAAACCGGGCAGTGGGCGTTCGGTCACCACTTCTTCGGCGCACATCAATCCCTGCGCCTCGGCAATGGCAACACGGATCGGCCTCGGGGCTACCGCGGCGGCCGATATCCGGGCCTGCTGCTCCTCCACAGAACGCACAGCGCGCCTTTCCGTCGAGCCATGTGGGGCGAACTGGGCTCGAACGCCCGGCTCGCCCCCTAGGGCAGGCATCCCCCACCCCAGGACCGTCCGTGCCGGTATCGTCGCCAGGCCGGTCTTACTGCTCGGTCAGGCCCAATCGCGCCACCAACCATCGCCGCAAATCCGGGCCATAGTCGTCACGATCCAATGCAAAGTCAACCGCAGCCTTGAGGTAGCCGCCGGGATTTCCCAAGTCGTGTCGGGATCCGCGATGCACAACGACATGGACCGGGTGGCCCTCGGCGATCAGCAGCGCGATCGCATCGGTGAGCTGCACTTCACCGCCGGAGCCGCGGTCGATGCGGCGCAACGCGTCGAAGATGGCGCGATCCAGCACGTAGCGGCCGGCCGCGGCATACATTGACGGGGCGTCTTCGGCCTTGGGTTTCTCGACCATGCCCTTGACCTTCAGCACGTCGGGATTGTCGGCGTCGAGGACCGACTCGACGTCGAAGACCCCGTAGGCGCTGATCTCCTCGGGCGCCACCTCGATAGCACACAACACCGTGCCGCCACGGCGGGCCCGCACCTTCGACATCGTCTCCAGCACGCCGGTCGGCAGCACCAGGTCATCAGGCAAGAGCACCGCGACCGCGTCCTCGTCAGGCGACAGGGAGGGCTCCACACAGCCGATGGCGTGTCCCAGGCCAAGCGGCTCGGCCTGCACGACGGACTCGACCTTGATCAGCCCCGGGGCGCGACGGACCTTGGCCAGCATGGCTATCTTGCCGCGGGCCTCGAGCGTGCCCTCCAGCACCAGGTCTTCGACGAAATGCGCGACCACACCGTCCTTGCCCTCGGAGGTGACGATCACCAGCCGTCCGGCACCGGCCGCGGCCGCCTCGGCGGCCACCAGTTCGATGCCCGGCGTATCGACGACCGGCAGCAACTCCTTGGGCACCGTCTTGGTCGCGGGCAGGAACCGCGTGCCCAGGCCGGCTGCGGGGACGATCGCCGTGAATGGGATCGGGACTTCTGGGGGTGACATCGTTCACACCATAACCCGCCACCAGCTTTGCCGAGTCGGTGCGGCGTGGTGAAATCCGGGCCTGTCATCGTTGAGAGCATGGCGACCGCGGGCAAGGCAGCATTGCGCGAACAGCTGCGGGCCGCCCGGCGCCTCGTTGCCGAGGACGTTCGGGCCGCCGAAGCCCTGATGTTCAGCCGACATCTGGAGCTCGTGGTGAGCAGCGGCAGCACGGTCTGCGCGTACGTGCCGGTGGGCGCCGAGCCGGGGTCGATCAAGATGCTGGATGTGTTGCTGCGTCGCGCGGGGCGAGTGCTGTTGCCGGTGGCGCGCATCACGGCTGACGACATTCCGTTGCCGCTGCGGTGGGGCGAGTACCGGCCCGGTGAACTTGTGCGCGGACGTTGGGGACTGCTCGAGCCTCCCGAGCCCTGGCTGCCGGAGTCGACCCTGGCCGAGGCCGGCCTGATACTCGTGCCGGCCTTGGCCGTCGACCGCCGCGGCGTGCGGCTGGGCAAGGGGCGCGGCTTCTACGACCGCTCCCTGACGGGCCCGAACCCGCAAGCACGTCTGATCGCGATGGTCCGCGATGAGGAATTGGTTGACGAGTTGCCGTCAGAGCCGCACGACGTACGAATGACTCACGCGATCACACCACAGCGCGGGATGATCGCGCTGCCTTGCGCGGAATGACGGAGCTCACTTGGCGGTTCTAGCACTTGAAACGGTAGAGTGCTAACCCAGACTGACCATACCCGGAGGTTTTTGTGCCGACTTACAGCTACGAATGCACTGAGTGCGGCAACCGGTTCGACGTTGTGCAGTCCTTCACCGACGATTCGCTGACCACATGTGAGCAGTGCTCCGGTCGGCTGCGCAAGCTGTTCAACGCCGTTGGCGTCGTGTTCAAGGGCAGCGGCTTTTACCGCACCGACAGCCGCGAATCGGGCCAGAAATCGAAGAGCCCGGTCAACGGATCCTCGTCCAGCGACTCGGGGACCAGCCCGGGCTCGAGTGAGAGCAAGTCTTCGGGTTCGAGCGAGAGCAAGTCTTCGGGTTCGAGCGAGAGCAAGTCTTCGGGTTCGAGCGAGAAGACAGGCAGCAGCTCCGCAGCGTCCACCGCGGCCGCCTCCGGCTAGCTGGTTATCCACAAGGACACTTCCGGCCGGCACTGCTGGTGCCGCGCTGCGCCTACCGTTTGCAGCGTGGGGGAATCATCACTGAATCCGAGCCCGTTCAGCCGGATATCGACGTCGTTGCGTCCGGATTGGACCCGGACCGTGCTGGCCCGGCGCGTCGCGGCAGGCGGGCTCGTCGTGCTGGCCGGCATCGCGGCACTGCGGTCGAACCCAGACGGCGACCGTGCCGAGGTGGTGGTCGCCGCGCGTGACCTGCGTCCGGGTGCCGCGTTGACTGCCGATGATGTCCGGCTGGAAAAGCGTTCGGCTACAACGCTTCCCGACGGGTCACAGGCCGAGCTGGACGCGGTTGTCGGTTCGACGCTGGCCAGCCCGACGCGGCGTGGCGAGGTGCTCACCGATGTGCGGCTCCTGGGGAGCCGCTTGGCCGAGTCCACAGCCGGGCCCGGTGCCCGCATCGTGCCGCTGCATCTGGCCGACACCGCTCTGCTGGACCTCGTTCGGGTCGGCGATGTGGTCGACGTGCTGGCGGCACCGGCCAGCGACTCGCAGGGGGTTACCCAGGTAGTCACCAAGGTGATTGCCACCGACGCCGTCGTCGTGCTCGTCTCGCCCAGGCAGAAGGTCCAGGCCGCGGACGGTGACCGCGTAATCTTAGTGGCGCTGCCGGCTCGCGTGGCGAACATGGTGGCAGGCTCGGCGCTGGGTCAAGCGGTAACCCTGACCCTGCACTGAATACCTGGCCGCTGTTCGGAGCGTGATCGATAGCAAACTCGTTCCAGTCCAGAAAGGGACATCCTCATGCTCAAAGGGTTCAAGGAGTTTCTCTCGCGGGGCAATATCGTCGACCTGGCCGTCGCGGTGGTCATCGGTACGGCGTTCACGGCGTTGGTCACCAAGTTCACCGACAGCATCATCTCGCCGTTGATCAACCGGGTCGGCGTCAACCAGCAGTCGGATGTCGGCATCTTGAAGATCAGCATCGGCGGCGGTCAGACCATCGACTTCAACATCCTGCTATCGGCAGCGATCAATTTCTTCCTGGTCGCGTTTGTGGTCTACTTCCTGGTCGTTTTGCCTTACAACAGGCTGCGCAAGCGCGGCGAGGTCGAGCAGGCCGATGACGCCCAAATCGTCCTGCTCACCGAAATCCGCGACCTGCTTGCGCAAACCAGCACCGACTCATCCGGCAGACACGGTGGAGCCACTGAGACACCCCCGCCTGACTTCGGACCTCGCGCGGACATGTGATCCGCGGTCACCTCATCAAGGCGAGACTGCAGGCTCGGTCCAGATTCAGATCTCGAGACTCGACAATTGCCCGATGATCTGGGCGGCCAGCGGATTCAGCGTCGCCATTCCGTCGCGCACCGCATAACGGGAACCGGCGAGGTTAACCACCAGCGTGCTTCCGGATATACCCGCCAGACCGCGTGACAATCCGGCGTCGATGATCCCCGCGGACTGTCCCGAGGCGCGGACGGCTTCGGCGATGCCGAGGATTTCCCGGTCCAGAATGTCGCGGGTGGCCTCCGGGGTGACATCGCGAGGCGTCACTCCCGTCCCACCGACCGACACCACCAGGTCCACCCCGCCGATCACCGCGGTGTTCAGCGCGTTCCGGATCTCGACCTCGTCGGCGGCGACCGCTACCACACCGTCGACAACGAAGCCCGCCTCGGTGAGCAGCTCGGTGACCAGCGGCCCACTGTGGTCTTCGTCGCCGTGCGCGGTGCGATCGTCGACGACGACGACAAGTGCCCGGCCGACTACCAACTCCGCACCCTGTTCCATGGGTGCAACCGTATATCCGAGGTCCGACGGCTGCGCGTCGACGTTCATCACTGCTCCGCCTTGCCGAGCGTCACTTGCACGGTGCGGCTACCACCGGAGGGATCCTGGAAGGTCAGCGACACTTTGTCGCCCGGCGCCTTGGACCGCACGGCGGCGACCAACGCGTCGGCACTGTTGATCGGGCGGTCTTCGACCTTGGTGACGACAACGCCTTTGGGCACTCCGGCATTCGCGGCCGCACCGCCTTGCACCACCTCGACGATCTTGGCGCCCGGGATGCCCTTGTCAGTGGTCACCTGTACGCCCAGCGAGGCATGTGACGCCTTGCCGGTGCTGATCAGCTCGTCGGCGATGCGCTTGGCCTGGTCCACCGGAATCGCAAAGCCGAGGCCGATCGAACCGCTCTGCGCATCGCCCGAATCGGCACCCAGGGTGGCAATCGCTGAGTTGATGCCGACGAGTTGGGCGTTCATGTTGACCAGCGCCCCGCCGGAGTTACCGGGGTTGATCGCGGCGTCGGTCTGAATGGCGTCGAGCACGGTGTTCTGATTACCGGCCTCGCCGGTGGTCGACACCGGCCGGTTGAGCGCGCTGACGATTCCTGTGGTCACCGTGCCCGCCAGACCCAGCGGTGATCCGATCGCCAGCAACGGCTGACCGACCCGCAGGTCCGACGAGGAACCTATGGAAATCGGGGTGAGCCCGGAGACGCCCGACACCCGGACGACGGCGATATCACTGGTGGGATCGGCCCCGACCACCGTGAACTGCGCGGTACGGCCGTCGGAGAAGGTGACCGTCGTTTTCGGCGCCGGACCGCCGGCGGGGGGGTCGGCGGCCGCCGCGACGACGTGGTTGTTGGTCAGGATCAGCCCGTCGGCCGACAGGATGACGCCGGAGCCCTCCTCTGACTGACGGCCCAGATCGGTCTCCAGCATCACGACACTGGGCACCACCTTGGCCGCCACCTGTTCGACCGAGCCTGCAGGCATGTTTGCCGCCGGGACGCTGGGAGCCCCACCGGCGACCGGGCCGCCGCCGTTGGCGCCCGCGGGCGACCGGTTGAGTTCGACGACCGACGCCGCCGCGCCGCCGATGCCGGCTGACACCACCGCGATGGTGAGCGCACCGATGGCCAACATGCCTGCGCGAGGCCGTCTTTGGCGGATCACCGTGGGATGGGGCGCCATCGGCGGAAGCATCCCGGGTATCGGACCCGGCCCGGTACCCTCGGGCATCCGTCCCGCCCCGGTACCCCCAGGTATCGGCCCCTGTCCTGGGCTCCCTGGCAGCGGACCCGGCCCCGTACCGGTGAAGTTCTCGTAGGGCGGACGGAACTGCGGCTGGGACTGTTGATAGCGCCAGTCGAACTGCTGGTTGTACGTTTGTTGCGGCCCCTGGGCATAAGCGGGGGGCACAGGCTGGTTAGGCGCGGTACGATATCCCGGCTGCTGCGGCGGTGGCGAATACCTCGGGTGATTCGTCATGTCGCTAAGTCGCTCTTCCTCTACTCGGGCTTACTTGGCCATGCGCTGCTTGCATGCGCTTGATTGTCAACAGTAACTGCACAACTACCTTGCGCGCGCGGACTGAGAATCCACTGAGATAACGTTCGCCGAACCCCCAGAGTTCGCGGTGACCCCGGTCTCATTTCCCGCAGCGTCGGCCCCAGCGCCGGCCCCGCTATCCGCCGGGACCGTCGGGTAGACCGCATCCGGCATCGGCCGGCCGGGTAGCAGCAGGTAAATCGATGTTCCCGGGGGCTGACCACCTGGGTCGGTGTCTTCGACGCGCAGCGATCCACCGTGGTTGAGCACCACCTGCTTGACGATTGCCAGCCCCAGGCCCGAACCCGGCATCGCCCGTGCCGACGTGGATCGGTAAAACCGTTCGAACACCAGACGCCGTTCTTGCGGGGGAATGCCCGGGCCGTGGTCGGAAACCACCAGCTCGGCGTGGGACGGGTCGAGCCGGGTGAGCCTGACGCCCACGTGGCCGCCCGCTGGGCTCCACTTGGCCGCGTTGTCCATCAGGTTCAGCGCCGCCCGCGACAGCCCGGCGGCGTCGCCGTAGACCTGCCAGGGAACGACCTGCACGTCGAAGTGAATATCGTTGCGCCGCCGCCTGACCCGCTCGAGGCTGCGGTCAACGACCTCGGCCATGTCGACCGGCTCGTGCACCACCTCACCGGCGTCGCCGCGGGTGAGGTCCACCAAATCGCCTACCAGTGTGGATAATTCCTCGATCTGCGCCAACACATCGGCACGCAGATCGACCATCTCCTGCTCCGGTAGCCGCGGCGCTCCGGGCGCCATCGAGGCCATCAGCAGTTCGACATTGGTGCGCAGCGACGTCAGCGGGGTGCGCAATTCGTGTCCGGCGTCGGTGACCAGCCGCGCCTGCCGTTCCCGAGACTCGGCCAGCGCCCGCAGCATCAGGTTGAATGCCTCGGTAAGCCTCGCCAATTCGTCACTGCCGAAAACGGGGATGGGCCGCAGGTCGTCGGTTCGGGCCACCCGCTCGGCCGCTTCGGTGAGACGACCCACCGGGCGCAACCCGGCCCGGGTGACCATCCCCCCGGCCACCGCGGCGACCGCCACGCCGACACCACCGACGATCAGCAGCACCCAGCGCAGTTTGGTCATGACCGCTTCGGTCGGCCGCAGACTCTTGGAGATCAGCAGCGAACTGCCGTTGGGCAGGTGGATGGCAAGCACCCGCTGATCGGATGCGGTGCGCCGCGACATGAACAATTCACCGCGGATGACCGCCTTCTCGGGCGCTCCGACTGGCAGGGTCTGCCCCGGCTGGTTGGCGGTGTAGATCGACCGGCCCGGGTTCACCAGTATCGCGTTGACATCCGAATAGGCAGTGCCCTCAATGGCTTTGCCCGGATCGGCCGCCAGCGAACCACTGGCTATCAGCAACTGCGCCCGGCTCTGCAGCTGGTTGTCGATGTCGCTGTAGAGCGCGGCCGAGATCACCGCGTAGACGGCGAATGACATCAGCACGACGACCATCGCCACCATGGACATCGCCAGCAGCATTACCCGCCACCGCAGGGACAACGAGCTGGTGGCTCGCAGCGGTGCGCGCCGTCGGCGGCCGAACCGGAGCATCAGGGCGGGGTTTCGCGTAGCACGTAACCCACACCGCGCACGGTGTGGATCAGCCGCGGCTCGCCATCGGCCTCGGTTTTACGACGCAAATACCCGACGTAGACCTCCAGCGCGTTGCCAGACGTGGGAAAGTCGAATCCCCATACCTCTTCGAGTATGCGGCTGCGGGTCAGCACCCGCCGCGGATTGGCAATCAACATCTCCAGCAACGCGAACTCGGTGCGGGTCAGGCTGATCCGGCGTTGCCCGCGGGTGACTTCGCGGGTCACCGGGTCCAGGCTCAAATCGGAGAACGTCATCGGCACCGACTCGGCGGCATCCTCGGGCTTGGTGCGGCGCAGCAGCGCCCTCATCCGCGCCAACAGCTCTTCGAGGGCGAACGGCTTCGGCAGGTAGTCGTCGGCGCCGGCGTCCAGGCCGGCGACCCGCTCGGAGACGGAGTCGCGGGCGGTCAGTACCAGAATGGGCAGGTCATCGCCGGTGCTGCGGAGCTGACGGCACACCTCCAGGCCGTCCAGCCGCGGCATCATGACATCCAGGACGAGCGCGTCGGGCCGATCTCTGGCAATCATGTCGAGAGCCTCGAGCCCGTCGTGGGCCAGCTCTACCGAGTAGCCATTGAAGGAAAGCGACCTGCGCAGCGACTCACGCACCGCGCGATCGTCGTCGACGACAAGAATCCGCACGGACACTAGTTTCGTACCAGCGCCTGAGACTGGCCTGAGAGGCGCGCCGAGGTACTAGCCCGAACGACGATGCGGACCGCCGGCCCCGAGGTGGAGTCGGGCAATCGGGTTAACGCCGGTCCAGATCGATCAGACCGAGGCGAGCGGCCTTGAGCAGCCTGCGGGGCACTTTGTGCGTCTGGCCTGCCACCGTGACACCGACCAGCTCGGCCCGGGCGGCCTTCCACTGCGAGCGCCGGCTTCGGGTATTCGCGCGCGACATCCTGCGCTTAGGTACCGCCATGGTCGGGCCTTACTCCTCGAATTGGGGTTCCGGTTCGGGCGTGTCGCGCGGCCTGGCCGAACGGCCGAACAGCGACTGTTGCCTTTATACAATCCCGTAAGGATAGTCGGTGACCTGCTGGTCGCCAAAATGGGCCGCCGGCGGCTCGAGCGCCGAAAGCTCGATTGCGCGTGGCCGCCGATGGAGGCGGGTATTCACGCTGCTGCCGGCATCCGGCTATGCTGACCTACCGGTTGGTTGGTCGGTTTCGCCCACCGGTGATCCCAATGAGGGGAGGACGCGCATGGCCTCTCTTTCTGATGCGTCCGGTGTCGTGCGCATCGCGAACTGCTCGGGTTTCTACGGCGACCGGCTGTCAGCCATGCGCGAGATGCTCACCGGTGGCGAACTTGACTTCGTGACCGGCGACTACCTGGCCGAGCTGACCATGCTGATCCTCGGCCGCGACAAGATGAAGAACCCCGACCGCGGCTACGCCAAGACTTTCCTGACTCAACTCGAGGACTGCCTGGGACTGGCGCTGGACCGCGGAGTTCGCATCGTCGCCAACGCCGGCGGCCTGAACCCCGCCGGGCTGGCGGACGCGGTGCAGGCCCTGGCGGAGCGCCTGGGCATCACCGCGCGAATCGCCCACGTCGAAGGCGACGACCTGCACCCCCGCGCGGCCGAACTCGGACTCGGGTCACCGCTGACCGCCAACGCCTACCTGGGCGGGTGGGGCATCGCGGACTGCCTCAACGCCGGAGCCGACGTGGTGGTCACCGGCCGGGTCACCGACGCCTCGGTGATCGTCGGGTCGGCGGCCGCGCACTTCGGCTGGGGCCGCACCGACTACAACCAGCTCGCCGGCGCCGTCGTCGCCGGGCATGTCATTGAATGCGGCGTCCAGGCCACCGGGGGCAACTTCTCGTTCTTCAGAGAAATCCCCGCGATACCCGGCCTCCTCCACGCCGGCTTTCCGCTGGCCGAGGTCAACGCCGACGGCTCCTCGGTGATCACCAAGCACCCCGGCACCGGCGGTCTGGTCAGCGTCGACACCGTCACCGCGCAGCTGCTCTACGAGATCACCGGCGCCCGCTACGCCAACCCGGACGTGACGGCCCGGATGGACACCATCCAACTGTCTTCAGACGGTCCCGACCGGGTGCGGATCAGCGGTGTGCTCGGCGAACCGCCGCCACCGACGTTGAAGGTATCGCTGAACAGCATCGGCGGATTCCGCAACGCGATGACGTTCGTCCTGACCGGCTTGGACATCGAGGCCAAGGCCGAGTTGGTACGAAGCCAGCTCGAGGCCACGTTGACGGTCAAGCCTGCCGAGTTGGAGTGGACGCTGGCCCGCACCGACCACCCCGACGCCGACACCGAAGAAACCGCCAGCGCGTTGTTCAGTTGCGTGGTCCGCGACCCGGATCCCGCCAACGTGGGACGCAAATTCTCCGCGGCGGCAGTCGAATTGGCACTAGCCAGCTATCCGGGCTTCACCGTCACGGCTCCGCCCGGCGAAGGTCAGGTATATGGCGTGTTCACCCCCGGCTATGTCGACGCCACCCAGGTGCCACACATTGCCGTGCACCCCGACGGCACCCGCACCGAGATCCCCTGCGCTACTGAAACTTTGGGGCTGGCACCCGCCGATCCCCCGGCACTGCCCGACCCGCTGCCGGCCGGTCCGACCCGGCGCGCTCCACTGGGCCTGATCGCCGGCGCCCGCAGCGGCGACAAGGGCGGCTCGGCCAACGTCGGGGTATGGGTCCGCACCGATGAGCAATGGGGCTGGCTGGCCAACACGTTGACGGTTGGGCTGCTCAAGGAGCTGCTTCCCGAGACGGCCGACCTCGGCGTCACCCGCCATGTGCTGCCCAACCTGCGCGCGGTGAACTTCGTGATCGAGGGAATCCTCGGTCAGGGCGTCGCCTACCAGGCGCGATTCGATCCGCAGGCCAAGGGGCTGGGCGAATGGTTGCGCAGCCGCCACGTCGACATTCCGGAGAGCCTCTTATGAATTCTAGGACGACACCGTGAACATCTGGACCACGCCGGAACGCGAACAACTGCGAAAGACGGTGCGCTCGTTCGCCGAGCGGGAGATCCTGCCGCATGTCGATGAATGGGAGCGGAGCGGCGACTTGCCCCGCGACTTGCACCGGCGCGCCGGTGCGGCCGGACTGCTGGGCGCGGGTCTTCCCGATGCGGTCGGCGGTGGCGGCGGCGACGGTGCCGACTCGGTCATCATCTGCGAGGAGATGCACCAGGCCGGTGCACCGGGAGGCGTTTTCGCGTCGCTGTTCACCTGCGGCATCGCGGTGCCGCACATAATCGCGTCCGGCGATGCGCGACTGATCGACACGTTCGTGCGGCCGACGCTGGCCGGCGAGAAGATCGGCGCGCTGGCCATCACCGAGCCCGGCGGCGGCTCGGACGTCGGGCACCTGCGGACCAGTGCAGTGCGGGACGGCGACCACTACATCGTCAACGGCGCCAAGACCTACATCACTTCCGGGGTTCGCGCCGACTTCGTCGTCACCGCGGTGCGCACGGGTGGGCCTGGCGCCGCAGGGGTTTCGCTGCTGGTGGTCGAGAAGGGCACACCCGGCTTTGAGGTCAGCCGCAAGCTGGACAAGATGGGCTGGCGCTCCTCGGACACCGCCGAGCTGTCCTACACCGACGTACGCGTGCCCGCGGCCAACCTCGTCGGCGCCGAGAACAGCGGATTCGCCCAGATTGCGCAGGCCTTCGTGTCCGAGCGCATCGCCCTTGCCGCGCAGGCATATTCGAGTGCACAGCGGTGCCTGGACATCACGGCGCAGTGGTGCCGCGACCGGGAAACGTTCGGCCGCCCGCTGATCTCGCGGCAATCGGTACAGAACACGCTCGCCGACATGGCCCGGCGCATCGATGTGGCCCGTGTCTATTCGCGCAATGTCGTCCAGCGCCAGCTCGCCGGAGAGGCCAACCTGATCGCGGAAGTCTGTTTCGCCAAGAACACCGCCGTCGAGGCCGGCGAATGGGTTGCCAACCAAGCCGTCCAGCTGTTCGGCGGTATGGGTTACATGGCTGAGTCCGAAGTCGAACGCCAGTACCGGGACATGCGAATTCTGGGCATCGGCGGCGGAACCACCGAAATCCTCACCGCCTTGGCCGCCAAACTCCTGGGATTCCAGTCATGACCGTGCTGCAGTCCACGCTCGACCCGAACGGGGCCGCCTACTCCGAAGCGGCGTCGGCGGCGAGCGCAAAGCTCGACCAGATCGACACTGAACTCGCCAAAGCGGTTGGCGGTGGCGGGCCCAAGTACGTCGACCGCCACCACGCGCGCGGCAAACTCACGGCGCGTGAGCGCATAGAGCTGCTCGTCGACCCGGACTCCCCGTTCCTCGAACTGAGCCCGCTCGCGGCCTGGGGCAGCGCGTTCACGGTCGGGGCCAGCACGGTCGTCGGCATCGGCGCGGTGAGCGGCGTGGAGTGCTTGATCGTCGCCAACGACCCGACGGTGAAAGGTGGCACAAGCAATCCGTGGACATTGCGGAAAATACTGCGGGCCAATCAGATCGCCTTCCAGAACCGGCTTCCCGTCATTTCGCTGGTGGAATCCGGCGGGGCGGACCTGCCCACCCAGAAAGAAATCTTCATCCCCGGTGGACAGATGTTCCGCGACCTGACCCGGCTCTCAGCGGCCGGGATCCCCACCATCGCGCTGGTATTCGGCAACTCCACCGCTGGCGGCGCCTACATCCCCGGAATGTGCGATCACGTGGTGATGATCAAGGAACGTTCGAAGGTTTTCCTGGCCGGCCCGCCGCTGGTGAAGATGGCCACCGGTGAGGAATCCGATGACGAGTCGCTTGGCGGCGCCGAAATGCATGCCCGCATATCGGGTTTGGCCGACTATTTCGCCCTCGATGAGCTCGACGCTATCCGCATCGGACGCCGCATCGTTGCCCGGCTGAACTGGGTCAAGCAGGGGCCCGCACCCAAACCGGTGACCGAGCCGCTGTTCGATACCGAGGAGCTGATCGGCATCGTGCCCTCGGATCTGCGTATCCCGTTCGACCCACGGGAAGTGATCGCCCGCATTGTCGACGGCTCCGAATTCGACGAATTCAAGCCGATGTACGGGTCGTCGCTGGTGACCGGCTGGGCCCAGCTGCACGGCTATCCGCTGGGCATTCTGGCCAACGCGCGCGGCGTACTGTTCAGCGAGGAATCACAGAAGGCCACCCAATTCATCCAGCTGGCCAACCGTACCGACACGCCACTGTTGTTCTTGCACAACACCACCGGCTACATGGTGGGTAAGGACTACGAAGAGGGCGGGATGATCAAGCACGGCGCGATGATGATCAACGCCGTGTCCAACTCGACCGTCCCGCACATCTCGCTGCTGATCGGCGCCTCGTACGGTGCGGGCCACTACGGCATGTGCGGGCGCGCCTACGACCCGCGATTCCTGTTCGCCTGGCCCAGCGCCAAGTCCGCGGTGATGGGCGGTGCCCAGCTGGCGGGCGTGTTGTCCATCGTGAGCAGGGCGGCCACCGAAGCACGCGGGCAGCAAGTCGACGAGGCGGCCGACGCCGCGATGCGAGCCGCCGTTGAGGGCCAGATCGAAGCCGAGTCGCTGCCGCTGGTGTTGTCCGGGATGCTTTACGACGACGGGGTGATCGACCCGCGCGACACCCGAACCGTGCTGGGAATGTGCTTGTCCGCCATAGCCAATGGCCCGATCAAGGGGACGTCGAACTTCGGCGTCTTCCGGATGTGAATCCAATGTCAATCACTAGAGTCCTGGTTGCGAACCGCGGCGAGATCGCCCGACGGGTGTTCGCCACCTGCCGCCGGCTGGGTCTGGGCACCGTCGCCGTCCACACCGACCCGGACGCCGCCGCGCCGCACGTCGCCGAGGCCGACGCCCGCGTGCGGCTACCGCGGACCAACGACTATCTGAACGCAGAAGCCATCATTGCCGCCGCGCGCGCCGCCGGCGCCGACGCCGTGCACCCGGGCTACGGATTCCTTTCGGAGAACGCCGAGTTCGCGGCCGCGGTGCAGAAGGCAGGCTTGACCTGGGTCGGGCCGCCGGTTGACGCGGTGCGGGCGATGGGCTCCAAGATCGAATCCAAGAAGCTCATGGCCGCCACCGGAGTTCCGGTGCTCGACGAACTCGACCCCGACACAGTCACCGAAGCGCAGCTGCCGGTGCTGGTCAAGGCTTCCGCAGGCGGCGGTGGTCGCGGCATGCGGGTGGTTCGCGAATTGTCCTCGTTGCCAGCCGAAGTCGAGGCAGCACGGCGCGAAGCGCAGTCCGCGTTCGGCGACCCGACCGTGTTCTGCGAGCGTTACCTGCCCACCGGGCACCATGTCGAGGTTCAAGTCATGGCCGACACCCACGGCACCGTGTGGGCCGTCGGGGAGCGGGAATGCTCCATTCAGCGCCGCCACCAGAAGATCATCGAAGAGGCGCCCTCGCCTCTGGTCGAGCGCACGCCGGGAATGCGCGCCAAGCTGTTCGACGCGGCCCGGCTGGCCGCCGGTGCGATCGGCTACACCGGCGCCGGGACCGTGGAGTTCCTCGCAGATGATGACGGCGAGTTCTACTTCCTGGAGATGAACACCCGCCTGCAGGTCGAACACCCGGTCACCGAGGAGACCGCCGGGCTGGATCTCGTCGAACTGCAGCTCGCTGTTGCCGAAGGCGGCCGGCTTGATGCCGAACCTCCGGCCGCCAAAGGGCATTCGATCGAGGCCCGGCTCTACGCCGAGGATCCCGCGCACGGCTGGCAGCCGCAGGCCGGCC
>CAVXMI010000013.1:0-80286 GCA_963763005.1 uncultured Actinomycetota bacterium
GCGCCTCGTCCCGCCGTAGGAACTGCAGTCGCGGGTCACCACCGACGAGGTACGCCACCCCCGACGCAACGCGCCACGGCTTACCGGTATGTGCGGCGACGACGCCCGCCTCGTCGAGTCCGGGGTGTGCCGCCACGTCGGCGAGATCAGTGCCGTCATAGACGACCGTTGCGACGGTCATACATTTGAACTTACCGCCGAGTAACCGTCGGCGCCGCAAACTTTCGAGCCTTGCCAGAGGTGCCTTACCAAAGGCTCAGGGCGCCAGCCGGCACCATCATCGAGCCGGTATTGTGCCCAATGAGCAACGACTCATAGGACGCTGCCGGCCGAACGTCCTTCAGTATGCCTCGGCTGGCGCTCGAATCCCGCTTTGCTCACGGTGCCCCGTGAGACTCCGTGGGCGCGCCGAGTGCGCCTCAAGCGGCGGGGTTCGGTCGACGCAGTCAGCCCAGTATCGGGAAGCGGCGCTTGGCGGCCAGTTCGTCGAGCGTCTCTTGCATCACTTGACGCACATAATTGTCGACGCCATCGACGTCGGGATGATCATTGAACTCTCCGGCGACGTCGATAGGCGGGAGCAACTGGGTCACGATCTTGGTCGGCAACGGCATGTTAACCGATACCATGAAGTTGAGCCCGAACGGGAAACCGAAGGTGATCGGCATAACGTCGGTTCGGGTTACTTTGTGCCACACCTTGTTCAACCGAAGTGCGTGCAGCAGCCGGGTGCCGCGAGACAGGTAAATCTCGTTCTCCTGGCCGCCGATGGACACCATCGGGACAATCGGAACCCCGGCATCAATGGCCGTGCGGGCGTATCCGGTGCGGCCGCCGAAGTCGATGACGTTCTCAGCCAGGGTCGGCCGGTAGACGTCGTAGTCACCGCCCGGGAAGACGAGGACTACGTGGCCGGCCGCCAGCGCCTTCTCGGCGTTGCCGGGGGTGGCGTGGATGACGCCGAGGCGCAGCAACAACTCAGCTTGCGGGCCGTGGAATATGGCGTCGTGGGCTAAGGAGTAGATCGGCCGGTCGTAACCGAACTTGTCGTAGAAGTCGACAACGAACACCTGCCAATCCATCGCGAATTCGCCGCCGGAGTGGTTCGACACGAGAAGACACCCCCCGAGCGGAATGTTCTCGAGGCCGTGAACCTCGGAGCGGTAGTACCGCTTAACGATCGGGCGGAGCAGCCCAACCACGGCCTTGGTCACGCCGTGGTCCCACTTCGTGATCTCCACACCGTCGATGTCGGTCTCGCTCACGGCTACCCCTGTTCGCGGGCTGCGTCGCCTTGCCTGATGGTACCGGGGCCAGGATCAGTTCAACGTGGTTTTCTGCTCGGTAACCTCGCTGAACGCGCGGACATTATCGCCGCCTCATCGACATGACACGCTGATGAGTGCATGAGCGCTGCGACGGTAAGTCGCCTGTGTCGGCGCTGGCAGCGCTAGTCGAAATGGTCGTCCCGAACGAAACCAATTTCATGCTGACCCGTGAACTCACCGACCGCTAATCTGTTAGAGCCGGTGACGGAAATCGAACGCGCGTCCCACCTTGAGAAGCCCATTTGCAAGCGTTGCCGGAATTTATCGGTTCATTTCAGGTCGGCTTCGACGGGTTCAGAATGCTGCTGCCTCCGATTCGCCGTACCGGTACACCGCATTCCATTGCCGTCGAAGCGGTGAGCGGCCGGTTGTTTCGGCCAGCGTCGAGCGAGCGTCTGAATTGTCAGGCTGCCGCCGCCCGGCACGGTGATTTCGGCTTCGCGGCCGTCGGAGCTGACTGGTGGCCGAATCTTGCTCTCCGCGCACGTCAGCTTCGCGATACTCAACTAGGCGGCTGACGTTGTCGCTGCGGCGCGACGCGGCGGTCACCGATGCCTTGCGCATTGATATCCGACTCGAACGCGCTTCAGGAGCAGGCGTGAGCGGCAACGAATGTCATCTATCCGGAGAAACTTGACGGTGTTGGTCTGTTCGCCCGGCATCGACCAGCCATCCGACCATGACCAATCGACCCGAACGATCTCGGTTCAAGAAGCGGTGACGACGGTCGAAAGCAACCC
Source organism: uncultured Actinomycetota bacterium (assembly GCA_963763005.1). Taxonomy (GTDB): domain Bacteria; phylum Actinomycetota; class Actinomycetes; order Mycobacteriales; family Mycobacteriaceae; genus Mycobacterium. Next base: position 2,069 of record CAVXMI010000013.1, read on the forward strand.
GACAAATAGCGCCGTTTGGCGAGGCCCCTTCGGCCGCCCAATCGGGGACCATTTGGGGACCACACGTTATGCGCGATGGAACACGAAGTCACTGTCGCGCAGCGAGCGCGTGTTGAACGCTTCGGCGTCGTCCTGCCACTGGGCGGTCAGTCGGGTGATCGTGGCCGCCGACAGACCCGCGGCCGGCCCGAGGAACTGCTCCAACGCCGGGCCGAAGTCGCTGCTGGACAAGCCATGCAGGTACAGCAGCGGCAGCACCTCGGGCACCTGCGGAGACTTGCGCGCCCGCGCCGGCAGGATCGCCGAGGAAAACCGGCGACGCTGTCCGGTCTGAGCCACTTTCGGCCGTTTGCCGCCACAGAGCACAGCGGTCGCGAGATGATAGTGGGATTGGCCCTGGTCACGCGGTTCAGGCGTAGTAGCGCGCACCGCGTCTTCGGGGGAGTGGGTGTCGAGGCCAAGGTGGTGTCGGTGGTGTCGTCGGGTGAATTGCGCATCGACACGAGGTTCGGCAAGTACGAGATCACCACCCTGGTGGGCCGAGGCGGCATGGGAGAGGTCTACGAGGCCCGCGACACCGAGCTCGGACGCATCGTCGCCCTGAAGATTCTGCTCGAGCAGTACTCCAAAGACGAGGCCTATCGGAGCCGCTTTGCCCGCGAGGCGCACGCAGCCGCACTCCTGCAAGAGCCGCACGTGATCCCCATCCACGGCTTTGGCGAGATCGACGGCAACCTCTACATCGACATGCGACTCGTCCACGGCACCGACCTGCGCAAGATGATCAGCCGCGGCCCGCTGGAACCATCACGCGCGGCCAGCATCACCAGTCAGATCGCGGCTGCCCTCGATGCGGCGCATGCCGAAGGACTGGTGCACCGCGACGTCAAACCGGAAAACGTCATCGTCACCCCGGATGACTTCGCCTACCTGCTCGACTTCGGCATCGCATCACGACCAGGTGACACCCACCTCACCCAGGCCGGCATGACGATCGGCTCGTTCGCCTACATGGCACCCGAGCGGCTCACCGGCGCGGAGGCCACGGCAGCGGTCGACATCTACTCACTGGCGTGCTTGCTGTACGAGTCGCTGACCGGTGTGACTCCGTTCCCCACCGACAGCACCGAGCGCCTGATCTCCGCGCACCTAACCGTGCCGCCGCCCAGCGCCAGCGCCAACAATCCCCGGGTTCCCGCGACGCTCGACGACGTCATCGCCCGCGGGATGGCCAAGGACCCCGACGACCGGTACGGCAGCGCGGGTGCGTTCGCCCGGGCAGCTCAGCAGGCACTGCGGCCCCGACCACCGCAACCCGTCGGCGCCTATCCGACCATGCCGGCCCAGCAAGTGTTCTCGCCGACCGCCGTGGAAGCCCATCCATGGCCACCCCCGACCAAACCACCGCCCGCGGTTCAGCCGACTCAGCCGGATGGTCGGGGGACGCGATGGGTGCTGCCCACCGTGATCGCCATGTCCGCCGCCTTGCTGCTGGCCGGCGCCGGCATCGTCATCGGCGTTCTCGTCGGTACCAACTCCGGCCGGGATTCGCCGACGGAGGGGCCGACCTCGACCCGGTTGCCGATATCCACGCGGCCATCACCGGAGTCGCCGCCGACCCCGTCAGGACCGTCCTCACCGCCGCCGCTGGTTCGCGGCGTCGACAGCCAGGGCGCCAGGTGCGACAGCGGCATCGAGTATCCAGGAGCCACCGGATGGGGCAGTCGATCCGGGCGAGGATCGAAGGATACGACGTGCTTGTTCGCCCACAATGTGCTCTACAGTTACTGGAGCGGTGGCCCGCCGACCCGGCAACCGCGAACAGTCGTGGCGCCCGGCGCCATTTCGTGCCGCGAAACCGCCGGGCCGTGCTCCGGCAACGATTTCGTCATGCAGTGCGCGTATGACGTTGGTGACTGGATCACCTGCACCGGTGGAACGAATGCGATCGTTTATCTCTACTAGCGCGGCGTTGCTCGTGGCGGCTGTTGTCACGGCTTCAGCCTGCTCATGTGACGTCAGCAAAGCACCGCCAGCAACGTCGACGCCCACGGCGTCGGCGAGCGCGCCGGCGGCGCCATCGTCACAACCTTCGCCGATGGGAGTATTGGAAGCCGACTACGTCGAGCTGGCTGCCGTACTGCCGGCAGGAGAAGTCGGCATCACCGCCTCCAACGGGCACCAGGTCTTGTCCTTCGGGACCTGGACTACCGGCGCGGCCTGGTCAACGATCAAGGTGCCGTTGTCGATCGCGGCGCTCCGCCGAAATGAGCAAGCCGCCGAACCACTGATGGATCGGGCGATCACGCGATCCGACAACCAGGCGGCCGAGGAACTGTGGGCGATGCTCGGCAACCCGCCGGACGCGGCACTGGCGGTGCAGGACGTGCTGGCAGACGGAGGCGACCCGGCGACCATAGTGCAGTCCCAACAGGTGCGCCCGCCCTACAGCCCGTTCGGGCAAACCGACTGGTCACTGGAACGTACTGCTCGGTTCGCGTTCGGTCTGCCCTGTGTCGACTCCGCCGAACAGGTCCTCGACCGGATGCGCAGCCTCGATCCCAGCCAGCGCTGGGGGCTCGCCTCTGTTGACGGTGTGCCCGCCAAAAGCGGATGGGGACCAGGAAACGACGGCGCCTATCTGGTGCGCCAGTTGGCCGTCGTGTCCAACAAGTCGGGAACGGTCGGCATTGCTCTTGCCGCCAACCCTGCCGACGGCAGCCTTGCCACCGGTGTCGCGACGCTCGACAGTCTCGGTGGCTGGGTGGCCGCGCACCGCGACGAGCTCCCCGGCGGGGATTGCCACAGCGGCTGACGTCACGGGAGTTGGCCCCATCGGTAGTTAACTTCCCGAAGGCTGTTGACCGTCTCTTGGAATGGAGACGAGCGCGGCGCCTCCAGATATCTCCTGGCCGGCTCATGGCCGAAGCCGCTTGGGGATTGGATCGCCTGGTTCTGATGGCGACCGCCGCGGCAATGATGCGCTGATACTCCGGGCCGGGTGGTACTGTGGGATGAACTTAGTCCCTTAATATCTCCCCGCGGAGGTGCCGGATGGGCATGTCGTCGATCGCCTACGCGGCGGAATATTGGCTGGCCCCGCAGCGGTTCTTTGCCCGCACCACGAGGCTTGGAGACCGCTTCCTGTTCAACTTGCCGGGCGCCGTCGACGCGTTCTGCGTCACGCATCCCGACGACGTCAGGGCGGTCTTCACGGCCAGCAACTCGGTCCTGCAGCTGACGCCGGCAATGGACCGCTTCATGCCGCACCATGCGGTGTTCGGTGAGCACACGTTGATCAGCATGGAGGGCGAGGAGCATCTCGCGAACCGGCGCTATGCCAGCCCGCCGTTTCACGGCAAGGCGCTGAAGACGTACGAGGCGGCCATGGTGCGCGTCACGAAGAACGCCCTCGCGGCATGGCCGATGGGCGAGCAGGTCAGCTTCCGTGATCGCACCGGCCCGATCGCGCTCGACATCATCACCGAGGTGGTGTTCGGCGTGAACGACCGGCAGCGCGCGCGTCGGGTGCGAGAAGCCGCGATCGCGTGGCTCGACTCGATCCGCAGCACGCGGCTTGCCATCCAGACCATGTGGGCGACGAGCCGGGGCGGCAAGTGGACCGGGAATTACGACGCGATCACGAGCAGCCGCCTGGCGGTCGAGGCGGTGGTTCAGGAGGAGATCGACGAGCGCCGCCGTTTTGGGAACGACAGGCGCGAGGACGTGCTTGGCATGATGCTCGGCGTCCGGGACGACGACGGCGATCCGCTTCCCGACATTCTGTTGCGAGAGGAGATTGCGGGGCTGCTGATCGCCGGCTACGAGACCACAAGTCAAACGCTGTCCTGGCTGGGTAATGAGATCACCCGCCAGCCAGGGCTTCTGAAGCGCCTGAACGAGGCTGAGCCGGGCGAGGACCCGGCATGGATCGACGCGGCGATTTACGAGGTCCTTCGGATGCATCCGCCCGTCATGTTCAACATCCGCTACGTGGCCGAGCCGTTCGCGTTCGACGACGGCGTGAAGCTTGAGCCGGGCCGCATCGTCATGCCATTCACCTACGCGGTGCACCGCCGGCCAGACCTCTACCCCGAGCCGGACAGGTTCATGCCCGAGCGTTTCGTCGGCAAGCGGCCCAAGACTTTTGAGTGGATCCCGTTCGGGGGCGGCACGCGACACTGCCTCGGCGCGTCATTCGCGCTGTTCGAAATTCGCGTGATCCTGCAGACGATCCTTCGCCACGCGCGCTTCCGCGTTGCGACCACACCCGTCGAGCCACCCCTGCGCATGAACATCTCGCTGATCCCCAGACACGGCGGACGCGTTGTTCTCGACCGGGTTTGATCCTTATCGTTGGCGCGTGCCAGGCGCAGAGTCCGAAGACCCAGTCGGCGAGCGGATCCTCGACGCCGCGCTGGCGTGCTTCGAGGAGGTCGGAATCCGGCGAACGTCGATGAACGACATCGCCCGCGCGGCGGGAGTCGGTCGGATGACGGTGTTCCGGCGCTTCGAGAGCAAAGACCGGCTCGTGCAGATGGTTCTGCTTTGGGTGGTTGCACAGGCGACCGCGCGGGTCCGGGCGACGTTTCTCGGCGCCAGCGACCTCGAGACCGGGCTCACGGAGGCGCTGGTCGTGGCCGTGAAGGAGCTGCGGGATCACCCATTGTTCGTGAAGGTGCTGAGGACTGAGCCCGAGTCGTTCCTGCGAACGCTGACGAGTGACGGCGAGAGCGTGATCGCGGTGGTGCGGCGCTCTGTCGCCGACTGGCTGGGCACCAGTGGCGGCGGGCCGCTCAGCGATGATGACGCGGAGATGGTCGGCGAGGTGATCACGCGCTTGGGTGTGTCGCTGGTCCTCACGCCCGGGGGGCCGATCCCCCTCGATGACGACGAGGGATTGCGTGCGTACTTCGCGCGTTATCTCGTTCCCGGGATCGCGCGACTGGCCGTGTAGTCCTCCCTGAGGTCCGCGACGTGCTAGCCGCCGACCGAAGTCGGGAGTTGCGGTGGCCTCGGCGGCCGACTCGATCGCTTGCGGGACACCCCGGATCGGCCGGAACACGTTCCGCCCACGACGGACATGTGCTGAAAGGCTCATCGCGGCGGTGCGATGGCAGAGGTGGATCTCAACCCTCTGGTGGTGAAAGTCCGCGGCTGAGATGACCTTCGTCCCTATTGATCTGCTCCGCGTGAAGACGAGCATGGCGAATAACCGCCGCCACGGGGGCTTGACTTCCCTTGCGCAGGAAGGAGATTGCGATGAGTGAACAGGGCGGGCTGGTTCTGGTGGCCGGCTATCGGGATCTCGACGCCGCACGCCGGGATTTCGACGGACTCAACGCCCGGGTCAAGGACAAGAGCATCGCGCTGAGGGGCGCGGTCATGGTCGGCAAGGACGCCAGCGGTAAGCCCACATTGATCGACACCGGCAACCACCTCGGTCGGCGGGGCGCGGCATGGGGTGCCGGTGTCGGGCTGACGGTAGGCCTGTTTTCGCCCGCCCTGCTGGCGTCGGCGGTGGTCGGCGGCGCCGCCGGCGCGATGGCCGGCACGTTCGCCGATCACCGGCTGAAGAGCGGTCTCGCCGACAAGATCGGACAGGCGTTGGCGGAAGGCACGGCCGTGGTCATCGCCGTATTGCCGATCGGGAGTCGGCTGGCCGTCGAGCAGGTATTGGCCGGGGCGCCGCTGAAATCCGTTGTGGAGTTGGAGCATTCGACGCTGGCGGGGCTCGAGTCGTCCCTGACTGAGGCGATGGGCAAATTCAACCCAGATCGCACCCGCCTGCCACTGCCGGACCGCACCTTCGGCGGCACCGTCGGGCGCACGCTGGACGAGTCGGTTGGCGACTGGACGATCGTCGCCGGGGCGAAGGCGCCGGATGACGCGCCGAATGTGCTGATCGTCCTGATCGATGACGCCGGCTTGCTCTACTATTTCCCGGACGACCTGACGGACAAGGCGGTGCAGTGGCTGCATGGTGTGCGGGCCCAGGACCACCAGAAGCCGTGGATGATGTACTACTCGACTGGTTGCAGCCACGCCCCGCACCATGTGGCCAAGGAGTGGGCGGACAAATACCAGGGTCAGTTCGACGACGGCTGGGACGTCTACCGCGAAAAGACCCTAGAGCGCCAGAAGAAGCTCGGGGTCGTCCCGCAGGACACCGAACTGACCGACCGACCGGAGCTGTTCCCGGCCTGGGACAGCCTGTCGGATACCCAGAAGAAGCTCTACGCCCGGCAGATGGAGGTGTTCGCGGGCTTCTCGGAGAACGCCGACTGGAACGTCGGCCGGCTGCTCGACGCGATCGACGGCCTCGGTGACCTCGATAACACGGTGATTTTCTAAATTTGGGGCGATAGCGGCGCCAGCATGGAGGGAACGATCACCGGCTCGTTCAACGAGACGACGTTCCTCAACGGGGTGGTGCTTGACGCCGACCACCAGCTGGCGCTGATCGAGCAGTACGGCGGAATTGAGGCGCTCGGCGGCGATCACACCGCGCCGCACTTCGCCGCCGCCTGGGCACACGCCAACAACACCCCGTTCCAATGGGATAACAGAAGTGGCCGGCGAAGTCGATGTCCTCGACCACGAGCGCACCGCCGGGTGCCAGCCGCGTACACATGTGCGTCAGCGCCAGTGGCACATCGGGCAGGTGGGTGAGCAGAAACCGCGCGTAGATGAGGTCGAACTGCTCGTCGTCGCTCGGCGGCTGCATCACGTCGATGACCCGGAAATCCACGTTGGTCACTCCCGCGTCAGCCGCCTCCCTCCGGGCCACCTCGAGCTGGGGACCGTCCATATCGGCTCCGACCACGAAGCCGTTCGGCGCCAACCGGGCCAGCGCCACAGTTACGTCGCCTCCGCCGCATCCCAGGTCGAGGCAACGGGACCACGGAGCAACCCCTGACTGCTCGTCGAGCAGCGCACTCGTGGTTGGCCACATCACCCGGGCCAACATCCTCAGGCGCTCTCGGCCCGCAAAACCACCACGAATCACGTAGTGCGGAGCGCTCACACCACCACCGCCCTTGCGCTGCGCCGACGTCAGCCGTCTGGGCCGCAAGGGTGACTAGCTGTCCCACCTCGGGATATACGCGGCCGGCGAACCACCTCAGCATAGGCTGACCCGCGGTGCTGAGAAAGGTGCGGACGCTCCAGGGGTTTACCGCGTACTCAGCCGATCGCGTTTAGGCGTCTTGAAAGAAGCCGAAAATCCTGCCATCTTCGTCCCTCAAAACGAAGAACCGACCTTTCAGCGTTGAAGCAATCAGATGGTTTTGGTCCGGAAGTCAATGCGAAGCGATCACGCGTTGGGCCAAGGAAAATGGAGATCGTGTCGCCAATTGGCAACAAGACGAAATCAGGCGTCATCGAGATCGCCCGCACGATCTGCAACTGGATCGGATCGGCGCGCGCCAGGGAAGGACTCGCTCGCCTCTCGGAATTTTGTTCTTGGAAGCGCCCCGGACGGGGCAGGAAGTCGCCTCGCAGTGGGCCAATCGAACCGTAAGAACTGCTGCGGCACGCTCACGCAAAGCCGCACTGACGCCGGTCTGCAACGCCATCCGTCGAAGGATGGCCGCAGGCCGTCCAGAGGTGCGCGTATTCGGGTCCAATGCCCCTATCTAGGCAGCCTCTCGGCGCAGACCATGTACCCATATGACACGCCCATGGGTATGAGCCGAGGTGGGCAAACGAAGGGACCGAGGTCATGGCGACTTGTCCGAATGGGCACACCAACCCTGAAAATCATGAGTTCTGCGGCGAGTGCGGAGCGCCGATCATATCGGCAGTGGCGATATGCCCGCGTGGCCATATCAATCCTGAGCACGCGCATTTCTGCGAGGAGTGCGGAGCCCCGCTCACTTCGCTGGCCGCACCGGTCCCTGCGTTGTCAAAAACCCGACCGTGGTACCGGAAGAAGTGGGTTATCGCTGTGGCGAGCATAGTTACCCTTGCTGTCATCGCAGGCAGCGTTGTTGGTGCAGTTGTCGCGACAACCGACAAGAAACAGGCCAGTTCTTCCGCGCCAACGACATCCGCCGCTACAGCGATCAAGAATTGGTGGTCGAGCGCAAAGAAAGATTTCGCGGATCTGCAGCAAGCTATTGCAGATGCGAAGGATGCGGCGAATCGTGTAGATGTGCTCGCGTTCGTAAACGCCTGCGAGCGCATGCATGAGACCGCTGAAAACAAGCTGAAGGCTCACCTGCCGAGCCCGGACCCCGAACTGACCGCCGACTTGCAAGGAGCGATCGACGACGTTCACAGCGCAGCTCACAGTTGTCTGTCGGCCCAGGCGGGTGCTTCTGAACAATTCGGTGAATTCATATCGTTCACGGACCAGGCGGAGAAGCAGCTGTGGGCGGCGCAAGACATCATCGACAGGAATCTGACGTCAATTTAGTGCGGCTCCTCTGTTCCGAAGCGCTGCGTCTCCGGTCCGACCGCGTGGACTCGACGGCAGCCTCGGCGAGCCGGCGGTTGTAGGAGCCTGCGCGGGTCAAGAATATATGCGGCTCAGATGGTTCGCCCGCGCCAAGAGCTGATCCCCAAGCCCGCCGAGTATGGCCGCAAATCAATTCCCGATGGCTACGCTGTGCTGTTCCGTTCGATCCACTGGGTGAGCGCATCCTCGAGCGCCGCCGCGACGCCGACACCGGCGATGTCGGTGGCTTGTTCGAACCGCTCGACCAAGTCCGTCGGGACTGAGGCATTTACCTTGGAGCGCTGCGGTTTTGGCTTCGGTGGCGGGACTACAGGCACGTGTCGCGCGATTGACGCGTCAATGATTTCACGCAGTGCGGGTATCTCGCCGAGCAATCTGGCGACATCATCGCGATCGATACGCAGCACTTCGGCCGGCCCGGTCGTCGTTACGGTGGCAGAACGCAGTTTCCCACGGCGGAGCGCAGCTTCGCCGATCACCTCGCCCGGCCCCAGCACGGCAATGCGGTCCTGGCCGACGTACACCCCTACCTCGCCGCTGAGCAGGATGTAGCAGGCGTCCGACGGAGTCTGCTCATGAATCAGCGGCCATGGCTCCGAGGTCGAAGTGTGCTGAGCTGCTCGGGCGAGACGCTGCAGTTCATCATCAGAGAAGTTGGCGAATGTGGTGTACTTGCGTAGCCGGCGGGCGTCTTCGTCATATCTTTCCGCATCGACCTTCATAGTGGGCTCCTGATGTGCGATGTGACCCTGATATCGAGGAGCCTAACGCGGATTTTGCATGGCTAGGTCAGAAGTGACACGCCGACAGGCTGTCGGGTGTGTTGGCTCGACATCACCGACCCGCAGCTATACCGGGAAGCATTCTTCAGCTTCGGTACCGAGAGCGACCCGCGCGGTGAGCAATTCAGCCAATGCATGAACTGTGTCCGTTTCTGTGGTCGGCGCGGCCTGTGGTTCATCGCTCGAGCTGTTCGGTGAGTGGTTGTTGGTGCCGACTTCCGGCGATCACACGGTCGCGTTGGGGTGCTCGACGCCTCGGACCAGCAGCCCACCGGTCATCGGAGGATCGCGTTTTGCGCATGTCGTTAGCGTGTCGTCAGCTCGCCACGTCACCGTCGGCGGCATTGGCCAATTCCGCCAAGGCTTCTGTTGCAGGGGCCGCGGGTGCGGCATTCCAGAGGCGAACGGCCTCGGCGACGATGCCTTCTGCTTCGCCGAGGTAGTCGGATGCGCGAATCGGGGGAGGTACCTGGTGAGCCACGCCGTGTTCGGTGAGCACTTGTGGCAAAGTGTCCTGAAGCAGTCGATGCTCTGAACGGGCGCGTCGTGCAGCCTCGTAGACCAGGTCGTCGGCGGTTTCGCGGCCCAGTGTCTGCGCAAGGTGAATCATCTGGGCCTCGGCCATGATCAGGCCGCCGTCGAGTTCGAGGTTTCTACTCATGCGTTCGGCGTCGATCCGCAACCCCTCGATGATGACCTGCGCTTCCACGAGCGCGCTGCCGGCGAGCACGCCGAGCTGGGGGATGACCTGCCATTCGATCTGCCATTCCCCTGCAGCACGTTCGTGACCCGCCTCCTGTATGCGGGCCAATGACGATGCGAGAGCGCCCGCCGTTCCCGAAAGACCGATGATGACTTCCGAGGAAATGGGATTGACTTTCTGCGGCATCGTCGACGATGCGCCGCGATGACTGTTGAAGGGCTCGAACACCTCACCGATCTCGGTGCGCGACAAGTCGACGATGTTGCGAGCAAGCCTGGCGCAGGTGGCGGTGATGATCACGCATAGCCAGCCATACTCGGCCAACCCATCGCGCGCCACATGCCATGGCACGTTGGTCAGGTGCAATCCGAGCTGCCGGGCCACCCGCTCGCGAAGTTGAGCCGATCGTGCGCCGTAGGCTGCCGAGGTACCTCCGGCGCCGAACATCGACACCGACGCGATGCGTGGTAGCGCCTGGTTCAGACGCTCGCGGTGGCGCGCGAACTGTGCGAGAAGAGAAGCCAGGGTCGCGCCCAGCGTCGTGGGGACGGCCTGCTGAGCGTGGGTGCGGGCTGGCATCACAGTTCTGGCGTTGGCTTCGCACTGTCGGGCCAGTGTCTCGCCAAGGCGGGCCAGCCGTGTATCCAGCTCGTATAACGATCGCTGTACCTGCAACGCCAGTCCCGTGTCCATGATGTCTTGAGTGGTGGCGCCGTAGTGCACCCGCCCATTGGGCCCTTCGGGCAACAAGCGGGAAATCTGACGAACCAGGCCAAGGATGGGGTAGCCAACGTTCTTGGCCGACGTCCACAGCTCGTCGCGATCGATGTTGTCCAGGCGCGCAGCGGCGCTGATTGCTACCGCGTCCGCTGGGTCGATGATGCCAAGTTCCGACTGGGCAAGCGCCAACGCGCGCTCGGCGGCCAGCCAGCTTTGCAGGCACGCGTCTGGACTGAATAACTCGAGCTGAACGGGGTCACCTGCGAGATGAGTCAGCAGGGAAAACGGAGGCTCTATGCCCATCGTGCTCCTCGAAGGTGCGCCAACGAGTGGGAAGGTCGTGCGCACGAATCGGCGCACTGCCGTGATGCGATTCTCGACAATGCTGGCAGTCTGGTCTGACTGTCAACCTGCAGGGCCGATGCGGGCGTCGTGAGCGGGGGACGTAGGCCGCATCGCCGTCGGCTTCGTAGCGTTTGCATAGCTGTTGGACCCATTGCCGGGAGACGTGGTAACTATGTCGTGAGACAGCTGCCAACTACGTCCGAGAATCACACACCGGTCAGCCCGACCGAAAGAAGTAGCAGTTCAAGGCCGGTTTCAGAGAAATCCGGAGCCGCCCAACTTCAAGCTGGCGGCGTAGGGCGCATGGATCCGATGTAGTAGGTTTCCTGCCCGGTTGGGTATCCGCCGCCGTCGGTGGCGATATGAACATGGTCGTAGTGGTTGAGGGTTTCTGAGCCGTAGTCCGCCGTCCAACTCGGCGCGCCGATGCCCGGGTAAAGCCTCTGCCTCCAGATCACATGGAGCACTCCCCATCGATTCGCATTCGCCAACGCGTATCCGGCGATTTGGTTGCCAAGCTCGATACCCTCGGGGGAGTCATGGTTCGGGATCATCACGTCGATCGCCAACCCGTTGGGATGCCACTTCAAGGCATCCTGCCGGAACCCGTAGATGTTGGTGATCTGCGGAAACAGCAAGCTGATGGCACGGGCCGCCCAGATGGTCTTGATCTGCAACCCCTTTTCCGGCGCGGCGCCAGCAGGTAATGCGAACTGGAATTCCTGGGCAGCGACAGGCGCGTTTGCCGCCAACGATTCCGCCTCCGCGGGACTGGCGGTGCGCGGCGCGCTGGCCGGCACAGATCCCGGGCCTGTCGGGGTTACTGCCGAGATCTCAACGCAGCACGGAGGCTCTGTGCGTTGGGCGTAAATCATGGCGGCAGCGACGACGAGCGAGGCCACGAATGCCAACCAGCGGCCCCAGCCGTTGGCTAACACATCTCTGCCCACGAACAGCACCTTAGTGTCCTGTGCGACGCGTGTGGCGATCTTTGTTATCTCTTGGTTGTACCAGCCCCCCGTTGCTTTCGCAGCCCCCGGCGAAGCCGGCCGTGCGGACCCTTTTTGGGAACCGTTGCGGCGCCAAACGTCGGCAATCAGACTCGTTGGCTTGACCTATATCTATATCCAACCCCCGTGGCGCACCCGAAAAGTCTTCAACAGGTTCGCCGCGCCATCGGGCGGGGCTCCGCCCAGACGCCGACTGTCGTGGGGCGTTGCAGTAAGAAGCCGCAGAAGATTCCGGTAAGCCCGATGGAGGTAAATGGCGTCAAGTACCTGGTATCCGCGTACGGCGAATCGCGCCGGGTTGAAGAACTTACGAGCGAACCCGAGAATCAGGCTCAACGGCATCGAGTACCTCGCGGTCGAAATCCCAGTCGCGGCAAGGAAACCCAGACTGGGGGTCAAGTGGTGGCAGGTTCAAATCCTGTCAGCCCGACCATGCCAGCCTGACCAAGGAGAAAGGTTCTGAGCTGCGGTGACGCGATCGGTGTTGTCCTGTGCCCGGCGGCGGGCAATCTCGATGCCGGTGCCGCCGAGCACCCCCTGACGCGCTCCGGAGGCTGGTCAGGAATCTGCGGGTGTGGTCTGAGCGGGCGTATGTCCAGGGCGCTCGAGGGTCTCGATGTGGCGGGCGACCTCGACCGCGTGATCGCCGAGTCGCTCCAGCAGCCGGGCGATCAGCCCCATCTCCAGCAGCACCGGAGAGCGCAGGTCAGCGGCCGCGAGCTCAGCGCTGAGGCTCGCTCGCAGCTCGTCGAGCTGGTCGTCGTCGGCCTCGGTGTCGTCGGCGATGTCGTCGGAGCCCATGAGATAGACCTGTGTCACCTGATGCCACATCTTGGCCGCGGCGTCCAGGTGCTGAGCGATCAGGCCAGTGACCCGCTGCGGGAGTTCGTCGGCGAGCCGGGTTGAGCCACGCCGACTGATGTCAGCGGCGAGGGCATGCGTGCGGGTCAGTTCGGGCAGGATCCGAAACACTGCCAGGAGAAACCTCAGCTCGCCCGCGACCGGGGCCTGCCGCACGAGCTGGACGTGCACCAGATCCTCGATCTGGGCATAGAGATCCTCTATCTCCTCGTCGTGCCCCTCCACGGTGGCGGCGGCCATGTCATCGTCATGGAGGAACGCAGCAGCGGTAGCCGCGATATCGTGCTCCACCAGTGTCAACATGCGCATGACCAACGCATCGATCTCACCCAACTGACGGTGGTACTCAGACCGCAACTCCTCCACGCGACTACCGTAAACTCACCAGACCTTCAGAACAGGTCAGTTCCCAGATCGACGCACCTGGTTCATCGACCCGTGTCCCGGTGTTCACAGCCCGGCAGCGGGCCGGTCGGCGGCTCCTCGAGCAAAGTAGTACACGCGACGGCCACTGGTCGTGCCCGTGAATAGCCACGGAGCTCGACACCGCGGTGCTCAAGGTGCGTGAGGAGGGGAGGGCGGGCAACGTGCACGCGTTGATCGCTGTCGGGGTCAACGCTGAGTGGTCAGCCGAACCGACCGGAAATGTAGTCCTCGGTGGCCTTCTGGTCGGGCTTGGAGAAAATCTTCTCTGTGTCGTTGATTTCGACCAACCGTCCGGGCTTGCCGGCGGCCTCCAGGTTAAAGAACGCGGTCTGATCGCTGACGCGGGCGGCCTGCTGCATGTTGTGGGTAACGATGACGATGGTGTAGTCCTTCTTGAGCTCCGCGATCAGATCCTCGATCGCCAGCGTCGAGATGGGGTCAAGCGCGGAACAGGGTTCGTCCATCAGCAATACGTTGGGCGAGACGGCGATCGCCCGGGCGATGCACAGCCGCTGCTGCTGGCCACCGGATAGGCCCCCGCCGGGCCTGTCCAGCCGATCTTTGACCTCGTTCCATAAGTTTGCGCTGCGCAACGACCGTTCAGCGAGCTCGTCGAGGCCCTTCTTGTTGTGCATCCCCTGCAGTTTCAATCCGGCGACCACATTGTCGCGAATCGACATGGTGGGAAAGGGGTTTGGTCGTTGGAACACCATCCCGACGATGCGGCGCACAGCAACCGCGCCGATCTGCGTGCCGTAGATGTCCAAGCCGTCGAGCAAGACCGATCCTTCCACCCGGCCCCCTGGGGTGGTCTCGTGCAGACGGTTCAGGGCCCGCAAAACGGTGGACTTGCCGCACCCGGATGGTCCTATCAGCGCGGTGACACTTCGCGGATTGACCGTCATGTTGACATCGGCCACGGCCTGAAAGGAGCCGTAGTAAATATTGAGATCCCGGACCTCCAGGCGTTTCGCGCCCCTGCGCAGTACACCGACGCTGTCCGCCACCGGCTCCGTCGCTGCCGGTGCCGGTGGGGCTGCGTGTTTGGGACTCCCGGTCGTAGCGTCATCCGTTGTCACGTTGATGTCATGTGTCACGCGATCCTCCTGTGATGTCGTTCGCGTTCAGACCCGGCCAGCGGACCTGCGTTGATGCTGTGGCGGGTTAGCCCAACCCGCCACAGCCCGATCGCGGCCGCAGGCAACAGCGGGCCACCTGGGCCGGCGGCCGATTCGGCCGATTCGGCTGAGACACAGCGTGATTGCTCACCTGCCGCATCCGCATCGCACCCTGGCGGAATTGCCGGATTCGCCGGGCACACCACGGTCAACACTAAGCCAGCGTCCTCTCATCCTGGTCGTTCAGCGTCCGCGACTAACGCTGGACCGGCTGGCGATCAGCCGGGCTGCCACAGTGAACAGCAGGACCATCACCACCAATGTAAGTGCTCCTGCCCAGGCACGGGCTTGGGCGGCTTTGAACCCGGTGATGGCGTTGCCGAAGATCTGCAAGGAAAGCGTCGACATGCGCTTGGTCGGGTTGAGTTCGATGAACAAGTCGTTGCCGAGCGCGGTCAGCAGCAGCGGCGCTGTTTCTCCCATCGCGCGCGCGAACGCGAGCATGACACCGGTGATGATTCCTGAACTGGCCGTGGGCATTACGATTGACAGTATGGTGCGTGCCTTGGTGGCGCCCAGCGCGAGTGAGCCTTGACGCAGTTCGTGGGGCACGAGTCGCAGCATCTCTTCGCTGGAGCGGATCACGAGCGGCAGCATGACCAGTCCCAGGGCTATTCCCCCGGCGATGCCGGAGAACCCGAAGAACACCACCCATACCGCGTAGACCAGTGCGCCGGTGACGATCGTTGGCACGCCGACCAGGATGTCGGTGAGAAAGCGTGTCAGCCGGGCCAGTCGGCCTCCGTATTCCACGAGGTAGATCGCTGCCGCGATACCGACGGGCACCGACAGCAGCGTCGCGATGCCGGTGACGATGAGGCTTCCGATGATGCCGTTGAGGAACCCGCCGCCGGCCTGGCTGGGATTGCCGGGCGGGGTCTGGCTGAGGAATTCCGGGCCCAGGTACTTCAGTCCCTGTCCGGCGACGTAGGCCAGCACCCACGCCAGCACGCCGACGGTGGCGATCATCACCAGTAGCAGGACGGCGTGCATGAACAGGTTGGTGATTTGGCGGCGGCGCTCCCCAGGGAACGCGGTGACCGCGGACAGTTCCTTGAGTGGTTCTTTGTCGATCATCATGCTCATGCGATGTACTCCGAAACCCGGCCGACGATGCGCTTGCCGATCATGTTGACGAGCAAGGACAACAACAGCAGCCCGAAGGCGACCACGAACAGCGCATCCAGATGGAAAGGCTGGTTGGCTTCGGTGAACTCATTGGCGATGACGCTGGGCATGGTGGATCCCGGGCGCATTATCCCGTGCGGGATGGTCAACACGTTGTTGCCGATCAGCATGGTCACCGCGATCGTTTCGCCGAACGCGCGGCCCAGACCCAGGATCGAGGCGCCGACGATCCCCGAACGCGACCGCGGCAACACCGCGATGCGCAGCATCTCCCATTTGGTCGCCCCGACCGCCAGCGCAGCTTCCTTTTCGGCGACCGGTGCGGTGTCGAAGACCTCCCGACAAATCGCGGTGACGATGGGCAACACCATGATCGCGAGGACCACGCCGGCCGAGAACACGGAATATCCGAAATATGGGCCCTGGAACAACCAGCCGATCACCGGGATTGCCGACACCGACGTCAATCCGCGACCGATCGGCCCCAGCGCGGGGATCAGCGCGAACACCCCCCAAAAGCCGTAGACCACGCTTGGGATCGCCGCGAGCAGGTCGACCAACGACGACAACGGTCGGCGAAGCACCACTGGTGACAGATTGGTGATGTAGAGGGCCACCGCGATGGCCACCGGCACCGTAATCACCATCGCGACCAGCGAGGTCACCACGGTCCCGTAGACGAACTGCAGGATGCCGTAGGGATTCGGCTTGGATAGGGTGGCGACTGCCTCCGATGGCGCCCAGCGAGCGTGAAAGAAACTCAGCGGCCCGTAGTGCGACAGAGCCGGCCACGCCTTTACCAGAAGGAACACCGCCGTGGCCACCAAGACCGCGATCACGGTCAGCGCCGCGGTGGCCATCAGCCGCCCGAACAGCCCATCGCTCAACCGGCTGGCCAATGACCGCCCCGACGTGTCTGGCGGGGATAGGAGCTCCGCGGTCACAACTTCCCCTCCCGGGGCATCCCGGATCACTACGCGACCGGGCCGCCGTTGAGGGTGATCTTTTGAACCAGGCCCATTGCCATACCCTGCAAATCCTTGCTCAGCGGGGCGTAGTTGACGCTGGCGGCGTCGTCCTGGCCGTTGGAAAGTACCCAGGAGAAGAAGTTGACCAGCGCCTTTGCCTTCGCCGCGTCGGTCTGGTTCTGATACACCAACCCGTAGACGGTGCCGGTGATTGGGTAGGCGTTCGGATCGGACCCGTCGGTCAGGCTTACCCGCAGGTCGGGCGGGTAAGCGATGCCTTGGGTGCCCGCGGTGATGGTGGCCACGCAGGGCTGAATGAACTTGCCCGCCTTGTTTTTCACCAGGCCGTAATTGAGGTTCTGCGCCAACACGTAGGCCAACTCGACGTAGCCGATGCTTCCGTCGGTCTGGTTGATCACCCCGGAAACGCCCTCATTGCCCTTACCGCCGATGCCCACTGGCCACGCGATGTCCTTGCCGAAGCTCCTATCGGGGCCGCCCAGGGCTTGCACCCAGGTCGGGCTCTCCTTGGTCAGATAGTCCGTCCACACCGCGGTCGTGCCGGAGCCGTCCGAGCGGTGGGCGACCGCGATCGGCTGGTCGGGCAGGTTCGTGCCCGGGTTCAGCGCGACCAGCGCCGGGTCGTTCCATGTGGTGATCTTGCCGGCGAAGATCTTGCCCAATGTGTCACCGTCGAACTTCAGACCGGTTTGGACGCCCTTTACGTTGTAGGTGGGTACGACGGCGCCCAGTGTCAACGGGATGTGCAGGATCGGGCCGAATTTCGCGGCGGCCAGCTCGGTGTCCTTCATCGGGGTATCGGATGCGCCGAAGTCGACTGTGCCGGCGATGATCTGCTGCACACCGCCGCCGGACCCGATCGGCTGATAGGCGACCTGCACCCCATCGGATTGTGAGTAGTCCTTGGTCCACACCGACATGACCGGCGCCACGAACGTCGACCCGGCACCCGACAATTTGGTCGCGCCGCCGTCGATCTTGGGGATCGTCCTTTGGTAACCGGGCTTGGCGGCCGCCTGCTGACCGCAAATCTGGCCCGCTAGGGCCTGCTGAGTGGTGCTGGCGGTCCCACCGCCACTCGTGCTTCCACACCCGGTCAGCCAACTCGCTGCAACGACGGCGGCCACGGTGGTGATCGTCATCTTGCCGAACATCAACCCCTCCTGATCCTGCGATGCCCGTGCACCCTCGTGCTCATAGAAGACCGTCGACATGAACACGCATGGTTTCAAACCTGACAGGGAGGTGAACGGCTCGACGCTGCTGCAGGCCAGCTCGTCGCAGCGGCCCCACTCGATATCCACGGCAAACCTTCCGCGGGAGTCGTCGAGCCCGCCAGTAAGCCGTCGGCGTCCTCGGTGAACTGCGTCAACTCTGTTACCCAAGCGGCGTCTCACGTTCGCAACCGTTGAGTTCCACCGTTGACGCCGGCGTAACACGTTTGGCATCGAACATTCTTAGGGTGAGGCGGTCCAGCTTCCGTAGCGGAGACATCGTGGACCCCTCAGTATTAGGAACTCAATTGAGCGGAAACGCAGTCCGCCTGCAGGCGATCAACAACGTCGAGGCATATGTCCCCCCAGCCATCAGTTTCGTAGCCGGTGAAGCGCCCAGGCGAGATCTTCGGCTCCAATGTCTTCACCAAGGCCGAGATGCAGGCGCGGCTGCCCAAGTCGGTGTACAAGTCCGTCGTGGCGACCATCGAGAAGGGCGCCAAGCTTGATCCGGCCGTCGCCGACTCGGTCGCGGCGGCCATGAAGGACTGGGCGCTGGAAAAGGGCGCCACCCACTACGCCCACGTCTTCTACCCGATGACCGGCCTGACCGCCGAGAAGCACGACAGCTTCCTGGAACCGGTCTCCGACGGGCAGGCGCTCGCCGAGTTCGCCGGCAAGACCCTGATCCAGGGCGAGCCCGATGCCTCCAGCTTCCCGTCGGGCGGCCTGCGCAGCACCTTCGAGGCGCGCGGCTACACCGGCTGGGACGTCACCAGCCCGGCCTACATCCTGGAGAACCCGAACGGCAACACGCTGTGCATCCCGACGGTGTTCGTCTCGATGACCGGTGAGGCGCTGGACTACAAGACGCCGCTGCTGCGCAGCCAGCAGGCCATGGGCGTCCACGCCGAGCGCATCCTGAAGTTGTTCGGCCACACCGACTTCGAACAAGGTCGTGTCGTTCTGCGGCCCGGAGCAGGAGTACTTCCTGGTCGACCGGCACTTCTTCCTGGCGCGGCCGGACCTGGTCAACGCCGGCCGCACCCTGTTCGGCGCCAAGCCGCCCAAGGGCCAGGAGTTCGACGACCACTACTTCGGCGCCATCCCCGAGCGGGTGCTCGGCTTCATGATGGACACCGAGCGGGAGCTGTTCAAACTCGGTATTCCCGGCCAAGACCCGGCACAACGAGGTGGCGCCCGGCCAGTTCGAGATCGCGCCGATGTTCGAGCGGGCCAACATCGCCTCCGACCATCAGCAGCTGCTGATGACGATCTTCAAGACCAGTGGCCAAGAAGCACGGCATGGAATGCCTGTTCCACGAGAAGCCGTTCGCCGGCGTCAACGGATCGGGCAAGCACGTCAACTTCTCGATGGGCAATTCCGAGCTGGGCTCGCCTGCTGGTGCCCGGGCGACACCCCGCACGAGAACGCCCAGTTCCTGGTGTTCTGCGCCGCGGTGATCCGCGCCGTGCACAAGTTCTCCGGGCTGCTGCGCGTTTCGGTGGCGTCGGCCACCAACGACCACCGACTGGGCGCCAACGAGGCCCCGCCGGCGATCATCTCGATCTTCCTCGGCGAACAGCTCGCCGACGTGTTCGAGCAGATCGCCAAGGGCGCGGCCACGTCGTCAAAGGGTAAGGGCACCATGATCATCGGTGTCGACACACTGCCGCCACTGCCGACCGATCCGGGTGACCGCAACCGCACCAGCCCATTCGCGTTCACCGGCAACCGGTTCGAGTTCCGGGCGCCTGGCTCCGGGCAGACGGTTGCCGTGCCGTTGATCGTCCTCAACACGATCATGGCGGACTCGCTCGACTACCTGGCAACGAAGCTGGAGAAGGCTGTCGAGGACGACGAGGACTTCGACGTGGCAGTACAGAAGCTGCTCACCGAGATCATCACCGAACACGGTGCGGTGGTGTTCAACGGGGACGGGTACTCGGAGAAGTGGCAGATCGAGGCGGCCGAGCGAGGCTTACCGAACCTCAAGACCACGCTGGACGCCATTCCGGAGCTGATCAAGCCGGAAGCGGTCGAAATCTTCGAGAAATTCGGCGTATTCAATGAACGGGAGCTACATAGCCGCGTACGAGGTCCGGTTGGAGCAGTACGCGCTGACCGTCGCGGTCGAGGCGAAGCTGACGCTGGAAATCGGGACGACGGTCGTCCTGCCGGCCGCGCTCCGGTACCAGACCGAGCTTGCGCAGAACGTCGCGACCTTGAAGGCCGCCGGTCTGGAACCGAGCATGACTGCGCTGGAAACGGTTTCGGCCCCGCTTGCCGATCTCGCCGCCGCGCTGGCGACGCTGAAGACGGCGCTGGCCGATCACTCAGCGGAATCGGCGCTCGACGAGGCCAAGCAGGCCCAGGAGGCGATGCTGCCGGCGATGGACGCGGTGCGCACCGCCGCCGACACGCTGGAAAGCGTTGTCGCCGACGACTTGTGGCCGCTGCCCACCTACCAGGAGATGCTCTACATCCTCTAATCCGTCGTCGGGTGTGGGGGTCGGCCGCACAAGCGGAACTGGTGATTCGGGACCCCCACGCCCGGCGATCCGCGTCGCTACTGCGCGCCTCTCGTAGTCACCCTCGGCCAAGATCGGCTTCTTGGGCAGCTTGTAGCGCGCAAGCCGAGTGCCACAAAACTCGACGATTTATTGCTCGCTGACCTTGCTCTGGTCGGCGACGACGATGGCGCACGCGATCTCGCCCCACTGCTTGTCGGGCAAGCCGATGACCGCCACCGCACTCTAACGTCGGCGAACATGCTGGCGCGTCGGGCCGGGCCGACCCTGCGCAAGGCGTCTTCGCGTTAGAGCATGGACTGGATCATGGTTCCGGCGTCGCCGGAAGCTTGGTCAGGTGCATCGGCGGTTCGCCTGAAGTCGATGAAGGCCGACTGCTGGTTCGAGGTGTTCAGCAGCTCAGAGAAGGCGCCGCTGACGGTAATCGCGCCCTGCTCGGTTAACACGTCGGCGAAATAGTCGATAAAGGCGGCTTGCTGGAACTTCGCACTTTGCACCGTTTTCGTAGTGGGCTCGAACAAAACCGGGTTGACCAAACCGCCTGATGACGGGTCACTCAACTGATCGATGTCGGCCCGCAGTACGGTGACGACATCTGTCCCACCAGCTGGTTTGACAGCGGCGTAAATCTCCGCGCTGGAGTCGGCGTTTCGGAGCATCACCCAGTTCGGGCCCCGGTTTTCCAGCGTCCAGCCCGGCGCGGGGGTGATCGAGATGCCCTGCCCGATATCGATTGGATCGGCCGCGGTGAGGATCACCTGCGCTGTCGTGGGTGTACGCGCGAGCTTGCCCGGCGGGTCGGGTTGCCCGGAAATGCCGGACTCAGCGGGGGCGGCCATGGCAGCTTGGCTACTGGGCAGCATCGGCGGCAGCGGTTTGGGTTGGTTGGTTGTGCCGGTCAGGACGATCGCCACAGTCACGGCTGCGGCGATGAGGATGACCACGCCGATGATGGCGGCGATGACGACTGGGCGCAGTCGGTGTCCGACCCGCCCCTTGCTCGCAGGGAAGTGCAGTGGCGCGGGAGTGTGCGGCGGCGGTGTTGATGACATTGTGGCTCCTTGGTTCGCTGTGGGTTTCAGCCCGGCGATTCAGCGCTCGCGGCGCCCGTTGTCGGGGAGGGGTGGCGGGCCAGTGCAGCCGTAGCTGTTCCACAGACTTGACAGAACGCGGCACCGCCGCCGATTGCTGCGCCGCAGTGTGCGCAGATCTGGTGGGTGTCGGGGGCACGAGTCAAGGTGCGGTCCTCGGTGAGGGCGGCCTGGGCGTCGGCGAGCAGCACGGTGTGCAAGGTGTCGCGCGTGGCAAGCAGACCGGCCGCGGCCAGCACCAGCGCCGCCAGGGTGGTCAGCAGAATGCCGCGGGTGCCGTAGGGGGTGAGCAAGGTGGTGGCCAGTTCGTAGAGCACCACCAGCACCACGCCTTTGGTCAGTCCCAGGGCGGTGCTCACGCCGGCGCCGCGCAGCGGCACCACGACTAGGGCAGCGGCGGTGGCAAAGATGATGGGCTGCAGAAACCCGAGCGTCAGCGCGATGAACGCCACGTGCGCCGGGTCCACGGCGGTCGCCTCGATGTGGGCGAATGCGCCACGTTCCACGACCACGCTCAGACCCAGTGACAGCGCGGCACCGCTGAGTGAGCAGGCGACCGCGGCATCGACGGGGTGCCGAAAGGCGCTGCGCGCGGTTATCAGCATCGGCGCAATCAACACCGCGACGAAGCCCACGACCGGGACGAGTACGCCCAGTTCGAGGATCTGGGTCAGTGTGGGCAAGTGGCGGTTCGGCGCGGCCAGCAGCACAGGTTTGGTGAAGTGCTGTTCGAGCAGCCACCCCACACCGACACCGAGCAGCAGGGGAAGCAGGAACGCTACGCCGATGACGGTGATCGGCTCGTCACGCCACACATCGTGGTCGTGGATATACGTCAGCACCGCCGCCGGCAGCGCAATCGCCGCCAGGACCAATGCGACCGAGAGCATCCCGAACGCTGCGGCGAGCAATGCGGCCAGCAGCGCCAGGGCGACCATGCCGCGGTAGATGTGGTGACGCCCGCCTGACAGGTGCGGCATCAGCGTGCTCATCACCGCCAGCGCCCGCACGGGTTCTTCGGGATGGGCGGCGAAATGGCGGGACCGATCGATGGCCGGATGTAGGGGAGTGCCGCAACGGGCGCAGAAGCGAGCGGCGTCAGGGTGTGGGGTCGAACATTTTGGGCAGTCCATAATTGCCTAAGGATAATGGCACGTCCTCATCCCTAGTCGTGGTGTCCTGTGCTCCCCCGAAACCGTGCAGGCATGCAGGGCGAGACGCATTGGAGGACAAGGACGATGGCCGCCACCTCGCTGACGCGGGGGATGCCCGTGATGACGTTCTCGATCTCGGCCGGGTAGATGTTCTCACCGCCGGAAATGATCATGTCCTTCATGCGATCCCGGATGTACAGATAACCCTCATCGTCGATCTCGCCGATGTCGCCGGTGCGGAACCAGCCGTCATCGAAGGCGGCGCGAGTGGCGTCTGGCGTCATCAGTGCGCACTCGAACGTCGGCGAACATGGTGGTGCGTCCGGCCGAGCCGACTTTGCGCAATGCGTCTTCACCGAGCAGCAAGGTCCCGCCACCGCACGATTCGGTGAGCGCATAGCCCTGCACGACCTGCATGTTCTTGGCGGCGTACAGGATCGCGGGCACGGCACCACCGAGGGAAACCCGTTCGTCGACGATCAGTCTCCGGGCAGCGGACAAGAAACGCGGCGAATATGGTAGTGCAGCTCGAAGTCGGGATCCTCCACCCAGTAGGGGTGATTCAGACCAAACGGCGAGTCGCGGTACTTCCACCGCAGTATCGGCAGCAAATGTAGCCGGCGTGCCGACTCGGCATAAAACTTGTCGAAAGACCAGCCGTCCGGATCAGTGGACGGATCGATGATCGCCACCTTGAACGTGTGCATATAAGACTTCGATGTCTCCATACCCAACATGAAGGCATCGGCGCCGCTTAGTCGTTTCATCGTTGCCTCTCGGCTATGTCCGGAGTGGCGTAACTTGGCGCGGCCAAAATCCGTGGTCGGCGCATGGTCGGTTTGGTCGGTCAACGTGATCAGTTGGCGGCCTTCGCCATTTGTGCTGAGACCCAGCGGGCCAGCGGTGGAACGACGCGCGACAACACGTACATGACATGCGCCTCGGCCGCGATGGGCGCCACCGCGCGATTGCGTTCAATCGCACGCAAGATGTTGCGGGCCGCGCGCTCGGGCGTATATCCGCGTTTCTGGTAGGTCGCGGCGAGGCGCTGCCGGCGCCCTTCAGTGTCGCCCGCCCCGCGGATCGGGCTGGCTTTCGTGATGGCGGTGTTGATAACCCCGGGGCAGACGGCGGTGACGCCGATGCGGTAGGGCTTGAGTTCTATGCGCAGCGCTTCGGAGAGACCCAACACGGCGAACTTGGTCGCGCTGTAAGCCGAAAGCTGCGGATTGGCAAGCAATCCCGCTGCCGAGGACAGATTGACGACATGTCCGCTCCGACCGGAATTGATCATGGCCGGGATGAAGGCGTCGCAACCGTGCACGACGCCCATCACGTTGATCGACACCAGCCAGTCCCAGTCCTTGAGGCTGGTGTCCAGGAAGCCGCCGATGAGCCCCACCCCGGCGTTGTTGACCAGGATGTCCACCCCGCCGAAGCGATCGAATGTTGCGTCGGCGAACGCGGTCATCTGCTCTGGGTCGGATACATCCACCCGGCGGGTGATCACGTCACGTCCGAGCCGGAGGGCGGTCTCGGCGGTGTCGGCCACCGCGGCGTCATTGATGTCACACAGCGCGAGATTGGCACCACGTTGAGCGCACAGCAGCGCCAGTTCGCGGCCGATGCCGCTGCCTGCTCCGGTGATGGCCACCACTCGGCCGGCAAGGTCTGAGGTGTTGGTGCGTGATCGGAATTTGCTCATGGTGGCAAATTACGGCCGGGCGGGCGCGGTGGTCTCGTGCGAGCACACCAACGTTGCTCGTGGTCGTTGTGACGGCGCGACAGCCGGACTAGATTCCGGTCATGGAATTCGGGTGGCCGCCGGTGCAGGATCCGGACGCCCAGCGGGTCTGGCAACAGGTGCTGGTGCCCATCGCGGCCGAGCTGCGCGCCTGCTCCGCCGACTTGACTGGGCGGGCGGTTGCCCGGATGCAAGCCGAGTTGCCACAACTGTTTCCCGACGAGCAGACCGTCAAGGAGAATCTGGTCAGCACCGAAGCGAGTCTTAGGCAGGTTGCACAGATTATTGAGGTCGGCGGAGACCCGCGACGTGTGGAATTGCCACCATCGACCCAAGCCATCGCGCGTGCGGCCGTGCCGCGCCAGGTGGCGCTGACGGATCTGATGAGGTTCTACCGGCTGACCCAAGAACTGGTGTGGCAGTGGATGTTTAGCCGGATCGCGGCCACCGCCCAAGACGCCGCCGAGCAGGCTAAGGCAACCGAGCTGGCCACGGGCTGGATTTTCGCCTATGTCGACGCGGCGCAGGTTCGGGCCGAGCAGGCCTACGAAGTCGAGCGAGAGGCTTGGCTGCGGGGGGCGGCCGCGGCCCGCGCGAGCGCGATCGACGACATCCTTGCCGAGCGGGAGCGCGACCCGCACCGCGCATCGAAACGACTGCGCTACGACATCAACTGCCATCATCTCGCGGTCATCGCCTGGGTCGATGCGTTGCCCGACGAGGGCGATGCCCAGTCGTTGCTCGGTCGCGTGATCGCCGGCATTGCACACGTGATGGGGGCGGAAAGCACGCTGGTTCACACCTTGGGGTCGCTGGCGGTTGCCGGATGGCTGAGCCGTCGGGGACCGCTTGCCGTGGGCGAGGTTGCGGTCGGCGTTGCCGAGCGACCTGCGGGCGTTCGGTTGGCTCTCAGTGATCCGGCGCGGGGACTCAAGGGCTTTCGCCGCACCCACCTCGAGGCCGCCCATGCCCGTCGCGTCGCATCGCTGATGGGACCCCGCGGTAGTGCGGTCACCCACTACCGCAATGTCGCCGTCACTGCTCTTGCCAGCGCCGACCGGGAGCATGCCAGGTCATTCGTCACCCGGGTGCTGGGGCCGCTGGCCGCTGACAACGAGGACACCTATCGGCTAGCGACGACGCTGGCGGTCTATCTAGGGGAAAATCGCAGCCGCACGCGCGCCGCCCGGCGACTCAACGTGCACCCCAACACCGTCACTTATCGCGTGAACCAAGCCGAAGCGATCCTGGGCCGCGGCATCGACACCGACACCCTCGAGCTGTCAGTCGCGCTGGCGTTATTGCCGGCCCTCCCCGGTCTGGACGCATACCCGGCCCACTGAACTGTGATCTGAGCACAACTGGGGCCTGCAACGTTGTCGCGCCGCACCGAGCGGAGGCATGCCGCGTCTACTACGTTTTGGCTTCAGCCGCCGTGCGGCAGCGAACAAACCACATGAAGGAGCAGCTGCGATGCAGACCCTGCAAGAGCTCGATGTCAATTACATGAGCGGTGTCGACAACCCATGGATTCCGTTCACCCCGCTCACCGACCAGGTCTTCCTGAAGTACTGGAAGGTCGACCCGGTGCGCGCCGAGATCATCGTGTCGATGAAATTCCCTGCCGGGCTGGAGCTTCCGCCGCACTACCATACCGGCATCGTGGTCGGGCACACCGTGAGCGGAGCGTGGCGGTACCAGGAAAACGACTGGATCTCCCGCGCGGGCGACACCGTCTATGAGGTCGCCGGCTCGTCACACACCCCGGAAAGCCTGGAAGACACGGAGGTGTTCTTTTTCCTGGTCGGCGAGTTGCTTTTCCTCGACGAAGACAAGAAGATCCTCTGGCAGGAGAACCACAAGACCTCCGTCGAGCGCTACACCAGCTACTGCGCCGCCAACAACATCACCCCGCGCGACCTGACCAGATGGGATGTCTGAACCATGACCAGTATCGAACCGAATGAGACCCAGCTGGCCACGCTGATCGAGGCCGCGTCTGACAACGACACTCCCGTGGTCATGATCAACCTCTTGCAGTTCAAGCAAGAGGGGGCGGCGAGCTATCAGCGCTACGCCAAGGAGGTCCAGCCGTTCCTTGACGCCGTGGGCGCCACCATCGTGTACGCGGGCGACGCCAGCCACGTCGTCGCCGGCGACATCGACCGCCCCTTCTGGGACGCCATCGCCGTCGTGCGCTACCCGTCGCGGGCGGCGTTCGTGTCCATGGCGACCAACCCGGACTACCACGAGCGCGCCCACGTGCACCGCGCGGCGGCACTGCACGGCACCCACCTGGTCGCCACGGACCCATGGGCTGAACTCTGACAAGACGCCAGAACCGCTCTAGACACCCGACACCGAGGCGACGCTGCGGCCGCAGGTTCCCCCGCGAATCGTATTGCACCATCGTCACTGCCGACCGACCGATTGGATGTCCTGGTGCGGCGCGGTGCGGCGTCGTCAGTCAGGTTCGCCGTACTCGTCGAACCAATACGCGAGTTTGCCCTCGCGACTCACTGCACGAAGCCTGGACTCGGCCGTAGTCCGCGTCTTGCTGGTGGTGACGATCAGCAGTTCGTCGCCGGTCTCGATACGGGTGTCGGGCACTGGGACGAAGGTGTGGCCGTCTCGGATGATCAGCGTGATCACTGCCGGGTCGGGTAGCCGGAGTTCGAGGATGGTGACGTTGTGCAGCCGCGACGCCGGTTGCACGGTCATGGTCAGCAGTTCCGCGTCGAGCATGTCCAGGGGCGCAGCTTCGACCTGGATCTCGCGGGTGGATTCGCGGGAAATCAGGCGCAGCCTGTGAGCGATCGGGCGAAGGCTGGGGCCCTGCACCAATGTGAATACCACCACCAGGACAAACACGATGTTGAGCAGTCGATAACTGTCGGGGACGCCCGCGACGACCGGAAAGGTCGCCAACACGATGGGGACCGCGCCCCGCAGACCCGCCCACGACAGAAAGACCTGATCGCGCCACGGGATGCGAAACCAGACGAGCGATACCACGACCGACAGTGGCCGGGCGACCAGCAGTAAGAAGAGGCCGACGACGATCGCCGCGACGACGTCACCTGCCAGTTGGCTCGGGTCCACCAGCAGTCCGAGGAGCACGAACAGTCCGATCTGCGCCAACCAGCCGACTCCCTCGGCGAACGACCGAGTCGCCGACCTGTGGGGCAGCCCTGAGTTGGCCAGAACCGTCGCGGCCAGATAGGCGGCGATGAATCCGCTGGCATGCGCACTGCCAGCGGCGGCGAACGCGACCAGCCCCAATCCGAAGGTCGCGATCGGGTAAAGGCCGGATGCAGGCAACGCGATGCGGCGCAGCGCGGCGGAACCGAGGTATCCGACTGCCAATCCGATCGCGGACCCGCCGAGGAGTTCGTACACCAGATCGGTGATCCCGTGCTCCGGTTTGAACACAAAGGGCACCACACTGAACATGAGCACCAGAATCACCGCGGGCGCATCGTTGAAGCCGGACTCAGCCTCGAGCAGTCCGGCAACACGCTGGGGCAAAGGCAGCACGCGCAGGACCGAGAACACCGCCGCGGCGTCGGTGGGGGCAACGATGGCTCCGAGCAACAACGCCAGCTGCCAGTCGATGTGGAGCAGCAGGTGCGCGCCAACCGCAGTAACCACCGTGCTGACGACCACGCCGATGGTGGCCAACGCGCCCGCGGATGCCAGCACCTTTCGGATATCGGCGAACCGGGTGGTCAAACCGCCTTCGACGAGGATCACGGCCAGCGCCGCCGTGCCCACGTTCCTGGCTAGTTCCACGTCGTCGAACTTCAGGCCGAGCCCGTCCTGGCCGACCACGACGCCGACCAGCAGGAAGAAGAGCATGCTGGGAAACCCCACACCAGTCGCCACCCGAGTACCGACAATGCTGGCGAGCAGCACGAGGCCACCGATCAACAAAGCCACATACAGGTGGTGCAAGCTCATTTCGTTCCCGTTCAGATTTGATCTCGGCAGCGGTTGCAGCACCGCGCACGATGTGTGCGACGAGGGCGCCGGCGTGGTGCCAGTAAATCAGTACCGGGCCCGCAGTGTGCTCGGTGCACAGCGGGAAGTGCCCGCACTCTGCGGACCCGGATGAGACAAGATGACTGGGTGGCGAGTCGAAAGATGCGAATCGGGATTGCCGGCGCGGGAAATGTGGGCCGTTCGGTCGCGCGGGAGTTGCTCGATTACGGCCACAAGATCTTGTTGATCGAACGGCAACGGCGCAACTTCGAACCACACACGGTTCCCGATGCCGATTGGCTGCATGCCGACGCTTGTGAACTGACAGCGTTGCAAGAGGCGGGCATGCAGACGTGCGATGTTCTGATCGCCGCAACCGGCGATGACAAGGCCAATCTCGTCGTCGGCTTGTTGGCCAAGTCCGAGTTCGGCGTGCCCAGGGTGGTGGCGAGGATCAACGACGTCCGGAACGAGTGGCTGTTCACCCAGGCGTGGGGTATCGACGTGGCAGTCTCGACGCCGGGCGCCATGGTTGCCGGAATCGAGGGCGCCATCGACGTGGGCCACCTGGTGCGATTGATGGGGCTCCGTGAGGGCCGGGCAGCCCTGACGAAACTGACCCTGCCCGAAGACAATCCACTTGTGGGGCAGCGGGTCGGCGATTTGGATCTACCGGAGAACACCGCTCTGGTCACCCTGCTTCGACGTGACAATGTCACAGTTCCTCAGCCCGACGACGTGCTCGAAGCCGGCGACGAGGTGCTGTTCATCGCCGATAGCTCCCTGGAGCGTTCCATCCTGGCAGGCATCCACAGCGCCAAGCCTCCTCGCGTTCCGACCAACCGCGAGGCCTGGTAGGCGGCGATCGGTGCAGTGAGATGTCTTTGAGGGGGAGTGCCGACCACCGATACCTATCACGAAGAAAAGGTAGGTGACTGGCTTTCTCGCACGCCGCGGTAGATGCCTCGCCGGACGATCCACGGCTGCAGCACGCGGTCGATCGACCACGCGGGGAACCGGAACGCGTGGCCGTTGGGAGCGAAGACTTGCAGCCCGTCGGGTTGCACGCCCAGCACCGAGCCCCACCGTTGCTTCGGCGCCCGGAAGGCGCGCAGCGGTCGACCTGCGAACTCGGCACGAATGTTGTGGGCCAACAGCTTATCCGCGCGATTACGGGCCGAGCTGCGAAGCGGATCGGTGGCTGCGACGTCGCCGATCGCGAAGACGCCCCGATGGTCGGGGACACGCAGCTGCGGTGTCACGCGAACAAAACCGTGATCATCGAGGAGGTCGGCCGGCAACCACTCGGTGTTGGGTCGCACCATCCCGATCGCCCAGAGCACCGCGTCGGCGGACGCTGGTGCCTGTCCGGTGCTGAAGCGGACCGGCTCGCTGGTGATCTGATCGCATGCGAAGCCATGGGGAATGACGGCGCGGTGTCCGGGATGGAGCACCACATCGAGCTCGGTCAGTCGCCGCCGAATCCGGTCCCATATCCGCGGGTGGTGTGCGGCCAACGGGTGCTGCCCGGGGTAGAAGAGTTCGACCCGCTTGTCTGGCCACGTGGTCGCCACGTTCGCAGCGCTGCTGACTGCTGCCGCACCGCCACCCACGACGATCACCGATCGCGCGGCGGCCAAACGGCGGTGCGCAGCCTGTAAGTCGGCATCGATCTCGACGGCCGTCTGCAGGGTGGGCCGGCGCCAGAAGCCGTTGGTGATTCCTGTCGAGATGACCAGTGCGTCATACTCTTCCGCGAGTTTCTCGCCGTCGATGCCTTTGGCGAACACGGCGCGCGCCGCGAGGTCCAACCCGGTCAATGCCGCCTGCACGGTGCGTACCCGATCCAGGCGGCGAAACCTGTCGAAAGCAATCCAGTAGTCGCGGGCCCAGGCCTCGGGTCGCGACAGGCGCAGTCCCAGCTCTTGGCCACTGACCAGCGCGGGTTTGACCGATATTCCGACGACGTCGAAGTGGCGGGAGAGCCGGATCGCGGTGAGGACGCCGCTGTCTCCAAGTCCCGCGACGACAACGCGTTTGCGGCTCATGCCGGTCTCCTGCGCGGCGGCCTGGGCACAAAGCGCGGTACCCGGTCGATGATGTCCTGGTACCCCGGTCGGCGTTGCAGGCTGCGTGTCTCCATCATCGGAATGCTGGCGCCGAGGAACATGCTCAGCATCGCCAGCGCACCTATAAATAGCCACCATGCGTCCGAAGGCGATGCCGCCACACCGAATAACGCCAAGGCAAACCAGAAACTGAACTCCCCGAAGTAGTTCGGATGGCGCGACCAACTCCACAGACCGTGGTCCATCACCGCACCGGGCCGCCGGCCCCGGACGAACCTGTGCAATTGCACATCGGCGACCAGTTCGACGGTTACCGCGACCAGGCCAACGACGAAGGCGACCATCGTGAGCCATCTGATGTCACCGCCCGCATGGGTCACGCAGACGTATACCGGGAGCATGCCCGCGAAAACCTGCACGGTGGGGATGAGATGTATCGCGACCAAATCGACGACGAATTCCCATCGCCCCGCGCGTTCCCGTAACATCCCGTAGCGCCAGTCCTCGTGATGCAGCCCGGGAAATCCGTAGACCCAGTTAGCCGTTAGACGCACCGCCCACACCACGACCAGCGCTGCGACGAGCCGGCAGCGCAGCTGGTCGGCGCCGGGCCCGGCCTGACTCCACCAATAAAAGGTCAGCAGCGGCGGAATGACGCTCCAGTACGCGTCGTAGAAGCTCGAGTTGCGATACACCCGGCTGAAGACAAACACCACCAGGGTGGCCAGCACGTCGGCAATCAGCGTATCCAGCCATAGCCGGCCGGTGGACGGACCCCATGCCAGCCAGGCGGCGGCCATGCCGACAGCCACGGCGTACGCCGCGCCAACGAGTGCCAGCGACCGCGGCCTGGTCATCGTCGTGGTCACCGGCCGGCGACTGACCCGCCACCGGTTTCAACGGCGGTGGCGAAGAGAGCGCACACGCTGACAGCGATCACGTCATTACGCGCAGTTCACTTCTGCTGCTGCACTTTTCGGCGACCTGTGACAAATACAGGTGACGACGACCAAATCCATGCGGGCCTCCTTACACGCAAAGCCCGGTTGCCCCGAACCCTCGGCCGCGGTCGGCAAACTGTAACACGTTCTACCCACGCATCGACGGTAGCGTTCGGGCGATGAATCGGCGACTGCGGGGACCAAAACCAAGTCGCGCTACTCCCACGGGGCGCGGCATTGCCCGGATCTCACGTCAGCCCATTCGCCGAACAGATCAAGCATCACGATTTCTGGATTGCTGAGGCGCAGTGCCTTCCGTGACATCGGCCATCCCGCGAGCTATCTGTTTTCGGTGATGGTCGACGCGGCCGTGCCGGCCTCCGCCGATACTGACGCGGAAGCGGCGGGGCTTGAATCGGTCGGCGATGATTGGGCGAGCGTTTACGCCGACCAGGCGCATCAGGCCAATCGGGTCACGGGTTCGTCATCGCTGTTAGTCGGCCAAGATCGCGGCACGGACCCGGCGGGATTCAACCTCCTGCAACCGGGCCTGTCGCTTGGCCGCCTCGATCGGCATTGTGGCCAGCAGGGGACCGGCGGCAGTGCGCCAGCTTGTCAACTTTGAGCGACCTCGATGACATGACGTGGCGCCCGCTCACGATCGCTGTCGAGAATGCAGGTGGCACAATGCATATGGTCGGTGCGCGGCATTCCGCCCGGCTGCGGGGTGCGATCGTCGGCAAGAGCAAGTCCGATGTCATCGAGGCCGAGGTCCTCACCCGCGCCAGCCAGGTGTTCGACCTGACGCCGCTGACCCGGCATTGCGTTCAACCTGCTTGGATAGCCAGCTTACTGAGGCTAAGTAAGCCCGATGTAGCGGTGCCTGTGTTGAAAAGGCCTGAGTTAAAGCCGCTGACCACACCGCTCGGGAAGGCACCTATGGCTTCCGTGACACCGGTGTTGAAAAAGCCCGAGCTAACGCCGGTGAAGAGCGAGCCCCCGGTGGCCGTGTTGAAGAAGCCCGAGATACTGCCATGATCAAAACTGCCGCCACTGGCCGTGTTTCCAAAGCCCGAGATTCCGGCACCCGTGTTGAAGAACCCCGAGTTATCAACGGCGCCGATGCCGACGAGACCGACGTCGGTGCTGGCCCCGAAGGCGGTGTTCAGATTGCCCGAATTCCAAAAGCCCGTGTTGACGTGGCCTGAGTTCCCAAAGCCCGTGTTTGCCTCGCCCGAGTTCAAAAAGCCCGTGTTCAGGTTGTTCCCATTAAACGCGCCAGTATCAATCGAGCCCGCGTTCCCGAAGCCGGTGTCAAGGAGGCCCGAGTTCCAGAAGCCGAAGTTTCCGCCGCCCGAGTTCCCGACGCCGAGGTCGCCGGTGCCCGAGTTCCCCAAGCCAAAGCTGTTGAGTTGGCCTGGAAAAACGGTATCGGTGCCCGAACTGAAGACGCCGATGTTGCCCTCGCCCGAGTTAAAGAAGCCGATGTTGTTGGTGCCCGAATTCCCCAAGCCGATGTTGCCGCTGCCCGAATTCAGTAGTCCGGCCAGGTTGATGCCCATCTGATCGT
The DNA here is from genome assembly GCA_963763005.1 of uncultured Actinomycetota bacterium. Taxonomy (GTDB): domain Bacteria; phylum Actinomycetota; class Actinomycetes; order Mycobacteriales; family Mycobacteriaceae; genus Mycobacterium. Next base: position 34,968 of record CAVXMI010000013.1, read on the forward strand.
CGCCGGTGAGCCCGATCCCGATGTTGTTGTTGCCGGCGTTGCCGAAGCCCCAGTTGTTGGTGCCGGTGTTTCCGGCACCGAAGTTTCCGTGGCCGGTGTTCCCGCCGCCTATGTTTCCGTTGCCGGTGTTCCCGAGGCCGAAGTTGCTGTTGCCGGTGTTACCCATGCCCACGTTATTGTTGCCCGGCGTTGTGCCGAAGGTGAACAGGTTTGGGTTCGACAGGTCGGTCGGGCCGGCGTTTCCGAAGCCGATGTTCCCGGTGCCGTTGTTGCCGAAGCCGACATTGTAGTTGCCGATGTTTCCGCCGCCGACGTTATTGTTGCCGTTGTTTCCGCCGCCAACGTTATTGTTGCCCGGCTGTGGGGGGACGAGCTCGCTGTTTCCCTGGCCGCTGTTTCCGACGCCGATGTTTCCGTTGCCGGTGTTGCCGCCGCCGACGTTGGCATTGCCCTTGTTGCCGATGCCCAAGCTGGGCAGGTTCTGCAGGATCTGCTGCAGACCACTCGGCAACTGTGCCGCCGCCGCCGACGCCCCGGCGTGATAGCCGGTCATCGCGGCCACATCCGCGGCCCACATCTGTTCGTACTGGCTCTCAGCGGCCATGATCGCCGGCGCATTGAGCCCCAACCAATTCGACCGAACCAACTGCACGAACGCATCACGGTTAGCAGCCACGGCCAACGGATGCACCGTCGCCGCCCGCGCAGCCTCAAACACGCCGGCCACCGTTTTGGCCTGCGCGGCCGCCCCCTGAGCCTGGGCGGAGGCCGCGCTCAGAAACCCCGCATACGGGTCGGCCGCAGCGGCCATCGCCGCCGACGCCGGACCCTGCCACGGCCCGCTCGCCAACCCTGAGGTCGTCGACGAGAACGACGACGCGGCCGAACCCAAGTCCGACGCCAACCCCTCCCAGGCCACCGCCGCCTCCAGCATCGGCCCCGAGCCCGCACCGGACAACATCAGCAAAGAATTGATCTCCGGCGGCAACATCACAAAATTCACCACTGCAGACCTCCCACTAGTGTCACCCGCCGCTCTCGACGCGACCGGTGCCGCCGTGGAATCGAGCAACGCGCCACGAATGGTAATTCGATCACAGCGCGGATATCGGTTTTCCGCCAGAATGTCAGGCAGGACTGATTCGTCGATCGGGCAGATCGACGCACCGCATGGCGGGGTGATCGTCAAGAACGCCGGCGTGCGTTAACACGGTGCAGTGCACCAGTTCCTCGACAAGACGACCTCGGCCGAGCCGCCCGACCGGCTGTCGGCCGGCGAAGCGTTCGGGCGCGCCGCCGACTACCCCGTAATCCCTTGGGCCACAACATCATCACCCGCTGCGGACCGGCACGACGAGCGGCTTTCCACGGTTTGCGGGCAACCTCCACATTTCCCACGGCGCTTCATAGTCAGTGGTATGGAAATTCTTTGCAGCCCTGCGCGGTCGGACGTGGATGAGCTCGTCGCTTCTTTAGCGACGACCCGGTGTACACCGGTGCGATCAGAGCCGAACTTGTGTCGCAGGTCCGAGCGGTTACCAGCGTCACGTCAAGGCCGTGCGGATCTGGTTGCGCGCCTATGCCAAGAATCATCCGCGTCGCAGGTTCCGGCCCGCCGATCAAGATCCCCACGATCGTCGACCAGCAAACCCGCGAAGGCCTCGGCGGACGCGTGGAGCGCAGCATCACCGGGGTGGACCTGATAGCCGAGGTCGACCACATCGCCGCCGTCGGTGGCACCTCTCCGACGGTGCTGCGATGCGACGGTGCTGCGATGCGACGGTGCTGCGATGCGACAACCGACCCGAATTAGCCTGGGCGCAATGGCTGACTGAGCTGGCGGCCTCGCCGGTCTGGACTTCATCCCTCCCGGCCAGTCACCAACGGCTACCTCGGGTCGTTCAACTCGCGCCTCCGTGACAAGTATCTCCGTGTCTTGAATGGGGGCTGTTGCGAGACGGTGGTCAGCAGTTGCAGCAACCCCTCTTCATTGCATTCGCCGGTGTGGATCAAGTGCTAGGCGAACAGGTGGGTTGCGACACGGTCACGGACGCATACCTATCTACTGATCACTGATCACAAGAGTCCCACCGATCACTATCGTCACATGAGCTAACTGCGGACGTCAATGCGACGTCCCGCCCCTGGAAGGTGTGACATGTCGGGGATTCGAATCGTGTCGGTAACGGTGGCATCGGCGACCGCTATTGGACTGATCGGTGCGATAGGCCTCGCGCCACCAGCGACGGCCTTGACTTGCAGCGCGCCCGAAGCGAACGTCGCGCCCCCACCGAACGCGGTGGTGACCGCGCCCGGGGGCAAGACGCTGCGCCCGATAACGAGGGGGCCCAGGCCTCGCGGTGCGAATGCGAGCGCGCCGCTGCCCAAGCTGGGTCCGCTATCTAGATTGCTCAACCCGGGTACTCGATCCGCGCCGCTACGACAACAAGCGGCAGTACCCGCGCCCACCCCTCCCGGCGCCGGCGCCCAACAGCCCCAGAATGCTCCTCAGGTGGTTCCGAACGCAGTCCCAGCCCCAGCCCCAGCCCCGGCGCCGGCCGGGGCGCCGGATCCGGGTGAGGCGCTCGGGGGGGCTGCGACATCGCTTGTCGAGTGGGTGACCGGACCGGACGGCCCAAACAAAACCCTCGAACGTTTCGGCATCTCCGGGACCGACCTCGGGATCCTTTGGGACAACGGCGATCCCGCCAACCATGAGGTGCTCATGGCCTTCGGCGACACATTCGGCTATTGCGGCGTCCACGGCCAACAATGGCGGTATAACACGTTGTTCCGCAGCCAAGACCGTGATCTGGCCGACGGAATCCACGTAACGTCCGGCGTGGCTTCTGACAGATACTCCGGCTCACCGGTACAGCAACCGGGCTTTTCCAAACAGATCATCAACAGCATCAAGTATGCGCCAGACGAGACGGGAATCATTCCGACCGCCGGCATCTCCGTCGGGAGAACCCAATACGTCAACTTCATGTCCATCAGGGATTGGGGCCGCGATGGAGAATGGATGACGAACTACTCGGGCATCGCGACCTCCAACGACAATGGCCAGAACTGGGGGGTCTACCCCGGCACCATCCGCGTGTCCGGGCCCGACACCGGCGGGCGGGCCCAGTTCGTGCCGGGAAATGAGAATTTCCAGATGGGGGCGTTTGTCAAGTCCAGCGACGGTTACCTCTACTCGTTCGGGACCCCGTCCGGACGCGGCGGTTCGGCGTTTCTGGCGCGAGTGCCCCAGCGCTTTGTGCCGGACCTCACCAAATACCAATACTGGAACGGCGACTCGAACTCCTGGGTCCCAAACAAGCCGTCGGCGGCCACTCCGGTTATCCCGGGCCCGGTGGCTGAAATGTCGGCCCAATACAACACCTACCTCAAGCAATACCTGGTGATGTACACCAACGGCGCCAACGATGTCGTGGCAAGGACTGCGCCGCATCCGCAAGGACCGTGGAGTCCAGAGGCGATGCTCGTGTCGAATTTCCAGATGCCCGGCGGCATTTACGCGCCGATGATGCATCCCTGGTCGACGGGTAAAGACGTCTATTTCAATCTGTCGCTGTGGTCGGCGTACGACGTGATGTTGATGCACACCGTGCTGGGATAGGCCCTGCGTTCAGGCGGCGCTCACTGTGTACGTCAGCCACATCAGCACGGCATCTATGCGCATGCGGTGCCGCGCTTGTGACGGATCAGTGCGCAACGGATTCGGCAGGATTGGGCGCTTCGCCGAATCGGGCCAGTGCCAGCGTTGCGGCGACTGCTACCGCGAATCCCACGAAAACCATCCAGCCGAAACCGTCTCGGCTGCGGTCACCGAGCCAGACCACTCCGACGATCGCAGGCGCGATCGCTTCACCGACAACCATCCCGGCCACGGCCGTGGTCACGGATCCGCGATGTAACGCAGATGTGAGCAATAGAAAACCCGCGGCTCCGCCGCCTGCCGCCGCGTACAGGGCCGGATTGGTATAAAAGGCGGCTTTGGTGGGATCGATCGGATCGATCAGCCGTACGCCGACCTCGACGACACCGAATCCAGTTCCGGCGCCGAGTCCCAGGGCGAGCGCGCGCGGGCGGTCGCTCAATCGGCCTCCCGCGGCGCCCGCGATGAATATCGCGGCGACCAACCCCAACAGCGCCCAGCCGAGTCCACGTGGGCCGTGCTGGGAACCCTCCGGTCCGGCAGCGAACCCGAGCATCGCGAGGCTCGCGCACACCACGCCCACGGCCGCCCACTCGGTTGTTGACAGCCGCGCCGACAGTACCCATACGGCGACCAGGGCGGTGACTGCTATCGAGGAGGCTATCGCCGCAGCGACGACATAGATCGGTACCAGGCGCAGTGCCGCCACTTGTAACACAAAACCGAGGCTGTCAAGACCAACGCCCACGAGATAGCGCCACTGCCGGAGGGCGCGCGAAAGCAACACAGCATCGACGCCCGACCCGTTGCCGGCTTCCACCGATCGCGTTGCCGCCGCCTGCAACGCCGACGCCGTGCCGTAACACACCGAACACCCCAGAGCGAGCAGCAAGCCGATAGGCACGCATCGACGATACGAGACCGTTGGGTCTGCGCTTACTTGGTCGCTCCGCAGCGGTTGGGCGACTCGATCGGCCCGGAGTTCGGCACTGGCAGCGCGCGACAACAGCGCGGCTCCACCGTCGCTGCGGGAGAGCATCCGTCGTGGGCTCAGACAGCGGGCATGGACCCAGCGCTACGAGCCGGCGTCGTTATGCAGACGCACCAGACGCGTTGTGCTGCTCTCATCAAGGTCGACGAGGTCGCTGCGTGAGCGCAGGAAGTCGCTGAATGACTTAAAGCCGAGCGACTTCTCGCTGAACGACGGGTCCATTCGCTTCATCTGGGCCTTGACCACGGAGTTGTGGAGCCACTCGATGTCGTCCTTCTCCTGGCCGATCCGAAGCGCGCGCTCGAGCAACCCCGTGGCAGCTGCCTGCGGGTCGGGCGGCGCCGGCTCGTCGTCGGACTCACCGGAGCTCGCGTGGCGGCCACGTTTTTTGGGCTGGGGCACCGGCGTGCCGAGGGTGGGTATTCCGGGAAGCGCGTCGTACGTGACGAACTCGTCGCAGGCGGCGGCCAGCGACTGGCTGCTGGCGCCTGCCACGCCGATGCCGACGACATAGCGGCCCAAGCGCTTGCAGCGCTGGGCAAGAGCGATGTAGTCAGAGTCGCCTCCGACGATGACCACATGCGTCAGGTCAGGCAGCCGGAACATGTCCTCGACCGCGTCCACCGCGAGACGGATGTCGGCCCCGTTCTTGCCATACGCGGCTGCCGGAAATAGTTGCACGAGGTCGACAGCGCGGCCGACAAGTTGGCCGTGGTAGCCAGCATTCACATCGGCGGACCAATCGGCGTAGGCGCGGGTGAGTACCAGGGTGCCGAACGAGGAGGCGAAGTCCATGATGGCGCCCAGGTCGACGGTCGCCAACTGCAGCCGCTCCTTCTCCAGGCCTTTTGCCTTGTCCCGGTGGAACGCGTTTCGGCCATGCACTTGGTCATAGCGCGAGATCACGATGTTGTCGAAGTCGAAGTAGACCGCCACGCGGGTCGCACTGGATTCGGTCATGGTGCCTGCGTCGCCTGGGTAGTGGCCGAGGCCGGAGCTTCGTTGAAAACAACCATCCGGTCATCGTGCGCCTACCGGCCAGACCCCATCAAGCTCGGGTGGAGCCGTTAACCACGGCGAAAGCGATCACCGAGGACGCTATGCCGATCGGCCAAAGCCTTTCCAGGCCGCTCCGCTGGTGGATGCGGGCGGATGTTGGAGGCGGCAGCGGCATGGGAAAGTTTGGCCGATGAGTCGCAGACCGCGGCGTCCTCCTGCACGTCGCTGGTTGAGCGCGGCCGCGATTGTGCATCCGGCGATGTTGGCGGCCAACCGCGATGGGGGTAGCAACTCGGCCCTGGCCGGTGACCAATCCGGCAGTTTCCATGTGGACATCCAGCCGCTGTTCGGGTGATTGGAGCACCACACGCAGGCCGGCTCGGTCAGGGCGCGATAGGTCGATTCGTCCATTCCCGCTCGGCCCGGCGCGACGAGCGGAACCATCCGCCTGCGACGCCGGTGCCGCCGTCGGTCGGGATCGTGTGGCCGGTCACGAACGCCGACAGGTCCGAGGCGAGGAAGAGGATCACGCGGGCCTGGTCCTCGGGCAGGCCCATCCGCCCGATCGGAACCCATTGCGGCCATTGTCTCTGCTCCTCGGCGGACAACCACTGGGAGTAGGGCACCTGTAGCGATTCGGTGACATCAGGGCCGATCGCATTGACCCGCACACCGTCGCGGCCTACCTGGACCGCGAGGCTGCGGGTGAAGTGGATCACGGCTGCTTTGAAGGCCGCGTAGACCGGATCCTCGGGGTAGCCGCGCAACCCTTCGAGGGAGGAGACGTTGACGATCGCGCCGGCGCGTCGGTCGATCATCGCCGGCAGGAATGCATGAGTTGCCAAGAACACGTGGTGCAGGTTCACCCGATAGAGCTCATCCCACAGTTGCGGGTCGGTGTCGACGAAGTTGCCCGGGTGCCGTAGCCAGTGGCCCACGTTGTTGACCAGCACGTCCACCCGACCGTAGCGATCAAGCACTGTTCGCGCCAGCGCGCTGACCTGGTCGGCCTCGCGGACGTCGGCGACAACCGCTAACGCCGAGCTACCGATCTCGTCGGCGGTCCGTTGGGCGAGTTCGGTGTCGATATCGGCGATGACTACTTGGGCGCCATGCTGCGCAAACAACCGCGAGGTCGCTGCGCCGATACCCCCGCCGCCGCCCGTCACCACCGCGATCCGGTCGGAGAGCAGCGGGCAGGTGTGCGTTGCGTCGTCCATGGTTCACATCTTGGGCCACGGGGCCCTAAAGCCAGTACCGTGTCGCAGAGCTGTGAGTGCGGCAGCTCGCGCGTCGCGATATGGGGTTTTGGAACTGGCCGCCAAAATCATCGATTTGTCGTCGATGTGCCATGGCTGGCAATCTTTCGGAGGCTGTACCGGCAGGCCGGTGTCGGCTTTCGGCGCCAACCCGGTATGACGTATCAAGCTGCTCTCGCAACGAAGGGTTAGTCGAGCCGTGACCGATACATCCGCTCCGGCGGAGGACGCTCCCGACGGTCGGTCGGCGGAATCGGTGCGTCGCCGTGGCCCGTGGCTGCGGTGGGGGCTGCTGGCGGTGTGGGGCCCGGGTCTGGTGGTGATGTTCGCCGACACCGACGCCGGTTCACTCATTACCGCGGCTCAGTCTGGCGCTCAGTGGGGCTATCGGATGGTGCTGCCCCAACTGATTTTGATGCCGATCCTCTATGTCGTGCAGGAAATGACAGTGCGGCTGGGCATCGTCACCGGCCGGGGACACGGTGCGCTTATCAGGGAACGGTTCGGCCGCGGCTGGGCGTGGCTTTCGGCGTTCACACTGTTCGCGTCGGCGATCGGGGCGTTGCTGACCGAGTTCGCCGGCGTCGCCGGGGTTGGTGAACTCTTCGGTGTCTCACGCTGGGTCAGCATCCCGGTTGCGACCGTCATGCTGCTGGCACTGGCCATGACCGGCAGCTACCGGCGCGTCGAACGCATCGGCCTCGCCATCGGCGCGGCCGAACTGGCGTTTCTGGTAGCCATGGTTATGGCCCGCCCGCAATTGAACGCGCTGGTGCAGGGCCTATCTTCGATGCCGCTGGGCAACTCTTCCTACCTACTGCTGTTCGCAGCCAACGTCGGCGCAGTCATCATGCCCTGGATGATCTTCTATCAGCAGGGCGCGGTGGTCGACAAGCACTTGTCGGTGGCCACGATCCGCCAGGCCCGGTACGACACGGCCTTCGGCGCGATGCTGACCCAACTGATCATGATCGCGGTGGTGGTTACCGTCGCGGCGACCATCGGGACACATAACGCCGAGGAGACGCTGCACAACGTCGGCCAGATCTCCAGTGCGCTCACCCCGTACCTGGGCAAAATCGGAGGCACCGTCCTGTTCGGTTTGGGGATGCTTGGCGCTGCGCTGGTCGCCGCAATCGTCGCCTCCCTCGCCGGTGCGTGGGGACTATCGGAGGTCTTCGGGTGGCGACACACCCTCAACCAGCGACCCAACCGCGCCACCGCCAAGTTCTACATCACCTACGCGCTTGCCCACCTCATCGGCGCTGCGCTCGTCTTGGCCAGCGTCGACTTGGTCAACCTGGCCGTGGATGTCGAAGTCATGAACGCCTTGCTGCTACCCATTGTGCTGGGCTTGCTGCTGGTGCTGGAAGCGCACGCCCTGCCCGAGCAGTGGCGTATGCGCGGACCGCGCAAATACATCACCCGCACGCTATGTCTGTTCGTCATCGCCTTCGGGCTCTACATGGTTCCCCAAGCCCTCGGCTGGATCTAAGCGTGCGATCTCCCTCGGTGGGTGCACAGGTGATCGCGTTAGCCCGTCGACTGCATTCATGCCACTTCCGCTACCGGCGGTAGCGGAATAAGGTGGGTGGATGACGACGGCCAGAGACGGCAGGTATCTGCATACATGTCCGCTGTGTGAAGCCATGTGCGGCTTGGAGATTCGCGTCGAGGGCGGCAAAGTCTCCAGTATCCGCGGCAATCGCGACGACGTGTGGAGCCGCGGACACGTCTGCCCGAAGGGCGTGTCGCTGGGCGCGTTGCACGATGACCCGGACCGCATCCGCCGCCCGCTGATCAAGGTCGACGGGCGGTGGCAGGAGGTCAGTTGGGACGCGGCTTTTCGCCGCTGCACCGAGTTGCTGACGCCCGTGATCCGCAAGTATGGGATCGGCGCGGTCACCGCGTACACCGGTAACCCGCTGGCGCACTCGTTTTCGCTGGCCCGCTACGCGGGTGTGCTGCTGGGCATGTCGGGGATGCCGATCACCTATTCGCCGGGCACGGTCGACCAATGGCCGAAGAACCTGTCGTCGCACCTGATGTATGGCGGCTGGTGGAGCTTTCCGGTGCCCGACATCGAGCACACCGACCTACTGGTCATCATGGGCGCCAATCCCGCCGCGTCGCAGGGTTCACTGCTGGCCGCACCCGACGTGATGGGCCTGATCAACGCGATTCGCAAACGCGGCAAGGTGATCGTGATCGACCCCGTGCGCACCGCCACGGCCGCGCACGCCGACGAGTGGCTTCCGATAGTCCCGGGCACCGACGCGGCTCTGCTGCTGGCCGTCGCGCACACCCTCTTTGACGAGGACCTGGTCAATCCCGGACCGTACGTCGACGGTGTCGACACGATGCGCCGGGTTGTCGCGGACTGGCTGCCGGGCCGGGTGAGCGCCATCATCGGCATCGACGAAGACCGCATCCGACGGCTGGCCCGCGAGCTTGCCGGCACCGAAAAATCGGTGGTGTACGGACGAATCGGCCTGTGCAACCAAGAGTTTGGCAGTTTGGCCAGCTGGCTGGTCGACGTGATCAACATTTTGACCGGCCACTTCGACACCCGTGGCGGCGCAATGTTTCCCCGGCCGGCGGCCTGGTCGATCACCACTTCGCCGCTGCCGGGTCTGGAAGGCGGCGTCGCCGAATTCGGCCGCTGGCATACCCGGGTGCGTGGTGCGAAGGAGGTCCTCGGCCAGGCGCCGGTGTCGTGTATGGCCGAAGAGATCGCCACACCGGGTGATGGGCAGCTCAAGGCACTGATCACGATCGCGGGGAATCCGGTGTTGTCCACGCCGGGCGGTGACAAGCTCGACGAGGCGCTGCCGATGCTGGACGCGATGATCTCCGTTGACCTTTGGCTCAACGAGACGACACGTCACGCCGATGTGATCCTGCCCGGGTTGTCGCCGCTCGAGCAGCCTCACCATGACGACCTGGTGCTGCAATTTGCGATCCGCAGCTTCGCGAATTACTCGGCGCCGGTGTTCGACCCGGGGGACCGCCCGCATGAGTGGGAGATCCTGATCCGGCTGACCGGCCTGTGCACGGGCACACCGGCCGAGGATGTCGACGTTGGGGCGATCGACGATGGGTTTTTCGACTACCTGGCCTTCACCCGCGGACTCGACGGTGCGGCGATCCGTAAGCTCTACGGCGACGCCGGTTTGAAGGGCGGCCCGGAGCGGATGCTGGACCTCACGTTGCGAACCGGACCTTTCGGCGACCGGTACGGCGAGAACCCGGGCGGGCTCACGCTGGACATGCTCAAGGCCAATCCGAACGGAGTCGACTTCGGACCGATGGTGCCGCAGCTGCCTGACATCCTCGGCACCCCCGACAAGAAAATTCGGCTGGCCCCGCAATACCTGCTCGATGACCTGCCGCGCCTGGCCGCGCGGATGGGACGACCCGCCGAGCAGCTGGTTTTGGTGAACCGCAGACACCTGCGATCGAACAACTCGTGGCTGCACAACGTGCCCGCGCTGATGAAAGGCAGAGACCGGTGCACGTTGCTGATACATCCCGATGACGCGGCCCGCAATGGCATCGCCGACAGCGACATCGTCACGGTGAAATCGGCGGCCGGCGAGATCAAGGTGCCCGTCGAGTTGACCGACGCGATAATGCCCGGTGTGGTGTCGATGCCGCACGGCTGGGGACATGGCAAACCGGGCACCCGCATGTCGGTGGCCAATAGCTCGCCGGGCGCTAACACCAACGTGCTCTCGCCACCGACGTTTGTCGACGAGCCGTCCGGCAATGGTGTCCTGAACGGCATCCCGGTGACGGTCAGCTGAAGGTCGAGCTGCCCTGCGGCCGAGGTCACTGGACACTTGAGGGAATGAATGGCCACGCGCGGCTCAAAAAGGCGCATGAAGCTCGACGACGCCGTGCGTGACCTCATCGGGAAGGGCGCCAACGCCACGCTGGTTCAGCATTGCCGATGCGCTGGTGCTCACGGTGCGGATTCGTGCGGAGAACGCGGCATTGGACTATGTCTGAGCGCTGTGAGGTGTTACGGCTCAACCGGATTCAGCGGCAAGCTGGCCGGCGATTCGGCACAGCCTCTTGGTGAGGTCGGCGACATGCTGGTCATTGTCGTCGTAGAAACCCCGCCCGCGCTTCACCCCGCGCCGACCATCGGCGACGAGCTGCTGCACGGTCATTGATGCTGTTGCATCGGTGGCCGGTTGGGGGTGCAGCGCGTTGGAGATGTCGCGCAGCGTGTCGTGGCCGATCAGATCGGTCATCTGCAGCGGCCCGAACACCGGAACAAAGGCGCGGAGCGTCGTTTGGACCGACGAATCCAGCTCCGGCCAGACCCGATTCCACAGGAACCCACGAATCTCCTTGCGCACGCGCACGGCTCGCAAGCCAACCTCGTCGCAGAAGCGCATCGTGGTCGAGACCCGAGCCGCGGCCACCGACGCCCAGATCCTCGATCTCTGACCGGCCTCGCGGGCTAGGATGCCGCCATGTTGCTCAGCGAAGGGTCGACGTTCGCCGGCTTCGCCGTCGTCCGACAGTTGGGATCCGGCGGAATGGGCGAGGTCTACCTGGCCCGGCACCCGAGACTGCCCCGGCAGGACGCGCTCAAGGTCCTCCGGGCCGAGGTGTCAGCCGACGACGAGTACCGGGAACGGTTCAACCGCGAAGCCGATGCCGCCGCCTCCCTGTGGCATCCGCACATCGTCGCCGTGCACGACCGCGGCGAATTCGACGGCCAACTGTGGATCGACATGGACTACGTCGACGGCACCGACACCGCACGTTTGCTCCGGGATCGGTATCCGAACGGGATGCCCCGCGCCGAGGTCACCGAGATCATCACTGCGGTGGCCGAAGCGCTCGACTACGCCCACGAACACAAGCTCCTGCACCGCGACGTCAAGCCCGCCAACATCCTTATCGCCCAGCCCGATTCCCCTGACCGCCGAATCATGTTGGCCGACTTCGGGATCGCTGGCTGGGTGGGTGAAGCGAGCGGATTGACCGCCACGAACATGACGGTGGGCACCGTGTCCTACGCGGCACCCGAACAGCTGATGGGCGCCGACCTCGATGGACGTGCCGACCAGTACGCACTGGCCGCGACGGCGTTCCAACTGCTGACCGGCTCCCCACCGTTCCAGCATTCGAACCCCGCCGTGGTCATCAGCCAGCACCTCAGCGCGTCACCCCCGGCGATCGGCGATCGCCTGCCCGCACTGGCGGAACTCGACCCGGTCTTCGCCAAGGCGCTGGCCAAAGACCCCAAGGAGCGCTACCAGCGGTGCGTCGACTTCGCGCGTGCACTCGGCCATCGTCTGGGCGGCGGTGGTGATCCCGACGAAACGCGTGTCTCCCAACCTGTCGCGGTGGCGGCACCCGCCAAGCGGTCGCTGGCGCGACCCTCTGTCATCGTCTCCGCGGTGCTGGCGATGCTGCTGGTCTTCGCCAGTGCAGTCGCGCTGCGTGAGTTCCAGCGTGCCGATGACGAGCGTGCCGTGCCGCCTCCGGCGACGAGGCCCAGCACGTCGGCAGCCATCGCCACGTCAGCGGTCGCTACGACCGCTTCGACGCCTGGGCCTTCGGCGACGCCGCAGCCAACCCCGCCCACCACCGGGGCCGCTGATACCCCGACGACGACGTCGACGGCACCCCCCGTCGTCGTCATTGGCGCCGTTTGTTCCCCGGTCGGCGGCACCGGTACCACGAAGACGGGGGCGACCGCCTACTGCTCGACGCTGCAGGGCACAAACACCACCATCTGGTCGCTGACCGGGGGCACCGTTGCCAGCCCGACCGTCACCGCCACACCCGAGCCGAGCGAGACGCTGCTACCCGCCGAGCAGGAATCGCCGATACTCATTTGCATGCAACAGACCGGCCAGACCCGGCGTGAATGCCGCGAGGAAATACGGCGAAGCAACGGTTTGCCGTGACAACGTCGACTCGACGCACCCGCTGACCGAAACACGCCGACCAGCGCTGACGCACACATCCGCGCGCTTTGCGGCGAAGCCCTGTTCGGCGCGCGTCGCGGCGATCAACGACCAAACGAGCCTGCGCTAAACCTTGCGGACCGGCGGCGGAGCCCACTCGCCGGCGACGACCTCGGGCTTGGGTGCATACAGCCGCATGGTTACTCCCAGGGGGCCCAATGGAGCGGGGAGCCAGTTCGACTCGCGCTCCGGGCCGGGGCTGTCGTGCTGAATGTGGATGTCGAGGGAGCCGTCGGGATTGCGTTGCAACGGGTCGCGGTCGCCGATCGCGAAACGGTTGAGCTCGTTGGCCACCTGAAAGCCTTCCGCGTCATACATCGTTATCGACCAAAAAGCATCCGCGGGGGGCAGCTTGTCTGCGTCGAAGTGAACGACATAGTTGCGGTCACCAGTGACCGGATCACCGTCGGCGTCGGTCATGAGCAGCGGATAAACGGCGTCCTCGGGCGGGTTGGCGCCCAGGCCGACAAGGGTGACCACCGCGCGGCGGAGGTAGTTATTGCCGTAGACGCCCATGCTCTCGGTGAGGCTCATCCAGCCATTGACACTGGCTCCCAGCGTGGGGGCGGCCGCCAGCATGTCGGTGAGCGCGTCCTGTCTGCCTTCCTCGATCTCTGCGGCTTGAGCTGGACTGAATCGGCTTGCGTCGAACGGTGTGCCCAACTCAATGCCAAGCCGGGCCAGCCGGGCCAAGATGGAGAAGTCAGTCGGATGGGGTGGATTGACGCGCAGCAGATCTGCCGCATAGGAGAGGTAGTCGAGCGCGGCCATGCCGTTGACGATCTTCAACGGCTCGCTCGTCACGTCGTGGTCCGGGTCGGCGGCAAACTCAGACCCGGGGCCGAGCCCGGTGATGGAATATCCGTCTTGAACCTGGTGGACCGCCGGGTAGTCGGCCGGACCATTGGTCTGGGTACGACCAATTACCCAGACATACGGTGTCGGTGCCGCGATGACAGTCGCTCCGGGTGGTACCTCGCCGGTATCGCCGGGAGTCGTGACTACCAGATCAAGCGGGCCGGTTCCGGTGGTTCGTTTGCCAGGGTTGGCGAAGACATCGGTCCACATGTCCAGCATCGGCAGCATGTAATAGCGGTCGTCGGTGTCTGCTGCCTGTAGGCGAACGGGACCGTTGCTCAGGTCCAGCCACGCCACCGAGTACAGCGTGTCGAAGTTCGGCCGCACCACCGCGCGAAAATCAGCCGACGGGAATGCCCGCAGATGGGAGAAGCGATTCGGCGGGCCAAACCCGGGCTTGGCGCCGGGCGCTGAATTGAAGGCCTGTAAGCGCGTCACGTCCATCGTCACCAGGGGATAGAAGTAGACGAAGGCTTCGTGGCTCAGTGTGCGCAGATCATCCGACAAGGTGCTCACGATTTCTCCTTCGGCCGGATTCTCGAGCGGTTTGAACGATAGGCCCGCTGAAGCGAAATGTCAGTGATCGCGGCGGATTCTGGTGCCGGTCGACTGCAATACCCGCATGCCCGGGGAACCGGCGTGGGTGTCGGCCGACCGGACGGAATCCTCGCGCGGAAACACATATCGACGTCCTGCTCTGCAGTCGGCGCCGGTGCCGATACAGTTGGTCCCGATGTCCCCAACAGATGCCCCGCCCGTGCTGACCGTGCGATATGACGGAGCTGAGCGCACCTTCGCAGCAGGCCACGATGTAGTCATAGGACGTGACCTGCGGGCGGACTTCCGCGTCGCACACCCCCTGGTCTCCCGGGTACACCTGCTGCTGCGTTTTGACCAGGGCCGATGGATCGCTATCGACAACGGCAGCCTCAATGGGCTGTACGCCAACAGCCGTCGCGTGCCGGTAGTCGACATCCAGGACGGTCAGCGCGTCAACATCGGCAACCCTGACGGTCCGGCGCTGGACTTCGAAGTCGGCCGTCGCCAGGGTTCGGTCGGGCGTCCGCCACCGACGACAGCAATGCACATACCGCAACCGAGCACCGGACCACGGCCGAGCCAGGGCCCGCCGCAGACCGGCGCGCCCTGGTCCGGCCAGCCTCAACAGCCACCGTTGACCACCCGGATACCCGCGCAACCACCTGGTGGACCGCAGCCGGGTCACCCGTCGGTGCCGCAGCCGCGATACCCGACCGGCGGCATACCGGGCCGGCCACCCAGCGGACCGCAGCAGGCACCCCAGATCTACCGGCCATCCGCGGCGGTGCCGGGTCCCGTGGGCGCTCGCCCCGGCGGTGATGCGGGGAACATCGCGACGTCGATGATGAAGATCCTGCGGCCGGGTAGAGCGGCGGGAGACTTGCCGCCGGGCGCCGTCAAGATCGGCCGGGCCGACGACAACGACATCGTCATTCCCGAGGTGCTGGCATCACGCCACCACGCCACCCTGGTCCCGACGCCGAGCGGCACCGAGATCCGGGACAACCGCAGCATCAACGGCACCTTCGTCAACGGCGCCCGGGTTGACTCGGCGTTGCTGCGCGACGGCGACGTCGTCACGATCGGCAACATCGACCTCGTCTTCGCCGGCGGCGCGCTGTCGCGTCGCGAAGAGAGCTGCTCGAGACGCGCACCGGCGGCCTGGACGTGCGCGGGGTGACGTGGACGATCGAGAACGACAAGACGCTGCTGGACAACATCTCGTTGACCGCGCGCCCCGGAATGCTCACGGCCGTCATCGGTCCGTCGGGTGCAGGCAAGTCGACCTTCGCCAGGTTGGTGGCGGGGTACACACACCCGACCAGTGGCACGGTGACGTTCGAGGGCCACAACGTTCACGCCGAGTACGCCTCGCTGCGCAGCAGGATCGGCATGGTGCCGCAGGACGACGTGGTGCACGGTCAGCTGACCGTGGAACAGGCGCTGATGTATGCCGCCGAACTGCGGCTGCCGCCTGACACCACCAAGGACGACCGCGAACAGGTGGTAGCCCGGGTGCTCGAGGAACTCGAGATGGCCAAGCACCTCGAGACTCGGGTCGACAAGCTGTCAGGCGGTCAGCGCAAGCGTGCGTCGGTGGCGCTGGAGCTGCTGACGGGCCCGTCACTGCTGATCCTCGATGAGCCGACCTCCGGGCTGGACCCTGCGCTGGACCGGCAGGTCATGACCATGCTGCGACAATTGGCCGACGCGGGTCGTGTGGTGCTGGTGGTCACCCACTCGCTGACCTACCTGGACGTCTGCGATCAGGTTCTGCTGCTGGCCCCCGGTGGCAAGACCGCGTTCTGCGGGCCGCCCGGCCAGATCGGCCCGGCCATGGGGACGACGAACTGGGCCGACATCTTCAGCTTGGTCGCCGACGACCCGGATGGCGCCAAAGCGCGGTACCTGGCGCAGACGGGTCCGCCCCCGCCAGTGCCGCCCCTGGAGCAACCCGCCCAGCTGGGCGATCCGTCGCATACGAGCCTGCTCCGGCAGTTCTCCACGATCGCCAGGCGGCAGCTGCGGTTGATCATCTCCGACCGCGGCTACTTCATCTTCCTGGCGCTGTTGCCGTTCATCATGGGTTCGCTGTCGATGTCGGTGCCCGGCGACGTGGGCTTCGGTATCCCGAACCCACTCGGTAACGCACCCACCGAGCCCGGACAGATCCTGGTGCTGCTCAATGTCGGTGCGGTCTTCATGGGGACCGCGCTGACCATTCGCGATCTCATCGGTGAGCGGGCCATCTTCAGGCGCGAACAGGCGGTCGGCCTGTCCACCACCGCGTACCTGTTGGCGAAGGTCTGCGTCTACACCGTGTTCGCGGTCGTTCAGTCGGCGATCGTGACCGTGATCGCGCTGATCGGCAAGGGCGGCCCGACTCAGGGCGCCGTCGCGTTGGGCAAGCCCGGTCTGGAGCTGTTCGCCGATATTGCGTTAACCTGCGTCGCCTCGGCGATGCTCGGGTTGGCGCTGTCGGCCATCGCCAAGTCCAATGAACAGATCATGCCCCTACTCGTCGTGGCGGTCATGTCCCAGCTGGTGTTCTCCGGCGGCATGATTCCCGTCACCGGGCGCCTTGGGCTCGACCAGATGTCCTGGGCCACACCGGCGCGGTGGGGTTTCGCGGCGTCAGCCTCCACCGTCGACCTGATCAAATTGGAGCCCGGTCCACAGGTCCCAAAGGATTCACACTGGCATCACACGCCGGGCGCGTGGTGGTTCGACATGGGCATGCTGGTATTCATCAGCATCGTCTACCTCGGCTTCGTGCGCTGGAAGATTCGCCTCAAGGGCGGCTGATCGCTCGCCGGTGATCGCCTGATCGCAACCGGCTGTGCCGCACCCCCTTCGCCCGAGCGGTAGAGCTGGTGCAGCACGGGTGCGGTGACCACTCCGTATCCGAAGTGCGGGATCAGATCGCCGATCCACCCAACGACGCCCCAGCTTCGCGGGTCGGTCACCCCGAGCTTTTCGGCTGCTGCCCAGGGCGGCGGCATGCTTGCCTGACCGCTGGACCCGGCGCGGGCGGTGCGGCGCCCGATGTTCGAGATCGGATGCCGGCCAGAACCTCGTCGGCCGCTCACTCGCCGGAGCGGATCGCGCAGTGAATTTACCCGCGTCGCGGCTCGTCGCAGCTGGAATGGCAGGACGGGGAGTTCAGCTTTGGTTCCCTGATCGGTGGAGTGTGAATCCCAATTGGGGTATGTCGAGTACGCCCGGTACGAGCGTCCATATGAAGGAGCGTCCATCGAGCTGGAAGCCCTTTTTCTGGTAGAAGCGGCGCGCCCGGTAGTTTTTCTCAGCGCACCACAAGACCACGTCATGTGAGGGCTGTGCGCTGAGAGCATGATCGAGCAGGAGACCGCCGATACCCCGACGTTCACTTCCCGCCGCGACATAGAGCGAGTCGATTTCTAGATGGTCGGGATCCTCAGGCTCTGGTCCGAAGATGCTCATGCCGATGAGCTGGCCCTCAGACTCGGCAAGCCACATGGCCCATCCAGCTCTACTGACCCTTCGTGGGTATTCCTCATCGACCCACTTCTGCAAATCGAACAGGTCGAGCATGTGGGGCGTCACGATTCCCCGGTAGGACAGTCGCCAACTCGGGTAGTGCATTTCCGCGACGTTTTCGTAGTCCGCCGGCTCAGCTTGCCGGATCGAGATACCGTCGGGCATCTCCGTCACGCTTGCTCCCGTAATTTGCTCGACGGGGGAGCTGGAACGGACAACCACCGCCCGCTCCCGTTCCAAGACCTCTCAAGTTCCGTGAAACGTGGTGTGACACGGTTTTAGGGGGAGAGTAGCGCAGAACCGCCTCGCGACGTGTAGATGGTGCGTCCCCATCCGCGGCCCCGGGCCCAGCCGCACGACGTGTGTGAGACCCCGGCCGTTGCGGCTCCGTATGGAGCGACGCGTTGTTTTCCTATCATATGGTTATGTGCGCCGGTGGGCTGGATACCGTGGGATCGCCGGCATTCAGCGCCGCGGACTCAACCCGGTACCGCGCAGCGGGCTGGTGGTCCGACTCGACGCTGTCCGACGCGGTACGCCGTAACGCCGAGCAGTCACCCGACCGTTGCGCGTATGTCGACCATTCCGGCATGTCGCTGACGTGGCGTGAATTTGACTGTGCGGCAAGCTCTCTAGCCGAACAGCTGGCCGGCGTTGGGGTGGTGCGGGGTGACCGGGTTGCGGTATGGCACGGCGACTCCACCGCCCTCCACGTGCTGTTCGTCGCAATCGAACGCTGCGGTGCTGTCGTCGTCGGCATCGGCGCACGTGCCGGCGCTCGTGAGGTCGGCCAGATTCTGCGCAATACGCAGCCGAAGATCCTGATCGTGGATCAACAGCGCGGCAACGCCGTGCAGCGGGTCGCGGCGGGCCCAGCTGCTGAATTCCCGGTGTCGTTGCTGGTCATGGGTCATGACGGGGGAGCGCTGTGCCTGAACGCCGACGTGAAGCCCAGGGCGTTGAGGGTTGAATCCCAACTCGGGCCCGACGACGTCTTCCTGATCAACTCCACCTCCGGGACCACGGGCCTGCCCAAATGCGTCGTGCACACCCAGAACCGCTGGCACTACTTTCACCAGAAGGCCGTCGCCAACGGGCTACTGACGTCCGACGACAGGTTCCTGCCCGTCATACCCACGCCTTTCGGCTTCGGAATATGGACCAGCCACACCACTCCGATCTACCTCGGCGCGACTGCGGTGATCCTGCAGCGTTTCACGACGAAGGCGGCGTGCGAGGCGATAGCGTGGCACAAGGTCACCGTGCTGTGCTGTGTCAGTACGCAATTGACGATGCTGATGGCCGACCGCGTTTGCCGGGATTACGACCTGAGCTCGCTGCGAGTCGTTTTCGCCGGCGGAGAGGCGCTGCCGTATCGGCCGGCCGCCGAGTTCGAGGACCTCACCGGCGCGAAGATTCTGCAGTTCTACGGCTCGAATGAGACCGGGCTGCTCAGCGGGACCAGGGTGGATGACTCGCGCCAACGCCGACTCCGCACGGGCGGCCGGATTGTGCCGGAAATGTCGGTCCGCCTCTTCGACGGGGATCGCGACGTCACCGAGACGGGGCGGGGCCAACCGGCGTGCCGCGGTCCGGCGACCAGCCTCGGCTACCTCGGCGGTACCGACCACGACAAGCTGTTCACCCGGGACGGGTGGATGCGCATGGGCGACATCTGCGAGATCGACGAGGATGGCTATCTGAGCGTCACCGGCCGAACCTCCGATTTCATCCTGCGCGGCGGCAAGAACATCAGCGCCACACAGGTCGAGGACGCCGTGACGACCCATCCCGCTATCGCGGTTGCGGCAGCGGTCGCGATGCCCGATCCGGTGTTCGGCGAAAGGGTCTGCCTCTACACCGAACTCGCCGGTTCGCACAGCATTGACCTGCCCGAGCTCGTCGAGCATCTCTTGGGACTGGGAGTCTCCAAGGAATTGCTGCCCGAACGACTCATCGTGGTCGACGAACTGCCCCGATCGTCTGGAGGCAAAATCGCCAAAGGCCAGCTGCGCGAAGATATTCGAACCAGGATGGAGGCTGACTATGAACGCTCCTAACGCACGGCGAGGTGGTCTGGAGGTGTGGGCGCCATCGGTAGTGCCCCCGATCGGAGTCGAACTGTCCAATGAGCAGGCGCTCGCCGTGGCCTTCCGCCACCTCGCGGCCACCGGGTTTGCCGAGAACATGGCCGGACACATCACCTGGCAGCCCGACGGACAGTCGGACATGCTGGTCAATCCGTGGGGACTGTGGTGGCAGGAACTCACCGCATCAGACATCTGTGTGGTGGACTCCGACGCGCGGGTGGCCTGCGGGCGGTGGGATGTCACTCCGGCGATACACATCCATACCGAACTGCACCGGGTCCGCGACGATGCCCGGGTGGTCATTCACAACCACCCGTATTACGTATGTGTGCTGGCTGCGCTGGGCAGGCTGCCTGAACTGGTGCATCAGACCGGTTCGCTGTTCCTGGACGACCTGTGCCTGGTCGACACATACGACGGGGAAGTCGACAACCCCTCCCGCGCAGCGGATCTCGCGGCCCATATCGGAAGCGCGAACCTGACGATTCTGGCCAACCACGGCGTCATCGCGACCGGTCGCAACCTGGCCGAAGCCGTCTACCGGGCGGCATCGATCGAACGGGTATGCAAGCTGGCCTATGACGTGATGCTGACCGGCAAGGAACCGTCGCAGATGAAGTGGTCGGACATGGCAGGCATGCAAGTGTCGCTGATTGAGCGGGCCGCCGACGTCTACTGGGCGGGGGCGGCGCGGATGACTATCAAGGCTGATCCTGATGTCCTCACCTGAGCCGCCTATTATCGGGAATCACCCGGCACCGCAAGGAGATTTCTGACGATGAAATCGATCGACGAGCTGGCCGGTAACTTGAACTTCACGACCGCCAAGACCGGTGAGGATCGTTCGGTCACGTTTCTGCCAGACCCGCCCCGGGCGGAACGCCGCTACACGGTGATCTCGGTCGACGATCACATCGTCGAACCTCCGGACACCTTCACCGGACGTCTTCCGCGAAAGTTAGCCGACCGTGCGCCTAAGGTCGTGAACACTGCCGACGGTGGCCAGACGTGGGTGTATGACGGTCAGGTACTGCCCAATGTCGGGTTCAACGCCGTGGTCGGGCGGCCGGTGTCAGAGTATGGCTTCGAGCCGGTCCGGTTCGATGAAATGCGTAGGGGCGCATGGGATATTCACGAGCGCGTCAAAGATATGGACCTGAACGGCATATATGCGTCGCTCAACTTCCCCTCGTTCCTGCCGGGGTTCGCCGGCCAGCGGCTGCAGCAGGTGACCAAGGATCGCGACCTTGCATTGGCCTCCGTACGCGCATGGAACGACTGGCACCTCGAGGCTTGGGCGGGGCCATATCCCGGACGGATCATTGCATGCCAGTTGCCGTGGCTGCTGGACCCCGAACTAGGCGCGACCATGATTTATGAGAACGCCGAGCGTGGATTTCACGCCGTCACGTTCAGCGAGAACCCGGCGATGCTCGGATTTCCGAGTATTCACTCAGGTCACTGGGATCCGATGATGGCAGCGTGCGCCGAGACCGGCACCGTCGTGAATCTCCACATCGGATCGTCCGGTTCGTCGCCGTCCACCACCGGGGACGCACCGCCGGACGTGCAGGGTGTGCTGTTCTTCGCGTACGCCATTTCGGCGGCGGTCGACTGGTTGTACTCCGGCCTGCCCAGCAGATTCCCTGATCTCAAGATCTGTTTATCGGAAGGTGGAATCGGCTGGGTTGCGGGGTTGCTAGATCGCCTCGACCACATGCTCAGCTATCACGCGATGTACGGTACCTGGCAGGCACTGGGTGAGAGTCTAACTCCCGCGGAAGTTTTCACGCGGAACTTCTGGTTCTGCGCAGTGGAGGACAAGTCGTCGTTCGTGCAGTACGACCGAATTGGTGTGGACAACATCATGCTGGAAGCCGATTATCCGCATTGCGACTCGACCTGGCCGCACACCCAACAAACGATCCACGAACAGATTGGCGGACTGCCGCAGGATGTGATTCGCAAGATCACCTGGGAGAACGCGTCACGCTTGTACCGCCATCCGGTGCCGGTCGACATACAGCGGGATCCAGAGGCCTTCTGACGGCTCTAACCGAATACCGAGAGCTTAGGTGACCCATTCGGGTTGTTGGGAAGCGTCGACGGCTGAGAAGTCTTTGTGCCCAAGGCCGGCGACGGTGCCGCCGTCTACCACGAATTCTGAGCCGGTGGAGTAGCTGGATTCGTCGCTGGCGAGGTAGACGACCAGGTTGGAGACTTCCTGAGGTTCGGCGGCGCGGCCCAGAGCGGTCTGGAAGAGGTCTTCGGGCACCCATTCGGTCATCGGTGTCCTGACGAGTCCGGGATGGATGGAGTTTACCCGGATTCCGTTTACTCCCAGCTCTACGGCCGCCGACTTGGTCAGGCCTCGCACGCCGAACTTGGTGGCGGTGTAGCCGTGGGAGGCCATGGTTCCGGCCAGCCCTTCGATGGAGGAGATATTGATGATGGACCCGCGCCCGGCGGCTTTCATGGGTTTGACGACCGCTCGGATGCCCAGGAACACGCCGGTGAGGTTGACGTCGAGGATGCGGTGCCATTCCGACAGCGCGTAGTCCTCGATGGTGCCTATGTTGAGTATGCCGGCGTTGTTCACGAGTATGTCGAGGCCGCCGAACTTGGTCAGGGCGGTCTCGACTGCCGCACCCCACTGTTCGGGATCGGTGACATCGAGGTGGAGGTAGTGGGCTGCATCGCCAAGTTCGGCGGCCACGGCGTTGCCTTCGTCGTCAAGGATGTCGCCGAACACCACTTTGGCTCCTTCGGCGACCAGCGCCCGCACGTGCGAGGCGCCCATGCCGCGGGCGCCGCCACTGACCACTGCGACCTTGCCGGTCAATCGGTTTGGCATTGAAACTCCTGATCTAGCCGGGACCGTTCTAGGGTCGTTGTTGGTTTTATCGGTCGTAGTTGTGGTCGGGGTCAGGACGATTGGTCCAGCTCCAATAGTCCAGGATGCGCCAGTCGAACAGAGTAGGCACATCGCCCGCCGGGTTCTTGTGGTAACTGCTGGCCACCGCCGGGTGGGTGTAGACCATGGGTTTGAGTTGTTGCCGGCTGTGCCGGCTGTAATCGTGGCACACCTCGCTGCGCGGCATCGCCGAGCGGTCGCATTCGGCAAGCACCATGTCGATGCAGCCCGGGATGGGGCGCATGACCGGTCTGACGGCTGGCTCGGTGTGCGCCTGCTTCGGTGGAATCTTTTCCCGCCATGCGCTCCCGTGTTGCCGTTCATGCTTGGCGCCGCAACTATGGCTTTTCAGGAATTGAACGCGTTTGCCCTCGGCGCCCGGGCTGCTGCGCGCGGCGTCCTCGCCTTCCTGGTTACGCTGTTCATCCTGCTTCTCATATAGCGTGCGATGTGCAAGGGGGTGGCGATCGTGACGACGGCCAAGGTTGATTTCAGTTCGGTCCAGTGGGGCTCGGTGGAGTGGACGAATCTGGTGACCCTCTACCTGCGGGCATATGAAAGCCATTCGCGGCGGCCGATTCTGGGTGATCATGCCGCCGCTGAGGCGGTCGACCGCATCAGCTATGACTTCAAGCGAATACACCGCAGTTCGCTGCCGGCGTCGAACCAGTATCTGGTCGTGCTGCGCGCCAAACAGCTCGACGATTGGTGCGCTGACTTCCTTCAGCACCACCCCGACGCCGTCGTCCTACACCTCGGTTGTGGCCTCGACGGCCGCGCATTCCGGCTCGCGGTACCCGCGTCCGCATTGTGGTTCGACCTCGACCGGCCGGGGGTGATCGAGTTGCGCCGCCGGTTGTATACGGACAATTTGGACACCGAGCACTACCGGCTGATCGGCTCGTCGGTGACCGACCCGGGGTGGCTGAAGCCCATTCCGGTCGGACGTCCCACGCTTGTCGTCGCCGAGGGCCTGCTGATGTACCTGCAGGAGAGCGAAGTCCGGCAGCTGCTTGAGCGTTTGACCGACCGATTCGAACACGGTGAGCTGCTGTTCGACACGCTCTGGCCGCTGGGACCATGGCTGTCGAAGGCTCTCACCAAAGGCATCGTCAAATGGGGCATCCGCAATAGCCGTGACATCGAAAGGTGGAATCGCAGACTGCGCTTCCTTGAGCAGACATCCGCACTGGCAGGCTACGAGAAGATCGAATCGACTCCGGTCCGGTTGCTCTACAAGCTGTTGCGGGCCATGCCCATGCGCGCCTACGACGTGCTGAACCGCTTCGAATACTGAGTGGCCCGTCGCGTCGACTAGCGTCGTGCATGTGAAGTTAACCGGCAAAACTGTTCTGCTCACCGGCGCTACCGGCGGCCTGGGACGGGCGATCGCAATGGCGCTCGCCGGCCGTGGCGCGCACGTGATCCTGAGCTCGCGCAAGCAGCAGGAGCTCGACGAGCTCGCGACATCCCTCCCGAAGGGAGGCCATCGAACGATCGTCAACGATCTCGCAGAGCCCGGCGCCGCGCTGTCGTTGCTCGCCGAGGCGGGCGAGATCGACGCCCTGGTCGCCAACGCCGCGCTGCCGGCCTCCGGCAAGCTGGAGAGCTTCACCGCCGAGCAGGTCGGCCGGGCGCTGCGGGTCAACCTCGAGGCGCCGGTCCAGATGACCCGAGAGCTGATCCCGTCCTTCACCGCGCGGGGCTCCGGGCACTTCGTCTACATCTCGTCGATCTCCGGCCAGATGGCGACGGCCCGCGCCTCGCTCTACGCGGCAACGAAGTTCGGCATCCGCGGCTTCGCGCTGTGCCTGCGCGATGACCTGCGGCCCGCCGGCGTGGGCGTCTCGGTGGTCAGTCCGGGAGCGATCAGCGGCGCCGGGATGTTTGCCGATTCAGGAGCCGCGCCTCCGCCGCTGATTGGCACCGGCACGCCAGAGCAAGTCGGAGCTGCCGTCGTCAGCGCCATCGAACGCAATCGCAGCGAGGTTACCGTGGCACCGTTACGCCAGCGGGTGATGGCGCGGTTCGCGGCCAACGCGCCCGAGATATCCTCGCGTCTCTCCGGAGGCATTGCAGCCAGGGTGGCCGACGAGGTCGCCGCCGGCCAGACCGACAAGCGGTGACGCGAAACCGCATCGCATCTGGGGTCGAACTGGTCAATCAGGCGCACCGCCCGATTGATGGCGGAAGCGAGAGCGGCTTCGCCCGAGGCCCCCTTCGGCGCTCCGATGATGGCATCCTGGCCTGGTGGCGCTGCTGTTTCGGTTGATCGAGTTGCTGGTTTTGATCCTGCCGCTCATCGGTGTGCTGTACGCCGGCATCAGGGCCTTCTCGTCCTTCACCAGGCGGCTGGGGGAGGCGCCCGGCGATGCGGCGCCGGACGAGAACGTGCCGGACAAGCCCGCCGAGCGTCGCGGCGCCACTGTCGCGAACGAAGCAGCGCAGTGGCGGGCGATCACACGGGCGGTCGCCGCGCACGAGCAAACGGACGCACGCTGGCTGGAGTACGAGCTCGACGTCGCCAAGCTCCTCGACTTTCCGGTCATGACCGATATGCGCGACCCGCTGACGACGGCCTTTCATAAGGCCAAACTGCGGGCCGATTTTCACAAGCCACCGCGGGCAGAAGATCTTCTGGACGACCGCGACGCCGCACGCCAGTATTTCGACGCGGTTGAGGATTATGTGACTGCGTTCGACGCCGCGGAAGCAGAGGCGATGCGCAGGCGCAGAAGCGACTTCTCACCAGAGGAACAGCAGCGGCTGGCGCGCGCCCAGAGCCTGCTGCGGGTGGCGTCGGATGCCGCCGCGACGCCGCAGGAACGTGGGCGTGCGTACGGTTTGGCGCGAACCGAACTCGACGGCCTCATCGTGTTGCCGGGCAGCGCCCGAGCCAGCATCGAACGCGGAATCGCCGGCGAGATCGACGGGTAGGTCACGTCAAAGGAGTCGCGGCCTACACTCCTGACGCCACCCGTCGCATCGAAAGGCCAATGTGAACCGCTGTCGAGTTTCGTCCACACTGCGCACCAGACCTCGGCTGCTGGTTGGTTCAGTCCTCGCGTTGGGGTCCCTGTTGGCCGGAGCCTGCGCGACCAAACCGACTGCAACAGGCTTGCCGAGCGAGGCGCAGGCGATCATCAACTCGCCGGAGTATGCGCACGGCTCGTGGAGCTGGGATGTCGTAGAGATCGGCAGCGGCAAGACCTTGTATGCGAGCGACGAGAACAAACTCAACTTCCTGGGTTCGACCACGAAGCTGTTTACCGTCGGCACCTATTACGAGGAGTTCGGAGCTGATTCGACGCTGGAGACTCCCGTGTATGCATCCGGGACCCGTTCCGGTGACGCATTGACCGGTGACCTCGTTCTGGTGGGTTCGGGTGACTTCATCCTCGGCGGTCGGGGGGTGCTCGACGATCAGCTGCAATACACCGAACCCGACCACGTCTACGCGTACGCAGCGCCGACCGTGAAACCGGTCGCCGCCGACCCGTTGGCCGGGCTCGATAAGCTCGCCGCGCAAGTCAAGGCTGCCGGCATCACCTCGATCGCCGGCGATGTGCTGGTGAACGACAAGCTCTGGAACCCGTTCATGACCAAGGAAGGCATCGTCACCTCGATCATGGTCAACGACAACCTGCTCGACGTCCTGATCAACCCCGGGGCCAACGTGGGCGATCCGGTCAAGCTGGACACGGTGCCCAAGACCCAATTCTTCAGCGTTGACAACCAGGCCACGACCGCTGCCACTGGCGGCCAGTCGACGGTGACCGCAACCTTGGGACCGGACAACCGTGTGGTCGTCACCGGTCAGCTTCCGCTGGGCGCCCAACAGCAGGACCTCGCCCAGTTCGCACCCAGTCCGGCAGCTTACGCGCGGGCATTGTTCATCGAAGCGCTGCGCCGTGCCGGCGTGACGGTCGACGCCCCGTTGCAGGCGGCCACGGGAACCCTTCCGCCGGATAGCGCGTACACGGCGGCGAACAAGGTCGCGTCGCTCACCTCGCCCCCGACGAGCATCCTGACCAAGCTGGTCACCAAGATCAGCCACAACCGAGGCGCCGAGACACTGGTGTGTCTCCTCGCGAAGAAGGCCGGTTCGCGGGATTGCGATTCGGGAGGCATGCCCGTGGTGATCTCGAAGTTCGCCAAGGCGAAGATCGATCCGGGCACGGTGAACATCTATGACGGTGAAGGGTCAGATCCGGCCTCGGCGACCCCCGCCGCGATGACCCGGTGGCTTACCTACATCCATGGCCAGTCGTTCGCAGCGCCATTCAAGGCCGGGCTGCCCGACATCGACCACGACGGCAAGATCATGGTGAAAAGCGGCCTGTCGGCGCGGCCTGAAATGGGCCCGATGCCGGCGATGTTCGTGGCGGCCGGTCAGGCCGGCTACCTGACCACCGCCAGCGGCAAGGAAGCGGTGGTGGCCGTCTACGCCCTCAACGGAACGTATTCCACGGTTGCGGAGGGGTTGGACCGGGACCTGCCCAACACCGAGAAAGTGCTGAACCAGATACAACGCGCCGGCTGACACGCTGCGGCCTGCGCCAGACGAGCTGGCGATCGGAATACGTCAAGCCGTACTAGAGATCATCGCGCAATGCGTTGTGGTACGCGGTTCCGCGTGGTTCGCGCACCCATAGAGTTTCGTTCTCGCCGATGGCCGTGCCTTCGGCGATCAACTGGCGCTTGAGCACCTTGTGTGTGGCAGTGCTGGGAAGGTCGGGGGCAATGCGGACGTATCGCGGCCGGGCTTTCGGGGACAGGTCGGGCTGTGCGTCCAGAAATGCTTCGAAAGAGTCCGGGTCGAAGGTGTGGCCCTCCTGGAGGACGATCGCGGCCATCACCTGATCGCCGACGCGTCCGTCCGGGACGGCATACACTGCTATGCGGTTTATGGCACTGTGGCGCAACAGGATTCGCTCGATCGGGGCGGCGGTCAGATTCTCGCCGTCCACCCGCATCCAGTCGGCGGTGCGGCCGGCGAGATAAATCCAGCCCTCGCAGTCTCGGTAGGCGAGGTCGCCCGACCAGTAGATGCCATGGCGCATGCGTTCGGCGTTGGCTTCGGGGTCGTTGTAGTAGCCGGTGAAGAAACCCGATCCCATCGTGTTGACCAACTCACCCACCGCCTCATCGGCGTTGGTGAGTGCTCCGTGGTCGTCCAAGCGTGCGGTGGCGCACTCGGTGACGGTGTCGCTGTTGTACACGGCGACCCCGTCGACGCCTCGGCCGATCGAGCCCGGCGGTGTGCCGGGTTCGCGAATCACGATGACTGCGTTCTCGGTCGAACCGAAGCCGTCCTCGACCTGGACGCCGAAGCGGCGCGAGAACTCCTCGATGTCTTTGTCGTTGGCCTCGTTGCCGAACGCTACCCGCAGTGGATTGTCGGCATCGTCCTCGCTTTCGGGGGTGGCCAGGATGTAGGCGAGGGGCTTGCCGACATAGTTCATGTACGTGGCGTTGTAGCGGCGGATGTCGTCGAGGAAGTTGGTCGCCGAGAACTTCGCCGGCACGATGGCGGCGCCGGAGACCAACGCGGGCGCCCATCCCGCGACGACCGCATTGGAGTGAAACAGGGGCATGGACACATAGCAGGTGTCCTGCTCGGTCAGGTCGAAGCGCTCGGTAAGGCTGCGCCCGGCGAACGTCGGCATCAGGTGGGACACCTGCACCGCCTTGGGATTTCCGCTGGTCCCGGACGTGAAGATCATCATGAATGCGTCCATCATGTCGACCTGCCGATAGGGGATCAGAGGACCGGCGCCAGCGATCAAATCAGCCCACTGCGGGGTCGAGGTGTCAAGAACCTGTGTGCCTGTCAGGTCCAAACCGTCCAGCAGCGCCCGATGTTCGGCATCGGTCACGATGATCTGACAGTCCGCCCGTCTGACGTCGGCGGCCAGCGCCTCACCTCGTCGCGTGGTGTTCAGGCCGCAAAGCACGTAGCCGCCAAGTCCGGCCGCGGCCATCTGGGCCAGCATCTCGGGCGTGTTGCCCAGCAGGCTGGCGATGTGCATCGGTCGGCCCGGATCGGCGGCGGCGATGAGTGCCGCGGCCCGTGCCGCTGACTCTGCCAGGTACTGGCTCCAAGTCCATTGCAGATCACGGTATTTCACGGCAACTCCCGAATCGGACATGCGCTGTCGCAGGAGCGCTTGAATCGTGTCTGTCATGAATTCGGATCCGTCCGTTTCTTGGGTTACGGCATCGCGGCGTGATGCTGATCGATATAGCTGCTCAGGATTTCGACGAGTACGCGACGGTCCTTGGCCGTGTCGACGGGCCTGGGCATGACCAGCTGGGTCGCGATCATCCCTCGCAACGTTGTCAGCAAGTGTTCGCCGATGGCCGCGCTCTGCGTCGGGTCCAGATCGTGGTCGATCATCGTGCCCAGCGTGGTGAACGTCTTGGCCAGCTGTCTGAGGTGCCCAGTTGCGGCGGCTCCACGTGTTGCGCGGGTCCCGATCAAGATCTCGGTGGCCGCGCGCGAGGTAGGGCTCGACATCGCCTGCCACGCTGCCGTCACCACCGTATTCACCCGGTCCCGTGTGGTCGTGTCCGCTGTCGCGGGCGGCAGGGACTTGAGTGCGTCCAGTAGTTCGCCGAACCCCTGATCGACGACGGCCATGAGCAAGCCATCGCGGTCTCCGAAGTGATACTGGATCGCCCCCCAGGTGACACCCGCCTCCTCGGCGATGTGCCGACCGCTGGCCGCTGCGATGCCTTCGCTGAGCACGATCTGCACGGTGACGTCGATGGCCAGGGCGCGCGTACGTTCGGCCCTTGCCTGATTGCCATGGGCGGGCCGAGTCGGAGCAACTCGTCGCGACATCACCACAAGGTCACCACACCTAGTTGATAGCCGGACGGGCAGCCCAGGTGCTGCGGGTTTGACCATAAAACATTGCACTCGTTATGTTATATCGAACGCCACTAGGCCGGTGCGTGTTACGTGGATGAACGTGGGGAGTTCAATGTCATACGACGAACTGGCACAACCCGAACTTGCCCGATTGGTGCCCGAACTGCTGCTGAGCGGCCACATGATCGATCGCAGCGGAATGGGGTACATCCTGGCGGCGTTCGGGCAGAACGGCATGACCGAGGTAGCCATCGAGGAGTGGATGGGCGCCAGTCCCGTCTACACCCGGCGGATGCGCACGGCTTTCGGGCTCACCGGAGACACCGTCGCTGACATCTTCAAGATGATGCAGATCGACGTCGGCGCCCCACCTCAGTTCATGGACTTCCGGTACTCGGTGATCGACGACTGCCACGGCGAGTTCTACCTCGAACATTGCGGTGCGCTCATCGACGTGGAACCCCTCGGCGACGCGGCGGTGAAGCAGATGTGCCACGACGTGGAGGATCCCACCTTCGAAGCGACGGCGATCGCGACCAATCCGAGGGCGCGCTTCGTCCCCATTCATCGTCCGCCCCGGGTGCCCGCCGACCGCCATCCGCATTGTGCGTGGACGGTAACCATCGACCCGGAGAACGAGGCGCTGCCGCTGCCGGAGCAGGCCACCGTAATCGGTGCGACGGAGGCGGCAAACGTGCCGTTGTCGGAGATCGACCTGACCGAGGAGGGCATAGCCGACTACCGGGGACCGCTGGTCGACGATCTTCAGTTCCAGCAGTGGTCACGATCGGCGCTCACCCGGATGGCCGAAGAGGTTGCGCTGCAACATCACCTGCTGTCGTTGTCGTTCGATCTGTCGCTGCGTGGCAGATGCGAAGCCGACCGGGCCACCGAGCTACTACGCAAGCAGTTCACCGGGGTTGCCGGGGTCGCGGCGGTACGTTTACGCCAGTGCCTCGACGTTGGAGCGGGCGCCGAGGGTCTTGCTCGCGTCATCCGCCTACACCCCGCGCTGAATCCGTTGCAGTACACCGATATCGCAGTGGCGGTTCTCGGCACCGACGTAGTGGAGGTCCGGGTGCCCGGAGACTCGCCGGCGATGCGTGATCGCGGCTGGGTGTCGACGATCGACGCCGCACATTGCGAACCGCTGGAGGCGATCGGTGTCGGGGTCGACCCACATTGGAACCGCCTGAGCGCCCGTCACGACGGCAGCGACTTGGCCGTGGAGATCCGCTGGTCGCAGCACGCGGCGAAGCCTCGCGACGAAGTGGCGATGACCCGCTTTTCCAAGGGTGCCGAGTTCGATTTCGCGGACCGGAGAACCCCGTTGCCGCTGATGCCGATACGGCGCTAGCAGGAAGGCCGCCGACGGCGACCCATTGGGGCTCATCAACGCGGTCGGATACCCGATCGCAGCCGACACGGCGCTGGTCACGGTGACCGGCGCTCTTGAGCTCCTCATCCTGGTAAACGCGGCCCAGACGATTGCCTTTGACATCTCAGCGCTTGTCCCGTGATTGATCTTTTCGCAAGCTAAAACCGTTGTGTTGAAGTTAATTTCGGGCCATTCGCACCAGCGGCTAAGGCCGGAGGATGAACGACACGCCGCTCGATTGTGCGGCCTCGTTGGAGAGTAGGCTCTGCTCCGCCCGGGCGGCCTCGGGTCACCGACCACCAAGCCTGCAATCAGACTTGCCAAACGGCAGCGGTTTGAGATGTGAGAAGCCCATGACTGCCGCGAAGGGGACTCAGAACCGGTGGATGCTCGCGATCGACTCAGCCGCGAACTACCTGCTTGGCCTACCGCTATTGATCGCGCCTCGCCGCTCAGCCGAACTGCTCGCCCTGCCCGACGCGGGCGCAGGCTTCTACCCCAGGATTCTTGGTGGAGTGCTCACCGGTGTGGCCACAGCTCTGGCTGTAGAGCAACGCCGGAGTGACGACAGCGCTCCGGTCGGATTGGGGACCGCAGGGGCAATCGCCATCAACACATTCGGGGGCGGTGCCGTGGCATTCTGGCTGAGCACGTCTGACGCCGCTGACCTTCCCCTCAAGGGCCGTGCGTTGTTGTGGAGCGTCGCCTCCGGCGTCCTTGCGATAGGTGCTGTTGAGGCGTGGGGAGTACGACGATAGCGAAATCCTGAACCGTCTGGGCCCGGCCTAGAGTCCACCGTGGCTCGTCACCCGACTTCCACGGGACTCGGGACCTGCTCGGCGGCCTCTGGGCCGAACCTTATGCTTGAGCGCTAATGGTCGAGAAAACCACGTGCGCAGTCATCGGCGGAGGCCCGGCTGGAATGGTCCTCGGACTCTTGCTGGCGCGGGCAGGAATAGAGGTCACCCTGCTGGAGAAGCACGGCGACTTCCTGCGCGACTTCCGGGGTGACACGGTGCACTGCACCACGATGCGGCTACTCGACGAGCTGGGCTTGTGGGAGCGCTTCGCGGCTTTGCACTACAGCGAGGTCCGCAAGGCGAAATTGGAATCGAATGGCCGCTCGGTGACCTACATCGACTTCGAGCGTCTGCACCAACCCCACCCGTTTATCGCGATGGTGCCGCAGTGGGACCTGCTGAACCTGCTCGCAGAGGCCGCCAAAGCCGAGCCGAGCTTCACGTTGCGAATGAAAACCGAGGTCACCGGGTTGCTGCGGGAGGGCGGCAGGGTTACCGGAGTGCGCTACCAAGGATCTGAGGGCCCGGGTGAATTGCGGGCCGAGTTGAGTGTGGCCTGCGATGGTCGGTCGTCGATCGCCCGTCGTGAGGCCGGACTGGAGGCTCACGAATACCCGGTGAACTTCGACGTGTGGTGGTTCAAGTTGCCGCGCGAAGGCGATGCCGAGTTCTCGTTCTTGCCTCGCTTCGCCCCGGGCAAGGGTCTCGGCGTGATTCCGCGCGAAGGTTATGACCAGATCGCTTATCTCGGGCCTAAGGGGACTGATACCCAGTTGCGCGCGCGAGGCATAGAGGAGTTCCGTCGCGACGTCAGCGCGCTCCTGCCGGAAGCGACCGACTCAGTGGCGGCGCTGACGTCCATGGACGACGTCAAGCACCTCGACGTCCGGGTGAATCGGCTGCGGCGCTGGCACATTGATGGGTTGCTGTGCATCGGCGACGCAGCGCACGCGATGTCACCACTGGGAGGTGTCGGCATCAATCTGGCGGTCCAGGATGCCGTTGCGGCCGCGACCATATTGGCCGAACCGCTGCGGCGACGCCGAGTCACCGATCGCGACCTGGCCGCCGTCCGCCGTCGCCGCGCATTTCCCACCGCGGTGACCCAGGCAGTGCAACGGCTATTAGGTAGCAGGCTGCTGGGCCCACTCCTTCGCGGCGCGGACCCCACCCCGCCGGCCGCTCTGCTCGGCCTGGTGGAGCGGCTGCCGTGGCTGTCGGTTGTGCCCGCCTATTTCGTCGGCGTTGGGGTTCGACCCGAGCATGCCCCCGCATTCGCCCGTCGCGGAACAGATAACCGCAATGGCTGAATCGGGTCGCGGGTCGCGGTTACGGATCGGCATTCTGGGCGCCGCCAATATTGCACCGATGGCGTTGATCAAGCCGGCAAAGGACAACGTCGAGGTCGAAGTGGCCGCGGTGGCAGCACGTGATGTGTCGCGTGCTCAGGCCTTTGCTGCCAAGCACGGCATCGCCCGGGTGCACGAAAGCTACGAGGTGCTGATCGCCGATCCCGCCCTCGATGCTGTGTACAACCCGCTGCCGAACGGCTTGCACGGCAGGTGGACCCGAGCGGCACTGGCTGCTGGCAAGCACGTGCTGTGCGAAAAGCCGTTCACCGCCAACGCCGCCGAAGCCCGTGAGATCGCCGAACTGGCTGCGCAGTCGGATCAGGTCGTGATGGAAGCCTTCCACTACCGCTACCATCCGCTGGCTTTGCGAATTGAGCAGATCATCGCCTCGGGGGAACTCGGCAAGCTGCAGCGGGTGGAGACGTCGATGTGCTTCCCGTTGCCGAAGTTCTCTGACATCCGCTACAACTACTCGCTGGCCGGCGGCGCGACCATGGATGCGGGGTGCTATGCGGTCCACATGGCCCGCACGTTCGGCGGCGCAACTCCGGAAGTCGTTTCAGCGCAAGCCAAACTGCACGACCCGGAAGTCGATCGTGCCATGACCGCCGAATTGCGGTTTGCGGGTGGGCACACCGGGCGGGTCCGCTGCTCGATGTGGTCATCGGATCTGCTGGCGATGAGCGCCAAGGTGGTTGGTGAGCATGGTGAGCTGCGCGTGCTCAATCCCGTAGTGCCGCAGCTTTTCCATCGGCTGACCGTCCGATCAGCCAACGGCAAACGGGTAGAGCGCTTTCCGCGCCGCGCCTCCTACGCGTACCAGCTCGATGCGTTTGCCGCCGCAGTGTTGCGCGGGAACCCGGTAAAGACGACACCGGAGGACGCGGTCGAGAACATGAGCGTCATCGATTCGATCTACCGCGCCGCCGGGCTGCCACTCCGCCAGCCGAGCTGAGCACTAATCCGGCTGCGCGGGCGACACTTCCGACAACAATCGCCGTGCCGCATCGACACAAGGACGCAGACGATCGAAGGGGCTGATGGCGGCCAGCGCCAACGTTCGTTGCGGTACTTCAAGTTCGATCACGATGTCGCGCGGAAGCGCCGACAAGATGTCGTGTAGCGGTAGTTCACCCTCACCAGGAACCATGCGTTCAAACATGGCTTCCTCCATGTAGTTATCGGTGCGCGCCTGCAGCGTCGTGTCGTTGAGTTGGGCATAGCCGATGCAGCCGGGATCGATGGCCGCGACGTCGGCGGTGCTCGATCCCGACCGCACCACGTGCATGGTGTCGATCAACAACCGAAAGTTGGACTGTCCCACGTGGTCCAGCGCAGCCAGCGCAGTGGGGACATCGCCGACGGTCAGACCAGGTACCGGTTCGACGTTCGTTTGGATGCCTCGCTGGGAAGCAAGTTCTGCCATCGCGGCGAACTGGTCGAACGTGCGGCCAAGATCGGGGTCGAGGCTGACGACGTTGATCCGGGGAACGCCGAGCTCGACCAAGATATCGAGGTCTGTTGAGAACGAGCGCATGTCGGCATCAGGTAACACCAGGAACCCGTCGCCGAGCGAGATTGTGACGCCGCGGTGACTCAGTGCGGCAAGTATGTCCCTTCGCAGGGCGACATCGTCCTTCAGCGAGAATGGCGGGTAGCCGAGCGGTAGCAGCGGCAGTCCCCGCAGGCAGGTCGAGATGTACCGGCAGCCGAGATCTGCGGCAAGATCTACGAGCTCCACCGGCGGAAGCCCGAATACGCTGAGAAAACCGATACCAAGCTTGTCCATTTCCCTGTGAACCCTACAAACGCATCATCGGTCACCTGCCCGGGGGCGCACCTGCCTGCGCATAGATTTGACATCCTGCACACGGGATACCCGGCTCCTAACCGGATTTCCTTGCAGTTCAGGCGCTTTCAGTAGCGCAGTTCAGCGCCGTGTCAGCAAAGACCGCTGGGAATCCCACGGGCGGGTGCGGTTTCCTGGGTGGGCATGGTCTGCGGATAGGGCACTCGATAGGGGATTGCCTCCGCTATCTCCCCAGTCACCGGATTCGGGTTCAACCCGATAGTCCCCAGCACCACGTTGGGTATGCACTGCGGCAGTTTCGGCAGTGCGCCAAGTACAGGGTGACCCAAGTTGGGTGGCGATGGGTTAGGCGGGACGGCGAAGTTGAACGTTGACGTCATATCGCCGACGGTACTGTTGCGCCAAGCCGTGAGGTTCGGAACCGGCACTCCGAACCGCGTGCTGATCAACTTCAGCTGTGAGGTGTGGTCGAAGGTGTCATGGACCATCGAGAGCGTGGCCTGGTGTTCGGCTACCAGACGCTGCCAGATCCGCCGAGCGGTGTGCCGCTGCTTGCGCGGGATGTTCTTGTCCCCAATCAGCCAGGCGTCGATCACCGTCGCCCACGCATCGAGCGCCGGGCGGCGCCGAACCGGGCACACCTTGCGCGGCGGCGGGACCGCGGCCGCGAGCGCTTGCCGCGCCGTCCGACGGTGCACGCGATGACGATCGGCGAGCTCACGGATCGACACTTCATCGAGCCGCTGGTCTCTTCTGATCTGCTCGAACAACTCCACGCGTGACCGCATCCTGACTGACCTCCCCTGACGACCGACGGGGACGATCTGAACGAGGGTGGGGCCAATATTGGTGACGACACACCGCACCCCACCCGACAGGAATGATCACCACCGCACAGGGGCCAACATTCGTGCAGAACAACGGCCAAAGTGGGGCCAGATCAGGTGACCACACTCATTCCGTAGACGTATCCGAAAACTATTGATACGCAAGCAATGACCAGCCGCGTTTGATGACGCCGTCGCGTTGGCTTGCCGCGGATGGTGCGCAACGTGGCGATTCCGGTCCAGAC
Organism: uncultured Actinomycetota bacterium; assembly: GCA_963763005.1. Lineage (GTDB taxonomy): Bacteria > Actinomycetota > Actinomycetes > Mycobacteriales > Mycobacteriaceae > Mycobacterium. The sequence goes on from CAVXMI010000013.1 coordinate 71,084, forward strand.
CAGTACCATCCATCAGTGGCGTTCAATCGACGGCCGCGAACCTCCCTGAGCCATGAGGGCACAACGATATGACTGGACAGCGCCCGGCGGGTGAGCTCGGGGTCAGCGCCCTGGTGTCGATCGGTATCGGCGGCATGGTCGGTGGCGGCATCTTCTCGGTCCTGGGGCTGACGGTGCAGATCGCCGGCGCGGGCGCTTACCTCTCCTTCGTCGCCGGTGGTGTGGTGGCGGCGCTGACCGGCCGGTCGTATGCGCTGCTGTCGGTTCGCATCCGCAGCCGGGGCGGCACCGCGTTTTTTCTGGACAAGTGCTTCGGTACCGCGATCGCCGGACCGCTGAATGTGCTGTTGTGGCTGAGCTACTTCGTGATGCTCGGGCTGTACGCGGTCGCCTTCGGCAGCTACGGCGCCGCATTGCTGGGAGCCGATCCTCACGGTCCCTGGCGCCGCGCGCTGGCCAGCGGTGTCGTGCTGGCCTTCGCGGCCCTGAACCTGGCCGGCGCGCGCATCGTCGGGCGCACCGAGGCAATCTTGGTGTATGGCAAGCTCGCGATCCTGATGGTCTTCTGCGTCGCGGGGCTGGCCTTCGTGAATGGCGACCGCGTCTCGCCTGCCCATTACCCGTCGATGGGGGTGATCGTCTACGCCGGCGCGTTGATCTTCCTGGGGTACGAGGGTTTTGAGCTGATAGCCAACGCCGCCGAGGACGCACGAGATCCCCGGCGCACCCTGCCGCTGGCCTACCTTATCTCGATCGGCGTAGTGATCGCCTTATACGTCCTCGTCGCGTTTGTCGCCGTCGGTAACCTCGACGTCGGCAATATCGTGCGCGACCGCGACTATGCGCTGGCTGCCGCCGCGCGTCCGTTCCTGGGGTCGTTCGGCTTCATCCTGATCGGGATCGCCGCAGTGATCTCCACCGCAAGCGCGATCAACGCGACCCTATACGGCACAGGCAAGTTCACCTACCTGATGGCACTCCACGGCGAACTGCCTCCTGCCCTGGGCCGGCCCGTCTGGAATCGGCCGATCGGCGGTCTGCTCGCGACGACGGTCGGCACGCTGGTGGTGGTCAACGCCATTGACCTCGAGGGCATCAGCCTGATGGGGTCGGCCGGGTTCCTGCTCATCTTCGCGGCTGTCAACCTGGCCGTGCTGCGGTTGCGTTCCACACGTATGACCAAGGTGCTCGCGCTCTCCGGCGCCGCGGCATGCTTGGGGTCGTTTGGCGCGCTGACGGCATACACAGCTACCACGATGCCCGACGACTTGTGGATTCTCGGCGGCTTCCTGGTGGGTGCGGTGGTCGTCGAAGGCTTGGTTCAGCTGCGCGGGCGAAACACCAGCCGTCCTCCGCTGCGGGTAGCCAAAGGATAGCCACCGCTACTCGGTCGGCGCAGAATGCCGCGAAAGTGGCTGCTTTTGAGGAATTCTCACGCATCGCGGCGTTGTACTCACGGGATCCGGATGCCAGACGGCGCCCCATAAGTGCCGCGATCGTTTTGGTACCTGATGCCAGGTCGCTGGTGGTGCCCACGTGGCGGGTTCACGGTGTGCACAGGTTTTTCGAGCACTTTGTCTTCGGGGTGACTTTAGGCTCTATGACGGAGCTCGTAGGAGGTAGATCATCAATGCTATTGGACCAGTATTGTTTTGGAGGACATCGTGATCGAGCTCCTGAAGGACTTTCCCGACAACGTCGCGGCGTTCGCATGCCATGGGCAGGTGACGAAGGCTGACTACGAAACGGTTTTGATTCCGGACATCAATGAGCGACTGAGTCACCACAAGAAGGTGTGTATCTACTACGAGGTCCCTTCGGATTTTACCGGATTCGATGCCGGCGCCGTTTGGGATGATACGAAGGTCGGCTTCAGTCATTTCCTTAGCTGGGAACGGCTTGCACTGGTCACCGATGTCGACTGGATCAAGCATTCGTTCAAATTCTTCGGCTTCCTGATGCCCGCGCAGCTACGTACGTTCCCGACCGCTGAAGCGGGCAAAGCGCGCGAATGGATTGTCCAAACGCAAGAGTAAGACGCGACGGACGCCCACGCGTTAGCCCGCGCGATGTCCGTCAAGAAATGTGGTGACGAGGATGCTCGGGTCGAATTCCGACGCGAGCATTGGGGCGCCAGTCCGTTCCCACAGGCCGAACACCATGAGCGGTGCGATCAACATCGCCAGCTGCTGCGCGGGCTCGCCTTCTGACAGCTGTCCTCGATCTTGATGTGTCGCGATCACTTGGGCCGCGTTGAGTAGATTCGGCATGAGCGCCGCCATGGCATCGCGTAGCTCGGGGTAACGCGGCACCTCGATGAGTAGGGTCAGGACGGCGGCTCCAAACTTCTGCGATGTCTCGTCGTAAGCACGTACTACTGCGATGAGGTCGGCCGTGACGTCGTCGGTGCTGGCCAGTCGGGCGAACGGTGATTCGGCCAGCGCGTGTGTCAGAGCCGCGTTGATCAGTGCCGCTTTGCCGCCGTAGCGACGAAACAGCGTGACCTCGTTGACGCCGGCTCGGCGCGCGATCTCCTTCGTTGTGGTGGCGCGGTAGCCCCGCTCCGCGAACACCGTGACCGTCGCGTCGAACAGCCCGTCGACGTCGATAACTTTGGGCATCGGCCTCCGAACGCAAGCTGGCATGTACAACTTACCTAATGCAAGCATATACTTGCATTAGGCCGGCATCGGGGCAATGGGGTGCAGTTGTCGCGCCGGGAGTCGAAAGGTTGGCGATGAGTGCTACGCGAGTGCGCCACCGCGAGGGCGGCCCACACCCCACCGAACAATCACGGCACTCGCTGTTGTGGCGGGTAAAGCTGCGGCTCCAGTTCACCGGCTGGCTCCAGTACTTGATCACGACAAATGCAGCGGTCGCGTTCCTGGTCATCTCGGCGATCGGATGGCTGATCGGAGCGTGGCAGTTGCTGCTGTTCTGGCTGCCTTTCGGCATTGGTTGCCTGCTGCTCGCGGCGGCGATCTTCGACGTCATCACCGTGAAATGGGGAGTACGACCCCGTGAGCCGCTTCCGCATCGAAAGGACCGTGTCGATACCTTCGATCTGATCCGCTCGCGACGCTCGTGTCGTTCCTTCCAGAGCCGCGACCTGACTGTCGCCGACCGGGCAGAGCTCCTGCGGGCGGTCGGAGAGTGCACCGAGCGCGATCGCCTGATCGGCACCAGCGCGATTCGACTCGAGTATGTCGCTGCTCCGCTGACAGTCTGGCCGACGGTGGGCGCGCACGAGTTCCTCGTCGCCTTAGCGCCGCGAAGCTACGACCGTCTGGCGGTTATCGACGTCGGCCGGAGTCTGCAAAAGGTGGTCTTGCACGCGACGCGGATGGGAGTGGCCACCTGCTGGATCGGCCCCGGCGCGGACCAGACCAGTGTCATCAACCACCTGGGCGAACGATTCGATCCCGACCAGGATCGTGTGGTGTGCGTCTGCGCTGTGGGATACCGATCACTGTTCCAGCCCCTGTCCGTCCGCGGGATCGAACTGCTGCAGCATCGGCGCCGGCCAGTGGCCTCGCTGTTCTTCGCCGATCCACACTTCCAAACGCCGCTCGCGGTCGATGTCGCCCCGTACTCGTCGTTCGGGCGCTGTTACGAGATCTGTCAGTGGTCACCCTCCTCCTACAACAGCCAGACCACCCGCTGCGCAGCGGTGACGACGCGAGCCGGCGGTAAGCAGACAGTCGCCCGATTCGACTTCTGCGTCACCACCAATTCGCGGTTCTACGCGCCGGTGGCATTGGGAATCTGGTGTGCGAACTGGGAAGCCGGCTGCGACGCCCTCGACATCCCTGGACATCTCGTGGTCTTGTCAGCCGAAGAGCGCGGCATTCGCGATGCCCCAGATCTGCCCCGATACGATGTCAGCTGGATCGCTGACCCGCAGAGGCGCTAGCCACCAACAGCCCGTGGGCGGCAGCCTGCCGTCATACGTCCAATCTGAGGTTGATGGCCCACTTTTGGCGGGTGATGCTGCTGTGGATCGTGAAGCGTCATGCGATGTCCTGGGAATCGCTGCACCCGTCGGCCACGGTGATGGCGCTCAATGTTGTCAGCATGCCGGCTGCCGCCTGCTGCCAGGTGAACATCTCGGCGCGGCGGCGCGCGCAGATGCGGCGGTCGTGCTCGGGCCGGCTGATGATGGTGCGGACCGCTCGTGCGATGGCCATCGGGTCGTTGTCGGCCAATGCACCACTGTCGGCGGTAATGATTTCGGTCAGCGCCGACGTGCGGGACACCACTGCCGGTGTGCCGCACGCCAGCGATTCCAGTGCGGCCAGGCCGAATGTCTCGTGCGGTCCCGGCGCCAGCGTGACATCGGCTGCGGCCAGCAGTCCAGCAACGGTGCGTCGATTCGAGATGAAACCGGTGAAGTCGATCGGCAGCCCGGCTGCCTGTCGTTGCAACCTGGCTCGCAGCGGGCCCTCTCCCGCAACGACCAGTCGGGCGTCAACGCCGCCGTCGCACAGCGCGGCGAGCGCGTCGATGCTGCGGTCGGCGCGCTTTTCCACCGACAGCCGGCCGCAGTGGACCAGCAGGATCTGCGTCGGCGCGGCCCAGCGCTGCCGCACCGGGGCGGAGCGCCGGCGCGGGTGGAATGTTTCCAGGTCCACGCCCAGTGGGACGGTGACGGTATTCGTCGCGCCGATGCGGTCGAATTCTTTGCGGGCGAACCCGGTGGTGCATACCACGGTGTCGTAACTGGCGGCGGTGCGCCTGTTCGCGAAATCTGCGAACTTCTGCGCGGTCCGACGCGGAAGCACTTGGCCTGCAAAGCAATCGAGGCGCTCATGGGAGATCATGACCGTGGTGGCGCTATGGTCGCGGCCCCACCGGCCCAGCGACCTCAGCGTGAGCCGGTCAGATACCTCCAAGGCATCCGGCCGTAGTGCTTCCAGCAGTGTTCGCACGGGTCCCGGCATTATCGCGCGGTAGCCCCCGGTGAAAGGAAGCAACCTGGCGGGCATAGTGATTCGAACGACGCCCGTGCGCAGGCGGCTCCGCGCGGCGCGCGGACCCGGGACGATCAGAAATACTTCGTGGCCCCCTGCGCAGTATTCCGCGCCCAGCCGGTCGACCGCCGTTCGGAGGCCGCCGGAGCGGGGTCCATAGAAGTTGGCGACCTGAACGACACGCATACCGTGAGAACATCCGGCGCTCGTGTGCAGTCAAAGATCTGCGACCGACGGGGGCCTGAACAGTCCATGAACTCCTGCTCAGGTGGAATTCGTGTCGCCGGCGAGCTGGCGGCCGCCACGCCACAGCAGCACGCCGGCCTGCATTCCGAACGCGATTGACATCATCGACACCACGGTTACCGTGCTGGACGCGCCGGTATTGGCATTGACCCGCTGGGTGACGCCGATCAGGCCGAGCGAGCCTGGGACCAGCAGCCAGAATCCCCGCAGCAACATCGTTGCCGCCGGCAGGGCGTTGCGACACTGCCGCAGCGCACAGCATCAGCGCGAGTCCGCCGCCGAATCCATTTGTGTAACTGCCGAGTACGGCGTTGGCGGCGACTTGGCCGGCATAGGTGACCGGCAGGGTCACCAGCAGACAGGGCAGGAAGCGGTTGGGCGGGCCAAGGTAGAGAAGGATGCCGAACGCATAGATAACCCCTTCTCCGGCGCAGCCCCCATCTCCCAACAATGCGTGACTTCGCATCCGGCTTTTCGCTGAACCTCGTGAGACCTGTGAGAACGGTACGGCACTTCTGTCATCCGGATGCGGATTCTTGAGAAGATTCGGCGGCGAATTGACTTAGCCGGCGGCGGTCACGCGCTGAACCGCAGCGGCAGCCTGGGAACGCCGAAAGTTGCTGACGGCCATACGATCTCTGGCGCATATCCGGGCGCAAGCTCAAACGCGGGTATGCGCCGCAGCCATTCGCTGACCACAAGATTAAGCTCCATGCGCGCCAGGTGCGAACCAAGGCAGCGGTGGGTACCTCCGCCGAAACCCCAGTGCTTGTGCACCTTGCCATCCATGACCACGTCGTCGGCGGACGTCGCATCACTCCCGTCGCGATTGATGGCTCCCAGACATAGCCAAACCCTCGAGCCTGATGGAATCGTGACGCCGGCGATGTCGACATCTTGGGTCGTCACGCGTGGAACAACCGGTGCGGGGGTTTCAAGCCGGACGATCTCCTCGACGAAAACGGCAACCCGGGCAGGGTTCTCACGAAGCAGTGTGCATAACTGGGGGCGCTGGGCGAGCTTGAGCAGCGCAGCACCGATCGCGGAGGTGACGGTGTCTAGACCGGCGAGAACGAACACGAAGCTCAGTCCGAGCGCTTCCTCGTCATTGAGCGGATCATCGCCCCGTAGCAGCTGCGACAGAACGTCCGCACCCGGATTCTGCCGGTGCACCGCTATGGCCTCTACGAGATACGTCGTGAGCTCGATTGCGGGGGTCAGGTCGGCGCCCTCGAGGGTGCCGAGCAGGCCGAGATCGATGACGGCGTCCTTCCAGCAGATCAATCGGTTTCGATCTTCCAGCGGCAGGCCGAACAATGTCAGGAAAACCTGCGATGGATAGGGAATCGCTAGATCCGTGATTACCTCGCACACGTTCTTAGCCGCGATCGTTTCGATGATCTCGATTGCTTGTGCTTGCAGCGACGGGAGGATCGTGCTGAGCGCGTGTGGGCTGAAGAACGGCTGCAAGATCCGTCGAAAGCGGGTGTGCTCAGGAGGGTCCGATGCCAGGGGGACCAGCGGCAGTGGACTGCCCAGCATGTCGAACGCGCTCTTCGACGAATAGATTTCGGGATTGCGCAGCGCGCCAAGCACATCCTCGCGGCCAGTCAGGTAATAAACTCCGTCCCCGAAGACCACACGGCCGGCGTTGCGTAGGGTTGCCCAGCCGACGCCCCGGTCGGTGGCCATCGGTAAATCTGCGTAGACAAGGTGCGGTACGTCGGTGGGCTCACACTCAACGGTCATGCCAAACCCCAATCGCGATGCACCGATATCAATGTGGCCGTCGCCGTCCGGCAGTCGGTGATGACAACCTTTGCGTCCGGCCCGCAATTCGGACATTACCCCGCGGCCCCGGCTCTATGGTCGCGTTGCCCAAGGTCCACCGCGGGTTCGCGTACTGACGGCGGCGCCCTCGATGTCGGCGAGTCATGCGGCCGCGAGGGCGTCAAAGATCAGCGTCCCGTAGGTAGTCATGCGGTCCGAACCGAGAATTCCGGGCCCATCTTGTCCATGACGTAAGCGATAGTGGTCCGGCGATCGGGACATATCAACACCATCATGAGTGGCAACTCAAGGGCCGGGGGCACGATGATCTCGGCGACGCGGTCGTAATCAGCACGCCTGGCTCCGATCTGGAAGTCGGCGTCCAACGGCCCGGCGATTTCGTCGCGAACGAAATCCTTGAGCGAACGCCCGGTGACGCGCCGCGTTATCTCACCGATGAGATGGCCTTGGTTGTGCGCGTGGTAGCCCGATGCGGTTCCGGGCTTCCACCATGGTGCTTGGGCGGCCAGCGCGGCAGTGGACTTGTCCCAGTCGTACATGTCTTCGGTGCTGAATGGCAATTTCCATCCCGAAACGCCTGAGGCGTGTGCCAAAACATGGCGAATTTCGATGTCCTGCTTGTCGTTTGCCGCGAATTCGGGCCAGTACCTGGCGACCGGCGCGGTCAATTCGACCAGACCGCGATCGATGAGCATCAAGCCGGCCAAGCTGGTGACCGTCTTGGTGGACGACCGCACGTTGACGATGGTGTCTCGGGTCCAAGCGCTGGTGCGTGCTTCGTCCGTGAAACCACCCCAGATATCGACGACGGTTTCACCGTCGACGTCAATGGTGATGCATGCGCCGACCTCCTCACCGGTGTTGATGTTGTCAGTCAGGGCCGCGCGGACCTTGTCGAAGCTCTGGTCGCAGCGTCCGTGAACTACGTCGTCCATCTGGTTTGCTGCGTTTCGTCGGTGGTGGGGCTCAGCCGAGTGGGGCAAGCACCGCCGCACGCGCCTTGCCGGAATCGGGGATGCCGCCGGTGATCAGATCTGTGTAGATGAACGATTCGCCGATGCGTATGACTAGATGGGCGAGGTCGTGGGTCGGCATCGGATACGACAACGCTGCCGGGTCCAAGATATCCTCATCGCGCGGGGCCCATTCCAGGTTCCTTTCCAGCACGGACGATGTAGCCACCTTGGCTCTCCGCTACAAGACGGGTGGGATGGCTGAGCCTTGCTCGGATCACTATGTTCGGGGCAACCTTCGGCCTGACGGGCGCACGATAGGAGAGCCGATGAGCAGCCAGAACCTGCTGGCCGGGCGCGGTGCGGTGGTTGTCGGCGGCAGTCGTGGCATCGGGCGGGCAGTCGCCGAACAGCTGTGCAATCTCGGCGCCGGCGTCGTGCTCAATGGGCGCGCCCCTGATGTTGTGGAGGAATCCGTCGCGGCGATCACCGAATCGGGAGGGCGAGCCACCGGGATGGCCGGAACGGCCGACGACGAGCACATTGCCGCAGCGCTTATCGAAGAATGCACGGGCACGTTCGGGCGGTTAGACATCCTGATCAACTGTGCCGGGATTGCTGAGCCTCCCCGCTCCTCGATTCTCGAGATCTCGCCGGACGACTTCAACAGCCTGATCAGTGCACACCTCGGCACGGTGTTTCACACCTGCCGGGTCGCAGCGCGTGTGATGGCATCGCAGGGGTACGGGGCGATCATCAACACCAGCTCGGTTGCGTTCCTTGGCCATTACGGCGGCACCGGCTATCCCGCGGGTAAAGGTGCGGTGAACGGGCTGACGATGGCTATCGCAGCGGAATTGAAAGAGCACGGGGTGCGGGCCAACGTGGTGTGTCCTGGCGCGAAGACACGGCTGTCCACGGGCCCCGGGTACGAAGAGCAGATCGAAGACCTCTACCGTCGCGGATTGCTCGACGAGATGACCATGCGGGCCTCACTGGACGCGGCTCCCGCCGAGTTTGTAGCCCCGGTCTACGCATATCTCGCCAGCGACTTGGCGCGTGACGTAACAGGTCAGATCTTCATTGCCGCAGGCGGATTCGTCGGCTGCTTCGATCGGCCGACGCCGCGCGTGTTGGGGTATCGCGACTACCGGGACTCCAGACCGTGGTCGGTCGATGACCTGCACACGATGATTGGCGCCTGATTATCCGATCGGTGTGAAGGTCACCACCAGCGCGGCCT
>CAVXMI010000014.1:0-114484 GCA_963763005.1 uncultured Actinomycetota bacterium
CAGCGGCACCACGCCGGCAAGCATCCCGGGAAGTGTTTTGGACTCCGGAACCACTCGGCGGCCGACCGGGAAGTCAAGGGCCACTTCCGACCCGCTACCCGACCATGCCCGCACCAGCAGGGCGCAGGCCGCGGTGATCACCGAATACCGACGGACCCGCAGGGCCTTGGTCAGCTGTTGGATCCGCCCGACGACGGCGGGGTCCAGCTGCACCGACGCGGACGGCGAGTAGGGATCCCGGCCGCTCGGGGTTTGCGGCGCCGGGTAATCGGATCCGCTTTCCGGTGGCAGATTCTTGCTCCAATAAGCCTGATCGTCCTGATAATCGGCGGACGACTCATATGCGGACTCGAGATCGACCAAATCCTGCATTGAGCCGAAATAAGCTGCGGGAATGGGCGATCCGGCAACCATTGCCGAATAAATGGTCGCAATGCGACGGCATACCACCGCCATTCCCAACCCGTCTATGGCGATGTGGTGGCAGCAACCGAACATATAATATTCATCGGGTTGTGTCTGAAATAATACGAATTTGAATAACTGGCCATCCAACGGCATCGGCGTGCGTTGGATCGACGCGGCGATCCGACGGACCTCCTGCACGGGATCCGGCAGGCCGCTCAGGTCGTCGAAGCCCAGCTCAACATCCGGGTAATCAAACGCCGTTTGGACAACCTGGCCGTCCACCTCGAAGAACGAAGCCCTGCCCGGCTCGGCCTCGGCCACCGCTTGGCGCAGCGCCTGCTGAAGGGCACCGCGGTCTACCGTGCCCTCAATTCTCACCAATAGGCCGAGCTGCCACTCCGTACCGGCGTAACCGGTTTCCTGCGAGAGCCAGATATCCAACTGTCCCCGCGTCAGCGGAAGCGCTTGGCGATCAAGTCCCATCGGATTCCCCCAAAGCCCCAGTCGCCCCGTTCCCAGACTGGCTACTTGTCAAAACCCCCACCCGCTGCCAGCTTGTCGCGCAGGCTTTTTGGCCGAATATCGGTCCAGTTCTGTTCTATGTAGTCCAGACATGCCGCGCGGTCCGCTTCGCCAAAAACCACTCGCCAGCCGGCTGGAACATCGGCGAACGTCGGCCACAGACTGTGCTGCTCCTCGTCGTTCACCAAGACGAAAAAGCTGCCATTGTCGTCGTCAAACGGATTGATACTCACCGATTCTCCAGACCGTCTAGTCGACACGAGTGGAACCGTTCCAAACCATACTGGAGGTCAACAGGGTGGGTCCGCGGTTTCGACAAAGTTCCCGGCGCGATCCAACCACGCTAGGCGGGGCTGCTTCGTTGGTGCCCCCCGGCGCTCTGACCAGCAGCAACCGGTTCGGCTTTATAAGGTTTCGCTAAGGGCGGGCACGGACCTTTCGAGAACGATGAACCTGCGGTGCTGGCGGGTACTGCTAGCAAAGATTACCTTGCTGTCGGGACGCGGAGCAACGCGGCAGATCGAGCAGCGGCGGCGGGGCAAATCCCCTTGCCAACACGTGCTGTGGCACACCCCCGGCCTGCCACAGCCAGTTGCGGGGGTTGCCCGCGGCACTTTCCAACTTAGGGGCTTACTGAAAAGAAGATAGGTGCTGGCTGAGGAAATATCGCCTCTCCCGCCTGTAAGCAGTGGGTATGCGTCACGATCCCGTATCGCGATGAGAAACATCTGATATGGGCGGGACGGGCGTGATTTACTCATCAAGATCTGGTCGTGCTCGGGAGGGGCCGCTCATATAGGGTGACTGCCGCACGGCTGGCCTGCGACACTTACCGCGTCCGAGGCGTCGGCGCCTGGCGTGAGGCGAAGGATATTGGAGCTGCATGTTCGACCGGCGGACACGGCGCGGGGCGCAGAGACGGGTTGAAGGGGGTGCGGTGACCGAATCCGAGGTGCAGGCCCGGTCCGATCTCGCCGTTGCGGATCACCGGGACGATAGCGATCGGTCCGGCCACCGACCCAGGCGTTTCGGGCTTGGTCGCCGGCGTTCACCTGCTCCTCAAACGCGAGGCGAATCTCGGGTAAGTCGTCGAAATGCCGCGCTTTTCAGGGCCCTGAAGCGGCTGTGGATCCCGCTGGTCATCGTGGTGGTCGTCGCCGCCGGAGGACTGACCGTGTCACGGCTGCACGGGATCTTCGGCTCCGAGAAACGCGAGTCGTACGCCGACACCAGGGTCAAAGACACCAAGCCATTCAACCCGAAGCACGTGAAGTACGAGGTCTTCGGACCACCAGGGACCACCGCCAGCATAAGCTATTTCGACGTCAATGGCGAGCCGATACACGTCAACGACGCGCAGGTGCCGTGGTCGTTCGACATCTCGACAACGCTGCCGTCGATCTTGGCAAATGTCGTGGCACAGGGCGATAGCGACACCCTCGGCTGCCGCATTGTGGTGGACGGTGTGGTCAAAATGGAAAAGGTCTCGCACGAATTGAATGCCTTCACTTCCTGCATGCTGACGGCCACATGAGCGAGGTCGATATGGACAATCGACCCACCACGCGACCATTCGTGGCGCGGATGATCCATCGGCTTTCGGTGCCGATTATCTTGGGGTGGTTGGCGATCGCCGTGTTTATCAGCATCGGCGTCCCCTCGCTGGAGCAGGTCGAGGCGGAGCATGCGGTGTCGCTGAGCCCGGTCGATGCGCCGTCGTTTAAGGCGCTGGCGCATCTGGGGCAGGATTTCAAGGAAACCAATTCCGGCGCCTTGGCGATGATCGTTTTGGAGGGCCAGCAACCCCTGGGCGACGATGCCCACCATTACTACGACCATCTGGTTCGTGAGTTGCGCGCCGATTCGAAGCATGTGCAGAACGTCCAGGATTTCTGGGGCGATCCAACGACGCGGGGCGCCGCGCAAAGCACCGACGGCAAGGCCGTATTCGTGCAAGTGCAGCTTGCCGGGAACCAAGGCGGGACCGCGGGGGACACCTCGGTAGCGGCGCTTCGCAACATCGTCAAGCGGACGCCCCCGCCGAATGGGATCAAGGTCTATGTCACCGGCCCCGCGGCGACCGTCGCGGATATGAACCTCGCCGGCCAAAAGACGGTCATGATCGTCACTTTGGCGAGCCTCTCGGTGATCTTCATCACGTTGCTGCTCGTCTACCGGTCGGTTGTCACCGTCATCATTCTGTTGGTGATCGTCGGGCTGGAATTGCAGATAGCCCGCGGAATCGTCGCGGCCCTCGGCCATTACGGGCTGGTCGGTCTTACCACCTTCGCCGTCAATCTGCTGGTAGCCGCAGTCATCGCGACGGGAACCGACTACGGGATATTCTTCGTCGGTCGATATCAAGAGGCCCGTCAGGCCGGCGAGGACCGAATAACCGCTTACTACACCACTTTCAGCAGCGTCGCCAAGGTTGTGTTGGCTTCGGGTCTGACGATCGCCGGTGCGGTTTTCTGCCTCAGCTTTACCCGGCTGCCCTATTTCCAGCCGCTAGGCATCCCGTGCGCCGCGGGCATCGCCACTGCGGTCCTGGTGGCCCTCACGCTGGGACCGGCCCTCCTTGCCGTCGGGGGTCGTTTCGGCCTGTTCGAGCCGAAGCGCAGGCTCACCGTCCGCGGGTGGCGGCGGATAGGCACGGCCATCGTGCGCTGGCCCGCGCCCATACTCGTCACCACATTGGCGGTCGCGCTGATCGGCCTCTTGACGCTGCCGAATTACAAACCCAGCTACGACGACCAAAAGTTCATTCCCGACGACATCCCCGCCAGTCAGGGGACGGCGGCCATGACGCGGCATTTCCCCCAATCGCGGACAATGATGCCCGAGATCCTGTTGGTCGAAACCGATCACGACCTGCGCAATCCGGCCGACATGCTGGTACTGAACAAACTGGCCAAGGCCGTCCTCGCCGTTCCGGGTGTTGCCACGGTGCAGTCCGTAACCCGACCGGAGGGAATCCCGCTGGCGCACACGACGATCCCCTGGATCGTGGGCATGTCGCAGGCGAGCCAGCAAGTGAATTATGCGTTCCAGGAAGACCGCATGAACGACCTCCTCGTGCAGGCCGAAGAACTGGCCAAAATGATCAAGATCATGCAGCACATGTATGGCCTGATGCAGGAACTCGTCGCCACGACTCATGACATGGTCGGCAAAACGCATGAAATGCAGGAAATCACCGACGAATTGCGCGACCATATTTCGAATTTCGAAGACTTCTTCAGGCCGCTCCGCAGTTACTTCTACTGGGAACGGCACTGCTTCGATATTCCCATCTGCTTTTCGCTGAGATCCATATTCGATTCACTCGACGGCGTTGACGAGATCACCGATAAGCTGAAGGAGCTGGTGGCAGACCTCGATCAACTGGACGTCCTTCTGCCGCAAATCGTCGTGCTGCTACCGCCCATGATCGAGTCCATGCAGAGCATGCGGACCATGATGCTGACCATGCACAGCACCATGGCCGGGGTCCTCGGCCAGATGAGCTCGCAGAGCAATTCGGCTGAGATGAGCCAGGCTTACGACCAGTCCCGAAACGAGGATTCTTTCTACCTGCCGCCGGGGATCATCAATGACTCGGAGTCCTTCAAGCGGGTCGAGAAGGTGTTCCTGTCGCCGGACGGGAAGGACGCCCGCCTACTCATTGCGCAGAAGGGTGATCCCGCGACCCCCGAAGGCCTTTCGCGGGTGGACCCGATAAAATCGGCGGCCGAGGAGGCGCTCAAGGGAACGCCGCTGGAAGACTCCAAGATCTACCTCACCGGCACCGCGGCGATCGTGAAGGACCTGGTCGACGGCTCCAAATACGATCTCTTGATCGCGGGAGTCGCCGCGCTCTGCCTCATCTTCATCATCATGCTGATCATGACGCGCAGCTTTATCGCCGCCCTGGTCATCGTCGGTACGGTATTGCTTTCACTGGGCGCGTCCTTCGGACTGTCCGTACTCGTGTGGCAGACCTTGCTCGGCATACAACTGCACTGGACGGTGCTCTCGACGTCTGTGATCGTCCTTTTGGCGGTGGGCTCCGACTACAACTTGCTGCTGGTCTCCCGGATGAAAGAGGAATTAGCCGCCGGTATCAACACGGGCATCATCCGCGCAATGGCCGGCACCGGCAAGGTCGTGACGAACGCGGGCCTGGTGTTCGCGTTCACCATGGCGTCCATGGCGGTCAGCGACCTGCGCAGCATCGCCCAGTTGGGCACCACGATCGGCTTGGGTCTGCTGTTCGACACGTTGATCGTGCGCGCATTCATGACGCCGTCCATCGCAGCGTTGCTGGGACGCTGGTTCTGGTGGCCGCAACAAGTGCGCACGCGGCCCGCCAGTACGATGCTTCGGCCGATCGGGCCGCGTCCGTTGGTACGTTCCTTGCTGCTGAAACAGCCGCGGTGAGTGACGGATTTCCAGCTTCGGGATGGGGACGGCAACCGTGGGGAACATCGTGACACAGGGCAATAGGGACGCATGAGCACGCAACGCCCTCAGGCCCCCCGCATACCGCGGATCATCCGCAGGCTGTCGATCCTCATCATCTTGGCGTGGGTGGCGCTGACGCTGCTGGTGACTTTCGGGGTTCCATCGGCTGGAGACGGTCGGCCGGGAGCATTCCGTGCCGCTGGCTCCGCAGGACGCGCCGGCGGTGCGGGCCATGCAGCGCATGGGCAAGGATTTCAAAGAATCCGACTCCGACAGTTTTGCGATGCTCGTGCTGGAGGGCCAGCAGCGCCTCGGCGACGATGCGCACATCTACTACGACCGTTTGGTTCGTGCGCTAAAGGACGACACCAAGCATGTCGAGCATGTGCAGGATTTGTGGGGAGATCGACTAACTGCGGCGGGTGCACAAAGCGACGACGGCAAAGCCGTGTATGTGCAGCTGTATCTGGCCGGCAACCAAGGCACCACCTTGGGCCTGGATTCCATCGCGGCGGTCCGCGACATCGTGGACCGAACGCCGCCGCCTCCCGGTATCAAGGCCTATGTCACCGGTCCGGCTGCGCTCATGACGGATATGCAGACCGCCGGTGACCGATCCATTCTGAAGATGACCTTGATCGGCGCCGTGATCATCTTCGCGGTACTGCTTGTTGTCTACCGTTCGATCATCACCGTGCTTCTGTTGTTGGTCACGGTCGGGATCGAAGTATTTGCGGCGCGGGGAATCGTCGCGTTTCTCGGCGACAATAATCTTGTCGCGCTCTCGACGTTTGCCGTCAATCTGCTGGTGGCCCTCGCGATGGCGGCCGGAACCGACTACGGGATCTTCTTTTTCGGTCGCTATCAAGAGGCGCGTCAGGCCGGCGAGGACCGAGAAACCGCCTACTACACCACCTTGCGCGGGGTCGTTCCCGTTGTCTTGGGTTCCGGTTTGACGATCGCCGGGGCAATGTTGTGCCTGAGCTTTACCCGCTTGCCCATCTTCCAGACCATGGGCGTGCCGTGTGCCGTGGGCTTGTTCGTTTCGGTCGCGATCGCACTGACGTTGGTTCCGGCGGTTATCACCGTCGGAAGTGGCCTCGGGCTACTCGACCCCACGCGCAGAATCGGCTTCGGCCGCTGGCGCCGGATCGGTACGGCGATTGTCCGCTGGCCCGCGCCCATTCTCGTCGCGACCATAGCAATCGCGCTGATCGGTCTGGTGACGTTGCCGGGCTACAAAACGAGCTACAACAACCGGCCCTATATGCCCAACGACATTCCCGCCAATGTGGGCTATGCGGCCGCCGATCGTCATTTCGCCCAATCGCGGATGATGCCCGAAATCCTGCTGATCGAATCGGATCACGATATGCGCAATCCGGCGGATTTTATCGTCCTGCACAGGCTCGCCAAGGCGATCTTCGGGGTTCGAGGGATCTCTCGGGTGCAGGGCATAACCCGGCCCGAGGGCACGCCGATTCAGCACACCTCGATACCGTTCCTGCTCGGCATGCAATATGCGTTCGCGCAACAAGAGCAGACGTACATCAACGACCGCACGCAGGACATGCTCAAACAGGCGGACATACTGTCCTTCCAGATCAAGACGATGAAGCGCATGTACGAACTGCAAAGCCAGATCACCGACATTACTCACGACTCGATCGGCAAGACAAAAGAAATGGCCGTCGTCATAGACGAGATAAGAAATCACATTTCGGATTTCGAAGATTTCTTCAGGCCGATTCGAAGTTATTTCTACTGGGAAAGGCACTGCTACGACATCCCCATATGCTGGGCGTTGAGGATCGATATTCGACATCATCGACGGCGTCGATACGCTTGGCGATAAACTTCGCGAGCTTATCGACCAGGATTTGGACAAGATGGACGTGCTGTTGCCGCAGCTGCTCGAGCAATTCCCGCCGATGATCGCGTTTGCGGAGCAAGCGCGGGAACATGATGCTGACCAATTACAGCACCATGTCCGGAATGCTCGGCCAAATCAACAACCAGCACGACGACGCCATGGCCATGGGACGGGCGTTCGACGCCGCCAAGAACGACGACTCGTTCTTCTTACCTCCGGAAATTTTCGAGAACGCGGACTTCAAGCGCGCGATGAGTCAATTCTTGTCTCCGGACGGGAAAGCGGCTCGCCTCATCATTTCGCATAAGGGCGATCCCGCGGCGCCTGAGGCCGTGGCGCGTATCGACCAGATCAGGACGGCGGCCGAGGAGGCGCTCAAGACGACGCCCCTGGAGAATTCCAAGATCTATATCGCCGGTACCGCGTCGACCTTTAAGGACTTCCGGGACGGTTCCAAATACGATCTCTACATCGCGGGAGTCGGGGCGCTGTGCCTTATTTTCATCATCATGCTCATCATCACGCGAAGTTTCGTGGCCGCGCT
Source organism: uncultured Actinomycetota bacterium (assembly GCA_963763005.1). GTDB lineage: Bacteria > Actinomycetota > Actinomycetes > Mycobacteriales > Mycobacteriaceae > Mycobacterium. Next base: position 7,791 of record CAVXMI010000014.1, read on the forward strand.
GGTTATCGTGGGTACGGTGGCCGTTTCGCTGGGTGCATCGTTCGGGCTGTCGGTGCTGATCTGGCAGTATATTTTGGGCATCAAATTGTACTGGATGGTGCTCCCGATGTCTGTCATCGTGCTCTTGGCGGTCGGTTCTGACTACAACTTGTTGCTGGTGTCCCGGATAAAAGAGGAAATAGCCGGCGGCATCAATACCGGCATCATCCGCGCAATGGGCGGTACCGGTAAGGTCGTGACGAACGCGGGCCTGGTGTTCGCTTTCACGATGGCGTCAATGGCGTCGAGCGATTTGCGGATTATCGGTCAGGTCGGTACCACCATCGGCCTGGGCCTGTTGTTCGACACCTTGGTCGTGCGCTCGTTCATGACGCCGTCTATCGCCGCGCTGCTCGGACGTTGGTTCTGGTGGCCGCAGATAGTTCGTCCGCGCCCGGCCAGTTTCCTGCTGCGGCCTGAGGGACCGCGTCCGCTGGTACGCGCCTTGCTGCACCACGACGAGTACGACGACGCACCCACAACCGAGATCCCGAGGCCGTCCGTCTAGGTTCGCCCGTGCCGTTTACCGTCGCTGGGAAGCGCCGCCGATTGTCATCTACCGCCGATACGCGCCAACATGCGGGCACCCACCATGAAATACTCCTACTGTGAGCCCACTGGCGATCGAGGTTGTCGGCCTCACAAAGACATTCGGGCGGAAACACGCCTGCGCTGCGCGGCGTGAGCTTCTCGGTTCCGGCCGGGACGGTGTGCGGCCTGCTCGGCCACAATGGCGCCGGCAAGACGACCACCATCAACATCCTGTCCACGCTGATCCGCCCCAGTTCGGGCCGTGCCCTCGTCGCCGGATACGACATCGCCCGCCAGCCCGCCCAGGTACGTGCCAGCATCGGGATGGCCGGGCAGTTCACCGCGATGGACCCAATGCTCACCGGCCGGGAGAACCTGGTGTTGTTCGGCAGGCTGCGCGGCCTGCGTCGCCGGCAGGCAAAGGCTCGCGCCGACGAGCTGATCGAACAGTTCGACCTCGTCGCGGCCGCCGACCGGCGGGTATCCACCTATTCCGGAGGCATGCGGCGGCGCGTCGACCTCGCCAGCGCCCTGGTGGTGCTGCCGAAGGTGCTCTTCCTCGACGAGCCGACCACCGGGCTGGACCCACGCAGCCGCCGCGACGTGTGGGCCCTGGTGAGCTCGTTGGCCCTGCAGGGCATCACCGTGCTGCTGACCACGCAGTACCTGGAAGAGGCCGACGTGCTGAGCGACTCGATCGTCGTCATCGACCACGGACAGGTGATCGCCAGCGGCACCGCCGAGGACCTCAAGCGCAGGGTGGGTACCAGCTACTGCCAGGTGACCCCGGCCAATCCGGCCGACCTGCCTCAGGTCGCGGCGGCGCTGGCCGGGCTCGACGGGATCGATATCGACGCCGACACGAACTCGGTGTCGGTGTTCGCCCCCGACGGGGTGGCCACGCTGGGTGAGGTGTTTCGCCGGGTCGATGCGATCGGCATCGAACTCGCCGACATCTCGCTGCGCAAACCTTCGCTCGACGAGGCGTTCCTGCACCTCACCGAACGGACCGTCGCCCAATCATGAGCGCCCTGGCCGCCCTCACCGAACGTTCGCTGATGTCCGCGGCGCGCGACGGCGGGATGATCTTCGAGATACTGTCACCCGTCGCGTATTTGGCAGGCTTCACCGTGGCGCTGCACGGCCTGATCGACACCGGCCGCGTGAGTTATTCGCAGTATCTGGTGCCCGCGGTGGTCGTCCAGTCGGTGATCTTCGTCGCGCTGCTCACCGCGGACCGCGCGGCACGTGATCACCTGTACGGGCTGGGCGAGCGGTTGGCGACGCTGCCGATCGCCGCGGCAGTCCCCGTGAGCGCCCGCATGGTGGCCACCCTGATGCGGGCCGCGCTCGCCCTCTCGGTGGCGATGGTCGCCGGCTATGCGTTCGGATTCCGGATGACCGGCGGACTGGGCTATGCGCTGGCCTTTGTGCTCATCGCGTTGCTACTGTGCCTGGCCGTGGCGCTGGGCGCCGACGCGCTGGGGTCGAGTACAAGCAGTGTCCAGGGGGCCAGCCACCTACTGTTTGTCCCCCAGCTGCTGCTGTTCATGCTGTCCACCGGAATCGCCCCCGAGAAAACCTTTCCCGGCTGGTTGCGCCCGTACGTGCGCAACCAGCCGGTGTCACAGGTCGCCGAAACACTGCGCGGCCTGGCCACCGGGCACGTGGCGGTCGGCAACTTGGCGGCCAGCCTGGCCTGGTGTGTGGGCATGGTGCTGGTCTTCGGCGCGATCACGCTGCGGATGCAGAGGCGGACCTAGTGATACCGCAGCCCGGGATGCAAGGCTCGCTGCTGACCCAGAGCTGGGTGCAAGCCGGTCGACTCCTCACCCGATGGCGGCGTGACCGAGCGGTGCTGATGGGATCGCTGATCTTCCCTGTCTGCCTCTTGCTCGTCTACGAGGTGGTGCTGGGCGAGCGGGTGCGTAAGGTCACCGGCGTCGACAGCGTTTACGGCCTGGTCCCGTTGTGCGCGGTGCTGTCCGCGCTGTTCGGCGCCCTGGGCGGCGCGGTCGGCATCACAATGGAGCGCGACTCGGGGCTGCTCAGCCGGATGTGGGTGCTGCCGGTACACCGGGCAAGCGCGCTCACCGGACGGCTGACCGCCGAGGCCGTGCGCGCGCTCATCGGGACGGTCCTGATCACCGCCCTCGGGGTGGCAATGGGGCTACGCTTCACGCACGGCTGGCCCACGGCACTGGTGTACATTCTGATCCCGTCGATCGTGGTGGTCGGGTTCACGGCGCTGGTAATGGCGCTGGCCATCCGCACCAATGGCCGCACCGTCATGACCTGGCTGGTGGGCGTGACCGTCTCGCTGGCGTTCCTCAATCCCGGTACCACTCCAATCGGGCTGTTCCCGGACTGGCTTCGGCCATTGGTCCGCGTGCAACCGATGTCGCCACCCATCGAGACGATGTGGGCACTGGCCCACGGCGGCCCGCTCGTGTGGCCTCTGGCGATGACTCTCCTCTGGACGATCGTGCTGCTCGCGGTGTTCATTCCAATCGCCGTGCGCGGCTATCGGCTCGCCGCCGAGTCCAGCGCGTGAGAGGCGTTTCGGCACCGCTCTATCCGCACCTCGGCTAGTGAACACAACCACATGCGGCCCCTACCGGGGGCCTGCGGTCTTGGCCCACAGGCTATCCACGCTTGCACAGGTTTTGCCGCGGCGGACGGTGCCGAGACTCTGGCGTCTGGGCGATGCGGGCCGAACCAGCGCATTCCCACCATCATCACAGTGAGCGCGGCAGATTCGCCCTGAGCCCTAACTGACCTTTCAGATAACGCCCGAAGGCGTTTCGGCAGCGATCGTTGGATTAGCGGTCTTGATGCCGATGAATGTCCCTCGAAGATTCGCTTGATAGCGACCTCCGACCAAGCACTCCGCAATGTTTGGTTTCAAGCTGTCATACTCTTCCATCACAAGATCAAATCCAACATCCCGAATCGCCTGAAGTAGGTACTCACGTTGAATCCAGAAAGACCTGCGGTTGTCCCAAGAAGCCCATTTTGCGGTTTCTCTCTTGCCGAATGATCGCTTGGTGGGAAATTCAGTGAACCACCTTCCAGCAAGGCCTTCGTTTTCACTAGGTGCCGAAAGAATGAACCTTGTGCGCTCGCGCTTTCTCATTAGCCTATCCCAGATCCATCGCACCGTCGTGGGTAGTCGAAATATCCTATCGGTCCGACTAACAAGCGAGAAGTTTGTCTGCAGGATCAAGAGCTTCTTCGTCACAGCTGAAAGAGTTTCCAGGTATTCTCGCGGGCGATCGAGATGGTAAAACAGTCCACAGCAGAAGACGGCATCAAAGATGCCATACTCGGCAATGTTCAAAGCATTATCTTGGACGAACTCTAGCTGCGGCAGATCAACTTTCGATTTAACATAATTGCATGCCGCGATATTCAACTCACGCACCTCAATCCCGAGAACCCGGAATCCCATGCGTGCAAACTCGACAGCGTATCCACCTTCCAGGCACCCAACGTCTGCCAAGCGGAATTGACTTTTATCCCCGGGGAACACAGTTTCTAGGACTCCGCGCGCCGATTTGAACCACGGATTATCCACCATTGAACCCGTTAATTCGGGTTTCGTGAAAGTCCCGTCATCAAGGCGAATATTATGGGCGGTGAATTCCAACACGTGTTCCATTTTTCCCGCTACCATTCCACGCTTAAGTTCTTCATGTGCTCATGCCCTTCTAGAGTAGGAGTCGGTGCGAGGCATTGTTTTGCGCCTCAAGTCTCACCTCATGCGCGTTAATAGGTTAAAATGGCCAGTCGTCCTTCGTGCGCGAACTACCGAAATCACAACTTCTGGGCTGTCGCAATGCGCACGTTCATTTCCTCGCCGCGCCGGCGTTCGCGCGATACCACGCCACCGTTGCCTCGATGCCGTCCCGCAGCGCGATTTGGGGCAGCCATCCCGCCTCCCGCAAAACCGAAACATCCAGCAGTTTGCGTGGTGTTCCGTCCGGTTTGGTTGGGTCCCAGCGGGTTTCGCCGGTGTAGCCCACCGCTGTGGCGACCATATCGGCGATCTCCCTGATGGTGTGGTCGATGCCGGTGCCCACGTTGACGTGATTCGGCCCGTCGAAGTGTTCCAGAAGGTACAGACACGCACTCGCCAGATCATCGACATGCAGCAGCTCACGCCGTGGAGTTCCGGTGCCCCAGTTGGTCACTTCCGGCGCGCCGCTGGCTTTGGCCTCCTCATACCTGCGGATGAGCGCCGGCAGCAGATGCGAGCCGGACGGGGAAAAGTTGTCACCCGGTCCGTACAGGTTGGTGGGCATCGCAGAGATCCACGCCAGGCCATATTGACGCCTGACCGCCTGGACCTGAAGGATGCCGGCGATCTTGGCGATCGCGTATGCGTCGTTGGTCGGCTCCAGGGGGCCGGTGAGCAGCGCGCTCTCCTTGATGGGCTGCGGGGCGAATTTCGGGTATATGCAAGAGGAGCCGAGGAACAGCAGCCGCGGCACCCGCGCGGCCACGGCAGCGTCGAGCAGGTTGACCTGGATCTGGAGGTTTTCGGACAGGAAATCGGCCGGATAGGTGTTGTTGGCCATGATGCCGCCGACCCTGGCCGCAGCGTCGATGACGACCTGCGGCCTTGACTCCAGAACGAAGTCAAACGTCGCGGCCCGATCGGTCAGGTCGAGTTCACGTGTGTGACCGCACAAGAAGATTGGTGAATCCCTCGGCCTGAAACCTGCGCAGCAGGGCGGACCCGACCAGCCCGCGGTGCCCGGCGATATACACCGGCGATGCGCGGTCAAGGACGCCGACTGACGTGTCCATCGTTCTGCTCAGCTCCAACCGGGGAGCATCGGCTTGTCGATCCATGGCTTGCCCTCGCACTCCAATGCGGCGATGTCCGCGTCCACCATGATCCGCGCCAGTTCGGCGGTGTGTACGGAAGCCTTCCACCCGAGCGATTGGGCGGCCTTGGTCGCGTCGCCGATCAGCGAATCCACTTCGGTGGGCCGCAGATAGCGTTCGTCGAATTTCACATGCTTCTGCCAGTCGAGCCCGGCATGGTCGAATGCGGTCTGGGCGAACTCGCGCACGGTGTAACCGCGCCCCGTCGCCAGAACGAAGTCCTCGGGCTCAGGGGCCTGCAGCATCCGCCACATCCCTTCGACATACTCGGGTGCGTACCCCCAGTCGCGGACGGCATCGAGGTTGCCCATGTAGACGTCCGACTGGATGCCGGCCTTGATCCGTGCCACGGCTCGCGTGATCTTTCGGGTCACGAATGTCTCACCGCGCCGCGGTGATTCGTGATTGAACAAGATGCCGTTGACCGCGAACAATCCGTACGCCTCTCGATAGTTGCGCGTCGCCCAGTACGAGTAGACCTTCGCCGCGCCGTACGGCGAGCGCGGATAGAACGGCGTCTGCTCGTTCTGGGGCGGCGGCGACGCGCCGAACATCTCCGACGAGGACGCCTGATAGAAGCGGCAGCTGCACCCGGGAAAGGCGAACGGCTTCTAGCAGTCGCATCGATCCCATGCCCGTGGTGTCGCCGGTGTGCACGGGTTCGTCGAAGCTGACCCGCACATGCGACTGCGCCGCAAGGTTGTACACCTCGTCGGGATCGATGGTGCTGAGCAAGGTCACCAAGCGGGTGCCGTCGGTGAGGTCGCCGTAGTGCAAGAACAGTCGTGCGTCCGGTTGGTGTGGATCGACGTAGAGGTGATCGATCCGCGACGTGTTGAACGTCGAAGCTCGACGGATGAGCCCGTGGACCTCATATCCCTTGCTCAGCAGCAGTTCGGCGAGATACGAGCCGTCCTGTCCGGTGATCCCGGTGATGAGCGCTCGCTTCACTGGATTCCCGCTTCTGTCGGTGCATGCTCGTCACACATGTCCGGCATCCCATCATCGCGGCCGTCTCACTCCTCGTTGTGCTACAACTGCCGGGCGTCGCCATCGCTTCATAGTAGATGTCGAGGGCAAGCAGGCACTGAGCGATTGCCTTGACGGGCAGCCACGGAACACTCCCGGTCATGGCGGGCAGGTCTGACGACAAGAGCTGTTCTGACCGAGTTCCTTGTGATTTTAAGGGGTGTACGCGAAACTCAATTTGCTGGCCTGGCGAGGTATTCGCCTTGCCAGACGCTGTTGCCCGCTTAACGGGTCCCAAGGCCGCCGCCCGGGACCTGGACGTGAGCGGACCGTGCGTTCGCGCTCCCGCGACCGTAGGCCCGCAAAACCGAGGAGAACGCGGATGAATGGACCCCTGGAAGCGTCGCGCGGCATCAGGAAGCGGCTCTCGGCGGTCACCGGCCAGTCCGAGCGCACCATCGTGCTCGGCACCATCCTGCTCGTATCGGCGGTTTCGGTAGCCACGGGCTACCTCCTCGCCCGGTGTTACTCGGTCGACATGCTTTCGTCCCTTCTGTTGTCGCCGCCTGAGGATTGCTGGGCGGCTTGGAGTACGAGGATCGGTCGGCACTGCTTCGGCGACTACTCAATGGTTGCGGCTGCCGAGCTGCGGCCCAATCCTTGGGCGCCCTATCCGGTATTGCCGCCGCACCCGCCGGTGCGGCTCCCCTACCCCGCAGCCGGCATGGTGCCGCATCTATTCTTTGCGCTTCCCGCAAGATGGCTAGGTGCACCCCAGCTGGGGCTGATCGGCTATCTGCTCGCGTTGACGGTCGCGGTGCTTTCTCCGGCGGTCTGGGCGGCCCGGGGGACACGCGGCCTGGAGGCAGCAGTGGTATTCGTGGCGTTGGGGGCCGCGGCCATTCCGGTATGGGCAGTCATCGACCGGGGCAACTCGGCTGGTTTCGTGGTGCCAATCGCGCTGGTCTTCTTGGTGGCGTTGCGCCGACAGCGCTGGGGCCTGGTGGCCATCATGGTGGTCCTGGCAGCGCTGTTGAAACCAATGTTCGCTGTCCTCGTGGTGGCGTTGTTCGCGGCCCGGAAATGGCGACTGGGCGGGCTCGCGATCGGTGGGATCGCGATCTCCAATCTCGCTGCCTACCTGTTGTGGCCTCGAGACTTTCCGGACACAATCGCGCAATCAATCCACAACATTTTCGGTAAAGGTCCATTCCAATACGCTGTTGGACAAGCAGAACGTGTCCTTTAGCAAAGCGCTGCTAATGGTCCCGGACACCATCAAGCTTTTCCAGACGGGCGGCAAAATACCCGATGGGTTCCTCGCAGGTCCGCGATCACTGATCGGCTATGTTGTTCTGCTCCTTGTCATCGCCTCCGTGGTCGCTTTGGGGCGCCGTATCCCGCCCGTCATGGTGGGAATCGTGCTGCTGACCACCGCCGTATTCTTCCCGCCCAAGGTCGCCTTCTATTACCTGGTAATCGCTTTGCCAATCGCCGCGCTTGTTCTCCGAGACCCCGATGGGCCGCCCGGTACCGGGATATTCGACCGCTTCGCAATCGACGGCCTCCGCCGCCGTGCGGTCGGCATCTGTGTAAGTTTGGCCACGGCGCTCAGCATCGCTCAGATCGCCTTGGGTCAGCCGGCCGCTGCACCGATCCCAGGGCAGCCGGGGACCAGCGGAGCAGTCGGTACCAGGCTGATCGTGGTCACCACAGTTGGTTGGGCACCGATCTTGTGGCTAGTCGCGTGCGCGGTGATTATCATCTCCTACGCGCGAAGACCGGCTTCCACAGTCGGCGATGAGGAAGAAGCCGTCCAAGAGGAGCGTTCGGTTACAGCAGTCGGCAGCTCTTCGAATACATCCGAGATGACAACGCGGTCCTCACCACCAGGAACGGCTTAACCTGCCGAACTTCGTGCGCTAGCAGGATCTACATCACCACCGCACCGGTCAAAGATCCGCGAGATGGCGGGAGCCGCCGATGCCCCAACCGCGAGGCGAGGTTGAGCGCTTCTCCCCTGACTACCCATCCACCGGACTACCCTGATCGGCGATGACTCTCGACGCGTTTGCGGGAGACGACGAGCAAATTCGTCCGCCCGCTGGAATGACCGGCGTTCCCGGCCCACTGTTACGGATAATCCGGGACCAGCGGGTCGCCTTTCTCATCGTCGGCGGGATGAACGCCCTCATTGGTCCTTTGTGGTTTGTGCTGTTTTTATGGCTCCTCCGGAATGCCATCGGCTACCTCGGCGCACTGGTCTGCGCACACATTGCGGCCGTGCTGTGCGCGTTCGTCCTTTACCGCCGGTTTGTGTTCCGAGTGACCGGTCATGTGTTACGCGATCTGGGACGGTTCGAGCTGGTCAACGTTTCAGCGTTGGGCTTCAATTTTGCCGTGCTGCCGCTGCTAGTGGAGGTGTGCGGCTGGCCGGTGCTGCTGTCGCAGCTGGTCATCACCGCCGTGCAGGTGGTGTACAGCTGGTTCGCTCATCGACACTTTTCGTTCGGCCGTAACCCCACCGCCGGGCTGGAACTGCCCGAGCATCAGTAGGACGTGTCGTGACGCCACGGGTGTCGGTCGTGGTGCCGACGTACAACGGCGTCGCGTTCGTTGACGCCACGATGCGATCGATATTGGCGCAGACCTTCAGCGATTTTGAGCTGGTGGTTTCCGATCACAGCTCCACCGACGGCACCTGGGAGTCGCTGCAGCATTACACCGCCGACCCCCGGGTGCGCTTGAGCCGACTGGCTCCCGGCGGCGGGGCGCCCGCGAATTGGAACGCCGTCACCGACCTCGCCACCGGCGAGTTCGTCAAACTGGTCTGCGGCGATGATGTGCTCTATCCGAACAGCCTCGCGACACAGGTGACCGCGTTGACGGCGCATCAATCGGCAGTACTCGCCGCGAGCACCAGAGACATCATCGACGCCGCGGGAAGTCCGGTGCTGCGCGACCGTGGACTGAAAGGGCTGCGCGGCGAGGTCATCGGCACCGAAGCAATCCGGCGCACCGTGCTCGCCGGCACGAACATTTTCGGCGAACCGGCATCGGTGATGTTCAGGCGTGCGGCCTTGGCCGACGCCGGCGGCTGGGACAGCAGCTTCCCGTACCTCATCGACCTGGCGACCTACTGCGCAGTCCTGCTGCATGGAAATCTGGTCGCAGTGCCCCGCCCGCTTGCTGCGTTCCGGGTCAGCCAGTCTCAGTGGAGTGTCGAACTAGTGCGTGCCCAAGCTGACCAGACCATCGGTTTTCAGAGCGAGTTGGCCACCGCACACCCGGGGTTGCTCAGCCGACGCCACCTACTCGTTGGCAGCGCACGAGCCCGCATGAACGCCCTCGGCCGGCGCGCGGTGTACCGCTGGCTCGGCCGGCGGATGCGGCCCGGCACTTCCGCGGACAGCGGCCAGCACGACACCGGGCGAGACGCAAGCTGAGGTTGCGCGCCAAGGCGCGGGCCGTCGCCACGCTGCTAGCGTCGAAGGGCCAGGCCGTCGACATCGACGTCGCGTGAAGACCTGCTTGCTGCGGCCGCGCCCTAATCCTCAACGATGTCGGTATCTGCACGTCCAGGATCGCCATCGCCGTTGCTGGCCGTCTCCTCGTGCGACGAGCGACTCCGCACGGGCCGGAGAGAGGAAGTGCCAATGGCCGAAGCAGCTCAGCAGCCTAGCGGTCGATTGAACCTTGGCCCGCCCCTCGGACGACTATGCGGCGTATAGCAATTCACGGCGCCAGCGCCAGGCCACCGTTATCCTGTCGATATGGGCAAGAGCCGACGCGCAGCGCCGCAGGGCGCCGTAGCTACCTTCTTCTCTTCGCCCGGTGGCAGCGCAGCCCGATCAGCTCCATGCTCCCACCTGCGGCAAGGGCTCATGGTTTGATGCTGCGGTAGTCACTGCCGGCCTCAAAACACCTTTCGGACAAACGCTTTTCGAACCGGCGCGCAGACAGTGCCAGGCCGGCCTGCCGCCGGACCACCTAACGGTGGAGCACCGAGCTCCGGCGCCGCACACGGCATCGACTGCGAAAGGCTACTCGTGATCGCCGACGCCGGGCAGACGGGGACTGCGGCCCGTCCGGTCATTCTGTTCGTGTTGGGCATGGGCCGGTCCGGAACGTCGGCGCTCACGCGGGTTCTCTCGCTGTGCGGTGGCACGCTCCCGGCCAAGCTGGTGGGCGCCAATGCGGGCAATCCACGGGCCATTGGGAGCCGCGGCAGCCGTTGATGTCAACGAAGCAATTCTGTACCGCCACGGCACCAGCGGGTACGACCCGTCACTGCGCTTGCAGGACGAAGGCGCGTTCGACGCCGAAGAGAAGGCCGCCTGCATCGCCGAGATCAGGTGCATTTCTGGCCACGTTGCCGGCCGCGTCGCTTGTAGTCATTAAGGAACTGGCGATAATGGTGTTGTCCGAGTTATGGTTCGAGGCGACGCGTCGGGGCGGATTTCGATATCGCGGCCGTGATCGCAGTGCGCCACCCACAAGAGGTGATCGCGTCGCTTGCGGCACGCGATGAGCCTCACCAGGAGCTCTCGAGTGCTTTGTGGCTGAAGTATAACCTGCTCGCCGAGAGGAACACGCGCGCCCTGCCGCGCGTGTTTGTCGACTACGCCAATCTCCTCGAGGACTGGCGTCGGGAGGTGAAGCGGATTTCCGCGGCGCTCGCGATCGATCTCAGCACGCGGAATGAGAGCGCGATCGAGCAGTTTCTCAAGCAGCTGATCTTCGGCGCCAGCGACACTGCGGCCCGGTGACAGAGCCTCTTCGGTACCGACTGGATGTCTACGGTCTATCGAAGTGCTGCATGCGGCCGCTCAGGAGGAGCCTTTGGACAGGCCTGCGCTGGATCGCGTTTTCGACGGGTATCGGGCGAGCGAACATGGTTTCCGCACGGCGTCCGAGGATTTCCGTGATCACCACAACGGTGTGCTTCGCCCGGCCGTTTTTCACAAAGCTGATCCGCGAGGTGGTCGCGACGACCCACTTGGACGGCATGCTCGCCCGGCCGTCCGTCTGGAAGCTGGCGCGTGAGATTCGTCGGTGGTGAAGAACCGCAGCACGCCGTTGAAACGGGCGGCGCGTCGAGGAACGGCTCTGGCGCGGACTCCCCGAGGCGTTCCACACCTCTCTTGTCACAGGCGGCGATGACGGCTGCAGGCTCTACGTCGCGATGTCTTGTCCTGGGTGTCGGCGGCGCCACGCCGGAAGGAGAAGTGCCGGTGTCCAAAATAGCTCAGCAGCGTGCTGCACACCAGGATGATTGCCTGCGCCGGGATGCGGTGCAGGCCTAGCTCGACCAGCACAGGCAAGACGACGATGTTGATGCCGACCCTGGTGAGGTAGACGCTCCAGAAGCGCACGAGGTCACGCAACACGTGGCCCCGGACGCGGAACACGAACCGGCGATACATCACGAAGGCGAACAACACGCCCAGCGGGTGCGCGATACCGATGGTCACCAGTGTCCCGGCGATGTGCCGAACCGGTGGTCGACAAAGCGGCCCACGGTCTCCGAGCAGGCGACGAAGATCGCGAACCCGACGACTCGTGTTGATTGCCCCGACAATCAGGAACGCCACCCGCTGGTCGTGGACAAGCCGGATCAGCGGGCCCTGGCGGGCCGACTCGGTCGGGGGGTCGAATTCGCTCATGGGAGCCTTTCGAATGCGGCGATCTGGCGTGCCGGTGGCCGAAGTAGCTCAGCAGCGTGCTGGCCGCCACGATGATTGCCTGCGCCGGGATGCGGTGCATGCCCAAGTTCGACCAGCACGGGCAAGGCGACGAGTTGATGGCCCAGCGCGGTGAGGTAGACGCTCTCAGAAGCGCACGAGGTCACGCAGCACGTGGCCCCGCACGCGGAACACGAACCGCCGATGCATCACGAAGGCGAACAGCACGGCTCAGCACATGCGTGATGCCGACGGTCACCAACGAACCGGCGACCTTGCCGAACCGGTGGTCGACCAAGTGCCCCACGCTCTCCGAGCAGGCGACGAAGATCCCGAACCCGACGACCGTGTTGATTCCGCCGACCATCAGGAATGCCATGCGCTGGTCGTGGACCAGCCGGATCAGCGGCCCCGGCGGCGCCGATTCGGGTGGCAGGTCGAATTCAGTCATTCGAGGCTTTCGAATGCGGCGATCTGCTCGCGGGTCACCGTAAGCGGGTCGGCGCCCGCGTGCACGCGCCGCTCCCAGTCGATCGTCCATGCCACGGCATCGCGGAAGCCGAGCCGATTGCGCCAGCCCAGTTCGCGCTGCGCCTTGGAGGCGTCGAGGGCCAGCAGGTTCGCCTCGTGCGGGTGGTTCCCGTCGTCGAGGTCCCAATGCGCGCCGCCGCCCCACAGCTCGGCCGCCAGCGTGGCCACCTGGCCGACCTCGACGAAGCTGTCGCGGCCCGGCCCGAAGTTCCACTGGCCCAGACCGGAGCCGGCCAGCAGCGCGTCGGCGAGGGTGAGGTAGCCGTTGAGGCAGTCGAGGACGTGCTGCCACGGCCGCACCGCGCGCGGGAACCGCAGCAGCGGCGCCTGGCCACACGCATAGGCGGCCACCAGGTCTGGCAGCAGCCGCTCACGACTGACGTCGCCGCCGCCGATGACGTTGCCGGCGCGGGCAATGGCGGTGGGAGCGCCGGGAAAGCTGCGAATCCAGGACTGGGTCAGCAGATCGGCCATCGCCTTCGATGCGCTGTAGGGATCGTCGCCACCAAGGGGGTCGGTTTCGACGTAACCGGCCTCCTGGTTGACGTTGCGGTAGACCTTGTCGGTGGTGACGACGACGTGCGCACGCACCGACGGGGTGGCCGCGACGGCCTCCAGCACGTTGAGCGTGCCGATGGCGTTGGTCTCGTAGGTGTAGCGCGGGTCGCGATACGACTCGCGGACCAACGACTGGGCGGCCATGTGCACCACGACGTCCGGCGCCGCCGCCTGATACCGCCGCCGCGGTGGCCTCGGCGTCGCGGATGTCCACCCGGAAGTCGGAGGCAAGCTGCTCGGCGAGCCCCGCCCGCTTGAACAGGCTGCCCTCGGCCGGGTCGAGGGCCAGGCCGGACACCCGGTGCCCGCGGCTGAGCAGGAGCAGCGTAAGCCAGGGTCCTTTGAACCCGGTATGCCCGGTGACCAGGTAGTGCACGGCTATCGCGCGGCCTCGGCCATGTATTCGCGGATCGAGTCCGCCACGAAGTCGAGCATCGGCCTGGTCAGGCCCGGGTAGGTGCCCACCCAGAACGTCCGGTTCATCACGATGTCGGTGTTGGTCAGGTCGCCCACGATCCTGAAGTCGACGTCGCGGTAGGCCGGCTGCTTGACGAGGTTGCCGGCGAACAGCTGACGGAAGCCGATCTTGCGCTCGTCGAGGAACTGCATGAACTTGGTGCGGTCCACGGGATGCTCGGGATCGAGGGTGATCGGAAAGCCGAACCAGGACGGGTCCGACTTGGGTGTGGCCACCGGCAGGATGAGTCCCTCGACACCGGACAGCCGCGAGGTCAGGTAGTCGAAGTTGTCCTTGCGCGCCTGGACGAATCCGTCGATCTTGGCCAGCTGCGACAGACCCAGCGCGGCCTGCATGTCGGTGGCCTTCAGGTTGTAGCCGATGTGGCTGTAGATGTACTTGTGGTCGTAGCCCTTGGGCAGATCGCCCAGTTGCCACTCGAACCGCTTCTGGCAGGTGTTGTCGTTTCCCGGCGCGCAGTAGCAGTCCCGGCCCCAGTCGCGGAACGACTCGACCTGCTTGCGGACCAGCGCCGACTTGACGAACACGGCGCCACCCTCGCCGGTGGTGATGTGGTGCGCGGGGTAGAAGCTCACGGTCGCGGTGTCGCCGAAACTGCCGGTGCGTTTGCCGTCGTAGGTCGAGCCGAGCGCGTCGCACGAGTCCTCGACCAGCCACAGGCCGTGCTTGTCGCACAACTCCTGCACCGTGTCCAGGTCGAAAGGGTTGCCCAGGGTGTGCGCCATCATGATCGCCCGGGTCTTGGGCCCGACGGCCTCGCGCAGCCGCTCCGGGATGGCGTCGTAGGTGCCCAGCTCGATGTCGACGACGACCGGCCGCAGCCGGTTCTGGATGATCGGGTTGACGGTGGTGGGAAATCCGGAGGCCACGGTCAGCACCTCGTCACCGGGCTCCAGCGGCCGCTTTCCGAACCTCTTCTTGTTCTTGCCCAGCTTTGGGCTGGTCAGGGCGCTCAGCGCACACAGGTTGGCGCTCGACCCGCTGTTGACGAAGACGGCGTCGCGGGCTCCCACATAACGGGCGAGGGCGCGCTCGAAGAGCGGATGGAACCGGCCTGCGGTCAACCACCCGTCGAGGGACGCGTCGACGAGGGCGGCGAAGTCCTCCGGGTCGAGGACCTTGCCCGACACCGGGACCGGCGTGGCGCCGGGGACGAACTCGGATGTCGCGAGCTTGCGCTTCGCGTAGCGGCGAACCGCCGCGAGGATATCGTCGCGATCCTCCTCGAGCCCGCCCTCCCCAATCATCGGTATCGAGTCTTGAAATGAGAATCTCCTCAGGCGTGTGTCCTTCATATAGTATGCGGCGGCCTCCAAAACCCCACCGGGCGCGTCGCGGCATTGCTAGTCTGTCACCTGCGCCGACGCTGCGTCATCGATTCCGCGCATGGGGGAACAACTACTTTGAGATGGGACGACTCGTCATGAAAGCCGTGCTCCTCGCGGGCGGGCTCGGTACTCGTATGCGCGAGGAGACCGAGTTCCGCCCCAAGCCGATGGTCGAGGTCGGTGGTCGGCCGGTGCTGTGGCACATCATGAAAATCCTTGGCCACCACGGCATTTCCGAGTTCGTGGTGTGCACGGGGTACAAGAGCGAGTACATCAAGAGCTACTTCTCGAACTACGGGGTGTCCAATCTGGACTTCACCATCACCCTCGGTGACCAGTCGAGCATCCGCTACCACGGCTCGCACGCCGAGTTCGACTGGCAGGTGACTGTCGCCGACACCGGCCTGAGCACGATGACGGGCGGCCGGATCAAACGCATCCAGAAGTACGTGGGCGACGAGGCATTCCTGTGCACCTACGGCGACGGCATCGCCGACGTCGACATCCCCGCCCTGCTGAAGTTCCACCGCGCGCACGGCAAGATCGCCACCGTGACGGCCACCCAGCCGATGAGCCGGTTCGGGGTCATCGACCTGGAGCAGGACGGTGCGGTCGCCAAGTTCCGGGAGAAGCCGAAGACCGAAGACTGGATCAACATCGGCTACTTCATTTTCGAGCCGGGAGTGTTCGACTATCTGGAGGGCGACGAGACGGTGCTGGAGGACAAGCCGCTGCTCCGGCTGGCTGAAGACCGCCAGATCGCCGCGTTCCCTCACCACGGGTTCTGGCAGCCGATGGATACTTTCCGGGAATCGCAGCTGCTGAACAACCTCTGGAACAGTGGAAACCCGCCCTGGAAGGTGTGGCAGTGAAGAAAAAGATCGCCGTGATCACCCCCGCCTACAACGAAAGCGAATGCGTCGACGAGCTAGCAAAGCGCCTGGCCGCCGTGTTCGACGCCGAGCCGGCGTACGACTTCGAGGCAATCATCGTGGAAAACGGCTCGACCGATGACACGATGGACAAGCTGCTCGCCATCAATAAGGCGGACCCGCGGTTCAAGATCTTGCAGCTGGCCCGCAACTTCCGGATGGATGGCGGGCTGACGGCCGGCCTCAACGTGGTGGACGCCGACGCCGTCGTGCTCATGACCGCCGACCTGCAGGACCCGCCCGAGTTCATCCCGGAGCTGATCCGCAAGTGGGAGGAGGGCTACGAGAACGTCTACGGGGTGGTCACCGAGCGGCGCGGTACCGGCCCTATCCGCAGGATGAACTCGCTGCTGTTTTACTGGCTGGCCGGCAAGCTCACCGAACGACCGAATAACCAAGAACGCCAGTGACTTTCGCTTGGTCGACCGGAAAGTCTACGAGGCGGTTCGCTCGATGGACGAGCGCAACCGGTTCGTCCGAGGGCTGTTCTCCTGGGTCGGTTTCAAGTCGATCGGGCTACCGATGGTGCGCCCACCGCGCTTCGCGGGCGAGTCCAAGGCGTACAGCTTCGGCGTCATCGACCTGGCGTTCAAGGGCATCTTCGCGCACTCCTATATGCCGCTGCGGCTGATCACGCTCACCGGTTTCTTTTTGAGTTTCATCGCGGCGATCGCCGTGTTCGTGCTCGCCGTGCAGCGCCGTCTTCTATGGGGTGCCCTTTCCGGGCTTCGGTTCGCTCATCTGCGTCATGCTGATCGGCTTCGGGATAGTGACGACTGTTCCTCGGGGTCGTCGGCGAGTACCTCGGGCTCATCTACGAGGAAGTCAAACAGCGACCGAACTTTGTCATTACCAGGAAGGTCGGTATATGACCGCACCGGCCAAATACGGTGACCAGCTGGTCGACTGGTTGGTGGGCGCCGGCTACACGCATTGCTTCTTCGTCGCGGGCGGCAACATCATGCATCTGCTCGATTCGGTGCGCACCCGAATGGTGTGTGTGCCGTTCGTGCATGAGGTCGGTGCGGCCATCGCGGTGGAATACTTCAACGCCTCCCGGGACGAGGGCAGCGGACGAGCCTTGCTCCTGGTCACAGCAGGTCCCGGGATAACCAATGCGCTCACGGGTATCGCTGGTGCTTGGCAAGAAAGCCGCGAATTGCTCGTCGTCGGCGGACAAGTTAAGAGCAGCGACCTGAGCCGCGGCGCGGTGCGCCAGCGGGGCATTCAGGAGATTGACGGCGTGGAACTGGTCAGCAGCGTGACTAAGCGTGCGATGAGAATCGAGCGGCCGGTCGCCCGCGACATCATCCTGGAGGCCGTGCTCGACGGCCGCACGCCCCGGCAGGGGCCGGTATTCCTCGAAGTCTGCCTGGATGCCCAGGCCGCAGCCCCGCTGCCGGGGCAGGATCCCGTCACGATCCCGGAGGCAGCCGCCCTGCCGGAGGTGCCCGCGGCTGACGTCGAACAGGTCGTCGCTTTGGTGCGCGAGTCGGAGCGCCCGGTCATATTGATCGGTGGCGGGGTGAGCCGCGGAGCCGTGCGCGCCCTGGGCGAGCGGACGGCAGCCGCCGGCATCCCGATCATGACCACCTGGAACGGGGCCGACCGGGTTCCGACCGAACACCCGCTGTACTCGGGGCGCCCGAATACTTGGGGACAGCGCGCCGCCAACATCCTGATCCAGCAGGCCGACCTGGTGGTCGCCATCGGCACCCGGCTGGGGCTGCAGCAGACCGGATTCGCCTGGGAGCAGTTCGTGCCCGTCGGGCGGGTTGTCCAGGTCGACATCGACGCCGCCGAGCTCGACAAGGGACATCCGCGCGTCGACCTCGCGCTGCGGGGGGACGCTGACCGGTTCCTGGCCGACTTGTACGCCTCCGATCTCGGCGATCCCGGCCGGTGGCAGGCGTGGCGGGAGTTCATCGCATCGGTGCGCGCCGAGCTGCCGCTCAACGACCCACAGAACGTCACCGCCCCGGGATACGTGAAACCCTACGAGCTCGCGATGCGGCTGTGCGAGATAGCGGGGCCGGATGCGGTCGTGCTGCCTTGTAGCAGCGGTGGCGCCGCCAGCGTGTCTATGCAAGCCCTCCAACTGCGCGCTGAGCAGAAGCTGGTCGGCGACAAGTCGCTGGCGGCTATGGGCTACGGGTTGTCCGGGGCTATCGGAGTGGCGCTGGCCAACCCCGGCCGCCAAGTATTCCTCAGCGAGGGCGACGGTGGGTTCGCCCAGAACGTACAGGAACTCGGCACGCTCGCGGCCACGGGAGCGAATGTCAAGGTCTTCCTGCTGGAAAACAACGGCTACGCGTCGATCAGGATGACACAACGCAACTACTTCGGCGGGGCGTGGGTCGGCTGCGACGCCCAGACCGGACTGGGCCTGCCGAGCTGGGAGGATCTGGCTCGGGCGTACCGGATCCCGTTTGCGCGGCTCGACGCGCAATCCGGCCTGGATGCCGCAGCTGTGCGCTCCCTGCTGGATGCCGATGGTCCCGCACTCGTCGAGGTGCCCATCGACCCCGACCAGACCTACTACCCGAAGATCAGCTCGGCGGTGCAGCCCGACGGCTCGATGAGGTCGAACCCGCTACACCGGATGAGTCCCGACCTGCCGGCCGAGGTCGAAGAGCGGGTTCTCATCCACCTCAAGGCGGCTGTTCCGCAAACCTGAGCCCGATCCCGATCAAAAACTCAGTAACGCCACAAAAGTGGTACGCGATGTCGCAAACTAGACGCACTCGATGCGTCGACGTGACAAGGGAGGCACGATACGCATGAACCGTCCAAGCCAGCGAGATCGCGAGATCTTCGAGAATCTGTTCGTACTAGAGGCGGCCAACAACCACTGGGGCGACCTTGAGCGCGGCAAGAAGATCGTCAGCGACTACGGCCGCGTAGTTCGCTACAACTCTGTCAAGGCCGCGATCAAGTTCCAGTTCCGCGATGTCGACAACTTCATCCACGACGACTTCAAGGGCAACAAGGACATCCGATACATCAGCAAGACCGAGGCCACGAGGCTGTCGAAGGCGAGCTTCAAAACCCTCGCCGAGGAGGTCAGGCGCGTCGGCTGCATTCCCATGGCCACGCCCTTTGACGAGGCGTCCGTGGATCTCTGCGTTGAGCTCGACTTCCCCATCATCAAGGTGGCAAGTTCCGATGTGAGCGATTGGCCACTGCTCGAGAAGATCGCCTCGACGCGTCGCCCCACGATCGTCTCCTCGGGCGGAGCGAACGAAAAGGCCCTCGACGACGTGGTCACGTTCTTCGAGCATCGCGCAATTCCACTGGCGATCAACCACTGCGTGAGCCTGTACCCGTCGGAGGACTACCAGCTCGAGCTCAATCAGATCGATTACCTGCGCTCCCGTTACGACGACCACGTGATCGGCCTCTCAACTCACGAGTATCACGACTGGCAGTCAAGCATGCTGATCTCGTATGCGAAGGGGGCGCGAACCTGGGAGCGGCACGTCGACATCGAGTACGACGATGTGCCGGTGTCGGCCTACTGCTCGCTTCCCGAGCAATGCGACGTGTGGTTCCGAGCTTTTCGCAAGGCCGAGGAGATGTGCGGGGGTTCGGCCGACCGGCGCCGCGTGCTGCCGCCCGAGGAAATCCGCTACCTCGACGCTCTGGTGCGTGGGGTGTACGCCAGGCGTGATCTGGAACCCGACTACGAGTTCAACAGCGCTACGTTCAGCGATGATTTCTACTTGGCCGTGCCGCTGCGCAAGGGCCAACTCTCCTGTCGGGAGATCCTGAACGGTCAGAAGCTCACCGATCCGATCAAAGCCAGAGAACCACTGACGATCGAACACGTCGACGGGCCCTACGCCGAGTCGGACTACCTGCGCCAATTCATCCTCGATCGGGGATTCTGAGAGTGCCATTGCGTGTGCCCAGTAGGGCTTCATCCGCGTTCCCCGACGCCGCTCCTTCTGCCATCACGGTCGCGCTGCAAGGGATCGCTGCACGCACTGTTCCGAGCCTCCTCGACGCTTCGGAGTAAGATCATCAATGCTGGCCAGATCGCCGACTTCATCGACTGGCAGCAGCGTGTCTTCGGCCTCCAGCCAACCGTTTTCGGACGGCGCGAAGAGCTGTGGGAACGGCTCGCACAGCGGCTGGATCCAAACCGTCCCGTCGTTGCGCTGGAGTTCGGCGTTGCCTGGGGCTACGCGACCAACTGGTGGCTGTCCCGATTGGGCGGGCGCAACGTGGTCTGGCACGGGTTCGACCGTTTCACAGGGCTGCCGCGCGCCTGGCGCGAACACGGAGAGGGCGCGTTCGACGCCGGTGGTAAGCCGCCGGCGATCGGCGACGAGCGCGTGCGCTGGCATGTCGGCGACGTCCAGGACACCCTCGGCGCAGTCGACTTGGTCGCCGCGCGTGATGCACAGTGGCTGGTGCTTTTCGACTTAGATATCTTCGAACCGACGGCCTTCGCCTGGGAAGTAATCAGTGCTCACCTAAGGCCTGGCGACATGATCTACCTCGACGAAGCGATGGACCACGATGAACGACGTGTCCTGGACGAGATGATCCTGCCGTCGATCTGTTGCGACCCTGTCGGCGCCACGCCCCTCGGGCTGGGTTTAGTCGTAACCCGCTCAGTTCACTGAATATATAGAGGATTTTGGAACTGCATGTCTCAGCTCCGCCGGGTCTGCGGGGCCACGGGGAACCATCCAGGCGCATGGCCCGAATCGCGACGTCCATTATTGAGCTGCAGGGTGACCCGAAGGACGCACCGCTCGCCACCACCCGCTCCCCGGAGGCGTTGCCGCCCTCGTGGCCGACCAGGTCGATCTCGACGAACCCGGGCACAGCGTCGTCCCACTCGGCCCAGGTCCGAATCGGGATCTGCGACTTTCAACAGCGCTCCCGGCTTGGTGTGCGAGCGGCCCCGCGGCTCATGCTTGCCCGCTCGCCGGCCAGCCGCCGGTCGATGGTGGCCGCGCTCATGGCACAGCAGCGCCGCGGTGTGCTGGTCGAGGTCCAGCTCGCCGTCGCGGCGCAGCAGCGGCACCAACACCGCCAGCATCGGCGCGAGGCGCTTGCCCGCCGGGATCCCCAGCACCGCCCAGCAGAAGATCAGCGCCGCAATGACTTTCGGCCCGTACTTCGGGCGGCCGCGGCTGCCGTGGCTTGACCACCTTCGGGCGCAGCGCGGCGCAACGCCTTGCGGGCGTGGTCGCGATGCCAGCCGGTCATCGCGCACAACTTCGTCGAGGATCCGGCTCTTCTCCGGCCTTGTCCGCCCGCCTGTAGCGCGTCGCCATCGTCTTCGTCACGGCCTTGCGTTGACTCATCGTCAATCCCATCGTCCGGGCCTATCCTGCGACCCACCCGGTCGCCTGCTACGACACGCCGCTACGCGGACATTCTCAGTTGAGGCAACGAAGCGGGCCTACGCGGCGCATTTTTGATGAGTCAACGCGCTGCGTTGTGGCAGATGCGATTTGGAGGTATCCTTCCCCCATTGTTTTGATGACGATACTCTCGTCGCTATATATTCGGGGTACCGAAACGAGCGACACCTATCGATATGGCAACGCGGGGATGAAGACCAGGCACCGATCTCGCGAATAGAAATGGAGTTGACCATCAAGCTCGACCAGAAACGGATCGGCGCGCCTTCTCTTTGCCGGCAACCTGACCGCCAGTCCTATATGAGCGGGCGCAATTATCAGCGTAGAGGCCGATCTAACCAATGCTGACGTCATCATGAACCGGACCTTCTGGGCCGGAGGCCTATCCTGGCCTTACCAACGACCATCTTGAATATGTCGCGGAATCGATTGAACTTGCTCTGGCCGGGATGTCGCGGACAGATGGCATTTCTTGTTCCAATTTGGAGACGCTTCGTTGAAGAGAGTCGCGATCGTTCAATCAAATTACATCCCCTGGCGGGGGTATTTTGATCTGATCGCGTTCGTCGATGAGTTCATCATCTATGATGACATGCAATATACGAAGCGTGACTGGAAGGAACGAAACCGGATCAAAACGAGCCAGGGACTGCAGTGGATGACTGTTCCTGTGCAGGCGAAAGGGCGTTTCCATCAGAAGATTCGCGAAACGCTGATCGACGGCACCGATTGGGCGAAGAGGCACTGGCGGGCACTAGAATTCAACTACAGCGCGGCCCCTCATTTCGCGGAGATCGCCGACTGGCTCGCGCCGATTTACCTCGAAGAACGGCACGCGAATCTCTCCCTGCTCAACCGACGCCTATTGGAGGCGATTTGCGGCTATCTCGGTATCGTCACGCGCCTGACAAATTCGTGGGACTACGAATCAGCCGACGGCAAGACCGAGAGGCTGGCCAACCTCTGCCGCCAGGCCGGAGCGACAGAATATGTCTCTGGTCCCTCAGCCCGTTCCTATGTCGATGAGCGCGTGTTCGACGAACTTGGAATCCGGCTCACTTGGTTCGACTATGACGGCTATCGTGATTATACGCAATTGTGGGGAGCATTTAAGCCGGCCGTGTCGATTCTGGATCTGCTCTTCAACGTCGGAGCCAAGGCTCCCGACTATTTGAGGTATTGTCGCCGGTGAAATTGTTCATCGTCTCCACGCTTTATTGCTCGGCGCCCTATATCGGCGAGTTCCACGCGCGTGCGAGTGCGACCGCCGAAGCTTTTGCTGGCAATGATTACAAGATCTTGCTCCTAAATGATGGCTCGCCCGACGAGAGCCTCAACCTTGCGGCCGCGCTGATGCGAGACGATCCCCAGGTCACGATCGTCGATCTTTCCAGCAACTTCGGTCACCACAAGACGATGATGACGGGCCTGGCGCACGCCTCCGGCGATTTCGCCTTCCTTATCGATAGCGATCTCGAAGACGAAGCGGAATGGCTTTCTGAGTTTGCTGAGTTCGTGGACCATCAGACGGCCGACGTCGTCTATGGCGTTCAGGTTCGACGAAAGGCGGGCGCGTTTGAGCGCTGGAGCGGGAGATGGCTATATCGCGGTTTCAAGCTTCTGACGGGGATCGATCTTCCCGAGGGCGTTGTCACCGCGAGACTGATGACGAGACGATATGTGGAAGCTCTTGTCGCCCATCGTGAACGGGAGGCCTTCTTGGCCGGCCTGTGGCATATCGCCGGCTTCGACCAACGCGCCAAACGTATTAAGAAGCATAATACAAGCGACACCAGCTATACGCTCTCAAAAAAGCTGTCGCTTCTCGTGGATTCAGTGACCTCGTTCAGCAATGCGGCCCTCGTCGGCATCTTCTACTTGGGTCTTTGCCTGTCGTTACTGGCTTCGGCATATATCGTCTATCTTCTCGTTAATCGGTTGGTTCTATCGCACCTGCTGAGCGGCTGCACCTCGGTCATGGCCTCGATCTGGCTGCTCGGCGGGATGGCCATCTGCTTCATCCGCCTCGCCGGCATGTATCTGTCGAAGGTATATTCCGAAACCAAGCAGCGACCCTACACAATCGTGAGGCAGGTTCATGGCGGAAGACGCAACGACCATGCTCGGTGATGTGGCTCGTTACTACGCATCGAAACTCGAAGAACACGGCACCACGGCGCGCGGCGTCGATTGGAACGGCGAAGCCAGCCAGACGTTGCGCTTCGACCAGCTGCTGCGCATTGTCGATGTTGCAGGCCGTTTCTCGATAAACGATCTGGGCTGTGGCTACGGGGCTCTGCTGGACTACCTCGATGCGCGTGGCTTCGAAGTGGACTACACCGGCATCGACGTCTCCGCCGAAATGGCACGCGCCGGCGCACGACGCTTCGAAGGTCGGGCGGACGCAGACTTCATCTGCGCCGCGCGCCTAAATCAAGAGGCGGACTATAGTGTCGCGAGTGGGATATTCAATGTTCGTCTGGAATGGTCGGACGCGGAATGGCGGGATTATATCGAGGCGACGCTCGACCTGCTGCATGCCGCGAGTCGCCGCGGCTTCTCCTTCAACTGCCTGACATCCTATTCCGACGCGTCGAAGATGCGCGACGAACTTTACTATGCCGACCCTTGCGCGCTGTTCGATCTCTGCAAGCGCCGGTACTCTAAGAGCGTTGCGCTCCTTCATGACTACGGACTGTATGAATTCACAATTCTGGTTAGGAAGGCGCCATGAACAAACCGCTGGTGATTTTCGGGAGCGGCGACATCGCTCAACTCGCCCATTACTATTTCACGACGGATTCGGAATATGAGGTCGTCGCCTTCACCGTCGACCGCGACTATGCAAGCGAGTCCGAGTTTTGTGGCCTACCATTAGTGGCCTTTGACGAGGTCGCACAACACTTCCCGCCGGAATCTCACGCCATGTTCGTGGCGCTGGCCTACGCCAAACTGAACGGCGTGCGGAAGGAAAAATATCTTGCCGCCAAGGCTCTCGGCTATGAACTCGCCAGCTATGTGAGCTCCCACGCCACCGTCTTGAACGACGGGCGGATCGGAGAAAACGTCTTCCTGCTTGAAGACAACACCATTCAGCCATTCGTAACCATCGGAAACAACGTCACATTGTGGAGCGGAAATCACATCGGCCATCACTCGACGATTCGCGATCACTGTTTCCTAGCTTCTCATATCGTCGTATCCGGGGGCGTGATGATTGAGGAGCAATGTTTCATCGGCGTCAATGCAACGCTGCGTGACCATATCACCATCGGTTCGCGGTGTGTGGTTGGAGCGGGCGCCCTGCTGCTTGGCGACGCTGACCCAGATGGTGTCTATATAGGATCCAAGACGGAGCGCCGTCCCGTGCCCAGCACGGGGTTGCGGAAGATATGAAAGAATAGTGAAGATATGCAGGGATACTGGAAAAAGCTAGGGATCTGCCGGCCACAAGGAGAATTCCCTGGATGATCAGCCACGCGGCCGTGCCGATCGCCGAACATTTGGACCCCGTTTGGTGATTGAGAGTTGGCGCGAATGTCGGATCACAAAGATTCCATTCAATCGGCCTTACATGACCGGACGGGAGCTCAATTACATCGCCGAAGCCCACTCTTGCGGCCACCTCGCCGGCGATGGCCCCTTCACCCAGCGCTGCCATGCCTGGCTCGAACAGCAGACCGGTTGTCGCAAGGCGCTGCTCACCCCTTCCTGCACCGCCGCGCTGGAGATGATGGCGCTGCTTCTGGAGATAGAGGAGGGGGACGAAGTCATTATGCCGTCATACACTTTTGTCTCCACGGCCAACGCCTTTGTGTTGCGCGGCGGCGTGCCAGTCTTTGTCGATATTCGGCCTGACACACTCAACATTGATGAGGCCCGCATTGAAGAAGCCATCACCCCGCGAACCAAGGCCATCGTCCCGGTTCACTATGCCGGCGTGGCCTGCGAGATGGACGCGATCATGGAGATCGCCACGCGCCACAGCCTAGCCGTGGTCGAAGACGCAGCCCAGGGCGCGATGGCGTCCTATCGCGGGCGGGCACTCGGCAGCATCGGCGACCTCGGAGCCCTCTCATTTCATGAGACCAAGAACGTGATTTCGGGCGAAGGAGGCGCCTTGCTCGTAAACTCGGAAAAATTCGTGTTCCGCGGCAGAGATCCTCAGGGATAAAGGGACCAATCGCAGCCGCTTCCTCCGCAAGGAGGTCGACAAATATACATGGCAGGACAAGGGGTCCTCTTATCTGTCAAGCGAACTGATCGCAGCCTTTCTGTGGGCTCAGTTCGAGGAAGCCGAGCGGATCACGCGCTTCAGATTGGACTTATGGAATCACTATCACGAGAGTTTCGAACCATTGGAACAGCGCGGGCTCCTACGTCGTCCGATCATCCCCAAGGGTTGCTCTCACAACGCCCACATGTACTACGTGTTGCTGGCGCCTGGCGCCGATCGCGCGGAGGTGCTGGCGGCTCTGGCGAATGAAGGCGTAAATGCCGTCTTTCATTACGTGCCCCTTCACGATTCGCCGGCGGGCCGTCGCTACGGCCGCGCCAGTGGCGATCTGATCGTCACCAATGACTTGTCTTCCCGGCTGATCCGTCTGCCGATGTGGGTCGGACTTCAGGAGGCGGATCAGAACCGCGTCGTCGACGCGTTGACGCGCATCCTGACGTTCCGCGCGTGAATGGGCAAGTGGAGAAGTGCGGAATTCCGCCATCCCGCCTCCGTCACGCTTTGGCGGCGCCGACCTACTCAGACGAGGTTGGCTATCGACGACAGTTTGGGCGCGCTTCGTCGCCGACCAGGGCGTCGCCTACGGCCGCTACGAGATGTGCCCGTCAGCATCGCTTAATGGGATCACCCGGTTTGGATATATGAATAGGCGAGTTTGCGCCTAAGGAAATAACGCTCAATGTATCGATAGGAAAAGGCGGACAAAAAAATCGTGAGGCCAAAAACTGCCGGGTATACCGCAAAAGAAGAACCATGTTTGCACAGCAACTTAACCGATACAAAGATTATCAACGGGTGATAGGGTCCTGACCCCGTGTGTTGGACACGCTGAATCCCGGGAAGTTGCCGGGGGAAGCGAGATGATCCAACCCGATGGCAAGGAAAAATTATCCTGACGAGTTCAAACGTGACGCGGTCACGCTCTACCGGGATACCGAGGGCGCGACGATCACCGCGATCGCTGCTGAGCTCGGTGTCAGCGGGGTGACGTTGTCGGCCTGGTGCAAAGCCGCCGGGGTGCCGATCCGGCACCGCAACCCCACCTCGGCGAGCGAGCCTGCGGCGGGAGCGGAGACGCCTGATCAGGAGCTGGCCCGGCTGCGGGCCGAGATCGGGCAGCTGCGGGCCGACAAGACCCGGTTGTCCACTGAGCGTGACATTCTGCGGTCGGCGGCGAAATATTTCGCCGGGGAGACGAACTGGTGAGCCGCTTCCAGTTCGTCGCCGACCACCGGGACGCCTTCGAGGTGAAGTGGCTGTGCGCGGTCGTTGAGATCGCGCGTTCATCGTTCTACGCCTGGGTGGCCGCCGCCGACACGCGGGCCGCCAAGATCGCCGCTGATGAGGCGCTGGCGGAGCGGATCCGTGCCGTGCACTGCGAAGACGGCACCTATGGGGCGCCGCGGATCACCGCCGAGCTCAACGACGGCGCCCCCGAGGCGCAGCGGGTCAACCACAAGCGGGTGGCCCGGGTGATGCGCACCGCCGGAATCGCCGGCTATCGGCGCCGACGCCGAGTGAAAACCACCCAGCCTGATCCAGCCGCCCAGAAGGTGCCGGACCTGCTGGCCCGCGATTTCACCGCGGTGAGGCCTAACAGCAAGTACGTCGGCGACATCACCTATCTGCCGCTGGCTACCGGCGGGAATTTGTATCTGGCTACGGTGATCGACTGCTGTTCGCGGCGGGTGGCAGGATGGGCGATCGCCGAGCATATGCGCACCGAACTGGTCGAGGACGCGCTCAAGGCCGCCGACAGCCTGCGGGGTGGTTTGGCCGGTGCGGTGTTCCACTCGGATCACGGAAGTCAGTACACCTCAAAGGATTTCGCGAAACTCTGCCGCGATCTCGGGGTTACCCAGTCGATGGGAGCCGTCGGGACAAGTGCCGATAACGCCCTGGCCGAATCGTTCAACGCCGCCCTCAAACGTGAAGTCCTGCAGGACACCAACTGCTGGACCGACGCTGCGACCTGCCGCCGCGAGGTGTTCCGGTGGCTGGCCCGCTACAACACCAAACGACGGCATTCTCGCTGCCGCTATTCCAGCCCCGCCGACTACGAAAGGACCCGCACACCCGTTACGCTGCCCGAAGCCGCATAACCACAAATCCCGTGTCCACTACACCGGGGTCAAGGCCCATACATGTACATCCCGTAAGAGATTTTACCGAGGTAATTTGATACCTTGTTCTCGAAACTTAGCAAGCTCGTTTCTTTTCGGACGAAATTCAAAAGGATGAAACCATACAAGTAATGAGAAAACCGCTGAGTACGAAGAAAAAGTTGACAGCGAGTTTGCTCATCAAGGCGACCGTAGAGTTCCACCGGTTGGGATAGCCGAAAATAGACTCGATATGTTCGATGTGAGCGATAATGACGACGCTGGCGGCAATAAAACCCAGAAAATTTAGACTCGGGTAGTGTATCTTTTTCAATGGTACATCGCCTTTTTCGTTCAAAGTCGGTGTCTTCCGGATAGGTCAAGGGATCTTTCGTCGTCGAAAGTTTCATTTGATGGTCCGCGGGTACACGGCCAAAGCTCGACAGATGGACGATACACTTCAGTGGCTTCGCTGTGGACAGGATGGCACGGATGCCCGGATTCTTCTGGCTGTGGATCTTCCGGTCGCCGCAGGTCCGGCGGACTGGGCAATGTCCTGAGTAGAAGTACCAATGGCGGCAGAAAGCCAACAAATATCCGACATATTCTGGCTTGAAACCCGCCGCCGATCACGGCTCGCCGCGGGCGCCGCACCGTTGTAGCATGCCGGAACGTTGAGGACCGGCATGCCGCCTGGCCGCGGCAAGATACCGGCGGCGCCCACACCACCGGGAGCCATGGTGATATGCCACAGCAGGGCACAGATCATCGGGTCAATGCCACGACCCCGCGGCGGGAGGGCGCCGTCGGTGCCCAATTCCAGCAGGGCGCAACGATTGCGGCCAAGCTGAAGATCTAAGACGAGCTGCCAGGCCGTGCGCGTCGACATGCTCACATTGAAACATGTTGGGCAGAGGTCGCCGCGGCGGTGGTGCGCGGTAGCCGTGCGGCAGCGCGGGTTTCCGGGCCGCCCCATCACGGTGCCGCGGCAAGGGCCTACGGTTCCGCAACGGAGGCGCCGCAAACGCGTTGGTACCAACCGCCGGTGCGCTACGCTCCCACCGATGAAGGACTCTCACCCACAACGAACCAGTTCTCGGGGACGGCCAAAAATGATAATGATGACGCCGGCAAGAACTTGTCAGAAAGTCGGCGTGACAATGGCGGCAAGAGACTCGTCTCGGGCCGATGGCCTCTCATCTTGCTCACGCCCTACCGCGAGAAGCGTCCAGGCTACACGAATTAGAACGGTGGACGATTCGTAATTGGAATAGCGGATCGACCGTCAGAGGTACCGAAGAACCGTATATCAGAATCGAGTGGCACTCTTGAGCATGAACTCCTTTGTCTACTTCCTTTTCTTCCTCACCCTGGCGGGCGCTTTCCTGGCTGTGCGTTTCTGTCGACCGGTTGCAGCGCTCACCGACACCTGGATTGCGAAGGTTGGGAGCAGAGCTCTTGCGTCAACCGGTGGAGAAGGATCGAAGTTCGCGCTGATTCGCATAGGCTTCGGGGCCGTCCTGACTTGGCGCGCGAGCCAGATATTGCTGCACTTGGCCCCGGCGGACTACCGCGATCCTCCGGTTATGCAGTTTGCCATTCTGAACCTTGCCACCGGCATCGTCCTCCTCCTCGGGTTCTTGTGTCAATACACTCTGATCTTTCTCATGGTCGTCCAATGGCAACATGGCGATGTTGTGCTCGGGACCGTCACCCTGGGAGACAACATCGCCGCAATTCTTGCTCTGTTGTTGCTGGTGGTTAATTGCGGCCGTAGCTTGTCGGTGGATGGGTGGATTATGAAGCGCTTCCCGCGACTGCGCGCACCACTCCTTTACTACGGCGGCGCACCGACTTCTGCTTCCATAACGGCTGCTAAGTGGCTGGGACTTTTATGCTACTGGCTGGTCTGTCTCTATTCGCTTGCAGTGCACCTGAATGAACCTGCGTGGAAGACCGGTACGGCCGGACCGTTGCTATTTACCAATAACTTCATGAGCCGCCCCCACGAATTCATGGCCGATCTCTTTGCGGGTAACGACTGGGTCGTGTTTTTCGCCCGTTTGCTTATGTGGTCAATGCTGCCGTGGTATGCGTTGCTGGTACCGTGCGTATTGATCGGATCCATCGCGCGCATCTATGCAATTACCTTTGGTTTCCTGTTCTTCCTTTTCAGCCTTGCCGTGCTGCAGCTCGGGTGGCTTCCGGAGATTGAGCTTCTTCTTTGGGCGGCGATCTTCTGGTCGCGAGCGGGGATCACCACACCAGAGCGATTCTCCGTAGCCTTCGACGATAGGTCTAAGCTCAGCGACCGAACCGTTCGTTTCGTACGCGCTGTCGACGTCTTCGACCGTGTGAAGCTCGTGTCCGCCAGTGAGAACCCGGACTGGCTGCAATCGCACGGAATCAGCTCCGACCAGGCGATGTCAGACCCGCGTGGTGTCGACACAGTTAGGGGTCGTGTGGTCTCGGGATACGACGTCTACATCGGGGTATCGCGCCACGTGGTTCTGCTGTGGCCCGTTTACCCCGTTCTGCTCGTGGGCGAATGGTCGAGGCTCGGAGCCGTAATCTATGGCTGGATCGCTCGGCGTCGAGAAGCGATATTTGGTGTCTGCACGCTGCCGTCTCGAGAACCGCCCGCGAGCCCACTCGAGGGGGCCGGCGATGACTCTTCGCAGCTGACCTTCGCGCGTGCCATGGTGCTGCATGTCACTTTTCTAAGTGTGTTCTATCTGGCGGCCATTCCGGCCCCCTATGTCGGACAACAGGGCTGGCGCAACCCGCTGGCCGACAGCGCGCAGATCTACGGCATCGCACCGATCAACGTCTTCAACGCGACGGATCTACACCTGGCCGAGAACTGGTTCACCCTGTCACTGCTAGCGGGCGATCGCGAAACGCTACTTCCGATCTTGGCTGAAGATGGATCGCGATTGGCCTACCATGCTTCAGACCGTGTGTATTTTGGTAAAACTTTGCGATGGCGGCGGCGCCACATCGGTCAACCGGGCTGCTTCTTTGACGAAGATCAAGACTTGATGCGATATCTGGTGAGCATATACCTACGCAGACAGGGACTCCCTAAAGGCGAGTACCGCGTGCGATATCGTCAGTACTTCGAGCCGTTGGCGGATTCAGCCCAGATTTTGCGCAACCAGTACGTGCGCCAGCCCCGGGAGCTGCGCTGCATGGTTGACTTTTCTGTGGCATGGCCCTGATGGTCCTGCCGATGTGGGTCGGACTCTTGGAAACCGATCAGAACGGCGTCGTCGACGCGCTGACGCGCATCCTGGCGGTCTGCGCCTGAATGAGCCAGTGAGAAGTGATGAATTCCTCCCCCCCGCCTCCGACCGAACCCACGAGAGCCGATCGTCGGCGGCCTTCCGTCACGCCCTAGCGGCGACGGCAATCGCCTTCTTGTGTCTGGGCGTCTGGGCGCTATCGCCGATCTACCCTGACGAGATCGCCTATCGCCAACAGTTTGGGCGCGTCATCGCCGACCACGGCCTCGTCTACGGCCTCTACGAGATGTGCCCGTCAAACATAAAGACGGTTCCGCTCGTTTTGGAACCCGTCGCGTGGCTGCTGGCGCAAACCATGCGCATTCTGTCGCCGCTGGAAATGCGAATCCTGTCTTTCACAGCCGTACTGGCCGTCGTGTTCACCGCAGTCCGTCTGGCCGCTGGCAGTCGAAATCCAGCTGCCGGCTTTTTGGTTCTGGCTTCGTTTGCGGGCGTCGCTGGGGCTAGTCTGATCTGCGTCCGCTATGAATTTGCGCTCGAACTCCAACTCTTGTCTTGCCTCGTGGCCGCCGCACGGCTGGCGAGACGACGAACCGGCGTACCGGGAGACCTCGGCGTAGCCATCGGCTTGATTTTCGGAGCTGCGCTGTCCGTGTGGTCGCATCCTCAAGGGTTGCTTTTTTTGCCTCTCACGTCCTACCTGTTGCTGCGGCTCGCCGTTCGCCGTTTCGGATCAGTTGGATTGATCGCGGGGGTCGCGTCATTCGTGCTGTTCGTTCCTCCGTCCCTGACGCTGCACCACTCGGTCTGCACCGAACATCGGGAAATCGAGGCGTACTGGCGGAGCATGACCTTTGATGCCTCTAACCTCGGGGTGCGGCATCTAACCCATCTGCTGTTCGACGGCGCGCGCGTCTACGTTCACAGCTTTCTCTATGTTGCCAGTTTTCCAATCCGTTTTCTCCCAGGCGTCGATGCGGCGAATGGCGCGATGAAGGCGACGAACTTGCTGATTTCGATCGTCATCGTCTTCCTGGGAGGGCTTGCGCTTTGCATCCCCGCGGTGGGGCTGTTTCGTTTTTGCAAATCGTTCAGGTGGCACACTCGGAGCATCGCGCTCCCTGAATTATTCGACAAAAATCAGGCGCTGGTCATCGCGGTGCTGATCACGGTTCCGGTTGTTATTCTTTTTGTTTACGATCCAAAACATGCTTTCTACAGAGACCATTATTTGAATCACTTCACATCTGCAGCTGCTTGCTTAATATTGGCCTCGCTTTCCGGACGCGTCGCCATTCGCGTTACTAAAGGCGCTTGCGCGATCATAGGAATCA
Source organism: uncultured Actinomycetota bacterium (assembly GCA_963763005.1). Lineage (GTDB taxonomy): Bacteria > Actinomycetota > Actinomycetes > Mycobacteriales > Mycobacteriaceae > Mycobacterium. The sequence continues at coordinate 40,033 of CAVXMI010000014.1, forward strand.
CCGTCGGGGCGTCGTTGATTTTCAACGCTATCCTGTTCGTCCCGCCGCTGCGGGATGGCTACGAGGGCCCGTCCTTGTCTGTTTTTCGTAGCTGGCCTCAAGCGGCGCATGACACCGAGGAGCTGGCGCGGCTCTGCAAGATGGACCTACAGCGGGGGCGTATTATCGTCGATGATCTCACGCAGGCTGGCGTTTTCTCCAGGCCGGTAACTATTCCGGTGACTTATTTATCCCTGCAGGCAGACCTTATTGGCATGAGCGTCCACGACGCGGCGATCAGCGTAAAGGCAAACTATGCGATCCTTCGCTGTAATTACTTTGACCTCTTGGGCGTTGAGCCGCAGGGAAAAATCGGGGAAATCTGCTGCTACACGTTTAATTAATTAAAGGTGTCGGATGGGTATATCTGAATTAGGGTCTGAATAAGGTAGCGTGTGCGTATGCCAGGCACTTTTCGTGACTGACGCGATACTCCCGATCAGTTCTCCAGGACTGCCAAACCGAACCCTGTGCGACCGTAGTCGTCACCCGAATAGAGCAGGAAGCGCTGTCCTCCGTGATCGAAGACGCAAGGATACTCGATCATATCCGAGTCCCAACTGTCGGGCGAAACGTTGATGCCTTCGTCTTTACCGAGTTGTCTCCAGGTCAAGCCATCCTGCGAGATGGCGCAATAAATGCGATATTTTCTGCCACGAGCGCAATACCACATTCTGTACAGTCCGGGATCGCGGACAACGCAGGGTTTAGAGGCGGCGCTGTCGTCGCATGCGCTTGTGTCGATGGCCACGAGGTCCTGTTTTTCCCAGTGGATAGCGTCGCTGGACTCCGCATACCTGATCACGTGAGGAATTCCGTCCATATTCTGTATGTTCTGTTCCCAGCGCAGATTCGAGCCATACCACATACGGTATTTTCCTTCATCCTGGATTACCCATGGATAAGAAATCGAGTATGGATCCTGTTCGTCTAGCGCAACGACCGGGAATGCGGACCATCGCTCGAAGGGCGCACCTGCTTCGCTAATCGCCAGACCTATGGCATTTTTCCAGGGCACGGTCACGGCGAGATTCCAGCCCATGTAGTACAGAAATCGTGTGTCGCCCGCACGCACAATCGACCCGATCGACACACCACAGTCATCAAACATCCCGAGAGCGCCAGGGCGCAAAACTGGCTTTGCCGAAATGTCCAGAACCTTGCCGCCCGCGGACAGATCCACGACCACGCAACCGATGCTGGAACGATTCTGATCATCGCGGGTGCTGAAATAGATCCGGAAAATATCGCCATCGATCCACTCCGGAACCGGCTGCGCAGCGTGAGTTCGTGCCCAGTCGAGTTCGCCCGACGGAACAAAAATTCTCCCGAGCTTTCGCCAGCAGCCCATCAATACTCGTCCAGACTCCGTCTGGGTGGACGGCACTCGGCATAGATCACAAGAGCATCGTGGGAGGTTTGAGACCGCTTGCGCTTCTGTAGCCAATGTGCCGGGCGCAGCGCGGACTCGTTTAGGAACATCCCAGTCCAGCCAGGAAAGTCGGTCTTCCACTCGACTTCGCGACTCCCGGACTGTTCCGTACGCTCTTGCAACGAAAGTGTCTGCTTGTCCGCCTCCGCGTGGCGTACTAGTGCGTTCGACACTCCGAGCAGAAGGTTGCTCAGCGGATAGGTTAGACCAACTACATGCATCGGTGACCAGCCGTGCTGGCTTGCCGCGTCACTTAGACTGCCTATCGTGTATCGACGGTAATGCCCCGCTATCTCATCCTCGATTCCCCAATGGCGCGGCGAACCCGGGACGAAAAAAATACCTCGGCCGTCGGGCCGCAGCAGTCGCGCGGCGTGCTCGAAGTAATCGGCGACCTCTCCCTCGTCAAGGTGCTCCAACACCATCGAGGAGACCACGAGATCAACTGATTCCGGCTCATCTCCGCTTGCCAGCCAGTCCGCGTTACGGACGGCAAAGCGACCAGACTCTATAAATCCTCGATTGAGACTCGACGCACGCTCGAGCGCCGCTGCATTCAGGTCGTAGCCCGTGCCTGACCAACCAAACGACAGCAAGAGGTTTGAGACGTGTCCTGATCCGACACCGACCTCCACAAAAGCGCCCGGCGTCCAAGCCGCAATGCGCTCCCTTAGATACAGATGTTGCAGAATCGTTCCTGGCGGGTAGACAACTCTTTTGTTTGATCGAACTGATTCGCGCATGAGAAAACTAGCCTTGCCCCTTCCGATACAGTCGCTTATCCGGCTGCTGATAATACTCGTCCAGACTGGTCACTACGCGGGTGTACCATCCGAGCAGTTGCTGGGTCCGCGCGGGTTGCTCAGGGTCACAGCATCGCCCAGCGCACGGACGTAGTCGATCTGCTGCTTGAAAAACGAGCGCGTAAATTGATGGTTAATCGCCAAGCGGTCTTCGCCAGAGGTGTTTCGGCCTGCCGCATGCCACAGAGTGGAGTCAAAAACGAGCATCGCGCCCGCGGCGCATTCGACCGGAACGGCATTGCGCGCGAGGTAGGCAGGGTCGGGTGTCTCCATGCGTTGGTGGGTTCCCGGCACCACGAGCGTGGCGCCATTTTCCCGCGTAAAGGGATCTATGGCGAACATGACGTTGACGGAGGCCGCGTAGCCCGACAATACCCTGGGAAAATCCTGATGAAATGCGTTCTGAAAAACATCGGGCGTGGAGACGGGCGGGAAGGACGGCAAAATGAAACCATTTTGCAAATGAAGGATTGCCGTTTCGGAAAGTGCACGATCAACGACTTCCAGAACTTCGGGAATTTCAAGAAAAGTAAAAAAATGAGGGTCGTACTTCACCATCAGCCGGAGAACGCCGAGTTCACCGGCCGCCGAAAGCCGCTCTTGACCGATCTCGCTTAGAATCCGCTCCTGTACGCGATACATGCGATCGCGGGTCGCCGCGAGAAACGCAGCATCAAGCACATCTTCTACAACTGCGTACCCGACGAAATGAAGAGCGTCTTGCACCCGGACGAGCCAAGAACTGGCTTCACGCGTGGCGGCAGTCATAATCTTCGGTCAACTCTCGGCGGACCGTCCGGACCTTCTTGGAAGCGTTCTCCGCTCGCCGGCTGGGCGACATGGAAAGTGGCCTCGAGGGACGATGACTCCTCGGGCGTGAAATTCGGGCCGTAGATTCTTCGTATAATTGTGTATGGCCGTTGTTTGGTTTCGATGAAGATTTTGGAAATATAAATTCCGATCAGCCCTAGACAGAAAATCGTCAGCCCCCCCAACATCCAGATGGAAACGATCACGGACGGCCAGCCCGCTGCCAGAGTTCGAAAGAAAATGCGATCAATGATCAAGTATCCCGCGGCCAAGCTCGAAATTATTAAGATGGCCGCACCAAGATAGAAAATGAAAACAAGAGGCTTGTTGCTAAACGACGTGACAGCGTTGACTAGCGTCGCGACTTTGTGCGCGAAGGTATATGTGGACGTCCCCTTCGACGCCTTGTTTACGAACATGGGGACCTGGTCAAAACCTGTAATCTGCCACAGACCGGCGATGTCAAGTTCACGCTCCTGGTGCTGGACCAGACTGCGCACATAATCGGCCTTCATCAACCGGACCGTGAGGACATTTTCGTGCAGCGGGGGGTTGCATAGCAGGGCAGACGCGCGATAGTGGATTTTCGGGCCAAAATTCTTCCGCCAGCCGCCGGGCCGCCGCGCCTGGCGACCAAATACAACGTCAGCGCCCGTAGATACCAGCTTTTCATAGAACGGCTCCAGCAGAGCGGGGTCTTCCTCCAGGTCTGAGTCGATCAGAAAGACGAGATCCCCCGTCGCGTGCGCCAGGCCGGTCATCATCGCCCTGTGATGGCCGAAATTTCGCGAAAGCTGAATTACCCGAACACAGGGGTCGTCGATGAGCAACGAGACCGCCTGATCGAGCGATCCGTCCGGAGAGCCGTCATCCACGAAGATCATCTCGAAGTCGCGCGTGATCTTGTCCGCCGCCGCGCGGGCTCGCCTGTAGAATTCGAGCACGTATGACTCGGACATGTACAGAGTCGTTACGATCGAGAGACGCATCGCCGATCCAATCCACCGCCACAGAGTATCTTTCCGGCGATCATACCGAGGGCTGACTGCCTTCGACGACCTGCACGATCGCCATGCCCCGGCTGTCCTGGGCCGCGCGCCCACTCCTGGCGAAGCCGCGCATCTGAGCCTGTCAAAAATCCGATCTGCTCTTACACATGGCGGGCGACAACGCAACGTCGATGCCCGCGCCCAGGAGATCGCGGCGGTGCTGCGCTCTAAGCAACTCGCCGCGCCCGCGCCGGTCACCGCCGGATTCGGCGCGACCACCCGTGCCGCGGTCGGCATCATCATCATCATCGAGCTCAACCGCCAGATCACCGAGCTCGAGGCCGAACTGGCGACACATTTTGAGCCACACCCGGACGCCATGGTAACGCGGCCTGCCTGCAGGTCGAGGATCGCTCGTTCTGGTTCCGCCACCGGAACCGCTGCATCGCGAGCGTGGTGCGCCGATTCGCCCCGCAGAGCGCGCTCCTCGATATCGGTGGCGGCACCGGGTGGAATGCTTCGTCGGCAAGTCACCGCGGCCACCCGAGCTCCCAACCGAAACATGGATCAACCGGCCCGACAACACCGAGGAGGCTACTCAGAAAATTCCGCTGACCGGTGCGTCAAACAGGTTGACAGATTCCGCTGGGATGCCCCGCCCGGAAGACGTCCTAAAGCGTCGGACGCAGGACACTAGGGCCACGTCACAGAAAAGTCAACCGTGCAGCGCACCTCGCGGGGCCGAGGTGCCTCACGTAAAAGTGAGCGCGAAGTAGGTGGCTGGTGCCTCACGCATGGTGAGCGCGTGGGGGGCTTGCGCTACTTCGTCTTGGCCAATCCGGTTGATTGACGGTTTCAATGCTTGCCAGGTCGACGTGACGGGCGGCGGCGAGGGCTTCGGTCTTGGCCTTGGCCAGGTCCAGCAGCTGCATCTGGATGGCGTTGATCTGGCGGGTCAGGTCGGCCGGGTTAATCCCGTCGACCCGTGCGGCCATGACCGAGAGGTGTTGCGCATCAAGCGCATCCCGATGCTTGTAGGCGTTGCCACGGGGTGGCCGGCTTGTCATAGATCCGCTTCTTGCGGCCGTCCGCGGTGGTGGTGTAGCCGACGGCCTTCTTCGTCGGGGTGAAGAAGTTCAGTCGCAGCGACACCAGCCGCCACAGCCCGTTGAGCAGCTCCAGTTCCTGCTGGGTGTCATAGCGCCAATAGAACGCATGCTTACGCACCACATGGTTGTTCTTCGACTCCACATGGGCCTGGTCGTTCTTCTGGTACGGGCGTGACCGGGTCTGTTCGATGTCCCGGGCCTGCAGCCAGGCGGCGACCTCGTGGTTGATGAACTCGCTGCCGCAGTTGAGTCGAAGATCACCATGTCGAACGGGAACAGTTCGGTCAGCTCTTCGACGCCTTCCACGATCGACTTCGACGCGTTGTTACGGATCGAGCGTTCTCGGTCCAGCCGATCACCACGTCGGTCATCGTCAGCGTGCGGGCGAACTCGCCGATCAGTGTCGGGCCGCAGTGCGCCACGGTGTCGGCCTCGATCACCCCCGGGACCTCGGGCGCCTCATCGGCGCAGGTGCGGATGGCGATCGAGTTCCGAAGCAGCGGTGACGGTTTCGTCGTCGAGATGCCCTTGATCCGCATCCGGTCCCGGGCCGGTTTCAAGTACCGGTCCACGGTCGCGGCACTCATCGCCTTCAGCTCGGCCAATGCCTGCTCGGTGGCGAACGGCTTGTCAAGATCACCGGCGGCGGCCAGCAGCGGCAGCCACAAGCCGAGCATGACCACCAGGTACTTGCCGCACGGCATGCCCATCAACGCCCACACGTGCTCCAGCAGCGCCCTGGCGTCGTCGCTGAAGCCCCGCGCCCGCAGCGTGCGCCCGTCGACCTGCTCGGCCGGGTCCAGCAGCCTCGGGCCGGTCAACATCCGCCGCGCCGTCGAGCGGCCCATCCCCGTGGTGGCCACCACCCGATCCAAAATCTTGCTCTTGTCCGCCTTCGACGCCCTGCGGTACTGGGTGCGCAGCTTGTTGGTTACCTGCCGTCTCGCGGCCATGTCGATCTTGCCCTCCACATCGGGCAAGCCTTCCGGGCCACGCGCTCAAAATAGGTGAGGCACCACCACCGGCCACGCGCTCAAACTAGGTGAGTGCATCTACCACCCGCCACGCGCTCAAACTTGGTGAGGCACCACCACCCGCCACGCGCTCAAACTTGGTGAGGCACGTCGCAGGGTTGAGGTTCCCCCCGAAAAGTGGACAGGGGTTATGCAGCTTGTGCGGCTGCGTTGAGTGTTTGTTCGTAGGCGATGGGGCTGAGCATTCCGATCACCGAATGACGCCTCCGATTGTTGTAAAAGTTCATCCATTTGTCAACTGCGGCAACGAGTTCCGCCTTCGTCGCGAAGACATGACGGTAATAGTATTCGTGTTTGAACGTCGACCACAGCGATTCCGCACCGCTGTTGTCCCAACAGATCCCGGTCGCACCCATCGATCGGCGCAGGCCGGCATCAGCGCAGGCCTGCACCATCGCCCGTGCGGTGTACTGACAGCCACGGTCGGAATGCATGATCGTGCCACCGACATTCCCGTCGCGCACCGCGACCGCCTGGGCCAGCGCATCGGTGACCAACTCGGTAGGCGTGCGATCGGCCACCGACCAGCCCAGCACCCGTTTGGAATGCTCGTCACGCACCGCACACAGGTACATCTCGCCCTCGCCACACGTCATGTAGGTGATGTCCGACTCCACACGGCATCGCATCGACCCTGATCGAATCGGCGCTCGACCAGATCAGCCGGGAAGGAGGCAGTGGGGTCCACGATGGTGGTGGCGGACCTTGAACGTGCGCGGACTGATCCCTGACCAGCCCGATCTCCGACATGATCTTGGCGACCGTCTTCTCCGACACCCTCTCACCGCCGGCACGCAGGTCAGCGGTGATCCGAGGCGATCCATACACCCCGCCTGAGTCGCGATGATGGTCGATGATCTTCACAGTCAGGTCGGCGTTCCGTTGCTCTCGAAAAGAAAAAAGCGCTAATTCGAAATTTAACACACTTGAAAATAGAAGCCGGAGGTATACATCTTCCAGCAGTCGTGCCATTCGGGTGGTCGCGGTGGTCGTGCACTCTGCGGCCATCAGCTCCAACCTGACTGCATTGGTTGGCTGGCGGCAAAGTACGTGGAAACTTTTTCAAGAACGCGATGTTTATCTCCGGTCCCGTGACTGTCTGTCGTTGATGTAGACTACACACCCTTTGGCGCTCCCGGTGTTTCGTCGTGGACTGATTATCTTCGGTGTCTATGACGAAGCTGGCTGGGTTCGCGGTTCAGCGGGTGGTGATGCCCTTCGGTGATCCTGAGTCGTGGACTGTGGTCAGTGCCGAGGCCGGCGCGGTGGAACCGGTGGAGGCGTTTCTGGCGCATCTTCATGCGGTGGAACGATCGCCGAACACGGTCCGCGCGTATGCCCATGATCTGCGGGATTGGTTCGAATTCTGTGATCGTCTGGAGTCGGCGTGGTCAGGTGTCCGACTTGAGGATGTGGGTTGGTTCGTCGCCTGGCTGCGGCTTGCCCCGGAGGCGAGGAACGAACCGAATGCGTGGGCATTGCCGACCTCGGCGTCGGCGGGATGCTCGGCGACCACGGTGAACCGGAAACTATCGGCGGTATCGGCGTTTTATGAGTTCCATCGGAGCCAGCACGGCGTGGACCTGGGCGATCTGCTGGTCACCTGGCAGCGGCGCAGGTCCAGTGGTGGTTCCTGGCGACCGTTGTTGGCGCACCTGGGCTCTCGACCAGAGCGGAACCGCAGAATCAGGCTGCGTGCCGACAAGCAGTTGCCGTCGACGCTGGATGAGCAGCAGGTCGCCACCGTGCTGGTCCGCCTGTGCGCGGTTGCGGGACCAGATGTTGTTCACGTTGCTGGCCGAGTCCGGGCTGCGTGTTGGCGAGGCGCTGGGATTGCGGCACGACGATATCGACGCCGCATCCTGCGTGGTATCGGTGGTCGGGCGGGCTAACGCCAACGGGGCACGCGCCAAGTCCGGATCGCGTCAGGTTCCGGTGCCGGCTGGGCTGATTCGCCTCTACTGCGATTACCTGCACACCGAGTACGGCGACCTGGACAACGACTACGTGTTCGTCAACCTGTGGGCCGATCCGCTGGGCGCCCCACTGAGCTACCGCAGCGTCTACGATCTGGTACTGCGATTGCGCACGCGAACTGGAATCACTTTCTCCCCGCATGTCTTCCGCCATACCTACGCCACTGGACTGCTGCGACGCGGAGTCCCCGTGGAGGTGGTGAGCAAGCTGCTCGGACACGCCTCGATCAGCACGACCGGCGACACCTACTCCCACCTGAGTGTCGAGGACGCGCGTCGGGCACTGGTCGCCGCGGGGGTTCTGGACCGAAACGATGGCCTGCAATGAGCGCAACGACGGTGAGATTACCGGCGACTGGCTTGGGTGGCCTCGCAGACGGATTGGCTGCAGTGGTGCGACCGGAGTTCCGAGTCGAGGTGCTGGTCCCGGCGGCAGGCGACCCGATATTGGGGACACCGCCGCGCCTCGTCGCAGGCTGCGCGCGATCAAGTCGCTATGACCGGTTGCGCTTGGCTCATCTGCACCGGTGGAGGAAGGCTGGTCGGCCCGAACTGGTCGCGTGGGCTGCGACGGCCGACCCGCAAGTGACCGGGCATCGACCGCTGCGTTCCTGCGAGGTGACCGGCTGTCAATTCGGTCAGCTGCGATATCGGTTGTGCTACCGACACTCTCGACAACGGGATGCCGTCGGGGATCCCGACGGCGGGGTGGTCACCGCCGGTGGTGACAGCGGCCGCGGTATGCGCAGTGAATGGGTGCCAGTATGGGGCGGAGTCGACGCCGGTTGGTGCCGCGGCCATCACACCCGGTGGCGGATGCGGGGACGTCCGCGCCTGACGCTTTCATCGCGTATTGCGCTACCTACGGCGAGGACCGCTTCGACTTCGGTGCGCTGCCAGCGCGACTGCGGGTGGAGATCCAGTACGCGGTGCAGTGCCGTGTTGATGCCCAACGGGCTCGCACCGTTCCCAGGGCGATCAAACCGCTGCTTGACCATCTCGCCGGTGTTGGGGACGTGTCACTGCTAGACCGGCCGCTGGATGCCTGGCTCGATGAGCTGCCCGCCGCGGCGACCAGCACCGCGCGGGCATTTTTGGGTTTCGCCATGGACTGCCTGCTCGACCTGCGTGACAGCGGCGGCTGGGATGCCGAGTACCACCGAGACGTGTGGCTGTTACGGCGTCTGTCGATCCCAGGAGCCGGACGCGGTGCTCAGCTCGATTTCACCGCGCTGCAGCCGTCGTGGCTGCGGGAACTGACCAAACGATGGTGCCGATGGCGACTGTCATGCGGGATCGGGCTCACCCAGGTCCGCCGTGATCTCGTCGCGGTGAAGCGCCTGTCGCAGCTGACACCGGGGCGGCGGCGCCGTTGAGCCCAGCCGAGTTGACCCGCCCACGCTTGGAGGACTACCTGGCAGCGCTGGCCGCCAAGGTCACCCATCCGAAGACGCGACGCGGTGACATCGGCGCAGTGACCAGGCTTCTGCAGGCGGTCCGTCAGCACCGTTGGGCGCCACTGCCGGCCGATGCCGATCTTTATCCCGACGACTGCCCGCGACCCGAACAGCCCGCGCTGCCACGGGCAATCCCGGAGTTCGTGATGAACCAGCTCGAAGCTCCCGCCAATCTCGACCGCGTCGATGACCTGCGCATCCGCTTGCTGATCCAATACTGATCGGACCGGGCTGCCGACGGCGACGCCACGCGTCTGGGAATCGACTGCCTCGTCCGGGACCCTGCAGGGGCGACTTACCTGCGCCACCGAAACCACAAGATGTGTCGCGAGGCGATCGTGCCAATCGACGAGCGGCTCGCCGCCGAGATCACCGACCAGCAGCACCGCACCCGCGCAGCCCACCCCGACACCACCGTGCTGTTCCCACGCACACATGCCAATCCCAACGGACGACACCCCATCGGCCCCAACACCTCTGACATGCACCTCAAGCAATGGCTCGCCGCCGCCGCTGTCACCATGAACTGGGCCGCCCAGCCAAGGTCACCCCGCACCAATTCCGCACCCGCGCCACCCGGCTGATCAACAACGACGTCTCCCAGGAGGTCGTGCGCAGACTCCTCGACCACACCAGCCACACCATGACTGCCCGATACGCCCGCTTGACCGACTCCACCATCCGCACCCAGTGGGAACGCGCCCGCAAGATCGACATCCATGGCCAGACGGTCGACACCAGCAGCGACAGCCTGCTCGGTGACGCCGAATGGATGAACCACAACCTGGCTCGCGCGAAAATGGCTCACCGAACGGGTATTGCGGACTTCCGCTGCAGAAGTCATGTCCACACGCCAACGCGTGTTTAGCTGCCCGGTATTCATCACGACACCGGTGTTCCTGCCCCAACACCGCGCTCAGCGCGAGCAGACCCTGCAGCTGATCACCGCAGCCGAGGCTCGCGGACAGCAAAGCCTCGCCGAATCAAACCGCACCGTGCTGACCAACCTCGACACCATCATCACGACACTGAAAACCGAGGACCAGGAGCCTACCGAAGACGGCGCTGACAACAGCATTCACCTTATTGCCGCGGCCAAACAACGCCATGAACAGACCCGTGCTAAAGCGATCTCCGCGCTACACGACCTTGATCGGGCAGGGGCCGCGATTAGCTTCGCCGCCGTCGCTGAGCACGCTGGCATCTCGCGATCCTGGCTCTACACCCAAACCGACCTTCAAGATGAAATCCGAAGAATACGGGCACTCCGCGAACGAAAAACCATTGCCCGCAGACAAGAGCCCGCCAGCGATGCCTCCCTGTGCAACCGGCTCAATCTCGCACACCAACACATCCGCGACCTTGACGACGAAAACCACCGCCTACGCGACCAGATCGCTCACCTACACGGTCAACTTCGCGCCGCCCGGCTAGGCACGTCGACGACAGTGTCCACGACACAAACACCCTGACCGCACCACATTTCGGGCGGCCGGCTGAAGATAACATTGGCTTTCTCCTGCTGGGCGACCTGCTTGCGCAAACGCGCGAGCTCGGTACGCTCCGCCACGGTCAACGGCTCCTCGTTACGGGCAGCCGCCGCCTCCACACGGCGACGCTCGTCGGCGACCCACCGTCCGAGCAGGCCCTCGTTCAGGCCAAGCTCGCGAGCGACCTCGGCGACAGTGCGCCCGGAATCGATCACCCGATGAGCGGCCTCGACCTTGTACTCGGTCGTAAAAGACCGACGGGTTCGGGACATGGTGACATCCTTCCATCGGGACCATTCATCCCGCTATCTCGATGTCCACCGTTTGGGGGGAGTCTCAAACTGGTCCGTTGTGGGTGAGAGTCGTTCATCGGTGGGTACAGGTGGCAGCGTAGCGCGCTGGCGGTTGGTATTGTCTGCAGCCGTTCCGCGCAACCACTAAACCCCGCGATCGCCGGCAGCCACACAGATGCTTGCTCGCCGAGCCTCGTAGCGACGAGATCGTTGGCTGGGCCACGCTGCGGATCGGCCCGTCAATCAGCGCGGTTGGTCAGTATCTCGATCAGAAACTGCGGAAGGTCGGCGGGACTGAACAACGCGGTGCTGGCGCGCAATTCATCGATTGTCCACCACCGCGCCTGACGGATCTCAGATCTTTCGTATTCGTCGCGGAAGCGACCGCTGGCCTCGAACGCTTCCACAGAGGCGATAAACCACTGCTCGTGTTGGCGATAAGCGATTCCGTGCCAACTAAAATCGACGCAGTGCTCACGTACGACTCGATCTAGCCGCAGTCCATGATGGCCGGTCTCTTCGAGCACTTCCCGCGCGGCGGCGTCGGCGGGATTCTCTCCTCTTCAATGCCGCCGCCGACCGTCATCCATGTCAGTTCCCCGTTGTCGGGATTGCGAACCTCGACCAGAAGCGCCCGGTAATGGGGGTCGATGAGCACGACTCGGGCTGCGCGGCGGCGCTGCCGTCGGTGGTCATCCACGAGGCGAGGGCCGATCGTCAGCTGGCTGCACCATCGGCCCATTCAACACCTTCACCGCGTCGCGCGTTGTTCGCATGAGCAGCTGAACTCCCAACGCTCAGGCCAGTACGCGTTTGTGGGGGGTCGATCAGTCCTAACTTAAGCAAGGCCACCGCGCGGCGATCATTCAACTGACCCACTACCGCGTCCCGCTACCTAGACATCTGGGCCGTGCGGACCTTGCAGGAGCAAGACTAGACGGCGCGGATCTACGCGGAGCCCTCGACAACGACCGCACGATATGGTCGGCCTAAACAAGGACTCGTAGGCGCTAGAAGCGGTGCGACGCGTGCTCGCGCGGTTGGTGGGTCACCGACAACGGGATCAGAGCGATCAGCCGGCGCGGCAGCCCACTGAGAACCCCCAGCAGAAACCGACAATTTCGCCCGAAGAACGAAAGGAACGGTGGGCATACCTGCGCAAGAAGTCCAAGGAAAACCCGCCCAACCACCGCGGTGTACTTGCCCTCGCCGAGCAGGCGATCGGCCGTCATCAGCTTGCGCACAACCTGCTCGGGGCTGTGCCGCTTCCTCGTCGCCATGTTCTTGTCAGCCTTCCTGCCCACGTCGTGGGCCGCAAGACTCTCATACGCCCTGGCTCGACCAATCGGGGTCAGGCCAGTTGGACATAGCCAGGTTTCGAGCGCGCCTGGCGCTGCTGGGTTCGGCTCGAATGCAGGTTACAACCAAACTCAGCGCGAGCGCTCTGGTGCCGACGGGCTCGCAACCGATCGACGGCACGATCATCTCGTTCAGAACGCGTCGTTTGTCGCCGTCAAACGCTTCGTCGAGGTAGATGACGTCCCCGGCTCTTTGGTGAGCACTGATCACTTCCCAGGCGAAGGCCGTCGGCTCGTAGATGTCTAGATCGAAGAGCACCAGCCACTGTGCATCACGCGCGGCGACCAAATCGACTGCGCCGAGGGCCCCCATAACAAGTGCATTGGGTTAAACTCCCGCGTGGCTGGGCTGGGCGCGCCTGCTCCGCTACCGTTACGCACATACCCTAGGAGAATGCAGTGAAACGACCCCCCGGGGTACTACCGGATTTAGTCTCGGCGGTCCGGGAGCGGGTCTCGGCGGTAGCCGGCCAATCCGAGCGCACCATCATGCTGGGCACCATTCTGATGGCGTCGGCGGTTTCGGGGGCGGTGTGCTTTGTTCTCACCCAGTACTACTCCGTCGACGTGATTTCCTCTCTCGCTTGGCTCCCGAAGGACTGCTTTCCCGATTGGGGGATGAAGGTTGGTCGACACTGCTTCAACGACTATGCGAATGTTCTGCCCTCGTCGGTGTGCTGCCAAATCCGTGGGAGCCCTCCCCAACAGAACCGTCAATACCCCGCTGGTGGATTGGTGCCGCACTATGATCTTCGCGGGTCCCGCTGCATGGCTGCATGCGCCGCGGCTGGGGTTGTTCGGCTACCTGCTTGCTTTGACGATCGCGGTCTTTACTCCCGCCGTGTGGGCGGCTCGGGGTGCACGTGGTCTCGAGCGGGTGGTGGTGTTCGTGGCGTTGGGCGCGGCGGCCATTCCAGCGTGGATGGCAATCGATCGGGGCAACTCGGTGGGGTTCGTGGTGCCGATCGCGCTGGTGTTTCTGGTGGCGCTGTGCCGACGGCGGTGGGGCCTGGTCAGCGATCATGGTGGTCTTGGCTGCGCTGGTGAAACCACAGTTCGCTGTGCTGGCTGTCGCGTTGTTCGCGGCCCGGCAATGGCGGTTGGGCGGCATCGCGCTCGGCCGGGGTCGCGATCTCCAATCTCGCCGCCTATCTGCTGTGGCCGCGGGACTTTCCCGAGACAATCGCGCAGTCGATCCACAACACCCTCGACTACGGCAGTTCGTTCGCCAATGCTTCGTCGGGATCTATACAACGTGTCCTTCGCGAAGGAGCTCCTCCTGATCCCGGATGACATCAAGGCCGGATGAAACGGGCGGCAAAGTACCGGCCGGCTTTCTCGCTGGTCCGCGATCGCTGATCGGGTACGTCGTGCTCGTTCGTGGTCGTCGTCTGCGTGCTTGCTCTCGGGCGGCGCATCCCCCCGGTCATGGTGGGCATCGTGCTGCTGGCCACCGCCGCGCTGTCCCCCGCCATGACAGCCCGCTACTACCTGGTGTTCGTCTTACCGGTCGCTGCGCTGGTGGCCCGGGACCCGGACGGGCCGCCGGGATCGGGGATCTTCGACCGGCTCGCGACCCTCGGTGACCGCCGTCGCGCGGTCGGCATCTGCGTGAGTCTGGCCGCGGCGCTCACCATTGCCCAGATCGCGCTACCGGGCGGGCCGGGGGAGGTTGACAAAGCCACGCCGGTCGTCGCCACGACGGCGGTCTTGACGCCGATCCTGTGGCTGGTTGCGTGCGCGGCAATCTTGGTTTCATACGCGCGAAGACCGGCTTGCTGCGCTGCGACGGACGCCGTCACCACATCGAGGCCGCGCGAATATATTTCGGAAGCCGCGTCCTGATCTTCACCCGGTAGCTGCACATCAGAACCCCAACGCCGCCGACCCACTACCCGACGGCCTCCGCGACGTCGTCGCCAAAATCAGCGGCAGACTTGAACACTAGATTCAGCCAAGTCCGGTCCCGCACCCGGTACAGGCGTTGACCGGCAACTTCGGTTAGCACCACGTGTTTTTATGCCAGCTGCATATGCACCGTATCGACCAACTCGCCGCGGCGCTCGAGGAACGTCTGCGCCCGTCGCCCGACTCGTGTATGAGCTGATCAAGCGCGGCCGAGCACCCCGCGGGCGGTGATCTCGATCTGACGATCAAGGGACGCGCTCGCCAAATCCCACCTCTGGCAACGCCTTTCCCAATCCTGGCCGTCGGAGTGGTAATCGATCCGGGTCGCGGGGATCGACCTCGTCACGGCTGATCACTGCGTCGGGGCGGACTACCGCAGCGATCCGCGCGGCGAGCTCGGCCATCTCCACCAGCTCTCCACCGCTGTCGATCGTGGCCGGGCCGACACCGCCCTCGGCGATGCCCAGGGCGAGTAGCTCCTCGGCGAGCACGTAGCGGCGAAACACCGGACGGCGCGCCGTGATTCGGATCGCCCCCGAGTCGGCGTCCCGGATCATCGAACCCAGTGCGTAGCCCTGCGGTTTCTGCACGTGGGCACCGGAGATGCTCCAGGCCCGCACGACGACGGGCACCGCCCCGCTTTCGGCGGCGGCCTGCGCCAGGCGGTGCTCGGCCTCGCGCTTGAGGTAGCCGTACGGGTTGTCCTCGATCGGGCCGTCGAGAGCGTCGTGCGGGTGGACCGCCGCTCCGCTGGAGACCGTGAGCGCAAGACGTACGCCGGGCAGCTGCGTCGCGTACACCAGGCGCTCGGTCAGGGCGCGGTTGGCCGCGACGTACTCGCCGAGCGGCATGTCGGCAACTCGGTCCCGGGTGAGAAACGCGCAGTCCAGCACGACCGTCGGCGCGAAAGCGGCCACCTCCCGGTCGTCCCACACGCGGCACTCGATCTCGCAATCACCGACTCGGATGATCCGGGCCCGGCTGGCCAGGGCCAGCGTGGGCAGGCCCAGCGGGGCGAGCAGGTCGAGGGCAGTCCTCCCGAGCCAGCCCGACGCGCCGGTGACGAGTACCCGGTCGTTGCCGAGCGCCTGCGCCGCGAGTGCGCGTGCGCTCGCGCTCACCAATCCAGTCACGTCGCGGGCCAGGGACTCATGGCCGGGAGCCTACGGCTGCGCGAGTTGCGGGTCGCACCGGCCATGCGCTCCACCCCGTGCGCGCGATCGAGTGGGCTACGGCGATATGGGCTGGCGTTTCTTGCACGCGGTCGCCGGCCGGGCCGGACATGCACCTGGCCCTCGGCGTGTAAGCGCACGGCGAGGGCGAGATGGGCGTGGACGCCGCCGAGCTGGCCGCTTGACCGGGACCCACCGAGGGCGACCGCGACAACCGACGTCGACGCGGTTCGAGTTCTTCTATACCAAAGTCCACGACCGCCTGCTGCGGACTACGCCTGCCACTGGCCAGCCGGAAATTCACTGGCGACCCTTGGTCATGCCCAAGCCCCGGTGCTTTCCGAAGACTTGCCGATGCGCGACCGGCGCGGTGCATAACAGCAAATTCCATTAGTTGACGCTGTATAACAAATTGCATTGTGGGCCAACCGGAAATGCTTCACAAATCCCAATCCTAGGCGACGCCAGTTAACAGGGAATGACAGACATATCCGCTGAATAAACGATGACTACGAACAAGGAGACAGAACCTCTATTGGTTCAGTGGCCGGATTCCCGCGATCGCCGAGCCGGACGGCCGCGGCCGGTAGTTCAACGGCCGCGGCCGGTAGTTCAAGCACCCGGTTGTTGCCGGAGTCGGTGACGTAGACGTTCCCCGCGGTGTCCACCGCCACTCCGGTGGGACGGTGAAGACCGGTGAACGGCAGCTCGATCTGCGCAGTCGACCCTGGCGACAGTACAAGCACCCGGTCGTGGTCCTTGTCGCCGCCGTCGGTGACGTAGATGTTGCCCGCGGTGTCCACGGCCACCCCGTTGGGACTCTTTAAACCGGCAGAACGGCAGCCTGGTCGGGGTGTTCGCTCCCGCCGACAGCTTCCACACACTGTCCTTGCCCGCGGCGTAGACGTTGCCGGCGTTGTCCACTGCCACGCCACCGGGCAACCCCTCCGGGTCGCCCCCGAATGGGAGCTCAACCTGGGTGGTCGACCAGGCTGACAATTTGAGCACCCGGCCGTTTCCGCCGTCGGTGACATAGACATCACCCGCGGCGTCCACCGCCACGCCCATGGGAACCTGGACCACGAACGGCAGCTCAATGGGGCTGTTCCGCCCCGCCGGCAGTTTCAGCACCCGGCTGTTGTCGGTAACGTAGACGTCACCGGCGATGACCGCCACGTTCGAAGGGACTTGCACGTTGAGTGGCAATTCGACCGGGTTGGTGTGGGTGAGACGCGAACCCATCCAGTTCGTCCCCGCCGGCAGTCTGAGCACTCGGTTGTTGCGGTCATTGGTGACGTAGACATTCCCCGCGATGTCCACTGCCACTCCGGTGGGACCGTGAAGGCCGGTAAACGGCAGCTCGACCTGCTGGGTGTAGTTGCACAAGGTCTTGAGACCTTTGCTGTCGACGTTGTTCCAGTCGATCTGGGACGCAGCGCCCCGATCGCAAGACAGCGTGAAAAGTACTGATGTCTCTTTACCGCGCATTGTCTTTACGGGGCCCCTCACCGTGATGGTGCCGTTCTGAAACTGCGGATCGGTGAACATTGCCTTCCATATCTGACGGGTTGGCAGCAGCAACTCGACCTCGTTGATCCATCCGACTGGCTCTTGGACGCTGTAGGCGATGGTGCAGCTGGCCTCGCCTAAGCAGTCAACCGTCGGCGGGCCATTTTCGTGCGCAGCGAACGTAGTGCGTGTGAGCGCCTGCTGGACAACATGCGCGACAGCGTCGTTGCTGACGGTGAATGATGCCGGCGCGGAGTAATCAGGTGTCGTCGAGCAACCCGAGGCAACGATCACTGCTGCGACTGTCGCAGATAGCTTGCACAGCATCGCCGACACGTGCATTTCAAGCTCCCTCGTGAACCTCCGACGAAGCATAGGCACAACCGGGGAAGAATTTTCGTGGATTGGTGAGTTTCAGGCGACCTCCGATCCGACACGCCACCCGCGACCCTGCCTGGGATTGCGCGACGCGCGCTGCCCCAATCTCCCCGCGACGCATCCGGCCGCTGCGACACATGCCGGCGCGAGCACCAGCGAGAGCGTGAACAGGTCCGCGGCAAGTCCACCGGAGCGCGGCTACGGCGGCGACTGGCCGAAGCTCGAGCGGGGTCTTTGCCTGTAAAGGCGATCTGTCACTGGTGCCCTGCCCCGTAAACAACTCGAGCCGTACCGAAGACACTCGACGCGACCAGCCAGTCGCCGACTGGACACCAACGGCTCGCACTGAGGACGACACGCCCCGCAGCATCATCGGTAACTACCCTGCCGTGCCGATAAGTGCAATCACCCTAATGGGTAAGGAGATACTTCAATCGATTGCTCCAACCATCGTGTCTCAGTCGTTCCCTCGTTGTATGGTCACGGAGTCTGAGGCTAGGCGACAACCGGGGGAACCAGGTGGCTGATTCGGTTTTCAATGTGGAAGAACTTGAGCGGAACGCATCGGAGCTGAGACACGAGTTCCAGACGGCCGAACCGTTCCCGCACCTGGTGGTCGATGACCTCCTGCTCTTTTCTCCGTCGGACGCGGCGTCGTTTCCCGATATCTCGTGGGCGGGATGGAACGAGCTGGGCGACCGCTACCAACAGAACAAGCGGGCTTGCGCGGATCTCGACATAATCCCGGAGCCGTTCCGAGTGCTGATAAGGGAGCTGTCCGGACCCCGGTTCCTGAGGGCGCTTGAGCAAATCACGGGAATCAAGCAATTGCTCCCGGATCCTTACTTGGTCGGCGGTGGCCTACACCTGAGCGGCTCGGGTGGCATCCTGAGCCCCCACACCGACTTTCATTACTACCGTGCCCTCAACCTTTACCGCCGTATCAACGTCCTCGTCTACCTGAACGAAGACTGGTCGCTGCAGGACGGGGGCTGCCTTTCGCTTTACGACAAGCAGGACCACGCCGTCCAGATCGTCCTACCGAGTTGGGGTAGGGTCGTCGTCTTCCGTACCGATGACCAGTCGGTACACGGGTTCCCCGTTCCCATCGCTGAAGGCAAGTGGCGGCGATCGGTAGCGCTCTATTATTACACCGCTGCTCCGGCCGATAACTTCAGCGGTGACGAGACGACCTACTGGAGGGAGCACGGAGAACAGCCTGGTGTCGTCAATAAGACGCGATTCCTCATCTACCGGGGTCTGCTCAACCTCAGCCGCATCATCAGCATCGCGGCCCACATCGTGAACCCAAACCAGGGCATGGGTCTGGTGAGGACGGCTCTCGCCAACCGTCGGAAGGCCAAGCGCGGCAGCGCCGAAACCAGCTAGTCGACGGCCGTCTGCCTGCGGTGATCATCCGGCTATACCCGCTGCTCAGCTGTCGAGTGAAGCCCGCGGCTGCTCTGCCTGGCAAACCGTACCAGCGAGCGGCCGTGGCGGATGTGTTACGGCTTGTTGAAATGGTCACGCGAAATTCGCGAAAGACCGGCGGCAAGCGAGCCTGAGAATTAGATTAACGGCCATGACTGTGGTGATTCGCCCGGCAGTCTCGTTGGTGGCGCCCTGCTTTAACGAGGAGGATGTGCTGCCGCTGTTTCTGGACCGGGTAGGGGGTGTGCTGGATTCATTGGGCGGGACCAGTGAGTTGGTTCTGGTCGATGACGGTTCGAGTGATCGGACCTGGGAGGTTATCGAGAAGGCGGCCGTGGAGGATCCGCGTGTCGTGGGCGTGCGGTTGATGCGCAACCATGGGCATCAACTCGCGCTCACCGCGGGGCTGAGCGTGTGCCGCGGCGAGCGTGTGCTGATCATTGACGCCGACCTGCAGGACCCGCCCGAGCTGTTGCCCGACATGCTGGCACTGATGGACGAGGGCGCCGACGTCGTCTATGGCCAGCGCCGCCGGCGTGAAGGTGAAGGCGTTCTCAAGCGCGCCACCGCTGCGCTCTTTTATCGCCTGATCGGCCGCATGGCCGAGGTTGACATCCCTTGTGACACCGGCGATTTCCGCTTGATCACGCGTCGCGTGCTGGAGCTGCTGATCGCCATGCCCGAGCGCCACCGGTTTGTCCGCGGAATGGTGTCGTGGATCGGCGGCAAGCAGGTGCCGCTGGTCTACGACCGTGACGTACGGGCGGCGGGTGAGAGCAAGTACCCGTTTGCCAAGATGTTGCGTTTTGCCGCTGACGCCATCACCTCCTTCTCGATGGTGCCGCTGCGGTTGTCGGTGATACTCGGCTGGGTGATGGCGGCCATCGGTTTCGCTGCCGCCATCAACTCTGTTTATGGCGCCCTTTATGGCGACACAGTTCCAGGCTGGAGCTCACTGATGGCCGCGATCGGCCTACTGACGGGTACGCAGTTTTTGATGCTCGGCATCATCGGCGCTTATCTGGGCCGGTTGTATGACCAGAGCAAGGGCAGGCCGTTGTTCATGATCCGCGACATGGTGGGAGGCGAAGGATCGGCCGCAGCTACCGGGTCAGCTAGTCAACGGGCTATCCCGCGGGCCCCGCAGTCCACTTAGACTGGCTGCCGATGACCCTCGACCCCTTTGCGGGCGACGACGGGCAGATCCGTCCGCCGGCGGGGATGACCGGCGTTCCTGGTCCGCTGCTTCGGCTGATCCGGGACCAGCGGGTCGCCTTCCTCATCGTGGGTGGGATGAACACCGCAATCGGTGCGGTTTGGTTCGTGTTGTTCCTGTGGCTCTTCCCCCGGGGAGCCGTCGGTTATCTGAGCACGTTGCTCTGCGCGAACACAGCTGCCGTGCTGTGCGCATTCGTCCTCTACCGCAGGTTTGTCTTCCGGGTGACCGGTCATGTATTGCGTGATTTGGCTCGGTTCGAGCTGGTCAATTTGTCAACACTGGGCTTCAATTTTGCCGCGTTGCCGCTGCTGGTGGAGGTGTTCGGCTGGCCGGTGCTGCTATCTCAACTGGCCATCACCGGCGCAACCGTTGTGTACAGCTGGTTTGCTCACCGCGGATTTTCATTTCACCGTAGCCGGGCTGAACTTGGCCTGGCTGAGCATCAGCAAACCTAATCGTGACGCCACGGGTATCGGTCGTCGTTCCGGCATACAACAGCGTTGCGTTCATCGACGCCACAATGCGATCGATTCTGGCGCAGACCTTCAGCGATTTCGAGGTGTTAGTTTCCGATCACAGCTCCACCGACGGCACCTGGGAAGCGCTGCAACAATTCACCGCTGACCCTCGTGTTCGCTTGAGCCGCTTGGCTTCTGGCGGGGGAGCGCCGGCGAATTTCAATGCCGTCACCGAGCTCGCGGCCGGCGAGTTCATCAAGCTGGTCTGCGGCGATGATCTGCTCTCGCCGGACATCCTGGCAGAGCAGGTGGCGGCATTGGAAGCGAACCCGGCGGCAGTGATGGCTGCGAGTCCCAGGGATGTCATAGATGCCGCGGGAACGCCGGTGCTGCGCAACCGCGGGCTGGCCGGCTTGCGCGGTGAAGTCAATGGCGCCCAGGCCATCCGCCGGACCGTGCTGGCCGGCACCAACATCTTCGGCGAACCGGCGTCGGTGTTGTTCAGACGCGCGGCATTGGTCGATGCGGGCGGTTGGGACGGTCGGTTCCCCTACCTGATCGACCAGGCGACGTACTGCGCGGTACTGCTGCGCGGAAGCCTGGTCGCGGTGCCCCGACCGCTTGCCGCGTTCCGGGTCAGCCAATCCCAATGGAGTGTGCAGCTAGTGCGCGCACAGGCTGAGCAGGCCATCGGCTTCAGCCGCGAGTTCGCCGCGGCGAATCCCGGCCTCCTCGGTCCGCGCCACCTGCTCGTCGGCACCATGAAAGCCCGTGCGAATGCTGTCGCGCGGCGTGCGGCGTACCGCTGGCTCGGCAGGCGGATGCAGATCGACGCCGGCACTGACCTATCCAGGCGCTGGCAGGTCGGAAACTCTTAGCGCCGTTGGTATTTCACCTTGGGACGACAGCGTGCAGATCGGGAGCCTGATGCGAGCACGCGATTTGGGTTACACTGCCGGGCGGCTGCAGCCCAAGGGGCGAGGGTCCCACTTCCAATTCGCAGGGAACCAGGAGAGGCGTGTGAAGCGGCCCATCGAGGTGCTCCGAGGTGCGGTCTCAGGGGTACGAGATCAAATCTCGGCCGTCGCCAACCAGTCCGAGCGCACACTCCTGCTCGGCACCGTGTTGCTGGTTTCAGTGGTTTCGGCGGTGGTCGGCTACGTGCTCACCCAGTACTACTCGGTCGACGTGCTTTCCTCTCTGGTTTCCACCCCGGATGACTGCATCATCAATTGGGACTCGCACATCGGTAGGCACTGCTTCGGTGACTACCAACTTCCACTGAGCTGGGGAATGCGGCCCAACCCCTGGGCGCCCTACCCGCTGTTCTGGCCGCCGGACTTCCGGCCGGCTGGCAGTAACTACCCGGCGGCCGCGATGGTGCCGCAGATGATCTTCGGGCTTCTGGGTAAATGGCTGAGCGCTCCGCAGCTGGGGTTGTTGGGTTATCTGCTCGCGCTGACGATCGCGGTCCTTACCCCCGCGGTGTGGGCGGCCCGGGGCGCACGAGGTCTTGAACGGGTGGTGGTCTTCGTAGTATGCGGCGCGGCGGCCATTCCGGCGTGGATGGTTGTCGATCGGGCCAACTCGGTGGCGTTGTTAGCGCCTGTCGGGCTGGTTTTCCTGGTGGCGCTGTGCCGACACCGGTGGGGCCTCGTCGCGATCATGGTGGTCCTGGCGACGCTGATAAAACCACAGTTCGCCGTGCTGGCCGTCGTGTTGTTCGCGGCCCGGCAATGGCGGATGGGCGGCGTCGCCGTCGCCGGCGCGGTGACGTCCAGTCTCGCCGCGTATCTACTGTGGCCGCGCAACTTTCCGGCCACAATCACACAATCGATCCACAGCACGCTCAGCTACGGTTCTCCTCAGTTGGCTATTGGCTTTCGGAACATATCCTTCGGCAGAGCGCTCCTCCTGATTCCAGATGGGGTCAAGGTCTACCAAACGGGCGGCAAGATACCCGACGGCTTCCTCGCCGGTCCGCGATCGCTGGCCGGATATGTAGTCCTGCTCGCCATCGTCGTCGCCGTGCTGGCTCTAGGGCTGCGCATCCCCCCTGTCCTGACGGGGGTCATGTTGCTGGCCAGCTGCGTCGCTTTTTCCCGCTCTGGTCTTTCACTACTATCTGGTATTCGTTTTGCCAGTTGCTGCGCTCGTTGTCCGAGACCCCGATGGCCCGCCCGGTGCAGGGATTTTCGACCAGCTTGCGACCCACGGGGGCCGCCGTCGTGCGGTCGGCATCTGCGTAAGCTTGGCCGTAGCGCTTAGCATCGCTCAGGTCGCCGTCCCAGGCCGGCCGGTCCCCGAACCGGTCTTCGGACCGATCGTGGGACAGCCAGGAGTCATCGGGGTAGTCGGTACCCGGCCGCTCGTCGTCACCACGCTGGTTCTGGTGCCGATCGTGTGGTTGGTCGCGTGCGCGGTAATTATCGTTTCTTACGCGCGGAGACCGGCTTCCTGCGATCGCACTGACCGAGGGCAGGCGCAGCAGTGTCCGCCGGATAGTGCTGTCAGTACGTCTTCATGCACGTCTGAGCCGGAGTCCTCACACAGGGGCCGGCGTAATCTGGCGAAACTTGCTGTGAGAAGGGCCTTGGGCTCGAAGCCCGCCCCTTCGCCACTCAACTAACTCACGGCAGATCCGACTCGCCGCGGTACCAGGCTTGGGCCGGGCTGGCTCGCGTTCGTTTGATAAACCACAAACCTCTGCCAAGCGCGGAACGGCGTGCAAGGATGGCGATACAATCTGGTCCTGCGAGGTGCGTTGCTGGGGTTGGGCCTGGCAGGCGCCGTCGTTTAGGGGGATGCAGTGTCGTTTGTGATCGTCAATCCGGATGTAGTGGCGGCAGCGGCCACGGATTTGGCGAATATCGGTGCGACGATCAGCGACGCCAACGCCGCCGCGGCGGCCTTGACCACGGAATTTGTGCCCGCCGCCGGGGATGAGATATCGGCGGCCATCGCGGGGCTGTTCGGTACCTACGCCCAGGACTATCACGCCCTCGCGGCACAGGCTGCGGCGTTTCACGCCCGGTTTATGCAGGCCGTAAACGCCAGTGCCGGATCGTATCTGGCCGCTGAGAGCGCTGGCGCGACCGCCCTGTTTCAGACCGCCCAGCAGGATCTGCTGACAGTGATGAATGCGCCCACCGAGGCGCTGCTGGGGCACCCGCTGATCGGTACCGGCACCGGCACGCCCACCGCCGCCAGTGCAGCCGTGGAGGTGTCTGCGGCTGGAGCTGTGCCAGAAAATGCCTACCCGTTCGGTGGCGTCAAGCAACTGACCTTCACAGAGTCCGTATCAATCGGCCTTCAGAACTTGGACAACACGCTCCAGCCCTACATTGCGGCTGGGACCCCCGTCAACATTTACGGCTACTCCCAAAGCGCGGTCATCGCGTCGCTGGAAATGGCGAAGCTCCAAGCGGCGGGCGTGCCGACTTCGGAGGCCAGCTTCCTGATAGTCGGCGATCCGGTGAACCCCAATGGCGGGTTTTACACGCGCTTCCCTGGTCTACAGCTGCCGAGCCTGGGAATGGACTTCTACGGCGCGACACCCTCCAATGCTTACCCGACCACGATTTACACGATCCAATACGACAGCTGGGCCGACTTCCCGCAATACCCCCTCAACTTCCTGTCCGACCTCAACGCCATTATGAGCCTGAACCACTTCGGCTACCACGCTCTCACACCGGCGCAGCTAGATTCTGCTATTCAGTTGCCGACGTCGGGGCCCACTATGACCACCTACTACATGATTCCCGCCACCGACCTGCCGCTGGTGGCTCCGTTGCGGGGCATCCCGATCATCGGGAACCCCATCGCCGACCTGCTGCAGCCGGACCTGACGTTATCTGGTGAACCTGGGCTACGGCGACCCGCGATATGGCTGGTCAACCGGGCCGGCCAATGTGCCTACGCCGGCCGGGCTATTGCCGCCCCTCAGTGCCTTCGAACAGCTGCCCGGGCTGTTGGCAAGCGGAACTCAGCAGGGCATCCAGGACTTCCTCGGCGATCTGAGCGGTACCGGGCCGCACCCGGTAACGCTGCCGTCGCTCGGTTCGCTGACCTCACTGCTAAATCCGTCGTCGGGGACGGCGAGCGGGACGAGCGCGTCGACCGGCCCGGCGACGGGTTTGTCGACCGGCCCGGCGACGGGGTTGTCGGCCCTTGCAGTTGACCCTGCGGCTCTGGGATCCACACTCACTAACATCCCCAACACGATCTCTGGTGTGGTGTCGGACCTCTACGCCAAACTTCTTCCGACGGCAGATATCATCACTGCCGGCCTGATCAGTGTTCCATTCTATGACGTCAACCTGTTCGTCAACGGGATGTTGCAAGCGGTCAGCGGTGAGCCTGTTATGGGACTTGCCAATGCGGTCGGCATGCCACTCGCATCCGACATAGCGCTGTACCTATGGCTATTGAACTTGGAAGCGGCGGTCATTACGAATCCGGTGAATACCGCGGGGCCTGCCACTGGGTTCCCGCTATTGGGATAGGCTAGTGGTCGGTCAGAAAACGGTATATTCCGTGCTTGCGTATGAGATAGCGGGTCGCGTTATTCTCCCATTTATTGCGGTTTTTGCCCCTGACATCAATGTGGTGATGAACCACCCTGATGCTGGGATCGAACTGTCGCTTGATGCCCCTCTTTTCCAAGCGGATTGACAGATCCTGAATCTCCTGCGCCCTTAACGCAGGGTCAAACCCGCCAATCGACCTGAATATCGTGGAATAAACAAGCATATTTCCTTCATGGACCCAGTAAGCGGGTGCTGGGGCAGGAGGCTCGAGTGTGTTGGGCCAATCCTTGATGGCCGGCGCAACCACTCGTCGAATAGCGCCGGCGAGGCGCGGTTTTTCCCTCAATCGCTCGATCGACAGCTGTAACGTCCCCGTATTATTCCCCCACACCGAGAGCACAGCGCCATGGTTACACCATTCCTGGCGGCCATCGGCGAGGGTGACTAACCCGCCAATCAAACCGACTCCTCGATCGGCATAGCGTTCGGCGACTTCCCTTGCAACGGTGGGGGTCTCGGGAGTCTCCAGGTCCATGTCCGCGTCGATGAAGTGGATCAGTGCCCCGTCTGCAACCTGGTCGATGATCTGATTGCGATTAGCGCCCGCGCCTCGGTTTTCGCGGCTCCGTACGAATTTCACTTCGTCGCCGAACTCACTTACCACGTCGGCGCTGTGGTCGGTAGAGGCGTCATCGAGGACAAAGACGGCATCGTAGTGCTGCGCCAGTACTTGGGGGAGCAGGCTGCGCAAATTATGGCCCATGTTGTAGTTCGGAATGGCCGCAACGACCGGTAATTCCTTGGGCATGGTCCTCGCTGGGTATTGACGTAGTAGGCGAATCTCACAGTAGAGGGCGACGGCTGATCTGTCCCCGGATGTGACGAAACTGGCGTCGCTGGATGATCGATGTCCCTGCGCGCCACTTCGGCGATGTGGCGGTGGTGAGTGGGACAGGCTGTCGAGCAGGCCGAAAGCGTGGCGCTGCTGAGACCCCGCAGGTGTCAACGCGGCTGGTGCCGTTACCCAACGTCGGTGTTGTACGCGCAGCGTGGGTTTACCACCAAGCCCGCGACTGATCAATCATCGCGATGGGACTACGGGACTGCCGGGTGGCGAATAGTTTTGCAAATACGATTTGGGTCGCAGAAACGCCGGCCGTGGAACTTTGAAGTCCGGCTTGAGTGCGGCAGGCCCGAAGGATGCCCAAAGCGTTGAGGCCCGGCCCTTCGATGGGCGAAGGGCGTAGTCGCGGTACAGGTGAGAGCGGTACGGCAAGGCCGGTCCGAAAAGGTCGTTTTCAGAGTGGTTTTCACCGTTCTGGAGGTGATAGACGGCGCCTGCGAATGGCAGCGGCTCAAGAAGACGCCCGTGATTTCGCCACCAGTCAAAAGCCCACCCGTGTTCCAGGACGTGCTCGAGTCGCTCACCGAAGGCTTCGGCAATCTCCTGCTGCGTCGCGGATACGGTCAGGTGCGTCGGAACTTCATACGCCTCTAACGGGATGATGAACGACGTCCCGCAGAAGCGGTAGAACTTCCTCAGCCGCCGGTAAGCGTTCCGCCTGCGCGAGTACATCAACCCGCGCTTGACCACCCACCCGGCGTGGCCGGGCCGAGAGTGAACGAAAGCCGCAAGTTCTCGGTGGACGAAGTCGTCGGCGTCGACGAACATCACGTATTCGGGGCCGAATTTGCGCGCGGCGATCAGACCGACAGCATTCTTGGTGCCCTTGTCCCAGATTACTGACGCGGCGCCGGTTCGAGGACCCTTGCGGTCGGAGGGAGGCGGGAAGTCGACTTCGACGAAGATGGTGCGGTCCGGCAGCGGGAATGCCGGTCGACGATTGCCGACGATGATCACTCTGTAGTCGTCGCACGTTTGTTGTGTGAGCGACGCCAGGGTGTCCTGCAGCAGCGATTCAACGCGGCCGTAGTCTGCGGAGTTCTGTGGGTGACGCAGGGTCGTGATGAACGCCAGCATCTCGTGTACTCCTTACTACAGTGCGGGCACGCCGCCCCGACGACGAAGTAGCTTAGTTGACAGACGCCTGAACCGGACCATTTTGGCCAGGCCGGGTGGCCCGGCGTAAACGGCGGTCAATCGTATGATCTGGCGGCTTTCGCTTCGGTTCCGTGGGGTTGCTGAGCTAAACCATCTCCGCACTTGCACCTTGGAAAGGCTTGTCACGCGGACAAATTCGACAAGACGTTCCATCCGTCCCCCTGGACAAACCCGCGGACCAGATAACAGGCCGCCCAACGATTTGGGTGTCGTGCACGAGAAGCCGGATAGGTCAAAAATCAGGTGACCGGGGGACGCTGCGAAAAGACGAACAAGCGTTGCTCTTCCCAGTCGTCATCTTGCACCAGCTCGAAGCTCCGTTCGCGAAAGAGTGACCGAAGTTCATCTTCCCGATAGTTGTTCATCCAACCGTGTCTCAGGCGACTAACCCTCTCGAAGAGGGCGCGCGGCGAATAGCCGTTGGCTTTTGCGGGGGCATACGTCAGCACGCAGACCGCGACATATTTCGTCAACCAATCAAGCATGGAGGGGACATCGCGCACGTATTCGAGCACTCCGCTGAGTACGGCGACGTCGTAAACATTCGAACCGAGGTCTGGAAGAGGTCTGTGATTCAAGTCGCAAACGATCGTTCCTGGCCCACGGTCGACAACGTCAGATGGCACGTAGCTGCACGATGGGTCCAGATAGCGCTCAAGGATCCGCTTGCCGGCGCCAAACTCAATGACACGACTGTTGTTCGGCACAAGAGCGGCAATCCTTTTGTTCCGAGGCTCCCAGGATGCATAGAGGCTGCGGGGGTCGGCCCAGCGCCTGCTGATCAGTCTTCTTGCGAAAGGCGTTGACTGCCCTCAACATAGCGCAAGACCCCACTCCCGTTGAAGTGTCATTTCCGTTGGAGAAGGCTAGCACGGAACACCGGGCTCACATCTGGTAGCCAAGCTAGCGTGGGGGCGTCCAGCTAACCAGCTGCCCTCTGAGCCGTGCCGCAACGGACTTCATCAAGCTGCTGCCGGGCTGGCGCGCTGGGACAGATCCATCTGCGAAATCCTGGAATTCGGGACGGAATTTGAACGGGTTGGGTTTGTACCACAAGTTGCCGTAGAACTGGGTGCGCTGGGCCGGCAAGTGATCGTAACGGGCCCGCACAGCATGGAGGGTGTCGTGCCGCGGAGCAAACACCACGATGCTGTTGTTGGCGGTCTGACGTTTCCGCGTCTCACACCACTGCCACGGCACCCAGCAAGTCTCGGCATCAGGAGTGTCGCGCCAAAATTGCCCAACGAAGTCCCACTCGGGCCGAAAAGTCATGTAGTGGGTGTGGTAGTCGTGCGCCGCTGTGTTCGTGCCGGGATTCACGTTCAGCATCCACGTCAGAGCCTTCTGCCTGATATCTGGGTGGGGGCTGATTTCGTAGCCGTTAAGGTACTTCTGCAGTCCGCAGTCCAGCCGCGTGGGGGCGGTGATGCCGAACCTGCGGCTGAGCAGATCCCGCAACTCAAGGGACCCGAAGAACGCGTCAAGAGAGCGCACAACTTGGGAGGATGGGGTGGTGCAGCGCAGAGCCATGCCTTTGCCCTCACAGGCGGCATGGGTGTCTTTGGGTTTGACAGCGGATTCGAGCCACGCAACATACTCGGCGCGAGACTTCGTGCAGCCCGGAAACTCGACCGGCTGATAGCTGAGCGCATCAAGTACCGAGAACAGCCCGTACACGTCTGCTGCGGCAGGCAGCGTGATGTCCGGCGAGGTTACCACCGCTTCAAAGTCGTTGTCATCGAGGAAGTTCTCGATGTAGACGTGCGGAAACGGGTCGTTGCGAATCTCGGCGGCATCCAGTTTGTCCAGCAGATATGTGAAAGACATTCCCACCCTCGAAAAGTTACTTAGCACCCTGAAGCAGCCACCAGGGCGCCGCTTAAGAAACCACAGCGTACCGGACAGTGACGGACCGCGTGACGAAATCACGGCCTCGGCAGCGGCTAGACCGCAGCCCCTCAAGATCTCGCTGAGAGCCGGATCCATAATGCTCGATTCGACAACGCCCAGGCGCGGTCGTTTCGACAGAGGGCGCCGCGGTCAGTTCGGTGGCGCCCGCCAAGGCGAAGTTTTCTGCGCCGCACCGGCGCCAGGCTTCCTGGCATCGTCAGCGAGGCTCGACTGCAGTGGATGACGTAAGTCACGCGACATCAAGTCCCAAGTGACGTCCAAGATCGGCGTACTCGGCCAGGAGTTGTTGTTGAAGACCTGCGACGGCGACACGCGTCTTCGTCCTGATATTCGATGAGTCCGCAAGCGCTTCGGCGACTCGGTCGACGACGGCGACACTGCTCAGTTCGTCAGTGCGGATGAGAGACCGTTCATCGTCAATGGAGAGCGCAAAGTCTCTGCATTTCGGTTGATACTCGAGGGAAATGACAGGAGTGTCGGAAACCGATGCCAAGATCGCCGCGTGAAGCCGGCTGACGATGGCGACAGAACAGCGAGCTAGCTCCCGTGCCGCGGCGCTGGCGTCGGCCGGAAGCACAATTTCTGCGGCAACATCCTTGAGCGCCACTTCGGTCCACCGTTTGTCTTCCGGATTCATCAGTATCCCAACAAACCGATAGCCTTGTGACGACAAATGCTTCATGGCGACCGACATCTCGTCAGCCAACCTCGCTGGATCGTGTCCCCAAAGATCATCGCCGAAACCGAGGTTCACCCCTATCAAGCCATCCTCTGGAACTACATCGGGTCGCGGGAGAAGAAGTGCCGGATCGCCGGATACCTCGTACATTCAGCCCGATACCCGACAGGAGTTCAGCGCTTCGGGGACCCCGCACCGACACAGTGCGAAACTCTGAAAGTATTGGCGCCCATCGCTTCAGCTCGTCCTTTTCCGAGCCGCTATTGCGTCCGACGAAGACAGGGTCTTCAACGCCAACGCCAATGGCGTAGCTTCCCTGGTTTCTTGTGAGCGCCATGCCGCGATTGACCAATCGCCTCCAGAAGCGCCTTCCCACGAGCGTGCCGCCACCCAGCACTTGGGTGCTGTGCCGCAGCGAGCGATTCAAACCTGTTGCAGCCGCGCGGATCACTTCGTATGGAAAGCACGGCATATCGACAAACGTCGCTCCAGGAAGCTGCGACCGCACCGCGTCGTAGATCGCGTCATCGCCGAGATTGCTCCTGCCGTGCCAGCCAAGATAGGCGACCACGGGGCCCTCTATGCGCGTCACTTCGCGGCTCCACTCAAGGCAGCATCGTAAGGGTTCGGCCATTCGATCGCGCTCTCCACATCCGTTGTCCCAAGCAATCGGAAGTGCAGCCGATCAAGATCCGAATCGCGCAGGTGTTGCCCGCCAACCGGTGTCAGCCTCTTATCGAAGGATGTTGTGCTGAAGGGCCGCCGGTCGGCACCGCGAGACTTGGCAGCGTCAAATTGCCGTTGCAGCTTGGCGGCCGCCAAGAAGTCACCGTTCTTGGCAGCCGTCACTACGTCTCGATCGGTTGCCGGGCTGAGGCTCATGTGAAGACTTTCTGGCGGTTGGCGATGGATGGTCTCGAGCTAAGCCTCGACCATCGTGGATTCTCTCAGGGTGCTGATGGGCAAAGCGCCCTTTTCAGTTGGGACGGTAGGGTCCGTCGACATCAATCGATCCAGTTTAGAAGGCGCTCTGCAGGTGCGAGTGTCGCATGTGCGAGTTTGCCTCGATGACCGCCCGCAGAGCCGTGATCACCGCGACCGTCCCCGCGTCGAGACGGATGGCCGGTGCGAGACCCCACCGGCGTCAGTTCGCCGGTTACGCCGCGGGGCACGCCGCAGCAGAGTAACATCCCCACAGATGTGGATCTACGTGTTGTACATGGGATTCGCGCTGGCGCTTGACCCCTTCCGTCTGGGATTTGCCCTGGTCTTGACGTCCCGGCGGCGCCCCATGCTGAACCTGTTCGCTTTCTGGCTGGGCGGCATGGCGGCGGGTATCGGCCTTGCAATGTTCGCGCTGCTACTGTTGCGCGACTTCACGCAGGTGGCTGTTCAAAACGTGATGTCCGTCGTCGATCATGTGAGGTCCACGGTCGTGATCTTCACGGGCGGGCGTCTTCAGATCACCCTCGGCGTGCTCGTGCTGCTAGCCCTGGTCATCGTCAGGGCCCGCGAGCGGGCACGCGTAGAGGAACGGGTAGCGGTGGGCAGCGGCGGCATGTCGGAGGTGGTGCGCCAGCCGCGTGGACCGGGGGCCCTGTTCGCGTGGTTCGCCGCCCGCACGCACGACATGTTGGAGTCCGACTTTATCTGGCCAGTGTTTGTGGCCGGTGCCGCATCGGCGATCCCGCCCATCGATGGTGTGGCTATGCTGGCCGTCATCATGGGGTCGACAGCCGATCTCGGCACGCAGTTCAGCGCATTCTTCGTCTTCATCCTCCTCATGCTTTCAATCGTCGAAATTCCGCTGGTCAGTTATTTGGTGTGGCCGGACAAGACTGTGGGGCTGGTGCAGCGGGCCCAAAACTGGACACAGGCTCACCTTCGGCAGATCATGCACACCTTACTGACTATGGGCGGGGTCACCGCTGTGGTCCAAGGACTGGCTAGTCTCTGAGCCGTCCTCCGATGGCGTATCGGACCGCTTCACAGGAATCCTCGGCGGCTCAGGCATTTGAAGATTCTTGCCGCAGCGCCTTTTCGTGAGTGCGGCCACGCTCGGCGGGTTCAGCGGCTCATGGTGACTACCCATGAATCTCTGCTTTCAGATCGAATTCGGCGAATGTGCGTGATGTGGCCTGCCGCAGCGCCTCTTGCGAGTTTGTCCGGCCGGCAAGGTATGCGTTGATCGAGATCCAAACTTTTGCGTGGCCCCGCCCCGAAACCAGAAACAGCTGGCCGCCCATGCGTTCGAGGGTCCGCTTGCTGATGCCGGGCTCGATCAATCGCCCGGACGCGTAGTCGGCTTCGCTGCCATCTGGGCGGTTCACCGCTGGATCCACCTCACCAACATTGGAGCAACCGATCGGAAAGGCGGCGGAACCCAATCCCATTCCCGCTGCCCTGCGTGCCACCCACTGAGGAGTCATCGAAGTCAGTGGCAGCGGCGCTAACAACTCCTCGGTGATCTCGGCCAGGTCGGTGAATGTTTGCTTGAACTTGAGACGAACTTCCTCCAGGTTCGACGACAAGTGCGTCGGGTCGACAGAAACAACGGGGAACACCAAGGCGTTGCCGCGCGTATCGTCCTTGGTGCGTTCGCTGATTGGAAACGACAAGGTGACCGTTCCGTCGGTGCAAACGCGCCCCATTCGCACGCCGAGTCTGCCTGCGAATCCAGCGAACAGCGTAAAATTATTTCCGCCAGCACTTTTCGCGCACGCGTCCCATTCCGCCATGTCGACGTAAGCGGTCAGGGTGGGCACCACGACAGGCTCATCGTCGCCGGCCACCCGTGGCGAAGGTGGTGCCGAAGCGAACGATGCGGCGACGTCCTTGCGCCTTTTTCGAGCGACGCGCACGGTCGCTCTCAGCGCTCGTGCCAGCTCCGGTGTCGATGCGATGGTTTGCCGGCCGTCCTGAAGCAGCGCCCGCCTGCGTGTGCGTGAATCGCGGGCTGGATACCCCAGATAGCGCGTTCTTCCGTTGGCCGCATCGGCGATCGCCTGCAAGATCCCTAGCCCGTCGACGATAGTGTGCGAAGTCACCAGGCTGACCGCGGTGCCGCCGTCCTCCAGCGGAAGTACGCCGAGATGCCAGCCAGGACCGTATTCGGGATCGAGGGGCAGGCACGCCCGCTCGTAGGTCCAGGCGCTCAGATCGGTGCGAGGACGAGGTGTTTCAGCGATGTCGATATCCGCGGGCCCCCGGTAGACGACCCACCGATCACGGGCGAAAGCTATCGGAGACCGTTCGACCCGTCGTCCCAACAACCCGTATCCGAGACTGCGGTGGAAACGGCGCAATCCGTCAATATTTACCGGTCGGTTGTATATCCAATTGAACTGCACCAGCGCCCCGTAGCCAAGTGCCCGCAGACCGAGAAACGACGCTTGGTCCATGTGTGCGAGTCGGTTGTCCACCGCGTACACGGTAGTTTATTTGCGCAGCGGTGCGCGCTGCTTTCGGCTCAGGTTGGGTCTCGGCTGAGCGTTCGGTACGCGCCGCCGGCTACGTGTGTGCCGCCCGGACGCGACGACGGATTGGTAGGGTTGCTCACCGTTCCCGGCCGGAAACGCTCAGAACGAAGGTAACCTGATGTCCGTGGTTGAGTCCTCAGTTTCTGCTGTGCTGCGCGAACGCGCCAGCCTGCAGCCCAACGACACGGCGTTCACATACCTTGATTACGAGCAGGATTGGGACGGCGTTGCAATAACCCTGACATGGTCACAGTTGTATCGGCGGGTGATGAACCTAAGCGAGCAGCTGAGACTTCGCGGGTCGACCGGTGATCGGGCACTCATCCTGGCACCTCAGGGACTTGACTATGTTGTTGGCTTTTTCGGGGCACTGCAAGCCGGACTTGTTGCGGTTCCGCTTTCGGTTCCCTATGGCGGCGCCCACGATGAACGCACTATTTCGGTGCTGGCCGATACTTCGCCCGCTGTGGTCCTGACGACATCGGCTGTCATTGACAACGTCAACGGTGCTGTGCAGTCGCAGCAGGGCTCATTGGCACCATCAATCGTCGAAATCGATTTGCTGGATCTCGATTCTCGACAGAGATCCGCCGGGCCGAGATTTCGTGCCGCCGGCAACGAACAGTCGGATTTCTTGTATTTGCAGTACACATCCGGGTCCACCCGGACGCCGGCCGGTGTCATGGTCCCCAACAAAAGCGTGTTTGCCAATTTCGAGCAGATCATGGCCGACTTCTTTGCGGCCGAGGGTGGCGTTCCTCCAGCGGACCTGACTGTGGTGTCTTGGTTGCCGCTCTACCACGACATGGGTCTCCTGCTAGGAATCATCATGCCCCTTCTGGCCGGCCGGCCGACGGTGCTCAGCAGCCCGGCGGGCTTCCTGCAGCGACCGGCCCGATGGATGCAATTGCTGGCACACAACGGTTGCACAATTTCAGCAGGACCGAACTTCGCTTTCGAATTAGCGGTACGCAAGACATCAGACGATGACATGGCCGGGCTTGATCTCGGGGCTGTGCACACCATCCTCAACGGTAGCGAGCGGGTACAGCCCGTGACCCTCACGCGATTCGCTGACCGGTTCGCCCCCTTTAATTTTGACCCCAAGGCGATACGGCCTTGTTATGGCATGGCAGAAGCAACGGTGTACATAACGACCCGCAAAGTGGGCGAACCTCCCGAAATTGTTGACTTCGAATCCGAGAAACTGGCTGCGGGCCAAGCGAGCCGGTGCGCGACTGGAAGCGGCACACCGCTGGTCAGTTACGGTGCGCCGAAGTCAATCGAGGTGCGCGTCGTCAATCCCGACACGAGTTGCGAGTGTCCAGCGGCAACGGTCGGCGAGATCTGGGTGCGCGGCGACAACGTCGCTTCCGGCTACTGGCACAAACCTGAAGCCAGTAAGCACACGTTCGCTGGAATGATCGTCGACCCTTCGGAGGGCACGCCTGAAGGTCCCTGGCTGAGAACCGGAGATTCGGGCTTCTTCTCCGACGGCGAGCTGTTCATCATCGGCCGTATCAAGGACCTCTTGATTGTCTATGGGCGCAACCACTCTCCCGACGACATCGAGGCGACGATCCAGGAGATCACCGCAGGGCGCTGCGCAGCGATAGCGGTTCCGGATAGAGGCGTTGAAAAGCTGGTCGCGATCATCGAACTCAAGAAGCGGGGCGACTCCGAAGAGGAAGCGGCGGACAGACTGCGCGTCGTCAAACGTGAAGTCACATCAGCGATTTCAAAGTCACATGGGCTGAGTGTGGCGGATTTGGTTCTGGTATCGCCTGGCTCCATTCCTATCACCACAAGCGGCAAGATCAGGCGATCGCAGTGTGTCGAGCTGTACCGGCAAGACGAGTTCACTCGATTAGACGCTTAGTTACCCTGCCCCTCAATGAAATCGACCCCGGCTCTGGGGTGTTGACCCGAAGAGCTAGGTGACCCGGTGCTCGCCATTCCCGTTACCGTTGGTCACCTGATGCGATGGGGCGTTCGTGCCGAACACCGGCAGCGGCTGATCGGGTTCAGGGTCGATTCGTTCTCCACCGGACCCATTGCCGTTGGCATGGCCGTTGCCGTTGGCATGGCCGTTGCCGTTGGTGCCGACGGTTACCAGCGCATGGGACAAAGCCCCGGGGCCGAACAACGGTAGCGAGTGGCCGAGATAGCGGTCAGCCTTGGACTGCTTGCCGTTGCCGTTGGTGGTGGTCACCGATTCCAACACCGGATCACCTAGATCGGCCGTTAGGTGATGTGAAAGGCCGCTGAGGTCGAACAAGGGGAGCGCGTGGTTGGGAACACGCTCGATCGATCGTTTGCCGTTCGTCGTTTCTCGCTCACCGCCTGCGTGACCATTTGCCACTGGCGACGACGACGCCGCCGCAATCTGGGTTTTGTGGCTGGGAAGGAGTTTCATCCGGACCAATTGGTCGGAAATCTGCTCCAATTGGCGCTGCTTCGCCTCGTAAGAGGCGAGCACCTGAGCCTGGCTCTTTCCGCGGTTGGAAGGCCACCAGTTTTTCTGGCCGATCATGGCGGCCAACGCCGGCACCGTAATGGTGCGGACTAGGAAGGTGTCGATCAGAATCCCCATACCGAGGATGAAACCGGCCTCGGCCATTGTGTAGATGCTGGCCGTCATCAGGCCGAACATTGAGGCGGCGAAGATCAGACCCGCCGATGTGATCACGCCACCGGTTGAACCCACGGTGCGAATAACGCCGACACGCACACCGTGCGGTGACTCGTCGCGGATGCGTGAGATGAGCAGCATGTTGTAGTCCGCGCCGATTGCGACCAGCAATATGAAGGACAGTCCGGGAAGGCTCCAGTGCAGGTTCTGGCCGAGGAGCAATTGGAATACAAGGACGCCGAGACCCATAGCTGACAAGTACGAAAGCAGCACCGAGCCGATAAGATAGAGCGGCGCAACGATCGCTCGTAGCAGAGCGACCAGAATCAGGAAAACAATGAAGATGGTGGCGATGATGATGAAAATGATGTCGTTGTTGTAGAAGTCGCGCGTGTCCTTGAGGGCACTCGGAACTCCCGCCACCGACACCGAGGCATCTGACAGCTCGGTATTGGGTAGCGCCGATTTTGCTGCTTTGACGATCTTTGGGACCTGATCCATGGCCTCGGTGGTGAACGGATTGAGCGCGCTCTGGATGAAATACTGCGCCGCATGCCCGTCCGGCGATAGGAAGATCTGGGCGCCCTTCTTGTACTCGTCCCTCGTCGTGATCTGTGCCGGCAGATTGAAGCCAGCCATGGAGGGCTTGTCGGCATCGCGCTTCATATTCAGGAGGAATATCGAAGCCTCGTCGAGTCCGCTGCCCAACCTTCTGGTCTGATCGACCAGTTGGCTCACACCACCGGCGATCGCTCGACTGCCTTCGGCCAGGGCGTTGGAGCCCTGCTGCGCTGCGGCCATCGTGCTTTGCAGGTTCTTGATAGTCTTCATGGCGCTGGAGGCCTGCGTTAGTGTTTGCTGGACTTTATCCAGCGTCTGGCCGATGGTCTGCGCATGCTGGGTCGCTTCCAGGTTACGCGCCATGATCTTGATCGAGTTGAGGGTTCCGTTGTTGTTTGCCGCGACCAGCGCCCCCAACCCGGCACGCGATTGCACGCAGCCGGGATCGGCATCGCATGCCGGGCTTGAATTAAGGATCCTCACCATTGGGCCGGCCCACACGGCTATGTTTTCAGCACCCATGGTGGACGTGTTGAGATTTTGGGCGAGCGACTTCATCTGCCCGGTTAACTGGGCACCCTGGTCGAGGGCGGCGATCGTCTTATCGCCGCCCAGCAGTTGCTCCATGGCTGTCAGCGTCGCGACCACTCCGCTGAGGCTGGAAACAGCCCCGGTCACTTGATCCCGAAGTTGGGCGAGGGCATCGGCCAACTGATTGGAACCGTTGACCAGTTTGTCCAGCTCGTCTCCGTGGTTCACGATCTCGTCGGAGGCTTCGTCGAGTTTGTCGCCGACTTCGCCGGCTTGAAACGACAGCTTCATCTGGTCCAGCGGTTCTCCATTGGGCCGCGTTAAGCCCCGGACCATGGTGATGTTTGGCACTTGGCTCACCCGGCTGGCCACCTGTTCGAGGTCGGCAAGGGCGCTCGGGGTGCGCAAGTCGTGGGATGACTGGATGAACAGCACCATCGGGCTCATAGCGTTCAACGGGAAGTGGCGATTCATCGCGTTATAGCCCTTGGAACTGTCCACCGAAGCCGGCATCGTCTTGAGATCGTCGTAGTTGAAGCGCATCACGGTCGTGCAGCTAGCCAGGGCGATGAGCACGACCAGACTGCCCCCCAGGTAGATGCGTGGTCGACGCACAACGCGGGTTCCGGTGATCCGCCACAGACGAGTGGTCAGTTCGCGCCGGGGCTTGATCCAGCCACGCCGTCCGGTGATTACCAGCAGGGCGGGCAGGAAGGTAACCGCAGTCAGCAATGCGACCACGATCGCGACCGAAATTGCCGGGCCTACCGCCGAAAACACTTCCAGTTTGGTGAACACCATCGCCAGGAACGTGACGGAGACGGTGGCTGCCGATGCGGTGATCACTTTGCCGATGGACATCAGCGCGTTCTTGACCGCTTGATCCGAATCCTGGCCGCGCCGCACATAATCGTGATAGCGGCTGATCAGAAAGACGGCGTAATCCGTTCCCGCGCCGACCATGACCGCGCTCATCAAGACGATGGTCTGCATGTTCACCGGAAGGCCCAGTTCGGCGAGCCCGGATATCACGCCCTGCGCGGTCGCCAGGCACGCACCGATATTGAGCAGCGGCACGAACATGATGACGAGGTTTCGATAGATGACGAATAGAATGATCAGCACGCTGAGTACCGTGGCGATCTCGATGAAATGCGCGTCTTCCTCGGCCATGGCAGTCGCGTCGACCACGGTGGCCGCCGGTCCGCTGACGTAGGCGTCTAGCGTGGTTCCCGCGGTAACCTGTTTGGCGATCTCACGGACCCTATGGAACGCCGCAATCGTCGTGGGCGCGCTGATCGCACCGGGGATGGTAACCGGCATGATGAAGGCCTTGCCGTCTTTGCTGGCCATGATCTCGCGCATTTCCGCTGCACTGAATAAGTCCTGTACCGACAATTTGTCCTGCGTGTCTTGGCGCAGCGTGTCGGCCAGTTTTCGGTAGACGGCCTCGTCGGCGGGCGTCATGCCCTTCTCATCGGTCAGCAGAACCATCAGCATAGAGGTCTCGCCCAAGCCGCCCCCGCCGCCTTTGTCGCCTTTGTCGGCTTTGTCGGCTTTGTCGGCTTTGTCGGCTTTGCCGCTTCCCAGCGGTTGGAACGCCTTGGCCATCTCGTTTGCGGTGATCGACGTGGGGGCGTCGTCCGGCAGGGGCTTTTGCTCACGCTTTGCGGCCTGCACCGGGAGAGGCGGAAGCAGCAGGAATAGAAGCGCCGCGACCGCGATCCAGGCTGCGATGACCAGCAGAGGCCACCGCACGACGACATCGCCGATGCGGTCGAAGATTCCCCCAGGCTTGGCCGCCTCACCGGCGCCGGTCCGGCTCAACACCCCTCAACCCTACAGTGAAGCACCCAATCGCGTCGGGCAATCACAATCCCGGGAATAGACCGTGCTGCCGCTGTGATCTTGGCAGTGAATCGGCTGGTCAACGTCATTTCCGCGACCAATCCGACGTGCTGTGCGCCGACTGGGCGAACCGCTGAGCGGGGTGGATGTGGGACACCGCGGCGCGGGTATGTTGACCTCGCGGATTTCGTTCTGGCGCAACCGGGCTCGTCCGCAACCTGAGCAAGATGATGCGGTGAACGCCATTCATTCGGCGATGTAGCGTCGCGGATCCGTGAAACACTCTCCCCATGGCCCTCGGATACCGCCTGCAATCCAACCCGCTCGTCGGAAAGCTCACCACGAAGTATTTGCTGCCCCTCGGCACTCGCCAGGTCGGCGATGACGTGGTGTTTTTCAACTTCGGCTACGAGGAGGATCCGCCGATGGCGCTGCCGTTGGCGGCGTCCGACGAGCCCAACCGGTACTGCATCCAGCTCTACCACGTGACCGCCTCCCAGGTTCAGCTCACCGGCAAAAAAGTGCTGGAGGTCAGTTGCGGAGCCGGTGGCGGAGCCTCTTACATCGTGCGCAACCTGGGCCCAGCCTCCTACACGGGGCTGGACTTGAACCCGGCCAGCATCGACAAGTGCCGGGACAGGCACCAGCTGCCGGGCCTGGATTTCGTGCAGGGCGATGCCGAAAACCTGCCCTTCCCCGACCAATCCTTTGACGCGGTGATCAATGTCGAAGCCTCGCACCAGTACCCGCACTTTCCTCGTTTCCTGGCTGAGGTGGCACGCGTGCTTCGCCCGGGCGGACATTTTTTGTACACCGATTCCCGCCGGGCGCCCGTTATAGCCGAGTGGGAGGCTGCGCTGGCGGACGCCCCATTGCGGAAGATTTCCGAAAGGGCCATTGACGACGAGGCCAGGCGCGGGCTGGCGGCGAACACGCAGCGCAGCCAGGAGCAGATCGGTCGCCGCTTGCCGGCCTTCTTGAACTCCCTAATCGGTTATGGCGTCGGTGTATTGGACTGGGATCTCCGCCGCGCCGGGGGGTTTTCTTACCGGGTGTACTGCTTCGCCAAGGATTGATGTCGCGGCCCTGCCCGGGGACCGCCGAACTGTCGTGATCTCGCCTACGCGCACGGGAAGCGAAAGGCTAAGCTCCGTCGATGAAATTTGCTCTGGCAAGTCATGGAACTCGCGGCGATATCGAGCCCTGCGCCGCCGTGGGGCTTGAGCTGCTGCGCCGAGGGCACGAAGTGCGCATGGCGGTCCCGACCAACCTGATTGGCTTCGTCGAGTCGGCCGGGCTTGCGGCGGTCGCTTACGGGCCGGACTTTGTGGAGCTGATGGACCCGGATTTGTTCCGCAACTCGTGGAGGATCCAGAATCCGATCACGTTGCTGCGCAAAGCTATGGAACCTGTTACGCAGGGATGGGCGGAGATTAGCGCGGTGCTGACGTCGCTGGCAGACGGGGCCGACCTGCTATTGACGGGCGTGCCTTACCAGGAGGTCGTCGCGAACGTCGCGGAATATTACGACATTCCGTTTGCCGCGCTGCACGCTTTCCCGCAGCGGGTCAACGGTTACGTCATTCCGGTTCCGCCCTCGCCGTTAACTCTGCCCTCGCCGTTGATCCGCTCGGGACTGAGAGTGGCCGACTGGATGTATTGGCGCATGACGAAGCAAGTGGAGGACGCCCAACGCCGTGAACTAGGCCTGCCGCAGGCAACGACCCCATCGTCGCGGCGGGTTATGGAACGCGGAGCGCTCGAGATTCAGACCTACGACGAGCTCTGCTTTCCCGAAGTGGCAGCAGAATGGGGCGGGAGAAGGCCCTTTGTCGGCGCGCTCACCATGGAGTTGACGACAGATGCGGATGACGAAATCGCATCGTGGATCTCCGCTGGAACACCGCCAATTTACTTCGGCTTTGGCAGTATGCCGGTCGAGTCCCCCGCTGAGGCTATCGCCATGATCGGCGCGGCCTGCGGGGCGTTAGGGGAGCGGGCCTTAATTTGCTCCGGCGCGAGTAACTTCACCGGCGCCAACGATCTCGGCCATGTCAAGGTGGTGGGTGCGGTCAACCATGCAGCCGTCTTTCCCGCGTGTCGCGCGGTTGTCCATCACGGCGGCGCAGGCACCACATCCGCAAGCCTGCGAGCCGGGGTCCCTACCTTGATTCTCTGGATAGCGTTCGATCAGCCGATCTGGGCATCTGCGGTCAAACGGCTGGGAGTGGGTACCTCCCGGCGCTTCTCGAAGACGACCCGCGAATCGCTTGTAGCGGACCTCCGCCGCATTATCGCGCCGTGCTATACGACTCGAGCCCGCGAGGTCGCCGGCCGGATGACCAAGCCTGCTGCCAGCGTGACCACCACCGCAGATCTTTTGGAAGATACCGCACGCCGCGGGCGTGTCGGCTGACGGCGAAGGCGGGTGGGCATGGCCC
This sequence comes from uncultured Actinomycetota bacterium, assembly GCA_963763005.1. Taxonomy (GTDB): domain Bacteria; phylum Actinomycetota; class Actinomycetes; order Mycobacteriales; family Mycobacteriaceae; genus Mycobacterium. The sequence goes on from CAVXMI010000014.1 coordinate 81,574, forward strand.
CATCCCGAATGGCCGCGCGGCCAGGGAGAAGGCTGATTACCAGCGGTCCCTTGTTATTCAGGACCACCCTCTCAGACGCCAACGCGGACGGTCTCCTCCAATAGATCTGCGGCGGTGCCAACGGCGACGGCGGGCTTGGTCATCCGCGGAGCGATCTCGCGAGCGCGGGCCACGCATTCCGGCGCGAGGATTTTGCGGAGCTTTGCGACCAGCGATTTTCGGGTGATGTTCGAAAGGCGCTTGGCGGAGCCGACCTTCAGCCGTTTGACCTGCGTCGCCCAGATGAACTGGTCGGCCACATCCCAAAGGATCAGCGTCGGCAGGCCGGCTCGCAGGCTCGCAGCGGTGGTACCAGCGCCACCATGGTGAACGGCCGCGCGGCACATGGGCAGGATCGTCGTGTAGTTGACCTGGCCCACGAGTCTTACATGGTCAGCGTGCGGAACCGGGCCAGAGCCGTCCGCGCCGGAGTAGATCAACGCGCGTTCGCCCAGTTCCGCGCAGGTCTCCGCGATCATGGCTATCGTGTCGGCGGGGGATTGGACCGGCGTGCTGCCAAAACCAAAGTAAATCGGTGGTTTTCCCGCGGCAATCCAGGACGCGACCTCATCGTCGGTGTCCGCCGCCAGCTCCAGCGTCAGCGCACCGACGAAGGGCCGCCGGCCGTTCCATTCCGCCGCGAGCCCCGGAAACACGGCCTGGTCGTAGGCTTGGATTTCGAGCGTTCCGCCTTCGGCCATCCGTTGCGCCGCAGGGATCGCTGTCTTCGGAAGGCCCAATTCACGCCGCTGCGCGTCCTCGTTCACCTTGGTGATGTGCGAATACAGCCACCAGCCCGCCTTCAGAGTGGAGCGGACCACGGGCGCCGGCGACGGTAGAAATGGAACGCCGATCTGACCGTTGGCCCGCACCGGGAAGTGATGCAGTCCCGCCACCGGAATGCCGTAGTAGTCCGCGACATTCGCCACGAGCCCGTGGTAGGTCTGGCCCGTCAAGAGCAGGTCCGCCCCATCGGCCAGCGAGGTAAGCGTCCGGCTCATCTCCGCCCAGCCCTCGACGAAGAGCTCCCTGCCGTCGCGGAACAAGTTGACGGGATTCTGGATCTTGAAGGCGTTGTGCGTGAAATCCGCGACCGCGACTATCTGCTCCCGCGTGTCCGGCCCGTAGGCGACCGCGGAAAGCCCGGCTGACTCGACGAACCCAATCAGGTTGGGCGGCACCGCTATCCGGACTTCGTGCCCGCGGTGCAGCAGTTCCACACCGACCGTGGCGCAGGGCTCCACGTCGCCACGGGTGCCATGGGCTGCCAAAACAAACTTCATCGGCGAAACTCAGCCTCTCGGTTCCGGTGCCGCGGAAGCGCGGTCCTCGGCACCGGTCAGCCTCGCTGGAGAATGAAGCGCCTCGACGGTTACCTGGCTACGCGAACCGGAACCCCCGCCAGGCTGCCCGAAACGACCCGGTCAAACACCGATTTCATCGTCTCCGTAAAGCGAGTCACGGACTCCCGGGCAATCGGGTTGTTCGGGTAGGACACCATTATCGAGACTTCATCGAACAGACGGAAAACCGTCGAGTACATGTACGCCGGACTTCTGCCGTCGGTGAAGGCGGTCGCATTCACGCCATCCAATGCGGTAGCGACAATGGCAGACAGGGGAGGGAGCCCCGCATCCATATAGCTCATCATGGTGAACTGGGGTCCATGCCTCTTCAGCCAAGGTGCCAACTCCAGCACGCGATCGTACGGCACATACGCCAGGCCCATATTCGCATCGAAGGAAGCCTGAGCGGCGCGGGCGGTTTCTTCGAAAGAGTTCGGGTCGACGGGAACGGTGAACGGCACTACGCCGGTGAACCATCCCACTGTCATGAAATCTGCCGGGCTCTTGCGCTTATCGGTGGGAGTAAGTCCGTAATACGTTTCCGCGCCGGTCAACTCGTATTGAGCCAGGGCCACGCAGGCAAACAAGCCACCGCTGAACCGGGCACCGGCTCGCTGGCATAGGGCTTCGAACTGAGCTGTTTGGTCCGGGCCCAACAGCTGCTGCACATGGACGTCGCCGCCACAGGGTATCGATTGATCGCCGAGCGGCAGTGGGAAATCCGGCAGAGATCCGCCGTTGTTTTCGGCGAATTCAATCCATTTGCGCACCTCGGGGGAATCCAAGGTCATGGAAGACACGCATTGGCTCTCCCGCATGCAGAACTCGTCATAACTGGCCGCCGGTGGCAGTGCGACGGGCGCCTTGCCCTCCAGCAGGGCGTTGTAGTTCATCACGATCTCTACGTATAGCCCGGCGATCAACATCGGATCGCAGTGGAGATGGTCGACAACCGCATATAATGCGAATCGGTCCTCGTGCTGAACGATGCCGAACCTGAAGCAATCCCAGTGGAGCGGATCAGGCGTAGCCAATACGTGGTCCTGCCATTCTGGCTGCGTCAGCACGCCATACTCTTTCGGGACAAACTGGATGTCCCGGGGGTTCTGGATGGTGTGGCGGACGATATTTTGCGCATCCTTGTATTCGAACCAGCTGTGGTAGGTCGCGTGGCGCCGAAGGTGCGCGTTGATGACGTAGGTCATGGCGCGGATATCGCAACGGCCGGGTACGTCCCAGGAGCCCATGACTGCTCGTGAATAGTCGAGCTCTCGATCCCGGAACTCGACAAAGCCACGAAGATGGCCTAGCTGCATAGAGCTGGGCGGTACCGGACTGATCGGCGCCTTCTGGGCTTTCGCAACGCAGGCAGGTGTTGGCTGCCAAGACACGACTGCGCCTGAACCCGGGTACCAGTCGTAGGCATTACCGACTTCCAGGCGGTCATGCTCAGAGCCTCCACCTATGAACACGTTTGCCTCCTCATTCCGGCCTATTCAGCGTAGTCGTCTTTGACCTCGGACCTACCTCACGCAGGTGTCGTGGCGTCCTCCTCTTTGAGCGCCATCTTCTCGTAAAGATAATCCGCCAAACCCCGCACCGTGGTGATATCGGCAGATGTGATGCGTATCCCTGATTGGGCCTCGATGTGGGTGCGCAATTCGAGGTTGCCCAGCGAGTCGAGGCCGTACTCGGAAAGCGGATGATCCGGATCGATGTTGCGACGCAGAATCAGGCCGATCTGCTCGGAGAGCAGACGCCGCAGCCGGGTGGGCCACTCGTCGAGGGGCAGCTCGCTCAGCTCGGCGCGCAACTTGCTTGAACCCGAACGCTTTTGCCCCGCGGATTTGAACATTTCAACGAACTTGCTTCGTTCGGCCAGGGAAGCTATCCACGGTGTTCCGACGAGCGGGGTGTAGCCCGTGTACGCGCGGTTGTGGCGCAGCAGTTCCTCGAACGCGTAGGCGCCGGCGTCCGGAGTGATCGCAGCGCCGCTGCTTTCGGCGAGGGCCGCCGCGCGGCCGATCTCGCCCCAGGCTCCCCAGGCGATTGCGGTGGCCGGAAGGCCCTGTGCGTGCCGCCAGTGGGCGAATGCGTCCAGCCAGCTGTTGGCCGCGGCGTAGGCACCCTGACCCGGCGAGCCGAGCAGGGCGGCCACCGAGGAGAATGAGCAGAACCAGTCCAGGGGCTGGTTGAGGGTGGCCTGGTGCAGATTCCACGCGCCGTACACCTTGGGCGCCCAGTCGCGGTCGATCAACTCGTCGGTGATGTTGGTCAAGGTGGCGTCCTCGACTACCGCGGCCGCATGCAGCACACCACGCAGCGGAAGCCCGGTGGCCGTGGCGGTTGCCACCAGTTGCTCTGCGGTGCCGGCCTGGGCGATGTCGCCGCACTCCACCACCACGTCGGACCCGATCGAACGGACGAGTTCGATGGTCTCCAACGCCTTGAGCGTGGGCTCAGAGCGGGCGCTGAGCACGATCCGGCCCGCGCCGGCGGTGGCCATCTTCTCGGCCAGGAACAGCCCGAGGCCACCCAGACCGCCGGTGATGATGTAGGAGCCGTCGCGACGGAAGACCGGAGCCTGCTCGGGCGGTAGCACCACGCTGCTGCGCCCGGCCTGCGGGATGTCGAGGATGAGCTTGCCGGTGTGTTCGGCCGCGCTCATCACCCGGATGGCCGTGGCCGCCTCGGCGAGTGGGTAGTGCGTGCTCTCGGGCATCGGCAGTGCGCCCTCGGCGGTCAACCGGTACACCGTGCTCAGCAACTCGCTGACCTGCTGCGGGGTGGCTGACCGACATCAACCCCAGGTCGACGCCCCAGAACGCGAGGTTGCGGCGGAACGGGAAGAGGCCCAGCTTGGTGTCGCCGTAGATGTCGAGCTTGCCGATCTCGACGAACCGCCCGCCCAGCGCCAGCAGTTTGAGCCCGGCCAGTTGTGCGGCACCGGTCACCGAGTTGAGCACGATGTCGACGCCATAACCGTCGGTGTCGCGACGGATCTGGTCGGCGAACTCGGTGCTGCGCGAGTCGTAGACATGCTCAATACCCATGCTGCGCAACAGTTCTCGACGCTGCTCGCTGCCGGCGGTGGCGTAGATCTCGGCTCCCGCGGCGCGGGCGATTGCGATCGCGGCCTGGCCGACGCCGCCGGTTCCGGAGTGGATCAGCACCTTGTCACCGGCCCTGATGCGGGCCAGATCGTTCAGGCCGTACCAGGCGGTGGCGTGCGCGGTGGTCACCGCCGCTGCCTGGGCGTCGGTCAGGCCCGGTGGCAGCGTCGTGGCCAGGCGCGCATCACAGGTGACAAACGTGGCCCAGGAGCCGTTAGGGGACATGCCCCCGACGTGGTCGCCGACCTTGTGGTTGGTGACGTCGGGTCCAACAGCGGTCACCACGCCGGCGAAATCGGTGCCCAGCTGCGGCAAAATCCCGTCGAGGCTCTGGTAGCGGCCGAACGCGAGCAGGACATCGGCGAAGTTGATGCTCGATGCGCTGACCGCGACCTCGATCTGTCCGGGGCCCGGCCGAACCCGGTCGAACGCGGCGAACTCCATGGTTTGCAGGTCACCGGGCGTGCGGATCTGCATGCGCATTCCGTCGCGTTCGTGGTCCGCGATGGTGGTGCGCCGCTCTTCGGGGGTCAGCGGAGACTGGCACAACCTGGCGGTGTACCACTCGTCGTTGCGCCATGCCGTCTCGTCTTCTTCCGGCCCGGCCAGCAGCAGCTGGCGCGCCACCTGTTCGGCGTTGGTCTGCTCGTCGACGTCGATGTGGGTGGTGTGCAGGTGCGGGTGCTCGGCGCCGATCACCCGCAGCAGCCCGCGCAACCCGGCCTGCTCGAGATTGGGACGGTCGTCGGACAGCACCGTCTGAGCGTTCCTGGTCACGACATACAGCCGAGGCGACTGGCCCTGGATTTCCGGCAACTCGCGGGCGATGCGCACCACGTGGCGGACGTATTCAGCGCCACGGACGGCAGACTCCCCATCCAGGTTGCCGTTCTTCGGCCCGTTGAGCACGACCACACCGCCGAACCTGCCGCTAGCGATCTCACTTCGCAGCTGCCCGGCAATGGCCGGATGGTCGGCCTGCTGAGGCCAGGGTAGGGTCTTGCATTCCGCGTCGTGCAGCTTGAGCGCGTCGGTCAACTCCGCCGCCACCAGATCCGCGGCATCGGAGGTGCTGATCAGCAGCCATGCTCCGGTGTCGGCGGCAGCCACCTCGGGGAGCTTGCGCTGTTGCCATTCGACGGTCAGCAGCCGCTCGCCCATCACACGAGCCCGGTCGCCGCTCGGCGAGAAGCCGGTGCCCATCTGCAGTCCGCGCACGGTCAGCAGGACCGTCCCGTGCTTGTCCAGCACGTCGAGGTCAGCTTCGACGCTCGTGCCAGCCGCCGCGGTCACCCGCGAGTAGCAGTAGCGGGCCGTGTAGACCGAGCCGTAGACCCGCAGCTGGCGAACACCCAGCGGCAATAGCAGACCGCCGAGGCTGGCGTTCGCGACACTGGGATGAGCCGCGACCGACTGGAAGCATGCATCGAGCAGTGCCGGATGTACGCCATAACTGGTTTGCTGTGTCCGGATCACGCTGGGCAGCCCGATCTCGGCCAGCACCGTGGTGCCGGCTCCTTCGGCGGTGTGCGCGCCGCCCAGGCCGGTGAAGGCGGGCCCGTACTGAATACCGCACAAATCCAGGGCGTCCCGAAGGTCAGCGCCCTCTGTACGGCTCGGATGTGCGGCGAGCAGGGCCTCTACGTCATGCGCGGGAGGCTGGTCCTCGGCTGCCTCGTCTTCCAAGGCGTGCAGAACCGCGGTGGCGCGCCGTGCGTGCTGCCCGTTCTGGTTCGTCGCCACCGCAAATGCGAGGGTGCCGGGCACCTCTGCGGTTGCGACAAGGCTGACCTGGGTTTCCTCATCGAGAAGCAGCATCTGCTCGAAGCGGACATCGCGGATTCCGGATGTCTCGCCGAATACGGTGCGGGCCGCGGCCAGCGCCATCTCGCAGTAGGCGGCGCCCGGAAGGGAAGCCGTGCCGTGTACCTGGTGATCGGCCAGCCAGGGCAGCGCCGCGATGCCGATCTCGGCCTGCCAAACGTGGCGCTCGGGCTCCTCCGGTAGGCGCACGTGCTGCCCCATCAGCGGATGCACCGCAACGCTGGAACGCAGCGCGCGGGAGCTGTGACCGTCGCGGCTCAACAGTAATGTCCGGTGAGTCCAGGCCGGCAGCGGAGCATCCACCAGATGCCCGCCGGGGTAGAGCACGGAGAAGTCGATGGCGGCGCCCGTCGCGTACAGGTCGCCCAGCAGTCCGCGAAGCCCGTGCGGCAGTGGCTGTTCGCGCCGCATGGCGGCAAGAGCAGCCACTGTGATGTCGAGGCTTGTGGCGGTCTGGTCGACGGCGTAGGTCAGCAGCGGGTGTGGTGACAACTCCCCGAAGACGCGGTAGCCGTCTTCCAGCGCCGCCTGCACCGCCGCGGAGAACCGCACCGTGTGGCGCAGGTTGTCCACCCAGTAGCCGGCGTCGCAGTACGGCTCCTCGCGTGGGTCGAACGAGGTGGCCGAGTAGTACGGCACCTCGGGCGTCAACGGCTCGATCTCTGCCAGAACGTCGTACAGCTCGTCGAGGATCGGATCGACTTGCGGCGAGTGCGATGCGACGTCGACGGCCACCTCACGGGCCAGCACTTCGCGCTGCTCCCACGCGGTCACCATCTGGCGGACCGTCTCGGTTGCACCGCCGATCACGGTGGATTGCGGAGAGGCCACCACCGCCACCACGGCGTCGTTGACACCGCGAGCCATCAGCTCCGAAAGCACTTGCTGGGCAGGCAGCTCCACTGACGCCATCGCGCCTGAACCGGCGATCTTGGTCATCAGTCGCGAGCGGCGGCAGATGACCCGCACCCCGTCTTGGAGCGAGAGCGCTCCAGCGACCACGGCCGCCGCCGACTCGCCCATCGAATGGCCGATGACCGCGCCGGGCAGGACCCCGTAGGACTTCATCGTGGCCGCCAGTGCGACCTGCATGGCGAACAGAGTTGGCTGCACCCGGTCGATCCCGGTCACCTTCTCGGGGGCGGTCAGCGCTTCGGTCACTGAGAACCCGGATTCGGCGGCGATCAGTGGCTCGATTTCGGCGATGGTCGCGGCGAATGCGGGTTCATTGGCCAGCAGGTCCGCGCCCATCGCAGCCCACTGTGACCCCTGTCCGGAGAACACCCAGACCGGATTGCGTTCCTCCTGACCCACCACTTCTTGATAAGGCAGCTCACTGTCGGCGACCTCTCGCAAAGCCGTCACCAGCTCCGGGGTGCTGCTGGCCAGCACGGTTGTCCGCACTGACCGATGCCCACGCCGGCGAGCAAGCGTGTAGGCCAGATCTGGTGCCGCTAGCTCCGCTGCGTGTGCCTCGACCCAGTCAGCCAGCCGCCGGGCGGTTTCCCGCAGTCCGTCGGCTGACGAGGACGACAGCGGGAAAAGCAGCGTGCCGTCGGCGCTGGGCCTGGTTGCCGCGCCGTTGGGCGAAAGGGGCTCGGGGGCTTGTTCGACAATGGCGTGCACATTCGTGCCGGATATTCCGTACGCCGACACCGCCGCTCGTCGCGGTTGGCCACTGCTCGTCGGCCACGGTGTGGTCTCCTGCGGGACAAAGAGTCCGGTCTCAATCCGGGCCATCTCGTCAGGCAGGGCTTCGAAGTGCAGGTTCTTCGGGACCACACCGTGCTGGACGGCCAGGACCGCCTTCATCACCCCAAGCGCGCCGGCGGCCGCCTGGGTGTGCCCGAAATTGGTCTTTGCGGCTCCCAGCACGCAGGGGGTGTCGACGCCGTATACCTCGGCGAGGCTTGCATATTCGATCGGATCACCGACCAGGGTACCGGTGCCGTGCGCCTCGACCAGGCCGACGGTGCCGGCGTCCACGGCCGCCGCAGCCAACGCCGCGCGGTACACCGAGGCCTGCGCGTCCCCCGACGGCATCGCGATATTCACGGTGTGGCCGTCCTGGTTGGCGGCGGTGCCACGCACGACAGCCAGAATCCGGTCACCATCCCGCTGGGCATCCGAGAGCCGCTTGAGCAGCAGCACCACGCAACCCTCGCCCGACACGAAACCGTCCGCTTTGACGTCGAACGCATGGCAGTGTCCGGTGCCCGACAGCATGCCCCCCGCCGACGCCGAGGCGGACCTCCGCGGTTCCATCATCACGTTGACGCCGCCCGCGAAGGCAAGCTTGCTTTCGCCGTCGTTCAGGCTGCGGCAGGCCTGGTGGATGGCAAACAAACCAGAAGAGCAGGCGGTGTCCACCGTGCTCGCGGGACCGTGGAGTCCGAGCGCGTAGGCGATCCGCCCGGATGCCATGCAGGAAATGGTGCCGGGGTTTCCATACGGTCCGTCGAAGGCATCGGTGGCGACGTGCACGAATTGGTAGTCGGCGTAGTTCAATCCAACGAAAACGCCAGTTTCCTCAGCCATGGTCGCCTTGGTGAGACCGGCGTGTTCCATAGCCTCCCAAGCGGTCTCCATCAGCAAGCGGTGCTGGGGATCCATCGCCGTCGCTTCTTTTTCGCTGATGCCGAAGAACTCGGGATCGAAGTCGCCGACGCTATCCAGGAACGAGCCCCACTTGCATACCGACCGGCCAGGCACACCCGGCTCGGGGTCGTAGTAGTAGTCCACGTCCCAGCGCTCGGCGGGAATCTCGACGACCAGATCATCGCCACGCAACAACGCGTCCCAAAAGAGGTCAGGGGAGTTGATGCCCCCCGGCAGCCGGCATGCCATCCCTATGACAGCAACCGGCGTAACACCTGCCCTATCCACTGTCGTGCACCTCTCCTCGCCTATTCTGAAGTTCCTAGCACTGCTCCACGCTCTTATCAGGGCTTCGAGAAATATCGCTGAATTATCAGTACGACTTGCTGCACCAACGCAGCGTCGTACCTGAACCCACCGACCCCCGCAATCGAAGCCAACCGTTAGAACATGGCGTTATCAGCAGCGTAGCCGGTCAGCTCCACGCATGTGGAAAAATCGTGCGGACGTACTAAAAAAATTCGCGGGTAATCCCGTGAGCTTCCGGCTGCCCGGATGTTTGTGATTGACTGATCAGTCAACAACGATCCAGGGCCGATATGCCCCAGCGGCGCAGCGGCGCGGAGCCGGTGTCAGAGGTGCGGCGCGCGCGGCGGTTGAAGAGGCGCTTTTCGGACCCGCGTTAGCGGATAAACCCACTGGTGAGATGGGGTATTGCGGGTTGAGCGAGACCAAACGAGAGTCGCCGGGCGACGTGCACGCGCTACTCTGGCCGACCCGTGCGACCCGTCCCGTTCCGCAGCGGACGCCGGCGGCAGGTTCTTGGCCCTGAATCGCCCAATCCGGGTCATGTGTCGGGTCGTGGAGGCGAGAGTGCGCCGGCTGGACGTTGTTGGCCGGGTCGGCCATGGGCGCACCACCACAGTGGAGACGACTCGGACACTATTGTGCCGGTTATGTCAATCCGCTGTAACGCTCATCACACTTAAGCCATGCGAGCAACCTGTAATTAAAGAAAAATTCAATAAAAGCTTCGCGTACGAGTTTCGGCTGAAGGCGCTCAGAGTAGTTGTCGCTGAAGGTGGGCGCCGTCGGGTGAAAGCGCCATTCGGCCCTCGGCAACGCGGACATACACCGATTTCATCGCCTCCAGGTACCGCACCACGGAGTCATGGGCGATCGGATTGTTCGGGAAGGACGCTGTCACTGTGGTTTCTTCGTGAAACTTGTTGACCCACATGCACACTCGCGCAGCGATCCTGCCGTCGCTGAAGACTCTGGTATTGGCTTGGCCCAGATGTGTTGCGACGACAGCAGAAAGCGGAGGTAGTCCCGCATCGAGGAACGACAGCATGGGAAAACCGCCTCGGGACGGCGGTTTTCTGAGCCAGGGCGCCAGCTCCAGCACGCGCTCGAACGGCACATTGGCCAAATGGGTACTCGAATCGAACGAGCCTTGGGCGCCACGGGCCGTTTCACCGAAAGACGTGGCGACCCGGACGGTCAGCGGGATGTGGCCGATGAACCAACCGTTGGTGACAAATTCCGCCGGAGTGCTGCGGGTGCCGAAGGGCGTGACGGCGTAATAGGTTTCAGCGCCGGTGAGTTCGTATTCGGCGATGGCGGCACACGCGAACACCCCGCCGCTGAACCGCGCGCCCGCGTTTGTGCAGGCGGCTTCGAATCGGGCGGTCTGGCGCGCGTCCATCAGCTGTAACGACAGCACCTCACCGGCGGCGAGCAGCGATGTGTCACCGAGTGGCAACGGGAAGGAGGGGAGGGATCCGTCGTTGCTCTCGAAGAACTCGACCCACTGCCGTATTGCCGGGGATTCCAACGTCAATGCGGAGGTGTACGCGCGCTCACGCAGGCAATAGTCGTCATAGCTACCGACCTTCGGCAGCGGGATGGGCTCTCCGCCGTCCATCAGGGTGTTGTACATCGCTCGGAACTCCAAAAATATGGTGCCGAGAAACGTCGCATCAAAATGGAGATGATCAATGCTTACGCAGATCGTGAAGTGGTCATCACGCTGAATAACCGCGAACTTGAAGCAATCCCACGCCAGCGGACCGGGCGTGGACAAAAGGTGGTCCTGCCATTCTTTTGGCGTCATCTCCCCACGTTCGACCGGGATCAGCTCGATATCGGAGGGATCGCCGATGGTGTGCCGGACGATGTGCTGGCTATCTGTGAATTCAAACCAACTGTGGTAGGTGTCATGCCGCCGAAGGTGCGAGTTGATGACGTACGTCATCGTGCGGACATCGCACTGGCCGGGAATGTCCAAGGCGACGACCAGGAGCCGCGACATGTCCAGGCCGCGGGCCGTCTGTTCGCGAAAGCCACGCAGATGCCGGGCTTGTATATAGCTCGGTGGCACAGCACTTATCGGCGCTCGCTGTGCTTTCTCGAGCGAGGCCGGCGAGGCGTGCCAAAGCCACACCGAACCAGGGGCCGGTGCCCAGTCGCTGACGGTCTCTAGACCCATATCGCCCAGGACGACCAATTCAACTCCTTTGATTGAGCGCCTGGACCCGGAATGTTTCAGGTCGGCGACTTGACCTCATATTGTCACCGGAGCGTTTTCGGAGCCTTTTTCCAAGCTCGTCAGCTTTTCACAGAGGCGGCCCGTCAAATCCCGTACCGTGGTGATGTCGGTGGACCTGGCGCGTATCCCGGTTTCAGTTTCGACGCGAGTGCGCAGTTCGAGATTACCCAATGAATCGAGTCCATATTCGGAAAGCGGACGATCCGGGTCAACACTTCGACGCAGAATCAGGCCGATCTGCTCACAGATCAGGCGCTGAAGGCGGCTCGGCCACTCGTCTCGGGGTAGTTCGGCGAGTTCGGCACGGAATTTGCCGCTGCCGGACCGACTTTGCCCGGTGCAGTGGAATTCCTCAGCGAACCGGCTGCGTTGCGCCAGCGAAGTTAACCACGGGGATCCGGGGATCGGGGCATAACCGCTGTAGGCGCGGCTGTGGCGCAGCAGTGCCTCGAACGCGTAGGCGCCCTCGTCGGGAGTGATCATCGTGGTGTCGCCGCTTTCCGCAAGGCTTGCGCCGCGGCCGATGTCGGCCCAGGCTCCCCAGGCGATTGCGGTGGCCGGAAGGCCCTGTGCGTGCCGCCAGTGGGTGAATGCGTCCAGCCAGCTGTTGGCCGCGGCGTAGGCACCCTGACCCGGCGAGCCGAGCAGGGCGGCCGCCGAGGAGAATGAGCAGAACCAGTCCAGGGGCTGGTTGAGGGTGGCCTGGTGCAGATTCCACGCGCCGTACACCTTGGGCGCCCAGTCGCGGTCGATCAACTCGTCGGTGATGTTGGTCAAGGTGGCGTCCTCGACTACTGCGGCCGCATGCAGCACACCACGCAGCGGAAGCCCGGTGGCCGTGGCGGTTGCCACCAGTTGCTCTGCGGTGCCGGCCTGGGCGATGTCGCCGCACTCCACCACCACGTCGGACCCGGTGGCGCGGACGAGTTCGATGGTCTCCAACGCCTTGAGCGTGGGCTCAGAGCGGGCGCTGAGCACGATCCGGCCCGCGCCGGCGGTGGCCATCTTCTCGGCCAGGAACAGCCCGAGGCCACCCAGACCGCCGGTGATGATGTAGGAGCCGTCGCGACGGAAGACCGGAGCCTGCTCGGGCGGTAGCACCACGCTGCTGCGCCCGGCCTGCGGGATGTCGAGGATGAGCTTGCCGGTGTGTTCGGCCGCGCTCATCACCCGGATGGCCGTGGCCGCCTCGGCGAGTGGGTAGTGCGTGCTCTCGGGCATCGGCAGTGCGCCCTCGGCGGTCAACCGGTACACCGTGCTCAGCAACTCGCTGACCTGGGCGGGATGGCTGACCGACATCAACCCCAGGTCGACGCCCCAGAACGCGAGGTTGCGGCGGAACGGGAAGAGGCCCAGCTTGGTGTCGCCGTAGATGTCGAGCTTGCCGATCTCGACGAACCGCCCGCCCAGCGCCAGCAGTTTGAGCCCGGCCAGTTGTGCGGCACCGGTCACCGAGTTGAGCACGATGTCGACGCCATAACCGTCGGTGTCGCGACGGATCTGGTCGGCGAACTCGGTGCTGCGCGAGTCGTAGACATGCTCAATACCCATGCTGCGCAACAGTTCTCGACGCTGCTCGCTGCCGGCGGTGGCGTAGATCTCGGCTCCCGCGGCGCGGGCGATTGCGATCGCGGCCTGGCCGACGCCGCCGGTTCCGGAGTGGATCAGCACCTTGTCACCGGCCCTGATGCGGGCCAGATCGTTCAGGCCGTACCAGGCGGTGGCGTGCGCGGTGGTCACCGCCGCTGCCTGGGCGTCGGTCAGGCCCGGTGGCAGCGTCGTGGCCAGGCGCGCATCACAGGTGACAAACGTGGCCCAGGAGCCGTTAGGGGACATGCCCCCGACGTGGTCGCCGACCTTGTGGTTGGTGACGTCGGGTCCAACAGCGGTCACCACGCCGGCGAAATCGGTGCCCAGCTGCGGCAAAATCCCGTCGAGGCTCTGGTAGCGGCCGAACGCGAGCAGGACATCGGCGAAGTTGATGCTGGATGCGCTGACCGCGACCTCGATCTGTCCGGGGCCCGGCCGAACCCGGTCGAACGCGGCGAACTCCATGGTTTGCAGGTCACCGGGCGTGCGGATCTGCATGCGCATTCCGTCGCGTTCGTGGTCCGCGATGGTGGTGCGCCGCTCTTCGGGGGTCAGCGGAGACTGGCACAAGCGCGCGGTGTACCACTCGTCGTTGCGCCATGCCGTCTCGTCTTCTTCTGAGCCAGAGAGCAATTGGTTTGCCAGCTGTTCGGAGTCGGTCTGCTCGTCGACGTCGATGTGGGTGGTGTGCAGGTGCGGGTGCTCGGCGCCGATCACTCGCAGCAGGCCGCGCAACCCGGCCTGCTCGAGGTTGACGCAGTCGTTGCTCAGTACCGTTTGCGCGCAACGGGTCACCACGTATAGTCGCGGCGCCTCGCCCGAGACTCCCGGCAACTCGTGCGCGACGCGGACCAGGTGTTGGACGTAATCGCTGCCGCGCGCGGCGCCCTGCTCGTCGGGGTTACCGTTGCGGGGCGGCGCCAGCACGACCACACCGTTGAATCCACCGGAATCGAGGTGATGGCGCAGTCGCCGGGCATCGGACACATGGTCGGCGTGCTGAGGCCAGCACATGGTCGCGCATTCCGCGCCGTGCAGTTTCAGTGCATCAGTCAACCCCGCGGCTAACAGATCCGTAGCGTCGGAAATGCTGATCAGCAGCCATGTTCCGGCATCGGCAGCAGCCACCCCCGGCAGCTCGCGCTGTTGCCATTCGACGGTCAGCAGCCGCTCGCTCAGCAAGCGATCGCGGTCGGCAGTCTCGGAGACGCCCGTGCCCATCAGCAGCCCACGCACGACCAGCACCACGTTCCCGTATTCGTCCATCAGGTCGATGTCGGCCTCGACGTTGGCGCCGCACGCGGTCACCGTCGTCAAGCAGTAGCGGGCGGTGCGCGTCGAACCGTAGACACGCAGCCGTCGCACGCCCAGGGGCAGCAGCAGGCCGCCGTTGCCCACTCCCCGGGCGGCAGGGTGGGCCGCAACGGACTGAAAGCACGCGTCCAGCAGCGCGGGGTGCACGCCGTAGCCCGCTTGCTGTGTGCGGATCGCACCGGGCAGGCCGACCTCGGCCAGCACGGCGCTGACCGTGCCTTCAGCAACATATGCCGCGGCCAGCCCGGTGAAGGCAGGACCGAAGCCAACACCACGCTCGTCGAACCACTCCCGCAGCTCGTCGCCGTCGAGGCGGCGTGGATGAGCCGACAGCAGCGTGTCCACGTCGTGGGCGGGCGAGTTGTCGTCGGCGGTGGCATGCAGAACCGCGGCGGCCCGTCGCACCTTTTCACCGTGCTGGTCTGTCTCCACCACGAAGGTGGCGACACCGGGCGCCTCTGCCGACGCGACGGCGCCGAGGGAGGTCTCGTCATCCAGCAGCAGCATTTCCTCGAAGCGGATGCCGCGCACTTCGGAATGCTCGCCGAGGATGCGGTGGGCCGCGGCCAACGCCATCTCGCAGTAGGCAGCTCCCGGAAGCGCGGCCACCTGGTGTATGCGGTGGTCGCCTAACCACGGCAGCGCCGCGGTACCGACGTCGGCCCGCCAGGCGTGCCGCTCCGGCTCCTCTATCAGCCGTACGTGCGATCCCAAAAGCGGATGCACCGCAACGGTATTGGCAGCCTGCGCATGGCGACGGGCGCTGTCAGGGGCAAGCAGCAGGCGACGGTTTGTCCATATCGGCAGCGGTGCCTCCACCAGGTGACCGCCCGGGCAGAGCACCGAGAAGTCCACCGCGGCGCCCGCACTGTGCAGATCGGCCAGCAGACCGCGTAGTCCGTGCGGCATCGGTTGCTCACGCCGCATAGCGGCCAGGGCGGCCACCGGGATGTCGAGGCCCTGGGCGGTCTGCTCGACGGCACGGGTCAGCAATGGGTGTGGGGACAGTTCGCCGAATACCCGGTGCCCGTCCTCGAGGGCCGCCCGCACCGCCGCACAGAACCGCACCATGTGACGAAGGTTGTCCGCCCAGTAACGGGCATCGCACGCCGGCCGTTCGCGAGGGTTGAACAGGGTCGCGGAGTAGTAGGCAATCTCCGGTTTCATCGGGGTGAGGTCGGCCAGTACCGCAGACAGCTCGTCGAGGATGGGAGCGACCTGCGGGGTGTGCGATGCCACGTCGACGGCCACCTCGCGGGCCATCACCCCACGTTGCTCCCACGCCGCGACGAGCTCGCGAACCGTCTGGGTCCCGCCGCCGATCACGGTGGACTGCGGAGAGGCCACCACCGCGACTACGACGTCCTTGATTCCGCGACTTGCCAATTCCTCGCGCACGCGCTGGGCGGGCAGTTCCACCGATGCCATCGCGCCGATACCGGAGATTCGGGTGCATAGGCGGGACCGGCGGCAGATGACGCGCACGCCGTCTTCCGGCGAGAGCGCTCCGGCGACGACAGCCGCCGCCACCTCACCAAGTGAGTGGCCGATGACAGCGCCCGGACGGACCCCGTAGGACTTCATCGTGGCCGCCAGCGCGACCTGCATGGCGAACAGGGTTGGCTGCACCCGGTCGATCCCGGTCACGGTCTCGGGGGCGGTCAGCGCTGCGGTCACCGAGAAGCCGGATTCGGCGGCGATCAGGGGCTCCAGCCCGGCGACGGTCGCGGCGAAGACCGGTTCGTTGGCCAGCAGGTCAGCGCCCATCGTGGCCCACTGCGAACCCTGCCCGGAGAACACCCACACCGGACCGCGGTCGTCTTGGCCGACGGCGGCCTGATGCGGGGTGTCGCCGTCGGCGACCTCCCGTAACGCCTCGACCAGTCCTTGGGGGCTGTCGGCCAGCACGGCTGTCCGCACTGGTCGGTGCCCACGCCGGCGAGCAAGCGTATAGGCCAGGTCCGACAGCGCCACCGATGTGTTGTCGGCACGTTCGGCCACCCAGTCGGCCAGCCGGCGGGAAGTCTGGCGCAACGCCTCGGCCGAGGTCGCCGACAGCGCAAACAACAATGAGTCCGATGGGTTTACCCCGTTGTGCCGTGTTCCCGCGGTGGGAGCCTGCTCGAGAATGGCGTGCACGTTGGTTCCCGACATTCCGTACGACGACACCGCTGCACGCCGGGGAGCTGTGTCATCCTGGCCGGGCCACGGCGTAATCTCCTGCGGCACAAAGAGTTCAGTCTCGACCCGGGCAAGCTCGTCAGGCAGCCGGGTGAAGTGCACCATCGGTGCCACCACGCCATGCTGTAGTGACAGGACTGCTTTGATCAATCCCACCGCCCCCGCCGCGGCCTCGGGGTGCCCCAGATTGCTCTTGGCCGACACCAGCGCGCAGGGACGGTCGATGCCGTACACCTTTGTCAGGCTTGCGAATTCGATCGGATCGCCTACCGGGGTGCCGGTGCCGTGCGCCTCGACCATGCCGACGGTGCCGGCGTCCACACCAGCCGCCGCCAGGGCCGCCCGGTACGCCACCACCTGCGCATCCAACGACGGCGTCGAGATGTTCTCGGTGCGTCCGTCTTGATTAGTTGCCGTGCCACGCAGCACGGCAAGGATCCGGTCGCCGTCCCGCAGCGCATCGGGCAGCCTCTTGAGCAGCACCATGGCGCAGCCCTCGGAGCGGACGAACCCGTCGGCGGAGGCGTCGAACGCGCGGCAGCGTCCGGTGGGGGAGAGCATGCCCAGCGCAGACGCCGATGGGAACAGCCGCGGTTCCATCATGACCATGCAGCCGCCCGCCAAGGCAAGGTTGCTCTCCCCGTCGTTCAGACTGCGGCAAGCCATATGCACGGCAAGCAGACTCGACGAACACGCCGTGTCCACGGTTATCGCGGGACCCCGTAGTCCCATTGAGTACGAGACTCGTCCCGAGGCCATGCTGAAGGCGAGTCCGGTGAACCCGTACGGGTCTTCCAGGGCGCCTGCCTCCCCGGTGACGTGCGCGTAGTCGCCGTGGGCCATCCCCATGAACACCCCGGTCAGCGAGCCGGTCAACGATTTCGGCGCCAGGCCGGCATGCTCCACGGCTTCCCACGAGGTCTCCAGTAGTAAGCGGTGCTGCGGGTCGATCGCCGTTGCTTCGCGTTCACTGATGCCGAAGAACTCGGGATCGAAGCCCGCGACGTCGTCGAGGAACCCGCCCCAGCGTGACACCGATCGACCGGGCACACCCGGCTCCGGGTCGTAGTAGTCGTCGGCGTCCCAGCGGTCGGCGGGGATCTCGGTTATCAGGTCATCGCCTCGCAGCAATGCCTCCCACAACCTGTCGGGGGAGTCGATGCCTCCGGGCAGCCGGCAGGCCATGCCAATCACAGCGACCGGAATCACACTTGTCTTATCCACGGTCACCCACCTCTTCGCACCAGTGCTTTGCCCGGGGACCCCGCGGCACAGGCGAACAGCAGCGTATCCGCTCGCCGCCAGTTCGAGAGCCAGCCACGCCGCGCGCGGCCCGACGAAGCAGCGGATTTGCTGGCTACAACGTCGCGATGCCGCGCCGGCGCACGCAGGGCTCGTACCAGCACAACGCGCGCCTGCCCCGACTGCCCGCCCGAAATCGTCCTCTGTTCCCTGCGTGATTGCCGTTTAACGGTGTGGCGCAACAGGTTCGCTGCTTGCGGTCGAACCAGAAGCAGGGACAACTCGCGATTGACTCATCAGTCAACCGTTCATAGTGTGCTGGTATGTCGGACGGCGTGGTGGCGCGGGCATTGGTATTGCAGGCCCCGCGCAGTCTGGTCGTCAGGGAGTTTCCGGTTCCGGTCGTCGGTGCGGACGACGCGCTGGTGCGGGTGGAGGCCTGCGGGCTTTGCGGGACCGATCACGAGCAGTACACGGGCGAACTCGCCGGCGGGTTTGCTTTTGTTCCCGGCCACGAGACGGTCGGCACGATCGAGGCCATCGGGCCGCAGGCGGCGCAGCGGTGGGGTGTGTCCGCGGGCCAGCGGGTAGCCGTCGAGGTATTCCAGTCGTGTCGCCAGTGTGCAAACTGCCTCGCCGGCGAGTACCGGCGCTGCGTACGTCACGGCCTCGCCGACATGTACGGCTTCATCCCGGTGGACCGCGAGCCCGGGCTGTGGGGCGGTTACGCCGAGTTTCAGTACCTGGCGCCCGATTCGATGGTGCTGCCGGTGGCGAGTGGCATCAGCCCGGAAGTGGCCACCTTGTTCAACCCGCTGGGTGCTGGAATACGTTGGGGGGTAACGGTTCCCGGCACCAGACCGGGCGACGTCGTCGCTGTGCTCGGACCGGGTGTCCGGGGGCTGTGTGCTGCCGCGGCGGCAAAGGAGGCCGGTGCCGGGTTCGTGATGGTGACCGGATTGGGCCCCCGCGACGCCGACCGGTTGGCGCTGGCGCCGCAGTTCGGAGCGGACCTCGCCGTCGACGTCGCTGTCGACGATCCGGTCGCCGCCCTGGCAAAGGAGACCGGCGCGCTGGCAGACGTCGTCGTCGATGTGACCGCCAGGGCGCCGGCCGCGTTCGCACAGGCGATCGCGCTGGCCCGTCCCGCCGGGACCGTCGTTGTCGCCGGCACGCGGGGTTTCGGTAGCAGCGCGCCGGGATTTTCGCCCGACCTGGTGGTGTTCAAGGAACTGCGCGTGATCGGCGCCCTCGGCGTCGATGCCGTCGCCTACCGGGCCGCCCTTGAGCTGTTGATGTCCGGCCGATACCCGTTCGAGAGCCTGCCCCGCCGCTGCGTGCGGCTCGACGACGCCGAGGATTTGCTGGCTACCATGGCCGGTGAACGCGACGGTGTCCCGCCAGTACACGGAGTGCTCAGACCATGACCCCACCCATGAAGCCAACCCGGGTACCCCCGTTGCCGCTCGACGAGGCCAAGGCCGCCGCCGACGAAGCCGGCGTACCCGACTACATGGCCGAACTCAGCATTTTCCAGGTGTTGCTGAACCATCCGCGACTGGCGCGGACGTTCAACGACATGCTCGCCACCATGCTCTGGCACGGTGCCCTCGACCCAAGGTTGCGCGAGCTGGTGATCATGCGGATCGGCTGGCTCACCGCGTGCGACTACGAGTGGACCCAGCACTGGCGCGTTGCCTCCGGCCTCGGGGTGTCGGCCGACGATCTGCTCGGCGTGCGCGACTGGCCGCTATACCCCGGGTTCGGGCCCACCGAGCGCGCGGTGCTGGCGGCTACCGACGACGTCGTGCGCGACGGCGTGGTAAGCGCCGAGAGCTGGTCGGCATGCGAACGCGAATTACACGGCGACAGAACGATTCTCATCGAACTCATCACCGCAATCGGTGCGTGGCGAATGGTCGCCTCGATTCTGCACAGCCTCAATGTCCCGTTGGAAGAGGGCGTTTCCAGCTGGCCGCCCGACGGCCGGTCACCCTAGTGGCGGTGCGCTCACATTCGAGGCTCAAACGATCCGGTAGGTCTGCACCGCGTGGGCGACGACGTTGCCGTCGGCATCGGTCGCGGTGATCTCGGTGAAGGTGAGTTCCTTGCGACGCCGGGCAGTGCGGGCATGGCACAGCAGGTCGCAGCGCTTGGCGGCGCCGGTGTACTGGATGCTGATCGCGACGGTCGAGGCACGCATGCCCTTGTCGAAGTCGTGGTTCGACCAGGCGGCGGCGGCGCCGGCGGTGTCCATGACCGACGCGATCACGCCGCCGTGAAAGTAGGTGCCGTCATTGGTGAGGTCTTCGCGAAACGGCAGCCGGATGGTGACGTCATCGGGTTCGTAACGTTCGAACACGATGCCGAGCCAGCCCATGAACGGTGTGTTCGGCATCAGGTCACGCACTGCCCGGCGACGCTCGTGCTGCTCTTGAGAGGACAAGGGCGCGGTCGACGGCTCGGTCATAGCGGCCAGATTACCGTATTTGATTGACATATCAATCAATAAATCATAGCGTCGTCGAAATGCGAACCAGAGTCGCCGAACTGCTCGGAGTTGAATTCCCGATCTGCGCTTTCAGCCACTGCCGCGACGTCGTGGCCGCGGTGTCCAACGCCGGCGGGTTCGGGGTCCTCGGTGCCGTCGCGCATAGCCCCAAACGCCTGGAGAGCGAGCTGACCTGGATCGAGGAGCAGACGGGCGGCAAGCCGTATGGGGTCGACCTGCTGTTGCCGCCCAAGTACGTCGGCGCCGAGGAAGGGGGGATCGACGCGCAGCAGGTCCGGGCGCTGCTGCCCCAGGAGCACCGCACGTTCGTCGACGACTTGCTGGCCCGCTATGGCATCGCGGTTTCCACCGACGCGCAGCGCACTCCGTCCGGGGGCGGGCTCAACATCTCGCCCAAGGGCTACGAGCCGCTGCTCGACGTGGCTTTCGCCCACAACATCCGGTTGATCGCGAGCGCACTCGGGCCGCCGCCGCCGGACCTCGTTGAGCGTGCTCACGATAACGACGTGCTGGTGGCGGCCCTGGCCGGCACCACGCAACACGCGCGACGGCACGCTGCCGCGGGTGTCGACCTGATCGTCGCGCAGGGCACCGAGGCCGGCGGCCACACCGGCGAGGTGGCGACCATGGTCCTGGTCCCCGAAGTCGTAGACGCGGTAGCACCCGTCCCGGTGCTGGCTGCCGGCGGGATCGCCCGCGGCCGTCAGATCGCCGCGGCCCTGGCCCTGGGTGCGCAGGGTGTGTGGTGCGGTTCGGTGTGGCTGACCACCGAAGAAGCCGAAACTCCCCCGGTGGTCAAGGACAAGTTCCTGGCCGCCAGCTCGTCGGACACGGTGCGGTCCCGGTCGATGACCGGTAAGCCCGCACGCATGCTGCGCACCGCCTGGACCGACGAGTGGGACCGGCCCGAAAGTCCCGCCCCCCTCGGCATGCCGCTGCAGAGCGCGCTGATCGGTGACCCGCAGGTGCGCATCAACCAGGCCGCCGGTCATCCGGGCGCCAAGGCTCGTGAGCTGGCGACCTACTTCGTCGGCCAGGTGGTGGGGTCGCTCGACCGGGTGCGCCCGACACGCTCGGTGGTGCTCGACATGGTCGAGGAGTTCATCGACTCTGTCGGGCAGCTCGAGAGCGTGATCGAAAATTGACCAGCCCCAGCGCCCGGCGGCGCCGGGCAGTCAGTGACGAGGAGAAGTCGCAGCGGCGCGACGAGATCATGGCGGCTGCAAAAGAAGTATTCGCCCGCAAGGGTTTTCACGCCACGACCATCGCTGACATCGCCAAGCAGGCCAGCCTCGCGTACGGCTTGATCTACTGGTATTTCGACTCGAAGGACGAGCTGTTCCATGCGTTGATGGCGGTCGAGGAGGGTGCCCTGCGTGCGCACGTCGCGGGGGCGCTGACAGCGCTGGGTGAATCCGCCGAAAACGCCGGGGGAGAGGCGGCATTCCGGGCTGCCGTGCAGGCGACGTTCGAGTTTTTCGAAGCCGACAAAGCCGCCGTCAAACTGCTCTTCCGCGACGGCTACGCGCTTGGCGACCGATTCGAAAAACACCTCGGCGGCATCTACGAGCGGTTCATCGACGACATCGAAACCTTCATCGTCGCCTCGCAAGAGCGTGGTGAGGTGGTGGCTGCCCCACCCGGGATGGTGGCGTACACGCTGGCGGCGCTGGTCGGCCAACTGGCGCACCGGCGGCTCCGTACCGACGATGACGTCACCGCAGCCCAGGTGGCTGACTTCGTCGTTTCGCTGGTGCTGGACGGGCTGCGCCCGCGGGCGATGCCCGGAGAGCACACGTCGCCTGCGAGCTGATCACTCATCGAGCCACCCGGCCGGAGTGGGCGACCGGCGGGCCGTTTCACCCGGTTCCGGCAGGGTCCGCCAACGGCGCAGGTAACGACCGGCCCCGACCGATCATCAGCTCATTTACCCAGGTCATCGCCCTGAAACTGGCCGAAACCTGTGGGGCCGCGTAATAAAGGCATAAAAATCGGGATAAGGGCGCAGGTCACATTGACCGGGTCGTGTTTGGTCGTGCATGATCAGACGGGTAAGCACCTCGTTAGGTGAGGCGTCTACACGAACACAGGCCACTGACCCCGAACGTCGAAAGACGCCCCGGGTCAGGACAGCTCCTCCCGGCTTAAGGGTTGAGCCCAGGTGGCTTCCGGACTACCGGACACGTCGTGTGGTGTCAAAGCTCTGACGAGTGGGGTGCGGATTTCCGACGGTCGTCGGGTTCTGTGCTCCTTTGGTGCGCGTAGATCGTGCGGGTACCCGCACGTGTCGTGGCCGTGAGGAGGTGAGGGACGTATGAGTTCCAGCGACAGTCCGGATCGATATCCGGGCTATGTTTCGTCCCGATCCTGTCTCCGGCGCGACGTTCTCAGCTGAACCGTCGTCACCAGACACAGGGCCAGAAACGCGAGTCGGCTTATCAGCCAGGCGTTCTTGGATCGCAACCGCCACGGGACGGGACACATCAGTCCATAAGTGCTCGTTTCGAATTCCGTCCTGGAGGCGACCATGACCGCAGCTCTGTACGACGAAGTAGTAACCGTAGCGCCCGCGCCGAAGCTGAAGGTAGTGCGCGCTGCAACCCCGACTCGGGCCTGTGCGCCCAAGAAGGTGACACGCGGGCTTGCCGCCCAGCCCTTCGGCGCCGGAGGCGACCCGCTGGTGGACGGCGCAGCTCGTCTGCTGAGCATTCCGCTGCGTCACGTGTACGCGGCTCTGTGGCGTGTCGGGCTGCTCGAAGTCCAGGCCTAAGTCCGATGGACAGTGAGCAATCGACCCCGACAGGTGCGGGCGTGTCTCGCGCACGGCTCCAAGGGGTTACCCGACTGCAGGCGTGACCTGCGGTCAGGCAACCCCCTGGAGCCGGCTGCGTTGGCGACGTCGGCTCGCGCGCGGTTCACCAACCGGCGCTGCCGTTCGATTTGCGGTGCTCCGTAGAATGCGCGTATCGGCATCGATCCGGCTATCACCGGGGAGTTTTCGGAAGAACAGCTCAAACGCCCAGTAGACCCGAACGGGTAGGCCCGTCACAGCCGTAGTTGAGCGGTCACGCGCGAGCGTGGCAAGCGGGGTGGTACCGCGGCGTTCGCGCACCAGCGTGGCGTCGTCCCCGGGCCTGACCACAGGCACGCAGTGCCTCAGGGCACAGACACGAAGTGTCCTAACCGGCACCGTGGCACAGGGAGACGACGCACTTTGACTGATAACGCCGACCTCAAGGCCTATCCGAAACCGGCCGGCGGGGCACCCGACTTCCCGGCGCTCGAACTCGAGGTCCTCGACTACTGGGCCCATGACGACACCTTCCGCGCCAGCATCGCCCGCCGCGACGGAGCCCCTGAGTACGTGTTCTACGACGGGCCCCCGTTCGCCAACGGCCTGCCGCACTATGGGCACCTGCTGACCGGCTACGTCAAGGACATCGTGCCGCGGTACCGCACCATGCGGGGTTACCAGGTGGAGCGCCGCTTCGGCTGGGACACCCACGGGCTGCCCGCCGAACTCGAGGTCGAGCGCCAGCTGGGCATCACCGACAAATCCCAGATCGACGCCATGGGAATCGCCGCGTTCAACGACGCCTGCCGGGCATCGGTGTTGCGCTACACCGACGAATGGCAGGCGTACGTGACCCGCCAGGCCCGCTGGGTCGACTTCGACAACGACTACAAGACACTCGATCTCAGCTATATGGAGTCGGTGATCTGGGCGTTCAAACAGCTGTGGGACAAGGGTCTCGCGTACGAGGGCTACCGGGTGCTGCCCTACTGCTGGCGCGACGAAACCCCGCTGTCCAATCACGAACTGCGGATGGACGACGACGTCTATCAAAGCCGCCAGGACCCCGCGCTCACGGTCGGCTTCAAGGTGGTGGGCGGCGACGACACCGACCTAGACGGCGCCTACCTGCTGGTTTGGACGACGACGCCGTGGACCCTGCCGTCGAACCTCGCGGTCGCGGTCCACCCGGAGGTGACCTATGTACAGGTCAGGGCGGGTGATCGTCGTTTCGTGCTGGCACAGGCCCGGCTGGCCGCCTACGCCCGTGAGTTGGGCGAAGAACCCGAGGTGCTCGGCACCTATCGCGGCGCCGACCTGCTGGGTACTCGGTATCTGCCGCCGTTTGCCTATTTCATGGACTCGGCCAACGCTTTTCAGGTGCTCCCGGGCGACTTCGTGACCACCGAGGACGGCACCGGCATCGTGCATATGGCGCCGGCCTACGGCGAGGATGACATGGCCACCACCGACAAGGTCGGCATCGTGCCGGTCACCCCGGTCGACGCCAAGGGCCGATTCGATGCCACCGTCCCCGATTACCAGGGGCAGCACGTCTTCGAGGCCAACGCGCAGATCATCCGGGACCTGAAGAGCCAGAGCGGTCCGGCGGCGGTGAACGGCGCGGTGTTGATCCGTCACGAAACCTACGAGCACCCCTACCCGCATTGCTGGCGGTGCCGCAATCCGCTGATCTACCGGGCGGTTTCGTCGTGGTTTGTCACGGTCACCGAATTCCGGGACCGCATGGTGGAGCTGAACCAGCAGATCACCTGGTATCCCGAACACGTCAAGGACGGGCAGTTCGGTAAGTGGCTGCAGGGTGCCCGCGATTGGTCGATCTCGCGAAACCGCTACTGGGGCACGCCGATCCCGGTGTGGAAATCGGATGACCCCGCACACCCGAGAATCGATGTATATGGCGGCTTGGACGAGCTGGAGCGCGACTTCGGGGTGCGGCCGACCAACTTGCACCGCCCCTACATCGACGAGCTCACCCGGCCCAACCCCGACGACCCCACCGGGGGTAGCACGATGCGTCGGATCCCCGACGTGCTCGACGTGTGGTTCGACTCGGGCTCCATGCCGTACGCCCAGGTGCACTACCCGTTCGAGAACGGTGACTGGTTCGACGGGGTCGATTGCGCCGACCCTGACAAGAAGGTCGACGCGCACTATCCCGGCGACTTCATCGTCGAGTACATCGGGCAGACCCGCGGCTGGTTCTACACCCTGCATGTGCTGGCGACCGCGCTGTTCGACCGGCCGGCGTTCAAAACCTGTGTGGCGCACGGGATCGTGCTGGGCTCCGACGGCCAGAAGATGAGCAAGTCACTGCGCAACTACCCGGACGTGACCGAGGTGTTCGACCGTGACGGCTCCGACGCCATGCGGTGGTTCCTGATGGCCTCGCCGATCCTGCGCGGTGGCAACCTGATCGTCACCGAACAGGGCATCCGAGAGGGCGTGCGGCAGGTCCTGCTGCCGTTCTGGAACGCGTACAGCTTCCTGGCCCTGTATGCACCGAAAGTCGGCACCTGGCGCACCGATTCGGCACATGTGCTGGATCGCTACATCCTGGCCAAGCTGGCCGTTTTGCGCGACGACCTCAGCCAGTCGATGGAGGTCTGCGACATCTCCGGGGCCTGCGAACAGCTGCGCCAGTTCACCGAGGCGTTGACGAATTGGTATGTGCGAAGGTCGCGTTCGCGGTTCTGGGAAGAAGATGCCGATGCCATCGACACCCTGCACACCGTGCTGGAGGTCACCGCGAGGCTGGCCGCTCCACTGCTTCCGCTGATGACCGAGATGATCTGGCGCGGTTTGACCGGCGGGCGCTCAGTGCATCTGACGGACTGGCCGCAGGCCGACGAGCTGCCCGCGGACGCCGACCTGGTAGCCGCGATGGACCAGGTCCGCGAAGTGTGCTCGGCCGCATCCTCGCTGCGCAAGGCCAAGAAGCTGCGGGTGCGCCTGCCGCTGCCGAAACTTACCGTGGCAGTGGAGAGTCCGCAGCATTTGAAGCCATTCACCGACCTGATCGGCGACGAGCTCAACGTCAAGCAGGTCGAACTGACCGATGCGATCGACACCTACGGTCGGTTCGAGCTCACCGTCAACGCCCGGGTGGCCGGGCCGCGGCTCGGCAAGGATGTGCAGGCCGCCATCAAGGCGGTCAAGGCCGGCGAAGGCGTCGTCAACCCGGACGGCACCTTGACGGCAGGCCCTGCGGTGCTGCAACCCGAGGAGTACAGCTCCCGGCTGGTGGCAGCCGACCCGGAGTTCACCGCGGCGCTGCCCGCCGGTGCCGGTCTGGTCGTACTGGACGGCACGGTGACTCCCGAACTGGAGGCCGAGGGCTGGGCCAAAGACCGCATCCGCGAACTGCAGGAGCTGCGCAAGTCGACCGGGCTGGAGGTTTCCGACCGCATCCGCGTGGTGCTGGCGGTGCCTGCCGAACGCGAATACTGGGCGCGCACCCACCGCGATCTCATTGCGGGCGAAATCCTGGCCACCAGCTTCGAATTCGGCGATCCGGCGGGCGGCGTCGACATCGGCGACGGCGTCCGCGTGAGCATTGCTAAGGCATAGCCGCGAAAGTGTCGCGGCTAAAGTTTACGAGCCCGCCAGCGCAGCCTGCCGCTCCGGACCTCAACGTCGACGTCACGAAATCCCGCCGCGCGCAAGCGATCCGGCAGCGTCTCCGGCGGGACCGGGTTGCAGGTGTCGCGGAAATGCAGGATCCGGAACCGTAGCGACGGCACCCCGTCGCTGCCGGCGAAGACCCCGCCGGGGCGCAGCACCCGGAAGGCCTCCGCGAACAGCCGGTCTTGCAGTTCCGGCGTCGGGACGTGGTGCAGCATGGTGAACGACACCACCGAGCTGAACTCATCGGCCGGCAATCCGGTGTTGGTGCCGTCGCCGTTGATGATGTGCGCCCGGTCTCCATACAGCTTCTGTAGCCGCTGCGCCATCGGGGTATCGAGTTCGACCGCGGTGAGCTGTGGCGTCTTGTCGACCAGCACCCGCAGGATTGCGCCGTATCCCGGGCCGACCTCGAGGGTGTTGTCGCCCAGTTCCACATCGGCGAGGACCCAGGGCAACAGCTGGCCTTCGACCTGCTTTGCCCAGCGGTTGGAGTTGCAGCACCAGCGATGACAGAGGTTCATGGCCATGCTCATCGACGCTAGACCAATAGCATCGACAGGTGTGGAGTCCCGTTGGGTGCTGCACCTGGACATGGACGCGTTCTTCGCCTCCGTCGAACAACTCACCCGACCGACCCTGAGGGGCCGGCCGGTGCTGGTGGGTGGGCTGGGGGGTCGGGGTGTGGTGGCCGGCGCGAGCTATGAAGCGCGGGTTTTCGGCGCCCGGTCGGCCATGCCGATGCATCAGGCCCGCCGGCTGATCGGAGTGACAGCGGTGGTGTTGCCGCCGCGCGGTGTGGTGTACGGAGTGGCCAGCCGCCGGGTCTTCGACACCGTGCGCAGCCTGGTTCCCGTCGTCGAGCAGCTGTCTTTCGACGAGGCCTTCGGGGAACCGCCCCAACTTGCCGGGACGTCGGCCCAGGACGTCGAGACGTTCTGCGAGGGCTTGCGGCGACGGGTGTGCGAAGAGACGGGCCTGATCGCCTCCGTCGGTGCGGGCTCGGGCAAGCAGATCGCCAAGATCGCGTCCGGACTGGCCAAACCCGACGGCATTCGGGTGGTTCGGCGCGCCGAAGAACGATTGCTGCTCAGCGGATTGCCGGTGCGTCGGCTGTGGGGCATCGGCCCGGTTGCCGAGGAGAAGCTGCATCGACTCGGCATCGAGACGATCGGGCAGCTGGCCGCGCTGACCGACGCCGAGGCGGCCAACATCCTGGGCGCGACAATTGGGCCCGCGCTGCACCGACTGTCCCGCGGTATCGACGACCGTCCCATCGCAGAGCGCGCCGAAGCCAAGCAAATCAGCGCCGAATCCACCTTCGCCGTCGACCTGACCACCCTGGACCAGTTGCGTGAGGCGATCGATCCCATTGCCGAGCACGCCCATCAACGCCTGCTGCGCGACGGCCGCGGCGCCCGCACCGTCACCGTGAAGCTGAAGAAATCCGACATGAGCACGCTGACCCGCTCGGCGACCATGCCCTACGCGACCACCGAGGCCGGTGCGCTGATTGCGGCTGCCCGGCGACTGCTGCTGGATCCGCTTCGGATCGGGCCCATTCGCCTTCTGGGAGTTGGATTTTCGGGTTTGAGCGACGTGCGTCAGGAATCGCTGTTTCCGGATTTGGACCTGTCGCCGGAGACGTCGGACGATAGCCGTCAGGACTTCGAGACGCTGCGGGCCGCGCTGCTCACCGGGCAGGACACCGCGCTGTGGCGGGTCGGCGACGACGTCGCCCACCGCGACCTCGGGCACGGCTGGGTGCAGGGTGCGGGCCACGGCGTCGTCACCGTCCGGTTCGAGACTCGCGGTTCGGGCCCGGGCCCCGCCCGGACGTTCCCCATCGATACCGGCGACATCACCGTCGCCAACCCGATCGACAGTCTGGACTGGCCGGACTACGTCGGTGAGCTGCGGGTCGAGGAGTCGACCGGCACCTCAACCCCAGCGGTCGATGACCTCGGCGATCGGTAGGTTGGCCGCCAGCGCCGCCATCAGCAGTACCCGGGCCTGGGACGGCGGCAGCCGTGGCACCAGCACCGCGCCGGCGTCCACCAGGTCATGCCCGGGACCGTAGCCCGCACCGACCCGCCCGCCGGCGACTCGGGTGGACACCGCGATCACCACCCCGTTGCGCCCGTCTCGGCAGTGGCGCCGTACTCCCTCGATCACCGCGGCCCCGGCATTTCCCGAGCCCAATGCCTCCAGCACCACGGCGCGCGCGCCGGCCGCAACGCAGGCGTCCAGCGCCACCGCGTCACTTCCCGGGTACACCGCGACGATGTCGACCCGCGGCGCCTCGGCGGCGCGCAGATTGCCGAGGTAGGGCCGAGTTTTCGGATGTGTCATCGTCACCGCGTCCGCAGCGCTGCCGAGCAGCTCGCCGGCGAAGCCGCCCAGGTCCGGGGTGGCCACCTTGTGCAGGCCCAACGGCTGCAACACCCGGCCGGCAAAACACACCAGCACGCCGAGGTCGCGGGCGGCCGGGCTGGCCGCGACTGCCAGCGCGTCGCGCAGGTTGGCCGGACCGTCGGCGTCGGGGGCATCGGCGCTGCGCATGGCCCCGGTCAGGACCACCGGGGTGCTGCCGGCGTAGGTGAGGTCCAGCCACAGGGCGGTCTCTTCGAGGGTGTCGGTGCCGTGCGTGATGACGACACCGTCGGCGCCGGCAGCACCGTCCCGGACCGCGGTCTGCACCGCAGCGCGCATCCGATCCCAATCGGCCGGTGTCAGCTGGGAGCTGTCGAGTGCCATCAGGTCGACCACATCCACATTCAGGCCCGACGTGAGTTCCGCTCCGCTGTGGGTGGGCCGGCGCACCCCGTCGGCGCCGGTGCTGGTCGATATCGTCCCTCCGGTGGTGATGACGGTGAGGCGGCCCATGATGGGATCATCCCGCATGCGTGGCAATGCCATCCGCTTGTGGGGGCCGCATCCCCACTAGGGGATGATGGGGGAGTGCCTGACGAACCAACAGGATCAGCTGATCCACTGACTTCAGCTGGGGATGCCGGGGCGGCTGGGGAAACTGAAGCGGCCGCGCCGGCGCGGCGGCTGCGCCTGCTGCTGTCGGTCGCGGCGGTGGTGCTGGCGCTGGACGTCGTGACCAAGGTGCTGGCCGTCAAGCTGCTGCCCCCCGGCCAGCCGGTGTCGATCATCGACGACACGGTGACCTGGACTTTGGTCCGCAATTCGGGGGCTGCGTTCTCGATGGCGACCGGCTACACCTGGGTGCTGACGCTGATCGCGACGGGTGTGGTGGTCGGGATCTTCTGGATGGGACGGCGGCTGGTGTCGCCCTGGTGGGCGCTGGGCCTCGGGATGATTCTGGGCGGCGCCATGGGCAACCTGGTCGATCGCTTCTTCCGGGCGCCCGGGCCGCTGCGGGGACATGTCGTGGACTTCTTGTCGGTCGGCTGGTGGCCGGTGTTCAACGTCGCCGATCCATCGGTGGTCGGTGGAGCCATCCTGCTCGTTGTCCTGTCGATTTTCGGCTTCGACTTCGACACCGTGGGCCGGCGTAAAGCCGAGCAGGACACCGCCGACCAGCGCTGATGACCGATCGTTCGATGCCGGTCCCGGAGGGATTGGCGGGCATGCGGGTAGATGCCGGACTGGCCCGTCTGCTGGGCCTGTCCCGCAGCGCCGCGGCGGCCATCGCCGACGACGGCGGCGTCGAACTGGACGGGGTCCGGGCGGGAAAATCCGACCGCATGACAACAGGGGCCTGGTTGCAGGTGCGGCTGCCCGAGGCGCCGGCGCCGCTGCAGAACACACCCGTCGACATCGAGGGCATGACGATTCTGTATTCCGACGACGACATCGTCGCCGTCGACAAGCCGGCCGCGGTGGCGGCGCATGCGTCGGTGGGCTGGACTGGGCCCACGGTGCTCGGCGGCCTGGCTGCGGCGGGTTACCGCATCACCACATCCGGCGTGCCCGAGCGGCAGGGCATAGTGCATCGCCTGGACGTCGGCACCTCCGGGGTGATGGTGGTGGCGATCTCTGAGCGCGCATACACCGTGCTCAAGCGGGCGTTCAAACAACGCACCGTCGACAAGCGTTATCACGCTCTGGTGCAAGGGCATCCGGATCCGTCCAGCGGAACGATCGACGCGCCGATCGGTCGGCACCCCGGCCGTGACTGGAAGTTCGCGGTCACCAAGAACGGCCGGCACAGCCTCACCCACTACGACACCGTAGAAGCTTTCGTCGCCGCCAGCCTTCTTGACGTGCATCTGGAAACCGGCCGCACTCACCAGATCCGGGTGCATTTCGCCGCCTTGCATCATCCATGCTGCGGCGACCTCGTGTATGGAGCCGACCCGACGCTGGCGAAAAGGCTTGGCCTGGAACGCCAGTGGCTGCATGCGCGGTCGCTTGCTTTCGCCCATCCGGCCGACGGCCGGCGGGTGGAGATCGTCAGCCCGTACCCGCCCGATCTGCAGCACGCGCTGGACGTGTTACGGGACGAGGGGTGACCGGCGCCTGAAGTCAGCCGTCGCTTCGGTCGGGTTTGCGGGCCTCAACGAGGACCCGCGTCGAGTAGGCCACAAAGGGCCCCTCGGCCTCGATGCGCTCATGGAGTTCCCGCAGCTGTTGGCGATAGCGCTGCACCGTGAAGTCCGGCACCATCCAAATCACCTTGCGCAGGAAGTAGATGACGGCGCCGATGTCGAAGTACTCCTGTCGCAGCCGCTCCGCGCGCATGTCCACGACCTGCAGGCCGGCAGCTTGCGCCTGTGCGCTTTCGGTGTCCGGATGTCGCCGGGCCCAAGCTTGTGTCTGCGGTCCGATGAAGTACTCGACCAGCTCGGACACTGTGGCGGGTCCGACGTGCTGCGCGAGGTAGGTTCCGCCGGGGCGCAGCACCCGGGCGATCTCGGTCCACCACACGGTGTTGGGGTGACGACTGGTGACCAGGTCGAAGGCCTGGTCGGCGAACGGCAGCGGCGACTCGTCAGGTACTGCCACCACCACCACGCCGCGCGGATGCAAGAGCCTGGTTGCAAGCGCGGCGTTCGGTGGCCACGACTCTACGGCCGCCATTGTGGGCGGGAACGTCTCCGCACCGGCCAGCACCTCGCCGCCCCCGGTCTGAAGGTCGAGGGCGGCCGACACGTTCGCCAATCGGCGGCTCATCAGCCGTTGGTAGCCCCAGGACGTTCGTTGCTCGGTCGCGCGGCCGTCGAGCCAGGAGAAATCCCAGCCGTCGACCGATACCGAATCAGCTTCTGCCACCAGAGCTTCGAATGTGCGACCCATGTAGGCATTGTCATCAAGAAGGGCCGCACCGTCGACATCGGGCTGAGCACCGAGGACATGGCGCGCTCACGGCGTGTTGCAGACGAACTTGGTGCCGTTGAAATCGAGCCGCACTTCGCCCTGGTGTTCCCAGTATTCGATGCCCTGGCGCCCGTACCGGGCGCCACTGCCGGACAGTTCGACGAAGAGGATCTGTTGGTCGCCTTTCCAGTTGAGCACGGCCACCTTGGGGTCGAACTCGTTGTAGAACTGTGCGGTCAATGGGCTGTCCTCCGCGGGGCACCGGTAGGTGATGACGGGTGGTGCCACGGTGGCCGGGTCGGCGATGGCTAACTGGACCAGCCGGGTTTGGTAGACCTGCTGCACGCAGGTGCGCATATCGGCGTTTTGGGTGCAAGCATCACGCTGTGCCGCCCAGGTGTTCTGCGCGGCTGTCAGCGCTGCCGTGTCCACGCCAGGCCGGTCCAGCGCCTGCTGGTAGGAGGTCTGGAGCCGGCGGTCGAGGTCGGTCAGTTCTGGGTCGTCGCACACCAGCTGCTGGGCTTTGTTCGCGGCTTTGGCGCAGTCGAGCGACGGCCCGACGGCTTGTGATGCCCCACCTGATCCGGTGGTACTGGCCGACGGGCCGGAGCCGGCGGCCGCAGGTGTCGATTTCGAGGCACAGGCGCTCAGAACCAGGGCTGCCACAAGAACCGCGATCAGTCTCATATGTGCTGACTACCGGCTGCACCGGCGCCCCGGAGCGCGACACGCCTACGGGTGCGAAAATTCCTTGCTCAGACCCCGGCCGTGGTGGTCTCGCCCGATGCGACGTCGGCGGCCAGTTGATCGTCGGCGAGCACACGGACATAGAAGTCCTTGACGACGACCTCGACCGCCTCGTAGCCGCCCACT
>CAVXMI010000015.1:0-243543 GCA_963763005.1 uncultured Actinomycetota bacterium
GCTGACATTGCCTGCCGCGTAAAGGCCGTCGATGATGCTGCCGTCGTCGCGCAGCGCACGTCCGTTGACATCGGTGCGGATGCCTCCCTTGGTGCCCAGATCCCCGGGCACCATCTTGGCGGCGTAGTACGGAGCCTGACTGATCTCGCCCAGGTTTGGATTGGGCTTGTTGGTCGGATCGCCGTAGTACTTGTCGTAGGCGCTTTCGCCGCGGTGATGGTCCTCGTCGACGCCTGACCGCGCGAAGCCGTTGAAACGCGCTACCGTCGAGGTGAATTCATCGATCGGAAGGCCGGCCTTGGCGGCCAGCTCCTCAATCGTGTCGGCCGCAATGATCACGCCGGAGTCCAGCCACTTGCGCGGAATGCGTTGCCCGGGCTGGAGTCCCGCGAAAATGTAGCGGTCCCGATACCGCTGGTCGAAGACCAGCCACGCGGGAATGTTCTCGCCCGGCCCGGGCCCCTGGCCGTGTTCCCCGCCGTACATGTGATGACAGGCTTCGACGTATGGCATCGATTCGTTCATGAACCGCTTGCCCGACATGTTGACGATGATCGACCCCGGCGAGTTGCGCTCCGAGAGCGCGAACCATGGTGCGCCCACCAGTGGCACCGTCGGGCCCCACCACGCGTCGTCCATCAGATCCAATGCGGCGCCGAGCTTTTCGCCGGCGATGATGCCGTCACCGGTGTTCGCCTTGGCGCCCACGGTCCACTCGGTGGTGATTGGCGCGCGCTGGTATTTCACCCGCATCTGCTCGTTGTGCTCGAAACCGCCGCAGGCGAGGATCACACCGCGCCGGGCCCGGATCAGCTGCGGCTCCGCCGATTCCGATGCGTTGGTGTCGCGGACCAGGATCCCGCGCACCGCACCGTCCTCGACGTACAGGTCGGTGAGCGCGGTGTTCAGCACGACCGGAACGCCGGCCCGTTGTAACCCGATCCGTAGCGGCCCGATCAGCGCTCGGCCCATGCCGACGAGGTGTTTGCCGGTTGCCTTCGCCCACATCGTGCGGACGCCGACCTTCACGCTGCGCAGCACGCCCCGGGGGTGTCGCTTGAGCTGGTTCAGTCGCACGTAGTCCTGTTGCATCACAACCACATTGAGAGGAACCTTGCCATACGCCGGCTCCAGCCCGGACACGTCGGCACCGAGCTTGCGGGCGTTGAACGGCTTTGGCTCGATCGAACGGCCGCCGGGACGGCCGCCCGGCGCCTCTGGGTAATAGTCGGAGTAGCGCGGCACCCAGCACATCTTCAAGGGCGTGTTCTTCAGCACGAACGACAGCATCTCGGGCCCGCGGTCGAGGTAGGCGTCGATGCGTTCCGGCTCGACGACGTCGCCGATGATGCCGTGCAGATAGGTGCGGGCCGCCTCGGGGGTGTCGCGCACCCCGTCGCGCTTGAGGACCTCGTTGTTCGGAATCCAGACGCCGCCGCCCGAGCGCGCGGTCGAGCCGCCGAAGTGCGGGGCCTTCTCGATGACTACTGTCGAGAGACCCCGGTGCGCGGCGGCCAGCGCAGCCACCATGCCGGCGCCGCCGCTCCCGACCACGACGACATCGTAGTCCTGTGCTGTCATGTAGAACACGTTATAGAATTGCGCGGGTCGGGCGCTACTGACCCGGTCATCATGATGTCGGTAAGACGAGGGGACTTCGGTAAATGCTCAGTGTTGCGACCCGCGACGAGCTGGCCGCCGACTTGGCGCAAGCTGAGCGGAGCCGCGAGCCGATCGCTCCGCTGACAGCCGCGTACCCCGGCATCGACGTCGTCGACGCCTACGAGATCCAGCTGATCAACATCCGTCAGCGGGTGGCCGAGGGGGCCCGGGTGCTGGGGCACAAGGTGGGGCTGTCGTCGAAGGCGATGCAGCAGATGATGGGCGTCGATGAGCCGGACTACGGGCATCTGCTCGACGAGATGCAGGTGTTCGAAGACGCCGCGGTCAACACGGGCAGATACCTGTATCCGCGGGTGGAGGTCGAGGTCGGATTCATCCTGGCCGCGGACCTGCCGGGCGCGGGCTGCTCCGAGGACGATGTGCTGGCGGCGACCGAGGCTCTGGTCCCCTCGATCGAGTTGATCGACACCAGGATCACCGATTGGAAGATCGCGTTGTGCGACACCATCGCCGACAACGCCTCGTCGGCGGGATTCGTGCTGGGTGCGGCGCGGGTGTCGCCGGCTGATATCGACGTCAAGACGATCGACGCGACACTGACCCGCAACGGTGAGGTGGTGGCCGAGGGCCGCAGCGATGCGGTGCTGGGTAATCCGGTCACCGCGGTGGCCTGGTTGTCCCGCAAGGTGGAAAGTTTCGGGGTGCGGCTGCGAAAAGGTGACATTGTGTTACCCGGATCGTGTACGCGAGCGATCGATGCGCGCGCCGGCGACGAGTTCGTGGCCGACTTCGCGGGACTGGGCTCGGTTCGGTTGTCGTTCGAATAATTTCGAATTAGTTTCGAATATCAGGAGTTGACATGCCGTCCAAGGCGAGTGTGGCCATAGTCGGGTCAGGAAATATCAGCACTGACCTGCTCTACAAACTGCTGCGATCGGACTGGCTGGAGCCACGCTGGATGGTGGGGATCGACCCGGAGAGCGAGGGCTTGGCGCGGGCCCGCAAGCTGGGTTTGGAGACCACTCATGAAGGGGTCGACTGGCTGCTGGCGCAGTCCGAAAAGCCGGACCTGGTGTTCGAGGCAACCAGCGCCTACGTGCACAAGGCGGCGGCGCCGAAGTATGCGGACGCCGGGATCCGGGCCATCGACCTGACGCCGGCTGCGGTGGGCCCGGCCGTGATTCCACCGGCGAACCTGCGCGAGCATCTGGACGCCCCGAACGTGAACATGATCACCTGCGGGGGACAGGCGACGATCCCCATCGTGTACGCGGTTGGTCTCTCGGTGTGGTGACGGTGCCCTACGCCGAGATTGTCGCCTCAGTCGCCTCAGTTTCAGCGGGACCGGGCACCCGGGCCAACATCGACGAGTTCACCAAGACCACGTCGCGCGGGTGTCCAGACCATCGGCGGGGCCGAGCGCGGTAAGGCGATCATCATCTTGAACCCTGCCGACCCGCCGATGATCATGCGCGACACCATCTTCTGCGCGATCCCCGAGGATGCCGACCGCGATGCGATCGCCGCTTCCATCCGCGAGGTGGTGGCCGAGGTGCAGACCTATGTGCCGGGATACCGGCTACTCAACGAGCCGCAGTTCGACGAGCCGTCGCTAAATTCCGGTGGCCAGGCTGTGGTCACTACGTTCGTGGAGGTCGAGGGTGCCGGAGATTACCTGCCGCCGTACGCGGGCAACCTCGACATCATGACCGCCGCGGCCACGAAAGTGGGCGAGGAGATCGCCAAGGAGACGCTGTCTGTTGCGGAAGGAACGCGATGACCGGCCATATTTTGGAAGGCATTTGGGACGTCCGGATCACGGACACTTCGCTGCGCGACGGGTCGCATCACAAACGTCATCAGTTCACCAAAGACGAGGTGCGCGCGATCGTGACGGCCATCGACGCCGCGGGCGTGCCGGTGATCGAGGTGACACACGGGGACGGCCTGGGTGGCTCGTCGTTCAACTACGGCTTCTCCAAAACCCCCGAGCAGGAACTGATCAAGCTCGCCGCCGAGACCGCAAAAGACGCCAAGATCGCCTTTTTGATGCTGCCCGGAGTGGGCACCAAAGAGGACATCAAACAAGCGCAGGACAATGGCGGGTCGATCTGCCGGATCGCCACCCATTGCACGGAGGCCGACGTATCGATCCAGCATTTCGGGCTGGCCCGCGAGCTGGGCCTGGAAACCGTCGGGTTTTTGATGATGGCCCACACCATTGGGCCGGAGAAGCTGGCCGCCCAGGCCCGCATCATGGCCGACGCCGGCTGCCAGTGCGTCTACGTCGTCGACTCCGCCGGCGCCCTGGTGCTCGATGGTGTGGCCGATCGGGTAGCTGCTCTGGTTGCCGAACTCGACGAGGACGCGCAGGTCGGTTTTCATGGGCACGAGAACCTCGGACTGGGGGTGGCCAATTCGGTGGAGGCCGTGCGTGCGGGCGCCAAGCAGATCGACGGCAGCGTGCGCCGCTTCGGCGCCGGGGCGGGCAATGCGCCGGTCGAGGCGCTGGTCGGGGTGTTCGACAAGATCGGCGTCAAGACCGGTATCGACTTCTTCGACATCGCCGACGCCGCCGAGGACGTGGTGCGCCCGGCCATGCCCGCCGAGTGCCTGCTCGACCGCAACGCGCTGATCATGGGGTATTCCGGGGTCTACTCCAGCTTCCTCAAGCACGCCATCCGCCAGTCGGAGCGCTACGGTGTGCCGGCCCACCAGCTATTGCACCGGGCCGGCCAGCGCAAACTCATCGGCGGCCAGGAAGACCAACTCATCGACATCGCGCTGGAAATCAAACGCGAGCAAGACCAGGGCCACGTCGTCACCCGCTAGGCTCACCGGCATTCGGCGGTGCCCAGGGGCGAATGATGCAGACGAGCCCGTCGACAAGCGGCTAGTCGTCGGTCAAAATCCAGGTGTCCTTGCTGCCGGTGCCGGACGACGAGTTCACGATCCGCGACCCTCGAGCCGGCCACCCGGGTCAGCGCGGCCGGCATCACCTGCGCTGCCACCGAGCCGCCGGGCGCCTGTCGCAGATGGACGAACGCGCGCAGGTCGACATGATGCGGGTACATCCCGTCGCCGTCGAAGGTCGGATGCGTCGACAGTGCCACCAGTTCCTGGGCTATGAAGCGCTCCGGTTGGATCAGCAGCTCGCGACGGCGCGCCTCGAGCTCGGAGTCGGTGGCCTCCGGCCCGACCAGCACACCGCTGCCACCCAGCCCGTCGATCGGCTTGACCACCAGCTCGCCCAGGTGTTCCAGCACGTAGTCGCGCTGTGCGCGTTCGGCGCAGATCCACGTCGGCACCTGCGCCAGTAACGGCTTCTCTGCCGAGGTAGTACTCGACCATCGCCGGGACGAATGCGTAGATCGCCTTGTCGTCGGCGACACCGTTGCCCAGCGCGTTGACGATGGTCAGGTTGCCGGCGCCCAGCGCCTCGAGCAGCCCGGACCGCAGCGGCGCGCCATCGTGGCCGGTCGACGACAGCAACATGTCCTCGTCCATCCGCGCATAGATCACGTCGACTGGCTCGCTGTCGGAGCCGAGGTGGCGGAATGCCTTCCGATCGCGCACCGACAGATCCGACGGCGCCAGCAGTGCGAGGCCCATCTCCTCGGCGAGGAACCTGTGCTCGAACCAGGAAGGGTCTTCCCGGCCGGAGGACAGCAGCACGATCGCCGGCTCGTCATCGGCGTGCGGTGGCGCCGCCGCCCGCAGCGTGTCGAGCAGCATTTGCGGGACCTGGTCGAGATCGGCGACCTCGGCGGGCGGCCGCAGCTCGGGGAGGTACTTGCGCAGCAGCCGCCGGTTGACGATCGCATAACCGAGACCCGACGGGACGCGCAGGTTACGCAGGTTGTCCTCGAGCACCATCCAATGGCCTGCCCGGTCGCACACCAGGTCGGTGGCGCTGATGTGCGCGCGCACGCCGTCGCCGGCCAGTCGGCCCGTCGAGCGGAAACCGGGCGCCCTGTCGAGGACATCTGTGCCGATGATCCCGTCGGCCAGGATGTGCTGCTCGGAGTAAATGTCGCGCAGGAACGCGTCGAGCGCCCTGGCTCGCTGACCGAGGCCTTCGGACAGCTGCGCCCACTCGTCGGCGGCTATCAGCCGCGGCACCAGATCAACCGGCGACGCCCGCGCCCCGCTTTGCCCGGTGACCGGGAAGGTGATGTTGGCGACACGCGACTCCCGGTCGATGCTGCCATCGCGGGACCGCAGCACGGCCACGCCGAGATCGGCGATCGTCTTCAGCACCTCCTCGTAGTCTGGGCGTGGCCGGCCGTTGGCGTCGACGGCTTCGTCGTAGCTGGCGAACATGTCGCCGCCGGGTTCGTCGATGTCGCCGGCGGGCTGATACCCGAAGAGCAGCGTGGGATCGTCTTTCACCGCCGCGGGGGTGGCCTTGAGGCGCCCGGCGGTCTCGGCGATGAGTTGGTCCACCACGTCGGTGAGCCGACCGCGACGGCGCAGCGCCCGCCGTTGCCGCGCCGAGGACGTGCCGGCGAGCAGTGCCTGACGGGTCAGCTCGCTGATCATCTCCCAGTCACCGGTGTCTTCCAGCTGCGGACGCAGCGAGCAGACCAGCTCGTTGACCACCTCTCCCGCCGGCCGGCCGGCCCGACCGCCGATATCGACGAGGTCGCCCTCGAGCCCGGAGCGGGCCGCCCGCCACAGCGCTGCGCGGCCCAGCGTCGGCCAGAGCACCGTTGCGGGGGTACCGGCCCGGATCGCCTCGACCTCCCGGGCAACCATCGCGCGGAACAGCCCGGCGACGAGCACGATGGTGTCCACCGATGGGCAGCTGTCGCACACCCGCAACTCGACGGTGGGGGCGTGCCTGGAAGGGCGGACGTCGAAGTAGACCATGCCGGCGTCGGTGATCACCCCGCTGGCGACGAGCGCGTTGACCAGTTCGTCGTACTCGGTTGCCGAGTGCACCGGGGCGGCCAGCCCGGTGGTTGGCCAGCGCTGCCACACCAGGGTCCGCACGCTGGCATAGCCGGTGTCTGACCCGTCGGCCCAAAACGGCGAACTGGCCGACAGCGCCAGCAGTGTCGGTAGACACGGTGACACGCGGTTGGCGACTGCGACGGCGGTATCGGGGTCGTCAACGCCGACGTGCACATGCGTGCCGCAGATCAGCTGTTCGCGGGCCAGCAGCTGGTAGTCGGCCAGCATCTGCAGGTAACGGGCGGTCTGGGTGACCTGCATCTCGGCGGGCACCGACAGCGGCACGGCACCGGCGGCCACCACCCCGATGCCGATTTCCTGGGCCGCGCCGACCAACACCTGCCGAAGACGAAGCAGGTCGGCGCGCAGCGCGTCCAGGTTGTCGGCGACGCCGCTGTTGATCTCGACGACGCAGCTCTGAAGCTCGGCGACGTAGTCCGGCGACAGCTTCGCGAGCAGCTCGGGGGCGCGGGTCGTGAGCCGCCTGGTCCTCAAGTCGACGAGGTGGAACTCCTCTTCGACGCCCATCGTGCGCGGCGGCTCGCGTCGCATTCAGCCACGGTAGTCGGTGGCAATTACCGGTTTGTTAAACACAGCTACCGCTGTTGCCGCCCGGCAGTGCACGGTGTCGGTAATCATTGACTCAAAACAGGAACACGTTCTAGCGTCGAGGTCGTGTTCTCTCCCCCCTTCTGTGGCCCACTTACCTCCGCGATCGCGGAAGCCGAGAAACTGGTGGCCGCCGCTCCGCACATCGAGACCGAAGCCGACCTGCTCGAAGGACTGCAGTACCTGGCCGGCTGCATTGCCGGCTGCATGCACCTGGCCTTCGACTACGATCGCGACCACCCTTTCCTGCAGTCGGGAACCGGGCCGTTCACCAAGATGGGCCTGGACAACCCCGACACGCTCTACTTCGGCACCCGGTTGCACGCCGACCGCGATTATGTGGTCACCGGCCGGCGCGGTACCACCACCGACTTGAGTTTCCAGTTGCTCGGCGGTGAGTACACCGACGACAACGTGCCCGCCAGCCAGGCGGCGTTCGACGACCGGGAACTCGAGATAGCCGCGGACGGCAGCTTCGAGTGGCGGGTGCGGCCGACCAGTCCCGGACAACTGGTGATGCGCGAGGTATACGGCGACTGGTCTGCGCAGCGCGGCACGCTGGCGATCTCCAGGCTGGACACCGCGGGTACCGCTCCGCCGCCGCTGACTCGCGAAACCATCGAAAAGCGTTATGCCACAGCAGGATCCCAACTCGTGAGCCGGGTGAAAACGTGGCTGCAGTTCCCGCAGTGGTTCTATCTCAACATCCCGGTCAACACCATGGTGGCGCCTCGGCTGACTCCCGGCGGCCTGGCAACCCAGTACTCGTCGGCCGGTCATTTCGAGCTGCGGCCCGATCAGGCGCTGGTGATCACGGTCCCGGTCACCGATGCGCCCTATCTGGGCTTCCAGCTGGGCAGCATGTGGTACATCTCGCTGGACTACATCAACCACCAGACCTCGCTGAACAACACGCAGGCCCAAGCGGACCCGGACGGCAAGGTCCGCATCGTCGTCGCCGACCAGAATCCGGGAGTGACCAACTGGGTCGAAACGCTCGGCCATCGGCGTGGCTTCCTGCAGTTCCGCTGGCAGCGTGTGTCTCGTCAGCTCACCGACGCCGACGGGCCCACCGTGGAGCTGATCGACGTCGACGCGGTACCGGCCGCGCTGCCGTATTTCGAACACAACAAGATTTCCGAGAATGATTGGCGCACAAGAATTGCCGTGCGCCAGCAGCAAATTGCTGCCAGGATGCTGGGGTGACGATGACAGGGATGCTCAAGCGAAAGGTGGTCGTCATCAGCGGTGTCGGCCCGGGACTCGGGACCACGCTGGCGCGTCGGTGCGCACGCGACGGCGCCGACCTGGTGTTGGCGTCCCGCACCGTCGAACGCCTCGATGATGTCGCCAAGCAGGTCATCGACACCGGGCGACGGGCGGTGGCGGTGCGCACCGACATCACCGACGACGATCAGGTGAGCAATCTCGTCGACGCCACACTGGAGGCCTACGGCAAGGTCGACGTCCTGATCAACAACGCCTTCCGGGTGCCGTCGATGAAACCCTTGGCCGGTACCACATTTCAGCACATCCGTGACGCGATTGAGCTCAGCGCGCTCGGAGCGTTGCGGCTCATCCAGGGCTTTACCCCCGCGCTCGCGGAGTCGCACGGCGCAGTCGTCAACGTCAACTCCATGGTGCTCCGGCACTCCCAGGCCAAATACGGCGCGTACAAGATGGCCAAGTCCGCATTGCTGGCCATGTCACAGTCACTGGCCACCGAACTCGGCGAGAACGGGATACGCGTCAATTCCGTTGCACCCGGATATATCTGGGGCGACACGCTCAAGGGCTACTTCGAGCATCAGGCTGGCAAGTACGGCACCACGGCGGACCAGATCTACCAGGCCACCGCGGCGAACTCCGACCTCAAGCGGCTGCCCACCGAGGACGAGGTGGCGTCGGCGATTCTCTTCATGGCCAGCGACCTGTCGAGCGGCATCACCGGGCAGACTTTGGACGTCAACTGCGGGGAGTACCACACCTGATGGCCGATCGAACCGATGTCGGCACCGTCGAGGAACTGCACGCATC
The DNA here is from genome assembly GCA_963763005.1 of uncultured Actinomycetota bacterium. Taxonomy (GTDB): domain Bacteria; phylum Actinomycetota; class Actinomycetes; order Mycobacteriales; family Mycobacteriaceae; genus Mycobacterium. Next base: position 9,226 of record CAVXMI010000015.1, read on the forward strand.
GGCCACCAAGCTGGTGGGGCTCGACGATTTCGGCGGCAACGACGACAACTATCGCGAAGCGCTGGGCGTACTGCTGGACTCCTACCAACGTGAAGCCGGCCTCACCGTGTTGGGCAGCAAGATGAACCGGTTCTTCCTGCGCGGCGCCTTGGTGGCCAGGCTGCTGTCTGAAGCCGCGTGGAAGCAATACCCGCAGCACGCCGACGTCGCCATTGAACGGCCGATCTTTGTCACCGGGCTGGTGCGCACCGGCACCACCGCGCTGCACCGGCTGCTCGGCGCCGACCCTGCCCATCAGGGTCTGCACATGTGGCTGGCCGAGTTTCCGCAGCCGCGCCCGCCCCGCGAAACCTGGGAATCAAACCCGTTCTATCGCCAGCTCGACGCGCAATTCACCCAGCACCACCACGAGAACCCCGGATACACCGGCCTGCATTTCATGGCCGCAGACGAGTTGGAGGAATGCTGGCAACTGCTGCGGCAGTCGCTGCATTCGGTGTCTTACGAGACCTTGGCGCACCTACCCAGCTACGCGGAGTGGTTGTCGCAGCAGGACTGGACGCCGTCATATCGGCGGCACCGCCGCAACCTTCAGCTGATCGGACTCAATGACGCCGACAAGCGGTGGGTGCTGAAGAATCCCAGCCATCTGTTCGCGCTGGACGCCTTGATGGCGACCTATCCCGACGCGCTGGTGGTGCAGACCCACCGGCCGGTCGAGACGATCATGGCCTCGATGTGCTCGCTGGCCCAGCACACCGCCGACGGCTGGTCGACGACCTTTGTCGGCGCCCAGATCGGTGCTGACTCAATGGATACCTGGTCGCGCGGCCTGCAGCGGTTCAACAGCGCACGGGCCAAATATGATTCGGCCCAGTTCTACGACGTCGACTACCACGATTTGATCGCCGACCCGATGGGCACGGTGACCGACATCTACCGGCACTTCGGACTGACGCTGACCGAGGAGGCTCGGCAGGCCATGGCGGACATCCACGCCGAGAGCCAGACCGGCGCACGGGCTCCGAAGCATACTTACTCGCTGGCCGACTACGGGCTGACTATCGAGTCGGTCAAGGAGAAGTTCGCCGGGCTGTAGTACTACGTCGCATTGGTCACAGTTGCCACATGAGTCTCTGCGCCGGCAGGTACACAATTTGCCCGCCTCTGAGCGACAAATCGTCAACGGTCCCAGGATTGCCCGGCGGCACCCGCATATTGTCGCTCAGAGGCGGGCATAAGGAGCATCCTTCCCGGCAGAGGCCAGTGTGGCGGATGTGACAAGACGCCGCGGGTAGCCGAACACCAAGCCTTGGGCTCAGTCGTTGTCTTGGCGGTCCAGATACCCCTCGGCCACCGCGTGCTCGATGCTGTCGGTCAATCGCGGGCAGGACTTGGTGCGGGCGGTATCCCCGCCCGACTTACGGACTTCGATGAAGTGGGCGCAGCGTTGCGATGCCTCGGTGTTCCATTGCACCGCGGTGTGACCCGGCCCCGGCTTCTTGACGGTGACCGTGACGTGGCAGAACCGGCAATCCACCGGCTGCAGTCCCGATGTGAGGTAGCGGTCGCGGTCGGCGCGGCTGGCTTCGGCAACCGCGGCGGCACGTTGCGGGTCGTTGGCGAAATCCCTTGATTTCGACCAGGATCCATGACCGGAGTCTCCGTTGGGGCCGTGCCGCTCGTCATGATCGTGCTGATCACCGTGCAGCAGCAACATCGACCGGGCCAGCCGATCGACGTCGGGAACCGCCGGTTGACCTTCGGACATGTTCGTCAGTGTTGCTCCACGGGCACGTCGTCGGAAACCGATTCGGCCGCAGCGCCTTCGAGATCCTTTGCCTTGAGGTTCTCTGCTACCTCGGCATTCCAGAACTCGTTGGCGCGCTCGGTGTCGACCTCCATCTCGAAGCGCTCGACCATCTCCGGCTTGATGTCGGCCACGTCGACATAGAACTGCTCATACCAGCGGCGCATCTGATAGACGGCGCCGTCCTCCTCGACCAGCAGCGGGTTGTCGATCCGGGTCTTGTGCTTCCAGATCTCGACGTCCTGCAAGAAGCCCTTGCTGACGCCTTCGGTGAACACCCTGGACAACTTGTCGCTCATCTTCTCGTCCATGCCCTTGGGCTTTTCGACGATGACACCCCACTGCAGCATGAAGGAGTTCTGGGTCACCGGGTAGTGGCAGTTGATCAGTATCGACTCGGACTTGTAGCCGCCGTAGCTGTTGTGCAGCCAGTTGATCATGAACGACGGCCCGAAGTAGGACGCCTCCGAATCCAGGTGTGCTTCGCCGTAAGACGTACCCAGATCGTCCACATCGGGCCGGCCCACGTTGTGCAGGTACTGCGAGGCGATGTGGCCCTCGAAGACGTTCTTGAAGTACGTCGGCAATCCGAAATGGATGTAGAAGAAGTGCGCCATGTCGGTGACGTTGTCGATGATGTCGCGGCAGTTAGACCCCTCGATGAGGACGCGGTTCCACCGCCAGCCGGTCCATTCGTCGCCGGCGGCTTCGGGAATCTCGGGGATCCGGACTGCGGGGTCCGGTGGATTGCCTTCGTGGTCGTGCCAGACGAACAGCAGCCCGCCACGGACGTCGGTCGTCCAAGCCCGGGTGCGCGCCATTCTGGGTGTGCGCTTGGCATACGGCACCAGCTTGCAGCGGCCGTCGCCGCCCCACCGCCAGTCGTGGAACGGGCAGGCGACCTCGTCGCCCTTGATGGTGCCTTCGGACAGGTCGCCGCCCATGTGCCGGCAGTAGCCGTCGAGAACCTTCAGGTCGCCGTGCGAGTCGGCGAAAACCACCAGCTTGGTGCCGAATGCCTCCACCGGGTGTGGCTTCCCGTCCAGGTAGTCCTTCGCGACGCCCAGGCAATGCCAGCCGCGGGCATACCGGGTCGGTAAGGTGCCGGCATCGATCTCCCGGACGCCGACCGCATTTGTGTCGGTACTCACCCTGTTACCTCCAGATCACTAGCTCTAACTAGAACACGTTACAGTTTTGGGGCGGGCGAGCGCAATGACGGCGAGTCTGGCCAAGGGATATGCATGCTGCGGTATATGTAAACGATGCCGCTGTTTTCTTTCGAGGGTCGGTCGCCGCGGGTCGATCCCACCGCGTTTGTGGCCCCGACCGCCACGTTGATCGGCGACGTCACCGTCGAGGCGGGCGCATCGGTCTGGTTCAACACCGTCCTGCGCGGCGACTACGCGCCGATCGTCGTGCGGGAGGGCGCCAACGTGCAGGACGGATCGGTGTTGCACGCGCCACCCGGCATTCCGGTCGACATAGGTCCCGGGGCGACAGTGGCCCATCTGTGTGTGATCCACGGCGTCCACGTCGGCTCTGAGGCGCTGATCGCCAACCACGCTACGGTTCTCGACGGCGCGGTGATCGGCGCCCGCAGCCTGATCGCGGCCCATTCGCTGGTGGTGGCGGGCACCCAGATTCCGGCCGGGATGCTGGTGACCGGCGCGCCGGCCAAGGTGAAGGGCCCGATCGCCGGAACCGGTGCGGAAATGTGGGTCAACCTCAACCCGCAGGCCTATCGCGACCTGGCTCAGCGGCATCTGGGGGGGCTGGAGCCGATCTAGCCGCGAAGTTCGCCTGGCGCCAATTCGATTGGGCTCCAGCGGAATTCAGAACTCCAGCCTGGCTTACCGCGCAGGCATTTTCAGCACCCGGTTGTGGAAGTCGGCCACATAGACATTGTCGTCGTCGTCCACCGCCACACCGTAGGGAAAGAAGAGGTCGGTGAAAGGCACCGTGGACGGGGTATCCGATCCGGCCGCCAGCTTTAGCACCCGATTGTTGTTCAAGTCACTGACGAAGACATTGCCGTTGCGGTCCACTGCCACACCGTCCGGAAAGTTGAGGCCGGTGAACGGCAGGTAGGCCAGGGTGCTCGCCCCTGCAGCCAGCTTCGCTACACGGTTGTTGCCGCTGTCGGTGACGTAGATGGCGCCGGCATCGTCCACCGCCACACCGTATGGGCGGTCGAGTGCGGAGAACGGCAGCTCGGAGGTGCTATCCGATCCGGCGGGCAGTTTCAGCACCCGGTTGTTGTCCTGGTCGACGACGTAGACGCTGCCGCTGCTGTCCACGGCCACATCATGCGGCTCGCTAAGGCCGGTGAACGGTAGCTCGGCGGGGGTATCCGCGCCGGCGGGCAGTTTCAGCACCCGGTTGTTGTATTGGTCGGTGACATAGAGGGCGCGGTTGCTGTCCACCGCCAAACCGGCTGGACGGTTAAGGCCGGTGAACGGCAACACGGTCGGGTCGTCGGCGCCGGCCGACAGTTTCATCACGCGGTTATTGCCCGAGTCGGCGACGTAAACACTGCCCGCAGTGTCCACCGCCACCCCATCGGGACCCCCGAGCGTGAACGGCAGCACGATCTGGCCTGGCGGGGCCGGCGCGGTCGGCAGGACGGTCGGCTTGGACGTGGCCTTCGAGGACGATGTTCGCCCGAATACCCCAAATACCCCGAACGCCAGGTAACCGACGACTGCGAGGACTGCGACGATGACCACAGCGGCCCCCGCGATGGCTATGGTCAGGGTTCGTCGGTTCCGCGACGACCGGGGTGGTGCGGGCGGCAATTCCGGTCTGTCCGTGCCGGCCGGCTCCGCGGGCCGATCACCGTTGTCGACGAGAGTCTGGGCGGGGTGCGGGATAGGCGCCGGGATGGGCCCGACGAGTGCCCGCTCGGCGGCGGCGGCCAGATCCTCGGCGCTCTGGTAACGCTCGCCGGGGTTTTTGGCCATGCCGCGGGCAATGACGTCGTCGAATCCGGCTGATATACCCGATCGGTGCTCGCTGGGCCGGGGCGGATCCACGGTCAGATGCCCGGCGATTTGCTGCTCGATGTTGTCGCCGGCAAACGGCCGACTACCGGTCAGGCATTCGTACAGCACACACGCCAGCGCGTAGATATCGGCAGGGGCACCGGCCGTTCCGTTCGTGAAGCGTTCCGGTGCCAGGTAGGCCAACGTGCTCGGCACCGAGTCCGTGCGGGTCACCCTGGTGGCGGTGCTGTGGTGGGCGATACAGAAGTCGATCAGGTAGACGAATTCGTGGCCGGCCGTTTCAGTAATCAACGCGTTGGATGGCTTGACATCGCAGTGCACCAGGCCTTGCGCGTGGGCGGCGTCCAGCGCGCTCGCGAGTTGCTCGATCACCCGAACGGCCCGCTGCGGAGTCATGGGCCCGTCCCGTTCAAGCAATCGCGCCAAGGTGATGCCGTCGATGATCGGCATCACCAGATACAGGCGCCCGTCGAATTCCCCGGTGTCGAAAATCGGGATGATGTGCGGTTCGGTCAACTGCGCCGCGGCTTGTGTCTCGAGGCGAAACTGCTCCCGATACCCCGGTTGGTCGACCAGCTCGATGGGCAGCATCTTGAGTGCCACATCTTGGCCCGTCGCCTTGTCGCGGGCCCTGAAGACGCGGCCCATGGCGCCCTCACTGATCAACCCGAGCAGCTGGTAGCGCCCGAATTCCACCGCATCCACAGGTCCGCTCCCTCACCACCACGGTGATCGCGACACCAGGACACTACCGCGCAGGATGCGCCCACATACGGAATTGGGCCGAGCCAGCGTGGCGAGTGTATGTCTTCGACGGGGGGCGGCTTACGGTCAGACCTTCCTGCTGCTCGCGGCCGCGCGGTCCATCTCCCAGTACGCGCGCAGGGCCACCAACTGTCCCTCGTCGTTGGCCTTGTAGGTGAACACGCCCTCGGCGGTGATCTGATAGTCACCGGTGGTGATCAGGATGCGGCCGACGTTGGCCTCCTCGTTGCCGCACTGATAGGTGTCGCGGAAGAAGAACTCGATCTTGGTGGTGGGCGCGATGGCCAGGTCCCAGAACCGCGAAATCGCGTCGCGGCCGCGGTGGCCGTTGCCTTCGGGGTCGAAAGCCGATGGGCCGATGGGGTCTTCGACCACGGCGTCGTCGGCGAACACCGCCAGCCAGGCTTCTTTATCGCGGGCGGCGACCGCCTCACGGGAGCGCCGGCCGGCATCGTGGGCCGGATGCTTACCGGTCATCCGTCTGCCAACCCGAGTGAATGTAAGTGTCGGCGAAGCGCTTCAGCGAATCCTGCTTCTTGTCCAGCGGCGCGTCGAAGCCCAGACCGTCGAAAATCCAGGGAATGACGATGTTGTCGGTCACCCCGATCTCAGCGAGTTCGCGGTGGCCGTCCACCCCGAACTTGTCCATGCAGACCGCCTGGAACTCGAAAGGCTGGTCCGCGCGGCCGTATTCGGCGCGCAGCTCGTTGAGCTTTCCGATCGTTTCGGCGAGTTGCGCATGCGTCATCATCGCGCTGGTCCAGCCGTCGCTGACCCGGGCGGCGCGGCGTCAGCGCCACGTCGGTGTGTCCGCCGACGTAGAACGGCACCGGCTCGCTGGGAGCCGGACTCATCTGCAAGCGGTCGAAATCGAAGAATTCGCCGTGGAATTCGACCATGCCGCCGCCCAGCACCAGCTTGATCACGTCGATCATCTCGTCGACTCGCGCGCCGCGGCGCTTGAAGGGTACTCCGCACCATTCGAATTCCTCTGGTGCCCAGCCGATTCCGACTCCGAAGCCGAATCGGTTATTGGTCAGGTTGGCCACCGAGCCGACCTGGCGGGCCAGCAGGAGCGGGTTGCGGGACCCGAGCTTCATCACGTTGGTGTAGAACCGCAGTGTTGAGGTCACGGCACCCATCGCGCCGGCGGCGATCAACGGGTCGACCCAGGGAGTGTCCGCGTTCCACATCCGTGACCCGTCGGGGGTGTACGGGTAATCGGCGGCCGCCTTCTCCATGAAGAAAAGCGAATCCGGCAGTGCGATCGAGTCGAACCCAACTTCCTCGGCGGTCTTGGCGATGTCGATCAACTGGTCGATCGGTCCCATCGCAATGCTGCACGTGTACTTCATCCGGCCCTCTTTTCAGGCTTGTCGCTGCCAACCACCCACATGGAGAAGTACTGCGACCCGCCGCCGTAGGCGTGCCCCAAGACGCTTTCTGCGCGTTGGGAACCTGATGATCCCCGGCCTTGCCCATCACCTGGATTGCTGCCTCGGCGAAGCGAATCAGGCCCGAGGCGCCGATCGGGTTGGAGGACAGCACGCCGCCCGACGGGTTCACCGGAAGCCGTCCGCCGATCGCGGTCTCGCCGGCTTCGGTGAGCTTCCAGCCCTCGCCTTCGGCGGCAAACCCGAGATTTTCCAACCACATTGGCTCGAACCAGGAGAACGGCACGTAGATTTCGGCGGCGTCGATTTCGTCGATGGGGCTGGTGATACCCGCCGCCTTCCACAGCGCGGCGGCGGCGTCGCGGCCCGCCTGTGGGCTGACCTGGTCGCGTCCGGCGAACGCCAGTGGCTCGGTGCGCAGCGCGGTGGCATGTATCCAGGCCACTGGATGTCCTTGTGCCAGCCGGGCGTCTGCGATCTCCTCATTGCCGATGACGACGGCGCAGGCGCCATCGGACGATGGGCAGGTCTCGTCGTAGCGGATCGGGTCCCACAGCATGGGGGAGTCCATCACCTTTTCCAGGGTGATGTCGGGCTGCTGTAGATGTGCGAGCGGGTTGCGGCTGCCGTTGAGCCGGTCCTTGACCGCGACCATGGCGCCGATGTTCGTCGGTGCGCCCGAGCGGCGGATGTAGGCCCGCACGTGCGGGGCGAAGTACCCACCTGCACCGGCGCCGACCGGCTTGATGAAGGGAATGGGAAACGACAGTGCCCACATGGCATTGGATTCCGACTGCTTCTCCCAGGCCATCGCCAGCACCCGGCGGTACTTTCCCGACTGGACCAGGCTCGCGGCCACCACGCCGGTGGATCCGCCGACCGAACCCGCGGTGTGCACCCGGATCAGCGGCTTGCCGGTGGCCCCCATCGCGTCGGCCATGAACAGCTCCGGCATCATGACGCCCTCGAAGAAGTCGGGCGCCTTGCCGACCACGACGGCGTCGATATCGTCGAAGGTGGAACCGGAATCGGCCAGCGCCCTGTCGATGGCCTCGCGCACCAGGCCGTTCATCGAGACATCGTGGCGCTTCGCCACGTATTTCGTCTGCCCGGTACCAAGTACCGCAGCAAGGTGTGCCCCAGCACCGGCCATCAGTTCTGTCCTTCCATGACCGCGACCAGGTTCTGTTGCAGCGCGGGCCCGCTGGTGGCGTGCGCCAGCACCCGCCGGGCCGAGCCGTTCCAGATATGTTGTGCCGCAAAGCCGATGCGCTCAAGACCGGCGACGAACATCGGGTTGGCCGCCAGCGCGCCGCCGGACGGATTCACCTTCGTCGATTCCGGCAGTCCGATGGCCTCGGCGAGGATCAGCTGCTGGTGGGTGAAGGGTGCGTGAATCTCGGCGACGTCAATCGCATCGGTCTTTCCGGCAGTCGCCGCCTTGGCCGATACCCCGGTGGACACCGACACGCTGAGGTCTCGCACACCCAGCGAGGGGGACTCGATGCGGTGCTCGAAACCGGTGATCCAGGAAGGGTTTTCACGCAACTCGCGAGCGCGGTCGTCGGCCGCGAGCACGATCGCGGCGGCGCCGTCGGTGATCGGCGCGATGTCGTGGCGTCGCAGCGGGTCATTGAAGAACGGGCGGTCGAGCAGTTCGTCGATGCTCTTCGCCGGCTTTTCGGAGTCCACCCGTTCGGCTCGTGCGAACGAGTCGAGCGCAACCTGCGCCATCTGTTCGTGCGTCCACTTGCCGGAGTCCAGGCCAATGCGGGCCTGCAGTCCTGCCATCGAGACCGAATCCGGCCACAGTGGTGCGACGGTGTAGGGGTCGGTCTGGCGCGACAGGATGCGGCGCAGCGTTCCGGCCGAGGACTTGCCGAAGCCGTACACCAGGGCGGTGTCGATCTCGCCGGTCAGCAGTTTGATGTAGGCCTCGTAGAGAGCCCATGCGGCGTCCATCTCGACGTGGGATTCGTTGATCGGCGGAACGGCGCCGATCGCGTCGATCGCCGAGATGAAGGAAAACGCGCGCCCGGCAAGGTAATCCGAAGAGCCGGAGCACCAGAAGCCGATGTCTTTCTGGCTGATGCCCAGCTCGTCGTAGAGCTGGGCGAAGCACGGCATCAACATCTCGACGCCGTTGGTGGTCCCGTCGGTGCGGCGTACATGCGGGGCGTGGGCGAAACCGACCACCGCGACATTGCGAGCGCTCATTTGCAGGTAGGCCCTTTACAGGTGGTGCTTGTAGGTGTCGTAGTCGGCATCCGGTTCGCCGGTAGGCCGGAAGTACTCGATGTTGTCGATGCCAAACCCCCACTCCTCGCGAGGCTTCCACACCGCCTCGACGCGCATACCCATCCGCACCTCGTGCGCGTCGATGTCGGAGACCAGATGCAGGAACGGGATGTCGGCGCCGTCGAGCAGCACGTAGGCCGCCACGTACGGCGGTTTGATGCGCTGGCCCATGAACGGGATATTGATGATCGCGAACGTCGTCACGGTGCCTTTGTCCGGCAGTTCGACGAACTCGGTGGTCGGCAGGCCGGTGGCCGGGTCGGCCCCGTGCGGCGGGAAGTAGACCTTTCCTGTTGCCCCGGTTCGCGCGCCGATCAGTTTGCCCTCGGCGATGGCCCGCAGGTATGCGCTTTCTTCGTGCGAGGCGGTGTGCTGAATGGTCAGCGAGATCGGCGTGACGATCATGGTGACCGGGTCCTGGTCGCCGGGTTCTTCCTCAGAGGGTTCGGGGTCCTCGCCGAGTGCGAAATACGCGATGTCGGTGATGGCGCCCACCGTCTCGTCGGCCCAGTGCACGTGCACCCGGGTGCCGGTCTGGATCGCGGAAGGGCCGGCGGCTCCCACATCTACGGCGTGAATCAGCGTGGTGTCGGCGCCGTCGAGTTTGATCAGCGCCCAGGCGAACGGGCGATCCAGCGGCTGGCCTTCCATCGGCTCCGGCTGCCAGGTCCAGGATGCGACGGTGCCGACATCCGACACCGGTACCATCTCGCCCAGCGGTTCATAGGTAACCGGGTCATATTCCGCCGGTGGCACATGTACCCGGCCATCCGATCCGCGCACCCCCAGAATGCGACGCCCGCGCAATGCGGTGAAGAACTTGCCCAGCGTGGGACCCACCGAACGGGTGTAGTCGAAGGACAACGTCAACGGCGCGGAGAGAGGCGGCTCAGGGTGATCGATCAGGGTCGGGCCGCTCGAACTGGCTGTCACGTCTTCGAGTAGAACAGGTTCTAAGAACGGTTTCAATAGGCCCGTGTCTGAAGGGTTCTTAGGGAGGCAGCGTATGAAGCTGGGACTGCAGCTGGGGTATTGGGGCGCTCAGCCGCCGGAGAACCATGGGGAGCTCGTCGCCGCGGCCGAGGAGGCCGGATTCGACGCCGTGTTCACCGCCGAGGCGTGGGGGTCCGACGCCTACACGCCGCTGGCCTGGTGGGGCTCGTCGACGCAGCGGGTGCGGTTGGGCACCTCGGTGGTCCAGCTGTCCGCGCGCACGCCGACGGCATGCGCGATGGCCGCGCTGACGCTCGACCACCTGTCCGGGGGCCGGCACATTCTCGGGCTCGGCGTGTCCGGCCCTCAGGTGGTCGAGGGCTGGTACGGCCAGCCGTTCCCCAAGCCGCTGGCCCGCACCCGCGAATACATCGACATCATCCGCCAGGTGTGGGAGCGGGAGAAGCCGGTGACCAGCGCCGGGCCCCACTACCCGCTGCCGCTGACCGGTGAGCGCACGACGGGGCTGGGCAAGGCGCTGAAACCCATCACGCATCCGCTGCGCGCCGACATCCCGATCATGCTGGGCGCCGAGGGGCCGAAGAACGTCGCGCTGGCCGCCGAGATCTGCGACGGTTGGCTACCCATCTTCTACACCCCGCGCATGGCCGACATGTACAACGAATGGCTCGACGAGGGGTTCGCCCGGCCCGGAGCCCGGCGCAGCCGCGAGGACTTCGAGATCTGCGCGACCGCGCAGATAGTGGTCAGCGACGACCGGCCGGCGGCGTTCGCCGGAATCAAGCCGTTCCTGGCTCTCTACATGGGCGGCATGGGCGCCGAGGACACCAACTTCCACGCCGACGTCTATCGCCGGATGGGCTACGCGGAGGTGGTCGACGAGGTGACCACCCTGTTCCGGTCTGACCGCAAGGAGAAGGCCGCGGAGATCATCCCCGACGAACTCGTCGACGACGCCATGATTGTCGGCGACCTCGACTACGTGCGTAAGCAGATCGCGGCCTGGTCGGCCGCCGGCGTCACCATGATGGTGGTGTCTGCCCGCAACGTTGAGCAGGTCCGGGAGCTTGCGTCCCTGACCTGAACGTCCTTGCCAGGAGATTAGAACGCGTTCTAGATTGGCCGGGTGGGTTTGGCTTCAGATGGTGTGCGCGTCGCCGAAGGTCATCTCCACGTTGGCCGCCGACTGCGATACCAGCGCGCGCTTGGGCAGACCCAGCGAGGCGAGTTCCTTGGCGTAGGGGTGGTCGCCCAGGTGCAGGCGGGCGCCGCCGAGCCTGGCCCGCATACCCGATATCCGCATCTCCCACGGGATCTCCCGAGTGACGCCGTCCTGGTGGGAGTAGGTCTTGAGCACTTGCGCTTTGCCCGTCGGGACCGGGAGACCGTTGCTGAACTCGATGCCGGCGATCAGCTGCCCGTCCGCGCTCACGTCGAAGCTGAACTTCTTGCCCTCCCGGACGTTGAAGTCCGCCATGATCTTCGGGAAGCCCCAGATGGTGCGGCCCGCCTCGAGCGTGAACGACTGGTCCACCGGCAGGTGGTGAATGAACGCCGCGGCCTTTGCCAGTGCTTGTGGACCGCGGGCCCGGGAGCCGGGCGGATTGACCATGACGGCGGTGCCGTACTCGTGGTACTTCCCCAGATCCCCGTCGACATAGCGCACCAGCATCTGCGTCACGATGGCTTTGCCGGGCAGGTACTCGCACACCCGCAGCCCGCTGTAGTCGATGAGGTGCTGCGTTGCTGCGGCGGGTACGGAGAACATCGCGGAGTGCAGGTTGGCTGTGCGGATACGGACCGGCATGGTGAGCACCGTGCCGGCGATGGTGTGTTGCGAGACAGACATGACGCTCACTGTAATGCGGAGGATTGCGATGACTGAAGTGGTGACTGGAACGATCGCGGACATCGATCTGGCCGACGGCACTTTTTATGCCAGCCGTGAGGCGCGCGCCGCCTACCGGTGGATGCGCGCCAATCAGCCGGTGTTCCGGGACCGCAACGGGCTGGCCGCGGCGTCGACCTACCAGGCGGTGATCGACGCCGAACGGCAGCCCGAGCTGTTCTCCAACGCCGGCGGTATCCGTCCCGACCAGCCCGCCATGCCGATGATGATCGACATGGACGACCCCGCACATCTTTTGCGGCGCAAGCTGGTCAACGCCGGCTTCACCCGCAAGCGGGTGAAGGACAAGGAAGAATCGATCGGACAGCTGTGCGACACGCTGATCGACGCGGTGTGCGAACGCGGCGAGTGCGACTTCGTGCGGGACCTGGCCGCGCCGCTGCCGATGGCGGTGATCGGCGACATGCTGGGCGTGCGCCCGGACCAGCGGGACATGTTCCTGAAGTGGTCCGACGATCTGGTGACGTTCCTGAGTTCGCATGTGTCGCAAGAGGATTTCCAGGTCAGCATGGATGCCTTCGCGGCCTATAACGACTTCACCCGGGCCACCATCGCGGCGCGGAAGGAAGAGCCCACCGACGACCTGGTCAGCGTGCTGGTGAGTTCGGAAGTCGACGGAGAACGGCTGAGCGACGACGAGCTCATCATGGAAACGCTGCTCATCCTGATCGGCGGCGACGAGACCACGCGGCACACCTTGAGTGGCGGCACCGAGCAGCTGCTGCGCAACCGCGACCAGTGGCACCTGCTGCAGCAGGACCCTTCGTTGCTGCCGGGGGCGGTTGAGGAGATGCTGCGGTGGACCGCGCCGGTGAAGAACATGTGCCGCGTGTTGACCGCGGATACGGAGTTTCATGGCACGGCGCTGCGTGAAGGCGAGAAGATGATGCTGCTTTTCGAGTCGGCGAACTTTGACGAAGCGGTGTTCGACGAGCCGGACAAGTTCAATGTTCAGCGAAACCCGAACAGCCACTTGGCATTCGGGTTCGGTACGCACTTCTGTCTGGGCAATCAGCTGGCCCGTTTGGAACTGTCGTTGATGACCGAGCGGGTGCTGCGACGGCTACCGGACCTGCGGCTGGCCTCCGATGGCGCGGCTTTGCCGCTGCGGCCGGCGAACTTCGTCAGCGGGCTGGAGTCGATGCCGGTGGTGTTCACCCCGACCGCGCCCTTGGGGACCTAGCGGTTCTGGAAGTTGGGCTTGCGCTTCTCGGCGAACGCACGCGGGCCTTCTTTCGCGTCGTCGGACAGGAAGACCTCGATGCCGATCTGGGTGTCGGTCTTGAATGCCTCGTTCTCGTGCATTCCCTCGGTCTCGCGGATCGTCCGCAGGATCGCCTGCACTGCCAGTGGCCCGTTGTTCTCGATGAGCTGGGCGATCTCGAGCGCCTTGGTCAGCGCCTGCCCGTCGGGGACGACATGGCCGATCAGGCCCATCTCCCTGGCCTCGGCGGCGGTGATGTGCCGCCCGGTCAGCAGCAGGTCGCAAGCCACCGTGTAGGGGATCTGGCGCACCAACCGCACGGCCGAGCCGCCCATCGGGTAGAGGCTCCACTTGGCCTCGGAGATGCCGAACTTGGCGCTCTCGCCGGCGACCCGGATGTCGGTGCCCTGCAGGATCTCGGTGCCCCCGGCGATCGCGGGTCCTTCGACGGCGGCGATCAGCGGTTTGGTCAGCCGCCGGCCTTTCAGCAGCGCGTCGATGCGCGACGGGTCGTAGCTGCCGTCCTTGAATGAGTCGCCCGGCGGCTTCTTGGTTGCCGCCTTGAGGTCCATGCCGGCGCAGAAGTAGCCACCGGCCCCGGTCAGGATGCAGCAGCGGATGTCGGGATCGTTGTCGACCCGGTCCCAGGCCTCGACCATGATTTGCATCATTTCGCCACTGAGCGCGTTGCGTCTGGACGGTCGGTTCATCGTCACGATGAGGGTGTGACCGCGCCGCTCCACCAGCGCGTCGGGTCCGGACTCCTCGTTTGCTGGTGTCTCGGCCACGGTTACCACCTTTCGCACAACATCAGGCATCAGCTTGTCAAGAAATGTAACACGTTCTAGTTTGGTGGCCGTGGCCCTGAATATTGCCGATCTCGCCGAGCACGCCATCGACGCTGTGCCTGACCGTGTAGCCCTCATCTGCGGTGACGAGCAGTTGACCTACGCCCAACTGGAAGAGAAGGCCAACCGCCTCGCGCACTACCTGATCGATCAGGGCGTGCAGAAGGGCGACAAGGTCGGACTCTACTGCCGGAATCGCATCGAGATCGTCGTCGCGATGCTTGGCATAGTGAAGGCCGGCGCCATCCTGGTGAACGTCAACTTCCGCTACGTCGAGGGCGAACTCCGCTACCTCTTCGACAACTCCGACATGGTTGCGCTGGTTCACGAGCGCCAGTACTCGGATCGGGTCGCCAACGTGCTACCCGATACCCCGAACGTCAAGACGGTCCTCGTCGTCGAGGACGGCTCGGACAATGACTATCAGCGCTACGGCGGTGTCGAGTTCTACTCGGCGATCGCGCAGGGCTCACCCGAGCGTGACTTCGGTGAGCGCAGCGCCGACGCCATCTACCTGCTCTACACCGGCGGCACCACCGGCTTCCCGAAGGGCGTGATGTGGCGCCACGAGGACATCTACCGCGTGCTGTTCGGCGGAACCGACTTCGCGACGGGAGAATTCGTCAAGGACGAGTACGACCTTGCCAAACTGGCCGCCGCGAATCCGCCGATGATCCGGTATCCGATCCCGCCGATGATCCACGGCGCCACCCAGTCGGCCACCTGGATGTCGATCTTCTCGGGCCAAACCGTTGTTCTGGCACCGGAATTCAACGCTGACGAGGTGTGGCGCGCGATTCACCATCACAAGGTGAATCTGCTGTTCTTCACCGGCGACGCCATGGCCCGGCCATTGCTCGATGCGCTCAGCGCGGACAACGACTACGACCTTTCGTCGCTGTTCCTGCTCGCCAGCACCGCGGCGCTGTTCTCGCCGAGCATCAAGGAGAAACTGCTCGAGCTGTTGCCGAACCGGATCATCACCGACTCGATTGGCTCGTCGGAGACCGGTTTTGGCGGCACCAGCATCGTCGCTGCGGGCCAGGCGAACACCGGCGGCCCGCGGGTGACCATCGACCATCGCACCGTCGTGCTCGACGAGGACGGCAACGAGGTGAAGCCCGGCTCAGGCGTGCGCGGCATCATCGCCAAGAAGGGCAACATTCCCGTCGGCTACTACAAGGACGAGAAGAAGACCGCCGAGACGTTCAAGACCATCAACGGTGTGCGCTATGCCATTCCCGGTGACTACGCGCAGGTCGAGGCGGACGGAACCGTCACCATGCTTGGTCGCGGCTCGGTGTCGATCAACAGCGGCGGCGAGAAGATCTACCCCGAAGAGGTCGAGGCCGCGCTCAAGGGCCATCCCGACGTCTTCGACGCTCTGGTGGTCGGTGTGCCCGATCCGCGTTACGGCCAGCACGTGGCGGCCGTCGTGCAGGCCCGGCAGGGGCGGCGGCCGTCGCTGGCCGAGCTGGACGGTTTCGTGCGCTCCAAGATCGCGGGATACAAAGTGCCGCGAAGCCTTTGGTTTGTCGACCAGGTGAAGCGCTCACCCGCCGGCAAGCCGGACTACCGCTGGGCCAAGGAACAAACCGAGGCACGGCCCGCCGATGACGTGCATGCCGCTCACGTAACCGCCTGACGCGCTGCGAGCCGCGTGGCCGACTTCGTCAAGCACAACCCGGGCGCGCCCGCCGGCTTCTTCGCCTGGGAAGCCGCGGGGTTGCGCTGGCTCTCTAGCGTCGACGGCGGCGTGCCCTGCGCGCAGGTTGTAGCGGTTGACGCGACGAGCCTGACCCTGCGGCGGCTGGATACGGTGACTCCGAGCCCCGAAACGGCGCGCCAGTTCGGCGGTCAACTGGCCGTCACGCACGACGCGGGTGCCCCGGCCTTCGGCGCGGGACCCGACGGCTGGGAGGGGCCCGGCTTCTTCGGGCCGCTATCGCAGCCCTTGCCGATGTCGCTGACGCGGCACCGGCGCTGGGGCGAGTTCTACGCCGACGAGCGGCTGGCCCCGATGGTCGAGCTCGCGGCCGCGCGACTCGACGCCTCGACCCGTGCCACGATCGACTCCGTCGCGGCACGTTGCCGCGCCGGCGACTTCGACGACGATGACCAGCCGGCCCGGCTACACGGGGATTTGTGGAGCGGCAACGTGATGTGGACGCCCGACGGGGTGGTGCTGATCGACCCGGCAGCGCACGCCGGTCACCGCGAGACCGACCTGGCGATGCTCGCGCTGTTCGGCTGCCCGCACTACGACGCCGTCCTCGCCGGTTACCAGCGAGCGCGATCGCTGAAACCCGGCTGGCGCAACCGCATCGGGCTGCACCAGCTCTTCCCGCTACTGGCGCATGTCGTGCTGTTCGGCGGCGGGTACGCACGGCAGACGCATACCGCCGCCCGTGCCGCGCTGGCCGCCTAAAGGGGAGCCGTCGGCCCGGCGTCTACAGTCAAAGCTCTATGACGATCGATGTATGGATGCAGCATCCGACGCAACGGTTCCTCGGCAGCGACGTGTTCGCGTCGCTTCGGCGCTGGACCGGTGGATCCATTCCGGATACCGAAATCCCGATCGAGGCGACCATCGCGTCGATGGATGCCGCGGCCGTCGACCTCGGCCTGCTCAGCGCGTGGTGCGGTCCGGGCGGCCAGGACCTGATCTCCAATGACGAGGTCGCGGAATGGATCCGGTTGCACCCGAACCGGTTTGCCGGCCTGGCGACGGTCGACCTTGATCGTCCGATGGCCGCGGTCCGCGAGCTGCGGAGCCGGGTGCGTGACGACGGGTTCGTGGGTCTGCGGGTGGTGCCCTGGCTGTGGAACGCGCCGCCCACCGACCGCCGCTACTATCCGCTGTTCGCCGAATGCGTGGAGTCCGGGGTGCCGTTCTGCACCCAGGTCGGTCATACCGGGCCGCTGCGGCCGTCGGAGACCGGACGCCCGATCCCTTATATCGACCAGGTGGCCCTGGACTTTCCGGAGCTGCTGATCGTGTGCGGACACGTCGGCTATCCGTGGACCGAGGAGATGGTCGCCGTCGCCCGCAAGCACGAGAACGTCTACATCGACACCTCGGCCTACACCATCAACCGGCTGCCCCAAGAGCTCGTCCGGTTCATGAAAACCGTTACTGGACAACACAAAGTCTTGTTCGGCACCAACTACCCGATGATCGCCCACGCGCACGCCCTGGCGGGGCTCGACGAACTCGGGCTCGACGACGAGGCTCGTCGCGACTTTCTGCACGACAATGCCGAGCGCGTCTTCAAACTCGAACGAAAGGTGCAAATGTGAACGGTGCCCAGGCTCTGATCAATACCTTGGTCGACGGTGGTGTCGACGTGTGCTTCGCCAACCCCGGCACGTCGGAGATGCACTTCGTAGCGGCGCTGGACACCGTCCCCCGCATGCGTGGTGTGTTAGCCCTTTTCGAGGGTGTGGCCACCGGGGCGGCCGACGGTTATGCCCGTATCGCCGACCGGCCGGCGGCGGTGCTGCTGCATCTGGGCCCAGGATTGGGCAACGGTCTGGCCAATCTGCACAACGCGCGCCGCGCGCGGGTGCCGATGGTGGTCGTCGTCGGCGACCACGCCACCTATCACAAAAAGTACGACGCTCCACTGGAATCCGACATCGACGCGCTCGCCGGCACGGTCTCGGGATGGGTGCGCCGGACGGAGGCGGCCGCTGACGTCGGGCCTGACGCCGCCGAGGCGATCGCCGCGAGCCGGTCGGGCTCACAGGTCTCGACGCTGATCCTGCCCGCCGACGCGTCCTGGTCTGACGGTGCCCAGCCCGCCGAGGGTGTGCCGGCGCAGTCGGCGGGGTCGCCTGTGGACGTGGGGCCGGTCGCTGAGGTGCTGCGCTCTGGAGAACCCACCATGATCCTGATAGGCGGTGACGCTACCCGGGGACCGGGGCTGGCGGCGGCCGCGCGGATCGCCGAAGCAACCGGGGCCCGCTGGTTGTGCGAAACATTCCCGACGCGGCTGGAGCGCGGCGCCGGTGTCCCGGCAGTCGATCGGCTCGCCTACTTCGCCGAGGCCGCCGCCGCGCAGCTCGACGGCGCCAAGCATCTGGTACTGGCCGGGGCCAAGTCGCCGGTGTCGTTCTTCGCCTACCCGGGCATGGCCAGCGACCTGGTGCCGACCGGCTGCGAGGTACACGTGCTCGGCGAACAGTACGGCGCGGCAGAGGCTTTGGCTGCGTTGGCCGACGAGCTAGCGCCCGGCACGGTTGCGCCGGTGGCGGCCGCGTCGCGTCCGCAGTTGCCGGCGGGTTCCCTGACCTCCGCGTCGGCGGCGGACGTGATCGGCGCGCTGCTGCCTGAACGGGCGATCGTCGTCGACGAGTCGAACACGTCGGGTCTGCTGCTGCCACAGGCCACCGCCGGGGCACCCGCCCATGACTGGCTGACGCTGACCGGCGGAGCGATCGGCTACGGCATCCCGGCCGCGGTCGGTGCCGCGGTGGCTGCCCCCGATCGTCGGGTGCTGTGTCTGGAATCCGACGGGTCGGCGATGTACACGATTTCGGGATTGTGGACCCAGGCGCGGGAGAACCTCGACGTCACCACCGTCATCTACAACAACGGCGCCTACGACATTCTGCGGATCGAGCTACAGCGCGTCGGCGCCGGATCCGAACCCGGCCCAAAAGCGCAGGACCTGCTTGATATATCCCGTCCCACAATGGATTTCGTCAAGATCGCCGAGGGCATGGGAGTACCTGCGCGTCGCGTCACCAGCTGCGAGGAATTCGCCGAAGCACTGCGCGCGGCCTTCGCCGAACCCGGACCGCACCTGATCGACGCCGTCGTGCCGTCAATGCTGGGTTAGTTCAGGAAGATGACTGACGAGCCATTCTGCCATCCGGTTGAGCACGTCCACGCCGGTCTCGAACACTTGCGCTTCGGCTGCCAATGCCACGCCCAAATGTCCAGATTCCGTGGGTAGAAGCCCGAACTGCCGGACCAGGTAGTCACCGCCTACGCCTGGGCCCCAACCCCCCTTCGCGGCAACTCCTTTGGCGGCCAGCCCCCAGCCATGGTCAGTGACGAGGTGGTGCATCAGGTCGATGACGGTGGCCGCGCCGGGGATGCCGGGCAGGTTCGCGGCGAATTGTGCTTGCCGGCCCAGGGCCCATTGCGTTTGGCCAAATGCTGTGAAAGCGGGGCGAAGTCGCTGTGATTCGACCACGGTGGCCGCATCACCCGTTTCTTCGATGATCGCTTGTACCTGCCGCGCGGCGTCCGCCGGCTGTCCCAGCCGCGACCACAGCCTCTCTGAGGCGGCGTTGTCGGATTCGGTAATCGCCTTTACTGCCAGGTCTTTTGCGCGTTCAGGATCGCTGCGCAGTGCGGCGATTGCCAACGGCACTTTGATCGTCGACCAGGCGACACCGGTCGACCAGCGGCCCAGCGAATACACCTCGGCTCGACCCGGTGCAGAGATCGCGATACCGATGGTCGCCGGGACCGTGGCGGAAAGCTTCTCGAAGCTGGCGTCTAGCGCGGGGTGCGGCGGTGGGGGAGTCATGTCCTGCCTGGTTGCAGTAATAGTAACCCCTGAGGCTAATACGAACTGGGTGTCAGCGGGGCGGCTACCTTCGCGCTGGTCTGTCTCGGTGCGCTCGATGACACCTGCTGGGGCTTGGCGCCTGGGTCGCCGTTCGGCGCTTATCGCGGTGCTCCGCTTTGGCCGAAATGCCCTGCGATCCAAGGCATCCGGGCCATAATCCGCCTGCGACGCCACCGCGCCGCATCACGGCTACCGGCGAATCGGCCACACGGGATCTGCGCAGTCGATGCCCTCGGTCGACAGCTGCCGCTTGAGCACTTTGAAGGTCATGGTCCGTGGCAGCCCCGCGCTGACCCGAACGTAGGACGGCCACTGCTTGGGCCCGAGGTCGGGCTGCTCGGCCAGGAAGGCCCTGAACTTATCGGCGTCGAATTCCGCGCCGGGTGCCATCACCAACGCGGCCATCACCTGGTCACCCACCACCGGATCGGGTACGGGATACACCGCAACCTCGGTGGCGTCGGGGTGGCGCAGCAGCACCCGCTCGATCGGTGCCGTGCCGAGATTTTCGCCGTCGACCCGCATCCAGTCGCCCAGCCGGCCGGCGAAATGGGCATAGCCGGCGTCGTCGCGGTAAGCGAGATCTCCGCTGTGGTAGACGCCGCCCGCCATCCGCTCGGCCTCGGCGGCCTCGTCGTTGTAGTAACCCTCGAAACGGCCGGGCCCGGCGGTGTTGACCAACTCGCCGACCACGCCCGCCGGGCACTGCTCACCGGTGTCGGGGTCGACGATCTGAATCCCCTCCGGCAGTGGACCCAGTGCGCCCGCCGGAGTATCGGGAGTGCGGCCGATCGCCACGCCGCCTTCCGTCGAACCGAATCCGTCCATGACGACGCAGCCGAATCTGCGCCCGAAACGCTCGACGTCACGGGGTACGCCCTCGTTGCCGTACACCGCCCGCAGTGGGTTGTCGGCGTCGTCGGGTTGCTCGGGCGTGGCCAGCACATACGATAAGGGCTTGCCGACGTAGTTGGCGTAGGTGGCGCCGTAGCGGCGGACGTCTACCAGGAAGTGCGACGCAGAGAATTTGCGCCGCAACGCCATTGAACCCTGGCACGCCGCAGCCACCGCCCAGCCCACCAGAACTGCGTTGGAATGGAACAGCGGCATCGACACATAACAGACGTCGTCGCGACCAAGATCGAAGCGCTGTGTCATTGTCACGCCGGCGATCGCGACTTTGCTATGGCTGCACTTCACCGCTTTAGGCTCTCCGCTGGTGCCCGAGGTGAAGATCAGCATGAAAAGGTCTGCGGGATTAGCAGATTGAAAACACACCTCCGCATCCCGTTGTGCGGCCACCGCGTCAGCCCATTGAGCGGAATCGACGTTGACGTGCTCGATATCGTCCAGTGTCGCAGCCGATCCCGAGTCCGCGAGCACCAGTTGGCAGTCGGCGTGCTTGATGTCACGGGCCAGCGCCGCGCCGCGGCGCACCGGGTTGAGACCTACCGGCACGATCCCGGACAGCCCGGCCGCCACCAGCATCGCCGAGAAGAAGGGCGTGTTCTGCAGCAGCACGCCGACGTGGGGCGGACGCGCCGGATCGAGGCGCTCACGCAGAGCAGCAGCGATCGCGGCCCCATGCCGGATGTGCTCGCGCCAACTGGTGAACGAGTCCTCGAAATAGACACCCCGGTCGTCGATTTCGGCCAGCGGGACCAGCAGCCGGGTGACGGTCGGGGCAGTCGGAGTCACGGTCAGGCAGGGGTCTGCGCCAGCTCGCGGCCGATTTGGCGCAGCTGCCCGGTGGCACCGCCCAGCGCGAACTCGGTCTCCTTGGCGGCCAGGAAGTAACGGTGCACCGGGTGATCGGTGTCGACGCCGACGCCGCCGTGCACGTGCACGATGGTGTGCGCCACCCGGTGCCCGGCGTCGGCCGCCCAGAACGCCGCGGAGGCCACGTCGATGTCAGCGGGGTGGGGGCACCTCCCGCTTGCGGGGGAATCTTCCGAAACCCGCCAAGCCGCCTGGGTGAGCGTCAGGCGCAACCCCTTGACGTCGATGTAGCCGTCGGCCAACCGCTGTCCCACCGCCTGGAAGCTGCCGATCGGTCGGTCGAACTGCTCACGGGTGCGCGCGTATTCGGCCGTCATCTGCAATCCGCGCTCGAGCACACCGAGCTGGTACGCGCTGCGGCCCAGCGTGGAAATCGTGCGGAGCCAGGCGGCGACCTCGCTTCCGCCAACCTTGCGGGCAGCGTCCACCGCGGTCCCGTCCAGCGCCAGGTGCCCGATGCTGCCCAGGCCGGTGGTCTGCAACGCCGTCACCGTGACCCCCGGGTCATCGGCGGCTACCAGGAAAACAGCTGGGCCGGAATCGGTTTCGGCGGGGACCAGGAAGCCGTCCGCCACCGGACCGTAGCCCACCTGGGTGCGAGTACCGGTGAGACGGTAGCCGTCACCGGCGCGGGTGGCCTGCACGGGACCCTCGCCCATCTCGCCGTCGAGGGCTGCGGTCAGGATCTTCCGGCCGTTGACCGCCGGCACTCCCCAGCTTTGCTGCAGTTCCTCGGAGCCGAACCGGGCCAGCGCACCGGCGGCCAGCACCACCGACTCCAGGTACGGCACGGCGGCCAGTCGGTGGCCCAGCGCAACCAGCACGGCCGTCTGCTCGAGCACTCCGAAACCGCCGCCGCCCAGCGATTCCGCCGCCGCGGTGGACAGGATGTCGGAGTCGACGAGCTTGCGCCACAGCTCGCGGTCGAACCGTTGATCGAGCCCGTCCAGCTCACGCTGGTGCTGCGGCGTGCATACCGCATCGACGATGGTGTCGACCAGACCGCCGAGGTCCTGTGCCGCTTCGGTTGTCGCGAAATCCATGAATGTTCGTCCTTATAGAAGGTCAGCGGTTGGCTCGGGGCAGTCCCAGCGCGACCATGCCGATGATGTCGCGCTGGACTTCGTTGGTGCCGCCGCCGAAGGTCAGGATCAGACACGCCCGGTGCATGCGTTCGACCCGGCCGCGCAACAAGGCGCCGGGCGAGTCCTGGCGCAGTGTCGCCGCGGTGCCCAGTACCTCCATCAGCAGCCGGTATGCCTCGGTGGCCAGCTCGGTCCCGAACACTTTGGCGGCCGAGGCATCGGCCGGCGACGGGGACTCGTCTTGCGACGACGCCAGCTCCCAGTTGATCAGCTTGAGGACCTCGGCCTTGGCATGCACCCGGGCGAGGTTGAGTTGGACCCATTCGGAGTCGATGAGCCGGGCGCCGCCGGCGTCCTTGGTGTTCTGCGCCCATTCGCGAACTTCTCGCAGGCACATGAAGATCGGTGCCGGCGACACCAGTGCGACCCGCTCGTGGTTGAGCTGGTTGGTCACCAGCTTCCAGCCTGCGTTCTCCTCGCCGACCAGGTTGGTCGCCGGCACGCGCACGTCGGTGTAATAGGTGGCGCTGGTGTCGGGACCGGCCATGGTGTGCACCGGTGTCCAGGAGAAACCCTGCGCGGTCGTCGGCACGACCAGCATCGAAATGCCGCGGTGCTTTTTGGCCTCGGGGTTGGTGCGCACCGCCAGCCAGACATAGTCCGCGTACGCGATCAGGCTGGTCCACATCTTCTGGCCGTTGATCACGTAGTCGTCGCCGTCGCGGACCGCGGTGGTGCGCAGGTTGGCCAGGTCGGTGCCGGCCCCGGGCTCGGAGTAGCCGATCGAGAAGTGCAGGTCCCCGGCGGCGATCTTGGGCAGGAAGAACTTCTTCTGCTCCTCGGTTCCGTAGGCCATGATGGTCGGCGCCACGCTGTTGATCGTCAGGAACGGCACCGGCGCACCGGCGATGGCCGCCTCGTCGGCGAAGATCAGCGAGTCCATCGGGGAGCGGTCCTGGCCGCCGTATTCCTTGGGCCAGTTCAGGGTGAGCCACCCGTCCTTGCCCATCTGCGCGACGGTCTCCCGGTACACATTGCCGGTGCCGTATTCGCCCTGGACCGAGCTCAGTGCCTCCCGGCGCTCCGGCGTGATCAGCGTGGTGAAGTACGACCGCAGTTCGCCGCGCAGCTCCTCCTGCTCAGGGGTGTAACTGATGCGCATTCCAGCCGCCTCCGGTCAAACGATCGTGTCTGTTGACTAGCCATCACGTGCCATCGGACAACCGCCGGAACTCACGCCAACGGCCACCCATTCGTTACCCCGGTTGTAACACGTTCTAGTGTGGGAATCCAGCGACCGTTTCGTCAGACGTATTGCAGCCCTATGGTGGTACTACATACTGATCTACGAACGGACGAGTTCGGCCAAGGCGTGTTTCCTGATTGAAGCCCAGGTTCAAGGAGGGTTCCGTGCGGGTGATAGTGGACCGTGACCGGTGTGAAGGTAACGCAGTGTGCTTGGGAATTGCGCCGGATATCTTCGACCTGGACGACGAGGACTATGCCGTCGTGAAGACCGATCCGATTCCAGCCGATCAGGAGGATCTGGCCGAGCAGGCGATCGCCGAATGCCCGCGTGCTGCGCTGCTGCGCAGCGACTAGCCCAGGACCAGGCGAGGCCAGCACCGCGTAACCCGGAACTAGAGGTATTCATAAATTGACCAGCAGCACGAGCGCGACCGATCTGTCCGGCAAGGTCGCGGTGGTGACCGGTGCCGCCGCGGGACTGGGCCGGGCCGAGGCGGTTGGCCTGGCCCGGCTCGGCGCCACCGTCGTCGTCAACGACATCGGCACCGCCCTGGATGCCTCCGACGTCATCGACGAGATCAACTCTGCCGGTTCCGAAGCCGGCTCCAAAGCGGTCGCGGTGGCCGGCGACATCAGCCAGCGCGCAACAGCCGACGAACTCCTCGCCTGCGCCGACGGGCTGGGTGGGCTGGACATCGTGGTGAACAACGCCGGCATCACCCGCGACCGGATGCTGTTCAACATGACCGACGAGGACTGGGACCAGGTAATCGCCGTGCACCTGCGCGGCCATTTTCTGCTCACCCGTAACGCGGCCACCTACTGGCGCGCCAAAGCTAAAGAAGCCAAAGAGGGTTCGATATACGGCCGGATCATCAACACCTCGTCGGAGGCGGGGCTGGTCGGTCCGGTGGGACAGGCCAACTACGGCGCCGCCAAGGCGGGCATCAGCGCGCTCACCCTGTCCGCGGCGCGGGCGCTGGGCCGCTACGGGGTGTGCGCAAACGCGATCTGTCCACGGGCCCGGACCGCGATGACGGCCGATGTCTTCGGTGCAGCACCCGATATAGGAGAAGGTCAGATCGACCCGTTGTCGCCGGAGCACGTGGTGACCCTGGTCCAGTTCTTGGCGTCCCCGGCGGCCGCGGAAGTCAACGGTCAGGTGTTCATCGTGTACGGTCCGCGGGTGACGCTGGTTGCGGCGCCGAGCATGGAGCATCAGTTCAGCGCGGACGGCCCGGCTTGGGAGCCCGACCAGCTGAGTGCCACGTTGCAGGACTACTTTGCTGGCCGGGATCCGGAACTCAACTTTTCGGCTACCGGTCTGATGGGCCAGTAGGCGGAATGCGAGCTTTTGACGAGTCCTTTCGACAGCTAGAACCTGTATCAGAATGACCCCACCGCAATGGTCCTGACCTGGTCAAATTATGGTAGCTGATCGAGAAGCGCTGTTCGTTGACAAGGCGAACTCGTTCTGGGTTAATATGACTCGGCTCACACCGGGCAGCGGGCAGGCCCCGGGCGCATGCAGGAGATTTACAGACTTCGCCGCGAGCAGCAGATGGGGGGAGCAGGTTGATCCAACAACTTGCCGTTCCGGCCCGGGCCGTCGGCGGGTTTTTCGAAATGTCGATGGATACCGCTCGCGCTGCTTTCCGTCGGCCGTTCCAGTTCCGCGAGTTCTTAGATCAGACCTGGATGGTCGCCCGCGTGTCTCTGGTCCCGACGCTGCTGGTATCCATCCCGTTCACGGTCCTGGTGGCGTTCACCCTCAACATCCTGCTGCGCGAAATCGGGGCCGCCGACCTGTCCGGTGCCGGAACTGCATTCGGCACCATCACCCAGCTGGGCCCGGTCGTGACCGTGCTCGTCGTGGCCGGTGCCGGCGCCACTGCGATCTGTGCCGACCTGGGCGCCCGCACCATCCGCGAGGAAATCGATGCGATGCGGGTGCTGGGCATCGACCCGATCCAACGGCTCGTCGTACCCAGGGTTTTGGCGTCCACGTTGGTCGCACTGCTACTCAACGGCCTGGTGTGTGCGATCGGTCTGTCCGGTGGTTACGCATTTTCCGTCTTCCTTCAGGGCGTCAACCCGGGTGCGTTCATCAACGGGTTGACGGTGCTCACCGGACTGCGCGAGTTGGTGCTTGCCGAAGTCAAAGCCCTGCTGTTCGGGGTGATGGCCGGACTGGTCGGGTGTTACCGCGGCCTGACCGTCAAGGGTGGGCCCAAGGGCGTCGGCAACGCGGTCAACGAAACCGTTGTCTACGCGTTCATCTGCCTTTTCGTGATCAACGTGGTCATGACCGCCATCGGCGTACGAATCTCGGCGAAGTAACACATAGTGGCGAGCAAGCGATGGTGAGCATGGGATGACCTACGACACCACTCTCCGCATCCGCCGCTTCATGTCGAGGTTCCAAGAGCCGGTCGACAACTTCGGCGAGCAGGCGCTGTTCTACGGCGAAACCATCCGCTACGTCCCCAACGCGGTCACCCGGTACCGTAAGGAAACCATCCGACTGGTTGCCGAAATGACTCTGGGCGCAGGGGCACTCGTCATGATCGGTGGCACGGTCGGGGTTGCGGCTTTCCTGACGCTGGCTTCCGGTGGCGTTGTCGCGGTGCAGGGTTATTCGTCGCTGGGCGACATCGGTATCGAGGCGCTGACCGGGTTCCTCTCGGCCTTCTTGAACGTTCGCGTTATCGCGCCGGTGATTGCCGGCATCGCGCTGGCGGCCACCATCGGTGCCGGCGCCACCGCCCAGCTGGGTGCCATGCGGGTTTCCGAGGAGATCGACGCCGTCGAATGCATGGCGGTCCACTCGGTTTCTTATCTGGTGTCGACCCGACTGATCGCCGGCCTGGTCGCGATCGTCCCGCTGTATTCGCTGTCGGTGCTCGCCGCCTTCTTCGCCGCGCGCTTCACCACGGTGTTCATCAACGGGCAGTCCGCGGGCCTGTACGACCATTACTTCAATACCTTCCTCATCCCGTCCGATCTGCTGTGGTCGTTCCTGCAAGCCATCGTGATGTCTATCGCGGTGATGCTGGTGCATACGTATTACGGCTACAACGCCAGCGGTGGGTCGGTCGGCGTGGGTATCGCGGTCGGTCAGGCCGTGCGGACTTCACTGATCGTCGTGGTGGTCATTACTCTGTGCATCTCGCTAGCCGTTTACGGCGCGTCCGGCAACTTCAACCTCTCGGGATAAGGCTCGGTAAGGGCTCGGAAAGGAACTCGGTAACGAAAGATGTCGGACGGCGGATCGCGACGCAGCGCGGTGCGGCTGGCAGCGGCGCTGCTGGCCGGCTTGATGGTGGCGTTCGCGGTCCTGACTTACCTTTCGTACACAGCGGCTTTCACCTCGACCGACACCGTCACCGTCGCTTCGCCGCGTGCCGGGCTGGTGATGGAGAAGGGCGCCAAGGTCAAGTACCGCGGCATCCAGGTCGGCACGGTCGAGGACATCAGTTACAGCGGCAATAAGGCGCGGCTGAAGCTGGCCATCGACAGCGGCCAGATGCACTTCATCCCCGAAAATGCGAAGGTGCACATCGCCGGAAACACCATCTTCGGAGCGAAGTCGGTGGAGTTTCTGCCGCCCGAAACGCCCTCGCCGAAGCCGTTGCACCCCGATCAGGACGTGGCGGCGTCGGAGGTGCAGCTGGAAGTCAACACGTTGTTCCAGTCGCTCATCGACCTGCTGCACAAGATCGACCCCGTCGAATTGAACGGGACACTGAGCGCACTGTCCGAAGGCCTGCGCGGCCACGGCGATGACCTGGGCGCGCTGCTATCGGGACTGAATACGCTGACGCGCCAAGCGAACCCGAAGCTGCCCGCCCTGCAGGAGGTTTTCCGCAAGGCAGGCATCGTGACCAACGTCTACGCCGAAGCCGCTCCCGACCTGAACACCGTGTTCGACAGCCTGCCGACGATCAACAAGACCGTCGCCGACCAGCGCGACAACCTCAACGACACGCTGTTAGCCACCATCGGCCTCGCCAACAACGCCTATGAGACGCTGGCGCCGGCCGAACAGAACCTCATTGACGCCATCAACCGGCTACGGGCCCCGCTCAAAGTGGCCGCCGATTACTCGCCGGAATTCGGCTGCCTGTTCCGGGGCATCGGGCGCGGTATCAAGGAGTTCGCCCCGCTGATCGGTGTCCGCAAAGCGGGCCTGTTCACGTCGTCGAACTTCATCTTGGGCGCGCCGTCCTACACCTATCCGGAGAGCCTGCCGATCGTCAACGCCTCCGGCGGTCCGAACTGCCGCGGATTGCCCGACATCCCGACCAAGCAGACCGGCGGGTCGTTCTACCGTGCGCCGTTCCTGGTCACTGACAACGCCCTCATCCCGTACGAGCCGTTCACCGAATTGCAGGTCGACGCGCCCTCGACGTTGCAGTTCTTGTTCCACGGCGCTTTCGCGGAACGGGACGACTTCTGATGGCCGGCGGAGGCATGCCGTCGCACCGGTCGATGGTGATCAAGGTCAGCGTCTTCGCGGTGGCCATGCTGCTGGTGGCTGTCGGTCTGATCGTGGTCTTCGGTGACTTCCGGTTCGGTCCGGAAAGCACCTACCACGCCACCTTCACCGACGCGTCGCGGTTGAAGGCCGGCCAGAAGGTCCGCATCGCCGGAGTACCGGTCGGTGCGGTGTCGGGCATCAAGCTCAACCCGGACAACACCATTGACGTGGCATTCGGGGTCGACAAGCGCTACACGCTCTACTCGTCTACACGCGCGGTGATCCGGTACGAGAACCTGGTCGGCGACCGGTACCTGGAGATCACGTCGGGTCCCGGCGAGCTGCGCAAGCTGCCGCCGGGCGGCACGATCAACTCCCGGCACACCCAGCCTGCGCTGGATCTCGATGCGCTGCTGGGTGGACTACGGCCGGTGCTCAAGGGCCTGGACGCGGACAAGGTCAATACGATCAGCAGCGCCGTCATCGAGTTGCTGCAGGGCCAGGGTGGAGCGCTGTCCAACGTACTTGCCGACACCAGCGCCTTCTCGTCGGCGCTGGGTGAACGTGACCAGCTCATCGGCGACGTGATCAACAACCTCAACACGGTGCTGGGTACCGTCGATGCGCGCAGCGCGCAATTTTCGGCCAGCGTCGACCAACTGCAGCAGCTGATCACCGGGCTGGCCAAAAACCGGGACTCGATCGCGGGTGCCATTCCGCCGCTGGCGTCCACGACGACGGATCTGACCGAACTGCTGAAGAATTCGCGCCGGCCGTTGCAGGGCATCTTGGAAAACGCCCGGCCGCTGGCCACCGAGCTGGACAACCGGAAGGCCGAGATCAACAACGACGTCGAGCAACTGGGCGAGGACTACCTTCGCCTGGCCGCGCTCGGCGCCTACGGGTCGTTCTTCAACATCTACTTCTGCTCGGTGACGATCAAGATCAACGGGCCGGCCGGTGGTGACATCCTGGTGCCGCTGGGCGGCTCAGTGGATCCCAGTAAGGGAAGGTGCGCTTTTGCCAAGTAGCAAACACGACCGCGACCCACTTCGCACCGGCGTCTTCGGCCTGGTGCTGGTGGTCTGCGTCGTGCTGGTCGCGTTCGGCTACAGCGGGTTGCCGTTCTGGCCGCAGGGCAAGACCTACGACGCCTACTTCTCCGACGCCGCTGGCATCGTGCCCGGCAACTCCGTTTATGTCTCGGGCTTCAAGGTGGGCAAGGTGTCGGACGTAAGCCTGGCCGGAGACAGCGCCAAGATCACCTTCAACGTGGACCGTAAGGTCGTCGTCGGTGACCAGTCACTGGCCGCAATCCGGACCGACACCATCCTGGGCGAGCGCTCGATCTCGATCAGCCCGGCCGGCACCGGCCATGCGACCACGATTCCGTTGAGCCGGACCACCACGCCCTACACGCTGAACGGTGCGCTCGAGGAGCTGGGCAACAACGCGAACAACCTGAACAAACCCCAGCTCGAGCAAGCCTTGAAGGTACTCACCGAGACGCTGCACGACGCCACCCCTGGGCTGCGCGGCGCTCTGGACGGCGTGACGTCGCTGTCACGCACGCTGAACCGCCGCGACGAAGCGCTGCAAGGCCTGCTGTCGCATGCGAAATCGGTGACCGCGGTGTTATCCGAACGTGCCGAACAGGTCAACAAGCTGGTGAACGACGGTAACCAGTTGTTCGCCGCGCTCGACGAGCGGCGCGCCGCGCTGAGTGCGCTTATCTCCGGGATCGACGATGTCTCAGCACAGATTTCCGGCTTCGTCGGGGACAACCGCAAGGAGTTCGGCCCGGCTCTGAGCAAGCTCAACCTGGTGCTGGACAACCTCAACGAGCGCCGCGACTACATCGCCGAGGCGCTCAAACGCCTGCCCACGTACGCGACCACGCTGGGCGAGGTGGTCGGCTCGGGACCCGGATTCAACGTCAACGTCTTCGGCGCGATCCCCGCGCCATTGGTAGCGACAATGTTCGACGCCGTCTTCCAGCCCGGCAAGCTGCCGGACAGCTTCGCCGACTACCTGCGCGGGTTGATCCAGGAGCGCTGGATCATCAGGCCGAAGTCGCCATGATGAAACGGATCATCGGCAGCCGGGGGCTGCGCTACGCCACTGTGATCGCCCTGGTCGTGGTGCTGGTGGGCGGCGTCTACGTGCTCTCGTCCACCGGCAGCAACCGAACCGTCGTCGCCTACTTCACCTCTGCCGTCGGGATCTACCCCGGAGATCAGGTCCGCATTCTCGGTGTCCCGGTGGGCGAGATCGACACGATCCAGCCGCGGCCGTCCGACGTCAAGATCACCATGAAGGTGTCCAAGGACGTCAAGATTCCCCGGGACGCCCAGGCCGTCATCATGTCGCCAAACCTGGTGGCGGCGCGGTTCATTCAGCTCACCCCGGCATATACCGGCGGAGCGGTGCTGCCCGATGGCGTGAGCATCGATCTGGTCCGCACCGCGGTCCCGGTGGAGTGGGACGAAGTCAAGGAAGCCCTGACCCAACTGTCCGTTTCGCTCAGTCCGGCGGCGGGCGAGATGCAAGGGCCGCTGGGTGCCGCGATCAACCAGGCCGCAGACACTCTCGACGGCAACGGTGAGTCGTTCCACAACGCATTGCAGGAGCTTTCGCAAGTCGCTGGGCGCCTGGGGGATTCGCGCAGCGACATCTTCGGCACGGTCAAGAACCTGCAGGTGCTGGTCAACGCGCTGTCGGAGAGCAACGAACAGATCGTGCAGTTCGCCGGACACGTGGCATCAGTATCGCAGGTGCTCGCCGACAGCTCCCGCAACCTAGACCACACCTTGGGCACGCTCAACCAGGCGCTGTCGGATATCCGAGGGTTCCTGCACGAAAACAACTCGACGCTGATCGGCACGGTCGACAAGCTCAACGACTTTGCCCAGACCTTGAGTGACCAAAGCGAGAACATCGAACAGGTGCTGCACGTGGCTGGTCCCGGTATCGCAAACTTCTACAACATCTATGACCCCGCGCAGGGCACCTTGAACGGTCTGTTGTCGCTGCCCGAGTTCCTCAATCCCGTGCAATTCATCTGCGGCGGCTCCTTCGACACCGCCGGCGGGCCGTCGGCGCCTGACTACTTCAGGCGCGCCGAGATCTGTCGTGAGCGGCTGGGGCCGGTGCTGCGCCGGCTCACCGCGAACTACCCGCCGATCATGTTTCACCCGATGAACAACATCACCGCGTACAAGGGTCAGGTCATCTACGACACCCCGGCCACCCAAGCCAAGTCGGAGACACCGATTCCGGAGTTGACCTGGATACCTGCTCAAGGCGCGCCGCCTGCGCAGAACCCGGCGGATCTGCAGAACCTGCTTGTCCCGCCCGCTCCCGGCCCGGCGCCGGCGGCGCCGGCACCGGGCCCCGCACCGGGCCCGCCGCTGCCGGCTGAGCAGGGGGCCGGCGGATGAACCGAATCTGGTTGCGCGGCAGCGTATTGGTGGCGGGTAGTGCACTGCTCGCTGGTTGTCAGTTCGGGGGGCTGAACTCGCTGCCGCTGCCGGGTACCGCCGGCCACGGCGGCGGCGCCTACCAGATCACCGTCGAAATGCCCGACGTGGCGACACTGCCGCAGAACTCGCCGGTCATGGTCGACGACGTCACCGTCGGCAGCGTCGCGGGCATCGCAGCCGAGCAGCGACCGGACGGATCATTTTATGCCGCAGTGAAGCTGGCGCTGGACAAGCAAGTGGTATTGCCGGCCAACGCGATCGCGACGGTTGCCCAGACGTCGTTGCTGGGTTCGCTACACATCGAGCTTGCTCGCCCGGAGGGCAGACAGGATCCCGGCAACCTGGTCGAGGGGTCGAGGATCAAAGAGTCCGACACGGGGCGCTATCCCACCACCGAGGAGGTGTTCTCGGCACTCGGCGTGGTGGTCAACAAGGGCAATGTCGGTTCGCTGGAAGAGATCACCGACGAGGTTTACCAGGCCGTGGCGGGCCGGCAGGACCAGTTCGTCGACCTGGTCCCCAGGCTCGCGGAGTTGACGGCAGGACTCAACAAGCAAGTCAACGACATCATCGACGCGGTCGACGGGCTGAACCGATTCTCCGCCATCCTGGCGCGGGACAAGGACAACCTGGGCCGGGCGCTGGACACACTGCCTGAAGCGGTTCGCGTGCTCAACAAGAACCGGGACCACATTGTCGACACATTCGCCGCACTCAAGAAGCTGGCGATGGTCACTTCCCACGTGCTCGCCAAAACCAAGGTGGACTTCGCCGAAGACCTCAAAGGCCTGTATTCGGTGGTCAAGGCCCTCAACGACAGCCGGAAGGATTTCGTTACCTCGTTGCAGCTGTTGTTGACGTTCCCGTTCCCCAACTTCGGCATCAAGCAGGCGGTGCGCGGCGACTACCTCAACGTGTTCACCACGTTCGACCTGACCTTGCGCCGGATCGGTGAGACGTTCTTCACCACGTCGTATGCACTTGATCCGAACATGATGCACATGGCCGAGGTCCTCAACCCGCCCGACTTCTTGACTGGCGAACTGGCCAACCTGTCCGGGCAGGCGGCCGACCCATTCAAGATTCCGCCCGGTACGGCGTCAGGACAGTAGGGGGGTTGGGGAGATGATCGACAGACTTACCAAGATCCAGCTGTCCATATTTGCGGTGATCACGGTCGTCACCCTCACCGTGATGGGCATCTTCTATCTGCGCTTGCCCGCTACGTTCGGCATCGGGACCTACGGCGTCAGCGCCGACTTCGTCGCCGGCGGCGGTCTGTACAAGAACGCCAATGTCACCTACCGCGGTGTCGCGGTCGGGCGGGTGAAGTCGGTGGGGCTGAACCCCCATGGCGTCACCGCCGAAATGCGCCTGAACAGCGGCACCCCCATTCCGCCGAACGTCACCGCCACCGTGAAGAGCGTGTCGGCCATCGGTGAGCAGTACATCGACCTGGTGCCGCCGGAGAATCCGTCGCCGGGCAAGTTGCACAACGGATCCCGGATCGACCGGCAGAACACCCGCATCGGCCAGGACGTCGCCGGCCTGCTGCACCGGGCCGAGACGCTGGTCAACAGCCTCGGCGACACCCGGTTGCGCGAGGTGCTGCACGAGGCGTTCATCGCGACCAACGGCACCGGTCCGGAGCTGGCCCGGCTGGTCGAATCGGCCCGGTTGCTGGTGGACGAGGCCAACGCCGACTATCCGCAGGTCTCGCAGTTGATCGATCAGGCCGGCCCGTTCCTGCAAGCCCAGATTCGCGCCGGCGCTGACATCAAGTCACTGGCTGACGGGCTGGCGCGATTCACCTCCGAGGTGCGTCAGGCTGACCCACGGCTGCGCGACACGCTGGCCACGGCCCCGGACGCGATCGACGAGGCCAACACCGCGTTCTCCGGTATCCGCCCCTCCTTCCCGGCGCTGGCGGCCAGTCTGGCCAACCTGGGCCGGGTGGGCGTGATTTATCACAAGTCGATTGAGCAGCTCCTGGTGGTCTTGCCGGCCTTGTTCGCCGCGATCACCACGGCTGCCGGTGGCGTGCCCCAGGACGAGGGCGCGAAGCTGGACTTCAAGATCGACCTGAACGACCCGCCGCCGTGCAACACCGGTTTTCTTCCCGCGCCGTCGATCCGGTCGCCGGCCGACGAGTCATTGCGGGAAGTGCCGACGGACTCGTACTGCAAGACCGCCCATAACGACCCCAGCACCGTGCGCGGCGCCCGCAACTACCCGTGCCAGGAATTCCCCGGCAAGCGGGCACCCACGGTGGCGTTGTGTCGTGACCCGAAGGGCTACGTGCCGATCGGCACCAACCCGTGGCGCGGTCCGCCGATCCCGTACGGCACACCGGTAACAAATGGGCTGAACATCCTGCCGCCCAACCATTTCCCGTACATCCCGCCGGGCGCCGATCCGGACCCGGGCATTCCCATTGTCGGCCCGCCCCCGCCCGGAGTGGCACCGGGTCCTGGTCCGGCGCCGCACCAGCCGGCGCAGCCTGCGCCGCCGCCCAACGACAGCGGGCCGCCGCCGTTCAACCCGTCGTGGATGCCGCCGAACTACCCGCCGCAGCCGCCGCAGATTCCGTACCCGAAGTACCTCGAGCCGCCGCCACCGCCGGTGGGTACCGGACCGGCGCCTGGCCCGGAACCGCAGGCCAGCGGCCCGGCCTACACCACCTATGACCAGGTCACCGGGGTGTTCAACGACCCGGCGGGCGGTAGTGGTATCTTCGCGCCTGGCATCAGCGGCGCATCCAGCGCGGAGAATTGGGTGGACCTCATGCTCGCTCCGAA
Organism: uncultured Actinomycetota bacterium; assembly: GCA_963763005.1. Taxonomy (GTDB): domain Bacteria; phylum Actinomycetota; class Actinomycetes; order Mycobacteriales; family Mycobacteriaceae; genus Mycobacterium. The sequence continues at coordinate 43,870 of CAVXMI010000015.1, forward strand.
GCCCCTTTAATGGACCTGTAGTGGCAGAACAGCAGTCGACGACGCAGCGCGTGCGTCGGCGGGCGTCCCGCGCGGCGGGCCCCGCCAAAGGTGAGTCGAGCGACCCTGTCACGGGTGAAGCCGCGGCTGAAGCAACCGTCAAGGTCAAGGCCCCGGCCAAGCCCAAGCGGCCGGCCAAGCAGCTTAGGCCGGTCCGGCCGCCGCCACGGCGGCCGGCACACCGCACCCTGGTTGGGTGGATCTCTCTGGCCGCCGCGCTGCTGCTGGCCGCCGCGCTCGCCGGAGGCGTGATCGCGCTGGTCGCCCAGCACCGGGATGCCGAGGCCGCGCAAGCCCGTCAGCAACGCTTTGTCGACACCGCCACGCAGACGGTGGTCAACATGTTCAGCTACACGCCGGACACCATCGACGAGGCGGTTAACCGGTTCGTCGATGGCACCAGCGGTCCGCTTCGCGGCATGCTCAGCGCCAACAACAATGTCGACAACCTCAAGGGTTTGTTCCGCGCCACCAATGCGACATCCGAGGCGGTCATCAACGGTGCCGCCCTGGAAGGTATCGACACCGTCAGCGACAACGCGTCGGTGCTGGTTTCGGTGCGGGTGACGGTCGCCGACATCGACGGCGTCAACAAGCCCTCCATGCCCTACCGGCTGCGGGTCGTCGTGCACGAAGACGAGGCTGGAAAGATGACCGGATACGACCTTAAGTATCCAGAGGGGGGCAACTGATGCGGCGACGGCTGCGGTGGTTGATCACCGTCGCCGGCAGCCTGCTCGTCGCCGTCATTGTGGGGCTGTCGGGGGTCGGTGGCTGGTTCTACTGGGACCGGGTACAGACCCGGGGCGAAGATGCGGCGCGGGCGGTGCTACCCGAGCTGGCGGCCAGGGAGATACCTCAGGTCTTCGGCTACGACTACCAGACGGTCGAACGCAGCCTCAACGAGGTGTATCCATTGCTGACTCCCGACTATCGCCAGGAATTCCAGAAGAGCGCCAATGCCCAGATCATCCCCGAGGCCAAGAAGCGCGAGGTGGTGGTCCAGGCCAATGTCGTCGGCGTGGGAGTCATGGCCGCCAAACGGAACTCAGCGTCGGTGATGGTCTACATGAACCGCACCGTGACCGACAAAGCGCGCCAGCCGCTCTACGACGGCAGCCGGCTGCGGGTGGACTTCAAGCGGATCGGCGGCAAATGGCTGATCGCCTACATCACACCAATCTAGAAGCACATCGCAATGTCGTTGCACTGCAACGGGTAACGCTCGATCGGGCTGGGCGGGGGTCCGGTCAGCTGCAGCGAGAACGGTTGCTTGCTCATCTCCGGCTGCAGGCCACATACCGCGCCGTGCAAGCTGGTGTGTGTGCCGGCGAGCGTCTCGTCGTCGAACGCGTAGGTTTCGGTGGATGTCCCGGTACCGCCGCCCGGGCAGGAAACGCCATCGGCCACAGTCACCTGGAAGGTCCAAAGTCCGCTCACCAGCCGGGCTCTGCCGCCGAAGTTCTGCACTCTGTCCTGGCGGCTGACCTGGCTGGCCGTCTGGCTCACCACGTTCAGAGCGCAAAAGTCTGCCATGATGTCCGGGTTGGAATAGTCCTTGTAGTAGCGGCTTCCGTTCACTTGATCGCACAGTGTCGTGATCGTCCAGGTCACCCCTGAAGTGCCCGCCTGGCTGAAGGAGTAGTCGCCGTCCGGCGGTGGCGCGACCGCACTCGCCGGGTCACCCGATTCCAGCGCAATTCCCAGTGCAACGGCCGAGACAACGCCGGCTCCAGCGGCCAGCCCGCGACGGATGTTCACGTCGTCCTCCCTTCACGCTGCATCGAGTATCACAGCGATTGGGCGACGACACCATGGGTTCGCCGCAGCTACTTGCCGCCGTGCGGATGCGCCTCGGAGAGCGCGTCGAGGAACGACCGGGCCCAGCGGTCCACGTCATGGGCCAGCACCTGGCGTCGCAGCGCCCGCATCCGGCGCCGTCCCGCCTCGGCGGGCTGGTTGAGCGCCTCCTCGATCACGTCTTTGACACCTTCCAAGTCGTGCGGGTTGACCAGATAAGCCTGCCGGAGTTCGGCTGCGGCCCCGGTGAATTCGCTGAGCACCAGCGCACCGCCAAGATCGCTGCGGCAGGCGACGTACTCCTTGGCCACCAGGTTCATCCCGTCCCGCAGCGGGGTTACCAGCATGACGTCACTGGCCACGAAGAACGCGATGAGTTCGTCACGCGGAACCGGCCGGTGCAGGTAATGCACCACCGGATGGCCGACCTCGCCGAATTCGCCGTTGATGTGACCCACCCGGCGTTCAATGTCGTCGCGCAGAATCTGGTAGCTCTCTACGCGTTCCCGGCTGGGGGTCGCAAGCTGGACCAGCACGGTGTCGTCGCGCTTCGCACGGCCCTCGGCGAGTAGCTCGGAAAAGGCCTTCAGCCGAACGTCGATGCCCTTGGTGTAGTCGAGCCGATCGACGCCGAGCAGGATCTTGCGGGGATCGCCCAGTTCGGCGCGGATCTCGCGGGCGCGTTGCCTGATCTTGCGGTCGCGGGCCGCGTGGTCGAGCGCGCCGGAGTCGATGGAGATGGGAAAGGCGCCTACCCGAATCGTGCGGGATCCGAGCAACACCTCACCCAACCTCGAGCGCACGCCGACCGTTCCGCGGGAGGTATCGGCGCCGACCAGACGCCGGGACAGGATCAAGAAATTCTGCGCACCGCCGGGAAGGTGGAAGCCCACCAGGTCGGCGCCCAACAGCCCTTGGATGATCTCGGTACGCCACGGCAGCTGCATGAACAGCTCCACCGGCGGGAACGGGATGTGCAAGAAGAACCCGATGGTCAGGTCGGGCCGCAGCTTGCGCAGCATTTTTGGGACCAGCTGCAGCTGGTAGTCCTGTACCCACACCGTCCCGCCGTGGCTGGCGGCATGCGACGCAGCCTCCGCGAACCGGCGATTGACGTCGACATAGCGATCCCACCATTCACGGTGGTAGATCGGCTTGACGACGACATCGTGATACAGCGGCCACAGCGTGGCATTTGAGAAGCCCTCGTAATACTCCTCGACGTCCTCGGCGGACAGGCGTACCGGATGAAGTCGCAGTTCGTCCTGCAAGATGGGGGCATCCTGCACGTCGACATCGGATTCGACCACACCGGGCCAGCCGACCCAGGCCCCGCGCTGACGGCGCAGCAACGGCTCTAAGGCCGTGACCAGGCCCCCTGGGCTGCGTTTCCAGGTTGTGGTGCCGTCGGGAAGCCGCTCCAGATCGACTGGCAGTCGGTTGGCGACCACCACGAAGTCGGAGTCCCCAGCGCCCTTCGAATTCGTCGGCTTCGCGGCCCGGCCTCCCTTGGGAGCCACTTAGCTCTCGAGCTTCGCCGGTCCAATACCGAGCATGGACAAGAAAATGCGGCACTCATCGGCGTCGGTCGCATACGCGGCGACGACACGCCTGGCCTGGCTCGCAGTGCTGTCGGCAAGCGGTTGCACATCGCTGAGCTCACCATGGTCAGTTTTAGTAGGCATTACACAACTGTAAGCGACGCCCGTACTGCGTCGCAGCCGTCTCACTTTGACGCGGTCACGCTGTGCGCAAACCGTTGCCGGGCCAAAGGGCGCCCGGTGCAGTCACGTCTTGTTCCGGTCTCGTTTCAGGTTGCGTTGCCCAGGACTTCTCGAGCCAGCTCGCGAAGCGCACGGCGATCTTCGGTCAGTGCCGCACGACCGGCCGGGGTGGCCCGGTAGACGCGGCGTGCGCGGCCGTCTACGACCTGCTGCCGGGAGACCAGCAGACCGTCGGCTTCGAGCCGGTGCAGGGTCGGATACAGCGTGCCGGGGCTGACCTTGTATCCATGGCGGCTCAGTTCCCCGGTCAGCCACGCGCCATGGACCTCTTCGCCGGCGGCGTGATGCAGGATGTGCAGCCGCACCGCGGCCCGCTGAAATTCCCGCATAGACACCACCGTATGACGAAACCGATATCGGGTTGCGATTTTACGGTGTGCGGGTTCACGTGCAGCGCAGCAACGTCATGAAACCGAAGTCCATGTGAATTTGCTGGTGGCAGTGCAACAGTGACAGCCCGGATTGGTTGGCCAGGAAATCGACCTCCATAGCCTGGTAACCGCCGAGCATTGCTACGTCCTTGCGGACACCGGCTGTGGGCGTGCCTGCGATGTGGGTGATTTCGAAGGTGTGCCGGTGCAGATGCATCGGATGGATATCGTCGCTGGCATTGCGGAACCGCAGCCGGTAGCGCTGCCCGCCGACGATGTCGAGGACCGGTCGGTTGGTGTCCATGGCGAACGCGGTGCCGTTGATGGTCCAGACGTTGAACCCATTGCTGGCGGCGTTGCGCTTCTCGATGAGCATGTCGATGACGTGATCGGCCGCAGGTGGGGTGTCGCCGGTGGTGAACACGCGGTAGTCCCATTGAAACGGTGGGGGTGGCGCCCATTGCGGATCGCCGGTGCGGCTGGCGTATTCGACGACGATGCCCATTCCTGCTTGGCGATCCTCGTCGGAGAGGTCGCCGAGGATCCAGACGCCGGGGTTGCTCATTTCCACAATCGCGGAGATGCGTTCCGCAGCGCCCAGCCACAACACCGGCACCGCAACGGGTTTGGGCACCGGGTTACCGTCTAAGGCCACGACGGTGAAGGAGTGCCCGGGCAGGGCGAGGCTGCGGGTTTCAGTGGCGCTGCCATTGAGTACGTGCAGCAGGATCCGGTCGCCGGTTTTCACTCGGATCGGATCGCCGTTGCCCAGGCTGCGGCCGTTGACGGTGAAGACCTGGTAGCCGACCTCGTAGCCGTGCGGCGTGCCCGCGGCCAGCGAGGCGTTCATCGCCTGCTCGCCCTTGTCCCTCAGATCTGCGACCGCGTCGCCGGCCAGGAAGCCGCCGGGCATGTCGCCGCCCTGGCCCAGCGTGGGTTCGAATTCCTTGAGCGTCAGGAAAACTTCGCGGTCGTAGGCTCCGGGCTCGCTTTTGGGCTCGATGTAGACCGGGCCGACCAGGCCACCGTACTGGCCACCGGTCAGGTCCGCACCCGGGCTGAGGTGGGTGTGGTAGAAGCGGAACCCCGACGGGCCCGGTCGGCGACGATCTCCATCGGTCCTGAATCCAACCCTTGCGCAGGATCGCTCGACGCGGGGTGGACGGCGCGAGCATCAAGGACATCGGGCGTGGCGCCGGCGCTGATCCATCACTATTTCGCGAACAAAGAAGCCCTGCTGGCTGCTGCTGTCGAGAGGCACGGGTTCCTGCCACACCTGACCCATCGTGCGTGCTCCTACTGCTCGGGTGCCGCGGTCAAAACTGTGGCGGGTCTGGTGAGCCGCGCATCCAGTGACCAACGGCCGGGGCCGGCCCACAGCAGGAAGACCAATCCGAGCAGCATCGACAGGTCGGTCCGTGCATCGTGGGCCATGCCCCAGAAGCCCTCCACCCCGAGAAACCCGCCCGGCTGCAGTTCCCGGATCTTGGTCAGCGCGATCGCACCGATGATGTCGATGAGCAGCGGAACAGCCGCGATCCGGGTCAGCAGGCCCAGGACCACCAGTGTGCCGCAGACGATTTCGACAATCCCGTCGAGATCGGCGAAGAACGTGGCAGCGGGGATTCCGATCCTCCCGAAGCGTCCCGGCCCCAGCTGATGCGGGTACAGGAACTTCTGGATGCCCTCGCTGAGAAACACCAACCCCACCAACAGCCTGATACAGATGACGGCGGGCGGCCCCCCGGCGTGCAGTAGTCGCTGCCGCGAAATTCGGGCCGATCCTTTAGCCGCCAACTCGGACTCCGATATCGTGTTCCGATAATATCCCGGCGAGCCTACCGCAGGTGCTGCCCACCGCCGCGGCAGGTGAGCCAATGGGGGAAGAATGGTCCCGCACCGAGGTGGGGAGGCGTAGTAGTGGATGAGGGCTCGGTGTTCGATTTCGTCGATGTCGTTGTAGAGCGTGATCGGGTGCGGGCGTTGGACGGGTTCACCGCCACCATTCCGGGGCAGGGGGTGACGGCGGTTTTCGGTCCGTCGGGATCGGGCAAGTCGACCCTGCTGCGATTGTGCAATCGACTGGACCTGCCGACCAGCGGGCGGGTGTCGTTCTGCGGCAAGGACATCGCTGACATCGACCCATTGTGGTTGCGGCGCCGGGTGGGCATGTGCTTCCAGCGTCCGACGCCGTTTCGCGGCACCGTTGCCGACAACCTGCGGGTCGCCGAGCCGGAGGCCTCCGACGCACGGATGCGGGAAACGCTGGCGCGGGTGGCGTTGACCGGATCATGGTTGGACCGCGACGCGACCGCGCTGTCGGGCGGCGAGGCACAGCGCATGTGCCTGGCCCGCACGTTGATGGCGCAACCGCAGGTGTTGCTGCTGGATGAACCCACCTCGGCCGTCGACGCCGACGCAGCCGAGGTGATCGAGCGCGCGGTACGCGAGCTTGCCGACGATGGGATTCCCGCTCTATGGGTCACCCACGATCGGGCGCAGGTCGAGCGCGCCGCTGATCGGGTCTTGCATATCGAGCGTGGCCGCTGCGGTGGGTTCGGTCCGGTTGCGCCCAAGCCGGGCAACGGGCCGGTGACGCGGTGAACGGGCAGGTCGGCTGGATAGGGCTGACGACATCGCTGGCCCTGGTGGTGCTCGCCGCGGCGATTTCGCTGTGGCAGCGGTTGGGTTTGGAGCGGCAAGTGGTGTGGGCGGCGGCCCGCGCTCTGGTCCAGTTGCTGCTCGTGGGCGCTGCGTTGACGTTGCTGTTCGAGCCGGGCCGTTCCCTGTGGTGGTCGTGGGCGTGGATCGCCGGCATGGTCGCCTACGCCGGGGATGTCGCCCGCAGACGGGCACCGGAGGTGCCTCGGCTGGCGCCGCTGGCGATCGCCGCATTCGCCGCAGCGGCGGCGATCACCCTGGGCGTGATATTCGGGCTGCGGGTGTTCCCGCTGCAGGCCCGGACCCTGGTGCCGATCGCCGGGATGATGATCGGCAACTCGATGACTGCCATGGTGCTGGTGGCCCGGCGCCTGGTCGACGAGCTGCGCGACAAGCGCGACGAGGTCGAAGCCAGACTGGCCCTCGGGCAACCCTCCCGCCAGGCCGCCGCCCCATACCTGCGGACAGCACTGCGGTCGGCGATATCCCCGCAGATAGAAACCACCAAAGCCACCGGGCTGGTGTTCCTGCCGGGCGCAATGACCGGACTCATTCTCGCCGGCGTACCCCCGGTGCAGGCTGTGCTCGTACAGGCGGTGGTGATGTTCCTCATCCTCGGCTCGGTTGCGGCCACCACCGTCGTGGTCGCCCTCGGGCTGGTCCGCCTCGTGTTCACCCGTGACCATCGGTTGCTGCCGCTCGGTCAGCGAGCCGGCGGCTCCGCACCGCGTCGCTGATCGGCTGCCAACCCAGCGGGGACCCGCTTACACACTGGCCGTAATGTGTAAACAAGGATCTGACGACAAACGAGGTAGGCGGAATGACACTCTCCGACCAAGCCGGCGCCAAGGCGGACAGCGCAAACGCTGATCAGCCGGTGGTCTATGAAACTCTCGACGAGGGGCGCATCGCCCGGATCTGGCTCAACCGGCCCGACGCGCACAATGCGCAGAATCGCACCCTGCTGGTTCAGCTCGACGAGGCGTTCTGCCGCGCCGAGGCCGACGACGCCGTGCGCGTGGTGATCCTGGCAGCCCGCGGCAAGAACTTTTCCGCCGGTCACGACCTCGGCTCAGATGCAGCGCTGCTGGAGCGCAAACCCGGGCCCGCTCAGCATCCGACCTTTCGTTCACACGGCGCCACCCGCGACGCGGTCATGGAAAAGCTTTACCTGCAGGAGTGGCACTTCTTCTTCCAGAACACCTGCCGCTGGCGCGATCTGCGCAAGATCACCATCGCCCAGGTGCAGGGCAACGCGATCTCCGCAGGGTTGATGCTGATCTGGGCGTGCGACCTGATCGTGGCAGCAGACAATGCGAAGTTCAGCGACGTGGTCGCGGTGCGGCTGGGTATGCCGGGCGTCGAATACTTCGCTCACCCTTGGGAATTCGGTCCGCGTAAGGCCAAAGAGTTACTTTTGACCGGCGATTCGCTGGACGCCGACGAGGCCTATCGGCTCGGCATGGTGTCCAAGGTCTTCCCGGCCGACGAGCTGGAGGACAAGACACTGGAGTTCGCGCGCCGCATCGCCGAGCGGCCCACGATGGCAGCGCTGCTGATCAAAGACTCGGTCAACGCCGCGTCCGACGCGATGGGATTCACCGAGGCGCTGCGGCACGCGTTCCATATTCACGAGCTGGGGCACGCGCACTGGGCGGCCCACAACGAGAACAGATTCCCGATCGGCCTGCCGCCCGATGTCGAGGACTGGCGCACGGCCAAGGCGACGAAGGTGGCTCGCCGCGATACGCCATAGCAGAGCACGTACCGACACGGTCACATCTGCCACACAGGCCGCTGCGCGAAGGGGATGTTCGCTAGGCCCGCCTCGCAGCGAGACCGCTGCGGGGGGAGTGATAGCCGAAGCGACGGCCACATGGTTCTATAACTAGAACCTGTTTCAGTTTCGGCGTGAGGGGCTCAAGTGCAGCTTTCTTTCCAAGACCGGACGTACCTGGTCACCGGCGGCGGTAGCGGAATCGGCAAGGGGGTGGCTGCCGGGCTCGTTGCGGCGGGAGCCTCCGTCATGATCGTCGGCCGTAATCCGGACCGGCTGGCGGGCGCCGTTAGCGAACTCGAAGTGCTGAAGGGCGTCAACTCCGAGGGCGGCGGTGCGATCCGCTTTGAGCCCACCGACGTCACCGACGAGGACCAGGCCGCCCGTGCGGTCGATGCGGCAACGGCGTGGCACGGTCAGCTGCACGGGGTGGTGCATTGCGCGGGAGGTTCGGAGACCATCGGGCCGATCACCCGCATCGACTCCGAGGCGTGGCGACGCACGGTCGACCTCAACGTCAACGGCACCATGTACGTCCTCAAACACGCCGCGCGAGAGCTGGTGCGCGGCGGCGGAGGGTCATTCGTCGGGATTTCGTCTATCGCGGCCAGTAACACGCATCGCTGGTTCGGCGCCTACGGGGTCACCAAGTCAGCCGTTGACCACATGATGATGCTGGCCGCCGACGAGCTCGGCCCGTCGTGGGTGCGGGTCAACAGCATCCGCCCGGGCCTGATCCGCACAGAACTCGTCGCTCCGGTCACCGAATCACCGGAGTTGAGCACCGACTACCGGATCTGCACGCCGCTGCCGCGGGTAGGCGAGGTCGAGGACGTCGCCAACTTGGCGATGTTTCTGCTCAGCGATGCCGCCAGCTTCGTCACCGGGCAGGTCATCAATGTCGACGGCGGTCAGATGTTGCGACGGGGTCCGGATTTCTCCGCGATGCTGGAACCGGTGTTCGGCCCCGACGGTCTACGCGGCGTGGTCTGAGGGCGTTCCGGCGTCGCGCTCGGGGAGTGCGTCGAACAGCGGCGCCGCCAGCAGGTTCGCAGCCGTACCGTCGCCCATGTTCCCCAGGCCGATGAATGCGATCTCCATGGCGTCCACCATGTCGACTCCGGCTCTGCGCCGCTTGGTGAAAGATGAGCTGGATGAAGCGACTAGAGGGCAAGCGGATTCTGGTGACCGGCGCCGGGTCGGGGATTGGCCAGGCCACTGCGCTGCGGCTGCTGGACGAGGGTGCCGTGGTGGTTGGCGCCGACATCGCCGTGGACGGCCTAGGCACGACCCGGGCCCGGGCCCACGAGGCCGCGACCGGTGAACGGTTGACCACGTGCGAGATGAACGTCGCCGACGAGCAGTCGGTGGTCGACGGCGTGCGCTCGGCCATCGACACACTCGGCGGCCTGGATTCGCTGGTCAATGCGGCCGGCATGTTGCGCGCTGCGCACACTCACCAGACCAGCACCGAGCAGTGGAATCAGATCATCGCGGTCAACTTGACCGGCACCTTCCTGGTGGTCCGCGAAGCGTTGCCGGCGCTGCTGAACAATCAGCGCAGCACGATCGTGAACTTCAGCTCCACGTCGGCCTCGTTCGCGCACCCGTACATGGCGGCCTACGCCGCGAGCAAAGGCGGAGTCCAGGCCTTTACCCATTCCTTGGCACTCGAGTACGCGCGCGACGGGCTGCGCGCGGTATGCGTGGCGCCGGGCAGCATCAAGTCCGGCATCACCGACGCCACCGGGGGATACATTCCGCAAGACGCCAACTGGTCGCTGTTCACCAGGCTGATGCCGATCCTGCCCACCACGGTGAAATCCAGCGGGGCCGGAATGGCCGATCCGTCAGTGGTCGCCGGCGTGATCGCCATGCTGGTGTCCGAGGACGGCGCGTTCATCACCGGCACCGAAATCCGCATCGACGGCGGTACGCACGCCTAGTCAGCGATTAGTTGACGCAAGGAACGCCGCCGCCGTCGATCGGTTTTCCGTGATCGGGCGTCGGGTACGTGGTGGTGGTGCCGTCGCTGTAATACGTGTTGGGCTTGGTCGACGTCGTCGTGGTGCTGGTCGTGATGGCTTCTTCCGGTGCCAGCAGCGAGAAGTTGGTATCCACGGTCACCCGGATGTGTCCGGGCGCGATGCTGGGATCCGGTTGGTTGGGGGCATCGATGCCGAGCAGCGTGGCCACGTTCTGGGCGTCAGTTTGTGCGCCGGAACCGTACTCGATCGTGGTGGCCCACGGATCGCCTGATTCGCGGTCGCGGACCTGACCCGCCGTGTAGCCGCGCTTTCGCAGTGCGTTGGACACCTGGGTGGCCATTCCGCTGATGCTGCCGGCATTGATTACATCTACGACGGTGGATGGGTTCGGTTTTGCGGCCGTGGTGGTCGTGGTTGTCTGCGGGGCGTTACCGAGTGCTGCGGCTACCTCAGCGCGGATCGCGGCCGGGTCGATGATGTTGACGTCCTGGCCGTCGATGTTGTCGTAGCGCACCACGGGCAGCGTCCGGAATTCGACATTCCCGCCCGCCAGGTCGCCCATGCGGCGGAACAGGTTCTCGTCCCAACCGGCCGACAGCACGACATCTTTGCGTGCCACAGCCATCAGGCTGCTGAGCCTGTCGAAGTTGGTGAAGGTGCCCGAATCCTGAAGGTCCCGCATAACCGACGACAGGAATGCCTGCTGGCGATGGGTTCGGTCCAGGTCCCCGTTATCCAGGCCATGACGCTGCCGGACAAAAGCCAGCGCCTGGGAAGCGTTTAACCTCTGGCGCCCAGCCGGGAAGTCGGCTCCGGAAAACGAGTCGTAGACGGCGTGATTCAGGCACACTTCAACGCCGCCCAAGGTCTGGGCCAGATCGTAGAAACCGGCCAGGTTGATCTCGGCGAAGTAGTCGATCGGAACGCCGGTCAGGCTGCGCACCGCGCGCAGGGTCGCGGCCCGGCCGGCTTCGCGGCCCCGGGTCTCGAGTTCTCGCTGGCTGCTCACACCCTGGTCGGCCAGCCTCTGTTCGACGTATTGCTTGGTGAGCCCGTACGCCTCTTTGATCTTGATGTGGTTGTATCCCGGAACGCCGGTGAAGGGCACCCAGTCGTCACGGGGAATTGAAAAGGCGACGACTTTGCCGTCGGCGCCGACGTGCACGAGTATCAGCGTGTTGGTGTTATAGCCACCCTGTTCGGAATCGCCCGCGTGCAGCTGCTTCAAGATCGACCACGGCAGGTCGTTGCCTTCCTGGTCTTTGCGTGAGTCCAGCCCGATCAGCAGGATGTTCATGTTGTTGCCGCTGGACCGCGGATCTTCGGCGGTCAGGGCCTGCGAAATGGTGATGCCGCCCAGCGCGCCGTGAGCTACCCAATATCCCGCCCCGGTCATCAGGAGCGCCACCACGGATACCAGCGTCATGAAGCCCCGCGACAGCCGCCCGCGGATCCGCGACGGCTGACGAACAGCACGACGGCGATGCCTACCGCCGGAGCGCCCCATTACAAGCCTCGACCAGTCACCAGCCAACCGACTGGCACCGGGCCAGTGGTTTGCGGTGATGTCGTTTGCTGCATGCCGTCCAGTATGCGGTAAATTGCTGCGAACCCCCCAATCCAGTAGCCCTGATGTGGGCAGATTCACCCGTCGCGGCGCACCGAATTCACTGTCGGCTTATTCCCTCTACCAGCACGTTCTGGCTACAAATCGCCAAGCTCGCAAGTACCGTGGAGCCGGCGGGAGGGTAATCGGGGAGGGCCCCGGCCTATTCCCGTGGGCAGTGCGCGATTCATCTCACCGGACCGGCCTGTGCGCTTGCGCACAGTGCCTCCCGGAGCACTCGGCCACCGAAGGTTAGCGCCCGAGCGCCCGACGACGAGGGCGATCTGCATCGACGGTGGGTCTGCGGACTTGTGACTCCGTGTCTTCAAGCGTGCCCCTGCAACGTGTGTTGAAGTGTGCCCCTGCAACAGTGGAAGCGGTAGGTGTGCGCGCGGAATCGGAGGTGACAGTTGATGCAGACCGTTGACGAGAGGGCGTCGATCCCGCTGCCGCAGGTGCTGGCCGAATTGGATACCACGGCGCAGGGGTTGACGTCGGCCCAGGCGCGCTCGCGGCTACAGCGCTACGGGCCCAACGAAATCGCCGAGGAGCGACGAAACCCGGTGCTGATTTTCCTGGGATATTTCTGGGCACCGATCCCGTGGATGATCGAGGCCGCTCTGCTGCTATCGATAGCGGCGCGGCACTGGACGGACAGCGTGATCATCGGGGTTTTGCTGCTGATGAACGGACTGGTGGCCTTCACCGAGGAGCATCAGGCCGCGGGCGCGATCGATGCCCTCAAACAGCGATTGGTGTCATCGGTGCGGGTGCTGCGTGACGGCACGTGGGTGACGGTCGCGGCGCGGGAATTAGTGCCCGGTGACGTGGTGCGAGTGCGGCTGGGTGACGTGATGCCCGCCGATCTGCGGGTACTGGACGAGGTCACGCTGAAAGTTGACCAGTCCGCGATGACCGGCGAATCGTTGGCTGTTCCCCGCGGGCACGGGCAGGTGCTGTACTCGGGGTCGGTGCTGGTGCGTGGCGAGGCCAATGCGCTGGTATTTGCGACGGGGGCGTCGTCCTACTTCGGACGGACCGCGGCACTGGTGGAAACCGCGGGCGCGGTGAGCCATTTCCAGCGCGCGGTGCTGCGCATCGGCAACTACTTGATCGTCATGGCGGTGGCGTTGGTGATGCTGACCGTGGTGATGTCACTGATCCGCGGCAATCCGGTGTTGCAGACGCTGGAGTTTGCGCTGGTGGTCACGATCGCCTCGGTTCCGGTCGCGCTGCCGGCGGTGTTGTCGGTCACGATGGCTGTTGGTGCACGCAAGCTGGCGCGTCAGCAGGCGGTGGTCAGCCACCTTCCCGCCGTCGAGGAACTCGGCGGCATGGATCTGCTGTGCTCGGACAAGACCGGCACCCTCACCCAGAATCGGCTCGCCCTGGCCGCCCAGTGGACTGCCACCGGCATCTCCGACCAAGACCTGCTCACGGTCGCCGCGCTGGCCTCGCGGGCCGAGAACAACGACCCCATCGATCGTGCGGTGCTGGCCGGCGTCACCGAGTCGCCGCGGGCAAGCGTCGAGGAGTTCACCCCGTTCGACCCGGTCAGCAAACGCGCCGAAGCGACCGTCTGCGACGCTGATGGGCGCCGATTCCAGGTCTGCAAAGGCGCACCGCAGGTCATCGCCGCACTATGTGACCAGGACGGCGCCACCGACCAGATCGCTGCCGTGGTCGACGGGTTCGCCGGACACGGTTACCGATCCCTCGGTGTGGCCCGGACCGACGCGGACGGGGCGTGGCGGCTGGTGGGCGTGTTGGGGTTGGCCGACCCGCCCCGCGAGGACTCCGCGGCCACGATCACCGCCGCCCGGGAACTCGGCGTCGAGGTCAAGATGGTCACCGGCGACCAGGTCGCCATCGGACGCGAAATCGCGCACCGGGTCGGGCTGGGCGAGCAGATCGTCGACGCCGCCATGCTGGACAGCGCCGACAGCGACGACGAATTGGGCGCCCGGGTGGAAGCTACGGATGGCTTCGCGCAGGTGTTTCCCGAACACAAATACCACATCGTGCGCCTGTTGCAGGCTCGCGGACACATCGTCGGGATGACCGGCGATGGGGTCAACGACGCCCCGGCGCTCAAACAAGCCGATGCCGGGATCGCGGTCGCCGGAGCTACCGACGCCGCCCGCGCCGCGGCCGACGTGGTGCTGCTGGCCAACGGTTTATCGGTGATCGTGGCCGCAATCCGGCAGGCCCGCGAAATCTTCGCCCGGATGACCAGCTATGCCACCTACCGCATCGCCGAAACAATCCGGGTGCTGCTGCTGATCACCCTGGCGATCGTGATCATGAACTTCTTCCCGGTTACGGCCGTGATGATTGTGCTGCTGGCGTTGCTGAACGACGGCGCGATACTGGCCATCGCATACGACCATGTCCGCGGTTCCGCAAAACCCGCAGCGTGGGACATGCGCAGCGTGCTCACCGTAGCCACGGCGCTGGGTGTGTTGGGAGTGGCCGAAACCTTCTTACTGTTCATGGTCGCCGACCAGGCATTCGGCATGGACCACGATGTAATTCGCACCCTGATCTACCTCAAGCTTTCAGTCTCTGGACACCTGACCGTCTTTGTCACGCGCGCCCGCGGCGCCTTCTGGTCACCCCCGGCGCCCGCGCGGATCCTGTTGCTGGCGGTCATCGGGACCCAGGCCGTCGCAACCATGACCGCCGTCTACGGGTTACTCATGACGCCTCTCGGCTGGCGCTGGGCCGCCGTCGTCTGGGGCTATGCGCTGTTCTGGTTCCTCATCGAGGACCGCGTCAAACTCGGGACCTATCATTGGCTCGATCGCCGCCCGAAACTCGGACAGCTGGCCGGCACTGCCACAGCCTGATCCGAGTCGGTGAACTGTAGCGCCGGTGCGTTCAGGTCATGTCCGGGTGGATATCGACCGTGGCGCAGCGGCGTTGGACGAACACGGCGTCATCGGACGTTCACGATGTCCTCGCCCCACGTGTAATACAGCGGGACGTTCGAGCCAATGACGTTTTCAACGATGAATACGCCGAGTGGTTCAACCTCGTAGAAGTAGTGCAGATTGCCGTGAGCATCCAGTGCGGTAGCGCACGTGCGGCCCGGCGCGCCGCACCTTTGCTTGATCGGCATGGCGAGTGCAGCGACCACCAACACCACGGCGATCCAGACCGCAAGTGGCATCCGGTTCAAAATGCGAACCCCGTTTTTCGAAGGAGGCATCACCGTTGGCAGTGTAAGCGGCTCGCACGGCGCTTTGACGCAGGTCCCGCCGCAGCCCACTATTTGCGCAATACGGCACACGGCGCCGGGCTGGGGAAGCCCTGCCTGCACATCTGCACCGCGCCGATCATCTCGATCAGCCGGTAGCGCCCGAACATCTCATCGGCAAGCCGCCTCCCTGACGGGGCATGGATGCTACCGCCTGCTGCACTGGAATCCCTTGCACGCCGGATATCATCGACCGGGTGTGCCCGTCGTCGGCGAGATCCTTGCCGAGCTGGCCATTGGTGAGGCCGATGACCACTCCGATTCGTTGTTCGAGCGGCAGAGGTTGTTGAGCGCATGACCGCGGATCATGTGGTCGGTCTGCGAGATGGGCGGTCGCTGAGTTATGCGCAGTACGGAAACGCCGAAGGCTTCCCGATCGTCAGCGCGCACGGGGGCCTGGTTTGCCGGCTGGACGTCGAGGCCGCCGCATCCGTGGCTGAGCAGTCCGGGGTCCGGCTGATATCCCCAGACCGACCCGGCGTCGGCAGGTCTGATGCCGGGCGCACGGGGCGCACCATCTTGGACTGGGCCCGCGACGTCAGGGAGCTGCTGGACCTTCTCGCCATTGACCGGTTTGCAGTGATGGGCTGGTCCATGGGCGGACAGTACGCCGCGGCCGTCGGGTACGCGTTGTCGTCACGGGTGACGCGGGTCGCGATCGTCGCCGGTGTGCCACCGCTGACCGAACCGGGGGTGTTCGACGGCCTGCCGACGATAGACCGCGTCTACGTCAGGCTGTCGCGGCGTGCACCGTGGTTAGCGCGACAGTGCTTCCGCGCCATGGGGTTCGCGGCGGCCTGCGCACCGGGTATGTATGGCCGGCTGGTTGCCCGCGTTCTCGGCGAGGCCGATGGCGCGGTGTTGCGGGCCGAGGGTTATGGAACGTTCGCGGGGATGTCCCGGGAAGCTCTGCGACAACCGCAGGGAGTGGTCGAGGAGTACAACGCGATGACCCGGCCATGGGGATTCGCGCCCGAGGACCTGCAGGTGCCGGTGGACGTGTGGGGGGGAACCGATGATCAGCTCGTGGATCCGAGATGGCCGCACGAACTCGCGAGCCGTATCCCCAACGCCACATTGCATGTGATGCCTGGCGGGCACTTCCTGGCGCACCTCTATTACCGCGACATCTTCGACCGTCTGCGCCGGTAGGGTTGCTCGACTATGGCCACTGCAAGCCCGGACGGCACATCGTCGCCGCACACCCGCGTCGAGTTACTGGGCAACATCGGGCCCAACTGGTTTGCCTCGGTAATGGGTACCGGGATCGTGGCCACCGCCGGCGCCACCCTGCCCGTCCACGTGCCGGGTCTGCGCGCGTTTACCGAAGTCGTCTGGGTGATCGCCGCCGTTCTGCTCGCGGTTCTGATCGTCTTGATCGGTGGTCACTGGCTGCGCCACCCCACCGTGGCGCGCACTCACGCCCGCAATCCGCAGATGGCCCACTTCTACGGCGCAGCGCCCATGGCACTGATGACCGTCGGCGCCGGCGCGATACTGGTAGGTGGGGATCTCATCGGTGAACGCATCGCCGTCGACCTGGACTGGGTGCTGTGGACCGTGGGAACGCTCGGCGGGCTGTTCACCACCGTCAGCATCCCCTTCATGATGTTCACCCAGCACCACGTCGAGCCCGACGCGGCATTCGGTGGCTGGTTGATGCCGGTGGTCCCGCCCATGGTGAGCGCCGCGACGGGTGCGATGCTGCTCCCGCACCTGCCGGCAGGCACCGGCCGGGAGACCATGCTGTACGGCTGCTACGCCATGTTCGGATTGTCGTTGGTGGCCTCGTTGAACATCATCGCGATGATCTGGAGCCGGCTGGTCCTGTACGGGACCTCTGGCTCCGCGCGGGTGCCGACGCTGTGGATCGTCTTGGGTCCCCTCGGCCAGTCCATCACGGCCGCAGGGCTTTTGGGAGCCGGTGCGATGAACGGGGCCGTCGACCGCGAACTTGCCGAGGACATGAATGCGTTCGCGATCCTCTTCGGCGTTCCGGTGTGGGGATTCGCGGTGTTATGGATCGCGTTGGCCACCTTGCTCACCGTGCGCACGCTGCGGCGCGGCATGCCGTTCGCCCTGACGTGGTGGAGCCTCACGTTCCCGGTCGGCACCTTCGTGACCGGCACGTCGCAGCTGGCGGTGCACACGCATCTGCCCGCGTTCACAGTGGCTGCGGTCATCGCCTACGCCGGTCTGCTATCCACCTGGATTCTGGTGACCATCCGCACCGCGCGGGGGAGCCTGCACGGCAATCTCTTCCAGCTGCCGCCGAGCTCCGCGCCGGTCAAGGCCAGCAAAGACCCGGTGTCCTGATCAGTCGGCGACGGACTGGAGCCGCCGTCCCTGGACGTACGTCTCGGCGACGGACGTCTCGCGGATTCCCATCAGCAACCCGAACAGAGTCTGGTCGCGGGCCATTGTGGCGTCGTCTGATCGCACGCCGTGCGTCATCATGGCGTTGAGTGCCGGCGTGCGGCGCGGGTCGATGACGAGGAAGTCAGCCTCTTTGCCGACGTCGAAGTTGC
Source organism: uncultured Actinomycetota bacterium (assembly GCA_963763005.1). Classification (GTDB taxonomy): domain Bacteria; phylum Actinomycetota; class Actinomycetes; order Mycobacteriales; family Mycobacteriaceae; genus Mycobacterium. The sequence goes on from CAVXMI010000015.1 coordinate 61,683, forward strand.
CAAAACGGTTCTCCATGTCGAGTGCGCGTGCGCCGCCGAGTGTTCCGATGAACAGCATTTCGGCCGGATGCATGGACACCCCGGCTTCGCCCGGTTCTGAGATGTGCACCTTGAACGCGGCGCCGAGCACCTGCGATATCAGCCATTCATCTCCGCCGCCGAAATCCGTTCCGGCGGAGATATTTACACCAGAAGTCACCGTTCGCAGCCACGGCATGGTGCCCGATCCCAGGAACTGCTGGGAGATGGGGCAGTGCGAGACCGAGGTGCCCGTCTCGGCCATCCGCTCGAGTTCCGCATCCTGGCAGTGCACCGCATGCGCCAGAATGCTGCGCCGCCCGAGCATGCTTGATCCGCCCACAGTCGACCCGGGCAGGAATTTGCCGTCGTAGGTGTCCAGATATGAGTTGACCTGATAGGTCTCTTTGGTTTCAGCGACCTCGCCGGTGCCCGGGCGATTGTTCTCGTTGAGGTGACTATGGAAATACACACCGCGATCGCGTACCGAGTCATAAAGCTCGCCAAGGTTTTTCAGTGTCCGAGGGGTTACCGCGAGGGAGAAGCGCGGGCTGACCGCGACGTGCAACAGCGCGGTGTTCACCTCGCCGGTATCGGCGGCGTGCCACTTGCTGATCTCCTCGCGGGCCAGACGGATCGCGTCATCTTCCGACGTCCTCAACGGTGCAGCCGCCTCGGGGCCCGCGGTCTGGATACCGCGCCCGCTGACGATCCGTAGTCCGCGGCGCTGGGTTTCGGCGAACAAGGCGTCCTGGGCGTGGGTGAACGCGGATCCGAACACCATGGCGGCAGTGGTGCCCGTCGCGATGCGTCGGTCACAGAACTCGACCGCCGCCTGATGAGCGAAGTTCTTGTCGGCGAACCGGGATTCCGACGGGTACATGCACAGGGTCAGCCACTCCATCAGCTGCCCGCCGCCGTATGCGGCCCCTGCGTACGTCTGCGGGAAGTGCACATGGGTGTCCACAAAGCCCGGGAGCAGAAAGCCGGGCCGGTGATCGGACACGGCCGCGGACTGGTACTCCAGCGGGATGTCTGCGCGTTCGCCGCAGAATACTATGCGGCCGTCATCGCCAATCACCAACGCGCCATCTGTAATTGACACCAGCGCGTTGGCCGCGTCGGCCACCAGCGGCGCGCCGGCGAGATGAAAAACGTGCCCAAGATGAATCTGACTTGCCACTTGATCCCCCCTTAGGTTTGTTGACGGACCCGCGTAGTGCGGTTCTCACCGGATGCCGCCCGGCCAAGCAAAACGAATGCGGTTGCGCCCGCAGACTACGTACAACCACCCCAGCGGTGTCTGCGAATGCTCGGGAAGAGCGCCGACAGCAACCATGGCGCCCTGCGTCCGTCACAAGGCCGGATCATTGCGCGCGAGACCCTGATAATCGAAGTTCCCGTCAATATGACGCGCCCGCGGCGCGCTCTGTGGCCAGCGCGTTCGGTCGATGCGAAGATTCTGCCCGTGACAGGAAATTGGGCCTCCGTGCTGACCGCTCTCGTTCCGCTCGCGCTCGTCATCGCGGTCTCGCCGTTGACAATCATCCCGGCGATACTGGTCTTGCACGCGCCGCGGCCGCGGCCGACCGGCCTGGCCTTCCTCGGCGGCTGGCTGCTGGGCCTGGCCGCGCTGACCGCGATCTTCATCGCGGGCTCCGGCCTCCTCAGCGGTCTGCACAAGGGGCCACCGAGCTGGGCATCCTGGCTGCGCGTGGTCCTCGGCTCGGTGCTCATCGTGCTCGGTATACACCGATGGCTGACCCGGCATGGTCACGCTGAATCGCCGGGTTGGATGCGTTCGTTTTCCACCATCACCCCGGTGCGTGCGGGGATCACCGGAGCGGTACTGGTGGTGGCACGCCCGGAGGTGCTGATCATGTGCGTGGCGGCCGGAGTGGCTGTCGGCACGGGCGGGTTCGGCGTCGCGGGTGAGTGGATATGCGCCGCAGTTTTCGTCGTCGTCTCTGCGTCAACCGTCGCCATTCCGATATTGGCCTACGCGGGTGCCGGTGATCGCCTCGACGAGCCGCTGACACGGCTCAAAGACTGGATGGAGAAAAACCACGGCGCGATGCTCGCGGTCGTCCTCGTATTGATCGGTTTGATGGTGCTCTACAACGGAATTAGCGCCCTTTAACTCCGGGTGTCGCCTAGGGGCCTCAATGGGCGGGCGCCTCCCGGAAACGCCGCAGGCGGGAACGGCCCCGTCTCCAGCTTGGGAATCTGCTTCGCCAACCTGGCGAACATCCGTTCGTCGCCACATAACAGGGACGGTATGTACTTGTCCCGCGGGTCTCGGAGCAGGTCGGTCAAAGCCTCGAGATCGAGCCAGAGATCGCGGAGACCGCCGAGGTCGGACCCCGAGATGCGGGACGATGCAAGCAAAGCCGCGTCGATCCCACCCGCACTTGTCCCGGACAAGATGTCGACGTCGACGATCATGTCGAGCAGGTCGATGAGTTCGGCGTAGAGCCGTAGGCATGCAGTCGACTCCGTCGTGAGTCGGCTATCCGTCGGGAAGGTTCCCCCCGCGCCACTGTGACGCCTGTGCGAGCAGGTTGATCTCCCGCGCAACACCGGCCATCCAGATCGCGAGACTGACGCCGCCTGTCATGGTCGTGGCGAGCCGGAGTTCCTGCGTCGACTCGGTCACTGGTGACGGCTTATCGAATGCCATGGCGCACCCCGCGATGTAGCGGGGTCGGAACCGTCAGATCAAAGTGCGAAATTTCTTTACCCCGAGATCGTCACCGGCATCCGCATCATCGACGACACCCCCACTCAGTAACCGACGGCGCCAGCGAATTTATCGGCAGCGCCGGGCCAGCCACCACAAAGACGCACAAGCGATTCATCATCCTTCGCGCGGATGGTCTCGGACTTGGATTTGTTTCCGCAAGGTTACAGTTTGCTGTGAACGCAGCGTACAGTTTGCTGTGAACGCAGCGATGAGGCTCGCTTCACGCGCCTAAGTTCGGGATAATCTGCCCGGACGGTGCTGATGGCGTGTAACCCCTGGGTTGGCCACGCGCCGACTAGGTGGGAGCTACGCATGGTCGCTGGTGTATCGCTTGTGGGCATCGTGAGCTTGGTCGTTACCGTGGCGGCTGCGCTGTATTCCGGGGCAGAGGCTGGGGCCAAGGCAGGCAATTGCACCGGGTCGACGATCCCCAGTTGCGCAGATCACCGGGGCGGCAAGGGCCATCGGGACAGGCGCGATGAGTATCGCGCTAGTGCCCTCCCGCGCCGGGTCGGGGTTAATCGTTGTGGCGGCCCGCTAACCCGGCGTCCACATTTGCAGCGCGGATTCCACGGTGATCGCGGGGAACCGGGGCACACCGCGGTGACGACTGTCACGCGATAATCCCTGCCGCACCCGGTATTTCCCTCATCCCATCGTGGAGTTGATCAGTGCTGCACGAATTCTGGGAGAACTTCACCCACAACCTGTTCAAGCCGCTGTTGAGAGGGGCTCACCCATGCAACAGGATCTGACCGTTCCGACCGAAAAGCCCCGCAATGGCCTGGCCGGTCTCAAACACTGGCGCTATGACCTTCGCTCGGGTTTCACGGTGGCCATGATCTCGCTGCCATTCTCGATGGGAATCGCGATCACCTCGGGCGCGCCGCCGATCTGCGGGATCATGTCGGCGATCATCGCCGGTTTTGTCCTGCCGTTCCTGGGCGGCTCGTATGTGACCATCAGCGGCCCGGCCGCGGGACTGGCGACGGCCCTGTTCGCGGGCATGGTCGTGCTGGGACGCGCCCGCCTGGGCCATAACGCCTCGACATCCGAGTTGCTCGCGGTGGGCTACCCGCTGGCCCTGGTTGCCATCGCCATCGCGGGCGTGTTGCAAGTAATCCTTGCCAAGTTGAAGGTGGCCCGCCTCAGCGCCATCTTCCCCGCCGCGGCCATCCAGGGCATGCTGGCGGCGATCGGACTGATGATCATCGTCAAGCAGGTCCCGCTCTTCATGGGAGTGAAGTTCGAGGCCCACGAATTCTGGGCGGTGCTCGGCGAAGTGCCCCGCCATGTCCCGTCGATGAACCACGACGTCTTCGACCTGGGAGTCGGTTGTCTGGTTGCGCTCTTCGTGCTGTCGGCCCTCCCCGGGCGACTGCTGAAGGTCATGCCGCCTCCGGTCTGGGTGTTCTTCGTTGGCACGGTCATCAGCACATCCATCCTGAAGTTGGACAAGCACTACCTGATCGACGTGCCGGATTCGCTCAAGCACGGGATCGTCTTCCCCCAGTTCGGTGAGGCGTTCTCCCATGCCGCACTGTGGCTCCCCCTCGTCTACCTGGCGGTCACCCTGCTTTTGATCGACGGGACCGAGTCCCTGGCGACGATCGCGGCCGTGGATAACATCGACCCCTATCGCCGCCGGTCCGACCCGGACCAGACCTTGCTGGCCATGGGCGCCTCTAACGGCGCCTCGAGCCTGCTCGGTGGTTTGACCATCATCCCCGGTATAGTCAAGAGCACGGCAAATATCCTGGGCGGCGGCCGAACCCAATGGGCCAACTTCTACAACGCCTGCTTCCTCCTGACGTTCGTGCTGCTCGGCCACGACCTGATCGACATGGTCCCGATGGCGGTCCTGGCCGCCATCCTCGTCTTCATCGGCTACAAGCTGTGCAATCCGGCGCTTTGGCTCAACGTCGCACGGGTCGGGACGGAGCAGTTCGTCGTCTTCTCCACCACATTGCTCGTGACCCTGACGACGGACCTGCTCATCGGCATCGGCGCTGGCATCGTCCTGGAGTTGCTACTGAACCTTTGGTACGTGGGCCTCTGGCACACCCTGAGGAACGGCTCGGAATTCGCCAAGCCGAGTTTTGCGGTCCGCTTCCTCAGTCTCTTCCGCAATCCGGTGTCGCAACGGGAATTGGATGAGGGCACCTACCACCTGTACCTGGATGGTCCCCTTGTGTGTTTCAACCTGTTCCACGTGATTCGCGAGCTGGGGCAGCTTCCGCACGGTACACAGACGGTGTATCTCCACTTGAGCTCACGTGTGCCTCTCGTCGATCACACGACATGTGAGTCCCTCCGTCATTTCCTGGAAGAGTTCAGCGGCCAAGACCAGAGTCCGAGGCTGGTGATCGAGGGATGGGACCACATGCGGCCCCTGTCCAAGCATGAGACGAGCACGCGGATCGCCATGGCCACCGCCGAGCAGTTGGGGGCGCCTCAAGCAACGGATTGACGGCCGACTGACTCTTATCTCGGCGGCCGTACAACTATTTCTCTTCGCCAACAACGCCTGGACGCGAGACTGCCCAGAAGCGGGCGCCGCGGCCAGGACTCCCGCGCGACCCATCCAGCGTCTTGCCCGACTCGAAGCGACAAGTCGGCGGCCCCCGACACGTTGTCGCTGTGAGGCGGGCGGATCGCACAATCCTCAGCCCAGCCGGGTGCAGCGTCCACCCAGCCGGGCGTCGTTTGGATACAGGCCTAGCTAGCGGGTAGGCAACTGCGAGCCAATCGGAAGGTGAACACGATTGACACAGGTACGTCTGCGTCGCACACCAGGGGACCAGTTCAGCATTCGGGCGATCCGCAGTCGCCGGAACGAGGCACGTCGGCAGGGACGCCCCGAACGGCTGACGCCGGCGGAGAGACTTCGTGATCGAAGAGGCTGACTCATTGTCGACTCCGCCTTTACGTTAGAGCGTCTTACTATCACTTGATGACGACGACCGCACCGGAACCGTTCTCGATCCACGGCTCGGGCGGTGTCCGCATCGTCGCTGACCGCTTGGGTGATCCTCAAGCGCGTGCGGTGGTGTTTTTGCATGGCGGCGGGCAGACCCGTCGCTCGTGGGGCCGGGCGGCGGCTGCTGTGGCAGAGCGTGGCTGGCAAGCCGTGACGATCGACTTGCGCGGACACGGCGAATCCGACTGGTCAAGCGAAGGCGACTATCGCGTCGTCAGTTTCGCCGGCGATGTCCTGGAAGTGCTGGGCGGCCTACCTCCGCGACCGGTGCTGGTGGGCGCCTCTCTGGGCGGGTTCACCTCGATGCTGCTTGCCGGGGAGCTCTCGCCGGGCATCGCCAGTGCAGTCGTGTTGGTCGACATCGTGCCGAAGATGGAGCAATCCGGGGCCACTCGGATACACGATTTCATGGCCGACCGGGTGGAATCGGGGTTCGCCTCACTCGACGAGGTCGCTGACGCGATCGCCGAGTACAACCCGCATCGGCCCAGACCCACTGATCTGGACGGCCTGACCACCAACCTGCGCCGTCGCGGTGATCGCTGGTACTGGCACTGGGACCCGCAGTTCATCAGTGGAACTGCCGCGTTTCCCCCATTTGAGGTCACCGACGCCGATCGCATGCACGCAGCCGTTGACGCGATCCTGCGCGACGGCGTGCCGATGCTTCTCGTTCGAGGCCAAGTGAGTGACCTGGTCAGCCAGGAGCGCGCTGCAGAATTCCTTTCGCGCTTCCCGCAGGTCGAGTTCGCCGACGTCCGCGGCGCCGGACACATGGTCGCCGGCGATCGCAACGATATTTTCGCCGGGGCGGTCCTGGATTTCCTGGCCCGGCATGTCGATACCGGATGACCTGCCCGGTCAGCGGTCGTGCACCCGCACCAGGAGGTTCTTGATCTCGGTAGTGGATGCTTCGAGTGAGCGGATGCGCTGGTTGGAGTCGTCAGCCGTGGTTCTTATCTCGCCGCCAAATCCCCGCAGCACATCGGCAAGCATTTGTTGGGTATCTCCAAAGGCCTTGATGGCTTCGATCATCGCGCGGTAGTCGGCTTGCGATGCTTCTACGGCGGCAACCCGAGCTTTGAGATTTTGTAGGGTTCCGTCGAGATCGTCTGGGGTGGCCACGTCGGCATCGTAAACGCCCTAGCCGTATAAATGTCGACATTCCCGGCGTGCCGCGCAAAGGCCGTTAGGGCGCCGGCGCAGCTGCTCCACTCCGTCCGAACGCCCAGCAGACTCGCCAGCATGGCACAGCGAAGCCGCGATGCCGATCACCCGGACCCTGTATGCACCCCTCGTTCTTGTCGTAGGAAGGATTGGCCGTTTCGGTGGTGTCGGCATGGGCGGACGCGGAGACAAGTGAAGCGGCTCCCGCTGCGGCACCGCGGAGAGGACGAGTTGATCCTCCTCAACATCGACGAGATGCGCCAATACATTGAGCAGGCCGGCGTCGCGTTGTTTACTCATGAACGGATTCGGCAGTACCTCGAGGAACGCGGTGGAGACGGTGAGTACCCGTTGGCCCACGCGATCCTGAAGATGGCGACAGTGGACCCGCGCTTCAAGTCGGAAGACGGCCAACCAGCCGAAACGGGCAAATAGGACCTCGTTCGCGGCAGATCAAGACAACGTCTCCGAAACGGCTTCCGACTAGATTGATACGGAACTGCACTGTTCTGCTAGAAGGGGTTGTCAAGGTGACTTCGGACGAACGCGACCCGGTCGAGGCGAGCCGCGGGCGCCGACAACCAAAGCGTCGGGCGGGACGCTGGGATGCTTCGTTGGACGGCGTCATCCTGGACGCCGCGCACCGCTGGCGGCGGCCGTGTGGAAAGAGCGCGGGTGGCGGTTCCCCGATCGCCTGGACCGCGTGTACGTCAACACCCGCGCTCGACACCACCTGGGCCGGCGCCCGCGGTTCGACCTGAACACCATTGCCGCCAGAGTGGCAAGCAGCGAGCCGGTCCAGACGCCGTTGTCACAACTGGTGGGTTCCAGAGAGTACGCCGGCAGTTCGTACCACGTGGGTGTGTTTCATCCGAACGGCAGCGACGGTCCTATGCCAGTGCAGCGTGTTCACGCTTCTCTTGTTAGCTAAGCCCGTGTTCCGGGTGGACTTATCCACCGACGATCTGCGGCCACTGCCCGGGTGCGCCATGCTGTAGTCGCTGTCGAGGTCCAGCATTGCCCCGAGGAGGTGCGCCGTGGGTGACCGCGTCGAAGCGTCCGCGCTGGTTGTCGGCCACGACCACGAGGTGCGGCAAAGGCTCCAGCGCTGCGTTGCCGCGTTGCGGCGCATGGTCGACGGCGGCTGGTTCGTCGGCCATGAGGACACCATCGGTATGGAGGTAGAGCTCGATCTCGTGGACCCGCTGGGCCGGCCGCGGCTGGTCAATGACGCGGTCCTGGAACTCCTCGGCCGGGCGGACATGCAGCATGAGCTCGGTCAGTTCAACGTCGAGCTGAACCTGGCGCCCCGCCGGTTGCAGGGCGGCGTGCTGCATGACAGCGAACGCGATCTTGCCGACGTGCTCGACGGGTGCCGGGCACGGATCGAGCGGCTCGGGGCTCGACTCGTCGCCGTCGGCATGTTGCCAACTCTGAGCGCCGAGCAGCTCACCGTCGAACGGATCTCCCGCAACCCGCGCTACGAGCTGCTGTCCAGCCGCATCTACGCCGCTCGCCACAGGCCGTTCCTGGTGCGCATTGTCGACGGGTGCGAGCCGGTCGAGTTCAGCACCGACTCGGTCGCTCCCGATGCCGCCACGACCAGCCTGCAACTGCACCTGCGCGTAGCACCGGACCGGTTCGCCGCCTACTACAACGCCGCCCAGGCAATCGCCGGGGTGCAGGTGGCGGTGGCCGCGAACTCGCCGTACCTGCTCGGTCGCCAGGCATGGCAGGAGACCCGCATCCCACTGCTAGAGCAACTGCTCGACACCCGCCGCCGCAGGGAGGTACGGGCCGGTGCACCGGCGCGCGTGCGGCTCGGCGGCCGGTGGATCAACGGCCCCGTGGAGCTTTTCGACGACCTCGTGCGGTTGTTTCCGCCGCTGTTTCCGATGCTGGAGGCTGAGGATCCCGATGCCGCCCTCGGGGCTGGTTGCGCTCCGGGCCTGCGTGAGCTTCGGCTGCACAACGGCACGGTGTGGAGCTGGAACCGTCCGGTCTACGCCGTCCAGGCCGGGCACCCGCAACTGCGTATCGAGAACCGCGTGCTGCCCAGCGGACCGACCGTCGTCGACATGGTCGCCAACGCCGCGTTCTACTACGGACTGGTGCGCGCAATCGCCGACAGCGACCCCGCCCCGTGGCAGCAGATGCCCTTCGCTGCGGCCGAGCAGAACCTGCACCGCGCGGCACGAGACGGGCTGGCCGCGCGGCTGCATTGGCGGGGCGTCGACCAGTCGGTCGACCGCCTCACCCGTGAGGTCCTGCTGCCGGCCGCCGCTGCCGGGCTTGACGCCTGGGGCGTTGATGCGGATGACCGCGACCGTTACCTCGGTGTCGTCGAAGCACGGGTTCGATCCGGCCGTACCGGCGCGGTCTGGCAGACCGAGGTGGTGCGCTACCTCGAGGACCGCGGGGTGGAGCGCACCGCGGCGCTGCATGAGATGACCCGGCGGTATGCCGAGAACGCACACACTGGCGCCCCGGTTCACGAATGGCCCGTGCCGTGACTGCCTGCGCCATCAACGCGGGCGCTCGGCGACCAGGCCTCGGGGCAATGGACTAACTCTCCGTTGCGGCAGGTGCTGGATGCCGATGGGCCCATGGACGGGCTTCTTCGAGTTGTGCTGCCAACTGTAAGAGATCGGCGTCGGCACCCAGCCGTCCGACGAACTGCACGCCCAGCGGAAGCCCGGCGTCTGTCCAATGCAGTGGCACACTGATGGCGGGCTGCCCGGTGAGGTTGGCGAGTTGCGTGTAGGGCACCCAGCCCAGGCTCTCCTGAATGAGGTCATCCATAATTCCGCTGAGCGCCAGCACTTTTCCGGCATGCAACTTGCCCATGACCCGGGCCACCGTCTGCAAGCGGTGCGACGTCGCCGTGGCACCGACCGCAAGTGGCGGGGTGGCCAGGGTGGGGGTCAGGAAGTAGTCGTAGTTCTCGTGAAACGTCGCCAGGGATTGGATGTAGTTGTTTCTGTTCTCCAATGCAAGCATCGGTGCCAGCACGCCGGCCGAGCGGCCGAGTTCACACATGGCCAGAGTGTCGGCCTCAAAGTCGCCGTCGCGGGCACCGATTCGCTGTTTGATCTCGGCGACTTGCCGGTAGAGCTGCGCGAACCAGATGGTGAGGAAGTCGCGCGCCAGTGCGGCGTCGTCGTAGGGCGGTTTGACTTCCTCGACCTGGTGGCCCAAGTCGCGCAGCAGCGTCGCCGCTTCCTCGACTGCGGCGATGGCTTCCCGGTCGGGATGAGGGTTGATCGCAGAGGAGGTTGAGTACCCGATTTTCAGGGTGCCGGGACGATTCTTGATGTGTTCGGCGAACAGCCCGTCGGGAAGCGCAACCCGATAGGCGGCGCGCGGATTGGGGCCGATGATCGCGTCGTAGAGGGCGGCGCTGTCGCGCACGGTGCGCGAAACGACGCCCTGGGTCTCCATGCCGAACATCGGCTCGCCGGTCTGCGGGCCGTAGGGCGACAGCCCCCGGCTGGTCTTGAGGCCGACGAGCCCGTTGCAGGCGGCGGGGATGCGGATCGATCCGCCGCCGTCGTTGGCCCCTGCCGCCGGAACGATCCCCGCCGCAACCGCCGCCCCTGATCCGCCCGACGAGCCTCCGGGAGTGCGCTCGGTGTTCCAGGGGTTTCGAGCCGGACCCCAGTACTCGGATTCCGTCACGCCCTTGGCCCCGAACTCGGGGGTGTTGGTCTTGCCGAAGATCACCAGGCCCGCGTCCAGGAACCGCTGCGTGACCAGGGCGTGCTGCTCGGCCACGTCGTTGGCCAGCGACCGGGATCCGCATGAGGTGGGAAAGCCCCGGTACTCCTGATCGAGGTCTTTGATCAGAAAGGGCACTCCGGCAAACGCTCCGCGCAGATCCGGATCGGCGGCTTGCTTATCGGCGACTTCGTCGAGGCGACGAACGATCGCGTTCAACCGGGGATTGACCGCGTCGGCGCGTCGCCGCGCCAAGGCAACAAGTTCGGCCGGAGTGATCTGTTTGCGCTCGACCAGCTCAGCCAGAGCAGTCGCATCCAACGACATGTACTGGTCAAGATGCATAGGCCGATCTTATGACCCGGGCCACGCGAGCTGGTTCGCAAGCCCGAGATCCCGCCTCGGCTAGAGCGACTCGGTGGCATCCAGGTTCTCCGGGCTGCGGCCTGGACGGCCGAAATGGCCGTAAGCGGCGGTCTTGCGCTACACCGGCCGGCGCTTTGGCGGTGATAGCGATTAGGCCGAATCCTTTTGAGCCACTTCGAAATTTTGAATTTTACGACGGCCATCCTCGGCCCACCGAAACAGTCGCCAACCTCGCAGTCGGCGACTCGACCGAACGGGTCTGAATCCGACGCCGTCGCCACTCCGCCGCGCTATGCTCAGCGCCGTCGGGTTCCAAAACCAACTTGCTCATACGGCGCAAGCCGGCTGACCCTGTGTCTGCCAAACCGGGTCAAGTCCAGATGCGGTCTTGTTGCGTCGCGTGGCTAGGAGAAAGACCGATGAGCGTCAATCCGTTCGACGACGACAAGGGCACGTTTTTCGTTCTGGTTAACGACGAGCAGCAGCACAGCCCGTGGCCGGCCTTCGCCGAGGTTCCAGCCGGCTGGCGGATGGTGCACGGGGAGGCGGGTCGCACTGCGTGCTTGGACTACATCGAGCAGAACTGGACTGATATCCGGCCGAAAGAGCCTGCGCGAGCAGCTGGCGCGGGGAACGGGCTTTTGATGCCTAAGCCGGCTAGCTGGCAGGGACAAGATGCAGCTCGATGAGCGCGCCCTTGCGCTGACGCGGGGGCAGCTTGATATCTGGCTTGCGCAGCAGATCGGTGGCCCGGCCGCGGAGTGGCAGGCCAGCTTGTTCGTGGTCATTGCCGGCACGGTGGAACCTGATCTGCTCGAGCAGGCGATCCGCCACGTGGTGGGCGAGGCCGAACCACTCAGGGCTGGCTTTTTTGAAGTGGATGGCCAGGTTTTCCAGCAGGTAACTGATCATCCGGAATTCGAGGTTCCCTTTTATGACCTGAGCGGGTCGGCGGATCCGGTGCGGGAGGCCTACCGGCTGGCGACGACGATCCAGCAGACGCCGATGCCATGGGCCGGCCCGCTGTTCAGGTTTGCTTTGTTTCGGACGCGGCCAGATGAATTCTATTTGTTCATATGCATTCACCATATTGTCATCGACGGATTCGGTTCGGTGCTTTTTGCCGATCGAGTCGCATCGGTGTATTCCGCGCTTTCTTCTGGAACACCGGTTTCCCCTGCGTTTTTCGGCTCGTTGCAGGACTTGGTTGACTACGAGTTGAACTACGACCAGTCCAGCCATTATGCGGAAGACCTGGATTATTGGCGGCGAAATCTTCCCCAGGAAAGCGGACCGGATTATCGGTCGCCGCAAGCTACGGGTGGGCGGGATTCGTTTGCGGCTTCTGCGCCGATCGAGTTGGATCCTTCGGTGGTGGGTCGAGTCCAGCAGTTGTCCGAGGTGTTGGGTGTCCGTCAATCGTCAGTTATCGCCGCGGCGTGTGCGCTTTTGGTGCGTGGGCGCTGTGGTGGCGGATCGGAGGTGGTGCTCGACTTCCCGGTTAATAGGCGAACCACTCCGCAACTAAGGACGTCTCCGGGAATGGTTGCCGGGATTGTGCCGTTGGTGTTGACGGTTTCGCCGAGTGCTGCGGTCGCCGGTTTTTGTGAACATGTGGAAGCGCGGATACGAGAAGCTGTGCGGCATCAGCGGTTTCCGGTCGCACAGCGGGCCGCAGGCAGGGTCAGCGTCAATTTCTTCCCGTCGACAGCTATTCTGCCTTTTGGTGGTGCGCCCGCATCGGCGGTGTACACAAATTTCGGCCGCGTGCAACATTTCGGGCTGTTCTTCATCAAAGACGGTGGCCGGCTGTTTTTGAGCACTTCGGGAGCGGGTCAGCCGTTTTCAGATTTCGACGTCTCGGCTTTGGCCAACCGGCTGGAGAAGCTGTTGGTGGCCATGACCGCCGATCCCGGGCGGCGGTTGTCCTCGGTTGACCTACTCGATGAACACGAGCACGCCCGACTCGACACATGGGGCAACCGCGCCGCACTGACTGGCCCCACACCCCCGACGTCGTCGGTTCCGGCGTTGTTTGCCGCCCAGGCCGACCGCACCCCACAGGCCACAGCGGTGGTCTACGCCGACACCACACTGACCTACCGGCAACTCGACACCACCAGCAACCAACTCGCGTACCTGTTGGCCGGTCGTGGGGTGGGTCCGGGTGACGTGGTGGCACTATTGCTACCCCGCGGCAGCCAGGCCATCGTCGCGATTCTGGCGGTACTGAAAACCGGCGCGGCCTACCTACCCATCGACCCGGCTCACCCCGAGGCCCGCATTGCCTTCCTGCTCGAGGACACCACACCCGCAGCGGTGCTGACCACGAGCGAGCCGGCCCATCGACTCGACGGCCAGAATCTGGTGGTCATCGATGTTGATGACCCCGCCATCGCCAGCCAACCCGGCACGGCCTTACCGGCACCAGCCGCCGACAATGTCGCCTACGTTCTCTACACCTCGGGCACCACCGGGGTGCCCAAAGGTGTGGCGATCACCCACCACAACATCACCCAACTGCTTGCCTCGCTGGCCGAAGACGTGACCTATGCGCCAGGGCAGGTATGGACCCAATTCCATTCGTATTCCTTCGATTTCTCGGTGTGGGAGATCTGGGGCGCGTTGTTGCACGGCGGACGGTTGGTGGTGGTATCCGAGCAGGTGACGCGGTCCCCGGATGAGCTGCTTGCGCTGTTGGTGGCTGAACACGTCACCGTGCTGAGTCAAACGCCATCGGCGTTTTATGCATTGCAGGCCGTGGCCACGGCACACCCGGAGTTGGGGCGCCAGCTGCAGTTGGCGGCGGTGGTCTTTGGCGGTGAGGCCCTGCAGCCGCAGCGGTTGAGCGCCTGGCTGGCCATTCATCCGGGGCCGCCGCGTTTGATCAACATGTATGGCATCACCGAGACCACGGTGCATGCCTCGGTGCGTGAAATCGTCGAGTACGACACGCACAGTGCGGTGAGCCCGATCGGCAGACCACTGCCAGACCTCTCCTTTTTCGTCCTCGACCCGTGGTTGCGGCCGGTGCCGGCGGGTGTGGTGGGGGAGTTGTATGTGGCGGGCGATCAGGTGGCGTGCGGGTATTGGCGGCGCTCGGCGTTGACGGCGTCGCGGTTTGTCGCGTGTCCGTTCGGCGGGCCCGGGACGCGGATGTATCGCACCGGTGATCTGGTGTGCTGGAGTTCCGACGGGCAACTCAGTTACTGGGGCCGCGCGGATAAGCAGGTCAAAATCCGTGGGTATCGCATCGAGCCTGCCGAGGTCACTTCCGCACTATCGCAGTTGGCGGGGGTAGGCCAGGCGTTGGTGATCGCCCGCGAGGACCGTCCCGGTGATAAACGCCTGGTGGGTTACATCATCGGTGAGGCCGACCCGGCCACTGTTCGCGAAGCACTAGCCACCAGCTTGCCCCCCTACATGGTGCCCGCGGCGATCATGGTGCTTGAGCGATTTCCGTTGACCGTGAACGGGAAACTCGATACCGCCGCTTTGCCCGCCCCCGACTACACCGCCAACGAGTATCGGCCGCCCAGCACCCCGGTCGAAGAAATCCTGGCCGGCATCTACTCCAACGTCCTGGGCCTCGAACGCGTCAGCATCGACCAATCGTTCTTCGATCTGGGTGGGGACTCGCTGCTGGCCATGCGCGTGATCGCCGCGGTCAACACCACTTTGGATGCCGACCTGTCGGTGCGGGTGTTGTTCGAAGCGCCGACCATCGCCCAGTTGGCGCCGTGTATCGGCGCCGGATCGACTCAGTTGACTCCGTTGGTGGCGGTGAGGCGCCCTGCGGCGGTGCCGTTGTCGTTTGCCCAAGACCGGATGTGGACCGTCAATCAGTTGCGCGGAGGGTCTCCGGTCTTCAACATCGCCTGGGAGATGCGACTGCGCGGCACGCTCGAAGTCGAGGCGTTACGCCAAGCCCTCGCCGATGTGGTGGACCGCCATCAAACCTTGCGCACCGTCTATCCCATCGTCAACGACGCACCGCAACAAGTCGTCTTGTCCGCGCAACAAGCAGATTTCGGCTGGCAAATCATCGATGCGACCGCCTGGCCTGCCGAGCGGCTCCAGCAGGCTGTCACCACCCATGCCTGCCACGGTTTCGATTTAGCCAGGCAGATTCCGTTGTTCGCCCGGCTTTACCGCCTTGCCGACGATGAACACCTCCTGGCCATCACCGTGCACCACATCGCCGCTGATGGCTGGTCATTGGCCCCGCTAGCTGCAGACCTGAATGTGGCTTATACGAGTCGGTGCGCCGGGCGGGCGCCAACCTGGGCTCCGCTACCAGTCCAATACATCGATTACGCCCTGTGGCAACGCGCATACCTGGGTGATCCGGCCGATCCGCACAGCAACATCGCCACTCACCTTCGGTATTGGGAAGACACCCTGGCCGGTATCCCCGAACGCGTCGAGGTGCCCACCGACCGGCCCTACCCGTCCGTGCCCGACAACCACGGCGACATAGTGGCCGTGCACTGGCCCGCCGCCCTCCACCATCAGATAGCCGGCTTGGCCCGCGATCATCACGCCACCAGTTTCATGGTCGTGCACGCGGGCCTGGCCGCACTGCTTTCCAAGCTCAGCGCCAGCAACGACATCCCTATAGGGGTCGCCGTCGCCGGGCGCAGCCACCCGGACCTGGATGACCTGGTCGGCGTCTTCGTCAACACCGTGGTGCTGCGTGTCGAGGTGGCCGATGACACCACTTTTGCACAGTTGCTGGCCCAGGTGCGTGCGCGCAGTCTGCAGGCGTTCGATCACCAGGACATGCCCTACGGAATCCTCGTCGACCGGCTCAACGCCGCCCGCTCGCTGCCTCCGGGCCCGCTGATCCAAGTGATGCTGGCCTGGCAGAACAACAAACCCGCTGAGCCGATGTTGGGCGATCTGGACGTAACCTCCGTCCCGCTGCACACCCAGACCGCCCGGATGGACCTGTTGTTGTCCCTGGCCGAAGACTTCAGCGACGCTGGTGAGCCCGCCGGAATCAGCGGCGTCGTGGAATACCGCACCGCCGTCTTCACCGCCGCGGAAATCGAATCCCTGATCAACAGGCTGGAGAAGCTGTTGGGGGCGATGATCGCCGACCCACCGCGACGGTTGTCCTCGATCGACGTACTCGATGAGCATGAGCCGCGACACCGGCAACCTGACGGGGCGCGCCGACAGCGGCGTTAAAAACAGACTTTGCGGCCACTGAGGCGCCCAATCCATGCCCGCCCGCCGGATGACGTCGACGTCTGCATCGGCCCTGGCGAACTCGAGACCCATCATCGCCGCGATCACGTGACCAGCTCGGCTCCCGCTTCGCGCGGCGAGGTCGCATCGCTGTTCGGTATCGAGTTTGCGAAAGCTTTTCGCTGCAAGCCCGTTTCGATTCCTGGGAGGCTAGCATGATGCCCAGAATCGATCACGGAGACCGGCATGTGCTACGAACCCCACCATCATCCCGGCGCGGTGGCCTCCCCGGCGATCCGACCTGAACCGAGCGCTGCGCCGGCCGATCCGGTCAGCCTGGCCCCGGTGGACGCCGTCACCTTGACCACGCTGGTGGACAACAGCACCGACCTTCTGCTGGTCGACCAGGGGCCAGTCCACCGTTATGGACTTCTGTCCGCCGCCGCGGTACCCCGGTTGGCCACCAATGTGCTCGATTCCGGCGAAGCCTACGATGTCCCGCTTGCGGAGCATGGCTTTTCGATGCTCGTTACCGTGAGCCGAGCCGGCCATGACCACCACCTGCTGTTCGACGCCGGCATGACTCCCGACGGGCTTGCCGGGAACATGCGCCGACTCGGGCTGTCCCCGTTCGACATTGAGCTCGTCGTGCTCAGCCACGGGCATTCCGACCACGTAACCGGGCTGGACGGATTCATCCGCGCCGTGGGCACGCCCAATGTGCCTCTGGTGGTCCATCCCGGAGCGTTCACCAAGCGGCGCATTGCGATTCCCGGTCGACTCGAAGTCGAACTTCCCGCGCCCGGTCGCACAGCCCTCCGAGAAGCCGGCATCGACGTCATCGAACGGCGCCAGCCATCGCTGCTGTTCGACGATTCGGTTCTCATCACCGGCGAGATCGACCGCACCAGCGATTTCGAGCACGGCATGCCGTTCCACGAGGCGTTCACCGACGGGGCATGGACGCCCGACCCGCTGATCCTCGACGACCAGGCCCTGATCGTTCACGTCGCCGGCCACGGGCTGGTGGTGCTGACCGGATGCGGACATTCCGGGATCGTCAATATCGTTCGTTATGCACGCCGGCTGACCGGTATCGACAGAGTCGCCGCCGTCGTCGGAGGGTTTCACCTCGGCGGTCCGGCTTTCGAACCGCTGATCGAACCCACGGTCAACGCACTAGCTGACATCGGGGCCGAGGCCATCATTCCGGCACACTGCACCGGATGGCGGGCCGCCCACGCCATCGCCCAGGCCATGCCCCACGCCTACATCCCCAACAGCGTCGGCTCACGCCTGGAACTGTGCAACGGGCACACCGCTTGAGTGAGCAGAACCGATGTGGCCCATGGGTCAAGCCGCGGACGTGAATGGCTGAGCCCGTGACATCGGTCGGCGTCATCGGGCTGGGTTTGATCGGCAGCGCACCGGCGCACCCGCTCACCGCAACCGGTGATGCGCCGCTCGTGTTCGACGTCAAGCCGTACGCGGTCGACGGCCGCCGAGCGCGGCGTGCATCTGGTCGACGACCCGCACGGTACCGACGAGGACGAGATCCTGCGAGTCGCGGCGGCGCTCCTCGAGAAGGACTTGGCCGATGCGGTTGCTCTCGCAGCCGTGCACGACATCGACGTGCCGGTCGCGCGCCTGCTCTCGCACTTCGGCGATGCGATATTCCAGGTGAATCGCTGACGCCGACAGCGCCAGCGTTGCGCAACTGTCGTGACGACGAGCGAGCGATCGAACACCCATGCGCCAAGCCGGAATCGCATTTCCTCAGCTAGAGCGGGGCTCTGGTGGGAGCCTCCTGTCAGGATTGAACTGACGACCGCTCGCTTACAAGGCGAGTGCTCTACCACTGAGCTAAGGAGGCAAAAAACAGGTGCAAGCCTAACCGCTCATTCGTCGCTGTCGACCACGCGTTGTGAGCGCACCGACCGTGACGATGAGCGGCGGGCGGGACGGCGTCCAGGCAGCGGGATCCGGTCGGCGATATTGCTCAGCGGGTTGACCACCATGGTGAGTGAGATGACCGCCTCTTGCAGGGTGGCGATGGCGGGCTCAAGCGCCTCCATCCCCGGGGCCAGCCGAGCCAGGGTGTCGGCCACGTCCGCGAGCTGTTCCAGCGGGCCGTCCTTGGCCGTGATTGTGTCGATCAGGCCGCCTTCGGAGAGCAGCTTGTCGGCGATCCCATCCTCGGCCAGCACCCGCTCGATCAACCCGTCGGTTCCGGTTAGTTGATCGGCCAGCCCGCCCGGCTGCAGCGCGCGCTGCAGTCCGCCGCCTTCCGCGGTGAGGCGGTCGATCAGGCCACCTTCGGCGGTCAGCAGGTCGACCACCCCGCCCGGGCGCAGCATTCGGTCCATCGGCCCATTGGGAGCAACCGCGCGTCCCAGAGGCATATCGTCGTCCAACAGCCTGGCCAGCCGGTTGGCCCGCGCGAGTGCGTCATCGATCCCCAGCATGTTGGCCATCGCGTTCGACCCGCTCGCGCCGCCGGTATCGCCCAGCGATTGTTTCGCCAGACCAACCGCCGCGCCTGCGAGGTTGAGACTCGCTTCTGCGGCGGCAAGCCCGATTCGAGCAGGAGCGGTCGCGATCGCCACGAGGCCTTTGCCGAGATCCATCCTGTGAGTGTATTCACGACGCGCCCCGTAATCCCCCCCAAGGGTCCAAGCCGACGCAACGTAACCTGGCAGAATACTTGCAGACTATTAGCAACGAGCTCTCAGGGATTACTCAATGAACGTGCAGCTAACACTCAACGAAGCGCGAGGGAACTGACCTCATGACAGCTGGAACCCCAGGCGAAACCACCGCACCGGAGGCTCGCATCCTCGTCGTCGACGACGAGGCCAACATCGTCGAACTGCTGTCTGTGAGCCTCAAGTTCCAGGGATTTGAGGTCCACACGGCCACCAACGGAGCGGCGGCGCTGGATCGGGCCAGGGAAGCGCGGCCAGACGCGGTAATCCTGGATGTGATGATGCCCGGAATGGACGGCTTCGGGGTGCTGCGCCGGCTGCGTGCCGATGGCATCGATGCCCCGGCGTTGTTCCTGACGGCCCGCGACTCGCTGCAGGACAAGATCGCGGGTCTGACTCTGGGCGGCGACGACTACGTGACAAAGCCGTTCAGCCTGGAGGAGGTCGTCGCCCGGCTGCGGGTCATTCTGCGACGTGCCGGCAAGGGCGGCGCGGAACCTCGCAATGCCCGCCTGACGTTCGCCGATATCGAACTCGACGAGGAAACGCATGAGGTGTGGAAGGCCGGCCAGCCGGTGTCGCTGTCGCCCACCGAATTCACATTGCTGCGTTATTTCGTGATCAACGCCGGCACAGTGCTGAGCAAGCCGAAGATCCTCGACCACGTCTGGCGCTACGACTTCGGCGGTGACGTCAACGTCGTCGAGTCCTACGTCTCGTATCTGCGCCGCAAGATAGACACGGGGGAGAAGCGGCTGCTGCACACCTTGCGCGGGGTGGGCTATGTGTTGCGGGAGCCACGATGAGTGTGCTCCCTGCGCGGCGGGATAGCGCGCGGTAGCGAAGGATACGAGTATGGCCAAACACGTTCGACGCGGAGTGCCGCTGCGGGTGGGTCTGGTCGCCGCGACCCTGTTGCTGGTGGCCTGCGGTCTGGCGGCCTCGGGGGTCGCGGTCACCTCGATCCTGCGGCACAGCCTGATCAGCCGGATCGACTCGACTCTGCTGGACGCCGCACGCACCTGGGCGCAGGCCCCCTGGAAGCAGGCGCCTGCCAACGTGGAAGGCCCGGACCCCGCTCGGCCACCGTCGAAGTTCTACGTGCGGGGCATCAGCCCCGGCGGCCGCACCTTTACCGCCATCAACGACCGCAATGCCGAACCGGCGTTGCCCGCCGACAATGACGTGGGCCCGACTCCGACGACGCTCCCATCCGTCAACGGCTCTGACATTGAGTGGCGCGCAGTGACGGTGCAGGTGCCGCAGGGCGGTCTGACCACTGTGGCCATCGATCTGTCCGACGTCCAGCACACGGTCCGGTCACTGGTCTGGTTGCAGGTCGGCATCGGGGTGGCGGTGCTGGTTGTGGTCGGCATCGCCGGCTTCTTGGTGGTGCACCGTAGCCTGAAGCCGCTCGCCGAAGTCGAACAGACTGCCGCGGCGATCGCTGCCGGCCAGCTGGACCGCCGGGTTCCGGAACGCGATCCCCGCACCGAGGTGGGCCGACTTTCGTTGGCGCTCAACGGAATGCTGGCCCAAATCCAACAGGCGGTGGCGTCCTCGGAGTCTTCGGCCGAAAAGGCCCGCGGTTCAGAGGACCGGATGCGACGCTTCATCACCGACGCCAGCCACGAACTGCGCACTCCGCTGACCACCATTCGCGGCTTCGCGGAGTTGTATCGACAGGGCGCCGCCCGCGACGTGGCCATGCTGCTGTCGCGGATCGAAAGCGAAGCGAGCCGGATGGGCCTGCTGGTGGACGATTTGCTGCTGCTGGCCCGGCTGGATGTGCAACGGCCGCTGGAACACCATCAGGTGGACTTGCTGGCGCTGGCCAGCGATGCGGTGCACGACGCACGGGCGATCGACCCCCAGCGCACGATCACCCTGGAAGTCCTCGACGGTCCCGGCATCCCGGAGGTGCTCGGTGACGAGCCTCGGCTGCGCCAGGTGCTGAGCAACCTGGTGGCCAATGCACTGCTGCACACCCCGGAAAGCGCCGACGTCACCGTGCGGGTCGGCACCGAGGGCGACGACGCCGTGCTTGAAGTGGCTGACAAGGGGCCGGGCATGAGCCAGGAGGATGCGCTGCGGGTATTCGAGCGGTTCTATCGCACCGACTCGTCGCGGGCGCGAGCCAGCGGCGGGACCGGACTGGGACTGTCGATCGTCGACTCGTTGGTGAACGCCCACGGCGGCGTTGTCACGGTGACGACCGCGCCCGGGGAGGGTAGTTGTTTCCGCGTCAGGCTGGCGCGCGTCAGCGACGTCCCTGCGCCGGTCTGACCTGGCCTTACGCCAGATGGGCCAGGGCCGCTTTGATCCTGGCCTGCGCGTCGTCCAGCGATTCCGCTGACGGGTTGCGGTCGACGCCGGCAAAGCCGAAGTCGCTCAGGCTGCGGGTGGGGAACACGTGGACGTGCAGGTGTGGCACCTCTAGCCCGGCGATGATCATGCCGGCACGCTCGGTTCGGAACGCCTTGCACACGGCTTTGCCGATCAGCTGGCTCACCCCCATGACGCGGGCGAACACCGCGTCGTCGACGTTCTGCCACTGATCGATCTCGGCGCGGGGCACCACCAGCGTGTGGCCTTGTGTCATCGGCTCAATCGTCAGGAACGCGACGACATCGTCGTCCTCGTAAACGAAGCGGCCGGGCAGTTCACGGTTGATGATCTTGGTGAAGATCGACGCCATTGGCTAAGCATATGTTCTGGGCGATCGGGGAGCACCGGCCGAGCCGTGCCGTCCCGAAGCTCGATGTCGTGCATGACATGGGTGATGTCAGACCGACTGGCGTCGCCGTTGCTGCGGTGACCGGTAACCCGAGGCGAAATCGTTAGCGCAGCGTTGCCATGTCGTTTTGCGCGAACGCGACAATCCCATGTGACCCAATTCCCGGGAGGGGTCCTTGGTGCGGTTTCCTGTTGCAGTGTTGGCCATTCCTATGGCGGTCATGACCGCTTGCGCCGCGTCCCTTCTCCCGGCAATTGTCCCGGCACCCGCAAGGGCGGCCGCCACGTTTGGGCCGTTGGCGCCCCCCAACCCGTTCATGGTGCCGAATGGCCTTGCGTCCATGCACAACGACGCCGCATCGGCCGACGCAGGACCGTTGCCCGGGCCCGGCGCCCGCCTGGCCGCGATCTTCGCGTACCCGCTCCTGGCCGCCTGTCCGACGATCACGCAGGGGACCGACGGCCTGGTGTTGGCGCTGTGCACCTCCGATATAACCCAGAACCCGACAGTCCACCTGATCGATCCCGGCGGCATCCTCCCGCGGGTCGTGCCCCTGGCCAGCCTGCAAGTCGCCAAGGGCGGCCTGCTCGGCGGTGTCTACGCCTACCTGGACAACAACAACCAACTGGTGATGATCGATGGCACCAACCACCTGCTGCGCATCGCTCATGCCAAGGATGGGCGGGGCTGTTGGCAGCTGACCGTCACCGAGTCCACCGACGTGTCCAGCGCGATACCGCCCGGCGACCAATCTGTTGGCCTGGTCCCCGACTACGCGGGCAACGTCTGGTTCGCCACCGGCAGCGGTGCGGTGGGGGTGGCAAAGGTGGGCGGCGGTGTTGCCGGCCTGCAGCTGCCCGCCGGTGAGCAAGTAGCGAACAGCATCTCGGCGGCACCGAGCAATCGCGTCGGGGTGGCCACCACCTTTGCCCTCTACGAACTGAATCTCGACGGCGGCGGCAACCCGCAGATCCTGTGGCGCCAGCCCTACGACCGCGGCCCGGGCCGCAAGCCCGGACAACTGAGCTGGGGCACCGGCTCCAGCCCCACCTATTTCGGCCCGACCGGTGCCGACTACCTGACCATCGTCGACAACGCCAGCCCGCTGGTGCACGCGCTGATCTACCAATCCGGTACCGGAAACTTGGTGTGCCAGCAACCGGTCCTGACCCAGGGTGGGCCAGGTAGCGAGAACTCTCCGATCGGGGCCGGGAACTCGATGTTCATCGCCAGCACCTACGGCTACCCCTACCCGGCGGTTCCTGCGGGGGCCCCTCCGGCGGTTCCGTCGACGGCGCCGTTCGTCGGCGGGATGACCAGGGTGGACGTCGACAACCCCGGCTGTCACACCGTGTGGGACAGCAAGACTCGCAGCGCTGCGTTACCGCACCTGTCCACCGGCGATGGCCTGATCTACACCATCACCCGGATCGGATTCGACAAGACCACCCCGCTGGACATCTTCGCCTTTGCTGTCATCGATCCCAACAACGGGAAAGTCTTACTGCAGCAACCGAAATCGTCCACCATCCTCAGCGACCCGATACAAACCGCCACCATGGTCCTGATGGACAACAAGATCATGCAGGGCAACATCACCGGACTCGGCCGCATCGGCTGAGGCGGCCTATTCCTCCTTGCCGAACGTCATCATGTCGAGGTTCCAGTACCCGCGCATGTTGGTGATGAGCCCGGCGTCGTTGACGCGGTAGGTGAACACCCCGCGGACCTCACTGGTGAAGCCTCCCTCAAATTTGCTGTGCAGCAACAAAATATGGGCGATCTCGTGGGGTGAACTCGAGGGGAATGTCTCCTCGCAGGTGATTGTCAACTGATTGGCCGCGATGTTGGTGTCGAAGAAGGTGCCGACGGCCTCCTTGCCCTTTACGCCCTCGCCATCGGGGTTGGTGACGGACTTGCCGATCGGGTCCTCGATGACGACGTCGTCGGCCATCAGAGCGAGCCAGCCGTCCCGATCGTGGGCTTGCACGCACCGCCACGACGATTGCGATGCGGTCAGTGCGGGGGATTGGACTGTTTGGGTCATGGTGATCTCCTGTCGGTTTAGATAGAGCAGGCGGCGCGGGCGCCGTCTTCGGTGGCTTTGCGGATGAGGCCCGGGCCGCTGCAGTCGCCGGCGGCGTGCACCTCGGCATCGGGGACTGCGGTTACCAGGGTGTCGAACAGGGCAGTGTCGGGCTCGACCGTTCCGGCTACCACGACGCTGTCGGCGGCCAGTTCCCGGCTGGTTCCGCCGGCCGGCGTGAACACCACCGCGTCAGGCGTGATCCGCTCGACGGCAGCGCGGACGTGGACGGTGACGCCCAATCGGTCGAGCCGGTCCATGTGTTCGGTCTTTCGCTTGTTGCCTACTTCCGGGGCAATGTCCTTGCCGGACTCGAGTATGGACACCAGCCGGCCCCGGCTCGCCAGAAACTCGGCAAGTTCGAGCGCGACCAGGTCACCGCCGACGATGGCGGCCCGGCGACCGACCGGCATCCAGGCTCGGGTGGCGAGCCGAACCGCGGCGGGGCGCACCAGCTGTTGTCGCCAGCCGGCCAGCAGCCGGGCGCCCAGCCGCTGCCAGGGCAGGTCTACGGATTCGGTTTGGCCACCCAGCAATTCACGCAATCCGGGCCCGGTGTGCACGTGCGGTAGGTCAGCGCCCGGGATTGCGGGCACCGCGACCTGGCCGCCGGTAGCCACCACCACCGCGTCCGGTTTCATCGCGACCAGGTCTCCAGCCGAAACGGTATGCCCCAGATGTACTTTGGCCGTACTGAGCCGGATCTCGTCGCGCAGGTAGCGCAGGAACGGCTGGTTCTCCGGATGCAGAACACACGCCCAGCGCAGCGCACCGCCGAGTTGGCTGCAGCGCTCGAAAAGCGTGACGTGGTGGCCGCGTTCGGCCGCCACCCGGGCGGCTTCCAGCCCGGCCGGACCGCCGCCGACGACCACCACGCGCTTGGCGCGGACGGCGCGAGGTGCGGCAAGTTCGCGTTCCCTGCCGGTGCGGGGATTGACAGCACAGTCCACGGAGAAGCGCTGTTCCATTGCGTCGATGCAGTTTTCACATGAGATGCACTTGCGAACCCGGTGCGCTTGCCCGGATCGCATTTTGCGCGGCAGGTTGGGGTCGGCCAGCAGCGGACGTCCCATTGCGACGAAGTCGGCGCGCCCGTCGGCCAGAATCCGTTCGGCCCTGGCGGGGTCGTGGATTCGGCCGACGGCGATCACCGGCACGTCGACCACCTGCTTGACCGCGGCAGCGGCACCGACGTTGACTTCGTCGCCGTCGTCGGCGCCGTTCACCATGCCGGTGACGAGCCGATCGATGACACCCCCGCTGACGTGAAACGCGTCCACACCGGCGGCGACGAGTTCATTTGCTGCCCGGGCTGTTTCATAGATCGGTCGGCCGCCGGCCACTCGTTCATACCCGGAGATGCGCAATGTGATCGGCAGCGCGTCGCCGATCTCGGACCGAATTGCGGCCAGTGCCTCCAGCACCACCCGCACCCGGCCGCGCGCCGAATCGCCCCGGTAGTCGTCGGTGCGCCGATTGCGTTGTGGGGCGAGGAAAGAGCCCAGCAACATGTAGCCGTGCGCGGCGTGCAGTTCGATACCGTCGTAGCCGGCCTCGGCGGCGCGCCGCGCTGCGGCCTTGAACAGGTCGAACACCTGGCAGAGCTGTTGCTTGCTGATCTCGGCCGATGGACGGCCGGTGAGATAGGACGGAATCACCGACGGCCCCAACGACGTCACACCGAACATCTCCGGTCCCAGGCCGTCGGGCCCGGCGTGCACGATCTGGGGCTGGATTTTGGCGCCGTGTTCGTGCACCACATCGGCCAGTGCCCGGTGCGCATCGACCGCGGCGTCGGTGGCCAGATGCAGGCCGCCGGGAGTCTCGGGGTGCTGGTTGTCGACTCCGGTGGCGCCCAACGTGATCAGGCCGACGCCACCGTTGGCGCGGGCCGCGAAGTAGTCACGGGTGCGGTCCGAGGGCAGCCCGTCCGGGGTGCCGTACATCGTCTCCATGGGAGACATGACCAACCGGTTGCGCACCGTCATGGCGCCGATTCGTCCCGGCGCCAACAGATGCGGAAAGCGGGCCACTCAGGACCACGCGCCTCGTAACCGGTCGGCTTACCGGTCCGCGTCCGTGAATCGGATGACGCCGCGAATGTTTTTGCCGTCCAGCATGTCCTGGTAGCCGTCGTTGATCTGCTCGAGCCGGTACTGGCGGGTGACCATGTCATCCAGGTTGAGCTTGCCGGCCTTGTACATCGACAACAGTTGTGGAATGTCGTACTGCGGATTACCGCCGCCGAAGATGGTGCCCTGCAGGTTCTTCTGCATCAGCGTCAACATCGCCAGGTTCAGGTTCACCTGGGTGTCCAGCAGGCTGCCGATCGCCGTGAGCACGCAGGTGCCGCCCTTGGCCGTGAGGGTCAGGTAGCTGTCGATGTCGGAGCCCTGCAGTTCACCGACGGTGATTACCACCTTTTTGGCCATCAGCCCGTAGGTGACCTCGGCGATGCCCATCAACGCGGCGTCCATGTCCGGGTAGACGTGGGTGGCGCCGAATTTCAACGCCTGATCGCGCTTCCACTCCACCGGCTCGATGACGAAGATGTACCGGGCGCCGGCGATGACCGCACCCTGCAGTGCCGCCGTACCGACCCCGCCGACACCGACGATGGCGACGTCGTCACCGGGACGGATGTCGGCGGTGCGGGTCGCCGAGCCGTAGCCGGTGGTGACGCCGCAGCCGACCAGGCAGGCGACCTCGAAGGGCACCGACGGATCGATCTTCACCACTGAGCTGCGGTGCACCACCATGTAGGGCGAGAACGTCCCCAGCAGCGTCATGGGGAAGACGTTCTGGCCGCGGGCCTGAATCCGGAACGTGCCGTCGCTCACCGCTGCGCCGGCCAGCAACCCAGCGCCCAGGTCGCACAGGTTGCGCAATCCCGCCTGACATGTCGGACATTTCCCGCAGGACGGGATGAAGGACAACACCACGTGGTCGCCCGGGGCGAAGTCCTCCACGCCGGGGCCAACCTCGGTCACGATGCCGGCACCCTCGTGTCCGCCCAGCACCGGGAAGCCCGCCATCGGGATTCCGCCGGTGACCAGGTGGTGGTCGGAGTGGCACATGCCCGCCGCTTCCATCTGGATCTTGACCTCGTCTTTGTGCGGGTCGCCGATCTCGATCTCTTCGATGGACCACGGCTGGTTGAACTCCCAGATCAGTGCGCCCTTGGTCTTCACCGTAAACCTGCTTTCATCGTTGAACTTCGGCTACGAACGGTCCCGATCATCCGTTGAAACGACCGATTGGCTGAGTGTAGGTCAGCGGGCTGAGGGCAGTTACCACAGCGGTACCGGAGTCTTGCCGAGCGGGTAATAGCCAGGCACTTTCTCACCCGACATGCCACGTTCGATGCGCTTGCGCATACCTGCCGACAGCTTCCCGTTCTTCATCAGCCGCATGTAGAGCGCCGAGACGTGACCGAAGTCGAAGAAGTCTCGCTGCCACTCGATGAGCTTGTCCGAGTTGAGCCGGAACCAGCTGCCGCCGATCCCGTAGATCTCCTCCCGGCCGCCGTCCCCGTCGACGACGATCTGCTTCCAGAAACCGACGATCTCGCCCTGCCGGTCGTCGATGATGACCTTCTGGTACGGGTACTGCCAGTTCTCGAGACCCTCCATTTCCAAGCCGAGCGCGATATCGCGGATCTCGTCGATCCCGACGCACATCACGTCTTCCTTGGGCCCGATATTCCAGCCATAGGTGGCCTCGGGAGCGTAGAAGTCCGCCAGCGGCGTCCAGTCGCCCGACTTTTCGCAGTCCTGGTTGGCCTTGAGCCAGGACTGCACCCACTCGTCGAGCTCCGCACGTTCGAAAGACGCCATTGTCGTCAGTCCTCTTTCGCTGTGATGAATAGTGCTTGGGTCGGACACATTTCGACTGCCCGCTTGATCTCCATGCGGGCTTCTTCGGGCGGCTCGGAGTCGAGGATCTCGACCTTGCCGCGCTTGGGCACCCGGAAGTAGTCGGGCGCCTCCAATTCGCACATCGCGTGGCCCTGGCACAAATCCAAGTCGGCTTCGATCCGGTAACCCATCGTCAAGCCCCGCTACGACGGCGGTAGCGCACCTTGGCGGGCCGGGCCAGCTGCACCACCATCTTGGAATGGTCGTTGCGGTAGCTCTCGGCAGGCTGTGCCATCTCAAACGTATACTCGCGCAACAACACCGAGAAAATCGCCTTGATCTGCATGGTGGCGAACGCCGCCCCCACGCAGCGATGCCGGCCGGCGCCGAACGGAATCCACGTCCAGCGGTTGATCAGATCTTCCTGACGCGGTTCCTGGTAGCGCTGCGGCACGAATTCATTCGGGTCGGGGAAATCCCCGGGAATCCGGTTGGAGATCGCCGGAGACGCCGCCACCAGTTCGCCTTCGTGAATCGGATAGCCCTCGACCTCGAATTCGCCCTTGGCCACCCGCATCAGAATGATCAGCGGCGGGTGTAGCCGCAGCGTCTCCTTCAACACGTTCTCCAGATGCGGAATCTGGCGCAGCGCATGGAAACTCACCGGCTGCCCGTCTGCATACAGGCCGTCGAGCTCGTCGGTCACCGAGGCGTAGACATCGGGGTGGCGTATCAGTTCGATCAGCGTCCACGCTGAGGTGCCCGAACTGGTGTGGTGCCCGGCGAACATCAACGAGATGAACATGCCGGTGATTTCGTCGGCGGAGAACCGCAGATTGCCCTGTTCGTCCTTGATCGACACCAGCACGTCGAGCATGTCGCGGTCACTCTTGTCCGCCGGTGGGTTGGCGATTCGTTGGTGCATGATTTCCTGCACCAATGCCACCAAGCCTTTTCGAGCTTCGTCTCGTTTGCGGAAGCTTTCGATCGGCAGATACGGATCGACGTAGCACAGTGGGTCTGTGCCGCGCTCGAGTTCGTGATAGAAGTGCGCGAACCGCGAGTCGAGTTGATTGCGGAACTTCGTACCGATGAGGCATGAGGTCGAGGTGTAGATGGTCAGTTCGGCGAAGAAGTCCAGCAGGTCGATTTCGCCTTCTTCGCCCCAGTTCTCGATCATTCGCTGCACTTCGCGCTCGATGGTTGTCGCGTGACCCTTCATGTGCTCACCGCGCAACGCCGAGTTGTGCAGCATCTCCTTACGCCTTTCGGGGCTGGCGTCGAACACCACACCCTTGCCGAAGATCGGCGTCATGAAGGGATACGCCTCGGCCTGGTCCAGATCTTCGTCGGCGGACCGGAAAAAGAACTCGTTGGCTTTGGCGCCGGACAGCAAGATGACGTGCTTGCCGGCCAATTGGAACCAACCCACATCGCCGCACTCGTCGCGAGTCCGCTGCATCAGGCCGATGGGATCGGTCCGGAATTCCTCGAGATGCCCGTGTTCTTCCTCGCCGCCGGAAACCCGCGGCACGATCGCCGTCGTCATGAATTCAATGCCTTCTCATCCACTTTGAGTTGCTGACGTTCTTTGGCGGTGGCCAGGGGCGCCTCCGGCTGAAGCTCCATGTTGGCCACGAAGCCGCCCCTGGGCGTTTGGGCGACGAACGTGATCGCCCGGCCGAGATCGGATGCCCGCAGGAAGTAGTTGTGGCGCGCCTGACCCCATTTGGCCCAGTCCTCCAGCGCCGGGCCGATCGACTCGACCGGCAGGCTCCAGCCCATCGCGGTTTTCGTCGGGCCGGGGTGCACGATCGACGCCCGCACGCCGGTGCCCTCGAGTTCCATCTGCAGGTTGGTGACCATCGCCACCAGCGCGGCTTTCGCGGCACCGTAGGCGCCCATATGTGGACGCTGTCGCAGTGCGACGTCGGAACCCACGAAGATGAGGTCGCCGCGCTGGCGTTCCAACATGCCCGGAAGGACTGCGGTGGCCAGCCGGTTGGCCCCGATCAAGTGGATCTGGATCTGCGATTCGAAACTCTCGGTGTCGATTTCGTGCAGCCGCCCGAAGTAGGTATCGCCAGCACCGGCGACGAGAACTTCGATGTCGCCGAGCTGCTCAGTGGCTTGGTGCACGAAGCCCTTGACCGAGTCGGGGTCGGTCACGTCGAGCGGCAGCGCGATGGCCTCACCTCCATCGGCGCGTATCTTGTCGACAATCTCCTGGCACTTGTCGACGCGACGAGCGCCCAGCGCGACCGGGAAGCCATGGGCGGCAAGCTCTACCGCCGTGGCCGCTCCGATACCCGATGACGCCCCGGCAACGATCGCGGGTCTGCGGGCCGGGTGTGGTTCGAAGCGGGGCATCTAGGAAACCTCCACGGTGATTGGTAGGTGGGCGAACCCGCGTACGTTACTGGAGTGGACGCGGACTGCGTTGTCTTCGTCGACCTGATATCGGCGGATTCGCCTGAACAGCTCGGTGAGCGCCACCCGGGCTTCCATCCGGGCCAGATGCGCGCCCAGGCAGAAGTGCGCGCCGCTGCCGAAACTCAGTAACTTGGAACCGATTTCGCGCCCGATCAGATAATCATCGGGATTCTCGAACACCCGCTCGTCGCGGTGGGCCGAACCGGGCAGGAGCAGCACCACGTCGCCTTCGGGGATCCTGGTGTCGTAGAGGTTGAGCTCTCCGGAGACAGTGCGGGCCAGGATCTGGCTGGATGTGTCATAGCGCAAGGTTTCCTCGACCCACAGCGGCACCCGCGACAGGTCGGCGTAGACGGGGGTCAGTTGATCGGGGTTCTTGTGGCCCCAGAACGCCGCATTGGCAAGGAGTTTGGTCGTCGTCTCGTTGCCGGCGATCACCATCAGGAACATGAAGCCGAGGACTTCCTCGTCGTTGAGCCGGTCGCCGTCGATCTCGGCTTCCAGCAGCGCCGAGGTCAGATCATCGGTCGGCTTCTTGCGGCGCTCCGCGATCATTCCCTGGTAGTAGACGATGAGGTTGATCGACGCCTCGATCGCCGAAGCCGGCACGTCGGTGACGCCGTCCTCGCGGTGCATCACACCGTCGGCCATAGCGCGGATGCGGTCGCGGTCTGCCATCGGCACACCCATCAGCTGCGAGATCACGTCCATCGGCAGCTTGCCGGCGAATTCGGCAACGTAGTCGACAGTTACCGAGCCGCTGGGACCCGCGGCCGCCTTCTCCAGCATCGTGTCGAGGTGCTGTGCGGCGAGCTCGGTCACCCGTGGCTCGAGTTCGCGTATCCGGCGCGGCGTGAAGCCCTTCGACACCAGCGTGCGCAGACGCAGATGGGCCGGGTCGTCCATGGCCAAGAACGACATCGTCTTCGACGCGTGTGGTCCGCGTGACACCGGATCCAGCGAGACGCCGTCGCGGTTGGAAAGCGTGGTGCTGTTGCGGAAACCCTGCTGCACATCACGGTGCCGCGACAGGGCCCAGAAGCCGAGCTCCTCGTTGCGGTACAGCGGGGCCTCGTCCCGCAGCCGCCGGTAGTACGGGTACGGATCTTCGTGGAAGTTGTAGTCGTAGGGATTCAGGGTCAGCTCGGGGTCGCCCAGAAAAGACGCGTGGACGGTCATGCGTCACCATTCATTCCAGCGCCGGCCAGGACGAGGCTCACCACGTCCGCCAGTCGGTCGGCGATCTCGCGATAGGTGAACTCCCCGCTGCCGGCTTGCACCAGCGCGCCGAAGAAGGCCATTTCGAGCGCGGATACGGTGCCGGGCTCAGCGCCCGGCCCGATGGCCGAGGCGATGCGGCGATGGATCTCCGCGCCGATCCGGTCGCGGGCGGCACGCACCGCAGGGTCGGCGCCACCGCCGAGCAACGCGGCTGTGCAGGCGGCGCCGACCTCAGGTTCGTCGGCGACCACCAGGGCCAGATGGCGTAACGACTGATCCACCCGGGTCGGCATGGGGTCGTTGACGTCGGTGAAGTAGGGGACCCGCTGGACCAGGTCGAGGTAGACCTCGGCGATCAGATGATTCTTCGACGAGAAGTACGTGTAGGCGGTGGCCGGAGCCACTTTGGCGCGAGCCGCCACCGTCCGCACCGTCAGGTCGGCGTACGAGCTCTCTCGCAGGGTCTCCATGGCGGCCGCCAGCACCTTTCGAAAGGTCTCCTCCTGGCGGCGGTTACGCGGGGCATCTCCGGCCTGGTGCTGGGCCTGGGAGGCGACCGTAACCAGTGCATCACTGGACACATGTCCAAGCTAGAGGATAGTCGCGATGTGAGGCAACCCCTACTCCTAAATATGCAGCTTAAACAGGCTTTGAGCGAGGCCGTTGGGGCTGTTGCCGCGATCGGCCCTTGCACCCTCGATAAGCGGGAAGCTATGGTTTGAACGGGCAATATCGGACAGGTGTCCATTCGATTTGGTCCCTGGTTCAGTCAGCGCATAGGTGGGAGTGGTAGATGGCCCTGTTGGCCGACGGCGTTAGTGCACTGTTCATCGACGGCAAGCTGTCGGAGGGCAGTGCGGGCACTTTTCCGACGGTCAATCCGGCCACCGAGGAGGTGCTGGGAGTTGCCGCCAACGCCGACGCCGACGACATGAGCCGCGCCATCGATGCCGCGCGGCGGGCCTTCGACGACACCGGCTGGTCGCGCAACACCGAGTTGCGCGTGCGGTGCGTGCGGCAGCTGCGGGAATCGATGCAACAGCATGTCGAAAGACTGCGTGAATTGACCATTTCGGAGGTCGGCGCACCTCGGATGCTCACCGCCAGCGCTCAACTGGAAGGCCCGGTCGGTGACCTGGCGTTCGCGGCCGACACGGCTGAGTCCTACGTGTGGAACCAGGATCTCGGCCAGGCGTCGCCGATGGGCATCGCGACTCGGCGCACGATCGCCCGGGAAGCCGTCGGTGTCGTCGGTGCCATCACCCCGTGGAACTTCCCGCACCAGATCAATCTCGCCAAGCTGGGTCCCGCGCTGGCCGCGGGCAACACCGTCGTGCTGAAACCCGCTCCCGACACGCCGTGGTGTGCGGCCGTGCTCGGAGAAATCATCGCCGAGCACACCGACTTTCCGCCGGGCGTGGTCAACATCGTCACGTCCAGCGATCACGGCCTGGGGGCACTGTTAGCCAAAGACCCTCGGGTCGACATGATTTCGTTCACCGGCTCCACAGCCACCGGTCGCAGCGTAATGAGCGATGCCGCCGCCACCATCAAGAAGGTGTTCCTGGAGTTGGGCGGTAAGTCGGCGTTCGTTGTGCTCGACGACGCCGACTTGGGCGCTGCCAGTGGGGTATCGGCGTTCTCGGCATGCATGCACGCCGGACAGGGCTGTGCAATCACCACCCGACTTGTGGTGCCCCGCGCCCATTACGACGAGGCCGTCGCCATAGCAGCCGCCACCATGTCCTCGATCAAGCCCGGCGACCCGAACGACCCGGGAACCGTTTGCGGGCCCCTGATCTCGGCGCGACAGCGGGATCGGGTGCAGGGTTATCTCGACCTGGCGATCGCCGAGGGCGGGACGTTCGCGTGCGGCGGCGGTCGGCCGGCGGGCAGGGACGTCGGTTTCTTCATCGAGCCCACCGTGATCGCGGGTCTGAGCAACGACGCTCGGCCCGCCCGGGAGGAGATCTTCGGGCCGGTGCTCACGGTGATTGCCCACGACGGCGACGATGACGCCGTGCACATCGCCAACGACTCGCCATACGGCTTGTCGGGCACCGTGTATGGCGCTGACCCTGACCGGGCCGCGAGGGTGGCCGCACGGCTGCGGGTCGGCACCGTCAACGTCAACGGTGGCGTCTGGTACTCCGCCGACGCGCCGTTCGGCGGCTACAAGCAATCCGGCAACGGACGGGAGATGGGGCTGCTCGGTTTCGAGGAGTACCTGGAAGCCAAACTCATTGCGACGGCGGTCCAGTGACTGCACGTTCGGCGGAGAGGAAAGCATGAAAAACAAGGTGGCCATCGTCACCGGGGCTGCCCAGGGTATCGGGCAGGCATACGCCCAGGCCCTGGCCCGCGAAGGTGCGTCAGTGGTCGTCGCCGACATCAACGCCGACCTTGCCGAGGGGGTGGCCAAGCAGATCGTCGTCGACGGTGGCGTGGCAATCCATGTGCCCGTTGATGTTTCCGACGAGGATTCGGCGAAGGCCATGGCCGATCGCGCCGTCGGCGAATTCGGTGGCATCGACTACCTGGTCAACAACGCCGCCATCTACGGCGGCATGAAACTCGACCTGCTGCTCACCGTGCCGTTGGACTACTACAAGAAATTCATGAGCGTCAACCACGACGGGGTGCTGGTGTGCAGCCGCGCGGTATACAAGCACATGGCCAAGCGCGGTGGCGGCGCGATCGTCAACCAGTCCTCGACCGCGGCATGGTTGTACTCCAACTTCTACGGTCTGGCCAAAGTCGGGGTCAACGGGCTCACCCAACAGCTTTCCCGTGAGCTCGGCGGAATGAAGATCAGGATCAACGCGATCGCGCCCGGGCCGATCGACACCGAAGCCACCCGAACCGTCACTCCCGGCGAGCTGGTCAAGGATATGGTCAAGCAGATCCCGCTGAGCCGGATGGGCACCCCCGAGGATCTGGTGGGGATGTGCCTGTTCCTGCTGTCGGATTCGGCATCGTGGATCACCGGGCAGATCTTCAATGTCGACGGCGGACAGATCATCCGATCATGAGTACACCGCGGCTGGGGTACATCGGCCTGGGCAACCAGGGCGCGCCGATGGCCAAGCGCTACCTCGACTGGCCGGGCGGCCTGACGGTCTTCGATGTGCGTGCCGAGGCCATGACCCCATTCGTCGACGGCGGCGCCACCGCGGCAGCCACCGTCGCCGAGGTCGCCGAGGCCGACATCATCAGCATTACGGTGCTCAATGATGCGCAGGTGCGCGATGTTATTGCCGGGGATGGCGGACTGGCATCGCACGCCAAGCCCGGCACCATCATCGCGATTCACTCCACGATCGGCGACACCACGGCCGTCGACTTGGCCCGACAGCTCAAGCCGCAAGAGATTCGCGTCGTGGATGCACCGGTCAGTGGCGGCGCCGGGGCGGCCGCCAACGGTCAACTGGCCACCATGGTGGGGGCTGACGACGAGACGTTCCAGCGGATCAAAGAGCCGTTTGAGCAGTGGGCGTCGCTGGTGATCCACGCCGGTGAACCAGGGGCGGGCACCCGGATGAAGCTGGCCCGCAACATGCTGACCTTTGTGTCCTATGCAGCCGCCGCCGAGGCGCAGAAGCTGGCCGAAGCATGCGGCCTGAGCCTGCGTGCGCTCGCCAAAGTAGTGCGCCACAGCGATGCCCTCACTGGTGGTCCATCGGCGATCATGTTCCGCGACACGACAGCACCGATCGAGCCCGGCGACCCGGTACGCCCGATGATCGAGCACACGCGGGCGCTGGGGGAGAAGGATCTGAGCCTGGCGCTGGCTTTGGGTGATGCGGTATCGGTAGACCTGCCGCTGGCCCAGCTCGCATTTCAGCGGCTGGCGGCTGGCCTTGGGGTACCCCACACGGACACCGAAGCACCTAAGGAGACGTAATGGACGACCTGCGCCGTGCCGGCCTGGACAAGATGAACGAGGTCTACGCCTGGGACATGCCCGACATGCCGGGCGACTACTTTGCCCTCACCGTCGATCACCTCTTCGGCAGGATCTGGAGCCGTCCCGGGCTGGGGATGCGCGAGCGGCGGATGGC
This sequence comes from uncultured Actinomycetota bacterium, assembly GCA_963763005.1. Taxonomy (GTDB): domain Bacteria; phylum Actinomycetota; class Actinomycetes; order Mycobacteriales; family Mycobacteriaceae; genus Mycobacterium. Next base: position 96,967 of record CAVXMI010000015.1, read on the forward strand.
CGTGATCGCGGTCCTGACCGCCCAGGGCCAGTCGGACCTGCTGGAGGTCCAGGTCAACGCGGTCCTGCATAACGAGGAATTCACGCTCGAAGAGCTGCGTGAACTCGCTGTGTTCATCACCCACTACGTTGGCTTCCCGCTGGGCTCGAGGCTGAACAGCGCGATCGAGCGAGTGGCGGGCAAGCGCAAGAGAGCGGCCGAACACGGTGCCCAGGCCGACACGAAGGCCAACGTTGCCGAAGTCCTCGCGAAGGAATCCGGCAAATCCAGCTAGCGGGCGCATTCATAGCGCGGGGCCGACCCGGCTAGTCTGACGTGTCGTGCGCGTCCTGGTGATCGGCTCCGGTGCCCGTGAACATGCCTTGCTGCTGGCGCTCAGCAGAGACCCACAGGTCACCGGACTAAGCGTCGCTCCCGGCAACGCCGGCACCGCCCGGCTCGCCGAGCAGCACCACGTCGACACCGCCTCCGGTGACGACGTCGTCGCCCTGGCTCGCGAGGTCCGGGCCGACATGGTGGTCATCGGCCCGGAGGTACCGCTGGTACTCGGAGTCGCCGACGCTGTGCGCGCTGCCGGCATCGTGTGTTTTGGGCCCGGTAAGGACGCGGCTCGCATCGAGGGTTCCAAGGCATTCGCCAAGGAGGTCATGGCGGCAGCCGGGGTGCGCACCGCCACCAGTGAAATCGTGGACAACCCGGCGCATTTGGACGCCGCTCTCGATCGCTTCGGGCCGCCTGCCGGTGATCCGGCCTGGGTGGTGAAAGACGATCATCTGGCCGCGGGCAAGGGCGTGGTGGTGACACCGGATCGCGATTCCGCACGCGCCCATGCCGCCAGCCTGCTCGAGGCCGGGCACCCAGTGCTGCTGGAGTCCTATCTCGATGGCCCCGAGGTATCGCTGTTCTGCGTGGTCGACGGCGAGACTGTGCTGCCGCTGCTGCCGGCGCAGGACTTCAAGAGGGTCGGCGAGGGCGACACCGGACCCAACACCGGTGGCATGGGCGCTTACGCGCCGTTGCCGTGGCTGCCCGACGACGTCTACCGCGATGTGGTCAGCGGGATCGTTGAACCCGTTGCGGCCGAAATGGTTAGGCGGGGGAGTCCATTCTGCGGATTGTTGTATGTCGGTCTGGCGATCACCGCGAACGGACCGGCGGTGGTCGAATTCAACTGCCGCTTCGGCGATCCGGAGACCCAAGCGGTGCTGGCCTTGCTCGATTCACCGCTTGGCCAGCTGCTCCACGCGGCCGGCACCGGGAAGCTGGCCGACTTCGGCGAGTTGCGCTGGCGGGACGGTGCCGCGGTGACGGTGGTGTTGGCGGCCGAGAACTATCCCGGACGCCCCCGAGTCGGAGACGTCGTCGTGGGCTCCGAAGCCGAGGGGGTGCTACACGCCGGAACCGCACGGCGCGACGACGGCGTGATCGTTTCATCCGGCGGCCGAGTGTTGTCGGTGGTGGGCACCGGTGCCGACTTAGCCGACGCGCGCACGCAAGCATATGACATCCTGCGTTCGATTCGGTTGCCTGGCAGCCATTTCCGAAATGACATCGCCCTGTCGGCGGCGGAGGGCCAAATCCACATTTAGAACCCCGCGGCTTGACCGTCTCGGCGGGGGTCGCTCGCCGCAAGATAACCGTCGTCGAGTTGCCAGATCGCCTGGCAGCTGCCGAACTGGTTGCAGTCCTGGACAGCGACCAGTTCGTGCCCGCGCTGGCGAAGCCCATCCAGAGTAGCTTCCGGAAAGCCTTTCTCGCAGCTGACCTGCAGACCCTGCACCCAGCGGAACCGGGGGCCGTCACAGGCCGCCTGCGGGTTCTGGCCGTAGTCGGCGATGCGCACCATCACCTGCACATGACCCTGCGGTTGCATCTGGCCGCCCATCACGCCGAAGCTCATCACCGGTGTGCCGTCTTTGGTCACAAAGCCCGGGATGATGGTGTGGTAGGGTCGTTTTCCCGGCCCGACCTGGTTCGGATGTCTTTGCGCCGCAACGAAATCCGCGCCACGGTTTTGCAGCGAAATTCCGGTTCCGGGTACCACCACGCCGGAGCCGAATCCCATGTAGTTCGACTGGATCATCGACACCATCAATCCCGAGGCGTCTGCGGCCGTCAGATACACGGTGCCGCCCTTCGGGGTTCCGGCCGATGCCGCCTTTGCCCGCTTCGGATCGATCAGCGCAGCCCGCTGCTTCAGGTACTCCTTGTCCAGGAGGCTCTCTGCAGGTAGCGGCATGTGGTCGAGGTCGGCGACATAGGCCTGCGCGTCGGCGAAAGCAAGCTTGAGCGCCTCGATCTGAAGATGCACACTATCGGCGGAATCGACTGGCAACGAAGACATATCGAACTTCTCGAGGATACCGAGAGCAATCAGGGCCACGATCCCCTGGCCGTTGGGCGGTATCTCGTGGACGGTGTAGCCGCGGTAGGTTCCGGTGATGGTGCCGACCCAGTCGGCGCGATGTGCGGCGAGGTCGCCGGCACGCATTACGCCACCGTTGGCCGTCGCGTGCGCTTCGAGCCTCGCCGCCAGTTCTCCGCGGTAGAACGCCTCGCCGTTGGTCGCGGCGATCTTCTCCAGCGTGGCCGCGTGGTCGGGAAACCTGAACAGCTCACCGGGTCTTGGCGCTCGCCCGCCAGGCATGAACGCCTCGGCGAACCCGGGCTGCGACTCGAACAGCGGGACCTGCGCCTCCCATTGCGCGGCCACGATCGGTGAGACCAGAAAGCCGTTGCGGCCATAGGAGATAGCGGGCTCGAAGAGCCGGTCGAACGGGAGCTTTCCGAACTTGGCATGCAGTTCGACCCATGCCGATACCGCGCCCGGCACCGTCACCGAATTCCAGCCGAGCGCGGGAACGCCTTTGCCGCCGAAGTATTCCGGCGTCCACCCTGCGGGCGAGCGGCCCGATGCGTTCAGTCCGTGCGGTTGCTCCCCGTCCCAGACGATGGCGAAAGCGTCCGAGCCGATGCCGTTGGACACCGGTTCGACCAGCGTGAGGGTGATGGCGGTGGCGATGGCCGCGTCGACGGCGGTTCCGCCGTCGGCGAGCATCCGAAGACCCGCTTGGGCGGCAAGCGGTTGTGATGTGCAGACAACGTTTGCGGCCAGGATGGGCTTTTGCGGCCAGGCGTAGGGGAAGCTCCAACCGAAAGGCGCAGTCACCGTCGGATCGTCGCACGCCTGTCGGGCTCAATGCGTGCGGGTTGCGTTTTCCGCAGGGTTCAGGCTGTCAGCAACGGCGCGATCCAGGTGAGTTCGGCCGGCAGTTGCGAGCTCCAGAACCCGCCGTTGTGCCCGCCGGGCGAGAAGCCGCCCGCGGGCGGGTTTGGCAGTTGAGCCACGAATTGCTTGGTCGTGGCATAGAACGGATCGCTGTCACCGCAATCCACCCGGATCGGGATCGATCCCAGCGCCGGCAATCCGAACACCGAGTTCGCCGCCCAGTCGTCGGCGCCGTCGAATGCGCCGGGGGCGGCCGCCCCGGCGGACAGCCACAGCGCCGGGCTCACCGCGCAGATGGCCGCGGTGCGCGCCGGCCCCAGTCGGCTGCCGAGCAGCAATGCGCCGTAGCCGCCCATCGACCAGCCCAGGAACGCCACCCGTGCGGTGTCCAGGTTCTGGGTGTCCAACAGCGGGATGAGCTCGTTGAGCACCATGGCCCCGGTGTCCTCGCCGGAAGCCCGTTTGTGCCAGTAGCTGGTGCCGCCGTCGACGGAGACCACCGCGAACGGCGGCAACCCGGCGTTGACGGCCTGTGCGAGGCCCTGTTCAACGCCGCCGTCCATCACGCTGGATGCGCTACCGCCCAGGCCGTGCAGCGCGATCACCGGCCGTAACGCCTTGGTCTGGCCCGGCGGGCGCGCGATCGCCCAGTTAGTCGTCTTCCCGGCGCGTGCCGCGGACGCGAACGAGCCGGTCGCCATCGTCGGCGCGGCCTGAGCGGCTGGGGGCGGATCGAGTGGTCGTGCCGGCGCCAACGGAACGTTTGTGCCACTCGCCGGTGCCGGCATTGCGTGCGAGGTTCGGGGCTGAAAAAGTATTTCGAGCGCATATGCCCCGACGGCGCCACATGCCGCGCTGGCACCGAGGCCGAGCACGGCGCGGCGACTGAAGTCCGGCATGCGGGCCATCATGCCATGGACGTTTGGCCAAAATGGCAATGCAGTACCACTTTGACTGGCAGCATGTGTGGGCGTGACGGCAGCAGTTACTCCAAAAGGAGAACGTCGGCGGTATGCGTTGGTAAGCGCTGCCGCCGAGCTGCTTGGCGAGGGCGGGTTCGAAGCGGTGCGCCACCGGGCAGTCGCCCGGCGGGCCGGCCTGCCGTTGGCGTCTACCACGTACTACTTTTCATCGCTCGACGATTTGATCGCCCGCGCGGTCGAACACATCGGGATGATCGAGGTGGCGCAGCTACGGGCCCGGGTCAACGCCCTGTCCCGGCGGCGTCGGGGGCCTGAGACCACTGCTGATGTGCTGGTTGACCTGCTTGTGGGGGACGTTTCCGATCCGGGGCTTGCCGAGCAGCTGATATCGCGATATGAGCGCCATATCGCCTGTACCCGCCTACCCGCGTTGCGCGAAGGTATGCGCCGCAGCCTGCGGCAGCGCGCCGAGGCGGTCGCCGAGGCCATCGAGCGATCGGGCCGCTCCGTACGCATCGAACTGGTGTGCACGCTGATTTGCGCGGTCGATGGTTCGGTGGTCTCCGCGCTGGTCGAAGGGCGGGATCCGCGTAGCGCTGCGCTGGCGACTGTGGTCGACCTAGTCGACGTGCTCGCCCCCGTCGACCAACGACCTGTGCGGATCTGACTCCTCAGCGGGAATACGGGGCGCCGGAGCCAGGTCTGCGGGAAGCGACGGCGTAACGATGTAGCCGGTAGCGAAGTCCCCGCAAGCGGGAGGTGCCCCCAGGCGCGGTGTGCCCAGGCTTGACCTTCGACTACCTCGCGCCGTCTTGTCACATCCGCCACATTGGCCTCTGCTGGGAAGGATGCTCGTTGTGCCCGCCTTCGAGCGACAATTCGAGGGTTGCCACCGGGCGATCCGGGGGCGTTGGCGATTTGTCGCTCGAAGGCGGGCAAATTGTGCGCCTGCCGGCGCAGAGATTCATGTGACAGCTGCGACCAATGCGACGTAGTTGGCCAGCGATGTGTTCGGCTTCGGCGAACAGCGCAACAAGCCGGGCAATCGGGCTTGCGGCGACCGTAAGCTGTGTCTTCGTGAGGACCAAGTGAGCATTCCGAATGTGCTGGCCGCCCGGTACGCCAGCGCCGAGATGGTCGCGATCTGGTCGCCGGAGGCCAAGGTGGTCGCGGAGCGGCGGCTATGGCTGGCCGTGCTGCGGGCGCAGGCAGAGCTGAGGGTCGAGGTTCCCACCGAGGCGATCGCCGACTACGAGCGGGTGCTCGACGATGTGGACTTGGCCTCGATCGCGGCCCGCGAGCGGGTGCTGCGCCACGACGTCAAAGCCCGCATCGAGGAATTCAATGCGCTGGCCGGTCATGAGCAGGTGCACAAAGGGATGACCAGCCGCGACCTGACCGAGAACGTGGAGCAGCTGCAGATCCGGCAGTCGCTGGAACTGGTCTTCTCCCATGGGGTGGCGGTGGTGGCCCGGCTTTCCGAGCGGGCGCTGGCCTACCGCGACCTGGTCATGGCCGGGCGCAGCCACAACGTCGCCGCCCAGGCCACTACCTTGGGCAAGCGGTTCGCCTCGGCGGCGCAGGAGACGCTGGTCGCGTTGATCAGGCTGCGCGAGTTGATCGACCGCTACCCATTGCGTGGGATCAAGGGCCCGATGGGCACCGCGCAGGACATGCTCGACCTGCTCGGCGGCGACGGGGCGGCGCTGGCCGAGCTCGAGCGGCGCGTTGCCGACTTCCTTGGCTTCGCAATGGTTTTCAATAGCGTCGGGCAGGTGTATCCGCGTTCGCTGGACCACGATGTGCTCTCCGCTCTGGTGCAGCTCGGTGCGGGACCGTCGTCGCTGGCTCACACCATCCGGTTGATGGCCGGGCACGAGCTCGTCACCGAGGGTTTCGCGCCGGGCCAGGTTGGCTCGTCGGCGATGCCGCACAAGATGAACACCCGCAGTTGCGAACGGGTCAACGGGCTGCAGGTGGTACTGCGCGGCTATGCATCGATGGCCGCCGAACTGGCCGGCGCACAGTGGAACGAGGGCGATGTGTTCTGCTCGGTGGTGCGCCGGGTTGCGTTGCCGGACAGTTTCTTTGCCATCGACGGGCAAATCGAGACGTTTCTGACCGTACTCGACGAGTTCGGCGCTTACCCGGCGGTGATCGGCCGCGAGCTGGACCGCTATTTGCCGTTCCTGGCCACCACCAAGGTGTTGATCGCGGCGGTGCGCGCGGGCATGGGTCGCGAGTCCGCGCACCACGTGATCTCCGAGCACGCGGTGGCGACGGCGCTGGCCATGCGGGAACGCGGCGCCGAGCCCGACCTGCTGGACCGGTTGGCGGCCGATCCGCGGCTGCCGCTGGGCCGGGACGCGCTGGACGCCGCGCTGGCCGACAAGAAGGCGTTCACCGGTGCCGCCGGCGACCAGGTCGACGAGGTGGTCGCGATGGTGGACACACTGGTGGGCCGCTACCCGGACGCGGCCAAGTACACCCCAGGTGCAATCCTGTGACCCTCGCCGGTGCGCTCTCGGGGATCGACTTCACCGATCTGGACAACTTCGCCAACGGGTTTCCGCACGAGTTGTTCGCCGTCCATCGGCGAGAGGCGCCGGTGTACTGGCACGAGCCGACCGAGAACACCCCCGACGGCGAGGGCTTCTGGTCGGTCGCTACGTACGCGGAAACGCTCGAGGTGCTGCGAGATCCGCTGGCATACTCGTCGGTGACCGGCGGTGAACGGCCATTCGGCGGCACGCTGCTGCAGGACCTGGCGATCGCGGGCCAGGTGCTCAACATGATGGACGACCCGCGGCATTCGCAGATTCGGCGACTCGTCAGCTCCGGGCTGACGCCGCGGATGATCCGCCGCGTCGAGGACGATCTGCGGGCCCGGGCGCGCCGGCTGCTGGATGCGGTGGCGTCGGGTCGAGCCGTTCGACTTCCTGGTTGACATCGCTGCCGAACTGCCGATGCAGATGATCTGCATCTTGCTGGGAGTGCCGGAATCCGAACGACATTGGCTATTCGAGGCCATCGAGCCGCAGTTCGACTTCGGCGGCTCGCGCAAGGCGTCCCTTTCGCAGATTTCGGTCTCTGAAAAGGCCGCGCAGGCCGGGTCGCGGATGTACGCCTACGGCCAGGAGTTGATCGCGTCGAAGCGTGCTGAGCCGACCGACGATATGTTGTCGGTAGTCGCGAACGCGACGGTCGACGACCCTAACGAGAGGGATGCCGCACCATTCCTTTCGGATCTCGAGCTGTACCTGTTCTTCAGTCTGCTGTTCAGTGCCGGTGCTGAGACGACGCGCAACGCGGTCGCGGGCGGGCTGCTGGCGCTGGCCGACCATCCGGAGCAGTTGCACGCGCTGCGGGAGGATCTCGACGTGCTGCCGACGGCGGTCGAGGAGATGGTTCGGTGGACGTCGCCGTCGCCGTCCAAGCGGCGCACCGCCACACGCGACATCACGCTCGGCGGACAGTCGATCGAGGCGGGACAGAAGATACAGATCTGGGAGGGCTCGGCCAACCGCGACGCCAGGGTGTTCGATCGCGCGGACGAGTTCGACATTGCCCGGAAACCCAACCCGCACCTGGGTTTCGGGCAAGGAGTGCACTATTGCCTGGGTGCCAATCTGGCCCGGCTGGAACTGCGGGTGTTGTTCGAGGAACTGCTGTCGCGCTTCGGCAGCGTTCGGGTGGTCGAGCCCGTCGAATGGACACGCAGCAACCGGCATACCGGCATCCGGCACCTTGTTGTGGAATTGCTGGGAGCCTAGATAGGCGGCCCGGCATGCTGGAGTTCGCCGGTGTCTGGTGGACCCCGGTGTTCCCGCTGGGCATGTACTCGGCGGTCACTGACGCCATGGCGGCCGAGATCGGTCAGCGAGCGCTGAGCACCGTATCGCCGGTGTCCTTCTGGGGCGACGTGGCTGATCATGGTCATCGCCGGCCCGTTTCGATTGCGGCGCGCACTGGTGGATGAGCGCGGTTAGTGTCCGCGAAGCCTGATCCCGGCCGCTCGCAGTTCGAGAGCGGCCAGGCCGCGGATGATGACGGGATCCTCGCGGCGCCAGGCACCGACCGGATCCGCACTGACGGCGGCCAGCTTGGCCGGCGATCGGTTCGCCAGCGCCCGTAGCGCGAGCAGTTGTTGCCCGGCCGAAGTGGCGGCCAGCGCGGTCACGGTCCATTTGCGTCGGAAGAACCGGAGCCGAAGGAACAGCCACGGCATGGTCACCGCAAGGATCGGCGGCGAGGCGACCGCCAGTGCGAGCATCACCGCGAGCCAGCTCGCCGTGGTGTCCAGGCTGTGCCCGGCGCCTGCAATGTCGAGGGCTGCGTCGCTGGCCGCGGTGAGCGGCTTGCTGACCGTGTCACCCACCAACGGAATGTGCTGCGCTCCCTGACCCGCCGACGACAGGTTGCCGGCTATTCCCTTCGAGCCACTTTCCACTTGCCGGCCGGCCTCGGCGATCGTCGAGATGGCGCTGTGGACGGCGAGGCCGACGAACACCCATATCACCGTCCACACGGAGACGGTGATATCGCTGAACAGTTGGGCAGCCAGCCGAACGGGTCTGGTGGAGTAGGGCAAGTACCGCGATCTCATAGGGCTGATCCCAGCACAGTGTCGGTCTCTGGTTGCCCGATAGGCTGACCCGATGCGCCCCGCATTAGCCGACTACCCCCATCTGGCCAGCGGCAAGGTTCGTGAGCTGTACCGCGTCGACGACGAGCACCTGTTGCTGGTCGCCACCGATCGGATCTCGGCGTACGACTACGTCCTCGACAGCACGATCCCGGACAAGGGCCGCATCCTGACCGCGATGAGCGTGTTCTTCTTCAGCCTCGTCGAAGCCTCCAACCACTTGGCCGGGCCGCCGGATGATCCGCGTATCCCCGACGAAGTGCTTGGCCGCGCGCTGGTGGTGCGGCAGCTGGAGATGCTTCCGGTGGAATGTGTGGCCCGCGGCTACTTGACCGGCTCGGGCTTACTCGACTACCAGGCGACCGGGAAGGTCTGCGGTATCGCGTTGCCGCCGGGTCTGGTCGAGGCCAGCAAGTTCGCCACACCGCTGTTCACCCCGGCGACCAAAGCGGCGCTGGGAGACCACGATGAGAACATTTCGTTCAACCGGGTGATCGAGATGGTGGGCGCGGTGCGCGCCAACCAATTGCGCGACCGGACCCTGCAGATCTATGTTCAGGCCGCCTATCACGCCCTGACCAAGGGAATTATCATCGCCGACACCAAGTTTGAATTCGGCACCGACGCCGACGGTAACCTGCTGCTGGCCGACGAGATCTTCACACCGGACTCATCGCGGTACTGGCCAGCCGGCGACTACCGGCCCGGGGTGGTCCAGACCAGCTTCGACAAGCAGTTCGTCCGCAACTGGCTCACCAGCCCCGAGTCCGGCTGGGAGCGCGGCGGCGAGGAGCCGCCGCCCCCGCTCCCGGACGACATCATCGAGGCCACACGCGGCCGTTACATCAAAGCTTACGAACGGATTTCGGGCCTGAGCTTCGGCGACTGGATCGGTCCGGCCGCATGACGGACTCGTCCGTGCCGCCGGTACCGCCCGTGGCCAAACGTCTGGAGACCCGGCGGGAGTACCACGGTGACTTCTTCGTCGACCCCTACGAATGGTTGCGCGACAAGGACAGCCCCGATGTCATCGCCTACCTCGAAGCTGAGAACGCATACGCCGATCAGGCCACCGCCCCCCTTGAGCCTTTGCGGCAAAAGATTTTCGATGAAATCAAGTCCCGTACCAAGGAAACCGACTTGTCGGTGCCGACTCGGCGTGGTGGCTGGTGGTACTACGCCCGCACCTTCGAGGGAAAGCAATACGGTGTTCATTGTCGTTGTCCGGTGACCGATCCCGACGACTGGAATCCGCCACAATTGGACGAGCACACCGAGATACCCGGTGAGCAGGTGCTGCTCGACGAGAATGTGGAAGCCGAAGGTCACGACTTCTTCTCATTGGGCGCAGCCAGCGTAAGCCTGGACGCCAATCTGCTGGCGTACTCCGTCGACGTCGCCGGAGACGAACGATATACCTTGCGGTTCAAGGACTTACGCACCGGAGAGCAATATCCTGACGAGATCGCCGACATCGGCGCCGGAGCGACCTGGGCCGCTGACGACCGCATCGTCTACTACGTCACCGTGGACCCGGCCTGGCGCCCGGACACGGTGTGGCGGTACCGCCTCGGCTCCGGCGAATCTCCGGAGCAGGTCTACCACGAATCCGATGAAAGGTTCTGGCTCGCGGTGGGGCGTACCCGCAGCAACGCCTACGTGCTGATCGGGGCGGGGTCTTCCATCACTTCCGAAGTCCGCTACGCGGACGCGGCTGACCCGAACGCACAGTTCACCGTCGTACTGCCGCGCCGCGACGGCGTCGAGTATTCGGTGGAGCACGCAGTCGTCGGCGATCAGGACCGATTCTTGATCCTGCACAACGACGATGCGGTGAACTTCACGCTGGTCGAGGCCCCGGTCGGCGATCCGGCGCAGCAACGCACCCTGATCCCGCACCGCGACGACGTCCGGCTCGACGGCGTGGATGCCTTCGCCGGCCATCTGGTGGTCAGCTACCGGCGCGAGGCGTTGCCGCGGATTCAACTGTGGCCCATCGAATCCGGCGGCGGCTACGGTGAGCCCGAGGAGATCTCGTTCGACTCCGAGCTGATGTCGGCCGGACTGGGCGCCAATCCGAACTGGGATTCGCCCAAACTCCGGGTCGGCGCGGGATCTTTCGTCACCCCGGTTCGGATCTACGACATCGATCGGGTTACCGGTGAGCGCACATTACTGAAAGAGCAGCCGGTGCTGGGCGGCTACCGTCGCGAGGACTACGTTGAACGCCGCGACTGGGCGTACGGAGACGACGGCGCCCGGATCCCGGTTTCGATCGTGCACCGCGCCGGTATCGAGTTCCCGGCGCCGGCACTGGTTTACGGTTACGGCGCCTACGAGATCTGCGAGGACCCCCGTTTTTCCATCGCTCGGCTGTCGCTGCTGGATCGCGGCATGGTGTTCGTCGTTGCCCATGTTCGCGGCGGCGGTGAGATGGGCCGGCTGTGGTACGAACACGGCAAGATGCTGGACAAGAAGAACACCTTCACCGACTTCGTCGCGGTGGCAAAACATCTGGTGGACTCGGGACTGACCCGGCCGCAGCAGTTGGTGGCTTTGGGCGGCAGTGCGGGCGGTCTGCTGATGGGTGCGGTGGCCAACATGGCGCCGGAACTTTTCGCCGGAATCCTTGCGCAGGTACCGTTCGTCGACCCGCTGACCACCATCCTGGATCCCTCCTTGCCGCTGACCGTGACCGAGTGGGACGAGTGGGGAAATCCGCTGAGCGACCGCGATGTCTACGCGTATATGAAGTCGTACTCGCCATATGAGAACGTCGCGGCCAAACGGTACCCGGCCATCCTGGCGATGACGTCGCTGAACGACACCAGGGTCTACTACGTGGAGCCGGCCAAGTGGATCGCTGCGCTGCGACACGCCAAGACCGACGGCAACCCGGTCCTGTTGAAGACTCAGATGCACGCCGGTCATGGCGGAATAAGTGGACGCTACGAGCGTTGGAAGGAAACCGCCTTCCAGTACGCCTGGCTGCTGGCTGCCGCCGATGGCGACAACAACGGGGGCGGCGAGAAAGACAACCTCCTCGGCACTGCGCACGGATAGGCGCGTAGTCATCGACGTGGGCGGATCGGGCGGGTGCCCAGCTGGCAGCCTGGGCGCCGGCGCACGGTTTTTCGATGCTCTGGCTCAATGATGCGGTCAATGCTGAAGTCAGGGCGGTGGATCCGATGGAAACCGTCAAGCGGATAGCGACGATGCTGTTCGAGGGACAGCCTGATCAGCCGGCCGGCGTCTTCGGCAGAAACGCCGCCGGGATCAGCGTCGACACCACCAGCGCGACCGCGACCGCGAACACGACTGTGTAGGAATGTGAAAGGTCCTGCAGCACATTGCCCGCGAAATCGGGTGCGAGGGCCTGCTGCGGCATTGCCGAAGGGTCGACCGGCACGCCATGCCTGGCGGCGTTGTGTTGTAGGAGCGCGACTTTGTTTGCGACGGGGATGTTTTCGCTGCGATTGAATTGGTTGGTCAGGATCACCGACATCAGTGCGGTCCCTATCGAGCCGCCCACTTGCTGATTGACGCTGATCAGCGTCGAACCGCGGGCGATCTCCTGCGGAGCCAGCGCCTGCACTGCCGCCCCGGAGAGCGGCATCATGGTGCAGCCCATACCCATGCCCATGATCCCCAGTCCTGCCAGCAGCGTCGGTAGGTAGTCCGCCTGCTCGGCGATACCGAAAGTGAAGGTGCCCAGGCCCGCAGCGATCAGCGTGATGCCAACCAGCACGCTCTTTCCCGGTCCCCTCCTGTCCATGAACGCTCCGGCGAAGGGCATGGTCAGCATGGCGCCGAGTCCCTGGGGGATCATGTGCACCCCGGATTGCATCGGTGTTTGGTGCAGCACTTGCTGGAAGTAGCTCGGGAGCAGCAGCGCAGAGCCGAAAAAGGCGACGGCGAATACCAGCAAGCCGTCAGATTGGCTTGTGTGACCACAGGGTTCTTGAACAGACCGCAGGTCGATGAGCGGGTGGTCCGCGCGGTACCAGGCATGCGCAAGCGAACGCGACGATCAACGCCAGGCCGATGATCGCCGGTGCACCAACACGTCGCGATCGGCCACGTGCCACGGCCCGGGATGGACGACACCCCGAACAGGAACGATCGCCAGGCCGGGGGACAGCAGCAGCACCCCGATGATGTCGAAGGTCTCCGACGGTGCCGGCCGGTCCGTGGGGAACACGATCGCCGCGAGGTGAACGCGCCCAACCCGATCGGGAGGTTAACCAGGAAGATCCAGGGCCAGCTGAAGCGCCGATCAGCCAGCCGCCCAGGATCGGCCCGCCGATCGGGCCGAGCAGCATCGGGATGCCCAGGGCCGCCATCAGGCGGCCCAGCCGCTTCGGGCCTGCCACGCGCGTCAGGATCATGAATCCCAGCGGCATCAACATGCCCCCGCCGATGCCTTGCAACACCCGAAATAAGATGAGCAGCAAAATGTTCGGCGCCATCGCGCACAGCAGTGAGCCCAGTGTGAACGCCAAAATCGAACCCATCCAGAGCCGTTTGGTGCCGAATCGGTCGGCTGCCCAACCGGTTATCGGGATCACGGTGGCCAGCGCCAGCGTGTAGCCGGTCATGGTCCAGGCCACGACCGCCTGGGTGGACCCGAACTCGACGATGAAGGTGCGTTGCGCGACGCTGACGATGGTGGCGTCCAGGATCGTCATCACCGAGGCCAGCACACAAACCCCGGCGATCCGGAATGTCTCGGCGTCGAGCTTGTCGGGGTAGACGTGTTCGCCGGGGCTGGGCTGCCCCGTGGCGGTGGTGGGCAGCGCGGCGTCGGCCGGGCGGAACGCGCCTTATCCATGGCGTTGCTGAGCATATCGACACGTGTCACCCGTACCGACGCAGGGACCGGCTCAACACCGTTGCACCGGCCGGTACCGGGCCCGATATCCGCACGTCAGGGGCGCTGGATATACGCCTGTTGTCCGCGTGTCCTTCACCGTCCGGAAACTTCGAATCGGCAAAATGCAAGCGTGTCTGGAAAATTGATCGTCTCGGTCTCGGGGATAGGCGAGCACACCCTGGCCGACGTCGACGCATTCTGCGCGCAAATGGATGCCCGATCGGTACCGGTGTCGCTGTTGGTCGCTCCGCGGCTGCGCGAGATGACTACCGGCTCGACCACGACCCCCACACCGTCGAGTGGCTGTCCGGGCGACGTGCCGGTGGCGACGCCCTGGTACTGCACGGCTACGACGAAGCGGCCACCAAGAAGCGGCGTGGCGAATTCGCGACGCTGCACGCGCATGAGGCCAACCTGCGGGTGACGGCCGCTGACCGGGTGCTCGAGCACCTCGGGCTACGTACCCGGCTGTTCGCGGCACCGGGCTGGGTGGTATCACCGGGCGTCATCAAGGCATTGCCGGGCAACGGATTTCGACTGCTGGCTGACCTTCACGGGGTTACCGACCTGGTCCGGAAATCCACCGTACGTGCCCGCGTACTGGGTATCGGAGAAGGCTTCCTGACCGAGCCATGGTGGTGCCGGATGGTGGTGATGTCGGCCGAGCGCATCGCACGTCGCGGTGGCGTCGTCCGGGTCGCGGTGGCCGCCCGTCACTTGCGCAAGTCCGGTCCTCGGCAGGCCATGCTGGATGCCGTCGACCTGGCGATGCTGCACGAATGCACCCCGATGGTGTACCGCTGGCGGCCGACAAGGCGGTTCTGGACGCCGCGTAATCGGCGGGCCACGTGATCGGTGGCACTACCCTGTACCGACATGAGCGATTCTGCGAGTTCTGGTTCGGACGGGTTCACCGCTGACGCGATCATCGTCGGAGCCGGACTGGCAGGGCTGGTCGCCGCCTGCGAATTGATGGACCGCGGTTTGCGGGTGCTGATCCTGGACCAGGAGAACAGCGCCAACGTGGGCGGGCAGGCCTTTTGGTCGTTCGGCGGTCTGTTCTTCGTCGACAGCCCCGAGCAGCGCCGTCTGGGTATCCACGACAGCCATGAACTGGCTTTGCAGGATTGGCTGGGGACCGCGGCTTTCGATCGGCCTGAGGACTACTGGCCGCAACAATGGGCACATGCCTACGTCGATTTCGCGGCGGGGGAGAAGCGCAGCTGGCTGCGCGCCCGGGGGCTGAAGATTTTTCCACTGGTGGGCTGGGCCGAGCGTGGTGGTTACGACGCGCAGGGACACGGCAACTCGGTGCCCCGCTTCCACATCTCGTGGGGTACCGGGCCCGCGCTGGTCGAAATCTTCGCGCGCCAGCTGCGGAACCGGCCGAACGTGCGATTCGCGCACCGGCACCAGGTCGACAAGCTGATCGTCGAGGGTGACGCGGTGACGGGTGTTCGGGGTACCGTACTGGAGCCGTCGGACGAACCGCGTGGCGCGCCGTCCTCACGAAAAGCCATGGGGAAGTTCGAATTCCGCGCTTCAGCGGTGATCGTGACCAGTGGGGGCATCGGCGGCAACCACGATCTGGTGCGCAAGAACTGGCCGAAGCGGATGGGTCGCGTCCCCAAGCAACTGCTGAGTGGGGTGCCGGCGCATGTCGACGGCAGGATGATCGGCATCTCCCAAAAGGCCGGTGCGCGGGTGATCAACCCCGATCGGATGTGGCACTACACCGAGGGCATCACCAACTACGACCCGATCTGGCCGAGCCACGGCATCCGGATCATTCCGGGCCCGTCGCCACTGTGGCTGGACGGTGCCGGCAATCGGTTGCCGGTTCCGCTGTACCCCGGGTTCGACACGCTGGGCACCCTGGAGTACATCACCCAGTCTGGCTATGACTACACCTGGTTCGTGTTGAACGCCAGGATCATTGAGAAGGAATTCGCGCTCTCCGGTCAGGAGCAGAACCCCGACCTGACCGGGCAAAGCGTGCGTGAGTTGTTGCGCTCGAGGGCCCAGTCCGGGCCACCGGGACCGGTGCAGGCTTTCATCGACCGGGGTGTGGACTTCGTCAGCGCCAACTCGTTGGGCGAATTGGTGGACGCGATGAACGAGTTGCCCGATGTGGAGCCGCTGGACTACGAGACGGTGGAAGCCGCGGTCACTTCGCGTGATCGCGAGGTGGCCAACAAGTTCACCAAAGACGGTCAGATCACCGCGATCCGCGCCGCGCGCGGCTATCTGGGCGACCGGCTGGGCCGGGTGGTGGCGCCGCACCGGTTGGCCGATCCGAAGGCCGGTCCGCTGATCGCGGTCAAGTTGCATATCCTGACCCGAAAGACGTTGGGCGGGATCGAAACTGATTTGGAAGCACGGGTTCTCAAGTCCGACGGCACCCCACTCACCGGGCTGTACGCGGCCGGCGAGGTTGCCGGGTTCGGCGGTGGCGGCGTGCATGGTTACCGGGCCTTGGAGGGCACTTTCCTGGGTGGCTGCATCTTCTCCGGCCGGGCCGCCGGTCGCGGGGCTGCCGACGACATCACCTAGCACCGGTCTGCTCTCGCTCGTCACGCCGGCGAGGTCGAGGAGTAATCGCTTAGAAGGTGACCGCGCTTTCTTCGGGTAACACCTGGAAGTCGGTGCTGGTCATCTCGGTGAGCCGGCCGTAGTAGATGCCGCGCGCGTCAGGAGCGATGATCGCCTGGTGGATGGGTACCGCGCGGGCCGGTGCCACCGCGCGCAGATAGTCAATAGCCTCGGAGATCCTCATCCACGGGGCCGCGGCCGGAGTGGCTAATACGTCCACCTTCTCGTCCGGGACGAATAGTGCGTCACCGGGGTGCATCAGCCTGGCGCGATGGTCGCCATCGTCCACCAGGTAGGAAATGTTCTCGACCACCGGGATCTCCGGGTGGATCACCGCGTGCCGGCCGCCGGCGGCCCGGATGGTCAGCTCTCCGACCGGCAGTTCGTCGCCGACGTGCACCTCCCGGCACGGCGTCCCCAGCTGGGCGGTGGTCTGTGGATCGGCGTACAGCACGGCGTTCGGGTTGCCCTCGAGCAGGGCCGGCAGTCTCGTGACGTCGACGTGGTCGGGGTGCTGGTGGGTGATCAGGATCGCGGACAGGCCGGTGATTCCTTCGAAGCCGTGCGCGAAGGTACCGGGATCAAAAAGAACGCTGGTTTGTCCGAAATCGGCGAGAAGGCAGGAATGCCCGAAATGCGTCAGTTGCATGTCTACGATTGTGCCCTGATGGGGACCGTGCAGATGCGGGTGATGCTGACGACGATGCTGGTCGCCGGTAGCTTGGTGATTGCTCTTCTGGTGGTGACACCTGCACAGGCGGAGCCGGAGACCTGCCCGCCCGTGTGCGATCAGATCCCGGGCACCGCGTGGATCCATCGACGGGCCGTGCCCCTGGATTCGGTCTACGGCTGGCCCGGGCTGGCCGGTGTGGCAGTCGCGGTGACCAGGGCGACACCGCGATTCCGGTTCGAGCAAGTGTGCGCCACGCCGGCCTTCCCGCAGGACAGCCGCAACTTCGCGGTCGCGGGTCGCGGGTCGGTGGCGCACCCGGACGGTCAGTGGCAGTTGCAGGCTCAAATCCTGCACTGGCGCGGTGACACGGCCCGCGGTGGCCAGCTCGCAGCTTCGGTGTTCGGCACCGCCGTCGCCGCGCTACGCGCCTGCCAGCTGGGGGCGCCGCGGCAATCGCCGTCGGTCACCGACGACGAACCGGCTCGCATCGCCGCGGTGATCAGCGGACCGGTCGTCATGCACACCTACCTGGTCGCGCACCTGTCGAGCAGCACGATCAGTGAGCTCACGCTGTGGTCGTCAGGGTCCCCGCAGGTGGAGTGGCCGACGGTCGCAGACTCCGCGGTTCTGGACGCCATGACCGCTCCGCTGTGCGAGGCCTATATCGGTTCGTGCCCGTGAGGCTGGGATGTCCTAGATGTTGTTCAGGGCACCCCGGCGGCAGCTGTCGCCGGTAGAGTTGTCGCCGAGCGATCAGATCTGAGGAGGAGCGCCGGTGGCCCGGGTGGTCGTGCATGTGATGCCCAAAGCGGAGATTCTCGACCCACAGGGTCAGGCGATTGTCGGTGCGCTGGGGCGGCTTGGGCATTCCGGAATCTCAGATGTCCGTCAGGGCAAGAGGTTTGAGCTCGAAGTGGACGACACCGTCGACGACACGGTGCTCGCCGAAATCGCGGAATCGCTGCTCGCGAACACGGTGATCGAGGACTGGACGATCAGCCGGGACCCGCAGTGACGGCCCGGATCGGCATCATCACCTTTCCCGGGACGCTCGACGACGTCGACGCCGCCCGCGCGGCGCGGCAGGTGGGTGCCGAAGCGGTCAGCCTGTGGCATGCCGACGCTGACCTCAAGGGCGTCGACGCCGTGGTGGTGCCCGGCGGCTTTTCCTACGGTGACTATCTCCGGGCCGGCGCGATCGCCAGATTCGCCCCGGTGATGGGCGAGGTGGTTGCCGCCGCCGGTCGCGGCATGCCGGTATTGGGGATTTGCAACGGATTTCAGGTGCTGTGTGAGGCCGGGCTGCTGCCCGGCGCTCTGACCCGCAACGCGGGTTTGCACTTCATCTGCCGCGACGTGTGGCTGCGCGTGGCGTCCACTTCGACGGCGTGGACGTCGCGTTTCGAACCTGACGCCGACTTGCTGGTGCCGCTGAAGTCCGGCGAGGGCCGCTATGTGGCACCGGAGAAGGTGCTCGACGAACTGGAAGGCGACGGACGGGTGGTGTTCCGCTACCACGACAACGTCAACGGCTCGCTGCATGACATCGCCGGCATCAGCTCAGCCAATGGCCGTGTCGTCGGGTTGATGCCGCACCCCGAACATGCCATCGAAGCGTTAACCGGTCCTTCCGATGACGGGCTGGGCCTGTTCTATTCGGCACTGGACGCGGTTCTGGCGGCCTGAGCTACACCGCCCAGGCGGGAGTCGTGACCGCGACGCCGAGCTGATCGGCGTAGCCGCCAGACGTTGCCCATATTGTTGGCCGCCGACACCGTGCCGTATCAGCTCACCCGGCGTCTCGCAGCAACGCCAGTGCGATTGACGGCAATTCGGCAACCGGGGTCAACTCGCCGAACAGATCGATCGCGGCTGAGATGGTGCGGTCAACGAAGGCGGCGAAATCGTCGAAGTGGAACCGATCCCCGATTACGGACTGCCGTGCGGCAACGCCGATGCGCTGCGGATCCGAAGACCCATGCACGATCGCGGTGACTTCGCGGTTCTGCTCGTTCCAGGTGTCGGCGAACTGCGCCAGCCGGACGTGGTCGGCGGCAGGGAAAAAGCAGGCGGGAGCAACCCGAATCGTGAACACGTCGGTTTGCCCGGGCGGGATCTCGAGGTGGACGTGGAGCCGCCGGGGGTGGGCGTCGGCGACGAAGAAGAACTCGCCGTCGTGCCGGCCGCGGAAGTACCGCCGCCCGCGGGTGCACAGGTAGCGTTCGATCAGGTTCGCGTTCAGCGGCTCGGTCATGAGATCCATGCTGAGGCCGGCGGTTATGCGGATCCTTTGAACCAAGGAATGCAGTTCCGAAGAATCAGTTGAGAATTCGCTGAGCGACTCTTCCTCGCCGGGCTGGCACGAGCCAGGCGGATTTGATCAGCGGGATGACGTCGCGACCAATAACGTGGGGATACCCTGAGCGGACTTGGCGGCGATGCGCTGAACACGGTCGCCTTCGCCGCCGACCCACAACGGTGGATGTGGCCGCTGTACCGGAGCTGGATCACAGATGGCGCCATCCAGCGTGTAGAACTCACCGGCATAGCTGGGGTTCGGTTCGGTCCACACCGCCCGAATGACCTGCAGAAGACTCGGCAAGTGCGGAGGCCGGGTCGCGCACGGGCGGGAACGGAATCCCGTAGGCCTCGAACTCACGCTGAAACGAGCCGGCGCCCGATCCCAGCTCGAGACGCCCCTCGGAGATGACGTCCAGCGTGGCAGCCATCTTCGCCGGCACCGGAGGATGGCGTTGGGAATTGCACAGCACACTGGTGCCCAGGCGCAGTCGGGTGGTGTCCCGGGCCAGTGCAGTCAGCGCCGTCCAGCCCTCCGGCAGGGGCAGTGACCTGGGTAGCGCGCCCCGGCCGGCCTGACCGTGAGGAAGTGGTCGCGTGACCACACGGAGTCAAATTCGTATCCCTCCCGCTTCGCTGTCGCGCACGTCCGTCGGCCCATCGGTATTTTGCTTCCGGGTTACTTTGGTAGCGAACGTATTTCAGCCAGATCCGAGCTGGCGACTTGCAAGGAGGGCCGGCCTGGGATGGAATCAGAAGATCAACCTGCGACCGGTCGGCCCGCAGGGCGACGATCCCGACTGGGTCACTTGTGCTTCATCACCCGCTCCACCCCGGACGAGGTACACGCACACCTCGAAGGATGCGGGGTTGAAATGATCTCCGGACCGGTAACCGGGACCGGCGCGTTGGGTTCGATGACGTCACGCTACTGCCGTGACACCGACGGGAATCTCATCGAGATCGCCTTCTGCTGAACGCGACTCAAGGCTCAGAGTGGATACAGCGCCGGCAGGTTCACCACGATGGCCTCTTGGGTGCTGCGTGCGATAACCACTTCCGCGGGTGCGGTCGGGTCCGGGTTCTCCTCCCGGTGCGGCAGATACGGCGGGACGAAGATGTAGTCGCCGGGCTGAGTCGAGATGCGCACCTCTTGCACGCCGTCGTGGAACACGAACTCCGGGTTGCCACTTCGTACGTAGATTGCGGTCTCCGACTCACCGTGGTGGTGGTTGGCGGACGCCGTTTCAGGGGAGACATGCGTCTCACCCATCCACAGTTTCTCCGCACCGACCGAGCGACCGCTGAGCGCGGCGAAGCGCCTCAGGCCGTCCGATTGCGCGGTGTCGGAAGTGATTTCCGATGCCCTGATGTGATGCACCCGGCTGCGAGTCACCTGTGGCGCCGTCTCGTGAAAATCGGGGTGGAATCCGTCCGAGATTCCCATGATTGCTCCTTCTACTGACCATCGTCCGAAGCGGCCTGCCTAGACGACCACAAAAAACGAATCCCGGTAGGCTTCAAGGAGTCTCAGCCATAGTTCACTTATCGTGGGGAAGCACGGTACGGCGTGCCACAACCGATCGATGGGTACCTGGCCGGCAACGGCGACAGTGGCCGAGTGCAGCATTTCCGTGACGCCCGGGCCGACCATCGTCACACCGAGCACATGGCCGTGATCCACGTCAACCACCATGCGTGCCCGGCCGGTATACCCGTCGGCATAGAGCTTGGCTCCCATGACAACGTCGCCGATTTCGACATCTATCGTCTTGACGCGGTGACCGGCCTGCACAGCCTGCTCAGCCGTCAGCCCCACCGCGGCGGCTTCGGGGTCGGTGAAGAAGGCCTGCGGGACCGCGTGATGATCGGCGGTGGTCGCATGCACCCCCCACGGCGCGGTGTCCAACGGTGTGCCCGCGGCGCGGGCGCCGATGGCCGCACCGGCAATGCGCGCTTGGTACTTGCCCTGATGGGTCAGCAGCGCACGGTGATTGACGTCGCCGGCCGCGTAGAGCCAATCGTCGGCGACGGCTTGCACTCGGCAGGTGTCGTCGACATCGAGCCAACTGCCCGGAGTCAGTCCCACTGTTTCCAAGCCGATATGGTCGGTGAGGGGTTTTCGGCCGGTGGCAAAGAGTATTTCGTCGACCTCCAGATCGGTGCCGTCGCTCAAAGCGAGGACCACAGGGCAATAGGGGTAAGCCCGGCGGAGTTCGCGGACTGACACACCCACGCGCACGTCCACGCCCGCGTCGGCGAGTCCGCGGCCGACAAGCTCGCCCACAAAAGGCTCCATCCGAGGCAGCAGCTGAGATCCTCTAGCCAGCAAGGTCACCTTTGAGCCCAATCCTTGCCAGGCCGTTGCCATTTCGACGCCCACGCCACCGGCCCCGACGACGGCGAGCCGGTTCGGGACGTCGCTGCTGTCGGTGGCTTCGCGGTTGGTCCACGGTCGGGCTTCGGCGAGGCCGGGCAAGTCGGGGAGCGCGGGCCGGCTTCCGGTGCAGACGACGACCGCATGCCGGACGGTCAGCATCACCTCCTTGCCGCTGGGTGTGGTGACGACAACTCGTCGCGGACCGTCCAATCGTCCATGTCCGCGTATCAGGGTCGCGCCTATGCCACTCACCCAGTCGGCCTGGCCGGTGTCGTCCCAGTCGCTTACGTAACGGTCGCGGCGGCCGAAGACCCCGGCGGCGTTTATCGCACCGTCGACCGCCTCGCGTGCCCCGTCCACCCGGCGGGCATCGGAGATGGCGGTGACCGGACGCAGTAGTGACTTGCTCGGTACGCAGGCCCAATACGAGCATTCGCCCCCGACGAGTTCGCGTTCGACCACAGCGACGCGCAGGCCCGCGGCGCGCGTCCGGTCGGCGGCATTCTGTCCAACCGGCCCGGCGCCGAGTACCACGACGTCATAGGCATCACCGGCTTCGTCACCACCGGGTGTCGCCGTTGGCCCGTTTCCCTGTTGGTCCGCTGCCATGGTCGAAAATCCTTTCGTCGGTTCTTCCCGTGACGTTACGCGCACTGATGGCAGTGAAACCCGAACCCGAGCCGCAGCAGGCGACAATGCCGATGCCGGTGGGGGTGCGTCCCCCAAAGAGGAAGTTGCTTGAAATGCTCAGTCATACAAACACTCACATTTCAGGTAACGGTGCAGGGTCGGGTATTGGGTCACAGAGTTCGCGCCGGCGCCGGTCAGGAATTGGGTCGGCGCCGGGACGAAGCAGATCGGCTGTCGCGCGCCTTGGGCTCAGCAACACGCCGATCTGGCGGGCGACCACCGCGCGGATCAACGCGCTCTTGTCGGCGAAATAGTGGGCAAGTTGCGAGGCGCAATGCTCACGCACGCCAACGGAGACGCGGCCGCAAGCCACTCACCGCCGCGGCTTTGCGCACGCTGTCCGTGTTCAACGCCCGCAGTCCCTCGGTGACGATCAACTCGGCGGCTGCCTGCACGATTCGATCGCGGGTGGCACGACCCATGGGGGTCACGCGCTTTTCAATGTGGACGTCGGGATGAGCCATCGCGTCAGGCTAACCTGCAGGCGGCTGAAATTATGGGATGTCCAGCCCATTGTTGCCTGTGCCGCCCGCGGGCCGTCGTCAGGCGACCACGCGATCCCTGGCTAGGAAGTTGCGATGCAAGAGTGGCATATTCTAGGTCAACCATCCCAATTTTGTGGGTGGGGCGGGCTGCGGTGTCGACACCACGAGGAGACGCAGTTGGGCAGGCTTGTTTCAGTGAATGTCGGCATGCCCAAGGATGTGCAGTGGCGCGGCAAGGTCGTTCATACCGGAATCTGGAAGACCCCGGTCGACGGACCGGTCATGGTGCGCCGCCTCAACATTGACGGTGACGGCCAAGGCGACCTCGCCGGCCACGGTGGTGAACAACGCGCCGTCATGGTCTACCAGACCGAGTCGTACGACTTCTGGAACACGTACCTGAATCGCGACGACCTGGTACCCGGTCACTTCGGGGAAAACTTCACCGTCGCCGGGCTCGCCGACGACGAAGTCTGCATCGGCGACCGCTACCGCATCGGCGACGCCGAATTCGAGGTCACCCAACCGCGCGTCACGTGTTTTCGGGTAGGCGTGCGGCTCGGCGAACCGGAAATGCCGAATCTGCTTGTCTCCCAGCATCGTCCAGGCTTCTACTTTCGCGTCATCACCGAGGGGCACGTCCGATCCGGTGACGACATTGTGCAGACCCGCCGCGGCCGTCACGAGCTCTGTGTCGCCGATGTCGACGCACTGCTCTATCTGCCGGATCGCAATGTCGAACAACTCCGCAAGATCGTCGACGTTCCCGCGCTCAGCCCCGGCTGGCAGCAGTCGTTCCAGGACATGCTGGCGGCACACGAGGGCCCCGCGGCCGCGGCCGCACCGCCAATCGGAATCGAACCGGGGTGGAACGGTTTTCGCCGGTTGCGGGTCAGCGCAATACGTCGGGAAAGTGCACACGTGCTGTCGATCCGGCTAGAGGCCCAAGACCACACCTCCTTGCCCCCAGCACTTCCGGGTCAATACCTGACCGTGCGAATTCCGGGCGCAGGCGAGCCGGCACCACTGCGTAGCTACTCCCTCTCCGGGGACTCCGCCGTGGGGTACTACCGCATCAGCGTGAAAAGCGAAGAGCACGGCCTGGTGAGCCGATGGCTGCACGCCCACATCGAACCAGGATCCGTGATAGAGGCAGCCGCCCCCCGCGGCGACTTCCATCTCGCCGACGGCAGCAATCCGGTCGTTCTGATCTCAGCGGGAATCGGCGTCACTCCCGTCCTGGCCATGTTGCACAAACTGGCGGCCACCGCTAGCAGCCGCGACATCTGGTGGCTGCACACCACCCGCAATCGTGAAACTCATTCTTTTGCAACCGAAGTGACGTCTCTCATCGAGTCATTGCCTCATGCTCGACAGCAGGTGTTCTACACCGAAACGCACGGCCGTCTAAATGAAAAGTCGATCGCGACGCTGGGCCTGCCGCCCGATGCCACCGCGTATCTTTGCGGTCCAACACAATTCATGGCGGACCTACGCGATTACCTCACCACTGTCGGGTTCGACCCCGCGCATATCCACAGTGAACTGTTCGGTGCCTTACCGTCAATCAACCCGGGCATCGTCGGCGCTGTGCGCAAGATACCGCACCTACCCGGGGGAACGCCTGGTACCGGACCTTCGGTTACCTTCACGCGCAGCGGACTTACGGTCAACTGGTCGGCAGATTACGGCAGCATCCTCGAACTTGCCGAAGCTTGTGACGTGCCAACGCGTTTCTCCTGCCGAAGCGGGGTCTGTCACGTGTGTGTCACGGGAATCGTCGCCGGAAAGGCCACATACGTGCAATCGCCGTTGGAGAAGCCCGACGAAGGACAGGTGCTAATCTGCTCAGCCGCTCCCCAAAGTGACCTTGTGCTAGACCTTTGAGACGAAGGCCGGATTTGGTGACGACGCGATCCCACACCTCAGAGTGCTCGGCGAGATAACCGGCCAAACTGATGGGTGTATCCGGTCCGGCCTCAACGCGCAGGGTTTTGGCGAGCGCAGGCCAGACATTGCGCCATTGAAAAACGTCGCCGTTGGCGACGTTGAACGCCTCGTTGGCTGCTTGGGGTGATTACGCAGCCGCCGTGTAGGTGAAGCCGTGATGCGACCGTAAGCTCGGGGTTACGGGCTGAGCGCGACCGACGCCTCGGCGGTGTAGCACAGGAACGTCAGGGTCTCCTGCAGATAGAGCTGCACGGTGTCGGCGTCATGGCTGGTGTACCCGATTGCGACGTCGGTGCCCAACTGCAGGTCGAAGTCGCCACCGCGGGTGGTCAGCACGAAGGCGCCATCGATGGCCGGCGCCCAGATGATGTCCCCGTCGACCAGTCGGTTCAGGTGCTCGCGGATGGGATAGCCGTGTTCGGTGGTCTCGCTGACCTTGGTGTACACGTCGGCCGCGAGTAGCACCGAATACGGGCCGTCGACACCGGCCAACCGCAGTTCTGACAACGCCTGCGAGATCACATCGGGGATTTCGCGTGGGTCTTCGGGCAGCGTCAGCGCATGGTTCGAGCTGGCCTGCCGGATGCCCTCAATCGACGCGGCGCTGTATCCCTCGAAGATGGTGCGGTCCTCGACGAAGGCCAGCTTCTTGGCGGCTTTCTTGACCGGGTCCCAGTCGGAGTCCTTGGAACCGCGCTCGACGTCGTCGATCTCGTTGCGCGACAGCATGAACGGAACCCGCAGCCGGACAAGGGGTTTGCTCGCCCGCAGGTGAGCCACCACGCCGTCGGTGGGTGCTTTCACGTCGATCAGCCGACCGGTGCCAACGGCCGCGGTGACCGGCCCGCCCGGATCGCTGACGTCGACTACCCGCCGCCCGGCGATATGGCGTTTGAACGTACGGGTCGCCTCCAATTCGATTTCCGTCCAGGCCGCTTCGGTGACCGGTGCCAGATCGCGGTAGAGGTTGTTCATCGGGAGGTTCCTTTCAGGCTGCCGATCGAGAGTGAGCCGTCGTGTGACGCCGGACCGGGCGCGAGTGGCGCGGGCAGAGGCGGTGGATCGTCGAGGAAGTCGATGGTGGGGGAAAAGAACAGTCCGCCGGTCAGCGCGGTGGAGAAGTCCAGGATGCGGTCGGTATTGCCCGGCGGATCGCCGAGGAACATGTTGCGCAGCATTCGTTCGGTGACCTCGGGTGTCCGCGAATAAGCGATGTAGTACGTGCCGAACTCGCTGGTGCCGAGTTCGCCGAACGGCATGTTGGCCCGCACGATCTTCAGCTCGCTGCCGTCGTCGCCGGTGATGACGTTGAGCGCTACGTGCGAGTTGGACGGCTTCACGTCGTCGTCGAGTTCGATGTCTTCCAGCTTGGTCCGGCCGATCACCCGTTCCTGTTCGGTGACCGACAGTGAATCCCACGATGACATGTCGTGCACGTACTTCTGCACGTGGACGTAGCACGAGCCGGCAAA
Source organism: uncultured Actinomycetota bacterium (assembly GCA_963763005.1). Classification (GTDB taxonomy): domain Bacteria; phylum Actinomycetota; class Actinomycetes; order Mycobacteriales; family Mycobacteriaceae; genus Mycobacterium. The sequence continues at coordinate 123,177 of CAVXMI010000015.1, forward strand.
GTCGGGATCCTCGTCACCAATCGCCGTGGCGCCGATAGCGATTGGGCCGTCCGGGTTTTCGGTGCCGTCGACGAAGCCCAACAGGTCGCGGTTGTCGAAGTAGCTGAAGCCGTGTACCTCGTCGACGACGGTGACTGCACCGGCCATCGACTTGAGGATGCGGCCGGCCAACTCGAAACACACGTCCATCGCCTCGGCCCGAATATGGAACAACAGATCGCCGGGCGTGGCCGGGGCGGTGTGCCGCGACCCGGTCAGCTCGATGAACGGATGCAGTTCGGCCGGCCGCGGCCCGCCGAACAACCGGCCCCACGCGTCGGAGCCGATCGAGGTGACCACCGACAAATGCTTGGTCGGGTCGCGGAAGCCGATAGCGCGCACCAGCCCGGATACATCCGCCAGTGCGTCGTGCACGGTCGCCTCGCCGCCACGGTCGATGGTGACCACAAGGAATATCGCGGCAGGCGTCAACGGCGCGAGTATGGGTTGCGGCTGAACCGGAGGCACTCTGCCGACCCTAGCGCGAACTCCGCGGTCCCGGACAGCCATGATGTTGAACATGTCCGGCACGTCGGCCAGCGCAGCAGGCCTCTGCGATTTCATCGATGCCTCTCCGTCGCCATTTCATGTCTGTGCGACGGTGGCCCAACGGCTGCTCGACGCTGGATACACCGAACTCAGCGAAACCGACCGCTGGCCGGGCCAAGCGGGCCGCTACTTCACCGTCCGGGCCGGCTCATTGGTGGCGTGGAACGGCGCGCGCGCAGGGGGCGCCCAAGCCGCATTCCGGATCGTCGGCGCGCACACCGACAGTCCGAACCTGCGGGTCAAGCAGCACCCCGACCGGCTGGTCGCCGGCTGGCAGGTGGTGGCGCTGGAGCCGTACGGGGGAGCGTGGCTGAACTCCTGGCTGGACCGTGACCTGGGCATCAGCGGTCGTTTGTCGGTGCGGGACGGTGCCGGGATCACCCACCGGCTGGTCCGGATCGACGAGCCGATCCTGCGGGTGCCGCAGCTGGCCATCCACCTGGCCGAGGACCGCAAGTCCGTCACGCTGGATCCGCAACGGCATGTCAACGCGGTATGGGGTGTTGGCCAGGAAACGGGGGCAGTAGGTTCCTGCCGTTCCTTCGTCGGGTATGTCGCCGAACGTGCCGGGGTGGCCGAGGCCGACGTGCTGGCCGCCGACCTGATGACGCATGACCTGACCCCGTCGGCGGTGATCGGTGCCTCGGTAAACGGAACCGCCAGCCTGCTGAGCGCGCCCCGGCTGGACAACCAGGCCAGTTGCTATGCCGGAATGGAAGCATTACTGGCCTTGGAAGTGGACTCGGCGTCGAGTGACTTCCTGCCCCTGCTGGTGATTTTCGACCACGAGGAGGTCGGCTCGGCCTCAGACCACGGCGCGCAGTCCAACCTGCTGAGCACCGTCCTGGAACGCATCGTGCTCGCCGCCGGCGGCGGCCGGGAGGACTTCCTGCGGCTGCTGCCCGCTTCGCTGCTGGCGTCGGCAGACATGGCACACGCCACGCACCCCAATTACCCCGAGCGGCACGAGCCCGGCCACCTGATCGAAGTCAACGCAGGCCCGGTGCTCAAGGTGCACCCGAATCTGCGGTACGCCACCGATGGACGCACGGCTGCGGCGTTCGCGCTGGCCTGCCAGCAGGCCGGAGTCCCGTTGCAGCGTTACGAGCACCGGGCCGACCTGCCCTGCGGGTCGACGATCGGGCCAATGGCTTCCGCTCGGACCGGAATCCCCACCGTCGACGTGGGCGCCGCCCAACTCGCCATGCACTCCGCACGGGAGCTGATGGGTGCGCACGACGTGGCCGCCTATTCTGCCGCGCTGCAAGCGTTTCTTTCCCCTGACTAAGGCCATACAGTCTGCGGATATGGCGCTCAAGGTGGAGATGGTCACGTTCGACTGCAGCGACCCCGCGAAGCTGGCCGGCTGGTGGGCCGAGCAGTTCGGTGGTACGACGCACGAGCTGATGCCGGGCGAATTCATTGCGGTGGTCCGGGCCGAAGAGCCCAGGCTCGGATTTCAGAAGGTGCCCGATCCCACACCCGGAAAAAACCGCCTGCACCTCGATTTCAGTGCTGAGGATATGGAGGCCGAAGCGTCGCGGCTGACCGCGGCCGGAGCAACCGAGGTCGAACGGCACAACATCGGCGACAACTTCCGCTGGGTGGTGCTGGCCGACCCCGAGGGCAACGTGTTCTGCGTGGTGGGTCAGTAGAGAAGGCTATTCAGTGAGCCGCGCATGATCACCAGCGCCGGTCTTTTGGTGCGCGGTTTCGCCCGGCGGCTCAAGAAGTAGGCGCGGGTCAACCCGCCTCGTCGTCATCGAAGAGGCGTTCCGGGTGGTGGTAGTCGTTGGTCCGCTGGCCGCGGTCGAGCTCGGGGGGTGGGATCCATTCGGTGCGGCCGTTGGGGAGTTTTCTTGTCCGCCAGCCCTTTCCGGCTAGTTGGTGGTTGGGTTTGCAGGCGAGGGTGAGTTTGTCGATGTTGGTCATACCGCCGTTGGCCCAGTCGTCGATGTGGTGGACTTCGCAGCGATCGCCGGGGACGTCGCAGCCGGGGTGTGTGCAGCCGCGGTCTTTGGCGTAGAGGACTATGCGCTGGTCTGGTGAGGCGATTCGGCGGGTTCGCCCCAGATACAGGGGGCGGTTTGAATGTTGGTCGAAGACGGCCAGGTAGTGGTAGGCGTGGCTGGCCATGCGGATCAGGTCGCGCATCGGTAGCAGTGTTCCACTGCCTGTCACCGCGCGTCCGGTGGCTGAGGTCAGCTCTTGCAGTGTGGTGGAAACAATGACGGCCACCGGCAAGCCGTTGTGCACGCCGAGTTTCGGATCGCCCAGTTGGCCGCGGACCAGGGCGTTGAGCGCATCGTGTTGACGCTGGGCGGGGCTGCGGACGTCTTTGGTGACGGCGTACTCCGAGGGTTCCTTATCGACGCAGGGGGTTTCATCGTCGGGGTTGCACATGCCCGGTGCGGCGAACCGCGCCAGCCACGCGTCAAGATTGGCGCGCAGCTCTGGGGAGGCGATCAGCTTTCCGACGCTCATCCCGTCGGTTCGTTGACCGCACCAGGTGAAGCCGCGCTGCCGCGCGCGGTCTTCGTCGGCGAATTTCCCGTCGGGGTTGATCAGCAGGGCGCACCGGTGGGCGGCCTTTTCGAGCTGGTCGGGACGAAGCTTGGTGGCTTGTTGGGCCAGGAACTTTTCGGCTTCTTCGACGGTCTCGACGGGCGTTGCTTCCGGCAGGTCGCGGATGAAGGTCTGAATGACTTTGAGGTGCTGGCCATCCAGTAGGCCTTCTCGCCACACCTGGGCACTGGCCGGCAGGTCTGGTGGCAGTTGCTGTCCGGTCAAAGTGATGCGTGGGGAAAGTTGTTCGGCGTCGCGAACCCGGCGGCGGGCTTCGGCGCAACTGATGCGCAGCCAATCGGCGACCACTTTGTGCACCGGGCCGCCGATATGGGCGGGATCTTCTTTGCCCAGGCCGGCGATCACGTCGTGGCCGACCACTGCCTGCAATCGTCGGGCTGTCTCCATGCGCTCCAGCGCGCGCAGTCGCACGACGGGGTCGAGTTTGGTGAAGTCCAGCTCGCCGATCGCGGCCACGGCATTGTCCAACGTGTCGAAGGCAGCGGCCACTTCCGGCGGCGCCACAACGTTGGTCGAACCCATGTTCGAATTCTAATGCGGCGCACTGACATACGTACCCGCGCAAGAGTCGCCCCTGTGGACAAACGCTCAACTGTGGACAAACGCTCGACTGTGCACAATGCCGACCCGACCAACAGCCCGGCGTGAACCGAGTACATCGCAATAGAAACGAATACTGCGGTCGAGATCTCTAACCGAGAAGCCGAAGTGGTACGCACTGCTGATGGGCGAGTCCGCTCTCCACGTGCTCGATCATGTCACTTAGCAGCTCATGGACCGCCTTGGATCCCCTTGGACGCAGTCAGCCGGATTGCCGGTGGGAACCTAGACTGTCTCCGTGACGAGCGCGCACACCCACGTGATTGACACCGTCGAGCACGCCGCGACCAGCCCAGACCAACCGCAGCCGTTCGGTGAGCTGGGCCTCAAAGACGACGAGTACCAGCGGATCCGCGACATCCTGGGACGTCGGCCCACCGACTCCGAGCTGGCGATGTACTCGGTGATGTGGAGCGAGCACTGCTCGTACAAGTCCTCCAAGGTCCACCTGCGCTACTTCGGTGAGACCACCACCGACGAGATGCGCGCCGGCATGCTGGCCGGTATCGGCGAAAACGCCGGCGTGGTCGACATAGGCGACGGCTGGGCCGTGACCTTCAAGGTGGAATCCCACAACCACCCGTCCTACGTCGAGCCCTACCAGGGCGCGGCTACCGGCGTCGGCGGCATCGTGCGCGACATCATGGCCATGGGCGCACGACCGGTGGCCGTGATGGATCAGCTTCGGTTCGGCGCCGCCGATGCCCCCGATACCCGCCGGGTGCTCGACGGCGTTGTTCGCGGTATCGGCGGCTACGGCAACTCGCTGGGCTTGCCCAACATCGGCGGCGAGACCGTCTTCGACGCGTGCTACGCCGGCAACCCGTTGGTCAACGCGATGTGTGTCGGCGTATTACGCCAGGAGGACCTGCATTTGGCGTTCGCGTCAGGTGCCGGGAACAAGATCATCCTGTTCGGTGCGCGGACGGGGCTGGACGGTATCGGCGGGGTGTCGGTGCTGGCGTCGGACACCTTCGACAGCGAGGGGTCACGCAAGAAGTTGCCGTCGGTGCAGGTCGGCGACCCCTTCATGGAGAAGGTCCTCATCGAGTGCTGCCTCGAGCTCTACGCGGGTGGACTGGTGATCGGCATCCAGGACCTGGGTGGAGCCGGATTATCCTGTGCCACATCGGAGTTGGCATCTGCCGGGGACGGCGGGATGGCGATCGACCTGGACACCGTCCCGCTGCGGGCCAAGGAGATGACGCCCGCCGAGGTGCTGTGCAGCGAGTCGCAGGAGCGGATGTGCGCGGTGGTCGCTCCGGAGAACGTGGACGCCTTCCTGGCGGTATGCCGAAAATGGGAGGTGCTGGCCACCGTGATCGGTGAGGTCACCGACGGCGACCGGTTGCGGATCACCTGGCACGGCGAGACGGTCGTCGACGTGCCGCCGCGGACCGTGGCCCACGAAGGCCCGGTTTACCAGCGTCCGGTCGCCCGACCTGAGACACAGGACGCCCTGAACACCGACACGTCGGCCGGGCTGCCGCGGCCGGCCACCGGCGACGAACTGCGCGCGACTTTGCTTGCGCTGCTGGGCAGCCCGCACCTTTGCAGTCGCGCGTTCATCACCGAGCAGTACGACCGGTACGTGCGCGGCAACACCGTGCTGGCCGAGCACGCCGACGGCGGGGTGCTGCGCATCGACGAGTCGACCGGCCGCGGTATCGCGTTGTCGACCGACGCGTCGGGGCGCTACACCCTGCTGGACCCTTACCGGGGCGCCCAACTCGCGTTAGCCGAGGCGTACCGCAACGTGGCCGTCACCGGCGCCACCCCGGTCGCGGTGACCAACTGCCTCAACTTCGGTTCGCCCGAAGACCCCGGGGTGATGTGGCAGTTCGCGCAGGCGGTGCGTGGCCTGGCCGATGGCTGTGCGGCCCTCGGGATTCCGGTGACCGGAGGCAACGTCAGCTTCTACAACCAAACCGGGTCGTCGGCGATTCTGCCCACGCCGGTGGTCGGGGTGCTCGGCGTCATCGATGATGTCGGCCGGCGTATCCCCACCGCGTTGGGCCGTGATCCGGGGGAGACCCTGATATTGCTCGGCGATACCCGTGACGAGTTCGACGGCTCCGTCTGGGCGCAGGTGGCCGCCGACCATCTGGGTGGGCGGCCGCCGGCGGTGGACTTGGAGCGCGAGAAGCTGCTGGCCGACGTGCTGAGTTCGGCATCCCGGGACGGGCTGGTGTCCGCGGCGCACGACCTGTCCGAAGGCGGGCTGGCCGATGCCATCGTGGAAGCGGCGCTGGCGGGTGAAACCGGTTGCCGCATCGTGCTTCCCGAAGGCGTCGACCCCTTCGTGACGCTGTTCTCCGAGTCTGCGGGCCGGGTGCTGGTCGCCGTGCCGCGCACCGAGGAGAGCCGGTTCCGTGCGATGTGCGAGGCACGCGGTTTGCCCGCCCTTCGCATCGGCGTCGTCGATCAGGCCTCGGATGCGATCGAGGTTCAGGGCCTGTTCACGGTGTCTTTGGCAGAACTGCGCGCGACGTCCGAGGCGGTGCTGCCGCGATTCTTCGGATAAGTCGGCTTCGAGCGCTGTCTTTGGCCGCCGGCCTGTTTGGCTGGAGCTTCGTCAGCCCGCGGCTGCCGGCTGCGTGGCGGGTAGCGTCGCAGGCCGGTCTGGGTTGCCTGCTGGTGGTGGTGACCCGTGCGCCGCTGGGCCTGTGTCCGCCGCGGCTGTGGGCGGGGTTGCGGCTGGGCTCAGCGGCTGGGGCCGTGGCGGCGACGGTGATCGCGGCGACGACACCGGTGCCGGTGGTGCGATTGTCGATGTCCGCCCGCGAACTGCCGGCGTCGGTGCCGGGCTGGCTCGGGTTGCAGATACCCCTCGGCACGGTGTGGGCCGAAGAGGCGGCGTTTCGCGCGGCGCTGGCCACCGCCGGGGCCGGGGCATTCGGTCCATCTGGCGGGCGGCTGCTGCAGGCCGGGGCCTTTGGTCTCGCGCACATCGCCGACGCGCGCGCGACCGGCGAGCCGCTGGTGCCCACGGTGCTGGTCACCGGCCTGGCTGGCTGGCTGTTCGGATGGCTGGCCGACCGCTCCGGCAGCCTGGTGGCGCCGATGCTGGTGCACCTGGCCATCAACGAGGCCGGCGCGCTGGCCGCACTGGCCGTACAGCGGGGGCTTGCCGACGGTGATCGTTGAACAGCTCACAACTGCACGGATCTCGGCGGCGGAGCAATGATCAGAACCTGTGAATGAGCCTCGGCGAGGCAGCGTGGAGGGGCGCTTCGCTCCTCGGTGGGGTTGGAAAATTCCATGATGTCGCCTCAGTCGTCGTGGTGTGAGTTCGTTGCGCGGTGGTGCGGCAGGTGTGTTGAGCGGACACTGGCTCAGTGTGTTTCGGTCGATCCCGGTTGAACTGCGGTGCCGGTGAGCCCGCACGGTAGCTTGGCGAGGGAGGGCACCTCTGGTCCACGGGAACTGTGGAATGTTGCTTCGAGCACGAATGTCAGTTTTCTGTTTCATCCGCCCTCCCCGAAACACACACCACAACAATGGATTCCGGTCATGTGGAGATGGCCGACTGTTTCGTCGGAGGTGTGCGTGCGCGTTCAGGGGCGGGGCAAGAGCCCGACTGTGGCGGCGGTGATGACGTGATCACCGAAATGCTGGACACCCGGCCGATCTGCACGCCGTTGTAGGTGACCTTGGCACTCGGATCCGTCACCAAACCGGCCCGAGGAGCAATCATCGTTAACTTCGTCTTCGGGATGAAGTCCCCGCGAAACTGCGCGTACAGGAAAACGCCGACAAGCCCCATGACCATCAGCGCCACCAGGCCGATGGTCTTGTACGGTGGCCGTCTTCGCGGATCCATGATTCTGAGACGCTAAGTTATGGCCGCCCGCGATAGAGCCGATCCGGCGAAGACTCGGCAAGTCGTATTGGCCATTGCCGACTGGTTGCGTGACGACAACAGTCCGGCACCCGACCGGGACGCTCTGGCGACGGCGGTTCGGCTCACCGCGCGCACGCTTGCCGCGCTGGCCCCCGGCGCCAGTGTCGAGATCCGGATCCCGCCGTTCGCCGCGGTGCAGTGCGTTTCGGGGCCCAGGCACACCCGCGGCACTCCGCCCAATGTCGTGGAAACCGATCCGCGGACGTGGCTATTGGTAGCAACGGGGCTGCTGAGGCTTTCGGAGGCGACGGCGACCGGGGCATTGACCCTCTCTGGCTCGCGAGCCGGTGAAATAGAACATTGGTTGCCGCTGTTGAGATTGTCCTGAGTCTGGGACCTGACCTGTGTGTTTGCCGCGACACGAGGATTTAACCGGTGCCAACACGCAGGTTTGATTCGGCGATGGGGCCGCGGTGCCCGTAGACTCCGTTACGTCACCAACCGCGCCCCAGGGAGCCGCTATACCGTGACCGTCAAGCAGCCCGAGCAAGACCTGAACTCGCCCCGTGAAGAGTGTGGTGTATTCGGGGTCTGGGCCCCGGGCGAAGATGTCGCCAAACTCTCCTACTACGGCCTGTACGCGTTGCAGCATCGCGGCCAGGAAGCCGCGGGGATCGCTGTCGCCGATGGATCCCAGGTGCTGGTCTTCAAAGACCTCGGCCTGGTCAGCCAGGTGTTCGACGAGCAGACTTTGGCGGCCATGCCTGGCCACGTCGCCATCGGACACTGCCGCTACTCCACGACGGGCGACACGACATGGGAAAACGCCCAGCCCGTGTTCCGCAACACCGCCGCCGGCACCGGCGTTGCGTTGGGGCACAACGGAAATCTGGTCAACACCGCTGACCTTGCCGCACGCGCCCGCGACGCGGGGTTGATCGCCAGGCGCTGCCCGGCCCCGGCAACAACGGACTCTGACATCCTGGGCGCGTTGCTGGCCCACGGTGCGGCCGATTCCACCCTGGAACAGGCGGCACTGGAGCTGCTGCCGACCGTGCGCGGAGCGTTCTGCCTGACGTTCATGGACGAGAACACACTGTATGCGTGCCGCGACCCGCACGGAGTGCGGCCGCTCTCGCTCGGACGGCTGGATCGCGGCTGGGTGGTGGCCTCCGAAACGGCCGCGCTCGACATCGTCGGCGCCTCGTTCGTCCGTGACATCGAACCGGGTGAATTGCTGGCGATCGACGCTGACGGAGTGCGGTCCACCCGCTTCGCCAACCCCACGCCCAAGGGCTGCGTCTTCGAATACGTCTACCTGGCGCGACCCGACAGCACGATCGCCGGCCGGTCCATACACGGTGCCCGGCTGGCAATCGGTCGTCGACTGGCCCGCGAATGCCCGGTCGACGCGGACCTGGTGATCGGCGTGCCGGAATCCGGCACCCCCGCCGCGGTTGGATACGCGCAGGAGTCCGGCATCCCGTACGGGCAGGGCCTGATGAAGAACGCCTACGTCGGGCGCACATTCATCCAGCCGTCACAGACCATCCGCCAGCTCGGCATCCGGCTGAAGCTGAACCCGCTCAAAGAGGTGATCCGCGGCAAGCGGCTCATCGTCGTCGACGACTCGATCGTGCGGGGCAACACTCAGCGCGCCCTGGTGCGCATGCTGCGCGAGGCCGGCGCGGTGGAAGTGCACGTGCGTATCGCGTCACCGCCGGTGAAGTGGCCCTGCTTCTACGGCATCGACTTCCCGTCGCCGGCTGAGTTGATCGCCAATGCCGTCGAGGCCGAGGACGAGATGCTCGAAGCGGTCCGGCACGCCATCAACGCCGACACGCTCGGATACATCTCGCTGCGCGGTCTGATCGCGGCAACCGAGCAACCCGCCTCGCGCTTGTGCACCGCCTGCTTCGACGGCTCGTATCCAATCGAGCTGCCCGGCGAGACCGCGCTGGGTAAGAACGTGATCGAGCACATGCTCGCGACTACGGCACGCGGTGCCGGCCTGGGCGACCTTGCTGCCGATGAAGTCCCAATTGGGCGCTGAAGACCCTCCTGAAGCCACCTCAGGACCGGGTCGCTCGTAGGCGGTCGATATGACAGCACCGGTTACCGATACCGGCGGTGCGCACGGCCCGGTAGCCTTTATCGCGATGACGGATCCCGCACAAAGCTCCGGACGAAGCCGGGGCAACCAGGGCATCACCTACGCATCGGCCGGGGTGGACATTGAAGCCGGTGACCGAGCCGTCGAATTGTTCAAGCCGCTGGCAACCAAGGCCACCAGACCCGAGGTGCGCGGCGGGCTGGGCGGTTTCGCCGGCTTGTTCGCACTCCGCGGCGACTACCGCGAACCGGTGCTGGCCGCCTCCACCGACGGTGTCGGCACCAAACTGGCGGTCGCCCAGGCGATGGACAAGCACGACACCGTCGGCCTCGACCTGGTCGCGATGGTGGTCGACGACCTGGTGGTTTGCGGCGCCGAGCCGCTGTTCTTGCAGGACTACATCGCGGTCGGCCGAACGGTGCCAGAACGTGTGGGCGCGATCGTCAGCGGAATCGCCGAGGGCTGCGTGCGCGCGGGCTGTGCGTTGCTGGGCGGCGAGACCGCCGAACACCCTGGCCTGATGGAACCCGACCACTACGACATCTCGGCCACCGGTGTCGGCGTGGTAGAGGCCGACAATGTGCTGGGCCCCGACCGCGTCAAACCCGGCGACGTCATCATCGCGATGGGTTCGTCTGGTCTGCATTCCAACGGCTACTCGCTGGCCCGCTCGGTGCTTCTCGAGATCGACCGGATGAACCTGGCCGGTTATGTGGAGGAGTTCGGTCGCACCCTGGGCGAAGAACTGCTGGAGCCCACCCGGATCTACGCCAAGGACTGTCTGGCGCTGGCCGCCGAAACGCAGGTCCGCACGTTCTGCCACGTCACCGGCGGCGGCCTGGGCGGCAACCTTGAGCGGGTCATCCCGCACGGGCTGGTCGCCGAGGTCGATCGGGGCACGTGGACGCCTGCGCCGGTGTTCGCCATGATCGCCCAGCGTGGCCGGGTCGCACGGCCGGAGATGGAAAAGACCTTCAACATGGGCGTCGGCATGATCGCCGTCGTTGCTCCCGAGGACACCGACCGCGCTTTGGCCATATTGACTGCACGGCACCTGGACTGCTGGGTTTTGGGAACCGTCGGCAAAGGCGGAAAGCAACGCCCAAGGGCCAAACTGGTCGGTCAACACCCGAGATTCTGAAAGATGGGTTCACGCTCGCCGATGACGACCCGCCCAACGTGAACGCACTGCGAAAAATCGTCCCTTTTCGCAGTGCGTTCACACTCTTCGGGGATGCGGCTCAGCGGCGCCAGTCGTCCTGGTCGCTCCATGAGTCATCGACCAACGGGCCGTCATCGTCGTCCAGTTGGTCGGATTCATCGGCACCCGTTCCTGACAACTCGCGCTGAAGCCGCTGGAAGTCGGTCTCCGGGGAGCTGTATTTCAGTTCTCGAGCAACCTTGGTCTGCTTTGCCTTAGCCCGGCCGCGGCCCATGGGGGAACCCCCTCGCGCAATAACGGAGCGGCCTAACGAGTAGGCGGCCCCGATCTCCTGGTGTCATTGTCCTGCCGACAGTTTACCGTGCCGCGCGGGTTGCCGTGGGCGCGCCCTGCCCGCGATCCTGGACGGCATAGCGGGCGTCTCAGTAGTACACCGGGTTACCGCCCCCGCAACCGCTCGACGGCCAGGCGTCCGGCGCCCACCTCCTCGGAGGGCGGCAGGGATTCGGCGTCGATCAGCGCGGCGATCTCGGCTTCCGGGCCTGTCACCAGGTCGGCGTCGGCCGGCAGCCCCCGCTTGACCAAGGCCAGCGCCACCGGTCCGAGGTCCACATGCTCGACCACCGTTCCGAGGCGTCCGACAGCGCGACCGCCGGCCAGGACCGCATCGCCCGTGGATGGCCGCTCCGCCGAGCCGTCGAGGTGCAACAGCACCATCACCCGGGGCGCTTTACCCAGGTTGTGCACCCGTGCGACGGTCTCTTGTCCGCGATAGCAGCCTTTGTCCAGGTGGACCGCTCCTGCACCGGGACCACCGATCCAACCCACTTCGTGGGGAATAGTGCGTTCGTCGGTGTCTACGCCGAGCCGGGGGCGCAGGGCCGCCACCCGGTGCGCTTCGTAGGCCCACACGCCGGCCGGCCGCACCCCCGCCTGCGTCAAGCGCCGCTGCCAGTCGGCGGAGTCGCTGCGCGGTACCAGCATGTCCAGTTCGATTTGGCCGGCCGGAGCCGGCATCCGGCGCACAAAGCCGCCGCCGTCGAGTGGCACCGCCATCAGCTCGCCGGGCAGCGCGTCCAGGCCAAGCGCGTCCAGCACCGTTTGGTCAGCCAGTCGCGGCCCCAGCAGCGACAGCACCGCCATGTCGGCGGTGTTCGGCGTCACATCCGACCAGAACACCATCTTGCGCAGATAATCCAGCAGCGGTTCACCGCGCCATGGCTCGGTGTCGAGGTAGGTGGTACCACCCAACTCGGTCTGGATCCAGTGGTCTTCAACCCGGCCCTGTCCGTCCAGGCTGAGATTCTGTGTGCTGGCGCCCTCAGGCAGATCGCTGACGTGTTGCGTGGAGATGCTGTGCAACCAGGTCTGCCGGTCGTTGCCGGTCAGGGTGATCACCGCCCGATGCGAGCGGTCCACCAGCACGGCATCGGTTTCTGCCGACCGCTGCTCGCCCAGCGGATCGCCGTAATGCCAGATCGCGCCAGCGTCGGGACCGGGGTCTGGGGCGGGGACTGCGGACACACATCAACTCTACGGACCAGGCGACCCGCTGCGCCCGGCTCCGCCGCGCTTGCGATCGCCATTTAGGCTCCTCAGGCATGGCTGGGCAGACGGGTGTTGTCGTCACGCTCGACGGTGAGATCCTCGAGCCCGGGTCGCCGCTGTTGCACGCCGATGATCTCGCAGCGGTTCGGGGCGATGGCGTCTTCGAGACGTTGCTGGTACGCGACGGCAGAGCATGTCTGGTGGAGCCGCACCTGCAGCGGCTGACCCACTCAGCCAGACTGATGGATCTGCCCGAGCCGGACCTGCCCAGCTGGCGGCACGCGATCGAGGTGGCGACGCGGAGTTGGGTGACGGGCGCCGGTGACGAGGGCGCGCTGCGATTGATCTACAGTCGCGGCCGGGAGAGCGGTTCGGCACCGACGGCCTATGTGATGGTCAACCCCGTCCCCAACCGGGTGGCTGCGGTCCGCCGCGAAGGCGTATCGGCCATCACGCTGGACCGTGGGTTGCCGGCTACCGGTGTCGACACAATGCCCTGGCTGATGGCCGGCGCCAAGACACTGTCTTACGCGGTGAACATGGCCGTCCTGCGCCACGCCGCCCGTCAGGGCGCCGGCGACGTCATCTTCGTCAGCTCGGACGGCTACATCCTGGAAGGCCCGCGCTCGACGGTGGTGATAGCTACCGACAGTGAGGATGGCGCCGGCGGTAGCCCATGCTTGCTGACGCCGCCGCCGTGGTATCCGATCCTGCGCGGCACCACACAACAGGCGCTCTTCGAAGTGGCTCGTCCGAAGGGCTACGACTGCGACTACCGTGCCCTGCGGGTCGCAGATCTTTTTGCGGCGCAAGGGATCTGGCTGATATCGAGCATGACCCTGGCTGCCCGCGTGCATACCCTTGACGGTCGGCGATTACCTCGCGCTCCGATCGCTGATGCCTTCGCCGAACTGGTCGACGCCGCTATAGTCAGCGACAGGTAGCAAGCCGGCGACGAGTTGGCGATCTGGCCCGAGGCCGCGGTGCAACGTCGATCAGCCGGCGGGAACGTCGGCTTCCAGGGCTTCCCGTACGACCGACTCGAAGCTATCGAAGTGTCCCGGACCGTCCCTGTTTCCCGCCGAGCTCGGATACCACTTCGGCGTGGGCACCGGATGGCCGGTAGCGGCTTTGTATTTCTGCGCCCATGCCGTGGCGGCTCCGGCGGCCACCGCGTATGGGAGGTATTCGATATAGATGTCCTTTCGTGCGAAGTCGACGCGGGTGTCGGCCGAGTCGCTCTGCAGCACGCGCAGAAATCCCTCGGCCCGCGACCACAATTCCCGACCTTCGGCGGTGTGGCGGATACCTTCGCCGGAGGTCCACCACGGCGTTGTGGCAAAGAAGACGACCGCGAAGGGTAACCCCCACATCGTCGCGGCGAAAGGATCGGTGCTCGTCACCGGTCCACGCGGCCTGGCGAACATCCAGATCGGCAAAGGCAGCGCAACAAAACCCACCGCCATCACCAGCCATCGCGAGAAATCCCGAACGATCAGGCCTTGTCCGAACGCCCACTTTCGCGCGGAGCGGTGCATCCTCGCCCCGGCGGTCTTAAACAACCAGCCTGCTGCGCCCTCGCTGCGGTGGAAGGTGAACTGGCGGCCGGCTGTATTGACTTTGAGCGTTGCTCCCAGTTTGCGGCTGACTGGATCGACCCCTGTCCACTCGTCCTCGCCCGCGATCCCTTGCACGGCCCACTTTCCGAGACGGGGCTCGCTGAGCGCGACAAGTCCCCGTTCGGCGAGGTAGAACAGCGTCGCGGCGAGTATCGGGACATACTTCACCTCATCGAGTTCCTTGCTCCGGATGAACTCGATCTGCGCGGGTCCGAGTCCCGGGGGTGGCGCGAATTGTGGCGGGAACTCGGGTGGGCGCTCGCGGGTGGCTCGCCACACTCGACGTCCACCGATCACCGCGGCGACGGTCGAGCAGAGGCCACAGCAATCCCAAGGCAACAGGGCCGAGAAAAAGGGTGCCAAGAAATGCCCCGCCAAAACCTGCCCAAACGACCCGCGCGCTCACCCAACCGATTTCACACCGAGAGCTGACGGACACACAACGGATCGGGTTGGCGGTAGCACAGTACAGCCCGCTCGTCCGTTGGCGGGCCGGGGAGGTGTGAGGCTATCGCCGGTTAATTGCTTGTCGCGCTCGGGGATCCCAGGTACGTTCACCGGTACACAAGGAAGGAGGTGGTCCGCGAAATTGAGTGCTTCATGGACATGTGAGGTGGCTGCGCGCTAGCTGCATTGGCTCGGAAGAGCTGGCGATGAACTTGCGCTGGCGAATTCCCCGCAGCCACCCGGCCCCCGAGCTTCCGGTCTGTCCAACCGGAATTTTGCTCGGGGGCCGCTCCATGTCAGCGCCACGTGGGCCACATATCGGCAAGACAGCCGCTGATTCGTTGCCCCGGCACCGGTCTGTTGGGCCGTCCGACCCGATACCGCGCTCAGCACGTGCCGGCAGCTCCGGGAGGTGCCGTCGGTTTGGGTACGCACCCGCCTGCCGCTATCCGACGAACCGGGACAGTCGCGCCGACAGATGCGGCACCAGGCCGCCGTCGGCATCCACCCGTTCCTCTACATAGGCCAGGTCGCCGCCCTCGACGATGCCGTAGAGCCGCTTGGCGCCGCCGACCAGCACGCCGGACTTGCTGCACGCCAGGGCGTCGGTGACCAGTTCCCACGACGAGGCATTGCGTGGCCGCCCGTAGAACAATTCGACGTAACCGGCCGAATGCGCCAACAGCAACTCGATCGCCTGCGACTCGGTCGGGTCATACGGGTCGCTGACAAAACGCCAGAAGCCCGTCTCCCGTAGGCCCGGTTCCTGGTAGTCGCCGGTAGCGTTGAGCCGCCAGGACCGGGCTTCCCAATTCAGATAGTCGCCGCCGTCATGCGAGACCACGATCTGCTGGCCGAACCGATAGTCGCCGTCGACCCCACGGCCCTCGCCTTCGCCGCGCCACACGCCGACCAGAGGCAGCAGCGCCAACAGTGCGTCGTTCAGGTTGGCGCCTTCGCGCAGATTCGCGGTGTCGGCGGGAAGCGGCAAATCGTCGAAGGAGGGGATATTGCGCGCCGCGGTCAGCTTGGCGCGCTCTGCCGCCTGAAACATGCCAGAAACCGCACGGTCGCCGAAGCCCGCAGCATCGACCGGTCCGTCATGGCCCTCGTCGGACGTCACGACTCGTCGGTGATGAGCCGATACAGCGCATACAGCGCGAACCAGGAGATGACCACGGTCGCCAGAACCAGCATGATCTCGAAGAACAGCACCACGGGAGACGAGTCTATTCGTCTGCGGCGATTTCCGGGTACCAGCCCGGCCGGCCCGTCAGGCGATCTTGACGTCCACCTCGTGGATGCCCGCGCCCGACGGCGCCACCACGGTGTCGCCATTGCCGGTCTTCGACAACGCGCGCAGCGTCCAGGAGCCCGGCGCGGCGAAGAACCGGAAGTCACCGGTGGCCGACGCGACGACCTCGGCGGTGAACTCGTCGGAAGAGTCCAGCAGACGCACGAACGCGCCGCCCACGGCTTGCCCGTCGCGATCCACGACGCGGCCGGTGATCACCGTTTCCTTCTCCAGGTCGACGCCGGCAGGCAACGTCAGTCCTTGCTTCGGTGCAGTGCACATATCAGCTTCCCAACTCGATCGGGGCACCCACCAGGGAGCCGTATTCCGTCCAACTGCCGTCGTAGTTCTTGACGTTCTTATGTCCGAGCAATTCCTGCAAAACGAACCAGGTGTGCGATGACCGCTCCCCGATTCGGCAGTACGCGATCGTTTCCTTCGTGCCGTCCAGACCGGCGTCGGCGTACAGCCTGGCCAATTCCTCGTCGGACTTGAAGGTGCCGTCCTCGTTGGCGGCTTTGCTCCACGGTACGTTGATCGCGCTGGGGATATGCCCAGGTCGCTGGCTCTGTTCCTGCGGCAGGTGGGCGGGCGCGAGGATCTTGCCGGAGAACTCGTCGGGGGAGCGCACGTCGACCAGATTCTTGACGTTGATCGCCGCGATGACCTCGTCCCGGAACGCCCGGATCGTGTTGTCCGGCACGGCCGCGGTGTAGGAGGTCGCCGGCCTGCTGACGGTGTCGCTGGACAGCGGGCGCCCGTCCAGCTCCCACTTCTTGCGGCCGCCGTCGAGCAGCTTGACCTTGTCGTGCCCGTACAGCTTGAAATACCAGTACGCGTAGGCGGCGAACCAGTTGTTGTTGCCGCCGTAGAGGATCACGGTGTCGTCGTTGGAGATGCCGCGGTCGCTCAGCAGTTTGGAGAATTGCTGGGCGTCGACGAAGTCACGCTTGACCGGATCCTGCAGATCGGTGCGCCAGTCCAGCTTGATCGCGCCGGCGATGTGGCCGCCGTCGTACGCGCCGGCGTCCTCGTCTACTTCTACGAAGACGACGTTGGCGGCGTCGAGATTGCTCTCAGCCCAGTCGGCAGAAACCAGGACGTCGGAGCGTGCCATGGTGGTGGATCCTTTCGATTTCTGTGTGCTGAACACGGCGGTATAGGGGTTACGCAGGTCGGGGGGTGCGTCGCAGGCGCGCGACAAACGGGTAGAGCTCGCAGCCCAGGCAGATGCCGAAGGCCGCATTCAGGAAGGCAGCCACCAGCGCGAACGAGGTTGCAACGACGCCCACCACGACAGGGCCGGCGGCAAAACCGGCGGCGCCGCAGATTGCGAAAAAGAAGCCGACCAATTGGGCGAACTTCAGCGGTGGCACCGGTTCACGTTCTCGGACCGGTCCCAGCCGGGGCGCGACGAACGTCGCGAATAGCAGCCCATAGGGGTGCCGGCGCGGCCCGCCGAGGGTTCCGATGGCGAACGCGACGGCCTGCAGGCCCAAAACGACTGCGGCGGCCAGCGGGCTGAACGCGGAGATGATCAGGATGATCTCCAGGACCGCGGTCGTGACCCACGCGGCGAACCGCGGCCCACGAACATCCACGCGGTCCACCTGGGCGGTGGTGTTAGTGCTCGACACGAACTACTCCTAGGTACGTCTGTTGCACGGAAAGGATGGGAGACATGCCCGAGGCTGCTCCGAGTGCTGCGCGGTTGGGCGCGGCTACTCAGCAGCTACAGCAACAGCAACAACCCGCGATGCGGCACAGATCAACTGCGCGGCGCTTGGTGAGCATCGGCTCGATGCGGGTTGACACGTCGGTGAGCTTACCCAATGACATAGTGATCAAGCCAACAGTGGTGCCGGGGCGGACCGCGGGTCGGCGGCGGAGGCAATCACTGCCAGCGCACCCGCCACCACGGTCGCGACGATCACGGTCATCATGACTGCTTAAACGCATCGAGTGAGATCGTTACTCCCTCGGTGATCCCTTCGATGATGACGTCCGAGCCGCGCGCCCCCACGGTGTTCGGCGCAACCCCGAACGGCAGCTTCTGGTTGGGCAGTCTGCTGCTGAAGGCGCGCAATACCGCGTCCCGCTTATCATCTGGAACGGACTGGTCGGCGGTGTCCGGTCCGGTCAGGACGCCTGTGGGGGTAATCACCAAGGTCGCCTGGTCGTCGGGGGAGATGGACAGGTCTACCGAGATGCTGACCCGGTGATCGAAGTTTGCCGATTTCGGCGTGCCGCTGAACACCAGCCCGTGGCTGCCGGATATCCCTGATTCGGTAGTGCCGCCGGTGGCGTCGTTGCTCTCCTGAGGGGGCGCCCCAACCATCAGGTCGCTAATCCCCAGGTAGCGGCCCAGGTGCATCGAGTCGATGATGATGCGGCTCTCCAGCTCTTGCATCGAAAGCTTCGCAGTGGGTTGGATCAGCCAGGACGCGTGGGTCAGGTCGATCGAGTGCATGGTGGCCTCGAGCGTTGCCGTGCCGACTGTCGAGTGCTTGACGGCGAAGGCCTTGATTTCCAGTTCGTCGTAGTGGTCCCGCATCGCCTGCGGGATGAATGGGAATCCGAGGATGGCGACGAACGGGTCTGACCCCAGATTTGCCGCCTTGCGCACACTGGTCGAGAGCCGGTACTCGGCGTAGATGCTGGCTCCGAAGTCGACACCGATGGCGCCGACCAAGATGATGGCCACGACGATCGCCGTTGCGGTCACACCGATAAGCACCTTGCGCATTCGCATATTGTGGCCTATCGCCGGACCCGGCCTGACTGCCCGGCTCCTCACCGTTGCGTCCCGAAACGCCTCGTCGCCGGGCCAGAGACCAGGTGGCAGGTTATCGTTAGATGAGCTGGCCGCTAACGTCATATATCGCGATGATCTGGGAGATGCCTTTCCCACGACGCTGGAGGGGCTTGTTGGAGTTATTACTACTGACCTCGGAGCTGTATCCCGACCCGGTCCTGCCATCGCTGTCGCTGCTTCCCCATAACGTACGGACGGCGCCGGCGGAGGCTTCCTCGTTGCTGGAGGCGGGTAACGCGGACGCCGTGCTTGTCGACGCGCGCAACGACCTCTCGGCCGCGCGCGGTCTGTGCCGTCTATTGAGCACGGCGGGCCGGTCAGCCCCGGTATTGGCCGTGGTGAGCGAAGGCGGGCTGGTGGCGGTCAGTGCTGACTGGGGGCTGGACGAGATCCTCCTGCCGACCACCGGGCCCGCCGAGATCGACGCCAGACTGCGCCTGGTGGTTGGCCGGCGCGGAGGTCTGGCCGACCAGGAGAGCGTGGGCAAGGTCAGCCTGGGAGAGCTGGTGATCGACGAAGGCACCTACACCGCCCGACTGCGTGGCCGACCGCTCGACCTCACCTACAAAGAGTTCGAGCTGCTGAAATACCTGGCGCAACATGCCGGCCGCGTGTTCACTCGCGCGCAGCTACTGCACGAGGTGTGGGGGTATGACTTCTTCGGGGGTACCCGGACTGTCGATGTGCACGTACGGCGATTGCGGGCCAAACTCGGCGCTGAGCACGAAGCACTGATCGGCACGGTACGCAACGTTGGTTACAAGGCGGTTCGGCCGGCGCGCGGCCGAGCGCCGGCCGTTGAGCACGACTACGACGACCCCGAGTCGGATCGAGATGGCTTCCACGATCCGCTGGTCGACCCGTTGCGTAGTCAGTGACCCCAACGCCACAGCCGGACTGGCGCTCTGCACTGACCGCCGACGAGCAGCAGCGAGTCCGCGAACTCGTCACGGCGGCAACCGGATTCGACGGGGTAGCACCCGTGGGCGAACAGGTGCTGCGGGAATTGGGCCACGAACGCACCGAGCATCTGCTGGTCACTGATACCCGACCGGGCAATGCGATCGTCGGCTATCTCAATCTCAGCCCGGCCCGCGACGCGGATAGCGCGATGGCTGAGTTGGTAGTGCATCCGCAGGCCCGGCGTCGCGGTGTTGGCACCGCGATGGCGCGCGCGGCGTTGGTCAAGAGTGCGGGGCACAACCAGTTCTGGGCGCACGGCACGCTGGAGCCCGCCCGGGCTACCGCGTCCGCGCTGGGGCTGGTCCCGGTCCGCGAACTGGTGCAGATGCGGCGCTCGCTGCGTGATATCCCCGAACCGACCATCCCTGATGGCCTGCGGATCCGCACCTACGTGGGCACGTCAGATGACGATGAGCTACTGCGGGTCAACAACGCCGCGTTCTCGTCTCACCCGGAACAGGGCCGGTGGACCGCAGCCCAGCTGGCCGAGCGGCGAAGCGAACCGTGGTTCGATCCGGCGGGCCTGTTCCTGGCCTTCAACGACTCCCCAGCCGATTCCACAGGCGAGGAGGCCGGCAGGCTGCTGGGCTTCCACTGGACCAAAGTGCATCCCGACCACCCCGGCGTGGGCGAGGTCTACGTCGTCGGCGTCGACCCGTCGGCGCAGGGGCGCGGCCTGGGCAAGACGTTGACGTCGATCGGTATCACCTCGCTGGCGCAGCGGCTCGCCGGTCCGAAAAACCCCGACGAACCCACCGTGATGCTGTACGTGGAGTCGGACAACGTAGCCGCAGTGCGGACCTACCGGAGCCTGGGCTTCACTACCTACAGCGTCGACACGGCCTACGCGCTGGCCGCCTCGGACGGTGCATTCGCCTAGTGTTCGCCAATGCGCCGGTTTCTGTGCGCCGGGAGCATACTTTCCGGGTGACTTGGCAATCTCCCTCTGGGAGAAGGCCGGCCGCGCCGGCAACCGTCGAGAATGCGTTCGGGAAGCGAGATCGGTGAGACTCGATACGGTGGGCAGGGCATTGGCGGTGGCAGTGGCGGCGACGACGATCTGCGGTGGGGTGTTGACCGCCTGCGGCATCGATGACAACCGTGGGGCCGCCTCGACAGCGAACTCCGGGGCAACCCCGGGAAAGGCGGCCTGTGGCGGCAGAAATGCGCTGACGGCCGGGGGCTCGACTGCCCAGCAGAACGCCATCGCATTGTTCAACCAGGTGTGGGGCCAGTTGTGTCCGGGCAAGAAAGTTTCCTACGGCCTGACCGGGTCGGCCGCCGGCCGCGAGCAGTTCATCGCCGGCCGTGTCGACTTCGCAGGATCGGACTCGCCCCTGGCTGCCGCGCAGATCGGGCCGGCCGCCGACCGCTGCAAGGGAAATGCAGCATGGGATCTGCCGCTGGTGTTCGGACCAATCGCGTTGGTGTACAACCTGATTGGTGTTCAGGCATTGGTCGTCGATGCTGACGCACTGGCCAAGGTCTTCAGCGGCTCGATTCGGACGTGGAATGACCCGACACTCGCGGCTCTCAATCCTGGTGTGGCCCTGCCTAACACCAAAATCACGCCCATCTACCGGAAGGACTCGTCGGGAGCCACCGACAACTTTCAGAAATATCTGACGGCTGCCGCGCCACAGAGCTGGGCCAAAGGAGTTGGCAGCGAGTTTCAGGGCGGTGTCGGCGAAGGTGTCCAAAGGTCGGCTGGTGTGATCCAAGCGGTACAGGCGACTCCGGGCTCTATTGGATATGTCGAGAAAGGCTTCGCTGATCACGCGGGCGTGCCGTTTGCGCAGATCGACACCGGCAACGGCGCGGTCCCGCTCACCGACGAAACGGCACGCAACGCCATCAATGCCGTCACGTTCGCGACCAGTCGCAACGACCTTGTACTGGAGCTGAACTCGATTTACCGCATGCAGGACCCGGGTGCTTACCCGTTGGTGCTGGCCACCTACGAGATCGTGTGCTCCAAGGGATACGACCCGGACACCTCCGCCGCGGTCAAAGCATTCCTCACCACCGCTGTCAACAACGGTCAGACCGGCCTTTCATCGGCCAGCTATGTTCCGGTGCCGGATAAAGTCAAGGAACGCCTGGTTACCGCTATCAATGCCATGCAGTAACTGTTTGACCTCGGATGACTCGGACGAAGGAAGGCTGAAGGAGCGTGATAGACGCGCCAAAGAGGAACCGCAGTGACGGGATCGACGGGATCACAGTGACAACGCCAAACGCATCCGCCGCGGGTGGCTGCTGACCCTGGTTGGCTATGCGTAGGCAATGAGCTTCGACATGTTCAGCGGGTCCATGGGGTCGCTGCCCGGCATGATGTATGACCAGACATCGGCAGGCGCTGGGACCAACCCAGTTCCCACAGATCGGCTGTGGGGTGCCGCGCTGACTCTGATCTTGGCGATCGCGGTCACCAATATCGGGCTCAGGGCGGTCTGGAAGATCTCGTCCCAAGAAGTCGTAGGCAGGAGCACTAGGTGGCCAAGCGGTTGGACCTCGAGGACGTCAACATCTACTACGGGTCGTTTCACGCGGTCTCCGATGTCTCGATGTCGGTTCTGCCGCGCAGCGTGACGGCGCTCATCGGCGCGTCGGGCTGCGGCAAGACGACAGTGCTGCGCACGCTGAACCGGATGCATGAGGTGATCCCCGGTGCCCGGGTCGAGGGCACCGTGTTCCTTGACGACGAAAACATTTACGGTCCCGGCATCGACCCGGTCGGTGTGCGCCGGGCGATCGGGATGGTGTTCCAGCGGCCTAACCCGTTCCCCGCGATGTCGATTCGCAACAACGTGGTGGCCGGTCTGAGGCTGCAGGGCGTGCGCAATCGCAAGGTGCTCGACGACACCGCCGAATACTCACTGCGCGGCGCCAACCTGTGGGACGAGGTCAAGGACAGGCTGGACAAGCCCGGCGGCGGATTGTCCGGTGGACAGCAGCAGCGGTTGTGCATCGCACGCGCCATCGCCGTGCAACCCGACGTACTACTGATGGATGAGCCGTGCTCGTCGCTGGACCCCATCTCGACGATGGCTATCGAAGACCTGATCAGTGAATTGAAGCAGGACTACACCATCGTCATCGTCACCCACAACATGCAGCAGGCTGCCCGGGTCAGCGATCAGACGGCGTTCTTCAACCTGGAAGCTGTAGGCAAGCCCGGTCGTCTGGTCGAGATCGACGACACCGAGAGAATCTTCTCCAACCCGACCCAAAAGGCCACCGAGGACTACATCTCCGGCCGCTTCGGCTAACTCGGCGCGAGGTCGCTTGCCAGGCCGGAGTCGCAGGCGCAGTCCGGTTGGCATTGCTTACCGGGCTTCCGGCTCCTCCGCGTCGTTTCCACGCTCTCGCTCGTGCACGTCATCGAGGCCGAACGGTTTTAGCGGAGCGAAGCTAACCCGATTGTGCTGCCGCCTCGTCCTCGGGTAACTTGCCGGTCGCCTGGAAAATGACCCGCCGTGCCACTTCGACGGCGTGGTCGGCGAAGCGTTCGTAGAACCGGCCCAGCAACGTGACGTCGACGGCGGCTGCCACGCCGTGCTTCCATTCACGGTCCATCAGCACGGTGAACAAGTGCCGGTGCAGATCGTCCATCGCGTCGTCTTCTTCGCGGATCCGCGCGGCTTTCTCCGGGTCGCGGGACAACACCACCTCTTGGGCACTGTTGCCTAATTCGACTGCGACTCTGCCCATTTCGGCAAAATATCCATTGACCTCTTCGGGTAGCGCGTGCTGGGGATGCCGCCGGCGCGCGATCTTGGCGACGTGCAGGGCCAGCGCGCCCATCCGGTCGATGTCAGCCACCATTTGGATGGCGCTCACGATTGCTCTGAGGTCACCGGCGACCGGCGCCTGCAAGGCCAGCAGTACGAAGGCACTCTCCTCGGCATGGGTACTCAGGGTCGCGATCTTCTCGTGATCGGAGATCACCTGTTCGGCCAGGACCAGATCGGCCTGCAACAAGGCTTGGGTTGCCCGCTCCATGGCGATCCCTGCCAGCCCGCACATGTCGCCGAGCCGCTCGGACAAATCCGAGAGTTGCTCATGGTAGGCGGTCCGCATGTGATAAAGACTACGTTCTCGACCGTGGAAAAGGAGGGAAGCGCCGCCCCAAAGTGGCTACTCGCAGGTGGTGTCGGCGGCGTTGGTGACCGTCAGGTCTTCGGGCAGCCTGGTCGGCTGGCTGCTGGAATCGCGGCTTATCTGCACGCTGACCGAGGAGCCGCTGGGCGGGGGAGTGGTTACCGAGCTGAAGTCGGGGCCGAGGACTACCTGAATCACTTGGCCGATCCCGGTAACCCGCTCGACCTTCGAATTGCCGAATGCCGACGCCACCGTGGCGGCAGCCTGCTCGTTGCCGGGCGAAAAGAACACTGTCGTGGCTTTCAGCGAACTCGGGTAGTCGTCCGGGTTCATCACGTTGAAGCCGTCCCGCTTGAGCTGGTTGGTGGCGGTGGTGGCCAGACCGGTGGTGCTGGTCCCGTTGGAGACCTGCACGGTGACCTCTCGCGGCGAGGTTGTCGTCACCTGCGCGTGCTGAATCTCGTTGGCCGGGCCCTGGGGCGCCTTCGTGGTGGTGGTGGGCGCGGTCGTCGGCGTGGCCCCCAATCTCTGGGCGTTGTGATCGTTTTCCAGAGGCAGCGGATCGTCGTTGATGATGGCAGCGAAAAGCGCCTTCATGTCGGTCGTGCGTGGGGGTTCGTCGCCGTTCTGGTCTGTTATGCCGGTCGGCACGGTGAGAAAGGTGATGTGTCCGGCCGCCATGCCCTGCAGCGACTGACCCAGCTCGACCAGATCCTTGGTGCTGATGTTGTCGACATAGCTGTCGCCGATGAACATGTTGACGACGTTGTTCAGCTTGTTGAGGTTGAACAACGTGTCCTCGGAGATCAGCGAACGCAGCAGTGAGGACAAGAACAACTGCTGGCGTTTGATGCGGCCGTAGTCACCGTTGCTCTCGGTGGTGACCTGGCGGGCTCGCACATAGTTCAACGCGGTTGCCCCGTTGATGACCTGCCGTCCCGCGTGCGCCAGCACCGTGCCCAACTCGTAGTCCCGCAGCGGCGTGGTGGAGCACACCTCGACGCCGCCAAGGGCCTCGACCATCCGCGCGAAACCGACGAAGTCGATCGCGATGAACCGGTTGATGCTCAAACCGGACAGTTTCTGAATGACCTTCACCAGACATTTCGGACCGCCGAAGGAGAACGCCGAGTTCAGCTTGGTCTCCGTGTAGACCATTCTGGGACCCATGGTTCCCGTCTTCTCGTCGTAGATGGGACCGTATGTGCCGCTGTCAGGGTTCCAGGCCTCGCACCGAATCGGGGAGATCGCCAGGTCGCGCGGGAACGACACCGCGACCACTCGTTTGCGGCTCGCCGGAATGTTGACCAGCATGACGGTGTCAGATCGTGCGCCCCCGGCATCCTCGGTGTCGCCGGCGCCGATATTGGCATTCGCGCCGGCGCGAGAGTCCATACCGACGATCAGGAAATTCTCGTCGCCGTACTGCGCGTTAGGGTCGACGATGTCGCCCGAATGCGGGTCGAGTGCGCTCACCGTGTTCAGCCGGTTGTTCTTCGAGGCGCTCCACTGCCATGCGCCGCCGGTTAGGACCAGCGCCAGCACGGCAAACAGGATTGCCAGCGAGCGCCCGGCCAGCAACATCGGGCGCCGACCGGATTTCGGCTTTTGCGCCGAGGTCTTGGGGGCTTTGGAGCCCTTGGGGGTGGAGCTCCTGGGGAGCCGCTTTGGCCGCACCCTTGCCGACGCAGTCAGCTGCTTGCCAGGCTGCTCGAACTCGGAAGCATCAGGTGGGTAGTTGGCCGCCCCGAGGTCGGGAAGCTCTGAGAGGAGCTCAGAAGAATAGGCCGGGATAGGGATGACCTGGGTGTCCACCTGGTCGTCCGGGGCCTCCAGGGCCAGGTCGGACGGTTCGATGTCCGGAACTGGGTCTGGCTCGGGGTCCGGGGCGATGTGGTGGTGAGTGGGATGGCCAGGAACGGAGGCGCCGAGTTTGGCGATCAGGTCGGCGACGCTGACGCCGCCGCCGATGTGACATCCAACCCGCGCGGCGTCATCGGTGTCGTCGATGTCCAGGGGGATCTCAGCGTCGTGGGGATCCTGGCGGGCCTCGGGTGCCTCCGGTTTGTCGGGTGGTGAAGTCGACCATCGGCGAAGACCATCATCGACCGGCGGTGCGGAGGAGCGCTCCCACGGCGCGGCGCCTGGCGTTCGCTGCGAGTTTGCGGTAATCCATTCATCATCAGGGTCGGCGCTGGGCGCGCGCCGATAGTCAAGAGTGGCGTCCTTGTCGCCGTCACTCATGTCCTACCGGCCTCCGAAAGTCTAGATGGCGGACGTCCGCGGTGTTCGATGCGTGTCCGTGCGCGCACGTCAGCACAGCGCCAACATGATCAGCGCCGCGCAATGCAGTAAGGCCCACATCGTACTGATTTATCGGCGGAGACGCGATTTCAGGAGCGTCTCGGTTCAACCACCATCACTCGGTTCAGCCGCCCGAGTGCATGACGTCCGCACCGTCCGGCACCCGGCAGTCGTCGGGATCGTTGAGCCAACCGTCGGGAAGGGCCACCCGGGCGGGGGAACCCTGCCTACCGCGAGGGCCGTTCGCGGCGCTCGGGAACGGGACACTGCCGTCCAACCGGTCCAGCAGGCAGTCAAGTTCATCGAACGTCTTCACCAGCGCCAATGCCCGCCGCAAGTCAGATCCGGCCGGGAAGCCATGCAGGTACCAGGCGACGTGCTTGCGGATATCGCGCATGCCCTTGTCTTCGCCGAAATGTGCAGCCAGCAGTGTGCCGTGCCGACGGATGATATCGGCTACCTCGCCGAGGGTGGGCGGGGTAGGTGCCGGGCTGCCGGTGAACGCGGCCGACAACTCGGCGAAAAGCCATGGTCTGCCCAGGCATCCACGGCCGATGACAACGCCGTCGCATCCGGTGGTGGCCATCATGGTCAGCGCATCGCTGGCATCGTAGATGTCTCCGTTGCCGAGTACCGGAATCGTGCGCACATGCTGTTTGAGCTGGGCGATCTGTTCCCAATCGGCGGTGCCGGAGTAGCGCTGCGCCGCCGTCCGGGCGTGCAGCGCGACCGCGGCGGCACCCTCGGATTCAGCGATGCGGCCCGCATCCAGGTGCGTGTGGTGGGCGTCGTCGATGCCGATGCGGAACTTGACCGTCACCGGTATATCGGTGCCTTCGGTGCCGCGTGCGGCCGCGGCGACGATCTGGCCGAACAGCCGTCGCTTGAACGGCAGCGCCGCCCCGCCGCCGCGCTTGGTCACCTTGGGTACCGGGCAGCCGAAATTCATGTCGATGTGATCGGCCAAGCCTTCGTCGGCGATCATCCGGGCAGCCGCGAACGTGGTCTCGGGGTCGACGGCGTAGAGCTGCAAAGAGCGGGGCGACTCGTCCGCAGCGAACGTCGTCATGTGCATGGTGACCGGATGCCGCTCGACGAGCGCACGTGCGGTCACCATCTCGCAGACGTAGAGTCCGCTGATCGTGCCGACCTTCGACTGCTCTAATTCACGACATAGCGTCCGGAATGCGACATTCGTCACACCGGCCATCGGAGCCAGCACAACTGGGCTGGGGAGCTCGATGGGGCCGATGCGCAACGCCCACTACCGCCCGCTCATCTTCAGCGTGCCCTTGGTGCTGAGCACCTTGCGGGCGGTGATCTTCTCGGACCGCTGGGCTTCACGCTCGAGATAGCGCTGCTTGGAGACTTCGAACTTGTCGCAGGCTGCCTCGAGCTCCTTGATATGCGCGCCGATATCGTCCTGCATCTGCGCGGCCTCGCCGGTGAAATCGTCGCGCTCCAAGATCCGCCACTTCTTCAGCACCGGCATGACCACCTCGTCGAGGTGGATCCGGATGTCGTAGACGCCGCCGACCGCGATCATCACGGCCTTGCGCCGGAACTCAGGCACCAGGAATCCGGGCATCTGGAAGTTGAGCAGAATCTTGTGCAGCGCCTTCATCGCAAGGTTGGGCGCGAGGTCGATACCGGCTGCGCTGACGTCCCGGTAGAAGATCATATGCAGGTTTTCGTCGCCCGAAATCTTGGCGAGCAGCTGGTCGGCGATCGTCTCGTTGCAGGCCTTACCGGTGTTGCGGTGCGAGACGCGGGTGGCCAGCTCCTGGAACGTGACGTAGAGGATCGAGTCGAAGAGGCTGTCGGCGAAGAGTCCGCCCTGGTGGTTCTGTCCCGGGCTGAAGCCCCGGTTGACCACCTCGAGGCGAAGGTTCTCCAGTTCGACCGGGTCGACGGCGCGCGTCACTACCAGGTAGTCGCGCAGCGCGATCCCGTGCCGGTTCTCTTCGGCGGTCCAGCGGTTGACCCACTGCCCCCAGGCGCCGTCCATCCCCATGTTCATCGCGATCTCACGGTGATACGACGGCAGGTTGTCTTCGGTGACCAGGTTCTGCACCATCGCCACCTGGGCGACATCGGAGAGTCGGCTCTGCTCGGGGTCCCACTCCTGCCCGCCGAGCGCGTAGAAGTTCTTGCCGTCTGACCACGGAATGTAGTCGTGCGGGTTCCAGTTCTTGTGCATGCTCAAGTGCCGGTTCATGTGCTGTTCGACGACCGGTTCAAGTTCGTGCAACAGCTGTAGGTCGGTCAGCTCGGCTGACATGATCCCTCCAGTTATCTGTGCCTATTGGTTGCACTCAACATATCTGTGTCTCCCGGTAGCATCAAGTTTGCAGCCCGGCGTGGCACGTCGCGGTACGGCCACCCGTAAAGGTGCAGCGGTTCTGCTTGTCTGGGCCCGGAGCGCGCCGCCGCCGGTGTCAGTTCTGGTCGGTTGCGGCCGGTTGTGGTCAGTCGCGCGGCCCTGCTGGAACGGGGAGCCCGATTTCGGCCCGCTAGCGGTGTGGAACATACGTGGCTGCCGTGTTGAGCAGCATGTCGACGCAGTAGTCGATGAATTGTTGGCGGGTGGCCCCTAGCTGACCGTTCAGGTACGCGGTGAACAGACCTGTCAGGGCGCCGATCAAGCTGGTGGCGACTAGTTTCTGCAGTACCGGATCGCCGATTCGGAACAGTTTGCGCTGCAGCAGCTCGATGAAGTTGGGCATCCAGTCCGCGCCGGACTGGGTCAGCACGGGTTCAACCGTCGGTGCCAGTAGCAGCACGCGCCCACGTACCGGGTCGTCGACCATCAGCGTGACGAATCGTTCGACGGCTTCCCGCGGAGTCTTCGCCGACACGAGGGTCGTCATAGCCCGCGTACAGACGTCGTCGTACACCGCGCGCACGAAGTGCTCACGATCGGCGAAGCTTTCGTAGAAGTAGCGCTCGGTCAGCGCGGCCTTGCGACAAACCGCGCGGACGGTCAGCGCCGGCCCGCCCTCCCCGCCGAGCAGCTGCACCCCGGCGGCGACGAGGTTGTCACGACGCACCGCGAGGCGACTCTCCAGAGGAACGCCCGACCAGCGGCCCCGTCTTTGACCCGGCTGCACATCGCTCCTAAACTTCAAAGTGACAACGTGTGTAGTCAGATTACTGACGCCAAGGAAGATCGGCAGGGAAAATCACCGTGACTCAAGATACGTCTGCTCCCTGCCCGCTGACCAGCACTCAAGTGGGGGCTGCCCCGGTCACCGCCGGCGAGCTTGCCATGCCCGGGGAAACCAACGAAGTATCCAACGAAGTAGCCGGCGGCTGTCCGGTGTCACCGCTGGGCTACGAGGCACCGCCGCTGCCACTCGGCCCGGATTCCCTGACTTGGAAGTACTTCGGCGACTGGCGCGGCATGTTGCAGGGGCCGTGGGCGGGATCCATGCAGAACATGCACCCCCAACTGGGCGCTGCGGTAGAAGATCACTCGACGTTCTTCCGGGAGCGCTGGCCGAGGCTATTGCGGTCGTTGTACCCGATTGGCGGAGTCGTTTTCGACGGCGACCGTGCCCCGACCACCGGCGCTGAGGTACGCGACTACCACGTCACCATCAAGGGTGTCGACGCTGCGGGCCGTCGCTACCACGCGTTGAACCCGGACGTCTTCTACTGGGCACACGCCACCTTCTTCATCGGCACGCTGCACGTGGCAGAACGGTTCTGCGGCGGCCTGACCGAGGCGCAGAAGCGCATGCTGTTCGACGAACACATCCAGTGGTATCGGATGTACGGCATGAGCATGCGGCCCGTGCCGGCGTCCTGGGAGGAGTTCCAGACCTACTGGGACCACATGTGCCGCAACGTGCTGGAGAACAACTTCGCGGCACGCGCCGTGCTCGATCTGACCGAACTGCCCAAACCGCCTTTCGCCCAATGGATCCCGGACAGGTTGTGGGCCATGCACCGCAAACTGCTTGCCCCGTTCTTCGTCTGGCTGACGGTCGGTCTCTACGATCCGCCCGTCCGGGAGCTGATGGGCTACCGATGGTCGCGCCGCGACGAATGGCTGCACCGGCGCTTCGGGGACATCGTTCGTCTCACATTCGCCTTCGTGCCGCGCCGGTTCCAGAAGCACCCGCGGGCCCGTGCCGGCTGGGACCGTGCCACCGGGCGCATCCCGGCCCACACGCCGCTGGTGCAGACGCCTGCGCGCAATCTGCCGCCGCTCGACGAGCGCGACAACCCCATGCACTACTGCCCCAAGGTTTGACCCGAAGTTACTCCGCCCCGCGAAGCGAGGGTCTGGCGTTACGCGTGGGCGTGGGCGTGAACGTCTTCCAGGCCGGACTGATGCACATGCTGATGTGTGTGCTCGGTCCCGTCCTCGTGTGAATGTGTGTGCTCGTGCGCGACGTGCTCGTGCTGATGGGTGGTGTGCGCGTGGCTGTGGGTCGCGTCGCCATGGTGGTGTTCGTGCGCATGCGGGGCGTCGTGGGTGTGCTCGTGTGTCATCGTCGTCATCGTCGTCATCTCCTTGTGTGAAATATGTTGTGAATACTCCGGATTCGGCTAACCGGCATCCTCATTAGCCTGGGCTTCGGCGACTGCTGCCAGCCTGCTGTCGGCGCGGTGATGACGGGGAACCCCTGGACCGGCGTGCTCGGCGTTGAAGACGGCATCGATGACGAGCTGGCGCACGTGGTCGTTCTCCAGGCT
The DNA here is from genome assembly GCA_963763005.1 of uncultured Actinomycetota bacterium. Classification (GTDB taxonomy): domain Bacteria; phylum Actinomycetota; class Actinomycetes; order Mycobacteriales; family Mycobacteriaceae; genus Mycobacterium. The sequence continues at coordinate 153,868 of CAVXMI010000015.1, forward strand.
GTAGAAGATCGTGGTTCCCTCCCGGCGGGTGCGCACCAGGCGTGCCATCCGCAGCTTCGCAAGGTGTTGAGAGACCGACGGCGCCGGCTTGCCTACATGCTCGGCGAGTTCGTTGACCGACATCTCGTGATTTGCCAGCGACCACAGAACCTGCACCCGGGTGGCGTCGGCCAGCATCCGGAACACCTCGACCACCAAACCGGCCTGGTCGTCCGGCAACCGAATTGGTCTGTTATCTGCATGCATACGCAAATAATAGTTCAGGCGGGTGGTGCACTGTCAAGGACGTTGCCGGTTCAGGCCGGTTCAGGCCGGTTCAGCCGGCCGGAACGACGGTCGCCCTGCGATCTCCACCGTTGCGTTCCTGCCAGAACCGGTAGACGTCCACCGCGGCAGGACGGGGCTCGTAGCGCATCGGCAGGCGTCGGTTCTGCCAGTCCTTGGCGAACTCGTCGTAGAAGGTGGCGAGCTCGAAGTACTTGCGGTCGTCGACGTAGTGCGGCTCATAGGCATCGCGCGACGTCATGAAGACGACTTCGTCGGGTGAGCAGTAGTAGAGCGATCCCAGGCACATCGGGCACGGATGGGCCAGCACGTAGATGGTGGTGCCGAACAGGTGCTCGGTCCCCAGCTTGGTGCACGCCGCGCGGATGGCGAGGATCTCGGCGTGCGCGGTGGGATCGTTGGTCTGGGCGACCTTGTTGGCGCTCTCGGCGAGGACCTCGCCGTCTTTGACGATGACCGTCGCGAAGGGGCGACCGCCCCCGGCGACATTCTGGCGAGCCAGGTCGATGGTCCGCTGAGCGAAGTCGGTCACAATTTTCCTCCGGTCCTCTGGCGCATGTAGGTGAAGGTGCTGCTGGAGGGCAGCCCCGGTGGCGTAGTGGAGCCTGTGATACTAACTAGACTGTCTATATTTGTTCTATATTCTTTTCCGCGGATGAGGGAGCAGCATGGTGCGCACCGATCGTGATCGCTGGGATCTTGCGACGAGCGTCGGCGCGACGGCAACCATGGTCGCCGCCCAGCGGGCGCTGGCTGCCGACCCGGAATATTCCTTGATCGATGACCCGTTCGCGGCACCGTTGGTGCGTGCGGTTGGTATGGACGTCTATACCCGGCTGGTGGACGGGCAGATTCCGGTCGAGGAGGACTCCGAGTTCGATCCAGAGCGAATGGCCAGGGGGATGGCCTGCCGCACCAGGTTCTATGACCAATTCTTCCTTGACGCCACCGGGAGCGGCATTGGCCAGGTGGTCATCCTCGCGTCCGGCCTGGACGCACGCGCCTACCGCCTACCGTGGCCGGCAGGCACCGTCGTCTACGAGGTCGACATGCCGGAGGTGATCGAGTTCAAGACCTTGACGCTGAGCGGTCTCGGGGCCGAGCCGACCGCCGAGCGCCGGACCGTCGCGGTCGACTTGCGCGACGACTGGGCCGCCGCGCTACAGGCCGCGGGATTTGACGCCCAGGCGCCCTCGGCATGGAGTGCCGAAGGGTTGCTTGTCTACCTGCCGGACGAAGCGCAGGACGCGCTGTTCGACAACATCACCGCGTTGAGCGCGCCCGGCAGTCGGCTGGCCTTTGAATTCGTCCCCGACACCGCGATATTCGCGGATGAGCGGTGGCGCTCACATCACGCCCGGATGAGCGAACTCGGGTTCAACATCGACTTCAACGACCTCGTCTACCACGGCCAGCGCAGCCACATCATCGACTATCTGGCCCGAGATGGCTGGCAGACCTCGTCCTACACGGTCAAGAAGCTGCACGAAGCCAACGGCTTCGTCTATCCCGACGACGAACTCGCGACCGCATTTGCCGACGTGACCTATAGCAGCGCGGTGTTTCAGCGCCGAAGCGATCAGCCGGCTTGCGCCGGCTGACCCAGGACTGGGCCTACTGGCGCAGCAGCTCGTCTTTCAGGCGGTTGGTGATCATTTCCTGAAACACGACCTGAGCCGGACCGTACAAGTCCTGGAAGGTCGAAACCAGCGCATCCCTGTTGTATTCGGGAATGGAGCCGCCGCTCGGAGTCCAGAAGCTGTCGATGTCCATGAGGAAGAACGGTTCGTTCTGGGCCGGTGTCACGCGGCGCAGGTGATAGTTCGCATCAAGCGCCTGGCCGACGCTCGGGCCGTAGCGCACGATGAGCGATTTCCCGGGTTGAGCCTCCCGGTAGACCGCGGCACCCTGCCACTCGGTCAGGAACAGGCCGCCGGGAGTGAGGCGTTGCGGCCCGAGCAGCTGCTCGTCGATCCAGTTGCTCCACTCGACACGGCCATCGACACCCGCTGGGACTCGGATCTCAAGGACATACCGCAGACCGATGCGCTCCAGCCCGACAATTGACGAGACTTGTGCGCGAGCGTCCACGACCCGCAACACAACGTCGGTGAAGGCCTCAAAGCTGCCGTAGGCGGTGGTCTCCACGACGATCGCCTGGTTCTTCAGCGAGGCGGAAACCGTGTTGTCCCGGTTGCCGTAGCGGACGAAGCGATCCGCGACCGGGGTCGGGGCCGCGCCGGGGGCCGTCATCCCCCAACTCACGTCCTGCGCCTGGCGTTCGATCGGCAAGTCACCGATGAGCAGGTGTTTGAGTTCCCGGCTCGCTGATTCGGTCAGGGTATCCGTTGTTGGGTGACGGATTTCCATCGTGACCAGGGCGACGGGGGCGTTGGGTTGGACACCAACCTGATTTGTCTCGGGAAGCATAGCCGCGAGCATAGCCAAGTCGTGCGGTGTTCCAAACGCCGCCCGACCATCCCTCGGGCGCGCCGCCGCGGCATGGTCGTCAGAGCCAATCCGTTGGCGATCACCGCCACGCTCAACTCCGTCGTGGCACGAGCGTCAAGGATCAGTCGAAGTAACCGTCGACAATCAGCCGAAACACTCTCAGGCATCAGCCGACCCAATACACCGTTTTCGGTGCCCCCAGCAGGGCTCGAACCTGCGACCTGCGGATTAAAAGTCCGTAGCTCTACCAACTGAGCTATAGGGGCGCGGAGACTCAGGATACTTCGTTCCCAACCGAAGCTCGTTTGAGGATTAGGCCCGGGGTGACCTAAGCTGGCGTGGCTCCCAACGATGACCACGTTGCGAGTACCCCGGAGAGATTCGGTTCTGGCCCCCTTCGTCTAGCGGCCTAGGACGCCGCCCTTTCAAGGCGGTAGCGCGGGTTCGAATCCCGTAGGGGGTACCTGTGACGCGGCGTCGCGGAGCAGCAGCACAGCAAGGCCCTGTGGCGCAGTTGGTTAGCGCGCCGCCCTGTCACGGCGGAGGTCGCGGGTTCGAGTCCCGTCAGGGTCGCCAACACGGCGAGGCACATGCTGCCTTCCGGCCAGGTAGCTCAGTCGGTACGAGCGTCCGCCTGAAAAGCGGAAGGTCGGCGGTTCGATCCCGCCCCTGGCCACCAGCTCCACCAGTATGTTTCGGCTGTTCAAGGGCGTGTTGAGATCCAGTTTGCCTCGTGTTGTCTGTCGCATGGTTGACCGTGGGTGACCGGCAAAATCCTTTGCGCAGTGCACGTCGGGTGCACGAGCACGTCTGTCTCGGCCGCGTTCGTGCGAACCCCCCGGGTCATGGGGACTTCCGGGGACCCCACGACGTGCCCACCCACGCGTGCGGCGCGCTTGACCACCTATCGGCCGCCGGCGTGACCCTCATGGCCGACGGCATCCCTCAGGTATTGCTGCGATGCCGGGAGGCGTTGCGTATGGGGGCGACCAGGCAGCGAGGAGGTCGAGCATGCCGGCGAGTTTGAGGGTTTCGCGCGCAGCTCGCAGGCTGGGATCGCGAATAGTCATGACGGGGTCCTTTGTTGGATGTGGTTGCAGCAGAATCGGATCAGGCGCGGCGTCAACCAAGCGGCTCGGGAGCCAGAACCCAAGGCACATTCCGCCTCGGCCCGACCCCAATCGCACTGACTCTGATGGAGGTGTCCAGCCCCCACACAACCCAGTGCGATTCAGAGCGGCGGGCGGCTTTCGTTTGTCCGCTGCTGAGCCGCGCTTGGTGCGCTCGGGAACGATATTCGCGAAATAACGTGCCCCGGGGCGGCGGAACGCCCATGCTCGTGATTAGCGACCCCCAGCCTGATCACCTCATACCGGAGCCTCATTCGCGTCATGGTCCTGATAGCTGTTTTTGTGTTGCTCGTCTTCGGTTACAGCCTGGTGTCACAGTGGCTGCAACGGACGGTCATCACTGCACCGATGCTGTTCACGTTCGCCGGTGCCGCAACGATCCTGCTGCCGGCAGCGGTACCCGAGCTGTTAGTCGATCGCGAGCTATTGCTCCTGTTAGCCGAGCTGGGCCTGGTGATGTTGCTGTTCACCGACGCCAGCCGGATCAACCCGTCGGCGCTGACGGCCGGCCGCAGCTTGCCCCTGCGTCTGCTCGGTGTGGGCACGCCGCTGACCATCCTGTTGGGCGCCGTGTGCGCGATCGTCGTGTTGAGCGGACTCTCATGGTGGGAAGCGGCCATTCTGGCGGTCATCCTCGCCCCCACCGATGCCGGCCTCGGCCAGGTCATCGTTGACAGCGAACGGGTGCCTGCGCGAATTCGCCAGGCCCTCAACGTTGAGGCCGGTCTCAACGACGGGCTGTCTGTTCCGTTCCTGATGTTGTGCATCGTGCTGGCGATCGCCAAAGAGAACACCGCGTCCGCGGGTACCGTGTTCGTCCGCTTACTGGGCGAACAGCTCGGCTACGGCACCCTGATCGGAATCGGGATCGGCGCGGTCGGCGGCTGGCTGCTCGGCCTTGCGCACCGCAGGCAGTGGATGGCTCCGCCTCTCGGTCAACTCGGCGTGGTGGCGCTGCCGGTGCTGTGTGTCATCGTGGCGGAGGCGACCGCAGCGAACATGTTCATCGCGGCGTTCGTCGCCGGATTCGCAGTCCAATTCGGTTACGAGGAGGCGGGCCGGCGCAGCGTCGAGTTCGCCGAGGACTGGGGGCAACTGTTCAACTATTTCGTGTTCTTCTTCTTCGGCACCGTCGTGGCCGGCGCTTGGGGGCAGTTCACGCCGGCCGTGCTGCTCTATGCCGTGCTGAGTCTGACAGTCGTGCGCATGGCGCCGGTTGCGCTGGCGCTGTGGGGAACTCGTTTGAGCCGCGCGACCGTCCTGTTCATGGGCTGGTTCGGCCCCAGGGGCCTGGCGTCCATCGTGCTCGGGCTGGTGTACCTGCAACGTGAGGCAGACTTGCCGGGCACCTCAACGATCCGACTTACGGTGATGGCGACGGTGCTGCTGAGCATCGTCGCGCATGGCCTGAGCGCACAGCCCGGCATCAACCTGTATTTCAGGCGGGTCGCGGCCCTCGACGAGACGTCCCCCGAGCACCAAGTGCTGGGAGATGGTTCACCCGAGCCGCCACATGTTCCGCGCGTCGGCACCTGAGCCCGAACTCTATGCGGTGCCGGTGATGCTGGGGTCTCCGATTTCGGATTACCTTCGACCAGTTTGCCGCCGACCTGTGTCATCGACCGGCGAACACGGACTCGGCGCGCGCCCGACCGAGTGCGACCACCCATCTGGTGCTCGCAGCGGAGCCCCGACCGGTTCGGCGCGCCTGGCGCGCCAGAAAACTTCACCTTGTTAAACGTTCAATTGGTTAACAACATCTGATAGTCGCGGTAGGCTGGGCAGTGACTGGTCCCGACCCAAGCAGGGCACTCAGATGCCCGAGGAACGGAAAGTGACCATCTGCTATGCCAAGCAACTGTCAAGGCCGACGACGACGTCGCGCGCAGCCCTGGGTTTCCACCGAATTGCCGCTACATGGTCGGTGGCAATCACACAGCGACGAGAACCGTGATGACAGCTCCTCTTGATGTCCCATGACGAGCAATCCGGCCGGGATGGCGAGCCGCAAGCGACGTCACATCGATGTGTGCCTCAACGGCGACGTTAACTACCTGGGCGTGACGACCGGGCTGGAGCGTTACCGTTTGCCTTACAACGCGCTGACGCAAACCAGCCTCGCGGACATCGACCTATCGGCCGAATTCTTCGGTGCGCGCCTGCATGCGCCGGTTCTGATCGGCGCGATGACCGGCGGTGCCGAGCTGTCCGCAACGATCAACCGCAATTTGGCTGCAGCGGCCCAGCGGCTTGGTCTTGGGATGATGCTCGGCTCGCAGCGGATCATGCTGGACAGTGCCCGGGGGGACCGGGCCGCCGCCAGTTTCGCCGTTCGCGACGTCGCACCAGATGTGTTGCTGATAGGCAATATTGGGCTCGCGCAGTTGACGAAAGCCGCCGCACCTAACATCGCTCAGGCGCTGGACCGCGTAGGTGCGGATGTCCTTGCGGTGCATACTAATCCGTTGCAGGAGGCAATGCAGCACAACGGGGATACCGACTTCTCCGGATCGCTGGGCCGGCTGTGTGACGTCGCTGACGCACTGGATTTTCCGTTGCTGCTAAAGGAGGTTGGCCACGGAATCGGTGCTTCGGCAGTCGCGCAATTGATTCAGCTGCCCGGCGGGCTGCCGGTGGCTGGCATCGACGTGGCGGGCGCCGGCGGCACGTCATGGTCGAGAGTCGAGCAGTTGGTTCGCTACGGCGAGCTGCGGTACCCGGAGCTGGCCGACTGGGGCATACCAACGGCACAAGCGATCGTCGAGGTGCGCGAAGCGCTGCCCGCGATCCCGCTGGTCGCCTCCGGTGGTATCCGCACCGGAATGGACGCGGCCAAAGCGCTCGCCTTGGGTGCCGACGTGGTGGCGATGGCTCGCCCTTTGCTAGCGCTCGCGATCGAATCCGCCACTGCCGTCGTGGATTGGCTGCAGCGGTTCATCGACGAGCTTCGCATCTGCCTGCACGGCTGCGGCGCGCCAGATCTGAAGGCGCTGCGCGCCATCGGTGTGACCCCGACCCTGTAGACGATCCTGGTCGGGGCTATTTCAATTTTGCCGGCGGCTTTCGCCGGCGACCCGGTGTCGCTTTCGCCGGATTTTCCGCGTGAGCCGGCGACGACTTTGCGGGCGGTGCGTGGAGCTCGCTTTCGAATGTTGACATCGCCGTGATCATGGCCGCGAACACGCGGTGAGCGGTCTGCAAATCACTATCTTGCAGCTCGGCGATTGCTGAGTGGAGATGCGTGCCGAGCGGCCCGAAGAACTCTTGAGCCATCGCCATGCCGCTGTGCTCGTAGCGAAGCAGCCACTTGCGACGATCTTCGGGATCAGGTTCGCGCCGGATGTGACCGGCGCCGATCATCCGATCGACAAGGTAGGTAATCGCTGCAGCGGAGACGTCCAAGCGCTGGCTCAGCTGGGCAGGGGTCAACGGTGCTTCCGCAGTCTCGGCGACCATGATGTGCAGTAAGGCGTGAAAGTCGCCGTGGGTCAAATCGTTCTGACGCGCGAAGTAGCGGCCGACCCGGTCAGATTGGGCTGTGATCGCCCGCAGATCAGCCGACAACAGCCTCTCCAGCTCGGCTCGACTCGGCAGTCGATTCGCAGCACCGCGCTTAGTCACTTGCCTGCATCCTTCTTGGCGATAGGGCGACCAGCTTATCGCTGCTGCTCGTTGCCGGTGTCGTCGGCGCGGCTCGAGGTGGCGTATTTGCCGGGCAAGGCGACGTCGGCGCAACCGGGATCCGCGCGCTGCGGTTACAGTGTCGCCGGGTGGGCTCGGCCCGCCGATTCACTGGCAACGGTCCGATGGTGCAATCGTGCCAGCGGTTTGGGCGCCCACCAGTTCAGGCCACCGAACACGTGCATGAAAGCCGGCACCAGCAGCACCCGCACCAACGTCGCGTCGACCAACACAGCAATAGTCAGCCCGACTCCGAACATGCGCATGAACGACACCTCGGCCGAAATCAGACCGGCGAACGAGATCGACATCAACAGCGCTGCGGCAGTGATCACCCGGCCCGTGCGCGCCAGGCCCAACGCGATGCTTTCGTCGTTGTCGGCGTGTGTTTGCGGCGAGTCCAGCCAGTATTCGCGGATGCGGGACAACAGGAAGACCTCATAGTCCATCGACAATCCGAATGCGATGCAGAACATCAGCACCGGGATATTTGCGACCAGGGTGCCGGTCGGTGTGGTGCCAAACGCCCCCAGGTGCCCGTCCTGAAAGATCCACACCAGAGCGCCGAACGCCGCTGTCAGCGAGAGCATATTGAGCAGCACCGCCTTGATCGGCAGCACCACACTGCCCGTAAGTAGGAAAAGCAGCACCAGCGTGACGACCGCGATGAACCCAAACACCAACGGCAACCGCGACGTAATCCCGGTGACGCTGTCGTGACTCATCTGCGCGATTCCGGTCATCTGCACCACCCGGCCGCCCGGCAGCGCGACCGCGTGCAAGCGGGCCAACTGGGTCTCAGATGCTTGCGTATACAGGGCTGCCGTGCTGTCAACGGTCAGGTAGGCGCTGCCATCTGCCATTGCGGCTGGAGCGGATGGCGGCCCTTTGGGCTCACCGGCGACGAAGGTGCCGGTCGGCGAGGACACCGCTGACACATCGGTCACCCGGGACAGCTGCGTGGCGTACTTGTCGAGGTCGGTCCGTGTCAGGCCGGCTGTTTCGGGAATGACGATCGTCACTCTGGTCTCAGAATTCGTGTTGAAATCGCTGCGGATTCGATCGCTCACAACCCGTGCCGACGACGACGCGGGCAGTACCCGGTCGTCGGGATAGCCCCATCTGATGCCGAGGAATGGTGCACCGAGCGCAAGCAACAGAGCGATGATCGCCAGGCCGACCGGGATCGCGTGACGCATGACCAGTTTCGCCGTCCGGTACCAGAAACTCTGTTCAATGGGCCGCTGGGGTGGTTCGGGGCGGCGGAACAGCCGCCGACCCAGTTGCCAGGCGTTGAGCGCGTCCAGGCGGTCGCCCAGTAACACAATCACGGTCGGCGCCACCACCACCGCCGCCAAGGCGGAAAACGCCACCACCGCGATGCCGGCATAGGCGAAGGACTTCAGGAAGTACATCGGGAAAAGCACCATCGCGACCAGTGCCAGGGCCACCGTCATCGCCGAAAACAGCACGGTGCGGCCCGCCGTCGTCATGGTGCGCACGAGAGCTTCGTCGCGGTGCGTTCCGTCGGCCAGTTCGTCGCGGTACCGACTGATGATCAGCAATGTGTAGTCGATGGCCAAGGCCAGCCCCAACGCGACCGTCACGTTCAGGGCGAAGATCGACACGTCGGTGACCAACGCGATCGCGCGCAATACCGCGAGTGCACCCAGGATCGCGAATCCGCCCACAGCCACCGGCAATGCCGCTGCCAGCAGCCCGCCGAAGACCCACACCAGCGCGATGAAACTCACCGGTACCGCAATGAGTTCCATTCGTAGCAAATCTTTTCCGGTCTGTTGGTTGACCTGCGCATAGACCATCGCCGTTCCGCCGGCATGCACTGTGACCCCGTCGCGGTCACGCGGCAGCCGGTCCGCCAGTGTCTGGGCATGCTTGGGTGCGCTGTTTTCATCGCCTTTGAGCGCGGCGAGAATCATTGCGGACTTCCCGTCGGCGCTGAGCATGCCCGGGGCCGGTTGCGGTGTGTCCCAAGGTGATACCACCTGCGCCACGAACGGTGATTGGGCAAGCTGTCGCACGATGTCGGTGCCGATGGCGCGTGCGGGACCGTCTTTGACGCCGCTTTGCGAACTCACCAGCAGCACCATCTCCATGTCCCCCCGATGGAACTTTTCGGCGAGCACTGCGGCGGCGCGGGCGGATTCGGATGTCGGATCCAGAAACCCGCCGCCGGACAGGCTCTTAGCAGCGGGGATGCCGAAGATGGCCGTGCCGACCATGAGCAGGATCGACACCGCGATGACCCGTCGCGGCGCGGCGATGGAGATGCGGGCCATTCCCGATAGCATGTGACCGTCCTCTAGGGTGATCTGCGGTTAGCTGTCAAGCCTGGTTCGACAGCGTGGACACGTTGGCGTTCCCAGAGCAGCAGCACGGCGGTGACCAGCGCGAAGCCGAACAGGAAATCCTCGATCGGGATATCAAACGGGAACCGCAGGCCGGTGGTTTGACGATCGTCATAGCTGACGATGGGAGCGCTGAGTTTGGTCAGCCAGCCGTCGACCGGGACCTGAAAACCGAGCACGATCAGCATCGACAACCAATACGCCGGGCGCCGAAATAAGCCGGTGCGCAGTACCGCCAGTTCCAGTGCGCAGACGGCCAGCACGGCCAGTACGGCCGGCAGGGTATATCCCAGCCCGGTCATCGGCGGTTCAGCCGATCGAGGATGGTGCTCACCGCGTTATAGGTCAGTAGCGCGCACACGGGAATCACAACGAAGAACAACACTTCCTCGATCGGCACCCGAAACGGGATGCTCAGGCCGCTGAGGTAGCGAGCGTCGTAGGTCCACACCTGGGCGGCAACGGCCACCTCATCCCAGATCAGGAACACCAACGCGACCGGTAGCACCGCTTTGAGAAGCCGCCACGGATGCCGATAAACGCCGCTGCCGAACATCTCCAGCGGCGCGGTGATCGCCAGGCATGCGGCCAGGACCAGCAAGTATTGCCACCGATCGGTCACGCGGCACCCGATTGTCGGCGATGGGAAACAGCAGGAGCGCCGGTGCGGGCTCGCCATGCCTGGATGAGCCCGGTGCCCGCGACCTGTAGCCGCCGTGCTGTCCCGACAGTGGCACGGCGACCGAATACGGCGAAATCGCTGTCTTCGATGCAGTCCAGAATCTCCGAATACAGCCTCAATGCCGTTGCCACACAGGGCCGGGAGCGAGGCGCGAGCATGGCGATCCCGTCCGCTGCGAACCGGTAGGTTTCCCGGGCGATCTCGCTTTGGGCCGCCAGCGCGTTTCGTACCCGGGTATCGATGCACCGAGTGTGGTGACACCACATGAGCAGATCCCGGTCCACGCCGTACGTGGCGAGTTCGTCCGCGGGCAGATAGACCCTGTTCCGTAACAGGTCTTCGTCGACGTCGCGGATGAAGTTGGTCAGCTGGAAAGCACGTCCGAGGGCTGCGGCGTACGGGACAGCCTCTCCGGTGGGCGCTACGGTGCCCAATATCGGGAGTACTTGCAGCCCAATCGCTTCCGCTGAGCCTCGCATGTAGTAGTCCAGCGCGTCGCGATTGGGATAGTCGGTGACCGTGAGGTCCATTCGCATTGAGGCCAGAAAATCGACGAACAGATTCGCGCCGATGGCGTATCGGCGCGCGGTGTGGCTGACTGCCGCGAGTACGGGGTCGTCATGGTGGTCGCCGCCGGCGAAGAACCGGTCAGACAGTTGCTGAAGCCGTTTGGACCGAATGTCCTTGTCCAGACTTGGGTTAAGCGTGTCAAGGATGTCGTCGGCGTGGCGAGCGAAACCGTACAGGGCGTGCACCGGCGGTCGCTGGTCCGGCGCCAGCAATCGGGTGGCCAGGAAAAAGGTACGCCCATGGACAGCATTGATCTCGCGGCAGCGGCGATACGCGTCGCGCAGCCCCGGATCGTCGATTCCGGCCGCGTCTAATTCACTGCGGATCATGGCAACGATGCTTTCCGGTCGAGGTGTTGTGTTGTTCGGCCGACGCGGCCGGTGATGCGGTCTGCGGCCAGCCGCCCAGAGATCAGCGCGGTCGGAACGCCCACGCCTGGCACGGTCGACGATCCGGCCAGCACCGCATTGTCGATGCCGCGAACGGTATTAGCCGGCCGGAACGGACCCGTCTGGGCGAAGGTATGCGCAAGCGCGAACGGCGTGCCCGCTGCCATGCCCTGACGGGCCCAATCGACGGGGGTGACGACGTCGAGCACTTCGACGCTGTCGCGGAGGTCCGGTAGCAGCCGGTCGGCCACGGCGTCGAGAATTGATTCCGCGTAGCCTTCACCGATGCTGGACCAGTCGACCACGCCGTCGGAAAGGTTGGGCGCCGGGGCGAGCAGGTAGAGCAAATCGCGACCAGCCGGCGCGAGCCGGGGGTCGCTCGCGGTCGGCCGGGTTACCAGCACAGACGGGTCCCGCATCAACCGGCCATCGCGAATGATGTCGGTGAACGTCTGCTCCCACGCCGCGCCGAAAAGGATCGTGTGATGACCCACTGAGTTTTCCGCGGCCGGCACGCTGCGGCAGCCGGCGTGAACCACGACCGCCGACGGCGATGCCCGCAGGGCCCGGATGCGACGGGGCGTACGGCCCAGCAGTTCGTACGTCTGGGGCAATTCGCTGGTCAGCACCACCGCGTCGCAGGCGATGCGCTGACCCCGGTCGGTGTGGACCGCGGTGATCCGCTCCCCGCTGCGCTCAAGTTCGGTGACGTTCGAGCAGTATTGGAACTGCACACCGGCGTCGGCGCCCGCAGCGGCCATCGCATCGGGGAGCGCCCGTATCCCGCCGCGCGGAAAGTAGACGCCCGAGATGGTGTCCATGTACGCGATCACGGCGTAAGCCGCAAGAGCGTCCTGCGGCGCCACGCCGGCATACAGCGACTGGAACGTGAATACGCGACGCAACCGTGAGTCGCTGATATAGCGCTTGACCATGCTGTCCCACTTGCGGAATCCGCCGACAGCCGCCAGCCGCGCCAGCTGTGGAGTCAGCAACGACAGCGGCGAATCGAAGTTCGCGGCGATGAACCCGTCGAACTCGATGCGGTACAAGCGGGTCAGCCAGTCACGCAGCCGACGGTAGCCGGCAGCCTGCTGGCCGCCGGCGAATGTCTCGATGGCGGTCGCCATCCGATCCGGGTCGGTGTGCACGTCGAGTGAACTGCCGTCAGCGAACACTGCACGGTAGGCCGGATCCACCGGCAGCAGCTCCAACCGGCTGGAGCGTGTTTCGCCGACTGCGGCAAACGCCTCATCGATGATGTCCGGCATGGTCAGCACTGTTGGGCCGGTGTCGATTCGGTAGCCGCCAATATCCAGTCGTCCCGCACGTCCGCCCGGCCACGCTTCGCGCTCGACCACCGTGACCGTGCGACCGCGACCGGCCAGATGCATTGCCGCGGAGAGCCCCGCCAAACCCGCACCGATGACCACCACATGATCGTTTCTTCCCGGGATAGTCCGTATCATTCACAGCTCCTGAACTCGTTCGATCTCATGCGTAACGCTCCACGCAGGCGGCCGCCAGGTTGCCCAGCGCCATGCGAGCGGAACCGTCAATCACCGTGTTGTCCAGTGCATTTCGTGCAAGCTCAACACGGTGGCTAATCATGTCCTCGATGCGCTGCGCAGCCCCGGTTGTGATGATCAACGTCCTGAAGCGGTCGAGCGCCGCGTCGTCGAGGTCGTCGCTGTTCATTAGTTCGAAAAGCTGGCGACGTGTCGGCGTGTCGGCCATCTGGTGGGCGGTCACCACAACGCTGGTCGCCTTGCGTTCGAGCAGATCCCCGCCACTGGGCTTGCCGGTGGTCGCCGGCGAGCCGAAGACTCCCAGCATGTCGTCGCGAAGCTGGAAGGCTTCCCCGACGGCGGCACCATAGCGTCCAAGATGCGCCAAGGTGCGACCGTCGCAGTCGGCCATTGCCGCGCCGATTTCCAGCGGCCGGCGAACCGTGTAATTGCCCGACTTGCGCCGCGCCACGTCGAGAACGGTCTCCAGCGGCGGCAGATCGCGGACATCGCTTGCCAGGTCGCCGAATTGGCCCACCGCAAGTTCGACGCGCATGGCGTCGTAGCGGGGCCATATTTGCTGCAGACGGTGGGCCTCGATACCGCTTTCCCGCAGCATCTGCTCGGCCCAAATCAGGCAGAGGTCGCTTAGCAGGATGGCCGTTGATTCGCCGAAACGCTCTGCCGAGCCGGACAATCCGCGCTCGCGGTACCACTGGGCCAGCTGGACATGGGCCGCCGGGCGGCCCCGCCGCTCGGACGATTGGTCCATCACGTCGTCTTGCAGGAGCGCGAAGGCGTGCAGCAACTCCAAACTGGCCGCAGCCGACAGGGCCGCGGTGCTCGGCGCGGCGCTACACAACCAGCCCAAGTACATGAACGTGGACCGTAGGCATTTGCCGCTTGAGACAAACTTCAGCAATATGTCGCCGACCGCGTCGAAACCCGCCCCGTCGAGCTCGGCAGTGCTGCGCGCCGCGACGAAGTCCGCGACAGTGGCCAGCACCGCCAGCCGCACGTTAGATCGCCAAGCGTCGTCGCCGACTGTGCCTGACCGACAGCCTGCCGTTGTCTGCGGCGAATCCGTAGCGGGCGCCAATGACAAGGAAGGCATCTCAGCTGCCGACGGCACTTCGGCCGGCCTCGGCAGCTGCTGGCATGAACAGCTGGTACACACCGCGGTGACACCCCTCTCCTAGGTGTAGAGCAACGGGATCAAACCCTGGTCGACGACGTCGTTGCCACGTTACGGGTCAGCTTAAGTCAGATTCGGCCGGTGCGCTTAAGTTAATTAAACATTAACAATATGAAGTTACTATGAGTGCGGCTGGGACCCTTGGCGGCACCATGGATCGCGGCGAACGGTTGACGTGGGTGCGCCCGGCACGCACAGTGGGCGCTTCGATCCCCTCCGCACTCCGACGCAGGTGATTCCGGCGGGTGCGCACGCGGACCTGCCGTACCGCCGGGTGAAGCACTGCGGCGCCGCGTCCGACCCGGTGTGCACCACAGCCACGCTGGCCGAGTCCTCGAGCAGGTGTCGGCGCCAATACCCTTGGCGCGCAGGCTTCGCGCTACCGCGGCACTGAGGCGGTCCAGCGCGGCGTAGTCCAGCACCCGGTCGCCGTCGACCACGGCCGGCGCATCCGGGGTGCGGCGTACCTGGGCAAGGACGGCGGCGACGAGCGTGCGGTCTCAGTGACTTTCTGCCCTTGTCTGGTGCGGCAGATTGCTCAGGATTGAAATGTGGTGAGGGGACAAGCACGGATAGAGCACGTACACGCCGCCGTTGTCCAGCCTCGAGGTCATCGATCGCATCGGAGGAATCGGTATTCGAGCATTCTCGCGCCTCATTGAATCGAGTTGTTAGGAGGAAGAAATGAACGTTGTAGCTCACGAGCAGCATCTGGGTCATCACCATCCGCATGGCGACGGGTGCGGGCATGTCGCGATCCCGCACGGCGATCACGTTGACTATGTGCACGACGGTCACCTGCACCGACGGCATGGCGATCACTTTGACGAATGCGAACCTGCCAGCGGCCACGCGGTGCATGCGGGGCATGACCACACTCATGGTGAGGGCTGCGGCCATGTGGCCGTTCCGCACGGCGATCACGTCGACTATGTCCACGACGGATGCCGGCATGCCGTCCACGACGGTCACTACGACGAGCACTGAGGGACGGGCGGATACGTCATTGATTCGTGCGCGATGCGCCGAATCAAGGTGTCGACAGGCCGGCTGGACCGCGCGTACCGGTGGCAATTCGGTGCAGGCACGCAAGGCAAAGCGGTGTCTGGATGCACACGAGCCGAAACGTCGTCGCACCAGACCGTATGGCCGCCGTAGCCTCGCTCCGGTGACAACTGCTGCTGCGGAAAATCGGATAGGCCTGTTGTGAAGGCTTGGCGCAGCCATTCGCTTCGGAAAATCGTTCGTGGAGTTTTGCGGGGGCCTGGTGTGGCTGGTGTGACTGCGACTCGACGACCCGCGACAATGTTCAGATGCCTCGTATGCGGCGGTTCTGTCTGTTCGTGGTCGGCGCCACACTCGTCACGACTTGCGGTGCCTGCGAAGTTGATCGCATCGCGTCACCCGGCCGGTCGTCCGATTCCAGGACTGTCACGCCGTTGTCCGTCCAGCCCGCCGGGACCAGCGTCCCGTCCAGCCCTGGCGTGCCGCCTGTGAGCGACGCGGCGCGCGCGGCCGGATTCGTCGACGTTCGCAGTGTGGTTCCTGACGCGGTGATCGATCTGCGCTATGCGACGACGAACAATTTCACCGGCACGCAGTTGTACCCCTCCGACGCCCGATGCCTTGTGCACCAATCGATGGCTCCGGGCCTGGCGGCGGCCGCGGCGGCGCTGCGTCCACAGGGGCACCTGCTGGTGTTCTGGGACTGCTACCGGCCGCACGACGTTCAGGTCAGAATGTTCAACGTGGTCCCGAACCCGGCCTGGGTAGCACGCCCGGGTCCGTATGCGCACAGCCATGAGGCGGGGCGTTCAGTTGACGTGACATTCACAAGCACGCAGCAGCCATGCCCGCCCGAGCGGCACGCGGGCGGACTTTGCCTGGCCGACATGGGCACCGACTTCGACGACTTCTCCTCGCGGGCAACGGCATTCGCGACCCAGGGTGTCAGCGCCGATGCTCGGGCGAACCGGGCCCGTCTGCGTGACGCCATGAACTACGGCGGGTTGAGCGTGTACTCCGGTGAGTGGTGGCATTTCGACGGTCCCGGCGCCGGCGTCGACCGCCCGATTCTCAACGTTCCGGTCGACTAGGTCTGCACGGCGCATTGTCGTCTCCATCTGTAGGCTTCGCGCCGAGGACGCGCCAACCAGGGGACCGCACAGTGAACGACGAAGGTCGGGCTATCTACACGCATGGACATCATGAGTCGGTGCTGCGCGGTCATCGGCGACGCACTGTGGACGACTCCGCGGCCTACCTGCTGCCCTACCTGAAGCAGGGGTTGTCCGTGCTGGACGTCGGTTGCGGCCCCGGGACAATCACTGCTGACCTCGCCGCCCGGGTCGCGCCCGGATCGGTGACGGCCGTGGACCGCTTCGGCGACGTCCTCAACATGGCACGCGCTGAAGCCCAGCGGTGCAACCTGTCAAATGTCTCGTTCGCGACCGCCGACGTGCACAAGCTCGACTTTCCTGACGACACATTCGATGTCGTCCATGCGCACCAGGTGCTGCAGCATGTCGCCGATCCGGTGCGGGCGCTGCAGGAGATGAAGCGGGTGTGTGCGCCGGGCGGAATTGTGGCGGCTCGAGACGCCGACTACGCGGGGTTCGTCTGGTTCCCGCGGTTTCCGGCGCTGGACCATTGGCTGGACCTGTATGAACGGGCGGCTCGTGTCAACGGCGGCGAACCTGATGCGGGCCGGCGGCTGCTGTCGTGGGCACTTGAGGCCGGCTTCGAGGACATCACGCCTACGGCCAGCCTCTGGTGCTATGCGACGGCCGCGACCCGCGAATGGTGGGGCGGAATGTGGGCCGACCGGATTCTCCACTCGGGTGTGGCTCGCGAGCTGCTGGATTTAGGTCTGGCCACTACCGCGGAGCTCGAGGAGATCTCTGCGGCGTGGCGGGCCTGGGCCGCGGCCCCGGACGGTTGGCTGTCGATACCCCACGGCGAAATCGTTTGCCGGGCGTAGACTCACGCGCGTTTTTACGTGCCGAGGCGGGCCGCTATCGCATCTGTTTGGCCAGGTCAGCCATGCGGTATTGGCATTCTCTTTTTTTGCAAGTACGTTATTCATCGATGGATAACGCAGCTCAGACCCCATCGGGCATCCCGCTCGCGCCGGTGTACGGCCCAGCGGACAGGAGCGCCGAACCTCCGCCGCCGGGGGAGTTCCCCTTCACCCGGGGTAACTTCGCGTCCGGGTACCGCGGCAAGCTGTGGACATTCCGGCAATACTCCGGCTTCGGTACCGCCGAGGAGTCCAATCGCCGGTACCGCTATCTCTTGGAGCAGGGTGGAACCGGGCTGTCGGTGGCGCTCGACCTGCCCACCCAGTGCGGTTACGACTCCGACGATCCCGAGTTCGGTGAGGAGGTTGGCCGGGTAGGCGTCGCGGTGGACACCCTTGCCGACGCCGAGATCCTTTTCGACGGCATCCCGCTGGACAAGATCAGCACCAGCATGACGATCAACGGGACGGCGGCGATCCTGCTGGCGTTCTACGTCGCGGCTGCCGAGCGAAAAGGGATACCGCGGGCGAAGCTCACCGGGACCATCCAGAACGACATCCTCAAGGAGTACGCCTCGCGCGGAACCTGGATCTGGCCGCCGGAGCCGTCGCTGCGGCTGATCGCCGACACCATCGAGTTCTGCGCGGCCGAAGTCCCGAGATTCAACGCCATCTCGGTGGCCGGGGCACACTTCCGCGACGCCGGGGCCAACGCGGTGCAAGAGATGGCGTTCACGCTGGCCGACGGTGTCACCTATTGCGACACCGTGGTGCAACGCGGCCGGATGACCATCGACGAATTCGCCCCACAGATCTCGTTCTTCTTCTATACCCACGGCGATTTCTTCGAAGAGATCGCCAAGTACCGGGCCGGGCGCCGGCGCTGGGCGACGATCGTGCGGGAGCGCTACGGGGCGAGCACGGACAAGGCGTCGATGTTCCGCTTCGGATGCGTGTGTGGCGGCGCGTCGCTGTATGCCCCGCAGGCGCAGAACAACCTGGTGCGGGTGGCCTACGAGGCGATGGCGGCGGTGTTGGGCGGCGTCCAGTCGATGTTCACCGCGGCCTGGGACGAGCCGTTCGCACTGCCCACCGAGGAGTCCACCACGCTGGCGCTGCGCACTCAGCAGATCCTCGCCTACGAAAGCGGCGTCGCCCGGGTCGCCGACCCGCTCGGCGGCTCCTACTTCGTCGAGGCGCTCACCGACGCCACCGAAGCCCGCATCGTCGAGATCATGGCTGACCTCGAGCAACACGGCGGGATGGTCAGCGCCATCGAGGACGGCTATCTGCAGGGCCTGATCGCCGACGAAGCTTTCCGGGTGCATCAGGACATCGAGGCGGGCACGCGCCCGGTGGTGGGGGTCAATCGATTCGTCTCCGAGGAGCCGGAGCCGGACATCGTCACCTACGAGCTCGACGCCGAAGGGCGCGATCTGCAGCTCAAGCGGCTCGCCAAGATCAAGGCCGAAAGGGACAGCGGCGCAGTGCAATCCAGCCTTGCCGCGCTAGCCCGCAGCGCTGAAGGAACCGACAATCTCATGCACAAGCTGATCGACTGCGCCAACGCCTACTGCACCGTCGGTGAGATGGTCTCCGCGCTCAAAGCGGTGTGGGGCGAATTCCAGCAGCCGGTGGTGTTCTAGGTGGCCGCCCGGATCCTGGTCGCCAAGCCCGGTCTCGACGGGCACGACCGCGGCGCCAAGATCGTCGCCCGAACCCTGCGCGACGCGGGCTTCGAGGTCATTTACACCGGAATCCGGCAGCGCATCGAGGACATCGCGTCGATCGCCGTCCAGGAGGACGTGGCCGTCGTCGGCCTGAGCATCCTGTCCGGTGCGCACCTGGCGCTTACCGCACGCACCATCGAGGCGTTGCGCGCCGCCGACGCCGCCGACATCGCCGTCGTCGTCGGCGGGACCATCCCGCACGCCGACGTACCCAAGCTGCTGTCCGCCGGTGCCGCCGCGGTGTTTCCCACCGGGACGCCCCTGGACGTCCTGGTGCGCGACATTCGCGCGCTGACCGGCGGCACCCCTCAACCTGCCTCCCAAACAGCCCTGGAGGAACCGTGCGCATCGGAGTGATGATCGGACCCGAGCGCGGCGATTCCGCGCGCAAAGTCACCCGGATGCTGGCCGACATCGACTGGGCCGAAACCGCCGGCCTGGACAGTGCCTGGATCCCGCAGATCCCCAACGACTTCGACGCGCTGCTGGCGGTGGCCCTGATGGGGACGCGCACCAGCCGGATCGAACTGGGCACCGCGGTCGTTCCGTTGCATGCGCAGCACCCAATTGCGTTGGCCCGCCAAGCCTTATCGGCCCACGCCGCCACCGGTGGCCGGCTGGTGCTGGGCGTCGGGCCGTCGCATCACTGGATCGTGGACGACATGCTCGGGATTCCCTACGAGCGGCCGGCCGCATACACCCGGGACTACCTCGAAGTGCTGGACGCCGCCTTCGCCAATCCTGGTCCGGTCGATGTGGAGAACGACACCTTCCGGGTGCACAACCCACTCGACCTGGGTCCGGTGGCACCGCTGCCGGTGCTGGTCGCCGCACTCGGGCCGGTCATGCTGACGATTGCCGGCGAGCGGGCCGACGGCACCGTGCTGTGGATGGCCGACGAACGCGCCGTGGCCGAGCACGTCGTCCCGCGGATCACCAAGGCCGCCGACAATGCCGGGCGCCCGGCTCCGCGCATCGTCGCCGGTATCCCCGTCTGCCTATGCGGCGCAGCAGAAGTCGACGCCGCGCGCCAGCGCGCCAACCGCATCCTCGGGGAGGCCGAGGTTTCGCCCAACTATCAGCGGCTGCTCGGGTATGGCGATGCCAAAGACGTCGGCGATATCTGCGCGGCCGGCGACGAGGACGCGATCCTGGCCAGGTTCCGCCGATTCGCCGACGCCGGCGTGACGGATCTGTCGATGCGGCTACTGCCGATCGGCGACAACCGGGACGAACTCGTCGCCTCCAAACACCGAACCCGCGAGATGATCGCCGCGCTCGCCACGGAGTTGCGGTGACGCCGGTGGGGCCTCTCGCCGGCATCCGGATCCTCGAGGTCGGCACCATGCTGGCCGGTCCGTATGCCACCATGCTGCTGGCCGATCTGGGTGCCGAGGTCACCAAGATCGAGCCGCCCGGTGGTGAGATCTCTCGCGGGGTCGGAGCGAGCTATTTCGCCAGCCTCAACCGGAACAAATCCAGCCTTAGCCTCGATCTGAATTCCGAAGCGGGACAACAACGCCTGGGTGAGCTGGCGGCGCAATCGCACGCACTGCTGGTGAACCTCAAGCCGTCGGCGATCCACCGGCTGGGGCTCACCTACGAGAAGCTGCGACGGTTCAACGAGCGGATCGTGTGCGTGGCGATCACCGGTTACGGGCTGCACGGCGGCGATGATCCGGCTTTCGACTACGTCATTCAGGCCGCTACCGGTATCGCGGCACTCACGGGCGAGCCGGACGGGCCGCCGACGCTGCCCGGCTACTCCTCGGCAGACAACTCCACCGGGCTGAGCGCGGCGCTTGGGCTGCTGGCCCAAATCGTCTCCGGCGCAGGCGGGCAAGTGGACGTCTCGCTGCGCGACGTCATGCTCTCCCAGCTCAACTACCATGCCGCGGCTTACCTCAACGACGGCATCGAGCCGCAACGCCGGCCCTATGGGGCGCACTCGTACTACGTTCCGGCGCAGCTCTTCGAAACCGCCGACGGGTATCTGGCGCTGTTCATCACACACGACGGATTCTGGAAATCCTTTGCCGCCGAAGCGGGTATCGACGGCCTTGCGACGATGGCCGAGCGGGTGGCCCGACGCGAGGAGGTGCTCGCTGTCGTCACGGCAGCGCTGGCAGCTGATACCGCCGCCGGCTGGGAGCGGCGACTGCGGCCACTCGGAGTGCCCGCCGCCGCCGTTCGGACGCTGCCCGAGGCGCTCAAGGCAACTCCGGAAGTGGTTGTGACCGCAGGTGATTTCCGGCTAGTCGGCAACCCGATCCACGTATCCGGCTATCAGCCGGGCTACCGTCCGCCACCCGAGCTGGCCGCCGACGGCGTCTGAAATCCATGTGCCGTTGTGCCGTCCTATCAGCGACAAATTGCGATAGCCGCTGTGACGGTGCTGTTTAGCGGCTCGGCTGCGGCGTGCCCGGGCGGGTTTGGCGGGGTGCGCAGCGAAACGCAGCACGGTCGGGTCCGCAGGACGTTGACCCGTCCACCGGTCGCCTCGCGCCCAAGGTGGCTACGGACAGACCCGCAGCTACCGGGAAATGTGCAGCGGGCCGATACCGATCAGGTTGTCGCCGGTGAGCCCGATGCCGAGTGTTGTAGTTGCCGACGTTGAACAGGCCTTGGTTGAAGTCGCCGTGGTTGCCCACGCCCAAGAAGTTCAGGTAGCCGAGGGGAAGGCCCTGGTTGCCGGTGCCGACGTTGGCGATACCGACGTTGTCGATGCCGTTGTTGAAGGCGCCGAAGCCGCCGAAGTTGGTGATGGGGTTGACATTGAAGTCGGGGCTGACGTTGCCGACGCCGATGTTGACGTTGCCGGTGTTGCCGATACCAATGTTGTCGAGGCCGTTGTTGAAGGCGCCGAAGCCGCCGTAGGCGGTGACGTTGTTGGGGTCGACCGTGAAGTGGGGGCTGACGTTGGCGATGCCCAGGTTGAGGCTGCCGATGTTTTTGACGCCGACGTTGACTTCGCCATTGTTGAAGAAGCCGACGTTGCCGTGGCCGGTGTTGCCGTAGCCGAAGTTCGGCCAGTTCTGCACCCCCTGCGCCGGTGAGGCCAGCTGTGCGGCCGCCGCCGAGGCGGCACCGTCGCTGATGTGCAGCGGGCCGATACCGATCAGATGGTCGCCGTTGAGCCCGATGCCGGTGTTGTAGTTGCCGACGTTGAACAGGCCTTGGTTGAAGTCGCCGTGGTTGCCCACGCCCAAGAAGTTCAGGTAGCCGAGGGGAAGGCCCTGGTTGCCGGTGCCGACGTTGGCGATACCGACGTTGTCGATGCCGTTGTTGAAGGCGCCGAAGCCGCCGAAGTTGGTGATGGGGTTGACATTGAAGTCGGGGCTGACGTTGCCGACGCCGATGTTGACGTTGCCGGTGTTGCCGATACCAATGTTGTCGAGGCCGTTGTTGAAGGCGCCGAAGCCGCCGTAGGCGGTGACGTTGTTGGGGTCGACCGTGAAGTGGGGGCTGACGTTGGCGATGCCCAGGTTGAGGCTGCCGATGTTTTTGACGCCGACGTTGACTTCGCCATTGTTGAAGAAGCCGACGTTGCCGTGGCCGGTGTTGCCGTAGCCGAAGTTCGGCCAGTTCTGCACCCCCTGCGCCGGTGAGGCCAGCTGTGCGGCCGCCGCCGAGGCGGCACCGTCGCTGATGTGCAGCGGGCCGATACCGATCAGATGGTCGCCGTTGAGCCCGATGCCGGTGTTGTAGTTGCCGACGTTGAACAGGCCTTGGTTGAAGTCGCCGTGGTTGCCCACGCCCAAGAAGTTCAGGTAGCCGAGGGGAAGGCCCTGGTTGCCGGTGCCGACGTTGGCGATACCGACGTTGTCGATGCCGTTGTTGAAGGCGCCGAAGCCGCCGAAGTTGGTGATGGGGTTGACATTGAAGTCGGGGCTGACGTTGCCGACGCCGATGTTGACGTTGCCGGTGTTGCCGATACCAATGTTGTCGAGGCCGTTGTTGAAGGCGCCGAAGCCGCCGTAGGCGGTGACGTTGTTGGGGTCGACCGTGAAGTGGGGGCTGACGTTGGCGATGCCCAGGTTGAGGCTGCCGATGTTTTTGACGCCGACGTTGACTTCGCCATTGTTGAAGAAGCCGACGTTGCCGTGGCCGGTGTTGCCGTAGCCGAAGTTCGGCCAGTTCTGCACCCCCTGCGCCGGTGAGGCCAGCTGTGCGGCCGCCGCCGAGGCGGCACCGTCGCTGATGTGCAGCGGGCCGATACCGATCAGATGGTCGCCGTTGAGCCCGATGCCGGTGTTGTAGTTGCCGAAGTTGAACAGGCCTTGGTTGAAGTCGCCGTGGTTGCCCACGCCCAAGAAGTTCAGGTAGCCGAGGGGAAGGCCCTGGTTGCCGGTGCCGACGTTGGCGATACCGACGTTGTCGATGCCGTTGTTGAAGGCGCCGAAGCCGCCGAAGTTGGTGATGGGGTTGACATTGAAGTCGGGGCTGACGTTGCCGACGCCGATGTTGACGTTGCCGGTGTTGCCGATACCAATGTTGTCGAGGCCGTTGTTGAAGGCGCCGAAGCCGCCGTAGGCGGTGACGTTGTTGGGGTCGACCGTGAAGTGGGGGCTGACGTTGGCGATGCCCAGGTTGAGGCTGCCGATGTTTTTGACGCCGACGTTGACTTCGCCATTGTTGAAGAAGCCGACGTTGCCTTGGCCGGTGTTGCCGTAGCCGAAGTTCGGCAGGTTCTGCAACGCCTGTGCCGGCGAGGCCAACTGTGCGGCCGCCGCCGAGGCGGCACCGTGGTATCCCACCATCGTGGCCACGTCCTGAGCCCAAATCTGCTCGTACTGGGCTTCGGTTGCCGCGATCGCCGGAGCGTTGAGCCCCAACACGTTCGAGCTGACCAGCGAAACCAGCTGACTCCGGTTGGCCGCCACCATCGCCGGATGCACCGTGGCCGCCAGCGCCGACTCAAACACACTCGCCACCGCTTTGGCCTGCGCGGCCGTCGCGGACGCTTGGGCTGCCGCGGTACTTAACCAGCTCGCATACGGTGCCGCCGCGGCTGCCATCGCCTGAGACGTCGCCCCCTGCCACGCCTGACCGGCCAACCCCGAGGTCACCGACGAAAACGCGTTCGCCGCCGAGTCCAGCTCAGCGGCCAACCCCTCCCAGGCGGACGCGGCCGCCAACGTCGGACCCGAACCAGCGCCGGAAAACATCAGCGCCGAATTGATCTCTGGCGGTAACACCAAAAAACTCATCGCCTTCTGCCTTTCTGGCCCGGCCTTCTCGACCTAGATCTGGTAGGTCGCAACGGTTAGCCGACGCTAATGATGAGTTCGCGGATGATGTGGGCATTCGTTTGGATTTATCAGGAAACTGGCAGAGACCGCTGAGCGATCGCCCAGCTGCGGAGTGCGCCGTTGGTCGGCTTTCGTTGGCCGGCTGGCGAAAGGTTCGACGAGTGCTTGGTCGAATCCCGCTCCAACGTCTGGCAAGAACGTTGTCGTGGACGCGGGGCAATTAGCCTGCCGGCTTGTAATCGGTGGTCACCTCGAGTAGCCGCATCGCCGGCGCCGGATCCAATTGCAGGGCGTCGGACATGTGCAACTTGCCGGCGTTGGCGCGCATGTTCTGCAACACCGATTGCAGGTCGTCGGCCTCGATTTCGTAGAGAGCGACGTATGGCCCGTCGCCGTCAACTGGTCGCAGCCGACGTGCCGAGACGATTCCGTCCAGCGCAACGAGTTCGCCCAAATGAACTTCGTCGTACCAGGTGTTGTACTCCTGGTCGCGGTCGGGCGAACTGGGTCGACTCTCGACATAGATGATCCCTCTCGCCATGGTCGCCGCCTCTCTTGTGATTACTCGTAGCACACGGTGATCGATGCGGTGTCGGGTACGCCCTGGCACGTCAGAATGTAGCCTTCGGCCACCTCGTCGTCGTCGAGTGCATCGTTGACCCGCATGGTCGCACTGCCCTCGGTGAGCCTGGCCATGCACGTTCCGCAGTTGCCGGCTTCGCAATTGAAGGGCGGTTCCAGCCCGGCCCGCCGTGCGCTTTCCAGCAGCGTCTCGCCGGGCACCAGCGGGACCGACACTTTCTTGCGGTCGAGGTGGATCGTGACCGTGCCGGGCTCCATCATGACCGCCTTCTCGGACTAGCTATTGCACTTGCGTTCTTCAGTATAGAGAATACTATTCTCGCAATACGATAGGATCTTCTCAAGACCGCCGGAAGGAACAGGGACGTGACCGAGCGGGCCGCGCTCGTGTTCGAGGAACGGCGATTCAGCCTGCCTCAGCTCGACGCGTTGGCCGACGGGCTGGCGGCGGCCCTGACCAAAAGTGGTGCTACTGCCGGCGAGCGGGTCGCGGTGATGGCGTCCAACCGACCAGAGTTTGTCTCGGCGTTGCTTGCGATCTGGCGGCTGAACGCAACGGCGGTGCTCATCAGCCCCGCCTGGAAGCGCGCCGAGGTTGACCACGCACTTGCGCTGACCAACCCGGCCCACGCGGTCGGTGACCATCCGGTGCTGGCAGGGCTGATGCCGATGCTGCACCTGGACGAGCCGATCGCCCCCGGAGAACCGATCCCAGGCTCGCCGCGGCCCGGGGACGACGCGCTGTTGGTGTTCAGTTCCGGCACCACCGGTCTGCCGAAAGCCGTCCGGCACACCCACGCATCGCTGGACGCAGCGGTCCGGCACTGGCGCGACGCGCTGCAGCTGACCGACCGCGACCGCATCCAAGTCGCCACGCCGCCGTCACACATCCTGGGCCTGCTCAACATCCTCACCGCACTGCGGACCGGCGCCTGGATGCGCCTGCATCCCCGGTTCGGCATCGACCAAATGCTGCGTTGCATCGAAAACGACCGCATCACAGTCGAAATGGCGGTCGCGCCCATCGCGCTAGCGATCGCCTCGCACCCAGAACTCGAGTCCTTCGACCTGTCGTCGCTGCGGTTCATCATGTGGGGTGCCACGCCGGTCACCACCAGCATCGCCGAGACCGTAACGCGTCGGACCGGCATCGGCTGGGTCCCCGCCTACGGCACCACAGAGTTACCCGTCATCGCCTGCAACCCGCTTGCCGGGGCCCGGCTCGACACCGTCGGGCGCGCGGTGCCGGGCGTGGAGCTGCGAGTGATGTCGCTGGATACCGGTCAGCCCGTGTGTCCTGGCGAGGTCGGCGAGATCCAGGCGCGGTCTAAGTCGCTCATGGCCGGCTACCTGCCGGCCGAGGCGACCCCGGAGGCGTTCTGCGACAGTTGGTATCGGACCGGGGACGTCGGCTGTCTCGACGCCGACGGTTGGCTGCGGATCACCGACCGCCTCAAAGAGATGATCAAAGTGCGCGGCTTTCAGGTCGCGCCCGCCGAAATCGAGACCGTGCTGCACGGTCATCCGGCCGTCAAAGACTGCGCGGTATTCGGTGTTCCCGACGGCGTCAACGGGGAGGCGGTCGTCGCCGCGGTGGCGGCATCCGCACCCATTGACATAGAGGCGGTCGCCGCCGAACTCACCGCCCGGGTAAAGGAGAAGCTGGCGTCCTACAAACGCCTGAGCCGTGTCGTGTTCGTGCCCGATATTCCTCGCCTGCCTTCGGGCAAGGTGCTGCGCCGAGTGCTCAAGGAGAGCTATGGATGTACGTCTGACGGCTGAACAGCAGCAACTACGCGACGCCGCCGCGAAACTGGCCGACGATCTTGGGCCCGGAGCGGTCCAGGATCTCGCCGACGAAAGTCGAATCGCCCGTCTGGACAAGCAGATCGAAATGACCGGCTGGCGATCACTGCGCTCCGACGGTGCCTCGGGCGTCGAAGTAGCAATTGTCGCTGAGGAATTCGGACGCCGACTCGTCGACACCCCGTTTCTCGGTCCGATACTGGCCGACGATCTGAGTCGCCGCATCGATACTGACGCGCAGGCAACGACCATAGCCGTCGACGATCGCGCCATCGACGCTCGGGGAGCTCGGCGCGCCCTGATGCTCTCCGGTAGCGCGGTCCTGGCGACAGACCTGGATGCCGGTCGCGCTTGCGCCGATTTGACCCGCGCCGAGGCTGGCATGGCGGGATCATCGGTGACTCTCGGCGAAGTGACCTCCGACGTCGCCGCACAGTTCCAGGCACTCGCGCTGGTCACTACGTCGGCAGACCTGGTCGGGATCGCCAGGGGCGCACACGCCGTCGCTTGCGACTACGCGAAAATCCGCGAACAGTACGGCAAGCCGATCGGCTCCTATCAAGCCGTCGCCCACATGCTGGCCGAAAGCCTTGCGCTGATTGAAGGTTCGGTGAGCATCTTGCGGCATGCCGCGTGGGCGGTCGACGAACTGCCGTCGGCAGAAGCCATCCGGGCCGCCCAAACCGCGAAGATCTACTGCGCGCGCGCCACCCGCACCGTCTGCGAGACCGCCGTGCAGGTGCACGGCGGCATCGGCAATACCTGGGAATGCCTGATCCACGTCTACCTGCGCCGCGCGCTGACCTCGACCGAACTGTGGGCCGTATCGCTGAAGGAGATCGACTTTGGACTTTCGTGACTCACCTGACGAGGCCGCCTTTCGCGAACGGCTGCGAAGCTGGCTTTCTTTGCATGCTAAGGATTTTCCCAGCTCCGGTGACGAGTACTGGGCACGCCAAGCGCAGTGGCATCAGGCCCTTTATGAGGGGGGATTCTTCGCGCTGTCGTTTCCCCGCGAATACGGCGGTCAGGACCTGCCGCCGGTGTACGACGTCATCGTGGACGAAGAACTCGCGCGCGCCGGCGCCCCGCCGCGCCCGAGCGTGGGCTACCTGATTTACGGCATCGGCAGGCACGCCGGCGAGGAACTGCGCCGGCGTTTCCTGCCCGGTATCATCAACGGCACCGAACGATGGTGCCAGGGTTTCAGCGAGCCCGGCGCCGGCTCGGACCTGGCGTCGCTGACCACCACCGCCCGCCGCGAGGGCGACAACTATGTGGTGCATGGACACAAGATTTGGACCAGCTACTCTGATGTGGCCGACTGGTGTCTGCTGCTGGCCCGCACCGATCCTGAGGCCAAACGCCACCGCGGTCTGTCGGCGTTCGTGCTCGAGATGAAACAGCCTGGTGTGCACCAGCG
Source organism: uncultured Actinomycetota bacterium (assembly GCA_963763005.1). GTDB lineage: Bacteria > Actinomycetota > Actinomycetes > Mycobacteriales > Mycobacteriaceae > Mycobacterium. The sequence continues at coordinate 181,940 of CAVXMI010000015.1, forward strand.
CCCGCTGCGCATGATGAACGGAGTCACCAACGAGTTCGGTCAGGTGTTCTTCGACGGCGCGACGGTGCCGGCAGACCGGATGGTCGGTGCGCCCGGGGACGGCTGGGCAGTTGCCATGACCGTCGTCGGACACGAGCGCGAACCGTCCACGCTCGGCTACGCAGCCCGGTACGGCAAGCTGGTCCGAAGTCTGTTCGCGCGCAACGACGGTCCGGTACCCGAAGAGCTCGCCTGGGCGGCGGTCCAGGCGGAAATGCTGACTCATCATGTGCGGCGGAGGCTGTCCGAACAGCTCGACGGTGTGTCGCACGGGCCCGAAGGATCGCTCGACAAGCTGCTGATGACCTGGGTAGAACAGTCTGTCGGGCACGCCGCATTGGCCGTCGCCGGAACCCGCGACCCGGACCTGTTCAGCGCCTACCTGTACAGCCGTGCGCAGAGCGTGATGGGCGGGACATCACAGATCCAGAAGAACATCATCGCGTCACGAATCTTGGGATTGGGAGTCTGACATGTACGACATGCCAACCGAAATCGACGTTCGTGCCGATGGGGCGCTGCGGATCGTCACCCTGAACCGGCCGGATGCGCTCAACGCGGTCAACGACAATCTGCATGTCGGACTCGCGCAGCTGTGGCCACGATTGAGCGACGACCGCACCGCACGCGCCGCGGTGCTCACCGGCAGCGGCAAGGCATTCTCGGCCGGCGGCGATTTCGGCTACCTCGCCGAATTGGCAGAAGACGCCGATCTGCGCGCCAAAACCATCGCGCACGGACGCGAGATCGTGCTGGGCATGGCCCGCTGCCGAGTTCCGGTGGTGGCGGCGGTCAACGGCCCGGCCGTCGGACTTGGCTGCAGCCTGGTCGCACTGAGCGACATCGTTTACATCGCTCAGGACGCCTTTCTCGCCGACCCGCATGTGCAGGTGGGATTGGTGGCCGCTGACGGCGGACCGCTGACCTGGCCGCTGCACATGAGTCTGATGCTGGCCAAGGAGTACGCGCTGACCGGTGCGAAGATTCGCGCCGAGCGGGCCGTCGAACTCGGACTGGCCAACCACGTGGCCGCCGACCCCGTGGCTGAAGCGGTGGCCTGTGCGAAACGAATCATGGCGCTGCCCCAGCAAGCGGTGGAGAGCACCAAGCGGGTGCTCAATATTCATCTGGAGCGCGCCGTCCTGGCCAGTCTGGACTACGCGCTGTCGGCTGAGCACCAGTCGTTCCTGACCGAGGACTTCCGGTCGATCGTCACCAGGCTGACGGCGGGCAAGAACTGACCCTGATCAAATGTCGTGCAGCCGCAGGAATTCTCGCATCAACTGATCGAAGCGGTCTGGCTCCTCGATGAAGGGCAGGTGAGCGCTCGACTCGAAGAACTCATACCGCGAGCCTTCAATACGCTGGTGCATTTCCCACATGTGTTCAGGTGAACATTCGTCATACCTGCCCGCCAGCAGCAGGGTCGGCACTGCGATCTCGGTCAACCTGTCGACCACGTCCCAGTTCCGGATAGTCCCGACGATGCGAAAGTCGCTCGGCCCGAACATCGTCTCGAAGATCTCGGTGCCCATGTTCTTGAACGCTTCGTAAAGTTCTTTGGGCCAAGGGAGAGCGCGGCACAGATACGTCTCATTCCAGGTCCTGATCGCGGCCTGGTACTCAGGCGAATAAGTCGTGCCGGCAGCTTCGTGACGGTCGATGGCGGATTGGGTTGCCGGGTCCAACTCGGACTTCAACCGGGCTACGTAATCCGCAAACTGTGGTATGGACGCGGTGCTGTTCGAGATGGTGAGGCTGACGGTGCCGGATGCCGCATCAAGTACGTACTGCTGCGCCAGCATTCCGCCCCACGAGTTGCCGAAGACATGGAAGCGGTTCAGGCCAAGCGCCTGTACCACGGCGTCCATTTCGGCCACTGAGCGTTCCATTGTCCAAAGTTCGGTGTTCGAAGGGCATTCGGAATTCCCGCAACCGAGCTGGTCCCAGAAAATAACTTCTCGCTCATTAGCCAAACGTTCCAGTGAACTTATGTAGTCGTGCGGTAACCCGGGTCCGCCATGGACCGCGAGTAGCGGAAGGCCAGGGCCGCCGCCAACCCGCTTGAACCACACATTTCCGCCCGGGACCGCGATTGTCCCCTCCGGTTGATTCATACCACCAGCCAACCATCAGCCGCTGCCGGCCGTGCCTCCTCGACCTACGGTGCCTTGCCGCCGTGGCGCGTGCCGACTGTATGCCGCCGACAATCGCCGTTTTGCGGCACCGCTCAACAGGCTTGCCCCGGTCAAACTCGACAGGTTGACCGTTCGACGGGTCTCCGGCGGCCGTCATGTGCCCAGCGCGCCTGTGCTGTGACATCCAGAGCAATGCGAGGATGCCTTTTTGCCAGGTTCGCCAGCAGTTCCCCTTCTTGCAACTCGTACTCTCAGAATGAGAGAATAATGTTCTCGCCAACTTGTGGATGGAGAAGACCTGTGCCCGAAGCTGTCATCGTGTCCGCCCTGCGTACCCCCATCGGCACCGCCAGGAAAGGGACGCTGCGCGACACCACCGCGTACGACCTCGCGCACCACGTGGTCTTCGAGGCGGCGGCGAATCTGGATCCGGCGCAGGTTGACGATGTGATCCTGGGCGAGGGTCTGTACGGCGGCGGCGTGATCGCCCGTCACGCGGCCGTCACGGCAGGTCTGACCCAGGTGCCGGGTTTGGCCAACAACCGGCACTGCGCGGCCGGTCAGGCGGCGGTGCAGAGTGCCGCGGCAAGTGTGCGGGCCGGGATGGATCAACTCGTCATCGCCGGGGGTGTGAACTCGGCATCCACGTCGCCGCGGTCACGGTTCCAGGTGGACGGCGAGTGGGTCGACTGGTTCCCGCCGACCCACCCCGACCGGCCCGACGCGCCCAATATGGACATGTCGATCACCGTGGGTTGGAACGCCGCAGTCAAAGCGGGCATCAGCCGCGAGGAGATGGACGCGTGGGCGCTGCGGTCACACCGCAATGCGATCGCCGCGATCGACGAAGGCCGCTTCAAAGAGGAGATCGTTCCCATCGGGACGCCGCACGGGCTGTTCTCGGTCGACGAGCACCCGCGCCGTGACACCACCATGGAAAAGCTGGCAGCGCTCAAGCCGCTGCATCCAGAAATCGAGGGCTTTTCAATTACCGCCGGCAACGCCTGCGGCGCCAATGACGGTGCCGCGGTGCTGACGATCGCGAGCGACGAGCTTGGACTGCCCGCGCTGGCCACCGTACGGTCCTGGGCGTCCGTCGGTGTCGACCCCGCGATCACCGGTTTGGCGCCGGTGGAGGCGATCCCGAAAGCTCTTGCCCGCGCGCATCTTTCGATCTCCGATGTGGACCTGTTCGAAATCAACGAGGCGTTCGCGTCGATGTGTGTGGCCACCGTCAAGATGCTCGACCTGGACCCAGACCTGGTCAACGTCAGCGGCAGCGGTTGCTCACTGGGCCATCCGGTGGCGGCAACCGGAGCCAGGATGCTGGTGACGCTGGTGCACGAATTGCGCCGGCGCGGCGGCGGTGTGGGGGTCGCGGCGATGTGTGCGGGCGGCGGTATGGGTTCCGCGACGGTCATCGAGGTAGCTGCGCCGTAATACGCGAATGGACATTGCCGATCTGATTGCCAGTGCGCGCGACGGATCTCCACGCGCGGCGGGTCGGCTGCTCAGCCTCGTCGAGGGTGACCGGCGTGACGAGGTGCTGGCGAGTATCGGGTCGGGGGAGGTGCCCGGGGTCCGCGTCATCGGCATCACCGGACCGCCGGGCGCGGGTAAGTCGACGACGATCGCGGCCCTGGTCGGCGCCTACCGGGAGCGTGGGTGCCGGGTGGCCGTGCTGGCCGTGGACCCGTCGTCGCCGTTCAGTGGCGGTGCCCTACTGGGCGATCGCATCCGAATGACCGCGCATATCAACGACTCCGATGTACTGATCCGCTCGGTGGCCAGCCGCGGTCATGTCGGCGGTCTGGCTGCCGCCGTTCCCGCTGCCATCCGGCTGCTCGGAGCCATCTGTTACGACATGGTCCTGCTGGAGACCGTGGGCGTGGGACAGTCCGAGATTGAGATCGCGGCCGTCGCCGACCCCACCGTCGTCATCCTCAATCCCGGAGCGGGCGACGCGGTGCAGGCCGCTAAGGCGGGCCTGCTGGAAGTCGCCGACATTGTGGCGGTCAACAAGGCCGACCGCGACGGCGCCGAGCAGACCGTGCGGGACCTGCGGGCCGAAACTATGGCTCCGATCGTCAGTCTCATTGCCGCGCGGGGTGAGGGCGTCGGGGACCTGGTGGCCGCGATCGACGCCCATCACCGCACCGACACTCGCGACCGCCGGTTGGCCCGCGCCCGGGCGCAAATCCTGTCACTGGCGCAAACCCGGTTGCGCTCCCGCACAGACCTGGATCGGCTCGCCGAGTCGGTGGTCGACGGCCACGACGATCCCTACACGGCGGCCGAGCGGTTGCTGTCGCCGCCACCTCAGCAGGATTGAAAACGGCTGCGGCTTCGACTGGGCACCGACGTGTGGCGTGTGTCACCGTTGGCCGCAGTGTTTGCCAGGTACGTCTACGGATAGGGCCCGGGTAGGGGACACAACATCCGGCGATCGGGCGACAGGGTGATTCGTCCCGATTAGTGGCCGCTCAGCCGACACACATCTGCACGTCGCGGCGGCATTGTTGTGCCTATGTTATTCGTGACCAGCGAACCCGAAATGCTGATCTCGGCGGCGGGGAACCTGCGGTCGATCGGCGGCGCGACGAACGCGAGCAACGCATCGCTCGGCTCCGGTGCTCCGGGTCTGTTAGGCGGGATGCCGTTGTCGGGCGCGGCCGGCCGTGCCAACGCTGCCCAGGACGGGATTGCGCCGCTTCGGGTGCCGCCGCAGTTGATCGGATAGCGGCAGGGCCTTGAGCGGCCTGCGCCGCGCACCAAAACCGTCGGACATGTCCCCCGATCAGAGGACGGAGGACCCGCCACATTTCGGGCCGATCGGAGGAGTTACCAAAAAGTAATCGTCTCTACCGTTCGATGCGTGACGACACCGGCGGCCATCGCAGTCAAGGAACGGATGCTGATCCCCGACTCTGACGTCGATGTCTCCACAGCGTTCCTGCGGCTGCGAACGGTCGCCGCCTTTCATCCGGGCGTCTCCATCAGCGGTGGCTTGATCGGGACCAAGGCAAAAGCCTCCCGAGCGCCGGGAGTGTCAAGAGCACTCTGCCCCCGTGCGGTGTCGGCCGGTGCCCGAAGCGCCCTCAGCCTGCGTGACCGGGTCGTTGGTCGGGACGAGTCGGCCCGGGACGACTGTCCGGGAGTGATTTGGCTGCTGCTGGGCGGGAACCTGGTGGTGCGCGCGGCGGGATTCGCCTATCCGTTCATGGCGTTCCATGTGGCTGGGCGAGGCCATGCCGCAGGAGCCGTTGGCGCGGTCTTGGCTGCCTTTGGGGTGGGCTGGGCCGTGGGACAGCTGACGTGCGGGTGGCTGGTGGACCGTATCGGGGCCCGGGCCACGCTGGTGTCCACCATGCTGGTGGCCGCCACGATGCTGGTGCTGATGGCCGGTGCGCACAGCGTGCCGGCGTTGCTGGTCGGCGCCTTGGTCACCGGCGTGGTCTATGACGCGCCGCGCCCGGTGCTGGGCGCTGCGACCGCCGAATTGATCCCAGATCCCCAGCGGCGAGCGAAGATCGACGCCTGGCGCTTCGGCTGGATCGTCAGCATCGGGCGCGCAGTCACCGGCGGAGTCGGTGGTCTGCTCGCCGGCTGGTCGGGCGTGCCGGTGCTGTTTTGGATCAACGCCATTGCGTGCGCGATGCTCGCGCTGTTGGCGGCCTGCTGCTTGCCGGGTCAGGTGCGCCGCCGGTCCACGGTGGGCACCGGTTCGGTTGCCGGGACGGGGAATGTCAGTTACCGGCAGGCGGTTTCCGACGGTCGGCTGGTTTTGCTGTTCGCATCCAGCCTTGCGACACTGACGGCGGTCCGGGGCTTGTATGCCACCGTGCCCATGCTGATGGCCGATAGTGGTTTGGACGCCGGCGAATTCGGCTGGGCACAGATGGCCAATGCCGCCGCGGGTATCGGACTCACACCGGTGATGACGCCCTGGCTGGGCAGACAAGTTGCAGCCCGTGTTCATCCGAGACTTGACATCCTGGCCGTTGCCGGCGCGTGGACGGCCTTGAGTATGGCGGGTGCCGCGCTCGCGCATACCACGCTCGGCTTCATCGTGGCCACGGTTATGTGTACGCCGGGCGAGATCGCCTGGTTCGTGATCGCGGCCGGCATCGTGCACCGGATTGCTCCGCCCGCCAACGGCGGTTGCTACCACGGCATCTGGTCGATGACTCTGGCAATTGCTTCGGTGGTTGCGCCACTCATGACCTCCTACAGCCTGACCCATGGCGGTCATCGTTTGGTCGCCGTCGTGACGGTGGCCGTCGGCTTCATCGGTGTCGCGCTGTGTCTGCCGCTGGCGCGCGCACTGGGTCAGTCCACTCGGGCGCATGACCACCGCACGCCGAGTTTCTCAGCCATTCGCACTGAACCGGCCGACTCCAAGTCCGGCAGTGAACCGCCCTTGTGAGTACGGTGTTCCGGTGGCGATGACCAGCGACGTGGAACTGGTTCGGGTGCGCAAGCGTCACCAGTTGCGCTCCTACCGGATCGTCTCGGTGCTTCGCATCGGCGTCCTGGCGTTCATGGTCAGCGCCATGGTCGTCGGCACCCCACAGTCCGAATGGGCGCAGCAAACTGCCTTGGTCGCCCTGTATGCATTCGCCGCACTTTGTGCCCTGGCGTTGGCGTTTTCTCCGGTTCGCAGCCGGGTCGGGATGGGCCGACCGGCCGGAGTGGGCCGGTTGGAACCGTTAGCCTTCACCACCATCGACGTGGTGGCGCTGACGGGCTTTCAGCTGCTGTCCAGCGACGGGATCTATCCACTGCTGATCATGACCTTGCTGCCGGTTTTGGTGGGTGTTGATGTGTCGTCGCGACGAGCGGCGGTGGTGCTGGCCTTCACACTCGTCGGGTTCGCAGTCGCCGGGGTTCATGACCATGTGCTCCTCGGCGCCAGGGAATGGCCGGATACGGTTTTTCTCTTCGCGCTCTATGCGTTCCTGTGCGCCACGGCATTGGTGGTGGTCCGGATCGAGGAGCGGCACGTCCGCTCCGTCGCTGGCCTGAGCGCGTTGCGGGAGGAACTGCTTGCCCAGACGATGACCGCGTCGGAGGTACTGCAGCGCCGGATTTCGGAAGCCATTCACGATGGACCGCTGCAAGACGTGCTGGCCGCGCGCCAGGACCTTGTCGAGCTGGATGCGGCATTCCCCGGCGATGAGCGCGTCGCGCACGCGCTGGCCGGTCTGCAGGCCGCGTCAGAGCGCCTCCGGCAGGCCACCTTTGAGCTGCATCCGGCTGTTCTTGAACAGGTCGGGCTGGGCGCCGCGGTAGAGCAGCTGGCGGCCTTTACCGCGCAGCGTACGGGTATCGAGATCTCGACCGACATCGATTACCCGATCCGCAGCGCGATCGACCCCATCGTGTTCGGTGTGGCTCGTGAGCTGCTGTCCAATGTGGCGCGGCATTCGCAGGCCCGCAACGCGTCTGTCACGCTCGGGATCACCGATGAGATGTGCGTTTTGGATGTGGCCGACAACGGCGTCGGAGTCACCGGTGACACCATGGCGCGCCGCCTGGGTGAGGGACACATCGGCCTGGCTTCGCATCGGACACGTGTCGATGCTGCCGGCGGAGCGTTCGTCTTCCTGGATACGCCCGCGGGCACCCATGCTTGCGTGGAGCTGCCCGTGAAGCGCTGAGCGCTTCGAGACTGCGGGCAACTCATTGACTTTCGGTTGAGGCGTAAGGCAATTCAGCGGGGCCGCCGCATCGCCGTCGAGCCGGGACAGCTAGTCGAGCAGCCCCTGCCGCATCGCTTCGGCGACCGCTGCCGCGCGGTCACTGACGCCGAGCTTCTCGTATAGCCGTTGCACATGGGTCTTGACCGTCGAGGGTGCCACGTACAGCTCGCCCGCGATCGCGGGGATGCTTCGACCGCGGGCAATACGATGGAGCACCTCGCGCTCGCGCGCGCTGAGCACCGGAGCCATCGGTGCTGCGCGCTGGCGGATCTCCCCGGCAAGGCCCCCGACCAGCGACGGTGCCACCACGTCGCGGCCCTTGGCGCAGTCGAGTACCGCCTTGACGATCTCGGTGCGCGTCGAATCCTTCAGCAGGAATCCGGCGGCGCCCTGTTGGAGTGCCTGGTACACGATCGCCGATTCGTCGTGCGCCGAAATCAGCAGCACCCGGGTCGGCAACTCGTAGCTCCGTACCGCCGCCGCCACCTGCGCGCCGTCCATACCGGGCATCCGGTAGTCCAGCAATGCGACGTCGGGCAGATGGGCCTTGATCAACTCCAGCGCAGCCGCACCGTCGTCTGCCTCGCCGACAACGTTCACCGAGCCGCTCAACGAAAGCGCTCGTACGACGCCCTCACGAAATAGCGGGTGATCATCGCCGACCACCACACGCACTTTCTCGGGCGTCGCAGCGCCGACCATGGCGATGAGTTTAGCTGGTCGCCCGCAAAGATCTGTTCGCAATCGCCCGACAACGTGATGCGCATGTCGATAGTTCGCTCCGGGGGATCGCCGCCATCGGGTATACGGCGGCTTCGGACCTTCAGCGGTGCAGCGGTCAGCCGTTTCGGCGTGGATCGGCCGGGCGGGCAACGGATGGCGTCGACCCGGTCACAGCAAGCCCGGAATTTGGACAGTCCGTGATGAGTACGGTGTTCCTGTGATGTTGACCAGCGACGCAGAACTGGACCGGGTGCGCCGGGCGCACCAGTTGCGCTCCTACCGAATCGGCTCGGTGCTTCGGATCGGGGTTGTGGTGTTCATGGTCGCCGCCATGCTGGTTGGCACCCGCCGATCCGAGTGGGCTCAGCAAACTGCCCTGGTTGTCCTCTACGCGTTCGCTGCAGTGTGTGCCCTGCTATTGGCGGTTTCCCCATTCCGTCGGTGGGTAGGGCTGGGTCCTGTGGCCGGGATGCGCCGGTACGAGCCTTTTGTTTTCACCGCCATTGACGTGGTGGCGTTGACGGGCTTTCAGTTGCTGTCCAGCGACGGGATCTATCCCCTGCTGATCATGACCCTGCTGCCGGTGCTGGTGGGCCTTGATGTGTCGTCGCGACGGGCGGCGGTGGTGCTGGCTTTCACGCTCGTCGGGTTCGCCGTTGCGGTGATTCAGGACCCCGTGATGGTGCGCGCGATCGGATGGCCCGAAGCGATCTTCCGATTCGTGCTCTACGCGTTTCTGTGTGGCACTGCATTAGTGGTGGTCCGTATCGAGGAACGGCACACCCGTTCGGTCGCCGGTCTGAGCGCGTTGCGCGAGGAGCTGCTCGCCCAGACGATGACGGCCTCGGAGGTGCTGCAGCGCCGGATTTCGGAATCCATTCACGATGGGCCGCTGCAAGACGTGCTGGTCGTGCGCCAGGAACTCGTCGAGTTGCAGACCGTATCCCCCGGCGATGAACGCGTCGGCCGGGCGTTGGCCGGTCTGCAAAATGCGTCGGAACGACTGCGCCAGGCCACCTTCGAGCTGCATCCGGCCGTTCTCGAGCAGGTCGGGCTGGGTGCGGCAGTGCAACAGCTGGCCGCTTTCACCGCGCAGCGTTCGGGCATCAAGATCACCACCGACATCGACTACCCGGTCCGCAGTCAGATCGACCCCATCGTGTTCGGCGTGGTTCGCGAGTTGCTGTCTAACGTGGTGCACCATTCGCGGGCTCAACACGCCGCGGTCATTCTCGGGATCACCGATGAGATGTGCGTTTTGGATGTTGCTGACGACGGTGTTGGCGTCACCGGTGAAACCATGGCGCGCCGCCTCGGTGAGGGCCACATCGGCCTGGCTTCACATCGGGCACGTGTCGATGCCGCCGGTGGAGCGTTCGTCTTCCTGGATACGCCCGCGGGCACCCACGTCTGCGTGGAGGTACCCATCAAGTCCTGACCGACTGCTACTGCCGGTCGACGGACCTGCCGGTGGCGGCGGCGTGGCCCGCGCGATAGCCGAAAACCATTGCCGGGCCGATGGTTCCGCCGGCACCGCCGTAGGCTCGGCCGGTCACACCGGCCATCGCGTTGCCTGCGGCGAACAGGCCCGGTATGGGCTCGCCGCTGACATGGCGGACCCGGCCGTCCCGGTCGGTGCGCGGTCCGCCCTTGGTGCCCATCGCACCCACACGGACCGGCACCGCGTAATACGGGGCGCTGTCGATGGGACCAAGCGTCTTTCCGGCAGGTGTGGTGGCGCGGTCGTCACCCCAATAGCCGTCGTACGCGCTGGAGCCGCGTCCGAAGTCGGGATCAGCGCCGGCCGCCACATTGCGGTTCCATTCCCCGACCGTGCTGATCAGGCCGTCGGCGTCGATGCCGGTTTTGGCGCCCAATTCGGCCAGGTCCGCCGACGCGCAGAACCAGTCCGGAACCTGCTCACCGGGGGCAAAACCCAGAAATCCGTAGCGCTGGAGATGAATTGAGTCGAAGACCATCCACCCCCGATCGTTGACGTACCCACCCCGGGGATCGAGGTAGTGGAAGGCGCCTGCCATCGAGTTGTAATCGCATGCCTCGTTGACGAACCGCCGTCCGGCCCGGTTGACGATGATGCTTCGCGGGCGGGTTCGCTCCAGCCGCACACTGCGGCTGCGTTGCCTGCCTTCGATGGTGTCGTTCGGGATTCGCACGATCGGAACCCACCACGCTTCACCCATATTGGCCAGATCGGCGCCCTGAGCCATCGCCATGCGCAGCCCGTCGCCGGTGTTGTTCGGTGGCGAGACCGCACCGTGCATCGGGCCGCGCAGGAATGCCTGCGCCAGAACCGGATCCCATTCGAACCCGCCGGTGCCCAGGATGACTCCGTGCCGAGCGCGCACATTGGTGCCTTGTCCGATCCGTACTCCGGTGATCTCTCCCGCGTCGACAATTAGTTCGGAGGCTCGCGCGTTCGTGTACGGCGACACTCCGACATCCAGCAAACCCTTGAGAAGCCCGGCTACCAGCGCGGTGCCGGCCACGCACAGGTCGCCCGATCGTTCATCGATGTCGGCATGCAACCTGGCTCTGGTCTCGGCATCGAAACCGACGTTGGACCAATCGGCGGGGAACGAGGTGATCCGGCCGGCCCACTCACCGAGTTGGGTGAGATGGAAGGGCGCGGCGCTCAGCGAGCGGCCCCCGGCGGGTTGTCCACCCGGCAGCTCGGGCTGGTAATCGGGGAATCCGGCCGCGATCTCGAAACGCAGACCGCTGTGCGCCTCGACGAAGTCGAGCATCGCCGGGCCCGTTAGCACGAATGTTTCGACCAGCGCGTCGTCCATCGAACCGAAAGACTGCGCGCGCAGGTATTGCAATGCGTCGGCCACCGTCAATTCCCTGTCGGGACAACGGTGATGGGCCGGGATCCACACGATGCCGCCCGAGACCGCGGTCGTCCCGCCGACGGTCGGGGCCTTTTCGAACACCCCAACCGAAGCGCCGGCGACCGCCGCCGTCAGTGCGGCAGTGAGCCCCGCGCCGCCGCTGCCGAGCACGACGACGTCGAATTCATGGTCCCAAGACATGTTGGTGTCCCTTCAGCTCAGCAGCGCGGACAATTGCTTTGCGGCCTTGAGGACAGCGTCCTTTCCGTGCATCACAACGTCTTCGCGGTGGGAGATGAGGTTGATGCAGGTTGGTGGGGACGGCGCAGGGCGGCGGACTGCCACGGCCAGGCCATACGTATTCGGTTCGATCTCCCCGTACGTCGTCACCCAGCCGCTCTGGCGGGCCGCGGCGACCAGGTCCCGTTCTCCCGGGCGCGGGGGCATGCCCGCGAGTAGTGCGATTCCGGCAGCACCGCGGTCCAGCGGATATCTGCTGCCCTCGTGGAAGGCGAGTTGGTAGGCGACCTGGGTCGGCACGATCACCGCGATCGCCACTTGCTCGTCGCCCTCGGCGACAAGCAAAGACACGGTGGTGCCCAGATCGTCGGCCAGTGCTCGCAGCGTCGGCAGACTCAGTTGGCGCACGTTGTGGTCGAAGGACGCGCCGAGGACGGCAAGGCCGGCTGCTGGCCGGTAGCGCCCGTCCTCGCCTTTGGAGACCAGCCGGAACTGGGCCAACGTCGACAGCAATCGGTATGCGATGGTCCGGTGCACCCCGACTTGGTCGGCAAGTTCTTGCATGGTGAGCCCCGTCGGGGAGGCCGCTACCAATTGCAGCGCGGTGAGTCCCCTGGCCAGCGTCTGCGAACCGGTCATGGTCTTGACATACCTCCATGCGAGAGCGAAGCTCTATATATATCGCACATTAGTGTGCGATATTAGCACAGGCCATTTGCCGAGAACGAGAAGCTAATTTCCACCAGTAGCGCGAGGCCGGAGAGGAACCGTGGCGGAGTTCGAGAGCGTGTGGAGCGATCTCCAGGGTGTCGCGTTTTCGCAGGGCTACCTCGACGCGGGGGGAGTCCGGACCCGCTACCTACGTGCGGGCGATCCGGGCAAGCCGGTGCTGGTGCTGCTGCACGGGTCCGGCGGTCACGCCGAGGCCTATGTCCGCAATCTGGCTGCGCACGCTGAGCATTTCTGGACCTGGGCGATCGACATGCTGGGCCATGGCTACACGGACAAGCCTGGCCATCCGCTGGAAATCAGCCACTACGTCGAGCACCTGATGGTTGTGTTGCGCACCATCGGCGCCGAGCGCGCCAGCATCAGCGGTGAGTCGCTGGGCGGCTGGGTGGCCGCCCGCGCCGCCGTCGACCATCCCGACGTGGTCGACCGGCTCGTCCTCAACACCGCTGGCGGCTCACAAGCCGATCCCGAGGTGATGAAGCGGATCATCACGTTGTCCATGGCGGCCGCGCAGAACCCGACCTGGGAGACCGTGCAGGCGCGGATCAAGTGGTTGATGGCGGACAAGTCGAAGGATTACGACGACTTGGTGGCCAGCCGGCAACGGATATATCGGCAACCGGGGTTCGTCGCGGCCATGCGCGACATCATGGCGCTGCAGGATCCGGCGATCCGGGCCCGCAACCTGCTGGGCCCGGCCGAATACGGGGCCATCACCGCGCCCACGCTGGTGCTCTGGACAAGTCACGACCCGACGGCCGACGTGCCCGAGGGCCGCCGGATCGCGTCGATGATTCCCGGCGCGCGTTTCGAGGTGATGTCGGGTTGCGGCCACTGGCCGCAGTACGAGGACGCCAAGACCTTTAATCGCCTGCATCTCGATTTCCTGCTGGGGCGCTGATGGTCGGGACCGGCAAGCCGATCGAAGTCGACGCCGTCGTGGTCGGCGCGGGCCCGGTCGGGCTGACCCTGGCCAATATCCTTGGCCTGCAGGGTGTCCGCACGTTGGTGGTGGACGAACGGGCCACGCTGATCGACTATCCCCGGGGCGTCGGACTGGATGACGAGGCATTGCGCACCTTCCAGTCGATCGGTCTGGTGGACCGCGTCCTGCCGCACACCGTGCCCAACCAGATTCTGCGGTTCTTCGACGCCAAACGCCGGATACTTGCCGAAATGGCCCCGCCCGATGCACGTTTCGGCTGGCCCAAGCGCAACGGGTTCGTGCAGCCGCTGGTCGACGCTGAATTGTTGCGCGGTTTGGACAGATTCGAACACGTTGAGGTGTGGTGGGGCCGTCCGATGACATCGTGTGCGGAAAGCGCCGATGCGGTGACCGTCGAGCTTGGCGGCGACGGCGATACATCCAGTGTGCGGGCGCGTTACGTCGTCGGCTGCGACGGCGGCCGCAGCATCACCCGTCGGATGATGGGCGTGTCCTTCGACGGCACGACGTCGTCGACGCGATGGCTGGTCGTCGACATCGCCAACGATCCACTGGGCCATCCCAACAGCGAGGTCGGCGCCGACCCGCAACGCCCGTATGCCTCGATCTCGATCGCACACGGGATTCGCCGGTTCGAGTTCATGATCCGTGCCGACGAGTCCGACGAGCAGGCGGAGGATCCGGCGTTCCTGACGCGCATGCTGGCGCGGGTGGTACCGCACCCGGACCGGGTCGATGTGATCCGGCGCCGCGTCTACACCCACCACTCGCGAATCGCCAGCGCCTTCCGTGACGGCCGTCTGCTGTTAGCCGGAGACGCTGCGCATCTGATGCCGGTATGGCAGGGGCAGGGCTACAACAGCGGTATCCGGGACGCGGCGAATCTGGGGTGGAAGCTTGCCGCGGTGATAACCGGTCGAGCCGGGGATGGGCTGCTCGACACCTACGATATGGAGCGGCGCAAACACGCCCGGGCGATGATCGACCTGTCCACCATGGTGGGGCGGGTGATCTCGCCGACCGACCGCAGGGTTGCCACCGCGCGGGACCTGGTCGTGCGCGCCGCCTCTGTGGTGCCTTCGCTCAAGCGATATGTGCTCGAGATGCGGTTCAAGCCGATGCCGCGCTACGAGCGCGGGGCCGTGGTGCATTCCAGCCCGCCCCGAACCGGCTCGCCGGTGGGCACGCTGTTCATTCAGCCTCGGGTTGATACCCGGACGCAGCAAGATGTCCTCTTGGACGACGTGCTGGGCACCTGGTTCGCAGTGCTGTGCTGGAACAACAACCCACGAAAGATACTTGGCGAGAAGGCTTTCGCGAGCTGGAAGGCCCTGGGTGCCCGCTTTGTTGCTCTGCGGCCATTGACTCAGCTGCACTGGACCGGACACGACGATCCCGATGTAGTGATCGTCGGCGATCGCACCGGTGGGCTCAAAACCTGGTTCGATGCTCACAACGAATCGGTGGTGTTCCTGCGTCCCGATCGGTGCATCGCCGGCGCCTGTATAGCTCAACTCGCGCCGGAGCTGAGCGCCTCGCTCGTTGACGCCCTCACACTCTCGGTCGGAGGGGGTGATTTCCCAAGTGCCACTGACTCTGTGCTGTATGTCCCACAGCCCGCTCCTGAATCTACCGGGGCCGCCGCAGGACCTGCTTGACGACGTCGATGCCGCGATCGCCGGGGCGCGCGAATTCGTGAGCGATTACGATCCCGAACTGGTCGTCATCTTCGCTCCGGATCACTACAACGGATTCTTCTACAAGGTGATGCCGCCGTTCTGTATCGGCATGCGCGCGAACGGAGTAGGGGACTACGGCACTCATGCCGGTCCGCTCAACGTTGCCGAAGGCATTGCGGCGGACTGCGCGAAGGCCGTACTCGATGCGGGTGTAGACGTCGCAGTATCGGCGGGCATGGACGTCGATCACGGCACTGTCCAGCCGTTGGAGAAGCTCTTCGGTACGGCCACCTCGCGCCCGGTGATACCGATCTTCATCAACGCGATCGCTGCGCCGCTGGGGCCGTTGCATCGTTGCCGGGCATTGGGCACCGCGGTAGGCAATTTCCTGGCAACTCTGGACAAGAGGGTGCTGGTGATCGGATCTGGTGGGCTCTCCCACAGTCCCCCGGTGCCGATGCTGGACACGGCCGGTCCGGCGGTGCTGGAGCGGATCGTGCACGGCCAACCGATGACATCCGAGCAGCGGCAAGCCCGGCAGACCGCCGTGATCGACGCGGCCAAGAGTTTCGCCGGGGGAGACAGCGACCTCCAGCCTCTCAACCCGGCCTGGGATCACCGCTTCCTGGATGTCGTCGACGGGGGCCATCTTGCCGATCTCGATCAGTGGTCGAACTCGTTCGTGACTCACGAGGGCGGTAGCTCTGCGCATGAAATCCGAACGTGGGTGGCGGCTTTCGCCGCTTTGGCGACGGCAGGGCCATACCAGACCAAGGTTCGCTACTACAAGCAGGCCGCCGACCTCATCGCCGGGTTCGCCATCAGAACGGCGGCGCCGATCGCATGACTGTTGAGCCTTCGGATGCCTTCGGTGATCTCGATGCCTTCGACGCGGTCGTTGACGTGCTCGTGGTCGGATCCGGCGGTGGCGGCATGACGGCCGCGCTGACCGCGGACGTGTCGGGGCTCGACGCCTTGGTTGTGGAAAAGTCGTCCTACTTCGGCGGTTCCACCGCGCTGTCGGGCGGCGGCATCTGGGTGCCGGGGGCACCCGCACAGCGCAGGGCGGGCTACGCCCCTTCTCCGGATGGCGTCGTCGAGTACCTGCGGCTCATCACCGAAGGCCTGGTCAGCGAGGCACGGATACGGCAGTACGTAGAGTCGGCACCACAAATGCTGGAGTTCCTGGAAGAGCTCAGTCCGTGGCTCGAATTCGTTTGGAAACCAGGCTATGCCGACTACTACCCGGAAGTGCCCGGCGGCTCCGAACTCGGTAGCACGATCAATGTGCCGCCCATCGATCTGCGGAAGCTGGGCGCCGACGAGCCGAAGTTGCTCAAGCCGTTGGCGCTGGCACCCAAGGGAATCTGGCTGGGTCCCAAAGAACTGCGTTCCTTCTATCGGATTCGGCAGTCGTGGAGCGGGAAAGGCGTTCTACTGAAGCTGATTTCGCGCATGGTCAGGGCGAGGATCTTCGGTGAGCGGATGGCGGCGATCGGACAGTCGCTGACAGCGCGGCTGCGACTGGCGATGAAGGAACGCGGCATTCCGCTGTGGCTGGACACGCCGATGGCGGAACTGCTCATCGACGCCGACGGATCGGTGACCGGTGCGCTGGTGGACAGGGACGGAAAGCAGCAGCGGATCGGCGCGCGCCGCGGGGTGATCCTGGCAACCGGCGGCTTCGACCATGACCTGGCTTGGCGCAAAGAGCATCTACCCGTCGTGGACCAGGACTGGAGCTTCGGCAATCCCGCCGCCATGGGCGACGGCATCCGCGCGGGCCAGAAAGTAGCCGCGGCAACCGAGCTGCTCGATGAGGCATGGTGGTTCCCTGCCATTCAATGGCCGGACGGCCGAATGCAATTCATGCTCAACGAACGGATGATGCCTGCCCAGTTCATCGTCAACGGCGAAGGTGAGCGTTTCATCAACGAGGCGGCGCCGTACATGGACTTCGGTCACGCCATGATCGAGGGCCAGAAGTCGGGGGTTACCCACATCCCGTGCTGGCTCATCACCGATCACCGGTCCTTCAATCGCTATGTTGTCGGCGGCCATCTGCCGATACCGAAGATACCCGGAGCGCCGGTGCCCACCGGGCGCAAGGTCCCGTCGGCCTGGCTGGAGTCGGGCGTGGTCAAAGCCGCGATGAGTTGGAAGGGACTGGCAACCAAGATCGGCGTACCGGCAGAACGACTTCGGGCGACAGCCGCGCGCTTCAACGAACTGGCGCGCAACGGTCACGACGATGATTTCAACCGCGGCGACAGCGTCTACGACAACTACTACGGTGATCCGACCCTGCCCAACCCAAACCTGTATCCGCTGGGCGATCCGCCCTACTACGCCTTTCGAGTTGTTCTCGGTGACCTCGGTACGTCAGGTGGACTACGCACCGACGAGTACGCCCGAGTGCTGCGGGCAGACGGCACCGTGGTGCGGGGCTTGTACGCGGTCGGCAACACCGCGGCGCCGGTGATGGGCCGCAGCTATGCCGGTGCCGGGGCAACCATCGGGCCGGCTATGACCTTCGGCTTTGTCGCGGCCAAACACGTTGCCGCGCAGCCTGCCACACCGACCATTAATTCTCATAGGAGGTAGCGATGAAAATCTCACTGTTCTACGAATTCGCCCTGCCGCGTCCCTGGGCACCGGATGACGAACGGGTGATGCTGCAAGACTGCCTGGACGAGGTTGAGGCCGCCGACAAGGCCGGGTTCTCCACCGTATGGCTCACCGAGCATCACTTCCTCGAAGAATACTGTCATTCCACCGCACCGGAGATGTTCTTGGCCGCGGCCAGCCAGCGGACCAAGAACATCCGGTTGGGATTCGGCATCATGCACCTGCCGCCCGTGGTCAATCATCCGGCTCGGGTGGCCGAACGCATCGCCACGCTGGACCTGATGTCCAACGGGCGAGTCGAGTTCGGCACCGGAGAATCCTCCTCCGTCGGTGAACTCGGTGGATTCAATATCGATCCCGCTGACAAGCGCGGGCAATGGGAGGAAGCGCTCGAGGTCGCAATCCGGTGCATGACCGAGGAGCCCTTCGCGGGATTCAAAGGCGAGCATATCGAGATGCCGGCCCGCAACGTCATCCCCAAGCCCATGCAGAAGCCGCATCCACCGGTATGGGTTGCCTGCACGCGGCCGGCCAGTGTGCTGATGGCGGCCCAAAAATGCATCGGCGCATTGAGTTTCGCCTACACCGGGCCCGGTCCGCTCACCGAGCGGGTCAACGGCTACTACAAAGAATTCGAGGAGAACGGCATCCCGGTCACACCCCAGATCAACCCCAACATCCTGGCCATCGGCGGTGACCTGTCGATGATGGTGGCCCGGACCGACGAACAAGCGCTCGAACGCCTCGGGCAGGGCGGTGGATTCTTCTCGTTCGGAATCATGCACTACTACATGACCGGTGTGCACACGCCCGGGCGGACCGGAGTCTGGACCCGATATCTCGAAGAGGTCGAGAAGGACCCGACGCTGGCCTACGGACCCGGACGGGGCGCGATCGGTTCTCCGGCCACGGTGCGCGAGTTCTTGCGTGGGTACGAGGAGAGCGGCGTCGACGAAATCATTCTGCTGCTCAACCCGCGCAGTCACGAGGGCACCATGGAGTCCATCGAGCTGATGGGCAAAGAGGTGTTGCCCGAGTTCATCGAGCGCGATGCAAAGGCGGTCGCCGACAAGGCCGCGAGGCTGGCTCCGGTCATCGAGAAGGTCGAAGCGCGTCGGCCGGAATCGACCGCGCCGCAATTCGACGAAAACTACTCCTTCGGCGGGCTGCCCACCGGGCGTGGCGGTAAGTTCACTGCCAGCGAGATTCCCGAGGCCATGGCCGAGATCAACGAGGGCCGCGTCCAGGCGGCGCAGCGTGCGAAGGAGCAGCGCCAGTGACACCGGAAGACCTCTTATTTTAGGAAGAGTGTTGGGTCAATACGACGACCTGTGGCGCTACGACGGCCGCCGTGCGGTGGTGACCGGATGTGCGTCGGGCATCGGCGCGCAGGTGGTGCGTCAGCTCACCGAACTCGGGGCGCACGTCGTCGGACTGGACAAACGCCGGCCGGCCCACGAGATCAACGACTTTCATGAGGTTGACCTCGCCGATCCGGCTTCGATCGATCGAGCCGTCGCGTCCATCGGCGGGCAGGTCGATGCGCTGTTCAATGTCGCCGGGGTCTCCTCGGGGATAGGCGACCCGCGCCTGGTCGTCACGATCAACTTTCTGGGCCTGCGCCATGTCACCGAGGCGCTGATCCCGAAGATGGCCGCGGGATCGTCCATTGTGAGCGTGTCGTCGCTCGCCGCCGCGGCATACCGGGAACATCAGCAGCAGGTCGCACCGCTGCTGAATACCAAGACGATGCAGGACGGCATCGATTGGTGTGATCGCCACCCAGACGCGCTGGGCACCGGCTACCAATTATCCAAGGAAGCCATCATTCTCTACTCCATGCGAAGCGCAACCGATCTCGGCGCGCGGGGCATCCGGATCAACTGCACCGGCCCCGGGGTTACCGAGACGCCGATCCTCGACCAGCTGCGTACCGCTTACGGGCCGGAATTCCTCGACGACATACCCAAGCCGCTGGGCCGAGTCGCCGATCCGGCTGAGCAGGCCGCGGTGCTGCTGTTTTTGAACAGTCGTGCAGCCAGCTATATTTCGGGTCAAGTCGTGTGGGTCGACGGCGGAAACGTGGGCGCAGCGATCGCCGGTGAACTCGAGGAAGGACGGGCGCCATGGCCAGCCTGACTGAATTTCGTCGAGTGGCAGGCGATCTCAGCAACTGGGGACGGTGGGGAGATGCCGACGAGCTCGGCACGCTGAACTTCATTACCGCCGAGAAGGTTCAGCAGGCCGCGAGCCTGGTCCGGCACGGCAAGGTATTCCCGCTCGGAGTGGATTTCGGGTCGTCAGGTCCGCAGGGCGCCTTCGGGTTCCGGCACAACCCCATACATCTGATGACCGTGGACGGCGGGGATGCGAACACACTGGCCCAGTACGGGCCCGGCTGGACGCAAAACCCGACGGCCAAACAGATGGGCAAGTACCTCGTCGACAATCCGTTCCGCTTCAACGACGACATGATCATCATGCCGCTACAGGCGGCCACCCAGTGGGATGCGCTGTCCCATGTCTACTACGACGACCAGCTCTACAACGGCTTCCCGGCCGGTTCGGTGACCAGTCTGGGGGCCTTCCACTGCGGTATCGACAAGGTCGACGTCAAGGGCATCACCTCACGCGGCGTACTGCTGGACCTGGTACGCCACCGCGGCGCGGAGGTTTTTCTCGAACACGGAAACCCGATCACCCCAGAAGAACTGGACGACGTCGTTCGCTCGCAGGGCGTCAGCATCGGGCGAGGCGACATCGTGCTGATCCGAACCGGTTGGTGGGCAAGGTTTCTCATGACCGGCAACAAGACCGAGCCGTACTCCGGACTTGACTGGCGATGCGCCCGGTGGCTGCACGATCACGAGATCGCGGCGGTCGCGGCAGACAACCTCCAGGTCGAAGACCCGGTATCGGGAGTCGAAGGATTATTTTTGCCCTTCCACCTGCTCTGCCTGCGTGACATGGGGCTCATGCTCGGCGAGTACTGGGACCTCACCGCGCTGGCGGCCGACTGCGCCGCTGACGGTGTCTACGAGTTCCAGCTCGTCGCGCCGCCGCTGAGATTCATTGGCGCAGTGGGGTCTCCGGTAAACCCGATCGCGATCAAGTAGAGCGGGCGGCGGTGCAGATTCATCACAGAACCACCGTGGTCGACGGCCTTGTCACCAGCTATCTCGAGGCCGGCCAAGGTGACCCGGTGGTGCTGCTGCACGGCGGCGAGTTCGGTGCCAGCGCCGAACTGGGCTGGGAGCGCAACATCGCTGCGCTGGCCGCGCATTACCGGGTGCTGGCGCCGGACATGCTGGGATTCGGCCAGTCGGCGAAGGTCGTCGATTTCGTCGATGGCCGTGGGATGCGCATTCGGCATGTGGCGCGCTTCTGTGACGCGCTTGGCGTCGACTCGGCGCACTTCGCCGGCAACTCGATGGGTGCCATCATGCTGCTCACCGATGCGACATCGGATGCGTCACAGCTGCCGGTCAAAACCATGGCGATCATCTGCGGCGGCGGGGAGATCCAGCAGAATCACCACTTCGACGCCCTCCAGCAGTACGACGCGACCCTGCCGGCCATGCGGCGACATCGTCGAGGCGCTGTTCCACGACGCCGGCTATCCAGCCGACGAGGACTATGTGCGGCGCCGCTACGAGTCGAGCATCGCGCCCGGGGCCTGGGAGGCCGTGGCCGCGGCGCGTTTTCGCCGGCCCGACGCTGTGGCGACTCCAACTCCGGCAAGTGCACGTGCCGTATGAGCGCATCGCTGCGCCGACGCTTGTCGTCGAGGGGCGCGACGACAAGCTCCTTCCCCCGGGCTGGGCCGCGCAGATCGCCAAGCAGATCGAAGGCGGACGTTCGGTGGTGGTCGATGACGCGGGCCACTGCCCACAGATCGAGCAGTCATCCACCGTCAACGAGTTGCTGCTGGCCTTTTTCGGCCGGTAGGCACTCGCGGCGCGCCTGGGGCCATGACCGAGTTTGCCCGGCTCTCAGCGACAATCGCATTCGTTGTGATAGGTGCCAGCCTCGTGCGTCTGGCGTTGTCGCGCGTTTGTCGCTCGTTTATCTCTCCAAGGCGGGCAAACTGCCTAATCCCTGGCGTGAGATGAGCTGTCAAAAGACGTAGTTCAGGACGGGTCTGCATCCCGGCTTTTTGGTGATAGGTGTTGTGGCAGTGCATCGGCCACTGCCGGGGTTGTCGGCGACCAGGACGGCGTGGAGCTTCTGTTTCGGCAGCACGATGACGGTGTCCTTGCGGGCGCCGAGGGTGCCGTCGGCCTTGATCATCTGAAAGGTGTGGCCGTGTAGGTGGATTGGGTGATACATCAAGGTGGTGTTGTCGAACGTCAGGACCGGCCGTTGGCCCTCGCGTACATGCAGCGGATTGGTCTTGCTATAGGGCTCGCCGTTGATCGTCCAGTCGTATTTCGCCATCGTGCCGCCCAGGACGACCGGGAGGTCGAGGTTGGGTTCGGGCCGACCCAAATTGACGGACGTCGTGGCGGTGAACATCTCGACGGTGCCCACCCGTTTAGTCGAGTTCACCCGGCCTGAATTGCGGGTCGGGCGGGCTGCCTTTCCCGGTCGAGAGCAGCGCGCGTGCCAGGGCGTTCTTGCCTTCCGCAACGCGACCAGTGGGAATACGCCGTCTGCCGCGGTCACGATGACGTCGTAGCGTTCGGCCATGCCGATCAGCAGGGCGTCGACCCGGGTCGGAATCACCGGGTAGCCATCGGTGTGGGTGACCGTCATCGAATGCCCTGCCAAAGCGACACGGAACGCGGTGTCCGAGGCGGTGTTGATGAAGCGGATCCGGATTCGCTGGCCCGGCTTCGCGCTGAAGGAAGTGGGGGCCGCGGGAATTCGACCGTTGATCAGATAGTACGGATAGGCGATGTCTCCGGCGTCGCCACCGAGCAAGTCGCTCTTGCCGACTTCACCGCCGGGCATACCTGGCATTTCGGAGGTCGGCGTTGTCGGCGTCGTGCTGGTCGTGCTGGTCGTGCTGGTAGGGCTTGTCGTGCTGGTAGGGCTTGTCGTGCTGGTAGGGCTTGTCGTGCTGGTGGGGCTTGTCGAGGGTGTCGGCGTAGTCATCCCAGGCATGTTCTCCGTGCTGGGCTTGTTCGGTGAAGTCAGCTCGTCATAGAGCTGTTGAGGGCTCTTGCCGACGCCGTCGGTCCAGTCGTCGAGGACAACAATCCATTCGGCGTCGTAGCGGCCGACTTCGGTCGGATCGTCGACGATAACCGGCAGATAAAGCCCCTTGTCGGCGTCGAGGCCCGTGTGCGGATGGGCCCAATAGGTGCCCGGATCCGGGACGGAGAACCGGTAGGTGAAGTCATGGCCGCCGGGGATGTTCGGGGTGGCGGGCTCGGCGCCGTCCATGTCGTTACGCAGTGCGATGCCGTGCCAATGCACCGACGTCGGGATGGTCGAGCCGGTTTGTCACCGCGACGACGAGCTCGTCACCGACGGTGGCCCGAATCAGCGGTCCTGGGATCGTGTTGCCGTAGGCCAGCGTATCGAACGATCGGCCCACCCATGTCGATCACTGCCGGCTGGCGGTCAAGCTGGCGTCGACAGTTCGCCCACTGTGCGGCCGGGCGGCTCTCGGCCGCGGCAATTGCGTCGGCCATCGCGGCCTTACCCGGTGGCTGGTTTTCGAGTGACCGCAACCAGCCAGCGCGAACCCGCCGGCGATGCCGGCTGCGATGAAGCCGCGCCTGCTGAGCTGTACTCCACCAAAGGGGTTACCGCTGGTTGGCAGTACCGGCATTGACTACTCCTCGTCTCCGTCGATTCGCCATGCTGTGCTGCGCCTTCCACCCTGCTCAGGACATCGGGCATCGCGACGAGGCCCGCAGAGCCGTTCTTTACACCATACCCGTATGGGGTATACAGTGAGCGGCGTGAAGGCCCGGCGCGTGGTGTGGATGCGATCCGCGATTGTCGCGGTCGCCTGGCGTGGGTGGTCGCCGCGGTAGCTGCTCAATGCTGGCTCCCGCAGGTCCACCGCCACGCCGCGCATCCGAACCACCCGCTGGCGACATCCGTGGGCAGTGAGTTCGCGGTCGACATCGGCCACGCGCACCTCTCCGACAACTCGACGCCACCGTGCCCGGAGCAGTTCGCGACCGCGGCGCTGCCGCGGTCAGCCACTCCATCGTTCGAGTCAGCGGCCGTGGCGGCGGCTGCGGGTATCACGGGTGTGCCGGCCTACCTGGTGGTGCCGTCCGGGCGCGGTCCGCCGGCCGCGCTGGTTTCCGCTCGTACTGGTCAAGACCTGTTGACTCGGCTCTGCCTGGCTCGTCGCTGACCGGTCAGCGCCAGGTTGTGGTGGCCATTCGCCACGGCCGGTGACCGCTGACCCACATCAATTGCCGCGCCTGATTCGCGGCCCCGATGCAGAAGCGACGACGAAAATGAACAACAACCTGCCCTTGAAAAACTCGGTAAACCCAGCCGGCATCGACCCGCGAATACTCATTCCCAACCGGTCGCACCTCACCTCGGTGCGGCCGCGACAGACCCGGGACCGGCAACGCCTTGTCCCGGAGGGATATCACCTCACTCCTGGCCGGAATCGCCAACCGGGCGCCATGGTCGGCAACACCCCGGTGCTCTGGATATCCGGGCTATCCGGGACCTCAAGCCCGGTGCGCGCCGCCGACCGTGGCTTTTGGGCCAAGCTCGAAGGATTCAACCCGGGAGGCATGAAAGACCGTCCCGCAATGCACATGGTCGAACGGGCCCGCGCCCGCGGTGACCTCGCTCCTGGCGCCGCGATAGTCGAATCGACCAGCGGCACACTGGGATTGGGTCTGGCCCTGGCCGGTAACGTGTACCGGCACCCGGTCACCCTGGTCACGGATCCGGGTCTGGAACCCATCATCGCGCGCATGCTGAGCGCCTACGGCGCCGGTGTCGACATGGTCGCCGAACCGCACCCGGTGGGCGGGTGGCAACAGGCGCGCAAAGACCGGGTCGCGCAGCTGATGGCCGCCGACCCCGGCGCGTGGAATCCCAACCAGTACAGCAACCCCGACAACGTCGATGCCTACCGGTCGCTGGCGCTGGAGATGGTCGCCCAACTAGGGCGCGTCGATGTGCTGGTGTGCTCGGTGGGAACCGGCGGACATTCAGCGGGCGTGGCCCGAGTGTTGCGGGAGTTCAACCCTGACATGCAGCTGATCGGCGTGGACACCATCGGGTCCACCATCTTCGGGCAGCCCGCGTCGAGCCGGTTGATGCGTGGGCTCGGCTCGAGCATCTATCCCGGCAACGTCGACTACGCCGCGTTCAACGAAGTGCACTGGGTTGCTCCCGCCGAAGCTGTCTGGGCGTGCCGCTCGCTGGCCGCCACCCACTACGCCAGCGGCGGATGGAGTGTGGGGGCGGTCGCTCTGGTCGCCGGATGGGCCGCGCGCAACTTGCCGTCCGACACCACCATCGCCGCGGTCTTCCCCGACGGCCCGCAACGCTACTTCGACACGATCTACAACGACGAGTACTGCGAGGAACACGACCTGCTCGGCGCCGAACTCCCTACCGAGCCCGATGAGATTGCGTCGCCCTCACACGCTGTCGTTACCCGCTGGACGCGCAGCACCACGGTGGTCAACCCGACCCAGGCGGCGGCGTGATGGGACTGCCTGCTCAATTCCGCAGTTTCAACCGTCCCAGCCGCGTGCTGATGATCAATCAGTTCGGCATCAACATCGGCTTCTACATGCTGATGCCGTACCTGGCCGACTACCTGGCCGGTCCACTCGGGCTGGCCGCGTGGGCGGTGGGTCTGGTGATGGGCGTGCGCAACTTTTCCCAGCAGGGCATGTTCTTCGTCGGCGGCACGCTTGCCGATCGGTTCGGCTACAAGCCGCTGATCGTGGCCGGATGTCTGATTCGCACCGGCGGATTTGCGTTGCTGGTAGTCGCGCAGTCGATAACCGGCGTGCTGATCGCCTCGGCTGCAACGGGTTTCGCTGGGGCGCTGTTCAACCCCGCGGTGCGTGCTTATCTTGCGGCTGAGTCCGGTGACCGGAAGATCGAAGCGTTCGCGATGTTCAACATCTTCTACCAGGCGGGCATCCTGTTCGGCCCGCTGGTGGGATTGGCATTGTTGGCACTGGACTTCCGGATGACCGTCCTGGGCGCTGCGGCGGTGTTCGCCGTCCTGACCGTCGCGCAGCTGTTAGCGCTACCGCAGCACAGCGCCGACCCGAATACCGAGAAGACCTCGATCCTGCAGGACTGGCGGACGGTCGTTCGCAACCGGTCATTCCTGGGCTTCGCCGCTGCCATGACCGGCGCCTATGTGCTGTCGTTCCAGATCTATCTCGCACTTCCCATGCAGGCGTCGGTGCTGGCGCCACACAACCAGTCTCTCTTGGTGGCAGCAATGTTCGCGGTGTCGGGTCTGGTCGCGATCGCCGGCCAGTTGCGCATCACCCGCTGGTTCGCCGCGCGATGGGGGGCCGGGCGCAGCCTGGTCGTCGGGGCGATGATCCTGGCGGCATCGTTCGTGCCGCTCGCGGTTGTCCCGAACGGCGAGCGGTTCGGTATCGCCGCTGCAGTGACGGCATTGTTACTGTCGGCGAGCCTGCTCGCCATCGCTTCGGCGGCGCTGTTTCCCTTCGAAATGCGCACCGTGGTCGCACTGTCAGGCGACCGTCTGGTGGCGACTCACTACGGGTTCTACAGCACCATTGTGGGAGTCGGAATCCTGATTGGAAATCTTGCGATCGGGTCGCTCATGAGCGTGGCGCACCGCATGAATGCCGATGAAATCGTATGGGGTGGATTGATTCTCGTGGGACTCGTCGCAGTCGTCGGGTTGTACGGACTGGATAGATTTGCTGCAAGTCCGCAGCGAACGGCGCAAAGGTGGGAACCTGGGGGGCGGCTATGCCGTCAAGCCACCTGATCACGATTGACAGTACGTCCGATAGCGATTTCGACCGAATCTCGCGGCAGATTGCCGACACCGAACAGTTAGCGGTTATGAAGGGCGCCAACATGATTGATTTCAAGGTTTGGAATCGGCTCCTAAGCCGGCCCAAGCGTCGGCCAGGCCACTCGGAGTTAGGGCGGACGTGGATTTCGGAGCATTACCACCTGAGATCAATTCAGCGAGAGCGGCGCTACTGAGACGACATCAAGGTCGAGGGAAGCCCTGTATCCGCGCGGTAGCACCCACTCCTACGCTCAGCACAGCAAGTAATCAGACCGCCTTCGATTCCGTCGCATTCGGTTGTGTCGTCGCGCCACGGTGGGTACGGGAGTGTGGTTGCGTCCAGTGAGCCGCACGGATAGGTGGCGTGGTCACAGCCAAGCCCTCCTCGTGCTAGATCATTACGAGCGGCAAGGTCAACGGACGGCGTGTGTCGAGCGGTGACGACACGGACCGTGCCTGCTTGGCCGTGGAGGCATCACCGCGAGTTAGGTTCGGCCGATGAAAGTTGTGCTGGCAGGCTATGGAAGTCGCGGCGATGTCGAGCCCTGCGTCGCCCTCGGCCGGGAGCTGCTGCGCCGGGGTCACGACGTGCGCATGGCGGTCCCGCCTAACCTGCTTGGCTTCGTCGAGTCGGCGGGGCTTGCTGCGGTCGCCTACGGGCCGGATTCGCGGGAGCAGATGAACACGGCCACGGATTTGGTCCGCGACTTACCGACGAAGATCCAGAATCCGATCAGCATGTTGTCCGAAGTTGTCGAGCATGTTAGCCAGGTCAAGGTGGAGAAGGGCGCGACGCTGACGGCGCTGGCAAATGGGGCCGACCTGCTAGTGGCGGGCTTCAATGAGCGGGGGGTGGCCGCCAACGTTGCGGATTATTACGGCATTCCGCTGGCTGCGCTGCACTTCTTCCCAGCGCGGATTTGGTCATCTGGGGGGCTGGGTCCGCTCATAACGAAGGAGACCGACGACGCTCAACGCCGTGCGCTGGGTTTGCCGGAGGCCACCGGACCCTCGACGTCGCTGGAGATCCAGGCCTACGACGAGCTCTGCTTGCCCGGGCCGGCAGCCGAATGGGTGGAATCGGACGGGCTTAAACGTTTCAGGCCCTTCGTCGGCGCGATGACGCTGGAGTTGCCGACCGATGCCGACGACGAGGTCTTGTCGTGGATTGCCGCTGGAAAGCCGCCGATCTACTTCGGCTTTGGCAGCACGCCGGTCGCATCTCTCGCTGACACGGTCGCCATGATCAGCGCGGCCTGTACGCAGTTAGGCGAGCGGGCGTTGATTTGCAGCGGCGCGAATGACTCCACTCGCATCCCGCATGTCGACCACGTAAAGGTTGTGGGCGCGGTGAACCACGCGGCCATTTTCCCGGCTTGCCGCGCTGTCGTCCACCACGGGGGCGCCGGCACCACGGCCGCAGGCATGCGGGCCGGAATCCCCACGTTGATCCTCTGGCTGTGGCTCGATCAGCCGATCTGGGCAGCCGCGGTCAAACAGCTGGAAGTCGGCTCTGGGCGGCACTTTTCGGCCACCACCCGGGAATCACTGGTCGCGGACCTGCGCTTCATCCTCACTCCGCAATACGTCACTCGAGCCCGTGAGGTCGCCGCCGAGATGACCAAACCCGCCGAAAGTGTGGCCAGCGCCGCCGATCTCCTGGAAGACACCGTCCGCCTCGGGCGCTTTGGCTGATCGGGAAAGGCGCGCTACCGGAATAATCGGCGCCGACTATCTCCCCGCCCGTTCCGCGGCTCCAGGATATCCTCGCATCGGCGGAGGGAGACGGAGACGCGATGTTGAACCAACAGCAGGCTGACAAGATGAGGTCGGGCAAGGGCTTCATTGCCGCGCTCGATCAGAGCGGCGGATCGACACCCAAGGCGCTGCTTTTGTACGGCATCGAGGAAAGTTCGTATTCCTCCGAGCAGCAGATGTTCGATCTCATCCATCAGATGCGTTCACGGATCATCACCTCGCCGGCTTTCAATGGCGACCGGATACTCGCCGCGATACTGTTCGAGCAGACCATGGATCGCGAAATCGCCGGTGAGCCGTCGGCGAGCTTCCTGTGGCAGCGCAAGGGCGTCGTCCCGTTCCTGAAGATCGACAAGGGTCTGACCGAGGCCGCCGACGGCGTTCAGCTGATGAAACCGATACCGGGTCTCGATGAGTTGCTGGCCCGGGCCGCGCAGCACGGGATTTTCGGGACCAAGGAACGCTCGGTGATCGGCGCGGCGAGCCCCGCAGGCATCGCAGCCATCGTTGACCAGCAGTTCGAGGTGGCCGACCGAGTGCTCGCAAGCGGGCTCATCCCGATCCTGGAACCCGAGGTCACCATCTCGATACCCGATAAGGCGCAGGCGGAAGCCATCCTGCGCGATGTCATCACGGCGCACCTCGACGACATTCCGGACGGCACGCAGGTGATGCTCAAGCTTTCGCTGCCCACGATCGCCAATTACTACCGGCCGTTGATCGGGCACCCCAAGGTGATGCGCGTCGTGGCGCTGTCGGGTGGTTATTCACGTGCCGAGGCCGATGCGTTGCTGGCCGAGAACACCGGGTTGATCGCCAGCTTTAGCCGGGCGCTCACCGAGGGGTTATCGGCCGAGCAATCCGACACAGAGTTCAACGCGACACTCGACCGCGCGATCCAGTCGATTTATGAGGCTTCGGCAGCTGGTTGAGAGGCTCGCGACGGGCTCGCTCGGCGAACGCTTCGGCTCCCATTCGCACGAACATTTCGTGAGCTGTATACAACTGCAAGCGAGCGTCGACGCGGCGGTTGCAACGTCGCAGCCACTCTCCGTAAACCAGTTGTGCACGGGCGAGATGCACGGTGATCCGGGCGCTTGAGCGGCCGCTCGCATCCAGCAGGGGATCGCCGCGCCGCGGGCCCGCAAACGTAGTGCCCGATCAGTGTTGGACACGCGCACCGCTGTATCCAAGGGGTTGCGGCTTGACTTTACCGAGCGTCCGCCCGCGAGTCTTAAATCAACTGCTTGACTTAATAGGGGCAACGCCGATTAACTCGTCGTGTGGTCAACGAATTGGCGGACAAGGTTGCCGTCGTCACCGGCGGGGCCTCCGGTATCGGTCGCGCCACGGTCGAGCGGTTTGTGGCTGAGGGTGCTCGGGTGGTCATCGCCGACGTCGAAACCGACAAGGGTGAGGCGCTGGCGGCCACGCTGGGCCCTGATGCTCTGTTCCGGCGGACCGACGTCTCCGATCCTGAACAGGTCGGGGCGGTGGTCGCAACGGCGGTCGAAAAGTTCGGTGGTCTGCACGTCATGGTGAACAACGCCGGCGTCTCCGGCACCATGCACCGCCGCTTCCTCGACGACGATCTGGCCGACTTCCACCGGGTGATGGCGGTCAACGTCCTGGGTGTGATGGCGGGTACCCGAGATGCCGCTCGGCACATGGCCGCCAACGGCGGGGGATCCATCATCAACCTGACCTCGATCGGCGGCATCCAGGCCGGCGGCGGCGTGATGACGTACCGTGCGTCGAAGGCGGCAGTTATTCAGTTCACCAAATCTGCGGCAATCGAGTTGGCGTACTACGAAATTCGGGTCAACGCCATCGCGCCGGGCAACATACCCACGCCGTTCTTGGCGACGTCGGCGGCAAATATGGATCAAGAGGAAATCGAGCGGTACACGGTGGCCATCCGCGAGACGATGCGAGCCGACCGGCCGTTGAAGCGCGAGGGCACGCCCGACGACGTCGCGGAGGCGGCCCTGTACTTCGCAGGCGAGCGGTCGCGTTATGTCACTGGAACCGTGCTTCCGGTGGACGGGGGGACGGTTGCGGGCAAGGTGATCCGGTCCAAGAAACGCGAGGGATGACAAGGTCGGCACCTTTTTGCCCGCCTCTGAGCGACACCGTTCGAGCGCGCCCTGTCACTGCGAGGCGGGCGAATGTCCGATCATGGTGCCAGCCACCCGGTGCCGCAGTGCGCTATCTGGGAAACGCTAGATTTCCCAATGGGAGTCGGCGGCGGCGCGCGACAGACAGGACGCTCGGGGAGGATGTAGTGATGAGTCAGCCAGTCGTCGACCGAACCGTGTCCTCCCTGCCGCGAAGTATCGCACGTCTTATTCTCGGCGCCTTCCTGGTATTCGCCGGGGTCAGTCATCTGAGCTTCGCCCGAACCACCTTCTACGCCCAGGTGCCGCCGTGGCTGCCGTTGAACACAGACTTCGTCGTCATCGCCTCGGGCTTGGTGGAAATCGCGCTCGGAGCGAGCCTCGTGCTGCTGACCCGGTGGCGAGTGCCGGTCGGATGGGTCGTGGCGATCTTCTTCGTTCTAGTGTTTCCCGGCAACATCTCCCAATTCGTCACGCATGCAGATGCTTTCGGGCTCGACTCCGACCTGGCCCGTGGTATCCGGCTGCTGTTCCAGCCGCTGCTGGTGATCTGGGCGCTCTGGTGCACGGGTGCATGGGCGGCCCTCCGAAACCGTAGATCCGCGGCTGCGCGGGGCGTCTAGCTCTCGCGAGGGAAGCGCGCACCGGGTCGCCCGGCCGAGTTCCGTTGGTGTCTCGGTGGAATGCGTGGATCCGGCCGATGGTCTCCTCGAAGTCGGCTCCGGGCGGTTGCATCGTCATCGACGTGGAAGCGATGAACGATAAGCCGTCACAACCGCGACGGCATCTCGCTTCGCCTGCCCGGGACCCAGTTCTTGATCAACGCCGAATTCCGCTGCTTCGAGCGCTGACCGCACTTGCCGTACGGGCGAGGTGTCGTCGGCCCGTGATCGCGGCGGGCGGCTCGTCGCGAAAATTCATGTCGACCAAAAACTTTGGCAACCCCCAGTCTGGTGCTTCCGAGGTCACGCCCTCCGCCGTGGCACCGGCAGGTCCAACACGACGTCGGCGAAGTGGTGCTGCCTGGTCAGCAGGGCGGGCAGCACTCGAGGGTGCGGTCGGCACCTGTCGGGAACCGCGATTATCACCTCGCCGTACGGGGCCAGGATGACGGGAGTCCCGTCACCACGGTTGACCTCAAGTTCGTGGTAGTAGATGGCGGCGATCAAGACGGCAGCCCGGCCGGCGAACCAAATTGCGCGGGGTGCAGGTCGCGGGTCGGCAAAATCCAACCCGTCCAAGCCGGGCGCGGCGCCGAATGACTACCAAATGGCGTTGGCACGCAACCAGGATGGGCAGCCGTTCGCCGACCAGGGGAGAAGGATCATGAATATCGTCCGACGTCCAGCGGCGATCACAGCAAATGGTGTTTCCGGATGCTGCGATCGGGTCAGCCGGCAACCTGAAAGCGCTCGATGATGCGTGGCGACGCCGACCTAGTTGAGGTCAATCCGCCAGGTCCGGGAATACCCGGTAGTCGGGTCGTCGACTACATCATCAACTATTTGGCGGCGGCGGGAGTCGATTACTTCTTCGGTGTGGACGGCGCGAATATCGAGGATCTCTATGACGCGGCGTTCTTCAGTGCGGATGTCACGGGGGTGCTGGCCAAGCACGAGTTCTCCGCGGCAACGATGGCCGATGGCTACAGCCGTGCCAAAGCGGGGCTGGGGGTGGTGGCGGCCACATCGGGCGGCGGATCGTTGAATCTGGTCGCGGGGCTGGGCGAGTCGTTGGCCAGTCGCGTGCCGGTGCTGGCGTTGGTCGGCCAGCCGCCCACCACGCTGGACGGGTGCGGGGCGTTTCAGGACACCAGTGGCCGCAACGGCTCGTTGAACGCGTTGGCGTTGTTCTCGGCGGTCTCGGTGTATTGCCGGCGGGTAGTCACCCCGGAAGACATTGTCACCGCGCTGCCGGAGGCGGTGGCGGCTGCCCGCGGCGGCGGTCCCGCGGTACTGCTGTTGCCGAAGAACGTCCAGCAGTCCACGGTCGACGCCGACGGCGCCCCCGGCGTCGAATTGCGCCGGTCCCGTCCGGGGGATCCGCGTCCGATCGCGCAGGCGCTACGCGGTGCATTGGGCCCGGTGACGATCATCGCCGGTGAGCAGGTTGCCCGTGATGATGCGCGCGCCGAGCTTGAGGAACTTCGCGCGACGCTACGGGCACGGGTTGCGACGGTGCCCGACGCCAAGGATGTCAGCGGCTCACCGGGTAGGGATGCGTCGTCGCTGGGCGTGACCGGCGTGATGGGGCATCCGGGGGTGGTCGAGGCGATCCGCAGCAGCGCGGCGTGCGTGCTGGTGGGCACCCGATTGTCGGTGACCGCCCGGGCGGGGCTGGATGCGGCGCTGAGCGGGGTGCATACACTGTCGATCGGGTCGGCCCCGCCGTATCTGCCCTGTACCCATGTGCACACCGACGATCTGCGAGCGTCGTTGACGCAACTGACCCGCACGCTGACGGGCCGGGGCAGGCCGCACGGGCTGCGGGTGCCGGACCCGGTGCCGCACACCGAATTAGCGCCGCCCGCCCATCACCTGCCGGGGATTCGTTACCACGATGCGATGGCCGCGCTGGATGCGGCGCTGCCTGACGGCGTTGACATTGTTGTCGATGCCGGCAATTCCGGCGCCGCGGCGATTCATCACTTGCCGGTCCGCCGGGCCGGCCGGTTCGTGGTGGCGCTGGGGATGGGCGGCATGGGTTACAGCTTTGGCGCCGCCATCGGCATGGCGTTCGCCAGGCGCCGGCGCACCGTCATTGTGGCCGGTGACGGCTCATTCTTCATGCACGGCCTGGAGTTGCACACCGCGATTCAGTACCGGCTGCCGGTGAGCGTGGTGTTGTTCAACAACAACGCCCACGCAATGTGTGTGACCCGCGAACAGCTGTTCTACGACGACCTCTACAGCTACAACCGGTTCACCCCCAGCAATCTCGGCGCCGGCCTGGCCGCGATGTTTCCCGGCCTGCGCTCGGTCGACGTCACCGAGCCCGACGCGCTGCCCGCGGCCCTGCGCGCCGCCCTGGATGCCGAGGGCCCATCGGTGGTCAGCATCGAATGTTCAGCCGACGAAATCCCGCCGTTCGTGCCGTTTTTGAACCAGGAGCGGCCTAATAACGCTGACCGGCAACCTTTTCCAACCCATCACCAGGAGGATTCCGATGTCGCTGCCCGCGCTTGACGATATTGCCGCACACCGGCTTGAACGGGATGGCAGTGCCGACCCGATTGAGGGGGTTGTCCGCATCGAAACATCGCCGCGGGAGCAGGCGACACCGACCATCATGGAGATGATGCGGTCGGTGTATCCGCACGATGAGGTGTTCGGCCAGTACTGCACCGTCAACGATTACATCGACTGCCCGCCCGATGAACTCTATGACTACCTGGCCGACACCCGCAGCCTGGAGGAATGGACCTACAGCCTGCGCGGGTTCACCCCGGCCGAGGAACCCGGGCTGTGGCTGGCCTACGACCGGCTGGGCTCAGAAACCGAGATCTACACCCGCACGGTGGCCCACCCCGAGGCCCGCACCGTGGACTATCACTGCGCGTGGGATCAGGGCAGGCATCTGTGGATGATCTACCTGATGCGGGTGGTCGATGCCCAGCTGGTGTTCGACAAGCCCGGGTCGGTCGTGCTGTGGACCAACTGCCGTCACCCGTTCTACGACCACAACCCCTACCCGGAAACCGCACCGGAGCACCGTCCGGTGTGGGTCGGGGATTTCTGGGACATGTTCGGCGCCGGCCATCGGCTGGAACTGGAGAATCTCAAGGCCATTGCCGAATACCGGCACCGCAACGGGCTTGCGGTGAAGCCGGATTGGATGAGATGAGGACCGCTATGACTGTCAGCTTGATCGATGTATCAACGTATCTGCCCGGGGAGCCGATCGCCGCCGACTATTACGCCCAGTTCGTCGGTTCTGATGGGCTGCGTGACAACCTGATGTTCCGCGCGCCGAAGTTCCGCCATCACGTCGCGCCCGACGAGACCGCGATCGACATGGTGCAGCGCGCGGCCGCCGGGCTGATCGAGCGCCACGGTCACGACGCGCTCGCCGACATCGACGTGCTGATCACCCACACCCAGATGCCCGATATGCCCTTCTACGGCGGGGGCGGTGGGATGGCGCATCGCCTGGGGATGAGCCCGAACTGGGTGATCGACCTGCACAACGGCGGCTGCGCGGCGTTCGTGCTGGGTCTGAAGTTGGCCCGCAACCTGCTGGAATCCGGTCAAGGCCGCAGCGCGCTGATCGCGGTGGCACAGAACGCCGCCGGGCAGATCTTCGACCAGGAAACGGTGCGCCGCAAGGCGCAGGCGTCGGTGCCCGGCGACGGGGCGGCGGTCGGACTGCTCGCCGTGTCGGATGAGTCGCCGATCCTCGACATCGAATGCCGCACCTACGGCGAGTACGCCGGTGACATGACCATCGCCGTCGATCCGCCGCGCAAGTGGTGGCAGGCCGGTCCGGGTGAGGGCTGCATCGGGTTCACGGAAAGCAAGATCACCAAAGTGCTGGCGCGGGGCAACCGGCAGGTACCCGAAGTGGCGCTCGCGGTCTCCGACCGAATCGGACTGCCCGCCAAGGACATCGACCTGCTCGTTACGAACCAGCCGAATCGGGTGTTCCTACGCAACTGGCGGGAGGCACTCGAACTGCCGAAAGACAAGCATCGCGACACCTTTGACGAATGCGGCAACCTGTTCGCCGCCGGCATCCCGGTCAACCTCGACCGGGCCATCACCGCCGGCCAGCTCAAAAAGGGCGATGTGGCGATGATGGCGGCCTTCGCCCATGCCGGTGACTTCGCCGGCGCCGCGGCGATCCGATGGGGCGGACGAGCGTCGTGACGTTACTAAGCCAGCCAGCCACTGCCTCACCCGCAGGTCTTCCAAGTGCAGAAGACCCGCTGGCCTTATCGCTGAACGAAAACCCCTTCGCGCCGCTGCCCGCGGTCCGGGCCGCGATCGTTCGCGTAGTGGGTGCGGCCAACCGCTATCCGGAATTCTTGCCGGAACAACTACGCCGGCTGATCGCCGGGCGTATCGGTGTGCGCGACGAACAGGTCGTCATCGGTGCGGGCGCAACCGGTGTGGTTATGCAGACACTGCACGCGGTGACCAATCCCGGGGACCGGATGGTTATGGCTTTGCCCACGTTCGACGGCTACCCCATCTTCGCTCGGATGGCCAGGCTCGTGCCAGTCGGTGTGCCCCTGAACCAACACGGCCATCACGACCTCGACGCCATGGCCGACGCGGCCGACCAGGCCCGCGTCGTGGTGGTGTGCCGGCCGCACAACCCGACCGGCACGATCGCGCCGGCCGCCGAATTCGAGCGGTTCCTGCGCCGGGTGCCCTCGGACTGCGTCGTGCTACTCGACGAGGCCTACATCGAGTTCGTGTCGCCGCGCTACCACCTCGACACCCGGGCTCTGGTGCGAGAGTTTCCGAACCTGGTTGTGGTGCGAACCTTTTCGAAGGCCTACGGTCTGGCCGGAATGCGGACCGGGTACGGATTCTGCGCACCCGACATGGCCCGAGCGCTGTGGTCGATGCAGCTGCCGTTCGGTACGACCATCACCAGTCTGGCGGCAGTCGCCGCCTCCTATGACGCTGAAAGGCAACTCCAGCACCGCATCAGGATGATCACCGCCGAACGAGAGTACCTGTGCGCACGGCTAAGGGCCAGAAGCCTGTGGAGCACCGACACCCACGCTAATTTCGTCTATCTACCGTCAAGCGGCCGGCCCTGGCAAGAGGTCTTCGACGGCACCGGGCTGCAGGTCCGCAACTACACCGACGGCGGCGTGCGGATCACCGTTGGCTGTCGGCAATCCACGCAAGCGGTGTTAGCGGCTATCGGAGCAGCAGCGACCAGGAATGCTTCATGACGGGATACGGAGATTCACGTGGCTAGATCTGAGGTGAGTCCGCGGTTTCGGCTCGTTCACAAGATCGGGGCCTGGTACGACGCGGAGGCTTACTTTCGCCGGCGGGCCAGCAGCGGCAAGGCCTTTGGCATGCCCATTCCGGGTATGGGCGACGTATTGTTCGCGGGCAGAGCGGACGACGTCCGCGAATTCCTGACTGTACCGACCTCCGCGTTCACGCCCCCGATGCCCAACCCCATCGAGCCCGTTGTCGGCGACGGATCGATCATTCTGCTCGACGGGATACCCCATAAACGCGAGCGCGCGCGCTTTCTGCCTGCCTTACACGGCGAGCGAATCCGGCGGTACACCGGCCTGATGACCCAGGCCGCCATCGACGAGATTGCGAAGTGGCATCCCGGAGCCAGAATCGACGCGCGGGACACTTCGCAGTCCATCACGTTGCAGATCATCGTTCAAGCGGTGTTCGGCATCGACGACAAGGACCGCCGCGCCGACTACGTCGACGTGGTCAAAGCGATGATGCGCAACTACATCGCCCCTTTCATGTTCTTCCCAGCCCTGCGCCGCGCCCCGCTCGGGTTGGGTCCGTGGCGGCGTTTCTCCGAACGCCGCGTCGAGTTGGACGCCCTGCTCTCCGAACAGATTGCCCGGCGAAGACAGACCGGCACTGACGGCTACGACGACGTGCTCAACGTGCTGATGTCCGCCGATCAGGGCAGTGCGCGCAGCGATGACGAGGTCCGCCAACAGCTGCGCACCCTGCTCGTCTCCGGGCACGAGACATCGGCGACCACACTTGCCTGGGCGTTATTCCATATTCACGCCGATGAGGGTGTGCGACGAAAGCTGCTCGATGAATTAGCCGCCAATCCGGCGCCGGAGCAGCTGCCGCAGTTGCCCTACCTCGCCGCTGTCATCGCCGAGACGCTGCGGATGCATCCAACGGTGTCCATCGTGGTGCGCCAACTGAAATGCCCGATGAAAGCATGGCAGACCCAACGATCCGCCGGCGACGTGATCGGAATCGCGCTGCCCGCTCTACATTCTGATCCGCAGGTCTGGCCGCAACCCGGTCGGTTCGATCCCGAGCGCTTCCTCACGCGCAAGCCGTCTCCGACGCAATACTCGCCATTCGGATACGGGCATCGTCGCTGCCCCGGATCGGCGTTCGCCGCACTCGAGCTGGCGATCGTGCTGGGAACCATCCTCACCAGCGTCGAGCTGCGGATCGCGGATCGAAAGCGCGGAACCAAGCTACCCCGATCGATTCCGCGCGGTGTCGCGGCGGTGCCCAACCGGCCGATCACCCTCGAGGTGGTCAGCAAGATCCCACCACCGAAACAAACATCACCCGCTACCGGAAGGTTGAAAACATCAAGCTAAAGCAGCGTGTCCCTTTGCTCCGCTGGTCGTTTTGGCGGATGGCCGCCGCGACGGTGACCGGCAACATCACCAAGACCGGGCAGATCGGCGACGGCCGCGAAGATGCCGCGGTGCGGTATGTCCTGGCCAACGCCCGCCAGGGCGATATTCACGACGTGCTCGCGACCATCGATCGCTTCGCCTACGACGAATCGATTCTGATCAATGTCGGCGACGAGAAAGGCAAGCTGCTTGACGCCGCTGTCCGGCGCGCCAACCCGAAACTGGCGCTGGAGCTGGGTACCTACTGCGGCTACGGCGCGTTGCGGATCGCCGCGGCCGCTCCGGCCGCCCACGTGTACTCCGTCGAACTGGCCGCGGCCAACGCCGTCAACGCCCGGCGAATCTGGGAGCACGCCGGGGTGGCCGACAGGATCACCTGCGTGGTCGGCACCATCGGTGACGGTGGAAAGACGCTGGACACCCTGGCCGCCGAGCACGGCTTGGGTGCGGGTTCCGTCGACTTCGCCTTCCTCGATCACGACAAGAATGCCTACCTGAGCGATCTGGAAACCATCTTGGCGCTGGGCTGGCTGCACCCCGGCACCATCGTTCTTGCCGACAACATCAAAATCCCCGGCGCACCGAAATATCGGGCTTACATGCGGCAGCAACACGGCTCCACATGGCAGACCCTCGAGCACAAGACCCACGGAGAGTACGGATCGGTCATTCCCGATCTGGTACTCGAATCCGAATACCTCGGCTAGGGGGCGCTGAAACGTGTCGTTGTGGAGCTGACCTTTGCTTTCGAAGTCAGCGGCCGCCGGAACGTGAAGTCGGTTCGGGGCGCGGGGAGGAACGTCAAACTGCGACTGAGCGGGCCTTCGTCGGCGGGGCCGGGTCCGGTGACGGCACCGTCGCACAAGCTGCGTGGCCCACCTGCCAAAGATTAAATCAATCGCTTGACTTAATGCCGGTGCGCGGGGTTGACTGGCGGGCATGACCACTGTCGGCAGGGCCGTTCGCTCCGAGCGGGCCAGCTCCACGCAGGAGGCGATCCTGGTGGCCGCAGAGCGGCTGTTCGCCGAGCACGGGGTGTTCGCGGTGTCCAACAGGCAGGTCAGCGAGGCTGCCGGGCAGGGCAACAACGCCGCGGTCGGCTACCACTTCGGCACTAAGGCCGACCTGGTGCGCGCCATCGAGCAAAAACATCGCGCGCCCGTCGAACAGCTGCGCGAGCAAATGGTGGCCGATCTTGGCGATGCCGCCGAGATGCGCGACTGGGTGGCATGCCTGGTGTGCCCGCTCACCGGACACCTGGCAGCCCTCGGCAACCCCACGTGGTATGCCCGCTTCGCCGCGCAAGCGATGGCCGATCCCGCCTACCACGACATCGTCGTCAAGGACGCACTCAGCTCGCCGTCGCTGGTTCAGGTCATCGACGGCATCAACAGCTGCCTGCCCGATCTGCCGGTCGATGTCCGGTTCGAACGCAACATCATGGCGCGAAACCTGTTGATGCACAGCTGCGCTGATTTTGAGCGCGCTCTCGCTGCGGGCACTTCGATGCCCCGTCCGTCCTGGCGGGCTGCCGCGACCGGTCTCATCGACGCAATCGTGGGCCTGTGGCTCGCGCCCGTGACACCGGACCGGTGAACGGGCATTGCAGATGAAAGTGACTGTCGACCAACGTATCTGCGCCTCGTCCGGGAACTGCGTGATGAATGCCCCCGAGGTGTTTGACCAGCGGGAGGAGGACGGCGTAGTCGTCCTGCTCAATGCGAACCCGCCGGCCGAGCACGCCGAGGCCGCCCGTAAAGCCGCCGCCTGCTGCCCGGCAATGGCAATCCAGATCGAGGAGTGACCGTGTCCGACACACTCGCAAGCAGCACGGAGGCTGCCTCCGGCATCCCCGAATATCCGATGGCCAGGGCGGCAGGTTGCCCGTTCGCCCCGCCCCCGGACGTGATGGCACTGGCTGAAGCCAAGCCACTGTCCAGGGTTCGGATCTGGGACGGCAGCACACCGTGGCTCATCACGGGCTACGAGGAATGTAGGGAGCTGTTCTCCGATTCCCGGGTCAGCGTCGACGATCGGGTGCCCGGCTTTCCGCATTGGAACGAAGGCATGTTGTCCACGGTGCATAAGCGTCCGCGATCGGTCTTCACTGCCGATGGCGAAGAGCACACCCGATTCCGGCGGATGTTGTCGAAGCCGTTCACCTTCAAGCGGGTGGAGAATCTGCGCCCGGCCATCCAGCAGATCACCGACGACCACATCGACGCGATGCTGGCCGGACCGCAGCCGGCCGATCTCGTGACCGCGCTGGCCCTGCCGGTCCCGTCGCTGGTGATCAGCCAGCTGTTGGGGGTGCCCTACGAGGACGCCGAGATGTTCCAGCATCACGCCAACATCGGGCTCGCGCGCTATGCGACCGGCGAGGACACCGTCAAAGGCGCTATGAGCCTGCACAAATATCTCGCGCGTTTGGTCGAGGCCAAGATGGAAAGCCCGGCCGAGGATGCGGTTTCCGATCTGGCCGAACGGGTCAAGGCCGGCGAGATCAGTGTGAAGGAGGCCGCCCAGCTAGGTACCGGACTGCTGATCGCCGGGCATGAGACCACCTCGAACATGATCGGCCTCGGTGTGCTTGCCCTGCTGGAAAATCCCGACCAGTTGGGCGTCCTGCGCGATGCCGAAGACCCCAAGGTCGTCGCCAACGCGGTCGAGGAATTGCTTCGCTACCTCAGCATCATCCAGAACGGCCAGCGCCGCGTCGCTCTCGAAGACATCCATATCGCCGGGGAGACCATCCGCGCCGGCGAAGGCATCATCATCGACCTGGCTCCGGCGAACTGGGATCCGACGCGCCTTCCCCGAACCCGATCGCCTGTACCTGCACCGCTCGGGGGCCGACCGCAACGTCGCATTCGGTTACGGCAGGCACCAGTGCGTGGGCCAGCAACTGGCCCGCGCGGAGCTGCAGATCGTCTACCGCACCCTGTTACGCCGCGTTCCCACGCTGGCACTGGGCGTCGGAGTCAACGACATCCCGTTCAAACACGACCGGCTCGCCTACGGCGTCTACGAACTGCCGGTCGACCTGGTGAGTACTCTCGAAAATGCCGATCCAAATGGAGGGCCCGTCATGTCGACTCAGACAAGCACCGTTTCGCTCTACCCGCCGGAAGGCTTTGGCGCGCCGAAGGATCGCCGTGGGCATGCCAGCGGCAGCAATGTCGGCCTGCCGGAA
The DNA here is from genome assembly GCA_963763005.1 of uncultured Actinomycetota bacterium. GTDB lineage: Bacteria > Actinomycetota > Actinomycetes > Mycobacteriales > Mycobacteriaceae > Mycobacterium. The sequence goes on from CAVXMI010000015.1 coordinate 222,979, forward strand.
GGGACCGTGGTTTTCTCTGCGGACAACCACATTTCCCTGGCCGCCGACATCTTCTACGAGCGTTTCCCGGACGACCTGAAGGACAAGGCGCCGCGGATCTGGTACGAGGACGGTGCCTACCAAGTCGGGCGCAAGGGGCAATCGTTCCTGCCGGGCGACTTCAGTGCGGTACTGATGCAGTACGACGACCTGCCTGGGGCGGCAAGCACCAACATCGAGGCCCGGATCCAGGAATTGCACGACGACGGCGTCGAGAAAGAGCTGGCATTCCCCAACGCGATCCTGGCGCTCTTTCACTACCCGGACAAGAAGCTTCGCGAACTCGCCTTTCGCATCTACAACGAGTACATCGCGGAGCTACAAGAACGCTCTGGCGGGCACTTCTACGGTGCCGGGCTGATCAACTGGTGGGACCCGGAAGGAACTCGACGGACGCTGGCCGAGCTGAAATCGTTGGGACTCAAGACCTTTCTGATGCCACTCAACCCGGGCAAAGACGACGACGGCAACCCGATCGACTATGCGAGCACCACCATGAGTGCCGTCTGGGACGAGATCGAGGCCTCCGGCATTCCGGTCACGCACCACATCGGGGAGACCCCGCCGAAAAGCCCGTGCGAGTTCAACAGCGTCGTTGTCGGCATGATGATCAACATCGACGGATTCCGGGAGACGTTCTCCAAGTACATCTTCGGCGGAATCCTCGACCAGCACCCAGGGCTGCGGATCGGCTGGTTCGAAGGCGGGATCGCCTGGGTCCCATGGGCCTTGCAAGATGCTGAGCACCTGGTGGCGTCATACCGACACATGTTCAACCGGCCGGTGGAGCACGACGTCCGTTATTACTGGGACAAGCACATGAGCGCGTCGTTCATGGTCGACCCGCTCGGTCTGGAGTTGATCGACCGGATCGGGGTCAACAAAGTCATGTGGTCGTCGGACTATCCGCACAACGAAAGCACGTACGGCTATTCCGAGAAGTCACTGGCGGCCGTGGTCGACGCCGTCGGGCCGGCGAACGCGGCCCGGATCGTCAGCGGCAACATCACAGAATTCCTGGGCTTGTAACGGTGACCACGTTCGCACAGCCAGGCAATGCCGCCGATAGCGGCTTGCAGATTCCCGAAACGCCCGATCTGGCCCGGATGCGCCGGGAGACCGGGGCCCGGCTGCGGTCGGCGATGACCGAACGCGGCGTCGACGCGATGATCCTGCTGGGCAATAGCGCCGTCGTCTACGCCACCGGAACAAGTTGGCCCCTCGGCGATGCCGGGCTGTCGTACGTCGAGCGGCCGGTGGCAGTGGTGCTCGCCGAAGACGAGTGGCCACACCTGTTTCTGCCGTTTCGCGAGGGTGCTTCGCTGGGAGTCGGAGTTGCCCGCCGATCACCTGCACGGCCCGGTCTATCTCGAATTCGACGAAGGCGTGCAGAATTTCGCCCTTCTGCTGGCCGACCTGATTCCGGCCGGGGCGGTGATCGCGGTCGACGAGCTTACGGGTGCCATGTCGCGAGCCCGGAAGCAGTTGTTTCCCAACGGGTCTCCCGTCGATGCGACCGCCGTTGTCGGTGCCGCCAAGGTGATCAAAACCCCGGACGAATTGGCCTGTATCCGCGCCGCGGTCCGGATCACCGACGAGGCGATGGTTGAGGTCCACAAGGCGCTGGCGCCCGGCATTCGCCAGATCGATTTGTCGGCAAGATTTCTGCGCCGCGCCTTCGAGTTGGGCGCCACGGCCAGCATGCTCGAACCGATCTGGCAGGTGATGCCGCCGACCAAGGCCGACGGCGTGTGGACCACGCACGGCGACTTGGCACTTCCGTTGTTGACCACCCAGCGCGAACTCGCCGAAGGCGACGTGCTGTGGACCGACGTCAGCATCACCTACCGCGGCTACTGCTCGGACTTCGGGCGGACCTGGATCGTCGGGCGGGACCCGGCGCCGCGTCAGCAGGCGCAGTTCGACAGATGGCGCGAGATCATGACCGCCGTTCTGGGCGTGGCCCGGGCCGGGGCCACCGCCGCCGATCTGGGCCGGGCCGCAACCGCGGCCAACGGCGGTAGCCGGCCCTGGCTGCCGCACTTCTACCTGGGCCACGGTATCGGCGTCAACGCCGCCGAAATGCCCATGATCGGAACCGATCTCGGCGACGAGTTCGACGAGAGCTTCGTCCTGCAACCGGGCATGGTGTTGGTGCTGGAGCCGGTGGTGTGGGAGGACGGTACGGGCGGCTACCGCAGCGAAGAAGTCTTGGTGATCACCGAGGAAGGCTCGACACGATTGACGGACTACACCTATGATCCCTATCGCAACTGAAGTCCTGCCCGACGACGGCGTTCTGCGTTTGGGGCGTCGCCAGCGGGCGCTGGACCAGATGGCGGCGCACGATCTGGATGTCCTGGTTCTCGGTCGCCAGGCCAACGTCCGGTACGTCACCGGCGCGCCCCAACTATGGGTCGCAGGGACCCGGCCGTTCGGCCCGACCTGTGTGCTGGTACGCGCGACCGGTGCCATTCATCTGCTCAGCACCTGGGACGAAGGCGTCCCCGACGACATTCCCCACGAAAACCTTTATGGGATCGCGTGGAACCCGATGAACACCATGTCGGTGCTGCAACGGATCGAGGGTGCAGCCGCCGCCCGCCGCGTCGGAACCGACGCGTTATCACCGGCTTTCGCGCAACTTCTGCCGATCGCTTTTCCCAACGCCGAACTGGTCGACGGGGAACTCGCCATGCGTGCGGCCCGGCGGATCAAGACGGACGAGGAAGTGGCGGCGCTGCGGGAGGCGATCGCGGTCGCCGAGTCGGGCCTGGCCGCGGCAGTTGCCGAGCTGCGACCCGGGGTAAGCCAACAGACCTTGGCCGGGGTGCTGCTGGAAGCCCTGGCGGCCGGCGGGGTGAGTACACCGTCGAATCAGGATGTCGCGTGGGTGACTTCGCGCGATCACCCGTGGCGGCGGGCTGATGGCGACGGTCACGTCCAGGTCGGCGACCTGGTGGCCTTCTCCGCCGGTGTCCTGGCCGGTGGCTACATCGGTGAGGTCGGTCGCACCTGGCCGGCAGGCGGTACCGTGCATGCCGCCGCTCTGTACCGGCGCTGGGATACCCTGTGGGACCGGCTGATTGCTGCATGCCACCCCAACGCCGGAGCAGGCGAATTGCTTGCCGCCTACCAAGCCGCGGGTGAGCCGGCCCCACCGATGCCGGTGGCCCGGGGACTGGGCATGGGCTTTGACCCACCCGTCATCTCGCCGCTCCTACCTGCGACCGCGGCCGACGAACGATTGGAGCCGGGGATGGTTCTTGCCGTGACGGGTTACGTCTGGGAACCCGGGATCGGTGCGGTGTTCGGGCGAGAAGCGGTGTTGATCACCGCCGACGGCCCCGAAGTGCTTACCTCCAGCCCGATCTGGCAGGCGTAGCGATGCCCAAGTCGGATCCACCGCTGAAGAAGGTCATCCGGTATGACAAGGACGTCAAGACCCGCATCGCCACCATCACGTTCGATCGGCCGGGCCACCTCAATGCGCCGACGATAGCCGCTCGGCTGCGCTACGCCGACCTGCTGCACCGCGCCAGCATCGACGACGAGGTCAAGGTGCTGGTGATCCGCGGTGAGGGTGACGACCTGGGCTCGGGTGCCGATCTCGAGGAATTCATGGAGGTAATGAACTCGACGGATCAGGGTCCGCGTCTTGCCGAGTTCCGTATCGGCGCCGACGAAGTCAAATATCCCCCAAAGGGCTCGTTCCGTCATGGCGCGTCGGTCAGCCAGTGGTATGCCAATCCGAACTCCGGGATTCGCGGCCTGCAGGACTTCAAGAAGATTTCCATCCTGGAGGTGAAGGGCTACTGCTACGGTTGGCACTTCTACCAGGCGGCCGACGCGGACTTGGTGATCTCCAGCGACGATGCACTCTTCGGGCACCCGTCGTTCCGGTACTACGGGTGGGGACCGCGAATGTGGTGGTGGGCGCAGACCATGGGCATCCGGAAGTTTCAGGAGATGGTTTTCACCGGAAGGGCTTTCACCGCCGCCGAGATGTATGACTGTAACTTCCTCAATAGCGTGGTGCCCCGCGACCAACTCGAGGCGGAGGTGGAGAAGTACGCGCTAGCCTGCGCTCGCAATCGGCCCAATGACACGGTTTTCATGCAGAAGGTCTTCTTCGAGATCATGAAACAGTTCCAGGGCGAGTACATGGGCAGCCTGCTCAGCGGCTTCTTCGAATCGATGGGCAGCGGTGTGCGGGCGGATGCCGACGACCTCATGCTCGATGACGCCATCGAGCAGGGTCTGGGCGATGCGGTCAAAGACAATGACAGCAGGTTCCCGCCGGAATGGCGGTTGAGCAAGAAGGATCGCGGCAGGAAGGACACCAATCGGAAGAGGAAGGGTTAGTGGTGGCCGAACCTACGGTCGAGCCGCCGCTGACGGGCTATACGGTGGTTGATCTCTCCACCGGTATAGCGGGTGCCTACTGCACCAAAATGCTGGCCGACGGCGGTGCGGATATCGTCAAAGTCGAGCCGCCAGAGGGTGATTCACTGCGCTCGTGGTCGGCCTCGGGGGCCGCGATCCGGCCGGGGACCGACGGTGCGTTGTTCAGCTTCCTGGCGGGTTCGAAGCACAGCGTCGTCGCCGATCCCGCGAGCGACGACGACGTCGAGTTGGTCAACGCACTGCTGGCGGCAGCAGATGCGGTGGTGTGGTCGACCGGTTCGAAAGTCGCCGACCACCAAGGCTTTAAACCGCACGAGCTTCATCGTCGCCATCCCCACCTTACCGTCACGTCGATCACACCCTTCGGCCTGGAGGGTCCCTGGCGGGACCGCGCTGCGACCGAATTCACGCTCCAGGCGTTGTCGGGCGGAGTCGTCGGACTAGGACGCGGGTTGCCGGACCGGGCGCCGGTGTTCGTTGGCGGGCAGGTCGGCGAGTATCTGGCCGGAGCCTACGCGAGTGCCGCCACCCTGGCCTCGCGCTACCGCCGAATCAGCGGTGGGGCAGGGGAACTGATCGACCTGTCGATGCTGGAAACCCAGATTCTCTGTCTGACCTACTATCCCGTGACCTACTTCGAAATGCTCGGGCGACCATGGCGCGACGCCCGGCGACTCACGGTGCCAGGGGTGGCGCGCGCGCAGGACGGTCTGGTGGACCTCGGGTGTGGGACCGCCCAGCAGTGGTTCGACCTATGCGCGATGGTCGGCCACCCGGAGTGGATCGACGAGGAATCGCCGCTGTCGATCACCGAGCTGGCCAACGTCTATGCGGACGAAATCTATGCGTGGGTGCAGAGCCATCCGGTCGACGAGATCCGCGAACTCGCCACGGCCTTCCGGATTCCCAACGCTCCGGTGGCCAACGGCGCCAACATCGCGTCGCTGGACCACTTCCAGGAACGTGGTTCGTTCGTGCGCAATCCCCGCGACGGATTTCAGCAGCCGGGCCATCCGTACCGACTGCGGCCCGCGCAGCTTCGCCAGCCTGAGCCGGCGCCCGGGCTGGGCGAACACACCGCGCATTACCGGGCGGCCACTCTGACTCCCCGGCCGGCGCCGACCACGCAACCTGCAAAACAATTGCCGCTCGGCGGGCTTCGTGTGCTGGATATGACCGCGTTCTGGGCGGGCCCCTGCTGCACGCACATTTTGGCCATGCTCGGCGCCGATGTGATCCACGTGGAATCCACCCGTCGCCCGGACGGTACGCGACTCATCGCCGGCGTGCCGATCACCGAAGACCAGTGGTGGGAGAAGTCGCCGATCTTCTCGGCACTGAACACCAACAAGAAGGGCCTGACGCTGGACCTGCAAACCTCGCGCGGGCGGGAGCTACTGAGCAGGCTCATCGCGACATGCGACGTGATCGCGGAAAATTTCACGCCCCGGGTGCTGGACCAGATCGGGCTGGATTTCGCCGCGGTCCAAGCGATTCGGCCTGACGCGGTCATGCTGCGAATGCCCGGTTTTGGGCTCGACGGACCGTGGCGTGACAACCCGGCATTCGCGTATGTCATCGAGTCGGCATCGGGCGTGAGCTGGCTGACCGGCTATCCGGACCGCCCTCCTTATCGAGCCGTATTCGGTCGGCGACCCCAATGCCGGTGTGCATGCGCTCAACGCCCTGCTACTGGCGCTGGAGCACCGCCGCCGTACCGGCCAGGGCGTCCTGGTGGAAGCGGCGATGGTCGATGCCGCACTCAACATCTCCGCCGAGCAGACAATCGAGTACTCGGCCTACGGGGCAGTGCTGCAGCGGGCAGGCAACCGCGGGCCGACCGCGGCGCCACAGAATCTCTACCGCACCAACGAGATCGACGAGTTTGGCCGCCTCGACAGCTGGATAGCCCTAGCCGTGGCAACCGACGACCAGTGGGAACGCTTGTCCAAAGCGCTCGGATCACCCTCCTGGGCGACGGATCCCACGCTGGCCACCGCAGCGGGCCGCCGTGAGCACGAGGACCTCATCGATGAGCATTTGGCCGCGTGGTGTGAGCGGCTGAGTGGCGATGAGATCGTCGCAACATTCTGGGAGGCCGGTGTGCCGGTGGCCAAGGTTATGCAGCCGCATAGGCAGACTGAGCTGGTCCAGCTGGCGTCCCGCGGCTTTTTCGAATTCGTCGAGCATCCGGTGAACGGCCCGGCTAGGCTCAGCACCGTGCCGATGAGGTTCTCCGGCGGACCCTGCCGGTTTCACACTGAGCCCGCACCGCTGCTGGGGCAGCACAATCATGGGTTGCTGACCGAGCTGGGCCTGACCGACCCGGAGATCGCAGACCTGGCAGCCGACGGTGTCATTGGCCGGATGCCGGCCATGTACTCGGCAATCTGAATAGCGCCATTGAGAACGATTGGAAATCGACTGGTCAGGATCGCTGGCTACGCCATGGAGAATGAGAACGCGCTGCTGCTGGGAAAACGCCTTGTGAGTCCGGTGAAACGCGTACCGCGTGGTTCCAAATCGAGGCAAGCCGTCGCACCTGATGGGATAGAACGGTAAGAGCTATCAGATCGCTTCACCGAAGACGCCTAGAGGAGCACAGTTATGCAATCCGTCAGGGGGATCAACGTCCTAGTCACCGGGGCCGCCATGGGCCTTGGCAAGCTGTTCGCCACCCAGGCCGTCAAGGAGGGCGCTGCCGCGGTGGTCCTTTGGGACGCCAACGAGGCCGCGCTGAAGGAGACGGTTGCTGATTTAGAAGCCGAGTTGGAAGCAGCCGGAGGCACGATCCATTACGAAACCGTCGACGTCACCTCGCAGGACCGGGTCGCCGAGGCCGCCGAGCGGGTCCGTGCCAACGTCGGCACGATTCATGTGCTGTTCAACAACGCCGGCATCGTGCGTGGCAACGGCTACTTCTGGGAGAACCGGCCGCGCGACTTCATGCTCACCATGGAAGTCAATTCCATTGGCCCCATGCTGGTGGCCCGGGAGTTCCTGCCAGCGATGATCGAGTCCGGCACGCAGTGTCGCCTCGTCAACATTGCATCGTCGGCCGGACTGAATGCCATCCCCCGCATGGCCGCGTACGCCGCCTCCAAGTGGGCGGCGATCGGCTTTTCCGATTCCGTGCGGCTGGAGCTCGAGCAGGCCGGCCATGAGCGGGTCAAGGTCACCACCGTATGCCCGACCTACATCAACACCGGCATGTTCGACGGCGCCAAGGGCATCCTGCTCACTCCCATGCTCAAGCAGGAGGACGTTGTCGACCAGACGTGGACGGCGATGCTGCAGGGCAGCCCGTTCGTCGTCATGCCGTGGACGTCGAAGATGAATAAGGTCCTCTCTGCTCTGCTGCCTGTCCGGCTGCGCGATGTGTACCTGCGGCGCGTCGGCGTCTACAACTCCATGGACGAGTTCCACGGGCATTAGGTCCGAGCGCGCTTCACCTAACTCGTCATCGACGCCGACGGCTTCCTTGAGCGTGCTCGCTGACTAGGTGCGGTGGCCGCGAGGTTGTCTACCGCTCGGGCCGCGGCGTTGACCAGATCATTACGGTTGACCCCCTGAGCCTGAACCGTTTCACCGCCGGCGCGATCGGGTCGGCCGCCGCGCCGATCCGATGTCAATCATCGGCCAATGAAAAGTTCCGGGACGTGCTGTACTACCTGTGGCGCGCGGTCGACCAGCACGGCAACATCTTGGACATGTTGGTGCAGTCACGGCGAAACGCCAAAGCAGCCAAGCGATTCTTCCGCAAGTTGCTCAAGGGCCTGCGGTATGTGCCGCGCGTGCTGGTCACCGACAAGCTGGCCAGCTACGGGGTCGCTCACCGTGCGCTGATGCCGTCAGTGCAGCACCGGCGGTCGCGGTATGTCAATAACCGCGTTGAGAATTCTCATCGGCCCACCCGGCAGCGCGAACGGGCGATGAAACGTTTCAAATCGTTGCGGCATGCGCAACGATTCCTGTCTGCCTCTAGCGGCATCTCTGGACATTTTCGGCCGCGACGCGCATCTGCTCAGTGCGACCCAATGGCGAACTGAGGTGGTTGACCGCTTCGCGGTCTGGGGTGAGGTCACCGAGCTCGATGCTGCCGCCTGAAATGTGGACAACCCAAAGCTGTTTCATTGCTACAGCTCCAAAACAAACTGCGCCACTGAATTTTTCAATCAACGTGACGGTGCCTCACAACCCGCAGACCGGGGAATACCAGCTCGGGCCGAACTAGTGACGCCACCCCTCGGCGGCCTGCTCGTCGAACGTGCGGTCAATGCGCTCGAACCTGCGGCGGATCGAGGCACGGGCGGCCTCGTGCGGAAGGATGTAGAGGCGGTTGGCCGCAATCGCGTCGGCCGTCAGGCGGGCGACGTCGTCGACGCTCAGGCTGTCGTCCTGGTGGGGGAGCGGCCCGAGTGCACCCGTCGCGTCGGGCGTTGACGCTAGTCCGTAATCCACGCCGCGGATTCGTTCAGAGTTGGAGACCAGCTTGGTTGCGACGACCATCGGACACAGCACCGACACCCCGATGCCGTTGTCCTTGACCTCGCGGGCCAGCGTCTCCGCGAGGCCGACGACGCCGTACTTGGCAACGCCGTACGTCCCGAGGCCGGCATTGGGTACCAGCCCGGCGAAGGACGCGGTGAAGGCGATGTGGCCACCTGTGCCCTGCCCGAGCAGCCTCGGCAAGAACGCTTCGACGGCGTGAATCGAGCCCCACAGGTCGATATCGATCACCCAGCGCCAGTCGTCGTGCGTCATGTCCGCGATCGGACCCGCCACGACAATGCCGGCGTTGCTGAACACGACGTCGACATGGCCGAGCAGGCGGAAAGCCTCGTCCGCGAGGCGGGTGACTTCGTCGAGATGCCGGACGTCGCACATCACGCCGTGCGCCTCGAAGCCTTCGCCGCGCAGGTGCGCGACGGCCTGTTCCAGCCCCGGCTTGTCGACGTCCGCGAGCACGACTTTGGCGCCGCGGCGGCCGAACTCGAAGGCGGTGGCTAAGCCGATGCCACCCGCACCGCCGGTGATGACCGCCCCGCGGCCCTCAAAATCAGACACGAATCCGTTCATGTGACGGAACCCTATTTCAGGCAGCCGCCCGCGTCGACGGGCAGGGTGACACCGGTGATGTACCGGGATTCGTCGGACGCGAAGAACAGCACCGCATTGCTGATGTCCTCCGCCTCCACCCACGGAATGGGCAGCGTGTGGAACAGCTGACAGATCGGGGCCATGTCGTCGGGGCCCGGATTCTCCAGATCGGGCCGGAACATCTTAAATGTGCCCTCGTTGTGCAGCATGGGGGTTCTCACGTGCGTTGGGTGCACTGAGTTGACCCGAATCATGTGTTGCCCCAACTCGACCGCGAAGGATCGCATGATGCCGACCACACCGTGTTTAGCCGCGACGTAACTGCCGCAGTGGGGGTAAGCCTTCAGCCCGCCGACGGAACTGGTCAACACGATCGAACCGCCGCTGCCGCCCGAGAGCAAATGTGGCACGCCGGCTTTCACTGATTTCCACACGCCCGACAGGTTCACATCGATCATTTCCTGCCAGTCTTCTTCACTGGTCTTGTCCAGCGTGTCGCCGCCGTTGCCGATGCCGGCGTTGGCCACGATGATGTCCAGCCGGCCCAACTGGTCCACGCCGGTATCCACCGCGGCTTTCAGTGCGCCGTAATCGCGCACATCGACTTCGGCCGTGAAGATTCTGCGGTTATGGCCCTTGACGAGGTCGGCGGTCTCCGCCAGATCCTCGGGCGTCGACGCCGGGATGGTGGTGTTCGCGACGATCGGCTTGCAGACGTCGACGGCGATGATGTCGGCGCCTTCCTGGGCCAATCGCACCGCGTGGCTGCGGCCCTGACCGCGCGCCGCCCCGGTGATGAAGGCGACTTTCCCTTCAACACGTCCGGTCATGGTTACCTCGTTTCCTAACTGTGGCTTAAGTTCCTGATCTGGGTCAGCCGATAACGGCCGGCATGGTCTCCCAGCCCCGGACGGTGGACGTCGGGGAAAGCTTGGCGTCGGTAAGGTCGACGTCCCACTCGGGGAAGCGCTTCAGGATCTCCTCGAGCGCGATCCGGCCCTCCAGTCGAGCCAGCGCCGAGCCGAGGCAGTAATGGGTGCCGACACTGAACGTCAGATGCTGGTGTGCCTCCCGCCGGATATCGAAAACATCGCCGTCCGGCGGGAATTGGCGGTGATCGCGGTTGGCCGCCCCGATGAGCATCATCATGACGCTGCCTTCGGGCACCTGCTGGCCGTAGTACTCGACATCACGGGTGACATACCTGGCCACGTGCGGAGCCGGCGCCTCGTAACGCAGCAGCTCTTCGACGGCCGCAGGAATCAGTGACGGGTTCTCCACCAGGGCACGACGCTGATCCGGATGCTCGGCCAGAACCTTGCCGGCCCATCCGATCAGGCGGGTAGTGGTTTCGTTGCCTGCGCCGGACACGACGGTGACATAGATGAGAAGTTCGTCGCGGGTGAGCCGACGAATGGTCCCGGTTTCGTCTTCGAACTCAGCGTTAAGCAGCTCGGTCATGATGTCGTTGGAGGGATGCTCAGCACGCCAGTCGATGTACTGGCCGAAGAATTCGCCGTTCATCATGTTTTCGGCGGTGGCATCCATCGGTTTGCCGGCTTCGGTGCGCAAATTGGCGTTCGCGCGATCGCGTGCGGCTTCTTGATCCTCCTCTGGAATGCCCAGCAGCATCCCGATCACCCGCATCGGCATCTGCGCACCGAGGTCGGCGACGAAGTCGAACCGACCGGTGCCGACCAGCGGATCCAGACTGCGCGCACAGAATTCGCGGATCTTGGGCTCCAGCTCGTTGATCTTGCGCGGAGTGAACATGCGGGACAGCAACTTGCGGTGGATGTCGTGGATCGGCGGATCCTCGAAGATGAGCACACCCGGCGGCATCTCGATATTCGCCCGGATGAGTTCGAGTATTGCGCCGCGTGCCGAGCTGAAGGTCTGGTAATCGACGATCGCGCGGTCGACGTCGGCGAACCGGCTCAGCGTGTAGAAGTCGTGCTGCTCGTTGTAGTACAGGGGAGCTTCTTCGCGGAGCCGCCGAAACATCGGGTAGGGGTCGGCGTTGAGCGCCACGTCGTACGGATCGAAGTAGACGTCGTTGGCTGCGCTGACTGTCACGGGTTGTCGCCTCTCGCCGGAACCGCGCTCGCCAAGGAGCGCGAATCGTGCCGCATCTGAACTCTGTCATCACCCCCAACGAGTGTCAACGAGGAATCCGTTTTGGCCATTTGATGCTCTCTATATGGGAGAATACTGTTCTCGTCACACGGCTCGATGTGGCTACGTGCGGTATCCGCTCATGTTGGTGAATTGGCGATTGGCTGCCGTTCAAGCACCCGACAGAGGGCTCCTACAGGTCTAGGCGCCGGCGAATCCGCGCGAACAGAAGTCCCACACCTCGTCGGGGGTGATGGGATGGACCGTCGCGTCGTCGAAGCCGCCGCTGGACTGGGCGATGAACATGACCGTCTGCATGGTCATGGCAGCCACGCGCTTGGGATTGACGTCGGCGCGCAGCTCGCCGGCGTCGCTGGCGGCTTCCATGAGCTCGGTGAGCAACGCCAGCAGCGGTGCGTGGGCGATCTTGACCTCGACCGGATGCGTGACCAGCAACCGCGGCGCAAAGTCGGTGAACAGCGGCCGCTTGGCTGTTGGGTCGGGACGTGAGGCCTCATACAACAGCTCCACGGCGACCTTCAGCCGCTCGAGCGCATCGGTGTGGCTTTCCGTAGCGGCGCGGATCTGGTCGGCTGATCGGCTCAGCGCGTCCTCGAACAGCGCAAGCAATAGCTCATGTTTGCCGTCGAACTGTAAGTAGAAGCTGCGCAACGACTGGCGGGACCGGTCCACGACTTCCTGGACGGTAAAGTCTGTGCTGCCCTTCTCGATGATGATGGCTTGGGCTGCGTCCAGGAATCGCTGAACGCGCTGCGCTGCCCGCAGTTTCGCGGTCTTGATGGACCGCTCCACGGCGCGCTGCTTCCAGGCCGGCTCTTCGCTGGGGTTGGTCACCGGCGGCTCAGATGATTGCCGCGAGGAGAGAACATGGTTGGACTGTACTGGAGAACGCCGTGCCATCGCTGCGCTCGACCTCCTCACGGACGATGTCTTGGAGATTGTAACTTCCTTACGGTGAGAATACTATTCTCTTGCACGTGTGTCTGGGAAGCGGAATCGTGAGAGTGGAGCCCCGATGAGCCGTGATGAGTCCCGAGGAGCCCGGTGCAGCTGACCTTTGATGCCGACGTCGAGGCATTCCGCGCCGAATTCATTGCGTTTCTCGACCAGCATCTGCCCGATGAGGCCGAGGGGCTGGAGCGGCCGCGGTCGTGTTCGCATGTCCCGGAGTGGGCCTGCCGGTGGCAGCGGCTGCTGTTCGACAACGGGTGGCTGCTGCCCGGTAATCCGCCGGAGTTCGGTGGCCGCAACGCCGCACTGTTGCAGCAATACGTGCACGCCGACGAGTTGGCCCGGCGGCGGATCTATCGCAGTTTCAACCCGCAGGGCGTGGGCATAATCGCGGCGTCCTTGCTGTCGTTCGGGACCCCGGAGCAGAAGCAGCGATGGGCGGTGCCGATCCTGCGGGCCGAGATGACCGCGTCGCTGGGTATGAGCGAACCCGGCGCAGGCTCGGATCTGGCGTCACTGAAAACGCGGGCGGTGCGCTACTCAGATTCGGAAGGCGATTACTTCGTCGTCAACGGACAGAAGGTGTGGACATCGGGGGCCCACGACGCCGACGTGTTGCTGACGTTCGTGCGCACTGACCCCGACGCCCCAAAACACAAGGGCATCAGTGTCTTGCTGATCCCGACGGATACTCCGGGCGTGGTGCGGCGACCGTTCGCGTCGGTGTGCGACCGCGATGATGTCGACTTCAACGAGGTGTTCTTCACAGATGCGCACGTCCCGGCCGAGAATCTGGTGGGCGAGCTCAACGGAGGTTGGCGGGTGGCAACCGGCTCCCTGGGCCACGAACGCACCATGTTGTGGACGGGGTATGCCGATCTATTGCGCGATCTGACCATCGATTTCAGCCCGTCGGGATCACCCGAACGGGACCGCTACGCGACTCTGGTGATGGATACCCAGGCGATGCGGTTGCTGGGGTCTGCGGCTCTGGCGCGAGCCGCGCGCGGGAAAGAAGACGTACCTGCCCAGTCCGTCCTCAAGCTCCTGGGCTCGGAAGCCTTGCAACGCGCCTCCGAGGACGTGCTGGAGGCCGCGGGCGCGGACGGGCTCGTGCACCCGGCGGTCACCGCACCGTTCGCTCCACTGAACCTGGACGCCCACTACGGCAGCTGGTTCGACCGGTACGCGCGTAGCTTCGCCGGCACCATCGCGGGCGGTACCTCCGAAATCCAGCGGAACATCATCGCCGAGCGAATACTCGGGCTGCCGCGCAATTCGCCTGCGCGAGTGTGAATCTGACGGCAGTCAGGTGGCTTGGCGCGTCGTGGCAATCACGGTCGGGGTTCAGCAGTGCCGGTAGGTCCCGTCGATCAAGCACTGGTGGTAGTGATCCAACTGGTGGGCGCTCAGCCAGCGGTGACCACCGCGGCAACACCGAAGCAAACCCCGATGGCCAGCCAGCATGTGATGAGAGCGATCAGGCCCAGGAGCAACGAAGCGACACCGGACTTGTTCCGAGGAACTGGTTGACTCATGTGCCCCACTTCTAGCCGCTAGAGATGAGCCAGGCGGGGAGCAAATCCTCTGTCTCGCAGGATTGCTCCGGCCTCGCGGGTCAGCTCGCGTGAACTGCCGAGCAGCCCGTCCAGCATCAGCGACCGCTTGACGTGGCGATGCAGCGGGTGTTCAGCGGTGAAGCCGATGCCACCGAGCACCTGCTGGCAATGCCGGGCTGTGGTTAGTGCTGCCTGGCCGGCCGCGGCTTTGGCCAGCAGGCAAGCCAAGGCGTCTGGGCCGTCCGGTTCCGCCGCCGCGGCCTGCAGGGTCGCCTCGGCGCCTTCGATGGCGACGAGTGTCTCGGCCAGCCGGTGCCGCACCGCCTGGAAAGAAGCAATGGGCCGCCCGAATTGAACGCGGTCCAGGGCGTGCTGACGTGCCAGTGCCAGCATCGCCCGGCTGGTGCCGACCAGCCACCAGCCGGCAGCTCGCCGCCCTGCAGCCAGCCCAGCAGGTGGCATTGGATCCGCTTGTGCCACGCGGTGTATCGGGAGCTCGCTGTCCAGCGCCGAAGTGGCCTGCGCGGTGCGTTCCCAGACCACCCAGGAACCGCCGGCGAACGGCAGCGGCACGGTACCGCCGCCCGCACGTCCAGCGGCGTGCAGGATGACGTCGTTGAGGATAGGTGCGTGCGCGCCAGTCTCACCGAGCAGCCCGAACACCAAAGGGATTGCGATGTCAGGGATTTCGTCGAGCATGTCAAGCCAGCCGAGGTCGGCCAATGCCGCGTCGAGCTTAGCCCCCGACGCTGACGAAGATTCCGTCATTGTCGTTCGCACTGAGTCGGCCAGCAGGTTTAGTGCCTCGGGGTCGGTTGTGGCGTCTGTTGAGGAGTCCACTATTCACTCCTTCCCGAGGTCGAGCAGCCGGCGGGCGATGATATTGCGCTGGACTTCGGCGGTACCGCCATAGATGGTCGCGGCACGCGAATAAAGGTACTCCGGCCGCCACGGCGTGTCGTCGAGTTCGAGCGCTCCGGGCAGCAGGTCGTGGACGGTGTCGTAGAGCCGCTGCTCAGCGGTGGCCAACAGCACCTTGTCAATAGAGGTGTCCGGCCCGAGCCGGGCCCCGCCGGCCAATCGGTGCTGGGTGGCACGGGACCGGCAGCGCAGCGTGTGCAGCGCGAGATAGGCTGCGCCAAGGTCGGACTCGTCGGCCTCGCCAATTTCAGAACCTGCGATGAGGCTGTCGAATCGTGAGTACAGGTAGGCGATGCGCTGCCAGAAGCAGGTCGAGCGCTCATAGGGGAGCAGGTCCATCGCGAGCCGCCAGCCGTCTCCCGGCCGGCCGAGCATCCGGCTCGCCGGGATCACCACATCGTCGAAGTACACCTCACAGAATTCGTCGACCCCGTGCATCGTGCGCAGCGGCCGAATGGTGATGCCCGGCGTATCCAGATCGACGAAGAACGCGGTAATTCCGTCATGCCCCGGTGCGGTGCGGGTGAGCAGGATGCACCGGGTCGAGAACTGCGCAAAGCTGGTCCAGACCTTCTGTCCGTTGACGATCCAGTCGTCCCCACGGGGGGCGGCGCGGGTGGTCAGCGAGGCCAGGTCGCTTCCGGATCCCGGTTCGGAAAAGCCCTGACACCATTGCTCGCGCCCGCTGAGCAGCCGCGGCACCATTTCCGCGGCGAGGTCTGCCGGCGCGTAATCGATCATCGTGGGTGCGAGCACCTCGACCATCGAGTACGGGCCCGGTTCGGCGAGACGGCGGCCGACGACCTCCTCGCCGACGATTGCGCGCAGCAGCGCAGGCCCGCCCAAGCCGCCGACGTCAACGGGCCAGCCGTGGCGCATCCAGTCGGCGTCATAAAGCGCCCGGTGGACGCGGGCGAGTTGCCGCATGTGGCCTTCAAGCGAATGGTCGGGCCCAGGCGTCAGGTCGTTGTCGTCGAGCCACGCGCGCAGGTCTGCCCGGAACTGCTCGACATTCACGGGGCCCCGTCTCAATTACCGGGCGGTCGGCCGACTGCGTGCGGGCGCCCGGAGTCGTGCACGCCGCTGCGGCGGATGAATGTCATGGCCCGGGTTTTCAGCCTCCAGCCGTTGGCGGTGCGGGAGTAGGTGTCGCGGTAGTAGCCGATCCGCATGTCATGGGTAGCTTGTTCGACAAAGCACAGCGGTTGCGTGCCGCTCGCCGAATCGCCGTCCAATTCCACCACCGCGGTCCCGGTGAGGAACAGGCCTTTTGGCGCGGCGGCCACCAACGCCGGGAACCTGTCCAGGCGGTACGTGTCGCCGAACGCGCTGTAGGTTCCGTCGGGCGTGAATACGCTGACCAGCCCGTCGATGTCTTCCTGGGTGATGGTGACCGCGTACCGGGCGAGTAGCTGCTGGATCTCCACCAGGTCGTCAGTTCTGGTTGGCATAGACCTTGCCGCCTTTCATGACAAAGCTGACGTTGCGCGTAACGGTGATGTCTTCCAACGGGTTTCCCGGTACGGCGATGACATCGGCGAGCTGACCTTCCGCGAGCCGACCCCGGTCGGTGACGTTGATGAGCTCGGCGGCTGTCACCGTGGCCGCCCGCAGCACCGCCAACGGCGGCAGACCCCAATCGACAAGGGTGACCAGCTCGTCGGCGTTGCGCCCGTGCGGTATCGCGGGAGCATCGGTGCCGACCGCGATCTTCACGCCGGCTTCGTAGGCGGCCAGCATCGATGTGCGCGACTTCGGGAACATCTCGGCGGCCTTGGCCTGCAGCTCGGGTGGAGCATGGGAGACGTCCATCGCTTCGGCCAGGCGCCGGGTGGTCACCAGGAAGGTGCCGTGCTCGACCATGAGCGCGATCGCCTCGTCGTCGATGAGGAAGCCGTGCTCGATGCAGTCGATACCGGCTGCGACCGCATGCTTGACCGCGTCGGCGCCGTGCGTGTGCGCGGCGACCCGCAGCCCCCGCCGGTGTGCCTCGTCGACGATCGCGCACAGCTCTTCGTCCGAATAGTGCTGCGCGCCGGGTGGTCCCGTCAGCGACATCACCCCGCCCGAACAGCAGACCTTGATCAGCTGGGCGCCGTGTTTGATCTGGTACCGCACCGCCTTGCGGATCTCGTCGATTCCGTTGGCGATGCCTTCCTCGACCGTCAAGTCCAGCACGTGCGGTGCGAAAGCGGCGAACATCGTCGGGTCGAGATGACCGCCGGTCGGTGTGATCGCGTGCCCGGCCGGCACCACCCGTGGCCCGTCGACCCAGCCGGCGTCGATGGCCTTGCCCAGCGCGACGTCGAGCAGGTACCCGCCGGTCTTGACGAATAGGCCGAGGTTGCGCACGGTGGTGAACCCGGCGCGCAGCGTGCGTCGGGCGTTGCCGACCGCACGCAACACTCGTGTCGGCGGGTCGTCCTGCACCTGGGACAGACCGGGTTTTTCCCCGCGCCCGCCCATCAGGAGGTTGACCTCCATGTCCATCAGCCCGGGCAACAGGATCTGGTCGCCGAGGTCGATCAGATCGCCTTCGACGTCCCCGCCGACGCCGACAATCCGGTCACCGTCGACCCGCAGGATGCCGGGCCGCAGGATCTCGCCGGCGTCGACGTCGAGCAGCCCCGCGGCCTTGAGCGTCAGCACCTCTCAGATCACCGGTTCCCTGATCAGTTCCACCCAAGCGGCGCCGCTGTCGGGGACGCGGGGCTGCTTCCACGCCTCTATCGGGAACGACACCATGACCAGCGACTGCATCATGTGCATCAGCGTCTTCGCGTCCTCGGGCAGGTCGTCCAGCGGGTACTTGTCACAGTAGGCGATCACATCGTTCATGCGGGGGAAGGCGACGTCATAGAACGCCTGCATCTCGGCCATCGTCGAGGCCAGCCGCTTGGCATAGCGCTCGGGTTCGGTGGCCAGGTCCCAATCCAAATACGGCTCTAGGTCGGCGAATTCAGACGGTAACGCCATTGTTCTGGTACTCCTTCACGTAATCCCCGGTCACCTTGTGCAAATGACGAATCAGGACTTCCTGATCGCACAGCAGGAAGTCCTTGACGACGCGGGTACCGATCATGGTCTGGGTCGCTTCCAGGGTGTTGGCGTCCTGCAGCGCGTATTCCTTGAACGTCACGGCGGCCAGCTCCTGGGCCAGGCGCTCGCGCGCGTTTCGCGGCGGAACGAAATGCAGCGAGCACTCGAAGATGTGCTTGTCAACCGCCGTCGGCCAGTAGTGGTAGGTCAAAAACCAGCCCGGCTCCCAGATCAGCAGCATGAAGTTCGGGTAGAAGAGCCAGGAGTCGATGCCCCACTGCGGCACCCTCTTCACGTTGATACCCGGCGGCAGCTCCAGCTTCTCGATGATCTCCGGCTTGTCCCATGGACCGAACAGTCCGCTGCGCAACACCTGGTCCATCGGCTTGACCATGGACATGTCCGGAGGCGGCGCCTGACCGCCCCAGGTCGACTGCAGGCTATGCGGGCCGGCCACTTCGTAGTGCAGCGCCTCGTAGCCGAACCTTTGGATCTTGGCGGCTTCTTCCTTGGTGTACTGCCCCTGGTGCAGGATCGGCGCGTGGTAGAACTCGATGAACGCGTCGATGAACAGCTTCCAGTTGCTGCCGACCTCGGCCCGGTAGGAGTAGGTCTCCGTCATCTCGCCGAAGGGGTAGCCCTCGATGCTCTTGGCCAGCGGCCCGAGGTAGTCGGTGAGCGGCGCCGCGTTGTTGTCGAAGTTGATGAAGATGAAGCCTTCCCACACCTCGCACCGCACGGGCACCAGCCCGTAGTCGCTTTTGTCGACGTCGAAGAACTCATCCTCCTGCTGGACGAAGGTCAGGTCGCCGTCGAGGCTGTAGCGCCAGGCGTGGTACTTGCAGGTGAATTGCCGGCAGGTGCCCGAGGTCTCCTCGTGCGGATAGTCGTTCCATACCAGCTTGTTTCCGCGATGGCGGCAGACATTGTGAAACGCCTTGACGGACCCGCCCTTGGTCTTGACGACGATCACCGACATACCCGGGCCCGCCGATGGCAGCTCCTTGGTGAAGTAGCTGCCGGTTTTCGGCAGCCGCTCGACTCGGCCGACGTTGAGCCACGTCTTCTTGAAGATGGCCTCGCGTTCGGCCGCAAAGAATGCCGGATCGATCGAGTCGCTGTAGTCGACTGGCGCGGTGCCCAGTTCGGGGTAGTTTTCTGTCCAGCTTCCGGCAGCTGGCTTCGGGAAGTGGGCCAAGGTTCCAACCTCTCTTTTCGGACTTATTCGGCGTTCTCGAGCTGTATGCCAAAAGTGTTGAAGGCCATGGCCAGCAGCGTGTAGCAGCCGACCGTGAACACGTAGTCCATCCGCTGGCGGTCGTCTAGGCGTTCGCTCAGCGCGGCCCAGGTGTGGTCAGACAGCTGCGATTTCTCGTCGAGCTCGTCGACTCCGGTGAGCACTGCGCGTTCGAACGCATCGAAGTTGCCGGCGCTGCCATCGCCGCCCCGGCGAACCGCGGCTATCTCGTCGTCGCGCAATCCGGCTTCTTTGGCCAGGTCTACGTGATGGGTCCACTCGTAGGCGCAGTCGCGACGATGCGCGACCCGCAGGATTGCCAGTTCGCGGATGCGTGGCGGCAGCGTCGACGAATACAAAAGATGGATGTTGAACCGGAGAAAGGCCTTGGCCAGCGCCGGGTGGTGGGCGAACGTCGACAGCGCGTTGCCGGCGTCCTGGGGGTTGCAGCGGTCCGGGGGCAACATGACGGCCAGCGACCGCTGGACAGCCTCGTCCCACTCCTCGGCGGGCAGCGGCTGCAGGCGCATCCGCAGTCTCCTCTCGGCGTCCCCTCGACCACCTCTCGGTCAAAGAGAATCATATTCTCATTTCCAACCAATAGGTTTGCACGATTCGCTCGGCCGGTCAATGCCAGCGCGCCCCCGCGCGTGAGTGAACACCCGGCGTCCGACATCGACGGCTAAGCCGGCGGCCGGGACGCCGGGCTGCCAGCAACAATGTCAGGGGCGGTGTCAGGCTGTCATGCGACGCTGGCCCTCAGCGCGCCCCAGCGTCGCTCGAAGGCGGGCAACCGCCGGTTCTCCCAGCCTCCGGTCAGGAGGGGCCGGCTGCCATAACAGTCGCTGCATGTTGATTCTCGCTTGACGAGAAGATAGTTTTCAAAATAGTGATCTTGGCGCGGGCCAGCGGTTCGCCGAAGCTTTACGGGAGCGGAATCGACTAGATGGACCCGAGAGAAGGGCAACGGCCATGAACAAAGAAGACATGATCCTGGTCAGTGTTGACGACCACACCGTCGAGCCGCCGGACATGTTCAAGAACCATCTGCCGAAGAAGTACCTGGATGACGCGCCCCGGCTGGTGCACAATCCGGACGGTTCGGATATGTGGAAGTTCCGCGACACGGTGATCCCGAACGTGGCACTCAACGCGGTAGCCGGCCGGCCCAAAGAC
>CAVXMI010000016.1:0-783321 GCA_963763005.1 uncultured Actinomycetota bacterium
GCCTGCTGCGCCGACTTTCCGGAGCCAGCGACGTGATCCGCGAATTTCTGGGCGAGAATGTGCTGGACACGCTCGAACCCGAGCTGCGTGAGTTCCTACTTGCGACATCGATCTCCGAGCGGACGTGCGGCGGACTGGCCGCTGTGCTGGCGGGGGTAGCCAACGGGCAGGCGATGCTGGAAGAGGTCGAGCAGCGCGGCCTTTTCCTGCGGCGGACTGACGACGACCCGAATTGGTTCCGTTTCCACCAGATGTTCGCCGAATTTCTGCGCCGTCGGCTCGAACATGACGGGCCCGATCGGGTCGAACCACTCCATCGCGCCGCATCGGCGTGGTTCGCCGAAAACGGCTACCTCAACGAGGCCGTCGACCATGCGCTGGCTGCGGGCGATCCCGCCCGCGCGGTTGACCTTGTCGAACAGGATGGGACAAGCCTGCTGGAGCAATCGAAGATGACGACGCTGCTCGGAATCGTGAAGAAGCTGCCGCCGCGATTGGTGGTTTCGCGGACCAGGCTCCAACTCGACATCGCCTGGGCGAACATCCTGTTGCAGCGTTCGACGCTCCCCGCGGGCGCACTGAACCGCTTCGAGGCGGCCGTGGGCCGCGCGGACCTCACCGATGCCGTGCGTGCGGATCTACGAGCCGAGGCGGACGTGCTGCGAGCAGTCGCCGAAACGTTCGCCGATCGGGTCGAGCGCGTGGACGATCTCGTGGCCGAGGCAATGTCGAGACCGGACACTCTGCATCCGCGCGTGCCCGGGTCCGCCGGAAACGCCGCGGCGTTCGCCGCGATCTGCCGCTTCGACTTCGTCGGCGCGCACCGGCTGCTTGACTGGGCCGCGCCCTACCAGGAGATGATGGGACCATTCGGCACCGTTTACGGACGCTGCCTCGGCGGCATGGCCGCCAGGTATCAGCTCGACGTTCCCGGCGCTTTGACGAGCTTCCGAGAAGCGTACGAGATCGCCACGGGAGTCGGACCCCACTCGCACGCGGCCCGGCTCGCTGGTGCGCTTCTGGGTGAATTGCTCTACGAGACAGGCGACCTGGCCGAGGCCACGCGGCTAATGGATGAGAGCGATCTGCTCGGAGCCGACGGTGGCATCGTCGACTATTTGGCCGCCAGGTACGTGATTGGTGCGCGGATCAAGGCCGCGCAGGGCGATCATGGGTCTGCCGCTGATCGTCTGGCCACCGGCGCGAAGGCCGCGGTCCGCCTGCGGCTGCCACGTCTTGCCGCCCGAATCAACAATGAGCGCATCCGGCTGGGCATCGAGCTCCCGCAGGCGGTTGCCGCCGGTTTGCGGTCGCCCCGCACCATTCCCCGTGACGATGGAATCGCCACGATGACAGCCGAACTCGACGAGGACTCCGGGATCCGCCTGTTATCCGCGAGCGATTCTGCGGACGACCGCGAGCAGGGTTGCCGACGGGCCGCAGATCTCGCCGCTGCAATCGATGGCGAGCGCAGACCGCTGGCGGCGCTGCGGGCGCAAGTGCTGCGCGTCGAGACGCTCACGGCCGCCGGCCGGGCAGCTGACGCCCGAGACGAACTGGCGCCGGTAGCCGCGAAGTGTGCCGAACACGGGCTGTCACGTCTGCTGGTCGATGCGGGACTCGCGTAGCCGGGCGGCTTGACGTCGAAGTGGCGCTACTGCTGTGCCAGTGGTTCGGGACGGCGGTTCTGCAGAGTCGGCGATAGCGCGAGCATGCCTGCGGTGCAGAATCATTCATGGTGCGCAGTTGGTCACGCTATGCGCCCGCGTCCGTCAGCCAGCCGCGGCCCGACAAGTGTTCTCGTACGAGATCGACTGCCCACCGATCCGTTCACGCCTGTGCCGGCGAGCGTCGGTGATCGCGTCGACTGAGCTCACGGCCGCTGGGATGAGGACCGGGAACAAGACGATGAAGAGGACTATGGCGATTGCGAACATGGATGTACTCAGCTTTCTCCGCAGGGCGGATCGGTCAATCTCCGTGAAGCGAGTCTTGGTAAATCCGCGGCGAATTCGCTCGGCGCGAGGAATTCGGATGAAGGGACCCGCATAAACAGGATCGCCGACGGTGCGGTCGCCGGTCTTGACAGTTCCCGACATGCTTTTGTCATTTTCCGACACTTGGAATTGAATTTGAATCGCGCTGACCGACCGGGGGTGTAGCCACTCGTTTCGGTCGCCGACGCCATCGATTCGTGCACCGCAGCCGGATGGATGATGATCAGACGAGTGCCGGTCCAGACTCTCAGCCCGAGGCAGGACGTACCCTCCGGCCTTACTTCGCGCGTGAGCACGGATTCGAGATCCTCAGATCAGGCCTTCACGCCGATGGGCAACGATCGCAGGGCGCAGCTGAACCGCAGGGTCATTCGGCGTAGCCGGTGTTCAAGCGTTGGATCTTCGATCTGACGACAGTGAGGACAGAGAGGTAACCTCCAATGCGATTGGGGGAGACGCGATGAGTGCGGGCCTGTTCGGACTCCTGGACGATGTCGCGGCTCTGGCACGGCTGGCCGCCGCCTCGATCGACGACATCGGCACCGCCGCCGGCCGCGCGACCGCAAAGGCCGCCGGAGTGGTCGTTGACGACACCGCGGTGACGCCGCAATACGTTCACGGGATCGCCGCCGAGCGCGAGTTGCCCATTGTCAAACGCATCGCGATCGGATCCCTGCGCAACAAGCTCCTGTTCATCCTGCCCGGCGCAATGCTGCTCAGTCAGTTCGTGCCGTGGCTGCTGACCCCGATCCTGATGGTCGGCGCCACGTACCTGTGCTATGAAGGCGCCGAGAAGGTGTGGGGCGGGATTCGCGGTCATGACGCCCACGCCGCGCCGCCGGTCGCCGAGGGCGACATAGTGACCGGAGCGATCCGGACTGACTTGATCCTGTCCGCCGAGATCATGGTGATCGCCCTCAACGAGGTGGCTGACCAGGCGTTCGTGCCCCGGCTCGTCATCCTCATCGTCGTCGCCCTGGTCATCACCACTGCGGTGTACGGCGTCGTCGCCGCCATCGTCAAGATGGACGACGTCGGCCTGCGCCTCACAGCGACCGCATCCCGATTCGGGCGGAAGGTCGGCCGGTACCTGGTCGCCGGGATGCCCAAACTGCTCTCAGCGCTCGTAGCGGTCGGGACGGTGGCGATGCTCTGGGTGGGCGGCCACATACTGCTCGTGGGGAGCGACCAGCTCGGCTGGCACACTCCGTACGGCTTGGTTCACCACGTCGAGGATCAGGTTCGCCACGCTGTCGAGTCCATCGGTGCCGTGCTGGCGTGGTTGGTCAACACCGGGGTGTGCGCGGTGATCGGATTGGTCGTCGGAGCCCTAGTCGTCGCACTGATGCACCTGCTGCCGTTCGGCCGGCGACTGTTGTGCCGGTGACATAGCCGCTATGCCTTCAGCAGGCCCTGCTGGATCAGAAAGTCGCGCGCCACGATTGCCGGGTCATCGCCGTCGGTGTCGACCTTCGCGTTCAGCGCCGACATCGTCTCGTTGGTGAGCTTGGGATTGAGCTGGGCAAAGATCTCGGCCAGCTCCGGTTGCGCGTTCAGCAGTTTGGTGTTGATCACCTCGGTGAGGTTGTAGAGCGGGAAGAAATGTTTGTCGTCTTCGAGCACCCGCAGTTTCAACCCCGGGATACGACCATCCGTGGTGAACACCTCACCGAAGTTGCAGTCGCCATTGGCAGTTGCGGTGTAGATGACACCGGTGTCCAAGGTGGTGACGCGTTCGATGTCGCTTCTATTCATCCCGTATGCATGCAGCATCGGCACAAAACCGTCATTGCGGCTTGCGAATTCGCTCTCGACACAAAACGTCAGGTCGTTGCGGGGCAGTCGCCTCAAGTCCGACAGCTTGGTCACTGCCAGGCGCTCGGCTTCCGATTCGCGAATCGCGAGCGCATAGGTATTGTTCATCGGCGCCGGTGGAAGCCACGTCAGACCATTGACCCGGTCCGCCTTGTTGACGGCCTCCCACTGCGCTTTCGAGTTTCTGATCGGCTCCTCGTGGCCGAGGTAGTTGATCCACCCGGTCCCGGTGTATTCCGGTGCGACGTTCGCGTCGCCTTTGAGCATCGCCTGGCGCACGCCAAAGCTGCCGGGCGTATTGGTCTGGTTCGTGACGTCCGCTCCAGCTGCGTTCAAGATGATCGACAGCATGTTCCCCAAGATCAACTGCTCGGTGAAATCCTTTGCCGCGACGGTGATCTTCACCCCCTCCAGGGAGTCGTAGTGCTTGATTGCCCCCGGCTTGGCGGGCAGCACCGCCCCGCTCGACGAGCGTAAACCGCACCCAACCGCCAACAAAGCACACGCCGCGACCACAGCGCGGACGCCAACCGCACGGATTCGCATCACAACCCTTTTGGCGCCGCGATGATTTCGACGATCCGCGCCAGCCAGTCGATAAACAGCGCGAGCGTCGCGACCAGAATGGCGCCCACCACCAACGTCGTCGGCTGCTGCAGTTTGATGCCGGTGGTGATCAACTGTCCGAGTCCGCCCGCCCCGGTGAACGACGCCAGTGCGGCGGTGCCGACAATGAGCACCAACGCGGTCCGCACTCCGGCGATGATCACTCGCAACGCCAGCGGTAACTCGACACGCAGCAGCGTAGCCAACGCCGACATGCCCATCCCTCGCGACGCTTCCACCAAACGCGAGTCGACGCTGTCCAACCCGATGACGGTGTTCGCGACGATCGGCAGGGCGCCATATACCGTCAAGGCGACGATCGCGCCGGTGCCGCCGATACCGAAAAACACTGCACCCAAGGCGATCAGACCGATGGCCGGCGCGGCCTGACCGAAGCCGGCGACGGTGATGATCGGCTTGGAATATCGCCGCATCTGGCCACGGGTCAACACGATGCCCAACGGAATCGCAACCGCACAAGTCAGCAGCGTCGCCAGCAAGCTCACCACCATGTGCTGGCGCAGCAGCGTCAACAGCTGCTCCACGCCCAGCGAACGCTTCTCGGACTCGGACACAGCCGCGGCGTTGACATATACGAGCGAACCGGCGACGGCCGCCACACAGACCAGCGGTTGCAGCGCCCAACGCGCTAGTCCCGGTCGGCGTGGCTCCGCATAGAACGCCGATCTCTCGCGCTCGACATCGATATCCGGTGCGGCAGTGGTCACGAAGCCGACCCCGCCGAGCTGGCCGCGCTGCGCATCTCCGCCATGGCATCCATGATCGTGTCGACCCTGATCACGCCCTGATAGGTGTCCCGCCGGCCCGTCACCACCACCACGCCGTGTGATGACGTGAGCATGTCGTCCAGCGCATCGTTGAGTGTCGAAGCAAGAGTGATCTTTTCGAGATCCTCGTTCCGCGTCACGTTCTTCAGCGGGTTTTGGTCGGCGAGTTCGTCCAGCGACAGCCAGCGCAGCGGCCGATCGAGCTCATCGAGCACCATCACATGCTCACGGTCGATCGCCCCGGCCTTGCGGATCGCCTCCGCCGGGTCGTCACCGACATGCATAACCGCCGCCTCGTGCAGTTCGACGTCGCGCACGCGGGTCAACGTGAGCTGTTTCAGCGCGGCACCGGCCCCGACGAAGCGGCGGACGAAATCATCGGCCGGGTGCGCCAGGATCTGTTCCGGGGTGTCGTACTGCACGATCGCGGAGCCTTGCTTCAGGATGGCTATCCGGTCGCCCAGCTTGACCGCCTCGTCGAAGTCGTGGGTGACGAAGACGATGGTCTTGCGCAATTCCTCTTGCAGGCGCAGCAATTCATCCTGCAACCGCTGACGGGTGATCGGGTCCACCGCCCCGAACGGCTCGTCCATCAGCAGGACCGGGGGATCACCGGCCAGCGCCCGTGCCACCCCGACGCGCTGTTGCTGCCCACCGGACAGCTCGCGGGGATAGCGGTTACGGTATTGCGCTGGTTCGAGGTTCACCAGATCGAGCAGTTCGTCGACCCGGGCGGCGATCCGCTTCTTGTCCCATTTGAGCAGACGCGGCACGATCGCGATGTTGTCCCCGACGGTCAGGTGCGGGAAGAGCCCGGCGCCCTGGATGACGTAGCCGATGCGACGCCGAAGTTTGTCGGGATCACGCTTGGTGACGTCGTCATCGCCGATCAGGATGCGCCCGCTGGTCGGCTCGATGAGGCGGTTGATCATCTTCATCGTGGTGGTTTTGCCGCATCCGGACGGTCCGACAAACATCACGATCTCGCCCGCCGCGATCTCCAGGGTTATGTTGTCCACCGCTGGTGCGGATTTCGCGTTATATCTCTTCGTGACGCCGTCCAGCAGGATGCGTGCGCCGCCGGTCGGGTGTTCACCGCCGTTGCCAGATGGCGCGAATTCGACAGTTGCCGAATCAGACACGGATCCCCCTCGGAGTTGTGACGCGAGTGATGATGTTGAGCACGGTGTCGAGAATGACCGCCAGGATCAAAATGCCGACAGTGCCGGCAACGACGGAGTTGGTCGCATTAGCGCCTCCGGACCGTGAGATGCCCGAGAAGATGTAGCCGCCCAGGCCAGGGCCCAGCGCGAACGCGGCGATCGCGGCGATACCCATCAGCATCTGCGCGGACACCCGCACACCGGTCATAA
Source organism: uncultured Actinomycetota bacterium (assembly GCA_963763005.1). Lineage (GTDB taxonomy): Bacteria > Actinomycetota > Actinomycetes > Mycobacteriales > Mycobacteriaceae > Mycobacterium. The sequence continues at coordinate 6,580 of CAVXMI010000016.1, forward strand.
TCACCGGCAAGGCCAGCGGGAGTTCCAGGCGCACCAGCGTGGCGAGCCGGCTCATCCCCATGCCCCGCGCCGACTCGATGAGTGTCTTGTCGACGCCGGTCAGTCCGATCAGGACATTGCGCAGGATCGGGAAGAAGCCGAAGAACACCAGCATGATCACCGACGGCAGTACGCCGATCCCGATGATTCCGACCAGCACACCCAGCAGCGCGTACGACGGGATCGTCAGGCCGATGGACGTCAGCGCGTCGCCCGCCGCCATGCCCCACCTCGAGCGATAGATCAGCACACCCACGACGAGCGCGCACACCGTCGCCAGGGCCAGCGTCTGCACCACGAGGCTCATGTGTTGATAGGCCAGAAACGACAGGACTGACCAGCGGTCGTGGACGAATTCGATGAAGTCCATCAAGTTGGCTGTGCCTCCCCGCAGACCGGCGTCGGGACCGCTTGGTTCCGCACCGGTGCACCGAGACTAGCGAACTACGGCCGCAAACCTCGGAATGTCGAGCATTCGAGGCGCCGCTGTGATGAATGTTTCGCGTCGTCAAATTCAGTCTTTTCGCAGTTCAAATCGCCTTTATACAGCGAGTTCGATTCCTCAGGACGTGGCTCGTCCCGCCTAGCCACGGGTACGGTGCGAGCGACTGGCTGTCTAACTGCGCAGGCGGATGATCGCCGTGCACGCCCCGCCCAAGGATCGGCATCAGGACCCTGCTGGAAGCAGATCGCCGTTTTGCGGGCAGTAGGTGCGAACGGAGATGGCCACATAGTCATTGGCGACGTCACTGAGCGCGGGACTACTCGCACGAAACGCCGCGACAACCTCCGGCACCGTCATCCCTTGACGGATGTTTTCGCATACCAATTTGCCGTTGTAGACGGCGGCCCCGGGATTGGCGAACGAGATGCCCCGATCGTTGAGAGCCTGGATGTACTTACTGTCCTGATCAGGCGTGGATGTGATTGAGGCAGCGGTCGGCGCTGAAGTCGTCGCCGGTGCGGTTGGAGCAGACGTCGGCTCCGCAGCCTTGGTGGGAGACGGCGACCTCGTTAAAGCCCAATGCCCCAAAACGATCATCCCCGCCAACCCGAGACCGACCATGAGCAGAGCAGCGGCGCTGCCCCAAGTAGTGCGCCATGACTGGCGGGCAGCCGTCGGTTCTTTCTGGATGTCATTCTGGACGTCGTTCTGGATGACGTTGTCCTCGTCGCGCGACCACGCCAGACCAACCGCGTCGGTAGATGCGGAACTAGGCACAACGGCGGTTTTGCCAGCGTCCGCCGCGGCGGTGCCGTCGGCAGCCGGGACCAGCTCGGCCATGAGGGTCATGGTAGCCATCGTTTCGATTCCCCGCGCCGTCCGCCTTAGGTCAGGTGGCGGTTTCGCCACCGCTTGAACCGACTTGTCGGCACCTGAATCGCGGCCATCACCGCGCTCATTGACGACGCCGTCGACTTCGCGCGCGTCTTGGGCGCTGCGGCTGGGACCGGGGGGCTGTCGCCTTCCCACCACGTCGGCTGCAACAGCGCCGTTGTCACCGGAATCGCCTGGTCGACGCTGTTGCGCCCCCACTCGCAGGCGCGATCGATGGCCGCGGCCGACGGTGCCAGGTTAATCGGCGACAGTGTCGGCTCGAACCGGACAAGGTGATCGGCGTAGGGCAGATTGCGCACCATCTGCAACTGGATCGCCTGGAGGATCGGGGCAAGCCACATGTGCCGCGAGTCCCATTGCGGATGGAAGCAGTCGAAGGCCAGATAGCACGCATTGCGGGTGCCGAGCTTTCCATCGCGGACCCGGTTCCAGGCCAGTTCGACCGGGACGTTGCTCGCTGCGCCGCCGTCGACGATCGCCGCAATGTCCCTCTCGTCGCACAGGGCGTCGAGGATTCCGAGCATGCGAGGTTCGCTCGTTTCATGGTGCAGCACACCGGGGATGGCCGAGGAGAACGACGCCGCGTCGACGATGTCGAAGTCGAGTGCCGGGTCGTCGCCGCTGACGACGATAGGCTTCACGACCCGCAAGTCGATGAAGGCGGCCACCTGCCACATGCGAGCCGCCACCTGCGGCCCGATGCCGATCGGAAGGAACGGAAGCGACCGCAACTGCAGTGCCGCCAGTTCAGGACGGCGGAACCTGGATGGCAGCGCCGCATAAGGCTTCCGCCGAACGCCGGCGACCACAACGTCGAACGGGATTGCCATGTCCGACATGCGCATTCGTCCGCCGTCCTCCCGGCTGAGCAGGGCGTGGGCGAATCGGTCGAAGCGCAGTGCGAACATTCCGGCCAGGCCGTGGCGGCGGCGCAGCCGCTCGGGGCCGAGGATGGCGCGGTATGACACCGTCTTGGCCCAGGCGACGTACTCCTCGATCGGCACCGGTAGGGCGCGGGTCACCAGGCTGCCGATGATCGACCCGAACGACGAGCCGATCACGTAGTCGGGCACTTGGCCGGCCCCCAGCAGTCGCTGCAGGCCGCCGATGTAGACGAAGCCCGCACCTCCGCCACCGCCAAGGATGGTCACGAGCTTCTTGTAGCCGACCTCGGCGTCCAGTTCGGCCGGGGAGAAGTCATTCCCGTGACGCTCGATGAGCACTCGACGCTGATCGTCCTGGTCGTCGACCAGACCAGTCAGCACTTCTCGTGCTGCCTTCAGAGCCGTGACCGGATCTGGCTCCTCGCGCAGCGGACCGTACAGAGCATCGGCGACCCTGGACCGCCACGGCGCGACTTGGGCGCCCACCGAGAAGTCCCCGCGCCCGCGGCTTCCGCCCGGACCTGCGGCCCCCGGTTCGAAGTCGGCAAGTCTGGCGAAGTTGAGGATGTACCGCAGCTTGCGCAGCTGTTCGCTGCTCAACATGTCCGGATTGGACAGGTGGTGCCGGACGAGCCGGTTCTCCATCTTCTGCAGCAGCAGTGCCGGCTCGGCAGCCAACAATTCGGCCGCGCTGAGGGAGGTATCGGTCTCCCGGGCCTCGTCCTCGATCTCCTCGATCAGGTCGAGCGCGGCCCCGCGGCGGTTTAGGCGGCTGAGCATCCCATCGGCGAAGGGGATCTGCATGGGATCACCTTCTCATGTCGATCGCGCCGGCCGCGGCGATGCCGTGATCGGATCACCTCTCAGATAAAGTCCGAGCCTCCGTCGACGTTCACCGTTGCGCCGGTGACATAGCCGTTTCGCCGGGACGCCAGGTAGGCGGTGATGGAGGCGATCTCCTCGGGGAGCCCGGCGCGCCCGAGATCGCATGGCTGGTGGAAGTACTTGTCGATCCAGGTCATGACGTCATGCGGGTCGGTGGCATCGAGGCCATCGGCGGCGAGGACATCGCGGAGTTGTTCGGTGAAGCTGGCCGTCACGATGGTTCCCGGGCAGACGCAGTTCACCAGAATGCCTTCCTTGGCAAGACTTTTCGACAAGTTCTTGGTGACGCTGGACAGCGCGGCTTTCGATGCGGTGTAGGCGACGATGCGCGGGTTCTGTCGCTGAATGGAGTGCGCCGACAGTGTCACGATGCGAGCCCAGTCAGCGGCCCGCAGCATGGGCAACGAGGCGCGAATTGAGCGCACGCCCGACATGGTGCCAAGCGCGAACGCGGCATCCCATTCTGTGTCGTCCATCTGCTCGAAATATCCGTCGCCCGGTCCGATGGTGTGTACCAGGCTGTTGAGTTGCCCCCAGCGCTCGGAGACTGCCGCGAAGCCGGCGGCGATGGACGCGGCATCGGCCATATCCACGCTAATTCCCACGGCGTCCGGAGCGCCGGCCGCTCGAAGCGTTTCCACTGCGGCATCGAGATTCGCCCTGTTTCGGGCCATTACGGCCACGCCGGCTCCTTCGGCCGCCAAGGTTTGCGCGATGGCCAGCCCCATGCCCTTGCTGCCGCCGGTGACGACGGCTCTCGATCCGGCTAAACCCAGGTCCATCGCGTCTTCCTTCTGATCAGTGGTGCTGGTCGGCGGGTGCGTGAGGTGGAGCGATTTGAGCGATCGCTTCTGACGCCACGCCCAGCCCGCGCAGGCAGAAACTCAGAGTACGCGCGCGAATCACGTTGCGGTCGCAATCGCCTGTGGCCCATTGCCGTTCGGTGGCCGCCCACACCACGCCTTGGATGGACTGCGCGTCGGTCACCGGATCGATGCCGTGGAATACGCCGTGTCCCAGGCCGCGCTGAAGTGCTTCGATGAGCGGCTTGAGCATCTCCGCGTACGCGGGTTGAACCAGCTCGGGGGAGGCGAACATCTGCGACTGGGCCTGCAACGACGGGTAGCGCAGATCGGATTTGATGTTCTCGTCGAACGCGAGGTCGAGCCGTCCGTCGATCCAGGCCGTCACCGCGTCGACCGCAGTAGCGGCGGACGCCATTTTGCGTCTTAGCCGACGCATCTCAACGCGCGCCATTTCCAGGAAGACCGCCGCAACCAACTGGTCCTTCGATTCGAAATGCCGGTAGAACGCTCGGGTGCTCAACTGAGCGCGGTCAAGGACTGCAGCAATGCTGAGGCCTCGAACACCCTGTTCGCGAACAGATTTCGACGCGCCGGCCACGATGGCGCGGCGCACGTCGGGATCGGGGGCGAGTTTGTCGCGCCGTCGGGTACGCGGGGGGGTCATGCCGTTGCGTCATAGGTGGCGAGGTACTCGGCGAACCGCTCGCGGACGCCCTCGGGTGTCAGGCCGTAGTCGGCGAGGTCGTAGTTGTGTGCGCCGCGCGAGCCTGGTCTGTGCCCGCGCGCCCACCGGTTGACCGACCGCGCAGTGGCGTCGGTAAAGGTCAAGCCGAGGGACTTGTAGCTGGCCGCCAGGGTCTGCACTGGGTGGGCCTGCAGGTCGGCGAAGGCGACATCAGCGAAATGCTCGTCACCGACCCGTTTGCGGAAGTCCATCGCCCGCCGAACGGCCTCGGCCCAGCTGTCGACCTGCTCCGTGCCGAGTTCCCCGGGGTCGTCGCGGTCGCTACTCCAGCTCCGCACGTACCGGATGAGGCTGCACACCGAGCCCATCACCTTGGCTGGATCACGGTGACTCCACATGAATTTGGCGTTGGGATACGCCTCGACGAGCGCATCGAGGGCGAACATGTGCACCGGCGTCTTGAGGTGCCACAGAACCGGTGGGCAGTGCCACTGCAAGAGTTTGAGCACCCGGTGATGGAACGTGTAGGTCTCGCGCATGTCGCAGTGCATAAGCCACGCAAGGTAACCCGGCACACGGACCGCACCGTCAAAATGGAAGGTGCGAAAACTCATGCCCATCAGGTCCTGGCATTCGGTCGCGGCCGTCGCCTCGGAGTTGTACAGGGTCTTCATCAACGGGAACATGTCGTTCAGCATCTGCAGGCCTGCTTGCGCCTGCGCGATGCGGGGATCGGTGTGCTGGGTGGCGGCCTCCGGCGGGGGCGTGGGGGCCTGCGATTCCCACATACGCAGCGAACGGAACTGGGGGTCGGCAGCTACCAGCTGGCTCAGCGCCGTGGTACCGGTGCGGGGTAGCCCGATGACAAAGACAGGCCCGCCCACAACCTCATCGTCGATTTCGGGATGTTGGGTGTAGGTGTCCTCGATCTTGAGGCGTTGGATCAAGGCGTTGCTGATCGTGGCGTGTTGGATGACCTGACCCAGTTCGGTGAGGTCGGCTTCGGTGTTCAATGCTTCAACAGTGCGCTCGAGGCCCTCCCGGTAATAGGGCGAGCCGAAGTCGTGCAGGCCGGTAGCCGCACGGGCACCTTCTTCGAGCTTGTCGGCAGAGAACGTCACAGTGCGAACCTTTCGTGCACGGCGCGGCGCCGCCGCTCTAGGACGGATGCCCGCTCGTCAGAGGTGACGGTCTTGGAGTCAGCTGGCAGAGCCGAGGCGACCTCCTTGAAACTCACCACGCGGGTTCTCGGTGTCGGTGCAGTCGTGGTGCGCACGCAGCGCAGGATCATCGCGCCATTGCTGTAGCCCGCGGTGTCGAGCCAGTTCGCGACGCCGGGGTCGCGCCCACACAGGACCACGCGCACCAGCCCGTCGGAGTCCACGACGACCTGATGGGCGTTCAGGCTGGACTGGTGGCGCCCGTAATGGATCGTCTCCCACCACGGGTTGCCGAGCGAATAACTCCAGTAGAGGCCCTCGGGTGGTTCGACTTCGAGGATGAGCGCCTCGTCGGGGCCCAGCTCCCAGCGCCCGATTACCGGCTTGTTCTCGGCGGCTGCGCCGATCGCGGTGCGGTCGATCGGCGGCAGGAAGCCGTTGGCCGGCGCCGCTCCGCCGAACTGGAGGAAGAACTGCAGGTTGTCATGGACGAAGTCGCCGAGGGCGACCAGTTGTCGCGACACCGCGACGTCCGGATCGACGGTAAAGGGTTTGGCCTCAACCGGATTGCCGAGCCGTTCGATGTGCAGCGACGACGGCACCTCGGCGCTCCAGTCGTAGAAGAAGTGTCGCACCGTCAACGTGGGGTGATCGCCCTCGATCCGCATCCAGTTTCCGTCGCATTCGTCGGCGGACAGGATGACCTCGAAATTCCCGTCGCCGTCCACCTCGAGTTCATCCACCAATTCATTTGCGGTGGAGACGATGCCGTTCATCGTCTGCAGTCCGACATACCGGGCGGTGCCACGGTTGCCGAACAATCGATAGCTTTCACCGCCGCGCATGGTGGCGCGGGTGTAAGTGCAGTCCGGGCACTCCATTCCCCAGGTCACGATGTCATCGGTGCTGGTTCGCCTGACACAGAGGATCGGGTCCGGGTCGAACCGCAGCGCCTCGTCGACGCCGGCCGCCAGCAGGACGAGCAAGTGCCGCATCCCGGCCGCGAAATCAACCCGATTTCGACTCGCCGGTTCGGATTCAACGACCTGGCCGGCGACCCCGAGCCTGTTGAGCAGATACAACCAGGCCCGCGGCAGGTCCATGTCGTCGCTGTCCGGTTTGCCGATTAGCGACGCCTCCGCAATGGAGAGCGGTAACCACGCTAGCGGACCCTTCGCATCGCTCACGTTCCCTCCGCTTCCGCGGGCCCCGGGGTGCCGGTTATCTGAAAACAATGTTTTCATTTAACGTGGCATCACTATCACAGCTGACCGTGGAGGTTGTCAATGTTGGATCGCCGGCCAGGGTGGTAGCCGGACTCGGGCTACTGTCCAGGGGGGACCGAAACGGTGGGCAGAGCTGAGCTGCCCGGCCAGCAACCCAGCGGGCTGATCCCCTTGTTGATCGCGGCCGTAATGCAGTTCTGCACAACGACGTTGGGGTCGTTGCTGATCGAGCGGGACAGGATTTCGTTGGCCTTGGCCTGGGCCTCGGCGGTCCGCTGGGCCTCCACCGCGATCGAGGTCTGGGCGCGTTGCTGGTTGAGCTGGTTGATCTTGTCCTCGGTGCCCTGGTCGTACTGGATCGTCGGCACGTTGACGTCGAAGATGTCGACTTGGCCGCCCACGTCCTGGCGCATGATGTCGGCGGCCCGCTTGGCGAGGGAAGGCAGCGGGGAGACGTCGAGGTTCTGCGGGTCCAGGGGATTGAATGCGGCGAACACCTCGTTGAGTGCGACCGACAGATTCCGCTCGATCAGGTTGACGCGCACATTGTCGAACGTCTTGTACTGCTGGAACAGTTCGGGGGCGGCGGGCTGCTTCAGTTGCCAGCGGATGCTGACGTCAGCCAGGGCGGTGGATTGATTGCCCAGGCGCACCGTAATGCGCTGGTCGTTGTTGCCTTCCTTGACGTATTTGTCGATCTGAACCGCACCGTCCATTTGGTGGGTCATCTGCCAAGGCCATTTGCCGTGGAAGCCGTTGTTCAGGCTCACCCCGGTGGGGCGGCCGAAGGTGGTGACGATCGCGATTTGGCGCGTCCCGACGATTGTGAAGCAACCCAACACGAAGAACAGGGCCGCTGCTCCGAGGGCGGCTATGGCCACTATTTTGCCGCGCCGGCGCGCTGGATTATCGGGTGTGAGCGTCCAGACCAAAGCCGCGACTCCGGCAACGATCAAGCACAGAACTATAAATACGATCTGAGACGTCATCCCGAGACTCCTTCTGCTGGTTGTTTAGCGCCGTCGGTGCCGGTTCGTTGGTTCATTCGAACACTTTCGCCGGGGTAGGGCAGGGAAGTCGGCAAGGGCGCGTCGAGCAAACCCAGGGCTTCATCTTCTCCGCCGACGAAACCACCGACATCGGCCACGAATCCGGCACCACCATCAGCCCCGACCACACCGCCCACACCGGCAGATTCAACGACAAAATCAACTGGGTCCGAATCGATCTCGGGGAGGACGCCAAACGCGCCGACCACCACGTCGATCCCGACGAACGCGGCCGGATTGCGATGGCGCGGCAAGAGTCAGGTTTGCGACCTGGCCCCGACGATGTCGCGGAACAGGACCTGGCGAAGCGCGAACTCCCGTGGATCGTTGTACAGGTGGAAGCCCGTTCTGTTCATCGCGTAGGCGAACCCAATACCGGTACCGGTATCGGCGAACCCGAACGAGCCGCCGGCTCCGGGCGTTCCGAACGCTTTGTCGGACGAACCAAATGTGAACTTGGGAAAGGGTTTGAGGTAGCCGAGCGAGAATGTTGTGTCGACATGGAGCACTCTGTCGCGCAACCCCTTATGCCCGCTGCCGTTGCAGGGCGTTGTATACAGAATGGTCGAGGGGCCTCGGCAAGTATTGACATTTTGCGGACATATTTTTATCATTTCCCGACACGGGAGTTGATCGAAATGGGCAGTCTCATCCGCGCCACCAACCTGTGGGGGTACGGCGATCTGATGCGCGAGCTCGGCGCTGACCCGCAGCCCTTTCTCAAGCGCTTCGAGATCCAGCCCGGTATCGAACACCAGGAGGACGCGTTCGTGTCTTTGGACGCGTTCGTTCGCATGCTGGAGGCCAGCTCCGTCGAGCTCGATTGCCCGGACTTCGGACTTCGCCTTTCGCGCTGGCAGGGCCTGGACATTCTGGGCCCGATAGCGGTGATTGCGCGGAACGCTCAGACCTTGCTCGGCGGGTTGGCGGCGATCGGGCGCTACCTATACGTCCATTCGCCTGCTTTGACGCTGACGGTTTCACCACCCAGCGCAGGTTCCAACGTCAAGTTCAGCTACCAGGTGACCGATCCGGCCATTCCTTATCCGCTCCAGGGATACGAGCTCAGCATGGCCAATGCAGTCCGCATGATCCGCCTGCTGGGCGGACCGGAGGCGCGAGCCCGCGTTGTCTCATTCATGCACGACCAACTGGGCACCGACGCCGCGTACAACGAGGCGCTGGGTTGTACCGTGCGGTTCGGGCAGACGTGGTGCGGGTTCGAGGTTCCTCACCGTCTGGCCGGTAGGCCCATCGACAACGCGGATCCGGAAACCAGACGCATCGCCACGAAATACCTGGAGTCCCATTACCTGCCAAGCACCGCCGTGCTGTCCGAACAGGTGGCCGAGTTGGCCCGCCGCCTGCTGCCCACCGGCCAATGCAGCGCCGAGGTCATCGCCGACCAACTCGCCATGCACCCACGAACGCTGCAGCGACGCTTGGCCACCGAGGGTGTGCGATGCCAGGACCTCATCGAGCGGGAACGCCGCGAGCAAGCGGCGAGGTACCTCGCCGAACCGGGGTTGTATCTCAGCCAGATCGCGGTCCTGCTCGGCTATTCCGAACAGAGCGCACTCAACCGCTCGTGTCGACGCTGGTTCGGTATGACACCCCGGCAGTACCGGGCCGGCCTTCCCGGGATCAAAGCTTAGTGCCGCTCGGCCGCCAGATCCGCCCGCCTAAGCGATTCGAACCATTTAGGACTAGCCCGATTTCGCCTATGCTTCCGTCGGCCTGCTCTGCGTTAGAGACCCATCTGGCCGGTCGACCATTGCCGGCGAAGCGTGCGAGCGGGCACCAATGAGCGGCCCTTTTAGTTGGACCGATGCCCTGTCGGGCGAATATCTCCTAGGCTGCTGGCCATGTCTATCGATCATGCCGCGCTCGCCGCGGGCAGCGTCCGTCTCCTCTCGGGCATCTCGTTCCTCGTCGACCCCCTCCGTGCAAACCGGTTTTGGGGCACTCCGGACGAGCCAGATGCACAGGCGCGACTCCTGTTGCGGTCGATGGGCTACCGCGATGCATTGATCGGTGGGCTGCTCGCGACCGCCGCGCTGCGTGGCAGGAACACGCGCGGCTGGTTCCTTGCCTCCGCCGGCGCCGACGTGTCCGACCTACTCGGCGGGATGAGTGTCCACGACGAGCTGAAACGCTCACAAGTGCTCATCGGCCTTGGCGGCGCTGTCGTCGGCATCGGCGTCGGGCTCTGGGGCGCGGCGCGCCCGACCACAAGGGCAGACGAGATACCGGCACCCGAGCAAGGATGATGGGAGCAAGCATGCGTTTCGGTGTTCTGACGTTCGTCACCGACGAGGGAATTGGCCCGGCGGAGCTGGGCGCCGCACTCGAGCAGCGTGGGTTTGAGTCGCTTTTCCTCGCCGAGCACTCGCACATCCCGGTCAACACGTTGAGCCCCTATCCGTCCGGCGGCCCGATTCCGGCGAAGTACTACCGCACACTGGATCCGTTCGTGGCGTTGACGGCCGCAGCGGTTACCACCAGGACACTGGTTTTGGGCACCGGTATCGCGTTGATCCCCGAGCGCGATCCCATCCAGACGGCCAAAGAGGTTGTGTCGCTCGACTTGGTGTCGCATGGACGGTTTCGCTTCGGCGTGGGCGTGGGGTGGTTGCGTGAAGAAGTCGCCAATCATGGTGTCGACCCCGCGGTGCGCGGACGCGTGGCCGAAGAGCGGCTGCGCGCGATGATCGAGATCTGGACGCAGGAAAAGGCGGAATTCCACGGGGAATACGTGGACTTCGACCCGATCTACTGTTGGCCGAAGCCCGTGACAAAGCCCTATCCGCCGCTGTATGTGGGTGGGGGGCCGGCGAGCTTCAAGCGCATCGCCCGGCTGAATGCCGGGTGGATAGCGATAAGTCCATCACCGGAGCTTCTGTCGGGTCCGCTCGAGGAGCTGCGCGCGATGGCGGGCAGCGACGTGCCGGTGACCGTCTGCCAGTGGGGCGAAGCGACGGCGAAAGATCTCGAGGGCTACCTGCCTCTAGGGGTGGAGCGAGTATTGCTGGACCTGCCGACTACGCCTCGCGATCAGACGCTTCGACATCTGGACAAGCTGGCGGCCGAGATCGCGCGGCTGCCGTAGTTAGCGCCCGAATCGCCCCAACGCTCGACGCACCACACCCTGCGACTCGCCGGTCGGCGGCTGTCGTTTGACATACGGCCACGGCTGATTGCGCTCCGGCACCGACGACGCCCGCGCCTGCTTGAGCTGCATCCGGAGATGCTGTCGCAGCTCGTGCAGTTCGGGGTCGGTCCACCGGTTGTCGGCCTCGACGGGATCGGCGGTCAGATCGTAGAGCTCCCACTGGTCGTCGAGCGGATCGGTGCGATAGGCCTCGCCGCCCATGCCGTTCGTGGCCAGGTGACGCACACCGGGTTCGGTCCAGGTGGCCGGGTCGTCGAAGGTGCGCACCAGCTTCCACAGATGGCCTGCACCGCCGACGGCGCCCGCGGCTTCAGTGTCATTGACCCGCACCACCAGCCCCTCGAAGTTGGCGGCCACGTGTGCGGGCACCTTGATCCGCAGCGGTGCGGGCGGATTCACGGTCCGGCCCAATTGCCGGGCCACCGCCGACGCGCCGGAGTCGCCTTCGAGCACGTTGTCGCGCGTCATCAGGTAGACGGCCCGGCCGTCGTCGGCCGGCGCCCCGTCCACCACGGGCATCAGGTCACGACCGGGCAGTGGATGCACCTCGGAGAACGACTCGGCGAGGTTTGCGGCCACGACGTCTACATCAATGCCGGCCGCGCCGAGCAGTGTCGGCACCAGGTCGACATGCGAGGTCGGGGCTGAGACCGTGCGCCGTTGGGTCGCGTTCTCGCCGATGCGGGCAATGACGAAGGGCACCCTGGTGGCCTCGTCGTACAGGTTGAACCACTTCTGGTGCAGTCCGCCGTGCGCCCCGAGCAGATCGCCGTGATCTGACGTGCGGACCAGCACGGCGTTGCCGGATCCGCCTTCGGTGACCGCGCGGCGCACCCGGTCGATCGGCGCGTCGACCTCGGCGTGCAGGCGGTAGTAGAGGTCGCGGTAGCGTTGCAGGTTGCGCTTGTAGCTGCGGCTGATGGCCCGCGCCGGACCGTATCCGGAGTAGTACGCCTCCCGGAAGGCGATCTGCGCGGCAGGTTTTGTCGACAGGTCCTCGTCGGCGGTGGGCGCCGCCGGCACGTGCGGCGGCTCCAGCCGGGGGGATGGCTTCAGCGGGCTGCGTCGCACCCACGCCGGGAACAGCACGATGTCGTGCGGGTTGATGAAGCTGGCCACCAGCAGGAATGGGCGCATCGCGGCCGCGTCACCGGCGCGACGCCGCGCATACCGGTCTTTCAGCCACGCGACGACCCGGTCGGCGAACAGCGGGTCGCGACGAAAACCGCTGTTAGCCATTCCGGCCCCATGGGGCTCGGGACCTACCCACCCGGAGAATCCGTACGGGCCGAGCGGGTCGGCATCGAGGTAGCGCTGCACCGCGACCGGGTCGACGACGCCGTCGTCGTCGTTGGTGGCCAGTGGTTCACCCGTCGCAGGGTTCTCCAGGTCGGCGTGCGAGATGTGCCACTTGCCGTCGTAGTGGGTGTCATACCCAGCAGCGCGGAACCAGTTGCCCAGGGTCGGCACCTCGCCGGCGCGCAGCCAGCGCAGCCGCGAATCGTCGAATTGCTTGCCCATGCCGTCGGTCTGGGTGACTCCGTGCAGGTCCGGATACTGACCGGTGAAAATCGTCGGGCGGCTGGGCACGCACGCCAGCGAACCGGTGTAATGCCGCGTGAAATTCACCCCGTGCTCATCGAACCAGGCGCGGCCGGCCAGGGTGCGCTGCCGCCAGGCGAGCACGTCGGGTGACTCGTAGGGCGGCACCGCGCGCTCCTCGTCGGTCATCAGGATGACGATGTCGGGGAGTTCAGGCATGCGTGTTCTCCAATCTGTGTGCCAGCCCGGCGAGCATCGAGTCGGACTGCTTGGCCAGGACACGGAGTGCGACCCACTCCGCCATGCGACCAGGCTGGCCCGCCCCGACCTCGACCGTGCTGGTCAACGTCACCACGGTCACCTCGCCCGCAGAACCCGTGGGTCGCAGCGTCCAGCGATTGGCGACTTTGCGCAACCGGGCAGGCAGGCCCTCGATGTCGTAGGCCAGCGTCATGGGCGGGTCGAACTCGGTGATGCGCTCGACCAGCGCGTTGCGGCCTACCTGCACGCGGCGGGTGGTGCCCAACGGCGCGCCGTCGGGGCCGTGATTCAACACGCACGAGTGGTCGACGCCCCCGGCCCACGAACTCAGGGCTCCGAAGTCGGCCAGGACGTCCCAGATCGCTTGCGGCTCGGCAGTTATCGTCCGGCTGCGGCTGATGTCTGCCACTCCGCCATCCAACACCATGTCGGCGCCGGTGTCGTGCAACTTCGTCAACTGTTCGATACGCACTCGAAAAGCGTTCGCGCTCCGGGAGAGTTACGGTGTGGCGTGGCTTTTCACTTAAACGCCGATCTTGAGGCGCGCTACCGGCGCTTTGTCGACCGCGTGCGCACGGCGGGCGAAGTCTGGCTGCTGGTAGACCCTGACATGCGGGGCGCGTGGGTCGAGTCGAATCAGTATGAAGAATGAAGACGGCGACCCCGTCCCCGTGCATCTGATTTACTCCGCCGCCGCCTATGCGCGGCAACATGCCACCGGGGGATGGGCGGATATGCAGCCGGCGTCGTTGGACCTCGGCGAGTTCCTCGAGGGGCCGTTGATCGGCATGCATGAGCGCGGTGATCTGCTGGGCCCCGACTTCAATAACTCCGGCCCCGGGATAGCGTCGTCGATCTGCTCACCGGTTACGGCCATCGACCTACGGCCCGGCCGCCACCGTCTGGACGAATAACCTGAGCCGTGCCCTTCGGTGGTTACCAGCAGTCCGGCTGGGGCCACGAGTTTGGCTGGGGGCATCGAGGCCTACCTGCAGACGAAGTCGGTCTGGGCCCAGCTCGAGCTGAGATCGCGCGACTGGCCTCAGGCTAAGACAATGCGCAGCCGCTCCCAGCCGCGAACGGTTGACGTTGGCGCGAGCTGAAGGCTGTCGTAGTCGATGTCCCATTCGGGCCACCGGTTGAGCAATTCGTCGAGCGCGACCCTGCCTTCGATGCGTGCCAAATTCGCACCGAGGCAATAATGCACACCTTTGCCGAACGTGAGGTGAGAGATGTTGTCTCGGTGGATGTTGTACGTGTCGGGATCGTTGTAGCGCAAGGGGTCACGGTTGGCGGCACCGAATAGCAGCAACACGGCGCTGCCCGCAGGCACTCTGGTGTCGTAGCACTCGAAATCACGGATGGTGTAGCGCGCGACGTGTGGGCCGGTCGGCTCGTAGCGCAATGTTTCGTCGACCGCGCGCGTCAATAGCGACCGGTCTTGTGCGACTTCCCGACGTTGGTCGGGATGCTCAGCGAGCACCTTGGCCAGCCAGCCGATCAGTCTGCCCGTCGTCTCGTTGCCTGCACCGGCGACCACCTGTGTGTAGTGCAGCACCTCTTTACGGGTGAGCTTCCTCGTCACACCGTTTTCGTCCTCGAACTCGACGTTGAGCAGCGCGGTCATCAGGTCGTCGGACGGGTGCTTGGCGCGCCAGTCGATGTAGTCGGCGTAGATACGGCCGTCGGCGATCGCGTCTGGGTTGGCCACCTTCATCGGCGTACCGGGCTTGGTGCGGAGGTTGGCGTCATTGGCGTCGCGTACGACGATCTGGTCGTCCTCCGGGATGCCCAGCAGCATCCCGATTACGCGCATCGGCATCATCGACGCGAGTTTGGCGATGATGTCGAATCCGTCTGAGCCGACTAGGGGATCCAGGCAACGGACGCAGTAGCGCCGGATCTGATCCTCGATCTCGGCCATGCGGCGCGGAGTGAAGACTCGTGACATCACGCCGCGCAACATGGTGTGCGTCGGCGGATCCTCGAACATCATCACGCCGGGAGGCATGTCGAACTTGGACTGGACGAGTTCGAGGATGTCGCTTCGGCTGTTGGAGAACGTTTCCCAATCCGCTAGTGCCTTCTCGACGTCGGCGTGACGCGACAGCGCCCAGAAGTTGTAGCGCTCGTTGTAGTAGAGCGGCGCCTCGTCGCGAAGGCGGGCGAAGATGGGATATGGATTGGCGGTGATGTTGACGTCGTAAGGGTCGTAGTAGACCTCGGTGTCGTGCGCAATCGTCATGAGAGGCTGGTCCTTGCTGGTTTCTTTCTAGGACGCGGATTATTTGAGGCAGCTGCCGGCATCGACGGGAAGCGCAACGCCGGTGATGTAGCGCGATTCGTCGGAGGCCAGGAAGAGAACCGCGTTGCTGATGTCCTCGGCTGTCACCCAGGGAATCGGCAAGGTGTGGAAGGTGCGGCAGATAGGAGCCAAGTCGTCCGGTCCGGGGTTCGCCAAGTCGGGTCGGAACAGACGAAACGTCTTCTCGTTGATCAACAATGGCGTGTTCACATGTGTGGGATGCACCGAATTGACCCGGATGTTCTGCGGGCCCAGTTCGACGGCGAACGAACGCATGAGCCCGACCACTCCGTGTTTGGCCGCCACATAGTGCCCCGTGTGGGGATATGCCTTCAATCCCGCGACTGAACTGGTCATGACGATCGAGCCTCGGCCACTGGAAAGCAGATGCGGCACTGCGGCTTTCACTGACTTCCAAACCCCACTCAGGTTGACGTCGATCATCTGCTGCCAGAGGTCCTCGTCCATCCGGTCCAGCCGGACGCCGACGGTGCCGATACCAGCGTTGGCGACGACGATGTCTAGCCGGCCAAGTTGCTCGACACCGCTGTCGACGGCGGCATTGAGCGCGTCGTAATCGCGGACGTCGACTTCGGCGGTGACGATTCGCCGATCGAAGCCCTTGACGAGATCGGCTGTCTCTGCGAGGTCCTCCGGCGTCGCCGGCGGCGCTGCCGAGTTGTCGATTGGTCGACAGATGTCGACCGCGATAATGTCAGCGCCCTCCTGCGCCAGCCGCACGGCGTGGCTGCGGCCTTGGCCCCGTGCTGCGCCGGTGACAAACGCGACCTTGTCTGCAACCCGGCCCGCCACCCGTCCTCCTCGTTGAGTAACCTCGTTACACCCGGTACGGTAACCTTGTTACTCGGCGACGGCAAGGGTGAATGCAGAAGTGGTTAGCGCTGAAGTCATGACCTGCGAGGAGGATCGGCGTCCTGACCGCATCCTCGACATCGTCGTGGAAATCCTGGAGACCGAGGGGTACGACGCCGTGCAGCTGCGGGCGATCGCGAAGCGCGCGCGGATGTCATTGACCACTATTTACAAGCGTTATCCGACCCGAGACGCGCTGATTCTGGCGGCACTGGAGCGCTGGATGGACGAGAACCGGTACGCCGGTTTGGCGGCCCAGAAATCCGACCCGAACGAATCCATCTATGTCGGCCTCATGCGCGTGTTTCGGACGATTTTCGAACCTTGGGAGCGTCACCCGGACATGCTCAGAGCGTATTTCCGCGCTCGGTCTGCCCCCGGTGGTCAGAAGTTGGTGAGTCGGGGGCTCAACATCGTCGTACCCGCCGCTATGGCCGCACTCGGCGACGCTGACGCGGGCCTGGTCGAAGACCTCCCGGCAATCGTGTCCAACCTCGCGTACGGCCTCGTGGCGCGTTTCGCCGCGGACGAGATTGCGATCACCGAGATATTGCCGACGCTGGACCGCGCCCTGTTCCGCCTGACATCAGGCTACGAACGGTAGAACTCGGCTCATGGTCGTGCGGCTGAAATGAGCAGGTGGCTGAAACTGTCGGAGGGGGTCGCCGCTACGGTTAGGGACCACGAATCGACCGACGAACGAAAAGACGACAGATCACGCAATGTATGAACAAGTTAACTACGACACGGCAGATGCTGCTGACATCGGCTCACGCATCGATCCGGTTCTCGCCCGGAGTTGGTTATTGGTCAACGGCGCGCATGCCGACAGGTTCCAGTCCGCGGCGCACTCACGCGCCGACATCGTCGTTTTCGACATCGAGGATGCGGTCGCGCCCAAAGACAAGCACGCCGCCCGCGACAACGTCGTGCGTTGGCTTAACGACGGCAACACCGACTGGGTTCGCATCAACGGCTTCGGCACCCCATGGTGGGCGGACGATCTAGCCACACTGTCCGGTAGCTCGGTAGGCGGCGTGATGCTGGCGATGGTCGAATCGGTGGACCATGTCACCGAGACCGCGAAACGACTGCCCAACGTGCCGATCGTGGCGCTGGTCGAAACGGCCCGGGGTCTGGAGCGCGTCACCGAGATCGCCGCGGCCAAGGGCACGTTCCGGCTCGCCTTCGGCATCGGCGATTTCCGCCGCGACACCGGCTTTGGAGAAGACCCGGGCACCCTGGCTTACGCACGGTCACGCTTCACCATCGCCGCCAGGGCGGCCAACCTGCCCAGTGCGATCGACGGGCCGACCATTGGCTCCAACGCGCTGAAGCTCATCGAGGCGACGGCCGTCTCCGTGGAGTTCGGGATGACCGGAAAGATCTGCCTGTCACCGGAACAATGTGCCGTGGTAAATGAGGGGCTATCCCCCTCGCAGGACGAAATCGGCTGGGCGAAAGAATTTTTCGCCGAGTTCGAACGCGACGGGGGACAGATCCGCAACGGATCCGACCTGCCGCGCATTGCCCGGGCCACCAAGATCCTGGAGCTGGCTCGCGCCTACGGCATCGTAGTGTCCGACTTCGAGGACGAACCGGTCCACATAGCCGCCCCGTCGGACACCTATCACTACTGAACCGCAAGGGCGTCTGGCGCCGCGCAAAGCTCGACACGCGCCGCAGTCCTCAACGCCCTCGGACCGGACCCCGGGACCGATGCTCTGCCGGGCGATTACCTGCTGCGGGCCCTGTCGATCGACCGTGCCGCGGTCGCCGCAGGTAGCATCCGACTCGTCTTGGGCATCTGGTTCCTCGTCGACCCCGTCCGTGCGAACCGGCCCTACCCCGTGGCTGTTTACTTGCGTCGGGCGGCGCCGACGCGGCCGACCTGCTCGGCGGGATGAGCGTCCATCATGAGATGAGGCGCTCGCAACGGATCATCGGCTTGAGTGCGCCGGTTCATGGGGCAATCGGTGTTGCGATTGTCGGGCCTCGGCCTTGCTCTGCGGGCAGCGCGGCATCCAGGTCGGCGCCCTTGAGCATGGCGATGACAGCCTGCAGGTCGTCGCGTTTCTTGGAGTGACGCGGATCTCGCCGCCCTGGATCTGGCGCGCGCGACGGAGCGCAGGTAGTGGCCGGGTTGATTGCCGATCATGCGCGCAGGTCAAGGTTTGCCCGGGGCCCGACGCCGTGGCGCGGCTCTCGCGGCGGACGTCAGCTCAGTGAAGGAAGCGTCCATGCAATCCCCGTAGTGCTCGATATCCGGTAGCACGACCGGACAGCCGTTGATGCTGACGACTACGCGCCCGCAGTAGCTGATCACGTTGTGCATCAGTCCGCCCCCTTGGGTGAACGGCGACAATGCGTAGCCGGCGAGCATCCGGGCGCCGAACAGGTAGACCGGGAAGTCCGGGCCCCGCATGGTGGACACCAGGGTGTTCGAAATCCGTGACTGTTCGGCCAGCCTCCCGAGGTGCGCCGCCATCCCGACACGGAGGGCTGCGACGACGAGCGCGCCCGGCACGAACTCGGCGTACTCGAGCACCCGTTCACCCACCGCCTCGCTGCCGGCCTTCGAATGGGCGCTCGACTGTTGCACGGCTCTCAGACGGGCGAGCGGGTCGGCGATGTTCGTGCCGAGAAACACGCGGACCACAGAAATCTGATTCACCCCGTGTCGGCGTTCGGAGTCGGTGTGCAGCGAGATCGCTATGGTCGTCACGAGCGATTTTTCGGGCAGCTCGTCCTTCTCCAGGAGATACTTGCGCATCGCGCCCCCGATACCGGCGATAACGACGTCGTTGACAGTGGCTTGCGGCACGAGCATTCCTACTGCCTTCACTGCCGCGAGATCATAGGAGCGGGCGTCAAAGTTGCGGCTGCTGTCCGTGTGCCCGTTGAACCGGCTGGGCGGTACATCGATGGAAGGCTCGTGCTCGACTCGGTGACCGATCGGCAGCCGCCGAGTCATCGCTTCGGGAAGCCGACTCAGCAAGGGAATGCTGTGTGTTGCCGCAGCGGCGAGTTGTGCCGGCCGACGGGCGAAGGTGACTGCGGTGCGGGCGAGCAGGTTCAGCGACGACGGACGTCTTTCTGGTGTCCAATCGTCTTCGGGAGCCGGCGCGGTCTCGGGGGTCAGGTCGTGGAGCGCGTTGACGAGGGACAAGCCCATCACCCCGTCGACCGCCGAATGATGAACCTTGAAACACACGGCGAAGGCGTTCTTCGGCACCGCCTTGATCCTGCCGAGCCTTTCGATGACGTAGCACTCCCAGGGAGGCCGGCGCAGATCCATCCGTTCAGCGTGCAACTGCGACACCTGGTCGCACAGCTGCCGCCACCCACCGGGCCGCGGCAAATTCAGGTGGTGCATGTGCTCGCTGAGCTCGAAGTTTTCGTCGCGCACCCAGTACGGGTGATCCAGATCGAACGGGACTCGGACAAGCACCGAGCGTAAAAAATGGGCCGCTTCGGGGTCTGCACCGAGTCGGGAGCCGATATGGGCGACGACGTCGTCGAAGGTGACGGTTCCACCTGGCGCCGTCGATGGATCGTAGATCCCGAAGAAGGTCACGTGCGCCGCGCCAGCGGTCTCGGCGTACACGAATGCAGCGTCCAGGCCGCTTAGTTGTTCCACTCTGGCCTCCGGTGATCAGTCGAGTTCTGCCGAGACCATCCGCACGATTGCCGGGCAGATTCGTTGAACCGTTCCAGGTCATCTTTACTCCTGGTCAAGTATTATTTCAGGGATTGTCAATGGTGTTCCCGGGCGGCAGGGCGCGCATCTGACGAGCAGACGACCTTGGCGGACCTGGTGCCCGGCCGCGCGCAGCGGGCATCGACCCAGCCCGTGATCTTGATGTGGTCGTGTCTGTGGATGGCGCTCTGCGCGGTGTCGCAGCCGGGTATCGTTCATCTATCCCCACCGGATTCTCTTGGACCTGTCTAGTCAGTCGGCGGGCATCAGCGGGAAACGAGGGCTGGGTCGACCATCGCCTCGAAAGGCCTCCGCACGAACCAATGAGCCTGAAAAACCCCTGGAGGCATCCCTTCCGTGTGCCCCACATCGAGAAGCCGCGCACCGAAGGGCGCTTCCACCTCACGCGCGGGCGTCGGCTGGGCTACGCCGAATACGGCGATCCGTCCGGCCCGGTGGTGCTGTGGTTCCATGGCACCCCCGGTGGCCGGCGGCAGTTCCCGCTCCTCGGCCGGCGCGCCGCCGAAGACCTCGGCCTGCGGGTTGTGGCGGTGGAGCGGCCGGGGTCGGGCTTGTCCGACCCGCACGCCTACGACGCGGTGGCCGACTGGGCCGCCGACGTGGCTGAGGTGGCAGACACCCTGGGCGCCGAACGGCTGGGCGTCATCGGCCTGTCCGGCGGTGGCCCGTACGCCCTGGCCTGCGCCGCGACGCCCGCGCTTGCGCGTCGAGTCGAGGCAGTGGCGGTCGTGGGCGGCGTGACGCCGTCAGTCGGCCCCGACGCCACCGCCACCGGGCCCATCGATCTAGCCCGCCGCGCCGCCCCGATGCTGTCGGCCCTGCGACGGCCCTTGGCCACGCTGGTGGCCGGTGGGGTACTGCCCATCGTCCCGTTCGGGCACTACGCCTACCGGGCCTTCTCCAGCTTCATGCCCGAGGCCGACCAGCGGGTTTTCGCCGACGATGAGATCCAGGCGATGTTCCTAGATGACCTCGCCCTCACTTCGAGGGGCCGCTTCCAGGCCCTCGTCGATGATGCCCGCTTGTTCGGGCGGGACTGGGGTTTCCGGTTGGCCGACGTGAAGGTGCCGGTGCGGTGGTGGCACGGCGACGCCGACCCCATCGTGTCCTTCGACGCCGCGAAGACGGCGGCCGCACGCCTGCCCGACGCCGAACTTGTCCTTCGTCCCGGCGAGAGCCACCTCGGCGGCTTCGCCACTGTCGACGACATCCTCGGCTTCATCCGCTCGCTCCTCTGAGCCGAACTGTCGGGATGCTCCATCTCAACGCGGTGTGGCCGTCGCGCGTGCGACGTTCCCACGCACGTTCGAGACCAACTGGCCGTCCACGGCGCGCGGGCCGGAAAGTCGTTGCACGTCAGCTGGTGGCGTCGGCTGATCTCGCGCGCGCTGCATTCGGCCGAACGGCCGTTCTCTGGAGGTGCCCATGCAACAGCGCCCGGCCGATCCGGGCGGGCATCGGTGGCTCGCACTAGGTGAGGACGCGCTACCCGCCGGGGAACAATGGCTGGCGCCTACGGCTGGTCATTGATGCGGGTGCCAACGTTCTTCCTGTTCGGAGGGCAATCTCTGTTTGGACCGGTACAAGTGGACCCGCCGACCGGTCCGGACTCCTTGGAGCTGTGGAGCGTCGTTACCGGCATGGCCGAGCCGCCGCACGTCTACGAACTTTATCGGCCGTAGCCTGCGTCCATACCTCGATGGGCGCGATTGGGTCAGTATCAATCGCGGTGAAGTTATCGATGTCGAGCACCTCACCGACCGAGGCGGTTCGTGAGTGGCGCGCCCCGCACCGGATGACTCGAACTCGTTCGCTTCTTGCTAGGCGGCGTGTCGAGCGATCGCGATGCCGATTCGGACTTCGAGGTCGCTGATCGTGATGGTCGGTGCGCGGGGTGGGGCCTCAGACCGGTAGTGCCCACCCGTTGGGGTGGTGAATTCGGCTGTGTGCCTGTGGTTTTGGTCTATGCTGGTGCTGACTTGCCAGCCGGCGGCTTGTTTGGCGTAGTTGCAGCGCTCGCATGACCCGAGCCCGTTGTTCGCGGTGGTCGGGCCGCCGTGGGCCCAAGGTCGCGCGTGGTCGCGGTGCTGGATCGGCGCGTCGCAGTAGGGAGTGCGGCAACGCTGATCGCGCAGCCCGATGAAGGCAGCCAACCCGCGGGGAAACAGCCGCGCGCGTGACTCCATCGCCACCAGCGCCCCAGACCGCGGATGTGCGTAAAGCCGACGCAGTGTGGCCCGCGAGCGCCGGTCGGCGACAACGCCCGAGACCAGCGCACGGGCCACCGCCGCGGGAATGGGACCGTAGCCGCAGATATCGGCCGGGGCGCTGTCACCGCCCAGCAGCGTTTCATCCGAGAGCACCAGATTGACCGCGATCGGAGTCGGGACCCGCGCGTCGCGGCCGGTGACCCGTTCGACCAGGGTGTCGGCCATCACCTGTGCGCGTGAGCGCCCGTCGCCGCGGGTATCAGCCGCGCGACGCAACGCGGCATACACCGACACGCCCTGAGCTACCGGCAACAGCGCGGTCAGATACGTCATGGTGTCGGGTGCGGGCCGGATGGTGACCGTGCGCTCGGACTCGGCCTTGGCTGCCCGGTCGACGACGGCATGCGGGTCCAGCCGGTAGGCGATTGCCTTGGCGGCCGCGGCCATCCGCGCATCGCCCATCCCGTTCAGGCCGGCCGGGTCGGCGCACAACTCGGCGTCCAAGGTCCACCGGTCCTCGATGTCCAAACACGCACTCTCGCGCACGATCAGGGTGGCCCGCCACTCCGAGAGCATCCCGCATTCCAGCGCGGCCAGCGTGTGCGGCATCTCCTGCACCAGGGCCTTGGCAAAACCCAGATGCCGGCTGCCCCGGGCCGGTGAGTCCCGTCGCGCCAGCGCGATCTCGCTGGCCACACCACGTCCGCGCCGCGCGGCGGGCACCCCGGCGGCGGCTTCGGCGGTTCGACGCGCCGCGTCCAAAGCGGCCGCCGCCCGAGCCTGACCCGCCGCGGCCGCCGACTTGATCCTCTCCAGCTCGGCAATGCGCTCGACCAACGCCGATTCCTCGGCCGCCGGGTCGATCGCGATCAATCTATCGAACATGAGTTCGAGCGTACTCCGCTCCACTGACGTTGATTCTGACAGAGCGGCCCGCGCCGATGCGGGCCCGGCTGGGTTTCGACGCTAGCCGACAAATGGATGTCCGCAATGCGGGTAGGTAGGCTCTCTGATTGATATGAGTGAAGCCGAAGCGCCTTTCCCGCGCGAACTGACCGATCTCACCGACGAGGTCCGTAACGTCCCGCCTCCGCCCACGCCAGAGGTGCCCACACCATACGCGTTTCGTCTGGCCGATCCGGATGCCGACGCCGAGACGATCGCCGAGTGGATGAGCCGGCCTCATTTGGCCAAAACGTGGGAATCCACATGGCCGGCGTCGCGATGGCACAAGTACCTGCGCGCGCAACTCGACGGCAACTACTCGCGGCCGTTCGTCGGCAGCCTGCGCGGACAAGACCATGGCTACCTTGAATTATACCGGGCTGCAAAGGATTCCGTCGCTACCCAATATGAATGTGACCCCTACGATCTTGGTATCCACACCGCCGTTGCCGATCCGGACATCATCAACCAGGGAACCGCACAGTTCTTGCTGCCCCACTTCGTGGCCAGCGTGTTCAACGCCGAGCCGCAGTGTCGCCGGATCTTCTTCGATCCGGACCACCGAAACAAAGGGGCGCGCCAGTTCTGCGAAAGCGGTGGCTGCGTCTTTCTCGGCGAATACGATGTGGCGAATCAACGGCTGGCGCTTTACGTGTTGCCCCGCACGCTCGACGACGTGCCCCGCCTTCGCGAGACCTGAAACCCTAAGGGCCCCGAGGCGCGATTCGACGGGCTCCTCGACGGCATCTCCTAGCCGCACCCGTTCGATGGTCAGCAGCGGAACATTGACATTGCGGCCGAAGAAGCGAGCCCGGAAGCGCTCGTCGTATGCCGTGTCGTCGACGCCGAGAAGCACTGTGGCACCTGCGAATCCATGTCGACACAAAAGCTCGCAGACGGCGTAGTCGGCTCAGGTTCCGGCGACCCGCACCTGGCGGCCGACGTAGACCGTGAGCTTTGCGGCATCTCCGGTTCGGCTGTCGATCTCGTTCAGTGCTTCGGTGCCGCTGTGCCGGGTGACCAGTCGCGCGCGCTCGAGCGTCAATAGTCCGCGGCCGGTCATCGCTGTCACATCGTCGACCGGTGAGCGGATCTTCGACTCGACCGACGGCGGCGAGAATCGCCGGAGGGTTCTCGGACAGGCTCAGCGATCGGTCGCAGCGCAGCTCATGTTCGGGCCCGAAACCGGTGGTACCGCCCATCATCACGCTGGTCGCGACGCCGCCGGCGCCGAGCAGATCGAGCATCGCATCGGCCAGGAACCCCCTGGCTTCGCCGACCGCACGTTGCCGTTCGCCGAAGTACGAGGTCAATTTCAAGCTCTGCTCGCTCATATCTGCTCCGCGATCCATTGCCCCAGTAGCGCCGCGGCCAGACCGAGCACGACACCGACAGCGATATTGGCGAATGCCGAACGCATCTGGTGCTCCTCGCTCAGCCGCTGGGTTTCCAGCATCCAGGTGGAGAAGGTGGTGTAGGAGCCTACGAAGGCGGTGCCGGCCAGCAGGGTCGCGTCCTTGGATAGCGCCAGGCCGCCGATGAACCCCAGCAGCGCGGCGCCGGTGACGTTCACCGTCAGTGTGCCGTAGGGAAACGTCCGGGCCATCCGGCGGGCGACTGTGCGATCCACCAGGAAGCGCGCCACCGACCCGATGCCGCCGATGAGCATGACGCCCACCCAGACCAGGACCGTCGTCGCCGTCGTTGGGGTCATCCGCGCACGCGCACGTGGCGGACCACTAGCGTGGCCAGGTGCACCGCCAGCAGTCCGAGCGCGATGCTGATGACGGTGTAGGCGGCGGCCAAAGCCCAATGGCCATGCTCGATCATCTTCAGCGTCTCCACCTGCATCGTCGAGAAAGTGGTCAGCCCGCCGCACACTCCGGTGCCAAGCAGTGGGCGCCGATAGCTCGACAACGGCAACCGCTCCAGGAGCCGGGTGGTGAAGTAGCCCACCAGGAAGGCGCCCACGATGTTGACGGTGAATGTCGACCATGGCCACCGCGCCGGGTCGGGGACGGCGAGGGTGCCCAGCGTCGCTCGGGCAACGGCGCCCAACGCTCCGCCGGCGAAAATCGCGGCCAGCTCCCGGTAGTCGCGGCTTGCCACTGGTCGATTCCCTTCAGTGTGCGAGTGGTGCGCCTAGCAGCGTAGGACGGGACCTGCAAGTGGGTAAACCCAGGAAGTACCTGAGAAGTTCCAGAGCGGTGGGCAGGGCAGAATTGGTAACCATGGTGGACAACCCGCGAGCCGGACAGCCGGCCCAGCCCGAGGACCTCGTCGATCTGCCCCACCTGGTAACGGCGTACTACTCGATACAGCCCGATCCCGACGACGTCGCCCAGCAGGTGGCGTTCGGCACCTCGGGGCACCGTGGCTCGGCGCTCAACGGAGCGTTCAACGAGGCCCATATTCTGGCCATCACCCAGGCCATCGTCGAGTACCGCGCCGCGCAGGGCACCACCGGGCCGCTGTTCATCGGCCGTGACACCCATGGTCTTTCGGAACCGGCATGGGTCTCGGCGCTGGAAGTACTCGCCGCCAACGACGTGGTGGCCATGATCGACTCGGCAGACCGCTACACGCCGACGCCGGCGATCAGCCACGCCATCCTGACCTACAACCGCGGCCGCACGGAGGCGCTGGCCGACGGGATCGTCGTGACACCATCGCACAACCCGCCGCCCGACGGCGGCTTCAAGTACAACCCGCCCAACGGGGGCCCGGCGGACACCGACGGCGACCAACGCAATAGCCAAGCGCGCCAACGAGATTCTGCGTAACGGGTCGGCGGTGAAGCGGGTGCCGTTGGCCCGCGCACTGGGTACCGCCCAGCGCCACGACTATCTGGGCAACTATGTCGACGACCTGCCGAATGTCGTCGATGTCGCATGCTATCCGCGCGGCCGGGGTCCGGATCGGCGCCGACCCGCTCGGCGGGGCCAGCGTGGACTACTGGGCCGCGATCGCCGCAGCGGCACAACCTGGAGTTGACCGTCGTCAATCCACTGGTCGACGCGACGTGGCGGTTCATGACGCTCGACACCGACGGCAAGATCCGGATGGACTGCAGCTCGCCGGACGCGATGGCCGCGCTGATCGCCAACCGCGACCACTACCAGATCGCCACCGGCAACGACGCCGACTCCGACCGCCACGGCATCGTCACCCCCGATGGGGGGCTGCTGAACCCGAACCACTATCTGGCGGTGGCGATCGACTACCTCTACACCCACCGGCCGTCCTGGCCGGCCGGCATCGCCGTCGGCAAGACCGCGGTCAGCTCGTCGATCATCGACCGGGTGGTCGCCGGCATGGGCCGCAAGCTCGTCGAGGTGCCGGTCGGGTTCAAGTGGTTCGTCGACGGCCTGATCGGCGGCACCATCGGCTTCGGCGGCGAGGAGTCGGCGGGCGCGTCGTTCCTGCGGCGCGACGGATCGGTGTGGACCACCGACAAAGACGGCATCATCATGGCGTTGCTGGCCTCCGAGATCCTGGCCGTGACCGGCGCGACGCCGTCGCAGCGGTATCAGGCGTCTGGCCGGCGAGTACGGCGCGCCCGTTCTACGCTCGGGTCGACGCGCCCGCCGACCGGGAGCAGAAAGCCCGCCTGGCCAAGCTGTCGGCCGAGCAGGTCACCGCCACCGAACTGGCGGGGGAGCCGATCACCGCAAAGCTGACCGACGGCGCCGGGCAACGGCGCGTCGCTGGGCGGGCTCAAGGTGACGACGGCCAACGCGTGGTTTGCCGCACGACCGTCGGGCACCGAGGACGTCTACAAGATCTACGCGGAGTCCTTCCGCGGCCCCGAGCATCTGGCCGAGGTCCAGAAGACGGCCCGGGAAGTGGTGAATCAGGTGATCGGGTGAGGTGGCGTGACCAGGGACTTTGAACGCATCTTGACAGTGGTGTAGCTTCGATGGGCATCACTTCTCGGGGCTATGGCGCAGCTGGTAGCGCACCACACTGGCAGTGTGGGGGTCAGGGGTTCGAGTCCCCTTAGCTCCACCGGATTACCGCAGGTCAGGGCCGCATGGCCTGGGCGTCGCCATACGACTCTCACTGGTTGGCCTCACTTATTGGCCGAGGTGTATCTCGCGTGTGACCCCACCGTGATGGTGACAAAGAACGCTCATCATCATGACGGTGCTTGCGGGGATCGCCGCTCTCGCGATGGCAACATGTGTCGGCTACTACTTTGGTCGGCGGGTGGGCTCGGCGCCGTCAACCTGGAAGACGCGAACGAGTCGGATCGCGCTGGGGAGGCTAGCGATCAGTCTGCTCGTGTTGCTGACCGCACGCCGCATCAGGCAGAGCTTCCGGGCCGAGCACATGCTCCCGGACGCGGTGCACCTCTGGGGACTGAGGCTTATTGCGCCACTTGAGCTGCTGCGGGATACCGTTACGCGGATGCGGTCCTATTGAGGCGTGCCCGCTTGGTGAACGCATCCCCTACGGGGCAAGGTCATGCTGGTGACCGGTGCGTCGTCGGGCCTCGGCGCTGAGACGGCCCGGCTGCTTTCCCGGCAGGGCGCAACGGTTTTCGGCATAGGCCGGGATACTGGACGCTTGGCCGAAGTATTCGCCGACCCAGATGCGCCGGACGGAGTCGATGACCGACGACGACTGGGCACAAGATCTTGCGGTCAACCTAAACGGGCCCTTCTACCTGTGCAGAGCTGCATTGCCCTATCTGCTGGAGCGAGGTGGCAACATCATTAATGTCAGCTCTATTGCCGGTGTCGAAGGCCGGGCCTACTCGGCCGGTTACTGTGCTGACAAGCATGGGCTAATTGGGCTTACTCGTGCCTTGGCGGTGGAGTACACCGCGGATCGCTTGCGCGTCAATGCAGTATGTCCGGGCGGCATGCTTACACCGCAACTCGAACAGTTCAGTGCGCCGGACAACCCGAACTTCGACCTGATCATGCGCACCGCCTCGCCGCGCGGCATGATGCAGCCCCTTGACGTCGCGAATATGGTCGCGTTCCTTGCCAGCGATGCCGCGGCCGCCATCCGGCGCTTCTCTCCCTTCCCACGCGGACTCCTGTGGTGTCCGTCGTGGGGAGGGCGGGGAGATTCAGAAGTCTGACGCTCGGGCTCGAAGGCACCAATCCACGGTTCCCGCGGAAGTCCTCTGCCACCATGCTGACCCACAGGCTCAACGGCACCACAGCGGCAATCGGGGTCAACGACGAAGCCGACCAGTCTCCGCCCTCACCAGCACCGCCGACAACAGCAACCGGCGCCTAATCTTCGCCGACCATGGCGCGCCTCGAAGCTGGCGCCGCGCTGCTGACCTGCACTTATGCTGACCGGTCCTGCGCGGCGGCGGCCGCTGATGCGATGGCGGGGCTGTTGACCAATCACTCCGGATCGAGTGCGGGTGGGCGCGACGCCTTGCGCCGCCATGACACCGCCGCCCCGATTGCGAACATGGCTACACAGGTGTAGGAGAACACCTGCAGCATCGGATGGCCCGGTAGACCGCGCGTCACCGTGCTTAGCGCGATTCTGCATATGCATGCCACGATGCCAGCTACCGATGCCCAAAAGTAAATGATTGCGACGGGCCGAGAATCGCGGTCATGGCGCAGCGTGAGGAACGCCCGAGCCGCGTAGCCGAGTAGATAGATGTAGAGGGCGCCCAGCAGCGTCCAGTACAACCCCAGCCAGCCGTCAGGCTGTACCTGAAACGAATTCAGGTTGCGCACGCGCGTGGCGTTGCTTTCCCAGAAGATCGCAAACAGGATCGGCACCGCCACGCGAATCGGCAGCTGGACATTGCGCGCGAACTTACTGGCGAACGACTCGTCATCGGGTTCAAGGCATCTCACGGCGACGGCGATGGCCAGCGCGCACGCGGTGAGGCCGAGCATATTCCCCGCGTAGCTCGCCATAGCCCACTTGCCGGTCAATGCGTGCAGCGCCACGCCGACGGTTACTGCGCCCAATGGTGATATCAGCAGGAACGCGATGCCGGCGACGGCGACCATGCAGGTAACGCCCTGCTCCCAATGTGGGCGCCAGCCGTGGCGTCGCGTCCACAGCGACCAGCTTACGCAGCTTGCGGATCCACACATCAATGCTGCCTGTAGTGGCATCAGAGTAAGGGTACACAGATCACAGCGGGTGGCGCGGCCTAATCGCCTTCTTTGCTTCTGGCTGTTCCTCATAGTCAGGCAGGTAGGCGATCCGAAGCATCTCCATCTCGTCCACGCCGTAGGCCCGCGCCACAGCGATCACATTTTCGGGTGTGGGTGGTTTCCCTTTCTTCCAGTTAGTGACGGTGCCCTTGGTGACGCCGACCGTTTGGGCGATCCGGACTTGATCGTAGTCGCCCTTGAGTTCGGCGAGTTCCAAAATCCGCTCGTACCAACAGTTCTTGCGCCTGCGCCGATCGACCATTGACGCAGTCTAGAGCACTGGACGCGTACCCACAAAATGGTAAATTCTAAGTTGGTTAATAAAGTGCTATTCGCGGATTTCCGGGTTCAGGTTCAGGCCATTCCCGAGCGCTCGGTGCAGTAGACTCTGCTCGGCTCCCTATAGGTGATGGCATGAGTGTGTGTGGGGCAAATGGACGTGTTGGTGCTGCCGTCGACTCGTTTGACCACCCTGACCGTGCCTGGGGTAGTGCAGCTCGTGTGACGGACCGTTCTATCGCCGTGCTCGGACGTGTAGCACTGACCCTCGAGGAGGTTGGGTGCAAAACATATTCGAACACCGTCGCGTTCCGCTGACAGGTAGGAGCTGTCGTCCCGCTTGCCGTCCGGACAGTTTCCTTTCGAGTCGGCGTTGGCGGCGTATTGAAGTACAGCGTCAGGATTTGAGCAGTTGCTTGGGTGCCAGTCGGGTTTGTCGTTCAAGATTGCGTTGGTGAAGCAGTCGCCGATCGCCAGGCGCGAGTGCCGCGTTACGGCAACGGCGAGCGTCACTACCAGGGTCAGCCCACCCACCGCCAGCAGGACGATGCCGGTGGCGACAAAGCCGGTACCAGCCGCCTTCGGCGGTGGCGGCAGCGGGGGTTGATAGCCGCCCCCAGGTGGGTACGCAGGGTAGCCCGGCTGAGCGGGAGTCGGATAGTTCGGCGGATAGCCAGGTGGCGGTGGGTAGCCCGGCGGTGGATAGCCGGGCGGGTAACCGATCGACGCCTGTCTGCGCGCCGCCGAACGCTTCCGTATTCCAATGATCAGCAGGACTAGACCCGCGACTGGGAACACGAGCAAGCCGATGATTCGCCCCGCCAACGCCCCAGCGGTGACGGCGTCGGCGAGATAGACGACGCTCATGGCGCTCCCTCCGCCGGAAAGAACTGCTCGTCAAGACCATGATGCTCGCCGCCGGTCAATAAGTCTGCGGAATTGCCACACAACCACCGCTAGCTGAATTCCCTTGGGACGATCCGCCTATTGTACTTATACGCCGTGTCAGCAGAGCAGGACAACAAGGACGTCGAGTCGCCAGGGCTGCTCGAGAACCTCGAAGGCAGGGCGCGTCAGGAGCGTGCCGAGCTCATTGCCTGGCTGCTCGATCGCGCGCCGATCCGCGATGTAACGATAAGCCATGAGCGCGTCGGGTCCGAGGAGCAGAAATGCCGGGGGATCGCTTGATTCGACGGCGGCGATGATCGCAGCGACGGCCTTGGCGAGGTCGCCGGCCTGCTCGGAGTTCGTGACGTCAAGGGCCACGGCGAGCACCTGCTCTGATGCGGTGTCGGCCGGGTCGGCGACCCTCGTGACGTCGCGTGCGGTGACAGCACGTCGTGGCCGGCGCCGATGACAGCCTCGGCGAGCGCGCGGCCGAGTCCGGTCGCGCAGTCGGTGATGAGCCAGGTGGACTCCCTAATGGGAGTCGCCGTAGCCCAGCCGAAGCAATGCGGTGATCTCGCTGACCAGGGGCATCCGCGGATTGGTGCGGTTGCTGAGATCCTCGAACGCCGTCATCGCCAAGGTCGGCAGCGCCGCCAGGAACGCCTCCTCGTCGACGCCGAACTCCCGCAGCGATCGCGGCATGTTCAGTCGGTCCAGCAGGTCGTCAACCCCTTGGAACAACCGACGGCGGCCTTCGTCGGGTTCATGGCCACCGAAGACCAGCTGGCCGAGCTGCGCGTATTTGGCCGGGGCGACGTAGGCCGAATATCCAGGCGCGGGCATGAACTTGCTTGGCAGACTCGCGTTGTAGCGCAGCACATGCGGCAGGAAAATCCCGTTCGCCCGACCGTGCGCGATTCCGAATTTCGCGCCGACGGCATGGGCGAGCGCATGATTCGTCCCGACGAATGCATTCGAGAATGCAAGCCCGGCAAGGGTTGCCGCATTGGACATGTCCGTTCGTGCGGAGAGATCGTCGGGATCTTCGTAGGCTCTCGGCAGAGCGTCGAAGATCAGCCGTACCGCCTGGGCGCACAACGCATCGGTGTAAGGCGAAGCGAAGATCGAGACCATCGCCTCCAGTGCGTGGGTCAGCGCGTCGATGCCGGTGTCGGCGGTCAGTTTCAGCGGCATCGACGAGGTCAGGACCGGGTCGACGATCGCGAGGTCAGGCACCAGGCTGTAGTCGACGAGCGTCTCCTTCTTCCCGCGCACCGTCAACACCGCCGCTGGCGACACTTCCGACCCGGTGCCCGATGTCGTTGGAACAGCGACCAATTGGACGCGATGACGGTCGGTCGGATAGTCGGCCACGCGCTTACGGGGGTCGAGGAACGGCATCGTCAACTCATCGAGGCTTTTCTCCGGGTGTTCGTAGAACAGCCGTATCGCCTTGCCGGCGTCAAGCACCGAACCACCGCCAACGGCGATCAACAGATCGGGTTCCGCCCGTTGCAGCAGCGCGACACCGCGACTGATAGTCGTCTCGTCGGGCTCTGGTGTCACTTCGCTGAATACCTGCACGTGCTTGGTGCGCAACCTGGCGCGCAGCAGGTCGACCACGCCGCGCTCTTCGGTCAGCGCATCGGTGATCACCACGACGGTTTCGCAGTCGAGCTCGCGCAAGTTGTCGATCGCGCCTTCGTTGAAGTAGGTGTTGGACGGGACGCGGAACCATTGCGGCGGGGTGCGGCGCCGCGAGACGGTCTTGATGTTCAGCAGCTGCCGGTAGTTGACGTTCTCAGTCGTGCTCGACCCGCCCCAAGTGCCGCAACCCAACGAGAACGTGGGGGTGAGGTCGTTGTAGACCCCGCCGAGTGCGCCGACCGCAGTGGGTGCGTTGACCAGGATGCGACCCGTGCGAACCGCTAAACCGTATGCGTCGATCACGTCGTCGTCGTTGGCGTAGATCGCCGAGGTGTGGCCTAGTCCGCCGTGCTCGGTGACCAGAACGGCGACGTCGATGGCGTGCTGGACATTGCGCGCGCGCACTACCCCGAGCACCGGCATCAGCTTCTCCTGCACCAGCGGGTGCGCGGCGAGTTCGTCCAGGTCGGCCGGCAGCTGCGCCAGCAGTACCTTCACGGTTGGTGACACGCTGAAGCCGGCTCGGGCGGCCAACTCCGACGCCCTCTGCCCGACCGCCTCGAGGGAGACCTTGTCGCCGCAGCCGAACGCGAAATCCGCCACCGCCTTGGCCTCGTCGGCGGTCAGTAGTTGGGCGCCCATCCGCTCGAACTCGGCCATCACCTCGTCGTAAACCTCGTCATCGATGACGCAGGTCTGCTCGGCCGGGCAGATGACCGACGAGTCGAACGTTTTCGAGATCAGGATGTCGACGACCACGCCCTTGAGGTCCGCCGTCTTGTGAATGTAGATCGGCGCGTTGCCCGGACCGACACTGAGCCCCGGCTTTCCGGCCGAATTCGCCAGCGCGACGATCTTCGGTCCACCGGTCACCCAGATGAAGTCAACTCCTGCGTGTTTGAACAGGTAGTGCGTCACCTCGTGGGCGGCGTCGGGGATGACCTGCAGCGCCCCCGGAGGCATCCCGGCCGCCTCGGCCGCCGTGCGCAGGATCTCGACGCTGCGTTCGCAGCAGCGCACCGCATACGGTGACGGCCGGAAAAGAATGGCGTTGCGGGTCTTTGCGGCCACGATTGCCTTGAACAGCACCGTCGAGGTCGGGTTGGTCACCGGGGTGATGGCCAGCACGACCCCGATCGGTTCGGCCACGTGGACGATGTTGTTCTCGACGTCCTCGTCGATGACGCCCACCGATTTCTTGCCCCGCAGATAGTCGTGGAGGAACTCGGTGGCCACATAGTTCTTGACGACCTTGTCCTCGAAAACGCCGAAGCCAGTCTCCTCGATCGCCACCCCCGCCAGTTCCGCCGCCGCGCGGACCCCGGCGCGCACCATCGCCTCGACGATCGCGTCGACCTGCTGCTGGTCAAGCTTGCGGAATGCTCGGGCCGCCTCGGCCGCCGTGTCGACGATGCCGTCGACTTCGTGGTTGCGGCGGTCGTCGACCGCCGGCGCTTTGACGGAGGAAGCTGACTCGGTTCGGGTAGTGGTCATGATCGGGTCCTCGACTCGGGAAGGGACACTGCGGGGCTCGTTAACGACCGGCATTCATCGGCTTTGGTCACCTGGCCATGGCAAACAACTGCCACGACATTGTCGGGAAAAGTTCTTCAGCACCTCGATCACGAAATCTCCTCAACCGGCATGGGCTTCTGCGCTCGTATGGTCATCGTCTCCTCCTCGAGCGCCCCAGGTTTAGAGGCCAAAGTCACCATCGATCACAATGTGATGGCGCGACGGTCTTGGCGACCAGCGCGGGTGGCTGAACCTTGCGGCAGCAGGACGTTCTTTTCTGAAGTGGGCTTGTGCCATCATGCCGGCGCCGTTGCGGCGGTCCCTGCCTGGCCATCGCTTTTCCGGTTCGTGGACGAATGCCTTCAAAGTCCTCTATCGTCCGTCTCAAGCATCTGATTGAGGACCGGCGAAAGGAACATGCAGTGCGGACGCTAGAAGGCGTTCTGGCCGGACATCCGTTCTTCACCGGTATGGACCCGCGTTATCTGGAGTTGGCGGTCGGGTGCGCGGCAAACGTGCGCTTCAACGCCGGTGAGTTGATCTTCAGTGAAGGCCACCGGGCCGATCACTTCTACCTCATTCGCGCCGGCAAGATCGCGCTCGAAATCTCCGTTCCCGGCCGCGGCGGCCTGACGATTCAGACGCTCGGAGACGGGGAAATCCTCGGATGGTCGTGGTTGGTACCGCCGTACAACTGGCGGTTCGATGGGCGCGCGGCTGATATGACGCGAGTGATCGTCTTCGACGGCAAGTGCCTGCGCGAGAAGTGCGAAGAGGATCACGAGCTCGGGTACGAGTTGCAGAAGCGTGTGATCGCAGTTCTCGGAGAGCATCTCGATTCGACAAGGTATCGGCTCTTAGACATCTATAGCGATGCCATCGAATGAGGTGGCGGCCGGCGCGCCCCGGCTGATACTTCCATTCCCCGCTCCGTCGCCCCAACCTTGCTGCGCGAGAATCGAACTGGCACCAGGCAGTCGGATCCAGGCGCCGCCGGGGCTTCCGGACGCAAGCCATCGCCCTCGGGATGTCTAGCCAAGCGATTCCCAGAAGCGGGTCAGGGAAGCCGCGCCTCGCGTGGGGTCCTGCACCATCCACCAGTGTCCCAGCCCGTCGAGCACCTCGGTCTGGGCTCCGGCTCGGTCCGCAGCCCGGCGCCGGCGTGCGTCTGAGCCAATGTATGGGTCCTCGGTCGCCAGTAGTGAAAGCCCCCGCCGAACCGCGGCCTTCTCCAACGCGCGGCCGGCTTCAGCCATCGCGGGTTGGGCCGCCGAGCGATACAACAACAGGATCGCCCGACCCATCTCCGGGCCCTGGGCCGCGGCGATTGACGTAGCGATGTCCATGGGGATGCCCAACGCGGCCATCTGCTCCGCGCGGTCTCCGACCGTGCCGCCGAGCATCGTGTTCACCAGCTGCTCGCCTTCACCTGGCGTCTGCCACACCTGCGCGAGGTCATGCCAAACGTACTCGGGGTCGAACAATCCGACGGCATCGCTGGCCCAGCTGCGAACGAGCTCCGGTCGATGCATCACCACGTTCACCACGTGGCCGCCGCCCCAGTCGTGTCCGACCACATCGACGGGTTCATCGAAACCCTCCAACTCGCCCTCAAGCCAGTCACGGTAAGCCAAGTAGGTGGCCGGGAAGTCGGCGGGCAGCGGAGCGCCGAATCCCGGTGGCGAGAGCCGGACCACATCGTCGCGCCCGAGGGCATCGGTCAACGGGCCCCAGATAGCCTCAGTCTCGGGATTGCCGTGCACCAGAACCACAGTCATAGTGGGCATCCTGGCACGGTCCGACGGCGGGGCGGACCGTTTCGCGGACACCGCGCTGCCCAACAACGTCTGGGGCCCATCTAGCTCACTCAAGTGCAGGGGAGCGAATAAGCCAATCACCATCGAGCAGCGGCACGACTACGCCGATGCGCATCAATGTTTCCCGGTAACAACAGATCGGGCGGGAGAATCCCACTGCCTTTGCAACTCTCGCTCTTCGGCGGTAGGAATCAGGCCCGAAGGCGCGAACAACTTCGACGGCACCGGGTCGTCCTCTGTCAACGGTCTGCCGTTACCACGAATTGTCTTGAGCGCCAGGATAACTCCGGCGACGACCACGATGACGACGACCGTGGCGAAGATGACCGACAGGGTGCCCTGGATGAAGGTGTTCCTGATGACGTCGTTGAGCTGCTGGACGTCCGTCGCCGAACCAAACGCAGTCTCGCCCGCTTGCCTGGCCGCTGAGTACCGGAAATGGCGGGTCCAGTAGCCGACGTTGGGATCTGCGGAGAAGATTTTCTGCCACGACGCGCTCAGAGTGACCGCCAGGTCCCAGAGCAGCGGGATGCCCGGTATCCACGCCCATTTCAGGTGCCCCTTCTTGATGACGATGACGGTGATGACCGTCAGCGAGATGCCCGCCAGTAGCTGGTTGGCGATACCGAACAGCGGGAACAGCGTGTTGATACCGCCCAGCGGGTCGGTGACGCCGAGCAGCAGGGTGCTGCCCCACGCCGCGACCACCGCGAAGCTGCATATCCACGCGCCCGGGCGCCAACTCGGATTTTGCAGCTTGCGCAGCGGCCCCCCGAGGTTGCCCAGCGCGTCGGAGACCATGAAACGCGCAGCCCGGGTACCGGCGTCGACGGTGGTCAGGATGAATAGCGCCTCGAACATGATCGCGAAGTGGTACCAGAATGCCTTGAGACCAGTGCCGGCGAACGCCCGCTGCAGCATCTCGGACATGCCGAACGCCAGCGTCGGCGCGCCGCCGGTGCGCGACACGATCGAGTGTTCGCCCACGCTGGCGGCGGCCTGGCTGATCTGGTCTGCGGTCGCAGGGGTCCCCGGCAAACGAAGCCCGTTGACGTACCGGGCGGCGGTGGCCGCGGTGTTGCCGGTCTGCGCGCCCGGGGCGTTGAGGACGAAGTACAAATGCTGGTCGAGGATCGACGCGGTGAGCAGGGCCATGACTGCCACGAACGACTCGGTGATCATGCCCCCGTAGCCGATCAGGCGCATCTGGCCTTCCTTCTCCAGCATCTTCGGCGTTGTTCCCGAGGAGATCAGCGCGTGGAATCCGGACAACGCGCCGCACGCGATGATGATGAACAGAAACGGAAACAGCGAACCGGCGAACACCGGCCCGTCGCCGGCGCCGGCGAACTGCGAGACAGCCGGGCGCCAGCAGGACCGGGCGGGTGACGAGGACACCGATCGCGAGTAGGGCGATGGTGCCGACCTTCATGAACGTCGACAGGTAGTCGCGCGGCGCGAGCAGCAGCCACACCGGCAGCACCGATGCCGCGAAGCCGTAGATGATGAGCAGCCACGACAGCGTGACCGGCGACAGGCTGAACCAGCTTGCGCCCCAGGATGTGTCGGCGACCCAATCGCCGGAGACGACGGCGAAGCAGCAGCAACCCGACGCCGATCACCGACACTTCCGTTACTCGCCCCGGCCGCAGGAACCGCAGGTAGCAGCCCATGAACAGGGCGATCGGGATGGTCATCGCGATCGAGAACACACCCCACGGACTCTGCGCCAACGCCCGCACCACCACCAGTGCCAGCACCGCGATCACGATCATGATGATCACCGGGACTCCGATGAGTGCGGCCACGCCGGCGGTGAGCGCCGAGCTCGTCGCGAACCATCTGCCCCAGGGAACGGCCGCGGCGCCGGGTGGAGATCCATAACACCAGGTAGTCCTGCACACACCCGGCGAGCACCGCGCCGATGACGATCCAGATTGTGCAGGGCAGGTAGCCCATCTGGGCGGCGAGCACCGGACCGACCAGTGGCCCGGCTCCGGCGATGGCGGCGAAATGGTGGCCGAACACCACCCGCCGGTCGGTTGGCACGTAGTCCGTGCCGTCGTCGAGGATTTCGGCCGGGGTGGCGTGGTCATCGCGGGGGCGGACAATCTTCATTTCGATCAGCCGCGCATAGAACCGGTAACCGATGATGTAGGTGCAGCCCGCCGCGACCACCAGCCAGACCGCGCTCACGGTCTCCCCACGGACGAACGCGATGATCGCCCAGGCGATCGCGCCGATCACGGCGATCACGCCGAAGAAGATCTTGTGCCTGACGGTGATGGGGGAGTGATCGACGATCGCGACGGGGGGCAGGTCGGCGTCGGTACGGATGTAGCTGACGTCGCGGTCGCGTTTCGCGACCTGATCGGGCGGGGTAGGCACTGCCACCAGAGGCTCCCTCGACGACGCTCGTGTTGTTCCGGTGATCCTTGCATGACGGCCATATGCGGAACCCGACAAGGGCATTACCGTTAGGTGATGCCGTTATGGCGACTGCGTGACTACGACGACGACGACCTGGACCAGGCGATCCAGGTGTGGGACCAAAGTCGTACCCCAGGGTCGCCGGAGCCGGTGTTCACCGTCGCCGAAGTGATGGCGGCCGCGCGGGCCGGCCAGCCTGCGGTCGTCGCCGAGGTCGGTGACGAGATGGTTGGTATGGCCGTCGCGCGGACCGATGGCGAGCGGGCGTGGGTGCTGCTGGTCGCTCTGGCGTCACGGTGGCGCCATCGCGGGATCGGCAGCGCGCTGCTGACCGATCTCGAACGACGGCTGCGGTCAGCTGGGGTGCGGAAAATCTGCACGATCCTCCCGGAGGGCGCGACGGGCTCGGAGGCGCTGGAGAACTCCGGCTACACCCGCCGCGACGGGCTGGTGTACTACGAGACGATCGAACACCTGCGCCCGGATCAGGCCAATGTGCTCGCAGAGCTGGGTGGGCGGCTGCTGCCGCCGGGGCTGTGGCAGGGCCTGGCCGGGATGGAGCAGGAAAAGCAGATCATCGAACAGCGCATCATCGCTCCGCTGGCCCATCCCGACGTCGCCGACCGCTATGGTGTCCGCCCACCCAAGGCGGTCATCTTGTTCGGGCCGCCGGGAACCGGGAAAACAAGTTTCGCCAAAGGGATTTCGTCGCGGCTCGGCTGGCCCTTCGTCGAGCTGTTTCCCTCCCGGCTGGCCGCCGCCGCACAGGGCGGTCTGGCGGCATCACTTCGGGAAGTGTTCGGAGAACTCGACGAACTCGACGAACTGGTGTTGTTCATCGACGAGGTCGAGGAGATCGCGGTCGCACGAGCCGGCGCCACTACCACCGAAACCGGCGTCACCAACGAATTGTTGAAACTCATCCCGTCGTTTCGCGAGCACGACGGGCGCCTGCTGGTGTGTGCCACCAATTCGGTCCACTCGCTGGACTCGGCGTTCCTGCGGCCGGGGCGCTTCGACTACGTCATTCCGGTCGGCCCGCCGGACCAGCCGGCCCGCCTGGCGGTGTGGAAGCGCTATCTGGGCGATGCTAATCCGGCGATCGACGTCGACCGGCTGGTGGCGGCCACAGAGCTGTTCACCCCGGCCGACATCGAGTTCGCGGCCCGCAAGGGCGCGCAGGTGGCGTTCGATCGTGAGATGGCCCACGGCCGCGGAGAGCCGGCGACCACCGAGGACTATCTGACGGCGACTGGCGATGTCCGGCCGACATTGACGAGCGCAATCCTGGCCGAATTCACTGACGATAAGGCGCAATTCGCCAGACTTTAGTTCCCGCTGCGGATCAGTACAGGGCGCGCACGGCGTCGATGGTGTCGGCTTCGGCCGGGCCCTTGTCATCTCGGTAGCGCAGCACCCGGGCAAAGCGCAGCGCCAGCCCGCCAGGGTAGCGCGACGATGCCTGCACCCCGTCGAAGGCGATCTCGACGACCTGCTCGGGCCGCACCACAACAACCCTTTCATTGGTCAAGCCATCCGTCGCTCCATCCGTTCCGGAGACGGCGAGTTCGCTGAACCGGGCGGTCTGCCAGTCCAGCATGGCGTCGGTCATGCCCTTGAAGGTTTTGCCCAGCATCACGAATCCGCCGGTGGCCGGATCCCGCGCGCCCAGGTGGATATTGGACAGTTTTCCGCGACGACGTCCCGAACCCCACTCCACGGCGAGCACCACCAGATCCAGTGTGTGTACCGGCTTGACCTTCAGCCAGCCCGCACCCCGACGGCCCGCTTGGTAGGGCGCAGCCGGTGATTTGGCCATCACCCCTTCGTGGCCGGCGGCCAGCGTCGCGTCCAGAAAGGCGGCGGCCGCCGCGTCGTCGGACGTGACCAGTCGGTCGACCCGGTGCCGGGCGGGCACCAGAGTGTCCAGGGCGGCCAGCCGCTCGGTGGTCGGCGCGTCGAGCAGGTCGACGCCGTCACGGTGCAAGATGTCGAAGAAGAACACTGAGAGTGGTTGTGCCGCCCGGGCGGCCGCCACATCAACCGATCGGCCGAACCGCGAAGCGGTGACCTGGAAGCGCTGCGGACGGTTGTCCGGGCGCAATGCGATCGCCTCACCGTCGGCGACCAGATCGCCCACCGGCAAAGCCAGCGTCGCGTCCACCACCTCGGGCAGCCGGGCGGTGACATCGTCAAGACTTCGGGTGTAGACCGTGACGTCGTCGCCAGCGCGGTGGATCTGCACTCGCGCGCCATCCAGCTTTGCTTCGAAAATTGTCGTGCCGCCATGACGTTCGAGCGCGTCGGCCACGCCAGTCGCGGTCTGTGCCAGCATCGGGCCAACCGGCCGGCCCACCCGCAGGGTGAAGAAATCCAGCGCCGCCGCCCCGCCGGACAGACCGGCTGCCGCCACCGCCGGCAGATCCCCGCCCAGCATCGCGGCGCGCTGTACTGCCGCGGCGGGGATTCCGGCCGCCTTGGCGACAGCGTCGGCCATGATCCCGGCCAGCGCGCCCTGGCGCAGCTCACCGCCCAGTAGCCGCAGCAGAAAGGTCTGCTCGGATTCGGTTGCGGCGCAGAATAATCCCGCGACGAGCTCGGCGCGCCGCGCCTGCGATCCGTTGCCCGATACCGCGCCGATCGCGGTGAAGGTGGCGTCGACGCCGGTGACGGTCAGCACCGAATGCTGCGCCGCCGGCGGTAGCGACCGCAACGCCGCCCAACCGACGCCGATGTGACGCTGCGGCAGCTCACCGGAGAGCCACGACACGATGATCGCGACCAGTTTGGCGTCGGTGGCGGCGCGCTGCAACAGGTCGGCGATGCGCGCAACCTTGGTCAGCCGCGACGAAGTGCCGCCCACGCTAAGCGATGTGCTTGCTACGTCGAGAAGGAGCACGTTCAGAGCTTGGCATGGCTCGCCGACAACCCTGCAGAGCACACACGCTAGCGTGCCTACATAACGTTACAGATTGCAAGGATTCTGACAAGGAGATCCGAATGGAGATCAGCGGGAAGAAGGTCGTCGTCATCGGCGGCGCTTCGGGGATGGGCCGTGCAACCGCCGAACTGCTGGCCGAACGCGGCGCGCAGGTCGCCATCCTCGATCGTGAGAATTCCGACGGCAAGACCGTTGCCGACGGGATCGGCGCCCCGTTCTACCCGGTCGACGTCACCGACTTCACCGGCACCGAAGAGGCTTTGCAGGCCGCGGTCGACAAGCTCGGCGGGCTGCACGTTGTGGTGACCACCGCAGGCGGCGGCATCGCCAAGCGGACCCTGACCAAATCCGGTCCCCATGACCTCGAATCCTTTCGCTCCGTGGTGGATCTCAACCTCATCGCCACCTTCAACATCAGCCGGCTGGCCGCCGCGCATATGAGCAAGAACGAGCCCGAAGACGAGGAGCGCGGTGTCATCATCAACACCGCGTCGATTGCGGCCTTCGAGGGCCAGATCGGGCAGGTCGCCTACACCGCCGCCAAGGCGGGGATCGCGGGTATGTGCCTGACCATGGCGCGTGACCTGGGGTCGGTGGGGATCCGGGTGCTGGCAATCGCGCCGAGCCTGTTCCTGACCGGATTGACCTCCATGGTTCCCGACGAGATGGCGGCCATGCTGGTCAAAGATGCGGCCTTCCCCAAGCGGATGGGCCGGCCCGAGGAGTACGCCAAGCTGGTCGCGGCCATCGTGGACAACCCGATGCTCAACGGGCAGTGCCTGCGACTTGACGCGGGCCAGCGGTTCGCGCCCAAATAAACGACCCACGTCGGGCCGTCCTCGCGCATTGAGTACACTCTTTAGGCAATCCAGCAGACTCCGCGACGATGCGGGTTCTGTAGTGCCGCGAGGAGGACCCTGATGGGTATCGCACTGACCGACGACCATCGCGAACTCGCCGGGGTAGCCCGCGCGTTCTTGACCTCGCAGAAGGCGCGCTGGGCGGCGCGGTCACTGCTCGATGCGCCCGAGGAGGCACGACCTCCCTTCTGGCAGGACATGGTCGAGCTCGGCTGGCTCGGTCTGCACGTCGACGAAGAGCACGGCGGATCTGGCTACGGGCTGCCGGAACTCGTGGTGGTGATCGAAGAACTCGGCCGCGCGGTGGCGCCGGGACCATTCGTACCGACCGTGATCGCTTCAGCGGTGATCGCCAAAGACGGCACTGCCGATCAAAAGGCGCGGCTGCTGCCGGGGCTGATCGACGGAACCGTCACCGCGGGAGTCGGTCTGGACAGCCGGGTGCAGGTCATCGACGGCGTCGCCGACGGCGAGGCCGGGATCGTATTGGGTGCCGGGCTCGCCGGGCTGCTGCTGATCGCCGCCGGCGACGATGTGCTGCTGCTGGAACGCGGCCGCGAAGGTGTGTCGGTTGACGTGCCCGAGAACTTCGATCCCACCCGGCGCTCCGGACGCGTCCGTCTGGAGAACGTGAGCGTAACTGCCGACGACATCCTGCCGGGGGCGCGGGAATCGGCCCTGGCCCGCGCGCGGACGTTGCTGTCCGCTGAGGCGGTGGGTGGCGCGGCAGACTGCGTCGACGCCGCCGTCGCCTACGCCAAGGTACGCCAGCAATTCGGCCGCACCATCGCCACTTTCCAGGCGGTGAAACATCATTGCGCGAACATGTTGGTGGCCACGGAGTCGGGGATCGCCGCGGTGTGGGACGCCTCACGTGCGGCATCCGAGGACGAGGAGCAGTTCCGTCTGAGCGCAGCGGTGGCAGCGCTGCTCGCGTTCCCCGCCTACGCGCGCAATGCCGAACTCAACATTCAGGTGCACGGCGGCATCGGCTTCACCTGGGAGCATGACGCGCATCTGCACCTGCGCCGGGCGTTGGTGAACGCGGCATTGTTCGGCGGAGACGCGCCGGCGCAAGACGTCTTCGAGCGCACCGCGGCCGGTGCGACTCGGGATAACAGTCTTGACCTGCCGGCCGAGGCCGAAGAACTGCGCACCCGGATCCGTGCCGACGCCGCCGAGATCGCCGCCCTGGACAAGAAGGTGCAGCTCGACAAGCTGATCGAGACGGGCTACGTGATGCCGCACTGGCCCAAACCATGGGGCCGTGCCGCGGATGCGGTAGAGCAGTTGGTGATCGAGGAAGAGTTCCGCGAGGCGGGCATCAAGCGCCCCGACTACTCGATCACCGGCTGGGTGATCCTGACCCTGATCCAGCACGGAACGCCTTGGCAAATCGAAAGATTCGTGGAGAAGGCGCTGCGCCAGGACGAGATCTGGTGCCAACTCTTTTCCGAGCCCGAAGCCGGTTCGGATGCGGCGTCGGTCAAGACCCGTGCCACCCGGGTGGACGGCGGCTGGAAGATCAACGGGCAGAAGGTGTGGACCAGCGGGGCGCAGTATTGCAGCCGCGGCCTGGCCACCGTGCGTACCGATCCGGATGCCCCCAAGCACGCCGGCATCACCACGGTGATCATCGACATGAAGTCACCCGAAGTCGAGGTGCGACCACTGCGGCAGATCACCGGCGGCTCGGAATTCAACGAGGTGTTCTTCAACGACGTGTTCGTGCCCGACGAGGACGTGGTCGGGGCGCCCAACTCCGGGTGGACAGTCGCCCGGGCGACGCTGGGCAACGAGCGGGTCAGTATCGGCGGCAGTGGGTCGTTCTACGAAGGTCTGGCGGCGAAACTGGTGCAGCTGGTGCAACAGCGACCGGATGGGCTGGCAGGCGGGCGAATCCGGGTCGGGTCTTTCCTCGCCGACGATCACGCGCTGCGGCTGCTGAACCTGCGCCGCGCCGCCCGCAGCGTCGAAGGAGCGGGCCCCGGTCCGGAAGGCAACGTCACCAAACTGAAGCTCGCCGAGCACATGATCGAGGGCGCCGCGATCTTGGCGGCGCTGGCGGGACCTGAGATTGCGCTGGTCGACGGGCCCGGTGCGGTGGTCGGCCGGCTGGTCATGGGCGCCCGCGGCATGGCGATCGCGGGCGGCACTTCGGAGGTGACCCGCAACCAGATTGCCGAGCGGATTCTCGGTATGCCGCGCGACCCGCTGATCAACTAGGGCCGGCGGGGTTCCCGGCGAGCAGACGCAAAAGCCCCCTTTTTCGGTCCGAAAAGGGGGCTTTTGCGTCTGCTCGCGCCAGCTAGGCGGGGCGGGGGACCGCGGCCAACCGTGATTGGCCAAGCCAGCCCGGCACTGCCCGGCGAACGTCCGCGGCTCCGTGGATGGCCACCGTGCCATTCAGCGTTGCGCGCGACCAGGATTGGTCGCCGCGCCACAGCCGGGTCAGGGTGAGTAGGCTGGTTTCGACCGTCGCGGCAACCTCGTAGCCGGGGTCGAGATCGCAG
The DNA here is from genome assembly GCA_963763005.1 of uncultured Actinomycetota bacterium. Lineage (GTDB taxonomy): Bacteria > Actinomycetota > Actinomycetes > Mycobacteriales > Mycobacteriaceae > Mycobacterium. The sequence continues at coordinate 50,718 of CAVXMI010000016.1, forward strand.
ATGTCGGCCTCTCCTTCGGACACCACCAGCCACCAGCGGGCGGCTTTAGGGTCCACTCCGGTCAAGCGGAATGCCACCACCGTGCGGGCCCGTGGCCAATCTTCGACGGAAACGGTGCGGCGCATATCCCACATCAGCAGGTGCGGGTCCAGGTCGTCATCGCCGAGCTCAGGTATCCAGCGCGCTCCCCACTCGCCGAGGGCATCCACCACTCCCGCGAGTTCCTGGCCGCACGGCGTCAGCGAATACGAGGTGCGACCATCGATCTCGGTGCGTTCGACGACACCGGCCCGGCTCAAAGACTTGAGCCGCTTGGACAACAGCGCTGGCGACATCTTGGGTACCCCGCGCCGCAGGTCATTGAAATGTCTACTGCCACAAAGCAACTCACGCACGACAAGCAGCGTCCACCGTTCATCGAGCAGCTCCATGGCCTTGGCGACGGGGCAGAACTGGCCATATGCCGACATCGTGCGAGCCCTTCACTCAGGTGTTTCCAGTAGACGCTGCGGCAGGGGAATTGACTAGTACAGATTGTGAACCGCAGCGGGTTCAGATCCGGCACTGGAAACGGTTCATCGGCAAGCCCGACGATTGTGTCCAACGACCAGAAAGGGAACTGACGATGACCGCCGTGACTGAAACTGACCGCACCCCCGCCGATCGCGGATACGAAGGCAAGCATCGCGCGGTGTGGGCGTTAGGCGACTACGCCACTGTGGCAACCGAACTGGTGGCACCGCTCGGCCCAGTGCTGGTGCAGGCCAGCGGAATCGGTGCGGGTGATCGCGTGCTGGACGTCGCAGCCGGGGCTGGTAACCTCGCGATACCCGCCGCCGTTGCCGGCGCCGACGTCATTGCCAGCGACCTGTGCCCGGAGCTGCTGGAACGCGGTCGAGCGCTCGCCCGAACCAGCGGCGTCAGCCTGCGGTGGCTTGAGGCCAATGCGGAAGCGCTGCCCTGTGACGGTGACGAGTTCGATGCGGTGCTGTCCTGCGTTGGCGTGATGTTCGTCCCGCACCATCAGCATGCGGCCGACGAACTGGTTCGAGTCTGCCGGCCCGGTGGGGTGATCGGGCTGATCAGCTGGACGCCGGGCGGCTTCATCGGCCAGATGTTCGCGACCATGAAGGCGTATGTCGCGGCACCGCCGCCCGGCGCGCAGCCGGCGCCGCTGTGGGGCAATGAAGATCATGTCCGCAGTCTGCTGGGGGATCGAGTTACCGACTTCATCGCACAACCGCGCACGCTGCGGGTGGACCGCTTCGCGGATGGTGCAGCCTTCCGCGACTACTTCAAAGCAAATTACGGACCGACGATTGCGGCTTACCGGGGGAACGCGGGGAAGCCGGACCGTGTCGCGGCACTGGACGCGCGGCTGGCTGAACTGGGTGACCGGCACCTGGCCGGATCGTCGGTGATGGAGTGGGAGTACCTGCTGGTCACCGCGCGCAAGCGCTGATCAGCGCACAGCCGGTGCAAACAACGGTGCGCCGCCGGTGCCCTTCTCCGGCCGGATATCGACGGGCATTCCGCACTTCACTGAATCCGGTTCGCAGTCAACGATATTGGCGGCTACACGCAGGCCACTCTGTTCGCTGAGTTCGACCAGGGCGATCACATAGGGTGTCGGGACGTCCGGGTTATACGGGTGGTGGTTGACGGTGTAGGTGAACACCGTGCCGTGCCCGGACACCGGCCGTGCGACCAGCGTTCCGCCACAGTCACGGCATTCGCCGGTGGCGGGATGAACCCAACGCGTGCAATCGTCGCAATGTCCGATGAGCAGCGGCGATGTCGGCTCGGCTGGCACGACCAATACAGTACACTCTATTTGTTCGGTGTATCCGGCACGTTGGTCGTACGGACGGTGCAGATGAGTTACTTCGAGAAAGACGCGATCCTGTCCGGCATCGGCATTTCGCGAATCGGCCGTCGTACCGCCATCCCGGGGCTGGAGCTGACCATGGAGGCGGTGCGGGCCGCCATCCATGACGCCGGCCTGGTCGCCGCCGATATCGACGGCATCGCGACCCTGGGCGACACCCCGGCTGCCGAGGTCAATGCCGAACTGCGGATCGACGCCGTGGACTGCGGAAGCGGCTTCGGCACCGGTGGCCTGCTGAGTCCGGTGATGTCCGCATGCCGCGCGGTCGCCGAGCGACGTGCCCGGCATGTGGTGGTCTACCGGACCATCCAGATGCTGGGCGGCACGGTACCGGTAAAACCGCAGGAGGATGCGCCCGCCCCGCCGCTTGCGCGCATGCTTGACGTGCCAGAAGGCGCCCCCCGTCCCGCTGTCGGGCCGATGGACGACATCACCGATCTGGTTGCGGCCCACGCTTACTCCGCTGCGAACTGGCTGGCGCTGAACTGCCGTCGCCACATGGAGCTGTATGGAACCACCAAGGAGCAATTGGGCTGGGTTGCCCTCAACGGCCGGCGCAACGCCGCCTTGAATCCCCTTGCCGTCTACCGCGAGCCGATGACGATGGACGACTATCTGAGCGCGCGGCTGGTGTCGACACCGTTCGGGTTGCTCGATTGCGATGTTCCCATTGACGGCTCCGTCGCGGTGGTGGTGTCCGGCGCGGACTACGCCCGCGACTGTCCGCAACGGCCGGTAATGGTCGAGGCGATCGGGGGATCCGACGGCGCCGGCGGGTGGTTTCATCGCGGCGATTACCCCAAGATGGCCATGTCGGATGCCGCGGCGCAGATGTGGTCGCGGACGGAACTCAAACCCGCCGACCTCGACGTCGCGCAGTTGTATGACGGCTTCACGTTTCTCACCATCGCCTGGTTGGAAGCCCTTGGCATCTGCGCCGACGGCGGGGCCGGTCGGTTCGTCGAGGGCGGTGTGCGGATCGCCCGCGACGGAAAACTACCGCTGAACACCTACGGGGGCCAACTTTCGGCGGGGCGCATGCACGGCTACTGGGCGCTGCACGAAGGGTGCCTGCAATTACGTGGCGACGCGGGGGAGCGGCAGGTATCGCAGCGCCCGGAGGTCGGTGTGGTTTCCGTGGGCGGTGGTCCCGTCGCAGGATGCATGCTGCTCACATGTTGAATCAGCTTGCAGGAGCCCTCGATTGAGCATTCAGCCAGACGAGGTACGGACGGATAAGCGAGCTTCGAAAATCGCCCGCTGTATCGAGGCGGACATCGTCCGCCGTGGCTGGACCGTCGGAGAATCGCTGGGCTCGGAAGGCGCTCTGCAGCAACGATATGGGGTGAGTCGATCGGTGCTGCGTGAAGCCGTTCGCCTCGTTGAGCACCATCAGGTCGCCCGGATGCGTCGGGGTCCCACCGGCGGCCTGCTCATCTGCGAGCCCGATGCCGGCCCCGCGACCCGCGCGGTCGTCATCTATCTCGAGTATCTGGGCACTACGCTGGGGGACCTGCTCAACGCGCGTTTGCTGCTCGAGCCGCTGGCCGCCTCTCTTGCCGCGGAGCATATCGACGAAGCCGGCATCGACCGGCTGCGAGCGGTTTTGCGTGCGGAGAAACAGCGGAAGCCGGGTCTACCCGCCCCGGCCGACGAGTTCCACGTCGCGCTCGCACAGCAATCGAAAAACCCTGTCTTACAACTGTTTATCGACGTTTTGATGCGGTTGACCAGGCGATACGCGCTGGCGTCGCGGACAGACTCGGCAACTGAGGCCGTCGAGGCGGTTGACCAGATGCACAACGACCATTCAGAAATCGTTGCGGCGGTCACCGCGGGTGATTCAGCGCGTGCAAAGACACTCAGCGAGCGACACGTGGAAGTGGCGACGGCTTGGCTGCAGGAGCACCGGGCCCCGGTGAGAGGCCGGCCCAGCCGGGCGCGCGAGCCGCGCCGAGCACCGCTGCGCGATTCCGAGGCGCCCCGCGGCAAGCTCGCCGAGGTGTTGGCGGCCACCATCGGCGACGATATCGCCGCCAGCGGTTGGCAGGTGGGTTCGGTCTTCGGGACCGAGACCGCGCTGCTGGAACGCTACCGGGTGAGCCGCGCGGTACTCCGGGAAGCGGTGCGGCTGCTGGAATATCACGCGATTGCGGACATGCGCCGAGGACCCGGCGGCGGGCTGGTCGTCACAAAGCCCCAGGCGCAGGCCAGCATTGACACCATCGCGCTCTACCTGCAGTACCGCAAGCCCAGCCGCGAAGACTTACGTTGCGTCCGGGATGCAATCGAGATCGACAACGTGGCCAAAGTCGTCAACCACCGTGCCGAACCTGAGGTAGCGGCCTTCCTCGACACGCGTGGGCCCACGTTCGAGAGCACCACAGACGATGTGCGCAAGGCCGCCGTCGAGGAGTTTCGGTTCCACGTCGGGCTGGCCCGACTGGCCGGGAATGCGCTGCTGGACCTGTTCCTGCGGATAATCGTGGAGCTGTTCCGCCGGCACTGGTCCAGCACCGGGCAGGAACAGCCGACCTGGAGTGACGTCGTCGCCGTCGAACACGCCCACCTGCTGATACTCGAGGCGATCGGCGCCGGTGACGACAGCCTGGCCCGCTACCGCATCCGTCGTCATCTGGACGCTGCCGCTTCGTGGTGGTTGTAGTGCTACTCGCCCGAATGTTTGAAGATGCGCATAGCGACGGCGTTTGGCGGGTATGTGGATATGCAAGCTGAGAGCCGGTCCAGCGGGGTGCCGGCAGAGGCGGGAGCGCTGACATGACCGCGAGTACCGGTACGGAGCAACGAAGCTTCGTCCATTCCGTGCTGTTTTACCACTCACAGCGGGAGTATCTGGACTTCGTAGCGCGTTTCGTCAACGACGGATTGGCGATGCACGAGCCGGTCCTGGTCGCGGTACCGGGCGACAGGCTGGCGTTGCTGCGTGCGGAGCTGCGCGGTGTACGCGCCGGGTCCACGTCCGAATTGCGGATGGTCGACATCAGTGAGGCGGCCCGCAATCCGAGCCGGTTTCTGGCAGTGGAGTGCTCCTTCGTCGCGAAATACTCCGATCGGCGGGTGCGCATTGTCAGCCAACTCGTCTGGCCCGGCCGCACCGCAGAGGAGTGCGTCGCCTGTGTGCAGCACGAGGCGTTGGTCAACGGGGCGTTCGAGAACCAAAATGTGATGGGGCTGTGCCTCTACGACGCAGAACGCCTGGAAGCGGATGTTCTTGCGGGCGCGCGCGCCACCCACCCGTTGCTGTGGAAATGCGGATCTGCGTATCGCAGCGCCGAGTACGCGCCGGATGACGCGCTGGAGCGGTGCAACCGGCCGTTGCCCCCTAATCCGGGGGCCGTTAAGTACACGGTGCGCAAAAGCGCGGACCTGCGTCCGGCGCGATCGTTCGCCGTCGACTACGCCGGCTGGGTCGGACTGTCCAAGGACGGCATCCAGGATTTGCAATTGATCGCCACCGAGCTGGCCACCAACAGCTTGCAGTACACCAGCGGCGCGTGTCAGCTGGCCTTCTGGCGGCACGATGAGCATCTGGTCTGTGAGGCGCGCGACGGCGGCCGGCTCGATGATCCGTTGGTGGGACGTCGACTCCCGGGTGCCGGCGGCACCGCCAGCCGCGGACTGTTTCTGGTCAACGCCATGGCGGATTTGGTGCGTACCCACGCCACGGCGAACGGTACGACCATCCAGGCTTACCTTCGGCTTACCCCGACGCGGGGGATGACCGGATAACTCGGAAGCCGGGATGCCCGGTAACGAGTTGTGGCGTCTGCCCCGGCTCTAATCCGATTCGGTCAGGTCGGTTATTGCGACCGGGCGGAGTGCGATTGCACAACAGCGCCACCGACATCGCTAACGGCGGTCCTGAACTGGTGGCCCGCCGTAATCGGCTAGACGTCGATGCGCATCTGCACCGGATCGCAGCGTCCGACGCCCGCGCGGGAGCCTACCCATCCTGGCCCATCTGCTGCGAGGTCTGGACCGGGACGGCGGGCGCCGGCATCCGTACGTGGCCGGAGCCGGCGCAGCCAGTCGCTAGCAACACCGCGGCCAGAACTGCGGCCAGTGCGCCAGCTGTCAGCGTCCTCTTATAGCTCTTCGCGTCCATCGATCGCGCCTTTCGTCTCCCGGTGCTTAGCCGTGTTCGCAACTATCGCCGTCAACGGATGCTATCGCCATCACCCGGCACGGCGAGCCGTTTCTGATTATTGGGCAGTAGTTAGTTACCGTCGGCGAGCCGCTGACCGAGTTGGTCCTGGCGCCGATCCGAAAGATCGTTTGAACTTGCGAGTCGACGGGCGGCACATATCCGTTTCGGGCAGCTTGCTGCAACCACTGACTCGACGGACCAACGAGATCCTTCGTCTTGTCCGCGCGGCGGTGTTCCTCGCGACCGTGATCACGAGTTCGCTGATCACCCGCACGAAGTGGGTCGGGCTCGAGGATTCCATCTTTAAAATCGTCGGGGTCCTGACGCTTGCTCAGTCCAATCCGGTCTATGTGGTCTATGGCATCGCGATTCCGGCGTTGCCATTCGTGATCCCGATCAGCCTCATCGTCGGCCGTCAATGGAAACCGCTCGGTGCGGACGCGGCTGCCGGGTTTGTCGCCGTTTCCGCGCCGTCGATCAGCGGCAACGGCATCGCCGCGCCGAGATTGCACTTCGCCTCTTGCGCGCGGGCGTCGACACTGCAGCGGAAGGAAAACCCGGCCCCGGGTGCGACGGGTACGAGTCCGTCCTTGACTACGCGCGCTCGGCGAATACGGTCACGGCAATCGGTAAAGGAACTTGCACTGCCCGCTCACGGCGTCTAGTGTCGGCGCTCGTGCGTCTTCTTGAGCGTGCCGTAGTAGCCAGCACCCGCAGCGGGGTCTGATCCAGACCGACCCCCCGCTGCGGGTCGGAGGCTACTACCGTCGGTCGCTCCTGCGAACCAGAGAAGACCGGCACGATGACTCTCACCTCTCGTAATCTCTCCCTCGATCTGGACCATTCCAACGGTTCGGCCCGCCAGTGCGTTGCCAATGCGTGGTTCGGGGACCACTTCGGGACCCCATTGCCGCGTGGTCTGCGGGAACAGGCTGACGCGATGTCGTGGGAGAGCTTCGTTGCGACCTACGGTCACACCGCTGGTCCGTTCCGGCTGGGGCACTGGGCCTGCACCGACACCGAGCGGCCCGCGGGGCGACTGGGTCCGCAGGCCCGCAACTTCCGGGCGGTGATCGCCGTCGGCGATCGCATCAGCACCTCAACCGCGGCGGCCGGCGGACCGGTCGCGGCTCTCACCGCGATGCTGCACGAGCGCGGGATCAAGTTCGAGACGCTGAAGTTTCATCAGATGCAATCAGTCGGGTGTACCGCCACCTTCATCTGCGGCACCAATGGCACCCGCGCCGAGTGGGCGATGGGCTGGTCGGATGATCCGACCCAATCCGCGCTGCGTGCGGTGATGGCGTGCGCGAACCGGCTGATCGCCTGAGTCCGCCGAGCAGACGCAAAAGCGCCCAATTTCGGTAGAAATTAGGGGCTTTTGCGTCTGCTCGCGCGTGGAACGGACCTACAGCGGACGAAGCACGATCGGCATCCCGTCCATCGGGACGGGCATGCCGCCGTAGTCCCAGCGGGGCTGGTAATCAGGCCGGGGGAGTTCGAGCCGGTAGCGGCGCAGTAGCCGGTGCAGGATGGTCTTGATCTCCAATTGGCCGAAGATCATCCCGATGCACTTGTGCGCGCCGCCGCCGAACGGCGTGAACGCGTAGCGGTGCCGTTTGTGCTCATTGCGCGGCTCGGTGAACCGGTCCGGGTCGAATTTCATTGGGTCCGTCCAGAATTCCGGCAGCCGATGATTCATCCCGGGATACGCGATGACGTTGGTGCCCTTGGGTAGGTAGTGGCCCAGCAGTTCGGTGTCGCGCACAGTCTGCCGCATCGCCCATTGGACGGGCGTCACCAACCGGATCGACTCGTTGATCACCAGGTCCAGCGACTCCAGCTTCTCCAGCGATTCGATGTCGAGCGGCCCGTCGCCGAGGCGGTCCGATTCGTCGCGGCAGCGCTGCTGCCACTCCGGGTGAGCGGCCAGGTAGTAGGCCATCGTCGTGGCTGTCGACGTCGACGTGTCGTGGGCGGCCATCATCAGGAAGATCATGTGGTTGACGATGTCCTCGTCGGAGAACCGGTTACCGTCCTCGTCTTCGGTCTGGCACAACACCGTCAGCAGGTCGTTGCCTTCTTTGTCGCGGCGCTCCTTGACCCGGGCGGCGAAGTAGTTCTCCAGCAGTTCTCGTGCCTTGAGGCCACGCCACCAGGTGAACGGCGGCACGCTGGAGCGGATGACCGCGTTGCCGGCGCGGGTTGTCGTCGTGAACGCCTTGTTCACCTTGGTGACCAGCTCGTGGTCGGTGCCGGGCTCATGGCCCATGAACACCATCGAGGCGATATCGAGGGTGAGCTTCTTCATCGCCGGATAGAGAAGGAAGCGCGCGTCGTTGATCACCCAGTCGTCGGTGGTCACCTGCGACACCACCTGGTCGATGTGCTCGACGTAGCCGACCAGCCGGGACCGGACGAATGCCTCCTGCAGGATCCGCCGGTGAAACAAGTGCTCTTCGAAGTCCATCAGCATCAGCCCGCGGCGGAAGAACGGCCCGATCACCGGGACCCAGCCCTGCTGCGAGTAGTCCTTGTTGCGGTTGGAGTAGATGGCCTGCGCGGCGTCAGGGCCCAGCGCGGCGACGGACGGCAGGACTCGCGAGTCCCCGAATATGAGCGGTCCCTTGGTCTCGTACAGGAACATCAGATAGTCAGGTCCACCGCGCAACATCTCGATCAGGTGCCCGAGGATCGGCAGACCTGCGTCACCGAGAACCGGCTTGAGCCTGCTGTCCGGCGGTGGCTCGGCGAGCGTCTTCTCCGGGAACTGAGTGTTCCGCAGCCTACGTTCCACAAGACCCATGCCGGGAAAATTGTTGAACGACGGGGTGAACCGGCGCTGGGCTTGGTCGAGGAGGTATGCCGGGGTGCTGATTGTCGCCATTGACGCTCCTTACCGGCTGTGGCAGCCGTCACTGCCAACCATCCTTGGGATCAACTTGACAGCTGTCAAGTTTTCTTTTCTGGCGGCGTGGTGCAAGGTCAGGGGGTGAGCAGCCACGCCTCCAACAAGGAGCAGGGCGTGCCCCCATTGCGACGGCGTGGTGACAAGCATCGACAAGCGATCTTGCAGGCGGTGCGCGAATTGCTGCAGGAGAGACCGTTCGCGGAGCTGTCGGTCAGCACCATCAGCCTTAGAGCCGGGGTGGCCCGCTCCGGTTTCTACTTCTACTTCGACTCGAAATACTCGGTGCTCGCCCAGATCCTGGCCGAAGCCGCCGAAGAACTCGAAGAACTCACGCAATATTTCGCCCCGCGTCAGTCTGGCGAGTCGCCGGAGGAGTTCGCCAAACGAATGGTCGGCAGTGCCGCCGCTGTCTACGCGCACAACGATCCGGTGATGAACGCTTGTCATGCGGCCCGCCACAGCGATATTGAGATCCGCGACATTCTCGAGCAGCAGTTCGAGGTGGTGCTTGGCGAGGTCGTCAACGTCGTCGAGGCCGAGATGAAGGCCGGGACCGCGCACCCGATCAGTGACGACCTCCCGATGCTCATCCGAACCTTGGCGGGCACCACCGCCCTGATGCTGACCGGCGACCCCATCCTTGTCGGCCGTGACAGTGACGTGGAGCGCCGGGTACGGGTGCTCGAACAGATGTGGCTCAACGCGCTTTGGGGTGGCAGGCCCAATAGCTAACGGGACGGGTTCGACGGACTGAGTCCGGTACTACTGCGATGCCGGATACGCGGTCCTGAACGGTTTTAGGCGCCGGTGTGCATCGGTGTCACGATTGCGGCGCCCGAATGGGCTGGCACCGGAGCCTGCTCGCCTGCAATGGGTGACGACCCTGGCGTCGACATTTTTTTCGCGGCCCGCCGTCATCGCCGCGAACACCGCGGCCAGGTTACCGCCGGTATCGTCACGACCATGGCGCAGACGGCATCGGGGCGGTATTTCGCGGAAAAGCGTTGTTTCGTCACCGGTGCAGCCAGCGGTATCGGCCGTGCCACCGCGTTGCGCCTCGCCGCCCAGGGTGCCGAGCTCTATCTGACTGACCGCGACGCTGACGGTTTGGCGCAAACCGTGTCCGACGCCCGAGCGCTGGGCGCACAGGTGCCCGAGCATCGGGTTCTGGATATCGCCGACTACCACGCCGTGGCCGTGCTCGCGGCCGACATTCACACCCGGCATCCCAGCATGGATGTCGTGCTGAACATCGCCGGCGTATCGGCCTGGGGAACCGTCGACCAGCTCACACACGAGCAGTGGAGCAAGGTGATCGCGATCAACCTGATGGGCCCGATCCACGTCATCGAGACGTTCGTCCCGCCGATGGTGGCGGCCGGCCGGGGCGGGCATGTGGTCAACGTGTCCTCGGCGGCCGGGCTGATCGGGCTGCCCTGGCATGCCGCCTACAGCGCCAGCAAGTACGGGTTGCGCGGACTTTCCGAGGTGCTGCGCTTCGACCTGGCCCGGCACCGCATCGGGGTGTCGGTTGTGGTGCCGGGCGCGGTGAACACCCCGCTGGTCAACACCGTCGAGATCGCCGGCGTCGACCGCGACGACCCCACGGTGAGCCGCTTGGTCAACCGGTTCAGCGGTCATGCCGTGTCCGCGGAAAAAGCCTCCGAGAAGATCTTGGCCGGGGTCGCAAAGAACAGATACCTGATCTACACGTCGGCAGACATCCGGGCGCTGTATGCCTTCAAACGGGTGGCGTGGTGGCCCTACAGCCTGATGATGCGCCGGGTCAACGTGGTCTTCACGCGCGCGCTTCGGCCCAGCCCGTTGCCCCGCTGACCCGGCTAACGGCCCGGTCCCGTTCAAGAAGCAGCCGAGAGTCTGCTGCCGGCGTCTCCGACGCCGGAGTTGAGGGCCGCGGCGGCCAGGCCGAGCGTGCCTCTCAAGCGCGGCGATTGCTCCGCAGGGTCATCCACCACGTAGTTCTCTTCAACGATCGCCGGTTCGGGCGAGCATTTGGTTGACGCAGTCGACTGTGCCGGGCGACGTTTCGGCAAGAGTTCGCTAATCGTGAAATGCGCTGCGCACGGCAGCCGTTGCCCTGCTCAGCGCGTTACGGGGCACTGGCTCGGCACCGTCGTCATCGGGTCATCGGCCGCACAGCTTGCGCGCCAGGCTCTCCCATGCGTCGCCCAACGTCTCCAGGGTGTGACCGCGGTCCTTCAGTTGATGCTCCACGTAGTCAGCGTCGAGCAGGGCCAGCAGGGCGTCGGTTTGGGCATCAAGATCGCCGGTGGTCCGAGCCGAGGCCAGCAGCATCCGCACATGTGCGCGGTGTACCGCCGCCGGCGCGCCGTAGCGGGTGTGCGGATCGCGGTTGGCTTCCGAGAGCAACGCGTGGTGGGCATGGACGAAACACGTCCGTTCCCGGCCGAACGCCACCAGCCGATCCAGCGGCGGTGCATCGGGGCCCAGCGGCGGCGGGCCGAACAGAAATGCCTGCTGACTGGCCCGTTCATCCTCGTCGAGCAGCACCATCATCAGGCCGGCCCGGCTGCCGAACCGGCGGAACAGGGTGCCTTTGCCGACGCCGGCGGCGGCAGCAACATCGTCCATGGTGACGGCGTCGGCGCCGCGTTTGGCGACCAGGCGGCGCGCCGCCTCCAGTAACAGCGCGCGATTGCGCGCCGCGTCACCGCGCTCTCGTGGAGCGGACACGGGCAACTCACCCAACCGCTCGACACTGCGCACCCCTGCACTGTAACGCGGCTGGAATAAAACGGACCATGGTCCGGTTTGATCGTGCAAAGATGTAGACCAACCACCGAAGGGAACGGGACATGTCAAACACCGAGGCAGGGATCAAGTCCGACATCAAAGTTTTGGCGTTGGTGGGAAGCCTGCGTGCGTCGTCGATCAACCGCCAGATCGCGCGGCTTGCGGCCGAAGTCGCTCCCGAAGGTGTCAGTGTGGCGGTGTTCGAAGGGCTGGGGAACCTGCCGTTCTACAACGAGGAAATCGACACACCGAGCGGAGTTCCGGCATCGGTAACCGCGTTGCGGGACGCCGCGGCTGACGCGGATGCCGCCCTGGTGGTCACCCCGGAATACAACGGCAGCATTCCCGCGGTCGTCAAGAACGCGATCGACTGGCTATCTCGCCCGTTCGGCAACGGCGCGTTGAAGGACAAGCCGCTGGCCGTGATCGGTGGGGCCATGGGCCGATACGGCGGGGTGTGGGCGCACGACCAGGCCCGTAAGTCGTTCGGCGTCGCCGGTGCGCGCGTGATCGACGCGATCAAGCTCTCGGTGCCGTTCCAAACCCTGGGGGGCAATGCTCCCGCGGACAACGCCGAACTCTCGGCGAATGTGCGTGACGTTGTCGGCAAGCTCGCCGCCGAGGTGAGCTGATCCGCCGCCAGGTCCTTGATCCGGCTCGTTTAGGGGTAACCGACAACTCGCTCGCCGCCAACCAGCAACATTTGTGGTGGAAGCCGCCAGCCGCAAGCCGGCGGCTTTGCTGGCACCGGGCCGCCATGTTGGTGGCGACGATCGTGTCGGTGGTCGGTGATATACCGGGCGACATGAGTGCCGCAGCGCGGTTTTGTGATGTGCGACACGCCGAGACCGCACGCGAGTCGGGCTTACTACCTGGGAATTTCAAGAATGTTGTTTCGAACATCTTGTATCTCTTCTTGTTGTCACCCCCTAGGTGTAGTGTTTCGGGCACCGGCAGATCCCAGGTTCACCAGGTCCCACCAGGCTCACGGGGCCCGATGATCTTCCCGGAATCGGCATCACCAGGTTGATCGACGTGGTGGCCGTACGACGGGAATCTGAGGGCATGCCGGGCCGCTGAACATAGCGAAGATGTACCACGTGAGTCGTTGCCAGCCTTATCAAGTTCCCGACACGAGTTCCCCACTTTCCGCAAAGGAGCGGTGCGCCCATGACCATCACCGTTTACACCAAGCCCGCATGCGTGCAGTGCAGTGCCACCTACAAGGCGCTGGACAAGCAAGGCATCGCTTACCAGAAGGTCGATATCAGCCTGGATTCCGAGGCGCGGGACTACGTGATGGCGCTGGGCTACCTGCAGGCGCCCGTCGTGGTGGCAGAAAACGACCACTGGTCGGGCTTCCGGCCCGATCGCATCAAGGCGCTCGCCGGTGCGGCGCTGAGCGCCTAGCGCGGGCGACGATAGATAAGGAGGTTGCGGTGCAATCGCGCAACCTGGTCTATTTCTCCAGCGTGTCGGAGAACACCCACCGCTTCGTGCAGAAGCTCGGTGTTCCCGCCACGCGGATACCGCTGCATGGCCGTATAGAGGTCGACGAGCCGTACGTGCTGGTGCTGCCCACGTACGGCGGCGGGCACGCCAATGGTCCCGACCCCGACGCCGGGGGCTACGTGCCCAAGCAGGTCATAGCCTTCTTGAACAACGGGCACAATCGAGCGCTGCTGCGCGGGGTCATCGCGGCCGGCAACACCAACTTCGGTGCGGAGTTCTGCTACGCCGGTGACGTCATCGCCCGCAAGTGCGACGTTCCTTATCTCTACCGCTTCGAACTTATGGGTACCGAGGACGACGTCGCCGCCGTCCGCGCGGGCCTCGCCAATTTCTGGGCTGACTTCTGGAAGGAACAGACGTGTCACCAACCGTCACTGCAGAGCCTGTAACCTCCGGCGCGCACCCTCACCTTTCGGGGGGTCCGGCGGAACTGGATTACCACGCGCTCAACGCGATGCTGAATCTGTACGACGCGGACGGCAAGATCCAGTTCGACAAGGACGTACTCGCAGCGCGCCAGTACTTCCTGGAGCACGTCAACCAGAACACGGTCTTCTTCCACAATCAGGACGAGAAGCTCGACTACCTGATCCGCGAGAATTATTACGAGCGTGAGGTTCTCGACCAGTACTCGCGCAACTTCGTCAAGACGCTGCTGGACCGTGCCTATGCCAGGAAGTTCCGGTTCCCGACGTTTCTGGGCGCGTTCAAGTACTACACGTCCTACACGCTGAAAACCTTCGACGGGAAGCGTTATCTGGAGCGCTTTGAAGACCGGGTGTGCATGGTCGCGCTCACGTTGGCGGCCGGCGACACCGGACTGGCCGAGAAGTTGGTCGACGAGATCATCGACGGCCGGTTCCAGCCGGCCACCCCCACGTTTTTGAACTCGGGCAAGAAGCAGCGCGGCGAGCCGGTGAGCTGCTTTCTGCTGCGCATAGAAGACAACATGGAGTCGATCGGGCGATCGATCAACTCCGCACTGCAGCTGTCCAAGCGCGGTGGCGGAGTTGCGTTGTTGTTGAGCAACATTCGCGAGCACGGCGCGCCGATCAAGAACATCGAGAACCAGTCTTCGGGTGTCATCCCGATCATGAAGCTGCTCGAGGATTCGTTCTCCTACGCCAACCAGCTGGGCGCGCGCCAGGGCGCCGGTGCGGTGTACCTGAACGCCCATCACCCCGACATCTACCGGTTCCTGGACACCAAGCGGGAGAATGCCGACGAGAAGATCCGGATCAAGACCCTGAGCCTGGGCGTGGTGATCCCCGACATCACCTTCGAGCTGGCCAAGCGCAACGACGACATGTACCTGTTCTCGCCCTACGACGTCGAACGGGTCTATGGCGTGGCCTTCGCCGACATCTCGGTGACCGAGAAGTACTACGAGATGGTCGATGACGCGCGCATCCGCAAGACCAAGATCAAGGCGCGGGAGTTCTTCCAGACGCTGGCCGAGCTGCAGTTCGAGTCCGGCTATCCGTACATCATGTACGAGGACACGGTGAACCGGGCCAATCCCATCGAGGGCAAGATCACGCACTCGAACCTGTGCTCGGAGATCCTGCAGGTGTCCACGCCGTCGTTGTTCAACGAGGATCTGTCGTATGCCAAAGTGGGCAAAGACATTTCGTGCAACCTGGGATCACTGAACATCGCCAGGACGATGGACTCCCCGGACTTCGCCCAGACGATCGAGGTGGCCATCCGCGCGCTGACCGCGGTGAGTGACCAGACGCACATCACGTCGGTGCCCTCGATCGAGCAGGGCAACAACGACTCTCACGCGATCGGGCTGGGGCAGATGAACCTGCACGGCTACCTGGCCCGCGAACACGTCTTCTACGGTTCCGAAGAAGGTGTCGACTTCACCAACATCTACTTCTATGCGGTGCTGTACCACGCACTGCGTGCGTCGAATCGCATCGCGATCGAACGTGGTACGCACTTCAAGGGTTTCGAGCGGTCCAAGTACGCGTCGGGGGAGTTCTTCGACAAGTACACCGAGCAGGCCTGGGAGCCAAAGACCGAGAAGGTGCGCCAGCTTTTCGCCGCCGCCGGTATCCGCATCCCGACCCAGGACGATTGGCGACGGCTGAAGGAGTCGGTGCAGGAGCACGGCATCTACAACCAGAACCTGCAGGCGGTGCCGCCGACCGGGTCGATCTCCTACATCAACCATTCGACGTCGTCGATCCACCCCATCGTGTCCAAGGTCGAGATCCGCAAGGAAGGCAAGATCGGGCGGGTCTACTACCCGGCGCCTTTCATGACCAACGACAACCTGGATTACTACCAGGACGCGTACGAGATCGGTTACGAGAAGATCATCGACACCTACGCTGCGGCCACCCAGCATGTGGATCAAGGCCTTTCGCTGACGCTGTTCTTCAAGGACACCGCCACCACCCGCGAGGTGAACAGGGCGCAAATCTACGCCTGGCGCAAGGGGATCAAGACGCTGTACTACATCCGGTTGCGGCAGATGGCGCTGGAAGGCACCGAGGTCGAGGGCTGCGTGTCCTGCATGCTGTAAACCCTGGCGCCCAGTGTGAATCCGGCGACGGCTTCACGGCGTGCCGCGTCGCCAGATTCACACTCGCGGGCTGCGGAACGCGGGGTCTGCCCAGGTCAGCGGCTGCAACGCGGTAAGGTGCTTGACGTGGTGAGAATTCCCCGACCCCACCCCAGCGCGAAACCCGGGGTGAAAGTCGACGCGCGCAGCGAACGTTGGCGCGAACACCGCAAGAAGGTGCGCAGCGAAATCGTCGAAGCGGCTTTCCGCGCCATCGACCGCCTTGGACCCGAGCTGAGCGTGCGGGAAATCGCGGAAGAGGCCGGCACCGCCAAGCCCAAGATCTACCGGCATTTCACCGATAAGTCTGATCTGTTCCTGGCGATCGGTGAACGTCTGCGCGACATGCTGTGGGCGGCGATCTTCCCGTCGATCAATCTGGCCACCGACACCGCCCGCGAGGTTATCCGGCGCAGCGTGGAGGAGTACGTCAGCCTCGTCGACAAGCATCCCAACGTGCTCCGGGTCTTTATTCAGGGCCGCTCCGCATCCCAGTCCGAGGCGACCGTGCGGACCCTCAACGAAGGCCGGGAGATCACCCTGACCTTCGCCGAAATGTTCAACAACGAGCTGCGGGAGATGCAGCCGAGCCGGGCGGCGATCGAACTCGCCGCATTCGCCGCCTTTGGATCGGCTGCGTCGGCCACCGAATGGTGGTTGGGTCCCGAACCGGACAGCCCGCGACGCATGCCGCGTGAGCAGTTCGTCGCGCATCTGACGACGATCATGATGGGAGTCATCGTCGGCACCGCCGAGCTGCTCGGCATCGCGATGGACCCCGACGAGCCGATCCACGACGCGGTGCCAAGCAACCCCGCCGCGAGCTGAGCATCGGCGGCGTTGACATCGTTGCGGCGATCGATGACACTCGTTGTATCCGATACCCTGGGTAATGGGTATTTGCGTTCAGTTAGGCGCCGATCGCCATAGATGCGCCAGTTCATACAGGCCCAACAGGAAAGGCCTTACCTACCATGACCAATGTCGTGACCCCGGCTATAGAAGAAGTCGAGGAACCTCAGGCCCACAACCCACCGCTACATACCCGCGCCGTCATCATCGGGACCGGATTCTCCGGTCTGGGTATGGCCATAGCGCTGCAGAAGCAAGGCGTGGAGTTCGTCATTTTGGAGAAGGCCGATGACATCGGCGGCACCTGGCGCGACAACAGCTACCCCGGCTGCGCCTGCGATATCCCGTCGCACCTGTACTCATTCTCATTCGAGCCCAAGCCGGACTGGAAGAATCCGTTCTCCTATCAGCCCGAGATCTGGGACTACCTCAAAGGGGTCGCCGAGAAATACGGCCTGCGTCGCTACATCGAGTTCAATTCTCTGGTCGATCGGGCCTACTGGGACGACGACGAGTACCGCTGGCATGTGTTCACCACCGACGGGCGCGAATACGTCGCCCAATTCCTTGTCTCGGGCGCAGGCGCGCTGCATATCCCGTCCTTCCCCGAGATCGACGGTCGCGACGAATTCGCCGGCCCCGCTTTCCATTCCGCGCAGTGGGACCACAGCGTCGATCTGACCGGCAAGCGGGTGGCGATCATCGGGACCGGCGCCAGCGCGATCCAGATCGTGCCGGAGATCGTCGGGCAGGTCGCCGAACTTCAGCTCTACCAACGCACTCCGCCGTGGGTGTTGCCGCGCAGCAACCCGGAGCTCCCGGTGCCGCTGCGTCGGGCTATGGAGAACGTCCCAGGGCTACGCGCGCTGGCACGCCTCGCCATCTACTGGGCACAGGAGGCACTGGCGTTCGGCATGACCAAGCGGCCGAACGCGCTGAAGGTCATCGAGGCGTACGCCAAGTGGAACATCCGCCGCTCGGTGAAGGATCGCGAGCTGCGTCGCAAGCTGACCCCGCGGTATCGGATCGGTTGCAAGCGAATCCTGAACTCCACCACCTATTACCCCGCCGTCGCGGACCCGAAGACCGAACTGATCACCGACCACATCGCCCGGATCACGCGCGACGGGATCGTCACCGCCGACGGCACTGGCCGTGAGGCCTTGCGAAAAGTGGACGTGATCGTGTACGCCACCGGCTTCCACGTCACCGACTCCTACACGTACGTGCAGATCAAGGGTCAGCACGGCGAGGACCTGGTCGACCGCTGGAACCGCGAGGGCATCGGTGCCCATCTCGGTATCACCGTCGCCGACATACCCAACCTGTTCTTCCTGCTGGGTCCCAATACCGGCCTTGGGCACAACTCCGTGGTGTTCATGATCGAATCCCAGATCCACTACGTGGCCGACGCGATCGCCAAGTGCGACAAGTTGGGTGCGCAGGCGCTGGCTCCCACGCGCGCCGCGCAGGACCGATTCAACGACGAGCTGCAACGCGAACTGTCCCATTCGGTGTGGAACAGCGGCGGCTGCGCCAGCTGGTATCTCGACGAGCATGGCAAGAACACGGTGCTCTGGGGCGGCATACACCTGGCAGTACTGGAGGGCCACCCGCTCGGTTAAACCCGACGAGTACCAGTTCCTGGGGGTCGGCAAGGGCTCGTCGCAGGGCCGGCCGACGATCGCCGCGGCGAGTTAGGCGACCCGGTTTCGACGACACGCAAACACAACTTGTTGTGTTGCACCGGCTTGTCGGACCCCAGGGGTAGTGTTTGATTCCTAAGTACGGCAGCCAATCCGGCAGCCAAATCAGGCGTATGAAGTGGGGTTCTGGTGTCCGAGGAAATGAAGCTGATCGACCGAGTGTCAGCGATCAACTGGAACCGGCTACAAGACGACAAGGACGCCGAGGTCTGGGACCGGCTGACCGGAAATTTCTGGCTGCCCGAGAAGGTGCCGGTGTCCAACGACATCCCGTCGTGGGGCACGCTGAACGCCAATGAGAAGCAGCTGACCATGCGGGTCTTCACCGGTCTGACCTGCTGGACACCATCCAGGGCACCGTCGGTGCGGTCAGCCTGATCCCCGACGCGCTGACCCCGCACGAGGAGGCGGTGTACACCAACATCGCGTTCATGGAGTCGGTGCACGCCAAGAGCTACAGCCAGATCTTCTCCACGCTGTGCTCGACCGCCGAGATCGACGACGCGTTCCGCTGGTCGGAGGAGAACCCCAACCTGCAGCGCAAGGCCGAGATCGTGCATGCGAGTACTACCGCGGCGACGACCCGCTCAAGCGCAAGGTGGCCTCCACGCTGCTGGAGAGCTTCCTGTTCTACTCGGGCTTCTACCTGCCGATGTACTGGTCGAGCCGGGCCAAGCTGACCAACACCGCCGACATGATCCGGCTGATCATCCGCGACGAGGCCGTGCACGGCTACTACATCGGCTACAAGTTCCAGCGCGGTCTGGCGCTGGTCGACGAGGTCAAGCGCGCCGAACTCAAGGACTACACCTACGAGCTGCTCTTCGAGCTGTACGACAACGAGGTCGAGTACACCCAGGACCTCTACGACGAGGTCGGGCTGACCGAGGACGTCAAGAAGTTCCTGCGCTACAACGCCAACAAGGCGTTGATGAACCTCGGCTACGAGGCGCTGTTCCCGCGCGACGAGACCGACGTCAACCCGGCGATCCTGTCGGCGCTGTCACCCAACGCCGACGAGAACCACGACTTCTTCTCCGGGTCGGGCTCGTCGCTACGTGATCGGCAAGGCCGTCAACACCGAAGACGAGGACTGGGACTTCTAGGCCGGGACGCCCGAACAGGTGCCATATGTTCGGGTAGTGAACGGCATATGAATTGTGTGAAGGTTCCGACCCCATACTGGCGCGGGTGACGCGACTGCCATGACACTGGTGGGGTGACGAAAACCTCCTCTTCTCACCCCCATTTTCTCCGTTCAGTGGTGCGATGGCTGCAGGTCGGCTACCCCAACGGCGTCCCAGGGCCGGACCGGGTTCCGTTGCTGGCGCTGTTGCGCAGCACACCGCTGAGCGAGGATCAAATCAACGAGGTGGTAGGCAACCTCACCGCGCCGGGCTCGCCGGCCGTGGCAGACGGCGTGATCAACCGCGACGAGATCGCGGAATTCATCTCCGACATGACCCACTACGACGCCGGGCGGGAGAACGTCGTCCGGGTGGCCGCCACGCTAGCCGCCGCCGGTTGGCCGCTGGCCGGCATCGACGTCAGCGAGGTTATTCCCGGTGATGAAGACGGGGAGGCAGCCGAAGAGATTGCATCACGAACTCCATCACAAGCCTGAGGTGTCGATGACGAAGCGGTAGCGCACGTCACTGGCCAGCACGCGCTCGTAGGCTTCGTTGATGTAACCCGGTTCGATGACCTCGATCTCGGGTGTCACGCCGTGTTCGGCGCAGAAATCCAGCATCTCCTGCGTCTCGGCGATACCGCCGATGTTCGACCCGGACAGGCTGCGGCGCATCAGGGCCAGCGCGAATGCCGGCACCTCCATGGGGTGTTCGGGAATACCCAGTTCGACCAGTGTGCCGTCGACGTCGAGCAGGTTCAGGTACCGGCCGAGGTCGAGGTTCGCCGAGACGGTGTTCAGAATCAGGTCGAAGCTGCCGCGCAACTTGCGGAAAGTGTCGGGGTCGGAGGTCGCGTAGTAGTTGCTGGCCCCCAGCCGCAGGCCGTCCTCCATCTTCTTGAGTGACTGGGACAGCACCGTCACGTCGGCGCCCATCGCGGCGCCCAGCTTGACGCCCATGTGACCCAGCCCGCCCAGGCCGATCACCGCGACCCGCGTGCTCGACCCGGCGTTCCAGTGCCGTAGCGGCGAAAACAGCGTGATACCCGCGCACAGCAGCGGCGCCGCGGCGTCCAGCGGCAGTGCGTCGGGTATGCGCAGGACGTAGTTTTCGTCGACGACAATCGCTTCGCTGTAGCCACCTTGTGTCGGCCGGCCATCTTTGCCGACCGCGTTGTAGGTGAAGGTCGCGCCCGGTTTGCAGTACTGCTCGATCCCGGCCAGACAGCTGCTGCATTCACGGCAGGAGTCCACGAAACAACCCACGCCGACGCGGTCGCCCACCTTGTGCCTGGTCACCTCGGAGCCCACGGCGGCCACCACGCCGGCGATCTCGTGGCCGGGGACCACAGGGTAATTCGGTTGGCCCCACTCAGCTTTGACGGTGTGGATGTCCGAGTGGCAGATCCCTGCGAACTTGATGTCTATCGCCACGTCGCGCGGACCGGGGTCGCGACGGGTAATCGTGGTCTTGGTCAGCGGTTCGGTCGCCGACGTGGCGGCGTATGCGGAAATCGTGCTCATGGCACCCTTCTTTCTTCGTCGATGTACGGTGCGCGAATTCTTAGCTGCGGGTACCCGGAAAGCCTAACCCTGCTCAGAACTAGTTGATCGGCGCGTTGACCCAGCGCAGATCATCGACGATGCCACGGGCGGCGACCGGGCCCTCGCCCGCCTGCCAGATCTCGTCGTTGACGACGAAGACCCGGTTGTCACGGGTAGCGGACAGCCTGCGCCAGGAGTCGCTGTCCAGGACGGCAGCCGCGCGTTCCGCGGCCGCCGGCGACGCGCACGACACATAGATGATGTCGGCGTCGGCCGCCGAGAAGTCCGGTCCCTTCGCAAGGTCGGCATCGGTGGTACCGACCTCTACGTAAGCCTGGTCGGTGAACCGCTGCGCCGCCGGCCGGTCCACTCCGACCGCGGTCAGCACGCTGGCCGGGAAGTTGTCGGCCCCGTAAACCCGCATGGTGTTGGTGGTCAACTGGACGATCGACGCCTGGAAGTGGGTTGCGTCATGTCTGGTCCCGACCTGCGCGGCTCGTTGGGTGAACCCACTGATCAACGCCTCCACCGCGGCGCTACGGGCCGTCGCGGCGCCGACACCACGCAGATTGTCCTCCCAGGCCGCGCCCGGTGCCGCGGTGAACACCGTCGGGGCGATAGCCGCCAGCTGCGGATACAACTTCGGCGTCAACGCTATCGACCCCAGGATCAGATCCGGGTGGGCCGCCGCGATGGCACGCAGGTCAGGGGAATTGCGGGTACCGACGCCGGGCACGTCGTGCACCGTCTTGCCGAGGTAGGAGGGCTGACTCGAGGAGCCGTCCGGCAATGCGGCGCCGACCACCCGGGACTGCAGGCCAAGCGCGCACAGCGCGTCGAGCTGGTCACCGGAGAGCACCACGATGCGCTGCGCCTCGGCCGGCACCCGGGCCACGTCCGGGTCGACGCCAGCCGCATTGTGCGCCGGCCGGGTGGACGGCCCCGGATCGGGCGCGGCCGCATCGCGCGCGCACGACTCATCCGGGCGGCGGTCGTTTCCCAGCACCCCGGCCCCCGCGATCTGGGTAGTGGGAGTGACCACCGATCGCGACGCTTTGGTGGGGGGCTGTTCGGAGCCGCAACCCGTGCACGTCACGATCGTCGCTAAGACCACCGTTGCTGCTGAGACGGCGGCTCGTTGGGCTGACGGACCCGGTCGCATTCCGCCGAATAGCACGCGTTCGACGTTAACATCCGGCCAGCTCAGGGCGGCGACCCCGATCGTTTCGAGCGGCCCGCGCGGCGGGGTGAGGTGGGGGTACCTCCCAGCCGCGGAGCGGCGAGGGGGCGAGCCGGGCCATCGGACACAGCGGTCTGCCGAAGCGGCCAGGCGCCACCCGTGCAGCATTTACGACAGTTTGTAGGACCAGGCCTGCCGCCAGCCTGATCGAGGGCTAAGATTCCTTTCAGTACTGGGTATTGCGACCTTGTCCGGGCCGGATGTTTGGAGGAGCTGTTGACAGCCGAAGCGCCCCCGTTGGGAGAACTCGATGCCATTCGTCCCTACCCGGCCCGGATGGGTCCCAAAGGGAACCTCTTCTACAAACTGATCACCACCACCGATCACAAGCTGATCGGCATCATGTACTGCGTCGCCTGCTTCGTCTTCTTCTTCATCGGCGGCCTGCTGGCGCTATTGATGCGGACTGAGCTGGCTACGCCGGGACTGCAGTTCCTATCCAACGAGCAGTACAACCAGCTGTTCACCATGCACGGCACGATCATGCTGCTGTTCTACGCCACCCCGATCGTGTTCGGCTTCGCCAATCTGGTGCTGCCGCTGCAAATCGGCGCGCCCGACGTTGCGTTCCCGCGGCTGAACGCCTTCTCCTTCTGGCTGTTCTTATTCGGCGCCACGATCGCGACCGCCGGCTTCGTCACCCCAGGCGGGGCAGCCGACTTCGGCTGGACCGCCTACACCCCGTTGACCGACGCCATCCACTCACCCGGGGTCGGCGGCGACCTGTGGATCATGGGCATTGCGGTCGGCGGCCTGGGCACCATCCTGGGCGCGGTCAACATGATCACCACCGTGGTGTGTATGCGCGCGCCCGGAATGACGATGTTCCGGATGCCGATTTTCACCTGGAACATCTTGGTGACGTCCATCATTGTGCTGATCGCGTTCCCGCTGCTCACCGCGGCGTTGTTCGGGCTGGCGGCCGACCGGCACCTGGGGGCCCACGTCTACGACCCGGCCAATGGCGGAGTCCTGTTGTGGCAGCACCTGTTCTGGTTCTTCGGTCATCCCGAGGTCTACATCATCGCGCTGCCGTTCTTCGGGATCGTGTCCGAGATCTTTCCGGTGTTCTCCCGCAAGCCGCTCTTCGGATACACCACGCTGGTTTACGCGACACTGTCGATCGCCGCGTTGTCGGTCGCGGTGTGGGCGCACCACATGTTCGCCACCGGAGCCGTACTCCTTCCTTTCTTCTCCTTCATGACGTACTTGATCGCCATCCCGACCGGGATCAAGTTCTTCAACTGGGTCGGCACCATGTGGAAGGGCCAGTTGACCTTCGAGACGCCGATGCTGTTCTCGGTCGGCTTCTTGGTCACCTTCCTGCTGGGCGGTCTGACCGGTGTGCTGCTGGCCAGTCCGCCGCTGGACTTCCATGTGACCGACAGTTATTTCGTGGTCGCGCATTTCCACTACGTGCTGTTCGGCACCATCGTGTTCTCCACATTCGCCGGTATCTACTTCTGGTTCCCGAAGATGACCGGCCGGCTGCTCGACGAGCGGCTGGGCAAGCTGCACTTCTGGTTGACGTTCATCGGTTTTCACACCACGTTCCTGGTGCAGCACTGGTTGGGCGACATGGGCATGCCGCGCCGCTATGCCGATTACCTGTCTATCGACGGATTCCAGACGCTCAACGTCGTCTCGACGATCGGTGCGTTCATCCTGGGTGCGTCGATGTTCCCGTTCGTGTGGAACGTCTTCAAGAGCTGGCGCTACGGCGAGGTGGTGACGGTCGACGACCCGTGGGGGTACGGCAACTCGCTGGAGTGGGCGACCAGTTGCCCGCCGCCGCGGCACAACTTCACCGAGTTGCCCCGCATCCGCTCGGAGCGTCCGGCGTTCGAGCTGCACTATCCGCACATGGTGGAACGGCTTCGCGCCGAAGCCCACGTCGGGCGTCATCACGACGAGCCGGCCAAGGTGACCTCGGGCTGATGGAGCAGTACCGCCTCCGCCGGCGCTCGGCTCGGTTGGGCGGTAGCCGCGGGTGAACGTGGCACCCAAGGTGTCGGTGCTGATCACGGTCACCGGCATGGATCAGCCCGGTGTGACTTCTGCGCTCTTCGAGGTGCTCTCCAAGCACGGTGTGGAGCTTCTCAACGTCGAGCAGGTGGTGATCCGGGGTCGGCTCACGCTGGGTGTGCTGGTGTCCTGCGTGCTGGAAGTCGCCTACGGTTCCGCGCTGCGCGACGACGTCGAAGCCGCCATCCACGAGGTGGGTCTCGATGTCACGGTCGAGTGCAGCGACGACCTGCCGATCATCCGGGAACCGTCGACCCACACCATTTTCGTGCTGGGCCGCCCGATTACCGCCGGGGCCTTTGGCGCGGTGGCCAGGGAGGTGGCCACGCTGGGCGTCAACATCGACTTCATCCGCGGCATCTCCGACTATCCGGTCACCGGCCTGGAGTTGCGGGTCTCGGCGCCGCCCGAAGTCGGTGGCACGTTGCAGACCGCCCTGACGAAGGTGGCCGCCGACGAGCGTGTCGATGTGGCAGTCGGGGACTACGGATTGGCCTGGCGCACCAAACGGCTCATCGTGTTCGACGTCGATTCGACGCTGGTCCAGGGTGAGGTCATCGAGATGCTGGCAGCCCGGGCGGGTGCGGAGGGAACGGTCGCGGCGATCACCGATGCCGCGATGCGCGGTGAGTTGGATTTCGCGGAGTCGCTGCAGCAGCGGGTGGCCGCCCTGGCGGGGTTGCCCGCCACGGTGATCGACGACGTCGCGGCGCAGCTGGAACTGATGCCCGGTGCGCGGACCACGCTGCGCACGTTGCAGCGGTTGGGTTTTCGCTGCGGTGTGGTCTCCGGCGGCTTCCGGCGGATCATCGAACCGCTTGCGCAGGAGCTGAAACTGGACTTCGTCGCCGCCAACGAGCTGGAGATCGTCGACGGCATACTCACCGGCCGCGTTGTCGGCCCGATCGTCGATCGGCCCGGCAAGGCGACGGCGCTTCGCGACTTCGCGGAGCATTTCGGGGTGCCGATGGAGCAGACCGTCGCGGTCGGCGACGGCGCCAACGACATCGACATGCTGGCCGCCGCCGGGCTGGGCATTGCGTTCAACGCCAAGCCGGCGTTGCGTGCCGTCGCCGACGCGTCGTTGAGCCATCCATACCTGGACACGGTGCTGTTCCTGCTGGGCGTGACCCGCGGCGAGATCGAAGCCGCCGACGCGGTCGACGGCGTGGTCCGCCGCGTCGAAATCCCGCCCGACTAGTTGCTCGCGGGAGGGAGCCCGGGCACAGCTATGCCCACGATATGATAAATTCTTGAATTGTTAAGTTTGCAGAATTGTAAGCGAGGATGGCGTGTCGCAGCCGCTGTACAAGCTCAAGGCCGAGTTCTTCAAGACGCTGGGGCACCCGGCGCGGGTCAGGATTCTGGAACTGCTCTCCGAGCGGGACCACACGGTGGCTGAACTGTTGTCAGAGGTGGGACTGGAGTCGTCCAACCTGTCTCAGCAGCTCGGCGTGCTGCGTCGGGCCGGCGTGGTGACAGCAAGTAAGGACGGCACCTCGGTGATCTACTCGATCGCCTCACCGTTGATCGCTGAACTGATGGCCGTGGCCCGCCGGGCGCTCACCGGGATGCTCACCGGCCAGGTCGCGATGCTCAAGGACCTGCGGGCCGGCGGCCCGGCGGACAGGCAGTAGGTGCGGCGAGGATGGGTTGGATCGACAGAATCCTGCGACTCGGCCGCGTGACCGAAAAGGCGGGAGGGGCGCCTGCACCGGCCGTCGCCCCACCGGCCGGGGTGAGCGGGTCGTTGCAGGTGCGTCACGTCGATGCGGGCTCGTGCAACGGTTGCGAAGTGGAGATCTCCGGCGCATTCGGGCCGGTGTACGACGCGGAGCGGTTCGGCGCCCGGTTGGTGGCCTCTCCGCGGCACGCGGACGCGCTGCTTGTCACCGGGGTAGTGACCCGGAATATGGCCCAGCCGCTGCGCAATACCCTGGCCGCCACGCCGCGACCTCGCGTGGTGATCGCCTGCGGCGACTGCGCGCTCAACCGCGGTGTGTTCGGCGACGCCTATGGAGTGGTAGGCGCCGTCGGCGAGGTCATCCCGGTTGACGTCGAGGTCCCGGGGTGTCCGCCGTCGCCCGACCAGGTAATCGCGGCCCTGCGGTCGGTGACCGGCAGGTGACGGCGACTCTCGCGGACGCGCCGGCCGGCCATTCGGATACGTTTCGCCGCAACGGAATCGGCGCTCTGGTAAGCGGCGCTGCAACGACGGGAATCGGTGCGTCGGGGATTGTGCTGGGGCTCACCGGTGTATTTGGTGCGCTGCCACAGGTGCGCATCGCGTGGCTGTTGCCGCTGAGCGGCGTGGAACTCGACGTTAGCCGGTTGGGCGGGTTCTTCATCGCGCTCACGGGTGCGGTAGCTGTCGCCGTTGGCGTCTACAGCGTCGGATACGCACGGCGCGAGCAGCTTGGCGCCGTCGCGCAGATAACGCTGCCGCTGTTTGTCGCCGCGATGCTGCTGGTGCCCGCCGCGGGTTCGGTGAGCACTTTCCTGCTGGCGTGGGAGCTGATGGCGATCACTTCACTCGTCCTGCTGGCGACACACCATCGCCGTGCCGAGGTCCGCTCCGCTGCAGGGTATTACGCGGTGATGACCCAGCTGGGCTTCGCCGCGATTCTGCTGGGATTGATGGTGCTGGCCGCGGCGGCCGGCACGGATCGGTTCGCCGACATGGCCGGCACGTCGAACGTATCGGACGGGGTACGCGCCGCTGTGTTCGTGCTGACGTTGGTGGGATTCGGTTCCAAGGCGGGCCTGCTGCCACTGCATGCGTGGCTGCCGCGGGCGCACCCGGAGGCACCGAGCCCGGTATCGGCGCTGATGAGCGCCGCCATGGTCAACCTCGGGATCTACGGCCTCATCCGGGTCGATCTGCAGTTGCTCGGGCCGGGCCCGCGCTGGTGGGGTGTGACCCTGCTCGCGATCGGTGCCGTCTCGGCGGTGTACGGGGTACTGCAGGCATCGGTAGCCTCCGATCTCAAACGGCTGCTTGGGTATTCGACGATCGAGAACATGGGATTGGTTACCCTTGCGCTGGGTGCGGCAACGCTACTTTCGGCTGCGGGCGCCAGTGCGGCGGCCGTGATAGCGATGACCGCGGCACTGTTGCATCTGGTCGCACATGCCGCATTCAAGAGTCTCGGGTTCCTGGCCGCCGGATCGGTTCTGGTGGCGACAGGACAGCGCGACCTCGATCGGCTGGGCGGGCTGGCTCGCCGAATGCCGGCTACCACCGTACTTTTCGGTATCGGGGCGCTCGGTGCATCCGGGTTGCCGCTGGGTGCCGGGTTCGTCAGCGAATGGCTGCTGGTGCAGTCGCTGATTCACGCGCGACCGGGACACAACACCATCGTGGGCTTGGTGACCCCGCTGGGGGTTGGGGCGGTCGCGCTCACAACGGGGTTGGGTGTGGCCGCAATG
This sequence comes from uncultured Actinomycetota bacterium, assembly GCA_963763005.1. Classification (GTDB taxonomy): domain Bacteria; phylum Actinomycetota; class Actinomycetes; order Mycobacteriales; family Mycobacteriaceae; genus Mycobacterium. The sequence continues at coordinate 78,473 of CAVXMI010000016.1, forward strand.
GTGAAGGCATTCGGCACCGGGTTCCTGGCGCGGGCGCGCTCGGAGACAGCGGCGCAGGCACGCGAGGCACCGGTCAGCATGCTGATCGGAATGGCGGTCGCCGCGACCGGCTGCGTCGTCGTCGCGGTGGTGCCGTTCGTCGTCACCGGCACCCTGCAGTCGGTGCTCGACACTCTTCCCGCATCCAGAAGGGCGGATCTCACCGGTCTGGGTACCGTGCTGCGGCTGCCCGGCACACACGGGTCGATCTCGCCCAGCCTGCTTGCCGGCGCGCTCGTGCTCGCCGTGCTGCTTGTGCTGGGCCTGGCCAGGTGGGGGTCGCGTCACCGTCCGGATCCGGTGACATCACCGTTGTGGGCATGCGGTGCAGATGAACTCACATCTCGCATGCAGTACACGGCGACATCCTTCGCTCAACCGCTGCAACGGGTCTTTGATGACGTGCTGCGCCCGGACACCGGCATTGAGGTGACTCACCTGGAGGAATCCCGCTATCACATCGAACAGATCGCATACCGCACCAACGTGTCCGATGCGATCGAGGACCGCGTCTACGCGCCGGTGCTGCGGGTGATCGCACAGTGCGCGCAGGCGGTCCGCTACGCGCACAACGGAAGTGTGCACCTCTACCTGGGTTACGGGGCCGTCGGCGTGCTGATCGTCCTGGTGGTCGCGCGATGAACCTCATGTCCGTTGTAGCCGGCGCAGCGCAGATCGGCGGAGTCATGGTCGGGACGCCGCTGGTGGTCGGACTGATGCGGCAAGTCCGGGCGCGATCAGAGGGGCGTTGCGGCGCAGGCGTTTTGCAGCCCTGGCGTGATCTGCGCAAGCAGTTGCGCAAGCAGCAGGTCACCCCGGATGGCACCACGCTGGTATTCGCGGCGGCACCGGCGGTGGTCGCGGCCACCACATTGCTGATTGCCGCGATTGCTCCGCTGGTCGCGACCGGCTCACCGCTGGATCCGGTTGCCGATTTGTTCGCCGTTGTGGGTCTGCTGTTCCTGGGTACCGTCGCGCTGACGTTGGCCGGCATCGACACCGGCACGTCGTTCGGCGGCATGGGCGCAAGCCGGGAGATCACCATCGCCGCCCTGGTCGAGCCGACCATCCTGCTCGCCGTCTTCGCGCTGTCCATCCCCGCGGGATCGGCCAATCTCGGTGCCATCGTTGCCTTTACCCTCGACAACCCGGGGGACGTGTTCTCGCTGGCGGGAATACTTGCGTTCGTCGCCCTGGTGATCGTCGTCATCGCCGAAACCGGACGGCTCCCGGTAGACAATCCGGCGACCCACCTCGAATTGACGATGGTGCACGAGGCAATGGTGCTGGAATACGCCGGTCCCAAGCTGGCGCTCGTCGAGTGGGCCAGCGGCATGCGACTCACCGTGCTGCTGGCGTTGCTGGCGAATTTATTTGTCCCGTGGGGGGTTGCGGGTGGCCAGCCGAGCCTGATCGGCGTCGGGATCGGCGTCGTGGCGATCAGCGTCAAGGTCGCAGTGGTGGCTGTCGTGCTGGCCGGCGCAGAGGTCTTCATCGCCAAGCTGCGACTGTTCCGGGTGCCCGAATTGCTGGCGGGCTCGTTCCTGTTGGCCCTGTTGGCCGTCACCTCGGCCAACTTCTTCACGGCGTAAGGGTGATGGGTGTAATGGGTTTGACCGACCTCAACTATGCGGGCGTGCTCGACCTTGCGCCCGGCGGCATGGTGCTGGCCGCCGTGTTGATCGTGTGGCGGCGCGACCTGCGCTCGATCGTTCGGCTGCTTGCGGTCCAGGGCGTCGCGCTGGCCGCGATCCCGATGATTCTTGGTGTGCACACACATGATTGGGAGCTCGTCGGAATCGGGATCGCGCTGTTCGCGCTGCGCGGGGTGGTTCTGCCGTGGCTGCTCGCCCGTGCACTCGGCGCCGAGGAGTACCAGCAGCGCGAGGCGACACCGCTGGTCAATACCACCGCGTCGCTGCTGATCGCGGCAGGTCTGACGGTGGTCGCGCTGGCGGTCACCCGACCTGTTGTCGATCTGGACCCGGGCGCGGCGGTCAGGGCCGCCCCGGCGGGACTGGCGGTAGTGCTGATCGCGTTGTTCGTGATGGTGACCCGGCGGCACGCAATCTCGCAGGCCGCGGGATTCCTCATGCTGGACAACGGGATCGCGGCCACGGCGTTCCTGCTGACCGCCGGGGTGCCGCTGATCGTCGAACTGGGTGCCTCGCTGGACGTGCTGTTCGCGCTGATCGTGCTCGGCGTCCTCACCAGCCGGCTGCGGCGGATGTTCGGCGGCACCGACCTGGACCGGCTGCAGAGATTGCGAGACTGATGACGTTAACGCCTGGCCTGATGTTATTGCCGATACTGGCGCCCATCGTCGCAGCCGCCGTCGCGCTGGCCGGTGGGTGGCGGCGATGGACCGCAGCGCTGACCGTGCTGTCTGCGCTGACAGTACTCGGATCCGGCGTGGCGCTGGGCCTTCAGATCGGAACCAGACAGCACGTCGCGCTCGGCGGTGTGCTGCGCGCTGATGCGCTCTCGGTGACCATGCTCATCGTCATCGGCGTCGTCGGCACCCTGGCCACCTGGGCGAGCATCGGATACATCGACGCCGAACTCGCACACGGTCACACCGACCGCCGCGACGCCCGACTGTATGGCGCACTGACGCCGGCATTCCTGGCAGCGATGGCTCTTGCGGTGTCCGCCAACAACATCGGGGTGATCTGGATCGCGGTTGAGGCCACCACGGTGATCACCGCCTTTCTGGTGGGACATCGGCGCACCCGCACTGCGCTGGAGGCCACCTGGAAGTACGTGATGATCTGCTCGGTCGGTATCGCCGTCGCCTTCCTCGGTACGGTCCTGTTGTACTTCGCCGCGCTCCATGTCGGCGCCGACGGCGCGATGGCTCTCAATCTCGATGTCTTGGCGGCCCGCGCGGCGCACCTCGACCCGGCCGTCACCCGGCTGGCCGGCGGGCTGCTGCTCATCGGATACGGCGCGAAGGTGGGCCTGGTTCCCTTCCATGGCTGGCTCGCCGACGCGCACAGCCAGGCCCCGGCGCCGGTCTCGGCGTTGATGAGCGGAGTGCTGCTCTCCGTGGCGTTCTCGGTGCTGATCCGGATACGGCCGATCATTGATGCCGCGGTCGGGCCGGGCTTCCTGCGTGCGGGCCTACTGACGGTCGGGCTGGCGACGGTGCTGATCGCTGCGCTTTTACTCAATGTCGCAACGGATCTCAAGCGGATGCTGGCGTATTCCTCGATGGAGAACATGGGGCTGATCGCGATCGCGGCAGCCGCGGGAACCAAGCTGGCGATCGCGGCCCTGCTGCTGCACGTGCTCGCGCACGGCGTCGGCAAGACGGTGTTGTTCCTGGCCGGCGGCCAGCTTCAGGCCGCACACGATTCGACGGCGATCGACGACATCACCGCCGTACTGTCCCGATCGCGACTGGTGGGAGTCTCGTTCGCGGTCGGTATGGTCGTCCTGCTTGGGCTGCCGCCGTTCGCCATGTTCGCCAGCGAGCTGTCGATCGCCCGGTCGCTCGCCAATGCCGGGCTGTCCTGGGTGCTTGCCGGCGCGTTGTTGTTGATGGTCGTGGCGTTCGCGGCGCTGGTCGGCAATTCGCGGCGGATCCTGCTCGGGACGCCGAGCGCCGGTGCACCGCCGATCGCCGTGCCCGCTACCGTCGCGGCCGCACTCGTGATGGGCGTCGCGGCGTCCATCGCGCTGGGTCTGACGGCCGGCCCGCTCACCGGGTTGTTCACCACTGCCGCCGGTCAGTTCGGAGCGGGCTAGTGAGTCGGAATATGGTGAGCCGCAAGCTTTCCGGTGAAGAACTTGCCGGCGCGGTGGGGGAGTTGCTGGCTGCCGGCTATCGGCTGGCACTCGTTGCCGCTCATGACGAGGGCGACGCGTTACGGATCGTGTACCTGCTGGTGGCGGGGCAGCCGGACCGCCGCGTCGAGCTGACCCTGACCACCCCGGCGGCAAGTCCGTCAGTTCCATCCCTGGGGCACCTGTCGATCCCCGCGGGTCGCTTCGAGCGGGAGATGATGGACCTGTACGGGATTGTGCCGGTGGGACATCCGCAACCGAGGCGGTTGGTACGCCACGGGCACTGGCCGGAGGACTGGCATCCGATGCGGCGCGATGCCGGACCTCCGCCGCAGTTCGGCACCGACGGACGTTTTCCGTTTCTTGAGGTGGAAGGCCCCGGGGTTTACGAAATCCCGGTGGGGCCAGTGCATGCCGGCCTGATCGAGCCGGGGCATTTCCGCTTTTCCGTCAGCGGCGAATCGGTGCTGCGACTCAAGGCGCGACTGTGGTTCGTGCACCGGGGTATCGAGAAACTCTTCGAGGGGCGCACTGGAATCGGCGCCAATGGCGCCGTGGTACTCGCCGAGCGAATCAGTGGCGACACTTCGGCAGCGCATGCGCTCGCGTACAGCCTGGCTGTGGAGGATGCGCTGGGATTCGACGCGCCCGAACCGGTGCACCGGCTGCGGGCTCTGCTGGTTGAACTGGAACGGCTCTACAACCACGCCACCGATCTGGGCGCGCTGGCCAACGATGTCGGTTTCTCGCTGGCCAACGCCCATGCCCAGCGCATCCGCGAGTATCTGTTGCGGATCAACCAGCGCGTCACTGGCCATCGTCTGCTGCGCGGTGCAATCCGGCCCGGAGGCATTGTGCTGCAAGAACTTCCGGATCCAGCCGAGCTGCGTACACTGGCGGACGAAGTTGCCGAGATCAGCGAACTGACACTGCGAAACTCGGTGGTTTACGACCGGTTTGCCGACACCGCGGTGCTGAGCCGCGACGACGCTCACGCGCTCGGGTGTCTCGGTTACGTCGCGCGCGCCAGCGGCATCTCCACCGATGCCCGCCTCGATCACCCGACGACTGCGCTACCGGTCACTGCGGTGGAAAGCACCGGCGGTGACGTACTGGCCCGCTACACAATCCGGCGCGACGAATTCGCCGCATCCGTAGCACTGGCCTGCGACCTGATCGAGAATCACAGCGGCCCGCTGCAGTGCGCATCGCCGCTGCCGGCGGCCGCCGGGAACTGCTCCGGGATAGGCATCGTCGAAGGCTGGCGCGGCGCCGTCGTACACCGGGTCGAGGTTGGCGACGCCGGATTGATCACCCGCTGCAAGATCGTGGACCCGTCCTGGTTCAACTGGCCCGCGTTGCCGGTCGCCATGGCCGACAACATCGTCCCGGACTTCCCGCTGGCGAACAAAAGCTTCAACCTGTCCTACGCCGGAAACGACCTCTAGCCGGCTGTCTGCTCGCGGGACATGGCGACCCGGCACGCGTTGCGGGCTCGCGGTACGGCACGATGGTCAAGTGCCCGAAACCGGCCCCCAAACCGGCCCCGCCGCGGCCGACCCCGACCTGCTGATCGACTTCAGAAATGTTTCACTGCGCCGTGATGGGCGTGTACTGGTCGGCCCGCTGGATTGGGCCGTCGAGCTGGACGAACGCTGGGTGATCATCGGCCCGAATGGGGCGGGCAAGACGTCGCTGCTACGCATCGCTGCGGCAGCCGAGCACCCGTCCTCGGGCGTCGCCTTTCTGCTCGGTGAACGACTGGGCCGGGTCGACGTTTCGGAGCTGCGTGCGCGGATCGGGCTGAGTTCGTCGGCTTTGGCGCAGCGGATACCCACCGACGAAGTGGTGCGTGACCTCGTCGTGTCAGCCGGCTATGCGGTGCTGGGCCGGTGGCGGGAGCGCTACGAGGACGTCGACTACCACCGCGCGATCGACATGCTGGAAAGCCTTGGTGCCGAACACCTGGCCGATCGCACCTACGGGACGCTGTCCGAAGGTGAGCGCAAGCGGGTGCTGATCGCCCGTGCCTTGATGACCGATCCGGAACTGCTGCTGCTGGATGAACCCGCCGCCGGCCTGGACCTGGGCGGCCGGGAGGAGTTGGTGGCGCGGCTGGCCGACCTGGCCGCCGACCCCGACGCGCCCGCGCTGGTGCTGGTCACACATCACGTGGAAGAGGTTCCGCCCGGCTTCACCCACTGCCTGCTGCTGTCGGAGGCGCAGGTGGTCGCGTCGGGTTTGCTGCCCGACGTGCTGACCGCCGAAAACCTGTCCACCACGTTCGGCCAGAAGATCGCGCTGGACGTCGTGGACGGGCGATATTTCGCCCGGCGGGTTCGTACCCGCGCAGCCCACCGGAGGCAGCCATGAATTCACCGCGCGAGCCCCTGACACCCCCTCTGATTGCAAGGCCGGCGGCGACCGTAATGCTGGTCCGCGACACTGAGCCCGGTTCAGGGGCCGGCATTGACGTATTCCTGATGCGCAGGCATTCAGCGATGGAGTTCGCCGCCGGGGTGATGGTGTTTCCCGGTGGGGGCGTCGACGACCGCGACCGTAACGCCGACATCGCCTGGTCCGGCCCGCCGCCGCAGTGGTGGGCGCAGCGGTTCGGCATCGAACCCGATTTGGCCGAAGCGCTGGTCTGCGCCGCGGCGCGGGAGACCTTCGAGGAATCGGGTGTGCTGTTCGCCGGGCCGGCCGGCAACCCGGACGGGATTGTCCGGGATGCCTCGGTGTACGGCGATTCCCGCCTTGCGCTGGCCGACCGGACACTGTCGTTTGCCGACTTCCTGCGGCGGGAAAACCTGGTGCTGCGCTCCGACCTGCTGCGGCCGTGGGCGAACTGGGTCACCCCGGAGGCCGAGCGCACGCGCCGCTACGACACCTATTTCTTTGTCGGAGCCCTGCCGGAGGGGCAGCGCGCCGACGGTGAGAACACCGAATCCGACCACGCCGACTGGATGACGCCACAGGCGGCCATCGACGACTTCGCGGCCGGCCGTAACTTCTTGCTGCCGCCGACCTGGACGCAGCTGGACGCGCTGGCCGGCCGCACCGTTGCCGATGTGCTGGCCGTCGAGCGCCAGATCGTCCCGGTGCAGCCCGTCCTGGAGAAGCAGGGCGACAACTGGGTGTTCGAGTTCTTCGACTCCGATCGGTACCACCAGGCGCGGTTGTCGGGCGGTTCTACCGGGTGGCCGTTTTGAGCGAGTTCGTCAGCGTCGTGGTCAGCGACGGTTCACAGGATGCCGGCCTGGCCATGCTGCTCGTGTCGCGACCACCGACCAACGCGATGACCCGTCAGGTCTATCGCGAAATCGCCGCCGCTGCCGCAGAGCTGGGCCGCCGCGACGATGTCGCCGCGGTGATTCTGTTCGGAGGCCAGGAGATCTTCTCCGCCGGCGACGACATGCCCGAAATGCGGACACTGACCGCGCCGGAGGCCGACACCGCGGCCCGGGTGCGGCAGGAAGCCGTCGACGCCGTGGCGGCGATCCCGAAGCCGACCGTGGCCGCAATCACCGGGTACGCGCTGGGCGCCGGGCTCACGCTGGCGCTGGCAGCCGACTGGCGGGTCAGTGGTGACAACGTGAAGTTCGGCGCGACCGAAATCCTGGCCGGACTGATCCCCGGCGGCAGCGGAATGGCCCGCCTGACCCGTGTGGCGGGTCCCAGCAGGGCCAAGGAGCTGGTGTTCAGCGGGCGCTTCTTCGACGCCGAGGAGGCGTTGGCGCTGGGCCTGATCGACGACATGGTGGCACCCGACGACGTGTACGACGCCGCCGCGGCGTGGGCGCGCCGCTTTCTCGACGGCCCGTCGCTTGCGCTGTCCGCCGCCAAGGCCGTTATCAACGACGTCTTCGAGCTGGGACCGGCCGAGTGGCTCGCCGCCGAACGCCGTCGTTATGTCGAAGTGTTCGCCGCTGGTCAAGGCGGGGGCAGCAAAGGCGACCGGGACGGCCGTTAGGCTGCCCTTCATGACGAGGAGTTCGGAGATTCCCGCTGAAGCCGCGCCCAACCCGCATGCCACCGCCGAACAGGTGGCAGCTGCCCGGCACGACAGCAAGCTCGCCCAGGTGCTCTACCACGACTGGGAAGCCGAGAGCTACGACGAGAAGTGGTCGATTTCCTACGACCAGCGCTGCGTCGACTACGCCCGCGGCCGGTTCGACGCCATCGTGCCCGACGAGGTCATCGACGAGCTGCCCTACGACCGCGCCCTGGAACTGGGCTGCGGGACCGGATTCTTCCTGCTCAACCTGATCCAGGCGGGCGTCGCCCGGCGCGGGTCGGTCACCGACCTGTCACCCGGCATGGTCAAGGTCGCCACCCGCAACGGGCAGTCACTGGGGCTCGACATCGACGGTCGAGTCGCCGACGCCGAGGGCATCCCGTATGAGGACGACACCTTCGACCTGGTGGTCGGGCATGCCGTGCTGCATCACATCCCCGACGTCGAGCTGTCGCTGCGCGAGGTGATCCGGGTACTGAAGCCGGGCGGCCGGTTCGTGTTCGCGGGCGAGCCGACCACCGTCGGCAACGCATACGCCCGTACGTTGGCGAACTTGACGTGGAACCTCACCATCCGCGCGATGAAGCTGCCCGGGCTGGGCAGCTGGCGCCGCCCACAGGCCGAGATCGACGAGAACTCGCGCGCGGCTGCTCTGGAGTGGGTTGTCGACCTGCACACCTTCGAGCCCGATGATCTCGAGCGGATGGCCACCGACGCCGGCGCGGCACAGGTCGAAACCACCAGCGAAGAGTTCACCGCCGCGATGCTCGGGTGGCCCGTTCGCACCTTCGAGTCGACCGTTCCGCCGGGCAAGCTCGGCTGGACTTGGGCGAAGTTCGCCTTCGGTAGCTGGAAAACGCTGAGCTGGGTGGACGCCAACATCTGGCGGCACGTGGCGCCGAAGGGCTGGTTCTACAACGTGATGATCACCGGGGTCAAGCCGTCCTGAGCGGTGACTTCACTGGCCTCACCTTCACCACGGACGACGTCAGTTACCTGCGGTCGGAATCAGGCGACGCGGCGCTTCGGCAGGTCGCGAATTTCCAACTGACCGGCAGGACCCGGATCGCCGACACCGCCGCGGTGCGCGCCCGGTTCGGCGCGCGGGCCCCGATCCTGGTGGAGACGACGCTGCTGCGCCGCAAGGCCTCCGGCAAGCTGGGAAAGCTGGGCGGGCTGGGCGGGATTCCTGCGGTCTCGGACTGGCTATTCACCGACGAGGCGCTGCAGCAGGCCACAGCGGCGGCGGTGGCACTGCACCGCGCCGGGCGGCTGGCCGCAACCGCGCCAGGTAGCCCAGATGTCTTGGTGCACGACGCGACCTGCTCCATCGGCACCGAGATCGCCGCGCTGCGCGCGTCGGCCGTCCGCGCGGTGGGCAGCGACATCGACCCGGTGCGACTGGCGATGGCGCGCCACAACCTGGGCGCCACCGCCGACCTGTGCCGTGCCGACGCGCTGCATCCGGTGACCCGAGACGCGGCCGTCGTCATCGACCCGGCGCGTCGCAGCAGTGGGCGGCGGCGCTTCAGTCCGGCCGATCACCAGCCCGGCCTGGGCCCGTTACTGGACTGCTACCGCGGCCGGCATCTGGTCGTAAAATGTTCTCCCGGAATAGATTTCGATCAGTTGAGTCGACTCGGTTTCGACGGCGAGATCGAGGTGATCTCGTACCGCGGTTCGGTCCGGGAGGCGTGCCTGTGGTCGGCCGGATTGGCCGGGCCGGGCGTGCGCCGTCGGGCGAGCATTCTCGATCGCGGCGAGCAGGTCACCGATACCGAGCCGGACGACTGCCCGGTGCGGCCCGCGGGGCGATGGATCGTCGACCCCGACGGCGCCGTCGTCCGGGCCGGCCTGGTACGCCACTACGCTGCCCGGCACGGGCTGTGGCAGCTCGACCCCGACATCGCCTACCTGTCCGGTGACCGGCTGCCGCCGGCGGTGCGCGGATTCGAGGTGCTCGAGCAACTGGCGTTCGATGAGCGTCGGCTGCGTCAGGCGCTGTCGGCCCTGGACTGCGGGGCACTGGAAATCCTGGTCCGCGGCGTTCAGGTCGACCCAGACGCCCTGCGGCGACGGCTCCGGCTGCGTGGCAGCCGGCCCCTGTCGGTGATCATCACCCGCATCGGTCCCGGGCCCTCCAGTCATGCGACGGCGTACGTGTGCCGTCCCTCCCGTTAGCGCCCGGTACGCTGGCGGCGATCACCCCCAAAGAGGGGCGGTGGCGCCACAAACCCCTGCGAGGATACTTCGACGATGCGTTATCTGATAGTGGCCGCAGTGCTGGCTACTGCGGTCCTGTTGGGTTGGCCGGCGGCCGCCGCGCCACCGTCGTGCGCCAGCCTGGGCGGCACTGTCGAGGCCACTCAAATCTGTCATATACACGCGTCGGGCCCTAAGTACACGCTGGATATGACGTTTCCCATCGACTATCCCGACCAGCAGGTGCTGACCGACTACATCACGCAAAACCGCGACGGGTTCGTCAATGTTGCGAAGGGGTCCCCGCAGCGCGACCAGCCTTATCAAATGGACGCCACCAGCGAACAGCACAGCTCCGGCCAGCCGCCACACAACACCCGCAGCGTTGTGCTCAAGTTCTTCCAGGACCTTGGCGGGGCGCGTCCATCCACCTGGTACAAGGCATTCAACTACAACCTGGGGACCAAGCAGCCCATCACCTTCGACACGCTGTTCGCGCCCGGCGCCACGCCACTGGACACCATCTTCCCGATCGTCCAGCGCGAACTGGAACATCAGACCGGGCTGGGCATCACGATATTGCCGTCGACCGGCCTCGACCCGTCCCACTACCAGAACTTCGCCATCACCGACGACGATCTGATCTTCTACTTCGCCCAGGGTGAGTTGCTGCCGTCTTTTTCCGGCGCCAGGCAAGCCCAGGTGCCGCGCAGCGCCATCCCGCCGCTGGCTATTTAGGGCCGGTTACGCCGGCGCGAAGCTGTAGACCTGGCCGTCGCTGGTGGCGGTCACCACGCGGCGGTCGTTGCCGACCGATACCCCGACGGGATATCCGGTGGCCGCAGGTAGCGGATAGCTGTTGACCGGATGGCCGTTGGCCGGATCGAAGACCAGCAACGACAAACCGGGTCCGCCGTCGTGCGGCGGACCGCTGACCACCGTGTAGCCGACGCCGGTGCCGGCCAGACTCGACGTCGACAATCCGGTGACGTCATCGCGTCGCCAAGCCTGGTCGGCGTGATCGCCGGCGTCCCGGAACGCCGCCAGCCGGGTTTCGGGACCTCCGCCGGACACGATCAGGCCCTGTGGGGTGACCGCGGGCGGTGTCTGGGCCAGGAATCCCAGCGGCACCGACCACTTCACCTTGCCGTCGGCGGCGTGGAGTGCCCACAGCCGTTGATCGCGGCCATTGACGTAGACCGTCTCTCCGTCGGCGGACAGCACCGGGCTGGCAAGTACACCGGCGCGCACGGCGTCACTGGTCCACTCGCGGACAAGCTGTCCCGCCTGGTACTTCAGCCCGACCAGCCCCGCGGCCGGCGCACCCGGCTGCCAGACGCCGAGCACAACCATCCCGTTGACCTGCGAGAAAGCAGGGGCGGCCGGGACCGGACAGCCCATCCGCGCCGGGGCGCAATCGGCTAACCCGCGCGTCGGGTCGGCCGGATCGACGCCCTCCACCAGATCCAGCGGACTGCCGACCACCATGCCGCGGTGGGCGTCGAAAACCAGCACCTGACCCAGGTGGGTACTGACGAGCAGTCGGCCGTGTCCCAGGAACCGCGGGGTGGACGGCATCCCGATCACCGGCTGCCGCCAGCGCGTCCACTGTGTGACCGGAAAGGCGACGATCGCTCCGGGCTGACCGACGTAGAGGTTGTCGAAGCCGTCGAATAATGGACCGGCGAAGCCGCCGCCCTGGAACAGCCGGACACACCAGCGCTGCCGCCCGTTTTCGTTGTTCTCCCACTCCATCAGCGAACATCCAGCCGGGGTCTGCGCATTCAGTGCGAGATAACCGCGTGAGCTCAGCGCCGGCCCGGCCGCCAGGCTCCCTTTGACCGAACGCGTCCACGCCAGCGTGAGCTTGGTGGCGCCGGTCGTTGTGGTGTAGCTGCTGTTGGCGGCGTCGCCGTATTGCGCAGGCCAGCCCAGCGCGGGCACCGCATCAACCCAGGAATCTGTGTTGCCGCAACCGCCGAGTCCGACCGTGAGCATGCCGCGAAAACGGCCGCCAGAAGACGTCGCGCAAGCACCTTGTCGGTTAGCAGGGCTCCCAAATCCTTCCGCAACGCGGGTCGCTCATCGGCGGGCCCGGTCCTTCGGCATCAGCAGCGATCGAGTACAGGTGAGGGTAACCCGTGGCGGCTCGCGGTAGGCTGACCGCCCATGACGAGCATGTGGGGTGCCCCGCTGCATCGCCGCTGGCGTGGATCACGGCTGCGGGATCCGCGCCAGGCCAGGTTCCTCACGCCGGCATCGCTGAAGTGGGTGGTGAGAAATCGCGCCTACACCCCGTGGTACCTGGTGCGCTACTGGCGGCTGCTGAAGTTCAAGCTGGCCAACCCGCACATCATCACCCGCGGCATGGTTTTTCTCGGTAAGGGTGTCGAGATCCACGCGACACCTGAGCTGGCGCAGCTCGAGATCGGCCGCTGGGTGCACATCGGGGACAAGAACACCATCCGCGCCCACGAGGGTTCGCTGCGCTTCGGCGACAAGGTGGTGCTCGGCCGGGACAACGTCATCAACTGCTACCTCGACATCGAGCTCGGAGATTCAGCGCTGATGGCCGACTGGTGCTACGTCTGCGACTTCGACCACCGGATGGACGACATCACGCTCCCGATCAAGGATCAGGGCATCATCAAGTCACCGGTGCGGATCGGGCCGGACACCTGGATCGCGACGAAGGTGACGGTGCTGCGCGGCACCTCCATCGGACGGGGCTGTGTGATGGGCGCGCACGCGGTGGTCCGCGGCGTCATCCCGGACTATTCGATCGCGGTCGGCTCACCGGCGAAGGTGGTCAAGAACCGGCAGCTGTCCTGGGAGACATCGGCCGCCCAGCGCGCCGAACTGGCCGCTGCCCTGGCCGACATCGAACGCAAAAAGGCGTCCCACTAGCCCGGGTTCACCCCGACGTGCCGTCGTACTTCTGCCGGCTCGCCGCGCAGTCGTCCGGCCGGTCACGCCGGTTGGACGAGAATCAGGCAGAACTGCAGGAACTGTTCGATCCCGACAGCCGGCGTCGCGCGCGAGCTGCCGGTCGCCGATTTCGACGACTTTCCGAAGCTACATCCGACGCATGCCAGCATCAACGCGACGCGCCCGGAGCCCGGAGTCGATGGGAAGCGATGGGAAAACGACGGGTGGGCAACAGGTTCCGGTGCGATGCCTATTCGGGGTGGTCATCGAGCTTGATATCGAAGATGACATCACCGGCGTCGACGCTGGTGACGGTCAAGTTGACGCCGTACTTCTTGCCGCCGTCGGTGAGCTGACACCGCAGCGTGGCGCCCACGACGCCTTTCAAGTTGTCGGGGCAGGTCACCGCATCAGGCCTAACGCCCATCCGCTGAGTGAGTTTGTTGCTGATGATTTTGGCGACCTGGTTCTTGTCGACCGTCTTCACCATGTCGAATTTGACGTCCTTACCGTTGACGGCGGTCACGGTGACGTTGACGTCGACGGTCTCGCCTTTGACTTTCATCTCGCAGTTGATCTCGGCCCCGACCTTTGCCGGCAGGTCGCTTGGGCAATCCACCGAATTGGGTTTGTTGCCGGCGGCGTCTGTCATCTTGGCGGTGATTTGGCTTTCGACGTCGGCCTTGCTCACCGCGTGCGACGACGATCCGATCGAACACGAGCAGGCTCCGGCGCTGGCCATCAGGCCCGCGGCAGCACCTGAGACCAGCAACGTCCGAACGACCGAGTGAGCCATAACGCCTCCCTGGCATCGACAACTGTGAATTAGCTGATAATTGCATGCCAAACAGCTTCAGGAAAGCGAATCCGGTAAACACCCACTAAACTCCCATGATTCACTGAAGGGTTGCCGGTCGCACCGCCTTCTCAGCCGATGCGGTGGTAGCGGCGCAGTGCTTCGGCCCGCTCGGTGCCGTGGTCGACGATCGGTGCCGGATATCCCGGCGGCCGTTCGCCCTTTCGCAGCGCGACGACATCGACGCCGCCCAGCTCGGGGACCCAGCGCCGGATGTAATCGCCGGAGGGGTCGAACTTCTTGCCCTGCGTGGCCGGGTTGAACACCCGGAAGTACGGCGCGGCGTCGGTGCCGCATCCCGCACACCACTGCCACCCGTGCTGGTTGCTGGCCAGGTCGCCGTCCACGAGTTGATCCAGGAACCAGCGAGCGCCCCACTGCCACGGCAGGTGTAGGTCCTTGACCAGAAACGATGCGACGATCATCCGCACCCGGTTGTGCATGAAACCGGTCTCCTGGAGTTGACGCATTCCGGCATCGACCAACGGAAACCCCGTTCGGCCGGCTTTCCAGGCCTCGAAGACCCGTTTGGCGTGCGCGCCCGTGTCGGTCTGGATGCTGTCGAATTCACTGTTCCAGTTCTGCCAGGCGCTGGCCGGCCAGTGATGCAGTACCGCGGCATAGAAGTCTCGGAACGCTAACTCCCGCAGATATTCTCGTGCGCCGGCGACGTTGTGGTCCAGGCTCGCGGTCATGGTCCGGGGGTGGATGGTGCCGAACTTCAGGTGCGCCGACATCCGGCTGGTACCCGGCAGGTCCGGCCTGTCGCGGTCCTGCGCGTAGCGGTCCAGTCCGGCGTCGACGAACGCCGTCCACTGCGAATGTGCCGCCGCCTCACCGGCAGCGATGTCAAGTGCGATACCGGGGTCGGGGATCTCGCAAGGTTCGATCCGCGCCTGCGCCGGTTCGAGCCAGCGGGCCGAATCGACACCTGATCGCGCCGGTCGCCGCCAGCCCATGTCCGACCATCTGCGGAAGAACGGTGTGAACACCCGATATGGGGAGCCGTCGTCCTTGGTGACGCGGCCGGGTGAGACCAGATAGGGCGACCCCGTCGCCACCAGCGGCACCGAACCCAGCGCCGCGCGCACTCGTTCGTCGCGGCGCCGTCCGAACGGCGCGAAATCCTCTGATATGTGCACTGACGATGCGTCGATTTCCCGGGCAATGACGGGAATCCGCTCTTCGGGTTGCCCGCGGGTCACCAGTAGCCGGCCATCCAGGTCGTCGCGCAGGTGGCGCAGCGAATCGCCCAGGAACTGCAAGCGGCGCCGGCCTGACGAAGCCTCCAGGCGCGGATCGAGTACGAAGCACGCGAGCACGTCGTCGCTGCCGGCCGCAGCGGCCAGCGCCGGATGATCGCGCAACCGCAGGTCGCGACGAAGCCACAACAACGCCGGCGTCAACGGACTCTCAGCGGTTGAGTCGCCAGACGTGGGTGGCGAGCATGGTGGCGAAGGCACACCACAACGGGTAGGGGAGCATCGCCAATCCGGCGCGTCGATCGGCCTCGGCGGTCCGCCGCGCCAGGTCGGCGCTACTGGTCGCAAGTACCGCGGCGCCGAGCGCGGACGCGCCGAGTTTGTGGAACCGGAAGAACAGCCAACTCCATCCGGCGTTGAGGACCAGGTTGATGCTCAGCGCGGCGAGGTAGCGGCGTGCCTTGTCGTGTTGTCCCGTCGTGCGTAACCGGTCGATGGCCACCGCGGAGCTGGTGGCGATATCGGCGTAGAGCGTGGTCCACGCCACGGGGAAGGCGACGCCGGGTGGCTGGTACGGCGGTTTGCGAAGCCGTGAGTACCAGTCGGACGTTCGCGGTGGGCTGGCGACGCTTCCGGTACCGGCCGCCGCGGCGACAGCGAGCCCGGTGCCGGCCAGAATCGACTTATTCATCAGTTCCTCCGTTAGGGTGTGAATAGGCTAAATCAGGTTGGCGTTCAACCGGTTTGGGGTTAGCGGGCCACCAGATTCGGTCACCGATCAGGGCGAACAATGCCGGGATGACCAGGGTGCGCACGATGAAGGTGTCAAGCAGGATCCCCAGGCCGACGATGATGCCCAGCTGGGTCAGCACGATCAGGGGCAGCACGCCCAGTACGCAGAAGACGGCGGCCAAAACGATTCCCGCGCTGGTGATGACGCCGCCGGTGGCCGACACCGCGCGGATCATCCCGTCGCGGGCGCCGTGGTGTGCCGCCTCCTCGCGCGCGCGGGTGACCAGGAAGATGGTGTAGTCCACCCCGAGGGCAGCCAGGAACAGGAAGGCGAACAGGGGAGTGCTGTTGTCCAGGGCAGGAAAACCGAATACATGGATGCTGGCCCAGCCGCCGAGCCCGAGTGCGGCGAGCGCGCCGAGAATCGTGGCAGCCAGCAGGGTCGGCGGCGCCAGGGCGGATCGCAGCAGCACATACAGGACGACCAGGATGACGGTCAGGATAGCCGGGATCAGCAACAGCCGGTCGTGTACAGCGGCGTCGCGAACGTCGAGTGCTTGTGCGTCGGCGCCACCGACCAGCGCGTCGGGGGACACTGATTTGGTCGAATTCCGCAGTGCCACAATAGCATTGAATGCTTGCTCCGATGACGGCGCGGCGTCGATCACCACCGACCACTTCGTCAACCCCGTGGTCGAGGTGCCTGACTGCGTCGCCGAGACCACGCCGGGGGTCGCGCTGATGGCCCGCTGCAATTGAGCCGCCTGCGGGGTGGGGCCGACGACCAGGGTGGGGTTGGCCAGGCCGGCGGGAAAATGCTGGGCCACGATGTCGAACCCGGACACCGAATCGGCCTTGACCCGGAATTGTTCGGTCTGCGACAAACCGATTCGGGTACCCAGCAGACCGGTTGACAACCCTGCCAGAAGCGCGATCGTGACCACTGCGACCACAGCGGGACGGCGGGCCACCCGTTCGGCGACGCCGTGCCAGAGCCCGGAATCGAGGGTCGCGCCTTCATCCGGCTCGGGGATGAAGGGCCAGAACAATCGCCGGCCGCACAGCGCCAGCAGCGGCGGCAGCACCACCAGCACCGACATCGCCGCGACGACCAGTCCGCACGCCGCCAGCGCGCCCAGGCTGCGGGTACTGGGCGTCGAGGCGAAAATCAGGGTGAGCAGCGCCAGCACCACGGTGGCGTTGCTGGCGACGATCGCCGGCCCTGCCATACGCACCGCGCGGCGCAGGGCGTCACGGTGATCACCATGTCGCCGAAGTTCTTGGCGGTAACGCGAAATGAGCAGCAGTGCGTAGTTGGTGCCCGCACCGAACACCAGCACGCTGGTGATCCCGGAGGTCGACCCGTCGAAGCTCAGCCCGGTCAGCGACGCCACCGCGGTGCCCAGCGAGGTCGCGACCCGATCGGCGAATCCGATCACCAGCAGCGGCACCAGCCACAGCACGGGTGAGCGGTAGGTCGCGATGAGCAGTAGTGCGACCACGGAAGCGGTCACCGCCAACAGGGTGATGTTGGCACCGGTGAACGCGTTGGCGATGTCGGCGCCGAACGCGGGTCCGCCGGTGACGTGGGCCGCGAGGCCGGCGGGCAATCCGGTGTTGGCGGCGGTGCGCAGCGCGGCGACGGCGTCGTTGAGCGCCAAACCCGACAGGTCGGCGCTGATCGGCACCACCCCGATGGCCGCCTTGCCGTCGGCCGACACCATCGCCGGTATCGGGGCCGGTGCCGCGCCCGGCTGGGCGACCGCCTGCATCCGGCCGCGGGCATCCTCGGCCGCCTTGACATTGGCGGAGTCCAGGACCGCACCGTCTGCACGGGTGATGACCACGATCAACGGAGCCCGGTCGCCGCCGGGGAACTGGCGGGCCAGTGCCTCGACCTTTGCCGAATCGGAGTCGCTGGGAACCGACTGCGGTGCCTGGCCCGCCGCGGCGTTCCCGCCGATCAGCACCATGAAAGCGGTAGCCAGCAGCACGAAGCCCAATCCGGGCAGCCATGAGCGCCGGCCGCTCACGGCAGCGGCGAAACTCTCCCACACCACGAGGCGAGTATTTCAGCGGATTAAACATTAATCAACTGAAATTACTCGGTGATGCAGATACGCTGCTCACCTGTATGGACGCTGACGAACAGACCTCAAGCCGGGCTGCCCTGGAATCGTCGATCACGGCCGACGTGCGAGAGCTGTCGACCGAATCCGACCAGATCGGCCGGCTGTTCGCGATGTCACATGACGTGCGGCCCACCGATTTCCGCGCCCTGCTGCACATCATGGTGGCCGAAACCGCCGGGCAGCCGATGACGTCGGGCGATCTCAGCCAGCGGATGGGCCTGTCCGGTGCCGCGATCACCTACCTGGTGGACCGGCTGATCGAGTCCGGCCACATTCGCCGCGACTCCCACCCCGCCGACCGGCGCAAAGTCATCCTGCGTTACGCCGAACCCGGTCTGGACACCGCGCGCTCGTTCTTCACCCCGTTGGGGATGTACACCCACGCGGCGCTGGACAGCCTGCCCGATGCCGACTTGGCGGCCGCACATCGGGTCTTCGCCGCGCTGGTAGCCGCGATGCGCCAATTCCAGACCGCATTAGGTTCTGCCCGGCCCTGATCCGCGCGCGGCGCCGAGTCGGCGCGCCCTATGTAATGCTCGTGAGCGCTGCGAACAGCCCTTCGGTGTCTGCGACGGTCACCGTCAGCGCGGAGTGGTCCCGCAGTCCGATGACACGGTGGATCCGTGGCTCGAAGTGGATGCAGACACCGGCATGTGCGTTGGTTCCGAAGGTGAGTCCGTCATCGACCATCGACAGTCGTGGACCGACCGCAGTCCACCATCGGTATGGACCGGTGATATGCGCGTCGCGGACGCTTGACAATGGCGCTTCGGCACGCCAGGGCCCGTAGCGGGCGACGAAACGGCCGTCGTCGGTCAGCGTCACGCCCTGGCTGCCTGGCCACCGAAACGGTAGCCACATCGGGGCCAGCCGAGGATCGTAGCGATAGGGGAAGTGGCGGCCCTCGTCCTGCGGTTTCAATGCAGTGCTCCGATCTGTCATGAATAGGTTACTGGTATCGCGTCACTACCGCGGCTCGCGGCAGCTCAGGGCCAGGTCGTGATGGTGCCGGCGTTCAGCAGCGCGGTGTAATAGTTGCCGCCGGGGCAGAAGTCAGGTGTGATCGTGGGCGCCCGTTGTGATATTCGCACCGAGAAACGGCCGGCTCGACAGATACTGTTCGATTGCCTTTGTGCCGCTTTGGACGTTGTTGCACAGCAGTCGTGGCGAGGCCGTCGCGTACAGCGGCAGCGTGGTTGCGGCCAGACCCGTCGAGGCGGTATCGGTGTTGGAGCCGATGAACGACTTCACACCGTCTTCGCTGACCAGCCCTCGCATCTGGGCGCCGAGCGATATCCCGGCCACCGGGACGACCGCCATTACCGCCGAAATCGCGCGACCAGCACTGCGGGTCACGGTCCGGGCGGCATCTACGGCCACGGAAGAATTGAACCAGCGCCGAGCCGGAAATTGCGGCTAAAAGGTCCAGGGGGCGTGCGGTGTCGTTTCGGGGCTATGTTTATTTCGATGGCCATTCCGTAATTGCATGGCCAAGTGGCAGTGGACCATCGACAAAGAAGGCAACAAGACGACACCCGAAAGGTGGATCCTCAGATGCTGGGACGTATCGCGCCGCTGCTGGCCCAAGTCGTCGAAGCAGCCGGTTTCGTCGTCGGGGTGCGGGCCGGGACCGAAGAACCGCCCCACACCGTCGAGCAGATCTCCAATGGCCTGCAGATCCGCCGTTACGGTCCGCGCATCGCAGCCGAGACCGTGGTCAACGATACCGAGGAAGGCGCCCGCAACCGTGGATTCCGCGCTCTGGCCGGCTACATCTTCGGTGCGAACCATGCCAAGTCGAAAATTGCGATGACGGCTCCGGTCAGCCAACAACGTGGCCGGGCCAATGGTGGCGAACGCATCGCGATGACCGCTCCGGTGTCGCAGGAAGCCGGGCCCGACGGCACCTGGGCGATCCGGTTCTTCATGCCTGTCAAATGGACGCTGGATACCCTGCCCGCGCCGAACGATGACGCCGTCAAACTCGTCACGGTACCGGCAGAGAATTTCGCGGTGCTGCGTTTCACCGGTGCCCGCGGACCGGGCGCCGTAGCGTCGCGCACCGACGAATTGCTCCGCTTGCTCGATGACACCGAGTACCGGCCGGCTGGTCCTGCGGTGGCATGGTTCTATGACCCGCCGTGGACCGTTCCCTGCCTGCGCCGCAACGAGGTTGCGGTTCCGGTGACGACGCGTTGACCGCTAGACATCGGCACAGCCGGTCAAGCGCCGAGGTCGCTTTCGCTCACGACCCGGTGCGCCCGAATAGGTGACGCAAGGCCGAGTCGAGATCAGGCTGGCGAAACCGGTGCCCCGCCCGGCTGAGACGAGCGGGACTCACGCGCTGACTGGCGCAAGCGAGTTCGCGAGCGCCCTGCTCGCCGAGCAGCAGCCGGGGACCCAGTCGCGGCACCGGCAACACCGCGGGCCGGTGCAAGGTATGGGCAAGGGCGCGGGTGTACTCGACGTTGCGAACCGGTTGCGGGGCAACCGCATTTACCGGACCGGACAGCGCCGCGTCCCACAGCGCGCGGTGATAGACGTCGACCAGGTCGTCGATCCCGATCCAGGACAGCCACTGTCGGCCATCGCCCAGCCGGCCACCCAGCCCGGCGCTGAACAGCGGACGCATCAGCCGGAGCGTGCCGCCGCGAGGGGATTGCACGATGCCGGTGCGCACCCGCACCACCCGCACCCCGGCCCGCTCGGCCGGCGCGGTTGCGTCTTCCCACTCGGCGACGACGTCGGCGAGAAATCCGTCGCCGCTAGCACTGTCCTCGGTGAGGGTCTCGTCACCCCGGTCGTATCCGTAGTATCCGATCGCCGAAGCCGAGACGAACACCCCCGGCCCGTCGGCGGTGCATCCCGCGAGTTCGGCCAGCCGGTGCGTCGGGCCAATTCTGCTGTCGCGGATTGCGTTGCGATGCTTGTCGGTGAACCGGCCCGCGATCGAGGCGCCGGCCAGATGGACAACCGCGTCGACCCCGGCGAGCAGACCCGGGTCGGGGTCATCGGGATTCCACTGTCGCTCGTCTGAGGCGTGTGGGGTGCCGCGGACCAGCCGGATGACGCGATGCCCACCGGTGCTCAGGAATGCGGTCAGCGCCGAACCGACCAGCCCCGATGCCCCCGTGACGGCGACGGTCGCCGGAGCCAGACCGTGCGCGGCCGCCAGCTTGTGCGCGGCTAAGTCATCGGCCAGCTGACGGTGCCGGTAGGCGAACATGGCGCGCAGCGCCGCGCCGGGTACCGCGGTATCCACCCGGTCGGTGACTCGGGTCCGGCCGTCCCCGGCGTCGTCGAATTCGTGGGTGTGCCGCCATCGGACGGCGAACCGTGCTGGCAGTGACGCCAGCCCGTCACTGCCGATGGTGTCAACGAAACGCCTTGGCGGATCGTAGTATTCGGGCTGGTGCTGGGCGACCCAGCGCAGGCCGCCGGGCAGCGCGAGCGTGGCGCGCCCGTCCTTGAGCGAGGCAGCCTCGGTGACCAGCCGCATGGGCTGCCACGGCGGGGCGAGCCGGGTGAACGCGCCGGGTCTGGCATGCCATGCGAACACTTCGTCGCGTGGCGCGTCGATCACGCTCGAGTACACCAGGCCCATCATTTAACGTTACCGGCGAAAGCGCGGACATGCCGTGCGCCATTGAGGTGAATAGTGGTGGGTATGAGATTTCTCGACGGTATGCGCCCGGTACTCGACACAGCCCTCGATCGGACGGTCGTTCCCGGCTACACGCGCATCGGCTATCAGATCCGGCGCTCGGGCTGGGCGAACGATCCGCCGCCGGACGCTCTTCGTGGTCGGACCGCGCTGGTCACCGGGGCCAATCGTGGCCTCGGCAAGGCGATTGCTGCGGGCTTGGCGCGGCTGGGCGCGACCGTCCTGCTGACTGTCCGGGACCGGGACAGTGGTGAGCAGGCGCGCGACGAGATCGCGGCCGAATCGGACGCCGACGTGCGGGTGGAGGTGTGCGACATGTCCGACCTGGGTGCCGTCCGCGCCTTCGCGGCCGAGCTGAGCACTCGGGTGTCCCGGCTGGACGTGCTGATCCACAATGCCGGGTTGCTGCCCGCCACCCGTTCCGAGACCGACGACGGGCACGAGATCACCTTGGCCACCCACGTGCTCGGCCCGGTGCTGCTGACCGAGCTCCTGGTTCCGATCCTGGCCAAATCCAGCGATCCGCGCGTGATCCTGATGTCCTCGGGCGGGATGTATACCCAAACGCTGCCCGCCGACGACCCCGAATACCGCACCGGCCGATACCGCGGTGCCGTCGCGTATGCGCGCACCAAACGAATGCAGGTGGCGTTCACCCCGATCCTGGCCCGTCGCTGGGCCGGCCGGCACATCCGCGTGTACTCCATGCACCCCGGATGGGCCGATACTCCCGGGGTAGCCTCGTCGCTTCCAGGGTTTCGTGCTCTCACCGGTCCGATGTTGCGAACCCCCGAGGAGGGCGCCGACACGGCCCTGTGGCTGGCCGCGACCCAACCGGCACCGCCGACCGGCCGCTTCTGGCACGACCGGCGGCCCCGCCCGGAGCACTATCTGCCGTGGACCCGGTACAGCGACCGCGATCGTGAGCTGCTGTGGCGGTATTGCGCGGACGCCATCGGTATCGACAGCGACGAATAGCTAACGGTCGGGTAATGCGTGCTCGACGATAGGCAGCCGTGGCTGCGGTTGCCGTTCGGGGCGCTTGGCCGCCAGGTACACCTGTGCGGTCTCCTCGGCGACTGTCTGCCAATCGAAGTCCGAAGTGAGCCGTTCCCGGGCGGCCCGGGCGCGACGTTGCGCTGCGGCCGGATCGTCGAGCACCGTGCACACCGCGGCGGCCAGACCCCTCACGTTCCGGGGCGGACACGACACCCCGGTCTGACCATTGATCACCGCTTCACCCAGGCCACCGATGTCCGACGTCACCAGCGGGGTGCCGGCGGCGGCGGCCTCCAGGGCCACCAGCCCGAACGGCTCGTAGTGGCTGGGCAGCACCGCGGCGTCAGCCCGATGTAACAACGTCAGCAGCTCGGCGTGATCGAGGTGCCCGACGAACCTGGTTGCCTTGATTACCCGGTGTTTGCGGGCCTGCTCGACGAGCCAATCCTGTTGGGTGCCTTCGCCGGCGATGGTCAGCGTGGTACCCGGGTGGCGGCGCCTGATCCGTGGCAACGCGGCGACGGCGTCGTGCACGCCCTTCTCGTATTCCAGCCGCCCGACGTAGAGCAGTTCGGGTGGTCCAATGCGCGGGCGGCGGGCCGCGAACGGCCAGCGCGCCGCGTCAATACCGTTGCGGATCACCGTGGTCTCGGCCAGACCGGGACCGAACAGCTCGGTGATCTCGTCACTCATCGACGCCGAACAGGTGATCAGCGAATCGGATTCGCGCACCAACCACGACTCGACCGCGTGCACCTGGCGGCTGAGCGCGCCGGAAACCCAGCCGGAATGCCGGCCGGCTTCGGTTGCGTGAATCGTGGAAACTATTGGCACGTCGTAGAACTGGGCGAGCGCGATAGCCGGATGGGCCACCAGCCAGTCGTGCGCGTGTACCACGTCGGGACGCCAAGGGCGGTCGGTGCCGTGTCGCTTCAGGGACAGGCCGGCGCGGATCATGGCATGGCCCATTGCCAGGGTCCAGGCCATCATGTCGGTGCCGAAGGCGAACTCGTGCGGATCCTGTGCGGCCGCGATCACCCGGACGCCCTCGCTGACCTCGTCGGACGACGGGTGGGTGCTGGGATCGGTGCCTGAGGGTCGGCGGGACAGGACGACGACGTCGTGACCGGCCGCGGCGAGTGCGGTCGACAGGTGGTGCACGTGGCGGCCGAGCCCGCCGATCACCACCGGCGGGTACTCCCACGACACCATGAGGATCTTCACGTGTCCCCCCAACTCCGGTGCGACAGTCCGCAGAATGCCGCGCGCAACGGCGCGTCGTTGTACGAACAGCCGCGCTCGCGCGGCAAAGGGGTCGTCATCGCGGCAGCCTTCGCGCATCCAGAGCGCCGAACAGACCGTCGGCCCGGTTCCATCCGTCGGCCAGCCGCTGCGCACTGTCGCGCCGCCCCGACGCCAGCGCCCCGGCGATCTCCCGGGTGGCGTGCGCATGCAGGTGAGCGCGGTAACGGGCGTAGTCTGCGGCAGAGTCCTTACTCACCATGAACGGCCAGTCGCTGGACACGGTGAGCAGCGTCTCACGCAGGATCTGATCGGCAACGCGATCGCGGGGGATAGGTCCGTCCAGGGATGCCGTCTGTGCCAGCGACTTGTCCACGGTGGTCAACGCGATGTCGACCACCTCGGTGTTGAGCTGGACCAGATCGGCCACTTTCTCGCCGTTCCACACCTGCCAGTCCTTACCGGAACCCCAAGAGCTGGCCGGCAATTCGACTGCATCGCCGACGAATCCGCCGGTGATGGCGTCACTCAGCGTGCCCACCCGCACGCCGGCGGCGGGCAAGGCCCGCAGCACCCGCTGCAGCCACGCCGGCCCCTCGTACCACCAGTGGCCGAACAACTCGGTGTCGAAGGCGGCGACCACGTGAGCTGGCCGCCCGATGCGCTCGGACTCAGAAAGCAGCCGGCTGCGTACCACGTCGACGAAGTCGGCGACATGGACGTCGACCGCGCGGTCGGCGCGCTCGGGGTCATACGGTGCCTTGGCCTCCGACGGCACATTGCGGCCGGTGACCCGGGCCGGCTTGAGACCGGTCAGGTGGTCGTAGGTGTGGAAATCGCGGTAGGCGGCGTGCCCGGGGTAGCCCGACTTCGGCGACCACACCCGGTAGCTGACCTGCAGATCACGCCCGAACGCGACCACGTCGGTGTCGCCCACCGGCCGGCCCAGCGCGGTGTCACCGTGCAGCGACGGGCCGTCGACCATGAAGTGACTGACGCCCGCGCCGGCGTAGTCGTGTTCCATACCCGGGGCGTAGGCGCATTCGGGTGCCCAGATCCCGGTCGGGGTGTGGGCCAGCCGCAGCCGTGCGTCGGCCAGGCCTTCGCGCAGCGCGAACTCGCGCAGCCGCGGCGCCAGCAGCGGTTGGAACGGGTGGGCCAGCGGGCCGCCGAGCAGCTCCACCGTGCCGGCGTCGATCAGGCCGCGCAGCAGCGGGCTGCCACCGTGGAGCCACAAGGTGGCGAAGTCGTCAAGCGCTCGATCCGCCTCGGCGGACTCGCGAATGCCGAAGGTCCGCAACGTATCCGGTGTGCTCGACAGGTAACGGGCCGACTTGGAGAGGCGAGCAGATCGCACACTGGCGGCCTCCGCCGCGCGCAGCCGCCAGTTGGCCAGCCAATGATGCATCCCGTCGAGGCAATAGGGGTCGTCGAGCTGGGCGTTCACCACCGGAGTCATTCCAAGCGTGACCAGCCCGTGGCGATCCTCGTCGGCCAGCGTGCGCAGCACCCGCAGCAGCGGTAGGTAGGCCGCCGACCACGACTGGTAGAGCCATTCCTCGCCGACCGGCCAGCGGCCGTGGTGGGCCAGCCAGGGCAGGTGGGTGTGCAGCACCAGGGTGAACAGGCCGGGCACCGGGCTTGCGGAACTGGTCTCGTCGAAATTGGTCAATGCCGCACCGCGATCGCAATGAGATCCAGGCTGTCATCGATGTCACGCATGTCACGGCCGTCGCTCGCCTCGCCCGCCCCGATTATGTCGAAATCGGCAGTGGTGACCGCGGCGACGTCTGCGGTCAGCTCGGCTGGCCACGGTGCGTCGGCCACCGCTCGCGCGATCTGCGCGTCGATGATGGAGCCGCCGTGGTGGGCATCCATCTCGCGCAGCCGCGGCCCATGAAACAACCCGCACATGGCCACGTCGATGAACCCCGCGTCGACCAACAGTTCGGTGAGCTCGTCGGCATTGAGCTCGCGGGTGTGGAACGGGTTGATCGGGGTGTCGCGGCCGGGGGAGAAGGTGATCCGGTTGGGGGTGGACACCAGCAACAGCCCCGAGGGACGCAGCACACGCGCACACTCACGAATGAACTGGCCCTGGTCCCACAGATGCTCGATGACCTGGAAGTTGACTACGACGTCCACCGATGCGTCGGGCAGCGGCAGCTCGGCCAGGTTTGCCTGCGTCACTTCCACCCGGGGGTAGCGGCTACGGACATGGGCCACCGCGGCCTCGTCGTAGTCCACCGCGACCACTCGGCGCGCGACGCCGGCGATCAGGTCGGCGCCGTAGCCTTCGCCGCAGCCGGCTTCCAGCACGTCGCGGCCCGCGCAACGCCATGCCAGCCGCTCGTACACCACCTCGTGGCGGCGAAACCAATAGTTCTCGATGTCCAGATCCGGGATGGTGCGTTCACCGGTCAGCATCAACACCGCATCGACCGCCGGCGGGCTGTCGGCGCGGATGGGGTGGGGAACGTCGGGGACGAATGCACTCATTGCTAAGGCAGGCTAACCCGTACCGCTGGATTCGCGAACCGGGCGCCGGATACAGGCGAAAGAACTTAGCGCCCGGCGACGATGCCGTCCGTGCTAACGGACGGAGGAGGAGGCGGGCAATTCGGCCAAGCCCGGCGACGATGCCGTCCGTGCTAACGGACGGAGGAGGAGGCGGGCAATTGAGCAAACGCGACCCGCTATGGTGTGAGGGCGGACCGCACGAAGTTACCGCCTAGTAACATTCCTGTGCGGTTGCGAATCGCGTGACCGAAGTCCTGCAGTCGACCGCTGCGGGACGCCTTCGAGGAGGACGAGCCACACTCATGACGAACATCGTGGTCCTGATCAAGCAGGTCCCAGACACCTGGTCGGAGCGCAAGCTGACCGACGGCGATTACACGCTGGACCGCGAGGCCGCCGACGCGGTGCTCGACGAGATCAACGAGCGCGCGGTGGAAGAGGCGCTGCAGATCCGGGAGCGGGAGGGCGGCGAAGGGTCGGTGACCGTGCTGACCGCGGGCCCCGAGCGCGCCGCCGAGGCGATCCGCAAGGCCCTGTCTATGGGCGCCGACAAGGCCGTTCACCTCAAGGACGACGGCATGCACGGCTCGGACGTCATCCAGACCGGGTGGGCTCTGGCGCGTGCGCTGGGCACCATCGAGGGCACCGAGCTGGTGATCGCCGGTAACGAGTCCACCGACGGTGTGGGCGGCGCGGTGCCGGCCATCATCGCCGAGTACCTGGGCCTGCCGCAGCTCACGCACCTGCGCAAATTGTCCGTCGAAGGCGGCAAGGTCACGGGCGAGCGCGAGACCGACGACGGCGTATTCACCCTGGAAGCCACCCTGCCCGCGGTGGTCAGCGTCAACGAGAAGATCAACGAGCCACGCTTCCCGTCCTTCAAAGGCATCATGGCCGCCAAGAAGAAGGAGGTCGCCGTCCTTACCCTGGCCGAGATCGGCGTCGAGGGCGACGAGGTCGGGCTGGCTAACGCTGGATCCACCGTGCTGGTGTCGACACCGAAGCCGCCCAAGACTGCCGGTGAGAAGGTCACCGACGAAGGCGAAGGCGGCAACCAGATCGTCCAGTACCTGGTTGCCCAGAAAATCATCTAAGACGAGCATCTCATTCATCTCAGACAGTCCTACAAATGACGAGAAGAGCGATATAACCCATGGCTGAAGCACTGGTGCTCGTTGAGCACGCCGAAGGTGCGCTGAAGAAGGTCAGCGCCGAACTGATCACCGCCGCCCGTGCGCTGGGCGAGCCGGCCGCCGTCGTGGTGGGTACGCCGGGGACGGCCGCGCCGCTGGTAGACGGGCTGAAGGCGGCCGGTGCCGCCAAGGTCTACGTCGCCGAGTCCGACGTGGTGGACAACTACCTGATCACCCCGGTGGTCGACGTGCTGGCCGCGCTGGCCGAGTCGTCGGCTCCGGCGGGCGTGCTGGTAGCGGCCACCGCCGACGGCAAGGAGATCGCCGGCCGGCTCGCTGCCCGGATCGGGTCCGGTCTGCTGGTCGACGTGGTCGGGGTCAAAGAAGGTGCAGTGGGCGTGCACTCCATCTTCGGTGGCGCTTTCACCGTCGACGCGCGGGCCAACGGTGACATCCCGGTGATCACGGTGCGGGCCGGTGCCGTTGAGGCCGAGCCGGCCGATGGCGCGGGTGAGCAGGTGAGCGTGGAGGTGCCGGCTCCCGCCGAGAACGCCACCAAGATCACCTCCCGCGAGCCTGTGGTCGGCGGCGACCGGCCGGAGCTGACGGAGGCCACCATGGTGGTGTCCGGCGGTCGCGGTGTCGGCAGCGCGGAGAACTTCAGCGTGATCGAGGCGCTGGCCGACTCGTTGGGTGCAGCGGTCGGGGCGTCACGTGCCGCGGTCGACTCCGGCTACTACCCGGGCCAGTTCCAGGTGGGTCAGACCGGCAAGACGGTGTCGCCACAGCTCTACATCGCGCTGGGCATCTCCGGGGCGATCCAGCACCGCGCGGGCATGCAGACTTCCAAGACCATCGTCGCGGTCAACAAGGACGAAGAGGCGCCGATCTTCGAGGTCGCCGACTACGGCGTAGTCGGCGACCTGTTCAAGGTCGCGCCGCAGCTGACCGACGGAATCAAGGCACGCAAGGGCTAGACGGCCCCTGAACAACGGCCCCGCAGGTTTCCTGCGGGGCCGTTGTTGTTCGCGCTCACGCCGATCACTGCTGCGACATCTTGTCATCTGACGTGCACCGACCTGTCACAGCGCCGATGCCGATTAGCTGACCGGCTGCGCCACCTTGTTGGCATGAGCATCGCTTCTGTCCTAATACCCAGCGACAAGCCGCACGGCGCGGCGACGAGTGCAGCTGCCGGGCCGCGCTACTCCTTATTGCTCTCCACCGATCCCACCCTCATCGAGGCTGCGCAACGCCTCCGATACGACGTCTTCAGCAGCACGCCCGGGTTCGCACTGCCGGCGACGGCTGACGGGCGCGATATTGACCGGTTCGATGAGTTCTGCGACCACCTGCTGGTCCGCGACGACGACACCGGTGAGCTGGTGGGTTGCTACCGGATGCTGCCGCCTGCCGGTGCCATCGCAGCCGGAGGCCTCTACACGGCCACAGAATTCGACGTTCGCGCATTGGACCCGCTGCGGACGTCGTTGGTGGAGATGGGCCGCGCCGTGGTGCGCGAAGGTCATCGCAACGGTGGGGTAGTGCTGCTGATGTGGGCGGGCATCCTGGCCTACCTGGACCGATGTGACTACGACTACGTGACGGGCTGCGTGTCGGTGCCTATCTTTGGCGAGTCGGATGCCGACTCGGAAGCGCCGGGAAGCCAGGTCCGCGGCGTGCGCGACTTCGTGCTGAGGCGTCACGCGGCGCCATACCGGGTGCACCCCTACCGGCCGGTGCGCATCGACGGCAGGGGCCTCGACGACATTGCCCCGCCGCGACGGCCGGCGGTCCCGCCGCTGATGCGCGGCTACCTGCGGCTGGGCGCACGGGCCTGCGGTGAGCCTGCGCACGACCCGGACTTCGGTGTGGGCGACTTTTGCGTGCTGCTGGACAAGAGTCAGGCCGATACCCGCTATCTACGGCGACTGCGGTCGGTGTCGGCGGCCGCCGAGATGGCGGGCGGGCCGGCCCAGTGAACAGCCCGGCGCACAGCCCGGCCCGCGCCGGTCACGCCTGGCTGCCCCGCGCATCGTGCGACGTCGGCTGTTTGGGTGTGGGCGACGCGGTGGTGCCGCGACGGCTGCTGGTGACACTGCGGGTAGCGCTGCGCCTCACGTTGGTGCTGCTGCTGGTGCCTGGTTTGCCGCTGCTCGGGGTACCGCTGCCCGGCAGCACCCACGTGCAGCGCGCCTATTGCCGCTTGGTGTTGCGCTGTTTCGGTGTCCGGATCACCGTGTCGGGCAGTCCGATTCGCAATCTGCGCGGCGTCCTCGTGGTCAGCAGCCACATGTCCTGGCTGGATGTCTTCGCCGTCGGTGCGGTGTTGCCGGGGTCGTTCGTCGCGCGTGCCGATATGTTCTCCGGGCCTGCGATTGGGATCGTGGCCCGCATCCTGAAGATCATCCCGATCGAGCGGGCCAGTTTGTGGCGGCTGCCCGAGGTGGTGGAGGCGGTGGCTCGCCGGCTGCGCGCCGGTCAGACCGTGGTGGCCTTCCCCGAGGGCACTACCTGGTGCGGTCTGGCTTCCGGGCCCTTCTACCCGGCAATGTTCCAGGCCGCGATTGATGCCGGCCGCCCGGTGCAGCCGCTGCGGCTGACTTACCACCACGTCGACGGCAGCTTATCGACCGCTCCGGCCTACGTGGGCGACGACACCTTGATGCGATCGGTCTGCCGGCTGCTCTCCGAGCGCCGCACGGTGGCGTGGGTGCGCGTCGAATCGCTGCAACTACCGGGGACCGACCGGCGAGCCCTGGCCCGACGCTGCGAGTCCGCGGTGCGGGTAAGGGGGTCTCGGCACCCAGGTCATGGGCACGCGCTGGTGGCCTGACCGTCCGCGGAATGTCCCGGCGGGAACCGCCGATCATCACGATTGGGTTATCGCCGAAGCAATTTCGTTAGCTGTGCATTGTCTTCGCGAGCTTGAGGGTGATCCCCGGGCCGGCGCACTCCCGCTGCAAGTCGGTGGAGAATAGGTGTCAGCCGACTGAGGAGGAAACTGTGGTGAATCATTGGCCAAAGCCTGATATTCCCGGTCCCGGACAGGAATCTGTGTGGGAGTATCCTCGTCCTCCGCGGTTGGAAGACTTCAGTGGCTCGATCACCATCGAGCTGGGTGGCCAAATGATCGCGTCGACAACGCGCGCCTGGAGGGTGCTGGAGACTAGTCACCCGCCGACCTACTACCTGCCCCGCGATGCGTTCATCGAGGGGGTGCTGCGACCTGCAAGCGGTGCGTCATTGTGTGAATGGAAAGGCCAGGCGAGTTATTTCGACTTGGTAACCGCAACACGAGAAGCTCCGCGTGCTGCCTGGACCTACGAACGGCCGACCGCACTTTTCGAGCCGATCGCAGGCGCCATCGCCGTCATGGCCGCGCAGGTGGACTGCTGCACGGTTGACGGTGAGCAGGTGATTCCCCAACCCGGCGGCTTCTACGGCGGCTGGGTAACGAGCTGGATTGCCGGACCGTTCAAGGGAATTCCGGGATCAATGGGTTGGTAAGGCCTTGCTCCGATCGCGACAGTTCGTTGGGGACATGAACTAATCTGCCGCTGTTGGAGATGGGGTCGCCGCAACCCCCCAACCTCAAGACTCCGCGCCTGGCGGTAAACCGCCGTTCCTGCCGGGTTGGCAAGTGCCTTGCCGCTCCGAATGATGGATCGGCAGCTATCCCAATGCTCTGCGAGGCCGGCACTTTCGGTTTGCAATCGCGGCGCCAGATCTGATGGCGGCGGCGAGTGCCGAGGCCGGCCAATGCCGCGCCGATGCGGCAAGCGCTGGACCTGGTGAATGCGCCCACGCAGGCGTTGTTGGGGCACCCGCTGATCGGCACGGGCGCCGCCGCGTCCGCAACGGCGTTCATCATGGGCGCAACCTTGAATCCGCAACCTGCACCCAGTTACGTCACAGCCATCAACAATGCGCACATCCAGTCCAACCCCGCCTATGCGG
Source organism: uncultured Actinomycetota bacterium (assembly GCA_963763005.1). GTDB lineage: Bacteria > Actinomycetota > Actinomycetes > Mycobacteriales > Mycobacteriaceae > Mycobacterium. Next base: position 109,889 of record CAVXMI010000016.1, read on the forward strand.
GCTTCAACCCGTTCGGCCTGTACACACCCGAGGGCGCCAGCATTCCCTTCATCAGCGGTCTGACCCTTGACCAGTCCGTTGTGCAGGGCCAGATGATCCCGAACAACGCGATCATGGGACGACCGGCGGGAAGCCACACTCTCGTCTTCGGCTACTCCCAAAGCGCCGCGATTGCCACGCTGGAGATGAGGGCTCTCGACGCGCTGCCTGCCGACCAACGGCCGAGTCCCGGCGACCTGTCCTTCATGCTGATCGGCAATCTGGACAACCCCAACGGTGGTCTTTTCTCGCGCTTCACGGTGAACATCCCGATTCTGGACATTCCGTTCCACGGCGCCACCCCGTCCGACACGCCTTACCCGACCACTATCTACAGCGGCCAATACGACGGCGTCGCCATCCTGGCGGAGCTCAACGCCCTTGCCGGCACCGTTTACGCGCACCCGCAGTATGCGCATTTCACGCCGGAGCAGGCCGGATCTGACGGTGCTCGTCAACTTGGGTTACAGCCCGAACGGGTATGCCGATGTGCCCACCGCCGCGCAGCTGTGGCCAGGCTTCAGCCCTCTGCAAGACCTCTTAAATGGGCCCAGCCGCAGCTAAACGACCTCGGCGTCTACCTGCCCACCTATCCAGCGGTCTCACCCAACCCGCAGTCGATAGCGTGGCCGCCGTGACGGCGGTTGCCTCCTAGCGACATCGCCGGCGTGGGTTTCTCCAGGCCGTTCCGGCCTGCTCGAAAGTTCTGGGTCGCCGGGCGGGGCCGGTATCGTGGGGCGGGTCATGGTCTACCTGGATCACGCCGCAACCACCCCGATGCACCCCGCCGCCATCGAGGCGATGACGGCCGTGCTCGGCACCGTCGGTAACGCCTCGTCGCTGCACACGACCGGCCGCACGGCGCGCCGGCGGATCGAGGAATCCCGTGAGCTGATCGCGGACAAACTCGGCGCGCGTCCGTCAGAGGTCATCTTCACCGCGGGCGGCACCGAGAGCGACAACCTGGCCGTCAAGGGGATCTACTGGGCGCGCCGTGACGCGGAGCCGATCCGCCGGCGCATCGTCACCACTGAGGTGGAACACCACGCCGTGCTGGACACGGTGAACTGGCTCGTCGAACACGAAGGAGCCGAGGTGACCTGGCTGCCCACCGCTGCCGATGGCTCGGTGTCGGCAGCCGCGCTGCGCGAGGTGTTGGAGAGCCACGACGATGTCGCGCTGGTGTCGGTGATGTGGGCCAACAACGAGGTCGGCACCATCATGCCGACCGCCGAACTGGCCGCCGTCGCCGCCGAGTTCGAAGTCCCGATGCACAGTGACGCCATTCAGGCAGTGGGACAGCTGCCGGTCGGCTTCGGCGCCAGCAGGCTGTCGGCCATGAGCGTCGCGGCGCACAAGTTCGGCGGGCCGCCAGGAGTGGGCGCGTTGCTGCTGCGCCGCGACGTCACCTGTGTGCCGCTGCTGCACGGCGGCGGCCAGGAGCGCGATATCCGCTCCGGCACTCCCGATGTCGCCAGTGCGGTTGGAATGGCAACCGCCGCGCAGATCGCCGTGGACGGACTGGAAGCCAACAGCACCCGATTGCGGGTGTTGCGGGATCGCCTGGTCGAGGGTGTGCTGGCCGGGATCGACGACGTCCGCCTTAATGGTGCCCGCGAACCGCTGCGGCTTCCGGGCAACGCGCACTTCACCTTCCGCGGCTGCGAGGGCGATGCTCTGTTGATGCTGTTGGACGCCAACGGAATCGAGTGCTCAACCGGATCGGCCTGCACCGCAGGCGTCGCGCAGCCGTCACACGTATTGATCGCGATGGGTGCCGACGCTGCCAGCGCGCGCGGATCTCTGCGTCTTTCCTTGGGGCACAACAGTGTTGATGCTGACGTAGCTGCGGCGCTGCAGGTGCTGCCTCCGGCGGTGGCGCGCGCACGGCGGGCCGCCCTGGCCGCTGCGGGAGCGTCCCGGTGAAAGTTCTCGCCGCGATGAGCGGTGGCGTCGACTCGTCGGTCGCCGCCGCCCGCATGGTCGATGCCGGACACGAGGTGGTCGGTGTGCACCTGGCGTTGTCGACCGCACCCGGCACGCTGCGCACCGGCTCGCGCGGCTGCTGCTCCAAAGAAGATGCTGCAGATGCGCGCCGCGTGGCTGACGTGCTCGGAATCCCGTTCTATGTCTGGGATTTCGCGGAGAAGTTCTCTCAAGACGTGATCGACGATTTCGTGTCGTCGTACGCCCGCGGGGAAACTCCCAACCCGTGCGTGCGGTGCAATCAAGAGATCAAGTTCTCGGCCCTGTCGGCGAGAGCGTTGGCGTTGGGCTTCGACACGGTGGCCACTGGCCACTATGCCCGGCTGTCCGGTGGACGGCTGCGCCGCGCCGTCGACCGGGATAAGGACCAGTCCTACGTGCTGGCCGTGCTGACCGCCGAGCAGCTGCGCCACGCCGCGTTCCCGATCGGGGACACCCCCAAGCCGCAGATCCGCGCGGAGGCGGCCCGTCGCGGCCTGGCGGTCGCCGGCAAGCCGGACAGTCACGACATCTGCTTCATACCGTCGGGGAACACCCAGGCGTTTCTGGGTGAGCGCATCGGTGTTCGCCGGGGGACCGTGGTCAATGCGGACGGCGCGGTGCTGGCCACCCATGACGGCGTGCACCGTTTCACCATCGGCCAGCGCAAAGGTTTGGGCATCGCCGGGCCCGGCCCGGACGGCCGCCCGCGCTACGTGACGGCGATCGACGCCGACACCGCGACCGTTCATGTGGGCGAGGCGGCCGATCTCGACGTGCACGCGCTGACCGGACGAGCGCCGATCTTCAGCGCGGGACCCGCACCGTCGGGTCGGATCGAGTGCGCGGTTCAGGTGCGTGCGCACGGTGAAATCGCCAGTGCGGTAGCCGAATTGATCGGCGACGAGCTTTCCGTGCAGTTGCATGCCCCGCTGCGCGGCGTCGCACGCGGCCAGACACTGGTGCTGTACCGCCCGGACCCCGACGGTGACGAGGTGCTCGGCAGCGCCACCATTGCCGGCACGTCACGACTGTCGGCCGCCCGCTCGCCCGCGGTGTCCTAACCCCCCGGAACGTTGGCGGCGATGTTCGTCATCACGATGTCGGACACCGATTCCGGAAAGCCGCAGAAGGTGACTTCCAGCAGGGCCACCGAGAGGACCCGGTAGTCGCGGCCGCAATCGCCGGGCCGGATGTGCAGCGAGTCGCCGTCGGCCTTCCAGTCGCTGACGAACAGCCAGCCGGTCGAACTGGCCGCGCAGTTCCCGACGGTGGCCACCAGGGCATCGAAGGCGCGCCGGGCGGTGTCGGCATCCCGATACGCCGCGGCACCCTCGGAGATCAGACGGCCGTCAGGCGGGTCCTGGAAGGTGGTTTTGTGGAACCCTTCGATATCGGGCCCGAAGGTTGCCGTTTCGGCGTAGACGAAGCGGCATTCCCGCGGCACGGCCTGGGCGAGGGCGTCGATGTCTACCGGGTGGTTGCCGTCCATCGACGGGATGATGGTCAGGTGGTCGCCGGCGCCGGTGATCGCGCGCATCCGCGACTGGTCCAACAGCATCGCCCCGACGTTGAGCGCGCCGATGGGGGAAGCACCGAATGCGGGCACCGCTTCGCCGCCCACCACCCGTGTACACGCCGCTGTCAGCAACATTGCGCAACACCACAGCAGCGGCCGCATCAGTCTCGCCATCTGCCGCCCTTCTGTGCTTGAAACCTACCCGCGCGGCCCGCCGGTAAACACCCCTGCCGACGGCCCCGCGATGTGGTGTCGAATACGGTTGCCGGGTGAGTGTTTTCGCAACGGCCACCGGAATCGGATCCTGGCCCGGCACCGCCGCGCGGCAGGCCGCCGAGGTCGTCGTCGGTGAGTTGGCGGGTGCATTGGCGCATCTCGTCGAGCTGCCCGCCAGGGGAGTGGGCGCCGACATACTCGGCCGGGCCGGCGCACTGCTGATCGACGTGGCGATCGACACGGTGCCGCGCGGCTACCGCATCGTCGCCCGGCCCGGCGCGGTGACACGCAAAGCGGTCAGCATGCTCGACGAGGACATGGACGCCCTGGAAGAGGCCTGGGAGACGGCGGGCCTGCGTGGCGGCGGGCGGGTGGTCAAGGTCCAGGCTCCCGGGCCGATCACGCTGGCCGCAGGGTTGGAGCTGGCCAACGGCCACCGGGCGATCACCGACCCGGGCGCCGTGCGTGACCTGGCCGCGTCGCTGGCCGAAGGTGTCGCCACACACCGCGCGGCGCTGGCCCGTCGACTCGACACACCGGTGGTGGTGCAGTTCGACGAACCGTCGCTGACGGCGGCGTTGGGCGGACGGCTGACCGGGGTGACTGCGCTGAGCCCGGTCGCTCCGCTCGACGAGGCGGTGGCCGGCGCACTGCTCGATACCTGCGTCGAGGCTGGTGGCGCGGACGTGCTGCTGCACAGCTGCGCGCCGGAGCTGCCGTGGGACCTGTTGCAGCGCAGCGGTATTAGTGCGATATCGGTGGATGCCGGCACGCTGCGTGCCGCGGATTTGGAGAGTATCGGGGCATTCGTCGAGTCGGGCCGTACCGTGGTACTGGGGGTGATCGCAACGAGCGCTCCGGAACGCCGGCCATCGGTGGAAGAGGTGGCCGCCGCAGTCGTCGCGGTGACCGATCGGCTCGGTTTCGGTCGCGCGGCGCTGCGCGACCGCGTCGGGGTCAGCCCGGCATGCGGTCTGGCAGGTGCGACGTCGCAGTGGGCCCGCACCGCGATCGGGCTTGCCCGCAAGGCTGGCGAGGCGTTCGCCCAAGACCCGGACGCCATCTGAGAACGCTCCACGCGCGCCACGGCTGCATGGAGGCGACTTGTAGAGGATCTTCGATTACATCCGGGCGTATCCGGCTAACTCCACAGATCGCGGGGTAGATGAACGTCAGGCGGTTTGTCGGTCCGCTGTGAAATGCGGCTCGCCCGGTATGGCTGCAGGCGCAGATTAACGCACCCGCACGAGCGCGCGAGCCGCTGTCGGCCTGCTCAGCTAGCCTGCCAGGGTGAGCTCAGCAGAGGCTGATCAGACCGCGCCCGCGGTGTGTCGGCAGTGGCAGGACCTGGCCGAGGAGGTACGCGAACACCAGTTCCGCTACTACGTGCGTGACGCGCCGATCATCACCGATGCGGAGTTCGACACGCTGCTGCGCCGCCTGGCCGCGCTCGAGGAACAATATCCCGAGCTGCGCACGCCCGACTCGCCCACCCAGCTGGTCGGCGGCGCCGGCTTCGCGACGGAGTTCGAGCCGGCCGAGCATCTCGAACGGATGCTCAGTCTCGACAACGCGTTCAGTGCGGAGGAGCTCACCGCCTGGGTCACCCGCATCCATGCCGAGATCGGTGACGATGCGCACTACCTCTGTGAGCTCAAGATCGACGGCGTCGCATTGTCGTTGGTCTACCGCGATGGACGCCTGACCCGGGCGGCGACTCGGGGCGACGGCCGCACCGGTGAGGACGTCACGCTCAACGCCCGCACCATCGATGACATCCCCGAGCGGCTCACCATCAGCGACGTCTACCCGGTACCCGAGGTTCTCGAGGTCCGCGGCGAGGTGTTTTTCCGGGTGGATGACTTCCAGGCGCTCAACGCGAGCCTCGTCGAGGTGGGTAAGGCGCCGTTTGCGAACCCACGCAACAGCGCGGCGGGATCGTTGCGCCAGAAAGACCCGGCGGTCACGGCCCGCCGCAAGCTGCGGATGATCTGCCATGGCCTGGGGCACACCGAAGGCTTTCGCCCGGCCACCCAGCACGACGCATATCTGGCGTTGGGGGCGTGGGGGTTGCCGGTTTCCGAGCACACCACCCTGGTGAACGACATGGCCGGCGTGCGGGAGCGGATCGATTACTGGGGCGAGCATCGCCACGAGGTGGACCACGAAATCGACGGCGTGGTCGTCAAAATCGACGAGGTGGCGCTGCGGCGCAGGCTGGGTTCGACCTCGCGGGCTCCGCGCTGGGCCATCGCCTACAAGTACCCGCCCGAGGAAGCGCAGACCAGGCTGCTCGAAATCCGGGTGAACGTCGGCCGCACCGGGCGGGTCACGCCGTTTGCGTTCATGACGCCGGTGAAGGTCGCCGGGTCGACGGTGGCGCAGGCCACCCTGCACAACGCTTCAGAGGTCAAGCGCAAAGGCGTGCTTATCGGCGACACGGTGGTGATCCGCAAGGCCGGCGACGTGATCCCCGAGGTACTCGGACCCGTGGTCGACTTGCGCGACGGGTCCGAACGCGAATTCGTCATGCCCACAACATGTCCCGAGTGCGGTACCGCGTTGGCGCCGGAAAAGGAAGGCGACGCCGACATCCGGTGCCCGAACGCCCGCAGCTGCCCGGGCCAACTGCGGGAGCGCGTATTTCACGTCGCCAGCCGCAACGCCCTGGATATCGAGATGCTGGGCTACGAAGCGGGCGCCGGGCTGCTAGAGGCCGGGGTGATCGCTGATGAGGGTGACCTGTTCGCCCTCACCGAAGATGACCTGTTGCGCACCGAGCTGTTCCGGACCAAGGCCGGCGAATTGTCGGCCAACGGCAAACGGCTGCTGGCCAACCTCGACAAGGCCAAGGCCACGCCGCTGTGGCGTGTGCTGGTGGCGCTGTCGATCCGCCATGTCGGGCCGACAGCCGCCCGCGCCCTGGCCGCCGAGTTCGGCAGCCTCGACGCCATCGTCTCCGCGTCCACCGAACAGCTGGCCGCCGTGGAGGGTGTGGGAGCGGCCATCGCCGCCGCGGTCACCGAGTGGTTCACCGTCGACTGGCACCGCGAGATCGTCGACAAGTGGCGCGCGGCCGGGGTGCGGATGGCCGACGAGCGCGATGAGAGCGTCCCGCGCATCCTGGCCGGGCTGACCATCGTGGTCACCGGCTCGTTGATGGGCTTCTCCCGCGACGACGCCAAGGAGGCGATTGTGGCCCGCGGCGGCAAGGCAGCCGGCTCGGTGTCGAAGAAAACCTCCTACGTCGTCGCCGGCGACTCGCCGGGGTCCAAGTACGACAAGGCCGTCGAACTCGGCGTTCCGATCCTCGACGAGGACGGCTTCCGGAAGTTGCTGGAGGACGGGCCGCCGGACACTGAGACGGACTAGGTGGCTGACTAGGGCGGGCGGTGCGGCACTGCGCCCTGCCGCAGCGGTTCTATCGTGGGCGCTATGACCCAGACTGCCGACCGGTGCGCGGAGCCATCGCCATGGTCGCCCCGAGAGGCCGAGTTGCTTGCGGTGACTCTGCGACTGCTGCGGGAACACGGCTATGACCGGTTGACGGTGGACGCCGTGGCCAGCACCGCCCGCGCCAGCAAGGCCACGGTGTACCGACGCTGGCCCTCGAAAGCCGAATTGGTGCTGGCCGCATTCATCGAGGGCATCCGCCAGGTCGCGGTCCCGCCCGATACCGGCACATTACGGGGCGATTTGCTGCACGTCGGGGAGACGGTCTGCCAGCAGGCCCGCCGGCACGCCAGCACCATCCGCGCGGTGCTTGTCGAGGTGTCGCGCCACCCTGCGCTCAACGACGTCATGCAGCATCAGTTCCTCGATCAGCGCAAAGCCTTGATCCAGCACATACTGCAACAGGCCGTCGACCGGGGTGAGATCGCCGAAGCCGCCATCACCGACGAACTCTGGGATCTGTTGCCCGGATACCTCATCTTCCGGTCCATCATGCACAGCCGGCCACCCACCCAGCACACGGTGCAAGTTCTCGTCGACAACGTCATCATCCCCGGCCTCACCCGATCCAGCGGGTAACAGGCCTGCCGACCACCGACTACCGAGTGGGCAGTCCGCAGAACTGCGCGCCGACGAAAGTGCACGCCTGCGTCTCTTGTACAGTCCGGTCCCGTACCGTACTGTCAGACTTGTCGATCGCCCTTCCAGCGCCGGACGGCTGTTCGCGCCCCAAGAGTGATCGTGTCGCCCGATTATCGAAAGGCTAACGGGTGCAGGGGATTTCAATAGCCCCCCTCGTCAAACGGGGGTGGATGCTGCTAGTCGCGGTGGTCGTAGTCGCGATCACGGGATCTGCCATCTATCGCCTGCACGGAATCTTCGGCTCGCATGACAACACGGCAGCTGCCGGTGGCATCTCCAATGAGATCGTCCCGTTCAACCCCAAACACGTGGTTCTTGAAGTCTTTGGTGCGCCGGGCGCCGTGGCGACCATCAACTACCTTGATGTCAACGCTCAGCCGCAGCAAGTCGTGGACGCGCCCTTACCTTGGTCGTTCACGATCACCTCAACGGAGCCCGCGGTCCTCGGCAACGTTGTGGCACAGGGCAACGGCGACAGAATCGGCTGCCGCATCACCGTCAACGGTGAAGTCAAAGACGAACGCACCGTCAACACGCCCGACGCTTACACCTTCTGCCTGGACAAGTCCGGATGAGCGACCAGCAACCCTCACCGCCTCGCATACCGCACACCATCCGCCGGCTTGCGGTGCCGATCCTGCTGTTCTGGGTGGCCTTGGCGGCCATAACGAACATTTTCGTGCCGAAGTTGGAGGACGTTGGAAAAACGCACAATGTGGCGCTGAATTCACCCGATGCGCCATCGCTGAAGGCGACCAAGCGCATCGGTCGGGCGTTCGGAGAGTTTGATACCGACAGTACGGCCATGATCGTCCTGGAAGGTGATAGGCCGCTCGGTGCGGACGCCCACCGGTTTTACGACTCGTTGATTCACAAGCTCGAGCAGGACCGCAAGCACGTCGAGCATGTTCAGGACTACTGGGGCGACACCCTGACTGCGGCGGGATCGCAGAGCACAGACGGCAAGGCCGCGTACGTGCAGGTGAACCTTACGGGTAATCAAGGTTCGGCGTTAGCCAACGAGTCCGTCGGCGCCGTCCGCGGCATTGTTGAGCACACGCAACCACCGACGGGTGTCAAGGCCTATGTCACCGGACCGGCGCCGCTCATCTCCGATCAGTTCGACGTGGGCAGCAAGGGCACCGCGAAGGTCACCACGATCACTGTCGGGGTGATCGCGCTGATGCTGCTTTTCGTTTACCGTTCCGTCCTCACCATGATCCTGGTGCTCTTGACGGTCCTCATCGAGATGGCCGCCGCCCGGGGGATCGTGGCCTTCCTCGGGAACGCCGGGATAATCGGGCTGTCGACATACTCGACGAATCTGCTCACGTTGCTGGTTATCGCCGCCGGGACGGACTATGCGATATTTGTCGTCGGCCGTTACCAGGAAGCACGTGGGGCCGATGAAGATCGAGAATCCGCGTTCTACACCATGTTTCACGGAACGGCCCACATTGTGTTGGGTTCAGGCCTGACCGTTGCCGGCGCCGTGGCTTGTCTGAGTTTTACCCGGCTGCCTTATTTTCAAAGCCTGGGCGCTCCTGCCGCAATCGGTATCCTCGTCGCGCTTGCCGCCTCGCTTACTCTGGGTCCGGCTGTACTTACGTTGGGCGCTTCGGTGGGCCTCTTCGACCCCAAGCGCGCCATGAGAACCCGCGGATGGCGACGGATCGGCACGGCCATCGTGCGCTGGCCCGGCCCGGTTCTTGTGGTGGCGTGCGCGCTGGCCCTTGTGGGTCTGCTCGCGCTGCCCGGTTATAAGACGAGTTACGACACTCGCCCCTACATGCCCGCCAGCGCGCCAGCCAAGGTCGGCTACGCCGCTGCAGAGCGGCACTTCTCCCGGGCCCGATTGGAGCCCGAATTGTTGATGATCGAGACGAATCACGACATGCGTAACCCGGCCGACATGCTCATCCTGGATCGGGTGGCCAAAGCGGTGTTCCACGTCCCCGGTATCGCCCAGGTGCAGGCCATCACCCGGCCCTTGGGAACCCCGCTGGACCACAGCTCGCTCGCTTTTCAGATCAGCGCGCAAAGCGCCAACCAGCAAGAAAACCTGACATACCAGAGGGATCGCGCGAACGACGTGCTGAAGCAGGCCGGTGAGCTGGCGAAAACGATCAGCATTCTGAAGCAACAGTACGTCCTGCAGCAGGAGCTGGCCGCCACCACTCACAGCGAGACCGAAAGCTTTCGCGACACGCTGGCCACGATCAAAGACCTGCGAGACAAGATCGCGAATTTCGACGACTTCTTCAGGCCGATTCGTAGCTACTTCTATTGGGAGAAGCATTGCTACGACATCCCCGTCTGCTTTGCGCTGCGGTCCGTCTACGACGCACTCGACGGTATCGACCAGCTCAGTGAACGATTCGAAGACCTCACTGCCACCTTGGACAGACTCGACGCGCTCCAGCCGAAACTGGTGGAGCTGATACCGCCCCAGATCGCCAGCCAGGAGACGAATCGCGACTTGGCATTGGCGAACTACGCCACTTTGTCCGGCATCTACGCCCAGACGGCGGCCGCGATCGAAAACGCGACGGCGCTGGGGCGAGCTTTTGACGCCGCGAAAAACGACGACACGTTCTACCTGCCTCCCGAGGTTTTCGGCAACCCCGATTTCAAGCGCGGGCTGAAATTGTTCCTCTCGCCTGACGGCAAGGCTGCTCGCATGATCATCACTCATGAAGGTGATCCGGCGACCCCAGAGGGCATCTCACATATCGACCCGATCAAGAAGGCCGCGCACGAAGCCTTGAAGGGCACCCCCATGGCCGACGCCCAGATCTACCTGGGCGGCACCGCGGCGACGTATTACGACATCCAAGACGGCGCCAAGTACGACCTGATGATCGTCGGATTCGCCGCACTCAGCCTTATTTTGCTGATCATGATGTTCATCACGCGAAGTCTGGTTGCCGCGCTCGTCATCGTGGGCACCGTAGCTCTTTCGCTGGGCGCCTCTTTCGGCCTGTCCGTGCTGGTCTGGCAGTACATTCTCGGCATTCAGCTCTACTGGGTCGTGCTCGCGCTTGCCGTCATCCTGCTGTTGGCCGTGGGATCCGACTACAACCTGCTGTTGATTTCCCGATTCAGGGAGGAAGTCGGTGCCGGAGTAAAGACCGGCATCATCCGCGCGATGGCCGGCTCCGGCTCGGTGGTCACTTCCGCCGGCCTCGTTTTCGCGGTCACGATGTGCTCGTTCGTGTTCAGCGGTTTTCAGGTTCTCGGTCAGATAGGGACCACCATCGGCCTTGGGTTGTTGTTCGACACGCTGATCGTTCGTTCGTTCATGACGCCGTCGATCGCAGCGCTCCTCGGCCGCTGGTTCTGGTGGCCTCAACGGGTGCGCCTGCGGCCGGCCAGCCAAATGCTGCGACCCTACGGGCCGCGTCCGGCGGTTCGTCAGCTGCTTCTGTGGGAAGATGACGACCCGGCGGTGACCTCCGAGTTGTCCTGAGAGGCTGGCCAATTGGAGACACCGCGTGATATGTCAGCTGACTTTTATCACTGCGGCGGGTCAGCGCAGCATTGTCGCCACGATTCCAACCAGATAGCCCAGCCGGGCCACCTCCGACGGCCGGAATTCCGGGCCGGGCCGGCCCAGCACCACCGCGGTATGCGGATCGCCCAACGGCGCCGCGACCATGGTGGTGTCCATGTCGCGCCATGCCTGCGGCACCCACTCGGCGCTGCCGTCCAGAGTCGCGGCCTGCTCGATCGGCAGCCACGGCGCGGAATCCGCCCGAGTTTCCGGCGCGCCCGGGCTGCCGGCCAGACGCAGCAGCTCTCCCTCGGAACTGTGCAACACCGTGCACCAGCTCACCCGCAGTATCCGAGGCGCCTCGTTGGCGAGAATCTGCAGCCTGGACGCGTTGTCGCGGGCCGCGGCGATATGGTCGAGAAGCTCCAGCTCGCGGTGTGCTTCGAGCAGACCGGTGTGCGGACGGACGCTGTCCACCCGAACACCGGGCAGCGATTCGGCGGCAGTGATCAACGTGTCGGGCATCGCTCCCGGGGGCAGTTCGATCACCAGATCGTCGATCGCGTATCCAAAGGTGCGCTCGACCACGTCGAGCGACAGGATGTCGGCACCCACCGAGCCGAGCGCGACAGCCAGCGAGCCCAGGCTGCCCGGCCGGTCGGCCAGTTGGATGCGCAGCAGATACGAAGGCACGGCCAACACTGTTACACAGTGCTGCGCGCGTGGCATTTCGGCAGGCCCGGTCCGGGCCGCGCTCGCGCGCCGAACGTGAAGCCGGCTTCACGATGAGCGATGGGCGTGAAGCCAGCTTCACGCTCGCGGCTAGGCTTTTCGCTCGTGTCCCAGATCTCCCGCGACGAGGTCGCCCACCTGGCCCGGCTTGCCCGTCTGGCGTTGACCGAGACCGAGCTGGACAGCTTCTCCGGCCAACTCGACGCCATCCTGACCCACGTCAGCCAGATCCAAGCCGTTGACGTCACCGGTGTCGAACCCACCGACAACCCGCTCAAGGACGTCAACGTCACACGCCCGGACGAGACCGCGCCGTGCCTGACGCAGCAGGAGGCACTCGCCGAGGCGCCCGAAGCCGTCGATGGCCGGTTCGCGGTCCCGCAGATCCTCGGGGAGAGCCAGTGACGGACATCATCCGATCCGACGCCGCGACGCTGGCCGCCAAAATCGCGGACAAAGAGCTGTCATCCACCGAACTCACCCAGGCGTGCCTGGACCAGATCGAGGCGACCGACGACCGGTACCGCGCCTTCCTGCATGTGGCGGCCGACGAGGCACTGGCGGCGGCGGCTGTCGTCGACGAAGCGGTGGCCGCAGGCGAGCGGCTGCCTTCCGCGTTGGCCGGGGTGCCGCTGGCACTCAAGGACGTGTTCACCACGATCGACATGCCCACCACCTGTGGGTCCAAGATCCTGCAGGGCTGGCAATCGCCGTACGACGCCACCCTGACCGGACGGCTGCGCGTGGCCGGGATCCCGATCCTGGGCAAGACCAACATGGACGAGTTCGCGATGGGCTCGTCGACCGAGAACTCGGCCTACGGCCCGACCCGCAACCCGTGGAACGTCGACCGGGTGCCCGGTGGCTCCGGTGGCGGCAGCGCGGCGGCGCTGGCCGCGTTCCAGGCCCCGCTGGCGATCGGTTCCGACACCGGGGGCTCGATCCGGCAGCCGGCCGCGCTGACCGCGACGGTCGGCGTCAAACCCACTTACGGCACGGTGTCCCGCTACGGGTTGGTGGCCTGCGCGTCGTCGCTGGACCAGGGCGGACCCTGCGCGCGCACCGTGCTGGACACCGCGCTGCTGCATCAGGTGATCGCCGGACACGATGCCCACGACTCCACGTCTTTAGACGTCCGGGTGCCCGATGTCGTCGGCGCCGCGAAGGCCGGCGCCAGTGGTGATTTGCGCGGCGTGCGTGTCGGGGTGGTCAAGCAGCTGCGCGGCGAGGGCTACCAGCCGGGAGTGTTGGCATCGTTCCAGGCCGCTGTGGAGCAGTTGACCGCCCTGGGCGCGCAGGTGAGCGAAGTCGACTGCCCGCATTTCGAGTACGCGTTGGCCGCCTACTACCTGATCCTGCCTTCGGAGGTGTCCAGCAACCTGGCGCGCTTCGACGCGATGCGCTACGGGCTGCGGGTCGGCGACGACGGCACCCACAGCGCCGAGGAAGTGATGGCAATGACCCGGGCCGCCGGTTTCGGGCCGGAGGTCAAGCGGCGCATCATGATCGGCGCCTATGCATTGTCGGCCGGTTACTACGACGCCTACTACAACCAGGCGCAGAAGGTGCGCACGCTGATAGCCCGCGATCTCGACGAGGCCTACCGATCGGTCGACGTGCTGGTGTCGCCCGCTACTCCGACCACTGCGTTCCCGCTGGGTGAGAAGGTCGACGATCCGCTGGCGATGTACCTGTTCGACCTGTGCACGCTGCCGCTCAACCTGGCCGGCCACTGCGGCATGTCGGTGCCGTCCGGGCTGTCCCCGGACGACGAGCTGCCGGTCGGGCTGCAGATCATGGCACCCGCATTGGCCGACGACCGGCTCTACCGGGTCGGCGCAGCCTACGAGGCCGCCCGCGGGCCGCTGCCGTCGGCTATCTGAGATCGGGCTGCCTCCTGCTCGCGCCGGGGTCCGGCTGCCCGACCCGCTGCCGCAGTGCAAGATGAAGGCATGCGGATTGGAGTTCTCACGGGAGGCGGCGACTGCCCCGGCCTCAACGCGGTCATCCGGGCGGTGGTGCGCACCTGCGACGCCCGGTACGGCTCGTCGGTGGTCGGATTCCAGGACGGGTGGCGTGGGTTGCTGGAAAACCGGCGCTTGCAGCTGCGCAACGACGACCGCAATGACCGGCTGCTGGCCAAGGGCGGAACGATGCTGGGCACCGCCCGCGTGCACCCCGACAAGCTGCGGGCGGGGTTGAGCCAGATCAAGCAGACCCTGGACGACAACGGCATCGACGTGCTCATCCCGATCGGGGGCGAAGGCACGCTGACAGCCGCGCACTGGCTGTCGGAGGAGGACGTTCCGGTGGTCGGGGTGCCCAAGACGATCGACAACGACATCGACTGCACCGATGTGACTTTCGGCCACGACACCGCGTTGACGGTGGCCACCGAAGCCATAGACCGGTTGCACAGCACCGCCGAATCCCACCAGCGGGTGATGCTGGTGGAGGTGATGGGCAGGCACGCCGGCTGGATCGCGCTGAACTCCGGCCTGGCTTCTGGCGCTCACATGACGCTGATCCCGGAACAGCCCTTCGATATCGAGGAGGTGTGCCGGCTCGTCAAACAGCGCTTCCAGCGCGGTGACTCGCACTTCATCTGCGTGGTCGCCGAAGGGGCCAAGCCGATTGCAGGCTCGATCCAGTTGCGCGAGGGCGGGACTGACGAGTTTGGCCATGAACGTTTTACCGGCGTGGCGGCCCAGCTCGGGTTCGAGGTGGAGAAGCGGATCAACAAAGAGGTCCGGGTGACGGTGCTGGGCCACGTTCAGCGGGGCGGGACTCCGACGGCCCATGACCGGGTGCTGGCCACCCGGTTCGGGGTCAATGCCGCCGACGCCGCACACGCGGGGGAGTACGGCCAGATGGTGTCTTTGCGTGGGCAAGACATCGGCCGGGTGCAGCTGGCAGACGCCGTGCGTCAGCTCAAGCTGGTGCCGGAAAGCCGCTACGACGACGCCGCCGCCTTCTTCGGCTAGTGCGGACGGTCCCCGGGCAAAATCGCCCGAATTTGTCGAACAGCCGGTAGCGCGGGCTTAACGACTGGCTGAATTCGCTGTGGCGTTCAGCGCCCGATCCGCGGACTGGATACTTTCGCGGCTTCAGCCGATCAAAACCCGCTATATCGTTAGGTATGAGCAACCGCGGTCATTCTCGCGGAGACCACCAGCAGGTCGCTCCACCGGCGATCTCGGCCAGCCGGCCCGTTCCCAACTGGGCGTCCACCACGGTGCCGCAGTCCTACAGCGCAGATGCGTCCGCGTACCGGCGGCCGCCTCGGCCGTCTGCACCGACCCCGCCGGTAACTCGGGTGTCGGTAGCGGTTCGCCGTGAGCGAGTCCCGGGCGGGACGGCGCTCGACGGCTTCGACCAGCAGGACACCGAGGAGTCGGTCAGGTTGAGCTGGCGAGACCTGATCTATCGCCTTACCCGGATCGATCTCGGGCGGTGCAAAGGCTCGGAATACGAACTTGGGCTGCGCGAATGCATTGGCACGGCCCTCGGGGGCGCGTTTCCTATCGCGGTCCTCAACCTCAAAGGTGGGGTCGGCAAGACCGCGGTAGTCGAGGCACTCGGGTCAACTTTCGCCCACGTGCGTGACGACCGGGTAATCGCCGTTGACATCGACGGCGGGGATTTGTCCGAACGGCACGGCCGCCGGAGCCGCCTGAACATGGTCGACCTCCTCATGGATGATTCGATCGCGCGGTATCTGGATGTGCGGGCGCATACCTACATGAACAGCTGCGGGCTGGAAGTGCTCGGTCTGCCGGAATATGCGAACACCAATTGGCGAGTGGAGCGTCACGACGTCGTCAAAGTGTTTTCGATTCTCAGGAACCATTACTCGGTGGTGCTGGTGGACTGCGCTAAAGCGCTCAAGTCCAGTGTGATGGAAGCGGTTCTGGCGGAGTCGCGGGCCCTGGTGGTGGTCAGCAGCACCTCGATCGACGCGATAAGAAAGACCAGAATCACACTGGATTGGTTACGTAACAACGGATATCAGCAATTGATCGCCTCGACGGTACTGGCGATAAACCACACCGAACCGGCCAAGCCGGACACCTTGGCTGGTAAGGGACTTGAGCAGTTGTCCGCTCAGGTGGCCGCCACGGTGGTGCTGCCGTTCGATCGGCATGTACATGAGGGCAAAGAGATCGGCCTGGACCGGTTGAGCAAGCAAAGCCGGCGCTGCTACCTGGAGATGGCGGCCGCGCTGGCCGACATGTTCCCCGGCAAGGGTATGGAGCGCGACCTCCCTGCGGGGCCCCGATACATTTGCAACTCCACTGAGCCGTCGGCGCCCGCGACCCGCTTCGCCCGGCTCCGCCGGCCTCGCGATCACCACTAGCGTCGAGGGTGGCGACCCGCTTCGCCCGGCTCCGCCGGCCTCGCGATCACCACTAGCGTCGAGGGTGGCGACCCGCTTCGCCCGGCTCCGCCGGCCTCGCGATCACCACTAGCGTCGAGGGTGGCGACCCGCTTCGCCCGGCTCCGCCGGCCTCGCGATCACCACTAGCGTCGAGGGTGGCGACCCGCTTCGCCCGGCTCCGCCGGCCTCGCGATCACCACTAGCGTCGCAACCCGCTTCGCCCGGCGCCCCTGCCAGTCGGGCCCCTGTCGGGCCCAAACTAGGATCGATAGCATGACTGTTGCTGCCGGGGCATCCAGGGCTTCAGGGGCTGACCTGCTGGATTACAACGAAGTCGTCGCACGCTTTGATCCGGTGGTCGGCCTCGAGGTGCATGTCGAGCTGTCCACTGTGACCAAGATGTTCTGCGGTTGCTCCACCACGTTCGGTGCCGAGCCCAACACCCAGGTATGCCCGGTGTGTCTGGGCCTGCCCGGGTCGCTGCCGGTGCTCAACCGGGCCGCAGTCGAGTCGGCGATCCGGATCGGGTTGGCGCTGAACTGCGAGATCGTGCCGTGGTGCCGCTTCGCCCGGAAAAACTACTTCTACCCGGACATGCCGAAGAATTACCAGATTTCGCAGTACGACGAGCCGATTGCCATCAACGGCTACCTTGAAGCACCGCTGGAAGACGGCACCACCTGGCGGGTGGAGATCGAACGCGCGCACATGGAGGAAGACACCGGCAAGCTGACCCACATCGGCAGTGAGACCGGCCGCATCCATGGCGCGACGACGTCGCTGATCGACTACAACCGCGCCGGCGTGCCGCTGATCGAAATCGTCACCAAACCTATCGAAGGAGCCGGAGAACGGGCACCGCAGATCGCCCGTGCCTATGTGACGGCATTGCGAGACCTGTTGCGCGCACTGGATGTATCCGATGTCCGGATGGACCAGGGCTCGATGCGGTGTGATGCCAACGTGTCGCTGAAGCCCACTGGGGCAACCGAATTCGGCACCCGCACCGAGACCAAGAACGTCAACTCGCTGAAGAGTGTCGAAGTAGCCGTGCGCTACGAAATGCAGCGTCAGGCCGCCATCTTGGTGGCCGGCGGCCAGATCACTCAGGAGACCAGACACTTTCACGAGTCCGGGTACACCAGCCCGGGCCGTGCCAAAGAGACCGCCCAGGACTATCGGTACTTCCCCGAGCCGGACCTGGAGCCCGTCGCGCCCAGCCGCGAGCTGGTCGAGCAACTGCGCCAGACAATTCCCGAACTACCGTGGTTGAGCCGCAAGCGGATTCAGGACGAGTGGGGTATTTCCGATGAGGTGATGCGCGACCTCGTCAACGCCGGCGCGGTCGAATTGGTCACCGCCACCGTCGAACACGGTGCGTCCAGCGAGCACGCACGCGCCTGGTGGGGCAACTTCCTGGTCCAGAAGGCCAACGAGGCCGGTATCGGGCTGGACGAGTTGGCTATCACCCCCGCGCAGGTGGCCGCCGTGGTGGCACTGGTCGACGAGGGCAAGCTGTCCAACAAGCTGGCCCGCCAGGTCGTGGCGGGTGTGCTGGCCGGCGAAGGCGAACCTGAGCAGGTGATGACCGCGCGCGGCTTGGCGCTGGTTCGCGACGACTCGCTTACCCAGGCCGCTGTCGATGAGGCCCTGGCCGCCAATCCTGATGTGGCGGCAAAAATTCGCGGCGGCAAAGTGGCTGCGGCGGGCGCGATCGTCGGTGCGGTGATGAAGGCCACTCGCGGGCAGGCTGATGCGGCGCGGGTGCGCGAACTTGTCCTGGCGGCCTGCGGGCAGGGCTAGTCCGTTCGGCCGACGGCCGATGCAAACGCCGACTGATCGCTGCAAAGGAGTGCCCAAAGCCGTGGCGCACATCCATGATGTTGATGTGAACGATGAACCGTTCGATCAGTTGATGGCGATGCTGGACCACCCGGTGTTCGTGGTGACGACCCAAGCCGATGGTCAACCATCGGGTTGTCTGGTCAGCTTCGCCACACAAGTCAGCGAGCGCCCGTCCCGATTTCTCGTCGGTATATCCAAACGCAGCTACGCCTGCGGGGTGGCGAGCCGAGCCGAGTACCTAGCGGTGCACGTACTGTTGCAGCGCCACCGTGTCCTGGCCGAACTGTTCGGCAGCGAAACGGGCGGTCAGACCAGCAAATCCGATCCCTGCTCGTGGCGCAGCGGCCCCAAGGGGATGCCGATTCTCGATGATTCGGCCGCGTGGTTCGTCGGTAGGACACTGAATCGGATGGATTTCGGGGACCATGTCGGCTACCTGTTGGAGCCCGTCGCAACATGGGCTCCCGAGTCATCTGAAGATCTGCTTTACCTGTCCGATTTGGACGACCCCGGCTCCGGGCTCGCCGACCATGAACCGCGCGACGCGATGCGCCGATACGGCGTCGTCAGGGTCACACTCGACGGGGTCTAGCCCGGCTCGCAACGAGATCAGGTCTTGTCGTCGTTGTTGCGCGGGAAGCCGCCACCCTGCGGGAACAGCGGGAACACCACGTCGTCGAGCTTCTCGGCGTCACCCGCGGTCCTGTTGACCGTCGCACCCCAGACGTTGCCGTCCGGCGACATCCGCAATGCCCACGCATGCGCGTGAGTGTCCTTACGGACAACGTCGGGTTCGCCGGTGACTGCACCGGTCGACGGCGCGAGCCGGACCGCCACCGTCAGCTTGGTATTGATCAGGTTGACCAGCACGGTTCCGTCCATGGCGGCACACCCGGCCACGCCGGGCTTGTCGGGCCAGGTCCACACCGTGGAGACCTCCGATCTTTTGGTGATGCGCTGCAACCGATCGGCGGTGGGAGTGCGGTCGGCGACATACAGCGAGCCGTCGACGGGATCGATGCACATGCCGCCGCCCGAGCCGATGCCGGTCAGCGCCGTCGTCGGCGGCGCCTGGCCGATGGTGGTGGGCTGTTCGATCCGCAGCACCTTGCCGGCCAACGAGTTGGGATCGGCGGCCATCTCCGGGTTGCCCGCATCCCCGGTCAGCACGACCAGCGTGGTGGGGCTGGTGAAGATCAGCGCCCCGGTGTTGCCGGTAGCACCCTTGGGGATCCCGGTCAGGATGTCTTTGGGTATGTCGCCGTCGGCTATGCGGATGACCCGGTTGTCGGTGGGCGTGCTGATGTAGGCGTACATCAGCCGGTCTTGCGAGTAGGTGGGCGACAGCACGATATCCATCAAGCCACCGTCACCGGCCGGGTCGACCGGGATGACCATCTTCACCTTGGGCTCCGCGCTGACCGAGATCTCCTTGACCGCACCCGTGGTGCGCTCAGCGACCAGCGCGGTTTTGCTGTCGATGCCCATGATCAGGCCGCTGGTGCTCTCCAGGCAGCCCTGCATGACCCCTGGCGCGGGGCATGCTTTGGGGAAAGGCGTCGGTGGCAGGGGCGGCGGCGGGGGAGGCGTCGAGCTGGGCTGGGGCCGAAGTTCCGGGTTGGTGGTGAACGGCTGCGACTGGGCGTCGTTGAACCGTGCGCAGCCGCTCGACACGAGCACGGCCGCACACAGCGTAGCGAGCCCGCGCCCAACCGACCGCCGTATCCGCATGACCGACAGGCTACGGACTTTGTCGGTACCGCCGCCACACGCGTCCCCCGGCCGCCGCGGCGAGCCTTCCCGGCACGCGGGGAGCCCGCTACGGCCGACGCATGGTCGGCGTCATGGTCGGCGGCGTGCTCATCAGAGGGCCCATTTTGGGCCTTTGGCGGGCTTGTGGCGGTCGAAGCGCGGACTTATCAGGCGAAAGCGCCGTTCAAATCCCCAATTCAGGTCTAAATGCCCTTACCCTGACACGAGTGACCAGTCCGAATGACTCACATTGGCAGCGGCCAGACGGTTCCCCAGGGCCAACCCCGGGACGGCCCGTCTCGGCAAGCCTGGTCGACCCCGAAGACGACTTGACCCCAGCCACGTATTCAGGCGACTTTGGAACCAGCGGAACCACTACCGTCATTCCGCCCTACGACCCGACTAACTCTGGTGTCGTCGGCTCGGGATACAGCCTGATCGACGCCCACGATCCGTTGCCTTACGTCCAGCCGCAGTCGGCGGGTCGGCAGATACCGGCCGCGCCTGGCGCGATCGATATGGACGAGGACGACGAGCGGGTACGTGCCGCCGGTCGGCGCGGCACACAGGATCTTGGTCTGCTGATATTGCGGGTCGGACTGGGAGTGGTGCTGATCGCCCACGGGCTGCAAAAACTGTTCGGCTGGTGGGACGGCCAGGGGCTGACCGGATTTAGGAACTCGCTGTCCGACGTCGGCTACCAGCACGCCGACCTCCTCGCCTACGTGAGCGCCGGCGGCGAGATCGTCGCGGGGATCCTGCTGGTGCTGGGACTGTTCACCCCGCTGGCCGCTGCGGGTGCGCTGGCCTTCCTGATCAACGGCCTACTCGCCGGCATGTCGGCACAGCATTCGCACCCCATCACGTACTTCCTGCCGAACGGGCTTGAATACCAGATCACCCTGGTCGTGATGGCTGTCGCCGTTATCTTGGCCGGGCCCGGCCGCTACGGATTCGACGCGGGCCGGGGCTGGGCCCATCGGCCTTTCATCGGGTCATTTGTCGCGCTGCTGAGCGGCATTGCCGCCGGTATCGCCGTGTGGGTGCTGCTCAACGGCGTCAATCCGCTGGCCTGAACGCTCTAGGTCGGATGGTGGCGACCCGCTGCGCCTGGCTACGCCGCGCTTGCGATCACCACTACCGGTACGGGTTGGGAACCCGCCCCGAGCTGGCTTCGGTCAACTGCGGCAAGGTCGCGAAGGTCACTGCGGGCAAGCGCAGTTCTGAACCGTTCTTGAGCTGGGCGCGCGCCCAGGAACCTCGGTGGAACCGCAGGCCATCGATGTCATCCCAGCGCACCGCCTGGCTACCCAGGAGCGTCCGCACGGTCACGCCCCGGTCGTCGGCGACCGTGCGCAGCCTGATGATTAACACCGACAACAGCACCGGGATGAGCAGCAGCGGGGCGCTCGGCGGCCAGGTCAGCACCGGCACCAGTAGTCCCAGAGTCGCGAATCCGACGGCGAAGTGCGCCATCGGCGACACCTTGATCACCACCGGCGATCCGGCGGGTGTGGGGGCAGACGAACCAGTAACCACCCGAGCATCATTCCACCGCTCTGATTCCGCACCGACTGTGCGCCCACGGTGACGATCCGCGTGTCGCCACGTCGCACACTCAGGGCTGTGAGCGCACACGCGCGGGGAACGGTCCCGGCAGCGACACCGGATTTGACGGCTGAGCTGTGCGAAGACTACCGTCGGGCGCTATGGATACCGCCGGAAAGCCCGGAACGCTCGTAGTACTTGGTCGGCGCGTTGGTGCCTGACTAGCCCAATCGAGCACCAACGCGCAACCCTCGTGCAGCAGCTGAGCTGACGGGGGTTTTTTGTTGCCCACCAACGAGACTTCCCAGCGAACCGGAACTAAAGAGAACTAAGAGGAACCCGTGAGCGCACCAACCAAGCCACCCACCGAGCCACAGGCATCGGCAGCGAATCCGGAGCCGCAAGATGCGGTCAACGGCGCGCCGGACACGGTGAAGCCCGCCGCAAATTCTCCGGCTGGACAGTCGAAACGTGTTGCACCGCAGCAACTTACCGGTGCGCAGTCAGTCATCCGGTCGCTGGAGGCACTCGACGTCGACATCATCTTCGGGATTCCGGGCGGTGCCGTACTGCCGGTGTACGACCCGCTGTTCGACTCGCAAAAACTGCGCCACGTGCTGGTCCGCCACGAGCAGGGCGCCGGTCACGCCGCCAGTGGCTACGCACATGCCACCGGCAAGGTCGGGGTGTGCATGGCGACTTCCGGTCCCGGAGCGACCAACCTGGTGACGCCGCTGGCCGATGCGCAGATGGACTCGATACCGGTGGTCGCCATCACCGGGCAGGTCGGGCGTTCGCTGATCGGGACCGATGCCTTCCAGGAGGCCGACATCTCGGGCATCACGATGCCGATCACCAAGCACAACTTCCTGGTCCGCTCCGGTGACGACATTCCCCGAGTGCTGGCCGAGGCCTTCCACATCGCGGCCTCGGGACGCCCGGGGGCAGTGCTCGTCGATATCCCCAAGGACGTTCTTCAGGGCCAGTGCACATTCAGCTGGCCGCCTCGGATGGATCTGCCCGGCTACAAGCCGAACACCAAACCGCACAGCCGGCAGGTCCGTGAGGCCGCCAAGCTGATCGCGGCCGCGCACAAGCCGGTGCTGTACGTCGGCGGCGGCGTCATCCGCGGCGAGGCGACCGAGCAGCTCCGGGATCTGGCCGAGCTGACCGGCATCCCGGTGGTCACCACGCTGATGGCGCGCGGAGCGTTCCCGGACAGCCATCGGCAGAACTTCGGAATGCCCGGCATGCACGGCACGGTGGCCGCGGTGGCGGCGCTGCAGCGCAGCGACTTGCTGATCGCGCTGGGCACCCGCTTCGACGACCGGGTGACCGGAAAGCTCGACACATTCGCTCCGGAGGCCAAGGTCATCCACGCGGATATCGACCCGGCCGAGATCGGCAAGAACCGGAACGCCGACGTGCCGATCGTCGGTGACGTCAAGGCCGTCATCACCGAGCTCATTGCGATGCTGCGCCACTACGAGATTCCGGGCAACATCGAAATGACTGACTGGTGGGAGTATCTGAACAACGTTCGGGACACCTATCCGCTCAGCTACGGGCCGCAGAGCGACGGCAGCCTGGGCCCGGAGTACGTGATTTCGAAGCTGGGTAAGATCGCCGGCCCGGACGCTGTCTACGTCGCCGGCGTCGGCCAGCATCAGATGTGGGCCGCGCAGTTCATCAAATACGAAAAGCCGCGCACCTGGCTGAACTCCGGCGGACTGGGCACCATGGGGTTTGCCATCCCGGCGGCCATGGGCGCCAAGATCGCCCGCCCGGACACCGAGGTGTGGGCGATCGACGGCGATGGTTGCTTCCAGATGACCAACCAGGAACTGGCCACCTGCGCGATCGAGGGCATGCCGATCAAGGTGGCGCTGATCAACAACGGCAACCTGGGCATGGTGCGGCAGTGGCAGAGCCTGTTCTACCAGGAGCGCTACTCGCAGACCGACCTTCCACGCACTCGCACCGCATCCCGGACTTCGTGAAGCTGGCCGAGGCGTTGGGGTGCGTCGGATTGCGTTGCGAGCGTGAAGAAGACGTCGTGGACGTGATCAACCAGGCCCGGGCGATCAACGACCGTCCGGTGGTGATCGACTTCATCGTCGGCGCCGACGCGCAAGTGTGGCCGATGGTGGCCGCGGGCACCAGCAATGACGAGATCCAGGCCGCTCGCGGTATTCGCCCGTTGTTCGACGACGAAAGCGAAGGGCACGCCTGATGATCGGATCGCCGAAAACGCACACGTTGTCGGTGTTGGTCGAAGACAAGCCCGGCGTGCTGGCGCGGGTCGCGGCGCTGTTCTCCCGGCGCGGTTTCAACATCGAGTCGTTGGCTGTCGGTGCCACCGAGCAGAAGGACATGTCGCGGATGACCATCGTGGTCTCGGCCGAGCAGACTCCGCTCGAGCAGATCACCAAGCAGCTCAACAAGCTGATCAACGTCATCAAGATCGTCGAGCAGGACGAGGACAACTCGGTGGCCCGGGAGTTGGCGCTGATCAAGGTGCGCGCCGACGCCGGTACCCGCAGCCAGGTGATCGAAGCGGTGAACCTGTTTCGCGCCAAGGTGATTGACGTATCCCCGGAGTCGCTGACCGTCGAGGCCACCGGCAACCGCGGCAAGCTCGAGGCGCTGCTGCGGGTATTGGAGCCGTTCGGTATCCGCGAAATCGCCCAATCGGGAATGGTGACGCTGTCCCGCAGTCCGCGCGGTATCGGCACCGCCAAGTAAATTTCGCCCAAACTCACACTCTCACCAGGCTGTTCAAGAAGAAGGAGATACGCACGTGCCAAACCTGTCAGGACAGGCTTTAACGATGTTCTACGACGACGACGCAGACCTGTCGATCATCCAGGGCCGCAAGGTCGGCGTGATCGGCTACGGCAGCCAGGGACACGCGCACTCGCTGAGCCTGCGCGACTCTGGCGTGGAGGTGCGCGTCGGGCTGAAGGAGGGCTCGAAGTCGCGGGCCAAGGTCACCGAGCAGGGCCTGGACGTCGACACCCCCGCCGAGGTCGCGAAGTGGGCCGACGTGATCATGTTGCTGGCCCCCGACACCGCCCAGGCCGAGATCTTCGCCAACGACATCGAGCCCAACCTGAAGTCCGGTGACGCGTTGTTCTTCGGTCACGGGCTGAACATCCACTTCGACCTGATCAAGCCGCCTGCCGACGTCACCGTCGCGATGGTCGCCCCGAAGGGGCCCGGCCACCTGGTGCGCCGCCAGTTCGTCGACGGCAAGGGCGTGCCCTGCCTGATCGCCGTCGACCAGGACCCGACCGGGCAGGGCGAGGCGCTGGCGCTGTCCTACGCCAAGGCCATCGGCGGCACCCGCGCCGGCGTCATCAAGACCACCTTCAAGGACGAGACCGAAACCGACCTGTTCGGCGAGCAGGCCGTACTGTGCGGTGGCACAGAGGAATTGGTGAAGGCCGGTTTCGACGTGATGGTCGAGGCGGGCTACCCGCCGGAGATGGCGTACTTCGAGGTGCTGCACGAGCTCAAGCTGATCGTCGACCTGATGTACGAGGGCGGCATCGCGCGGATGAACTACTCGGTGTCCGACACCGCGGAGTTCGGCGGGTATCTGTCGGGTCCGCGAGTCATCGACGCCGGCACCAAGGAGCGGATGCGCGGCATCCTGCGCGAAATCCAGGACGGCACCTTCGTCAAGAAGCTGGTCGCCAACGTCGAGGGCGGCAACAAGCAACTCGAGCAGCTGCGCAAGGAGAACGCCGAGCACCCCATCGAGGTCACCGGCAAGAAGCTGCGCGACCTGATGAGCTGGGTCGACCGCCCGATCACCGAGACGGCCTAGGCGACGCACGTCGCCGGCTCGAACCTGCACTCACCACTTGACATTGCCCGGCGTGTCGTCGCGGTAGCTACAGTGTCGCGGTAGGTTTCACGACGCCAGCTGGTCGGCGACCGACACCACCCGGCGGGCCAGGTGGTCGAGGGCGGCGGCGGTGGCCTGGTCGGACTCGGTGTCGAAATTGTCGATGTTGTCGTGGGTGGCGACCAGGCTCACCCCGTACGGATTGCCGTCGACGAATTTCAGCGGATCGGTGTATCCCGGCGGCACGATGATGCCGCCGAAGTGCATCAGCGTGACGTACAGCGTGAGCAGGGTCGTCTCCTGGCCACCGTGGATGGTGTTGGAGGACGTGAAGGCCGCATACACCTTGTCCGCGAGCTTGCCCTCGGACCACAGCCCGCCCAGCGAGTCGAGGAATTCGCGCAACTGCGATGCAACCGAGCCGAAGCGGGTGGGCGATCCAAAAATCACCGCGTCCGCCCACACGATGTCTGCACCGGTGGCCGCCGGTAGATCCTTGGTCGCTTCGTAGTTGGCCGTCCAGGCCGGGTTCTTGGCGAACGATTCCGGGTCGCGGGTTTCGGCGACGTGTCGCACGCGGACTTCGGCGCCCGCCGACTCGGCCGCCGCAGCGACCCGCTGTGCCATCGCGGTGCCATGACCAGTGGCGGAATAGTAGATGATCGCGAGTTTCGTCATGGCGTCAGCCTAGGCTCTACTGAAGGCATTGCGGTGATGCCGAATTCGCGGCGCAACAGCGTGCGGGCGGCGTAGTAGCCGGACATGCCGTGCACCCCGGCGCCGGGCGGGGTGGCCGCCGAACACAGGTAAACCTTGGGAATCGGTGTGCGCCAAGGGTTTAGGCGAGGTGTGGGGCCGGCGACGGCGCGCCAGACCGAATTAGCGCCCACTGCGATGTCGCCGCCGACGTAGTTGGCGTTGTGGTCGGCCATCCGTGCGGCGGGCACACCGCGGACCGCCACCACGATGTCACGGAACGCGGGCGCGAACTGCTCGACAACCGCGGTCACGGCCTCGGTTGCATCGACAGTGGACCCCGACGGCACATGGGCATAGGTCCAGAACGGACGACGACCGCCGGCGTCGATGCGGCCGGAATCGGCGATGTGCGGAGAAGCGGCAAGCACCATCGGCCACTGGGCGTGGCGTCCGGCGGCGATGTCTGCCTCGGCTCGCGCCATCTGCTCGCGGGTGCCCCCGAGATGAAGGGTCGGCGCCTGATTGAGCCGGGGATCCGCCCACGGGATGTCGCCGCTGAGTACGAAGTCGACCTTGGCGACACCCGATCCAAATCGATAGCGCCGCAACGTATTGGCGTATCGATGGGGAAGCGAGTTTCCGTACACTCGCAGCAGCGTGGTCGGAGCGGTGTCGAAGACGACGACCCCGTCCGGCGGCTCGGTGATTTCGACACCGGCCATCAGCTCACCGCCGTGCGTGAGCAGGTCGGCGATCAGCGCGTCGGCGATCACCTGGCTGCCGCCCACCGGAATCGGCCAGCCGACCGAATGGGCGAGTGTGGCCAGCATCAGCCCGGCGCCCGCCGACGCCAATGACGGCAACGGCGAAATAGCATGGGCGGCAACGCCGGTGAACAAAGCACGAGCATCCTCACCGCCCAGTGACCGCCATGCTGGGGTGCCCTGGGCCAGCATCCGCAGCCCGATGCGCACGGGGGTTAGCAGCGAACTGGGCGCCGACCGCTTGTCGCCGAGCAGGAATTTCACCGCGGCATCGGAGTTGGCCACCAACGGGCCCAGCAGGCGCCGCCAGGATGCGCCGTCCTCCAACTCGGCACAGGTGCGCATCAGATCGCGGTAGGCGATTGCCGCGGGACGGTCCGGCAGCGGGTTGGCGTACGCGATCTCCGGTACGGCCAGCGTCACACCGCGTGCGGCCAGGTCGAACTCGGCGAAGAACGGCGACGCCAGTGCCAACGGATGAACAGCCGAGCACACGTCGTGCAGGACTCCGGGGAATTCAAAGTCTTCCGCGCTGCGCGCGCCGCCGCCAAAGGTTGGCTGGGCTTCGATGACCTGCACTTTCAGACCCGCGCGTGCGCAGATCACGGCAGCGGTCAGCCCGTTGGGGCCGCTGCCGACGACGGTGACGTCCACCCGTCGATTACAGCCGACTACGCTGTCCGCGTGAACCTGCCTGTTGTGTTAATCGCCGACAAACTTGCCCAATCAACGGTTGCCGCCCTGGGAGACCAGGTCGAGGTGCGCTGGGTAGATGGTCCCGACCGGGAGAAGCTGCTGGCCGCGGTGCCCGAAGCCGATGCGCTGCTGGTGCGGTCGGCCACCACTGTGGACGCCGAGGTGCTGGCCGCGGCCCCCAAGCTGAAGATCGTCGCCCGTGCCGGCGTCGGGCTGGACAACGTCGACGTGGACGCGGCCACCGCCCGCGGTGTGCTGGTGGTCAATGCCCCGACATCGAACATCCACAGCGCCGCCGAGCACGCTGTGGCGCTGCTGCTGGCGGCGTCCCGGCAGGTCGCGGCGGCCGACGCCTCATTACGCGCCCGCACCTGGAAGCGGTCGTCGTTCTCCGGCACCGAGATCTTCGGCAAGACCGTCGGCGTGGTGGGGCTGGGCCGGATCGGGCAGCTGGTCGCCCAGCGGATCACAGCTTTCGGCGCCCACATCGTCGCCTACGACCCGTATGTGTCGCCGGCCCGGGCCGCCCAGCTCGGCATCGAACTGCTGTCCCTCGACGACCTGCTGGCCCGGGCCGACTTCATCTCGGTGCACCTGCCGAAGACGCCCGAGACGGCAGGCCTGATCGACAAGGAGGCGCTGGCGAAGACCAAGCCCGGCGTCATCATCGTCAACGCCGCGCGCGGCGGACTGGTGGACGAGGCAGCGCTGGCCGACGCGGTGAGCAGCGGACATGTGCGGGCGGCCGGCCTCGATGTGTTCGCCACCGAACCATGCACCGACAGTCCGCTGTTCGAGCTGCCGCAGGTGGTGGTCACACCGCATCTGGGGGCGTCCACCGCCGAGGCCCAGGACCGGGCCGGCACCGATGTCGCCGAGAGCGTGCGGCTGGCTCTGGCCGGAGAGTTCGTTCCCGACGCGGTCAACATCGGCGGCGGAGTGGTCAACGAAGAGGTGGCGCCCTGGCTGGATCTGGTGCGCAAGCTCGGGCTGCTGGCCGGTGTGCTGTCGGACGAACTACCGGTGGCGCTGTCGGTGCAGGTCCGTGGTGAGCTGGCCGCCGAAGAGGTCGAGGTGCTGCGACTGTCGGCTCTGCGCGGCCTGTTCTCGGCTGTCGTCGAGTATCCGGTGACCTTCGTCAACGCACCCGCGGTGGCTGCTGAGCGAGGGGTTTCCGCCGACATCACCAAGGCCTCGGAAAGCCCCAATCACCGCAGTGTCGTCGAGGTGCGTGCGGTGGCCTCCGACGGCTCGGTGGTCAGCATCGCCGGCACGTTGTCCGGGCCGCAAGAGGTACAGAAGATCGTGCAGATCAACGGCCGCCACTTCGACCTGCGCGCCCAAGACATCAACCTGATCATCCATTACGTCGACCGGCCGGGAGCGCTGGGCAAGATCGGCACCCTGCTCGGCGCGGCCGGGGTGAACATCCATGCCGCGCAGCTGTCCGAGGACACCGAGGGCCCCGGTGCGACGATTCTGCTGCGCCTGGACCAAGATGTGCCCGACGACGTCCGGTCCGTGATCGGTGCGGCCGTCGACGCCAACAAGCTCGAGGTGGTTGATCTGTCGTGAAGCGCGCCGGCGACGATGCAGAGCGAAGCGATGAGGAGGAGCGGCGCCGATGAAGCTGGCGATTGTCGGCGGCGACGGGATCGGCCCGGAGGTAGTGGCCGAAGCGGTCAAAGTTCTCGACGTGGTTCTGCCGGGCGTGCAGAAAACCACCTACGACCTCGGCGCCCGGCGGTTTCATGCCACCGGAGAGATACTGCCGGATTCGGTGATCGGCGAGCTGCGCGAGCACGACGCCATCCTGCTGGGGGCGATCGGTGACCCGTCGGTCCCCAGTGGCGTCCTGGAGCGAGGTCTGTTGCTACGACTGCGCTTCGAGCTGGATCATCACATCAACCTGCGACCGGCCCGGCTGTATCCGGGGGTGAGCAGCCCCCTGGTTGGCAACCCCAACATCGACTTCGTGGTCGTGCGCGAGGGGACCGAGGGGCCCTACACGGGTAACGGCGGCGCGATTCGCGTCGGCACGCCCAACGAAGTAGCCACCGAGGTCAGCGTGAACACCGCCTTCGGTGTGCGACGGGTGGTCCAGGACGCGTTCGAACGGGCCCGGCAGCGCCGCAAGCACCTGACGCTGGTGCACAAGACCAACGTGCTGACCTTCGCCGGGGGATTGTGGTTGCGAACCGTGCAGGAGATCGGCGAACAGTACCCCGACGTCGAGGTGGCCTACCAACACGTTGACGCGGCCACCATCCACATGATCACCGACCCGGGTCGCTTTGACGTGATTGTCACCGACAACCTGTTCGGCGACATCATCACCGATTTGGCTGCGGCGGTATGCGGCGGTATCGGGTTGGCCGCCAGTGGAAATATCGACGCCACCCGGACCAATCCCTCGATGTTCGAGCCGGTGCATGGCAGCGCGCCAGACATTGCCGGTCAGGGCATCGCCGATCCGACTGCGGCGATCATGTCGGTGGCGTTGCTGCTGTCCCACCTCGGCGAGGACCACGCCGCTGCCCGGGTTGACCGGGCCGTCGAGACTTACCTGGCAGCTCGCGGGAACGAACGGCTTGCCACCGCCGATGTCGGCGCACGGATTGCTTCCGCGCTCTAGTCTCCAAGCCGGGCGGGAACACGCGGGTCGGCACCAACGGCACCGCCGCCAGCGGGAACAAACCGCATAGAAACCACGCCGGCGGATAGGCGGACGCGGTGATCAGCGCACCGAACAGCGGGGGTCCGGCAGCCGCCATCAGCCGCTGTGTGGTGTTCTGGGTGCCCAGCGCGCGTCCGCTCCAATACGGCCCAGCGAACTCGGTGATCGCGGTGGCCTCCAAACCATTGTCGAGCACCGCGATAACCGAGATGGTGACCATGAGCAGCACGTCGTATCGCGAACCGAGGTTATCGGTGAGGCCCAGCAGGAACAGGGTCAAGGTGGCGGCGATGGCGATGGTGCGGACCGGCCGCATGCGTGAGCCGATACGGTCGGACCAGCGGCCGACCGCGATGCGGCCTGCCGCACCGAGCAGCTGCGAAATGGTAACCAAACCGCCTGCCGCTGCGATCGCCCAGCCATGGTGGTTGATCAGCCAAACCAGCATGAATGTCACGGTCACCGTCTGCGGCATCATCAACAGTGCTGATGCCGCGTGAATTCGCCACAACACGGACGACCCGCGATACGGACTGGCCAGCTCCTCGGTGGTGGCCGCCTTGCGGGACTTGCGCAGCGGATCGACGACGCCGACGACGCTGGCCACCGCCGCCAGTGTGGACACGACTGCCGGAAACATCAGCCCCGCATGGGCGCCGCGTTCGGCCAGCTCGGGTATCACCAACGCGCCCAACGCAATTCCCAGCGGTTGTGCGGTCTGGCGGATTCCCATCGCCAGGCCGCGTTGGTGTGGTGGGAACCAGCCCGATACCAGCCGGCCGCCGGCGCTGTTAGAGCTGGCGGCCGCCATGCCACCGAGGAATAGGAAGGCGCCCATTGCCACCAGCGAGTGGACCGATGCGGCGGCATAAGCCGCAGCCGCCGTGAGCGCCGAGCCCACGGTCATCACGATCCGCTCGCCCAGCCGGTCCGTCAGGTAGCCCCAGAAAACCAGCGTGACCACCATGCCCCAGCTGGGCATCGACGCCAGCAGACCGGCCTGGGTCAGCGGGATTCCGCGCGCGTCTTCCAGGCTGGGGATCAAGAAGGCAATGCCGTTGATGAAGAGGAAGGAGCTTGATGTCACCCCCACCGAGATGAGTGTGATCGACCAACGCCCGCCCGTGCTCATCGTGGCCGCGCTGGTCGGGTCCTTCGGCATCCGCCCATGCTCGCACACGCATGCGCTGAGTGGTTCCGAAGCATGATCGCAAGCCAGGCCACCAGATTCATCTGGCTATTCACGGGAACGAACAGCTTTCGGCCCGAGCCGGCGAAGGGTTGCCGCTGCGCCCGGGGCCTCCAACCCGGGCGCGAGCAGGCCGTTGGGCAACAAAGGGCACCGCCGGCTGCGCCGGGCTCGCGGCCATCACGGGGTCTGTCGAGCGACGGCCCGAAGCGCCCGGCTGCGCCGGGCTCGCGGCCATCACTAGGCTCAAGCGAATGCGCCTCGGTCGAATCGCCAGCCCAGACGGCGTCGCCTTCGTCAGCATCGAAGGCGAGCTGGACGATCCCAGTGGGATGTCTGTCCGCGAAATCGCGGAACATCCCTTCGGCACACCGACCTTCACCGGCCGCTCATGGCCGCTGGCCGACGTCCGGCTGTTGGCTCCGATACTGGCCAGCAAGGTGGTCTGTGTTGGTAAGAACTACGCCGACCACATCGCCGAGATGGGCGGCACAGTGCCGGCCGACCCGGTGATATTCCTCAAGCCCAACACCGCGATCATCGGGCCGAATGTGCCGATTCGATTGCCCGCCAACGCATCACCCGTTCACTTTGAGGGTGAGTTGGCGATAGTGATTGGCTGGCCGTGCAGGGACGTCCTGGCCGCCCAAGCCGCCGACAACATCCTCGGCTATACGATCGGCAACGACGTGTCGGCCCGTGATCAGCAGAAGTCCGACGGCCAATGGACGCGGGCCAAAGGGCACGACACCTTCTGCCCGGTCGGGCCGTGGATCGTCACCGACGTGGACCCGACCGATATCGAATTGCGCACCGAAGTCAATGGCGTAGTCAAACAGCACGCCCGCACCTCGCTGATGATCCACGACGTGGGCGCCATCGTGGAATGGATCTCGGCGGTAATGACCTTGCTGCCAGGCGATCTCATCCTCACCGGAACACCCGCAGGAGTCGGTCCCATCGAGGACGGTGACACCGTCTCCATCACTATCGAGGGAATCGGCAGTCTAACCAATCCCGTAGTCCGCAAAGGAAAGTCGTGACTCGACCAGCCCCGGAAGCAGCCCCTGAAGCGGCCAGTATCCGGGTCCGATTCTGCCCGTCGCCCACCGGCACTCCGCATGTCGGAATGGTCCGCACCGCGCTGTTCAACTGGGCCTATGCGCGGCACACCGGGGGCACCTTCGTCTTCCGCATCGAGGACACCGACGTCCAGCGCGACAGCGAGGAAAGCTATCTGGCGCTACTCGACGCACTGCGCTGGCTCGGCTTGGATTGGGACGAGGGGCCCGAGGTGGGCGGGCCGTACGGACCGTACCGGCAGTCGCAGCGCGGCGCGCTCTACCGTGACGTGGTGGCCCAGCTGCTCGCGGCAGGCGAGGCCTACTATGCGTTCTCGAC
This sequence comes from uncultured Actinomycetota bacterium, assembly GCA_963763005.1. Lineage (GTDB taxonomy): Bacteria > Actinomycetota > Actinomycetes > Mycobacteriales > Mycobacteriaceae > Mycobacterium. The sequence continues at coordinate 142,750 of CAVXMI010000016.1, forward strand.
ACCGGAGGAGGTCGAGGCCCGCCACGTCGCGGCCGGCCGCAACCCCAAACTGGGCTACGACAACTTCGACCGTCATCTGACCGACCCGCAGCGCGCGGCATACCTGGCGGAGGGCCGTAAACCGGTGGTGCGGCTGCGAATGCCGGACACAGATCTCAGCTGGGACGACCTGGTACGCGGACCCACCACGTTCGCAGCGGGCTCCGTGCCCGATTTCGCGTTGACCCGCGCCAGCGGAGATCCGTTGTACACCTTGGTCAACCCGTGTGACGACGCCCTGATGAAGATCACGCATGTGCTGCGTGGCGAGGACCTGCTGCCATCGACGCCGCGCCAGCTCGCGCTGTATCAGGCGCTGATCCGGATCGGGGTGGCCGAGCGGATTCCGAAATTCGCCCACTTGCCAACGGTATTGGGGGAGGGGACCAAGAAACTCTCCAAGCGCGACCCGCAGTCGAATCTGTTCGCCCACCGGGACCGCGGCTTCATCCCCGAAGGGCTGCTGAATTATCTCGCGTTGCTGGGCTGGTCGATCGCCGACGATCGTGATCTGTTCAGCCTCGACGAGATGGTGGCGGCGTTCGACGTTGGCGACGTGAACTCCAACCCGGCCCGGTTCGACCAGAAGAAAGCTGACGCGCTCAACGCCGAGCACATCAGGATGCTAGACGTGGATGACTTCACCGGCAGGCTGCGCGACTACTTGGACGCACACGGCCATCACATCGAATTGGACGTTCCTGATTTCAAAGCCGCATTCGCCGCTGCCGCCGAGCTGGTGCAGACCCGCATCGTCGTGCTTGGTGACGCGTGGGACCTGCTGAAGTTCCTCGATGACGACCAGTACGCGATCGACCCCAAGGCCGCCGCCAAGGAGCTGGGTCCGGACGCGGGTCCGGTGCTTGACGCGGCTAGTGCGGCGCTCGACGGTGTGGCTGACTGGACCGTGGCGCATATCGAGGAAGCCCTCAAGGGCGCACTGATCGAGGGTCTGGCGCTCAAGCCGCGCAAGGCGTTCGGCCCCATCCGGGTTGCCGCAACCGGAACGACCATCAGCCCGCCGTTGTTCGAATCGCTGGAGTTGCTGGGCCGCGACCGCAGTCTGGAACGGCTGCGCTCAGCGCGCGAGCGGGTCGCCTCGCAGTAGGCATGCGGATTGCCGCGCGAGTCTTTGGTAGTCTGCACGTCGGCCGACAACGGCTGGCAGCGGCGGTCTCAGGGGCGCAGGTAGCGGTCCGCAGAATGCATTCTGACCAGCGGTTTCAGGCAGCCGATGGGGTATGGTGTAATTGGCAACACAGCTGATTCTGGTTCAGCCATTCTAGGTTCGAGTCCTGGTACCCCAGCAAAGCCCCACCACTGCAAGCGATTAGGTGGGCTTACCGGGTTGGGCTATGCTGACAGCTCGGATCGGTTCCGGCCCCGTCGTCTAGCGGCCTAGGACGCCGCCCTCTCACGGCGGTAGCGTGGGTTCGAATCCCATCGGGGCTACAAAACACCATCAGCAGTTACTGACCGGTCCCCAGCGCAGCCGCTGCGGTCGAGCCGCCCACCGGCATGTGCGGCAGCCCGAGCTTGCGGTGATCCCACGAGCGCGTCCGGCGGCTGACGATACGTACGCCGACCCGCTTGTTCATCATCTGGTCGACCATGGGCTTCATTTCGTCGGTGTAGGGGCCGGTGTAGCGCTCCCACACGCTGACCCCGACCCGGAACAGCGCATCGGGGTCGTCGACGATCTCCGCGATGCCTTCGAAGGACACCCCGCGCAGCGTGTCATAGGTGTTGCCGTCCTCGAGCAGAAAGCTCACCCGCGGATCCCGTTTGAGGTTGACGGCCTTCTGCGACTTGGCTTTGGTCTCCAGCCAGATTTCGCCGTCGACCACGGCATACCACATCGCCGTCAAGTGCGGCTGCCCGTCCGGACCGACGGTGGCCAGCGTGCCGGTACGGCTGTTGGTGACGAAGTCGGCGATCTCAGCCTCGGACATGACGATGTTCGCCCGCTGATTGGTTCCCATGGCGTCAGTGTGTCAGGTCCTGGCCACAGGCGAGCCAGCGGACGGGAGAGCACCGGTTTACGTTCTGATTGGACCCCGTGCACGGTAGTCCGACTGTGCAATAACGGCATTGAACATGGCGCTGAGGTTGGGAAATTCGGGACCGATATCCAACTCAGACCAACGGCTCAAAAGTCATCGTCTGGGGCATCACCGGCACTGAGGCCACCGCCCGCACCGCGCGAATGCTCAAGGCGGGCAACGAGATCCTCGGCGGGGTCAACGCCCATAGCGCCGGCACCACGGTCGCGCACAAGGACTGCGACGGCAACGACGTCGAGCTGCCCGTGCTCGGCAGCGTGGCCGAGGCCATCGAGAAAGCCGGTACCGACGTTGCGATCATCTTCGTCGCGCCCAAGTTCGCCAAGGACGCCATCATCGAGGCCATCGACGCCCAGACCGGCCTGCGGGTCGTCACTACCCCGGCCAGCATCACGGGACCCGGTCGGATCGGTCTGGTGTGCAAGTCGGGCACCGTGACCTATCAGAGACCGATCAGATGATGCCGGCCCCGCCGTTTTGGCCGGCCGCGCCACCCCGCACGGCGGCGCAGGCGCCAAGCCCTCGAGCACCGCCCACTGCTCATTGGTCAGAACGGAGGGGTAACGACTCCGCATGCTCTTCGTGCCGACGCACGCACCGACAACTCCAACATCAGTCATGGTGACACGCCCAGCCACTTTCCCGGCACGTCCTCAGGACGCACAGTCGACGATGCCAGGCTCAGCAGGTGTGGAGAAACACGCGCGGCTAGAGGCGGCGAGTGAGTGCGTCGGCCGCGGCCAGTAGGTCGGCGGCCCAGCGCGTACCCGGGCGCCGGCCCATCCGGTCGATGGGGCCGGAGACCGATATGGCAGCGACCACAACACCGCGGCTATCGCGCACCGGCGCCGAAACGCTTGCCACCCCCGGCTCCCGCTCGGCCACGCTTTGGGCCCACCCGCGCCGGCGTACTTCGGCCAGCACCTGGTCGGTGAATTTCGCGGTCGGCAGCACGGCCTGTTGGGTGGCGGTGTCGCTGTGGGCCAGCAGCACTTTGGCCCCCGAGCCCGCCGTCATCGGCAACCGCGCCCCGACCGGAACCGTATCGCGAAGACCTGCAGGCGGTTCCAGTGCGGCCACGCAGACCCGCGACGTGCCCTCGCGGCGATACAGCTGCACGCTCTCGCCGGTGGTCTCGCGTAACTGGGGCAGCACCGCCGCGCTCGCCGCCAGCAGCGGATCGCTGACGCGGGTTGCGAGTTCGGACAATGCGGGACCAAGCTGCCAGCGGCCCTCGTCGTCGCGTCCTAGCAGGCGATGAACCTCCAGGGCGGCCGCCAGCCGGTACGCGGTGGCCCTGGGCAGGCCGGTCCGGTCACACAGTTCGGCCAGCCCGCAGGGAGATTCCGCGATGGCGTGCAACATACCCACGGCTTTGTCGAGGACGCCGATACCGCTATGCTGTCTCACAAAGAGATACTAGCGTCTCGTATTCTGAGATTACAGCCCAGGTTGATCGGCGAGCCGCGAACGAGCGAATCGAGGCGACTTCGAGATGGACGAGACAGCTGGGTCGCGCAAGCCGCGCACGCTGGCCGAGAAGGTTTGGGACGACCACGTTGTGGTGTCGGGTGCAGGCTCTCCGCAAGGCGGGTCGCCCGACTTGATCTACATCGATCTGCATCTGGTGCACGAGGTCACCAGTCCGCAGGCTTTCGACGGCCTGCGGCTGAGCGGCCGCCGGGTGCGCCGGCCCGACCTCACGATCGCCACCGAGGATCACAATGTGCCGACCATCGACATCGACAAGCCGATCGCCGATCTGGTGTCACGCACGCAGGTAGAGACGTTGCGGCGCAACTGCGCCGAATTCGGTGTCCGGCTATATCCGATGGGTGATATCGAGCAGGGCATCGTGCATGTCGTCGGACCGCAGCTGGGCCTCACCCAACCGGGAATGACGGTCGTATGCGGCGACAGCCACACTTCTACCCACGGCGCATTCGGCGCGCTGGCGATGGGCATCGGCACCTCGGAGGTCGAGCATGTGCTCGCCACTCAGACACTGCCGCTGCGGCCGTTCAAGACCATGGCGGTCAATGTCGACGGCCGGGTGCCCGCAGGCGTGGCGGCCAAGGACATCATCCTCGCGTTGATCGCCAAGATCGGCACCGGCGGCGGGCAGGGGCATGTCATCGAATACCGGGGCAGCGTCATCGAATCGCTGTCGATGGAAGGGCGGATGACGGTCTGCAACATGAGCATCGAAGCCGGCGCCCGAGCCGGCATGATTGCTCCGGACGAGACCACCTACGAGTTCTTACGCGGCCGTCCGCACGCGCCGACCGGTGCCCAGTGGGACGCCGCGCTCGCGTACTGGCAACAGCTGAGCACCGACCCTGGCGCCGTCTTCGACACCGAGGTGTATCTCGACGCCGCGTCGTTGAGCCCATTCGTCACCTGGGGGACCAACCCCGGCCAGGGCGTGCCGCTGGCCGCCGCGGTGCCGGATCCCGAGCTGATGACTGACGACGCCGAACGGCAGGCCGCCGAGAAAGCGTTGGCGTACATGGACCTTCGGCCCGGAATGGCGATGCGCGATATCGCGGTCGATGCCGTGTTCGTCGGATCGTGCACCAACGGTCGCATCGAGGATCTGCGGGTGGTGGCCGAGGTGTTGCGTGGCCGCAAGGTGGCCCGGGGCGTGCGGATGCTCGTCGTTCCGGGCTCGATGCGGGTACGCGCGCAGGCCGAAGAGGAAGGCCTCGGTGAGATCTTTACCGCCGCGGGCGCAGAATGGCGGCAGGCGGGATGCTCTATGTGCCTGGGCATGAACCCCGATCAGCTCGCGCCCGGGGAGCGGTGTGCCGCGACGTCCAACCGCAACTTCGAAGGGCGGCAGGGCAAGGGCGGCCGCACGCATTTGGTTTCTCCGGCGGTTGCCGCCGCGACGGCGATTCGCGGCACCCTGTCCGCACCCGCCGATTTGAATTGAACTGAGAGAAATTAGGGGAAGAGCATGGAAGCCTTTCACACCCACACCGGTATCGGCGTGCCGCTGCGGCGGTCCAATGTCGACACCGATCAGATCATTCCTGCGGTCTTTCTGAAGCGCGTCACCCGAACCGGTTTCGAGGACGGCTTGTTCGCAACCTGGCGCTCGGATCCATCATTCGTGCTAAACCTCAGCCCCTTTGACCGGGGCTCGGTCCTGGTCGCGGGACCCGATTTCGGCACCGGATCCTCGCGCGAGCATGCGGTGTGGGCACTCATGGACTACGGATTCCGGGTGGTTATCTCGTCTCGGTTCGGGGACATTTTCCGCGGCAACGCGGGCAAGGCGGGGTTGCTCGCGGCTGAAGTCGCCCAAGACGGTGTGGAACTTCTTTGGAAGCTCATCGAGCAGAGTCCGGGCTTGGAAATCACTGCCAATCTTCAAGATCGAAATATCACCGCAGGAACGGTGTTGCTGCCGTTCAAGATTGACGACCACACGGCTTGGCGACTGCTCGAAGGTCTTGACGATATAGCCCTTACGCTGCGGAAACTCGACGAAATCCAATCCTTTGAGGCGGCTTATCCGGAGTGGAAACCGCGTACTCTACCCACCTCCTGAACGGTCGACGGGCAGGCAATTCCGGCTCTTGTAAGCCTCTGTAGCGCGGGTAAGACGGGCCCATTTGAGGCCGCGCCACCGGTCAAGGGCGGCAATCGGATTGCGAAAATACCGGTCGCCGGGACCTGAAATTGCGCGTGGCTCTTGGAAATCAGCCGGTTGAGGGTTTACCGTGTTTGCTAGTCGGTTCAAAAACGAGGACCACTAGCTTCGGAGGGTTTGGATGAACAAAGCAGAGCTCATCGACGTGCTGACACAGAAATTGCGCACGGACCGGAAGTCGGCGACAGACGCCGTCGAGAATGTCGTCGACACTATTGTGCGTGCCGTGCACAAGGGCGACAGCGTCACCATTACCGGGTTCGGTGTGTTCGAACGGCGTCGCCGCGCAGCTCGCGTGGCCCGCAATCCACGTACCGGTGAGACGGTGAAGGTGAAGCCGACGTCCGTCCCGGCGTTCCGCCCGGGCGCGCAATTCAAAGCGGTTGTGTCTGGTGCACAGCGTCTCCCGGCGGAAGGGCCCGCCGTGAAGCGTGGTGTGGTTGCGGGCGCAGCCAAGAAGGTGGCCAGGAAGGCGCCGGCCAAGAAGGCGACCAAGGCCACTACGTCTAGGGCCAAGAAAGCCGCGACCAAGGCGCCGGCCAAGAAGGTCGCGACTAAGGCGCCGGCCAAGAAGGCAGCGACGAAGAGGGCGCCGGCCAAGAAGGCAACGACGAAGAGGGCGCCGGCCAAGAAGGTGACCAAAGCGGTGAAGAAGACCGTCGCCAAGGCTCCGGTGCGCAAAGCAGCGAGCAAGGCTCCGGCCAAGAAGGTAGCGGCAAAGAGGCCGGCCAGCAAGGCTCCCGCCAAGAAGGCGACGAGCACCCGGCGGGGCCGCAAGTAAGTCGGTACACACGCAGATACCCTTCGGGTGGCAGCGATGCCCCCCGAAGGGTATTCGCGTGTTAGGCCCGCACCCTGGCGGCCAGCGCGCCGCCGATGTGGTCTGCTGCCGTGAGCCGGCCACCCGACAGCGACAGCACCCACGCACTGCCTTTGTGGTTGCGGGATTTGTCGGGGCGCACTTCGTCGCGCTCGCACCACCATGCGATCAGGTCGGGAATTACCTTGCCCTGCGTGCAGATCACCGGTGTGCCCGCCTGCGCGGCGATCCGCAGCACCCGCTGCCGGCCGCGTTTGGGGTTCTTGGCGTAGGACTCCTCGGTGAGGGTGGGCTCGTTGTGAATGGCCACACCCAGTTCCTCGGCAAGGGGTTGCACCGTCTGGTGGCAGCGCACCCGATCGGCGGCATACACACGGGTTGCGCCGAAGGCCAGCAGCTGTGCGACCAGTGCCTCTGCCTGCGCACGTCCCTTCTTGTCCAACGGCCGCTTGGTGTCGTCCCCGGAGAAGCGTGACTTGCTGCCGGCGGTGCCGTGCCGGACCACTAGCACGGTCTTCGTGTCCGCCGCCTGTTTAGCGAACCGGCGCAACACCTTTCGATCCTGCGCATAGTGGAGTTTCTTCATCGCTTGGGCAACGGGCAACCAGGCCAGCTCGTCGACCTCGCTTCCGGCGGCGAATTCTCCGCCGATGCTGCGAGCGGCCCAGTAGTCGACCTTCTTGAGGCCCTGGTCGATCGGGTAACTCACCGTGAGGAGGCGCCTGCCAAGGTGCGCGTGGTGACCCGTCTCTTCGAGTATCTCCCGCACCGCCGCCACCGATGCCGTCTCGCCGGGATCGACTTTGCCCTTGGGTAGTGACCAGTCGTCGTATCGGGGGCGGTGAATAACGGCAATCTCGACTGCCCCCTTGGCTTTCGCGGGCCGCCACAACACCGCGCCGGCGGCATATACGATCCGGCTCCCCGAGCGTCGGCGGGCGGGCGAGCTGTGGATCGACACCTTAACTCCTGCAGGTCAATTCGGCCTCGGTCGCTCGCGGTCGTGGATGCGGCCCGGGAAAACCCGGAATCACCACTCAGTGTCAAGGGCTGCGGTGCCGCTCCATCAGCGATACCTGATGGTCGCGCACGGTATGGCCTTCCTGGGGCGACGCGGTCCACTGTCCATCGGGCCTGAGCTCCCAGCACCGGGTGGACGGATCCAGCGCGGACTCGAACAACTCGTCCAGCTGCGCGGTCAGCCTCGGGTCCTTGACCTGAGCCATCACCTCGACTCGCCGGTCGAGATTGCGGTGCATCATGTCGGCGCTGCCGATCCAGAACTCGTCGACATTGCGGAAATGGATGATCCGGGAGTGTTCCAGGAATTGGCCGAGAATCGATCGGACGAAGATGTTTTCGGAGAAGCCCTCGGCGCCCGGGCGCAGCGCGCAGATGCCGCGCACCACCACCTCGACACGCACACCCGCCTGCGACGCGCGATACAGCGCATCGATGACCTGTTCGTCGACAAGGGCGTTCATCTTGAGCCGGATGCGGCCATTACCGGTTTCGTGGTGAGCGGCAACCTCGCGCTCGACGCGTTCGATGATGCCCCGGCGAATCCCATTTGGGGCCACCAACAGGTTGCGGTAGGACAACTTACGCGAGTAGCCGGTAAGCGAATTGAACAGGTCGGTCAGGTCGGCGCCGATATCGGGCGCGGCCGTCAGCAGGCCGACGTCCTCGTAGAGCCGCGCGGTCTTGCTGTTGTAGTTGCCGGTCCCGATATGGCAGTACCGCCGTATCGTCGGACCCTCGCGGCGCACCACCAGCGCGGTCTTGCAGTGCGTCTTGAGTCCGACGATTCCGTACGCCACATGCACGCCCGCCTGCTCCAGCGCGCGTGCCCACCGGATGTTGGCCTGCTCGTCGAAGCGTGCCTTGATCTCGACCAATGCCACAACTTGCTTTCCGGCCGAGGCGGCGTCGATCAGCGCCCGAACTATCGGTGAATCACCGGACGTGCGGTAAAGCGTCTGTTTGATTGCCAGCACGTTGGGGTCGGCGGCGGCCTGCTCGATGAATCGCTGCACGCTGGTGGAGAACGAGTCGTACGGATGGTGCACCAGCACATCGCCTTCGCGCAGTGTGGCGAAGATGCTCTTGGGTGTCTCCCGCTCGGCGAAGGCGGGGTGGGTGGCCGGAACGAAGGTCCGATCCTTGAGCGCTGGCCGGTCCACGCCGTAGATCTGCCACAACGACGACAGGTCGAGTAGCCCGGGGACTTCGATGACGTCGCCGGGATGAACGTCGAGCTCCCGCAGCAGCAACTCCAGCATGCTCTCGGTCATGTCGTCGGCGACCTCGAGTCGCACCGGCGAACCGAACCGGCGGCGCGCCAGTTCGCGTTCGAGAGCCTGCAGCAGGTCCTCGTCGCGGTCCTCTTCAACTTCGAAGTCGGCGTTGCGAGTGATGCGGAACGCGTGGTGTTCGACAATTTCCATACCCGGGAAGAGCACCGGGAGGAAGGCCGCGATCAGCTCCTCGAGCGGCAGGAATCGGTGGACGGCCTGTCCTTCGGTCTCGTCGTCGCCGCCACTGCTGCCGAGTTCGACGAAGCGATCGACGTTGTCGGGCACCTTGACCCGGGCGAAGTGCTGGCCACCGTCGTCGGGTTGCTTCACGGTGACTGCCAGGTTCAGGCTCAATCCACTCACAAACGGGAACGGATGGGCGGGATCGACAGCCAGCGGGGTCAGTACGGGGAAGACCTGCTCGCTGAAATAAGTCGACAGTTGGTCACGCTCAGCCTGATCCAGATCGGCCCACGTGACGATGTAGACACCCTCTTCGCCGAGTGCGGGTAGCACCGAATCGAGGAACACGCGTGCGTGCCGGCTGGCGATTCGCTGGGTCTGCTCACCGATGCGGCGCAGCTGCTCCCGGGGCGTCAGCCCGTCGGAGGAGCGGACTGACAACCCCATCTCGTCGCGGCGCTTGAGACCCGCGACCCGAACCATGTAGAACTCATCGAGGTTGGAAGCGAAGATCGCCAGGAACTTGGCTCGCTCCAGCAATGGCATTGAGTTGTCGGCGGCAAGTGCGAGTACGCGAGCGTTGAAATCAAGCCAGCTCAGTTCCCGGTTGAGGTAGCGGTCCTCTGGCAGCTGGTCGCTGATCGCCACGGGGGTCGCAGCAGGCGGTGCTGCCAGGGTCGAGTCGTCTGGATGCCATGCATCCCCGTCTGGCCGCGCTTCTGTGATTGGGCCGGTTTCGATTTCGGTCACCCTGCGATCATTGCTCATCACCCGGTGGCGTTGCCAGCACTCCGCGGACATAGATTAGCCGTTGGTGTGCCATTCACCCCCGGACAGCTTCGGCAACTGCGAAAAGCGGCCGGGTCTTTGCTAACGGTGCGCGACGGCTCGCGCGGTCGCCGGCCCCACTCCGAGCCGGCGGGCGGCCGCCAGGTCGGCGGGTGTGTCGACATCGCATCGCAGGCCAGGCCATGCGCCGGTGAGCTCGATAGCGCCCGAACGGCGATGCCGCGCGGACGAATCCGGCCCGAACTGCGGGTCGAGCGCGGTTCCGAAGGCACACAGCGCGGCGGTTCCGGTGCCTAGCCGGTCAGCGACGAAACTGCGCTGATGATGGCGTGCGGCAGAGATCGCGTCGGCGAGCTCCTGTGTCTGTAACGCAGGCAGATCACCTTGCAGCACCACGATATTGCTGAATGAACCGACCATCACGCGTTCGGCGGCGGCGATGGCGTTGTTCAGTGGGTCAGGATCGCCGTCGGGCGTCGGGTCGGCGAGCACCTCGGCGCCGAGCTCGGTTGCTGCCGCTGCGGCGGCTTCGTCGGGCGTGATGACGGTGATCGAGCGCAATGCGCGGACGCGTGTTGCCGCGGTCAAGGTGTCGACCAGCATCGCCAGCACCACACTCTCCCGGGTCTGCGCCGAGAACACCGGGGCCAACCTGGTCTTTGCCGCGGCCAACCGCTTGACGGCGATGACCAAGCCCACATCGCCTGTACCGTCGGCCCGCGTGGCGCTCATGAGGTCATCCTGCCAGCGCTGGGTTCCGCGTCACCCGCGAGCGTCACGCCAGCGTGACGACAGCACGTCGCTGGGTCTAGTGTGTAGCGGCTGCGGATGCCAGCGGCAGGCGACATATAGGACACATAGGGGTGCGTGGATGGCCAGCGCAGGAACCGTCGCGGTGATGGGCGCCGGTGCATGGGGCACCGCCTTGGCCAAGGTGCTGGCCGACGCCGGAGGAGATGTCACGCTGTGGGCGCGGCGAGCTGACGTCGCCGATCAGATCAATGCCACCCGATACAACCCCGGCTATCTACCCGGTACGTTGCTGCCACCCGGCATCCATGCCACAGCCGATGCGGCTGAGGCGCTCGGCGGCGCGTCGACGGTGCTGCTGGGAGTTCCGGCGCAGACGATGCGGGCCAATCTCGAGCGGTGGGCCGGTTTGTTGTCCGAAGGCGCGACCCTGGTCAGTCTGGCCAAGGGCATCGAGCTCGGCACCTTGATGCGGATGAGCCAGGTGATCGTCTCGGTGACCGGAGTGGACCCAGCACACGTCGCGGTGATTTCGGGGCCCAACCTGGCCAGCGAGATCGCCGAGTGCCAGCCCGCCGCCACCGTTGTTGCGTGCAACGACTCCGGCCGAGCAGTCGCGTTGCAGCGCGCGCTGAACAGCGGGTACTTCCGCCCATACACCAACGCCGATGTCGTCGGCACCGAGATCGGCGGGGCGTGCAAGAACGTCATCGCGCTCGCATGCGGGATGGCGGTCGGCGTCGGCCTGGGCGAAAACACCGCGGCGGCGATCATCACCCGGGGCCTGGCGGAGATCATGCGGCTGGGGATAGCGCTGGGCGCCAAGGGCGCGACGCTGGCTGGTCTGGCGGGGGTGGGTGACCTGGTGGCCACCTGCAGCTCACCGCATTCGCGTAACCGGTCCTTCGGCGAACGCCTGGGCCGGGGTGAGACCATGCAGTCGGCGTTGCATGCCAGGGATGGTCACGTGGTCGAGGGGGTGACGTCGTGCGAGTCGGTGCTCGCGCTGGCGTCCAGCTACGACGTCGAAATGCCACTCACCGACGCCGTGCACCGGGTCTGCCATAAGGGGCTGTCGGTAGACGAGGCCGTAGCTCTGCTGTTGGGTCGCAGCACGAAGCCCGAGTAAGCCCGCCCACTCGAGCCGCCGCTAAAACCGCAGCCCGGGACGGGAGGCCGACCTGTGAGCGTCCCAGCCGGTAGCCTCTCCAGGTTGTGACTGCCAGCGAAGGGCGCCGTGAGCGTATCCGCGTTGCCGTCGTGTTCGGCGGGCGCAGCAACGAGCACCCCATCTCGTGTGTGTCCGCGGGCAGCATTCTGCGCAACCTCGACCCGCAGCGGTTCGACGTGATCGCGATCGGCATCACCCCGGAAGGCTCGTGGGTGCTCACCGACGGCAACCCCGATGCCCTGGCGATCACCAACCGGCGACTGCCGCAGGTGAGCTCCGAATCGGGCACCGAGCTGGCTTTGCCGGCCGATCCGCAGCGGGGCGGCCAACTGGTGTCGCTCCCGCCCGGCGCCGGTGAGGTGCTGGCCTCGGTCGACGTGGTGTTTCCGGTGCTGCACGGCCCATACGGCGAGGACGGCACGATCCAGGGACTGCTCGAACTTGCCGGTGTGCCCTACGTCGGCGCCGGTGTGCTGGCCAGTGCCGCCGGCATGGACAAGGAATTCACCAAGAAGCTGCTCGCCGCCGAGGGACTTCCGGTCGGACCGCACGCGGTGCTGCGCCCGTCGCGGCCGACACTGCATCGGCAGGAATGCGAGCGGCTGGGTCTGCCGGTGTTCGTCAAACCGGCCCGGGGCGGCTCGTCGATCGGCGTCAGCCGGGTGTCGAGCTGGGATCAGCTGGCCGCCGCAGTCGCGCAGGCCCGCCGGCATGATCCGAAGGTGATTGTCGAGGCTGCGATCATTGGCCGCGAGCTGGAATGCGGCGTGCTCGAAATGCCTGACGGCACACTGGAGGCCAGCACGCTGGGGGAGATCCGGGTGGCCGGGGTGCGGGGACGCGAGGACTCCTTCTACGACTTCGCGACCAAATACCTCGACGACGCAGCCGAATTGGACGTGCCGGCCAAGGTCGACGACGACGTCGCCGACGCGGTGCGGCAATTGGCGATCCGGGCATTTGCGGCCATTGACTGCCAGGGACTGGCCAGGGTGGACTTCTTCCTCACCGACGACGGGCCGGTGATCAACGAGATCAACACGATGCCGGGGTTCACCACGATCTCGATGTACCCGCGGATGTGGGCGGCCAGCGGCGTCGACTATCCGACCCTGCTCGCGACCATGGTTGACACCGCGCTGGCCCGGGGTGTGGGCCTGCGCTAACGGGCTGGAGCCGGGTCGATGGGCACCGCCGCGATGGTGCGGTCGATCACGTCGGACAACTCCTGGATCGGTGTGGGCCCCGATCCTGCGGGCAACGTCAGTGCCACATACACCGGACGATCCACCGTGTACCAGGTGGATCTGCCGGCGTCACCGGCGGATTGCGGTTCGGCGGCCACCTGAAACCACTGCACCCGGTCGACGATCTGGATCGGCGATCCCACCACGAAGTCGGAGGGGCGGTCCAGTCCGCAGCGCATGACCACCGGCTCGTTGTCAGGCCCGGACCGCCAGGCGCTCGCGCCTGCCGGCGCCGGTTGCGCAACGGGTACGCGCTGATAGTCCCCGAGTCGCTGCGGCAGCACTGCCACCAGTGCCTGGCAGGCAGGAGATGCGGCCTGCGGGGCGGGCACCGCGGGAACGGCGACGAGTTGTTGCGGCGCGTGGCGGGTCGCCGCGATGGCCAGGATTACCCCGATCGCCGTCACGGCCAGCACCACCGCGGCAACCATCAGGGCGCGTGGCGGACCGCCCAAGTCAGCTTCGGGGTCGCCTGTCACCTGGCTGGCCACCTCCGATCTCATACACTGACGCGGTCTGTCCGGCTGGGCAGGGACCCAACTTACCGCAGGTCGGGCTACTGAACAGTGGCCCTCATACGCCCTCGGTTGGCCGGGACGGGCCAGAGGAGGTGGCGTGCGCGACGACACAGCGGGAGAGTCCCCGACGCTCGAACAGGTCGGTGAGTTCGCCGTAATCGACGAGTTGGTGCAGGGGCGCCGGCAGCCCGCCGCGGTGTTGCTCGGGCCGGGCGACGACGCGGCGGTGGTGTCTGCCGGCGATGGCCGCACGGTGATTTCGACCGACATGCTGGTGCAGAATCGGCACTTTCGGCTGGACTGGTCGACACCTCATGACATCGGCCGCAAGGCGATCGCCCAGAACGCGGCCGACATCGAGGCGATGGGCGCGCGGCCCACCGCGTTCGTGGTGGGTTTCGGAGCGCCCGGCGATACGCGGGCTGCGCAGGTGAGCGCGCTGGTCGACGGAATGTGGGACGAGGCGGAGCGGATCGGCGCCGGCATCGCCGGCGGCGACCTGGTCAGCTGCCCGCAGTGGGTGGTGTCGGTGACCGTGCTGGGCGACCTCGACGGCCGTGCGCCGGTGCTGCGGTCTGGGGCCAAAGCCGGCTCGGTGCTTGCCGTCGCCGGCGAACTGGGGTGCTCGGCCGCCGGTTACGCACTGTGGCACAACGGGATTGAGGGTTTCGACGAACTGCGCCGCCGTCATCTGGTGCCGGAACCGCCCTATGGCCAGGGAGTGTCGGCCGCAGTTGCCGGAGCCCAGGCGATGATCGACGTCTCCGACGGTCTGGTCGCCGACCTGCGGCACGTCGCCAAGGCATCCGGGGTGGGTATCGACGTGTCCACCGCGGCACTGGCCGCAGACCACGGTGCGTTGACCGCGGCCGCTGCCGCCGTCGGTGCCGACCCTTGGCCGTGGGTGCTGGGCGGCGGTGAAGACCACGCCGTGGTGGCCTGTTTCGCCGGTCCGGTACCCGTCGGCTGGCGCGTCATCGGGAGGGTGGTCGATGGTCCGGGCCGGGTGTTGGTCGACGGGAAGGAATGGGGTGGCTACGCGGGCTGGCAGTCCTTCGACTAGTCGGACGCTAGGGTGGCGCGGTGACCGTCTACGCGATCGCCCAGTTGAGATTCACCGACCGGGCAGCCTATGACCGCTACCAGGCGAGGTTCATGGGGGTCTTTCGTCGTCACCCGGGAACGTTGCTGGCTGCCGACGAGTCACCGCAGGTAGTCGAGGGGAAGTGGGACCGCGAGAAGGTGGTGCTGATGTCGTTTCCCGACGAGACCGCATTCCGTGGTTGGGCGCAATCGCCTGAGTACCAGGACATCTCGAAAGACCGACTTGCAGGAGCCGACACCGTGGTGCTGCTGGCGGAAGGGCTGCAGTGACCGCACGTCCGTTGAGTGAGATCATCGAGCCGGGGTGGGCGGCTGCGCTGGCGCCGGTGGCCGACCAGGTGGCCCAGATGGGGCAGTTCCTGCGCTCGGAGGTCGCGGCTGGGCGCAAGTACCTACCCGCGGGGACGAATGTGTTGCGCGCCTTCACTTTTCCGTTCGACCAGGTGCGCGTGCTGATCGTGGGGCAGGACCCCTACCCGACACCCGGACATGCAGTTGGCCTGAGCTTCTCGGTGGCCCCCGAAGTGCGTCCGCTGCCGCGCAGCCTGGCCAACATCTTCGATGAATACGCCACCGACTTGGGGTATCCCCAGCCCTCGTGCGGCGATCTGACGCCCTGGGCGCAGCGCGGCGTGTTGCTGTTGAACAGGGTGCTCACGGTGCGCCCGAGCAACCCGGCGTCGCATCGGGGCAAAGGCTGGGAAGCCGTCACGGAGTGCGCGATCCGCGCACTGGCGGCGCGTTCGCAGCCGATGGTGGCGATCCTGTGGGGCCGCGACGCGTCGACGCTCAAGCCGATGCTGGCGGTCGGCAACTGTGTTGCCATCGAATCCCCGCACCCCTCGCCGCTGTCGGCGTCTCGCGGGTTCTTCGGCTCGCGGCCGTTCAGCCGCGCCAACGAGCTGCTCGCCGGGATGGGCGCCGACCCGATCGACTGGCGGCTGCCCTGACCGAGATGACGGCGGAGCACAGATCGTCGATAAGGGCGGTCTTTCCCCGCCTCACCGCGCAGCATGAGAGCACCATGCTCGCCGGTCAGAAAGCGCCGCAGCTCGGCAGACTCAACGTCGCGGCCGAACAACCGGCGCTCATCGGTGTTCACCGCAGGATTATTGCGTCGTCGATGCCGCTTACCGGATGACCATTGTGGTCCGGTTGCATCGGTACCGCGATGTGGTCAGCCGTTAGGCGCGGGTGACCTTGCCGGCCTTGATGCACGACGTGCAGACGTTCAGGCGCTTCTTGTTGCCGCCGGGACGGGTCACGGCGTGCACGGTCTGAACGTTGGGGTTCCACCGGCGGCTGGTGCGCCGGTGGGAGTGCGACACCGACTTGCCGAAGCCGGGGCCTTTCCCGCAGATATCGCACACAGCGGCCATTCTGAAACTCCTCAAGTTTGTTGCCGGGTCCGGCGACTTCCCCGGACCAAGCAGCCGATACAGCCCAGGCCAGCCCAGGCCGGGGCCAGGATAGCTCAGGATAACCGGGGGCGTGGGCAAGCGCCAAAACGAGCCGCCGCTTCAGGACGCGTCGTGACCAGTGCTGTCGTCCCCCCTGGCTAGGCTCGAAGCGCCGGCTCGCGCCGCCGGTGGGTGACGTGAAACCGGCCGAAACTGTTCGGGGCTGTCCTAGCGTGGTCGGGCTACGCTGGCGCCCATCGAGGGCCTGCGCAGAGGAGGTGGGGTCAGGTTGGGCACGTCGGATCGTCTGCTGGACGCCTCGGCCCTGCGTGACTGGGCGCACACCGTCGTCAGCGACCTGATCACCCACATCGACGAGATCAACCGGCTCAACGTGTTCCCGGTGGCCGATTCCGACACCGGCGCCAACATGCTGTTCACCATGCGCTCCGCGCTTGCCGAAGCTGATTCGCGAGCGAGTTCCGGGGCCGGTAAATCGGATGTCGCCCGGGTCGCCGCCGCCCTGTCGGCCGGCGCCCTCAACGGAGCACGCGGCAACTCCGGCGTGATCCTGTCCCAGATCCTGCGCGGCATCGCCGACGCGACCGCGCGTGCGGCTGCCGACTTCGCCGGCGACTTGCCCGCGGTAGACGCTGCCATCCTCGGCGCCGCATTGTGGCGCGGCGTCGAGTTGGTGGTCACCTCGATGGGCGGTGAGGAGGTCCCGGGAACCATCGTCTCCGTGCTGCGGGCCGCCGCCGGTGCCGTCGAGCAGTGCGCGCGGCGGCAGCGAGGGACTGGCCCGTGCGGTTATCGCTGCCGGCGATGCGGCGGTTGTCGCGCTGGAGAAGACTCCCGAGCAGCTCGACGTGCTCGCCGACGCCGGTGTGGTCGACGCCGGGGGACGCGGCTTGCTGGTCATGCTGGACGCGCTGCGCTCGACGATCACCGGGCACGCGCCCGCCCGATCGGTCTACGAGCCGTCGCCACGTCTGCTGCCGGCCGACGCGGCCGCTCAACGCCCCGCCCCGCAATTCGAGGTGATGTACCTGCTGGCCGGTTGCGATAGTGCAGCGGCGGACGCACTGCGCGATCGGCTCGGGGGATTGGGTGAATCGGTGGCGATAGCGGCCGCTCCTTCGGAGGCTCAAGACAGCTACTCCGTGCACGTCCACACCGACGACGCGGGCGCCGCCATTCAAGCGGGAATAGCAGCGGGACAATTGAGCCGGATCGTGGTTTCGATGCTGAGCTCCGGCGCCACCGGACTGCCGGCAGGCAGCTGGACACGGGAACGCGCTGTGCTGGCCGTCGTCGACGGCGACGGTGCCGCCGACTTGTTCGCCGGAGAGGGCGCCTGCGTGCTGCGGCCGGGGCCCGACGCCATGGCACCCACCGCCGGTATCAGTGCCCATCAGCTGGTGCGGGCCGTGGTGGACACCGGCGCCGCGCAAGTGATTGTGCTGCCCAACGGCTACGTGGCGGCCGAGGAACTGGTGGCGGGTTGCACTGCGGCCATCGGCTGGGGCGTCGACGTGGTGCCCGTGCCGGCCGGCTCCATGGTGCAGGGGTTGGCCGCGCTGGCCGTGCACGACCCGGGCCGCGCGGCCGTCGACGACGGCTACACGATGGCTCGCGCCGCCGGCGCTGCCCGGCACGGATCGGTGCGGGTCGCCACCGAGAGGGCGCTGACCTGGGGCGGTACCTGTGAGCCGGGCGACGGCCTGGGCATAGCGGGCGACGAGGTGCTGATCGTCGCCGACGACGTTACCGCGGCGGCGATCGGGCTGCTCGATCTGTTGTTGGCATCGGGAGGCGATCTGGTGACGGTGCTGGTAGGCGCCGGCGTTAAAGAAGGTGCGGCAGACGACATAGATGCGGCAGACGACATAGCCGGCTTACTGGAAGAGCACGTGCACGACCATCATCCGGGCACCGAGCTGGTGGCCTACCGCACCGGCCATCGTGGTGACGTGCTGCTGATCGGGGTCGAGTAGCCGTGGTGTCACTCAGCGATCGGCTGGACTTGATCGTGGGTGCCAAGGCCGCCGGCGCTCTCGACGAGGTCTTCGGCATCCGGACCGTGGACGACCTGCTGCGGCACTACCCGCGCAGCTACACCGAGGGGGCGACGAGGCTCGGTGCGGACGGAGAGCGGCCGGAGGCGGGAGAGCACATCACCATCGTCGACGTCATCACCGATGCGGTGACGTTACCGATGAAGAAGGATCGGAAGAAGAAATACCTCCGTATCACCGTTGGCGCCGGACGCAATAAGGTGACCGCCACGTTTTTCAACGCCGGCTTCATCAGCAAGGGGCTCACCAAAGACACCAAGGTGATGCTGTCCGGGGAAGTCGGGTTCTTCAAGGGGGCCATGCAGCTCACGCACCCCGCTTTTCTCATTCTCGACTCGGCGGACGGAAAAAACCGCGGCACCAGGTCGCTGAAGAGCATCGCCGACGCCTCCCAGGCCGTCAGCGGCGAGTTGGCGTACTCGGAGTTCGAGCGTCGCTTCTTCCCGATCTACCCGGCCAGCACCAAACTGCAGAGCTGGGACATCTTCGCCTGCGTGCGCCAGGTGCTCGACGTGCTTGACCCGGTGGCTGATCCGCTGCCCGCCGAACTGCGCGCCGAGCACGGCCTGATCTCCGAAGATGAGGCGCTGCGCGCCATCCACCTCGCCGAGAGCGAGTCGCAGCGCGAGCGTGCGCGCCAGCGGCTGACGTTCGACGAAGCCGTCGGCCTGCAATGGGCGCTGGTCGCCCGCCGGCACGGTGAGCTGTCGGAATCGGGCCCCTCGGCGCCAACGCAGTCCGACGGTCTGGCGGCCGAACTGTTGCGGCGGTTGCCGTTCGAGCTGACGGCGGGACAGCGCGAGGTGCTCGGCGTACTGTCCGACGGGCTCGCGGCGACCCGGCCGATGAACCGCCTGCTGCAAGGCGAGGTCGGGTCGGGCAAGACGATCGTCGCTGTGCTGGCTATGCTGCAGATCGTCGACGCGGGCTACCAGTGTGCGCTGCTGGCGCCGACGGAAGTCCTTGCCGCACAACATCTACGGTCGATCCGCGACGTGCTGGGCCCGTTGGCGATGGGCGGCCAGCTGGGCGGGGCGGACAATGCCACCCGGGTTGGGCTGCTCACCGGCTCGATGACGGCGGCGCAGAAGAAGCAAGTCCGTGCCGAGATCGTCAGCGGTCAGGTCGGCATCGTGATCGGCACACATGCGCTGCTGCAGGATGCGGTGGAATTCCACAACCTGGGCATGGTGGTGGTCGACGAGCAACACCGATTCGGTGTCGAGCAGCGAGATCAATTGCGCGCCAAGGCTCCCGCCGGCATCACCCCGCACCTGTTGGTGATGACCGCGACGCCGATCCCGCGCACCGTAGCGCTCACCGTCTACGGCGACCTGGAGACCTCGACGCTGCGCGAACTGCCGCGCGGACGCCAGCCGATCACCACCAACGGCATCTTCGTCAAGGACAAGCCCACCTGGCTCGACCGTGCCTGGCAGCGCATCATCGAGGAAGTCGCCGCCGGCCGCCAGGCCTACGTGGTGGCACCGCGGATCGACGAGACGGACGAGGCCGACAGCGAGGCCGAGAATGGGCAAGGCGGCGCCCGACCGTCGGCAACGGTCGAGGGTCTGTTCGCCCGGCTGCGTTCCGCCGAGTTGGCGAACCTGCGGTTGGCGCTCATGCACGGACGGTTGTCGCGCCGACGAGAAGGACGCCGCGATGGCGGCTTTCCGGGCGGGTGAGGTCGATGTGCTGTTGTGCACCACCGTCATCGAGGTAGGCGTCGACGTCCCCAACGCCACGGTCATGCTCGTGATGGACGCCGACCGGTTCGGCGTCAGCCAGCTGCATCAACTGCGCGGCCGCATCGGGCGCGGCGAGCATCCCGGCCTGTGTCTGCTGGCCAGCTGGGTCTCGCCGGAAGCGCCGGCCGGTCGGCGGCTGATGGCGGTCGCCGAGACCATGGACGGGTTCGCCCTTGCCGACCTGGACCTCAAGGAGCGCCGGGAAGGAGATGTGCTGGGCCGCAACCAGTCCGGCAAGGCGATCACCCTGCGGCTGCTGTCGCTGGCCGAGCACCAGGTGTTCATCGAGGCCGCCCGGGACTTCTGCACCCGCGCCTACGAAGAGGCCTCGGCGGCTCCGGCCCGCACCCCGGATTGGCGCTGCTGGCAGCGCGATTCACCGACACCGACCGCATCGAATACCTGGACAAGTCATGACCGCCGGCGACGATGCAGAGCGAAGCGATGAGGAGGAGCGGCGCCAGTGAACCGAAAAATGCTGCTGTGGCTCTCGGCGGCCGCGGTGCTCGCGCTGGTGGTCGCCTATCAGACGCTGGGATCATCGGCGGCCAGGCATGCCGACGGGTTCGCCGCGCGCGCGGACGTCCCGACGGTGCAACCCGGTGCCGATGTGCTCGCGGGCATTGCCGTGCTGCCCAAGCGGATCCACCGCTACGACTACCGCAGGGCGGCGTTCGGCGACGCCTGGGACGACAACAACGACGCGCCGGGCGGGCACAACGGGTGCGACACCCGCGACGACATCCTCAACCGCGATCTCGTCGACAAGACGTACGTGTCGACCAAGCGGTGTCCGGATGCCGTCGCCACCGGCATCCTGCACGACCCGTACACCAACACCACCATCGCTTTTCAGCGCGGCGCCAAGGTCGGCGCATCGGTGCAGATCGATCACATCGTCCCGCTGGCATACGCCTGGGACATGGGGGCCTACGGCTGGCCGGATCCCGAGCGGCTGCGGTTCGCCAACGATCCGGCCAACTTGCTGGCCGTGCAGGGCCGGGCCAATCAGGACAAGGGCGATTCGCCGCCCGCGCAATGGATGCCGCCGAACACCGCCTTCGCCTGTCAGTACGCCATGCAGTTCATCGCCGTGCTGCGCGGCTACTCGTTGCCGGTAGACCAGGCGTCGACGGGCGTCCTGCGTCAGGCCGCGGCCACCTGCCCGACGGGGTAGCCGGGCCGACCCGAGACCGACTACGTGCCGGCGTAGGTCAGCGGGTCCTCGCGCACCCGGGTGCCGTCGTTGAGCCCGGTCAATGCGTCCATGTGCCCGGCGGCCAATTCGAAATCGAACACGTCGAAGTTGCTGGCGATGCGCTCGGCCTTGGCTGAGCGGAAGATGACTGCATTACCCAGTTGCAGGTTCCACCGCAGCAGCACTTGTGCGGGTGTCCTGCCGTATTCAGCGGCGACCGATGTCACGGTCGGGTTGTCCATCAGCCTGCCGAGAACCAGCGGGGTGTAGGACTGCGTCACGATGTCGTGCTCGGCATTTGATCTCCGCAGCTCAGCTTGGTTGAGCAGTGGGTGCAACTCGATCTGGTTGACCGCCGGCGTGACGAAAGTGAGGTCGATAACCGCCGAAATGTGGTCCTCGGTGAAGTTGCACACGCCGATCGAGCGGGCATGCCCTTCTCCGCGGGATTGGATCATGCCGCCCCACGCATCCACATACTGGCCCACCGATGGGGCCGGCCAGTGAATCAGGTAGAGGTCGACGTAGTCCAGGCCGAGTCGCTCCAAGCTGGCGTTACACGCCTCTTGGGACTTTGAGAAACCCTGGTCAGGGGTGGCGACCTTGGTGGTGACGAACAGCTCCGCGCGCGGAATGCCCGACGCCGCGATCGCACGGCCGACGGCGGCTTCGTTGCCGTAGGACGAGGCGGTGTCGATGAGCCGGCAGCCGATTTCCAGCGCCGCCGACACCACGCGTTCGGTCTCGTCATCCGACAATTCCGCGACGCCGAGGCCAAGCACCGGCATCGTGTTCTCGTCATTAAGGGTTACTGACGGGATAGAGGGGCTGGGGGCGCCCGGCATCATCTCACCTGCCTGTGAAATTGAAGGTTCTCGGATCAGGACCAAGCCGGGTCCCGTCATCCAGCGACGAGATCAACGCAATTTCATCGGCGTTGAGTTCGAAATCGAACACGTCGAAGTTGCTCGCAATCCGTTTGGGGTTCACCGACTTGGGGATCACGATATTACCGAGTTGTATATGCCA
Source organism: uncultured Actinomycetota bacterium (assembly GCA_963763005.1). Lineage (GTDB taxonomy): Bacteria > Actinomycetota > Actinomycetes > Mycobacteriales > Mycobacteriaceae > Mycobacterium. The sequence continues at coordinate 164,842 of CAVXMI010000016.1, forward strand.
CCTAATCAACACCTGGGCCGGTGTCCGGCCACAGCCTTCGGCGACCGCGGTGACCGTCGGATGGTTCAGCAGCGATCCCTGCCCCAGCGGTGCCCATGCCTCGGTGGCGATGCCCTGGTAGGCGTGTACTTCTCGCAATTCGGTCTGCGGCAGCTGCGGATGTAGCTCGATCTGGTTGACCGCCGGAACGATGCCGGTGGCATCGATGAGGACGGTGAGGTGCTCCGGCTCGAAATTGCTGACTCCGATGGACCGGATCCGGCCCTGATCGCGCAGACAGGCGAAGGCCCTGAAGGTGTCGACGAACTTGTTGAGCTGCGGCTGCGGCCAGTGAATCAGATACAGGTCGAGATAATCGAGGCCAAGCCGTTGCATGCTGGAGTCGAATGCGTTCAGCGTGCTGTCGTAGCCCTGGTCGGGATTCGCCAACTTGGTCACCACGTACAGTTGTTCGCGGGGCACGTCGGAATCGGCGATCGCTCGCCCGGTTTCCCGTTCGTTGCGGTAGGCCGCGGCGGTGTCGATATGCCGGTAACCGGCGCGCAGCGCGGCATCCACCGCCTGCTCGGTGTCCGCCGGCTCAATCCGGAAGACGCCGAGCCCGACGGCCGGTACCGAGTTACCGTCGTTCAGCGTGACCAGGTTTTTTTCAAGGGAGCGGCCCATGACCAAGAGTCTGCCAGGTGCGCCGGACCTCCATCTCGGAGCAACGCGCGCGCCGATTCGGTGGACGAGTCGCCTGCAGAACGCCGTGACCAAGGTTGGCGTCAAAGTCATTCCATGGATTCCGGCCGCCGCCAAACGGGTCCTCACGCGCGGTCGATCGGTCGTCATCGACGGCAATACGCTTGATCCCACGCTGCAGCTGATGCTGGCGGGTATGCGTGCCGTCGGCCTCGACGGCCTGGTCATCGACGATGACCCGGCCACCTCCCGGGCCCAGATGCGCGAGACGACCCTGGGATTCCCCGGCCCGCAGATTCACGTCGAGGTCAATGACATCACGCTGCCCGGACCGGCCGGTGAGATCCGGGCGCGCCACTACCGCGCGCCCGGCGTCGTGGCTGCACCGTTGCTGGTCTTCTACCACGGGGGCGGCTGGGTGATCGGCGACCTGGACACTCACGACGCGGTGTGCCGGTTGACGTGCCGCGACGCGGGCATACACGTCCTGTCGATCGACTACCGGCTGTCTCCCGAGCATCGCGCCCCGGCCGCAATCGACGATGCCTTTGCGGCCTTCGAGTGGGCGTACGAGCACGCCGACGAACTTGGTGCGATCCCTGGTCGGGTCGCGGTCGGCGGGGACAGTGCGGGCGGCAACCTGGCGGCCGTGGTGTGCCAACTGGCCCGCGACCGCGCAGGCCCGGCCCCGGTGCTGCAGTGGCTGCTCTACCCGCGGACCGACTTCACCGCGCAGACCCGCTCGCTGAGCCTGTTCGTCCGTGGCTTCCTGCTGACCAAACGAGACATCGACTGGTTCCATTCGCAGTACCTGAAGGGTTCCGGCATCGAGCCCTCAGATCCGCGGGTGTCGCCGTTGCTGGCCGAGTCGCTCTCGGGTCTGGCGCCGGCGCTTATCGCGGTCGCCGGGTTCGACCCGCTGCGCGATGAAGGCGAGGAGTACGCGACGGCGTTGCGGGCCGCCGGAACCGCGGTGGACCTGCGTTTCATGCGTTCGCTGACGCATGGCTTCGTCAATCTTTTTCAGCTCGGGGGCGATAGTGCTGCCGCGACGAGCGAGCTGATTTCGGCGCTGCGCGCGCACCTGAGCCGGGTCTGACCTGACTTGCCCGGCTGGGCTACCGACACAATGCCGCCGGTACGCTAGAGGCGCTGTCGCCTGGCTGCGGTCAGGGTGCGGACAAATCGAAGCCGACCAATCGAACACCGAAGGATCAGCGAACCTGTGGCCGACAAAAAGAAACCCCCGCGGATCGACCTGAAGTCGCCCGACGGCAAATTCGGCCGGATTGTCCAGATCGGTGGCACCGCGTTCATCGTGCTCTTTGCCGTCGCCCTGGTCTTCTACATCGTGACGTCGCACCACAACAAGAAAGGCGGCGACCTGGGACCTGGCGATGCGGTACGGGTGACGTCGGGCAAGCTGGTCACTCAGCCCGGAACCAGCAACCCCAAGGCCGTGGTCTCCTTCTACGAGGATTTCCTGTGTCCGGCGTGCGGCAATTTCGAGCGCGGGTTCGGTCCGACGGTCTCCAAGCTCATCGACATCGGCGCTGTCGCCGCCGATTACTCCATGGTGGCAATTCTTTCCAGCCCGCGGAACCAGGACTATTCGGCGCGAGCGGCCGCTGCGGCTTATTGCGTCGCCGATGAGTCCATCGATGCGTTCCGCCGTTTCCATGCCGCGTTGTTCAGCAAGGACATCCAACCTTCCGAAGCAGGCAAGACCTTCCCCGACAACGCGAAGCTGATCGAAATCGCCCGTGAAGCCGGCGTTGTGGGCAAGGTGCCGGACTGCATCAACAGCGGGAAGTATCTCGCGAGGGTCGACGGGTTGGCCGCGGCCGCGAATGTGCATGCGACACCGACTATCAGGATCAACGGCAGCGAGTACGAGTGGTCGACGCCGGAGGCGCTGGTTGCCAAGATCAAAGAAATCGTCGGGGATATTCCGGGCATTGACTCGGCCACAACCGCCGAGACATCCTGACCATTGTGGTGTCAGCAGAACCTGCCGAGCGATCCGGCGACCTGACACCGGCTGCGGTGCGTGAGGTTCGGGTACCCGCGCCCAGCGCGTGGTGGGTGCTGATCGCCGGTGTGACCGGCCTGCTCGCCTCGATGGCGCTGACGGTGGAGAAGATCGAGGATTCTGCTCGACCCGACGTACGTGCCGACGTGCAACATCAACCCGATCGTGTCGTGCGGCTCGGTGATGGCAACATCGCAGGCATCGCTGCTGGGCTTTCCCAATCCTCTGGTCGGCATCGCGGGCTTCACCGTGGCTGCGGTCACCGGCGTGCTGGCAGTGGCGAAAGTTCCGCTGCCCCGGTGGTATTGGGTCGGACTGGCGGTCGGGATCCTGACTGGTGCGGTGTTCGTGCACTGGCTGATTTTCCAGAGCCTGTACCGCATCGGGGCGCTGTGCCCGTACTGCATGGTGGTGTGGGCGGTCACCGTCCCACTGCTGGTGGTGGTCTCCTCGATAGCGTTCCGTCCAGTGTCGGAAGGCCGACGGCGCGCACAGGTGGTCTTCCAGTGGCGATGGTCGATCGCCGCGCTCTGGTTCACCGGGGTGTTTCTGTTGATCCTGGTGCGTTTCTGGAACTATTGGTCGACGCTCATCTGAGTGCTGACAAGTCATGGGGCGGGGCAAGGATGAGGCGAGGATAAGGGGTCAAGGATGATCTCCAAGGTGCTGGTGGCCAACCGCGGCGAGATCGCGATCCGCGCCTTCCGCGCCGCCTACGAACTGGGTATCGGCACGGTCGCGGTCTATCCCCACGAGGACCGCAATTCGCTGCATCGATCCAAGGCCGACGAGTCCTATCAGATCGGCGAAATCGGGCATCCGGTGCGCGCATATCTGTCCGTCGACGAGATCGTCGAAACGGCCCGCCGCGCCGGCGCTGACGCGATCTATCCCGGTTACGGATTCCTGTCGGAGAACCCCGACCTGGCTGCGGCATGTGCGGCGGCGGGCATCACTTTCGTGGGCCCCGGCGCCGAAGTGCTTGAACTGACTGGAAACAAGTCCCGTGCCATCGCCGCCGCCCGGGAATCGGGGCTGCCCGTGCTGATGTCCTCGGCGCCGTCGGCCTCGGTCGACGAGCTGGTGTCGGCCCTGCAGTCGCCCGGGGCGGGCATGCGAGTTTCCGTTGTTCGTCAAGGCGGTCGCCGGCGGCGGGGGCCGCGGCATGCGCCGGGTCACCGATCTCGCCGCGCTGCCCGAGGCGATCGAAGCTGCCAGTCGGGAGGCCGAGTCGGCGTTCGGGGATCCGACGGTCTATCTCGAGCAGGCGGTGCTGCACCCACGCCACATCGAGGTGCAGATTCTGGCGGACACCCGCGGCAACGTGATCCACCTCTACGAGCGCGACTGCAGCGTGCAGCGCCGCCATCAGAAGGTCATCGAACTGGCGCCGGCGCCAAACCTGTCCACCGAGTTGCGCGACAAGATCTGCGCGGACGCGGTCGCGTTCGCCCGCCATATCGGCTACAGCTGCGCCGGCACGGTCGAGTTTCTGCTGGACGAGAGCGGGCACTACGTCTTCATCGAGATGAATCCGCGGATCCAGGTGGAGCACACCGTCACCGAGGAGATCACCGACGTCGACCTGGTCTCCAGCCAACTGCGCATCGCCGCCGGCGAGACACTCGGCAACCTGGGTCTGACGCAGGAGGCCGTCCGGCCGCACGGTGCGGCACTGCAGTGCCGGATCACCACCGAGGATCCGGCCAACGGCTTCCGGCCCGATACCGGCCGGATCAGCGCTTTGCGCACTCCCGGTGGTGCCGGCATCCGCTTGGACGGCAGCACCAACCTCGGCGCCGAGATCAGCGCACACTTCGATTCCATGCTGGTCAAGCTGACCTGCCGGGGCCGTGACTTTCCGACAGCGGTGAGCCGGGCACGCCGGGCCATGGCAGAGTTCCGGATTCGCGGGGTGTCGACGAATATCCCGTTCCTGCAAGCGGTTCTGGATGATCCGGACTTCCGGGCCGGCCGCATCACCACGTCGTTCATCGACGAGCGGCCGCAACTGCTGACCGCGCGCATCCTCAGCCGACCGTGGCACCAAGATCCTCAACTACCTGGCCGATGTCACCGTCAACAAGCCGCACGGCGCCGCGGCCGTCGACGGTGTATCCGCACGACAAGCTGCCCGACGTCGACCTGGACGCCCCGCCGCCGTCCGGATCCAAGCAGCGATTGGTCGAGTTGGGGCCGGAGGGTTTCGCGCGCTGGCTGCGGGAGTCGCCGGCTGTTGGCTGTCACCGAGACGACGTTCCGCGACGCGCACCAATCGCTGCTGGCCACCCGGCTTCGCACCACCGGACTGCTGATGGTGGCTCCGTACATCGCGCGGCTGACCCCGCAGCTACTGTCGATGGAGTGCTGGGGCGGCGCGACCTACGACGTGGCGCTGCGCTTCCTGAAAGAGGACCCGTGGGAGCGGCTGGCGGCGATCCGTGAAGCGATGCCCAACATCTGCCTGCAGATGTTGCTGCGGGGCCGCAACACCGTGGGCTACACGCCGTACCCGGAGATCGTCACGTCGGCGTTCGTCGAGGAAGCAACCGTCGCCGGTGTTGACATCTTCCGGATCTTCGACGCGCTCAACAACGTCGAAGTCCATGCGGCCGGCGATCGACGCGGTGCGCGAAACCGGTTCGTGCGATAGCCGAAGTCGCAATGAGCTACACCGGTGACCTGTCCGACCCGGGTGAGAAGCTGTACACACTCGACTACTACCTGAAGCTGGCCGAGCAGATCGTGGATGCGGGCGCGCACGTGCTGGCCATCAAGGACATGGCCGGACTGTTGCGCGTCCCGGCTGCGCAGCGGTTGGTCGGTGCGCTGCGCAGTCGCTTCGACCTGCCGGTGCACGTGCACACCCACGACACCCCGGGCGGCCAGCTGGCCACCTATGTGGCGGCCTGGCATGCCGGGGCCGATGCGGTCGACGGCGCCGCAGCGCCGCTGGCGGGAACCACCAGCCAGCCCGCGCTGAGCTCGATCGTCGCTGCCGCTGCACACACCGAGTACGACACCGGTCTGTCGCTTTCGGCGGTATGCGACGCTGGAGCCGTACTGGGAGGCGTTGCGAAAGGTTTATGCGCCCTTCGAATCCGGGCTACCCGGCGCCGACGGGCCGGGTGTATCACCACGAGATTCCGGGCGGCCAATTGTCCAATCTGCGCCAGCAGGCCATCGCGCTTGGGCTGGGAGACCGATTCGAGGAGATCGAGGACGGACTATGCCGCCGCCGACCGGGTGCTGGGCAGGCTGGTCAAGGTCACGCCGACATCGAAAGTGGTCGGCGACCTGGCGCTGGCGCTGGTCGGTGCCGGGCTCAGCGCCGACGAATTCGCTTCCGAGCCGGCGCGATTCGACATCCCGGAATCGGTGCATGGGGTTCCTGCGGGGCGAGCTGGGTGACCCGCCCGGGCGGGTGGCCCGAGCCGTTGCGTACCGCGGCGCTGGCCGGCCGCGCGGCCGCCAGACCCACCCAGCAACTGACGGCAGACGACGACGCTGGCCCTGTCATCGTCGGGGCCCAAGCGGCAGGCAACCCTGAACAGGCTGCTATTCCCCGGTCCGACAAAGGAATTCGATGAGCATCGGGAAGCCTACGGCGACACGTCGCAGTTGTCGGCCAACCAGTTCTTCTACGGCCTGCGGCAGGGCGAAGAGCACCGGGTGAAGCTGGAGCGCGGGGTGGAACTGTTGATCGGCCTGGAGGCGATCTCCGAATCCGACGAGCGCGGCATGCGAACGGTGATGTGCATCATCAACGGCCAGCTGCGGCCGGTGCTGGTGCGCGACCGCAGCATCGCCAGCGCGGTTCCGGCCGCGGAGAAGGCCGACCGGGGCAATCCCGGACACATCGCCGCACCGTTCGCCGGGGTCGTCACTGTGGGCGTGTACCGCCGGTGATCAGGTGAGCGCCGGCCAGATCATCGCCACCATCGAGGCAATGAAGATGGAAGCCCCGATCACCGCTCCCAGCGACGGCCGTGTGGAGCGGGTGGCGTTGTCGAGCACCGCCCAGGTGGAAGGCGGCGACCTGCTGGCGGTGGTGAGCTGACCCGGATCATCGGCGGCGTCGCCGGGGGCCGGCGCCTCGTCGTTCCCCCGCGGGGGACCAGGCCGACCACCGATCGGGTGCGCGAGTCATTGTTCAACATCGTGACCGCGCGGCGGGATCTGACGGGTCTGGCGGTGCTGGACCTCTATGCCGGTTCGGGCGCGCTCGGGCTGGAGGCGCTGTCGCGCGGAGCCGCGTCGGCGCTGTTCGTGGAGTCCGACCAGCGCACCGCGGCCGTCATCGCGCGCAACATCGAGGCCCTGGGTTTGACCGGTGCGACGGTGCGCCGGGGCGCGGTGGCGGCCGTCCTGGCGGCCGGAACCCCATCGCCGGTGGACCTGGTACTGGCCGACCCGCCCTATGATGTCGACTCCGCAGACATCGACGCGGTCTTGGGCCTACTGACAGCCCACGGCTGGGTGCACGAGGGAACCGTCGCGGTAGTGGAGCGAGGGCGCCGCCAGCGCACCGTTGACCTGGCCGCAGGGCTGGTGCTTGTGGCCCCAGCGTGTTTACGGTGACACCCGTTTGGAGCTGGCCGAACGGCGCTGAGCCACCGTGTAGCGTCATCGGTCATGGGCGCCGCTCCTCCTCATCGCTTCGCTCTGCATCGTCGCCGGCGCGGCTCATGAGCGGCGCGGTATGCCCGGGGTCATTCGACCCGGTCACGTTGGGCCACATCGACGTCTTCGAACGTGCCGCGGCGCAGTTCGACGAGGTGGTGGTTGCGATCCTGATCAATCCCGCCAAAAAGGGCATGTTCGACCTCGGCGAGCGGATCGCGATGATCAACGAGTCGACGGCTCACCTGCCCAACTTGAGAGTGGAGGCCGGGCAAGGCCTCGTGGTCGACTTCGTCAGGTCGCGCGGGATGACCGCCATCGTGAAGGGTCTGCGCACCGGCACTGACTTCGAATACGAGCTGCAGATGGCGCAGATGAACAAGCACGTCGCCGGCGTCGACACGTTTTTCGTGGCGACCGCGCCGCGGTATTCGTTCGTATCGTCGTCACTGGCCAAAGAAGTTGCGATGCTCGGCGGCGATGTGTCGGAGCTGCTGCCCGAACCGGTGAATCGGCGGCTGCGCGAGCGGATCAAACATGAACGGGCCTAGTCCCGGCGTGGGACTGGGCCCGATCGCGATCAGCTGGGGTGACTAGCAGTAGTAGAACGTCTGCGCCGCGGTATTCGTTCGTGTCGTAGTCGCCGGCCAAAGAGGTCGCGATGCTGGGCGGTGATGTGTCGGAGTTGTTGCCCCAACCGGTGAGCCGCCGACTCCGGGAAAGGTTTTCCGGCAGCGGCGTCCGGCTTTAGGTTCATCAGGCAGCAGTGCGCACTCGACGTCGGCGCCGAGGTGGCGGCCGGAGAGGCCACGCCTACGGCGTGAAAGGCTGCGTGGGATGCGCCGGTTTCAGCTCAGCCGGGTCGTCCCCATGGACACCCCCGCAGCCGGAAGACGCGCCAGCAATGCATCGCCCATGGCCGCGGCGGGGGTGAGCACACCCCGCAACTCGGAGAGCCGATCGCGATCTAGCGCCAGCGCCAAACCGCTCTCACCGAGTAGTACCGAAGTCGCCTGGTAAGCATCGCTGTCCTGCGCGAAAGTCGCCATGTAGCGGGCACCGGCCGTCGTGGTGGCGTATGTCTCCACCAGGTAGTGGCCGCGCTTCCGGGTCGCTGCGCCCGGACCGGTGCCCGGTTTAGGTGTGAGGCGCTCCAGCAGGCGCCGGGGCACTCGGCTAAGGAATCTATTGCCCCCATGCCAGACACCGGCTACGGCGCCGGTAACGGCCGCGGAGGCGATCGGCGCCACGAACGACCTCCCTAGACTCATCGTCTCGGAGTAGCGGAATTTCCGGCCATAGGCCCAGTCCTGTAACGCATTGCTACGCCTGACAATTCGGGCGTTGTGGGGTCCCCACATAAATCCGCCGCCCCAGAAGCCGGCAAGCTCAGGCGCGACCTCCCGCCCCCGACGCCATGAGAAGTCCGGCTGCGGACCCAGTTCGGGTTCGGCGCCTCGATCGGTGGTCAGTGTGTACGGGTCGTTTACTAGACGGCGGATTTCAGGATCGCTGGCTGCGGTGCGCATCGTTCCGAGTACCGAGGCCAGCGTGCCGCCGGAGCCCCCGCCCTGGAAGAAGGAGCGCATCACAAAGGTTGTGTCGCGGAGCTCTCCGGTGCCGTCCTCGATCACCCGCCGGTACAGCTGATAGACATTCAGATCCGAAGGGATTGAATCGAATCCGCAAGAATGCACGATCCGGGCGCCGGTGTCGACGGCCTGTTTGTGGCACGCATCGATGCTGGTTCGGACGAACGTCACCTCACCGGTCAGATCGGCATAGTCCGTTCCGGCTCTGGCGCACGCCGCGACCAGCGGCAACCCGTACCGGGTGTAGGGGCCGACGGCTGTCGCGACCACTTGGGCCCGGGTGGCCATCGCTTCCAGCGTCGACGGCTCCGACGCGTCGGCGATGACCAGCGGCCAATCCTGCGCGGTAGGGCCAAGCGTCTCCCGCACGGCCAGCAGCCGTTCGCTCGAGCGGCCGGCCAACGCGATGCGGGCGTCTCTCCCCGTGTGCGCGAGGTATCCGGCCGTCAACTTGCCGGTGAAACCGGTGGCACCGTACAAGATGATGTCAAACTCGCGGTCGGCTGGACTCATGGCACCGACGCTACCCTAGCAATTTGGGCAATTCGGCGTCTTGACTTGGGGCGCAGCCGCTTCTGCACAGAGTTCGCCGACACCAGAAAACACCTAACGCCGCGCAATGACCGGTGTCAGAAGACGATGGTCTGGTTGTGGTGCACGATGACGCGGTCCTGGCAGTGCCAGAGCACGGCGCGGGAAAGCACGGCGCGTTCGACGTCGGCGCCGACACGCACCAGATCGTCGAGGGTGTGATTGTGGTCGACGCGAACGACGTCTTGTTCGATGATCGGCCCCTCGTCGAGAACTTCGGTCACGTAGTGGGCGGTCGCGCCGATCAGTTTGACGCCGCGTTCTCGTGCGCGCTTGTAGGGGGACGCGCCGGTGAAGGCGGGAAGGAACGAATGATGAATGTTGATCAGCGGGCAGCCGATTGCGTCGAGGAACGCCGGGCTGAGTATCTGCATGTAGCGGGCAAGTATCACCAAATCGACGTTGTCGCTGAGCAACTGAAGCTGACGCTGTTCGGCTTCCGCGCGAGTGTCACGGGTGGCGGGGATGTGGATGAATGGCACACCGAAGGGGCGTACATGCTCGGCCAGCTCAGGATGGTTGGCGATCACCATGGCAACAGACATCTCAAGCTCGCCGCGACGGTTGCGCCACAGCAAATCTAACAAGCAGTGGTCATCTTTGGATGCCATGATTGCGACCCGTTTGGGCTTGGCGGCCTCGGTAAACCGGTAATCGATGTCGAACTTTTCGGCCACGGCGCTGCCGAAGTCGCGTTGCAGCTCGTCGATGGCAGCGGTCAGGCCGGGGAGGTGAAAGATCGCGCGCTGCAGGAATGTTCCGCCCTCCGGCGCGGTGGAGTGCTGGTCCAGGGAAATGATGTTGGCACCGGCCCTGGCCAGGAAGGTGCTCACCGCGGCGATAATTCCAGGGCGGTCGTGGCAGCGAAGCAGTAGCCGACCGATATCGGCCGGCGGCGGTGGACAGCCAGGCGGTGGCGGATAGTTGTCAGACATTGCCACAGGCAGGATACCGCTGACCGAAGGGCTAGTGGCACTGGTGGCCGTGATCGTGGTGGTCGTTTTCCGCGTCGGGGGAGCCGCCCATCATGCGCAGCATCGGGATCCCACCTGTGGTGACGAACCGGATCACCAGGATTGCCGCGATGACGAGAAATACGATGTTGAGCCAGGTGGTGTAGTTCCACGAAATCCCGGCGTGCATGACCGTGGCGCTGCGCTGACTTGGAATGAGATTCGTTGTGCCAAAAAGTAGTTCGATGAGGTACCCGGCGGCGACCGTCGCGGCGTAGAAGGTGGCCAACAGCGTCAGCATCATCTTGGTGCCGTAGTACTTCCGGTAGATATTCAAGATCGGCAGGATCAGCAGGTCGGCGAAGATGAACGAGATGACACCGCCGAAGCTGATGCCTCCGTTCCACAGCACCGCGGCAAGTGGCACATTGCCGATCGAGCAGACGAAGGAGACGATCGCCACGACGGGTCCCACGATCGGCCCCCACAGCGCGGACAGGGCTGGATGGTTAGCCAAAAAGAAGCTCTGCCAAAATGTTTCGGGCACCCACGCCGCGATGGAACCCGCGATCAACAGCCCCAGAATAAGGTCGCGCAGGATCGCCAACCACTCCATCACGAACACATGCGAGACCGACGTACGGCCCTGCCGAGAAAAGAGCCGTCGCCAAAATGAGCCTTCGCCCTGGATGGACATGTCCATGGCCGCGTGGCCTTCCATGGAGCCGGCGATTCCCTTGTCGGCCTGTTCACGGGCGGCGTCGACGAGCCGGGTGCGCACGAACAGGCGGAAAAGGACGGCCAGCACCACAATCATGAGCGGACCGCCGACGAACTCCGCAGCGGTGAACTGCCAGCCCATCAGTAGAGCCAGGATGATGCCCAACTCCACCACGAGATTGGTCGAGCCGATCTCGAATGCCATGGCGGCGGTGAAGTTGGCTCCCTTGCGGAACAGTGATCGGGCCAAGGCCACCGCGGCATATGAGCATGACGACGATGCCGCTCCCAGCCCGGCGGCAACGGCCAAGGTGCGGGGCCGGTCGTCGCCCATCAAGGCCACGATCGTCGAGCGACGCACCACGGCCTGCACCACTGCTGACAGGACGAAGCCCAGGATCAGTGCCCACAGGATCTCCCACGTCATCGACCCCGCCAGCGCCAAGGCATGGCCGACCGCCGCTAGCACTTTGCCTGTCACTCGGTCCTCCGCTTCGGTAGCACTTTTCGGGCGATTATCACCCATGGTTTGGGCCGGTGCGCCCGCTTCGGCAATATATACCCCATAGGGGTATATATCAAGGCCGCAATCCGTACCGAACTCAACGAACAAAATACCTGGTAGACGGGTGCAAAATCGGCAGCAACCGACCGAAATTCTTCCTTTCCCGCGCCTGGCTTACGTCAGGCCACTAAGCTTGGCGGTTCGTACGATGGGTTCTGCGTCGATACCCGAACTAGCTTGGGTGGGGGGTTGCGAGAGCGACGCTGCGGGATCCTCACACCAATTTTCAAATATTTGGGTGCTGTCCTGAAACAGCGCAGGTTGAGCTGAGACGAGGTTTGAACAGAGCGATGGAATCACGCGTCACGCCACGGGCCAACATCATCGAGGGGGTGAGCAATGAATGATCGGAAACCCGCGGTGACGTCCGCTGTTCTGTTGGTGCTAGGTGCCTGCCTGGTGCTGTGGCTATCCGGATGCTCTTCTGCCACGCCTGATTCCGAGGGGCATAGTCCGGTCAGCTCGACGGCCGACTCCCCACTCATGGCCGACGTCCGGCAGGCGGTTGACGCGACAAAGGCTCTGACCAGCGCGCACCTGGCGATCCGGACAACTGGGCAGGTCGACAGCATGCTCGGTATCACCAGTGCCGACGTCGATGTCCGGGCCAATCCGCTCACCGCAAAGGGCATGTGCACCTATAACGACCAGGCGGGCGTCCCGTTCCGGATAAAGGACGGCACCATCTCGGTGAAACTGTTCGACGACTGGACCAATCTCGGCTCCGTCTCCGACCTGGCGGCCTCAGGCGTGCTCGACCCCACCAATGGTGTGGCAAAGATCCTGTCGGGTGTCACCAACCTGCAGTCGCAAGGCTCGGAGGTGGTCGACGGAATTCCCACCAACAAGATCGCCGGAACCCTCCAGGCGGAGACCGTCAAGATACTGGTTCCTGCCGCCAGGCAGTCGAGGCCGGCGACCGTGTGGATTGCCAACGACGGTTCGCACCGCCTCGTCCGGGCTCGTGTGGACCTCGAGCACGGGTCTGTCCAGGTCACGTTGTCCAAATGGAACGAACCCGTGAACACCGACTAACGCACCGCGGTTATTGAGGTCGAATCCCGCAATGCGCCAGGCGATTTCTAGGGTATCAACTGTTCGTCGCGGGCGACGCGGTGACGCTGCGTCGCTGAGTCCGCTCCGCCGGCATCGCGGCCGGAATGCACACGTGTGCCACCGCGGTCAGCGCGCCCAGGCCGACCACGAGAACGGTACCGACCTGACTGAGAGCGCTGAAGGAACCTCCCGACACCAGCACCAGTCCGCTGCCGAATACGGCACCGAGCGCGGTGAGCGGTGCAACGGCGCCCCGAATCGACACGGCGCCCGCAGACTGCGCCTCAGTGGCGATGAGAGTGGCGATGAGATACGGGACGCCGCACGCCGCGAGGATGGCGAACGACACCGGTGCCACCGAGGCCTGCAGCTCGCGATCCAGTAGGTGTTGCCACAGCGCAACCGAGATCCCCAGCGCGGCAAGATAAGAGGCCAGCACCCCGAGGCCGATCACGAGACCACTGACGGCGCCGCGCCACAAGCTGACCACGGCCACTACCGCCAGCAATGTGACGGCCAGTAGCACGGCATCGTGGGTGAGGGCAGCGCGGACGGCCGCCGCTACTTGGGCGGCCCCGCTCACTGTGATCTGGCTGTCGACAAGGCTTCCGTACTTCGTCGTGTTGCCGGCGACGATTTCGAGCTGCTGGTCGCGTGTCGCCGCATCCCGGTCCAGTTTGTCACCGTCGGAATAGACAAACAGGCGGGTCGCCGTTCCGTCTGACGAAAACATCGTCTTTCGCACGTTCTGGTACGAAGGGTCCGCCAGCGCTTTCCTGGATAGGTAGAAGCCGCCCTCGCCGGTGTCGGCGAAATCGATGCTGAGGTTCTTCAGGAAAGACGACAACTGCACGACTTGCGGGATGGTCTCCTCGACGGTCCTTTCCAGGGTGGGAACGAAGGAGCGCAGCTGCCCCAGTGCCGACCGCATTTGCGCCACCGCGTGCGGTGTGGAGGCAATGGCGTTCACTGTTCTGGCCGATACCGCGGCGATGCGGTCCGCGCCATCGGACAGCACGGTCACGTCGGCGACCACCCTGTCGAGGGGATCGATGACCTTGCGCGCGGCCGAGCACAGCACGTCGGCGGGACAGTTCTCGATGCCGCCCGTCCAGCCACGCACCGGGTCCAGGTAACCCGACACCTCCACGGTGGTGTCTTTGATGTTCCGCGTGCCGGAGATCACGAGGTCGATGGCCCGCTGCATTTCGGTCAGCCCGGCGAGACCGGCGGTCATGCTCCCTTCCAGCTCGTTGACCGCGCCGGACACCTGATCGACCGCGGACGCCAGTGACTTGATCGCATTCACCTGCGGCACAAACGTCACGGCCTGCCGATCCAGCTGATCGCCGAGCCTTCCGGCGGCGGAGGTCAGCGAAGCCTCGGACCACGGGACACCGCCCGGCCATGCCGCCGACTGCACCTTGCGGACACCGGGAATCTCCATCAGACGGCGGCTGACCCGGTCGATCGCGATGAGCCCTTTCGGGTCCCGAAGGTCCCTGGCGGATTCGACCACCACCACATCGGGCAGCGGATTCCCCGGGAGGAACTGTGCGCTGCTTGTCCGGCCCGGGTTTTCGGCGAGACCCCACCGCATCCCGATGACGGGTAGCGCGCAGATCGCCAGCACCACGGCGGTGACGACAATCGGACTAGAGAAGCTGGGTATCGACAGCGGGGGTGTCCAGGCGGCACGGCCGGTTCGCGTCGATGACCGTCCCGAAAGCCCCGCGGGCGGCCCCGCGAGCCCGACCAGGGCAGGCAGGAGCGTCAACGAAGCCGCAAGTGCCACAACGACACCCAGCGCGGCCGCGCCGACGCTGTGCAGCGCCGGGGTTCGGGCAAGCAGCAGCGGGCCGGTGAGCATCGCGATGCACGCCCCGGGCAGGGCTAACGCGGGCAGGGTGTCGCGGTATGCGCGCCGTTCCGTGGCCGAGTCGCCCGCGTCGGGCTTGCGCCGCGCAACCAGCCCCGAAACCAGCTCCGTGGATGCGGTGATCATGCCGATGGTCAGGACTGCGGCCAGGGTCACCGAGAACACCGACACGTTTCCTCCGAGATGTCCCCGCGCCGCCGCGGCGAGCGGCCACGCCACCGCGAGCGACAGCCCCGCGGTCAGCAGCGCGACCCCCACGGCAGTCACGGACTGCCGCGCTCGCAGAAGTAGCAGGACGGCGATCACCGCGGCGGCGACCGCGATCGCTGCGCCCTGCCACGCGGTCATGTGCGAGGGCATGCCGGTGGTGGTCGCCGGGACCGTGATACGGGCGCGAAGCCCCGCACTCGGCGGTAGCTTGCGCACCACCGACCGGGCAGCATCGAGTGATTCCCGAGCTTGGGTAGTCCCCGCCTCGCCCCGCAGCCACACCATGGCGATACCGGACCGGCCGTCGGGGCTGGTTCCCAGCGGGGCGGTGAGAGGATCTGACCACCAGTCGAGGACGGATCCCACGTGGTCGGTGTCGGCGCGCAGGGCGCTGACGGCAGCGTCGTAGTAGCGCTGGTCCTCCGGCCCTAGCGTGTCGCGGCCCTCCAGCACCAGGTAGGCGACGGCGTTGGTGCCGGTGCCGGGGAACGCCTGCGCAATCCGGCTGGTGGCGGCGGCTGTTTTGGCGTCCTGTGGCAGGAGCGCCGAGACGTTATTCCCCGCTTCCGTTGGGGTCAGCGCAAGAATCACATTCGCGGCCACCGCCAACGCGATCCAGGCTACGACGACCAAGAAGTTGGTGAGCCGCGACGACCGGTGGCCACCGTCGGCTGACGTAGACACGTTGATGTTAAGCGTCCAAGCGGGCGAATTTGTCCTGCCGATACTGCTCGACACAGGCCGCTCGCCTGACCTTGCCGCTGGTGGTGATCGGAATCGAGCCAGGCGGTACCAGAACCAGATCTGCTGCGCTCAGACCGTGCGAATTCGATAAGGCCGAGTTGACTTCACGCTTGATGACGCCCAGCCTTTCAACGTCCTCGACCGAGTCGCCGCGCTTCCTGAGTTCGATGATGGCGACCAGCTTCTCGGTGCTGCGGTCTCCGGGAACCGCTATCGCCGCGCAACGCCCATGGGTGATCTCCTGGATCGTCGCCTCGATGTCGTCGGGAGAGTGGTTGCGCCCGTACACGATCAGGAGATCCTTGAGGCGGGCGATGATGAACATCTTGCCCTCCGAGAAGAACCCCGAGTCTCCTGTTCTCAGCCAGGGCCCCTCGGGCGTGCCCTCCGCAGGGGTGACGATCTTTGCGCCGAACGTGGTCTCACTCTCGTCAGGTCTCTGCCAGTAGCCGGTAGCGACGTTGTCGCCGTGCACCCAGATCTCACCGACGGTTCCCTCCGGGCACTCGGTACGGGTCTCCGGATCGACGATCCGCACGGTGGGTGCTTGCGGGATGAGGTAGCTGACCAGCGGCGTACCGCTGCCGCTCGGGCACCGGACCGCTTGGCCGGTGGCCAGTTTCTCCGAGTCGAATTCGACGAGTTCCGGAGGGTTGCTCGGGTTACCGGTCGCCACGTACACCGTTGATTCCGCGAGTCCATACGAGGGCCGGATCACCTTGTGCTGGAGATTGAAGCGCGCAAAGCGATCGGCGAAGCGTTTGAGAGCCGCGGGCTGTACCCGCTCGCTACCGCTGAGGATGGTGTGTACATCGCCGAGATCGTGCCCGGCCATGTCCTCGTCCGAGATTTTGCGTGCCGCCAGTTCATAGGCGAAGTTCGGTGCCGCCGAAAACGATCGAGAATTGCCGGCCAGCATGTGCATCCACCGGGCCGGCCGTTGCAGGAATGCCACCGGACTGGTGACGACCGCGGAGAATCCCGCCAGAATCGGCGTACAAATTGCCCCGACCAAACCCATGTCGTGATAGAAGGGCAGCCACGACACAATGGTGACGTCTGGTGGTGGAACGCCTCCGTCGTCTGCCGCAAAGTAGCCGGCCATCAGCTGTTCGAAATTGATCCGAAGATTGTCATGGGTAATGACGACGCCGGTCGGTTCGCGGGTCGATCCGGAGGTGTATTGCAAATACGCGGTCGGTGGAAGACTTCCGTCTCCGGTGCCGGATCCATTCGGAGTATCGAGACCTAGCAGATCAACCTCGACGACTGAGGGGGCGAATGCACCGGGCTGGGCCGCAACACGCCGGGCGACATCGCCTACGACAGAGGATGTCGTGAGCACAGCGGTAGGCGAGGAATCACGCAGCACCGAATCGACCCGTTCATCGCTGGCGCCGCCCTGTGGAACCGAGAGTGGAACCGCGATAAGCCCGGCCTGTATCGCACCGAGAAAAGCGACGATGTAGTCGAGTCCCTGTGGAGCCAAGATCACCGCGCGATCGCCCGTCGAACCGCAACTACTGAGCTCCTGTGCAAGGTTGCGCGTTCGCCGGTACAGCTGTGACCACGTGAGGGTTTCCGCGACGCCGTTCCAGTCCTGCTCGTAATCGATAAACGTGAACGCCGGGTCGTTCGGCTGTATACGGGCCCACGTGCGCAGCACAGCGGGAAGGGAACGCACATTCATGGGCTTAACGTTACCGGCCTCGTTCAGAGGTGTCGCAGCCTTCTTCGAATCTGAGCGACGGCCTCAAGCCATTGGCAGACTCGCATATCACCAGCTCAACAGTAGTTTGATGGCCAGTTTGGGTCCTGCAGCATCGGGGCAGGGCGCCAGCGAACCTGATGCCCCTGAGTGACCTGGGTGGCCCCAGGACGTGTATGGCGGTGCGGGCCTACCTTCCCTTGTGTGCCAAGTCGCAGACGCGGTCCACTGCGACGCCGGCGCCAGCCGGCATGACGTCATTATTGCCCTGAAAAGTATTGGGGTGCAATTGATTTAGGGACAACTACTCGACCCGGCGCTGAGCTGTCTTGGTCCACACGAACGGTTTAGGGTTTCGTGCCAGGCTGAGACGTTGACGCGGATCTCATTTTCGCGCGGCTTGCTCGCGGCGGTAGTTGGCGCGTTCGAGGAGTTGATGATCGGTCGGCCATGCTGGGCCGCGATCAGCACATCCTCGACCTGCTCGGCGGTCACCACCGTTGGCGCTGCTCAACAGCCCAGACCTGGCCACAAGCTGGGAATTCGCTCTTTTTGTCCTCCGCCTCCCACTGGGGCTAAACTCGGATCTCCGAGACCTGCCTATGGTATCGAGATCCGGGTTAGCTCGGATTGGGGGTTGTCAGAGCGGCGCTGCGCCATTCCGTCGCCCGTATCAATAATTCGGTGATGTGGTCGGGCAACTCCGGTTGAGCTGAGACGAGGTTAATTAAGCGATGGAAACACGTGTCACTCCCATTGCGGTCATCGGAATGGGATGTCGGCTTCCCGGGGGGATCGCCTCGCCAGACATGCTCTGGGAGTCCTTGTTGCGCGGCGATGACCTGGTCACCGAGATCCCGCCGGACCGCTGGGACGCCGACGACTATTACGACCCTGAGCCAGGGGTCCCGGGTCGATCGGTGTCGCGGTGGGGTGGCTTCCTCGACGACGTCGCCGGCTTCGATGCTGAATTCTTTGGGATCAGCGAGCGGGAGGCGATCTCGATCGATCCGCAGCACCGCTTGCTGCTGGAGACCGCGTGGGAGGCGGTCGAGCATGCCGGTCTGGATCCGGCCTCGCTGGCCGGGTCCTCGACATCGGTGTACACCGGGCTGACGCACGAGGACTACCTGCTGCTCACCAAAGGTTCGGGCGACTTGGCGAGCCCATACGCGGTGACCGGTCTCAACAACAGCGTGGCGTCCGGGCGGATCTCCCACGCGCTGGGCCTGCACGGTCCGGCGATGACGTTTGACACCGCGTGTTCTTCGGGTCTGATGGCGGTGCACCTGGCCTGCCGCAGCCTGCAGGAGGGCGAGAGCGAACTCGCATTGGCCGGCGGCTGCGCATTGCTGCTGGAGCCGGACGGGAGTGTGGCCGCGTCCGCACAGGGCATGCTTTCTCCGACCGGCCGCTGCCACACCTTCGACGCCGAAGCGGACGGGTATGTGCGTTCGGAGGGATGCGCGGTGGTTTTACTCAAGCGATTACCGGATGCCCTGCGCGACGGCAATCGGATCCTCGCCGTCGTGCGCGGCACGGCCGCCAATCACGGCGGTCGCTCGGAGACGATCATGATGCCGTCGGAGGACGCGCAGGTAGCCGTGTACCGGGCGGCGTTGGCGACGGCGAATGTGGAACCCGAAACGGTCGGTGTGGTGGAGGCCCATGGCACCGGTACCCCGGCCGGTGACCCGATTGAATACCGGGGCCTCACGCGCGTGTACGGCGCCGGCAAACCCTGCGCCATCGGATCGTTTAAGAGCAACATGGGGCACAGCGAATCCGCGGCCGGAGCAGTCGGGCTGATCAAGGCGGTTATGTCGCTGCGGCATGGGGTGGTTCCACCGCTGCTGCACTTCAACCGGCTGCCCGATGATCTTGCCGAGATCGAGACGGAACTCTTTGTGCCGCAGGAGGTTACGCCATGGCCTAACAGCGACGACAGCGCTCCGAGGCGAGTCGCGGTGTCCTCGTTCGGGATGTCGGGCACGAACGTGCACGCGATTCTGGAGGAAGCCCCAGCAGAAGCGCCCGCGCAAGTCGACGGCCAAACGTCTGCCGGCCCGCTGCAGTTCGCGTTGTCATCCACCTCCGCCGGCGGGCTGCGCTCAACCGCGCGGCGGCTCGCCGAGTGGGCGGAGGGCCGTGTGGATTCCGTGCCGCTCCCGGATCTGGCCTACACGCTGGCACGACGGCGCGCGCACCGGCCGGTACGCACCACGGTGGTGGCCGGCAGCCTGCCGGAACTGGTCGAGGGTTTGCGCGAGGTCGCCGATGGTGACGCCCTGTATGAGGCCGCAGTGGGACAAAGCGATCGGGGACCGGTGTGGGTATTTTCCGGGCAGGGGTCGCAGTGGGCCGCAATGGGCGCTGACCTGATCGCGGGCGAGCCGGTGTTCGCCGCCACCATCGCCGCGCTGGAGCCGGTGATTGCTGCTGGAATCGGGCTTCTCGGTGACCGAGGCGATGACGGCGCAGCAGACCGTGACCGGGATCGACAAGGTGCAGCCGACCCTCTTCGCCATGCAGGTCGCGCTGGCCGCGACCATGGAGCAGACCTACGGGGTGCGCCCGGGCGCGGTCGTCGGACACTCCCTGGGCGAATCGGCCGCGGCCGTTGTCGCCGGTGCGCTGTCGCTCGAGGACGGCGCGCGCGTCATCTGCCGCCGCTCCCGGCTGATGACCCGCATCGCCGGCTCCGGCGCGATGGCGTCGGTGGAATTGCCCGCCAAACAAGTGAATTCGGAGCTCATGGCCCGCGGGATCGACGATGTCGCGGTCGCGGTGGTGGCCTCGCCGCAGTCCACGGTGATCGGCGGAGCCACCGACAAGGTGCGCGAACTCGTCGCGCGCTGGGAGCAGCGTGACGTGATGGCGCGCGAGGTGGCCGTCGACGTGGCATCGCACTCGCCTCAAGTCGACCCGATCCTCGACGAGTTGGCCGCGGCACTGGCCGATCTCAAGCCGATGGCACCCAAGGTTCCGTACTACTCGGCGACCCTGTTCGACCCGCGCGAGCGGCCAGTGTGCGATGGCCGTTACTGGGTGGACAATCTGCGGCACACCGTGCAGTTCGCCACGGCAGTGCAGGCCGCGCTGGAGGACGGCTACCGGGTCTTCGCCGAGCTGTCACCACACCCGCTGCTGACCCACGCCGTCGAGCAGACCGCCCGCAGTCTCGACATGTCGGCGGCCGCACTGGCCGGCATGCGCCGGGAGCAGCCGCTGCCGCACGGGCTACGCGGCTTGCTGACCGATCTGCACAGCGCCGGCGCCGCTGTGGACTTCTCGGTGCTGCATCCCGCCGGACAACTGGTGGATGCGCCACTGCCGGAGTGGACCCACCGCCACTTGTTCCTCGACAGCGACGGGCAAGAGCAAAAGGCGCAAGGCGCCAGCACCATCGCCGTACATCCGCTGCTGGGCGCGCACGTGCGGCTGATCGAGGAACCGGAGCGCCACGTTTGGCAGACCGACGTCGGTACCGCGACGCTGCCGTGGCTCAGCGATCACCAGGTGCGCAACGTGGCCGCCTTTCCCGGGGCCGCCTACTGCGAGATGGCGCTGGCCGCGGCCGGCGAGGTCTTCGGTGCGGAATCCGAGGTCCGCGACATCGCCTTCGAGCAGATGTTGTTGCTGGACGAGCAGACTCCGATCGACGCCGTCGCGTCGGTGGATGCGCCCGGCGTCGTCAGCTTCGTGGTGGAGACGCACCTGGAGGGCGAAAACACGCAGCATGCCACCGCGGCGCTGCACGCCGCATCCGATGACCCCCCGCCACCCGCGTACGACATCACCGCACTGCTGGCGGCGCATCCGTGCAGCGTGAACGGGACCGAGTTGCGCGAGTC
The DNA here is from genome assembly GCA_963763005.1 of uncultured Actinomycetota bacterium. GTDB lineage: Bacteria > Actinomycetota > Actinomycetes > Mycobacteriales > Mycobacteriaceae > Mycobacterium. The sequence continues at coordinate 186,053 of CAVXMI010000016.1, forward strand.
GTTCGTCGAGCGCGGTGTTCAGCATGGCCCTGCGTTCAGCGGTCTGGCCACCGCTCGCACCCCGGACGCGGGCGGCGGCACCGTGCTGGCCGAGATCGGGCTGCCCGCTTCGATTCGCTTTCAGCAGGCCGCATACCACGTGCACCCGGCGCTGCTGGATGCCTGTTTCCAATCCGTCGCGGCAGGTGTGCGGGCCACCGGCGGTGGTGGCCTGCTGTTGCCGTTGGGCGTGCGCCGCCTACGCGCCTACGGGCCTACCCGCAACGCCCACTACTGCTACACGCGGGTGACCAGGGCCGACGCGACAGGGGGCGAGGCGGACATCGACGTGCTGGACGAGCACGGGACCGTGCTGCTGACCGTGCGCGGGCTACGTATGGGAACTGGGACGTCAGAAAGCGGCGAACGCGATCGCGTGCTCAGCGAGCGGCTGCTGACCCTCGCGTGGCAGCAGCGAGCGCTGCCCGAGGTCGCCCACGGCGAGGCTGGATCGTGGCTGCTGATCGATACTTCCGACGCCGAGGACATGTTGGCAACCACGTTGACGGACGCGCTGAAATCCCAGGGCGACGAATGCGCCAACCTGCATTTGTCACGGGAGGCCGACTCCTCAGACATCCCGGCCAACCTCGAACGGCTGGGCAGTCACCTGCGTGCCCACCCGGTCGATGGCGTGGTGATCCTCTGTGGCCCAGGCGCCGGCGCGCCGGATGAGCGAGGTCTGCTGCAGGGCCGTGAGCAGGTGCGTCATCTGGTTCGGATCACCCGCGAGCTGGCCGAACTGGAGGGGGAGCTTCCTCGTCTGTTCGTCGTGACCAGGCAAGCCCAGTTAGTTCGGTCGGAAGACGAGATCGACCTGGGGCAGGCCGGGCTGCGTGGCCTGCTGCGGGTGATCGGCAGTGAACATCCGCTGTTGCGCACTACGCAGGTTGACGTGGACGAGCACACGGAAGCCGAACAGCTGGCCCGGCAACTGCTGGGAGGATCAGAGGAGGACGAGACCGCCTGGCGGAATGGCGAGTGGTACGCGGCGCGCTTGTGCCCCAGTCCGCTGAGCCATGACGAGCGACAAACCGCCATCGTGGACCACGAACGCGACAATATGCGGCTGCAGGTCCGCACCCCGGGTGACCTGCAAACGCTGGAACTCGTCGCGTGTGACCGCGTTCCGCCCGGCCCCGGGCAGATCGAGGTCGCGGTCACCATGTCCACCATCAACTTCGCCGATGTTCTGATCGCGTTCGGCCGATTCCCCGTCATAGACGACCGCCAGCCGCAGTTGGGTATGGATTTCGTGGGTGTGGTGACCGCGGTCGGCGAGGGTGTTGGCGACCACCAGGTCGGTGACCGTGTTGGCGGCTTTTCCGAGGGCGGCTGCTGGCGCAGCTTCCTCACCTGTGACGCCAACCTTGCCATCACGCTTCCGCCCGGCCTGACCGATGAGCACGCGGCCGCGGCTGCCACCGCAAACGCCACCGCCTGGTACGGGCTGCACGACCTGGCTCAGATCAAGGCCGGTGACCGGGTGTTGATTCACTCAGCGACAGGTGGTGTGGGGCAGGCGGCCATCGCAATTGCACGCGCCGCAGGAGCGCAGATATTCGCGACGGCCGGCAACCCGCGCAAGCGTGCACTGCTGCACGACATGGGCATCGAGCACGTCTACGATTCGCGCAGCATCGAATTCGCCGAGCAGATCCGACGCGACACCGACGGGTACGGCGTGGATATCGTGCTGAACTCGCTGACCGGCGCGGCACAGCGTGCCGGATTGGAGCTGTTGTGCTTCGGTGGGCGGTTCGTCGAGATCGGCAAAGCCGACGTGTATGGCAACACCCGGCTGGGACTGTACCCATTTCGCCGCGGCCTGACGTTCTACTACGTGGACCTTGCGCTGATGTCCATCATCCAGCCCGACCGGGTCCGCGAGTTGCTCGCCACGGTGTTCAAGCTCACCGCAGACGGTGTCCTGGCCGCACCGCAGACCACTCACTACCCGTTGGTCGACGCGGCGACCGCTATCCGGGCGATGAGCAATGCCGAGCACACCGGCAAGCTTCTGCTCGACATCCCGCGCAGCGGGCGCAGCAGTGTGGCGGTGCCGCCCGAGCAGGCTCAGGCCTTCCGCCGCGACGGCGCCTACATCATCACCGGTGGCTTGGGTGGCCTCGGCCTTTTCTTCGCCTCGAAGATGGCCGCCGCGGGTTGCGGCCGGATCGTGCTGACCGCCCGCTCTCAGCCCAACCCTAAATCCCGGCAGGCCATCGAGCGCCTCCGCAAGAGCGGGGCCGACATCGTGGTGGAGTGCGGCAACATCGCCGAACCCGACACCGCGGACCGCCTGGTGAGCGCGGCAACCGCCACCGGGCTTCCGTTGCGCGGCGTGCTGCACGCGGCGGCGGTGGTCGAGGACGCGACGCTGACCAACATCACCGACGAGCTCATCGACCGCGACTGGGCGCCAAAGGTTTACGGATCCTGGAACCTACACCGCGCCACGAGCGGACAGCCGCTGGACTGGTTCTGCTTGTTCTCCTCGGGCGCGGCCCTGCTGGGCTCGCCAGGTCAGGGTGCCTACGCCGCGGCCAACAGCTGGGTCGACGCCTTCGCCCACTGGCGCCGCGCTCAGGGCCTGCCGGCCAGCGCGATCGCCTGGGGCGCGTGGGGAGAGGTCGGCCGCGCCACGTTCTTGGCCGAAGGCGGCGAAATCATGATCACCCCCGACGAAGGCGCGTACGCCTTCGAGACACTGCTGCGCTATGACCGCACATACACCGGTTATATTCCGATCATCGGCGCGCCATGGTTGCCCGACCTCGTCCGGCGCAGCCCGTGGGGCGAGATGTTCCAATCTACCGGGCAAAGCACAAGGGGCCCAAGCAAATTCCGCGCCGAGCTGAGTTCGCTGCCGCAGGATGAATGGCCCGCCCGGTTGCGGCGTCTGATAGCCGAGCAGGCTAGCGTGATCCTGCGTCGCACAGTCGACGCCGACCGTCCATTCGTCGAGTACGGCCTTGACTCGCTGGGCATGCTCGAGATGCGTACCCACATTGAAACCGAGACTGGGATACGTCTGTCCCCCAAGGTCATCGCCACTCACAACACCCCGCGTGCGTTGGCCCAACACCTGGCGGACACGCTGGCCGAGGAGGAGGCCGCACCGGCGGCGTCCTGAGTGCCTCGCCGGAGTCAACGCCTAACAGCGTCGGCCGGCTGTTTCGAACGCGATATCGCATGCGATAACGCATTCGTCACTCCATGGCCCAGCCGTACTCCGAGGGAACCCGGCACAGCAGCTCACGTACCGCTTCGAGCGAGTCTTTCGGCGACGGTGAGTGTCCGTGATTCTCAATCACCAGGTGCTCTCCCGAGAGCCCACAGCCGTAGAAATCGAGGGGCACGGTAATCGAGCAATAGAATTGGCCCTGAAAGTTTTCCAGCTCAATGTCCGCGGGTGTGCGCACGCTGGGGAGCGCACTGACATCAGTGCAGAAGACAAGCGGTGGCAGGCCGGGGGGAGTCCCTTCGAATGCCGCGCCGAAGTTGAGCCCCGACTGCTGAATCACACCGTCGGCCAAGTCGGCCCGAAATGTGACACCGATATCGGTTGCCAGATCGACGATATCGGTGTCCGGCCCGATCTCAGCGAGGTAGGTTGCCACTCCCACTAGGTTGGTAGCCTCGGTCGGGCTCACCGGCGGGTTGAGAAAGTACCGCAAATCGACGGGGTAAACGTAGGGCACTGGGACGTGCGGGGTTTCGCGGAGCCGCCACTCAGTCATCAGGATGGCCGCCGCGACCACGGTGTTGACGCTGACCCGATTTTCCCGACCGAACTCGATGAGGTCCGCTGTCTCCTGATCCGTGAGCCGGACTCTGGTGACTGGAACAGCTTGTGGGGATCCAGGACTCGCGACGAGGGTCGGCTTCACGGAGGCGGGGAGGTCATAGGCGAACATCACCGGCAAGAAACGCTCGACTCCCGTCAGACCCAGCTTCTTGACGCCCCGCTGTTCCAGCACGACCTCGAGTGGCTGAGGTGCGGGCTGGGGGATTACCGGACCGGGGTCACCGGTAGCTACTACGTCGGTGTACCGGGAGAACAGCTCGTCGAAAAGTCCAGCGCCATGGTGACCGTCGGCGATGCTGTGGTGGAGATAGATCGTCAGCTCGGACGCGCCCTCGCCGAGCGTCAACCGCAGATTCAGCAGGGACACGCTCTGATCGAGCTGTATTCCACCATTTCCCGACGGCGTCCCGTTGCTACCGTCGACGACGCATATCCCAGAGTGGAGCATATCGTCGGCAACGAGATGCCAACCGCCGTCGGGGCTTTGCTCAAGGTGACTGGACAAGATCGGGTGGGCGTCTACGAGGGCGTCGAAGGCTTCCGACAGTGCATCGGCGTCGACAAGACCCCGCAACTGGACTGTGACGGCAGTGAAAACCTCGTATTGCGCGAAGGCTTCCTCGCTCTTTGCCAGCTTTCGGATCACGGATCCGGGAAACACCTTAAGACTCCTGCTCTTTCATTGGGTCACTCCATGTGCTGGTCGCCGCATGCTGAGTTAATGCGTGCTGGCCCGTTTATAGCCGATTGCCATGGGTACGACGCAGGCGGCGGCAATGCCCACGCTCCACAGCAGCGTCGCGATCATCGGCACTAGTACCGGACCGCCCGCCGATAATCCGCGCATCGCCGCGATGGCGTAGCTCACGGGCTGATGCGCGACCACCGGCTGAATCCAGTGTGGATATTGGTTCAGCGGTAATAGACCGGTAGAGAAGAAGATCAAGAGCAGTTGCATCAGCTCAACCGCCTCGACCACGAGTGTCTTCGCTGTGTACAGGGCGACGGTGGTGGTGAGAGCGGCGAATGCCATGCCGAATATCACCGGGACACTGAGCCACATGAGGCCCGCGACCAAGCCCTCCCGAAAGCGGAAACCCAATAGCACTCCAGCACCCAGCATCACCGCGGTGGTGACCACAATCCGAACCGCCTCGGCCAGGATTCGAGCGAGCGGGCCCGATGCCCGGTGCACTGGCAGCACCCACAATCGGGTCATCAGCCCGCTGGAGCACTCGCGCATCAGGTCGATCGCGACGAACGCGGAGCCACTGATCGCACCGCCGAGCGCGAGCAGCGGCACAATGCTGTAGAGCGCGCTGTCGTGGGTCACCGCGTAGATCAGATGACCGAGCACGATGTACAACGTCAGCATGAACGCAACCGGCAACACGAGCGCTTCCATGACGGTGACGAGGTCACGCGCCCAACGGGTGAGTATTCGCTTGGTCTGCACCAGAGTCTGCGGAACGAGCATCCGAACCGAGTTCTCCGAGTACCGCGAGCGTACGGGTGCGAACCCGGCTTCCTGACTTGTCACAGGACTTGTTACCCGGGTCATGGCCGTCGGGACAAAACGATGACGGATGTGGGCACCAGGACCACCATGAAACCGACTAGCCACGCCAGCGTCGGCGCGATGACAGGCCACGTCACCGGTATGGCTGTCTTGGTCGTATCCCCGGCCAGTGCGCGCAGCGCCACCGAAAACTGGGAGATCGGTTGGTTGCGGACAAGGGGCTGGATCCAATGCGGAAACATCTTGAGCGGTTGGATACCGACGGACAGCAGTCCGAAGATCAAAATGGGCATGGTCAGCAACGGCAGCATCGCGTCGGGATTGCGGGTACCGGTGCCGATCAGGTCCGCGCCGAATGACAGCACGGCTCCGATCACAATCACCAACACGCAAAAACCGGCGATGTAGAGCGCTCCGCGATGGAACCGGAATCCGATCGCGTAGCCGCAGATCACCGATACCGCCAAGCCGACGCAGCACCGGTACACGCTGGCTGTCACGCGAGCAAGCACCGGCGTCAACGGGGCGATTGGCATGGACCTGAACCGTCGATTGACGCCGTGCAGCGAATCGGTTGCCGCCCTGAAGGCCGACGAAATGGCGGCGAACGCGGCGGCCTGCAGTGTGATCAGCGGTGTGATGTATTGCCCTAAGTTGCTGCTGACGCCCGAGCTGGCACCACCCACGTAATGGTTCCACGGTATGGAGAACGGGATGTAGAAGCCCACCGTGAACGCCATCGATGCGCCGATCGCGGTGATCAGCTCTCCGTTGCGCAGGGTCGGTGCGATGAAGCGCACGGTGAGCACCCACCACTGCCCGAGCATCGAAGGGCGTGGCCTCGCTACGGGCCGGGCCGGGGCGGGGGTCAGATCTAGGGCCGGTGCGCTCATCGCACGGCCTCCGGTGCGAGGTGACTCAGAGCGCGGGACTCGCTGGGATCCGCTGTCATGGAGAGGAATACGTCATCGAGCGACGGCCGGCGTAGCGCAATGTCGGCCGGCTCGATATTTGCCTCGTTCAGCCGCTGCACGGCCTCGATGAGCGTGTTCGTGCCGTCTGGCGCCGGCAACGTAACCCGGTCCGACTCGGGTGTCAGCATGGCCCTTTGTTGCCCGGGCAACAGCGAACCGAGCGCTGTGACGATAGCCTGCACATCCTTCAGATCCCGCGGCACTATCTCGCAGAAAGTGCCGCCAGCGCGGTGCTTGAGCTCATTCGCCGTGCCCTCGGCGATGATCGTGCCGCGATCGATCAAGATGATCCGGTCACTGAGCGCATCCGCCTCCTCGAGATACTGCGTGGTCAACAGTGTGGCGATGCCTAACTTCTTAAAGCTGGCCACCAGATCCCAAATAGCTTGCCGACTCCTCGGGTCCAGCCCCGTGGTGGGCTCATCCAAGAACGCCACCTGGGGTTGGACCACCAATCCGCAGGCGATGTCTATGCGTCGACGCATCCCGCCCGAGTAGGTGCCCACCCGTCGCTTCCCGGCATGCACGAGGTCGAATTGCTCGAGCAGTTCCTGCGCCCGTTTGCGCGCCGTGGACTTGCTCAGCCCGTACAAGCGACCGAACATCACCAGGTTCTGCTCACCGGAAAGCATGTCATCGACAGCCACCTGCTGTCCGGTGAGCATGATCGCGCGGCGCACACCGGCGGGGTCGGAAACGACGTCGTGGCCGGCGACGGTCGCCGAGCCTTGATCCGGCCGAGTCAGCGTCGACAAGATGTCCACCATGGTCGTCTTGCCTGCCCCGTTCGGGCCAAGCAGGCCAATCACTTCACCGCGGCCCACGTCGAAACTGACGTCATCCAGGGCCACAACGTCGCCGAACCTCTTGCGAATCCGGCGAACTACCACAGCCATGTCGCTATTGGGCATCCGAGTCTCCTCAGTCAAGGCTCGACAGGTCCACCAGAGCACCCGCCTCGGGGGCCCCGACCATTTCGCTCTCGTCCTGCTCCGCCGCGATCCCCTCCTGGATCAGCTCGCTGAGCGCGAGCGGGAAGGCCCGCATCAGCGCTTGTGCCGTTTCTCCCGGGATGCGGCGGGTGTCGTACCACCAATCGAGATGCAGCGCGCCGCCGGACCGGTAAGCCCGAAGTTCGATCGCGTGGCCCAGCCCGGGAATCGTCTCGCGCACCGGCATCGTCATGTCGGAGTCGAATTGCACGGGCGCGTCGACCGACGGCGACTCGGGGATCACGCCGGCATACCGGAAATAGATGTCGGGTGTGCGCTGCGCACCGAGGACGCGTCCGGTCGCTGCGTAGACATACCGCAGCAGCCCATATCCAATTCCGTAGTGCGGAACGGATTTAAGGGTGTCGTGGACGGCGTCCAGCTGCTGAATCGCGGCCGCGCCGAGCCCGCTCGCGCATGGCAGCGGAACCGGGTAGTACGTCGTGAACCAGCCGACGGTTCTGCGCAGGTCGACGTCCGGTCGCAGCACCGAGCGCCCCTCGCCCTCGAGTTCGACGGCAACCACACCGTCACCGACCGTCTGGGCTATGGTTCGGCCCAGCGCGGCCAGCATGATCTCCTGAATCGACCGTCGGAACCTGCGCCGGGCGTCGTCTACCTCAGATGCCTGCTCGCCGCTTAGCGTGCACGACAACTTGGTCAGATCGTCGGCACTGGGCGGGCGCGTGATATCGGGATCGGCGAGCCACAAAGTCACCTGGTTTGCATTCTCGATCCAGAAGGTGCGGGTATCGAGGGCCGCCGGGTGCGTCGCGAGGGCCGCGCAGCGCAGCGACCACTCCCGCCACCCGGTGACGGCCGGTTCCAGGATGATCTCCTGATCCGCCAACCGTTGCCCAAACGCGGTCAAGAGGTCGGTCCCCAGGATCTGATGGGATGCACTGTCGGCGACCGTCTCGTGCACGGCAAGACCCAGGAAGTGCGGACCGCTATCGGCGCCAGTGATATGCACGGCGGCCAGTGGCGCGTCTGAATCACTCTGCTCCGCGACGAGTTCGGCCAGGATGGTTGACACCGCGGCCCGCTCCTCTGGGCTTCCGGCAGTCACATCATCGGGAAGCGACCGGGTCGAGAGCCGGGTGAACTCTGCGGGTGGCGCTATGTGTTGCTCCCACATTCCGGAGTTGTCGACGAGGTGTAGGCGCAATGCGTCGTGGTGGTTGGTCACCGCGGTCAGCACCGCCCGAATGTCTTCTGGGCTCACCGTCGGGTCCAGGCGCAGGATCAGCGGGACGCGCCAGCGGCCGGTGTCGCGCAACCCTCGGTCGAGGAAGTACGCGACGTTCGGCAGAATCGCCGGATGTGCCTGCGGCGCCGGCGGTTTCGCCAACCCGCCCGCCGCAAACGAGGCATCGACGGCCCCCGTCAGCGAAGCCAAGGTCGGGTGTTCGTACAGATCCTGCGGCGTGATGGCCAGACCTTCGTTTGCGGCCGTCATCGCGATGCTGATCGCCATCAGGGAATCGCCGCCAAGGTCAAAGAAATTGGCGTTTGGATCGACCGATTGGACCCCCAGGCATTGCTCCCAGACGCGCTGCAACGTGGCCCCGGTCTGCGACTGCCCGTTGCTCGCCACCTCGACGACCGAGGCATCGGCCCCGGAGCCGGCCGGTGCGCCAATCGATGAGCCGTTGTTCGCGGCGGGAGAGTGCGCCCAGACGGTGGGTTTCGGATCGACCCAATGCTTTTGGCGGGCAAACGGGTAACCCGGCAAGGAAACGATGTGCGGCCGCGCCGGGTGCAGCGGCGCCCAGTCGATCTCGACTCCGGCCGACCAGAGTTCGCCGAGAGCGCGCAGGAAGGTGTCGCGGTCATCGGCGTTCTGAATGGGGTGGCGCATAAGCCGAACGGAGCGGTGCCGGCCCGACCACTTGGGGTGCCGCATCGCCGAACCGGTCAGGCTGCCACCGGGACCGACCTCGACCAGGATTCTCCCCGGATCGGTCAGCACCACATCGAGTTCGTCAGCGAACCTGATCGTGGAACTGATTTGGCGCGCCCATGCGGCCGGATCGGTGACCTGTTCGGCCGACATCCAGGTTCCGGTGAGGTTGCTCAGCAACGGCGTGTGCGGAGCCCGTAGCTCCTGACGCGACAGGAAATCCTCGAATTGCGGCAGCATGGGATCCATTGAGCTGGAATGAAACGCATGGGTCGCCCGCACTCGCCGAACGGGTATGCCGCGCTCGCCCAGGCGCTGGGTGAATGCGCGAATCTGGTCCTTCGGCCCGGCGACAACGCAGTTACCGGGATCGTTCACCGCGGACAGCTCGACCCCCGGCGAGAGGAACTCCGCGACGTCAGCTGGGCTGAGCGCCACCGCGACCATGGCGCCCGGCGGCGACTCATGCATCAGGCGGGCACGCAACGACACCGTTTTGATCGCTGTCTCGAGGTCGAATATCCCGGCCAGTGTGGCTGCGATGTATTCGCCGGTGCTGTATCCGATGTACGCACTGGCGCGCACACCGTAAGTGTCGACCAACCTCGCGAGCGCGTATTCCACCGTGAACAGCGCCGGTTGCGAACGGTCAATACGCTCCAGGTCCGTTGCGGTCCCGCTGAATATCGCGGAATGCAGGTCTAGGTCCAGTTCGGGGCCCATCTCGTCACGGAATCCCGCGGCGCAGGTGTCGAAGTTTTCGGCAAAAACGGGCTCGGTGTCGTAAAGCCCCTTCGCCATCCCGACGTGCTGAGCGCCCTGACCGGGAAACAGGAAAACGACGCGGTCTGAGCCTGATGCGGCGGTGGGTTGGCCCTTTTCGGAGGCCTTTTCGGCACCGTCTGCGGATTCGCCTACGAAAACATTGTCGTGCTCGGCCGCCCGCAGCAACGTGACCGCGTGCTCCCGGTCGCGAACGACAGCGGCCATGGTGACGTTGTGCTTGCGGCGCCCGGCCAGCGTGAAAGCGACGTCGGACAGGTCAGGGCCGTGGGGGCCGGCTAACGCGGTGGCCAGGGCAGTCCGCGACTCCCCAAGCGCCGCAGTTGTTTGCGCCGACAGCAGCAGTACCTGGGGACCGGTCGGCTCGGCGTGTGCTGGATTCTCCGGCGCCTCCGCCGGCCACTCTTCCATGACGACGTGCGCGTTGGTGCCGCCTATCCCGAATGAGCTGACTCCGGCCCGGCGCACACCGTCGGACTCCCATGGGCCGTACTTGCTTTGCACCGTGAACGGAGTCTCGTCGAGATGCAGTTCGGGGTTCGGACTCGTGTAGTGCAGCGTCGCGGGAATCGCCTTGTTCTTCAGACACAGAATCGTTTTGATCAGAGCCGCGATTCCGGCAGCGACCTCCAGGTGGCCGATGTTCGATTTGACCGACCCCAGGACACAGGGGGCCGCACGGGTCGCTTCAGATACCTCGAATGCCGTTCGTAACCCGGAGATCTCGATCGGATCACCAAGTGGTGTGCCGGTTCCGTGTGTCTCGACATAGCTCACGGTCGACGAATCGATGCCGGACACCGCATGGGCCTCCGCGATGCAATCGGCCTGAGCGGGCGCACTGGGCGCCGCGAAACCCATCTTCACGGATCCGTCGTTGTTGATCGCCGATCCGCGGATTACGGCGTGAATCCGATCCCCGGCGTCGATGGCTGCCTGCAACGGTTTGAGGGCCACCATTCCGACACCGCTGCCGAAGACCGTGCCGTCGGCTCGCACGTCGAATGGCCGACAGTGGCCAACCGCCGAGAGCATTTGTCCCGGTGAGTGCCAGTATCCGACATGGTGTGGGACGCAGAGCGATACGCCTCCGGCCAGCGCCATGTCGCATTCACCGCTGAGCAGGCTCATGCAGGCCAGGTGGACGGCAACCAGCGACGACGAGCACGCGGTTTGGACCGCGAGGCTTGGGCCGCGGAGGTTGAACTGGTGAGATATCCGCGTTGCCAGAAAATCCTTGTCGTTCTGCAAGAACATGCTGAGCTGGTCCCAATTGAGTCCCTCGGCCAAGACGGCGTTCGGGTCGTGGTGCGACAGCAGGTTGTGCAGGAGATAGCCGCTGGGAGAACTGGTTCCGTACACGCCGATCGACCCGTCGAACCGCCCGGGGTCACAGCCGGCGTCCTCCAGCGCATGCCACGCGCACTGCAGGAACAACCGGTGTTGTGGATCCAGCGATCGAGCGATCAGCGGCGGAAACCCGAAGAAGCCGGCATCGAACTCGTCGACCCCGTCAACGATCGGCGCGCGCCGCACATACGCCGGATTTGCCAGGACCTTGTCGCTGATCCCGGCGTCCCTGAGCTGTTGCTCAGACAGTGTGACGATCGACTCCTTGCCGCGCCGAAGATTGTCCCAGAACGCCGACACACTGTTGGCGCCCGGAAACTTGCCGGCCATGCCGACCACCGCGATCGCGTTGTCGGGGGTGCTCACAGGTTCTATCCTCGTTTCCGCCGCATCGCGGCTCCATGTCGCGCCGCCGCGCGCTGCTGCGCCCGGTCGCGAACAGTGTCAGTGTTTTCGCGCGCCTGGTCAGGGCTCAAGAGGCCGAGTTGGCGCATCAGGTCGGCCGCCAGGTCGTGCAGCGACGCGCCCTGCAGCAGCAATGCCACCGGTGGCTCCGCGCCGAAATCCGCGCGGGCGGTGTTGCGGATCCGCACAGCCATCAGCGAATCCATCCCAAGCTCGAGCAGCGGCATGGTGGGATCGACGGCCGAGCGGTCGGCGTATCCCATGACCGCCGCGATCCGGGAGCGCAGTAGATCCGTCATGATGCGCGCAGCCTCAACCGGATCAAGGTCACGCAGCGAATCGGGACCGGCCCAGTCATCGCCGCCACCCGCAGCGTCCAGCTCCTCGACCACGGCAGAGAAGAAGTCGAGATTGCGGATCTCGGGGAAGGCGATCAGCGCCCGGTCGGGACGCAGCCGCGCAACGCCGGTGTGGCACCGGTCGGTGGCCAACAACGATTCCAGAGCCGCTATACCCTCGCCCGGAGTGATGGGGTCGAGCACGCTGCCGGCCAGCGTGCGGGCCATGCCCACCTCCGACCACGGGCCCCAGTTGATCACCGCTGCAGGCAGGCCGGATGCCCTCCGCGACGCGACCAGAGCGTCGAGCCACGCGTTCGCGCACGCGTAGGCCCCCTGCCCGGGTGCGCCGAGCAGCGAAGCAGTGGAAGAGAAGCCAACCCACCAGTCCAACTCACGGGAGGTGCTGGCTTGGTGCAGCCGCAGCGCTCCGATGGCCTTGGGAGCCCAGACCCGCTCCAGGCTTTCCCGGCTCATGGAATACAGCAGACTGTCGTCGATCACTGCCGCCGTGTGCACGATGCCACGCAACTGACGATTGTGGTCCTCGGCCGCCGCGACAAGTCTGTCCGCGGTGCCCGGGGATGCCACATCGCCGCGGACAACCACGATTTCGGCGCGGCTTTCCAATTCGGTCAGGGTCTTGCGCTGTTCGTCTGCGGGTTCGCTGCGGCCGTTGAGGACCACCCGGCCCGCGCCGTTGTCCACCAGCCATCGGGCAACAACCAGGCCCAGGCCGCCGAGGCCGCCGGTGATGATGTACGACGCTCCCGAGCGCACGACCGGATCTTGTTGGGCGACACCAAGTGTGGCCCGCGCTAGCCGCTCGACGTAGCGGCGCTCGCCTCGCCATGCGATCACCGTGTCCAGAAGGCCGGAATCGGGCGCCTCGAGTTCGGCGCTCAGGGCCTTTGTGGTGGCCGCAGCCGGATCCCCGGTGACGTCCAGGTCGACCAGCGTGGCGCGCAGGTCCGGGTGCTCATAGGTCAGCACCCGCACCAGACCTTTCAACGCCCCGATCGCAGGCTGGCCCGACTCGCCGTCGCCCACCGGGAGACCGCCGCCGGATACCAGCCACAGCCGCAGGGATCGGCCGTGCCAGCCGCCGACGACTGCACGGAGCACCGTGGAGATCGACCACACCAAATCTCGTGCTCGGGTGACCCCGCCGTCCGGTCCGGTCGAGCAATCTGGAAGGAAAATGACCACACCGGTGGGCGGGTGCTCGGGATCGCCTGCCGTTTCGCCGAATGCGGCGAGCATGGCGGATTCGTCGTCGAGACTGGCGGTGATCACCCGGTGGTTGGCGCAGCGCCAGCCGGCGGTGAACTCGTCGGCCATGGCCTTGGTGTGCCCAGTGCAGCTCGCGTCGGTGAGCACAAGCCAACTGCCGGGCGCTTGGCCTTCTTGGAGGGCTCGGGCGGGGGCTGCCGGGTCGCCCTGGATAGCCTTCTCCACCCAGGTGGATTCGAAGATCTTCTGCGCCAACGGCAGTGGCACGCTGCGGCGCTCGACGGACCGCAGGTAGATGTCGTTGATTTCGGCGGTCACATTACCGGCGTCGTCCGTCAAGACGATTCTGCCGAGCTTTCCCGCTCCGCCCTCGTCGAGGCTGGTCAGCTTTGCCCGACACCGGGCATACCGGCCAGGGTTGCCGTACACCCGGAGTGTCTCGAAAGATACTGGCAGATAACTGGCTTCGGATGATCCGGCCGACCCGTCGTCGGGCATCGCGGCAGCCAGACTCTGTAAGGCGGCATCCAGCATCGCCGGGTGGATTCGATACCCGGGATGCCTGGGGGCCTCGTCGGGAAGCGTGATCTCGGTTTCCACGGAACCGTCCGACAGGCGGTCAATCCGGGTCAAGGCCGCAAAGGCAGGTCCGTGGTGTTGGCCGGCCTGCCGCAGCACGGCGTACAAGTCGGCCGGCGATACGGCAATCGCGGCCCCGGCAGCGGGCGTGGGCCGATCGGGGGTAACTTCCGGCGGCGACGCTTCTGCCTTGGCGACGGCATGCCGGGTCCAGCCGCCGCTGGAGGAGCGGGAAGAGATCTCGATTCGAATCTTGCTGTCCCCGTTACGAATCAGCTGTGTCGCCAGCTGGGTGTGGCCGTCCAGCGTGAGCATCTGCTCGACCTCGAGCTGGTTGACGGACAGGGCGTCGACCGGCAGGTCAAGCGCTTCGCTCGCCGCGGCCAAAGCGATCTCGGCATAGCCCGCGGCCGGCATGATGGCTTGGCCGAACACCTTGTGGTCGGCGAGCCAGGGGCACACGTCGGTTCCGACGTCCGCTTGCCACACGTGGTCCTGGCTGGACGGGACTTCGACGTGTACGCCCAGCAACGGGTGAGCCACGATTAGATCCGACATCGCGGACCGGTCCTCGATCCAGAACTGCGCGTGGTGCCACGGCGTCGGCGGGATGTCGGCCAGGCGACCGCCGGTGGTGGCCGGCGGGGTTTTCGCGATCGAAGCGAGCTGGGTGTGAAAGGTGATGGTGTCGTCGGTGTCGCGTTGCAGGGTCCCGATGCTTGTGTATCTGGTTCCGTGCTCGGCGCTGCTGAGGGTTTCGGTGATGGCGTGGGTCAGCAGTGGGTGCGCGCTGATTTCGATGAAGGTGTGGTAGGCGCCGCCGGCGTCGCTAATGGCCCGAGTGATGGCCTGCTGGAAGCGCACCGGGTTGCGCATGTTGGTGGCCCAGTGCTCGGCATCGAACACCGGGCGGGTATCGAGGTCCTCATACGTGGTGGAGATGATCGGAATGGTCGGTGGCCGCGGGGTCAGATCGGCCAATTCCGAACGCATCTGGGGCTGCAGCGCATCCATGGCCGGATTGTGCGGGGCCACTTCGATATTGACCCGACTGGCAAACCGATCCTGGGCGCGCGCCCGGACGATCAATTCATCGATCTGCGCGGTGGGCCCGGCGATCACCATCTGGCGCGGCGAGTTGTAGATGCCCAACGTCACCTGCGGGTAGTCGGCGATCAACGCCTCGGTCTCGGCAACATCGAGTTCGAGCAGTGCCATGCCGCCCTGTCCGGACAACGGCGCCATCAGCCGAGACCGGGTGGCAGTCACCCGCAATCCCTCGGCAGGCGTCAGCGCTCCGGAGACCACGGCGGCGGCGACCTCACCCATGGAGTGGCCGATCACCAGGTCGGGCTGCACGCCATAGGAGCGCCACAGCGCGGTCAGCGCCAGCTGCATGCCGATCAGGCCCAGCTGGATCTGCTCGATACCGACCAGCTCCTCACCGCCGGCAATGACGTCGTGTAATGAAAACCCCGCTTGGGCGACGAAGTCGGGTTCGAGCTCGGCGATGGCTTGGGCGAAGGCGGGTTCGTCGGCCAATAGTTGGCGGCCCATGCCGGCCCACTGAGATCCGCGCCCGGAGTAGACGAATACCGTGCCGGGACCGGGCGGGCCGTCTTGGGGGCCGACCACGCCCGGGGCGGGCTTACCGGCGGCCAGTGCACGCAACCCGGCCACCGCTTGTGCGCGGTCCCGGGCCACCACGGTGCCGAACTTGGCGTGCCGGGCCCGGTGGTGGTTGAGCGTGTGGGCGACATCGGCCAACGGGGTTTCGGCACCGGGGCCGTCCATCCAGTCGGCCAACACCCCCGCCGTCGCGGCCACCCGGTGGGGCGCCTTGCCCGACACCCTTAACGTCGACACCGCCGGCTCAGGTCCCTGATGCGGCGCTGGCACCGGATCGGGGGCCTGCTCGATCACCACATGCGAATTGGTCCCACTCATGCCGAACGACGACACCGCCGCCCGGCGCGGACCCGGCCCGGCGGGCCAGGCTGCGCCCTCGGTCGGCACGAACAGCCGGGTCGATGATGCATCGATGGCCGGGTTCCACCGGGTGAAATGCAAATTGCGCGGGATGTAACCCCGTCCCACGGTCAGAATTGCCTTGATCAGTCCGGCGACCCCGGCTGCCGCTTCCAGGTGGCCAAGATTGGTCTTCACCGCCCCGAGCGCGCAGGTGCCCTCACCGCGGCCGTAGGTGGCCGCCAGCGCCTCGAACTCGATCGGATCCCCCAGCATTGTCCCGGTGCCGTGGGTCTCGACATAGTTCACGCTGTCCGCCGTCACGTCGGCCTGCCGCAATGCGGTGGTGATCACTTCCCGCTGCGCCAATGCATTCGGGGCGGTCATGCCGTTGGATCGGCCGTCCTGGTTGATCGCCGAACCGCGGATCACTGCCAGCACTCGATCGCCATCCCGAGTGGCGTCGGACAACCGCTTGAGCACCACCACCCCGCACCCCTCGCCGCGTGCGAAGCCATCGGCCGTGGCGTCGAACGCCTTGGACCGACCCGTCGGCGACAGCGCCGACCACTTGGATACCGCAATCGCGGTGAACGGTGACAGCGCGAGCTGCACTCCGCCCGCCAGTGCCACGTCACTTTCCCTCAATCGCAAGCTTTGACACGCCAGGTGCACCGCCACCAACGACGACGAACACGCGGTGTCCACCGCCACCGCCGGGCCACGCAGTCCCAACAGATAGGAAATCCGCCCCACCGCGGCGGAGTGTGGGGTGCCGGTGCTCAGGTACGCGTCGATCTCCGCGCGACGCTCGATGTTGACGATCGTGTAGTCCCACGTCGACAACCCCATGATCGCGGTGGTTCGGGTGCCGCTCAGGGAATCCGGGCGTAGGCCGGCGTGTTCCAGCGCTTCCCAGGCAACCTCCAACAACAACCGGTGCTGGGGGTCCATCGCGGCGGCTTCCCGCGGGGTAATGCCGAAGAAGTCGGCGTCGAATCCGGCGACGTCGTCGACGAACCCTCCCCATTTCGTCGTCATCCGCCCCGGTGCCTCAGGATCGGGGTCGTAGTACGCGTCCGCATCCCACCGATCGGCCGGCACCTCACCTATGGTGTCCCGGCCGTCGACCAACAGATCCCAAAAGCTCTCCGGTCCAGACACATTCCCGGGCATCCGACAACCGATCCCGACTACCGCCACCGGCTCGGCAACGTCGGTCGGAAATGCTGTTCCCGCGCGAACAAGTTCACGCGCGAGAACCTCGCGCGCCTTCGGTGACATTTGAGCCGCGCGTTCGGCCAGACTCGTCATTACTCGGCGCCCTCCGTTGCAGCTTCCAGCTCACTGGCTGCGACTAGGTCGGACAACAATTCCATTTCCTCATCCGACAGCGCAGGTTCCGCGTCGGACATTTGCTGGGCATCGGCCGCCGGCGCATAGCCCAGCCGTTCACACAGCGCACCGGAGAGATCGGTGATTGTCGGGTATGCCCAGACCAGGGCGACCGGCAACGTTGTGCCCAGGCTTGCTTCCAGCCTGTTCCGTAATTCGAGGGCCATCAGCGAGTCCAGACCGAGTGACTCCATGGGCCGATCGTGGTCAATCGGCTCGTTCGAGCGCAGCACCGCCCGGATTTCATCCGCGATCGCGCACGCGAGGCGGCCCGGGCGCTCGTCGGCAGCGGCGCCCTCCAGGGCGTCCAGTTCGGCCCGGATCCGGCCACCTGTGCGCTGCTCGACCGTTATCGATTCCTGCAACTTCGCAAACAACGACGATCCTGCTGCGGCGGGGAAGGATTGGAACCACTGGCGTGCGTCGAGGGCGAATACGCCGGTGCGAGCCCGGTCGGCCGACAGCACCAGCTGCATCGCCGCCAACCCCTGGGCTGGAGTAATCATCGAAACGCCGAGATCGGCGAAGAACTGGGCACGTCCCACCTCGGCCCAAGGGCCCCAGTTGATCCCAACCGCAGGCAAACCCAGCGATCGCCGGTAGGCGACCAGACCGTCTATCCACGAGTTCGCGGCAGCGTAGGACCCCTGGCCCGGTGCGCCGAGAAGTGAAGCGGCCGACGAGAACGACACCCACCAGTCCACGCCCGCGTCGGCGGTGGCCTGGTGCAGCCACCAACCGCCGGCCACCTTCGGGGCGAACACCCGCGCCGAGGCCGACTCCGAGATGTTCAGCACGATTTCGTCAGCCAGCACCATCGCGCTGTGCACAACGCCGGCCAGCCGGAAACCGGCGTCTGCGACCGCAGCCACCAGACGCCGCGAAGTGTCGGGATAGGAGAGGTCGCCGGTGACCACTTCGACGCGGCCGCCTTCGGCATTGATTTCCTGGATCGCCGCGAGCGCTTCCGCGCTGGGCTCCGAACGTCCATTCACCACAACCAATCCCGCGCCGTGGCGCGCCAGCCAGCGCGCGGTCACCAAACCAAGACCGCCCATGCCGCCGACGACGAGGTACCCGCCGTCCGGTCTGACCAGTGGCTGAGCCGGCTTTGGCGCCAGCGCCGCAATGCTGCCGGTCTGCGGTATCGAGATGACGATCTTGCCGGTGTGCCCTCCCTGTCCGGACAGCGGAGCCATCACCCGGAACGCGTCGATCACCTCGCCGAACGCGAACTCGGTGACAGGCAGCGGGACCAAACGGCCTTCGGTGGCGTGCTGCAAAATCTCTTCGAGGTACTCGCGATACCGCTTCGGCTGCAGCCGTAGATTCAGGTCGATGTCGACGACCGAGAAGGAAGCGCTGCGGGCCAGCGCGGCCAACCCGATCGAGGTGTCGGCGAATACGTCCTTCTTGCCCAGTTCGATGAATCGGCCGCCCGGGGCCAGTATCTGCATGCCTGCGCGAATGGCCTCTCCTGGAAGGGAATTGAGGACGACATCTACACCGGCGCCGTTGGTGATCTCGAGAATTTCATCGGCGAACGCCACGCTGCGCGAGTCGCCGACATAATCGACGCCGAGCCCGGACAGCAGTTTGCGCTTCGACTCTGACTCCGCGGTCACGTAAATCTGCGCACCGATCATCTTGGCGATGGCCACCGCGGCCAAATCGACGCCGTCGGTGGCGGAATGGATCAGCACGCGCTCGCCGGGCGCTACCCGCCCGACCGCGCACAACGAATGCCACGCCGTGAGGTAGGGCATCCCGAAGGCGGTCGCTTGGTAATCCGACAGGGCGTCGGGGATGGGAACGACAAGGTCGGCCTGCGTCGTGAGATGCGAACCGATAGCCCCGGCGCCGAAAGCGATGACATGCTGCCCTGTTTCGACCGAGTTGACGTTTGCTCCTACGGCGGTCACCACGCCGGAACACTCGCTGCCGATAATGGGTACGGCGCCGTCCGGGCCCGGGTACTCGCCCGTCACCTTGAGGGCGTCGCTGAAATTCAGTACGGCGGCGTTGATGCGGACCTCGACCTGGTCGTTAGCCGGCGGGGTGCGCTTGGCCGCACGAACTTTCAGTCCTTCGAGGCTTCCCGCTTCGTCCAGCTCGAGCTTGAACGCGCCGCCGGCGTCGATATCGACTGTGATGTCGCGATTCTCGACGGCAAGGTCGCCGGCAGTTGTCGTCGGTGTCGCTATTAGCCTGCTCACATACCGTTGCCCGACACGCAGCGCCACCTCGTCCTGGTCAGCACCTGCCAGCAATTCGTCCACCAGGCCCGAGAGCGGCTCCGTGCCATCGGCATCGACGTCGACGATCGTCGTCTTGAGCTCCGGGTGTTCGAATGTCAGCACCCGCGCGATGCCACGAAGCTGCGTCTGCGGCAACGTCACTCGCTCGCCCGGATCCAACTGCTGCGCGCCGCGCGTGATAATCCACAATCGGGGACTGTTTCGGGCACCCATCCGCGACATCGTCTTGACGATGTCGGCGATCCGCAGCGTGCGTGCCCGCGCCAGGTCCAGTTGCGCCTGATTCGGGCGAGACTCATCCACGGCTCGGGGCGGACAAACGACGACGATGCCGTCCCACTGGTTGTCGCGTTGGGTAATCGCTGCCCGAATGGATTGCTCATCGTCGCAGGAGACCAACTCGCACTGCCCGATCCGTTCCCCAAGCGCCGCCTCCAGTGCGCTCAGCAGCGGATCACCTTCGGAGCCGTCAGCAACCAGCAGTAGAGCGCCGAGGTCGCCGGCCGGCATCTGAAGCGGCGCCGGCTCCCACTCCACCGTGAACAGGCGGTTGCTGAGTTCCCTTGCACCGCCACGTGACCGCAGCACCGCCATCTCGACTTCGTCGATTTCAAGCAGCGGTTTGCCGTCCGCATCAATCAGCAATACCTGACCGACCAGCCGATCTGGGCTCGCGGTCGGGGCAAGTGAGCCGATCGCGCAGGCCCCGTCTGCCACGTCTCCGTGCACCCGGACGCCCGCGAAGCGCACCGGAAGCACGGTCGCCTGCTGGCCCGTCCCCCCGGCCGCCAACTCGGTTGCCAGCTCGGTCGCGCCGAGGGTCTGCAACGCGATATCCATCATGACGGGATGCAGCACAAACTTGCGGGAACCGGCCTTCGCCACCGCGGGCAGCCGCACCTGGGCGCGGGCCGCACCAGACGGTGAGACCGCGAGCCCGACGATTCCCCGGAACGCCGGACCGTGTTGCTGGCCGGCAGCACGCAGCCGCTGATACAGGTCGTCGGGGTCAAGTTCGGCCGCGCCCTCGCCGGCGTCTGGATCCAGTGCGTCACGAAGCGACGGTGTCGCAGGCGCCAGCGTAGCGGTGGCGTGTTTGATCCAGCGGGAAGTGCCACTACGGGTTCGGATTTCGATCCGGCACAGCTGAGCGTCGCCAGTGAGCGTGGTGACGATCAGCGTGCCGGCGGTGACGTGCATCAGCTGGTCAAGGCTGAGCTCGCTGATCATCCACGACTGACCGGCCTCAGTTCCGAATGCGTCTGTGGCTGCCGCCAGCGCGATGTCCGCGTAGGCCGCCCCGGGTAATACACACGCGTCGTCGACACGATGGTCGCCAAGCCAGAGCAGCTCCGGGCTGACCTCGCGCTCCCACACCCTGGTGCCATTGGTGGGGTCGTTGACGCCGATGCCGAGGAGGGGATGGGCGTGCGCGGCATGCGGCGCGGTCGAGGTGGCGGTGATCCAGTGCCGGGTGTGCTGCCACGGGGTGCCGGGGATCAGCGGATGCGGTTCGGGTGGATGCGGAGTGTCGGGCGGACGGGTGGTGTGGGTGGCGTTGCGGTTGGTGTGGAAGGTGATGGTGTCGTCGGTGTCGCGTTGCAGGGTGCCCAGGATGTGCGTGTTGGTTTCGGCCAGGGTGTCGGTGATGGCGTAGGTGAGCAGGGGATGGGGGCTTATTTCGATGAAGGTGTGGTGATTCCCGGCCGCGCCGCCAAAGGCCTCGGTGATGGCTTGGTGGAAGCGCACCGGGTTGCGTAGGTTGGCCGCCCAGTAGTCGGAGTCCAAGGGGGGCTGGGGGCCTTCGTAGGTGGTGGTGATCATCGGGATAGCCGGCGGTTGGGGTACTAAATCGGCCAGTGCGGAACGCAATTGCGGCAGTACCGGGTCGATGATCGGGTGGTGGGAGGCGACGTCGACGTCGATGCGCCGCGCCAGCAGGTCTTGAGCCGCGACCGCTTCGATGACGGCGTCTACCTGCTCGGGGGGGCCGGCGACCACCGACTGGCGCGGTGAGGCGTGCACAGCCAGGGTCAGCTGCGGATAGTCGGTGATCAGCGTCTGGGTGGCTTCGGCGTCGAGCTCTAAGAGCGCCATCGCACCTTGGCCGGCCAATCGGGCCATCAGCCGCGAGCGGGTGGCGATCACCTTCAAGCCGTCGGCCGGGGTGAGCGCGCCGGACACTACGGCCGCCGACACTTCGCCCATCGAGTGGCCGATCACCGCGTCGGGGGTCACGCCGTAGTGGCGCCACAGCGCGGTCAGTGCGAGCTGGATGGCGACCAGCACCGGCTGGATGCGCTCGATGCCGACCACTTCGTGGCTGCCGCTGAGTGTCTGTTGCAGCGAAAAGCCGGTCTGGGCAACGAAATCCGGCTCCAGCTCGGCGATCGCCGCGGCGAATGCGGGCTCGTCGGCCAGTAACTGGCGGCCCATCCCGGCCCATTGCGAGCCCTGACCGGAGTACACGAACACCGTGCCCGGCCCGCCCGAGCCTTCATTGCAGCCGACCGCACCGGGCCCGGGCCGGCCGGCGGCCAGTGCCCGCAACCCGGCCACCGCCTGCGCCCGCTCGCGGGCCACCACGGTGGCGAACTTGACATGCCGGGCCCGGTGGTGGTTGAGCGTGTGCGCGACATCGCTCAGCGCGGTGTCGGCACCGGGGCCGTCCATCCAGTCGGCCAACGCCGCCGCCGTTACGGCCACCCGCTGCGGCGTCTTGCCCGAGACCACCAACGTCGACACCGCCGGCTGCGAACCAGGCTGCGGCACCATCGCATCCGGCCCCTGCTCGATCACCACATGCGCATTCGTCCCACTGACACCGAACGACGACACTCCCGCCCGGCGAGGCCGATCGGTGGCCGGCCATTCCACGCCTTGCGACGCGATACTCAGCCGAGAGACGCCCTCGCTGACGTGCGGTGTCAACTGCCGGAAGTTCAGGTGCCGGGGGATGTGACGGTGTCCGACGGCCAGCACGGTCTTCATGAATCCGGCGATGCCCGCCGCGGCCTCCAGATGCCCGAGATTGGTCTTCACCGATCCCAGCACCAGCGGCTGGCGGTCTTCTCGATCATTGAAAACCTTGCTCAGCGAGTCGAGTTCGATCGGGTCGCCGAGTGGGGTGCCGGTGCCGTGTGCCTCGACGTAGTCGATGTCGGCCGGCTTCAACTTGGCAGACGTCAATGCTTGGCGAAGCAACGCCTGTTGCGCCGGGCCGTTGGGAACGGTGACTCCGCTGCTGGCGCCGTCCTGGTTGACCGCCGAACCGCGCACCACGGCCAGGATGCGGTTGCCGTCGCGTTCGGCGTCGGCCAACCGCTTGAGCACCACGACTCCGCAACCCTCGCTGCGTACATACCCGTCGGCGGCCGCGTCGAAGGTCTTGCACTGCCCCTCCGGTGACAGCATCCCCCACCGCGAGCACGCGATGCTCGGTCCCGGGCTCAGCAGCAGGTTGGTTCCACCGACCAACGCCGTGTCGCTTTCCCGCCAGCGCAAGCTCTGACATGCCAGGTGTATCGCCACCAGCGATGACGAGCAGGCCGTGTCGATGACCACCGCGGGGCCGCGAGCCCCGAGGAAATAGGCCAGCCGTCCGGCGGCGAAGTTCGCCGCGTTGCCGGTGGGGATGTAGGCGTCGAGATCCTCTGGCCGCAACTGGCCCGACAGCGTGACCATGTAGTCGTAGGCCGTGACGCCGACGAAGACGGAAGTTTGGGTCCCCCGAATGGTCTGCGGCGCAACGCCGGCGTGTTCCAGTGCCTCCCAAGCGACCTCGAGCAACAACCGCTGTTGCGGGTCCATCGCCGCCGCTTCGCGCGGGGAGATCGAAAAGAACTCCGCGTCGAACTCATCGGGCTGCCAGCCGGTGAGGAAGCCGCCTTCGCGGCTGCAAATCGTTCCCGGCACGGTGTGATCGTCGGTGAAGAAGGCGTCGGCATCCCACCGTTCGGAAGGGACCCGGACGATACCGCTTCGGCCGCCTTGCAACAACTCCCAGTACTGGTCCGGGGTGTTCACCCCGCCGGGGAAACGGCACCCCATCCCGACTACAGCAATCGGTTCTGTGCTTGCCTTTTCGGCGATCTCCAGACGCGCTGTCAGATCGTCGATCTTGTGCAGCGCCTCAGTGATGATCGCCCGGCGATCAGATGTCGGGGCAGTCATCGCGCTCAGCTCAGCCTCTCCGAAAGTTGTTGCAACAAATCGTCTTCGGTCAGGTCGTCATAGGCGTCGGGAGCCTCTAGGTCGACCGCTGCGTCGGCTATTCGATGAGCTCGGGCAAGACGGTGGCCAGATAGTCGGTGAGGCTGTACACGGTCGGGTAGTCGAACACCACAGACGCCGGCAGGAACTCGCCGAGGGCCTCGGACAGCGCGCGCTGAAGCGTCACGCTCATCAGCGAATCCATGCCGAGCTGGAAGAATCCGGTCGAAGGATCGAGCGTGTCGGTGGGCGGCAGTCCCATCACCTTGCCGGCCAGCGCGCCGACTTGGTCGAGCAGCATGTCGTGTCGGCGTTCTGGCTGGCACTTGCGCAGAGCTTTGCGGAACTCGCTTTCCGGCATAGGTGCGCTCGCCCGGCGCAGGCAGTAGATCGTCGACGATGCGAAGTGCCCCACGTGTCCGGTATGCGGCTGCCAGCAGCGGCCAATCGGCGTCCACCACAACAGATTGCACGCCGGCGTCCGGGCTCATCACTGCGGCAGCGCGCCAATGGCCACCTCGTCGGCCATGGGTTGCAGTCCGGATTCAGAGCTCACCTGGCTCGCCTCCTGTTGCGTATCAGCCAGGGACTTCCAGAGGCCCCAGGCGATCGCGGTGGCCGGCAGCCCCACAAGGCGACGGGCATACGCCAGGGTGTCCAGGAAGGCGCTGGTCGCCGTGTAGTGGGCTAGCCACCTCGAACCGAGGAGACCCGAGATCGAAGAGAACAAGACGAATTGCCGCACTGGGTGTTTCAGTGACAGTTGGTGCAACAGCCGCGCAGCGTCCAGCTTCGGACGGAACATGGCCGCCACGTCGTCGTCGGTCATCTCGCTGAGCAACACGGGCTGACCGGCGAAGGCCGCGAGGTAGATTCCCTCGAGGGGCGGCAACTCCGTCCCGAAACGGTCGAACAGCGCACTCATGGCATCGGGATCGGTCGCGTCCGCGGCAACCTGGATGAGGGTGGTCCCGGTTGATTCGAGGCTTTCGGCCAGCTCGGCCAGCCGAGTCCCGGGATTGCGGGACACCGCGACGATACTTTGTGCACCCATCTCCACGAGCTGCTGGATCAGATGCGGCCCGATGTTTCCGGTGGCTCCGATGACGAGTTGGGTGGTATCGCTACTCAGTGTCGCCGGCGACGCCGCAGGCGCAATTCGCCTTGTGAGCCGGGGTACATGGCACACCCCTGACCGATAGACGACCTGGTCCTCCCCATCGTCTCTGCCGGCTTCTTCCAGCACGTGGCGCACAGCCAGTTCGGCGGGCATCGACTCGTCGAGATCTATGACGCCGCCCCAGATTTCGGGATGCTCCAGTGCCAGCGTGCGGCCCAGACCCCACAGCACCGCATGGGTGGGGTTGGCTCGATCGCCTTCCGAGACGGGCTGAGCATTGCGGGTCACGACGAACAACTTCGGGGCCGAACTGCTCGCGACCATCGCCGCCGCGAGCCGTCGGGCCGCATGGAACAGCTGGTATGCGGACTCGACATCGAGGGGTTCGCTGGAGACGGGTGGCGCGTAGAGCACGTTGTCGATACCGCTGAGTGCGTCGTGCAGCGCGGCGGGATCCCCATCGAGTGCCGACGGAGCAAGGACCTCAACCCGGGATTGTGAGCCGGCGGCCCGGACCAGTTCAGCGGACAGGCCGGGATCTGCCACCGCGAGCCAGGCGGCGCCGCCCGTGATCTCGGCGCTGGGCATCGGGTGAACCGGCCAAATCAGCTGGTAACGCCAGCCGTCGAGCACACCGTCGCCGGACGCGGCGTTCACCGCAATTCCGTTGTGGCCCTGAGGCTGCAGCGCTGCCGTGCTCGCGTGCGTGGTGGTGATCCAGTGGTGGGTGTGTTGCCAGGGGGTGGTGGGAATGGGAACCCCCGGCTCGGGCGGGTGCGGAGTCCGTGGTGGGTGCATGGTGTCGGCCGTGTAGAGGTTGGCGCGGAACGTGATGGTGTCGTCGGTATCGCGTTGCAGGGTTCCGATGCTTGCGTAGCCGGCACCGGACTTGGTTTCGGGGCGCGCGCTCTCCAGGGTGTCGCTGACGGCTTGAGTCAGCAGCGGGTGGGCGCTGATTTCGATGAAGGTGTGGTAGGCGCCGCCGGCGCCGGTGATGGCCTGAGTGATGGCCTGCTGGAAGCGCACCGGGTTGCGCATGTTGGTGGCCCAATGTTCGGCGTCGAACACCGGGCGGGTATCGAGGTCTTCGTAGGTGGTGGAGATGATCGGAATGGTCGGTGGCCGCGGGGTCAGATCAGCCAATTCCGAACGCATCTGGGGTTGCAGCGCATCCATCGCCGGGCTGTGCGGGGCCACTTCGATATTGACCCGGCTGGCAAAACGATTCTCGGCGCGCACCCGGGTGATCAATTCATCGATCTGCTCGGTGGGCCCGGCGATCACGGTCTGGCGCGGCGAGTTGTAGATCCCCAACGTCACCTGCGGGTAGTCGGCGATCAGAGCCTCGGTGGTCGCGGCGTCGAGTCCCAGCAGCGCCATGCCGCCCTGTCCGGACAGCGGGGCCATCAGCCGCGAGCGGGTGGCGGTCACGCGCAATCCCTCGGCGGCGGTGAGCGCTCCGGCGACCACGGCGGCGGCCACCTCACCCATGGAGTGGCCGATCACCAGGTCGGGCTGCACCCCGTAGGAGCGCCACAACCCGGTCAGCGCCAGCTGCATGCCGATCAGGCCCAGCTGGATCTGCTCGATGCCGACCAGTTCCTTACCGCCTGAGAGTATGTCGTGCAGCGAGAACCCGGCCTGCTCGACGAACACCGGCTCCAGTTCGGCCACCGCTGCGGCGAAGGCGGGTTCGTCGGCCAGTAGTTGGCGGCCCATGCCGGGCCATTGCGAGCCGCGTCCGGAGTAGACGAACACGGTGCCCGGCCCGGGCGAGCCGACCTGAGGGCTGACCACACCGGGGGCGTGCTGGCCAGCGGCCAGAGCACGTAAACCTGTCACTGCCTGGGCGCTTTCCCGCGCGACCACGATGCCGAATTTGGCTTGGCGGGTGCGGTGATGATTCACCGTATGGGCCACATCGGCCAACGGCACCTCAGAGCCGGGCCCGTCCATCCAATCGGCCAGCACCGCCGCCGTGGCGGCCACCCGCTGAGGCGTCTTGCCTGTCACCACCAATGTCGACACGCCGGTGGCTCCGTGGGTGTCCGAGCCGCCGCCGGACACCGGCGCCAGCTCGGGACCCTGCTCGATGATGACGTGCGCGTTGGTCCCACCCAATCCGAACGACGACACCGCCGCACGCCGCGGCCCCTCCGCGGTTGGCCACGGGGCATTCTCGGTGGGAACGAAGAACCTGGTCGACGCGGCATCGATAGCTGGATTCCATTGTGAGAAATGCAGATTCGGCGGGATCTGGGCGCGTTGTACCGCCAGCGCCGCCTTGATGAACCCCGCGATCCCAGCCGCCGCCTCGGTATGGCCGATATTGGTCTTGACGGCCCCCAGCGCGCACTGGCCCTCACTGCGGCCGTAGGTGGCCGCCAGTGCCTCGAACTCGATCGGATCGCCCAACATCGTGCCGGTTCCGTGGGATTCGACGTAGTTCACACTTTCGGGCGCGACATCACCGGATCGCAGGGCATCGGCGATCACATCGCACTGCGCGGCAGTGTTCGGCGCGGTGACGCCGTTGGAGCGCCCGTCCTGGTTGACCGCCGAACTGCGCACCACCGCCAGCACCCGGTCGCCGTCACGCACCGCATCGGTCAACCGCTTGAGCACCACCACCCCGGCGCCCTCACCGCGCACAAAACCGTCTGCCGCCGCATCGAATGCGGCGCACCGGCCCTGCGGGGACAGCAATCCCCATGCAGAAATGGCGATTTGGGTCTCCGGGCGAAGGGTGATGCTCACTCCGCCGGCCAAAGCCAGATCAGTTTCCCGTAGCCGCAAACTCTGGCAGGCCAGGTGCACTGCCACCAGCGACGACGAACACGCGGTGTCCACTGCCACCGATGGACCGCGTAGCCCCAACAGGTACGAAATCCGGCCAACGGTGATGCTGTGGGCGTTTCCGGTTCCGCTGTAGGCGTCCACATTCTCCGGGTTCGCGGCCAGCATGGACTGATATTCGTTGAAGTAGACCCCCATCATCACGCCGGTTCGGCTGCCGCTGAGGGAATCCGGTGGGATGCCGGCATGTTCGAGGGCTTCCCAGGAAACCTCGAGCAGCATCCGTTGCTGCGGGTCCATGGCCGCGGCTTCGCGCGGGGTGATGCCGAAGAACTCGGCGTCGAACCCGGCGATATCAGGTACGAAGCCACCCCACTTGGTCGTCATGCGCCCCGGCGTCAACGGGTCGGGGTGGTAGAAGGCGTCGGCGTCCCACCGATCGGCCGGTATCCGTGAGATCGCGTTGCGGCCTTCGGCCAGCAAGTCCCAGAAGCTTTCCGGCCCGGTGACATCCCCCGGAAAGCGGCAACCAATTCCCACCACCGCCACCGGTTCTGCCACCGCGATGCGTGAGATCTTGTTGAACTCCTCGGCCAGCTTGGCGCGCTGCTGCGCGCTCATGCCGGAAATCCGGCTGAAAGCGGTGCGCATCACGCAGACCTGTCGCCCTCAGGTGAGGTCGACTCGATTTCGTCGAACAGACTGTCCAAAATGCTTCCCGCCGAGGCGGATAGCAGGGCCATCTCGTCCTCCTCGGAATCATCCTGCGGCGCAACAATTCTTGCTAGGTACTTGGCTAGTAATGCAACGGTCGGATGATTGAACAGCATGATCGCCGACAGCTCTATCCCAACGAACTGCTCAGCTTCACGCCGAATCGCCATTGCCATAAGGGAGTTGAGCCCGAGTTCGGCGAAGGGTCGGTCGTTGTCCAGTTCCTTTTCAGGCAGCCGGAGCTCGGCGGCGATGATGGTCCGTAAACCACTTTCGAGTTCATTGCGTACGTCCGTGGCCGACATCTGCGACCAGTTCCGCGCCGGGACCAGGTAGGTGTCCCCGGCGGTCGAGCCGTCCGCACCGACAGGCGAGGGCACCGGCACTACAACCGCTTGCGCGACGTCGTAGGTATCGACGTACTCCCAGGCGGTGAACGCCTCCGACGGCGTGATGTCACGCGAACCCATTCGCTGCAGCTCTTCGCCGACGATCTGGGCGTCGGCGGCGAATCCGAGCCCCCGCCAGGCTACCCAGTCGAGGCTCATGGTGTGGCAGCCCTGTTGGCGGCGCGCCCGCGCCAACGCGTCCAGGTAGGAATTGGCGGCAGCGTAGGAACCCTGTCCCGGGATGCCGAATATCCCTGCAGCCGAGGCGGTCAAGAAGAAGAAGTCCACGCTGCCAGGTGGAAACGCCTCGTGCAGCACCTGGCCGCCGCCGATCTTGGGCCACATAACCTGCTGCACCGCATCGTCGGTAATGGCGGTCACTAGTTGATCGTTCGTGACGCCTGCAGCGTGGATGATCCCGCGGATGGGTGCAGCTCCGTCACGATCACGCTTGGCCAGCAGGGCCTGCACATCGTCGTGGCATCCGATGTCGGCAGCGACGGCTTCGACTGTCACACCCCGCATTTCCAGGGCGCGGATTGCGTCGATCTTCTGGCGCAGTCCGGCGTCGAGGGTTTCGAGTTCCCAGTCCCCCCTTGGCGGCAACGGCGTACGGCCTGTCAGCACCAATCGACGAGCGCCGCGGTCGGCGAGCCAACCGGCCATCAGCAGACCAAGTGCGCCCATTCCACCGGTGATGAGATAGGCCGCATCGGGCCTGCATTGCAAGGACTTGCGCACCGGCTTGCCTCGGACCGGTGCCAAAGTCGGGGCGAGCACCACGCCGTCACGTAATACCAAGATCGACTTGCTTGGTGTCGCAAGCAGATCTGCAAGTGCCGGCGCCGATTCTTCGAGGTCATCGTCGACCGCGAGATCGACCAGTCCGCCCCACAGCTCGGGATGCTCCGCGGCGATGACGCCCGCAAAGCCCCACAAGAAGCTCTGGCGCAGGGTGGACGGGGCCAGCGATTCGTGGACTCCGCGTGTGACGATCCACAGCGCGGCAGGCTTATCCGCATCCCGCTCCGCCAAAGTCCGAACCAGATCGCTGATCTCGGCGGAGATCCGCACGGCGAAGTCGAGGTCGGTCTCGGTGGTGCTTGCCGGGCGGGAATCCGCGACGTACAGCACGTAACGGGCATCGCACACCTCGGCCGGCGCGTAGCCCGCCTCCCCGAGGCGCAGCCTGAGCGGGGCGCCGTCGCCACCGATTACCGCGACGGGCCCTGGACCGGTCACCTGCTCGGGCACCCGACGGGCCTGCGCATCATCTAGATCGATCCGCGGTTGCCAGTCGATCGTGTGCACGAACTTCCTGGCATCGTTCCAGACATCCGAGTGGGATTCGACCGGACCGCGCGATCCGGCCGATTGCGCCCCGCCAAAGTCCAACACCCGATACCGAAGTGACCGCATCGACACCCACGGCGCTCCGCCGCGGGCTGCGACGGTGACATCGACGGTGATCCCGTCATTGTCGCGAGCGGTGCGGTTGAGCGTCACGGAGCCACGCGGTTCGGTGACAGCGTCGTTGAGCCACACGTGCTCGATGCTTGCCGGCACGTAGAGCCGCGAATCAGTGACGTCCGCCAGAGCCGCGACGTGAACTGCGGCGTCGAGGAGTGGCGCGGTCGATCCTTCGGGCAGAGCCTCGGGGAGATCGATCCCGACCGTGAGGCCAGTCGACGTTGGTGTCCATGAATCCAAGGACCACTTGAAGGGCAGGCCGTCGACCCCACGCAGCGCGAGCAGCTCGTCTACGTCTGGAACCGGGTCTGGAATCGGGTCGCTGTGACCATTCTTGCGGTTGTGCCCGTTGGCCTGATAGGGGTCGTTCGAACGGAGGGCGGAATCCGACGGTGACGAGGAAAGTCGCGCGGTCACATGCCGCGTCCACCGGTCTGCGGTCGCATTGGTAGCCGGAGCCGAGGCCAGGCTGATCGATTCGCTGTCGGCCACCACCTGGATGAGGCGCGGCTGGTCGACGAAAATCGGTTGCTCGAATTGAATCCCGGATAGCGCGGAGTAACCCAATTCGGCTGCGGCAGAAAGGATTGTGTGCAGCACAACAGACGCCGGGACCACCTCGACCCCATGGAATCGATGGCGGCCCTGGTACGGCTTACCGTCCGGCGCCAGCCTCGCCTGCCAGAGGTGGGAGGGCGAACTCGCTGAGACCGTGGTGACCGTGGTGTGTTGGCCGAGCAGTGTGCCCGCCAGGGGCGCCGATCCAACAGAGTTGGCCGGACGTTTGGGGGCGATCCAGTGGTGGGCGTGTTGCCAGGGGGTGGTGGGGATAGGGGGGTGCGGCTCGGGCGGGTGGGGGGTGTGGGGTGGGTGGGTGGTGTGGACGGTGTTGAGGTTGGTGCGGAAGGTGATGGTGTCGTCGGCGTCGCGTTGCAGGGTCCCGATGCTCGTGTATCTGGTTCCGTGCTGGGCGCTGTGCAGAGTGTCGGTGATGGCCTGGTTCAGCAGCGGGTGTGCGCTGATTTCGATGAAGGTGTGGTGATCGCTTCCGGCGGCCGTGATGGCCTGCTGAAAGCGCACCGGGTTGCGCATGTTGGCAGCCCAGTGTTCGGCGTCGAAAGCCGGGCGCGTGTCAATGTCTTCGTAGGTGGTGGAGATGATCGGAATGGTCGGGTTCCGCGGGCTCAGATCGGCCAATTCCGAGCGCATCTGGGGCTGTAGCGCATCCATGGCCGGATTGTGCGGGGCCACTTCGATATTGACCCGGCTGGCGAAACGGTCCTTTGCGCGGACGCGGGTGATCAACTCATCGATCTGCTCGGTGGGTCCCGCGATCACCGTCTGGCGCGGTGAGCTGTAGATCCCCAACGTCACTTCCGGGCAGTCAGCGATCAGCGCTTCGGTCGCGGCCGCGTCGAGCTCGAGCAGCGCCATGCCCCCCTGACCGGACAGTGGGGCCATCAGCCGCGAGCGGGTGGCCGTCACGCGCAAGCCCTCGGCGGGGGTGAGCGTTCCGGCGACCACGGCGGCGGCCACCTCACCCATCGAATGGCCGATCACCAGGTCGGGCTGCACCCCATAGGAGCGCCACAGCCCGGTCAGCGCCAGCTGCATCCCGATCAGGCCCAGCTGGATCTGTTCGATGCCGACCAGTTCCTTGCCGCCGGCGATGACCTCGTGCAGCGAGAAGCCGGCCTGTTCGATAAACACCGGTTCCAGTTCGGCGACCGCAGTGGCGAAAGCGGGCTCGTCGGCCAACAATTGGCGGCCCATCCCGACCCACTGCGAACCGCGCCCGGAGTAGACGAACACCGTGCCCGGCCCGGGCGAGCCGTCCTGGGGGTCGACCACGCCCGGGGCGTGCTCGCCGGCGGCGAGCGCGCGCAATCCCGCCACCGCCTGGGCACGGTCGCGCGCCACCACGGTGCCGAACTTGGCTTGCCGTGCCCGATGATGATTGACCGTGTGGGCCACATCGGCCAGAGTCACCTCGGCGCCGGGCCCCTCCATCCAATCGGCCAGCACCCCCGCCGTCACGGCCACCCGCTGTGGTGTCTTACCCGCCACCACCAGAGTCGACACCGCGGGATCCACGCCCCACTCACGTGCCCGAGACACTTCCTGGCGCTGCTCGATCACCACGTGCGCGTTCGTGCCACCGAATCCAAACGAAGACACACCGGCCCGGCGCGGATGCCCGGTTTCCGGCCATTCAGTTTGTGTGTCAACAACTTTCATCCGCAAGTCGGCGAACGGAATGTGCGGGTTCGGGCTTTCGAAGCGCCGATTCGGCGGAATCTGGCCACGCTGCACCGCCAGCACCGCTTTGATGAAGCCTGCGATTCCAGCCGCCGCCTCGGTGTGACCGAGGTTGGTCTTGACGGCGCCGACGAGCAGGGGAGAGTCCTCGGGACGTCCGCGACCCAGCACCGTGCCGAGAGCGCGCGCTTCGATCGGATCGCCCAGCAGTGTCCCGGTCCCGTGAGCTTCGACATAGTCGACCTCATTGGGCTGCATCCCCGCGTTGGTGTAGGCGGCGCGCAGGACGGCTATTTGGGCCGCCGGGTTGGGGGCCATCAGGCCGTTGGAGCGGCCGTCTTGGTTGATCGCTGAGCCGCAGATGACCGCTAGCACCCGATCGCCGTCGCGTTGCGCGTCGGTCAACCGCTTGAGCACCACCACCCCGGCGCCTTCACCGCGCACAAACCCGTCGGCGGCCGCATCGAACGCGCGGCAATTACCGGTTGGCGACAACGCACCGACCTGGTCGAAACCGCGAAATACCGCCGGGGACAACAACAAATTCACGCCGGCTGCGATTGCCAGGTGGGAGTCCTGGGTCCGAAGGCTCTGGCAGGCCAGGTGGATTGCCACCAACGACGACGAGCATGCGGTATCCACCGCCACGGAGGGGCCGCGCAGGTCGAGGAAATACGACAGGCGGTTCGCGATAATGCTCATCGCGCCACCCGTATTGCTCCAAACATCGACCTGCGAGAGATCGGTGGAAGCAATAGCACCGTATTCGCTCAGGCATGACCCGGCGAACACCCCGGTCTGGGAGCGGCGCAACGAGTTGGGCGGGATTCCGGCGTGCTCCAACGCTTCCCAGGCCACTTCCAGCAGCAGACGTTGCTGGGGGTCCATCTTGTCCGCTTCGCTGGGGGAGATCTCGAAGAATTCCGCGTCGAAGGCGTCGATGTCGGGCAGGAATGAGCCCCAACGCGTGGTGCGGGCGAGCAGTGCCTTTACTTCGGGTGAGCCGTCGTCGAAGAGTTCCCACCGTTCGTCGGGGACTTGCCCGATCGAGGAACGGCGCTCACAGATGAACTCCCAGAACGCTTCTGGCCCGG
Organism: uncultured Actinomycetota bacterium; assembly: GCA_963763005.1. Lineage (GTDB taxonomy): Bacteria > Actinomycetota > Actinomycetes > Mycobacteriales > Mycobacteriaceae > Mycobacterium. Next base: position 219,654 of record CAVXMI010000016.1, read on the forward strand.
TTATCCCGCCAGGGAAGCGACACCCCATGCCGATGACGGCGATCGGCTCGTCGAGTGGGCCCCGGACCGGGCGCTTGAGCGCGGCTTCCGCTTCGGGTTCTGGTTCGGGCGCGGTGAGGTATGTCGCCAGATCATTGATCGTGGGGTGCTCCCAGAAGTCGATGGGTGATACGGACTTGCCCAGCAGTTCGGACAATTCCCCGGACAGCACGACCGAGTCGCGAGAGCTCACACCGAGGTCGGCCAGTGATAGATCTGGGTCGACCTCGTCTGGTGTGCAGCCGATATTCGTTACCAAGTAGTCGACCAGCCAGTGGCGAAGATCGGCTTCACCACTGATGCTCGCCGTCATACCGTAATGTCCAGCCGCTTGAATCCGTCTTTTCGATAGCGTTCGACACAGGCGGAACGCCGGACCTTGCCGCTCGTGGTGATGGGAATCGAACCAGGTGACACCAGAACTAGATCGGCCACACGCAGACTGTGCGACTTCGATATCGCGGAGGTGACTTCACGCTTCACAGAGCGGAGTTTGAGCATGGCATCTTCCGCGGAAGCTCCGTGTCGCTTCAGTTCGATGATCGCCACCAGTTGTTCGGTGATGTCGTCCGGCACTGCGATCGCCGCGACCCGGCCACCGGTGATCTCCTGGATCGTCGCCTCGATGTCGTCGGGGTAGTGGTTGCGGCCATCGACGATGAGAAGGTCTTTGATGCGGCCCATGATGAACAGCTCGCCGTCGGACATGACGCCCAGGTCCCCGGTTCGCAGCCACGGCCCCTCAGGGGTTCCCGGTGCGGGATTGACCAACTTGGCATTGAAAACGCGCGCGGTCTGCTCCGGCTTGCGCCAATAGCCCATGGCTACATGGTCGCCATGCGCCCAGATCTCACCGACGTCTCCCGGCGGATTCTCAACCATGGTCTCCGGGTTGACGATTCGCACGGCCGACGGGTCGGGTAAGCCGTAGCTGATGAGTTCGGTTCCGACCGAGCGCTCGGTGCCGCAGGGCCTGGCCTGCCCGGCAGCCAAGTGCTCGTAGTCGAAGCGGACTGTTTTGGGCGCAGTCCCGGCTTCGGGGGCTGCCACGTAGAGGGTCGCTTCCGCGAGCCCGTACGAGGGCCGTACCGCCGTGGGGCTCAGGTTGTGACGAGCGAAACGTTCGGTGAAACGCTTCACCGTCGCGACGTGGATTCGTTCGCTGCCACTGACGATTCCGACCACATCGCCGAGGTCGAGTCCCGTCATGTCCTCGTCGGACGTTCGCCGCACGGCCAATTCGAAGGCAAAATTCGGTGCCGCAGAAAAGCACGATGGGTTAGTGGCAAGCAGTTGCATCCAGCAGGCCGGGCGGCGCAAAAACGACATCGGGCTCAGCAATACTGCGCTTCGTTCGGCGACCATCGGCGCGCAAATTCCGAGAATCAAGCCCATGTCGTGATACAAGGGGAGCCACGACACCACCGTCCCGTTCGGAATCTTCGCGATATCGCCGAAATAGCCGTACAGGCTTTGCGTCACGTTGGCGATGACGTTCTTGTGCGACACAATGACACCGGCCGGCGCGCGTGTCGATCCGGAGGTGTATTGGAGATAAGCTGCCCCGGTAGACAGCTGAGGGAAGGCCGGCAGCTGGCGTGGCGAGTCCAAGTCAAGCAGATCCACCTCAATGACGAACGGGGTGGCCTGTCCGTCATGTGCGCACGCATATTTCGTCACGTCGCCTACCACAGACGAAGTCGTGAGAATGGCGACCGGCGTGGAGTCCCGCAACACCGCGGCAACGCGATCGTCGTGAATGCCATATTGCGGCGTTGAAAGCGGAACCGCGATAAATCCAGCCTGAAGCGCCCCGAAGAAAGCGATGACATATTCCAGCCCCTGCGGTGCCAAAATTGCCACTCGATCACCGGGCGAGCCGCACAGTTTGAGTTCTTCAGCGATGATGCATGCGCGCCTGTAGACCTGCGACCACGTCAAGCCCTCAGCAAAACCCTTCGGGTCCAATCCGTAGTCAATGTACGTATACGCGGTGGTGCCAGCCTGCTGATCGGCCCGCTCCTTCAGCAAAGCGGGGATGGAGGAGTCGGTCACCGGCATTGCATTACCTTCCCTTATTCGCTGTCGGCGTTCATTATGGGCATACACTCTGTGAACCGCCTGTCCAACGGCTTTGTGGGCCTCTCGGGGCCCCGTAACCTGCCGATCTCAAGCTGGCGCGGCCTTGCGCCGTGCGCGGCGCACGGCACCGGCCGGTGGGAGCGTCGCGCGCGTGAGAGCATAGATGATTGAGAAGTCGATGATCCTTTTCCCCCGTAACCAGCCCCCTCAATCAAGGTAGGCCTGTTTTACCGGGAAGGGGATGCGATTTACGAAATCCACAGCTTCATACGGTGACCGCGCGGCGCGAACGTGTCGAATATCACAATCTTGAGCTGATATTAGCGTTCTTGCAGGTTACTCGTGCTGTGCGTGACTGTGGTTTGTGAGACGCATGGTGCAGAGGTGACGGACGAAACTAGCGGGCAATCGGTTCCGTCGTTGTCCAGCTGCTTGACGGCCCGTCGGTTTTGGGACCAGCGCACCGTTTTCGCCACCGGGATCCATCTACCTGCGTGACTGGTGATGCTCCTTGCGCGGCCTCCGCGGGCGCCGGTCCACCTCGCGGATGTCCTAGCTGGAGGTCTGTGCGGGCGGGCCGCTCGGCGCCAGGCGCAGCGAACTTACGACCAGCCGCTACCTGGATGGTGACCGCCGATCTTTCGGGCAGCGGCCGCTGCACCGTAGCTAAGCTCGGTCAGGCCGACCATCGGAGTGTTCCGTCCTCTATGTCTTTTACTAGCTCCGGCAAATTGGTATTGAGGTAGAAATGATCCCCAGGAAATACGCGGATCGAGAACTCTCCCGTCGTTCGATCGCGCCACGGCTCCATGTCTTCTTGGGTCGCGATCCAATCCTTATCTCCGATGAACGCATAAATTGGGCATGACACCTTCGTCTCTGGCGGGCAGGTGTAGCCGGCAATGGCACGGGCGGCTCTCAATGTAGGCAACACCCCTACGAGGAATTCCTCGTCGGTAAAAAAATCCGCATTCGTACCGGTCATTCGGGCGACTAAGTTCAACATGTCGTTATCTGAAAAACCCTGGAGTTGCTTGTATCTAATATGACCCGGGGCCGAGCAGGCCGACACAAAGAGGGCGAGGACCCGATGTCCTGCCGATTGGAATCTCAACGCTACTTCGAAGGCCAACATTCCGCCCATGCTGTGGCCAAAGAAGGCGACCGGATCGTCAGTCCGAGCAGATGGCTTCATCATCGCAAAGATTTCGTCGGCGAGGGCGGGAATACTCTCAAGCGGCGGCAAGCCAGACCGATCGTGCTGTCCGGGATACTGGACAGCGATCCGCTTTATGTCGGCGGAAAACTCCCGGGAAAATGGAACATAATATTTCGCGGTTCCACCGGCGTGCGGGAAAATATACAGCGTGGGTGCGGTTAGCTTCTCATCGTTATTGCTGTTGTCCGAGCGCCCGTTCACCGAGCCACCATACCGTGGTCCGCAAACACGTGCATCAATACCTTGACCGTCAAAGAGTCCGGCCAACCTGCGCGTCGCGGAGGTGGCCGACTCGCCGACGCGGGTGGGCAACAGCGCCAGATGGCTTGCCGAGCCTGCGCATGGATTCGGCGCGGTTTCGGGGCCCGCCGCGGCCCGGGCGGCGATACGCTGTAGCAGTCCATGTGGGTACGGAGTCGTCTACGGGGCCTGCTGAAATACGAAATTGGGCCCGACACACCGGCGCCATCACCGCTGTCACAGACATAACACCAGGCACACTGGTAACAACAACGATGCCGGGAGGGTTTGGCCGTGTACCGAGTCTTTGAAGCGCTGGACGAATTGGGCGCCATTGTCGAAGAAGCCCGTGGCGTGCCGATGACCGCGGGCTGCGTCGTGCCCCGCGGTGATGTCCTGGAGTTGATCGACGACATCAAAGATGCGATCCCTGGCGAGCTGGATGACGCTCAGGATGTGCTCGATGCACGCGATTCGATGCTCCACGACGCCAAGGCGCACGCCGACTCCATGGTGTCCTCGGCGACCACCGAGTCGGAGTCGATAATGAACCATGCCCGCGCGGAGGCTGACCGTCTCCTGTGCGACGCCAAAGCCCAGGCCGATCGGATGGTGAGCGAGGCGCGCCAGCACAGTGAGCGGATGGTCGGGGAGGCTCGCGAGGAAGCGATTCGCATCGCGGCATCGGCGAAGCGCGAGTACGAGGCCAGCGTCAGCCGCGCCAAATCCGAATGCGACCGGCTGATCGAAAACGGCAATATCTCCTACGAGAAGGCCGTGCAGGAGGGCATCAAGGAACAGCAGCGCCTGGTGGCACAGAACGAGGTGGTACAGGCGGCCAATGCGGAATCCACGCGCCTCATCGACACGGCGCACGCGGAGGCCGACCGGCTGCGCGGCGAATGCGACATCTACGTCGACAGCAAGCTTGCCGAGTTCGAAGAGTTCCTCAATGGCACGATTCGTTCCGTAGGCCGGGGCCGCCACCAGCTTCGCACCGCTGCCGGCACGCACGACTACGCGACGCGTTAACCTTTTCCGCCCCGCGGGAGGATCAATCGCCGGCAGGCGGCGGATGGACCCTAGACCTACGCGGCGCGCGCCGTAGGATTTCTCCTATGGCCAGGCAGCGCAGCCAGACAACACAGCGGCATCGGGCCGCGCCGATGACGATCGACATCGCACGGCTGGGGCGACGTCCCGGAGCCATGCTCACGGTGCTTGACACGGTGGATAGTCCCTCTCGCATCGGCCTGGACCTCATCGCGATCGAGCGGGGTGCCCCGCTGGACCTGGACCTACGGGTGGAGTCGGTATCGGAGGGTGTGTTGGTGACCGGGACGGTTGCCGCGCCGACCACCGGCGAGTGCTCCCGCTGCCTGACCGCGATCCGGGGGCGAGTGGAGGTTGTCCTGACCGAATTGTTCGCGTATCCCGATAGCACCACGGAGGCGACCACCGAGGAAGACGAGGTTGGACACGTCGTCGACGAGACAATCGACCTCGAGCAGCCAATCATCGACGCCATCGGCCTGAAACTGCCGTTTTCGCCGGTGTGCCGGCCGGATTGCCCGGGGCTGTGTTCACAATGCGGCGTCGCACTGGACGCCGAGCCCGGCCATCACCATGACCAGATCGACCCGAGGTGGGCCAAGCTGGCCCGAATGTCCCCCGCAAGCGGGAGGGGCCCCCACCCGCCGGAGAGCCCCGAGGCTGATATCTCGCAAGAAAGCGCACAGCGGGGTGAGCGGTGACCCCGTCACGACAATCTCTGCTCGACGCGCTCGGTGTCGACCTGTCCGATGAGCTTCTCTCGCTGGCGTTGACGCACCGCAGCTACGCCTACGAGAACGGCGGGCTACCGACCAACGAGCGTTTGGAGTTTCTCGGCGACGCCGTGCTGGGGCTGACCATCACCGACGAGCTCTTTCATCGCCATCCTGACCGTCCGGAAGGGGACCTGGCCAAACTGCGGGCCAGCGTGGTCAACACCCAGGCGCTGGCCGACGTCGCGCGCAACCTGTCCGGCGAGGGTCTCGGCGTTCATGTGCTGTTGGGGCGCGGCGAGGTGAACACCGGTGGAGCCGACAAGTCCAGCATCCTGGCTGACGGCATGGAATCACTGCTGGGCGCGATCTACCTGCAACACGGTATTGAGGTGGCCCGTGAGGTGATTCTGCGGTTGTTCGGACCGCTGCTGGACGCCGCGCCCACGCTGGGCGCCGGGCTGGACTGGAAGACCAGCTTGCAGGAGTTGACCGCGTCGCGTGGGCTGGGCGCGCCGTCGTACTTGGTCACCTCCACCGGCCCGGACCACGACAAGGAGTTCACCGCGGTGGTCGTCGTGATGGACACGGAATACGGGTCGGGTGTGGGCCGCTCCAAGAAGGAAGCCGAGCAAAAGGCCGCGGCGGCCGCCTGGAACGCGCTGGACAGCGCCGTGCCGGGGAAAACGTCCGCCTAGATGCCCGAACTACCCGAAGTCGAGGTGGTTCGGCGCGGCTTGCAGGCCCATGTGGTGGGAAAGACGATCACCTCGGTTCGGGTGCACCACCCCCGCGCGGTACGCCGTCACGAAGCCGGGCCCGCAGACCTGACGGCGCGGCTGCTCGGCGCGCGCATCGCCGGAACCGATCGGCGCGGCAAGTACCTGTGGTTGACGCTGGACACCCAGCTGCAAAGCGGGGACCGCCATGAGATGGGGGCGCCCGACACCGCACTCGTGGTGCATCTGGGGATGAGCGGGCAGATGTTGCTCGGGGTCGTCCCGCGTGCCGACCATGTCCGGATCTCCGCACTGCTCGACGACGGTACTGTGCTGAGCTTCGCCGACCAGCGGACCTTCGGGGGGTGGCTGCTGGCCGACCTGGTGACCGTGGACGGCAACGTGGTGCCGGTGCCGGTCGCCCATTTGGCGCGTGATCCGCTTGACCCGCGGTTCGATGCCGGCGCTGTGGTTAAAGTGTTGCAGCGCAAGCATTCCGAGCTCAAGCGCCAGCTCCTCGATCAGCAGGTGGTGTCGGGGATAGGCAACATCTACGCCGATGAAGCGCTGTGGCGGGCCAAGGTGAACGGCGCGCGGGTCGCCGCGACGCTGACCCGCCGGCAGTTGGCCGCCGTCCTGGATGCCGCCGCCGACGTGATGCGCGAAGCGCTGGCCAACGGCGGGACCTCCTTCGATTCGCTGTATGTCAACGTCAACGGCGAGTCGGGCTACTTCGACCGATCGCTGGACGCCTACGGGCGCGAAGGCGAAAATTGCCGGCGCTGCGGTGCGGTGATGCGCCGGGAGAAGTTCATGAACCGCTCGTCGTTCTACTGCCCGAGGTGTCAGCCGAGGCCCCGGCGTTAACTGTTTCGCGGATCGCCGTCAAGAAAGGAACCGCCGATGACGGAATTGTGGGTCGAACGCACCGGCACCCGCCGCTATACGGGACACAGCTCGCGGGGAGCGCAGGTACTCGTCGGCTCCGAGGACGTCGAGGGGGTATTCACCCCCGGCGAGCTGCTCAAGATCGCGCTCGCCGCGTGCAGCGGGATGGCCAGTGACCAGCCACTGGCCCGTCGCCTCGGCGACGACTACCGCGCGGTGGTCAAGGTGTCAGGTGCGGCCGACCGCGACCAGGAGCGCTATCCGCGGCTCGAGGAGACTCTTGAGCTGGACCTGTCGGGTTTGACGCAGGACGAGAAGGAGCGCCTGCTGCTGGTCGCCAACCGGGCCGTCGACCTGGTGTGCACTGTCGGGCGCACCCTGAGGTCGGGCACCACCGTCGCCTTCGCGGTCGCTGATGTCGGCGCCTGACGTGCGGCTGACGGCCTGGGTGCACGGGCAGGTCCAGGGGGTTGGTTTCCGCTGGTGGACCCGCTGCCGGGCGCTGGAGCTGGGCCTCACCGGTTACGCGGCCAACCGCGACGACGGCCGCGTGCTGGTGGTTGCCCACGGGCCGCGCGAGTCCGGCGAGCAACTGCTGCAGCTGCTGCAGGGCGGCACCACACCGGGCCGGGTAGACCAGGTGGTGGCCGACTGGTCGGAGTCGACGGAGCCGATCGTCGGGTTCAGCGAGCGTTGAAACGGCTGTAGTCTGGCACGCCGTGTACTTGAAGAGTCTGACGCTGAAGGGATTCAAATCCTTCGCCGCGCCGACGACTCTGCGTTTCGAGCCGGGTATCACCGCAGTCGTCGGGCCCAACGGTTCCGGCAAGTCCAACGTGGTCGATGCCCTGGCGTGGGTGATGGGGGAGCAGGGGGCGAAGACTCTGCGCGGCGGCAAGATGGAAGACGTCATCTTCGCCGGCACCTCGTCGCGCGCCCCGCTGGGCCGCGCCGAAGTCACCGTCACCATCGACAACTCCGACAACGCGCTGCCGATCGAGTACTCGGAGGTGTCGATCACCCGCCGGATGTTCCGCGACGGCGCCAGCGAATACGAGATCAACGGCAGCAGTTGCCGTTTGATGGATGTCCAGGAGCTGTTGAGCGACTCTGGCATCGGCCGTGAGATGCATGTGATTGTCGGGCAGGGCAAGCTGGACGAGATCCTGCAGTCGCGGCCCGAGGACCGCCGGGCATTCATCGAAGAAGCCGCGGGCGTGCTGAAGCATCGCAAGCGCAAAGAGAAGGCGCTGCGCAAACTTGACGCGATGTCGGCGAACCTGGCCCGGCTCACCGACCTGACCACCGAACTCCGCCGCCAACTCAAACCGTTGGGCCGGCAGGCCGAGGTGGCCCGTCGCGCCCAGACCATCCAGGCCGATCTCCGCGATGCCCGCCTACGGCTGGTCGCCGACGACCTGGTCAGCCGGCGGACGGAGCGGGAAGCGATCTCCGACGCCGAGGCAACGATGCGCCGTGAGCATGACGAGGCCGCCGCCCGGCTGTCGGTGGCATCCCAGGAGCTGGCCGCGCACGAGACAGCGCTGGCCGAGCTCTCGGTACGAGCCGAGTCGGTGCAGCACACCTGGTTCGGGCTGTCCGCGCTGGCCGAACGGGTGGGCGCCACGGTACGCATCGCCAGCGAACGGACCCACCATCTCGACGTCGAGCCGGTGCGCAGCAGCGACACCGATCCAGACGCGCTGGAAGCCGAGGCCCAGCAGGTGGCCGTCGCTGAACAGCAGCTGTTGGCTGAGCTGGCCGCGGCGCGCACCCGGCTGGATGCCGCCCGCGCGGAATTGGCCGACCGCGAGCTCCGCGTCGCCGAGGCCGACAAGGCCCATATGGCCGCGGTCCGAGCGGAGGCCGACCGGCGTGAGGGCCTGGCGCGGCTGGCGGGGCAGGTGGAGACCATGCGGGCGCGGGTCGAATCGATCGATGACAGCGTTGCGCGGTTATCCGAGCGGATCGAAGAGGCCGCTGTGCGCGCTCAGCAGACTCGTGCGGAGTTTGAAAGCGTGCAGAGCCGCGCCGGTGAACTGGATCAAGGCGAGGTCGGTCTTGATGAGCAGCACGAACGAACGGTGGCCGCGATGCGGCTGGCCGACGAACGCGTTGCCGAACTGCAGGCAGCTGAACGCGGCGCCGAACGCCAGGTGGCTTCGCTGCGAGCCCGCATCGACGCGCTGTCGGTGGGCCTGGATCGCAAGGACGGCGCGGCGTGGCTCGCCCGGAACCACAGTGGCGCAGGGCTTTTCGGGTCGGTTGCCCAGCTCGTCAAAGTGCGTTCGGGCTATGAGGCGGCGCTGGCCGCGGTGCTCGGGTCGGCGGCCGACGCACTGGCCGCCGACAGCTTTGGCGCGGCCCGTACCGCGGTCAGGGCGCTCAAGGAAGCCGACGGGGGCCGCGCGGCCCTCGTGTTGAGTGACTGGCCGGCCCCGGAACAACCTGAGCCGACCCCGCTGCCCGCCGGAGCCCAATGGGCGCTGGATTTGATCGAGGTACCGCCACGGCTGCAGGGCGCGATGATCGCCATGCTTTCCGGCGTGGCGGTCGTCAACGACATGGCCGAAGCACTGGATCTGGTGGCGGTCCGCCCCCAGCTACGTGCGGTCACGATTGACGGTGATCTGGTGGGAGCCGGTTGGGTGAGCGGCGGATCTGACCGCAAGCCCAGCACGCTGGAGATCACCTCGGAGATCGACAAGGCCAGAAGCGAGCTGGCCGCCGCCGAGGCGCAGGTGGCTCAACTGAGCGCGGCGCTGTCCGGTGCGCTGACCGAGCAGGCCGCCCGTCAGGACTCCGCCGAGCAGGCATTGGCCGCCCTCAACGAATCCGACACCGCAATCTCGGCGATGTACGAGCAGCTGGGCCGGCTGGGGCAGGACGCGCGCGCGTCTGACGAAGAGTGGACCAGACTGCTGCGCCAGCGTGAGGAATTGGAGGCCGGGCGCACGCAGACGCTCGAGGAGGTCTTCGAACTCGAGACCCGGCTGCGCAACGCTCAAGAGACCCAGCACGTGCACGCGGCCGACCCCAGTCCAGCAACCGCCCGGCAGGCGATCGCCGCCGCCGCCGAGGGCGCCCGCGGTGTCGAAGTGGAGGCCCGGTTGGCGGTGCGGACCGCCGAGGAACGCGCCGATGCGGTGCGCGGGCGGGCTGATTCGCTGCGCCGAGCGGCCGCGGCGGAACGTGAGGCACGGCTGCGGGCCGAACAAGCGCGAGCCGCTCGACTGCGCGCGGCTGCGGTGGCCGCGGCGGTCGCCGAGTCCGGGCGGCTGCTGGCGTGGCGGTTGAACCGGGTGGTCGACTCGGCGTCGCAACTGCGCGACGAGCTGTCCACCGAGCGCCAGCAGCGGTCGGCGGCCATGGCTGCAGTCCGCGAAGAGGCGAACACGCTGGGCGCCCGAGTGGGGGCACTCACCGATTCTTTGCACCGCGACGAGGTGGCGAACGCCCAGGCGGCGATGCGAATCGAGCAGCTCGAGCAGATGGTGCTGGAGCAGTTCGGAATGGCACCGGCCGATCTGGTCGCCGAATACGGACCGCAGGTTCCGCTGCCGGCCTCCGAGCTGGAGATGGCTGAATTCGAACAGGCCCGCGAGCGTGGCGAGCAGGTGATCGCACCCGCCCCGATGCCGTTCGACCGCACTACCCAGGAGCGCCGGGCCAAACGTGCCGAGCGTGAGCTGGCTGAATTGGGCAGAGTCAATCCGCTGGCTCTGGAGGAGTTTGCAGCGCTGGAGGAGCGTTACAACTTCCTGTCCACCCAGCTCGAGGATGTCAAGGCGGCCCGCAAGGATCTGCTGGACGTCGTCGCCGATGTCGACGCCCGCATCCTGCAAGTGTTCAGTGACGCGTTCGTCGACGTGGAACGCGAATTCCGGACCGTGTTCGCTTCGCTCTTCCCCGGCGGGGAAGGCCGGCTGCGGCTGACCCAGCCCGACGACATGCTCACCACCGGCATTGAGGTGGAGGCACGTCCACCCGGCAAGAAGGTCACCCGGCTGTCTTTGCTGTCCGGCGGCGAGAAGGCGCTGACCGCGGTGGCGATGCTGGTAGCGATCTTCCGGGCCCGTCCGTCGCCCTTCTACATCTTGGACGAGGTGGAGGCAGCGCTCGACGACATGAACCTGCGCCGGCTCATCGGGCTGTTCGAACAGCTACGAGATCGATCGCAGCTCATCATCATCACGCACCAGAAGCCGACGATGGAAGTCGCCGACGCGCTCTACGGCGTCACCATGCAGAACGACGGCATCACTGCGGTCATCTCGCAGCGGATGCGTGGTCAGCAGGTGGATCGGCTGGTCGCGACCTCTCCTTAGCACCCTTAGCGCCCTAGCGCCCTGGCGCCGGGCAGTACGCGCCCTCGCTGTCCGACTCACGCCTTGCCCCTGGAACCCCCGGAAGGACCGTCAGAGTGTCGGAAGGTCTATGGATCGCCATCGCGGTCATCGCCGCCCTGGTCATCATCGCTGCGCTGGCCCTGGGATTGGTGCGCTACCGCCGCCGGCGGATCAGGCTGTCAGCCCGGCCCCAGCCTGACGCGATCGACCGCTCGGGCGGCTACACCGCGTCCTCCGGCATCACGTTCAGCCAGACAGCGACAACGGTCGAACCGGCCGAACGGTTCGACACCAGCGGACTACCCGCTGTGGGCGACGATGCGACCGTCCCTCGTGACGCGCCCAAGCGCACCATCTCCGATGTCCACCTTCCCGAACTTGAGCCCGAACCCGAGATCAGCACGCCACCGGGCTCAGCCAGCCTTGAATCGGCCCCGCCGGTAGCGCCTGAGATCGCGCCCCAGGCCCCCGAGATCGAGGCCATCGAGCCGCCTGAAGGGCGCTTGGAACGCCTGCGCGGCCGGCTCGCCCGATCTCAGAATGCCCTCGGGCGCAGCATGCTGGGCTTGATCGGCGGCGGCGATCTGGACGAGGACTCCTGGCAGGACGTCGAGGACACCCTGCTGATCGCAGACCTGGGCCCGGTGGTCACCGCGTCGGTGGTGTCGCAGCTGCGTAGCCGGCTGGCCGGCAGCAACGTCCGTACCGAGGCCGACGCCCGGGCGGTGCTGCGCGACGTCCTGATCAACGAGCTGCATCCCGGCATGGACCGCTCGATCCGCGCCCTGCCGCACGCCGACCATCCGGCGGTGCTGCTGATCGTCGGTGTCAACGGCACCGGAAAGACCACCACAGTCGGCAAGTTGGCGCGCGTGTTGGTGGCCGACGGCCGGCGCGTGGTGCTCGGCGCGGCCGACACTTTCCGGGCTGCGGCGACCGATCAACTGCAGACTTGGGCGTCCCGGGTGGGCGCCGAGGTGGTGTGCGGGGCCGAAGGCGCTGATCCGGCGTCGGTGGCGTTCGATGCCGTCGACAAGGGCATCGCCACGGGCGCCGACGTCGTGGTCATCGACACCGCCGGCCGGCTGCACACCAAAGTCGGGCTGATGGACGAGCTGGACAAGGTTAAGCGCGTCATAACCCGTCGGGCGGCTGTCGACGAGGTGTTACTGGTGCTCGACGCCACGATCGGGCAGAACGGGCTGGCGCAGGCGCGGGTTTTCGCCGACGTCGTAGACATCACCGGCGCGGTCCTGACCAAGCTGGACGGAACGGCCAAGGGCGGCATCGTTTTCCGTGTCCAACAGGAACTCGGGGTGCCGGTGAAGCTGGTGGGACTCGGCGAAGGGCCCGACGATCTGGCGCCGTTCGAACCCGCCGCCTTCGTTGACGCCCTGCTCGGCTAAAGCTCTTACACAGCGAGTGTGACGTTAATCCTGCCGAAACATCGCGGCACCATTGTGGCAACAACTACTGCGCATGGTTCTGGATCAGGTCGCCAGTCATCCATCTGGGGCCCTCCCTGCGCTGACTGGAGGTGATAGCGAGTGGACCAATTCCCGATACTGGGCGTGCCCGACACCGGCGACACCGCCTGGATGCTGGCGAGTTCCGCGCTCGTCTTGTTGATGACGCCGGGCCTGGCGTTTTTCTACGGCGGCATGGTGCGTGCCAAGAGCGTGCTGAACATGCTCATGATGAGCGTCAGCGCGATGGGCGTCGTGACGGTGCTGTGGGTGCTCTACGGCTACTCGATGGCATTTGGCGACGACGTCGGGAACATCGCCGGCAACCCGACCGAATACTGGGGCCTGAAGGGTCTCATCGGTGGCAACGCCGTCGCCGCGGATCCGGCCACGCAGACCGCAGCGGTGGATATCCCGCTGGTAGGTACCCTGCCGGCCACCGTATTCGTGGCATTCCAGCTGATGTTCGCCATCATCACGGTCGCGCTGATCTCGGGTGCTGTGTCCGACCGGCTGAAGTTCGGCGCCTGGCTGTTGTTCTCCGGACTGTGGGCGACGTTCGTCTACTTCCCGGTCGCACACTGGGTCTTTTCGTTTGACGGCGTCGCGTCCGCGCACGGCGGCTGGATCGCCAATAAGCTGCACGCGATCGACTTCGCCGGCGGCACCGCGGTCCACATCAACGCCGGTGTGGCCGGCTTGGTGCTGGCGATCGTCCTGGGCAAGCGCAACGGCTGGCCTGCGACCCTGTTTCGCCCGCACAATCTGCCGTTTGTGATGCTCGGCGCCGGCCTGCTGTGGTTCGGCTGGTACGGATTCAACGCCGGATCGGCGACCAGCGCCAACGGGGCCGCGGCGACAACGTTCATCACCACCACGGTTGCGACCGCGGCGGCCATGCTCGGCTGGCTGCTCACCGAGCGCATCCGCGACGGCAAGGCGACGACGCTGGGTGCGGCATCGGGCATCGTCGCCGGACTCGTGGCCATCACGCCGTCCTGCTCGTCGGTGAACGTCCTGGGCGCATTGGCGATCGGCGTGGCGGCCGGTGTGCTGTGCGCGCTGGCGGTCGGGCTCAAATTCAGGCTCGGCTTCGATGACTCGCTCGACGTGGTCGGGGTGCACCTGGTCGGTGGGCTGGCGGGCACGCTGCTGGTGGGTCTGCTTGCCGCCCCGGAGAGCCCGGCCATCAACGGCGTCGAGGGCGTGTCGAAGGGATTGTTCTACGGCGGCGGTTTCGCCCAGTTGGAACGGCAAGCTGTCGGCGCGTTCAGTGTTCTCATCTATTCTGGTGTCGTCACCCTGATCTTGGCTCTTATCCTGAAGTACACCATCGGGCTGCGTTTGGGTGCTGAACAAGAATCCTCCGGGATCGACGAGGCTGAGCATGCCGAGAGCGGTTACGACTTCGCGGTCGTCAGCGGTTCGGTTCTGCCCCGTGCCGGTGTGATGCCGGATTCCCGTAACGGACGGGAGGACCGAGTGGGCGAGAAAGTGGAGGCGGAGCCGAAATGAAGCTGATCACCGCGATCGTTAAGCCGTTCACGCTCGACGATGTCAAGGCCAGCCTCGAAGACGCGGGAGTCTTGGGGATGACGGTCAGCGAAATCCAGGGCTATGGGCGGCAGAAGGGCCACACCGAGGTCTACCGGGGTGCTGAATACTCGATCGACTTCGTGCCGAAGGTTCGGATCGAGGTCGTCGTCGACGATTCCATCGTCGACAAAGTCGTGGACAGCATCGTCCGGGCGGCGCGTACCGGCAAGATCGGCGACGGCAAGGTGTGGGTCAGCCCGGTGGACACCATTGTGCGGGTACGCACTGGCGAACGCGGACTCGATGCGTTATGAGAATAGCTGCACATTGCTGAACCAGCCCGGACGGCCCGGGCAGGTGTGAAACCACACCGGCCGGGCACGTCCGAGGTATCGGGATCAGAGCCCATGGAAGCAGAAAGCACCCGCGCGGCAGGCGATTTGGCTGCCGCGCGTCGTGCGCTGCTGTCAGACGAACATCGTGACATGGCTCCCGCGCAGCTACGTAAGGCGATGTTGGATTTACACGAATCCTGGCTGACCGCCAAGGCGGCCGAGATCGGGATCGCCGATGACAGTGGCTTCGCGATCGTCGGGGTCGGCGGGCTCGGCCGTCGCGAGCTGCTGCCGTATTCGGACTTGGACTTGCTGCTGTTGCACGACGGCAAACCAGTCGAGGTGCTGGGGCAGGTCGCGGACAAGTTGTGGTACCCGTTGTGGGATGCCAACATTCGGCTCGACCACAGCGTGCGAACAGTCTCCGACGCATTGGGCATCGCCAATTCCGACATGGCGGCCGCCCTGGGCATGCTGGAAGCACGCCACATCGCCGGCGATGCGCGGCTTTCGACGGGGTTGATCGACGGCGCGCGACGGCAGTGGCGCAGCGGAATTCGTTCCCGCATGGACGAACTCGTCGAAATGACGCATGCGCGCTGGCTGCGTTTAGGCCGGATCGCACACCGCGCTGAGCCTGACCTCAAATCTGGTCGCGGCGGCCTCCGCGACGTCCAGTTGCTCGATGCGCTGGCTCTCGCCCAGCTCATCGACCGCCACGGTATGGCCCATCCGGACATGCCGGTCGGTTCGCTGGACAGTGCATATCTCACTTTGCTCGATGTGCGCACTGAACTGCACCGGGTGTCGGGCCGCGCACGCGATCAGTTGCTGGCGCAATTCGCCGATGAGGTCAGCGCCGCCCTGGGAGTCGGTGACAGATTCGACTTGGCGCGCATGTTGTCGAACGCCGGCCGCACCATCAGCTACCACGCCGTAACCGGGCTGCGGACGGCCGTCAACGCATTGCCGCGGCGCGGCATCTCGGCCTTGGTACGGCGGCCGAAGCGGCGACCACTAGACGAGGGCGTCGTCGAGTACGCGGGCGAAATCGTGCTCGCCCGCGAGGCCCGACCCGAACGCGACCCCGGCCTGGTGCTACGAGTGGCCGCCGCATCGGCCGACACCGGAGTGCCCATCGGCGCCGCCACGCTGAGTCGGCTGGCTGATAGCAACCCCGAGTTGCCAACTCCTTGGCCGCGTGAGGCATTGGACGACCTTTTGGTAGTGCTGTTGGCCGGCCCTACCGCGGTGCAGACAATCGAAGCGCTCGACCGCACCGGGTTATGGGGGCAGCTGTTCCCGGAATGGGATGCGATCCGCGACCTTCCGCCGCGCGACGTATCCCACAAATGGACCGTGGACCGTCATGTCGTCGAGACCGCCGTTCATGCAGCGCCGCTCACCACCCGCGTGGCCCGACCCGACTTGCTTGGGCTCAGCGCGCTGCTGCACGACATCGGCAAGGGCAGGGGTGCCGATCACTGTGTGCTTGGGGCCGAATTGGTGATCCCGATCGCCAACAGGCTGGGGCTGTCGCCCATGGACATCGACACGCTGTCCAAGATGGTTCGCTACCACCTCCTGCTGCCGATTACGGCCACCCGAAGCGACCTGAACGACCCCAAGACCATCGAGGACGTATCAGAGGCCCTGGGCGGGGATCCGCAATTGCTCGAACTGCTGCACGCGCTGTCGGAGGCGGACTCCAAGGCCACCGGACCCGGGGTGTGGAGCGGCTGGAAGGCGTCGCTGGTCGCGGACCTCGTGCGTCGCTGCCGGATGGTGATGGCAGGTGAGGCCCTGCCGCGGGCCGAACCGACTGCGCCCCACTATCTTTCGCTGGCAGCGAGCCACGGGGTGCATGTGGAGATCAAGCCGGGCGACAGTGAACGCCTTCACGCGGTGATGGTTGCGCCAGACGAGCGTGGCTTGGTGTCGAAAGCCGCCGCCGTGCTGGCTCTGAACTCGTTGCGAGTCCATTCGGCGTCGGTCAATATCCACGAGGGTGTCGCGATCACCGAATTCGTGGTGTCACCACTATTTGGTTCCCCGCCGGGCGCGGACCTGCTGCGTCAACAGTTCGTGGGTGCCCTACACGGCGACATCGACGTCCTCGGCATGCTGGAGAAGCGTGACAGCGACGCCGCCAGCTCGGCGTCCGCCCGGGCCGGAGAGGTGCAGGTGGGGGTGCCCGTCACGCGGTCAACCGCTCCGCCGCGCATCCTGTGGCTCGACACCGAGACACCGGGCCAGCTGATCCTCGAAGTGCGTGCGATGGATCGGACGGGTCTGCTCGCACTGCTGGCCCGGGCGCTGGAGCGCGCCGAAGCAGACATCGTCTGGGCAAAGGTCAACACGTTCGGATCGACGGCCGCCGACGTGTTCTGTGTGACCGTGCCGGCCGAGTCCGGCACCGCTGAGAGCTCCGCAAACGGCGCTGATGGTGTGCGGGCCGCGGTGGAGAAACACCTGTTAGCCGTGTTGGGCGCTCCCGCCCTCGTACTCGTCGAAGAGCCCGTCGGCGAATAGGTCCGCTCCGGCTCGCGCTCAAGACTGCTCGGCGTTGAGCTGCCGCAAGGCATCGATGCGCGCTCTGAGCTGGTCGCGGGTCGCTGCGGCAATCGGCGGGCCTCCGCAGCGGCGGCGGAGTTCGTTGTGGATCCAGCCGTGTGGTTTGCCGGTGCGGTGGTGGGCTATCGACACGAGCGCGTTGAGTTCGCGGCGCAGCTCGCGAAGTTGGCCATGCATCGGTGCCGCCGGCCCTGATGTCGCAGCCGGTGGTACCTGCGCGGCGGCGGCACGTTTCTGCAGCTGCTCGTCCTGGCGCCGGTGTAGCAGGGCGCGCATCTGCTCGGCGTCGAGCAACCCGGGGATACCGAGATAGTCGGCTTCCTCGTCGCTTCCGGCAGGGGTGGCGGTGCCGAACGAGGATCCATCGAAGATGACCTGATCCAGTTCGGCGTCGGCTCCCAGTGAGGTGAAGGCCTTCTCCGTTTCGCTCGGTTCGGTTCGCGTCCCGGTGGCGGGATCACCGTCGAGGGGATCACCGTCTGATTCCCGGTGCGGTTTGCCCAGCACGTGGTTGCGCTGGGCCTCCAACTCGCTGGCCAGCTGCAGCAGGTTCGGCACCGACGGCAAGAAGATGCTCGCGGTTTCGCCAGGCCGGCGCGATCGCACGAACCGGCCGATGGCCTGTGCGAAGAACAGCGGCGTCGAGGCGCTCGTGGCATAGATCCCAACCGACAATCGGGGCACGTCGACGCCTTCTGAGACCATGCGCACCGCGACCAGCCACCGGCTGGTGCCCGCGGCGAATTCGGAGATGCGGGCCGACGATCCGGGGTCGTCGGAGAGCACGACGGTCGGCGCTTCCGAGGTGAGCTTCGTCAGCAAGCCGGCGTAGGCGCGGGCTGCGTTGCGGTCGGAGGCGATGATCATGCCGCCGGCGTCGGGCACATGCGTACGCAGCTGGCGTAGCCGCTGATCGGCGGCAGCGATCACCGCGGGCATCCACTCGCCGGCGGGGTCCAGGGCCGTGCGCCATGCCCGTGCGGTCTGCTCGGCCGACAACGGCTCACCGAGTCGCGCCTCGTGCTCTTCACCGGCGCTGTCGCGCCACCGCGCCTGGCCGGAGTAGGCGAGGAACACCACCGGCCGGACCACTCCGTCAGCAAGGGCGTCGGCATAGCCGTAGGTGTGGTCGGCCTGCGAACGCATCACGCCGTTGCCGTCGGGCTCATAGCCGACGAACGGGATGGGGCTGTCGTCGCTGCGAAACGGTGTGCCTGTCAGTCCAAGTCGGCGGGTGGCGTCGCTGAATCCCTCCCGGATGGCGTCGCCCCAGGTCTTGGCGTCACCGCCGTGGTGGATCTCGTCGAAGACGACCAAGGTCTTGCGCTGCTCGGTGCGCACCCGGTGCAGCGTCGGATGCGCAGCGACCTGGGCGTAGGTGACGACTACGCCGTGGTACTCCGGCGAGGTCTGGGGGTTGGAGTTGGAGAACATCGGGTCCAGCGACAGACCCTGCCGCCCCGCGTCCCGCGCCCACTGCACCTTGAGGTGCTCGGTGGGCACGACGACGGTGACCTGCTCGACGGCGCGATGGCCGAGCAGTTCGGCCGCTATCCGCAGAGCGAACGCCGTCTTGCCGGATCCGGGGGTAGCCACGGCCAGGAAATCGCGCGGCTCGGTGCCCAGGTACTTCACCACTGCGCGACGCTGCCAACCGCGCAGCGGCCGGCTGACTTCGGCGGTGTGGTCGGCGTGGCTGACCGGTTGCATCAACACTGCTCCCCCGTAGATGCTCGGCCGCGCGTGGCGGTTCCCGCTGTGCTGACGTAGCGATAGTTCCGTTGCAGCACGACGCACTATAGAGGTGCTTTCGGCGCTACCGGTGGACCGAGTCTTCGTGCCCCCGACACGGCCAGCACGGTTAGGTGGCGGCTGTGAAATCTAGCATGGCAACGCTTTTCGGCGCGGTTGCGCCGCGCTGGCGGTCGCCAACGCACGAATGCGCCCCCATCGGCGAGCGTTGCCGTGGCCGGCCGACACGTTCGCCGAAACTTGAGCCATTGCGCCACGTTCCGTGTCTTCGCAGACGTTTAGTGTCGCGGAACCACCTCGTCAGACCATGGGCCGCGGGCTGGCTGCCCATGACGATCCGGCACCAGTGGGCGCGCGATGGCTCGCCAGATGCTCCCGCCGGCCAGCTGGTCCAAGAAGAAGCCCATGGCGCTGACCTGCAGTCTGGTGGTGACCCGCTGCGCCCGACTTCGCCGCGCTGGCGGTCACCACTAGGCTGGCGGGGTGTTTGAATCGCTGTCCGACCGGTTGACCGGTGCCCTACAGGGGCTACGCGGCAAGGGCCGCCTGACCGACGCCGACATTGATGCCACCACCCGCGAAATCCGGCTGGCGCTGCTGGAAGCCGACGTTTCGCTGCCGGTGGTTCGAGCGTTTGTCCACCGGATCAAGGAACGCGCCCGGGGCGCCGAGGTGTCCGGTGCCCTCAACCCGGCGCAGCAGGTCGTCAAGATCGTCAACGACGAACTGATCGGCATCCTCGGCGGCCAGACCCGCGAGCTGGCGTTCGCCAAGACGCCGCCGACCGTGGTGATGCTTGCGGGCCTGCAGGGTTCCGGTAAGACGACGCTGGCCGGGAAGTTGGCTTCGCGCCTCCGCAATCAGGGACACACGCCACTGTTGGTGGCTTGCGACCTGCAGCGGCCGGCTGCGGTGAACCAACTGCAAGTCGTCGGCGAGCGTGCCGGGGTGCCGGTGTTCGCGCCGCATCCGGGGGCCTCGCCGGAATCCGGCCCCGGTGACCCGGTCGCCGTTGCGTCGGCAGGGCTTGCCGAAGCGCGGGCCAGACACTTCGACGTCGTCATCGTCGACACCGCCGGACGGTTGGGCATCGACGACGAGTTGATGGCCCAGGCCGCGGCCATCCGGGAGGCTGTCAATCCCGACGAGGTGCTGTTCGTCCTGGACGCGATGATCGGCCAGGATGCCGTCACCACCGCTGCGGCGTTCGGCGACGGTGTCGGCTTCACCGGGGTGGTGTTAACCAAGCTCGACGGTGACGCCCGTGGTGGGGCCGCGTTGTCGGTCCGCGAAGTGACCGGCGTCCCAATCCTTTTCGCCTCCACCGGGGAGAAGCTGGAGGACTTCGAAGTCTTCCACCCGGACCGGATGGCCGGCCGCATCCTGGGCATGGGCGATGTGCTCAGCCTGATCGAACAGGCCGAGCAGGTCTTCGACGCCGAGCAGGCCGAGGCCGCCGCCGCCAAGATCGGCGCCGGCGAGCTGACGCTGGAGGATTTCCTCGAGCAGATGCTCGCTGTCCGCAAGATGGGCCCGATCGGCAACCTGTTGGGCATGCTGCCGGGCGGGGCTCAGATGAAGGACGCACTGGCCGAGGTCGACGACAACACCTCGACCGGCTACAGGCCATCATCCGCGGGATGACGCCGCAAGAGCGGGCCGACCCCAAGATCATCAACGCGTCACGGCGGCTGCGTATCGCCAACGGCTCGGGTGTGACCGTATCCGAGGTCAACCAGCTGGTCGACCGCTTCTTCGAAGCCCGCAAGATGATGTCGTCGATGCTCGGGGGCATGGGCATTCCGGGCCTTGGCCGCAAGTCCGCGACTCGAAAGAGTCGGGGAGGGGCGAAAGGAAAGGCCGGAAAGAAGGGCAAGAAGGGGGCACGCGGCCCGACGCCGCCGAAGGTCCGCGGGCCGTTCGGCGCTGGCATGCCCGGAATGCCAGGCATGCCGGCTATGCCGGGCATGCCGGCAGGGTTCCCCGACCTGTCGCAGATGCCCGAAGGTCTCGACGAACTGCCGCCGGGCCTGGCCGACTTCGACCTGTCCAAGCTGAAATTCCCGGGCAAGAAGTAGCCGCGCCGTGCGCCTGCGCGTGCGAGGTTTGCGACTGCCCGACGAGACCGCGATCGAACTGTGGATCGTCGACGGCCGCATCAGCACCGAGCCGGTTGCCGGGGCAGACACCGTCTTTGACGGCGGCTGGATTCTGCCCGGGCTGGTGGATGCCCACTGTCACGTCGGGCTCGGTCAGCACGGCGCCATCGAACTCGACGAGGCGACCGCGCAGGCCGAGACCGAACGCGACGTGGGCGCGCTGCTCTTGCGTGACTGCGGCTCGCCGACCGACACGCGCAGCCTCGATGACCGTGCGGACCTGCCCCGCATCATCCGGGCCGGAAAGCATCTGGCCAGGCCCAAGCGCTATATATCCGGCTTCGCGGTCGAGCTCGAAGACGAATCGCAGCTGCCGGCCGCGGTGGCCGACGAGGCGCGGCGCGGTGATGGCTGGATCAAGCTGGTCGGTGACTGGATCGACCGCAAAATCGGAGATCTCGCCCCACTGTGGTCCGACGATGTGCTCAAGGCCGCGATCGATGCCGCACACGCCCACGGGGCTCGGGTCACCGCACACGTCTTCGGCGAGGACGCACTACCCGGCCTGATCAACGCCGGCATCGACTGCATCGAGCACGGCACCGGACTCACCGACGACACCATCGCGCTGATGCTCGAGCACGGCACCGCATTGGTCCCCACGCTGATCAACCTCGAAAACTTCCCGGGCATCGCCGACGCCGCGGTGCGCTACCCGACCTACGCTGCCCACATGCGCGACCTGTATGCGCGCAGCTATCCGCGGGTCGCCGCGGCGCGGGAGGCCGGTGTGCCCGTGTACGCCGGCACCGATGCCGGCAGCACGGTCGAACACGGGCGCATCGCCGACGAGGTCGAGGCCCTCAAGAACATCGGGTTGAGCCCAACCGAGGCGTTGGGCGCCGCCTGCTGGGATGCGCGGCGGTGGTTGGGCCGGCCCGGTCTGGACCACGGGGCATCGGCTGACCTGTTGTGCTACTCCGAAGACCCGCGCCAGGGTCGCGGTGTGCTGAACCAGCCCGATTTGGTGATCCTGCGCGGCAGGACATTTCGCTCCAAGTGTTAGCCGAGTGTTAGCCGCAGCGATCGCAAGCGCGGCGAAGCCGGGCGCAGCGGGTCGCTGCGCATCCGACCCTGGGCGCTGGTCGCGTGCCGCGACCCGCACGTGGTTACTATCGCGAAATGGCGTTGGTCAACGGCGCGACCTTTGCCGGTTACACCGTTGTCCGAAGGCTGGGTGCCGCAGAGACCGGCGAGGTCTACCTCGTCCACCAGCCCGGATCGCCGGGCTGGCAGGCGCTGAAGGTTCTTCCACTGGCGATGTCGTCAGACGGCGAATTCCGTCGGCGATTTCACCAGGAGACCGAGATCGCCGCAAAGCTCTATCACCCACACATCGTGGAGGTCCACGACCGCGGCGAGTTCGAAGGACAGCTGTGGATCGCGATGGACTACATCGAAGGAATCAACGTCGCACAGCTGATGCGGGAGCGGTTCCCAGCGGTCTTACCGGTCGGCGAGGTGCTTGCGATAGTCACCGCCGCGGCTGGGGCTCTCGACTACGCCCACCAGCGCGGACTGCTCCATCGTGATGTCAAGCCCGCCAACATCCTGTTGATAAATCCGGGGGCGGGTGAACCACGGATTCTGTTGACAGACTTCGGGATAGCGCGCCAACGTGGAGTATCCGGCGCCACGATCGCCTATGCGGCGCCGGAACAGTTGATGGGGGCCGAGGTTGACGGGCGCGCCGACCAGTACGCGCTGGCGGCTACCGCTTTGCACCTGCTCACCGGTGCACCGCCGGTTGAGAGTCCCCATGCCCCGCTGTCGATACCGCCTAAGCTCAGCGACCTACTCCCGGAACTGGCACGACTCGACGGCGTGTTTTCCCGAGCGCTTGCCGAAGAACCCGCTGACCGGTTCGGCAGCTGCCGCGAGTTCGCTGACGCGGTCAACGAACAGCTCGGCGTCGCGATCGGTGGTCGCAGCCCTGAGGCTGCTCAGGCCGGGGGGCACTGGGCGGCTGCAGCAGCCGGGCAAGAAGCCTATGTCGTCGACTACCCGGCCTACGGCTGGCCGGAGACCGCAGAAGCTGAAGAACAACCCGCCGCCAACCCGGCACCCGAACCTGCGACGTCGGACCCTCGTGGCACGATCCTGCGGTCGGCCGCCGCGTCGTTGGCTCGGCGTCTGGACGAGTTCTCCACAGCAACCAAGGAACCGGCGGCACCGACGAAGCGCAGATCGCGCCGGATCCTCGTCGGTTCCGCAGCCGCGCTCCTGCTGGTTGGTCTGATCACCGTCGGCATCCTGATCGGGCGCAGGACAACCACCACGTCCACTCACGCTGCCAGCCCGGAGACAAGTGCATCGGCTGCGCCCAGCACCCCGGCCACCGGCGCCCCGGTCGTCGCGCCGGTCCCTCTGGACGGCACTTACCGCATCGAGGTCCAACGCTCAAAGCAGACATACGACTACACCCCGAGCCCGCAGCCACCGAACGTGAGCACTTGGTGGGCAATCCGGTCTTCGTGCACGCCGACGGGATGCCTGGCTGCTGCAACGATGCTCGACGACAACGACCACACGCAGGCGAAGCCAAACACTAAGCCGCTGATCATGGAGTTCGGCGACGGCCAGTGGCGGTCCCGGTCCGAAACGGTGCAGTTCCCCTGCATCGGGTCCAACGGCTCGGCAAGTTCCCAGACGACGACGCAGGTGCTGTCACTGCGACCGCAACCGGAGGGCGGCCTCGTCGGCGAAATGGTCGTCACGGTGCAAACCAATGAGTGCGGCCAACAGGCAGCCGTCATCCGGATCCCCGCGGTGGCATCCCGCAGCGGCGACATGCCGCCGGCAGTCACCGTGCCGGAGCCGGCAACGGTAACCGACACCCCAATAACGCCGACCACAACGGCGTCGGGGCCCGGCGGCTGACACCACTTGAGCAGCGCTTTCAGCGAGGCAGAAGCGCCGCGCAGAAAAGATTGCGAGCGATCGCTATCTATGTTAGGTTCGTTGCACGCCCGCGACCCGGAGGAAACAGTGACATACGACGTGATCATTCGCGACGGATTGTGGTTCGACGGCACCGGCAGCGCGCCGCAGACCCGCACGCTGGGTATTCGCGACGGCGTGGTGGCCACGGTGGTTCGCCCTCTGATGGGCCGCTGGACGAGGCGGGCTGCCCGGAGGTGATCGATGCGGCGGGGAAGTGGATCGTGCCCGGCTTCATCGACGTGCACACCCACTACGACGCCGAGGTGCTGCTCGACCCCGGACTGCGGGAGTCGGTGCGCCACGGTGTCACCACCGTGCTGCTGGGCAACTGCTCGCTGTCGACGGTCTACGCCAACTCCGAGGATGCCGCCGATCTGTTCAGCCGGGTGGAAGCGGTGCCGCGCGAGTTCGTCTACGGCGCGCTGGACGCCAACAAGACGTGGTCGACGGCGGCGGAATACATCAAGGCGATCGACGCCCTGCCGCTCGGGCCGAATGTCAGCTCACTGCTTGGTCATTCGGACCTGCGGACCGCGGTCCTGGGGCTTGAGCGCGCCACCGACGACACTGTCCGGCCCACTGATGCCGAACTGGAGAAGATGGCGAAACTGCTCGACGAGGCGCTCGATGCCGGCCTGCTCGGAATGTCCGGGATGGACGCGGCGATCGACAAGCTCGACGGCGACCGCTTCCGGTCGCGCGCGCTGCCGTCCACCTTCGCGACATGGCGGGAACGGCGCAGGCTGATCACTGTGCTGCGCAAGCGCGGCCGGATGCTGCAGAGCGCCCCCGATGTCGAGAGCCCGGTGTCCGCACTGATGTTCTTCCTGACCAGCAGCAGAATATTGAACCGCCGCAAGGGAGTTCGGATGAGCATGCTGGTGTCTGCCGACGCCAAGTCGATGCCGCTGGCGGTGCATGTCTTCGGGCTGGGCACCCGGATTCTCAACGCGCTCCTGGGGTCCAGCGTGCGATTCCAGCACCTGCCCGTCCCGTTCGAGTTGTACTCCGACGGAATCGATCTGCCGGTCTTCGAAGAGTTCGGCGCCGGAACGGCGGCCCTGCATCTGCGCGAACAACTGGAGCGCAACGAGCTACTGGCCGACAAGTCCTACCGCCGGGGGTTCCGGCGTGAGTTCGACCGCATCAAACTCGGACCCTCGTTGTGGCATCGGGACTTCCACGACGCGGTGATCGTCGAATGCCCCGATAAGTCGTTGATCGGCAAGAGCTTCGGGACAATCGCCGAGGAGCGCGGGCTGCACCCGCTCGACGCGTTTCTCGATGTGCTGGTGGAAAACGGTGAGCGCAATGTCCGGTGGACAACCATCGTCGCCAACCACCGGCCCAAGCAGCTCAACAAGCTCGCTGCCGAGCCGAGCGTCCACATGGGCTTCTCCGACGCCGGGGCGCACCTGCGCAACATGGCGTTCTACAACTTCGGCCTGCGACTGCTCAAGCGAACGCGGGATGCCGACCGGGCCGGAAAGCCGTTCCTGTCCATCGAACGTGCGGTGCATCGCCTGACCGGTGAACTGGCCGAGTGGTTCGGCATCAACGCCGGCACTTTGCGCGAGGGCGACCGTGCGGATTTCGTGGTGATCGACCCGGCTCATCTGGACGAATCGGTGGACGGCTACCACGAAGCAGAGGTGTCCTTCTACGGCGGCTTGCGGCGCATGGTCAATCGCAACGATGCGACCGTGGTCGCGACGGGCGTGGGGGGCGCCGTGGTTTTCCGCAACGGTCAATTCCGCGACGGCTACGGACAGACCGTGAAGTCGGGCCGGTACCTGCGGGCGGGCGAGCGTGAACAGCACGCCGCAGCCCTGAGCGTCAGCGCCTGACATGTCCAGAACCCAGCAGCAACGCCGCGAGGAAACCGTCGGGCGGCTTCTGCAGGCCGGCATCGACACCATCATCGAGGTCGGATACGCCCGGGCATCTGCCGCCGTGATCACCAAGCGCGCAGGGGTGTCCGTGGGCGCCCTGTTCCGGCACTTCGAAACCATGGGCGATTTCATGGCGGCCACGGCGTACGAGGTGCTGCGTCGGCAGCTGGAAACGTTCACCAAGCAAGTCGCCGAAATACCGGCCGATCGGCCGGCGCTGGAAGCGGCGCTGATAATTCTGCGCGACATCACCAGCGGGCCGACCAATGCCGTGCTGTACGAACTGATGATCGCCGCGCGCACCGACGAGAAGCTCAAGGCCACATTGCAGAACGTGCTCGGGCGGTACCGCGCGAAGATCTACGACGCCGCGCGTGCACTGCCGGGGGCCGAGGGCTTCCCGGAGGAGACATTCCCGGTCCTGGTGGCATTGTTGACGAACGTCTTTGACGGAGCAGCAATCGTCCGAGGGGTACTGCCACAGCCGGAAATCGAGGAGCAACGGATTCCGCTGCTTTCGGCTCTGCTGACGGGCGCTTTCTGAGCGCGAGCAGACGCAAAATCCCCCGCACGCCCGGCGTGTCGGGGGATTTTGCGTCTGCTCGCGGTATTACAGGGAGCCGATGCTCGCTTGCGGGTTGAGGGCGAAACCCCAGTCGAACAGGCTGCCGGCCTGATCCCAATATGTTGGTCCGCCCTCTTTGATCAGTCCGTACATCATGGCGATCACCAGCCGGCGGCCACCGCGGGCAGCGGCGCCGACGAACGTTTTACGGGCGGCGTCGGTGTAGCCCGTCTTGCCGCCGATGGCGCCGGGATACCGCTGCAGCAGCTCGTCCTGGTTGACGATCGGTTGATCGCCGTTATCACCGGGGAACATCGCCGACGGCTCGGCGGTGATGTGCGCGAACATCGGATTGCCCATCGCCGCCCGGAAGATGACCGCGAGGTCGTGGGCCGTCGACCACCCCGAGCCGCCGGGCCCATCCAGGCCGGACGGAGTCGCCGCGTGGGTGTTTGCCGCCCCCAGAGCGGCGGCTTTGGCGTTCATCTTGGCCACGGCGACGTCCTGGCCGCCCAGCATGTGCGCCAGCGTGTTGGCGGCGTCGTTGCCCGAAACCAGCAGCAGGCCGTCGAGCAGTTGGCGCGCGGTGTAGGTGCGGCCCGGTTTGACGCCGACGCAGTTGCATTCGACCTGGGTATCGGCGACGTCGGCGACGACGGTGGAGTTCAGGTTCAGCTCGTCCAGGACCACCAGCGACAACAGCACCTTGATGGTGCTTGCGGGTGGATGGGCGACATTCTGGTCGTGGCCGGCCAGCACCTGGCCGCTGTCGAGATCGGCCACGATCCAGGTCTGGGCCGGGCCGTCGGGGATCGGCACCGAGCCGACCGGCTGCGCGTCGGTGTCGGCCCTTGAGATCGGGGGGGCGGTGGCCGCGCTGACAGTGGCTACGGTGAGCAGCGCCGCGGCTGCGGCCATGAGCTTTCGCATGGGCGCACAGTTTAACTTCCGGGGTCCGGTACGCCTATTTTCGCCGGCTGCTCTGGACTGCGCCCGGGCTGTTCCGGGGTCAAACAGCGGTGTTGAATCGAAGCATGTTGAGCCTTGCCGAAATTTCGGACCGCTTGGAGATCCAGCAGCTGCTGGTGGACTACTCCACCGCGATTGACCTGCGCCGGTTCGAGGATCTCGACAACGTGTTCACACCCGATGCCTACATCGACTATCGAGCGTTGGGCGGCATCGACGGCCGGTATCCCGAAGTGAAGCAGTGGCTGTCGCAGGTGCTGCCGAACTTCGCGAACTACGCGCACATGCTGGGCCTCCCGTCGATCCGGCTCGCCGGCGACGCGGCAACTGCTCGCACTTTCTGTTTCAACCCGATGGTCTTCGCCGGCGAGAACCCCCGCACGATGCTGCTGGGGCTGTGGTACGACGACGAGTTCGTGCGCACCGCCAAGGGCTGGCGGATGAGCCGCCGCGCCGAAACCAAGTGCTTCGACCGGCGCCCCTGACGCCGAGTGTGTCCGCCAAACGGGGGGCAACCCCAATCGGGCGCCCTCGATCGCTAAGACGACTTCGCTGTTCGAGGAGTTGACCCGGACGTGGGCTGTTACGACGCATCGTCGCAGGCCCGCGAAGACCAACCTCGGAATTCGCCGTGACGGCCGCCTGGAACGCAGACACCCGGCCGGCTCCTGCGGACTTTCCGCGGCAATCGTAGGCCGGGTGGATGTCCCGATGGGAATGAGCAGTCGCGGTTATCCCAACCCGTTCATGCCGGTCTGGCCGAGCAGCGACCCGCCGGCGCCGCCGCTGCCGCCGCTGCCCGGGGGCGCGCCACCCCCGCCATTACCGCCGTTGCCGCCGTTCCCGATGAAGCCGGCGGCGCCGCCCATGCCGCCGTCACCGCCGGTGGCAGCCCCCAGGCCGTCCCCGCCGACCCCGCCATTACCTGCGTTTCCGACTAGCAGGGAGAAGCCGCCGCCACCGCCGTCACCACCGAACATGGTGCCGGCCCCGCCGGCGCCGCCGGCGCCCCCGGAGCCGTAGAAGGCCAAGCCGCCGAACCCGCCGAGACCGCCAATAACACCAAATCCGCCGGCGCCGCCGGCGCCGCCGTCGCCGAAGATCCCGCCGATTCCCCCGGCTCCGCCAAACCCGCCGCCGTTGTTGATGCCGGTGCCGCCGGCGCCGCCGGTGCCGCCGTTGCCGAAGAATATGCCGTTGCCTGCGTTGCCGCCGGTCCCGCCGTTGTTGGTGATGCCGGTGCCGCCGATGCCGCCGGTTCCGCCCCTGGCGAATAGCCCGCCGTTGCCGCCCATCCCGCCGGCCCCGCCGTCAGTGTCGCCAGTCCCGCCGCTGCCACCGACGCCGCCGGTGCCGAACAGCAGGCCGCCGTTGCCGCCGGTCCCGCCGGCCCCGCCGTCGACGGAGCCCACCCCGCCGGTGCCGCCGTCGCCACCAGAGCCAAACAGCCCGGCTCTGCCGCCGTTGCCGCCGGTCGCGCCGACAGTCGAGGAGCCGCCGGTTCCGCCGGCGCCGCCGTTGCCGAGCACCAGCCCACCGGCCCCGCCGTTACCGCCGGCCTGGCCGGTGCCGCCGGACCCGCCGTTCCCGCCGTTGCCGATGAAAATCCCGCCGGCCGCGCCGTCTTGACCGGTCCCTGGGGCGCCGTTGGCGCCGTTGCCGATCAGCGGTCGCCCCAGCAGCGCCAGGGTGGGTGCGTTGATCACGCCGAGGATGTCCTGCTCAAGGGTCTGCAACGGCGAGGCGTTGGCAGCCTCGGCGCTGGCATATGAGGCCGCACCTGCGTTGAGTGTCTGCACAAACTGGGCATGAAACTCCGCCACCCGAGCGCTGAGCGCCTGGTATGCCTGGGCGTGTCCAGAAAACAGCGTTGTGATGGCCGCCGAAACTTCGTCGGCGCCCGCCGCCAGTACCCCAATCGTTGGTGCCGACGCAGCGGTGTTGGCCGCGCTAACTGCCGAGCTGATGTTCGCCAGATCCGTGGCCGCCGCCGCCACCATCTCCGGGGCCGCGATCACAAAGGACATCCGAGACCTCCCTAATGCGTTGTGGCCACAGAGCGATGTCGACGCGGGAGTTGCCGAAATCGACTTGGGGCTGGGGAGCCTGTCACTTTGTGGTGCATGGCTCTTGGGACTGCCCCAAGATGTTGTCCGGCGGCGCGCCCCGGCGCATGGGCGTTGCCAATATCGAGGAGGCAAGCGCCATCCACGGCTGCCCGGTGTGGGCTGTGAGCCAACTCTGTGAGCGCCCGGCGCAGCACCTGTACGGCAGCCAGCAGGCCGTCGATGCCAACCCGGTAGCAGCCGGGCCACCAAGGGCAACAGGGCAGTGGCGGCATGCTCAGCGGCGTGCCGCCATAGGTCGCACACTCGGCGAATTTCCATCGCGGGACCGCGCTCTGGCACAATGGGCGGCTGTCCGCCGCGCGACCCACCTCTAGCGGGGTGCTTGCGCGGTTGGTCATACACGCGAGGCAAAACCGGATCCGGGCATCCCGCCCTGGTCGCCGAATTGCAGCGTGACACACACAGGAGAAGTCGCCTAACCATGGCTGTGAAGATCAAACTCACTCGGCTTGGCAAGATCCGCAATCCCCAGTACCGCATCGCCGTAGCCGATGCTCGCACCCGCCGCGACGGCCGCTCAATCGAGGTGATCGGCCGGTACCACCCGAAGCAAGAGCCGAGCCTCATCGAGATCGACTCCGAGCGCGCCCAGTATTGGCTCTCCGTGGGTGCTCAGCCCACCGAGCCCGTCCTCAAGCTGCTGAAGATCACCGGCGACTGGCAGAAGTTCAAGGGCCTGCCCGGTGCCGAGGGCCGGTTGAAGGTCGCCCCGCCCAAGCCCAGCAAGCTCGAGCTGTTCAACGCCGCGCTGGCTGCCGCCGACGGCGGCCCCACCACCGAGGCCGCCCGTCCGAAGAAGAAGTCCCCGGCCAAGAAGGCCGCCAAGGGTGACGCCGAAGCCGCTACCGCTGCCCCTGAGGCCGAGAAGGCGGCGACGCCCGCCGAGGGTGGCGGGCAGTCCGAGCCGACCACCGAAAGCTGACAGGCGCGATGAGCACGGTCGTGGTCGACGCTGTCGAGCATCTGGTCCGCGGGATCGTCGACAATCCCGACGATGTCCGGGTAGACATGGTGACCAGCCGCCGTGGACGCACTGTCGAAGTCCATGTGCATCCCGACGATCTGGGCAAGGTGATCGGTCGCGGCGGACGTACCGCGACCGCGTTGCGCACGCTGGTCGCCGGTATCGGTGGCCGCGGTATCCGCGTCGACGTGGTGGACACCGACCAGTAGCGGAGCCCATGCTCATGGAGCACCCATGGAGCTGATAGTCGGACGCGTGGCGAAAGCACACGGCATCACCGGCGAGGTCGTCGTTGACGTCCGCACCGACGATCCGGATACCCGGTTCGCGCCGGGTACCCGGTTGCGTGCCAGAAGACCTCGCGACGGCAGTCAAGAGCGCAGCTATGTCGTCGACGGTGCGCGCGCACACGGTGGACGGCTGCTGGTGCGATTGGTCGGGGTGAGCGACCGTGAAGGCGCCGAGGCGCTGCGCGGCAGCTTGTTCGTCATCGACTCCGATGACCTGCCCCCGATCGACGAGCCGGATACCTACTACGACCACCAGCTGGAAGGTCTCCAGGTCCGGACGACGACCGGGCACGAGGTCGGCGTCGTCGCCGAGGTGCTGCACACCGCCGCCGGTGAGTTGCTGGCGGTCAAGCGTCCAGATTGGAGCGGCGGCGAAATAGAAGCGTTGGTGCCGTTCGTCAGCGCGATCGTCACCTCGGTGTCGCTGGACGACGGCACCGTCGAGATCGACCCGCCCGACGGTCTATTGGATCTGGGGTGAGCCGGGTACGCAACGACATGAAAATTGACATCGTGACGATTTTCCCGGCCTACCTGGACCCGTTGCGGCAATCGTTGCCGGGCAAGGCGATTGCGTCGGGTCTGGTCGACCTGCAGGTGCACGACCTGCGGCGGTGGACCCACGACGTACACCACTCGGTGGACGATGCGCCCTACGGCGGCGGTCCCGGGATGGTGATGAAGGCGCCGGTGTGGGGCGAAGCGCTCGACGAAATCTGTTCGGGCGAAACGCTATTGGTCGTTCCCACCCCCGCTGGTGAGTTGTTCAGCCAGGCCACCGCCCAGCGCTGGAGCGCCGAGACGCACTTGGTGTTCGCCTGCGGCCGTTACGAGGGCATCGACCAGCGGGTGGTCGAGGACGCCGCCCGGCGGGTACGCGTCGAAGAGGTTTCGATCGGCGACTACGTGCTGCCCGGCGGGGAATCGGCGGCCGTGGTGATGATCGAAGCCGTGCTGCGGCTGCTGGCCGGAGTCCTGGGCAATCCCGCGTCGCACCAAGATGATTCGCATTCGCCCAGCCTGGACCGGCTCCTGGAGGGGCCGAGCTATACCAGGCCGCCGAGCTGGCGTGGCCTCGACGTCCCGGAGATCCTGCTCACCGGTGACCACGCCCGAATTGCCGCCTGGCGCAGGGAGGTCTCGCTGCAGCGCACCCGCGAGCGCCGGCCGGAGTTGGCTCCACCGGAATAGCCCGGACCAGCCCTGCCGAGATCGACGGCACCGGGGGAGCGGGTCAGATCCGGCCGTAGGGAAATATCGTCTTGACGGCCTGGGTGATCGTTTCGCGCGCGGTCGCGTCGTCGGAAGGCTGCAGCGACTCGATCACCATGATGTAGCGGCGGTCTGCGCCGATCAGCCCGGTCGACAGATGCATCCAGTCGCTGCCGATACAGCACATCCAGCCCTGTTTGACCGCGACGGGTTCGGCGTACAAGCCGTCGGGGATGCCGAACCGCTGCGGATAGCCGTCGATTCCGGTCGGGGTGGACTGGGCCAGGTCGTTGACGATGATGCCGGCCTGCTCCATCGGTAGTCCGCCGGAGCCGTCGAGCAGCATCTCGTAGTAGCGGATCAGGTCGGGCGCCGAACTGACCGTGTTCCACCAGCGCCCGTCGCTGGGCGGTGCGGTCGACGTCAGTCCATATCGGGTGGCGACCTGGGTGATGATGGCGTCTCCGCCGTCCTGACTCCAGAATCTTTCCGCGACGCCATCGTCAGATGACTGCAACATGACGTCCAAGGCCTGGTGGTCCTGCTCGGACAGCGTGGTCTTGCCCTCGGATTCCTGCAGCAGCAGCTCGTCGGCGATGAATAGCTTGGACACCGACGCGGTGGCGATGATCGAGGTGTTGCCGTTGGAGACCAGCTGGCGGGTAGCGCGATCGAGGATGGCCACCGAAAGGGTGGCGCCCCTGGCAGCGGCCTGGTCGGTTGCCTGCTGGATGCGGTCCTGCACACCGCTGAACCCGGTATTCGGCAGCAGCGCCTCCGGCGCCGCGGGCGGCGTGATGGCCCGCAGCAGCAAGTCAATCAGCTGCTGTCGCGGTTGCGCTTGCTGTTGGGACGAATCACGACCAGGCGTGCTGTATGCCTTGGCCTGTACCTTTGCCTCGCAGCCCGCGACCGCCACCAACGTCACCGCAGCCGCGGCGGTGAGCATCGTGAGCGGCCGTGCTCGCATTCTTCTCCTCTGGCATCCTCCGGCATCGCGAAGGCGTACGGGTGGGCGGCCGAATTGCCATCCGCCCCGGACGTCACGCAAAACTTCGGGCTCGACTCACGCGGTTCGACCCCAGTCATATGTACCATTTGCAGGTGCTTTCGGGCGGGTGCAAACCACCCCGATTTCCTGTGATTTTCACTGCATGCGCACCGTCTGGCACAATTGACCAGTTGTCTCCGACGTGTCAGCGGGCCGGGCTACTTCCCGCCTGCTGCGGGATACACCAATCAAGCCCGAAACCATCGGCTTGCTGAGCGCCTCACGCCTGCGTGTGGGCGGTCAACGAAGCCGCGACCCCGAGGAAGTGTCTTTCCAATGAACAGGCTGGACTTCGTCGACAAGGCGTCGCTGCGCGACGACATCCCGGTCTTCAGCCCGGGCGACACCATCAACGTGCACGTCAAGGTGATCGAGGGCGCCAAGGAACGTATCCAGGTGTTCAAGGGCGTGGTGATCCGCCGGCAGGGTGGAGGCATCCGCGAGACGTTCACGGTGCGCAAGGAGAGCTACGGTGTCGGCGTCGAACGGACCTTTCCGGTGCATTCGCCGAACATCGACCATATCGAGCGAGTGACCCGCGGCGACGTTCGTCGCGCCAAGCTGTACTACCTGCGCGAACTTCGCGGCAAGAAAGCCAAGATCAAGGAGAAGCGCTGACCGGGACCGCCTGGGCGGCCAGCCCGGCTCGCCGCGGCGGCTTAACAAGGCCACGATCTGTGCTGGCTACTCTGATCTCGTGACCGAAACCACGGACTCCCCGTCTGAGCGCCAGCCCGACGCTGGTCAGTCGGAGCCGAAGCCGTCTCCCCGCGACTCTGAGACCCCGGGCGAGGCCGCCCAGACAGAACCCGAGGCAGACTCGGAGGAAGCTGAAGGGGACGAGTCGAAGCCCGCGAAGCAAGTCGACGCTGCGCGAACTCGCGACCCTGGCGGTGATCGCGGTGGTGCTCTACTACGTCATGTTGACGTTCGTGGCGCGCCCTTACCTGATTCCGTCGGAATCGATGGAACCCACGCTGAACGGGTGTTCGACCTGCGTCGGCGACCGCATCATGGTGGACAAACTCACCTACCGCTTCAGCTCACCGAAACCGGGCGACGTCATCGTCTTCAAGGGACCGCCGTCCTGGAACGTCGGTTACAAGTCGATCCGCTCGAACAACACCGCCCTGCGCTGGGTGCAGAACGCGCTGTCGTTCATCGGTTTCGTGCCTCCCGACGAGAACGACCTGGTCAAGCGTGTCATCGCGGTCGGCGGACAGACGGTTCAGTGCCGATCCGACACCGGCTTGACCGTCAACGGCAAGCCCCTCAAGGAGCCGTACCTGGACCCGGGCACCATGATGGCCGACCCGTCGGTTTACCCCTGCCTGGGCAGTGAGTTCGGGCCGGTCACCGTCCCGCCGGGGCGACTGTGGGTGATGGGCGACAACCGGACCCACTCGGCGGATTCACGCGCCCACTGCCCCTTGCTGTGCACCGGTGATCCGGTGGCGGGGACCGTGCCGGTGGCCAACGTCATCGGCAAGGCCAGGTTTATCGTGTGGCCGCCGTCGCGATGGGGTGTTCTGGATTCGGTGAACCCCCAGCAGGGTCGGTAGCCATGGCCACGACCTGGCCACCGCGGACGGTGATCCGCAAGACTGGGGGTTTGCGGGGGATGCGCACCCTGGAATCCGCGCTGCACCGCAGCGGTCTGGGGCCGGTGGCCGGGGTGGACGAGGTGGGTCGCGGTGCCTGTGCCGGTCCGCTGGTGGTCGCGGCCTGCGTGCTCGGCCCGGGACGGGTGGAAAGCCTTGCTGTCCTTGATGATTCGAAGAAGCTCAGCGAGAAGGTGCGGGAGAAGCTGTTCCCGTTGATCTGCCGTTATGCGGTTGCCTACCATGTGGTGTTCATCCCGTCGGCCGAGGTCGACCGCCGCGGCGTGCACGTGGCCAATATCGAAGGCATGCGGCGTGCGGTGGCCGGCCTGTCGATGCGGCCCGGTTATGTCCTGAGCGATGGCTTTCGGGTGCCCGGACTGCCGGTGCCCTCGCTGCCGGTGATCGGTGGCGACGCGGCGGCGGCCTGTATCGCCGCGGCCAGCGTGCTGGCGAAAGTCAGTCGGGACCGGTTGATGGTCGCGATGGACGCCGTGCACCCCGGGTACGGTTTCGCCGAGCACAAGGGCTACAGCACCCGCGCGCACACCCTCGCGCTGGCCCGGCTGGGCCCCTGCCCTGAGCATCGCTACTCGTTTATCAACGTCCGCCGGGTGGTGGACGGGTCGAACGTCCGGGCGGTGGTCGAATGCAAACCGGACCCTCCGGGCGAGCGCGGCGAATACCGGTGAGGAAAGATGGGCAAGAGTTCCTCGGCGACGATGCGGGACGCTTGTGGCACTCAGGGCCCTCAACGGCCCTGAGCGGGGGAATCGGGCAAATTGGCTGGCAGAAGGACGTCTGAGCAGATGAGTGCCGAAGATCTCGAAAAGTACGAAACCGAGATGGAGCTCTCGCTGTACCGCGAATACAAGGACATCGTCGGCCAGTTCAGCTACGTCGTGGAAACCGAGCGACGCTTCTATCTGGCAAACAGCGTCGAGATGGTGCCGCGCAACGCCGACGGTGAGGTGTACTTCGAGCTGCGATTGGCCGACGCCTGGGTATGGGATATGTATCGGCCGGCTCGGTTCGTCAAGCAGGTGCGGGTGGTCACCTTCAAGGACGTCAACATCGAGGAAGTCGAGAAACCCGAGCTGCGGCTGCCGGAATAGCTGGCCTCAGGTCTTCGGCGGAAGCTGATCGTCGTCGAACACGAGTTTCCCGCGGTTGGCGATGACTGACCGGGCCACGTCGGCGAGCTTGATGTTCAGGTCCTGAGAGTAACGGCGCAGCACGTCAAACGCCTCTTCCTCGGAGACGCCGTCGAGCAGCATCAACATGCCGACGGCCTTGCCGATTTCGCGGTTGCTGAGCAGTCCGCGGCGCAAGGTGCCGGCGTCCTCGCCCTGGCCGATGGCGTTGATCGCCACGCTCGCAAACGATGCCAGCACGATCGCCTGGCCGGCGGACTCGGTGTCGAAGCTGTTGGGGGTCTCGCTGAACAGGTTGAGCGCACCGGTGAGCTGATGGTCGACCAGCAACCGAAACCCCATGGCGCCCCGCACCGGCGTCTCGGCGACCAGGTGCGCCGCCAATTTGGGCCACAACGATGGTGTGGTCAGATCTGTGTCGATTTGTGGGGTTTCGTCCTCGATGGCGTCGATGCACGGCCCGTCGCCGGTGGTGCGTTCCAGGTCGTCGATGCGCTGCGCTATCTGGCCGCTGGCGCCAACGGTGACGTATCGACCGTCGCGCCGGACCAGCAGGCTGGCGTGATCGCAGCCCGAAACGACCAGGGTTGCCGCGACGCAGATGGCCGCGTACACCTCGGACGGGTGTGAGCCCTGGTAGATGATCTCGGCGAGCGCGGCGAAAACCTTCGCGGGTTCTGCTTTCGCCGGTTCGCCGGAACCAGCGTTCGCCTCGTTCACTTCATCCCTCTTCTCAAGCGCGTCCCCGTCCTGACGATCGACCCCACTTGCTGACTGCGCTGATAGCGGCTGAGGGCAGGTCCGCCGGGGTTCAGTTATGCCGGGCGCCAGCGATCATCGTTGCAGCTGGGCGATCACGCGACCAGGCCCAGGTGAATCCGATCTCCTCGGCGACCAGCTGGAAACCAATGTACTTTGGGGCCGTGGGGTTTCAGCGCTCAGCCGCGTCTCGCGACGTCCCCGTCGACTATGACGAGCACGCGGTAACGGTCTCGCCGCCTAAGCACGAGGCGGCGGGAATGCGGGCGGTGATGGTATCGCTGCAGCGGGAGCTGGAGCAGATGGGTGCGCTGCGCACCGCCGCGGCGCTGGCCCGGCTGAATCAGCGCAAGGGCTTCGACTGCCCCGGCTGCGCGTGGCCGGAGGAGCAGGGTGGACGCAAGTTGGCCGAATTCTGCGAGAACGGCGCCAAGGCTGTCGCCGAGGAGGCCACCAAGCGCACCGTCACGCCGGAGTTCTTCGCCCGGCATTCGATAGCCGAGCTGTCGGCAAAGCCCGAGTACTGGCTTTCCCAGCAGGGCCGCCTCGCCCACCCGATGGTGTTGCGCCCCGGTGACGACCACTACCGGCCGATCAGCTGGGACGCCGCCTACCGGCTGATCGCCGAACAGCTCAACGCCTGGACAGCCCCGGACCAGGCGGTGTTCTACACCTCGGGTCGTACCAGCAACGAAGCCGCGTTCCTGCTACCAGCTGCTGGTCCGCAGCTTCGGCACCAACAACCTGCCCGACTGCTCCAACATGTGCCACGAGTCCTCGGGCTCGGCGCTGACCGAGTCGATCGGCATCGGCAAGGGGTCGGTCACCGTCGAGGACGTCGAGCATGCCGACCTGATCGTCATCGCCGGACAGAACCCGGGCACCAACCATCCCGCGGATGCTGTCGGTGCTGGAGAAGGCAAAGGCCAACGGCGCCAAGATCATTGCGGTCAACCCGCTGCCCGAGGCCGGGTTGATCCGGTTCAAGGATCCGCAGAAGGTGCACGGGGTGGTGGGACAAGGTATCCCGATCGCCGACGAATTCGTGCAGATCCGCCTCGGCGGGGACATGGCGTTGTTCGCCGGGCTGGGCACGGCTGTTGCTCGAGGCCGACGACCGCGCCCCGGGCAGCGTTATCGACCGCGACTTCGTCGACCGCGCATTGTGCACGGGTTCGACGAGTATCGGCGCCGCACCCGTCGCGATCGACTTCGACACCGTGCTGGCGGCCACCGGAATCGAACGACACGCAACTCGAGCGGGTCGCCGCGATGTTGATGGCGTCGCAGCGCACGATCGTCTGCTGGGCGATGGGCCTGACCCAGCACACGCACGCGGTGGCCACCATCGGCGAGATCACCAACCTGCTGTTGCTGCGCGGCATGATCGGCAAGCCCGGCGCCGGGGTGTGCCCGGTGCGCGGACATTCCAACGTGCAGGGTGACCGCACGATGGGCATCTGGGAGAAGATGCCCGAGCAGTTCCTGGCGCCGCTGGATCGACCGAGTTCGGCATCGCCAGCCCGCGCAAGCACGGCTACGACACCGTCGCTGCGATCCGCGCCATGCGCGACGGGCAGGCCACGGTATTCATGGGCATGGGCGGCAACTTCGCCTCGGCCACCCCCGACACCGCCGTCACCGAGGCGGCCTTGCGCAGCTGCGCGCTGACCGTGCAGATTTCGACCAAACTCAATCGCAGCCACCTCGTTCACGGGCCGCACGGCGCTGATCCTGCCGACGCTGGGCCGCACCGACCGCGATATCCAGCGACGGCGCGCAAACAAGTTGTCTCGGTTGAGGATTCGATGTCGATGGTGCACCTGTCGCGGGGCAGCCTGCATCCGCCCAGCGACGAGGTGCGCAGCGAGGTGGAGATCGTCTGCCAATTGGCGCGCACCCTGCTGGGCGCCCGAACACCCGGTGCCGTGGGAGCGGTTCGCCGGTGACTACGACACCATCCGCGACGCGATCGCCGCGGTGGTCCCCGGCTGCACCGACTACAATCGCAAGGTGCGCCGGCCCGACGGATTCCAGCTGCCGCACCCGCCGCGCGATGCACGCGAATTCCCCACCAGCACAGGCAAAGCCAACTTTGCGGTCAACCCGCTTGAGTGGGTGCCGGTGCCCCCGGGCCGGCTGGTGCTGCAGACACTGCGCAGCCACGACCAGTTCAACACCACGATCTACGGCCTCGACGACCGATATCGCGGGGTGAATGGCGGCCGCCGGGTGGTGTTCGTCAACCCTGCCGACATCGAGACGCTGGGTTTGACGGCGGGCGACCGCGTCGACCTGGTGTCGGAGTGGGCCGACGCCGATCGACCGTCTGGAAGAAAGGCGCGCGACGGACTTCCTGGTGGTGGCGTATTCGACTCCGGTCGGCAACGCCGCGGCCTACTATCCGGAGACCAATTCGCTGGTTCCGCTTGATCACACTGCGGCCAAATCGAATACCCCGGTGTCCAAGGCGGTCATCATCCGAGTGGAGCCGGCGTCCTAGTGGGGCACGTAACGGCGCGCCGGCGGGTCAAGCATCTCGCCGCCGATCAAGCGATCACGCGACCGGAGACCCTGGCTGTCGAGGAGCCGCTGGAGATCCGCGTGAACGGGAGGCCGGTCACGGTGACCATGCGCACGCCCGGCTCGGATATCGAACTCGCGCAAGGCTTTCTGCTCACTGAAGGGGTCATCGCGCAGCGCGAAGACGTGCTGACCGTTCGCTACTGCGGCGGGCGCGGTGAGGATCCCGACACCAGAGTGGCCAATACCTACAACGTCCTGGACGTAACATTGGCGCCCAGCGTCAGGCCGCCCGGTCTGGATATCACCCGCAACTTCTACACCACTTCGTCGTGCGGGGTCTGCGGCAAGGCGTCGCTGGAAGCGGTGCGGCTGATCAGCGGGTTCTCGCCCGGTGACGATCCCGCCACCGTCACCGCTGCCATGCTCAAGGCGATGCCTGACCAACTTCGCGGCGCGCAAAAGGTTTTCGCGAGCACCGGCGGGCTGCACGCCGCGGCGTTGTTCGGCGTGGACGGCACCATGTACGCCGTGCGCGAGGACATCGGCCGGCACAATGCGGTCGACAAGGTCATCGGCTGGGCTCTGGAACACGACCGGGTACCGCTGGGAGCGTCGGTACTGCTGGTCAGCGGGCGGGCGTCGTTCGAGTTGACCCAGAAGGCGCTGATGGCCGGGATTCCCGTGCTGGCCGCCGTGTCCGCGCCGTCGTCGCTGGCGGTTTCGCTGGCCGAGGAGTCCGGGATCACGCTCGTGGCGTTTTTGCGGGAGGACTCGATGAACGTCTACACCAGGGCAGACCGCATCATCTAGCCGACTTCTTTTGGGCGCCGTGGCGCTCTTGTGGATGAGTGCACGACTGTGGATAACCGGTCGTAAGTCCGGCGCTGAGGCATCCGCTGTGGCCGGTGATGTCGGGGCGGGTGTGCAGGTTTGTCGCATGACGACCCTGAAGACTTTGACTCGGGCACAGCTGGGAGCGTTAGGCGAGCAGCTGGCCGTGGATCATCTGACCGGCCTCGGGTTGCGGATCTTGAACCGCAACTGGCGCTGCCGCTACGGCGAACTCGATGTGATCGCCTGCGACGCGGCCACCCGCACGGTGGTGTTCGTCGAGGTCAAGACTCGCACCGGCGACGGTTATGGAGGACTGGCGCACGCGGTGACCGAGTGGAAGGTCCGCCGGCTGCGCCGCCTGGCCGGGCTGTGGTTAGCCGCACAGGACGAACGCTGGGCGGCAGTCCGCATCGATGTGATCGGCGTGCGGATCGGCCGGCGCCGCACTCCGGAGCTCACCCACCTGAAGGGGATCGGCTGATGGCGCTGGGGCGCGCGTTCTCGGTCGCGGTGCGCGGACTGGACGGGGAAATCGTGGAGATCGAAGCCGACATCACCTCCGGGCTTCCGGGTGTGCATCTGGTGGGTCTGCCCGATGCGGCATTGCAGGAGTCCCGCGACCGGGTCCGTGCGGCGGTCACCAATTGTGGAAACAGCTGGCCAATGGCCCGGCTGACACTCGCACTGTCGCCGGCGACGCTGCCGAAAATGGGATCGGTCTACGACATTGCCCTGGCCGCGGCGGTGCTGTCGGCGCAGCGAAAGAAGCCGTGGCACCGGCTGGAGAAGACAGTGCTGTTGGGGGAGTTGTCGCTGGACGGCCGGGTCCGGCCGGTGCGCGGAGTGCTGCCCGCCGTGTTGGCCGCCAAACGCGACGGCTGGCCGGTCGTCGTCGTTCCGGCGGACAACCTGGCCGAAGCCAGCCTGGTGGACGGCATCGAGGTCTGGGGTGTTCGTACCCTGGGCCAACTGCAGAGTTGGCTCGACGGGTCAGCCGGCTTGGATGACAGCATCGCCCCGGCGGCCACCATCCAGGAGCCATCGGCGGATCTGGCCGATGTGGTGGGGCAGTCGCAAGCGCGTTTCGCGGTCGAGGTGGCCGCAGCCGGGGCGCATCACCTCATGTTGACCGGCCCGCCGGGAGTGGGCAAAACGATGTTGGCACAACGTCTTCCGGGATTGCTGCCGCCGCTGTCGGACGGCGAGTCGCTGGAGGTCACCGCGATCCATTCGGTGGCCGGCCTGTTGTCGGGGGACACGCCGTTGATCACCAGGCCGCCGTTCGTGGCGCCGCATCACAGTTCCAGCGTCGCGGCACTGGTAGGCGGGGGTTCGGGGATGGCCCGCCCGGGTGCCGTCAGCCGGGCGCATCGCGGGGTGTTGTTCCTGGACGAGTGCGCCGAGATCAGCGTCAGCGCATTGGAAGCGTTGCGAACACCGTTGGAGGACGGGGAGATCCGCCTTGCCCGCCGCGACGGCGTGGCGTGTTACCCGGCCCGGTTTCAGCTGGTCCTGGCCGCCAACCCGTGTCCATGCGCGCCGGCTGATCCACGGGACTGCATCTGTGCGGCGGCGGTCAAACGGCGCTATCTGGGCAGGCTATCCGGGCCATTGCTGGACCGGGTGGACCTGCGGGTGCAGATGCATCCGGTGCGAGCAGGGGCATTTTCGGCCGCAGGCGGAGAGTCGACGCCGCAGGTGCGCCGTCGGGTGGCGCTGGCCCGGGACGCCGCTGCCGAGCGCTGGCGGCCACACGGGTTCCGCACCAATGCCGAAGTCAGCGGGCCGTTGCTGCGGCGGAAGTTCCGGCTCGGCAACGACGCGATGGTCCCGCTGCGCACTGCGCTGGACCGTGGGCTGCTCAGCATCCGTGGTCTGGATCGCACGCTGCGGGTCGCGTGGAGTCTGGCTGACTTGGCCGGCCGGGCCTCGCCGGGGCTCGATGATGTCGCCACCGCATTGAGCTTCCGGCAACCGGGAGCTTCGCGATGAGCGCTTACGATCCCGTGTGCCAGGCGTGGGCTTATCTGTCCCGGGTGGCAGAACCGCCGTGCGCAGAACTCGCCACGCTGGTGGCTGGTGTCGGCCCAACCGAGGCAGCCGATCGGATCCGGCGCGGTCTGGTCGACGGGGGCCTGGCCCGGCGCACCGGGGCTAGGCGCGAAATCGACCGGGCTGCAGAAGATCTCGAGCTGCTCGCCCGCCGCGGCGGACGATTGATCACACCTGACGACGACGAGTGGCCGGTGCTCGCGTTCGCCGCATTCGGTGGCTCTGCGATGAGGGCGAGGACTCGTGGCGGGCCGCCGCTGGTGTTGTGGGCGTTGGGTCCGGCCCGCCTCGAGGAGGTGGCGCAGCGCGCCGCGGCTGTGGTCGGAACCCGGGCCGCGACGGCTTACGGCGAGCATGTGGCGGCCGATCTGGCAGCCGGGCTGGCTGAGCGCGACATCGCGGTCATCTCCGGTGGTGCGTACGGCATCGACGGCGCTGCCCACCGCGCGGCGCTCACCTGCGAGGGCATCACCGCGGCAGTGCTGGCCGGTGGGATCGACGTCCCTTATCCGGCTGGGCACTCGACGCTGCTGCATCGCATCGGCCGGCACGGGCTGCTGTTCACCGAATACCCGCCGGGCGTCCGCCCGGCCCGGCACCGGTTCCTCACCCGCAACCGTTTGGTGGCCGCCGTCGCGGGTGCGGCGGTGGTGGTGGAAGCGGGCCTGCGCAGCGGCGCCGCGAATACCGCCGCCTGGGCACGGGCACTGGGCCGGGTGGTGGCAGCGGTGCCCGGGCCCGTGACATCATCGGCGTCGGCGGGTTGTCATGCTCTGCTGCGCAATGGTGCGGAGTTGGTCACCCGTGCCGACGACATTGTCGAGTTGGTCGGTCGCATCGGCGAGCTGGCTGACGAAGAGCCACGGCCTGCCACTGTGTTCGACGGGCTCAGTGAGGCCGAGCGCGAGGTTTACGAAGCGTTGCCGGGCCGCGGCGCAGCAACGGTCGACGAGATCGCGGTCGCATCCGGGCTGGTACCCGGGCAGGTACTGGGGCCGCTGGCAATCCTCGAGGTGGCCGGGTTAGCCGAGCGCCACGACGGCCGATGGCGGATGATCCGCGCCGGTCCCGGCCAGGCTGCGGCCAACAGTTCAGAGGCGCAGCTCGTATAGTCGACGGGGTCGGGTCTGGACAGGAGGACAAGTGGCGGGTCGACCACTGCAAACCTTCGAAGTCGTCGGTACCCGACAACTCGCGCCACACATGGTCCGGGTGCGCCTCGGCGGTAGCGGCTTCGACACCTTCGTGCCCAGCGACTTCACCGACTCCTACGTCAAGCTGGTGTTCGTTGCTGACGACGTTGACGTGCCAGCGTTACCCGGGCCGTTGACGCTGGACAGCTTTGCCGACCTGCCCCCAGAGAAGCGGCCGTCGGTGCGGACCCTGACCGTTCGTCGGGTCCACGCGGCCGCCCGCCAGATCGTCGTGGACGTTGTGGTGCACGGCGAGCACGGGGTAGCCGGGCAATGGGCGGCTGCTGCCCAACCCGGCCAGCCGATATACCTGATGGGGCCCGGCGGCGCCTACACCCCCGACCCGGCGGCCGACTGGCATCTGCTGGCCGGCGACGAATCGGCCCTCCCGGCCATCGCCACGGCGCTGGAAGCGTTGCCCGCCAATGCAGTCGGCAAGGCATTCATCGAAGTTGCCGGCCCCGACGATGAGATTCCGTTGACGGCACCGGAGTCCGTCGAGGTGAACTGGGTCTACCGCGGCGGACGGGCCGACCTGGTTCCCGAGGACCGCGCCGGTGATCACGCGCCGTTGATCGAGGCGGTCACCACCGCCCAGTGGCTACCCGGACGGGTGCACGTCTTCATCCACGGCGAGGCGCAGGCCGTCATGCACAACTTGCGTCCCTATATCCGCAATGAGCGTGGTGTGGAAGCGAAATGGGCGTCGTCGATCTCCGGTTACTGGCGGCGCGGACGCACCGAAGAGACGTTCCGGCAGTGGAAGAAGGAACTGGCCGAGGTTGAGGCTGGGACTCAATAGGGCCACTGGGCCTGCCGGCTGGCATCCTCTATCGCATGGCATTCTCACCTCATTTCGGGGACTACCAGAACGAGATCTACTTTCAGGGCCTGGCCGGGGTGGTTCCGTCGCTGCCGATGGCCTTCGCGGAGTTGGAGGCCAAGGCCGAGATGGCGCTGCCGCCGTCGGTGTGGTCCTACGTCGCCGGGGGAGCCGGCGACGAGCGCACCCAGCGGGCCAACCGTGCGGCTTTCGATCGGTGGGGTCTGATGCCGCGCATGTTCGTCGGCGCCGCGAAACGCGACCTGTCCGTCGAGATGTTCGGCCTGACCTTGCCGTCCCCGCTGTTCATGGCGCCGATCGGCGTCATCGGGCTGTGCGCCCAGGACGGCCACGGCGACTTGGCCACCGCGCGCGCGGCAGCTCGCACCGGCGTCCCGATGGTCGCCTCGACGCTGACGGTCGACCCGATGGAAGACCTCGCCGCCGCGTTCGGCGATACCCCCGGGTTCTATCAGCTGTATACGCCCACCGACCGGGAGGTAGCCGCCAGCCTGGTGCAGCGCGCCGAAGCGGCCGGCTTCAAGGGCATCGTGGTCACGCTCGACACCTGGGTCACGGGCTGGCGGCCGCGCGACTTGAGCACAGCCAACTTCCCGCAACTCCGTGGGCACTGCCTGGCCAACTACTTCACCGATCCGGTCTTTCGCGCCAGCCTGCCACGCCCGCCGGAGGAGGACCCGCAAGGTGCGGTGCTGCGCTGGGTGCAAATCTTCGGAAACCCTTTGACCT
This sequence comes from uncultured Actinomycetota bacterium, assembly GCA_963763005.1. GTDB lineage: Bacteria > Actinomycetota > Actinomycetes > Mycobacteriales > Mycobacteriaceae > Mycobacterium. Next base: position 264,485 of record CAVXMI010000016.1, read on the forward strand.
GGGACGACCTCGGCTGGCTGCGCTCACTGACCGACCTGCCATTGATCGTCAAGGGCATCTGCCACCCCGACGACGCCCGGCGCGCCAAGGACGGCGGCGTCGACGGCCTCTACTGCTCCACCCACGGCGGCCGACAAGCCAACGGCGGCCTGCCCGCGCTGGACTGCCTGCCGGGAGTGATCGAGGCGGCCGACGGGCTGCCGGTGCTGTTCGACTCGGGGATCCGCAGCGGCGCCGATGTCGTCAAGGCGCTCGCAATGGGTGCGACCGCCGTCGGGGTCGGCCGTCCCTACGCCTACGGTCTGGCGCTCGGCGGCGTCGACGGCATCGTGCACGTGCTGCGCATGATGCTCGCCGAAGCCGACCTGATCATGGCCGTCGACGGTTACCCCAGGCGCAAAGATCTCACCCCGGACACGCTGCGGCGCGTCGACTGAGCCTCGTCAGGCCATGCCTGCGACCGTGGAGGCGTGGAGGTGATCCTTGAGGAGTTCGACGACTACCTGGAACTGCAATGCGGTCGCTCGGCGCACACGCGCCGCGCCTATCTGGGCGACCTGCGGTCGCTGTTCGCCTTTCTCACCGACCGCGGATCCAGTCTGGACGGACTGAGTCTGCCGCTGCTGCGGTCGTGGCTGGCCGCGGGCGCCGGCGCGGGCGCCGCCCGCACGACGCTGGCCCGGCGCACTTCGGCGGTCAAGGCCTTTACTGCGTGGGCGGCCCGGCGCGGGCTGTTGTCCGGCGACCCCGCTGCCCGGCTGCAGGTGCCGAAGGCCCATCGCACCCTGCCGGCGGTGCTGCGCCAGGATCAGGCACTGGCGGCCATGACGGCCGCGAAATCGGGCGCCGAGCAAGGCGATCCGCTGGCCCTGCGGGACCGGCTGATCGTCGAGCTGTTGTATGCCACCGGGATCCGGGTGAGCGAGCTGTGCGGCCTGGACGTCGACGACATCGACACCGGTCATCGGCTGCTGCGGGTTCTCGGTAAGGGCAACAAGCAGCGCAGCGCGCCTTACGGCCAACCGGCAGCCGAGGCGCTGCGCGCCTGGCTTGCCGACGGGCGTCCCGCGCTGATCACCGCGGAGTCCGGACCGGCGCTGTTGCTGGGCGCCCGGGGCCGGCGGCTCGATGTGCGGCAAGCACGCACCGTGGTGCACCAGACCGTTGCCGCGGTGGACGGCGCGCCCGACATGGGGCCGCACGGGCTGCGGCACAGCGCGGCCACTCATCTGCTTGAAGGCGGCGCTGACCTGCGCGTCGTCCAGGAGTTGCTCGGTCATTCCAGTCTGGCGACCACCCAGCTGTACACCCATGTCGCGGTCGCCCGGTTGCGGGCGGTGCACGACCAGGCCCATCCGCGGGCTTAGGCCCGTCGACGTAACTGGTGGGACTGGACCGCCGAAGCCGTTCGGGGCCATGCAGAAAACCAGCGAGACGGCTGGCGTCCTCGACGTTTGCCGGAGCGATGATGTGGGTTCTGACGCAGATCGTCAGTACGACGCCGCAGCACCGAAACGCAGGGGCCAGACATCACCTGGTAACGAAACACCAGAGTAAAGACCCATGTTCGTGTTGCTTGGCGCGGTCAGCGACGAAACACCTGCGTCGGCCGACGGCGGCCGCACCACCTGCCACCGTGCGACCGCTGGTGTAAAAGCGGTTTGGGTGGTGTAGAAGAGTCTGATGGAGGATCCGCCGCCAAGATCTTTCAACGCGCTGATGCTGCGCGAAGCGATGGCCCGGCGGTTGTCTCGCCGAGCGGTGGCCGAGGGCCAGATCGCGCTGCCGGCTGTTCCGGGCTTGATCGACGAGTACGTCAGGATCTGCGAAAACCTCTTTGCCAGCTTGGGCGTACGGTACACCGCCGAAGAATCTGCTCAGCTCAAGACGGTGCTTCAGGGCGAATTGGCAAAGGCTTTCAAGGCCTCGTCGCGTTCGAACATCGTCATCTCGTTCCACGCTCCCTTCGGCACGATGCTGAACTACCGCGTTAAAGCCGAAGTGTCGACGATCGAGGTCGAATACGACCACTGGGTCGCCACCCGCGAGGGACCATTGTTCGGCACCGAACCAGACGCGCGCGTGTTGGCGCTGGCCAGCCAAACAGCCGATCCCAGGGCCTATCGGGTACTTGACGTCGGCGCCGGGACTGGGCGCAACGCCCTGGCCCTGGCCCGACGTGGCCACCCGGTGGATGCGGTCGAGATGGCCCCGAAGTTCGCAGGCATCATTCGTTCGGAGGCCGAACGGGATTCACTCGACGTACGCGTCATCCAGAGCGACGTCTTTACGGCCATGGAGGGTGTCCACGGGGATTATCAGCTGATCGTGGCCTCCGAGGTGGTGCCCGATTTCCGGACGACGCAGGAGCTGCGCGGAGTCTTCGAACTCGCCGCGGATTGCCTGGCTCCCGGCGGACGCTTGGTGTTCAACACCTTCCTGGCGCGCCGGGGCTACACCCCTGACAACGCCGCGCGGGAACTCGGGCAGCAATGCAACACCATGATCTTCACCCGCGACGAGATGACGAGTGCGGCGGCCCAGCTACCTTTCGAGCTCGTTGCCGACGACTCCGCGTACGAGTACGAGAAAACCCACCTGCCCGAAGGCGCCTGGCCGCCCACGGCCTGGTTCGACGGTTGGGCCAGTGGCCTCGACGTGTTCGACGTCGAGCGTGAGGAATCCCCGATCGAGTTGCGTTGGCTCGTCTACCAGAAAGCGGGTTGAGGCTCCCGGTGGCGGTGATATGCGAAACCTGGAACCTTTGGCCGCTCGACGCAATGGCCAACCACTGCACTCGGAGGTCTTCCGCATGTCACCACGCCATGCCGTCACGAATGTCCATGGTCAGTACATCTAGCCGCCGAGCGGCTTGAGCCGTATCGGTGTGGACTTCAGCAGGCCCAGCGGATCGACATAGTCCGCGCCCGAAGCCGGACCCCACATCGCGCCCCAATGCAGGCACGCCGCCGCCGAACAGCCGGGGTGCCCGGCCACCAACTCCCCGAGCACCGTCTCGGCCGTCACCAGCTGACCGACGCGAACGGCCGCCCGGACCGGCTCGTAGCTGGTGTGCAGCCCGCCCGGGTGGGCCAGGGACACGACCGGCCGCCCGGCCAGTGGCCCGGCGAACACCACGGTCGCCGCACCGGCGGCATAGACGGGCTGTCCCGGCGCGCCGGCCAGGTCGACGCCCCGGTGGCCGGGATGCCAATCGGGCGATGGGGCGTCGAATCCCCGGACCACGGCCGGGGGCGGCCGCAACGGCCAGTCCAGCCGCTCGCCCTCGGCCCACGCCGGCGCGGCACTCAGCAGTGCCAGGATCAGGAGCACCGCCCAGCGCACGTGCCCAGTCCAGTGCGGTGCGCGCGACTTGGCCAGCCATGACGGCCTGTTCTGTGCATCACGACACCGCTGTGGACAAACCACCAGCTGAATCGGTGTAAACTGCTCGTCGCAGCTCGTACAAGCGGGCTGACTTCGCGCGCCTGCACTGTGGTCCCGTTTTTCAGGATCCGCAAATAGCATGTCGGGGCGGTCCCGTAGCCGGGCTTCGGCGAACGGGTTCGGCATCGCAGCAGACGCCAGGGCCCGGCTTCACCCGATGCCGGGCGACAACCGACACATGAAAGCTGGGCGTAGCCATGGCCGTTGTGACCATGAAGCAGCTGCTTGACAGCGGCACCCACTTCGGGCATCAGACCCGTCGTTGGAATCCCAAGATGAAGCGGTTCATCTTCACCGACCGCAACGGCATCTACATCATCGACCTGCAGCAGACGCTGACCTTCATCGACAAGGCGTACGAGTTTGTCAAAGAGACCGTCGCCCACGGTGGGTCGGTGCTGTTCGTCGGCACCAAGAAGCAGGCGCAGGAGTCCGTCGCGGCCGAAGCGACCCGTGTGGGCATGCCGTATGTGAACCAGCGCTGGCTGGGTGGCATGCTCACCAACTTCTCCACCGTGCACAAGCGGCTGCAGCGCCTCAAGGAGCTCGAGGCGATGGAGCAGACTGGTGGCTTCGAGGGCCGCACCAAGAAGGAGATCTTGATGCTGACCCGCGAGAAGAACAAGTTGGAGCGCAGCCTCGGCGGTATCCGCGATATGGCCAAGGTGCCGTCGGCGGTCTGGGTCGTCGACACCAACAAGGAGCACATCGCCGTCGGCGAGGCCCGCAAGCTGGGCATCCCGGTCATCGCGATCCTGGACACCAACTGCGACCCCGACGAGGTCGACTACCCGATCCCGGGCAACGACGACGCGATCCGCTCGGCCGCCCTGCTGACCAAGGTGATCGCGTCCGCGGTCGCCGAGGGCCTGCAGGCCCGCGCCGGCCTGGGCCGCGGTGACGGCAAGCCGGAGGCAGAGGCGGCCGAGCCGCTCCCCGAATGGGAGCAGGAGTTGCTGGCCGGTGCCGCCGCCACCGCTGCTACTGACGCCGCCGCAGGCGCAACCGAATCAACCACAGATGCATCCTAGGAAAGGCTGAGCATTGGCGAACTACACCGCTGCCGACGTCAAGCGACTTCGGGAGCTGACCGGTGCCGGAATGCTCGACTGCAAGAACGCGCTGGTCGAAACCGACGGCGACTTCGACAAGGCGGTCGAGGCGCTGCGGATCAAGGGTGCCAAGGACGTAGGCAAGCGTGCCGAGCGCGCGACGGCTGAAGGTCTGGTCGCCGCCAAGGACGGCGCGCTCGTCGAGCTGAACTGCGAGACGGACTTCGTTGCCAAGAACGCTGAGTTCCAGGCGCTGGCCGACGAGGTTGTCGCAGCGGCGGTGGCATCTAGAGCCGCTGACGTCGATGCGCTCAAAGGAGCCAGCACCGGCGACAAGACCGTCGAGCAGGCGATCGCCGAGCTGTCGGCCAAGATCGGCGAGAAGCTGGAACTGCGCCGCGTCGCGATATTCGATGGCACCGTCGAGACCTACCTGCACCGGCGGTCGGCCGATCTACCGCCGGCGGTCGGTGTGCTGGTCGAGTACCGGGGCGCTGGTGCCGAGGCGGCACACGCAGTAGCGCTGCAGATCGCCGCGCTCAAGGCGCGTTACCTGTCCCGCGACAACGTGCCCGAAGACGTCGTGGTCAGCGAACGCCGTATCGCCGAGGAGACCGCAAAGGCCGAGGGCAAGCCGGAGCAGGCGCTGCCCAAGATCGTCGAGGGCCGGCTGAACGGCTTCTTCAAGGATGCCGTGCTGCTCGAGCAGCCGTCGGTGTCGGACAGCAAGAAGACCGTCAAGGCCCTGCTTGACGAGGCCGGCGTGACGGTGACGCGGTTCGTTCGGTTTGAGGTGGGGCAGGCCTAGCGGCCAAGCGCAAGCCGTCTAGCGTCGACGCATGGCCCGTGTACACGCTTTCGGTGACGATGCCCTCGGCGACCTTGACGCCGTCGCCCTTGCCGACGCCATCCGATCCGGTCGGGTGGGCCGGGCCGACGTCGTCGAGGCCGCCAAAGCGCGCACCGAAGCCGTAAACCCCAAGCTCAATGGCTTGGCGCATGCGGCCTTTGACGTGGCGTCCGGTCCGGGGCGGGATGCGGCCAGCGGCTTCTTCAGTGGCGTACCGAGCTATATCAAGGACAACGTCGACATAGCCGGACTGCCCACGATGCGGGGTACCGACGCGTGGAAGCCGCACGGGGCCGCCGCAGACAGCGGCATAACCCGGGTGCTGCTGTCCACCGGACTGATCGCGCTGGGCAAAACGCAGATGTCGGAGTTCGGATTCAGCGGAGCCGCCGAACATCCCCGGCTGGGCCCGGTCCGTAACCCGTGGAACACCGACCACACCGCGGGTGCCTCGTCGTCGGGATCGGGGGCGTTCGTCGCCGCGGGTGTGGTGCCGATTGCGCACGCCAACGACGGCGGCGGTTCGATCCGCATTCCGGCCTCCTGCAATGGGCTGGTTGGGCTCAAACCGTCGCGCGGCCGGCTGCCGCTGGACCCACAGCTGCGACGGTTGCCGGTGGTCATCGTCGCCAACGGCGTGCTGACCCGCTCGGTGCGTGACACCGCCGCCATTTATCGGGAGGTCGAGCGCAGCTGGCGGCCCCGCGGGCTGCCGCCGATCGGCGACGTCACGCGGCCCGGTAAGCAGCGGCTGACGATAGCCGTGGTGACCCGCTCGGTCGACCACGAGTGCGGCCGCGAGATGCGCGAACTGACACTGAACACCGCCGGGCTGCTCGAGGAGCTCGGGCACCGCGTTGAACACATCGAGCAGGTACCGGTACCCACGAGTTTGCCCGGCGACTTTGTCCTGTACTGGGGGATGCTGGCGTTGGCCCAGGTGCGCACCGGCCGCCTTGCGTTCGGCAAGACGTTCGACCGCGCCCGGCTGGACAACCTGACGCTGGGGCTGGCCCGCTACGCCACCCGTAACGTGCACCGGCTGCCCTCGGCGATCGTGCGGTTGCGCAGAGTGCGGCGGCACACAGCGCGATTCTTCGGCACCTACGACGCGGTACTGACGCCGACCGTCGCTGACCCGCCGCCGCCGATCGGGTACCTCGCGCCGACCGACTATCAGCAGGTCATCGACCGGCTGAGCAGGTGGGTCACCTTCACCCCGCTACAGAACATCACCGGCGAGCCGGCGATTTCACTGCCGCTGGCCCAATCCGCGGACGGCTTGCCGGTGGGCATGATGTTCTCAGCCGACATGGGGTGCGAAGCGCGGCTGCTGGAGCTGGCTTATGAACTCGAAGAGGCCCGGCCCTGGGCCCGGATCCAGGCCCCCGCGTAACTCCCGGGCTTGATCGTCAATCGGACCCGAGCTTCTCGAGCATTCGTTTGAACTCGCGTTGCTGAGCCCCGGTCAATCTGGTGAGGATGCGGGCATCGGCGCCACGTACGACGGACTCGGCGTGCTTCAGCAGGGTCCGGCCTTGGCCTGTGAGCGTGGCCGGCAGTGCGCGCCCGGAGGGCACCGATGCGGGCCGGGCCACGGCGCCAATGTCTTGCAGCTTGCGCAGCACCGTGTTCATCGCTTGTGGTGTGACGTTGGTGTGCCGGGCCAATTCGGCGCTGGACAAGCCCGGTGACAGCGACAGGATGCGCAGACAGACGAATTCGGGGAGCGTCAGGCCGAGGGGACTCAACGCGGCGGAAACCTCTGGCCGCAGTACTGCTCCCACCCGGTAGAGCAGGTAGCCCAGGGGAGCGTCTCCGATTTCATCCATGTCAGGAATATTGACATATATCAGGCCCGTTAACACCCGCATTCTCGGGGAGTGGGCTGGGCCGATCGGCGGCCCCGGCAGCTTTGCTCACGCCCCCGAGAAAGTCGATGGGTCCGGCCCGTTATCCGGACCGGACCCACTTTTCCCACAAGCTACCGATGGGACTTCTCGCGCTGCTCGGCTACCTTCGCGCTACCGCGGGCTGCGTCTGCTTGCTAATGGCTTCCTTGGCCTCACCCTTGAGGGCCTCGACGACGCCTTGCACCGCTTCAGCAGGACCGTTGATTTCCCCGCCGCGGTGGAGCGGATTCCCAATGCCGCCCGACGCTCAAACATCTGCTGCGGGACAAACCCGGTGTGACACGGCGACCCAGATTGTCAGCCGGGCAAATAGTGCACCCCGTACACGCCGGGGTGCGGCGATGAGGCAGGATGTGGGGTGCCGTTCCGGGTGGTGCCGGGATGGCACTCTCATGCGAGGAGTCTGATGACGGAGCCCCAGCCGACGAGCACCAACGGCGTGCAGGCTTCTCCAGTTTCCGGCCCACCGTCGCGGTATTCGCGAGTGCTGCTCAAGCTCGGCGGCGAAATGTTCGGCGGTGGCCAGGTCGGGCTGGACCCCGATGTCGTCTCGCTGGTGGCTCGTCAGATCGCCGACGTGGTTCGCGGCGGCGTGCAGGTCGCCGTCGTGATCGGCGGCGGAAACTTCTTCCGCGGCGCACAGCTTCAGCAGCTCGGGATGGAGCGTACCCGGTCGGACTATATGGGCATGCTCGGCACTGTGATGAACAGTCTTGCGCTGCAAGACTTCCTAGAGAAGGAAGGCATCGCCACCCGAGTCCAGACCGCGATCACTATGGGCCAGGTGGCCGAGCCCTACCTCCCGTTGCGGGCCGTCCGCCACCTGGAGAAGGGTCGGGTGGTGATCTTCGGCGCCGGCATGGGGCTGCCGTACTTCTCCACGGACACGACCGCAGCGCAGCGGGCGCTGGAGATCGACGCGGACGTGGTCCTGATGGCCAAGGCGGTCGACGGTGTTTTTACCGAGGATCCCCGGGTGAACCCCGACGCCGAACTTCTCACCGCGGTCAGTCATCGCGAGGTTCTTGACCGTGGCTTGCGAGTAGCCGACGCCACCGCGTTCAGTCTTTGTATGGACAATGGCATGCCGATCCTGGTTTTCAACCTGCTGACCGATGGCAATATCGCTCGAGCGGTCGCTGGTGAGAAGATCGGGACGCTGGTCACCACCTAAGGGGAAGGCGCGATGATCCGCGCTTGCGACGATGCAGAGCGTAGCGATGAGGAGGAGCGGCGCACATGATCGATGAGGCTCTCTTCGATGCCGAAGAGAAAATGGACAAGGCTGTATCGGTGGCCCGTGACGACCTGTCATCCATCCGTACCGGCCGCGCCAATCCGGGCATGTTCTCCCGGGTCGCGATCGACTACTACGGTGCGACCACCCCGATCACGCAGCTGGCCAGCATCAATGTCCCCGAGGCGCGGCTTGTTGTCATCAAGCCGTACGAAGCCAGTCAGCTGCACGCCATCGAGACGGCGATTCGCAACTCCGACCTCGGAGTGAACCCCACCAACGACGGCACCCTTATCCGGGTGGCGGTACCGCAGCTCACCGAGGAACGTCGGCGGGAGTTGGTCAAGCAGGCTAAACACAAGGGGGAGGACGCCAAGGTCTCGGTGCGCAACATCCGACGCAAAGCGATGGAAGAACTGCATCGCATCCGCAAGGATGGCGAGGCCGGCGAGGATGATGTCGGCCGCGCAGAAAAGGATCTGGACAAGACCACGCACCAGTACGTCACCCAGATAGACGAGTTGGTCAAACACAAAGAAGGCGAGCTGCTGGAGGTCTAGCGGCCGCTAGCAACTATGTCTGTGACAACCACCGACACCGGCGCCGGAACCCCGCCCGACGAGCCGGCGCATGGGGCCGACAAGACCAAGCAGCAGTCGGCCAAGAAGGCGTCCCGGGCGGGACGCGATCTGCCCGCCGCGATCGCGGTGTCACTGGCTATCGGCGGCGTCCTCATTGCGACGCTGCAGTTCGCTCCGCGCCTTTGGGTTGCCATCGTCGCCGTCGGCGTTTTCATCGCCACCCATGAGGTGGTGCGGCGGTTGCGGGAAGCCGGATATCTGATCCCGCTGGTCCCATTGCTGATCGGGGGCCAAGCCAGCCTGTGGCTGACCTGGCCGTTTCGTGAGGTTGGCGCGCTGGTCGGCTTCGGTGGCACGGTCGTGGTCTGCATGAACTGGCGGCTGTTCATGCAGGACGGTCGGCCGGACAGCCGCCAGGTCGAAAACGTCGCTGGTCCGCCGTCTTCGGGAAACTACCTGCGGGACGCATCCGCCACCGTCTTCCTGGCCGCGTGGGTCCCGCTGTTCGCCTCGTTCGGCGCGTTGCTGGTCTACCCGGCGGACGGCGCGGGTCGGGTGTACTGCCTGATGATCGCGGTCATCGCGTCCGACGTCGGTGGCTACGCCGTTGGGGTGCTCTTCGGCAAGCATCCGATGGTTCCCACGATCAGCCCGAAGAAGTCCTGGGAGGGATTCGCCGGTTCGTTGGTCTGCGGTATTACCGCAACGATCCTGACCGCGACCTTCCTGGGCGGCAGAGCAGCGTGGGTCGGGGCTGTGCTGGGTCTTGTTCTTGTCCTGACCTGCACGCTTGGCGATCTGGTGGAGTCTCAGTTCAAGCGCGACCTCGGTATTAAAGACATGGGCCGCCTGTTACCCGGCCACGGTGGCCTGATGGATCGGCTCGACGGCCTGCTCCCGTCCGCGGTGGCGGCCTGGATCGTCCTGACGCTACTGCCCTGACAGGACCGATACTGGACAGATCATGGTCCAAGAATTGATATTCGAAGAGCCGCGCCCGGATGGGTCGGCCGGGCGGCCGCCGCGGCACCTGGCCGACCTGGATGCGGCCGGCCGCGGGTCGGCTGTCGCGGAGCTGGGTCTGCCCGCGTTTCGGGCCAAGCAACTCGCACACCAGTACTACGGTCGGCTCATCGCCGATCCGCGGCAGATGACCGACCTTCCGGCGGCTGTTCGCGACCAGATCGCCGAGGCGATGTTCCCCAACCTGCTGACCGCGGCGCGGGAAGTCACCTGTGATGCCGGCCAGACCCGAAAGACGTTGTGGCGGGCCATTGATGGTGCCACGGTCGAATCCGTACTGATGCGCTACCCGCAGCGCAACACGGTGTGCATCTCGTCGCAGGCCGGTTGCGGCATGGCTTGCCCGTTCTGCGCCACCGGACAGGGCGGGTTGACTCGTAACCTGTCGACCGCAGAGATCCTCGAACAGGTGCGGGCCGGCGCTGTAGCGTTGCGCGATGACTTCGGCGATCGGTTGTCGAACGTGGTTTTCATGGGCATGGGGGAGCCGCTGGCCAACTACGCCAGGGTGCTGGCCGCGGTGCGACGCATCAGCGAACCGCCGCCTTCCGGTTTCGGGATTTCGGCCCGCTCGGTGACGGTGTCGACGGTGGGTCTGGCTCCGGCGATCCGCAAGCTCGCAGACGAGCGGCTCGGTGTGACTCTGGCGTTGTCGTTGCACGCGCCCGACGACGAGCTGCGCGACACGCTGGTTCCGGTCAACAACCGGTGGAAGATCAGCGAGGCGCTCGATGCCGCCCGGTACTACGCCGATGTGACCGGGCGGCGGGTGTCTGTCGAGTACGCACTGATCCGTGACGTCAACGACCAACCGTGGCGGGCCGACCTGCTGGGTAGGCGGCTGCATCTTGCTCTCGGCCCGCTGGTGCATGTGAACCTGATCCCCCTCAACCCGACGCCGGGCAGTGATTGGGACGCCAGCCCCAAGCCGGTGGAGCGCGAATTCGTCAAACGCGTCCGGGCGAAGGGAGTCTCCTGCACGGTGCGAGACACCCGCGGCCGGGAGATCAGCGCCGCCTGTGGACAGCTGGCCGCCGAAGGCGGGTAGCTGGAGCTCAGGCGAATCAGGCCCCGCCTGTGGACAGCTGGCCGCCGAAGGCGGGTAGCTGGAGCTCAGGCGAATCAGGCCCCGCCTGTGGACAGCTGGCCGCCGAAGGCGGGTAGCTGGAGCTCAGGCGAATCAGGCCCCGCCTGTGGACAGCTGGCCGCCGAAGGCGGGTAGCTGGAGCTCAGGCGAATCAGGCCCCGCCTGTGGACAGCTGGCCGCCGAAGGCGGGTAGCTGGAGCTCAGGCGAATCAGGCCCCGCCTGTGGACAGCTGGCCGCCGAAGGCGGGTGAATCAGCCGGCGTAATGAACCGCAACGGCGGGTATTACGTCATCAGAGCAAAACACCAGCAAAAGGGGTCTGCCATGAGTCTTCGTCTTCTGTCCTCGATCAACGCGTTCGCGACGGCCCTGGTGGCGGTTCTGCTGATGTTCAGCGTGGCCAATGCACCGCGCGCGCTGGCCGCTGATGATCGTCTGCAGTTCACCGCAACCACCCTCAGCGGCGCCCCCTTCGATGGGGCCAGCCTGCAAGGCAAGCCGGCTGTGCTGTGGTTCTGGACGCCGTGGTGCCCGTTCTGCAACGCCGAGGCACCAAGCGTCAGCCAGGTGGCGGCCGCCAATCCCGGTGTCACCTTCGTCGGTATCGCCGCCCACTCCGATGTTGGTGCGATGCAGAACTTCGTCTCGAAGTACAACCTGAACTTCACCAACCTCAATGACGCCGACGGCGCGATATGGGCCCGCTACAACGTGCCCTGGCAGCCGGCGTATGTGTTCTATCGCGCGGACGGCTCGTCGACGTTCGTCAACAACCCCACCTCGGCCATGTCCCAGCAGGAGCTGGCAGGCCGGGTGGCCGCGCTGACGTCCTAGCCCGTGAACCAGGCCCTGATCGGTTTGGCCTTCGCCGCCGGTTTGGTGGCGGCGCTGAACCCCTGCGGGTTTGCCATGCTGCCCGCGTATCTGCTTCTGGTGGTGCGCGGGCAACACTCCGCCGAGCGGCCGGAATCTGCTGACCCGATGGGCCCAATAGGCGCAGTCGGCCGGGCAGTGGCAGCCACCGTCGGGATGGCGCTCGGCTTCTTGACGGTATTCGGCGTGTTCGGAGCGCTGACCATCTCGGCGGCCACGACGGTGCAGCGCTACCTGCCGTATGTGACGGTGCTGATTGGTGTTCTGCTGATCGCCCTCGGGTCTTGGCTGCTGTCCGGTCGAGAGCTGACGGCGCTGACGCCCCGGCAATTCGGCGTGTTATCGGCGCCGACCGTCCGGCTGGGTTCCATGTACGGCTACGGCGTCAGCTATGCGATCGCCTCGCTGTCCTGCACCATCGGGCCGTTTCTGGCGGTCACCGGAGCCGGCCTGCGAGGCGGTTCGATCCTGGGGAGCGTGGCCATCTACCTCGCCTATGTCGCGGGCCTGACCCTGGTTGTCGGCGTGCTTGCGATTGCGGCCGCGACCGCGAGTTCGGCGCTGGCTGACCGGTTGCGGCGCATCTTGCCGTTCGTCAACCGGATCAGTGGTGCGCTGCTGGTGCTGGTCGGGCTGTACGTGGGCTACTACGGCCTCTACGAGGTACGGCTGACCACTGGTGCCATGGCGAATCCGCAGGATGGGGTGATTACCGCGGCCGGCCGCCTGCAAGGTGCGCTGGCCGGCTGGGTCCACCAGCACGGCGTGTGGCCGTGGGTTGCGCTGCTGGTCGTGCTGGTGGTCTCCGCACTTGCCGGCACCTGCTACCGGCGCGCGCGGCGCAAACCAGAGGATGACACCAAATACGCACCATCATGACTCGTATATGACGAGCCGGGCGCACCAAACCGTGAGCGGGTGACGGCTACCTGATCCAGCCGCGCCGCCGGCCCCACAAGTCGCGCACCAGGACGACCAGCGTGACTGCGGCAAACCCGATCAGGAACCAGTCCTCGACGTGCCCGACGTGGTTGCCGCGCAGCATCGCCAGCAGGAATCCGAAGATGCACAGGCCGACGATGTGCCACGTGCGGTGATTGATCCTGCTCCACCCCCAGCCTGCAGACGGGACCTCGGCGGTGTCGACGCCGGTGAAATGCTCCACCTCAGTACTGGCCACGGCGATTCCTCCGGATCGTATTGGCAACTTCCCGTCATTCTGGCATACGACGGCCGGCATATCGGATCGCAGGGCCGATCCTCTGGATGATGTGGGAGCCAACGACTTTTCGCGCGCCGGCCACCGGCATCACTGTGTCCACCCAGCAGCGAGACTTCACCGTCAAGCGCCTCGCCGAAAGCGGCGTCCAGAACACCGAGGTTTGGCTGCAGGGCTACCGCGCGGGCGAATTCGGTGAAATACCAACGGCTAGAGGGGTTTTCGATGTGGTCGCCTAAATCGAGATGCGCGAACACCTCGAAGCGCGCCATGGACGCGTCGCCGGGCAGCACCGGCATATTTAGGCCAGTCGAGCCCGCGCAGCGTTGGGCATCGCCTGTCGGTGACGACCTACTTCATTGTCCGGCGGTAGTTGATTCACCGAGAGGGCCGATGCGCACCTTTTGGGTGTGCATCGGCCCTCTCGGCACCGGGTCGGTTGCTGATCGATGGCGGTGCCTAGCCCCGAAATTGTTCTCGCGGCCAGGCACCGGCCAGCGGGGATGTAGCAGCGGGAGCCGTTACATACTCGGGGGCGTCAACACCGTGTCGATCATGTAGACCGTGGCGTTGGTGGTCGCAACACCGCCGCAGACCACCGAGGAGGCGCTGTTGACCTTGAGGCCACTTGCGGGGCCGGTCACGTTCAGCGGGGAACCTTCTACGGTCGGGTGACTGCCGTCGATGTCCTCTGGGCTGATCTGCCCCGGCACCACGTGATAGGTCAGAATTTTGTTCAGCAACGGCGCGTCCGTCTTGAGCTGGTCGAGCGTGGCCGCCGGGAGCTTGTCGAATGCAGCGTTGGTCGGCGCGAACACCGTGAACTGACCACCGTTTAGGGTGTCGACCAGGTTCACGTCCGGGTTCAGCTGGCCCGAGACTGCGGCAGACAAGGTGCTCAGCATCGGGTTGTTCGACGCGGCCACCGTGACCGGCTCCAGCGCCATCCCGGTTACCGAGGCGGGACCCTCGGGGTGCATCGCCGCGTAAGCCGCGCATCCCGGGCCGACCAGACCGGCCGCCGGATCCGCCTGAGCACCCGCAGCTGTGGTCACCGATAGACCCATCACCGCGGTCGCCAGACTGGCCGCCGCAAATACCTTCTTCTGAATGTTCATAGTCCAAGCACTCCCTTTATCTTTGTCTTCTCACTTTGTCGCGGACGGCCGGATGCCGTTTCGCCTCTAAATTTCGCTCTGCCACCTATTCGAAGCCGAACTAGTCGTGGATGGGTGGGCATCTAAAATTGGTCTGCCGCCAATCCGCGGCGTTATCGGCTCCGAATACCCGTTATGGGAAGCCGTCAAACCACCGGTCGCTCGGTGGCGGTTGCCCCTGCTAGCTGCTGATACTGAGGTTGGTTGCCCGACTTCACCGGGCTGCCAACCGCATATTGCGCGACGAGCAGCGCGCCGACCTGGAAATACTGGGAGTATTCCTTGGCCGGCAACGCTTTTCGGCAATTGTTCGTCGAGCACTTTATGGCGCTGCCGGTGCCGGCAGTTTGCTCATGCACATCGGCTGACGCGAGGTATTACCCGGCCCGTTATCTGTTTTTCTTTCTCGAACACCACGGGATGCTACCGGTGTTCGGCTCACCGACGTGGCGAACAGTCACCGGTGGTGCTGCGACGAGATTCGCCAGGATGTTCGCCGCAACCGGGGTCCGGCGGCCGACCAACCCGGACGGCGCTGTCGGTAGCTGCCCCGGTGCCGCACAGGTCGTTCATCAGGTTGTCATCGGTAGCACCGCCGCCCGGGTGACGACGACCCAGCGCCAGGCCCAGGCCGAATGCGTTGCTGCGGGTGGCGAGCTTTTTCTGGGGAATGCGGGAGAACGGGCGTTCGAGCAGCTCCTCGTTCTTGGGGAAGATCAGTCCGAGGCCGATGGCCACCAGCGCGACCAGCGCAACCCATCGGATGGCGTCCTGCGGCAGCCGCAGCAACGACAGCAAGGCCGACCCGGCGAGGGTATGGGGCGCTCTGCGCGCCGGAGAAGAAGATCACCGGCAGGAGCGGGAGGATGCACGGTGATATTCCGGTGATCAGGCCGCCGATGAGGCCGATCAGCGCAAGGGTCAGCATACCCGGTATTCGTAGCCATGCCGGTCGCAGATCGGTGCTGAGGTCGGCGAATTGTGTTGCAATCCAACACTACTGAGCGAACGACAAGCTTGTCGTTGGCCGAACTTCAGCTGGCCGGCCGGGACCGGTGGGATTCTGCGCCGCGTATTGCGAGCACTGTTACGGACGGCCCTTGCCGTCGTCCTCCCGGTTGAACATCACTGATTTGGAGTGACGGCGGCCACGGATGGGTTCGAGAATCGCTCGCGTCGGGTGCCACCCAGCGAGCCGACGGCATCACATCCGCTCACAGATCCAGAGGATGACTCCAGCGCAGTTTGCGGAAGCGGGCGAAGCCCCGGTCGGCGCTCAACCACACCGCGTTGTTCTCGAGCGCATAGGCGGCCAGATACGCGTCTGCGATGTCGTTGCCACGTGCATCGATGTCCGCGGCGAGCTGCCGAAACAAACTCCAGTGGCGTTCTCCGGCGGCAACGCGCATGGCGGCGGGTGCCGCGAGCAGCGCATCGACCGCATCCCACGCGTCGTCCGGGCTCGTCGGTTCGGTGAAGATGCGGCGGTTGGTCACTACCCGCACGAAGCCGCCGAGCACGCTGTCCGGTAGACCAAGCGGCTCATCGTCGTTGGCCAGCCGTTCCAGCAAGTCTCGATAGTCCGGATGTTCGCGCAAGTCCGCCCGGTGTGCATAGACGAGAACGTTGACGTCAACGCAACGCATCGACTGAAACGCCGTCTTCCATCGCCTCAGTGACAGCTGCGTTCGACGACAGATCCACCCCGGACCGAAGCCCGCCCCTGCCCGTCGGGCGGACTATGTAGCGACCTGCGGCCCGCTGCTCAGACGGAACGAGACCACGCCGCACCGCATCCTCGAGAACCGCGGCCACGGTGCGCCCGGAACGAGCGGCCTGCGCCTTGACCTCGCGGTAGAGCTGGTCATCGATACGAACAGTCGTGCGCACGCTGACATTTTAGCATCAGAGCTAAGCATAAATATGCCAGATAAGAATCGCCGAGAGGTGCGGGTCGCATGAACGGGCCAGGAAAAAGATGACGCGCGCGCGCTGCGATGAGGTGTGTACCGAAGCGGCACAATGGGGGGGTGACTACGAACGCCGGCGGCCCGGGTGACGGCTACGCCGACGGCCGCCTGCGCGTGCTGGTGCTGGGCAGTACCGGCTCGATCGGCACCCAGGCGCTACAGGTCATCGCCGACAATCCGGACCGCTTCGAGGTGGTCGGGCTGGCCGCTGGGGGCAGAAATCTGGACACGCTGCTGCGGCAGCGCGCCGAGACCGGTGTGACCAATATCGCCATCGCCGACGACCACGCGGCGCAGCTGGCCGGCGACATCCCATATCACGGACCCGATGCCGTCACCCGCCTGGTCGAGGAGACCGAGGCCGACGTCGTCCTCAATGCGCTGGTCGGGGCGTTGGGTCTGCGACCGACGCTGGCTGCGCTGGGGTCGGGTGCCCGGCTGGCCCTGGCCAATAAGGAATCGCTGGTCGCCGGGGGTCCGCTGGTGTTGCGGGCAGCGCGGCCCGGTCAGATCGTGCCGGTCGACTCCGAGCACTCCGCGCTGGCCCAGTGCCTGCGCGGCGGTACCCCCGACGAAGTCGCCAAGCTGGTGCTGACCGCCTCGGGCGGGCCGTTCCGGGGCTGGTCCGCCGCGGACCTCGAGTACGTCACCCCCGAGCAGGCCGGCGCCCATCCGACCTGGTCAATGGGCCCGATGAACACGCTGAACTCGGCTTCGCTGGTCAACAAAGGGCTTGAGCTCATCGAAACCCACCTGCTGTTCGGCATCCCGTATGACCGTATCGAGGTCGTGGTACACCCCCAGTCGGTTATTCATTCGATGGTCACGTTCATCGATGGCTCGACGATCGCCCAGGCCAGCCCCCCGGACATGAAGCTGCCGATCTCTTTGGCGCTGGGCTGGCCGCGCCGGGTGGGCGGTGCTGCTCCTGCCTGCGATTTCACCACCGCGTCGATCTGGGAGTTCGAGCCGCTGGACACCGACGTTTTCCCCGCGGTGGAGCTGGCCCGGCACGCCGGCGAGGTTGGCGGCTGCATGACCGCCGTCTACAACGCCGCCAACGAAGAAGCAGCAGAAGCGTTCCTTGGAGGCCGGATCGGGTTCCCCGCCATCGTCGACACAATCGCCGACGTGCTGCACGCTGCCGACCAATGGGCCGTTTTACCCGCTACCGTGGATGACGTACTCGACGCGCAGCGCTGGGCGCGGGAACGGGCCCAGCGCGCGGTCGCCGCAGCAAGCCCGGCACCAGTGTCCGGGCGGGTCTCCGGAATGGCTTGAGAAAGGTCCTTAGAGCCTGATGATGTTCGTTATCGGCATTGTGCTGTTCGCACTCGCCATCCTGATCTCGGTGGCGCTGCACGAGTGTGGCCACATGTGGGTCGCGCGCGGCACCGGCATGAAGGTGCGGCGCTATTTCGTCGGCTTCGGCCCCACGTTGTGGTCGACCCGGCGCGGTGAAACCGAATACGGGGTCAAAGCCGTTCCGCTGGGCGGCTTCTGTGACATCGCCGGCATGACCCCGGTCGAGGAACTCGAGCCCGACGAACGTGACCGCGCTATGTACAAGCAGGCCACGTGGAAGCGTGCCGCGGTGCTGTTCGCCGGGCCCGGGACGAACTTCGTTATCTGCCTGGTGCTGATCTATGCCATCGCGCTGGTCTGGGGGCTGCCGAACCTGCACCCGCCCACCAAGGCGGTAATCGGCGAAACTGGCTGTGTCGCACAGGAAATGACCCAGGGCAAGCTCGATCAGTGCACCGGTCCCGGTCCGGCGGCGCTGGCCGGAATTCGCGCTGGCGACGTTGTCGTCAAGGTCGGTGACACCCCGGTCTCCACCTTCGACGAGATGGCCGCGGCGGTGCGCAAATCGCGCGGCATCGTTCCGATCGTCGTCGAGCGCGACGGCACCGCGATTACCGCCAACGTCAACGTCGAATCCACCCAGCGCTGGATCTCCGATGGGCAGGGAAGTCAACTCGAGCCCGCCACGGTCAGTGCCATCGGGGTCGGCGCCCCCCGGGGCGGGCCCACGCATTACGGCGTGTTCTCGGCCGTGCCCGCCACCTTTGCGTTCACCGCCGGCCTGACCGTCGAGGTGGGCAAGGCGCTGGTCGCCATCCCGGGCAAGGTCGGCGCGCTGGTGCATGCGATCGGCGGCGGACAGCGTGACCCGCAGACCCCGATCAGCGTGGTCGGCGCCAGCATCATCGGCGGCGACACCGTCGACCACGGACTGTGGGTGGCGTTCTGGTTTTTCTTGGCCCAGCTGAATCTCATTCTGGGAGCCATCAACCTGCTGCCGTTGCTGCCGTTCGATGGCGGCCACATCGCCGTCGCGGTGTTCGAGAAGATCCGCAATATGATCAGATCGGCCCGTGGCAAGGTGGCCGCGGCGCCGGTGAACTACCTCAAACTCATGCCGGCCACGTACGTGGTGCTGGTGTTCGTGGTCGGGTACATGCTGTTGACCGTCACCGCTGATTTGGTCAATCCGATCCGGCTCTTCCAGTAACCGAGCGGATTCAATAACGCACTAACGAGAAACTTGGACAGAAGGGTTGATAGTGAGCACTGGCCTGGGCATGCCGCAGCCTCCGGCGCCCACGCTTGCCCCGCGGCGCACCACGCGTCAGCTGATGGTCGGCGACGTCGGGGTCGGCAGCGACTATCGGGTCTCGGTGCAATCGATGTGCACCACCAAGACTCACGACATCAATTCGACCTTGCAGCAGATCGCAGAGCTGACCACTGCGGGCTGCGACATCGTCCGAGTGGCCTGTCCGCGTCAAGAGGACGCCGACGCACTGTCCACGATCGCCAAGAAAAGCAAGATCCCGGTGATCGCCGACATCCACTTCCAGCCGAAATACATCTTCGCCGCCATCGACGCCGGATGCGCCGCGGTGCGGGTGAACCCCGGCAACATCAAGGAGTTCGACGGCCGGGTCGGCGAGGTCGCAAAAGCTGCCGGTGACGCCGGCATCCCGATCCGGATCGGTGTCAACGCCGGCTCGCTGGATAAGCGGTTCATGGAGAAGTACGGCAAGGCCACGCCTGAGGCGCTGGTGGAGTCGGCGCTGTGGGAGGCCTCGCTGTTCGAGGAGCACGGCTTCGGCAATATCAAGATCAGCGTCAAGCACAACGACCCGGTAGTAATGGTCGCGGCATACGAGCAGCTGGCCGAGCAGTGTGATTACCCGCTGCACCTCGGCGTCACTGAGGCCGGTCCCGCTTTCCAGGGCACTATCAAATCCGCGGTCGCCTTCGGCGCGCTGCTGTCGCGGGGCATCGGCGACACCATCCGGGTGTCGTTGTCAGCCCCGCCGGTGGAGGAAGTCAAGGTCGGCAATCAGATCCTCGAGTCGCTGAATCTGCGGCCGCGTGGTCTGGAGATCGTGTCGTGCCCGTCGTGCGGTCGCGCGCAGGTCGACGTCTACACCCTGGCCAACGAGGTGACTGCCGGTCTGGAGGGGCTCGACGTGCCGTTGCGGGTGGCCGTGATGGGGTGTGTCGTCAATGGTCCGGGTGAAGCTCGCGAGGCTGACTTGGGCGTCGCTTCGGGCAACGGCAAGGGCCAGATCTTTGTTCGGGGTGAAGTGATCAAGACCGTGCCCGAAGCGCAGATCGTCGAGACGCTGATCGAAGAGGCGATGCGGCTCGCCGAAGAGATGGGCACCGCCATCGGATCCGAAGCCGGCGACGAACACGATCCGGGCACGACCTCGAGCGGTTCGCCTATTGTGACCGTAAGCTGATAGGGGCCAGTTCCCTTACACTTGCCCTCAGTTCGTAGCCCAGGGAGTTCTGAGATGTCGGCTCCGCCCATCTTGCGCCTTGTCGGCGAGAGACGGGTGTCCGTGGTGCGTGACGCCGCCGCAGTGTGGCGGATACTCGATGAAAATCCGATCGAATCGTGCATGGTTGCTGCACGGGTCGCAGACTATGGCATCGACCCCAATTCGATTGGCGGGGAACTGTGGACCCGAAGCGTCGCCGAGGAGTCGCTGTGCTTCGCCGGTGCCAACCTCATCCCGTTGCGCGGCGGACTGGTCGATCTGAACGCGTTCGCCGACGAGGCGAAGAGCACGTCGCGGCGTTGTTCATCGCTGGTCGGCAGGGCGGACCTGGTGTTGCCGATGTGGCAGCGGCTTGAGTCGGCCTGGGGTCCGGCGCGTGACGTGCGCGACCACCAGCCGCTGATGGCCATCAACACCCACCCCAGTTGCCCGATCGACCCCGGCGTGCGCCAGGTCCGGCCCGAGGAACTGGATGCTTACCTGGTGGCCGCCGTGGACATGTTCATCGGCGAAGTAGGCGTCGACCCGCGGCTCGGGGATGGCGGCCGCGGCTATCGCCGCCGGGTGGCCAGCCTCATCGCGGCCGGGCGGGCCTGGGCCCGCTTCGAGCATGGCCAGGTCGTCTTCAAGGCCGAAGTGGGATCGCAGTCTCCGGCCGTCGGGCAGATCCAGGGGGTCTGGGTTCATCCTGAGCGGCGTGGCCTGGGTCTGGGCACCGCCGGTACTGCAACGCTTGCCGCCGTGATCGTCGGTACCGGGCGCATCGCCAGCCTGTATGTGAACAACTTCAACACGGTCGCCCGTGCCGCGTACGCCCGAGTCGGCTTCGCCGAAGTCGGCACCTTCGCAACGGTGCTGCTGGACTGACCCCGATCCGCGGGCGTAACGCTGCTGCGAATCCGGGCCGAGCGTATTTCGCGCTGGCGTTACGTTCGCGTGCGGCGGCTCAATAACGCTTGGGTCTCGGTGTGTCTGCGCCGGTGTCGAAGCCACAGTTCTTAACATCAGTAACGATGGTAACTCGAATAACATTAGCCTCATCTGCCGCATGTTTGCTGTTCGTTGCGGTCATCGCGCTGCCGGGGTGCACTCCGCGGCCCGAAGGTCCGGGCCCGGCTGCCGAGAAGTTCTTCGCCGCGCTGGCCGTCGGCGACACCGCGACCGCCGCCCAACTCAGCGACAACCCCAACGAAGCCCGTCAAGCGCTCAACGCTGCCTGGGCCGGGTTGCAGGCCACACATTTGGATGCACAGATCCTCAGCTCGAAGTACGCCGAGGACAGCGGCAGGGTCGTGTATCGCTTCACCTGGCATCTGCCCAAGAACCGGACCTGGAGCTACGACGGCCAGCTGAAGATGGCCCGCGATGAGGGGCACTGGCACGTTCGCTGGGCCACCACCGGGCTGCATCCCAAGCTGGGCGAGCACCAGACGTTCGCGTTACGGGCTGACCCGCCGCGGCGCGCCTCGGTGAACGAACTCGGCGGCAGCGATGTGCTCGCGCCGGGCTACCTGTATCACTACTCGCTGGATGCTACTCAGGCAGGCCGCGAACTGATCGGGACGGCACACGCAGTGATCGAGGCCCTACACCCCTTTAATGACACGCTGAACGATCCGCAGCTACTCGCCGAACAAGCCAGCTCCTCGACCCAGCCGCTGGATCTGGGAGTCACGTTGCGCGCCGACGACAGCATCCGGGTCTTCGCGGCGATCGGGAAACTGCCGGGCGTCGTGATCACACCACAGGCCGAGCTACTGCCGACCGACGAGCATTTTGCGCCAGCGGTCATAAGCGAAGTCAAGAAGGCCGTGATCGACGAACTCGACGGCGAGGCGGGCTGGCGGGTGGTCAGCGTCAACCAGAATGGCGTCGACGTCACCGTGCTGCACGAGGTCGCGCCGTCGCCCGCGCCGTCGGTCTCGATCACCCTGGACAGGGCCGTGCAGAGCGCCGCGCAACACGCCGTGGACACCCGGGCCGGCAAAGCGATGATCGTCGTGATCAAACCGTCGACCGGGGAGATCCTGGCGATCGCGCAGAACGCTGAGGCCGATACTGAGGGCCCGATCGCGACCACCGGCCTGTACCCACCCGGATCGACCTTCAAGATGATCACCGCCGGCGCGGCCGTCGAACGCGACATGGCTACCCCCAATACGATGCTGGGTTGCCCCGGCCAAATCGACATCGGGCATCGCACCATCCCCAACTACGGTGGCTTCGACCTGGGCGTGGTGCCGATGTCGCGGGCGTTCGCCAGTTCCTGCAACACCACGTTCGCCGAACTGAGCAGCAAGTTGCCACCCCGTGGTCTGACGCAGGCGGCAGCCCGCTACGGGATCGGGCTCGATTATCAGGTGGACGGCATCACCACGGTGACCGGTTCGGTGCCGGCGACGGTGGACCTGGCCGAACGCACCGAGGACGGTTTCGGTCAGGGCAAGGTGTTGACCAGCCCGTTCGGCATGGCCCTGGTGGCGGCCACGGTCGCTGCCGGGAAGACCCCGGTACCGCAGCTGATCGCCGGCCGGCCGACGGCGGTCGAGGGCGACAGCACACCGATCAGCCCGAAAATGATCGATGCGCTGCGGCCCATGATGCGGCTGGTGGTGACCAATGGAACCGCCAAGGAGATCGCCGGCTGCGGTGAGGTGTTCGGTAAGACCGGTGAAGCCGAATTCCCGGGCGGATCGCATTCGTGGTTCGCCGGGTACCGCGGGGATCTGGCGTTCGCAGCGCTGATTGTCGGGGGTGGCAGCTCGGAATACGCGGTGCGGATGACCAAGGTGATGTTCGAATCGCTGCCGCCGGGCTACCTGACCTAGCCACGACCGCGCGTCGCCGACCCCGAACAGCGGTAAGTTGCGAGGGTAGGCGAAGTTCGCCCTTGAAGCGGTGGCAGAACTATCAGGAAAAGGCCATGACGGAGACCGGTGGGGACATGGTGGCGTTGCGGGTTTCGGACGCCGACCGCAACGGCACAATGCGGCGACTGCATAACGCCGTAGCGCTCGGGCTGATCGACATCAACGAGTTCGAGCAACGCTCGTCGCAAGTGTCCTTCGCGCGAACCCGAAACGAGCTGGACGGGCTTGTCGGTGACCTGCCGGGGCCGGGCGCGATCGTCACTTCCGCGGCCGACCGGGTGGAACTGCGTGGGTGGGCCGGCTCACTGAAGCGCCACGGAGGCTGGATGGTGCCCAGCCGGCTGGCGCTGGTGCGCCGGATGGGATCGATTGAACTCGACCTCACCAAGGCCCGTTTCGCTGGGCCGGTGGTGGTCATCGAACTCGACATGAAGTTCGGTTCGCTGGAGATCCGGCTACCCGACGGCGCCAGCGCCTCGATCGACGACGTCGAGGTCTATGTGGGCAGCGCGAGTGACCGCCGCAAAGACGCACCGGCGGAAGGAACGCCGCATGTCGTGTTGACCGGTCAGGTGGTGTGCGGCTCGGTGGTCGTCCGGGGACCGCGCCGGGCGCTCCTGCGCCGCCACCAGGTCTGATTGCCCTGCTCTCTCCTGCAGGCCAGGTGGGGGTACGCCCCCCCGCAGGTGGGAGGGACTCCCACGGGCCGCGGCACGGCCCGCTGGTTAGGTTCGGGTCGCCGGGCTGGCGTGATTAAGCTAGCGGCATGCCTGGTCGCACCGCGCTTTCCCCCGGCGTGTTGTCCCCGACGCTGCCGGTGCCCAAGTGGATCGCGCGCCCGGAATACGTCGGCAAGCCGACGGCCCGGGAGGGCACCGAGCCGTGGGTACAGACCCCGGAGGTGATCGGGAAGATGCGTGTCGCCAGCCGGATCGCGGCCGGCGCGCTGGCCGAGGCGGGTAAGGCGGTCGCTCCCGGCGTGACGACCGACGAACTTGACCGGATCGCGCACGACTATATGGTCGACAACGGCGCCTATCCATCAACGCTGGGTTACAAGGGATTCCCCAAGTCGTGCTGCACGTCGCTCAACGAGGTCATCTGCCACGGAATCCCTGATTCGACGGTGATCGCCGACGGTGACATCGTCAACATCGATGTCACCGCCTACCTCGACGGGGTGCACGGCGACACCAACGCGACCTTTCTGGCCGGCGACGTCTCCGAGGAGCACCGCCTGCTCGTTGAGCGAACCCGTGAGGCGACGATGCGTGCGATCAACGCCGTCAAACCCGGGCGTGCATTGTCCGTAATAGGTCGTGTCATCGAGGCATATGCAAATCGGTTCGGGTACAACGTGGTTCGAGACTTCACCGGTCACGGTATCGGTACCACGTTCCACAACGGACTGGTCGTCCTGCATTACGACCAGCCCGCCGTCGGGACAATCATGCAGCCGGGCATGACATTCACCATCGAGCCGATGATCAACCTGGGCGCGCTGGACTACGAAATCTGGGAAGACGGGTGGACGGTGGTCACCCGGGACCGCAAGTGGACCGCGCAGTTCGAGCACACCCTGCTGGTCACCGACACCGGTGTCGAGATCCTCACGTTGCCATGACTTTCTGGGGGCGAGCAGACGCAAAAGCCCCGATTTCGGACCGAAATTCGGGGCTTTTGCGTCTGCTCGCCAGAAAAGAGTGAGCGGGGCTCTGCTGGTGGCAGGCACCAGCTCTGACGCCGGGAAATCGGTGGTGGTCGCGGGTCTGTGCCGGTTGCTGGCCCGCAGCGGAGTTCGGGTCGCGCCGTTCAAGGCGCAGAACATGTCCAACAACTCCGCGGTTACGGTCGAAGGTGGTGAGATCGGCCGGGCCCAGGCAATCCAGGCCCGTGGGGCGGGTTTGGAACCCAGTGTGCGGTTCAACCCGATCCTGCTGAAGCCGGGCAGCGACCGGACATCGCAGCTGGTGATCCGGGGGCAGGTCGCAGGCTCGGTGACGGCGGCCGGCTACCTGGCGCATCGGGACCGGCTCGCCGCTATCGTCCAGGACGAATTGTCCTGCCTGCGTGACGAATTCGATGCGGTGATCTGCGAGGGTGCCGGTTCACCGGCCGAAATCAATTTGCGGGCAACAGATTTAGCGAACATGGGACTGGCCCGGGCTGCCAACCTGCCGGTGGTTCTGGTCGGCGACATCGACCGGGGCGGCCTGCTGGCTCATCTGTTCGGGACGGTCGCGGTACTCGATCCCGACGACCAGGCGCTCATTGCGGGCTTCATCGTCAACAAGTTCCGCGGCGACCCCGCGCTGCTGGAGCCCGGGCTACAGCAGTTGCTGACCCTGACCGGCCGCCCGACCTACGGGGTGCTGCCCTACGCCGACCAGCTCTGGCTCGACGCCGAGGACTCGCTGTCGGTGGTTGCTCACCGCGTTGTCGGCACGCCGGCGCCACCACGCGGCGACGACTGGCTGCGGATCGCCGCGGTCCGGCTGCCCCGGATTTCCAACTCCACTGACATCGAGGCGCTGGCCTGTGAACCCGGCGTGCTGGTGCGCTGGATCACCGACCCCGCCGACCTGCCCGACGCCGACGTGATCGTGCTTCCGGGCAGCAAAGCCACCGTCGCGGACCTGTCCTGGCTGCGTGATCGTGGTCTGGCCGGCGCGATCGCGGATCACGCCCGCGCGGGCAAGCCGGTACTGGGCATCTGCGGGGGCTTCCAGATGCTATGCCGGCGCATCGAGGACACGGTTGAATCCGGGGCGCGGGTGGTCGCTGGGTTGGGCCTGCTGGACGCCGACATCGTCTTCTCTGCGGACAAGGTCCTGCGCCGCTGGCAGCTGCCGTTAAGCGGATATGAAATCCACTATGGTCGGCTCGCCCGGTGTGCTGAGGAGGGCTGGTTTGACGTCGACTCCGAGCCACAGGGCATCGTGCGCGGCGCGGTCTTCGGCACCCACTGGCATGGACTATTCGACAACGACGACTTCCGTCGCGCATGGCTCACCCTCGTTGGCGATGCTGCTGGCCGGAGCCGATTCGTTGTCGCCGACGACGTGAACGTTGCCGCGCGACGCGATGCCCAGCTGGATCTGATTGCTGAACTGCTCGCGTCGCATCTTGACGTGGACACTGTCACCGGCCTACTTGAAGGGCCACCGCCGCGGCGACTGCACGTCGTCAGCGAGCTGCGCAGGTAACGATTGTCCGGGCTGTGCTGCGAAAATTGGCGTAATTCGCGGTTTGACAACTTCTTTGGAGAGTCGAGGTAGCCCGGCGGAAAGTAAGGGCGGGTTGGCCCTCGAGTTGGCCTCGGCGGCGGTTTCGTTCGGGTCGGTGACCGCGGGACCGGCGGGTGGGTCGTGGCAGGGTCGGCCTCGGCGGCGAGGGCGGGCTTCGGGAACCTTGGAATCTACAACTCGGGCCTGCTGGACCCCGGCTATGCGCCCCGGTCGCTGTACATGGGCAATCTCATATTCGGTTTGTTCACCGGACTGTGAGCGCGGTCTGGTTAACGCGACCGGAACGGCGGATTAACCGGGTGGAAAAGCAGCTGTCGGCGGACACCGAGAACGCCTGGAAACCGCCCGCACGCAGGCGATTTCCTGTAACTTGCTTAAGTGCCCTCCATGATGACCACGCTCGACGGGTTTCCGGTCCCGGTGGCAGTGTCCGGTCCGGAAAAGGGTGTCGTCGTCGTCATACTCGCCGCTGAGCAACGAGCGCCAGCTGCCTATGAAGCGTTGTGTGCGCGTCTGCACACAGCATCGCTCCGGACGGTCGTCATCGGCCCCGACTCGCGCCTGACTCCCAAGTCTGTGGTCGGCATCCTCGACGCCCTGGGAATCGGGTGGGCGGTGGTGGTCGGCGACCGCGCCGGCGCCGAGCTGGCCTGGGAACTGGCGGCGACCAGGTTGGGCCGGTTCGTTGGTCTGGTGGCTATCGACCGCGGACATCCGCGGGTGGCGGATCTCAATGGCGTTGTTCGCGATGAGCACTGCCCACCGGTGGAGATCAGCACCACCGTCCTGGCGAGTCATCCTGCGGCGCGGGCAGTGGCCCGCGACAGCCAGCGCCTCGTTTACGCCGACTACCGCGTGGTGGATTTCCTTAGCCGGCGCAACGCGCAGGAATCGACGGCGCAGCTGGCCACCGAGATCGTGTTGCGCACCAGCGGCTGGTAGTGCCGATTCTCGGCTTCAACGGGCTTCTGTGACGGCAGCTGACGGGTTGGGGATGGTTGACTAGCGGATGTGACCTCTCCGATGTTGTCCCCGGCCGAGCTGGAGCGACGGGTCGCGGCCGGCGACGTCGACACCGTCATCGTGGCGTTCACCGACATGCAGGGCCGGCTCGTCGGCAAGCGGCTGTCGGGCCGGTTCTTCGTCGACGAGGTGGCCGCCCATGGCGCCGAGTGCTGCAGCTATCTGCTGGCCGTCGATGTCGACATGAACACCGTGCCCGGTTATGCGATGTCGAGTTGGGAGACCGGCTACGGCGACATGGTGATGACGCCTGACCTGAGCACTCTTCGGCTTGTTCCCTGGCTGGCTGGCACGGCGTTGGTGATTGCCGACCTGGCCTGGGCAGACGGCACCGCGGTGGCCGTCTCGCCGCGCAGCATCCTGGGCCGCCAACTCGATCGGCTCAATGAGCGGGGGCTGGTCGCCGATGTCGCCACCGAGCTGGAGTTCATGGTGTTCGACCAGCCCTATCGCCAGGCGTGGGCCAGTGGTTATCGCGGGCTGACCCCGGCCAGCGACTACAACATCGACTACGCGATTTTGGCGTCGTCGCGGATGGAGCCGTTGCTGCGCGACATCCGGCTGGGCATGGTTGGTGCGGGTCTGCGGTTCGAGGCCGTCAAAGGCGAATGCAACAAGGGTCAGCAGGAGATCGGGTTCCGTTACGACGAGGCGCTGGTCACCTGCGACAACCACGCCATCTACAAGAACGGCGCCAAGGAAATCGCCGACCAGCACGGCAAGAGCCTGACGTTCATGGCGAAATACGATGAGCGCGAAGGCAACAGCTGCCACATCCATCTCTCGCTACGCGCTGCGGACGGCTCCGCGGTGTTCACCGACCGCAGCGGGCAGCACGGCATGTCGGCGACGTTCCGCAGCTTCATCGCCGGCCAGCTGGCCACACTGCGCGAACTCACCTTGTTCTATGCGCCGAACATCAACTCCTACAAACGATTTGCGGATGGCAGTTTCGCTCCTACCGCGGTGGCATGGGGACTGGACAACCGCACCTGCGCACTCCGGGTCGTCGGCCACGGACGCAGCATCCGGGTCGAATGCCGGGTTCCCGGCGGCGATGTCAACCAGTACCTCGCGGTGGCGGCGCTGATCGCGGGAGGGTTGTACGGTATCGAGCGGGGCCTGGAGCTTTCCGAACCTTGCGCCGGCAATGCTTATGAGGCCTACGGGGCCTCAGAAATCGAACGGCTGCCCGCCACGCTGGCCGAAGCCGCGGCGGTGTTCGGGGCATCGGCGCTGGCACGGGAGGCGTTCGGCGACGATGTCGTCGCTCACTACCTGAACAACGCGCGTGTGGAACTGGAGGCGTTCAACGCGGCGGTCACCGATTGGGAGAGGATGCGTGGCTTTGAACGCCTCTAAACCGGGCCCAGCGGGGCCGGTGGTGGGTCTGACCACCTACCTTGACCAAGCGCAGACCGGCGTCTGGGACGTCTCGGCGAGTTTTCTGCCCGCCAATTACTTTCAGGGCGTCACCATGGCCGGCGGTATCGCCGTGCTGTTGCCGCCGCAGCCGGTGGACCCCGACGCCGCCAACCGGGTGCTCGACAGCCTGGACGGTCTGGTCATCACCGGGGGTAAGGACGTCGACCCCGCCGCCTACGGCCAGCAACCGCATCCGGAAACCGACCAGCCCGGTGTTGTCCGCGACGCCTGGGAGTTGGCCCTATTGAAAGGTGCGCTGCAAAGAGGGTTGCCGGTGCTGGGCATCTGCCGCGGCGCACAGGTGCTCAATGTCGCGTTCGGCGGGACGTTGCACCAGCACCTGCCCGACGTTCTCGGCCACAGCGGACATCGGGCCGGCAATGCGGTGTTCACCTCGCTGCCGGTGCGCACCGTGGCAGGCACCCGGCTGGCCGCGCTGGTCGGGGAGTCCGCTGAGGTTCGCTGCTACCACCATCAGGCGGTCGCCGAAGTCGGTGATCATCTGGTGGTCAGCGCGTGGGACGCCAACGGCGTGGTGGAGGCGCTGGAGCTGCCGGGGGAGAATTTCGTGCTTGCTGTGCAGTGGCATCCGGAGGAGTCTCTGAACGACCTGCGGCTGTTCGCGGCGGTGGTGGACGCCGCGCGGTCATACGCGGTGACCAGATGAGCACAGTGCAGTTGGTCAACCCGGCCACCGAGGAAGTGCTGCGGTCGGTCGAGCACGCCGATGCCGGCGCCGTCGACGACGCGGTGCGGCGGGCGCAGGTGGCCCAGCGGCGCTGGGCACGGCTGGCGCCGGCGCAGCGTGCGGCCGGGCTGCGAGCATTCGCCGCTGCCGTCGACGCCCATATCGACGAGCTGGCCGCGCTCGAAGTGGCCAACTCCGGACACCCCATTGCCTCGGCGCAGTGGGAAGCCGGCCACGTCCGTGACGTGTTGACCTTCTATGCTGCCAGCCCGGAACGCTTGTCCGGCAAGCAGATTCCGGTTGCCGGCGGACTCGATGTCACCTTCAACGAACCGATGGGCGTGGTCGGGGTGATCACGCCTTGGAATTTCCCGATGGTGATCGCGTCCTGGGGCATCGCGCCGGCTCTTGCTGCCGGCAACGCGGTGCTGGTCAAGCCCGCCGAGTGGACGCCGCTGACCACGATGCGGCTCGGTGAGCTTGCGGTTGAGGCGGGGCTGGACGAAGACCTGCTGAGTTGTGCTGCCGGGAAAGGGTGCGGTGGTCGGGGAGCGGTTCGTCACCCACCCGGGAGTTCGCAAGCTCGTGTTCACCGGATCCACCCAAGTCGGCAAGAGGGTGATGGCCGGTGCGGCGGATCAGGTCAAGCGGGTGACGCTGGAACTGGGCGGCAAGAGCGCCAACATCGTCTTCGCCGACTGCGACCTGGAGCGCGCGGCGGCGACCGCGCCGGCCGGGGTGTTCGACAATGCCGGACAGGACTGCTGCGCCCGTAGCCGGATTCTGGTGCAGCGCAGCGTTTACGACCGGTTCATGGAGCTGCTCGAGCCGGCGGTGCGCAACGTCGTCGTCGGGGACCCCGGATCGCGTGACACCGAGATGGGTCCGCTGGTATCCGGCCCACACCGGGACAAGGTGGCCTCCTACGTCCCCGACGACGCGCCCGTCGCATTTCGGGGCACGGCGCCCTCGGGGCCTGGATTCTGGTTTCCGCCAACGGTTCTCACTCCGAAACGCGGCGACCGCACCGTCACCGACGAGATCTTCGGGCCGGTGGTCACGGTGCTGACGTTCGAGGACGAACACGACGCCATCACCCTGGCCAACGACAGCGCCTACGGGCTGTCCGGATCGATCTGGACCGACGACCTGTCTCGCGCACTGCGGGTGTCGCGGGCGGTCGAGTCCGGCAACCTGTCGGTGAACTCGCACTCGTCGGTGCGCTACAACACCCCGTTCGGCGGCTTCAAGCAGTCGGGTCTGGGCCGCGAGCTCGGGCCGGACGCGCCGCTGCA
This sequence comes from uncultured Actinomycetota bacterium, assembly GCA_963763005.1. Lineage (GTDB taxonomy): Bacteria > Actinomycetota > Actinomycetes > Mycobacteriales > Mycobacteriaceae > Mycobacterium. The sequence goes on from CAVXMI010000016.1 coordinate 295,243, forward strand.
ATTCACCGAGACCAAAAACGTGTTCATCGCGATCAAGGAGGATTAGGTGGTCGATCTCACCCGACGGCTGGCGGGCCGGGTGGCAGTCATCACCGGCGGTGGCAGCGGCATCGGCCTGGCCGCCGGGCGCCGGATGCATGCCGAAGGCGCGACGATTGTGGTCGGCGACATCGACGGCGACGCCGGCGCGAAGGCCGCTGAGGAGTTTTCCGGTTTGTTTGTGCCAACCGATGTCTCCGACGAGGACGCGGTCAGCAAGCTGTTCGACACCGCAGCGCAAACTTGCGGCTCGGTCGACATCGCGTTCAACAACGCCGGCATCTCGCCGCCCGGGGACGACCTGATCGAAAACACCGAACTGGCAGCGTGGCAACGGGTCCAAGACGTCAACCTGAAATCGGTGTACCTGTGTTGCCGGTCGGCATTGCGGCACATGGTGCCCGCCGGGAAAGGTTCGATCATCAACACGGCATCCTTCGTTGCGGTGCTGGGGTCGGCGACATCGCAGATCTCCTACACCGCCTCCAAGGGCGGGGTGCTGGCCATGTCACGGGAGCTGGGCGTGCAGTTCGCCCGGCAGGGCATTCGGGTCAACGCGCTGTGCCCGGGGCCGGTGAACACCCCACTGCTGCAAGAGCTTTTCGCCAAGGATCCCGAACGGGCCATTCGCCGGCTGGTGCACGTACCGCTGGGCCGCTTCGCCGAGCCTGACGAAATCGCTTCTGCCGTAGCATTTTTGGCCAGCGATGACGCGTCGTTCATCACCGCCTCGACTTTCTTGGTCGACGGTGGCATCAGCTCGGCCTACGTCACGCCGCTCTGACCGCTGTACCCGTTAACGGTATGAGGGCCACGTTTGCGGGTCACTGACGTGCACTAATCGGATCGGCTCGCAAGCCCAGCCCCTACGCAACGGCTCCATGGTAACCGGGCTCGGCGTCGTGGCTGCCGCCCAGGCCTGCGGTACCGACAATGTCCCGATCGACGTCCCGATCGACGTCCCGCGACCGAACGCCGCGGTGATCGCCGCGCCGCCGGCACCACCCGGGTTCGGTAAGAGCCACCGCAACGCCGCTTTCCTATTAAGGGAATTCAGGTGTTTGATCGCGAAGTCAGACGGCGCGGACAGTGAACTCAGTTTCGACAGCGACGACGCCACCGGCAAAAGGGACGCATCGAACGTTGCCAGCGGTGACGAGGAGAGCGCCTGCAGTGCTTCGGGGATTGTTGACATCACTTGGTAACCAGCCGATATGATCTCCGGCGCCGCTGTCAGGGCCCAGGTGCGGCACGCTTGGGTGACAGCCGTACCTTGGCGAGCCGGCCCCCCGGTAGCATGCGGCGGCGGGGTGAACAGCGTCAGCGTCGAGGCATCGGCCGAGGCGCCGGCGTAGGCGTACATGGCATCGGCGTCCTGGGCCCACATCCGTTCGTAGTCGGCCTCGGTGTCCGCAATCGCCGGGCTGGTTTGGCCCAGGCAGTTCGTCGAGGCCAGGGACGTCCGCAACGCGCGATTGGCGTCGATCACCGGCGGGGGCACCATCGCCGCAAACGCCGACTCATGGGCGCTCGCGGCTGCCTTAGCCTGGGTGGCTGTCTTGCTGAGCCTGTGCGGCAGTGGCGTTCAGCCACCCAAGGTAGGGTGCCGCGGCTCGGGTCATCGCCACAGCCGCTGGACCCTGCCATCCCTTCGCCAGCTTCGCGGTCACCGAAGCGTAGTCCGCCACCGCGTCGTACAGCCCCGCGGCCAGCCCGTTCCAGGCCGAGGCGGCGGCCGTCATCGATCCCGAGCCGGGACCTGAATACATTCGCCCGGAGTTGATTTCCGGCGATAGCGTCCCGAAATCCATGGTTACCTCTCCTCAGGTGCGACGGGTCGGGTGGCTGGATCGGCCGCATACCCAGGGGCGCTGACCGTTTCGAATGCGGCGGTGTGAGTTGTGCTTGAGAACACTGATTTCTCCTTCAAAACATGGATGCACGGAAGCAGACCGATGCTTGCTGGTTGTCGTGCTATCGGAATGTGGCCGACGGCATTACCCGCACTGCAGAGGCATGTGAGTCGGCGCAGGCCGATTCAGGCAGATTCCTGTGATGGTCTTCGCGCCTCGAAGCCGCGACAGAAACGCGGCACTCGACACGAGTTGGTGTGCGTGGCCCGCACTGGCCTCACCGGGCTGTCGTGACACGGCGCCACAACTGGTACTGACCTATCAGCGACGGGCGACGCAGAGCCGGGTCAAGATGTCTTGGTCGGCAAGGGCGGCCGCGGGTGCACGCGAGCGGGCTTCGCCCAGCTGAAACCCCAAGGGAGCCCACCGGGTCGACGAAACCGGCAACGGCGACCAGACCGATTGCGGTGCCGAGCCAGTCCGAGTCGGCGGCCGATCGCGCGTCATCCACGCGTTTCTGAATGGCTTCTGACGCGTCGGTGAAGAGCCATGATCAAGGTGGTTCGTGGGTTGGGAGTCGTGAGCAAATTGTAGGTGGCCGACATCCACGCCGATGTCTGAGTTCCCTTGTGACCATGCCGCGGGCTGCAGTACGGCAGCCGCGGCAAGCCCGGACCGCAACGCCCAACCTGCGGTGACGGCAGCGAACAGACTCAGCGCGGCGACGATCGCGATGGCCGACTGCCATCGTCGAGGTTTAGCCGTGCCCCAGAAGTTCACAGTGGCCCGACCGTACAGAACAACCATTGGTCAGGCCTGGAAGAAAGCTTTGAAAACGCTTAGAGGAATTGCCATCTCAGCAGCAGTGGCCGCGCACCGGGAAAGCCTGCGCGGCGAGCCGTCTCCGGGACTCATGTCCGGTCGCCAATATCAGCGCGGCGCCGGTGCCGGTGCCGACGACATCGCCGATCCGGCGCAGCTGTTGCGGGTTCACCGGCCCAAACTTTCCCGCGACCACAACCTCCTCGCGGCTGCGCACATCGGCCGGCCGGCGAGCGGCTCGCCGCCCGCCAGCCCACCTCCCGTGCCCGGCCGTGGGTCGGTGTCGAGGCCGACGCGAGCGTCCGCCGGGACGAACCGATGTGGGTCTGGTGTCGCAGGGCGGCCTACATCATCCCGCTCCAGACCTGGTCATCCGGCTGCAGGTGAGCGCGGAACCACGCTGGGGCGCAGCTCGAACCGGGAAGCTGCGGGTCCGCCGGCGCCGCGTCCGGCCATGCTCGCCAACGGCATGAGGGGCATGCCTGCGGTCCCAAGGTCTGCCGATCCGATCGGAGCGGCGTTCCAGCCGGTGCTCGGCAACGCCGCGGCGATAGGGCTTGCCGTCGGCGTCGCAATCCAGGCCTGCGGCACGGACAACGCCCCGATCGACATGCCACGGCCCATAGCCGCAGACAACGCCGCGCCGCTGCCACCGCCGCCGACGCCCGGTAAGACCGACCCCAGCGAGCGCGCCCCGGACTCGACCGCCTTCATCGCACCCGCGGCAGCCGCGGTGACCGGCCCGCTGGCGGCCTTCGCGAACCCGAATCCCTTGTCCAAGAAATTCAGTGAATACATCGCGAAATTCAACGGCACGGTCAGAGAACTCAGTTTTGACAGCGACGTTGACAGCGACGTAAGGGCCGTATCGAACGATGTAACCGCCGACGACACGGACAGCCCCTCGAGTGCCTGGGGCAGCGTTGAGACCAGTTGAGACCCGGCCGATATGACCTCCTGCGCCTGTATCTCCACCGAGGTTCCGGTCGATTGCATGACGGCGGCACCTTGCTTGGCCAAGCCCGTTGGGTCGGTGGTCGCCGGCGGCGAGGTGAACGGCGTCATCCTTGACGCGCTCGCCGAAGCACCGGCATAGCCGTACATGGCGGTGGCATCCTGGGCCCACATCTGTTCGTAGTTGGCCTCGGTGGCCGCGATCGCCGGGCTGTTCTGACCCAAAATGTTCGTCGCGATCAGCGACATCAGCAGCGTGCGGTTGGCGACGACCACGGGCGGCGGCACTGTCGCCGCGAACGCCGCCGCATAGGCGCCGGCGGCCACCTGAGCCTGGGTGGCCGCCCGCCCGGCTTGGGCAGCGGTGGCGCTCAGCCACGCCGCATAGGGCGCCGCGGCTTGCGCCATCGCCACCGCTGCCGGGCCCTGCCAGTTGCCGGCCAGTCCCGAGGTCACCGAACCGTAGCCGCTGGCCGCCGTGTACAGCTCGGTGGCCAGCGCGTCCCAGGCCGCGGCGGCGGCAAGCATCGATCCCGACCCGGGACCGGAATACATCCGCCCGGAGTTGATTTCCGGCGGTAATGCCCCGAAATCCATCGCTATCCCTCCTTGGTTTCGGCTGGGAGTGCGACGGTTTCGAATCGCGTTGTGGTGCAAAAGAACATGGACTTCTCCTTCAAGACGTGGATGTACTGTGTCGGGACCGCCGACAGCCTTCACCCGCGCCGCGGCGAACACTGAGTCGGCTTAAGTCGATCCGGCCCGATTTCAGCAAGCTTGCTGTGATCGTGTTTCCGCATCAGAGCAACACCACAGACGTGGCAGCTGACGCGGGTTAGTGCTCACCGGCCGTCGTGACGTGAGAGTGCACAAACAGCCTGGCGCTAGCCGATCAGCGACGGGCGACGCAGAGCTGGCTCAAAAGCTCTTGACCGTCATGAGGAGTCGCAGCCGCACGGGAACGCGGCACGCCCAGCGGGTATCCCGAGGTATTTAGGGAAGCCGGCGTCGGCAACCACCACTCGGGTGGCGCCGAGCGCGACCAGGTCGGGGGCCGATCACGCTTTATCCCAGCACTTTTGAGCGGCTTTTGACTTGTCGATGAAGCGCATTGGTCAAAAGTACCTGGAGGTTTGGAGCCATCGTCAAAATGCGCCTGGCCGATATCGACAGCCCCCTGCGACGCCACCACCGGCAGCGGTGAGTCAGACGCGGCAAGCCCGGTGCGCAACGTCCAAAATCCGACGAGGGCAGCCAGCAGGCACAATCCGGCGACGGCGGCTATGACCGATTGCCACCGTGGGGGTTTGCCCGGGCCCCGAAGATTCACAATATGTCAAGTGTATCAGCGACGACGGCCGCGCGACGTGCAAAGACGTGAGTCACGCTGACCCGGCCTGTGCCGGCCGCTCGAATCGGTTGGGCGCGAGCGGATGTGGCTTGAGCCGGTCATCCGGCAGCTGGCGGGTGCATCACCACAGTCGGCCGGAACCCGTAACGGGGGACCTCACCGAAACCACGTCCGGCTGAGCCGCTCAGCGGCATCCCGCCGAGCATGCTTGGCGCTGCTCCCGCGATCGTTGGTGCGCCCGTGCCGGCGCCCGGCAACGCCGACGCAGCGGCACCGATGGGCGATGGCGCGGTCCAGGTAGGCGGCACCGACAAAGGGCCGATGGAGGTCGCATGGCCGAGTCCCGCCGACACCGCACCGCCGAGGCCACCCAACCCGGGCAGGCCGGGCATCGCGGTGCCGAGCCCGCCTGCGGAGGCGATCGCGGCATTGCCGACGGCGGCGTCGACGGCCGCGCCGGCGCCCTGCAGCCCGTAGAAATCGGTCATCGTGCCCAGGAAGTTGCCCGGCATGTAGAAACCGGAGGAGAACAAGGTGTTCAAGGCATTGTTGTTGATGAATGCCCCCAGCGGCGAGCCATCGGTTCCAGCCAGGAGACTGAGAACTCCCGCTGGATTGGCGAAGTCGGTTCCGCCCAGTCCGAGCCAATTCTCCATTTGGCCGATCCGGGCCGCCGACGTGGATCCACCCAGCCCCAGCGATCCCAGGATGCCGGTAGTGGATGTGGGCGTGGTGAGTCCCTGCAGTGCGGTAGGCACGGCAGACATCAGCTGCGAGATCGTGGCCTGGGTCCCCGCATTGCTGGTGGTGGCCGTTTGGGCAAGTGCGGCCGCTTCGCTGCTGGTGGTCGGCGGCGGCTCGGGGAACGGTGTCAACTCCGATGCCGCGGCCGAGGAGGCGGCGTAGCCGTACATGGCCGCGGCGTCCTGGGCCCACATCTCGCCGTAGTGCGCCTCGGTAGCTGCGATCGCCGGGGTGTTTTGGCCGAGCAGGTTGGTGGCGACCAGCGACGCCAACAGTGTGCGGTTGGCCGCGATCACCGGCGGGGGCACAGTCATGGCGAATGCAGCCTGATAGGCCCCGGCGGCCGCCTTGGCCTGGCCCGCGGCCTGCAGAGCCTGCGCGGCGGTGGTCCCCATCCACGTCACGTACGGCGCGGCTGCCGCCGCCACCGACGCCGATGCCGGACCTCGCCAGGGCCCACTGGTCATGTCGGTGACCGCCGAACTGTAATCGGCTGCGGCAAAGGATAACTCGGAAGCCAAGCTGTCCCAGGCCAGCGCGGCGGCCAGCATGGGGCCGGAACCCGGGCCGGTGTACATGCGCGCGGAGTTGACTTCTGGCGGAAGCGCTGCGTAATCCATTTGCTCCACTCCCTCGTCAGCTTGCGGTGGCCGCGTATGAACCGGTACCGGCCGCCGGGGCCGTCACGAAGGCCTGGCGAATGGCGGCGGCTCGGGTGCTGACTGCGTGATACATCTGGGCGTGTGGGACGAATTGCGCTGCGGTCAAGGCTGATACCTCATCGGCGGCGGCCGGAATCACACGTGCGGCCGGGGCCGGCACAGCCGCGTTGTGGGCGTTGACTGCCGCGCCGGCAGATTGCAGGTTATGCGCTGCTGCAGAAAGCAGTTCCGGTACGATCCGGACAAACGACATGGGGCTGCTCCTTCGATAATGAGCCCGATCCCGGTGGGCGCCTGTGTGAGGCGCAGGGCTATAGGGCATGACGGCGACGTGCTGCCGTGCGTGAGAGATGGCTTGGCAAAACCTGTTTCGCGCAACATGCGCATGCGGGACCGGATAGATCAGTGACGGTCTTCGACTTCGGTCAGTGACTCAACCCGTGGACAGGGCAAAGAGGCACCGAATTCTGGATAGATGTGACTTGGCCGGTCGGTGCGCGTATGCCCGAACGGGCTTGTAGCGCAACGATAATCAGGCCAACGTATTGTCAATCGCGCGACAGCGCGGTGGTGATCGCGGCTTCAGGTAAACCCAAGCCGATTTATCCACGCGTTTCAGCCGACGCGTTCGGCCTGCACCGTCCATTTCTCCTCGATTGTGCGTAGCGCCAGATCGGCAACGCGAGCAGCTGCTTATCCCGCGCTTAAGGACTCCCACAGCCAAGAGCGCGACGATGGCTGCCGGTCAAACTAAGGACCGGCCATGGCGTCCTCTCAAGTGTCGCAAGTAGTTTCCTATAACACACAGGTAACTACAGTGCCCGTGCAGATGCAATCCATTTGCAGGAAAAATTTGCAGATCATTTGCAGGAGGCCGGTCAGCCTCCCGGGACGATCAGAAGACGATCAGCGGAATCGCCATTTCGGCTGCAGTGGCCGCACCGTGAAAGCCGATGAGGCGAGCCGTTTCCGGAGGCTCATGGATGGTCGCCAGCACCGCCGCCTCGCTGGTGCAGGTGACCACCACGTCGCCGATCCGGGGCAGGTGTCGCGGGTCCATCGGCCCGAATATTCCCGTGGCCACGGCATCCTCGCGGCAGTGGACGTCCGCCCAGCCGCCAAGCACCTCGGTCCAGGTGGCCAGCACGTCGGCTGTGGCGCCGGGCTGGGTGTGTAGGTAGCGCACCCGCGGTTCGCCGGCGACCACCCGCAGTCCCGCCGCCAGTCGCGGGTCGGTGTCGAGGTCGACGCGAGCGTTCGCCGGCACATTGAGCCCGCCGTGGTCGGCGGTCACCAGCAGAGCCGCGTTCGCAGGCAGCGCCTCGACCAGCCGGTTCAGCAGTACATCGACGCTGGTCGCCGCGGTGTGCCACTGCTCCGAACCGATGCCGAACACATGGGCCGCGGTGTCCAGTTCGGCGGCATAGCCGTAGACCAGGCCTGGCGCCGCGCGCAGTTCGTCGGCCAGCACCTGGGCGTAGTCCTCGGCCGCGTGCGCCGGGCGAAACTGCGCGCCCCGATAGGCCGCGGCGGTAAGTCCGCTGCCGATGAACCACTCCGGCAGCACGGCGCGCGCACTGACCCCGGCGTGCGCCAGGCGCTCGAACCAGGTTGGCAGCGGCTGCCATTGGGTGTGCGGTGGGTCGTCACGCCACCGGATGTGGTTGAGCACCCGGTCGGTGCCGGGGATATTGAGCGTGAAGCCCAGGATGCCGTGTTCGCCGGGCTGTGCGCCGGTGCCCAGGGACACCAGACTGGTCGGTGTCGTGGACGGAAAGGTGCAGACGAGTTGGGCCAGCCGTCCGGCGCCGCCGGTAAGAACGGAGGCCAGCAGCGGCGCATCGCCGGCCAACTCCGGTAGCAGGTGCCAGCCCATCCCGTCGACAAGTACGACCGCGATCCGATCGATGTGGCCAACCCAGTCCGCCAACCCCAGCCTGTCGACCGCACCCGGGACCCCGAGCAGCGCGGCCGCGGCGGGCAGCACGTCGCAGATCGAACCGGGCATGGCGGTCAGTTTGGCACCAACCTAGACATCCGCCAGCCGTTGGCTGGTCACCCGCAGCTGGCGGTCCGTGCTATCAGCCAGCAAGCGCACCTGCTCCGGCTGCAGTCGGCCGCACAGCCGGCCCCAGTGCACTGCGACTTCGTCGCCGACGGCTACGTCGGGCACCGCGCTGTATCCGTCCGCCCAGACGTCCAGCACCCGCGGCGAGGGCTCCGACAACGCTAGCGCCTGACCATCCCAGACCAGCCTTCGGCACGACACCTCGACCGCATCATCGTTGCGGGAAATGACCGTCCCCCAGGTGATCCGGCAATTGTCCAGCACACCCAGCGGCTGATCGTCACGGTCCCGGCCCAGAAACCGCGTCCACGGATAGACGCCGAATACATGAAAACAGTGATTGCCGGCCGCCTCGCACGCCAGCTCCGCCGTCAGATGCGACCAGTAACGTCCTGCCTGCGGGCCGATGATGGCCAGCAACTCGTCGAAGAACGCTTTCGGCTCGAGGTCGGCGCCGACGCCACCGCCGAGCCAATACGACTCGACGAGCCGATAGTCCAGTGGGTCGGCGATGCCGGTCAAACTCGACAGCACCCGCAGGTACGGCCAGGCCCCGGAAAACTTCGTCGCCGCAGTGCGCACGTCGTCGACCGAGCCGTCCCGCAAGGTGGCTCCCAGCGGGGGACCGCAATAGCCCAGGGCGTTAGGGGCATAGGCGTAGCGGGCGAACATCTCGGCGCCCCGGACGTCCAGCTCACCAGAGGCCGACACGCGTCACGCCCGCCCGGATTGCCCCACGAGCTTGGCGGCATCGCGATGCATGCGGCCGAAGTTGTAGTAGGCCGCACATGCCCCCTCGGGGGACACCATGCACGTCCCGATCGGCGTCTCCGGCGTGCACGCGGTGCCGAAAACCTTGCATTCCCAAGGTTTGAGCACACCCTTGAGCACCTCGCCGCACTGGCACGCCTTCGGGTCGGCGACCCGCACGCCGGGCATCGCGAATCGCAGTTCGGCGTCGAACTCCGCGAAGTCGTCATGCAGCCGCAGTGCGCTCTGCGAGATGAAACCCAGCCCGCGCCATTCGAAGTGCGGGCGCAGCGCAAATACCTTGCCCATCAGCGCCAGTGCGGCCGGATTGCCGTGCTCGGGCACCACCCGCTTGTACTGGTTCTCCACCTCGCACCGGCCCTCGCGGATCTGGCGCAGCAGCATTGTGACCGAAGCCAGGATGTCCAGCGGCTCGAATCCAGCCACTACCAATGGCTTTCGGTACACCTCCGGCACGAACCGGTACGGTCGGTTGCCTACCACGGTCGAGACATGCCCGGGGCCAATGAAGCCCGACAGCCGCAGGTCGGGTGATTCCAGGATGGCCTTGATCGGCGGCACGATCGTCACGTGATTGCAGAACACGCTGAAATTGGGCAGGCCCAGGTCGCGTGCCCGCACCAGCGTCACCGCGGTCGAGGGTGCGGTGGTTTCGAAACCGATGGCGAAGAACACCACCTGCTTGTCCGGATTGTCGACGGCGATCTTGAGCGCGTCCAATGGCGAATAGACGAACCGCACGTCGGCGCCGCGCGCCTTGGCGTCGAGCAGGCTCCCCGCCGACCCGGGCACCCGCATCATGTCACCGAAGCAGGTGAAGATCACGTCGGGTTGGCTTGCCAGCCACATGGCATCGTCGATGCGGCCCATGGGGATCACACAGACCGGACAACCCGGGCCGTGGACCAGTTCGACATTCTCCGGTAGGAGGTGTTCGATGCCGTGCCGGTAGATGGTGTGGGTGTGCCCGCCGCACACCTCCATGAACTTGAAGTGTTCGGGGCCGGTTCCCGCCAGATGCTCGATCGCAACGAGCAGTTTGCGCGCCGCCGCCGGATCGCGGAATTCGTCAACGAATTTCATTTGCGTCCCTTTCCGGCTAGACAATCGCCGACGAGTCGAAGGCTTCTATTTCGGTGGTGTAGGCGTCGCCGAGTTGCTTGACAGCGGCCAGGGTGAGCAACGCCTCGGTCTCGTCGATCTTGGCCATCGCGAAGCCGACGTGGACCAGTACCCAGTCGTCGGGTTCGGGCATGTCGTCGTCGAGCAGTCGCACGCTGATGGTGCGTTGCACGCCGCTGACGTCTACTTTTGCCAAATAGTTGGCGGGATCGGTGATCTCAACGATCCGACCCGGAATACCAAGGCACATCTCATCTCCTTTATTACGTCAGCAGATCCGTGGCAGCGGGTCCCCGACGAGCATGTCGACGATCCGGGTACCGCCGAATCCGGTACGCAGCACAACGCTTTCCGCCGGTTCGGTGACGATTTCTCCAACTTCGGCCGCATCGGCGCCCAACGGATGCGACTGCAATGCGGCGAGCCCGGCCTGCGCCTCCTCCGGCGCGACCACGGCGATGAACTTGCCCTCGTTGGCGACGTAGAGGGGATCGATGCCGAGTAGCTCGCACGCGCCGTTGACCATCGGCCGCACCGGAAGCCGCTCCTCTTCGAGCAGCACCCCGAGTCCGCAGGCCTGGGCCAGTTCGTTGCACACGGTGCCCACCCCGCCCCGGGTTGCGTCGCGCAGCCAGCGGGTGGACGGTGCCGCGGCCATCAGCAGTTCCACCAGTGGGCTGACGGATGCGGTGTCGGAACCGATATCGGCCTCGATGGCCAGGTCGCCTCGGGCGAGCATGACCGCCATGCCGTGGTCGCCCATCGACCCCGATAGCAGCACCTTGTCGCCGGTGCGGACCGACTCGGCTGACAGCCGCCGCCCGATGGGAATGATGCCGGTTCCGGTAGTGGTGATGAACAGGCCGTCCGCTGCCCCCTTGGGTACCACTTTGGTGTCGCCAGTGACGATCTGCACGCCGGCCTTGGCGGCCGCGGTCGCCATGTCGGCGACGATCTCCTTCAATTCGGCGATCGGGAAGCCTTCTTCGAGCACGTATGCGGCCGAGATCCAGGACGGCACTGCGCCGGCCATCGCCAGGTCGTTGCATGTTCCGTGCACAGCGAGTGCTCCGATGGAGCCGCCCGGAAAACGTCTGGGCTGCACCACGAATGAATCGGTGGACATCGCGATCCGCTCGCCGCTGGGCAGGGTGAGCACCGCTGCGTCACCTAGTGACTCCAGCATCGGATTGCGGAACGCCTCGATGAACACCGCGTCGACCAGTGCCGCCGAGGCCTTTCCACCTGCCCCGTGGGCCAGGGTGACGTGGTCGTCGAGCAACCGCGGACGGCGTCTGCGGAACGACTCGATGCGCTCGATCACCTTGCCCTCCGCGAAGCGCGGCCCCGACGAAAGGTATTCGCCTGCTGGCTTGTTCATGCGGCCCCCAGACCTTGGTCGCCCCGATCGTGGGTTGCCAGCCACAGCTGATAGCCCAGCAGCGCTTGTGATTCCTGAATCCGGTGCACGCTCTGTGATCGAACGATGAAGCAGGCGTCCACATTCGGGTTGTTCGCGAAGGCGCCGCCGTCGTATCCGGCGAATCCGACGGTGTACAGACCGCGCTGGCGTGCCTCGGCCAGCGCGACGAGCAGGTTGGGTGAATTGCCGCTGGTCGACATGGCGATCGCGATATCGCCGGCCTTCGCGCGTGCGATCAGCTGGCGGGCGAACACCAAGTCGAATCCGACGTCGTTGCCCAGGGCGGTGATGATCGCCTGGTCGGCGGTCAATGACCAGGCCGGCAGGGATTTTCCGGGCCCGCCGATCGGCGGCCGCGCGAACAACCCGGCCAAGGTGGCTGAATCGGTACAGCTGCCGCCGTTTCCGAAGGTGAACATCCGTCCACCTGCAGCGAATCGGCGCGCCATCGCGGTCGCGGCTCGGTCCAGTAGCTCGGCGTTGGCTTCCAGTGTGGAGCGCCGCAGCGCCAGGCTTTCGGCGGCTTTAGCCTGCGCCGACGCGGCCAGGTCCGCGAGCAGAGATTCGGGGGCTTCTTCCTGGGGGTCCGGGGCCTCAAGGAACGGATATAGGAAGTTGGTGGGTTCTTGCTCGTCCCGCCGGCTCATCAGGGGTCCTCCTCGTCGACCTTGCTGATCGCCGTGCCGGCGTGCACCAGCACCAACTCGCCGGTGGCGACTGGATCGATAAGGGTCGTCACCACGTTCTCGACTCCCCGTGCCGTGCGCACCGCGGCCAGCCCGTCTACCGAGGCGGTCGCCACCTCGCCCAGCCGACCCTCGTCACTGCAGGTGACACAGACTGGCTGGTCGGTCGCATTCCGGTTTGAGCAGCCCGGAGTGCTCGAAACACACGTGGGTCAGCTCCCACAACAGGTGATAGAACAGCACAAAGCCACCGGTCGCGGGCACTCTCGGATCGGGATCGTCGAGCCACAGCACGTGGTCGGCCATACCCGCGCCGGGCCGCTCACCGCTGCCGATCCAGATCGTGGTGGCGCCCCAGGCCGGGCTGCGGCGCATGACCGAGCGTACGTCCGGATGGTCTGCACCGGAGACCGCGACCACGATGTCGCCGGGCTGCACCGACACCCGCACCAGATCCACCAGGTCGGGTCCGGTCAGTGCCACCGCCGGCAGCGCGCGCTTGCCCATGATCACCGGATGCACGAACTCGACCGCGATGTGCAGCGCATGCGGTTCCCACGACGGCGCGATGGACCACATGGTGGCGCCCGCCGCGAACCGCTTGGCCAGTGTGAAAGCGGTGGCAGCCAGGTCGGCGGCCAGTTCGGCACTAAGTCCGCGATCGATCGCGGTGGTGGTCATGAGTCAGCCTCTTCCAGTGCGGTCAGCATCGAGATCGCGGCCTGACCCAGCGCCAGCCCGCCGTCGTTGGGCGGAACCGTGTGGTGAGTCAGCACCTCAAATCCGGCCAGCTGCAACCGGTTACGGCACTCGCGCAACAGCAGCACGTTCTGGAAGACCCCACCGGTGAGGCCCACCAGCCGCACGCTACCGGCGACCTGACCGACGACTTTGGCGACGGCGACCGCGACCGCCCGGTGGAACCCCGCCGCCAGCACCGCCGGTTGCGTGCCGGCGCCCAGGGCCGACACCAGCGTTTGCACCATGGTGGCCGGATCGATCACCCCGTCAGCCCGCACCGTGAGGGGCAGCGGCGGCCCGGGCCCGTCGGCGGCCGACTCGGCCAGCGCCTCGAGTTCGATGGCGGCCTGGCCTTCGTAGTCGATCCGGTGCCGCACCCCCAGTAACGAAGCCACTGCGTCGAACAACCGGCCCATGCTCGAACACGGTACACACCCCGTACCGCTCTCCAATTGCGAACGAGTGAGCCGCAATTCGTCTGGCGTCGCCGCGGCGACTGGCGCCAGATCCGGGTCCACCCGATGCCGCCCATCCACAGCTGAGACAGCGCCATCCGCCACGGATTGCGCACCGCGGCGTCGCCGCCGGGCAGCGGCACCGGCAACAGGTGTCCGGCCCGGACGAAACGGTTACTGTCGCGCCCGAGTACGAGGATCTCGCCGCCCCAGATCGTCTCATCGCAGCCGTATCCGGTGCCGTCGAAGGAGACTCCGACGATGGGTTCACCGATGCGCCCGTGCTCGGCCAGCAGCGACACGACGTGCGCATGGTGGTGCTGGACCAGATCAAGAGGCCGATCACCCACGACGCGCTCCGCCCAACTACGTGTGTGATAACCGGGATGCAGATCGGCGGCCAATCGCACCGGCTCACCACGTATTTCGCTGAGCTGGCCCACCGCACGTTCGAACGCGCGCAGCGTCTCCCAGCTGGCCATGTCGCCGATGTGTCCGGACAGGTACGCGCGTGAGCCGTCGGTGAGGCAGAACGTGTTCTTCAGCTCCCCGCCCACGGCCAGCACGGCAGGGGCGGTCAGCCCCTCAAGCCTCAGGTCCACCGGCAGTGGCGCATAGCCGCGGGACCGGCGGATCGGCAGTTCCCGGCCGTCGATCACGCGCACCACCGAGTCGTCACACGGCACGTGGATTCCACGGTCATGGTCGAGCACCGCATCGCATAGCGTGAGAAGACGCTCTGCGGCGTCGCCATCGGTGAAGCAGATGGGCTCGTCGGAGCGGTTGGCGCTGGTCAGCACCAGTGCGTCGGTTGCCTGCGCGCCGGCACCGGGCACAGCTGCCAGCAGCAGGTGATGGATGGGGGAGTACGGCAGCATGAGTCCGAGCAGTGGGCTGCCGGGCGCAACGGCGTCGGCGACCGGCGCGTCGGGGCGTCGTCGCAGCAATACGATCGGCCGGGCGGGACTGGACAGCACCGCGGCCTCGGTGTCGTCGACGTAGGCGTAGCGGCGCGCGATGTCGAGATCACGGACCAGCACGGCGAAAGGCTTGGCACCCCGCGCCTTTCGTGATCTCAGCGTGCGAACGACCGCGTCGTCGTCGACGACACAGGCCAAGTGGTAACCGCCGATTCCCTTGATGGCAACCACCGCACCCGCTGCCAGCGCCTGTCGGGTGGCAGCCAGTGCGGCATCGGATCCGGTTACCCGCCCGGCCTGCGTCCGGAACCACAGCGACGGACCGCAATCCGGGCAGGCGATCGGCTGCGCATGGAATCGGCGGTCGGCCGGGTCATGAAATTCTGCGGCGCACCGCTCGCACATGGCGAATTCCGACATGGTGGTACTCGGACGGTCATAAGGCAGCGCGCCGATGATGGTGAACCGCGGCCCGCAGTTGGTGCAGGTCACGAACGGGTGCCGGTAGCGCCGGTCCTGCGGGTCGAACAGCTCGGCGACGCAGTCGTCGCACATCGCGACGTCGGGCGGAATCGCTGTTGGCGCACCGCTGACTATCTGGCTCGCCACGATCCGGAACTCGGGTGCGCAACCGGCCTCGTCGGCGACCACGGCTTTGATGTCGACAATGCGGACGGCGCCGATCCGCGCCAGTGGCGGCGCTTCGGCACGCAGCCGACGAGCGAACTCGTCCACGCGGGCGCGGTTTCCCTGCACCTCGAGGAAGACTGCACCGGAATCGTTTCCGACAAACCCGGCCAGGCCCAGCTCACCAGCGATGCGGTGGACGAACGGGCGGAATCCGACCCCCTGGACAACACCGGTCACGGTGAAGCGCTGCCGAACGTCGTCGGACCTCGAAACCAGGGGAAGCACCAGGGGCCCCAACAAGGAGAGATCGGTCATCTCAACCGCTACCCGGATCGATGGCCGGATCGCTGCGTCCCCGGCCCATCAGCTCCAGACCGGCCATCGCCTGCTCGGCCCCGGCGCGGTCCGTCTTCTCGACGGCGAAGCCCATGTGGATG
Source organism: uncultured Actinomycetota bacterium (assembly GCA_963763005.1). Lineage (GTDB taxonomy): Bacteria > Actinomycetota > Actinomycetes > Mycobacteriales > Mycobacteriaceae > Mycobacterium. The sequence continues at coordinate 310,921 of CAVXMI010000016.1, forward strand.
ATCACCCAGTCGCCGGGCGCAAAGGTCTCTTCCGGCAGCATGCCGATGTTGACCTTGCGCGGTTCGCCGGTGACGTCGACCAGAGCCAGCTGGCCTTCGTAACCATCCAGCATCCTGATCACCTGACCGGGTATACCCAGACACATGGTTCAGCACTCCTCCGGCGCCGGCGCGAAAGGCATCGGTGCCGCAGTTCGCAACGCCGCGACGATCTCTTCCACCGCGCGGGCGGCCCGGGGCACGGCCCTGGCGACGGGTTCGGTGAGGCCGATGCCTTCCTCGACGTTTCCCGCCTCGCAACCGACTATCACCGTGTAGGGCGGACTGCCCCCCAGGGTCCGCAAGCTGGCGAACACCGTCTGCGGATCCATACTGTGAGCGTCCAGACCGGTTGTGCCGGTGCCCGATCCGGGGTCGGCTTGGTTGTCGGCTTGGAAGACGTGCAATGTGCCCGGGTTGCCGCGGTTGGGCACAGTGTCGATGAGAACCAGTGTGTCCCAATCCTCGAGCAGGTCGTAGGCCAGGTGCATGCTCCGGATGCCGTAGTCGATGACGCGTACGCTCTCACCGTCCTGCGGGATCTCGGCATGCCGGACTACCTCGGAGCCGAAACCGTCGTCCCCCAGGAAGATGTTGCCGATTCCGGCCACCAGGATCCGTGCTGCCATCGCGTTGCCCCGGCAGGTTACATGCGCCGCAGCTTGAGGTAGCGGCGGGCATCCGGCAGCGATACCAGTCCCATCACCACCGCGGCCGCGACGCCCAGTGCGATGAGGCCAAGAAATATCCAGCCTAAGACCTCCATGTCGAACTCCTTTCGGTGATGGTTTGTTCAGCTTCGGAGTGGCTCGACTTCGTCGGGGGAGAAGTAAAGGTAGCGGCCGTACCAGTCGTGTAGGTCGGCGGCCGGGTCCTCCTCTACGACTACCCCCACATGCTTGTTGCCCTCGACGTCCTCATGGACCGACGTTACGCGGGCGGTCTTGCCGGCGACGAAGATGTCCTGCGCGTCGGCGTTGCGCCTCGGTCGCAACCGGACGCGGCTGCCCCGGGCTACCTGCATCCCATTCACCAGTACCGCGTCGATCTCGGGTCGGACCGCATTGTCGGCCAGCGGATCCCACCAGTCGATCCCTTCGGGGATCTCCGGTACCAGGCCCGCGACAGAGTGCGGATCTCGCAGCACACCGTGCAGGCGCGCCATGTCATCGGGCGACATGGCGTCACACTGGTCGATGATCTGGGCCGCCCGCGGATCGGTGGCACGGGCCTGCGCCTTCTCTTCGTCGGTCATCGTCATCACGCGCAGGGTCAGGATCTCGTCGATCTCCGTGCAGTCATACAACGCGGTGTTGCTCTGTTCGGCGACCTCGGGGTGGTCGTAGAGGATGATCGGCGACACCAGCAGCGTGTCCCGGGTTCCGGGCGGGCCGGCCAGCACCGGGAAGCAGCGGTGCTGGTTGCACCGGGACACCGCGTCGGCCGCGGCGGGCGGAGGCTCGAGTAGCGAGACGAACTGACCGCCGACGACTTGTGCGATGACATGGGTGCCGATCATGGACCGAGCGATCACCGAGTCTTTGCCATCGGCCTTTCCGGCCCCTCCGCCGCAGGCGGCGCCGATGTTGCTTACCCGTACCGAGACTCGGAGCAGGTCGCCGTCGGCCTCGCTGGATACCGTCAGTACGCCGCGCACCTCCTGGCGCTCGCGGACCAGGCGACCGCCGTCGACCAGTTCGATGTCGGTCGCTGCGGTTGCTACCACCGGCAGCGTCCACCGCTGGGCCGGATCGTCGAACGCGAGAGGGCCGAAGGACGTTTCACATTCGACCGCCTCATCCCAAGTCAGCCAGGATCCGGACGGGGTGGTCGAGTTCCTCGACGGATTCGAAGCCGCGGCCGGCAAGTTCGCGCTCGCATCGGCGGTGCTGCAACTGCAGGAACCGCACCACCAGGGTGATCGCCTGGGCTGCGTCGACCGGGAACTGGGCCGCGAGGGTGTCGTCTTCGCCGAGGCCGGCTTCGGCCGCCCCTGGCGGACCTAAAACACCGAACTGCCAACGGGATTGATTCTTGCTCGACGTCCCGCGGTAGGGGTACAGCAGGTAACCCTCGTACAGCACCGCGTCGGCGACGGCGCGGGCCCGGTCCCAGCTCGAGGTCATCGGAGGGCCTCGCGCTCGGACGCCTCGGATAGCAGTGCGGTGACCGCGTGGTCCAGGTCGAGCAGCCCGCGTGCCGACTTGTAGCCGGCCAGCGCGGCGACGGTTTCGTGACTGAGCCGCACCCACCCGGCGTTCGGATAGTGTTGGCTGATCAGATCCCGCCAGACCGCGACCGGCATGTCGTAGCGATCCTCGCAGTCCCAGGACACCTGCTGGACCGAGAACCCGCGTTCAGCCTTGACGAAAATTGTTCCGCTGAACAGAAATTGGAGGGGGAGTGCACCGTCGTGCAGCGCATGCAGGTACTTGGCAGCGGTGACCTCGAAGTCGTAGGTGCACTCCAGCGGCAGCGCCACCGTCGTGTTTCCGGCGAATCCCGGCACCATTGCGGTGCAGTGTTGCCAGAGGAAGGTGCGTTGGGTGGTCGCCCAGCGTTCGCGGGGCCCGAACAAGTCGGTCAGGGCGGCCGCTTCATCGTCGGAGTAGGGCCTGCGCAGCGGCTCGATGCGGACCTGGCAGCGCAGCGCGATGGCGTGCACCGGGTCGTCAGCGCTGGCGTCGACGCCGACGCGGGCGGTGAGCACCGGGGTGACGGCGTACGGTTCGGGCGCCACGTCCAGAACGGCGAAGGTCACGTCCATCGGCTGGCCGGTCATCGTGGCGTCTCCCGGGCGCGGGCCGCGATCTGCGCGAAGAAGCCGTCGATGAACTCCCGTGCCTGCTGGCCGCCGTCGAAGCCACGCCACAGCATGCGCAGGCGTCCGACGAACTCGTAGCAGGCGTCGATCGGAACGAGATAGGTTTGCGGACCGGCGTCCTCGTCTTCCGGAACTCGGACCAGCAGCGCCTCCACATCGTCGGCCAGCAACCCCACCCGTGCGTCGGCGCCGCTGATGGCTGTCCAGGTGTCCAGGTCCAGTTCGGATTCGCATGCCCCGGCCGGGCCGGGATAGAACGCGACCGTGCGTCCGAGCGCGGAGTTGGCGAAGAAGAAGGCCACGCCGACCGGGATCTGCAGCGCCTCCCACGCGCGTCGGTCCAGCGCGAAATCGCCGAAGGTCAGATACCGGTCGGGCACCGCCCGGTAGCGCAGCTCGGCCTGCGAGTCGGTGAACAGCAGATAGCAGCCGCGACAGACGCACATCAGTTGTCGGCCAGCCACATTCACCACGTGCTGATGCTCGTCGGCGATCGCCTCGGAGCACATCTCGCACCGCTCGCCGGCCGGCTCGGGGGGCCGCCGGTTGCCGGCGATCCGCGCCAGCACGTCATAGGGACTCGTCACGCCGAAGCCCCCAGCGCTTCGGCCGGCACCGCGATGGACACACCCCGTCGCGGGTCAGCAGCGGGATGGGATCGAGGTGGCAGTCGGCATCGTGGTCGATGCAGGCCCCGGCGCGCACGACGTCAAAGTGTGCGTGGCAGCGGGGACAACGCAGCACCGGTCCCGCACCACCCAGGGCGCGGTGCAGCGCCGCACCGGCGAGTGATCTCTCGCACACCGGGCAGTTGTCGCGGTAGGCATATAGCCGGTCGTCGACGCGACACGCCAAAACCGTTAGGCCGGCGGCCCCTTCGATCAGGAAGCCGCCGACTTCGCCGGGGGACAGTTCGGCCAGATCGGGCACCTGATGCCAACCGGCGGCGCCGTTGGGATGGATACCGGGCTTGATCTTGGCCAGCAGCGATTCGGCCGGAATCACCGCGGGCGCCGAATCCGTTTCTGCGGTTACGACTTCGATCGAGGAAACCTCCGGCGCGGCCGCCCGGATCGCATCTTCGACGGCCAACTCCAGCGTCACTGCCGACGACGGACAACTCTTGCAGTTGCCGGCGAACCGGAGCCAGACGGTGTCGTCGGTGATGTCGACCAGATCGACGTCGCCGCCATGCGAGCCCAGGTAAGGTCGTACCCGATCCAGCGCGTCGGACACCCGACGGCGCACGTCATGCGGGTGCAGGCCGTGCACCAGGAGCAGGCTGGCCACCAGGTCGTCGGTGGCCAGCCGCTCGGCTAAGCCGGGGTCGTCAGACAACCCTGACAACGCCATGATCCGTTCCAGCCCGGCTCCGTAGAGCCCGACTACCTCGCGGACCAGCTGGTGGGCGCGTTCATGCGCGGCGGCCCCTCCCGCCGCGCATGAATCCAGAAGTGTCTGGATCCGATCGCCCGCCGTACGCCACTGCGTGTCGCTTTCGGGAGTTTCCGGGCGATCCGCCATGTCACTCCCCGGCAGGTGACTGTGTTGGCGTGTGCAATCTCTCCAGGGTCTTGCCCTTCCCCAGGTACATGTGCACACCGCAGGGCAGGCACGGGTCAAAGCTGCGCACCGTGCGCATGATGTCGATGCCCTTGAAGTTCTCCCGATCGTTCTCCTCGAAGATCGGCTGCCCCTGCACTGCGTCCTCGTAGGGTCCGGGCGTGCCGTAGCTGTCGCGGGGGTTCGCATTCCACGGGGTGGGCGGGTACGGGTGATAGTTGGCGATCTTGCCGTCCCGGATCACCAGGTGGTGGCTCAGCACACCGCGCACCGCCTCGGTGAAACCGCAACCGATGCCCTCGTCGGGCACCTCGAACTTCTCCCAGGTTTTGGTGCGTCCTGCCCGGATCTCGGCAAGCGCCTTCTCGGCGAAGTGCAGTGCGCACGCCGCCGCGTAGGCCTGGAAGTAGGTGCGGGCCCGGTCGCGTTCGATCGTGTTGCTGCCGTGCTTGGGGATCTTCCACTCGAACTCGACCGGCCCCTTCAGAGCGGTCTTGGGGAGGTTGATCTTGACGCTGTTGCCGGTCGCCTTGACGTAGCCGATGTCGACCAGACCGGCCAGAGCGGTCGACCACAGCCGGGCCAGCGGGCCGCCACCGGTGTCCAGTGCCAGGTGATCCTTGCCGTCGAACCAGCGCGGCGACATCACCCAGCTGTACTTGCCGCCGTCCAGTTCCCGCTTCTGCGGGTGCGGGTTGGTGTGCTGGTTCCACGGGTGGCGCCGGTCCACCGCGTTGCCCAGCGGATCGGTCTTGACGAACATCTCCTGATCGGTCCAGTCGTCGTAATACGAGCTGCCCAGCAGGATCCGGATGCCCAGATTGATGTCCACCAGTGAGTGGGTGACCAGCTTGCCGTCGACGACCACGCCCGGGGTGACGAACATCGCGTTCCCCCAGCGCTCCATGTCCTTGTATTCGAAGTTGCATACCTCCGGATCCTGGAACGAGCCCCAGCAACCGAGCAGGGTGCGGCGCAACCCGACCTTCTCATAGCCGGGCAGGGCGTCGTAGAAGAAGTCGAACAGGTCGTCGTGCATGGGGACGACCTTCTTCATGAACTCGACGTAGCGCATCAGCCGGGTCATGTAGTCGGTCATCAGCTGGATGGTCGCGACGGTGCCGACCCCTCCGGGGTACAGCGTGGACGGGTGCACGTGGCGCCCCTCCATGAGACAGAACATCTCTCGCGTCCAGCGACTGACCTGAAGGGCTTCCCGGTAGAACTCGCCGCTGAACGGGTTGAGCGAGCGCATGATGTCGGCGATGGTTTTATAGCCATGCGCATCGGCGTGCGGTGCCGCTGTCTTCTCCGCCCTGGCGAGCACCCCCGGGTTGGTCTCAGCGACCATCTTCTCGCAGAAGTCAACGCCGACCAGGTTCTCCTGGAAGATGTTGTGGTCGAACATGTATTCCGCGGCCTCGCCGAGGTTGACGATCCATTCGCCGAGGTGCGGCGGCTTGACCCCGTAGGCCATGTTTTGCGCGTAGCAGGAACAGGTGGCGTGGTTGTCGCCACAGATACCGCAGATGCGGCTGGTGATGAAGTGGGCGTCGCGTGGATCCTTGCCCTTCATGAAGATCGAGTAGCCGCGGAAGATCGACGACGTGCTGTGGCACTCGACGACTTCCTTGTTCTCGAAGTCGATCTTGGTGTAGATGCCGAGGCTGCCCACGATCCTGGTGATCGGGTCCCAGGCCATTTCGACGAGCTGGCCGGGTTCCCGCTTGGCTTGTGACGGCTCGGGAATGATGGTTGTCATCGCACTTCTGCTCTTTTCGCCGGAACGACTTTATTGGTGGTGGGTCTGAGGTGAGAACGGAGCGTGCCGCGACCTACCAGGTGCGGCGGGCTCCGGTGGTGAGTTGGGTGCCCTTGTGGCGCCAGCGCGGTTCCTTGTCGAGAGTGCGCTCGGTGATGCCGCGCAGACTGCGGATCACGGTCCCGTACAGACCCGACGCGTTGCTCGAGAGCTTGCCGCCCGGCGGCTCGTCCATGAACGGCATGAACTTGTCCGGGAAGCCCGGCATCGTGCAGCCGATGCAGATGCCGCCGACGTTCGGGCAACCGCCGATGCCGTTGATCCACCCGCGCTTGGGCACGTTGCACTTCACGACCGGGCCCCAACAGCCAAGTTTGACAATGCATTTGGGTGACCCGTACTCGGTGGCGAAGTCGCCCTGCTCGTAGTAGCCGGCCCGGTCACACCCCTCGTGCACGGTGTTGCCGAACAACCACTTGGGGCGCAGCGCGTCGTCAAGGGGGATCATCGGCGCCTGGCCGGTCGCCATGTAGAGCAGGTAGGTCAGCGTCTCCGAGAGATTGTCCGGATGGATCGGGCAGCCGGGAACGCAGACGATCGGGATACCGGCCTTGCTCTTCCAATCCCAGCCGAGGTAGTCGGGCACACCCATCGCGCCGGTCGGATTGCCGGCCATCGCGTGGATGCCGCCGTAGGTGGCGCAGGTCCCCACTGCGACGACTGCGGTGGCCTTGGGTGTCAGCCGGTCGAGCCACTCGCTGGTGGTCATCGGCTGGCCCGTGGCCGGGTCGTTGCCGAACCCGCACCAGTAGCCCTCGTCCTTGATCTTCTCGTTGGGAATGGACCCTTCGACGACGAGCACGAACGGTTCCAGCTCGCCGCGATCGGCTTTGAAGAACCACTCGAGGAAATCGTCTGCCCCTCCAGTGGGTCCGCATTCGAAGTCGATCAAGGGCCAGTGCACGGCGACCTTCGGGAGGCCGGGAAGCGCGCCGAGTGCGATCTCCTCCACGCTGGGCTGGGTGGCGGCAGTCAACGCCACCGAATCGCCGTCGCAACTGAGACCCGCATTGATCCACAGAACGTGGATCAACGTTTCTTCTGCTTTGACTGCTGCTTCTGTTGGCATGCTGCAGCTTTCCGGGACCGGGCTGAGGCCCCTACGCTGCCGGAGTCGACCGTCGGCCCACTTGCGCAGCGTTGTTTTTGGGTCTACCCCCGCCGTCGGGCGTTGTCAACGGTTCGCAATTGGAAGGCTGATTGACAGGTGCCGCATAGCCCGTCGCTATTCTCATATCCCCGGTGCTCAGAACGGAATTCGGCGTTCCGGGGTGTGGCCGGCCATCGCCAAATTAGGCTCACCTCAATTGTGAATTCTTATTGTCACACGCGCTATTCCAGTGTGGCTTTATGCGAATTGTTTGCAACTAATTGTGAGTGCGGCGGGCCGCGCGTTCTGTCCGCACCGGTGTTCGGCCGGCTTATGCAGTCGGCAAGCCTTGGGCGAACCGGCGCAGCCAGCCGAACCAGGCGGCCATGCCTGCTCCGGTACGCGCACTGATCGGCAGGATCGTCGCGGTCGCATTCACCTCGCGGACATGGCCGATATATGCGTCGACATCGGCGTCCAGGTAGGGCACCAGGTCGATCTTGTTGAGCAGCACCACATCCACCGAACGAAACATCACCGGGTACTTCAGCGGTTTGTCCTCGCCCTCGGTGACGGAGTAGACCATGGCCTTCGCGTGCTCGCCGACGTCGAACTCGGCCGGGCAGACCAGGTTGCCGACGTTTTCGATGATCACCAGGTCCAGACCGGGCAGGTCCAGGCCCGGTAAGGCGCGGTTGACCATGGGCGCGTCCAGGTGGCACTCGCCGCCAAACCCGTTGCTGGTGTTGAGCAGTGACACCTGGGCGCCGCGACCGCTGAGCTTGGCGGCATCCAGATCGGTGGCGATGTCGCCCTCGATCACCCCGATCGCGAACTCGTGGGCGAGCTCGTCGAGTGTGGCTTGCAGCACCGTCGTCTTCCCCGACCCCGGCGAGCTCATCAGGTTGAGTGCGCGGATGCCATTGCTCTCGAATGCCGCCCGGTTGAAATCGGCACGGGCATCGTTTTCGGCGAAGATCTCCTCCAGCACATCGATACGCTGAGCACCGGTCTCATACCGGCTGTGATCCCCATGGTCGTGATCCTGGCCATGCTCACTGTGCGGGTGCTCGTGGGTGTGCACGGTCCCGTCGTCGTGCCGATGAAATCTACCCATGGTGAAAACCAGTCATGTTCAATACCTTTCACGACGCATTACGAGACGTCGAGTGACGTCACCAGGAATTCGTTGCCGTGTAGCACCTCGACATCGGGACTGTCGCACTCCGGACACCAGATCGACCAGGCCGATGTGATTTCCGACTGCCGGCCGCAGGCGCGGCAGCGCACCTCGGCGGTGACGCATTCCAGTTCCAGCTCGGCGTCCGGCATGTTCTCCGAGTCCCGGACCAGCGTCCAGCAGAACGACAGCGATTCCGGAACCACCTGCCGGAGCGCGCCGACCCGGACGCGGACGATGTCGACGTGGCGCCCGTCAGCATGCGTCTTGACCACCCCGGCGATCGCCTCACATAGCGCGAGCTCATGCATGGCTGTTCGCCGCCTGCTGCGCGCCACCCTGGCAGCTGGGCCTGAGCGCTGGGGAGCTCATCTGCCTGTTCTACACCGTCGACCACGACGGGGGCTATCTCACCAGGGAAGTCGCGATCTGGCCGGCGACCAGGTGGGTATAGCCGACTTTCGTCGATACCCCAGCGACGAACAGCAGCACCGCCGCAGTGGTGATCGCAAGTTCGAGGGTCAGCTCGCGCTGTTGGCGGCCGCGTTGGTCGCCAGGGCCCATTTGTCCTCTATCCGGCCGCAGCGCCAAACCAGCAGGGCGACGGCCCAGGTGACTACGAACATGCCGACGACGATGAAGCCCACGGTGTTGAGGTCGAGGCCGCCCAGCCAGTCCCAGAACGGGCCTCGCCACCCCAGCTGGTCGGCGAATAGGCCGAGCAGTTCGACGCTGCCGATGAGCAGCGCGACCGCCACCGACAGTCCTGTGATGGTGATGTTGTAGTAGATCTTGCGGACCGGGCTGGAAAACGCCCAGCCGTAGGCGAAGTTCATGAACGAGCCGTCGATGGTATCCAGCAGGCACATGCCCGCAGCGAACAGCGCGGGTAGACACAGGATTGCGTACCAGGGCAGCCCGGCCGCGGCACTGGTACCCGCCAGGACCAGCAGGGCGATCTCGGTTGCGGTGTCGAATCCCAGCCCGAACAACAATCCGACCGGGTACATGTGCCAGGACTTGCCGATCGATTTGGTGAAGCGACCGAAGAATCGGTTGATCAGTCCGCGGTTGTCCAGCTGCCGTTCGAGCTCGGCGCCATCTTTTTCCAGGTCGTATTCACCGCGGCGCAGGCGCGCGAACACCCGCAGGATGCTGACCAGGACGATGACATTGAGGATGGCGATCAAATACAGGAACACGCCCGAGACACTGGTGCCGATCAGGCCGGTGTAGTGGTGCAATGTCGAGGAATCGTCCTCGACCGGTCTGACGATGGCCCTGAGCCCGCTCGCAAGCAACACGGCCAGCACGAAGACCACAGTCGAGTGGCCCAGCGCGAAGAAGAATCCGACGCCAAGGGGGCGTTGCCCGTCGCTCATCAGCTTGCGGGTGGTGTTGTCGATGGCGGCGATGTGGTCTGCATCGAATGCGTGCCGCATGCCCAGGGTGTAGGCCGTGATCCCGACGCCGACACCAAATGTCTTGCCGCCCAAGCTCAGTCGCGCCGGGTCCACGACAAACACCAGGGTTATCCAGCCAATCAGATGTAGGGCGACGATCACCCCGAACATCGATCCCAGACGCCACCATTCGGAATGCGTCAAGGAGCGGCGCAACCCAGTCCATCGTGACGATTGCCACTCGACCTCGGTGCTGGCCATGTCGGTCCTTCCGGCATTGGTCACACGAAACAGTCCCGACTGTAGGTTCGTTCCACCGCTGGATGCAAGTGGCTTGCAGGAACGGCGGCGGGGCGTGGCAGTTCAGCACTGGTAATCCCGGTTGTCTGGCGCGACACTGGGAAGGTGACGACTAAGCCGCCGGGCCTGGACCCGGCGGTCACCGAACGGATCGGCGAGTTCCTGCGCGCCCGCGGCCTGCGGCGGATGGCGTCGCGGATCCAGGTACTGGCAGTGCTCGAGCCGGTCAACGGGCACTTGTCGGTGGCCGAGATTCATCAGCGGCTGGCCGCCTGCCTGCCCGCCGGCGCTCAGCCGCCCGACTTGGCGACCATTTACCGCACCGTGACCACGCTGGTCGACCAGGGGGTTTTGCACGCTTTGACCCTCGAGGGCGGTGTCACCACCTACGGGTTAGCCACCGCACCGCACCACCACGCGGTATGTACCCAATGCAGCTCGATCATCGAAGTGCCCGCGGGACAGCTGAGCTCGGCGCTCGAGCACGCGATGGCGGGCAGTTCTTTCGCACTGTCGGACCGGGCCGGCCTGACGCTGCGCGGCCTGTGTCCGGCGTGCCAGGACAGGGTGGCGGACTCTAAAGACCAGACAGAAAATCAGACGGACGACCCAACCGGCCCCCGCCCCAAGCGACGCGATCCCCGGCAGCGTCGACGCTGACGTCAGTACAGATCCAGTAGCGCGTTTTCGACCACCTCGGGCAGCGCGGGATGAATCCAGTACTGGCCGCGGGCCATTTCGGGGGCGGTCAGTCCGAAGCTCATCGCCTGGATCAGCGGCTGGATGATCGAGGACGCCTGGTAGCCCATGATGTGCGCGCCAAGCAGGCGTCCGCTGCCGCGCTCGGCGATGAGCTTGACGATCCCGGTGGTGTCCTCCATCGCCCAGCCGTACGCGACGTCGCCGTAGTTTTGGATGGCAACTGAAATATCGAGTCCCTTTGCAACAGCTTCATTTTCGGTCAATCCAACAGCCGCAAGCTGGGGATCGGTGAACACGGCAGCCGGTACGTACCGGTGGTCGGTAATAGCCATCGATTCGGAGTCGTCCCAGTCGCACAGCAGATTGTGCCGCACGACGCGGGCCTCGTGGTTGGCGACATGCTTGAGCTGATACGGAGACGAGACGTCACCGAGCGCGAAAACCCCACGCGCCGAAGTCCGTTGGTATTCGTCGACCACGACTCGGCCGTCCTCGACAGCGACACCGGCTTGCTCGGCATCCAGCAGATCGGCGTTGGACACCCGGCCGGTCGCCACCAGCAGCAGGTCGGCGTTGATCGTGGAACCGTCGTCAAGCTTCAGCGCCAGGCCCGGGCCGCGGTTCTCGGCGCTCACAATGTTGCGTTGGGTGCGCAGTTCCCATTTGGCCGATGCGATGCGGGTGAACCGCTCGCAGATGGTGTCGTCGCAATGCCGCAGCAGGCAGCCGCCCCGGATCACCAGGGTAACCCGCACGCCGAGCGCGGAGAAGACGTGCGCGAATTCTGTCGCTACGAAGCCACTTCCGACGATCACCAGGTGCTCGGGCAACTCTGTGATCCGCATTATGGTGTCGCTGGTGTGATACCCGATGCCGGACGCAAGGATGGCCGGCGGAATCACCGGCCGCGAGCCCGCCGCGATCACCACCTGTTCGGCGGTGAATTCTTCACCGGCGTCGGTGCGCAACAGATAGCGCCCGTCAGCCTGAACCGGACCGAAGCGGGTGTGCCGGCGGTAGACGTCAATATTGGGCGCGGAGCGCCGATAGTCCTCGCCGCTGAGCGCGATCGGATCGATGCGCCCGAAGACGCGCGAGACGATCTCGTCCCAGCGCACCCGGTCGATGTGTGCGTCCACACCGTAACGTGCTGCGCCGCGGATCGTTTTGGCCACCTCGGCGGCGTAGACGAACATCTTGGTGGGGATGCAACCGACGTTGAGGCAGGTACCGCCGAAGGTGCCCTGCTCGCAGATCGCAGCCCGCTTGCCGGCATAGCGATCATCGAGAATGCTGTTGCCCGAACCGGTTCCGATGATCGCGATGTCGTAGGTTTCCATCTTTTTCGGCCACTTACCCTTTCCCCGACGATGCCGAGGCATCGGTGCCGTTCAGTGTGCTGAAGTAGTCGTCCAGCCAGAGGTCCAGTTGGCGATAGGCGATCTGGCGCGGCTGCGGCAGCGACAAGAACACATCGTGTTTGGCGTCCGCCACCGGGATGACGGTGGTGCGGTTCCCGATACAGCCGGCCCAGCGGGCGATATGGGTGACGTCGAGAACCGCGTCGCCGCGTTGCAGGGTCGCCGGGCCGGTGTCTTCACGCACGGTGTGATCCGAACGCAGGATCAAGTTGGGCACACCGACGTCGAGCCCGCGATGCAGCCGTGCCTGGCCGCGGCGCGTGGCATGCACCCAGCCGAAGGTGACCGGGAACCCGCCCAACGGTTTCCATTGCAGGTCGTAGTCGAACTCTCCGTAGTAGTCCCGGTGCAGGGTGGAGCCGTAACCGCCCTCTCTCGGCGCACGGGCCACCCCTTTGGGGCGCATTCGCGATATCGCGGCGATGAACGCCGAGGTCAGCTGCAGTCGCAGGATTGCCGGGCCCTGCAGATCCAGGAACGGGCTGTTGAGCACCAGGCCGGTGACACCTGTGCGCGTGGTCGCAGCGCGCTGGCGTAACCGGTCCAGCCACAGCGACACGATGAGCCCGCCGGCGGAATGGCCGTACACCAGGACCTTGGTGGACTGAGCCTGCTCGCCGATGACGGACAGGGCCGTTTCGAGTTCGCCGTCATAGTGAGCCAGGTCGGTGGTGAAGTGCGGCGTCTGGCCGGAGCGTCGCGAGCGGCCACACTTGCGCAGGTCCAGCGCATAGAACACAAAGCCGCGGTCGGCAAAGTGGTCGGCCAGTTCGGTGTGGAAGAAATAGTCGGTGTAGCCGTGTACCGCCAGAACCGCGTGCTCGGCCCCAGTGGCGTCCCCGCGACGGATCAGGGTTGCGACGACGTCGCCCTCGCCGTCGGGATCGGGCCCGAGCGGAATCGTGCACTGCCAATAGCCGGGCAGGACATCGGGCACCCAGCCGGTCACGACGACAGTCACGGGGTCAGCTTAGAGGGTGACCTTTCCTCCGCCCGGCGCGACAAGAACGAGAGTCGTCGAGGTCAGCCGGGTTGGCCGGGCATGCCGTCGCCGCCCGGGTTGCCTGGCAAGCCGGGGCCGCCGTCGCCGCCGTGACCGCTGTCGGCGCCGCTGCCCGCGCGCCGCGCCGATGCCGGACAAATCCATTGCCGCTGCCGCCACCATCTCCGGCGTCGCGCTGACAAACGAGATCACTGTGCTCACATCGACGAAAAACTGTGAGGACCAACGCTCGCCCGATCGTTATCGGACAATCGGCGCCAGCAGATCGCGATGCGATCCCGGCGGCACCTGCAGCGCTACGGCCAGACCCGAGGGTCTTATCGGTTCGTTCGCAATGCACACCTCGCGAACTCGACGACTGCGCGGGGTTCGAGCCGGGGCCACGCAGGCAATGGACCGGCCGGTGCTCCGGCTGAGCCGGCGGCCGGCGGATCGATAGCCCGGCGCACCGGCGGCGGGTGATCTCACACCCGCCGGGATAACCTGGGACCGGCACTGCCCAGGGAAGGGAACGCGTTGTCGGAGCTAGCCAGAACTGCACGGACCGATGTCGTGCTGGTGGGTGCGGGCATCATGGGTGCCACACTGGGCGCCTTGTTGCGGCGGTTGGAGCCGGATTGGTCGATCACGCTGATCGAACGGCTGGACGCCGTCGCGGCAGAAAGCAGCAGTCCCTGGAACAACGCGGGCACCGGGCACTCCGCGCTGTGCGAAATGAACTACACGCCGGAGAACTCCGACGGCTCGATCGACATCACCAAGGCGGTGCGGATCAACGAGGAATTCCAGGTAACCCGCCAGTTCTGGGCGTACGCCGTAGAGAACGGCATCCTCACCGACGTGCGCGGCTTCCTCAACCCACTCCCGCATGTGAGCTTCGTGCACGGGGCCGAGCGCGTCGAGTATCTACGGCGCCGCCGAAAGGCGCTTGCCGGCAACCCGCTGTTCGCCGGCACCGAGTTGATCGACGATCCCGACGAGTTCGCGCGCCGGCTGCCGCTGATGGCCGCCAAACGTGACTTCTGTGAGCCGGTGGCGCTCAACTGGGCCCAGGACGGTACCGACGTCGACTTCGGTGCGCTGGCGAAGCAACTCATCAGCTTTTGCGTGCGCAACGGCACAACGGCGCTGTTCGGGCACGAGGTCGCCAACCTGTCACGTCAGTCCGACGGCAGCTGGACGCTGACCGTCAGCAACCGCCGCACCGGCGGAAAGCACAAGCTGAATACGAAATTCGTCTTTGTCGGGGCCGGCGGCGACGCACTGCCGCTGTTGCAGAAGTCCGGCATAAATGAGATCAAAGGCTTCGCCGGCTTCCCGATCGGCGGCCGGTTCCTGCGCGCCGGTAACCCAGCGCTCACCGCCGCGCACCGGGCCAAGGTGTATGGCGTTCCGTCGCCGGGAGCCCCACCGCTCGGGGCGCTGCATCTGGACCTCCGGTTCGTCAACGGCAAGTCATGGCTGGTGTTCGGGCCATATGCCGGCTGGTCGCCGAAGTTCTTGAAACACGGCCACTTCAGCGATCTGCCCCGGTCGATCAAGCCGAACAACCTGCTGTCCCTGCTCGGCGTGGGCGCCACCCAGCTGACACTGCTCCATTACCTGATCAGCCAGCTGCGGCTCGCCAAACCCGACCGGGTCGACGCGCTGCGCGAATTCGTCCCCAGCGCAGTGGATTCGGATTGGGAGGTGACGGTGGCCGGTCAGCGGGTGCAGGTGATCAGACGGGACAAGCGCAAAGGCGGGGTGCTCGAGTTCAGCACCACACTGGTTGGTGACGCTGACGGCAGCATCGTCGGCTTGCTTGGAGGCTCACCGGGTGCATCGACCGCCGTGCCTATCATGCTGGACGTCCTGCAGCGGTGCTTTGTCAACCGGTATCAGTCCTGGCTGCCTACACTCAAAGAGATGGTTCCGTCATTGGGGTCCGAGCTGTCTCGTGAGCCGGCGCTATTTGACGAGGTGTGGTCCTGGGGCACCAAGGCACTACAGCTGGGTGTGTCATGACGGAAGCGCTGCGCCGTTCGTGGGCCAAAGATCTTGACGCCCAGACCCTTTACGAGTTGCTGAAGCTAAGGGTGGAGGTGTTCGTCGTCGAACAGGCCTGCCCGTATCCGGAGCTGGACGGACGTGACCTGCTTGCCGAGACCCGGCACTTCTGGCTCGAATCGTCCGATGGAGAGGTGATCTGCACGCTGCGGCTGATGGAGGAACACGCTGGAGGCGAGAAAGCGTTCCGGCTCGGCCGGCTGTGCACCAAACGCAGCGCCCGTGGCCAGGGCCACACCACCCGACTGCTGCGCGCGGCGCTGGCCGAGGTGGGTGACTACCCGTGCCGGATCGACGCGCAGGTCTATCTGATGGATATGTATGCCCAGCACGGTTTTGTCCGCGATGGTGACGATTTCGTCGACGATGGCATTCCGCACGTGCCGATGTTGCGGCCCGGCTCCGGTCTGGCGGAGCAGCCGTGAAGCCCTACCCGTTCAGTGCGATCGTCGGTCACGAGCAGCTGCGGCTCGCGCTGCTGTTGTGTGCGGTGCGCCCGGAAATCGGTGGGGCGCTCATCCGGGGGGAGAAGGGCACCGCCAAGTCGACGGCCGTGCGCGGGCTTGCCGCGCTGCTGTCCGCCGCGACCGAAAGTGCCGGCGCCGGGCTGGTCGAGTTGCCGCTGGGGGCCACCGAGGACCGGGTGGTCGGCTCACTGGATCTGCAGCGGGTGCTGCGCGACGGCGAGCACGCCTTTTCGCCCGGACTGCTGGCCCGTGCCCACGGCGGCGTGCTCTACGTCGACGAGGTGAACCTGCTGCACGATCATCTGGTCGACATACTGCTCGACGCCGCCGCGATGGGACGGGTACACATCGAACGCGACGGCATCTCCCATTCACATGAAGCCCGTTTCGTGCTGATCGGCACGATGAATCCGGAAGAAGGCGAACTGCGTCCGCAGCTGCTGGACCGGTTCGGTCTCACTGTGGACGTGCACGCGTCGCGTGACGTCGATACACGGGTGCAGGTCATCCGGCAGCGGATGGCCTACGAATCCGACCCGGATGCGTTCACCGAGCGCTATGCCGACGCCGACGCCGAGCTGGCCCGCCGGATTACCGCCGCACGGGCAATCGTCGACGATGTGGTGTTGCCGGACAACGAGTTACGGCGAATCGCGGCACTGTGCGCGGCATTCGACGTCGACGGCATGCGGGCCGATCTGGTGGTGGCCCGGACTGCCGCCGCCCACGCCGCCTGGCGCGGCGCGCGCACCGTCGAGGAACAGGACATCCGGGTGGCAGCCGAATTGGCATTGCCGCATCGGCGCCGCCGGGACCCCTTCGACGACCACGGTATCGACCGTGACCAGCTTGACGCTGCGCTGTCGCAGGCCGATGCCGAATCGCAGGGTGACCCTGAGCCGGATCCCGACCCCGCCGGAGGCGGTCAGTCCGCTGATACAAAATCATCTCTGCCACAACAGAATTCGCGTCGGGCACGGCCCCAGCCGCCGAATTCGATGGGTGACGACCCGCATCGCCCGGCTTCGCCGCCCTCGCGATCGTCACCGAATTCGATGGGTGACGACCCGCATCGCCCGGCTTCGCCGCCGTCGAAGATCTTCCGCACCCGCGCGCTGACCGTTCCTGGGGTCGGCGAGGGTGCACCGGGACGACGGTCACGGGCCCGCAATGCCTCCGGCAGTGTGGTAGCCGCTAGCGATGACAACGCCGGCAGCTCCTCCGGCGCCCATGGACTGCACCTGTTCGCCACCCTGTTGTCTGCTGCCGAGCACGCGTCCGGAGCCGGGCCGCTGCGGCTGCAGGCAGACGATGTGCGTCGGGCTCTCCGCGAGGGACGCGAGGGCAACCTGGTGATCTTCGTCGTCGACGCTTCGGGATCGATGGCCGCCCGCGATCGCATGGCCGCGGTCAGCGGCGCCACCATGTCGCTGCTGCGCGACGCCTACCAGCGTCGTGACAAGGTCGCGGTGATCACATTCCGCCAGCAAGCGGCGAGGGTGTTGCTTCCGCCGACTTCGTCGGCGCACATCGCCGGCCGGCGACTGGCCCGGTTCGACACCGGCGGCAAGACTCCGCTGGCGGAAGGCCTGCTGGCCGCCCGTGAGCTGATCATCCGGGAAAAGGTACGCGACCGGGCCAGACGCCCCTTGGTGGTGGTGCTCACCGACGGCCGAGCCACTGCCGGACCGGACCCGTTGGGCCGCAGCCGAATCGCCGCGGCCCGGCTGGTCGCCGAAGGTGCGGCCGCGGTGGTCGTGGACTGCGAAACATCGTATGTGCGGTTGGGGTTGGCCGGGCAGCTGGCCCGTCAGCTGGGTGCGCCGGCCGTGCGGCTGGGGCAATTGCATGCCGATTATCTGACGCAGGCCGTCCGTAGCGTGGCCTGATCCTTCGAGAGGTAAGCGCTTATGCCACAGGGTAATCCGCTCGAGGTCCCCGATGATGGCCTCACCACCCGGGCCCGGCGCCACACGCCGGTACTGGCGGTACACACCGGTGAAGGCAAGGGGAAATCGACCGCAGCGTTCGGAATGGCGTTGCGGGCCTGGAATACCGGGCTGGACGTCGCGGTTTTCCAGTTCGTCAAGAGTGCCAAATGGAAAGTTGGCGAAGAGGCGGCGTTCCGTCAACTCGGCCAGTTGCACGACCAGCACGGGGTCGGCGGAGCGGTTGAATGGCACAAGATGGGTGCGGGCTGGTCGTGGTCGCGCAAGTCCGGCAGCGACCCTGATCACGCAGCGGCTGCGGCGGACGGCTGGGCCGAGATCGCGCGCCGGCTGGCAGTGCGACGCCACGACTTCTATGTGCTGGACGAGTTCACCTACCCCCTGAAGTGGGGCTGGCTCGACGTCGACGACGTGGTGCAGGTCTTGCTGGCCCGGCCCGGCCACCAGCATGTGGTGATCACCGGGCGCGATGCCCCGCCACGGCTGATCGAGGCTGCCGATCTGGTTACCGAGATGACCAAGGTCAAGCATCCGATGGATGCAGGGCGTAAGGGGCAGAAGGGCATCGAGTGGTGAGGTGGTGAACTCAATCCCCGCGATGGTCGTCGCCGCCCCAGCGTCGGGCAGTGGAAAGACCACAGTGGCAACGGGTTTGATCGGAGCCCTGCGGCGGGCAGGTCACACTGTCGCGCCGTTCAAGGTAGGCCCGGACTTCATCGACCCCGGTTACCACGCTTTGGCCGCAGGGCGGCCCGGCCGCAACCTCGACCCGGTATTGGTGGGGGAGCACCGCATTGGGCCGCTATACGCGCACGGCGCTCGTGGCGCCGACATTGGGGTGGTCGAAGGGGTGATGGGTCTGTTCGATGGGCGCATCGGCGACGCCGCGGCCGGCCCGGCAGCGGGGTCCACCGCGCATGTCGCGAGCCTGCTGGGAGCCCCGGTGATCCTGGTGGTCGACGCGCGCGGCCAGAGCCACAGCATTGCCGCCCTGTTGCACGGCTTTTCCACGTTCGATTCCGCAACCCGGATCGCCGGTGTCATCCTCAACCGGGTCGGGTCGGGTCGGCATGAGCAGGTGCTGCGACAGGCGTGCGAGCAGGCCGGTGTCCCGGTGCTGGGCGCCATACCGCGCACCGCTGAGCTGGAGCTGCCGACAAGGTATCTGGGTCTTGTCACTGCCGTCGAGTACGGGCGTCGTGCGCGGCTCGCGGTCGAGGCGATGACGGCCCTGGTCGCTCGTCACGTCGATCTGGCCGCGGTGCTCACGGCCGCCGGTAGCCGGGCCGGCGATCCGCCGTGGGACCCGGCGACGGCCGTAGGTGAGAAGCCAGGCGGGCAACCCACAGTCGCAATGGCGTCGGGCAAGGCATTCAGCTTCAGCTACGCCGAACACGCCGAGCTGATGCGGGCCGCCGGGGCTGACGTGGTCGAGTTCGACCCGCTCAGCGAAATGCTGCCCGACGGCACGAACGCGGTGCTGTTGCCCGGCGGGTTCCCTGAGCAGTTCACCGCGGAGTTGTCCGGCAACGACACGGTCCGCCGCCAGATCAACGAACTGGCGGCCGCCGGCGCGCCGGTGCATGCCGAATGCGCCGGCCTTATCTATCTGGTCTCCGAACTCGACGGATACCCGATGTGCGGTGTGCTGGCCGGATCGGCACGATTCACCCAGCAGCTCAAACTGGGATATCGCGACGCGGTTGCGGTCGCCGATTCGCCGCTGTATTCGGTCGGCCAGCGGGTGGTTGGGCACGAATTCCACCGGAGCGCAGTCACATTCACTGACAGCTACCAGCCGGCGTGGGTGTACCGGGGCCAGGACGTGGACCGCGTGAGAGACGGCGTGGCGCACGCCGGCGTGCACGCCTCGTACCTGCACACCCATCCGGCTGCGACGCCCGGCGCGGTGGCGCGCTTTGTCGCACACGCTGCCGGGCGCGGCGCGTCGGGCACTAAGCTTGGCGGGTGACCGAGAGTCCCTACCTCGTCGGACTGCGACTGGCCGGCAGGAAAGTCGTCATGGTCGGCGGAGGCACAGTCGCTCAGCGCCGGCTACCGCTACTCATCGCCAGCGGCGCGGACGTGCACGTCATCTCCCGTAGCGCCACTCGCGCAGTCGAGGCGATGGAAGGGATCACCTTGTCGTTGCGTGAATACCGCGACGGCGACCTCGACGGAGCCTGGTACGCGATCGCAGCCACCGATGATGCGGAGGTGAATGCAGCCGTCGTTGCCGAGGCCGATCGCCACCGGATCTTCTGCGTCCGCGCTGACATCGCTGTCGCGGGAACCGCGGTCACTCCGGCGACGTTCGGCTACGCGGGCCTGTCGGTGGGCGTGCTGGCCGGTGGCGAGCACCGCCGTTCGGCGGCGATCCGGTCGGCCATCCGCGAGGCTTTGCAACGGGGCATCATCACCCTGGAGAGCTCCGAAAGCTCTGACGTCGTCCGCGGCGGGGTGGCGCTGGTCGGCGGCGGTCCTGGCGATCCTGAACTGATCACCGTCCGCGGCCGACGTCTGCTTGCCCAGGCCGATGTGGTGGTCGCCGACCGCCTTGCACCGCCCGAACTGCTCGCGGAGCTGCCGCCGCACGTAGAAGTCATCGACGCGGCCAAGATCCCGTACGGCCGGGCCATGGCTCAGGACGCAATCAACGCCGTCATGATCGAACGGGCCAGATCCGGGAGCTTTGTGGTCCGCCTTAAAGGGGGCGACCCGTTCGTGTTCGCCCGGGGTTATGAGGAAGTACTGGCATGCGCCGACGCCGGTATTCCAGTGACCGTGGTGCCAGGTGTGACGAGTGCCATAGCTGTGCCTGCTTTGGCGGGCGTTCCGGTCACGCACCGGTCCATAAATCACGAGTTTGTGGTGGTCAGTGGCCATATCGCGCCTGGTCATCCTGAATCGTTAGTGAATTGGGACGCATTGGCAGCGATGTCCGGGACGATCGTTTTGCTGATGGCGGTCGAACGCATCGAACTTTTCGTTGACGCCTTGCTAAAAGGCGGCCGACCTGCTGATACGCCGGTGCTCGTGGTTCAGCACGGAACTACGGCCGCTCAGCACACGTTGCGGGCTACCCTTACCGACACGCCGGAAAAGGTCCGCGCAGAGGGGATCCGACCTCCTGCGATCGTCGTCGTCGGGGCCGTCGCGGCATTCGGCGTTTAAACCTTTCTTAAGATTACTGTAAGGTAACCCGCTATGACGGCTCTCAACGACACAGAGCGGGCAGTCCATAACTGGACATCTGGACGCCCGGAACGTCCGGCCGCGACGTCCCCGACGCGCTCAGCGGAGCCCGCCTCAGATCGCACGAGCAGGTATTACCCGACTTGGCTGCCCTCACGCCGCTTCATCGCCGCGGTCATCGCCATCGGTGGAATGCAGCTGCTGGCGACCATGGACAGCACTGTCGCCATCGTCGCTCTTCCTAAGATTCAGAACGAGCTGGGCCTGTCCGACGCCGGCCGTAGCTGGGTTATCACCGCCTACGTGCTGACCTTCGGCGGGCTGATGCTGCTCGGCGGCCGGCTCGGCGACACCATCGGGCGCAAGCGCACCTTTATCGTCGGCGTCGCCCTGTTCACCATCTCGTCGGTGCTGTGCGCTGTGGCCTGGGACGAGGCGACGTTGGTCATCGCACGGCTATCCCAGGGCGTGGGGTCGGCCATCGCATCGCCGACCGGTCTGGCGCTCGTGGCGACGACGTTCCCGAAGGGACCTGCGCGTAATGCCGCGACCGCGGTGTTCGCCGCAATGACGGCGATCGGCTCGGTGATGGGCCTGGTGGTCGGCGGAGCGCTGACCGAGGTGTCGTGGCGGCTGGCGTTCATGGTGAACGTTCCGATCGGGCTGTTGATGATCTACCTGGCCCGCACCGCGCTGCGCGAAACCAACCGCGAGCGGATGAAGCTTGACGCCACCGGGGCCATGCTGGCCACGCTGGCGTGCACCGCTGCCGTTTTCGCCTTCTCGATGGGTCCGGAAAAGGGCTGGATGTCCGCCATCACCCTCGGATCGGGTCTGGTGGCAGTGACGGCCGCGATCGCATTCGCCATCGTGGAGCGCACCGCCGAAAACCCCGTCGTACCGTTCGACTTGTTCCGCGACCGCAACCGGTTGGTCACGTTCATCGCGATCTTCCTGGCCGGTGGCGTCATGTTCAGCCTGACCGTGTCCATCGGCCTGTACGTGCAGGACATCCTGGGCTACAGCGCCCTGCGTGCAGGCATCGGCTTCATCCCGTTCGTCATCGCGATGGGAATCGGCCTGGGTATCTCCTCACAGCTGGTGTCGAGGCTGTCGCCACGGGTGTTGACGATCGGCGGTGGATGGCTGCTGCTGGGGGCGATGCTGTACGGCTCGGCGTTCATGCACCGCGGCGCCCCCTACTTCCCCAACCTGGTGGTGCCCATCGTCATCGGCGGCATCGGCATCGGCATGGTCGTCGTCCCGCTGACGCTGGCTGCGATCGCCGGGGTGGGCTTCGACCAGATCGGCCCGGTATCCGCGCTTACGCTGATGCTGCAGAGCCTCGGCGGGCCGCTGGTGCTGGCCGTCATCCAGGCCGTGATCACCTCGCGCACGCTATACCTGGGCGGTACTACCGGTCCGGTGAAGTTCATGAACGACGCTCAGTTGCATGCGCTGGACCACGGCTACACCTATGGCCTGCTGTGGATCGCCGGAGCGGCCGTCATTGTCGGCTGTGCGGCGCTGTTCATCGGCTACACCCCTCAGCAGGTTGCTCACGCACAAGAGGTCAAGGAAGCGATCGACGCCGGAGAGCTGTAGCTCTCCCGGAATGAGCCGGCCAGCGTCGGGGAAGTAGCGCCCAAGCGGCAGAGTCGTGGTGTGGCCCCTTGAACTCAATCGCCACCCGTCATGTCCCCTCGGCCCGATGAGCTTTGCGGCGATCTTGACGGAGTAGCAGACCGGCGTATTGTTGCTCAGCCGATCGACCATGGGAACTCCCGGGCGTCGGCATCGAAGGGTCGCCGAATTTAGTTGTCGCGATATCGATCTGGGCTCATAACGAGCGGAAACCGGCCCGCTGGCCGGCCGGGTCGTGGCTCAATCAGTGGTGTCCCGATCGGGTCGGCCTCGTCGATGCCAACTGCCGGCTGCGACTCTTGGGCAACATGCGCCTCGGTGACCACATCTCGAACCCTGAGGATCGCACCGTTTCAGCCGGCTGGTGCCAGCATCTTCTTCCATCCGTCGTCTCCGACGAGGGTCGAGTTCTCGACGGAGTACACCACACCGTCGGGTCCTACGACTTTGCCGCTCTGCACGTCGTAGATTGCTGTGGGGACCGCGCTCGGGGTGTAGATGCACGGGTTGGGTTGCTGCCCGTTGCACCCGACGGTGCCCGACCCAGGTCGCTGCAACGGATCGCTGACCGGGGGCGGTGTGCCTGGCACCCGATCGGCGGGCAGCGGGTTGAGGCCATTGTTGACCGACGGCGCCGGGATCACCTGACCCGGCTTCACCGGCTGGTCACAACGCGCGCCCGGCGCGGGGCAGGTGAGGATCTGATTCGGGTCTCCGTACCAGGGGTTGGTACCCAGCGGCACATAGGGGTCGTTGCTGCGGCACTCGCGCGGGGTCGCCGCCCGCTTGCCGGGCACGTCCACGCACGGGTAGTTGCGTGCTCCGCGAACCACATTCTGCGCATCCATCGGGATCTTGCAGTAGGTGCCGCTTGGTAGCGGTGCGGTGCTGGTGTCAGCCGGTGCCCGCCAGTCCGATGCCGACAGGAAGCCGGTCAGGCACGGCGGTGGTTGGTTGAGAGACAGGGCGCCGACGCCGAGTGCCGCCTGGCCGGGAAATTCCGAGGTAACCGACTGAGCGATCGCAGCGGACTGCGGCAAGAACACCAACGCCTGCTCGACGCCATTGTGGTAGCGCTTGAGCATGTCGATCACGACCTCGAGATTTGCCAGCGTTTGCGGCAGCGATTCCCCCACGTCGCTGAACGTGGCATTGACTTGCTCGGCGGTCGGCGCCGCGTTGGCCAGAATGCTTCGCACCGCTTGATCCTGCTGCGCGGTCTGCGTGGCCAGGGTGTTGAGGTTGGCCGCCCAGCGCCCGATGTCGTCACCGGAATTGACCTGGCTGTCGATGATGGGCCCCGAATGCGCGATGATCTCGTCGACGTCGTCGAGGCTGGCCCTGAAGTCGTGGGTGATGGCCTGGGTCGCGTCGACCAGGCGCCGAAGGGATGGTCCCAGCCCGCCCACAGCCAGTGAAGTCTCGTGCAGCAATGTCGCCACCTTGTCTTTGGGCAGCACAGCCAATCCGCGGTTGGCGGCGTCAAGCGCCGGGCCGATCTGACTGGGGACCGTGCTCTTGGCGACCGTCTGATTGTTCTGAAGGTAAGGACCGCCGGTGCGGGTCGACACCAGGTCGAGGTACTGCTCGCCGACCGCCGACACCGAGTGCACATTGGCCGAGGCATCGGTCGGGATCTGGTAGCCCTCGTCGATGCTCATCGTCGCCCGGGCGCCCCGCTCGGTCGGTTCGAGGTTGGTGACCGTCCCTATGGTGATGCCCCGATACGTGACATTGGCTGTTCGATACAGGCCCCCGGACTGACGCAATTCGGCATACAGCGTGTATCGACCGATCCCGACAAGGCTGGGTATCCGCAGGAAGTACCAACCCAGGACCACCACCGCGACGACCGCCAGCACCACCAACAACACCAGCTGGGTTTTGATGAGGCGAGTCAGCATCTCTCACTCGCCCCTTTCCACCAGCGGCCCCCCTGGGGCGTCATTGGGGTTCGGCGCATAGCGGATATCCGGGATCATGGTGTCCGGATCCCGTCCCCACGCCTGCTCGAGCGCGCGCAACATCCCCGAGAGTCCCGTTCCGCTCAGCGCGGCGTTATCGATGGCGCTGAGCGTCAGGTCGATCCCGGCCGACACGTTGATATAGTCGCCGCGGATCGCCTTCGGGACGCCGTCGATGTTGAACGGCGCTGTGAGGCCAAGCCTCAACGCGTCGACCACGTACGGCGAGGCCAGGCCGAGTTGCTTGAGCGGTCGCCGTAGCGACTGCAGGTTCTGGTGAAGGTTGGGCCGGGTATCCGACAGCGCCCGGTTGGCTACGTCGCTGAACCGCCCCAGGGATTCGGTGGCGTCGGCGAATAATTCGCGCGTGTCGGCGAAATGCCGGATCAGCGGTGGGATGTCGGTGAGCAAACGATCCAGCGTGTCGTTGTGGTTCGCGACGATGGTCAGGAGTTGGTTGCTCGAATCGATCGCGCGGGTGAGGTCGCCGCTCCGGCGGTTCAGTTCGGCGATGAATGTGTCCAGCCGCCTGAGGAATTCGTGGACCTGATCGACGTGGCCGTCAAGGATGTTCAGGATCTCGGTTTGAATCACGTCGAGGTGCGTGATGCCGCCACCCGTGAGGATGACCGCGATGCTGGCCAACGTCCGTTCGATGGTGGGGTAGGCCGAGGAGTTCATCAGGCCGATGGTGTCGCCGCTCTTCAACGGTTGCGGCGACGCGTTTTTCGGTGCGGCAAGCTCGACGTGCTGCGTGCCCAGCAGGCTGGTCTGGCCGACCTTCGCGGTTGCGTTTGCCGGTAGCTGCACGGTCGGATCGAGGTCCAGCGTCAGGGTCGCGATCCAGTTTTTCAACCTGATGTCACGCACGGTGCCGACCCATACGTCGGCGACCCTGACCCGGCTGTTGGTGTTCAGCGCGAGCGTGTCGGGCATCTGCACGTAGATCGTCATGTGATCCGAACCCGCGCCCCGGCCGATCGGCAGCGGCACGTTGGCGATGCCACGCCAGGTGCACGAAGTCAACACCACCGGGACCAGTAGAAAGGCCAGTACGAACACCAGTCCGCGGCGACCCGCGCCCACGATCAGTCGCATCACCGCGCGACTCACTGGCCCGGCCCGGTCTGTCCGGCGGTGCTTTCAGCCGGGATGCTTTCAGCCGGGAGTGGCGGTCCGGGCTGCGGGTACCAGGGTGGCGGCAACGGATTGGACTCGTCATAGGCGTTCGGCGGTCCGGGCAGGTTGGTTCCCGGCGGCGGGGGTGCGATGTCCGGACCACCCATCAGCTCGGCCAGCGATTCCGGGGTCAGCATGTTCGCCGTAAACGGCTGAACCTGAGTGCCCTGCATCCCGGTCGCCACGACCCAGCCCCGTTCATGGTTGCCGTGCGAAAACGGTGTGTCCCGCGAGAAAATCCCCGGGACGGTGGTGTCCTTGTACCCGGGCGGCGGGCGCAGCCGCTCCTCGGAATAGGCCACCTCCTTGGGCAAGGTGGCCGCCGAGCTGAAACCGTTCGCGCTGAAAGGCAGGTAATTGAACTTGATGGCGTCCAGAACCGGCGCCAGATACTGCGCGCACAGCTCGGCGGAATCCTGATAGCCCAGCCGGCTGCCGGCCTGGACGGCACTGCAGATGAACTGCATGGGGTTCGCGAAGTTCGGGAACACGAATGTCCCCACCAGCGAGCTGTGCGCCGGGTAGTAGATGTTGTTGAAGTTGGCCGCAAAGGTGGGCAGCACGTGTAACGCGGTTTCCAGGCCGTCCCGCGGCTCGGGTTGCAGGAGGGCGGTGGTCGCGTCTGCGAGGTTGTTGACATCGTGACCCAGCACGGACCTGTTGTCGCTCAAAAACTTTCGGGTGATAGCGAGTACGTCGTCGACCCGTTGAACCGTGTCGGTAACGTCGTGGTCGGATTTGGTGAACCAGTCGGTGAACTGGGCCAGGTTGTCGTTGAGCGCGACGAACTGTCGGTCATTCTGGTACAGCGCGCTGATGAACTGCGCCAGGCTTCGCGTGATTGCGACGAAGTCCCCCCGGCCCTCGTTCAGCGCGGTCAACGCTTCCGACAAGCTGTTCAGGGTGTCGTGGACCTGCTTGCCCTTGCCCGCCAGGTTGTCCGCGGCCGATTCGATGAGCTCACCGAACGGCCCCTTCGGCTGCTCCGCCGTCGGACCCAGCTGTCGCAGGATCCCGTTGATGGACTCGCGCAGCTGATCCCACTCGACGGGCACCTGGGTGCGCTCGATGGGGATCTCCGCGCCGTCCTTCAGCACCGGCCCGTCGGTATAGGGCGGCGACAGCTGGATCGTGCGCGAGGCCACCAGGCTGGGGTTGAGGATCGACGCGTTGGCGTTGGCGGGCACCTTGTAGCTGGTGCTGTAGTGGAAGGTGACTCGCATCCTGTCGCCTGCCGGCTCGATCTTGTCGATCGAACCGACCCGCACACCCATGATCTGAACTTTGTCCCCTGGGTATAGCGCGAGGGTCTCGGAGAAAAACGCGACAACGGTAGTGGTGGTCAGTTTCCGGTAGAGCTGCACTCCAACGACAAGCGCGACCATGGCCAAGACCACGACCACCGCTCCGACGAGCATTGCCCTGCGGGACACTTTCGGCAGATGAATGCCGCGGATGTCGAAGATGGTGCTCATTGGTTGCTACCTCCCGTCCCGCCGGGCGCGATGAACGGGGCCGGCAGCTGCGGCCCGGGTCCCGGTGGTGCGGCCGGGCCCGGCGGCAGGCCCGGCGCGAACGTCGGCGGCGGCGGGCCGGCCGGTGCCAGCGGTTCGGTACGTGCTCCCGGAGGCGCGTCCGCCGGCAGCGGCACCGGTGTGCCCGGAGCGCCCGGCGGTGTCTCACCCGGCCGTCCGGCAATCGGAATGCCCGGCGTGCGTGGTAGGCCGTCCGGGTTTGGCGGCGACGTCTGGACGTCGAGCGGCGCCGGGAAGGCGGGGCCACCGAACGGGCCAATGGCGCCACCCGCGCAGGGCAGGGGATTGTCAGGTCGCGGCGACGCGCCCGTCGCCGGCGTGTAGGAGCACGGTGATCCGGGCGGGACCGCCGGCCCCGGATGCTCCGGGGTGCCCTCCTGCACCGGCGGCGCCGGCGGTGGCGCCCCGTTGGGGAACCGAGTTCCATTGGGGTCGGGGAACCGGAACTCGGGCAGCCCTGCGCTGCGCCAGAACTCCTCCGGGTCGATGCCCCGCTTCTTGAACGCCGCGTCAACCCACGGCTGAATGATCTGGTAGGGAAGCAGATTCACCACGATCGCTTTGAAATACGGTCCGGAACCGACCGCCTCTGTCAGGGATGCGGTGTATCTGCTGAGCAGTATCAGCACATCGCCCAGGTCCTTCTTGCGCTTGACCAACTCGTCGCTGACCGTGCTCAACTGCTGCAGCACATGGTTGAGGTTGGGGTTTTCCCTGATCAGGCCGGCCACCTGGGTTGACACCTCCGACACGTTGCTCAGCAGAATGCTCAGCGCCTGGCTGCGTTGCTTGAACGCGGCGAGCAGGGTGTTGGCATTGACCAGCAGCCCGTTGACCTGTTCGCTGCGATCGCCGAGGACGCGCGCGATCTTGTTGGCGTTCGCCAGCAGTTGCTTGAGCTGCTCGCCACGTCGGCCGATGGTGTCGGAGAATTTCTTGACACCATCGAGCGCGGCACTCAGATGCGGAGCGGTCTGATCGAAGGTCTCCGACAACACCTTGAGCGAACGTTTGGTGGCCTCGATGTCCCAGCCCGTCGCCGCCTTGGTGGCATCGACGAACGCGTCGTAGACTTGGTATGGTGTAGTGGTCTGCGTGGACGGAAGTAAACCGTTGGGCCGCAACGGCTCTGAACCGCGTGGCTCGATCTGCATGTTCTTGCGGCCGAGAATGGTGTCGGTGCGAATCGCCACCCGGCTTTCCGTCCCGACCGTCCTGCCGGCCAACGAGAATCCGAGCACGACCTTATTGCCGCGAATCGCCAACGAGCGCACCAGACCGACTTCCACCCCGGCGATTTCCACCCTGTCGCCCTTGTTGATGCCGCCCGTGTCGGCGAATTGCGCATAGTAGGTGGGGGTGGCGAACAGCATCGGCGCGCTGGTAAAGCTTTGCGCCACACCAACTACAAGTAGCGTGACCACCACACCCATCAACCCCATGCGGCCCCGGTTGAATTCCGTCAGCGTTCTCATTGCGGAGTGCACCTCCCGGTGGGCTGCCCGAAGAGCTTGACGGTGCGTACCGGTCCGCCAGGCTGTAATCCGTTGACTTTCAGCGAGATGTCGCACAGGTAGAAGTTGAAGAAGTCGCCGTATGTGCCGCCGGCACGGCCCATGATCCGGTATGCCTCCGGCAGCTTGCCCAATACATGATCGAGAGTCGGGAGGTCGTTGATGAGCGACTGCTGGATGCCCTCGAGGTGTCCGAAAGTGCTGTGCAACAACGGCCGGTCCTCACCCAGCAGGTCGGCCAACGTTCCCGCGGCGTTGCTGATATGAGCTACGGCCGCGGCCAACGGATCGGCCCTGTCTTTCAGTCCGGTGATCAGCAGCGCCAACTTGTCGACTGTTCCGTCAAACTCCCTCTGGTGCTTGACGGTGGTCGCCAGCACGGTGTTCAGGTTGTTGATAATCTCGCCTATCGCCTGGTCTCGGTCGGCCAATGTTGCAGTCAGTGAAGCGGTTTGGTCGAGGATGTCGTTGATGGTGGCGCCCTGCCCCTGGAACACGGTGATGATCGACTGAGCAATCCTGTTGACCTTGTCGGGGTCCAACGCCTTGAAGAGCGGTCGAAACCCGCCGATCAAAGCGTCGAGATCCAAGGCCGGTTGGGTGTGCTCAATCGGGATCGTGCCGCCTGGGGCCAGCCGCTGACCGCTGTCGCCACGCTTGAGCTCCAAGTAGCGGTCGCCGATCAGGTTGAGGTAGCGGATCGACGCGGTCGTCGCCTTATCCAGCTGCAGCGAGCTGTCCACGGTGAAGTCCACCGACACCCGCCTGTCCCCGTCGATCAGCGTCACCTTGGCGACCTTGCCGACCTCCACCCCCGCAGCGCGGACAAACTGCCCCTTCCGTAGCCCGCTGACGTTGGTGAACACCGCCGAATACCCGGTGGTGCGGTCGAAGCGCACTTGGCCGAACACGACGATGATCACCACGGTGAACACCAACAGGACCAACCACAAGATGCCGAGTTTGATTGCTGTGCCGGTGGTTTTCATGGGTTGATCGTGTTCTCCCCAAATTGGCGTCCCCAGACGTATTCGGCGAACATCGGCTGGCCGAGCTCGAGGTGGTTGTACGGCGCGAGGCTGGCGC
Organism: uncultured Actinomycetota bacterium; assembly: GCA_963763005.1. Classification (GTDB taxonomy): domain Bacteria; phylum Actinomycetota; class Actinomycetes; order Mycobacteriales; family Mycobacteriaceae; genus Mycobacterium. The sequence goes on from CAVXMI010000016.1 coordinate 340,850, forward strand.
CGGTGTCCATCACCAGATATGGCGCCGGCCACAAATCCCGGGTGATCGTCTGCCAGCAGCCCGGCCGCCCACCGGGGCCACCGCGAGCGTTCACCCTCGGCAGATTGTCCGGATAAACATAGGGGTTGGGCGCCGCCAGAATCGATCCGGCGGCCGCCAGCGAATAGCCGTTGCCGCCAGCCGCATTCAGGATTTGTGGTGCAGCGTCGTGAAAGTTGCGGATCGTGCAGAACAGCGCGGGGCTGTAGGTGTCGAGCAACGCAGCGGTGGGTACCAGGTCGGCGGCCCCGCGCACCAGATACGGCCCGCCCCGGGTGAAGATGTCTTCGCCGGTCTTGCCCGCGCCCACCGCCGCCAACAACGCGGCATCCAGATCACCCTGTTGTCTGGTCAGAGTGCGCGCAGTGGTCACCGCATTCTGCAAAAAGGCCCACAAATCCGGCGACGCACGGACATAGATATCGCTGAGATCCGCTAACCGCCGCACGTCGTAGCCGAGCTGCGGCATCCGCGGGTTCAACTGCGCCAGAATCTGATTACCATTGACGATAGAGTCCCCGAAGTTGCTGCCCAGCCCGTCCAGCGCCTGTGCCAACGCGGACAACGTGGCGTCCAGCTCGATCGGATCCACCTTCTCGGCGATAGAGGTGATCGTCTCGAACAGCGTATTGAACTCGGTGGTCACCGAACGCACGTCAATCAGGTCATGCGGCGAGATCCGCCGGTGCTGCGGATTTTCCGGTGAGGTCAACGACACATACTTGTTGCCGAACAGGGTGGCGGCCTCGATGGTTGCCACCACATTGGCCGGAATCAGCTTGATGTACTCCGGATTCACCTCCAACAGCAGCTTCGCCGCCGGGATGCGGTCAAGCTCGATCTCCAAGATGCTGGCCACCCGGCCGATCGCCACCCCGTTGAAGGTGACTTTCGCTCCCGGTTCCATCACCAGCCCCGCCCGCGAAGCCACCATGGTCAGCTCGGTCTTCGGCGTGAAATCTCCCCGAAATTGCATGTACACCAATGCGAGAACGAGCGCGCCGACGGCCAACAGGACGATGCCCTCCACGTACAACCACGCCCGTCGGCCCTTCCGCGTCACCTCCGTCGTCATGGCGGTTACACCGTGAGATTGAAGTTCGGGTCGACGCCGTACAGCGCCAACTGGGCCAGCAGGACGACAACCACCACCGAGACCAGCGAGAGACGCATTGATCGTCCGACGGCCTGGCCGACGCCGACCGGACCACCGCTGGCGGTGTACCCGTAGTAGCAATGGGTGATCATCACCACCACCGCCATAATGACGACCTCCGCTACCGACCAAAACACATCCTCGGTGCGCAGGAAGGTACGGAAGTAGTGCTCGTAAGTGCCGTTCGACTGTCCGTAGAGCACCGTTGTGACGAGCTGGCCAGATGTGAAGGCCATGTCGAGGGCCAGCGCGTACAGCGGCCCGATCACCACCAGCCCCCCGAGAATGCGAGTGGAGACCAGAAACGAGATCGACTTGATGCCCATGACTTCCAGCGCGTCGATCTCCTCGCTGATCCGCATGGCACCCAACTGGGCGGTGGCGCCCGCGCCGACCGTGGCGGCCAGCGCGACACCGGAGACGATGGGCGCGGCGACACGTGTGTTGGCCAGTGCGGCAAAGAATCCGGTGAACGCCTCGACACCGATGTTGCCCAGCGACGCGAACCCCTGGATCGCGATCAGCGAGCTGCCCGACAGCGTCACAAAGCCGATGATCGCGACCGTGCCGCCGATGACGGCCATCGCGCCGGTGCCCATGCCGATCTCGGCGATGAGCCGCAGCGTCTCCCTGCGGTAGTGGCGCAACGCCCACCAGATCTGGGCGACGCTGATCCGGGTGAACCTCGCGAATATCCCGGTCTGCTCCAGTCTTCGGGCCGCGCCGCCGCCATAGCGGTTGAGATTGCTAACTGTCCGCGGGTAGCGGGCCCGTAGCACAGCGACGGTGGATGACTGGGCCACGTCAGCGCCCGGTCCCGAACCGCACGCCGATCGTGGTCAGCACCACGTTCACCGCGAACAGCGCGATCACGCACAACACCAGCGTCTCGTTGACGGCGGTGCCGACGCCCTTGGGGCCGCCCTTCGTGGTCAGCCCGCGGTAACAGCCGACCAGGCCGGCGATCAGACCGAACGTGGCCGACTTGACCACCGATATGACCACTTCGGGTAGGCCGGTGACCAAGGTGAGTGTGCCGACGTAGGCGCCGGCCGAGACGTGTTGGATGAACACGCCGAAGACGAAACCGCCGACCAGGCCAATGGTTATTACCGCGCCGTTGAGCAGTGCGGCGACGATGGTCGCGGCGACGACGCGAGGTACCACCAGCCGGTGGATGGGGTCGATGCCGAGCACCTCCATCGCATCGATCTCCTCACGGATGGTTCGGGCACCAAGGTCGGCGCAGATGGCTGTGGCCCCGGCGCCGGCGATGACCAGCACGGTGGTCATCGGGCCCAACTGCGTGACCGCGCCCAGCGCGGCCCCCGCGCCCGAGATGTCGGCGGCGCCGAACTCGGCCAGCAGGATGTTGAGCGTGAAAATGATGAGCACGGTCAGCGGAATCGAGACCGCCAGGGTTGGCAGCAACGAGACACTCGTAATGAACCAGCCCTGCTCGATCGTCTCGCGCCAGTGGAACGGCCGTCGGAAGAGCGCCTTGCCGGTCAGTACACATATCCGGTAGAACCCCCCGACCGCGTCGACCCCGGGCCGGATCTGCTCGCGGAGATAGCTGGTGATCGCGACGTGGGTGGTCATCGACATAGCCCCCTGGAATAACCACACTTCCCGCGTCGCAACGGCAACACGTTTCGCACGCCTTCACCTCGTTCCATACGGCGTGTTTCCGCGATGCCGGCCTGTGCGTAGCGCAAGATCTGGTCGGGCGCTCTCTTGAGTCGCAACTTTCGAGTTCCGGTTCGTACACGACGATTTCGTCGCCGATCCCAGCGGACGGTACACACCGTCGACGAGTTCATCGCTGATTCGCCGGGCTGTCGAGTACGGCTATGAACGTTGTATCCGCAAGTTCGAGTAAGTCTTGGGCGGCTTTCTTCGCTCCGGCGGGATCACCTGAGCAGATCGCATCCGCCAGTTTCCGGTAGGCATCCGGACGCTTGACCTCAGCGGTCACCGCGGCGGCCAGAGCAGCTAGCGCTTGCTCGTATACATCGCGAAATGCGTTGAACATCAACCGGTATACGATCGAACCGGCGCTGTCGACCACATGATCCCAGAACGTGAGCGCGTGGCGCTGCCACTCGATCGGATCTTCCTCGGTCTCCAGCGTGCGCAGCGAATCCTTGAGCAATTCAGCCAACTCGCATCCGTGCCGTTCGGCCGCCAGCTCCGCGACCTTCGGACCGTTGCGCAGTCGGGCCTCGAGGATGCCGCGGACAACGGAGATGTCGAGCTCGCCATTGCGAAACAGCAACCGGGGCAGCAGGTCCAGGCCGGCGTGCCGCCGGAAGTCACGCACGGTGGTGACGCCGCCCTGGCGTACCTCGACTAGACCGGCCGCCGAAAGCTGTTTAAGCGCCTCGCGGATGGCGGGCCGGGATACCCCGAGCACCTCTGACAACCGGCGCTCGCTGGGCAACGCCTCACCGGGCTGCATCTCGCCGCTGAGCACATTGGTAGCGATCTGCCCGAAAACCTCTTCGGGCACCGATCGGCGATTCACCGGCTGCAGCACCATGCGCCCAGTGTGCCTGGTCATAGGTAAGACGTCAAGTGGTAAGGCCAATTGCCCGGCATGGACCTTGCTGACTGCTAAGGCTTGCGGCCAAGAAAATTCCGGTCAGACGGCGGTGCCGGCTGGCGCTGGTCCGGGTGACCCGCTGCGCCCGGCAGGGACACTCAACAGCCGCGCTGGCGGTCGCCACGGGGCTTGCCTGGTGGCGACCCGCTGCGCCCGGCTTCGCCGCGCTGGCGGTCGCCACTAGGCTTGCCGCCTGTGATCACCCGGATGTCCGAGCTGTTCCTGCGCACACTGCGCGACGATCCCGCCGACGCCGAAGTGGCCAGCCACAAATTGCTGATCCGGGCCGGATACATCCGGCCGGTTGCGCCCGGGCTGTACAGCTGGCTGCCGCTCGGGCTGCGGGTGCTGCGCAACATCGAAACTGTTGTCCGCGAAGAGATGAACGCGATCGGCGGGCAGGAGATCCTGTTTCCTGCGCTATTGCCGCGGGCGCCGTACGAGACGACGAACCGGTGGACCGAATACGGCGACGGGGTGTTCCGGCTGAAGGACCGCCGCGGCAACGACTACCTGCTGGGCCCGACCCACGAGGAGCTGTTCACTTTGACGGTGAAGGGCGAGTACAGCTCCTACAAGGACTTCCCGCTGCCGCTTTACCAAATCCAGACCAAGTACCGTGACGAGGCGCGGCCGCGGGCGGGCATCCTGCGGGCCGCGAGTTCATCATGAAGGACTCCTACTCGTTTGACATCGACGATGACGGGCTTAAGGCGGCCTACCACGCGCACCGCGAGGCCTATCAGCGGATATTCGATCGGCTGGCGGTGCGCTACGTCATCGTCTCGGCGGTGTCCGGCGCGATGGGCGGCAGCGCCTCAGAGGAATTCTTGGCCGAGAGCCCGATCGGCGAGGACACCTTCGTGCGCTGCCTGGAGTCGGGTTACGCGGCCAACGTCGAAGCGGTCGTCACTGCCCGCCCGGAAACACTGCCTATGGATGGGCTGCCCGAGGCGGTGGTGTACGACACCGGCGACACCCCGACCATCGCCACCCTGGTGGCCTGGGCAAACGAGGCTGATCTGGGCTGCACGGTGACTGCCGCGGACACCCTGAAGAACGTCCTGGTCAAAGTCCGCCAGCCCGGCGGGGACTGGGAGCTGCTGGCCATCGGCGTGCCCGGTGACCGCGAGGTCGACGACAAGAGGCTGGGCGCAGCGCTGGAACCGGCCGAGTATGCATTGCTCGACGACGGCGACTTCGCTCGGCACCCGTTCCTGGTGAAGGGTTATATCGGGCCGAAGGCATTGCGGGACAACAATGTTCGCTATCTGGTCGACCCGCGGGTAGTCGACGGCAGCCGCTGGATCACCGGGGCGGACGAACCCGGCCGGCATGTCGTCGGCTTGGTGGCCGGCCGAGACTTCACCGCCGACGGCACCATCGAGGCCGCCGAGGTCCGCGAAGGCGATCGCTCTCCGGACGGCTGCCGGTCCGCTGGTCATGGCGCGCGGCATCGAGATCGGCCACATCTTCCAGCTCGGCCGCAAGTACACCGATGCCTTCTCCGCCGACGTTCTCGGCGAGGACGGCAAGCCGGTGCGGTTGACCATGGGCTCCTACGGCATCGGGGTGTCCCGGCTGGTCGCCGTCATCGCCGAACAGCAGCACGACGAGCTGGGCCTGCGCTGGCCGTCGTCGATGGCGCCGTTCGACCTTCACCTGGTGATCGCCAACAAAGACGCCGAGGCGCGCGCCGGAGCCAGCGCGCTGGCCGGCCGAACTGGACCGGCTGGGTGTCGAGGTGCTGCTCGATGACCGACAGGCGTCGCCCGGCGTCAAGTTCAAGGACGCCGAGCTGCTGGGTGTGCCCTGGATCGTCGTGGTGGGGCGCGGCTGGGCAGACGGCGTGGTAGAGCTGCGCAACCGGTTCAGCGGTCAGACAGCAGTCAGCTGGCTGCCGGCGCCTCGCTGGCCACGGATATCGCGGCGGCCGTCGCCGGGTAGCTATTCGTTGCCGCCCGGAAAGGCCGCAGTGATGGGCCAGGCGCCCAGCACCCGGTTCCAGCGGGCGGCCAGGACCGCGCTCTGGGTAAGTGCCGTCGAGGCGAACGCCCGGTCATCGGCCGTCTCGGCGTGCTCGACGACTGCTCGCCAGGCCGTTGCGCCGTCACTCTCCATCCGCACGGCCAGCCGTGCCGCATCGGCCGCGCTGCCGACCTGCATGGGCAACTGGTAGCCGGCGGCAGCGACCGGCGCGGTGACCTTGCGGGCGGTCAGCATCGCGATGACATCGTCGCGCCGTTGGCGGTGCTGGGTCAACGCTTCCACCACCAAATCGTTGACACTGGGGGGCGATAGCGCGGACACGATGCCGTAGCCGTAAATGGTCGCGTGCTCGACGCCAAGCGCGTCGCACAGCGATGCGTTGTCGGCGTCCGCATCGGTGGGGGACCGCTTCGGCGTGGCAACCGGGGTGGGTTCGGAGGAGGTCATATCGACGGACCCCCGGGCACCAGCGCAACCGTGTAGGACGCGGTGCAGGACGCGGCGATGGAGGCGAGCAGTCCTGCCCGGTAGCCCGATGACGTGGTCACCAGGCGACTCGCATCCTGCGCTGACGTGCGCAGCGAATCGATCACGTCGGATACCGGTGGCGGTGGTGGTGGCGACTCCGACTCGGTTGGGCTGGGGCTGGAGCTGCTCGTTTCGCTCGTCGCGGATACGAGCTTGCCCGCGGCCCGGGCGATCTCGGTGGCCAGCGCCCGGGCATGCGCGGTGCGCTGGGTGGCGACCACGGTCAGCGCGGCAGCGATCTGCGGCGGGATGCCGATGGCCCCGGCGGCGGCAGCAGCGAGCGCACTGTCGCGGCGGGCCTGGTCCAACGGCGACAGCAGCTCTTCGACCGCGGGGGGCTTGGGCGGGGACTCGCCGCAGGCGGAGACGACCACCCCCAGCGCAGCGAGAGCGGCGCCGCCGGCGAGCACACCCCGCCTGTCGTGAGCCTATCGTGACGGGTACTGCTCTGGGCACAGCCAACATCCTGCCATTGGAACCAAGCTGGGCACGATCAGGGACGATGAGGTGAGACCTTGACGACCCGATCACGGCGTCATTCGCGATTCCTGGCGTATCGTTGGTAGCTGGCTCTCTTGGATTCTCTCCGTACGCCAGTCTGTTGTGCGCCGGTGGGATGCCTGGGAGCCGCCCTGGCGGCGACATCCGTCAGATGACCGGACAACTCAAGATGAGGAGCTCGCCGTGACCACCGGGCTACCTTCGCAGACGCAGGTGATCGAGCTACTTGGTGGTGAGTTCGCGCGCGCCGGCTACGAGATCGAAGACGTGGTCATCGACACCCGCACCCGCCCGCCGCGAATTATGGTGATCGCCGACGGTGACACCGCCCTCGACCTGGACACGATAGCCGCGCTGTCGCGCTCGGCTTCGGCTTTGCTGGACAGCCTGGGCGCCCTCCGGGACGCGCTACATCCTCGAAGTCAGTTCGCCCGGTGTGGAACGCCCGCTGACCTGCGAGAAGCATTTCCGCCGCGCGCGCGGCCGCAAGGTCGAACTGGCATTGTCGGACGGATCGCAGCTGACCGGCCGGGTCGGGGAGACGTCGCGGTGACACGATGGCGCTGGTGGTCCGGCAGGACCGGCGACTGGGCGGTGCGCGAGATCCCGCTTCCGCAGATTGTGCAAAGCTGTTGTCCAGGTTGAGTTTTCGCCGCCGACCCAAGCTGAGTTGGAGCTGGCGACTATTGGTCGGGCCGCTGGGACGGAGGCCGGAGCATGAACATCGACATGGCCGCACTGCATGCGATCGAGGTAGACCGGGGCATCTCGGTCAACGAACTACTCGAAACGATCAAATCAGCGCTGCTCACCGCCTACCGGCACACTCAGGGGCACCAGATCGACGCGCGTATCGAGATTGACCGCAAGACCGGTGTCGTTCGCGTGATCGCCCGCGAGACCGATGACGACGGCAATCTCATCAGCGAATGGGATGACACACCCGAGGGTTTCGGCCGCATCGCCGCCACTACCGCACGTCAGGTGATGCTGCAGCGGTTCCGCGACGCTGAGAACGAGCGCACTTACGGTGAGTTCTCCACCCGCGAGGGTGAGATCGTCGCGGGAGTGATCCAGCGCGACAGCCGGGCCAACGCCCGCGGTCTGGTCGTCGTCCGGATGGGCAGCGAGACCAAGGCCTCCGAGGGTGTGATCCCGGCCGCCGAGCAGGTCCCCGGCGAGAGCTATGAACACGGCAACCGGATGCGCTGCTACGTCGTCGGTGTGAGCCGCGGTTCCCGCGAGCCGCTGATCACGTTGTCCCGCACCCACCCCAACCTGGTCCGCAAGCTGTTCTCGCTGGAAGTCCCGGAGATCGCCGACGGGTCGGTGGAGATCGTGGCGGTGGCCCGGGAGGCCGGCCATCGTTCCAAGATCGCGGTGGCGTCCCGCGTTCCCGGGCTCAATGCCAAAGGTGCCTGCATCGGTCCGATGGGGCAACGGGTCCGCAACGTGATGAGCGAGCTCTCCGGGGAGAAGATCGACATCATCGACTACGACGAAGACCCGGCCCGCTTCGTCGCCAACGCGTTGTCGCCCGCCAAGGTGGTCTCGGTGTCGGTGATCGACCAGACGCCCGCGCGGCCCGCGTGGTGGTGCCCGATTTCCAGTTGTCGCTGGCCATCGGCAAGGAGGGCCAGAACGCTCGGCTGGCCGCCCGGCTCACCGGGTGGCGGATCGACATCCGCGGTGATTCGCCGGGGCATCCGGCGGGCCAGCCCGAACAGGGTGCCAGCCGCGGGATGGCACACGACCGCTAGCCGTCTGAGGTGGGGTCCCCGGTTTGCGCGGGGAGAGCTGGGCAATCGGGGCCGGCCGGACACGCACCTCGCGGCTCATCCCCGGGCGGTTCTGGCCGGTGGATCGGTGACGCTAGACTTAGCCGTGATCCAGCGCGAGCCTTCGGCCTCGGCGCGCCAACGCCCGGATAATCCCTGCGGACCGGTGCGGACGTGTGTCGGGTGCCGGAAGCGAGAGTTGGCCGTCGAACTGCTTCGAGTGGTGGCTGAGTCGACCGGGAACGGCAACTACGCCGTGATCGTTGACACAGCCAGAAGCCTGCCGGGGCGAGGTGCGTGGCTGCATCCCGTACAGCAGTGCATACAACAAGCGATCCGGCGGCGGGCTTTCGCGAGAGCGCTGCGCATCACCGGTTCACCGGACACATCCGCGGTGGTCGAGCACGTCAGTGTGCTCGTCCCACCGGCCAACAGAACAGGTAGCAACGAACATGAGCACACCGTGAAGTCCCGATGACAATGTGTCATAGCTAAACCCGAGGCGCGGCCCACGACTGTCGCCTCATAGACAGGAGATGTAGTGGCAGGTAAGGCCCGCGTACACGAGTTGGCTAAGGAACTCGGTGTTACCAGCAAGGAAGTCCTCGCCCGGCTGAACGAACAGGGCGAATTCGTCAAATCGGCATCGTCGACGGTGGAGGCGCCCGTTGCCCGCCGGCTGCGCGAATCATTCGGTGGCAGCAAACCGGCTCCCGGGAAAGGCCTCGGCAAAGGCTCTGCCAAGGCCCCCGGGAAGGCGCCCGGCAAAGCCCCCGACAAGTCCCTCGACCAGGCCCTCGACAAAGCCGTTGACAAAGCCGCGGGCAACGGAGCACCTGCCGCGCCCGTTAAGGCCGCCGACTCCGGCGGTGGGGCAGCGGCTGCTACCTCAGCCCCGCCGGCTGCTGCCGCCGCAACGCCCGCACCTCCGGTGGCGCCGCTTCCCGGACAGCCGCCGGCGCCGACACCCGGACAGCCGCCCAGCCCTGCGGCGCCCCACCCGGGCGTGGCTCCCGGGGTTCGTCCAGGCCCGGCGCCCAAACCCGGGATTCGTACCCCGCGCGTCGGCAACAACCCGTTCTCGTCGGCGCAACCGGTCGATCGGCCCATCCCGCGTCCGCCGGCTCCGCGCCCCGGAGCGCCCAGGCCGGGGGCACCGCGTCCGGGCGCTTCGCCCGGCAGCATGCCGCCGCGTCCCGGTGGCGCTGCTGCTGGTGGGCCTCGCCCACCACGTACCGGCTCGCCCCGACCCGGTGGTGGTCGGCCCGGTGGGCCGGGTGCCGGCCGTTCGGATGCGGGCGGCGGCAACTACCGCGGCGGCGGCGGAGTGGCGGGCCGCACCTGGAGGCGGTTTCCGTGGCCGTCCTGGCGGCGGCGCTCCCGGGGGTGGCGGCGGCGGCCGTCCCGGGCAGCGTGGCGGTGCCGCCGGCGCGTTCGGCCGTCCTGGCGGTGCGCCCCGGCGTGGCCGCAAGTCCAAGCGGCAGAAGCGCCAGGAATACGACTCGATGCAGGCGCCGGTCGTCGGTGGCGTGCGGTTGCCGCACGGCAACGGCGAGACGATCCGGTTGGCCCGTGGGGCATCGCTGTCGGACTTCGCCGAGAAGATCGACGCCAACCCGGCGGCGCTGGTGCAGGCGTTGTTCAATCTCGGCGAGATGGTGACGGCCACCCAGTCGGTCGGTGACGAGACGCTGGAGTTGCTGGGCGGCGAGATGAACTACACCGTCCAGGTCGTTAGCCCCGAGGACGAGGACCGCGAGCTGCTGGAATCCTTCGACCTCTCCTACGGAGAGGACACAGGAGACGAAGTCCGCATTGCAGACCCGTCCGCCGGTGGTAACGGTGATGGGCCACGTAGACCACGGCAAGACCCGACTGCTGGACACCATCCGGAAGGCCAACGTCCGCGAGGCCGAGGCCGGCGGCATCACCCAGCACATCGGTGCCTATCAGGTCGGAGTCGACCTCGACGGCACCGAACGGTTGATCACCTTCATCGACACCCCGGGTCACGAGGCGTTCACCGCCATGCGTGCCCGCGGTGCCAAGGCCACCGACATCGCCATCCTGGTGGTTGCGGCCGACGATGGCGTGATGCCTCAGACGGTTGAGGCCATCAACCACGCGCAGGCCGCTGACGTGCCGATCGTGGTGGCGGTCAACAAGATCGACAAGGAGGGTGCCGACCCGGCCAAGATTCGTGGCGCAGCTCACCGAATACGGTTTGGTGGCAGAGGAATTCGGCGGCGAGGCGATGTTCGTCGACATCTCGGCAAAGGTGGGCACCAACATCGAAGCGCTGGAAGAGGCGGTGCTGCTGACCGCCGATGCCGCCCTGGACTTGCGCGCGAACCCTGATATGGAAGCTCAGGGGGTGGCGATCGAGGCCCATCTGGACCGCGGTCGCGGGCCGGTCGCCACGGTGCTGGTGCAGCGCGGCACGCTACGGGTCGGCGACTCGGTGGTCGCCGGCGACGCCTATGGCCGCGTCCGACGGATGGTCGACGAACACGGCGACGACATCGAGGCGGCGCTGCCGTCGCGTCCGGTACAGGTCATCGGCTTCACGTCGGTTCCCGGCGCCGGTGACAACTTCCTGGTCGTCGACGAGGACCGCATCGCTCGCCAAATCGCCGACCGGCGCAGCGCCCGCAAGCGCAACGCCCTGGCGGCGCGTTCTCGCAAGCGGATCAGCCTGGAGGACCTGGACTCGGCGCTGAAGGAAACCAGCCAGCTGAACCTGATCCTCAAGGGTGACAACGCCGGTACCGTCGAGGCGCTGGAAGAGGCCCTGATGGGTATCCAGGTCGACGACGAGGTGGTGCTGCGCGTCATCGACCGTGGTGTTGGTGGCATCACCGAAACCAACGTCAACCTGGCGTCGGCCTCGGACGCGGTGATCATCGGTTTCAATGTGCGCGCCGAAGGTAAGGCGACCGAGCTGGCCAACCGCGAAGGCGTGGACATCCGGTACTACTCGGTGATCTACCAGGCGATCGACGAGATCGAGAAGGCGCTGCGCGGCCTGCTCAAGCCGATCTACGAGGAAAACCAGCTGGGCCGTGCCGAGATCCGGGCGCTGTTCCGGTCCTCGAAGGTCGGCATCATCGCCGGCTGCATGATCACCTCCGGTGTGGTGCGCCGCAACGCCAAGGCTCGGCTGTTGCGAGACAACATCGTCGTAACCGAGAACCTCTCGGTGACCTCGCTGCGACGGGAAAAGGACGACGTGACCGAGGTCCGCGAGGGCTTCGAGTGCGGTATGACCCTGGGCTACTCCGACATCAAGGAGGGCGACGTCATCGAGTCCTACGAGCTCGTCCAGAAGGAGCGCACCTGATGAGCTGCGCAGAGCTGAGCCTTGGGCATGGCTGACCCCGCCCGGGCGCGCCGGCTGGCCAAGCGGATCTGTACGATCGTCGCCTCGGCGATCGAGTACGAGATCAAGGATCCAGGGCTGGCCGGAGTGACCATCGTCGATGCGAAGGTGACCGGCGACCTGCACGATGCGACGGTGTACTACACGGTGATGGGGCCCACGCTGGACGACGAGCCGGATTACGCGGGCGCCGCCGCTGCGCTGGAACGGGCCAAGGGTGTGCTGCGGACCAAGGTCGGGGCGGGTACCGGTGTGCGATTCACTCCCACCCTGACGTTCACCCGGGACACGACGTCCGACACTGCGCTTCGACTGGAGGAGTTGCTGGCCCGTGCTCGCGCCGCGGACGCGGATCTGGCGCGGGTCCGGGTGGGCGCCAAGCCGGCGGGGGAGGCCGACCCGTACCGTGACAGCGGGTCGTTAGCCGAACCACCGGCTTCCGGGGGACTGGGCATTCGAACTAGCGATGGGCTCGAGGCTGAGGACGCCGGTGACGACGATCGATCCGAAGACTGAGCTGGCCGAGATGCGGCTCGCGGGGGAGCGCGTCGATGCCGTCGGCGCCGCCGAGCTGCTGTCCGCCGCGGCCACCATCGCGGTGATCTGCCACGTCCATCCCGACGCCGACACGATCGGCGCTGGATTGGCACTGGCCGCGGTTCTCGACAAATGCGACAAGCAGGTAGAGGTCAGCTTCGCCGCGCCGGCGACACTTCCGGAGTCACTGCGGTCGCTACCCGGCTGCCGCTTGCTTGTCAGCCCCGAGGTGCTGCGTCGCGATGTCGATTTGGTTGTGACTGTTGATATTCCGAGTGTCAATCGGCTCGGTGGCCTGAGGGATCTGGCCGGTCCGGGCCAGGAGCTACTGGTTATCGACCATCACGCCTCGAACGGCATGTTCGGCACCGCGAACTTCGTCGACCTGTCAGCGGATTCCACCACGATGATGATTGCCGACATTCTCGACGCGTGGGGCAAACCGATCGACGTGGAGGTTGCCCATTGCATCTACGCCGGGTTGACGACCGACACGGGGTCGTTTCGTTGGGCCAGCGCCCGGGGCTATCGGCTGGCGGCGCGGCTGGTCGAGATCGGTGTGGACAATTCCGCCATCAGCAGGACATTGATGGACACCCACCCGTTCGCGTGGTTGCCATTGCTGTCGCGGGTGTTGGGCTCGGCGCAATTGGTGCCCGAGGCGGTCGGTGGTCGCGGGCTGGTCTACGCGGTCGTCGACAACCACGACTGGGTCGGATCGCGCTCTGAGGAAGTCGAGAGCATCGTCGATATCGTGCGCACCACCCAGCAGGCTGAGGTGGCGGCGGTGTTCAAGGAAGTCGATCCGCAGCAGTGGTCGGTGTCGATGCGGGCCAAGAACGACGTTGACCTGGCGGCGGTCGCGTCCGGGTTCGGCGGGGGTGGCCACCGGCTGGCCGCCGGCTATTCGACTACCGGCTCGATCGATGATGTTGTGGCGTCGCTGCGCGCGGCTCTTGGCTGAGGGCCTTGAACGAAGCGGGGCGTGAAGCCGGCCGACCCGCCGCGGGTGGGCGGCAGATCGCAGCACTCGCCCTGCCCGCGCTGGGCGTGCTCGCCGCCGAGCCGTTGTATCTGCTGTTCGACACCGCCGTAGTCGGTCGGCTTGGGGCGGTGTCGCTGGCGGGTCTGGCGATCGGCAGCTTGGTGTTCGGGTTGGTCGGTTCTCAGGCGACGTTTCTGTCCTACGGCACCACGGCGCGCTCGGCGCGGCACTTCGGCACCGACGACCGGGTGGCGGCGGTCGCCGAGGGTGTGCAGGCGACCTGGTTGGCGTTGGCGCTTGGCGGATTGACGGTCGTCGTGGTGGAGGCCGCGGCGGCGCCGCTGGTGTCGGTGATCGCGGGTAGCTCCGGCATCACCGCGGCGGCCTTGCCCTGGCTGCGGATCGCGATCCTGGGCACGCCCGCGATTCTCGTCTCGCTGGCCGGGAACGGCTGGATGCGCGGGGTGCAGGACACCGCGCGACCGCTGCGCTATGTGGTCGTGGGTTTCGGGCTGTCGGCACTGCTGTGCCCGCTGCTGGTTTACGGCTGGCTGGGTCTGCCGCGGATGGCGTTGGCCGGATCTGCGGTGGCCAATCTGGCCGGTCAGTGGCTGGCCGCGCTGCTGTTCGGGGGCGCTCTGCTGGCCGAGCGGGTGCCACTGCGGCTCGACCGAGATGTGCTGCACGCGCAATTGGTGATGGCCCGCGACCTGATCGTGCGGACCATGGCATTCCAGGTCTGTTATGTCTCGGCTGCGGCGGTGGCCGCGAGGTTCGGCGCTGTGGCACTGGCGGCTCACCAGGTGGTGCTGCAGCTGTGGGGTTTTCTTGCCCTGGTTCTTGACTCGCTGGCCATCGCGGCGCAGTCGCTGGTGGGTGCCGCGCTGGGCGCCGGCGACGTCGCGCACGCGAAGTGGGTGGCGTGGCGGGTGACGGTGTTTTCGCTGCTGGCGGCCGGGCTACTGGCGGCGGCATTGGGGATGGGAGCCTCGGTGCTGCCCGGGCTGTTCACCGACGATCGATCGGTGCTCGCTGCGATCGGGGTGCCGTGGTGGTTCCTGGTCGCCCAATTGCCGGTCGCCGGAATCGTCTTCGCGCTTGACGGGGTGTTGCTCGGCGCGGGCGACGCGGCGTTCATGCGCACCGCCACCGTGGTCAGCGCGCTGGTGGGCTTTCTGCCGCTGACCTGGTTGTCGCTCGTGTTCGGCTGGGGGCTGGCGGGCATCTGGTCGGGACTGAGCACGTTTGTAGCTCTGCGGCTGGTCTTCGTCGGATGGCGGGCCGTCTCCGGGCGATGGGCGGTGACGGGAACGGCGTGAGCCGAGCCCCACGGATCGATACACTGCGCCGGTGACGACGCAGCGAACACGTCCGCTGCTCAACCGGCGGCCTTGGCGACACCGGCCGTCGAGAGACCCCGCACTGTTCGTCGTCTTGGTGGGCCCCAATGTGGCGTTGTTGCTGCTGTTCATCTACCGCCCGCTGGCCGACAACATCCGGCTGTCGTTTTTCGACTGGAATATCTCCGACCCCACGGCCCAGTTCGTCGGATTGTCCAATTACGCCGAGTGGTTCACTCGGTCGGATACCCGGCAGATCGTGCTCAACACGGCGGTGTTCACCGCCGCGGCGGTGATCGGCTCGATGGTGCTGGGGCTGGTTCTGGCGATGCTGCTTGATCAACCGTTGCGTGGACGGAATCTGGTGCGCTCAACTGTGTTCGCACCGTTTGTGATCTCTGGTGCCGCTGTCGGTCTGGCGGCCCAGTTCGTCTTCGACCCGCATTTCGGTCTGGTGCAAGACCTGTTGCACCGTGTCGGTTTCAGCGTGCCCGACTTCTACCAGGAGCCGCATTGGGCGTTGTTCATGGTGACGATCACCTACATCTGGAAGAACCTCGGCTACACCTTCGTCATTTATCTGGCCGCGTTGCAAGGAGTACGCCGAGACCTGTTGGAGGCGGCCGAAATCGACGGTGCCGGCAGGTGGGCCATCTTCCGCAATGTACTGTTGCCCCAGCTGCGTCCGACCACGTTCTTCCTGTCGATCACCGTGCTGATCAACTCGTTGCAGGTGTTCGACGTCATCAACGTCATGACCCGGGGCGGCCCACTAGGCACCGGCACCACAACCATGGTGTACCAGGTGTATCTGGAGACCTTCAGGAATTTCCGGGCCGGGTACGGCGCCACCGTCGCCACAGTCATGTTCCTGGGCCTGCTGGCGATCACTTACTACCAGGTGCGGGTCATGGATCGAGGGCAGCGGCAGTGACGTCGGATCGCCTTCGCGCACCCGCACGGTTGCTCGGCTATGCGGCGATGTTGTTGGTTGTCGCGTTGATCGCCGGGCCGCTGCTATTCGTCTTCTTCACGTCGTTCAAGGACCAGCCCGACATCTACTCGCAGCCGACGACCTGGTGGCCGCCGCGCTGGCATCCGCAGAATTATCGGACGGCCACTGAGCGGATTCCGTTCTGGACGTTCCTGCGCAACTCGGTGATCATCACTTCGGTGCTGGCGGTGGTGAAGTTCATCCTCGGTGTGCTCAGCGCGTTTGGCCTGGTGTTCGTGCGGTTTCCGGGCAAAACCGCGGTGTTCTTGTTGATCATCGCCGCGCTGATGGTGCCCAACCAGATCACCGTGATTTCCAACTACGCGTTGATCTCCCAAGTGGGTCTGCGCAACACTTTCCCGGGCATCATCCTGCCGCTTGCCGGAGTCGCGTTCGGAACTTTCTTGATGCGCAACCACTTTCTGTCGCTGCCGTCCGAGGTCATCGAAGCGGCCCGGATGGATGGCGCGCGCTGGTGGCAACTTCTGCTGCGGGTTGTGTTACCGATGTCGGGGCCCACCATGGTGGCTTTCGGCATCATCACCGTGGTCAATGAATGGAATGAGTACCTTTGGCCGTTCTTGATGTCCGACGACGAATCGGTGGCGCCGCTGCCGGTGGGCCTGACCTTCCTGCAGCAAGCAGATGGTGTCACGAACTGGGGCCCGGTAATGGCGGTAACGCTGCTGGCGATGCTGCCGATCCTGCTCATCTTCATCGTCTTGCAACGACAGATGATCAAGGGTCTCACTTCGGGTGCGGTCAAAGGCTAACTGGCGATGAACACGTTGAGCCGCAGAGAGTTTCTCTCGCTAGCCAGTGTGGCCACGGCCGGGGCGGCGGCCGGGTGTGCAGGGATGGGCGGCGGCGTGTCGGTGAAGTCGGGGTCTGGACCGATTGCGTTCTGGTCCAATCACCCTGGTCAATCCACTGCGGTGGAAAGGGAGTTGATCGGCCGTTTCCAGAGCCAGTTTCCCGGCCTGCAGGTCAAGCTGATCGACGCCGGTAAGGACTACGACGAGGTGGCGCAGAAGTTCAACGCGGCGCTCATTGGAACCGACGTGCCCGACGTCGTCGTGCTGGATGATATTTGGTGGTTCCATTTCGCCCTGAGCGGCGTCATCGCCCCGCTAGATGACCTTTTTCGTCAAGTCGGTTTGGACACAACGGATTACGTCGACACCCTGCTGGCCGACTACGAGTTCAACGGAAAACACTACGCGCTGCCCTATGCGCGCTCGACGCCGCTGTTCTACTACAACAAAGCGGTATGGGAACAGGCCGGCCTGCCCGACCGCGGACCGCACAGTTGGCAGGAATTCGACGAATGGGGTCCGCAGCTGCAACGGGTCGTCGGTGCTGGAAAATGGGCACACGGGTGGGCCAATGCCGAATTGATTTCCTGGACGTTCGAAGGACCAAACTGGACATTCGACGGCGCCTACTCTGACAAGTGGACCTTGACGTTTACCGACCCGGCTACCATCGCGGCGGGCAACTTTCTGCGGGATTCTATCCATCGCAAGGGTTACGCCGCGGTCGCCAACGATATCGCCAACGAGTTCGCCACCGGCATCCTGGCCTCGACGGTGGCATCGACCGGCTCGCTGGTCGGCATCACCGCCACGGCCAGATTCGACTTCGGCGCGGCGCCGCTGCCCACCGGCTCGGGCGGAGCGCCCGGATGTCCGACGGGTGGGGCGGGGCTGGCGATGCCCGCCAAGCTCTCCGAAGAGCGAAAGCTGAACGCGCTCAAGTTCATCCAATTCATCACTAATCCGGCAAATACCGCCTATTTCAGCCGGCGCACCGGATATCTCGCGGTGCGGAAGTCCGCCGTCGACGATGCGAGTGAACAGAAATACCTGGCGGGCGATCCGCGCGCCCGAGTGGCGCTGGACCAGCTCCCGCACACCCGCTCGCAGGACTACGCGCGCGTTTTTCTACCCGGCGGTGACCGCATCATCTCCGCCGGCCTGGAATCCATCGGACTGAAGGGATCCGACGTGACCACGACCTTCACCGAGATCGACAAACAGCTGCAGGTCATCACCGACCGCCAGATCATGCGGAAGCTGCCGAGTTTGCGCCATGGCTAAAGTGCGGTATTCCGCAGTCACCTATCGCTATCCCGGCGCCGACGCGCCGGCCGTCGACAACTTGGACCTCGACATCGCCGACGGCGAATTTCTGGTGCTCGTCGGCCCGTCCGGTTGCGGCAAGTCCACCACCCTTCGAATGTTGGCTGGACTGGAATCCGTGGACAGCGGCCGTATCACGATCGGCGATCTGGATGTGACACACCTGCCGCCGCGGGCGCGCGACGTCGCCATGGTGTTCCAGAACTACGCGCTGTACCCCAATATGACTGTGGCGCAGAACATGGGATTCGCGCTGCGAAACGCCGGCGTATCGCGCGCAGATACCCGACAACGAGTGCTCGAAGTCGCCAACATGTTGGAATTGACCGAGCTGCTGGACCGCAAGCCTTCGAAGCTTTCCGGTGGGCAGCGTCAACGGGTGGCGATGGGCCGTGCGATCGTGCGCCGGCCCCAGGTGTTCTGTATGGATGAGCCGCTGTCGAATCTGGATGCCAAGCTGCGGGTGAGCACCCGATCACAGATCTCGGGATTGCAGCGGCGGCTGGGCACCACCACCGTCTACGTCACACACGATCAAGTGGAGGCGATGACGATGGGTGACCGGGTTGCTGTGCTCAAAGATGGTGTGCTGCAACAGGTTGACGGGCCGCGAGCACTATACGACAACCCGGTCAACACGTTTGTCGCCACGTTCATCGGGGCGCCGGCGATGAACCTCATCGACGCCGCCGTGGTCGACGGCGTCGTGAGATTGCCCGGCCTGTCGATACCGGTTCCGCGCGGAGCGCTCGACCGGAATCAGGTGCTGATCGGTGTTCGGCCGGAGTCCTGGGATGTCGCGACGGCGGACACTCCGGGAGGTTTGACTGTTCACGTCGAGCTGGTGGAGGAGCTCGGCTTCGAATCGTTTGTCTACGCAACCCCTGCCAAGCGGCAGGGGTGGTCATCACGCGCGTCACGCATCGTGTTCCGCACGGACCGCCGCACCGCGGTAAAGGTGGGTGAATCTTTGTCGATCGTGCCGCACTCGCACGAAGTGTGCTTCTTCGACGCCCAAACCGAGACCCGCATTCTCTGAGAACCGCAAGCACCGCTATTGGCCGGGTTGGCCGGCCCGAACAGCGGCTTTGTTGCGCCGCTTGCTGTCAGCCGCGAAGGAGTGCCCGGACGGCTCGGTCCGTGTCCTCTTCGACCAGGTCGGCGTTGATCGCCATCGCGGCCAGCAGCCCTGACGAGGCCGAGTTGACGACGTGCGCGGATATGTCTGCAACATTGCCGGCCGCGTAGACCCCGGGAACCGAGGTGCGGCCGCTGCTATCGGTCTCCAATTGCTCCCCGAACCCGGATGTGTGGGTGACTGTGCGAAGGCCCAGGCCGTCGAGGAAGTCGACTCGAGCCACCATGTGCGGCAGCAGCGCCAGCGCCGCCACCTCCACCCGGGCGCCATCGGCCAGCTCCACGGCATCCAGTCGGCCACCGCGGCTACTGACCGCGGTCACCGCGGAGGTCACGACCGCAATCTGGCGCGCTTCGAGTTGGGCTCGCTCGGATTCGCTGGGATTGGTTGTGCCGTTTAGGAACAGCGTGATCCGAGGACTCCACTGCCGGAATGTCAGCGCCTGATGCACCGACTCGGCAATGGTTGCCAGCACCCCGATCGGCTGGTCCTTTACCTCCCAGCCGTGGCAGTACGGGCAGTACAGCACGTCGGTACCCCATAACTGCGCCAGGCCCTCGATGTCGGGCAATTGGTCCACGAGTCCGGACGCGACGAGCAGGGTGCGCGCGCGAACGGTCCCGACGTCTTCGACGGCCACCCCGAAAGTCGATCCGTCGCGGCGCGCGGATATGACCTGCCTCTCGACGACCCGGCAGCCGTAATGGACGATCTCGGCGCGACCGGCGGAAATCAAATCCGCGGGCGAACAACCGTCGCGGGTCAAGAAATCATGGACTCCTGCTGACGGCGCGTTGCGTGCTTGTCCCCCATCGACGACCAGGACGGATCGTCGGGCTCGGGCGAGGGTCAACGCACCGCTCAATCCGGCCGGACCGCCACCGATGACGACTACGTCGTAGGTATTGGCCATTTGGCAAGGGTCCGCCGACGCCGCGGATCCCACAAAGGCGGGTCAGGATAAGTCACATCGTCTACTGCACCTGGGAGCGTCCGCGTTGCAGCACGGCCTCCCGGTTGGCCGCGATGTCATCGCCGCTGGTCCGGAATTGCCTGGCCGCCGCGGCTTCCAGCCATAGCCCCGCACTGGTCTGCGAGTCGTCGATCCGATGGTAGGACGCCAGCAGTGCGCGAACCGCGTTCTGGTTGTTGCCGACGATGGACGCCGCGACCTGGCGGGCGGCGGTCAGCAGGTGGTCGTGCGGGACCACCTCGGTGACCAGGCCGGCCCGCAGCGCGTCGGCGGCCGAGAGGTAGTCCCCGGTCATGCTCATCCGCCGGGCCAGGCCCACACCCACCTTCTGCGGCAACCGCACACTGAGCCCCCAAGTGGGCAGTAGGCCGACTCGGGCATGAGTGTCGGCGAAGCGCGCCTGTTCGGAGGCGATCAGGATGTCGCAGTACAGCGCCAGCTCGAGCCCGCCGGTGACCGCGGCGCCGTTGATAGCGCCGATCACCGGTTTGGTCATCACCGGCCAGCGCGGCGAGATGTCGGGCAGCGCCGACTGCCCGCCCAGCTCCTTGAGATCCAGTCCTGCGCAAAACACCGGATCGGCGCCGGTGAGGATCATGACGTCGACGTCATCGTCGGTCTCGGCGTCGGTCAGGGCCGCGAAAAACTGGTCCCGCAGCGCCGCGGACAGCGCGTTGCGGGACTGCGGGCGGTTGAGGGTCAGGGTGCGCACCCGCTCGTCGGTGTCGATCAGCAGGATCTCGTCGGTCATGGCTTCACCGTATCGGGTCGCTTACCGCGGTCACATTTGCCACATGAGTCTCCGCCTCGCCAGGGATATGCAGTTTGCCCGCCTTCGAGCGACAATTTTGGGTGGCGCTGCGCTGCGAGCAAGGTTGTCGCTCGGAGGCGGGCACATCGGGCACCCTTCCCCGCGGAGACCCATGTGGCGGATGTGACAACTGGCGGACCCTGCGGCCGCCGCGCCTAAGGTTGAGGCGCGCCTATGGTTGAGGAATGTGCCGGAACATCGTCGAACTGCGCGGGCTGGAGCCCCCGGCCACAACCCGGGAGATCGCGGCGGCGGCGCGCCAGTATGTGCGCAAGGTCAGTGGCATCACCCACCCGTCAGCAGCCAACGGCGAAGCGTTCGAGGCTGCGGTCGCCGAGGTCACGGCGACGACGACGCGGTTGCTGAGCGCCCTGCCGGCACGGCGCCAGCCGCCGAAGACTATCCCGCCGTTGCGCCGGCCCGAGGTGGCGGCCCGGCTGGCCGGCGCGCGATCACAGTGACGCTCGCGCTGAAAGAGTGGAGTGCGGCCGTGCACGCGCTGCTCGACGGTCGCCAAACCATACTGCTACGCAAGGGCGGTATCGGCGAGAAGCGGTTCGAGGTGGCGGCCGAAGAGTTCTTGTTGTTCCCGACGGTCGCGCACAGCCACGCAGAGCGCGTTCGGCCTGAGCACCGGAACTTGCTGGCCCAGGCGGCCGCCGACAGCACCGACGAGCACCTGGTGGTGCGCGCTGCGGCGAAGGTTGTTGCCGCACTGCCGGTGAACCGGCCAGACGGTCTCGAAGAAATCGAGGATCTGCATATCTGGACCGCCGATTCGGTACGCGCCGACCGGCTCGACTTCCGGCCCAAGCACAAACTGGCCGTACTGGTGGTATCCGCGATCCCGCTCATGGAGCCCGTGCGACTGACCCGCACCCCCGAGTACGCGGGTTGCACCAGCTGGGTACAGGTCCCAGTTGCGCCGAGCCCGGCGGCGCCGGTGCACGACGACGCCGCGCTAGCCGAGGTCGCTGCCCGAGTCCGCGACGCCGTCGGCTGACGGATCGGTCCGGCCGACGGGCAGCAGCAGTCGGGAATCTCCGAAGTGCACCGAATGCATCGCCGGCTTTACCTGCCGGCCGGTCAGTGCCGGCTCTTCGGTGCCGAGGTTGCGCGCGTAGCGGGGGAACCAACTGCCGGTGACCAGGACGCGGATACGTGAGCCGGCCTTGAATCGGTGAGCGATGGCATCGAGCTCGACGCTGACGCTCTCCGCCGCGTCGCCCAGTCGCCGGTAGCCGTCGCTGACATTGCGAGACCGGCCCTTGGCGTCGACTTCGCTGACCCGGACGAACACGTCGACGTTGGGATTGTCCGAGGTGTGAGCAAGCTCAATGACGGGGTTTCCGTAAACGCACAGATCGTGAATGAGAGTGGCACCGGTAAAGGCGAGCACGTCGTCGCGCATTGCCAGCCGGCTGTCGTCACGGTAGCCACCTTTCGGCGACAGCAGCGGACCGCCGGTAGTCGGTGTCGGGTGGGCGGGGTCATAGCGAAACGTAGCCGGTGGTGTCGCGGCCGCCGGTGCGGTCTCGCCCAGGCGGCCGTTGGGCTGCAGGTAAAGAGCGTGTTCGGTGGTCGCTGGCGGCCAGTGCGGCAGGTAGCGCCAGCCCTGGCCGGTGACAAAGATGCGAACCGTGCTGGGGCGGCGCAATGCCGGCGCACCGCCCAGGTGGGCGTCCAGCCAGTCCAACGATTCCTGAGCGCTGGTGGCCAGCCCTTTGCTGAGCAGCTGCGTGTGCGTCCAGGGTCCGATCGTCAACGCCACGTTCACGCCCCGGTCGCGCAGCTGCCGATACTGCTGAAGCGTCTGGCGCAGGAAAATGTCTTGCCAGCCGCCCAGCAGCAGCACCGGAACTTGCGCTCGGTCCAATGCGGCGGGGAACCGTAGCCGGTCCCAGAACGGGTCGTCCTGGTCGGTGTGTTCCACCCATGATTCGAACCACGGCGCGCCCCCGCCGAGCAGCGTCCGGGCCGCCGTGCCCATCGGCAACTCATTGACGGCGCGCCCCACCTTGCGGGGAGCCAGCAGCTGGCGGATCGCGGCCCGGATGCGCCCGGGTTCTTCCTGGCGGGAAACCAGATCGCTCCAGCTAAGGAAGTCGTTGATGGTGAACGAACCGGTGCCCCACACCGAGGCCAGCAAGTCGTGCGGGCCCGCGGTGATCACGGCCGCGCCCAGCTCCGGCGGCGGATCGTGCAGCAACGCCCACTGGGTGAAGCCCAGGTACGACAGGCCGATGGTGCCGAACCGGCCGGTGAACCAGGGCTGCTGGCGTAGCCACTCGACGGTGTCGGCGCCGTCCGCGGCCTCGTTGACCATCGGCTCGAACTCTCCGGTGGACCCGAAGGTTCCGCGGACGCTTTGCAGCACGACGTGGTAGCCGCGGGCGGCATACAGCCTGGCAAAAGCCAGAGAGAACGGAAATCCGCGTCCATACGGTCCCCGGACCAGCAGGGTGCCGGCGGGCTTGGAACTGGCGGGTGCGTAGTGGTCGGCCACCAGGTGGACCCCGTCGCGCATCGTGACTCGCACGCGGTTCACGGTGTAACGGGTGGTCGCGCGCGGCAGACCCAACAGTCCGCCGAGGGTGTTGCCGCCGACGCGTGTGGTCAGGGTGCGCAGCTTGCGCTGCTTGGGCGGGGTGGATGTGGTGCTCACCTCCCCAGGTTAGGCACCACTCCAGGAACCTAGAACTTGTAGTAAGGGACGAGGTCGTTTGCCCGCTGCAAGTTGGTGGATGGGCAGTCGACGTCGGGGTCGGAGTAGACCGTCGAGTAGAACAGCGACTGCTGGATCACCCCGTAGCTGGTCTTGAACGTCACCATGCAGGACGAGTACCAGAAGCTGTTGTGATAGGTCGGCTTCAGGACCCAGTACTGCGCGGCGCGGTGGCCGGCGATCGTGGTCTCGATCGCGTCCGGGGGCAGGGTCTGCGCGTACGTGCGCCAGATGATCGGCTCGACGGCCAACTGGTAGTTACCTGCGTCGAAGTGGCAGCGCAGCCCTTCCTCGGCTTCGGGTGGCGTGTACGCCAGGCCCAGTCGCTGCACCGCGTCGAACGGAATGTCGTTACACGGGTCGAATGGGCTCGGGTCGGTGGTCGCCACGATTGGGCTCTTCATGGTGGTCGACATCGGCGCTGCGGTCGACCGCAGCTCGACGTTGCCGCCACCGGTCGGCGCGGGCGGGGCGCTCTGCCAGCCCACTGTGCCCGCTATGACCGCTGTGACCAGCGCACCAACCGCTCCGGCCAGACGCACCTTGGCGAACACGACACCCCCTGCCTTTGGCGGTCCCTTTGCCGGGAGTGTACAAGTCGCGTCCGTGCCGTCACAGTGAAACGAGGACTTGTTCTAACTGGCCGCCAGACCGGCGGTGCTGCGGGCCGGACTGGACTGAGCAGAACCCGGGGCATTCGGCCGGGTCGCTAGGGTGGTTAGTCGTGACAAGACAGGAGCCGACCGGTGGGGGACAGCCGACGCTGTGGGCTGTCTCCGACCTGCACACCGGTCACCTCGGCAACAAGCCCGTCGCTGAATCGCTGCACCCGTCCTCGCCAGAAGATTGGCTGATCGTCGCCGGCGACGTCGCCGAACGTACCGACGAGATCCGCTGGGCGCTGGACCTGCTGCGGCGGCGGTTCGCCAAGGTGATCTGGGTGCCCGGCAACCATGAGCTGTGGACCACCAACCGGGATCCGTTGCAGATCTTCGGCCGTGCGCGCTACGACTACCTGGTCAATATGTGCGACGAGATGGGCGTCGTGACGCCCGAGCACCCGTTCCCGGTGTGGACTGAGCGGGGTGGTCCGGCCACGATCGTCCCGATGTTCTTGCTGTACGACTACACCTTTCTGCCGGAGGGGGCGAACAGCAAGGCCGAGGGCATGGCCATTGCCCGGCAACGCAACGTGGTGGCCACCGACGAATTCCTGCTCTCACCGGAGCCGTATCCCACCCGCGATGCCTGGTGCCGCGAACGGGTCGCGGCCACCCGCGCTCGTCTCGAACAGCTCGACTGGATGCAACCGACGGTGCTGGTAAACCACTTTCCACTGGTGCGAGAGCCCTGCGATGCATTGTTCTACCCGGAATTCTCGCTATGGTGCGGAACCGCCAAGACCGCCGACTGGCACACCCGCTACAACGCCGCGTGCTCGGTGTACGGCCATTTACACATTCCGCGCACCACCTGGTACGACGACGTGCGATTCGAAGAGGTGTCGGTGGGTTACCCGCGGGA
This sequence comes from uncultured Actinomycetota bacterium, assembly GCA_963763005.1. Lineage (GTDB taxonomy): Bacteria > Actinomycetota > Actinomycetes > Mycobacteriales > Mycobacteriaceae > Mycobacterium. The sequence goes on from CAVXMI010000016.1 coordinate 365,993, forward strand.
GTGGCGGCGCCGCAAGCCGTATAGCTGGCTGCGTCAGGTGCTGCCGGATCCCCAGTACGCGTCCGGTTATCTCAATGACTTCGGCGGTCATTTCGTGATCACTCCCGAGATGAAGGCGCAGGCTGCGCAGTTCCGGGAGCGGTTGCGGCAGCGGCAGTCGGGGTGACAGCAAGCATGCTGGTGTCGTCGGTGTTGCCCGGCACGCTGGTCCAGGATCTGGCGTATGCCGAGTTGTACGCCGACCCGCCCGGTCTCGCACCGCTGCCCGAAGAACAGCCGCTGATCGCAAGGTCGGTTGCCAAGCGGCGCAACGAATTCGTCACTGTCCGTCACTGCGCACGCATCGCGCTGGGGCAGCTCGGCGTGTCGCCGGTGCCGATCCTCAAGGGCGACAAGGGAGAACCGTGCTGGCCCGACGGCGTGGTGGGCAGTCTCACCCACTGCACCGGCTACCGCGGTGCGGTGGTCGGGCGCAGTGCCGCGGTGCGTTCGGTGGGCATCGACGCCGAACCGCACGACGTGTTGCCGAATGGCGTGCTGGATGCGATCAGCCTGCCCGCAGAGCGCAGTGAGATGCCCCGGGAAATGCCGGCCGGGCTGCATTGGGACCGAATCCTGTTCTGCGCCAAGGAGGCAACGTACAAAGCGTGGTTTCCGCTGACCAAGAGGTGGCTGGGTTTCGAGGACGCGCATATCACCTTCGACGCTGACAGCTCGGCGTCGACCGGCCGTTTCGTCTCCCGCATCCTGATCGACGCAACCGCCCTGTCGGGTCCGGCGCTGACGACGTTGACAGGCCGATGGTCGGTCGAGCGCGGACTGGTGCTGACCGCGATCGTGTTATGAGCCAAAGCCCCACTGGTCCGGGCTCTGGTCCAGGAGTTGTGATTGTCGACAAGCCGGCCGGAATGACCAGTCACGACGTTGTGGGGCGTTGCCGCCGGATCTTCGCCACCCGCAGGGTGGGCCACGCGGGGACACTGGACCCGATGGCCACCGGAGTGCTGGTGATCGGAATCGACCGCGCCACCAAGATTCTCGGGCTGCTGGCAGCGACCGCGAAGTCGTATGCCGCCACCATCCGCCTGGGCCAGTCCACTTCCACCGAGGACGCCGAAGGTGAACTGCTGCAATCTGTCTCGGCTGATCACGTCTCAGAGGAGGCGATCGCCGCGGCGATCGCCGGGCTGCGCGGTGACATCAGACAGGTGCCGTCGGCGGTCAGTGCGATCAAGGTCGGCGGTCGACGCGCCTATCAGCTGGCCCGCGAGGGCCACGCCGTCGAACTCGAAGCCCGGCCGGTGCGTATCGACCGGTTCGAGTTGCTGGCCGCACGTCCCCACGATCAGCTCATCGACCTCGATGTCGAAGTCGACTGTTCGTCGGGAACCTACATCCGCGCGCTGGCCCGCGATCTCGGCGATGCGCTTGCGGTGGGCGGTCACTTGACATCTTTGCGGCGCACCCGCGTCGGCCGCTTCGACCTGGATCAGGCGGTGTCACTCGAGGACCTGGCGGAGCGACCGCGGCTGAGCCTGAGCCTCGACGAAGCCTGCCTGCTGATGTTCCCGCGCCGAGACCTCACCGCCGGGGAGGCCGAGGCCACCAGTCATGGCCGGTCCCTTTCGCCGGCCGGTATCGACGGCGTCTATGCAGCCCGCGACGCCGGCGGTCGGGTGATCGCGCTGCTGCGTGATGAGGGTTCGCGGACCAAGTCGGTGGTGGTGATCCGCCCGGCGACGATGCAGGAATAGGCTGGGCCGGGTATCTAGACGGTCTATGGTGTACGCCGACGGGCCGCTTCTCGAGCCGGAAGGTGCGATATGTCCAACAAGGTTTACATCGTCGGCGTTGGCATGACGAAGTTCGAGAAGCCGGGCCGCCGGGTTGGCTGGGACTACCCGGACATGGCGCGGGAATCGGGCACCAACGCGCTGCAGGACGCCGGCATCGACTACCGCGAAGTCGAGCAGGGCTACGTCGGGTATGTCTACGGCGAGTCGACGTCGGGTCAGCGGGCGCTCTACGAACTGGGCATGACCGGCATTCCCGATCGTCAACGTCAACAACAACTGCTCGACCGGTTCCACCGCGCTGTTCCTCGCCGCCCAAGCGATCCGCGGCGGATTGGCCGACTGCACCATTGCGCTGGGGTTCGAAAAGATGAAGCCCGGATCGCTCTCGACGGCGTACGAAGACCGGACGCAGCCGATGGACAAGCACATCAAGGCGATGGCCGAGATCGCCGAGTTGGCCTTTCCGGTGGCGCCCTGGATGTTCGGGGCCGCCGGGCGCGAGCACATGCAGCAATACGGCACCACCGCCGAGCATTTCGCCAAGATCGGCTACAAGAACCACATGCACTCAGTCAACAACCCGTATGCGCAATTCCAGGAGGCGTACACCCTCGACGACATCCTGGCGTCGCGGATGATCTACGACCCGCTCACCAAGCTGCAGTGCTCGCCGACCTCCGACGGTTCGGGCGCGGCAATCCTGGCCTCCGAGGCGTTCGTCGACAGCCACGGGCTGGCTGGCCAAGCGGTGGAGATCGTCGGGCAGGCGATGACCACCGACTTCACGTCGACCTTCGACGGCAGCGCCAAGAATCTCATCGGCTACGACATGAACGTTCAAGCGGCGCAACGGGTTTACGACCAATCCGGCCTCGGGCCCGGAGGATTTCCGGGTGATCGAGCTGCACGACTGCTTCTCGGCCAACGAGTTGCTGCTCTACGAGGCGCTGGGCCTGTGCGGGCCGGGCGAGGCGCCCAAGCTGATCGACAACAGCGACACCACCTACGGCGGACGCTGGGTGGTGAACCCGTCCGGTGGCCTGATCTCCAAGGGTCACCCGCTGGGCGCGACCGGCTGGCGCAGTGCTCCGAACTGACTTGGCAGCTGCGCGGCACCGCCGATAAGCGCCAGGTCGAGAACGTACAGCGGCACTGCAACACAACATCGGGCTGGGCGGCGCCGCCGTCGTCACCGCCTACCAGCGCGCCGAACGCTAAACCCGCAGAACGCTACCCAAGGGAAACGCCATGATCGAGTGGTCCGACACCGATCTGATGGTCCGCGACGCGGTTCGCCAATTCATCGACAAGGAGATCCGTCCGAATCTGGACGCACTGGAAACTGGTGCGCTGTCGCCCTACCCGATCATGCGAAAGCTGTTCAGCCAGTTCGGTCTCGATGTGCTGGTCGCCGAATCGGTCAAGTAGATGCTGGACCGTGAGCGTGCCAAGCAGGCTGCACGGGGGGAACCGCAAGGCGAAAAGCGCGAAAAGCGAGGCAGCAAGGCCTTTCGGGAGGAATAGGGCGCCCAGGCGTCGATGGCCGCGGTGCTGGTGTCCGAGCTCGCCGGGGTCAGCATCGGAGTGCTCAGCACGGTCGCCGTCAGCCTCGGGCTCGGCGCGGCGACCATCATGAGCCGCGGCACGCTGGCCCAGAAGGAACGCTGGTTGCCGGAGCTGATGACGCTGGAAAAGATCGCGGCGTGGGCCATCACCGAGCCGGACTCCGGCTCGGATGCGTTCGGCGGCATGAAGACCTACGTCAAGCGTGACGGTGAGGACTACATCCTCAACGGGCAGAAGACATTCATCACCAACGGGCCCTACGCCGACGTCCTGGTGGTCTACGCGAAGCTCGCTGAAGACGCTGACAGCGACCAATCCGTGGACCGGCGGAACCGGCCGGTGCTGGTCTTCGTGCTCGATGCGGGCATGCCGGGCCTGACGCAGGGCAAGCCGTTCAAGAAGATGGGCATGATGTCCTCGCCGACCGGCGAATTGTTTTTCGACAACGTGCGGCTGACCCCGGACCGGCTGCTGGGCGAGAAAGAACAGCACACAGACGGGGACGGTCGGGAGAGCGCTCGCGCCAATTTCGCCGTCGAACGCCTCGGCGTCGCGATGATGGCGCTGGGCATCATCAACGAATGCCACCGGCTGTGTGTGGATTATGCGAAGAACCGCACCCTGTGGGGCCAGAACATCGGGCAGTTCCAGCTGATCCAGCTCAAGCTGGCCAAGATGGAAGTCGCTCGGATCAATGTGCGGAACATGGTGTTTCAAACCCTCGAGCGGCTCAGAGCCGGGAAACAGCCGACGTTGGCCGAGGCATCGGCGATCAAGCTGTACTCGTCGGAGGCCGCCACCGACGTCGCGATGGAGGCGGTGCAGTTGTTCGGCGGCAACGGCTACATGGCCGAGTACCGGGTGGAGCAGCTGGCCCGCGATGCCAAGTCACTGATGATCTACGCCGGCAGCAACGAGGTCCAGGTGACCCACATCGCCAAGGGGCTGCTGTCCGGGTGAAGGGGTCAGGCCACCACCCAGATCGCGCGGGCCGCCGGGCTCCCCAACTCGACGGTGGTCGGGGCGCCGTCGGCTGATTCGATCGCCACCGAGATCATGCCGGCGAATTCGCGCCGCGCCAGGACCCGCAGTTGCGAGTCCAGGTTGATCCCCACGCTGTCGAAATAGCGCAGCATCTCCGGGTCGGCATCGGAGATGCGGGCCACGGTTCCGGTGTCGCCGTCGTGACAGGCCCACAGCTGACGCGCGGGCGGCGTGGGCACTTGCCCGTCGGGGGCCGGGATCGGGTCACCGTGCGGATCGCGCCGCGGGAAGCCCAGCTTGGCGTCGATACGGGCCACCAGGCGATCCGATACCGCGTGCTCGAGCACCTCGGCCTCGTCGTGCACCTCGTCCCAGCCGTAGCCGAGTTCATTGACCAGGAAGGTCTCCAGCAGCCGGTGCCGGCGCACCATCGCCAGCGCCGCTCGCCGACCCGAGTCGGTCAACGTCACCGCGCCGTACTTCTCGTGGTCGACCAGACCCTGCTCGGCGAGTTTGCGGATGGACTCCGACGCGGTACTGGCAGACACCCCGATCTTCTCGGCCAGCATCTTGGTGCTGACCTTTTCCAGCGACCATTCCTGGGCCGTCCAGATGACTTTCAGATAGTCCTGGGCAACCGCGGTGAGACCGCCAGGTTCCTCGTCAGCCCTCACAACCAGAAAGTTTAGGCAATCCACGCCTAATCTGGGGTCCCGCCCGGCAAACTTGTGGTCGATACCGTGCGGATCTCGCACCCCGTGGCCCACATTGGGTCGTAGGCTTGCGGTCGTGCAGCGGTGGCGGGGCCAGGACGAGATCCCCACGGACTGGGGCAGATGCGTGCTCACCATCGGGGTGTTCGACGGCGTGCACCGCGGGCACGCCGAGCTGATCGCGCACGCGGTGAAAGCCGGTCGCGCGCGCGACGTGCCGGCCGTGCTGATGACGTTCGACCCGCACCCGATGGAAGTGGTCTATCCCGGCAGTCACCCGGCGCAGTTGACGACGCTGACCCGCCGCGCTGAGCTGGTCGAAGAGCTGGGCATCGATGTGTTCCTGGTGATGCCGTTCACCACCGACTTCATGAAGCTCACACCAGACCGCTACATCCACGAGCTGCTGGTCGAGAACCTGCACGTGGTGGAGGTGGCGGTGGGTGAGAACTTCACCTTCGGCAAGAAGGCGGCCGGCAATGTCGGCACCCTGCGCCGGGCCGGCGAGCGGTTCGGGTTCGCGGTGGAGTCGATGTCTCTGCTGTCCGAGCACCACAGCAACGAGACGGTGACGTTCTCCGCTACCTACATCCGGTCCTGCGTGGACGCCGGTGATGTCGTCGCGGCTACGGAAGCGCTGGGCCGTCCGCACCGCGTCGAAGGTGTCGTGGTCCGCGGTGAGGGGCGAGGTGCGGAATTGGGCTTTCCCACCGCGAACGTGGCGCCGCCGATGTATTCGGCGATTCCGGCCGACGGTGTGTACGCCGCCTGGTTCACCGTGCTGGGGCACGGACCGGTGACCGGCACTGTGATTCCGGGCGAGCGCTACCGCGCCGCGGTGTCAGTTGGCACCAACCCGACTTTTTCCGGACGTACCCGCACCGTCGAGGCGTTCGTGCTCGACACCGCCGCCGACCTGTACGGCCAGTATGTGGCGCTGGATTTCGTGGCGCGCATCCGCGGTCAGAAGAAGTTCGACGCGGTGCACGACCTGATCGCCGAGATAGGTGCCGACACCGACCGGACGCGGGCCCTGCTGAGTTAGCCCGCCCGGCTTGCGGGGAGTACCGGGCGATTTAGCCTTGGGCGACGATGCGCTGCTAGACTGCCCGACGACATCGGCGCGTGCTGCGGTTCGCGGTGGCTGCGCCTTGAAATCCCTGATCGCGGACCAATTGATGGAGATATTTCGTGGCGCTGACTGCCGAGCAGAAAAAGGAAATTCTGAGTTCCTACGGTCTGCATGAGACCGATACCGGATCCCCGGAAGCGCAGATCGCGCTGCTGACCAAGCGGATCGCGGACCTGACCGAGCACCTCAAGGTGCACAAGCACGACCACCACTCGCGGCGGGGGCTGTTGTTGCTGGTGGGGCGCCGGCGCCGGCTGATCAAGTACATCTCTGCAATCGATGTGCAGCGTTATCGCTCGCTCATCGAGCGGCTGGGCCTGCGTCGCTGATTCGTGGCGCGATGCGCGCCGTGATCCTGGCAGTCACACTGACCGTGGCCGGCGCATTGACCGGGTGCTCGGCCTGGACCAACGGGACCAACGGGACCGATCTCAAGGTGGGGGACTGTCTCAAGCTTGGCGGTACGCCGGCCCGGCCGCAGGCCACCAAGGCGGCGTGCGGGAGCCCGGCATCTAACTTCAAGGTCGTCGCCGCCGTTGCCGACCGCGCGCAATGCCCGGCCGACGTCGATTCCTCCTACTCCACGCACAACGCGTTCAACGACTCGGACAACACCTTTTGCCTGGACATCGATTGGGTGGTCGGCGGTTGTATGAGCGTCGACCCGAGCCACACCACCGACCCGTTCCGGGTGGACTGCGACGACGCGTCGGTGCCGCACCGGCAGCGGGCCACCCAGATCCTGAAAGACCTCGATGCTCCCGTCAGTGTCGACCAATGCGCCAGCGGCGTGGGCTACGCCTACACCCAGCGGCGGTTCGCGGTGTGTGTCGAGGATGTCACCAGCGGCCCCCGAACCTGAAGCGGGAGAAGTCCGGCTGATCGGGTCTGCTCAATACTGCGAGTTCGCCCGTGTAGAGTTAGGGCGTTCTGGGCCGGTTCGGCCCAGGCGAAGTGGTGCGGTTTGCGCAGATCCGCGTGTGCCGTTCCAGCGAGTCACGACGGGAGCAGCCCGGCCTGTATCGGGCGGTCTTCGGTAGTGGCTGCCGGGCTCCCCGGATCTGGGGCAGGTCGGCCGCTTCGATCGATGGCCGTAGCCGTATCCAGGTTTTTGCTCGTAAGGGACGCTCTCAGGGCGGCTCGCAGGCCCTTCGGGCCCGTGAGTTGTCCCGGAACCCTCTGGGTTTCGCGTGACGGCGCGAAACACCTGAATAACCCAGAGAGGCCGCACGGACGTCATGTCTGCAGCTGAAATTGACGAAGGCGTGTTCGAGGCAACCGCCACCATCGACAACGGGAGCTTCGGCACCCGCACCATCCGTTTCGAGACCGGCCGGTTGGCCCAGCAGGCCGCCGGCGCGGTGGTCGCCTACCTCGACGACGAGAACATGTTGCTGTCGGCGACCACCGCCAGCAAGAACCCCAAGGAACACTTCGACTTCTTCCCGCTGACGGTCGACGTCGAGGAGCGGATGTATGCCGCAGGCCGCATCCCCGGTTCGTTCTTCCGCCGCGAGGGCCGGCCCTCCACCGACGCGGTCCTGACCTGCCGGCTCATCGACCGCCCGCTGCGCCCGTCGTTCGTCGACGGCCTGCGCAACGAGATCCAGGTCGTGGTGACGATCCTGAGCCTGGATCCCAACGATCTCTACGACGTGCTGGCGATCAATGCAGCGTCGGCGTCCACCCAGCTGAGCGGCCTGCCGTTCTCCGGCCCCATCGGGGCTGTGCGGGTGGCGCTCATCGACGGCACCTGGCTTGCCTTCCCCACCGTTGAGCAACTCGAGCGCGCCGTGTTCGACATGGTGGTGGCCGGCCGCCTGGTAGACACCGCCGGCGGCGGCAAGCCCGATGTCGCCATCATGATGGTCGAAGCCGAGGCCACTGAAAACGTCATCGAGCTCGTAGAGGGCGGCCTCCAGGCGCCGACCGAAAGTGTGGTGGCCCAGGGCCTGGAGGCGGCCAAGCCGTTCATCGCCGCGCTGTGCACCGCGCAGCAGCAGCTTGCCGACGCGGCTGCCAAGCCGACCGGTGATTACCCGGTGTTCCCCGAGTACGGCGAAGACGTGTACTACTCGGTGGCTTCGGTGGCCACTGATGAGCTGGCAGCCGCCCTGACCATCGCTGGAAAGGCCGAACGCGATCAGCGCAGCGCCGAGATCAAGGCCCAGGTCCTCGAGCGGCTCGCCGACACCTACGAGGGTCGGGAAAAAGAGGTCGGCGCAGCGTTTCGCGCGCTGACCAAGAAGCTGGTTCGGCAGCGCATCCTGTCTGACCATTTCCGCATCGACGGCCGGGGTATCACCGACATCCGTGCGTTGTCGGCCGAGGTCGCCGTGGTTCCGCGGGCGCACGGCAGCGCGTTGTTCGAGCGCGGCGAAACCCAGATCCTCGGTGTGACCACGCTCGACATGGTCAAGATGGCCCAACAGATCGACTCGCTCGGTCCGGAGACATCGAAGCGGTACATGCACCACTACAACTTCCCGCCGTTCTCCACCGGTGAGACCGGCCGGGTCGGCTCGCCCAAGCGGCGTGAGATCGGGCACGGCGCGCTGGCCGAGCGGGCCCTGATTCCGGTGCTGCCGAGCGTCGAGGAATTCCCGTACGCCATCCGCCAGGTGTCCGAAGCTCTGGGCTCCAACGGCTCGACGTCGATGGGGTCGGTGTGCGCGTCCACGCTGGCGCTGCTCAACGCCGGCGTGCCGCTGAAGGCGCCGGTGGCCGGCATCGCGATGGGCCTGGTCTCCGACGACGTGCAGGTGACCGGCGGAGCCGCTGAGCGTCGTTTTGTGACCCTGACCGACATCCTGGGTGCCGAAGACGCGTTCGGCGACATGGACTTCAAGTGCGCCGGCACCAAGGACTTCGTCACCGCGCTGCAGTTGGACACCAAACTCGACGGGATTCCGTCGCAGGTGCTCGCGGGTGCGCTCGAGCAGGCCAGGGACGCCCGGCTGACCATCCTGGAAGTCATGGCCGAGGCCATCGACGCACCCGACGAGATGAGCCCGTATGCGCCGCGGGTGACCACCATCAAGGTTCCGGTGGACAAGATCGGAGAGGTCATCGGTCCCAAAGGCAAGATGATCAACTCCATTACCGAGGAGACCGGCGCGCAGATCTCCATCGAGGACGACGGCACCGTGTTCGTCGGCGCCACCGACGGGCCCTCGGCGCAGGCCGCCATCGACAAGATCAATGCCATCGCCAACCCGCAGCTGCCGACGGTCGGCGAGCGGTTCCTCGGAACGGTGGTCAAGACGACCGATTTCGGCGCGTTCGTGTCGCTGCTGCCCGGGCGCGACGGCTTGGTACACATCTCCAAACTCGGCAGGGGCAAGCGCATTGCGAAGGTCGAAGACGTGGTCAACGTCGGCGACAAGCTGCGGGTGGAGATCGCCGACATCGACAAGCGCGGCAAGATCTCTCTCGTCTTGGTGGCCGAGGATGACAACTCGGCCGCTACAGCTCCGGTCGCAGCCGCCGCAGCGCCAGCCGATGCCGCGACGGCCACCAGCTGACCCTGCGGCCGCCCGGGCACTGCGTCGCACAACACTGCCGGGCGGTCTGCGCATTGTCACCGAATACCTGCCCGCGGTGCGCTCAGCATCGTTCGGGGTCTGGGTCGGGGTGGGATCGCGCGACGAGGGCGCCACGGTGGCCGGGGCCGCGCACTTCCTCGAGCACCTGCTGTTCAAGTCGACCCCGACCCGCACGGCCGTGGATATCGCGCAGGCGATGGACGCTGTCGGCGGTGAGCTGAACGCGTTCACCGCCAAGGAGCACACCTGTTACTACGCTCATGTGCTCGACAGCGACCTGGCGCTGGCCATTGACCTGGTCGCCGATGTGGTACTCAACGGTCGCTGCGCCGCCGACGATGTCGAGCTGGAACGCCACGTAGTCCTCGAGGAGATCGCGATGCGCGACGACGACCCCGAGGACGCGCTGGCGGACATGTTCCTGACGGCGTTGTTCGGTGACCACCCGGTGGGTCGGCCGGTGGTCGGTAGCGCGCAATCCGTATCGGCGATGACGCGAGCCCAACTGCACTCGTTTCACGTGCGGCGCTACACGCCGGAGCGGATGGTTGTCGCGGTGGCCGGCAATGTCGACCACGACGAAGTGGTCGCGTTGGTGCGCGAGCACTTCGGGTCGCGGTTGGTCCGCGGGCGGCAGCACATTGCGCCACGCAAGGGTGCCGGCCGGGTGAACGGCGCCCCTGGACTGACGCTGGGTGATCGGGACGCCGAGCAGACCCACGTGTCGTTGGGTGTACGCACGCCTGGGCGCAGCTGGAAGCATCGGTGGGCGCTGTCGGTGCTGCATACCGCGCTGGGCGGCGGCCTGAGCTCCCGGCTGTTCCAGGAGGTCCGCGAGGCCCGCGGGCTGGCCTACTCGGTGTACTCTGCGCTGGACATCTTCGCCGACAGTGGCGCTCTTTCGGTGTATGCCGCCTGCCTGCCCGAACGTTTCGGTGACGTCATGCGGGTGACCACCGACGTCCTGGAATCTGTGGCACGTGACGGCATCACCGAGGTGGAATGCCGCATAGCCAAGGGTTCATTGCGGGGCGGACTGGTGCTCGGACTAGAGGATTCCAGTTCACGGATGAGCCGTATCGGCCGCAGCGAGTTGAACTACGGCACGCACCGCAGCATCGAGCACACCTTGCAGCAAATCGAGCAGGTCACCGTCGAAGAGGTCAACGCGGTGGCCCAACGTCTACTGGGCAAACCCTACGGCGCTGCGGTCCTCGGTCCGTACGGCTCGAAACGACAGCTGCCGCAACAACTTCGAGCGATGGTAAATTAGCCCGATGGTATTGGGTTTCTGGGATATCGCGGTACCCATCGTGGGCGCTCCGATGGCCGGTGGCCCGAGCACTCCGGCCTTGGCCGCGGCGGTGTCCAACGCGGGTGGGCTGGGCTTCGTCGCCGGCGGCTATGTGAGTGCAGACCGGTTCGCCGACGATATCACCGCCGCGCGCGCCGCAACCACGGGCCCGATCGGAGCCAATCTGTTTGTGCCTCAACCCAGCGTCGCCGATTGGGTGCAGCTGGAGTATTACGCGGAAGAGCTCGAGGAGGTCGCCGAGTATTACCGCGTGGAAGTGGGCCAGCCGATTCACGGTGACGACGACGAATGGGAGCGAAAGCTCGAGGTGGTGGCCGATGTACGCCCGGAGCTGGTGTCCTTTACGTTCGGCGCGCCGCCGCCGGATGTCGTTCGTCGGTTGAGCGCGCTGGGACTGTTGGTGTCGGTCACCGTGACGTCGGCCTACGAGGCCGGGGTGGCCATCGCGGCCGGCGCGGACAACCTGGTGGTGCAGGGCCCGTCCGCCGGCGGGCACCGCGGCACGTTCGCGCCAGACCTGGAACCTGGTGAGGAATCGCTGCAACAGCTACTCGCTCGGATCGGCAGCGCGCACGATGTTCCGCTCATCGCAGCGGGCGGCCTGGGCACCGCCGAGGACATCGCGGCAGTACTGCGCTGGGGAGCGGTCGCCGCTCAGGTCGGCACCGCGCTGCTGCTCGCTGACGAAGCCGGCACCAACCCCACGTACCGTGTTGCCTTGAAGAACCACGAGTTCGACGCCACCCTGGTCACTCGGGCGTTCTCCGGCCGGTATGCGCGGGGCCTGGCGAACAACTTCACTCGGCTACTCGATCACGTGGCGCCGCTGGGTTACCCCGAGATCAACCAGATGACGAAGCCGATACGGGCGGCGGCGGTCGAGGCCAACGACCCGCACGGAACCAGCCTCTGGGCGGGAACGGCCTATCGGGAGGCCCGCTCTGGGCCGGCGGCCGACATCGTTGCTTCCCTCGCTCCCGACCTGCGCTCACTGTAACGTCAGTGCGAAGAACGTTGCGCGCGTTCGCAATGGCGGGACGCTCGCGCAACGGATCCGGGATGGCGGCCGGACATCAGCGCACCGCGACGACGACCTTTTCGCGATGTGCTCGGCGGGGCGAATTGGATTTGCAGCAAGGCGTTCTCATTGACCCTGCGGTACTTCTTCCCAACTTTCCGGTGACAGCCCCGCAGGCCGGCAACGGTATGCCGCTGGCGCAACTGTGTGCGGCCGCGTTGCAGCCCAGCGACAATGCCGCCGCCAACCTGCTGTTGCGGGCAATCGGCGGACCACCTGCCATCACCGAGTTCGCTCGCTCCATCGGCGACGACCGCACCAGCGACATCGGCATCGGCTACGGACCCAACGGGCCGAGGCGATCAGGTCGGTGCTGCCGTGGCTGACCGGCCAGGGCTGAACGTCAGGCCAGCACGCCAGCCGGTTCGGTGAACGGCAAACCCAGGTCGGCGGCCACCTGTTCAGACAGCAACGCGCTGGCATGCGTCGAAAGGCCTTTAGCCAGAGCAGGATCCGATCGGCAGGCCCCTTGCCAGCCCTGGTCGGCCAGCTTGAGCACATATGGCATCGTCGCGTTGGTCAGCGCAAAGGTCGACGTCTTCGGCACCGCGCTTGGCATGTTTGCCACACAGTAGAACAGCGTGTCATGCACGGCGAACGTCGGGTCGTCGTGTGTGGTCGGCCGTGAATCTTCGAAGCAGCCGCCCTGGTCGATGGCTATGTCCACCAGCACGGCACCTGATTTCATATGTCCGACAAGTGAATTTGAAATCAATTTGGGTGCCCTGGCGCCGGGCACCAGGACGGCTCCGATCACCAGGTCCGCGCGCTTGACGGCATCTTCGAGTTCGTAGGCCGACGAGTAGCGGGTGCCGATGCGGCCGCCGAACTCGGCGTCGAGTTCCCGGAGTCTGTTGATGTTGACGTCGAAAACCGTGACGGCTGCGCCCATGCCGCTGGCGATCCGGGCGGCGTTGTAGCCCGCGCTGCCACCGCCGATCACGAGGACGTCGGCGGGCTCGACGCCGGGTACCCCGCCCATCAGTACGCCGCGGCCGCCGTGGGTCCGCATCAGGTGATAGGCCCCGACCTGAGCCGAGAGGCGCCCGGCGACCTCGCTCATCGGGGCCAGCAACGGCAAGGCGCCGTCGGCGGTCTGGACGGTCTCGTAGGCGATTGACGTTGTGCCGGAAGCTAGTAGTGCATCGGTGCAGGGGCGCGATGCGGCCAAATGCAGGTAGGTGAACAGGATCTGATCGCGATGCAGGTGCCCGTACTCGGCCGGCATCGGTTCCTTGACCTTCAGTAACAGGTCGGCGTCTGCCCACACCTGTTCGGCGGTGCTGATCAGTTGGGCGCCGGCCGCTTTGAAATCCGCGTCGGTGATCGCCGAGCCTTCTCCGGCGCCGGCCTGGATCAGCACCTCATGGCCGCGATGGGTCAGCGCGGCGACGCCGGCCGGGGTGATGGCCACCCGGAATTCGTTGTTTTTGGTCTCGGTCGGAATGCCGACTCGCATGATCGCTCCCTTTCGAGTTGTGGCTTGTTCCTCAAGTGTGAAGAAAGTTCGGCAACGATGCAAACACAGTGATGATAATTCTATATAGTCGCCATATGTCTGATAATTCGACGGAATCGACGGATCCGCCGGGTGACTCGCCGAAGGATGTTCGGCCCGCTGATCTTGATGAGGTGGACCGCAGAATCCTGAACTTGCTGCACGGCGATGCCCGGATCGCCAACAACGCGCTCGCGGAGGCGGTGGGGATCGCGCCGTCAACGTGTCACGGCCGGGTTCGCCGGTTGGTAGACCTCGGTGTGATCCGTGGGTTCTATACCGACATCGATCCCGTCGCGGTGGGATTGCCGCTGCAGGCGATGATCTCGGTCAACCTGCAGTTCAACGCCCGCGGAAACATCCGCAGCTTCATTCAGCAGATCCGCAGCAGGCGGCAGGTGATGGATGTCTATTTCCTCGCCGGTGCTGACGATTTCATCCTGCATGTCGCCGCCCGTGACACCGAGGACCTGCGGTCGTTCGTGGTCGAGAACCTCAATGCGGATGCCGACGTCGCGGGCACCCAGACGTCATTGGTCTTCGAGCATCTACGCGGGGCTGCGCCTATCTAGCCTGGCTATGATCAGCCAATGACTGAGCCTTCCGTGACGGCCACCGTGCAGATCGACGCGAGTCCCGAGGTGGTGTACGGGCTGATCACCGACCTGCCGATACTGGCCTCGCTGGCCGAGGAGGCGGTGGCGATGGAGTTGCGCAAGGGCGACGGAATCCGCAAGGGGGCGGTGTTCGTCGGCCGCAACGAAAATAACGGCCGGCGCTGGACTACGAAGTGCACTGTTACCGACGCCGAACCGGGCCGAGTTTTCGCGTTCGATGTGCGCGCCGCCGCCATTCCCATCTCGCGGTGGCAATACGACATCGTCGCGGCCGATGGCGGCTGCCGGGTCACTGAGAGCACCTGGGACCGGCGGCCAGGCTGGTTCCGCAAGGTCGCCGGCAAGGCGACGGGTGTCTCGGATCGGGCGGCAGTAAACACCGAGAACATCCAGGCCACACTGCAGCACCTCAAGCAACGCGCTGAAGCCGGATAGCGAAAATACCGGCGGGGAGGTTCGATGACGAGACGCGATCCCGCCGTTGCCGTCGTCGGGGCCGGCATGTCCGGTCTATGCGTCGCAATTGCGTTGCTGCGCAGCGGCATTACCGATGTCACCGTCTACGAGAAGGCCCAGGAGGTGGGCGGGACGTGGCGGGACAACACCTACCCGGGTCTTACCTGCGACATACCGTCGCGCGTCTACCAGTACACCTTCGCCATGAACCCGAACTGGACGCACGTGTTCTCGCCGGGCGGCGAAATTCAGGCCTACTTTCGCGGCATCGCCGACCTGTTCGGGATCCGCGACCGGATTCGGTTCGGCACCGAAATCGTCAGTGCCCGGTTCGAGGACGGTCGCTGGGTAGTTCGCGCTGATGCCGGAACGGAGGCTCAAGGGGAGTTCAAGGTCGACTTCCTGATCACGGCTACCGGCGTGCTGCATCATCCCCGGATGCCGGCGATCGCCGGGCTGGATGAATTCGGCGGTCATGCCTTCCACTCGGCGCGCTGGGACCATCGCGTTGAGCTGGCCGGGCGGCGTATCGCGGTGATCGGCACCGGATCGACTGGCGTCCAGCTGGTCTGTGGGCTGGCCGGCGTTGCGGGCAAAGTGATGATGTTTCAGCGCACCGCGCAATGGGTCGTTCCGCTGCCCAACCCGCAATACTCGCGTTTCACCTGCATCACCCACCAGGCCGTTCCGTGGCTTGATCGGTTGGGCTACCGGGCTTACGGCTTCGCCTTCGAGTCCTTCGCGGTTGCGCTGACCAAGCCGGGCTTGCGGCGAAAAATGATGGGAGCGCTGTGCCGCGCCAGCCTGCGGAAGGTGCGCGACCCCGGCCTGCGTCGGGCACTGACTCCCGACTACACGCCGATGTGCAAACGATTGGTGATGTCGGGCGGCTTCTACCGGGCGATCCAGCGCGACGACGTCGAGCTGGTCACTGGCGGTATTGACCACGTCGAACGCCGGGGCATCGTGACCGGCGACGGGGTCTTGCACGAGGCAGATGTCATCGTGCTGGCCACCGGGTTCGACACGCACGCGTTCTTTCGGCCGATGCAATTGACCGGCCGGGACGGGATCGTTGCCGACGAGGTGTGGCGTGACGGTCCAAGGGCTTACCAAACCGTCGTGATGCCTGGCTTTCCGAATTTCTTCATGATGCTGGGGCCGCACAGCCCGGTGGGCAACCTTGCGCTGACGGCCGTGGCCGAATCGCAGGCCGATCACATTTTGCGGTGGATAGAGCGCTGGCGCCGCCACGAATTCGACACGGTCGAGCCGACATCGTCGGCCACCGAGACATTCAACGCCGACTTGCGTGCGGCGATGCCGAACACCGTGTGGACCACCGGGTGCGACAGCTGGTACCTGGGCAAGGACGGGCTGCCCGAGGTTTGGCCGTTTACGCCGGCCGAACATCGCGCCATGCTGGCAAACCCCGATCGCAAGCAGTACGACTTGGGGCACTTTGTGTCCGGCTGACGACTGGGTTCCGTGACCTGCCGGGGGTTCGTAACTATACTTACCAACACGTTGTGTCCACTGGGGTGACATTTCAGTCGACCGTGTAAACGGGCGTAAACGCCGAGGCGAGGGGGCCTAATGTTCACCGTCGATGATCGGGCAGTGGGGCCGCATTCCAGAGAATCGGGGGCCGCCGACCACGAGCGTCTCGTCCTCGAGGTGCGAGATGTCGAGTTCGACTGGGCAAACCTGCCGTTTCACTATGTGCCCAACGAGCCGCTGGTCACCCACGTCCTCAACGTCATGCACCTGCTGCTGCCCGCGGGCGAGGAGTTCTTCGTCGAGGTGTTCAAGAAGACGCTGCCGCTGATCAAGGATGATCAGCTGCGGCTGGACGTGCAGGGGTTCATCGGCCAGGAGGCGATGCATTCCCAGGCGCACTCCGGAGTGCTCGCCCACTTCGACGCCCAGGGCATCGACCTGACGCCGTTCACCGGCCAGACCAAGTGGCTGTTCGAGAAGCTGCTGGGGGAGAAGCCTCGGCGCAGCATGCGACGACAGCACAGCTGGTTGCTGGAGCAGGTCTCGTTCATAGCGGCAATCGAGCACTACACGGCCGTCTTGGGCGAGTGGATCCTGAACTCCCCGCAGCTCGATGTCGTCGGCACCGACCCGGTGATGCTGGACATGCTCCGGTGGCACGGTGCAGAAGAGGTCGAGCACAAAGCCGTCGCCTTCGACACCATGAAGCATCTGCGGGCCGGGTACTGGCGGCAGGTGCGTGCTCAGCTGGCCGTTACCCCGGTGCTGTTGCTGTTGTGGATTCGCGGAGTGCGGTTCATGTACTTCGTGGATCCGTGCCTGCCGCCGGGGACAAAGCCGCGCTGGCGGGACTACTTCACGGCGGCACGCCGGGGTTTGGTGCCCGGGCTGCCGCGATTTGTGCGAGTCGTCGGTCACTACTACAAGCCGGGTTTTCACCCGTCACAGCTGGGCGGGCTGGGGCCGGCCGTCGATTACCTGGCCGTTTCACCTGCTGCTCGAGCGTCTCACTGATCTATGACCACCATCTCGGCAGCTGGCGTTCCGCTCCGGGCTCGGAGTGAAACTTGTTGGCGCTCTTGAACGTATCGATCGGTCGAGCACCCGCAGCCGACGGCACGCGGCGCCACGTTCGATCGGCGACTACGTGAACGGGCTCAACCTCCACCGCGAGAACATGCCCGCGCCATTGGTGTCGCCGGGGCCGCAATTACCGCAGACGAACGTCCCGGTCCAAGTGCTGGTGCCGAGCAAGGACATCTTTGTGACGCCCGCTCTGCAGCGGTTCACCGGCTCAATTCCGGCAGGCGCCGGGGTCATTCCGATCGAAGGCGGGCACTGGGTGGTGACCTCGCATCCCGACGTCGTCGCCCGGCTGACGGGCAGGTTCGGCTATGCAATGCGCCGCATCAGCCCGTCAATGATTCGGTTGTTCGCGCGCTTGGACATTCGGCAGACTTAGGCATTTCGAGGGACATCACCGTGCCGGAGAGCATGTGGACGAGTAGGCCCGCCGACCTGTACGGTCGCCGCGACCGGGATCGCTTCTTCACGGTGCTGTGGGGTGTTCGAGTGTTATTAGGAGCATTCGCCTCGGCCTCGCGGTGGAAGCCGTCGCGGGTAATGCCGGTGCAGCGCACGAATTCCGCAGTGGTTACCAAGCGCGAACTGGTCGCCCCCGACGTGGTCGCATTGACGTTGGCCGACCCGGACGGCGGGTTGCTTCCGTCCTGGACGCCCGGCGGGCATATCGACGTTCAGCTGCCCTCCGGCCGGCGTCGGCAGTACTCGCTGTGCGGCCCGCCCGGGCGGCGCGCGGACTACCGTATCGCCATCCGCCGCATCGCCGACGGGGGCGGCGGTTCGGTCGAGATGCATGAGGCTTTCGACGTGGGCGACCCCTTGGTGTTCGAAGGCCCCCGCAACGCGTTCTATGCCGGAATGGCTGAGCAGGACATGCTCTTCGTGATCGGCGGTATTGGGGTGACGCCCATTCTGCCGATGATTCAGGTGGCCCAGCAGCGCGGAATCAACTGGCGTGCAATCTATGCCGGTCGTAGCCGCGAGTACATGCCGTTGCTGGACGAGGTTATGGCCGTGGCTCCCGATCGGGTCACCGTTTGGGCCGACGATGAGCACGGCCGCTTCGCCGCTGTCGATGACCTGCTGGCCGGCGCTGGGCCGACAACTGCTGTGTACGTGTGCGGGCCGACCGCCATGCTGGAAGCGGTGCGGGTGGCCCGTGACGAATACGCCAATGCGCCACTGCACTACGAGCGGTTCAGCCCGCCACCCGTCATCGATGGAATTCCCTTCGAGCTGGAACTCGCGAGGTCGAGGCGAGTGCTCAGCATTCCGGCGAATCGGTCGGCGCTTGACGTCATGCTCGACCGCGATCCGACGACCGCGTACTCGTGCCAGCAGGGGTTCTGCGGGACCTGCAAGGTCAAAGTGCTTGCCGGGCGGATCGATCGCCGTGGGCGCACCGCAGAGGGCGATGACGAAATGCTGGTGTGCGTATCGCGGGCGAAGAGCGATCGAGTGGTCATCGACGCCTGACCACCGGCGCGTCAGCATGCGTCGTCGTCCCCGAATAGGCGTTCGGGGTGGTGGTAGTCGTTGGTCCGCTGGCCGCGGTCGAGGTGGGGGGGTGGGATCCATGCGGTGCGGCCGTTGGGGAGTTTTTTTGTCTGCCAGTCTTTTCCGGCGAGTTTGTGGTTGGGTTTGCAGGCGAGGGTGAGTTTGTCGATGTTGGTCATGCCGCCGTTGGCCCAGTCGTCGATGTGGTGGACTTCGCAGCGATCGCCGGGGACGTCGCAGCCGGGGTGTGTGCAGCCGCGGTCTTTGGCGTAGAGGACTATGCGCTGATCTGGTGAGGCGATTCGGCGGGTTCGGCCCAGATACAGGGGGCGGCTGGAATGTTGGTCGAAGACGGCCAGGTAGTGGTAGGCGTGGCGGGCCATGCGGATCAGGTCGCGCATCGGTAGCAGTGTTCCACTGCCTGTCACCGCGCGTCCGGTGGCTGAGGTCAGCTCTTGCAGTGTGGTGGAAACAATGACGGCCACCGGCAAGCCGTTGTGCACGCCGAGTTTCGGATCGCCCAGTTGGCCGCGGACCAGGGCGTTGAGCGCATCGTGTTGACGCTGGGAGTGGCTTCGCCGGTCACTGCTGGCGGCATCGTCGGAGGGTTCGCCGTCGACGCAGGGGGTTTGATCATCGGGGTTGCACATGCCCGGTGCGGCGAACCGGGTCAGCCACGTGTCAAGGTTGGCGCGCAGCTCTGGGGAGGCGATCAGCTTTCCGACGCTCATCCCGTCGGGTCGTTGACCGCACCAGGTGAAGCCGCGCTGCCGCGCGCGGTCTTCGTCGGCGAATTTCCCGTCGGGGTTGATCAGCAGGGCGCAGCGGTGGGCCACCTTTTCCAGCTGGTCGGGACGAAGCTTGGTGGCTTGGTGGGCCAGAAATTTCTCGGCGTGTTCGACGGTGCCGGCCGGTGTCGCGTCGGGCAGGTCGCGAAAAAAGCTCTGGATCACCCGCAGGTGCTGGCCATCGAGCAGGCCGTCTCGCCACGCCTGGGCAGTGGTGGGCAGGTCCGGGGGCAGCTGCTGGCCGGTCAGAGTGACGCGCGGTGAGAGCTGTGAAACGTCTTTAACCCGGCGGCGGGCCTCGGCGCAGCTGATCCGCAGCCAATCGGCGATCACCTTGTGGACCGGGCCGCCGACATCGGCGGGATCTTCTTTGTCCAGGCCCCCGATCACGTCGTGACTGACCGCCACCTGCACCCGGCGCGAGGTTTCCATTCGCTCCAGGGCGCGTAGCCGGACAGCGGGGTCGAGGCCGTCGAAGTTCAGTGCCCCGATCGTTGCCACGACTGCGTCGAGTGCATCCAGTGCGGCGTCCACGTCTGCCGGCGCAGTCGCGCGAATCGAATGCATGTTCGAATTATATTGCGGCGCACCGACACGCACCAGCACACGACCCGCCGCTGTGGATCAACGCCGAACTGTGCACAGATCCGGCTGAATCAACCCGATCCGGCCCCACGGCCCGGTCTAGGGTGAAGGCCATGCGGGTAGGCGTGCTGGGGGCCAAAGGCAAAGTCGGGGCGACGATGGTGCGGGCGGTCGAGTCCGCCGACGATCTGACCCTGTCCGCCGAGGTAGACGCCGGTGATCCGCTGAGCCTGCTGACCGACGGCAACACAGAGGTCGTCATCGACTTCACCCACCCAGATGTGGTGATGGGCAATCTGGAGTTCCTCATCGACAACGGAATTCACGCCGTAGTCGGCACCACGGGGTTCACCGACTGAGCGGATGCAACGGGTGCAGGCGTGGCTCGCCGCCAAGCCCAACGCATCAGTGCTGATCGCGCCGAACTTCGCGATCGGGGCGGTGCTGTCCATGCATTTCGCCAAGCAGGCCGCACCGTTCTTCGACTCGGCCGAGGTCATCGAGCTGCATCACCCTCACAAAGCCGACGCCCCGTCGGGCACGGCCACGCGTACCGCGAAGCTGATCGCCGAAGCGCGAAAAGGCCTGCCTGCCAACCCCGATGCCACCAGCACCAGCCTGCCCGGGGCCCGTGGCGCCGACGTCGACGGCATCCCGGTGCACGCGGTGCGGCTGGCCGGGCTGGTCGCTCACCAGGAGGTGCTGTTCGGTACCGAGGGGGAGACGCTGACCATCCGCCACGACAGCCTCGACCGCACCTCATTTGTGCCCGGCGTGCTGCTGGCGGTGCGCCGCATCCGGGAACGCCCCGGCCTGACCGTGGGTATTGAGACCCTGCTCAACCTGCAATGACGGATACCGGAATGACCAGGCGCAGCCTGTATATCCAGTTGCTCATCGCCTTGATGTGCGTGGCAATGCTCGCGTACTTCGTCATGCTCGGCCGCCTCGCCGTCGCGATGATCGGCTCGGGCCGGGCCGCTGCGGTGGGTCTGGGGCTGGCGCTGCTGATCATGCCCTTCATCGGGCTGTGGGCGATGATCGCCACCCTGCGGGCCGGATTCGCACACCAGAAGCTGGCGCGTCTGATCGCTGACGACGGAATGGAACTCGATGTCAGCGCGCTGCCGAGGCGGGCTTCGGGCCGCGTTGAGCGAAATGCGGCCGACGCATTGTTCGACACCGTGCGCACCGAGCTGGAAGACGACCCCGACAACTGGCGCCGCTGGTACCGGTTGGCGCGGGCCTACGACTACGCGGGGGATCGGCGCCGCGCACGGGAGGTCATGAAGACGGCCCTGGAGCTACAAGGGCGCTGCGGGGGCGCCGATGGCTAAGAAATTGCTGGTGGTACACCACACCCCGTCGCCGAACACCCGCGAGCTGTTGGAGGCGGTGCTTGCCGGGGTCAACGACCCCGACATCGACGGCGTTGACGTAATAGTGCGCCCGGCGCTGGCGGCGACCCTCCCGGACATGCTCGACGCCGACGGCTACCTGTTCGGCACCACGGCCAACTTCGGCTACATGTCCGGGGCGCTCAAGCACTTCTTCGACACCGTCTACTACCCGAGCATGGACCACGTGGCGGGCCGCCCCTATGGTCTGTGGGTACACGGCAACAACGACACCGTCGGCGCCGTGGCCGCCGTCGGCAAGCTGGCGACCGGGTTGTCGCTGACCCAGGCCGCCGACGTGCTAGAGGTCGTCGGTGCTATCGACGCCGCGGTGCGTGAGCGCGCCTACGAGCTGGGCGGCACGCTGGCCGCGACGCTGATGGAGTAACCAACAAGAGGAGCCCGGGCATGCCCCCAATTTCGTCAGTGGTCGAAATTCCACGTAGCCACAACCCATTCCCGATGACCGGTGTTTCGCGCGATGGCGATGGCATTCCGCACTACGACCGCTTGCCCGCAACGCTGCTCGACATGCTCGCCGAGCAGGTCGACAACCGTCCAAACAGCGAGGCCGTCATCGAGCTGGGTGCCGATCGATTGACGTACCGGCAGCTGTGGGAGCGCGCGTCGCGGGTCGCCGGAGGGCTTCGCGCAGACGGTCTGCAACCGGGCGACCGCGTCGCCGTGCGTTATCCCGCGGGAATCAAGTGGGTGCTGGCGTTCTGGGGCACCGTGATGGCCGGTGGCGTTGCGGTGCCGGTCAATACACGATCGGCGCAACCGGAAATCGAGTTCGTGCTGTCCGACGCGGGTGCGCGGTTGGATCTGGCGCCGGACACCAGGTTGCCCGATGGCCAACCGTACGTGACCCACCAGCTCGGTCACACAGACACCGCCGCACTGTTCTACACCTCGGGAACCACCGGTCACCCCAAGGGGGTGCCGACTACCCACGAGGCATTCGTGACCAACACCGAGAACTCGCTCCGGTGTCTCGGATTGCCAAGGGATTTCGGTGAGGGGCTGCGCACGCTCATCTCGGTGCCGCTGTTCCACGTGACCGGTTGCAACTCACAGCTTTTGGCGGCCGCCCGTCTCGGGGGAGCCTCGGTGATCATGCCCGCACTCAACCTTGACGAGTTGATCGCCACGCTGACCGCCGAGCGTATCTCGCTCATGGTTACCGTTCCCGCGGTGTATGCGTTGTTGTTGCGGCACGACGCCTTTGCCAGTGCCGATGTTTCCGCGGTGCGCTGGGTGGGCTACGGCGGCGCACCGATCGCCCCGTCGTTGGTGCGGTCGGTGAAGAACTCTTTTCCGCAAGCCACCGTCTTCAACGGCTACGGTATGACCGAGTCCGCCTCGTTGATGACCGTGCTGCCTGACCAGGACGCCGTCGACCACGCCGACTCGGTCGGGTATGCGGTGCCCTCGGTGGATCTCGGCGTGGTCCCCTTCGGTGACGAGGCGGGTGTGGGCGAGTTAGTGGTTCGCGGAGCCAATATCACGGCGGGATATTGGAATCGGCCAGAGGCAACGTCGTCCACAATTGTGGATGGCTGGTTGCACACCGGCGACGTGGTTCGGGTCGACGACGCCAGCCGGGTGCACATCATCGATCGGCTCAAGGACATCATCAACAGGGGCGGCGAGAACGTCTCCAGCGTCGAGGTCGAAGCCGCACTGCTGGCCGCACCCAATGTCGCGGATGCCTGCGTGCTGGCGGTGCCCGACGAGGTGATGGGCGAGAAGGTCGGCGCGGTGCTGTTCGGCGGCCCAGACCAGATCGACGTGCGGGCCGTGCTCGATCACTGCCGCGGGCAGCTGGCCGACTTCGAGGTTCCGCAGTATGTCACGGTGGTGACCAGTGCGCTGCCGCGCAACGCGGGCGGCAAACTGCTCAAGGGCAAGCTCCGCGAACAGGTGCAGTGGGGCGACCCGCTCCGATGAGTTCGACCCTGCTGATCGCGAACCGCGGCGAGATTGCGCTGCGAATCATCCGCACGGCAACCGAATTGGGCATCCAAACGGTAGCGGTCTACGCCGAGGACGATGCCGATTGCCCACACGTGCACGCGGCCGACGAGGCACTCGGTTTGCCCGGCACTGGCCCGGTCGCGTACTTGGATCACGCCGCGATTCTGGCCGCAGCCAAGACGTCCGGCGCCGAGCTGATCCACCCGGGCTATGGGTTCCTCAGCGAGAACGCCGAATTCGCCCGTGCCTGCGCTGCCGCGGGTTACACGTACGTGGGCCCGAACGCCGACGTGCTCGAGCTGGTGGGCAACAAGTCCTCGGCCCGCGCTGCCGCGGTCGCCGCCGGGGTGCCGGTGCTGGCCGCCACCGAGGGGCCCAGCAGCGTCGAGGACGTCCGCGCATTCTTCGCCGCTCAGGACGGCGCGATCATGATCAAGGCGCTGGCGGGCGGCGGCGGCCGGGGCATGCGGAAGGTGGACAGCGCCGACCAGATCGACAACGCGTACCGCCGGTGCGCTGCGGAGGCGCAACTCGGCTTCGGCAACCCGGCGCTGTTTGCCGAAGCGCATGTGGACACCGCACGACACATCGAGGTGCAGATCGTCGCCGCACCGAACGGGCGCCGAACGCGTGCAATCGCATTGGGCGACCGCGACTGCAGCATCCAGCGGCGCCACCAGAAGCTCATTGAAATCGCTCCCGCCCGAGGACTGTCGGATCGTCTGCGTCGTGATCTACACCAAGCCGCGGCCCGGCTGTGCGCCGGCGTCGGCCTGCGCGGGCTGGCCACCGTCGAATTCCTGGTTACCGGTGAGGCGTTCGCCTTTCTCGAGGTCAATCCGCGAATCCAGGTGGAACACACGGTCACCGAGGAGGTCACCGGGGTGGACCTGGTGGCCGTACAGCTGGATATCGCCGGCGGAGCGTCCTTCGACGAGTTGGCGTTGCCGGACGGAATTGCCTGCGAGGAAAGCGAAGTCACCGGCGACCCCGCCGCGGCGCGGGGTATTGCGATTCAGGCCAGGGTCAATATGGAGACCATTGCCGCCGACGGATCCGTGCTGCCCGCGGCGGGCGTCCTGGCGACGTTTTCGCCGCCGAGTGGTCCGGGAGTGCGCGTCGATACCTACGGCCGGCCGGGGCTGGCCGCCAGCCCCCGGTACGACTCGCTACTGGCCAAGGTCATCACCCATGTACACGGGTCCTCGTTTCCGGCGGCAGCGCGCAAGGCCCGGACCGCGCTGGCCGAGTTCGGCATCGAGGGCATTGGCACGAACATCGGGTTGCTGCGAGAGCTGTTGTCCGACAGCCAGGTCCAGTCAGGTGTGGTGCCGACGAGTTTCCTCGACGAGAAGCTTCCCGAGCTGGCGACCGCGGCACTGTCTCACCAGCACGACATCCGGATCGGTGCGGTCGAGCTCTACCCGGGTGAGGAAGCGCTGCGCGCCCAGCTGGCCGGCACCGTCGTAGAGGTCGCCCCCGCTGGCGCCGAGGTGGGCGCCGGTGGGCAATTGGTCGTGCTCGAGGCGATGAAGATGCAACACGTGCTCGCCGCTCCGGGTGCGCTGCGCACTATCCGCAATCTGGTGGCGCCCGGCCAGGTGGTCGGAACCGGAGACCCATTGCTGGTCTTCACCCGCACCGGCGTCGCGGCCGACGGTGAATCTATCTCTACCGCAGTCGATCTCGATCATCCGCGTGCTGACCTCAATGAGGTCCATCAGCGCCATCTGCTCACCCTCGACGAGGGCCGGGGAGCCGCTGTTGCCAAGCGGCACAGGCTAGGTCGTCGCACCGCCCGGGAGAACATCGCCGATCTGGTAGATGCCGGCAGCTTCGTCGAGTACGGCGCGCTCGCGATTGCCGCGCAGCGCAGTAGGCGCTCCGAAGAGGACCTGATCGCCAACACCCCGGCGGACGGCCTGGTTGCGGGCCTGGCGACCATTGGGGCCGATCGATTCGGGCGGGCCGCCGCCGAGGCGGTCGTCGTGTCCTACGACTACACCGTGCTGGCCGGGACGCAGGGCATGCGCAACCACGCCAAGACCGACCGCGTGTTCGACATAGCGGTCCGAAAACGGTTGCCGGTGGTGCTGTTCGCCGAGGGCGGCGGTGGTCGGCCCGGTGACACCGACGTCGGCGGCATGGCCGGGCTGGACGTGCCGACCTTCCGGGTGCTGGCGGGCCTCAGCGGCCGGGTGCCGTTGGTGTCGATCGTCTCCGGCCGTTGCTTCGCCGGCAATGCCGCACTCGCCGGGGTGTGCGACGTGATCATCGCGACCCCGGACGCCAACATCGGGATGGGTGGCCCGGCGATGATCGAGGGCGGTGGGCTCGGCATATACCCGCCGGAGGCGATCGGGCCGATCGACGTACAGCGGCGCAACGGAGTAGTGAGCCTGGTCGCCCGGGACGAGGCTCACGCCGTGTCGCTGGCCAAGCAGTACCTGTCGTACTTCCAGGGCAGCGTCGACGACTGGGAAGCGCCGGATCCGCGACTGGCCCGGCATGTGGTGCCGCAGAACCGGTTACGTGCCTACGACGTGCACCGGGCAATCGAGTCGATCGTCGACGTCGGCTCCGTATTGGAGCTGCGTCCCGACTACGGGGTTGGCATCGTCACCGCGCTCGTTCGCGTCGAGGGCGGGGCATACGGGCTGATCGCCAACAGTAGTCACCACCTCGGCGGCGCGATCGACGCCGAGGCGGCAGACAAGGTCGCCGACTTCCTCACCCTGTGCGAGTCGTTTCGGTTGCCGATGATCTCGCTGTGCGACACCCCCGGATTCATGGTGGGGCCCGACGCGGAGAAAGAGGCCGCGGTCCGCCGGTTCGGCAGGATGTTCATCCTCGGCGCCCAGCTGACCGTGCCCTTCGGAATGATCATCTTGCGCAAGGGTTATGGGCTGGGAGCGATGGCCATGGCCGGCGGCTCCTTCCACGCGCCCGAGTTCACGGTCGCCTGGCCGACCGGGGAGATCGGCGGCATGGGGCTGGAAGGGGCTGTGCGGCTTGGGTTCAGCAAGGAACTGGCCGCAGCAGCTGACGAGGTCGAACGCCAGGCCCTGTTTGATCGTCTGGTCGAGGCGGCCTACCACCATGGGAAGGCGCTGCGGTCGGCCACCACGTTCGAGCTTGACGACGTTATCGACCCCGCAGAGTCCCGGGCCTGGATCACCAGACTGCCGGGACGCTGAAGGTCATCCTGCGGGGGGCTGCTATCCGTGGCCGGAACCGCAACCGACGCCCGGCAGGCATCCGCTGCCGCCCGGCACGCCGCCGGGGCCGGCGTTCTGGCCTCCGGAGCCGCAACCGACGCCCGGGACGCAGCCGTGGCCGCCCGGACCGCCGCCGGGGCCGCCGTTCTGGCCTCCCCAGCCGCAGTTGCCGTTGTTGTCGCAGCCGCCGCCGCCCGGGTTATCAGTGGCAAAGTAGGTGGTCGCTGTGGTGGCCGTCGCCGGGCCGGCCGGAAAGGCACCGGCTGAGGCAATTGGTGCGGCAGCAATCGCTGTAGCGACTGCCCCGGCCACCACCAGTGGTTTCATGAGGTTCAATTTCGCTAACATGCGTATCGCATACCACGTGCACACGGGCACTAAACATGGCACGAAAAATTGGGCGCAACCGCTGCCCTCCGCTGGTGGGGTCCGGCCACCAACACAACAGAAGGCATACAAAATGACCTCACTGGATCTGACCGGCCGCACCGCAATAGTCACCGGTGCCTCGCGCGGAATCGGGCTGGCGATCGCGCAAAAGCTGGGGGCCGCCGGCGCCAATGTCGTGCTCACCGCCCGTAAGCAGGAGGCTGCCGACGCAGCCGCTGCGGAGGTCGGCGACCGTGCTCTGGGCGTCGGTGCGCACGCGGTCGACGAGGATGCCGCGCGGGGCTGTGTGGACCTCGCGCTCGAGCGCTTCGGCGGCGTGGACATCCTGATCAACAACGCGGGGACGAACCCGGCGTATGGTCCGCTGATCGAGCAGGACCACGCTCGCTTCACCAAGATCTTCGACGTCAACTTGTGGGCTCCGCTGATGTGGACCTCGCTCGTCGTCAAGGCATGGATGGGTGAACACGGTGGTGCGATCGTCAACACCGCCTCGATCGGTGGCATGCACCAGTCGCCGGCCATGGGTATGTACAACGCCACCAAGGCGGCGCTGATCCACGTTACGAAGCAACTGGCGCTGGAACTTTCACCGCGTATCCGGGTCAACGCGATCTGTCCGGGCGTGGTTCGTACCAGGCTTGCCGAGGCGCTTTGGAAGGATCACGAGGACCCGCTGGCGAAGTCGATAGCGCTCGGAAGGATCGGGGAGCCGGTCGATGTGGCGGACGCGGTCGCATTCCTGGTTTCGGATGCGGCGAGCTGGATCACCGGGGAGACGCTGGTGATCGACGGCGGTCTACTGCTCGGCGCCGCGCAGGGGTTCCAGGCCCAACCAGGAGGCGCGCAGTGACCGCTGAAGAAGATCTGAACGAGCGGGTGCAGGCGCTCCTCAAGGAGCGCGATCCGGTCACCAGCGACCCGCGGGACTTTCTGGGCGCCCGGTTCGACGCTGGCCTGGCCTGGGTGCACTTTCCGCCGGGTATCGGTGGGCTGGACCTGCCGCACACCTATCAGGCGCAGGTCGACACCCAGCTTGCCGCGGCGGGCGCGCCCCGGCCGGCGGCGGCCGGAAAACATCATCGGGATCGGCATGGCGGCACCGACGATTGCCGCGTTCGGAACCGAGGAACAGAAGCGAAAGTTCCTGCGCCCGTTATTCACTGGTGAACACCTCTACTGCCAGTTGTTCAGCGAACCGGGTGCGGGATCGGACTTGGCCGCGGCGGCGACCCGTGCCGTCCGCGACGGCGACGACTGGATTGTCAACGGGCAGAAGGTGTGGACGTCGATGGCGCAGCACGCGCAGATGGCTATCCTCGTCGCGCGCACCGACCCGACGGTGCCCAAACACGCTGGTCTGACCTACTTCCTGTGCGACATGACGCAACCGGGCATCGACATCCGGCCGTTACGCCAGATCACCGGCGAGGCGGAGTTCAACGAGGTCTTCCTCACCGACATCCGGGTGCCCGACGCGAACCGGCTCGGCCCCGAAGGCGGCGGCTGGCGGGTAGCGACTACCACACTCAACAACGAGCGCGTCGCCATCGGTTCCCGAACCGGCATCCCCCGGGAGGGCGGAATGATCGGCAAGGTCACCGAAGCCTGGCGCGACGAACCGGCGCTGCGTAACCCGGCGATGCATGACGAGATGATGCGGCTGTGGGTCGAAGCGGAAGTGCTCCGACTCAGCGGTGAGCGGCTGCGGCAACGAGCCGCTAGCGGTCAGCCCGGACCGGAAGGCGCCGGCATGAAGGTGGCCTTTGCCCGCCTCGCACAACAGATCTCGGGCTACGATCTCGAATTGCACCCCGAATCCGGTCTGCACTATGACGACTGGACCCTGCGCAGACCCGAAACGGTCGACTTGACGGGTCGCGGGCCCGGTTATCGCTACCTACGGGCACGCGGCAACTCGATCGAGGGTGGCACCTCGGAGATCCTGCGCAACACCATCTCCGAGCGGGTCCTGGGCCTGCCCGGCGAACACCGTGTCGACAAGGATGTCGCCTGGAAGGACCTGGACCGATGAGCACTGGGGACCTGCTGTACTCCGACACCGAGGAGGCGTTGCGGGACAGCATTCGGCAATTGTTCGCCGACCGGTGCCCGCTGGAATCGGTGGTGCGGGCTTATGACGCACCGCCGCAAGATTTTTCAGGTGTCTGGCGCACGCTGGCCGCCGAGCTCGGGGTGGCGGGCCTGTTGGTGCCCGAATCGCTTGGCGGGGCTGGCGCAAGTGCCCGCGAGGCCGCGGTCGTGATGGAAGAGATCGGCCGGGCTGTCGCGCCGGTGCCCTTCCTATCCAGCTCGGTGCTCGCCACGGTTGCGTTGTTGCGGGCCGGCGAGACCGAAACACTGTCGGCGCTGGCCCAGGGTGCGGTCACCGCGGCGTTGGTGGTGCCGTTGTCCGCCGCGCCGGGCGATCCGATCACGGGGGTAAGCAGCGGCGCCGACGGTTTGACCGGACTCGTCAGCAGCGTCGCGGGCGCGCGCGAAGCCGAGGTGCTGGTGGTGCCGGTCGTAGGCTCGGATGGACTCGAGCTGCATACCGTCGCCCATGACGCGGCCGGGGTCGAGGTGTCGCCGCGGCTGGCGTTCGATATGACGAGACCCCTTGCAGACGTTCGGTTTTCGGGGGTGCTGTCGTCGCGGGTCGGGGCAGCGTCCAGCGCTGTGCACGCAGCGCTGGAGACGGGGGCGACCCTGCTCGCGTCCGAGCAACTCGGGCTGGCGCAGTGGTGTTTTGACACGACCCTGGCTTACACCAAGGAGCGCAAGCAGTTCGGTCGCGCGATCGGCTCGTATCAGGCGATCAAGCACCGGCTGGCAGATCTGTGGCTGCAAGTCGGCTCGGCGACGGCAGCGGCCCGCTACGCCGCCGACACCTGTGCCCGGGGCGATGAAGACGCGGCCATCGCGGCCGCCGTCGCGCAGGCCTACTGCAGCGGTGTCGCAGTGCACGCCGCCGAGGAATGTGTACAACTGCACGGCGGGATCGGGATGACCTGGGAGTATCCCGCGCATCTGTACCTGAAGCGGGCCAAGAGCGACCAGTTGGCCCTCGGTACCGCCTACCGTCACCGGGCCCGATTGGCTGAGTTGGTCGACCTGCCGGTCTCGTAACGGCCAGCAGACGCAAAAGCCCCCGACACGCCGTGCGTGCGGGGGCTTTTGCGTCTGCTCGCCGGGTTAACCAGGCAATGCCGCCGCGAAGACGTCCGTCATCGCCGTCCAATGCCGCTCGTCGGCCACGGCGTCGTGGGGCGGGTTGTCCGGGACCGCGAACCCGTGGGCGGCCGAGTACCACTCGATGCGGTGCTGCACACCCGCCGCCGTGAGCGCTTTGTCGAGTTGTTCGGCGTGGTCGGCGGTGAACGATGGATCGTTCTCGGCGCCGCCCACGTACACCGTGGCGCTGATCCGGTCGGCCAGCAGGTGCGGGCTGTCCGGGCTGTCGGTCACCAGGCCGCCGCCGTGGAACGACGCTGCGGCCGCGACCCGGTCCGGGAGACGGCCAGCCACCAGCACCGATATGCGACCGCCCATGCAATAGCCGCACACGCCGAAGCGCTCTCCGGTCACCTCGGGGCGACCTGCCAAGTAGTCGAAGAGCGCACCGGCGTCGCGGGTGATCCTGTCCGGCGTCAGGGTGCCGATCATGAATATGATCCGCCCGCGCTCTTGCGCGTCGCCGAACGCGGTCGCCATATCGAACGGAACCCAGTCGCCCTCGCGGTAGTACACGTCGGGAAGCAGCACGGCGTAACCGAATCCGGCCAGCTTGGCGGCCATCTGGTCGAACGTGTCACGCACGCCGCCGGCGTCGGGGAACATGACCACGCCTGGCCATGGGCCCGGGCCGTCGGGTGTGAACAGCCGGACATTGCAGGTGCCGTCGGGAGTGGTGACGCTGTCGGTGATATTCGGCATGGCCTCCGTTGTACTCCTGCGGCCTCGAAGTAAGCTGGCCGCGTGCCGATCGCGACCCCCTACGAGGACCTGCTGCGCCTGGTGCTCGAAACGGGTACGGCCAAATCCGACCGTACGGGCACCGGAACCCGCAGCCTGTTCGGCCAGCAGATACGTTATGACCTCTCCGCCGGCTTCCCGCTGCTCACCACTAAGAAGGTGCATTTCAAGTCGGTGGCCTACGAGTTGCTGTGGTTCTTGCGCGGCGACTCCAACGTTGGCTGGCTGCATGAGCATGGAATCACCATCTGGGACGAATGGGCCAGCGGAACAGGAGATCTCGGCCCGATTTACGGGGTGCAATGGCGATCCTGGCCGACCCCATCTGGTGGGCACGTCGACCAAATCAGCACGGCGCTCGATTTGCTGCGCACCGATCCCGATTCGCGGCGCATCATCGTGTCGGCCTGGAACGTCGGCGAAATCCCGCAGATGGCCCTGCCGCCGTGTCACGCGTTCTTCCAGTTCTATGTGGCCGATGGCCGGTTGAGCTGCCAGCTCTACCAGCGCAGCGCCGACCTGTTCCTCGGTGTGCCGTTCAACATTGCCAGCTACGCGCTGCTCACGCACATGATGGCCGCGCAGGCCGGTCTTGCGATCGGGGAGTTCATCTGGACCGGCGGCGATTGCCACATCTACGACAACCACGTCGAGCAGGTCGGCGAGCAACTGCGCCGCGAGCCGCGACCATACCCGAAACTGCTTCTGGCCGATCGGGATTCGATCTTCGACTACACCTATGAGGACATCGTCGTCGAGAACTACGACCCGCACCCTGCGATCAAAGCCCCAGTAGCTGTATGACGCTGGTGGGCCTGATCTGGGCTCAGTCGACGTCCGGTGTCATCGGCCGTGGCGGCGACATACCCTGGCGGGTGCCGGAGGACCTGGCCCGCTTCAAACAGGTCACCATGGGCCACACGGTCGTGATGGGCCGGCGGACCTGGGATTCGTTGCCGGCTGGTGTCCGGCCGCTGCCCGGCCGGCGAAATGTCGTACTGAGCCGCCAAACTGGCTTCATGGCTGAGGGAGCGGAGGTAGTCGGTGCACTCGACCGGGCTCTGACCGACCCGGAGGTGTGGGTGATCGGCGGCGGGCAGATCTATGTGCTGGCGCTGCCACAGGCCACCAGATGTGAGGTCACCGAGGTTGACATCGACCTACCACGCGATGACGACGACGCGCTGGCCCCGGTGCTCGACGAGACGTGGCTGGGCGAGACAGGGGAGTGGCTGGTCAGCCGCTCGGGGCTGCGGTATCGGTTTCACAGCTACCACCGTTCATGAGTACTTTTACGGCCGCGCGGGCCCGCCGGGTGGCCGACGCGGCGCAGAGTTTCGCCGAGCTGAAACCGGCCGGTCCGATCACCCGTGCGCATCTCAAGCGGCTGATTTCGCGGATCCAAGTGCTGCAGTTGGATTCGGTGTCGGTGGCGGTACGCGCCTATTACGCGCCGGTGTTCAGCCGGCTCGGGCCATACGATCGCGAGGTCGTGGACCGGGCTGCCTGGGGCCCCTCGAAGACGCGCCTGCTGGCCGAATACTGGCCGCTGGTGCGTTGGCGGATGCGCCAGTACCGGCGCCCGTACTATCGGCCAGGACGCTATACCGGGCAAACTGTGTAACATTCGCGACAATCGTCTGAACTGCGGGAATGCCCACGCGACTTGCGGTTTTGAATCACTCGACACGCGGTTGCGGAACAAGCTGCTACTCGATGCGAAATTGCAGCGCCGGCTGACGGCCGAGGAGTCCGTGCATTTATCAACCTACGGGTGTGGGTTGTATCGCTGGTGTCGGACGGTGCGTTTGACCCCAGTGTCGCCGGGATACCCGACTGCACGGGTCTGCCGGCCCAGCCTCAGCCGCCTGAGGGTGATCGGTCCCAACTTGCTGAACTGAATTGGGGAGGGCGCGGCTCCATCATTTCCAAATAAGCCTGAGTATTTCCGCAGGTAGATCAATTCTCCAAAAAATAGCCTATAGGTAGAGGAATGATTTATGACTGTTACACCAATCGAAGCTGCCGGTTACGAAATCCTGGTGGACAAAAAGATACGGCCCGAGCCGATCATGGGCCTCAAGGTTAACCCGGTCTGTGGTGAGAGTTTGTCATTCCCATGACCGCGGGCACGGCCGCTGAGATCGGAACCTTACTGTTAGCAAAAGCGCACATGAGAGAACAGTGACGGAAGATTCGACAATCACTAGCGACCCGCTTAGGGTGCCTATTACGGCTCAGAAAAAGGCCCAGGGCGGTGTTATCCTTCGAGGACTTAAAAGCATCCTGCTGTTGAGTCAAGCCGAACTGGACCGGTTAGTCGCCTTCATCCGCGACGAGCCACTGAAAGCCCGTTTGCAACGGTACGTAATCGCACCAAGACCGCCCCAGAAGCGGCCCACCACGGCGACAGTGAATAGCGTCCACGCGGCAATCGGCTTAGACTCATGCGCGTGGGGGCAGGTAGTGAACTGCGGGTCGTTGTCGATCAGCTGCGAGTTACGTCCAGTCAATGGGAGGGGCTGAGCGCCCAACTCAATGCGCCAGCGCCATCGCCGGGGCAACCGTTTCAACCGACCACGGCGGCGGTAAATGGCGTCAACGCAGCAATCGGCGTTGCAGGTGCGGCGTTCGCGGCGCGAACTCAGGCTACGGCTGCCGGGGTGGCGGCAGCCGCCGCAGGTTACGCCAAGCAAGAGGCCACTGCGGCGGGCGAAATGACTGCCGTGACGCAGGTGAGGGTGGTTTAGATGCCGGCCACTCTGTCGCAAATCCGGGCCTGGGGCACCGAGCACCTAACCAATGCGGCCAGCTACTGGACTAAGACCGCCGATCAGTGGGAGGACGTATTCCTCCAGATGCGGAATCAGTCCTATTCCATCGCGTGGAAAGGCGATGGGGGTGACGGGTTGCGGCAACGGACCGGTGCCGATCTGCCAATCGTCAGCAGCAAAGCCGACCAGTTGCGCCAGGCAGCGGGGATCGCGCGTAATGGCGCCAGTGACATCGGAGCAGCCCAGCGACGGGTCTTGTATGCCGTCGAGAACGCCGAGAACGCGGGCTTCAACGTCGGAGAAGACTTATCGGTCACCGATACTCGCACTAGCAGTACGGCAGCAGAGCAGGCCGCTCGACAAGCCCAGGGGCAAGCATTGGCCGGCGATATCCGCCTACGCGCAGAACAACTGGAGGGGGCGGAACTAAAGGTTGCCGGAGAGATCACGGCTACCACCGCTGATGTCGGTAACGTCGGCTTTGCACAGACCCCGGCCTCAAGCCGTTTCGCGCAGTCCCCAACCCCAAACCGTAACGGAATCCAGTTGGTCGACTTCAAACAAGACGGCGGCTCACAGCCCCCACCGCAGCCTGGCTTTCCGCAGCCCCCGCAGCAGCCGAGCTTTTTGGACCAGTACAAGCAGGACCTGGCCTCGCCCGGTCCGCAATCGCCACAGCCCCCTGTCCTCATGCCATCATTCGGTCCTCGTCCCGATCCCGGCCCTCAGCCAGCGCCAGGACCGATGCCGGCTTACGTATCTCAGCCGAGTTTCGGACAGTGCGTGGGGCAACAGGTAAAGGCCGGCGTCGGCAAAGGCATGGTCAAAGGCGGATTCGAGAGCGCGATCAAGGGCGCTGTCACCGGTGCCGCGGGTGGAGCGGTCGTCACTCCCGAACTTGCAGGCGCAGGAGCGTTGCCCGGCGGCGTCCTCGGCTTCGTCGGCGGCTTCGCGAAAGGCGTATTGGAAGCTCCCATCAAGGCGGGCGTTGAGGGTGCGGTGGAATGCGCGGACGTACCGATACCAGGGCTGCCGCAGCGATGATCAACGTGAAGCGGGCGGTACTCCTGCTGCCGCTCTATGTCGCTGCGATGCTCGCCATCGACGCGATATTCCATTCCTCCCACCGCAATGCCGGTAAGTCTGTCCCGGTTTGGATAGTCGTGGGGTTCATTGTCTCGGCGTTAGCCGTGGTTGCCGTTGGCATCTGGTACATAACTCGACGAGCGGGTGGCAGGATTCCGCAGAAACGCGAGCATGCCTATATCGCCATCCTGGTAGGGGTAGTGGTGTCCGGCTACGTGGGCGACGCGCTGGGCGGCGTGGCGGCACTCCTCTTGGGCGGCAAATCAGTGTGGATTATGGCACCGAGCTATGCGGTCGCGTATGTCGTACTACTTTGGGTGATTGCGTTCACTGTGAAGGTGTTGGACCGACGCACCGGAGATGTCGATGACCGTAGCGGCTCCCCGCACTAGAACGTCTACAGCCGACTGCCGGCTATCCGCACTGGTCCCCCAATCGCCCCGATAACGGGTCATTCGCAGTGTTCCCTTCCATTGTTGGTGAAAACGACTCTATCTATTGGCGTACTGCGGGCAATAGGCCTGAACGGCTTGACGTACCGCCCGTGCTGCCTGCCATGGCGCCAGCGACGGGGACTTTTGCAGCGTGCCGTCGATGTACGGCTGAATGGAGCCGCCGTTGCGCAAGTCCTGGCACATTGCCGCCGCTTCGGAATCGACGTTGGCGGGGTCGGTGAGATGCAGGCCGGCGCCGTTATGCGTGTCGCGTGTGTCGCCGCGGAGTGCCTGCGTGAACGCCTGGTGTGCGTTCGGCGCTGACTGTGAAACGGGTGGCGCTGCCTGCTCGGGATGTTGAACGGGTGGCGGCGCTGCCTGTGGCTTCGGTGGCGCTACCGGCGGCGCCTGTGGCTTCGGTGGCGCTACCGGCGGCGCCTGTGGCTTCGGTGGTGGCGGCATGGGCGCGATGATCGGTGCCTGCACGACGCCCACGGTCGTGTGCTGCGGTGCGGGGGTGAGTACCAGCACGACAGCGGCTACGGCGGTGAACGTCAGGACTGCGGCCAGCTTCGCGCGTCTGCGGGCAACGTAGTACTGAAGTTCGGCGATTGGGCCTATCGGCAACGACAGCGGTTCGTCGGGTGCGTTCTGCCATGCGAATATGGCCTGAGTGCTGGTGTCTGGCCGCTCAGACGCCAGGGTTTCGGACTCCACGTCGCTCATGGCTAAATTGTGCCTTCGGCGTCCGACACCCGGCCCAGTTCGTCAGCAGCGGCCAAAGCGTTAGCGGCCGGCTCACGCAGTGCGTGGGCGTCAAGGTCGGCGATTTCGCCCTTCACGTACAACAGTGCGACGCGGCGCAGAATGTCGCCGCCGTACTCCTGCTCTGCGATGAGCCCGACGCTAACCTGATCGGTGCCGCGCGGGGCGCCAAGGCGCATACGGCCAGCGGCCGGGCGGCGTCGAGTTCCCAGTCGCCGGCCTGGACTGTGCCGGCCGGGGGGTTGTGGCGGTCGAATCCGGTTCCTTTCTTTCCGTTGTTT
Source organism: uncultured Actinomycetota bacterium (assembly GCA_963763005.1). Taxonomy (GTDB): domain Bacteria; phylum Actinomycetota; class Actinomycetes; order Mycobacteriales; family Mycobacteriaceae; genus Mycobacterium. Next base: position 402,443 of record CAVXMI010000016.1, read on the forward strand.
CCCCCTTCCTCAGGGTATGAGCAGATACTTACGACCGCTCCCACCGCCGACTCGGCGCGCTGGATTGGTCAGCAGCGCCACGACGGCAGGCCAGACCGCCTCGCCGATGATCTCGCCGTTGTGCGCCCGCAACCCCGCATTGCGGGGGTTGAGCAGCACGGCCCGGACGCCGGTTTGCGTCCATGCCTTCCCCCGCGCCGACGTGAATCCTTGTGCGTTCCACTCTTTGGCGATGCCGTGGAGGGACCGGCCCGCTTCGACAAGGTCGATCAAGTCTTCAAGTTCACCGGGGAGCCGGTAGAGGCGGTCAAGATGCCACGCCGCCACCGCACCGATAGCACCGTTGCGAAGGTCGTTGAGAAGCTGCGTGTGGGACGGCCGTGGTTTGCGTGTGCTGGCGCTACTGTCGTTGTCCATGTATTCAGCCCACGCCCAGCCCTTGGCCCTGCAGAGACGCACACAGTCCTCACGCTGGCGCGCAACCCCTGACTGGTCGTTGTTGGGGTCCGACGACCGTCGTAGGTAGATTCCTGCTTTCATGTTTGTACATCCGACGCCAAAGTATCAGCGCGGCCGCTGGGGCACCCATATCGTCAAGGCCAACCCGCAGCTCGCCGACGACATTGTCGCCGCCGTCGCCGAACAGGGGCCGAGCACCGCCGGTCAGATCGAGGCTCACCTATGCGCTGAACCGCGCGGACTGAAGGGCCCCTGGTGGGGGTGCAGTTACACCAAATGGGTAGCCGAGGCGCTGTTCGCCGCAGGCGTGCTCACGACGGCAACCCGGGTGGGCTTCGCTCGCCACTATGACGACTGTGCTGGCGCGGGTGGACCTCAAAGCGGACCGAGCCGCGGACACGCTGCACGTGCTGGGCGCTTTCGGTGAAGCCCCGCAAACCGCTGGAGCGCCGCGGAGCCGAGTTGCCGCGGCGCTTGCCGGCGAAGCTGGAGTTGATGGCGTCCTGGCTGGGGCTGGGTGGGGTCACCGTGTCCGGCCGGGGCGATCTGGCCGGGGAGCTACGCGCAGCCGCCAAGCGGGCCAGCTGAATGGGGGGAAGCATTTCAGCGGTGCCGTCAACGATGAAAGAGCTCAAAGACATGCTCTGGAAGGCCGCCGACAAACTGCGCGGGTCCCTTTCGGCTAGCCAGTACAAGGACGTCATCCTCGGGCTGGTGTTCCTCAAATACGTCTCTGACACCCAGGAGGAACGGGCCGGGTACAGCTTCGTGGTGCCGCCGGCCACACGCTGGAAGTCTTGGCGAACAACGCAAAATACCAAAACATCGGTCAGCTCGTCGACGAGGCGATGGGCGCCGTCATGACGGCCAACCCGTCGCTGGCCGGAACGCTGCCGCGGATGTACCGACAACGTCGACCAGCGCCGGCTCGGCGAGCTGGTCGACCTGCTCAACAGCGCCCGATTCAGCAGGCAGGGCAGCCACCGCGCCCGGGACCTGATCGGGGAGGTGTACGAGTATTTCCTTGGCAAGTTCGCCCGCGCGGAGGGAAAGCGGGGCGGCGAATTCTTCACCCCGCCCAGCGTCGTCCGGGTGATCGTCGAGGTCCTCGAACCCTCAAGCGGGCGGGTGTACGACCCGTGCTGCGGCTCGGGCGGGATGTTCGTGCAGACCGAGAAGTTCCTCGACGAGCACGACGGCGAACCTCAAGGACGTCGCGATCTACGGCCAGGAGAGCGTCGAGCAGACCTGGCGGATGGCGAAGATGAACCTCGCCGTCCACGGCATCGACGACACAGGCCTGGGCACCCGGTGGGGCGACACGTTCGTCCCACGACCAGCACGCCGGCGTGCAGATGGACTACGTGCTGGCCAATCCGCCGTTCAACATCAAGGATTGGGCCCGCAACGAGCAAGACCCGCGCTGGCGCTTCGGCGTTCCGCCCGCCGGCAACGCCAACTACGCCTGGATCCAGCACATCCTGTCCAAACTGGCGCCAGGCGGGCAGGCCGGCGTGGTGATGGCGAACGGCTCGATGTCGTCGAACACCGGCGGGGAAGGCGATATTCGCGCCCGGATCGTCGAGGCGGACCTGGTGTCGTGCATGGTCGCCTTGCCCACGCAGCTGTTCCGCAGCACCGGAATTCCGGTGTGCCTGTGGTTCTTCGCCACGGACAAGCTCGACTCGGCTCGGGCCAGGTGCTGTTCATCGACGCCCGCGGGCTCGGGCTACCTGGTGGACCGCGCCGAACGCGCACTGACCAGCGAGGACATCGCCCGGATCGGCGACACCTATCACGCCTGGCGTGCGTCGAAGTCAGCAGCCGCGAAAGGCATTGCCTACGGGGACGTTCCGGGATTCTGCAAATCGGCGACGCTGGACGACATCCGAGCCGCGGGCTACGCGCTCACGCCGGGACGGTATGTCGGTGCGCCCACGGCTGAGGATGACGGCGAGCCGGTCGACGAGAAGATCGCGCGGTTGACCGACGGATCTGCTGGCCGCACTCGACGAATCCGCGCGACTGGACAAGGTCGTCCGCGAGCAAATGGAGCGCGTGCGGTGGAGATAAGGCTGGGTGATCATCTCGACTTCCGCAACGGAAGCGGCCCGCCGGAGCGAACGGCAGACGGGCGGTTTCCCGTCTATGGCGCCAACGGGGCGATCGGTTATCGCCGGCGAACACAACGCGAGCGGCCCGCTGATCGTGGTGGGTCGCGTCGGATCGTATTGCGGCAGTCGTGCGCTACTGCGATTCCGACGTCTGGGTCACCGACAACGCATTGGTATGCCGGGCCAAGGATCCCGAGGAAACGCGATATTGGTATTACGCGCTGCAGACCTGCGGGCTGAACGAGCACCGAGCCGGATCGGGACAGCCCCTGCTCAATCAGGGAATTCTGCGCGACGTCTTGGTCCTGGACGCGTCGAAGCGCGGGAGCGCCGGCGGATCGGCGAGCTGCTCGGCGCCCTCGACGACAAGATAGCCGCCAACGAAGGCGTGATCGGGGCCGCCGAGGCTTTGATGGTTGCCACTGCCGGAGTCGGTCTCTGAATGCGTGCCGTTGTCGAGCCTGGCGAGTCGGTCGACGGCATTTCTCAACCCGGGGGATTTCGACGACGTGGTAGCCCACTTCAGCCTTCCGGCGTTCGATGGCGGCGCGAAGCCCGGCTCGTCGGCGCCGGATCCGTCAAGAGCGGCAAGTTCCTCTTGTCGGAGCCGTGCGTACTTGTTTGCCAAGCTGAATCCCAGGATCCCGCGCATCTGGAATGTGGTGAGTCTGCCGCCGGAAATGGCAGTTGGCGAGCACGGAGTTCGTCGTACTGACGCCGACCGGCATCGATACGTCGGCCCTGTGGTCAGCGGTACGACAACGTGACGTCTCAGAAACACTGCAGCAGAGGTCGCCGGGACCTCAGGAAGCCACCAGCGGATCCAACCGCGCGAACTGCTCGATGTTCAGGTGCGGGATGTCCGGCGTCTGCTCCCCGGGGCGTCGCAGGCGATCACGAGTTGGGTGCACTGTGTGACGCGCGCCGCGCCGAATGCCTGCGGCTGACCGCCTACCGCGACGCGCTACTGCCGGTGCTGATGTCGGGCAAGCGCTCGGGACGGCACTCTGACCTCGCCGGGTTAAGGTGAGCGCCGTGGCCGAGACCGCGCCGCTACGCGTGCAACTGATCGCCAAGACCGAGTTCCTGGCGCCGCCGGACGTGCCTTGGACCACCGACGCCGACGGCGGCTCCGCGCTGGTCGAGTTCGCCGGCCGGGCCTGCTATCAGAGCTGGTCCAAGCCCAATCCCCGGACCGCCACCAACGCCGGCTACATCAAGCACATCATCGACGTCGGCCACTTTTCGGTGCTCGAGCACGCGAGTGTGTCGTTCTACATCACCGGTATCTCGCGATCCTGCACCCATGAGCTGATCCGGCACCGGCATTTCTCTTACTCCCAGCTGTCGCAGCGTTACGTGCCGGAGAAGGACTCGCAGGTCGTCGTGCCGCCGGGTATGGAGGACGACCCCGAGCTGCGGCAGATCCTGACCGCTGCCGCCGACGCCAGCCGCGCCACCTACGCCGAGCTGCTGGCCAAGCTGGAAGCCAAGTTCATGGCGGGTGAGCCCGCGGAGAGCCTGGGCGTGCTGCGTCGCAAGCAGGCCCGCCAAGCCGCTCGTGCCGTGCTACCCAATGCCACCGAGACCCGCATCGTGGTGACCGGCAACTACCGGGCTTGGCGACACTTCATCGCCATGCGGGCCAGCGAGCATGCCGACGTGGAAATCAGGCGGCTGGCCATCGAGTGCCTCCGTCAGCTCGTCGACGTGGCGCCCGCGGTGTTCGCCGACTTCGAGGTCACCACCCTGGCTGATGGCACCGAGGTCGCGACCAGTCCTTTAGCCACCGAAGCGTGAGGCGGCCTGAGACGGGGAAGGCTGAGGTGGCCATCGGGTTTAGCCACGGAAGCCCGACCGGACACAGCCGGGCCAGCAGGTGCTAAAAGGCTTGCGGCCGCCAGGTAACCTTGGAAACCGTGAGCACCGTCGGATTCGACGTCCCCGCGCGCCTGGGAACCCTGCTGACCGCGATGGCGACACCTTTCGGCGCCGATGGCTCTCTGGACACCGCCGCCGCGGCGCGGCTGGCGAACCACCTGGTGGACCAGGGGTGCGATGGCCTGGTCGTCTCGGGTACCACTGGCGAGTCGCCGACCACCACCGACGACGAGAAGCTCGAGCTGCTGCGTGTGGTACTGGAGGCGGTGGGTGACCGCGCCCGAGTCATCGCCGGCGCGGGCAGCTATGACACCGCGCACAGCATCCGGCTGGCAAAGGCCTGCGCGGCCGAAGGTGCGCATGGGCTCCTGGTGGTCACCCCGTACTACTCGAAGCCGCCGCAGACCGGGCTGGTGGCACATTTCACCGCCGTCGCGGACGCCACCGAGCTGCCGGTGCTGCTCTATGACATCCCCGGGCGGTCGGCAGTACCGATAGAGTCCGACACGCTCCGCGCACTGGCGTCGCATCCGAACATCGTTGGGGTCAAGGACGCCAAAGCTGATTTGCACAGCGGCGGGCAGATCATGGCCGAAACCGGACTGGCCTACTATTCCGGCGACGACGCGCTCAACCTGCCCTGGCTGGCCATGGGCGCCGTCGGCTTCATCAGCGTGATTTCCCACCTGGCGTCAGGTCAGCTCCGAGAGTTGTTGTCCGCCTTCGGTTCCGGGGATATCGCCACCGCACGCAAGATCAACGTCGCGGTCGCCCCGCTGTGCAACGCGATGAGCCGCATGGGTGGGGTGACGATGTCCAAAGCGGGCCTGCGACTGCAGGGCATCGACGTCGGTGATCCCCGGCTGCCGCAGATGGCCGCAACACCGGAGCAGATCGACGAGTTGGTCGCGGACATGCGCGCGGCTTCGGTGCTCAGGTGAGCCAGAGGGTGAGCCACAGGTGAACGAAGACCTCGCCCCACCAGGTCCGCTGTCCTCCGGTGGTTTGCGGGTCACCGCGCTGGGCGGCATCAACGAAATCGGCCGCAATATGACGGTTTTCGAGCATCTGGGCCGGCTGCTGATCATCGACTGCGGTGTGCTGTTCCCCGGCCACGACGAGCCCGGCGTCGACCTGATCCTGCCGGACCTGCGCCACATCGAAGACCGGCTCGACGACATCGAGGCGCTGGTGCTGACCCACGCGCACGAGGACCACATCGGGGCGATCCCGTTCCTGCTCAAGCTGCGGCCCGACATCCCGGTCGTCGGCTCCAAGTTCACCCTGGCGCTGGTCGCCGCCAAATGCCGCGAGCACCGGATCAAACCGGTGTTCGTCCAGGTCGCCGAGGGGCAGAGCAGCAGGCACGGCGTGTTCGAGTGCGAGTACTTCGCCGTCAACCACTCGATCCCGGACGCGCTGGCCATCGCGGTCTACACAGGTGCGGGAACCGTTTTGCACACCGGCGACATCAAACTCGACCAATTACCGCCCGACGGCCGCCCAACCGACCTGCCCGGCATGTCCCGGCTCGGCGACGCCGGTGTGGATCTGTTCCTGTGCGACTCGACCAACGCCGAGATCCCCGGCGTCGGGCCCTCGGAAAGCGAGGTGGGCCCGACTCTGCACCGGTTGATCCGAGGCGCCGACGGGCGCGTCATCGTGGCGTGCTTCGCCTCCAATGTGGACCGGGTCCAGCAGATCATCGATGCCGCAGTGGTATTGGGCCGGCGGGTGTCGTTCGTCGGGCGATCGATGGTGCGCAACATGGGCATTGCCCGGGACCTGGGCTTCCTGCGGGTGGACGATTCCGACGTGATCGACATCGCCGCCGCCGAGCTGATGGCGCCCGAACAGGTGGTGCTGATCACCACCGGCACCCAGGGCGAGCCGATGTCGGCGTTGTCGCGGATGTCGCGCGGCGAACATCGCAGTATCACCCTGACCTCGGGTGACCTCATCGTGTTGTCGTCGTCGCTGATCCCCGGCAACGAGGAGGCCGTCTACGGCGTCATCGACGCGCTGTCCAAGATCGGAGCCCGAGTCGTCACCAACGCCCAAGCCCGGGTGCATGTTTCCGGCCACGCGTATGCTGGTGAGCTGCTGTTCCTGTACAACGGGGTGCGGCCCCGTCACGTCATGACAGTGCACGGCACCTGGCGGATGCTGCGCGCAAACGCCAAGCTGGCGGCTCGCGCCGGAGTCCCGGAGGAGTCAATCCTGTTGGCCGAGAACGGCGTCAGCGTGGACCTGGTCGCCGGCAAAGCCAGTATCGCCGGAGCGGTGCCGGTCGGCAAGATGTTCGTCGACGGCCTGATCACCGGCGATGTCGGCGATATAACCTTGGGCGAACGGCTCATTTTGTCGTCGGGTTTTATCGCGGTGACCGTGGCGGTAAAGCGCGGCACCGGGCGTCCGGCGGCTGCGCCACAACTACATTCACGCGGCTTCTCCGAAGATCCCAAGGCACTGGAGCCCGGTGTGCGCAAGGTCGAGGCAGAGCTGGAGTCGCTGGTGGCCGCCAACGTCACCGATCCGATCCGGATCGCTCAGGGGGTGCGCCGCACCGTCGGCAAGTGGGTGGGCGAATCCTATCGCCGGCAGCCGATGATCGTGCCCACGGTCATCGAGGTCTGAAGCCGGCTGCCCGTCGCCAACGATCAAGCGTCGCGACCCACCAGGCCTAGATTTTCTCCGCGTAGGCCGACCATTCGATCTGCGATGCCTTGAGTTTGCGGCCGGTGGGCTCGACATAGCGCTGGACAAGCTCGTCAGGCCCGGCCTGTTCCCGCAGCCGCCACCCGTACCCGGCGACAAACCCTGCCACGTCTTCGGGCAGTAAGCCGAAATGCCACAGTTGACGTCGCTGCCGGACTGAGCGGTACAGCGTCCGGGTGCCATAGAGATTCGTCCCGTCGATGAAGTCCCGGCGGACGTAGGTAAATACCATGCGGCTGCCCGGCGCAGCCACGCGTAGGCCCTCCAAGGTCCTCCGGACGGCATGTTCGGTGAGGTATTGGGTCACGCCCTCGCAGATGAAGAAGACCCGGTAGTCGGTGCGGTAACCGTGCTCGGCCAGAGCGGTGAGCAGGTCGTCATGCTCGAAATCCACCGCTACCAATCGAACCGACAGCGGCAACTCGCCCAGCACCCGTCGGACCGTTTTGGCCTTCCTGGCGATATTGACCGGCAGGTCTACCTCGAAGACCGGGATGCGGACCTGCCGCGTCAACCGGTACGCGCGGGTGTCCAGTCCGGCGCCGAGGATGACAACCGCGTCGATATCGTCGAGCGCTTCGGCGAGCTTGTCGCCGATAAAACGTTTACGGCAGGCCAAATTGGCCCACAGCCCACGGCCGGACCACTCCGACGCGCCGATGAACAGGCGCCTGACTGCCGCCGGCCGGGTCGCACTGACCAGCCAGCGCAGCGGCCTCGGCAAGAACAGGTCCGCGAGGTCGTCGTCCACCAGTCGCCGGCCGGGTGGCTCGTTTTGTTCGACGGCCGACAGCAACATCGGGCCGAATGCTGTCTGCGCAGCGGGATTTCGGGCCATCGGCTACCGCTTGTTCACGCAGCCCGCATCGACCGGCAAGGCGACGCCGGTGATATAGCGGGCTTGGTCGGACACCAGCCACGCGACGGCGTTGGCGATGTCATCGGCTTGCAGAATCTGCACCGGCAGCGCGTTGCCTGCGCCCGGACCCGAACCGGTCTCCGCGACCAGGTTGGCAAGCCATTGCAGGGTGAACTCATTGTTGATCATCGGCGTATCGACACCGCTCGGATGCACCGAGTTGACCCGGATACTATGCCGCGCAAGCAGATTGGCGTAGACCCGCATCAACCCCACCAGCGCGTGTTTCGAAGCGGCGTAGCCTATGGCGCCGGCATCGGCGCTGGCGATGCCGGCCAGTCCCGCGGCCGAACTGATCAGCACGATCGATCCGCCCTCGCCCTGCTCGATCATGGTCGGTGTGGCGGCCTCCACGGTGTGGTAGACGCCGGTGAGGTTGACGTCGATGACGTCGTGCCAGCCGTCGTCGCCGGACGCCATGGGCGCGATGCCGGCGTTGGCCACGACAATGTCGAGCCGGCCGAACTCATCAAGACCCGCCTGTAACGCCGCGGACAGCGATGCGCGATCGCGGACGTCGCCCAGTCCGGCCACGATGCGGGCGCCGGTGTCCTCGACGAGCTTGACGGTGTCCGCCAGGTCCTCGCGGGTGGCCAATGGATACGGCACGCTGGCGATCTGCGCGCACAGGTCGACCGCGATCACGTTCGCGCCGTCAGCCGCCAGTCGAACCGCATAGGCGCGGCCCTGGCCACGTGCGGCGCCGGTGATGAAGGCGACTTTGCCTTCTAATGTCCGGCCCATCAGGGACGGAGTCGCCCTTTCCCTGAGTTGCCGGCCGGGATTGGCTGCAGCATCTTGATGTCCGGTGCCCCGGCCAGGTGCTCGCCGGCTGCGGTGAACATCTTGGCGACCGCGGGTGCGGTGCTATGGACCTTGAGCGCCTCTTCGTCGGCCCATTGCTCGACGAAGACGAATGTGTCGCCCGTTTGGTGCAGCGAGTACAGGTCGCAGCCAGGTTCGCCGTGCACCTCTTCGACCGCGGTGGTGAGGATGTCGCGGACGGTGGCGACCGATTCAGGCTTGACGGTCAGCGTGGCGACGACAACGACGGGCATGCTAGGGCCTCCTGGGAACTCCGGCGGGGTTTTCGCGGCGTGACGTGACATGACTTTGTCACCGTTTGTCACCCTACTCACGCCTCCTGATAACGAGGTGAGCACGTGCTGGTGAAGCCGACGTTACCAGTGTGGCGGGTGGTGCAGATGATGTATTTGCGACTAGTCTTGTTCCCATGGCTAGTAAGACCGTCGCCCGCTCCGGAACCCGAACGAGCAGTTCAAAGGCCACTTCGGGGCGCGCATCCGGGAGTCGGCGATCGACAGCGCCCAGGCGCCGGACTGGCAAGGGGGGGACGGGCAAGCCGGTCAAGCGGGTCAGCAGGCCCACCCGGCGGCGCAATCATTCCCTGCTGGTCTCTGCCGGACTCACCAGCGGCCGGGCCATGCGCGCGACCTGGATGATGGCGGCCAGGGGCACCGGCGGCGCGGCGCGGTCGATCGGCCGCGCCCGTGACATCGAGCCCGGACATCGTCGCGACGGAATCGCGCTGGTTCTGCTGGGTCTTGCCGTCGTCGTCGCCGCGAGCTCGTGGTTCGACGCTGCCCGGCCGGTCGGCGCGTGGGTCGACGTGGTGCTGCGGACATTCATCGGCTCGGCCGTCGTTCTGCTCCCGGTCGTCCTTGCGGCCATCGGCAGTCCTGCTGATGCGGACGAGCCCAATCCCGACGCGCGGCCGCGGCTGATCCTCGGCTCCAGCCTGATCGCCCTGTCTTTGCTCGGTCTGTGGCACTTATGGGCGGGTTCGCCGGAAGCGCCGGCGTTGCGGCGGCGGTGCAGCGGGCTTTGTGGGTTTCGCCATCGGCGGGCCGCTGTCGGACGGACTGACCGCGTGGATCGCCGCGCCGCTGCTGTTCATCGGCGCGCTGTTCGGGCTGCTGCTGCTGACCGGAACCACGATCCGCGAGCTGCCCGATGCCCTGCGCGGACTGTTCGGCACCCGGCTATTCCAGCGCGAATACCTCGACGATGACCAGGAATACGCCGAGGACTTCGCCGGCGACGATGCGGACACCGTGGAGGTCGGACGCGAGGACTTCTCCGACGGCTACTACGACGACGCCCCGCTCCGTCCTGAAGACGAGGTGCAGGGCTGGCCGTCGGCTGAGGTTCCGCCGGTTGAGGACGACGTACCGACCACTCCGGAACCCGCCGTCGGGCGCAAGAGCCGGCGCGGCCGCCGGAAACAGGAAACCCAAGTGTTGGACCGGGTCGTCGACGGTCCCTACACGTTGCCGCCGCTGGACCTGTTGGTGGCCGGCGATCCGCCCAAGAAGCGCAGCGCCGCCAACAACCACATGGCCGGCGCCATCGGGGAGGTGCTCACCCAGTTCAAGGTCGACGCGGCCGTCACCGGCTGCACCCGCGGGCCCACCGTCACCCGTTACGAGGTCGAGCTGGGGCCCGGCGTCAAGGTAGAGAAGATCACCGCGCTGCAGCGCAACATCGCCTACGCGGTGGCCACCGAGAGCGTCCGCATGCTGGCCCCGATCCCCGGCAAGTCCGCCGTCGGCATCGAGGTGCCCAACACCGATCGCGAAATGGTGCGGCTGGCCGACGTGCTCACCGCGCCGTCGACCCGCCGTGACCACCATCCGCTGGTGATCGGGCTGGGCAAGGACATCGAAGGCGACTTCATCTCGGCCAACCTGGCCAAGATGCCGCACTTGTTGGTCGCCGGCTCCACCGGATCCGGCAAGTCCAGCTTCGTCAACTCCATGTTGGTGTCGCTGCTGACCCGGGCCACGCCGGAAGAGGTCAGGATGATCCTGATCGACCCGAAGATGGTGGAACTGACGCCGTATGAAGGCATTCCGCATCTGATCACGCCCATCATCACCCAGCCGAAGAAGGCCGCGGCCGCACTGGCGTGGCTGGTTGAAGAGATGGAGCAGCGCTACCAGGACATGCAGGCGTCCCGGGTGCGCCACATCGACGACTTCAACGAAAAGGTGCGATCCGGTGCGATCACGGCGCCACTGGGCAGCCAGCGGGTGTACCAGCCCTATCCCTACGTCGTTGCGATCGTCGACGAGTTGGCCGACCTGATGATGACCGCGCCGCGCGACGTGGAGGACGCGATCGTGCGGATCACCCAGAAGGCCCGTGCTGCCGGCATCCACCTGGTGCTGGCCACCCAGCGTCCCTCGGTCGACGTCGTCACCGGCCTGATCAAGACCAACGTGCCGTCCCGGCTGGCATTCGCGACCTCGTCGCTGACCGACAGCCGGGTGATCCTGGACCAGGCGGGCGCGGAAAAGCTGATCGGCATGGGCGACGGCCTGTTCCTGCCGATGGGCGCGAGCAAGCCCGATGCGACTGCAGGGTGCTTACATCACCGACGAGGAGATTCAGGCCGTCGTCGCCGCCTGCAAGGACCAGGCCGAACCCGAATACACCGAGGGGGTCACGACCGCCAAGCCCACCGGCGAACGCGCCGACGTCGACCCCGACATCGGCGACGACATGGACGTCTTCCTGCAGGCGGTGGAACTGGTGGTGTCCAGCCAGTTCGGCTCCACCTCGATGCTGCAGCGCAAGCTGCGGGTCGGCTTCGCCAAAGCCGGGCCGGTTGATGGACCTGATGGAGACCCGCAACATCGTCGGGCCCAGCGAAGGCTCCAAGGCCCGCGAGGTGCTGGTCAAGCCCGACGAGCTGGCGGGGACGCTGGCATTGATCCGGGGCGGCGCGGGCTCCGGCGACGAGGACGGCGAGGAGTAGCTCGGCGAGCAGACGCAAAAGCTCCCAATTCTTCGGCGTGTCGAGAGCTTTGCGATGCCGCGGAGGTGCCTGCAGCTCGCGGGGCTAGAGGACCAGCAGCATCCGGGAGTTGCCCAGGATGTTCGGCTTGACGTAGCTCAGGTCCAGGAACTCGGCGACACCGATGTCGTAGGAGCGGCACATCTCCTCGAACACCTCGGCGGTGACCGGCGTGCCCTCGATCTCGGTGAAGCCGTGCCGGCCGAAGAACTCGGTCTCGAAGGTCAGCACGAACAGCCGCTCCAGCTGCAGTTCCCGGGCGACCTCAAGCAGCCGGTCGACGATCGCGTGGCCGATACCGCGGCCGGTCATGGCGGGGTCGACCGCGACGGTGCGTATTTCGCCCAGGTCGGACCACAGCACGTGCAGCGCCCCGCAGCCGACCACATTGCCTTCGTTTTCGGCCACCCAGAATTCCTGGACCGCTTCATAGAGCGTCACGAGGTTCTTTTCCAGCAGGATCTTGCCCGCATAGGTGTCGACGAGCTGTTTGATCGCGGGGACATCAGACGTTCGCGCGCGCCGGACCACCGGCCGGCAATCCCGTGGACTTTGCGGTCACGTAAGAACAGTATCGACATTGGTGACGCGAGAGCTGGTCAACCGCTATTCTGTTGCGGTGTCGGGGCAGCCGCAAACAGGTCAGATGCCGGGACCTGTCCGGATCGCTAACCTCGCCAACGTGCTGACCGGCCTGCGGCTGCTGCTGGTCCCGATTTTCCTGCTACGTCCTGTTCTACGGGGAGGACATGAAACTCCTGCCCGAATGGCGGCTTTGGGCGATATTCGCGGTTGCCTTGCATCACTGATCGGTTCGACGGCTTGCTGGCCCGCAACTACGGCATGGCGACCGAATTCGGCGCATTGGCCGACCCGATTGCCGACAAAATGCTCATCGGCGCGGCGCTGATCGGGCTGTCGATGCTGGGCGACTTGCCGTGGTGGGTCACGGTGTTGATCCTGACCCGCGAGATCGGCGTGACTGTGTTGCGGCTGGCCGTTATTCGCCGCGGTGTCATTCCCGCCAGCTGGGGCGGCAAGCTCAAGACCGTGGTCCAGGCCGTGGCGATCGGTTTGTTCGTATTGCCGCTGACGGGTCCGCTCCACGTGGCGGCCGTGGTGGTGATGGGCGCTGCGATCGTGCTGACGGTGGTCACCGGCATCGACTACGTGGCATCGACCGTGAGGGAAATTCGCTCCGCGAACCGCGGATCGTAGGTCGACCGGGAACCAACACGACCGCTGCGGGCGTTCACTAAGGACCACCGCTTTTCAGGTGCTGACAGGTGCCGAAGCAGGCGTGACCGGACGAAGGAGGAGCACGATGGCGTCATTGGTGCGCGAGGTCATTGGCGACGTGCTGCGGGGGGCTCGGAGTTCGCAAGGGCGGACGCTGCGCGAGGTCTCCGATTCGGCGCGGGTGAGCCTGGGGTATCTGTCGGAGGTCGAGCGCGGTCGCAAGGAGCCATCCAGCGAGCTGCTCAACGCGATCTGCGACGCGTTGCACGTCCCGTTGTCGGAGGTGCTCATCGATGCAGGCGAGCGAATGGCTCGCGAGGAACGCGCGTGCCGTACTGCAACCAGTGGCGCCACCATCGATGCCAGCACCAAGGTCGTCATTCCTGCGGTGGCGTCGCTGGCGGTCGCCTGAGACGCCACCGTGGAACCCGGTGTCGACCAGATATGCACCATGGGTGGGGCGATCCGCGCTGACCCGTTAAATTGAGCGGCAGGGTAAGCGCTGGGGCCTATCCGGGACCCATCCGGCACACAAGAAAATGAAGGCGGAGCTAACTGATGGCCAATCCGTTCGTCAAAGCGTGGAAGTACCTCATGGCGCTGTTCAACTCCAAGATTGACGAGCACGCCGACCCCAAAGTGCAGATTCAGCAGGCCATCGAGGAAGCTCAGCGCACCCATCAAGCGCTCACCCAGCAGGCGGCGCAGGTGATCGGCAACCAGCGGCAACTGGAGATGCGGCTCAACCGGCAGCTGGCGGACATCGAAAAGCTCCAGGTCAACGTGCGTCAGGCGCTGACCTTGGTCGACCAGGCCACGGCCGCCGGAGACGCCGCCAAGGCAGCCGAGTACAACAACGCCGCCGAGGCGTTCGCCGCCCAGCTGGTGACCGCCGAGCAGAGCGTCGAAGACCTCAAGGCGTTGCACGACCAGGCGCTGCGGCGCGGCAGCCCAGGCCAAGAAGGCTGTCGAACAGAACTCCATGGTGCTGCAGCAGAAGATCGCGCAGCGCACCAAGCTGCTCAGCCAGCTCGAGCAGGCCAAGATGCAGGAGCAGGTCAGCGCATCGCTGCGCTCGATGAGCGAGATCGCCGCACCCGGCAACACGCCGAGCCTCGACGAGGTGCGCGACAAGATCGAACGCCGGTACGCCAACGCGATGGGCGAAGCGGAGTTGGCCCAGACCTCGGTGCAGGGCCGCATGCTCGAGGTCCAGCAGGCCGGCGCGCAGATGGCCGGTCATTCCCGGCTGGAGCAGATCCGGGCGTCGATGCGCGGAGAAGCTCTGCCCGCCGGGGGCGCTGCCACTCCCGGGGGCACCCCGGCCACTCCCGCACCGGCGACCGAGACCGGTGGGGCGGTTGCCGAGAAGCCCTTCGGTCAGCAGTAAGGCGGACGGTCCGAAATGGCGGTGAAGTCGAATCAGCGTGGGCAGTGGCGCATGTTGCTGCGGCGTGGATTCGACACCGTTGCTGAATTATCCGACCAGGTTGCCGAGAAGATCAACGCCGCGACCGACCCGCGCAGCCGGGGGCTGCGTCGTCGCCGCCGCGCACTGCGCTGGGGGCTGATATTCGCTGCCGGATGCGCGTTCTGGGCATTGGTCACAGCGCTGCTGGCGTCCTGGAGCACGCCGGTGTGGTTGTTGCTGATAACCGGACTGATCGCGTCGGGCGCCGCCATTCCGGCGACGCTGCTACTGCTCCGCTATCGCTGGCTGCGCACGGAGCCACTGCCGGCGCGGCGGCCCGCCAGCGTGCGCCGATTGCCCCCACCTGGTTCGGCGGCGCGGCCTGCGATGTCCGCGCTGGGCGCCTCCGAACGCGGGTTTTTCTCGTTGTTGGGTGTGATGGAGCGGGGCGCCATGTTGCCGGCAGCCGAAATCCGGGACCTGACCGCAGCGGCCAACCGGACCTCGGCGGCGATGGCGGCCACCGCCGCCGAGGTGGCATCGATGGAGCGGGCGGCGCACTACTCCGAATCGTCGCGTTCGTATCTGGTGCCCACCATCAACGCATTCACCGCGCAGTTGAGCGCCGGCGTCCGTCAGTACAACGAAATGGTCACCGCCGCAGCGCAATTAGTCTCGTCGGCGAACGGCGACGCTGTGCCGGCCGCGGGTTCGCAACAGCGCTACCGGACGGAGCTGGTCGGCGCCACCGATCGTCTGGTCGGCTGGGCGCAGGCGTTCGACGAACTCGGCGGATTGCCCCGCCACTAGTCGTGAGTGTCCGGGTTCTGGGCCGGAGTTGATTCGGGCCGCGGGCCATAGCGTTCGATGTACGCCTGGTGGATTTGGCCTTGCGGTGGACGTCCCACGTCGTCGGGATCAGCCAGAACGGGGCGAGCACCAGCACGGCCGGAATCGCGACGCGGATCATCATCCGGGCGGCGGTGCCCTTGCCCGCCAGGTCGTTGCGCACTCAGTCGCGCATCGAGTCAGGCAGCCGCCTGCCGTAGCAATAGCGGATGTACTCCAGCGCGTCGGGCTTCGTGCGGACGCTGTCGGTGCTCATCTCCGTCGCTGATCTAAAACGTCGCTTTGAGCGACGGCACCACCAACCCGGCCAGACCGCGCAGGGTGGCCTTGAACATGTCGAAGAAATCGAAGTAGTCCCGCCACAGCGTGATCCGCCCGTTGCGCACCTCGAAAACACCGCAGACCCAGAACTGAAGTCGCAGCGGGCCGATGATCAGCGCGTCGCTGCGCTCGGTCAGCACGGCGGGGCCATCGGCGGCAATGCGGTGGATCTTCACCTCGAACGCGGTGGTCCGGCCGTCCATCCGGCGGAACAGCTTCATGGCCCTGCCGCGGCCATGGATCGTCGGCAGCCCGACGTTTTCGTAGACGAGGTCGTCATCCAATGCCGCATCCGCGGTGTCGTAATCCGCGTCCTGCAGTGCGTTAAGGAAAACCTCGACCGTGCGGATGTTGTCAACGGATGTCTTTTCAGTCAGCTCGGTCATGGTTGCCAGCGTAGGCGAGTACGGACTCCGGGAGCTGTGGCAGGGTGAGGCGGGTGCGCGTCGCAGTGGTCGCCGGGCCGGATCCCGGGCACTCGTTTCCCGCGATCGCGCTGAGCCAACGATTCCAGGAAGCCGGCGATAGGCCCACCCTGTTCACCGGAGTGGAATGGCTGGAAGCCGCCCGGGCCGCGGGAATTGACGCTGTCGAGCTGGACGGGCTGGTGGCCACCGACGACGATCTCGACGCCGGCGCCAGGATTCACCGGCGCGCCGCGCGGATGGCCGTGCTGAACATGCCGCGGCTGCGCGACCTGGCGCCCGACCTGGTGGTGTCCGACGTCATCACCGCCGGTGGTGGCATGGCTGCCGAGCTGCTGGGAATCCCGTGGATCGAACTCAACCCGCATCCGCTGTACCTGCCGTCGAAAGGGTTACCGCCGATCGGCAGCGGACTGGCACCGGGCAGCGGTATCGGCGGCTGGATGCGTGATACCACCATGCGGGCGCTCACGGCGCGGTCCTGGCGTGCGGGCCTGCGGCAGCGCGCCGCCGTCCGGGTCGAGATCGGACTGCCGGCGCGCGACCCCGGGCCGCTGCGACGGCTGATCGCCACGCTGCCCGCGCTGGAGGTGCCCCGCCCGGACTGGCCGGTCGGGGCCGTCGTGGTGGGCCCGTTGCATTTCGAGCCGACCGATCGGGTGCTGGCGATCCCCCCGGGCTCAGGGCCGGTGGTGGTAATCGCGCCGTCCACCGCGTTGACCGGGACCACCGGGCTGGCGGAGGTCGCGCTGCAATGCCTGACGCCCGGCGACACGTTGCCGCAAGGATCGCGGCTGGTGGTGTCCCGTCTGGGCGGCGAGGATCTGACGGCGCCTCCCTGGGCGGCGGTTGGGCTGGGACGCCAGGCCGAGCTGTTGACGCATGCCGATCTGGTGATCTGCGGCGGCGGTCACGGGATGGTGGCCAAGACGCTGCTGGCCGGAGTGCCGCTGGTGGTCGTTCCCGGTGGTGGGGACCAGTGGGAGATAGCTAATCGGGTGGTGCGGCAGGGGAGCGCGCGGCTGGTTCGGCCGTTGACCGCCGACGCGTTGGCGGAAGCGGTGGGCGAGGTGTTGTCGTCGCCGGGGTACCGCGAGGCCGCGCAACGGGCCGCGGCCAACATCGCCGGGGTCGCCGATCCGGTTCGGGTGTGCCACGAAGCGCTTGCGCTGGCCGGGTAACCCGCCCTGGGAAACGGGATCGGTATGTTGGCTGGCGTGCGGCTGACGGAGTTCAACGAGCGGGTCGTCCTGCGATTCGGCGCTGCTTACGGCGCATCGGTGCTGGTCGACCACGTGCTGACCGGCTTCGACGGCCGTACCGCTGCCCAGGCGATCGAGGACGGTGTCGAGCCCCGCGACGTGTGGCGGGCGCTGTGCGCGGACTTCGACGTGCCCCGCGGTCAGTGGTGATTCGGGCCTGGATCGGCTCTGTGTCGCTGCGGCGTACTCAGCCCGCTAAAGCGCGCAATCGCCGCATTTGGATCCGGTGGGCGTGCGGTAGAGGAGGCAGCAGCTGTGACGGCGGAAACCCAGATCTGGGCTGGTGATCACGCCGGTTCCGGCCAGCCTGCCGGTGCCCAGCAGGGAGTTGGTGATCCGCACGATCGGCTGGCGCAAGTCGGGTTGCAGCGAGAGCAAGACCCGGGACGTGCCGACGAGTGCGGAGGCAATGTTGCCGTACAGCAGGCCGGGTGCCAGGTTGACGCGCAGGCCGGTCGCGAGCGGCTCCATATGATTTTGCACGACAACGCGGTACAACAAGTCCGCAGAAGGTGAGCCGACGGGTTCTCCGACGGGTTCGGGCAGTCGTAGCTGCGCTCCGTCGTCGGCACGGTGCAGGTCGCCCAGATCCGGAACGACCCCGTGGCCCAACACGCACGCGAGAACGGGTGACCACAGGCGGGCGGCATGGCCGAGGTGAACCAGGGATGCGCCGATCCGCAACTCCGTTGTGCGGTAACGCTTGACGGTAGCGTCGATCAAATCCGCGAACCCGTCGGCGTAGGACTGGGCGACCGGATGCCAACCTGCTGCGTCCCCGCCCACGGTCAGCGCGAAAAACCCTCCATAGGAAGAAATCTCGGACAGCTCCGCGGAAATGTTCACATGGACTCCGCGTGTGTCATGCGTGGCTCTCCCGTCGGGGGCGTGCCGGGGTGCGGATACGACAGGAAGCACGCCGGCCTGGGCGCGACTGTCCTCCCCGGGGAGATCCGCCCCAGTTTGTCTTGAGGAAGCGCCGGCGGTGGGTATCTGGCTCTCGGGCCGGCGTCAGCCCGATCACAGTGGCGGGACCGCACCGGATTCACACCGGTTTCTTCGGGCCCGCCAGCGCCTTTCGTTAGCTGATTTTGCCACACGCGATAGCCAAGCATCGGACCAATCGAGAGCCGGTCCGGGGCGAAGAGCTGCGGACACACCAGCGCGGACCGGGTAGTTCCGTCGCTACCCACGCCGTGACGGCGTGTCGAACTCAAATCGAACAGGTGTTCGGCTACTGTGGTGAGCGTTAGGAGATGCCGGCTTGTCGGTAGCCATCTCTAGTGTCACGGCTAACCGACCGATAACGGTCACCGAACACCGACTACAGGAGAAGCATCATGGCGCAAGCCCCCGACCGCGAGAAGGCTCTGGAACTGGCAATGGCCCAGATCGAGAAGAGTTACGGCAAAGGTTCGGTGATGCGCCTCGGCGACGAGGTGCGTCAGCCGATCTCGGTCATTCCGACCGGGTCCATCGCGCTGGACGTGGCCCTGGGCATCGGCGGCTTGCCGCGTGGCCGGGTGGTGGAGATATACGGCCCGGAGTCTTCGGGTAAAACCACCGTGGCACTGCACGCGGTGGCCAACGCCCAGGCCGCCGGCGGTGTCGCGGCGTTCATCGACGCCGAGCACGCGCTGGACCCGGAGTACGCCAAGAAGCTCGGCGTCGACACCGATTCCCTGCTGGTCAGTCAACCGGATACCGGTGAACAGGCACTGGAGATTGCCGACATGCTGATCCGCTCCGGCGCGCTCGACATCGTAGTCATCGACTCGGTGGCGGCGCTGGTCCCGCGTGCCGAACTCGAAGGCGAGATGGGGGACAGCCATGTCGGACTGCAAGCCCGTCTGATGAGCCAGGCGCTGCGGAAAATGACTGGCGCGCTGAACAATTCGGGAACCACGGCGATCTTCATCAACCAACTGCGCGAGAAGATCGGGGTGATGTTCGGCAGTCCCGAAACGACAACAGGCGGAAAGGCGCTGAAGTTCTACGCCTCGGTGCGCCTGGACGTGCGGCGGATCGAGACACTCAAAGACGGAACCGAGGCGGTCGGCAACCGCACCCGGGTCAAGGTCGTCAAGAACAAGGTGTCGCCACCGTTCAAGCAGGCCGAGTTCGACATCCTCTACGGCAAGGGGATCAGCAGGGAGGGCTCGCTGATTGACATGGGCGTGGACCAGGGCTTTATCCGCAAGTCCGGCTCCTGGTTCACCTACGAAGGCGAGCAGCTGGGCCAGGGCAAAGAGAATGCCCGCAACTTCCTGATGGGCAACGCCGACGTGGCTAACGAGATCGAGAAGAAGATCAAGGAAAAGCTTGGCATTGGTGCAGTGGTGACTGATGACAGTGTCCTGCCCGCCCCCGTCGACTTCTGAGCCGTCTCGCGAAGAGCAGGCGCGGGCATTGTGCCTGCGCCTGCTCACCGCGCGATCACGGACCCGGGCCGAGTTATCCGGCCAATTGGCGAAACGCGGATACCCCGACGACATCAGTAACCGGGTATTGGATCGGCTGGCTGCCGTTGGTCTGGTGGACGACACTGACTTCGCCGAGCAGTGGGTGCAGTCCCGGCGGGCGAACGCGGGAAAGAGCAAGCGCGCGTTGGCTGCTGAACTGCACACCAAGGGCGTCGACAACGACGTGATCACCACGGTGCTGGCCGGGATTGACGCCGGTGCCGAGCGGGAGCGGGCTGAGCTGCTGGTAAGGGCCAAGTTACGGCGGGAGGTGCTGGCTGAGGGCGACACGCGGGCGACCCGCAGGCTGGTGGCGATGCTCGCCCGCCGTGGGTACAGCCAGACCGTGGCGTGCGAGGTGGTCATCGCTGAACTGGCCGCCGAGCGGGAGCGCCGGCGGGTCTAGGCGCCCCGAAGGGAGTGGGCCCCCGCCATCCGACAAGCCGCGAACCGCTCAGCCGCCGGTACCATGGCCCCGTGACTTCGATGGTGGCGCGAGACGCCGGGGCTGCGGGCGTGGCGGACGATGCTGCGCTGGCTGGGTCGATGTCGGGGTCGGGGTCGGCGCGCACCTATCAGGTCCGCACCTACGGCTGTCAGATGAACGTCCACGATTCCGAGCGATTAGCGGGCCTGCTCGAAGCGGCCGGCTATCAGCGCGTGGCCGAGGGCGCCCACGCCGATGTCGTGGTCTTCAACACCTGCGCCGTCCGCGAGAACGCCGACAACAAGCTGTACGGCAACCTCAGCCACCTGGCGCCACGCAAGCGCATCAATCCGGACATGCAGATCGCGGTCGGTGGTTGCCTGGCCCAGAAAGACCGGGATGTTGTGCTGCGCAAGGCGCCATGGGTCGACGTCGTCTTCGGCACCCACAACATCGGGTCGCTGCCCACGCTGCTCGACCGGGCCCGGCACAACCGGGTTGCCCAGGTGGAAATCGCCGAGGCGCTGCAGCAGTTCCCGTCGTCGCTGCCGAGTGCCCGCGAATCCGCTTATGCTGCTTGGGTTTCCATCTCAGTCGGCTGCAATAACAGCTGCACCTTCTGCATCGTTCCGTCGCTGCGGGGCAAGGAGGTCGACCGCAGTCCAGCCGACATCTTGGCCGAGGTGCAGTCGCTGGTCGATGCCGGTGTGCTCGAAGTCACGCTGTTGGGCCAGAATGTCAACGCCTACGGGGTCTCGTTCGCTGACCCCGGACTTCCCCGCGATCGGGGCGCTTTCGCCGAGCTGCTGCGGGCCTGCGGACGCATCGACGGGCTGGAAAGGGTCCGGTTCACCTCCCCGCATCCGGCCGAGTTCACCGACGACGTCATTGAGGCGATGGCGCAGACGCCGAACGTCTGCCCCGCCCTGCACATGCCGCTGCAATCCGGATCGGACCGCGTCCTGCGCGCGATGCGGCGCTCCTACCGCGCCGAGCGCTATCTCGGGATCATCGAGCGGGTGCGGGCGGCCATGCCGCACGCTGCGATCACCACCGATCTGATCGTGGGATTTCCCGGAGAGACCGAGGAGGACTTCGCGGCCACTCTTGACGTGGTACGACAGGCCCGGTTCTCGGCCGCATTCACCTTCCAGTACTCCAAGCGGCCCGGGACGCCGGCCGCCGAACTCGCCGGGCAGCTGCCGAAAGCCGTCGTCCAGGAGCGTTATGAACGGCTGGTCGAGCTGCAGGAGCAGATCTCCCTGGATCAGAACCGTGCCATGATCGGGCGGACCCTCGAGCTGCTTGTCGCCACCGGTGAAGGACGCAAGGACACCCGCACGGCACGCCTGAGCGGGCGTGCACGCGACGGCCGGCTGGTCCATTTCAGGGCTGGCTTTCAGGCCGGCGACCAGCAGGTGCGTCCCGGCGACATCGTCACCGTGGAAATCACCGACGCCGCGCCGCACCATCTCATTGCCGACGCCGGTATTCTGACCCACCGCCACACCCGCGCTGGTGACGCGCACGCTGCCGGGCAGAGTCCCCGGGGCGTCGGCCTGGGCATGCCCGGTGTCGGGCAGCCCGTCGCCGCTGCCGAACCCGTCGGATGCGGCCGATAAACGGGGAGCTATGCCAATGACGGGCAAGCTATGCCGATGAACGGAGAAGTGGACGTGGCGGATTTCGACGCCTACCGGTCTGAAATCGAGGCGGCAGAACGCCGTGTTGCACGTGAGATCGATCCTGGTGCAAGAGCTTTAGTTGTCGCGATCCTGGTGTTCGTGCTGCTGGGATCGTTTGTCCTGCCGCACACCGGCAACGTGCGGGGATGGGATGTGCTGTTCAGCAGTCACGGCGCCGCGGCGGCTGCGGTGTCGCTACCCTCGCGAGTCTTCACCTGGTTGGCGCTGGTGTTCGGCGTTGGTTTCTCGATGCTGGCGTTGATGACGCGGCGCTGGGCTATGGCCTGGTTGGCGCTGGCGGGTTCGGCGATGGCCAGCGGCACTGGGCTGTTGGCCGTCTGGTCGCGCCAGACCGTTGCGGCGGGTCATCCCGGCCCGGGTATCGGGCTCATCGTCGCGTGGATCACCGTGATCTTGTTGACGTTTCACTGGGCCCGGGTGGTGTGGCAGCGCACCATCGTGCAACTCGCTGCCGAGGAGCAGCGTCGCCGCGTCGTCGCGCAGCAACAGTCCGGGACGCTATTGGACAGCTTGCAGACCGACACCGATAACCCTGACGAATCCGGCAGCCCCGAACCGGGGGCTGCTACGACCCCCGACGACCGCTAAGACCTGCGGGTCAGCGCATCGGCAGCGGCCTCAGCCCACTGTCGCCACTGTTCGGCTTTCGCCTTCGCCTCTTCGGCTTCTTTTGTCTTGCCGGCCGCGGCTGCCTTCGCGGCCTGCTGTTCGAACTGCTCGGCCCGGGCGCGGAATTGCTCGGCACGGGCCCGTGCCTGTGGGTCGGACCAATCCGATTCGCCGGCGTCGCGCACCTTCTTCTCGACTGCGCGCAGCCGCCGCTCCAATTCGGCGGAACGTTCCCGCGGCACCCTGCCGATCGCGTCCCACTTGTCGGCGATCGTCCGCAGCGCCGCTCTGGCGGCGTCGTGGTTGGTGGTGTCGAGCTTTTCCGCTTCGGCAAGCAGCGCCTCTTTGGCGACGGCATTGGCCCGCAACTCGGTGTCCTTTTCCGCCGTGGCAGCACTACGAGCCGCGAAGAATGAGTCCTGCGCGGCTTTGAAACGGCGCCACAGGGCGTTGTCGACGTCCCTGCTCGCTCGTCCGGCCGCCTTCCATTCGGTGAGTAGCTTCCGGAATTCCGCACTGGTGGCGGTCCAGTCCGTTGAGTCGGATAATTCTTCGGCCCGCTCGCAGAGCCGTTCCTTGGATTGCCGGACACCCGATCGCTCACGGTCCAGTTCGGCGAAGTGGGATCCCCGCCGCCGGTTGAACGTTTCCCGGGCCGCGGAGTAGCGCTTCCACAGTGCATCGTCGACTTTGCGGTCCAGACCGCTGATCGTCTTCCATTCGTCGAGAATTGCCCGCAGTCGCTCGCCGGCGATTTTCCACTGGGTCGAGTTGGCGGCCAGTTCCTCGGCTTCGGCGGCCAGCGCCTCCTTGCGGGCGGTCTGGGCGGATCGATGCTCCTCGCGTCTGGAGCGATCCGCGGCGGCGATGGCGTCAGCGTGCTCACGAAGGCCGGTCAACCGGTCCGCGAGCGCGTCGACATCGCCCAGCACGCATGCCGTCGGCAACGTCTCGGCCAGCGCTATGGCATTGGCTTTGATCTTGCGGGCGTCGCCGGTGCCCGACGCCAGCCGCTCTTCCATCAGGGTGATCTCGGTGCTCAGGTCATCGAATCGCCTGCCGTAATGCGCAAACGCGGCTTCGGGGTCGCCGGCCTGCCAGGAGCCGACGATGCGCTCGCCGGCTGCGCCGATCAGCCACACCGTGCCGTCGTCGTCCACACGCCCGAATCGGTGCGGATCGCTGAGTGGGGGCGCTGCCACCGGGTGGGCGGTGGGTCGTGACACCGGCCGGGGCCCGGGCCTGGGTCCAGGCCGTGGCGCCGACCCTGGGACCGGCCCCGGAACCGGCGGGTGCGGATCGTTGCTACAAGGCTCGTCAACCGTCATGCGCTCGTCACCTACCCTTGCCACCCTTCGCGCGGTCGATGTCCCGCGCACCTGCCGCGCGAAGCGGCACCTGTACGGTCGGCAGGTCTGCCGCGGCCCTATGCCGTCACCAGGGTCTCCCGACCGGTTCCAACAGTATTGAAGCAGCTTGGCAGACCGTGCGCCGCCACCTTCGGGGGTGTTGGTCACTGCCCGCCCGGACAGCTCCACAAATGATGCCCGCTGTCACCAGTGCTTTTTCCACCAGCCGTAGAGCTGGTCGAGGTTGGGTCCCTGCGGATCTCCCTGGACGACACAGATCATCAGTTGGGCCTCGTTGGTCCACACCACCGTCGGGCTGCTTTCTTGGACCGCGCAAAAGACCATGCCGCCCACCTGGGGGCTATCGGGGCGGTGCCAGCCGCTTGGTGACTTGGTTTCCCCAGGACAATCGACCATGATGTCGGTTCGCAGGACGCCGTCGAAAAGCTGGCGCAGCGTGGCGGTTTCCCCGAACAGTGTGTAGATCGCTCGGGCCGGGCCGCCGGGGTCGACGTTCTTATCGCATATCACCCGGGCCAACGCGTCCTTCGGCGGCAGAAACGGCCTGCAGGTGCCCGACGCATAGCCCAAAGGCAGCAGGCTGAGCAGCCGGGCGAGAGCGTCTGTCGATGCTGTCTGCGGCGAAGCAGGTGTCGCAGTCGGCGTGCTCGTGACGGTGTTGGGGGCAGATGCCGTGTTCGGCCGAAGGCTCAGCCAGATTCCCTGGCCTGCGAAGAAAATCAGGATTACCAAGGCGGCGGCTCCGAGAACCAGCCACGGGTTGCGCAGACGTGAGGCTGGTGAGGGTGGACGCAGGCTCGAAGGCGGTATGCCACCCGTCTGTTGCGGCGGTGGTTGGGAAGGTGGTTGCGGCGGCGGTGGAGGCGACTGTGGCGGTGGTGTGTTGACCAGCCCGGGCCAAGAGGTGCTGTCCGGGCTGAATGGCGAGATGTTCACCTCAGACGTCGGAAATGACGGAAGCGACAGGGGCCCGGAACTGCTCAGGTCGGGTTGCGATGTCGGCGCTACCGGGGTGGGCGCAGACGGTGCCGAGGACGAGGGAGCCACATAGGTAATGCCCGCTTCGGCCGCGGTGTCGACGTGCAGGCCGCCGGCCTCCTCGCTGCGTTTGAGGATGCGAAACTCCTGGGCCTGGTGAGGAGCGCTCAACGCTTGATGGGCCGCCAGCGCCAGCTCACTTGCGCTGGCGTAGCGCTCCTCCGGCCGTTTGGCCATGCCGCGCGCGATCACCGCGTCGAAGGCGGCGGGGATCCCTGGCCGGAGCTGGCTGGGGCGCGGGATAGGCGCCATCAGGTGCGCGGTGATCAGCATGCCTGCGCTGTCGGCCCGATACGGCGGGGTTCCGGTCAAGCACTCGTGCAGCACACAGGTCAACGAATAGATGTCAGCGCGGTGGGTCACCTCGGCGTCGGAAAACCGCTCCGGGGCCATATATCTCCAGGTCCCCACCGCACTGCCGATCTGCGTCAGTTTCTCGTCGGTGGCCGCACTGGCGATCCCGAAATCTACTAAATACACGAAGTCGTCGCGGGTGATCAGAATGTTTTCCGGTTTCACATCGCGGTGCATCACCCCTGCGGCGTGGGCTGCGTCCAGCGCCGAGGCCACCTGATGCACCAGGGCCACGGCCCACGGGGGCGTCACCGGCCCGAACCGCTCCAGCAGGAGGGCCAGGTGGGTACCCTCGACCAGGCGCATGTCCAAGTACAGGTGCCCGTCGATTTCCCCATAGTCGTGGATGGGCACCACGTGCGGTTCCTGCAGCCTGCCCGCGTTGCGGGCTTCGCGTTGCATCCGCATGCGAAATACCGGATCGTGGCTGAGCGACTCAGACATCAGCTTCAGCGCCACTACCCGTTGTCTGACGGTGTCGACGGCCTCATAGACCTCGCCCATTCCGCCGCTACCCAGCTGCCGCTTGAGGTAGTAGGGGCCAAACCGGGTCCCCACTCGCGAACCACGCGCGAAGGCGCTCATCGCCTACTCCTCAAACCAACGGGCAATCGCACCAGCAAGCCACACTCACCGGCCGACCTGCCGACCGCATACCCCGGTCTAGCAACCATGACGGTAATTCCTCACTATTGCGGGCGCACCAAAAATGCAGTTTCCGTCCCACAGCTGCAACCGTTCCGTTAGCTGCAGTGTCCAGCTGTGGCGGCTGGCGGGCAGGTCTGGTCGGCAAACCTGGCGCCGCAGCCAGACGCCGGAATCGCGGCAGTTGAGCGTTGTTGCGCCGGCGTGCAAGGAACAGTTCAAGCAGTCGCGGACGGAACTGTGCTGCGCCCGATGCGATCCGGCGAGCCGATCAGTTGACTCCTCGGTTCTGGTTGCGGGACCGGACCGGCCCATCCGGCAGGTTTCGCCGACCCTGGCCATCGGTAGCGTTGTGGAGCAATCGCTTTCGGTGCCGAATCCCCGACCGTCATCGTCAGCCGCGCGGAGCGATCGATCCGCGCATCGAGCCGCCGGGATCGTTTGTGCCGCAGTTTCGTTGCGCGCCGGTTTGCTGCTCTGGTTACGGCAGTTCACGACAGTTGCCGACTGTGTCGGTCAACGGGAATCGCCGGGGCAAACCAGCAGCCGGCCGGGTCTCCCGTCGCTGCCGCGAGTCCGGCTGCCCGCAGCGAATTTCGACCTGCAGCGGGTTGCGTCCCGCAAGGCCCTACGTCGGTGGCAAGGCAATCATTTCTATTGGAATGTCCGGTTGTGATGCTTATCCAGCGCACAAGGGTCATTATTGAACAACTGCTTAACGTGAGGTTCACCTGACAGCTTCCGGGCCGAATATCGGTGGGAGGTTACCTATGGCCAAGGTCGAACTCGCGACGTTGCTCGCACTGGGCGCCGCGCTGCTGGCCGGCATCGGATATGTGGTTCTTCAGCGGTCTGCGCGGCAGGTCACAGAGGAAGAGGTCGGCCACTTCACGCTGCTCCACCTCTCACTGCGCCATGCCCAGTGGTGGCTGGGCAGCTTGGCGGCGCTCTCCAGCTTCACGCTGCAGGCCGTCGCCCTGACGATGGGTTCGGTGGTGTTGGTGCAGTCGCTGCAGGCCACGGCGCTGCTGTTCGCGTTGCCGATCGACGCCCGGCTGACCCGTCATCGATTGACCGGCTGGGAGTGGACCTGGTCGGTATTGCTGGCCGGCGCGGTGGCGGTCATTGTGCTGGCGGGCGATCCTTCGGCCGGCCACGCGCGGGCCCCGCTGTCGACCTGGGCCGTGGTTGCCATGGTGGTGGTTCCGGCATTGCTGCTCTGCGTGTTGGGGGCGCGGTTCTCCACGGGTCCGGTATCCGCGGTGCTGCTGGCGGTGGCGTCGGCGGCAACGCTGGCCGTCTTCACGGTGCTGACCAAAGCCGTCGTGACGGAGGTTGGCAAGGGCTTCGCGACACTGATCCGGACCCCCGAACTGTACGCCTGGATCGTGGTCCTGCCGATTGGGCTGATGCTTCAGCAATCGGCGTTGCGAACGGGTTCGTTGACCGCCTCACTGCCGACGATCACGGTGGCCAGGCCGGTGATTGCTTCGGTGCTGGGGGTCACCGTGCTCGATGAGGTTCTGCACACCGGTGAGGGGCAGTTGTTCACGTTGGCGGCTGCCGTGGCGGTGGTGGTTGTCGCGACTGTGGCCCTGGCCCGTGACGAGGCTGCCATGATGGCGGCGCCCACCGGCGAATTCGAAGTCACCGGCCAGCTTGCGATGCCCTAGCACCGGACGGGCCGCTGATCCCACGGCATAGCCGGCCGGGCTGACGACAAATCGGATTGTCCCCGGGCCGTCGTGCGGTGACCCAAGTAGTCCGGTACCGTTGCGGAGCAAGTGTTTATCGGGGGCTCGCTGATATCGGGTGTTGGAGCTGGGGACCTGGGCCGTGGTGGCCGTCGTGGTCGGCCCGGCCATGGTGCGCTGTGTGCCGGGCGCGCGGATCTGGTCGGGCCCGGCGGCCGCGGTCCTGCTGGCGGCGGTGTCCGCGGCCCTGGTAGCCGCGATCGTGGTGACGGTTGTCGCAACCACGGCTCTGGCCCGCGGCGAAGCCGCCACGTTGGCGGCTGGAGGGCGGCTGTAGTGCCGGCTGGGGACGAGGGAACAGGCAGCCACGGGCCGGTAACCGCGTGGGACCCTGGTTCTGGCTGGCGAGGCACAGCTGACACACAGGTCAGACATAAGTTGTTGACTGGTTCTTAATGTTAGGTATTGGGTAGGTTGCGCCTTGGTGGCCGCTGAGAACGGAGTGGTGCTCAGCGTAGGGGTGGAGCCTGCGTGGACGCCCGGCAAGATGGGTAGTGGATACCGGGTGTACATGACTTCTCTGGAGGTCAGACGTCGGCGAGGAGGTCGCCCGTGACGAAAACGGATATCGCGGTTTTGCTCGCCTTGTGCGCCGCATTCGCATCCGCGCTCGGCAATGTGATCCGTCAGCGGTCCGCGCAGGAGATCACCGACAAAGAGGTCGGTCATCTTGAGCTCTTCCGCTTGTCATTGCGCGACACTCGGTGGTGGTTGGGCGCCGGCGGGGCGGTCGGCAATTACGTCTTGCAGGCTGCGGCGCTGGCGCTGGGATCGGTGATTCTGGTGACGGCGCTGCAGGTGACGGCGCTGCTGTTCGCGTTGCCGATCTACGCGCGCGTGACTCGGCGCCGGGTGACCCGCTGGGAGTGGACCTGGGCGGTACTGCTGGCCGGATCGTTGGCGGTGGTGGTCATGGTCGGCGACCCGGATGCCGGGGCATCGCGCGGCTCGCTGGGAACCTGGATGGTGGTGGCCTCGGTGATGGGCCCGGTGTTGGTGTTCTGCGTGCTGGGTGCGCGGATCTGGTCGGGTTGGGTGGCGGCGGTGCTGCTGGCAGTGGTTGCCGGTAGCTCGCTGGCACTGTTCGCGGTGTTGACCAAAGCCGTTGTCGAGGTGGTCGGAGGCGGCGTCTGGGCGTTGTTCCGTGCACCGGAGTTCTATGCGTGGATAGCTGCGGCGCTGGCGGGAATGATCTTTCAGCAGTCGTCGTTCCGCGCCGGTTCGCTGACCGCCTCACTACCGACGTCTGTAGTGGCCAAGCCGTTGGTCGGTTCGGTGCTCGGGATTGTCGTGCTCGGCGAGATGTTGGAGGCTACTGGCCCAGCGGTTTTTGTGGCAGTCGCGGGGGTGGTGTTGGTGCTTGTCGCTACCGTGGCACTAGCCCGCGGCGAGGCCGAGAAGGTGTCGGAAGAGGCAGCGGAGAGCGGGCGCATACCAAAAATCGCCGACCCGTTTGCGACACCAGTGCCGTTGCGGCCTGACGAGGAGGACCGTACTGACCCGCTGCGCTGGAGAGCAGGGCAGTCGGCCTAGGTTTGCGGTCTAATTCGACCCACCGGGGCCCAACGCGCTCAATCCTCGCGCCGCCGAGACGCTAGTTTGGTGGCGTGTTGAGCGCTATCGCGATCGTCCCGTCCGCGCCGGTGCTCGTTCCCGAACTCGCCGGAGCCGCGGCCGCCGAGGTGGCCGACCTGGGGGCGGCGGTGATAGCAGCGGCCGCCTTGTTGCCGCCGCGATGGATTGCCGTCGGAGCGGGCCGCGTGGACGACGTAGTGGGCCCGGACGGCGTCGGTACCTTCGCGGGCTTCGGCGCCGACGTGCGGGTTCGGCTGGCACCGGAGGCCGCTGAATTCCCGGCCGATTTGCCACTGTGTGCGCTGATGGCCGCCTGGGTGCGAGGCCAGGCCCGGTCCGATGCCAGCGCGCAAGTCCGCGTCTACGGCGACCACGATCCCGACGCCGCGCTGGCCCGGGGCAGGCAACTGCGCGCCGAGATCGACCAGGCGACCGATCCGATCGGTGTGCTGGTCGTCGCCGACGGCGTGAACACGCTGACACCGGACGCGCCGGGCGGCTACGACCCGAGCGGCGTAGACGTGCAGCTGGCCCTTGCCGACGCACTGGCGAGCGGTGACGTCCCCGCCCTGACCCGGCTGCCCGAGCAGGTCCTCGGGCGGGTGGCATTTCAAGTGCTGGCCGGCCTCACCGAGCCCGGGCCGCGGTCGGCCAAGGAGCTCTACCGGGGAGCGCCCTACGGTGTGGGGTACTTCGCCGGCGTCTGGCAACCGTGAGACCACTGGCGATCATCGGCCCGACGGGCACCGGCAAATCGCAACTGGCACTCGACGTCTCCGAGCGGCTCGCCGGCGAGCTGAGCGCGGAAATCGTCAACGCCGACGCGATGCAGCTCTACCGCGGCATGGACATCGGGACCGCGAAGCTGCCCGTGGCGGAGCGCCGTGGCATCCCGCACCATCAGCTCGACGTCCTCGACGTCACCGAAACCGCGACTGTCGCCCGCTACCAGCAGGCCGCCGCCGCCGACGTCGAGGCGATCGCGGCCCGGGGAGCGTTGCCGGTCGTGGTGGGCGGTTCGATGCTCTACATCCAATCGCTGCTCGACGACTGGGCGTTTCCGGCGACCGATCCGAAAGTGCGCGAGAAGTGGGAGCAGCGGCTTGCCGAGATCGGGGTCGGCGACCTGCACGCCGAGCTGGCCCGCCGCGACCCGGCCGCAGCCGCGGCGATCCTGCCCACCGACAGCCGGCGTACCGTGCGGGCGCTTGAGGTGGTCGAGCTCACCGGGCAGCCGTTCGCCGCGTCTGCGCCGCGCATCGGCGCTGCGCGGTGGGGCACCGTTATCGTCGGGTTAGATTGTGAGACAGAGATTCTCGATGAACGACTGGCGCGGCGCACCGACGTGATGTTCACCCACGGCCTGGTTGACGAGGTGCGCGCGCTGCTGCACCAGGGCCTGCGGGACGGGGTAACCGCATCACGTGCGCTGGGTTACGGCCAGGTGATCGCGGCTCTAGACGCCGGTGGCGGAGCCGGCCTGTTGCGCGACGCGCGCGAGCAGACGTATGTGGGCACCCGCCGTTATGTGCGACGGCAGCGGTCCTGGTTCCGCCGCGACCGCCGGGTGCACTGGCTCGACGTCGGCGCAGCGACCGCGTCGGACCGCGCCCGGACCGTCGACGGTGCATTGCACGCATGGCGGCACTCGCCCAGCCACGTATCCTGAGCAGGTGATTTTCGCCAAGGGTCACGGCACCCAGAACGACTTCGTGCTGCTGCCCGACATTGATGCCGAGGTGGCGCTGACCGCTGACCGGGTGGCCGCATTGTGCGACCGGCGGCGGGGACTGGGTGCCGACGGCGTCCTGCGGGTCACCACCGCGGGTGCGGCCGTGACGGCCGGCGTGCTCGACCGGCTGCCCGACGGTGTCAGCGGATACGACTGGTACATGGACTACCGCAACGCAGACGGGTCGACCGCGCAGATGTGCGGCAACGGTGTGCGTGTGTTCGCGCACTACCTGCGTGCCAGC
The DNA here is from genome assembly GCA_963763005.1 of uncultured Actinomycetota bacterium. GTDB lineage: Bacteria > Actinomycetota > Actinomycetes > Mycobacteriales > Mycobacteriaceae > Mycobacterium. The sequence goes on from CAVXMI010000016.1 coordinate 433,777, forward strand.
GGTCTGGAGCTGCGCGACGAGTTCGTCGTCGGGTCACTGGCTGGCCCGCGTCTGGTCACCCTGCACCACGTCGACCAGACCAACGCAGACGTCACCGTCGACATGGGCAAGACCAACAGGCTGAGCGCGGGGGAGGCCTTTGAGGCAATAGTCGGTGGTAGGCGATTCCGCGGCATGGCCGTCGACGTGGGCAACCCGCACCTGGCGTGCGTCGACCCACAGCTGAGCAGCGAAGACCTGGCAGCTTTGGACGTGGGTGCACCGGTGAGTTTCGATCATGTCCAGTTCCCCGAGGGCGTCAATATCGAGGTGCTGACCGCACCTGCGGGCGGCGTGGTCTGCATGCGTGTTCACGAACGCGGCGTCGGTGAAACCCGATCGTGCGGCACCGGAACGGTCGCGGCCGCGGTCGCTGCGTTGGCAAGCGTGGGTGCCGAGACCGGCACGCTCACCGTGCGCGTGCCGGGGGGCGATGTCACGGTCACCGTCACCGACGCCACCAGCTTCTTGCGCGGGCCGTCGGTGCTGTTGGCCCGCGGCGAACTCGCCGACGACTGGTGGAACGCGCAGCCGTGACTCCGGGGAGGACGCGGGCGTGCTCCCCGCTGCGACTTATTCGGATGCGCCGCCACCGGCGGCGTGCCACTATCGGATACTGGCTATGACACATGCAGACGCGCCCGATATGGGCACCCCAGACTCTTCAGGCTCAGTACCGAGCGTCGGTGAACTCGCCCTCGAAGACCGATCGGCGCTGCGCCGGGTCGCCGGGTTGTCGACCGAGCTTGCCGACGTCTCCGAGGTCGAGTACCGCCGGCTGCGGCTGGAGCGGGTGGTCTTGGTCGGCGTGTGGACCGAGGGCAGCGCGGCCGATAACCAGGCGAGTCTGGCTGAGCTGGCTGCACTGGCCGAAACCGCCGGGTCCCAGGTGCTCGAAGGGCTCATCCAGCGCCGTGACCGCCCTGACCCGTCGACCTACATCGGCTCGGGCAAGGCGGCAGAACTCCGCGAAGTGGTCCTGGCGACCGGTGCCGACACCGTCATCTGTGACGGCGAACTGTCCCCGGCGCAACTGAACTCGCTGGAGAAGGTCGTGAAGGTCAAAGTCATCGACCGCACCGCCCTGATCCTGGACATCTTCGCCCAGCACGCCACCAGCCGGGAGGGCAAGGCCCAGGTGTCGCTGGCCCAGATGGAGTACATGTTGCCGCGACTGCGCGGCTGGGGTGAGTCGATGTCGCGGCAGGCCGGTGGCCGCGCCGGCGGCAGCGGCGGCGGGGTGGGCCTGCGCGGTCCCGGTGAGACCAAGATCGAGACCGATCGGCGCCGCATCCGCGAGCGGATGTCCAAGCTGCGACGCGATATCCGGGACATGAAGCAGGTCCGCGACACCCAGCGCAGCCGCCGGCTGCACAGTGACATGCCGTCGATCGCCATCGTCGGCTACACCAACGCGGGCAAGTCCAGCGTGCTGAACGCGCTGACCGGGGCCGGGGTACTGGTACAGGACGCGTTGTTCGCCACGCTGGAACCCACCACCCGGCGCGCGGAGTTCGATGACGGCCGACCGTTCGTGCTCACCGACACCGTCGGATTTGTGCGCCACCTGCCCACCCAGCTGGTCGAGGCGTTCCGCTCCACGCTGGAGGAGGTCGTCGACGCCGATCTGCTGGTACACGTCGTCGACGGTTCTGACGTCAACCCGCTGGCCCAGATCAACGCGGTCCGTCAGGTGATCTCCGAGGTCATCGCCGACCACAGGGCCAATGGCGCGGACGCGCCGCCCGAGCTGCTGGTGGTGAACAAGGTCGACGCCGCAGGCGATCTGGCGCTGGCCAAGCTGCGTCACGGGCTGCCCGGCGCGGTGTTCGTCTCCGCCCGGACGGGGGACGGTATCGACGCACTGCGGCGGCGCATGGCCGAGCTTGCCGTTCCCACTGACACCGCCGTGGACGTGGTGATCCCTTATGACCGCGGCGACTTGGTGGCCCGCGTGCACGCCGACGGGCGAGTGCAGGAGGCGGAGCACAGGCCGGAGGGCACCCGGATCAAGGCCCGGGTTCCAGTGGCGCTGGCGGCCAGCCTGCGAGAGTTCTCTGTCTCGTCCGGGCCGCGAGTGTAACGCCAGCGCGAACAAAGGGAAATCTCTCAGTCGCGTCAGGCCCGCGTCACCTCAGCCGGGCCAGATCGACCCCGCAGTCGGCCGACCAACCGTCTGGTTGGTATATGTTGGGCAGCAGAGAGTCTTCTTTCCCCGGAGGTCATCCATGGGCAGTGCCGTCAAGTACCAGCGCACTCTTTTCGAACCCGAGCACGATTTGTTTCGCGAGTCCTACCGGGGCTTTCTCGATCGCCATGTCGCGCCGTATCACGACGAATGGGAGAAGGCCAAGATCGTCGACCGCGGGGTGTGGCTCGAGGCCGGCAAACAGGGCTTCCTCGGCATGGCGGTGCCCGAGGAGTACGGCGGCGGGGGCGACCCGGACTTCCGGTACAACACGATCATCACCGAAGAAACCACCGCCGGGCGTTACAGCGGGATCGGCTTCGGCTTGCACAACGACATCGTGGCGCCCTACCTGTTGGCGCTGGCCACCGAAGAGCAGAAGCAGCGCTGGCTACCAAAGTTCTGCACCGGGGAACTGATCACGGCGATCGCGATGACCGAGCCGGGAACCGGTAGTGACCTGCAGGGCATCAAGACCCGCGCGGTCAAGCACGGTGATCACTATGTGCTGAACGGGTCAAAGACGTTCATCACCAACGGGATCAACTCAGACCTGGTGATCGTGGTGGCGCAGACCGACCCGGACAAGGGCGCGCAGGGCTTTTCGTTGCTGGTCGTCGAGCGCGGTATGGAGGGATTCCAACGCGGCCGACATCTGGACAAGATCGGGCTGGACGCGCAGGACACAGCCGAGCTGTCGTTCACCGATGTGCAGGTTCCGGCCGAAAACCTCCTGGGCGAGGAGGGCCTGGGGTTCATCTACCTGATGCAGAACCTGCCGCAGGAACGGATCTCGATCGCCATCATGGCGGCCGCGGGGATGGAGTCCGTGCTGGAGCAGACACTGCAATACACCAAGGAGCGCAAGGCCTTCGGTAGGTCGATCGGCAACTTCCAGAACAGCCGGTTCGTACTGGCCGAGCTGGCCACCGAGGCGACCGTGGTGCGCATCATGGTCGACGAATTCATCGCGCTACACCTCGAGGGGAAGCTGTCGGCTGAGCAGGCCGCCATGGCCAAGTGGTATTCCACCGAGAAGCAGGTACACCTGAACGACCGCTGTCTGCAGCTGCACGGCGGCTACGGCTACATGCGCGAATACCCAGTCGCCCGTGCCTATCTCGATTCGAGAGTACAGACGATCTACGGTGGCACGACCGAGATCATGAAAGAGATCATCGGCCGCGGCCTCGGGGTCTAGCAGCCGGGCAACCGAGCTTGGGTCACCCGTGCGCGTCGTGCGCCCTTTGCAGCAGCGCTGTCAGCTCGTCTTCCCGCTCGATCTGTGTGCGGTATTTCGCCGAGAGCGAGTCGATCTCGTGTTCAGCGGCCAGCAGCGCGGCGAAGATCTTCTCGCGTTCCATCGGATCTGCTTCGTAGCTCTGGTCTAGGTACTCGATGGCATGCCGGCGGGCCCGGGATACAGCGTTCTGCTTGAGTCCGCGTGCCGACAACAACGATGCCAGGGTCGTGATCAGCAGGACGACGACGATCACCGTCAACGACATCGTGGTGCTGATTTCCACGATCGGGACCGGCTTGCCGCGGTTGATGAACGGAATAGTGTTGTCGTACAAGGCTTCCAGTATCAGCTTCACGCCGATGAAGCCAAGAATCGCCGCCAGCCCGTAGGACAGATAGACCAACCGATCCAGCAGGTTGTCGATCAGGAAGTACAACTGGCGCAGGCCCAATAGCGAGAACGCGGTTGCGGCGAACACCACGTAGACGTTTTGTGTCAGGCCGAACAGTGCAGGCACCGAATCGAACGCGAACAACACGTCACTGCCGCCGACAGCGATCATGACCAGCAGCACCGGGGTCAGTACCCGCTTGCCGTCCTCCAAGATGAACAATCGGTCGCCGTCGTAGTTGTGGGAGGTCCGTAAGAAGCGGTTGGCCAGCCGGATGACGAGGTTGTCTGCGTTACGGCGTTCTGCCTCTGCGGGTTTGGCAAGGTTGCCCGCCATGACCAGCAGGGCCAGGCCGAACAAGTAGAATGCTGAGTTGAAGTTTTCGATGAGCGCGGCGCCGAGGAGGATGAATCCGGTGCGCGCGACGAGCGCGAACACGATACCGAATAGCAGCACCTTCTGCTGGGCAACCCGAGGTACCCCGAAACTGCTGATGATCACCAGGAATACGAACAGGTTGTCAACTGACAGGGCCTCGTTGCTCAGGTAGCACGCGAAGTATTCAATTCCCGCGGTTGGTCCCATGCCCGGGCTGCTGAAGATGACCACGCCGATACCGAATAGGATCGCGATGCCGAGGTATATTGCTGACCAGGTCGCGGCCTCACGTAGCGTCGGCACATGCGTTTTGCGTACGTGGAAGACGTAGTCGAACATCACCAGGCCGACGATCATGACGATCGTGAGGGCCCAGACATGTCCGGAAACACCCATTTCAGCCGGGTTTCCCCTCACGCCGTCAGTCGGGTTGTCCCCCGCAAGCGGGTGGTGCCCCCAGTCTCCCGAACATTAACCCAAACGCTGCGTGGGCCGCAGTGCGGTTCCTCGCGACAGGAGCGCGGCCCGGCATCATTTCGACATCGGCTGGGTATCCCTTTTCGTAATATTTGCGAATTACCTTCGCATTTGTCGTTCGCTAGAGCAAAGTTATGCGAGCCCGGCGACGATGTGGACCGTAGCCGGGAGACCGCCCACGGTGGGGAATCCACCGGCTCGCGATGCGGGCAGGGCATCGGCTGGGAGGCTTGGTGAACGGGCAGAGACGTCAATTGAGCAAGCTGGTCGGGCGTGCGTTGCTCAGCGTGGCGGCTACGGCCTTGGCCGTCGCACTGTTGGCGCCTACTGCGGCGGCGTCCCCGATAGGCGACGCCGAGGCCGCCATGATGGCCGCGTGGGAGAAGGCCGGTGGCGACACGTCAACGCTCGGCGCCAGGAACGGTGACGTCTACCCCGTCGGCGACGGGTTCGCCCTTGATTTCGACGGCGGCAAGATGTTCTTCACCCCGGATACCGGTGCCAGATTCATCTATGGCCCGATCCTGGAAAAATACGAGTCACTGGGCGGTCCGGCCGACGGCGATCTCGGATTCCCGACTATCAACGAAGTTCCCGGCCTTGCCGGGCCCGACAGCCGCGTGAGCACCTTCTCTGCCAGCGACAACCCAGTGATTTTCTGGACGCCCGACCACGGCGCGTTCGTCGTGCGCGGCGCGCTGAATGCCGCGTGGGACAAGCTCGGCAGCTCGGGCGGCGTTTTGGGTGCTCCGGTCGGGGATGAAACCTACGACGGCGAGGTCACCTCCCAGAAGTTCAGCGGCGGCGAGGTCTCCTGGAACAGGAAAACCAAGGAGTTCACCACCACCCCGGCGGTATTGGCTGATCAGCTGAAGGGCTTGCAGGTAGCGATCGATCCCACCGTGGCCATCAACATGGCCTGGCGCGCCGCCGGCGGAGCTTCCGGTCCGTTGGGTGCCAAGAAGGGCGCGCAGTATCCGATCGGCGGTGACGGTATCGCCCAGGACTTCGTCGGCGGCAAGGTCTTCTTCAACCCGGCCACCGGTGCGAACGCCGTCGAGGGTGAAATCCTGGCGAAGTACGAGTCGCTGGGCGGGCCGGTCAGCAGCGACCTGGGTTTCCCCGTCGCCAACGAGTCCGACGGCGGGATCGCGCCCGCCAGCCGGGTCGCCACGTTCTCCGCGGCGGACGAGCCGGTGATCTTCTGGACCTCTGACCACGGCGCGTTCGTCGTGCGCGGAGCCATGAAGGCCGCGTGGGACAAGCTCAAAGGTCCCACCGGCAAACTCGGCGCACCGGTCGGCGACCAGACCGTTGACGGCGACATGGTGTCGCAGAAGTTCACCGGCGGCAAGATCTCGTGGAACCGCGCGAAAAACACATTCGCCACCGATCCGGCGAATCTGGCGCCTCTGCTGTCCGGTCTGCAGGTGCCGGGACAGAACCAGCCCAGCGCTTCGGCGGCGCCCTCGCACGCCAAGAAGTTCACCTGGCATTGGTGGTGGCTGGTGGCTGCAGTCGCGATGGTGCTGCTGCTCGTGATGTTCGTATTGGTGGTGCTCGGCCTGCGTCGGCGTCGCACCGGCTACGACACCACTGCTTACGAACACGACTATGACCATGACCATGACCATGGCATGGAGCCCGGCTATGACGCCGCTGCTGACGGGCGCTGGCCGCATGATGACATCGATTTCGGCTCCGAACATTTCCCACTCGATGACCAGCATCTGCCGGAACATCCGGCGCCGGATGCCGGATCCGCGCCGCGGGTCAGCTGGCCGCGCGGCGCTGGGGCCACGGCGGGTCTGGCTGAGCATGTCCCGGGTGGTGGGTACGGCAGGGATGTGTTGTCCGGATCCGACGAGGATTTCGAGCTTGACGAGGAAGACCCCGACGCAGTGGACACCACTCCCACGCCCGTCGTGTCGCCCGCCGACTTTGCGGAAGCCGTGGTTCCGGAGCCCGTCGTTCCTGAAACCGGGGTGACCGAAGCCTTCGTTGTTCCAGAAGCCTATGTTCCGGAAGCAGCGGTTCCGGAAGCGGCGGTTCCGGAAACCCCCGTTCCGGATGCCGATTACCCGGATATCTTCTTCCCGAGTGCCACTCCTTACGACGCCACTATTTCTGACACTGCCTTTCCGGAAGCGGCTGTCGCCCCTCCTCAGGCGAAGACCGGGCGGCATGCCGCCGCGGATGCTGCGGCATATGAGTCGGAAGAGGTTTCCGAAGAGGCCTATGAGGAAGGGGCCTATGAGGAAGAGGCCTATGAGGAAGGGGCCTATGCGGAAGGGGCCTATGCGGAAGAGGCCTATGCGGAAGAGGCCTATGAGGTAGCCCCGGAAGCGGCTCCCGCGCCCGCGGTTGCGTCGGGGCCGGGCCCGGCTGTACGCCCGACGATCCACCTGCCGCTGGAGCACGACCCGTACCAGGCGCCGGACGGATATCCGATCAAGGCCAGTGCCCGCTTCGGCCTGTATTACACGCCCAGCAGCGCGCTGTACTACGACACGCTCGCCGAAATCTGGTTCGCCAGCGAAGAAGCCGCACAAGCCAACGGGTTCATCAAAGCGGACTGAACAATTCGCCCTCGGCGGTGTCTGGGTCTCGGGCCCTGCGCTATACCTTGCGGATCACCGTGACGACTTTGCCAAGCACGGTCGCGTCATTACCGGGGATGGGATCGAAGGCCGGGTTGTGCGGCATCAGCCACACCTGACCGCCTGCGCGCTTGAACGTCTTGACTGTGGCCTCCCCGTCGATCATCGCCGCAACGATGTCGCCGTTGTCGGCCACATTCTGCTGTCGCACGACCACCCAGTCGCCGTCACAGATCGCGGCTTCGACCATCGAGTCACCGACGACCTTGAGCAGGAAGAGCGTCCCCTCACCGACCAGCTCACGGGGCAACGGGAAGACGTCTTCGACAGCTTCCTCAGCAAGGATCGGGCCGCCGGCCGCGATGCGCCCGAGGACAGGGACGTAGGTGGGTTCCGGCAAGGCGTCCGAGCCGGCGACTTCGGTGGCCGGCGTCGGCGTCACGGCCTCGTCGGCGCCACGCACATCGACAGCCCGCGGGCGGTTCGGGTCACGGCGCAGATAGCCCTTCCGCTCCAGGGTGCGCAGCTGGTGAGCCACCGAGGACGTCGAGGTCAGACCGACGGCGTCGCCGATCTCCCGGATGCTAGGGGGGTATCCGCGGCTGGTGACCGAAGCCCGGATGACGTTCAGAATAGTGCGCTGCCGCTCGGTCAGCGTCGAGGCCACGGAATGCAAGCGGCCGTCTGCGCCACTGGCTGAGGTGTCGTTGCTGTCGCTCATGGCACTGAATGTAGCTGCACGGCGGCCAAGAATCAAACATGTGTTCGACCCGCGTGTTGCGAGCGCACATCACGCTCTCCGGGGCCCTCTCGGACCCCTGAGCTGGTAAATGACAAGCGCGTAACTCTCGGTCAGGTCGGGTATCCGCGGGTCGTGCCAAGTGGTTGCGACCGCCAAGCCTTGTCGGTGGTGTGGTCTAGCGTTCTGCTCGCGCGACACGCTTCGATCAAATGTTCGGGTATCGAACATGCGAGCGATTAGAGTGTCGAACATACGAGCGACAAACCGTCAGCCGGAGGAACGAACATGACACTCATGCAGGCAGTCCCACCGCGTACCCGCAGTGTGCGGGGGCCGATCAACGGGCCGATCCACGAGCCTCGCTCTGGCCGGGGCAGGCTGGTCCAATCGCAGCGGCCCGGGCCGTCTCGGCCGGTGGGCGCGCCGCTGCGCCACCTGGGCACCGGTGTCGCGATGTCGATCGCTCCGCATCGCAGGCGTCCTGTTACGCCGGTGACGACGGTAGGGCTGGCACTCCTTGCCGCGGTGATCACGCTCTGGCTCGGCCTGGTGGCGCATTTCGGGGACATGGTCAACGGCGGATCCGCCGATTCGTCTGCTCCCGTGCCCGACCGGCTTGCCGTGGTGCGGGTGGAAGCCGGGGAGTCCCTTCGGGACGTGGCGGCGCGGGTTGCGCCTGATGCGCCCGTTCGCCAGGTCACCGAACGCATCCGCGAACTCAATGCCCTGGACTCGACGACGCTGGCCGCCGGCCAGACGCTGATCGCGCCGGTCGGCTGACGGCGTCATGGTCTACGCCGTAAACGGCTCTACGCCAACGGGTCTCGGCTATCGGGGCGTTGAGCGCGCGTGGATCGCGACAGCGTTGGGCGTGCGGGGGAGCGCACAGGTACTCTCGGAGTGTTCTGCGATACCCGGATGTCAGTACGGCGAAGGAGCGGCCATGCACTGTCCGTTCTGCCGGCATCCCGATTCCCGGGTGATTGACTCGCGAGAAACCGATGAAGGCCAGGCTATTCGGCGCCGCCGGTCGTGCCCTGAGTGCGGGCGACGATTCACAACTGTGGAAACCGCGGTCTTGGCCGTGGTCAAGCGTAGTGGCGTCACAGAGCCGTTCAGCCGTGAAAAGGTCATCAGCGGCGTGCGCCGGGCATGCCAGGGGCGCCAGGTTGACGACGATGCTTTGAACCTTCTGGCCCAGCAGGTGGAGGACACCGTGCGTGCCGCGGGATCGCCGGAGGTCCCCAGTCACGAGGTCGGCCTGGCAATCCTTGGGCCGTTGCGTGAACTCGACGAGGTGGCTTACCTGCGGTTCGCGTCGGTATACCGGTCCTTTTCGTCAGCGGACGATTTCGAGCGCGAGATCGAGGCACTTCGCGCGCACCGCAATGTAGCGACTTCGAGCTGACCGATCGCAGCGTCGTTAGGCTGGCTCCATGCCCCCTGAATTGCACCCTGATCTCAAGGCACTGGCGCCACTGCTGGGTATCTGGGCGGGCCGGGGCGCGGGCGAGTACCCGACGATTCAGCCGTTCGAGTACCTCGAGGAGGTCGTGTTCTCCCATGTGGGCAAGCCGTTTCTGGCTTACGGGCAGAAAACCAGAGCGGTAGCTGACGGGAAGCCGTTGCATGCCGAGACGGGGTATCTTCGTGTGCCGCAACCAGGTCGGGTCGAGTTGGTTCTCGCTCATCCGACCGGCATCACCGAAATTGAGGTGGGCACGTATTCGGTGAGCGGTGACCTCATCGAAGTCGAGTTGGCCACAAGTCCGATCGGGGCCATCGGATTGACCCCGACCGCCAAAGAGGTCGCCGCGCTTGGCCGTTCCTTCCGCATCGTCGGCGATGAGCTTTCGTACTCGTTGCGGATGGGCGCGGTCGGGCAACCGCTGCAGCATCATCTCGCCGCCGTGTTGCACCGAAAGGGCTGAACGCTGCCGACGTCAGTCGACTGGTGTCACACCGTCATTGGCGACCCTGCCGGCCACCGCGACCCAGCCCTCGGGACTCCAGGTGGTATTGAGGATCGATCCCTTGCCCTGAGTGATGGTGAGGTCGCGGCTGAGGTAGTCAGTAATGCGCATAGCCGCCGAACCGGTCGCTTCGTCTTCCTGGACACCCAGGCTGGCGGCAAACGTTCGGGCCCGTAGCGCGCCGGCGGACTGGTCGGTCCAGGTCCACAGGTAGTGCGCGGCATCGTCGGGAAAATCGGCGGGGTCGGCGGCCGCGAGGGCGTCGAGCGATTCGAGGTCGTGGATGGCGAACTCGGGCGCCCATTCCGCGCGTGCGCTGATCGTGGTGAGGTCGTCGTCATAGCTCACCTGTACAAGCCCGGCCGGTACCTGCAGCGTGTTGATCGGAGTACCCCGCTCGCGCAGCCACCACGACGCCCCCACGGTGGGGTGGCCGGCGAACGGGATTTCGGTGCGGGGAGTGTGGATGGTGGCGTGCGTGGTGTGCGACCCGGCGGTGGGAGGGTCGACGAATATGGTTTCGCTGTAGCCCAAAAGGGTTGCCAGGTGCTGCCGGTCGCGGGGTTCGACCTTGCTGGCATCAACCACACCGAGTGGATTCCCGAAATCCCCGTGTGAATCGGTGAAAACCCGCAGTACCGTCACGTCGATGCCCATGGCCCGACTGTACGACCGACGGTACGGCCGAGTGCGAGTTGGGGGCGGCCGGGTTGATCAGGTGGCGCTGCGTTCGTCGGAACCCATGGCAGTGAGCACGGCGACGCGGGTATCGGCCGGGCCCGAGACCGTCCGTTCGCCGCCGCCGGTGCGGAGCAATTCACGAAGCGCGGCCTGATCGTATTCGGGAGGTTCGCTGGTATCGATGAAGCGCTGGACGATGTCGATGAAGCGGGCCGGGTCGTCGTGGAACGGGAAATGGCCGGAGCCCTCGAAGATCTCCAATTGGGAGCCGGGCATCGCGGCGTGCGCCATCCGGGCGTGGCCGACGGGGACCACGACATCCCGGCTGCCCCAGATGATCTGCACCGGGATGGCCTGGGTCAAATAACATCGGTCCAGCATGGTGACGATCTGCCCGCGCCAGTCCACCACGGCCCGCAATGTGCGCGTGAACGCCGATGAGGCCGTTGGTTCCGGTAGGTCGTCCAGGATTCGCAGCACATTGGGCAGGTCGCGTCCGAGGCCGGTTGAGCCGAGCGCCAGGCCCACGACCCGCCCGGCCAGCTGAACTGCCGGCAGCACCAGGGGCAGCCGCAGCAATGCCAGCGCCTCACTGCCCATCGGCAACGAGGCCAAACGAAGGACGACGTTGACATCCTTGGTGACGCCACCGGCGCCGACCAGGATCAGCCGCTCGACCAGCTGGGGGAACTGGTAGGCGAATTGCATCGCCACCCCGCCCCCGAGTGAGTGACCCACGATGGTGACCCGCTCGATATCGAGCACACTGAGCAGATCGCGTATCCCGTTGGCATACGCCGCGATCGAGTAGTCCGCGCGCGGCTTGTCGGATTGTCCATGGCCCAGTAGATCCGGCGCGATGACGGTGAACCGCTGAGCAAGCTTGGCCTGTATGCCATTCCAGGTGGTGGAATTGTCGCCGATGCCGTGGATCAGCAGGATCGCCGGCCCGGAGCCGGCGATGCGGAACGCCCGCTTATAGCCGTGAATGGTGCGGAACTGCAGCGAAGGCGCAGTCACTTCCCGCACGGGGCGAAGATTGCGCTTCCGCTGGGTCATCTCGCCAACCTCATTGTCGGGCCGCCCGGGGCGCTTTTTGGGGGGCGTTAAGCCGGGTCGTCGTCGTCGAACTTCTTCTCTGCCTGCTGAGCCAGGAACCGCTCAAACTCTGCACCGAGCTCGTCGCCGCTGGGCAGATCCTCGTCGCGCGTTAGTAATGATCTGTTCTCCTGAGCGTCGATGAAGGCATCGTACTGGCGCTCGAGGGCCGCCACCACTTGAGCGACTTCTGCGCTTGCCTGGACCTGCTCGTCGATCTTGGCCCGGATGTCTGCCGCTGCTTCTGCCAGCGCCGTCACTGGCAGCTCCAATGATCCGGTCTTGGCCACTTGCTCGAGCAGCGCCTGGGCAGCGGCGGGGTAGTCGGTCTGCGTCAGGTAATGCGGGACGTGCACGGTGAAGCCGACGACCTCATGACCGCTTTCGGCCATTCGGTATTCCAGCAGGTTGGAAGCGCTACCCGGGACCTGGATTTCGGAGATCCACGGCTGGAAATCGGAGATCAGTTCGCCGTTGTTGGAGTGAGCGGTCATGGTGATCGGCCGGGTATGCGGAACGGCCATCGGGACGGTGCCCAGGCCGATGGTCTGCCGTACCTCCAGGCGCTCAGCCAGCAGTCGCACCGCGGTGATGAAGCGCTCCCACTTCAGATCCGGCTCCATACCGGCCAGCAGCAGAAACGGGTTGCCGGCGCTGTCGCGCAGCGCGTACAGGCTGAGCTCGGGATCGTCGTACTGCGTGAAGTGATCGGTCTTGAAAGTCATCAGCGGCCGCCGTGAGCGATAGTCCAGCAGCTCGTCGATCGCGAAGGACGCGACCAGTTCTGTGTCCAGCGCCGCCTTCAGGTGGCCGGCGGCCAACCGGATCGCATGACCGGCGTCGGAGAAGCCCTCCAAAGCGTGCACCAACACCGGACCGCGGCCGTCGGACGTCGACAACTGAGGCGCCGGGAACTCAAGCTCGTACATGCCGGGTTGCCCCGGTTGGTAGTCCTGCGCCTGGTCCGGCTCGTGATCGTGGGTCATGGGTGTTGCCTCCTCTCGGGGTCTCGCCAGGGTGCCGTAACCAGTGTCCCTCAAATCGACGGGCCTCAATAATCGAACAGCGAACTCATCCCTGCGCTTATCTTCACAACGCGATAGTGCCTGGCTGTATTCGCTGCTGACCGCGTTGGGCAGCGACGAGTTTGCTGGCAAGCCTACTGGCGCATCGAGACGGATTCACATCCGCTTGCCACCATGTGGTCAGGCATGATGGCAATCGATGCGCACTGTAACCGTAGTGCTTTGCCTGCCGGTGAGCCTGGTGATGCTACTGACGTCGTGCAGCCGGCCACGGGGGCACCCTGCATGTCTGCACGGGCTCGGTGGTGCATTCGACGGGCGGCGATCTCGTGTTGACCGCCGCCCATTGTCTGGCCGGTGACTCGCAGAAAACCTTTGTTCCCGGTTTCGCCGGCGATGCAGTGCCCGCCGAGATGTGGGCGGTTGACCAGGTCTACTTCGATGCACGCTGGATCACCAGCAGGGATCCGCGTGCCGATTACGCGATCGCGCGGGTCAGCAGAGCCAGCGGTGGATCAGTGGAGGCACAGGTCGGCTCCGCGCTGTCACTGGGCACGGCGCCCGCTCCGGGCAGCCGCGTCACCGTCACGGGCTATCCGGCCGGCGTGGGCGGCAAGCCCATAGCGTGCGACGCCGGCACGGGCGTAGCCGAGGGTGGGTTTCCGTCATTGGCATGCGAGGGGTTGGTTGGCGGCACCAGCGGTGCACCATGGGTCAGCGGTTCCACGGTCACCGGGGTGATCGGTGGTCTGGAAAACGGTGGCTGCACCCAAAACCTGTCCTACTCGGCACCGTTCGACGAACACACCGCGCAGCTACTGGCGCGCTCCGAAGCCGGCGGCCCCGGTGACACCGCGCCGGCCGACTTCGACGATTCCTGTTAGCTCCTGCTCGCAGAGGCCCCGATCAGCGGCGGAACTGGTTGAGCGCCCGCATCTTGTTCGTGACGTCCAGCGCCGCGACCTTGTAGGCCTCGGAGAACGTCGGATAGTTGAACACCGCGTCGACCAGGTAGTCGACGGTGCCGCCGCACCCCATCACGGCCTGCCCGATGTGCACCATCTCGGTGGCGCTGGTGCCGAAGATGTGCACGCCGAGCAGCGTGCGATCGTCGGTGGAGACCAGCAGCTTGAGCATGCCGTAGGAGTCGCCGGCGATCTGGCCGCGGGCCAGCTCCCGGTACCGGGCCACCCCCATCTCGTAGGGGATCGAGTCCTTGGTCAGCTCCACCTCGGTGGCGCCGACATAGGACACCTCCGGAATCGAATAGATCCCGATCGGCGTCAGCGTGGTCATGCTGTCGGTCGGTTCGCCGAACGCGTGGTAGGCGGCCAGTCGGCCCTGGTCCATCGAGGTCGCCGCCAGCGCCGGGAAGCCGATGACGTCGCCGACGGCGTAAATGTGGTCGACCTTGGTCTGGAATTCGTCGTCGACGAAAATCCGTCCGCGGTGGTCGGCCTCCAAGCCCGCGTTTTCCAGGTCCAGATGCTCGGTTTGGCCTTCCCGGCCAGCGGAGTACATCACCGTCTCGGCGGGTATCTGCTTTCCGCTGGCCAGGGTGGTGACGGTGCCGGCGGCCCCGACGTCCACGGCAGTCACCTCCTCGCCGAACCTGAAAGTCACCGCCAGGTCGCGCAGGTGGAATTTCAGTGCTTCGATGATCTCCTTGTCGCAGAAGTCCAGCATGTTGTCCCGCTTCTCCACGACGGTCACCTTGGTGCCCAACGCGGCGAACATCGACGCGTACTCGATCCCGATGACCCCGGCGCCGACCACGACCATCGACGACGGGAGCGACTTGAGATCCAGGATGCCGTCGGAGTCCAACACCCGCTTCTCGTCGAACTCGACTCCGGACGGCCGCACCGGCTTGGTGCCGGTGGCGATGACGATGAAGTCGCCGCTGACCGAAGTTCGCTCGCCCTGGGAGTCCTCCTCGACCAGGATGGTGTGCGGGTCGACGAAGCGGCCGTGACCCAGCAACAGGTCGATCCGGTTGCGCATCAACTGCGAGCGCACCACATCGACTTGCTTGCCGATCACGTGCTGGGTTCTTGCCAGCAGGTCGGCCGGGGTGATCTTGTCCTTGACCCGATAGCTCGCGCCGTAGAGCTCGCGCTGGCTCATCCCGGTGAGATAGACCACCGCCTCGCGCAACGTCTTTGACGGGATTGTGCCGGTGTTGACACAGACCCCGCCGACCATCCGGCCGCGTTCGACGAGCGCGACCGACTTGCCCAGCTTGGCCGCGGCGATCGCGGCCTTCTGACCGCCCGGCCCTGAACCGATAATGACGATGTCGTACTCCCGCATCGAACCCATGAGATAGACGATAGAGCCCACAGTCGCGACTTTCTCCACAGACGGGTCGCTCAACCGCGTTGTGCGAGCACGGGCTGACGGTGCCGGTCGTCAGCGTTGACGCTTATGACGAAGCATCGACCTGACTTTGAACTCAACCGCCCCGGGGCACTGATCGCCGCGCTACCGGCCATCCTCGGCTTCGTGCCGGAAAAATCACTGGTCCTGGTGTCTTTGGACGGTGGCGAACTGGGCTCGGTGATGCGCGCGGACCTGTCCGGAGAGCTCGCCAACCGGGTTGAGCATCTGGCGGAGGTTGCCGCCGCCGCAGATCCCGAGGCCGCGATCGCGGTGATCGTCGACGCTGACGGAGCGCAGTGCCCATTGTGCAACGAGGAATACCGGCAGCTGTGCGCGGCGCTCACAGAAGCGTTGTCGCAGCACGGCATCGTGCTCTGGGCGGCACATGTGGTGGACCGGATAGCCCTTGGCGGGCACTGGCATTGTGTCGACGGCTGCGGTTCGAGCGGCGTGATCGACGATCCGGCGGCGTCGCCGCTGGCGGTGGCGGCGGTGCTGGACGGCCGTCGGCTCTACCCGCGGCGTGCCGACCTGCAGGCTGTCATCGCGGTTGACGACCCGGCGCGCAGCGCCGCGCTGGCCCCTGCGGTTGGACAACAGGCTGCCGCACGCGAGATCGCGCACAGCGCTGACCCAGCGGGCTGCGGCCGCTGTGACGTGGAGAACGCGATGGCTGCCGCCGCCCGTGTCGCCGACGGGCAACCGCTGTCAGACGTGGAGGTGGCCAGGCTGGGCTGCGCGCTGCGCGACGTGCAGGTGCGCGACACGCTGTATGCCCTTGCCGTGGGGGAGAACGCCGGTGAGGCCGAGTCATTGTGGGCGGTACTGGCGCGCGTACTGCCAGAGCCATGGCGGGTGGAGGCGCTGGTGCTGCTTGCTTTCAGCGCCTACGTCCGCGGCGATGGGCCGCTGGCCGGGGTATCGCTGGAGGCCGCGTTGCGGTGCGAGCCGGGCCATCGGATGGCGGGCATGCTGGACACGGCATTGCAGTCAGGGCTGCGGCCTGAGCACATCCGTGAACTCGCGGTCACCGGCTACCGACTGGCTGAACAACTCGGTGTGCGGCTACCGCCACGACGAGCGTTCGGCCGACGCGCGGGGTAGGCGCCCGGGGGCGGCTGGTTCGGATGTGGGGTCAGACCTTCTCGACCTTGACCGCGTGTGCCATTTCGTGTGGGAGGGTGACGTTCTCGTGTCCCGGGATGAGGATGGTCACCCCACCGCCCGGGCTGGTTTCGACAGTCACTCGTGCGTTGGGCACGACGCCGGCGTCTTTGAGCCGCGCGATCAGGTCGATGTCGCCCTGAACGTGCTCGGCGAGCTGGCGGACGACGACCGCCACCGGCGATCCGGACGGCAACTCCGTCAACCGCACCAGGTTGGCGCCCTCGGCGCCGGACTCCGGGCCCACGCCGAGGTCCAACAGACCCGGAATCGGGTTGCCGAACGGGGATGTGGTCGGGTTGTTGAGCACCTGAACCAGCCGGCGTTCGACATCCTCGCTCATCACGTGCTCCCACCGGCATGCCTCGGCGTGCACCTCTTCCCACGGCAAGCCGATGACATCGACGAGGAGCCGTTCGGCGAGGCGGTGCTTGCGCATCACGGCGATGGCCAGCGCCCGCCCCTTGTCGGTGAGCTCGAGATGGCGGTCGCCTGCCACACGGAGTAATCCGTCCCGCTCCATCCGGGATACGGTCTGGCTGACGGTCGGCCCGCTCTGCTCGAGTCGTTCGGCAATGCGGGCACGCAGCGGTGTCACGCCCTCTTCCTCGAGGTCATAGATCGTCCGCAGGTACATCTCGGTGGTGTCAACCAAGTCGTTCATTCAGCATCCTCCGTTGCCGCCGAGTGTACTTGGCCAGGTGCGTGAGTGGTTGGCCAAAACGCTCCACCGCAGCAGTATGCCCGCCGCTGATCGCGGCGGGCACACCGTCTTCTAACTAGCTATTCTTGCCGCACGCAGCTGGCACCTCAACTGGCGTACGACCGCAGCCGGTCGGCTCGCTCGCCGTGGCGCAGCTTGCACATTACGTCTCGCTCGATCTGCCGTACCCGCTCGCGGGACAGACCGAACAGCTTGCCGATCTGATCCAGCGTGCGTGGCTGGCCGTCATCGAGGCCGAAGCGCAGCCGGATCACCTGATGCTCACGCTCGTCGAGAGTGGCCAGCACACTGCGGATGTCGGTGTGCAGCAGTTCGGCGATGACCGCGTTCTCCGCGGACATGGCTTCGGCATCCTCGATGAAATCGCCCAACGGGGCCTCTTCCTCGGAGCCGACCGGCATATCCAGGCTCACCGGGTCGCGGCTGTGCTCCAGCAGGTCGTTGATCTTCTCGACCGGAATGCCGGACTCGGCGGCGAGTTCCTCGTCAGTGGCTTCACGGCCCAGATTCTGGTGCATCTCACGCTTGATCCGCGCCAGCTTGTTGACCTGCTCAACCAGGTGAACGGGCAGACGGATGGTGCGGCTCTGGTCGGCCATGCCGCGCGTGATGGCCTGACGGATCCACCAGGTGGCATACGTCGAGAACTTGAATCCCTTTGTGTAGTCGAACTTCTCCATTGCGCGGATGAGGCCCAGGTTGCCTTCCTGGATAAGGTCCAGCAACGGCATCCCCCGCCCCGTATAGCGCTTTGCCAGCGACACCACCAGCCGCAGGTTCGCTTCCAGCAGGTGGCGGCGTGCCGCCTCGCCATCGCGCACCACGGCCGCCAGATCGCGTTTGCGGTTCTCGCCGAGGCGCTTCCGCGTTTGGAGCAGATGCTCGGCGTAGAGCCCGGCTTCTATGCGCTTGGCCAGCTCGACTTCCCCCGCGGCGTTGAGCAACGCCGTCTTGCCGATGCCGTTCAGATACACGCGCACCAAGTCCGCTGCGGGGCTTTGAGTATCCAGGTCGCTGTCAACCCGGCTTGTGGTGGCATTTGCCATAGCGCCCTCCCGATCGGCTTGTGCTGTCATGGGGTTTAACGACGGACCCGGACTTGGAGTTCCCGCCGGACCGCCATCTCACACCCCGTGACGTGCAGAAATGCGCCGATGACCTGAGAATGTCCTGAGAAGTGTGCCGAGAGGCCGGTTAGTCGGAAAGCCTGGCTAACTCTCGCCGTCGGAGCGCACCGAGTCCGGTTGCGGCGCAGGGTGCGGCCCAGGCTCGAGGGCCGGCCGTTCGGCTGTCGGGAACAGCGGCGTGCGCCGGCGGGCGTCGTCGAATCGTCGGGGCTCATCGGCGCTGCGGGGTGGTCTGTCGTTGGCGATCAGCACGGCCATCCACGGCAACGGTACTGAGGCAGCCACGATCAGCAGCGAAATCAGACCGTTGTGCCAGGCGCCGTACGCGAGGGCGGCCAGGATGAGCGCCGGAATCCGGAACGCCATCAGGGTCAGGTACTTACGCACCCGCGCGCGATGCTGCACCTCATAGGAGGGTGCGGCGGCGGTAATCAGTACCGGCCGGCCCTTGTCGTCGAAGTCGTCGAACCTGTCCTCGAACTCGCCACCGAAACCCAGCTCGGAGCCGTGCTTCATCTCTCCACTGTCCCACACCCAGTCGATTCCGGCAGAAGCGAGTCAGGATGCACAATGTCAGGTATGCAGACCCATACGATCGAACGCACCGATATCGACGAACGCGTCGATGACGGGACCGGCAGCGATACCCCTAAGTACTTCCACTACGTCAAAAAGGACAAGATCGCCGAGAGCGCGGTCATGGGCAGCCACGTGGTCGCGTTGTGCGGTGAGGTGTTTCCCGTCACCCGCGCGGCCAAGCCGGGTTCGCCGGTTTGCCCCGACTGCAAGCAGATCTACGAAAATCTCAAGAAGGGCTGATCAGGAAGGCGGCTCCACCGCGGCGATTTCGGGCTGCGGTGACGCCGGATCCGCCGTTCCCGTGACGGCAGCCCTGCGTGCCGTCAGCCAGTTGCGCAGCCGGTGTGCGTGCGTCGCCGGCGCCGGCCATTCCTCCTGGATGGCTGCATTGAGTTCGGCACCTATCATGATCGAGAAGCCGCCGAAGAACGCGAACAACAGGAACGCGATGGGCGTGGCCAGCGCGCCGTAGGTGTAACCGGTGCTGGTGATCCAACTCAGGTAGATCCGCAGGCCCAGGGTGGCGATCAGGAACACCGCTGTTGCCAGTATGGCGCCGGGCACCAGGCGATGAGTCGGTAGCGGTACCGGCAGCGACACCCGGTACAGGATGATCACCCCGACCATCAGGCCGAGAATCAACGCGGGGTAGTAGCCGTAGCGCAGTATGTTGGCCAAGCTGTCCGGGATGTGTTCTCCCACCTTGCGCGGGCCCACCACCATCGCCGGCGCGGTCGCTACCACGAACACCAGCATCATCACGTACAGGAAGAGCGCGAAGAATCGTTGCCGCACCGGATGCCGCAGCGGAGTCTGGTCATGCGCCTCCACCACAGCATCGACGAATGCCGAGATTGCCGACGATCCCGCCCACAGCGAGATCAAGAAACCCAGCGACACCACTTCGCCGCGGGCGCCGTTGGTGATGTCGCGGATGGTGGGCTCGATGATCTCGTTGACCACACTGGGGGAAAAAAAGCTGTGGGCCGTGGATATCGCGGTTTTTTCAATGGCAGGCAACGTGTCCGCGCCGAATAGCGGCGCCACGTAGGCCAAACTTCCCAGCACTCCCAACAGCAGCGGCGGCAGCGACAATGCCGACCAGAAACCCGCCGCCGCTGACTCCGAAAAAATAGAGTCGTCCCAGCTTTTGGAGAGCGTCCTGAGGCTGATTCGCCAGACGTGGTGGCGGGGCGGTTTAGGGACTTGGTCGCTCATACCCGTCCAGCATTACCGATGACCGCTCGGGCGGCCGACATTGCCGCGCGAGTTCGGCGCATTTAGTGGCCGCTGACCTCCAGCACGGCGGCTAACTGAGTCAGTTTCGCCTCGTGCTCGTTGGCGTGATGCTGGCAGAAGAGAAGTTCGGCTCCGGAAGGCAGCTTGGCGCGCACACGGGCTGCTGCGCCGCAGCGGTCGCAGCGGTCTGCTCTAGTCAGTTCGGGACTGGTCAGAGTTGCGTTCATGGCTCCTCCGTTCTGGCGTCTCATCACTCTGTCAGACGTTCGGGGCTTTCGCCTTGTTCCCCGACGGTTATCGGGTGTGTCGTTTCTCACGGATTTCTGCCCGCAGATCGGGCAAGCTGGTTAGTATGCCCTCCATTCCCGCCGTACTGGTGCATATGTGCGGGGCGCAGGAGTGGTCGCGCGCCCGCCGCCACGGCGGGATCCATCCCGAATCCAGTGCCGGGTTCATCCACCTGTCGACGCCCGAGCAGGTACACCTGCCGGCTAACCGGCTCTTTCAGGGCCGTGGCGACTTGGTCCTGCTGCATATCGACCCGGCGGCGCTTGACGCGCCGGTGCATTGGGAGCCGGGCGTGCCGACGGACCCGGAGTCGATGCTGTTTCCGCATCTGTACGGCCCGCTGCCGGTGCACGCTGTGATCAGGGTCACCACCTATCGGCCGGCTTCTGACGGCAGGTTCCCGCGGGCTCTACAAGCTGGGGAGGCGCCTCAGGACTCGACGTAGCCGTCGGCTTCGATCAGTGCCGAAACCTCGACTCACCATGGTGGCAACCGGACGGATCTTGCCGAAAACATGTGCGTGCACGTCGCCAACTTCGCGCCGGCGTGAAATATCGGTCACGTAGATGCGGGTGCGGACCACGTCGGCTAGCCTCGCGTCCGCTTGTCCGAGCGCAATCTCGATGCGGCGCAGAGCGTCTCGGGTCTGAGCGGCGACATCACCGGCCGGTCCTGCGCCGGTTGTTCCGGCCACCGCGACTTGGGGGCCGACACGTACCGCGCGCGAGTAACCGACCGTTGATCCGAAGTCGGTTCCGGACGGGAACGGTGCGGCCGGCTGACATGCGGCCACAGTACGGCGGCCGAGGCATCGGTGCGGACGAACTTATTGGGCCACTGAAGATCGGCAACACGCGCTGGCCGGCCCAGGGCCGAGCGTTAATCCAGGTAATCCCGCAGGACCTGGGAACGGCTGGGGTGGCGCAACTTCGACATCGTCTTGGATTCGATCTGGCGGATGCGCTCGCGGGTCACGCCGTAGACCTGGCCGATCTCGTCAAGGGTCCGAGGCTGGCCGTCGGTGAGCCCGAAGCGCAGCCGTACTACGCCGGCCTCGCGCTCGGAGAGCGTGTCCAGTACCGACTGCAGTTGGTCCTGCAGCAACGTGAAGGACACCGCGTCTACGGCCACCACCGCTTCGCTGTCTTCGATGAAGTCGCCCAGCTGGCTGTCACCCTCGTCGCCGATGGTCTGGTCCAGCGAGATCGGCTCACGGGCATACTGCTGGATCTCCAGCACCTTCTCCGGCGTGATGTCCATCTCCTTGGCCAGCTCCTCAGGTGTGGGCTCGCGGCCCAGATCCTGCAGCAGCTCGCGCTGAATGCGGCCAAGCTTGTTGATCACCTCGACCATGTGCACCGGTATGCGGATGGTGCGGGCCTGATCGGCCATCGCGCGGGTGATGGCCTGGCGAATCCACCACGTCGCGTAGGTGGAGAACTTGTAGCCCTTGGTGTAGTCGAACTTCTCGACCGCGCGGATCAGGCCCAGGTTCCCTTCCTGGATCAGGTCGAGAAACGCCATCCCGCGGCCCGTATAGCGCTTGGCCAGCGAAACCACCAGCCGCAGGTTGGCTTCCAGCAGATGGTTTTTTGCGCGATCGCCGTCGCGGCAAATCCACATCATGTCGCGGCGCTGGGCTGCGGGCAGCTTCTCGCCGCGATCGGTCAGCTCGGTCATCAACTGCGTCGCGTACAGGCCGGCCTCGATCCGCTTCGCCAGCTCAACCTCTTCCTCGGCGTTGAGCAGCGCCACTTTGCCGATCTGCTTCAGGTAGGCGCGAACCGAATCCGCGGACGCTGTGAGTTCGGCGTCCTTGCGGGCCTGACGCAATGCCTCCGACTCGTCTTCGTCCCAGACGAAATCCCCGGAGGCCTTGTCCTTGTCGGTGGGCTCAGCGATCTCCTCGTCCTCGCCGGCGGGAGTCTCGGCAGGCGCTGCTGCAGCGGGAGCCTCGACATCGTTGCCAGCTGCTTCGAGGTCGCTCTCAGCGACGTTCGGCGACTCGCCTTCCAGCTCGTCGAGAACGAGGTCGGCGACGTCGAGGTCGAGATCCTCGACGGGTACAGCCTCGAGGTCTGGGTCGCCGTCGAGCTCCTCGGCGGCTTCCGGGGTGGCCTCGGGATCCGTCGAGGCGCCTTCCGGGCCTTCGCTGGGCGCCTTAGCCCCGCGGGTGGCGGGTGCCTTTGCGGCTTTGGCCGCGCTGCGGGTTTTCTTCGGGGTGTCGCTGATCGCGGTGTCCTCGGATGCCGTCGTGGCCTTTGCGGCCCGGGATCCTGTCTTGGTGGCCCGCTTTGCCGGGGCAGAGCCGTTGGCGGGATTCGCCGCCGATCGCTTAGCGGCGGTTTTGGCCGGGGACTTCGTGGCGGTGCGTTTCACCGGCTCGTCTGTTGCCGGGTTTGCCTTGGTCGCTGCCACATACACCCCTTCGGTGGTACTCACTTCCGGTGGGTCTGGGCGTGCTTGACCGAAAGTGTCTGCTATGTCGAATGTCGGCGTTGATATCAGCGTGAATACTCGCGCGCTATCGGTTGGGCGGTCGCCGAGGACCATTGTAACTTCACTGGGCACTCGTACTGTCCGAGCGGGCAAGATTCAGTGCGTCACGTCTGCGGCAGACGCCATGGCCGCGCCGACTATCCCGGCGGTGTTCTGCAGGGCTGCGGGCACCACGGGGGTGCGGTTTTCCAGTAGGTGCACCCATTTGTCGGCTTTGCGGCTGATGCCGCCGCCGGCGATGAACAGGTCGGGCCAGATCGCGTTCTCAATGGCGACCAGCACCCTCGTCACCTGCTTGGCCCACTTTTCGTAGCTCCACTCGTTCTTTTCTTTGACCGATGACGCAGCCCGTTGCTCGGCCTCCTTACCGCCGACCTCGAGATGCCCGAACTCGGTGTTGGGTATCAGCTTCCTGTTGTGGATGACCGCAGAGCCGATTCCGGTTCCGAACGTGAGCAGGACAACCAGGCCGGAGTTGTTGTTGCCAGCCCCGTAGCGTTCTTCAGCAAGCCCGGCCGCATCGGCATCGTTGAGCACCGTGACGTTCTGACCGCCCAGCTCGGCGCTGATGACATCGCGCGCGTTGGTCCCGATCCACGACTTGTCCACGTTGGCCGCCGTCTGGACAACGCCGTGGGTTACGACGCCGGGATAGGTCACCCCGAGTGGGCCGGTCCAGCCGAATCCATTGACGACTTCGGCGATCTTCTTGGCAACCGCTGACGGAGTGGCCGGTTGCGGGGTCAGCAGCTTGATCCGGTCCCCGATCAACTGGCCCGAGTCCAGGTCGACGATTCCGCCCTTGATGCCGCTGCCGCCCACGTCGATGCCGAAACCAAGACGCTGCGGTGTGGCACCGGCTGTTTCGGGCGCGGTGTCGGTGTTGGTCATCGAATCTCCTCGGCGAGATTTTGGTGTCCGCTCACCTTAGCCCGGCGACGATGCGGGCTGTGCCCGCTGAGGAGGCGGGCGGTCGGGCTTGGGCCCGGCGACGATGCGGGCTGTGCCCGCTGAGGAGGCGGGCGGTCGGGCTTGGGCCCGGCGACGATGCGGGCTGGCCGCGGTAACTGTGATGCGATAGGCCGGTGACAGGACCTGACAACGAGCCCGCGCGGCTGCGGTCGGTGGCCGAAACGCTTGCCGCCGAGGCAGCTGCGTTCGTGCGCTCTCGGCGTGCCGAGGTTTTCGGCCCTTATACGGCCACTGCCGGCAGCGGCGCGGTGCGGGCGAAGAGCAGCCCGACCGACCCGGTGACCGTCGTCGACACCGACACAGAACGGCTGTTGCGTGATCGTTTGGCGCAACTGCGGCCCGGCGACCCGATTCTCGGGGAGGAGGGTGGCGGGCCCACCGAGTTGACGGCCGCGCCCGCCGACACGGTCACCTGGGTGCTTGACCCCATCGACGGCACGGTGAATTTCGTCTACGGCATCCCCGCGTACGCGGTCTCGGTCGCAGCCCAGTTGGGCAACGTGTCGGTGGCCGGTGCGGTCGCAGACGTCGTCGGCGGCAGGCTGTACTCGGCGGCGACTGGCCTCGGCGCATCCGTCACCGACGAGCAGGGCACACACGCGTTGCGCTGCAGCGCTGTCGTCGATTTGTCGATGGCGTTGCTGGGCACTGGCTTCGGGTACTCAACGCGGCGCCGCACCGCCCAGGCTGCCTTGTTGGCCCGGATGCTGCCGGTGGTCCGCGATGTGCGCAGGATCGGTTCTGCGGCGTTGGACTTGTGCATGGTCGCGGCCGGCCGGCTGGATGCCTACTACGAGCACGGGCTGCAGGTATGGGATTGCGCGGCGGGCGCACTGATAGCGGCCGAGGCGGGGGCTCGCGTGGTGTTGCCCGCGCAGAACCTACGCGGCGCTGGATTGGTGGTCGCTGCCGCGCCCGGAATTGCCGACGAGCTGTTGGCGGCCCTGGAGCGATTCAACGGCCTGGAACCGATCCTGGACTGAAGCAGTCAGCAGCTGTTTGCGTGGATCTTTGACAGCAGTGCGGGATCTGTCGGCTCGGTGGCGCCGGCACGCAAGCTGCCGAGTACGGCGTCGATGTCGTCGTTGTGCGCCAGCGCGGTGAAGTCTGTGCCGAGGACGAGGTCGACGGAGTCGTCGGCGCGGCTGTCGTGGAACAGTTCGGTACACGGCGCCACCAGCCATACCGCGGCCGCGGTGGCTTGCCCTGCAGTGCCGAAGCGGATCTGGCCTTGGCAGCTCAGTCGGGCGCCGTCATAGACCGGGTCGTTGGCGGCGGTCGGCTGGGCGAAGCCCAGATCCTGCAGCGCGCCGGAGATGTCGGCGGCTTGACCGCCCCGGCCGCTGGCGTTGAGAACGCGGACTTTGGTGTCGCTGAGTTTGGCGGGTGCGACGTCGGTCATCTCGGTCCGTGACACTTGCTCACCGAGTTTGGTCGGCGCCGTCGACCCGGGCGGTTGTGGCGGTGGGTTGCACACCGCGGCCTCGCGGACATCCACCGGGCGTGTCAGGGCAACTGTCCACACCACACCCGTCACCACCACCAGGAACACCACGACCACGATGGCGGGCCGGGGATTGCGCCGCCGAAATGGCCGACCGTGCTTGTCGAAGGCGGTACCCTCGGTGATTTGTGCGACCACACGTGCACTCTAGTCGCACGCGAATCGCACTGTTGAGGACCGAATACAAGGGTCAATTCAGACGTGTGACGTAAATCACACTTGAATCGACCGAGATACGGGCACGAATCATTTGGTGGATGCGTTCGACGCTGGTACAAAGCGTTGCTTGAAGTAGCGTTGCTTGAAGTTATGAGGGCATGTGAGGGGACAGGGCGATGCCTACCGACTATGACGCTCCACGGCGCACCGAGACCGACGATGTCTCGGAGGATTCGCTGGAGGAGCTCAAAGCGCGACGGAACGAGGCGGCGTCGGCCGTGGTCGATGTGGACGAATCCGAATCCGCTGAGTCTTTCGAGTTGCCTGGCGCCGACTTGTCTGGCGAAGAGCTATCGGTGCGCGTGATTCCTAAGCAGGCTGACGAGTTCACCTGCTCGAGCTGCTTCCTGGTGCAACACCGCAGCCGGCTGGCCACCGAGAAGAACGGCGTGATGATCTGTACCGACTGCGCGGCCTGATCGGTCAGCTGCGTAATGCCGACAGCACCCGCTCCGGGTGACGGCAGCTCACCAGCCAGTACGGCGTCGGGTCGTCGGGGTCGTCGAGGACCAGCAGAATCATTGGGCCAACCCACGCTCGGTGCAGCACAAAGGCAGCGGGGTCGAGCTGGCGGCCCAGCGCCGCGGACTTGGCCGTGCGCGTGATTTCGGCGGAGCGGGCGACGACGGTGACGGGCAGATGCGCCTCACCGGCCCACAGCTCGACTTCACCGCCGGCGGTGGTGACCCGGATCTCGACCCGGCCCAGCCACAGCAGCGTTCCGGTCGCGACCGTGAACAGCGTTGCGTACGGGAGCCAGTCGGGTAGGGCGGAAACACCCAGGTTGACTTCGAAGGCGATCAGTGCCGCCAGCGCGAAGCCCAGTGGCCACCACCACCAGGGCACCCACAGTCGCTCGCGATATCGCACGCTGTGCGGCGCGACGCGCGTACCGGACATTCGGTCAAGGGTAGTCTGTGGCCCCGTGTCGACCAGTCTCGCCGTTGTCCGTCTCGACCCCGGGCTTCCGCTGCCCAGCCGCGCTCACGACGGCGACGCCGGGGTCGATCTCTACAGTGCAGAAGACGTCCAGCTGGCGCCTGGGCACCGTGCCCTGGTGCGGACGGGCGTTGCGGTCGCCATCCCGTTCGGAATGGTTGGCCTGGTCCACCCACGGTCGGGATTGGCCTCACGCGTGGGGCTTTCGATCGTCAACAGTCCGGGCACCATCGACGCGGGCTATCGTGGCGAGATCAAGCTCGCGCTGATCAACCTCGACCCGGCCATGCCGATCGTGGTGCATCGTGGCGACCGTATCGCCCAGCTGCTGGTGCAGCGGGTCGAGTTAGTCGAGCTGGTTGAGGTCTCGTCGTTCGACGAGGCCGGGCTGGCCGAGACATCCCGTGGCGATGGTGGTCACGGTTCCTCCGGCGGGCATGCGAGCTTGTGACCGCCAGCGACGATGCAGAGCGAAGCGATGAGGAGGAGCGGCGCTCATGAGGGCCAGCGACGATGCAGAGCGAAGCGATGAGGAGGAGCGGCGCTTGTGATGGCATTCGGTAGACGCACACGCAAAGAAGACAGCGGACCCAGTTCCGTCGAACCCGAGGCGCCAGTCGCCGCGCCGGAGGCTTCCGAACACGCCTCCGAAGAAGGCACAGAGCTCGTGGGCCCGTTCGACATCGAAGACTTCGACGACCCTTCGGTCGCGGAGCTGGCCCGTCTCGACCTGGGCTCGGTGTTGATTCCGATGCCGGCGGCCGGCCAGGTGCAGGTCGAGCTGACCGAGAATGGGGTTCCCAGCGCGGTGTGGGTCGTCACGCCCAACGGCCGTTTCACCATTGCTGCCTACGCGGCACCGAAGACCGCAAGTCTATGGCGTGAGGTGGCCGGAGAGCTCGCCGACTCGCTGCGCAAGGACTCGGCCCAGGTCTCCATCAAGGACGGCCCGTGGGGTCGCGAAGTGATTGGCACCGCGTCCGGCGTGGTGCGCTTTATCGGGGTCGACGGCTACCGCTGGATGATCCGATGCGTTGTCAACGGCCCGCACGAGACCATCGACCCGCTGACCGACGAGGCCCGCGAGGCGTTGGCGGACACCGTGGTTCGCCGTGGAGATACGCCGCTGCCGGTACGGACGCCGTTGCCGGTGCAGCTGCCCGAGCCGATGGTGGAGCAGCTGCGAGAGGCCGCGGCCGCCCAGCAGCGCCGAGGCGCAACAGCAATCCAACGAGCCGGCGCCACGTCGTGGCGCCGAAGGCTCGGCCATGCAACAGTTGCGCAGCACCACCGGCGGCTAGCCCGACGACGATGCGCCCCGCTAGACGGCGTGAGCGCTACGCGGCGTGAGGAGTTGCGGAACTTCTAAACGTCGGCGAGAGCGGCCAGGCAGGCGGCACCCAGCTCGGCGGTGTCCGCGCCGATCTCGTCCAGCGTCACCGTCCGCAGCGCTGCATACGGCGCGGCGGTCACCCAGTCGACGCCGACGTGCAGAGGGTGAATCGGATCATCGGCCGCGGCGGCTACCCCCAGCGGCGCGGCCAGCCGCTGCAGGTCGGTGCGGCTTGGGGCAATATAGGCCGCCGCTTCCTCCATGGCGTCGGGCAGCTGAGGCCACTGAACCCGCCACGATCGCGCCAGCTCCTCGGCTAACCAGGGTGGGCTGGATGCCCGCATCTGCGTCGTCGTCGCCTCCAGGCCGTCGCGGCGCAATTGCGATGCCGTATACCGCGCCGCATGCGCGGCGGGTGCTGATCCAGGCGCCCCGGTCCAAGGCGGTAGTGCGGCCAGGACAGCGACGGTGTGGCCGGGATGGGCCAGCGCCCACGCGGCAGCCACCGCGGCTCCGATCGAGATACCGCCGACACCTATCGGGCCCGTGCATGCGGCGTCGTCCAGCGCGGCCAGGTAGCCGTCGATCAAGTGATCCGGCTGCGGGGCAGGCGTCACCAGCGCCGCGCCGACCGCGTGCAGAGGGCCGGAAAACGCCCGGTAGACGTAGTCGTCGTCGGAGCCGGTTCCCGGCAACAACACGGTCGTGACACCGCGCAAATCGACTGCCACCCCTTGATAGTGCCCGGCGGTTACAGGTACACCAACGTCAGTGCTCGCATCCGTGTGGCGGACGGGAACCAACAGGTCTACGGTGACCGTTGGCATAGAAGGAATGCCGACAGTTAGCAGCGCTTCCGTAACGACGTTGAATTGTCAGGAGAGGCCATGGGGGCCCACGGTTATCTGCGCCGGCTCACCCGTCGGTTGACGGAGGACCCGGATCAACGTGACGTCGAAGAGTTGTCCGAGGAAGTCGTCAATACCGGCGCGCAGCGCGCCATTGATTGCCAGCGTGGCCAGGAGGTCACGATGGTGGGCATCCTGCGCAGCGTGGAAACCAACGGCAAGGGCAGCTCCGGTGGTGTTCGCGCCGAATTGTTCGACGGCAGCGACACCGTCACGCTGGTGTGGTTGGGTCAGCGCCGGATCCCCGGCATCGACTCCGGCCGCACGTTGCGGGTGCGGGGCCGGCTGGGCAAGCTGGAAAACGGGAGCAAGGCCATCTACAACCCGCATTACGAAATTCAGCGGTGAGGATCTGCAGCGTCCGGGGCGCACGGTCCCGAGCCGTCCGGCAGTGGGCCCCGTCGGTATCTCGTGAGCGCTAACCGCGTCAGCGCCGAGCGCCTGCTGGCACAGGCCGGCGGGGTGAGCGGTCTCATCTACTCATCGCTGCCGGTGGTGATTTTCGTCGCGGTATCCAGCGTCACCGGCTTGCTGGCCGCCATCGGGTGTGCGCTGGGCGTGGCCGCGCTGGTGTTGTCATGGAGGCTGATTCGGCGGGAGTCCACGCAGCCGGCGCTTTCCGGATTCTTCGGCGTCGCCGTGTGCGCGCTGATCGCCTACTTGGTGGGACAGTCCAAGGGCTACTTCCTGCTGGGCATTTGGATGTCGTTGCTGTGGGCGGTGGTTTTCGCAGTGTCGGTTCTCATCCGCCGGCCCGTGGTTGGTTTCCTCTGGAGCTGGGCCAGCGGGCGTGATCACGGCTGGCGCGATGTGCCCCGGGCCGTATACGCGTTCGACATCGCCACGCTGGGGTGGATGCTGGTTTTCGCTGCCCGGTTCATCGTCCAGCGGCTCCTCTACGACGCCGACCAGACCGGCTGGCTGGGGGTGGCGCGGATCGGGATGGGCTGGCCGCTGACCGCGATGGCGGCGCTGGCGACGTATGCCGCGATCAAGGGCGTCCAGCGGGCCATGCCTGCCCCGGATGACGCCGCGGCGGCGGGAGTGACAGAAATCGATGCCGACGCCGGTCGCGAATAGACCTTGCGCGCCGGTTACGTGGACGACAGCAACAACCGGCTCAGCTCCTCCTCCGCCTCGGTGACCGCGACGAAGAGCAACTCGTCGCCGCCTTCCAGCGGCTCATCGGCTTGCGGCACAATGACTCGCGGCCCGCGCAGGATCGTCACCAGCACTGCATCCCGCGGCAGTTGCAGTTTGCGCACCGGCTTGCCGCCCCAGGGCGTGTCGTCCGGCAGGGTGATCTCCACCAGGTTGGCCTGACCCTTGCGGAATTCCATCAGCCGCACCAGGTCGCCGACGGCCACTGCCTCCTCGATCAGCGAGGCCAGCATGCGGGGAGTGGATACCGCCACGTCCACGCCCCAGGAGTCGGTGAACAGCCACTCGTTGCGGGGATCGTTGACCCGGGCCACCACCCGGGGCACCGCGAATTCGGTCTTGGCCAGCAGGCTGAGCACCACGTTGGCCTTATCATCACCGGTAGCGGCGACCACGACATCGAAATCCTCGAGGTGTACCGACTGCAGCAGGCTCAGCTCGCAGGCATCACCGAGTAGCCAATGCGCGGCCGGGATGGCGTCGGGATCGAGGTGGTCGCGGTTGCGCTCGATCAGGGTCACGTCGTGCGCATTCCCGATGAGTTCGCGCGTGACCGAGCGGCCCACAGCTCCGGCGCCGGCGACAGCTACTTTCATTTGCGCCGCTCCTCAATCCCGGCTCCGCCGGCATCTTCGTCGTCGGCGCGTTTCATTTGCGCCGCTCCTCAATCCCGGCTCCGCCGGCATCTTCGTCGTCGGCGCGTTTCATTTGCGCCGCTCCTCAATCCCGGCTCCGCCGGCATCTTCGTCGTCGGCGCGTTTCATTTGCGCCGCTCCTCAATCCCGGTTCGAAACCCTGTCGGGTCGGCATCATTGCCGCCACCGGGTGGCTCGGCCCTCATCGGCCCGCTCCTGACCCGACATCCTCACTGGGGGGCAAGGCCGCGATGGCCACCGCCTCGGCCGCCCGGCCTGATATGGCGGCGACATAGACCTGATCGCCGGCCTGGATGACCGTTTTCGGTTCCGGCAACACGCCGGCTCCGAACCGGATCAGAAATGCAACCCGGGCACCGGTGGCCTGCTCCAGGTCGGTGACTCGGTGCCCAATCCAGTCCTCGTGCAAGACGACCTCGCTGACGGCGACGGTACCGGTCGGATCGCGCCACTTGGCGGTCTCAGTCTCCCGGAGCAGCGCGTTGAGCAGGCGATCGGTGGTCCACGGCACGGTGGCGATCGTGGGGATGCCGAGGCGTTCGTAGACTTCGGCGCGCTTTGCGTCGTAAATGCGCGCGACGACGCGCTGCACACCGAAGGTTTCCCGGGCCAACCGTGCCGAGATGATGTTGGAGTTGTCTCCGGATGACACCGCGGCGAACGCGTCGGCCTCCTCGATGCCTGCCCGCAGCAGTACATCTCGGTCGAATCCCTGGCCCAGCACCCGCTCGCCGGCGAACTCGGGGCTGAGCCGATTGAAGGCGGTGCTCTCGCGGTCGATGACCGCGACATCATGGCCTATCCGGGACAGTCCGTCAGCGACCGAAGACCCGACCCGGCCGCATCCCATCACAACCACTCGCACTCGACGTCCTCTCGGCTGTGTCCTGCGCGTCGTACTCAATCGGCAACCCAGGTTGGGCAGCCGATTTCGGTCCGGAAAATTCTCGCCTAGGGAACGCTACCGCCAAACCCGCGTGGGCTTACTCTTGGCTCTCGTGTCCAAACTTTCAACCGCCGCGCGCCGGCTAGTTATCGGCCGGCCGTTTCGCAGCGACCGACTGAGTCACACGCTGCTGCCCAAGCGGATCGCCTTGCCGGTGTTCGCCTCGGACGCGCTGTCCTCGGTGGCTTACGCCCCCGAGGAGATCTTCCTGATGCTCTCGGTGGGCGGCCTGGCGGCGTACTCATTGTCGCCGTGGATTGGCCTGGCGGTGGCCGCGGTCATGCTGGTCGTGGTGGCCAGCTACCGGCAGAACGTGCATGCCTACCCCTCGGGCGGCGGCGACTACGAAGTGGTCACCACCAATCTCGGCCCCAACGCCGGCCTCACCGTGGCCAGCGCACTGATGGTGGATTACGTTCTCACCGTTGCTGTTTCGACGGCGTCAGCCATGTCGAACATCGGCTCGGCGATCCCGGTCGTGGCCGAACACAAGGTGTGGTTCTGCGCGGCGGCGATCCTGTTGGTGACTGCGATGAATCTGCGCGGGGTCCGCGAGTCCGGGTTGGCGTTCGCCATCCCGACTTACGCCTTCATCATCGGCATAGCGGCCATGATCGGCTGGGGGTTGTTCCGGATCGTCGTGTTGGGAAATCCGCTGCGGGCCGAATCCGCTGGTTTCCAGATGCACGCTGAAAACGGAAAGGTCCTCGGTTTCGCGCTGGCGTTCCTGGTGGCCCGGTCGTTCTCATCGGGAAGCGCCGCACTGACCGGTGTGGAGGCCATCAGCAACGGAGTGCCCGCATTTGAAAAACCCAAGTCGCGCAATGCGGCGACGACACTGCTGATGCTGGGCACGATCGCGGTGACGCTGTTCATGGGCATGATCCTGCTTGCCAAGGAGACCGGGGTCCAGGTCGTTGACGACCCCGCGACCCAGCTGTCCGGCGCCCCGCCCGGCTATTACCAGAAGACCCTGGTAACGCAGCTCGCACAGGCGGTGTTCGGCAGCTTCCACATCGGGTTCCTGCTGATTACCACGGTGACCGCGCTCATCCTGGTGCTGGCGGCCAATACCGCTTTCAATGGGTTCCCGGTCCTCGGCTCGGTGCTGGCGCAGCACAGTTACCTTCCCCGCCAACTACATACCCGGGGCGACCGATTGGCCTTCTCCAACGGAATCGGGTTCCTGTCCGCGGCGGCCCTCCTGGCGATCATTGCGTTTCGCGCGGAGCTCACCGCTCTGATACAGCTCTACATCGTCGGCGTGTTCATATCGTTCACGCTGAGCCAGATCGGCATGGTCCGGCACTGGACCCGGTTGCTTCGCACCGAGACGGATCCGTCGGCGCGGCTCAAGATGGTGCGCTCCCGGGTGGTCAACACGATCGGTTTCATTGCCACCGGCGCGGTGTTGTTGGTTGTGCTGGTCACCAAGTTTCTGGCCGGGGCATGGATCGCCGTGGTCGCGATGGGCTTGCTGTTCATCCTCATGAAGATGATCCGCCGGCACTATGACGGCGTCAGCCGGGAATTGGAGGAACAGGCCGCGGCCCACGAGAACGAGGTGGTGTTGCCCAGCCGCAATCACGCCTTGGTACTGGTATCGAAGTTGCATCTGCCGACACTGCGCGCATTGGCCTACGCGCGCGCAACCCGTCCCGATGTGCTCGAGGCCGTCACGGTCAGCGTCGACGACGCAGAAACCGGTGAGTTGAAGCGCACGTGGGAGCACAGCGATATCAGCGTGCCGCTCAAGGTCATCGCCTCCCCGTACCGTGACATCACCCGCCCGGTACTCGATTACGTCAAACGGGTCAGCAAGGAATCTCCGCGCACCGTGGTGACGGTGTTCATCCCGGAGTATGTGGTGGGCCGCTGGTGGGAGCAGTTGCTGCACAACCAGAGCGCGCTGCGGCTCAAGGGCCGGTTGCTGTTCATGCCCGGGGTTATGGTGACTTCGGTTCCCTGGCAGCTGACGTCCTCTGAGCGGGTCAAGGCGTTGCACCCGCATTCGGCTCCCGGGGACGCGCGGCGGGGCATTTTCGATTGACCGCGAACGAAATACCCGAATCCGCTTGCGGGGAACTGACGTTGGTCACCGGTGCCCCCGCGAACGGCGGCAGCTGCGTGGCGCACCACGAAGGCAGGGTGGTCTTTGTGCGCTATGCGTTGCCCGGGGAACGAGTGCGGGTGCGGGTCACCGCGGACCGCGGTTCTTATTGGCACGCAGAGGTTATCGAGGTGATCGACGCGTCTCCCGACCGAAGCGGGTCGCTGTGCCCGATCGCCGGGGTGGACGGCGCCGGTTGTTGCGATCTCGCGTTCGCTGCCCCGGAAGCGGCGCGGGCGCTCAAGGCGCAAGTTGTGGCCAATCAGCTGGAACGGCTCGGCGGACACAGCTGGTCTGGCGAGGCTGAACCGTTGTCGGATGCCGGTCCCACAGGTTGGCGCACCCGGGTTCGGCTCGAGGTGGGCGCAGACCGTCGCCCCGGCTTTCACCGCTACCACAGCGATGAGCTGGTGACCGATCTGCGCTGCGGGCAGTTGCCCGACGGGATGCTGGACGGCCTGGCCAAGTCCTTTTCTCAGGCCTTTTCCAAGGCCGACTGGCCGCCGGCTGCCCAGCTGCACGTGGTCCTCGACGACGAAGGCGAGCGCCATGTGGTGTGCACCGTGCGGCAGGGCAGGCGGACCGCGACCAAAGTGGTCGAGGGTAACTATCACGCGGTGCAGCGGGTGGGCCGACGCAGCTGGCGGGTGCCGGTAACGGCTTTCTGGCAGTCGCACCGCGACGCGGCTGGGGTGTACAGCAGCCTGGTCGCAGACTGGGCGCAAGCCGCTGCCGGCATGACTGCCTGGGATCTGTACGGCGGCGCGGGCGTTTTCGCCGCGGTGCTGGGTGATGCGGTGGGGGAGTCCGGACGAGTGCTGACCGTCGACACCGCGCGCGGGGTGTCGGGTGCGGCACGTGCCGCGCTGGTTGATTTGCCGCAGATAGACGTCGTCACCGATTCGGTGCGGCGGGCGTTGGCGGGGCAACAAGCCGGCGCCGATGTTGCGGTGCTGGATCCGCCGCGATCGGGCGCGGGGCGCGACGTCATCGACCTGCTGGCCGCCGCCGGGGTGCCGCGGGTGGTGCATATCGGTTGCGAGGCGGCATCTTTCGCCCGCGATGTCGGACTCTACCTCGGTCATGGATATGCCGTCGAGAAGATCAGGGTGTTCGACGCGTTCCCGCTGACTCATCACACCGAGTGCGTTGCGTTGTTGACCCGATAGCGCGGTGATGATGCGGGTCGGACCTTGATCATGCTGGCGATGGCGCTCTTCGGGGTGCTGCCTATAACCTGGCCATTGGCTGGCCGCTGTTTCGCCGCGTCCAAGCCAGGCGCACGTGACCTCTGTGTAGCGCTCAGCTCCACACGAAGTACCGCAGCCACAGGTAGATCGCCGATAGTGCGAGCGAGATTATTGTTACCACAATGCCTTTGCGGGTGAATTCCCAGAAAGAGATGGGAGTGCCTGCGCGCCGGGCGATTCCAAGCATAACTACGTTGGCACTGGCTCCGACGGCGGTCAAGTTGCCGCCGAAGTCGGCGCCCAGCGCCAGCGCCCACCACAGAGTGTTGGGGTCGACTTGACCCGGCATGGCTGCGACCAGTTCGGTGACGATCGGTGTCATCGTGGCGACGTAGGGAATGTTGTCGATAATCCCCGACACCGGTGCTGAGACGCCGAGGATCAGGAACACGGTCAGCAATTCGTTGCCGCCGGTCAATTGAGTCGCTGCCCGCGCCAGCTCGTCGATGACGCCGGTCTTCACCAGAGCCCCGACCATGATGAACAGCCCGGCGAAGAACAGCAGCGTGTCCCACTCGACGCTGGACAGGTAATCGGACCGCTCCAGCCCCGAGATCACAACGAGGACTCCGGCGCCCAGCAGCGCCACCAGAGACGGCTGGATGTGCAGCATGGGATGGGTGATGAAGGCCGCGAACACCAGCAGCAGGACAACGCCGCACTTGATGAGCAGCCCGCGATCGCGAATGGCCTCACGCTCGTTCAGTGCCATGACGTCGGCGACTCGATCGGCCTCGACCGTAAAGGGGCCGAACAAGCGGGGCAACAGGGCAACGAAGACGACCATCACAATGAGCACGATCGGTGCCATGTGCACCAGGAAGTCGTTGAACGTCAGTCCGGCCCGACTGGCGATGATGATGTTGGGTGGGTCGCCGACCAACGTCGCTGCGCCGCCGATGTTGGATGCGAAGACTTCGGCCATCAGGAACGGCGCCGCGTTGATCGCCAGCCGGTCGCACACCAACAGTGTGACCGGTGCGATCAACAACACCGTGGTGACGTTGTCCAGCAACGCCGAACCGAACGCCATCACAAGCACCAGCAGGATCATGATGCGCAACGGGGAACCACGGGCGCGTTTGGAGGCCCAGATCGCGACGTATTCGAAGACACCGGTCTGGCGCAGCACGCTGACGATGATCATCATGCCGAACAGCAAAAAGATGACGTCCCAATCGATTCCGGTCTCATGGGAGAAGAAGACGTCATCGGAACTGATGATCGGCAGGGTGACCACGATCGCCGCGCCCGTCAGTGCTGCCACGGTCTTGTTGACGCGGTCGCTGGCGATCAGCGCATAGGTGGCGACGAATACCGCGATGGCGAAGATGCTCATCGGCTGCCCTCCGAATCTTCAGGCATGCGGCTCGGCAACGGTCAGCTCAACACGAAGTAGCGCAACCAGAGATAGATCGCGGCCACCACCAGGGACATCATCGTGACCAGGATGCCCTTGCGGGTGAATTCCCAAAAGGAGATGGGATTGTCCGCGCGCTTCGCGATTCCCAGCACAATGAGATTGGCACTGGCCCCGACGGCGGTGAGGTTGCCGCCGAAGTCGGTGCCAAGGGCAAGAGCCCACCACAGCACGTCCGGGTTGACGTTGTCCACCAGGGATGGGGCCAGCTCGGCGACGATCGGCGTCATTGTCGCGGCATAGGGAACGTTGTTGACGAAGCCGCTGATCACCAATGACGCCGCGAGGATCACCATTGTGGTCAACAACGTGTTGCCGCCGGTCGCGGTAACCGCCAAATGCGCCATCTGCTTGATGACGCCGGTCTTGACCAGCGCGCCGACCATGATGAACAGGCCGGCGAAGAACAGCAGGGTGTCCCACTCGACGCTGGACAGGTAATCGGACTGCTCCAGCTTGGAGAGCACGATCAGAATCCCGGCACCGAGCATGGCCACGATGGAAGGTTCCATGTGCAGTGGCGAGTGGGCGATGAACGCTATGAACACTGCCAACAGGACAAGGCCGCACTTGATGAGCAGCCTGGGATCACGAATGGCCTCACGCTCTTCCAACGACATGACGTCGGCGACCCGCTCGGGATCAGCGGTGAATGCGCCGGGAAAAAGGCGCGGCAGCATTGCGATGAGGACGACCATCACGATGAGCACGATCGGTGCCAGGTGGATCAGGAAGTCGTTGAAAGTCAGGCCGGCCTTGCTGGCGATGATGATGTTGGGCGGGTCGCCGACTAATGTCGCCGTGCCGCCGATGTTGGATGCGAACGCTTCAGCCATCAGGAACGGCGCCGCGTTGATCGCCAGCCGGTCGCACACCAACAGCGTGACTGGGGCGATCAACAGCACCGTGGTGACGTTGTCCAACAGGGCCGAGGCGATGGCGGTGACCACCACCAGCAGGATCATGATGCGCAACGGAGAGCCACCGGCGCGTTTGGCGGCCCAGATCGCGACGTATTCGAACACACCGGTTTGGCGCAACACGCTGACGATGATCATCATGCCCAGCAGCAGAAAGATGACGTCCCAGTCGATCCCGGTCTCAAGGGAGTAGAAGACGTCTTCGGAACCGATGATCGGCAGGGTGACCACGATCGCCGCGCCCGCCAGGGCCACCAGAGTCTTGTTGAAGCGGTCGTTGGTGATTAACGCAAAGGCCAGCACGAATACGGTGACCGCGACAACACTCATCAACTTTTCGTCGAATTCGTCGAGATCAAGACTTCAGTGCCGCCGCGAGGAGGCGCGATGCCGTGATCACCCCGTGCAACCGGCCGTCTTTGACGACAGCGATCAGCGGGCTTCGCAGCCGAGCCATGAGCGCGGCAACTTCGATAATGGTGTCGTCAGCATGGACCGGAGGTACGTCGACCAAGTGGTCCGGCAACACATCGCGGACCTTCTTGCCGCTCAACTTTTCCGCGCAGCGGTCAGCCATCGATTCGTTGAGCACGCCGGCCAGCGAGGGATCGTCTTGGACGTAACTGGGCACGATGAACCGCACCACCTGAGAGGCAGGCAGCACCGCGTAGGGGCTTCCCGACGTGTTGTTGACCAAGAGGCCGGGCAGGCGGTGCTCGGCGAGCATGCGGGCTGCATCCAGTGCGTTTGAATCGATGCTGATTACCGGATAATCCTCGGCGATATCCTCGGCACGCATATGCCGACGATACTGCTGAATCGCGCGGACGGTGTGATCGACGTCTAGCGGCATGGCGTCTCCGGGGTCGCAGGGCAATAAGCGCCGACCAGGCTTCCCGGCTCACCGGGCACAGACGCTACCAAAGCGGTTCAGCCGCATCGACCGGCGGAGGTCGATCACCGCTTATCGGGACTGACCGGGGAGTCGCTGCGTAGACTGGCGGGATGCTGGAACAGATCCGCGGCCCGGCTGATCTGCAGCACCTTTCCCAACAGCAACTACGGGATCTGGCTGCAGAGATCCGTGAGTTTCTGATCCACAAGGTTGCCGCCACCGGGGGACACCTGGGGCCGAACCTCGGCGTCGTTGAACTGACGCTGGCCCTGCACCGGGTGTTCGACTCGCCACACGATCCGATCATCTTCGACACCGGTCATCAGGCCTACGTCCACAAGATGTTGACTGGTCGCTGCCAGGATTTCGAAAGCCTGCGCAAAAAGGGCGGGCTGTCGGGGTATCCGTCCCGCGCCGAGAGCGAACACGACTGGGTGGAGTCCAGCCACGCCAGCGCGGCGTTGTCGTATGCCGACGGCCTGGCCAAGGCGTTCGAGTTGAACGGCCACCGCAATCGGCATGTGGTCGCGGTGGTCGGCGACGGCGCGCTCACCGGCGGCATGTGCTGGGAGGCGCTGAACAATATCGCCGCGTCACACCGGCCGGTGATCGTCGTGGTCAACGACAACGGGCGCAGCTACGCGCCGACGATCGGGGGCGTCGCCGACCACCTGGCCACGCTGCGGTTGCAGCCGGCCTACGAACAATTTCTGGAGCGGGGCCGCAACGCGATGCGCGCGGTACCGCTGGTCGGTGAGGTCTGCTACCACTTCATGCACAGCGTCAAAGCCGGCCTCAAGGACTCCCTGTCGCCGCAGTTGCTATTCACCGACCTCGGGCTCAAGTACGTCGGCCCGGTCGATGGCCACGACGAACGGGCGGTGGAGGTTGCGCTGCGCAGTGCCCGCGGCTTCGGCGGCCCGGTGATCGTGCATGTCGTCACCCGAAAGGGGATGGGCTACGCCCCGGCGGAAGCCGATGAGGCCGAGCAGATGCACTCCACGGTCCCGATCGACCCGGTGACCGGACAAGCCACCAAGGTGGCGGGCCCGGGCTGGACGGCGACCTTTTCCGATGCGCTCATCAGCTACGGCCAACAACGCCGCGACATTGTGGCCATTACCGCGGCTATGCCCGGCCCCACCGGGCTGACGGCGTTCGGACAGCACTTTCCGGATCGGTTGTTCGACGTCGGCATCGCCGAGCAGCATGCGATGACGTCGGCGGCCGGGCTGGCGATGGGCGGGATGCACCCGGTGGTGGCGATCTATTCGACGTTCCTGAACCGGGCGTTCGACCAGATCATGATGGATGTGGCGTTGCACAAGCTGCCGGTCACCATAGTGCTCGACCGGGCCGGGATCACCGGTTCGGACGGCGCCAGCCACAACGGCATGTGGGACTTGTCGATGCTGGGCATCGTGCCCGGTATGCGGGTGGCTGCACCCCGCGACGCCACCCGGCTGCGCGAGGAACTCGGTGAGGCGCTCGACATCAACGACGGCCCGACGGCGCTACGGTTCCCCAAAGGCGATGTGGGCGAAGATATTCCGGCCATGGAGCGGCGCGCAGGAGTAGATGTGCTCGCGGTGCCCGCCAGCGGCCTGAACCACGATGTGCTGCTGGTGGCGATCGGCGCGTTCGCGTCGATGGGATTGGCGGTGGCCAGGCGGCTACACAACCAGGGGATTGGTGTGACGGTGATCGACCCGCGTTGGGTGTTGCCGATATCTGACGGTGTTCGCGAATTGGCGGTGCGGCACAAGCTGGTGGTCACGCTGGAGGACAACGGGGTCAACGGCGGCGTGGGGGCAGCGGTGTCGGCCGCTCTGCGGCGTGCGGAGATCGACGTGCCGTGCCGTGACGTCGGCCTGCCGCAGGAATTCTACGGTCACGCGTCGCGGGGCGAGTTGTTGGCCGATCTGGGCCTCACCGACCAGGACGTGGCCCGCCGGATCACCGGTTGGGTTGCCGCGCTGGGTGCTTGTGTGTCTGAAATCGAGATCAGGGAGCATCTCGACTAGCGGTCGTCGATCTCAGATTCGCCGTCAGGAGCCTGTGTCACCGCCGTGGCCAGAACCGGGACCACGAGTTCGCGCTGCCAGGCCCGCGCCTGGCCGGCACGCAAGTACTCGTCGATGGTGGGCTCGGCAGTGCCTGCCGGGAGGCCTGCCCAGTCCCAGCACAGCCGTCGCACCAGGTCAGGTGAGACCAGGTTCTCCGTCGGTACCCCCACCCGCTGCGACACTTCCGCCAACGCCGCGCGGGCCGCATCCAGCCGTGCGGCGGCGTCGGGT
Source organism: uncultured Actinomycetota bacterium (assembly GCA_963763005.1). Lineage (GTDB taxonomy): Bacteria > Actinomycetota > Actinomycetes > Mycobacteriales > Mycobacteriaceae > Mycobacterium. Next base: position 474,144 of record CAVXMI010000016.1, read on the forward strand.
TTCCGCCTGCCCCACCGCGCCGGGGGTGGCGGCCCGTTGGCCGGCTCGGCCACCTCCGGCAGATCCTGGCATTCCCGGGCCGCTTCCAGCGCTGCCCACCACATCGCGGCGGTGCGGCGCTGATGACGCCCGCCGAACACCGGCAAAGCTACGAGGTCGTCGACCGACTTCGGGTCGGCGATGGCGGCGTCGATGATGGCCGAGTCCGGCAGGATCCGGCGGGGCGCGATGTCGCGGCGCTGGGCGATTCGGTCGCGTGCCGTCCACAACTCGCGAACCGCGGCCAGGCCTCGCCGGTCGTGCACCTTGTGGACACCTGAGGTTCGTCGCCAGCGGTCTCGCCGGGCGGCGGCCGGGGGTGCCGTCCGCAGATATTCGAATTCCTGTGTGGCCCAGTCGGTTTTGCCTTGCTCGGCCAGCACCCCCGAGATCGCTGCGCGCAGCTCGATGAGCAGTTCCACGTCGAGGGCCGCGTAGTTGAGCCAGGCCGACGGCAGCGGACGCTTGGACCAGTCAGCCGCGCCGTGGCCCTTGGCCAACCCCATACCCAGCAGCCTCTGGACCATGGTGGCCAGGTTCACCCGATCGAACCCGGCCAGACGTCCGGCAAGCTCGGTGTCGTACAGCGCCGACGGCCGCATGCCGACCTCGGCCAGACAGGGCAGATCCTGATCGGCGGAGTGCAGGATCCATTCGTCTTGGCTGAGCACTTCGGCGACCGGTTGTAGCACGGTCGGCGGGTCACCGCCGTGGCTGACCGGGTCAATGAGCACGGTGCCGGCGTCGGCCCGCCGGATCTGGATCAGGTAGGCCCGGTTGGAGTAGCGGAAACCCGACGCCCGCTCGGCGTCCACCGCAAATGGCCCACGCCCGCGATCCAGGAGTTCTGCGGCGGCTTCGATCTGGCTCGCGGTGACGGAGAGATCCGGCATCCCGTTGGCCGGCCGGAGTAGCGGGGTGGGTTCAGGTTCTGTGCTGCCCGGCGGATCAGTCTCCGCAGGAGACAGGTCGGGGCACATGTCAGGCGCGTGACCGCGAGCCCAGGTCGGTGACCCCGGCTGGCGGCAGGCCCGCGGCGTGCTCCAGTACATCGCAGAACGCCTCGACATGGCTGCTCACATCGGGAGTGGTCGCCGTCCATGACGCCCGCAGCTCCAGTTGGTGGGCGCGCGGTGGCCCGGAGATGTCGCCGTAGCGCACCGATGTGGTGGCGGTGACAGTGCCGCCCAGGGCGGTGACGTGCTCGGTGCGCGACTCCAGGGCCTCGTCCAGCCAACTCCACGCCACCTCTGGCAACAGGGGGTCGATGGCCTCGTGCGAGTCCAGGTCGGCCTGCACGTAGGCGACCAGGCGGATGGTGCCGTCCCACGCGTCGGAGCCGTCCGGGTCGTACAGCAGGATCAGCCGACCGAACGCGTCGCCCTCGGATCGCTCCGGGACGATGTCGATCTCGGGATGTTTGACCTCGGCTCCCAGCGCGTAGCTGTACGGGGCCAGACGCTGCGGTGGGCGGATGGGGCCGAGCTCGATTTCCGGCCGCACGGTGGCAGCGTTCATGGCCGCTACCGCCTCGCGGAATGGGGCCGGTTCGGCTGAGGTCACGTGCGCCGCTCCTCCTCATCGCTTCGCTCTGCATCGTCGTCGGCGCGGGTCACAAATTTCGACGGTAGACCTATCCGCCGACGCGCGGGGACAGGCGCGCCGTTTCGTGCGACTAGGGACACTCGGTGCCGGCCGTGAATCGCGCGGGGCGCTTCTCACGGTGTGCGGCCAGACCTTCCTGGACGTCCGGGCCGCTGAACCCGATGAATTCCAGACCGAGCGACGTTTCAAAGGTGGGCCCGAACATGCGGTACCAGTGATTCAGGCTGCGCTTGGTCCAGCGGATCGCGTTTTGCGCGCCGTTCGCCAGATTCTCGGCCACCCGCGTTGCGGTGGCGAGTACCTCGTCGTCGTCGACGCAGGTCGAGACCAGGCCGATGCGCTCGGCTTCTTCGCCGAGCAGCGTCTCGCAGGTGAGCAGGTAGTACTTGGCCTTGGCCATGCCCACCAGCAGCGGCCAGCAGATCGCGGCGTGGTCACCTGCGGCGACGCCAAGTTTGGTGTGGCCGTCGATGATTTTCGCGGTCCGGCCCGCCACCGAGATGTCGGCGAGCAACGCCACCACCAGACCCGCGCCGACGGCCGGCCCCCGAATCGCCGAAACCACCGGCTTGTCGAAGTTGACCAGGTTGAGCACCAGGTCGCGGGCCTCGCGCATGATGCGAATCCGGCCTTCGTAGTCGCCGATTGTTTCGGCGATCAGGTCGAAGCTGCCGCCCGAGGAAAACGCTTTGCCCTCACCGCGGACCAGGACCACGCGCACGGCCGCGTCCCGATCGATCACCGGCCAGATATCGGCAAGGTCCCGGTGCATTTGTGGCCCGACCGAGTTCAGCCCGGGTGCGTCCAAAACCAGATTCAGTACGCCGTTGTCGTTGGGCTCGCAGCGAAGGCTGGGGAAGTCGTCGTAAGTGACTGGCATCGGCGCTCCTGACGGTCGCTGGTTGCAGTCGTTGATGTTACGCAGCGGCGCTAAGCAGTTCCGGATCGGCTGCGGGGCCGGCCTACACACCCCAGGGGGCTTGGTGTCAAGCAGCTGACCGTATTGGCCGGGCGGTGGCTTTGTTGTAGATGGTTCCGGTATTGAGGCGCCTGTTCAGGATTCCGGTCAGGCGGTTGGCCAGCCGGCGGGGCGCGGCGCGGTGATCTGGCTCGAGCCCAGCCGCGCCGTGGTGGCAGGGTCGGTCGCTTTGGTCAACAGCGCCAAGGTCCGGGACGTCGATCTAGGTGGACTCGGAACGCGGCTTCTGAGACTGTCCTGGTGTGGATTGGCCGGGCCGGTGGCGACGGGTTAGCCTCAGCGGATCGGTGCCCGAAGGCCGAGGAGGTGCGGGTGCTCTTTCGTCAGTTGGAGTACTTCGTCGCGGTTGCCCGGGAGCGGCACTTCGCGCGGGCCGCGGAGCAGTGTTATGTGTCGCAGCCTGCGCTGTCGGCTGCGATTGTCAAGCTCGAACGCGAACTCAATGTCACCTTGATCAACCGTGGCCGTAGTTTTGAGGGCCTGACTCCCGAGGGGGAGCGGTTGGTGGTGTGGGCCAAGCGGATTCTGGCCGAGCATGATGCGTTCAAGGCCGAGGTGCACGCGGTGCGGTCCGGGATCACTGGGACGCTTCGGCTGGGCACGGTTCCAACCGCCTCGACGACGGCGTCTCTGGTGTTGTCGGCTTTCTGTGCGGCGCATCCTTTGGTGAAGGTGCAAATCCGTTCCCGGTTAACGGCTTCTGAGTTGTACCGGCGGCTGCGTGACTTCGAGTTCGACGCTGTCATTGTGCACCCGGTGCCCGAGGACGCCCACGACGTGGACCTGGTGCCGCTGTATGAGGAGCGCTATGTGTTGCTGTCGCCGGCGGACATGCTGCCCGCTGGTGTGTCGGCGCTGGGATGGCCCGATGCTGGGCAGCTGCCATTGGCGTTGCTGACCGCGGATATGTGGGACCGGCAGATCATCGACGCGGCTTTTGCCGGCCATGCCATCACGGTCAGCCCTCAGGTTGAGACGGACTCGGTTGCCTCGTTATTCGCGCAGGTTGCCACCGGCAATTGGGCGTGCATCGTTCCGCACACCTGGCTGTGGACGACGCCGACGGGCGGGGAGGTGCGTGCGGTCGAGCTGGTCGATCCAACCCTGAAGGCCCAGATTGCGCTGGCCACCAACTCCGCCGGACCGGGATCTCCTGTTGCCCGCGCGCTCGTCGCATGCGCGCAAGAGTTGGCGCTGAACGAGTTCTTCGAAGCCCAGGTGCTGGGTATCACTCATCGGTGCTGACCGGTGCCGGCGGGGGTGTGGCTGCTCTGCTGGGGTGGTGACGTGATATCCCTTGCCGCCCATGCCGATGCTCATCACGCCCCAGGTCCGGCGCGTTGGCGCCTTCGTGGACCACGCAGACATCCGGGTTGCGTTGCAGTACAGCGCCAATAGCGCCGAGTGCATTGTGGAACCGCATCGGGTGCGGATCGTCGGTCAGTCGCTGGCGCGCGGCTTGGCGTCGGTGCGGGCTTTGCGGTCGGCCAGCTCGCTGGTCCACGCCGTCGGCGTCACGATCGGATGGGTGGCCACGCCGTCCAGAAGCGCCGATATCACCGAAGCGATGTCGCCAGTCAGCGGTGCCGGGCGATCTGCTTTTTCGTCTTCATCGGCATGACCATGAGATCGCCAGGTTCGGCTGACGTAGCACTGGTTCAGCTCTCACCTAGCACGGGCATGAGAGGAAATGGCTCCGAAGTGAGCACGAGGCAGCAATTGGCCGGATTCGTCCTCGCCGTTGCACCGAAACCCAGGAACGGCTTCACCGTGCAGCCCCGCCGATGGGTCGTCGAACACACCAACGGTTGGATCAACCACTGCCGCCGCCTGGACCGCCACTACGAAATCACCCTGGACGCCTACGAAGGATTCCTCATCCTCAGCCAAATCGCCCTCCTACTAGCCAGACTCGACCGCAGCCAGTTGTTCGACACCCTTTAGGGGGCGAGCGCGCCGTGTCAGGCCCCGGTCGTGGCAGCATTGAGGCCAATGAGTACCCGTCGTGAGCTTCCGCAGTCGCCCTATCTTGCCGCGGTCGCCGGCCGCAAACCCAGCCGGGTGCCGGTCTGGTTCATGCGGCAGGCCGGCCGATCGCTGCCGGAATACCGGGCGCTGCGCGAACACCACGGCATGCTGGCGGCCTGCCTCGAGCCGGAAGTGGCCTGTGAGATCACCCTGCAGCCGATAAGCCGCTATCACGTTGACGCTGCGATCCTGTTCTCCGATATCGTCGTGCCGTTGCGTGCCGCCGGCGTCGATTTGGACATCGTTGCAGACGTCGGACCGGTGATCGCGGAGCCGGTGCGCACCACCGCCGATATCGAGGCTATGAAACCCCTTGACCCACAAGCGATTCAGCCGGTGCTGGAGACCGTTGGGCTGTTGGTCTCCGCGCTCGGCGATGTCCCGCTGATCGGTTTCGCCGGTGCGCCGTTCACGCTGGCGTCCTACCTGGTCGAGGGCGGACCGAGCCGCAACCACGCCCGCACCAAGGCGATGATGCTGGCCGAACCGGCGAACTGGCACGCACTGATGACCAAGCTGACCGACCTGACCATCGCGTTTCTGCACGGCCAAATCGGTGCCGGGGTGGACGCGATCCAGGTGTTCGACTCGTGGGCGGGGACGCTGTCGCTGGCCGACTACCGTCAGTACGTGCTGCCGCACAGCGCGCGGGTATTCGCCACGCTGGCCGAACACGAGGTGCCGATGACACATTTCGGGGTTGGCACCGCCGAGTTGCTGGGCGCGATGTCGGAGGCGGTGAAGTCCGGCGATAAGCCTGGCCGGGCCACCGTTGTAGGTGTGGACTGGCGCACCGCCTTGACCGATGCCGCCGGCAGGGTGGAAGCCGGCACGGCGCTGCAGGGCAACCTCGATCCGGTGGTGCTGCTGGCGGGCTGGCCGGTGGTGGAACCCGCCGCACGGGCCGTCGTCGACGATGGACGCCGCGCCGTCGACGCCGGTGCGGCCGGCCACATCTTCAACCTCGGCCATGGAGTGCTGCCGGAGACCGATCCCGGCGTGCTGACCGACCTGGTGTCGCTGGTCCACTCGCTATGACCCGCTCGTATTGCGTTGTGGGCGGCGGAATCTCCGGATTGACGGCGGCGTACCGATTGCGGGTGGCTGCTGGTGACGACGCGACCATCACGTTGTTCGATCCCGGCGACCGGCTCGGCGGGGTGTTGCGCACCGAGCGGGTCGGCGGACAACCCATGGACCTGGGCGCCGAAGCGTTCGTGCTGCGCCGGCCCGAGATGCCGGCGCTGCTGGCCGAGTTGGGCCTGTCGGGGTGCCGACGTGCCACCACCGGCGCCCGACCGTTGATCTACAGCCAGCAAGCGGTGCACCCCCTGCCAACGGGCACGGTGGTGGGGATCCCGTCGTCGGGAAGGTCACTTGCCGGCCTGGTCGACGATGCCACGATCGCACGCATCGAGGCCGAACCTGCCCGCCCGCTCAGCTGGCGGCCGGGCAGCGATCCCGCGGTGGCCGAATTGGTGGCCGACCGGTTCGGCGAGCAGACCGTGGCCCGGTCGGTGGATCCGCTGCTGGGCGGGGTTTACGCGGGCTCGGCGGCGACGATCGGGCTGCGCGCGGCCGCCCCCGGCGTGGCAACGGCCCTCGACCGCGGCGCCACCAGCTTGACCGACGCGGTTCGCCACGGTTTGCCGCCGGTTAGCGGCGGACCGGTTTTCGGCGCACTGGTCGGCGGCTACCAGGTGCTGCTGGACGAGCTCGTCGCCCGCAGCCGGCTGAACTGGGTGCGGGCCGCCGTGAACAAGCTCGACCGTTCCGCGCGCGGCTGGACGCTGTGCGATGACACCGGTGCTCGCTGGCACGCCGATGCGGTGATCCTGGCGGTCCCGGCACCGCGGCTGGTGCGCCTCATCGACGGTGTAGCCGGCCTGGATGGCCCAGCCCCACGCAGCTTCGCCGCTGCAAGCCGGATCACGAGTGCGTCGTCGGCGGTGGTGGCGATCGCGACGCCCGGCGATACCCCGTTTCCGGAGTGTTCCGGTGTGCTCGTGGCCAGCGGCGAGCCGTTGCGAGCCAAGGCGGTCACCCTGTCGTCGCGCAAATGGGGCTTGCACGGAGACGTCCAGCTGCTCCGGCTGTCGTTCGGGCGGTTTGGCGATGACCTGGCTGCCCGCGCGTCTGACGACGAGCTGCTGGAATGGGCGCTGGGCGATGTGGCCACCGTGTTCGGTGTGGCCGTCGACCCGGTCGATTCTCGCGTGCAGCGCTGGATCGACGCGATGCCGCAGTACGGTCCCGGCCACGCCGATGTAGTCGCCGAGGTGCGCGCCGGCCTGCCCCCGACCCTGGCCGTTGCAGGTAGCTACCTGGACGGAATTGGCGTGCCGGCCTGCGTCTCCGCGGCCGGTAGGGCGGTCACCAGCGTCGTCGAGGCCTTAGACGCGCAAGTGGCACGATAGGTGCCATGTCACGCCTCGACTACGACGCCCTGAACGCAACCCTTCGCTACCTGATGTTCTCGGTGTTCTCGGTGCGACCCGGCGAGCTCGGCCAAGGGCAGGGGGACGCCAGGGAAGAGGTCATCGACGACGCCGCGACGTTTTTCAAGCAACAGGAGGAGCGCGGCGTCGTGGTGCGCGGTCTCTATGACGTCGCGGGCCTGCGGGCAGATGCCGATTTCATGATCTGGACCCACGCAGAGCGCGTCGAAGCGCTGCAGGCGACCTACGCCGACTTCCGGCGCACCACCATCCTCGGACGGGCCTGCTCGCCGGTGTGGAGCAGTGTGGCGCTGCATCGGCCGGCGGAGTTCAACAAGAGCCATATCCCGGCGTTTCTGGCCGGCGAGGAGCCCGGCGCCTACATCTGCGTGTATCCCTTTGTGCGGTCCTACGAGTGGTATCTGCTGCCCGACGAGGAGCGTCGCCGCATGCTGGCCGAGCACGGCATGGCTGCTCGCGAGTACAAGGACGTCCGGGCCAACACGGTGCCGGCGTTCGCGCTCGGCGATTACGAATGGATCCTGGCCTTCGAGGCCCCCGAGTTGGACCGCATCGTCGACCTGATGCGGGAACTGCGTGCCACCGACGCCCGACGGCATACGCGCGAGGAGACGCCGTTCTTCACCGGGCCACGGGTGCCGGTCGAGCAACTGGTGAACTCGCTGCCCTGAACCTGCAGAAACGAGGACCCCATGACCCAGTTCGACCCGAGCGATCCCACCCGTTTCGAGGAGATGTATCGCGACGACCGGGTTGTGCACGGCCTTCCTGCTGCCACGCCTTGGGACATCGGCGGCCCGCAGCCAGTGGTCCAGCAACTGGTTGCGGTGGGCGCGATCAAGGGCGAGGTGCTCGACCCGGGCACCGGCCCGGGCCACCACGCGATCTATTACGCCTCCGCCGGCTACTCGGTCACCGGCGTCGACGGGTCGGTGGCGGCTATCGAGCGCGCCCGGGAGAACGCGCAGCAGGCGGGGGTATCGGTGGACTTCCAGGTGGCCGACGCCACGAAGCTGGAGGGTCTGGACAACCGGTTCGACACCGTCGTCGACTGCGCCTTCTACCACACGTTCAGCACCGACCCCGCGCTACAGAAATCCTATGTGCAGGCGTTGCACCGGGCTACCAAGCCGGGAGCGCGGCTCTACATGTTCGAGTTCGGGGAGCACGACGTCAACGGCTTCAGCATGCCGCGGTCGTTGTCCGAGGATGATTTCCGCCAGGTACTTCCGGTTGGCGGTTGGGAGATCACCTACCTGGGCACGACCACCTACCAGGTCAACATGAGTGTCGAGACTTTCGAGCTGATGGCCGCGCGAAATCCCGATATGGCCGACCAGGTGCAGACGCTGATGGAGCGGTTTCGGGCGATGGAGCCGTGGCTGGTCAACGGCAGGGTGCACGCGCCGTTCTGGGAAGTCCACGCCACCCGGGTGGACTGATGTGCCGGCGGACTCCGCGAAACTGTAGTTAGCGCGGGAAAGTGCGAGTGGAGACCGCGCTGACCACAGGCTCGGCGCTAAGCGTCCGTCGGGACCAGGCGCAACGAGATCGAGTTGATGCAGTAGCGCAGGTCCGTCGGCGTGGGATAACCCTCACCGGCGAACACATGGCCCAGGTGGCTGTGGCAGTTCGCGCACAGCACCTCGGTGCGGGTCTGGCCCAGCGAGTGGTCGGGGCGCAGAATCACCGCGTCGGAGTTCGACGGGTCGAAGAACGACGGCCAGCCGCAGTGTGACTCGAACTTCTCTGTGCTGCGGAACAATTCGACGCCGCAGGCCCGGCACTGGTAGACGCCCAGGGTTTTGGTGTCGGTGTACTCACCGGTGAACGGCGGCTCGGTGCCGGCCCGACGCAGCACCGCGAACTCCTGCGGGTTGAGTTTCTTACGCCACTCGTCATCGGACAGTTCTAGTTTCGGACGCGACATGCCGCTGGTCTCATTGGTCATTGGCGCCGCTCCTCCTCATCGCTTCGCTCTGCATCGTCGCCGGCGCGGGTCATTGGCGCCGCTCCTCCTCATCGCTTCGCTCTGCATCGTCGCCGGCGCGGGTCATCGGCGCCGCTCCTCCTCATCGCTTCGCTCTGCATCGTCGCCGGCGCGGGTCATTGGCGCCGCTCCTCCTCATCGCTTTGCTCTGCATCGTCGCCGGCGCGGGTCATGCGTCCACGCTAGCGCGGTCCCGCTCGGCCGTCAGCCACGCCGGATCGATGCCGCTGTCCAGCCGGTTGTCCGCCTTGGCGTCCAGATAGCGGAAGTAGAGCACGGTGAACGTCACGATCAGCAGCAACGACCAGCCGTAGGTGATCTTCAAATACTCCAGGGCGCGGCCCCACCTCATCCAGTTGAGGAGCAGCCAGCGGTCCAGCGTCATGAAGCCGTAGATCCCCAGCCACGCCGGCCAGTTGCGGATCAGCGAGTTGGGCAGCACGACCGTCATCAAGAACGGGAACAGCATCATCGAGTAGTAGCCCTGGGCCAGTGACATCACCAGCCACGACCACAGCAACAGCACCCCCGACGAGGTGGTGTACCAGAACAGGGGGTCGCGGGTGCGGTAGTAGCGGTACAGCAGCCACAAGCTGCCGAAGGCGATCGCGGTGAACAGCAGTCGCAGGGCCACGATCAGCCAGGTGGGCAGGCCGAAGTAGACGCCGTTGCCCTGGATCGAGCTGTTGAAGTAGTCCCGGGTGCCCAGGATGTAGGGCAGGGTCCGGGTGAAGAAGTCCAGCGGGTGGCTGATCAGCGGCAGCGCGGCCAGGTTGATGACCACTGGGATCACGATGGCGGTCACCAGCGCCCGCCACTGGCGGTTCAGCAAGGGCAGTAACAGCAGCGGACCGAGTAGGGGTTTGAGCACCAGCGTCAGCCCGATGGCCAGGCCGGCCCACCACTGGTGGCCGACTTTGCCGTCCAGCAGCCACCGGATGAACAGCACCTCGAGCAGTAGGATGCAGCCGTTGATATTGGTGAACACCAGGGTGTTGGTCACGGTCTCGGTGCAGAACATGGCCAGTATCAGGGCGGGGGCGGCCACCGAGGACAGCGTGTAGTTGAACATCCGCAGCAACAGGTAGGCGGCGATGAGGATGGCCACCGTATTGATCGAGATGAACAGGTAGCGCGACGGCGCGAAGGGCAGGTATCCGAACGGCGCCATCAGCAGTGTGCCGCCCGGCGGGTACAGGTAGTGCGGGTCGACGTAGTCGAAGTGCTCGTTGTAGATGTCCCAGCCGTACCGGAAGTTGAGTACCGCCCGATAGACCGGCTTGAAATCGTCGGTGATGTTGCCGTTGGTCGTGAGCACGATGCTGCGGTGGAGCACCGACAGGATGGCCGCCGGCCACAACACCGCGCGCACTATCGATGCGGTGCTCGGTGCGCCGGTGCGGGGCCGGAATGCGGCCAGCGCAGATTCGCGCAAACCGGGTCTGGTCGAGTCAGCTGCCGTCACCAGCGCACCGTACACCGGGGCTTGGTGGACGTGAAGTATCAGGCGGGACAGTAGGTGTCGGTGCCGGGCAGCTTGCCGGTGTCCAGATAGCCGACCAGCGGCGGCACCGCGCAGGACGAATAGATGCTGGCGCCGTGGCCGATGCCCTGCCACATCACCCGCTTGCTGGCGGCGTTTGCGTTGATGACGGTGGCCGCCGTCGCGGCGACCCCTTCCATGCCCACGATCGGGTCGTCCTGCACACCCAGCAACAGGACGTCGACCTTGAGATCCTTGGGTGCTTGCGGCGGCGAACCACTGGGCCAGTGCAGGCACTTGACCAGGTTGAGTGCGGCGACTGCGCCGAACTGCGGATAGAGCTTCGCCCAGGCGACCACCAGTTCGCGCACCCGGTCCGGAGTCGGACGGTTGACCACGTCGCTGCACGAGTTGACGAACTGGCCGTCGGTGTCCTGGATGGCATCGGTGCGGTTGATCAAGTTGTTGAGCTGGTTGATATCGCCGGAGCGGGCGGCCGCCAGCGCGTTGGCCAGGTCCGTGGTGTTGTTCACGCGGTCGCCGGTGGGGAAGCCCAAAGCGGTGGTGATGGCGTCGGCGATCGACGCCACCGATGCGCGGCCGGGCCCTTTACCGGAACGGGCCGCGGAGAGCAGCTCAGTGACGGCGCCCTTCGGATCGGGGCCCAGTGCGCAGTTCACTGCGATGCACTGCGCGGCGAACGCGTCGAGCGCGGCCTGCTGGCCCTTGACCTGTTGCTCGGCCGCCGCTTCGGCGTTGACCCCCAACGCAACCGGGGAGTCGAGGATCAGTCTGGCGACCTTGTCGCGGCGGGATCCGGCGTAGGTGAGCGCCACCTGCGCGCCGTTGCCGATGCCGACGAGCGCGAGTGCGGGTACGTCCCAGAGGTTGCGCAGTCGCTCGATGTCGGAGGCGGCGTGTGCATTGTCGTAGGCGGAGTTGCCCGGCGCGATTGCGTCGGTGCAGCTAGTGGTGGCGTCATTGGAGATTGCGGAGAGGTTGGCCACCGGGTCGTCACCGGTCTGGAACTGAGCCTGATCGCGCATCTCGTCGCGCTCAAATTGATCGCGGCAGTCGATCGGGCTTGACATGCCCATGCCGCGACGGTCAATGGCGACAATCGGGTGGCCGCGGAGCACATCGGCGCCTGCGTGTGACAGCCAGACGGGCAACTGTGTCGACGACGGCAGGTCAGAGCCGGTGGTGAAGACAAGGGGTCCTGCGTCGCGCGGGGTCTGGCCCGAGCGGGCGCGGACCACGCCGATGCTCAGCGACCCGGACCCACCGTTGACCGGGTCGAGGTCGGCGTCGAAACTCGCGCACTCCAGCTTGATGCCCGGCGCGGCCGGGATCGCCGCGTCCGCGTAGACCCGCGACGTGCAGTCGCGCCACGACAAGTCGTTCTTTGGTGCGGCGATCGGCGGCGGGCCGCCGGGTGGCGGTGTCGTGGGGGCCGCGCCTTGTGGTCGGGCACCGGAGTTGGTCGCGAAGCGCGGGTCGGCGCCCAGGGCCGGGACGCAGCCGGCCAGCACCGTGGCCACCGACAAGGCCGCCGCGAGCGGAATCGTCGCGGACGTGATGTGCCGACTCATGCCGACAACAGTAGCCACTCCGCCCGGCGACGACGCGGGCCGTGCAGCGGCCCGAGGTGAGGGTATCTCCCGCTTGCGGGGCAGGGCCGGGCAATTGGACCCGCCTGGCGTTCAGGCCTTGACGTAGCGGGTGTAAAGGTACCCGGCGTCGTCGGTGAGTACGTGGGCACAGCGCATCCGGGTAGGCAGCTGGCCCGGGCCCGTCGCTATGCGGCGGGGCAGACCGCCGACGAGAAAGGGCGCGATCGTCAGACACAGCTCGTCGAGCAAGGCGCGCTCGATGAACGTTCCGAGCAGCATCGGCCCGCCTTCGGTCAGGATGCGGCGCATACCCCGGTTCGCGAGGTTGGCCAGCAGCACTGCTTCGTCTACCTCGCCGGGATCGTCGCCAGAGCAGTCGATTACCTCGGCGAGGCCCGCCAGTCGCTGGCGTATCGCGTCGGCCGCTGACGCGCTGGTGAGCACTAACGGTGGCACTTCGGTGTCGGTGAATACCGCCAGATCCCGGTCGAGGCGACCCGACTTGGTGACGATCGCCAGTTGCGGGACTTCGCTTTGGCCCCGGGCCCGCCGCTGCTGGCGTTCGGCGAAGCCCAGGTGCGCGCCGGAGTAGCCCTCGATACGCACGGTGCCTGCACCGACAACGATGACGTCTGCGAGTTCACGCAGCAGGATGAAGACCGCTCGATCGCCGGGCCCCGCCAATGCGCCGCTGGTGCCCTCGACGGTGGCGCTACCGTCCAGGCTGCTGATGAAATTCGCCCGCAACCAGGTGCCGTTGAGTTCAGCCGGATAGCCGTAAAGCTCGGGGAGGTCGCCGTCGTCGAGTTGGCGATCGGATCCGAGCAGCCTCAGGCGTGCGTCGGCGGATCGGCCGGCCTCGAAGTCGGGCATGGGTTTGATTGCAGCACGCCGCTACAGTGCCAGCATGCACGGGTCCACCTCTGCGGACGTCCCCAGCGCCGCGGACCCGGTGGGCCACCTGGTGGATCGGCATCCGTCCGTGTCGCCGGGGCGCCTGATCGCCCAATTGCGGCCGCCCCCGACCTTCGCCGAAGTGAGCTTCGGAACGTTTAGCCCGGACCCGGCAGAACCGTCCCAGGCTGCCGCCGTCGTGGCCTGCCAGCAGTTCTGCCGGCGGGCCGTCGAGCGGCGGGCCGGCCGCAAGAAACTATTCGGCAAACGGGAGGTGCTGCCCGGTGTCGGGTTGTACCTGGACGGCGGGTTCGGGGTGGGCAAGACCCACCTCCTGGCTTCGGCCTACTACCAGCTACCCGGAGCCGGGCCGGAAGCGCCGGAGCAGCCCAAAGCGTTCGCGACATTTGGCGAGCTGACCCAACTGGCCGGGGTGTTCGGCTTCGCCGAATGCATCGATCTGCTGGCCAACTACACGGCGGTGTGCATCGATGAGTTCGAGTTGGACGATCCCGGCAACACCACGCTGATCTCGCGAATGCTCTCGTCACTGGTCGAGCGGGGCGTGTCGGTGGCCGCGACCTCCAACACGCTGCCTGAACAGCTCGGTGAAGGCCGCTTTGCCGCCCAGGACTTTCTGCGCGAGATCAATACGCTGGCAAGGATTTTCACCACCGTGCGGATCGAAGGACCGGACTACCGGCACCGCGACCTGCCGCCGGCACCCGGGCCGTTGTCAGACGAGGAAGTCGCCGCGCGTGCCGCGGGCGTTCAAGGGGCGACACTCGACGACTTCGACGCGCTGTGCGCGCACCTGGCCACCATGCATCCGTCGCGGTATCTGACCCTGATCGAGGGCGTGACCGCGGTGTTTTTGACCGGGGTGCACGGCATAGACGACCAGAACGTTGCCCTGCGGCTGGTGGCGCTCACCGATCGCCTGTACGACGCCGGAATCCCGGTGGTGGCCTCCGGCGCGAAGCTGGACGCCATTTTCAGCGAGGAGATGCTGGCCGGTGGCTATCGAAAGAAGTACCTGCGGGCCACGTCACGACTGTTGGCGCTGACTACGCCTACTGGGAAGGGGAGACCGCTCGAACCATGACGTGGTCGTTCTCTTGATGGGTACCCAGTTGAAACGTCCTGGTGCCGCTGATCGTGAAGCCGCTTTTGATGTAGAAGCGTTGTGCGCGTTGGTTTTTCTGGTTGACTCCTAGCCACACGCAGCGGACACCCCACTTGGCCGCGGTGGCCAGCGCGGCGTCCATCAACGCCGCCGATAAGCCCTTACCGTGAAAGTCCGGCAGCAGGTAAAGCTTTGACAGCTCGGCGGCCGGTCTGATGTCGACGGCTCGCTGGACGTGGGTGTCATCGGAAACGCCGCGAACCAGCATGGCGTAACCGACAATTCGCCCCTCGTGCCGGGCGGTGAGAATCGCTCGTCGGGGATCGGCCAGAAACTCGGCGAAGTGGGTCGCGGACAGGTTGGCGTCGATGAACGATGCGACATGCTCGGCAGCCACCGATGGCGGACATGCCAACGGAAAGGTGCGTGCGGCAACAGAGGCTAGTTCGGAGGCCAACTCGTCGGCGTCGACGGAGTCCGTCGTCGCGATGTCTATGTCCAGGTCAGAGGTTCCACTGCGCGAGGTGCTGGCCCGTCTTCTTGTCCAGCAGGACGACAACAGAGACCGGATCGCGGTAGGCGTCCCAGTACACACCGCCGCGGACAATCGATCCCTGCGGCGCGTTCACCAGCGCGTTGTCCAGCCAATCGGGTGCATCACATGGCCGCGGCTTGTACGCGTCGGCGAATGGGGTGACTCCGTCGAAGCTGAAATTAGTCGCCATGACGAAGGAGTTGGGCACCCTGACCGCGCGGACCGTCACGTCGGCGCGGTCGACCGAGCTGCCGGGGAAGCTTTTCACCGGGACGCCGCTTCGTGTGTAGCCGAAGCCTGGCGGCGGGTCGACCGGTACCACGCTGCTGACGGTGACGTCTGCGACGTAGGTGCCGGTATCCACCCGCAGGGTGTCGCCGATGTGGCCGATGGGCGCGTCGCCGGCCCACGCGCGCGGAGCGGCAACGTCGACAGCCAGGACGCCCGCTGCGGCGACGAGGAAGGCGGAAAGGACGATCAGCCAACGGTGCATCTTTGCCTCCTGGGCTCCCTGTTCGGGGACCTTCGCATGATTACACACGCGCTAGCGCGAAGGGGAGGGGTTGGTCGTCTCAGGTCTTGCTGGGCCCGCTGACGCTCGCGCCTTCGGTGAGTGATTCGAGCGCGGCGATCAGATCCGTCTGGACACGTGTTTTGTCGACGCCGGATCGGTGTAGTGGTCCGGTGCCGCCTTCGAGTTCGAGCAGTGCCAGCAGCAGGTGTTCGGTACCGATGTAGTTGTGGCCCAGCCGAAGTGCCTCGCGGAAGGTTAGCCCGGGTACCTTGCGCGCCGGGCCGCCGAACGGGATCAGCTCGGGAACTTCAGCGCGGGCCGGGGGCAGCTTCACGGCAGCCTGTAGTGCCTCGGTGTCGATTTTCTGCAGCTGAAGCAACACGGTCGCCAGCGCGGCCGGATCGCTGAGCAGGCCCAGCAGCAGATGGTCGGGCGTGATCTCGCCGTTGGCAGCTTCGTGCGCGGCATTCTGGGCCGCGGCCACCGCGCCGCGAGCTCGCGGCGTGAAGCGCCCGAAGCCCTGAGCGGGGTCCAGTGTGGTGGCCCCGGCTTTCGGGACGAACCGCTTCTGCACGGCCTGCTTGGTGACGCCCATGTTCTTGCCGATGTCGGTCCACGAGGCTCCGGAGCGACGCGCCTGATCGACGAAGTGCCCGATCAAGTGGTCGGCGATCTCGTCGAGATGTTCGGCAGCCAGGACGGCATCAGCGAGCTGGTCCAGCGCGTCGGTGTGCACCTGCGTGATGGCGTTGATCAGCTCGTCGAGGCGGACGGGGTAGGCGATGGGAGTCGGCTGAACCATAACGTCAACAGCAGGTTGACGGTCCGCCGTGTGTCAACCACTGGTTGACGGGTTGCCGCGAGTGGCGATTATGATCGCTGTTTTACTACGCTGCTGCGCAAGGCGATTACAACTCGCGATGAAGGAGCCGCAGTTGTACGAGATGCGCGGTTAACGGCGCGCTGGGACGATCAGGAAGCTATGAGACTCCTGCTGACGCTGACAAGTGTCGCTGCCATGATCGGCATGGCCGCGCCCGCGTACGCCGATACCAACGATGACGCATTCCTCGGTGCACTCCGACAGGCCGGCATCACGTATCCGGACCCGGAGCGCGCCATAACAGCCGGCAAATGGGTATGCCGGCAAGTCGCAGAAGGCATGCAGACGGTGGATGTCGTCAAGGAGGTCCAAAGCCTCAACTCTGGACTGCGCGGGGACAGTGCCGCCAAGTTCACTGCAATCGCGGCCAGCGCTTATTGCCCCAACGTCCTGTCGGGCGATGGCGGGAACGGTAGCGGCGGCTAACCCCGAGCGGCGGGAGCGGAGCGCCGTGTCAGCAAGCGACCCCAAACGGCGCAATCGGGACCTGGAGGACGTGCCGGTTCGCCACCGATCCCAATAGCACAGTCGTTGCTAACCCACGATTCGTAGTCGGGTAAACGCGGAATTGTCCTCCATCGCCCGCCGGGCAGTCACGACTGCGGGTAATTGGTCGACCGGTCATGACATCAGCGAGCTGGGGGTGGCCGTGACGCGTTGCAGCACAATGTGTTTCAGCGGTCCGCCGGTGTCCGGCGGGTGTGTGGGCGTAGACGACAGTTTTGTAAGGCCTAATCGCCGCCACGGCGATCGCCGAGCTCCAGTTGCGTGCCCGGGCCTTCGCCAACACGTCGGCAGCGGTCTGGTCAGCGCCTTTATCGGTGACGTCTGGGAAACCCAGAGCCCCGAGAGGTCGGCGAATGCGCCGGCACGTCACCTGGCCACCGCGGATCCGGCGGCCGGTAAACTGGTTTTCGAAGATCTCACGGACGCCAGCAGCGTGGCGGGCGTGTGGGCGCAAGGTATTGGCGCACAGGGTCTTTCAGGCTTCATGTCCCATCCGCCGCACGAGATGCATGAGCACCGTCTCCTTCGGACAATCAGGAGGTCACGAGACTCCTAATGGTGCTGATACGCGTCGCTGCCGTAGTCGGCATGGCCGCGCCGGCGTACGCCGATAGCAACCACGACGAATTCCTCGCGGAACGCCGACAAGTTGGGCTCACCTACCAAGACCGGATCGCGCGATAACAGCCGCCAAGTCGGTGTGTCAGTTCGTCGCCGACGGAAAGTCGGATGCGGAGATCGTCACCAAACTCCGGGACCGCAACCCGGCATTCCAGGGGATGGGCGCCGCCGAATTCTCGTCGGCAAGATGATCGGCCTGCCGATCATGTTCGGCGCCAACGTAACAACGACGGTCGGCGACGAGTCCCCCGTCGGCCCCGAAGACCAGATTCTGGTCTTGCGCGCCGAAGACGTCGTGCTCTTCGAGAGCGGGATAAGAGCGAGAGTGCTCCCGGAGACTCGGGCGACCATCTTGAGCGTCCTGCTTCAGGTCTATGGCTATCTGGCGCCGGCGGTCAGATACCCAGCTTCGATTTGTGTCGTGACCGGGTTGGCGGTGCCCGAGTTCTGGGGCTTGCCCGGCGATTGGCTCGTCACCAACTGGATCGGCCGGGCAAACGGCGGCCAGGAGCGGTGCGCATCCTGCTCCTCGCCGCCCCACCCCCCAAAGAAAGGGGGTAACCGCAGGAGCGTCGAGAAGCGGCCACGGCGTGTCGTGCCAGGCCCGCCACTCGTTGAACCGGGCATCGTTGCGCTGCAGCCCCTGCGCGATCCGGTCGGGTGGAACACCGAGATAAAACGCACGGCGGCCGCTTGCACACCTATAGCGAAGTACCTTCAAAACATTCACAGTGGAAGCTCAGCTGGTTTTCGGCTGACCTGCCTACGCTTCTGGGCCATGAAGAAGTTGCTTTCAGCAGTGTCGCTGATGAGTGCGTTCCTTGGTGTGGCGGCAATGCCCGACACAATCGCCACGGCTCACGCCGACCCGGTTGCATTCGCTCCCGACTGGCCTGACCATATAAGGCGAACTGAACGAACGATATGCGCTGCCCTGGCGCAGGGCTGGTCACGCCGTCAGATCGTTAGCGCTGCGCAAAACGCGAACAATTCTGATCTGACCGGGATGGATGTGGATCGGGCTGGGGAACGTGCCGACGCACTGATCGATGCGGCTCGTTACACGGATTGTCCGACGCTCAACGCCAGCTGATCCGCTCCGCCAAAATTCGGCTCAACCTTGGCCTGTCCGGGGCGGATGCCTTGCCGCGCCTTAGCGCTGCTTCTTCACCCGGTTTAACCATTCACGGGTGTCCTCGGGACTCTTGGGCCCGGGGCCGCGCTTACCTTCTACGTAAGTTGCATCTGCCACGTTGCTCACCAGCTTGCACTGCCAGCACTCAAACGTTGTCTGATCGTCTGGAACATTCTGAACCGTATTGCATCTCAGACATTGAACGGCCCGCATCCCTGGCGGCGGCTTGGGCGCTTCCTTCGGCAGCACGCCAACAATGAAGATTCCGAGGAGCCCTAGCAGGGCCCCAAGAAGGAATGATCCGAGAACGTTGCGGTTCTTCGCAGAACCAATCGCAGCGGCGATGAGGCCGCAGACGAACAACGCGATGAGAACCACCCTTACGTCCATACCTACGACCTACGCTTCGCTATTCGAGGCCAGCGCCGTCGAAGCTAACATCGCCCGGACGCCGCCTGCTGGGTTTTGCTGATGTTACTGGCACTGCCCTCGGTGCGCGCTGGGTACACACAACCGAGGACCAAGAGCCGCAAAGGCGGCACAACTGCCGTCTTAACTCGATGGACGATGCAAGCACAACTGCCGGCGACAACGCCCTATTGCATGCTTATTGCATACCCACTATCTAGCGCATCTAAAAACAGGTTTTTAACTGCACAAACCCTGGTGCGCGATACTGGGATTGAACCAGTGACCTCTTCCGTGTCAGGGAAGCGCTCTCCCGCTGAGCTAATCGCGCTGGTAGATCGAAATCTGGAGGTGGAGACGGGAATCGAACCCGTGTGCACGGCTTTGCAGGCCGTTGCCTCACCACTCGGCCACTCCACCGCTGGGATTGATGCCACTTGAACCTTCGAGCGGATGACGGGATTCGAACCCGCGACCCTCACCTTGGCAAGGTGATGCGCTACCAACTGCGCTACATCCGCGCGCAACGGACGAGATCGTCGCCCGGTGCGAAGGACGACGATAGTCCACGTGAGCGGGCCCACACAAATCTCTAGGTCCTTTCGGGCGCTTCAGCTATCGATCGCGCACGTGGCGCGCCTGTCGATGTGCGGGTCGTGCTAATCTTCGACCTCGTTCGCCCCTCGGCGCCGGTCCCGTGGCTCAGTGGAAGAGCGTCCGCTTCACACGCGGAAGGTCGCTGGTTCGATCCCAGCCGGGACCACCACCCCCGACCCGCCCAGCTTCAGCTGGCTTCAGGCCCTGATTTACCTTGCGTGTCCGGTTCCGCGAGCTGGTCGAGGAAATCCGCTACCGCGTCCAACTCGTGGTCGTACAGATCGGCGTAGATCGTGGTCACCGCGATTGGTGGGCACCTTCACTCTGAGATCGAGCCTGCTGGATTCTCGCGTACAGCGCTTTCGTAGTTGGGCCCGCACGTTGGTCCAGAACGCGTCGCTCAGACCCAGTGCCGCGATAGCCGCATCCGATCTCGGAATTGATGGCACGCTCGTTGCCAATGATCTCCTCCACATACTCGACAGGAACCCCCTGGGCCGAGCAGAGTCCGGCTCGGGTAACGCCCATCGGCTCTATCCTTAGCGAGTGGATCATGCAAAGTGAGCGCGGGCCCGGGGCCGGTTCGCCGCGGGCAGGAGGACCGGGCCTTTCACGGATCCTTCGTGACCGCACAGCGCAGGCGCACCGTACCGCCGAGGCGGCCATGCGTCTCGACTTCGGCCGCCCCGATGCGTCGGAATACCTTGCTGTGCTCAACGGTTTGCTGATCTTCCACACTGCAGTGGCGGAGTTCAGCCGGGAGACCGTCGCGAGAGAGCTCGGCCCGGACATAGCCCTGCTGAGCCGGACGCAGGCGCTGCGAGCAGATATCGGGTTGATGTCGGAGCGGTTGCCGGCTGCGGCTGATGAGGCCTGCGCTTCTCACCACGGGCCTGTCTTCGCGAATCAGCTGCGCGGAGGCCGCGAGGAGAGGATCGGCGCGGCATACGTCGCGGCCGGATCAGTTCTCGGCGGCCGCGTGATCGCTGCCAATCTCGCTGCTTCCGGGTGCGGCGACTTTCCGCGATCCTTCTTCGCCTCCGACAGGCTCGACCTCGGCCGGCTCTGGCGTCACTTCAAGACTGCACTGGATGTCTTCGGCGAATCCGGAGCGGACTCCGCCCGGGTCATTGCG
The DNA here is from genome assembly GCA_963763005.1 of uncultured Actinomycetota bacterium. Taxonomy (GTDB): domain Bacteria; phylum Actinomycetota; class Actinomycetes; order Mycobacteriales; family Mycobacteriaceae; genus Mycobacterium. The sequence goes on from CAVXMI010000016.1 coordinate 494,695, forward strand.
GGCGCGCTGGCTGCTTACGCGTTGATCCGCGACATTCTGAGCTGGCCGGATGCCTCGCCGGGAGCGGGCTGTTGACTGCCCAAGCGGATCCGAGCGCGCAGCCTCTGGCCGGTTGCGAGAGTGAGCAGCTGCACCTGTCCGGCCGAATTCAAGCCCATGGAGCGCTGGTTGCCGCCGATCTGCAAGATCGCCGCATCACGTACGCCAGTGCCAACACCCCTGAGTTGATCGGGGCGGAGCCGGATCAGCTTTTCGATTCGCCGCTGATGAGCATCTTCTCCCCCGATGAACAGCAGCGGCTTGAGCAGGCGATCGAGCAGACTGGCTACCGGCCTTCGTCGCCCGATCTGTATGGAATGCGCCTGGCAGCTGCGTTCGACGGCAAGGCCGATGTGATTCTGCATCAAGCCGGCGGGCAGATCGTCATCGAGATCGAGACGGCGCACGGGGACGATCAAGCCAATCTCGTCCCGGTTCTACATGCCTCACAGACGATCGGCGAGGCGACGAGCGTGCCCGAAGTCGAGGCGGCCGTTGCCAGCGCAGTGCGCGCACTGACCGGATTCGACCGCGCGATGGTCTACCGGTTCCATGAAGACGAGCACGGAGAGATCGTCGCTGAGGATCGTCTTCCAGGACTGGTCCGATACCTCGGACATCATTTTCCGGCGAGCGACATTCCGCTCCAAGCCCGCCAGATTTACACCCGCAAAGCGTCGCGCTACATACCCGACGTCGACGGGGGCGATGTCGCCGTGATTGCATCGCCGCGGATGGCCGGCACGAGTCTTGACCTGAGCCGCGCTGCGCTGCGTAGCGTTTCCCCCGTCCACCTCGAATACATGCGCAATATGCAGACAGCAGCCAGCGTTTCGTTCTCCATGGCCGACGGAGGCCGGCTGACAAGGCTCGTCTCGTGCACATCTGAAAACCCCCGATCGCTCTCGCGCTCGAGGCGTCGGTCGTGTGAACTGGTAGTCCTGCAGGCAAAACTCCAAGTCTCTGCAGCTGAACAGATCTTCAGACTGAACGACGCGGCCAGCCGCGAATCTATCCGGACCCGGCTCAGGGCGGCGATGCAGAGCGCGCCCGCTATTGCCGAGGGACTCACGTCGGCTTCCGGTGACCTGCTGGCGCTCTGCCAGGCAGACGGCGCAGCTGCATGTGCGGACGGGCAATACCGGTCGATTGGCGCAGCGCCATCCGAGGATGCCGTGCGAAGACTCGCGGGCGAAATCCGCGCCGCCCGGTCCCCGGGCGCGCCCTGGGCCACCGACCGCTTGCCGCAATCGACAGCTGACTCTCTCGGTGCAGCCGGCTGCTTGTTCGTCGCGCTCGGCGCGCCGGACGAATTCGTGGTCTGGTTCCGGCGAGACCGTCTGCAGCAGCTCCGCTGGCTGGGGAATCCGCACGCTCACTCCGCTGGATTGATCAATCCGAGGAAGTCGTTCGATACCTGGCTGGAGCAAGTCAGCGGCTCGAGTGCGTCCTGGACAGACGCCGACCTGCAGGCGGCGCAACTGCTGGTATATGACGTCGAATCGGCCCAGCTGAGCCGAGCCCAGGCCAAACTTGCGTACCTCGGCCTGCACGACCCGCTGACTGGGCTACCAAATCGCCGCCATCTGAGCAGCGTAATGACCGCCATGCTGGCAGAAGCAACACCAACTGATCCGGTGGCCGCCATCTTCATCGATCTCGACCGCTTCAAGGAAGTCAACGACGAGTACGGGCACGAAGCAGGCGACTGCGTGCTGCGCGAGGCTGCGCGGCGCATTGTCGAGGTAACCCGCGCCCGGGGTGACGTCGTGTGGCGGGCCGATGCGGGGAACCCGCCCACGGTCAGGCTCGGCGGTGACGAGTTCGTCGTGCTGCTGCCGGGGGCAGATGCCGAGGGCGCCGCAATGGTGGCTGACCGGATCCGTCAGTCGCTGCTCGAGCCGATTGCCATCAGCCCAGACCTCGAGCTGACCATCAGCGCGGCGATTGGAGTGGCGCTGGCGGCAGAGCCCGAAGAACCGCACCGTTTGCTGAGCCGGGCCGACGCTGCAATGTATGAAGACAAGCGGCTGCAGCGCCGGCCCGCTGCTGAACCCGAATGATCAACTAGCTCCTCAAGGGGTCGCCTGGGTCTAGGGCGTGTCTGACAATAGTTTCAGGTGTTATGTCTGAGGCTGGGATATGTGGCGGTTTCGATTGCTTCCTGATTCGCAGTGGGCGTTGATTGAGGATCTCTTGCCGATGACCGCAACGCCCTGATCCGCCTCGTCGGGGCGGTCCTGGCCGAACAACACGACGAATGGGGCAGGTCACAGGCTTTTCAGGTATCGACTTCCGATCCTGCGCACACTGTGGCCCGGGTTGTCGCCGTTTATCCGCTGGCGCGGTCATCCTCCGAGCCCGGCGAGCGCATCCGCCACCCGATCCAGGTCGGAGTCGTAGGAATCCGTAAAGGTGTGCAGCTGACGCCTTCGACGACCACGTCCATACGCGAGCACACGACGGCGTCAACCTCGTAGCGCTCTAGCGACCGCTGCCCGATGACGCGCTCGATGTCTTGAACTGCGTTGATCGAGCGCTAAGGGGTCTGGGCGGTGGCCAGTAGTTCGGCGATCAGGGCTTGGACGCGCTCGGCGATCTCGTTGCGTATAGAGCGGACTGCGTCGAGGGGTTGGCCGGCGGGGTCGGGCAGTTTCCAGTCGCGGTAGGTGACTGCGGGGAAGTAGGGGCAGGTGTCGCCGCAGCCCATGGTGATCACGACGTCGCTGGTTGCTACCTGCTCGCCGGTTAGCACCGTGGGAGTGTTGGCGGTGATGTCGATGCCCAGTTCGGCCATCGCGGCCACCGCGACCGGGTTGATCTGGTCGGCGGGTTCGGTGCCGGCGGAACGGGCTTCGATGCGGTCGCCGGCTAGGTGAGTCAGCAGCCCGGCGGCCATCTGGGAACGTCCGGCGTTATGGACGCAGACGAACAGGACGCTGGGTTTGTTGACATCAAGAGCCACTTGATGGTTGGGGGTTGGACCGAAAAGGCGGGCGCGCAACGCCAGGGAAACATAGACCAGCGCGACCAGGACGGGGACTTCGATCAGCGGTCCGACGACGCCTGCCAGCGCCTGCCCGGAGGTTGCGCCGTAGGTGGCGATGGCGACGGCGATGGCGAGTTCGAAGTTGTTGCCCGCGGCGGTGAACGCCAGCGTGGTGGTGCGTTCGGTAGCCCAGGCCGCAGGGCCGCAGCCAGCAGGTAGCCGCCGCCCCACATGATGGCGAAGTAGGCCAGCAGCGGCAGCGCGATGCGGGCAACGTCCAGCGGCCGGTTGGTGATCTGATCCCCTTGCAGCGCAAACAGAATCACGATGGTGAACAGCAGGCCGTAGAGCGCCCACGGTCCGATCCTCGGCAGGAACGTGGATTCATACCAGCTGCGGCCCTTGGCCTTCTCGCCGAACCGCCGCGACAGGTATCCGGCCAGCAGCGGGATGCCGAGGAAGATCAGCACCGATTTGGCGATCTGCCACGGCGAGGTGGTGATGGTGGTCTGTTCCAGGCCCAGCCAACCGGGCAGCACCGACAGGTAGAACCAGCCGAGCACCGCGAACATGACGACCTGGAACATCGAGTTCAGCGCGACGAGGACGGCGGCGGCTTCGCGGTCCCCGCAGGCCAGGTCGTTCCAGATGATCACCATGGCAATGCAGCGGGCCAGCCCGACGATGATCAGGCCGGTGCGGTACTCGGGCAGGTCCGGCAGCAGCAGCCAGGCCAGTGCGAACATCAGCGCCGGGCCCGAGCACCCAGTTCAGCATCAGGGAACTGACAGCAGCTTGCGGTCACCGGTGACGGTGTCGAGCCGGTCGTAGCGGACCTTGGCCAGCACCGGATACATCATGATCAGCAGGCCGAGCGCGATCGGCAGCGAGATCCCGTCGATCTGAACCATTTCCAATGCGGTGTTCAGGCCCGGGATCCAGCCGACCCAGCAGCAGCCCGGCGGCCATCGCCAAACCGATCCATACCGGCAAGAACCGGTCCAGGGTGGACAGCTTGCCTACCACCGCCGGTGCGGCGTCGCGGATGCTGGTGTCTGTCATGCCGGTGCCCCCACCGTGGGCGCGGCATCGGCATGAACACTAAGCAACGTCGATAACACGCTTAGCGCCTCGGGAACCACGGCGTAGTACACCCATGAGGCGCGGCGCCGCGAGGTGAGTAAACCGGCGTCGCGCAGCACCTTGAGATGATGCGAAATCGTCGGCTGGCTCACCTCGACCCCCGCGGAGATGTCGCAGACGCAGGCCTCGCCGCCGGCGTGACTGGCCACCGAGCTCAGCAGCTGCAATCGCACCGGATCGGCCAAGGCCTTGAACAGGGCCGCCATTTCGACCGCGGCCTGTGAATTGAGCGGTTCACGCACCAGAGGCGCAACCGTGCAGCACGCCATGCTTGGCCCTGGAAGCAGATTCGACATACATCGATATTGACAGATATCGAATCTGGTCGCCAGTGGGCGACTGCTGACCGCGTACGGGTGGGCATCCCTGGTTTGGATGCCCACCCACGATCAGGTTGGCGGTCAGCAGCACGAGGCTGTGGGGGCGGTCTGGCCGCCGCAGCACACGCCCGCTTCGCCGTCACCGTTATCGGCGTGTTGGGGGCTGGCGCCGAAGGTCTCAGAGTCGGCCAGCACGGTATAGACCTCCCAGCGTTCCCCGCCGGGGCCGGTAACCCACACCTTGTCCTGGGTGGCAAAGCAACACGTCGTGCCGATCTCCTCCTCGGTGAACATCCCGGCCTCGGTCAACCGGGCGATCTCGGCATGCACGGTGTCGCTGGAGCCGACCTCCACGCCGAGATGGTTGAGGGTGCCGGCAGAGCCGGGGTTCTCCAGCAGCACCAACTTCAGCGGCGGATCGGCGACCGCGAAGTTGGCATACCCGGGCTTGCGTTTGGCCGGCTCGGCGTTAAACAGCTTGGAGTAGAACGTGATTGCGGCCTCAAGGTCATCGACGTTGAGGGCAAGCTGAACACGGGACATCAGACACCTCCGACTACTTAGACATATATCAAACCAGCGCCGGTGCCCAGTCTCCCCACCTTTTTGATATATGTCAAGGTATCTGGCAGAGTGGGTCAATGCCCAAGGCGCTGCCCGTGATCGACATCTCCGCTCCCGTGTGCTGCGCTCCGGTGGCCGCCGGACCGATGAGCGACGACGACGCCCTGGCGGTGGCGCTGCGGCTCAAAGCCCTGGCCGACCCGGCGCGGGTCAAGATCATGTCCTACCTGTTCGGCTCGTCGGCCGGCGAGGAGATCAGCGGCGAACTGGCCGCGGTGCTCAACCTGAGCGACGGCACCGTCAGCCACCACCTGGCCCAGCTGCGCAAGGCCGGCCTGGTCATCTCCGACCGCCGCGGCATGCACGTCTTCCACCGGGTACACCCTGAAGCCCTGCAAGCGCTCTGTGCCGTGCTCAACCCCGACTGCTGCACCTGAACGAGCTCCTCGGACACCCATAGTCGTGGGTGACACCTTGCCCGGCTGAGCGCGGGTGACAGGAACTCGCCGAACCAGGTCGGGCCCGATCCGGGCGCGTCCCGGCCACTGTTGCCGAAATGCGGGGCTGCGGGGAGACTGGCCCCGACTAGAACATCGAGCGGCCACCGGGGCGACAACAGGTAGACGCTGGTGACGAGAGCAAGACCCCGTGAGGGCGGTGAACGGTGGGAAACAGCGAAGGGATCGGCGTGCTGAAGCTCGAATGCCCGCAAAGCCATCCCGTTGGCAGGATCTTCAAGCAGGTCCCGCATCAGGCCGTCCAGTATGACCCCGGAGCCGCTGTTGGGCCGCGCCGATTCTGGCCAGAGGAAGACGAGCAGCAACAATTCAAAACGCGCTGTAGCCATTGCGGCAAACCGGTGGGGGATTCCACGGCTACGCTACGGGCCAAACTACGTACGTTGCTCGATGATCAAGTCGAAACCTACGAAACAGCCACGCTGCCGTATCTGTAGCTGGGGTGCGGGCAGCGAGCTTGCGGCGCGAGGGGCCGATCGCGGTTTGCACGATCGATCGCCCGGACGCGCGTAACGCCATGACTTCCGCGATGCGCTTCGGAATCCGTTGTGCCGTCGGCCGTCTGAACGAGGACCCGGATCTGGCCGGGCTACTGATCACCGGCACAGGAGACGTCTTCGCGCCCGGTGGCGACATGGGCGGGGGAGGCGCGGACGACTGGATGACCTTTGGTGCAGCGCTGGGCATGGATATCACGCCCCCGCTCCTTGCTCGCCGCGCGCGGGGTTGGCTGTTCGGGGGATTGACGACTTAGTATTCGCGTATGCCGGTCACTCCTGATGATGCGATCGAAGCGATCCGAGGCACCGGGGGAGCGCGGCCGGGCTACCGGGCGTTGCACGCGAAGGGCACTCTGTACCGCGGCACATTCACCGCAACCCCCGAGGCTGCCCGGCTTTCGCGCGCAAAGCATCTCGACGGCACCACGGTCTCGGCGTTGATCCGCTTCTCCAATGGATCGGGTAAACCGGCGCAGCGTGACGGTACGCCAGGGGTTCGCGGGATGGCGGTGAAGTTCACGCTGCCCGACGGGTCGACCACCGACGTGTCGATGCAGACCGCCCGGCTGTTCACTTCAAGCACCCCAGACGGATTCGTCGATCTGCTGAAAGCCTTGCGCCCCAGCCTGACCACGCCCGCGCGCATCGCGAGATATGTTGCGACTCACCCTCGGCTGCTCAGCGCGTTGCCGGTGCTGCGCGCGGGCGGCAGAGTCCCGGCAAGCTACGCCACCCTCGAATACCACGGCTTGCACGCGTTCCGCTGGGTCGACGCCGACGGCGGCGCCAGATTCGTTCGCTACCACCTGCTTCCGGCGGTCGGTGAGGAGTTCCTGTCGCTTTCGGCTGCGCAGAAAAAGAGTCCGGACTTCCTTACCGACGAACTCAATACTCGGCTTGCGACCGGGACGGTGCGCTTTGACTTCCGCGTCCAGATCGCCGGGCCGAATGACTCGACCGTTGATCCGTCGGCGCCGTGGCGGAGCACCGACGCGGTCACCGTCGGCACCCTCGACATCACTGGTCTGGACACCGAGCGCGAACACGGTGACGACATCGTCGTATTCGACCCGATGCGGGTCACCGACGGCATCGAACCCTCCGACGACCCCGTGCTCCGATTCCGCACCCTCGCTTATTCGGCGTCGGTCAAGCTGCGCACCGGTGTAGATCGCGGTCCCAACGCGCCAAGCGCCTGACCTGTCGAATCGGAGCGCTCTTACGCTCGGCGGACGTACGATTCGGCCCATGTCGACAACAGCCGTCGTACAACCAGCCGTATGCGGCCGCGGAGACGTCGCTTCTGTTCGGGGCATGAAATGGAGCCGAAGCCCGCTCGCCGCGACGGGCCGTCTGCTCGCGTTACCGGCCAGCCGGGAGCGCGGAGTCCACAGTCGGGTAAATGGGCAGTAGGTCGCTCAAGCCGCAGGCCTCCACAATTCGGGCCACGATCGCCTGGCGGGCCACCAAACGTAGTTCCACGCCGCGACGGTGACACCGTTCCGCCTCGTCGGCCAGCACGGCGAACGCGCAGCAGCCCATGAAGTCAAGGCCGGTGACGTCGACCAAGAACGATCCGGGCGAGGTGACGCCGGCGGCGGCCTCGCTGACCAGCTGGCGCCAGATGTGCTCGGTGCAGGCGTCGATCTCGCCGCCCGCATGGATTAGCACCGCCGCGCCGCTGCGGTCGGTGGTTGCCCGCAGCGTGCTGTGCGGGCCGCCCAACACGTAGACCAGCCGCGTGCTGAGCATGAAATGAGGGGTAATGGGTTCTGCAGTAACGACGCTCATGGTGGACTCCTAGTCGAACGACGCTGAGAACACGCCGCGATGGAGGTCCGTCCTTGTGTCTGAAGACAGACTCCGCAACCGAATGTGCATCTTATTTGTATAACAAGACAGAACGGTCTGTCTACATCGGGGACCTGAGAGTATGGTAAGTCTTGCTATGGCAATCCCCGAGTTCACGACGGCGGCCGTGCCGGCCCGTGAGCGAATACTGGGGGCCGCCTACGACCTGTTCAGCCGGCGTGGGATCCGCGCGGTAGGCACCGACGAGGTGATCGAGTGCGCGGGGGTGGCCAAGGCAACGCTCTACCGGCATTTCGCGACCAAAAACGACCTGGTGCTGGCTGTGCTGCAGCGTCGCGAAGAACTGTGGACTTACGGTCTGATCGAGGCGCAGTCACGAGAGCGCGGCAACACCCCCGAGGAACAGCTGCTGGCGATATTCGACATCCTGCACGAATGGTTCCAAAGCCGCGACGGTTATGAAGGCTGCTCGTTTATCAATGTATTGCTGGAGTTGGGGGCGGACCATCCTGCCGGACGGGCCAGCGTCGCTCATATCGACCACGTCCGCGACATCGTGCACCAACGCGCTGAAGCGGCTGGGTTGGACGACGTCGAGGACTTCGCCTGGTCCTGGCACATCCTGATGAAGGGCGCGATGATCCTCGCCGCCGTCGGCGATCACGATGCCGCTCACCGCGCCCAGAAGATGGCACGCGTTCTCATCGAGCAGCACCGCCCGCCAGGCCAGGACGGGGTGGCCGGCTAGTCAGGCTGCGGTGGTGCCGGTCTTGCGGTAGTGCTCGGCCTCGAGTTCGGCGATCGCGTGAGACGTGCGTTCGCGCAGCAGGATTGCGGCGACGACGCCGCACACGATGGCGATGACGAGCGCGACCCAGGAGAAGCGCTCCATCCAGCGTTCGGCCGCCATCCCGGCGTAGTAGACGAGCGCGGTAGTACCGCCCGCCCAGCAGATGGCGCCCGAAACATTGGCCACCAGGAACCGCGGGTAGTGCATTTTCAACGCGCCGGCAAGCGGCCCGGCCAAAATCCGCAACAGCGCGATGAAGCGACCGAAGAACACCGCCCGAACCCCCCAGCGGCTGAACAACCGTTCGGCGAGCGCGACATGCCCGGGGCCGAAGTGCTTCGGAAACCGCCGGCCGAGCCGGTCGAAGAGCGGCAGGCCGAACCGGCGCCCGATCGTGTAGCCGATCGAGTCGCCGACCACAGCGCCGATCACGGCGGCGACTCCGACGCCGATCGGGTTGACAGCCAGGTCGTGATGTGACGACAGCAGCGCGGCACTGACCAGCACGATCTCCCCTGGAAGGGGGACGCCCAGGCTCTCGACCCCGACCACACCGCCCACCAGCAGATAGATCGCGAGCGGCGGGATAGATTGCAGCAGGGCCTGCACATTCATGGGTACAGGATGCCTGACCGGCGCTGGATATGTGCCCGAAGGCCTTCAGAGTCGCGGCCGTGCATCGAAGCCTGTCACCGATGGGCGGCTTATCTGGGTCAGCGTTATAGCGTGGCGATGGCGATAGAACGACAGTGCAATATCAGGTCACTGTTGAGGAACTCGCATCTGTGGGTGAACCGCCCCGCCGCCGGACGCTTTCCGAGTAATGGCAGCTGAGCTCGCCAGACGTCGGAAGGGCGGTTCGTCGGGGAGCCGCGGCAGTGGTGGTGGTCGCCAGTCCGGTGGCAGCTCCACGGGTTCACGGGGGTCGTTGACCCAGCTGCAGAATGGACTTGCGCTGGGCCCGCCTTTGAAGAGGAACAGCATGTCGTGTCAGTGATTTCGGAATGTGCGGGCTTGGATCTCTTGTGTTCTGGCCTGCTGCAGCTCGCGTTCGATCGCATTGGCGCGGCGTTGAACGTGGTTGCGGTTACGCGCCCGTGCGACCCGCGCGGCACGTTCCTGGGCTCGAGTCCGGGGCCTGCGCGGCGTCGGATCGGATAGCAACTCGGTGCCGGTGGGTACCGTGCGATAAGTCTTTCCGGTCGGCGATGTCCGATAATGGTGCCGTCGGGCAATTGCTCGTCACGCCAACCGGTGACACCGCCGTGAAATGTCTTGAGCCGGTGGTGCTAGCGAATCGTCGAAGGATGTTTTAACCGGCTTCAGCGCGGCGACGGCGGCACCGAGCGCAGCGTGGTCGTGCAACCAACTCAACGCCGACGACCCGATATCATCGCTGAAGCGTGGTCGATGCCGTTGGCAGCTGGGAAGAGACTAGATTCCCGGTCACACTGCGTGGCGTGCTGCTAACACGATCAGCCGCGAACGATCCGGGCTAGGGCTGGCCTAGGGCCATGTTCCGGGCATCGGCACGGTCACTTCGAAATCGATGTTGTTGGTTGTGGTGTTTTTGCCGCGAATGGTGATCTCACTCACCGGCGAATTCACCAAATTGCCGCCGGTGTCGTTGATGGTCGCCCCGCTGTACTTGCCAGCCGGGCCGCCCACGTGATCGAAGCCCGGCTCATCCCACTGGATGTCAACCCTGATCCCATCCTCGCTTGGATTGTCGATCCAAAACTCGCACATGTAACTCCGGGCCCATTCAGGGTGACTTGGGTCTTGGACCTCGATCCAAGTCTTCGCCTGGGTGAGTGTCGCGGTCCCAGGACCTGCGGCGGACACACCGGCGCCGAGTACGGTCATCGCCAGGAGCAGCGGCAAAAGTCCGATTATCCGCAAGATACGCTTCTTCATTGAAGTCTCCCTTCCCCGTTGATGCAGCAAAGTCCTGCTCCGTTGGATTGAGCCTCGGCCCTATGATGACCTTCCCGCCCAGGTTGGAATACGGTCTTGTACTGATGCAGTACATCTGATTCCAGACTCTGGGTGTGAGGGGCTTGGGACCCTAGATTTGGGGTCGTTGGTCCCTTGGCGGATCACTACTTCCACGGCCGTTCGGCGAGCTGTCGACCACGCCACCTGCTTCAACATGGGTTGAAAGTCGTGAACAAGTAGTGTTGTCGACACACGCATTTCAGATTTTCCAGCACGGTAAGCCCACCGGTAGCGGGGCTGGCGTGATTGAACGGGACCGTGTGGATCCACACAAGGACAACCAACCGGCGTCAATCGAAATCAGAGTCAGACCACCACCGCGAGTGACATCTCGTCCTTTCTATCGACACCGTAGCCGTCGATATACCCGGGCCGATCATTTCGGCCCGACAACGTGTCGGCGCTTGCGATCACATTGACGATCACCTGCGCGCCGGCGGATGTCGGCTCACCGGTGGCGCGCGCCGGGCAGTCAGCTCTGTCGCATCGGCAAGTCAGGGCGGCGCCGGCGGTCAGCGCGCCCAAGGAATCGGCGCGGCGGCGGCGGTCCCGGGCGGCGTCGGGATCGATCGCCAGCACCTGCCGGTCGATCGTGTTGATGATTCGCTGACGCGATCAGCCTTGCCACCCGCCGATCCGCGCCGCCAGCGATTCGTCGAGTTTGGCGATGAGCGCCTCGTCGTTGACCACGTCGGTGCGGCTGATGATCAATTGGACGGTGCGCCAATCGGTGCGGCCCTCAGCCAGCAGGGTGCCGATGCGACGCTGTCTGGTGTCAAGCGCCTCGGCGTAGCACACCTGATATGACGCGGCGGCCGGTGAAATGTTCAACGCCGCGGACACCTCGGCGCAGGTCTGCTCGACCCCGTCCACGGTCGCGTAGGCCAGGTCGGGGTCGCGGCGCTCGGCGGCGCTGCGGTGGCGCAGTAGCGCCGCTACCGCAGCCAGGCGTCGCGCCGTCAACGCTGACTCCAGCCGGTAGGTGGCCTCGATCGAGGTGACCAGCTGATCCGGCGTGCAGTCGTTTAGGTCCGGCCCCGGGACCGTGCCAACGTCGAACATGCTTTCAATTGTGTCCGCCGTGTCCGACAATAATCGGGATCGCACGTGCCGCACGCTGCACTTATCCACAATCGCAACTTCATCCACAGACGAGACGGAACAACGAGTTGTCACGCCACGCTCCATCTGCTCGTCACTCAGTCCCTGCTGGTGCTCGCCCTGACTGAGGTGGGCATCTCCCTGCCGCGTGTCTGCGAGTGGTTGGCCGCGGCCGGGGGCCGGGCGGCAGCTCCGGATTCCAGGGCAATATGGGCCTGCCCGGCGTCCAGGGCGGCGACGGATAAGCATCCGAGCCGATGCCGGTACCGTCACTGTCATGCGGAAGGGCGAGCTGGGGACCGGGCCGGCGGCCGATTCGCTTGCGCCGCAGTACCCAATCGAGTCGGTCGACAACGCGCTGAAGCTGCTGTTGTTGTTGGGCGAGCAGCCCCAGATCCGGCTGAGTGAGGCAACCCGGTATCTGGGTGTGGCGTCGTCCACCGCGCACCGGCTGCTGGCGATGCTGACCTACCGGGGGTTCGTTCGGCAAGATCCGGTGTCCAAGGTCTACCTGCCCGGTCCAGCGTTAACCAGCGTCGCGTTTGCGATCTTCGGTCGCATCGACGTCCAGCGAACCGCCACGCCCATCATGCGCAGCCTCAGTGAACGTCTGCGGGAATCGATTCACGTGGGGATGCTGGACGGCGCCAGCGTCCGGTTTGTCGCGGCGGTCGAGGGTCCGGCCGCGGTCCGGGTGGCCTCCCGGCTGGGACGCACGATGCCCGCGCATTGCACCTCGACGGGCAAGGCCATGCTGGCTCAACTGTCTGAACCCGAACTGCGGCAACTATTTCCAGACGAGGAGTTGGAACGCATTACCGAGCGCTCGATCGGCAGCCGCACCGAATTGGAGGCCGAGCTTTCCCGCATCCGCGAGCGGGGCTACGCCGTCAATCGCGAGGAGAGCGAGGAGGGCGTGGCTTCGGTTGCGGTGCCGATACCGAGCCGGGCCCCGGGTCTGCGGCTCGCGCTCAACGCCGCGGCCCCACAGAACCGGCTGGGCAGCTCCCGGTACTCCTCGGTGGCTGCCGTACTTATCAAGGCGGCCAGGGAGATTGGCGATCAGCTGGGTTGAATCCCCAAGCGGGCGACCTCGTGACGCCAGGCCGCCTCGGCAGTGAAGGTAGGCCCAAGGTCCGGCAGGTCGTCCCAGTCGGCGTCGTCGATGTCGCGTGGCGTGCCGCCGGCGGAGCGCACCCGCAACGACATTCGGGCCAGCTCGTCCAGGCTGATCGCCTGCAGCACCGCCTGCTGAACAGTGCCGGCCGCGCTGGTGATCCCGTGCCCGCGGCAGATCACTATCGGCGCACCGCGCATCGCCGCCACCATTTCCTTGCCCAGCCGCGAGTTTCGGATCAGCACGGCGCGTTCGTAGACGGGCACGCCGCGGCGTGCGAGCCGGGCACCGGGAATGTCATAGGCCCCGTAGATCGGCCGGATCGCGATCCCGGCCAGGTCCGCGGCGACGACGGCCGGCGGGTGCAGATGCGCGACGGCCCGGTGCTGTGAATCGGCCAGCATGGTTTCGACATGGATGGGTAGTTCGTGGGGCACGCGGTATCCGTCGAGTTCGCCGTCGGCGCCTGCGCTGCCGTCGAATCCGATCAGCCGGATGTCGCTGGGGCGAGTGAATGCCACCCCGGTGTCGGTGTCGCTGCGGCACCGGATGAGCAGGTGGTCGTCGTCGACCCGCAGACTGAGATGGCCGAGGATGCCGTCAACCAGGCCGCGGGCAGCGGCGACTCGACATCCTTGTGCGACCACAGCGCGTTGCCGGTCAAGCTCGTCGGTCACGACCGCACCCCGACACCGAATCCGCCGTCCGGGTGGGTGGTTTCGCCGGTGATGCCGCGGGACCGGTCGGAGGCCAGGAACACGAAACTGAACGCGTGGTCTTCGCCGGTCAGCGCGACGTTCAGCGGGGTTCGCGCGGCCGCATCGCGTGCCCTGTTCGGGGTGTCGTCGAGACGGACGGCGTCGAGTCCCAGACTGGCAAGGCCGCGCAGGTCGGTGTTCAGCGTGCCGCCCGGCGCCACCCCGTTGACCCGTATCCGCGGCGCCAGTTCGTGTGCCAAAGCAGCAACCAGCCCGCGCACGGCGAACTTCGACGACACGTACAGCACGCCGCCGCGTCCTGGATAGAACGACGATGCGGATTCGGCCAGCACGATTGAGGATCCGGCTTCGGCCTGTAGCGCCGGGACAGCAGCTTTCACCGACTGCAGATGGCTCAGTACGTTGGTTTGGAACATTTCGTCGAAGGCGGCGGGAAGGTCGTCGGCATCGATATCGGTGACGCCCTGGTAGAAGTCGAAGACACCGACGCAGTTGACCAGTGTGTCGAGGCCGCCGAAGGCCTCCACCGCTCTGGTGACCGCACGATCGTTGGCCGCACGAGTAGTCGCGTCGCCTTCGATCACCGGAATCGCAGGCAGCTGCTGACGCAATTGGTCGCACTTGTGGCTGTCACGTTCCAGCACAGCGATTTTCGCGCCTTCAGCGTGAAACGCATCGATGACGGCCCGGCCGATTCCGGAGCCGGCACCCACCACCAGGGCGCGTTTGCCGTCAAGCCAGCCGGTCATCGTCGCCCTCGGGTTCGTCGGGCAGCATTGGGGCGTGGGAGTTGCCGACCATGGCCGCCAGCGTACGGGCGTTCTGCCAGGTGAGTGCTTCGATTTCGAGCGGGTCCAGGGTGATCCACTGCCCGGTTCTGGGTGCGGTTATCAGCAGCCGTGATCCGTTGCGGGTGTCGACTCGGCGGACCACCACTTCGGTGAATTCGTTTGCGATCGTGACGGGTTCGCCAACGGCGCCGCCCAGCAACTGCGCGAGCTCGGGATTCACAGGAACACCGCCAGGTTCTGCATCCGCAGCACCGATTCGTCGACAATGATCTTGCGGCGGGCCAGTTTCCATTTTTTTTGGGGGTCTTGGGAGCGGTTATCGCACCAGCGCAGCAGGTCCTCGCGGCCGCAGGACAATAACGCGCTCTCGTTGGCGTCGCCCCGGCTGCGGAACAGCAGCTCGGCCGATTCGACGATCAGATGTGCGTCATCGGCGCCCGCAAAGGTGCGTACGTTGGTGATGAAGTGCCGCAGCCGTGACGGCGGATCCTCGGCCCAGGCATGCTCGGTGCCCATCCGCGCGACCCGCTGGCTCAGCGAGTACTTGTCGTCGTCGAAGTGGGCCATCCCCGGTGAGGTGTCGAATCCGGCGCCACGCGCGGTCGTGACGCGGACCGGCATGACGTAAACAACGTCGTCGGTCATCGTGTCCAGCCATGCCTCATACTGCTGGGCATCGAGCAGGTAGGCTTCGTCGACCAAGAACTGATGCGCCTGAAAATGTCGAATATCGTTGAACGGCAAGGGCTGTCTCATACCGTAACCGCCCGGGGGACCGCCGGGGCCTGTTCCAGCTGATCGGCCCACAACTTGAGCAGCTCGCGCTGGTTGTACTCGTTGTAGCCGACCTGGGCACGTCCCGGCCCGTGGAACGACTCGGTGGGCAGCGCCTGGATGACCGGGCTGTCGTCGGCGAGCAGGCCCATCCGGCTGTTCAGCAGCAGCCGCCGGGCCATCGAGCCGCCGGCGGTGGTGGTCAGCGACACCCAGTTCTCCACGTCGTCCTGCTCGAACATGCCGGTAGACCCGAAACACATCAGATAGGCCCTGTAGGAGTCCTTCTTGAATTCGGCAGGTGCCGCCGAGTCCACTGCGAACCACGAGCACACCTCGGTTTCGTTCTCGCTGATCGGCTGCCACAGCCGGATCGAGATGAAGGGCAGCACACCATCGCCGTCGTGCACCTTTGGCCAGTTGTGCACGAAACTCAGGTTCGGGAAGCAGGTGGCAGCCGAGAACATGAAGCCGTCCTCGCCGACCACCTGTTGTTGCCGGGGCGTCCAGACGTCCTTGATCCGGCCGATCATATCGTCGGGGTAGCCGACATAGCGCATGCACTCGTCGAAGCTGCCCGGCGGAAGCTTGTAGGTGGTTCCGCCCCCGCGGTGCGCCCAGTAGGTGGCGCCGTCCTTGCGCTTTTGCGCCTTCGGCTCGCGGAACAGTCCGATCTCCACGATCGAGGCATGCGTGTGCGGCGTGTGGTACATGTCGCCCGCGAAATTCTCGGCGCCGATCTTCCAGTTCGCCTTGATCCGCCAGCGTTGCGGTCCCCGCAGTTGCAGGCCGTGGGTGCTCTGTTTGGTGTAGTAGTCCAGATAGAACCGGAAGTCGCCGAGGAAATCCTCCAGCGGCTGCGCGCCTGCGTCCAAGTTGACGAAGATCAAGCCGTTGTAGCTCGCCAGGTTGGGTGCGGGCAGCAGGGTCCGGCTGCTCTTCGCGAGCCCCTGCTCGCCTCCGTAGGCCTCCCGGTGGAACGGCAGGCCGGTGAGCCGGCCGTCGTTGCGGTAGGTCCAGCCGTGGTACGGGCAACGGAAGTTGGAGGCGTTACCCATCTCCGCGCGACACACCTGCATGCCGCGGTGCAGACACATATTGAACATGGCCCGGACATCGCCGGCGGAATCGCGGGCGATGATGAACGAATCGTCGAGCACCCGTCGTACGACGTAGTCGCCGTCCTGCGGGATCTCTGACTCGTGGGCCACAAACATCCACGCGCGGCTGAACAGCCGTTCCTTCTCGCACGCGAACAGCTCTTTGTCGTTG
Source organism: uncultured Actinomycetota bacterium (assembly GCA_963763005.1). Taxonomy (GTDB): domain Bacteria; phylum Actinomycetota; class Actinomycetes; order Mycobacteriales; family Mycobacteriaceae; genus Mycobacterium. Next base: position 511,142 of record CAVXMI010000016.1, read on the forward strand.
TAGATGTGGGCAGGGATCATCCCATGGCGAACGTTCTCGAAAACGTCGCGGTGATCTGTCACGAGACCCCACAATCTCGGCTCACGATATCTGCGCTACAGAAATACCTTCCGCTAAACAGAATGTCGCAGACCGTGCCGCCGGTCAATCGCGCTGGCCCGGCAGGTCAGCGCCTGCACAGGAGCCTGGGGGCCGATTCACAGTTACTTCGCATTGAGGAGCGGCGATGCGTGGATAGGTTTCTACCTGGTACGCACGTGAGCGCATTTCGACCGAGCATCAGCAATGCGCTTCTGCGTATTACCGTCTGGCCCGCTCTGTCTATGGGGAAGGACTGGTGCCATGGTTGATCGGTCACACGATCGTCAGGCGCAGAGTTTCGGATCGCGAGTGCTGGCAGCTATCGGGCGTCAAGAATGGCTGGATCGGCCCAGCTCTCGGCTCGAGCACATGCTTGGCTTCGGTCTCAACGCGCTGGGTGGAGCGCGGCCGGATCGTCGTGTGCCCGTGGCACGGTTCGCGGTTCGCGCTGGATTCTGGCGAGGTGTTGCGCGGCCCGTCGGCAACGCCGTTGCCGTGCTAGGAGGCCCTTGTGGCGGACGGAATGATCGAGGTTCGCGGCGACGAGCAGCATGCTGTCGGCGCCCAGAATGGAGTAGTCGAGTGAACGCCTACGACGTGCTCAGGGAACACCACGTTCTGATCAAGGGCCTGGGCCGTAAGGTCAGCGAGGCGCCGGTGAACAGCGAAGAGCGGCACGCTCTTTTCGACGAGATGCTGATCGAGCTGGACATCCACTTTCGCATCGAGGATGACCTGTACCACCCGGCCCTGTCGGCGGCCAGCCAACTGATCGCGGTTGCCCATGCTGAGCACCGCCAGGTGGTTGACCAGCTTGGCGTGCTGCTGCGCACCCCCCAGAGCGCGCCCGGGTATGAGCAGGAGTGGAACTCCTTCAAGACCGTCCTGGAGGCGCACACCGACGAAGAGGAACGCGATCTGATTCCCGCTCCCTTCCCGGTGCAGATCACCGACGCCGAACTCGAGGAGCTGGGCAACAGGATGGCCGCGCGCATGGAGCAGTTGCGCGACTCGGCCCTGTACAAACTTCGCACCAAGGGAAAGGCGGCGCTGCTGAAGGCCACCTAGTGTCGTGAGCGGCGGCCGATTCCGGCCATCATGATCGGCGTGCAGACTCGGATGTCCTCGCCGAAGCGAGCGGCGGCAGCGTCGGCGTCCTCGGGCGAGATCAGCCCGGCATCGAGCACTGCGCCCCGGAGGCTCTCGAACGACAATCTGAAGAAGTCGAAACCCGGAGCGCTGGAATCGATCACGCGCACACGGCCCTCACCGCGGACGTCGGTCAGCCCCGCGGCGGCCAGGTCGGCGACGACGCGACGGCCGTAGTGCGGCTCGAAACCGGCCCGCTGCATGAAGGTGAGGATCGCCTCCGTCACCCGGTCGAGGTGAGCTCCGGCTCCCTCGAAGCCGAAGGCGGTCCAGTCGTAATCCTCGATGACCATCCACCCGCCGGGGCGCAACGCCGCGGCCAGCCGGTCCAGGATCTGCCGGCGCTCCGGCAGGTGCTCGAGCACCAGCCGGCAATGCACCAAGTCGAACTCGCTGCGGGGCAGCTCGTCGGTCCTGATATCGAGGCGGCGGACTTCGATCGTGTCGCTGGCCAGCGATTCGATGAAACGCGTGTCGATGTCAACCGCCACCACCGTGGCGCCGCGGCCGGTCATCCACTGCAGCAGCGAGCCGCCGCCCGCGCCGACTTCCAGGCAGCGCCAGCCGTTTTCGGCGGTGCCGATGCCGAGTTCGTCCAGCAGCGCCCGGGTGCCGGGGTCCCACAGGCTCTCGATGCCGCCCAACCGGGTCCGTTCCTCGGAGAAGCCCTGGTCATAGACATAGTCATGTGACATGGTGCTAACGCTATGCGCGCGCGTGCAGCAGCACCACAGCGTGTGCGGCCAATCGAAAGCCAATCGCGAGTAGCCTCACGCTTCGTGAAGGCCGCACCGGAGCGCGTTACGTCGCAGGGTGACATCACCGCAGAGATCGCCGCCGTCGCAGCCGAATACCAGCGTGTCGGTAGGGGAGAAACTCAGCCGCGGCTCGACTACCCGCCGTATCGCAGCAGCGTCCTTCGTCATCCCGAATGCCCCCTGCTGGCGGTCGATCCCGAGGAGATCGAACGCTGGGCACCGTGCTTCGGCCAGCAGGACGTCGACCCCCTCGATGCCAACCTGACGGCCGGCCATCCGGGCGAGCCGATCGGGGAGCGCATCATCGTGACCGGCCGGGTACTCGACGGATCCGGCAGGCCGGCGGCGGGCCAGCTGGTCGAGATCTGGCAAGCCAACGCCGCCGGCCGCTACCGCCACCAGCGCGACCAGCACCCCGCGCCGCTGGACCCGAACTTCGCCGGTGCCGGCCGCTGCCTGACCGGGGCCGACGGGTCATATCGCTTTCTGACAATCAAGCCCGGCCCCTATCCGTGGCGCAATCATCACAATGCCTGGCGACCGGCACACATCCACTTCTCGGTCTTTGGAGCAGCGTTCACTCAGCGGCTGGTCACCCAGATGTACTTTCCGGGCGATCCGTTGTTCGGCTTCGATCCCATTTTCCAATCGATCGTCGATCCCGTTGCGCGCCAACGGCTGATCGCCGGCTACGACCACGACCTCACCGAGCCCGAGTATGCGACCGGCTACCGGTGGGACATCGTTTTGTCCGGCAGCGGCCGAACCTGGACCGAGGACGGCGCCAGTGTCTGAATTGAAGCCTGAATTAGCTTGCACCCCGGGACAAACGGTGGGGCCATTCTTCGGCCTCGCATTGCCCTACCCCGGCGACAGTGAATTGGTCGGCGATGTGCATCCCGGTGTCATCCGCTTACACGGCACGGTGTACGACGGCGCCGGAGCCGCGGTACCCGACGCACTGCTCGAACTCTGGCAGACCGACGGCGCCGGTAGCGTCCCACGACGGGCCGGCTCGCTGCGGCGCGACGGCTTGGCCTTCACCGGGTGGGGCCGAGCCGCGACCGACGCTGATGGGCATTACGGCTTCACCACAGTGGCTCCCGGTGCGGCTCCCGGTGGTGGGGCCGCGAGACCGCCATTCTTCGCCATCACCGTCTTTGCCAGGGGTCTGTTGCACCGATTGTTCACTCGCGCCTACCTGCCCGCTGGCGACCTGAATGCCGATCCGGTGTTGGCCGCCGTCGACGCCCGGCGGCGGGCCACGTTGATGTGCGTCGCTGAAAGTGGCTCGGGCCGTGAAGGTTACCGCTTCGACATCCACTTGCAGGGCCCCAACGAGACCGTGTTCCTGAAATACCGGGACGATCTGCGATGACCAACCGCCGAGGACGGCGGCAACCCGGACATCGGCCTGGTGGCACTGCTGCGTCAACGGGCCCTGCCGGCGGTCTGTCCGCGAATCCACCGGGGACTGACCGGCCAGGACTTCCTCGACACCAGCCCGATGCTGGCGTTGCGCGCCGTCGTGGACTATCTCGCTGATACTCGAAGAACACCGGTGAGCATTGTGCGTGCACCGTCAATGTCTTCGAAGGTGCGCCGCATCCCACTCACTGCCCGGCGGGCGAGGTAGGACGTCCGTTGTCGCCGAAGTGCTCTTCTCGTGCAGCACCTCGTATACCTGCAGCGGCTGCTTCTTGCCCTTGACCTGCACCGGTTGTAGCTCGCGTACGGCGAAGGCCTTGCCAGTCGCGTCGTAACACTGCTGTGTGATCAGGACCTTCGTGTTCATCTTCTGGGTGAGCGACTCGACGCGGTTCGCCGCGTTCACCGTGTCGCCGATCACCGTGTACTCCATCTTGCGGTCCGAGCCGATGTTCCCGGCAATGAGTGGGCCGGTGTGCAGGCCGATGCCGACATCGATCTCGACGCCGCCCCGTTCCCTCTGTTGTTGGTTGAAGCGCTTGACCTCCTCGATCATTCGCAGCGCCGCGCGGACGGCGCGCATGGCGTCGTCCGGCTTCGGCGCCGGCGCGCCGAAGACGGCCATCACGGCGTCGCCGATGAACTTGTCGACGATCCCGCCCTCGTCGAAGACGATGTCGACCATGCGCTGCAGGTAGTCGTTGAGGAAGCCGACTACGTCCTCGGGGGGCATCTTCTCGCTGATCGAGGTGAAGCTGCGGATGTCGCTGAAGAGCACGGTGGCCGTGAGCTTCGTGCTGAGGCGCTTGCCGTCCCTCATCTTGAGCGCCTCGCGCACGACGTCGGCGGGCACGTACTTCTGGAACAGCTGGCGGACGCGCTTCTCGGCCTCGCGCGACTCGGCGACCTCGTCGAAGAGGCGGGCGTTTTCGATCGCGATGGCCGCCTCGTCGGCGAAGGCGTGCAGGAGGTTCTGTGACTCCTCGTTGAACTCTGCCTCCGCGACATTGCTGTCCACGTAGAGGGCGCCGAGGATGCGCTCCTTCAAGTGAAGCGGCACGCAGATGAGCGAGCGCACTTCCAGGGCCGCGATCGATATGGACCCGGCGAGTGCGGTCTGTGCGTTGGTGGTCATCACCGGTTCGCCCTTTTTCGTTACGCGGTCGAGCACGGAGCGCGAGATCAGCTTCGACGGGTTGCGGATCTCCGACTTGTCGCGCGTGCGCGCCACCTTGAATTCGAGCAGCCCATCGTGCACCAGGATCAGAAATCCGCGCTCGGCCTTGATCAGCTCGACGCCCTTGTCGACGATCGTCTCGAGGACTTTCGCCTTGTCGAGCTCGCTGTTGAGGGCCTTGGTGATTTCGATGAGTGCGGCGAAGTTGCGCAGCTTGCGGCTGGTGGCGAGCTGCGCGTCCACGCCCGTGGCCGGCGCCGTCTTGGCAGGGGGGACCGCGCGGGCCGCGCTTTCATCGGGCACGAAGTAGAGCACGGTCGAGCCGAGCTGGACGTGGTCGCCCGAGCGCAGCGCGTGCTCGGTCACCAAGACGTCGTTGACGAACGAGCCGTTGAAGCTGCCGAGGTCGCGCAGCAGCCACCGCGCCCCGCTGCGACGGAACTCGCAGTGGAGGCGGGAGAGGGCCGGGTCGTCTAGCCAGAGCGTGTTGTCTGGTGCGCGGCCGACACTGGTCGGGTCGTCATTCAGCTCGAAGACACGGTGTTGCTCCCCACGCAGGATGATCAGCTTCGCCAAGGGAGTCCTCCGGGTATTGGCCCGAGCGGCCCGGCTCTGTTAACGGCGGCAGCTAACAAGGCCTTCGAGGAACCTTAGCGCTAAGCCGCTTCCCCGGGGGCCAGACTGCCCCGCGTTCCCGCAGCCAACCGTCAGCGGCCGTAGGTGCTGGCTTGACCAGCGTTGTCGGTCCCGCCAAGCTGGACCCCGGTGGCCACGGTAACCAGTCCGGCGGCGGCGCCCAGCCCGGATCTTTGCAAACCCGGGCACCAGGCCATCGGTTCGGGGATGTGTTTGCCCTGCCGACTTTTGGGGCGGCGCCGGTTCGGCGGCGTGCCAGGAGTTGCCAGGCCATGACTGGTGACTTCCGCCCCTAGTCCACGTTCGATTGCGGTGATCCCATATAGGGCGTCTGCAGGCAGCACGTTCGGCTATTTGGGCAGATCAGCTGGCGCAGGCGAAACCCGTCAAGGAGGCCGCGATGACCGACAACGAGCACAACGCCAAAACCTGCCAAATCGACGTGCTGATCGAAGAGCACGACGAGCGCACCCGGGCAAAGGCGCGACTGTCCTGGGAAGACAAGAAGCTGGTCGGTGTTGGTTTGGCGCGACTCGATCCGGCCGACGAACCGGTGGCCCGGATCGGCGACGAACTCGCGATCGCCCGAGCATTGTCGGATTTGGCGAATCAGCTATTCGCCTCGACATCCTCTGATATCCAAGCCAGTACCCATGAGGCGGTTACCGGTCTGCACCATTGAGCACGGGCTGCCTGCAAAGAAGGGTTTGCGACTGTGTACCGCGTACGCGGTGACCTTCGGCCCTACAGCGGCGATTCGCCGCAGCGTACCAACGAATCATGAGACAGAGACCCGATTTACCAGCCGTTCTCGACGTCGAGGTAACCACGCACGGGCAGCTGGTCGGTGCCGAGGACTACGCGCGGAACAAGATCGGCGAGCTCGGCCGCTTCACCCACGTGCCGGTGCTGCACGCTCACGTCAAACTGAGCGAGCATGCCGATCCGGCAGTTGCCCGCCGGGTGATCGCGCAGGCGAACCTCGATGTCAACGGCCGGGTGGTTCGCGCGCAAGTCGAAGGCGTCACCGTGCGCGAAGCCATCGATCGACTCCAGGCGCGACTACGTCATCGGCTCGAACGTGTCGCCGAACACTGGGAAGCCAAACGAGGCGGCAAACCTCGGGTTGGCCCGCACGAATGGCGGCACCAGTCCGAGCCCACGCACCGGCCGACTTACTTTCCCAGGCCCGAAGAGGAAAGGCGAATCATCCGGCACAAGTCTTTCAGCCTGGCAACCAACACCGTCGACGAAGCCGCATTCGACATGGACGCACTCGACTACGATTTCCACCTGTTCACCGAAGAGGGTACGAAGCAGGACAGCGTGCTGTATCGCGAAGGGCCCACGGATTACCGTCTCGCACAAATCAATCCGGAATCTGCAGAGCAGCTGGCGCCGTTCGAGCTGCCCTTGACCATCAGTCCGCAGCCAGCCCCTCGGCGCACCGTCGAGGAGGCCATCCAACGAATGGGGTTGCTTGGCCTGCCGTTCCTGTTCTTCGTTGACACTGCCCGAGACCGGGGGAGCGTGGTGTATCACCGCTACGACGGCCACTATGGACTGATCGCGCCGGCCAGCTGAGCGCCGCGGCACGCCGGCAGACCAAGAACTTGATTCTGCGGCGGTCCCGGAGGTTCCCCGTCTCCGAGACCGCCGCTCTCAAGTTGCGCGATGCCCTAAACTGCTGTCCGCCTTGGCGTTTCGACTGGGCCTATTGCCCGACAGGGTTGAGGTGGTCGACGCACCAGTTGCACCGCCAACATCGCGGCCCGCTCGAGGCCGCCCGGTTCTTCGAAAAGGTGGGTGGCGCCGGGGACAACGGCGAACTCGCGTTCAGCCCCGGTCGTCGCCGGTGCCTGCTGCTTCTGCTGCCGTGGGCGAACACGACGATCCCATCGGGTGTTCGGGAATGGTCAGATGACCGGCCACGGACACCGGGCCGGCGGCAACCCGCACTTCCTCGTCGCGCAGCGGCGGGTTGTGCGAGGTAGCGTTGGCGACTTCATTCCGAAAACCCCTGCGGGCGTGGCCAAGAAGCGCTACCACCTCGTCGTCGGATGTCTGTGCGAAGTTGCGGTACCCCTGGCCGACAGCGAAGTACGGCACCGGTGTCTCCATGCACACCACCTCGTCTGCGTACTTGGCGAACCTTTCGGCGACGTCGGTGGCCCCGATGGGAATTGCCAACACCACTGTGCTCGCACCCTGAGCGCGGGCGACTTGGCAAGCAGCCTGTGCGGTCGCTCCGGTCGCGACGCCGTCGTCGACGATCACCGCGACCCGCCCCTTTAGCGCAATAGGGTCATGATCGCCGCGGAAGCGTTTGGACCGGCGTAACAGCTCGGCCCACTCCTTGGTTTCGACGGCACTTATATCCTGGTCGCTGAGGCCAACCTCCCGCACGACGGAGCTGTTGATCACCCGCACACCGCCCTCGCCGATGGCGCCGAAGGCAAGCTCCGGGTGAAAGGGCACTCCGAGCTTGCGCACCAGAAGCACATCGAGGGGCGCCTGCAGCGCCTTGGCAACTTCGAAGGCCACTGGGACCCCGCCTCGCGGCAAACCCAGGACCACCACGTCTTGACCGCGCAAATAGTCCAAACGGTACGAAAGTTGCCGTCCGGCTTCGGCACGATCCTTGAACTGCCTCATGAGTCGAGTCTGGATCGCTTCACGGCCCGCCGGTATGGCCAGAAGTCCTTTTGCGAACCGACGAAGATCCCGAATTTCACAGATGCAGCTCACATCCAGGTCGTCAGGAAAGGCCCGATGGCCAAAGAACCGCTCAGGACGCCAGGTTCGCTGAGATCGACCGACCGAAAAGCTGGGAATGCTTGCTGACGAGTCTGTCGTTGGCGACGTATCGCAGCAACGCACCGATCCCATCGGCGGGTGTGATCTGGTGGTCGGTCCGAACCAATGAGGCGCCCATCGCGATCGCGGCTAACGGCAACGCCTCGTCGGCCCGGGCGCGGCACACGCGCCGCAACTGGTCGACGACGGGGTTGCCGCGCCCGCGGCGCACTGGGCCCCTGGCACCGCGGTGGGCGTGGATCGGGGGGTTGTGGTGGCAGTGGCCACCAGTGCCGGCGAGCTGGTCGACCGCGTGTTCAGCTCGCAGGTCGAGCAGGCGCGTGAACGCTACCGCCGCCAGGATTTCTGCCAGAAAACAGTGCACCAGCTGGCGCAAGGCAACGCGCTGGTGGTGCTTGAGAAGCTTGCAGCGAAGAACATGACGCGGCGGGTGCAGACCGTGCCGGACCCGAGTAATCCCGGCGGGTTCTTGCCGAACGGGGCAGCGGCCAAGTCAGGTCTGAACAAGGCCATCTTGTCGAAAGGCTGGTATCGGTTCGAGCAAGAGTTGACGTCTGTGTCCCAGGAAACCGTGAGGAATTACTGCTCCAACCCGTCCAACAGGTTGGAATCCCCCGGCTTCAGCCGTGGGGAGGACGTCAAGCCTGCTCTCGTCCCTGGTAAAGATCCGAGAGGTCGTCTGCGGATTTCTCGACGACTACCTTGCGGCGCAGCTTCATGCTCGGCGTCAGGTCGCCGGCTTCGATGGTGAGCTCGCGGTCCAGGATCGTGAATCTCTTGATCTGTTCCCAGCGATTCAGTTCCAGGTTCAGTGCGTCGATGTATCCAGCGATGAGCTCCCGGGTCTTTTCCTCGTGGGCTATCTCGGCGAATGATCTGCCAGCCAAACCATTCTTGCCGGCCCAGTCGGTGATCGCTTCGCCGTCGAGACTGACCAGCGCCACGCAGAAGGGCTTGCCCTCCCCAATGACGAGTAGCTCGCCAACGTACGGGCACAGGCCTTTGAATCTCACTTCGATCGCCGACGGCGCCACATACTTACCCTGCGAGGTCTTGAACATGTCCTTCTTGCGGTCGGTGATGCGCAGGAAGCCGTCAGCGTCGATTTCCCCGACGTCGCCGGTGTGGAACCAACCGTCCTGGTCAAGTGCCTCCGCGGTGGCCTCCGGTAGATCGTGGTAGGAGGTCATCAAACCAGGGCCTCTGAGCAAGATCTCGCCATCGCCGGCGATGTTTACCTCGGTGGCCGGGAACGGCCAGCCGACCGTTCCGAACCGATAAGCGTTGGGACGATTGATAAACGATGCGGCAGCGGTCTCGGTGAGCCCATACCCCTCGAGCACGGTGATGCCGATTGCATCGAACCACTGCGCGACGTTACGGTCCAGGGCGGCGGCCGCGGAGACAAAGAACCGGATCCGGCCACCGAAGCGCTCGCGGATAACGGAGAACACCAGCCGGTCTGCCAATTTGTATGCCAGCGAAGACGCCAACGAGGGCTTCTTGCCCGCTTGCCTGGTCGCCGACACCTTCAATCCCACCGCGATCGACCACCCGAAGATCGTCTTCTTGAGCCGGCCCTGCTCGGCGATCATCTGCTCGACGCGGGCATGCGCCTTTTCGAAGATGCGCGGCGCCGCACCCATGACGGTCGGACGCAAGATTTCAAGATTGTCGACGATCTTGTCGACGCGGCCGTCTATCGCGGTGGGAAACCCGATCGAAAGTGGCAGCGCCAGCATCACTTTGCCGAATGCGTGCGCCAGCGGCAGCCACAGGAAGTTCAAGTCGTCGGGGCTGAGAACGTTCAGTGCGTCGATAGCCGCCGCCGTGTACGTCCACGCCCCGTGGGTCAGTCGCACGCCCTTCGGCCGTCCGGTGGTGCCGGAGGTGTAGATGAGGCTGGCGAGCTGGCCCGGACCGACGGCTGCGGCACGCTCCTCGACGGCAGTGGGAGAGTCGGCGAGCAATTGCTTACCCGCCTGCTCCAGTTCGTCGAGGGTGATCACCCAGTCCCCATCGCCCTTGCCGTCGATGATCACGACCTTGCTTACATCGGGCAGTTCGGTGCGGTGCTTGAGCAGTTTGTCGACCTGGGTTTGATCCTCGGCGACCACGATTCGGCTTCCCGAGTTGGCGACGATGTACGCGACATCGGCGGCCATGGTCGTCGGATACACGGTGGTGGTCGCCGCGCCGGCGCACATCACGGCGAAATCGACGAGTACCCACTCGTAGCGCGTCGCCGACGCGAGCGCGACCCTTTCCTCCGGGGCGATTCCGAGCGAGATCAGCCCGGCCGCGATATTGCCCACGCGTTCGCCGACCTGCTGCCAGGTCACGCTCTCCCAGCCGTGGTCCTGTGGGTACCGAAAAGCTTCCGCATCCGGGGTGGCAGCGACGCGGTCGAGGACCATGCGTGCCACCGACGGCGCGCAATTCTCGATCTTGGTGAGGTCAGGCCTCTCCAGTGAGGCGAGTGATGCTTTCATGTTCCTATCCATTGCTGCTGAACCGGCTGGCTTGGCGGTGTGATCTGGGTAACTCCTTCGATCGTTATGCGGTCCGTTAGGTCGGGGATAGAGGCCAAAGTCATCCGGATGTTGGGCGATAAGTACAACACCCGGTGGGAGCAGGAGGAACCCGGGTTGGTCACCACGGTGATGGACATCCCCGCCCTCGATGACCTGCTCGTCGAAAACCACACGCGCCGGCAGATCCTCCACGTGGTCCGCCAGGCGATCTACGCAGTCGACTGACCCGACCAGAAGTGACCAACGCCCCGGGCCTTTGTGCCTTTGCGCCCTAACCAGATGGCGAGGTGCCCACGCAGCATGGACCCGTCCGGGCTATGTTCTTCAAGGAGGTCGGGCCATGAAGTCGCTCATCGTCTGCGTTTCGACCTCGCACGGCAACACCCGTCGTGTGGCCGACCGGATGGCCGAGGTGCTCGACGCCAGGGTCGCCGAACCCGAGTCAGTCGACCCCGAAACGCTCCGCGAGTACGACCTCGTCGGCTTCGGATCCGGCATTTATTACATGGTCGTGCACTCGAGATTGCGGAGGTTCCTGCGTCGGCTACCGGACGTCGACGGCGTCCGGGCGTTCACGTTCTTCACCAGCGGCGCCTCGGAGATCCCAATGGCCGGCTATAACAAACCGGTTCGCAACCAGCTCGCCGCCGAAGGGCTTTGAGGTACTCGACTCGTTCTCCTGCCGCGGGTTCGACACGGTTGGGCCATTCGGGTTCATCGGCGGGATAAACAAGGGACGGCCGAACGACCACGACCTCGATCGGGCCGCGGCATTCGCGGCACGCCTTCGCAAACGGGTCGCGGGCTCCCAGGCCGCTTCCTGACCAATGGCACCCGAAGAGCGCGCCGCTGCCGTCCTGGCGCTGGTGCGCGGCCTCGTCGCTGAGGTCCATCCGCACGCCACGCCGCCCTCGGTAACGGTTGATAGCACGTTCGACAACCTGGGCATCGGCAGCCTGGAGCTGGCTGAACTGTTGCTGCGCGTCCAGGACAAGTTCGGGGTGGCACTGCCGCCGCACATCCTGGCCAGTGCGGAGACGCCGCGCGACCTCTTAGCGGCCCTCGTACCGGCCCTGGCCCGCGGCCATCCCGCCTTGGGAAAGGACCGCGCGGAGGACCGCGGCATGGTGTCACTCCCGGCCGCCGCGCCGGGCGGCCTGGTGCCCGAGACGGCGTTGACTCTGAACGACGCGCTCAACTGGCATGTCGGCGCGACTCCGGACCGGACACATATCCGCATCCTCGACGATTCCGGCGGCCCGGTGGACGTGACCTACGCGGCGCTGCATCAGGAGGCGGCTGCCCTAGCGGCCGGGTTGATCGCGCACGACGTCATGCCGGGCGAGACGGTCGCCATCATGTTGCCCACCTGCCGGGCGTATTTCGTCACCTTCGCCGGTGTGGTCCTCGCCGGCGCCGTGCCCGTTCCCGTCTACCCGCCGGCCCGGCCTTCCCAGCTGGCGGACCACCTGCGTCGCACGGCCGGCATCCTCGCGAACGCCCGGGCCACGCTGCTGGTCACCGTGCCCGAGGCCGTTACCCTCGGCCACCTGCTGCGCTCGAACGTCGAAAGCCTGCGTCACGTCATCGTCCCCGAATCCCTCACGCGCGCAAGCGAAGATGCGCTGCCATCCCTGCCAAGACCGCGTGCCGACGATCTCGCGCTGGTGCAGTACACCTCGGGCAGCACCGGGCAGCCCAAAGGGGTCGCGCTCACGCACCGGAACCTGCTCGCCAACATCCGGGCGATGGGTCAGGCTGCGGCGGCTTCGGGGACGGACACGTTCGTCAGTTGGCTGCCGCTGTATCACGACATGGGTCTGATCGGTGCGTGGCTCGGGTGCATGTATTTCGGTGTCCCGCTGGTGGTGATGAGCCCGCAGATCGTTCCTGATCCGCCCGTCACGGTGGCTCTGGGCGATCCACGCCAACCGGGCGACCATGTCGGCCGGCCCGAACTTCGCCTACGAGCTGTGCCTCGCCAAGGTCCGCGACGCCGAGATCGAAGGACTCGACCTGAGCTCGTGGCGGTTGGCCTACAACGGCGCCGAGCCGGTAAGCCCTGCGACGATCGAGCGGTTCGCCGATCGCTTCGCCCCCTATGGATTTCGGCGCGAGGCGATGACGCCGGTGTATGGGCTGGCCGAGTCCTCGGTGGGCCTGGCTTTCCCGCCGTTGGGCCGGGGTCCGCTCATCGACCGAATCTGCCGAGACGCATTCGTGCGTTCCGGGCGGGCCGAGCCGGCGAAACCGGGCGAGCCGAACGACCTCCGCTTCGTCGCCTGCGGCCAACCGCTGCCAGGCCATGAGATCCGGATCGTCGACGCCGCCGGCAACGAGTTGGGCGATCGCCGTGAAGGTCGCATCGAGTTTCGCGGTCCGTCGGCAACCGCCGGCTATTTCAACAACTCGCCGGCGACGCGTTCACTGTTTCACGACGACTGGCTCGACACGGGCGACCTCGGATATATGGCCGACACCGACCTATACGTCACCGGTCGGGTCAAGGATATGATCATCCGGGCCGGCCGCAACCTGCACCCGGCGGAACTCGAAGAGGCGGTCGGCAACCTCAAAGGCGTCCGCAAGGGATGTGTGGCGGTGTTCGCCTCTCCCGACCCATCGGAGGGCGCCGAACGACTCGTCGTCATGGCCGAGACCCGGGCGACCGGAGACGACGCCCGCGCCGCATTGCGCTCCGAAATCGCCGCCACCGCAGTGGATCTGCTGGGCGTGGCCCCCGACGACGTGGTCCTGGCGCCACCGCGCACGGTACTGAAGACCTCGAGCGGCAAGATCCGGCGGGCGGCCAGCCAGGAGATCTACGAGGCAGGGAAGATCGGCGTGCGACCGCGTGCGGTGTGGTGGGAATTGGCCCGCCTTCGCCTCCGCGCCGCCGCGCCGTCGCTGCGCCGCGCTCGTCGCGCGGCGGGCGCTGTGGTGTTCGCCGTCTATGCGTGGGTGGTCTATACGGTCCTTGGGTTGTCGGTCGCGGTGTTGTTGCTGCTGCTACCGCGGCCGCAATGGCGCTGGCGGGTGGCCCGGGGAGCGGTCCGGCTGCTGGCCCGCCTTACCGGAACACCGGTCACCGTGCATGGCCTCGACCACCTCCCAGCAGGGACCTCCATCGCGGTGGCCAACCACCCCAGCTGGATCGACCCGCTGGTGCTGGCCTCGGTGATGCCGCAGTCGTTCCACTTCGTCGCCGCCGAAGCGCTCCGAGCATCAGGGGCTGAGGGGATTCGTGCTCGGGCGGCTGGGCACCCAGTTCGTCGAACGTCACGAGCGCGAACACGGCGTGGCTGACACTGGCCGGCTGGCTGACCTGGTGCGAGCCGGGCAGTCGTTCGTCATCTTCCCCGAAGGCCGCCTGGCCCGCGCCCCCGGGTTGCGGCCTTTCCACATGGGCGCATTCGTGGTGGCCGCGGAAACCGGTGTGCCCACTGTCCCCGTGGCGATCCGCGGGACGCGGACAGTACTGCGGCCAGAGCACCACTTTCCGCGACGGGGAGCCGTTGACATCGCCATTGGTAAGCCGATCCGGCCTTCGGGCCCAGACTGGGCTGCGGCGGTAGAACTGCAGCGCGCCACGCGGAACGCCGTCTTGCACCTCTCGGGGGAGCCAGACGTCGAATGACCGATGGCCGGGCGGTGCCCCGCGGGCAGCCGTTCGGCCATCGGCCTTGGGTCATTGAGCTGTTACGACCGTTTGCCTACTACCTGGCCGGCGCTTCGCACTACGCCGCGGAAGAACTCGATCCGCCCGGTGACCAACTCCTCGGTCAAGTCCAGGGCGGCGTCGATGACGTTCTTGCGCCGCGACTCGTCGGGAAGCTCTCCACTCACCTGATCGACGAACTTGCGGATGGCGTCGATGGCCTGCGTACGGCTCGCCTCGACCGATTCGAGCACCTCGTCAGACAGTTCGGCCCAGCGTGACTCGGTCTTGTCCGGCGTCTTTGTCATTATCAATCTCCTCATAATTTCCCGATATGACGCTGCAAATCCTGCAGCAGCGAACTCCGGCAACTTGTAACCTGTGCCGAACCAAACGCTATGCGCATCACGCCACCGACACGAGTGCCTAAAGTCCTTCCTGACCTCATCGTTCATCCCAAATCGGGGCGTCGGTGACCTGCGCTTGCCAGTAAGGGACTTTCGCGACTTTCGCCGGGACGTAAGTCCCTAACGCGCCATCTCGGGTGCTGTTAGCTTTGCCGCCATGGCAATACCCGCCAGCGACGACGCCGGTGAACACCCGGGGGCTTTTCACCTGAGCCTGCCTGGTGTTGCTGGTTTGGGCAGCGCCATTAGTCCGTTGACGCACACCGGCCTCTATTTCGCTCAATCGTGGCGCGATTATCGCGATCAGGAGCCGGGTGAACTTCCGATCGCCCGACCCACTATCGCCCTGGCGGCCCAAGCCTTTCGCGACGAGATCGTCCTGATGGGCCTGAAGGCGCGCCGCCCGGTCAGCCGGCCTCGGGTGTTCGAGCGAATCAGCCGGGAAGTGGTTGCGGGACTGAAGTTTTACGGACAAAAGGGGTGGTTGGAGAAGCCAAGGGGATTTTTCGCCGAACCCCCGCCGCTTTCAGACGTCACGGTCCGAAAGATCAAGGGAAGCAGACGCTCCTTTTATCGCCTATTCTTCGACAGCGGGTACACGCCGCACCCGGGCGAACCGGGTGTGCAACGGTGGCTGGGATACACCGCGAACAACCGCGAATACGCACTGTTGCTGCGCCACCCTGAACCACGGCCCTGGCTGGTGTGCGTACATGGAACCGAGATGGGCCGGGCCGCAATCGATCTCGCTGTGTTCCGCGCCTGGAAGCTACATGACGAGCTCGGTCTGAACGTCGTGCTGCCCGTCCTTCCGATGCACGGCCCCCGGGCGCGCGGCCTGCCTAAGCGCGCGGTGTTTCCGGGAGAGGATGTTCTCGACGACGTGCATGCGACGGCTCAGGCGGTGTGGGACATCCGGCGGCTGTTGTCCTGGATTCGGTTGCAGGAGCCGGAGTCGCTGATCGGGTTGAACGGTCTTTCGCTCGGCGGCTACATCGCGTCGTTGGTCGCCAGCCTCGAAAAAGGTCTCACCTGCGCGATCCTTGGTGTCCCGGTCGCCGACCTGGTCGGACTGCTGGGTCGCCACTCCGGACTCGCTCACGATGACCCCCGCCGTCACACGATGAGATTGGCCGAACCCGTCGGCCGGATGGTGTCGCCCCTGTCGCTTGCTCCGCTGGTGCCGATGTCGGGCCGCTTTATCTACGCCGGCGTCGCTGACCAGCTCGTACATCCACGCGAGCAGGTGACCCGCCTCTGGAAGCACTGGGGCAAACCCGAAATCGTCTGGTACCCGGGCGGTCATACCGGATTCTTCCGCTCTCAGCCGGTCCAGCGGTTCGTGTGGGATGCGCTGCAGCAGTCAGGGCTCCTGGACGGGCCACCGGCGCAGCGCGACCGCCCTGCTTAGTTGCCGAGGACGAAATGAATTCCATGGATCCACTGGACGCGGCGATGATGACCGCGGAGTTCGTGTCCAACCCGATGCACGTCGGCGTTGTGCTGATCCTGTCGCCACCGGAAGACGCCGGCCCCGAGTATGTCGACGAACTGTATCGTGAGGCGCTCGCCGCCAGCGATCCGATCGATCCGAGGCTTCGCAGACATCCGCATCTCGGTGTGGATACCGGGGGTATGTGGGTCTGGCGTGACATGGAAACCATTGACATGAGCCAACATTGCCGGCGTCGCACCGCGCCTGTGGACCGCGACGAGTTCTGGCGCCTGATCAGCGAGCTGGACGCAGAGCGCCTCGACCGGTCCCGTCCGATGTGGATGTCTTATCTGATCGACGGTCTTGACGGGGGCCGATTCGCCTTCTATATCAAGGTGCATCACACCTTGATCGACGGTGTAGCCGGTTTCCGGATGATCGCCGACGCCCTGAGCACCGATCCGAAAAGCCGGTCGATGCCACCCTTCTATGCCGACCGGCGTGATGAATCGGCGCCGCCGGCATCGACCGGGCTGCTGGATCGGCTGGTCGCGCCGCTGCGGTCGCTGGTTGGTACGGCAGCGTCGAGCGTTGGGCTGATCGGTCGCATTGTGACAGGCGAGATATCGACTGTCGTTGACAGCCTGGTCGGACATACGACCGTGCTGCCTCTCGGAGCGCCCCACACGCGGTTCAACGGTCGTCTCGGGCCCGAGCGTGCCGTGGCGGCGGGCAGCTGGCCGAAAGATCGCATCCGGGCGGTGCAAGAGGCGGCGGGTGTTACTGGCAACGATGTGGTCACCGCCATGGTGGCTGGAGCTCTGCGCCGCTGGTTGCTTGACCGCGGGGAATTGCCCGGGCAGTCGCTGGTGGCCATCTGCCCGATCACGGTGCGTGATCGCGAGCATGCTACGGCAAATGACGAGCACGGCAACATGTTCGGTCTCTGGCTGTGCCCCTTGGGTACGAACTTGGATGACCCGGCCGCCCGGCTGGACCTGATCCACCGGTCGATGTCGGAAGGAAAACAGTGGGTGGCCAAGCGCGGGTCGGCGGCGTCGCTGCTGACGGTCGCGGGAAGCATCGCCGCGACGGTAATTTTCCCGCTGCTGCCCTTCACGCAGAAAATCCGCACCGGATACAACCTTCCGATTTCACATGTTCCGGGTCCTCCTACCGAAATGTACTGGAACGGCTCGCATGTCGAAGAGATGTATCCGGTGTCAACGGTCTATGACGGTCAGGCACTCAACATGACGACGTGCTCCTACGCCGACCGGATCGGATTCGGCTACGTCGCGGGCCGCGATGTGGTGCCCGATATCGACACACTGATACCGCTGACCGAGGAGTGTCTGATCGAACTCGAATCTGGCCTAGGCATACGGATCTGAGTAGGCATATCCGTAATCCATATCCGTAAACTGTTTGAGCCGGCGAGGCCGTCGGAATCGTCTGTGATCAGGCGGCCCGTGGCAGATCCCCGGTTGAGCCTGCCGGTTGTTGCGTCGGCGGGCTCGGCGCCGGAGCCCATCCGATGAAGGTCAGATACAGCCCGACCAGCGCCATGACGATCAAGCCCGCCCGCCACCAGGCGACCGTGTCAACGACGGTGCTGCCGAACGATAGGTAGCTTCGGGGGAAGGCCATCAGAAAGAACCCCTTTAGCACGGTCAACCATCCCAGGACCGACACGATGATCGCCGGAGCGCCTCGCCAGTACTGGTGCAGCGCGACGACGATCATCCCGCTCAGCAGGACGAATGCGCCAGTCACCCAGGGCCACAAGGAGTTCGCATCGAACTCGGTAAGTAGCGTCCGCATACGCGAGGCGCGCGCCACGGCGGTGACCGTAACAATGACGAGGTAGGGGCCAAGCACGCGGGCGAACATGCGCGTCCTGGCCTCGGGTCGTTGCGAAGATTTCATTGCTGTACCTCCATTTGGCGAATGTCATTGGCTGAGATGACAACCGCGGCGGAATCATTTCTGCGATAGGGACCAAAGTCCTGTGCGTTCGCGGCGTTGGTCAACTCCGGAACCCTCCTGAACAGGCGGTCAGAGCTTGTTCGCGCTTGTTGGGACGGCCTGGGTTCAGTGAACCGGGTGGGCGTCGACCGGCGACTCGTCCGCCATGTCGTCCAAGCTGCGCGGCACAATGCCCACACACGTCATAATGCGATCCAGGACAATGTTGGAGAGATCGCCGTCATCGGCAACACGGCTGAGGCCGCGCCGCCGCAGGAAGGTGTCGAGGCGCCGATCGGGCGGCCAGTCGGCATAGATCGTGGCGACGTAACGCGAGCGCAGGAATTCCCGAGCGAGGGCATCGACGTCAGAATCGGTCAACAACGGTGGGTGGCTACCCATAACCGTCGTACTCCTTTGCTTAGCCTGCAAACGCCGCAGCCAACTTACGGGGACCAGGTCATTGTTTCGTCACGCGCACATTGCGGATAGGGCCGAAAGTCCTCGAGGGGGCCGGAGCCACGGGTCCCGCACCGCACACTCGACGCCGCCGGCGCGCACTCAAGCCGCGGTTGCCAGGCGATCTGACGCCCAGGGTGCAGGGCATATCGTCTTGCCCGCCGAGGACCATTGACCCTGGTGCATCGCGCATTGCCCACGCACACTGGCGCCATGGCCAACATGACGAAACGGGTTGCTGAGACCGCGGCGTCGCTGGCGGTGCTTTACGCCGCGCGACGGTACTACCGAAATTGGGGTGCAACCAAGGCGGAGGCTCAGATGCTGCTGCCCGGCGACACTTTGGTAGACGATCCGGCTACTCAGACAACCGAGGCGCTATGCATCGACGCGCCTTCATCTGCCGTGTGGCCCTGGCTGTTGCAGATGGGTCAGGACCGGGGTGGCTTCTACGGTTGTGAGGGACTGAAAAACCTGGCCGGCCTCCGCCATAACGATGCCGACCGAGTCCACCCCGAATGGCAACACCTTGCGGTGGGCGATGTCGTACGCGTGGCTCCCGAAGGCTGGATGGGGCTGCCTGACGGGGTGACGTTGAGCGTCGCCGAGATCGTGCCCGAAAAATACATCGTGCTCAATGCCACGCGGCCAGACCTGCGCTGGAATGCGGTGTGGTCATTCCACCTCCAGCCGCACTGGGAGGATCGTGTCCGGATCCTTACCCGCGCCAGGATCGCCCTGCGCCACCCGGGTGAAGTGTTTGCCCTGGAACTGGCCAGGCCGTTGATCGCTCTGGGCACACGGGGGCTGTTGCTTGGCATCAAGCACCGGGTTGAGCAGCTGGCGCCGACACAGCCGCAGCCAGCAGTTGAAATCGGTTAAGAGTCATTGTCTTTGAGTGTTGACCAGCGGGGGAAGACCGTCGAGTGATTCTGCCCGGCCACCGTCGGCGCGGGACTGAAGTCCTCTCCTGCGCGACCGTTCGTCGCTACCCGGGTTCCTCTGCCGCCCAGTAGAGGTCCAACGACCCTAGTGTCCGCGACGGCGTCGCCCTACGTTCGCAACAGGCGGGAATCGAACCCACCCGAGGAGGATGCGATGACCACCGCACGCGCAACATCGGTGGCGGTCAGGATCGTCTGCCGACGCGAAAGGCTCTGTCCGCCCATAGTTTCGGAGGTATTCAGATGCGCGATGAGATCCCGCTAGGACGGATCGCCGGGTTTTCGATGAACGTCCACTGGAGCGTTCTGGTCATCCTGTGGCTGTTCACGTGGAGCCTGGCGACTACGTTGCCGGGTGCCGCCAAAGGGTATTCACCCCCGGTCTATTGGCTGGCCGGCGCGTGCGGTGCGCTGGTGCTGCTGGCGTCGCTGTTGGCCCATGAGCTCGCGCACGCCGTTGTCGCTCGTCGCTCGGGGGTAGCCGTCGAGAGCGTGACGCTGTGGCTGTTCGGCGGAGTGACCAGGCTGGGTGGCGAACCGAAGACACCCAAAGCTGACTTCCGAATCGCATTCGCGGGTCCGGCAACCAGCCTGGTGCTGTCCGCGACATTCGGCGCGCTGGCCGTCGCGCTGGCCATCGTGCAGACCCCCGCCATCGTGGTCAGCGTTGCTTGGTGGCTGGCTGCCATCAACTTGCTGCTGGGCCTGTTCAATCTGCTGCCGGGCGCCCCGTTGGACGGTGGCCGGCTTGTCCGGGCCTATCTGTGGCGCCGCCACGGCGATATCGTGCGCGCCGGGATCGGTGCGGCGCGCGCCGGACGAGTGGTCGCGCTCATCTTGATCATGTTGGGATTGGCCGAGTTTGTGGCCGGCGGCCTGGTCGGCGGCGTCTGGTTGGCCTTCATCGGCTGGTTCATCTTCGCCGCCGCTCGCGAGGAGGAGACCCGGATTTCGACCCGGCAGCTGTTTGCCGGGGTGCGCGTCGCCGACGCGATGACCGCCAAGCCCCACACCGCTCCTGGATGGATCACCGTGGAGGATTTCATCCAGCGATATGTGCTCGGTGACCGTCACTCGGCGTACCCGGTTGCCGACCGGGACGGATCGATCACGGGACTGGTCACACTGGCGCAACTGCGCGATCTTGCGCCCAACCGACGCGCCACTGTCAGCGTGCGCGAGATTGCGCTACCGCTGCACGCCGTGCCGACCGCGGCGCCGCAAGAGCCGCTTAGAGCGCTGCTTGACCGGATGGCTCCAGCCGGTCCGCGCAGCCGTGCCCTGGTCATCGAGGGCGGTGCAGTGGTCGGCATTGTCACTCCGAGCGATGTTGCTCGGCTGATCGATGTCTACCGGCTCGCCCAGCCGGGACCGGGCCCGACCGCGCCTGGTCAAGGAGCAGAGAAGTATTCCAACGCAGGGTGATCCGGCATCGGATCGATATCCGTCGTTGGTCTGGGAAATATCCGGGAGAGGAGAGCCCACGATGAAACCGATCATTGTTGCTATCGATGGTTCGCAGGCAGCCATCAACGCCGCGCGGTGGGGAATCGACGAGGCCATCAGCCGATCTGTGCCACTGCGCCTGGTCTCGGTCATCAAGCCGACCCATCCGTCCCCCGACGATTACGAGCGCGACCTCGAGCATGCCGAGACATCGCTTCGGGAGGCGCAATCCGCGGTTGAGGCCAGTGGCAAGCCCGTCAAGATTGAGACCGAGATCCCGCGTGGGTCGGCCGGCCCAGCGCTCGTGGAGGCATCCCGCGATGCCGAGATGATCTGCGTCGGCTCCATGGGTATCGGGCGCTACGCCCGCTCGATCTTGGGTTCGACGGCAACCGAGCTCGCCGAAAAGGCGCATTGCCCGGTCGCAGTCGTGCGTTCGAATCCAGACCAGTCATTGCCCGAATTCAACTGGATCGTGGTCCGGATGACCGGCGCAGCCGGCAACGAGGCCTCCAATGAGGCCGTACTCGAATATGCGGCCCGGGAAGCGAGGCTGCGTCGGGCGCCCATGCTCGCCCTCGGGGGACGACCGGAGGAACTCACCGAAACCCCGGACGGCGAGTTCGAGCGGCGGGTACAAGTTTGGCACCAAAGTCATCCCGATGTGCGCGTCTACCCGATCACCACCAACGCCGGAATCGCCCGCTTCCTGGCCGACCACCACGAGCGAGTCCAGCTCGCGGTTATCGACGGTACTGAGGCCGGTCAGCTAGCGAGGCTCGTGGGTCCGCACGGACATCCAGTCTTCCGGCATGCCGGATGTTCGGTGCTCGTCGTTCGCCGGTAAGCGCTGTTCAGCAGGTCCTGAACCCGGGCGCGAATCGTCCTGCCCCGGCTGGCCGCATCGGCGCTGGGCGATAGCGAAGCGAATGCGCCGACGCCGGGCAGCACCCGCCGCGGCAGCTACTCGCTCAAGGTCGAAGCCAGGAAATCTAAGTCAGCGACTCGCGTGCCACGATTACCGGTACCTGCGCCAACTGGGCAACGGTTTCGGCCACCGAGCCCACCGCCATTTCAGCGAATCCGCCACGGCCCCGGCTGCCGACAACGATCAGCTGGACTTCTCCGGACCGTTGAACGAGCTGGCGTGCCGGCTGATCGCGCACGACGATACGACTTACCCTCACATCCGGATACTCTTCTTGCCAGCCCGCCAAGCGCTCGGCCAATACTTGTTCTGCCATCGACTGTGTTGCCGGCCAATCGATTCCCGGCCACTCCGAGACATCGACGTCGCTCCATGCGTGTAGAGCGACTAACCCGGCGTGCCGGCGTGCTGCCTCCTCAAATGCCAATCCTGTCGCCAACTCCGATGCCGGCGAGCCGTCGATGCCGAGTAGCACCGGCGCTTGACCTCGATGCGGCGGCAACGGGTCCTCGTCAGGGACGATCGCGACCGGGCAGTGCGCATAACGGAGCAAACCGGAACTGACCGAACCCAGAAGCCGGCCAGGCCAGCGCCCGCTGCCGCGACAACCCGTGACCACCATCGCCGCCTCTTTGGACAGGTCGACCAACGTGGGAACGGCCGCCGAAGGCAAGATTTCGCTGTGGACCCCGGCGGGACCTCCGCGCTCAGAAGCCTCTTCAATGACCTTGAGTGCATCGACGACCAGTTGGTGCCCGTGATCCCGCTGCCATCGGGCCAGGCCTGGGGGTAATGGCATATTTCGCCATGTCGCAACCTCTGGTGAAATCGCATGGACGAGCGTCAGCGGGATGTTTCGCAGCTCAGCGTCGCGTGTCGCCCACTCGACGGCCACCTTCGTGGCCGGTGAATCGTCGATGCCGACGATGATTCCCAAAGGTGCATTGCGCGCGGACATGGCTTGCCCTTAATGTGTTGGCGATTCGTTGGCTCCGCCGAGTTGGCTTGGCCGCTGACGCACGACGCTATCGATGCTGGTCGAGTTCCGTCAGAGCCGTTTGTCACCAGCTGGACGGGCGTAAGTCCCATCGCATCCGCCCGGGTTGACGTGCGTGTGGTCGGCGATCAGGTGCCTGATGCCGCGGGTTTGTGCGCGATGATCGCCACGGCGGCCAACCGCTCACGGTGTCTGCGAAATGTGCGGCGCATCAGAAGGACTCGCTTGCGCGCAGCGCGTTGCACGAGCAGGTTCTTGGCGAACCGCAGCGCACCGGAGAGACCTTCGTCGGCGATCACCCGTCGGGGTTGCAGCAGCGCCATCGGTGCGGTCGCAACATGCTCGACGACCAGCCCATGGCCCGCCAGCAGCTGCGACCATTCCGCGACGGTCAACGGACGTGCGTTGACCTTGATCGCACGGGCAAGCGACTGCCGCACGTCCGTGCTGATTTCCTCGGGGACATCATCCGGCGTCAGCGCGAGTTCGTGGATCGCGTAGCGCCCACCGGGCCTGAGCACTCGCGCCGCCTCGGCGACAATCGCGTGTTTGGCCGAATCGCCCTGCATGGTCAGCATCGCCTCGCCGATGACGACATCGGCACTGGCGTCCGGTAGTCCGGTTTCGGCCGCGTCGGTGACCCGGACCTCGTGGTAGCCGGGGCCATGGCCGGCCAAAACGCCGCGAACCAGGTTCGCCGCGTCGGGGTCGCTTTCCGCGCCGACGTACGACCGCGGGTTATGGGCGAGGATCTCGGTGGCGGTGCGGCCCAGTCCCGGGGCCAGCTCGAGCACGTCGGCGTGCGCAAGCTCGGCGCGGGCCAGCAGGGTGCGGGTGAGCTCGACGCCACCGGGGCGAAGCACCCGTTTGCCCA
Source organism: uncultured Actinomycetota bacterium (assembly GCA_963763005.1). Lineage (GTDB taxonomy): Bacteria > Actinomycetota > Actinomycetes > Mycobacteriales > Mycobacteriaceae > Mycobacterium. The sequence continues at coordinate 534,838 of CAVXMI010000016.1, forward strand.
GCCGCGCCAGCAGCCAGTGCCCCTGCAGGTGGTCATCGTCTCGATTCGACGAGGGCAGGGGGGCCAGCGGCTGCCCGGCATCGCCTCGCTTGCCGGCCATCAGACTGCTTGCCGCGCAGGGGGTTCCAGGACCAGCGCTTGGCGCCGTTGATGCACGGTGAGGTATCGCAACCCGTCGGGGCCGGCAGTGAACTGCCGGCGCGAGCGTCGTGGCAACCAGAGCGGGGCTCCGGGGGAGAGGTTGATGATGCCCTCCTCTGTGGTCAGCCGGCCGCTGCCGGACAACACGTGGATCAAGACGTCGAGATCGGGTCCAGTATGCGTGTCGATTCCGCCGTCGGGCGGCAACGCGATGACGTTCGAGTCCAGATCGCGCTCTGCGACCCCCAGCTTCCATACCGCCCCGGTCACATCCGGCACGGTATCAGTATGCCGGGCGAAGTCGGCGGTGTTGGCCAGGATTCGGGGCAGTGGCGTGGTGGTGAGTTTGCTGATCCGGACACGCCACACCTCGGGGCCCTTTTCGACGTACTCCCAGCCGTAGCTGCCGGTGTGGTCGGCGTCGAACTCCGCGCGCAGGTGCTTGGGATCGTGGTTGTTGACCAGTACGAAAGACCCACCGGCCGGCAGCGCGCCGTAGGTCGCGAAAATCGTCGGATGCTTGTCGCGCCTACGTAGCTGCCGGACGTCAAGTTCTTTGTCGGCCATAATTTTTCCCGCCTCTCTTGGTTTTTACAAGATCGTTTGTGTAAACTCTGGCGCATGACTTACGTGATCGGGAAGCCATGTATCGATGTGATGGATCGGGCGTGTGTGGACGAATGCCCGGTCGACTGCATCTACGAGGGCGGCCGGGCGCTCTACATCCACCCCGACGAATGCGTGGACTGTGGCGCGTGCGAGCCCGTGTGTCCGGTCGAGGCGATCTACTACGAAGACGACTTGCCCGGGGACCTGCAACCCTACCAAGCGGATAATGAGGCATTCTTTGCTGAAACTCTGCCGGGTCGCGACGAGCCATTGGGTTCGCCGGGCGGGGCCGCCAAGATAGGGCCCCTCGGCGTCGATGCGCCGCTGGTGGCCGGCCAGCCGAAAGTGGACGAGCCGCAAAGGGGGTGAATGACATCGCCAGGTCACTCGACGAGCCGGCCGGCCGCCGTCGTGCGGTGTTGCGGGTATTGCGGGCGTCACCCACTCCGCTGAGCATTGTCGCGATCGCCGACGAGCTTGGTGTGCATCCCAACACCGTCCGCTTCCACCTGGACAGTCTGGTCGGCGATGGCCAGGTGGAGCAGGTCGCGCCCGGTCGCCGAGGTCCGGGGCGCCCGCCACTGATGTTCGCGGCGGTCCGGCAGATGGACCGCGGCGGGATGCGGCATTACCGGCTGCTTGCCGAGATCCTCACCATCGGCCTTGCCGCCGAACGGGATTCAAGCGCCAGGGCGCTGGCCGCGGGCCGGGCGTGGGGTGAACGACTCGAATCGCCGGCAGCCGCCACCAGCGCCGAGAAGTCGATCGACCACCTGGTCGGGGTGCTGGACGAGCTGGGGTTCGCCCCCGAGCGCCGGGAATCCGGCGGCAAGCAGCAGGTCGGACTGCGACACTGCCCGTTCCTGGAACTCGCCGAAACCCGATCCAGCGTCGTGTGTCCGATCCACCTCGGACTCATGCAGGGCGCACTGGAAGCCTGGGCGGCGCCAGTCACTGTCGAGCGGCTCGACGCATTCGTCGAACCGGATCTGTGTCTGGCCCACCTCACGCCGGAAGGAGTCGCGAGGTGAGCACCGGACCGGCGATCGAGGTTGCCGTCACCTTCGTGTGGCTTGGCATGGTGCTGGCCATCTCATTTCTGGAAGCTCCGCTGAAATTCCGGGCACCCAACGTGACGCTTCAGATCGGACTCGGCATCGGCCGCCTGGTCTTCCGCGCGCTCAACACCGTTGAAGTCGGCTTGGCGCTTGTCCTGCTGGCGATCGTGGTGGCCGGCCCGACACCGATGGGGATCATCGTGGCGTTTGGCGTCGCGTTCGCCGCGCTGGCCGTCCAGCTGATCGCGGTGCGACCCGGCTTGACGCGGCGTTCCGACCAGGTGCTCGCCGGGCTGGACGCGCCCCGCTCCCGTGGCCACCACGTCTACGTCGGTTTGGAGGCGGCCAAGGTGGGTGCGTTGCTCACGGCGGGGATACTGCTACTGAACGGCTGATAACGAAAACCGAACGGTTAATGCGGATACAAAACGGCTGATAAGGACTTACTGATGGAATCCATTTCGCTGACCAGCCTGGCCTCCGAGAAGTTGGCCGAGGCGCAAAAGTCGCACAGCGGGCGGGCCGCGCACACCATCCACGGCGGGCACACCCATGAACTTCGACAGACCGTGCTGGCCCTGCTTGCCGGTCACGAACTGGCCGAACATGACAGCCCGGGTGAGGCAACGCTGCAGGTGCTGCAGGGTCATGTGCGCCTCACCGCCGGCGACGACGTCTGGGACGGCGGCATCGGCGACTACGTCGCGATTCCGCCGGTGCGGCACGCCCTGCACGCGCTCGAGGATTCGGTGGTCATGCTGACGGTGCTGAAATCCCTGCCAGACGCTCAGTAAGAGTGCTCTCTACGCCGTGGTCGCGAGCCTTCGGCCGGCAGGTACCCCTCGTCAAGCACCAATGGGCGGCAGCATCGGGCGCCGCTGACAGGACCAGCCCGGCGTGTTACACCCCGCGCAGATAGCGCTTGGCGATGACGCGCTGGGCCACCGAAACAAAAGGTCCGCCGGCCTTGCTCCACCAGGTCGCGGGCCGGGAGAACGCCGACACCTCCGCGTACACCGCGGAGGTGATCGGGTCGTGGCGAACGGCGAATCGTTCCTCGCCGGACTCCGGATGGCCCGGCAGCGTGCCGTAGGCGAAGCCGCGCACCTCGGGTTCGTCGATGACGTACACCACGCGGCACGGCGCGCGCAGGAAACCCATCATCCGCACCACCACTACCGCGGAGACGACGGCGATATCAGAGCTGGCATGCACGCGCAGTCCGGCTCCGCGCTGCATACCCCAGTGCATGACGGTGTCGGCGGCCTCCTCGAAACGCGCCCGGCCGGTGCCGATCTGGGCCACCGCGCTGAGGTGGGCGTATCCCGGAGGCAGCTGGCCGGCTGCGGTCGCGCCCACTTCTTGGTAGGTCAGCTCTAGGTCGGCGAGTGCGTCCAGGTCCACGCGCCCAGCTTGCCACGCCAGGCTGGGCGGATGTGGTCGCGGCGTACCGTCGTACACGTGAATTCGTCAACCCCAAAAGCTATAGCGGCAGCATCGGGAACGTTCGCACTCGGCGGTGACTTGACGGTCAACCGGCTCGGCTTCGGCGCCATGCGCCTGACCGGTGACGGCGTCTGGGGTCCGCCCGCCGACCGCGACGAAAGCGTCCGGGTGCTGCGGCGTGCCGTCGAACTGGGCGTGAACTTCATCGACACCGCAGATTCTTACGGCCCCTACGTATCCGAGGAGATTATCCGCGAGGCGCTGCATCCCTACACCGGGCTGGTGATCGCCACCAAGGCCGGGCTGCTGCGCACTGGCCCGAATGTGTGGATCCCGCTGGGCAATCCGAGCTACCTGCGCCAGGAATGCGAGATGAGCCTGCGGCGTCTCGGCGTCGATACCATCGACCTGTTTCAGCTACACCGCATCGATGCGAACTTCCCGCTGGCCGATCAGGTGGGCGAGCTGCTCACGTTGAAGAGTGAAGGCAAGATCCGCCACATCGGCCTGTCCGAGGTCGACGTCGATCAACTCGACGCGGCCCAGCAGATCACGGAGATCGTGTCGGTGCAGAACATGTACAACCTGGCGTCGCGCGGCGCTGAACCGCTGCTCGATGCCGCGACCAGCCGGGGCGTCGGCTTCATTCCGTGGTTCCCGCTGGCGGCCGGACCGCTGGCTGCCCCGGACGGTCCGCTGCAGAAGATCGCCGTCGGCCATGACGCGACGCCGTCGCAGCTGGCGCTGGCCTGGCTGCTGAAACGGTCGCCGGTGATGTTGCCTATTCCCGGTACGTCGCGCGTGGCGCACCTGGAGGAGAACGTCGCCGCCGCCGAGATCACCCTTTCCGACGAGGAGTTCGACACCCTGGCGGCCGCCGGCGCTCAGCACAACTAGCTGACGCCGACGCGGCGTCGCGAATCCCGCCGCTTGCGAGGGCGGGGTTCGCCTCGAAGTGCACAGGGCCAATACGGTGTTCTGGTGGCCGGCGACCATCAGCAACACCCTGGCGGTGGATTCAATCCGCCCGAACCCACCGGTAAGGGCGGGCCTGACTACGGCAGGTTCATCGACGCGGTGCGCCGGGTGCAGGACCACGCCCGTGCCGTCGACGCGCCCGACGAAGTGATCACCCGGGCCGCAGACCTGCTCCAGCAGGTGTCTGCACTGCTGAGCCCGTTCGACGCCGACGAATGGCAGTCGCCGTCGGGCCGCCGAGTGGACCTGCCGCTGCGCGGAAACATCCTGACGGTCCCGATGAAGGTGCAGAAAGCGCCGCTGGAGGGAGGTGCCGGCCGGATCCATGGCTGGGCCCGATTCGCCCGGTTTCACCTCGGGCGCAACGGTGCTGTGCACGGCGGAGCGCTCGGGCTGCTGTTCGACACCGTGCTCGGGTTGACATCCGCGGTGCTCACCGGGGGTCCCTACCAGCGCACCGCCTATCTCAAGATCAACTACCGAAACATCGTGCCGATCGAAAAGGAGCTGCAGATCGACGCCGGAGTTGACCGGGTGGACGGACGCAAGATCTTCGTGTCCGGCCGGTTGAGCGACGGCGACACCCTGCTGACCGAGGCCGACGCGTTGTTTGTGCGGCTCAAGCCTGGCCAGCCGTGATGCTGGCTGACTGAGACGCCGCCACGCGGCTTGGGTTCGTCCAGGTCCGCCCCGATAGCATGGTCGCGATCGTTTCGATACGCCCCGACATCTTTGAACCTTGGAGACCAACCCGATGAGCGCCCCCGCACACTCCGCCCCCGGAGCCGATGGCGGCGACCCGCCGCACCCGGCTGCACCGGGTTTGCGGTCGCCGCAAGCCCCGATCCGGGTTCCTGCCGGGACTACCGCGGGCGCCGCGGTGGGCGAGGCGGGGTTGCCGAGGCGCGGCGGGCCCGACGCGATCGTGGTGGTGCGCGACGCCGAAGGCAAGCTGCGCGACTTGAGCTGGGTGCCCGGCGCCGACGTCGAGGTCACCCCGGTGGCGGCCAACACCGACGACGGTCGCAGCGTCATCCGGCATTCGACTGCCCACGTGCTGGCCCAAGCCGTCCAAGACCTCTTCCCGCAAGCCAAACTGGGCATCGGGCCACCCATCACCGACGGCTTCTACTACGACTTCGACGTGGCCGAACCGTTCACGCCTGAGGACCTCGAGGCGCTGGAAAAGCGGATGCGCCAGATCGTCAAGGGTGGACAACTGTTCGACCGGCGGGTCTACGAGTCCAAGGACCAGGCGCGCGCGGAACTGGCCAACGAGCCCTACAAGCTCGAACTCGTCGACGACAAGTCCGGGGATCCCGACGTCATGGAGGTCGGGGGCGACGAGCTCACCGCCTACGACAACCTCAATCCCCGTACCCGGGAACGGGTCTGGGGTGACCTGTGCCGCGGACCGCACATCCCGACCACCAAGCACATCCCGGCGTTCAAGCTGACCAGAAGCTCCGCCGCGTACTGGCGGGGCGACCAGAAGAACGCGAGCCTGCAACGCATCTACGGCACCGCGTGGGAATCGCAGGAGGCGCTCGACCACCACCTCGAGCTGATCGCCGAAGCCCAGCGCCGCGACCACCGCAAGCTGGGCATCGAGCTGGACCTGTTCAGCTTCCCCGACGAAATCGGTTCCGGCCTGGCCGTTTTCCATCCCAAGGGCGGCGTCGTGCGCCGGGAGATGGAGGAGTACTCGCGGCGCAAGCACATCGAAGCCGGGTACGAGTTCGTCAATACTCCGCACATCACCAAGGCGCAGCTGTTCGATACCTCGGGCCACTTGGACTGGTACGCCGACGGCATGTTCCCGCCGATGCACCTCGACGCCGAGCACAATGACGACGGCACGGTGCGCAAGCCGGGGCAGGACTACTACCTCAAGCCGATGAACTGCCCGATGCACACGCTGATCTTCGCCTCGCGCGGGCGGTCGTATCGCGAACTTCCGTTGCGGCTCTTCGAGTTCGGCACCGTATACCGCTACGAGAAGTCCGGCGTGGTGCACGGGCTGACCCGGGCCCGCGGGTTCACCATGGACGACTCGCACATCTTCTGCACCCGCGAGCAGCTGCACGACGAACTGGCGTCGCTGCTGAGGTTCATCCTCGACCTGCTCGGTGACTACGGGCTGGAAGATTTCTACCTGGAGCTCTCCACCAGGGACCCGGAGAAGTTCGTCGGCTCCGACGAGGTGTGGGAGGAAGCCACCGCGGCCCTGGCCGATGTCGCCCGGGAGTCGGGCTTGGAGTTGGTGCCGGATCCGGGCGGCGCGGCGTTCTACGGACCGAAGATTTCCGTGCAGGCGCGCGACGCGCTGGGCCGCAGCTGGCAGATGTCGACCATCCAGGTGGACTTCAACTTCCCGGAGCGTTTCGAGCTCGAGTACACCGCCCCAGACGGGACCCGCCGGCGCCCGGTGATGATCCACCGGGCGCTGTTCGGCTCGATCGAGCGGTTCTTCGGCATCCTCACCGAGCACTACGCGGGGGCGTTCCCGGCGTGGCTGGCACCCGTTCAGGTGGTCGGCATCCCGGTCGCCGACGAGCACATCACCTACCTGGAGGAGGTTGCTGCGCAACTGAAGTCGCACGGGGCGCGAGTCGAGGTAGATGCCAGCGACGATCGGATGGCCAAGAAGATCGTGCACCACACCAACCAGAAGGTGCCGTTCATGTTGCTGGCCGGCGACCGCGACGTGCAGGCCGGCGCGGTGAGCTTCAGGTTCGGTGACCGTACGCAGATCAACGGCGTGCCCCGCGACAGCGCGGTGGCGGCCATCGTGGGCTGGATCGCCGACCGCGAAAATGTTTCTCCTACGGCAGAACTGGTGAAAGTAGCTGGGCGGTGAGCGGCCAGGGGAAGCAGACCGTCCCGAGAGTGCCACCGGGGACGACACCATCTTCGACCGGGGTGTCGGCCGGCGTGACCAGCTGCAGCGGCTGTGGACGCCGTACCGGATGAACTACCTCGCCGGAGCGCCGATGAAGCGCGAAGACGCGGCCCGCTCGCAGCCGTTCACCGATATCCCGCGGCTGTCCGACGAAGAAGGTCTGGTGGTCGCCCGCGGCGAACTCGTCTACGCCGTGCTCAACCTCTACCCGTATAACCCCGGGCACCTGATGGTCGTGCCCTATCGGCGGGTATCGGAGCTGGAGGACCTGACCGATCCGGAGAGCGCCGAGCTGATGGCGTTCACCCAGAAGGCGATTCGCGTCATCAAGAACGTGTCGCGGCCACACGGCTTCAATGTCGGCCTGAACCTGGGGACGTCGGCGGGCGGGTCACTGGCCGAGCACCTGCACGTGCATGTGGTGCCGCGGTGGGGCGGCGACGCGAACTTCATCACCATCATCGGCGGCTCCAAGGTGATCCCGCAGTTGCTGCGCGACACCCGCCGGCTGCTGGCCAGTGAGTGGGCCAGGCAATCATGAGCAAGTTGCCCTTCCTGTCCCGGGCGGCGTTCGCGCGGATCACCAACCCGCTCGCCAGGGCGGCTTTGCGGGTCGGCTTGACACCCGATGGCGTCACCATCCTGGGCACCACGGCGTCTGTGGCGGCAGCGCTGACGCTGTTTCCGATGGGCAAGCTGTTCATCGGCGGGTGTGTGGTCACGTTTTTCGTGGTGTTCGACATGCTCGACGGGGCGATGGCGCGGGAACGCGGCGGCGGTACCCGCTTCGGCGCGGTGCTGGACGCCACCTGCGACCGCATCAGCGACGGCGCGGTGTTCTGCGGGCTGCTGTGGTGGATAGCGTTCCACATGCACGACCGGCTGCTGGTGGTGGCGACGTTGATCTGCCTGGTCACCTCGCCGGTGATTTCCTACATCAAGGCCCGGGCGGAAGCCAGTGGACTGCGCGGCGACGGCGGCATCATCGAACGACCGGAACGGTTGATCATCGTGCTGGTGGGCGCCGGGCTGACACAATTTCCTTTTATTGCGACGCCGTTGGCGTTGCCCGTGGCGATGTGGGTGCTGGCCGCGGCCAGCCTGGTCACCTGTGCGCAACGGTTGTACACGGTGCGGACCTCGCCCGGGGCCACCGGTCGCTTGGCCCTGCCGGACGGCGGCGGGGACGCAGATGGTCACGCGAATCCGGGAAACACGGGAAAGAGTGAGCAGTGATCCCCACCCCGGCGGGCCTGAGATTGACCCGGGACCCTCGCCACCTTTTGACCAGCGCTGCGACTGACTGGGCGTATGCGACCGGCTGGATGGTCGTGCGGGCGATGCCAGAGTTCGCCGCGCGCAACGCATTCGACACCGCCGCGCGCTATGCGGCCCGCCGCGGCGGGCCGGAACAGCTGCGCAAGAACCTGGCCCGTGTCATAGGTGTGCGGCCGGACGCGGTGCCGGACGCGCTGATGCGCGCTTCGCTGGAGTCCTACGGCCGTTACTGGCGCGAGGCGTTTCGCCTGCCGACGATGAACCATCGCAAGCTGGTCCGCCGGATCAACGACTCGTTCTACGGCATTGACAACCTGGATGGAGCGCTGGCCGCAGGCCGCGGTGCTGTGGCGGCGTTGCCGCATAGCGGCAACTGGGACATGGCCGGGATGTGGCTGGCGCACACCCACGGCACCTTCACCACCGTCGCGGAGCGCCTGGAACCCGAGTCGCTGTACCGGCGTTTCATCGAGTACCGCGAGAGCCTTGGCTTCGAAGTGCTGCCGCTGTCCGGCGGCTCACAACCGCCCTTCGAGGTGTTGCGCCAGCGGCTGCACGACAACCGGGTGGTGTGCCTGATGGCCGAGCGTGACCTTACCCGCACCGGTGTCGAGGTCGATTTCTTCGGCGAGCCCACCCGGATGCCGGCAGGACCGGCCAAGCTCGCGATCGATACCGGGGCCGCGCTGCTGCCGGCGCATTGCTGGTTCGAGGGCGACGGCTGGGGTTTCCGGGTGTACCCGGCGCTGGACTGCACCAGCGGTGACGTCGGCGCCATCACCCAGGCGCTGGCCGATCGGTTCGCGCACAACATTGCCGCCCATCCGGCCGATTGGCACATGCTGCAGCCGCAGTGGCTGGCCGATCTCTCCGATGCCCGGCGGGCCTGGCTGCGGGACGGCTGATGCGCATCGGGATGGTCTGTCCGTACTCGTTCGACGTGCCGGGCGGGGTGCAGTCGCATGTGTTGCAGCTGGCCGAGGTGATGCGCGCCCGCGGTCACGAGGTGAGTGTGCTCGCGCCGGTTTCGCCGCACGCCTGCCTGCCCTCCTACGTCGTTTCCGCCGGCAAGGCCGTTCCCATTCCCTACAACGGGTCGGTGGCCCGCCTACGCTTCGGCCCGGCTACCCACCGCAAGGTTAAAAAATGGCTCGCGGAAGGTGATTTCGACGTGCTGCACCTGCACGAGCCGAACGCGCCGAGCCTGTCGATGCTGGCCCTGAACATCGCCGAGGGCCCGATCGTCGCGACGTTCCACACCTCGACCACCAAATCGCTGACCCTGACGGTCTTCCAGGGCATCCTGCGGCCCATGCACGAGAAGATCGTCGGCAAGATCGCGGTGTCGGATCTGGCCCGGCGCTGGCAGATGGAGTCACTGGGGTCCGACGCGGTGGAGATCGCCAACGGGGTCGATGTCGATTCCTTCGCCTCCGCGTCGCGGCTGGACGGATATCCGCGGCCGGGTAAGACGGTGCTGTTCCTGGGCCGCTACGACGAGCCCCGCAAGGGCATGACCGTTCTGCTGGGCGCGCTGCCCAGGGTGGTGGAGCGCTTTCCGGACTTGCAGCTGCTGATCGTCGGCCGCGGCGACGAAGACGAATTGCGCGACCAGGCAAGCGGATTGGTGGAGCACATCCGCTTTCTCGGTCAGGTGGACGACGCCGGAAAGGCATCGGCTATGCGCAGCGCCGACGTCTACTGCGCGCCCAACACCGGGGGAGAGAGCTTCGGCATCGTCCTGGTCGAGGCGATGGCCGCCGGCACTCCCGTGGTGGCCAGCGACCTGGACGCCTTCCGGCGCGTGCTGCAAGACGGAGAGGTTGGGTGCCTGGTGCCGGTAGACGACGGCGCCGCGCTGGCCGATGCGCTGATCGAGGTGCTGCAGAACGACGCGCTGCGGGAGCGTTATGTGGCCGCCGGCACCGAAGCCGTTCGCCGTTACGACTGGTCAGTGGTGGCCAGCCAGATCATGCGGGTATACGAGACGGTCGCCGGATCGGGCGTCAAGGTGGAGGTGGCCAGCTGATGACGTGGCTGATTGTCGCGTTCATCGTGCTGTTCGTGGTGCTGCTCACGTTCGGGGCCTGGGGATATCAGCGGGCCAACCGGCTGGATCGGTTGCATGTCCGCTACGACCTGTCCTGGCAGGCGCTGGACAGTGCGCTGGCGCGGCGCGCGGTGGTGGCACGTGCGGTCGCGGTCGATGCCTACGGCGGCTCGCCCGAGGGCAGGCGGTTGGCGGCGCTGGCCGACGCCGCCGAACGCGCGCCCCGCCAGGCCCGCGAGACCGCGGAGAACGAGCTTTCCGCCGCGCTGGCGATGGTTGATCCGGCGTCACTGCCGGCGGCTCTGATCGCCGAGTTGGCCGACGCCGAAGCCCGCGTACTGCTGGCGCGCAGATTCCACAACGACGCTGTCCGCGACACCCTCGTACTGGCCGAGCGCCGCATGGTGCGCGTGTTCCGGCTTGGTGGGAGAGCCGCGTTGCCAACCTATTTCGAGATAGCCGAACGGCCCCACGCGCAGGTGCACGGCGATCACGGTGGGCTCAACCACCGCACGTCGGCGCGGGTGGTGCTCTTGGACGAGAGTGGCGCCGTGCTGTTGCTGTGCGGTTCGGACCCGGCGGCCACGGCGTTTCATGACGGGGCCGCGCCTCGGTGGTGGTTCACCGTCGGCGGCGAACTGCGGAAAGGCGAGCGGCTGGCCCAGGCCGCCGCGCGTGAGCTGGCCGAGGAAACCGGTCTGCGGGTCGCGCCGGACGACATGGTGGGACCCGTCTGGCGACGCGACGAGGTCTTCGAGTTCAACGGCTCGGTGATCGACAGCGAGGAGTTCTACCTGGTGTATCGCACGCGGCGGTTCGAGCCGTCGATAGACGGGCGGACCGAGCTGGAACGCCGCTACATCCACGGTGCCCGCTGGTGCGACTCGAACGACATCGCTGAGCTGGTCGCGGCCGGTGAGCTGGTGTACCCGCTACAACTCGGCGAGCTGCTGCCCGTGGCCAACCGGCTGGCGGATGTATCGGCCGCCGGCAACGAGGCCGCCCGCAATGCGTGCGTTCCTCAGTCGATCCGCTGATCAGGGCGTCGGGCGGGTTACGGCGCTGCAAACTCGCTTGTTGCCCACCACTAGAGTGGAACCTCAACGGTTGAAGGAGTAACGGTAGTGGACAGCGCCACCCAGCCAAATGGGGCCCAGTCAGATCGGGCACCGGCGAACCAGGCCCAGCCGGCCTCCGGCCAGACCGGAACGGCGCGGGTCAAGCGTGGTATGGCCGAGATGCTCAAGGGCGGCGTCATCATGGACGTCGTCACGCCGGAGCAGGCCCGCATCGCCGAGGGGGCCGGCGCCGTCGCGGTGATGGCGCTGGAACGGGTGCCCGCCGATATCCGCGCCCACGGCGGGGTGTCGCGGATGAGCGATCCCGACATGATCGAGGGAATCATCGCCGCGGTCACCATCCCGGTGATGGCCAAAGCCCGCATCGGACATTTCGTTGAGGCGCAGATCCTGCAGAGCCTTGGCGTGGACTACATCGACGAGTCCGAGGTGCTGACTCCCGCCGACTACACCCACCACATCGACAAGTGGAAGTTCACCGTGCCCTTCGTGTGCGGGGCGACCAATCTCGGTGAGGCGCTGCGGCGCGTCGGCGAGGGCGCGGCCATGATCCGGTCCAAGGGCGAGGCCGGCACCGGTGACGTCTCCAACGCAACCACACATATGCGGGCCATCGGCGGCGAGATCCGCCGGCTGACGTCGTTGTCCGAGGACGAGTTGTTTGTCGCGGCAAAGGAATTGCAAGCGCCCTACGAGCTCGTCGTCGAGGTGGCCCGGGCGGGCAAGCTGCCGGTCACGCTGTTCACCGCCGGCGGTATCGCCACTCCCGCCGACGCCGCGATGATGATGCAGCTCGGCGCCGAGGGCGTTTTCGTGGGCTCGGGCATCTTCAAGTCCGGAGCCCCTGAGCACCGCGCGGCCGCGATCGTCAAGGCCACCACCTTCTACGACGACCCCGATGTGCTGGCCAAGGTGTCGCGTGGGCTGGGCGAGGCGATGGTGGGTATCAATGTGGAGGAGATCGCGCAGCCGCATCGCCTGGCCCAGCGCGGCTGGTAATCACGTGTCGATCGAGCAGATCCTCGATCTCGAACAACTCGAGGTCAACATCTACCGCGGGCGCGTGTTCAGCCCGGACTCGGGTTATTTCCAGCGCACGTTCGGCGGACACGTGGCCGGCCAGTCGTTGGTGTCGGCGGTGCGGACCGTCGAGCCGCGGTACCAAGTCCACTCGCTGCACGGTTACTTTCTTCGGCCTGGGGATGCCAAGGAGCGCACGGTTTTTCTCGTCGAGCGCACCCGCGACGGCGGATCGTTTGCGACCAGGCGGGTCAACGCAATCCAGCACGGGGAAATCATCTTCAGCATGGGGGCGTCATTCCAGACAGCTCAGGAAGGCATCAACCACCAGGACCCCATGCCGGCCGCGCCGCCACCCGAAGGCCTGCCGGGGCTGAACTCGATCAAGGTCTTCGACGATGCCGGATTCCGGCAGTTCGAGGAGTGGGACGTCTGCATCGTGCCCCGGGAGCGCCTGCAGCTTCTGCCGGGGAAGGCCTCCCAGCAGCAGGTGTGGTTTCGCCACCGTGACCCGCTGCCCGACGACCCGGTGCTGCACATCTGCGCGCTGGCCTACATGAGCGACCTCACGCTGCTGGGATCGGCACAGGTCACGCACCTCGAGGTGCGCGAGCATCTGCAGGTGACGTCGCTGGACCACGCGATGTGGTTCATGCGGGTGTTCCGGGCCGACGAGTGGTTGCTCTACGACCAGTCCTCGCCGTCGGCCTGCGGTGGTCGCGCGCTCACCCAGGGCAAGATCTTCAACCAGTCCGGCGAGATGGTCGCGGCGGTCATGCAGGAGGGGCTGACCCGCTATCGGCGCGGATACCAGCCGACTGTGCAGTGAGAGGACAGTGAGCTTTCCCAGGGTCGGGGTTCTGGCGCTACAGGGCGACACCAGAGAGCACCTCGCAGCGCTGCGCGAATCCGGAGCCGACTCGATGACGGTGCGGCGCCGCGACGAGCTCGAAGCGGTGGACGCGTTGGTGATTCCCGGCGGGGAATCGACCACCATGAGCCACCTGCTACTCGACTTCGACCTGCTCGAGCCGTTGCGGGCGCGCCTGGCCGACGGGCTTCCGGCCTACGGCGCGTGCGCCGGCATGATCCTGCTGGCCAGCGAGATCCTGGATGCCGGCGCCAACGGGCGCGAGGCGCTGCCACTGCGTGGAATCGATATGGCAGTGCGGCGCAATGCTTTTGGACGCCAAATCGACTCGTTTGAAGGCGATATCGCGGTTGCGGGTCTTGACGGTCCGGTGCGTGCGGTGTTCATCCGGGCGCCGTGGGTGGAGCGGGCCGGTGACGGTGTGCAAGTGCTGGCCCGGGCCGCGGGACACATCGTCGCGGTGCGGCAGGGTCCGGTGCTGGCGACGGCGTTTCACCCGGAGATGACCGGCGACCGCCGCATCCACCAGTTGTTCGTAGACATCGTCAGAGGCCGGATCGAATAGGCCCCGGAGGGGCGAGCGGCGGCGAGATCGTCTCTGCGGGGGTGAGCCCGGCCATCGGCACCGGCCATCCACGTAGACTCGTCTGGCCATAGCTACAGGGATGAGATAGGACGGCGATGAGCGGCCATTCCAAGTGGGCCACCACCAAGCACAAAAAGGCCGTCGTCGACGCGCGCCGCGGCAAGATGTTCGCCCGGCTGATCAAGAACATCGAGGTCGCGGCCCGTGTCGGTGGCGGTGACCCAGCGGGCAACCCGACGCTTTACGACGCGATCCAGAAGGCCAAGAAGAGTTCGGTGCCCAACGAGAACATTGAACGGGCCCGCAAGCGCGGTGCCGGCGAGGAGGCCGGTGGCGCCGACTGGCAAACCATCACCTACGAGGGCTACGCGCCCAACGGTGTGGCCGTGCTGGTCGAATGCCTGACCGACAACCGCAACCGTGCTGCAAGTGAGGTACGGGTCGCGATGACGCGTAACGGCGGCGCCATGGCCGATCCGGGGTCGGTGGCCTACCTGTTTTCCCGCAAGGGCGTGGTCACCTTGGAAAAGAACGCCCTGACCGAAGACGACGTGCTGACGGCGGTGCTGGACGCCGGTGCCGAGGACGTCAGCGATCTCGGCGACAGCTTCGAGGTGATCTCCGAGCCGGGTGAACTGGTTGCGGTGCGCACCGCCTTGCAAGACGCCGGGATCGACTACGAGTCGGCCGAGGCCAGTTTCCAGCCCTCGGTCAGCGTGCCCGTCGACATCGACGGCGCCCGCAAGGTGTTCAAGCTCGTCGACGCGCTGGAAGACAGCGACGACGTGCAGAACGTATGGACCAACGTCGACCTGTCCGACGAGGTGTTGGTGGCTCTGGACGAGGAGTGAGGTCGGTTCGTCGTCGAGATCGATTGCATCGTTTGTCTGATCTGGACTGTCGGGATCGCTATTTGACCTGCTGGTCAGTGATCGCCAGCTGCGGGCTGGGTTGTTGGAGGTTTGCTGGGAGGCAACGGCGGCTGGGGCGGCCAGGGCAGTCCCGGCTGAACGAGTTAGTCGTAGCCGTGGCGCATGTCCTCGACGATGCGTGGATTGTCCAGCGTCGAGGGCTCGAGCGTACGGGGCCCGATGTCGTCGGAGAACACGGTGGCGGCGTCGAGGACGCGCTGGTCGAGGAAGCGCAGCGAAGGAGTGTGGGCCGGCACGGTGGGTGTGGGCGGAGTGTCGCCGCGGCGCGCTATGGCGAACCCCCAGTCACCGAAGGTGGGCACATGCACGTGGTAGGGCGTGACCGCGTAGCCGGCGGCCTGGATTGTCGAGACGGTGCGCCAGAACGCCGCCGGGGTGGAAAACGGGCTGCCTGCTTGCACAACCATGAGCCCGTCGGGCGCGAGCACATGCGCGACCAGCGTGTAGAACTCGGTGGAATACAGCCGGCCCAGCACGGGTGTGTCGGGATCGGGTAGGTCGATGATGACCGCGTCGAAGCCTGCGGGCGTACGCAAGTCAGGGTGGGGGGTCCGCAGCCAGCTCATCGCATCGTCGATCACGACGTTGACGCGCGGGTTGTCCAGCGCGCCGCCGTTGGCCTCGCGCATGGTGGTACGCGCCAGTTCGATGACCGCCGGGTCGAGCTCCACTTGCACGATCTTGTCGATACCGGGTTGGCGCAGCAGTTCGCGGGCCGCCAAGCCGTCGCCGCCGCCCAGTACGAGCACCGAGCGCGCACCGTTGCGCAACGTGGGGTAGACCAGGCTTTCGGTGTAGCGGTATTCGTCCCGGGTGGAAAACTGCAAACCCCCGTCCAGGTACAGGCGCATGTCGTTGCCGCGGCGGGTGACCACGATTTCCTGATAGGCCGAGTGCCGGTAGGCGATGATCGGGTCTTCGTAGAGCCGTTGGCGGCTGGTGGTCTCGATGTCGTGAGCTCGCACCAGCAGTGTGGCGATCAGCCCGAGCGCCGCGGCGAGCGCGCCCAATGCCGTTATCAGCTGGCGCGTGGAAACGACGTGTCGCAGCAAGAAGATCGATACGACGGCCGCGGCCACGAGGTTGACGATGCCGGTGGCCGCCGCGCCGCGGATCATCCCCAGCTGCGGCAGCAGGATGAACGGCCAGGCGAGTCCGCCGACCAATGCGCCGAGATAGTCGGCTGCGTTGAGGTTGGCCAGCGTGCGGCCGGTATCAGCGGCGCCGGCCGTGCGGCCACGTTGCAGCAGCGTCATCAGCAACGGAACCTCGGCGCCGACCAGCCCGCCGATCAGGGCGGTGCCTACTGCAAGCACCCACGTGGACCCGTCGACGAACGCGAACGCCACGTACAGCGCCGCCGCGGACAACCCCCCGACGATGCCCAGCAGCGCCTCGACGGCGATGAAGCTGATGGCGGCGTGCGCCAGCAGTGGCTTGACCGCCAGGGCCCCGGCCCCGAGCGCGGCGATGTAGCCCGCGACGATCAATGACGTGGCCACGATCCCGCCGCCGTTGAGGCTCGTCGAGAGCGTCAGCAGGGCGAGTTCGTAGATGATGCCGCACGCCGCACACGCCGCGACGGCGGCCAGCAGCAGCGCCCGCCAGCGCCCCGACGACTCCGTGGACCGGACTACCTGGGGTGGCGGCGCATGGTCGGTGGAGGTCATGACAGCGCTGCGGCGATCACTCCTCCGACGGCCAGCAGCATCACCGCGGTGGCGAACGCCGCCGGATGCAGCTGCGGTTGGTCGATGTGCTCACGGAACCGACCCGGCACGGCGATCTCCAGGATCACCAGTGCCGCCCCCTGCAGCGCGACGCCCACGATCCCGTACACCGCCACGCCGATCAGTCCCTGAGCCAGCTGGCTGGAGCTGGTGTAGATGGCGGCGATGATGACGATGGCCAGCGCCACATACATCGCCGAGGCGAGGACGACGGCGTTGGGGCGCCGGTCGATGAACACCAGGCGGCGCAGATTTCCCGGGGTCAGCATGTCGACCATCAAGAAGCCCGCGACCAGCACGGCGGCGCCGACCAGGAAGTACAGGACGGTGGCCACCACTCCGTGCAGGATGGGCGTAAGGCTGACGGTCCCGAAATCGACGGCGGCCTGGTACATGACTGTCTCCTTTGCGATCCCTTTGTGTGTGCGTCCAGTTGGGCTTCCGATGGGCCTTATTTGCTCCCGCCGGGACCGCCGGGGCTGCCTCCCGAGCCGCCCGACGGGGATCCGGGGGTAAATCCGGGGCCAAGGAAGATGAACGCGCCGTGGTTGTATCCGGCACGCAAGCTTTCGACACGGATGCTGCAGGGATAGTTGCCATCGGGTCCGACAATCACGATGTTGTTGCTGTAACGCAGGTATTGGTTGTTGCCGTTGGAGGCGCGTGCGTGGGGGGATTGATAGTTGGCGAGCGTGTCGGCGACCTGTCTGGGCGATCCGGTGCACACGTAGCGCGTTCCGTTCGCATCCCGGGAGTACTCGTGATAGTGGCTTGCGACATATGAGCTGATGTTCTTGTTCAGCAACGTTATTCCGAAAATCAAGGACACGGTGGCGAAAAACGCCAACGCGCCGGCAACCACAAACAGACGGGTGCGGCTCATGGACGCCACCGGCTCGCCGTGTGGACCACCGTCCCGCCGGACGCGGTCGGGTACAGGTGCCAGGTCTGCCAGCGCCAGCCCGTGCCGTCGGGTTCGGCGGACAGCGCGGTCAACGCGGCATCATCGCCGGGAAACACGCCGCCGAGCCACCCGGTCTCGGCCGTGCATCGTTCGCGGAGGTCGTGCGCGAGGCGGCGGAACGTCGCCTCGTCGTGCGTGTCGGTACGGGATTCCAGGGAATAGCCGGGTGCTTCGGTCCGCCCGGGCAGAGAGGCTCCGTGGCTGCGGGCCGAACAAGAGACCTGCTCGGAGAAGCGTCCGGTGATGTTCTCGATCTCGACAACATGAGATGCGCCGAGGACTCCGAGCAGCAGCGCACCGCCGTCGGGGTGCGGCAGCCGGTGGCTGGCCAGCGGCTGGGGTGCGGGCCGGTTGAGCGCGAGTGCAAGCCGGGCCCCTGATACGTCGGTCGGGGCTACGACGAGCTGAAGAAGCGGCACGGACCTGATCCTCTGTGGTCCTAGGCGGAGGCTGGGGGCGCGGGATAGACGGTGAGCTCACCGGCCAGCACAGACTTGCCCGTCGATATCTCCCAGGGCATGTTCGGCGCCCAGCGCTCGAATGAGAGCAGGGCGGTCTCGTCGGCATTGGTGCAGTCGACGAAGTCCATCTCGCCGCCCGCCGGCAGGCCCGTGGTGCCCTCGGTGGTGTACCCTGCGCGACCGCGTTCGGTTTCCCGAAACGTCACACCGTCGACCACGTGTTCGCCGCCGGGTTGCAACGCAAGATCCGTGCGTTTCACCCAGATCGCGAGCTCAAGCCGCCCGTCGTCCTCTTCGACACTGAACCAGATCGGCTGGTTGCCGCCTTCCAGCAGATGCTCCCACCACACGAACGGGCCCTCGCGGAAAGTGACCGACCCGCGCACCACGTAGTCCACGCCGCCGTAGCTGACAATCGCACCGGGACCGAGCTGACGGGGCCCGAATTGGGGCATTGCGTTAAAAGAGAGCGGATCCTGGCGCCCGCCCGGCTTGGGTGGTGTCTTGGGCCGCCGGAGCGCCACTCTGAGAACGACGATGGACGCGACGAACAGCGCCAACGCGATCACGACCAGCAGTGTTCCCACGCAAACCCTTCCGTACCGCGGTCGTCGAGCAAATCAGTGTTTTAAGGTAACAGCTTTGCTGCGGGCAGGGCGCCGCAATGGGTGCGGCTCACCAGGTCGCCCTGCGACCGCGTGTCCTACCCGCAGCGGTCGGCCCCGCCCGCTAGGCTATCGAACAGCTGTTCGGATTCCGGTTGTTGAAGGACTCCGCGTATTGAAGAGGGTGGGAGCATGGAATGCGGGTGATGGGTGTCGATCCCGGGTTGACGCGGTGCGGGCTGTCGCTTGTCGAGAGCGGGCGAGGTCGCCAGCTCACCGCGCTGGATGTTGACGTGGTGCGTACGCCGTCGGATGCTGCGCTGTCGAACCGGCTGCTGGCCATCAGTGATGCCGTCGAGCACTGGCTGGACACCCACCACCCCGACGTAATGGCAATCGAGCGGGTGTTCTCCCAGCAAAATGTGTCGACGGTGATGGGCACCGCACAAGCCGGCGGCGTGATCGCGCTGGCGGCGGCCAAGCGCGGTATCGACGTGCACTTCCATACCCCCAGCGAGGTCAAGGCCGCGGTGACCGGCAATGGCGCTGCCGACAAGGCGCAGGTCACCGCGATGGTCACCAGAATCCTCGCGCTGCAAGCCAAACCGACACCGGCCGACGCGGCCGACGCGTTGGCGCTGGCGATCTGCCACTGCTGGCGGGCGCCGATGATCGCCCGGATGGCCAAGGCCGAAGCGCTGGCCGTGCAGCAGCGTCAGACATACCGGGCCAAACTTGCCGCCAAGGCGAAGGCCGTCCGATGATCGCCTCGGTGCGTGGTGAGGTGCTCGAGGTGGCGCTCGATCACGTGGTCATCGAGGCGGCCGGCGTCGGTTACCGGGTGAACGCGACGCCGTCGACGCTGGCGACTTTGCGGCGGGGGACCGAGGCCCGGCTGGTCACCGCCATGATCGTGCGCGAGGATTCGATGACGCTGTACGGGTTCTCTGACGGGGAGACCCGCGACCTGTTCCTGACGCTGCTGTCGGTCTCCGGGGTCGGGCCCCGGTTGGCCATGGCGACACTGGCCGTGCATGACGCCGCGGCATTGCGGCAGGCGCTGGCCGAAAGCGATGTGGCCGCACTGACCCGGGTGCCCGGTATCGGCAAACGCGGCGCCGAACGGATGGTGCTGGAACTGCGCGACAAAGTCGGCCCGGTGGGCGCCGCGGGGCCGTCCGGGGGAGCACCCGCAGTGAACGGCCACGGGGTGCGAGGTCCGGTGGTGGAGGCCCTGGTCGGTCTCGGCTTTGCGGCCAAGCAGGCCGAGGAGGCCACCGACAAGGTGCTGGCCCGAGATGGGGACGCGACGACGTCCGGTGCCCTGCGTGCCGCCTTGTCGCTGCTGGGGAAGTCGAAGTGAGCTGATGAGTTCAGGGGACCCTTCGGACCGCGACGTCTCGCCCGCGCTCACTGTCGGGGAGGGCGACGTCGACGTCAGCCTGCGGCCCCGCTCGTTGCGTGAGTTCATCGGCCAGGCGCGGGTACGCGAGCAGCTCCAGCTGGTCATCGAAGGGGCCAAAAACCGCGGCGGCACACCGGATCACATTCTGCTGTCGGGTCCGCCGGGGCTGGGCAAGACGTCGTTGGCGATGATCATCGCCGCCGAGCTCGGGTCCTCGTTGCGAGTGACGTCCGGGCCCGCACTCGAACGGGCGGGCGACCTGGCTGCGATGCTGTCCAATCTGGTCGAGCACGACGTGTTGTTCATCGACGAGATCCATCGCATCGCCCGGCCCGCCGAGGAGATGCTCTACCTGGCGATGGAGGATTTCCGGGTAGACGTGGTTGTCGGCAAAGGCCCCGGGGCGACGTCGATTCCGCTGGAGGTCGCACCCTTCACCCTGGTGGGCGCGACCACCCGGTCCGGCGCGCTGACCGGCCCGCTGCGCGACCGGTTCGGCTTCACCGCGCACATGGATTTCTACGAGCCCGCTGAGCTGGAGCGGGTGCTGGCCCGTTCCGCCGGAATTCTGGGCATCGAGGTGGGTGCCGACGCAGGCGCCGAGATCGCTCGCCGCTCGCGGGGGACGCCGCGGATAGCTAACCGGCTACTGCGCCGGGTCCGTGACTTCGCCGAGGTGCGGGCCGACGGCGTCATCACCCGCGATGTCGCCAAATCCGCGCTGGAGGTCTACGACGTCGACGAACTCGGCCTGGACCGGCTGGACCGGGCGGTGCTTTCGGCACTGACCCGCAGCTTCGGCGGCGGCCCGGTCGGTGTCTCGACGCTGGCGGTGGCGGTTGGGGAGGAGGCCGCCACCGTGGAGGAGGTGTGCGAGCCGTTTTTGGTCCGGGCAGGTATGGTCGCCCGTACCCCGCGTGGCCGGGTGGCCACCGCGCAGGCCTGGACTCACTTGGGCATGACTCCGCCGGCGGGGGCGGCCGGTCTGAGTCAACCGGGCTTGTTCGAGTAGCGAGTAGGAGGGGTGATGATCACGGCAGGGTTGATATTCGCCGCGCTGGCCGCGGTCTTGCACGTCTACATCTTCAGCATGGAGTCGCTGACGTGGACCTCGCCGCGGACCCGTGCGACGTTCGGTACGACGCCGGAGGAAGCTGAGACCACCAAGCTGCTGGCGTTCAACCAGGGCTTCTACAACCTGTTTCTGGCGATCGTCACCGGGATCGGGATCGTCGCGGTTGCCACGGGAAACAAGGTCGTTGGCGCCACGCTAATCTTCGCGGGCGTCGGATCCATGGCTTCCGCCGCGGTGGTGCTGTTGATCTCGGCGCCGGACAAGGCGAGATCTGCGTTGACACAGGGCCTCTTTCCGGTGATCGCCGTCGTGCTCCTGGTGCTCGGCCTGATGGCCTAGCGGATCGGCTCATCAGACACACCGAATCGCCAAGGCGATTGCGCATGCGATATCAACTTGCGCCACTGGGTCGGGAGCCGCGAGCACGTTACATCGTCACGCTCGTTGGGTACTCATTCGAGATACCGGGCTCTCCGGTATCTATCGAGGAGATGTTGTCATGGAACACGCGGAAAACGACCGCCCCGGCAGGCTGCGGATGCCACGCTCCCGCGGCGCGGTGAGCGGAATACTGTTAATCGCTTTGGGTGCTTGGGGTGCGCTGATCCCGTTCCTCGGCCCCTACTTCAATTTCGCCTATACGCCCGGACAGCAATGGGTGTGGACAGCGGTCCGGGGCTGGCTGGAGGTGCTCCCGGGAATCGCCGCCGTGGCCGGTGGCGTGCTGCTGATCGTTTCCAAGAATCGTGTCAGCGCGATGTTCGGCGGTTGGCTCGCGGTCCTGGCCGGCGCCTGGTTCGTGGTCGGCGGTGCGTTCGCGCCGATGCTGCGCATCGGAGCCCTCGGTGATCCAGTTGCCGCAACTGATGGCAAGCGCGCCTTGCTCGAGGTGTCATACTTCTCCGGCTTGGGCGCGCTGATCGTCTTCCTGGGCGGGGCTGTTATGGCGCGCCTGTGGGCCCGGCTGGCACGTGATGTCCAAACCTCAGAATCCCCAGAATCCATAGCGCCCGCAGAACCTGTGGAATCAGCACCGGTCCCCGAGGCGTCGCCGGAACCGTCATCGGATGCGGAGACTGAGGCGTCGTCGGAGGCTGAGCAGCGGCACGGTCTGAGCGGCTTGTTCCACCGACCGCGCGCCGGTGCGTCGGCCGGCCATACCGAATAGGCGCCGTCCCGACCCGTCAGAGCAGGCCGAGCAGTCGCAGGTCGCTGACGTACTTGGCGATGATCGGCGCCGAGATGTGCGGAATGTCTTTGTCAGGACCGATTTTCGCTTCCTGGACCGCCGCACGGAACCGGTCGGTCGGTGCGATCGACCCGCGCACTGGCTTCTCCGGCATCTGGTAGTTGTGCAACAGCGGCAGAAGTGAGTTGTGGCGCTGCTGGTCCGGTAGGGCACGTAGCGAAGTCTCGAACCGTTGCAGCCAGTCGCCGTAGTCGGCAATCCGCTGTATGGGGCAACCGGCGTCGATCAGCCAGTCGACGAACTCGTCGAGCCCGACGCCGTCGTCGTAGGGGTTCATCACGTGGTACGTCTGGAACCCGTCACCGCTCCGGGCGCCCAGGGTCGCAATGGCCTCGGCGATGAATTCGACGGGCAGACCGTCGTAGTGGGCGCGTTGCCGGTTGCCGTCGGCCTGAACGTCTGGGAGCTCGTAGAACGAACCGGGTGCGATTCCGGTGGCCACCAGGCTCAGCATCATCCGGGTGAACATGTCGGGCACGTTGAGCTGACCGGCGTAGGTGGTGTCGGCCAGGATCATGTCGCAGCGGAAGACCGAGACCGGCAGGCCACACAGATCGTGCGCCTCCTGCAGCAGCACCTCGCCGGCCCACTTGCTGTTGGCATAGCCGTTGGCGTAGCTGTCGTCGATCTTGCGGGTTCCGCTGATGACCCGGATATCGGCGTCCTCGTCATACGATGCCGGCGGGATCTGATCACCCACCGCGATCGTCGAGGTGAAGGTGTACGGCTTCTGCTTCGTGGTGAGTGCCAGCCGGATCAGCTCTGCGGTGCCCAGCGCGTTGGGACCGAACAGCTGGCTGTAGGGCAGCACGTGGTTGACCAGGGCCGCGGGGTCGACGATCACATCGACCGTGTCGGCCAGCCGCTGCCAGGTCTGCCGGTCCAGGCCCAGGTCTGCTTCGCCCTTGTCACCGGCGAGCACCTCGAGGTGATCGGCGGCCAGTTCCCGGTAGTGCTGCAGCAGCTTCGGCTCGCCCTCGAGGTCGCCACCGCCGAACGTCTTGTCCAGACGGGCACGCGCCTGGGCGTCGGACTTGGCCCGCACCAGGCAGATCAGTTTGCCGTCGACCAGGTCCATCCGCTCCAGCCATTCCAGCGCCAGGTAGCGGCCCAAGAAGCCGGTGGCGCCGGTCAGCAGGACGGTGCGCACCTGGGTGCTCGCGGCGGGCAGGTTGGGGGCCTCGGCCAGGGTGGCGCTGTCGATGAACTTGTCCAGGGTGAGGTCACTGGCGTGCACCTCGGCAGCGTCTTCCTTATTTGAAAAGCCGTGCACCGACGCGAAAGTAGGCCGCTTGGCACCAGGCTTGCGCTCGGCCTCGATGTAGTCGGCCAGCGCCCGCAGGTCGCTTGCCGGACTGACGATGACACCAACCGGCACCTCGACGTCGAAGATCTCGTGCAGCAGGTTGGCGAACGACAGCGCCGAGAGCGAGTCGCCGCCCAGATCGGTGAAGTGATCGTCAGGCTGTACGTCGCCGGCAGCGCTGCCCAGCAGCGCGCCCGCGGCGCGGCTCAGCGTCTCCAGCACCGGCCGGTCGGCGCCGCTGTGGCGCAGTGCACGCAGCTCGTTGGCCTGGCTGTGCGCCAAGCCGGCGTAGACCTGCTCCAGACGCTCGCCGTAATGCTTCTTCAGCTGCGGCCGCGCCAGCTTGCGGATGCCGGTGAGCAGGCCGTTCTCCAGCGTGAACGGTGTCGTCTCGATGATGAAGTCGCGCGGGATCTCGTAGGACTGCAGCCGGGCTGCCTTGGCGACCTCTTGCAGGGAGTCGCTGAGCAGCGGCTTCAGCTCCTCGATACCGAAGCGCGCCAACGCTTCCTGGGTCGGGACGATCACCGCCAGCAGGTAGGCGCGGGAGCTGTTGCCGTAGACATAGATCTGGCGGACCAGCGGGCTGTCACCGAACACCGCCTCCAGTTTCGAGACGGTGACGAACTCGCCCTGCGACAGCTTCAACACGTTGTTGCGGCGATCGAGGTACACGAACTGGCCGGGTCCGACTTCGGCCATGACGTCGCCGGTCCGGTAGAAGCCGTCGGCGTCGAACACGTCGGCGGTGGTTTCACGACGCTTGTAGTAGCCGGGGAACAAGCTTTGCGTCTTGACCAGCAGCTCACCGCGGGGATACGGCTGGTCGGTAAGGAAGTAGCCCAGGTCGGGCACGTCGACCAGCTTGTAGTCGAGCACCGCGGGGCGTCGTATCTGGCCTTCTATCAGGATCATCCCGGCTTCGGTGGAGCCGTAGCCCTCGACCAAATGCATGTCCAGCAGGGAGTCGACCCACGCCTTCATCTCCGCAGAGATCGGCGCGGAGCCGGTCAGCGCCGTGGTGAACCGTCCGCCCAGCAGGTTCTGCCGCAGTTCGGACTTCACCTGCTCTTCGAGGGCCGCAAGATCGGTGCCGTCGGCGGACCGCCGGTCGACCTCGCTCTGGAACTCTCCGAACAGCATGTCCCAGATGCGCGGCACGAAGTTCAGCTCGGTGGGCCGTACCAGGGCGAGGTCCTCGAACAGCGTGGAGAGGTCGCTTTTGGCTACGAAATAGGCGGTGCCGCCGTTAGAGAGCGTGCCGTAGAGCCCCTGACGTCCCATGACGTGGCTCATCGGCATGAAGTTGAGCGTGATCGACGGGTAGGAGCCGGGCTCGAACCAGGCACCTGACCTGCGCCAGAAGTTCATCACACGGCTCGCGGGGTACATGGCGCCTTTGGGCGCGCCGGTGCTACCGGAGGTGTAGATCAGCAGCGCCAGCGGGTCGACCGAACCGTCGGCTTGCCCAGAAGCGGGGCGGGGGGTGGATGACTGGGCGGTCCCCGCCTTCCCGCGCTTCAGCACCTCGGCAAGGGTCTCGATGATCACCGCGCTGGCGGCCAGGCGCGCACGGGCGGCGGTGACGGCTTCGCGCTGCTCGTCGACGTCGGGGTGGTAGTCGAACACGACCAGCCGGGCCGGTGCGTGACCGCCTAGTACCAGGTCGACGGCCTCGGCGAGGTAGTCGACGCTCGCAGCGATGAGCGTGGGCTCGGTCTCGGCGACGATCGGCTGCAGCTGGGTGACCGACGCGCTGGTCTGCAGCGGCACCGCCACCGCGGCCATGCGGCTTAGCGCGACGTCGATGACGGTGTAGTCGACGCTGGTGAAGCCCAGCACGCAGACCCGGTCGCCGGCCTGCACCGATCGCGTCTCGGTCAACGCGGTCGCGAATGCGCCGGTGCGGTCCCACAGCTCGCGGTAGGTGACGGTGTCGAAGTGGGGCAGCAGCTGCAGTGCGCTGCGCCCGGTGGTGGAGTCAGTGACGAGCTGGACCGCACGCCGGCCCAGCGCCGGCCGATCTGCGTAACCCTCCATGACGGTCTGGATGACCTGCGATAGCTTCACCCCGGGCCGTTCGATCGCCTGGGCGATCGCTTCGCTGGGCTTAGCGGCAGCGAACTGCGGGTCGTTGACGTAGAGGTCCTCGATGCGGCGTGCAAGCCGCTCCTCGCGGGTGGTGGTCGTCGACATGGCAGATCCCCTTGCAGTGACTGAGAGATAAGAACTCATCGCGCTGCGCTGCGCCGATACATAGAACGTTAGCGAAAGTAACGATAGGCCTCAATGGCAGCCCCTGTCGATAGTCTGTGAGATGCGCCACCGGTAGGGTGCTGCGTGCTAGCGGCGTGTATTCGTCACATCTGGGCCAGGATCCCGCACAGGATGTCGAGCCCTTCGGTCAGCAGCTCGTCGCTGATGGTCAAGGGCGGCAGCAGCCGGATGACGTTGCCGAACATGCCGCACGTCAAGACGATGACGCCCACGGCGTGTGCCGCTTTGGCCAGTTTCTCGGTCAGCTCGGCGTCGGGATCGGTGGTTCCGGATTTCACCAGCTCGGCGGCGATCATGGCGCCGCGGCCTCGTACGTCGCCGATCCGATCGTCGGCGGCCTGCAGGCGCATCAGCCGGTCCATGATCAGCCGTTCGATCTGCTGGGCCCGCTCGATCAGGCCGTCGCTCTCGATGGTCTCGATGGTGGCCAGCGCGGCCGCGCAGGCGACCGGATTGCCGCCGAAAGTGCCGCCCAGGCCGCTGACGTGGGGGGCGTCCATGACCTCGGCCCGGCCGGTAACCGCTGACAGCGGCAATCCGTTGGCGATGCCCTTGGCTGTGCAGATCAGGTCGGGCTCGATGTCTTCGTGCTCGCAGGCGAACATCGCTCCGGTGCGGGCAAACCCGGTTTGCACTTCGTCGGCGATGAACACCACGTCGTTCTTACGGCACCAGTCCAGCAGGGTGGCCAGGAACCCCTCGGCCGGAACGATGAAACCGCCTTCGCCCTGGATCGGCTCGATGATGACGGCCGCCAGGTTGTTCGCGCCGACTTGCTTGTCGATGACGGTGAGGGCCCGCGCGCCGGCCAGTTCACCGTCGGTGGCCATTTCCTTGTCGCGCAGGCCGTCCCGATAGGGATAGGACAGCGGCGCCCGGTAGATCTCCGGCGCGAACGGGCCGAAGCCGCTCTTGTAGGGCATCGACTTGGCGGTCAGCGCCATCGTCATGTTGGTGCGGCCGTGGTAAGCGTGGTCGAATGCGACCACGGCGGGCTTGCGGGTGTACGAGCGCGCGATCTTGATGGCGTTCTCGACTGCCTCGGCGCCGGAGTTGAACAGCACCGAGCGCTTCTCGCCGGAGCCCGGGGTAATCCGATTGAGCTGTTCGGCGACGGCGACATATCCCTCGTAGGGCGTCACCATGAAGCAGGTGTGGGTGAATTCGGCCACCTGCGCGCGCACCGCGTCGACGACGCGGGGGGACGAGTTGCCGATCGTCGTTACGGCGATGCCCGAGCCCAGGTCGATCAGCCGGTTGCCGTCGACGTCCTCGACGATGCCGCCGCCGGCGCGCACCGCGAACACCGGCATGGTGACCCCCACGCCGTGGGACACCGCCGCGGTCCGGCGTTTAGTCAGTTCCAGCGATGCAGGACCCGGGATTTCTGTGACCAGGTGGCGACTCTGCTCGAGGCTGGCCACGAATCCTCCTCACACGGCGCGCTCGTCACGTCGCGGATAGAGCCTAGCCGTTCTGCCCACGTGCCGGTCGGTTGCGACCTGCGGCCTGCCAGACTGGATGGGCACACTGGATTGTCACGAGGTGCACGACCTCCGGGTCGGCTTGGCACCCTCTGGCGAATACCGAGCAGTACCGATACGAAAGACAGGCGCGTTGATGGAGAGTTTGGTTTTGTTCTTGCCGTTCCTGCTCATCATGGGCGGGTTCATGTACTTCGCGTCGCGCCGCCAAAAGCGCGCGATGCAGGCCACGATCGACCTGCACGACTCGCTGCGGCCAGGTGACCAGGTGAACACCACGTCCGGCCTGGCAGCCACCATCGTCGCCATCGCGGACGACACCGTCGACCTCGAGATCGCGCCCGGTGTGGTGACCACGTGGATGAAACTGGCGGTTCGCGACCGGATCCTGCCGGACATCGACGAGGACATCGACGAAGATATCGATGAAGACAACGACTTAAACGGCGCCGGCGCCCTGGACGACGCCAACGACGAGAGACGTGTGGCTAAGGATTCCTGACTGGATTCCTGACCGGGGACTGGCTGACCGGAACTGACGAGCCGCGTGCGCGAAGATCGTCCGAACGCGACACGTAGGCTCTGTCGGGGGTAAAAAACCGATTCTCAAGGAGATACAAGGAACGTGGCATCGTCTTCGGCGCCGGTGCAGCCTGCCCGCTACTTGTCGGTGTTCCTGGTCATGCTCATTGGCGTCTACCTGCTGGTGTTTCTCACCGGGGACAAGCGGGCCGCCACCAAGCTCGGCATTGACCTGCAGGGCGGCACCCGCGTCACGTTGACCGCGCGTACTCCGGACGGCTCGGCGCCGAGCCGGGAGGCGCTGTTACAGGCGCAGCAGATCATCAGCGCGCGGGTCAACGGGCTTGGAGTCTCCGGCTCAGAGGTCGTCGTCGACGGCGACAACCTGGTCATCACGGTGCCCGGAAACGACGGCAACGAGGCCCGCAATCTCGGGCAGACCGCACGGCTGTACATCCGGCCGGTGCTCAACTCGATGCCGGCGCAGAGTGCTCCGCCGCAAGAACCGCAGCCCGCGCCCCAGCAACCGGCCCCAGCGCCGCCCGGGGCGCCTCCCGCCGCTCCCGGCGGGGCGCCCAGCGCCAACCCGCCACCGCCCGGCCAACCAGGGACGCCGGCTCCGGCCCAACCGGGGGCCCAACCCGGGGCGCAACCGCGGCCCTACCCGCAAGACCCGGCACCAGCGCCCAGCCCAACTCCGACAGCCAGCTCAACCCCGCCGACGGGACAGGCGCCGCCCACCGACCAGCCTGCCGCCCCGGATCCGCGCAAGGATCTCGCCGAGCGCATCGCGCAGGAGAAGAAGTGGCGGCAGAGCACCAACCAGTACATCCAGATGGTTGCCCTGCAGTTCGAGGCCACCCGCTGCGACAAGGACGACATTCTGGCCGGCAACGACGATCCGACGCTGCCTCTGGTGACGTGCTCGACCGACCACAAGACCGCGTACCTGCTGGCACCGTCGATCATCAGCGGCGACCAGATCCAAAACGCCACCTCGGGGATGGACCAGCGCAGCGTCGGCTACATCGTCGACCTGCAGTTCAAGGGTCCGGCGGCAAATACCTGGGCTGACTACACCGCTGCCCATATCGGCACCCAGACGGCCTTCACCCTGGACTCGCAGGTCGTCAGCGCGCCGCAAATCCAAGAAGCGATCCCCGGCGGGCGTACCCAGATCAGCGGGGGAGACCCGCCGTTCACCGCGTCAAGCGCACGCCAGCTCGCCAATGTCCTGAAATACGGGTCACTGCCGCTGTCCTTCGAATCGTCGGAGGCCCAGACAGTTTCGGCGACATTGGGTTTGACATCGCTGCGAGCCGGCCTGATCGCGGGGGCGATCGGCCTGCTCCTCGTGCTGGTGTATTCGCTGGTGTATTACCGGGTGCTGGGATTGCTGACGGCCTTGTCGCTGGTCGCCTCCGGCGCAATGGTTTTCGCGATCCTGGTGCTCCTGGGCCGATATATCAATTACACCCTGGACCTGGCGGGTATCGCGGGTCTGATCATCGGTATCGGCACCACCGCCGACTCGTTCGTGGTGTTCTTCGAACGCATCAAAGACGAGATCCGCGAAGGCCGTTCGTTCCGGTCGGCAGTGCCACGCGGTTGGGCACGGGCCCGCAAGACGATCGTGTCGGGCAACGCGGTCACCTTCCTGGCCGCTGCCGTGCTGTACTTCCTGGCGATCGGCCAGGTGAAGGGATTCGCATTCACCCTGGGCCTCACCACGATCCTGGACCTCGTTGTGGTGTTCCTGGTGACCTGGCCGCTGGTGTACCTGGCCTCCAAGTCTTCGAGGCTGGCAAAGCCTGCCTACAACGGCCTGGGAGCCGTTCAGCAGGTCGCACGCGAACGCCGCGCGGTGGCTCGTTCGGGGGCTCCTAAGACGGGACGGGGATAACGTGATGGCGTCCAAAGCCAAGACCGGCACGAAAGACGAGAAGGACAAGAATACCGAGGCGGTCGAACTTACCGAAGCCACCGAAAATGCGGTGGAGCTGACCGGCGACGACACATCCACCGGACTACCGCGCCATAGTTTCCTGTCGCGGCTCTACACCGGCACGGGTGCGTTCGAGGTGGTGGGACGCCGCCGGCTCTGGTACGGCGTCAGCGGCGCGATCGTCGCGATCGCAATCCTGTCCATCATCGTTCGCGGGTTCACCTTCGGGATCGATTTCAAGGGCGGCACCACGGTGTCAATGCCCGCCGCAGGCGGGACAGGCACAGTCGAGGTCGCGCAGGTGGAAGACGTTTTCCACCAGGCCCTGGGCAATGATCCCCAATCGGTGGTGATCGTCGGGAACGGCGCTTCGGCGACGGTGCAGATTCGTTCGGAAACGTTGTCCAACGACCAGACCGAGCAGCTGCGCAACGCGTTGTTCGACGCGTTCGGACCCAAGGGCGCCGACGGTAAGCCCAGCAAGAAGGCCATCAGCGATGCGGCGGTATCGGAGACCTGGGGCGGTCAGATCACCAAGAAGGCGGTGATTGCGCTGGTGGTGTTCCTGGTGCTGGTCGCCATCTACATCACCGTGCGCTACGAGCGCTATATGACCATGTCCGCAATTGCGGCCATGGTCTTCGACCTGACCGTCACCGCCGGCGTGTACTCACTGGTGGGTTTCGAAGTCACCCCGGCCACCGTCATCGGCCTGCTGACCATCCTCGGTTTCTCGCTCTACGACACCGTCATCGTGTTCGACAAGGTCGAGGAGAACACTCACGGCTTCCAGCACACCACCCGGCGCACCTTCGCCGAGCAGGCCAACCTGGCGATCAACCAGACGTTCATGCGCTCGATCAACACCAGCCTGATCTCGGTGTTGCCGGTGCTGGCGCTGATGGTGGTAGCGGTGTGGCTGCTGGGCGTCGGCACGCTGAAGGACCTGGCGCTGGTGCAGCTGGTCGGCATCATGGTCGGCACTTATTCGTCGATATTCTTCGCCACTCCGCTGCTGGTCACGCTGCGTGAACGCACCGAGTTGGTGCGCACCCACACCCGCCGGGTCGTCAGGCGCCGCAACCCCGGCTCGCGAGCGGCTGCAGAAACTGCCGACCTGGATACCGAAAATGCCCGGAAGCAAACGGAATCATCGGGTGGCGAGGTAACAAAGGAGACCGCTCCCCAGGCCGAAAAGGCGGCCACCAAGCCGGCGGCTTCGAACAAACCGGCGCCGGGTGCGCGGCCGGTGCGCCCCACCGGCACCGGGCAACGTCCGACCGGCAAGCGAAATGCCGGCCGGCGGTAGTCACGATGGCCACCTGGTGCCGACGTGGTGGGGGCAACTTCAGCTCAGGGGCCGGCTTGCGGGAGGTTCTGCGGCGCCGGGTAATTGGGGTAGTCATTGGTATAGCGGCGTCGCTTGCGGCGGCATCCACGCTGACCGCATGCTCGAGTAGCGCCGCGGGTCACATCGACTATGTGGTCGACGGCGCGCTGCCCACTTACAACACCAACACCGTCATCGGTGCCGCATCGGCCGGAGCGCAGGCTTTTGCCCGCACGCTCACCGGGTTCGGGTATCACGGACCTGACGGGCAGGTGGTCGCCGACCACGACTTCGGAACGATCTCGGTGGTGGGCGGTTCGCCGCTGGTGCTCGATTATCAGATCGCCGACAACGCCATCTATTCCGACGGCAAGCCGGTGACCTGCGACGACCTGGTACTGGCATGGGCGGCCCAATCCGGGCGCTTTCCCGGCTTCGACGCTGCCACGCAGGCTGGCTATATCGACATCGCCAACATCGAGTGCATGCCGGGGCAGAAGAAGGCCCGAGTGTCCTTCATCCCGGACCGCGGTGTCGTCGACTACACGCAGCTGTTCGCCGCGACGTCGATGATGCCGTCGCACGTCATCGCCGACCAGCTCGACATCGATGTCACCGCGGCGCTGCTGGAAAACAAGGTGCCCTTGGTGGAACAGATTGCGCGACTGTGGAATACCACCTGGGACCTCAAGCCGGGCCTCAAACCCGACGAACTCCTGAAACGCTTCCCGTCTTCGGGGCCGTACAGGATCGAATCCGTCCTGGACGGTGGCGGCGTGGTCCTCGTCGTCAATGACCGTTGGTGGGGCACCAGGGCGATTACCAAGCGGGTCAACGTATGGCCGCAGGGAGCCGATATCCAAGACCGGGTCAACAACCGCAGCGTTGACGTGGTCGACGTCGCGGCCGGTTCGTCGGGAGCACTGACCACGCCCGACGACTATCAGCGCTCCGATTCGCCTTCGGCCGGGATCGAGCAGCTGATCTTCGCGTCGCAAGGACCGCTGGCGCAGGTCCGGACCCGCCGCGCGGTCGCACTGTGCACGCCGCGGGACGCGATCGCCCGCGACGCCGGGGTTTCGATCGCCAACTCACGGCTCAGCCCGGCCACCGAGGATGCCGTCGCCGAAGCCGACGGTGCCGCCGAGGCCAGTCAGTTCAACAAGGCGGATCCCGCCGCCGCCCGCGACGCACTGGGTGGTGCGCCGCTGCCGGTGCGGATCGGCTACCGGGGGCCCAACGCACGGTTGGCGGCCATCGTCGGGGCCATCGCCAAGTCGTGCGCCCCGGCCGGAATCACCGTTTCTGATGTGACTCTGGACATATCGGAGCCTCAGGCGCTCCGGGACGGAAAGATCGACGTACTGCTGGCCAGCACGGGTGGAGCAACTGGCAGCGGGTCAAGCGGATCGTCGGCGATGGATGCCTATGACCTGCACGGTGGCAACGGAAACAACTTGTCGGGTTACGCAAATCCGCAGGTTGACGGGATCATCGGCGCGCTGGCGGTATCTGCCGACCCCGCTGAGCGGGTCAGGTTGCTTGCCGAGGCCGCGCCGGTACTCTGGGAAGAGATGCCCACGTTGCCGTTGTACCGGCAGCAGCGGATGTTGTTGACTTCGAAAAAAATGTATGCCGTGTGCAGGAATACGACCCGTTGGGGCGCGGGCTGGAACATGGACCGATGGGCGTTGATGCAGTGATGACTGTCAGGGGGAGCGTCCCCGTGGCCGACGTGATCGCGTCGCTGACCCGGGATGTCGCCGATTTCCCGACGACCGGAATCCAGTTCAAGGACCTCACCCCGCTGTTCGCCGACCGCGAGGCGATGGGTGCGGTGATCGACGCGTTGGCTGATGTCGCATCCGGTGCCGACCTGCTGGCCGGCATCGACTCCCGGGGTCTATTGGTCGCGGCGGCTATCGCCGCGCGGCTCGGCACCGGCGTGCTGACCATCCGCAAGGGCGGCAAGCTGCCTCCGCCGGTGCTCAGCGAGGACTACAACATGGAGTACGGCTCGGCCACCTTGGAGATTCCCGCCGACAGCATCGAGTTGCGGGGCCGCAGCGTCG
This sequence comes from uncultured Actinomycetota bacterium, assembly GCA_963763005.1. Taxonomy (GTDB): domain Bacteria; phylum Actinomycetota; class Actinomycetes; order Mycobacteriales; family Mycobacteriaceae; genus Mycobacterium. The sequence continues at coordinate 568,213 of CAVXMI010000016.1, forward strand.
TGATCGTCGACGACGTGTTGGCCACCGGAGGCACCCTCGGCGCGGCGAGCCGGTTGCTGGAACGCGCCGGCGCCAACGTGACGGCGGCAGCGGTGGTCATGGAACTCACGGCGCTGGGCGGTCGCGAAGCGATCGCGCCATTGCCGGTCCACAGCTTGAGCCGGGTCTAGCCTCGCGACGACGCGGGCCGGAATGGCCCGGGGAGCAGCGGGGCAATCAGACTCAGGGATATCCTCTAGGTCGGGATATCCTCTAGGTCGGAGGTGACGACCGTGGCGGACGATCAGGGCACTGCGCAGGCTATTGCGCCGCCCCCGGAAGATTCGCTAGTTACGGGGCCGGTTTTGGAGCCGGTTCTGGACGTGCCCGAGCCGGTTTCGGACGTGCCCGAGCCGCCGGTAGAGACCCTCAAGACGACCAGCAGCGCGTCGCGTCGGGTCCGGGCCCGGCTGGCGCGGCGAATGACCGCCCAGCGCAGCACCCTCAACCCGGTGCTCGAGCCGTTGGTGGCGGTGCACCGGGAAATCTATCCCAAAGCGGACCTTTCGATGCTGCAGCGAGCCTACGAGGTCGCCGACCAACGGCACGCCAGCCAGTTGCGGCACTCCGGTGATCCGTACATCACCCACCCGCTGGCCGTGGCCAACATTCTGGCGGAGTTGGGGATGGACACCACCACCCTGGTGGCTGCGCTGCTGCATGACACCGTCGAGGACACCGGTTACACGCTTGAGGCGTTGTCCGAGGAATTCGGCGAAGAAGTAGGCCATCTCGTGGACGGGGTGACCAAGCTGGACCGGGTTGTACTCGGTAGCGCCGCCGAAGGCGAGACCATCCGCAAGATGATCACCGCGATGGCCCGCGATCCGCGGGTGCTGGTGATCAAGGTGGCCGACCGGCTGCACAACATGCGCACCATGCGCTTCCTGCCGCCGGAGAAGCAGGCCCGCAAGGCCCGCGAGACGTTGGAAGTCATTGCGCCCCTGGCGCATCGGCTGGGTATGGCCAGCGTCAAGTGGGAGCTGGAAGACCTGTCGTTCGCGATCCTGCACCCCAAGAAGTACGAGGAGATCGTTCGGCTGGTCGCCGGCCGCGCGCCGTCCCGGGACACCTACCTGGCCAAGGTCCGTGCCGAGATCATCGCCACCCTCAACGCGTCGAAGATCAAAGCGACGGTGGAGGGCCGCCCCAAGCATTACTGGTCGATCTATCAGAAGATGATCGTCAAGGGGCGCGACTTCGACGACATCCACGACCTGGTCGGCATCCGCATCTTGTGCGATGAAATCCGGGACTGCTACGCCGCTGTCGGCGTAGTGCATTCGCTCTGGCAGCCGATGGCGGGACGGTTCAAGGATTACATGGCCCAGCCAAGATATGGCGTGTACCAGTCGCTGCACACCACCGTGGTCGGACCTGAGGGCAAACCGCTGGAGGTGCAGATCCGTACCCGCGACATGCACCGCACCGCCGAATACGGCATCGCTGCGCACTGGCGCTACAAGGAAGCCAAAGGACGCAACGGCGTTCCGCATCCGCATGCCGCCGCCGAGATCGACGACATGGCCTGGATGCGCCAGCTGCTCGACTGGCAACGGGAGGCCGCCGACCCGGGTGAGTTCCTGGAGTCATTGCGTTACGACCTTGCGGTGCAAGAGCTTTTCGTGTTCACGCCCAAGGGTGACGTCATCACCCTGCCGACCGGGTCGACGCCGGTGGACTTCGCCTACGCGGTGCACACCGAGGTCGGCCACCGCTGCATCGGCGCCAGGGTCAACGGGCGGTTGGTGGCGCTGGAACGCAAGCTGGAAAACGGGGAAGTCGTCGAGGTTTTCACGTCCAAGGCGCCCAATGCCGGGCCGTCGCGGGACTGGCAGCAGTTCGTGGTGTCGCCGCGCGCCAAGACGAAGATCCGGCAGTGGTTCGCCAAGGAGCGGCGTGAGGAGGCGCTGGAGGCCGGCAAAGAGGCCATGGCCCGTGAGGTACGCCGAGGCGGACTTCCGTTGCAGCGCTTGATGAATGGCGAGTCCATGGCGGCGGTGGCCCGGGAACTGCACTATGCCGACGTGTCGGCGCTCTACACCGCCATCGGTGAGGGGCACGTGTCGGCCCGGCACGCCGTGCAGCGGCTGCTGGCCGAGCTGGGTGGTATTGACCAGGCCGAAGAGGAGCTCGCCGAGCGGTCCACGCCGACGACCATGCTGCGGCGTCCGCGCAGCAATGACGACGTCGGGGTCTCGGTCCCCGGCGCCCCGGGCGTGCTGACCAAGCTGGCCAAATGCTGCACGCCGGTGCCGGGCGATGCGATCATGGGCTTTGTCACCCGGGGCGGCGGGGTCAGTGTGCACCGCACCGATTGCACCAACGCCGCGTCGCTGCAGCAGCAGGCCGAGCGCATCATCGAGGTGCTCTGGGCGCCGTCGCCGTCGTCGGTGTTTCTGGTGGCGATCCAGGTCGAGGCGCTCGACCGGCACCGGCTGCTGTCCGACATCACCCGCGCGCTGGCCGACGAGAAGGTGGACATCCTGTCCGCGTCGGTCACCACCTCGGGAGACCGGGTGGCGATCAGCCGGTTCACTTTCGAGATGGGTGATCCCAAGCATCTGGGGCATCTGCTCAATGTCGTGCGCAACGTCGAAGGCGTCTACGACGTCTACCGGGTGACCTCCGCGGCCTAGCGGGCACACCGCTAGTCGAGTCGCGCCGACGTGATCGTGACCATGGTGACCGGAGTTCCGTCCTCACCGCCGCCGATGACGCCCGCCTTGGCGACTTTGTCGATGATCGCCAGGCCCGTGTCGTCGATAGTGCCGAACACCGTGTACTGCGGTGGAAGCTCGGAGTCGTCGTACACCAGGAAGAACTGGCTGCCGTTGGTGTTGGGTCCGGCATTGGCCATAGCCAGGGTCCCGCGCGGGTACAGCACGGGCTGGCTCAGCGCGGGATCATCTGCGCTGTACTGATCGGTCGGGTATTCGTTGGCGAATTCATAACCGGGGCCGCCGGTGCCATTGTTCTCGGGGTCGCCGCACTGCAGCACGCTCAACGTCTGCGAAGTGGTCAGCCGGTGGCAGTGGGTGTTGTCGAAGAATCCCTGCTGCGCCAGGCTGGCGAAGCTGTTCACCGTACACGGGGACTTGGCGTTGGCGAGCTGCATGCTGATGTCGCCTTGGTCGGTGGTCATGGTGACACTGACCTCGGCCGGATCGGTGGGCACCTTGCCAGTCCTGGGCGGCTTGACCGGCTTGACGGCCGGATCCGGCGAGGGCGGGTACTGACAGTCGGCGCCCAGGTCGGCTGGGGCGGCAAACGCAGGCAACGGCGGCACGCTGGGCATCGCCGGACCGCTCGGCGTTGGCCGGGTCGCTTCTGTCGTGCCGGATACCTTGTCGCTGGTCGGCGCCCTAGACGTGAGGCTGTTTGCGGCCTTGTGGTCGCGGATCACCAGAGTGGTGACCAGGACCGCCGCCACGGCCAGTAGCAAGACCGACCCGCCGACGATGGTCAGCATCGAGCGTCTGCGCGCTTTCTGCGCCCGGCGACGCTGCAGCTGGACAGCCTCGTATGAGCTCGGGTCCACCGGTCTCCTCCCCGTAAGTGCGGTCAGCGCAGCTCGTGCCGATGCGCTGTCCCCGGAGAATTCACGTTAGTCGAGCAGCACCGACTTGATGGTGACTTCGGCGGCAGGCTGGCCATCCTCACCGCCGCCGGCGACGCCGGCCTGGGCGATCTTGTCCAGCGTGGCCAGGCCGTCGGCCTGGATCGTGCCGAACACGGTGTATTGGGGCGGCAGCTGCGAGTCGCGATAGACCATGAAGAACTGGCTGCTGTTGCTGTTGGGTTGTCCGGTGTTGGCCATGGCCAGAGTGCCGCGCGGATAGATTACGGGCTCTTGCAGCTTCGGGTCGTTCGGCGGGTACTGGTCGGTGGGGTACTCGTTGCCGAACTCGTAACCCGGACCACCGGTCCCGTCGCCCTTCGGGTCGCCACACTGCAGCACGGACAGCGTCGGTGAGGTGGTCAGCCGGTGGCATTTGGTGTCGTTGAAGAAGCCCTGCTGGGTCAGGCTGGCGAAACTGTTGACCGTGCAAGGTGATTCGTTGTTGGCCAGCATGAGGCCGATCTTGCCCTGGCTGGTCACCATGCTGACGCTCACCTGAGCCGGTTCGGTCGGCACCTTGCCGGTCCGCGGCGGCTTGACCGGTTTGACGGCCTTGTCCGGCGACGGCGGGTACTGGCAGTTGGCGCCCAGATTGGCCGACGGCTGGAACGGAGGCAACGGCGCAGCGGACCCGGTCTGCGGCGCAGTGGTCGAGGCGGAGTTGCTGGGGCTCGCCGACGTGGTGTCCTTGTGATCGCCTTTGTTGACGACCACGGCAACCACGACCGCGGCAATCACGGCCACTGCGGCGACTGCGCCACCGACGATCGTCAAAATTCGGCGCCTCTTGTCCTGCTTGGCGCGGCGCTCCAGCTGCCGTTCGAGTTTGCGCTTGGCTGTCGCACGTCGCTGCTCATTGGTCGGCACGGCGGGTATGCCTCCATGGTTGGTAAGTCGGGGCCCGAGGTGGCCAGCTCAGGCTAATGTGGGCGCCGCGACCCGTGTCAAGTGGGCCATGCTCTCGGCCCGCATCGTCGTCGGCGACCGGGGATGGGAAACTGGGAACCGTGTTGATCACCGGATTTCCCGCCGGGATGCTGCAGTGCAACTGTTACGTGCTGGCCGAGCGGCCCGGAACTGACGCCGTCATCGTGGATCCGGGCCAGCGTGCGATGGGCCCGCTGCGGCAAATCCTCGACAACAATCGGCTGACCCCGGCCGCGGTGCTGCTCACTCACGGGCACATCGACCACATGTGGTCTGCGCAGAAGGTCTCCGACACCTTCGGCTGCCCCACCTACATCCACCCCGAGGACCGGTTCATGCTCACCGACCCGATCTACGGCCTGGGCCCGCGAATGGCGCAGCTGGTTACCGGTGCGTTCTTCCGCGAGCCCAAACAGGTCGTCGAACTCGACCGGGACGGCGACAAGATCGACATCGGCGGCATTTCCGTCAACGTCGATCACACACCCGGGCACACCCGCGGATCGGTGGTCTTTCGGGTCCTTCAGGCGTCCAAGGACGACAACGACATAGCGTTCACCGGAGACACGCTGTTCGAGCGTTCGGTGGGCCGCACCGACCTTTTCGGTGGCAGCGGTCGCGACCTGCTGCGCTCCATCGTCGATAAATTGTTGGTGCTGGATGACAAGACCGTGCTATTTCCCGGACATGGCAGCACCACCACGATTGGCGCCGAGCGTCGTCTCAATCCGTTCCTCGAAGGCCTGAGCCGGTGACGGAATTCACGTCGTTTTCCGGGCCCAAAGGGGTGCCGGACTACTTCCCGCCCGACTCCGCGCAGTTCGTCGCGGTGCGCGACGGCCTGCTCACCGCAGCCCGCCGGGCCGGTTACGGCCACATCGAGCTGCCGATCTTCGAGGACACCGCCCTGTTCGCCCGCGGCGTGGGTGAATCGACCGACGTCGTGGCCAAGGAGATGTACACGTTCGCCGACCGTGGTGACCGCTCGGTGACGTTGCGGCCCGAGGGCACCGCCGGGGTGGTGCGCGCGGTGATCGAACATGGCCTGGACCGCGGCGCCTTGCCGGTGAAGCTGTGTTATTCCGGCCCGTTTTTCCGCTACGAGCGTCCGCAGGCCGGTCGGTATCGCCAGTTGCAGCAGGTTGGCGTCGAGGCGATCGGCGTCGACGACCCGGCGCTGGACGCCGAGGTGATCGCTGTCGCCGACGCCGGCTTCCGCTGGCTGGGCCTCGACGGGTTCCGGCTGGAGATCACCTCGCTGGGGGATGAGACCTGCCGCCCGCAATACCGGGAACTGTTACAGGAGTTCCTCTTTCAGCTGGACCTGGATGAGGAGACCCGAAGGCGAGCCGAGATCAACCCGCTGCGGGTGCTCGACGATAAGCGCCCCGAGCTGCGCGCGATGACGGCCGAGGCGCCGGTGCTGCTCGATCATCTGTCCGATGTCGCCAAGCAGCACTTCGACACCGTGCTGTCCCATCTGGACGCGCTCGGGGTGCCCTATGTCATCAACCCGCGCATGGTTCGCGGGCTGGACTACTACACCAAGACCACCTTCGAGTTCGTACACGACGGGCTGGGCGCGCAATCCGGCATCGGTGGCGGCGGGCGTTACGACGGCCTGATGCGCCAACTCGGCGGACAAGACCTGTCGGGTATCGGTTTCGGGCTGGGGGTGGACCGGACCCTGCTGGCGCTGCGGGCCGAGCGGAAGAGCGCGGGGGAGACCACCCGATGCGACGTGTTCGGCGTGCCGCTCAGCGAGCACGCAAAGCTGCAGCTGGCGGTGTTGGCCGGGCAGCTGCGTGCCTCCGGTGCCCGCGTCGACTTGGCCTACGGTGACCGCGGGCTCAAAGGCGCGATGCGCGCGGCCGACCGGTCCGGTGCCCGTCTTGCGCTGGTCGCCGGCGATCGTGACATCGAGGCCGGCACAGTCGGAGTGAAGGATCTCGCGACCGGTGAGCAGGTTTCGGTGCCGATGGGTTCGGTTGTCGCCGAGGTGATTTCGCAACTGGGGCGGTAGCCACAGCTTTCGTACGGCGCGGGGATGATGCTCGTTGGGTAGTAGCCGACGGGGCGGATGGGAAACCGCCGAATGGTGGACACCCCCGGGCCGGGCGGGCAGACAAGACATTGATGAGGAACTGCCATGCTCCTGATGAAGTCATTTCCGTCCAGTCGGGGCTTTCATCGACGTGGTCGCCGAGCAGCCCACCGTGGCGGGCCGCAGCCAGACACCGGAATCGCTGCTCGGTGCTGATGGCCTGATCCCCGCGGAGATGGTGGCTGAGCCGGCCAAGTCCGCCCAGCTGCGTCCGATCGTCCCGCCGACCGGGCCCGAGCCCCACTGCACCCCGGCAGGCAAACTGGCGGCGTTTGTGCGAGCGCGTGATCTGACCTGTCGGGCGCCCGGCTGTGACCGGCCGGCCACCGAGTCTGATCTGGAACACAGCATCCCCTACGCCGACGGCGGGGCCGCCCACGCATCGAACCTGAAGTGTCTGTGCCGTTTTGATGCATGGCCATCAACAAAATGGCTGGTAAAAGCCGCCAATGAGGGCATGGGGTGCAGTTTGCAACATCTGAGGTGGCCCACATCAGTGGGGCGGATCGCCGATTCCAGGGGGCGTGGCGGCCACTATGGCACGCCAATGGCACACCCCGTGCGGGTGAAATCACTCTGCCCGAGGCATGAGCGCGATGCCCTTGCCGACCTATGGCACGACCCAATCGAGGTCGAACGCGTTGCCGATGGCGTCTGCAAGGGCTGGTTCCTGCGACGCGAGAAGGTAGCCGATTTGACGACCAAGATCAGACACCGGGATCGTCTGGATGTTGTCACAACTGACGACAGACGGTTGATTCAGCCCGTTCACCGCGCCTACCGGGACTTCGGTGGCCAGCCCTCGGACGGTTGTCGTGATCGGGGCGACGGTGACGTTGGTGAGATGCGGACGCACGACCTCGCGGGTGACAATCAGGACGGGTCGAGCCTTGTCGAGTTGGGCGATGTAGATAGGTCGCATCAGTCGATGTCGAGGACGGTACGAGCAGAGTGACCGGCCAGCGCATCCAAATCACTCGGCGCTGACATGCTGGCCGCGAGAATCTCCGCGTCGCGTTCGGCGAGACGACGACGGCGTTCCCGTTCCAGCGCACGCACCACGACAGCCGCGCGACTGCGGGCATGTTGTCCCCGGACTTCGTCATCGATAAAAGCGACGATCTCGTCGGGTAGGCGGACCGCAATTTGTGTGCTCACTCCACGGATGGTACCAGTTTGGTATGCAGTTAGGTGCCGACTACGCTAATGGCCAACGCGCTCACGCCTCGGCTCCACCGGGGGTCAAATGTGGTCGGGCCGCAACCTGAACGGAGCGGGTAGATTACCTACTTGTCAGCAACCTGAAGTGTCTGTGCCGGATTCATCAAAGCATCAACCCCATTGACTGCGATAAACAGCGTCCAGATTCAGAAACGCATCACCTTAGACCGTCATGCCCGCGACCGTGGCTGCACCCACCCCGGCGGTGCGCTCTCAGCGCGACGGACTCGGCGCAGGAGCAGACTGCTTGAGGCCGGATGACAGCACGAGCAGCGACAGGACGACGGCCACCAAGAGCAGCGCCGGGACATCTCCCAACAGGTGTCCCATGTGATGTCCGCTGCCGAAGGACTGCACCGCCATGATTGCGGCGTGTACGACGCTGGACCACACGGTGAACCAGATCAGGCTGAGATTGGCTTGCGGGTTTCGCGCCGCGTTGAGCAAGAAGACGCCGAGCGTCGCATACACGCCCACAATCATCATGAAGTACTCGGACTGGTGGGGCGCGCCGGAATGCCATGCCCACCCCGACGGCCAGACCAAGGCCAGGGGATAGACGAGGAGGAAAATGGCGCCAAAGACTGCGAGCGCGAGCTGAAGAAGTTTGTTAGCGGATGGCATTCTGCCCTCCAAAGTGATTTATCGTTTGCTACATACTAAACGAGATTGCGTCGCCCGGAGAAGGAAGTGGCGATTCGCCGAGATTTGCCAATCCGTTTTTTCCTGCCCGCCTGCCGGTATAGGGTCGCGCGTGAATTGGTGCCTCTCGTTTGCGTCGGAGCGGCCCAGTGATGCAACCGAGCAGTTCGGGTAGGCGCAGGTCGCCCGCCAGGCCTGGGTGCGACTGCGCAAGGCGGGCGGTCGTGGGGTCTGAATCGCGCCCAATCGGTCTTAAATGTTCTTCGACGATTCGCTACCAGCCGGTAAATAATGCACTCATACCACACGGGATCCGGCTAGACCACCGCGGCGGACTCTGGCCAGTCCATGCGGTTTAGCGGTGCAGTGGTGTACCCGAGCTGGTGGTCTCGCCAGATATGTCGACCGCCTGCACCGACCGCACGTTGTCCATGACGATTGCCGGACTGGGGCCAAACTGAAGAAGAGCGGCGACCCTGTTCTGCGCCATCACCATTAGCGCCGCATCCGGCTGATATGTCCAGTCGGTATCCATGTGCAAATACAGCACGCCGCCGCTGAATGTGATGCCATCGATATACGGGGCCCAACATGCTGCGGCCTCTTTGCAGTCAACGTTCTTGAAGTCGCCATCGGGCGGCTGCAGAAACCACCCCGTGAGTAGGTACTGCTTCGCGGCGGCAGCGATCTGGTCGTCGGACGCTGCCTGTGTGGTGGTGGTGATTGTGGTGGTCGTGGTCGTGGTCGTGGTCGTGGTCGTTATGGCGGATGGGTTTGTGGTCGTCGTGACCTTTGCCGAGATCGTGCCTCCGGTGTTGGCGCCGGCACCGCACCCGGCCGAGATCGCCGCGGCCGCACATAGGGTGAGCACCCGCCGAATCGGCGTCAACGGTTCGTCGCGGCATTGGCGGCCGGTCCGGCGGCGCTGTCTCATGGTGGCGGCTGCCAGTTGTGTCTAGTAGCTCTCATGGTTCTTAGTTCGCGGGTGGGAGCGGTGTGGTCCACCGTAGCGCCGCCTCAACGTCGGCGATCACCGCGGCGACCGCGTCGAGGCGGGCGGCGGGGGGATGAGGCTGGCGGGTGTCGGGCACGGTGTAGGCGGTGATGCCTCTCAAAAGTGTTCCTCGATGATCTGGTGTCAACCGCGAATCAACCTTGTTCGACCATCCCGAAAACTCCCGCGCGACGAAGTCCATCGGTGATCGAGCAGAACAATGCGTTCAATCAGCAATCGACCGTAGCCGCCGGACAAACTGCGCTACGGCCGAGCCGATTTCGTCCGGGCTGTCCTCCTGAATGAAATGCACACCCGGCACCGTGATTTCGGTCTGATTCGGCCAGGTCCGGACATAGTCGCGGATGCGGCCGGTGAGGATCGCACCGGGCTCGGCATTCACGAACAATTTCGGCACGTCGCTGTCTTCAAGCCAGCTCCGGTACTCGTTGACCACCGCGACGACCTCAGCCGGCTCTCCGTCGATGGGAATGTCCCGCGGCCATGACAATGTGGGCCGTCGGTCCTCGCCGGCGTTGACGAACGGTCGCCGGTAGTGGTCCATCTCCTCGTCAGACAGCCGTCGCCGGATCGCCCCGGGCAGTACCCCTTCGACAAAGATGTTCTGCTCCAACACCATCCGCTCGCCCTCGGGCGACCGGAACCCCTGGAACACACCTCGCACGCCGGGATGGAAATCGGCCCATGTCATAGGGGTGACGATTGCCTCCATGAATGCGATCCCCTGCACCCGGTCGCGATGCCGGTTGGCCCAGTCGAAGCCCAGTGCCGAACCCCAGTCGTGCAGGACCAGTACCACCCGGTCGCCAAGGTCGAGCGCATCCCAGAGTGCGAACAGATAGTCGCGCTGTTCGGCGTAGTGATAGCGGTCGGAACCCGACGGGCCCAGTTTGTCCGATGCGCCCATCCCGATCAGATCGCATGCGACCAGGCGGCCCAGACCTTCCAGATGCGGTATGACGTTGCGCCACAGGTAAGACGACGTGGGGTTGCCATGCTGAAAAACGATGGCATCACCGTGACCCTCGTCGACGTAGGCCATTCGCCTGCCGGCGATCTCCTGGTATTGCAGTTTTCCGTACGGCTCGATTCCGATTGGTGCCATCGGGGGCGTCCTCTCGATTCGGTTGTGCTTGTTCATCTGGCTACCACGTGCGGAGCGGCCCGCTGCATCGGGCCCGGAGCTTGACATGGAGTCGAACGGATGTTCGAATAGAGGTATGCGCTGGGCCGGCCGGGGCGTGGCAGTCAACGGGACGCCCGTCGACGACGGAGCGCTACCAGGGTTGCAGCGGATCGGCTTCGTCCGAAGCGTGCGCGTGCCGCATTTCGAGGGCATGACGTTCCACGAGGTGCTGTGCAAGTCCGCGTTGAACAAGGTGCCGAACGCGGCCGCATTGCCATTTCGCTACACCGTCAACGGCTACCGCGGTTGTTCGCACGGCTGTCGCTATTGTTTCGCGCGTCCCACCCACGAATACCTGGACTTCAACTGTGGCACCGACTTCGACACCCAGGTGGTGGTGAAGACCAACGTCGCCGAGGTGCTCCACCGCGAGCTGCACCGGCCGTCGTGGCGGCGCGAGACCGTCGCGCTGGGCACCAACACCGATCCCTACCAGCGCGCCGAGGGCCGCTACGCGCTGATGCCGGGCATCATCGGCGCGCTCGCCGGATCCGGTACGCCGTTGTCGATCCTGACCAAGGGCACACTGCTACGGCGGGACCTGCCGCTGATCGCCGAGGCTGCCGAACAGGTGTCGGTGTCGGTGGCGGTGTCGCTGGCGGTAGGCGACCCGGAGCTGCACCGGGACGTCGAGCCGGGCACACCGACACCGCAGGCACGGCTGGGGCTCATCACCGCAATCCGCGACGCCGGCCTTGACAGTCACGTGCTGGTCGCGCCGGTGCTGCCACACCTCACCGACTCCACCGAGCACCTCGACCGGTTGCTTGGCCAGATCGCAGCCGCCGGCGGCAGCGGCGTCACGGTTTTCGGCCTGCATCTGCGGGGCTCTACGCGCGGCTGGTTCATGTCCTGGCTGGCACGCGCGCACCCCGAACTGGTCGGCCGATACCGCGAGCTGTACCGGCGCGGCGCGTATCTGCCGCCGGGCTACCGCGAGATGCTCCGGGAACGGACGGCGCCGTTGATCGCGAAGTACCGGCTGGGCGGCGATCGCCGCCTGTCCCCGGTGGCGAGCGAAGCGGCGGTGGTGCCGGAACCCGCACAGCCGACACTGTTCTGAGCTAGGCGCCGCCGCGGGGCTTGCTGAGGGTGACGTATAGCGGCGGCTTGCGCCGGATCGCGGGATCAAAATGGCCGACGCCGGTTATCACGCGGCATTGAGGTCTGGGGAAGAACCATGCGTTGGTCGGATAGAACGGGCGTCCCGCCTAGTGGAGGTGCGGCCCGAGCAATGCAGCCTGGCCGGTGGACGGAGGGCTCGACGCCAGCCACTGGCGGGTAGCCGCGTGCGACCGTTCGATAAGCGTTGCTGCTTGTGAGAAGTCGGCTCCGGAAATGGCGACCGGACACAGCGGTGGGATGACGCGCAGATCGACGGCCTGTTCGAAGCGCTCGACGTCGATGGCGAGCCGATGATTGAGGGCGAGCGTCATCGCGTGCAAGACCATGGTCACCGCCGACGGTGGTGAGCTGGGCAGGGCGCACGAGTAGCCGGTCGGCATCACCCAGATCTGGTCGGCTCCGAGGGCGACGGCGTGAGACACCGGGGTGTTGTTCACCACACCGCCGTCCACGAGATCGCGCCCGTTGATGTTGACCGGCGGGAATATGCCGGGGATGGCGGCGCTGGCCGCGATCGCGTCGACCGCGTCTCCGGATGACAGCAGGACGTCGGTGCCCGACATCACGTCGGTGGCCACTACATGGAGCGGGATCGGGGCATCCTCGAGCCGGGCGAACCCGAGTTCCCTGGTGAGGATGCGCCGCAGACCACTGTTGGGGATCAGGTGCTGACGGCGACCAACAAAGCCCAGCAGCCCGGCGATCGGGTGGGTGGGGAATACCTCTTTGCGCGAGAGGGAACGCCACAGGTCGGCCAGCTCGCGAATTCCGGTTGCGTCGGGCCGTGAGGCAATCCACCCGCCATTGAGCGCGCCGACGGAAGTGCCGATGATCAGGTCTGGTGTTATCCCTTCGTGGGCCAATGCCTGCAGCATCCCCACCTGGATCGCTCCGAGGCTAGCGCCGCCGGACAATACGAATGCTGTGGGCACATATGCATGGTAAGGACATTCGCCGCCCTCGGGTGCGCATTCCGGTGATATCGCAAACCCATACCGTCGGTAACGAATCCGGTAGCGTTTTCGATATGACGAACGTGCGATTATTGGTAAGTGCTGTCGCGGTGGCAATGGTTGCAGGAGCCGCAGGAGTCATGGCCACGGCCGGGACTTCACACGCGGATCCGGCTGGGCATCAGGTGACGTACACCGTGACGACCACCAGCGATCTGACCGCCAACATTCAGTACATGAATGCCGATCCACCGAGCGAGGCCGCCTTTAATGCGGACTCGTCGAAGTACATGAACACCGTGCACACCCCGATCACCGGCGGAGATCCGCTGGTCTACACGACCACACTGGCAAACCCCAACCAGTGGGCGATCGTCACTGCCAGCGGCGGCCTGCGGATCAATCCGGAATTCCACTGCGAGATCGCCGTCGACGGGCAGGTGGTGGTGTCACAGAACGGCGGCAGCGGCGTGCAGTGCTCAACCCGGCCTTGGTGATCAGCCGGCGAACAGGTAAACCTGTGCGATGTCCCCCGACCGGCGGAACGCAGCAACGGTCGCCGCAGCTATGTCATCCAGTGGAGATCACCACAAGGGTTCACCCAGCGGCCGCAGGGCAGCTACCAACGGACCGAGGGGCAGATGCTGCAGACGAATGGCCATCCTCACCAACGACGACGAGTCTGCCTCCGGAGAGTTCACATTAATCGGCGGAATGACGTGAGAAGCCACTATGGGGTGACCTATTTTTGTTGTGGTACAAAGTGATTCGGCTGTGCGGCGTTGGCCACGTCGTTGTTCACGGCTGATACCGTGATCTGTCGGGCCATGCTTTCCGGTGGAAGCGTCGCCGCGCACCCGCCCGCGACGACGTCTCCTGGTCGAAGAACAAGACCGCGTGAACCATTGGGGCACAACACCGTTCACTAAATTGTCCGGCTGCTGCTGCAGAAGGCTGAGTTGTTCGGGGTGGGTGAGCAGGGTTGCCACGCCGTTGGTGATCAGGTTCGGGGTGATTTGGTAGTCGCCGGTGACGAGCAGGAAGACCATTGCGAGGACTTCATCGTCGGCCAGGCTGTCGCCGTCCTCGCCGGCGTGAATCAACCCGGTCATGATGTCCTCGCCGGGGTCGGCCCGACGCTGTTCGATCAGCTTGCGCAAATAGTCGACGAAGCCGTCCATCTGCTTCGCGGCGCCTTCGAGGTCGTGTGTGGGCATCACCTCGAACAGCAGGTCGATGTCGTCGTAAAAGGCGGACCGGTCCCGCTCACGTATGCCAACCATCTCGCTGATCACCGTGGTCGGGATCGGCAGTGCGCAGGCCTGCTGTAGGTCGATCCGTTGCCCGGGCTGACCAGCTCCCGCTACGACGCGGCGGATCCGCGGGTCGGTGACCAGGTCCGGGCAGTCCTGGTAGCGCGAGACAAAGTAGACGTCCCGTTCAGGCGGCCTCAGCGCCAGCCGCCCCCGGTAGACCGGGCATTGCGACGCATCCAGTTGTAGTAGCGGTGCTGGTCACCCCGGTTCTAGCCCAGGTTGGTGGAGCTGAAGGTGTCGCACTTGTTCGGGTTACCGGTCTGATACCCGACGGTGAACCACTTCTGCCGTTGCGCGGCCGAACCATGCGTCCAGGACTCGGGATTGATATGCCCAGTCGTCGACCGCTGGATGCGATCATCGCCCACGGATGCCGCGGCCGAGAGGGCGTCCTGGATGTCCTTGTCGCTCAACGGTTCCAGGTACGGGGCACCGGTGCTCTCTTGCCTGACCGTCGACGCGTAGTGCGCCCAGACTCCGGCGTAGCAGTCGGCCTGCAGCTCGGTGCGCACGCCGTTGCCCGTCGCGCCCTGCGCACCCTGTTGGGCGCGGCCGAGCACCCCGAGCAGGTTCTGTACGTGATGGCCGTATTCATGAGCCACTACGTACTCTTCCGCGAATGGTCCACCGCTGGAACCGAATTGGGTGACCAGCACCTGGAAGAAGTCGGTGTCGAAGTACGCCGTCTTGTCCACCGGACAGTAGAACGGCCCGACGTCGCTGCTGGCCGGTCCACATCCGGTGCTCACCTCGCCGCTGAACAGCCGCAGATGCGGGCGCGTGTAGTGATCGGGCATGAGTTGCTTCCATACCGCGTCCAGGGAGTTACCGGTGGCCACCACGCGACACTGCACGTACTTGTTGGCGTCGGCCCCGGTTTTGCACTGGCTCAGGTCGAAACCGGGTGCTACATCGCCGCGGGTGTCGATTGGCTGCTGGCTCAGAATCCCACCTGGATCGACACCGAGGAACATTGCGACCACCACGATCAACAGCCCGCCGATGCCGCCACCGATGGCAATCCGCCCGCCCCCGCCGCCACCCGACGACGACGCGGCGCTGGTGTCGATCTGCATACCCTCGTTGAAGGTCATCGCACGCTCCCGAAATTTGGCCCGGCGGTCGGACCGGGGCTGGCTGCCCGGGCGGAACCAGCCTAGCGCTGCTGCGCAGTGGCGAACCGGGTGTCGGTGTACCTGCGCAGGTTGGTCAGAAACCGGCGCAGGGCCAGGTTCAGCAGCGGCCGAACCAAGAACATCGCCAGCCGCGGCGGGCCGGCGGGCTTCTGCGCCATGGTCCAGGTCAGCCGGCAGCCACCCGGGATGACCTCGACTCGGTAGTCTTCGGCGAAGGCGGCGACAGCTTGGGTCGAGCACTCATTGAACCGGAATGCCATGCGGGTGAACGGTTCCCACGATAGGAACTCCTCGTTGCCGACGATGCCCCCGCGCATGTCAACCGTGCGGGTAGTGCCGACACCGCGCGGCTCTGGACTGGTCCAGGTCACCTTGGTGATCACCTTTGCCCATCGCGGCCAGGCCTCGGCGTCGGCAAGCACCTCGAACAGCTGCTCGGGCGTGATGGCGAGGTCGACACTATTGCGGAAGAGATATCGCGCTTTAACAGAATCAGAGTCGATGAAGCTCAGTTCGACGCGCTCGCAGGGGAACATGACCTAGACATTAGCCGGGGCAATCGCACCTAGCCCGGACCGTCGCTGGCCGCGGCCAGCAATGGCACCACCACGTCGCTGATCGGCGTTGCCAGACCGTGGGCCCGTGCCTTCCTGATGATCACCCCGTTGCGGAGGTCCCATTCCAGCCGCCGGTGGTTTTCCCGGTCGGCCAAAATCGAGGTGCCCATGTCTTCGGGAGCCGTCTGGAAAAGGCTGACCATCTCCTCGATCACGTCGTCGCCGAGCCGGGCACCCTCGGCGCGCGCTACGGCCAGGCATTCGGCGACATAGCGGTGCGACAGCGCGGCGACGTCGTCGCGGCGGAACATTCCGGACCGCCGCCCGGACAGCGCCATGAATCCGGCCAGCGCGTTGAGCAGCAGTTTGCGCCAGTTCACGGTGACGAAGTCAGGGTCGCAGTCCACCGTGGCGCCGGCGCCGCGCAGCAGTTCGGCGAACGTGTCCGCCGCGGGCCCGGTGGGCACCACCAGTGCGGCTTCACCGCGCAATCGCACCCAGCCGGCGGGCTGGGTCTCGGCCGAAAACCACACGCTCCCGGGGATGACAGCCGAGGACGGACAGTGCGGCTGGACCTGCTCGACCTGCTCGACACCGTTTTGCAGCACGGCGACAATGGTGTGCTCGTCGCACAGCCGAGTCAGCCAGCCGTGTGCGTCGTCGTTCTGGGTGGCCTTGACTGCCAGTATCAGCACCTCGACCGGGCCGGTGACCTTATTGGGATCGGTGTGCACCGGACCGGGCACCACGATGGGGTCTGCGCCGTCGGGCCGCAGTTCGATGCCTTCGAGAGGCTTGCGGGGGGTATGCCCGCACAGCAGCACCCGGTGCCCGGCCGCGTACAACAGCGCCGCGACCGTCGTGCCGACGGCACCGGGACCGACTAATGCGATGTTGGGGGCAATGTTTGTCGCGATGAACCAAAGCTACCGGGTTAGTCGGGCAACCGAACCGGCCCTCTAGACTGAGCAGTCGTTCAAACCGGGTGAAGGGGAGTGTTTGTGCTGCGCAGCCACGCCGCTGGTTCGCTACGGGATCGCGACGCCGGGCAGCAGGTGACTTTGGCCGGCTGGGTGGCTCGCCGCCGTGACCACGGCGGCGTCATATTCATCGATCTGCGGGACGCTTCCGGCGTCGCACAGGTCGTGTTCCGCGCCCCCGACGTGTTGGCTCAGGCGCACCGGTTGCGCGCCGAGTTCTGCATCGTGGTCTCCGGCGTCGTCGAGATCCGCCCGGAAGGCAACGCCAACGCCGAGATCGCGACCGGCGATATCGAGGTCAACGCCACCTCGCTGACGGTGCTTGGCGAATGTGCGCCACTACCGTTCCAGCTGGACGAACCCGCGGGCGAGGAGTTGCGGCTCAAGTACCGCTACCTCGATCTGCGCCGCGACGGCCCCGCGTCGGCAATGCGATTGCGCTCCAAGGTAAATGCGGCTGCGCGTGAAGTGCTGGCGCGCCACGGCTTCGTCGAGATCGAGACGCCGACGATCACTCGCTCGACGCCCGAGGGGGCGCGCGACTTCCTGGTGCCGGCCCGGCTGCGGCCGGGTTCGTTCTACGCGCTGCCGCAGAGCCCACAGCTGTTCAAACAGCTGCTGATGGTGGCCGGAATGGAGCGCTACTACCAGATCGCCCGGTGCTACCGCGACGAGGATTTCCGCGCCGACCGCCAGCCCGAGTTCACCCAGCTCGACATGGAGCTGAGCTTCGTCGACGTCGAGGACGTCATTGCGATCTCGGAAGAGATCCTGACCGCACTGTGGGCGCTCATCGGCTACCAGATTCCGACGCCGATCCCGCGGATCAGCTACGCCGACGCCATGCGCCGGTTCGGCTCCGACAAGCCCGACCTGCGGTTCGGCCTGGAGCTCGTGGAATGCGCAGAGTTCTTCAAGGACACCACATTTCGGGTCTTTCAGGCGCCGTATGTCGGTGCGGTCGTGATGTCCGGCGGGGCATCGCAGCCGCGGCGCACGCTGGACGGGTGGCAGGAGTGGGCCAAGCAGCGCGGGCACCGGGGCCTGGCCTACGTGCTGGTCGGTGACGACGGCGTGCTGAGTGGTCCGGTGGCCAAGAATTTGACCGACAGCGAACGCGACGGTCTGGCCGCGCACGTCGGAGCCAAACCGGGGGACTGCATCTTCTTCTCGGCGGGCCCGGCGAAGTCTTCACGGGCATTGCTGGGCGCGGCCCGCGTCGAGATCGCCAACCGGCTCGACCTGATCGACCCCGACGCGTGGGCATTCGTCTGGGTGGTGGACCCGCCGCTGTTCGAACCCGCCGACGACGCGACCGCCGCCGGTGACGTCGCAGTCGGCTCGGGGGCGTGGACCGCGGTGCACCACGCGTTCACCTCACCCAAGCCGGAGTATGAGGACGGTATCGAATCCGATCCCGGCAGCGTGCTGGCCGACGCCTACGACATCGTCTGCAACGGCCACGAGATCGGCGGCGGCTCGATTCGTATCCACCGCCGCGACATCCAGGAACGGGTGTTCGCGGTGATGGGTCTAGACCAGGCTGAGGCGGAAGAGAAGTTCGGATTTCTGTTGGAGGCCTTCATGTTTGGCGCACCGCCGCACGGCGGGATCGCGTTCGGGTGGGACCGGACCAATGCGCTGCTGGCCGGGGTCGACTCGATCCGTGAGGTGATTGCGTTCCCGAAGACCGGCGGCGGCGTCGACCCGCTGACCGACGCGCCGGCGCCGATCACCGCCCAGCAGCGCAAGGAGTCCGGAATAGACGCCAAGCCCACACAGGTTGACCAGGCATGACCGAACAGATGCCGGACACCGGAACGATCAAGGCGTTCAACACGAGCATTGTCGACGAGTTCCGGGCCAACGACGGCAAGGTCGGCGGCCAGTTCGCCAATGCCGACCTGTTGCTGCTGACCACCACGGGCGCCAAGTCCGGCCGACCCCGGGTGACGCCGCTGGCTTATTTCGGCATCGACGGCAAGCTGATCATCATCGGATCCTTCGCGGGCGCCGACGTCAATCCGGCCTGGGTGCACAATCTGCGGGCCAACCCGCAGGCGCACGTCGAGGTCGGTATCGATGCGTTCGATGTGACCGCTCACGAACTGCCATCGGCGGAGCGCGACGAGATCTTCCCGAAAATCACCGCCGCGGCACCCGGCTTCGCCGAGTATCAGGCGAAGACCGGCCGGGTGATTCCACTGTTCGAGCTGCACCGGGCCTAGCTCGCCGACGATGCGGGCCGTGGCCGTGCCTCGCTGATTCGCGAGCGTGGCGGCCTGCGCTGGGGTAAGCAAGCCTGATGAGCACTTCGCTGCTGACCCGGGCGGCCGACGGTGGCCTCGCGGCCATCCGACGTTTGCGCACCGCGTTGTGGCCAATCACCCAGACGTCGGTCGCCGCCGGCCTCGCCTGGCACCTCACCCATGACGTGCTCGACCATCAACAGCCGTTCTTCGCGCCAATCTCCGCTGTGGTGTGTATGTCGGCGACCAACGTGCTGCGCGCCCGACGAGCCGCGCAGATGATCATCGGGGTGGCGCTGGGGATCGTCCTGGGCGCCTGCGTGCACGCCTTCCTCGGCGCCGGACCGATCTCCATGGGTGTGGCGGTGTTGGTTGCGCTGAGCATCGCGGTGCTGATTGCGCGCGGCTTCATTGCACAAGGCTTGATGTTCGTCAACCAGACCGCCGTCTCATCGGTCCTGGTCTTGGTGTTCGCCCCAACCGGCGGTGTGGTTGCCGAACGCCTCTTCGACGCGCTGATCGGTGGTGGTTTGGCCCTGGTGTTCAGCATTCTGCTCTTCCCGGCCGACCCCGTGGTCATGCTCCGCGACGCGCGCGCCGCGGTATTGGCGGCCCTGCACGACACCCTCGTCGAGGTGGCGAACACGGCGAACGATCCCGCCAGTGCCGCCCCCGACTGGCCGCTTCCAGCCTTTGATCGACTGCACAACCAGCTGGGCGGGCTGATCGAGGCCCGTGGCACGGCTCACCTGGTGACGCGAAGAGCCCCCCGGCGGCGGGTGGCGCGCGACACTATTCGCGACGTCGATCAACAGTCCGCCCGATTAGGGATCCTCGTTGGTTGCGTGTTGCATCTGGCCCGCGCCGTCACACGGCTTCTCGACGGTGATGTTCCGCAACCGGTGCGCGTCGCGCTTGCCGACCTCGCGGTGGGAACCGCCCTTGCCGACGAGGATCCCGCCGCGGCCACGGCGCGCGCGGCTGCCGCCCGCAGCCGGGCATTGGAACTGGGATCACGGGCTCGCGACAGAACCGAGGTGGTGCTCGCCGACATCGTCTATGCCTGCGCCGATGACCTACAACAGGTGATCGACTTTCCCGGCCGTGAACGGTCGGGCAGGTCAAGGTGACTGGGCGAGAAACTCCTTCACCAGCTTTTTCGGCGCCTGGGTCAGCCAGGCCTCGGTGATCAGCTCCTCGAGGTCGTAGACTTCGATCTCGGAAAGGTTGACCAGCACCGCTGGATAGCCTTCGAAATGCGGGGTGGTGAAGTACACCGTCGGCTCGTCGGCGACCAACGCGAACTTGACGCCCTCATCGGACACCCGGACACCGAGGATGGCGCCGGTCGGCGGCTGCAACCCGCGCGCCGCCAGAGCTTCGCGATCGGACTTGCGCAGCGGCCGCTCCCACGCCATCAGCTTCCTGCCGACCCGCCAGTCGCGCGGTGACTGCTCGGCGGTCAGCGGCAGCTCACCGACGATGCGAGCGACGTCGTTCCAGGTGGCCACTTCTTCATTGTGCGCCCGATAGGGTGCGCTTGGTGCCGCATTGGCGGACGATCGCGCGAAGGAGCCTTACCGCACGGGAGGTGCGGTGTGTGGTGTGATCAGCCTTGCCGCCACTGTGCGTGGCGGATTATGGGGTCGATGTCGAGACGTCAGGAGTTAATCGTTGTCGTTGCCTTCTGACGCTTTGTTCGGCTCTCCGGCCGCCAAACGCTATCGAGTCACCCACCGCACCGAATACCGCTACTCCAACATCGTGACCAGTTCCTACGGACGCGGGTTCCTCACCCCGCGGGACTCACTGCGGCAGCGTTGTGTCGCACACCGGCTGACTATCGACCCGGCCCCGGCCGACAGTTCCACCAGCCGCGACGGCTACGGCAACATCAGGTCCTATTTTCATGTCACCGAGCCACACCGCACCCTGACGGTCACCAGCGACTCCATCGTCGACGTGGCACCGCCTGCTGCCGGCCTGTACACCAGCGGGCCGGCGCTCGCACCGTGGGAGGCCGCCCAGCCGACTGAGCTGCAGGGAGCGCTCGCCACCGATTTCACACTTGATCTCAACCCGCCGGAGATCACCGATGAGGTGCGCGAGTACGCGGCCCCCAGCTTCGTGCCCGATCGCCCGTTGGTCGAGGTGTTGCGCGATCTCGCGACGCGGATCTTTACCGACTTCACCTACCGGTCGGGGTCGACCACCGTTTCCACCGGAGTCAATGAGGTGCTCAAGGCCCGGGAAGGGGTATGTCAAGACTTCGCGAGGCTGGCCATTGCCTGCCTACGAGCCAACGGTCTGGCGGCCAGTTACGTGTCCGGTTATCTGGTTACGGACCCACCCCCCGGAAAGGATCGGATGATCGGCATCGACGCCACCCATGCCTGGGCCGCGGTGTGGACTCCGCAGCAGCCCGGTCATTTTGAATGGCTGGGGCTGGATCCCACCAACGACCAGATGATCGACCAGCGGTACATCGTCGTAGGGCGCGGCCGCGACTATGCGGACGTGCCGCCGCTGCGCGGCATCATCTACACCAACTCCGAGAAAAGTGTGATCGACGTCTCCGTCGACGTAGTGCCCTTCGAAGGTGATGTGCTTCATGCGTGACTTCCACTGTCCCAACTGCGGGCAGCGGCTGACGTTTGAGAACTCGGCGTGCCTGGCGTGCGGCAGCGCGCTGGGGTTTTCTCTCGACCAGATGGCTGTGCTGGTGATCGCCAAGGGTGGCGAAGGCGAGCACGCCGGAGCCGTGGCTGCCGGCGACTATCAATTGTGCGCCAATCTCTATCTCGCCGAATGCAATTGGCTGGTCTCTGTTGATCAGCCCGGTGGACTCTGCGCGTCGTGCGCGCTGACTGCCGAACGGCCGAACGACGCCGACGCCAACGGCCTGGCGGAGTTCGCCCGAGCCGAGGGGGCCAAGCGGCGGCTGATCGCCGAGCTACACGAGCTGAAGCTGCCGATCGTCGGGCGTGACCAGGATCCTGACCACGGATTGGCATTCCGCCTGCTGTCCAGTGCGCACGAGAATGTGACCACCGGGCACGACAACGGCGTCATCACAATGGATTTGGCCGAGGGCGACGACGTCCACCGCGAGCAGCTGCGGGTTGAGATGGACGAGCCGTACCGGACCCTGCTCGGGCATTTCCGGCACGAGATCGGGCACTACTACTTTTACCGGCTGATCGCCCCGTCAAGCGACTACCTGGCGCGATTCAAAGCGCTGTTCGGCGACCCCGCCGCCGACTACCAGGAGGCGCTGGATCGGCATTACAGTGACGGCGCGCCGCAGGGTTGGCAGGAACGCTTCGTGTCGTCGTATGCCACCATGCACGCGGTCGAGGATTGGGCCGAGACGTTCGCCCATTACCTGCACATCCGCGACACCCTGGACACCCTGGCCTGGTGCGGTCTGGCGTCGGCATCGGCAACCTTCGACCGGCCGGCTTTGGGCCCCAGCGCTTTTCCGACCATCATCGAGATGTGGCTGCCGTTGTCGTGGTCCCTGAACATGGTGAACCGTTCGATGGGCCATGACGACTTGTACCCCTTCGTGCTGCCGGCTGCGGTCCTGGGGAAGATGCAGTTCATCCACGCCGTGATCGACCAGGTGACCCCGTCTTCGAGCGGGCGCGCGGCGGTCAGCAGCTAGGCCCGGCAGCGGCTAGGCGGGCATCACCCGTCGTTCTTCGGGCCCCCACAGCGGCTGCATGCCGCCCGGCAACGCCAACTGCGTTGCGGTGATGACCTCGGCCAGGTCGCGTAGCGCGCCATGTATCGCGGCGAGCAGGTCCGCCAGCTTGGCACGGCGCCCGTCGGTGACCGCTTCCAGCTCGGCGGGATCTGATCGGCGCAGGCGGATACTGATCTCGTCCGCCATCCGCTCCGGACGCGACGATCCCGACGAGCCGGGCAGGTCCTTGAGGTTGGCCCGCAGCCGCTCCAGCTGATACACCAACGACCGCGGGTTGTGCGCGTCAAACAGCATCAGCTCGGTCACGGCCGCGACGCTGACCTTGCCCAAATTGCGGCGCCGGTAGATGAGCCACGATTCACAGGCCACCAGGGTTGACTCGGTGATGGTTTCCTCGGCAACGGTGCCGTGGACGACGGTCAGCGTGTCTTGCAGCAGCGCCGTCAACCACAGACCGCGTTCGATACGTTTGCCGATGTCCATCATCGTCCAGCCCACGTCGTGCACCATCGACTCGCTCGCAACCCCCGACAGCGTCAGCATCCCGGCTAAAGTCTGCGCCTGAACCGCCGCGAGCAGGGCGTCGGCTTCGGTGAGTGACTGCGGCGGGTCAGACCTGAGCGCGACGGCGCGCTCCACGTCGGCCAGCACCATCCAGGTGTCGTTGGACAACTGGTCGCGCACCGCCCTGGCGGCCAGCGCCAGCCTTTCCACCGACTGAACAAGTGATCCCGGCCGGCCCGGGTCCACAGTCATGGACCACAGCATCGAGGGAGCGACGGCGATCATCTCGGCGTGGTCGTTAGCCGCTCCGGTGTCGGTCCCGGTGATCTGACCCAGGGCGGCCATCAGTATCGGCACGCACTCGCTTTCTTCGGTGTGCTGGTGGTGCCGGAAGACGTGGAAGCGCTCGCGGGCGACGATCAGCAACCGGGCCATGTTCTCGGTGCGCTCGCCGTAGCGCCCCATCCAGAACAGGTCGGACAACACACGCGGCGAGCTGACCCCCCAGGTGCCCGCGCCGGTTTTTGAGGGCGGCTCTATCGGCTGCGTAACCGACGGTAGAGTCACCGTCTCGGCAATCGCATGCTCCGTCGGACGCACCCAGACATCTTTTGCTGCAACGGTTTTCAGCGTGTACCCGGCGGGCCCGGGCGCCAGCACGTAGCCCAGGCCGCCGATCATCGGCGCATAGCCGCTGCGTTGGGCGACCGTGAACAACCGCATGCCGACGCCGGCCGACGACAACACACCGGCGTGGTCGGTGGGCGCTGTGGAGAACTGCGGCAGCTCCTGGCCCACCCACTGCCAAGGCATGGTCTCGATACGCGCAGCCAGTTCGGCCAGCTGTGCAGACGAAAGTGTCGGTCCGACAAGGGTTTCCCCGCCGACGGTGGGCTTGATCAACAGTGACGACAAATTCGCCAGCAGGTGTGAGCGTTCGCTGGCGATGCCGCCCCAGTAGACGGGCGCGGTGTGCAGTAGCGGGGTTTCGCCGAGTAAGCGCTCGGCCAGTTCGGGTAGGAAGCGCAACAGGCCGGGGCTTTCCAGGATGCCGCTGCCTAACGTGTTGACCACGGTCACCGTTCCGCGGTGTTGCGCCTCCACCAAACCGACCACACCCAGCCTGGAAGCGGCGCGTAGATCCAGTGGGTCCACGTACTCCGCATCGACGCGGCGAAGAACGACGTCAACGCGTTTGAGCGTGCCCAGTGAGCGCATCCACAGCTTGCCGTCGCGCACCACCAGATCCGTGCTTTCCACCAACGGGAAACCCAGCAGCGTGGCCAGATACGCCTGATCGAAAGCTGTCTCCGAGTGGATGCCCGGGCTGAGCACGACCACCACCGGGTCCTGGGCGACGTCGGGAGCCGCGTCGATCAATGCCAGCCGCAGCGCCTGCGCGAACGGCGTCGTCAGTCTCGGCGCGACGTTCTCGTAGAGGTCGGGAATCGCGTGTGCGACCACACGCCGGTCGGCCAGCGCATAGCCGGCGCCCGAAGGCGCTTGCGTCCAGTCAGCGTTGACATGGAAGCTGCCGTCCGGCAGGCGGCTGAGGTCACAGGCGTGCATGAAGAGCTGGTGGTGTCCGGGCACCTTGATGCCGTTGGCGGCGCGCACATAACCGGGATGGGCGAATACCAGTTGCGCGGGCAGGACGCCCTCGGTGAGCAGGCTGCGGGGCCCGTACAGGTCTGCGAGCACGGCATCGAGCAGACGCGACCGCTGCACCAGACCGGCTTCGAGAATGTCCCAATCGGCCGCGGATACCACCAGCGGTAGCGTGTCCAGGCGCCAGGGCCCCGGCTCCGGGCCGTGCACACCGGCGAGGCCGTCCCGATGGGAATCGACCTCGGTGTAGGTGATGCCGTCATGGTCGATGAGGCCGTGCACCACTGACCGCAGCCGGTCCAGCCCGGCCCTGCCACGGCCGGCGACCGCGTCGGCCAGCTCGGTCCAGGCCGGCCGCACGCCCCCGTCTTCATCGACGAATTCGTCGTAGCCGATGCCCGGGCCTCCGGAGCCGACGGGGCGCAGGTCGAACAGTGCTTCCTGGGTACGCGCGGCGCGGTACCCGGCCAGCAGGCGGTCGACGTCGTAGCGGTCGGCGGAGACCGCCGACGTGCTCATGCCGAGGGCCATTGCCGTGCCATTTTCGAGGGCGCCATTACTGCTGCACGGTACGCACGCGTCGCAGGTCGAGAATGCCCGGCGCGCCGATATCGGTGAACATTCGGGCCTGCTTCTCCCGGATGTCGGATAGGTCGAGCTTGCCCGGGGTGAAGCCGGTTGCCTCGAAGCGGCGGGCGCGGCGTGACTCGGCCTCGACGGCGTTGACGGGTGGCTCGTCATACGCGCGCCCGCCCGGATGTGCGACGTGGTAGGTGCAGCCACCGCGCGACGTTTCGGCGGTGAGGTCGTTGAGCTCGAAGTGCAGCGGGACGTCGGCCGAGATGGTCGGGTGCAGCGCGCTGGGCGGCTGCCAGGCCTTGAACCGCACACCGCCCACGTGGATGTCGGGGTTGTCGGTGGCCAGCAACGGTACCGGGTACCCGTTGCAGGTCACCACATAGCGGTGACGGTCGGCGCCGATGACGCGGATCTGGATGCGCTCGACCGACGAGTCGACATAGCGGGCGGTGCCGGTGGCGGTGGCCTCCTCGCCGAGGGTGTTCCACGGCTCGATCGCGCCGCGCAGCTCGATCTCCACGCCGTCGAAGACGGCGGTGCCGATGCGCGGGAAGCGGAATTCGGTGAACGGGTCCAGCCAGCTGGTCTCGAAGGCGATGCCGTGCGCGCGCAGGTCGGCAGCCACGTCGGCGATGTCATGGATCAAGAAGTGCGGCAAGAGATATCGGCCGTGCAAGTTGGCGCCGTGGCGGATCAGCGGGGCGCGCAGTGGTTCGTCCCAGAACCACGCCACCAGTGAGCGCACCAGCAGCGACTGCACCATCGCCATGCGCAGATGCGGTGGCATCTCGAACCCGCGCAGCTCCAGCAGGCCTAGCCTGCCACGGGCGCCTTCGGGGCTGTAGAGCTTGTCGATACAGAACTCGGCGCGATGGGTGTTGCCGGTGATGTCGGTGAGCAGGTGGCGCAGCGCGCGGTCGGTCACCCAGGGTTTGGCCGCGCCACCCGCCGATAGCCGGACGATCTCAGCAAACGCGATCTCGAGTTCGTAAAGTGCCTCGGCACTGCCCTCGTCAACCCGTGGCGCCTGCGACGTGGTGCCGACGAATCGCCCGGCGAACAGGTAGGACAGCGACGGGTGCCGCTGCCAATAGGTCAGCAGCGAGACCAGCAGGTCGGGGCGGCGCAGCAGCGGTGAGTCCGCGGGCGTGACCCCCCCGAGCGTGATGTGGTTACCACCGCCGGTGCCGCCGTGAGTGCCGTCGACGTCGAACGACTCGGTAGACAGACGAGCCAACCGGGCCTCCCCATACAGGGTCTCCAGTTGTTGTTGTTGTTCCGCGAAACTGGCGGTGGGCGCAACGTTGACCTCGATGACACCGGGGTCGGGTGTGATCGTCGTCGACTTCAGCCGCGGGTCCGGCGGTGGGCCGTAACCCTCGACCACGACCGGGCAGTTGGCCTTCGCCGCTGCGGCCTCGAGCCGGGCAATGAGGTCGACGAAGTGTTCGAGCGCCTCGGTGGGCGGCATGAAGATGTAGAGCCGCCCATCTCGAACCTCGGCGACCATCGCGGTCGTCGGTGCAGTCTCGGGGTCCTCCGGCACCGCCTTGCCGGTGCCGGGCTCCGCCGGTAGTGCATGCCCCACGGTCATCGGGTCGACGTCGAACGATGCCCTTGGCGGCCGCCAGCTGATCGAATCCAGCGGCAGCCGCAGGCCCGCCGGCGAATCCCCTTCGAGCAGCACGATGCGACCGCGGCGCAGCAGCCAGTTCGCGCTGGCCCAGCCGACGCCGTCGTCGCGGCGGTGCACGGGGAGCAGGAATGCCGCCGGGGTCGTGATGGATTCGTCGAGGCGCGCCAGCAGTGCGGCGCGGCCGGCGGCGGTGTCTGGGTTGGTGGAGGGGTCGAGGTCGTCGCTCGGTTCCACCGGGTCGCCGGAGGGCATTCGCACGGTGGCTGCCAACCGGTGCAGCGGGTCCTCGTAGGCCGGCCGCACCTGCGAGAGCGGCAGCCCGAGGCCCTCGGCGATCCCGGCGAGCACTCGGTGGGCCGTCTCGTTGTCGACGGGGGCGGCCGACGCGGTGCCCCAGGGGTCGGCCAGCAGCGCGTCGTTGCTCCACAGCGGACGCCCGTCGGTACGCCAGTACAGCGATATCTGCCAGCGCGGCAATGGCTCTCCCGGATACCACCTGCCCTGCCCGCGCTGGATCAGCCCCTGCGGGGCCCACTGGGCCTTGAGTCGGGCGGCCAGGTCGGATGCCCGTTGGCGCTTGTGTGGGCCGTCGGCGGCTGTCTTCCACTCTTCGTCGGTCTGGTTGTCCACCGACACGAACGTGGGCTCGCCGCCGACGGTCAGCCGGACGTCGCCGGCGGCCAGCCGCTCGTCGACACGCCCGCCGACCGCACAGATCGTCTGCCACGCCTGGTCGGTGTATGGCAACGTGACGCGCGGGTCTTCGTGGACGCGGGTGACGGTGTTGGAGAATTCCAGCACCGTGTTGCAGACCTCGGTGCCGCCGCTGATGGGTGCCGCGGTCGAGGGGTGCGGCGTGGCTGCCAGTGGGATGTGGCCCTCGCCGGCGAACAGACCCGACGTCGGGTCCAGTCCGATCCAGCCTGCACCGGGGATGTACACCTCGGTCCACGCGTGCAGGTCGGTGAAGTCGGCGGCGGGCCCCGACGGCCCGTCGAGCGCCTCGACGTCGGATGCCAGCTGTACCAGGTACCCGGACACGAACCGGGCGGCCAGCCCCAACTGGCGCAGGATCGACACAAACAACCACGCCGAGTCCCGGCACGAGCCGACGCCGGTGCGCAGTGTGAAATCCGGTGTCTGGACACCCGGTTCCATGCGCAGGTTGTAGCCGACGTCGGCGTTGATCGCGCGGTTGAGTGCAACCAGGTAGTCGATGGTGCGAGTGCCATCCGGCACCGAGAAGTTACGCACCCAGGCCTGTACGAGGTCGCCGGGGCCGGACCCGTCGCCGTTTTCGTCGACGGGCCGCAAGTACGGATCGAGGTCATCGGCCAGCGCCTTGGGGTATTTCAACCCCCCGGAAGGCCACGTCTCGGCCCAGTCCTCGATAAAGAAATCGAACGGGTTGATGACCTTGAGGTCGGCGATGAGTCCGACGGTAATGGTCAGTTGGCGCATGGGCTTCGGAAAGACCAGCCGGGCCAGGAAGTTTCCCAGCGCGTCCTGCTGCCAATTGATGAAATGGTCGGCCGGATCGATGCGCAGCGAGTAGGCCTCGATGAGCGTGCGAGAGTGGGGCGCCGGGCGCAGCCGCACGATGTGCGGATACACCTGGACCAGCCGGTCAAAGGTGTAGCTGGTGCGGTGCTCCAGCGCAACTTTGATGCTCATAACCGCTGATCCCATCACAACAGCCAGCGGCGCGCAGCGCAGCGCACCTGCACCTGCAAGCCCCGGCAGTCCTGCGCTCGATCGGGCCGTGTGGTGTAAAAGGCCTGGATTGTCGGTAGCCGACCGCCTCAGGTCAGCTCTATGTGAACTGCGGCCCCGGCGGTGGACCTGGCGGAATGCCGGCCGGAGGCATGGGTTGGGCCAGCTCAACGACCTGGCCACCCGACAGCTTCCGGTAGGTGTAGGTCTGGATGAGACTGGCGACCGGAATGCCGACGACCATGCCGACAAAGCACGCTATTTCGCCGACCAAGACCGCCGCATACTGCACCAGCCAGGACAGCGCACTGTTGCCGAGCTCGGACCTGACCGTTGCGATGCTGGCTTTGATGGAATCGATCGGTGACAGGGATCGGTCGACGGCAGCCAGGACGGCGAACTGGGCGAGGAAGAGGAAGATCAGGCCGGGGATGACGCACGCCATTGACCCGATCGCGGTGAGGACGATGACCACCAGTCCGGTGACCAGCACCATGCCCAGATTGCGCGGCTTGAAGAACGTTCCGATGCTCACCGGCTTGCCGTCGGCAATGTCAAGGCAGCCGGTGGCAAGTCCGGCTTGCATGTAGATCGCCACCAAGAACACGGCGATGTAGCCGATGATCGTGACAATCCAGCCGATAGCGGAGAACTGTGAGCTCGTCGCTTCGTAACTGACGTCGTAGCCGTAGTCGGTGACGGTGCTTGTCGTGGTTGCCGAGGTCGCAAAAGCGATCCCCAGCGGGATACCGATCACCGCGGCCATCGCCAGGCCATAGATGACGAGTGGCACGGCCAGCGCCACGGCGTTCTGGGTGAACTTGTTCCAGGACCAACTGATGGCATCGCCCACGCTGAACACAGGTTTCGGCGGGCCGCCGAAACCTGGCTGGGGCGGGTAACCGGCCGGGGGTGCACCCGGCGGTCCATAGCCGGGGGGCGGGGGAGGCGTGCCGTAACCGGGAGGTGCGCCGTAACCGGGCGGCGGGGGAGGCGTGCCGTAACCGGGAGGTGCGCCGTATCCGGGGGGCTGACCGTAACCGGGCGGCGGGGGAGGCGTGCCGTAACCGGGCGGCGGGGGAGGCGGCCGGTAGCCCGGAGTGCCCTGGTCGCCGCCCTGGGGGTCGGCCGGAGTGCCTGGATATTCTGGCGGCTGGCTCATCGCTGTCCTAATGTGCTTCGTAGTTGGCTCTTGCCGGTACGCGCGCGGAACTTAGCAAACCGGAACTTAGCAAATATGCGCCTCAGGCGCGCGGATTGCCAGCGTCTCACTTTGGGACGCTACACATGTCCGTCCACTCTAAGGTGAGCCCTCAGGTGGGGCCTCAGGTGGGACTGGTATGTCTGAAGCCGTGTCCGACGGTCTGTTTGACCTGCCCGGCGCACCGAAGACGACCGATTACGGCCTCGGCGTGTCGGCTGGGGCGCCGCTGGCGGTACGGATGCGTCCGGCGTCGCTGGACGAGGTGGTCGGTCAGGACCACTTGCTGGCAGCCGGGTCGCCGCTGCGCCGCCTGGTCGAAGGCTCAGGAGTGGCGTCGGTCATCCTCTACGGCCCGCCGGGAAGCGGTAAGACGACCCTGGCCGCGCTGATCTCGCAGGCAACCGGTCGTCGGTTCGAGGCGCTGTCGGCGTTGTCGGCCGGCGTCAAGGACGTTCGGGCTGTCATAGAACATGCGCGGGGGGCCCTCCTCCGCGGCGAGCAGACGGTGCTGTTCATCGACGAGGTGCACCGGTTCTCCAAGACCCAGCAGGACGCCCTGCTGTCGGCGGTGGAGAACCGGGTGGTGCTGCTGGTGGCGGCGACCACCGAGAACCCGTCCTTTTCGGTGGTCGCCCCGCTGCTGTCGCGATCGCTGATCCTGCAGTTGCGGCCGCTTGCCGCCGACGACATCCGCGCGGTGGTGCAGCGTGCGGCCGATGACCCCCGCGGCCTTGCTGAGCGGGTTGCGGTGCAGCCCGAGGCGGTCGACCTGCTGGTGCAATTGGCGGCCGGCGACGCCCGTCGCGCCCTGACAGCGCTGGAAGTCGCAGCCGAGGGGACCGAGCAGATCACCGTCGAGACCATCGAGCAGTCCCTGGACAAAGCTGCGGTCCGCTACGACCGCGACGGCGACCAGCACTACGACGTCGTCAGCGCCTTCATCAAGTCGGTTCGCGGTTCCGACGTCGACGCGGCGCTGCACTATCTGGCCCGCATGCTGGTTGCCGGGGAGGACCCCCGGTTCATCGCGCGCCGCCTGATGATCCTGGCCAGCGAGGACATCGGCATGGCTGATCCGACCGCATTGCAGGTCGCGGTCGCCGCCGCGCAGACGGTGGCGCTGATCGGCATGCCCGAGGCTCAGCTGACGCTGGCGCATGCCACCGTCCACCTGGCCACCGCGCCGAAGTCGAATGCGGTCACCACCGCCCTGGCCGCCGCAATGCAGGACATCAAGGCGGGAAAGGCTGGTCTGGTACCGGCTCATCTGCGCGACGGGCATTACTCCGGTGCGGCGGCGCTGGGCAACGCGCAGGGGTACAAATATTCCCATGACGACCCCGACGGCGTTGTCGCCCAACAGTATCCGCCGGATGAGCTGGTGGACGTGGACTACTACCGGCCCACAGGTCGCGGCAGTGAACGTGAGATTGCCGGCCGACTGGACCGGTTGCGGGCAATCATCCGCAAGAAGCGCCGCTAACCAAACGGGGAAGGACCAACAGGCCCATGAAAACCTTCACCGACGACGAAATGAACCAACTGCTGTCTACCGCGAGGCCGTACAGCGTGGTCATCCTCAAGGCCGGGCCGAACTCCAGGGACGACACGGCGCCGGCCATTGTCTGGGACCACATCCGCCGCGCCTTGGGGCTGCGCGACGACGGTGTGCTGGCGGTGATGCTGCTGGTGACCGATGCCTCGGAGTTCTACGGCATCAGGGTGTTTGACGCGACGGTCGACGACATCACCGCGATCATGGATGACGACCCCGGGGTTGCTGCCGGAGTCTTCACGTACGAAGTGCACCCCTGTCGCGGATTCCCCGGGGACTGGCTGCCTTAGCCCGGTTGCCCGACACTCGGCCAGGACAGCTGCCGTAGGGCGGGTTCAGACCAGCTCGGGCACTCGCAGGTGGGCCAGTGCCAGCTCGAATTCGGCCACGTCGTACTGGTCTACGCCAAGGTTGCGAAGCTGGGAGGTCCGCAACGAGCGGTGTTGCTCAAGGTTGCGGGCCATCGCATCCACGCTGTCAAATGTCGTCGACGCCACCGCGCGGGCGGAAAGGGAGTCGACCAGCAGGCTGGTGCTGCAGAATCCCTCGAGCTCCTCGATCGCCGGCACCATTGCCATTCGGAAGTAGTCGATAGCTCGTTCGAACTGATCGGGACGCACTTTGACCCAGGTGGCTCGCACGCAGGCGCCCGGACCTGAGCGGTGGTCGCGGTGCACTACCGCGATCTCCCACTGGTCGACGACGGCGGGGCCCGCGAACATCTCCGCGGCTCGATGGCGCAGCGGCCACACTCGCTCGGCGCTGTCACGCATCGCCTCTGCGGTCTCCCAGGAGCTGGTCGCTATACATCTGCCGGTCTCGCGGTCGACCAGCAATGACAAGCCGAGGCACCCGTCGATTTCGCTGAGTGCCGGCATGACGACGTCGCGTATGTGGGCAATACCCGCATCGATGGACCGCGGTTCCGCTTCGATAGTCGTAGAGCGCGCGTACACGATCGGCCCCTCCTCTGTCGGGGCAGCGCCCCGGTGGCGCCACCGGTCCCACCAACCACCTTCCTCCAACCGATTAGCCCTGGCAATGGTCCGTGTAATGGATTGGCAGCTCGCCAAGCCCCGGCCGTAGGCTGGGCCGGATGGATACCGATGTGCTGGATGTGGACACCGCGCGTCGCCGCATCGTCGATCTCACCGACGCGGTGCGCGAATTCTGCGCCAGGCGCGGCAGTGGCCACTCAGACGGTCTGTGCAACGTGTTCGTCCCGCACGCGACGGCCGGGGTCGCGATCATCGAGACCGGCGCCGGTTCCGACCACGACCTGGTCGACACCCTGGAAAGGCTGTTGCCGCGCGACGACCGCTACCGGCACGCGCACGGCTCCCACGGCCACGGGGCCGACCATGTGTTGCCGGCCCTGGTCGCGCCATCGGTGACGATGCCGGTCTCGGGCGGCGAGCCGCTGCTGGGCACCTGGCAAAGCGTCGTTCTGGTTGACCTCAACCGCGATAATCCGCGGCGGTCGGTCCGATTGAGCTTCCTGGAAGGTTAAGTGGAAGGCTGAGTGGGCCGAAATACGTCTTTAGACAGCCTTCTGATATTCCGGCGAATAGTCTGGAACCAACCTCGAGCAAGCCGCGTCATGCGCGCGGAACCAAGGGAACTAAGGAAGAAGAGAGTGCAGACACACGAGATCAGGAAGCGGTTCCTTGATCATTTCGTGACGGCGGGCCACACCGAGGTGCCCAGTGCTTCGGTGATCCTCGACGACCCCAACCTATTGTTCGTCAACGCCGGCATGGTCCAGTTCGTGCCGTACTTCCTGGGACAGCGCACACCGCCGTACGCGACGGCCACCAGCATCCAGAAGTGCATCCGCACCCCCGACATCGACGAGGTTGGCATCACCACCCGGCACAACACCTTCTTCCAGATGGCCGGAAACTTCTCGTTCGGCGACTATTTCAAGCGCGGGGCCATCGAACTTGCCTGGGCGCTGCTGACCAATGGTGTCGCCGACGGCGGATACGGCCTGGACCCGGAAAGAATCTGGACGACAGTCTATTTCGACGACGATGAAGCCGTTCGGCTCTGGCAGGAGGTCGCCGGGCTGCCCGCGGAGCGGATCCAGCGCCGTGGCATGGCCGACAACTACTGGTCAATGGGCATCCCCGGGCCGTGCGGGCCGTCGTCGGAGATCTACTACGACCGGGGCCCCGAATTCGGCGTCGAGGGTGGTCCCGTCGTCAACGAGGATCGCTACCTCGAGATCTGGAACCTCGTGTTCATGCAGAACGAGCGTGGCGAGGGAACAACCAAGGAGGACTACGAGATCCTCGGGCCGTTGCCCCGCAAGAACATCGACACCGGCATGGGTGTCGAGCGGGTCGCGCTCGTCCTGCAAGGGGTGCACAACGTCTACGAGACCGATCTGCTGCGACCGGTCATAGATACCGTGGCCAGGCGCGCGCCTCGCGGCTATGACGTGGGAGATCAAACAGGCAACCACGAAGATGACGTGCGCTACCGCATCATCGCCGACCACAGCCGCACCGCCGCGATCCTGATCGGCGACGGCGTCAGCCCCGGTAACGACGGCCGCGGTTACGTGTTGCGCCGGCTGCTGCGCAGGGTGATTCGGTCCGCCAAGCTGCTGGGCATCGACGCCCCGGTCGTCGGCGATCTGATGGCCACGGTGCGTGACGCGATGGGCCCGTCGTATCCCGAACTGGTCAGCGATTTCGACCGGATCAATCGCATCGCCGTTGCCGAGGAGACCGCGTTCAATCGCACGCTGGCATCGGGCTCGAAGCTTTTCGACGACGTGGCCGGAGCCACCAAAGCGGCAGGCGCCACAGTGGTTTCCGGCTCGGACGCCTTTACCCTGCACGACACCTACGGGTTCCCGATCGAGCTGACTCTCGAGATGGCGTCCGAAGCCGGCCTGGAGGTTGACGAGGCCGGCTTCCGCGAACTGATGGCGCAGCAGCGCCGGCGTGCCAAAGCCGACGCCGCCGCGCGTAAACACGCGCACGCCGACCTGACCGCCTACCGCGAGCTGGTCGACGGCGGCCCCACCGAGTTCACCGGATTCGACGAGTTGACCTCCGAGGCGCGGATTCTGGGCATCTTCCTCGACGGCAAGCGGGTTCCGGTGGTGGCGCACGGCCTGCAGGGGGAAGTCGTCGGGACGGATCGAGTGGAGCTCGTTCTGGACCGCACCCCGCTTTACGCCGAGTCGGGTGGGCAGATTGCCGACGCCGGAACCATCAGTGGAACCGGATCGGGCGGCAGTGCCCGGGCGGCGGTCACCGATGTTCAGAAGATCGCTAAAACCCTTTGGGTGCACCGGGTTAACGTGGAGTCCGGGGAATTCGTCGAGGGAGACAGTGTCATCGCGGCGGTGGATCCGGGCTGGCGCCGGGGCGCCACGCAAGGCCACTCGGGTACCCACATGGTGCACGGCGCACTGCGACAAGTGCTGGGGCCCAACGCGGTTCAGGCCGGCTCGCTGAACCGGCCGGGTTACCTGCGCTTCGATTTCAATTGGCAGGGGCCGTTGAGCGAAGACCAGCGCACCCAGATTGAAGAGGTGACCAACGAGGCTGTGCAAGCCGACTTTCAGGTGAACACGTTCATCGAGCGGTTCGAAAAAGCCAAGGCGATGGGAGCGATGGCGCTGTTCGGCGAGAGCTATCCCGACGAAGTGCGGGTGGTGGAGATCGGCGGGCCGTTCTCGCTGGAGCTGTGCGGGGGCACGCATGTGCACAACTCGGCGCAGATCGGTCCGGTGACGATTCTGGGCGAATCGTCGATCGGCTCCGGGGTGCGCCGGGTGGAGGCCTACGTCGGGCTGGACTCCTTCCGGCACCTGGCCAAGGAGCGTGCGCTGATGGCCGGGCTCGCCTCGTCGCTGAAGGTGCCTTCCGAGGAGGTGCCCGCCCGGGTGGCCAACCTGGTGGAGCGGCTCAAGGCCGCCGAGAAGGAACTCGAACGCGTCCGGCTGGCGAGCGCGCGGGCAGCTGCGACCAATGCCGCCGCCGGAGCGGAGCGCATCGGTAACGTCCGTGTGGTGGCGCAGCGAATGTCCGGCGGGACGACGGCCGCCGACCTGCGTTCCCTGGTCGGCGACATCCGCGGCAAGCTGGGCAGCGATCCTGCGGTGGTCGCGCTGATCTCATCGACCTCAGCAGGCGAGAGCGAAACCGTCCCGTATGCCGTCGCGGCCAATCCCGCCGCCCAGGACCTCGGGATCCGTGCCAACGAGCTGGTCAAACAGCTTGCCGTGGCGGTCGAAGGCCGCGGCGGCGGCAAGGCCGACCTGGCGCAGGGCTCGGGAAAGAATCCGACCGGCATCGACGCCGCGCTGGACGCGGTACGCGCAGAGATAGCGCGGGTCGGTTGAGTGGTTGGATCACAACACCGTCTGCCCGACCGGCCCGGCGATCCAGACCCTGGACGGGGACGACGTCTCGGCATCGACGTGGGCAGTGTGCGCATCGGCGTGGCTTCCAGCGATCCTGACGGCATCCTGGCCACCCCGGTGGAAACGGTGCGCCGTGACCGTTCCGGCAAGCATGTGCGGCGCCTGGCTGCGCTGGCCGCCGAGCTGGAGGCGGTCGAGGTGGTCGTCGGGCTGCCGCGGACACTGGCCAACCGCATCGGCTCATCGGCCCAGGACGCGATCGAGTTGGCCGAGGCGCTGGCACAGCGGGTTGCCCCCACACCTGTGCGCCTCGCAGACGAGCGGCTGACCACGGTCAGTGCGCAACGATCACTGCGGGAGGCGGGTATCCGGGCCAGGGACCAACGTTCGGTGATCGACCAGGCGGCTGCGGTCGCAATCCTGCAGGGCTGGCTGGATCAACGCCGCAGTGTGGTGGCTGGACCTGTGGCTGGACAGGGTTCCGATGGCTGACGATGGCCACCGCCACCGAGCCGAGCCCGTGGCGGTCGGGCCGAACCGGCACCGGAGGACCCGAGTTGACCGGGCCACGCGCCGCCGCGCGCAGCAAAGCCGTCGCCGGCGTCGCGTCGTCGGGGGATTCGCCATAGGCCTGCTTGTCGTGGTCCTGGTGGGGGCCGTTGTCCTCGGCTCGAAGCTGTGGCACACCATGCTTGGCTCCGGTGACGACTACACGGGTACTGGCAAGCGGGACATCGTGATTCAGATACAGGCCGGCGACTCGACGACCGCGGTCGGGGAGACGCTGCACAACCGCGGCGTGGTGGCCACCGTGCGGGCATTCATCGATGCCGCGCACGGCAACGCCGCGATTTCGTCGATCCAGCCCGGCTTCTACCGGATGCGGACCGAGATCCCGGCGGCTACCGCGGTCGCTCGGCTCGCGGACCCGAACAACAGGGTGGGCAAGCTGGTCATCCCGGAAGGGCGGCAGCTCGACGACACCACCGACATGAAGACCAACGTGCTGACTCCCGGAATTCTCACGTTGATCTCGCAGGCCACGTGTGTGGATCTGGACGGTAACCAACGCTGCGTTTCGGTGGCCGACCTGCGCACCGCAGCGAGCGAGAGCACGCCGACGATGCTGTCGGTACCGTCCTGGGCGGTTGAGCCGGTGATAGAGCTGGGCGATGACCATCGCCGCATCGAGGGCCTTGTCGCACCGGGGACCTTCAATGTCGATCCGGCGGCGTCAGCGGAGACCATCCTGGCGTCGCTGATCAGCGCCGGCGCTGTGGAGTACGTGAAATCCGGGTTGGTGGACACCGCGAAGTCGCTGAGCCTGTCGCCCTACGACATCCTCGTGGTGGCGTCGCTGGTGCAGCAGGAGTCCAACACCCAGGATTTCCCGAAGGTGGCGCAGGTCATCTACAACCGCCTGCGCGAACACCGCACGCTGGAATTCGACTCGACCGTGAACTACCCGCTGGATCGCCGCGAGGTCGCCACCAGTGACGCCGACCGCGCGCAGCGGACGCCGTGGAACACCTACATGTCCGAAGGGCTGCCGGCCACCGCGATCTGCTCACCCGGGGTCGACGCGCTGCTTGCCGCTGAGCATCCCGAGACCGGCGACTGGCTGTACTTCGTCACCATCGATGCCCAGGGGACGACGCTGTTCACCAGGGATTATCAGCAGCATCTGGCGAATATCGAGCTCGCCAAGCGCAACGGTGTCCTCGACAGCGCGCGCTGACCGGGCCCAACGAGCCCGGAACGGCCCTAGAAAGGCCGCCGTTCTGGGCTCGCCGATCGCCCATTCCCGGTCCCCGCAGCTGCACCTGGCCGCCTACCGCGCGCTGGGCCTGCACGACTGGACCTACGAGCGCATCGAGTGTGGCGCCGAGGAGTTGCCGGGCGTGGTCGGCGGATTCGGGCCGGAGTGGGTCGGGGTTTCGGTAACCATGCCGGGCAAGTTCGCTGCCCTGCAGTTCGCCGACGAACACACCACGCGAGCAGACCAGGTCGGATCGGCCAACACCCTGGTGCGCACGCCGCGTGGCTGGCGAGCCGACAACACCGACATCGACGGCGTCAGTGGGGCGCTGGCGTCAATGGGGAGAGCGTCCGGACATGCGCTGGTGTGCGGGTCGGGCGGCACCGCGTCGGCGGCCGTCGTCGGGTTGGCCCAACTCGGGGTCACCGGCATCACCGTCGTGGCGCGCAACCCGGACAAGGCGGCTCGATTGGTGGAGCTGGGAACGCGGGTCGGCGTAGCGACCCGGTTCTGCGGCCTGGACAGCGCTGGGTTGGCCGACGAAGTCGCCGCCGCTGAGGTGCTGGTCAGCACCATCCCGGCGGATGTGGCAGCGCACCATGCCGGGACCTTCGCCCCCATCCCGGTGTTGCTGGACGCCATCTACAGCCCGTGGCCCACACCGCTGGCCGCCGCGGTGGCCGCCGCAGGTGGCCTGGTGATCAGCGGTCTGCAGATGCTGCTGCATCAGGCATTTGCTCAGGTGGAGCAATTCACCGGGCTGCCTGCGCCGCGGGAGGCGATGACTTGCGCATTGGCGGCACTCGATTAGCCTGCCGCCAATGCGGATTGGGGTGATCACCGTCGTTTTGGCCTGGCTGGCGGTGTTGAGCTGCTACGACATCCGGCAACGCCGGTTACCCAACGTCCTCACGCTGCCCGGGGCGGGCGTGATGCTGCTCGGCGCGACGATGGCGGGCCGCGGTGTGCCGGCGTCGGCCGGCGCAGCCGCATTGACCGCGATGTACCTACTGGTCCATCTGGTGGACCCGGCGTCGTTGGGCGCCGGTGACGTCAAGCTGGCGATCGGTCTGGGTGGGCTTACCGGCTACTTCGGCGTCGAGGCGTGGTTTCTGGCGGCGCTGGCCGCGCCGTTGCTAACCGCGCTGTGGGCTGTAGCGGTGCGGGTTGGCGCGGGTGCCTTGACCGTGCCGCACGGTCCGTCGATGTGTCTGGCCACCGCGGGCGCGGCCGGGCTGGCGCTGTTGGGCTGAGCAAGCCGGCTGACCACCGTCGACCAACGCGAATTGTGAGGTGGTATACGCATGTATTTTGACCATGTCATGCGTATCGCACCGTTCCCCAACGCGTGGCGGTCAACGGCCGGGTGAGGCACAGCGGGGTTTGAACGTGCACCGTGGGAAGATGTTCAGGTGTTGCGCTGGATCACCGCCGGGGAGTCCCATGGCCGAGCGTTGGTGGCCGTGGTTGAAGGCATGGTCGCCGGCGTGGAAGTTAACTCGGCCGACATCGCCGATCAATTGGCCCGTCGCCGACTGGGCTACGGCCGCGGCGCGCGGATGGCGTTCGAGCGCGACGCGGTGACCGTGCTGTCCGGGGTACGCCATGGCAGCACCCTGGGTGGGCCCATCGCCATCGAGATCGGCAACACCGAATGGCCGAAGTGGGAAACCGTGATGGCCACCGATCCGGTCGACCCGGCGGAGCTGGCCGACATCGCTCGCAATGCCCCGCTCACCCGACCGCGGCCTGGCCACGCGGACTACGCGGGCATGCTCAAGTACGGCTTCGACGATGCCCGGCCGGTGCTGGAACGGGCCAGCGCCCGTGAGACCGCTGCCCGTGTCGCGGCGGGGACCATCGCGCGGTCGTTTCTGCGTCAGGCGCTGGGTGTCGAGGTGCTCTCCCACGTCATCGCGATCGGCCCGTCGGCGCCCTACGATGGTCCGCCGCCGCGAGCCGAGGACCTGCCCGCGATCGATGCCAGCCCCGTTCGCGCGTTCGACGAGCAGACTGAAAAATCCATGATCACCGAGATCGAAGCGGCCAAGAAGGACGGCGACACCCTGGGCGGCGTGGTGGAAGTCGTGGCGCTGGGCCTGCCGGTAGGGGTGGGGTCGTTCACCAGCGGTGACAACCGGCTCGACAGCCAACTGGCCGCCGCCGTGATGGGAATACAGGCAATCAAGGGCGTGGAGATCGGCGACGGTTTCGAGACCGCGCGCCGCCGCGGTAGCCGCGCCCATGACGAGATGTACCCCGGGCCCGACGGCGTCGTCCGCTCGACCAACCGGGCAGGTGGGCTGGAAGGCGGGATGACCAACGGCCAGCCGCTGCGGGTGCGCGCGGCGATGAAGCCGATCTCCACCGTGCCGCGGGCACTGGCCACCGTCGACATGGCGACCGGCGATGAGGCGGTCGCCATCCACCAGCGCTCCGATGTGTGCGCCGTGCCGGCCGCCGGAGTCGTGGTCGAGACCATGGTGGCGCTGGTCCTGGCCCGCGCGGTGCTGGAGAAGTTCGGCGGCGATTCGCTGACCGAAACCCGCCGCAATATCGAGGCTTACCAGCGCGCGGTCGCCGACCGGGAATCGCCGGCCGCTCGGGCTTCGGTTTAGCAGGGATTGGCGGGTAATAGGCGCGATGGCACCCAGGGCAGTACTCGTGGGCTTGCCGGGTTCGGGCAAGTCCACCATCGGGCGCAGACTGTCCAAGGCGCTCGGGGTCAGCTTGCTCGACACCGACGTGGCGATCGAGCAGCAGACCGGACGCAGCATCGCCGACATCTTCGCCACCGACGGGGAGAAGGAGTTCCGGCGTATCGAGGAGGACGTGGTGCGCGCGGCATTAGCCGACCATGACGGTGTTCTGTCGCTCGGCGGTGGCGCGGTCACCAGCCCCGGGGTGTGCGCGGCGCTGGCCGGCCACACGGTCATCTACCTGGAAATCAGCGCCGCAGAAGGCGTGCGGCGCACCGGCGGCAACACGGTGCGGCCGCTGCTGGCCGGACCCGACCGCGCTGAGAAATATCGTGCCCTGATGTCCAAACGGGTGCCGTCGTACCGGCGCGTTGCGACCATCCGGGTCGACACCAACCGCCGCAATCCCGGGGCGGTGGTCCGCTACATCGTGTCGCGGCTGCAGGCCCCCGGTCCCGCCCCCACTTCCACCGCCGGCAGGGCAGCCAAATGACCGATATCACCGCACCGGTCACCGTGCGGGTGGCCGTCGATCCGCCGTACCCGGTGGTGATCGGCTACGGCCTTTTAGAAGGGCTGCGCAACGAGCTGGACGAACTGCTTTCCAGCCGGCACAAGGTCGCCATCCTGTATCAGCCCGTGCTGGCGGAGACCGCGGAAACCATCCGCAGCCACCTGGTCGACAGGGGCGTCGACGCGCACCGCATCGAAATCCCTGACGCCGAGGCCGGCAAGGACCTGCCCGTCGTGGGATTTATCTGGGAAGTGTTGGGCCGCATCGGAATCGGTCGCAAAGACGCCCTGGTCAGCCTTGGCGGTGGGGCGGCCACGGACGTCGCCGGGTTCGCTGCGGCCACCTGGCTGCGCGGCGTCTCGATCGTGCACATCCCCACCACGCTGCTGGGCATGGTCGACGCGGCTGTCGGCGGCAAGACCGGCATCAACACCGATGCCGGCAAGAACCTGGTCGGCGCGTTTCATCAGCCGCTCGCCGTCCTGGCCGACCTGGCGACCCTGCAAACGCTGCCGCACAACGAAATCGTCTGTGGGATGGCCGAAGTGGTCAAGGCCGGGTTCATCGCCGACCCGGCGATCCTGGACCTCATCGAAGCCGACCCACAGGCCGCACTCGATCCGGCCGGTGACGTGCTGCCAGAGCTGATCCGACGTGCGATCACCGTCAAGGCAGAGGTCGTGGCCGCCGACGAGAAGGAATCCGAGCTGCGCGAAATCCTCAACTACGGACACACTTTGGCCCACGCGATCGAGCGCCGGGAGCGGTACCAGTGGCGCCACGGCGCCGCCGTATCGGTGGGCCTGGTGTTCGCGGCCGAGCTCGCCAGACTTGCCGGGCGGCTCGACGACGCCACCGCGCAGCGCCACCGCGCCATCCTGGCGTCGCTGGGCCTGCCGGTCAGCTACGACGCCGACGCATTGCCGCAATTGCTGGAATTGATGGCCGGCGACAAGAAAGCCCGGGCCGGTGTGCTTCGGTTCGTGGTCCTCGACGGACTGGCCAAGCCGGGTCGGATGGTGGGACCGGACCCAGGGCTGCTGGTGACCGCCTACGCCGGAATCTGTGCCCATGAGTGAGCCGCGCCGGCGACCATGCAGGGCGAAGCGATGAGGAGGGGTGGCGCAGATGGCCATGACGGTAAACGTGATCAACGGCCCGAACCTGGGCCGGCTGGGCCAGCGCGAGCCCGCTGTCTACGGCAGTACCACCCATGATGAGCTGGCCGCCCTGATTGAGCGTGAGGCTGCCGAACTGGGACTCAAAGCGGTTGTGCGGCAAAGTGATAGCGAAGCCCAACTGCTGGACTGGATTCATCTGGCTGCCGACGCCTCCGAACCCGTGATACTCAACGCCGGCGGTCTGACACACACATCGGTGGCGCTGCGTGATGCCTGCGCTGAACTGAGTGCGCCCCTGATCGAGGTGCATATCTCCAACGTGCACGGCCGCGAGGAGTTTCGGCGCCAGTCATACCTCAGCCCGGTCGCGACCGGGGTGATCGTCGGGCTGGGTATCCAGGGCTACCTGCTGGCCCTGCGGTACCTGGCGTGGGCTTGCGGGGCTTCCGGCTAGTCCTTCTTCGGTGTGTCCGGCTTGGTCTGCTCGGCATCCGTCGTGCTGATCACCTCGGTGGGTGCCTCACCCTCGGTCGTGGCGATCACCTCGGTGGGCGCCTCGGGTTCGGGGGTGGCGATCACCTCGGTGGGCGCCTCGGGTTCGGGGGTGGCGATCGTGTCGGTGGGCACCTCACGTTCGACCGTGGCGACCGCGGTGGGCGCCGTGGCCTGTGCCCCTCCAGTTTCCAGAGCCATCTCCCCGGTGGGACTGTCGTCGGCGCGGACGGCGGCGAACACGTCGGCGTCGCCCCGGTCCTCGCCCTCTGCAGCCAGGCCGTGGTGTCTCTCCGGCGTCTTCGCGAACTGCCGGTCGATACGCCAGCGGCCGAGGGTCACACCGATGACCGCGAACAGGAAGACCATGAGAGCGGTGAAGGCCGCGAACGTCGTCACCTCGTTGACCAGCCCCCCGGTGTAGATCCCCTTGTAGAACAGGGCAATGAGCCAGGCCACCGCGCCGCTGAGCGCCCCAGCCAGCAGGCCGGCCAGCAGCCAGGTCATCGCCAGATCCTGGCGGCGGTCGGGATCCCGGTTCGCGTTGGCGTCGGCGCGGCCGTCCAGCACTCCCCATACGGACACGCCGATAATGAAGAGCAGTAGAAGTATCAGGCTGATCAGTGCGGCCTGCGTCTGCCACGCGTTGATCAGCGCTCCCTGAAAGAGA
This sequence comes from uncultured Actinomycetota bacterium, assembly GCA_963763005.1. Classification (GTDB taxonomy): domain Bacteria; phylum Actinomycetota; class Actinomycetes; order Mycobacteriales; family Mycobacteriaceae; genus Mycobacterium. The sequence goes on from CAVXMI010000016.1 coordinate 611,432, forward strand.
CGGACAACGACCATCGCGGCGGCGAACACTGATCCGCGCAGCATCCAGTTACTCATGGGTGCCCAGCGTAGCGAGTACCGTCAAGGGGCGTGACACATTCCCAGCGTCGACACAATCTAGAAACCAAAATCAGTGCCGCCGGACTGGACGCGATGCTGGTCACGGATCTGATAAATGTGCGGTATCTATCCGGTTTCAGCGGGTCCAACGGCGCGTTGCTGGTGTTCGCCGATGACCGTGAGGCCGTACTGGCCACCGACGGCAGATACCGCACTCAGGCCGCGCAGCAAGCGCCCGACCTCGAGGTGGCTATCGAGCGGGCCCTCGGGCGCCACCTGACCGGACGGGCGGCTGAGGGCGGCGTGCGAAGGCTGGGCTTCGAGAGCCATGTGGTCACGGTGGACGGCCTGGACGCACTGTCGGCTGCGCTGGACGACCAGAAGTCGGGTCGGTCCACCGAGTTGGTGCGGGCCTCTGGGACCGTGGAGGCGCTGCGCGAGGTCAAGGACGCCGGTGAGCTGGCGTTATTGCGGCTGGCCTGTGAGGCGGCCGACGCCGCGCTGGCCGACCTGGTGGAGCGCGGCGGACTGCGGCCCGGCCGAACCGAGCGCGAGGTGAGCCGCGAGCTGGAGGCCCTGATGCTCGACCACGGTGCGGACGCGGTCTCGTTCGAGACGATCGTCGCGGCCGGCCCGAATTCGGCGATTCCGCACCATCGGCCCACCGACGCGGTGCTGGCGGCAGGCGACTTCGTCAAAATCGACTTCGGCGCGCTGGTCGCCGGATACCACTCCGACATGACCCGAACCTTCGTGCTCGGTTCGGCAGCCGACTGGCAGCTGGAGATCTATCAGCTGGTCACAGAGGCGCAAAAGGCCGGCCGGGAGGCCTTGCGGCCGGGCGCCGGGCTGCGCGACGTGGACGCCGCGGCACGCCAGGTGATCGCCGACGCGGGCTACGGCGATCACTTCGGCCACGGTCTGGGACACGGCGTTGGCCTGCAGATTCATGAAGCGCCGGGCATCGGGGCGACATCCGCCGGTACACTACTTGCGGGCTCCGTGGTAACCGTGGAGCCCGGCGTCTATTTACCCGGCCGCGGCGGTGTCCGCATCGAGGACACTTTGGTAGTAGCGGCCAATGGGACCCCGGAGACACCACGAACCGCCGGGCGGACCCCGGAATTGTTGACCCGGTTCCCGAAGGAACTGGCCATCTTGTAGGAGATTTACCGACCGTGGCGAGCACTGCTGACTTCAAGAACGGACTTGTCCTGGTTATCGACGGGCAGCTGTGGACCATCACCGAGTTCCAGCACGTCAAACCCGGCAAGGGCCCGGCGTTCGTGCGCACCAAGCTGAAGAACGTGCTTTCGGGAAAGGTCGTCGACAAGACCTACAACGCCGGAGTGAAGGTGGATACCGCCACTGTCGACCGGCGCGACACCACCTACCTGTACCGCGACGGATCGGATTTCGTGTTCATGGACAGCCAGGACTATGAGCAGCACCCGCTGCCGGAGTCCCTGGTCGGCGACGCCGCGCGGTTCCTGCTGGAGGGCCTGCCGGTGCAGGTGGCATTCCACAACGGGGCGCCCCTGTACATCGAGCTGCCGGTGACCGTCGAACTCGAGGTCACCCACACCGATCCGGGGCTGCAGGGCGACCGGTCCAGCGCGGGCACCAAGCCGGCCACCCTTCAGACCGGTGCGCAGATCAACGTGCCGCTGTTCATCAACACCGGAGACAAGCTGAAGGTAGATTCGCGCGACGGCAGCTACCTGGGCAGGGTCAACGCCTGACTATGCCTGACGGAAAAACGAGGCCGGACGGAAAGCCGGTCAAGCCGGCCAGACCTGTCAAAGGACGCCATCAGGCCCGCAAGCGCGCTGTGGACCTGATGTTCGAGGCTGAGGCCCGCGGTATGAGCCCCAGCGAGGTGGTCGACATCCGCACCGCACTGGCCGAAGCGAAGTCCGACGTGGCGCCGTTGCATCCGTATACCGCCGTGGTGGCTCGAGGGGTCAGTGAGCACGCCGCCCACATCGACGACCTGATCACCTCGCATCTGCAGGGCTGGACGCTGGACCGGTTACCTGCGGTGGATCGCGCCATTCTGCGGGTTGCGGTGTGGGAGCTGCTGCATGACGACGTACCTGAACCGGTCGCCGTTGACGAGGCCGTCGAGCTGGCCAAGGAGCTGTCCACCGACGACTCGCCGGGCTTCGTCAACGGAGTGCTGGGCCAGGTCATGCTCGTGACACCGCAGATCCGGGCGGCCGCTCAAGCAGTCAGGCAGGCTGTTCCTGAGGACACCGCCCGCCTGCCGGAAAACCAAGGATCGTGTTCATGAGCAGGCTCGAGTTGCGTGTCGTGGTCGCCGCCTGGCTGGCGGCGACAGTGGTGCTCGGCGCCGTCATATGTGCGGCGTTCGGGTGGGCCATCGTCGCGTCGGCGCTGTCGATCTACGCGCTGGGCGTTGGCGCCTGGCTGTATCACTCGATCGAGCGACTGATCCTGGCCCGCCGCATCAGCACGGTTCGCTCGGCGGCCAAGCCGCTGCAGCCCTTGCTGCCGGTGATGGCCGCCATCATGGGTCTGACGCAGGCAGTGGTGAGATCGCTCAGCGATGTCACCGACCTGCCGGCGCGCCGCTGGGAGCTGCCGCAATTCCCGCAGCTTCCGGTGCTGCGGTGGGTGGACAGCACGCTCGGTAACCGGCGGATCGTGGATAGCGACGAAGAGTTGGATGGCTGACCGACTCGGTCGAATTTCAAGTCGAAATCATCGCGCGTCGAGCGCGGGCGGGACACAATAGCGGCTGAATGACGAAAAGCTGCTGGCCCTGATGGAAACCAAAGCAAGCGTGACGGTCGTGCCGACATCGGTTGCGATGGCGCTTGCGCCGACGGGTGCGAGCGGTTTCAGTCGCCGTCTCGCCCGACGCCCTGGATGGGAGGTTGTGGGAATCGGATAACAGAACCGGTCACTATTTCCGTCTTGCGCGCGATAATTACGAGCTGCACTGACGGCGTACCCGCACCACAAGAACAGGTGACGACATGAATCGAGACAGCGCCCGTCCGCGACGACTTCACGTCTCCGCCCTGGCGGCCGTAGCCAACCCGTCGTATACGCGCGTCGACACGTGGAACCTGCTCGACGACGCATGCCGTCATCTCGCCGAAATCGACCTCGCCGGGCTGGACAAGGGCCACGACCTGGCCAAGGTAAAGCGGTTGATGGACCGCATCGGCGCCTACGAGCGGTACTGGCTGTACCCGGGCGCGGAGAATTTGGCGACTTTCCGTGCACACCTGGAGAGCCTTTCCACCGTGCGGCTCGCCGAAGAGGTGTCGCTGGCCGTGCGCCTGCTGTCCGAATACGGTGACCGCACGGCGCTGTTCGACACTTCGGCGCCGCTGGCCGACCAGGAGCTGGTGGCCCAAGCCAAACAGCAGCAGTTCTACACCGTGTTGCTCGCCGACGATTCCCCGGCCACGTCCCCGGACAGCCTGGTGGAGAGGCTGCGGACGCTGCGCAACCCGTCCGACGATGTGCAGTTCGAGTTCCTTGTGGTGTCGAGCGTCGAGGACGCCATCACCGCGGTTGCGCTGAATGGCGAGATTCAGGCGGCAATCATCCGGCATGACCTGCCGCTGCGTTCGCGGGACCGGGTGCCATTGATGAACACCTTGCTGGGCGCCAACGACGACGCGGTCACCGTCGACGGCGCCCACGACTGGGTCGAATGCGGCGAGTGGATCACGGAGCTGCGGCCACACATCGACCTCTATCTGCTCACCGACGAGTCGATTGCGGCGGGCAATGACGACGAGCCGGACGTCTACGACCGGACGTTCTACCGGCTCAACGACGTCACCGACCTGCACAGCACGGTGCTGGCCGGCCTCCGGAACCGGTTCGCCACGCCGTTTTTCGACGCCTTGCGCGCCTATGCGGCCGCGCCGGTGGGCCAATTCCACGCTCTCCCCATCGCACGCGGCGCCAGCATCTTCAACTCCAAGTCGTTGCAGGACATGGGCGAGTTCTACGGCCGCAACATCTTCATGGCAGAGACGTCGACCACCTCCGGTGGCCTGGACTCGCTGCTGGACCCGCATGGCAACATCAAGAAGGCGATGGACAAGGCCGCGATCACCTGGCGCGCCGACCATACGTACTTCGTGACCAACGGAACCTCCACCGCCAACAAGATCGTCGTGCAGTCCCTGACCCGGCCCGGTGACATCGTTCTCATCGACCGCAACTGCCATAAGTCGCACCACTACGGCCTGGTGCTGGCCGGCGCGTACCCCATGTACCTGGACGCCTATCCGCTGCCGCAGTTCGCGATCTACGGAGCCGTGCCGCTGTGCACGATCAAGAAGGTGCTACTGGACCTCGAGGCGGCCGGACAGCTGCACCGGGTGCGCATGCTGCTGCTCACCAACTGCACCTTCGACGGCGTCGTCTACAACCCCCGGCGGGTGATGGAGGAGGTGCTGGCGATCAAGCCGGACATCTGCTTCCTGTGGGACGAGGCGTGGTACGCGTTTGCGACCGCCGTGCCGTGGGCCCGGCAGCGGACCGCGATGGTGTCTGCCGAACGACTCGAATCGATGTTCTCGTCCCCGGAATATGCCGAGGAGTACCAGAATTGGTGCGCGTCGATGGACGGGATCGATCGGTCGGAGTGGGTTGACCACCGGCTGCTGCCCGACCCCACTCGCGCGCGGATCCGGGTGTACGCGACGCACTCCACCCACAAGTCACTGTCGGCACTTCGGCAGGCGTCGATGATCCACGTGCGCGACCAGGATTTCAACGCACTCAGCCGGGACTCGTTCGCTGAGGCGTTCTTGACCCACACGTCCACGTCGCCGAACCAGCAACTTCTGGCGTCGCTGGACCTGGCGCGCCGGCAGGTCGACATCGAGGGTTTCGATATGGTCCGGCTGGTGTACGACATGGCGCTGGTCTTTCGTCACCGCGTCCGTAAAGACCGGCTGATCAGCAAGTGGTTCCGCATCCTGGACGAGTCCGACCTGGTGCCCGACGAGTACCGGGCCTCGGCGGTCAGCTCGTACCGTCAGGTCAGGCAGGGCGCCCTGGCCGAGTGGAACGAGGCCTGGCGGTCCGACCAGTTTGTGCTCGACGCGACGCGGGTCACCCTGTTCATCGGGGCGACCGGAATGAACGGATACGACTTCCGCGAGAAGATCCTGATGGAGCGATTCGGCATCCAGATCAACAAGACATCGATCAACAGCGTGTTGTTGATCTTCACCATCGGTGTCACCTGGTCGAGCGTGCATTATCTGCTCGACGTGCTGCGCCGGGTGGCCACCGACTTCGACCGGACCCAGAACGCGGCCAGCGGGGCTGACCTCGCCCTGCAGCGGCGCCAGGTTGAGGAGATCACCCAGGATCTGCCGCACTTACCCGATTTCAGCGAATTCGATGTCGCCTTCCGTCCCGTCGACGCCAGCTCAATCGGCGACATGCGGTCGGCCTTCTACGCCGGGTACGAAGAGACCGACCGTGAGCACGTGCTGATCGGCATGGCCGGGCGACGGCTCGCCGAGGGAAAGACGCTGGTGTCCACCACTTTCGTCGTGCCCTACCCGCCCGGCTTCCCGGTGCTGGTCCCGGGTCAGGTGGTCTCCAAAGAGATCATCTACTTCCTCGCCCAGCTCGACGTCAAAGAAATCCACGGATACAACCACGACCTCGGGTTGTCGGTGTTCACCGAGGCCGCGCTGGCACGGATGGAGGCCCAACGGAATGCGGCGGCGGCCGCGGTGGGTTCTGCGTTCCCGGTCTTCGAGCTACCCTCAGATGCGGCGGCCGTGAATGGTGACAGTGCTGTGCGGGCGGTTACCGAAGACTCGTGACGGGCGAGGGCGCAAGCGGTTCGGGATTTGTCTGGTTGTCCGCCTTCGAGCGGCAACCTCCTTGCCCGTCGACCCTGATCCGCTGGTGCGCGCGATCCCCGCGCCGCTGATCAGGACGGTCGGTTTTGCCGTGCGGCTTAGCCTATGACACCACTTCGAGTGTGCGCGGGAGGCTTTGAGTGTGCGCTCAGGGCGCAATTTCGCGCCCAGGATGCACGCTCGACGCCGACGGTCGGCGCAAGTTACCGGAGGATCTTCGCGTAGAGCAGGCTGTCGTGCGGTTCGGGCCCTATGGTCGGGTAGACGGCGTGGCGGGTCAGCCGGCCCTCCAAGACGAACCCGGTTCGCTGCAATAGCTGCGCCGACCGCGCGTTATCGGCATGGCACGTGGCCCACACGCGGTATACCGCGGGGTCAGCGGCCAGCTGGGCCAGCAGCAGGTTGACCGCCTCGGACATGAAACCCTTGCCCCACCACCGCCGACCGATGCAGTAACCAATTTCGACGGAGTGCTGCACCGGCCGCCGGCAGCTGGTCAGCCCGATGACGTCGCCGCTGTTCCGCAGCGTGATGGCCCAGGTACGCTCGGCGTCGCTGATATTGCGTTTTTCGGTGATCACTTGTCGCGTTGCCGCTACGTCGGGGTGCGGCGTCCACAGCAGATACTTGGTGACCTCGGGATCGCGGGCGACCCTTTGGAAGAGCGCGCCTGCGTCGTCGAGCTCGGGTGGGCGCAGCAGCAGCCGCGGCCCCGCGATGTGTTCAGGTGGGTAGTCGACCATGGTCGCGATCCGCCGCTAGAGCCCGAGCGCGCGATAGGTGCGGCGGACGAACTTCGGTTGTGCCGTCCGCAACTTCGCCAGGGACGGGTTACCCGCGACTGCCGCGGCCGCGTCCACGGACAGATCAGGACAATACTGAATCAGATAAAGCAGGATCAGGTCCGCGGTCGGGTCAGCCTGCCACCACGTCCCGTACGCGCCGGGCCAGCTGAACGTTCCCGGCCCGCCCGGCCCGAACAGCGGGGCGGACTTCGCCGGATCGGTCACCACCGACAAATTCAACCCAAACCCGCGGCCAACCCAGAACGGCGATCCCAGAAAGTTGTGCCGCTTCTGTTCGTCGGTGAGCCGATCGGTGCGCATCAGGCGCACCGACTCCGGCGACAACACCTGAACACCGTCGACCGTCCCGTCGCCCAGCAGCATCCGCGCGAACCGCAGATAGTCGTCGGCGGTCGACCACAATCCGCCGCCGGCGTTGCAGAACGACGGCGGTTTGACATGCGGCGGCCCCATCACGTCGTGTCGCAACCGGTTCTCTTCGTCGTGCCGGTACATGGTCGCCGCGCGCCTCCGCGCTTCGGTCGTTACGAAGAATCCGGTGTCGGTCATGCCCGCCGGGCCCAGCACCCGCTCGTCGAGGACCTGGTAAAGCGGCTTGTCCTCGATGCGGCTCACGATGACGCCCAGCACGTCGATGGCGTGGCTGTAGGTCACCCGGTCACCGGGTTGGTGGACCAGTGGGAGGGCGGCAAGTTCGGCCAACCAGGCGTCCGAGCCCTCACCGAACGGCAGCCGCAGATATGCCCGCGAGATCGGCCCGGACACCGAAAAACCGTAGGCCAGGCCGCTGGTGTGGGTGAGCAGATCCTCGACCAGGACAGCCCGCCGGGCGGGATGCGTCCGGTCCACGGGGTCCTGCGGGTTGTCCAACACCCGCACGTCGGCGAACTCTGGCGCCCAGCGCGCGATCGGGTCACGCAGTGCCAGCTTGCCCTCGTCGACCAGGCTCATGGCTGCCGCCACCGTGACCGGCTTGGTCATCGACGCGATGCGAAACAGCGTGTCTCGTTGCATCGGCAGGCCTGCGTCGACGTCTCGGTAGCCGATCTCGTTGACCTGCAACACTTCTCCGCGCTGCCAGACCACCGTCACGGCGCCGGAAAGGAGGCCGGCATCGCAGACCTCGCGGATGGATGCCTGATTGCCGTCGAGATTCACCGGCTTCAGGTTAGTCGCTTGGCGCCGGCGGACATGGCAGTGGGACCGTCTGAGCGGTTCGCAGTAACGAGCCAAGCGCGCAACGCCGAGTCGTTGGACGGCACCCGTGAACACGCAAAGATCTACTCGGCGCCCGCTGTGCCGGCGCGGCTCGGTCGATTGTTGCCAGTGCGAAAAAGGGTTTCCTGGCTACCTGCCGCGTGTTACTGTCGCGCTTTGCGGCGAATGTGATCTGGGGAACATGCTGCGAGGGCAGGGGCATGCGGTTGACGATGGTGTCGTTGCTGGTGAACCAGGGTGCGGGTGTGCAGTCACCGAGATCCGCGACGGTGGCCGGGGGCTGATTGTCCGGGCTCCGTCCATACCGTACGACGAGGGTAGCGACTAGCTGCTCATTAACCGGTTGGATAACTCAGCAAAGGCTGGCCATGAATGGCTTGATCTCACAAGCACAAATCTCCCACCGACGTGTCTCCCGTCAACCCTCGACCCTGGTGTCTGTCGCGATCTTGTTCGCGGCAGCACTTGTCGCGACGGTCATTGCGGGGTGCGGGCAAAAATCGACAACTGCGACCTCCGATACTTCCGGGGCATCTGCGACATCGGCGACATCGGCGACATCGGCGACATCCGGCGCCCCGTCACCAGAAGCCCAGCAGATCCTGCAGGACAGCGCCAAGGCGACGAAAGGCCTGCATTCCCTTCACGTCAATCTGGCGACCACCAATCTCACGACCCTCCCGATGGAGAGCGTTGATGCTGACGTGACCAATCAGCCAGAGGGCAACGGCCAGGCCGTCGGCAATGCCACGGTCAGGTTGCAGCCCGAGGCCCCGGCGGTCGCCAAGCAGTTCCTGGTCACCAACAAGACCATGTACACCAAGAACGACGCCGGAACTTACACCTCCGTAGGGCCGGCGGAGAGGATCTACGACCCCGGCATCATCCTCGACAAGGACAAGGGACTGGGCAACGTCATCGCCAAGGTCGGAAACCCGCAGATTGCTGGAAATGAAACGATCGACGACGTGGCCACCGTGAAGGTGACCGGAACTATCGACGCGTCGGTGATCGATCCAGTGGTGCCTCAGTTGGGCAAGGGCGGGGGAACCCTCCCGATCACCTTGTACATCGTTGATGTGAATGCAGCGGGCGCCAGCACTACCGCTACGTCCGGAGCGCCCGCGCCGGCACCCAGCGCGAATCTGGTGAGGATGGTGATCGACAAGGACCAGGGCAACGTCACGATCACCCTGTCTGCATGGGGAGCGCCAGTCACCATTCCCAACCCGGAGGGGTAACAGGCGCGAGGGTGAACTCCGGATTGGGAACCGGCCCGGAAGCGCCGCACGGCGGCAAGGGCTGCCGGCAGTCTCCGGGCCGGTTCTCGTCCGCGGTTCGCCTCCACCGACGTTGACGCGGGCGGGCGTTGCGCGAAACCTCCGGCATTGCGAACAAGGCATGTTCCGAGTGCGCCTGACGGCGCAACGGATCTGGTGCAGCCGCATCGCAGGCGCCGTATTTTCCGCAGTCGGAGAATTCCTTTGAGAATTCTCCAAGGCCGTGCCCCCACTATTGGGGTCACTTCGCCGGAAGCGCCGGCTAGCGCACGATCTCACCCGACCAGACCTGGAGGAATACGAATGACAAGCGACCTCCCAGACGTTCAGGAGCGTGGCCCCGGTCCACGCCCTGCTCCTCCTCCGAGTGGGCCACCGATGTCAGACGTGTGGGTCTACAACGGGCGGGCGTACGACCTGAGTGATTGGATCTCCAAGCATCCCGGCGGCGCCTTCTTCATCGGGCGGACCAAGAACCGCGACATCACCGCCATCGTCGCGTCCTACCATCGCGATCCGGCTAAGGTCGAGCGAATCCTTGAGCGGCGGTATGCGCTGGGCCGCGACGCGACGCCAAGGGACGTCCATCCGAAGCACAATGCACCGCCGTTCCTGTTCAAAGACGACTTCAACAGCTGGCGCGACACCCCGAAGTACAGCTTCGACAACGAGAACGACCTGATGCACCGGGTCAAGGCGCGCCTGAACGAGCCTGCGCTGGCGGCGCGGATCAAGCGCATGGACACGCTTTTCAACATCGTCGTTGCCGTCCTGGCGATTGCCTATTTCGCGGTTCAGGGTGTGCGGTTGGCCGAACCCCGGTGGATGCCACTGTGGGCCTTCGTGATCGCCATGGTCCTGCTGCGCAGCTCCCTGGCCGGGTTCGGCCACTACTCATTGCATCGCGCGCAGCGAGGCCTCAACCGGGTGTTCGGCAATAGCTTCGACATGAACTACGTGGCGTTGGCCTTGGTCACCGCGGACGGACACACCCTGCTGCACCACCCGTATACCCAGAGCGATGTCGACATCAAGAAGAACGTGTTCACGATGATGATGCGGCTACCGCGGTTGTATCGGGTTCCCGTACATACGATTCACAAGTTCGGCCACATGTTCAGCGGCATGGCCATCCGGATTGCGGACGTCTGGAGGATCACCCGCAAGGTAGGGGTCGAGGAGGCCTATGGAAGCTGGCGGGGCGCGCTTCCGCACTTCCTCGGGTCCTCGGGCGTTCGCGTGCTCCTCGTGACTGAATTGGTGATCTTCGTGCTCGCCGGCGACTTCTGGGCCTGGGCGCTGCAATTCGTAGCGATACTGTGGGTCAGCACTTTCATGGTGGTGGCAAGCCACGAGTTCGAGGACGACAGCAGTGCCGACAGCGCTGTTGATGGCGAAGACTGGGGCATAGACCAAGTCGAGCACGCCAACGATCTGGTAGTGATCGGAAATCGCTACGTCGACTGCTTCCTGTCAGCCGGCCTGAGTTCGCACCGCGTTCATCACGTACTGCCGTTCCAGCGCAGCGGGTTCGCCAACATCGTCACCGAGGACGTGTTGCGCGAAGAGGCGGCGAAGTTCGGCGTCGAGTGGCTTCCCGCAAAGAGTTTCGTCACCGATCGGCTGCCCAAGCTCTGCCGGACATACCTGTTGGCGCCCTCCCGCCAAGCCAAGGAACGCAATTGGGGCTTCATCCGGGAGCACTGCTCGCCGGCGGCCTGGAAAGCCAGCGCCAGCTACGTGGTTGCGGGCTTCGTCGGAATCGGGTCGGTATGAACACCCCAGCTGAGGGCGGTGCCCTGCGCCCGGCCGCCGCTGAGCCGCAGTATGACCTCGCCCAGTTGCCGCCGGCTCCGCCGACCACGGTCGCGGTAATCGAAGGCATGGCAACCGCTGCGCCGCAGAGGGTGGTCAACCAATCAGACGCTGCTGATCGGGTCGCCGAGCTGTTCCCCGATCCGCGGCAGCGGGAACGGATTCCGCGGGTGTATGAGAAGACGCGGATCGACACCCGCCGGATGGCGGTTGACCCGCTCGACGCCGAGTTCGAGGTGTTCAGGCGGGATCGGGGAACGATCCGGGATCGGATGAACCTGTTCTACCGACATGCGGTTCCGCTGGCGGTCGACGTGAGCAGGCGTGCGCTGGCTAGCCGTTCGTACGGGACGGAAGAGATCGGACTGCTGGTGTTCGTCACCAGCACCGGATTCATCGCGCCGGGCGTGGATGTGGCGATCGTGAAGAAGCTCGGCCTGCCGCGCTCGGTTTCGCGTGTCGTGGTCAATTTCATGGGATGTGCGGCTGCGATGAATGCCATTCGCACCGCTACGAATTACGTTCGTGCCCACCCGGGCATGAAGGCGATGGTGGTGTGTATCGAATTGTGTTCGGTGAACGCCGTTTTCGCCGATGACATCAACGACGTCGTCATCCACAGCCTGTTCGGCGACGGGTGCGCAGCGTTGGTGATCGGTGCCAGCCAGGTTCAACGGCCCCTTCCGCCGGGCAGTGTGGTGATCCGCAGTACCTTCGGCCAGCTGCTCGAAGACGCCGAAGACGGTATCGTGCTCGGCGTCAATCACAACGGCGTCACCTGCGAGCTGTCCGAGAATCTGCCCGAATACATCTACACCGGGGTCGATCCGGTAGTTGCAGAGGTATTGCGGGACAACGGATTACAGAAATCCGATGTCGATCTGTGGGCGATCCATCCGGGCGGGCCCAAGATCATCGAGCAGTCGGTGCGTTCGCTGGGGATCCCCGCGGAGCTGACCGCGCATAGCTGGGATGTACTGGCCCGGTACGGCAACATGCTGAGCGTATCGCTGCTCTTTGTTCTGGAAATGATGGTGCGCCAGGCAGAGTCGACCAAACCCATCTCCACGGGCGTGGCGTTCGCGTTCGCGCCGGGCGTCACCGTCGAGGGAATGCTGTTCGACATCATCCGCCGGTGATCGCGGTCAACCCACCAACCGGCGGGACCATATTGAACAGGAGAAGTGTCGTGTCTCTCACTTCTGAGGAGGGGGGCGATTACCGCCCGCCCCCTGAGGGCCGGGTCGTGTACCGCTCGTGGATGAGCGACAACCTGCGTTGGGACGCCCTGGAGTTGCGTGAGGGTGACATCGTCATCTCCGCGCCGCCGAAGTGCGGCACCACCTGGACGCAGCGGCTGGTGTCCTTGCTCATTTTCGATGGGCCGAACCTGCCGGGGCCGATGCAAATGATGTCGCCGTGGCTCGACCTGACAGCCCAGCCGATCGAGAAGGTGGCTGCCGCCCTCGACGCCCAGGGCCACCGACGGTTCATCAAGACCCACACGCCGCTGGACGGCCTCGTGCTCGACGATCGCGTCACCTACATCGGAGTGGGCCGCGATCCGCGCGATGCCGCGGTTTCGATGCTGATGGACCAGGACCGGATGCGGGCGCTGCACGAGGCCGCGGGGCCGCCCGGCGAGCGATTCGCCCCCCCGGGTCTCGACTTCGACGGCCAGTTCAGCCCACTCGACGTGCTGCGCCGCTGGATGGACGGGCCGGTAATGCCCACTGAGGGGATAGCGTCGCTGGCGACCATCCTTCACCATTTCGGCACGGTCTGGGACCGGCGCCACCTGCCCAACGTGGCCATGTTCCACTACGCCGACTACCGGGTGGACCTCGTGGGCGAGATCGTCCGTCTCGCTCAGGTCCTTGGTTTCGACCTGGGTCGCGGTCACGCCGAGGAGCTGGCCCGGCACGCCACGCTGGATGCCATGCGGGCTCGCGCCTCGGAACTCGCCCCGAGGGCCACCGGGGGCATCCGGCCGAGGGACGAGCGGCTCAGGAACGAGCCGTTCTTCCGGGCCGGTGGCTGCGGAGAGTGGTGGGAGATCTTCACCGAGGCCGAGCACGGACGCTACCCCGACCGCGCAGCCGAGTTGGGTGGGCCGGACCTGCTCGCCTGGGCTCACGAGGGCCGCGGGGGCCACGACCCCGCCGCCGCCAGGTGAGGAGACCATGTTGATGACCGGCCGGGCCGTGTATCGCTCGTGGATGAGCGACAACCTGCGTTGGGACGTGCTGAAGTTGCGCGAAGGCGACATCGTCATCTCCGCGCCGTCGAAGTGCGGCGTGACTTGGACCCAGCGCCTGGTTTCTCTGCTCGTCTTCGACGGACCGGATTTGCCAGGGCCAATGTCGACGGTGTCGCCCTGGCTCGACAGGACCATCCTGCCGATCGAAGAGGTCGTCGCCACCCTCGACGCCCAGGACCACCGACGGTTCATCAAGACCCACACGCCGCTGGACGGCCTCGTGCTCGACGATCGCGTGACCTACATCGGAGTGGGCCGGGATCCGCGCGATGCGGCGATGTCGGAGCTGTTCCAGTGGGACAACATGAACCACCTGAGCCTGAACCGGATGCGGCCCCTCCAAGAGGCCCCTTCCGGGTCCTTTTCCAGGGCCCCTGCCGGGGCCTTTCCCGACGCCCTCCCCGAAGCAGTGGTGCCGCCCCCAGTGCCATTCGGCCCGCCGGGTGCTGACCGCGACCGCAGCCCGGTCGAGGCTTTCCGGGACTGGATGGAGGGGCCGATCATGCCCCCCGGGCCGATGGGGTTCATGCCTCCCGAAGGGACGGGGTTCATGCCTCTCGAGGGGACGGGGTTCATGCCCCCCGCGAAGCACATGGGCTCGCTCTCCAACATCCTCCACCACTTCGGCACGCTCTGGTCGCGGCGCCACCTGCCCAACGTGGCCATGTTCCACTATGCCGACTACAAGGCGGACCTCGTGGGCGAGCTCGTCCGTCTCGCTCAGATCCTCGGTGTTGACCTTGGTAGCGATCGCGCCGAGGAACTGGCCCGGCACGCCACGCTAGATTCCATGCGGGCTCGCGCCTCGGATCTCGTCCCCGAGTCCACCGAAGGTATCTGGCGCAGCAACGAGCGCTTCTTCCGGGCCGGCGGCCGCGGAGAATGGCAGGAATTTTTCACGGAGCGCGTGTACCGGCGATATTACGATCGCATCAACCAGCTCGCCCCACCTGATCTGCTCGCCTGGGCTCACGAGGGCCGTCGGGGCTGTGACCCCGCCAACTGAGGTTCAGGCGTCCTTAGTTAGTGTCGCGCCGTTGCGCGCGGACGTACCAGAACGCCATCTCGATTTCGGTCCCGTCGATTTCGCGGCGCACCGTGGTGGGCTCGAGCGACGCGATATCCCAGCCCGCGCCGCCGAGGACGTCGCGCAGTGTCTGCTCGGACACCGCCGGCCGCGGCCGGTCGGCGTCGGGCGGATTGGCATCGCAGAAGCAGCTGAGCAACAGGGTGGCACCCGGCCTGGTGGCCCGGTGCACTGCGGCGGCGTAGCTGCGCTTGCCGTCATCGTCGAGGCAATGGAACATGCCGCTGTCGATGACGGTGTCGAACGCGTCGCTGTAGCCGTCGAGCTTGGTGGAGTCGGCCACCGCGAACTTCACCTTCACTCCGGCGTCGTTGGCCCGCCGTTCAGCGGCGATCAGCGCGGTGGCCGAGATGTCCAGACCGGTGACCTGGTGTCCGTTCTTGGCCAGGTAGACGGCGTTGTCGCCGAGCCCGCAGCCGATGTCAAGAACGTCACCGTGGACCCAGCCATCGGCTTGCCAAGCGATGACATTCTCCTTGGGCGCCTTGGTATCCCATGGGGGCGACGTCATCGGCGGGATTCCTTCGCCCGGGCTCTCACCGCGGTAGAGCGCATCAAAATCCATGCGTTGCAACTGGGCCGGAAAGCCCGATGACTGTGCGGAGGAACTCGAGCCCGTCATTTCCGCCAGCTTAATCCGATTGCCGCGGTCCTTCTCGGGTCGGCACGCGGCCCGCATCGTCGCTCGGGTGCCGCAGCGCTACGGTGGCGGGCAGTCGACATCCTTTAACGATCCGTCCGGAGAGGCGGAGAAGGAGGTCAGGTCCAGGTCCAACCCCGGCTGTCCTATTGCGGCTTCTCATGTTGTGGCTGAACAAATGAACGAAGATGACGGCGAGTCTGGTGATCCGGCGTCCCGGGCTCGCCGTCGGTGTGTCTGCCTCGCGCGTAGTCGCCTTGCCACTCCACTCGCTCTCCCGCGGCGACCCTCGCTGCCTGGTTCATTTGCTTTGCCGCGTCGCGTGAGCGAAGAAAGAACTCATGCTTGCGCTGCAGATCTTCATCAGACTCGATGCGCCTAAGTTCAGGGGCGAACTCTTCAAGCTCGGCGCGGCGCTGCGGGACGATCATGCAGATCGGCTCGTCGACCTCGAATCGCACCGGCATCAGTTTGCGGGTGAGTTTCCAGCTCATGCTGAAACTCGCGCTTGCCCAGTCAGTTTCGACCACGCCCTCCAACGGGCACACGCCGTCCTTCGGATAGTTTGCCGGTCCGCGGACCAACAGGTTGTAGCCCGCCGGAGTGCGAAACAGCATCGGCAGATGCCAGGTCAGGATGCCGTAACCGAAATGGCTGAGGGGCATGAACTGACCGGTGTCGGGCTTATCGGGTTGGATCATCACATCCACGTCGTTTTCCTCACCGAACCACGTAGCGGTGAACGCGCACCGATTGTGCAACTCCCAGCCGCTTTGGTTAGCGATGAGCATCGGCAAACACCGATTAGGCGAACCCGCACGCGTCTGTGACATCTCTGACATCCACGTCCGGCTAATCGGTGCCGGGGTAATGTGCGGCGCGTCGTCACGGGTGATGAACCCGATCAGTGGACGGGCCGGCCTGTTGGACTTGTCACTCATCCGATCCTCGATCAGCTGGGGGCGCCCTTTGCCACAGACGTTGGAATCCCTTCCCCGAGAAACGTGGCGCACGTCATGCTTCGGCGGCTTAATAATCCAACGAACAGTCTACTTACCGCTCGTCGGGGGGCGGCGGTAACCGTCTTTGCAGGGCCGTTGCGATACCACCCCGGCGCAGCGAAAGGCTGATCACCGCGTTCTGGCCAGCTCCGGCCACCGCGAACTTCACCTCCACTCCGGCGTCGTTGGCCCGCCGTTCAGCGGCGATCAGCGCGGTGGCCGAGATGTCCAGACCGGTGACCTGGTGTCCGTTCTTGGCCAGGTAGACGGCGTTGTCGTCGAGCCCGCAGCCGATGTCAAGAACGTCACCGTGGACCCAGCCATCGGCTTGCCAATTGTGCGGAGGAACTCGAGCCCGTCATTTCCGCCGGCTTAATCCGATTGCCGCGCTCCTCCTCGGGACGCTGCGCGTCCCGCATCGTCACCGCGGGGCCTGATTGCCGCGCTCCTCCTCGGGACGCTGCGCGTCCCGCATCGTCACCGCGGGACCGTGCTACGGTGGCGGGCAGTCGACATCCTTTAACGATCCGTCCGGAGAGGCGGAGAAGGAGGTCAGGGTCTCGCATGAGTGCTGCGGGTGATGCGGCTACCGGCAGGGAATTGATGTCCGCGGCCGACGTTGGGCGCAGCATTTCCCGGATGGCGCACCAGATCATCGAGAAGACCGCGCTAGACAGCGCCGACGCGCCGCGGGTGGTCCTGCTGGGTATCCCGACGCGCGGCGTGATTCTGGCCAGTCGCCTGGCAACCAATATCGGCGAATACAGCGGTGTCGAGGTTGGCCATGGCGCGCTGGACATCACCCTCTACCGCGACGATCTGAGGATCAAGCCGCCACGGCCGCTGGAGGCCACCTCGATCCCGGCCGGCGGCGTCGACGACGCGCTGGTGATCCTCGTCGACGACGTGCTGTACTCCGGGCGCTCGGTGCGCTCGGCCTTGGACGCGCTGCGTGACGTGGGCCGGCCGCGGGCCGTGCAATTGGCAGTGCTGGTCGACCGTGGCCACCGCGAACTACCGGTGCGCGCCGACTACGTCGGTAAGAACGTGCCGACTTCGCGCAGCGAGAGCGTGCATGTGCAGCTCAGTGAGCACGACGGCCGAGACGGCGTGGTCATCTCCCGGGACGGTGCGTCATGAGCAGGCATCTGCTGGCCGCCGGTGACTTGAGCCGCGACGACGCCAACGCGATCCTCGACGACGCCGACCGGTTCGCGCAGGCTCTGGTGGGTCGCGAGATCAAGAAGCTGCCGACACTGCGTGGCCGCACCGTGGTCACCATGTTCTACGAGAACTCGACGCGCACCCGGGTGTCGTTCGAGGTGGCCGGCAAGTGGATGAGTGCCGACGTGATCAATGTCAGCGCGGCCGGGTCTTCGGTAGGCAAGGGCGAGTCACTGCGCGATACCGCGCTGACCCTGCGTGCGGCCGGCGCTGACGCGCTGATCATCCGCCATCCGGCCTCGGGCGCCGCGCAGCTGCTGGCCGACTGGACTTCGCCGGCCAGGACCGCTGAGCCGGCCGGCCCGTCGGTGATCAATGCCGGCGACGGCACTCATGAGCACCCCACGCAGGCGCTGCTGGACGCGCTGACCATCCGGCAGCGGCTCGGCGGCGTCGAAGGCCGGCGTGTCGTGATCGTCGGCGACATCCTGCACAGCAGGGTCGCGCGCTCCAACGTCATGCTGCTGGACACGCTGGGCGCCGAGGTGGTGCTGGTGGCGCCGCCGACATTGCTGCCGATCGGGGTGGGTGGCTGGCCGGTCACCGTTTCAAACGACTTCGACGCCGAGCTGCCCGCGGCCGACGCGGTACTGATGTTGCGGGTGCAGGCGGAGCGGATGAACGGCGGTTTCTTCCCTTCGGTCCGCGAGTATTCGACTCTGTACGGGCTTTCCGGCCGCCGCCAGGCGATGCTTCCCGGCCATGCCGTGGTGCTGCATCCGGGGCCGATGCTGCGTGGCATGGAGATCTCGTCGTCAGTGGCCGACTCGTCGCAATCGGCTGTGTTGCAACAGGTTTCCAACGGGGTGCACGTGCGGATGGCGGTGCTGTTCCATGTCCTGGTCGGGACCGAGTCGCCCGGAAACCAGGGTGCGGCATGAGTGTGCTGCTTCGGGGTGTCCGGTTGTACGGCGAGGGGGAGCGGGTCGACGTGCTGGTCGATGACGGCCAGATCGCCGATATCGGGGCGGGGCTCACCGAGGCCGGAGGTCTCGAGAAAGACATAGACGTCATCGACGCCACCGGTCATGTGCTGCTGCCCGGATTGGTCGACCTGCACACCCACCTGCGCGAGCCAGGCCGCGAATATGCCGAGGACATCGAAACCGGTTCGGCGGCAGCGGCTCTGGGCGGTTTCACCGCGGTGTTCGCGATGGCCAACACCAACCCAGTGGCCGACAGTCCGGTGGTCACCGACCACGTCTGGCATCGTGGCCAGCAGGTCGGCCTGGTCGACGTGCACCCCGTCGGTGCGGTCACCGCCGGGCTGGCCGGAGTCGAACTGACCGAGATGGGCATGATGAACGCCGGCGCCGCCCAGGTGCGGATGTTCTCCGACGACGGCATCTGCGTGCATGACCCGCTGGTGATGCGCCGCGCCCTGGAATACGCCACCGGCCTCGGCGTGCTGATCGCCCAACACGCCGAGGAGCCCAGGCTGACCGTCGGCGCCGTCGCGCACGAGGGGCCCACCTCCGCACGGCTCGGCCTCTCGGGATGGCCGAGGGCTGCCGAGGAATCGATCGTCGCCCGGGACGCTCTGCTGGCCCGCGACGCAGGCGCCCGGGTGCACATCTGCCACGCCTCCACCGCGGGCACCGTGGAAATACTGAAATGGGCTAAGGAACAAGGCATTTCAATCACCGCCGAGGTCACCCCGCATCATCTGCTGCTCGACGACAGCAGACTGGCCAGCTACGACGGGGTGAATCGGGTCAACCCGCCATTGCGGGAGTCCGCCGACGCGGTCGCGTTGCGTCAAGCGTTGGCCGACGGGGTCATCGACTGTGTGGCCACCGACCACGCCCCGCACGCCGAGCACGAGAAATGCGTCGAGTTCTCGGCGGCGCGCCCCGGCATGCTGGGGTTGCAGACGGCTTTGTCGGTGGTGGTGCGGACGATGGTGCAGCCGGGCCTGTTGACCTGGCGCGATGTCGCGCGGGTGATGAGTGAGAATCCGGCGCGCATCGCGGGTCTGCCCGATCATGGCCGGCCGCTCGAGGTGGGGGAGCCGGCCAATTTGACCGTGGTGGATCCCGACGCCGCCTGGACGGTCGCCGGGACCGACCTGGCCAGCCGGTCAGCCAACACGCCATACGAGTCGATGATCCTGCCGGCCACCGTGACTGCGACCCTGCTACGCGGGAAGATCACCGCCCGGGACGGAAAGAGCCCGGCATGAACTCTGGCACGCTGTTGGGATCGCTGATCTTCGCGGCGGTGCTGGTGGGCGTGATCGCGGTGGTGATACAGCTGATGATGCGCGGCTGGCGGCGCCGGGCGCAGCGGCAGGCCGAGCTGATCGGCGCTTTGCCCGACGTGCCCGACGGGGTGGGCGTTGCGTCTGTCTCCACCCGCGGCATGTATGTCGGTTGCACATTGTCGCCGGCCTGGAACGACCGGGTCGCCGTCGGCGACCTCGGCTACCGCGGCAAGGCGGTGCTGACGCGCTATCCCGAGGGAATTATGGTGGAACGGATTCGCGCCCAGCCGATTTGGATTCCGCAGGAGTCGATTTCCGCCATCGGCACCGAGCGCGGCGTCGCCGGTAAGGTCGCCGCCCGTAATGGGATACTGGCGATCCGGTGGCGGCTGCCGTCGGGTGTGGAGATCGACACCGGGTTTCGGGCCAACAACCGTAGCGAATACTCGGGCTGGGTGGAGGGAGCCACGTGAGTAAAGCCCTGCTCGTACTCGAGGACGGCCGCGTCTTCACCGGAACGCCGTTCGGTGAGATCGGCCAAACACTCGGGGAAGCCGTGTTCAGCACCGGCATGTCCGGCTACCAGGAAACGCTGACCGATCCCAGCTATCACCGCCAGATCGTGGTGGCCACCGCGCCTCAGATCGGCAACACCGGCTGGAACGGTGAGGACGGCGAGAGCCGTGGTGACAAGATCTGGGTCGCCGGTTACGCGGTGCGCGACCCGTCACCGCGCGCCTCGAACTGGCGCGCCACCGGAACGCTCGAGGATGAGCTCATCCGCCAGCACGTCGTCGGGATTGCCGGTATCGACACCCGGGCAGTGGTGCGTCATCTGCGCAGTCGCGGTTCGATGAAAGCGGGGGTGTTCTCCGGTGCGGCGCTTGCCGACCCCCTGGACGTAGATGAGCTGATCGAGCGGGTGCGCAACCAGCAGTCGATGCTGGGTGCAGATCTCGCCGGCGAGGTCAGCACTCCGGATACCTATATCGTCGAACCTGAAGGACCGCAACGGTTTAACGTGGTAGCTCTGGACCTGGGGATCAAGACCAACACGCCGCGTAACTTCGCCCGGCGCGGGATCCGCAGCCATGTGCTGCCCTCGTCGGCAACCTTTGAGCAGATCGCCGACATCAACCCGCACGGTGTCTTCCTGTCCAATGGCCCCGGCGACCCGGCTACCGCCGACCATATCGTGGCACTCACCCGGGAGGTGCTGGGTGCTGGAATCCCTTTTTTCGGAATCTGTTTCGGCAATCAGATCCTGGGCCGGGCGCTGGGACTGTCGACCTACAAGATGGTGTTCGGTCACCGGGGAATCAACATCCCGGTCATCGACCACGCCACCGGGCGGGTCGCGGTAACCGCGCAGAACCACGGCTTTGCGCTGGAAGGGGAGGCGGGCCAATCCTTCGACACGCCGTTCGGGCCGGCCGTGGTAAGCCACACCTGTGCCAACGACGGGGTGGTCGAGGGCGTCAGGCTTGGTGACGGGCGGGCGTTTTCGGTGCAATACCACCCGGAGGCGGCCGCCGGACCGCACGATGCGGAGTACCTGTTCGACCAATTCGTCGACCTGATGGCAGGGGAGGGCCACTAGTGCCGCGTCGCACCGACTTGCGCCACGTGCTGGTGATCGGCTCGGGGCCGATCGTCATCGGCCAGGCTTGCGAATTCGACTACTCCGGCACCCAGGCCTGCCGGGTGCTGCGCGCCGAGGGATTGCAGGTCAGCCTGGTCAACTCCAACCCGGCCACCATCATGACCGACCCGGAGTACGCCGACAACACATATATCGAACCCATCACCCCGGACTTCGTCGAGCGGGTGATCGCCCAGCAGGCCGAGCGCGGCAACAAGATCGACGCTCTGCTGGCCACCCTGGGCGGGCAGACCGCGCTCAACACCGCCGTCGCGCTGCACGAGAACGGGGTGCTGGAGCGTTACGGTGTCGAGCTCATCGGTGCCGATTTCGACGCCATCCAGCGCGGCGAGGACCGGCAGCGCTTCAAAGACATCGTGGCCGAAGTCGGCGGTGAATCCGCGCGCAGCCGGGTGTGTTTCACCATGGAAGAGGTCCGCGATACCGTCGCCGAACTCGGCCTTCCGGTCGTGGTGCGGCCCAGCTTCACCATGGGCGGGCTGGGCTCGGGTATGGCGTACTCCGCCGACGAGGTCGGCCGGATGGCCGGCGCCGGGCTGGCGGCTTCACCCAGCGCCAATGTGCTGATCGAGGAATCGATCTACGGCTGGAAGGAATTCGAACTCGAGCTGATGCGCGACGGCCACGACAACGTGGTGGTGGTGTGCTCGATCGAGAACGTCGACCCGATGGGCGTGCATACCGGCGATTCGGTCACCGTCGCACCGGCCATGACGCTGACCGACCGGGAATACCAACGGATGCGCGATCTGGGCATCGCGATTCTGCGCGAGGTCGGCGTGGACACCGGCGGCTGCAACATCCAGTTCGCGATCGACCCGCACGACGGCCGGCTGATCGTCATCGAGATGAACCCGCGGGTCTCGCGGTCAAGCGCGCTGGCGTCCAAGGCTACCGGTTTCCCGATCGCCAAGATCGCCGCCAAGCTGGCCATCGGCTACACCCTCGACGAGATCGTCAACGACATCACCAAGGAAACACCGGCCTGCTTCGAACCGACCCTGGACTACGTCGTGGTCAAGGCGCCGCGGTTCGCGTTCGAGAAATTCCCCGGCGCCGATCCCACCCTGACCACCACGATGAAGTCCGTTGGGGAGGCAATGTCGCTGGGCCGCAACTTCGTTGAGGCGCTCGGCAAGGTGATGCGGTCGCTGGAGACCACCCGCGCCGGGTTCTGGACCTCGCCCGATCCCGAAGACTCAGAAGTCGACCAGGTGCTGACCCGGTTGCAGACCCCGACCGAAGGTCGGTTGTATGACCTCGAACTGGCGCTGCGGCTTGGCGCTTCGGTGGAACAGGTGGCCGAGGCCAGCGGCGTCGACCCGTGGTTCGTCGCGCAGATCAGCGAGCTGGTAGCGCTACGCGCCGCGCTGTTCGACGCGCCGGTGCTCGATGCGGACTTGCTGCGGCACGCCAAGCACAATGGGCTGTCCGACCGCCAGATCGCCTCGTTACGGCCGGAATTGGCCGGGGAGGGCGGTGTGCGGTCGCTGCGTGAGCGGCTGCGGATTCACCCGGTCTACAAGACGGTGGACACCTGCGCGGCGGAGTTCGAGGCCAAGACGCCCTATCACTACAGCAGCTATGAACTCGACCCGGCCGCCGAGACCGAGGTGGCCCCGCAGACCGAGAAGCCGAAGGTGCTGATCCTGGGGTCCGGGCCCAACCGGATCGGGCAGGGGATCGAATTCGACTACAGCTGCGTGCATGCGGCAACCACGTTGTCGGAGGCCGGTTTTGAGACCGTAATGATCAACTGCAACCCGGAAACGGTGTCCACCGACTACGACACCGCAGACCGGCTGTACTTCGAGCCGCTGACGTTCGAGGATGTCCTCGAGGTGTTCCACGCCGAGGAGCAATCGGCTGCCGGTGGCGCGGGGGTGGCCGGCGTCATCGTGCAACTCGGCGGCCAGACTCCGCTCGGGCTGGCGCAACGGCTCGCTGACGCCGGGGTTCCGATCGTCGGCACCCCGCCGGAAGCCATCGATCTGGCCGAGGACCGCGGTGCTTTCGGTGACGTGCTGAACGCCGCGGGATTGCCGGCTCCTCGCTATGGCATGGCAACCACTTTCGCCCAAGCCCGCCGGATCGCCGACGAGATCGGCTATCCGGTGCTGGTCCGGCCGTCGTACGTGCTGGGCGGTCGCGGGATGGAGATCGTTTACGACGAGGAGACGCTGAAGGGCTATATCACCCGCGCCACCCAGCTCTCACCGGAGCACCCGGTGCTCGTCGACCGGTTCCTCGAGGACGCGGTCGAGATCGACGTGGACGCGTTGTGCGACGGCGCCGAGGTCTATATCGGCGGGATCATGGAGCACATCGAGGAGGCGGGTATCCACTCCGGTGACTCGGCCTGTGCGCTGCCGCCGGTGACACTGGGCCGCACCGATATCCAGAAGGTGCGCCAGGCCACCGAGGCCATCGCACACGGCATCGGCGTGGTGGGTCTGCTCAACGTGCAGTACGCATTGAAGGATGACGTGCTGTACGTCTTGGAGGCCAACCCGCGCGCCAGTCGCACCGTGCCGTTCGTCTCCAAGGCCACCGCGATCCCGCTTGCCAAGGCATGCGCCCGGGTCATGTTGGGCGCGAACATTTCTCAGCTGCGCGAGGAAGGAATGCTGGCGGCTTCGGGGGACGGTGCCAACGCTGCGCCGAATGCCCCGATCGCGGTCAAGGAGGCCGTGTTGCCGTTCCACCGGTTCCTCCGTGCTGATGGGTCGGCCATCGATTCGCTGCTTGGCCCGGAGATGAAATCGACCGGCGAGGTGATGGGGATCGACCGCGATTTCGGCAGCGCCTTCGCCAAGAGCCAGACCGCCGCCTACGGCTCGTTGCCGGCCAGCGGCACCGTGTTTGTGTCGGTCGCCAACCGGGATAAGCGGTCGCTGGTGTTCCCCGTCAAGCGGTTGGCCGACCTTGGTTTTCGCGTTCTCGCCACCGAAGGAACCGCAGAGATGCTGCGCCGCAACGGAATTCCGTGCCATGAGGTTCGCAAGCACTTCGAGCCGCCGCAGCCGGGCCGTCCCGAGGTGTCCGCCATCGAAGCGATCCGGGCCGGCGAGGTCGACATGGTGATCAACACGCCCTACGGCAACTCCGGTCCGCGTATCGACGGCTACGAGATCCGCTCTATTGCGGTGGCCGTCAACATCCCCTGTATCACGACAGTGCAGGGTGCCTCGGCGGCGGTTCAGGGCATCGAAGCGGGGATCCGCGGCGACATCGGGGTGCGGTCGCTGCAGGAGCTGCACAGCGCCATTGGAGCGCAGAGCGCCGGGGCCGTTGGAGCGCAGAGCGCCGGGGCCGTTGGAGCGCAGAGCGCCGGGGCCGTTGGAGCGGCAGGTGTCGCTCGGTGACCGGATTCGGCGCCCGGCTGGCCGAGGCGAAGTCGCGTCGCGGGCCGCTGTGCCTGGGCATCGACCCGCATCCCGAGTTGCTGCACGCGTGGGACCTGCCGACGACCGCGGATGGGCTGGCCGCGTTCTGCGACATCTGCGTCGAGGCGTACGCGGGTTTCGCCGTGGTCAAACCCCAGGTTGCGTTCTTCGAGGCCTACGGTGCCGCCGGTTACGCTGTGCTGGAGCGCACTATCGCCGCGCTGCGGGCCGACGGAGTGCTGGTGCTGGCCGACGCCAAGCGTGGTGACATCGGGTCGACGATGGCGGCCTACGCCGCGGCCTGGGCGGGTGACTCGCCGCTGGCTGCCGACGCTGTCACCGTCTCGCCCTATCTCGGATACGGCTCGCTGCGACCGTTGCTGGAGGTGGCCGCGGCGCATGACCGAGGGGTGTTCGTGCTGGCCGCCACCTCCAACCCGGAGGGTGCGACCGTGCAGCGCGCCGACACCGACGGCCGCACGGTGGCCCAGCTGATGGTCGACCAGGTGGCGGCAGCAAACGTGGCGACACAACCCGAGCCCGGGTCCGTCGGGGTGGTCGTCGGCGCAACGGTCGTCCAGGCGCCCGATCTCAGTGCGCTGGGCGGACCGGTGCTGGTGCCCGGTGTGGGCGTGCAGGGCGGCCGGCCGGAAGCGCTTGGCGGACTGGGCGGGGCGGCGCCGGACCAGTTGTTGCCCGCGGTCGCGCGCGAGGTGTTGCGGGCCGGTCCTGGTGTGTCGGAACTGCGAGCGGCGGGCGAACGGATGCTCGACGCTGTCGCCTATCTCTCGGTGGTTTAGTCGCGGCACCCGCTCGGGCCGGCCTTGTTCGGCCAAGCAGCTCCGGATTGGCTGTGACGCCCGTCATTCCGAGGTGAATGCCGGCGCGTTGTTGCGAGAGAACTCGGCCAGCGCTTCGCTGGCGATCACCTTCCGGCCGGACGGGTCATGACTCACCGGCAATGCGCCTCGGTGGATCCATCGCCGGACGGTGTCGTCGCGTACCCTCAGCAGCTCTGCCGCCTGGCCCTCGCCGGTCATCGACGGTAGAACTCGGCCGCGAAAGTGCCTGTCATGAAGTTGCGTGTGGTCCTGCACGGCCGGTGCGGCGGTGGTGGACTGAGCCAACACCATGGCCATGATCGTCCCCGACCAGCCTGAAGCCGCCTGGCGGCGGCCAGCCCGATCCGGGCGCGACACGCGCGACACGCCACCGAACTGCGTGATCGGTGGCACTTTGACGCGCGGCTGTCTGGTGCCGCCACCCGCAGCCACCCGGCCCCGCATCGAGTTCAGCCGACTTTGTACCCGAAAACCGCAGGTGGGAAGCAGTATCCGAGTCGCGAGACTGGGCGTGGCACCGCGGATGCGGCGACGGGTCCGAACGCTGTCAACGTTGCCCGGCGTACCGTCGGCCGGCGCCGCACGCGGGGCCCACGCTGGGCGTTTGTCCCTGAAACCAGGGGGGCGGGTTAGATTTCGTCAGGAAGCGTGAGTACGGTCGTCTGCGCTGGCTGGAGTACCCGGCCGAGACAAACAACGATCGATTGCTATCGATGAGAGACGGAGGAATCGTGGCCCTTCCCCAGTTGACCGACGAGCAGCGCGCGGCCGCGTTGGAGAAGGCTGCTGCCGCACGTCGAGCGCGAGCCGAACTCAAGGATCGGCTCAAGCGTGGCGGCACCAACCTCACACAGGTGCTCAAGGACGCCGAGAGCGACGAAGTCTTGGGCAAGATGAAGGTCTCTGCGCTGCTTGAGGCGTTGCCGAAGGTGGGCAAGGTCAAGGCGCAGGAAATCATGACTGAGCTCGAAATCGCGCCGACACGTCGCCTGCGTGGCCTCGGCGACCGTCAGCGTAAGGCCCTGCTGGAAAAGTTCGGCTCCGCCTAGCTCGCCGACGATGCAGGCCGGATGGCCCGAGGGGGAACCGGCCCGGGAGCGCCAGTGAGCGCCGGCGAGGGACCGGACGCCGGGCACGCGGTACACCGCGAGCCAGCGACCGCAGGACGTGTGGTCGTGCTGTCCGGTCCCTCTGCGGTCGGCAAGTCGACGGTGGTCCGGTGTCTGCGTGAGCGGATCCCGAACCTGCATTTCAGTGTCTCGGCCACGACGCGGGCGCCGCGGCCGGGCGAGGTCGACGGCGTCGACTACCACTTCGTCAGCCCCGCCCGCTTCCAGCAACTGATCGACCAGGGAGAGCTGCTGGAGTGGGCCGAAATCCACGGGGGACTGCACCGATCGGGCACCCTGGCCCAGCCGGTGCGGGCCGCCACAGCGTCCGGCGTTCCGGTGCTCATCGAGGTCGATCTGGCCGGGGCCAGGGCGGTCAAGAAGGCCATGCCGGAGGCTATCGCCGTGTTTCTGGCACCGCCCAGCTGGGCGGACCTGGAGGCCAGGCTGGTCGGCCGGGGCACCGAGACACCAGAAGTAATCCGCCGCCGTCTGGACACCGCGCGCATCGAATTGGCAGCCCAAGACGACTTCGACGAGGTCGTAGTGAACAGTCGATTGGAGTCTGCGTGCGCCGAATTGGTATCCTTGCTGGTGGGAACTGTGCCTGGCTCGGCATGAGCCACCAGCCAGAATTTCGAAATCGAGTTTTAAGCCGTTTTTAGCCGCTCTAAGCCGCCAGGAGATTGTTTACGTGAGTATTCCGCAGTCCGACGCGTCGTTGGCCGCCGTCCCTGTCGTGGATCAGTTCGATCCGTCGGCAGGTGGAGCACGCACCTACGACACCCCGCTGGGCATCACCAACCCGCCCATCGACGAATTGCTGGACCGCGTCTCGAGCAAGTACGCCCTGGTGATCTACGCGGCGAAGCGGGCCCGGCAGATCAACGACTACTACAACCAGCTCGGCGAGGGCATCCTCGAATACGTGGGCCCGCTGGTCGAGCCTGGATTGCAGGAAAAGCCGCTGTCCATTGCGATGCGCGAGATCCACGGCGACCTGCTCGAGCACACAGAGGGCGAGTAACAGGGCAGGGCCCGCGCGATGGACGGCAAGCGGATCGTCGTTGGTGTCTCCGGGGGTATCGCCGCCTACAAGGCATGCACCGTTGTTCGTCAGCTCGCCGAGGCCGGTCATCACGTGCGGGTCATCCCCACCGAATCCGCCCTGCGCTTCGTCGGGGCCGCCACCTTCGAGGCACTCTCCGGTGAGCCGGTGCGCACCGGAGTCTTCGACGACGTGCCGGCTGTCCCGCATGTTCACCTCGGCCAGCAGGCCGACCTGGTGGTGGTTGCGCCGGCTACCGCCGACCTGCTGGCCCGGGCCGTGGCCGGCCGGGCCGACGATCTGCTGACCGCGACCCTGCTCACGGCGCGATGTCCGGTGTTGTTCGCGCCGGCGATGCACACCGAGATGTGGTTGCATCCGGCCACCGCCGACAACGTGGCCACGCTGCGCCGTCGTGGTGCGGTGGTGCTCGAACCCGCATCCGGGCGGCTCACCGGCGCTGACAGCGGGGCCGGCAGACTGCCCGAGGCCGAGGAGATCACCACCCTTGCCCAGCTGCTCCTCGAGCGGCACGACGCGCTGCCCTACGACCTTGCCGGTCGCAAGCTGCTGGTGACCGCCGGTGGCACCCGCGAGCCGATCGATCCGGTGCGCTTCGTCGGTAACCGCAGCTCCGGTAAGCAGGGCTATGCGGTCGCCCGGGTCGCCGCTCAGCGCGGCGCCGAGGTCACGTTGATCGCCGGGCATACCGTGGGGCTCGTCGACCCCGCCGGTGTCGAGGTGGTGCACGTCAGCTCGGCGCAGCAACTCGGGGATGCGGTGTCCAAGCACGCCCCCGATGCAGACGTGCTGGTGATGGCCGCGGCCGTCGCCGATTTTCGGCCGGCGCAGGTCGCCACCGCCAAGATCAAGAAAAGCGCCGACGACCCGCCGGCGATCGAACTCCTGCGCAACGATGACGTGCTGGCCGGCGCCGTGCGGGCCCGCGAGCACGGGCAGCTGCCCAATATGCGGGCTATCGTGGGGTTCGCCGCCGAGACCGGCGACGCCAACGGCGATGTGCTGTTTCATGCCCGGGCAAAGCTGCGGCGCAAGGGCTGCGACCTGTTGGTGGTCAACGCCGTGGGTGACGGCAGGGCGTTTGAGGTGGATAGCAACGACGGCTGGCTGCTGGCTTCCGGCGGAACCGAGTCAGCGCTACAGCACGGCTCCAAGACGCTGATGGCTAGTCGTATCGTTGACGCGATCGTCACGGTTTTGGACGGCGAAACCGGATAACGGCCAGGCGGGGTGGCCAGCCGGAAGTCGGTGAAAAGTTGCGGACTGCTGGGTGAGTCGGTTTGCTAAGAGGCAATACAATAATTTGCCTAACTAACGTTTGGGCAAGGATGACGGGAAGGATGTACAGGGTGAGCGAGAAGGGTCGACTGTTTACCAGTGAGTCGGTGACAGAGGGACATCCCGACAAGATCTGTGATGCGATCAGCGACTCGGTCCTTGACGCGCTTCTGGCGCAGGATCCCCGCTCACGTGTCGCGGTCGAGACTTTGGTTACCACCGGACAGGTGCACGTGGTGGGTGAGGTGACGACGACGGCCAAAGAGGCCTTCGCTGACATCACCAACACGGTCCGCGAGCGCATCCTGGAGATCGGCTACGACTCATCGGACAAGGGTTTCGACGGGGCGTCCTGCGGGGTGAACATCGGCATCGGTGCGCAGTCACCCGACATCGCCCAGGGTGTCGACACGGCCCACGAGGCGCGCGTCGAGGGCGCGGCAGATCCGCTGGACGCTCAGGGCGCCGGCGACCAGGGCCTGATGTTCGGCTACGCGATCAACGACACCCCGGAATTGATGCCGCTACCTATCGCGCTGGCTCACCGGCTGTCGCGGCGGCTGACCGAGGTCCGCAAGAAGGGGGTGCTGCCCTACTTGCGTCCCGACGGCAAGACACAGGTCACCATCGCCTACGAGGACAACGTCCCGGTGCGGCTGGACACCGTCGTCATCTCCACCCAGCACTCGGCCGAGATCGACTTGGAGAAGACGCTGGATCCCGATATCCGGGAGAAGGTGCTCAGCACGGTGCTCGACGAGCTGGCCCACGAGAGCTTGGACACGTCGTCGGTGCGGGTGCTGGTGAACCCGACCGGCAAGTTCGTCCTCGGCGGGCCGATGGGTGACGCGGGACTGACCGGCCGCAAGATCATCGTCGACACGTACGGCGGCTGGGCCCGCCATGGCGGCGGCGCCTTCTCCGGCAAGGACCCGTCCAAGGTGGACCGCTCGGCGGCGTACGCGATGCGCTGGGTGGCCAAGAACGTCGTCGCCGCCGGGCTGGCGGAACGGGTCGAGGTGCAGGTGGCCTACGCCATCGGTAAGGCCGCCCCCGTCGGCCTGTTCGTGGAGACATTCGGCTCCGAGACGGTCGACCCGATCAAGATCGAGAAGGCGATCTGTGAGGTGTTCGATCTGCGGCCCGGTGCGATCATCCGCGACCTGAACCTGCTGCGGCCGATCTACGCGGCGACGGCTGCCTACGGGCACTTCGGCCGCACCGACATCGAACTGCCGTGGGAGCAGCTCAACAAGGTCGACGACCTCAAGCGCGCCGTCTAGCGTCGCGGTGCAGGCCGGCGTCTCAGCGTTCGATGCCGGGTGGCAGTGGGTGGTCGGGGTCCAGTGCGGGTAGGCGATCGATGCTTTGCTGAGAGCGATCGACGAGGCGAGTGAACACTTCATCGGGCGCCTTCATATGATGCGCGTCGAGCACCGGCCGTTCATCGACGAGGTCGTAGTAAGGCACCGCGTATCCGCAGGCGTCGGCGATGCGCTCGACATCGATGACGATCGCCGCCCGGAGACCTGGATGCAGATCTCCGAAATGCGTTCTGATACTGTTGAATTCGATGTCGTCCGGACGGACCACTCGGCCGGTGCCAAACAGCCGTAGGATCCGCGAGTTGCGGGTGAACGAGCAGAACATGAGGGTGATCCGGCCGTTGTCACGCAGGTGTGCGATTGTTTCGGCACCGCTGCCGAACAGATCGAGATAGGCGACGGTGTTCGGGTCTAGTACCGCGAAGGTGTCACGGTATCCCTTGGGCGAGAGGTTGACTCGGCCGCCGTTGGAGGGTGCGGTGGCAACGAAGAACATAGCCTGCTCGCCGATGAACTCCCGGATCGAGTCGTCGATATGCGAAAACTCCTTCGCCACTGGGGTCTCCTTCTGTCGCGAATCAGGGCCGGCCGTTAAGCGGTGAACCGGTAGTCGTCGAGATCGAAACGCCGACTGCGCCAGTACGCCTCCACCGTCGTGGTCGGGCGTAACGGAACATCGCCGTTCTTGTCGAAGTAGTAGCTGTTGGCCAGCCGGCAACTGTCCTGCCAGAAGACCTGGCGGTGTCGCCGGCGCATCACCTCGGCGAAGTACCGGTCGTTGGCTTCCCCGGTCACCTCGACACGGGTTGCGCCGTCGCGCCGGGCCCGTTTCAGGCACCGCAGGATATGGTGGGTTTGCGTTTCGATGAGCGCGAAATACGACGATCCGACGTAGCCGTACGGGCCGAACACGGTGAAGAAGTTCGGGTAACCCGGAACGCTGACGCCCTCGTAAGCCTGCAGTCGATGCTCGTCCCAGAACCGGCTCAAAGACCGGCCGCCGCTTCCGGTGACGGCGTAAGTCGGGACGTTGTCGGTGTCCATCACCTTGAAGCCCGTCGCCAGCACCAGCACATCGATCTCGTGGCTGCTGCCGTCAGTGGTAGCCACCGCACCGGGTGTGATCTTGTCGATCGGCTCGGTGACCAGCCGCACGTTGTCGCGGTTGAACGTCGACAGATAGGTGTTGTGGAAGCCGGGCCGTTTGCAGCCCACGGCATATCGCGGGGTGAGCTGCTCGCGCACCACCGGGTCGTGGACCTGCTGACGCAGATACCTCCGACCCGCTGACGCCATCCTTCTGGCCAGCGGAAACACCGTGAAGTAATGCGCCGCGATCGGGAAGGCGGCCTCCACGAAGGCCTGGCTGAGCAGCCGCTGGATAGCTTTGCCGCCGGGAATCCGCATCGCCCAGCGAGCAGGTGCCGGCATCCGGACGTCGAGCTTGGGGAAGCACCAGATCGGGGTGCGCTGAAAGACGGTGAGGTGGGAGACAATTGGCGCGATCTCAGGGATGACCTGCACGGCCGAGGCGCCGGTGCCGATGACGGCGACGCGCTTTCCGGTCAGGTCCTGAGTGTGATCCCACCGCGCGGTGTGCATGGTGACGCCGTCGAAGCAGCCCACACCGTCGATGTCGGGGAGCTTGGGCACCGTGAGCACGCCGCTGGCGCTGATCAGGAACCTGGCGGTGACTTCGCCGCCGGGGTCTGTTTGCACGCGCCACAGGGCGTGTTCGTCGTCGAACTCGGCGGCCAGCACCTTGGTGTTGAACCGGATCCGGGATCGGATGCCGTATTTGTCGACACAGTGTTCGGCGTAGGCCTTCAGCTCGTGGCCGGGTGCGTAGGTTCGCGACCAGTGCGCGCTCTGCTCGAAGGAGAACTGATAGGAAAACGACGGAATATCCACGGCGATACCGGGATAGGTGTTCCAGTGCCAGGTGCCGCCGACGCCGTCGGCGGCTTCGACCACCAGGTAATCGGTGAGTCCCGCCTGGTCGAGTTTGACAGCGGCGCCGATGCCGGAGAATCCGGCACCGACGATCAGTGCGTGGTAATCGGGCTCGGTCCTCATTGGCGCCTGCTTCCTACGAGGGGCATTCGGTGTTTGGGCCGCAGCGTCAGCATCGCCTCGACTCCGATGGTGAGAGCTTCCCGTGTCATCGTCCAAGCGCTCAGCCGTCTGGCCGGTCCCCGCAGGGCCCGCTCGGCGGTCAGAGTGGCCATGGCTCCACTGTATGGGTGACACGGGGCTGGCGATCGATGAGGAACTGCTGCGTCCGTTGCTGGAACTCGTGCCGGTCAACGACGGCGCATTCGGCCGAGCGCACAACAGGTGCACCTCCCGAAGGGTTGCGGCAGCCCAGCTAAATGCTCGGAATAATCAGAACCGGCAACGTTTGTCGCGGTCTCGAATCGCGAGCGGCGTTTTCCGTCAAAAGCGCTAAGCGTGCAGTGCCTTCTTCAACGCCGCCAGGCCGCGGCTGGTCGCCTCCGCCGCGGTGGGCACCACGAGGGCGAAGCTGGCATAGCCGTGCACCATGTGCGGCTCGTTGCACAACTCCGCCGGGACCCCGGCGGCGTTGAGCAACTCCGCATAGCGGGCTCCGTCATCTCGCAGTGGATCGTGTTCGGCGGTGCCGATGAATGCCGGAGGCAGACCGGATAGGTCGGCGTTACCCGGGGCGAGGATGGTAGGCAGCGTCGTGTGGTCACTGATGTCGAGGTCCGGCACGTACCACCTGAGGAACGCATCGATGACGTCGCGGTCCAAGATGGGTGCGGTGGCGTTCTCGGTGAAGGACGGCAGGGACAGGTCGCCGATGGTCGACGGATACCACAACAACTGGAAGGCCAGCGCCGGTCCGCCATTATCGGCATTGTCACGGGACAGCTGCGCCATGATCGCCGAGATATTTCCGCCCGCGGAATCACCGGCGACGGCAATCCGGTTCGGGTCACCACCCAGCTCGGCAGCGTGCTCGCCCACCCAGCGCAACGCCGCCCAGCTGTCGTCGATCCCGGCCGGGAACGGATTCTCTGGGGCAAGCCGGTAGTCGACGGACACCACGATGGCGTCGGCGCCGACAGCGTGTGCGCGAGCGACCGGGTCGTGGGTGTCCAAATCGCCGAGGCACCAGCCGCCGCCATGGTAGAAGACGACGACCGGCAGGTTGTCGTGCGCAGCGACAGGTGGCCAGTAGATCCGGACCGGAATGTCGGTCAGTTCGCCGTAGCCAACCGTCCGTTCCTCTATCCGCAGGTTCGGCAGCATTTCCGGCGGCGCTTTCAGCGCAGCCAGCCGCTCGCGGGCGACCTCGACGCCGTCGGCCGCGGTGAAGGTCAGCGGAAAGGTGTCGAGCAGCATCTTGAGGATGGGATCGATGCCCGGTCGGGCGGTGGTCGGGTCCGTCATGGACCTACCGTACGCACCACCGGAGTCAGCCGCGCAGCGCAACGCGCAACGCTGCCAGCCCGCGATCCACCGCGGCCGTGGCGGCCGGCACCACGCCGGCGTAACCGACGTAGCCGTGCACCATCGTCTCGGCGTTGTGCACCTCGACGGCGACGTCGGCGGCGGCCAGCAGCTCGCCGTACCGGATGCCGTCGTCGCGCAGCGGGTCGTAGCCGGCGACGGCGATGTAGGCCGGCGGCAGGTCGGCCAGGTTCTCCGCCCGGCCCGGCGCCATTCCCGCCGGCGGATTGGACATGTCGACTTCGCCTGCGTACCAACGGGAGAATGAGGCGATGGCCTTGGTATCGAGGATCAGCGCGCTGGCGTTCTCGGTGAACGACGGCAGCGATTGATCCCACATTGTGGAGGGATACCACAACAATTGGAAGGCGATCGGCGGTGCGCCCTCATCGGCATTGTCACGGGCTCGCTGTGCGATCACCGCGGCGATGGTGCCGCCCGCCGAGTCCCCTGCGACAGCCGTCCGGGTGCTGTCGGCTCCGATCTCAGCGCCATGTTCGGCGACCCATAGCGTTGCGGCCCAGGCGTCTTCGATGGCAGCGGGGTAGGGGTGCTCGGGTGCCAGCCGGTAGGCAACGGACACTATGACGGCGTCGGCGCCGACGGCATGCTGACGGCACGAGCCGTCATGGGTGTCGAGATCGCCCATGACGAATCCGCCGCCGTGGAAAAACAGCACCACGGGCGGGGCGGCGCTGCGATCGGGATCAGTTGGCGGCCAATAGATCCGGATGGGGATGGCCGCCGCCGGCCCGTCGATCGCCCGGTCCTCGACCCGCAATTCGGGATGCACCGGCCGACGCGGCAAGTCGCGCAACCGCTGGCGTACCGCGTCGATCCCATCCTCGGTGGATAGCCGAAACGGAACCGCATCGAGTACCTTCAGCAGGATGGGGTCGATAGCGGGTTTCTCGTCGGCGGTGTTGTCCAAACTGGGCATGGAGGTACCGTACGCACCTCGCTTGGTGGCCGGTGGCTGGGTAGTCGCCGGCTGGGCGGGCCTCGCCTACGGCGTCTACTTGACCGTGATCGCGATGCGCTTCCCGCCGGGTACCGAGCTGACCGGGCATTCGATCCTGCAGCCGCCGTTCAAAGCATCGATGGCGGTCCTGCTGGCCGTCGCGGCGGTTGCTCACCCCATCGTCCGCGAGCGCCGGTGGCTGGTGCCGGCGTTGCTGTTCTCGGCCGCCGGTGACTGGCTGTTGGCGATCCCGTGGTGGACCCAGTCATTTGTCTTGGGCCTTGCCTCATTCTTGCTGGCGCACTTGTGTTTTCTCGGTGCGATGCTGCCCCTGGCGTTGAAGTCGGATCCGTCGAATCCACGCATCGCTGCCGCCGTAATGATGTTTCTGGCGGCGCTGTCGCTGTTGGCATGGTTCTGGCCCCACCTGGGCCAGGACAACCTGACGATTCCGGTAACCGTCTACATCCTGGTGCTGACCGCGATGGTGTGCACCGCGTTCATGGTGCCGCTGCCGACGATCTGGACCGCGGTCGGGGCGCTATGTTTCGCGGCGTCGGACTCGATGATAGCGATCGGCCGGTTTATCCTGGGCAACGAGGCATTGGCAGTGCCGATCTGGTGGTCGTACGCCGCTGCGGAGATCCTGATTATGGCCGGGTTCTTCTTCGGTCGCGATGACCCGGATAACGCCCCTGAGCCTGCCGAGAGCTAACCGACCGCGCCCGAGGCGCGAAACAGGCAAGAAAGATATTGTCTAGCAACGTATCTCGCAATTCCGCCCGCACGCCCATCGAGGTCGAGCCGATCGCGAGGGTGCTGCCGATGCTGTCGGTGCCGCACCTGGATCGCGAGTTCGACTATCTGGTCACCGCCGAGCAGTCCGACGATGCCCATCCGGGGGTGCGGGTGCGGGTGCGGTTTCATGGTCGGCTGGTCGACGGATTTGTGCTGGAGCGCCGCAACGACACCGATCACCAGGGCAAGCTGGGCTGGCTGGATCGTGTGGTGTCGCCCGAACCGGTGCTCACGCCCGAAATCCGCCGGTTGGTCGACGCGGTGGCCGCCCGCTACGCCGGGACCCGGCCGGACGTGTTGCGGCTGGCGGTGCCCGCCCGGCACGCCCGGGTGGAGCGGGAAGCCACGGTGATCCCCGCCCGGCCGGATGTCGCGCCGGTCGACCCGTCGGGCTGGGAGGTTTACGGTCGCGGCGGCCAGTTCCTGGCCGCCCTTGCCGAGTCGCGTGCCGCCCGGGCCGTCTGGCAGACGCTACCGGGGGAGCTGTGGGCGGACCGATTCGCCGAGGCGGCCGCCCAAACCGTACGGGCGGGGCGCTCTGTGCTCGCGATCGTGCCCGACCAGCGGGATCTGGACGCACTGTGGCAGGCCGCGACGACCCGTATCGACGAGCACAGTGTGGTGGCACTGTCGGCGGGCCTGGGGCCGGCCGCACGCTACCGGCGCTGGCTGGCGGCGCTGCGGGGCAGCGCGCGTGTGGTGATCGGGACCCGCAGCGCGGTGTTCGCGCCGCTGAGCGACCTGGGTCTGGTCATGGTTTGGGCCGACGCCGACGACACCCTGGCCGAGCCGCGGGCACCCTATCCGCATGCCCGGGAGGTGGCGATGCTGCGCGCGCATCAGGCGCGGTGCGCTGCGCTGATCGGTGGCTACGCCCGTACCGCCGAAGCCCACGCGCTGGTGCGCAGTGGCTGGGCGCACGACGTAGTCGCGGCACGGCCGGTGGTGCGTGCCCGCACTCCGCGCGTGGTTGCCCTGGACGACAGCGGATACGCCGACGAACGCGACCCGGCGGCGCGCACCGCGCGACTGCCGTCCATCGCGCTGCGCGCCGCCCGCTCATCGCTGGAGGCCGGAGCACCGGTGCTGGTGCAGGTGCCGCGGCGCGGGTATGTGCCTTCGCTGGCCTGCGGGCGCTGCCGCGCGATCGCCCGCTGCCGGCATTGCACGGGTCCGCTGTCGGTGCTGGATCGCGGCACGCCAGGTATGGTCTGCCGCTGGTGCGGCCGCGTCGACCCGACGATACGGTGCGCGCGTTGCGGGTCGGATGCGGTGCGTGCGGTGGTCGTCGGGGCCCGCCGCACTGCCGAAGAGCTCGGCCGGGCATTCCCCGGTACGGCGGTGATCACCTCGGCGGGCGACGCCATCGTGGCAGAGGTCGCCGCGCGCCCGGCCCTGGTGGTTGCCACCCCGGGGGCCGAACCGCGTGCATCAAGCGGGTATGGGACAGCGCTGTTGCTGGACACCTGGGCGCTGCTGGGACGGCAAGACCTGCGATCAGCCGAGGACGCCCTGTGGCGCTGGATGACCGCGGCCGCACTGGTGCGGGCGCGCGGTGACGGCGGGGTGGTGATTGTGGTTGCCGAATCATCCGTCCCGACGGTGCAATCGCTGATCCGATGGGATCCGGTAGGTCACGCGGAGGCCGAATTGGCGGCGCGCACCGAAGTTGGCCTGCCCCCGAGTGTGCACATCGCCGCCCTAGATGGCCCTGCCGGCGCCGTCGCCGCGCTACTTGACGAAGCGCGGTTGCCTGACGGGGCTGACCTGCTGGGCCCGGTGGATCTGCCGCCCGGCGTCCGCCGCCCGGCGGGCACCCCCGCCGATGTGCCGGTAACCAGGATGTTGGTGCGGGTCCGTCGCGAACAGGGGCTGGCGCTGGCGGCGGCGCTGCGTCGCGGCGTAAGTGTGCTCAGCGCCCGGCAAACCCATCAACCGGTACGGGTGCAGATCGACCCGCTGCACATCGGATGACGTGATAACCGCTCCGTCAACGCTTTCGGGCGGTGAAAATCAGGTATTCCCACTCCATCACGCCGTCCTTCAGGGTATTCGTGGCGACCCGCTCTGGGGCGTCGGCGATGTGGCGGTAGGCGTTGATCGTCGAGCCGGTCCACCTGTCAGCGAGCCATGCCGCGTGCGGATATCTACGTGGTCGCGAAAAACGTCACTGACGTAGTCTTGGCTTCCCCGCCACACCTCGTGTGGCGCTCCGGTCGGCAGGGCCGGCCGGTAAGGCCTGATGGCGGAAAGTAATTGGCCGCAGAAACCATCGGGTGTCCAGCTCAGGGACACTGACCTTCCCCCCGCGCCGACAGGTCCGGGCCGGTGGCAGTGCAGGAAATTTTGGCTACCGTATCCGATTATGCCCGCTGGCGATTGTATACATAAGAATTAATCGAATTCTACGATTGTGGGGGGCTGTTACACTTTCAATGCGGCAGCCCGTGTAGTGCAACGATGAAGTTGAGGGCCCGGGAGAGTGGGGAAGGGGGCTGCGATGTCATCGGAGAATGCGACGGTAGCCGACGAGTCGCTGGATGCGATCACCGACTCGTTGCTGACAGCGTCCCGGTTGCTGGTAGCTATCTCGGCTCATTCAATCGCGCTGGTCGACGATACCATCACCATCCCGCAGTTCCGAACCCTGGTGATTTTGTCTAATCGGGGTCCGATCAACTTGGCCACACTGGCCACCCTGCTGGGTGTGCAACCGTCGGCGACCGGCCGGATGGTCGACCGGCTCGTCGGCGCCGGGATGATCGACCGGCTACCGCACCCGACCTCGCGACGCGAACTGCTCGCCGCGCTGACCAAGCGGGGGCGGGATCTGGTTGACAAGGTCACCACGCACCGGCGCACGGAAATCGCCCGCATCGTCGAACAAATGCCGTCGGCGGAACGTCAGGGGCTGGTGCGTGCCCTGACGGCGTTCACCGCCGCGGGCGGTGAGCCCGACGCTCACTTCGAGTTGGATCTTTAGGGACCTGTAGTCGCCGGCCCGTGCCAAGCCGCCTGCCGAACGGCGAGGCGGCCTGACATGGTTGCACGCTGACTCAGTGCTTTGCTGCCGTGAGAAGCAAGTACTCCCATTCCATGACGCCGTCCGTCAGATATTGCGCGGCGAGTTCAACGAGCTGGGTGTCGAGCTCGGCGGCCAGCACCGCATTGTCGCCGATGTTTGCATAGGCCTCGATCGTCGGGCCGTAGTGATTCTTGAAGTAGTCGTGGACGGCCAGGGCAGTGTCGAACCGCTTCACCTCTAACATTCCACGGAACGTTTTGGTGACAGTGACTCGATCTCCCAGCAGGCCACCGATGTAAGCCTCACGTCCCCACAACGCCGACGGGGGCAAAGCCGCCGACAGGCTGGGCCGGTACGGCCTGATGGCGGCCAGCATCCGGCCGAAGAAGCCTTCTCGCGTCCAGCTGATCAGACCGATCGTCCCGCCGGGCCGGCAGACTCGGACCAGTTCGCCGGCCGCGCAGTGATGATCCGGCGCGAACATCACGCCGATTGCCGAGATCACGGCGTCGAACTCGTCGTCGCCGAACGGCAGGGCTTGCGCATTGGCTTCCTGGTACTCGAGGGTCAACCCCTGTTGCGCGGCCCGTGACTGGGACCGCAGCAGCAGCTCCGGTGTGAGGTCGGTCGAAATGACAGTGGCACCCGTCTTGGCAGCGGGAAGCGAGATATTGCCAGAGCCGGCGGCGACGTCAAGGACCCGAACGCCCGGCCTAATGCCCGCGGCGGCGACCAGGATTGGGCCGAGTGGGGCCATCACCTCTTCTGCCATCAGGGCGTAGTCGCCCAGTGCCCACATCGCCCGATGTGTGGCCGCGAGCGTCTGGTCCTCGCGGATGGGTGTGTCGATAGTCATCAGATCTCCTGAGAAGAAAGGGAAGGGGCTGCGTTACTTCGACATCGTCGTCGCTGGTGTGGCAGGCAAATCGACCGCAGTATGCAATCGTGTCTACCAGATACAGTATGTGACAGTAATATTATAAGTGGCTGAGAATCTGGCTGTCGGGATTGTGGCCCACGACACGTCAGCGAAGCTTTCTAGACTGTGCGGGTGCGCATCGTCTTCGCAGGCACCCCCGAACCCGCGCTACCCGCGCTGCGTCACCTCATCGGCTCGCCGCGTCACGACGTGATCGCGGTGCTGACCCGACCCGACGCCGTCTCCGGCCGGAGGGGCAAGCCGGAGCCTTCGCCGGTCGCCCGCGAGGGCCTCGATCGCGGCATCCCGGTCTTGCGGCCGTCGCGTCCGAACTCGGCGGAGTTCGTCGCCGAACTGTCCGAGCTGGCGCCCGAGTGTTGCGCGGTGGTGGCCTACGGGGCGCTGCTCGGCAACCCGCTGCTCGCGGTTCCTCCGCACGGCTGGGTCAACCTGCACTTCTCGCTGCTGCCCGCCTGGCGTGGCGCTGCACCGGTGCAGGCCGCAATTGCCGCTGGGGACACGATCACCGGAGCCACGACGTTCCAGATCGAGCCGAGCCTGGACTCCGGATCGGTTTACGGTGTGGTCACCGAAACCATCCAGCCGACCGACACTGCGGGCGATCTGCTTGAACGACTTGCGGTTTCGGGGGCGGCACTGTTGGCGACCACGCTGGACGGCATCGCCGAGCAGACGCTGACGCCGCGACCGCAACCGGCCGACGGAGTCAGTCTGGCACCGAAGATCACCGTGGAGCAGGCACGGGTGCGCTGGGATCTGCCGGCGTCGGTAGTCGAGCGTCGGATCCGTGCAGTCACGCCCAATCCGGGCGCCTGGACGCTCATCGGTGACCTGCGAGTCAAAGTCGGACCGGTGCAGCTCGATTCGGCGCCACCAGAAGCTCCAAAGTCTCTGCCGCCCGGTGATATTCGCGTAGACCGCAAGAGCGTGTGGATCGGCACCGGCTCGGAACCGGTGCGGCTGGGCCAGATTCAGCCGCCGGGCAAGAAGCTCATGAACGCTGTCGACTGGGCGCGGGGCGCGCGGCTCGACCCCGCCATACGGGCGTCATGACGCCGGCCCAGGACAAGCCACACCGCAATCGGCCGGACCGCCAACCGCGCGGGCCCCAGAACCGGGGACAGGGCCCGCGCCGCCGGCCGCTGGACCCGGCGCGTCGGGCGGCGTTCGAGGTGCTGCGGGCGGTGAGCGAGCGCGATGCGTACGCAAATCTGGTGCTGCCCGGGCTGCTGCGCGAGCGCGGTATCAGCGGCCGCGACGCCGCCTTTGCCACCGAGCTGACCTATGGCACCTGCCGGACCCAGGGCCTGCTCGACGCGGTCATCGGTGCAGCCGCCGGTCGTTCGCCGCAGGCGATCAACCCGGTCCTGCTCGACCTGCTGCGGCTCGGCACCTATCAGCTGCTGCGCACCCGGGTCGGCGCGCACGCCGCGGTGTCCACCACCGTCGAGCAGGCCGGAATCGAATTCGACTCGGCGCGAGCAGGTTTCGTCAACGGTGTATTGCGAACTATCGCTGTCCGAGACGAGCGGTCCTGGGTCGACGAGCTGGCTCCCGACCCGCGGAGCGATCCGATCGGGCACGCCGCGTTCGTGCACGCCCACCCGCGCTGGATCGCCCAGGCCTTCGCCGACGCGCTGGGCGCGGCGGCCGGAGAACTGGATGCGGTACTGGCCAGTGACGACGAACGGCCACAGGTGCACTTGGCGGCCCGCCCCGGGGTACTGACTGCCAGCGAACTGGCCGATGCGGTGGACGGCACTGTCGGCCGGTATTCGCCCTACGCGGTGTACCTGCCGGGCGGCGACCCCGGACAGCTGGCGCCGGTGCGCGACGCCCAGGCCCTGGTCCAGGACGAGGGCAGCCAGTTGGTGGCCCGGGCGCTGACGCTGGCACCGGTCGACGGCGACACCGGACGGTGGCTGGACCTGTGCGCCGGGCCGGGCGGCAAGACCGCGCTGCTGGCTGCGCTGGGCTTCGGACCAGTACCCGCATCCAGGGGCCCGGGTGACCGCGGTGGAGCCGTCGCCGCATCGCGCGGACCTGGTGGCGGATAACACCCGCGGGCTGCCGGTTGAGGTGTTGCGTGTCGATGGGCGGCACACCGATCTCGACCCTGGCTTTGACCGGGTGTTGGTCGACGTGCCCTGCACCGGACTGGGCGCGTTGCGCCGGCGGCCGGAGGCCCGCTGGCGGCGTCAGCCGGCTGACGTGCCGGTGCTGGCCAAGCTGCAGCGTGAGCTGCTCGCCGCCGCGATCGCCCTGACCCGGCCGGGCGGCGTGGTGCTCTATGCGACCTGCTCGCCGCACCTGGCCGAAACTGTGGGGGTGGTCGCCGACGCATTGCGCCGGCATCCGGTGGACGCACTGGATACCCGGCCGCTGTTCGGGCCCGTCGCCGAGGGCCTGGGGGACGGGCCCTATGTGCAGCTGTGGCCACACCGGCACGGCACCGACGCCATGTTCGCGGCGGCACTGCGGCGGCGGGTGTGAGCTTGGCCGCAAGGCTCAGTAGTGTGTCGCTCATGCCTCGCAGCATCGCGGGACCCCTGATCGCACCGTCGATCCTGTCTGCTGATTTCGCCCATCTCGCCGACGAAGTAGCCGCGGTGGCCGGCGCCGACTGGTTGCATGTCGATGTGATGGACGGCCACTTCGTCCCGAACCTGACGATCGGTCTGCCGGTGGTGGAGAGCCTGCTCGCGGCCACCAGCATCCCGGTGGATTGCCATTTGATGATCGACAACCCGGACCGGTGGGCGCCGCCGTATGCCGAAGCGGGCGCTTATAACGTCACCTTCCATGCCGAGGCCACCGACAATCCGGTCGGGGTGGCCCGCGATATCCGGGCCGCGGGCGCCAAAGCCGGGATCAGCGTGAAGCCAGGCACCCCAGTCGAGCCATACCTGGAAATCCTGCCGCACTTCGACACCTTCCTCGTCATGTCGGTAGAACCCGGCTTCGGCGGCCAGAGTTTCATCCCCGAAATGCTGGGCAAAGTGCGTACAGTGCGCGAGATGGTCGATGCGGGTGAGCTGACGATCCTGGTCGAGATCGACGGCGGTATCAACGAGGACACGATCGAGCAAGCCGCCGAGGCCGGTGTCGACTGCTTTGTCGCCGGATCTGCGGTATACGGCGCCGATAACCCGGGCGCCGCGGTAGAGGCACTACGGCGACAGGCCGGTGCTGTGTCACCCCATCATGGCCGGTGAGCGGCCAATGAGCGTTGAACAGGTCAAGAGCATCGAGGAGGCCATGCGCCTCGCCATCGAGCACTCCTACCAGGTCAAGGGCACCACGTATCCGAACCCGCCGGTCGGGGCCGTCATTGTGGACCAGGAAGGCCGGGTTGTCGGCGTCGGCGCCACCGCGCCGGCCGGCGGCGACCACGCCGAGGTGCTGGCGCTGCGCCGGGCCGGCGGTTTGGCTGCCGGCGGTATCGCGGTGGTCACCATGGAGCCGTGTAACCACTACGGCAAGACTCCGCCCTGTGTGAACGCTCTGATCGAAGCCAGAGTGGGGACGGTGATCTACGGCGTCGCCGACCCCAACGGGATCGCGGGGGGCGGCGCGGGCCGGCTGTCGGCAGCGGGCCTGCAAGTGCGGGCCGGTGTGATGGCGGATCAGGTGGCGGCCGGACCGCTGCGGGAATGGCTGCACAAACAACGCACCGGGCTGCCGCACGTGACCTGGAAGTACGCCACCAGCATCGACGGTCGCAGCGCTGCAGCCGACGGTTCCAGCCAGTGGATCTCCAGTGAGGCCGCGCGCGCCGACCTGCATCGTCGCCGCGCCATCGCCGACGCGATCGTGGTCGGCACGGGCACCGTCCTGGCCGACGACCCGGCCCTGACCGCTCGGCTGGCTGACGGTTCGCTGGCGCAGCAGCAGCCGCTGCGCGTGGTGGTGGGCAAGCGCGACATACCGCCGGAAGCAAAAGTTCTCAACGACGATTCGCGCACCATGATGATCCGTACCCACGAGCCCGTGGAGGTGCTCAGGGCGCTGTCGGACCGCACCGACGTGCTGCTGGAAGGCGGGCCCACCCTCGCGGGTGCCTTCCTGCGGGCCGGGGCGATCAACCGGATCCTGGCCTACGTCGCGCCAATCCTGTTGGGCGGTCCGGTCGCTGCGGTCGACGATGTGGGGGTGTCCAGCATCGCGAACGCGTTGCGCTGGCAGTTCGACGGCGTCGAACGGTGCGGCCCGGATCTGTTGCTCAGCCTGGTGGCGCGTTAGCGGCTCACGCCTGGGGCGCGACGGCTTGCTGCTCGGGGACTTCCAGTTCGCTGGTGTGGTCCTTGCGGCCGCTGACCAACAGACCCAGCACCGCTCCGGCCACACAGACGACTGCGGTGATGGTGAATATCTCGCCGTACATCAGTGCGAACGCCGTCTGGTACTGGGCTCCGATCGCGGCCGCGCGCTCGAGCAGGCTGGCGTTGGGCGGCACGGATGCCGACAGCCCGGCCAGGATCTGGTTGAACCGGTACAAGCCCCAGGCGCTCAGCGCGGCCACGCCGATCAACATGCCGGTCATCCGGGCCACCACCACCGCCGCTGAGGCGATGCCGTGCTGGGCCGAGGGCACCACCCGCAGGGTGGCCGAGGACAGCGGTCCGATCACCAGACCAAGCCCCAGGCCGGCCACCAGCAGGTCGGCGTGCATCGCGGGCACCGTGAACAATCCGAAGATGTTGTGTCGAGAGGCCAACAGGTCGACCGGCCAGTGCGAAATCAGCCAATAGCCGACGGCGGCGATGAGCAGCCCGACGAAGGTCACTCCACGGTCGCCCGCCCTGGTGGCGATCCACCCGCCCGTCAGTGCGCCGATCGGTAGTGCGATCAGGAACCACAGCAGCATCCCGGCCGCCTGGGTCTGGTCCATACCCAGCACACCCTGGCCGAACAGCTCCACGTTTACCAGCGTCACCATTAGCGCCGCGCCTGCGGCGACCGAGGAGCCCAGGGCGGCCAGGAACGGCAGGAAGCGCACCCCGGTCGGTTCGATGAGGCGGGTACGCGCGAACCGCTCCCAGGTGAAGAACGCCACTGCCGCGACGATCGCGCCGACCAGCACCGGTAACCCATAGCTCGGTAGCACCTGTTTGCCGTCAGGGCTGGGGTTGTACAGCCCGATGACAGCAAGGCCCAGCGCGACCGCCAGTAGCGCACCGCCGACCAGGTCGATCTTCTCCGGCGCGGCGCTGCGGTCGTGCGAGGGCAGGCTGAACTGGATCATCGCCATGGCGATCAGGGTCAGCGGGATGTTGATCCAGAACACGTATTGCCATTCGTGGAACAGCCAGACGATGAAGATCCCGTACAGCGGACCCAGCACGCTGCCGAGTTCCTGAGCGGCCCCGATACCGCCGAGCACGCCGGCCCGGTTCCGCTGCGCCCACA
Source organism: uncultured Actinomycetota bacterium (assembly GCA_963763005.1). Classification (GTDB taxonomy): domain Bacteria; phylum Actinomycetota; class Actinomycetes; order Mycobacteriales; family Mycobacteriaceae; genus Mycobacterium. The sequence goes on from CAVXMI010000016.1 coordinate 656,183, forward strand.
GGTCGGCGCCCAGCGCCAGCGTGACGGGCAAGAGTGCGCCGCTGGCCATGCCCTGGATGGTGCGGCCGACGATCAGCATGTGGAAATCGCCAAAATCGCCGGCCAGCGCGGTGACCACCGACCCGACGATGAACGTGCCCAGGCTGACCTGAAGCAGGAGCTTGCGGCCGAACCGGTCGGAAGCCCGGCCCAGTAGCGGCATCGCGGCGATGTAGCCCAGCAGGTACATCGTGACGATCCAGGTGATCCGTTGCAGCTGGTTCACCGGGATTCCGACATCGTTCATGATGTCGCGCATGATGGTGACCACGACATACGTGTCGAGGGCGCCCAGCAGTACTGCGAGGCTGCCCGCGCTGATCGCGACTCGGCGTCCTGTCTGCTTGCTCATCAGCTCACCGGGGGCTTGGTGACGTGAACCTGCTCGCCCCAGTTCGACAAGGTCATCTGGACCGAATTACCCGAGCCTTTATCCAACTTGGCCTGCGCCAGCTGGTGATCGCCGGTCTCCTGAATCCAGACGGTGGTCGGCACCGGCTCTTTCGCATTGAACGGCGACGCAATCTGATTCACCGCCTGGGCGGTGACCTTGCCGCTGATGCGGATGGTGGTCTGCCCGTTTATGGTGTCGCGCCCTTCGGCTTTGGCGTCGGTAAGGTTCGCCAGCAAGTTGGCCAGGCCGTTGTCCGGATTCAGGATCTGCGAGGGGTCGTAGATTTGGGCGGCCGGACCGAAATCGCTCCATTTGTTCGGCGTGAGGGTGGCGTACAGGATCCCTTCAAAGACCACGAAGTTGGCATCGATATCAGAACCGCCGATTGTGAAATTGACGTTTCCCGTCGCGGCGGTGGGGTTGGTAGTGAGATCGCCGCTCAGCGTCTTGAGGGTCAGTCCCGGGATTTTTCCATTGACCGTCAGCACCAGGTGCGCACTCTTGAGGTTCTTGGTCTGCTCGGTTGCCTGCTTCACCAATGTCGTCGCGTCTGGCAGCGGGCCGCTGCTCTGCTTGGAGCCCGACGAGCAGCCGGCGACCAGGGTGGTGGCGATGCTCAGGGCGGCGAGGAGTGCGAATAGACGATGGCGGGTCTGCATACTCTGCATCGTAGAGGGTGCCGGTGACCGGGTCGGGGAATGCGCATCCTGTCCGGCAACCGTGTTCGTAGCGGCCAGCCGGGGGCCGATTAGCCTGGTGCAATGTTCACCGGAATCGTCGAGGAACTCGGAGAGGTGACCGGCCGGGACGCCCTTGCCGACGCGGCGCGCCTGATCATCCGCGGTCCCGTCGTCACCGCCGACGCCGGCCACGGCGATTCGATCGCCGTCAACGGCGTCTGCCTGACGGTCGTCGAGGTGCTGCCCGACGGCCAATTCACCGCCGACGTGATGGCCGAGACGCTGAACCGGTCCAACCTGGGCGCGCTGCAGCCCGGTAGCCGAGTGAACCTCGAGCGCGCCGCGGCCATCAACAGCCGGCTCGGTGGGCATATCGTGCAGGGACATGTGGACGGGACCGGCGAGATTGTGGCCCGGACACCGTCGGAGCACTGGGAAGTCGTGCGGATCGAGGTGCCGGCGGCGGTGGCCCGCTACGTCGTCGAGAAGGGCTCGATCACTGTCGACGGGATTTCGTTGACCGTCTCCGGGCTCGGCGCCGAGTCCCGGGACTGGTTCGAGGTCTCGCTGATCCCGACGACCCGGGAGCTGACCACCCTGGGTCGAGCCCCGGTGGGGACCCAGGTGAACCTCGAGGTGGACGTGATCGCCAAGTACGTAGAGCGGCTGATGCGGGGCACGCCGACGGGTTAGGCGCCGGCCGTGCGCTCCAATAAGCAGTGGCAATAACTGCGGCGGCGCGGTGGTTCATACTGAAGGCAACACGTGGGCTTCTCGGGTGAGCCGCTCTGACAGCAAGGTAGCAACGATGACGAGGTTGGACTCCGTCGAACGGGCGGTTGCCGACATCGCGGCGGGCAAGGCCGTCGTCGTCATCGATGACGAGGACCGCGAGAACGAGGGCGACCTGATCTTCGCCGCCGAGAAGGCGACGCCGGAGCTGGTCGCCTTCATGGTCCGCTACACCTCCGGATACCTGTGTGTGCCGCTGGACGGCGCGATCTGCGACCGGCTCGGCCTGTTGCCGATGTACGCGGTGAACCAGGACAAGCACGGCACCGCCTACACCGTCACCGTCGATGCGAAAAACGGTGTGGGGACGGGGATTTCGGCCTCCGACCGGGCGACCACGATGCGGCTGCTGGCTGATCCGGCCAGTATCGCCGACGACTTCACCCGGCCCGGCCACGTCGTTCCGTTGCGGGCCAAGGACGGCGGCGTGTTGCGCCGCCCCGGCCACACCGAGGCCGCCGTCGACCTGGCCCGGATGGCGGGGCTGCGACCCGCGGGCGCGATCTGCGAGATCGTCAGCCAGAAGGACGAGGGCTCGATGGCCCAGACCGACGAGTTGCGGGTCTTCGCCGACGAGCACGGCCTGGCGCTGATCTCCATCGCCGACCTGATCGAGTGGCGGCGCAAGCACGAGAAGCACATCGAGCGGATCGCCGAGGCCCGGATCCCGACCCGGCACGGCGAGTTCCGCGCGGTCGGCTACGCCAGCATCTACGAGGACGTCGAGCACGTCGCGCTGGTCCGCGGCGACATCGCCGGGCCGAACGCGACGGCGACGACGTGCTGGTCCGGGTGCACTCCGAGTGCCTGACCGGCGACGTGTTCGGGTCGCGGCGCTGCGACTGCGGGCCCCAGCTGGACGCCGCGATGGCGATGGTCGCGCGGGAGGGGCGCGGCGTGGTGCTCTACATGCGCGGCCACGAGGGCCGCGGCATCGGCCTGATGCACAAGCTGCAGGCCTACCAGCTGCAGGACGCCGGCGAAGACACCGTGGATGCCAACCTCAAGCTCGGATTGCCAGCTGACGCACGGGATTACGGCATCGGTGCGCAGATCCTGGTCGACCTCGGGGTCCGTTCGATGCGGCTGCTGACCAACAACCCGGCCAAGCGGGTCGGGCTGGACGGGTACGGGTTGCACATCATCGAGCGGGTGCCGCTGCCGGTGCGGGCCAACGCGGAGAACATCCGGTATCTGATGACCAAGCGCGACAGGATGGGCCACGACTTGGCCGGGCTGGACGATTTCCACGAATCCGTCCACCTGCCAGGTGAATTCGGTGGTGCTTTGTGAGCGGAGGCGCCGGCGTTCCGGACATACCGGTACTTGACGCGCCCGGTGTGCGACTGGCCATCGTCGCCAGCACCTGGCACAGCAAGATCTGCGATGCGCTGCTGGCCGGCGCCCGCAAAGTGGCCGCCGAGTCCGGCATCGAAGACCCGACGGTGGTACGCGTGCTCGGTGCGATCGAGATTCCGGTCGTGGCACAGGAGTTGGCCCGCAATCATGACGCCGTCGTCGCGCTGGGTGTCGTGATCCGCGGTGCGACTCCACATTTCGACTATGTCTGTGATGCGGTAACCCAGGGTCTGACCCGAGTCTCACTGGACGCCTCGACGCCGGTGGCCAACGGCGTGTTGACCACCGACACCGAGGAACAGGCGCTGGACCGGGCCGGGCTTCCGGCGTCGGCGGAGGACAAGGGTGCCCAGGCGACCGCGGCGGCGCTGACCACCGCGCTGACCCTGCGTGACCTGCGCGCTCAGTCGTGACCGCGAAATCGGACGACTGGGATGTTGTCGTGCGTCCCTACTGGACGCCGTTATTTGCCTATGCCGCAGCGTTTCTGATCGTGGCGGCGCATGTCTCGGGGGGCCTGCTGCTCAAGATCGGGTCCAGCGGGGTGGTCTTCCAGACTGCCGACCAGGTGGCGATGGGCGTCCTGGGACTGGTCCTTGCCGGCGCTGTGCTGCTGTTCGCGCGGCCGCGACTGCGCGTGGGTGCCGCCGGGCTTTCGGTGCGTAATCTGTGGAGTGACAGGCTTATTCCGTGGTCTGAGGTGGTCGGCGTGTCATTTCCCGGTGGTAGTCGCTGGGCCCGGGTCGACCTGCCCGACGATGAGTACATCCCGGTGATGGCGATTCAGGCCGTCGATAAGGACCGCGCGGTTACGGCGATGGACACCGTGCGCTCGCTGCTGGCGCGTTACCGGCCGGACCTGGCAGCGGAGAGCTGACCGTGAACGCGGGCGGCTATCGACGCACCGCGTGTACAGCGGCGGCGTTGGTCATCGCCGCGGTAACACCTGGACGCCTGCACCACATCGGTGACAGGTCGAGCGACTCCGGCTTCCGGAGTCTCGACAAGCGGCAAGCCTGCACCTGCAACGGTTTCGGCAGCCAGGCGGAGTACGCCGAATCGGTCGACGTCTACAACGACGCGTTGAACGCCCACGATGTGGTGTGGAATGGCTTTAGCGCCGTTTACAACTGCCACGGCGACGTCATGGGTGTGTCTCCCGCCGGAGAGTTCGGGCCGATGAGACTGAGTTTCTTCGGCACCCCGTCAGACGGTGTCCTGGTGTGGACCATGAGCCGTTCGGACTGGACCTGCGACTAGGGCCTGGCCGTGGTCCCGCAGCCGGCTCTGATGATGTCGCTCCGTGGCGGCAAGCCCGGCCTTCCCATGGCGGAGTGGGCGACCAAGCGAAGAGCGCAAATAGACGCCCGGGGCTGACTCGCACAGTCGAAGCGGTCGAAACCGCATCGCCGCCCGCCAACGGGTCACGACCAGCCGGGCGGCGCCGAGCGCGGTGAGCAGGCGGATTGGGCGCGGCTGGCGGATGCGGTGGATCGGATTGTGGCCGTCGCTGATGCCGATGCGGTGCGCCGCGTGCGCGAGCGGCTGCGCGATCGGGAGGTGGCGATCTGGGCATCCGGGGACGGGTGGGCCGAGATGACTGCGCGGCTGTTCGTCACCGATGCACAGGCGCTGGATCAGCGGCTGGAGGCGTTGACGGCCACGGTGTGTGCGGGCGCAGCCAGACGCCGGCAGCAGTGCTCGGCGCCGATGGCCTCATACCCGCCGAGCTGGTCGCCGAGCTGGCCAAGACCGCCCGACTGTGTCCGGTGCTCGCGCCGCCCGGGCCCGAACCGCACTACACCCCGTCAGCCAACCTGGCGGCCTTTGTGCGCGCGGGACCTGACGTGTCGGGCACCGGGCTGTGACCGGCCGGCCACCGACTCCGATCTCGACCACACCATCGCCTACGCCGACGGCGGAGCCACCCACCCGTCCAACGTGAAGTGTCTGTGCCGTCTTCACCACCAAAACAGCCATTCGGTCGCGGGTGTAGCCCACGCAGCACATCCCGAACGATGTAGCACACGCGACTTGGCGGGTGGCATGGCGGCGGCGTGGACTCGGATCACCGACCTGGTGGTCAGCCTGCCTGGTAGCCGGTATTCTTCCACCACTGCACCAGGCTGGAGAGGTCGCTTCCGTCGGTGTGGGCAGCGAACAGGCTGGATTCCTTGTTCCAAATGACTTCGGCATCGCCCCCGCCTAAGCCGCAGAACAGCCAGCCGTCTTTGGCATTGTTCCATCGGATCGCTGCCGCCGGACCCCCCTCTTCGCATGGCACTATCTGTCTCGTCGGTGATTTGAGCGCGACGTCGTAACTCTTTCGCAGATCACCCAAGTTGCGGAACAGTAAGTAGCCCGCGTTCGCCGGACCGCCGGGCATGGAGTTCTGCCCACACTCCAGATGTGTTGCCAATTGGTCTTCGATCGGATGGCACGAGTCGGGGCCGTACCCCGCTGGCAGCATGCCCCTCAGCTGGTCGATGGGGTCCGCGCTGGCTGTTGGAGCCACGCCGATAGCGGCTGCCGAGATGGCCGTGGCGACGAGAAGCTCACGAATCATTTTCCATCCTTTGTAAGTCGTCTGGAAGTTCACGTTCCACTGCACGCCGCGATCGCCACAAGGGTCTTCTGACCCCCACGCACCAGGACCTAGTGCCTCTGCGCGGGTGTCCGCGGTACGAGTCGAGCCGTGGCCGAGCAGGTCAACTGGCACCCGCACGATCCGCTCCCAGTGCCCCTGTTTGGGGCCGGCGGGATCATCGGGGGGTGAAGGCGGTGGTCATTCGGCGCGGCCTGTCGCATCAGAACTTTGAATGTTCTTGGCCTGTCCGGTGTCACCATTTCTAGAAGACCCTCCTACGTCGGGCGCAACGGGCACCACCACCCGCGCACAGAACCGCGCCCACTACATCGCCGCCGAACGCCAACACAACCACCAAACCCGCCAAACTCGCCAAGCCGCCCGAGTCGTCGCAGCCGCCGTCGACACTCAGGACCCGCCAACCGATCCCGACGAGCCACCGCCCTTCTAACGACCACTAGCCTGGGTACGTGCCAGATCCCGCGACGTACCGCCCCGCGCCCGGGTCCATCCCGGTCGAACCGGGTGTGTACCGATTCCGGGATCCGCATGGGCGAGTCATCTACGTCGGCAAGGCCAAGAGCCTGCGCAGCCGGCTGACGTCCTACTTCGCCGACGTCGCCAGCTTGCATCCGCGGACCCGGCAGATGGTGACAACCGCGGCCAAGGTCGAGTGGACGGTGGTCAACACCGAGGTCGAGGCGCTGCAGCTGGAGTACAACTGGATCAAGGAGTTCGATCCGCGGTTCAACGTCCGCTACCGCGACGACAAGTCCTATCCGGTGCTGGCCGTGACCCTCAACGAGGAGTTTCCCCGGTTGATGGTCTATCGCGGTCCGCGGCGCAAGGGTGTGCGCTACTTCGGGCCGTACTCGCACGCCTGGGCAATCCGGGAAACGCTGGATCTGCTCACCCGGGTTTTTCCGGCGCGAACCTGTTCAGCGGGAGTGTTCAAGCGGCACAACCAGATTGACCGTCCATGCCTGCTCGGCTACATCGACAAATGCTCGGCTCCGTGCGTTGGCCGGGTCAGCGCCGAGCAGCATCGCCAGATCGTGCGAGATTTCTGCGATTTCCTGTCCGGCAAGACCGACCGGTTCGCCCGCGAGTTGGAACAGCAGATGAACGCCGCGGCCGAGCAACTCGATTTCGAGCGAGCCGCGCGGCTTCGCGACGACCTGTCCGCGCTGAAGCGGGCGATGGAAAAGCAGGCCGTCGTGCTCGGCGACGGTACCGACGCCGACGTGGTGGCATTCGCCGACGACGAACTCGAAGCGGCAGTGCAGGTGTTCCACGTCCGCGGTGGCCGGGTTCGTGGCCAGCGCGGCTGGGTCGTCGAAAAGTCCGGAGACCCCGGTGATTCCGGCACCCAGTTGGTCGAGCAGTTCCTGACACAGTTCTACGGCGACCAGGCGGAATTGGGCGGCGCCGCCGACGAATCCGCCAACCCGGTTCCGCGCGAGGTGCTGGTGCCGTGTCTGCCGTCCAACGCCGACGAGTTGGCCAGCTGGCTGTCCAGCCTGCGCGGCTCACGGGTCGCGTTGCGGGTGCCGCGCCGCGGCGACAAGCGGGCGCTGGCCGAAACCGTGCAGCGCAACGCCAAAGAGGCGCTGCCAGCAGCACAAGCTGAAGCGAGCCGGTGACTTCAACGCCAGATCGGCTGCGCTGCAGAACATTCAGGATGCCCTGGGCCTGGCCGATGCGCCGCTGCGCATCGAGTGCGTCGACATCAGCCACGTGCAGGGCACCGACGTGGTGGGCTCGCTGGTGGTATTCGAGGACGGCCTGCCGCGCAAGTCGGACTACCGCCATTTCGCGATCCGGGAAGCCGCCGGGGAGGGTCGCTCCGACGACGTGGCCTCCATCGCGGAGGTGACCCGGCGCCGGTTCCTGCGGCACCTGAGCGACCAGAACGATCCGAATCTGCTTTCCCCGGAAGGAAAATCTCGCAGGTTCGCTTACCCGCCCAATCTGTACGTCGTCGACGGCGGTGCGCCGCAGGTCAATGCGGCCAGCGCCGTCCTCGACGAGCTCGGTGTCACCGACGTCGCGGTGATCGGCCTGGCCAAGCGGCTGGAGGAGGTGTGGGTGCCGTCCGAGCCCGACCCGGTCATTATGCCGCGCAACAGCGAGGGCCTGTATCTGCTGCAGCGGGTGCGCGACGAGGCGCACCGATTCGCCATCACCTACCATCGCAGCAAGCGATCCAAGCGGATGACGGCATCGGCGCTGGACTCGGTGCGCGGGCTGGGCGAGCACCGGCGCAAAGCGCTGGTCACCCATTTCGGATCGATGGCCCGCCTCAAGCAGGCCACCGTCGAGGAGATCACCGCCGTGCCCGGTATCGGCGTCGCGACGGCGGCGGCCGTGCTCGAAGCGCTGCGACCGCGGATTCAACCCTGGAGCCGATCGGCGATGATCGGACCACGGCATCGGATGACAGAGCAGAGCCGGCGAAGACGCCCGGGCGCATGGCGCCGGAATCCGGTATCGACGTCGTTCTGGTGACCGGGCTGTCCGGGGCCGGCCGCGGCACCGCCGCCAAGGTGCTCGAGGACCTGGGCTGGTATGTCGCCGACAACCTGCCGCCCGAGCTGATCGCCCGGATGGTGGATCTCGGCCTGGCGGCCGGATCGCGGATCACCCAGCTCGCGGTGGTGATGGATGTCGCGGTCGCGTGGGTTCACCGGCGACCTGGACTGGGTGCGCAACGAACTGGCCACCCGCAACATCACCCCCCGAGTGGTGTTCATGGAGGCATCCGATGACATGCTGGTGCGCCGCTACGAGAACAACCGACGCAGCCATCCGCTGCAGGGCGACCAGACCCTGGCCGAGGGCATCGCCGCCGAACGCACGATGCTGGCGCCGGTGCGCGCCACCGCCGATCTGATCATCGACACGTCGACACTGTCGGTGCGGCGGACTGCGGGAGAGCATCGAGCGGGCGTTCGGCGGCGAGGCCGTCGCGACCACCAGCGTCACGGTCGAGTCCTTCGGTTTCAAGTACGGCCTGCCGATGGACGCCGACATGGTGATGGACGTTCGGTTCCTGCCCAACCCGCACTGGGTGGACGAGTTGCGCGCACTCACCGGCCAAAATCCGGCGGTGCGGGACTACGTGCTGGGCCAGCCCGGCGCGGCTGAGTTTCTCGCAGACCTACCATCGGTTGCTATCGCTGGTCTCGACGGCTACCGGCGGGAGGGGAAGCGTTACATGACGGTCGCTATCGGCTGCACCGGCGGTAAGCATCGCAGCGTGGCGATCGCGGAGGCATTGATGAGCACTGCTGGGGTCCAATGCACAACTGTCGGTGCGGGTGCTGCACCGGGATCTGGGTCGCGAATGAGCTCGCCCATGAGCCACAGCATCGTTGCGCTGGGCGGCGGCCACGGACTGTACGCGACGCTGTCGGCCGCCCGCCGGCTGACTCCCTACGTCACCGCGGTGGTGACCGTCGCCGACGACGGCGGCTCCTCGGGCCGGCTGCGCAGCGAACTAGACGTGGTGCCGCCCGGCGATCTGCGAATGGCCTTGGCGGCGTTGGCATCCGACAGCCCGTACGGCCGGTTGTGGGCGACCATCCTGCAGCACCGATTCGGCGGTAGCGGCGCGCTGGCCGGCCATCCGATCGGCAACCTGATGCTCGCCGGCCTCAACGAGGTGCTGGCCGATCCGGTCGCGGCCCTCGACGAACTCGGACGCATCCTCGGGGTCAAGGGCCGGGTGCTGCCGATGTGCCCGATCGCGCTGCAGATCGAGGCCGACGTCGTCCGGGCTGGAGTCCGACCCGCGGATGTTCCGGCTGATCCGCGGCCAGGTGGCGATCGCGACCACACCGGGAAAGGTGCGGCGGGTGCGGCTGCTGCCCGCCGACCCGCCGGCGACCCGGCAGGCCGTCGACGCCATCATGGCCGCCGACCTGGTGGTGCTGGGGCCCGGGTCGTGGTTCACCAGCGTCATCCCGCATGTGCTGGTGCCGGGGCTGGTCGGCGGCGCTGCAGGCCACCACCGCCCGGCGCGCGCTGGTGCTCAACCTGGTGGCCGAGCCGGGGGAGACGGCCGGGCTTCTCGGTGGAACGGCATCTGCACGTGCTGGCCCAGCACGCGCCGGGATTCACCGTCCACGACATCATCATCGACGCCGAACGGGTGCCGAGCGACCGGGAGCGTGACCAACTGCGCCGCACCGCAACACTGCTGCAGGCGGAGGTCCAGTTCGCCGATGTGTCCAGACCTGGTACACCTTTACATGACCCGGGCAAGCTGGCGGCCGTCCTGGATGCGGTGCGCGCGCGCGACAAGGACCCGGAAGCGCCTCCGGTGACGGCCACCGCAGGAGATGCCGATCGAGGGTGGACGTCAAGAGACGGGCGCGCATGGACCGGGCGGCAACGGACCGAGGGGTGACGACGCGTGGCGATGACGACCGAAGTCAAGGACGAGCTGAGCCGTCTGGTAGTCAAATCGGTCAGCGCGCGGCGTGCCGAGGTCACTTCCCTGCTGAGGTTCGCCGGCGGGTTGCACATCGTGGCCGGCCGCGTGGTCGTCGAAGCCGAGGTGGATCTGGGCAGCATCGCTCGCCGGCTGCGCAAGGACATCTTCGACCTGTACGGCTACAACGCGGTCGTGCATGTGTTGTCCGCCAGCGGGATTCGCAAGAGCACCCGGTACGTGCTGCGGGTCGCCAACGACGGTGAGGCGCTGGCACGTCAGACCGGACTGCTCGACATGCGTGGGCGCCCGGTGCGCGGCTTGCCGGCGCAGGTGGTCGGCGGCAGTGTCGGCGATGCCGAGGCTGCCTGGCGGGGAGCATTTTTGGCGCACGGGTCGCTGACCGAGCCGGGACGCTCCTCGGCATTGGAGGTCAGCTGCCCTGGCCCGGAGGCCGCGCTCGCTCTGGTGGGTGCTGCACGTCGGCTCGGGGTCAGCGCGAAGGCCCGCGAGGTGCGTGGTGCCGATCGCGTAATGGTGCGCGACGGAGAGGCGATCGGCGCATTGCTGAGCCGAATGGGGGCGCAGGACACCCGGCTGACCTGGGAAGAGCGCCGGATGCGTCGCGAGGTGCGGGCGACGGCCAACCGGCTCGCCAATTTCGACGATGCCAATCTGCGCCGTTCGGCGCGGGCAGCGGTGGCGGCGGCGGCCCGGGTGGAGCGTGCGCTGGAGATACTCGGCGATACCGTGCCCGATCATCTGGCCTCGGCCGGCAAACTGCGCGTCGAGCACCGGCAGGCATCGCTGGAGGAGCTGGGCCGGCTGGCCGATCCGCCGATGACGAAAGATGCTGTGGCAGGCCGGATTCGGCGGTTGTTGTCGATGGCTGACCGGAAGGCGAAGGTGGAAGGCATACCCGACACCGAGTCGGCGGTGACGCCCGACCTGCTGGAGGATGCCTAGCCCGGCGAGGCGTGAAATGGGGCCGCGTTGTGAGATTGACGGGATAGCTGGCCGCGGCGGGCGCACGAGGGCTACGGTCGTGGAATGAAGCGGCTTTCGAGTGTTGATGCGGCATTTTGGTCGGCGGAAACCGCCGGCTGGCACATGCATGTGGGCGCTTTGGCGATTTGCGATCCCAATGACGCGCCCGACTATAGCTTCCAGCGACTCCGCGAACTGATCATCGAGCGATTGCCGGAGATCCCGCAGTTACGGTGGCGCGTCACCGGTGCCCCGCTCGGACTGGACCGGCCGTGGTTCGTCGAGGACGAGGAACTTGACGTCGACTTTCACGTCCGTCGCATCGGCGTTCCAGCTCCCGGCGGGCGCCGCGAGCTCGACGAGCTGGTCGGTCGGCTGATGTCCTACAAACTCGACCGCTCCCGGCCGCTGTGGGAACTGTGGGTCATCGAGGGCGTCGAGGGCGGCCGTATCGCGACGCTGACCAAGATGCACCACGCCATCGTTGACGGCGTCTCCGGTGCCGGGCTGGGCGAAATCCTGTTGGACATCACGCCCGAACCGCGACCGCCGCAAGAGGAGACGGTTGGATTTGTGGGATTCCAGATCCCGGGCCTGGAACGGCGTGCGATCGGTGCCCTCATCAACGTCGGAATCATGACGCCTTTCCGCATCGCCAGGCTGGTGGAGCAGACCGTGCGTCAGCAGATCGCCGCTTTGGGTGTCGCCGGCAAGCCGGCGCGTTACTTCGACGCGCCCAAGACCCGATTCAACGCGTCCGTGTCGCCGCACCGGCGGATTACCGGCTGCCGCGTGGAGCTGGCCCGGGTCAAGGCCGTCAAGGATGCCTTCGACGTCAAGCTCAACGACGTTGTGCTCGCGCTTGTCGCCGGTGCGGCTCGCGAGTATCTGCAGAAGCGTGACGAGCTGCCCGCCAAACCGTTGATCGCGCAGATTCCCGTGTCCACCCGAACCGACCAGACGAAGTCCGACGTCGGGAATCAGATCAGCTCGATGACCGGGTCGCTGGCAACTCACATCGAAGACCCTGTCGAGCGGCTCCAGGCCATCCACGAGAGCACCACGAGCGCCAAGGAAATGGCCAAGGCACTGTCCGCGCATCAGATCATGGGGCTTACCGAGACCACACCACCCGGCCTGCTACAGCTGGCCGCCCGCGCGTATACAGCCAGCGGGCTGTCGCACAACCTGGCGCCCATCAATCTCGTCGTGTCCAATGTCCCCGGTCCGCCCTTCCCGCTGTACATGGCCGGTGCCCGGCTCGACTCCCTGGTGCCACTTGGGCCTCCGGTGATGGACGTAGCCCTGAACATCACCTGCTTCTCGTATCAGGACTATCTGGACTTCGGTTTTGTGACCACACCCGAAGTGGCCAACGACATCGACGAGATGGCCGATGCCGTCGAGCCTGCACTGGCCGAACTGGAGCGCGCCGCGGATTTGCGTTAGCCGGCTAGCCGCGAGCGGCCGGGTAGCTTGTCACGTACACCCAGGACAAAAAGCGGGCCACGGCCTCGGCAGTTTGATCCGCCCGCGGAGAGCCGAAGATGTCGAAAGCGTGTTGGGCGTTGGGCAGGTCGGCGTACGCGACCGGGGCCTTCGACACCGACCGCAGTTCGTCGACGAATTCCTGCGCTTCGACGATCGGAATGAGGGAGTCGTCGTGGCCGTGCAGCACAAAGAACGGTGGTGCGTCGGCGCGTACGTGCCGGATCGGCGAAGCATCGACGAAGACGTCCGGTTGCGCGCCGAATTTCCTTTTCACCACGAACTTTTCGAGCAGCCCGACGAACTCGCGGCGCCCCTCGGCCTCGGTGGAAAACCAGTCGTAGCGCCCATAAAACGGGACGGCGGCCACCACCGAGGTGTCGGCGTCTTCGAAGCCCGGCTGAAACATAGGGTCGTTGGGGGTCAGGGCTGCCAAGGCAGACAGGTGGCCGCCGGCGGACCCGCCGCTGATCGCGACGAAGTTCGGGTCCCCACCGTAGGCCGCGATGTTCTCCTTGACCCAGGCCAGCGCGCGTTTGACGTCGACGATGTGGTCCGGCCACGTGTGTAGTGGAGCGACCCGGTAGTTCATCGATACGCACACCCAGCCGCGGGAAACCAGGTGGCTCATCAAGGGATACGCCTGCGGACGGCGCCAGCCGATCACCCACGCGCCCCCGGGCACCTGCAGCAGCACTGGCGCCTTGCCGTCGCGCGGCAGGTCGCGCCGGCGCCAGATGTCGGCCAGGTTGGCACGGCCGTGCGGGCCGTAGGACACGATGTTCGTCTTCTCGACGTAGCGACGACGCGCCACCGTCGTGCGGAGAGGCGGATTGCGCCGCCCCCGGCGCGTTGGCGTCGTCGGCAGGTCGGTCAGCTCTTTGGCGTAGTCGGGCCCGAGTTGTTCGCGCAGCCCGGCTTCAAGCACCGGACCCGGGGTGGTGACGCCGCGGTAGCGGATCATCCCCAGGGTCGCCCAGGCCGCAGCGGTCAGGGCCAACGCCGCCTTTCCCTTCGGCCCGGCGAAGTCGCCGCGGCGGCCGCGGCGCACCGCGTCCAGCACCGAGGCGGTCATGTACAGGCCGGGCACCTCGGATGTCGGCCAGCCGAACCAGAACACCAGCACCGTGCTGTAGCCCTTCCGGGCGATAGGGCGTAATCCGTTGGCGGCGTTGAGCAATTCCACTGCCCCGCGCATCAGCGGTCTGGGGCGTCTCGCCCATCCGAGCGCCTGTAGCACCCGCCCCCGCCGCATCAGCCGCTGACCCGTGATTGCAGTTCGGCGCGCAGGATCTTGCCGGTGCTGCCGCGCGGAAGCTCCTCGAGGACGGCTATTTCGCGGGGCACCTTGTAGTTGGCCAGGTTCTCCCGGACGTGTTGCTTGAGGGTCTCGATTGTGGCCTTCTCATCGGGATGGGCGCCGGGTTCCAGCACCACGAATGCCGCCAACCGCTGGCCGTACTGCTCGTCGTCCACGCCGAACACCACGGCCTCCGCCACCTCGGGGTGCGCTGCCAGCGTTTTCTCCACCTCGATCGGGTACACGTTCTCGCCGCCGGAGACGATCATCTCGTCGTCGCGTCCCACCACGAACAGCCGGCCGTTCTGGTCGAGGTAACCGACATCGCCCGACGACATGAACCCGGCGTGGAAATCCTTTGTGGTGCCCGACGTGTAGCCGTCGAACTGGCTGTCGTTGCGGACGTAGACGCTGCCGACCTCGCCGCTGGGCACCTCGTTGAATTCCTTGTCCAGGATCCGGATTTCGGTACCTTCAGCCGGCCGGCCCGCGGTGTCGGGCGCGGCACGCAGGTCCTGCGGTGTGGCGGTGGCGATCATGCCGGCCTCCGTGGCGTTGTAGTTGTTGTAGATCACGTCGCCGAACCGGTCCATGAACGCGATGACGACATCGGGGCGCATCCGCGAACCGGACGCCGCAGCGAAGCGCAATGTCCGGCCGCTGTAGCGGTTGCGGACCTCGGCGGGCAGATCCATGATGCGGTCGAACATCACCGGCACCACCGCCAGGCCGGTCGCCCGGTGGCGGTCGATGAGGTCCAGCGTGGCCTCCGGGTCGAATTTGCGTCGGGTGACCACCGTGCAGGCCAGCGAGGAGGCCAGCACCAGTTGCGAAAAGCCCCACGCGTGAAACATCGGCGCCACTATCACTATCGGCTCCTCGGCACGCCACGGCGTGCGGTCCAGGATCCCCTTGAGTGTGCCAATTCCGCCACCGGAGTGCTTGGCGCCCTTGGGTGTCCCGGTGGTGCCGGAGGTCAGCAGGATCAACCTGCCCTTGCGGCCGGTGCGCTCGGGCTGCTGCCCGGCGTGCGCGGCGATGAGGTTCTCGACGGTCAGCTCGTGCTGCTCGCCGGACCACGCCACGATGCGGGTGGTGTCCGGTCTGTCTGCCAGCGCGCGATCCATCGTCGCGGTGAACTCTTCGTCGTAGATGACGGCGTCGACATCTTCCCGGGTCACCACGTCGGCCAGCGCCGGACCGGCGAAAGAGGTGTTGAGCAACAAGATGTCGGCGCCGATCCGGTTGGCCGCCACCAGCGCCTCGACGAAACCGCGATGATTGCGGCACATGATCCCGACGACGCGCGGTGGCCCGGCGGGCAGAGCCTGGAGCGCCGCGGCCAGCGCGTTACCGCGCTCGTCGAGCTGCCGCCAGGTCAGTGTGCCCAGTTCGTCGATCAGGCCCGGCCGGTCCGGGCAGCGTTGCGCCGCACTGGCGAAACCTGAGGTGATGCCCATGCCTTCGCGGCGCATGGCGGCGGCGATCTTCAGGTAGCGGTCCGGTCGCATCGGCGCGATCATTCCGGCGCGTCTCATGGTGGCGATCAGACCGAGGGTTTGACTGATGCGAGATGTCATGGTTCAGCCCAGAATCGGGAATCGGCGCCTGGCGGCGAGCTCGTCGAGGCCCTGCTGCATGACCGACCGTACGTGCTCGTCGACCTCGTCGACGTCGGGCTGATCGCCGAACTGCGCGGTGATGTCGATCGGTTCCAGCACTTGCGTCACGATCTTGGTGGGCAGCGGCAAATTGGGCGGGATCGCGGCGCTGAACCCGAACGGAACGCCGAACGAGAGCGGCAGGATGTCGCTGCGCAGCAGGCGTTTCAGGCCCAGGCGCTCGGCCAGCCAGGTGCCGCGGGACAGGTAGAGCTGGGTCTCCTGTCCGCCGATGGACACCGCGGGCACGATGGGCACGCCGGCTTCGATCGCCGTGCTGACGTATCCCTTGCGGCCGTTGAAGTCGATGACGTTCTCCGAGAAGGTGGGCCGGTAGGCGTCGTAGTCGCCGCCGGGGAAGACGATCACCACACCGCCGGACCGCAGCGCCTTGGCCGCGTTGTCACGGCTGGCCCGGATGTAGCCCGTACGCCTGAAGAACGGCCCGGTCACGCCCATGAACAGGATGTCGTGGCTCAGCGTGTAGACCGGTCGGTCGTAGCCGAACTTGTCGTAGAAGTCGACGCTGAAGATCGGGACGTCCATCGGGAACATGCCGCCGGAGTGGTTGCCGACAACCAGTGCTCCGCCGGGTGGGAAGGAATCGAGGCCCCGCACCTCAGACCGGAAGTATGTCTTCAGGAACGGGCGCATCACACCGATCATGCGTTGGGTCAAGCCGGGGTCGAATTTGCCGATGTCGTTGCCGCTATCGGTGTCGCTCACGTTCCTCCCTTGAGGCTGCCTCGCGGCTACTTTGGCGTCGAGTCCCTCGATCGTAGCGACCAGGGTCGGATGGCTGTGCCCCCATAGCGTGCGAAACCTCTCCGTTGTCGCTCGAAGGCGGGCACAGTGATCAATGGTGCTGACGGGATCACAGCGGAGAAGGGACGCAGAGGTGGCCGAGGTCGGTGGCGGGCCCATTTCGATGATCGCCCGACGGATGGACATGATTCGCGACGAGTTCATCGCAGAGTTGTTCGACATGATGAAGGCCGAGATCCAGGGGCTGAATTACGACACCCGCATGACGGACTTGTGGCGGGCGAGCCTCACCGAGAACGTTGTGGCGGCCATTCACTACCTGGATCGAGATGCGCCGACATCCATGCTGGAGGCCCCGGCGGCGGCACTGGCGTACGCGCGGGCAGCCGCGCAGCGTGATATTCCGCTGGCGCCGTTGGTTCGGGCGCAGCGGCTCGGGCAGGCGCGTTTCCTGGAGGTGGCGATGCAGTACGTATCGCTGTTGGAGCCCGCTGCGCAAGTGCCGACGATCATCGAGCTGGTGAATCGCTCGGCCCGCCTTATTGACCTGTTGGCCGATCAGTTGATCGTGGCCTACGAGCAGGAGCACGATCGCTGGCTGAGCCGCCGCAGCGGCCTTCAGCAGCAGTCGGTCAGCGAGGTGCTGGCCGGTACCCCGGTTGACGTTCCGCGCGCCGAAAAGGTGTTGCACTATCTGTTGGACGGTGCGCATCTCGCGGCGGTGGTGTGGGTGGATGCGGCGGTACCCACCGGTGACGTGGTGGCGCTGTTCGATCAGGTGCGCTCCTTGTTGGCCGCCGAGCTGGGCCCGGCGGGGAGCTCGTTGATGGTGCCGACTGATGAGCACGAGGCTCGGCTGTGGTTTTCGGTGGCGTCTGCGCGCGCCCTCGACCCGTTACGGGTGCGCACGGCCTTCGAGTCAGCGGGAGTGCGGGCGCGTCTGGCGTGCGGTCAGGTGGGGGACGGGCTGCGCGGCTTCCGGGGATCGATGAAGCAGGCCGAACTGGTGAAGACGGTGGCCCTTGCCGGCAACGGCCGGCCCAGCGCCCGAGTCGTTTTCTACGACGATGTCGCGCCGGTGGCGTTGATGGCCGGCAATGTGGATGAGCTGCGTCTCTTCGTGTCTGATGTGCTGGGCGATCTTGGTGTTGACGATGAGCGCAATGAGTGGCTGCGTGAGACGCTGCGGGAGTTCTTGGCCCGCAACCGCAGTTATGTGGCGACGGCCGAAGCGATGATCCTGCACCGCAACACCATTCAGTACCGGGTGGCACAGGCGATGGAACTCTGCGGACAGAGTTTCGACGATCCCGATGCCGTGTTCAAGGTACAGATCGCGCTGGAGGTCTGTCGGTGGATGGCTCCGGCTGTGCTGCGCGCGGCCGACTAGTGTCGCGCGCGTTCATGCTGCGCGCACAAAATTGATCTTGAGCTTCAGCGCGGGCGCATATGGTGCCCATCGGCTTCGGTGCGTTAGCGTTCGCCCACGTCAAACGCCAAAACCGAGCTGAGAGAGACAGACATGAACCGGCCCGCTACTACTGCCGATCACGCCGCTGGTGCGCGCGCTGCGGAGGCGGATCACCGCCGGGCGGACTCCGTTCTGCGTCTGGTCAGGGCAAGCGTCGGCTCTGATGCCGGCGGCCACGCCGAACGTCCTCGCGGTTTCCGGCAGTTGACGCGCATTGACGAGCAGGACCGAGAGGGTCTCGAGGAGCTGATCGATCACCTGCAGCGGCGATTTGCCTCTCGTGTCCCGGACGAGGTTCCCACGATCTCTCGGAGGGCGCGGCTTGTGGTCCGGTAGGACCGCAAACAGTCTCTTGAGGCGGCATCGAGCAAGCATCCGCGCGTGATGAGGGGTCGCGCGGACGGCTGTCCCGTTAGCTGGATCCCAGGCTGATTGACCGCGCCCGACCGAGCGCAATTTCGGGGACATCGCAGCAACTCGCGCTGAGATCCGGCGTCTGAATCAGCCTTTGCCGCAGCGGTTTCCGGTGTCGGTGCGGGTATACCCACAGACTGGCTGCGGGGCGCCGTCATTCCGGTCGGCGAACTTTTCAAAAACCGGTTCGCAAGATCGATACGCCGGCCGCGTGGTGCCGATACATTGGACTGGCCATCTGGTTTCAACACCTGGAATGAGGCCGCCATGGGATTCATGTCACCGGACCTTCCGGACGTCGATCACGATAGCTGGCAGACCCGGCCACGGGCAACGCGACTGCAAATCGTCACCCGGCACTGGGTGGAGCACGGCTTCGGAACTCCGTATGCGGTGTATCTGCTGTACCTGTTCAAGATCGTCCTGTACCTCGCCGCCCCCGCCGCGATCATCTCGCTGACGCCCGGGCTGGGCGGGCTGGGCCGCATCGCCGACTGGTGGACGCAACCGATCGTGTACCAGAAGGTCATCATCTTCACGCTGCTGTTTGAGGTCATGGGCTTTGGCTGCGGATCCGGCCCGCTGACCGGGCGGTTCTGGCCGCCGATCGGCGGGTTCCTGTATTGGTTGCGACCCAAGACAATTCGACTGCCGGCCTGGCCGGACAAAGTCCCATTCACCCGGGGCGATACCCGCAACATAGTCGACGTCGCCCTCTACGCCATCGTGCTGCTCGGTGGGGTGTGGGCGCTCGTGTCACCCGGCCATGGCGGGCCGGTCAGCGCTGCCGGTGATGTCGGTCTGATCAACCCCGTCCTGATAATCCCGACGATCGTCGCTCTGGCGGTGTTGGGCCTGCGCGACAAGACCATCTTCCTCGCGGCCCGCGGTGAACACTATTGGCTGAAAATGTTGGTGTTCTTCTTCCCGTTCACCGATCAGATCGCGGCTTTCAAGATCATCATGCTCGCCCTGTGGTGGGGCGCGGCGACCTCCAAGGTGAACCATCATTTCCCGTACGTCGTCGCGGTGATGACGAGCAACAACGCGCTGCTGCGGAGCAGGCTGTTCAACCCGGTAAAGCACATGCTCTACCGCGACCCGATCAACGACCTGCGCCCTTCCTGGTTGCCGAAAGTCATGGCCCATGGCGGCGGGACCACGGCGGAATTCCTGGTCCCCGGGATTCTGGTTTTCGTCGCCGACGGTCAACCGTGGCGGTGGTTCCTCATCGGGTTCATGGTGATCTTCCACCTCAACATCCTTTCCAACCTTCCGATGGGAGTCCCGTTGGAGTGGAATGTGTTCTTCATCTTTTCGCTGTTCTACCTATTCGGGCACTACGGCGCGATCCACGCCACCGACCTTCAGTCGCCGCTGCTGCTGGCCATCTTGATCGTCGCGCTGGCGGTTGTGATCGCGGGAAATCTTTTCCCCGAAAAGATTTCATTCCTGCCCTCCATGCGCTACTACGCCGGCAACTGGGCCACTAGCATCTGGTGCTTCCGCGCGGGTGCAGAGGACAAGATCGAAGCCAACATCGTCAAAAGCTCCGCGCTGGTGGTCAACCAGTTGGCCAAGCTCTACGACGCGGAGACGGCCGAAATCATGGCCGACAAGACGGCGGCGTTCCGGGCGATGCACACGCACGGCAGGGCGCTCAATGGGCTGCTGCCCCGCGCGATCGATAACGAAGCTCACTACAGCGTGCGCGAGGGTGAAATAGTTGCCGGGCCGCTGGTCGGCTGGAACTTCGGCGAAGGCCATCTGCACAACGAGCAACTGGTGGCCGCGGTGCAGCGGCGCTGCAACTTCGATGAGGGCGAGGTCCGTGTCATCGTCCTCGAAGGCCAACCGATCCATATCCAACGGCAGGGGTACCGCATCGTCGACGCCAAAACCGGCCTGATCGAGCAGGGCTACGTCGATGTCGCGGATATGCTGGCCCGCCAGCCGTGGCCCGAGTCCGGCGACGAGTTCCCGGTCCACGTCACCACTTCACGCACCGTTCCCCGCACGCGATGACGACCGCGGTCGTCGTCGGGGCCGGGCCCAACGGACTGGCGGCAGCGATCCACCTTGCCCGCCACGGTGTCGACGTGCAGGTGCTCGAAGCTCGCGACACCATCGGCGGGGGAGCGCGCTCGGGTGAGCTGACGGTGCCCGGAGTGATCCACGATCACTGCTCGGCGTTTCACCCGCTCGGCGTCGGTTCACCGTTCTGGAGGGAGATCGACCTTGAACGCTACGGGCTGACCTGGAAGTGGCCGGAGATCGATTGCGCGCACCCACTCGACGACGGCACCGCGGGCGTGCTGTTCCGGTCGATCGAGTCCACCGCGGCCCGCATGGGAGCCGACGGCAAACGGTGGCGGCTCGCCGTGGGCGACCTGGCCGGTGGATTCGATGAGCTGGCAGCCGATTTGCTCCGCCCGGTGATCAACGTTCCGCGTCATCCGATCCGTCTTGCCCGGTTCGGTCCGCGCGCGGCGCTGCCGGCCACGACTATGGCGCGCTGGTTTCGTACCGAGCAGGCTCGCGCACTGTTCGGTGGCGCGGCTGCGCACGTCTACACCCGGCTGGATCGGCCGCTGACCGCGTCACTCGGGTTGATGATCCTGGCCAGTGGGCACCGGTACGGCTGGCCCGTCGCGCAAGGCGGATCCGGATCGATCACCAACGCACTGGGCGCCGCCCTGAACGTCCATGGCGGCAGCGTGAGCACAGGCGTGACCGTCACGAGCCGCCGCGACATCCCCGATGCCGACATCGTGATGCTTGACCTCAGTCCGGCCGCGGTCCTGGGGATCTACGGCGATGTGATGCCCGCCTGGATCAAGCGGTCCTACCGGCGTTACCGCGAGGGGGCGTCGGCGTTCAAGGTCGACTTCGCCGTCGAGGGCGACATTCCCTGGACGAACCCCGAGTGTGGGCGCGCGGGTACCGTCCATCTGGGCGGGACTTTCGCCGAGATCGCGGACACCGAACGTCAACGCGCACAAGGCAAGATGGCTCAACGGCCATTCGTGCTCGTCGGGCAGCAGTACCTGGCCGACCCAGCTCGCTGCGCGGGCGACATCAACCCGATATGGGCCTACGCGCACGTGCCGTTCGGCTACACCGGCGACGCCACCGCCGCCGTCGTCGACCAGATAGAGCGGTTCGCCCCGGGATTCCGCGACCGCATCACCGCAACTGTCAGCAAGTCCACCACCGAACTGCAGGCCTACAACCCCAACTTCATCGGCGGCGACATCATCGGCGGCGCCAACGACGGGCTGCAGGTCATCTTTCGCCCGCGCATCGCCGTCAACCCCTATGCGACGGGCGTGCCCGGGGTGTACCTGTGTTCGCAGTCCACGCCCCCGGGGGCCGGTATCCACGGGCTGTGCGGCTACCAAGCCGCCGACTCAGCACTGCGCTGGCTGCGTAAGCGGCGCTGACGTCACCACTGGTCGCGGCGAGCCGCGTGGCTGGTCCCGGGATCGCGGCAATGAGCGGGTTGTTGCTCAGGTCGCCACCGCCGCCGGCCGCAGCGGTGGCGCGTCCCGGGTGGCCAGGGCACCGGTGTCGACTGTCTGGGCGGACTGGACAGGTGGGAGGCCGGCGTCCCTGCGCGGTGATCCTGAGCGCCTCATCCCGGCGCGCAGTCAAGTTGCCGGATTGGTTCGCTGTAGCCAAAACGTGACAGAGACTTGATCGAATTGCTCACGCGCGCTTGCACTTCCACTCTTCACCGCACCCCTACCATCACTATTGAAACTATGTCAATTAAAAGGAATCGGAGTCATGCGGGCGGTTGTTCGGCGTGTTCTTACCGTCATCGGGATCGCTGCGAGTGTGGTTGCGGGGCCGGCCGGCGTAAGCCTGGCGGCGGCGAACCAGTCGTATGGGTTCGCCATCGCGTCGGTGCTGCCAACGCGGGGCGAGGTGGTGGGTGTGGCGCACCCCGTGGTGGTGACGTTCAGCGCGCCCGTCGCCAACCGGCGCGCGGCCGAGCTTGCCATTGAAGTCAAATCGGCGCCCGCGATGACCGGCAAGTTCGAATGGGTCGACAGCGACGTTGTGCAGTGGGTTCCCGACCGATTCTGGCCGGCGCACAGCACGGTGGCGCTTTCGGTGGGCGGCCTGCCCACGGACTTCAAAACGGGTCCTGCCGTCGTCGCTGTTGCCAATATCGCTAATCACACGTTCACCGTGAGCATCGACGGAGTCGAGGCGGGGCCGCCGCCTGCGCTACCAGCGCCGCACCACCGGCCCCATTGGGGAGAAGAGGGGGTGATGCCGGCCTCGATGGGTAGGCCTGAGTACCCGACGCCTACCGGCACCTACACCGTCATGGCCAAGGAACGCTCGGTGATTATGGATTCGAGCAGTGTCGGCATCCCCATTACCGATCCTGACGGGTACCGGATCCCGGTGGATTACGCCGTCCGTATCACCAGCCGGGGCCTCTACGTGCATTCAGCTCCGTGGGCCGTCAATGCGATGGGGCTTGAGAATGTCAGCCACGGCTGCATCAGCCTGAGCCGCGAGGATGCCGAGTGGTACTACAACACGGTCAACATTGGCGACCCGGTGATTGTGCAGGAGTAACCACGGCGACAGGCCGCCGCTGGCTTCAAGAGGCTCCGCACCTAGATGACGTGCGGGCGCACGCGCGTCAAACTGCTTTATCGTGCAGGCTTTTTCACTGTCTCGAGGTCGCCAGAATCCCGGGCGCCCCGTACCGCCGACGGGCACGACGTGCCGCGTTTCTGGCTAAGCGCACCTCGCCACTGATGACAGGCACACCCAGGAGGCGATGAGGCGGTGCCGGCTGGGTGGCGCTCCCGGCCCAGGGCTTGACCCGGCGACCCGTCGTCACTTAGCACGGGACGGACCCGCTGGTAGCAACCCAGCGGGTCCGCACAACCCGGAAGAGGATCAGCCTCAGCCTCCGCCCGCACCCGAAGGACCGGGCAGAACCGGCTGACCGGTCACAGGCCCGCCAGCCGGAGCCGGACCGATCGGGTCACCCTTACCCCCATTGCTCCCAGCCATGTCAATGATTGGAGCACCAACCGGCAGCGGTGCACCCACCGGAGCACCAGCCGCCACCGGCCCAAGCGCAATCAACGGAACACCGGCCGGCATCGGCGCAACCACCGGGGCGCCGACCGGGACCGGAGCGCCGACCGGGACCGGGGCGCCGACCGGGACCGGAGCGCCGACCGGGACTGGAGCGCCGACCGGGACCGGAGCGCCGACCGGGACTGGAGCGCCGACCGGGACTGGAGCGCCGACCGGGACCGGAGCGCCGACCGGGACCGGAGCGCCGACCGGGACTGGAGCGCCGACCGGGACCGGAGCGCCGACCGGGACCGGAGCACCGACCGGGACCGGAGCACCGACCGGGACCGGAGCGCCGACCGGGACCGGCGGCCCAAGCGCAATCAGCGGAGCACCAGCCGGCACCACCGGAACCGGCCCAGGCGCAACCAGTGGAACACCAGACATGTCACTGAGCGGAGCGCTAGCCGTGCATACGTCGCCGGCGGCTGCCGGTCCGCCGCCCGCTGCTGCCGGTCCGCCCGCTGCTGCCGGTCCGCCGGCTGCTGCCGGTCCGCCGCCGGCTGCTGCCGGTCCGCCGGCTGCCGGCGCTGCAGCTTCGCCCGCCATCCCCTGGACGCACGCATAGCCGCCGGTTTTCAGCGGGACGGCTGCCGCATCCGGGCTCAACGCTATAGCGGCCCCGCATAACCCAGCGGTGGCAACTACTTTGATGTTGAACCGATCAAAGACCGTCATCAACGTCGACTCCTCTTTATTAGCGCTCAGTATTTCCGCAATTAAATGGTGCAGCAGAAACGCATAGCTGTACCGCACTCGTGTCTAGCCGACCGACACAATTGTTAGCAGCCGATGTGGAACACGAGCCGCGCCGCACCGCGTCGTTTCCAAATGGTGACGTTCGGCCGGCGCTGGTCCCTCAAGAAGGGCGCTGGTCCCTCAAGAAGGATGGTGTCACGACGGTGTCACAAGTCAGCGCAACTTCCGCGGACACCTACGGACCTGTACGGATGTGTGTCCGCTGGGGGTCCTTGCCCGACGGACGCGCGGGGCCACCCGCAGCGGCAGAAGTCCAGCACTCATACCGGCGGGGCGGCGGTGCGTGTCACTGATCTAGGCTGACAGCGAGCAGTTCTTCAGCCGACAAAAGACGACAAGGGAGAGACAAGTGACGGTCCGAGTGGGCATCAACGGCTTTGGTCGAATCGGACGCAACTTCTACCGGGCCTTATTGGCTCAACAGGAGCTGGGCGCCGTCGACATGGAGGTGGTCGCCGTCAACGACATCACCGACAACAGCGCACTGGCGCACCTGCTCAAATTCGACTCGATCCTGGGACGGCTGCCCCACGACGTCAGCCTCGAAGGAGAGGACACCATCGTCGTCGGGACCGCGAAAATCAAGGCGCTCGAGGTCAGAGAGGGCCCGGCGGCATTGCCGTGGGGAGATCTCGGGGTCGACGTCGTCGTCGAATCCACCGGCCACTTCAACGACGCCGCCAAGGCCAAAGGCCACCTGCAAGCCGGCGCCAAGAAAGTGATCATCTCCGCGCCCGCCACCAACCCGGATATCACCATCGTCCTGGGGGTCAACGAGGGCAAGTATGACGGCAGCCAGAACATCATTTCCAATGCGTCGTGCACAACGAACTGCCTTGCGCCAGTTACCAAGGTGCTCAATGACGAGTTCGGCATCGTCAGAGGCTTGATGACCACCATCCACGCCTACACCCAGGATCAGAACCTGCAGGACGGGCCGCACAAGGACCTGCGTCGGGCCCGCGCCGCCGCGATCAACATCGTGCCGACCTCCACCGGCGCGGCCAAGGCCATCGGCCTGGTGATGCCCGAGCTGAAGGGCAAGCTCGACGGTTACGCGCTGCGGGTGCCGATCCCCACCGGCTCGGTCACCGACCTGACCGCGGACTTGTCCAAATCTGCCAGCGCCGACGAGATCAACGCGGCGTTCAAGGCCGCGGCCGAGGGCAGGCTCAAGGGCATTCTGAGGTACTACGATGCGCCGATCGTCTCCAGCGACATCGTCACCGATCCGCACAGCTCGATCTTCGACTCCGGCTTGACCAAAGTCATCGATAACCAGGCCAAGGTCGTCTCCTGGTACGACAACGAATGGGGCTACTCCAACCGCCTCATCGACCTGGTCGCCCTGGTCGGCAAGTCGCTGTAGTTCGGGCAGCCGTGACTATCCAATCGCTTAAAGATCTTCTCGCGGAGGGTGTTTCGGGTCGCGGCGTGCTGGTGCGCTCCGATCTGAACGTCCCGCTCGATGAGGACGGCGCCATCACCGACCCGGGCCGGATCGCGGCGTCGGTTCCGACGTTGAAGGCTTTGGTCGAGGCCGGCGCCAAGGTGGTCGTCGCCGCACACCTGGGTCGTCCGAAGGGCGGGCCCGACCCGAAGCTGTCGCTGGCGCCGGTCGCCGCAGCACTGGGTGAGCAGCTTGGCCGGCATGTGCAGTTGGCCCGCGATGTCGTCGGCACCGACGCGCTGGCCCGTGCCGAGGGGCTGACGGACGGCGACATCCTGCTGCTGGAGAACATCCGCTTCGACAAGCGCGAGACCAGCAAGGATGACGGCGAGCGCCTCGCCCTGGCCAAGCAGCTTGCCGAATTGGTATGGCCGGGAGGCGCTTTCGTCTCCGACGGCTTTGGGGTGGTGCACCGCAAACAGGCCTCGGTGTACGACGTCGCCACGCTGCTGCCGCACTACGCCGGCACGCTGGTCGCCGACGAGATACGGGTGCTGGAGCAGTTGACCAGCTCGACCGAGCGGCCCTACGCGGTGGTGCTCGGCGGATCAAAGGTGTCCGACAAGCTCGGCGTCATCGAGTCGCTGGCGACCAAAGCCGACAGCATCGTGATCGGCGGCGGCATGTGTTTCACATTCCTTGCCGCGCAGGGATTTTCGGTAGGAAAGTCGCTGCTGGAAGACGAGATGATCGACACCTGTCGCAGGCTGCTGGACACCCACGCCGATGTGCTCCGGCTGCCCGTCGACATTGTTGTGACAGAGAAGTTCGCCGCCGACTCGGCGCCACAGACCGTTGCGGCCAACGCGATTCCGAACGACTTGATCGGTCTGGATATCGGGCCCGGATCAGTCAAACGGTTCGCCACGTTGCTGTCTAACGCCAGGACAGTCTTCTGGAATGGCCCGATGGGCGTGTTCGAATTCCCGGCGTACGCGGCGGGCACCCGAGGTGTCGCCGAGGCGATCGTCACCGCGACCGGCAAAGGTGCGTTCAGCGTGGTCGGCGGCGGCGATTCCGCGGCCGCGGTGCACGCGATGGACATCCCGGAGGGTTCGTTCTCGCACATATCCACCGGCGGCGGTGCGTCGCTGGAATACCTTGAGGGCAAGTCTCTTCCCGGCATCGAGGTGCTGGGTCGTGAACAGCCAACCGGAGGAGGCTCGTGAGCCGCAAGCCACTGATAGCCGGCAACTGGAAGATGAACCTCAATCACTTCGAGGCGATCGCGCTGGTGCAAAAGATCGCGTTCTCGTTGCCGGACAAGTACTACGACAAGGTTGACGTCACGGTTATCCCGCCGTTCACCGACCTGCGCAGTGTGCAAACGCTGGTCGATGGCGACAAGCTGCGGTTGACCTATGGCGCCCAGGACCTCTCGCAGCACGACTCCGGCGCCTACACCGGTGACATCAGCGGGGCCTTCCTGGCCAAGCTGGGTTGCAGCTACGTCGTCGTCGGGCACTCCGAGCGGCGCACGTACCACAACGAGGACGACGCGCTGGTGGCCGCCAAGGCCGTGGCCGCGCTCAAGAGCGAGCTGACTCCGATTGTCTGCATCGGCGAGCACCTCGACGTCCGCGAGGCGGGAAACCACGTAGCCCACAACGTCGAACAGCTGCGCGGCTCGCTGGCCGGGCTGTCGGCCGAGCAGATCGGCACCGTCGTCATCGCCTACGAGCCGGTCTGGGCGATCGGCACCGGACGGGTGGCCAGCGCCGCCGACGCCCAGGAGGTGTGTGCGGCGATCCGCAAGGAGCTCGGCTCCCTGGCGTCGCCGCAGATAGCCGAAACTGTGCGGGTGCTCTACGGCGGATCGGTGAACGCGAAGAACGTCGGCGAGCTCGTTGCCCAGGACGACGTGGACGGCGGCCTGGTCGGCGGGGCATCGCTGGACGGGGAGCAGTTTGCGACGCTGGCTGCCATCGCTGCTGGGGGGCCGCTGCCGTAATTCGGGCAGTTGCCTACGTTGCAGCACGCACTGGCCGGATCCCGCCCAACGCCAACGCTCTCATGGACCGGCACTTGACCACCACCACTGCCAACCTCGGTCTGCCCAGCACGCGACACCCGAAAATCTCATGGGCGCGAGGTCATGCTTGGTTCGGAGAAGCCCACCCGCCGGCAGGGTGGCCCTGGCGGCGCTTACCGGCTTGCCCACCAGGTGCGTGCTACCGCGCAGGCCGCGCTCGGTCTGCGGTGAGGCGGCCCGGCGGACCGGGTCAGATACCGATCAGCACCATCAGCATGAGGAGCAGGCCTGACCGTATTGCTGAGGGCGGGGTTGCGGTGCCTGCGGGTAGGGCTGGTACGGCTGCCCGAGCTGCGGGGGCCGGTTCTGCGGGTACGGCCCCGGTTGCTGGGGATAGTTCATGGGCGGTTCGGCGTCAGCGGTACTTGATCAGCAGGGCCACGCCGACGATGGACACCAACCAGATGCCGGTGACGAACAGCGTCAACCGGTCCAGGTTCTTCTCCACAACTGTCGAGCCGGACAGGCTGGACTGCACACCGCCGCCGAACAGCGTCGACAGGCCGCCACCCTTCGCACGGTGCAGTAGCACCAGCAACACCACCAGCACGCTGGTGACCACCAGGGTGATCTGCAGGGCCAATTCCATGACCGGAAGCCTACCGAACAACGAGCCGAAAACAGGCGCCGGGCGGGCGGGCCGCTGATACTGGGAGGCATGGTTGATGTTTCCGATACAACGCTGGAACCGATCGGCGACGTGCACCGCACTCGGACCGGTCGCGAGGCGACCGAGCCGATGCGCGCCGACATCAGGTTGCTGGGCACCATCCTCGGCGACACCGTGCGCGAGCAGCACGGTGACGAGGTCTTCGACCTCGTCGAGCGGGCACGGGTGGAATCCTTCCGGGTGCGGCACTCCGAGATCGATCGCGCCGAGATGGCGCGCATGTTCGACGGGATCGACATCCACCGGGCCATCCCGATCATCCGTGCGTTCACCCATTTCGCGCTGTTGGCCAACGTGGCCGAAGACATCCACCGCGAGCGCCGCCGCGGCATTCACGCCGCTGCCGGCGAGCCGCCGCAGGACAGCAGCCTGGCTGCCACCTACCTGAAACTCGATCTGGCCGAGCTGGATTCGGCCATGGTTGCCGACGCCTTGAAGGGCGCGCTGGTTTCCCCGGTCATCACCGCCCATCCCACCGAGACCCGGCGGCGCACCGTCTTCGTCACCCAGCACCGGATCACCCAGTTGATGCGGCTGCACGCCGAGGGGCACACCGAGACTGACAACGGCCGCAGCATCGAATTCGAGTTGCGCCGCCAGGTCCTCACGCTGTGGCAGACCGCGCTGATCCGGCTCTCGCGGCTGCAGATCAGCGACGAGATCGCGGTCGGGCTGCGGTTGTACCCGTCGGCATTCTTCGAGGTCCTCCCGAAGGTCAATGCCGAGGTCAGGGATGCGTTGCGGGCTCGCTGGCCCGACGCTGACCTGCTTTCCGGGCCCATTCTGCAACCGGGCTCCTGGATCGGCGGTGACCGCGACGGAAACCCGAACGTGACCGCCGACGTGGTGCGGCTGGCCACCGGCAGCGCCGCGTTCACTGCGCTGGCGCACTACCTAACCGAACTCACCGATCTCGAGCAGGAGCTGTCGATGTCGGCGCGCCTGATCACCGTCACTCCCGAGCTGGCCGCACTGGCGGCCGGGTGCCAGGAGAAAGCCCAGGCTGACGAGCCGTACCGGCGGGCATTGCGGGTGATCCGCGCCCGGCTCACCGCGACCGCCGCCGAGATCCTGGACCAGCAACCGCAGCACGAGCTTGAACTGGGCTTACCGCCGTATTCCAGCCCGGCTGAATTGCGGGCCGATCTCGACACCATCGATGCTTCGCTGCATACGCACGGCGCTGCGCTGTTGGCCGACGATCGGCTGGCTCTGCTGCGCGAAGGCGTCGGAGTCTTCGGTTTTCATTTGTGCGGCCTGGACCTGCGGCAGAACTCTGACGTGCACGAAGAGGTGGTGGGCGAGCTGCTGGCGTGGGCCGGCGTACACCCGGACTACGGCTCGTCGTCAGAAGATGAGCGGGTCGCGCTGCTGGCTGCCGAACTCGGCACCCGCCGGCCGCTGGTCGGCGACCGGGCGCGATTGTCCGACCTGGCCCGCAGCGAGCTGGACATCGTGGCCGCTGCCGCCCATGCGGTCGAGACCTACGGTCCCGCCGCGGTACCCAACTACGTCATCTCGATGTGCCGGTCGGTGTCAGACGTCTTGGAGGCCGCGATCCTGCTGAAAGAGGCGGGCCTACTGGACGTTTCCGGGCCAGAGCCCTACTGTCCGGTCAGCATCTCACCGCTGTTCGAGACGATCGACGATCTGCACAACGGGGCGACGATTCTGCAAGCGATGCTTGAACTTCCGCTCTATCGAGCCATCGTGACGGCCCGGGGCGGATGCCAGGAGGTGATGCTCGGCTACTCCGACTCCAACAAGGACGGCGGGTACCTGGCCGCCAACTGGGCGGTGTACCGCGCCGAACTCGCCCTGGTCGAAGCGGCTCGTAACAACGGAGTCCGGTTGCTGCTCTTCCACGGTCGCGGCGGCACCGTTGGCCGCGGCGGCGGCCCCAGCTACCAGGCCATCCTGGCGCAGCCGCCGGGAGCGGTGAGTGGCTCGTTGCGTCTCACCGAGCAGGGTGAGGTGATCGCCGCCAAGTACGCCGAACCGCAGATGGCTCGACGCAATCTGGAGAGCCTGCTGGCCGCCACCCTGGAGTCGACACTGCTGGATGTCGAGGGCCTCGGCGACGCGGCGGGACCCGCCTATGCGGTGCTCGACGAGGTCGCCACCCTGGCGCAGCGTGCTTACGCCGAATTAGTCCATGAGACACCGGGTTTCGTCGAGTACTTCATGGCCTCCACACCGGTCAGCGAGATCGGCTCGCTGAACATCGGCAGCCGGCCGACGTCGCGCAAGCCCACCGCGTCGATCGCAGATCTGCGCGCCATCCCGTGGGTGTTGGCGTGGAGCCAGTCGCGGGTGATGCTTCCGGGCTGGTACGGCACCGGCTCGGCGTTCGAACAGTGGATTGCGGCGGGTCCGGAAAGTGAAGCCGACCGGCTGGAAATTCTGCACGACCTGTATCAGCGGTGGCCGTTCTTCCGCAGCGTGCTGTCGAACATGGCTCAGGTGCTGGCCAAGAGCGACCTGGGCCTGGCGGCCCACTACTCCGAGCTGGTCGCCGACGAATCACTGCGGCGCAGGGTCTTTGACAAGATTGTCAATGAACATAAGCGCACCATCACGATCTACAAGCGCATCACCGGTCAGGACGACCTACTTGCCGACAACCCGGCCCTGGCGCGTTCGGTGTTCAACCGTTTCCCGTACCTGGAGCCGCTGAACCACCTTCAGGTTGAGCTGCTGCGCCGCTACCGCTCGGGCGAGGACGACGAACTAGTGCAGCGTGGCATTCTGCTGACGATGAACGGGCTGGCCAGCGCGCTCCGTAACAGCGGCTAGCCCGGCGACGATGGGCGCCGCGCTGCTGCGGCTTCGGGAGCCACGCCGCCGCTGCCACACAGACCGTACATCGTCACTCTTGAGGAGGAATGCGGCTACGTCGCGGATCTGACAACGGGATCGGTCGGCGGCAGTCCGGTTCCCTCGGCGCAGGGCGGAATCGGACCGGTCTACCCCGCTGCCCGGTTCCGCAGCCTGCCCAACACACCCCGCACCGCGTGCTCGGTGAACGATAACGGCGACATCACCGTCTCGCCCAGGCTCACGATGTAGTCGATCCGGTCGACGATGGCCTCCACCGGCTCCAACAGCGTTGTCAACCGCTTGGCGAGATCGTCCAGGCTACGCAGCGTGCCCTCCAGATGATCCAGCCCGCCCTCTAATCGTTCAACCGTGGCGTTCAAGGCCGACAGCGAGCTGTTCAGGTCGGCCATGGTTTTGCCCAGGCCGTCGAGGACGTCTTCGACCTGTTCCACCGTCTTGTCGGCGTTCAACGCGGCCTGGGTGAGGGTCTTCATCCGGCTTCGCGGGGCCGTGGCACGCACGGTCTTGTCTGTCATGTCGGTCATTATGACCCTGACCGTGGTTAGCCGGAAAGCTTCGCCGCGGCTTCCTGGTCGAGCAGCCACAGCGTGTTCTCGCGCCCGACAGCTCCGGCGGCCGGCAGCGAAACCGGGTCGGCGCCGCCGATGGCAGCGGCCACCGCGTCGGCCTTGGCCCCGCCGGACACCATCAGCCAGACCTCGCGGGAACGTTGGATTGCCGGCAGCGTCAAGGTGATTCGTTGCGGCGGGGGCTTGGGGGAGTCTTCGACTGCGACCACCATGCGGGTCGTCTCGCGCACCGCCGGAGTGTCCGGGAACAGCGAGTTGATGTGGCCCTCGGGTCCCATTCCCAGCAGGTGGACATCAAAATTCGGCGCCGGGTCAGCGGGTGCGGCGTTGGCGGCCAGGACCTGCTCGTACGCCAGTGCCGCGGCGTCCAGGTCGGCGCCGAATTCACCGTCGCTGGCGGCCATGGGATGCACCTGGTTCGCTGGGATGTCGACGTGATCCAGCAACGCCGCGCGCGCCTGCTTGTCGTTGCGCTCGTCATCGTCTTCGGGAACGTAGCGATCGTCGCCCCAGAACAGATGCACCTTGGACCAGTCGATCCGCGATCCCTGGGTCCCGAGGTAGCGCAGCAGCGCGATGCCGTTGCCGCCCCCGGTCAGCACGATCAGCGCCTGCCCCCGGGCCGCCACCGCGGTCTGGATCGCGTCGGTCAGGCGTTTGCCGGCGGCCCCGACCAGGATCCCGCTGTCCGGGAAGATCTCGATGCTGGTGCTCACACGTACTGCACTTTCTTGATGCCTTCGAGTGCGGCGAAGTAGATCTCGTCGGGATCCAGCCGTCGCAGGTCTTCGGCCAGGCATTCACCGGTCATCCTGCGCGCCAACGGAACCAGGGCATTGGGCTTGGCGGTCCGGCTCAGGGTGGCCGTGATTCCCTCCTGTGGCCGGCTCAGCACGATGGCCTCGCTCTTGCGCACCAGCTCGACTTTGAGCTCACCGACTGTGCGGCGCACCGGCCCGTCGATCCGGCTGGCCAGCCAGCCCGCCAGGATGTCGAGCGCGGGCTCGGTCTTCAAGCCCGATACCAGTGCCGATTCAATCGGCTCGTGCGGCGCCTGGTCGACGGCCGAGGTCAGCAGCGCGCGCCAGTAGGTGATGCGGCTCCAAGCCAGGTCGATGTCGCCTGCGGTGTAACCGGCTAGCCGGCTTTTGATGGCCGACAACGGGTCGACAGCGTTGGTGGCGTCGGTGATGCGCCGAATTGCCAACTTGCCCAGCGGGTCCTGGGCCGGCACCGCCGGAGCGATATCGGGCCACCAGGCCACCACCGGGATGTCGGGAAGCAGGAAGGGGATGACAACGCTGTCGGCGTGGCCGGAGAGCGGCCCGGACAGCCGTAGCACCACAACCTCGCCGGCGCCGGCGTAGCCGCCCACGCGCAGTTGTGCGTCCAGTCGCGCTTCGTCGGCGTACGGATCGCCCCTCATCGCGACGATGATCCGGCTGGGGTGTTCGTGGCTGGCCTCGTTGGCCGCTTCGACGGACTCGTCGAGCACCGCATCGCTGTCCGGCACGATGATCAGGGTCAGTACCCGGCCCATCGCGACGGCGCCGACTCTTTCCCGTAGCTCGTCGAGCTTCTTGTTGACCGCCGTCGTGGTGGTATCGGGCAAATCGACGATCATCTGCGCCGCTCCTCCTCATCGCTTCGTCCCCCGTAAGCGCGGATCATGGCCGCCGCCATTCCCGGCCGGCGCGCCGCAGCATTTTGAAGGACGACTCCGGGCCCCAGGTCCCCGCCTCATAGGGGTCGGGCTTACCGTGCGCTGCCCAGTTTTCGAGGGCGGGATCGATTATCTCCCAGGCTAATTCGACCTCCGCATTGACCGGAAACAGGGATGGCTCGCCGAGCAGCACGTCGAGGATCAGCCGCTCGTAGGCCTCTGGCGAATCCTCGGCGAAGGCCGAGCCGTAGGAGAAGTCCATGTTGACATCGCGGACCTCCATCGCGGTGCCCGGCACCTTGGACCCGAACCGCAACGTGATCCCCTCGTCGGGCTGCACCCGGATGACCATGGCGTTGGCGCCGAGCTCATCGGTCATGGTGGCGTCGAACGGCAGATGCGGCGCGCGTTTGAAGACCAGAGCGATTTCGGTGACCCTGCGGCCCAGTCGTTTTCCGGTTCGCAGGTAGAACGGCACACCGGCCCAGCGGCGGGTATCGACCTCGAGGGTGATGGCGGCGAAGGTTTCGGTGGTGGAGTCCTTGGCGAACCCTTCTTCGTCGAGCAGCCCGACCACTTTCTCCCCGCCCTGCCAGCCGGCGGTGTACTGGCCGCGGCTGGTGGTCTCGTCGAGCGGTTCTGCGAGGTGCGTCGCCGACAGCACCTTGATCTTCTCGGTCTGCAACGCCAACGGGTTGAAGCTGACCGGCTCTTCCATGGCGGTCAGCGCCAGCAGCTGCATGAGATGGTTCTGGATGACATCGCGCGCCGCGCCGATGCCGTCGTAGTAGCCGGCCCGTCCGCCCAGCCCGATGTCTTCGGCCATGGTGATCTGCACGTGATCGACGTAGTGCGCATTCCAGATCGGGTCGAACAGTTGATTGGCGAACCGCAGCGCCAGGATGTTCTGCACCGTCTCTTTGCCCAGATAGTGGTCGATGCGGAAGACCGCTTCCTCCGGGAAGACTGCGTTGACCGCCTTGTTCAGGTCGCGTGCACTTTCCAGGTCGTGGCCGAACGGTTTCTCGATGACTACCCGACTCCACCGGTTGCCTTGTGGGCGGGCCAGCCCGGACTTGTACAGCTGGTCACACACCACCGGAAAGGACTTGGGCGGGATCGCCAGGTAGAAGGCGTGGTTGCCGCCGGTGCCGCGCTCGGCATCGAGCTTTTCCAGCGTCTCGGCGAGCCGGCCGAACGCCTTGTCGTCGTCGAAAGCGCCTGAGACGAAACGGAATCCCTCGGCCAGCCGGTCCCAGTTCGCCTGCCGAAACGGTGTCCGGCAGTGCTCTTTGACGGCCTGGTACACGACGTTGCCGAAATCCTCGGTGTCCCAATCCCGGCGGGCGAACCCCACCAGGGCGAACGTGGGTGGCAGCAGGCCGCGGTTGGCCAGGTCGTAGATGGCCGGCATCACCTTCTTGCGCGCCAGGTCGCCGGTGACGCCGAAAATCACCATGCCGCACGGACCGGCGATTCTGGGTAGCCGCTTGTCCCGCTTGTCCCGCAACGGGTTGTGCCACTGGGTGGCATCAGCTGCGCCGCGGAGGCGGATGCCGGCGTCCGAGTCGGGTGGGCTCATTTGGCGGCGGTGTCGAGCTGCGCCTGGGTTGCGCTGAGGAGCTCGTTCCAGGACGCCTCGAACTTCTCCACGCCTTCGTTCTCCAGCACGACGAACACGTCGTTCAGGTCGATCCCGGCCGCCTGCAGCGAGTCGAACACCTCCTGGGCGGCCGCAGCGGTGCCGCTTACCGCGTCACCACGGATCACACCGTGATCGGCGACGGCGTTGATTGTCGGCTCCGGCATCGTGTTCACGGTGTGCGGAGCGACCAGCTCGGTGACATAGAGCGTGTCTGAGTAGTCGGGGTTCTTGACGCCGGTCGAAGCCCACAGCGGGCGCTGTACCCGGGCTCCGTCGGCCTTGAGCGCCTGGTAGCGACCGCCGTTGTCGAAGACCTCCTGGTAGGCGGCGTAGGCCAGCCGGGCGTTGGCGACGCCGGCCTGGCCGCGCAACGCGAGTGCTTGCTGCGAGCCGTTCTTTTCCAGCCGCTTGTCGATTTCGGTGTCCACGCGGGAGACGAAAAACGATGCCACCGAATGGATCTTGGATATGTCATGTCCGGCTTTCCGGGCCTTTTCCATCCCGGCCAGGTAGGCGTCCATCACCGCGCGGTGCCGCTCGACGGAGAAGATCAGCGTGACGTTGACCGAAATCCCTTCCGCCAGAACGGCTGTGATGGCCGGGAGGCCGGCCTTGGTCGCGGGGATCTTGATGAACACGTTCGGCCGATCGACGATCTTCCACAACTCGACGGCTTGCTGGATGGTCTTGTCGGTCTCGTGCGCCAGCCGCGGGTCGACCTCGATTGACACCCGGCCGTCGACCCCGTCGGAAGCTTCCCACTCACGCGCCAGTACGTCGCACGCGCTGCGCACGTCGTCGGTGGTGACGGTGCGGATGGTGGCATCCACGTCGGCGCCACGCTCGGCCAGCTCAGCCACCTGGGAGTCGTAGGCATGGCCGTCCGACAGTGCCTTCTGGAAGATGGACGGGTTGGTGGTCACGCCGACGATGCTCTTGGTGTCGATCAGCTCCTGCAGGTTGCCGGACTGCAACCGGTCCCGCGACAAGTCGTCCAGCCAAACGGATACCCCCGCCGCACTCAACGCGGCGAGGTTGGGGTTCTGGGTCATCTGAATCACCTTTTCTCAGTTGTCGAGTGCTTGTTCGGCGGCGGCGGCGACGGCTTCGGCGGTGAAGCCGAACTCACGGAACAATGTCTTGGCGTCCGCGGATTCGCCGTAGTGCTCGATCGACACGATCTTCCCGGTATCGCCGACCAGCTTGTGCCAGCATTGCGCGACGCCGGCCTCCACGGCCACCCGGGCCGACACCGACGGCGGCAGCACGGCATCGCGGTACTCATACGGCTGGGACTCGAACCACTCCACGCATGGCATCGACACCACTCGCGCGATGATGTCGTTGTCCGCCAACAACTTCTGAGCCGCAACCGCGAGCTGCACCTCGGAGCCGGTGGCGATCAGAACGACGTCGGGGTCTTGGTCTGGCGCTAAGCCGCCGTCATCGCCCAGCACGTAGCCGCCGCGGGCGACGCCCTCGGCGCTGGTGCCCGCCAAGACCGGCACACCCTGCCGGGTCAGGATCAGGCCCACCGGACCGCTGGTGGCGCCGCGGGCCAGGATCGTGCGCCAGGCATACGCCGTCTCATTGGCGTCGGCCGGGCGCACCACCGACAACCGGGGAATCGCACGGAGCGCCGAGAGGTGCTCAATCGGCTGGTGGGTCGGGCCGTCCTCGCCGAGACCGATCGAATCGTGCGTCCACACGTAGATGGTGTCGATATCCATCAGCGACGCGAGCCGCACCGCCGGGCGCATGTAGTCGGAGAACTGCAGGAACGTGCCACCGTACGCCCGGGTCGGGCCGTGCAACACGATGCCGGACAGGATGGCGCCCATCGCATGTTCACGGATACCGAAATGCAGTGTGCGGCCGTACCAGTGGGCGGTGTACTCCTTGGTCGAAATCGACGGCGGGCCATAGGAGTCGACGCCCTTCATGGTGGTGTTGTTGCTACCGGCCAGGTCGGCCGAACCGCCCCATAACTCGGGCAGTTTCGGTCCTACTGCGGACAGCACCTCGCCGGATGCGGCCCGGGTGGCCAGCTCTTTGGACCCCGGCTCCCAGTGCGGCATGTCGTCGTCCCAGCCGTCTGGCAGCTGCTGCGCCAGCAGCCGGTCCAGCAGCGCTTTGCGTTCGGGTTCGCGTTGCACCCACTCGTCGAAGCCGGCCTGCCAGCGTTCCCGCGCCTCTCTGCCGCGGGCCGCCAGCGCCCGGGTGTGGGTGATGACGTCTTCGCGGACCTCGAACGTCTTATCGGGGTCGAATCCGAGAATCTTCTTGGTGGCCGCCACCTCGTCGGCGCCCAGCGCCGAACCGTGCGCCTTGCCGGTGTTCATCAGGTTCGGCGCCGGATAGCCGATGATGGTGCGCAGCGAGATGAACGACGGCCGGTCGGTGGCGGCTTTCGCGCTGGCGATGGCCTCCTCGATGCCGACCACGTTCTCGCCGCCTTCGACCTCTTGCACATGCCAGCCGTAGGCGCGGTACCGGGCGGCGGTGTCCTCGCTCAGCGCGATGTCGGTGTCGTCCTCGATGGAAATCTGGTTGTGGTCGTAGAACACGATGAGGTTGCCCAGCTGCTGGGTACCCGCCAGCGACGACGCTTCCGACGTCACCCCCTCTTCGATGTCCCCGTCCGAGGCGATCACATAGATGTGGTGGTCGAACGGGCTGGAGCCCGGCTCGGCGTCCGGATCGAACAGACCGCGCTCATAGCGCGATGCCATCGCCATCCCGACCGCTGACGCCAGACCCTGGCCCAGCGGGCCGGTCGTGATCTCAACTGCCTTGGTGTGCCTGAACTCCGGGTGTCCGGGGGTCTTGGAGCCCCAGGTGCGCAGCGACTCGATATCGGACAGCTCGAGGCCGAACCCGCCGAGGTAGAGCTGCAGGTACAGAGTCAGGCTGCTGTGGCCGCAGGACAGCACGAAACGATCGCGGCCCAGCCATCCGGGGTCACTGGGATCGTGCCGCATCGCCCGCTGAAACAGGGTGTAGGCCAGCGGGGCCAGGCTCATCGCTGTTCCGGGGTGACCGTTGCCGACCTTTTGGACGGCATCGGCGGCCAGCACCCGGGCGGTATCGACCGCAGCCGAATCGATCTCGGTCCAGTCGTCGGGATGGCGCGGTTGGGTAAGCGCAGAGATCTCTTCGAGTGTGGTCACAAATTCAGTCCTCAGTCCTCAGGTCATCAAACTGATCAATCCCACCCTAGTGCGGGATTGCGGGCAGTTGCAGGCCCAGATCTCAGGTACCCATCGGGGCCTCTCAAGAAGCAATGTGAAAATAGCCTGTCGGCTCCTCACGATGTGCAATCAGTCCCGCGATGCCGGACAAATCCCTGTGAATCGACCCTGCGGCGCTGCGGCCGCGGTCGAGCCGTCTACCATCGTGCGTAGTAGAAGCTGTGCGCGGCTGCGATTCCCCGAGGAGTTATTGCGTGAGCGTTCGCGGGCGCGTCGCGCCGAGCCGAATATCTGGCACGGCGCTGGCTTACCTGGCGTTGACCAAGCCGCGCGTCATCGAGCTGCTGCTGGTCACCGCGATACCGGCGATGCTGCTCGCCGACCGCGGCACCGTTCATCCGCTAGTCATTCTCAACACGCTGGTCGGCGGGATGATGGCCGCCGGCGGCGCCAACACGCTCAACTGTGTGGCCGACGCCGATATCGACAAGGTGATGAAGCGGACGGCGCGCCGGCCGCTGGCGCGGGCCGCGGTGCCGACCAGAAATGCCCTGATCCTCGGGCTGGCGCTGAGTGTGGGCTCGTTCTTCTGGCTGTGGTGGACGACGAACCTGCTCTCGGGGCTGCTGGCCGTCGCCACCGTCGCGTTCTACGTGTTCGTCTACACGCTGCTGCTCAAGCGCCGCACACCGCAAAACGTGGTGTGGGGCGGTGCGGCCGGCTGCATGCCGGTGATGATCGGTTGGTCAGCCATCACCGGCACCATCGCCTGGCCGGCCCTGGCGATGTTCGCAGTCATCTTCTTCTGGACGCCGCCGCACACCTGGGCATTGGCGATGCGCTACAAGGAGGACTACAAAATGGCCGGCGTGCCGATGCTGCCGGCCGTGGCGACCGAGCGTCAGGTCACCAAGCAGATCCTGATCTACACCTGGCTGACCGTGCTGGCGACGCTGGTGCTGGCGCTGGCGACCGGCTGGCTGTACGCCGCGGTCGCCGTGGTGGCCGGGGCGTGGTTCCTGACGATGGCCCATCAGCTCTATGCCGGGGTCCGCGCCGGTGAACCGGTCAAGCCAATACGCCTGTTCCTGCAATCGAACAACTACCTGGCGTTGGTGTTCTGCGCGCTGGCGGTCGACTCGGCGATCGCGCTGCCGACGCTGTTCTGACGCGATCGACGGATTAGTCACATCCGCCACACGCGTCTCCTCAGTTGAGGACACTCTCTTTGCCCGCCTCACAGCGACAAGCTCCGTCGACTGTCATACCGGCATGCGACGCGTGCCGGCCACGTATGCATCGGCCGGATTGTCGCTGGGAGGCGGGCAAACAGACGATTCCCTCTCCGCTGAGGCCCGTGTGGCAGATGTGACCGACTCCGAACCGGTAGAGGACTAAGGCACCAGCACGACCGAGCCGACGGTCTTGCGGCCCTGCAGATCCTCGTGGGCGCGCGCCGCTTCGGCCAGCGGATAGCGTCCGCCGACTTCGATGGCGACGGCTCGGCTGCCGATCACGTCGAACAGCTCAGTGGCCCGCCGGCTGAACTCCTCTCCGGTGCGGATGAAGTGGACCAGCGAGGGCCGGGTGAGGTACACCGACCCGGCCGCGTTGAGGCGCTGCGGATCGACCGGCGGAACGGGCCCGCTGGCGGCGCCGAACAGTGCCAGTGTCCCGCGCACGGCCAGGCTGGCCAGGCTGGCGTCGAACGTCGTGGCGCCCACGCCGTCGTAAACGGCCGCCACACCGGCGCCGCCGGTCAGTGCACGAACCTGCCCGGCGAACTGCCAGGCATCCTCGGGGTAGTCGAGAACCTCGTCCGCACCGGCATCCCTGGACAGCTTGGCCTTCTCCGGAGTCGAGACGGTGGTGATCACCCGCACTCCGAGGTGAGTGGCCCACTGCGTCAGGATCAGCCCGACGCCGCCGGCCCCGGCATGCACCAAGACGGTGTCGCCCTTTTGCACCGGATACACCGACTTCAGCAGGTAATGCGCGGTCAGGCCCTTGAGCAGTACGGACGCGGCCACCTCAGAAGTGACGCCGTCCGGCACCTTTGCGGTCAAAATTGCTGGCGCAGTGCAGAATTCGGCATAGCCGCCGTTGGTCGAAGCGCTGACCACCCGGTCACCGATGCCGATGCGGTCCGGGTCGGCTCCTTCGCCCGCAGCCACCACCGTGCCGCACACCTCGGAGCCGACGACGAACGGCAGTTCGCGCGGGTACTGCCCCGAGCGGAAATAGGTGTCTATGAAGTTGACGCCGATGGCCTCGGCCTTGATCAGCAACTCGCCGTGGCCGGGTTCGGGTTGTGGTGTCTCGACATAACGCAGGACCTCAGGACCGCCGGTTTCGCTGACTTCGATAGCGCGCATGTGGCTATCATGCCCGTGCATGAAGCTTGCCCGGCCGGACGTCTTCCATCCGCGGATCGTGTTGGCGGCTTGTCAGCAGCAGCCCGCAGGTGACGGCGACGATGCCGGACTGGTGGCCGCGCTCGGTCACCGTGGTCTGCACGCCCGTTGGTTGTCCTGGGACAACCCGGAAGTCGACCGTGCGCATCTGGTGATACTGCGGGCCACCCGGGATTACGCCGGACGGCTCGACGAGTTCCTGGCGTGGACCACCGGCGTGAAGAACCTATTGAACGCGCCCGCCGTTGTCGCCTGGAATGCCGACCGGCGCTACTTGGGTGACCTGGCGGATCGGGGAGTGCCGACAGTTCCCGGCGGGGTATACGCGCCGGGCAAGCGGGTCCGGCTGCCGCGCACCGGTCATGTCTTTGTCAGCCCGACCGTCGGCACCGGCACCCGCCGTTGCAGTGACCGTTCCGCGGCTGCCGCATATGTCGCCGAATTGCACGAAGCCGGTCAGTCGGTGTTGGTGCAGCCCGGTGGTTCGGCTCGCCGAACTGTGCTGGTCTTCCTCGGGGGCAAGCCGTCGCACGCGTTCATCACGCAGGAGAATGCCCTGCGTCAGGGCGAGCCCGACTTCGAACTCTGGGATGTGGGCGCCGCGGCGCTGTCAGCCGCTGCGGCTCAGGTAGGCGTCGAGGTGGGCGAGCTGCTCTACGCGCGTGCTCACCTGGTCGGTGCCCGGTTGCTGGAACTGCAATTGGTGGACCCGTCGCTGGGCTGGCGTCAGTTGGACGCGGGCACCCGCGAACTTGCCCAGCGCGAGTTCGCGGTGTGCGTGGAGTCAGCTTTGGAGGGGCTCGGGCTTGGCCCGTTCTCGCATCGACGCCCATAGTGCCGCGGTCGCCGCCGTGCATGCCGCGGCGCCGGCCACGTGGATGGCGACCAGGGCGGCAGGCACCCCGGTGAAGTACTGCGCGGTGCCGACGGCGGCCTGCGCGAAAACCAGGGCGAGCAACACAGCCAGCCGAACCATGGTCGCCCGGCCGGCGCCGACAGCCAGCAGCCCGAACCCGAGCCCGACGAGCAGCGCGAGGTAGGAGACCAGCAGCGACGAATGCATGTGCACCAGGGTGGTGATCTCGACTTTCAGCCGCGGCACGGTCCGGTTGGGGCTCTTGTCGCCCGCATGCGGGCCGGCTGCGGTTACCAGCGTGCCTGTTACCAGCACCGCGGCCAGATTCAACGCGCTCAGCATCGTGAGCGTGCGCAGGGGCCTGACTACCCGCTGCCGGACTATTCCATCATCGGGCTCGCCGACCTTGACGTAGAGCAACACCGACAACCACACCATCGTCATCGATGCCAAGAGGTGAATGGACACCGTCCACCACAGCAGCCCGGTGCGTACGGTGATACCACCGATCACCGCCTGCACGACCGTCGAGGCCGGCATCAGCCACGCATAAACCAGGACCGCAGCACGTCGGTGCGCCCGGGTGACGGCCAGTACGGCCAGTGCCGCGGTGATGACCACCGCGAAGGTGATCATCCGGTTGCCGAACTCGACGACCTGGTGGATCCGCGGCACCTCGGCGACTGCTACCGGGGTGAAGCTGCCCGGAAAGCACTGCGGCCAGGTCGGGCAACCCAGGCCAGACGCGGTGACGCGGACGATCGCGCCGGTGACGGCGATACCGCCCTGGGTGAGGATGACGGCCGCGGCAATGACCCGCTGGACACGCAGACTGGGCTCGGGGAGCACGTCCACCAACCGCAAGAGCACTCGTCCGACGGCCATCGACCGATCGTAAGGCACCAAAAACTACGCCCTGTAGTACGGTCCTGCGTCGCCGAAACTGCAACCACGCAGGTCAGGTGAAGCGGAACCAGCGCCGTGCCGCAAGCGCTGCCAGCGTGCCCCACACCGCCAGGACGACGAGTCCGAACCAGTCGATCGACAGGATCATCGCCTGCGACAGCGCCTCGGTGAGCGCACCCGACGGGGTGAGCCGGGCTGCCCACTTGACCGCCGTCGGGATCATGTTCGTCTCCACGGTCAGGGCACCGAACCCGGCGAAG
Source organism: uncultured Actinomycetota bacterium (assembly GCA_963763005.1). GTDB lineage: Bacteria > Actinomycetota > Actinomycetes > Mycobacteriales > Mycobacteriaceae > Mycobacterium. The sequence goes on from CAVXMI010000016.1 coordinate 698,923, forward strand.
ACGAACCACATCAGGTTCGCGACAGCGAGGACGATCTCGGCCCGCAGGGTGCCGCCGAGCAGCAGGCCGAGAGCCGCGAAGCCGGCCGTGCCCAGCGCGATCACCGCTGCGCCCAATGCCAGGGCGGCCAGAGCCGGTCGCCAATCGAGCGCAAATCCGATGGCGCCCAGGATGATTGCCTGTAAGAACACCACGGCGACCACGGCCAGCGACTTGCCGGCGATGATTCCCCAGACCGGCAGCGGGGTGGCCCCGAGCCGTTTGAGTGCGCCGTAGCGGCGATCGAACGCGACCGCGATGGCCTGTCCGGTGAACGCGGTGGAGACCACCGCCAGCGCCATGATGACCGGGACAAACGTACTGGCGCGGTGCTGGCCGAACGAGCCGAGCGGCAGCAGCGTGAGCCCGACCAGCAGCGTGATCGGAATGAACATCGTGAGCAGCAGCTGCTCGCCGTTGCGCAGTAGCAGCGTCAGCTCAAGCCTGAACTGTGCGGCGAGCATCCGGGGTACGGCGTTGGGGCGCGGGTCAGGGGTGAAGGTGCCCGCGGGAAACAGCGGGCCGCTGGCTTGCGCGTCGTGAGTCACTGCCGCAACTTTCTGCCGGTGAGATCCAGGAACACGTCCTCGAGGCTGCGTTGCTCGACCCGCATGTCGGTGGCCAGCACGTCGATTCGCGCGCACCACGCCGTGACCGTCGCCAGTACCTGCGGGTCGACCGGGCCCTCGACCAGGTACTCGCCCGGAGTCACCTCGGTGGCCTGGTAGTTCTCCGGCAGCGCGGAGGCCAACAGGGACAAGTCGAGCCGCGGCGGCGCGGTGAACCGCAACTGGTCTTTGGCGCCGCTGCGCATCAGTTCGGCCGGTGTACCCGCGGCCACCGTCACCCCGTGGTCGATGATGACCAGCCGATCGGCGAGTTCCTCGGCCTCCTTGAGTTGATGGGTGGTCAGCACTACGGTCACGCCGTCCCGGCGCAGCGCGTCGATCAATTCCCACACCAGCAGCCGGGCATGGGCGTCCATACCCGCGGTGGGCTCGTCGAGGAACACCAGTTCAGGACGGCCGACCAGCGCGCAGGCCAGCGCAAGCCGCTGCTGCTGTCCCCCGGAGAGCCGTCGATAGGTGGTGCCGGCGGCGTCGGTGAGACCAAGGGTGTCCAGCAGCCACTGCGGGTCCAGCGGGTCGGCGGCGTAGGACGCCACCAGGTTCAGCATTTCGCCGGCGCGCGCCGCCGGATAGCCGCCGCCGCCCTGCAACATCACGCCGATGCGCGCGCGCAGGCGCGCGTTGTCGGCGATCGGATCCAGCCCGAGCACCTCGATCGTGCCGGCGTCCGGGCGGACGAACCCCTCGCACATCTCGACGGTTGTCGTCTTCCCGGCACCATTCGGGCCCAGCAGGGCCATTACCTCTGCGGCATGCACTTCGAGATCGAGGCTGGAGACGGCCGTCAGCGACCCGTATTGCTTGCCTACCCCGCGCAGCCGCACCACGATTTCGGGGGCTTGGGGGAGTTGGGGGGCCGCGCTCACGTGGAATCAGCGTAGGCGTCGGGTGGCGCCTTGGAACGAGGGGTGGCCCGCCGGGTCGCAGGAGTCGTCTCACCAGCCTGCGCGGCCGGCGCTGCCTCCATGACCGCTGGCTGATCGGGTTCACCGTTCTCCGGTGTTCGTCGCCACGGCAACCGGGTGTACGTCAGCGCAATGAGCACCAGCACGATGATCGCGCTGGCCACGGTGGCATCCACGATCTGGAAGAACGCGAAGCGATCGCCGTTGGCCGTCGGACCGAAGATGCCGACGATGAGGGTGACGACGATCGCCGCCTCGCGGAAGCCCGTGCGGGTCGCCCAGGCGGCCAGCGGAATGATGGCCCACAACAGGTACCAGGGCTGCACGACGGGAAAGAGCAGCACGGTGACGCCCAGCGCGACACCGAGGCCGCCGATCGGGTGCAGCCGGCCGCGGAGCACCGCCAGCAACAGCCAGCAGACCATCACCATAATGATCAGCACGCCGATGCCACGGGTCAGCGACAACACGGCGGTGGTGTGGTCACCCAGGCCCAGCAGAATGCCCACCTGGCCGGTGCCCAACGCCAGCAGTGTCGGCGGCGACATCCAGCTGCGCACCACATTGGCGGTGCCCAGCGTGTAGATCCAGCCGATTCCGAGCCCACTGGCCCAGCCCACGATGGCCATCACGGCCAGCGACAACGCCGTCATCCCGCTGCCGGCCAGCAGCAGCGCTCGCAGGGTGCCGCCCCAGCGGTATGCCAGCGCCGTCGCGACAAAGCCCAGCGCCAGCAGCGAGGGCAGCTTCACCTGCGACGACAGCGTGATCAGGATTGAACCCCCGAGCAGCATGCCCAGCGGTTCCCAGTCCGGGCCGATTCGCCACGACGTGGGCAAAAGTCGTGGCGAATCCCGAGAGTCAATGCCACGCAGCGCGAATTCGACGCCGGTCAGCATCAGCCCGAGCATCAGCGCCTCGTTGTGGATGCCCGCGACCAGGTGCATGATCAGCAGCGGATTGGCCGCGCCGAGCCACAGCGCGCTGACCTCCGCGACGCCGCAGCGCCGGGCCAGCCGCGGCGTCGCCCACACGATCAGAGCCACGCCCAGCAACACCACCAACCGGTGGCACAGCACGGCCGCGACGATGTTCTCTCCGGTCAGCGAGGAGATTCCGCGCCCGATCCACAAGAACAACGGACCGTAGGGCGCCGGCGTCTGACGCCACAGGCTGGGGACCGAGAGAGTGAACACGTGGCCCAGGCCCAGTCCCGACGCCGGACCCACCTGGTAAGGGTCCAGTCCCTCTCGTGAGATCTGGCTCTGGGCCAGGTAGGAGTAGACATCCTTGCTGTACATCGGTGGCGCGATCAACAGCGGCAGTATCCACAGCATCAGGGTGCGGTCCAGGTCGCCGCGCGACATCCGCCTCTTGCCCAGCGCGAACCGGCCGAGCATCAACCACGCCAGCGCCATCATGACCGCCCCCGTGGTGGTCATCGTCAACGACACCGTCTGGATTCGCGACGGCAGATTGAGCAGCCGTACCCCGAAGGTGGGGTCCTGGACGACGGGCCTGGCCCCGGCGCCCAGCGCGCCGATTGCCATCAGAACAGTGCCGGTGGCGCCGAACAGGCGCGTGCGCGCAAGTGTGGTGAGCTCGGTCTCGTTCAGTGGCAGGCCCACCGGCTGCTCGTCGCCGTGCAAGCTGGCGATCGACGAGCTCAGCGTGTGGTGGCGGGCTGGCATCAAAGCAGCGTAGCCGCCGCAGGGTGTGACCAGCGCAACCCTGCACAGAGGGCACCCTTGCTAGACCGATCGTGGGAATTGCGTCACACTGGTGTTGTGAAAATCCAGGCAGCCTCTGCGGCAGTCTCGGACGGCTACACCCGCCGCGCCGTCGTGCGCTTGCTGTTGGAGTCCGGATCGATCACCGCCGGTGAGATCGGTGACCGGCTGGGCCTGTCGGCCGCCGGTGTGCGGCGTCATCTCGACGCGCTGATCGACGCGGGCGACGCCGAGTCCGCGGCGGCTGCGGCATGGCGGCAGGTTGGGCGCGGGCGGCCTGCCAAGCGCTACCGGCTGACCGCGTCAGGCCGGGCCAAGCTGGAACATTCCTACGACGATTTGGCGTCCGCGGCGATGCGGCAGTTGCGGGAAATCGGCGGTGAGGACGCGGTGCGGACGTTCGCCCGGCGGCGTATCGACGCGATCTTGGCCGATGTTGAGCCGGCCGACAGCGCCGACGACGCCGCAGTCGAGGCGGCCGCCGAGCGGATCGCCGGTGCGCTGACCAAAGCCGGCTACGTCGCCACCACCACACGAGTGGGCGGGCCGATCCACGGCGTGCAGATCTGCCAACATCACTGCCCGGTGTCCCATGTCGCCGAGGAATTTCCGGAGTTGTGCGAAGCCGAGCAGCAGGCCATGGCCGAGGTGCTCGGAACCCACGTACAGCTGTTGGCGACCATCGTCAACGGAGACTGCGCCTGTACCACCCACGTACCTCTAACGCCGGCGCCCAGCCCGCGCCCACACACCACGAGCACCGAAGGAGCGTCCGTATGACACTCACGCCCGAGGCTACAAAGCTTTCCGGGACTCCTGCCGAGCCGTTGACCCAGCAGGAGGCGATCGACTCTCTGGGCAAGTACGGCTACGGCTGGGCGGACTCCGACGTCGCGGGCGCCGGTGCGCAGCGCGGGCTCTCCGAGGCGGTTGCCCGCGACATCTCCGCGAAGAAGAACGAGCCCGAGTGGATGCTGAACACCCGGCTGAAGGCACTGCGCATCTTCGACCGCAAGCCCATGCCGCGCTGGGGCGCCAGCCTCGACGGCATCGACTTCGACAACATCAAATACTTCGTGCGCTCCACCGAGAAGCAGGCCGCGAGCTGGGACGAACTGCCCGAAGACATCCGCAACACCTACGACCGGCTGGGCATCCCGGAGGCCGAAAAGCAGCGACTGGTTGCTGGTGTAGCCGCACAATACGAATGCCTGGCCGGTGAAACCCTGGTGTGGACCGCCAACCGTGGCCAGGTCCCGATCAAGGAGATCGAATTCGGCGACCGCGTGTTCGCCTACGACGAGGATGCCGAGCATTTCGTTGTGGCGCCCGTTCGGGCGTCGGCGCAGACCGATACCCGGCTGACCTATGCGGTGAAGACGACGCGGCGCAGCATCCGTGCGACCGACAACCACCCGATGTTGGTTTTGCGGGACGAACGCAAGGAAGGTCGTCAGCGCGCCCGGTATGCGCGGCGTTGGGTCACCGTGGGAGAACTGAAGGCCGGAGACTTCATCGCGGTGCCGCGAGCCGTCCCGGATTTCGGTGTCGCGGCTGAACTTCGAAGCGTTGCCGGGTTGAAAACTCCTGCAGCGAGCTCCGTTGACCTGATGTGGCTGCTGGGCCTGTACATCGGTGACGGCAATCTGCATCTGCCGACTGAAACGTATCGGGTCCAGTTCGCCATTCCCGCAACCGATGTTGAGCTGCGCGCTGAGTTAACCCAGGTCATCAAGGATCTATTCGGGCTGCGCTGCATCGAAGCCGACGAGTACCGCGTTGTGGTCGACTCGAAGGCACTGACCGACTGGATCATGGCGCTGGGCTTCGGCGGACTGTCGCTGACCAAGCGCGTGCCCGACTGGGTGTACGGGTTGCCCCGCGATCAACGACTGGCGTTTCTCGGCGGCTGGGCCGACGCCGACGGGTATGTGGGGCCGGCAAGGAGTGGTTCGGTCTTGCTGACTTGCGCCAATGAGGCATTGCTGGGGCAGGCACGCGAACTGGTCGAACTGTCCGGTCTCCGCGCGGGCGGTCCGTGGTCCTTCACCCAGCCCTGTCGGCACGCCCCGGACCGAATCCAAATCGCTTGGCGGTTAGGCATTTCCGGCGACTTCGAGCACCTCGGGTGCCGTAATCCGAAGCGGACGGAACGCTTTGGCCGTCGCCGCTACACGCATTCGTCCAGCAGCTCGCACGGGACGACAATCAGGGCACACACTAACGAATGGCTGGGCTTTGAGCGGGTGAAATCCATCGAACCGCACACCGTCGAGCCGGTATACGACATCGAGGTCGACGGACCGCGCAACTTCGTCGCCGAAGGTCTCTTGGTGCACAACTCCGAGGTGGTTTACCACCAGATCAGGGAGGATCTGGAGGCCCAGGGTGTCATCTTCCTTGATACCGACACGGGTTTGCGGGAACACCCCGACATCTTCAAGCAGTACTTCGGCACCGTGATCCCGGCCGGGGACAACAAGTTCTCCGCGCTGAACACGGCCGTGTGGTCGGGCGGTAGCTTCATTTACGTCCCGCCGGGCGTGCACGTCGACATCCCGCTGCAGGCCTACTTCCGGATCAACACCGAGAACATGGGCCAGTTCGAGCGGACGCTGATCATCGTCGATGAGAACGCTTACGTCCACTACGTGGAGGGCTGCACTGCTCCCATCTACAAGTCGGACTCGCTGCACTCGGCTGTGGTAGAGATCATCGTAAAGCCCGGCGGCCGTTGCCGTTACACCACCATCCAGAACTGGTCGAACAACGTCTACAACCTGGTCACCAAACGGGCCCGCGCCGAAGCCGGTGCCACCATGGAGTGGGTCGACGGAAACATCGGGTCCAAGGTGACCATGAAGTACCCGGCGGTCTGGATGACCGGCGAACACGCCAAGGGCGAAGTGCTGTCGGTGGCGTTCGCCGGCGAAGGCCAGCACCAGGACACCGGCGCCAAGATGCTGCACCTGGCGCCCAACACGTCGAGCAACATCGTGTCCAAGTCGGTGGCGCGTGGCGGCGGCCGCACTTCCTACCGCGGGCTGGTGCAGGTGAACAAGGGTGCGCACGGCTCCAGGTCGAGCGTGAAATGCGATGCGCTGCTGGTCGATGCGGTCAGCCGCAGCGACACCTATCCCTACGTCGACATCCGCGAGGACGACGTCACGATGGGTCACGAGGCCACCGTGTCGAAAGTCAGCGAGAACCAGCTGTTCTACCTGATGAGCCGTGGGCTGACCGAGGACGAGGCAATGGCGATGCTGGTGCGCGGCTTCGTCGAGCCGATCGCCAAGGAACTGCCCATGGAGTACGCGCTGGAGCTCAACCGGCTGATCGAGTTGCAGATGGAGGGCGCGGTCGGATGACCGCGGAGAATCTGACAGCAGCCTTGAAAGAGTCGCCGGCAGGATCGTCGCTTACCGCACTGAACAAGGGAGAGCTGTTCGCGTCGTTCGACGTCGACGCCTTCGAGGTTCCGCACGGTCGCGACGAGATCTGGCGGTTCACTCCGCTGAAGCGGCTGCGCGGCCTGCACGACGGCTCGGCTGGGTCTGATGGGAAGGCCACCGGCAGCGCCCAGATCGCCGTCAGCGAGCAGCCCGGCGTGCGGGTGGAGACAGTGCGCCGCGGCGACCCGCGGCTGGGAGAGGGCGGTATTCCCGCCGACCGCGTTGCAGCCCAGGCGTTTTCGTCGTTCAACTCCGCGACGCTGGTAACCGTCGGGCGTGACACGCAGGTCGCTGAGCCGGTGAACATCGCCGTCACCGGGCCCGGCGAAGGCGCGGTGGCCTACGGGCATCTGCAGATCCGGGTGGAGGAGCTCGGCGAGGCCGTCGTGGTCATCGACCACCGGGGCAGTGGAACCTACGCCGACAACGTCGAGTTCATCGTCGGCGACGCTGCCCGGCTGACCGTCGTGTGGATCGCCGACTGGGCCGACGACACGGTTCACCTCAGCGCGCACCACGCCCGGCTCGGCAAGGACGCGGTGCTGCGGCATGTCACCGTCACGCTGGGCGGCGAAGTGGTGCGGATGTCGGCCAACGTGCGGTATTGCGGCTCTGGTGGGGACGCTGAACTGCTGGGCCTGTACTTCGCCGACGATGGCCAGCACCTCGAATCGCGGCTGCTGGTCGACCACGCTTACCCCGACTGCAAGTCGAACGTGCTGTATAAAGGTGCGTTGCAAGGAGATCCGGCCTCGTCGCTGCCCGACGCGCATACGGTCTGGGTGGGCGACGTACTGATTCGCGCGGGGGCCACCGGCACCGACACCTTCGAGGTGAACCGCAACCTGGTGCTCACCGACGGGGCCCGTGCCGACTCGGTGCCCAACCTGGAGATCGAGACCGGCGAGATCGTCGGCGCCGGACACGCCAGCGCCACCGGACGTTTCGACGACGAGCAGCTGTTCTACCTCCGCTCCCGCGGTATCCCCGAAGAGCAGGCCCGCCGGCTGGTGGTCCGCGGCTTCTTCGGCGGGATCATCTCGCAAATCGCGGTGCCAGAGGTACGGGAGCGCCTGACCGCAGCCATCGAACACGAACTGGAAATCACAGAATCAAAGGCAACGGAATCGAGATCAACAGCCTCATGACGACTTTGGAAATCAAAGACCTGCGCGTAAGCGTTGACAACCCCAACGCCGCCGACGGTGAGCGTGAGATTCCCATCCTCAAAGGTGTCGACCTGACCGTGAAATCCGGTGAGATACACGCGTTGATGGGCCCCAACGGCTCCGGTAAGTCCACACTGTCCTATGCCGTCGCGGGGCACCCCAAGTACCGGGTGACCTCGGGTTCCATCACGCTGGACGGTGCCGACGTGCTGGAAATGAGCATCGACGAGCGTGCCCGGGCAGGACTGTTTCTGGCCATGCAGTATCCCGTCGAGGTGCCCGGCGTCTCGGTGTCGAACTTCCTGCGCTCGGCGGCGACCGCCATCCGCGGCGAGGCGCCGAAGCTGCGGCACTGGGTGAAAGAGGTCAAGGCTGCGATGGCCGGGCTCGACATCGACCCGGCATTCGCCGAGCGCAATGTCAACGAGGGCTTCTCCGGTGGCGAGAAGAAGCGCCACGAGATCCTGCAACTGGAGCTGCTCAAGCCCAAGATCGCCATTCTCGACGAGACCGACTCCGGCCTCGACGTCGACGCGTTGCGCGTGGTCAGCGAGGGTGTGAACCGCTACGCCGAATCCGAGCACGGCGGCATCCTGTTGATCACGCACTACACCCGCATCCTGCGCTACATCCATCCGGAATACGTGCACGTGTTCGTGGGCGGGCGCATCGCCGAATCCGGTGGGTCGGAACTGGCCGACGAACTCGAGCAGAACGGCTACGTACGCTTCTCCCCCGCAAGCGGGAGGTTCCCCCAGCAAGCGGCGGCCGCAGGGGCCTGACCATGACGATCTCGGTAAGCCACCCGACCGCGCCGGACGTGGCCGCGATCCGGGCTGATTTCCCGATTCTCAAGCGCATCATGCGCGGCGGAAATCAATTGGCGTACCTGGATTCCGGCGCGACGTCGCAGCGCCCACTGCAGGTGCTCGATGCCGAGCGCGAATTTCTCACCACGTCCAACGGCGGGGTGCACCGTGGTGCGCACCAGCTGATGGAAGAGGCGACCGACGCCTACGAGCAGGGCCGCGCCGACATCGCCGCGTTCGTCGGTGCCGACGCCGACGAGCTGGTGTTCACCAAGAACGCCACCGAGGCGCTCAACCTGGTGTCATATGTGCTGGGCGACCAGCGGTTCGAGCAATCGGTGGGCGAGGGTGACGTCATCGTCACCACCGAGCTCGAGCACCATGCCAACCTGATCCCGTGGCAGGAGCTGGCCCGGCGCACCGGGGCCACGTTGCGCTGGTACGGCGTCACAGACGATGGGCGCATCGACCTGGACTCGCTGCAACTCGACGAGCGTGTCAAAGTGGTTGCGTTCACCCATCACTCCAATGTGACCGGCGTAATGGCACCGGTGGCTGAATTGGTTTCCCGCGCAAAAGAAGTGGGTGCGCTGACCGTGCTGGACGCCTGCCAGTCGGTGCCGCACCAGCCGGTCGACTTCCATGCGCTGGATGTCGACTTCGCCGCGTTCTCCGGGCATAAAATGTTGGGCCCCAACGGAATCGGTGTGCTGTGCGGGCGTCGCAAGCTGTTGTCGGCGATGCCGCCGTTTCTCACCGGTGGTTCGATGATCGAGAAGGTGGCCATGGAAGCGTCCACGTACGCGCCTCCACCGCAGCGGTTCGAGGCCGGCACCCCGATGACCTCCCAGGTGGTCGGGCTGGCCGCGGCGACACGCTATCTCGGCGTCATCGGCATGGACGCCGTGGAAGCCCACGAACGCGAGCTGGTTGCCGCAGCCCTCGAGGGCCTGTCCGGTATCGACGGCGTCCGCATCATCGGGCCCACATCAATGGAGAACCGCGGATCGCCGGTGTCGTTCGTCGTCGCCGGCGTGCACGCTCATGACGTCGGTCAGGTACTCGACGACGACGGCGTCGCCGTGCGGGTCGGGCACCACTGCGCGTTGCCGCTGCACCGCAGGTTCGGCCTGGCGGCCACCGCGCGGGCGTCGTTCGCGGTGTACAACACCGGCGACGAGGTCGACCGGTTGGTGGCCGGCGTCCGACGGTCCCTGGACTTCTTCGGCAGAGCGTGAAACTGTCATGCGCCTGGAACAGATCTATCAGGACGTCATCCTCGATCACTACAAGCACCCGCAGCACCGCGGGCTGCGGGAGCCGTACGGCGCGCAGGTTTACCACGTCAACCCGGTCTGTGGCGACGAGATCACCCTGCGGGTCGCGTTGTCCGAGGACGGCGAGCACGTCGCAGACATCTCCTATGGCGGGCAGGGCTGTTCGATCAGCCAGGCGTCGACCTCGGTGCTCGCCGAGCAGCTGATCGGTCAGAGCGTGCCGGACGCGCTGAAGACCGTTACCGCGTTCACCGAAATGGTGTCCTCGCGCGGAACCGTTCAGGGCGACGAGGATGTCCTGGGCGACGGGGTAGCGTTCGCCGGAGTGGCCCAATACCCGGCCCGGGTGAAGTGCGCATTGCTCGGATGGATGGCGTTCAAAGACGCACTGGTCCAGGCCAGTGCTGCCCTCGAGGAGGTCAGAGATGAGTGAAACCAGCGCACCCGATGACGAGACGCTGTTCGATCTCGAGGAGGCGATGCGCGACGTCGTCGACCCGGAACTGGGGATCAACGTCGTCGATCTGGGGCTGGTCTACGGCCTGAACATCGAACAGGGCGATGAAGGAACGATCGCGCTGATTGACATGACGCTGACGTCGGCGGCCTGTCCGCTGACCGACGTGATCGAGGATCAGTCGCGCAGCGCCCTGGTTGGCAGTGGTCTGGTCAACGACATCCGGATCAACTGGGTGTGGAACCCGCCGTGGGGTCCGGACAAGATCACCGAAGACGGGCGCGAGCAGCTGCGAGCCCTCGGCTTCACCGTCTGAACGGCGCGTCAGAAGGCGTCTTCGGAAAGGCGCATGATCTCGTCGTCGATGGACTCGATGACCGCGCGCACTCCGGTGAGCTTCGGCAGCATGTTCTTGGCGAAGAACGCCGCGACCGCGACCTTGCCTTGATAGAACACTTCATCGGTCTTCGACGGTTCGTTGGCCAGCGCCGCGTGCGCCGCACCTGCCTGCACCAGCAGTCGCCAGCCGATGAGCAAGTCGCCGACGGCGAGCAGGTATCGCACCGATCCGAGCCCCACCTTGTAGATGTCCGTGGCGTGCTGCGCGGCGGACATCAGATATCCGGTCAAAGCGCCCGTCATCGCGGTGACGTCTTCGAGCGCGGTCTGCAGCAGCTGGGCTTGCGGCTTCAGCGACTCATCGCAGGTGTCGATGGTCCGCGTGATCTGAGCTGTCACATGCTGCAGAGCCTGGCCGTGGTCGCGCACGATCTTGCGGAAGAAGAAATCCAGCGCCTGGATGGCGGTGGTGCCTTCATAGAGCGAATCGATCTTGGCGTCGCGGATGTACTGCTCGAGGGGATAGTCGACCAGAAAGCCCGAGCCGCCCAGCGTCTGCAGTGACTCGGTCAGGATTTCGTAGGCCCGTTCCGAGCCGACCCCCTTGACCACGGGCAGCAGCAGATCGTCGACGCGGTGCGCCATGTCGTGGTCTGCGCCCGAAACCCGTTGTGCGACATCGTCATCCTGATGCGCGGCGGCATACAGATACAGTGCCCGCAGACCTTCGGCGTAGGCCTTCTGGGTCATCAGGCTGCGGCGCACGTCGGGGTGGTGCATGATCGTGACCCGCGGCGCGGTCTTGTCGGTCATCTGGGTCAGGTCCGCACCCTGCACCCGCTCCCTGGCATAGGCGAGTGCGTTCAGGTAGCCCGTGGACAGTGTGCCGGCGGCCTTGACGCCGATCGTCATGCGAGCGTGCTCGATGATGGTGAACATCTGCGCGATCCCGTTGTGCACGCCGCCGACCAGGTAGCCAACGGCCGGCACGTCGGTGGCGCCGAAAGTCAACTCGCACGTGGGGGAGGACTTCAGTCCCATCTTGTGTTCCAGCCCGGTGGCGTAAACGCCGTTGCGGGGACCGAGTTCCAAGGTGTCGGGGTCGAAGAGGTAGTTGGGGACGTAGAACAGGCTCAAACCCTTGGTACCCGGACCCGCGCCCTCGGGCCGGGCCAGCACGAGATGGAAGATGTTCTCGGCGGTGTTGCCGACGTCACCACCGGAGATGAACCGCTTGACGCCCTCGATATGCCAGGTGCCATCGGGTTGTTCGACGGCCTTGGCGCGGGCCGCACCCACATCGGAGCCCGCGTCGGGTTCGGTGAGCACCATGGTGGCCTGCCAGCCGCGCTCCACACCCATCGCCGCCCACCGCCGCTGCTGTTCGTCGCCCTCGATGTAGAGCGCCTGGGCCATCAACGGGCCCAGGTTGAAGAAGGACGCAGAGGGGTTGGCGCAGAAGATCAATTCGTTGATTGCCCAGGTCAGCGGAGGCGGCGCGGCCATGCCACCGATCTCCTCGGCCAGGCCCAGACGCCACCACTCGGCGTCTTTGATCGCTTGCACCGTTTTGGCCAACTCTGCCGACACACTGATGGAGTGTGTGGCCGGGTCGAATACCGGCGGGTTGCGGTCCGCGTAAGCGAAGGACTCGGCGACCGGACCTTCGGCCAAGCGAGCGGCTTCGGCCAATATCGTGCGGACCGTGTCGGCATCGAGCTCGCTGTAGCGTCCAGTGCCGAGGACGGCACCTACGTCGAAGACCTCGAAGAGGTTGAACTCGAGATCACGGACGTTGGCGATGTAGTGCCCCAATGCGGTTCCCTCCACTTCGGCTGATCGGTCCTCAGTGTGTCCGAGTTGGGAAAATGTACGCAACCGTAACCTGGGTCGGCTTAGCGACCGAAGCGTCTCAGCGACTTTGGCCGCAGCCGCGGGATCGAGGACCCCCGCTCCAGGTCGCCTCCGCATGCCTTGTGCCATAGGCCAATTCACTCCCATACCGCAATTCAATTGAGATTTAACCATGCCTGCACCTCTATACGCTTTGCTAATCCTGACGAACTCCCACCACCCCTTGTGAGGCCGCCGGAATGACCTTGACCGCTTTCGAAGTGACTGCCCCAGAGGCTTCTTTCGACCGCGTTCCAAGCACGATCGCCCGTCCTTTGAGTTGGCGTGCGGCGCTGTGGTCGGTGATATCCGTGCGCTGGGCGGCGGTCGCGCTGGCGTTGTTCTTGGCTGGGCTGGCGGCTCAGCTGGGCGGCGCGTCTCAGGCGGTGTGGTGGACGTTGTATCTGGCCTGTTACCTCGCCGGTGGATGGGGTTCGGCATGGGCCGGTGCACAGGCGTTGCGGAACAAGGCGCTCGATGTGGATCTGCTGATGATCGTCGCGGCGATCGGAGCGGTGGCGATCGGGCAGATCTTCGACGGTGCGCTGCTGATCGTGATCTTCGCAACGTCGGGTGCGCTCGACGACGTCGCCACCAGACACACTGCGAATTCGGTCAGGGGCTTATTGGACCTCGCGCCGGATCAGGCCGTGGTGGTCGAGGGTGACGGCAACGAGCGGGTGGTGCGGGCCGGCGAGCTGGTGGTGGGCGACCGGGTCGTGGTGCGGCCGGGGGAGCGGATACCTGCCGACGGCGCCGTGATGTCGGGCTCCTCCGAGGTCGACCAATGCTCCATTACCGGCGAATCGATGCCGGTGGCAAAGAGCCGCGGCGACGAGGTGTTCGCCGGCACGGTGAACGGGTCGGGGGTACTGCAGCTGCTGGTCACCCGTGACCCGTCGCAGACGGTGGTCGCCCGCATTGTGGAGTTGGTGGCCGAAGCTTCGGCCACCAAGGCCAAAACTCAACTGTTCATTGAGAAGATCGAGCAGCGGTACTCGGTGGGCATGGTGATGGCCACCCTGGCTCTTATCGCCATTCCGCTGATGTTGGGTGCCCCGCTGCAGCCGGTCCTGCTGCGCGCCATGACGTTCATGATCGTGGCGTCCCCATGCGCGGTGGTGCTGGCCACCATGCCGCCGCTGCTTTCGGCGATCGCCAACGCCGGCCGGCACGGGGTGCTGGTCAAATCTGCGGTCGTTATCGAACACCTCGCCGACACCAGCATCGTCGCGTTGGACAAGACCGGCACGTTGACGTGTGGCGCACCACAATTGACCACCGTCGAGCCGCTGAACCCAGATGTGGTCGGCGTGCGTAGATTGCTTCAATTGGCAGCTGCCGCAGAACAATCCAGCGAGCACCCACTTGGCCGGGCCATCGCTGAAGAGGTTCGCAGGCGCGGCATCACCATCCCGGAGGCCGAAGACTTCCGAGCGCTACCGGGCCGCGGGGTGCGCGCCACCGTGGGGCGCGATTTCGTCGAGGTCTGCAGCCCGCACAGCTACCGCGGTGTACCCCTACCCGAACTGGCGCCGATCCTGGAAGCCGGCGCAACTGCCGCCATCGTCCTGCTGGATGGGGTCGCGGTCGGCGTGCTCGGACTCACCGATCAGGTTCGTCCCGACGCCGCGGAATCCGTCGCGTCGCTGACCGCATTGACTTCTGCGCCACCGGTGTTGCTGACCGGCGACAACGGGTGCGCGGCCAGACGGGTCGCTCAGCACGCCGGGGTCACCGACGTGCGTGCCGCATTGCTGCCTGAGCAGAAGGTCGAGGCGGTCCGTGACCTGCAGGCCGACGGTCACCGGGTGCTCTTCGTCGGCGACGGTGTCAACGACGCGCCCGCCATGGCCGCGGCCCGCACGTCGGTGGCCATGGGCGCCGGGGCCGACCTGACGCTGCAGACTGCCGACGGTGTCACCGTGCGCGACGAACTGCACACCATCCCGACGATCATCGGGTTGGCCCGACACGCTCGTCACGTCGTGACCGTCAACCTCGCCATCGCGGGCACTTTCATCAGCATCCTGGTGTTGTGGGACCTGTTCGGGCAGTTGCCGTTGCCGCTGGGTGTGGCCGGTCACGAAGGATCCACCGTGCTGGTCGCGCTCAACGGCATGCGTCTGCTGACCAACCGGTCCTGGCGTGCTGCCGCGTCGACCGCGCGGGGCCCGCTCTGATGCGCTCGACCCTGCGGAAACCCGGCCCTGAACGGCCCCCGGGAACAAGGACACCGCCTCACGGCGTTACTGCAGACGTGACTACCCAAGAACTCACTGCTGCGCAGTTCAACGAAACCATCAACGACAACGACATGGTGCTCGTCGATTTCTGGGCCTCCTGGTGCGGCCCGTGCCGTGCGTTTGCGCCGACATTCAAGGCATCGTCGGAGACGCACACCGACGTCGTGCACGCCAAAGTCGACACCGAAGCCGAGCAGGAACTGGCAGCGGCCGCCCAGATCCGGTCCATCCCCACGCTGATGGCCTTCAAGAAGGGCAAGCTGTTGTTCAACCAGGCCGGCGCGCTGCCGCCAGCGGCCCTGGAGGACCTGGTGCAGCAGCTCAAGGCCTACGATGTCGACGCCGCGGGAGCCGAACAGGCCTGAACCGGCGGGCTTGGGCTACCGTTCAACGGTGAGTTTGGTCCTCGTTGAACACCCACGGCCCGAGATTGCGCTGATCACCCTCAATCGGCCCGAGCGGATGAATTCCATGGCTTTCGACGTCATGGTGCCGCTCAAAGAGGCACTCGAGAAGGTCACCTACGACAACTCCGTGCGGGTGGTCGTGCTGACCGGCGCGGGCCGAGGGTTCTCCTCAGGCGCAGATCACAAGTCTGCGGGCGCGGTGCCACGTGTCCAGGGATTGACCCGGCCGACGTATGCGCTGCGGTCCATGGAGCTCCTCGACGACATCATCCTGATGCTGCGGCGGTTGCACCAACCGGTGATCGCCGCGGTCAACGGCCCGGCTATCGGCGGTGGGCTGTGCCTGGCGCTGGCCGCAGACATCCGGGTGGCCTCGACCAGCGCCTACTTCCGGGCTGCCGGCATCAACAACGGGCTGACTGCCAGCGAACTGGGGCTGAGCTACCTGCTGCCCAGGGCCATCGGATCGTCGCGTGCGTTCGAGATCATGCTGACCGGTCGCGACGTCACCGCTGAGGAAGCCGAGCGGATCGGGCTGGTGTCCAGTCAGGTGCCCGACGGCCAGTTGCTGGACACGTGTTATGCGATCGCGGCACGGATGGCGGCATTCTCGCGGCCGGGCATCGAGTTGACCAAACGCACGCTTTGGGGTGGACTGGACGCCGCCAGCCTGGAGGGGCACATGCAGGCCGAGGGTCTGGGGCAGCTTTTCGTCCGTCTCCTCACCGCCAACTTCGAAGAAGCAGTTGCCGCGCGCGCCGAGAAGCGGCCGGCGGTCTTCACCGATGACAAGTAGCCAGGACGAACGACGGGCAACCACCAAGACAATCAAGGAGCGCGATCGTGATCACAGCTACGGACCTCGAGGTCCGCGCTGGCGCGCGCATCCTGCTCTCACCCGACGGCCCCGACCTGCGTGTGCAGCCCGGCGATCGGATCGGGCTGGTCGGACGCAACGGCGCGGGCAAGACCACGACCCTGCGCATCCTGGCGGGGGAGAGCGAACCGTATGCCGGATCGGTCACCCGCTCCGGCGAAATCGGGTACCTGCCGCAGGATCCCAGCGAGGGCGATCTCGACGTGCTGGCCCGCGACCGCGTGCTGTCGGCCCGCGGACTGGACGTGCTGCTCACCGATCTGGAGAAGCAGCAGGCGTTAATGGCCGAGGTTGCCGACGACGACGCGCGTGACCGCGCGATCCGCCGCTACGGCCAGCTCGAGGAGCGGTTTGTCGCATTGGGCGGCTACGGCGCCGAGAGCGAAGCCGGCCGCATCTGCGCAAGTCTCGGCTTGCCCGACCGGGTGCTGACGCAGCAACTGCGCACCCTGTCCGGAGGTCAGCGTCGCCGGGTGGAGCTGGCGCGCATTCTGTTCGCTGCGTCGGAAGGAGGAGCCGGAGCTTCAGGTTCAGCGACCACGCTGCTGCTCGACGAGCCGACCAACCACCTCGACGCGGATTCGCTGGGCTGGCTGCGGGATTTCCTGCGGGCGCACACCGGCGGCCTGGTGGTGATCAGCCACAACGTCGACCTGGTGGCTGATGTCGTCAACCGGGTGTGGTTCCTGGATGCCGTGCGTGGCGAGGTCGACGTCTACAACATGGGTTGGCAGAAGTACCTCGATGCCCGGGCCACCGACGCGCAGCGCCGGCGCCGGGAACGCGCCAACGCCGAACGTAAGGCCGCGGCGCTGCGTTCGCAGGCTGCCAAGCTGGGCGCCAAGGCGACCAAAGCCGTTGCGGCCCAGAACATGTTGCGCCGTGCCGACCGGATGATGGCCGCGCTCGACGAGGAACGGGTCGCCGACAAGGTTGCCCGGATAAAGTTCCCCACCCCGGCCTCATGCGGGCGTACGCCTCTGGTGGCCAAGGGGCTGAGCAGGACGTACGGATCACTCGAAGTGTTCACCGGTGTCGACCTGGCTATCGACCGGGGGTCACGTGTGGTCGTGCTGGGCCTCAACGGCGCCGGCAAGACCACACTGCTGCGATTACTGGCCGGCGTCGAGAAACCCGACGCCGGGGCGCTGGAACCCGGACACGGTTTGAGGATCGGCTATTTCGCGCAGGAGCACGACACCCTGGACAATGACGCGACCGTCTGGCAGAACATCCGGCACGCCGCACCTGAATCCGGCGAACAGGATCTGCGCGGCCTGCTGGGCGCGTTCATGTTCACTGGTCCACAGCTCGACCAACTGGCGGGCACCTTGTCCGGCGGTGAGAAGACACGGCTCGCGCTGGCCGGCTTGGTTGCCTCCACCGCCAATGTGTTGCTGCTCGACGAACCGACCAACAATCTGGATCCAGCCTCGCGCGAGCAGGTGCTCGACGCGCTGCGCAGCTATCACGGCGCGGTGGTGCTGGTGACGCATGACCCCGGGGCGGCCGAGGCGCTCGACCCGCAACGCGTCGTGCTGTTGCCGGACGGCACCGAGGACTACTGGTCCGAGGAATATCGGGACCTCATCGAGCTGGCCTGACCCAGTGAGAAACCCGCGGAAGTCGAAGAAGACGCGCGATCAGTTGTTGCGCGAGTCGGGTACCACGATGCGCAGCCGCGGCGGCCCCAACCACCGCTCGCGGCCAATCTAACTTTAGACCTCCCGTTGCGCATTAATGCCAACGAGCGGAGCATATGCTCCCAACGCGGTTTGGTCGAGTTCTCCGGCGGAAAGGCGTTATCTGGCCCGGGCGACTTACTGCCCCGGATTGTCAGGACGGCGTGCCGTCGGTCTCAAACGCGACTCTCACAACTACGAGCTGTTGGTGTATGACATCGCATCGGCGATCTGCTGAGGCATGGTATCCACCAGGAACGGGATAAGACCGCCGAACTTTGTGCCACCGAGCGGGAGCGTCAGGTCCGGAAGGGGAAGGTCAACGCCAGGTATGAGTTTGCCCAGCGGCACCGTGGCCGTAATCCCGTGCGCTGGGACGAGAAGCCCGTTCAGCGGCAAATGGGCGGTGACGGGCACGGGGCCAACGGGTATGCCGTCTACGTTTATCGTCAACGGCAGCGGCTGGTCGATGATCACTTGGCCATTGAGGAAGCCGTCCAGAACGAAGGCCGGAGTGTTGCCGATGCCGTTCAACGCCCCCAATAGATCGCCTGCCGCCAGGGATTGCGAGACCCACGTCGCGCCGGTCGCGAGGCCGTTCAACCCGGCGAACGGCGAACCCATCAGTGCAAAGCCCAGTTGCAATGGCAACCCGAAGAAGGCATCGGCGGTGAAAGAGCCGGTCGGCACTCCGAGTAGTGGAATTGTGAGGCCAAGGTCGAAGTTCGCCGAGACGCTGGAGTCGGTGAGCGCGTTGATGCCGTTGGCCAGATTGTGTGCCATACCTGCAGCGACAGAGCCGGCGGGGAAGGTGCTGGCGGCTCCCTGCGCCGTCGATCCGATGGCGGTGAGAATGGGGAGTAGATCTCCCGCGGGGCCCAACACCCCGATTGGTCCCAAGATCCCGACGTCGATGCCAATCGGGAAGATCGTCCCGGGAGTAGTCGTAATACCGCCAACGGGGTGCAAACCGCTGGTGTCGAATCCGGTAATGAACAGATCGACCAGCGAGTGGGAAGCGTACTGTACGGCGCCGTTGTAATCGCCCTTGTTCCACGCCGCGCCGGCCTGCGACAGGTCGTTCTGGAAAACCGGGATCGTGGTCTGAAGGTCGGAGCCGAACTTGGACAATTGCGTTCCAACCGTGTTCCAGAATCCGGTGGTGCCGTTGACGAACGTCGACACTCCGGCTCCCAAGTCGAAGCTCTCGACGTATTTGGCGCCGAGTCCGACGTTCGTCGGCACGTTCCCCGGGAAACCGGAAAGGTTGTACGCGATTTGACCCGCGGTGACCTGCGCGTAGTGGCCCTGGTTGGCGGCGATCTGGCTCAAGATCGGGAACGGCCGGTAGTCAGCGCCCAGCGCACTGAGATTGGCGGTTGTATGTTCGAACAGGGTTACATACGGGTTGGGGTGGGGAGCAGAAGAAGTACCGCCGGACGAAGCTTGCGGGAACAGCAGGTTTTGCAGAGTATTGTCGAGGCCGGTGATGGTCTGACCCACCTGTCCGACGGCCCCACCCACGCCGCTGAGAATTGGGGTCAAGGCGGACGGCGACAGTGGCGGGAGAGCAGGAACTCCCGGAAGAGCAGGAACTCCCGGAAGAGTTGGAACACCGGGAAGAGTTAAAAGTGCGAGACCTCCGGTGCCTCCGATGACCGGGTCCAAAACCCCGCCGAGTACGCCACCGCCGCTCGTCGTGGTGGCGCCTCCACCGCCCAGCACCCCGCCCAGGCCGCCGCCCAGGCCGTCCAAAAGGCCCGCTGCCGGCAGAGCTGCCGAGGCATTAGCCGCCTCTGCGGTGAGGTACGCGGCCGCACCACCGTTGAGCAGGCGCACGAATTCGGCGTGAAACGCCGTCGCCTGGTCGTTGAGGGCTTGAAATTCCGCCCCGAAAGTGCCGAAAACCCGCGTGATCGCGGCCGAGATTTCATCTTGGGCCGCGGCGGCTATTCCAGTGGTGGGGCCCGCGGCCGATGCCGCGGCCTGGCCCAGAGCCAATCGAATCCCGTCCAACTGTCCGGTCGCCGCAGAAACCAGATCCAGGTCAGCAGTCACAAATGACACAATTGACGCCCCTCATGTACACCCGACGTACGGGCTTCATTACCCCATCGTTACGGGGCTCAAACGCTAAAGGTCACCCTAATTTGTGCCTCTGTCACGTGCGGGAAAATCGCACTTTTTAATGCATAACGTGGCGCGCCGAGGTCACGCGCCACGGCCCACCTCGGTTTGCGCGACAAGCAGCTCGCGATGCCGGAGGCAGGTGTCATGTCTCAACTACGCGATCGCGTTCGCGAGCTGTGTCGGCGCGAAGCTCAACAGGGCAGGAACGATACCTCCAGCTGGTGTTCCAGAGAGTGGAACGGTGATCGGCCCCAGAATGCTCGTCACCGCGGTCGCGGTGAAGGGCCGGAGCCGCCGCGCCGATCGATGATCGAATCCCTGCCAGTTGGCCAGCCGCCGCCACCACCAACTCCGGATCAGCGATCACAAATGACATAGCAAACTCCCCTCGACGTACGCCCGATTTACGCGCGGGTTCACCCGTTCATTATGGATCTCAAACGTCTAACCCGTAGTTCCCCCTGATGCGGTGATGGGTGTGCTGCGACCTGGGGTTTTGTGTTGTCCACATGACTACCTGTAGCCGAGGCGGTGGGTGAAGCCGAGTAGTTCGAAGGCACGGTGCTGTAGTGCGGTGGGGGCGGTGAACTTGGTGAATGCTGTCGTGTCGTCGGTGGGCTGGATCTGGTTGGCGCAGATGGTGGCCAGGTCGGCGAGCAGGCTGGTGAAGCTGTGCACCGGGGTGTCGTTGTTGGTGTGTTTGCGGGAGGCTTTGGCCAGGGCGGCATCGGAGCGTTGGGCGGCGGCAACGGGATTGGTGCGTTTGGCGGCGGCTGCCGGTTTGTCGTGGTCGCGAAACAGGATCGGAGCTAGGGCTTGTTTCATGTGCCAGCTGATGTAGTAGGACAGCATCCGCAAAAACATGTGGGCGCGGACCCGGTCTGCCAGGTGGTGGCGGATGGGGCGTACGTCCGGTTCGGAGTTGCAGGTGCGGAAGAACCGTTCGACGTCTTCGAGTCCCTTGTAGCGCAACACGACATCGTCACGGCCAAGGGCGGTCTCGGGAAGGCTGGTGCGCAGCACATAGATGCCGTCGATGGCGGCTGAGTTGTTTCTCGGTGGCGGCCAACAGGTCTTGACGTTTCCGGGTGCGCTTTTCGGCTAGAGCGGGGTTGTGGCAGCACACTAGGCGTTCACCGGGATAGTCCGGGGAGTCGATCTCGGCGAGGTCTTGTTCGTCGAACAAGCTCAGCCGTAATGCGTCGGTCTCGACGAGGGCCTTGATTTGCGGGGCGCGCAGCGCGGTGATCCAGTCCAGGCCGGCGGGGCGCAGCTCCTCGGTGATGCGCGCGGAGGTGATCATGCCGCGATCACCGACCAGACAGACCCGGGAGAGCCCGAACCGGTTTTTGAGCTTGGTGATCTGGGCGGTCAACGTTTTCGGGTCGGCGGTGTTGCCCTCGAACACTTCGATGGCCACCGGTATCCCGGCGGTGGTGGCCAGCAGCCCGTAGACGATCTGCAGGCGGCCTTTGACCCCGTCGCGGGCGTGTCCGATCTTGCCCAACGGGCAGGTGCGGCCCTCAAACGCCGCCGAGGACACGTCGTAAAGCACCAGGGTTCCCTCAGCCAGATGCCGTGCGGCCAGCTGGCTTTCGATGGCATCTTTGCGGGCCAGTGCCCAGTCCATCGCCGCATACAGGTCGTCCTCATCGCAGCCGGTAACCCCCAACACCTCACCCAGCGAGCTGGTCGCGGTCTGGGCACGCAGCCCGCGGGCGGTGGCCAGCTTCGAGTCTGGGGCGATTACCTGGGCAACCAGCATCGCCGTGACCAGGTCGCGCCGACGTGACGGCCTCGAGTCGATGAGTTCCTCAACGCCGAGGGCACGGGCGGTGCCCAGGACCGCGGCCACGTGCCCATGCGGCAGGCTGCGGGTGATCTCAAACGCCTCGGCCAGATCCCGCATCGCCGGCAGGCCTTTGAGCGCGCGCTGTAGCTTTTCCACCTTGCGCTCGGGCCAGCGCGACAGGTTGGCCAGGGTGCGCGTTCTCACTTTGCCGTCTTCGCGGTAGCTTTCACGCAATAGCACCGCCGGCGGTGACCCACGGTTCGGAACCCGCGTCACATACATGATTACTTTATATCAGCTTACCTGCGCTGTGTTTACATATTCGCAAGCCAACACGCCAACAATATCCTGACGATACATGACTACACTGCGTGCCACGCATGAACGCCAAACACCTGCACACGAACCACATCGGGGATTCAGAGCCCACTCAGCGGGGGGAACTACGGTCTAACTGCGCCGCACCGAGTTCTCCACCAGGTCGAGAACGGCGGAGAGCCGTTGCGGGTCTTCGCCGGACGCCAGCCTGGCCACCAATCCGTCGAGAACCAGGTCCAGGTAACACTGCAACACGTCGCTGGGGACGTCGTCGCGCACCCGGTTGGCCTGCTTCTGGCGGCGGAGCCGATCGGTGGTCGCCGCCGCCAGTTCCGCGGAGCGCTCCGCCCATCCCCGGCTGAACTCCGGGTCATGGCGCAGCTTGCGGGCAATCTCCAACCTGGTGGCCAGCCAGTCGAACTGGTCGGGCGCGGCGAGCATGTCGCGCATCACCTGAATGACTCCCTCGCGGGACGCGACATCGGCCATCCGCTCGGTATCTTCGCGCGCGAGCGCGAAGAACAGCGCGTCCTTGTCCCGGTAGTGATGGAAGATCGCGCCGCGCGACAACCCGATCGCCCGTTCCAGCCGCCGCACCGTGGCTTTGTCATAGCCGTATTCGGCAAAGCAGCGGCGAGCGCCGTCGAGGATCTGACGGCGTCGGGCCTCCAGATGGTCCTCGCTGACCTTGGGCACGGGTCGCCGCGTTAGCCCGACTTCAGCATGTTGCGCAGCACGTACTGCAGGATGCCGCCGTTGCGGTAGTAGTCCGCTTCACCGGGGGTGTCGATGCGCACGACGGCGTGGAATTCGATCGTGGAGCCATCCTCTCTGGTGGCGGTGACCTTCACCGTCTTGGGTGTCTTCCCGTCGTTGAGCGCCTCGATACCGGTGATGTCGAAAAACTCGGTGCCGTCCAGCTTTAGCGACGATGCCGACTCGCCTTCGGGGAACTGCAGCGGGATCACGCCCATACCGATCAGGTTGGACCGGTGGATGCGCTCGAAGGACTCGGCGATCACCGCCCGCACTCCCAGCAGCAGGGTGCCCTTGGCCGCCCAGTCCCGCGACGAGCCGGATCCGTACTCCTTGCCGCCGAGCACCACCAGCGGAATGTTCTGCGCCGCATAGTTTTGCGCCGCGTCGTAGATGAACGCCTGCGGGCCACCGTCCCGGGTGAAGTCGCGGGTGTAGCCGCCGGAGACGTCGTCGAGCAGCATGTTGCGCAGCCGGATGTTGGCGAACGTGCCGCGGATCATCACCTCGTGGTTGCCGCGCCGCGAGCCGAAGGAGTTGTAGTCCTTGCGGTCGACGCCGTGGTCGTCGAGGTACTGCGCCGCCGGGGTGCCTGGCTTGATGGCGCCGGCCGGGGAGATGTGGTCGGTGGTCACCGAGTCACCGAGCAGCGCAAGCACCCGGGCGCCGGTGATGTCGCTCACCGGATCGGGCTCGGCCGACATCCCCTCGAAGTACGGTGGCTTGCGCACGTATGTCGAATCCTGGTCCCACTCAAAGGTATTGCCGCTCGGGGTGGGCAGATTGCGCCAGCGCTCGTCGCCTTTGAACACGTCGGCATAGTTCTTGGTGAACATTTCCCGGTTGATCGCCGAGGCGATGGTGTCGGAGACGTCCTTCTGCGACGGCCAGATGTCTTTGAGGAAGACGTCCTTGCCGTCCTTGTCTTTGCCCAGCGGCTGCGATTCGAAGTCGAAGTCCATGGTCCCGGCCAGCGCGTAGGCGATCACCAGCGGTGGCGATGCCAGGTAGTTCATCTTCACATCCTGGTTGATGCGGCCCTCGAAATTCCGGTTGCCGGACAGCACGGCTGCCACCGAAAGGTCGTTGTCGTTGACCGCCTTCGAGATCTCCTCGGGCAGCGGGCCGGAGTTGCCGATGCAGGTGGTGCAGCCGTAGCCGACCAGATAGAAGCCCAGCTTCTCCAAATACGGCCACAGACCGGACCTGTCGTAATAGTCGTTGACCACCTGCGAGCCCGGCGCCATCGTGGTTTTCACCCATGGCTTGGAGGCCAGTCCCTTTTCGACGGCGTTGCGTGCCAGCAGCGCCGCGCCCAGCATCACCTCGGGGTTGGAGGTGTTGGTGCATGACGTGACCGCGGCGATCACCACCGCGCCGTGGTCGAGTACGAATTCGCCGTACTCGTCGGACTTCACCGCCACCGGGTTGCTCACCCGGCCCTTTGAATGGGCGGCAGCCGAGTGCACCGGTGCGTGGTCGTCTGCGTGGCCGTTGGACACTTGCCCAGGGTCACTGGCCGGGAAGGTCTCGTCGAGCTCTTCGTCAAGCTTCGAGTACCCCTGCTTGCCGGGGCCGTCGCCGACATAGCTGGGAATGGTCTTGCGGAAGGTGGACTTGGCATCGGACAACGCGATTCGGTCCTGCGGACGCTTCGGTCCCGCGATCGACGGCACCACGTCGGACAGGTTGAGCTCCAGGTATTCCGAGAATGCGGGCTCGTGCTCGGGGTCGTGCCACATGCCCTGCTCTTTGGCGTAGGCCTCGACCAGCGCCAGCTGCTCGTCGCTACGGCCGGTGAACTTCAGGTAGTCGATGGTCTCTTCGTCGATCGGGAAAATCGCTGCGGTGGAACCGAATTCGGGGCTCATGTTGCCCAGGGTGGCGCGGTTGGCCAACGGCACTTCGGCCACACCCTCGCCGTAGAACTCGACGAACTTGCCGACGACGCCGTGCTTGCGCAGCATCTCGGTGACGGTCAGCACGACGTCGGTGGCCGTGACACCCGGCTGAATCCCACCGGTCAATTTGAAGCCGACGACGCGGGGAATCAGCATCGACACCGGCTGGCCGAGCATCGCCGCCTCGGCCTCGATACCGCCCACGCCCCAGCCGAGGACGCCGAGGCCGTTGACCATCGTCGTGTGCGAGTCGGTACCCACACAGGTGTCGGGATATGCCAGCACCGTGCCTTGCGCGTCCGCGCGGGTCATCACCACACTTGCCAGGTATTCGATGTTGACCTGGTGCACGATGCCGGTCCCCGGCGGCACCACCTTGAAGTCGTTGAATGCGCCCTGTCCCCAACGCAGGAACTGATAGCGCTCACCATTGCGCTGGTACTCGATCTCGACGTTGCGCTCGAACGCGTCGGCCCGGCCGAACAGGTCGGCGATCACCGAGTGGTCGATCACCAGGTCGGCCGGCGCCAGCGGGTTGACCTTGTCGGGCTTGCCGCCCAGGTCGCCGATGGCCTCACGCATGGTGGCCAAGTCGACGATGCACGGCACGCCGGTGAAGTCCTGCATCACGACGCGGGCGGGCGTGTACTGGATCTCGATGCTGGGTTCTGCCTGCCGATCCCAGTTCGCGATCGCCTCGATGTGCTCTTTGGTGATGTTGCTGCCGTCCTCGTTGCGCAGCAGGTTCTCGGCGAGGACTTTGAGGCTGTAGGGGAGCTTCTCGGTATTGGGGACGGCGTCGAGACGATAGATCTGGTAACTGTTGTCGCCGACTTCGAGGGTGTCGCGGGCTCCGAACGAGTTCACCGAATCTTTGCTGGTCACATCAACTCCCGGGGACTAAGTTCTCCCGCCGACGGGCCGTGTCGACGGTGCGGTGTCACTTTAACAGTACGTTTGTCCTGCATTGCGTGGCACTCGTACCTGTCAGTCTGGTCGGGCGGGGCGCGTGTGGGAACCCATCTGGCGCGAGTCGCGTAACGTGCCTGTAGCACTGCGGGAGGAGCGACACCATGACCGGGCGTGAATTTTTCGTCGAGCTGCCCTTACCCCAGACGATCCCGTTCTTGCCGGCCTACATTCCGCAGGACGTCGACATCACCGCGGTCAAAGCTCAGGTCGCTGCGGCCGGCGTCAGTGCGCCACCGGCGGCCATGCCGGGACTGCTCGAGGTGGTCAACCACGCTCGCGGCGAAGGCATCGATCTCAAGATCGTGCTGCTCGACCACAACCCTCCGAACGACACACCCTTGCGGGATATCGCGACAGTGGTGGGCGCCGATTACCCGGACGCCACGGTGCTGGCACTCAGCCCGAACTACGTCGGCAGCTACAGCACGCACTACCCGCGCGTCACGCTGGAGGCCGGGGAGGACATATCCAAGACCGGCAACCCGGAGCAGTCGGCGCAGAACTTTTTGAACGAGCTGAACACCCCCGAGTTTCCCTGGACTGCGTTGACCATTCTTTTGCTGATCGGTGTGCTCGCTGCAGCCGTCGGCACTCGGTTCATGCAGCTGCGCAGCAGGCGAGCAGCAACGTCGGTTGACGCTGCCGAAGCGTCGGCAGAAGAACCCGGCCAGGGCATCTAGCCAGGTCGTACGGCTCGGCCGATATTAGTGCACGTGCCTCGCGTCCCCTTGTGGCAAACGCGCTAGGTCACCATTCGGTCACATTAATTGCACGTACCGGGGTGCAGTCTGTGACATTCGTTTCATTAGCGTCAGATGTGACGTACGGTGCAAATGATGCTTGTGATGCCTTTGGCGCTTTCAGTGAAAACTGGCGCCGTCCGTCCGATTTGAGCCATAGGAGACCTGAGTCGAATGAGACGGACCCGCCGCGGCTCTGCTCCGCGAATGGCCGCAAGGTTTGTGCGGCCGGCCATTCCATCGGTCTTGAGTGTGGCCCTGCTGTTGTCCACACCTGGACTGGCCACCGCCGATCAGGGCACCGACACCATCGCTGCGCTGATTGCCGATGTCGCAAGGGCCAATCAGCGCCTCGAGGACCTGAGCGCCGCTGTTGAGACGGAGCAGGAGAGCGTCAACAAGGCGATGGTCGGCGTGGAGACCGCACGGGACGAGGCCGCCGCTGCCAAACACGAACTGGAGGTCAGCCAGCAGGCGGTCAAGGACGCCAATGCGGCGATCGCTGCGGCTCAACACCGGTTCAACACCTTCGCGGCGGCCACATACATGAACGGTCCGTCGGACAGCTACCTGACAGCGGGCAGCCCCGAGGAGATCATCGCCTCCGCGACTGCCGCCACTGCCCTGGCCGCCAGTTCCCAGGCGGTGATGGCCAACCTGCAGCGGGCCCGGACCGCGCAGGTCAACAAAGAATCGGTGGCGCGGCAGGCCAAGCAGAAAGCCGACAAGGCTGCCGCTGACGCAAAGGCCAGCCAGGATGCGGCGGTGGCGGCGCTCACCGATACCCGGCGCAAGTTCGGCCAACAGCGCGAGGAGGTCAATCGCCTGGCCGCCGAGCGCGACGAGGCCGAAGCCAAACTCGAGGCGGCCCGACTCGAGGCCGCGCGCAACTGGTCGGCACCGGCAGGGGGCGCGGGCGGGCCCGGCACCCCGCAGTCGGGGGACCGCTGGGACCCGGGATCGCCGGCTGCTGCCGGGCCGGCCGGGGGCCGCCGATGGGATGGGTGGGACCCCACGCTGCCAATGATTCCCAGCGCCAACATCCCCGGCGACCCGATCGCGGTGGTGAACCAGGTGTTGGGGATCTCGGCCACTTCGGCGCAGCTCACCGCCAATATGGGGCGCAACTTCCTGCAGCAGCTGGGCATCCTCAAGCCCACCGACACGGGCTTCACCGGCGCCCCCACAGGTGCGACTTCGGGCCGGATTCCACGGGTGTACGGGAGGCAGGCCTCCGAGTACGTGATCCGTCGCGGGATGTCGCAGATCGGGGTGCCCTATTCCTGGGGTGGCGGCAATGCTGCGGGCCCGAGCAGAGGGATCGACTCCGGGGCCGGAATTACCGGGTTCGACTGCTCGGGTCTGGTTCTCTACTCGTTTGCCGGGGTCGGCATCAAGCTGCCGCACTACTCGGGTTCGCAGTACAAGCTGGGCCGCAAGATCCCGACCTCGCAGATGCGCCGCGGCGACGTCATCTTCTACGGCCCGGGCGGTAGCCAGCACGTGACGATCTATCTCGGCAACGGTCAAATGCTCGAGGCCCCCGACATCGGTCTGAAGGTGCGCGTTGCGCCCGTGCGCACCAGCGGCATGACGCCCTTCGTGGTCCGCTATATCGAGTATTAAACGAGGATGAGTAGTGATCGAGGTCTCATGCGCTACAAGCGATTTCGCCTGATCAACCTGGCCTGGATCAGCGCGATGGTGACCGGGCTGCTGGTCGCTGTGGCAGCGCCGGCCGACGCCGATCCCGGGCAGTGGGATCCCACCTTGCCGGCAACGATCAGTGCGGGTGCCCCGGGAGATCCGCTCGCCGTCGCCAATGCTTCGCTGCAGGCCACTGCCCAGGCCACCCAGACCACGCTCGATTTGGGCCGGCAGTTCCTTGGCGGGCTCGGCATCAACCTGGGCGGCGGTAGTGCCTCCGCCGCCAACCCCGGAACCAACACCGGCGCGAGCCGGATTCCGCGGGCCAACGGCCGGCAGGCTATCGAGTACGTGATCCGCCGCGGCGGGTCACAGATGGGGGTGCCGTATTCGTGGGGCGGCGGCACGCTGCAGGGCTCCAGCAAGGGCGTGGACTCCGGTGCGGGCACCGTCGGCTTCGACTGCTCGGGCTTGATGCGGTACGCCTTCGCGGGGGTCGGCGTGCTGATCCCGCGGTATTCCGGCGACCAGTACAACGCCGGCCGCCACATTCCTCCCGCGCAGGCCAGGCGCGGCGACATGATCTTTTACGGCCCGGGCGGCAGCCAGCACGTCACCATGTACCTGGGCAACGGTCAGATGCTGGAGGCATCCGGAAGCGCCGGCAAAGTCACGGTGAGCCCGGTGCGTAAGTCCGGCATGACGCCGTTCCTGACGAGGATCATCGAATACTGATCTGCCCGGCTGGAACCTCATTGCCCGGTTCCTCCTCGGGCCGTGCCGGGCCCGGATCGTCGCCGTGCGGGAACCGCGGCGTCGACGGAATCCAGCGGGCCTGGAATAGTTGAACGCGGGCACGTCGCTGCCCCGCGATTTTGGTTGTGCCAGCAGTCGTGTCTGATCGAGCGGTGGAGGGTTGTTGATGACATCAGCAGGTGGCGGTTACTCGGGTCCGGGTGGGCATTCAGGCCCGCCGGCCCATGGGGCGCCTTCGGGTGGCGCGGACGGGCTGGCCGCCGAGGTACACACCCTGGAGCGGGCCATCTTCGAGGTCAAGCGGATCATCGTCGGCCAGGACCAGCTCGTGGAGCGGATGCTGGTCGGCCTGCTGGCCAAGGGACATGTGCTACTGGAAGGTGTCCCCGGCGTGGCCAAGACGCTGGCGGTCGAGACCTTCGCGCGCGTGGTCGGCGGGACGTTCGCGCGTATTCAGTTCACGCCCGACCTGGTACCCACCGACATCATCGGTACCCGCATCTACCGGCAGGGCAAGGAGGAGTTCGACACCGAGCTGGGCCCGGTGGTGGTCAATTTCCTGCTGGCCGACGAGATCAACCGGGCACCGGCCAAGGTGCAGTCGGCGCTGCTCGAGGTGATGGCCGAACGTCAGGTGTCGATCGGTGGCAAGAGATTCCCGCTGCCCAACCCGTTCCTGGTGATGGCGACGCAGAACCCGATTGAGCACGAGGGTGTCTACCAGTTGCCGGAGGCGCAACGGGACCGCTTCCTGTTCAAGATCAACGTCGGCTACCCATCGCCGGAGGAGGAGCGCGAGATCATCTACCGGATGGGGGTCACGCCACCGCAGCCCAAGCAGATCCTCAACACGGGCGACCTGCTGCGGTTGCAGGGAGTCGCGGCCAATAGCTTCGTCCACCACGCGCTGGTCGACTATGTGGTCCGCGTCGTCTTCGCCACCCGCGTACCCGAGCAGCTCGGGATGAACGACGTCAAGAGTTGGATTGCGTTCGGCGCATCCCCGCGCGCTTCACTGGGCATCATCGCGGCGGCCCGGGCGCTGGGGTTGGTGCGCGGCCGAGACTACGTGATCCCCCAGGACGTCATCGATGTCATTCCCGACGTGCTGCGGCACCGGTTGGTGCTCACCTATGACGCGCTCGCCGACGAGATTTCACCGGAGATCGTCATCAACCGGGTCATGCAGACGGTCGCCTTGCCACAAGTGAATGCCGTTCCACAGCAAGGGAATTCGGTGGCTCCGGTGATGCAGGGTGCCGCGGCGGCGGCTAGCGGTCGGTGACCGATTCCAAGACGCCGGCGGTCGTCAATCCGCCGTCGATGCTGCGCGGCGAGATCGACGACCCGAAGCTGGCGGCGGCGCTGCGCACCCTTGAGCTGACCGTCCAACGCAAGCTGGACGGTGTCCTGCACGGCGATCACCTGGGTTTGATCCCGGGGCCGGGGTCGGAGCCGGGGGAGTCGCGCCTCTACCAGCCCGGTGACGACGTCCGCCGGATGGACTGGGCGGTCACCGCGCGCACCACCCACCCGCATGTCCGGCAGATGATCGCCGACCGCGAACTGGAGACCTGGATGGTGGTCGACATGTCGGCCAGCCTGGACTTCGGCACCGCCATCTGTGAGAAACGGGACTTGGCGGTTGCCGCCGCGGCGGCCATCACCTTCCTCAACAGCGGTGGCGGCAACCGGCTGGGTGCCCTGGTTGCCAACGGCGCCACGATGACCCGGGTGCCGGCGCGCTCCGGACGCCAGCATCAGCAGACGCTGTTGCGCACCATCGCGACCATGCCCAAGGCGCCGGTCGGTGTGCGCGGTGATTTGGCGGTTGCCATCGACGCGCTGCGCCGGCCGGAACGCCGTCGCGGGATGGCGGTGATCATCAGCGACTTCCTGGGTCCGATCAACTGGACGCGTCCGCTGCGCGCGATCTCGGCCCGCCACGAAGTGCTGGCCATCGAAGTGCTCGATCCCCGCGACGTCGAACTGCCGGATATCGGGGATGTCGTCCTGCAGGACGCCGAATCCGGGGTCACTCGCGAGTTCACCATCGATACTCAGTTGCAGAGCGACTTCGCCAGGGCGGCTGCGGCGCATCGCGCCGACGTGGCCCGCACGATTCGTGGTTGCGGGGCACAGCTGTTGTCCCTTCGCACCGACCGTGACTGGATCGCCGATATCGTCCGTTTCGTCGCCTCCCGCCGGCGCGGGGCAATGGCGGGACACCGGTGACACCTACGCGCATGCACACTGAGACGGGCCTGTTATGACGTTGCCGTTGCTCGGGCCGATGACGCTGTCCGGGTTTGCGCACTCCTGGTTTTTCCTGTTCCTTTTTGTCGTCGCCGGGCTGATCGCGCTCTACGTCGTGCTGCAGCTCGCGCGCCAGAAGCGGATGCTGCGGTTCGCCAATATGGAGTTGCTGGAGAGCGTGGCCCCCAAGCAGCCCTCGCGCTGGCGGCACGTGCCGGCGATCCTGCTGGTGCTGGCGCTGTTGCTGTTCACCATCGCGATGGCGGGTCCGACGAACGACGTCCGGATACCGCGCAACCGCGCGGTGGTGATGCTGGTGATCGACGTGTCGCAGTCGATGCGCGCCACCGATGTCGAACCCAACCGGATGGTCGCCGCGCAGGAGGCCGCCAAACAGTTCGCCGACGAGCTCACCCCCGGGATCAACCTGGGTCTGATCGCCTACGCGGGCACGGCGACGGTGCTGGTTTCCCCGACGACCAACCGCGACGCGACCAAGGCCGCGCTCGACAAGTTGCAGTTCGCCGACCGCACCGCCACCGGTGAGGGCATCTTCACCGCCCTGCAGGCCATCGCCACCGTCGGCGCGGTGATCGGCGGCGGCGACGCCCCGCCCCCGGCGCGCATCGTGTTGTTCTCCGACGGCAAGGAGACGATGCCGACCAACCCGAACAACCCCAAGGGCGCCTTTACCGCCGCACGCACCGCCAAGGACCAGGGCGTGCCGATCTCGACGATCTCGTTCGGCACCCCGTACGGCTTCGTCGAGATCAACGACCAGCGCCAGCCGGTGCCCGTCGACGACGAGACGCTCAAGAAGGTCGCCCAGCTGTCCGGTGGAAACTCCTACAGCGCCGCGACCTTGGCAGAGCTGAAGTCCGTCTACGCGTCGCTGCAGCAGCAGATCGGCTACGAGACGATCAAGGGTGACGCCAGCATGGGCTGGCTGCGGCTGGGTGCGCTGGTGCTGGCACTGGCAGCGGTGGCGGCGCTGCTGATCAATCGCCGGCTGCCGACTTAGCTTCGTCGCAACGAGCGTGACGCTCGCGACATGCGACGGGGCAGATTTCGGCGTTGCCGCGCCGAGACGATAGGTTGACGGGGTGACTGACACAGCCACCGATACCGCTACCGACAGCGCCCCCGACGGGGCTCGGCCCGCGTTCGTGTCCCGTTCAGTACTGGTCACCGGAGGAAACCGGGGGATCGGGCTGGCCGTGGCACGCCGACTGGCTGCCGACGGGCACCAGGTGGCAGTGACCCACCGGGCGTCCGGCGCCCCCGAGGGGCTGTTCGGAGTCGAGTGCGACGTCACCGACTACGCCAGCGTCGACGCCGCCTTCAAAGCCGTCGAGGAGCATCAGGGTCCGGTGGAGGTGTTGGTGGCCAACGCCGGCGTCACCGCCGACATGCTGATCATGCGGATGAGCGAGGAGAACTTCGAGAAGGTCATCGACGCCAACCTGACCGGTGTCTTCCGGGTCGCCAAACGCGCCTCGCGCAACATGATCAAGAAGCGGTTCGGGCGCTACATCTTCATGGGGTCGGTGGCCGGGTCGATCGGTTTGCCCGGCCAGGCGAACTACTCGGCATCCAAGGCCGGACTGGTGGGCATGGCTCGCTCGCTGACCCGTGAGCTGGGTTCGCGGTCGATCACCGCCAACGTGGTGGCACCCGGTTTCATCGACACCGAAATGACCCGCGCCCTGGATGCAAAGCAGCAGGAGACTGCCCTGACCGCGATCCCGCAAGGCCGCATCGGCACAGTCGAGGAGGTCGCCGGTGTCGTCAGCTTCCTGGCGTCTGAGGACGCCGGATACATCTCTGGCGCCGTGATCCCGGTCGACGGCGGCCTCGGCATGGGTCACTGAGGCCCCACGAACACCCAATACACCCAAACTGTAGGGACGGACATGGCAGGACTGCTCGAAGGCAAACGGATCCTGGTCAGCGGGATCATCACCGATTCGTCGATCGCGTTTCACATCGCCCGGGTGGCCCAGGAGCAGGGCGCCCGACTGGTGCTGACCGGATTCGACCGGATGCGGCTGATCCAGCGCATCGTGGACCGGCTGCCGGAGAAAGCCCCGCTGATCGAACTCGACGTGCAGAACGAAGAGCACCTGGCCAGCTTGGCCGACCGGGTGACCGAGGTGATCGGGGAAGACAACAAGCTCGACGGCGTGGTGCACTCGATCGGCTTCATGCCGCAGACCGGGATGGGCATCAACCCGTTCTTCGACGCGCCTTACGAGGACGTCGCCAAGGGCATCCACATCTCCGCGTACTCCTATGCCTCGCTGGCCAAGGCGCTGCTGCCGATCATGAACCCCGGCGGCGGCATCGTCGGCATGGACTTCGACCCAACCCGCGCAATGCCCGCCTACAACTGGATGACGGTCGCCAAGAGCGCGCTGGAGTCGGTCAACCGGTTCGTGGCGCGCGAGGCCGGTAAGGTCGGCGTCCGTTCGAATCTCGTTGCCGCCGGGCCGATCCGGACGCTGGCGATGAGCGCTATCGTCGGCGGCGCGCTCGGCGACGAGGCCGGCGCCCAGATCCAGCTGCTCGAGGAGGGCTGGGACCAGCGCGCTCCGCTCGGCTGGAACATGAAGGACCCCACGCCGGTCGCCAAGACGGTGTGCGCGCTGCTGTCGGAGTGGCTGCCGGCCACCACTGGCACCATCATCTTCGCCGACGGCGGCGCCAGTACCCAATTGCTCTAGACAGCAATGGAATTCGATGCAGTCCTGCTGCTGTCCTTCGGCGGGCCGGAAGGGCCCGAGCAGGTGCGGCCGTTCCTGGAGAACGTCACCCGCGGCCGCGGTGTGCCGGCTGAGCGGCTCGATGCCGTAGCCGAGCACTACCTGCATTTCGGTGGGGTATCACCGATCAACGGCATCAACCGCGCCCTGATCGCCGCGCTGCGCGCGGAACTCGCGGATAGCGGCGTGGACCTGCCGGTGTATTTCGGTAACCGCAACTGGGAGCCCTATGTAGAAGATGCCGTCAAGACCATGCGCGACCATGGAATTCACCGTGCGGCCGTGTTCACCACGTCGGCGTGGAGTGGTTATTCGGGCTGCACGCAGTATGTCGAGGACATTGCCCGGGCGCGCCGGGCGGCCGGTCGCGACGCGCCCGAGCTGGTCAAATTGCGGTCCTACTTCGACCATCCGTATCTCGTCGAGATGTTCGCCGATGCCATCGCTGCGGCCGCCGGCAGCTTGCCCGCCGAGCTGCGCGGCGACGCGCGGCTGGTGTTCACCGCACATTCGGTCCCGGTGGCCGCCGACCGGCGCTGCGGTCCCCATCTCTACAGTCGCCAAGTCGCTTACGCCGCAAGGCTGGTCGCGGCCGCCGCCGGATACGCCGACTATGACTTGGTCTGGCAGTCGCGATCGGGCCCACCGCAGGTTCCGTGGCTGGAACCCGACGTTGCCGACCATCTCACCACGCTGGCCGCCGCCGGTAACGCCGCCGGCACCAAAGCCGTGATCGTGTGTCCCATTGGATTTGTCGCCGACCATATTGAGGTGGTGTGGGATCTCGACTACGAGTTGCGCTCCCAGGCCGAGGCCACCGGCATCGCGTTCGCCCGGGCCGGCACGCCCAATGCCGATCGTCGGTTCGCCCGGCTGGCCACGGGTTTGATCGACGAACTCCGCTACGGCCGTGAGCCCGCGCGGGTGAGTGGCCCTGATCCGGTGCCGGGCTGTCTGGCCGGCACCAACGGCGAGCCATGCCGTCCGCCGCACTGCGTTGCGCGGGAAAACCCGGCCTGAACTGGTAATCGCCCGGTAATCAACAGTTTTCGGCGGTCAGTCCGACCAGGCCGAGTGCAGGATCGCGCTGACCGCGGCCATCCGCGCCGAACGCACCACGGCGGTCAGCGGCCGCAGCGCATCGGTGGCGATTCGAATTTCCGACGATGATTGCGTCCCGACCGGCTCCGGCCCGGCCGCGATGCCGTGCGCGAAGCGGTCAGTGGTGGAGTTGGGCGATCGACTGAGCCCGGCGCTGACCGCGATGATCGCGTCGACATGCGCAGCGTTTTCCAGCACCCGCAGTGCGCGCGACGGCGCATGGTCGGGAGTCCGGTGTTGCCGTGAGGATTCCAGCAACTGCTCGACGAGGCCGCGCGGATTGGCGATGTCGGTGGCGGCCAACCCCAGGCCCATGGTGCTCAACGCGTCGGCGGCCGAGCGCACCGCGGACCGCAGCGCGTATTCGGCATCGCCAAGTTCGTAGTGGTCGAGCACCGGGGCACCGGGCAGTGAGTACACAATCCAGGACAGCGCACACAACTCGGGCAAATTCGGGTGGTCGTCGGCTACTCCGTCCCGGGTCTCCTCGAGATCGCTGTAGGAGAACTCGGGGACGAGGCCGATCGCGGCACCGGGGTCGTCTGGGTTGGTGACGATCACCGCTTCGCCCGCGGCGAGGGCGTCGCGCCCGAATTGTGTTCCGGCGGACAGCCCGCGCACATCGCCCGGCACCGGTAATACCACGTTGATCGTCCCGCGCAATCGACCCGGGGCCCCCGGCACGGACATCGTCGGCCGGCCCACCGCGGTACGCAGCGTTTGTAACAGCGATACCGTCCCGGCGTCGTGCACGTCGGGCCATGGCAGCCCGGTGTTGCCCGCAGCGACGGCGTCATACGCGGTGACCGATTGCGTTGGCGCCCACATTGATAACGCGTCCAAGACGTCGTCGGGCGCGGCCTTGCCTGCGAGCCAGGCGTTGGCCCACATCGACAGCGAAACGCTGGGACACCACATGATCTGGCAGTGTAGTTGTTCGCCGCGGTTGACGCGGATCACGCGTATCCTGTGCGCATGCCCGTCGCTCTGATCTGGCTGATCGCAGCGTTGCTGCTTGCCGGTGCGGAGGCGCTCACCGGCGACATGTCTTTGTTGATGCTCGGCGGCGGAGCGTTGGCAGCGGCTGGAAGCAGTTGGCTGATGAGTTGGCCGGCGTGGGCCGACGGGGCGGTGTTTCTCATCGTTTCGGTTCTGCTGCTGGCGCTGGTTCGGCCCACGCTGCGACGGCGGCTGACCCCCGCCAAAGGGGCGTTCATGGGTGTCAAGGCGCTGGAGGGCAAGAATGCATTGGTGCTGGATCGGGTTGCCCGCGATGAAGGCCGAGTGAAGCTTGACGGTCAGGTGTGGACGGCGCGCCCGCTCAACGATGGCGACATCTACGAACCCGGCGAGGCGGTAACCGTCGTGCAGATCGACGGCGCCACCGCAGTGGTTTTTAAAAACGCGTAGCGCTTCGAGAAAGGAATTCCGGTGCAAGATGCTGTTGCTGGTTTGGTGTTTCTGGCCGTCCTGGTGATCTTTG
Organism: uncultured Actinomycetota bacterium; assembly: GCA_963763005.1. Lineage (GTDB taxonomy): Bacteria > Actinomycetota > Actinomycetes > Mycobacteriales > Mycobacteriaceae > Mycobacterium. Next base: position 735,448 of record CAVXMI010000016.1, read on the forward strand.
CGATCATCGTGGTGGCCAAGTCGGTTGCGTTGATTCCGCAGGCCGAGGCCGCGGTGATCGAACGGCTGGGTCGATACAGCCGTACCGTCAGTGGGCAGCTGACGTTGTTGGTGCCCTTCATCGACCGCATCCGCGCCCGGGTGGACCTGCGCGAGCGGGTGGTGTCGTTCCCGCCGCAGCCGGTGATCACCAAGGACAACCTGACCCTGTCCATCGACACGGTGGTCTACTTCCAGGTCACCGTTCCGCAGGCGGCGGTCTACGAAATCAGCAACTACATCGTCGGGGTCGAGCAGCTCGCCACGACTACCCTGCGCAATGTCGTCGGCGGCATGACGCTGGAGGAGACCCTGACCTCCCGCGACTCGATCAACGGCCAGTTGCGCGGCGTGCTCGACGAAGCCACCGGCCGCTGGGGCCTGCGGGTGGCGCGGGTGGAGCTGCGCAGCATCGAACCGCCGCCGTCGATTCAGGCCTCGATGGAAAAGCAGATGAAGGCCGACCGGGAGAAGCGGGCGATGATCTTGACCGCCGAAGGCATGCGGGAGTCGTCGATCAAGGAGGCTGAGGGACAGAAGCAGGCGCAGATCCTGTCCGCCGAGGGTGCCAAGCAGGGCGCGATCCTGGCCGCGGAGGCCGACCGGCAGTCTCGGATGCTGCGCGCGCAGGGTGAGCGCGCCGCGGCCTACCTGCAGGCCCAGGGGCAGGCCAAGGCCATCGAGAAGACGTTCGCCGCGATCAAGGCCGGCCGGCCCACCCCGGAGATGCTGGCCTACCAGTACCTGCAGACGCTGCCGGAGATGGCGCGCGGCGACGCCAACAAGGTATGGGTGGTGCCCAGCGACTTCAGCGCGGCGTTGCAGGGCTTCACCAGACTCCTGGGCGCACCCGGCGAGGACGGGGTGTTCCGGTTCGAGCCGTCCCCAGTCGACGACCTGCCCAAGCATGCTGCCGACTCGGACGACGCCGATGTTGCCGACTGGTTCTCCACCGAAACCGACCCCGCGATCGCCCAGGCGGTGGCCAAAGCCGAGGCCATAGCCCGCAAACCGGTAGAGGGCACGCTCGGGCCACCGCCTGGATTGACTCAATAGGATTGTGAGATGAGCGTTCTGACTTCACCGAAAACCTATGCGGCACTGGCCGTGTTTCACGCCGGCGATGCGGTGGCGTGCGCGATCCCGCTGCCGCCTATCGCCAAGGTATTGGACGACCTGGGAGTTCCGGTCAGCGTTCGCCCGGTCCTACCGGTGGTCAAGGCCGCCGCCGCGGTCGGTCTGCTGTCGGTGACCCGATTCCCGGCCTTGGCCAGGCTGACGACGGCGCTGCTGACGTTGTATTTCGTCTTGGCCGTGGGCGCGCACATCCGGGTGCGGGACAGGGTTGTGAATGCGATTCCGGCGGCGTCGTTCCTGACGTTGTTCGCGGTGATGACGGTGGAAGGACCGGAGCACACCTAATCCAGGCGCAACTCGACCATCGGCAGCGGTGTGTCGGTTTCGGTGATCTCGGTGCCGAGAGTTTCGTCGAGTACCGGCTTCAACTGGTCCCACGCCCGGGTGTGGCGGCTGCGGTAGACGGCCAGGGTGCGGTCGGCTTCCTGTTGGTCGAGGACGCGCGCGGTGGCGGCTGCGGGCGCGTGGCTGCCGGCGTAGACACGCACCCGCGGGTTGGCCTCGATGTTGCGGAACCACTGGGCTTTTCGGCCGAAGCCGGAGGCGACGACGTAGGTGTCCGGGTCGGGGTGATCGGCGACTTCCAACACGGCGTAGCGCCGCGCGCCGGACTTGCGGCCGATGTGTTCGAGCATCAGGATCCGGGATCCGAACAACGCGCCGGCACGGGCCTTGTAGATCCAGATCGGCGCGCGCATGAGCAGGCGGGAGCGCATTATCCGGGCGCCCGTCCTGGCGAAAAGGGACGGGGAGTGTGCTTCTGACATCTTGGACATCCTTGCCTCCATTTCTTTGTGTCAGGCGCTGACGAGGCCGTCGCGATAGATCGCGAACACCTCGCCGGCCCAGCGCCGCATTCCCGCACCCGAAAGCGGGTCGACGCCGAGCACTTCGGTCAGCCGGGGCCGCAGGGTCAGCACCGCCAGATCGTTGAGGAGCAGGAAGGCCGCCCGCACCTCGGAATCCGCACCGGGACTGGCGGTTCCAGCCGCGACCATGGCGTCGAGAGTGTTTTGACTGAGTCGGAAGAGGCGCTCGAACAAGGCCGAGCCGGCCGGACCGCCGGTGATCAGCAGCCGACTCAGGTACGCCGGGATCGCCGAGTCGGGCGGTAGGTGGGTGGCCAGTCCGTCGAGCAGGCCCGGCACCGCTGCCAGGTCGAGCCCAACCGCGTCGGTCTGCTCGGTCATCGTGGTCAGCAGCACTTCGAAGGTCGCGACGACGTGATTGTCGACCGCTTCGACCAGCCCGTCCTTGGAGCCGTAGTGCCGGATCAGTAAAGCCGCAGAGACGCCCGCCGCGGCCGCGATGTCTCGCATCGTGACCGCGGCGGGACCGCGCTCTGCGAACAGCCGTAGCGCTTCGTCACGTATTCGTGCTCGCGCTGTTCGGTCGTCCGCCTGAAGTGAACGCATGTTTATGATTATAAACAAACGTTTACTACGGCGTCACCTCAGCCCGCTCCGCAAGGGCCTCAGGCGTGCGGGCCTGGGGTTGTGGGTGCAGCTGATGACGGGCCCCCCGGTGCCTGGCCTGGCGCACCTGGCCCCGGCGGTTGCCCCGGCCCGGGGGCACCAGGCGGTGGGCCAAACCGTAACCCACGGCCTCCCGGCGGAGGAGGTAGCTGGGGTTGTCCCGCTCGCATAGGTCCCGGCGGCGTGCCCAGTCCTGGAGGAGGCCCCTGCCGCCAACCCATTGCCCCCATCGGCGAGGCGCCCGGCCCCAGCGGCATAGGCGGCGGCGGGGGAGGGCCGAAAGCGAAGGCCCAGATGAAGATGGATGCCCCCGCGCTGGCGACCACGCCGGTGACCAAGCCCGCCAGTGCGGCGCCGACCACCACCGGTGTGGAGTGGCGACGGCGCGGTTTTTCCGGGTGGGTGGCCGGTGGAGGTGCGGCGGCCGGTGCGGATGCGGGGTCGGCGCCGATGTTGGGGTTGGTGCCGCTGTCTTCGCTGGTCATGCGGATCTCCACTTCGTTGGTTATCGGTAATCGCGACGGTAGTGAGCGAACTTGAAGTGGATCTGAAGAAATTCGCGTGCTTCAGGCTGATCTCAGAACGACGCGTTAACAATGGGGCTATGACGGATTGTCCGCGCACGGACCGCACCGGCAGCCGTTCGGTGGCGGATCAGTTCAGCGTCGGCACACCGCGGGTGCTGGTTGTCGAAGACTCCGAGACCATCCGCGAAATGGTCAGTGAAGCGCTGGCCGACGTCGGGTACCACACCGACGTCCGCTGCGACGGAGACGGGTTGGAAGACGTTCTCGAGGGCATGCGGCCCGACCTGGTGGTGCTTGACGTGATGCTGCCGGGCCGGGACGGATTCGCACTCATCGATGTCATCCGCGAATGGGGCGACATCGGCATCGTGTTGATCACCGCCCGTGACGGCCTGCCCGACCGGCTGCGCGGCCTTGACGGCGGGGCCGACGACTACGTGGTCAAACCATTCGAACTCGCTGAACTCGTGTCGCGGGTCGGCGCAGTATTGCGCCGGCGGGGACGGCTGCCCCAGGTGGTTCAGGTGGGCGACCTGATGCTGGACCTCGACGCGGGTGTCGCCGCCCGCGATGGACACCGGCTGGACCTGACCGCCACCGAGCTGCGGCTGCTGGGTTTCCTCGTCGGGCAGCGCGGCCGGATCGTCAGCGCCGGCCAGATCCTGACCGCAGTGTGGGGCTATGAGGCCTACGATCCCAACCTGGTGCAGGTGCACGTCAGCGGGTTGCGGCGCAAGCTCGAGGCCCATGGCCCGCGGATTCTGCACACCGTCCGCGGCATCGGCTACCGACTGCAACCCCAGCGTTCATGACGGCCGCCATGCCGGGAACTGCCGATCCGGCGACTCCGACGCCGTCGCTACAGCGCCGGGTGATGCTGCTGGTGGTGGCGCTGCTGGCGGCGCTGCTGGTGGTGCTCGGTGTCACCATCGACGTGAGCCTGGGCCTGCAGGCCCGGCGAAATCTGCACGATCGGCTGGTGGCGGCCACCTCGCGTGCGGACGCGCTGGCTGCCGCGCACACGTCGCCCGATCTGCTCGCCGCCCAACTCAACGGCGGCAGCGTGCGGGCCCTGCTGGTCACCGCCGACGGCGCCACCTACGGTGATCCCCGGATCAGTCCCGACACCACCGCGGGTCCCGCGGTCCCGGCACTGCCCGGCTACCCGCCTCCGGTTCCACCGGGCCCACCTCGGGGGCGCCCGCCCGGCCCTCCGCCGCCACCGCCACCGGGGCCTCCGCCGGGTCTCCCACCAGATGCCACCGCAACCGCGGTGGTGCACGAACTGCCCGACGGTTCCCGGGTGATCCTGGTCGCCGACACCACGCAGACCACGCAGGTGACCAGCCAGCTGCGTCAACTGATGATCGGCGCGGGCCTGGCGACCCTGGTGGTGGCGGCGCTGCTGCTGGTCGCGGTCAGCCGGGCCGCATTGCGGCCGTTGGAGCGGCTCACCGCGCTGGCCAAAGACATCACGACCGGTGATCGCGGCCGGCGGCTGCGCCCCGATCGCACCGATACCGAACTGGGCCGCGCGGCAAGTGCTTTCGACGGGATGCTGGACGCGTTGGAAGCCTCTGAGCTGCGGGCCCAGCAAGCCGCGGAGTCCGCGCAGCGTGCCGAGAGCGCGACCCGGCAGTTCCTCGTCGACGCCGCGCACGAGCTGCGCACCCCGATTGCCGGTATGCAGGCTGCTGCCGAACAACTGGCGAGCAGCGCCGGTCAACGTGAAGCCGACCCCGAGGCGCGCGGTCAGTACCGCCGAGCGAGCCTTTTGCAGTCCGACGCGCGGCGCGCCGGGCGGCTCGTCGCCGACATGCTGGATCTGAGTCGAATCGACGCCGGGCTTCCGCTGGACCTGCAAGACACCGACCTGGCCGCCATCGTCGACGCCGAGGTTCAGCGGACGGTCATGCTGGCGCCGCAGGTGACAGTCACCCGGACCGGCCTCACCGCGTTGACGACCACGGCGGATCCCGACCCGAGTGGCGCAGATCTTGTCCAACCTGCTCGACAACGCCCGCCGGTACACCCCGGCCGGCGGATCGATCGCTGTCGACCTGAGCAGCGCTCGAGGGGTGGCCGAAGTAACCGTCACCGACACCGGCCCGGGCGTTCCCGACGACGAGCGCGACCGCATCTTCGAGCGGCTGGTGCGCCTGGATGCCGGACGCGCCCGCGACCACGGCGGCGCCGGCCTGGGCTTACCCATCGCCCGGGCGCTGGCCAGAGCGCACGGCGGCGAGCTGGCGTGTCTGCCGCACGACGGTGGCGCGCAATTCCGGCTCAGCTTGCCCGTCGATGCCCAACCGCGCCGCTGACCGCAAGACGGTGCCGGCCCAGCTGCCCGGCGAAGACGTCCTCGATATCGTCGGGCATCTCGCCGGACAGCAATGTGGCGGTGTACCAGACAGCCAAGATCTCCGCGAGCGCCGAGTAGATCGACATGCGCTTGAGCGGCCTGGTGGGAGTCAGCGCGAGATCAGATGTGCCCCGGTCAGTGGGTGATGGCCGGCTCGCGGACACCCTCGTCGCGGGGCGACGCCTTGGGGTGGTGTTGCCGGTAGTGGCGGATCTCGACGACCAGCCCAGCCAGCCCCAAAGCGCCCGTGCACACCGACACCAGGATCAGCAGCGGGCTACCGTCACCGGCGAGCGCGTCACCGAGGATCACCACCGCGGTGGTGCCCGGGAGCAGACCGCCCAACGTGGACAACGTGTAAGGCAGCGCCCGTACGGCCGACGCCCCGGCGGCATAGTTAAGCGCCGAGAACGGTACGGCGGGAATCAACCGCAGCGACAAGATAGCCAGCCAGCCCCGCTCGCTCAGGCGCTCGTCGAGCCGGTCGATCGCTTGGTGGCGAACCATGCGGTTGAGTCGCCACCCGGCCGCGCGTACCAGCAGCATCGCGATCACCGCGCTCGCTGTGCTGGCAGTCACCGCGATCAACACGCCGGAAACCGGCCCAAACAGCAGCCCGGCGGCCACGGTGAACGCGGTGCGGGGCAGCGGTACCACCGTGACGACGGTGTGCACGAGCAGAAACGCCAACGGGAACCACGGGCCCACCGATGTCGCCCAGTCGCGCAACTGCACCGCGGTCGGCAGCGGAACCAGCAGCGCCACCGCGACCAGGAGTGTGATTCCAACCACTGTCCCCGCGATCCGCAGCCGGGACACCTGGCGTGCGGCCGCAACGACCGCGGCGGTGATTCCGCGCAGCGTGTCGCTGGTTTTGCAGATGGCGGGAGCCGTCACGCCTTCCAAGGCTACGGGGCGAAGATGAATATCTCGTTTCCCCAGGCTGGCGTTTCGTCCCGCACCACCCCGATCGCCGCACCTCGCCGCCCATGCGGCGCCGGCAATCAATTAGCCTAATTAGCGAGTGGCTTTCCCGAAGCAACCCGAAGCAACCCGAAGCAACACTGCCAATTGCTGCGAAAACAGGAGCAGTCGGTGTCCATTGATGTACCCGAGCTTGCCGACCTAGAACAGGTTCGGGGGCGTTGGCGCAGTGCGGTCGCCGGTGTGCTGTCCAAGAGCACCCGCAGTGATCCCGCCGATTTCGGGGACCAACCCGAGCACCTGCTGGATACCCCGACGTATGACGGGTTCGCCATCCGGGCGCTCTACACCGCGTTCGACGAGCTGCCGGAGCCGCCGCTGCCGGGCGAGTGGCCCTACGTACGTGGCGGCGACGCATTGCGTGATGTCAATTCGGGCTGGAAGGTTGCCGAGGCGTTTCCGGCCCCCGGCGCGACGGCCGGTGACGCCAACGCCGCCGTGCTGGCCGCGCTCGGTGACGGGGTCAGCGCGCTGCTGATCCGGGTGGGGGAGTCCGGGGTGGCGCCGGACCGGCTCGAGGGGCTGCTCGCGGGCGTCTTCCTGAACCTGGCGCCGGTAATCCTCGATGCGGGCGCCGACTACCCGGCGGCGTGCGACGTCATATTGGCGCTGCTGGCCCGGCTGGATCCCGATCAGCGCGCCACGCTGTCGATCGACTTGGGTGCCGACCCGCTGACGGCGTCGCTGAGCGACCGTCCCGCCCCGCCGATCGAGCAGGTCGTCGCGGTCGCCTCACGGTTGGCCGGCGATCACGGGGTGCGAGCGATCACCGTCGACGGGCCTGCGTTCCACAATCTGGGCGCCAACGCGACGTGGGAGCTCGCAGCCAGTATCGCCGCCGCGGTGGCCTACCTTCGCCTACTCACCGAATCCGGGATCTCAGTCGGCCAGGCCTTGCGGCAGATCAGCTTCCGGCTTGCCGCCGATGACGACCAGTTCATGACGCTGGCCAAGATGCGGGCCATGCGCCAACTGTGGGCACGGGTCGCCGAGGTCGCGGGCGACCCGGACGGCGGCGCGGCCACCGTGCACGCGGAGACGTCGCTGCCGATGATGACCCAGCGCGACCCCTGGGTGAACATGCTGCGCGGCACGCTGGCCGCCTTCGGCGCGGGCGTCGGCGGCGCCGACACCGTGCTGGTGTTCCCCTTCGACGTGGCAATCCCTGGTGGCTTTCCCGGCATGGCGACCAGCTTCGCGCGCCGGATCGCCCGTAACGCCCAGCTGCTGCTGTTGGAAGAGTCACATGTCGGCCGGGTGCTGGATCCGGCTGGTGGATCGTGGTTCGTCGAGGACCTCACCGAACAGCTGGCCCAGCAGGCCTGGCAGCATTTCCAGGCCATCGAGACGCACGGCGGATTCGTCGATGCCCGTGACTACGTCGCCGGACAGATCGCCGAGGTTGCGGCACGCCGCACCGATGACATAGCGCATCGCCGCACCGCGATCACCGGTGTCAACGAATATCCCAATCTTGCCGAACCTGCGTTGCCGCACAGTGATTCGGTATCCGCAGTGCGGCGCTACGCGGCGGAGTTCGAAGCGCTACGCGACCGCTCGGACACCCATCTGGCCCGCACCGGCTCACGCCCGCAGGCGCTGTTGCTGCCGTTGGGCCCGCTGGCCGAGCACAACGTCCGGGCGACGTTCGCGACGAACCTGCTGGCGTCGGGCGGCATAGCGGCGATCAACCCGGGACCGGTCGATGCCAGCGGTGTCGAACAGGCCATCTCGCAAGCAGGGTCGCCGGCCGTGGCGCTGATCTGCGGCACCGACAAGCGCTACCAGGACGAGGTCGCCGAGATTGTGGCGGCAGCCCGAAGCGCCGGGGTTTCGCGGGTTTACCTGGCGGGACCCGAGAAAGCACTGGGCGACGCCGGGCACCGGCCCGACGAGTTCCTGACCGCGAAAATCAATGCGGTCGAAGCCCTCTCCGATCTGCTCACCCGATTGGGAGCGTAGCCACGATGACGACCACCGCACCTGGCCTTGGCACCTTCCCAGGCAGTTTCGCCGATATCCCGCTGCACGGCGACCGTGCTGTGCAGCCGGCCACCGAAGCCGCAGTGGAAAAGCATGCCGCCGCGGCCGCCTCAGCGCACGGGTACACGCCCGATCAGCTGCAGTGGCATACGCCGGAAGGCATTGACGTCAAACCGGTGTACATCGCCGCCGACCGTGCCGCCGCGCAGGCCGACGGCTACCCGCTGAACAGCTTCCCGGGCGAGCCGCCGTATCTGCGCGGGCCCTACCCGACGATGTATGTCAACCACCCGTGGACCATCCGCCAATACGCCGGGTTCTCCACCGCCGCGGATTCCAACGCGTTCTACCGCCGTAACCTGGCTGCCGGCCAGAAGGGCCTGTCGGTGGCCTTCGACCTGGCCACTCACCGTGGCTACGACTCCGACCATCCCCGGGTCCAGGGTGATGTCGGAATGGCCGGCGTGGCAATCGATTCCATCCTCGACATGCGAGAGTTGTTCGACGGGATCGACCTGTCCGCGGTCTCGGTGTCAATGACGATGAACGGTGCGGTGCTGCCGATCCTGGCGCTGTACGTGGTGGCCGCCGAGGAACAAGGTGTGCCGCCGGAGAAGCTGGCCGGCACCATTCAGAACGACATCCTCAAAGAATTCATGGTGCGCAACACCTACATCTATCCGCCCAAGCCGTCGATGCGCATCGTCTCCGACATCTTCGCCTACACCAGCGCCAAGATGCCGAAGTTCAACTCCATCTCGGTTTCCGGCTATCACATGCAAGAGGCCGGTGCCACAGCGGATTTGGAGCTGGCCTACACCCTGGCCGACGGCGTGGACTACATCAAGGCGGGCCTGGACGCCGGCCTGCACATCGACGACTTCGCGCCTCGGGTGTCCTTCTTCTGGGGCATCGGGATGAACTTCTTCATGGAGGTCGCCAAACTGCGGGCGGGCCGGCTGCTGTGGAGCGAACTGGTCGCCGGATTCGGCGCCAAGAATCCCAAATCGCTGTCGCTACGCACACATTCGCAGACCTCGGGCTGGTCGCTGACCGCCCAGGACGCCTTCAACAACGTTGCGCGCACCTGCATCGAGGCGATGGCCGCGACCCAGGGCCACACTCAGTCGCTGCACACCAACGCCCTGGACGAGGCGCTGGCGCTGCCCACCGACTTCTCCGCCCGGATCGCCCGCAACACTCAGCTGGTGCTGCAGCAGGAGTCGGGCACCACCAGGCCGATCGACCCCTGGGCGGGCTCCTACTACGTGGAGTGGTTGACTCACGAGCTTGCGCAGCGGGCGCGGGCGCATATCCGTGAGATCGCCGAGCACGGTGGCATGGCCCAGGCCATCAGTAAGGGCATCCCCAAGATGCGCATCGAGGAGGCCGCGGCGCGTACCCAGGCGCGCATCGACTCGGGCCAGCAGCCGGTGGTCGGGGTGAACAAGTACCAGGTCGACGAGGACCAGGAAATCGAGGTGCTCAAGGTCGAGAACAGCCGGGTGCGTGCCGAGCAGTTGGCCAAACTCCGGGAGCTGCGGGCCGGCCGGGACCGGGCGGCGTGCGACGCGGCGCTGGCCGAGCTGTCGCGCGCCGCGGCCGCCCACGGCCGCGCCGGGGAAGACGGCCTGGGCAACAACCTTCTGGCCCTGGCGATCGACGCGGCCCGGGCCAAGGCGACCGTCGGCGAGATCTCCGACGCGCTGGAAAAGGTATACGGACGTCACCAGGCGGAGATCCGTACCATCGCCGGGGTCTACCGAGATGAAGCCGGAAAGGCCACGAACATCGCAGCCGCTACGCAACTAGTCGAGAAGTTCGCCGAGGCCGACGGTCGCCGGCCCAGGATCTTGGTGGCCAAGATGGGCCAGGACGGTCACGACCGTGGTCAGAAGGTGATCGCGACAGCCTTTGCCGACATCGGGTTCGACGTCGACGTCGGATCGCTGTTCTCCACGCCCGAGGAGGTGGCCCGCGAGGCCGCCGACAACGACGTGCATGTAGTTGGCGTGTCTTCGCTGGCAGCCGGCCACCTGACGCTGGTGCCGGCGCTGCGCGACGCGCTGGCTGAGGTGGGCCGGCCCGACATCATGATCGTGGTCGGCGGTGTCATCCCGCCCGGTGACTTCGACGAGCTGTATGCCGCTGGGGCCACCGCCATCTACCCGCCCGGGACGGTGATCGCCGACGCCGCGATCGGCTTGCTGAACAAGCTCGCCGAGCGGCTCGGGTACACGCTGGACTAGTGTGCGGAGCCCCGATTTCGTGTGCACGAATTGCCCGCCTCCGAGCGACAGCTCGACCGAGGTTGTATCCGTGCGTTTCGTGCACCGCACCAGACGATCCCGCGAGTGCCGGATTGTCGCGCGAAGGCGGGCAAAGTCATTAATGCCCAGGACAGCCGGCGGGCCGAACTCCCCACAATCATCGGCACGGCGAACTCGATGACACCCCAAAAGAATGGCGCCGTAGACGAATTGGCGACTGCTGTGCGCAGCGGCGACCGCGCGGCGCTGCCGCGGGCCATCACGCTGCTGGAGTCCACCCGCGCCGACCATCGTCAGCAGGCGCAACAGCTGCTGCTGGCCCTGCTGCCGGACTCCGGCAACGCCCATCGCGTAGGCATTACCGGGGTCCCAGGGGTGGGCAAGTCCACCACCATCGAATCGCTCGGCATGTACCTGATCGAGCAGGGTCACAAGGTGGCGGTGTTGGCGGTCGACCCGTCGTCAACCCGCACCGGCGGATCGATTCTCGGCGACAAGACCCGGATGGCGCGGCTGGCGGTGCACCCGGACGCCTATATCCGGCCTTCGCCAACGTCGGGCACCCTAGGCGGCGTAGCAAAGGCCACCCGGGAGACCATCGTGCTGTTGGAGGCGGCCGGTTTTGACGTGATCCTGATCGAAACCGTCGGTGTCGGGCAGTCTGAGGTGGCGGTGGCCAATATGGTCGACACCTTCGTTCTGCTGACCCTGGCGCGCGCCGGCGATCAGTTGCAGGGCATCAAAAAGGGCGTGCTGGAGCTGGCCGACGTCGTAGTCGTCAACAAGGCCGACGGCGAGCATTTAATCGAGGCGCGGTTGGCAGCGCGGGAACTGTCCGCGGTGATCAGATTGATTCACCCGCGTGAAATACTTTGGCGGCCACCAGTTCTCACGATGAGCGCGGTGGAGGGGACCGGTCTGGCGGAGCTGTGGGACACCGTCGAGCGGCATCGCCAGGTGCTCACCGAGGCCGGTGAGTTCGAGGCGCGCCGGCGGGACCAGCAGGTCGACTGGACCTGGCAGATGGTCCGCGACATGGTGCTGGACCGGGTGCTGTCCAATCCCGAGGTGCGCAAGATCCGCGCCGACGTGGAACGCCGGGTCAAGTCGGGGGAGCTGACCCCCGCGCTGGCGGCCCAGCAAATTCTAGAGGCCGCGTCAAACTAACCTTGCTGGATGCCGAGATCCGGCGGCAGTGTCACGCATACCGGTGGAGCAGGTCGAAAAGCGAATTGCGGAAGCAATCGAGGCGCTGCAGCATCGCGGTGCCCCCGTACTCGTGTGGTGTGGGAGGCGACGACACGCAAGATCTATCTCGACGAGCTGCCGCGGCTTGATCGCGCTCACCGGGATTTCGCAGAAGCGGTGCTGCGCCGTGGTGGATGAAGTCGGCTACGCCAGCGAACGGGGTGACGCGGAACGGGGGCTGGCGCTGCGCGTTCTTGCCACCGTTCGCGCGCTGGACCCGTCGGCTACCGTCTTGACGATACCGGCGAACCCGCCGGCGACCTTCGCGCCGTCCAGCGGCTCGCCGGACGCGGCCCAGCGACGTCGGCCGACCTTCTTGACCCGGCCACAGACCCGGCCATCGCCGCGGCACTCGACGAGATTACCCGCAAACACGAAGCGGCCTGGCTTGACGAACCGATCCCTGCGCTGGCCGGTCACACGCCCCGCGACTGCGCCGACGAGCCGACCCGACGCCCCGACCTGATCCGGCTGCTCAACTCCTTCCCGCAAGACACCAGCCAACCGGGGACGATGAGCCCGACACCTGGCGCGTGCGAGGTGCTTGGTGCCCTCGACGCATTCGCGGACGGGGCCGGACGGCGCCGGCTTTCTGCCTGAGCTGTCCGCTGTCTGCCCGAACCGCTCGAGCTCATTCGGTCGGTCGGTTATGTCCTTGATCCGTGATGATCGTCTCAAGAAGGCCAACGATCTGCTGTTGTCCGGCGGCTGCGGCGTCGAATTTGCCGCGCATCTCGGTGAATCCTTGGTCGACATGCTCTTGGAGGGCCCCGAAGTCCGATCGAAGGTCAACGAAGTCCTCTCGGAGGGCGTTGAAGCTTGCCGCTGTGGCCTGGCGGAACTCGCGGAGATCGTCGCGAAATCCGCTGACGTCGCGGTCGGCGGCTCCTGCGAGTACCCGAGCGGCTGCAGCGTCTTGCTCGCTTGCCTGTACCCGCCCGGCCAGGTCGCGCACCTGGTGCTCAAGAGCAGCGACGCGTGAATCGAGATCGCCAGGATTCATGAATAAGAGCGTAGCGGTGTCCGCCGACAACCGGCATCCCTCGGCGAGCATCAGACTTCCGACCTTGCTCGAGTGCGGATGCCGCCGCATCATCAGCCTGATGACCGTCGAGCCGTCATCCACTGACCCGCTACACCTGCTGGTGCTGACGAAGGACGCCGCAGGCTGACGCAGGGGGAACGCTGCGGCGAAGGATCGAGCACAATTTTGACTTCGTCGTCGTCCGCTCGGTACACCAGCCGACGTTCGTCGTCGATCCGGCGGGACCAATATCCTGATAGCTCACCCTTGAGTGGTTCCGCTTTGCCGATCCCGCTGAACGGATTGCGTTGGATCTCTCCGATCAGGCGCGTGATCCGGCGGGCGGCCTTACGGTCGGTGGCCAGCCAGAATAGGAAGTCTTCCCAGGCTTCAGGGTCGAAGTAAATGCTTCTCACTCCTCCCCGCCAGCCATCTCCCGCAGCTCGTCTAGGGACTTGGTGAGTGCGGAGTGCCCGGCCTTGTCCCGGGCGACCGCTTCCATCAGTCGCCTAGCGTTTTCCGGTGAGCGCAGCAGGTAGACAGTCTCTTGCCACGAGTCGTAGTCGTCGGCAGACATGAGTACCGCATCCCCGGCTTTGGAGGTGATGCGCACGGGCTGGTGATTCGTGTTGACTTGTACCAGAAGCGGAAACAGCCGCTGCCTGGCCTCGCTTGCGCTGATGCTCATGCGGTTCTGCCCTCAGCGACCATGTACGGCAATGTCGTACCGCAATAGTACGGAGAAGACGTACTGGTCTGTCCAAACCCGCGGCCACACACCCCGATGGGCGCCACGACATCGCAACGTCAGGGCCTACGGGGCCCAACAGGCCGACTGGACTTGGCAGATGGTCCGCGACACGGTTCTGGACCGGGTGCTGTCCAATCGCGAGGTGCGCAAGATCCGCGCGGACGTCGAGCGCCGGGTCCGGGCGGGGGAGTTGACCGTTCCTGGTTAGTGAGCAGGAGTGAGTCCTGTGCGGCCCGAACGGTGTTGGCCGCGGTGGGTGGGTGTTTTCCGGTGGACCGGCACGCCTCGTGGTGGGTGTGTCGGTGGGCCGGAACTGCCGCACCCGCCATGTGTGGTGCTCGGCTGAGGGTCAGGTCTGGCCGGTGGTGTGCCCGCAGCGGTCCGCTGTCCGTTGCGGGGTCCTGCCGGCCGACGCCTGATCGCCAGTCCGAGGCCACGTCTACCGATCGCAGCCGCTGCACCGTGATGGCCGGTGACCGTGGATGGATCGGAAGTCTGCTGTTGTAAGGGTTTGCGCCAGTGCTGGTTGCCCCACCGACTGGTGTAGGCCGGGTCCACCCCGATCATCGCGATGCCGCGCCGGGCCGCCATGCTGATCAGTCGATCCCGAAACCGGCGGGTGGCGATGCCTGCGATGGTGCGGCGCAGCCGTTTCCCGCGCGCACCACGGCCGAGGGTTTCGCGGCCGGTGGCGCGGGCATCGGCGAAGTTGAGGTTCTCCACAACCACCGCCGAGCAGTTCTGCTGCTGGGCGTGATCAAGCACCGCGGTGATCGCCGCGCGTACCCGGCCATCCCGGTGCGTGGTCCCCAGCCCAGCGGTGTGCACCTCGATGCTGATCGGCTCACCGACCGGATTACCTGCACTGTCGAGGACGCAGCAGGCGAGGTGGCCGTCGTTGAGGTCCATCCCGAGCACCCGACCTCGACGCAGTTGCTCGAGGCTGGGCGCGGGTTCGGGTGTGGTTTTCCAGGACGCGTCCAGATACCAACGGCCACGGGCTGAGTCGAAGCTGATGTCGTAACGCAGCGCCCGTCGATGGGTGGCGCGGGCTTGCCATTCGTCGCGGTGGTGACTGAACCTGATCGGCTCGCAGATCACCACGTGCGGACCGAACCGGGCAACTAGGGCGCCCGGGGTCTTGATGTGCAGCCGACCGCTTTCGTCGACGCGGATGGTTTCGTTGCCGCCGGCCTTGCCCGATTCTCCGTCGGCGGTCAAAAACAGCCGCGCTGCCTCCCAGCGGTCCCGCCACTGCTGCTCGCTCGTGGCGGTGGCGTCGAGGTGGTTGCGGTTGCGCCACAAGCGTTTCCCGCCCACCGCGACGACGACGCCGCCGTAAGCGCCTGCTTGCGCTGCGCACGCCACACCGCGTGGGCCTTGTGGTCCATGCGGCCCAAACGAATCCGCTCGGCCAACTCACCGCGATACAGCGACCCGAGGAGTTCCCCGATCGCGGTCAACGCCGCCGCCTCCTGCGCGCTCGGACGTATCCGGGTCCGAATCCGCACCCCCGCCGGCGCCGCGGCAACCACCGGCTCACCGATCCGGCGTAGCGGCTTACTCATGACGCTCATCCTCGCGCGCGGCACCGACAAGTCTCGGCCCGATATTGCGTTGTGCGCATCCGACCGCGCTGATGCACCCCCATCGCCGGCACCGACAGCGACCCCTCCCGAAACCAGCGCTACGCGGATTGTGAATGCACACCCTGCGACCGCGCCCGCCCGGTGAGGTTCACCCCACCGGGCTACTCACTAACACACACTACCGCTCACTACCGCTCAGTATGTCGCCAGCAGTTGCCAACCCCCGCCTTGGCGGCCCAGCAAATACTGAAGGTGGCAACGTCCTAACGGAATGGTAAATTAATCCTGGTTTGACAGTGGGGTTTGTGAAATCGAAGTAAATTCAAAGGCGTGACAGCGGATACCAGAGTCGATCTCCGCGCGGTCCCTGCCCACGATGACCCTGACGCAGGCCATCGTGTGTCCGGCGCGGCTGACTCCAACTTTGCTTGCGTCGTTCGTGGTTTGGCCAGCATGTTCCCCGCGCGCCGGTTCGGTGGCGGGGCGCTGGCGGTGTATCTCGACGGTCAGCCCGTCGTCGACGTGTGGACAGGTTGGGCCGACCGGCGCGGCGAGGTGCCGTGGTCGGCGGACACCGCCCCGATGGTGTTCTCGGCGACCAAGGGGATGGCCTCCACTGTCATCCACCGGCTGGCCGACCGGGGGCTGATCGACTACGACGCTCCCGTTGCGCGGTATTGGCCGGAGTTCGCGGCCAATGGCAAGTCGACTCTCACCGTTAGTGAGGTGATGAGGCACCAGGCCGGCTTGTCGGGCTTGCGCGGCGCCACCATGGACCACTTGGTGGATCACCTCGGGATGGAAGAGCGGCTGGCAGCGGCGACGCCGGGACGCCTGCTGGGCAAATCGGCATACCACGCGCTGACTTACGGATGGCTGATGTCCGGGCTTGCCCGGGCCGTCACCGGAAAGGGGATGCGTGCGCTGTTCCGCGAGGAGCTGGCCGAGCCGTTGGGTACTGACGGCTTTCATCTGGGCCGACCGCCGGCCGAAGCGCCCACCCGGGTCGCCGAGATCATCATGCCGCAGGGCATCGCCGGCAATCCGGTCGTCAACTGTGTGACGCATAAGATCGCCCATCAGCTGTCCGGCGCATTCCGCTCCATGTACTTCAGGGGCGTCATCTCGGCCGTCCAAGGTGATACTCCGATGCTGGACGCCGAGATGCCGGCAGCCAACGGGGTGGTGACGGCCCGCGCGCTGGCGCGGATGTACGGTGCGATCGCCAACCATGGCGAGATCGACGGCACCCAGTTCCTGTCGCGGGAACTGGTTGCGGGTCTGACCGGCCAGCGGGACCGTCGACCGGACCGGAACCTCGTGATCCCGATGAGTTTCCACCTGGGCTACCACAGCGTGCCGATCGGGAACCTGATGCCAGGCTTCGGTCACGTCGGGCTGGGCGGTTCACTCGGCTGGGCCGATCCTTCGACCGGACTCGCGTTCGCGTTCGTGCACAACCGGCTGCTGTCACCGTTTGTGCTGACCGACCATGCCGGGTTCGTGGCAATCAGCGCCCTGATAAGGCAGGCCGCCGCGAAAGCCCAGGGACGCGGCTTCCAGCCGGTGACCGAGTTCGGGGCGCCGTACTCGCAGCTGGGAGCAGTCGCGGGCTGACGCGCCGTTAGGACTACGAATCTTCCAGGCGGAAACCGACTTTCATCGTCACCTGGAAGTGTGCAACGGCTCCGTCCACCAGGTCGCCACGAACCGACTCCACTTCGAACCAGTCCAGGCCGCGCATTGTCTGCGCCGCTCGTGCCAGACCACTGCGGATAGCCGCATCGACACCGTCGGGTGAGCTTCCGACAATCTCGATCATGCGGTAGGTGTGATTGCTCATGGCGTCCCCTTAGATTGGCTGCGGCGCAAGGATAGTCCGGTGCCGCCGCGATGCGGGGGAACTTTCGGCGTGTTGTCGGCGCTTGGCGAAGACTTTGAATCTCCGGTCGCCAGGAACGCTACGTACCGCGAGCCGGGAGCCGTTGCGGGCTGACCCCCTCCCCAAGTTGCTATTCCGGTTGGTCGCCGCCGCCTACGAACACCGCTGCAGTCGGAACCAACGGCGAACGATCAGCCGAAGCCAATGGCGAACGACCGGTCGAAGAACCAGAGATAATGACCGCCTGACGTCGCCTACGCGCACGACAAGTGAAAGGCTAGGATCCGCGATGAAATTTGTGCTGGCATGCTATGGAACTCGCGGCGATATCGAGCCCTGCGCCGCTGTCGGCCGTGAACTGCTGCGCAGAGGGCACGAAGTGCGCATGGCCGTCCCGCCCGACCTGGTTGGCTTCGTCGAGTCGGCTGGGCTTGCGGCGGTCGCCTACGGGCCGGATACGCAGGCGTTGCTGGACGCGTACCGCGACTTCTGGACGTATTTCTTCCGCAACTTCTGGAAGATCCAGGATCTGATCAGGTTGGGGCGCGAAGTTTGGGAGCTCGTTACCCAGTGCTGGGGGGAGATGAGCACGACGCTGACGTCGCTGGCGGACGGGGCCGACCTGCTATTCACCGGCCTGAATTTCGAGCAGCCCGCTGCCAACGTCGCGGAGTATTACGACATTCCGTTGGCCACGCTGCATCACTTCCCGATGCGGGCCAACGGCCAGCTCGTTCCGATCCTGCCGTCGCCGTTGGTCCGCTCCGCAATGACGGTGAACGAGTGGCTGTATTGGCGCATGACGAAGAAGGTCGAGGACGCGCAGCGCCGTGAACTAGGCCTACCGAAGGCAACAAGCCCCTCGCCGCGACGGATCGCCGAACGCGGATCGCTGGAAATCCAGGCCTACGACGAGGTTTGCTTCCCCGGGCTGGCAGCCGAATGGGCGAAATGGGATGGCCAACGGCCCTTTGTTGGCGCGCTGACGATGGAGTTGCCGACGGATGCCGATGACGAGGTCGCGTCGTGGATTGCCGCGGGAACACCGCCGATTTACTTCGGCTTTGGCAGCATACCGGTCGAATCTCCCGCCGACACGGTCGCCATGATCAGCGCGGCCTGCGCGCAGTTAGGCGAGCGGGCGTTGGTTTGCGCCGGCGGGAGTGACTTCAGCGACGTCCCCCATTTCGACCACGTCAAGGTGGTGGGCGCGGTGAACTACGCGGCCATCTTTCCGGCCTGCCGCGCGGTCGTGCACCACGGTGGCGCGGGCACCACGGCCGCAGGCCTGCGCGCCGGAGTCCCCACGTTGATCCTCTGGACGGCGCCCGATCAGCCGCTCTGGGGAGCT
This sequence comes from uncultured Actinomycetota bacterium, assembly GCA_963763005.1. Lineage (GTDB taxonomy): Bacteria > Actinomycetota > Actinomycetes > Mycobacteriales > Mycobacteriaceae > Mycobacterium. The sequence continues at coordinate 754,069 of CAVXMI010000016.1, forward strand.
GCCGGTCAAACGACTGAAGGTGGGCACCGCCCGGCGCTTTTCGACCACCACCCAGGAATCGCTGGTCGCGGACCTGCGCCGGATCCTCGCCCCGCAATACGTCACCCGAGCCCGCGAGATCGCCACCCGGATGACCAAACCCGCCGAAAGCGTTGCGGCCGCCGCCGATCTCCTGGAAAATTTCGCCCGCTTGAGGCGTGTTGGCTGATCGGGGGGCGGGTCAAAGCGGCGATTCAGGGCCAGCAGGTTCAGGTGCGATGCTCATCCTTCTCCGAGACCACCAAGCAGTTTTACGTCAGCGACAGAGAGAATCCGTATACGACGGCGCGGGGCAATACGATTCCTGTGGTTCCGGGGCCGGCAACTCGGCGGCCGCCTTCACACGTGGTGGAGACATGTGCCCCGCATGTCGAATTACGAGCTCAAAGCCGCCAGCGTCCGTGGAGACGGCCTCGATTGGCCGTTGTCGTACGAAGACTTGGCGCCGTACTACGACGTCGTCGAGCGGACGCTCGGCGTCTACGGGAAACCCGCAGGCATTCCCAACTGTCCGGACGGACAGTTCATCGGGCCCGCGAAAACGACAAAGATCGAAGAAGCGTTTTTGACCAATGTCGAGAAACGACTTCCGAACGTCCGCGTGACGTACGGGAGGAAGACCAAGTACGACAACAACAGGGTTCCGCTTCCCGTCAGGCTCGCTCTGGCAACCGGCCGCCTCGAGATTCGGACAGACGCCATCGTGAGCCGATTGCTGATCGATCCGCAGTCGGGGAAAGCGACCGGCGTTGAATACATCGAGCGATTGACAAGGCAATACGCGGGCGGTTCAGGGAAAGGTCGTCGTGCTGTGCGCGTCGGCGATCGAGAGCGTGCGGATCCTTCTGAACTCGCAATCCGCCAAGCACCCGTCAGGTGTCGGCGGATCGTCGGGCCATCTCGGTCGCTATCTGTGCGACCACATTGCATACACGCAGGTCGGCACGGTGTCTGAAGGAGATGTCGAGTCCGGTTTCAACGAGGATGGGTTCGACTTTGGCGGAACGGGCCTCTACATTCCGAGCTTCTGCGAAAAGGAATCGAAGAACTTTCCTGGCGGCTACGGGATTCAGATGGGGATTGGCCGCGGCGCGCCGGTGTGGATCATGAGCGCGTTTGGCGAAATGCAGCCCCGGTACGAAAATCACGTGTCGCTCGACCCGACCGTCAAGGACGCGTGGGGGATCCCGGTAGCCAGAATCGAGTGCAGTCATTCTCAGGATGACGTCAATATGGTTGCGCACATGAAGCGGAAGCTTCCAGAAATTGCAGCCGCCGGCGGCCTGCAGGTCGACAAGAGCCTCGATGTCGGTCGCTGGAACATCCCCGTGCGACTGATTCGATCCCTGGTCCTCGCGGACTGCGGCGCCTTATGGCCTGGGGGAGCCATTCACGAGACCGGCGGCGCGCGCATGGGCGACAAACCGGACAACTCGGTGCTGAACTCGTACTGTCAGTGCTGGGATGCTGACAACGTGTTCGTGACCGACGGCGCATGCTTTGTCTCCCCCGGATTTCAGAATCCCACGCTCACGATGATGGCCCTCACGGTTCGAGCGTGTCGGTTCATCGTTCGTGACTATGCGAAGTGTGTGAACTGAATGGACTACGGGAAGGTTGCCGGGATTGACAAGCCAGTCTCGCGAATCGTCTTCGGCACCGATCGATTGCGGGGCCGGCGACTGCCGTGGCTGCCCAATCGAAGCCTTGAGCAACAGGCCTTCTCGCTTTTGGATCGGTCATTCGAGCTGGGATGCAACTCATTCGACACGGCGCGCATATATTGGGACAGCGAACGGACGCTGGGGGCCTGGATTCGGGAACGCCGGAACCGCGACAAGGTTGTGGTCATCAGCAAGGGATGTCATCCCCACCTCTTATTGAGACGTCCGCGGCTGTCTGCGTCTGATGTGTCGCACGACCTCCACGCATCCCTCAAGGCGCTCGGCACGGATTTCATTGATCTGTATCTGCTTCACTACGACCACCCCACTGCGCGAGTCGAACCGGTCATCGAACGGCTCAACCGTCACATTGACGAAGGCAAGATCAGCGCGATAGGTGCGTCGAACTGGTCTCACGAGCGAATTGCCAGTGCCAACACGTTTGCCGCCGGCAAGGGCCTGAAACCATTTAGCGCGTCGAGCGTTCAATTCAGCCTTGCTGAGTGGACGCGATCTCCGTGGCCTGGCGCTGTCACACTGGGAGGGGACGGCCAGCGTGCCGCACGAGAATGGTATTCGACGCACGGGCTGCCGGTGTTCGCGTGGTCCAGCCTCGCCCGTGGATTTTTCTCCGATCACTACGATCCGAAGAATCCGGGCGGCAACCGCGTGAGCCGGTGGTGTGCAACCTACTTCGGCACCGAAGAGAACATCCAAAGGCTGGAGCGCGCAAGGATGTTCGCGCGTGAGCATCACGTCACCGTCGCGCAGGTTGCGCTCGCCTACGTGCTGTGCCACCCGCTCCATGCGTTTGCCGTGGTCGGCTGCACGACGTCTGAGAAGTTCGCGGAGAACGTGGCCGCACTGTCTCTGAAGCTGGATGAAGCCACGCTCCACTGGCTCGCTACAGGTCAAGCCTCGCAATGAAGATTCCCATCTTCGTGAACACCGTAGCAGCGGGTCGACATCGCCGGCCCGCACGGGCAAGCAGCACCGGCACCCGGCGAAACGGTGATAATTTCGTGTTTTGCGCACAGCATCTTTCGTATGACGGCACGATGTGGCAGAAGACAAACAGCGGCGATTGGAGCATGGTGAGGGAAAACATCTCGTTGGGCCAGCGCGTCGAGGCGGGGACGTGGCTGATCTCGCGCGAGGTCCGGCGCCAGTTCGATGTCGCCCGCCCAAGCCCGCTGGCGCGCATATGCGCGCGCCGCCCGGATCCCCGTCAGCCGGGTGGCGTCGATGCGCTCATCGCATAACCGCCATAGCGTGGCGGTGGAGGCCACCGGCCCGAACACGTCCTCGCGATCCCGCCACAACTGGATCCGACCTCCGAACAAGGCTATGCTACGAATGTTAGCTTATCTCACTAAGGCTCTGCGGCTTTTCCAAGGAATCGCGCTCGGAGCAATCATCTACTTGGCGCGGTTTCCACTGATTCGAAGGATTGCTTCCCTCAGTGAGCCATACCTTTTAGGAATAATTCTAGAGAAAACAATGACGCCTGGACCCACCGGCGGAGCAATAGGTTACCTGTTCCGGAATCACGATCCCGGACTATCCGCAAAAGACATCTATCGAGATGTTTTCTCTCCAGAGCGGCTCAGACAGGGTTACCAAAGCCAAATGGGCCAAGATATGTTCCTGAATCGGTGGTTCTTCAAGAACCGAGGGCCTGGCTTCTTTATTGACGTGGGCGCATTCGACGGAATTCTAGGCAGCAATACGTTTTACTTCGAAAAACACTTGAAATGGAAAGGTATTGCGTTCGAGCCCAATCCATCCGCATTTGAGGCTCTACGAGCTACTCGATCCTGCCGTTTGATCCAAGGGTGCGCATATGATCAGGACGGTCAGGTTCCCTTCCTTGCACTCTCAGAAAGAGAGCAGCGCAAAGGCGCTAAGTCGCGTCCACCTCGCAGCCAGCTATCGATGATATTCGACTCGACCCATGGGGGCGCCATGCTGAGTGGAATACCTGAACACATGGACCAACTTCAGTGGGTGGAATGGATACGCAAGCCCATGAAGCTCAACCAAACTCTAGCGACCGTGCCATGTCATCGTATCGATACCGTGCTCAACGATTCCGGTGTGAAAATCGTGGACTACCTGTCAATCGATGTCGAAGGTGCTGAGCTCGAAGTTCTGCGTGGTATCGACTTCGAGAGGGTGCAGGTCAACGTCATAGGCGTAGAGCACACTCATACGTTCTCCGAAGTCTATGATTTACTGACAACGTCAGGCTTCGAGTATCAGGGCATGCTTTTCTTTGACGAAATCTTTGTAAACAAACGCCTCCGCTACTCCTGGGACGTCTAGCTGTATGGGGCCATGACGTTGTAGACACCGCCTGGTCGGGTTGTGAGGGGGACGGGTCCTTCGGCGGCAGGATGAGAAAACGCCAATTCACTCGTCTTGCGACCTGAAGGAACCCGTCCGTGACCCACGTAATGCTCCGCTGTCTGTGGAAGGCCGTCGTCGACTCGTTGCCCGCTGTGCCGACCGCCCCATCGCCCACGTGCCGCCGAGATCGGGATCTCGAGGGCGTGCGCTAGCAAGCGGGTCAACCGGTTCCACCGCTTCGGTGAACTGGGGTTGGAGGATCGTTCGTCGACGCCGCGGCGCCAGTCCACTGCCACGCCTGCCGGCGTCGTCAGCCGGATCGAAGCGATGCGCCGTCAGCGCAAGTGGTCTGCGGCGCGGATCCCTCCGAGCTGCATAGCCAAGAAGTGAGCGATCAGTCGTCGCACCGTGTCGCGGCACTTGGTCGTTCTGGGACTCTGACCAACGCCGGTTTATCGACCTCGACGGAGACATGAACCGGGTCCCGCAGCGCATCGTCGCCTGCCGCCCCGGTCACATGGTCCATGTGGACGTCAAGAAGGTTGGACGCATCCCCGGCGGCGGCTGGCGGGTGCATGGCAAGGGCAGCGCCAGGCCAAGGCGGTTGCCGTGGCCACCGCCGCGGGCGCCAATTCCAACGATGTGTTCCTGCACACCGCCGTCGACGGCTTCTCCCGGCTGGCCTACACAGAAGCGCTGTCTGACGAAAAGGCCGTCACCGCAATTGGCTTCATGCACTGAGCCAGGATCAGGGTCGCCGTGCATGGGATCACCACGTTCAGCGCATCGTCACCGACAACAGTGCTTGCTACCGCGCCAAAGACTTCGAGATTATGGACAAGGCTGCCGTCGTTGCGATGCTCACTGACACCTACCGGCCCGCCACGCCGGCCCTCAAGATCGGAGTGCTGCTCGCCGACGCCCGCTACCTCAGCAACGACAATCTTGCCGCCCCGGGACCAGATCGGTTGATCGCCGTTGGCAAGCACCGCGAGCTGGCCGCCGCTGCGCGCGAGCACCCCACCACTGAGCCGCAACCGCGGGGCGCCACCTCGATAGGCGATGGCGCACCGGCTACGTACCCCCGGGTCGGCATGCCCGCTACACCCAGCGCGGCCACTTCGCCGAAACCGCGTTCGCCGACGCCAGACAACAACATAACCTCGGGTTCAGCCACTTCACTAGAAAGAATCAAAAGTGCAACAGCCGAACTCAGCTTCCACGCCCTGGTGCACAACCTGTTCAAAGCCATCGGAACCGGCTACCTCACGCCAGCAGCCTGCTAGCCGGAGCGGGGCCAGCTACACGAACCATCCGACCACACAACCACCACCGCGTGGACCGCCCCGATACGTATTTCCCTGCAGCAGCCCGGTCAGAACGCCGAAACTCCCTGAAGTAACGGTGGCCGGGCGAAGTGCGGCCTTGGCCAATCCGCTTGTTGTCTCCGCCGCTCGTTCCAGACAGTTGTGGGTCACAGCGTCGATTCGGTCGGGTGAGGTTCGCGGTAATCGCGACCACGCGTAGATGTGGTCGCTGATCGCATTCCCCTCGGGTTGGCGGAAGCTAGAGGAAAGTCCAGAGGCTCTCCTGCGATGGCCGGGTGCTGTTGGCCGCTTGCCCAAAACTTCTGGATTTTAGGTCGATAGCGTGGGTATTGGGGTTATGCTGCCGAGCGGTTGAGCTAGCGGACGAGAGGCTGCCGCTTTCATTTCGCAGAACGCGCACGGGAAGTGAAAGGCTAGGATCCGCGATGAAATTTGTGCTGGCAAGCTGGGGAAGTCGCGGCGATGTCGAGCCCTGCGTCGCTGTCGGCCGTGAGTTGCTGCGCAGGGGGCACGACGTGCGCATGGCTGTCCCGCCCGACCTGGTTGGCTTCGCCGAGTCGGCTGGGCTTGCGGCGGTCGCTTACGGGCTGGAGAGCGCAGGCATGCTGGACGCGCACCGCAACTTCTGGACGCATTTCTTCGGCAACTTCTGGAGGATTCAGGATCTGCGCAGGTTGTGGCGCGAAGTTTGGGAGCCCAGGACCCAGTGCTGGGGGAGATGAGCACGACGCTGACGTCGCTGGCGGACGGGGCCGACCTGCTATTCACCGGCCTGGTTTACGAGGAGCTCGCTGCCAATGTCGCGGAGTATTACGACATTCCGTTGGCCACGCTGCATTACTTCCCGGTGCGGGCCAACGGCCAGCTCCTGTCCTTCCTGCCGGCGCCGTTGGGCCGCTCCGCAATGACGGTGTTCGACTGGGTGGGTTGGCGCGCGGGGAAGAAGTTCGAGGACGCGCAGCGCCGTGAACTGGGCCTGCCCAAGGCGACAGGGCCCTCGCCGCGACGGATCGCCGAACGCGGATCGCTGGAAATCCAGGCCTACGACGAGGTGTGCTTTCCCGGGCTGGCGGCCGAATGGGCGAAATGGGATGGCCTGCGGCCCTTTGTCGGCGCGCTGACGATGGAGTTGCCGACGGATGCCGATGAGGAGGTCGCGTCGTGGATTGCCGCGGGAACACCGCCGATTTTCTTCGGGTTTGGCAGCATGCCGGTCGGAATCTCCGGCCGACACGCTGGCCATGATCAGCGCGGCCTGCGCGCAGTTAGGCGAGCGGGCGTTGGTTTGTGCCGGCTGGAGTGACTTCAGCGACGTCCCGCGTTTTGAGCATGTCAAGGTGGTGGGCGCGGTGAATTACGCGGCCATCTTTCCGGCCTGCCGCGCGGTGGTGCACCACGGTGGCGCGGGCACCACGGCCACGGGCCTGCGCGCCGGGGTCCCCACGTTGATCCTTTCGACGGACCTCGATCAGACGCTCTGGGGTGCTCGGGTCAAACGATTGAAGGTGGGCACCGCCCGGCGCTTTTCGAGCGCTACCCGGGAGTCGCTGGTCGCCGACTTGCGCACCATCCTCGCCCCGCACTACGTCGCGCGGGCCCGCGAGATCGCCACCCGGATGAGCAAACCCGCCGAAAGCGTTGCGGCCGCTGCTGATCTTGTGGAGAATTTCGCCCGCTTGCGGCGCGTTGGCTGATCGGCGAAGGCGGGAGGTCCCATCGACCCACGCCGGGGCAATCGGCCAGAGACTTGGACGGGAAGTCGCCAGCGCCGGAACCCGGTGTCGAGCACTGATCACTGAGCTGTGTCAGGAGTGACAGTAGTTCACATCAGGGACTTTGCCGAAACCCCGGACAGGCCTGTGGGCCTCCACTACCGTTTGAAAGGGGTTTCACCCATCTCGACTAGAAGGTATGGAGCATCGGTGAGCGTCAATCCGTTCGACGACGACAGTGGCGGCTTTTTCGTCTTGGTCAATGACGAAGAGCAACACAGCCTGTGGCCGGCCTTCGCCGATGTTCCGGCCGGCTGGCGGGTGGTTTACGGCGAAGCCGACCGCGCTGCGTGCCTGGACTATATCGAACAGAACTGGACCGATATACGGCCGAAGAGTCTGCGCGAGAGGCTGGCAGCGGGCCGGGCTTCTGACAAGTGAACCCAGGCTTGGGGGAGTTGGTATGAAACTTGATGAGCGGTCACTTCCGCTGACGCGTGGACAGCTGGATATATGGCTCGCCGAGGAAACGGGTCTCTTTGGTGCCAGGTGGCAACTGGGCGTGTTTGTGCGATTCGCGGGCCCGATTGACGTTGATTTTTTGGAGTCGGCGATGCGCCAAGCGGTGCGCGAGGCCGAACCACTAAGAGCAGCTTTTTTCCAGGTGGATGGCCAGGTTCTCCAAAGGGTGGTTGATTACCCGGACGTTGAGCTTGCTCGCTATGATCTGACCGGCTCGCAGGATCCTGCGCAGGAAGCCTATCGGCTAGCATCGTCGATTCAGCGCACGTTGATGCCGCTTAGTGGTCCGCTGTTCAAATTTGCGTTGATGCAGACGCGGGTTGATGAGTTTTATTTCTTTTTGTGCTGCCACCATATCGTGGCGGACGGGATCGGCCTTGCTTTTGTTCTTCATCGGATCGCAACTGTCTATAATGCAATTGCTTCTGGCGCGTCGGCTCCTCCTGCCTTTTTCGGGTCGTTGAGTGATCTGATTGATTGCGAGTTGGAGTACGAAGCGTCAACCGATTATCTCGATGATCAGGCCTATTGGGCCGGTAACCTCCCACCGGAAAGCGAATTGCAGTATCGGTCGGTGCACGAGGCTGGCGGGCGTGATCCGCATGAGTTTTCTGCTCCGGTTCAATTGGACCCTTCCGCGGTTGCCGGGATCGACGAGTTGGCGCGGGCGTTGGGAATGCGTCGATCGTCGGTGATTACCGCGGCGTGTGCGCTGCTGGTGCGTGGCTGCGACGTTGAGGGTTCGGAGGTCGTGTTCGATTTTCCGGTCAGCAGGCGTGTGCATCCGGAGGTGAAGTTGGTGCCCGGAATGATTTCCGGGGTCGTCCCGCTGGTGTTGAAAGCTTCGCCTTGTTCTACGGTTGCTGAGTTTTGTGAACATGTCGATACCCGAATCCGAGAAACGCTGCAGCATCAGCGGTTCCCGGTGCACGCTATTGAGAATCAGGCGCGTTTCCGCGGCTCCGCGCAGGCGTCGAATCGGGTAGCTGTTAATTTCATTCCGACTACACATTTGACGGATCTTGCCGGTTCTGCGGTATCGGCGACCCTGACCCACGATGGCCTGGGGGATCAGTTTAGGCTGGTCTTTTTCAGGGACGATGATCAGCTTTTCCTCAGCACGCCGGGCGCTGGGCAATTGTTTGCGAATTGCGATATCCGCGAGTTAGTCAAGCGGTTAGAGCGGGTGTTTGCGGCGATGACCGCCGATCCCAGTCGGCGGTTGTCGTCGATGGATCTGCTCGACGGGCCCGAGCATGACCGGTTGGATGAGATCGGTAACCGGGCCGTTTTGCGTGCGGGCGCATCGTCTGCGGTGTCGATTCCGGTGTTGTTTGCCGCGCAGGTGGCGCGTGCCCCAGAGGCGGTGGCGCTGAGCTTCGACGGCCGCTCCATGACGTATCGCGAGCTGGATGAGGCCGCTAACCGGTTGGCGCACCTGTTGGCGAGCCAGGGTGTGGGCCCGGGGCAGCGTGTGGCGTTGCTGTTGTCGCGGTCGGCTGAGGCGATCGTGGCGATTTTGGCGGTGTTGAAAACCGGGGCGGCGTATGTGCCGATCGACCCGGCGGTGCCGGCGGCCCGCCTCGAGTTGATGCTCGATGATGCCGCGCCCATAGCCGCGCTCACCGCCACCGCGCTGGCCGAGCGGCTGGACGGGTGCGAGCTGCTGGTTATCGATGTCGACGACCCACGCATTGACACCCAGCCCAGCGCGGCGTTGCCGGCACCTGCGGCCGATGACATTGCCTACCTCATTTACACCTCGGGCACCACCGGTGTGCCCAAAGGCGTGGCCATCACTCACCACAACGTGACCCAGCTGATGAAGACCCTGGACGACGACCTGGAGCTGGCGGGACAGGTGTGGTCGCAGTGGCATTCCTTGGCTTTTGACGTCTCGGTCTGTGAGATCTGGGGTGCCCTGCTGCATGGTGGCCGGCTGGTGGTGGTGCCCGAATCGGTGGCCCGCTCTCCGGAAGAGTTCCACGCCTTACTGGTCGCCGAACAGGTCACCGTGTTAAGCCAGACCCCGTCGGCGTTTTATGCGCTGCAAACCGTCGACGCGCTGTCACCCGAGCTGGGTCGTCAGCTGAAGCTTCAAACGGTGGTGTTCGCCGGCGAAGCGCTGGAACCCCGGCGCCTGGCGGCGTGGCTGGACAACCACCGCGGTTTACCGCGCTTGATCAACATGTATGGCACCACCGAGACAACGGTGCATGCCTCGTTTAGGGGGATTACCCACAACGACGTCGACAGCGATGCCAGCCCCATCGGGGTGCCGCTGGCCCATCTCGGCTTCTTTGTGCTGGACGCTTGGTTGCGGCCGGTGCCCGAGGGTGTAGTCGGTGAGTTGTATGTGGCCGGTTCCGGGACAGGGTACGGCTATGTGGGCCGGGCCGGTTTGACCGCGTCGCGGTTTGTGGGCTGCCCCTTCGGCGGACCCGGGGCGCGAATGTATCGCACCGGGGATCTGGTGTGTTGGGGCGCCGATGGGCAACTGGAGTACCTCGGGCGCGCCGACGACCAGGTCAAGATCCGCGGATACCGCATCGAGCTCGCTGAGGTGCAGGCGGCGCTGGCTGCGCAACCCGGAGTGGATCAGGCGGTGGTGATCGTCCGCGAGGACCGCCCCGGTGATAAGCGCCTGGTGGGGTATATGACCGGGACCGCCGACCCGGCCACGGCGCGTGCCGCACTGGCCGACCGGCTCCCGCCGTATATGGTGCCCGCTGCGGCGGTGATGTTGGAGGCGCTGCCGCTGACTGTCAACGGCAAACTCGACAAACGCGCGCTGCCGGCACCGGAATACTCGGATGTCGATCGTTATCGCGCCCCGGACAGCGCGGTCGAGGAGATCCTGGCCGGCATCTATGCCCAGGTGCTCGGGCTCGAGCGGGTCGGGGTCGACGACTCGTTCTTCGAGCTGGGTGGCGACAGCATTTTGTCGATGCAGGTGGTGGCCCGGGCGCGGGCGGCCGGGGTGGTGTGTCGGCCGCGCGATATTTTCGTCGAGCAGACCGTAGCCCGGCTGGCCCGAGTGGCCGATATGGCCACCGATGCGGGCGGCCCGGTCGATGAGGGTGTGGGGCCGGTGATGGCCACTCCGATCATCCGCTGGCTGGAAAGTGTCGATGGTCCCGTTGACCAGTTCAATCAGACGGTGGTGGTGCAGGCTCCCGCAGGAGTGACCGAGGCCGACGTAGTGGTGGTGTTGCAGGCCTTGGTGGATGCGCATGCCATGTTGCGGCTGCGCGTCGACGATGACGGCGCCGGGGGTTGGTCGTTACAGGTGCCCGAGGTGGGGTCGGTGGATGCCGGCGGGTGCCTGCAATCAGTGGATGTGTTGTCCGATGAGGCGCTGGCAAAGGCGCGGTCGCGGTTGAACCCGGCCGCCGGGGTGATGCTCAGCGCGGTGTGGGTGGCCTCCACCGGCCAGTTGGCGTTGATTTGCCACCATCTGGCCGTCGACGGGGTGTCCTGGCGAATTCTGTTGGAAGACCTCAACATCGCGTGGGCCCAGCATCACAGTGGGCAGCCGGTGGCGTTGCCGGCTGGCGGGACCTCGTTTGCCCGGTGGGCGAAGCTGCTGGCTGAGCAGGCGCACGCCGCGGCTGTGATGGACCAGGCTGAGACGTGGCGCCAGTTGGCGGCGACGCATACCGCGTTGCCCCCGGTGCAACCTGCGGTGGATACGTATGCCAGCGCGGGGGTGTTGTCGGTGGAGCTGGATGTCGATACAACCCGCATGCTGCTCGGTGAGGTGCCGGCGGCATTTCATGCTGGGGTGCAAGACATTTTATTGATTGCGTTCGGGTTGGCGTTGGCGGAGTTTTTAGGCACCGGCAGCGCCCCGATCGGCATTGATGTCGAGGGCCACGGGCGCCACGAGGAGCTGGCCTCCGGTGTGGACCTGTCGCGCACGGTGGGGTGGTTTACCACCAAATACCCGGTGTCGCTGGCCGTCGGTGGGCTGCGCTGGGGACAGGTCAGGGCCGGCGAAGCCGCACTGGGAGCGGTGCTCAAGGACGCGAAAGAACAGCTTCGGGCCGTCCCGGACGGTGTGACCTACGGTCAGTTGCGCTATCTGAACAGCGATGTTGACCTGGCCGAGTTGGATCCGCTGGTCGGGTTTAACTATCTCGGTCGGTTGGGCGGTCCGGCGGCCCAGGTATCCGGTGATCTGTGGCAGATCAGCCAGGAAGGCTTGTCGTTGACTGCCGCGGCTGCGGCGGTGCCTATGCCACTGATGCGCACCGTGGAACTCAATGCCGGCACTATCGACACCGAGACCGGCCCGCGCTTGCACGCCAACTGGACCTGGGCGCCCTCGGCGCTTGATCGCGCGCAGGTCAGCCGGCTTAGCCGGTTGTGGTTTGAAGCCCTGGCCGGTATCTGCGCGCACGTGCGCGGCGGTGGGGGTGGGTTGACGCCGTCTGATATCGCACTTGCCGGTCTTAGCCAGCAGCAGATCGACGAGCTCCAGCGACAATATGCGGATTGCTGACGTCCTGCCGCTGACCCCGCTGCAACAGGGGCTGCTATTTCACGCCAGCACCGCGCAGGGTAGCGACGATGTGTATGCGGTGCAGCTGGATATCACCGTGACCGGCCCGCTAGACCAGCATCGCTTGCGTGATGCGGTGCAAACAATGGTCAACCGGCATCCCAACCTGGCGGCCCGGTTCTCCGAACAGTTCGACCGGCCGGTGCAGATTATCCCGGCTGATCCCGAGGCGCCCTGGCGGTATGTAGAGCTTGACGGCGCCACCGAGGCCGACGCCCGCGAGCAGATCCAGCGGGTGTGTGCTGCCGAACGCGCCTCGGTCTGCGACCTCGCCGACGAGCTGCCCTTCCGGGCCGCTTTGATCCGCACCGCACCGTATCAGCACCGGTTTGTGCTGACCTTTCATCACATCGTGGTGGATGGCTGGTCGCTGCCGATCGTGCTGCAGGAAATCTTCGCCAGCTATTACGGGCAGCGGCTGCCCGCGGCCGCGCCATATCGCAGGTTTGTCACCTGGCTGGCCGATCGAGACGTTGATGCTGCCCGCGCGGCTTGGCATGAGGTGTTGGCCGGTTTTGACGCGCCGACGTTGGTCGGCCCGCCCGATCGGTTAAAGCTGGGGCGGCGTGGCGTTGCTTCGTTCCGGGTTCCGGCCGAGATCACACGGGCCCTTGGTGAGCTGGCGCGCTCCTGCCGGACCACGGCCAACATCGTGCTGCAGGGCGCCTGGGCGCAGCTGCTGACTTTGCTGACCGGCCAGCACGATGTCGCCTTCGGTGTCACGGTCTCGGGTCGGCCGACCGAGGTGTTGGCTGCGGACTCGATGGTGGGGCTGTTGATCAACACGGTGCCGATGCGCGCGCGCATCACGCCGGCAACCACCGCCGCGGACCTGCTGGAGCAGCTGCAAACCATTCACAACAACACACTTGAGCACCAGCACCTGGCGCTGCGCGACATTCACCGCGCCACTGGTCACAATCAGCTGTTCGACACCCTTTTCGCGTTCGAAAACTACCCGCTCGACACCGATGGGTTGCTGGGTGTCGACGGGTTGGCAGTTACCGAGTTCACCAATCGCGAATACAACCATTACCCGCTCGCGGTGCAGGTCCTGCCGGGCGGCGAATTGGGCTTGCGCGTCGAATTCGACACCGATGTGTTCGACGCGTCCAACATCGAAACACTGATCGAGCGGCTGCAGCAGATCTTGGCAGCCATGACGACCGACCCGACGCGGCGGTTGTCGTCGATGGATCTGCTCGATGGGGCTGAGCAGGCCCGCCTGGATGGGTGGGCTAACCGGGCGGTGTTGACGGAGCCGACGGCGCCCGCGGTGTCGATTCCGGTGTTGTTTGCCGCGCAGGTGGCGCGGGCCCCGGAGGCGGTGGCCATCAGCTTTGAGGGACGTCTCATGACGTACCGGGAGGTTGATGAGGCGTCGAATCGGTTGGCGCATCTGTTGGTCGGCCAGGGTGCGGGGCCGGGGCAGCGGGTGGCGTTGCTGTTGTCTCGGTCGGCTGAGGCGATCGTAGCGATTTTGGCGGTATTGAAAACCGGGGCGGCGTATGTGCCGATCGACCCGGCGGTGCCGGCGGCGCGGATGGAGTTCGTGCTCGGTGATGCCGCGCCGATCGCCGCAATCACCACCGCGGGGTTGGCCGAGCGGCTGGCCGGGTGCGAGCTGCTGGTCATCAATGCCGACGACCAGCGCATTGACACCCAACCCAGTACAGCGTTGCCAGCACCCGCGGCGGATGAGATTGCCTACCTCATTTACACCTCGGGCACCACCGGTGTGCCCAAAGGGGTGGCCATCTCTCATCGCAATGTGACCGAGTTGCTGGAGGCCGCAGGCGATCGCCTCGAGCTGGCGGGTCAGGTGTGGTCGCAGTGGCATTCCTTGGCCTTTGACGTTTCGGTGTGGGAGACGTGGGGCGCGCTGCTGCATGGTGGCCGGCTTGTGGTGGTGCCCGAGTCGGTGGCGCGCTCACCCGAAGATTTCCTCGCCTTGCTGGTTGCCGAACAGGTCAGCGTGTTGAGCCAGACCCCGTCGGCGTTTTATGCGCTGCAAACCGCCGATGCGTTAGCACCCGAGCTGGGAGATCAGCTGAAGCTTCAGACGGTGGTGTTCGCCGGCGAGGCGCTAGAACCACAACGTCTTGAGACGTGGCTGCACAACCACCCAGGATCACCGCGCCTGATCAACATGTATGGCACCACCGAGACGACGGTGCATGCCTCGTTTCGGGACATCGTCAACGGCGACGTCGACAGCAATGCCAGTCCTATTGGGGTGCCGCTGGAGCACTTGGGCTTTTTTGTGCTGGATGGCTGGTTGCGGCCTGTGCCGGCCGGTGTGGTCGGTGAGCTGTATGTGGCCGGTTCCGGTGCAGGGTACGGCTATGTGCGCCGGGGTTCTTTGACGGCTTCGCGGTTCGTGGCGTGTCCGTTCGGCGGCGCGGGAGCGCCGGGAATGCGTATGTATCGCACCGGGGATCTGGTGTGTTGGGGTCCTGATGGGGAGCTGCGGTATCTGGGGCGTGCTGATGAGCAGGTCAAGATCCGCGGGTATCGCATCGAGCTGGGTGAAGTTCAGGCGGCGTTGGCCGGTGTGGATGGGGTGCAGCAGGCGGTGGTGATCGCCCGCGAGGACCGCCCCGGTGATAAGCGTCTGGTGGGTTATATGACCGGGACTGCCGACCCGGCCACGGCGCGCGCCAGGCTGGCCGACCTGCTCCCGCCGTATATGGTGCCAGCCGCGATCGTGGTGCTATCGGCGCTGCCATTGACGGTCAACGGCAAACTCGACACCCGCGCCCTGCCGGCACCGGAGTATCAGGATGCCGGTGGTTACCGCGCCCCGGTCACCCTCACCGAGGAGATCGTGGCCGGGATCTATGCCCAGGTGCTGGGGATCGAGAGGGTCGGGGTCGATGACTCGTTCTTCGATATGGGCGGGGATTCACTGTTGGCGATGCGGGTGATCGCCTCGGTCAACAAGTCTTTGAATGCCGGCGTTTCGGTGCGGGCCTTGTTCGAAGCGCCCACGGTTGCGCAGTTGGTGCCCCGTATCGGGGGGGAAGCGGGTCGGGTTGAGCCGTTGGTGGCTGTTGAGCGGCCGGCGGTGGTTCCGTTGTCGTTTGCTCAGAGCCGGTTGTGGTTCCTGGACCAGTTGGAGGGGCCGTCACCGATCTACAACATGGCGGTGGCGTTGCGGCTGTGCGGGCGCCTTGATGCCGAGGCGTTGGGTGCGGCGCTGGCTGATGTGGTGGGCCGCCATGAGTCGCTGCGCACGCTGTTTGCGGCGCCCGACGGAATACCCCGGCAGCTGATTGTCCCTGTTGAACGGGCCGATTTCGGTTGGAAGGTCGTCGATGCCACCGGCTGGTCGGAAAGCCGCCTGAGTGAAGCCATCGACGAGGCGGCCCGCTACAGTTTCGACCTGGCAGCTGAAATTCCGTTGCGGGCAAGGCTTTTCCGCTTCGCCGAGGGCGAGCACGTGCTGGTGGCGGTGGTGCACCACATCGCCGCTGACGGGTTGTCGGTGAGGCCGCTGGTGGGTGATCTAGGGGTGGCCTATGCCAGCCGGTGTGCGGGGCAAGCCCCCGACTGGGCGCCGTTGGCGGTGCAGTATGTCGATTACACGCTGTGGCAGCGCGCGCAGCTGGGGGATCTCGAAGACAGCCACAGTCGCATCGCCGCGCAGCTGGCCTACTGGGAGGATGCGCTGGCCGGGATACCCGAGCGGCTGCAGCTTCCCACCGATCGGCCCTATCCGCCCGTTGCTGATTACCGCGGCGCCAGAGTTGCGGTGAATTGGCCGGTGGAGCTACAGCAGCAGATTGCTCGAGTGGCGCGCGAGCACAACGCGACCAGCTTTATGGTCGTCCAGGCCGCCCTGGCGATGTTGTTGTCCACGCTGAGCGCCAGCAGCGATGTGGCGGTGGGGTTCCCGATCGCCGGGCGTCGCGATCCCGCACTCGATGAGCTGGTGGGTTTTTTCGTTAACACCTTGGTGCTGCGGGTGGATCTGGCCGGGGACCCCACGGCTGAGGAGTTACTGGACCAGGTGCGCCAGCGCAGCCTGGCCGCCTACGAGCACCAAGACGTGCCCTTCGAGGTACTGGTGGAGCGACTCAACCCCACTCGAAGCCTGACCCATCATCCGCTGGTTCAGGTGGTGTTGGCCTGGCAGAACAATGAGCCCGCGAAGCTGAGTCTGGGTGATCTGCAGGCCACCCCGCTGCCGGTGGACACCCGCACCGCCCGCATGGACTTGACGTTTTCTTTGGCCGAACGCTGGACCGAGGACCGCCAGCCCGCCGGGATCGGCGGGGACGTGGAGTTTCGCACCGACGTGTTCGATGCGGCCAGCATCGAGGCGCTGATCGAATGGTTGCGACGGGTGTTGGTGGCCGTGACCGCTGACCCCACTCGGCGGTTGTCGTCGGTGGATCTGCTGGATGCGGGTGAGCGCGCCAGGCTCGATGAGATCGGTAACCGGTCCGTCTTGAGTGCGGGGGAATCGTCGTCGGTGTCGATTCCGGTGTTGTTTGCCGCGCAGGTGGCCCGCGCTCCGGAGGCGGTGGCGATCAGCTGCGGGGGGCGGTCGTGGACGTACCGCGAGGTTGATGAGGCGTCTAACCGATTGGCGCACTTGCTTTCTGGCCACGGTGCGGCGGCGGGGCAGTGTGTGGCGCTGCTATTTCCCAGGTCGGCTGAGGCGGTCGTGGCGATTTTGGCGGTGCTGAAGGCCGGGGCGGCGTATGTGCCGATCGACCCGGCGCTGCCGGTGGCCCGGATTGGGTTCATGGTGGTCGATGCCGCGCCGATCGCCGCGCTCACGACCTCCGAGTTGGCCGGGCGGCTGGACGGGCATCAGGTGCTGGTCATCGATGTCGACGACCCGCGCATCCAGACGTATCCGTGCACGGGATTGCCGGCGCCGGCGCCTGAGGATATCGCTTACCTGATCTACACCTCGGGCACTACCGGTGTGCCCAAGGGGGTGGCAGTTGCCCACCGCAACGTCACCCAACTGTTGGAAACCCTGCACGCGGACCTACCACCGGGACCGGGGCAGGTGTGGTCGCAGTGGCACTCCTATAGCTTCGACGTCTCGGTGTGGGAGATCTTCGGTGCACTGTTGCATGGCGGGCGCCTGGCGATGGTGCCCGAGTCGGTGGCACGCTCGCCGGAAGACTTCTACGCTTTGCTGGTCGCTGAAAAGGTCAGCGTCTTAGGTCAAACCCCCTCCGCGGTGGGGATGTTGTCGCCGGAGGGTCTGGATTCGACGGCGTTGATCGTCGCGGGTGAGGCCTGCCCGGCCGAGGTGGTGGATCGGTGGGCGCCGGGGCGGGTGATGATCAACGCGTACGGGCCGACTGAGGCCACGGTCTATGCGGCGATGAGTGCGCCCTTGATGGCGGGGTCGGGTGTGGTGCCGATCGGCTCGCCGGTGCCTGGGGCGGCGTTGTTTGTGCTGGATGGGTGGTTGCGGCCGGTGGCCGCCGGTGTGGTCGGTGAGTTGTATGTGGCCGGTCGTGGCGTGGCGTGTGGGTATGTGGGCCGGGCGGGGTTGACCGCGTCGCGGTTTGTGGCCTGCCCGTTCGGCGGCGCGGGAGCGCCGGGAATGCGTATGTATCGCACCGGGGACCTGGTGCGGTGGGGCGCTGATGGGCAGCTGCAGTATCTGGGGCGTGCTGATGAGCAGGTCAAGATCCGCGGGTACCGCATCGAGCTGGGTGAAGTTCAGGCCGCGTTGGCCGGCGTGGAAGGGGTGGAGCAGGCGGCAGTGATCGCCCGCGAGGACCGCCCCGGCGACAAGCGCCTGGTGGGCTATGTCACCGGGACCGCAGAGCCGGCCCGGCTGCGCGCGAAGCTGGCTGACCGGCTACCGCCGTATATGGTTCCGGCCGCGTTCGTCGTGGTCGAGGCGCTGCCCTTGACGGTGAACGGCAAGCTCGACAAGCGGGCCCTACCCGCACCGGAATACCAGGACGGCGGTGTTTATCGCGCTCCCGCCAGCGCGGTCGAGGAGATCGTGGCCGGCATCTATGCCCAGGTCCTCGGTTTGGAGCGGGTCGGGGTTGATGAGTCGTTTTTTGAGCTGGGTGGGGATTCGCTGTCGGCGATGCGGGTGATCGCCTCGGTCAATAAGTCTTTGGATGCCGGCGTTTCGGTGCGCGCCTTGTTCGAGGCGCCTACGGTTGCCCAGTTGGCGCCCCGTATCGGTGCCGGTGGGGATGGGCTTGAGCCATTGGTGTCCGGTGAGCGGCCGGCGGTGGTTCCGTTGTCGTTTGGCCAATCCCGGTTGTGGTTTTTGGATCGGCTGCAGGGGCCTTCACCCATCTACAACATGGCGGTGGCGTTGCGGCTGCGCGGGCGTCTGGATGCCGAGGCGTTGGGTGCCGCGCTAGTGGATGTGGTGGGCCGCCATGAGAGCCTGCGCACACTGTTTGCGGCGCCCGACGGTATGCCCCAGCAGCTAGTTATCCCGGTTGAGCGGGCCGATTACGGATGGCAGGTCGTCGATGCCACCGGCTGGTCGGCAAGCCGGCTCGATGAGGCCATCGGCGCCGCAGTGCGCTACCCGTTTGACTTGACCACCGAGATTCCGTTGCGGGCAAGGCTTTTCCGTATCGCCGATGACGAGCACGTGCTGGTGGTGGTGGTGCACCATATCGCCGCCGACGGGTTGTCGGTAACGCCGCTGGTGCGGGATTTGGGTATGGCCTATGCCAGCCGGTATGCGGGGCAGGCTCCCGACTGGGCGCCGTTGGCGGTGCAGTATGTCGATTACACGCTGTGGCAGCGTGCTCAATTGGGTGAGCTCGACGACAGCCACAGCCGCATCGGCACGCAGTTGGCCTACTGGGAAGAGGCCCTGGCCGGGATGCACGAGCGGCTGCAGTTGCCCACCGACCGGCCCTATCCGCCGGTTGCCGATTACCGCGGCGCCAGTGTGGCGGTGGGCTGGCCCGCCGAGCTACAGCAGCGGATTGGCCGGGTGGCCCGCGAGCACAACGCGACAAGCTTTATGGTGATGCAGTCCGCGTTGGCGGTATTGCTGTCCACGCTGAGCGCCAGTGTTGATGTGGCGGTGGGGTTTCCGATTGCCGGTCGACGCGACACTGCGCTGGATGAGTTAGTGGGTTTTTTCGTCAACACGTTGGTGTTGCGGGTCAATCTGGCGGGGGATCCCACGGTTGCTGAGGTGTTGGCCCAGGTGCGCCAGCGCAGCCTGGCCGCCTACGAGCACCAAGATGTGCCCTTCGAGGTGCTGGTGGAGCGGCTCAACCCGACCCGATCGCTGACCCATCACCCGCTGGTCCAGGTGATGTTGGCCTGGCAGAACACTGAGCCCGCGAAGCTGAGTTTGGGTGAGCTGCAAGCTATCCCGCTGCCGGTGGACACCCAGACTGCCCGCATGGACTTGACGTTTTCGTTGGCCGAACGCTGGACCGAGGACAGCCAGCCCGCCGGGATCGGCGGGCAGGTGGAGTTTCGCACTGACGTGTTCGACGCGGCCAGCATCGAGGCGCTGATCGAGCGGTTGCGGCGGGTGTTGGTGGCGATGACCGCCGACCCGACAGGGCGGCTCTCGTCGGTGGATGTGCTGGATGCTGGTGAGCAGGCCCGCCTGGATGGGTGGGGTAACCGGGCGGTATTGACCCAACCGGTGACCGCGTCGGTGTCGATTCCGGCGTTGTTTGCCGCGCAGGTGGCACGCGCCCCGGAGGCGGTGGCGATCACCTGTGGGGATCGTTCGTGGACGTACCGCGAGGTTGATGAGGCCGCGAACCGGTTGGCGCACCTGTTGGTCGGCGAGGAGGCGGGCCCGGGGCGGTGTGTGGCGTTGCTGTTGTCGCGGTCGGCTGAGGCGGTCGTGGCGATGTTGGCGGTGTTGAAAACCGGGGCGGCCTATGTGCCGATCGACCCGACGGTGCCGGCGGCCCGGATCGCCTTCGTGCTAGGTGATGCCGCGCCGATCGCCGCGATCACCACCACCGCGCTGGCCGGGCGGCTGGAGGGGCATGGTCTGGTGGTCATCGATGTCGACGACCCCCGCATCGACACCCAACCCAGCACAGCACTGCCGGCACCGGCGGCCGATGAGATCGCCTACCTGATCTACACCTCGGGGACCACCGGTGTCCCCAAGGGGGTGGCGGTCGCGCACCGCAACGTGATCCAGCTGCTAAACGCACTGGACGCTGACCTGGAGCTGTCGCCGGGGCAGGTGTGGACGCAATGTCATTCATTGGCTTTCGACTTCTCGGTGTGGGAAATCTTTGGTGCGCTGTTGCATGGTGGGCGGCTGGTAGTGGTGCCCGAGTCGGTGGTCCGCTCGCCGGAGGACTTGCACGCCATGCTGGTCCGTGAACAGGTCAGCGTGTTAAGCCAGACACCCGCGGCGTTCTATGCGTTGCAAACCGTCGACGCGCAATCCCCCGAGCTGGGAGATCAGCTCAAGCTTGAGACTGTGGTGTTCGGCGGTGAAGCGCTCGAACCGCAGCGTCTTGGGACGTGGTTGGAGCGCCATCCGGGATTGCCGCGCCTGATCAACATGTATGGCATCACCGAGACGACGGTGCATGCTTCGTTTCGCGAGATCGTCGACGTCGATGTCGACAGCGGTGTCAGCCCTGTTGGGGTGCCGTTGGCCCATCTTGCCTTTTTTGTGCTGGATAAGTCATTGCGGCCGGTGCCCGCAGGTGTGGTCGGGGAGTTGTACGTGGCCGGTTTCGGCCTGGGGTATGGGTATGTGGGCCGGGCCGGTTTGACGGCGTCGCGGTTTGTGGCGTGTCCGTTCGCCGGCGCGGGAGCGGCGGGAATGCGTATGTATCGCACCGGGGATCTGGTGTGTTGGGGTCCTGATGGGCAGTTGCGGTATTTGGGGCGTGCTGATGAGCAGGTCAAGATCCGTGGGTATCGCATCGAGCTCGGTGAGGTGCAGGCGGCGTTGGCCGGTGTGGATGGGGTGGAGCAGGCGGTGGTGATGGCCCGCGAGGACCGTCCCGGGGATAAGCGTCTAGTGGGTTATGTGACCGGGACCGCTGATCCGGGAGCGGCGCGGACCGCGCTGGCTGACCGGTTACCGCCGTATATGGTGCCAGCCGCGGTCGTGGTGCTATCGGCGTTGCCGTTGACGGTCAACGGCAAGCTTGACAAGCGGGCCCTGCCGGCGCCGGAATACTCGGATGCTGAGGGTTATCGCGCTCCGGCCAATGCGGTCGAGGAGATCGTGGCCGGTATCTACGCCCAGGTGTTGGGGCTCGAGCGGGTCGGCATCGATGAGTCGTTTTTCAATATGGGTGGGGATTCACTGTCGGCGATGCGGGTGATCGCCGCGATCAATGCCGGTCTGGATGCCGGTCTTTCGGTCCGGGCCTTGTTCGAGGCGCCAACGGTTGCGCAGTTGGCGCCCCGTATTGGTGCGGGCGGGGATGGGCTTGAGCCGTTGGTGGCCGGCACGCGGCCGGCGGTGGTGCCGTTGTCGTTTGCCCAGAGCCGGTTGTGGTTCCTGGACCAGTTGCAGGGGCCCTCCCCGGTCTACAACATGGCGGTGGCGTTGCGGCTGAGCGGGGGCCTGGATGTGGAGGCGTTGGGGGCGGCGCTGGGCGATGTGGTGGGCCGCCATGAGAGCCTGCGGACCCTGTTTGTGGCGCCCGACGGGGCTCCTCAGCAGGTGGTGGTGCCGCCCGAGCGGGCCGACTTCGGCTGGCAGGTCGTTGATGCGACCGGCTGGTCGGCAGCCCGGCTAGGTGAGGCTATCGAGACCGCGGCGCGTCACACGTTTGACCTGACGACCGAGGTGCCGTTGCGGGCACGGCTTTTCCGGGTCGCCGATGACGAACACGTGCTGGTGGCCGCGATGCACCATATCGCCGCTGATGGGTTGTCGCTCACCCCGCTGGTGCGTGATCTAGGTGTGGCCTACGCCAGCCGGTGTGCCGGGCAAGCCCCCGGCTGGGCGCCGTTGCCGGTGCAGTATGTCGACTACACGCTGTGGCAGCGCGCGCAACTGGGTGATCTCGAAGACAGCCACAGCCGCATCGCCGCGCAGGTGGCCTACTGGGAAGACGTGCTGGCCGGGATGCCCGAGCACTTGGAGCTGCCCACCGATCGGCCCTACCCGGCGGTTGCCGATCAGCGCGGCGCCAGTGTGGCCGTGGACTGGCCGGCGGAACTGCAGCAGCGGGTTGCTCGCGTGGCTCGCGAGCACAATGCGACCAGTTTTATGGTGGTCCAGGCCGCCTTGGCGGTGTTGTTGTCTAAGCTAAGCGGCAGCAGCGATGTGGCGGTAGGGTTCGCGATCGCCGGGCGCCCCGACCCCGCGCTGACTGAGTTGGTGGGGTTTTTCGTCAACACCTTGGTGCTGCGGGTGGATCTGGCTGGGGATCCCACCGTCCCCGAGTTGCTCGACCAGGTGCGCCAGCGCAGCCTGGCCGCTTACGAGCACCAAGACGTGCCCTTTGAGGTGCTGGTTGAGCGGCTCAACCCCTCCCGAAACCTGGCCCACCACCCGCTATTCCAGGTGGCGTTGGCCTGGCAGAACAATGAGCCCCCGAAGCCGCGTTTCGGTGATCTACGGGCCACCCCGCTGCCGGTAGATACCCACACCGCTCGCATGGACCTGGTGTTTTCCTTGGCCGAACGCTGGACCGAGGATGACCAGCCCGCCGGGATCGGCGGGGAGGTGGAGTTTCGAACCGACATTTTCGACGCCGAGAGCGTGGAGGCGCTCATCGAGCGGTTGCGGCGGGTGTTGGTGGCAGTGACCGCTGATTTGGAACGACAGTCATGAGCGCCCGTCCGGGGCAGCGGTTGTCGTCGATCGATCTGCTCGATGAGGGTGAGCTAGCCCAGTTGGATGGGTGGGGTAACCGGGCGGTGTTGACCCAGCCGGCGACGGCGTCGGTGTCGATTCCGGTGATGTTCGCTGCGCAGGTGGCCCGCGCCCCGGAGGCAGTGGCGATCAGGTGCGGGGATGGTTCGTGGACCTACCGCGAGGTCGATGAGGCGGCTAACCGGTTGGCGCATCTGTTGGCCGGCCAGGGGGCGGGCCCGGGGCAGTGTGTGGCGCTGTTGTTGTCCCGGTCGGTGCAGGCGGTCGTGTCGATTTTGGCGGTGCTGAAGACGGGGGCGGCCTATCTGCCAATCGATCCGGCGCTGCCGACGGCGCGGATCGGATTCGTGCTCGGTGATGCCGCGCCGATCGCCGCGCTCACCACCTCCGAGTTGGCTGAGCGGCTAGAGGGGCATGAGGTGCTGGTCATCGAGGTCGACGACCCGCGCATCCAGACGCATCCGTGCACAGGATTGCCGGGACCGGCGCCGGAGGATATCGCTTATTTGATCTACACCTCGGGCACGACCGGTGTGCCCAAGGGGGTGGCCGTTACCCACCACAACGTGACCCAGCTGTTGGAGTCGTTGGATGCCGGCCTGCCGCGCTCAGGGGTGTGGCCGCTGTGTCACTCCTTGGCCTTTGACGTCTCGGTGTGGGAGATCTTCGGTGCGCTGTTGCGTGGTGGGCGGCTGGTGGTGGTGCCCGAGTCGGTGGCGGGTTCACCGGATGACTTCCATGCCGTGCTGGTTGCCGAGCAGGTCAGCGTCTTGACCCAGACCCCTTCTGCGGTGGGGATGTTGTCCCCGGAGGGGCTGGAGTCGGTGGCGGTGGTGGTGGTCGGTGAGGCGTGCCCGGCCGAGGTGGTGGATCGGTGGGCGCCCGGGCGGGTGATGGTCAACGCCTACGGTCCGACCGAGACCACGATGTGTGTGGCGATCAGTGCGCCCCTGACACCTAGGTCGGGTGTGCCGCCGATTGGGTCGCCGGTGGCGGGGGCGGCGTTGTTTGTGCTGGATAAGTCGTTGCGGCCGGTGCCGGCCGGGGTGGTCGGTGAGTTGTATGTGGCCGGTCGTGGTGTGGCGTGTGGGTATGTGGGCCGGTCCGGGTTGACCGGGTCGCGATTTGTGGCCTGCCCGTTCGGCGGTGCGGGAGCGCCGGCAATGCGGATGTATCGCACCGGAGATCGGGTGCGGTGGGGCGCTGATGGGCAGCTGCAGTATCTGGGGCGCGTTGATGAGCAGGTCAAGATCCGCGGGTATCGCATCGAACTCGGTGAAGTCCAGGCCGCGCTGGCTGCCGTGGATGGGGTGCAGCAGGCGGTGGTGCTCGCCCGCGAGGACCGCCCCGGCGATAAGCGCCTGGTGGGGTATGTCACCGGGACGGTCGATCCGGTCGAGATCCGCGCGCGACTGGCCGAGCGGCTCCCTGTCTATATGGTGCCGGCCGCGGTGGTGGTGATCGACGCGCTGCCGCTGACACCCAACGGCAAACTCGACACCCGCGCTTTGCCGGCTCCGGAGTATCAGGATGGCGAGCATTTCCGCGCCCCGGCCGAGCGCGGTCGAGGAGATCGTGGCCGGTATCTACGCCCAGGTGCTGGGGTTGCAGCGGGTCGGGGTCGATGAGTCGTTTTTCGACCTCGGTGGGGATTCGCTGTCGGCGATGCGGGTAGTCGCCGCGATCAACACCGTCCTGGATGCCGGCCTTACGGTACGTAGCGTGTTTGAGGCGCCCACGGTGGCCCAGTTGGCGCCCCGGATCGGTGCCGAGGGGGGTGGGCTGGAGCCATTGGTGGCCGGCCAGCGGCCCGCGGTGGTGCCGTTGTCGTTTGCCCAGTCCCGGTTGTGGTTTATCGACCAGTTGCACGGGCCTTCACCGGTTTACAACATCGCGGTGGCGTTGCGGCTTGGCGGCAAGCTTGATGTCGAGGCGTTGGGGGCGGCGCTGGCCGATGTGATGGGCCGCCATGAGAGCCTGCGCACGCTGTTCCCGGCGCCTGAGGGGATCCCCCAGCAGTTGGTTGTTCCTGTGGAGCGGGCCGATCTCGGCTGGCAGGTCGTCGATGCCACCGCGTGGCCGGCGACCCGGCTTCATGAGGCCATCGGCGCCGCGGCACGCGACCCGTTTGACTTGACGACCGAGATCCCTTTGCGGGCACGGCTTTTCACCGTTACCGAGGACGAGCATGTGCTGGTGGCGGTGGTGCACCATATCGCTGCCGATGGGTTGTCGGTGACCCCGTTGGTGGGTGATCTGGGGGTGGCCTATGCCAGCCGGTGTGCGGGGCAGGCCCCGGGCTGGGCGCCGTTGGCGGTGCAGTATGTCGATTACACGCTGTGGCAGCGCGCCCAGTTCGGTGATCTGACCGACAGCCACAGTCGCATCGCCGCGCAGCTGGAGCTACTGGCAGGGCGCTTTGGCCGGGATGCCCGAGCGGCTGCAGCTGCCGACCGATCGGCCCTATCCGCCGGTGGCTGATTACCGCGGCGCCAGTGTGGCTGTGGAGTGGCCGGTGGAGTTGCAGCAGCGGGTTGCTCGGGTGGCTCGTGAGCACAGCGCGACCAGCTTCATGGTGATCCAGGCCGCTTTGGCGGTGTTGTTGTCTAAGCTAAGCGCCAGCGCTGATGTGGCGGTGGGGTTCCCGATCGCCGGGCGCCGCGATCCCGCACTTGATGAGTTGGTGGGGTTTTTCGTCAACACCTTGGTGCTGCGGGTTGACCTGGCCGGGGATCCCACCGTCGCCGAGGTGTTGGCCCAGGTGCGCCAGCGCAGCCTGGCCGCCTTCGAGCACCAAGATGTGCCCTTTGAGGTGCTGGTGGAGCGGCTCAACCCGACCCGAAGCCTGACCCATCACCCGCTGGTGCAGGTGATGTTGGCTTGGCAGAACTTCGCCGGTGGTCCCGCCGCCGGGTTGGCCTTGGGTGATCTGCAGGTGAGCCCGCTGCCGATGGACACCCACACCGCCCGCATGGACCTGACATTTTCCCTGGGTGAACGCTGGACCGAGGGTGGTGAGCCCGCCGGGATTTCCGGGATGGTGGAATTTCGCACCGACGTTTTCGACGCGGCCAGCATCGAGGCGTTGATCGAGCGGTTGCGGCGGGTGTTGGTGGCCATGACCGCCGATCCGACACGGCGGCTGTCGTCGATGGATGTGCTGGATGAGGCTGAGCACGCCCGCCTGGATGGGTGGGGTAACCGGGCGGTGTTGACCCAGCCGGCGACGGCGTCGGTGTCGATTCCGGCGTTGTTCGCCGCGCAGGTGGCGCGCGCCCCGGAGGCGGTAGCGCTGAGCTTTGAAGGCCGCTCCATGGACTTACCGCGAGGTCGATGAGGCGCTAATCGGTTGGCGCATCTGTTGGTCGGCCATGGGGTGGGTCCGGGGCAGCGGGTGGCGCTGCTGTTTTCCCGGTCGGCTGAGGCGGTCGTGGCGATTTTGGCGGTGTTGAAGACCGGGGCGGCTTATCTGGCGATCGACCCGATACATCCTGACGCGCGGATCGAATTCATGCTTGCCGATGCTGCGCCGATCGCCGCGATCACCACCGCCGAGTTGGCCGCGCGGCTGGACGGGTGCGAGCTGCTGGTCATCGATATCGACGATCCTCGCATCGACACCCAACCCACCACAGCGTTGCCGGCGCCGGCTGCCGATGACATTGCCTACCTCATCTACACCTCGGGTACCACCGGTGTGCCCAAGGGGGTGGCGGTCACCCACCACAACGTGACCCAGCTGCTGGAGTCGCTGGACGCTGACCTGGAGCTGTCGGCGGGGCAGGTGTGGACGCAGTGTCATTCCTTGGCTTTCGACTTCTCGGTGTGGGAGATCTGGGGTGCGCTGCTGCATGGCGGGCGGCTGGTGGTGGTGCCCGAGTCGGTGGCCCGTTCGCCGGAAGACTTCCACGCCTTGCTGGTGGCTGAACAGGTCAACGTGTTAAGTCAGACCCCGTCGGCGTTTTATGCGCTGCAAACCGCCGATGCGCTAGCACCCGAGCGGGGGCATCAGCTCAAGCTTGAGACGGTGGTGTTCGGCGGTGAAGCGTTGGAACCCCAGCGTCTTCGGACGTGGCTGGAGCGTCACCCGGGGTTGCCGCGCCTGATCAACATGTATGGCATCACCGAGACGACGGTGCATGCCTCGTGTGCGGGAGATCGTCGATGGCGATGTCGATAGCAATGTCAGCCCGATTGGGGTGCCGTTGGCCCATCTTGGCTTTTTTGTGCTGGATGGGTGGTTGCGGGCGGTGCCGGCCGGGGTGGTCGGGGAGTTGTATGTGGCCGGTGCCGGGCTGGCGTATGGGTATGTGGGCCGGGCCGGGTTGACCGCGTCGCGGTTTGTGGCCTGTCCGTTTGGGGGGGAGCGCCGGGGGCGCGGATGTATCGCACCGGGGATCTGGTGTGTTGGGGTGCCGATGGGCAGCTGCGGTATCTGGGGCGTGCTGATGAGCAGGTCAAGATCCGCGGGTATCGCATCGAGCTGGGTGAGGTGCAGGCCGCGCTGGCCGTGTTGGAGGGGGTGGAGCAGGCGGTGGTGATCGCCCGCGAGGACCGCCCCGGTGACAAGCGCCTGGTGGGTTATGTCACCGGGACCGCTGATCCGGCCGCGGCGCGCGCGAAGCTGGCCGAGCGGCTACCGGCCTATATGGTGCCGGCCGCGGTGGTGGTGCTCGACGCGCTGCCGTTGACCGTCAACGGCAAACTCGACACCCGGGCCCTGCCGGCACCGGAATACCCGGAGGTCGATCGTTACCGCGCCCCGGGCAGCCCGGTCGAGGAGATCCTGGCCGGCATCTACGCCCAGGTGCTTGGGGTGGAGCGGGTCGGGGTCGACGACTCGTTCTTCGAGCTGGGTGGGGACAGCATTTTGTCGATGCAGGTGGTGGCGCGGGCCCGTGCGGCCGGTGTGCTGTGTCGGCCGCGCGATATTTTCGTCGAGCAGACCGTGGCCCGGCTGGCCCGGGTGGCCAGCGTGGCCGGGACTGGTGGCCATCGGTGCGGTCGCACGGTCGATGAGGGTGTCGGGCCGGTGGTGGCGACCCCGATCATGCGCTGGCTGCAGGGCGTGGAGGGCCCGGTTGAGCAGTTCAACCAGACGGTGGTGGTGCAGGCCCCCGCGGGGGTGACCGAGGCCGATGTGGTGGTGGTGTTGCAGGCGTTGCTGGATCGGCATGCCATGCTGCGGCTGCGCGTCGACGACGACGGCGCCGGGGGCTGGTCGTTGACGGTGCCCGAGGCGGGATCGGTGGACGCGGGCGCGTGCCTGCACAGCGGTGGAGGTGCTGTCCGATGAGGCGCTGGTGGAGGCGCGGTCGCGGTTGAACCCGGCCGCCGGGGCGATGCTGAGCGCGTTGTGGGTGGCCTCCACCGGTCAGTTGGTGTTGATCATTCACCATCTGGCCGTCGATGGGGTGTCGTGGCGGATTCTGCTGGAGGACTTCAACATCGCCTGGGCCCAGCATCGCAGCGGGCAGCCGATGGCCCTGCCGGCGGACGGGGACGTCGTTTGCCCGGTGGGCCTCGCTGCTGGCTGAGCATGCGCACGCGCCGGAGGTCGTGGAGCAGGCGGAGGTGTGGCGGCAGGTGGCGGCGATCCCGGCCGCGCTGCCGGCGGTGCACCCTGCGGTGGATACCTATGCCACGGCCGGGCACTTGTCGGTGTCGCTGGATGTCGAGACGACCCGGATGCTGCTCGGTGAGGTGCCGGCGGCGTTTCATGCCGGGGTGCACGACATCTTGTTGATCGCGTTCGGGTTGGCGTGCGCGGAGTTTTTGGGTAGCGGCGGCGCGCCGATCGGCATCGATGTGGAGGGCCACGGGCGCCAGGAGGAACTGGCCGCCGATGTTGACCTGTCGCGCACGGTGGGCTGGTTCACGACCAAATACCCGGTGGCGTTGGCGGTCGGTGGGGCTGTCCTGGGCGCAGGTGGTGGCCGGTGAGGCCGCGTTGGGGGCGGTGATCAAGGACGCCAAAGAGCAGCTTCGCGCTCTGCCGGATCGGCTTGACCTATGGTGTGCTGCGCTATCTGAACACCGATGTGGACCTGGACGGGTCGGATCCGCTGATCGGGTTTAACTATCTGGGGCGGCTGGGCGCGGCGGCGGCCGAGGTCGTCCGATGATTTCTGGCGGGTCTGCCAGGACGGCGGGGCGGTTGCCGGCGCCAGCGCGGCATACCCATGCCGCTGGCGCACACCGTGGAGCTCAACGCCGCCACCGTCGACACCGACACCGGCCCGCAGCTGCAGGCCAACTGGACGTGGGCGCAATCGGCGCT